>NZ_FWXV01000037.1 GCF_900176515.1 Kibdelosporangium aridum
TTTGACCCCTTTCCGGCATCTGAATGTTGACCCCCTGCATGGGAATTGATCTCTACTCTTCGGTTGTGCCGGCGGTGGGGACGCGGCCGAGGTCGCGGTCCTTGAGCCGGTAGCTGTCGCCCTTGAGGGCGATGACTTCGGCGTGGTGGACGAGGCGGTCGATCATGGCGGCGGCGACCACGTCGTCACCGAACACCTCGCCCCACCGGCCGAAGACCTTGTTGCTGGTGACGATCAAGCTGGCCCGCTCATACCGGGAGGAAACCAGTTGGAAGAACAGGTTCGCCGCTTCCGGTTCGAACGGGATGTAGCCCACCTCGTCCACCACCAGCAGCGGGATCCGGCCGAGCTTGACCAGTTCGGCTTGCAGCCGGCCGGTGTGGTGGGCCTCGGCCAGCCGGGCGACCCACTCCGCGGCGGTGGCGAACGCGACCCGGTGCCCGGCCTGGCAGGCGCGCATCGCCAACCCGATCGCCAGGTGTGTCTTGCCGGTGCCGGGTGGACCGAGGAACACCACATTCTCTTTGCCAGCAACGAAATCTAGTGTCCCGAGGTGGGCGATCACGTCTCGCTTGAGACCTCGAGCGTGGTCGAAGTCGAATTCCTCCAACGATTTACGCGCTGGGAACCGGGCGGCGCGGATCCGCCCCTCACCGCCATGCGACTCGCGCGCGGACACCTCACGCTGCAGGCAGGCGACCAGAAACTCCTCGTATGACCAGGATTCGGCCCGCGCCCGTTGGGTCAGCCGGGTCACCGACTCACGCAGCGTCGGCGCCTTCAACACGCGGGTCAGATAGGCAATCTCAGCGGCCAGGTCCCGGCTGGTGGTCTTCTTCGCGGTAGTTCGGGTGGTAGGCATCACGCCACCCCACCATCGGCACGATCAACGCCCTCAACGCCCAACGCGGTGTCGTAATCGGACAGACGACGGACTTCAACCTCCGGTTCCGGCGCTGGCCGTAGCATCCTGATTCGCGTACGTTGCAACGACTTCGCGGCGGCGACATGCCCCGGGGCGGAGATCGTTTGGTGCCAAGCCCAGATCCGCTCGTGATCAGCCACCGTCTTCCCGTCGCAGACCACCCGCACCCGGGTCAGGTCGGCGACGATCTCCACCCGCCGGCCGATCACCGCCGGATGCACCGAATAGTCGTTGGAGTCCAAGCGAATGTAATGATCCCGCGCCAATCGGGTCGATGCCCGCCAGCCGACCACCGGTGCCACCGGCGGCAGCGTGAGCATCGCCTGCTTGTCCGCGGTGATCCGCTCGGTCGGGGCACAGCCCAGCGCCCGCCGGGGCCGGGTGTTGGCCACGGCCAGCCACCCGGTCAGCTGGGTATTGAACTCGGCCGGGCCATCGAACGCACGGCCGGGCAGGAACGAGCGTTCCAGATAGTCGTGCGCCCGCTCGACCAGGCCCTTGGCTTCGGGGTCGGCCGGCCGGCAGATGACCACCTTCGCCCCCAGCGTGCCCCGAAACGCCTGGCACTGCTTCGTCAACTCACTGCGCCCGCCGCGCCACCGGCCGATCGCCCCCTCACCGTCCCAGACCAGCGTCCGCGGCGCCGCCCCCAACCGCTCGATCAGCCGCCACCAACCGGCGAACAGGTCCTCGGCTCGCCGCGACGGGATCAGCACCGCGGACAGCCACCGCGAATACCCACACACCATGGTCAGCACCGGCAACTGCGCCGGGCGGCGCACCTGCCCGAACCCCACCGACAGTGTGATCGGCGGGAACCACAGATCACACTGCGCGATCTCCCCGGCCACGTAGCTCGTGCGCGAGGCCGGGTCCGGCGGCAGATACACCGGTCGCAACTCCGCCACCCGAGACGACAGCACCCGGATCGACCGGGTCCAGCCGATCCGTTCGGCGATCACCGTCGCCGGCATCGTCGGAAATGCCTGCAGCAACTCACGAATCCGCGGTTCCACAGCATCCACAATGGACCCCTTCGGCTGCCGCACGTACTTCGGCGGCGCATCCGAGGCCAACGCGGCGCGCACCGTGTTCCTTGAGACGCCCAACACCCGGGCGATCGCCTTGATCGGCAACCCTTCCGCCCGGTGCAACCTGCGAATCTCAGCCCAATCTTCCACGGACAACACCCTTCGTCCTCCCTGGCTCGGCTCGAGCCAGAGTCACCGGACAGGGGGTCAAAATTCGGATGCCACGCCGGGGTCAGTTTTCACGTGCCGTCGACA
>NZ_FWXV01000038.1 GCF_900176515.1 Kibdelosporangium aridum
TCTGGTGTGGTGTTTGAGAACTGTACAGTGGATGCGAGCATCTTTGTGGTCAAGTTATTAAGGGCACATGGTGGATGCCTTGGCATCAGGAGCCGATGAAGGACGTGGGAGGCTGCGATATGCCTCGGGGAGCTGTCAACCGAGCTGTGATCCGAGGATTTCCGAATGGGGAAACCCGGCACCCGTTATGGGGTGTCACCTGCACCTGAATATATAGGGTGTGTGGAGGGAACGCGGGGAAGTGAAACATCTCAGTACCCGTAGGAAGAGAAAACAACCGTGATTCCGTGAGTAGTGGCGAGCGAAAGCGGATGAGGCTAAACCTACTGCGTGTGATACCTGACAGGGGTTGCGTAGTGGGGGTCGTGGGACCCACTGGCTAGGGCTGTCAACCTGGCGGAGAGTCATAAAACGTTGTTGCTAGTTGAACTGGTTTGGAAAACCGGACCGTAGAGGGTGAAAGTCCCGTAAGCGAAAGCGCGACGTCTCTTTTGGTGGTGTTCCCGAGTAGCAGCGAGCTCGTGGAATTTGCTGTGAATTTGGCGGGACCACCCGTTAAGCCTAAATACTTCCTGGTGACCGATAGCGGACTAGTACCGTGAGGGAAAGGTGAAAAGTACCCCGGGAGGGGAGTGAAAGAGTACCTGAAACCGTGTGCCTACAAGCCGTCAGAGCCTTGTGGGGTGATGGCGTGCCTTTTGAAGAATGAGCCTGCGAGTTAGTGCTGCGTGGCGAGGTTAACCCGTGTGGGGTAGCCGTAGCGAAAGCGAGTCTGAATAGGGCGTTGAGTCGCGTGGTCTAGACCCGAAGCGGAGTGATCTACCCATGGCCAGGGTGAAGCGCCGGTAAGACGGTGTGGAGGCCCGAACCCACCAGGGTTGAAAACCTGGGGGATGAGCTGTGGGTAGGGGTGAAAGGCCAATCAAACTCCGTGATAGCTGGTTCTCCCCGAAATGCATTTAGGTGCAGCGTCGTGTGTTTCTCGTCGGGGGTAGAGCACTGGATGGTCTAGGGGGCCTACAAGCTTACCAAAATCAACCAAACTCCGAATACCGATGAGTGAGAGCGCGGCAGTGAGACTGTGGGGGATAAGCTTCATAGTCGAGAGGGAAACAGCCCAGAACACCAGCTAAGGCCCCTAAGTGTGCGCTAAGTGGGAAAGGATGTGGGGTCGCCCAGACAACCAGGAGGTTGGCTTAGAAGCAGCCATCCTTGAAAGAGTGCGTAATAGCTCACTGGTCAAGTGGTCCTGCGCCGACAATGTAGCGGGGCTTAAGCGTACCGCCGAAGCTGTGTCATTCACACATATACATCCACTTCCATCTTCGGATGGTTGTGTAGTGGTGTGGATGGGTAGGGGAGCGTCCTGCACCCCTGGAAGCGGCGACGTAAGTCAGCCGTGGAGGGTGTGGGAGTGAGAATGCAGGCATGAGTAGCGAAAGCAGAGTGAGAACCTCTGCCGCCGGATGACCAAGGGTTCCTGGGCCAGGCTAATCCGCCCAGGGTAAGTCGGGACCTAAGGCGAGGCCGACAGGCGTAGTCGATGGACAACGGGTTGATATTCCCGTACCCGCGTGAACGCGCCCATGATGAGGCGGTTGATGCTAACCACCCAAAGCGGTGTTTGGAGCCTTCGGGCGAAAAGCATTGTGGAGCGTGGGACCCGATTCCGTATTAGTCAAGCGATGGGGTGACGCAGGAAGGTAGTTCCGCCAGTGAGTGGATGTACTGGTGTAAGCGTGTAGG
>NZ_FWXV01000035.1 GCF_900176515.1 Kibdelosporangium aridum
CCCTTGCCTAGATCGGCCCCAGCACGCATGACGCGCCACTGGCCAGTGGCCGGAACCCCTTCAACCGATCGGCTCCGGCCACCTGACCGTCTTTACTGCTGTCCTCGTACTACTGCTACTTCACCAGCTTCGCGGGCGCACCAGCTCCACCCGCGCCTTGCACTTCCTCATCGGGACCCGCACTGCCTGAACTTCTGGTCCCGGTCCTACTCGGCCGCGAAGACGTTGTCGAAACCGTCACCACACGCGACCGTTGTGTCTCACCTCGCGGGTAGTTACATCCTCTCCCGCGCCTGCTAGACATTCTCTCTCGCTACAAGGAGAAGACTACACACACCCATCGACGAATGTCTACCCCAGCCACCACAGATTTTCTCTCGCCATGGGGCACCCGGACTGTCGATACGGCATCCAGCAGTCAGATCCAGACTCGTGATCAGGTGAAGGTGCCTGCTCAACGGCCTGCTCGACTGATCCGATAGCCGCGCTGGCCATCGGCCTTCGCCGTGAAGAAAACCGTCAAGCCTAGCGCGCTCGCCACTGCCGCCGGACGGCGGAACGACCTTGATCGCCATAGGATGAGCAGCCATTAGTTACATTGGGCACGGGCCGCCCGCACGAGCTAACTGGCTGAATCAAGGCGTTGAGTCAGCCCGTCCAGATCCTCGCGCAGCTGGTGAAGTTCTCGAGCGTGCTCGGCGAGCTGCTGAGTGTGACGGCCGATGCGTTCCTGCAGGTCCGCGACCAGGTCACCGGTCCCCGACGTCGGCTCAGGCGCCTCTGCCGTAGCAGAATCCTCCACGAGTCACCCCCTCCGATTGCCCTGTCCGCTCAAGGCACGCGTGTCACGTACCCAACGCGAAACCAGAACAAACACAGCGACCCAGTTCGAAGCCATCAAAGACGGACACAAACTCGCCTCGGCTCCGGATGTACATCGAGTCCGCGCTGCCAGACCGCGCACGTCCGGTGACCGCAAACGCCAGAAACCTTCACCGCACAAGGGAATCTCGACCACTCACAGTGGATTCGGCTACGTCGGCCTGGAACGGCGGCGTAGCCTTGCCTCCGCCACGCTCCGCGGCGTCGGCCCCGCACCCAAACGCGCGTCCAGCACCTGGGCACAGTTCCTCCGTTCCCAGGCGCAGGTCCTGCTGGCCTGCGACTTCTTCGAAACAGTCACCCTGACCGGTGCACGGATGTACGTGCTGGCCGTCATCGAACACGCCCACCGCAGGATCCGCATCCTTGGCGCGACACCCCATCCGACCGCGGCCTGGGTCATGCAGGCCGCTCGCAACCCGTCATAGACCTCGAGGACGCCCACTGCCGAGCGCGATTCCTGATCCGCGACGGAGACGGCAAATTCCCTCCCCTGTTCGACGCCATCCTCGCCGACGCCAGCATCCAGGTCCTCCTGAGTGGCATCCGATGCCGAGAATGAACTCGATCGTCGAGCGGTGGATACAACCTGCCGATACGAACTCCTTGACCGCACCTTGATCCGGAACCAACGACACCTACTCCTCACGCTCCGTCAATACGAGCGGCACTACAACAACCACCGACCTCACCAAGGCATCGCCAACTCCCGACCGCTACAACCACTACCACCACCGATCACACACCAGACCAAGATCATCAGTCTCAACGTCCGCCGACGCCCGCGATTGGGAGGAATCCTCAACGAGTACCACCATGCCGCCTGACCTGCACGGATGACATTTTCGGCAAGCGCAGGGCACACGGCGTTCTGTCAGTCCGGCGGCTTGTCCCGCCCAGAACGATCAAGAGACGAACAACCTCAGTGGCAAAACCAGGATTCACTGACGAGGAGGAAGATCAACTGTCACAGGACACGGGCCTCGTCTACTGCGACCAGGCGCCGCCCACCACCTCGCGCGCACCGGCCTCGTCATGCCACGCGCCCAGCCGAGGTTGGACAGATCATTGCTGACAACCCGCACAATTCCCTGCCTCAGCCAAGATCAGCAACCATGCACGAGGTCGTTAGATGGTCAGGCCCGGCTGGCCGTCCAGCACGACGTATCTCCGGGACACGGACATGGTGACCTTGGCCGGGTCTCGTTCCTGGATCGAGCTCAGCCGGGTCCATTCGGCCGTGAGCTGCTGCGCGTTCACGGTCACCCGGACGTAGCCGCGGTGGTTGCCGATGAAGTTCAAGCCCGGATTGTTCCTCGCGCCACCGGGCTTGTTCCTGCCCTTCGAGGTGATGGAGCTCGTCACGAGCTCGGTGCCGACGATTGGGCCGGTTCGGTTGAGGCGCAGGTCGTTCGCCCAGTGGGTGTGCACATCACCCGTCAGGACAACGGGATTGCGGACCGTGCGGTCGATCCAACCTTGGATGATCCGCGCGCGGTTGGCTCGGTAGCCGTCCCAGGAATCGTTGTTTCCGTCGCAGGTGCGGGGATCGCCGTCGTAGTCGCGGTGCGCGAAGAACACTTGCTGGCCCAGGAAATCCCAGCCTGAGCCGCGTGCCGTCAGGCCGTCGAGCAGCCACTGCTCCTGCGCCGGGCCGGTGAGCGTGCGGGTCGTGCTGTTGACCTTGCCGCAGTCTCTCGCCGGCGCCTGCTTGTTGCGGTGCTGGCGCGTGTCCATCATGTGGAAGCGGGCCAGGGTTCCCCATTCGATGCGGCGATACAGCTTGATCGCGGCACTCGTCGGTTTCATCGCCTTCGGCAGCGGCATGTTCTCCCAGAACGCTCGGAAGGCGTCTTTGCGTCGCTGCTCGGGGATGGCTGACCGCACGCCGTACCAGTTGTTCTTCACCTCGTGGTCGTCGAAGACCACTAGCCAGGGGGCGGCCGCGTGGCACGCCTTGAGATCCGGGTCGAGATGGTGCTGGGCATAGCGGATTCGGTACTCCGACAATGTGTTCGCCTCGTTGTTGAGGGCGACATACCGGCGGACCTTGTGGGCCTGACGGCTTGGCTTCTCGTACATGTAGTCGCCGAGGAACAACACGACGTCGGGGTTGTCGGCCGTGATGTAACGGTGGGCGTGATACCAGCCGACCTCGAAGTGCTGGCAGGACGCGAACGCGAACTCCAGCGAGGCTACGCTGGCGCCGCGCGCGGGCGCGGTGCGGGTGCGGCCGACCGGCGAGATATGGCGGTCGGCTTTGAAGCGATAGAAATACCAGGCGTTGGGCGCCAAGCCTCGTGGCTCGACGTGCACGCTGTGACCGTCGGCGGGCACAGCATTCTCGCGTCCGGTCTGGACAATGTTGACGAATCTCGCGTCGGTGGCGATCTCCCAGTCGACACGGACGGTCCGGGTGCCCATGCCGCCGTCGGCATCGAGCGGGGCGGCGGCGAGCCTTGTCCACAACACCATTCCGTCCGGCCTCGGATCGCCGGACGCGACACCCAACTGGAACGGGTCCGAGGCCGCCCTGACCGCCCGAGGAACCGCGGCGGTGATTCCCGCCGCAACGAGGAGAGTACGACGGTTCAGCTTTGACATGCTGGCCCCTTCATGCTCATGCGAAGTCGGTTATGGTGGCACCACAGGTTTTCTCGAGCACGTCCTTGGCTCCGTACTTGCCCAGGCACACTCGGTAGGTGACCCAACTGCCCTCCGGCAGCTCGAGGTCTGCTGTGACTCTCGTGCCGTTGCCGTTGGGATTCCACACCAGGCGCGGGCCGTAGCCGTCGGGCAACTAGTAGAGCAGGACCGCGGAGTGCCCGTCTGCCTTGTGGTCGTAGACGGTGAAGACCTCGCCATAGGACGCGAACGTGCCCCGGCCGGCGCAGGACGGGCGGACCGAGCAGCGTTCACTGTCGGCCGCCGCCGAGTTGCCACCGCCAGCATCAGAGCCGCGGCCAGGAGCGTGGTTCTGTGGACCAGGTTCAGCTGCGACAGCATATCGACCAACGCCCAGCTCATTCGTCCGCTCCGATCGAGCACCATCTGCGGAGTCTCCTCGGCTACGGCCGCCATTGCACCGGCCGGCCACCAGATCTCCCGTCGGCGATCCACAAAACTCGTGGTCTCGGCGGGAAGATGGCGTCCGTCCGGATAAGTCGGACGTCCGCGTCCCGGCGGATCGCGGCGACCAGCGCGCGTTTCCGTGCTTTGATTCCGACGCTTCTCGTCTTCGGGTTCTTGTGAGGGTGGCGGCCCTGCGTGCTTCGGCGACGCCACCATCTGGTTGGTTAGAGCGGGGCTTGGGCTAGGTAGTTGTCCTGTTGGGCGGTGGGTAGGCTGGCGTCCAGACCGAGAGCCTGCTTTCGATAGTTGGCGTTGAATGCCACCAACGCGTTGTCAGCGCGTGCGGTGACCTCGATGTAGTCACCGATGAAGAAGCCACGGAGGAACGGGTCGGCTTCGGGCTCGTTCGACGGGGTTGTCAGCCGCTGCCGGTTGACCACGGTGCCCTGGGGCCCGACAGTGACCAGTTCGAGGTCCTGCCGGTTGCCGAACACCGGATCGAACCGGCTGGTCCAGTACGCCACCGCGAGGTTCGCACCACCCGGATTGGCGGACAACGTGCCGAAGTAGTTGTCCCCGCCCGCCGACAGCGTTGTCGGGTTGCTCCACCCCGCGCCGAAGCTGTCGGAGAAGGTCATCCGCATGCGTGAGAACTCGCAGATGACGTTGAGCGGACGGGACTGGCACGACTCCCAGATCACGAATATCCGCGGTATCCCGTTCACGATCTTCACGTCGTGCTTGGGGTACGTGGCGACGCGGAAGTCGTTGGCGTGCAGGACACCGCCGAAACCGATCGGCTCGAGCTCGGTGGTGACCACCCCCTCCGGACTGAACTCGCTGCTGCCGGCCTCGGCCACCCGCAGTTTGATGACGAAGGTCTCCCCGTCGTTCGGTGTGATCCGATCCTCGACCCAGGTCACGTAGGTCCGGCCATCGGGCCCGACGGTCACATCGCTGAACTGGACATCGCTGCCACCGGCACTGAGATTGATCGGTTTGCCGCAGCTGGTCAGGTTGGCCTCGCAGCGCACCGCCTTGATCGTGGTGGTGACATTGGGGAAGTCGACCGCGAAGTCGGTGTAGGTCACCCAGATCACGGTCTGCCCGGCGCTGTGCCCGACGGCCATCCACGGCTTGTCGAGGAGGTGGAAGTGTGCCGGATCGGGAGAGATCACCTGATCTGCCAGCGTACGGGTCGGCCAGCAGGTGGGGTCGTCACCGCCGGGGCACGACCCCAGCGTGCCGGCCGTCGTGCGGTAGACGCCAATGCCGCTATGTGTCGGCACCCCGTCGACGAAGACCAGGTTGAGGGTGGCCATGTACGCGTTGCAGGCCGCGTCGAAGGCCACCACCGGATCGCCACTCGACGGCACCGCAACACCGTCAGCGAAGGTGACGGCTGGCAGCAGCCCCTCCCTGGTCAGGGTCGCACCATTGTCGGAGAAGTGCCAGCCGGTGAAGTTGCCGAGCGGGTTGAGCAGACCCCGGTAGTCGTTCGTCCCCGCCAACACCAGGTTGCCGTTCGACGAGCAGCGATCGACCGACTCCTCGTTCTGCGGCAGGCCGAGATCGTCACGATTAAACAGCGCCCGGCGCATCGGAAAGTCGCCCGGCGCAAGCGCCCGGGGCACCGCGTTGACACGAGCGCCCAGCGCCGCGATCCAGTCCGGCCTCGCCCGCATGCCGGCCGAGACCTGCTCCGGATGCTGGGCATACCAGCGGGCCAGCGCACCCTGCGAAAGCATCCGCTGCACCTTCTCCGGAAGCGAAAGCGCCACTGCTGAAGGCACCGCGGATGCCGTTGAGGAAAACGAAAGAGCGCCGAGCAACAGTGTTACGGCACCCACCTTGGTGAAGGTCGCCAGACGTCTCGAGATCATGCCCCAATCCCTCCGCCGTCACCGCCGCCTCAAGATCATGAAATCCAGTCCACGCCCACAAACCGCAGTCTTTGCTGACAACCCCGACGAACGCAAAGGGCCATTGTCGGGGCCCCTAGCTAAACCGACGATGGGCAGCGAACGACAAAGCATGGCGAGAATCGGCCAGACGCCGAGGAGCAATCTCACGGCGATGTCGTATAGGACATCCATACGACATTGGCCATGAGACTACGACACCAGATTTGAGACC
>NZ_FWXV01000032.1 GCF_900176515.1 Kibdelosporangium aridum
GCGCCGCCCACCACCTCGCGCGCACCGGCCTCGTCATGCCACGCGCCCAGCCGAGGTTGGACAGATCATTGCTGACAACCCGCACAATTCCCTGCCTCAGCCAAGATCAGCAACCATGCACGAGGTCGTTAGATGGTCAGGCCCGGCTGGCCGTCCAGCACGACGTATCTCCGGGACACGGACATGGTGACCTTGGCCGGGTCTCGTTCCTGGATCGAGCTCAGCCGGGTCCATTCGGCCGTGAGCTGCTGCGCGTTCACGGTCACCCGGACGTAGCCGCGGTGGTTGCCGATGAAGTTCAAGCCCGGATTGTTCCTCGCGCCACCGGGCTTGTTCCTGCCCTTCGAGGTGATGGAGCTCGTCACGAGCTCGGTGCCGACGATTGGGCCGGTTCGGTTGAGGCGCAGGTCGTTCGCCCAGTGGGTGTGCACATCACCCGTCAGGACAACGGGATTGCGGACCGTGCGGTCGATCCAACCTTGGATGATCCGCGCGCGGTTGGCTCGGTAGCCGTCCCAGGAATCGTTGTTTCCGTCGCAGGTGCGGGGATCGCCGTCGTAGTCGCGGTGCGCGAAGAACACTTGCTGGCCCAGGAAATCCCAGCCTGAGCCGCGTGCCGTCAGGCCGTCGAGCAGCCACTGCTCCTGCGCCGGGCCGGTGAGCGTGCGGGTCGTGCTGTTGACCTTGCCGCAGTCTCTCGCCGGCGCCTGCTTGTTGCGGTGCTGGCGCGTGTCCATCATGTGGAAGCGGGCCAGGGTTCCCCATTCGATGCGGCGATACAGCTTGATCGCGGCACTCGTCGGTTTCATCGCCTTCGGCAGCGGCATGTTCTCCCAGAACGCTCGGAAGGCGTCTTTGCGTCGCTGCTCGGGGATGGCTGACCGCACGCCGTACCAGTTGTTCTTCACCTCGTGGTCGTCGAAGACCACTAGCCAGGGGGCGGCCGCGTGGCACGCCTTGAGATCCGGGTCGAGATGGTGCTGGGCATAGCGGATTCGGTACTCCGACAATGTGTTCGCCTCGTTGTTGAGGGCGACATACCGGCGGACCTTGTGGGCCTGACGGCTTGGCTTCTCGTACATGTAGTCGCCGAGGAACAACACGACGTCGGGGTTGTCGGCCGTGATGTAACGGTGGGCGTGATACCAGCCGACCTCGAAGTGCTGGCAGGACGCGAACGCGAACTCCAGCGAGGCTACGCTGGCGCCGCGCGCGGGCGCGGTGCGGGTGCGGCCGACCGGCGAGATATGGCGGTCGGCTTTGAAGCGATAGAAATACCAGGCGTTGGGCGCCAAGCCTCGTGGCTCGACGTGCACGCTGTGACCGTCGGCGGGCACAGCATTCTCGCGTCCGGTCTGGACAATGTTGACGAATCTCGCGTCGGTGGCGATCTCCCAGTCGACACGGACGGTCCGGGTGCCCATGCCGCCGTCGGCATCGAGCGGGGCGGCGGCGAGCCTTGTCCACAACACCATTCCGTCCGGCCTCGGATCGCCGGACGCGACACCCAACTGGAACGGGTCCGAGGCCGCCCTGACCGCCCGAGGAACCGCGGCGGTGATTCCCGCCGCAACGAGGAGAGTACGACGGTTCAGCTTTGACATGCTGGCCCCTTCATGCTCATGCGAAGTCGGTTATGGTGGCACCACAGGTTTTCTCGAGCACGTCCTTGGCTCCGTACTTGCCCAGGCACACTCGGTAGGTGACCCAACTGCCCTCCGGCAGCTCGAGGTCTGCTGTGACTCTCGTGCCGTTGCCGTTGGGATTCCACACCAGGCGCGGGCCGTAGCCGTCGGGCAACTAGTAGAGCAGGACCGCGGAGTGCCCGTCTGCCTTGTGGTCGTAGACGGTGAAGACCTCGCCATAGGACGCGAACGTGCCCCGGCCGGCGCAGGACGGGCGGACCGAGCAGCGTTCACTGTCGGCCGCCGCCGAGTTGCCACCGCCAGCATCAGAGCCGCGGCCAGGAGCGTGGTTCTGTGGACCAGGTTCAGCTGCGACAGCATATCGACCAACGCCCAGCTCATTCGTCCGCTCCGATCGAGCACCATCTGCGGAGTCTCCTCGGCTACGGCCGCCATTGCACCGGCCGGCCACCAGATCTCCCGTCGGCGATCCACAAAACTCGTGGTCTCGGCGGGAAGATGGCGTCCGTCCGGATAAGTCGGACGTCCGCGTCCCGGCGGATCGCGGCGACCAGCGCGCGTTTCCGTGCTTTGATTCCGACGCTTCTCGTCTTCGGGTTCTTGTGAGGGTGGCGGCCCTGCGTGCTTCGGCGACGCCACCATCTGGTTGGTTAGAGCGGGGCTTGGGCTAGGTAGTTGTCCTGTTGGGCGGTGGGTAGGCTGGCGTCCAGACCGAGAGCCTGCTTTCGATAGTTGGCGTTGAATGCCACCAACGCGTTGTCAGCGCGTGCGGTGACCTCGATGTAGTCACCGATGAAGAAGCCACGGAGGAACGGGTCGGCTTCGGGCTCGTTCGACGGGGTTGTCAGCCGCTGCCGGTTGACCACGGTGCCCTGGGGCCCGACAGTGACCAGTTCGAGGTCCTGCCGGTTGCCGAACACCGGATCGAACCGGCTGGTCCAGTACGCCACCGCGAGGTTCGCACCACCCGGATTGGCGGACAACGTGCCGAAGTAGTTGTCCCCGCCCGCCGACAGCGTTGTCGGGTTGCTCCACCCCGCGCCGAAGCTGTCGGAGAAGGTCATCCGCATGCGTGAGAACTCGCAGATGACGTTGAGCGGACGGGACTGGCACGACTCCCAGATCACGAATATCCGCGGTATCCCGTTCACGATCTTCACGTCGTGCTTGGGGTACGTGGCGACGCGGAAGTCGTTGGCGTGCAGGACACCGCCGAAACCGATCGGCTCGAGCTCGGTGGTGACCACCCCCTCCGGACTGAACTCGCTGCTGCCGGCCTCGGCCACCCGCAGTTTGATGACGAAGGTCTCCCCGTCGTTCGGTGTGATCCGATCCTCGACCCAGGTCACGTAGGTCCGGCCATCGGGCCCGACGGTCACATCGCTGAACTGGACATCGCTGCCACCGGCACTGAGATTGATCGGTTTGCCGCAGCTGGTCAGGTTGGCCTCGCAGCGCACCGCCTTGATCGTGGTGGTGACATTGGGGAAGTCGACCGCGAAGTCGGTGTAGGTCACCCAGATCACGGTCTGCCCGGCGCTGTGCCCGACGGCCATCCACGGCTTGTCGAGGAGGTGGAAGTGTGCCGGATCGGGAGAGATCACCTGATCTGCCAGCGTACGGGTCGGCCAGCAGGTGGGGTCGTCACCGCCGGGGCACGACCCCAGCGTGCCGGCCGTCGTGCGGTAGACGCCAATGCCGCTATGTGTCGGCACCCCGTCGACGAAGACCAGGTTGAGGGTGGCCATGTACGCGTTGCAGGCCGCGTCGAAGGCCACCACCGGATCGCCACTCGACGGCACCGCAACACCGTCAGCGAAGGTGACGGCTGGCAGCAGCCCCTCCCTGGTCAGGGTCGCACCATTGTCGGAGAAGTGCCAGCCGGTGAAGTTGCCGAGCGGGTTGAGCAGACCCCGGTAGTCGTTCGTCCCCGCCAACACCAGGTTGCCGTTCGACGAGCAGCGATCGACCGACTCCTCGTTCTGCGGCAGGCCGAGATCGTCACGATTAAACAGCGCCCGGCGCATCGGAAAGTCGCCCGGCGCAAGCGCCCGGGGCACCGCGTTGACACGAGCGCCCAGCGCCGCGATCCAGTCCGGCCTCGCCCGCATGCCGGCCGAGACCTGCTCCGGATGCTGGGCATACCAGCGGGCCAGCGCACCCTGCGAAAGCATCCGCTGCACCTTCTCCGGAAGCGAAAGCGCCACTGCTGAAGGCACCGCGGATGCCGTTGAGGAAAACGAAAGAGCGCCGAGCAACAGTGTTACGGCACCCACCTTGGTGAAGGTCGCCAGACGTCTCGAGATCATGCCCCAATCCCTCCGCCGTCACCGCCGCCTCAAGATCATGAAATCCAGTCCACGCCCACAAACCGCAGTCTTTGCTGACAACCCCGACGAACGCAAAGGGCCATTGTCGGGGCCCCTAGCTAAACCGACGATGGGCAGCGAACGACAAAGCATGGCGAGAATCGGCCAGACGCCGAGGAGCAATCTCACGGCGATGTCGTATAGGACATCCATACGACATTGGCCATGAGACTACGACACCAGATTTGAGACCGCGCATGACATGTCGATCTTGTTTGACCTGCGGACTCTATGGTTTTCTCCCAGGTTGGCACTCGAGATCAGTCTCAATTTCGTGGCATTTCTTCAGGGCGAGTAGCTCCGAGCCACTACGCCGACGTCTCGACTTGGTGTGCCGGTCCGGTCCGGTGCGGTGGCGGTGGTGCCGCGCCGGTCGAGGCCGGCCAGTGGAGGTGAGGGTGGGCAAGCGGGCGAGCGCGGGAGTTCACTGCTCGTCGCTCTGCAGGGCATCGCGCAGGAGCCGGGCCAGCGATGTTCGCTTCGGCGCGGGAAGTCTTGCGATTTGCTCGGGTGGCGCGAGGAGCTCGTCCTGGACGGTGCGGAGCGCTCGCCGACCCGCCGGTGTCAGCGCAAGCATCTTGACCCGCCGGTCAGCCGGCCCCTGACCGTCAAGGTCGGCTGCAAGGGCCTGCTGAGCGGCCAAGTCAAGGAGTACCAGACCGGCTTCGGCGTCAACCGACCGACGTTCGGCCGCAGCGCCACCCGGCACATCTGCTTTGACGCCCCGCTCGGCTGCATCTGGTAGCGGCGCGGGGGCGGAGCGACCCGCCCCCAACCCACACCACGAGCTCGCAACGCCGCATCCGTCATGCGCGTTGCCGGATCCGGCACATATGACGTGTCACACCGACGCTCGGCTGTGGCGGCCACAGCCGATCCTGCGCTAGCTCCCGAAGACAGCGGGCATGCCCTCAGCCTTGTCTTCATGGCCGTCGAGTGTCTCCTGTGGACGAATAGTCGTTTGTATTCGAGCGCCTGCGTGTTGCGCAGCGTGGTCGCGTAGCTTTCTTGCGTTTCGGTCAGCGTGGTGGCCGCCATCGTCTGAAGATCATCTCGTATGTCGGCCATCATGGTGCGTGGATCCACCGGAGCGTCGTCGTTGAAGCCTCCGTCGCGCGAGCTGAACGCGGGATCATGATCAGGAAGGTCGTGCAGGTCGTGGTGACCTGCCCAGATTTGATGCCGACGCCACAGGTTGTCGCCTTGGCGTTCGTACACTTTGAGCACGCGAGACTGTGGAGCCACGTCCTCGGCGAGACGATCGTAGTTCAGCACATCCACCGCGTTCACGGAAGCGGATTTCGGCAGAAGCGCCACATTTGACAAGGCGGAGTTCCGCTGGGCCACCGTGTTCAACAAAGCAAGGTTCGGAGCGTCAGGTTTGACGGCGTGAAGTTCGCCGGAACCGTCTGGCTCGACGAGGCGGAGTTCACCAAGGACGCCAGTTTTGACGACGCTACCTTTGCACACGCGGTTCCACCTGAGTTAGCGAACTTTGTCCGGACAACCATCACACAAACCAGGCCGCTGGCGATGACACACCACCTGATTCTCCTGGCGGCAGCGGATGAGACCCATCGAACGTCGCATATGGACGATTGACAGCGCATTCCGCCGACAATGCGTCCGGCATGATCAGGCCGGACGCCTGCCGACTCGAACCTGCCCTACTCGGCCTCACACCGACACCGGCGACATCCTCGAACGTGGTACACGTGCACCACGGACTGGCCAACGCCCGCACGGCCTTCGAACGCGCCGACTACCTCACCGTCGTCCGCACCCTGCCCCGCGTGGCCGGCGCCGCCGACGCAACCCACGGCAACACCTGCCACGGCAACGACATCCTCGCTTATGGTCAGAGTGGCACTGTGGTGCCGTCGCGGATGCCCCAGAGTTAGTCTTCTCGCTTAACTCGAACCCGTTCCGATTCAACAATTACCCGAACCGGCGACTTATTCGGATCAAACCACTTACCTTTCCCGTAATAATCACTCAGTAGGTAATAGTCTTTTTCGTCGACTGTCACCGCCCAGACGTCAAAAGATGATCCACGACTTTGTTCCCTCTCGCCGTACTGCACGTGGCATATAACCCTCTTGTTGGCCGCATCATAGTTGCAGAGGGAAGGCCAGATGAAAGGTCCGGAGAGAGGCTTGAGAAAAAGTGCGACGTGTCGGTCAGGTCCAACGCTTGTGCCCGTCACCGTCACTTCGTCCTTCCATGACACCCTTACGTTGGCTTTCGGGTCGCTGATTTCAAGCTGTCTCGGTGCCGTCTGTGACGGTTCTTGCGAAGTCGGTGTTGTCACTGAGGACGTGCTCGGACTCGGTCCCGGGGTGCCTGTGAAGTTGCCAGCTGCATCAGCCGGCTGCGCCGAGTACACAACTGCCGTAGTAACTGCGGCTGATGCCACCACCAGCAAGGCAACGGCCACAAGCACCAGAGCACCCGGCGGTTTTCGCCATTGCCGTTCCAATATCAAGGCACCCACAATCCCGATACAGATGCCAAGAACTAACACTATGATTACCCAGCTGTGCCTGAATAGGTCGACCACCTGCGCTGTGTCCGCTAGAACACCGAGGACACCGAGGACAAGGACACTAACAGTGATGCCGACTTTACTCGCCGCTGCAGAGGGATGTGACGGTTGAGGACGTTGATCATCATCGGTCTCTTGAGAGTCGGGAGCCATATTGATCATCACTTCCAAGGCGGCAGACAAACGATCAGCTAACGACTTCAGCCAGTGTGGACATCTAAGCACCCGGCCGCCCTGAGGCGCATACAGGCGGCCTACCTCGATTTCAAGATCAGCTATTGTGGCTGTCGGCAAGGACCTTGATTAACACACCAGCTTGCCTATCAGGGCAGTCGCGCCTGGCGGATCACGACCTTGATGGCTGCGGATGCGAAACGGGGTCGGCAATCGTGTGTTCTCATAGTTCTCATAGTCCGTCTCGCGGTGTCCACGCTTGCGGCTTGCCCCAGCTGCGTGACCGCAACTAGTCGCGATCATCGCCAATGTGCGCGACCGAAATCACGGAGGCTCGGATCAACGGCCGGCCCGGCGAGGTCGGGATACTCCAGGTCACCTGCACGAGGTGTCGCGCAAGCTCATCGAGCGTGAGAGGACGCGCGATCGAGCGTCGGCCGACCGGTCGATCTCGCCATGCCGGTGATCGTCGAGCGACGTGATTGACCCTGTCGCGCGGCAGGTTCATCGCCCAATGGTGTCGATTGCGTTCCTTGGCGCCAGCGTCAAGCTGCATGCGTCAGAGTTGATTTGGTGAATGCCGCCGTCAGAAGACTGCCGTGCGCCTGCCAGCAACGAATGCAGCGCTGACCAGCCTGGTCGGGAACCGCCGGCCCCCTCGCTCCGCACAGCGCACTGTCGGACAGCACCGCAAGATCCGACGCCCACAAGTGAACCACGCCCTCACCAGCGTTCGCTTGCGCACGGATCATCTCGAACCACCCCACCCAAGACCAACACTCGTGCATCTGCACGTGCAGATGCACGAGTGATCATAGCGTCCGCTTCATGCTCCGTTCGAGTGAATTCCCAGGTCATGGCCATCTCGCGCTCAAGCGAAGACTCGCCTGGTCGGGTCGTGTCGCTGAAGACCGTCGGTCGACGTCCTGGTGTCGCGGCGGCGCAGCAGGCGATCAACGGCTCGCCATGCCATAGATTTGTGATTCGCGAATCACTATTATTGATGGCATGGCCAACAATGAGCGTGATCGCAGTCGACATGTCTCGGGGGTCGTGTTCGGCAACCGGCACCGGCTGGAGTTGTTGGTCGCGCTGGCCAAGGCTGGAGATGACGGCGTGTGCTTGTCGCAGCTGTCCGACGCGCGCGGGGTGCCGGCAAGCGTGTATTACGCGCCTATCCGGGGGTTGATCAGCGTGGGTTTGGTGGACAAGCTCGGACGGACACGGGGTGACCGGCGCTGCTGGTACCGCAGGCATGAGGGCCAGGACCGGTTCTGGAGTTGTGTGCAGGCCCTCGCCGGTGAGCTGAGTGAAGTGGAGACATCGTGAGCCGCGTCGGAGTGGCGGAGGCAGTCCGAGCCGCAGTGCGGACGTCAGATCTCGACGAGCGGACGTGGTGTCCCAGTGTGGCGATGCGCCTGTTCGGTGGGGTGGTGGATGTGGCGTACTGCCTCGACGAATCCGAGCACGCGCGTCGCGTCGCCGCAGGCGTCGGCGCGGTCACGCAGCGGGGTGTGCTGGATGCGTTGATGGGCCTGCCGGTCGGGCTTCCGGTGGCAGTGCACGACTTGTCCGAGCGGGAGCGGCACTTGCTGCAACGTGTCCCGCACGGAGTGGTGGACTACGACGGCAGGAACGTCGTGCGGCGGGCGGTGGCACCGCTGTCGGTTCGGTTCGCGATGGTGACAGCACGTTCATGGCGCGAAGGGCTGCGTAAGGCTGGGCAGTTCGCGCCGTTCTGTGCGCGGGCGATGCTCTTGCCCGCCACACCGTCTGATGTGGACGATGCGTGCGCGCAGGCGTCGTTCTACGGCGTCGGTGTGTGTGTCTTTGAATCGGGACGGTTGCGGATGCTGGTCGACCCGCAGCCCTACGTGCGGCATCAGCATTCGGCCGCGCAGTGGAGGTTTGCCGAGGAGGTTTACCGGCAGGTCATGGCGTCCGCGAACGGCGCGGGCGTCGTGGTGGCCGAGTGACTGGTTGAGTGGCCGACAGCCACGGCGGCAACTGGGCCCATGCCTGCAGCGGGCCAGGCACCGTGAATGCGCCCTGCTGGTTGATCTGGACGTTGACGGCGTCCGCGGTGGTCATCGCGCGGACGCACCGGTTACGCCACCAGATCGCCCGGTCCGCCAGGGTGTTGCGCGCCCGTAGATCGTCGATCCAGTCCGCCCAGGTGCACATGCTGTGGCGGTGCGCGGGCACGGTATCCAACTGTTTGACCAGGAAGCTGTCCAGCGCGCGGCCTCCGCACGCCGGGCACTGGCAGACCGGTGCCCAATGGTTAGCGAAACTTGTCAGCGAGCGTGGATCCTTTGTAGAAGGTCATCAGGTCGCCGTAGAGCACGCTGGGTGACTCGTCCTTGTTGTTCGAGCGGCGGATCTGTCCGAACGGGATGATGTGGCGCAGGCTGCCGCCCGACCCGATCGAGGTGGCGAACGCGCCCTGGCTCATCGCGTCGAATCCGGTGAGATCGGTGCGGAACACCGCGATGTCCCCGGCCTCGGCCACCACGCGGCGGAGATTAGGCACGCCGTCGCGATAGCGGTCCATCGGATCGAACTGGCCGCCCAGGAAGACCGCCTTGGGCAGCGGGAGCGTGGCCAGCACCGCGATGAGATGGTCGATGTGGTCGTTGAGGAACCAGCCGATGTCCAATGGGGCGCTGAACAGCACGTCATCGCGGCCGATCTCACGAGCGGCCCGGACTGCGGCGCGCAGCGCGTCACTGTCACCGGCCTGGAGATACCCGGTCGGGGTGAGGGCCACGCAGGCCCCGTAGTCCCTGTACCGTGCCATAACTCGACGTCTGGCTCGGTGACCTGCCGTTTTGTCCCGTACAAGGGTCGTGCGATGCTCACCGACCGTGCTGGTTCGACTGATGTACTTGATCACGATGCGGTTGTGCGGCTGGCTGGGTTTACTCCTCCAACGCTCCGCCACCAAGGATCTCGAGATCCTGGTGTTGCGTCACGAGGTGACGGTCCTGCGCCGCCAGGTCGGCCGGCCACGTCCTGGATGGCCGGACCGCGCGATCTTGTCAGCACTGACGCGGCTACTGCCCCGCTAATTGCACTGGCACCGCATCGTGACACCGGGCACGCTGCTGGCCTGGCATCGCCGTCTTGTCACCCGGAAATGGACCTACCCAAATCAACCAGGACGCCCACCGATCGGTGACGAACTTCGCGAGTTGATCGTGCGGTTGGCTCGGGAGAACCCGAGATGGGGACATCGCCGCGTACAGGGAGAACTCGCCCGGCTCGGACACCACATCGGTGCGGGCACGATCCGCCGTATCCTCGCCGCCGCCCGCATCGGTCCCGCGCCTCGGTGGGCGGACACCAGTTGGCGCACCTTCCTGCGCACCCAAGCAGCGGGCCTGCTGGCAGGCGACTTCTTCCACCTGGACACCATCGGCCTGCACCGGCTGCACGTGTTGTTCGTGATGGAGGTCCACACCCGTCGGGTCCACATCCTCGGCGCGACCGCGCATCCGACTGCGGCTTGGACTACGCAGGCCGCCCGCAACCTGCTGATGACCCTCGACGAACGGATCTCCCAGTTCCGGTTCCTCATCCGCGATCGAGACACCAAATACGCTGCGTCATTCGACGCGGTGTTCGCCTCCGAGGGCATCGACACGGTGAAGTCCCCGCCGCGAACGCCCCGAGCAAACTGTTACGCGGAAAGGTTCGTGCGCACCGTCCGAACCGAGTGCACCGACCAAATGCTGATCTACAACGAACGGCACGCCATCACAGTGCTCGAACAGTTCGTACGACACTACAACGAACACCGCCCGCACCAAGGCCGTGAGCAACGTCCACCCAACCACGACCCTGCCGTCGTGATCTCACTGGATGACCCGATCCGCCGGCATCGTGTCCTGAGCGGAGTGATCAACGAATACAGACGCACCGCCTGAACCGATCACAAACCACAGCTCAGAAGCTAGTTCGAGTTTTGGCACGGCACACGCAACACAGTGCAGTACAGCGCAGTTGGACGCGCGCCCTTGCTCCTGTTCGTGCAGTGTGAAACCCGATTGAGCACACTACAGTCCTCTGTAGAGAGTGCCGCACACCTACCATCAATATGCCGCCCTCAGGAGTCATCGCCTTATTCACAGGAGAAGCAATTCGGTGAATCGCTGATCTGAACGATCCGTGCTCGTTATCAAACGTACGCATGATGTTTGACTCATCGCGAACAACATCGTCGAAGTGCGATTGAAGAAGCGTCCTGCCTTCGCCATTGTTGTATACGCCGATCCGCGAACATTTACGACGGTCGATCACGATCACACAAAAGTCCCATCCGCTAGCGAAGCCCCTTTATATAGTGTCACCGTGAGCGCGACAGAGACAGCGACGTTGGTCGCTCCCATATAATATTAGCTTCTCGCTCTCGCCACAGATGACATGACTACTACGGGGTTAAAACACTCGCCAGGCGTCGCACGTCATCCTGTTCACCCCACCCCCGCGCCTTGCATTCTGTAAGCAGATTGTGACAGACTGCTTGAATTTGACGAGTAGTTTTCCCAAATTCAAAGCCATCGGATCCAACGGTGAGCTTCTCTCCAAAAGCTATCGAGAATTCATCTGTCCGATCGCGTGTAAAGTCCACCCAAAATGGACCGTCAAAAAAACGAACACGCCGCCGAAGGTTTGCGCCATCGAATACATCTCGAATCGCGACTAATGTCTCGACTGCCACAGCAACCGCGAGATCGTTCCACTTAAACTCGGGAAATCTCTGGTCACCCAGCTCCCACCAAACGGCGCCCCAAATAACTCCAGACCTAGCACTTTCCAAGGACGTTGTATCAACTCGAAACTCGGGAGACACAACGTCACCTCCAAACAGGGTAAGCGGTTTCAATTGTTCCTGTGCCTTTATTTACCCACATCTCAACTTCCAAGCCATTTGCAGACCCTCTCAGAAACACACGCTCACCTTGCGACGGACCCGCAACCGCCGAATTTCTATAGGCCTGGCGAATTGTTGATTCAATTTCCCCTTTAGACATATAGTCAGGAAACTTGGTCTTAATTCCACTCTGCTGATATGTCCTCCCTCCAGCGGTGTGACGATCGACGACGTGTTCCATGTCAACGTCAACTTTTCGCCAAGCCGGCAGATTTACAGGCTTGCCGCAATCATTGTGGACCAGAACATCATACGTTACGTGCGCATCTCCAAGCCGCACATAAAAGGTATGCAAGCCCTCGACCGTGAGGTTGTAGGCCAGCGTGACATGACCGACGTTAGGCAGCAAACCTGCAACATGAACATAGGCACTACTCGGGGTGAGCAGGCTGTCGCCGGGGTCGAGTTGGTCGGCGCGTTGCCATGCTCGGTCGGTGGCGTTGTAGAACGGGTGGTCCTCGGTGGTGGTGACGGTGGCGCCGTCGGCGGTTGCGAGTTCGAGCACGGTGTCGTCGTGAGCCATCACGGCCGTCACGACCCGTGGTCCGGTTTCGCCGGTTTCCGGGTCGCTGGCGAGCACTATGTCGCCGACTTGGAGTTCTTCGATCGGCTTGTAGGCGCCGTCCGCCATCAATACTAAAGTGTCGGCCGCGAAGCTGCAGCCCTTTTTGAACACCGATAGAGCGTCACCAAAGACCTTGGCGGCTTTGGTGAGAGGGAAGGCGTCCAGCGCCGCTTCAGCACACGAGCCGCTACCTTGGACGCATTTCCCGATTTCAACAACGGTCGACATCGGGGTCAGGCCGAAAAGGAAGTCGCGCAGTTCAGAGTTCCGCACGTCCAGCAACCCAGCACTACTTGCTTCAGCACAGAATTCAGAGCCCGCTTCGGAGGTGCTGTTGCAGGTCTTTTGGGCCCAGTCGACGATAGCTAGGTCGTACTCGTCATCTGCATACCCATGACCCATCAGCCGCCTGGCTTTGAGCTCCGAGAATAACGGAACACGTTTCCCGCCGATGACCGGTTGCTTTTTCGGGTCGCTATTTTTTCCAGTCCGAACGTCTCTCTTTTCAGCTTCATTCGAAAGGCTTGTCGGTGCCGTCGGTGAACCTGGGGGTGAGTTCCAGTCCGAGTACGAGCCTGTGCCGTCCTTCCAGTCCTGGAAGTCGCAGCCGTCGCAATATTCACCGCTGGGGTCGCTGAAGGTGATGGGATTGTTGTTGGCGTAGGCGTATCCGTGCCATTGCTGCGGGTCTTGGGGGTTGATGATCGGGTCTACTGAGATGAATCGACCTGTTGCCGGGTCGTATTGGCGGGCGCCCAAGGTTATTAATCCGATGGATGCGTCGATCGTTCCGCCGACGAACCCCCTCTCGCCTGGGAACAGACTTGATTGCCCGCGAGGGCCGCCGAACGGAGTCTGGCGTCGGCTTGTCACAGCCATCGACTGCGCATCGATCGCGATCTGTGCTGTGCCTTGATGGTCACCGATCAGCCATGTCAACCCGGTCTCGGTGCGCATCGCGATCACGGAGCCACCGTGGTTGTAATACCGGGTGGCTGTCTTGGTTCCAGCTTTGTCGAGGCGCACTTCTTGGCCTGGCAAGTACAGCGTGGAGCCGGTGGGGTCGCGCCGGATCAGTCTGGCTCCGTTGGCGCCGTAGAGGAACTCGGTTGTCTTGTCGCCTTCGGTGACCTTGATGAGGTTGCCCTCGGCGTCCCAGTCCAACTCCTGTTCGCCGCTGAAGATCTTGCGGCGGATGGTGTTTCCCGCGGCGTCGTACCCGGCCTCTTCCACTGTTGTGCCGCCTGGGCCGCCCGCGGTAGTGACGGATTCAAGTTTTCTGCCAGACGGCGGGTAGTTGTAGGTGCGGACCGTGTCGCCTGCCGTAGCATGCTGGGTTTCGGTGAGGCGGTTGCCGATCTTGTCGTAGGTGAACGAGTGCCAGTACGGCGCCGGTCCGCCCAACGCCGGCGTCGGTTCGGGAGAGCATTCATCGATCGGTGTCCAGGCCTCGGTGAGTCGCTGGAGATGGTCGTAGTTGAAACACTGTCGATCCGGGTTGCCGCTAGGTTGGGTGTCGGTGATTGATGTGATGCGACCTGCCGGATCCCGTGTGTAGTTGACGTCCGAGATCTTGGGCTGTGGCCGCTCGGCGTCGATGATCGCGCGCTTCAGGCGGCGGGTGTCATCCTCGTAGTACAGGGACATCCAGGCGCGCTTGGGCTGTTCGCCGAGTTGGATGCGTTGCGCTTCGCCGTACTTGGTGTAGATCGTGTCGGTGGCATATTCGAATGTGCCTACACCGGACACTCCTCCGTATGAGGTACTGGGCAGACCGAGCGGGTTGAAGGCATGAGTGACCTGTTCGGTCTTCAGCCCTCCGATCGCGGGCATCGTGGTGCTCTTCAGGCTGCCGTCGGGTGCGTAGTCGGCGGATGTCTTGTATTCGCCTGCAAGGCCTTTCTCAGCAGCGGGGATCGTGATCACGCTCTCCAGCGGATTGTAGAGAGCGTCATACGTTTTGATCTTGTGTGTGTAGGCGTTGCCGTCGATCCACCTTGTCTCCGTGGCGAGTTTGCCGATTCCCCATTCGGCAGTGTCGTAGGTGAACTCGGTGAGTTTGGGTCCTGACAAGCTGCCCAGGTGCGTCGCAGTGGGTCGATCGAGTACGTCATAGGCATAGGCCCGTGTGACGCTTCTGGCGTCCGTGGTGGTGAGTACCTTGCCAGCGAGGTCGTAAGTGGTGATTGTCGTGCCTCGGTCGGGGTCTTCTTCTTTGATCTTCCTGCCACGCAGGTCATAGGTGTATCGCCATGTGTTGCCCGCGGGGTCCGTCATCGTGGTCAGACGACCTTCGGGGTCATGCGCATAGCGCGTGACATCGAATTCACTGTCTGACTTGTGCTGGTGTAACTCGACGGTCCGCCCACGCGCGTCGATGACTTTCGTGGTCGGGGTCCCCCCTGGTGGCGGTGTCACTTTGACCCGATCGCCGCCATACCACGTCGTGGTCGACCATTCCCGTGCGACGCCTTTGAACGTCTGTGTGACCGGGCGTCCGGCCCCATCGTACGCGGTGAGGGTCAGGCCAGGGATCTCGGCGTCGGTGGCCGACCACAGGTCGGTATCAACCGCGGCGTTGTTGAAGTAGGGGAGTGTCGTCTTGTAGGCGCGTCCCACAGAGTCATAGCGGGTGTCGGTCAGCAACCGTCCACCGTCTGGAGCCGGTGTCTGGATCTGCCGTGGACGGAGCAATCCGTCGTAGATCGTGGTCGTGGTCGTGTAGTGACCTGAGGCGTTGACCGACTTCGTAGTGACGGCTGAGGGTTTGTCCTGGGAGATCAAGTACGAGTACTGCGCGTTGCCTGGCGAGGAGGCACGCTCCCGGTTGGGGTGCCAGACTTCGGTCAGCCTCCCGAGGGCGTCGTAGGCAGATTCCGCCACATTGTCGTTGGGATCGACGACCTTGAGGACGTTGCCCGTCACCGCGTGCAAAGTGGTCGTTGTCTTGTTGCCCGCCGGATCTGTGGTGACAACCTGCGTCGGTCGGCCAACCTCAGGCGTGTACGTCGTCTTTGACGTGTGCCCGTACACATCTGCTTTCTCAACAATTCGACCGTAGCCGTCGTACTTCGAGGTCGACAGCGGCACGTACACGGGCCCCCGGAAGCTGTACCCCTCAATAGTGTCCATACGGGTGACGTTCCCGGTCACCGGCGGTTCACCAGGTGCCCTGCCGTCGTACGAGGTTCGTACGTCACCGATAGTGTGGTCCGGATACACGGGTTTCGTACCGCATGCGACCGCCACGACCTCGACACGTGACGGATACGAAACCATCCATGTCTCAGTGTTTCGGGCGTAACTGGTGGTGGAACATTTGTCGTCGGCGGCTGTGCCGGTATCTCCTAGATCGTTGACGGTGACGGGCTGCCCGTCGTCGTTGTAGGTCGTCTCAGTTCTGGTGGCCCGACGTCCACCGCTCGCCAACGATGTGTAGGTATCGACCGAGCCGATGAAAGTCTGGTATGCCTTGAACGGTCCCCGCGTGGCGGTCGGGCCTCTCCAGCCGGGTTCGTTGATGGTTTTGGTGACCACTTTGTCGCCGTCGTAGGTGACGGTCTCCCTGGTCATGCCGGACAGCCAGTCCTCGTCCACACGCTCCGCGTTTTCGGAGTCCTTGATGGACACCGCGCGAGTTCCGCTGCGCAGTTTGTCACCGTGCATGCCTCGGTACAACCGGTGTTCGATCTTTTGTTGTGGGCCGTCGTGCCCGGTTCCCTTGGTCACCCGGACATGCCCGAACCCTCGGAACTCGTTCCAGGTTCGTTTGTCTTCCTTAAGGATCTCCGACTTGTCGTAGTGCCACGCTGCGCCGTCCAGGTAGTCATAGCGCGTGATGACGCCTACGTGAGTGCCGAGCCGGTCATGGTCAGTCACCGACTCGACCACATACTTGTGGAAATAGTCGATGCCTTCAGGTGATCCGGGTGCGGCCCACCGGACCGGGAAGCATCTCTGGGTGTTGTTCTCCGGGTGATCGGGTAGTCCAGCGACGGTGCACTGAGTGTCCGCGTACTTGATGGATGTGACTCCTCCAGCCTCGGAGACGATCGCGTTCATCCGATACCGAGTCAGATTGGAGTAGGAGTCGCCGTTGGACACACGGTTAGGTTTCTGAATGCCTTCGAACTTGACTTCGGGCAGAGATATCTGCGCCCCTACATGCCCGGCCTGAGTAACGCCGGCGAGCCACATCGCGGGTTTGTCACCATCGCCGGGATTGGGAAACTCGTGACGGAGTGTCCATGAGTCCACGTCGGTGTAGCCGGTGTCGGCCTTCACCTGGGTCGTGACTTTGCTGAGCCGCTTGCTGGTCCAGAACGATGGAGACGGCTTGTCTGGGCATGTTCCGCCGTCGCACTTCATGTACAGCGGTACGTCCGGCAGGTTGTTCGGGTGGGAGAACGTGCAGTCCGAGCCCGGTACGCAGCGATCTTGCTCGGTGAAGACGACACGTGCGGTCGCCTGCGCGGGGTCGTCGCTCTTCAAGCCGTAGTCGATCTGGCTCAGCCAGCCGTCGCGCACGTACTTGGCAGCTGACTTGTTCTTGTTGCGACCGTAGTGGTTCTCTTCTGTCTTGTACTGGTGCAGGACGACGTTGCCGCGCGGGTCAACGACTTTGTCCAGGTTCCACCGATAGCCTTGAACGCACGACGAAGCATCGAATCCGGCGGAGTTGTGGCAGGGTTCCCCGGCGTCGTCACCAAAGACCGGGACCGTCCATGTGGAGTTCGACTCTGGTCGTGAGCCGAAGAAGTACTGTGTGCCGTCGACGTTGGTGATCTTCCAGTACTCGCCGTCGTTGTCACCGTTCAGCTTTCCCGTCAGACGCTGGACTTTCGACCCGTTGTCACGTTCCTGCCGCCAGACACCGTCGGCGTCGTTGCGGATCAAGCGTCCTCCGGCACCGGACATCGACATGGTCGCGTTGTCTGATCGCCAGCACAGGTCACTCGGATTGTTTTTGGGATCCCCAGGAAGGTCCTCGGCACACCCGCCGTAGGTGCGCTCGATGAAGCCGGGCCATAACGACCATCCATCGCCAACCCACGACGCCTGATTGTTGGTGGCGCTCGTCAGACCATCCACTGTGGACGAGGTGTAGGACAAGGCGATCGATGGAGCCAACCCACCTGGCACTTGAGGTACACGCATCGGATAGGACCACGAGAAATCCCCGGTATGCGGTGACACGTCCCAGATCGCGGATGGCGACAAAGAGGTGACTGTCGACGTTCCCGACCCTGCCTTGCCCGCCGGCGAACTGGACTGGTTGCCCTTGAGAGCGTCTTTGGACGCGTCGTCTTGACCCCGGCCGCTCATCGACTGCTGGTTCACCGGTACCGAATCAGTGTTCGGTAACGGCACAGAAGGTCCTGTCTGCGCGGAAGCGACCATCGGTACGGCGACCGCGACACAGATGTCAAGACTCAATGCAATGGCCATCGCCACTGCGAAGGCGCGATGCTTACGCACGATTCCCTCCAGTGCGGCGCGAATCACGGTCAGTTGGTCGGAGCCGGGTAGGACTTGTACAGCGATTCGACGCGACCTCTGTCGAGACGACCGGTATAGAGACGGACATCGTCGACCGAACCAGTCCATGCCTGGGCACCGACACTCGCCAACTTGCCACGGCCCACCACGAGGCCGCCTGTGGCTGCCCATGGCGTGTTCAGTTCGCCATCTCCCACACGCGCGCCGTTGACATAGAGCCAGATCTTCTTGGCCGGTGCGTCGTAGACCCCACTCAGATGAACCCAGGTATCGAGCTCATTGTCCAGAGTAGACACAGCGGCCATGGTCACCCTGTTGGTGTCGTCATCTGCCTCTGGCATTTCGAATATCCAGGACCCGTTGCGATGTGATCGATCTTTGACGTGTCCAAGGCGGAACTTGCTCGTGTGTGTCCCGTCAACACTCACCGCGGTGAGCTGACCGCCGGATTGCCGCAGGTTCACCCATGCGGTGACCGTGAAACTCTGATCGGTCCGCAGATCCACTCCCGGAGTGGCGATCTGGGCGTCAGCGCTTGCGAACTGGGCGGCGTTGGCCTGACGTCCGGGTACGAACGTGGTGGCCCCGGAGACCGCGCCGACACGGCTGCCCGCCGAGTCCACAGCGGTGGAACTGCCGGGTTGCTCGTCCAAGCGGAGGTTGTGCACCAACGTCAGGTCGCGGCCGGCGAGCTGGCTCACCTCGTCTTGGAACAACGGGCGGTCGTACAGCGTCACATCGTCGAGGGTGCCGGGCATGTACCCGCCCCATTTGCCCACGGCCTTTGAGCGTCCGAAGCTCAGCTCCTCAGCGGCGTGCCAGGCCGAAGCGAACGAACCGGTGGATACGAGCAGACCGTTGACATAGAGCCGAATCTCGTGCTTGCCCGTGTCGTACACGCCGGCCACGTGCGCCCATACGCCGGGTTGTGCCACTGCGTCGGAGTAGACGCGTGCCTCTTCGCGGAGGCTGCCATCCGGGCCGAGCATGGTGAAAGACCATCGTTTGCGTTCGTCGAACCCGAGCGCGAATACCGAGTTTGTGGCTCCACTCTGGCTGACCGCCGCCACCGGTGCGCTGGTCTGCTCGGGTTTGATCCACGCCGCGACGGTGAAGCTGCCGCGGGTGTCCACCGCAGTGCCCGCGGTGACGTGTTCGTCGACGCCGTCGAATCGCAGCGCCTTGTCCGCGGCGTCCGGGTGCACGGATTGGCCTTCCGTCCAGACCGGACCGTTCACCGCGGTGGCGTGTTTCGCGCTCGTGGAGTCGTCGAGAAGGTCACCGTCCAGTTTCCAGGACCCCACCGCGGCGGCCTCACGGGTGAACACGCCCTGGACTTCAGCGTTGTCCAGCGGCCTGCTGTACACGCGCAGCTCGTCGATCGAACCGAGCCACTGGTTGGCCCTGTCGACACCGTTCCACTTGCCGTGTCCGGCGATCAGTGGCCCGTTCGCGCTGAATCCCTTCGGCCGGACCGCAGTACCGCTGAGCGCGCCGTTGACGTACAGCCTCATCGTCTGCGTCGGCTTGTCGAACACCACGGTGAGGTGGGTCCATTTGCCGACCGCGGCCGTCTCGCTGGATCGCACCACGTAGTCACCATCGCGGACTACCGCGTCTTTCCCCGTGGTGTACATCTCCCACCGGCCGCCGTCAGCCTCACGGTAGCCCAGGAAAAACGCACTCACCTCGTTACCCTGCGCGGACACCGCCGTGGCAAACCCACCTGCGGGAACACCGGCGGCGTCCACCTTCACCCATGTGGCCACCGAGAAGCTCTCGCTCGCGCTGATCACCGGGCCGCTGGAGGTGACGTGATCACCGGGTGCGCTGAGTGTGACCGCACGATTGACTCGCGCGTCCGAGCCGAATCTCGCGCCGCCGCGCAGCACAGCGGCGTCGCCGCCCTCGACCGCGTTGCTCGCCGTGTTGCCCGACTCCTCGTCAAACCGCCAATGCGCGGCTTGGATGTCGTCCTTGGCCACCAAAGCTCGGACCGCGTCCGTGCTCAGCACCCGGTCATAGACCCGCACGTCGTCAATCGCGCCCTCGAACTGGTTGGGAACACTGCCCATCTGATGACCGATCCGCAGCAGCCCGGTGGCGTTCATTGACGGGAACCGCTGGTCCTCGCCGACGTACGAACCGTTGACGTACAGCCGAATCCGGCCCTCAGCGCGGTCGTAGACACCG
>NZ_FWXV01000036.1 GCF_900176515.1 Kibdelosporangium aridum
ACCGTCAACCTCGGGGCCAAAGGCGTGGACACCCGGGGAGCGCCGCTGCCGATCGTGCAGGAGAACGGCACCTGGTGCGTGGAAGTCTGATCTTGAACTTCGGGGCGTGCGTGTAGACCAGGGTCTCACCAGCGTGACGGAAAAGTCTGTGGACCGTCCACTCGAGATCCGCTACTGTCCCCCCGACATCTGCGCCGCCATCCCGTTGCGGTGCACCGCGACAAGAAGGGGGCCGGCCGTGTTCCGTCACGAAGCCGTTGTCCTCCAGTCGCGGTACGAGGTGATCCTGATGTCTTCGCGTGCCCGGTGCCGGCTGCGCGGCCGCCACCGGACGAGGTGACGAATACCCTGCGCTGATAAGCCTTGCGCGGGTGGATGTCCCGTGAATCGCGCCGACATGTTCTGCGATCACCCCGAAAGGCAATGAGCCGTGCGTACCAACATCCGGAACCTGGGCATTCTCGCTCACGTCGACGCAGGCAAGACCACTCTCACCGAACGGATCCTCTATGCGACAGGCACTACGCACAAACGCGGCGAGGTCCACGACGGCACGACCGTCACCGACTTCGACTCCCAGGAACGAGAGCGCGGCATAACGATCTTCGCTGCTGCTGTCAGCTGCGCCTGGGACGGACATCGCATCAACCTGATCGACACACCCGGCCACGTCGACTTTTCCGACGAGGTGGAGCGTTCGCTGCGCGTCCTGGACGGCGCCATCGTGGTGTTCGACGCCGTCGCAGGCGTTGAGCCGCAAAGCGAATCGGTGTGGCGGCAGGCGGATCGCAACGGTGTGCCGCGGATCGCGTTCGTCAACAAGATGGACCGCGTTGGCGCCGACCTCGATGCGGCTGTGTCGTCGATTCGTGAGCGGCTGCATCCGGTACCGCTCGTGGTGCATCTGCCGATCGACCGCGAAAACGAGTTCACCGGCGTGGTCGATCTGCTTGAGATGCGCGCACTGTCCTGGGTGGACGGACGTCTTGTCGACACACCAGTGCCGGACGTGCTGCAGGAGGAGGCCCAACGGCGACGGCACATGCTGGAAGAGGCGGTGGCGGAACGTCATCCGGCGGCGATGGTGGAGTTCTGCACGGATTCGGCGATCTCCGCTGCCACGCTGGCGGCTGCGCTGCGCGACCTGACTCGTAGTGGTGAGGGCCTGGTCGTGTTGTGCGGCTCGGCTTACCGCAACCGCGGGATCGAGCCGTTGCTGGCAGCGGTTGTCGCATACCTGCCGTCACCACTGGATGTGCCACCAGTGCAAGGCATCCAGGACGGCGTGACGCGGGAACGGCCTGCCGATCCGGCGGAGCCGTTCGCTGCTTTGGTGTTCAAGGTTGTCGCGACGACCACCGGGCGGTTGACGTATCTGCGTGTGTACTCAGGGACGATCCGGAAAGGAGCGACAGTGTTGGACGTCGGGGCGACGCGTACCGAACGGATTGCCCGGATCCTGCGGGTGCATGCCGACCGGCAGACCGAAGTGGACCACGCGACGGCGGGCGACATTGTCGCTGTTGTCGGGCCGAAGATGGCTCGTGTCGGTTCCAGCCTCTGCGACGCCGCAGCGCCTCTGCTGCTCGAACCGCCGCGGGTTGCCGATCCGGTCGTCTCCGTGGCGGTCGAGGCACGCAGGTCCATCGACACCGACAAGGTGGCGACGGCGTTGGCGCAGTTGGCCGAAGAGGACCCGTCGCTGACAGTGCGGACTGATCCGGAGACGGGCCAGACCGTGTTGTCCGGCATGGGTGAACTGCACCTGGAGGTCTCGGTGGAGAAGATCCGTCGGAACCGAGGCGTGGAAATCGCCGTTGGCCGTCCTAAGGTCGCGTACCGGGAGACGGTCGAGCGTGGCGTGTCCGGATTGGTCTATCGGCATGTCAAGCAGGACGGTGGAGCCGGTCAGTTCGCTCATGTCGTGCTCGACGTCCAAGGGTCGGACACAGAGGACTTCGTGTTCGAGTCCACTGTGGTCGGTGGGCACGTGCCGCGCGAGTACGTTCGGGCGGTCGAGGCCGGCTGCCGCGATGCCCTGGCCGAGGGTCCCCTCGGCGGGCACCCGGTCACCGGGCTGCGGGTCACGTTGACCGATGGCGCGACCCATTCGAAGGATTCGTCGGAAATGGCGTTCCGGACGGCTGGGCGGCTCGGACTCCGCGAGGCATTGCGCGCGTGCGTGATGACCCTCCTGGAGCCGGTGTCCGAGGTCACGGTCACGGTTGCCGAGGACGCCGTGGGCGGCGTACTCGGTGACTTGGCGATGCGTCGCGGCCGGGTAACGGCGACGGTCACGCGGACGAAAACGGTGACAATCACCGCGACCGTGCCGTTGGCCGAACTGTTCGGCTACGCGGACCGCCTGCGCAGCCGCACCCAGGGCCGTGGAACCTTCACGGCCAAACCAGCGGGCTACGCCCCGGCGCCAGCCGGGGTCGCAGTCAGCTGACTACAAACCTCGTGAGTGTTTGCCGGTTCGAACCGGCAAAACACTCACGAGGTCTTAATGTGATCGCGAAACGGGCCGCCCCGCATTCCGGCGTGATGTGGGCCTCCAAGGGGCCCGCCCCGCTGGCTACCGGCGGCTGACTGACCCCGCGATACAGCCGCGGCACATTCGTCGCAGTCGACGTCAACTGCGGATCATGTGATCATCGTAGAAGGCGCAGGCATGGCGAATGCGGTCTGAAGCCGGATTGCAGTGCTGTTGCCCAGCTGAAGCCAGCGTGAAGCTGGCCCTGCTCACCATGTGTCGTCGGTATTGGTGAGTGAGGGGGGCTTTCGTGCGCCTGCGTCGTGTCGTGATCGGCGGGACAATTACCGCTGTGGTGGGGTCGGTTTTGACCATAACCAGCGGGAGTATCCCGTTGGGGGCTCCGCCACCGAGAGACAGAGTCGTGGAGGCGCCGGACGGCGCGACGGCGATGCAGCTGGCGAGTGTGCAGGGTTCGCGGGTGGAGGTTACTGCGGAGCGGACCTCGACTCGTGCGGTGTATGCCAACCCGGGTGGCACGATGACGGCGGAGTTCTCGGCGGTGCCGGTCCGCGTCAAGCAGGGCGAGTCGTGGGTGGCCATTGACACCACCATAGTCCAAAAAGCCGATGGGACGGTTGGGCCGAAGGCCGCGGAGGGTGATCTGCGGCTGTCCGGCGGCGGCCAGGGATCTGATCTGGCCAGGATGAGCAAGGACGGCCGCGAGTTCGCCCTGCAATGGCCCGGCGCGCTGCCGAAGCCAGTACTCAAGGAGAACACGGCGACCTACCCGGAAGTGTTGCCGGGCGTGGATCTGGTGATGATCGCCGAGCGCGGCGGTTACCTGCAGCATCTGGTGATCAAGTCCGCTGAGGCCGCGCGCAACCCGCAGTTGGCGAAGGTCAGGCTGGGTGTGCGGGCGCCGGGCTTGACGCTGCAGTCGGACAAGGGGGCGCTGAAGGCGCTCGACGCCACGGGCGCGGAGGTGTTCTCGTCGCCGACGTCGGTGATGTGGGATTCCAGCGGCCCGATGCCCGGTCCGGCGACGTCGAAGTCCGCGGCGGTGGATGTGTCGTTCGTGGACGGTTCGTTGCAGATCGTGCCGGACCAGAAGTTCCTGGCCGACCCCGCCGTGGTCTATCCGGTCACGGTCGACCCGCCGTGGAGCCCGCCGGGCATCTACAACTGGGCTACCGTGCTGTCCGGCAAGGGGAGCCAGCCGTACTGGTGGACTAGTGGCGAGCATCCGTGGGCGCAGATCGGACAGTGCCCGGCTTCCTTGGGTGGCTGGTGCAACGGTATCGGCGAAGCGCGTGCGTACTTCGAATACGACACGACCTTCCTGCATGACAAGCCGGTCGTCAGCGCGTCGTTGGACACCGCGGTTGTCTACAGCCCGAGCTGTTCGGA
>NZ_FWXV01000031.1 GCF_900176515.1 Kibdelosporangium aridum
CGGTGCCGTACGTGCCGGTCGCCAGGACGTGTGCGCGTTGGTCGATCACCTCGATCGTGGCTGATCGTTTGTGGGGGTCCATGCCGATGATCACCGTCACCGGGTTCCTCCTTGGCTGAGGTATGAGGTGTCAGCAAGGAGGGCACCGCTACTTCGAGCTGGGCAAACCCCTTTTGAGCCTCTCCTCACGCGGTGCCCGGCGAGACCGCAAGCCATGAGAGAGCCACGCCAACCAACCGGCGGGCAGCCGCAATGAGAGAGCGACTCGCCAGGCACCTGGACCGAGTCTGGCCAGACATCGGTCCTACGCCAAGTCTCTAAGTAGCCGCGATGAGGAATCGCTGCCTCCGCTGTTGCGGTTGCGATGTGTAACCACGCTCTGACGGCTCGTCCCCAAGATGGGGTCGCGTCGAACTGTCCGAGCCCAACTTCCTCTTGTTGCTGACAGGCATTCGGCTAACTAAGCTCAGCCCAGCCGCCTACGAAACGACCACCAATCCCGCTACCCGCCGTACGGTAGCCTGACCACATGTCGACCTTGTCTGTCGAATCGGGTCAATCCCACAACCGGATGTCTCTGAGATCTCCCGTGCGCGAGCTGCCAAGCGAATACGGGCTGACATTGCCAATTGGCTGACGGATCCCACCGCTGGCCCGCCACCCACATCGTTCATGGGTGACGATTCCGCGGCTGATCCGGTGGCTGTGTCGGCAGTATTGCTGCATTGGCTCGTCGCCGCCCGTGGGCACATCACGCAAGAGCAGGCCCGCGATGCGGTGACCTGGCTGTCTGACACGCTCGGTGTCGTCGAGGACGATCTCGTCTACGCCGCCAGCCTGATCGGTCACCCTGATGCACCCGGCGTCACATTCAACGACGGCGTAGAGCGTTTCGGTGGCGTTATTCCCTTCGTGCTCTACATGATGTTGCTCAGCGGAGCACTCGTGGCTACGGTCGCGGATGGGGACACGGAATGGCTCAGGCAATTCGATCTTAGTGGGTGACTACCCGGGTGTCCTGTTAGGGACTGAACTCTCGGCCGTGCGCTACCTGGATAGCCGTAGAGGGCCTACCCGCGACATCGCTCATCACAGTTCTTCGAAATGCTTCTCGACGAGGTTGAGGCCCGCTGGAACCATAACTCGTCGTGGCGGGGTGTGGGCAAAGCTGGTCGCGGGTGCGGGCGTAGTCGTCGAGCGCGGGGAGTGTGGATTCGAGCATGGGAACTATGCGGGTCTTGCCGAACTTCGATTTGCGGATGGTGAGCACGGCGTCGTCCCGGTCGATGTCGGTGCGGTCGAGCCGGATCGCTTCGCCGATCCGCAGTCCGGTGGCGGCCAGCAGCCCGATCACCGTCTCATAGGTGGCTGCGGGCAGCGGATGGTGCAGGCAGCGCGCCTGGGCCATCAACGCGGCGATGTCGGCGGGGCTGTAGATGAACGGCGGTCGCCAGCGGCGCCGACCGGCGATCAACCCTGGTGGCGGGACTTCGGTGCGGTCGTCCAGACCGGCGAGGTAGCGGGCGAAACCGCGGGCGATCGTCATCCGGCGCGGCGCCATGCTGCTGGCCGGGTCGACGTCCGGGCCTTGAGCCCATGCCAGCGCAGCGGCGACGGTGACCGTGGGCAAACCGGCAGCGTCCAGAAATGCGACGAACCGGGGAAGCTGGCGGTGATGTTCAGTGTGGCGTGCCCTGACCAGGCGCATTGGCTTTTCGAGCGGCACAGGGCTGTCATACGACGCACGTACGGATTGTTGACAAATTCGTTGTGGCCACGAATCGTCAACTGGTGTCACAAGGGCAACCTGGAAGTGTATCTGATGTGGTTGTTGATCCGCGGTTCGACTCGCGGTCGCGGGTGGCAGAACGGCTCCGGTCCTTGCTCTGGTCACGGTTGCGAAATGCGGGACACGGAAAGATGATCGCAGTCCGGCCGTGCACAGCGAAAATGATTTGCGTGTCCACGCCAAGGGGTGGAGTTCGTACTGGTCGGTAGCTTGACACGACCGCCTTATCAGGGTTATAGCATTCGGTGTCGGTCGCTATGAAGCGTCCTGTCCGTCGTAACTTCGAGTTTCGTCAAAGACGTAGTCGGAATCGATAACGCTCGCTACTCTATTGTCGGCTGCGGGGCCTGGACCGGCCGTACGTGGTTGTCGAAGTTACCGGTGGAGGGGCCTTGATCGGCGAGGCAAGAAACAATGCAGTGGTACGACCTGGGCTTATGCGTCTCGCTGTGTTGGCGTTCACAGGGGCATTACTCATTTCTATGGGCTGCTTGGTTTCGGCACATGCCGAACAACCGAATGGACAAAATCTGGACATCGACGTCAAGCCCGCGCAGATAGTGATACTTGTCGACCAATCCGGCAGTATCAGGCAAGAGGACATGATCAGGGAACAAAATGCGGCGAGCCTGCTGGCTCAGTCGGAGTTGTCCACCAGATCGACCGTGTCGATTGTCGGATTCGCCAGTGACAGCGGCAGCAAGCCGCCCGTTGACGTCGTTTGTCCACCACTGTTGCTCACCGGCGCGCCCGAGCGGGAGCGGATCGCCCAGTGTATCGGCGGCCTGCGCAAACGAGCTGCCGCCGAGGGGCACGGGACTGACCACGCCGAGGCGCTCAAGCAGGCGATGAGCTACCTGGGGCAAGGCTCGCCCGCCGACGGGCCGAAGCTGGTCTTCCTGCTCACGGACGGGGTGCTGGACGTCAGCGACAGCCCGCGGTACGGAGTGGACAAAACCGCTCAGCAACGCAACGACGCGGCCCAACAGGTGATCCGCCAGACCCTGGACGTCGCAAGGGACAAAGGCGTGCAGATCTGGCCACTCGGCTTCGGAAAAGTGGACAAGAACGCGCTCGACCAGTTCGCGGCAGGCGGGTTCCAGGGTTCCTGTGGTCCCAGTGTGCCCAAGCCGTCGGCGACGGTTGTGTCCACTTCCGAGGATGTCACCGGAGCACTGCTGCGCTCCTTCAGTTCCGGCAGGTGTGTGGGTGTCGGCTCGGTCACCAACAGCCAGCTCGGGTCGGGCAGGGACATCGAGGTCCCGGTGACCATCCCGGCGATCGCCACCGACGGGTCGATCATCGTGGTGAAGAATGACAGCCGGATCAGTGTCGAGTACATCGACCCGCAGGGCCAGCCGGTGTCCAAGTCCGGCGAGTCCGCCAGCGGGAAGTTCCAGGCCAGCGGCGAGAATAGCGCGGTCGAAGTGTTGCGGGTGGTCAACCCGGCGCCAGGGGACTGGAAGGTTCGGGTCACGTCGCCGCCTGAGGTCCCGCCGCAGAACGTCCTGACTGCGGTCACGTGGCAGGGCGCGGCACAGGCCGTGCTCCATGTCGATCCGCCGTCTCCCGCGGTGGGCCAGCAGGTCACGGTGTCACTGAAGGTGGTACTGCGCGGCGGGAAGCCGGTCGTTCGGCCGGAGCTGTTGCAGGGGTTGAGTTTCACTGCCGAGATGGCTGGCGAGAACGTCCCGGCCCGGCCGATCACGTTGCAGGACAACGGGCAGAACCCAGACGACGCCGCGGACGGCACCTTCACCGGCCGCCTGACGATTCCCGCCGACGCCCAACAGGGAGTGTCCTTGCGTGGCCGCGTCACAGGGCTGGGGATCAGCGCGGCCGACGCGATCGCGAACGTCACGATCGCTCCGCAGCTGCCCACAGTCCTGGCGACAACCACATTGCCGACGCTGTCGTCGACGGTGGAGCCTGGCGACTCGCTGCCCGCCACGGCCACCATCTCCAACAACTCGGGCCAGCGGCAGCGGATCCAGATCGGGGTACAGGCCGACGGCGACGCCGCGATCACTGTGCCTGCTGAAAAGGCCGTCCATGAAGTCGACCCGGGCACTACGACGGTGAACTTCGACATGGCGTTCGGCAGCACCAGTCCGGAAGGCGCGACCACGGGAGTGATCCGGATCGTCGACGCGGCGGATCCGTCGCGGATCCTGCACGAGAAGTCGTTCACGGTCGAAGTGGGCTACCCGTTCCCGTGGCTGCGGTGGATCGCAGGCACGGCGCTGGGCGCCGGTTTGATCGTGTTCGCCCTCATCCTCGTGGCTCGTAGGCGCGACCAGGAAGTGGAAGGCCTTGTGGTGGAGGCGATCCGCGACGGCCACCGGGTGTCGCTGCAGACCGCCGCCCAAAAGGCCAAGCAGTTTCGGTTCACTGTGGACACTTCGGGGCCGGTACCCAGGTTGAACATCGCCGAGGTCACCGAGCCGGTGGCCTTTGTGCTCACCCGGTCGCGCAAGGGCCTGCGATTGAAGACCCCGTTCGACGGGGCGCGGACGATGCAGCTCGGCCAGGAGGTCGATCTGGGCGACGGACTGACCATCGTCGTTCTCGACCCTGCCTACGGTGACGGACAGGAGCCAGTCAGCGTCGGGGGCGGTACCCCGGACGACCTCTATTCACCGCCAGGGCCCCAGCAGTCGCAGGACCCCCTCCTGTGAGGCCGCTCGTGATGCCCGTTCGGACCGGTACTCCCGCAGGAGGATGAGAGATGCAGATATATCAGCCGATGTTGTTCGTGGGACTGGGCGGCACCGGCTGCCGGATCGGCGCGGAGCTGGAACGCAAGCTTCGCGAGGAGCTGTGCGGGCCGGACGGCAACGCGCTGCGGGAACGGATGCCAGGCGAGACCATGCTGCCCTACCAACTGCCCGGGTGCCTTCAGTTCGTGTACGCCGACCTGGCCGAAGACGAGTTCGGGCATATCGAGAGCAGGGTAGTGCCAGGCCCCAGCCACCTGCCTGCGGCTGAGCGCACGTACACCATGGTGCGGGAACTGGTGCCGCCGTACGACACCTATCCAGAGGTTGCGCGCAGCCTTCGGCTGAGCGCGGCGTCGGTGGTCGAGGACTGGCTCCCACCACCGCAGGACGAACCGAGGGTGGGTCCGCTTGCCAAGGGTGCGGGGCAGTTTCCGACGGTGGGCCGGGCGGCGCTGTTCGAGACGTTCCGGTCGGGCCTCGCCCCCGCGCGGACCTCACTGCTGAGAGCCGTCGGCCAGATCAGCAACTCCGGTGGCCAGCTGTCCCGGCTGGGCGGCAAGCTGCGGGACTCGGTGGACGTCTTCGTGGCGTTCTCGGTGGCCGGGGGCACCGGCGCCGGATTGTTCTACGACTACCTGCACCTGATCGGTGACGCGCTCAACGACCAGAAGTACAAGGCGAGAATTTTCCCGCTCGTGCTGATGCCGTCGGCGTTCCAAGAGGGACTCGGCGGTGGCAGGCCGGCTGAGCTCAACGCGGCTCGTTCCCTTTTGGACCTGTTCCGCCTCGTCGACGACCAGAACTCACAAGTCGCGGGCACAGCGCTGGACCGCAAAGGCATCAGCGGCGCGCTGTCCGTGCGCTACCCGGGTGGCAACGAGATCCGGCTTCGTGCTTCGACGGTGCAGACCGCGTTCCTCTTCAGCCTGACCGCGGGCATGCACCGGGACGACCTGCACCGGTCGGTTGTCTCGCTGCTGCTGTCACTGATCGGAACCGACCTGCCCACCGAGATCGACGGCGGGCAGTACATGGACCGCAACTTCCAGTCCTTCGCGGACAGTTTCATCAACAGCGCGGCCGAACGCGGAGTTCCGGCGGCCACCGGCATCGGCAAGCGCGGCGTCTCGACCAGCGCCGTCGCGTCGATGACCGTGCCGGTCGAGGATCTCGCCGACATCGTCAGCTCACGCTTGCTCGCGGACGCGGTCAACGAGATGGCCAATCCGGGCGGCATCGCCGGGGAGAACAACCGGGACCTGATCGTCCGGATGTTCCAGGACGCCAACATCGATTCGCTGTTGCAGCGGGCGCCGTTGACGTTCACCTCACCGCAGGCGGTGGACGGCGTCGACGCGATCCTCGCCATGCTGAACACCCGCAAGCGGGCCATGGAGTCGGGCCTTCAGGCGCTGGACCAGACGCTCGCTCAGCAGGTGCCGGACCTGGCGCGCAAGTTCGACCCCGGTCGCGCCGCCACGATGATGGTCGGCGAGACCGGCGTCTTCCGGCTCGCCAGGGTCTTGCTCGGCGAGCAGTCGCTGACCGATCCGTTGACCAAGATGGGTTTCCTCAAGCTGGTAGAGAGCAGGCGGGCCGAACCAGCCGCGCCGCAGGGGATTTCGCTGGGCGGCCCGGTCCCGGATGTCCGGAAGGTGAAGTGGTGGAAGAAGGTTCGCGCCGCCGATCCGCTGGTGCGTGCGTCCATGAAGCGCCAGGACGACTGGTACCAGTGGCGTGCGCAGCGGGCCTGGCACGCGGCGTGGGAGACCCAGGCGCCGCACTGGGAGCGCAAGCTGCGGTCGGTGGAGCGGGAGATCATCGCGCTCGTGGAAGGGTTCCGTGAGCACGCCCGGACCGAGGACACCAGGTTCGCCCGTCGGGCCAAGGCGCTCTACGAGCCACGGGTCGGTGTGTCGTACCTGTTGCCGCGCCAGGGACAGCTGCTGGCTTTCCACGAAGCGGTGGTACGCAGGCTGATCTCGGTCTACGTCGAGGAGAACCGGCTGCACCCCACGGCGACACCGGCCATGGTGCTCGACGCGATCGTCGGTAAGCAGGGATGGAGCAACGCTTTCGCGAAGTTCCGGGAGCTCGGCAACACCGATGGGCCCGCACGCGCCGTGGCGATGCTGCGTGACATGATCAAAACTGAGGTGGTGCGGCTGTTCCGTTACCGCGACGAGGCGACCCAGCCGCTGCTGCCGAGCCTGCACGATCTGCTCGCCGCAGCCGCGGGCCGCACCCGTGGATTGGTCGGCGAGGACGATCTGGCCCAGTTCACCGAGAAGCTCGCAGGCCTTGTGCCAGGCGGGTTCGCGCCCAGCGGAGGCGGCAGGCTCAAGATCCTGTTCTCCTATCCGTCGCCTGCGGGCAAACGGGACGCCGATCTGGAGAAGTTCCTGCGCCAGGAGGTCAACCTGCCGCGTGAGGTCGCCGCGATCCCGGAGTTCCGCCCGATCGACGCCGAGTCGATCGCGGTGGTGCTGTTTCGTTCCTCGATGGGCCTCACGGAGGTGCCCGAGGTGCAGAAGGTGCTGGTGTACTGGGCGGACGCGATCGCCGACGGCCGCAAGAACGACTTCCTGCAGTGGCGTCAGCGCACCGGGTACCGATTCGGCTACCTGGCCACGACAGCGGAGGACCGTACCCGGATCCTGCACCACATCCTCTGCGCGGCGTGGAACGACGACCTGCACGTCGTCGGGGACATCTCCTCGCCGGAGTCGATCGATCTGTACCTCGGCGACTCCGAGGTCCACATGCGTCTGGACCTGACCCGCTACGCCCGGCTGTCGAGCTGGAACAGCCTGCTCGGCGAGTACGAACGTTGGGTGCTGGCCGACAGTGAGCAGATCCGTCAGGACTTCTGCGACCGGCTGATGGAAGTCCGGCCGGTCGGGCTGGATCACGACCTGCGAAACCCGTCCGCGCTGTTTCGCGCACTGGTGGAGCTCGCGGACGACCAGGCGGCCAGGACAGCGATGATGCTCGCCGAGGGCAAGGCCTCCGGGCGGCGCAGGCTTGAGGCCGTGCACGAGTTCTGGACGAGCACCTTCCCGGACGCGATGGCACTGGATTTCCGTGGCGCCGAGGACGCGCACCAGGACAACCTCGCCGACCTCTACAAGTGGTGGTGCAGTGACCAGCCACAGTGAACCCCCGGTCCGGGTGCTGGACATCCGGCACGACGGTCCCGACGTGTCCTTTTTGGACAAGCTGGACCGGGTGACCGCGCAGCGACGCGGCCTTGTCGATCGTGTTGTCGTGATCGACAACACCGAGTCGTTGCTGGACAACCACATCCGGTTCCAGCGGCTGGTCTCGCTGCGTCAGGTCCGAGCGGTGATCTGTGTGGCGGTCGGCCCCATCGACGACGACGAAGTCGCGTTGCGCCAGTCGGCGGCCTTGCAGGCCGCTGGTGTCACGCTGTGGGTCGGTGACGAGTGGGGCAGCAGGTGGGCGGGTGGCACCGACCGGCCGCGGCCGATCACCGACGGCCCGCCCGCCCTGCCGGACCTGATCATGGCCCTGAGCGACAAGGGAGTTTTCGACGAGGTCTTCGAAGCCGTCCGGCTCGTGCCGTACCAGACGGCGTGCCCGGGCCTTGACGTCATTCGCCCGGCGGCCGACGCCGACGAGTTGCGGTTCCTGCGTGCCAAGGCGTTGGACGAGTTCGTCCGGCACAGCTTGACCGGCCCTGTCCTGCCGCCCACGCCGGTCCAGCGGCATGACCCCGATCAACCGCACAGTGTGATAGCGGCAGGCTCACCTCTGGAGGAGAGCAGGCAGGCACTGCGTCGTGCGATCGACGCGATGGCGTCAGCGGCCGCGGCGGCGCCGGGTTTCCAGGCGTTGCTGACGGGCCGTCCACGTGTGGACACCGCTGCGACGGTGGCGGCGTTCGACAACCACCTGGCCCAGATCAACGAGCTGCTGACGTTGCTGGACAACGAATCCGCGGGACAGGTGTCGGCGCAGCGGCTGGCGAGGGCCGGCATCCCGCCTGCCGAACCGCCCGACAATCCCGCGCTGGCAACCGAACTCCGCGAGCTCGTGGCCACAGGGCTGCGCGACGGCCGTTCGCTTCGCGACCTCGCCGCTGACCTGCGGCGGATATCGAACCAGAGCGGGATCGAAGGCAGTGGGCAGGCCCGCGCCGAACTGACCGCCGTGGCGGGACGCCTGCCGTCCAGGACATATGGGCCGGCGGGTCCCGCGATCTGGCCGCTGCCGATGGCTGCGATGACCGTGCTGACCGGTCTCACGACCGCCGCGACAACGTGGTTGACCTCGTCGAACCTGGTGGGCGGTGGCACAGGCCTGGCGTGGGCGGCCCTGACCGCGTTGTTCGTCTGGCGGCTGCCCGGGTGGGTGCCGTCCGGGCAGCGGCGGTTGGACTGGGCCGCGATCGCTTGTGGCCCAGTCATAGCAGCGGCCGGAGTCCTCGCCGGTACGCTCCTCCCGTCAGTCGACGTGCCCGTTGCCGGGGACGTGATCGTTGTGGCTGCGACAGTTGCCCTCGCGTTCGGTGTCACGGTGGCAGCGTGGCGCCACACCATCGGCCGGTGGACGCGGACCCTGCGGGTGGTCCAAACGCGGGAGCTCGCCGCACGCGTCTGGTCCATTGTGGACAAAAGGATCCGGGACCGCGGCCGTTCCCTGCGGCGCGGCCAGCGGTTGTCAGATGCCACGCTGCTGCTCGCCTCCGGTGTCAACACGCTGGACCGGGTGTTCGGCGACTGGGCGGCACGCGACCGCGTACCTGAGCAGACCTCGCACGGCACTGCCATGGCCGAGTTGCTGACGGTGCTGCGTGGCGACCTGGCCTCGCTGGCCATGCGTGCCCTTGAGGACTATCTGCTCGTCATCGGCACCGACTTGCCGTTGACCACCACCGCTCCCGACGCGCTGCGCGCCACAGTGGAGCGTGATCTCACGGAGTATCAGGACTTTCTCGACCGTCATGGTGTCCACAACAGACCGCCGATGGTGGACGAGAGCAGTGCGCGAGAGGCGCTGAGCCGCGCGCTGTGGCGGTCGGACGCGGGCCGCCGTCTGCTGCGTAGCGACGGCCGCGAAGAGCTCGTGCAGCTCTGCCAGACCGGCGACGTCAGGATGCTCAACGTGGCATGGAACGACGTCCATGTCCTGCGTTTCGCGCCTGCGGCGGTCCAGCACATCGTGCTCGACGGTCCCGCGTCGGCCGACGTCATCGCCACCGGCCTCGACATGATCGGCCTGCTGAGGCTGGTCCCGCTGGGCGCGGGCCGGGTGGTGCACGAGCAACCGACCTATACCGATCCCGACCGACCGATGGACGGCACCCGTGACTGAGATAACCGAATCGGTGGTTCTCGTCGGACGCACTCTCAACGGCAGGCCCACCAGGTGGGAGGTCAAGGGGGACCAGCTGTTCACCGTGCCCGGCTCGGAACTGGTCACCCAACGAGTGCGCACTGTGGACGGTACGACGCTGGTGCGCCGCAGCCTGCCCGATGAGCCGGACGAGACGAAACGCCTGTTGCTGGACAACGAGATCCGCGCGCTCGCCCGGCTCACCCATGCCTTCTCGGCGACCGGGCCGTTCCCCGCCCTTGTCGGCTATGACATGGATAGCCCGGACCCCTGGGCGCTGACCGCCGACTGGCGTGGCGTCCCCGCGTCCGAGGTGGTCGGCGGCCTGCTGCGGGCGGGCCTCGAACAGTTCGCGGGCTCCCTGTTCCAGGCCGTCGCATACCTCGGCATGGTCGAGGTAGCGCACAACTCACTGCGGATGGACACGGTTTACCTGGATGGCACGTCCCCGCAGATCGTGACCTTCGAGCACGCCGCGTTCTTCGGTGAGCCAAGGGATGACGGGCGCGGCGCTGCCCGTCCCGATGACGACGTGCTGGCCGCGGGGAAGGTCGTGCATGAGGCGTTCACCGGTGTACCCGTGGTGGGTGATCACGTGGACCTGGCCGAAGTCGCATGGCTCGGCTCACAGTTGCCGGACGTGTTCGGCGAGCCGGGCGCCCGCCCGTCGGCGATCGACGTGGTGCGGCGCTTGGCACCGGTGAGCGTGCCAGTACTGGACGTGCCGGACGAACTGAGGGCGGGCCGGGCCGAGTTCGACGAGGCCCGCAAACGCAAGATGCCACCACAACCGGACACGGTCCGGATATCGCCGGTGCGACCGCCCCAACCGGCGCCGGGATTCCCGGCTTGCAACCGGGTGCTGCTGATCGCCGGAGCTCTCGTGGTGATCGCTCTGCTGGTCTTTGTCGTGTTGGGAGGATTGTCGTGACCGCGAGCACGGCGAAGACAGCCGGGAAGAAAGTGACCTGTCCGACCTGTCTCGACACGTTCGTGTGGGACGAGAGCGAACCGCTGGAGTACTCCCCGCGCGACGGCAAGTACGAACCAGCCGAGCCACCCGCTGCGGGCAACCCGAAGAAGGAGGAGGACGCTCGGCGCAGGTGGTACGTGCGATGTCCTAACCCGTCGCACGACAGTCCGGAGCACCACCTGCCGGTGATGTACGCCGACTACGACGACCCGCTCGTGGTCGCGCTCGTCGGCAGGCCGAGGTCGGGCAAGACGCATCTGGTCGTCGCGATGATCAGGGAACTGCTGCACAGTGCCGCGGCAGGCAGTGCCGGGCTGCGGGCGCAGCCACTGGACTTCTACCAGCACGTCACGTTCAAGCGGAACTACCTCGACCCGTTCGAGAACGGCCGGCGGCTGCCGGGCACCCGCAACGAGGCGGGCACGTATCTCGCCTCGCTGGTCGTGGAATGCGGGAAGGTCAAGCGGGCGCTGGTGTTCTTCGACGTGGCCGGTGAGGACTTCCGCAACTCGGAGAACACCCGGCTGACCCGGTTCCTGGTCAACGCGGGTGCGTTGCTGTTCGTCGAGGACGCGCCACATGTGTTCCGCAACTCCGCCGAAGAACGCGACATCCGCGACGATCCGTCACTGTCCGGCCCGCTCGGGGCCTCCAACGAGTTCGTGTGGGAGGCCGTCGGCAGGCTGCCGTCGGGCGGACGGCACCTGCCCGCGGCGATCGCACTGACCAAATCGGACCGGCTGCGCTACGTCCGCCCGGTCGACAGATGGATCCGGCACGATCCCGGCGGCCAGGTGTCAGCCGAGCAACTGCTTGCCGAGAGCAGGGATGTCTACGCGCTGCTCAGCGCGGGTTCGAGCTCGATGACCCGGCTCTACAACGAGTTCGAGCGCTGCACCTTGCACTTCGTGTCGGCGACCGGCGGCGCGGTGGCCAGCGACGACAGGTTCCCGGCCGGTATCCGGCCGCGGCGGGTGCTCACGCCGTTGCTCGCCCTGTTCGCCATGTCCGGTGTGATCACCGGCCAGCAAGCTGAACGGGTGGGCAGATGACCGGGCCCAACGAGGACACTGCGATCGAACAGATCCTGTTCGGGCTGACCGGGAAAGGCGGGATCGGCCCGGTGACCTGGTCCGGCGGCCTGCGGCAGCAGGACGTGCTCGACTGGGACGCCCGGCTCAACCGGTACAACCGGCTGTCGCCGACGTACATCCGGTCCGAGCAGTGGATGCCGGACGAGGCGTTCTCCTACTTCGAATACCCGGACGGCTCGGCAGCGTTGCTAGCCCGCTTCCGCTCGGGGGAAGTCGGCCGGAACAACTCGCACGCGCTGATCGGCCGAGCGCAGGCGCTCGCCCCGTACGCCTTGTACTTGTCCGAATGGGACGGTTGGCGGCGTGAGCATGCCGGGCAGCAACTGCTCCCGGCCCGCCGGGACAAATGGTCTCATCTGGTGACGAGGTGGCAGGACACCGCGTTGCTGAACGCAGGGCATTACCGTGCCGCGCTGATGAATCTGGTGCGAGCGGTACTCGCGACGCACTCGGCGTACTTCGCCGTGCTCAACCACCCGGATCCGCTTCCGCTGCTGACACTCGCGCGTGGTGTGCTGGGTCCGGTACTGCCCGAGTTCACGTGGACGTTCTCGACCTACGAGGTGTCGGACACCAGTTCCGAGGCTTCACCCCAGATCCCGGGGGCGCCGCGGTTCTGGTGCGTGCGGTCCCGGCCGGACTCGGGAGTGACCGAACGCCAGCGGGTCGAGGTCGACGAGCCGATCAACGACGACCAGTACGCCGCGCTGGCGATGGAACTGGTCGACGCCTATCTCAAGGACCCCAGTCAGTTCGAGGCCGATGTGACACACAGGCTGTCGCACAGCCGAGGCCACGAGGCACGGGTTGCCGACCTGCTGAACAACGGTACGCGGACGGTATGGAGTCAGCCCGCCTACCGTGGCGAGCCACCGATGCAGGAGCAGCGCGTACCACGGCCATCCCACGATCCTCAGCCACGGCAACCAAACCCCGAGCCGTGGACAGCTTCCGCCACGGGTTCAGGCTTGTACGGCAACTACAGCAATCCCCAACCCGCACCGCCCGTGGGGGAGAACCGGGGAAGGCGCGGAGCCATGCGACCCGCCGGTTCCCTTGACGTGCACGGCATTCTCGACCTGCTCGGCACGGACGATCTGCCCGTCGCTGCACGCCAGTCGTACGTCGGGGAACTGCGCAAGCTCTGGGACGACGATCACGGGCACGACGTGAATGTCGGCCGGGTCTTGCGCAGGTTCGAAGCGCGCCAGCGGCTGCAGGGTGTGGCACTCGCGGTCGCCGTACTGGTCAGTGTTCTCACCGCTTTCCTGACTTGGGTGTTCTGGCCGGCGCCGGTGTCCCCGCCACCACCTCAGGGCGTCACGGTCACCGTCACCCCGCCGGTGCGGACCGAAGGCGGGGGTGGCGGGCGGTGATTCGCCGGGTTGCCCGAATCCGTCCGGCGATCGTGATGCTCCTCGCGGCAGTACTGGCCGGGTGCACGAGTCAGCCCTCGGCACCGCCGCCGGATCGGCCGGAGCCACCCGCGGTGGCCCAGTTCCAGATCTCGTACGCCGGAGCGGCAAGCAGGCTCAGTGGTCTGGATGAGACCGAGACACAGGAGCAACTGCGGGACTGGGCCCGTTTCGGCCTCGCGTCCCACCTTGGCCTGGACACCGCGCGGCTGCGGGACGCGGCCTACGACACCCTGCCGGTCCGGGACGCGGGTTTCGCCGACCTCACCCGGCAGCCCACCGGACCTGGTCGCGCCCTGCCCGACGGAAAAGGCACGCTGCACGTGCTGGTGCCGCGCGGCGATCCGCATCTTGACCGCACCATCGGGCTGCAACTCGATCAGTACCGCACCGACTCCGGGGCGGATCCGGATCAGGTTCAGGTCCACCGCTACGAGATCGACTCGGGTACGCGGACGATCCGGCTGATCGCTGAGGTGCCCGCGCGCACCGCCGATGTCCGTGCCGCACACGGATACGTCACGATGCGGGTCAACGATTCCCCGGCGTTGGCCGACTTCCTCGGCCGCACCCACTATCTGTCCACAGTGGAGATCAAGGGTACCGACATCCTGGCGTCCGGGTGGAACTGGCCGGCCGGCGCGGGCCCACAGGTCAGCCACGAGGACATTTCGGTGCTGCAGCGGGGATATCTGCGATCCTCAGGGCCGCGGCCCGGCTTTTCGCTGGATCCGGGGCCGTCGGAGAACAGGGACGACGTGCTGGCGGTGCTCCCGCAACTGAGCCCTGAGCTGGCCGACCGGATCCTGGCCGACCGCTGGAGCGGTTCGTCGTTCAGCTCGGCCGGGGACGTCGCGGACCACGTGCTGAAAGCACTGCTGTTCAACGACCCGGTGCCGGCCGGGCTGCCCGCGGATCGCAACCAGCTCTGGGGCCTGCATTCGCTGATCCAGCGCCAGGGCGCCTATGCGCAAGCCCGTTACGACGGCGGGCTCGAAGGCACCGGCGTCGGCATGACCTTGTTCTACACCGATTTGATCGCCAAGGACTGGGTCAAAGGCGTCGGCTCCGGGGTACCGGCCAAGGCAGTCGGCGGATTCGTCCCGGATCCGGACGCGGTGATCCCGTGGAGTCACTGCGACAGCCCCAGCGATTCGGGTGGCGAGTCCGGGCGGCTGTGGTTCGGCCAGAACGACTCCGCGTTCGCGGCCACCGGTGACCGGATCAGCATCGGCGCGCAGTCCACCCGGCTGTTCAGCCGGTCGGACGCCGACGGCGGCAAGGAGATCGAGCCCAGCTTCGGGTTCGGCCGCGGCCTACGCTGGTGGGACCAGCACTACCAGGATGTCGCCGACTACGAGCCGGAGTACCAGCGGCTTGACCAGATCATGCGCTGGAGCGGTGCGCTCGACTGGCTCACCGCGAAGACTTCGGCGCGGCTACCGCAACTTCACGACGGTGCGATCCGCTCGGACCTCACTTTCAAGGACTGGTACGCGCGTAACGACAAACTGCGGGAGCGCGAACCGATCCTGTTCGTGAACCCGCCGTCGGCCAAGCAGGAGTCCCTGCTGACCAAGCCGTCGAAGGTCACGCTGTCCTGCGGCTTGCACTCGATCTCCGGCGGTGTCTCGCTCGGTGACCGCACCGGGCGGGTCGGCGGCCAGGACTTCGACGCCACCCTGCCAGGACCGATCAGCCGGGCCGGACTCGTCGACGGCAAGTCGGCCTTCGACCAGGCGACCGGGTCGGGCCACAAGACGGACGTCTCAGTCGGGTCGACGGGCAAGATCGAGGAAAGCCGGGAACGCACGTTCACCACCACTCCGGACGGCGCCGCCGAGGTGCGGGAAACCGCTACCGGCAAGCGGGTCGCGCCGCTGGGCGCGTTGAAGGTGTGGCTGTCGGAGACCGCTCCCCGCCTGGTCAAAACCGTGCTGAAGGCCGGAAACGGGCATGTGTCGGTGAAGGTCGAGGTGCAGGGAAAGGACTTCGGCGAGTTCACCGCGGGACACCAAGATGACGTGGTCACGCTGCGGTGGCGCCGGGGTTTCCTCGACCGGGCCAAGACTTTCCTCGAGACCGTCCAGGCCAAACTCTCCCTCGCGGCCACGAACGACGTGCTGTTTCGTTACGACGCACCACGTGGCCCGCCGCAGTACCGGTTGGGCGGCCAGGATGAGCCGTGGATGTCGATCACCGGCGACGCGCCGCCACCAGGCGCCGATCTGGCTTTCCGCCTCGGATCGCCGGGCGAGAACAACGGCTCGGCCCAGTTCGGCTTCGCCACGATGGTCGCGCATCCCGATGTGCCGTCCACGCAATGGGTGAAGTTCAGTCCCGCGGCCGGTGACCAGCCAGTCGTGCTCACGGCATCGGACGCACCGCCGTCCTCCGCCGTGAAGGTGCGCGTGACCGCACCGGACGGGAAAACCACTGGCACCGCCTACATCGTTGACGGACGTGTCGTGGTGTCCGCGAATGATCCGGTGGTGGGAGTCCGCGGCACGATGTCCGGCGCGCCACTGGCCCGGCACTTCCCGCAGATCACCAAGGCCATGGCGGATGCCAAGCAGGACAAGGACTTCCGCGCTGTCCGCGTTGACGACGACGCCGTGGCGTTCGTCAACGCCGAGGAGATCCGCATTGCCCCCGCCGACCATCCCTGGGCCGCACGCGTGTTGGACGCGCTTGGCCCGGCCGCGACGCCGTACATGCCGATGTTGCGGCTGAACGGCGACGTCGCCCATTTCGTCGGCAAGAACGAACTACGGGACATGCCTGACACGCGACTGAGACACGGCAAGTTGGGGGACGTCGAGAACCACAGGTACGTGTACATCCGCTCGACACTGGCGCAACAGGACGGTCCGATCCTTTCGAGCTCGCTGGACCGTGAGCTGAACGTGACGTTCCGGGAGACCGAGGTGCGGGAGGACGTACGAGAGGGCAGCCTGGCACTCGGACCGGAGATCCGATGGGATTTCGGGGCGCAGTGGTCGCGCTTCGATCGTGTCCCGCCGCAAGGAGGCAGGGGTAATCCGCCGCCGCCGGGTGGACGAATCCCCGTGCCCGGTAACAACAATCCGGTCCCGACCAGCACCAGCGCCACCACTACGACCGCACCTCCTGGCGGTGCGGCGAAGCCAGTGCGCGGCGATGTGGTTCTCCTCGTGTGCCCCGACACCGGCCGTCCGCTGGAGGGATGCAGCCAGTGACGGTTGAGCTCGACCCGGACGATCCGATCGCCAAGGCACTTGTCCGTGCTCAGGCGGCGTTCGCTCGGGCGGATCCGTCCGGTGTCGACGCGGCTTACGCGCAGGCCGTCGGACTGGCCGCAGGGAATGCCGGGACACGCCGCGCGTTGGAGGTCGACCACGTCGGTCGACTGCATGCACTGGCTGCGGCAAGCCTGACGATCAGTCGATGCGACGAGTACCTCGCGGCTGAGCCTGGCCACCACATCGTCCGGCTCGTGCGAGCGGAGGCACACTCGTCGGCTGGCGATCACACCTCAGCCGCCACCGACGCGGCGACGATCCGGTCCAGCCTCGGCGACCCGTCACTGGCACTGAAGCCGGACGATCACGCCAGGCTGCTGCGCGTCGAAGGGCTGGCGGCGGCCGACCGCGACGACCTGGACACCGCGGCGGCCAAGCTGTCCGCGGCACGGCACCTGTTCTTGCTGGCAGGCAACGAGGCCGGGGCGGCAGCCATCGACCGTGACCGGGTGCTGATCGCGGTCCGGCTGGGCGAGGAACCGGTCCCGCCGGAGTTGCTGCCGCGCGAGCCGCAGACGGTCGACGACTACCTGCTGCTGGCCATGTCACTCAAACGCCAACTGCGCTATGAGGAAGCCCTCGTGATGGTGTTGCGCGGAGTAGTCAGCGACGACGTCGACCGGGCGTTGCGGCTGCCCTTGCTGGCCGAACTCGTCGTGCTGCTACACCTGACTGGTCAGCGTGCGGCGGCGGAGCGGCTCTCGCCCCTGTTGGCGGAAGCGGCTGAGGACTGGCCCGACCGGACGGCGGCCAAGGAGTGGCTGGCCCGGTTGTCCTTTGACACGCCAGCGAATGCGCCGCTTTCGCCCCGCTTCGGTCAAGCGGTCCAGCACGCTCGCCGCATGATCGACGCGGACCGGCTCGACGAGGCTGAGAACCTGCTCGTGCACTGGCGCGATCGGGCTGGCACCGCCCGCGACGGCTGTACATGGCGGCTGGCCGCCGGGGAGCTCGAGCTGGCCAGGTATGTGCGGACGAGGGAGGTGGAATACCGCTCGCAGGCGATCGGACAGCTCACCGAGGCGGCCAGGCAGGCCGGGGAGAATTCCTTCGCCGAGGTCCAGATCTGCGCGCTGCGCCTGCTCGGCGACGCTCACGCCGACGCTGGGGACGACGACACGGCAATGTCCTGCTGGGGTACCGCGCACCGTCTCGAAGAAGAGGTCGCCGCGCTGCAGAAGATCACCGACGTGGTGCGGGTGGGGATGCTGCTGGCATCCGAGGATGAGCACGACAGCCGGATCCGGTACGCCGCGCGGGCAGTCGACCGGCTTGGGGAGAACGCCGCCGCGGCCGTGGTTGTCGCGATGGAGGCCGCCCGCGGCGCGACGATCCTCAGCGCCATCGTGGACGGCGGCGCCGTCCGGAACCTTCCGCAGGTCAACGATCTCTCCGGCTGCCAACGGTGGCTGCGGGAGATCACCCGTGACATCTCCCGGTCCCAGCTGGTCTGGATGATGCGCCCGGCGCCGGACGGGATACACCACGCCCTGATCGGCCCCGGCGTGCTGCACTACTTCGCCACGGCGGTTGCGACCAACCGGCTCAACAACGCGATCATGCAGCTCGAGGCGTATATGAGCCGGGCGGATATGGTGGAACAAGCCATGAACACCGGCGTGTTCGACAAGAACCTCGCGGTGATCGCCGACCAGATCGGGATCGGCAGCGTGCTCGGCGTGATTCCCCAGCAAGTCAAACGGATCGCGATCGTCGCGGGCCGGACGCTGTCGGTCGTACCCTTCGCGGCCATGGCGATACCTGGCACGGACGAACGGATCGGGCACCGCTACGCACTGTCCGACCTGCCATGCCTGTCCGCCCGGCGACCGCTTCGCCTCCGGTCGTTGCGACAGCGCGGCCATGACTCACTCCTGGTGAGCCCACCCGACAGTCTCACCCCAGCCACCGACATGCCGCCGCACCGGGTGACGGTGTCCGATGAAGACGCCACACCTGCCCGGTTGCGGGCGGACCTGGCGGCCAAGCGGCGGCACTTGCTGCGGATCGACAGTCACGGCAAGCACGAACCGGGTGATCCGCCCTTGTCGTGGCTGCAACTCGCGCCCGACGGACCGGCCGGCCGAGTGGGCGCCAGCCAGCTACGGGAGTTGGAGCTGCGGTACTGCGGCACAGTCGTGCTCGGGGCCTGCGAGTCCGGCATGGCTGAGCGGCTCGGCCGGGACGAAGCCGTCGGCCTTGTCCGAGCCGCGATGCACGCGGGTGCGTCCTCTGTGGTCGCGGCCAGGTGGATCGCCGACGACAAGACGGCCGCGAAGGTGCTCGACCGTTTCGAACGCTACATTCGTTACCTGCCAAGAGATGTGGCACTCCAGCGGGCCCAGCTCGACGTATGCGGTGACGCACACCCTGCCTTGTGGGCGTGCTGGACGTTGTACGGAGACACGGGCTGGCAGACCAGCGGCGGTCCGATCCGCCGGACTCTTGCCGAATGGAAGGAAAAACGTGCTGCACCGGATCAAGGCGGCACGGCCGCGGGTCTTCCTGTCCTTCGCGGGCGACAACCGGGCTCAGGCCAGGCTGCTCGCCAAGGAATTCAAGGCGCGTGGCTTCGAAGCGTTCGTCGACGACGACAGCATCCCGCTGGGGCGGGACGTCGTGATCGCGATCAACAATGCCTTGAGCCAGTACGACTACTTCGTGCTGCTGTGGTCCGGGCACGCCGTCGATCGCCGCTGGGTCGAACTGGAGTGGACGGCCGCGCTTGCGCGCGAGGTCAATGAACGGCGCTCATTCGTGTTCGTCGTGCTGCTGGACGACACCGACCCGCCGTTGGTGCTGTCGCCACGCCGGTATCTGGTCGCCCGCGACGGCTGGGCCAAGGTCGCGAACGAACTCGTCGGCACCTGGCAGCGAGACCAAAGGCTCGATATGCCCGTCCTTCCCGCGCCGTACCCGCAAGCCTCGACCGGGCTGCCGATGATCGTGATCCACGTACGCAACCGCGCCCTGAAGGTGGCGCACGTGCTTCCGGTTCTCGCCGGGACGACCGGCGCCGAGCTGCTCGGCCTGGTGCGTTCGGCACTGGCCCTGCCGCAGGAGGAGAAGGAATTCGACGGCAGAGTGGGAATGCGGTTCGCCTACGAACTCCACAACGGTGACGACCCGCAGTCCCCGCTTCGGATCACCGATGGCGCCGTGATCGACCTCGAAGTGTGTACTGAATGGTTCGATGGTGAGGGCCCCGTCGCCAGCCGCACCTACCGGACTCAGCCGAATGCGGGCATCACCCCGAAGATGGCCGAGGCAGCGCTCAACTCGGCATTCCGACATCTGCTTCCCCACTAGCCGACTGCGCTTTCTTCGCGCCATCAGCCAGTTGCGAACAGATAGGGGACCGGGGTGACAAAGAATCACACCATGCTGGCAGCAGTGGCCGTGGCCGGTGCGACTACTACGGTTGCCATCGCGGTCAACTTCGCCACTGATCTGAAGACAAATGTGTTCGCGTGGATCGCTGTCCCGTTGTCGACCCTGCTGTCAGGCGTTGTGGCAGAGGCGGCTCAACGGGTGGCTCGTGGCGAACCGATCAGGCCGCTTTTCGCCAGGCCGGGCGGTCGGTGTGTCGCCATCGCCATCTCAGCCCTGACTTTGGCCGCGATAATCGTCAGCGTGACAGTGATGCTGACCGTGTCCACCAGTGCGGGAGATGCGGCAGAGGGGAGCACTCGACCTGTTGTCCAGCAGGAGACCGGCTATCCGCTGACCTCGTCGTCCGGCTTTTGCCCGAAGACCGACAAGCTCGATCTGGATGCCGCGCAACCCGGCCGCGGCGGCCAGCCGCAACTCGGCGATCTCCTCGACAGGTGCAAGATGGACGGTGGTTTGGCCGAGTTGGTCCTTGAGCCGGACGAGATTCACACACCTCATGGCAGCCGTCAGTTGTTCTTGCTCAAACACGGCGAATCCGCCGGTTACCAGCGTTGCCTGGCAGCACTGACCGAACGTCTTACCGACCGCATCTCGTTACGAGACATCCGCCAGGGTTCTCATATCTGCGTGAGGACAGACGTCGGAAATGTCGCTCAGGTGGACGTCGTCAAGGTCGACCGGTCGACCGGATCTGAAACACACGTGGTCATCGACTTCAGCGTGTGGCCTCCGTGACTGTCCAATCGGTTGAACAGCGCCTGACCTACTCGCTGCCGCTGACGAGTTCCACGAGGACGTCGGGCATGTGGATGAGGGCTGTGCGGTCGTCGATGGCCTGCGTCGTGTCCGCGCTGTGCTGGGCGATCTTGGTGGTGGCTTCGGCGACGAGTGTTCGGGCGGCCAATGCGCCGAAGTCGTTGACTGCCTTGAGGTACCCGAGCAGCGCTGTCACGATCAAAACATCCACGCGAGCCATCGCACCCTCCGACAAGATCTGACGCCGCCACATTTACAAGGACGTGACAGCTGGCTCATTGGACAAGCCGTGGCGACATACGCACTTGATTGCGCATCAAGTGCGGTCATGTACCGCTCGAAAAGTCATCGTTGCACGTCAAGCAGCGTATCGGTATTCGTTGATGAGTCCATTGAGGATGCGGGTGCGTCGCGGCTTGCGGGCGTTGGTCGTGTGTACCGTGTCTGGCTGTTGGTGGGTCTCGGGTGGTCGTTGTTGCCGGGCTTGGTGAGGCCGGTGCTGGTTGTAGTGCTGCTGATATTCGGCGAGAACCTGGCGGGCGTGCGTCTCGTTGAGGATTAGAACGTGGTCACAGAGCTCGGGGGCGGAGGGTTCTGATGACACGTTCGCAGTGTGTGGTCATCCGCGGTGCCCGGGGTGCGCTGGTCAGGATGTCCATCTCGTCGGCTTGGAAGACGGCGTCGAACGTCGAGGAGTTGTTCCCGTCGCGGTCGGGAAGCAGGAATCGGAATGAGTGGGTGCCGAACTGGGCGGTGAGGTTGCGGGCTTGTTGTGTCGTCCACTCCTGGGTCGGGTGTTGGGTGACACCGGCGATGTGTGGCCGCCGCGTGCCGTGCTCGAGGAACACCAGGGCATAAAGGCGTTTGCCGAGGACGGTGTCGATGTGGAAGAAGTCTGCGGCGATGATGCCGTGGGCCTGGCTGGCCAGGAACTGTTTCCAGGTGGGACCGGTGCGACGCGGTGCGGGATGGATGCCGGACGAGTTGAGGATCTTCCAGACGGTCGATGCGGCGATCCGATGTCCGAGCCGGGTCAGCTCGCCGTGGATTCTCCGGTGGCCCCA
>NZ_FWXV01000030.1 GCF_900176515.1 Kibdelosporangium aridum
AACGCCACTCCAGGCCGTATCTACTTCGATGCGAAGAAGGCCGCGGGCAAGACCTCGATGGAAGCCATGCGCGCACTCAAACGACGACTATCCAATGTGGTTTATCGCCGGATGGTGCACGACCAGCAGACCAGGCAAGCGGCAGGCCCGGGAGGGCACTCCGGGACGACTCGCCAGTCCAGCGTGACCGACCTACCCCCGGACATCGGCTCTTCGGACAAGCCACAACCCGGACCCACCACAACCCAGCCTAACCCCCACTTCCCAGCCGCCTCTTGACATAAAGGGGAGCCATGAGAGATGACATGCATCGGCTTTGCTCGACGTGGCTGGTGGAGTTGCCGAGGTGTCGTACGCGGTCTATGTCTTGACACGCGTGGTTTTGGCGGGGCCTCCTCAGCTCAAACGCATTGACGAGGGGAGCACTGGGCTCTCCGGTGTGTTGGACGTCGATGGTCACGGAGCTTGAGGAGGTCCCTGATGTCAATCGTAGGCGGGTTGGACATCCACCGGAAGCAGATCACGTTCGACTATGTCGAGGTGGAGACGGGCCGGTGGGAGCGGGGCCGGATCATGCCGGCGGACCGGGAGCATCTGGCCGACTGGCTGTCCCGCTTCACGGAACAAGTGGAGTGGCGTTCGCGCTGGAGGGCTGCACCGGGTGGCGGTACGTGGCAGAGGAGATGCGCCGGGCGGGCGTCGAGCCGCACCTGGCCGAGCCGGCGGACACCTCCGCGCTGCGCGGGCCCACACGGCGGGCGAAGACGGACAAGGCCGACGCGAAGCTGCTGCGGGAGTTGCTCTGGCCGCCGGGCGGTTGCCGGAGTGCTACGTCCCGCCCTCGCAGGTGCTGGAGTGGCGAGCACTGCTGGAGTGCTACCACGACCTGCGCGCCGAGCACTCAGGCGGGGCCCAGCGCATTCACGCGGCCTGCTTCCACCAGGGCACCACAGCACTCGGCGAGGCCGGCGTGATCCGCGGGCAAGCCCGGCCCCGGCTGGAACGCATTGCCGAGATGCAATTGTCACCGGTCGGGCGGCAGCAGGTGATGACGGCACTGGCCATCATGGACACCCTCTCGGAACATCTCGACCGGCTACGGCGACGGCTCGTGCACACCGCCAGGCACGTCACCGGGGCGCGGGCGCTGAGAGAACAGATCTACGGAGTGGGCCCAATGACCGCGCTGGCGCTGTGCAGCTGGCTGGGCGGAGCACAGCGGTTCTCGTCCTCCCGCAACGCGGTCCGGTTCACCGGCCTGGACATCACCGTGCATTCCTCCGATTCCAAGCGCAGCCCTGGTCGGCTGTCCCAGCAAGGACCGCAAGTGCTGCGGTGGCTGCTGTTCGAGGCCGCCAAGACCTCCGCTCGCACCTGCGCCCCCGATCATCGCTATTACACCGATATCAAGAACCGCTACGACGCCAGCCGCGCCGCGCTGTCCCAGGCCCGGCGCATAGTCCGTCAAGCCGCCCACATTCTTACCGCGCTGGGCGACGATGCTTTCACCGTCACCACCGTTACCCAGAAACCATCTGCCCAGACCTCATCGTCCACAGTGGTCAGTCGGTGACTCGTCCAGGGAGGTGGGCCGTGGACGGCACGCCGTCGTCGCGATGGGGGCATCAACACGGCCAGTTCCTGCCAACGCACTGTCAGACCGCGCCACCGCCGGGGGTTCCCGGCGCCGCGGACGGCCCAGAGAGACTGAGCGGCCGCACCCCCGCGGGCGGGGCACCCCATCAATCATCATGTCGCCAGGCACCACCCCAAGGATCCATGCCTGAAGGCCATAGGTAAGTCTGGCTGCCTCCCGCCCCACTCCCCGAACACGTGCCAACGACCACACCCCCGCCAAAAGGAAGTCGCAGCCCCGCAACCGACACACCAACAGCCCCGGCTCCTCCCCCTTCTGGCGCCCGATCATCCGTCGGCGGACGGCCGCGTCAAGGGCGCCTTACGGCGTCGCTGCGCGACCGCGCACCGCGCGGCCCTAGACCCGCCCACCCAGCCAGCGGTCAACGGCACAGACCAGGGGGCAGGGAGGACAACTGAATGACGCCCAAGAACGGATCCATCGACATCCAACAACCTGTTGACCTCTACCGTGATGCAGGTAAGTGCGTTGGTAGCTGCCTGCTCAGCCAGCGAAGCCGATGCGACTCTGCGGCACCGGACGGTTGGGCCGACGGACCCGCGTGCGCCGGCGCGACTGGGCTAGAGTGGCGGCGGCTGCCAGGAAGCCACCGGTCCGCGGGAATGGGCTCAGCCCACCTGGCGCGTGCACCACGTGTCACCATCGCTCTCCTTTCGGCCTGACCGAGCGGACATCAGGCAGACGAAAGGAGACCATCGTGCCGACCCTGGGCATGCCCGACCGTCCCCACCTCGACAGCTTCCGCCGGCAGGCCCGTGCCCTGCAGCGGGCCGTCCGGGCCGGTGACCCCGACGCCGTCACGCGGCTGGCCCGTCACCACCCCGGTGTCCTGCCCGACCACGCCAGCGGTTTCAGCTCAGCGCGGCGCAGTTGGTCGTCGCTCGCGAATACGGATTCGCCAGCTGGCCCCGGCTTGCGAGATACATGGAAACCGTGGCCGAACACGGCTGGGACACCAGGCTCGGTGCGGCGCCCGCGGCCGGCCCGGCGGAGGAGTTCTGCCGCCTCGCCTGCCTGACCTACAGCCGCGAGGACGGGCCGGAGCGCTGGGCGCAGGCCCGTCAACTGCTGGCTGAGCGTCCCGATCTGACCACGCTGAACATCTGGGCCGCCGCGGCGGCCGCCCGCCCGGACGACGTCGGCCGGCTGCTCGCGGAGCAGCCGCGGCGGGTGGCCGAGCGGGGTGGCCCGTTCCGGTGGCGGCCGCTGTTCTATCTCGTCTACTCGCGATTCGACCAAGCCGTGCCGGCCGAGCGTGTGCTCGCGGTCGCCCGGCAACTGCTCGACGCCGGCGCCGACCCGGACGACGGCTACCTCTTCGACGCGCCTGGTCCTGTCCGGGAGCGAACGCCTTTCGGCAGACGGGTCGTGTGGTGTCGGGGTGGCGGCCCGGCGCGCTTGTGGGCACGCGTGACACCTCTTGACCGGTCATGCCTCGTGCACGACCCGCGCGGCGTGTCCGGGCCGCTGCCGTGGCCTGTTGACCCAGGGTTGTCGATCGTGGTTCGAGCCCGCCCGCGCGGCGCACACCTCGCTATTCGCCGAGCCGCTGAGCTCCGACGCGAAGACCGGGACCGTGCGGGTTGCCGGGATCGCGAACGGCTCAATCGGAGGGAAGGCCAGCGGGCCTCGTCATGAGGGCGCCGGGCGTTCTCGCCAGGGTCTTTGACCATAAGGGACACGTCCGACCGGATGGAGAGTGAGCACGTGAAGGTGTACTGCGGAACACGGCGGTCTACTCCCCGGTCCGTGCTCGATATCGACTCGAGTACTGCGGGTGTGTAGGACTGCAACGCCGCAAGCCAGGTGTTCCCCGTCTTGCCGTAGGGACGACAACACCGTCCCCTGCAGCCTGCCGCTGAGTAAGAATGGAGATCCGGCACGACAAGCGTGTCAAATCACACCACAATGGGTAAAGGATGATCACGCCTCTACTCGTCTCGCCCGCCCGCAGGAGCCGCCGCTGTGCCTGAGTACAAAGCCGTCGTCGAGCAATGGCTAGCCATGTCCCACCCGGATCTCACCGACCATATCCGCCGCTTCGTCCGCGGCGGCTCGAGGCCCAGTCCGGTGTGGACAGCCGTCGGCGCCCATCCGGTCCTGACCGCCCGCGTGCGCGGCATCCTGTCCGCACTGCACGCCCAGATGGCCGACCACCGCGACCACGCCATGTGGACACTGTGGATCAACAACGCCCGCTGCGCACTCACCACACCCTCACCCGCCCATGCTCGATCGGAAACCCCGCCACGTGCGGACGCCCAACCACCCACCCGGCTCACCGCCAGTACCACAACTCCCGCTGCCACACCACGTCACCGCCCCTCCACCATCACGCCCGTCACATTCCTGGCCCCCGGCCAAACCACGACCAACCCGGCAGCCACATAAGCGAGTCGTACCGCGGCACACCCCAACAGGCGCTTCCGGATGGCGCGCCCACGCTCGACCGACAAGCCCCGCTCCCTCAGCATGGGGCCAGGGGCGCACGGGCATCCAGGGCGGTCGGCACTGGAAGGCGTGCAAGGTTTGTCGGCCAATCGCCCCGTTCCTGCTCGACACCGACGACTCTGCTCCCGCGCCGAGACGTCCCCCGCCGAGGCGCTGATCATGGAACTCCACGACGGCGATACACGTATCAAGTTGCGACGGTTGGCTTCATTGCCACACGTTCAGCGGTTTGTCTGGGGCGACGGCGATGACACAGGACACGTGGAGACCGCCCGCACGATCATGGGCATCACTGGCCGAACGCAGCGTCAACCGCGCCTGGCGCCTCCGGTTCATGACACCCCTGATCTTCCGACGCGGCAACAAATTCACCTGACTGCCAGGGCCCGCACCTGTACCACTCGAAAAGTCATCGCTGCACGTCGAACCACGTGTTGGTCTTCGTTGATGACGCCGCCAGCGGCCGGGTACATGGCGGCGCGATGCCGACGAGACTGCAAGCACTGCCCGTCCCGAGTCGCCACAACGCCGTGATTCGCAGCCAGATCACAGGCAGGTCCGATAACCGTGCCAGGGCTTGCAGATTGCGCCGCACCGGCAGCCCTCGGGGCTCACCAAAGAAGCACAGTTACGCCGTTTAACGTGCAGCGATGACTTTTCGAGCGGTACAGGGCGCCAGTCCGCAGTGGGCACTACCCCTGGCTCGACGAGCTCGAAGCCCTTGAAGAGCGACATGAACTCCGCCCGGCTGCGCGGGCAGATCGGGTCCGCGCTCTTCTTCATCACCTCCACCATGGCGGCCATCTCAGCCGGACGGGAGTCAGCCGTGAAATGCGACATCGCGAGGAAGCTGCCTGGCGCAAGCCACTCACGATAGCTGGCGAGCAACCCGCTCGGATGCCCCTCGGGCGCGATGAATGCAGCACCCCGACCAGCAGCAGACCCAGCGGCTGGTCGAAGTCCAGCAGGTCACGCACCTGCGGATGATCCATGATCCCGTCTGGGTCCCGCAGATCCCGCTGAATGGCAGTCGGGTTGTCATTCGCACCGAGCATCAACTGGCTATGGTTGACCGCAACTGGTTCCCGGTCCACATACACTACACGAGCGGCCGGGTCGATCCGTTGCGCGATTTCGTGTACGTTGCCCATGGTGAGAATCCCGGAGCCGATATCGAGGAACTGCCGGATGCCCTGCTCCATCATGAACAGCACGGCCCGATGCAGAAACGCCCGGTTGAGCCGCGCGATCGCAGGAGCGCCGGGCAACGCCTGCTTGAACTGTTCCGCGATCTGACGGTCGGCGTCGAAGTTATGCCCTCCACCGAGCAGGTAGTCGTAGATACGGGCGAAACTCGGAATCTCGGTATCAACGTCGGCTGGTACACAATTCGGCTGCTCAGACACAGATTCACCTCGGCACATCGACGCGTCATTCTGCGGTTCGAACTTACTAGTGTCGGCCGTCCATCGTCGGGTGCACATTCCAGCGGTTCGACTGCTTCGCCGACCGCAAATACGCCGCTGCCGCTGAAGAACGACGTCAGTCAGCAGCGCTTTGCGGGCCGGCATCCGCCGTCCCCGAGCAACTCACGCCACGGTACACAACACCCCGACCTGCCACGCGGGCCCTGCATCATCCGTCGACGTAGCGAGAAGGCGCCGGGGTATTATCCGGGGCGACCTGCGTTCGGCCGGAGAGGGCGATTTCTTTCGGTGGCGTAAAGTCAGCGGTATTTCATGCGGTTTCGAGAATGCGAGACAAATCCCCAACTATCCGCAACCGTGGCGTAACGGTATGTGATAAGCGTCGTCGATTGGCGGATCTGATGGGTCTTGCCGTGGACGTTGCGAGCGTGGGATCATCCCTGCGTACCGGCGCGGGAATGTGCGCTTCGATGAAGAGGTGTACGGCTTGTGGGTTATACTTGTTTGCCCTTCATGATGCCTGACGTTACGCCGAGATGGAACGTTGCCGCGTCGACGTAGATTTCAAGCATAGGAGATAGCTGTGGTCACGTTGTCGTATCGTGCAGCGTATCCTGTCCGTTGGTAATTGGACAGTGACGCACGATGGCTGGTAAGGAAGTCGATCGCGAGGGTTGAACGGTGTCGCCTGTGAAGAGTGGTGTTCCGCTGGTTCCGAATTTCGCGGCTGTCCGAGACCATTGGCTGGGTGGTTCGCACAACACTCCGGCAGACCGCGAACTTGCGGAGCAGATCATGGTGTGCATCCCATACCTGCCGTATGTGGTGCGGTCGCAGCGTGCGTTCCTGCGCCGCGCGGCACAGTACGTGGTCGAGACGGGGGTACGGCAGTTCGTCGATCTCGGTTCCGGTCTGCCTACCGCGGGCAATGTGCACGAGGTCGTTCAGAAGCTCGACCCGGAGGGGCGAGTGGTCTATGTGGACAGCGACCCCGTCGTTGTGAGCGAGGGGCGCGCCATGATCGCCGACAGCGTCAACACCGCGTTCGTCTGCGCTGATTTTCTCCGACCCGAGGCCGTGCTTGCTGCCCCCGAGTTGCGGGCGCTGCTGGATCTGGATGAGCCCGTCGCGGTATTCATGATCGACGTACTGCATCACATCTCCGACAGTGACAACCCCGCAGCAGTGATCGCGGCCTATGTGGACATGATGTGTCCTGACAGCCATGTCGCACTGTCACACCTCGGCCAGGATGAAGCGCTCATCGACGGGCTGGCAATGTTCCGCCGGATGTATGACACACCGCCACCCACGGTGCATCTGCGCAATTCACAGCAGATCGCGGACTTACTGGCAGGGCTGGACCTCGTCGAGCCTGGCATTGTTCCGCTGCCGTTGTGGCACCACGCCCCACATGCCGACAGTGACCTCGACCGGAAACCCGACATCTTCCCGGGATACGCCGCTCTGGGCCGCAAACCCGCGTTTCCATGAGGTCAGCCCGCCAGCACGGGGATCGTTCCGAGGAGCACATTACCGATCGTGACCATGGCCATGGCGCGCTTGCGCGTGGGCCGAGACCGCGGGAGGTCGTGATCCGATGCGTGACGTAGCACGGTGACGTGTCCGATGAGGAATGCACCGCAGGCCAGCATTCCCATGACTGCCCATGCTGGTCCGTATCGCCATGACAGTCCCCATCCGAGTGCGCCGAGTCCGGCCACGATCACCGCGTACGCTGTCGTGACCGTGCGGTTGGTGCCGTATCGCACGGCTGGTGTGCCGATTCCCGTTGCCCAGTCGGCCTCGCGGTCGGGGATCGACCACCAGACCATGCGTCCGGCGACAAGGAGGCCGAGGCCCGCGAAGATCGGCCAGAGCGAAGTGTCCACTGTGGGCTGGACTGCGCCGTAGGACACCAGGCACGGCAGGAATCCGAAGGACAAACCGATCGCGGCTGGGCCGGCCAGGCCGCGCCGCTTCAGCCGCACGGGCTCGAGGTTGTACAGTGCGTGCAACACGATGATCAGCCCTGCCGATGCTGCGGCGAGCCAGCGATGCGTCGATGCCGCGACCAGGACAGCGAGGGTGAGCCCGAGCACCATTTCCGTGGCAGCCAAACACAGGCAACGGTGGTGTCCTAATCGACGCGCTGCGGCCACGATGTCACGCTTGCCACGATCCTGGTCATCGGTATGGATATCGACGGTCGTGTTGAGCACCAGGGATGCCAGGATGAGGAGCACGTTCGCAGCTGTCGCGCCAAGTGCGGGAGTTGTCAGCAAGTGCCCGGGGGCGGCCGTCGCGTAGCACGCACCCCAGGTTGCATAGCACAGGTAGTTGACCGGAGACGCGAACTGGAGACGGTGGACAAGAGCGATATCCGTTGCCCACTGGTGTTTCGCGGTCATGGCCGGCGTACGGTGACGGCCATGCCGAGGCGTTGTGCTGGTGCCAGCACGTGGCCTCGTAACTGGGCAACTCCTGCATCTGCGTTCACACAGTGGATTTCGCATCGGCGGAGCACAGCCGCGGCGATCATGCGGATCTCGGTCAGGGCCAGCTGGCTGCCGAGGCAATGTCGGGTGCCACCGCCGAACGGCCAATAGTGCCGAGGAGGAACACGGGTGTTCAGGAAGCGGCCCGGATCGAATCGGTGTGGCTGTGGGAATGCGGCAGGCCAGCGGTGCGTCAGGTAGATGCAGGGGGTCAGGATCGTGCCTGCGGCCAACGGCAGGCCGAGTAGTTCGCTGTCCGTGGTGAGCACTCGGTTGCCAGCCAGCATTGCCGGCGGGGACAGGCGCAATGCTTCCTGGACCACGGCGTGCAGGAGCGGAATCTGGGTCGCGTCCGAGCCGTCTGCGGATGTGGCATCCAGTTCGGAAACGACGTCGCGGCGCACCGTGTCGTTGCGGTCCAACCAGTAGAGCGTCCATGCCGTGGCTGCTGCCGTGGTTTCGTGGCCGGCGAACAGCAGGGACACGATCTGGTCGCGCAGTTCGCTGTCGTCGAGCCCGGGCAGCAGTCCGTCATGAGCCAGCAGCAGTCCTGCCAGGGTGGCGGGCTGGTTCGCTGTGGCTTTGGCACAGCGAACCAGCTTGTGGTCCAGTTCCTCGCTCGACCGCGGCACGCCGCGCCACAGATAGCGGTACGCCAGCGTGCGCCACGGTGAACCGAGTGCCCTGTGGATCCAGTTGGTGAACGACGCGAGCAGGCGGTCGTCGACCTGACCGAGAACGAGTCGGCTGATGATCCGGAGTGTGACGGTGCGGGTCCAGTCGGCCAGGCTGACCACCGTTGGGGGCACCAGTGCGTCGATCGCGCCATGCACAGTGTCGGAGACGATGCCGTGGATAGCGGTCAGTCGACTGCCCCGCAGCGGCGGGCCGAGCATCTGCCGGTAGGCGGCGTGCCGGGCCCCTTCTGCCCAGAGCAGGGATTGTTCTCCGAGCAGAGGCCTCAGCGTCCGGCTGGCCGCGTGCCGAAACCGCTGGTCGGACCGGAAGATCCAGTCGATCGCGACCGGATGCCACACCAGCAGCCGCCGTGCCGGCCGGGCCCGGAGTTCCAGAACACCGGCGGGATCATCGATATGGGCGTCCAGGAAAGGGATCGTTCGTGTCAGCCAGCGGAACTCGTTGCGGTTCATCGGTTCTCACCACACCTGCTGCTCCGCGTCCGAGGCCATGATCATCTGTGCGACACGCGGATCGGCGTACCCCAGATACAGCGCGGACAGCCGTTCGGCTCGCACCACCCTGACCGGCGTATAGAGGTCCTTGTCGTGCCAGAGCGGGGGGAAAGGGGTCGCGCTGGCATCCGAGCGCAGCAGAAAGGTGCAGCCGCGGGCGGCGGCCCGCACCAGCGAGTCGTCAGTCGCAGATGGCGCGGCCAGTAACAGGATCTGGACCGCGTAGGCGGTTTCCTCCTGCGTTCCCGTCCAGACTCCCCATGCACCATCCAGTCGCTGGGTGCTCAGCACCCACGCTACGGCCTTGCTCACCACAGCCGCCGACGCCGCACCGCCATACCGGGCCAGCGCCACAGCGCACTGCGCTGTCGCGTAGTAGGAGGAGGCATGCCACTTGTCCCGCCAGCTCCCGTCGACCTGCTGCTGATCACGCAGCCACGCCGAAATCTCGTCCATCGCTGCCAGGTAGCGTTGACGGCGCAGGGAATCCAGCGCCAGATACTCACCGAGTGCACGCAGTACGTGCGCGTTGGTCGTGGTCGAGGACGTGCGCTCGTCCGGGAAACAACTGAAATGACCACCGTCCTGATATGACCACAAGCAGTCCGCCGATCGAGGACGTCCCAGCCGCACCAACACATACAGCGCAGTCGAGGTGTCATCGGAATCCGGAGGAAGACCGGGCCCACCAGCGACACCGAACTCTCCGAACGCGGCGTGCAGATTCTCGACGAGCTCGTCCGGAACCGACAGACCGACACCCGCGGTGATGAAAGCCGCCAGCACCCAGACCCGTTCGAAAACCGGGACAGGAGCGCACACCGGTACCGGACCACCGCTGCGTTCCTGCACCGCTTCCAGGTATTCCACCGACAACCGGCTATCCGCGTCGGCCTGACCGTTTCCCAGCCACGCCGCGGTCGCCGCAGGCGAGCAGCCCACCGCTCCGCGGACCGGGCGAACGATGGATGTGCCTTGCGCGGACGCGCCCATGGCCTCAAACGAGTGCCACAGCTTGGGCGATAGCGGGCGTTCCAGGCGCACAGCCTCGTGCAGTCGCGCCAACAGCCTGTCATCCGCGCCCTGGGGAAGCCCAAGCTGGATGCCACGCCAGTCCTCCAGACCGGCTATCGGCTCCGGCCCGAGCCAATCCAGGTGCTTGTTGATCTCCGCCACCAGCGCCGGAATCACGATCTCCGCCGCCACTGTGTCGGGGATCGTTTCCGGGGGCGCTGTGCCGAGTTGCCCGCGCAGCGCCCTTAGCCCCCGGCTGGCGCCGTGGACCACGTCCCGGTGAGAAACAGCTGTCCGATTTTCGTCTGTTGACCGTCGCGAGCTGCTCAGCAACGCCTCGGTCGCGCTCAATGTGGGAACAAGCTCATAGCCAGGCAACTCGCCCCAATGCCCATCCTGATGCTGGCTTGCGAGGAGGTACCGCACCCGCTCCCAGTGCCCAGCAAGCGATCGCGCCAGTGTGACAACCCGAGCGGTCTCATAAATCGACGGCGAGATCAACCCGTACGGGTCAGATGCCATATCAGCCACAAGGGCTGTCGCGGAATGTCGTACTTTCTCAGCACCAGGGAAGCGCGCGACCATGACAAGTCCTTACGAGGAGAATCCCGAAACTGACTGCTGGCGGCGACTCGAAAGTGGTCGTTAATCAATCAACTACCAGTGAGAGTAGCAGTTTTTGGGCAGGTTCGGCCAAGACCGAACCAGTGTCACACGAACGGCCTAGCAGCGAGATCGCTTCGCCGCCCGGAGGTGACAGCCGAGATTCAAGGAGGATTCAAGCCGGAAATCGATCACATTAGATCGCCATAGGCCTTGTTCATGACACGGTACGGAAGCCGCGTTTCTCCGGAATGATGTCCACTATGGCGCGAACGGACAGCCAGCATATCGCGAAGCAGAGGTTCCGGTTCAAAAGAGACGTTTTCTCACTGATATGGCGGATGTAGAACGCCGCTGCGTTCGCCATGGTGGCGAGGTTCGACGTAACTCCGATACGGCAGTGCCTGACACCGTGATTGGCCGTTACAACTGTGGAGTTGTGACGCCGCCACCGGTCGGCCTGGTACGGGAGCTTTGGCCGGACTGGCCAGACTGGACGGCTCCAGCGTATTTGCGCTGCTCGACGCCAGTCTGGCCAGCCGTGACACCATCCTCAGATTGGCCAGCCGCCATTTGGGCGAAAGCACATCCGGCTCGGTACTAGCCCTTCACCACCGCCCCATCCCAACTGTCGACAATGGACCGTAACCGCAGCGTGCCTATCAGTGTCCATTTGGTTCGATCGGCACACGGAGCGGTCACAGTTCGGGATCACCACAGCTGATCTGCGGAAATGCGCATACGGCGGCGTACCGTGTGATCATGCGTGCCAGCAAACGTGGCACGACCTCTGGTGGCCGTGACCCCACCATCCGCGCCTCCCGTCCTCGCGGCAGCATCGACACGCTCCCCAGCGGGTCACTACGGGTGCGCGTCTACGCCGGCATCGACCCGATCATCCACCGCGCGCACTATCTGAGCCAGACCATCCCACCAAGCCCCACCGCAGTACGAGACGCCGAAGCCGCCTGCCAGCGGCTGGTCACCCAGGTTGAAGAAGGTCGCCAGCCGCGGACCAACGCTACCTTGGCCCACTTGTTTGGATCGACACCTAGCGATCCTGTGTGCCAGCGCGCATACCCTCACCAGTTACCGCGGCTATCTTCACAAGCACATCGCACCGCTGATCGGCCACTTTCGCATCGGCATTGTCGCGCCCGAGATCCTCGATGGGTTCTATGCCGAACTCGCCCGTTGCCGCGATCACTGCGGCACACCAGCCCACCGCACCATCAGCAGTAGGACCGCGTCCACAATGGCCAGACCGCGGGCCAAGAAGAAACACACATGTCGGCCGCTGTCCGCCAACACCATCCGCAAGATCCACTTCCTGATCAGCGCCGCCTAGCAACTGCCGACAGCAGTTCGCGGCGGACATCGTCCGTACAGGACGCGTGGAGCAATGACTCCGCCCACGCGGTATGGGCGAGGATCGCGTCCCGACAGGCCCCACCGCCGTGCGCCGCGTCGTAAGCCCGCAGCGCCGCTGTAAGGGTCCGTACCCCGGCGACGTCGGACCGCCCAACGTTGTTGGGGACGGGTGTACTCGCAGGAGCGACGGCGATAACGTCCAATTCGGCTGGAGTGAGGGCGGCGCCCATGACAATCTTGCTGACCAGGCCGAGAAAGGTCCGTCGTTCCATCCAGTCTTCCTTCGTGCTGCTCGTACTAGTCCGAACGTTCGGCGGCGTGACGTGGGTATAGGCCAATCCCATATAGCCACGCGGGATACCGAGCCCGTCCGCGATCCGCGCAAGGACCTCGTATGCCTGTACTTGCCGGCCCTGCGTGATGTCGGAGATCTCGGACTGGTTCTGCCCCGTGAGCGCGGCGATCCTGCGCTGCGATATCCCCGCGGCTCCCAACAGCCGAAAGACCTCACTGATGTCGTGCCCGGCCAGTGCCGCACGCATGTGCGGACGTTCCCACAACCGCGGGTCGATCGGATCGTCGGCGGGCAGGACGTTCATGGTGGCCCTCCACTGCTGGGTCGCGATCAACGGTAGCGACCAGTTGCCGCCAACGCAGTGCTCTGATCGTTCAAGCCGATCGGCCGCGCCGATCAATTGCTGACGGGCGAAACCGAACAGGCCGTCATGTCACCTCATGGGAGAGCAGGGCGCCACAGTCAACAAACCATTACATGCCGCAAGGGAGGTCGGCGATGATCCTCAGACGTGGAATGACCGCGGACGAGCTCGACAAGGCGGGCCTGCTCAACATACAGGCCGGCGCCGATATCAGCCGCTTCGCCGTGTTCATCCCCACTGACGCGCACGGTGCCTCACGCACCATCACGCTCGGGGAAGGCACCGTGATCGGCGCGTTCGCCGTGGTCCACGGTGGAACCCAATTGGGCGAACAGGCCCGAGTGGAAGAGCACACTGTTGTCGGCAAGCCCGAACTCGGATACGCCGTCGGTGAGACGTACTCCGGTGCTGGCGCCCTTACCCAGATTGACGCTGGCACCGTGGTGAGGTCAGGCGCTGTTGTCTACGCAGCGGTCACGATCGGCCACAACACGATCGTCGGTCACCACACAGTGCTGCGCACCGCAGTCCGCATCGGCGACGAAACTCAACTCGGCCACCACCTTGTCGTCGAGCGCGAAGCCAGGATCGGTCACTACGTCCGCTGCTCACCGGGCTCACATTTGACCAGCTCAATACAACTGGCGGACCGCGTCTTCCTTGGCGCTGGCATCCGAACCATCAACGACAAGACGCTGACCTGGCGTCATCCGTACAAGCAACCAAAGTTGAAGCCTCCCAGCTTCGGCTTTGGTGCGAAAGTCGGCAGCGGCACCACCGTACTGTCAGGTGTGGCAGTTGGAGAACACGCATTTATCGGCGCCGGATCTTTGGTCACCAAAGACATCCCGGCGGGTGCCCTCGCCTACGGTACCCAGCTCGCGTACACGGCCGGGCCGACGCATGACCGGTCATGCACTGACCTGGCTGCGCTCTGTTCAACAGGTCGTTGATCCATCCGGAACGCTCGATTGGCAGTGGCTCGATCTGCTCAACACCGAGCTCATGTCGCTTCTCAGGACCTATCCCATTGGCCCAGACATTCCGGCGAGCTCGGAACGAAGCCGTCGCCTTCTTGCCATCAGACGGCACATAGCACACCGGGGCTTTGACGACGTCAGCGACCACCCTGCGCTGTTGCAGGTGATGGCGCAGTTCATCTGCGGCTTCCACGACATCGATCTACGCGACACAGTCGGCCTCGGGCACGGCCGACTCCTCGCTCACCACACCGCAGGCTACAGCCGCAGCAGGTGGCTGACCCGCCTCGCCAAGGGCGAACTCGCCGGCATCGCCATCACCGAACCGCACGGCGGATCTCGCCCTGCCGAACCCCGCACCTGCGCCGCACGACAACCAGACGGAACATGGCAGGTCAACGGCCGAAAGACCTGGATCAGCCGACTGGTCGAAGCCAGCGTGTTCATCGTGTTCTTCCGAGACCCGATGGCCACTTGGCCGCCGCCGCAGTCGACCGAGACGCACCCGGACTACACCAGGAACCCGTGGAACCCAGCGGCCTCGCAGGATGGACCTGGGGAATCCTTGACCTCGACACCGTCGTCATCCATCCCGAGCAGCGTCTGATCGGCGAGGGTATGTCTATCCTGCGCGACCACTTCGCGTTCTATCGACCGCTAGTCACAGCAACGGCGCTGGGCGGCGCTGCCGCAGTCTTCGACACCGTCACAGCCACCGTGACCCGTCGTAAGACAAGCGGCGATATACAGCGCCATCGCGACTCGACTCTCGTCACGCTAGGGCGCGCCCACGCACAACTGATCACCTCGCTACTTGGCACCTTGACCGCCGCCCGCCTGGCCGAGGCCAAATCACCGAATGCCGAAACGTGGAGTTGCGCAATGAAGGCTCATGGCGTCACCACAGCGCACGCTGTCGTCAGCGACCTGGCACTGTTCCTCGGCGCTGCAGCATTCCGAGCTGACTCACCGGTTGGGAAGACACTCAAAGACCTCGGTGGTCTGCTGTACGCCGACGGCATCCATGACAGCCTCTACCGCACCGCAGGCAAGCACCACACCGCCCCGCCGGTGGCACTTCCACGCTCACGTACCAACGAAGAATCAGGCGATGCGACGGCCGTGGTCACATAGGACCGTTGTACCCAGATCAATCGCGGCCAGAGCGGCTTCCACTCGAGCGGCCAACAACGGCTTCACCCGCGGCCGAATCTCCGACAGCGGGTAGAACCCTGCCGAAACGATCTCTCCATCGGCAAAGGTGAACGAGTCCACATCAGACCCACTCAACACACCGCCATCAAACACGAATATCACGCCCTCAGGACGCGAGTCCTGAGGGCGTACGTAGTCCACAACCAACAACCGACCCAACGGCTGTTCCCAGCCCAGTTCCTCCGCCAGCTCACGCGCTGCGGTCTCCCACGGCGACTCGTCCGCCTCCACCGCACCACCGGGGATCTCCCAGTTCGGCTTATATGAAGGCTCTACAAACAACACACGGCCGCAGCTGTCACGGAACAACACACCAGCGGCCATCCGCTTCCGGTTCAATCCGGACACGTACTGCTCAACTGGGGCTACCTCAGGAGCTGACACGTCGACGACCCTAACCAGCACGTCAGACCACACACATCCTGGGGTGCACCCGTCAGCACCAGACAGCCCGCTGGCATGGCTGATCCCGCTTAGCTATTTCAAGGTCGAATTCTGCATCGAAGCCAAGACCCGTCGATCCATCACTCGACGTTTGAGTCTTCGTCGCTCACACTGGACTGCAGAGTCGCTTCGCGCAGGCGTTGGACGCAAATCCCAATCCATATTTGCCAAATTTGCCCCGTTCCGCAAATCGTAGCTCCCCTGGTCGTATAGACGCAGCCCGCCACGTACCACACGACCGCCGGGAGCGAACTTGATCACGACAATCAGTGAAATTTCAGAGCTGAAATTTTCAACCTCGGGATTCCCATCCGAGATGGCAGTAGCGAACCCATGGCCTGACGCGGCCAGGCTGTCAGCGGCCACTTTCATCGCGTTTCTCGCACTCGCCGCAATGGCAGTACGACTACGCCACGCCTTTGAAGAGCACCGACTAGAGAACGAACGACACACTGATGTATGCCGGAGAGCTGGCGTGATCCTTCCCAGGTCCCGTCCGACAGGCAGTCGCGACGCCGCCCCGCACCCGACTCCAGCACGGCCGTCGCGCAAACGTGTCGTGATAATCGTTGCTGGTCATTGGGAACAAACCAACTCGTCCCCGGCGGCTCAGCGTGGCGACCAGCCACGGCAGGGCGTCCTGCCGCAGAGCCGGGTAGGCGCATGCCCAGGTGGGTAGTGGCTCCGGATGACGACCGACCAACAGTTCCCGTTGCACAGCTTCGTCAACGACACTGACGTGACTGCCTTACTGCAGAACACTTTGCCACAGGCCGGGTAGACGCGTGCCCCGACGGGTCACGGTTCCGGAGCTCGATCCCGCGCCGATTCCGTTGAGACAACCCGCAGTGCGTCGCCCGCAGGTCTGTGGCCCGGCGCCGGACCACACAGACCCGGCCTACCCACCATCGCCGTCGTTCCACACGACGGATCAACAACCAATCATCACAAGGAGTTCCACGTGTCCAACATGACAGAACAGTCCACAGTCGCCACGAGCGACGAAACGACAAGCTCCCAGCCGTCCGCCAAAGAAATCGAGTTCACCAAGACGGTCAACGACATGGCCACAGACCAAGCGCCCCAGATGTTCGCTGTCGCCCTAGAGTACGGCGCCCAGCTCGACGTCAAGATCGCGGCGTGGGGCATGGCATTCGACGAACACGCCTACATGATCACCGAGGACGACAACAGGCAGTTCGTCCTGGCTGACGCCGACGGAGCTCTGAAGTACTTCCCCAAGACCCACAACGTCACCCCGCGACTGATCTGGGTTACTCCTTCACCCATCACCGACCAGAACTAGCCCACCGCACATAGGCGACAGCGTCCTCACCGTCGGCAATGACAACGGCACCCACAGCCCTCGTCATCGCCGACGGCCATTACAAGAACACACGGTCAGCCCTCGCTCTTGTTCCACTACCCAGGATCCACAGCGCCATGAGCATCGTCATGTGGGGTTCCCAATTCGAGCCCAGCCGTCCACCGTTCCTGCGCAGCAGGCTCGGAGCCAAGCTCCGCCGTATGCGGGAAGCGGCCAACCTCACCTTGGACGAGGCAGCACCCCTGCTGGACAAGAAGCGAAGTGCGTTGCACCGCGTTGAAACAGGTGAGACTAAACCAAATACTCACCTGGTTCGTTCGATGATGGATGTCTACGACTGTCACGATCCCGCTCTAATCAACGAAGTCCGCAAAGCCCTCAAACGGCCGTGGTACTACGCGTATGGCAGGCAGAACCAGTACCACGTCGATGTCGAGACCGAGGCCGCGTTGGTGTGCGATTTCTCGACGCTCGTCGTGCCTGAGCTACTCCAAACCGAGGAATACACCTTGGCACTGCTCAAGAACTGGGATCATCCCGCACCGTTCGATGAGGTGATCGTCCGGCGGATTCGTCAACAGCGGCTCACCGCAGGGAAGCGCTCACTGCGGCTGATCGCCGTCATCGACGAGATCGTGCTGCGCCGCACCGTTGGTGGGCCAGAAACGATGCGCGAGCAACTGCAGCGACTTATCGACACGGCATGCCTCCGCACTGCCGCCTTGCACATACTTCCTGCCGAGGGACAAAGCCCTTGCGCAGCAACAGGAGCGTTCACACTCATGACGCTGCCTGGGTCCGCCGATCCCGACTTGCTACACATCGACCATCTCGCCGGCCCGCTGGACTCGGAAGACTCACAGAAGCTGTCCTACGCCCATGGTGTCTTCAAGCACCTGCGAAGCCACGCCCTCAGCGAGACCGAGTCAGTCGAGTTGATAGAGCGTGCACTCGCGGAAACACACCAGCCATCAGCCTCACCCAACGACGTCGACCGCGCACCTCACTCATCGTGTGATGGCACCACCGCCATGGCATCGCCCCACTACCCGCCAGCCAGAGATACCTCCGGGTAGGGCAATAGTCACATCTCAGCTCGTGGGCATGACACCGATTGCAACTAGTGTGCCGAACACCAGAAAAGGGCCTGCAGGTAACTGGCGGTTCTGCGGGCTGCGATCGGCCAGACGAAGCGCCAGCCATGCTGCTCCGGCAGAGCACCAGCCAAGGAACACGCCAAACATCAACGCAGGCCAACTCAACCAGCCGAGTGCGAGGCCCAAAAGGCCGCCGAGCTTGACGTCGCCTGCTCCCAAACCACCGCCAGACGCCAGAGCGAGTGCGAGGTAGAACCCGGCGACGACAATCGATCCAACGACTGCTCGTACGAGGCTCGCGCCGTCCAAGTTCACGATCGACAGGACGCCGAAGAAGCCACCGAGCACCAGAAGGCTCGTCAGCACCAGCTTGTTGGGAAGTCGTTGCTCGACGGTATCCACGATGGAGAGCGACACACCGGCAGCGGCCAGATGGCTGTATGGCAACAGTTCAACGGTCCAGCCCAGTCGCCACGCTAGAGAGCCGAACAAGACCGCGGTGAGCAACGTCGCCGTGAGCGGCGCGGTCAGCCATCCTTTGTGGTCAGTCGCCAGCAGCCGGCGTGTCCAAACGTGAACGAACATCGCGATAACGGCACCGACTGCCATCCACAAGAAGATCAGCACGTCGAGGATCCGTCCGGGATCTCTCGCGTTTGCATCGGCACCATCGGGTTGCCCCCACAAGTAGTTGAATGCTCCGCAAGTGTGACCTCGCAGCGTTGAGAATCGTCGTGTTTGCAGTCCGAAAGAGTGAAAAATTTACTAATAGGCCCATATGGACTGCAAAGTCCGTTCATACGGACTTTGCAGTCGGTAGGGGGTAGAGGTATAGACGTGGTCTCTATCACTTGATGGCAAATGATCTCTGCGAGGGTTCGGGGGTGGCGTGTGGTGCGGCGCACGACTTTGATCATGTGGGGTCGCCTAGCGGTGTTCGCGGCCGGTGCGACTTTCACGCTCGCTGCATGCAGCTCCGAGCCAACGACCAATCCAACTCCCGCAACGCCAACGACACAGACGAGCACATCGGCATCGCCGACTTCACCAGCGTCCCCTGTGGACAAGGCCAAGCAGGACGCGCTGGCGGCGTACAAGGGGATGTGGCGAGACTTCGTGGCGGCGGCCGCAACGTCGGACTGGCGGTCGACCAAGCTCGGGCAGCACACCACCGGAACCGCACTAAACAACCTGTCGCGGAGTCTCTATGCCGACCACTCCAACGGGTTGGTGACCAAAGGCGAGCCGACCTTCAGCCCAAGTGTGACTTCGGTCGAGCCGGTCGACGCTCCCAAAAAGATCATCGTTTCCGACTGCAGCGATTCGTCGAAGTCGTTGAAATACCGCGCTGACAACGGCCAGCTCGCCGACGACAAGCCGGGAGGTCGCCATCGGATCAACGCCATCGTGAACAGCAAACTGATGGGTCATGGAAGGTCTCCGACGTCGGCGTGCACGAGGTGGGGTCATGCTAAACACAAGACGGGCCGCCGCTCTGGCAGGAGCAACGATTCTCGGAGCACTTGGTGCGACAACACCGGCGTTTGCCGACGACATCTTCGGCGGAGTGACCTGCGGACAACCCCTCACCCGCATGTGACATCACTGCTGGACATGGCCAAGGCGGTACAGGCGGTGGGTCCCACGCTGGTGGGAACTCCGGCGGCAACGGCGGCGGTGAGGTCGATCCCTTCGCGTGTAGGACTGTGCCAGCTGATCCTCCATCAGGTGCACAGCCGGAAGGTCCCGGTGGCTGGTTCTGGGTGTTGTGCTCGGCGGATGGGAAAAACCGTGAGGGTCCGGTTTGGATCCCGGCAAATGGAAGTGCTGCGCCGATCCTGTCTCCGGCTCAGGTCGCTGAAATGGCGCGCAAACGGTTGCGCTTGCCGAGTCCGAGGATCGCTGCCAGCCCATCCGGCATTCAGCTCGTGAACTTGCCGACCTGGCTGTGGCTGGCGAGCAGATGGGCGCCAGCATCTGCGACGGCATCAGTGCCAGGCGTGTCGGTGACGGCAACGGCCACTCCAAAGTCGGTGTCGTGGTCGATGGGAGACGGCACGACGGTGACATGCCAAGGCCCGGCACCGCGTACGGCACTGGTAATGATCCGAAATCGGGATCTCCGGACTGTGGGCACACATACCGCAACTCCTCCGCCCGGCAAGCAGGGCAAGCGTTTGCGGTCTCGGCAACCGTCCATTGGACAGTCTCGTGGTCGGGTGCCGGGCAGAGTGGAACGTTCCCGGGCATGACGACAACCAGCAATGCGGCGTTCCGCGTGGCTGAAGCACAAGCGTTGAACAACGGCGGCTGACCTTCACGGCATCAGCCCCCTGCATCGATAGAACAGAACACCCTTTCTCTCACCGCTCGCTGTCGGAATAGGCGACGCGGCGCACCACACCCATGCCTGGAGGCGGTGGCATGCAAACCTTCACGACAACAACGACTGGCGCCGATAGGCAGTCCACATCGGATGATGCGCCGTGGGTGAACAACGGCAAGAAGCCGGAAAACACCTCGCGGCTTCGTGCTGCCGCGCTCAAGCACCTCGAGTGGTTCCAGTCCGTCGGCGGCTACAACCAAATGAACGCGACGCGCCGCAGACCGTCGGGGCCGCCATCGCCGATTCGCCGGTCGGGCAGCTCGCGTACAGCGAACTGTTCAACAACTTCGGCAACGGGACGAGCCTCGTCACGACGGACCAGATCCTGACCCAGGTCTCGCTTTACTGGTTCACGAACACCCAGGCGACCGCCGGCCGCTACCACTTCGAAGAGGCGAAGGCGGGGCACGAGCCGACGGTGAACCCGTCGCGCACCGGCGTCGCGGTCTTCGCGGACGACTTCAAGACGATCCGGACCTTCGCCGAGCGGGACAACTCGCACATCGTGCACTGGTCGGAGTTTCCCGACGGCGGGCACTTCGCGGCGATGGAGCGCCCGGATGTCCTCGCCGAAGACCTGCGGACGTTCTTCCGCGCCTGACCCGGGTCGTTGAAGGTGACGAAGGAGCTGTAGCTGGCTTTGCCGTCAGCCCCTCCATCCACCCGCCACTGGTGTCGGTCGTCACCCACCGGCTCCCGTTTCGGCGGTCGCCTGAGGCTCAGCTGGCAGATGGGCAAGCAGCCAGGTGAGTTCACCGGCGTCGATAAGCCCGGCGTCCGCTGCCCGGATCCAGGCGATGGCAGCACGCCGGATGAACTCTGGCGCGGCGCCGAGTGGCTTCATGGTGTGCCGAACACCGTCCATGGCAGCTCCCGTAGGCAAGCAATACGCGGCCAGTCCTCAGAGTCGTGGGTTGCCTGGCCATGTAATGCCCTCACCCGCTCCATTACAAACACCGTCAGTCGAGGACCATCACGATGAAAAGAAAGATGGTCGGCTGGGCGCCGGAAGCCTGTCATACCGCCGCTGTTCGCCGAGGTACCCGATGGCCACTCGCCGCCCGGGCAAGAAAGCGGCCGAAGCACAGTGGAACACTGAACACCTGAGCCCGTTGATCGAGGCTGCGGCGTCGCACCGGTGCCCGGCTATCAGGGCAGCAGGAGCGCAGGGCGCGGGAGTAAGAGTCCGGGTCTGCGCAGGTTAGTGGCGCTGTAGTTTGGGTCGGAGTGTCACTACGTCAGCCGAGCTGTCGTCGGATGTGGTGCCGCGCGGTCTGAAGGCCGCGCGGCTGTCAGTCGTGTTGGCGCAGTGCGGCGTTGAGCCGTTGCGCCTCGTGGAGTTGGTCTTCGAGAGTGACGATCCGGCAGGCGGCGTCCAGGCCCGTGCCTTGATCCACCAGTTCCCGCACTCGGGCGGCCAACCGCAACTGGTAGCGCGAATAACGGCGGTGCCCACCGGCCGAACGCTGCGGCTCGATCAGTTTCGCCTCATCCAAGCTACGCAGAAATCCCGGCGTGGTGCCCAGCATCTCCGCGGCCCGGCCCATCGTGTAGGCCGGGTAATGCTCATCATCAAACTTGTCACCCGCGCCGGGCGCGGGCGTGCCCCGTGGGTCAGGGATCATCGCACCTCCACATCACAAGAGGCCCCGGAGCGCGCATGCGCCCGGGGCCCCTGGGTTTGGGTTTCATCATCGTCAACCGATCGTGCGATCGGCTTGAAGTACCCGCATCCAACCAACGGCTGGAAATCACGGGGATCGCTTGTCAGTAACCGAGAACCACCTACCAATCCGATGGGACTGCGGTACCCGCCCGGCGAACGACAGCCACGGCGGGCGATCTGATGAAGTGACCCTCCCCTTCTCTGTTGTCTGTCCTGTTCGATCCGTACAGCCGTGGCGATCACCGTCTGGAACCCCT
>NZ_FWXV01000041.1 GCF_900176515.1 Kibdelosporangium aridum
AACCGTACAGTGGATGCGTAACATCTTTGTGAGCAAGTCCTCGGCCTATTAGTACCAGTCAACTCCACACGTTACCGTGCTTCCATCTCTGGCCTATCAACCCAGTCGTCTAGCTGGGAGCCTTAACCCATCAAATGGGTGGGAGACCTCATCTTGGAACGAGCTTCCCGCTTAGATGCCTTCAGCGGTTATCCCTTCCGAACGTAGCCAACCAGCCATGCCCCTGGCGGAACAACTGGCACACCAGAGGTTCGTCCGTCCCGGTCCTCTCGTACTAGGGACAGCCTTCCTCAAGTCTCCTACGCGCGCGGCGGATAGGGACCGAACTGTCTCACGACGTTCTAAACCCAGCTCGCGTACCGCTTTAATGGGCGAACAGCCCAACCCTTGGGACCTACTCCGGCCCCAGGATGCGACGAGCCGACATCGAGGTGCCAAACCATGCCGTCGATATGGACTCTTGGGCAAGATCAGCCTGTTATCCCCGGGGTACCTTTTATCCGTTGAGCGACCACGCTTCCACAAGCCATGGCCGGATCACTAGTTCCGACTTTCGTCCCTGCTCGACCCGTCAGTCTCACAGTCAAGCCCCCTTGTGCACTTGCACTCAACACCTGATTGCCAACCAGGCTGAGGGAACCTTTGAGCGCCTCCGTTACTCTTTAGGAGGCAACCGCCCCAGTTAAACTACCCACCAGGCACTGTCCCTGAACCAGATCATGGTCCGAGGTTAGACACCCAATTCGACCAGAGTGGTATTTCAACAACGACTCCACCCTAACTAGCGTCAGAGCTTCACAGTCTCCCACCTATCCTACACAAGCCGAACCGAGCACCAATACCAAGCTATAGTAAAGGTCCCGGGGTCTTTCCGTCCTGCCGCGCGTAACGAGCATCTTTACTCGTAGTGCAATTTCACCGGGCCTGTGGTTGAGACAGCCGAGAAGTCGTTACGCCATTCGTGCAGGTCGGAACTTACCCGACAAGGAATTTCGCTACCTTAGGATGGTTATAGTTACCACCGCCGTTTACTGGCGCTTAAATTCTGAGCTTCGCACCCCAAAGGGCACTAACCCGTCCTCTTAACGTTCCAGCACCGGGCAGGCGTCAGTCCATATACATCGTCTTACGACTTCGCATGGACCTGTGTTTTTAGTAAACAGTCGCTTCTCGCTGGTCTCTGCGGCCACACAACGCTCCACGCGCAAGGCGCTTCACGCCACACGGCCCCCCTTCTCCCGAAGTTACGGGGGCATTTTGCCGAGTTCCTTAACCACAGTTCACCCGAACGCCTTAGTATTCTCTACCTGACCACCTGTGTCGGTTTAGGGTACGGGCCGCTTGAACACTCACTAGAGGCTTTTCTCGGCAGCATAGGATCATCCACTTCGCCTCAATCGGCTACGCATCACGTCTCAG
>NZ_FWXV01000029.1 GCF_900176515.1 Kibdelosporangium aridum
GTTCTTCCAACTGGTTTCCTCCCGGTATGAGCGGGCCAGCTTGATCGTCACCAGCAACAAGGTCTTCGGCCGGTGGGGCGAGGTGTTCGGTGACGACGTGGTCGCCGCCGCCATGATCGACCGCCTCGTCCACCACGCCGAAGTCATCGCCCTCAAGGGCGACAGCTACCGGCTCAAGGACCGCGACCTCGGCCGCGTCCCCACCGCCGGCACAACCGAAGAGTAGAGATCAATTCCCATGCAGGGGGTCAACATTCAGATGCCGGAAAGGGGTCAAAATTCGGGTGCCGTTGACACCTTTCCGGCACTGGGCGCGTTTTCGCTTGGACCAGCGCACGCGGCTTCGCCGCCTCGGCCCCTTCTTTTGGGACCGAGCTCAAGACCTTCCACGGTGCGCACTCCTCGCTTTTCAGCGCTGGGGGCGTTGGTCTTGGATCTACAGGCGTGGCTTCGCTGCGATCGGTGGGCTTGGGTCACGGGGCGCTGCTTCGCCATGGGCTATGGATTTCTGTGATCGATTCGGCTTGTTCGCACCGCCTTCCAATCTCCGGTTTTCGATCTCATGCCATGTGCGGTCGGCACAGAGCATCGCCTTCTCCGCTTCGACCGCGAACCCCGTCTGCACAACGAACGCCACCAGGCGCGAACTCCGCGCGGAAGAGCTCGCGTGCAACGACATCGTGCCGGGCTTTGCCGCCCAGTGGAGTTGACAGATTTTTGTCCACTATTTCTGTGTTCACTTTTATCTTGTCCAGACAAAAGTGAGAATGCAGTGGTTGACAATCACGCGGTGAATCACTCGGATGGCCTATCAAGTGGCACTTCTGGCGGTCGATGTAACCGTTCTCGACTCAGGTGGCGATAGTCGGGACACGAGTGGCCGCACTGACCTAACTCGTTGCCGCCGTTGAGCTGCGTGGTCGTGCGCCGAACGGCATCAGGGGCGCGGCAAGGCTTCGGCCGGACCGATCTGTGCGGTGTCAGGATTCTGGGTTTCCGGAGTCTGCATGTCGTTGGCGACCAACGAACTTCCCTGATCAGGCGTCACGCGACCAGGTGATGGCCGTACGCATCGTAGATCACGCATACGTGGCAAGCACCGGTAACGGATCATTCTCCTGCGCATAAACGGACTCGCCACTCGACGTTGTTTTTCGCCCGTTCGTCGCGTGTTAGGCGGTGATGACTAAAGCTACCGATGAGTTCACTCAACTCGCCCGTCACGGCCATAAGTTGAGTTACGCAACAGGTCCCCCACAAGTGGTAGCTTTTGGGTTCTGCGCCTCGCCGCAGAAAAACGCGGCCCCCTGTGGCACCAGGAGACCGCGTGATTGTTGACATCCCCATTCGCTAAAGAAGTGGAGGCACAACTCCCCCATGGTAACGGTAGAACCAGAGGATGAGTCGTCGCCCGACCGGGCGACTTCTTCCTCCTCCGGCCAATGGTGTGAGAACACCGGGCGGCAGCGCGGACGGCACCGGCGTGCCAGCCGCACGAGTTGGGCCTGCGTCGCGGAGCGTGTGCTCCGTTGCTGGCCAACGACTTTGCGGGCCGCGCTGTTGATGGTCATTTTGTTCAGTGGCGTGATCACCCTGTTGGTCATCGCCATCGGCACGGCTCCGGCGATCTGCGTCGCCGGGTTCGGCATCGCCGCCCGGCTGCTGGCCGGCCGGGTGAGCCGTCGCCGAATCGCCTGACCAGCAAGCCGGGGCGCGCCAGGACATGTGGCGCGCCTCGGCTTACTGATGCACACGGCCACGAGGGGCGGTCGTGTTCAAGTCGGGGGTGATCGCATTCGGTCGACCGCACGCCACGCTTGACCGGGCGTGCGGCGACCGAGTCAATGCGGCAGCTTCGCGATGACCTGGCCTGCGCGTTCGATCATGTCCGTGGCGAAGCGTTCACTGAAGCCCGCGCCGAACCCGGCCAGCGCGAACAACCCCAGCGTCGCGTTGATCGTGCCCGCGGTGAGCGCGAACTGAGCCACCGCGCCGAAGACCGCGCCGACCAACGGCCGGAAACCACCCAGCGCCCGCAGGTGGCGGATGGACGTGTTGAAGTCGAGGATCAAGGTGCCCTTCGACATGCGCTGGAAGATGCTGACCACCGCACCCAACGCGCCGAACAGCGAAGCCACGACCAGCCCCGGCGTGTTCAGCAACCCAGGCCAGAACTGCGTACTCGCGACTCCGACAAGCACGATCAGAGCCGCGGTTGCGATCGTGCCGACCAGTGCGCCCTGGAAGTAGTTGAAGCGGGCCTGCCGCTGGATCGCCGCTTGGACCCTGGTGGTGGCGTGCGTGACTTCCTTCTGCGCGGTCGCCACGATCGCGGCGCGGTCAGCGTCCGTGTCATGCAACAAATCCGCCGCTAGCAACACCCGGGTCATCGCGGAGTAGAGCGCTTCGACGAGGGTCTTGATCTGCGGTCCGGGCAACATGTCCCGCGCCTGGTCGATCGAGGCGCGGCAGTCCGCCTCAAGCTTGACCAGATCCGCGTCGGAAGTGTTCAGCGCGGTGTGCAACTCCCAGCCCGACGTCGCCGACTCGACGAGGGCGACGCCGCCACGCTCGCGTGAGCAGAAGTAGCTGTTGTGGATGACACCGGTCTGTTTCTCGAACTTCGCCCGCAAGGCGCGCTCAAGCGCTTCGGCTTCGTCCTGGGTCAGCGTCTTCTCGGCGCTCCGGAACACTTCGTGAACGACGACGATCATGCCGAAGGTCACGCGAGCGTGGTCGTTGGTCACCCGCGACCAGTGCTCCATCGTGGGCTCGCCCGCCCAGCCGTACAGCTCGGTGGTCTGTGTCATTTGCGTTTGGGGCGGATGACCATGTCGCTGACGGCCTCTCGCGTTTCGTGGTGGCTCGGCCCATCGGGATGGTGCCCGCCGTCAGGCTGATGTTGCTCATCGGGCGGCACGGGAGGACGGTCCTCGGGCGGCGGCGCCACGGGCTCGTTGCTCATGTCCCATTCTCGGGCCGTACTCGCACATCGTTACCGCGACGCCGATCCAACGTGGCTCGCGTACACGGTCGACGCACCCCAGCGGTGGAAGCTTCTACGTGGTGACGGCCTTGTGCACGGCACGCGAGGGCGCGTTGCGCTTGGCGTCCCGGATCCAGCTCAGCCAGCCCCAGATGACCAGGCCCGCGAACACCGTGTAGACCAGCGCGCTGAACCAGAGGTTCGAGCTGATCTGCAGTGGCACGCCGATCGCGTCCACCACGAGCCAGACCAGCCAGAACTCGACCAGGCCGCGGCCTTGCAACGCGAACGCCACCACGGTTCCGACGAAGATCGCGGCATCCGGGATCGGGTCCCACGACGCGTTCAAAGCGTGCAGCAACCACGCCATACCGGCGGTGCCGACGATCAGGACCGCGATCGTGACCAGGATTTCGGTGAGCGTCGAACGACGCACCACGACGCCGAAGACCGGGTCACGGCGCCGCGCCCACGCCCACCAGCCGTAAATGCTGATCAGCAGGATCACGACCTGCCGTGACGCCAGCCCGCCGAGGTGCGCGGAGACGTAGACGCTGAACAGCAGCACCGTGGCCGCGACCTGGACGGGCCACGTCCAGAGAGTGCGGTACTTGGCGAGGAACACCACCGCCAGAGCACAGATCTGGCCGATCAGCTCGGCGTACGAGGTCCGCTGCCCCAGCACGGTGATGCCGTGCTCCAGAAAGAACCGCACTCGCGCCTCAACACCTTCACTGGGTCCGGGTATTCCCCTTCAGGCTGTGAGTCGTCTCTCGGACCACGACCTCCCAGTCCCGGCGCGGGTCTTGGATCTGGCCGAGCGACACGATCTCGCGCCGCGACAGCAACACCGTCAGCCAGTCGACCAGAACGCGTAGTTTGCGACCGGCGGTCGGCACGCGGCTCCAGTGGTACGCGCGGTGCATCAGCCACGCGGGCCAGCCACGCAGGCGGATCCCGTAGACCTGGGCGACGCCCTTGTGCAGGCCGAGGCTGGCCACCGAGCCGACGTGCTTGTGCTTGTACGGCTTGATCTTGCCGCCGCGCAGCGTGGCGATGATGTTGTCCGCCAAGACTTTCGCCTGACGGACGGCGTGCTGCGCACTGGGCGTGCACAGCGCGCCGAGGCCCGTCAGGTCCGGCACGGCCGCGCTGTCACCCGCGCCCCAGACGCCTTGCAGCCCCCTGGCCTGCAAGGTTTCCGTGCAGATCAACCGGCCGCGGAAGTCGATCGGCATCCCGGACCGCATGGCCAGCGGATTGGCCTTGACGCCCGCGGTCCAGACGACCGTGTCGGCTTCGAAGCAGGTCCCGTCGGACAGCTCGACGCGGCCGCCGGCCATCGACACCAGCTTGGTGTTCAGCCGCACCTGCATCCCGCGGTCGGTCAGCCTGCGGATCGTGTAGTCCGACATCACCGGGCTGACCTCGGGCAAAATCCGGTCGGCGGCCTCGACCAGAACCCACTTCATGTCCGCAGCAGACAGTCCCTTGTGGACTCTGAGGGCGTACCTGGCCATGTCCTCCAGTTCGCCGAACACCTCGACACCGGCATACCCCCCGCCGACCACGACGAACGTCAGCGCACGCTCCTTGCGTTCCGGCGTGCTCGACGCGACGTCCAACCGGGACAGAACATGGTTGCGCAGATAGATGGCCTCGCCGACGGTCGCGAACCCGATGCCCGACTCCGCCAGGCCCGGGATCGGCAGCGTGCGTGACACCGAACCCGCTGCCATCACAAGGATGTCGTACGGCATCGACGTCGGCAGCCCCTCAGCCGGAACGACGGTGGCAATCTTGCGTTCGTGGTCGACACTGGTGACCTTGCCGGTGACCACAGTGCATTTCGGCAGCACCCGGCGCAACGGCACGACCACATGCCGCGGCTCGATCGAACCAGCCGCAGCCTCCGGCAGAAACGGCTGATACGTCATGTTCGGCTGCGGGTCGACGACGGTCACCCTCGCTTCCCCAGCACGCAGTTTCCTCTGCAAGCGAATGGCGGTGTACATCCCGACATAACCGCCACCGACGATCAGGATGTGAGTCATACCTAGAGCGTGCTCGCGCGGACGCGAGCAGACCTCACCTATGCGACCCGGCGTACTCCCTCCCCAGCGGGATCCGCACCCAGGACCTTGGTCCCACGATAGGGGGACACCAGTAGCGCGTAGATCAAGAACAGTCCATAGTGGATCTACCGGTGGGGACCGGGGAGAAGGCCCCCTGGAGTGCAGCGCACCACTACACTCCAGGGGGCCATTTACTTCGGCGCTTCGCTCCGCTTCGCACCTTCGCCGTGCCCTGTCGTCCTATTTCTGGGGGCCGAGCCCCCAGACCCCCACGGTGCGAGCTCCTTCCGAACCAGCGCTGGGCGCGTTGGTCGTTGACCAGCAACGGATTCCTCTTCCTCTTCGGTGGCGCCGGGTGGGTGCGGTGGGTCTTCCCAGGCGTGTCAAGCTGTCAGGATGAGAGCAGGGGCCATTTCCGCGAAAACGCTTGCCGAGCTGGAACGGGCTTCCGGCAAGCTCGCGTCGGCCACCCTCGCCGCGATGGACTCGCAGTTCCCGTGGTTCAGCCGGATGCCGGCCGACCAGCGTGCCAGCGTCCTGCTGATCGCGCAGTCCGGTGTCGCGGGCTTCACCGCGTGGCTCAAGGACGAGACCGCCTCGCTGCGACTCACCACCGACGTTTTCCGCGCCGCCCCGCGTGACCTGTCCCGCTGGATCAGCCTCCGGCAAACGGTCGAACTGGTCCGGGTCGCACTGCAGGTCTTCGAGGGCCAAGTCCCTGACCTCGCAGCCGACGACAACGAACGAGCCATCCTCAGCGAAGCGGTCCTGCGTTACGGCCGTGAAGTCGCGTTCGCGTCAGCCATGTCGTACGCCTCCGCGGCCGAAGCCCGAGGTGCCTGGGACGCACGGCTCGAAGCACTGGTCGTGGACGGCATCGTCCGTGGCGACGCCGAGGAGGCCCTGCTGTCACGTGCCGCGGCGTTGGGGTGGGATCCGGCGGCGGAGGCGACCGTGCTCGTCGGCAACCGGCCGTCCGATGACCCGCCGACGGTGGTCTACGAAGTCCGTAGCCGTGCCGCACGTCTCGGGCGAGCGGTCCTGCTGAGCGTGCAGGGGACCCGTCTCGTGGTTGTCCTCGCAGGTCCTACGGATGACCTCGTCGGTGAGGAACGCCGTGGTCGTGCTCCGAGCAAGGCCGTGCTTGACCGGATCACTGCCGCGTTCGGCGACGGTCCTGTGGTCGCGGGCCCGACTGTGGCGAGCTTGGCTGAAGCGCATCGCAGCGCTGCTGACGCGCTGTCCGGGTTGCGGGCGGTGGTCGGTTGGCCCGCGGCGCCGAGGCCCGTTCGCTCCACCGACTTGCTGCCGGAACGGGCACTTGCCGGGGATCCCGAGGCGGAGTGGCAGCTGGTCGACCGGATCGCGCGCCCGCTGGAGGACGCAGGCGGGTCGCTGCTGGAGACCGTGGACACGTATCTCGAGGTCGGCGGCGTGCTGGAGACATGCGCACGGCAGCTGTTCGTGCACCCGAACACCGTCCGCTACCGGCTGCGCCGGGTCGCCGAGCTCACCGGGCGCAATGCGAATGATCCACGAGATTCGCTCGTACTCCGGGTCGCGTTGGCGGTCGGCCGCTTGGCCAGGGCACGAGGGCTCTGGTAGACCTCGGAGTGACACACATAACGCGCGTCCCGCATTGGTGACGACCGTTCACGTCCACAACGTTTTCCCGTTTCAGCCCGTCATCTCCCGGTAACAGTTGTAGACACGCTACAAAAACTCCCGACAGACTTGGTGACTGGCAGCATCCCGGCAGCCCCGCGGGAAAGTGTTCAGTTGACCGTGTGATCGCGATACTCGCCCCTGGCCAGGGCTCCCAGACCCCCGGAATGCTGGCACCGTGGCTCGAGCTGGACGGCGCCGAGGAGCGCCTCGCCGGCTGGTCCGAGCGCGCGGGCCTGGATCTGCGGACGCTGGGCACCACGGCCACCGCGGAGGAGATCGTCGACACGTCGGTCACCCAGCCGCTGGTCGTGGCCGCCGCGCTGCTGGCACAGGCGGAGATCGAGAAGCGATTCACCCTGCCCACCGACACGATCGTCGCGGGGCACTCGGTCGGCGAGCTGGCCGCGGCCGCCGTCGCCGGAGTGCTGACCTCCGATGACGCGGTCGGGCTCGCCGGTGTGCGTGGCCGCGAGATGGCCGCCGCGTGCGCGCTGCACCCGACCGGGATGACCGCGATCCTGGGCGGTGAGCGCCAGGTCGTGCTGGACAAGCTGGCCGAGTACGGCGTCGACCCGGCCAACCAGAACGGTGCGGGCCAGATCGTCGCCGCGGGCGACAAGGACGCGCTGGAGCGGCTCGCCGCCGACCTGCCCACTGGTGTGAAAGCCAGGGCGCTGAAGGTCGCGGGCGCGTTCCACACGAAGTACATGGCGCCTGCGCAGGACGCGTTGCGCGCGTACGCCAGCTCGGTCCCGACGAAAGACCCGGCGCGGACCCTGCTGTCCAATGCCGACGGCGGCGAGGTGACCTCTGGTGCGGAAACCCTGACCAGGCTGGTCGACCAGGTGACGCGGCCGGTGAAGTGGGACGCCTGCATGGCGACCCTCGGCGAGCGCGGCGTCACGGTGGTGGTCGAGCTGCCACCGGCAGGCGCGCTGGTCGGATTGATCAAACGGGAACTGCCGTCGGTGGAACGCATTCGGCTCAAGACCCCGGCGGACTTGGACTCTCTCACGCAGTTCGTGGAAGGCAGCAAGTGAGCACCTCCCTCAACATCGCGACCGGACCGGCAGGCAGCCGGATTCTCGGCGTGGGCAGCTTCCGCCCCGAGCAGGTCGTCACCAACGACGACCTGTCCACGCGGATGGACACCAACGACGAGTGGATCCGCACCAGGGTCGGCATCATCGAGCGCCGGTTCGCCCGCCCGGACGAGTCCCTTGTGGACATGGCGGTCGCCGCAGGGACCCGGGCGATCGAGGACGCCGGGCTGCAGCCGTCCGATTTGGACACCGTGATCGTCGCGAACTGCACGATGCCCTCGCCCATCCCGAACGCGGCCGCGCAGGTCGCCGACCGGATCGGCGTCAAGGCCGCCGGCGCGTTCGACCTGAACGCCGCGTGCGCCGGGTTCTGCTACTCCCTGGCCACCGCGTCGGACCTGATCCGCTCCGGTTCCGCGGGCCGGGTGCTGGTGATCGGCGCCGAGAAGCTGACCGACTGGGTGGACCACACCGACCGGGCGAACGCGATCATCTTCGCCGACGGTGCCGGTGCCGCCGTTGTCGGACCGTCCGACGAGCCGGGCATCGGCCCGGTCGCGTGGGGCAGCGCGGGTGACATGGTCGACATGATCTACAACCGCGACAACAAGTACATCTATCAGGAAGGCCAGACGGTCTTCCGTTGGGCGACAACGCAGATCGCGCCGATCGCGTTGCGCGCGCTGGAACTCGCGGGCCTGCAGCCGTCCGATGTGGACGCTCTGATCCCGCACCAGGCGAACCTGCGGATCGTCGAGGCGATCGCCAAGCGGCTGCGCAAGGAAGGCGCACGGGAGAAGATGGAGGTGGCCGACGACATCGTCTACACCGGCAACACCTCGTCGGCGTCCATCCCGATCGCGCTGGACCACATGCGCAAGGCCGGCCGGGTCAACACCGGCGACGTGCTGCTGATGGTCGGTTTCGGCGCGGGCCTGTCCTACGCGGGACAGGTCGTGATCAGCCCGTAGACTCCCGCCGGGCGCCCAGTCGCCCGTCGGTGGATTGACCGGAATACAGAAAGGGAAAAGATCGATGGCGAACGAAGAAGTCCTGACAGGTCTCGCCGACATCGTCGAAGAGGTCGCGGGCGTGGCCAAGGACGACGTCACCGTCGAGAAGTCCTTCGTGGACGACTTGGACATCGACTCGTTGTCCATGGTGGAGATCGCCGTGCAGGCCGAGGACAAGTTCGGCGTGAAGATCCCGGACGACGAGCTGGCGAACCTCAAGACGGTCGGCGACGCGGTCGACTACATCACCAAGAACACCGTGTGACCTGAGCCGACGGTTCCGCCTCTGCGATGACTGCCGAGGCGGCGTCGGCCGCACCCAAGGGCGGAGAAGAGGGAATGAGCAACGACATCGTCATCACCGGGCTGGGCGCGACCACACCGCTCGGCGGCGACGTGACGTCCACATGGGACGCATTGCTTGCCGGTAAGAGTGGCGTGGACACCATCTCGGCTAGCTGGCCCAAGGACCTGGGGTTGCCCACCTGGATCGCCGCCGAACTCGCGGTCGAGCCTGCCGAGGTGCTGCCGCGCGTGGAAGCCCGCAGGCTGGACCGGTGTGAGCAGGTCGCGGTGATCGCGTCCCGGCAGGCCTGGGCCGACTCCGGGCTGAGCACCGACTCCGTCGACCCCGATCGCCTCGGGGTGGTCATCGGCACCGGCATCGGCGGTGCGCACACCCTGCTCGCCCAGGACGACCTGCTGGAAGGCCCCGGCCTGCGCAAGGTCTCGCCGCTGACCGTGCCGATGCTGATGCCCAACGGGCCCGCCGCGCACGTCGGCATCGAACTCAAGGCCCGTGCCGGCGTGCACGCCCCGGTCTCCGCCTGTGCCTCCGGCGCCGAGGCCATTGCCTGGGCGTACCGCATGCTCAAGGCGGGCGAGGCTGACGTGGTCGTTGCCGGTGGCGCGGAAGCCGCGATCGCCCCGATCACCATGGCCGGTTTCTGCCAGGCCCGCACCATGAGCACCAACAACGACGAGCCGACCAAGGCCTCGCGCCCGTTCGACGTGCACCGCGACGGCTTCGTGCTCGGCGAAGGCGCCGGAATCATGGTCCTCGAACTGGAGGAGCACGCGAAGGCCCGCGGCGCCAAGATCTACGCCAAGCTGGCCGGGATCGGCACCAGCTCCGACGGCTACCACATCACCGCGCCGGACCCGGAAGGCGCGGGACAGTCGCGGGCGATGACCGCGGCACTGCGCACCGGCGGCCTGAGCCCCGAGGACATCGGGCACGTCAACTGCCACGCGACGTCGACATCGGTCGGTGACGTGACCGAGACCGTCGCCATCCGCAAGGCGATCGGTGAGCACCCGGTCCTGACCGCTCCCAAGGGCGCCCTCGGGCACATGCTCGGCGCGGCCGGCGCGGTCGAGGCGATCGTCACCATTCTGTCCATTCGGGACAGTGTCATTCCCGCGACGCTCAACCTCGAGGAGCTCGACCCTGGTGTCGTGCACGACGTGGTGGCGGGCGAGCCGCGCAAGGTCGACCTGAAGGCCGCCTTGAACGACTCGTTCGGCTTCGGCGGGCACAACGTGGCGCTCGCCTTCACCTCCGCCTGAGCGGTTGTAACGATTTCGCGACTGAGGGCTGTCCTTCCTTCGAAGGGCGGCCCTCGTGTCGTAATTAGTCGGTGTAAGTTGCGAGGTCATGCGAACCCGTCTGGTCTCGTTAAGCCTCTTGTCCGTGGTCGCGCTGGTGGCGGCCGGGTGTTCGTCGGAGACGACCCCGCAGGCCCCACCGAAGAAGGCCGCTCTGGTGATCGCGCAGGGCGGGCTCGGCGACGAGTCGTACAACGACCTCGCGATGTCCGGTTTCACCGCGGCGACCAAGGAAAAGGGCGTCGAGGGCCAGCACATCGAGTCCAGTGACGTGGTCGCGCAGGGCGAGCAGCTGCTGCGCCGTGCGGGCACGTCCGGCTACGGCCTGGTGATCGACCTGGAGTTCTCGCACGGCGAGATCCTGCCGACCATCGCCGCGGCGTACCCGAACGTGCAGTGGGCGTTTCTGAACAACAAGATCGACGGCCCGAACATCGCGTCGGTGCTGTTCGCCGAGCACGACGGGTCCTACCTGGCCGGCGCGCTCGCCGCGATGATGACCACGCAGACGGGTAACCCGAAGATCAACGCGGACAAGAAGATCGGCGTGATCGGCGGGACCAAGTCGGTCGGTATCGACAAGTTCCTGTCCGGCTACATCCAGGGCGCCAAGGACGTCGACCAGTCCATCGAGGTGCTCACCGCCTACAGCAACACCTTCGGCGACCCGACCAAGGGTTCGCAGCTCGCCGAAACCATGTTCCAGCAGGGCGCGGACATCGTGTACCACGTGGCCGGTGGTGCGGGCGCAGGCGTGATCGAGGCGGCCAAGAAGAACAACCGCTACGCGATCGGTGTCGACGACAACCAGGACAAGCTGGCCCCTGGGTTCGTGCTGACGAGCGTCCTCAAGCGCGCCGACCTTGGTGTGCGCAGAGTTGTCGACGCGTACGCGGACAACAAGCCCCTTGGCGGCCAGGTGATCAACCTCGGTCTGGCCGATGGCGCCGTGGGCCTGACCGACTTCGAGTTCACCAAGAACGAGATCCCGGAGACCGTCCGCACCAAGGTGGACGAGTTGAAGCAGAAGATCATTTCCGGGCAGCTGAAGGTGTGGAACGTGATCGACCAGGGCTATCCCGCCTGGTTGCAGGGCTGATCCTCGAAATGGGTGTCCGCCTGGGCGCGCGGGACGTCTCACGCGCGTTCGGTCCTGTACGGGCCAACGAAGGCGTCAGCGTCGAAGTCCGGGCGGGCACGGTGCACGCGGTCGTCGGCGAGAACGGCGCCGGCAAGACCACGTTGATGCGCATCCTGTATGGGCTTGACCAGCCGGATTCCGGCACGGTCGTGGTCAACGACCGCCCGATCCGGCTGCGCGGCCCGGCCGACGGCATCGAGCACGGAATCGGCCTGGTGCCCCAGGAACTGGCGATGATCGGGTCATTGACCCTTCTTGAGAACCTCGTCCTGGGCACCGAACCGAAGCGTGGCCTGCGGATCGACTGGACGGTGGCCCGCAGCGAGGCTGAGGAACTCGCATCCCGGGTGGGCGTCGAGCTGCCGTGGACGGCGTTGGCGGACAACGTGTCCATCAGCGTCCGCCAGCAGGTCGAGATCCTGCGTGCGCTGCGGCACGGCGCCGACGTGCTGATCCTCGACGAGCCCACGGCCGCGTTGGCGCCCGCTCAGGTCGACGATCTGCTCCAGCTGTTGCGCGGTTTGCGGGAAGCCGGTCGCACGGTCGTGTTCATCAGCCACAAAGTGGACGAAGTGCTCGCGGTCGCCGACGAGATCACGGTCCTGCGTGGCGGCAAGGTGATCACCACGCGTCCAGTGGACGAACTGGACCGCAGCTCCCTGATCGAGCTGATCGTCGGTCAGCACGTGCGTTTCAGCGGATTCGTGTCCTCGGCCGTGATCGCCGACGAAGTCTTGACCGTCGCCGGTGACGTGTCGCTGTCCGTTCGCGCCGGGGAGATCGTCGGTGTCGCCGGGATCGCGGGCAGCGGGCAGGACGAACTCGTCGAGCGGATCGTCGGACTGCGGCCGTCGAGCGGCAGGATCACGTTGGCGGGCAAGGACATCACGTCGTTGCCGGTGGACCGCAGGCGGGCGGCGGGGCTCGGGTACATCTCCGGTGATCGCCGGTCGGAAGGCCTGTCGATGGACGCCTCCCTTGCGGACAACACGATCGCGGGCACACATCGGACACTCGGCCGCTACGGATGGCTTCGGCCATCAGCGGTTCGCGCGTACGCCAAACGGGTGCTCGACGGTTACTCCGTCCGATATGGACGGACCTCGGCCGCAGCGCGGACGTTGTCGGGCGGCAACCAACAACGGGTCGTGATCGGCCGCGAACTCGACCGCAACCCGGCTTTGCTGGTCGCAGCGGGCCCGACGCGCGGTGTCGACGTGCTCGGCATGGCCTACATCCACGACAAGCTCAGGGCGTTGCGGGACAACGGATCCGCTGTGCTGCTGGTTTCCGAGCAACTCGACGAATTGCTGGATCTGTCGGATCGGATCATTGTGCTGCACGGTGGGCAGGTCGCCGGTGAAGTGCCCGGCGGGCCGGAGAGCCGTAACGCCGTTGGCGCACTGATGCTGGGCAGGAAAGACTCGTGAGTGTTTTCGCCGGTTCCAACCGGACCAAGTACTCACGAGCTTTTCGTGCGGTCGTGCCCTTCTTGATCGCGCTGGTGCTCGGCGGAATTGTGCTGCTGGCGACCGGGCACAACCCGCTCGACTTCTACCAGTTGCTCGTGCGAGAGGCGTTCGGCGGGACCGACCGGATCGCGGCGACGCTCAGTGCCGCCACTCCCCTGCTGTTCACCGGGCTGGCCACGGCGATCGCTTTCCGTGCCGGGGTTTTCAACGTCGGCGTGGAAGGCGGTTTCGTCTTCGGCGGCCTGATCGGCGCGACCGTCGCGTTGCACGCGGGTCTGCTGGCCGGGATGGTGGCAGGGGCTCTCGCTGGCGTGCTGGTCAGCGCGTTGCCAGGATGGTTGAAAGCTCGGTGGAACGTTGACGAGGTCGTCACCACGTTGATGTTCAACTTCGTGGTCGCCGGGGTCACCGGCTGGCTGGTCACCGCTTTCCTGCAGGCCAAGGGCGTGGCCAACTCGGCGACTCCGTTGATCCCGCAGAGTTCCTGGCTGCCTGACCTGTTGCCGCCCTATGGCCTGACGTCAGCCGTGCTCATTGCGTTGGCGTTCGTCGCGCTTTACGCCGTATGGATCAAGCACTCGGTGTTCGGCTACGAACTGCGCCAGACCGGGTTGAACACACGGTTCGCCGCCGCACAAGGCATCCGCGTCGGTCGCGTCATCGTCGTGTCGATGCTCATCTCCGGCGCGATCGCCGGGCTCGGCGGCGCTGCGCACGCGTTGGGTGTCGTTCACCGATTCGTCGACGGCTTCTCCCCCGGCTACGGCTTCACTGGAATCGCAGTGGCACTTCTTGGCCGTAACAGTGCTGTCGGCGTGGTGCTCGGCGCGATCCTGTTCGGCGCATTGGCTTCCGCGGGCACAACCGCCCAGTTGTTCAGCGACATTCCCCTGGACATCGTGGACGTGCTGTCCGGCACCGTGATGATCTTCGCTGTGGTCCGGTTGTGGAGGCAGCGATGATCACGGGTTTGCTGATGTCCGCGTTGCTGCTGTGGACGCCGCTGGCCCTGGCCGCGATGGGCGGCTTGCTGCATCGCGTCGGCGGGGTCGTGAACATCGGCCTTGAAGGCCAAATGCTCGCCGGAGCACTGGTCGGTGCGCTCATTTCAGGTACGACCGGCAACTGGGCGCTCGGCGTGCTCGCGGCGGGCGCGACCGGCGGGGTGATCGGCCTGCTGATGTCCTTGAGCATCACCAGGCTCGGCGCGAACGAGATCATCGCCGGGCTCGGCTTCACCATCGTGATCAGCGGCCTGATCGGCTACCTGCTGCGCAGCGTCTTCGAGGTGTCCGGGACGTTGCGCGTGGCCGGGCTCGACCCGTTGCCGCGCATCCTCGGGCTGGACCCGTTGTTCTGGCTGACAGTCATTCTTGTCCCGGTGATCGGGTGGTCGTTGCGCAACACCGTTGCCGGGTTGCGGCTTCGTGCCACCGGCGACGGGTTTGACGCGGCGAACGCACTCGGTTTGCCGGCCAGCCGGATCCGCGACACGGCGGGCGCGTTGGCCGGTGTGTTCGCCGGAATCGCTGGATCGCACCTTGTTCTCGGCCAGGTCGGGCTTTTCAATGAGGACATGGTGGCTGGACGCGGGTTCATCGCATTGGCCGCGTTCTACTTCGGCCGGACCCGGCCGCTGCCGACGGCGCTCGCGTGCCTGCTGTTCGCGGTGTTCGACGCCACGCAGGCCCGGCTGCAGACCGCCGGAGTGCCGGCGCAGCTGATCCAGACGCTGCCGTATCTTGTGGTCATCGCGGTTCTGACGGCCACGGCCGTCCGCGATGTTCGGGGAAAAGCTCGAAGGGCAGGCTGAAGCATGGCCGATGACAGCAATCCGGTCGCGTTAATCATGATCGACGTGCTGGACGCGTTTTTCGCGCCCGGCAAGCCGGCCTACTACCCGGATTCGGTGAAAGTTCTCGACCCGTGCAGGCAGCTTTTGGACAAAGCCCGCGAACGGGATCGACTGGTCGTCCACACGGTGGAACGGCACCGGCCAGGACTCGCCGACTTCGAGCACAAGAAAATTCCGGTGCACTGCGAAATCGGTGACGACCAGTCACCCTACGTGGCCGGATTCGAGCCGGTGGACAGGCCAAACGAGGTCGAGTTGGCCAAACGGCGGTACTCCGCGTTCTACGGCACCGACCTGGATCTATTGCTGCGTGAACAAGGCATCGAAACGCTGGTGATCGCCGGCGTGAAGACCAATGTCTGCGTCCGGGCAACGGTTCAGGACGCGTTCGCTGCCGGATATGAGATCCTTTTGGTGAAAGAGGCCACCAACTCGAACCGGCCGCATCTTGCCGAGGCGTCGCTGGAAGACATCGACCGGTATTTCGGGTCCGTGGTATCGCTCGAGCAGGCATTGGAGCGACTGTGAGCAGCCGGGTCGCTGTCGTCGGTTACGCCAGCATGGACCACTCGATGGAGTGCGACGAGTTCCGTGCGGCCGCGGGGACAACCTTGATCAAACGCCGTCTGTCCGACCCATGGCCGGGGATCGGCGGCATCGCGCACGCCGCCCGCGGCCTCGCCGCGGCAGGCCACGAGGTGCACGCCATCACGTGGGTCGGCGACGACGAGCCGGGCAAGGAGTACATGGACCGGCTCAGCGCGTACGGCGTGAACATCTCGGGCATCTCGACCGACAGCATCCGCACCCCGTCGTGCTACCTGTTCTACGGCCCCGACGGCGAAACAGTCGTCGTGTACGACCCAGGCGACCGCGCGGCGGGCAACCTGACCGCAACGCAGCGCGAGATCGTCGAAAGCTGCGACTGGGTCTGCCTGATGGTCGGTCCTCGTCCCGCGAACCTCGAAGTGCTCGACCTGCTGACCGACTCGCAGGAACTGGCGTGGGGCGTGAAGGGCGACCCGGACGCGTACTCGCCCGGCGTCGTGCACCGGATCCTCGCGCGAGCGAGTGTCGTGAGCTTCAGCGCCCGCGAACGCGTGTTCCTCGACCGCATCGTCGCCCCCCGCACGCTGCTGGAGCGCACGCGCCCGAACGCGTTGCTAGCCGAGACCCACGGCCCGGCCGGTGTCCGGATCTGGCGCGGCGACCTACACGACATGGTCCCGTGCACGGAGATCGACGCGGTGGATACGACAGGCGCAGGCGACATGTTCTTCGCGGGCATGGTTGCGAGCCTGCTGGAACACCCCGACGAGACCAGGCAGGCAGCGGAACGCGGCGTCGAAGCCGCAACCGCGATGTTGTTGGAACGGTTGCCTGTCAATGGGTGATCGAGCGTGGTTCCTCCGATGCTCAGCTGACGAGGTCGCCGACCGCGCGGTGTTGGTAGGCGACCGTGGCCGCGTCACCAAAGCAGCGGCACTGCTCGACAACCCCCAAGTGCTCAATGAGGACCGCGGGCTGAGCGCCGTGACCGGTTCTTACCAGGGTCGCCTCGTGACCGTGGCCGCGTTCGGCATGGGCGCACCCATTGCCGGAGTTGTCCTGCACGAGCTCGCCATGCTGGGCGTACGCCGGTTCCTGCGTCTCGGGACCGTTTTGGGTATCGGCGGGACTTCGCTGGGATCTTTCGTCCTCGCGGAGGGCGGGGTCCGGAACGAATCGACCTCTGGCACGTATTTGCCAGCCGGATTCCCAGCCATTGCCTCGCACGGTTTGAACACAGCGTTGCGCTCAGTGCTCGAGGGTGGTTCGCGGCCGTGGACGGCCGGACTGATCGCCTCGTACGACGGGTTTTACACAGAGATGTTCGCCGCCGAGCCATCCCGGGCCGCGGAGACCAAGGCTCGGATGGAAGAACTCGGACGGTACGGGGTCAAAGCCGTCGACATGGAGACCGCCGCGGTGCTGGTGGTCGCCCGGGCTGTTGGAGCCGAGGCCGCGTCGCTGTGCTTGGCCAGCGTGGACGGCCTCACCCAGGAAAAGCTGGTCGATGGCCGGACCGAAGCCGAAGTGGAGTTGATGGCGACCGGAATGAAGGCCCTCGCCTCGGTAGGAGACTGAGCACGGCCTCCGGCCCCCGGAATCCAGCCTATCGACGACGGCCGACGCATCCAGACCACAAAGATCCACTAGGCCGGAGTTATCCACACGCGGCCTCCGCCCCTGGAATCCGCCCTATCGGCGACCGCTGAGGCATCCAGAGCATGAACATCCGCCATGCCCGAGTTCCCGCGCTCGGCTTCCGGCTCCCAGAAATCAGCCCATCGACGACCGCTGGCACATGCCGAGATTCACTAGCCCCGAGCTCCCACAGCCTCCGGCCCCCGGAATCCAGCCTATCGACGACGGCCGACACATCCGGACCACAAAGATCCACTAGGCCGGAGTTATCCACACGCCGCAGTTGTCCACAGCCCGGCCCGCGCCTACCTTCTCCCGCCCCGCCCGGCTGCAATAGCCTGAAATCAGGGGTCCCCCTTGCGGGCGGGGAGGGGAATGGCGGTGCCTGGGAGCGGTGTCAGAACCGGTGGCTCGGCTTAACGGACGGCTCGGCTTGGCCGACGGCCCGACTGAACCAACAGCCCAGGTTGAACCGACAGCCCGGCTTAGCGGATGGTGCGGCTTACTTGTTCGCGGTGTCCGCGCCGCATTTCTCGTGGCGGGGTGAGGCGCCTTCGGTGCCGACGTCGATCTTCCACTTGTTGTCCTCTTTGGTCAGTGGGAGGACGATGTGCCAGCGGATGCACGGCTCAGGCAGCTCGGGCGGGGCATCGTCAATAGCTTGCGTGCTCGTGAAGCTGATCAGTACGCGGATCTTGCGGTCGGGCGCCGTGTCGATGCGGTGCATCAGGATGCTGCCGTCTTTGGTCGTCTTGTAGTCGCTCTGCCAGGCGTTGCGTTCGAACCCGGCGGCCCTGGCCCTGGTGACCGTGGTCCGCCACTTGTCGTAGTCCTTCTTGTTGATCGAGTCGAAGTGCGCCTGCAGGACCGGCCAGATCGCGTTGGCGACGGGGTGTTCCGCCGCGTCCTGCGTGGCCTTCACCTGGCCGTCGCCTGGCTGGTCCTCAGGCCGTACCGGCGTGCTGGGTTGCGGCGGTATTTCCTGCACGGTCGTACGCGTCGGCGGTTGGCGGTACACCTCACGCACGACGAAACCAGCTGCCACCGCGACTATGGCGACGGCCAGCGCGACCACCCATAACCGTGGTCCGCGCTGCCCCCTAACTTGTTGCACAGTACGAGCGTGCCACGAATCAGCCGACGCGGTGGAGCCAGGTCACCGGCGCGCCGTCACCCGCACGACGGAACGGCTCCAGTGCCTCGTCCCACGACGAGCCCAGCATCTCGTTGACCTTGTGCACGAACGACTCGCCGCCGCGGCTTGCCGCCGCGACCGCGCGCAGTTGGTCCTCGCCGACCACGATGTCGCCGTTCGCCGATGTCTTGGCGCGCCACAGCCCCAGGCCGGGTGCGAAACAGAACCGCTCGCCGTCCACTCCGGCGCTCGGCTCCTCAGTGACCTCGAATCTGATCATCGGCCACGCCCGCAGAGCCTGGACCAGCTTGGCGCCAGTGCCTGCGGCGCCGGTCCACGAACATTCGGACCGCAGCTGACCAGCGGCCGCCGGCTGGGCGGTCCACTTCAGCTCGGCCCGGACACCGAGGGTGCCCGAAATCGCCCACTCGACGTGCGGACAAACCGCAGACGGCGACGAGTGGACGTACACCACGCCACGGGTGCTGCCACTTGTGCTCACTGCTGACCTCCGCTACTCGACGAGGAAACGTCTTCCCCTACGACCTCGTAGAGCGTGTGGTCCATCGTGTGTACAAGTCGACCCGGCGCCTATTCTGCCTCCTCACTGTGCAATTTCGCCACAGGAACGATCAGATGGCACACCAGTCACTCCGATCGGCTGATATTTTCGGCGTGTCGCTCCGGCGTGTCGCCTCGACCGGCGCTTATTCGCCACCGGATACATGTTCTCGGTGTGGCGCCGCCCACTGGGCTGTCCCTCGATTCGGGTCCCGTGGCCACGCGGGGATACGGTGGCACGCGAAGTTCGGACAGGGGGAAGATGTCATGCGGCTAATCCGGCTGGGCGACGAGACCTCCGCGGTCGGGGCCGACGTCCGGGCGGCGCTCGCGTCGTGGGGACGTGGCGAAGGCGTCGTCGGCGGGATCGGCCTGATCGGCTGCCAACCGCCGGACTGCCCCGAGCCGGTCGACGCGATCGTCATCCTGCCCCGCGGCCTGCTGGTCATCGTCGGTGTCGACCTGCCTGACCCCGCTATGCGCCTCGACGCCCCGGTCAACGGCCAATGGAAAGTCGACGGGTGGCCGTTGGTACGCGCCGATGGCGCGGTGAACCCGGCATCCGAAGCCGTCCAGGCCGCCACCGCGGTCGTCACGCGCCTCCAGGCCCAGGGTGCTGAGCCGATGCTCGTGGGAACAGTCATCGCGGTCGGGCCGTACGTCTCCCGCGTGACGCAGCCGACCACCGATCTGGCCCGCGGTATTCGCATCCTCCATCCCGAGCCGACCACGTTGTTGACCGCCGCCCGGGAATTGGCCGTCTATGAGGGACGCGTCTCGCCGCGTCGAGCCAATGCCATTCTCGCCGCGCTGGCGCCGAATCAACCGCCGTTCAGCGATGAGGAGCTGGCGAGCGAGGGCTTTACCGAATCGGCGGGCGCAGGCCTCGCCGCCGCCAGCACCCTGCTCATTCCCCGGGTCACCGAGCAGGCGCCCCGCCAGCTGGCCGCGCCGAAGCTGGCGACAAAACGGTTGGGCTGGTTACCGGTAACCGCGGTTTTGTTGGTGGGTCTTCTGATCGTCACCGGGATCATCGTCGCGATTGCGGCCGCTGGTGGCGAACCACAGGCCACCGAAGGGCCGAAGACATCGGTCAGCGTGGCGCAACAAGCCAGCCAAGTCGTCGAGGGTGTCGCTTACACCCCGAAAGGCAAGGTCGAGGACACCGACTGCCCGGCTCGGGCATTCGGCGATATGCAAGTTTGGCTCCAAGCGAACCGGTGCGCCTCGCTCACGCGATCGCGGTATGAGAGCACTGCGGGTAATGAGGCAATCGCGGTACTGGTCGCTGATCTCACATTCCAGGATGTCGCAACGGCGGAAGCGTTCTTGAAACTCGCGACCGCCCCTGGCACCGGCAGCATCACCGATCCGGCTGCCCAGGGAACTCCCTGGCCGGACGGCCGCAAGCCGATCTTCGACTCGGCGGCATATCAGGCAAAGCAGACCGGCTCGGTCGTCCGGATTGTTCAGGTGATCTGGTTGAACAAGGCAACCACACCGGACGATCCGGCACTGCTGGCCGCAGCGACCAGATCACTGAACCTGCCTGCTTAATGGCCAAATGGCCACGTTGTCAACCCGATCAAGCGTCGGCTGAACCCCTGACTGGTTCGTCCAGTCGTTCCGCTCGGGTATGGCAATGTGCTAAGAGCGGGTTCCAGTCCGCCCGCGTAGGAAAAGGATCGCCCAGGTCACGCGAGGTCATCCGGGTAACTCGTGGAGAAAAGACCAAAGAAAATGACGGACAGGTTTATTTCGGTGGCATCGGCGTGGTTATCATTGACACCAGGCTGGGGCTACACCGAAACTCACCACACGGAGGAACCGTGGCACAGAAGACCGTCGTCGAGCTCGTCGACGACCTGGATGGCGGAATAGCCAGCGAGACTGTCGCGTTCACGCTCGACGGTGTCGAGTTCCAGATCGATCTCTCTGAAGAGAATGCGACCAGGCTGCGGGACTCCCTCGAACCTTATGTCGCCGCCGCGCGCCGAATCGGCGGACGCAAGCAGCGACTGGCCCCTGGTGGCGACGTGACCGGAAAGAAGTCGGCCGAAGACGCCGCCCAGAATCAAGCGATCCGCGAGTGGGCCCGTTCCCAGGGCAAGACCGTGGCCGAGCGGGGCAGGTTGCCGCACGCGCTCGTGGTCGAGTTCAAGGAAGCCCACGGCGGCTGAACCCCAGCCACCTTCGCAAAGCTGGCGAAAACTCCCCGGTGTGCCACCAGTCGCATACCGGGGAGTTCTGGTGTTGGACGGTCTGTCACCAAGTCGGTAGCCTTCGGTAGCAACACGTGTCGATCATGTTGCGGGGCGTGAGAACCTTATTGACATTGGCCGCGCTTATGCCGTTGGTTTATGGGCAGCATCAGCCCTTCACGAGAGGCAGCCGGGTGGCGGCCACACAGTTTCTGGACATACCAGGCGGCCGTCTGGCCTATGACATAGAAGGCCAGGGGCCGTTGGTGGTCTGCGCTCCCGGGCTGGCTGACATTCGCGCGACATACAACGAGCTGGCCACGCGGCTCGTCGACGCGGGCTTCACCGTCGTCACAATGGACTTACGCGGGCTCGGCGAGTCCTCGGCGGACTGGCCGTCCTACACCGACTCGGACATCGCGAGCGACATGATCGCCTTGGTCCAGGCGTTGGACGCAGGGCCGACCATATTGGTGGGGTGCGATTACAGCGCGGGCGCGGCCGTGGTCGCGGCAGCCAATCACCCCGATCTCGTCGCAGGGCTCTTGCTGACCGGACAGCGCATGCGGGAGCACGCGGCGAATTACATCGCCGCGGCCGGGAGGTGGTTGATCAGCAGGCCGCGAATAGGCCGGTTTCTCTGGAACCGCGCTTGGCCGTGGCTGTGGGGCCCGCACAAGCCAGCGGACTTTGAGGCACGCCAACGAGCTGTCGCGGCGAATCTGGCGGAGCCTGGGCGCTACGACGCGGTTCGGGCCATGCTGCGGCCGGGGACGCAGTGCTGCGAGATCGCGATGCCACACGTAACGTGTCCGGTGCTGATCACGTCCGGCGACGCGGATCCCGCGTTTTCCAACGTGAGCCCCGAAACCGAAGCCCAATACGTGGCCAATCGGCTCGGCGGGCCGACGGTGGTGAAGATGGTGCGGGGCGCCGGGTATTACCCGCACGCCGAGCAGCCGGACTATGTGGCTTCGATCTTCCAAAGTTGGTGGGCAACCAACCATCAGTTAAAGCTTTTGGGAAACGATTGACATAGATGCTGGGGCGGGTTCACAGTTCGACGCATGAACATCACCCGCCGAAACCTCATGCTGGCGGGCGCCGGGGCATTGGCAGCCGGCGCCTCGTTGGTCACCCCTGCGTCGGCGGCCGCTGCAGTCGACTATCCCGGCGCAGAATGGATTCCAGCCAGTCCGTCGAACTACACGGTGTCGAATCGCCCGTCGACGTATCCGATCAATGTCGTGGTCATTCACGTGACCCAGGAGTACTACGCGGACGCGGTCGCGATCTTCCAGAACCCGGCCCGGAAGGTCTCCTCGCACTACCTGGTCCGCTCCGGCGACGGCCACATCGCACAGCTGGTCCGCGAGAAGGACGTCGGCTGGCACGCCGGCAACTGGAACTACAACACCCGCAGCATCGGCATCGAACACGAAGGCTGGGTCGACCAGCCCCAGTGGTTCACCACGCAGATGTACGCGGCGTCCGCGGCCTTGGTGCGCCACATCTGCGCCAAGTACGGGATCCCCCGGGACCGCGGCCACATCATCGGCCACAACGAAGTCCCTGGCGCGACTCACACGGATCCGGGCCCACTGTGGGACTGGACGAGGTACATGCGATTGATCAACAACTGACTCATCCGAACCAATGGGCACGTTCGCAAATCCGGTTATCCACAACCGCCCAGTAACCCTTCCACCGGCCCCTATCAGCGATAGACTGGAGCAGGGACGACCCCCCGGGAGTGGTGGGGGCTGTTCTGGGCCGCTTGGGTTGGGCCGCTTGGGTTGGGCCGCTTGGGTTGGGGCGGTTCGGGTCGGGCGGTTCGGCTGGGGGCGTTGGTGTTTGGGTTGGCGCAATGGGTGCGAAGTGCTTGGGCTGGATATAGCGAAAGGCCCCACAGTTGCCTGTGGGGCCTTTCGAAGAATATTACCGCGGCGACCTACTCTCCCACACCGTACCCAGTGCAGTACCATCGGCGCTGAAGAGCTTAGCTTCCGGGTTCGGAATGGGACCGGGCGTTTCCTCTTCGCTATAACCACGGTAAAACCGTGAAACCACTCAAACCGGGGTTTGGTGTTTCAGAACCGTACAGTGGATGCGTAACATCTTTGTGAGCAAGTCCTCGGCCTATTAGTACCAGTCAACTCCACACGTTACCGTGCTTCCATCTCTGGCCTATCAACCCAGTCGTCTAGCTGGGAGCCTTAACCCATCAAATGGGTGGGAGACCTCATCTTGGAACGAGCTTCCCGCT
>NZ_FWXV01000028.1 GCF_900176515.1 Kibdelosporangium aridum
CGTCGGAAATGCCTGCAGCAACTCACGAATCCGCGGTTCCACAGCATCCACAATGGACCCCTTCGGCTGCCGCACGTACTTCGGCGGCGCATCCGAGGCCAACGCGGCGCGCACCGTGTTCCTTGAGACGCCCAACACCCGGGCGATCGCCTTGATCGGCAACCCTTCCGCCCGGTGCAACCTGCGAATCTCAGCCCAATCTTCCACGGACAACACCCTTCGTCCTCCCTGGCTCGGCTCGAGCCAGAGTCACCGGACAGGGGGTCAAAATTCGGATGCCACGCCGGGGTCAGTTTTCACGTGCCGTCGACACCAGTCACCAATCTCCCGTCGGCGACGGCACAGCGCACGTTGCGGGGACGCTGTCGGTGTGGCCAACCAAAGGTGGTCCTGCCGATCGACCTGTCGCGGGAACCAGCACCCATGTACTTGTTGACCAGATCCGTCGGCGTTATCCGACGCACGTCGACGCCGGATCGGCACTGGGTCCGCATCACCAGGCGGCGCTGGATCTGGTGATCACTGACGTGCTGCGCACCTGGCACATTCTTGATCAGCAAGATACAGGGTGACCATCAGTCTGGCGTCATGTCCGCGTTTGCGCGGTTTCTCTCGCGTCATTTGCAGCGAGAATCAGCCACGTGCCGGATGTCCCTGTGGTCAACCACTGCGCTGCCTTCCATCGAACGATCGTGGTCGTTGACATTGCACGCTTCACCGATCCTGCGCGCACCGAACTTCACCAGGCCACAGTCCATGAAGGGCTGTACGCGGTGCTGGCAGCCACCTTCGCCGATGCGGGCGTCGATCTGGCCGCGTGCGCGGTCGAAGATCCTGGTGACGGCGCGTTGATACTTGCGGGGACCGGTCGCCGATCGGTCCCCGCAAGGTCACGAAGACGCTAGAACCGGGCACCCACGTCGGCGCCGTTGCTCGGACGCAGGAATGTCGAGGACGGGATGGAGCCGTCCGCTTTCCTCGGTCCGGTGATCGTGCTCGGGTTCGTGCTCACCAAGGACCACGAGCCGCCGATGTCCCACGAATTGCCGCTTCCCTTGGAGGTTGAACCCAATGACACGTTGGTGCCGTTGGCCACCGCGAGGTTCTTGGTCAACGTGCTTGAGGAACGGTTGAAGTTGAACCCCGTCTTGGGGTTGTCCCATGCGGTGCAGCGCTCGATCCTGTGGTTGCCTGGGTTGTTGTTGTCGATGAAGCCGCCGACCGCGTTGTCCCACGTCATGCTGTTGCGCACGGTGTGGTTGGCCGACACGCTGTTGCCGCCCAGCTTGAAGCCGTTGCCGTCACCGGTGAAGTCGGGCAGGTTCCACCGGTTGAACCCGTTGCCCCACGCGAGGCTGTTCTCCACCAGGATGGGCGATTCGAACATCCAGAAGTCCAGGCCGTCGTCGGAGTTGTTCCACAGCCTCGCGCCGCGCACCACGTTGCCGCTGCCGGAACCTTCCTTGATGGCCAGGCCGTCCGCGCTTTCCCCGTTCTTGCGCGGATCGCGGTTGCCGTACGCGTCCAGGTTGATGATCTGGTTATTGCTCGACGACAGCACCAGGTGCAGCCCGGACTCGTAGTTGTCCCTCGTGACAAGGCGGTCGAAGACGTTGTTGCTGGTGTCCAGGCCGAAGATGCCGTACGGGCCGTGGATGATCTCCAGACCGATCAGCCGCCAGTGGTCACCCTCGATGTGGATCGCGCCGCGCTCAGGCCGCGGAATGGTCGAACCTACCGCGCCGGGCGTGTACGGCATGTTCTCACCGTCGATGATCACGCGCTCACTGTTGTAGTTGCGCATCGTGATGGGCTGACTGGAGGTGCCGTTCTTGAGAATCTGGATGTTGGTACTCGGCGCGTACGTGCCGCCCCGGATGTAGATGGTGTGGCCGGGCTGGGCGAGGTCGACCGCTTTCTGGATGGAGCGCAGGGGCGACGCCAACGTGCCGGGATTGCTGTCGTTGCCGTTGGTCGCCACGTACAACGTGGAGTCCGCCGCTGTCGCCGTGAACGTGGGCAATGCCAGCACCGCGCACGCGACCACAGCAGTGCCCGCTACGAGCGGTTTCCATCTCATGGTGTCTCCGATCGTGGTGACGTCGGTGTCAGCAGGTGGAGTTGGTCTGGGTCAGCAGTCCGAGCCGCCAGGGCAGGAGGTTGTAGGGATCCGTGGCGTTGGGATCCATGCCCTGGTACACAAAGCGCAGGTTGCACGGGCTGATGGTCAGCGTCTGGTCGATGCCGTCGCGGATCATCTCGCCGTGGCTGATATCCCTGGTCCAGGCCGCACCGTCGAACGTGACGTTGTTCGAGCGCGCGAAGGGATTGGCCTCGGTGTCGGCCAACGCGGTCCACGGGCCGGTGATCGCGGGCGCGGTCCAGGACCGGAAGTATCGCTTGCCGTCCGAGCCGATCGCCTCGACGATCAGCATGTAGGTGTTGCTGCCCGTCACCTTGTAGACGTTGGGCGCTTCGAACAGCTTGAACTTGTTCGGATCCTGCAGGGCGATCACCGTGTTGCCCATGCCGTTCGGGAAGTTCGCCACCGTCGTCTCCGACCGGTACAGGTGTCCGTTGTCGTCGGAGGAGAACAGGTAGCACTTCGCACTGTCGCAGATCACCCAGAAATCGACCCAGTGGCCGTTGCCGATGTTGTCCTTGATGATCTGCGGCATACCGTTGGCGTAAAAGTTCTTGGGCGCGCTCCACGACCGCGGGTTGGCAATGTCCGAAGTGGTCGAATACGCCGCGTTCGCACCGGTCTGGTAGACGAGGTACCACAGCCGCTTCGGCGCGAAGTAGAACACGTGCGGTGCCGCCTTGTAGCCGCCCCCGATCGCGGTCTGGTCCAAGTAGTGGTGCTGTGCGGAGCCCGCCTGCGACCAGTCGGTGAAGTTCAGGTACACCATGCTGTAGCCGCCGTTGTTGTTCGTCGTGGTGGCGAACACGTGGTACCGGCCATTGTGGTACGCCACGGACGGGTCCTTCACCGCCCGGATGTTGTGCGTGGCGTCCGACTTCGGCGCGACGAGCACACCACTGGAACGCCACTGGAATTTCGTCGGCAGGCTGCCGGCTTGGGTCGAGGCGGCGTAAGCATTTCCGGACAGCGCGATGAGCGTGGCAGCCAACAGAGTGGCGCACATGATGACAGGGTTCAGGCGCATCGTTGGTCTCCATGAGGTTTCAGCGAACGAGGGGCCACGTTGTGGAGACGGCGACCAGCCTGTGGCAGGTCGCCGTCTCCAGTTGCCCTGGCCAGGAAGCGGAAGTCAGAGCTTGCCCGCGCCTGCACCCGACGTGACGGATGACTTGACCGTGCTGACGTTGTCCGCGGTGTAGTTGTACGGGAGAGGAGCTACAGTGCCGTTGGTCTCACACGGTCCGGAGTTGGTGAGCGAGTTGTTGCGGGCCACCAACCGTCCGGGATCGGACTCCCCATACCCACTCGCCGACCAGCACGCCTGCTGCACGTTCTCAAAGGCGTTGCCCTCCACGAGCAGTCCGGCGTCCATGAGGGAGGCGATGGCATACGAGGCGGAGTTGTGGTTGACGTTGGAGTAGTAGTTGTTGAACACGTGGACCGTCTCGCCGAAGCGCACCCGCGGGCCGCGCTCGAATGTACGGTTGAACCAGTTGTGGTGATAGGTGACCCGTAGGTGGCCGCGGTCCTCACTGGCGTTGCCATCGGAGTGGCCGACCAGCGAGGTCTTCCAGTGATCGCGGATGACGTTCCACGACACCGTGATGTAGTCGGCGCCGTGGGTGATGTCCAGCATGCCGTCGTAGAAGTCGGGGTCGTTCTCGATGGTGCTGGACATGGTGTTGTGATCGATCCACACGTGAGTGGCACTCTCGATCTGGATCGCGTCGTTACCACGCACCCCGCGGATGTTCATGTTCTGGATGATCACGTTGGCCGGGCGCATGTCCTCGATGTTGAGAGTGGTGCCGGAGATCCCCGAGTTGGCACCGACGCCCCGGATCGTCTTGTTGGCACTGATCTCAACGGTGCCCGAGCCACTGAGCATGCCGTTCACCAGGATGGTCCTGGCACCCGAGGCCTGCGCCTGGGTCCGGAAGTCGGCGAAACTGCTCACGGTGACCGTGGCACCGCCCGCGCCACCGGTGGTTCCACCGGCCTGCGTGGCCCAGCCGACGATCCCGCCAGGCGGCTGACTGCCGCCACCGATTTCGAAGTCGAGGTAGTCGATGTTGGGCAGGCCGTTGGCGGTGGTGGGGCTCAGCCGGATGGTGTTGCTCCCCGCGTTCACCGGGACGCTCAACGTCTTGGTCGCCCAACTCGACCAGGCCCCGGTGCCCTCGAACGACAGCGCCTGCACCGCGGAGCCGTTCACGACCAGGCTGGCCGGCCGAGCCGTGGTGGTCCCGTTGGCGAACCGCACCCCCAACGTCGCGGTACCCGACACCGACGCGTTCACCGTGAGCTGGGCATAGCCGCTCGTCGCGTTGGCACCATTGCAGAATCCACTGCCGGAGTAACCGGACCAGTTGGAATCGATCGTGCCGGAACACACCGCCGGCGAGGTCTCCGCTTCATACCTGGTAGGCGCGGCCTGCGCAGTGGACGATGCCACTACAACCAGAGCACCAGCTAACAGGCCGACACACGCAATCATGGGTCTCACGCGCATAGTACGTCTCCGTGGGGTCAGCTCGTCGTATGGCAGGGTTGGACGAGGGTCGCCTCCTCGACTCGGCGCCAGACACAGTTGTACGGACAGCGCTGACTTGCCGAGCGCGTACGTGACCAGCACTGACGCCAGACGACCACGCCCAGCGCGGAAGGCGCTTTCCTGCTGCAGGGCAACAGGATCTGCCGATGAACGCGAGGACCGACTCCGAGGCTGGCGGCAAACCCCGCCGCCCCGCAGTCCCACATTCACAGGGCACACATCGATCGAGGCGCAACTGTGCCGCACCCAGCGAAATCGATCGTTCGACGGGAGCGACGAACACGGTGCCCCTGAGGCTTCCTCGGTCACCGAGAAGGGAAAGCGCTTTCCCAATGTCATGCTATGTCGTCAGCAACGCGGGGTCAACGGCGAATTCTGGGGTTATGAGGCGCCGCACCGTGAGCTATGGCCTCTGCCTGCGGTGATCATAGGCTTTCTGCCTAGGCCATGACCGTGCGACGTGGTGACGGCGGCTGCATCTGATCCTCGTTCGGCTGGCCGGTTGGCTGGTTCTGCTCAGGCAGTCGCCGGCGTCGAACGACTCGTATGTCCACAGTGGAGTCAAGGCGAGGAGGACGGCAGGATCACAGCGGTCCAGGCGAACAGGGGCGCGCAGACAACGGCGAATGCGCTGTAGGTTCCGAGAATCGTGCCCGCCGGCGTCGGTGTCGGGAAGTTGGGGTGAGAAATTCGCGGCTGCTGGCCTTCGACGGGCCATGCGCTTCGCTGGTACGTGATCAGAGCTTGGTGCTGTCACGCAGGATGGCCTCGCCCTTGACACGGATGACCCGGCGTTGTTCGCCGGGCTGATCCGCCATCGCCATGGACGCGGCCATTCTGCCCATGTCCGCGAGCGGCAGCCGGACGGTCGTGAGCGAGGGCGCCACATCCCTGAGCGTGGGAATGTCGTCGAAACCCGCGACGGCCACGTCGTCCGGCACCGTCAAGCCACGTTCGCGCACGGCCGCCATAGCCCCGATCGCCATCACATCGTTGACCGCGAACACGCAGCCCGGCTTTGACCTGCGATCGAGCAACTCGGACATCGCCTGGTAGCCACCGTCACGAGTGAAGTCACTGTGCACGGTGACGTTAGGCCGCTTGCCTCGCTCGCTCAGGCCGTCGGTGAATCCTTCAACCCTGTCCCTCGCTGTGAGCAGGCTGTCGGGACCGGCGAGCACACCAAATGTCTTGTGCCCCCGCTCTACCAGCGCGAGCGCAAGGTCCTTGGCACTCGCCCGATTCTGTGGCAGGACGGTGTCAGCGCCCAGTTTGTCCTGGCCGACCGCCACCACCCGACCTCCACTGGCCGTGAACTCCGCGATCGCCTCGGCGAGCCGTCGCGTGTGCGCGTTGTCCGTGGTCCGGCTCCCCACCATGATCAGCGCCCTGGCCCGGCGGGCACGCATCGTGGTGACGTACCGCAACTCCTGCTCCTGCCGCCGCAAGGTCGTCCCCAGCATCATCTCGCCGCTGGGCTCGACCACCTCCATCGCCGCTGCGGCGATGACCGAGAAATACGGATCTTGGATATCCGGCACCACAAGGCCGACGACATCGCTACGCCCCCTGGCGACCGCCTGAGCGAACGCGTTCGCCGTGTAGCCGAGCTCGGCGGCCGCGGCCAATACCCGCTCCCGAAACCGCGCTCCCACCATCCGCTCACTGCCGTTCACCACACGGGATGCCGTCGCCAAGGACACCCCTGCCCGCTGCGCGACCTGCGCGAGGGTGACCTGTGATCCCACGCCCGACCTCCGTTCAGCGGCAAGCGCTTTCCAGCGTACCGAAGGTGGGAGCTCCTGCTCTGTGACAACTTGCCAACGACCGCATGTAGAACGGCACAACGAAGCGTGTCGATCTCGGCTGCACAGTGGCCTGCCAGGCGCGGCACTAGGCCGGCTTGACGCTGGTAGCGCATTTCTCCATGCCGCAGCGGTACCGGTTCACAGTGCGAGAACGGTCGTCGTGTCCGCTCCTACAGCAGACAAATCACCGCTACACGCCAGGAACTCGGCAGCGTGTAGCGCAGCACACCCGTCGGCCCAGATCGTTGATCATGCTCATGCCCGCCATCAGCCGAACCCACAGTCCACCACGGGCTGTAACAACCTGAACCTTGTCGGAAAGCTGGCGTTTTCCTGGCCTTGCCCTGGCCGGGCGTTTCCCTAGCGAACTCCACAGTGGAGATAACGGATCACCCAATCAGGCAAGGAAAGCAGGAACAATGCGTGACAAGATTCGCGGCGGAGCCGTGGCCGGAGGGTTAACACTGGCGCTGCTCGCCGCTGGATGCTCCACCAGCAACGCGCAGAACCAGACCCCACCCGCACCACTACCCGCCACACCCTCCAAAGAGGACATCTCGGAGCAGTTCGACATCTGGAACGCGACACTGGCCACCGGGGACCCCAACAAAGTCGCCGACCTCTACGCACCAGACGCCGTACTCCTACCAACAGTATCGAACAAGGTCCGGACAAACCGCGCCGAAATCCTCGACTACTTCCAGCACTTCCTGCAGAACAAACCATCCGGAACAATCGACCAGGAACTGATCACCGTCCTCGACCCGGACACCGCGATCAACACCGGCGTCTATCACTTCAACCTCACCAAAGACGGCAAACCGCAACGAGTAAACGCGCGCTACACCTACGTCTACGAACACCGCAAGGGCACATGGCTCATCATCAACCACCACTCCTCCGCCATGCCCGAAAGCTAATCCCAACACAGACCGCCGCTGACGGCATCGGCCTGAAATTTTTCCAAGGCCTGCCGTGTGGCCGTGACCTGCGGGGTCAGACTGCCGCGGGGTTCGTATCCCACAGTCGAGCTGAGCTTGCCCGGGCGCCGTCTGCCTGGCTTGGCGTGGAGCTGCGGCGCAGGGCTGCCCTCGACGTGAACGCCAGCGTCCTCAGTGGATGCGACGCCGTAGATCTCGTTGCGGTCCATGCCTGCCGTTATGAACTGCTCGACCGCACCCTCATCTGGAACCAACGCCCGTCTCGCCATCCGCCGATGCCAGCGTTGGGGCGGCATCCTCAACGAGTACCACCACGCCGCCTCACCTGCACGGATCACATTTTCGGCAAGCGCAACGATATTCCGCCCGCCGCATGGCTCATCCAGACGAAACGCGGTCATCGGACAAGGCTGTTGAGGTATCTCTCCACATTGGAGTAGCCGTCTGTGCCGATGTCGTCGCCGTCTCCGGCGTTGCCGGGGTTGAGGCCGTTCGCCCGTTCCCATGCGTCCGGCATGCCGTCACGATCGGTGTCGGTCGGCGCCGTGCCGCCGGCGAGACTGCCAAAACCACCGACACTCGCCGGGTCGGTGATGATCGCACCGCTCTGACTGACGACATCCGCCGTGATACGCCGGTCGATGGAGTCGCGGCGCAGTGATGCCCCGGCCTGCGCCAGCACCGTGCGGTACGCCTCCGCGGCCGGCATGGACGGGACCACCGGGTAGGGGAACGGATCTTGTTCCACCACCACGTTGCCGAGTTCCTCTCTGGTCACCGGCACACCGTCGAGCACCTTGTTCTTGTTGCCGTCGTGGTAGTTGCCCGCGGCGTAGATGTGGAAGTTGAGGTTCCCCCGCGTGAAAGGACTGCCGGAGCCGGTCGACGGCCCCTTGACGAAGTAGTTGTCCACCACGTTCGCGTCGCTGCGCCCGGCGGAATCGCCTTCGATGTAGGCGTCTGAACCCCAGTTGTAGACGAGGTTGCTGACGAACTGGTTGCGGCCCTTGACCTTCGGGTTGCGGGTCTTGTTGTGCGCGTACAGGCTGCGGTAGATCGTGACGCCGTCGCTCTGGACCAGACCACCGCAGGAATGCGGGTCCAGGCCCTCGGCGATGATGGAGTTCTGCACTGTGATGCCTGTGCTGTTGTTGATGGAGAAGTTCTCGTCACGGCCCCAGGACACCGACACGTGATCGAAGATCTGGTCACGCCCCTCGTTGATCGTCACGCCGTCGCGGTTCTGGTTCGGCGTCAGGCCGTGCCGGAAGCGTATGTACCGGATGACGACGTTGGTCGCACTCGACGTCGACACCTGGTAGCCGCGAGTCGCGATGCCCTCCCCCGGCGCCGTCTGCCCGGCGACGGTGATGTTGCTCTTGATGCTCAGCGGCGACTTCAGCTCGATGTACCCACCGACGTCGAAGACGACGATCCGAGGGCCGGTGCTCACCGCGTCGCGCAGCGAACCCGAGCCGGAATCGTTGAGGTTGGTCACCTGGTACACCTGTCCGCCGCGGCCACCGGTGGCCTGCGCACCGAATCCCACTGCGCCGGGGAACGCAGGCGCCGCAGCAGCAGCAACGGCTCCTGGTGCGATCAGTGCACCGCAGGCGATGATCACCGCAGCGAGAGCCGGAAGTCGTCTCATGGTGGGCCTCCATGTCTGTTCGGCGAAGGGGCATGCGGCGGACGAGTGCAAGGAGGTTCGCCGCCGTGGCCATTCGGTTCCTGGCCGGGATCACTCCAGCAGACACGTGGCGGCTTCCCCGGCCCGTGTTGTCAACTGCCTGGGCGCACTCGGAACCAGTCGAACTCCGCCGCGCTGCCCGGAGTGGTGTGCTGCGGGCCAGTGGCGAAAAGGCCGACGGTGGCGCCGATCCACCTGCCCGGGGTTGCCTGGAACGGCGCACCGACCGGGACGAACCCGTGACCGTCCACATTGGCCGCGAACTGGCAGACCGCTCCGGAGGTCACGGTCACCCGTAGCCGCACCGGACCGCGTCCTCTGGGCACCGGTACCGGGGTGGCAGCGTCCACCTCGGGAGCGTCCTTCGCCGCGGTACGGCAGGCCAGCACGATCCGGTCGCCGTCGCGGTACAGGCCCACCCAGCAGTAGGTGTCGCCCAGCATCACCAGCCCGGCCCGGGCACCCGGGGTCGTAGTGGACAGAGTCATCGAGGTTGTGGCGGTGAAGGTTTCAGCGGGCAGCCGTTGGCCCAGCACGTTGGGCAGCAACCGCAGGTCGTGGGTGTCCGGGCTGGGCCAGCAGACCAGCCTGAGCCGGCTGGGGAACCGGCGCAACGACCACCAGGCCGAGTTGGCGTTGGCCTGCCACACCCACTGATTGCCCAACTCCGGTCCGGTGAACTCGTCGCTGGTGGCCGGCGCGGTCACCTTCACGCGGCCATCGACTCGCGGCTTGGTGTACACCAGCACCGGGGTACCGCGGCCGGTGCCGTCGTCGGTGCCCATCACGGGCCATCCGTCGGCGCGCCACCGCATGGGCTGCAGGTGCACCACACGCCCGTAGGCGTCGCGGTCCTGGAAGTGCAGGAACCAGTCCTCGCCGCCCGCGGTGGTCACCCAGGCGCCCTGGTGTGGGCCGTTGATCGGACTGTTGCCCTGCTCCAGCACGATACGGTCCTCGTAAGGCCCCCAGATGCCGCGCGAGCGGAACGCCGACTGCCAGCCATACTTCACTCCCCCGGCCGGGGCGAAGATCCAGTACCAGCCGTCCCGTTTGTACAGCTTCGGCCCTTCCAGCGTCCGGTAGCCAAGCAGTTCGTCGCCGTTGACCACGATCCGGCCCTCGTCGAGCACACTGGTGCCGTCCGGGCTCATCCGGTGCAGCGTCAACCGGTTGTTGATGCCACTGCGGCTCTTCGCCCACGCGTGGATCAGGTAGGTCTGCCCGTCGTCATCCCACAGTGGACACGGATCGATCAGTCCTTTGCCCAGCTTGACAGGGTGCGGCTTGCTCCACGGCCCACGCGGGTCGGTCGCGGTCACGACGAAGATCCCGAAGTCCGGGTCCGGGTAGAAGATCCAGAACTTGCCGTCGTGGTGCCGCAGTGCCGGTGCCCACACCCCGCCGCCATGCCGCGGCACGCTGAAGTGGTCCTTCGGCTCCAACTCGGTCAAGGCGTGCCCGATGATGGTCCAGTTGACCAAGTCGATCGACCGCAGCACCGGCAGCCCGGGTATCCGGTTGAACGTGGAGACGGTCAGGTAGAAGTACTTGCCCACCCGGACGGCGTCCGGATCCGACCAGTCGGCGTTGAGCACCGGGTTGCGATAGCGGCCATCCCCAGATCCGCCACCCACGGCAGCCGCGCCGTGTCGAGGGCCGCGGCATCGGCCGTGGCCGTTTCGCCGAGCACCACCGACCCGGCCACCGCACCGAGCCCGGCCTGCAGCACCCGCCTTCGGCTGTGTCCGCGCACTGTTCGCCTCCGTTCCGGATCAGGCAGCGGTGTCCGGCAGCCGCTGACCGTTCTCGTAGACCTCACGCAGCCTCAGGCCGGTCACGTTCTCGACGATGTCGGGCTGGCTGACCTGTTTGAAGTTCACCCGGGTCAGTCGCACGTCCCGGATCGGAGCCTCCGGATACCCGCGCAGCGACAACGCGCGGCGGGCGGTCTCCACGGTCATGTCGCGGATGTCGATGCCACGCACCAGCGGGTTGAAACCGTGTCCCGGCCCTTCGTCATAGTTGAAGTCGATCTCGATCGCCGAGGCGGCTACCGTTCCGACGGTGATGTCCCTGGCGTAGAAGTTCTCGACGAAGCCACCGCGCATCGAATTGGTCTTGAACCGCAACGCGATGTCCAGATCCGGACTACTCAGGTGCAGGTTCCGCGCGAACACGTCACGCACCCCGCCCGACATCTCACTGCCGACGGTGACGCCACCATGGCCGGCGCGGAATTGGCAGTCCTCAACGAGAATCAGCTCGCTGGGGACGTTCACCCGCCTGCCGTCGGCGTTGCGACCGGACTTGATCGCGATGCAGTCGTCGCCGGTGTCGAAGCTGCAGCCCCGGATGACCACGTAACGGCTGGACTCCGGGTTGCACCCGTCGTTGTTGGGGCCGTGGGTGTTCACCGTCACGTCGCGAACCAGGACGTTCTCCGACAACACCGGATGGATCTCCCACATCGGGGAGTTGTGGACGGTGATGCCCTCGATCAACACGTTGCGGCACCGGTAGGGCTGGATGAAGCTCGGCCGCAGGTACCCGCCCTCGCCGAACACCCGCTGCTCGACCGGCACTGCCTGTTCGGCCATGGCACGCAGCCGGTCTCGCGCCGCTGTCTGACTGGGCTGCCCCGGCTGCCAGCCGTACCTCGTTTTACCGCTCCACGGCCACCAGTGCGCATTGTCCGACTGTGCGTCCACCGTCCCGCGTCCGGTGACCGCGATGTCGTGCTGCCCATAGGCGTAGATCATCGGCGAGTAGTTGTACAGCTCGGTGCCCTCGAACCGGGTCAGCACCACCGGAAGGTACGCCCGCGGATCCGTGACGAACGCGATCGTGGCGTCCTTGGTGATGTGCAGGTTGATGTTGCTGAGCAAGCGAATCGCACCAGTGGCGAACCGGCCCGCCGGCACCACCACGTGCCCGCCGCCACTGCCCGCGCACGCCTGGATCGCCCTGCGGAACGCGGTCGTGCAATCGGTGACCCCGTCGCCCACCGCACCAAACCGTGTCACGTCGAAGTACCGGTGCGCAAACCGTGGAGGCCTTACCCTCGCGGCGAGGACATCGGCCCGCCGCCACGGATCGCTCCCCGATGTCGGCCCGGATGTCGGCCCCGCCGTCGCCGCGCCGTGCCCGAGCAACACTCCGGACGCGGCTCCACCGGTGAGGACGCCGATACGTCTGAGAAACTCCCGCCGCCGAAACCCTTCCATCACACAGAGCCCTTTCCATCACACCCGCGGCGCCAAGGTGTCTCTCCTGCAAGAGAAACCTGTTTCTCCTGCAGGAGAGACACCTTCGACGAGAGCCGGGACCGGTCAGCCGAAGGTCACGACGAGGCGGCCGTCCGCGGCGAAGGACCACCTCAGGGTGCCGTTGTAGGCCGAGCATCGGGACCCGTTCGAGCCGGACCAGAACTGGTTCGAGCTGTCGGCGTTGCCCACGATCCGGTCGTTCGACCCGCTGTTGCACGAGGTGTTGTTCCGGAACACCGAGCTGCCGCCGTCGAAGTTGAAGTTGCGTTGCTCGTTGCCGATGCTGACGTTGTCCGAGATCGTCATCGTGCCGAGGTTGCGGTTGTAGGTGAACCCGTGCTTGCCGTTGTCGTAGGCGACGTTGCGGCGGACGACGTGGTTGACCCCGATGTCCTCACCACCGAGCTTGTAGCCGTTGCGGTCGCCGTTCCCGGCCTGGGAACCGTCACTCAGGGTGCCGTTGCCGTAGGCCAGTGAGTCCTCAATGGTCACCACGCCGATGGCTCCCGTGTCCGACTTGGTGTACAGGTCGTAGCCGTCGTCGATGTTGTTGTGGGACACGGTGTATCGGAAGACGTTGCCAGGGCCGACGGTCAGCTTCGGAGCGAAACCGTCGGCGTCCTCGCCGTCGGAGTCGGCATTGTCGTGCGACTCCGCGCTCAGGATGAGGTTGTTGGCCGGCCACTGGTCCTTGGGAGTGCTGGAGAGCATCCGCGAGAGCTGCAGCCCCGAGTCGCGGTTGAAACGCGTCACCGTGCGCTCGAAGATGTTGTTGCTGCCGCCGACGAAGATCCCGTTGTCACCGGCACGCTGGACGATGATGCCGTGGACGTGCCAGTACGATCCGTTCACGGCAAGCCCGCGGTTGGCTGGGTCCTCGCTCTGCGCCGAGAAGTTCAGCACCGGGGTCTCACCAGGGTGGGCGGACAGTTTCTTGCGGGCGCTCGAGGTGCCGTTGTTGCCTGCCGCGATGGTGACCGTCTGCGAGAAGTTGTACGTGCCGCCACGCATCGAGATCGTCCCGCCGGCAGCGATGCGCGTGATCGCCGAGGTGAGGGTCGTCGGATCCGATATCGTTCCGGTCGCGCTGTCTCGGCCGTTGGGTGCCACGTACAACGTGTCGGCGGGCTGCGGTCCGCCATCCGTGGTGAGGTCGAGGTAGTCGATGTTCGGCAGGCCTGCGGGGCTGGTCGGGTTGAGCCGGATCGCGTTGCTGCCCGAGTTCACGTTGACGGTGAAGGTCTTGGTGACCCAGGTGTCCCACGCACCCGTGCCTTCGAACGAGACTGACTGCACGGTCGTACCGTTGACGATCAGGTCGGCGGGACGGCTGCCGGTGGTGCCGTTGGCGAACCGCACCGCCACCGTCGCCGAACCTGCCGCCGAAGCACTCACCGTGGACTGGGCGTAGGCGCCCGTCGCGTTGTTGCCGTTGCAGAAGCCCGAACCGGAGAACCCGGACCAGTTGCTGTCGATCGTGCCGGTGCAGACCGCCGGGGAGGTCTCGGCCTCATAGCGTGCGGTCGCGGCGACCGCCGAGCCAGGGACCACCAACCCCACCGCTCCCGCCGCCAGGGCGGCACCGACGATAAGAAGTTTGCGTCTCATCATCCATCTCCAAGTGTCAAAGGGTGGCCTGGGATCCCGCGCCCGCCATCACGCTCGCCGGGACCTTGTCGCACGGCTGAAGGGTGTACTTGTACGGGATTTTCGCCACGCTGCCACGGGTCTTCGGCTTGCCGGAGTCGGTGAAGCAGTTCTTGCGGGACACCAGGTTGCCGGGCTGGGTGCCGACCACGTCGAGCTGGAACGGCTCGGCCACGCCCTGGAAGTAGTTGCCTTCCACCAGGATGCCGGCGTCCGAACTGGACCGGACACCGTACTTGCTGACGCTCCGGTAGTAGTTGTTGTAGACGTGCGCCGGGTTGCCGAAGCGCACCCACGGGTTGCGCTCCACGGTGCCGTCGAAGAAGTTGTGGTGGTAGGTGACGTTCAGCCGTCCCTTGTCCTGGGCGCTGTTGTCCGGGTTGTGGCCCACCAGCATGTTCTTGCCGTGGGTGCTGTGGTTCCACGAGATGGTGACGAACGAGGAGCCGCGCTTGACGTCGGCCGCGCCGTCATAGCCGCTGACGAACGTGTTGTGGTCGATCCAGACGTGGTGCGAGAACATCTGGATGTTGATCGCGTCGTCGGCCCAGTCGTCGAACGTCAGGTTCTGGATGATGACGTTGTGGACGGCGGTGGCGGGCGGCTGGGTGACGCTGTCGTTCGCCGGCAGGCCGATGTTCAGGCCGCCGCCGGTGAGGCCGGAGCCGGCGCTGAGCCCGATGATGGTCTTGTCGGAGGTGACGTCGTGCATCGGACCGGGTAGGTCGATCATCCCGTCGACCTGGACGATCAGCGGCCCCTGCCGGGCGATCGCGGCGAGGAACTCGTTCGCCGTGTCCACCACCACAGTCGGGCCACCGGCGCCGCCGGTGGTGCCGTTCTGACCCCACCCCGGCATGGCAGCGAAGCCCTCCGGCGTGCCGACGGCACCCGTCACGGGCTCCGCGCCCGCGGTGGTCGGTGCGGCTGCCATGATGGTCCCGGCGACCAACGCGCCGACCAGCGTGCCGCAGAGTTTGCGGTATCTCATGGCGTGGTCATCTCCTAAAGGCCGATGCCGCTCTGCGGTCCGGCGTACTGCCGCAGCATCGCCGGGATGTCCGCGGCCGGGTGGAGGGTGTACGAGTAGAAGCTGCTCGGGTTGAACGCCGAGCCCTTCGACTTCACGCGGCCGGAGGCCCAGGAGCTGTTGACCACGATCTCGCCGCGCTGGACCAGTTCGGCTTTGTCGGTCACGTAGTACGGGTCACGCACGCCGTCGTAGTAGCTGTTCTCGATGACCGCCTTGGTCGATCCGCGCACGTGCGTACCGGACGTACGAATGTTCTGCAGGTAGTTGTTGTACAGGTGGCCGTAGGCGACGTTGTCCACCGCAGGGTTGCGGGTCGTGTTGTTTTGGAACCAGTTGTGGTGGATGGTGATCCGGGTCGTGACGTTCTCAGTCCAGCCGATGCCGAAAGTCTTGTTGTTGTCCACGATGTGGTTCCACGACACCGTCAGGTTGGTGTTGTCCTTGCGGCTGTCGATGAGCCCGTCGTTCACCCGGGTCAGCCGGTTGTGGTCGATCCAGATGCGGTCGGCGGTGTCCATCTGGATCGCGTCGTAGTCGTAGCCGTCGTCTCCGGGGTCGTCGTCGGGCATACGAGTGTCGCGGATGGTCAGATTGCGGATGATCACGTTCGAGACGCCGGCGCGGAGGATGAAACCGCCGCCGACGACCTGGCCGCTGAGGCCGACGCCAACGATGGTCTTGTTGGACGCGACCCGCAGCTCGGTTCCCTTGGGGCTGATATTGACCGTCCCCGCGACCCGGATGATGTACGGCTCGCTCGCGGTCACGTACCGGTTGAGGTCGGCCTGGTTGGTCACCGTGACCGTCTGTCCACCGGCACCGCCGGTGGTGCCCCGCGCAAACCCGTCCGGGACATTGGAATACGGGATCGCAGCGGCCTGCGCGGCGGGTTGTGAGAGTACGACGAGTGCGCTGGCCAACAAGCCGACGCATGCGATCATGGGTTTGACAAGCATTGGCGCGTCTCCGTAAGGCTCGTCGAATGACATGTGGACGTGCAGATGCAGCTCTTCTGTCGTGAGTGGACTGATGGTGCTGATCAATGGAACGGCCGGGCTGGGCCGCGGTTCGCGGTCCAGCCCGGCCGGGGCATTATTGATAGATGATGTCGGACGCGGAGTAGATGCAGTTCTTCCCGTCCGCACCTGTTCCGACCTTCTTGGCGTCGCCCTGTCCCTTCTTGACACCGTTGTACTTGTCGCAGATGGGGACTTTCCTGTCCTTGTCACCGACCATGGTGATCCGGCTCAGCCGCGCGGTGTCGCCGTAGTTCACGTTGATGCTGACGACGTTGCTCGCCTTCATCTCGATCCGCACGTTCTCCACCCGCACGTGCCGGGTCTGTGGGTTGCTGCTGCAGTTACCACAGGTCCGAACGAGCTTGCCGATGCCTTGCGCGGCAAAGTTGCGGACGATCATCGTGCCGGGAGCGTTGTGCTGGAACACCTTGTCACTCGCGTTCAGCGCACCCCCGCCGTCGATGGTCATCGTCTGTGAAGCCGACTTGCCCATGAACGTGGCGGCATCCTCACCCACGTCCTCCCACCACACGTTGCGCAACGTGCAGGTGCCCAGACAATGCACACCATCCGCACCAGGCTTGCCGATGATCACATTCGACAGAGTGGCACCATCGGCCAGCTCGAACACGGCCTTCTGACTCTCACCGCCGCCGCCATCACCCAGTCCCTTGGGAATGACTCGCTTCATCCCGTAGTCGCGCGAACCGGAGAACTTGACCGTGCTCGTCACGGTCTCCTCGCCTTTCGCCGGCGGCACCGTCAACGCCTGCGCGGGCTGCGCGACCACCACGATCACACCCGCAGCGACAACACCGGCGAACCCGCCTGACAGGACTCGACGCCACCTCGTCGTGGCCATAGAACCTCCGATAGCACTTAGCAGGGTGGCTGTCCCAAAAGGGAAAGCCTTGTTGTGCAAAGCCGGCTCTGTCGTCGGACAGTACGCACGGAAAGCGCTTTCCGCAAGGGTCCGGTGATCGTGCCGCTCGTGAAACCCCTTTCATTCGCGGCCGTCACTATTCGCTTCTTTCCGCGTATCCGGTCTCGCGCTCAACTCTGCCAAGTACGCGTTGACGAAGAGGGCGCGGCCGGGCGTAACTTCGGAAAGCGCTTTCTTGGCGTAGCGCGCGGCGCAAGGCGGTGCTCAGCGTTCCTGCGCGCCGGCGAACAGCCGCGGATACCCACCAGATCCGATGGAGGTTCGCGATGAATTCAGACTCATGGCGCAATGCCGTAAACGGCGGACCGCGATACTGGGCGCGGTCGCGATGATGGCCGGCACGCTCGCGGTCACACAGCTGACGGCTAACGCCGCGGACGCCTCGACCACCGTGGCCGACATCGGCTGGGCGACGCAGGCGGGTGGAACCACCGGTGGTTCCGCGGCGGCCCCCGCGCAGATCTACACCGTCTCAACCAAATCGCAGTTGATGGCGGCAGTCGTGGGCACCGACCCGGCCACCGGGAAACCAACAAGAAGGCCCCGAAAATCATCAAGTGGGCCAGCACCATCGACATGACCGAGGGCAAGCCCTACACCAACCACGATGACCAGAAGAACCGCGGAGAGACCAAGCTCCAGCCGAACACGACGATCATCGGCGTGGGCTCCAACGCCTACCTGCCCAACGGCTGGTTCATGATCCGCAAGGTGGACAACGTCATCATCCGCAACATCAAGGTGACCAACCCGTGCGACCTGGAACCGGAGTGGGATTCCAACGACGGCCCGGGCAACTACAACTCGGAGTGGGACGGTCTGACCGTGGACGGCGCCACCCACGTGTGGATCGACCACATGTCGTTCACCGACGCGCCGCTCACCGACGACAAACTCCCGTTGGGCAAGAAGGACAAGAACGGGGTGGCCAAGCGCGTCCAGTGCCATGACGGCGCCTTGGACGTCAAGAACGCCTCGGACTATGTGACCGTCTCGAACACCGTCTTCGAGAAGCACGACAAGAACGACCTCATTGGACAGTCCGACAGCAACACAAGCGACGAGGGACACCAGACCATCAGCTTCGTCGGCAACCTGTTCCGCGACATCGGCCAGCGCGCACCACGAGTGCGTTTCGGCATGGTGCACGCCGCGAACAACTACTACGTGGGCAGCAAATCAGACCCGACCTACCCACACCTCTACAGCATCGGCACCGGTCTACGGTCGAAAATCATCTCTGACAACAACGTCTTCGAGATCACCGGAGCCGCAGCCTGTTCCTGCACCGCCGTGGTGAAGAACCCGAACACGGACAACCCTGAAGGAAACTTCAAGGACACCGGCTCGATCGTCAACGGGACGACACTGACCGGCTGCACCGCGCCCACCGCCGTCGGCTGGTCCCTCCCCAGCGGCTACCCCTACCCGAAGCTCGCCACCTCACAGGTCAAGGCCGCCGTCCTCGCCAACGCGGGAACCGGCAAGATCTGACACACGCCCGCTCCACACGACTGCGGGGCGATACGGCAGCACAAGCGCGCGACCGCGACGCCGTCGTGGTCGCGACGCCGCCAAGCCCCGGGCACGGAAGGGCACCGCAGCTATCAGCAGCCTATATGCCTGTCGGACGCGACCAAGCGATCGGAGGCAGATGTCGCCGTGTCGGCACGATCCCGTTGGGATGTCAGGCTTTCGGCGGCTCGCGCGATGACAGCGATGTGCTCGCGTTCCAGACACGATGCCCGGACCAGAGTGGATCTGGCAGAGCCATCCGCCCTGTGCTCGCCGCCGAGCTCGCTCCTGGCTCGATCGTGAGCCAGGAGGCCAGCCATGTCACGGCGGGGTGAAGTCGGCGCTTGTGACAGTCCAAGCAGGACCGACGCCGAACACGAGGTCGAACAGGCCCGCGTGTGGTTGATCAGCATCGTCGAGCAGCAACGCAGGCTGCGCCTCGACGCCACCCTCGCGGTCCGAACACGACGATCTTGCTCATCGCTCCGCTCCTTCGCTGTGTGATTCCGCGGTGCCGTTGAACTGCCACCAGTTCACGTTGAACAGGTAGCCGCTCGCGCCGGTGAACCGGAAGTACACGTCGTATGTTCCGGTCGCACCGCTCACCGGGCAGGACACGGTCGTCCAGTTCTGCCAACCACCGGTGCCCGCGACACCGCACCTGCCCACCAGTGTCCCGGTGGCGCTGCCAAGCCGGAGCTCGATGTTGCCGCCGCTCGTGGCCGACGCCACCCGTGCGGTGAAGGACGTCGCGCCGACACCGAAGGCGACGCCCTTGACCTTGATCGAGTCTCCGTTCTCGATCCACCCGACGTTCATCCCGCCCTCGCTCGACGGCTCCGTCTCGATGCCGGTCCCCCAGGCGATCGTCTCGGCTTCCTGGCGGACGTACGGATTCAGCGTTGCCACCTGCGGTGGACCCGCCGTCGTCATGTTGATCGTCGGGATCGTGCCGTTGGCGTTGTAGGTGAACCTCTCCACAGCAACCGAACGGGTGAAGCCGCTGCCGCCCGGCAACGCGCCGTTGTGGTAGAAGAAGTAGGAACTCCCCTTGAAATCGATGATCCCCGGGTGGTTGGTGAAGCTCCTGCCCTGCCTCGGCATGATCGTCCCTCGGTAGGTCCACGGCCCAGTGGGACCCGGCGCTGTCGAGTACGCGATGAACTCCGAGCAGCATTCCGCCGCGAACACGTTGTAGTACAAGCCGTTGCGCTTGTAGACCCAAGGCGCCTCCTCGTACAGCGTCGGACGGCTCGGATTCCCGGTTCGGGTGCCGAACCCCGCGGTGGTGAGAGGGATCTGGGTCGGGCTGCCCGAGAAGGAGATCATGTCGGCGTTCAGCCGCACGTACCACAGGTTCGGGTTTCCCCAGTACAGATACGCCTGCCCGGTGTCGTCGATGAAGGCCGCCGGGTCGATCTCGCCGTTCTCCACCAGCGGACGCCCGAGAGCGTCCCGGAAGGGCCCGGTGGGGCTGTCGGAAACCCCTACCCCGATGGCCATCCGGCCGGTCGTCCGGTTGGTGACCGGTACGTACCAGTAGAACGTGCCGTTCCTGGCGATGGTGTGGCCCGCCCATGCGTTGGAGCTCGCCCAGGAGAAGGTGGCCAGGCTCATTGGGGAGCCGTGATCGGTCCAGTTCACCATGTCCGCGGACGACCACACCCGCCACTCCCGCATGGTGAAGTTCGTGGAGCCGTCCTCGTCGTGTCCTGTGTAGAGGTACACACGGCCGTTGTGCACCAGCGGCGCCGGGTCGGCGGTGTAGATGTGTTGGACAATCGGGTTGTCCGCCTTGGCCACCGCCGGGAACAGTGCCAGAACACAGACGACGCTCGCGATCCAGGCGATGCCGCGCCTGGCTCTCCTGCGGATCGAGGTGCGTTTCACCAGTACCTCCGTTGGCGCATCAGGCGACGGTGTAAGTCGCGCCGTTGAGGGTGTATGAGTTTGGCTCGGCGGTGTTGCCGCTGTTGCGGTTCACCGACGCGTACCACGCGGTGGTGTCGATGACACCCGGCGGTGGGGTGGTGCCGGCGTTGAGGGCGTCGAGCACGGCGGTGTAAGCGGGTTTCTTGTTGCCCGCTCCGTCGAACAACAGCGAGTTCTGCCCGACCCGCCAATAGTCGGTGTCCCGGATTCCCCACACCGTGATGCCCGTGCACCGCGCGACCGCGAGGCAGGAGCGGGTGACGCTGCCGTAGACGGCGGCCTGGTTGGCGCCCGCGATGTCCAGTTCGGTGATCTGCACATCCACGCCGAGGTTGGCGAAGCGCTGCAGATTGGCCTGGTAGTCGGCCGGCACGGAGTTGGTCAGGTGGGACTGGAAACCGACGTAGTCGATCGGCACACCACGGTTCTTAAAGTCGACCACCATGTTGTAGATCGCGGTGCTCTTGGCGTTGATCCCGTCGGTGTTGTAGTCGTTGTAGCACAGCTTCGCACCCGGATCGGCCGCGCGGGCCGCGCGGAACGCGACCTCGATCCAGTCGTTGCCGGTGCGCTGCAGGTTCGAATCCCGCCGCGCTCCACTGCCACCGTCGGCGAACGCCTCGTTCACCACGTCCCAGGAATGGATCTGCCCGCGGAAGTGGGTGGCGACCTGGGTGATGTGGTTGACCATCGCCGACCGCAGCGAACTACCCGACAGGGCCTGGGCCCAGCCTGGTTGCTGCGAGTGCCAGGCGAGGGTGTGTCCGCGCACCGACATGCCACGGCTCCGGGCGTGGTTGACGATCCGGTCAGCGTTCGCGAAGTTGAACGAACCCCGGGACGGCTCGGTCGCGTCCCACTTCATCTCATTCTCGGGTGTGACGCTGTTGAACTCGCGGTTCAGGATCGTGACGTAGGTGTTGTCACTGAGCTTGCCGGCCGCGACGGCCGCACCGAAGTAGCGGCCCTTCTCAGCCGCCGCGGCACCAAGTGTCGTGGCCGCGTCAGCCGTGCCGGCGAACACCGACACCAACCCGGCGAAGACCAATCCGACAGCGAGCAACACCGTTGTCAATCTCTGCATCGAATGGCCCATCAGGGATTCCCTTTTACGGAGTGATCCGGAACGTCGCGTCCTGCCGCTCGGTCGCCGTGCTGATCGGGTCGATGCGCAGCAGACTGTTGGCGTGCCGCAGATAGCGGTCGGGGAAGTTGTGCGAGCGGAACGACGTCCACGCCGAGTCGGCCAGGCCGGCGACACGGTGGAAGGTCGCGTCGGCGCGGAACGTAGCCGTGTTGTCGTTCGGGTCGAGACGGAGCGCGTAACCGGAGTGCCGGAGATACCGGTCAGGCACGTTCACCGACTGGAACGAAACCCCGGCCGAGTCGGTGAGTCCCGGGACCATCCGCCACATCTGGTCCTGGTACGGGTCGAACGGGTACGGATCGAGCCGGGCGACGTAGTTGGCATGTCGCACATAGCGGTCCGGGAAGTTCGAGGACTTCAGTCGCACCCAGTTTGGGGTACCCCATCGGGTGACGGCGGCGTTGTACTCGGCGTCGGTGATGCCGACCATCGAGCCGTGTTTCGCGTTCAGCGGCGGGGTGTAGTCACGCTGGTTCATCACCGTCCACGCACCCGAGGTGATGTTGCTCGAGGACCAGGCGTAGTAGTCGCTGTTGACCGGGCTGAACGAGTCACCCCACAGCCGCCAACCGCCCTCGTTGGTCTTCAACAGCAGTGGCGCCTCGATCGCGTTGCCCTGCCGCAACCCACCGGTGTAGGTGGTGAAACTGTTCGGCGCACCGGTCGACGACCGGGCGCCGTAGAGGTTCCCGTTGGCGAGGTTCTTGTAGTACAGGTACGTCGTGCCGCCATCGACGACGATGTCACCGTCGAGGACGCCGAAGCCGGGACTGAAGAAGACCTGTGGGCTGCTGACGGTCCGGAAGTCGGTGGTGTAGTTCACCATGAGCACGTCGCCTCCGGAGTTGGCGGAGTAGACGATGCCGTACTGCCTACGGGCCGCGTCCCAGAACACCGTCGGCGCCCACGTGTGGGTGTTGGCGAGCGTGTGCATCCGGATCCGGCGGTAACCGGTGAAGCTGGTCAGGTTCGTCGAGTCCCACACGTGCAGGTACTGGCTGTTCCGACTGAAGTCGATGCCCTTCAGGTCCGTGGCGACGACCACGAACGTGCCGTCCTGCTTCCGGTGCACGAACGGATCGCGCAAACCCATTTCGCCCTCGGTTGGGGTGACGACCGGGTTGTTCTGGTTCAACGGCGTCCAGTTCAGACCGTCGCGACTCACCGCGAGGTGCAGGCCGTAGTCGGCGCCGACCATGTTCGGTGACTCAGTGAAATAGGTCATGAGATAGGCCGTGTTCGCGGCCGGTTGGGCGTGTGCCGTGCGTGCCACACCGGTGGCGGCGATCGCCGCCCCGGCCACGGCGGCCCTGGTGAAGGTCCGTCTACTGACGGTCACTGTGCAGCCCTTTCCGCTACGGGGTCGACAGTTCGAAGCTGGAGGGCGGCACTGACCTCGAGGAGGTTGCCCACACCGTGACCACCGGGCTACCGGACGCGGCCTGGGCCAGCGGGTGCGGCGCCGAGGTGAACGTGAACCCCGCAGCCGCCAAGGCTGTGCACGCGGTGGTGAGCGCGTGGACAAGTCGTGTGCGAGGTCGAGTGGGCATCGTTGCCCTTTCCCATCTGTCCGACGAGATCGGGACCGAGGTCAGGCCGCCGCACGGGAGAGCGCATGAATGCGTTCACGCACCGCACGCCCGGGGGACAAGAGATTCATCGCGGTCGTACCGCGCACAAGTGCCGCACCGCACATGAGAACTCCATCATCGTTGACGGGGAGCACCCCGCGCACGACAAAGGTGCTCGATCAGCAGCCTCGTACATCAGGCGATGTGTGAACGCTAACACAATCGCGATGCCTCTAACAAGCCGCTTGTAGCAGGGAAACCACTCAGCGTCCCCAACCAGGCGGTTCATCAGAATGTGAGCGCAAACATTAAATTGGCGCAGCACGATAGAGCGTGCGTGCTCGCCCTGTACCGCTCGAGAAGTCGTCGCGCCAGGTCAGCGAACAAGACAAGGGCGCTTGGATCATGGCCGGGTGATCGTGTCGCTGCTGTACCGACTGACCCGACGACTGCTCTCCGTTCCGACGGTGTTGCTGCGCTGTGACATCAGCAAGGACGCCGAGGGTTCTCGTGCTGCGGCACGAGAACGCCGTCCTGCGCCGCCAGATCACAGGCCACGTCCGGTATGAACCAGCGGATCGTTTCTGGTTTGCCGTGCTATCCTCGCCGCTTCCCCGACGCCGCTGGCACGAGGTCTTCCCGGTCCAACCCGCGACAATCCTGGCCTGGCATCGCAGGTTCATCGCCAGAAAATGGGACTACTGCGCACGTCGACGTCCCAACGGACGGCCACCTACTCACGCGACGATCACGAAGCTCGTCCTTCGCCTGGCCAACGACAACCCGCGCTGGGGCCACCGGAGGATCCAAGGCGAACTGGCCGGGCTCGGGCATCGGATCGCCGCATCCGCTGTCTGGAAGATCCTGAACTCGGCCGGCATCGATCCCGCCCCACGCCGAACCGGTCCTTTCTGGAAGCAGTTCCTTGCCAGCCAGGCCCGCGGCATCATCGCGGATGAACGCACACTGCGAACGGGTCATCAGAACCCTGCGCAGCGAGGTGTGCGACCACGTTCTGATCCTCAACGAAGCACACGCCCGCCACGTTCTCGCCGAATACCAGCGGCACTACAATCAGCATCGGCCTCACCAAGCCCGGCAACAACGACCATCCGAGTCCCACCGGCAGCCGGACACAGCACATACGGCCAACACCCGCACATTGCTACGCACCCGCGTCCTCAATGGACTCATCAACGAGTACCGGTACGCGGCTTGACGTGCAGCGACCACTTTTCGAGCGGTACAGGAGTTGTTCCGCGAAGACCGCCTAGCCACCGCGCTGACCTACTTCGGTGGCGCCGCGCCCATCACCACCGCGGCCACCGTCGAACTGTCCCTCACCTGGATCCCATCCGAGTCAGGAGAAGTGGGGCTCGGCTTCGCCTCGGTCGGCACCGGGAGAGCTGGCCGGCTTGGCACGGTACGCCCAGGACCGGATACAGGCCCAGGACAACGGTAAGGCACTGCGCATCCTCGACCAGACCATGGCCGACGTCGACTACCGGCGCCGCACCGGTGCCCGGCTATCAGGGCAGCAGGAGCGCGAGGCGCGGGAGTAAGAGTCCGGGTCTGCGCAGGCTCGTGGCGCTGCAGTTTGGGGCCGGAGTGTCACTACGTCAGCCGAGCTGTCGTCGGATGTGGTGCCGCGCGGTCTGAAGGCCGCGCGGCTGTCAGTCGTGTTGGCGCAGTGCGGCGTTGAGCCGTTGCGCCTCGTGGAGTTGGTCTTCGAGAGTGACGATCCGGCAGGCGGCGTCCAGGCCCGTGCCTTGATCCACCAGTTCCCGCACTCGGGCGGCCAACCGCAACTGGTAGCGCGAATAACGGCGGTGCCCACCAGCCGAACGCTGCGGCTCGATCAGTTTCGCCTCATCCAAGCTACGCAGAAATCCCGGCGTGGTGCCCAGCATCTCCGCGGCCCGGCCCATCGTGTAGGCCGGGTAATGCTCATCATCAAACTTGTCACCCGCGCCGGGCGCGGGCGTGCCCCGTGGGTCAGGGATCATCGCACCTCCACATCACAAGAGGCCCCGGAGCGCGCATGCGCCCGGGGCCCCTGGGTTTGGGTTTCATCATCGTCAACCGATCGTGCGATCGGCTTGAAGTACCCGCATCCAACCAACGGCTGGAAATCACGGGGATCGCTTGTCAGTAACCGAGAACCACCTACCAATCCGATGGGACTGCGGTACCCGCCCGGCGAACGACAGCCACGGCGGGCGATCTGATGAAGTGACCCTCCCCTTCTCTGTTGTCTGTCCTGTTCGATCCGTACAGCCGTGGCGATCACCGTCTGGAACCCCT
>NZ_FWXV01000027.1 GCF_900176515.1 Kibdelosporangium aridum
TCGTCGCCGACGGAGCATGCGACGGATTCGTTTGTGCCGGATCCGTGTGCGAACTGTGGTGGCGTGTCGTATTACGGCCAGGACCACATCCGGCTGAGTGCGAGGCTGTCTGACCCGGATGGCGACGCGGTGGATCCGCGGTGGTGGGTCAAGCGTGGCGCTGCGGAGGAGGACAGCGGTTGGCTCGGGCAGTTCCAGGCGTCCGGTGCCTACCACAGCAGGAACGTTAATTTGGCTGACCAGCACGGTAACCAGGTCAACTGGGCGGTGATGGGCGGTGACGGCCGGGCGGCGAGTGACTGGGCGTTCACGCCCCGTCCGTTCGTTGTGGACAGAATCGCCCCCGGCAAGGAACCGACTGTCTCCGCCGTTCTTTACCAGGAGGACAACCGCTGGCATGGCGGTGTGGGCGTGCCGGACACGTTCACCTTCGGCGCCAACGGTGTCGACGACATCGACCACTACTTGTGGGACTGGAAGGACGAGCCACAAAACAAGGTGCTCGCCAATGGGCTCGGCGGCAGCGCATCCGCGACCATCACGCCGGATTCCGACGAACGCCGTGAACTGTTCGTCCGGAGCGTCGACAAAGCGGGCCATCAGAGCAAGAGCCGCATCTACCGGTTCTACGTCCGCTCGGGCAACGGCCCGTACGCGCAGTGGTCGATGGAAGGCAACGCACAGGACACGGCGTACCTGGGCGACCGGCACGGCACGCTCGAAGGTGGCGCGAGCATCGTCAGTGGTGGCGCGACCGGCTCGGCAGTCGAACTGGACGGTGTGGACGACCACGTCAGCGCGCCGAACACCATCCGCAACGACAGCGCCTTCACCGTATCGGCGTGGGTGAACATCAAGGTGAACCACGGCGCGAGGACCGTGGTCAGCCAGGACGGCGCGTTCCTGCCTGGCTTTGGATTGTGGTACCGCGCGGAGAACGACGGAAGCAGGCCACGGTGGGCGTTCGGCGTGCCGAACTCGACGACTTCCGACAAAGGCGTGCAGGTCGCGGAGTCACCGATCGGTATGCCGCAGCTCAACACGTGGACGCATCTAGCCGGCGTGCGCGACCCGAACAACAAGCAGGTTCGCCTCTACGTCAACGGTGTGCTGGCCGGTGCCGTGGCGATGAACGCTGTGCCCGAGTTCGCGCCCGGCAACGTCAGAATCGGCCGGACGATGTGGACCACCCGCCCCGCCGCCGACCACTGGAAGGGCACGATCGACGAGGTCCAGCTGCACGACCGGGCGCTGACCGAGGCGGAGATCGCGGCCGCGGTGAGTCAGAGCAACGTCCATGTTGGACATTGGAAGTTCGACGAGAAGGACGGCAAGACCGCGCGCAACTCCGTTGAGGGTGGCGCGGACGGTGTGCTGACCGGAGGCGCTTCGTTCGACCCAAAGGGTGCGTCCAACGGCGCGCTGAAGGTGGACGGCGTCGACGGCACCATGACGACCAGTGGTCCGGTGCTGCGCACCGACCAGAGCTTCTCGGTCGCGGCGCACGTGAAACTCGATCGCGCGGACAACGGCACCTACACCGTATTGGGCCAGGACGGCGAGAAGATCTGTTCGTTCTGCCTGCAGTACCAGAGCAATCGCTGGGTGTTCGTGTTCCCGCGCAACGACGCGGATACCCCGGTCGGCTATGACTGGGTCGGTACTGAACCCCAGCCCGTGCCCGGTGTCTGGACACATCTGGCCGGTACCTTCGACGCGACGACCGGCAAGATCCGGCTGTACGTCGACGGCCACCTGATCGGCGAGACCACCCGTGTCACGCCCTGGCAGGCCACAGGCGCGTTCCGGATCGGTTCGGCCCGTGTCCTCGGAGTCAACCAGTGGTTGCCCGGCTCGGTGGACGAGGTCCGCGTGTACAGCCGGGCGCTGTCCGAGGACGAAGTGCGCGGGATTCTGACGCGCGACGACGTCAAGGCGGGCGAGTGGAAGCTGGACGGCAACGCCAACGACTCGTCCGGGAACAACCTCAACGGCACGCTCAGCCCCAGCGGCGCGGACTGGGCCTCAGGTCAGAGCATGACTCCTGACCCAGCGGACATGGCTGTGCGGCTCAACGGTGCCAACGGGTTCGTCACCGCGCCGAGGGCGTTCGACACGGACAAGAGCTTCTCGGTGGCGGCGTGGGCCCGGCTGGACAAGATCGGCAGCCCGGCCACGGTGGTGTCCCAGGATGGTGCCAACGTCAGCGGATTCACCCTGCGGGCACTGGCCGACGGGCGGTGGGATTTCTTCGCCGCACGCTCCGACCAGGCAGGCGCGGGTGACCAGGCGACCGGACCCGCTGCGACCCGCGGTGTCTGGACGCACCTGGTCGGCTTGTACAGCAAGGACCGCAAGCGGATCGAGCTCTACGTCAACGGTGTGCTGGCCGCATCGGCAGCCCACGACGGCGGGTTCAACGCGACCGGACCGCTGCAGTTCGGCAAGTCCAAGACGACAGGCACCACCGATTTCTTCACCGGCGCGATCGACGATGTGTCGGTCTACAACCGGACGCTGTTCGCCAGCGAGATCACCAGGATGGCGGGCCGGGACCTCAGCCTCGGGCACAACTGGACGTTCGACGAGGGCAGCGGCACCACGGCCAACGACTCGGCCGGTGGCAAGCCCATGGAACTGAAGAACGGCACCGGGTTCGCGCAGGGCCGGGCAGGCAACGGGTTGCGGCTCGACGGTGTCGACGACGTGGCGGTCACCGCCAGTGGCGTCAACGTGAGCACAAGCGCCAGCTTCACCGTGTCGGGCTGGGTGAACCTGGACAACCAGACGTGCCAGATCGATCCGGAGACCTTGCGCTGCATGATGAGCGCGATCTCGATGGACGGCGGCGGTGACGCGCCTGCCAAGTTCCGGCTGGGCTACGTCAAGGACATCGACAACGGCAGGCCGGGCAACTGGATCTTCGAGTTGCCCGAACGCGCGGGCGAGGTGACCAAAGCGTCGCTGGACGTGCTGCCGGGCGAGAAAACCGGCTGGGTCCACCTGACTGGCGTGTACGACGCGGCCGCCAAGGCAGTGTGGTTGTACGTCAACGGAACCCGTAAAGACGACGGCATTCTGCTCGAGCCGTGGCAGGCCACCGGCCAGCTGCGGATCGGCAGCGGGTACGTCGACGGCCGTAACCAGTTCTGGCGCGGGCGGATCGACGACGTCCGGATGTACAGCGGTGCGCTGACCGACGACCGGGTGAACGCACTGATCAGGTCGTACCCCGCGCAGGACGGCCCGACCCCGCTGCCGACCGCCGACGCCGGGCACTGGAAGTTTGACGAGGGCACTGGGACCACTGTGGGTGACTCGAGTGGGCGTGGTCTGACCGCGACCATGAAGGGTGGCACGGGCTGGTACGGCGGCCGTAGCGGTTCCACCGGGTGGTTCGACGGCACGAGTGGCTTTGCTGAGACGGCTGGGCCGGTTCTCAACACCGATCAGAGCTTCTCGGTCGCCGGGTGGGCGTACCTGGACAACCTCACGCGTTACGTCACGGCCTTCGGGCAGGACGGCAACCGCGTCAGCGCGTTCCACGTCCAGTTCGACCCCACGGCCAAGAAGTGGGGTGTGGTGGTTCCCAAGGAAGACACAGACAATCCTGACCTGGATTATCTGATGTCGGCCGAGCCCGCGGTGGCGGGCTGGCATCACTTGGCGGTGGTTTACGACTCCGGGCTGCAACAGCTTCGGTTGTACGTCAACGGTTTGCTCTCCGGAGTACAGGTCGGCGTCAACATCGGCGCTTCGGCTGGTGTGTTCTCGATGGGTCGGTGCAGGTGGAACGGCGCCAACGGGTGCTTCTTCCCGCGTGGTGTCGATGAGGTCCGTGCGTTCCGTAAGCCGTTGTCCGACGCTGAGGTTCGTGTGGTTCACGATGACGTGCCAGCGGCGTTGCACGGGTACTGGCGGTTCGACGACAGCACCGTGACAGACAAGTCATGGCGCAAGAACCCGACCACCCTGTCCGGCGTCACCTCCTACGGGCCTGGAGTCACCGGCAAGGCACTGGAACTGGACGGCACGTCGGGTGCGGCGACCACCCAATGGGCGGGCACACCGATGCACGACAGCTTCTCCGTCTCCGCGTGGGTGAAGCTGACGAAGGCCGACAAGGTGGCCACCGTGCTCAGCCAGGACGGCAGCAGGCAGAGCTCGTTCCTGTTGCAGTACCGGCCGGAGATCGGCCGGTGGATCTTCGGCGCGGCGAACACCGACCAGGACGGCGCACCGCTGACCTACGCGTATTCGTTGCAGGCACCCACACTCAACCAGTGGACGCATCTGACCGGTGTGTACGACGCGCCGCTGCGGCAGTTGCGCCTGTATGTCAACGGCCAGCACGTCGGCACCAAAAACGACGCGTTGTTGTGGTCGGGTCTTGGTCCGTTCCACATCGGCCGCGCCAAGGAAAACGGCGCGATGACCGGCTACTTCAGCGGCGCGGTCGACGAGGTGATGACCGACTACGGCGTCGCCTCACCCCAGCACATCGCCCAGTACTCCAACTGGCCGGCACCCGCCGGCGGACAGCTCGGCCGGTTCACCGTGATCGGCGGCGGCGATCACCGGTCGGCCTACTCGGGCGGGGGAATCTACGAACCGTTCGGCGAGATTCCGGCCGGCTACCGGTACGAAGGGCCGCTCGGCATGATGCTCACCGAGGCACAGCCCGGCTCGCACCGGTTGTACAGCTGCCAGCTGGAAAACGCCGACGCGTTCACCTCCCTCGACCCCACCTGCGAAGGAAAAACGAAGCTCGCCGATCTCGGCTGGGCATACACCGAGGCACCCGAGAACGCTGCGACGGTTCCGCTTTACCGGTGCCTGGCTGGTGCCGAGCGGTTCGACTCGATCTCACCAACCTGCGAAGGCAAAACAGTCGACCGCCCGCTCGGCCACCTCGTGGCATACACAACACTGACCCGCTACTACCACAGCAGGGCGGCTGACCACCTGCAGACAACCGGTGCGGCGGAACCCGGGTACAAGCGCGAAGGCACGCTCGGCCTGCTCGCGATGGAAGCCGAGCCAGGAACGCAGACGCTCATGTCCTGTATGGACGGACAAGACCAGTTCCTCTCCACGGACGCCAACTGCGATGGCAAGACCGTGGTCCGGCCAGTCGGCCGGATCTGGACACAGGCACCAGAAGGCCGCAGCTCCAAGGAACTGCTCACCTGCAAGGTCGCCAGCGGCGCGATGGCCGGACAGCTGTTCGCGGTCACCTCGTCGTGCGAAGGCCACACCCAGGTCGCATCGCTCGGCTACGTGCTGATGTCCGTCCCTGTCCCGCTGCGACCCCTGATCTCGGGATCATAAGGAGAGCTGTGCGCTCCAGACCGATCGCGTTGTCGGTCAGGGCGGTGCTCGTCACGACGCTTGTGCAGGTCGTGACGAGCCCGGCGGCCGCCGCGGAAACCCAACCATCCGTGCCGTTACCGACGACGCCGTCCACCTCGGTGGTCGCGCCGTCGTTGAATCCCTACCGCCAGGACGACGCATCCGCACGTCAGCTAGGCGGGGACCAGCGTCCGAAGTTCACCGCACCGGACGGCCACGGCAGTACGGCCGCCACTTCGTTGGCACCGACGGCAAGCTGGACCGTCGCGTCGCATACAGGCGACTTCACCTGGTCCTACCCACTTCGGGTGCCACCGGCGCCCGGGGCGTTGGTGCCCAGCCTCGCACTGTCGTACCGATCGTCCGAAGTGGACGGTCGAACCAGTGCGACCAACAACCAGCCGTCCTGGGTCGGCGAAGGCTGGAACCTGTCGCCCGGATTTGTCGAGCGCACATACGGCCGCTGCGGCGACGATGACATGGGTGATGTGAAACCGCCGAAGTCAAACGACGATCTGTGCTGGCGCAGTGACAACGCCACTGCGGCCTACGGCGGCAGCGGCGGTCCGCTGATCCGCGACGACGTCACCGGAGACTGGCGGACCAAGGGCGATGACGGTTCCCGCATCGAACGCCGTGAGGGCATCGCCAACGGTGACGACAACGGTGAGCACTGGGTCATCACCTCCGTGGACGGGACCCAGTACTGGTTCGGGTCCCAGCCGGACTCCAAGTCGACGTGGACCGTCCCGGTGTACGGCGACGACAAGAACGAGCCCTGCCACACGACTTCGCACTGTGTCCAGGCCTACCGCTGGAATCTGGACAAGGTCGTGGACCGCAACGGCAACGTCATGCGGTACTACTACCAGACCGAGACCAACAAGTACGGGATGAACGAGCAGGACACCGCGGTCGAGTACATCCGCGGTGGCACGCTCGAGCGGATCGACTACGGCCTGCGCGACACCGTCACCACACCGAGCGGTCGCGTCCAGTTCGCGTTGGCAGACAGGTGCGTGCCGGGCAGCGCCTGCGACGACAAGAACAAGGACAACTGGCCGGACGTACCATTGGACGACAAGTGCACGGCCACACCGTGCACAGTGCACTACCCGTCTTTCTGGTCAACCAAGCGGCTTGCAGCCATCACTACTCAGGTCCTGCGCGGCACGACTTACGACGACGTCGACCGCTGGGAACTCGAACATCAGTACCCGGACCCGGGTGACAAAGAGAAAGCCGCGCTGTGGCTCAAGTCCATCAAGCACACAGGCCTCGTCGGCGCCACCTCGGAGACTCTGCCTGCCGTCACGTTCGAGGGCACTCCACTGCCCAACCGCGTTGACACCGCGACCGATGGCGTAGCGCCGATGTACCGCTACCGCGTCACGGGCGTGCGTTCGGAGACAGGCGGCCTGGTGTCGATCACCTACACCTCCCAGTGCAGACCGGAAAGCCTGCCGGCCAAACCGGAAGAGAACAGGCAATGGTGTTTCCCGGTCACCTGGGCTCCGAAGAACCACGCCGAGCGGACCGACTACTTCCACAAGTACATGGTCACCAAGGTGATCACCTCCGACCGGCTGCGGGTACAGGACAACGTGGAACTCAGCAGCCCTGAACAGGTCGTGAGCTACGAGTACCTCGACGGCGCGGCGTGGCACTGGGACACTTCGGAGTTCACCAAGGAGAGCAAGAAGACCTGGAACGAGTTCCGCGGGTTCGGCCGAGTCCGGACCCGGCTGGGTTCCTCGGATGACCTGTCGGGCAAGCGCACCATGTCCGAGGAACGCTTCCACCGTGGTATGGACGGCGACAAGCTGCCGCCCGCACCGGACGGCCAGCCGAGGTTCCGAGAGGCCAAGGTCGAGGACTCGGACAAGGTGACGTATCCCGACTCGGACTGGTTGCAGGGCTTCGGCTTCGAAACGGCGGACTTCGCCCATGAAGGCCCATCCGACGCGGCGGATCCGCCTCGGATCAGCAAGTCCGTCATCAGGCCCTCGGTCCAAGGCCCTACCGCCACACGTGGTGAGTTCAAGGCCTACATCGTCCGGCCTGGGTCTCAGCGCTCGTTCACCGCGTTGTCGTCCGGCAACTGGCGGACCACCAAGACGGAGTCGACTTACGACGACCGCGGCTTGCCGACCAAGGTCAACGACCTAGGCGACGAGGCCACGGCGGCAGATGACCGCTGTACGACCACAACCTATTCCCGCAACACGGGTAAGTGGATCCTGAGTCTGGTTGGCCGTGTGGAAACGGTCTCCGTCAACTGCAATGCGACGCCCACGTTCCCGCAGGACGCGTTGTCTGACACGCGCAACACCTACGACGACAACGGCAATCTGAAGGTCAACGAGGTCGCGACCGAACGTCCGGCCGCTGGCCCGAACTACCTCACGGCGTCCACAACGACGTATGACGATCACGGCCGGGTCAAGTCCGTCAAGGACGCGCTGGGGCGCACGACGGCCACGACTTATACGCCTGAACTGGGCGGTCCCCTTACGCAGACGACAGTTACCACACCGTCGCCACGTCAAGGTGTCGCCGGCTTGACGACCACGACAACCGTCGAACCCGCCTGGGGTGCGCCGACCACGATCAGCGACCCGAACAAGCGGGTGACCACACTGGCCTATGACGCGATAGGCCGCAAGACCAAGGTCTGGCTGCCCAACCGGCCGACGACCGGGAAACCCAGCTTCAAGTACGACTATCTGATCCGCAATGACGGAGCCAGTGTCGTGAGTACAACGAAGCTGGGTCCGAACAACACCGAAGTCACCAGCAATGACCTGTATGACGGTCTGTTGCGGCTGCGGCAGCACCAGGCGCCGGCGATGGGCGGTGGCCGGCTGATCGTCGATACCCGGTACGACTCCTTTGGCCGGCAATGGAAGAAAACGCAGCCGTATTTCAACTCCGCTGCCGTGGACACGACGTTGTGGCTGGCGTCGGACACCCAGATTCCTGGTCATACCCGGAGCTACTACGACGACGCGGGTCGGTTGTCCGCCTCGGTGTACTTCGGCGGAGCGCACGAGAAGTGGCGCACCACAATGACCTACGACGGCGACCGGGTGAACACCACACCGCCGTTGGGAGCCACACCCATCACGGGAATCACCAACGCGCGCGGCGAGGTGATCGAGCAGCGCCGGTATCACGGCTCCAAGGCGGAAGGTCCATATGACGCGACGCACTACACCTACAGCAAGTCCGGTCAACTGGAGTCAGTGACCGATCCCATGGGCAAGGTCTGGCGCTACGCGTACGACCTTCGAGGCCGGATGGTGCAGCGGGAAGATCCGGCTAGCGGAACCTCGATCATCACGTACGACGACGTGAACAGGGTGACCGCGAACCGTGACGGCCGCGGCGAGACAGTCGCGTACGAGTTCGACAACCTCGACCGCCGAACCGCCACGTACGCCGGTCAGATCGGCGGCACGAAACTCGCCGAGTGGACGTACGACACCGTCCTGAAAGGCCTCGGCAAGGTCGCGTCATCGACCCGGTGGGTGAACGGGAACGCGTACACCAGGAACGTTCTGAGCTACGACTCGATGTACCACCAGACTGGTGCGTCGCTGACGATCCCGGCCAGCGAAGGCCTGCTTGCCGGCACGTACCCGACCTATTCCAGCTACAACGCCGACGGCAGCCCGTCGAGCGAGTCGTTCGCCAAAGCCGGTGAGCTGCCGGAGGAATCGGTCAGCTACAAGTACGACAACCTTGGCCCGATCCTGGAAAGCTGGGGTGGCTACAACGGCAGCACGTTCCACTACGGGTCAGGGACCGAGTACACGCGGTACGGCGAACTTCAACGTGTGCGACTAGGTTCTGCCGATCGTCGCGTCTGGCAGTCGTACTACTACGACAGCAGCACCCGGCGGCTCACCAGGTCCATTGTGGACGCGGAAGTTCCGGCCCCCATGCAGTCGGACACCAAGTACACATACGATCCGGCTGGAACCGTCACGTCAGTCGCGGACGTTCCCATCGGCAAGACCGCGGACGTCCAGTGTTTCCGGCACGACTACCTGCGCCGCACCACCGAGGCGTGGACTGGCAAGCCGATCGACTGGTCAGTGGACGAGGGCTGCAAGACGGGCCCGAGCCTGGAAGCGCTGAGCGGTCCAGCGCCGTACTGGCACTCGTACACGTACGACAAGTCCGGAAATCGCACAACCGAAACCCATCACGCGAGCACCGGCGACACGAACCGGACCTACACCTACGACGTTCCTGGTCACGCGCACGCGCTCAAGTCGGTGCTCACCAAGGGCCCCGGCGTCGACACCCTGGAGGAATACCAGTACAACGCCGCAGGCTCGGTCGCAAAGAAGGGCGGCCAGGAGTTCACCTGGGACGTCGAGGGCGAACTGACCGGGATCACCAAGGACGGTAAGGCGACGTCCTTCGTCCATGACGCCGAGGGCGACCGGCTCATCCGTCGCGACCCTGAAGGCACGACCCTGTACCTGGACGGTCAGGAACTGCGGCTCAACGTGAGCGGCGGAAACCCGACAGCCACCCGTTACTACAGCCATGGCGGACGCATCGTCGGGGTCCGGCAGGGCAATGGCTCCCTGACCTGGATCACAGGTGATCACCAGGGCACCGGCCAGATCGCGATCGACGCCGGAACCCTTGCGGTCACCCAACGTCGCCAACTGCCCTTCGGCGCACCCCGTGGCGCAGTGGTGCAGTGGCCGACGGACCTGGGCTTCGTCGGTGGTACAGAGGACGAAAGCACCGGCCTGACACATCTGGGTGCGCGGGACTACGACCCCACGACCGGCCGATTCGTTTCCGTCGATCCGGTCATGGACCCAGCCGACGCACAGCAGATGAACGGGTACACCTACAGCAACAACAACCCGATCAGCTTCAGCGACCCCAGCGGTGCCTACTGCGACAGTTGCGACTTCTACGGCCGTCAGGAGCAAAAGAACGGCGGAACCGGTTCGGTGTGGACACCGCCACCGCCCACCAAGCCGCAGATCTCCAAGACCGATCAACAGGTGTGGCGTCAGGAGAAGGGCAGCAAGGCCACCCTGCAGAAGGCGCCCCCGGTGAAACCCAATCTGGCGCAGAACACCAAGGGCAACTGCCGGATGTCCACGGGTGCGTTCACCGGCGGCATCGAGGTGTGCGGCTACGGCGAGCCGATGACCGACGCACAGCACTTGATCCTCGAGACGTGCGCGGAGATCAAGGTCGCTGGTATTCCGTGTGCAGGCATCAACGCCATGGCCTATGCCGAGGACGGCGACTGGGCAAGTGCCGCGGAAGCGGCAGCGCAGATGGTGGGCGGCAAGGGCCCCAAGAAGAAGTCCAAGGAGTCCTGCAGCTTCACCGGCGAAACCCGGGTACTGATGGCCGACGGCACCACCAAGCCGATCGCTGAGGTCAAGGTCGGTGACAAGGTTCTTGCCGCAGATCCGCAGAGTGGTCACCGCGCTGCGCGAACTGTGACTGCCGTGATGGTGCACGAAGACCGCGTGCTCGACCTGGTCACCGCGGACGGGGCCAAGGTCACCACGACCGAGGATCACCCGTACTGGAACGAGACTGACCGGCAATGGCAGCGTGCCGACGAACTGGACGCCGGTGACCACCTGGCCACTGCCGCCGGTGATCGTGTCGCCTTCGGCCAGCTGCGGCCGGAGACGTGGCGGTTGGCAGCCGCGCACAATCTCACCGTCGCCGGTTTGCACACGTTCTACGTGCTCGCCGGCACCACGCCCGTGCTGGTGCACAACAGTTGCCCGACGGAAATGTTCGGCCGTGACCCGGAGGTGGGGCCAGGCGCGAGCCTTGACTTCCTGACTCCCGGAGAGATCCGACGGATTCAGAACGCGGCGGACAAGATCGGCCAGCCGATCACGCTCGTGGGCAGCCACGCACGCGGTACGGCCCACAGCGAATCCGATTGGGACTACGTGATCACGGGGCACAACAACAAGATCCGGAAGAAGGTCAAGAACTCCCTGCCGGTCGGCGCGAGAGAACTGGGCGTCGATCGCCGGATCGACCTGTTCAAGGGAGAGGTGCAGAAAGACTTGCCGTACATCACGTTCTATCCGAAGGCGCCCAAGTAACCATCGAGGACAAGCGTCGTCAGACTGATGGTGGGGGAGGCAGCGAACTCGCTGCCTCCCGGCGGGCAAGGCATGATCGTACGACGTGTGATGGTTTCGAATTCCGTGCACAATACGTGACAGCGATCCTTGCCAGCGACTGACAGGCCGAGCATCCGTTAGCAGGTGACCGGACCGAAACACCCCAGTAGATTTCCTGACGAAGTGTTTCCTCCGCCATCAGAGACCGGGCTCAACAGAAAGAACCCGTATCCCAAATTGTTCTTGGACTGATTTTTTGACACGACCGCCACACGCTCCGCGAATTCGCCGGGATGCGCGGGGTGACCTTGGTTGTAGCTCAAGCTGAGCCCGCCGCGTGGTCCAGGCTTGATTTCCATTCTGGCTTCCCCGTCGCCATTACCCTCGAACAGGTTCTCGGAAATCTGCAGAGACTGTCTGCCACGGCCAAGCAGAAGACCAACGTGCGCGTTATTGACAAACGTGTTGCCCACGATCTCACCGGTTCCGCTAATTACCTCCATGCCGACATCCATACTGGAGAACGAGTTTCCGCTGACGCGTATCCGAGTTGACGGTTCATCCCCCGACATGGCAGCGCCCCGGCGAGCGCCGGCAGTCGAAACGGTGTTGCCGGAAAACAGCAGCGACTTGATCCCCCACGCGGTGATCGCCCGCGCCCGGCTATTGATGATCGCAACGGTTCCACAGCTGCGCCCGATGTCGTCGGCGTCGATATCACTGTTGTCAATGGCAATGACTGACTGGACTGAGGGAGCTCTGAGTTCACAGTCGAGATTTTTCAGGTGAAATGCCGTTTTCACCGCAGAGCAGGAACTACCGCCGCGGCACCTCGCGTGGGATTCTGAGCGTAGTGCCGGATTTCCGACGGTCGATCCTGTCATGCCCACCTGGGAGTCGCGGTCAAACAGGAAGGGGGCGCGCCCGTTCAAAGTGACCGCGTCGAGGTTGACCCCCTTGGCGTTATCTCCTGCAATATCGGCACCTTTTATGGGGCTCCATTCGCTGCCCGCTTCGGACGAAGATGCCAAATTGACTTTCGAAACCTTTACCCCAGTGACGTCGGCCATCGCGATGCCGGTTTTGAACTGGGTGACGTCGCCGTTCTCGATGGTGACGCCGCTGACCGGGCCGTCGACTCTGATGCCGGTGCTGTGATCGGTGGGGGTGGCGGTGGTGAGTTCATGCCCGCCCAGGTCCAGCACCACGTCGTTCGCGGCGATCGTGAGCCCGACGTTGCCGGGACAGGTCAGATCGCTCTTGAGAACCGCGCTCGCGGTGAGGATGTCGCCGCAGGCCGCGGCGGGAAGCTCGGGTGTGACGATGATCGGCTGGGATTGCCGGACGCGCAACGGACCGGCGGTCACGGTGAACGTCGCGGTGTACGTGCCTGGCGCGGTAAAGGTGTGCTCGAACTCGCGCTGGTTTGAGGTCACCGCTCCGGGAACTGTCCACTCCAGATGGTCCGGAAGTCCGCCCGCGAGCTCGGCGCTGAACTTCACCTGCTGGCCGACCCGTGGCGACGTCGGACTGATGGTGAGCCTGAGGATTCGGGGCGGCGCGTCGCGTGGCTCGATGGCGACTGTCCTGGTCGCGACGGGCACGGTTTGGCCGGTGATCAGGGTTGTGGCCACGGACACCGAGAAGTTGCCTGGGCGGTCCCAGCGGTGCCGGACCGTGGTTCCGGTTGCCTCACTGCCGTCGCCGAAGGTCCACCGTGCGGTGGCGATACCGACGGCGGGTGTGCTGGCGGTGAGATCGAACTCGTCGCCGACAAGTCCGCGGTCGCGAGGTGTGATGGTGATGGCGACCGTCGGTGTGGCTGGTGGCGCGAATGGGTCCGTCTTGATTCGCGGGCCGGGCCCGTGCACTGGCGGAGTGTTGTCGGGCTTGCTGCCTTGGTCTGGTTTAGGAGGCAATGGCTGGCGGGACACCTCGTGGCTGTCCACGACCGGCGCGGCACGGTTGTTGTCCGGCTTCGTGGGTACATGTTTGGACACCGCGCGCACGTGGCCGTCGAGATCAAGCACACCGGCCTGGTCGCTGTCCGGGTCGTTGTAGAACACCAGCCCGTCGCGAGTCAGTAGTTCGAAGCGCACCGGACGGTCAAACAGTTTCCGTTCAACGACAACCCGCATCGTGTGTAGATTCACGATCCACACGCGCCCAGTGGAATAGTCGGGCACCACCACGTGGTCGCCCACTTCCACCGCCGCCCCGAGATCCGCCGCACCCGAACCAAGCGGGACCGGGTTCTTGCAGGACGCCCCGAACTCACACACCATCAGCAGGCCGCGAGAAGCTATGGAGATCAAGGTTCCGCGAGCCGAGCCGGACACCGCCACTCTGTCATCCGTGCGCACGTCTACCCGGATCGATTCGACGACAGAACCGGTCTGTGGGTCGAGCAGTTCCGCAGTGCCTCGGGCCAGATCCAGCAACGTCGGCCGGCCGTCGCTGACAGCGAGGTGCGTCTTCGACGCAGTGCCCGCGTTGGCACGGGAATGCCGTGCATCAGACAAGAACCACGCCAGGTCACCGGTTTGCCGGTTGAGAACCCAGAGGCGTCCATCACTGTCCACAATGGCGTCCTCAACCGTGCCAGCGAGCGAGTGCGGTGGACCGAGGGTCGCCAAGGTCGCCGGGTCGGTCGGTGTCAGCAGTCCACGCGACGAGTCCACTGTGTAAACGGCGTGGACCGTGGGAAAGAGCCTGTCAGCCGACGAGGACGATGGAGTAGAGGGTTCCAACGTCGCGCCGTCCACCCGCACCACCGATCCGTCCCGCTGATTCAGGACATAGCCGGTCGATCCCAGTTGTGCCGAACGGAGGGGCGAACCGGGTGGTGCGACCGGGACCCTGGCCGCGACCTCCGCCGAAGCACCGTCCACCAAGGTCAACTGGCCTACTTGACTGGACACCAGCCAAGCGGCGCCACCGTGCAACCGCACCCGCGGCGCTTGATGCGCTTGGTCCATCCCTAGCACAACAATGCTCGCGAGACTGGCCACGGTCGCCGCTATCGCGCTCCAGCGTTTGGTCCTGATCATCAGTCGCCCCCTCATACATGTCCGCCGACATCACACCCAAGCCGCTTATCGAACACCGCGGCACGACCTTGCACGGACAGCCTTGTCCTGGAGTGAACAAGGCTGGCAACTCAGACAGCGAGGCCTTATGTGGTGAACCAAAACGCGCCATAGTTGTCCCGGAACAGTGTGACTCGATCGTCCGAGCATCCCCACGCGTTGTCCGTTTCCCACCGCCGTGGTCAACGGGAAACCCCTCCCCTGCAGCCACTCGGCCAACGCATGCTGGGCAGCGTCAGCGATCCGGCACGGGATATGGCTTACTACAACCACTGCGCGTCGCGCGGCAAGATCATGATCCGCATCGAAAACACGACCGGCCAGGCCAGGGCCTGTGCGTCGAACCAAGCCGCCACTACCTGGGCCCGCTGTCGGTCATCAGGTACGCCTGGTGCAACTGATCACTCACAAGGCGGGTGGATGGTTCGTCCACCCGTAGCCAGCCACCTTTGCGAGTATGGGGGATTGTCATGTGGGGAAAGTTCGTAGTTCGAGCAGCGGTCGTCACGACTGCGTTGTCCAGCTTGGTCTCAGGTACCAGCGCGGCGGCGCAGTCATGCACGTGGAAAGCAACTCCGTTGCCGCCGGCCGAGGTGGGTGGATATGTGCACGTCGTAGGGGCTACCGGGACAGGCAACTATTCGGGAACAACGAGATGGGCGGACCCGAGCGGCTCGCTCGTCCTGCACATGGTGCTGTGGAACCGTGGCGAGCCGGTTGGCCGGGTACACGCTCCGCCACCTGGTCGTTTCCGGCCATCACCCGTTGACGAGAACCAGCGCGGCACGATCCTGCTGGACACTCAGACCGCGGACGGCATGAACGGCGGGGTGTTCACGTACTCCGGTGGACATGAAGGGCGCGGAACGTATCGGCAGTTGCCGACACCCGCCGGCTTCACGTACGTCTGGCCTGAAGCGATCAACAACCGTGGCGACGCGATCGGGCGCGGTTCGGGCGGCGCGGTGCTGTGGCCCGGCGACGGCGGTGCACCCGTGGTCATCTCATTGCCGCCGGACAAGCATGTTGTGCAAGTAGTGGACCTCGACGACGACGGCACTGTCCTGCTATATCTGAACGATGGTCCGCATCTGTGGCGCGCAGGCACACTGACTCAACTCGCCCAGCCTGCGGGATATCGGTTCCCCTGGGCGGAGGCGATTCGCGGTGGCAAGATCGTTGGCCACGCCAGGACAACCGACGAGCAGGCGACCTACCAGGGATTCTTCTGGCCGGCGCCAGACAAGGTAGTACCAATCCAGGACAACGCGCTCGGTGAGGGCATTAACGAGAACGGCTTGGTAATCGGCCGCGCCAGCGTGTATTCGCCCGGCGGGGTCTGGTTCGGCACGCACCCACTGGGCGAAATTCCGGACAACAGTTCCATCCGCTTGATCAGTGACGACAACAGCGTCCTCGGCACGAGCTCGGCCGGTGACAACAACACCGTGTGGCACCCGACCTGCGGCTGAGACACTCGCCGGATTCGACCGCGCGGCGGTTGGCAGCACTTGTGCCTGCTGGGTGGGGTTGCCGCCCTAGGCCAGGCCGAAAGTCATTGTGGCGCCTGCCAATCCCCGGCAGGCGTCCGACAAGCAACGTTGTGGTACACGGTGATTCCGGTCAGCTGATAGCGTTATCCAACGCCGCACGCGCGAGTTCGGCAAGTTCAGCGGAGCCGAGTGGACGACTGTTCAACGATCTTGGCACCATAGGCTCCTGTTTCGAAGGTACCTCGCATATACGCATCGCAGAAGCGTGATTCAGGCGCTACACCACCTAAAGAATGTCGCCCGGTAGTGGCATCATTCTCCACCTCGCCAGTCCTCCACCGCTGACGACCACGAGCACCCGAGCGACGTCCATGACATTGGTTGAGTCACGACACGCGCCGATACCCCCAGTAGAGAGCACTCGACCTTCTGAGTCCGCCGACGCAAGCCCCTGGGGGCGCCGCGGACCGGTCCCATGGCCGGTGACAAGGCCCAACGCCCACGACAAACCACTGCACAGCCGGACCAGTTCTCCACCGCCGCGTGCTCGGCGTCGGCCTGGTCCGCGCTGAGGCGGTCGGTCACCAGGAGGCGGGCTTCCGCATGTGGGTGAGGATGTTCGCGGTCCTTGCGCGCAAGTTATGCGCCCTATACTCGGAGAGCTAGGCATCCGCCGCTGAGCGCAACCGGAGACCCATGTCCCGACGCAGGACTCGGTACATCGCGGGCCGGCCCGGCCTGCGACCTCCTCGGCCACGTAGCGATCGAACGGCACGGAAGAAGTTCCTCGCGGTCGTCACATGGCCGCTACGCACGGGCACACGCGTGGTCGCGTCGATCATGGTCGCGGCGCTGACCACGCTGGCCGTCACCTTTGTGACCACGCGGCAGGACGCGGTGCTCGACGTGGTCGGCGACACCTTCGGCGAGGCTCCGCTGCTTGTGCACCACAACGAGGTCGACATGGCTTACGGGCCGTACGTCGTGCTGCCGTCGGCGCTGCCTTCCGAACAGGCGGCGAAGGTCACGAACTTCGAGGACTACAAGGGGCTGCTCACGTCCGTTGACGCGGTTCCGCTCGGCGGCGCCGAGGTCGATCTCACCATCGAGGGGAATCGGCACGAGAGCGTGATCATCGAGGGCATCAGCGCCCGTGTCGTGAAACGCACTGCGGCACCGAGAGGGACTTTCTTGTTCAACAATCTCGGTGGGGGACCGGAAGAGAAGATCGAACTGCAGTTCGACCTCGACAGCCCGGACAAACGGGCCAGGAAGCTGGGTTCCGGTGCTGCGGTGTTCGAGGAGGGAAACTACATCGAGGTCCGTCGTGGCGAGAAGTTGGTTTTCACCTTCCATGGCATCACCCGTCAACGTCACCTCTACGAATGGCTCATCGATCTCGTCGTACAGGTCGGCAGGCAGCGCACGACGGTGACAGTCGGTGCGGAAGCGCCCTATTCGGTCACCGGTCCGGTGGAGGAGTACGCGGCCTACTTCGCCCGCGACTTCGATGGTCCGCTGCGCGCCGTCTCGGCCGGCGAGGCGTGTCCTAAGGGTTGCACGAACCGATGATGCGACGAGGTCTGTGCCGCGTGTCGGTGCTTCCGCTTGTGCTCGTCGTGTTGGGATGCGACGCCGAGCCGTCGCCGAAGCCGGCCGGGGGAGACCTGGTGGTGTCGGCGGCCGTGGCGGCGAACGAGTTCGGGGTGGGGATGGTGTTCCCTGTGTCCCCGCCGGCTGGGGACGCCCCCGCGCCGGGGCAGGACTGCCGAGGCGCGTACGAATGGGCTCGTGGCAGGGGCGCGCTGCTAGAGGACACCGCCCACTTACGAGTCACCCTGCGCGCATCGCGTTACGCACAGGTGGACGGCCGTGCGATGGTCATCAGGCTGGTCGACCGGTCGGCGGAGTTCCCGGGTTTCGCAGGCAGGTTCTCCTGCCCCACTGGACGCTATCCGGATCGCGGCGACCCGGACGTCTACGAAGTCCAACTCCCCGATGACGGGTCCGAGGTGGACGTGACGTCCGCGGATTTCGGTGGCCCGCTCGCCGCCGTCGGTCTCGACGCGGGCGAGGAGCGGTCCTTCCTGGTGAACGTCGGGGTTCCGAAGAACGGTCCGACGACGCGGTTCGAGTTCGTGTTCCGTGCCGACGTGAACGGAGTGGAGCGGACGTACGTGCTCCGTGACGGCGATCGTCCCTTTATGTTGATGGCCAACCACGGCGGCGCCGGGTTCTCTCCCGACCAGTACTACTGGTGTCCTGGCTCGTCGAAAGGGCTCGTCCACCACTCCGGCGACGACGACCCCCTCGACGCCGAACGTCCACCAGCCCCGCCCTGCTGACCGGCTGACGTTGCGCTTGCCGAAAATGTCATCCGTGCAAGTCACGCGGCGTGGTGGTAATCGTCGAGGATGCCGCCCAAACCAGATCAAGGTGCGGTCAAGCAGTTCGTGACGGCAGCTCTGTATCCCGGCTCACCAGGTCGGGGACAGTGTTGCTTGAGCCGTCGCGCGAGTGCGAACGAAGCCGTGTTCTGCTGGAATGTCAATCAGAAGACGTCGTCCTGTCCCAGTAGTCGCTTTCCAGCAAGCCCAGTCGAGGCACTATCGCATCCACGTCCTGATTGGCTGCGATTCTGACGTGACGTCGCCCGGCGGGTCCGTACTGCTGTCCGGCGGCGACGATCAGGCCCGCGCGTTCGGCTGCGTACCGGGCGAAGTCGACACCGTCACCGTTTGGGGTGGCCAACCAGGCGAACAAACCGCCTTCAGGCGCCGCGCAGGGCAAGTCATGGGCCGCGAGAGCGCTCAGCAGGTCTTGTAGTCGGCGTTCATTCACGAGACGGAGCGCCTGTGCGTGCGCGTCGTCGTCGAGGAGCATAGATGCTTCGGCCTGCGCATCAGCCGATGCCATGAAACCGGCCGCACGTCGGCGTGTCACCAGGTCCGCAACGATTGCTGGGTCGCCCGCGTAGAAGCCCACTCGTAGTCCCGGGGCGTTGGATCGCTTGGACATGCTGTGCACTGCGAGCACACCGGTGTCGCCATGCTCAAGCACGGTTCGTGGTGCGTCGCACCAGGTCATGTCCGCGTACGCTTCGTCGGACAACACCAGCACACCGCGTTCGCGTGCCCACCCGACGACGGGTCCCAGTGCCTCGACGATCCCGCTGGGATTGGCCGGACTGTTCACCCACAAGCAGAGTGCACGGGCGGCGACGGCGTCGGGCAATCGGTCAAGGCGTAGCCGGAAGTTCATGTCCGTCGGGATGCGGTACGCACGTAGGCCGGCGAGCCGGGCACCCACTTCGTAAGCGGGGTAGCCGAGCGCGGGAATGAGCACCGTGTCGCGGGTTGTCGGCGCCAGCACGTCGCGCAGGAACAACGGCGCGGTGGAGATGAACTCCTTTGACCCTGTCGAGGCCGCGACTGCGTCCGCGCTGATCGTGATCCCGTACTGTCGCAACAGGTAGCCAGTGGCCGCGATCCGCAGCGCGAGTGTGCCACGACTTGCCGGGTACGCGGCCGCTGTGCGTGACTCCCGTGCGCGGCACCATGTCGGCGGCGGTTCGGCGGGCACCCCTAGAGAAAGATCCAAGGGCACGTGGCCGGCGGCATTCGCGATCTCGATCGCGCGCTCACGCGTCCACTCCGTCACGCTCGAAGAACCACATGGGCGGGCACGATCTTGACGATCACTCGCTGGGTGGCCGGTGTGTCGAGTGTGAACCGCCCACCTGTGTACGCCTGGGAGAGCTGCTGGATCAGATCACCGCCAGGGTCATCTTCCACGACGGCCTTTCCGCGCACTTCGCAGTACCGGTACGGATCCTGTGGTTTCGGCACCAGAATCGACGCCGAAGGCGTACGCACCAGGTTGTGATACTTGCGCCGCTCCTTGGTGGTGGAGAACAGCACTTCACCCTCTTGCACCGTGACCCACACCATCGACAGTTGCGGCCCTCCATCCGGATCTATCGTTGCCACGAAGCCGAAGTTGGGCGCTCCGAACCAGGCAGCGGCTTCATCGGTCAGCCGGGAACCGGACATCGTTCCTTCTCTCGTCTTGAGTGGCGGGCACGGGGACAAGCCGGGCGAAGGCTTGGATCAACGCGAAGCCGTCGTCGCGGAATTCCAGGTGGGCCTGCGCCCCTAGAATCCGTCCGTCGTCGGACAGGATGACTTCGACCGGACAGCTCTCCGACCAACCGATGGCCGAAAACCCGGTAGGCACTCTGTTCACATACAGGGTGTGTCGTTGGAACAACGAGACCGTCCTCTTGAGACCGGCCAGGAACCCGTCGGTTTCCAGTTCGACTGGATAGTTTCCGACGCGCTGCTGACCACGTTCGAGTTTCGCTCCATGCGCCAGGGCAAGGATGTGCATCCCGCCGCACACACCGAGCGTGGGCAATCCGGATCGCAGAACCAGATCGACGACGTGCCGGTAGTCACCGACGTGCGCCGGGACCTTGGTTCCGCTCAGAACCAGAGCCTGATAGCGACCGTCCACTCTGGTCGATGCGTCGGCGACCCGCACGACCTCCGTGTCCAGATGGAGTCGTTCGAACCTTCTACGCAGTGGTCCGATGGACAGGCTTCCGTTGTCGATGATCAGTACGCATGGCCCGGTCACGGGGCTTCACCCAGCAGGGCTGTCGCAGTGATCTCGACAAGGAACTCCCGTCGCGCGAACCCCGAGACCTGGATGATCGCACTGGTGGGCGGGCTCGCGCCCAGCCGTTTGTTGCGTACGGTGGTGACGGCCGAGAAGTCCGCCATGTCCACGATGTAGATCGTCAGTGCTACGAGATCGTCGATGCTTCCGCCGGCTTCATCGAGGATTTCCTCGATGAGATCGAAGATTCGCGCCGTCTGCCCTCCGGCGTCGCCGATCGCTGTCGGCGTGCCATCCGGTGCCTTGGCGACCTGGCCACTGATGAACAGCAGGGACGTGCCGGCGGTGAGCGGCGCGCGGATCGCGGTCGAGTAATTGCCTGCGGGGTCGGGGTGCGAGGCCGGTTGCACGACCGTGCGAGACGAAGTCATGTGATGTTCCGTTCTGTCCTCAATGGGTGATCAGGGTTCCGGACTCTCCGGCCAACATGGAGGTGACGGACCCGTTGCCCAGAACGACTTTCGGCGTCCCGCCCTCGATGGCCTCGACCGCGGCCCGAAGTTTCTTTCGCATACCACCGGTGGTCTTGCCGTCGCGATGGTGTATCGCCCGCACCGCGGTCAGACGGCCGACTGGCTCGCCGTCGACGAAAAAGTTGGGAACGTCGGTGACGAGTACCAGCGTCGTCGCGCCGAGTGAACCGGCGAGTGCCGCCGCAGCCCGGTCAGCGTCGGTGTTCACGGTCCGCCCGTTGGCATCGCGGGCAAGCGGCGTGACAAGCGTTGCCCTGGGAGACGAGTGATCACCTACTGCCAGCCGGGACGTATCCACGGACCTCACAGGGCCGACGAGGTTTTCGATCTCCACCAAGCGGCCGTCTTGCCACCACAACCGCTCTCCCTGTCCCACCAGGAGCAGTCCATCACTGCCGAGCACACTTTCGACGTGCACACCCCTGTCCGCGAGTTTCCGCGTGATGGCCGTCCTGACTGATTCGCAGACGAGCTGGATGTCGGCGATCACCTGTGGCGTGGTCCAACGGCTGCGGTTTCCGTAGCGGTCACGCAAGAACGCGGTGGGCTTGCCGTGCCGGGGATGGAACCTCCCCAACGGGCCGGACCAGCCATGCACCAGCACTACCCGTCGGTCCTTGATGACACCCGCGAGGTCGTCCCACCACGGCTCGTCGAGGTCCTCCACGCAGCTGCCGCCGAGCTTGATCACCAGGGGACGCGGCTCACCGTCCGAGCCCGGTAGTGGGGCACTCATGCCGGAACCACCGGCTGCATGGTCAGCCCGAGCTCCGGCACGTATCCAAAGCGGTGGTTGACGGCTTGGACAGCCTGCCCCGCAGCACCTTTGACCAGGTTGTCCAACGCCGCCAAGGCGACGATCCGGCCACCGCCTTCGGCGTCGTGCATGGCAGTGACGTCACAGAAGTTGGAGCCAAGCACAGCCTGGGGGTCCGGCATCGGGATCATCGTTTCCCGGTGGTCCCGAACGCGGACGAAGTGGTGTGGTTTGTAGTACCGCAGGTAGGCGCGCGACAGTGTGCGGGAGTCCATCGGCCAGTTCCCGAATACGTAGCAACTGGCCAGCAATCCTCGTACGTGCGCGACTCCGTACGCTGACATCATCAGGGACACAAGGACATCCGGGGCTCGCTCGGCGAAGAAGCCCTGGACCTCGGCGGCGTGCCGATGGCCGACGGGAGCGTAGGGCGTGATCGCGCCGTTGCGATAAGGATGCAGGCCAGCACGGCGAAGGGGCAACCCGCCACCGCTGGATCCGCTTTTGCCATCCACCAGCACCGTGCTCTGTGCCAGTTTCAGCCCGAAGACCAGCGGAGCGAGCGCCAACGTGATAGCTGTGGCGTAGCATCCAGGCAGGGAGATCAGGTCCGCACTCGCTAGCTCGTCCGAGATGAGTTCCGGCACGCCGTACGTGAACCTCGCCGCCAGCTTGGGATCCCGCCCCACTCCGGGATACCACCGGTCGTGCACCGCCTCCGACCGAAGCCGAAAGGCCCCGCTTAGATCGATCACCGTGGCGCCGCGGCCGGACAAAGCGGAGGCGAGTTCGGCCGAAACACCGGCCGGCGTTGCCAAAAGCACCACATCACAACGCCGTCGAACGTCAGCAGCTGACACGGCTTCGATCGTGGTGTTGGGCAAGGTGCGCAGCCCTGGATGCACGGCCACCAAGGGCTTGCCCACATTCCGGGAACCACCCAGGAAGGCCAGATCCAGGCACGGGTGCTGGTCGATGATGCGAACCAGTTCTCCCCCAGCCAATCCCGAGGCGCCGATGACTCCGACGCGTGTCATGGCAGGCCCTTCTGGAGGTAGTCACCGAGGATCGACACGATGTCGACCTCGGAAGTCTCGGCGATCGCCCGGAACGCCGGCGCGTGGTTCACCTCGTTGACCACCAACGAACCGGCGTGCTCGAACAGGTCGACGCCGTAGATGCCGGGCCCGAGAACGTCGACGACCCGGTCCACGATGTGCCGGACCTCCACGCCGTGGGCGATACCGCGCTGCCGGGAACCCGTGGCGGCATTGCTTCGCCATTCAGTGTCACCGTCGCTCTCGAACTCGGCCGAGGCGACGATGTCCCGTCCGACCACGAAACACCTGATGGAGCGGTTTCCCAGGTAACGCTCGACCAAACATGCCTGTTCGAAGGAATGACCAAGGTCCTCGATGTAGTCGTAGAAGGACTGCGCGGTATCCGCGTCCCGGATGAGGAACACTCGCCGGCCCATACCGCCGAACACGGGTTTGATCACCAGAGGCAGCGTGAAATCGTTCAATGCGGCCTGGAAGTCCTTACGGGACAGCACGAGCCGGAACTCTGGCACGGGAATCTTGTTCTCGTGCATGACGGAGCGGGCCAACACCTTGTTCTCGCTTGTGCGGATCGCGCTGGCAGTGTTGATCGTCTGCACGCCGTGGGCCTTGAAGCTGCTGGCAAGCAGGCCGCCGCGGGTGTAGCTGCGACTTCTGATGAGCACGATGTCGTTCTCGTTCAGCGAACTGTCCAAGGGAACACCGAGGCCCAGCGATTCGTCGTTCAGCCATGGCGCATGGACTCCACGCCTGCCGAGGTCGGTGGTCAGCTCCCGTTCTTCCCACCCGACTCGGTCGGCGACTATCGCGATTCTTCCTTCCACCGCAATCCCACCTCCCCCGCCGGTGTGGTCACTGGCCCCAGTCCCTGAGTTGTTTCTGCACCATCTCCAGCTCGAGGACGCCGTTGTCGACGGCGTTGATCCTCAGCGTCAGCAGGCATTCCGGGCAGGTGAAGGTCTCGCCGACAGTGAGGGCCGAAATGGACAGTTTCGTCTCGCACTCCGGGCAGGTGCCGGTCAGCTCCATCATCGCCCCTCGGTGATCAGGTTCTCCGCCGCGTACTCGCGTGCCAGTGCACGAATCGAGTTCCGATCGAGCAGCGGTTTGCCGTGCTGTTGCTGATGTGTGATGAGCCAGGCGCAGAACAACTCGGCATCGACGGCGGGCTCCTGGTCGTCCAAAGCGAACTTCACCAGTGCCGGCGACAGTCGAGTTCGGACACGCAACGATCGCGCGTTGCCCACCACTTCGGCCGGGGTGGTCTCGTACGCTTCAGGATGAAGCAACTGCCCCAACAGTTCGTACGCGTAGGCGTGTCGTGTGGTGGGGCCTGGCATGAAGGCCGAACCGAACCCACCTCGGCGAACCGCTTCCTGAGTCAACGGGGTCAGCAGTGAGAGGTCGTGGCGAGTGTCGCCATAGGCCGCCCGCAGAACACAGAGGACTTCGGCAAGTGGACTGTTTCCACCTCGCTCTCCGATCCCTCCCACTGTCGTCGATATCCACGCCGCGCCGGCGTCGAAGGCCGCGAGCGAGTTGGCGACAGCCATCCCGAGCATGTTGTGGGAATGGATCTCGATTTCGGCTTTGTCGATGGTCACAAGGCCAGCCACCAGCTTGGCGCAGTCCTGCGGCCGCAAGGTCGCGACGGTTTCGGCGAGCCTGAACCGATCCGCTCCCGCTTCGAAGCCCGCTGCCACGTAGTCGTTGAGACGCTCGACATCCGTGCGTGCGCCGTCTTCTCCGCTGAAGGTGACGTGGAAGCCAAGGTCCTTGGCCTGACGGATCGACGATTTCGCAAGGGTTTTCAGATAGCTGAGGCTCGGCGAGGCCAGCTTGAGCTCCGCATGCCGTGCCGAGGTGGGGATCGAGAGCATGATCGAGCGGCAGCCGAGCCGTAGGGCTTCCTTGAGCGCCTCGGCGACCTGGCGGCGGTCTCTGACCATCACCAGGCTCAAACTGCGATCGGGGCCGATTTCGTTGTGCACAGCCAAAATAAGGTCGGCCTCTGGAGATCCAGCGCCGGAGATGATCCCGACCTCGATAAGGTCGACTCCCACCCTGGAGAGCAGGCCGGAGATGCGCGTCGCGTCGTCCGAAGTGAATTCAACGCCCGCCATGTGGGCGGAATCTCGTAAAGTAGCGTCTGAAATGCACGGAAGCGTTGTGGATCTTCCAGAGTCTGCAGAGTCCATTTTTGGACAGCTTTCTATGACGAGTGCAGCATTGTGAGATCTGACGCAACCAGTGATGCGGCTGCTGGTTAACTCATCCCCTAGTAGGTTCACGCTTGGCGAAACCCGTACTTGTTCCGGTATACCCCATTGGCTTCGATGACGCAACGTCGCCCAGATCCGACATCGGCGCCGCCATGCTTTGTCGCCAACCGGACGGAAGATCATATTTTCGCCGTCCACACTCGACCGCTCCACAGTGCACAAAATAGGGCGGGATCAAGCCGTCCGGGTCGATTTGCGCAATTATTGATCATTTCAAAGGCGGCCGGATCTCGCGCACTTCCGCACCGACATCAGGCGTCAACGCTTACCCGACTAAATCGTGAACGGTGCGAAACGAACACTTCACCGTCCCAGCCCGGGCGACGTAACGATCCGGATCATTCGGCCCATAAGAAACCCCCGAACAGCCCATCCCGTGCGGGCAAAAGACGCATGTGCTCCTACGGCGTCTCGGCTTTGACGCGGGCGAATATACCGTGACCAGCCCGTTGCGCGGCCTGCTTCGGCGGTGAATCAAGGGGGGAGCCAGCTTCGCGTCCCAGCAGGGTACGGGGTTCCCATGGCAGAGAATCGGTGTTTTGATGGGATGATGGAATGGGGGTTGCTTCTCGGGTTCGCCGGAGCGTGCGTGGTACTCAATCTGGTACCAGGCCCAGGGATGATGTTCATGATCGCCCACGGCATCGCTGGCGGGCGCCGCGGAGGCATCGCCGCCGCGTTGGGAATGGCCACCGGAACCATAGTCCACACGGTCGCGGCCGCATTGGGCTTGAACGGGCTCCTATCCACGGCTCCTGCCGCACTGGAGACCGTGAAGATCATCGGGGCGGTATTTCTGCTGTATCTGGCGGTAAACACGCTGATGTCAGCAAGGAAATCGACGACACCGTCCGCAACGCGCGCGAACACGCGAAGCACCTTACGCAGGACCTATGTGTCGGCGGTGTTGACCAACCTCGCGAACCCGAAGGTCGTTCTCTTCTACTTCGCCTTCGTACCACAATTTCTCACGCCCGGAGGCTGGGTCGTGTCCTCCCAGATCCTGGTACTGGGAACGATGCTGATCATAATCGGCCTCATCATGGACGGCGCTGTCGGGATAGCGGCAGGCACCTTCTCCGCGTTGCTGCTCAGCAAACCGAAGTTCCAACGCCGGCTCAAAGAGCTTTGCGCCGTCATTTTCGGGGGCTTGGCACTACGCTTGTTCACCGAAACCACATGAATCCTCAAGCAAGGCAGATGGTGCAGTTCACCGGCCTTGTAGGTGCCGAAAACCTCGTCCGTGCTGGTCAAGCAGCGTGGTGGTATTCGTGGAGGATGCCGCCGAGTCGATCATGTCGTCGGGTGCCGGTCTTGATGGTGGTGATCCCGCTGTCGGCGCGGACTGTGTCGAAGGCGGTGGTGTATTTGCTGTCGCGGTCCCGGATCAGGTACTTCACCGTGGTGGTGCTGCCGTCCTGGAGGTCCATGATGAGGTTTCTGGCCTGTTGAGTGGTCCAGGGGAGCACGGTCATCTTCCCGACTGGTCCTGTCGTGGCTTGCCGCGGCGGTAGTGGAAGTGACCCCCGTGGTGAGGTCTCCTTCGAGGATCGCGCTTTGTGCTCGACGATAGGCCGATGTACCCCGAGATCGAGCCCCAGGCGTCAGGTCACCTGGACACCGGTGACGGCAACCTCGTGTACTGGGAGGAGTGCGGGAATCCTTCCGGCAAGCCGGTCGTCTTCCTGCACGGCGGCCCCGGTGGCGG
>NZ_FWXV01000023.1 GCF_900176515.1 Kibdelosporangium aridum
CCAGGACGCCCGTGATGCCATTCCCAACGCGCAGGACCAAGTGTGATCCGGAATGCCCACGTCGGCAATCTCACCACGGCCCAGCGCGTCTCCACCGTGGCCCGCCACGCCAGCCGGGACCGTGCGACCCGACCGGCTGGACCTCGGCGTGCAGCTGGCCGCCTACCGCATCGTGCAGGAGGCCCTGACCAACGCCCTCAAGCAGCCTGAGCGCCGTTTTAACAGTCGTCTCAGTTCCGCTCGGTATGAAGTTAGGCATTGCCGGGCGACGCGGGTCTCGGCCTCGCCAACATGGCCGAACGCGCCGCGCTCCACGGCGGCACGGTCAGCGCCGGCCCCGCACCGGACGGCGGTTGGACCGTCCACGCGACCCTGAAAGGCAGCCATTCATGATCTCTGTGCTCGTGGTGGACGCCCAGCCGCTGCAGCGCTTCGGGTTTCGCATGCTGCTGGAGAGCACCCCCGACACCGAGATCGTCGGCGAGGCCGAGAACGGCGCCGAGGCCGTTCGGTGGACCACCGAGCTGCATCCCGACGTGGTGCTGATGGACATCCGCATGCCGGGCGTCGACGGGATCGAGGCCATCCGGCGCATCGTCGCCGCCGGTGGGCGTTCGCGGGTCCTGGTGCTGACGACGTTCGACGTGGACCGGTACGCGCTCGCCGTGCTGCGGGCCGGGGCGAGCGGTTTCCTGCTCAAGGACACCCGCCCGGAGGAGCTGCTCACCGGTATTCGGGCCGTCGCCGCCGGGGACGCGGTGATCGCGCCGTCGCTGACTCGGCGGCTGCTCGACGCGTTCGCCGACCGGCTCGACGATGACCTCTGCGAGCCCGTGCGGGAGGATCCCCGGCTGGCCTCCCTGACCGGCCGCGAGCGCGAGATCCTCGTCGCCATCGGCCACGGCCTCACCAACGGCGAGATCGCGCAACGGTTCACGCTGTCGGAGTCGACGGTGAAGACCCACGTCGGGCGGGTCCTCGCCAAGATCGGCGCACGGGACCGGATCCAGGCCGTCATCCTCGCCTACGACCTGAGACTCACCCGGCCGATTTAGCGCTTCATCTCGCGCGTCCGTCGGGGCTCGACCGTAGTTCCCAGCAGCACCGCTCCGCGTGATCGACCGCTCCGCTGCCGAGTCCGCGTGCAGCCGCCCACGTCACCGCCCGTCCGACCGCCACGACGCCGCACGGGTGTGAGTTCAGTGCGGACGTGTGTGAGCTCAGAGCTGTTTTCGGCTTGTTGACCTCAGTGAGCTCACACACGTTCGACGCTTCGTCAGGACTTGCGGGGGGAGACCGTCATGATGCCCGTGCACATCTCGTCGCTGGTGCCGTCGCCCCACACCACGTAGCGGGGCGGCAGCTTGCTCAGCTGCGGCAGCAGTTTGCGCAGCCACGCGTCGTGCGTACACGTCACCCGCAGCGTGTCCCCCGGGCCGATCTCCACCGGCGACGGCAGCTTCACCAGCCGCTGGTTGTCGAAGTCAAACTGCGGCACGTCCAGCACGACCTTGGCGTTCGGCCTGCCCGGGTTGAGTTCGACCTTGATGGCCCGCCCGAGCAGGTGCATGTGGCCGAAACCGGCGAACAACGTCATCGGCGCCGGCACCTTGTGGTCGCAGGTCTGGGTGTCACCGGGCTTCGGCGCGCTCTGGCCGCACTCCTCCAACTGCTCGTCCGCGGTGCCGCCGACCTCCGGCCCGAACCGCTTCGTCACGTCCGCGATCGAGGCCGCCCGGTCACAGAGCGGACCCGACTCGTCGGCGGCGCAGGGTAGGTCGGTCGGCGCGTCGAGCGGCCACGTGACGAATTCCCGGGTCTGCGGCGTGCCGTCCGTCAGCCGCAGCCGCACCGCCGAGCGGTCCGACCCGGCCGGCTTGCCGTCGGTCGCGAGCAGGTTGTAGTGGATCTGGAGGACGACCAGGCTGCCCGGCTCCAGCTTGAAGCCGGCGTCCTGGGTGAACAGCGTCTCCGTGGCGCCCGGCGCCCAGGTGTCCACCCACGCCGCTTCCCCCTCTTCCACTTCGGCGCCGTCCACGCCGGTCCCGCCGAAACACTGCCAGCCGAGGCCGGGGGTCTTCGCGTCCTGCTCGCGCACCGCGGCAGCGCCGCCCGGCGGCACCGCGTACACGATGGCGTGGTGCGCGATGGCGACGTTCTCCGGCATGACCTGAGTCCCGGTCAGGAACGCCGCCTTGGTCAGGCCCGGATCGATCACCTGGCACCGGTACTCGTCCGTGCCGCCGCCCTCCGGCGGCGCGGGCGTGTAGGCCTCGGCCATCTTCAGGTCGACGAACCTCTCGCCGGCGCGCAGCGGCTGCGGTGGAGCCGACGACCTGCCCGCGTGCGCGCTGTGCGAGCCGACCGCGGCGGGCGTCGCACTGTTGTCGGCGTCCGACCCGCAGGCGGCGACGACAGCGAACGCTGTCGCCAGCGCCATGATGGTTGCCCCGAACCTCCACAGTGGACTATCAGGTTTCGTCATAGCCTAACGCTAGGCCCGATTCCGTCCTGTTTCGTCGTACTGCGGTCGTCATCCTCGGGAGAGAGGCGGTACGACGGTACTACTCTCCGGAGCGCCGTTCGACAGCCCACTACACGCCGCACGGCGTGCTCGAGCTCGAGCGAGTCAACTGTGCACAGTGGTCACTGCGGTGACCCGGTCGGCGGACCTGCTGCGTGAGGGTCGTGAGCTCCTGCTCGGCCAACCGGCCTGAGCACCGCATTAACCATCGTCTCAGATTCGCTCGATACGAAATAGCCGTCAGACAAGCGATGTAACACGCATGTAGGAGGCTAGCGAATGGCAGTCAACGCAGCGCCGTCCGAGGAAGCGCCGCCCGGCCGGTTGGCAGGCCGGTGGGTGCCGTGGTTGGTGATTGGCTTGTGGGTGGCGCTGGCGGTGATCATGGGGCCGCTGAGCGGAAATCTGGGTTCGGTCACCACCGACAAGGCCGCGGACACCCTGCCGGCCGGCGCCGAGTCCACCAAGGTCGCGGCGCTGGAGGACAGTCGCCCTGGCGGGGGCGACAACACGTTCGTCTTCGTGTACCACCGCGCCGGCGGCGTGACCGACGCCGACCGCGCGACGGTCGAGCGCCACTACAACACCCTTGCCAAGCAGTACCCGCCGAAGGTGGTGGCCCCGGCCGGAGAGGACGACGAGGGCCCGGAGACGAGACTCTCGACCGACGGCAAGGCGATGATGTTCACCCTCGATGTGAGCGCGACCTACGGCGCACCGGAGGCCATCGTCGGCCCGTTGCGTGACGCCGCGAAGGACCGCCCCGCCGGCCTGGAACTCGACGTGACCGGCCCGGCCGCAGTCGACGGCGACTTGGACGCCATCTACGACGGCATCGACCTGACGGTCTTCCTCACCACCGTCCTCGTCGTCACGCTCCTGCTCATCTTCACCTACCGCAGCCCGGTGTTGTGGCTCATCCCGCTCGTGGCCGTGGGCGCGGCCGCAGTGACCGCGATGGCGACCGTCTACCTGCTCGTCAAGGGCTTCGGCATCGTGGTCAACAGCCAGAACTCGGCGCTGCTGACGATCCTGGTATTCGGCGTCGGCACGGATTACGCGCTGTTGCTCATCGCCCGATATCGGGAAGCACTGCACCACCACGAGAATGTCCGGGTCGCGATGGTCCGCGCGCTACGCGGCGCGGCGCCGGCCATCGTCGCGTCCGCGGCCACCGTGATCGCCGGCCTGCTCTGCCTGCTCGTCGCGGACCTGAACAGCACCAGCGGGCTGGGGCCGATCGGCGCGGCCGGTATCCTTTGCGCGCTGGTGGCCATGCTGACGCTGTTCCCGGCGATACTGGTGGTGCTCGGCAGGCGGATCTTCTGGCCGGCCATCCCGCGGTTCAGCACGGCCGTGACGGCCGCGGAGGAGAAGCCGAAGCTGTGGGGACGGCTCGGCGCCGCCATCAGCCGCCGCCGGTGGGTGGCGACGCTCAGCTCGCTCGGAGTCCTGGGCGTTCTCACCATCGGCCTGGCGGGCAACACCGGCGCCCTGCGGATGCAGGACCAGTTCCTGTCCGCGCCGGAGTCGGTCACCGGCTTCACCGTTCTCCGCCAGCACTTCCCGGAGCTCGGCGGCCAGCCGATGACGATCTTGACGCGGCCGGCGTACCAGGAGCGGGTGCTCGACATCGTCAAGGGCACTCCCGGTGTGGCAGAGGCAGTCCCGGGTCAGACCAGCGGTGGCTGGGCCGACATCTCCGTGTTCCCGAAGGACGCACCGGACACCGTCGCGGAGTACGACACGATCAAGCGGGTGCGCACCGCCGTGCACGCGGTGAGCGGGGCAGAGGCGATCGTCGGCGGGCCGAGCGCGGAGAACCTCGACACCGAGGTGACCACCAGCCGCGACGAGAAACTGGTGATCCCGCTGGTGCTCATCGTCGTCCTGCTCGTCCTCGGGCTACTGCTCCGAGCGATCGTGGCCCCGCTGATCCTGATGGCCACCGTGATCGTCTCGTTCGCGGCGGCCTTCGGCGGCAGCGTGTTCGTCTTCGACACGATCCTCGGGTTCAAGGGCGTCGACTACTCGGTGCCGCTGCTGGCATTCCTGTTCCTGGTGGCGCTCGGCGTCGACTACAACATCTTCCTGACCAGCCGGGCCCGGGAGGAGACCGTGCGTCTGGGCACCAGAGAGGGCATGCTCAAAGCCCTCTCCGCCACCGGTGGCGTCATCACCTCGGCAGGCCTGGTCCTGGCGGCGACGTTCGCGGTCCTCGCCACGCTTCCGATGGTGATGCTGGTCGAGGTCGGGTTCCTGGTCGCCTTCGGCGTGCTGCTCGACGCCCTGCTGGTGCGGTCGGTCCTGGTGCCCGCCCTCACCCTGCTGATCGGCCGGCGGATGTGGTGGCCGAGCCGGCTGTCCCGACCGGTGGAGCTGCCGGACGGTCAACGGCCGCTCGTGGACGATGACGATGAGGAGCCCGCGCTGCAGCGGTGAGCGCGGCGGCACGGACGAGATCCGGGACGGGGCCCCACGCCCGTCCCGGATCTTTTCATGGGCCCGACGGCCGCCGCCCTTTGGTCCTGCGCCACGCGCCAGGGCTGGAGTCGGCGCATCGCGGTGTCCTGCCCCGACGGTGAGCCGCGCGGGGCCATGCCCGAGGGCCGCCGTCCCTTGTCCTGCGCCGCGCCGCCGGGGCGGGTCAGCCCACCGCGGTGTCCTCCCCGGCAGTGAGCCGCGCGATCGGGGCGGGCGGGGCCGCGGCCGGAAGATCGACCCGGAGCAGCGCGCCACCGCGTGCGGACCGGGCGACGGTGGCCCGGCCGCCGTGGGCGTCGACGACCCGCTGCACGATCGACAGCCCCAGGCCGGATCCCGGCAACGCCCGGGCGCTGTCGGCACGGTAGAACCGGTCGAACACTCGCGGTACGTCGGCGGCGTCGATGCCCGGCCCGGCGTCGTCGACCTCGAGCACCGCCGACGCGCCCTCGGCATGGAGCCGGACCTGGACCGCCTGGTCCGCGGGGGACCACTTGCCGGCGTTGTCGATGAGGTTGAGCACCGCCCGTTGGAGCGCAGCGGGACGCCCGCTCATCCACACGGAGGTCACGTCGAGCGCGATCTCGATGTCGGGCACCCGGGAACGCGCCCGGGTCGCGGCGGCCACCACCACGTCGGCGAGGTCGAGCAGCTCGGTGCTCTCGTCGCTGACGTCACCGCGCGCCAGGTCGGTCAGCTCGGCGGCAAGGGTGCTCAACTCGGCCACCTGGGCGCCGAGATCGTTGAGCAGCCGGGTCCGGCTCTCCGCCGGCAGTGCGCTGTCCAGGGTGCCGCGCCGATCGAGCCGGATCAGCAGCTCGACGTTGAGGCGCAGGCTGGTGAGCGGGGTCTTGAGCTCGTGGGCGGCGTCCTCGGCGAGCAGCCGCTGGGCCCGCCGGGAGTCCCGGAGCGCGGCGAGCATGTCGTTGATCGACTGGATCAGCCGCCGGATCTCCCCACCGCCCTCATCCGGGATGTCGGCGTCGAGATCCCGGGTGTGCGCGACACGTACCGCGGCGGCGGTCAGCCGGTCGATCGGTGCCAGCCCGGTCCGCGCCACGGTCCGCCCGACAAGGGCGCCGCAGGCCACGCAGAGCAGCCCGATCAGCAGCATGCCCAACCCGAACCGGTTGATCGGGCTGTCGTCGGCGGCGCGGGCCACCTGGACCGCGCCGTCGCCCGCCCGCAACGTGTAGATGATGTAGCCGTCTTCGTCGCTGTCGGTCGACTCCATCAGGTCGGCCGACGCGCCCTGCGCCACGCGCCCGGCGGGCTCGCTGACCGGGGGCAGCGCGGGTTGGCCGGCCGGCGTCCGGATCGAGCCGTCGGGCAGGATGACCCGCACCAGCCGACCGGATCCGGGATACGGCGGTAGCTGGACCTGCGCCAGACCGGCGCGCTCCGCGTCCGTCGCCAGGACGCGTGAGTCGGCGCGTAGCTGATCCTCCGCGGTGTCCTGCAGCTCCCAGCCCAGTAGCTCGCTGGCCACCTGGAAGGCCCCGAACACGCTGACCGCGACGGCCGTCGCCGCGATCACCGTCAGCCTGGTCCGCAGGGACCGCCGGCGCCACCATCGGGTCAGCCGGCGCGGTTCCCGGCCGGCGGGCCTGCTCACGGAGGAGTTTCCCGCAACGTGTATCCCAGCCCACGCCGCGTGTAGATCAATCGCGGCTCACCCTCGGCCTCCATCTTGCGGCGCAGGTAGCTCACGTATACCTGGAGGTTGTTGGCGGTGGCGCTCATGTCGAAGCCCCAGATCGCCTCGAACAGCGCGTCGCGGGTCAAGACCCGGGTCGCGTTGCGCACGAGGACCTGCAGCAGGGAGAACTCGGTCCGGGTCAGGCGCAGCGGCCGCCCGCCCCGCCACGCCTCGAACCTGTCGGGATCGAGCCGGACGTCGGCGAACGACAGGATCTGCGACTCGTCGTCGCCCGGCGCGCGGCGGCGCAGCAGGGCCCGCACCCGGGCCAGCAACTCCTCGGTGGCGAACGGCTTGGGCAGGTAGTCGTCGGCGCCCGCGTCCAGCCCCGCGACCCGGTCGGAGACCTGGTCACGGGCGGTCAGCATCAGCACCGGCAGATCCTGACCCGCGGCCCGCAACCGCCGGCAAGTCTCCACCCCGCCGAGGCGGGGCATCATCACGTCGAGGATCAGCAGATCCGGCGTGTCACCGCCGGCCCCACCGACCCCGTCGAGCACGGCGAGACCGTTGGCGACGGTGCTGGTGTCGTAACCCTCGACCTGGAGCACCCGCTCCAGCGACTCACGGATGGCCGCTTCATCATCCGCGATCATGATCCGCACGCCGACCCGCCCTCTTCCAGTCGATGCTTTGCCGCTCACTGTCCCCGATCAACCTGAGGCCAGGATTAGAGCCGTCGCCGCTGCGGTGCCCGCGGGCCGTGCTCTTACGGATGCCTAAGTGGTCCGCGCCGTCAATTCGTCGGGGGTAGGGACCAGCCGGTGGGGTCATTGAGGTAGAGGCCGCAGACGCAATCGAGGGCTTCATCGGTAGATCGCGAAGCCCCAGATGCTCGCCGAGCCGTTGTAGCACAGCCGGTACAGCGGCAGGATCGTCCCGTGACGTACTACGCGAGCACGGTTCGCAGTTGACGCTCGCCGGTGATCAGGAGCCGGTCTATGATCTCGCGCCGCATCGAGTCCGATGAAACGCTCGGCGTAACAGTTCGCTCGTGGGCAGCGAACACAGCACGCCGCATGATCCCGTCCGACATCGGAGGCAAGGCTCGTTTCGGAACACGCCAGGCGTGTCCTCATTTCGCCGGGGTGAAGCCGCCCCGGACCGCGAAGGCACCGCCTGTGGCCGTGGCTTGCGCGCGATAGCTGTCGGCGTGGGCGTTGCGGGTGCCGGCGGCGTGGTTGTACTGGGCGGCGAAGGTGTGCTGTGCGACAGGCACGGTGCGGCCCGGCTTGAGGTCCCAGCGGTAGACCAGTGCGCCGCCGATCTCCTGCACGGTGAGAGTGAAGTCGTCGCCCGGCCCGGTCTGCCACTGGCCAGTGGCCTGGACGCCGCCGGTCTGCGTGATGCGCAGTTGCACGGTGAGCGTGGTCAGCGGCTGGGTGGTGTTGAGGGCGAGTCTGCTCTGAGCCCAGTAGATGTTGGTGTCCGGATCGATGAAGCCTTCCGACGACAGTGGCCCGTCCGAGAGCTGGCTGTCGGTGGGTGGAGCCGAGGTCGGGTTGCCTGACGTCGTCCGGCCGGTGGCCGTCCGGCCTGGCTGACTCGCTGCGGACGGCGGAGCCGAGCTGTCGGTGGCGCGGGCGGAGTGTGTGGTGCTGGGAGTTCCGCTCGGGCTCGGGTCGGCGGGAGTCGTCGCGATGTCCGGGGGCGTCGGCGCGGTCTGGAGGATGGCGGCGACGGCGAGTCCGGCAGTTGCCAGAATGCTGGCTGCGGCGAAGCCGGCGAGCGTCACCTTGGACCAGGACGTCGCGATGCCTGACGTCCGGGGGCGGCGGCCGGTGGCACCGGCCATGCCGCGTTCCAGGCGTGCCTGCATCTGGGCGCGATTGGGCTGGTGTGCCTCGGCGGCCTCGCGCAGTTGCCTGCTGATTTCCTCGTTCACCGGCTCCTCCTCCCCGCCACCATGTCCCCGGCCGCTCGTACGACAAGGATGCGTTCCAGTTCGGCCAGCCCTTTCGAGGTCTGGCTCTTCACCGCGCCGACCGATATTCCCAATGCGAGCGCGGTGTCCTTCTCCGACAAGTCGAAGGCGTGCCGCAGGACGACGCAGGCCCGCTTGCGGAACGGCAACTGGCCCAACGCAGCCCGCACGTCCACCACGGTGGCCACATCCGGGCCGTGCACCTGCTGTGGACCACGTGACCAGAACAGTGCGATCCGGCGGCGCTCGCGCGTCGCGCTGCGGATTCGTTCCCTTGCCAGGTTTGCGACCACGCCGCGGGCGTATGCCAGCGGGTGCTGGGCTTGGCGCAGTCGGTCCCAGCGTTGCCACAGGGCGATCAGTGCGTCCGCGGCCACGTCGTCGGCGGCGTCCGTCTCGCCGGTAAGGAGATAGGCGAGACGGGCCAGTTCGGCGTAGTGCTGTTCGAAGAAGTCGTGGAACTCCGCCGACGCGTCATTGAGGAGCATGTCGCTCGGCTGCCCTCTCCCTACCCATACGCCCTCCAAGGCGGCAACGTAGCAATGGCCGGTTACGGACCCGGATACCGGGCGCCCCCGACGGCCCGGCCGTGACCGCCGCCGGTCGGGCCGGCGCTTGCGCCGGCCCGACGAACGCCCATCGCGGATGACCGACGCGGGCCTGCTGGTCAGGACTGGTCGCCGTACAGCACGCCGCGGCCGTTGGTGCCCACGTAGACCCGGCCGTAGACCTCGGGGTCCCCGGTGATGACACCGCCAGCGATCCCGCCGTACTGGTTGCGGTCGTCGTTGATCCGCGTCCAGGCGGTGCCGCCGTCGGTGGAACGGAAGATGCCGGCAATGCCGTTCACCGTGCCGATGAGGTAGAGGGCGTGGTAGCGGGCACCGGGGGCAGCCTTGCCGAAGCCGACGGCGGCAGCACTCTGCACGCCGCTCAGTTTCGTGAAGCTCGCCCCGCCGTCGGTGGAGTGCGAGAGCCCGCCGCCACCCGCGATCCACAGATCCCCGGCGACACCCGGGGTCGCCTTGAGACGTTCGCCGGCCACACCCGTGGCACGGGCGGTGAAGCTCCTGCCGCCGTCGGTGCTGGCGAACAAGGTGCCTCCGCTGAGCGCGTAGAAGGAGCCCGCCGTGGAGCGGTCGGCCACCACGGCCGTGCCCTTGGGCAGGCCGGAAGACGCCGTCCAGGTCTTGCCCCGGTCGGTGGAGACGTGAGGCACCTGCCCGGATGCAGTCCACACCACAGTGCCGCCGTCGGCCGAGATCGCTACGGTGCCGCCGCCCGCGGCGCTCACCGGAGCACCGGCGAACGGCGTCCAGGTGACGCCGCCGTCGGTGGAGTAGGCGCCGCGCTGTTCGTCGCTGTAGCCGACGCGTACCACGATGTTCGGCTTGGCCTGCGCGAAGTCGATGCCGGTGGTGTTGCTGAAGCGTGGTCCGGACGAGGCCCCGGCCGGCACCTTGTTCAGGTCGTCGTGGCGGAATCCGCCGATGTCGCCGAGTGCGCTGATCAGTTTGCCGCCGGGCGGCGCGACCAGGCCGAGTACCGCGGTCTCTTCCAGCCCTTTGACCGGAATCGTCCAGTGCGTGGGGCGTCCACTGTCCGCCGCGGTCACGTCCTTGCTTGCCCACAAACCGGCTCCGGTGCCGTACAGGACATGCCCAGAGTCGAACGGGTCGATGGCCAGCGCGCCCATCCAGTGGCCGATGCCGGTGCCGACGTACGGCGCCGCGGAGGCGTCCCGGACGGACGTGGCCCCGAGGGCCTTCCAGGTGGCGCCGCCGTCGGTGGAGCGGTACAGCTCGTCCGAAGGCCACCAGCGGTCGAGGGTGGTGACCATCACCGTGGCCGGGCGCTGTGGGTCCACCGCCAGCCCGGCGTAGCCGAAGCCGTCACCGGGGATCGGCGAAATGTCCTTCCAGGCCCCGCTGGACGGCGTGTGCTTCCACACCGAACCGGCCTTCACCCCGTTCGGGCCGGGGGTGTCGGTGTAGGTCACGTACAGCGAACCGTCACCGGACAGCACGCCGTGGTGCGGCAAGTGCCCGGTGGGCTGGCCTGGCACGGCCTGCCAGGTGCTGCCGCCGTCGGTAGAGCGGTACAGCGAGGTGGTCTTGTCGGCGACACCCACGTAGATCGTCCTGCTGCCGGCGGGCCCGAAGGTCACGAAGGACAGGCCCACCCCGCTGCTGCCGCCGTCCTTGACGGGGAAGCTGCTGACCTGGCTCCACGTCACGCCGTAGTCGGTGCTACGCCACAGTCCGTTCTTGCGAGTTCCCAGGTACAGCGTGCCGTGGTTGGCGGGGTCGATCGCGAGCCGCTCACCCATGGACCGGCCGTCCTCATTGCTGCCCAGTTTGAACGGCAAGCCGGTGCGCTGGAAGGTCCTGCCTTGGTCGGTAGAGCGCAGGATCGCGCCGTTGCCCGCCCACTCGTTGGTGTAGGTACCGGTCGCGAGGTACAGGCGCTCGGGGTCGACCGGGTCGGTCGCCACACTCTCGATGCCCAGCATGTTCCAGTCCGCCACCCAGTCGGTCAGCGGCACCCACTGGCCGGCCCTGCCATCCCAGCGGTACGCGCCGCCCATGTCGGTGCGCGCGTACAGCAGGTCCTTGCGGTTGGGGTTGAAGACAAAGCCGGTGACGAAACCGCCGCCCGCGATCTGGACGTTGCGCCAGGTGTAACTGCCCGAACCGGGCGCCAGCCGGGACGTCGACGGCGTGGACGGTGTGGTGGACGCGCTGTGGGAAGGCCCCGACGCCATGGCGGCCACCGTGGGAGCCGAGGGGGTGGCGACTGTGACAGCCCTTGTCACCTTCCACTGCTGGACGGTGCCGCCCCGGTCGGTGGACTGGATGACCGCCTGGCCGTCGGCGCCGGAGCCGTCGTTCACACCCAGGACCATGCCAGTGCTGCGCGAGACGATCTTCACCGCTCCATCGCCGACATCGGTGAGTTTCCACTGCTGAGTGGCGGCGCCGGTGTCCGACTGCTGTTCGACGTTGGCCTGCGCCGTCGAGCCGCTCGGTACTCCCAGAACCTTCCCGCTGTTGTGGTTGACCAGCTGGCAGTAGCCGCCGCCCACGGGCTTCACCCGCCACTGCTGGCTCGCGGCACTGGTGGAGCGCTTCTCCTGCTGGATCCGGACGCCGTCCGCGTTGTCCGCCCCGGCGACGTCCAGCGCGTTGCCGCTGTGCACCGAGACGAACTCGTAGTAGGCGGCGTCGTCGATCGTCATCGCTTCCGGGTCATCCCGCATGAACAGCAGATAGGGACCGACAAGCGCCGACACGCCCAGTGCCAGGGCGATCGCCGTCCAGCGCCCGCGGTGGCGCCTGCGTCGCTGCGGCACCGCGCCACCGCTCCGACGCACCTGCCGGCCCGCAGTGGACTCGGTCTCACTCATAGCAGCACTCCTTGAGTCTGCCGTGCCTCACACACGGCTCGGGGTGGCGCCACACTCCCGAGCACGCTGCGCGACACGCAGCGGTCAGGACCGGGCAACCCAGCGTTTGATCGTCTTCGGATCTGCCCGCAAGTTGCCGCCGCTCCCCCAAAAGGTTGCCGCCCAATCCATGATTCTGTTCAGACCTCGCTGCGTGCTCGCATTCCCGGGCGTGCCGACCACGTGGTGGCTACCCGGTCTGGCCCGCACCGCACGGGGCCTGGCTCAAACACCCGCTGACCCTGCCCAGGAAGTGATCATCTGCGGGTGGCGACCTCGAGTACGAAGCGTCCTCACCACGCCGTGGTGGCTGGTGCGGTGTTGGCGATGTGGTATTTGAGCCCGGCCCAGATTCGTTCGACAGGGTTGAAGTGGCAAGCCGACGTCCAGTCGCGACGATGTTCAACCGGGCAAGTTTGGCTAGACAAACGGGCACTTCGAGTCGTTTGCCTGGCACGCCGTGGCCGCGGACGGCGATAGAGTTCCAGTCCTCACAAGTGGAACTTGTTCGTCTTTGACGTCCACAGTGCTCGACAATGGTATGCACCAAGCCGAAAGTCTTGAGAAATCGATGGACTGCACGTTTCCGTCGGTAGTAAATGGGGTTCGCTTGCTGTTCAGAGACGGGAAAGTACGCGCCGACTACGCAGATTTCGTGGACCGTCAGATCGCTGCTGTGCGCCGTGCCCACGGCGGCGAAGAGAATCTTCCCGCCTTACACGCGGACAAACTCATTCGAACGCTTGTCGCCGCCGCGGATTCCCGGCTGTTCGGGAGTGTGCTCGCCGGTTGGCGCGACGAGGAGACTGTGGCGCGGGCGCGGGCGGACGAGCCGGAAGCCCTTGTCGAGAAGATGTTGGCCGAACTCGCTGTCCTCAGTCAGGCGGAGTTCCGGTCCGGATCGAGTGAGGTGTTCACCCGCCCCATGGGTGAGTTCCTGCACTACTACGAATCCTCGGGAACCACCGGCGACCCGGTGGCCGCGCCCAAGGCACTGGACGACCTCACCGCGAACACGATCAACATCGGCGAGATGTGGGGCCGGGTGCTCACCCCGACGGACACCGCACTGATCCTGATCAACGGCCCCTTCGCGCCGGCCGGGTACCAGTTCGAAAAGGTGATGGAGTACCTGGGTGTGCTCTCGGTCCGCTTATGGGTCGACAACGTCACCGGCGACTACACCCGGATCCTGCGGTTGCTGCGTGAACTCTCGATCAGCACATATGTGGGTTCCCCTTCGCGTCTGCTGGAGATGCTGCATTTCGCGTACCGGCACGGAGAACCCCTGCCCCGATTCCGCCAGCTGCTGCTCATGGCCGAGCAGGCAGGCCCGTCACTGCTGCGGCATTTGGAGCGGTTGACCGGCGCGAAAGCCTTCGTGGGCAGCTTTGGCTCGTCGGAGACGGGCACGACGGCGGCCAGCTGTGAGCAGGGCAGGTTGCACCTCCAGGTGCAGAGCTACCTGTTCGAGTTGGCCGACTCCCGGGGGATCCGGCCGGTCCGTGGCGGTCAGGACGAAGGCGAACTGGTGGTCACCTGTCTCGACCTGCGCGCACGTCCCCTGCTGCGCTACCGGACCGGCGACCTGGTGGAGGTGAGCGGAACCCCCTGCCCGTGCGGGATGGCACTCCCGGTCGTGCGGACGCTGGGGCGCGCACACGACGTCATGCGCCTCGGCGGCGACGGCGTTCGCCAGGAGGACGTGGAATCGGTGTTGTGGGCGGAAAACAGGCCCGAGGTACGGCACTTCACCGTCCTGAACTACATGCTCGTACTTCGTGGCCCTGATGTCGTATGCCTGCTCACCACCGATCGCGAACCGGAGGCGCCCGGTCTCGACGCGGTACGACGGCGTCTGGCCACCCTGTTCGACGGCCACAACCTTTCCGTACGGACAGTCTCGGCGCTGCCGCCACTGGCGTCCCTCGGTTCGTATCTCGGCTGGAAACTCTCACGACTGGTCGATCTGGACGACCCCGCGATGACCGACCGGCTTCCTCCGCCCATCGCGGAGGTCGTCCGCGTTTCGCTCGCCGAGATCGAAGCCACCACCGGTTTGCGCCCAGCGCCCCACCTGACAGAAGGAGCCCGATGAGCTCTCCCGAACCCGAACCCGAACCCGCCATGACCGATGCGGAGAAAACCCAGTTCGTCCTCGGCGTCTACTTCCGGACACAAGCGGCGATCGAGAAGTACCTCGGCGCCGACGGGCTACCCGCGTGGACCGACAGGGTGGCCACCATCAACTCCGCGGCCATGCTCAAACGCATCGAAGACCCGGCCGGCCGCGCACGTGATCTGCTGACCGGGCTGGCCACCATGCTCGACGTCTACGGCTCCGACACGGTTCGGACCGACGAGCCGCGCAGCACGTCACTTGCTGTCCGTCGCTGCGGTATCTATGACTATCGCGAGCGCGCGCAGGCACAGGGCGTCGAGCTGACCCTGCGGCGTCCGTGTGAATACTGCGTCGATTTGCATCACCGGACGGCGGACAAGCTCGGCGTCAAGGTAGAGCACGAGTTGGGCGAGCGCAGCTGCCACTGGACCGTGCAGGTGCCCGAAGCCGACCCCGGGAAGGACCTCCCGTGACCGCGGCCGACACCCTGCCGCTGCCGTACCGGCGTGCAGCGGGATGCCCGTTCGACCCGGATCCCAAATTCGCCGAGCTCCGCACTACGCGGCCGGTGTCGAGGGTGTCGATCAACGGCGGCGACGAGGTCTGGCTCATCACCCGGTTCGACGACGCGCGCCAAGTGCTCGGCGACGCCCGGTTCAGCAGTGAGCTGACTCCACTGGGAATCGTGCTGCCGAAGCCAGAGGACCGGACGTTGGCCGACGAGCTGCGATCGCAGCAGCCGGGGACGTTCATCGAGTGCGACCCGCCGGAGCACACCAGGCTCCGGCGGATGATCGCGGGCGAGTTCACCGAACAGCGTATGCGCGCCCTGCGGCCGAGATTCACCGAAATCGTCGAGGAGCGGCTCAACGCGATGGCCGCCGCCGGACCGCCGGTCGACCTGGTCGCCATGTTCGCCCTCCCAGTGCCCTCAATGCTTATCCGCGAACTGCTTGGCCTTGACGCGGACGGGTTCGACTTCGCCGCCCTGACCAAGATCATGACTGACGTCATGTCCAGCCTCGAGATCCTGATCCCGGCTCGGGACGCGCTGCGCGCCGGGATGCGCGCTCATGTGGCGGCTACCAGGGCCGATCCCTGCGACAACCTGTTGGGGAGAGTGATTCGGCGGTATGGCTCGAACGTGACCGACGAAGAGCTCGTGGGTATCGGCAACCTGTTGTTGGTCGCTGGCCACGAGACCACTGCCAATATGCTCGGTATCGGCACGTTGGCCCTGCTACGCAATCCCGCGCAGCTCGCACGACTCCGCGATGATCCGGCGATCGTCCAGTCCGCGGTGGACGAACTGGTCCGGTACGTCTGTATCCCGCACCACGGCGAGATACGCACGGCCACCGCCGACGTGCTGGTGAGCGGGACGTTGATCCGCCGTGGCGAGCAGGTGCTCGTGTCGCTGCCTTCGGCGAACCGCGACCCGGACAGGTTCGCCCGGCCGGACGAGCTGGACTTCGACCGGCCGCCACGGACCCACCTCGCCTACGGATACGGCATCCATCACTGCGTGGGCCTGCCTCTTGCCAGGATGGAGATGCATGTCGCGTTTCCCGCCTTGCTCAAGAGGTTCCCGTCACTGAAGTTGGCGATCGGCTTCGACGAGGTGTCCTACCGCCGGTCCAACGTGACCTATGGCGTCCATTCGTTGCCGGTCACCTGGTAGCGCGCTCACGATGACAGGAGCAACAGTGCCCAACATCGCGAAGGTATTGGCGAGGGTCGTGGTGGACGACCTGGACAAGGCCATACCGCTCTACCAAGCGCTTTCCGGCGCCGAACAGGCGCAGAAGTTCGGTCACGGGCCTGTAAAACTGGCCAGTGTCGGCCCTTTCCTGCTGCTGGAGGCGGAGGGTGCCGAGGGCTACACCAATCGGACCGCGACCATCCTCGTGTTCGACGTCGCACCTGTCGTCCGGGAAATCGAACTGGCCGGCGGCGAGATCATCGAAGGGCCGTCGGCCGGACCCAACGGGGAACGGCTGGTGGCCAGGCATCCGGACGGTTCCGTCTTCGAATACATCGCCGTCCCAAACGTCTGAGCTGTAGGTCGGCTGTGCGGTGTCAGAAGCCGGCCCCATGACCGTGACCTGCGCGTCAAGCCGCTGTCCGTTCGGCTTGCCGAGCTGCTTTCCGTCTCCCGAAAGCGGATCACGAGTCGTATCAACGACTTGCATGAGATAGCTTTCTCGACCACGTCTTCCGGTGATTTCCCACCATCGTCACGAAACCGAAAGTTTCGCGACGCGTTCAACGGAAGGACAGCTCCATGTCTCAACCCGAACTGACCACCACACTGACCGAGTTACTCGGACTTGATTTCCCACCCGTTGCCCTTGTCCATAGCAGACAGTGCGCCGGACGGCGTCGAGATGACCGGCCGACCATGTTGAGGACCGTGGTCCTCGTCGGGCAGACGTTGAAAGCTGCGCAGACGAGAGGAATGACCGTCCGCCACGCGTTGGCGATGAATCTGGGCTCACTAGCTAGTTGAGGGTGTGTCTGATCTTGCCGCTTGAGCCGGGCAGGTCACGTACGAATGGGCCGCCCCGCCAGCGCGCGATGGACGCGGGGCGGGGCGGCCGGGGTGGGTGTCGTTTCAGGTGGGGATCTCAGTGCTGACGCCGGTCTCCAGCCATTGGATGCTGCGGCGGATGTCGGTGGCCGCATTGGCGAAATCACGTTCGATGGCGGCTCGCGGTTGCCGGAAGTGTCTCCATCCTTCGTAGTGGACGGGGATGACGGTGTGTGGTCGGATGGCTTGGCAGAGTTCGACTGCCCTTCGGCCGGTCATCGTGTACCGGATCGGTCCGGTGACCGGGAATCGGACGCCGCCGAGGTGCAGCACGGCGGTGCCGATGCGCATCCGGTCGGCGACGGTGCGGAGCCCTGGGTAGAGGACGGTGTCGCCGGAGATCCATAGTTGGCCGTGGTGTTGGCCGTCCCATCGCAGCGCGAACCCGATGACGTCACCGACGATCGGTCGGCTCAAGGGTGGGCCGTGCCGGCACGGGGTTGCGGTGATGTCGATCGTGGGTCGGCCCGCGCCGTTGAGGGTTGTGGTTTCCCATGGTGCGAGCCCGCTCGTGGTGCCGCCGAGCCGGCCCGCGCCGGCTGCGGTGGTGAGCACCGTTCGGACGTCGGACAGCATTGCCCGGCCGAGGTCGTCGAGGTTGTCGCCGTGGTGGTCGTGGGTCAGCAGCACCGCGTCGATCGGGCCGAGTGCTGCCGGGGCGATCGCGGGACCGGTGGTCTTCCACGACGAGGTGCCCCAGCCGAAGTTGTATCGGCGGCCGGGCGGGTCGAACGTCGGGTCGGTCAGCAGGCGCCAACCGCCGACCTCGATGAGGATGGTGGGTCCGCCGATGTGCGTGATGCGGACCCGCGGCGGTGGGCTCATCGGGCGTTGCGCAGGGCCCAGTCGAGGGCGAAGTCGGCGATCTCCTCCCAGCCCTTCTGGGCCGGAAGCAGGTGGGCGTAGCCGTCGAACTCGACGTGTTCGGTGATGGTGTTCGACTTGTAGTGCTTGGCGTTGGAGCGTTGTACTGCCGGGGGCATGATGTGGTCCTCGCTGCCGGAGATGAACAGCAGCGGCGCCCGGTTTTCGTTGTGGTAGTCGACCCAGGTGTCCTGATGTCCGGGTTGGAAGTTGGCCAGGACGCTGCCCCACAGGATGCCGCCGTTGGCCGGGATGTGGTAGCGCTCGTACAGCGCCTGAGATTCCTCGTCGCTGAACGTGTTGGTGAAGGCGTACTTCCATTCGTCCAGGGTGAGGCCGATTGCCTTGTGCCGGTTCGCCGGTGATCGCAGCACCGGCAGCGTTGACTTCACTTGCGAGAACGGCACCACGCGGACGCCTTCGGTGGGGGCGGAGTTGAGCGCCACGGCGGAGGTGCCGAGGCCGTGGTCGAGCAGGATCTGGGTGAAGGCGCCACCCGCGGAGTGGCCCATGATGATCGGTGGTTTCGGCAGCGGCCTGATGACCGCTTCGAGGTGTTCGATGATGGCCGGGACGGTGAGTGCGGTGATGATGTCCGGGTCGGCGTTGAGTGCCTCGACCTCGACCTCGAAGCCGGGGTAGCCGGGTGCGAGGACGCGGAAGCCCTTCTGCTCGTAGTGGGTGATCCAGTGTTCCCAGCTGCGGGGCGTGACCCAGAAGCCGTGGACCAGGACGATGGTGTCGGGAGTGTTGGTCATGATCACGCTCCGTACGTGTTGAGGAAGGCGAGCAGGTCGCCGCCGAGCTGAGACTTGTGGGTGTCGGTGATGCCGTGCGGAGCGCCCGGGTAGACGATCAGCTCGGCGCCTTTGACCTGGGCCGCTGACGCTTTGCCGCCGACCTCGAAGGGCACGACCTGGTCGTCGTCACCGTGGATTACCAGAGTCGGGACATCGAACTTGGCGAGGTCGTCACGGAAGTCGGTGGCGGAGAACGCGGCGATCGACTCGTAGGCGTTGCGGTGTCCCGCGGCCATCGACTGCAGCCAGAATGCGTCCCGGATGCCCTGGGAGACGTTCGCGCCGGGGCGGTTGTGGCCGAAGAACGGCCCGTCGGCGAGGTCCTTGTACAACTGGGACCGGTCGGCGAGGGAGCTGGCGCGGATGCCGTCGAACACCTCGACCGGTACGCCCTGCGGGTTGTCATCGCGGCGCACCATCAGTGGCGGCACCGCGGAGACGAGGACGGCCTGCGCGACGCGGGCTGTGCCATGCCGGCCGATGTAGCGGGTGATCTCGCCGCCGCCGGTGGAGAAACCGACCAGCGTCACGTCCCGCAGGGCGAGGTGCTCGATCAGCGCGGCGAGGTCGTCGGCGTAGGTGTCCATCTCGTTGCCGTGCCAGGTCTGCGTGGACCGGCCGTGACCGCGCCGGTCATGGGCGATGACCCGGTAGCCGTTCGATGCGAGGTACAGCGCCTGCGCCTCCCAGCTGTCGGAGTTCAATGGCCAGCCGTGGCTGAGCATGACCGGCCGGCCGGCGCCCCAGTCCTTGAAGAAGATGTCGGTGCCGTCGGCGGTGGTCACGAAGGGCATGGTGGTGTCCTCTCGGAAGAGTGACGGGAGTGATGGCTGGGCCGGAAGTCTGTAGGTGGGTGCCGCTCAGGGATGCTGGTCCGCGCTTGCCCGGGCGGCGAGCGTGATGAGGTCGGCGGTGAGCTGCGGCTGCGAGATCACGGCGACGTGCGAGGCGCGGGCCTCGATGGCCTTCGCGAACCGCGGCTCTGCCTTCCGCCGTGCTGGGAACGTTACGGCGGTGGCATCGACCCGCTCGTGAGTCAAATGACTGCGGTTGCGGATCTGGTCGGGCGGCTCAGAGCTCGTGTTCGGCAGCCATGCGCTGCAGTTCCCCGCGCGAGGTGATGCCAAGTTTGGGGAACATCCGGTACAGGTGGCTGCCGACGGTCCGGTGTGAGATGAACAGGACCTTGGCGATGTCCCGGTTGGTCAGTCCCTGCGCGACCATGGAGGCGATCTGGATCTCCTGAGGCGACAAGGTGTCCCAGATGTCGGCTACGGGTGAGTCGCTGCGTTCCCCGGCTGCCCGCAGCTCAGCTCTCGCGCGTTCGGCAAGCGGCCAGGCACCCAGTCCGTCGAATCCGTCCCGGGCCGTGCGCAGGTAGTCGCGTGACTCGCGCACCCTTCGCTGGCGGCGCAACGTCTTCCCATAGGTAAGGAGCAGGCGGTTGCGTTCGTACGGCCACATCGTCATGTCGATCGCCAGGGCCTCGGCGAAGCTCGATTCCGACTCGTCGTAGGGGGCTAGCACTGCCCGTGCGACGCTGAGATTCATGCGCCCCGTGGGTGAGGTCGTCTCGCGTACCTCCGCCGGCAGTCTTTGGATGAGCGCGCGAGCGCCAGCAACCTCGCCACATGCCGCGGCGGCTTCGGCCATGCTCGCCAGGGACCACAGGGCGTGTGCCGGGTGGTAGGCGCCGTTGGCGGGATCGTGCAGCTGCGCGAGCAAGGTGTACGCCAGCTCGTATTTCCCCTGCCCCGATGCGATGGCCGCTCGCGAGCAGGACGACGGCGCCGATGGTGGCGAACCGGCGGGGGTTCACGCGATCGGCGCCGACGATGAGGTCCTCGGCGAATGCGAAGTCGCCCCTGAACGCTGCCACCGTCGCGTGGGCTACGAGCGACGCTGCCTGCCAGAACGGCTGGCGGGTCTCGGCGCACAACCGTGTGCTCTCCTCGGCAGCGGCCACGGCGTGCGACCAGGACCCACGACGCATGGCGGACCAAGCGAGCAGTGGCAGAGTCCGGCCGAGAGTGTGCAGTTGGCCTTCGGAACGAAGGCGTTCGGCCGCCTCGGTGAGCAGGCCCTCGGAGACGTCGAAGGCTCCGGCGCACGCCGCGGCGTGCGCGAGCCGGTAGGTGGTAGTCGCGTCCTGGGTGGCGGCGGGGACCCGGGCTATCAACGCGCGCACGGCGGCGTCGCTGTCGAAGGGCGAGCCGTAGGCAAGGAGCTGCGCCCGTGTCGGGATGTCCGCGACTGTCAGTCGGTCCGCCGCGGCGATGACCTGCTTACCCACCGGCCGACCGGGATAGAGGTTCCAACACCGCAGTGCCGATGCGCGGAGGAAGTCGGTCGCCAGCGTGTCGTCGCCGATCGCGGTGGCCATCCCGGCGAGGTCGATGAGCGAGTCGATGCGAGCCTTGCCACCACGGTCTCCATCAGCCAGTTCGTTCAGCCACTGGTACCGGAGGCCGTCGTGCTCGCTGTGCACGAGGTCTCGGTAATGCCTCCGGAGCCGCTCGCCGTTCTCCGGCCGCCCGACCGCATATGCGAGGACGGCAGCCCGATAGGTGCGTTCCGCTCTGTCCCTGCCGTCGACGGACAGTTGGGCCGCACGCTCCAAGGTTCGTACCGCGTTCGTCGGCGCGCCGCGCTTGATCGCCTGCTCGGCCTGCCGTTCGAGTTCCGCCGCCAGCGCGGCATCCGGTCGCAACGCCGCCGCGGCTCGGTGCCACACGGATCGCTCCGGCTGGCCGGGTAACACGCGCGCCAGCGCAGCGTGGCAAGCTCTTCGCCGATCGGGTCCGAGGCGCTGGAGGATCGCCGATCGGATGAGCGGATGCCGGAAGCGGACGGTGGCGCTGTCCACCACGACCAACCCGGCCGACGCCGCGGGGTCCAGTGCGGGCGTGATGTCCCGGTCGGAAAGTTGCTCGGCGGCTGCGACGATCTCGGCGACGTCATCGGAGTCGCTGAGCGCAGCCACCTCCAAGATCGTCGTGGTCGCGGCGTCGAACTCGTCGATGCGGGCCAGAAACGAACTCTCCAGCCGTGCGGTCAGCAGTAGCCGGTCGGTGTACGCGCCGGAGTACACACCCACTGTGCGCGGCAACTCCAGCAGGGCGAGTGGGTTGCCGCGCGCGGCGTCGAGCAGCAGCGACCTGGTGCTCGGGTCGAGTGCGCCGGCGACGCCGTCAAGCAGCGTTGCCGCGGACTCGGTATCGAGCGGGGCGATGTCCATGGATGGGATGGCCGCATCGAGAAGAAACCCGGACTCGTTCTCGCGGTGTGTCGCGAGCAGGACGATCCGGTCGGCGGTGACTCTGCGTGCGACGAACGCCAATGCCTGCTGACTGGCCGGATCCATCCATTGCGCGTCGTCGGCCAGCAGCAGCACCGGCCGCTCGACCGCGACCTCCGCCAGCAGTTCAAGCGCGGCCATCGCCACCTTGTACAGGTCCGGTGACGCGCCCGACCTCCGACCGAACGCAACATCCAGGGCAAGCCGGTAGTTTGCGGTCAACCGGTTCCGGTGGCCGAGGACCGAACGCATCACCTGGTGCAGCGCGGCGTACGGCAGGCCGAACTCGGTGACGGAGCCGACCGTGCGCAGCACCCGGAACCGCTCGCCGGCTATCGTGGCGGCCCACTCCAGCAGTGCCGACTTGCCCACGCCGGGCGTACCGCGGATGACCAGAGCAGCGCCCTCCTCAGCGGCCCCATCCAGCAGCTTGCCAATCGCCGCCTGTTCGGGCGCCCGTCCGACCAGGGGAAGATGTGCGCCCACGCTACGCTCCGCTCGCCCAGCCGACGAACGCAGTATCTCCCGTCCGCGATGCGGTTCACATCACTCGGGTTGAGTAATCGTCATGCGCTGGTTGGGCGATCATCCAGCATCACACGCCGAGCTGGCACAGCCGGGCACGTACACGCGGAGAGCCTCCCAGGTCGCGCCGTTGCCCAGTACCGCTCCTGCGCCGTTCGCAGAGTGTCGACACGCTGCTGCGATCCGACCCAAAAAGCAGCTGCGCGGCCTGACCCTCTACGCCGTTCTCCGCGAACTGCAACAACTCCTCACGCTCATGGCCGGCGCATGCCGCCCCTCCCCTTACACAGCAACACCTAACAGGGCACTACTAGTCCCGGCGCGCGGGCACCACCGATCTGTTTGGTCGTGTTCATCAAGCCTCGCACCGGCATCCGCCGCGTTGACACCCGAGGTGACGATCGTGGTGATCGGTGTTGAGCAGACCGCCACGAGTGAGATGACCACTGCTGGACCGAGAATGCCGGACAGGTAACCACTGTCCAATGCGATTCGGCTTTGCCACCAGAATCCGGCCGCGCCAATGAGTACCCCGACACTGACCAGCGTGCGACTGTCGGTATGCCACATGAGCCTTGGCGTGAAGTGCATCCCGACGACAATCGAGACCACGGTGTGCGGCAGAAGTCCAAGCCCAGTCAGCAAAGCCGGGTACTCACGAGGTTGTGCATGGTCAGGGTCAGGAAGTACCACGTCGGAATTGAGACAAGCTCCCGCGAGCAGCTGGACGATGTTGCCGGAGACCGGAGCAAGCGCAACGGCAACAGCGGCACGGCCGCGGATTTCGCCTCCACCACAACGAACACTCCAAGAGCAGCAACGCCGATCGCGAGCATTGCCGGGTCGTGGGCGAACCCATAGGCCAGCGCGCACAGGGGAACGTTGATCAGCAAGGTCGACCGCTACGACAGGCACTCGGTCAGCACTCCACCGATCAGGTTGCCCGCCGTGCCGCCCCGCCAGGCCAACCGCGGTCCCGGTCGCCAACGCACGAGTTCGCTGTGGTCCTTCCCGCAACGTGGTGGTGAGGGCGGTAACCGTGGCAGGGCAAGGATCGCCGCGAGGCCCTGCGCCGCACGGGCCGCGATCAGCAGACCGGCATCGCCAGCCAGGTCCCCCACGTGGGGCGGTTAGCGGTGAACGATTCGATACCACCAGGGCGGCCGCCGCTCCCATGAAGGAACAGATGGAAGAGATGTAACGGATGTCGTCGGCGTTCTAGGGGCTGTCACAGGAGTCGAGGTATCGAAAGTCGCGATATCGAAGCCAAACCCGACAATCAGAGTTCCGGCGGGTCCCAATGTCAAACAACGGACGCGATCTGGCATGATAAGTCCGTCTAGGCAGCGCCGGTTCTTCAGATCCCAGGTTCGCACCGTGTGATCTCTGCCGCCAGTAACCTCGGTGAGATGGCCATGCCATTCAGTCATCGCCACCGCACTGACCCAGTTGGTGTGGCCGGTCACGGGCTCCCACCCGCCCGTCAATAGCTTGACGAGGTCCCAGAACTGCACTGTGCCGTCCACGCCGCCAGTAACCGCCGCTAGCTGACGACCCCCTTTTGCCAATCTTTGTCAAGGAGATGGTGCGACGGCGGTAGCGGCCACTACCGCGTCGCAGCGGCCACCGCTGCTTGCACGTCCGCTATTCCAGCTGGCGTGCCCGCCGTGTCGTAGCTGCCATAGGGCGTGCCGTACACGGGAGTGTCCGGCTCGAAGCGCCAACTCTCCGACAACGGGCCGACTTCGACCGCGTCGTAGCCGATCGCGTCCAGGAACGCCGTCGCCGTCTTCATGGCGTTCGCGTCGTCGCTCGCTATCGGCAGTGCCGTGCGGTCGGCGGCTCCGACTGGCCGCGCAAGTGAGGCCAGATGACGGTAGTAGATGTTGTTGAACACCTTCACCAAGCGCGCCGTGCCCAGGTGTCGCTGCTCCAGTTCGGCGCTGGTGGTGGTGCCCTCGTCGAGCTCGCTGAACCGTCCGTCGCGCTGCGGGTAGTAGTTGTTGGTATCCAGCACGACTTTGTCGGCAAGCTGCACGACCGGCAGCTCCCGATAGGCCTTGAACGGCACACTGACCACCACGAACTCACCCGCCTCGGCCGCTTCGGTCGCGGTCACCGCCCGCGCACGGTGGCCGAGGCTCTTGACCAAATCGGCCAGCGTTTCCGGGCCGCGCGAGTTGCTCACCACCACGTCGTAACCCGCCGCAACCGCGAGCCGCGCGACCGTGGCGCCGATGTTTCCACTCCCGATGAAACCAACAGTAGCCATATGACACACAACCGGTCGTCGCTGGACCGTATTCCGCGGACCGGTTAACGGACCGCGCCGCCGACGCCGCGTGTGTACCGGGGTCGGCAAGGATGAATCGGTCGTCGACCGCGTCGTCCAGGATCATGGAGACGAGGGTGCGGAGTGTGACGGCGTAGGCAGTGATCTCGTCTTATCCTGGCTGACTACGTCGACCAGCACCGCACAGGCGGCGGCGGATTATGTATGAACACTACATCCGGACACCGGACAAGCTCGTCGACCGATCGCTCAAACGGTTCACGCAACCGTTGCGGCCGAAGCGAATGCACTGCCCGTCCGCCCGCGCCATAGGCGGGGAAGCAGCCGACCTTCGTCGACACGGCGAACTGTCCTAAAGGTCCAAAGCGACAGTGGCGAGCACCTGATGCGAGGTAAAGTCACCGTGGTTGTACGCGGTATCAATGCCCCGCACACCGAGGGTCAGCGCATGCTCGAACAGACACCTGCCGGGACTAAACAGGTTATATCCCCGAGGACAACGCCTCGGTCATCTCGCGCGAACACCCAGGCCTTCAGCGGGGTTCCAGCACGGTCTTAGTGTCCACATTGGTCACACTGGCCACCACCGTCAGTTTCGCACAGATCGACTGACTGTCCGGACAACAGCACTCGCAACGCCGGCTCTTACCCGCGCCGCAAAGGTGATCTTCTTCCCTGCGGCGTACACTTCAACTGTTGACTCGTTGCGTTTGACCGTGGCGGAGAGTCCGCCACGCATGCAACTGCGGAGGGCGAGCCGAACGCGCCCCGGATGGTAAAAGGCCTTCGAGGTTTCGGTGCATCTGGTGCGGGCGTTGGCCGTGGCGACCTGTCGGCCACAGCTCACCCTCGCCATGTGATCCACACGGCCGTCGCGTCTCGTGGCACGGTCGCGATCGGCGCGGGTGGTGCGGTGACGTGGCCGTCGATCTCAGGGGCGGGGCCGCCGAGATGCATCCCGAGCTCGAGGGTTTGGCTGCGCACATCATCCGTGCTGTTACGGATCTTCCGGAACCGTGACGTGCTGAGCGAACCAAGACAGCATCGGGTTCAGGTCGGCAGCGGTGTCCAGCACCCAGTCGAGGGCTTTCGCAGTCACCAGCCAGTCGTCATGCTCAAGGGTTCGGCCGACGACCACGGACCGGTGCCGAAGCAGGTCGGCACGTTCATGTTGGGGCGAGTACCCGCGCGGGATCACCTTCATCACGTCCCCGCTGATCTCATAACCCTTGTGGCGCAACGTATCGATCGCCCGCGCAAGCGCCGGGCCGCTGCCCTTGTCGGCCACTGCGGCCCGGTACAGTTGGACCTGTCCCGGGTCCGGGTAGTGCCACGCGCCTTTCACGTGCAGGCCGTCGAGGTCGAACCGTAGGCCGATCTCCACCTTGCGGGCCAGCCTGATCGTCGCCGTCTGATGCTGCCACCACCACGTGTGTTTGCCGTAGCTCCAGACCGAGTAGTCAGCGTACGCCGAGTTCGCGTCGGCGACGTCGTTCAGCAGGGCGATCATCGGCCTACGCACCAAGCGTTCCCGGTCGTTGCGGTGTTCCTCGCGGACCACGTTCGACGGCTCACCGTCCAGTCGCAACAGAATGTCGAGCGCCTGGTCGGGCCATCCGGTGAATTGCCGAATCACGCGCCGATGCTAACCCTGTGAGGTTTCAAAACGCTGCGCCGGGACCCTGACCTGCGATGATCACACCGATCGACGAGCAAGGCATGATCGTCGAATGTGGTTACGGCTGATGTATCTGATCTTCCTCCGGCTCGGTGACTGGCTTGTCTTGCTCGGCCGGTCCTCAGCGTCCAAGGACGTGGAGTTGCTGGTGTTGCGGCACGAGGTCGCTGTGCTGCGCCGCACGAATCCACATCCGCGTGTGGACTGGGCTGATCGCGCGGTGCTCGCCGCGCTGGCGCGGCAACTGCCTGGCCTGCTGCGAAAGCATCGACTGGTGACACCAGGCACGATCCTGCGGTGGCATCGCCGCCTGATGGCCAAGAAGTGGATCTATCCCCACAGAACAGGACGCAGACCGATCGACCACAGCATCGTCGCACTGATCGAACGCATGGCGAGAGAGAACGCCGCTTGGGGATACCGCAGGATTCAGGGTGAGCTACTCAAGCTGGGCCACCACGTGTCCGCATCGACCATCCGCCGCGTGCTCAAACGTTTGCGGATCCCGCCAGCCCCGAACCGGAACTCGGACACGTCCTGGCGGCGGTTCTTGCCTACCCAGGCGCAACATTGTTGGCGTGCGATTTCTTTCATGTCGACTGCGCGGTCACGCTCAAGCGAGTCTATGTGTTCTTTGTGCTCGAAGTCGCCACTCGCTACGTCCACATCCTCGGCACCACCACCCACCCCGACGGGCCACGGACCACCCAACAGGCTCGCACTCTCCTGATGGATCTCGACGATCGGGCTGACGACTTCCGGTTCCTGGTCCGCGACCGGGCGGGCCAGTTCACCGCCTCGTTCGATGCCGTGTTCGCCAGCGCAGGCGTCAAGGTCGTCAGGATCCCGCCGGGCTGCCCGCGAGCGAACTGCTATGCCGAGAGATTCATCGGCACCGTGAGGAGCGAACTCACCGACCGGCTACTGATCATCGGCGAACACCACCTGAGAATCGTGCTTGAGCGGTATGCCACCCACTACAACACACGCCGCCCTCACCGAGCTCTACACCTGACGCCACCACGGCCAGACCACCCCATCGCGCACGCCAGCCCCACCCGGATTCGCCGCCACCCCACCCTCGGCGGCTTGATCAACGAATACGAATTCGCTGCGGCCTAACGTGCAGGTCACGACCATCGGCCGACTTTTGACACCCCGCAGCCCCTTCTCGACGAGGAGGAGCACCCGTCATCGGGCGTCTACCGGCATGAGCACACCCGCCGATGGAGCGCCATCGTCGACGCGGCGGACGGGTTCATCGCAGTGACGCCAGAATACAACTACGGGATGCCAGCGACTCTGAAGAACGCCCTGGACTACCTCAGCGACGAATGGGCATGGAAGCCGATCGGCTTCGTCAGCTACGGCAACACCTCGGCAGGCACCCGATCTGTCCAGCACGCCAAACAGGTGGTCACCACGCTGCGCATGGTTCCGCTGGGTGCCAGCGTCGCGATCCGTATTGGTGAGTCAGTGGAAAACGGGCAGCTACGAACGGACGCCGCCCGCGACGCGGCAGGCGTCGCCCTGGTGGACGAACTAGCCCGCCTCGCCCAAGCCCTGTGGCCCATGCGCGAACGCGCGCGAGCCGCGACCTCGCCTGGCCCTGTGCCAGGGTCCTATGCAAGACGGCTGACACCAGACGACGCCGCACAGGTCACCGTGCTGCAGCGGTGCTGCTGGGCGGAAGAGGCCATGCTCAACGACACCACGGCCGTACCGGCACTGCACGAGTCACTGGAGGAGGTACGCGAGTGGTTGGCGAACTGGCACACCACGGGTATCTGGCTCGACGGTCGACTGCTGGGAATGGTGCGCGCCCGCTCTGTCGGCACCGACTGGCACCTCGGTCGACTCGCCGTCGTGCCCGACCTGCGCAGTCGCGGACTTGGCCGATGGTTATTGCACACCGCCGAGGGCGCAGCCGGATCGAATCTCCACCGCATCCTGCTGTTCACCGGCGCCAAAAGCCTGCACAACATCCACCTCTACGAGAGCGAGGGCTACCAGCCAGTGCCAGCCTCCGCCCCTGACGGAACCGTCTGCCTTGCCAAAGAAATACCTGGCCAGCAGCGCTGACTTGTTCGGCATGGGGATCAGCGATGGCCTCGACATGACCGGCGAGGTCCACGGTCACCTCACTGGATGGTGGCGCACCGTCAAAGGCGACTGGCTGGGCCTGGTCAATTACGCCATCCCCTACGCCGACGGTCGCCGACACACACTGCAACTCACCGACCAACTCGTTCCCGGCTACGCACTACGCAAACGCGACAACACATGACCGCTGCTACACGTTCCAGCCCGAGGACACCCGTAGAGCTTCGTCCTTCCCCGGCACACCGCAGTTTTGGCGTTGTCGAACTCGGTGAGGGCGGGCGCCACGCGCCACCCCGCGCCTGATCTGCATGTCGCAGATGTGAAGTCATCCCTAGGCATAGATCATCCCGACGAGGGTTGTCCTCCTTCGTTCATGGGCACCTTGATGCGGTCCATGGGCGGATACCGTGCTTTATCTCAGTTCCGACGACTCGATGGCGAGGGGTTCGGCGGCAAGCTGCTGCCCCGGTCAACACTGCTGGGAAGGCGGCCCGCTGTGCGCTAGCCGGTAGCGTGCCCATTGGCGCGCCACGTCAGTGAGTCGTTCGCGGTGCGGGAGTGGATGTTTTCGTTGGAGGTATTCCCAAACACCCAGCACCACGATCGCGAAGACTGTGCGTGCGGCCTCAGATCCGGTGCTCCACACCGGCACTGAGTCAGCCCAGTGTTCCGCGTCGCGTGGCGTGTGTCCCGCCTCGATCAGGCGCAGTACCAGAAACCCTGTGTCCATCCAGGACGCTCCCAGGCGTGCCCATGCCCAATCCACCACCCGGGCGCGTGGAGCCATCAGAATGTTCAGCGACTGCAAGTCCGTATGCAGCAAGCACTGTCCGTCCCACAGATCCATCGCACCTAGTTCGCAGTCCACGAACCGGTCCAGGTTCGCCCGTGACCACGGGTCCAGATCGGACGGTGGATCACGCCGGATCCGACGCCACGCCGCCAGCCGCTCCCACTGGCCCACCACGCTGGGCACGCCACTGACCGGACTGGGGCACAAACCTTCCGCCAACGCTGCGACACTCAGCGCCACGAGCGGCAGATCAGCTGATCCCGGAGAAAGATCTGCATGGCGCCCGTCCACATGATCGAACCCGAGCATCAGCCACCCGCTCGTTTCCACCCGCCACCGCAGGCGCGGCGCAACCGAAGGCAACCATGCGTTGATGTCCGCCTCGTGCCGGTACGCCCGCGCCTGCGAGTGGTCTGTGATGATTCCCTTAACGAACAGCTGCTCACCAGTGTCTGCCACATGCAGCGTCGCCGCGAACTGCGAATTGCGCCCCGCGGACGCGGACTCGACCCGGACGACTCGACCCACCTGCCGCTCGACATCCTCGCGGACCGGGGCGGGCAGCTCATCCCATGTGCTACGAATCATTGCCGGTCAGCGTCTCACAGGGTCGATTCGGCCGCTGGCGGCGGCGGTGGATCGTCGGCGCACCCGTTGTGGCACTGCGTGCACTTCGCCTGCCCGGATGCGAACCACAACTCGGGATCTACCACGTATCCAGCTGCCCGAATGGCTTCGACAGTGCGATGCAGCGCCATGGCAGGCTCACCGGCACCAGCTCGCGCCTCGTCGGTCGGCACGTGGTCGATGAACCGTCCCGCGACCCGGTGGCAGAACTCCCGATATTCCCGGGTGTGCAGCACAAACGCGTGCCACTCAGGATCCACCAGCCGACTCGGCGACAACGGCTTGCCGTCAACGGCGCAGGTGCCGAGGAACGCCAACGCTTGGTCCACCACACGGACCGCCTACGCTGGCTCGTATCCCTCGTCCATGACGACCCGACGGGTCAACCGCTCGAACAGCTCTCCTGTCACCAGCGAGCGGCCTGTCGGCCGCTTCACAGCGATAGTAGTCATCGTTAGTCCCCTTTCACTGTCCCGAATCACTCCAGACTCAGCCAGGTGAACCCGACCACGCGGACCTGTCCGACTGTCCTTCAATACAGAGCCGCGACCTAGGTCAGCCTTACTGCAATATCCGAAAGGCAGCAACATCGCTTTGGAGCGTCGAGGCAGCTTTACTGCCTTACGACTAAGGTCACGATCAGGAGTGCCGAGCACCCCATGAGCACAGGGAGCCGAGCGATGACCACCGCCGGTCCGTGGACGAGCGTGTCAATGCCGTATGTGACCAGCCGCCGCGGTAACGCGTGGGGCGCCGAAGCCGCCGAACACGGAGGCACAGGAACCCAGAAACTGCTGACCGTTGACGAGCTCGCAGCCTCCCCCACAATCGCCGACATGCTGGGCCTGAACACCGGCGAGCCAGTGGTCGTACGACGCCGCCTCATGCTGTTCAACGACCATCCCGTCGAACTCGTCGACTCGTACTACCCCGCAACCATCGCCCGCGACACCAGACTGGCCGAACCCCGCAAAATCCCCGGCGGCGCCGTCGCGTTCCTGACCGACCTCGGCCACCCGCCCCGCCACCTCCGCGAAGACGTCAGCGCCCGCTTGGCGACACCAGAGGAACGCGCCGCACTGCAGTTGGAAGATCCGTCCTGCGTCCTACTGCTCTCACGCACCCTCATGACCGACAACGAACTGCCAGTCGAAGCCAGCATCATGACCATGGTCGCCGACGGACGACGGCTGCGCTACGAGCTGACCCCATGACCATTTCGACCACGTCCCCAGGAATCGGCTTTGCCCCGCGCACATGACACTCGCCCGCGACACCAGCAGATCGCCGCGGAACTACGCGACCTCATCATGCGCGGCGAACTACGCCCCGGCACCCAACTGCCCTCTACCGCACAACTCGTCGCGCAATACAACGCAGCCAACGCCACCATCCAACACGCACTCAAAGCATTGAAAGACGAAGGCTTCCTCGACAGCCGAGTCGGCAAAGGCGTCTACGTCCGCGACCGACAACCGTTCGTCATCGACGCTGCCGCCTACATTGCACCCGCACCTGGCCGGTTCCGCTACCAGCTGCTCACCGTCGACAACGTCGTCCCGCCCGCCGACATCGCCGACGGACTGCACCTTGCGCAAGACGCGACCACCATCGTTCGCGCCAGAATTCTCATCCACGACGAGCAACCCGTTGAACTATCCACTTCGTACTATCCCGCTGAGATCGCTGCCGACAGCCGCCTGGCCAAGTCCGCGAAGATCCGCGGCGGCGCGCCCCAAGCACTCGCCGATCTCGGATTTCCTCAACGGACCTTCATCGACCGCATTTCGGTGCGCGCCCCGACACCGGAGGAAATCGAAACGCTGGACCTCCCTGACGGGACGCCGGTGATCCGGCAGTTGCGCATCATCTACAGCGACAACGAACGCCCCGTCGAAGCCTCCGTCCTCATCAAAGGCGGACACCTTTACGAGCTACTATATCGGCAAGCCATTACTACCGAACCTCATTGAGCCTTTCCGCGTAACGTCTGGTGGCTGTGTGTGATCAACGAGTACCGCACCCGCACGACGGCATGCCGATGGTCGGGGGGTCCGGTGGCTGAGCCCCGCCAGGAGGGGGTCTTGGGGATTGCACCCCCAAGAAACGCAAGCACGCGATCCCGGTGAGCGCGTTCCGCGAGCAGGGTGCCGCCCAATCTCGTGCCCCCGGCAGAAGCCCTAAAGGATGGGATCTGGGCTGACCAGCGGTTTTCGTTTGGGCAGTTGGTCGTAGAGATCGGGATCGTTCTGGGCAGGCTTCAAACCACCATACGGTGAACAGTTACCCGTGCCACATATCCGCACGCCGTGTGGCATAATTGCGCGCAGCGGACCAAAACTCTCACGGCGGTGGACATGTGGAGAATCAATGTCTTGGGAGCACTGTTCGCGCTAGTCGGAATAATGGTATGGCTGTCCGCCTGCCACAGGCTGTGGCTCGTTTGGCGGTTGCGGCGCGGGGTCCGCACCACGGCGACAGTAGTCGAACACGTTGCTGACCCAAACGAAAGCTCCCCGACGCCGGTGATCCAGTTCCTGGACCAACGGGGAAATCCGCGAACGTTCACGCCTGCCACCTCCTCCTGGACACGTGCCCACGGGATGCTTCCCATAGGCGCCAAGGTAGAGGTCTCCTTTCTCCCGAAAGACCCGAAGCAGGTTCGGCTGCTCAGCGACACAGTGGAGCTCAACGCCGACAAATCGCTCGATGGCCGTGTCCGACGTTTCCTTACCTACACACTGGCATCGCCGCCCTTTCCCGGGATGTCGCTCGAGCGCCAGGAAAACCGGCTTCGGCGGAAGTTCCGGAATCGTGGAATCCGCACGATAGGCACGGTCGTCAGCACGAAACCGTCCGAGTCCAAGCACAGATACCACGCACCGAAGCTCCGCTTCGCGAACCAGCAGGGCGAAATGGTCACCTTCGTCGATCGCACAGTGCAAAGCAGCGTCAACGGCAAGCAGTACGGACTTCCCGCGATCGGCGAGCATGTCCCGATCGTCTACCTGCCGGAATCACCACAGACAGCCATCATGACCGGCGCCATGCGAACGTTCAACGACCTCGCCGGCCGGTTCGCCCTCGGGCTCGTTGCCATCGGATCCGGCCTGGTCGTCATACTGGCCGCTCCGGAATAACGACGGGCTGACCGGCCACGGTTTACCGGTGAGTGGGTCCAGCCCAGCGGCATTGTCGTCAGGCACCTATGAGCTTTCCGCGTAACGTTCTGGTGGCTGTGTGATCAATTTTTGTTGGTTATGTGGTTCTGTGGTGTTCGTGGTGAAGCAGGATCAGGGTAGCGGCGGTGATGCTGCCGAGGCTGCGCTTGCCGAAAATCTCATCCGTGCTGGTCACCGCCTGATCACACGACATCAACGCCGTCACCTCACACAAGGACCGACTATCAAGGCAGCATGATCGGCCGTGCTGCTGCGACTGGCCTACCTCGGCCTCACCAACACGTTCACCCTACTTCGCCTGCTCCCGACGACCGACCGGAATAAGGACATCGAGATCCTGGTGTTACGGCACCAGATCGCCGTACTGCAACGGCAACTCGGTGGCGCACGCGTGCGGTTCAGTCCTGCTGATCGGGCGTTGTTCGCCGCGCTCCTGCACCGACTACCACATCGGACCTTGCACAGGCTCTGTCTGTTGGTACGTCCGGATACCATCCTGCGCTGGCACCGGGACCTGCTCCGCCGACGCCACGCTGAGATGTCGCGACCGAAACGCCCGGGCCGACCGCGCACCATCCGATCCATCCGAGTCCTGGTTCTGCGCCTGACCAAGGAGAACCCGAACTGGGGCTACCGCCGCATCCACGGCGAACTTCTCGTCCTCGGCATCAAAGTCGCCGCCTCGACCGTGTGGCAGATCCTTACCGACGCCGGCGTCGACCCAGCACCCGAACGCGCGTCCAGCACCTGGGCCCAGTTCCTCCGCTCCCAAGCCGACGCCTTGCTAGCCTGTGACTTCCTCGAAACCGTCACCCTCACCGGCGCCCGCATGTACGTGCTGCAAACGGCGGGACTGATTTATGCTGGGGTGTCTCGGTTTCTGCTGTGTAAGTCCTTTGTGGACCACTGGTCGTGTGCGGGCCATGGGGTTGAATCCCCTCGGCTCGCGCTGGTCGGTGCCCGGATCTACCTGCCAGAGGAGCAGCTCACCGACCCGGTCCGCCGGGCTGCGCTCGATATTCCGGACACCGTGACATTCAGGACCAAACCCGAGCTGGCACAAGACATTCTCGCCGAGGCGATCGCTGAGCAGACCAGGAGTGCCACGGCTGGGGTCGCCGGTCGTGGGGTGGAATCTTCGTTGGCACGGGCGCCGGTCGTGGAATGTCAGCCTGCGCGTCGCGGCGATGCCGTTTTGCTGCCACCGCCGCGTCGCGAGCTGGGTGCTATCCCCTCACTACCACCGACTGGAACATCGAGAACTCGCCCCTGGCGTCGAACGGCGAGTTGGCCAGAGGCGTCAGCACGCCGGTTTTCGACATGTCGAACCCGAACACCTCGCCGCTGGTGTCCTCGTTGGTGACGTACAGGTGGCGGGCGTCAGGGGTGAGGGCAGGCCAGACCGGCGTGCCGCCCGCCGGCGTCGGCGAGTTCCCGACGGACTGCAGCGTGCCGTTGGTGAGGATCTTGAAGACCCACACGCCCCGCGTTGGGCCGGTGGCGTCCCCGTGGCTGGCGACGAACACGAACCGCCCGTCGCGGCTGATCTCCGCGGACACCGGCAGATCCGGGGCCAGCGCCACCGGAAGCGGGGTCAACTGCCCGTTGTCACCGATCTTGAACGGTCTGATCTCGTCGGACACACCGCAGGCCAGATACAGGTAACGGCCGTTCGGCGTCACTCCGATGCCCAGCGCCCCAGGCCCGACCGGGACCTTGCTCCGGTACTCGAGCGTGTCGTCTGCCTGCACCTCGAACGTACTGAGCAGGCCCGGAGCGGTCGAGAACGGCTCGCCGGTGCCGACGAAGACGAACCGGCCGTCGGCGCTCACCGCGACGCCACGTGCGGACAGCCTTCCGTCACCGACGGGCACCGGGTCGCCGGCCGGCTCGAGCGTGCCGTCGGTGCGCACGGTGAACGCCGAGACCGACGTCGGCTCATCGTCGAGGTTCGTCACGTACACCGCGTCACCGGTCGGTGAGATGGCGATGCCGAACGGGTATCCGGCAGTCTTGACCTTCTGGAGCAACGTCAACCCGCCACCCGAGTCGACCTTGTAGGTCGAGACCAGGTGGGCGTCGCCGTTCTCGACGTACAGGAAATCACCGTCCGGCGAGAAGACCATGCTGCGCGGCTGGTCAGCAGTCCTGACCGGGTCACCGAGCGGAACCAGGTCACCGGTGTCCGTGATGGTGAAAATCGAAATGTTGTCGGAGTTGGCGTTGGACACATACAACGTGGGACCGACCGGCGCGGCGGAAGCCGGTACCGGCACGACCCCGGCGAGCATGATCGTGGCAACGGCTAGGAGAATTCGACGCATGTGAACCCCCAGTGGTCGATATGCGCCAATCAACGCTACGCTCAGTTGTTCGAGTCGGCTAGCCGGTTCTCGGCCCGGTTTGCTGATCATCTCGAACGACCACACCGACGAGTCGGCCACTGCGTCCTAGATGGACGAGCGAGGTCATCCCCGGTCAGCATCCGTGAGTTTCGCCAAGAAGCTGACCGCCTCGTCGACCGGAGGCAGGGCGGCGATCTCCTCGGCCATCACACCCGCTGCCTTCCGGTAGGACGGCTCGTTGAGCACGCGGGTCACGGCGGCCTGCAGCTCCTCGGCCGTGGCCGGCGCCGCTTCCCCGTCGCCGACACCGATCCCCGCGCCGACGGCCGCGACCCGCTCCGCGTTGTCCGGCTGGTCCGCGAACTGCGGCACCACCACCATCGGCACTCCGGCCGCGAGCCCGCCGAGCACGGTGCCGGTGCCGCCGTGGCACACCATCGCCGCCGCGTGGACGAGGACGTCCTGCTGCGGCACCCATCGCTCGACGTGCACGTTCGGCGGGAGCGCCGACCAGGTCGACGGGTCGCCGCTGTCGCCGACCGTGACCAGCACCCGCACCGGTAGTTCGGCGAGTGCCTCGACGACAGTGCGGAACGCGGCTGCGGCGAAGGGCACGCCTGCGGCCACCGTGCCGAACGTGGCGTACACGAGCGGCGCGTCGTCGTTCGCCCACCAGTCGCGCAGCGGCGCGCTGCCGGCGGCGGCGGGCACGCGGAAGCGGTGCACCTCCGGGCCGGCCTCCGCGCGCGGCACCTCGAGCGATGGCGGCAGCAGGCTGAACGACGGCGCGCGGTGCAGGTTCTCACCGTCCGGGTCGCCCGGGAGCCCGAGCGATTCGCGGTACGCCACGAGCGCCCGCGCGGCCAGGGGGAGGGTGAAGTCGACGAACTTGTCGAGCCCGATCAGCATCTGCACGTGCGGCACCCCGCGCAGCTCGGCGGCAATGGCCGAGCCCAGCTCACCGATCTCCCGCAGGATGACGTCCGGCCGCCACTCGTCCAGCGCGGCCAGCATTCCCGGCATGATCGACCGGGCGGCGAGCTCCGCGCCCAGCGTCACCATGGTCTCGTTGCGCTTCTCCGGTTCCGCCGCCAGGAACTTCGCATGGAGCGCGGCCCGCTCGTCCGGGTCGACGTCGGGGCACGGCCAGTGCCGATGCCCGGCACGTTCGACCGTCCCGGCGAACGACTGCGGCGCCGCGACCAGCACATCGTGCCCGGCTCGCAGACAGGCGCCGGCGATCGGCAGCATCGGACCGAAATGACCGTTGTTGGCCGTCGTCGCCAGCAACACGCGCATGACATCCCCCCAGACTCTCGCTGATCGAATACTGGCACAGCTTCGGCCGCCCCGGCAGGGACCAGTAGTGCTTTGGTACGTGCCGGTGCGTGGCTCACCTGCTGGTCGGTTCGAGTACGAAGATCGGGATCTGGCGGTCAGTCTTGCGTGAATAGTCGGCGTGGCCCGGGTAGGCGTCTACTGCCCGTGACGAGCACTCAGCTGCCGACCGGCTCCTGTCCTGCGCTCGGGGGCACGCTCGGCATCGGGTGCTCGGTCGGCGCCTCTTCGACCTCTTCCATGAAGAAACGGGATCGCACGATCTCGTCGCCCCGCACCGTGATCACGATGACCCCGCGCATATCGGCCGCGCCGGGCCGGATGTAGTGGAACTCGCCCCAGAAGTCGTCGCCGACGGTGACCGAGTCGACGACCTCGACGCGGATGTCCGGGAATGCCTTGAGGATCATGACCCAGTTCTTCCGCACATTCTCCCTGCCGACGAACGCGCGTGCGGGGTGAGCGGGGTGCGAGGTGTCCACGTCCTCGGCGAAGTTGCTGGCGATCGCGTCGATGTCGTGCGCGTTGATGGCCTCGATCAGCCGCTTGACAGCGGGAATCTCCATGCCGCCGAGGTTAGCGTGCGCCGCGTTCGCGGGTCTGTTGCCCAACCCCATGAGACATCAATCGGCCAAGATCCGTTGCACTATGTGTCGCTGTTTCCGCGGCGCGTCGAGATCCTCACGCAGAAATCCGGATCAAGTCGATCACAGAAACTGATCACGGGCGATGGTGTCGGCGATCCACACCTTGTCCTCGGCGGGCGGTGTGAAGTCATTGCGGTCGGGGGATTCGCGGCCTAGGGCCTGCTGGCGACGTTATTCCACCGGCATGGTCACGAAGCTGATCATGCGGCGTGTGCGGTCCTGATTGGGATCGCGGTCCATTCGGGTAGTGACGGCCGCGCGTATCTCGGCCTGTAGTTCCGCCATCTCGGTGTCGGTCAGCCACAGCGCGGCTTGCTGGTAGGTCACGCCGTCAGCGGTGGGGTCGGCCGGTTCGTGGGCCAGGTACTCATCGAAGTCGGCCAGTAGCCCGCCGATGAACGCGGTGAATGTCCTTCGGTGGTCGTCGGTGGTCATGGTGGCTCGGTCGGCTGGGTCGATCTCGGCGCGGTGCCAGCACACGCGGTACGTGCGTTCGACCGTGCCTCGTATCCGTTTCTCGTCAAGCACTTCGAGCACGCCTGCGGCCGCGAGTGCCGCGACGTGCCGGTACATGGTCGCTGGCGGGATGTCGGGCAGCCGCTCGCGCAGCTGCGCGGTTGTAGCCGGGAGACCGTCCAGGAACGTCCGCAGGACGCGCAGCCGGACGGGGTGTAGCAGCAGGTCAAGGGTCGCCATGGACATATCATTACCCGCTCTGGTATTAATATCAAAACTGATAACAATGGAGGTGGGCATGACCAAGCCCGACGCGACCACGGGATCTGGCGTGGCACGGGAGATCCAACTGACCCTGCCGGCCGACGACGGCCTCGCCCTTGCGGGCACGCTCACCCTGCCCGCAGGCGTCGGCCCGCACCCGGCCGTGTTGTGCGTGCCGGGCTCCGGAAAGATCGACCGTGACTCCAACGCCGCACGTGTCCGCATGGATCTCGGTCGCCCGCTGGCCACCGCTCTGGCCCGGCTCGGCATCGCCTCACTGCGCTACGACCGCCGGGGCGTCGGCGCCACCCCGGGCGACTGGCACACCGTTGGGTTCCTGGACAACCGGGCCGACGCCGCGGCCGCCCTGCGTGCCCTGCGCGGCCATCCGGAGATCCACTCGCACGCCGTCGGCGTGCTCGGGCACAGCGAAGGCGCGGTGCACGCGATGTGGCTAGGCGCCCATGCCCAGCCCGCCGCCGTGGTCCTCCTCGCCGGTTACGCCCGCCCTGGTGAACAGGCCGTGCGCTGGCAAGGTGCCCAGCTCGCCGACACGCTGCCGCGCCCGATCCGCCCCCTGCTGCCCATCCTGCGCCGCGTCGCCACCCGGCAACTGACCCGGCTGGGCGCAACCACCACCGACACCGCCCGCATCGGCGGCATGCGGATCAACGCCCGGTGGTGGCGCGAGCAACTGGCGTACGACCCCCGCCCGGATCTTGCCCGCATTCCGGTTCCGGTCCTCGCGATCACCGGTGACAAGGACGTCCAAGTCGACCCCAAGGACCTGGACGTGATCGCGCATCTGGTGCCGGGCGGTGCCGAGACCCACCGGATCCCCGGCCTGACCCACGTGCTGCGCCGTACCGACGGCCCAGCATCCGTTTTCTCCTACCGCCGACTGCTCCGCGACCCAGTGGACAACGATCTGCTCACCCACGTCGCGCGCTGGCTGTCCGACCGACTAGGTGACGCCACACCAACCAACCGGCGGCAGCCGCGATGAGACACCTGGACAGAGTCTGGCCAGACACCGGTCCTACGCAAGTCTCTAAGAAGCCGATGAGTTGGCCCCGGGTGCTCCCCGCGATGTCGCCGTGGCGTTGTTCGTGCCATCGCGGGTTGCCGATGGTCCCTGGTGGTGGGCGAGTTCCCCTGGTCACAGGGCGGCAAGTCGTCGTTGGAGAAAGCGGCGTTCAGGGTCGGAGTGGGCGAGTTCGAGGGCTTGCCGGTACGCGGTGCGAGCTTCCTCGGTGCGGCCGAGCCGGCGAAGCAGTTCACCGCGGGTCGAGTGGAAGTACTGATAATTGGTCAGGTCCAGTCGTTCCACGATCGTCAACGCTGCTTCCGGCAAGCTGGCCTGGGCGAGAGCTACCGCGCGGTTGAGTTCGACGATCGGTGACCGGGTCAGGCTGGTGAGTTCGTCGTAGAGCGCGACGATCTGGGGCCAGTCGACGGGTTGCTCGGTCTGCAGCGCGGCGATGGCTGCCTGGATGAGGTACGGACCACGATGTCGGCCGGTGAGCGTCCTGTCGACAATGGAGCGGCCTTCGGCGATCTGTCCGGAATTCCACAGCGTGTGGTCTTGGTCTTCGAGCAAGACCAAGTGACCGTCCACCACTCGGGCCGAGCGTCGGGCGTCGTGACACAGCATGAGCGCAAGGAGGCCGAACGCCTCGGGTTCGTCGGGCATGAGGCCGGTGAGCACGCGTGCCAGTCGGATCGCTTCGCTGGCGAGGTCGGCACGGCCCCCGTAGCCCTCGTTGAAGATCAGGTAGATCACCTTGAGCACGGCGGCGAGGCGTTCGGGCAGCAGGTGGCCGGGTGGGACGCGGAACGGGATGCCGGCAGTTTCGATCTTCATCCGGGCGCGAGTCAGGCGGCGCTTCATGGTTTCGGTGGACACGAGAAAGCACCGGGCGATCTCGTCGGTTGCGAGGCCGCCCAGGGTTCGCAAGGTAAGCGCTACTTGAGCTTCGATGGCCAGTGCCGGGTGGCAACAGGTGAAGATGAGTTTCAGGCGATCATCGGGGATGGTGTCGTCGAGCACGGTGTGCTCCTGCACTTCTGGTGTCGCGATAAGCGGGAGCTTGGCCGCCAGGGTCTTCTCGCGCCGGAGCTGATCGATCGCCCGGTTGCGGGCGGCGATGGTCAGCCAGGCTCCCGGGTTGAGCGGCGTGCCATCTCGTGGCCACCGCTCGGCCGCGAGCGCGAAGGCATCCTGGGCGGCGTCCTCGGCCAGATCGAAATCGCCGAGGAAGCCGACCAGCGACGCCTGGAGGTATGGCTGGTCAGGGCGGGCGGCGAAGGCTGTGGCGGGAACGCCTCGGCGTGACCGCCGACGTCCTGCAAATACTCGGGTGGCTCGGCCTGCCGGGCCTCCTGGTCATCGGCGGGTTCCTGCTAGGCACGTCCTCTGAGGACGCCAGCCCACCGTCACAACCCACTCCCACGACACCGACTGTGACGATCCCGTCCACTCAGCCACCGAGCCCGAACACTCCCGCACCGCCCGCGCCATCGGTGTCGACGACAACGGCCGAACCGACGACCGAGCGAGCACCGGAGAGTGTGCTGCTGGCAGACCTGCCACGGGTCAACGGAAACAACGACATCGATATCGACGTCACGGACGTACAGATCAACGGTCTCAGTTACCCGAACAGCCTGCACTACAACTGCTCGCTGTACTGCGACGGGACATCGCCGGCGACGTATGGCGTCGTGCTCGGCCGGAAGTACACCCGGTTGCAGGCGACCGTCGGAGTCGTCGACTCCGGACCCAATAACCCAGTGAGGTTCGAGATCGACCTGGACGGCAAGGTCCACACCTACACTGCCCAACTCGGCAAGCCCGCCGACGTTAACCTCGACGTGACCGGCGCGTTGCAGGCGAAAGTACGTATCTATGCTCCCGCGCCACTGAAGTCGCCATTGGCAGCGGGCGTGGACGCCGCTGGCGGCAAAAGCTCGGTACTCCCCAACGCGGCATTGGGGCATCCCGTGTTACTGCCGTGAATAACGCGCGACGAGGTAGCCCATCTTGATCGCCGGGCGCAAGCCTGACCATGCCCTCGCCTGGGACCGTCGATGCGCGATACGGGACCTGAAGTCCTACGAGCGCTAGGACGCGACTGGGGATGTGGACGTGTTGCAGGCGTTTGGCGAGTGATCAGGTGACGTTTCCGGGCTGTTCCAGCAGGTCCACTATAGACAGTCCTGTCTCGCCGCCGACGAGTTCGAGAGCAAGCTCGGCACGAGCCGCCAACTCCAGCGGCTGGATACCCGAGTCAAAGAATCCATGAGCGATGCGGTCGAGCCCGGCCCCGAGCAGTGGCGCCACAGTGCGCAGCGTCGCGTCGAGGACCACGCTGCTGGTCGATCCCCCGTGGAGAACCACATTGCGGGCCCGGTAAAGCCTGCGCATCGCGATCTGGACGGCGTCTCGGACCTCGGCCAGCACCCGTCGAGGATCGGCGATCATGTCTTTCATCCGTTCAGCCGCCGCAAGGTCACTGTGCTTTGTGCCTCTGCCTGCGAAGTTGAGAACCTCGAGGCCGTGCGTGGCAATCTGGTCAGCCAGCAGTGGCTTGGTTGATCCGGGCGGCGAGCTCGAGCGCGTCGTCGATGGCATGGCGGGCGTTGTTGACGTCGTAGAGGTGACCGAGGCGTTGCAACGACAGAATGTCTGCACTGCGGGCCGGACCGGCCACCGGCAACGGTTCGGGATGGCTGGCTACCCACAGATGCGGCAGTGCGGCCAAACCTCCTCGATCCTTGCGGATGAATAGCGATCGGGCCGACATGCGCTCGTAGAGTTGCCGTACCTGCACGGCCGCGCCATACGCGTCGCGCGCGGTGATGGCGTATGTGAACCCGCCTCCGCTGCGCACGCCTTCGGTGTCGAAACCGTTGGCACGCAGCCAGGCAATGACGCCGCCTTTGGACACCCAGCCTTCGGTCTGCTCTGCGATTGGCCGGTCGGGGATCTTGTCGAAGGCAAGAAGTACGTCGAACGGTCGAGGGGAGCGGCTGGCCAGCGCAGCGGCGCTCTCGACGATCTGAAAGCTGTCAGCCTGAGATTGGCGCAGTTCGGTCACCCAATGCGCTGCGAGATAGGGCGCCGTGTAGCCCAGGTCAAGGAGATGAGCGGCCATGGTCCGGGCCAGGCGTTCCGGCTTGACCGCCTTCCCGGCTCGCAACGCTGCTGCCCAGCGATCCAGATACCCGACCGTCGCATGATCAATCAGGTGCCGCAGTCGACGGTGCCCGGGACTGGGGTCGCTGATCGCACCACCATCGAGCAGGCCGATGAGTTCTTTGCGCAACTCTTTCTCGCCGATCCCCAGGTCCGGGCCCGCCAGCTTCTTCAGCTGGTGGCGATGACAGGACTTTGCGCGACTGCCAACTGCTGGCTTCCCACAGCTCTTCGAGCGCCAATATCGTGCCGATGTCCCACAACCGCCTGGTCCAGGGGATGCCTTCGACCATGCAATATTCGGTCGCTCGCGCGCACGTGACGGGTGTAGTGAGGGTCGGCAGGATCCACCCGGTAGACCCTAGTCGTGCTAGCATTGTTGACAGGCTTGGAGGAGGTACTCGCCGGTTCAGTCGGCCACTACCTCCTCTTTTTCTGCCCGCTGATGCGCTCCCCTAGCACAGGCAATACCCGCGCCGGAGTCACCGGACCGTGGCGATATACCAGCCACCTTGGATGCCGCCATCGACCTTCAACTGCCCGCAACATGGTCACGTCGACTCAAGCCAGACCTGTCGGCCACCACACGCTAGCCAATAAAGCAGCAGGTCAGATGCTGTCGGGCTCGGAAACTCGATCTGGCCTCCGACCTGGGCGTTTCCGGTCGCCGCTAACCCTCTTGCAATGATCGCCAGATGCTGTTGTCTCTGCTCTACCTGATCGTGCGCCGTTTGCTCGGCGTCCCGGCCGTGCTGTTGCGCCGCGATCTGTCCAAGGACGCGGAACTGCTCGTGCTGCGCCACGAGAACGCCGTGCTGCGCCGCCAGGTCGGCCGTGTCCGCTACACCCCGGCCGACCGCCTATGGCTGGCCGCGCTGTCTCGGTTCATCCCGCGCCGACGCTGGCAGATGATGTTCACCGTCACCCCAGCGACCATCCTGGCCTGGCATCGCCGGTTGATCACCAGAAAATGGGACTACAGCGACCGTCGACGCCCGGGGCGCCCGCCAACCGCGGCAGCGGTCAAGAAGCTCGTGATCCGCATAGCGACCGAGAACCCAGCCAGGGGGCATAGACGAATCCAGGGCGAGCTGACCCGGCTCGGACACGCAATCGCCTCGTCCACGGTGTGGGAAATCATACGTGCGGCCGGAATTGATCCTGCATCACGCCGGGCTGGTCCGACATGGAAACAATTCCTGACCACCCAAGCTCACGGCATCGTGGCGATAGATTTTCTCCATGTGGACACCGTTTTGCTCAAACGGATCTACGCGCTGATCGTCGTCGAGCACGGTACTCGTCGGGCGCATCTGGCCGGAGTCACCGCCAACCCGACCGGTGCGTGGACTGTACAAGCGGCACGCAACCTGCTGATGGACCTCGGTGAGCGTCTCGACACGCTCAAGTTCTTGCTGCGCGACCGGGACTCCCGGTTCACTCGTGCATTCGACGCAGTGTTCGCCGCCGAGGGCATCCGGATCCTCACCAGTCCACCCCAAGCCCCACGGGCAAACGCGATATGCGAACGAATGATCGGAAGTCTCCGCCGCGAGCTGCTTGACAGAATGCTGACCGTCAACGAGCGACACCTTCGCTGCGCCCTCGCCACGTACCTGCGGCACTTCAACACCGCACGTCCACACCGGACCCTCAAACAGCTCACACCAGCCCAAGCCGAAACCAACCCCCCGAAACCAATCGACCTCGCCAACTACCGCGTCCTACGCAGACCCGTCCTTGACGGGTTGACAAACGAGTACGAGATCGCCGCGTAACCGAACCAGTCCGCAGCGGACCACCAGGACAGGGCCAGAATCGAGTATTCGAGCCCACACGGAATTCCGGAAGTCGCCCGCCGCGCCCGGCTCGGGCACAAGATGAAAGGCATCAGCCGCACCTACGACCACGTCACCCCGGAAATGCGGCAGCAGATCCTCGACGCCCTGGAAAGCGGTGGCAGACAGGACTCGACGGCCTCACCCCCGCTGAGCGGGCACGGCTGGAGTCGTGGTTCCCACACTTGCGACCTGAACCGGACATAGCGGACGCAAAGATGATCTACGCATCGTCTACACATGATCTTGGAAATACAGAAAAACCCTCTCTCGTTGATCGCGAGAAAGGGTTTCTGACCTGGACAAACGTCCTGGTGGGCGATACTGGGATTGAACCAGTGACCTCTACCGTGTCAAGGTAGCGCTCTCCCACTGAGCTAATCGCCCGAGGCGCAGGCGGGAATCGAACCCGCGTACAGGGCTTTGCAGGCCCTTGCCTAAGCCACTCGGCCACTGCGCCAGTTTCCTGTCAAGTGCCCAGGAGTCCGACCCGAGGGGCCGACGCCGAGCGGACGACGGGACTCGAACCCGCGACCCTCACCTTGGCAAGGTGATGCGCTACCAGCTGCGCTACGTCCGCCTGCCCCAGCTTTGGCGGGCTTTCCGGCCCGTCTCGGTGGTGCGTGGAGAACTTTATCCGACCCGCGTGAGGGGTTTCAAACGGGGGTCGGTTTCCACTGTTTGCTCAGGTCAGGTCATTGGAGATCAAGTGCGTCAGCGCCTCGTCGACGTTGACCCAGGTGTGCTCGTTGCCGGGCACCACCACGTCATAGGTCCGATCGAGGAAGTCCGCCAGTTCCTGCGCTGAGGCTTCGAACACCGCGTGGCCTGATGGCGAGCTGAGCTCGATCACCACCACCTCCGGGTCGTCGACGGCCGGCCTGATCCGGACGTCGCCGTCGCCTGCCTCCGCGATCAGCCCGTCGGCGAGAAGGTCGCGCGCGAACACCCATTCCACCCAGCCTGCCCTGCCGGTACGGAACGCCGCGACGACCGCATACGGGTCGCGGGTGTCATAGCGCAGCTCGACCTTCACCGGCACGGCCGGCGTGCGCGGCGCAAGCAGGTCAAAGACCGCTGTCGAGCGGAGCGTCACGTGATCGTTGCGCATCGTCGCTACCCTTCTACTCCCTTCCCAGCCATGGAACGACTGAGTCCCAGTCCTGTGACGCCGCAGCACTGCCCGTCGATAGCAATTCGGCCGATCTTCACCCGTTCGGGCCCCCTAGTTCGACACTATGCGATCGAATGACTCCGCCCTGTAATCAGCTCATGGACCTACGGGTACATACTGCTGGGTTCATCCCGAACTTGGTAGCGCCAATGCGTGAATCTTCTGCGTGACGTTATGGCCCGCTCTTCACACCGTGCGAACATCCCCAGGTCAGGCGCGAGAAGGGGGGTGGTTACAAACCCATAGCGGGCTCCTGTAAGCTTTGTCTCTGTTAGGCAAGAGGGTGATTAGCTCAGCGGGAGAGCGCTCCGTTCACACCGGAGAGGTCACTGGTTCGATCCCAGTATTGCCCACACCAGTCGAAAGGCTCGGTTCCCAGCGCGGGAACCGGGCCTTTTGGTCTTACAGTGTTCCTTTGTGGATGTCGACCTGCGGAAGCTTCGGTACTTCGTCGTGCTGGCAGAGGAGCTGAACTTCGGCCGGGCCGCGCAGCGGTTGCACATCGCGCAGCCTGTTCTGTCGCGGCAGATCCGGGCACTTGAGGACGAACTGCACGTACCGCTGTTCGTCCGGGACAAACGATCCACCGAGCTCACCGCCGCCGGCCGGCAACTGCTTGAGGACGGCAGGCCGCTGCTCGCCGCCGCCGAGGCCCTCAAGCGCCGGGTCGCGCAGGCGGCGAGGGGCACGACCAGGTTCAGCATCGGCTTCATGCCGGGCATCACCGTTACCGACTGGGTACGCGCGTTCACCGCCCGGCATCCGGACGTCGAGGTCGAGCTCGTCCGGACCACCTGGGACGACCAGGTCGAGGCGCTGCACGACGGCCGCGTGGACGTCAGCGTCGTCCGGTTGCCGATCGACCAGCGCGGCCTGACTGTCCGGCCGATATTCGCTGAGCCGAGGGTCGCCGTCCTGCCTGCCGAACATCGGTTGGCGGGCAAGGAATCCATTGAGATCATCGACCTCGCGGCCGAGCGTGTGCTGAACGATCCCGACGCGGTCCCTGAATGGCGTGACATTTCCGTCCAGCTACGTGAGGGCACCGCGCCGCCCGCCCGCAGGTACACCAGCATCGAGGAGAAACTCGAGGATGTGGCGTCCGGACAGGGGATCGCGATCATCCCGAAGTCCACTTCGGAGTACTACAACCGGCCGGACGTCGTGCACGTCCCCGTCGGCGACATCGGCCCCAACCAGGTGTGCCTCGCGTGGATCAGCACGCGCCGGTCACCGCTCATCCACGACTTCGCCGAGATCGTCAGCTGATCTCGAGGTACCGCGGCGTCCAGCCGAGTTCCCGCTGCGCTTTGGCACCACTCAGTTGCTGGTCGAGTGCGAAGGCCTCGGCGATGGGCCCCATCTGGCCCACAGCTTCCGCATAGCTGAGTGAAGTCACTGGCAGGCCAGCGAAAACGTCAGCGACGCGCATGTTGAAGCTCACACCGATGTACGTCGAACCCGCGGGCGCGCTCAGTGCGCGGGCGTACAAGTCCGCGATGTCGTCGACGTGCACGAGCGCCCAGTGGTTCGAGCCGTCACCGATCACCGGCACCTGTTCCGATCCACGGAAGAACTGCTGGATCAGCCCACCACCGCGGCCGAAGACCAGGCCAGGCATGACGAGCACGGCGTGGCCACGCGAGAGCACCTGGGCCTCATTGGCCGCCCGCCAAGCGGTGATCTGCGGCGGATTCTGGGGCGACTCCTCCGAAGCCACGCCATCAGTGTTGCCGTAGACCCATACGCCGCCGGTGTGCACATACACCCCACGTGTACCTTGTTGCATCGCCTGTGCCGCCTGGAGATCAGCCGCGGCCGCATCCGAGGTCCCGTCGAAGCCGAGGTGGATCACGCCGTCAGCGGCAGCGGCGGCGTCATGCAGCACGTCGAACGCGGACATCGTGCCGTGCACGGGCTTGGCCCCGAGCGCAGCGACAACCTCAGCCGAGGTGTCGCTGCGCACCAGGGCCGACACCTCGTGCCCGGCACGGACCAAAGCCGGGATCGTGCTGCGGCCGATGTAGCCGGATCCGCCGGTAAGGAAGACCTTCATTTCGGGGTCCTTTCGTTGTGTCATCCCCGAAATCGAGTCTCGTCGCGGACTCGGCGGCCGTCCAAGACCTGTTCCCGCTGCTGTGATACCCGCAGGGCATCACCAAGTCACGGGCAGTTCGTACACTCCGTAGACCGATGCGTCGTGCTTGAACGGGATCTTGTCGATGTCGGTCACCAGCCGCAAAGCTGGGATCCGTTCCTGCCCAGGAAATGCCCGCGGGCGAAGGCCGAAGACCTGTTTGGACAGTGGTGGACGGTCGTACGGCAAGTGCGGCTCGGCGCCGAGCAAGGTCAGACGGCCCCGGTACCCCTTGCGACGCAAGGCTTCCGCCGTTGCCAGACCAGCAGCCGAGGCGCCGACTACGAGCACCTCGCCAGGAACACTCACACGTTCTCGCTCACCGAGATCGCCGCCGCCGGGCACATACCGACGGCTTCCCGAATGGTCGCGTGCAGTTCGGCAGGCGGCTGCTTGTCAAGCAGGACAACGATTCCGTCCTCATCACGCTGGTCGAACACTTCGGGAGCGAGCAGCACGCACGTACCCGCGCCGCAGCATTTGTCCTGATCCACACTGATGTTCACGATTTTCCTTTTCACTCACGGGGGCCAGTCACAGTCCGGCGAGAGCGTCGACCAGTCGTCGTGCCAGCTGGCCCTGGGAGTGGCGTGCCTTCGGCGATCATGTGCATCATCAGCTGACGGGCCGTATCACCGCGCTCGGCCAGGTTTGCTTATCACTTCACCGCACCACCCGGGTTGACGCCACGTAATGGCCTGCTCACAGTCTGCCCACCCTGTTATATTAAGTCAAGCGACTGACTTAAACATACAGGCAAGCGACTCGATCAAGGCGAGTGCGACCTCGTATCGTGCGCATCGTGAAGCACCAGTTGGCGCCGATGTCGGCGCTGGAAAGGGCATTCCCCTGGCGTTCCCCGCGCGATCCGATGAACCGGGTGTACGAGCCTTTCGCCGATGCCAACGGCCGGGTGCACCCGAAGATCGTGGCCCGCGCCGACGAGGTCACCGCCACGATGCTGAGGCACAGGACCACGTTGAAGGCCATCGCCAGGGATCCCGACGACCACCGGCTGCCCGACACCGTGACCAACAAGCAACTGGAGACGGTGTGGCCGGTGCTCGAAGCGTCAGTCGCGGCCGAGATCAGGCGGTTGATCAGAGGCGAAGCGCTGAAATCGCCGCCGGTGCGGATCGCTCGGGTGGAAAGCGAACACGTCCCGGAGCACGAACAGGTCCTGGTTGGCCAGTGGGGACTGTACTTCGCCAAGTGGCCGCCGAACCGGTCAGCGAGCCGTCGGCCGTCCTTGCTCAACGGCCAGATCCTTGGCGTCTACATGGGTGCTGTGCTCGATGACTCTGACGACCTTGCTTACTGGGAGGAGACCTACTCGAGGTATCCGGCGTACGCCTTAGGGTTAGGTGACGGCACCAGGTACGAAAGCTTGATGGGGGCTGAGGGGGCGGCCAATGCCGCCGTCTTCGCCAACACGGCGACCAAGCTCGTCGACAGGCCGCGCGGTCGTGGGCAAGAACTCGCCATCGACGAGCAGCGGGTCAACGCGATGTTCATCGAGTTCGTCGTCCGGGTGCCGCTTCCGAACGGCGGCTTCAGGGCACAGACCATCGGTGCCGTGGCAGCCTTCGAGAACGCCTTCGATCAGAAGGCCAACCCGTACGGTTCGGTCTTCGTCGACTATGGCGAGACTTATCTGCCGAATCTGAACAACCACTCTTGACCTGATTCGCCGCGTCGAGCTCGTCGATCAGGTCGGCGAGCTCGTCATCTGCTGGGCGAGGCGGGTCCGGTCGAGCTTGCCGTGTGGGTTCAGGGGGAACGCTTCGGTGGCGATGACGCGGTCCGGGACCATGTAGGCGGGCAGGCTCCGGCCGAGCTCGAGCCGCAGCCAGGGCTCGTCCACGGCGGTGCCCTCGACGAACAGCGCCAGACCGGCATCCCCATGGTCGCCGGGGATCCTGGCCGCCGCGGTTCGCACGCCGAGCAACCGTGTGGCGGCGTGCTCGATCTCGCCGAGCTCGATCCGGTAGCCACGGATCTTGACCTGTCCGTCCAGCCGGCCGCGGTGGTGCAGCACTCCCGCGTCCCGCTCCCCCAGATCGCCGGTCCGGTACCAGGTGCGGTCGCCCTGATGAATCAGTTTGTCCTTGTCCAGCGCCGGATCCGCGTAGCCGTCGAACACCTGAGGGCCGGCGACGAGCAGCTCCCCTTCTTCGCTGATTTCGATGTCAGCGCCCGCGGTCGGCGAACCGATCGGCATGATCGGGTGGGCGGGAATGGGATCCGCCGGTGTCAGCCGGTAGGTGCTGACCCACACCGTGGTCTCGGTCGGCCCGTACACGTTGTCGATGATCGCGTTCGGCGCGGCCGCGCGAGCCAGGGCAACGGTCTTGCCGCGCAGCGGCTCACCGCCGATCACCACGTGCCGCAGCCCGGACAGCGAGCCGGGCGCCAGGTTGCCCGCCGCGGCCGCCGCTTCGATCAGGCTCGGTGTGCAGGCCCACACCGTGACGCCGTGCTGGGCGATCGTGCTTGCCGGGTTGAGCGCGTGCACTCGGGGAACGACCGCCAGCGCGCTGCCGGTGCTCCACGCGCCCCACATCTCGAACACCGAGAAGTCGAACGTCAGCCCGTGGCATTGGGAGAAGACCTCGCCGGGGCCCGTGCGGTACGTGGGAAGCGCGGCGGCCAGGAACGCCGCCACGTTGCCGTGGGTGATGCGGACTCCCTTGGGCCGCCCGGTCGATCCGGACGTGAACAGCAGGTACGCCGGGGTGTCCGCGGTGACCGGGCCGACGCCGGGATCCCACGAGGTCAACGGCGCGTTGTGGGCGTCCACCACCGGCACACCGGACATCGCGGCCAGCTGTGCCTCCAACGGTTTCTCGCCACGCGGTTCGGTGTGCACGACGCAGCGGGCACCGGCTTGGCGGACGATGTCGGCGTTGCGGTCGGGCGGGAAGTCCATCGACAACGGCACAATCGTGGCTCCCGCGCAGAGCACCCCGAGGTAGGCGCAATACGTCGTGATCTCCCGCTCGCCGAGCACAGCGACAACACCGCCCGCACCAATGGCTGCGGCCAGCGCGGCGGCGCGGGCGGCGGTCTCGGCGTAGGTCAGCGCGCCTGCGTTGTCCACCAGGCAGGGCTCGTCCGGATGGCGGCTTGCCACTGCGGCGAATCGTCCGGCTAGTCCGTCGGTTAGCCCGATTCGATTGCCGGACATCGTGACGCCATTGGCCGAGGGGCCGCTCGTTCCCACGACAAGCTTCCACAACGACCGTGGGGTACGGAATGCGCGCTCGTCGAAAGCGGGCAGTTCGATGCCGTACCGCGACACCAGCTTGCTGCTCAACGCCAAGGTGCTCAACGAGGTGAGGCCGTAATGAGCCAGCGGGGTGTCAGGTTCCAGCGACGACGTGGGATCGCACAGCGCCAGTTCGTCGAGGAGCAACTGCTCGAACTCGGCGCTCCACGGTTTCTGCATCAGGCCGTCCTCCGTGCTTGTTCGCGGTAACGTGCGAGTGCCTGCAGGGCATAGCCGTTCGCGGTGTGGTCGTGCCGGTAGAGCAGTTCGAGGAAGTAGACGCCGAGCAGGCTGGGCTGCCAAAGCCCTTCGGTGTTCCGGTTGTCGACCAGCCAGCGCGCGCCGCGCGCGAGCATTGGTGTGGCCGGCGTGACGCCTGCCGCACACAGTCCCAGCACGGCCATCGCCGTTTCCTCCACAGTGGAGTGACCACGGCCGAGCGCGTCGCCCCAGCCGCCGTCGTCGTTTTGGTTGAGCCGCAACCACGAGACGCAACGCCGGGCCACAGGGCTGTCGCTCAGGCCAGCGTCGCCAAGAGCGCGCAGCACCGACCCCGTTCCGCACACTTGCCCGAGGTACCACTTGTTCTCGATGGCGCCGTCCGCGCGCTGTACTTTCGCGAACCACGCGTACGCCTTGCGCAACGGCTCATCGTCCGAACGGCACCTGCCGGACAACGCCAGCGCGGAGAACGCCTCCGCGGACATCACCGCGCAGGGGCCGTAGAGCACCTTCGGCGACCGGGCCTTGCCGACCATGGCGAACGACGGGTCCATCGCGGCGATCCGGCCCACCTGCGCGAAACAGCTCCACGAGCCGTCGTAGTTCTGTTGGCGCAGCAGCCATTCCGTGCCGCGCCGGACCTGGTTGTCGTCGATGGTCGCGCCGTCACCGGCCAACGCGATCACCGCGTCACCGGTGTTGCCGCTGTTCGGCCAGCCCGACGGGAGTCCCCAGCCCCAGCCTCCGGAAGGTGCGCCGGTCCAGATGAATTCCTCGTCCCGCTGGGCGGAGCGGATCCAGTCGACTGCCTTGGTCACCCGTGCGTCGTCGCCGAGACCCGCGTGCTGCAGGCCGGTGGTGATGAAGTTGGTCGCGTCCACCTCGAGGTCACGGGTGACCGCCCAGCCGCCCTCCGGCTTGATGGTCGCGCGGAAGTAGTTCAGGCAGTGGCGCACGATGTCCGGGCGCTGCCTGGCGATGGTCAGTCCAATGCAGACATTGGCGGACATCATCGGGGACTCGACGAACCCGCCGTCCGGTCCTTCGAAACCGACCAGGCCGTCCAGGTATTCGATCGCCTTCGGTGTTGCGGCTTTGTTGAGCGCGGTACGGATCCGCCCGCCGGGCATCAGCGTGGCGCACATCAGCCCCCACGACAGCGCGGTGGGCATCGCGAAGGTCAGCTTGCGGCGCAACGGCGCGGGCAGCAGTGCCAGCTCGATGGGACAGCGCAGCAGGCCTTCGTCGCTCATCAGCCCGGCCAGCACGAGGTAGAAGTGCACCAGGACAGTCAGCGAGCACTGCTCGACGTCCCGGATCGCCGCTGTACCACCGAATTGCTCGACTTTGGCCCATCCGCGGCGAATCTGGTCGGCGGCCTCGTCCGGCGCGATGAGCGCCAACGCGGCCACCGAGAGCGCGGTGCCGTTCAGCGTCGGCTCGGTGTCCACGTCGTCACCCCAGCCACCGTCCGCGCCTTGCGTGCGCAGCAGGAAATCCAGGCCTCGCCGGATGAGGTCCTGACAGCCCACCGGATCTGCGAGGTGCATCGCGATCAGCACGTCGGCGGTGGCACCGGGACTGGCCGACAGTCGCCCCTCCCAACTGCCGTCGGAGCGTTGCAGGGCGAACAACGCGTCGACGGTGTGGGCCAAGGCGTGGTCCAGTTCGCCGGGCGGGAGGATCGGATCGAGGCTCATGGTCGCTCGCTTTCTCCACCTGGGCGTGCGGATTCGGCCTGACGCGCGAGACAGGCGGAAACGGGATGTATGGCCGGATTGCCCGGAAAGGACACAGGCGTGGCCCGCAATCAGCGTGACACGGCCATGTTCACGTGGTCAACCCCGTTTGACGGTTCCGCGAGGTCGTGTCACGCTGCCCGCAGGGGAATTCTTCTGTGTTCACGCGGGTGTGCCGCCGTCGGCAAAACTTTTCCCGCCTTTCCGACACATGAATGGTTGATGGTGTGAGCGACTACGACATTGTTGTTTGCGGGGCCGGTGCCGGTGGGTTGACCGCGGCAATTCTGCTGGGAATGCAAGGCCGCCGGGTACTGCTGGTCGACAAACTCACCGACACGGTGGAAACGTTCAAAGGCGAGCTCCTGCAGCCCGGTTCACTGGCCACGCTGGAGTCGATCGGCGCGCTGGAGACGTTGCGGCACGCCGGAGCCCGGCGTATCGACCGGCTGGTCAGTGCCGGTGAGGACGGCTCGGAGCTGTGCGCGATGGACTACAGGTGGCTGCCGAGTGCGTACGACCACTGCTTGACCCACACGTACAAGGGAATCCTGGACAACCTGATCCGGCACCTGCCGCCAGGGGTCGAATTCCGGCGCGGGGTCGCGGTCGAGCGCGCGGTGCGTGACAAGGCAGGCCGGGTGACGGGCGTCGTGCTGCGTAAGGACGGCGAGGTGTCCGCGGGAATGGTCGTCGCGGCGGACGGGCACGCGTCCAAACTGCGTGGACAGGTCGGGATCGAGGTCGACACGACGCCCTACGACCATCAGGTGGTGGCGATCGATCTGACCGGAGTGCCGGAGCTGGCACACCAGGCCACCACGACGATCACCCGCGAGGGCATGCGGGTGATGTACCCGATGCCGGACGGCGGCGGGCGGTTGTACCTGCAGGTGGCCAGGGGTTTGGTGAACCGGATCGGCAAGCAGGGACTGGCCGCGTGGGTGGACCAGGCCGTCGCCGCGTGTCCGGCCGTGGCACCGATCGCGGAGTCCGTGCGCGCAGGTGTCCCGACCTGCCGGGTGCTTTCCGCACGCCGTTTCGTCGCGCCCGTTTTCCACGGTGCCGGGATGCCACTGATCGGCGACGCGGCGCACGCTGTGCACCCGATGGCTGGCCAAGGCATGAACGCCGCGATCGCGGACGCGGTACGACTAGCCGGTGCATTCCGGGACGTATCGGCCACCGATCCGGCGGCGGTCGACGCCGCACTGGCGGAATACAACCGGGTCCGCCGGCCCGAGCTGCAGACAATCGCGGAATTCAGTCACCGGTTCGCGGAAATGTTCACCACCGCCGTCGGCATATTCGGGTACGCGCGCAGTAAGTACATTCTTTCCTGTCATGGCCGGAATCGCCGCTTGTGCTACAAGATCATGCATAACATTTCCGGTCTCGGGTATCAGAAATTCACCGTGCTCGACCGGTTGCAGCAGCTCGGCTGGCCGGATCGCACGGCCGATCGGTTGCCCGTCCGTCGAGCCGATGTGGACGGACACGTTGAGGCCACATTGGAGCCGCGTTGAGCACGGTCGTCCCGGTCGCCACCGTCGCCCTACTTTCGGTGCCATGAAACAGGTGTTGCTGGCCAGCCCGCGCGGGTACTGCGCCGGGGTGGACCGTGCCGTGCGGGCCGTCGAGACGGCGTTGCAGCGCCACGGCGCGCCGGTCTACGTGCGCAAGCAGATCGTGCACAACACGCACGTGGTGCGCCGTCTGGAGCGGCTCGGCGCGATATTCGTCGACGAGGTCGGCGAGGTGCCGCCCGGCGCTGTCACAGTGTTCTCCGCGCACGGCGTCTCCCCCGCGGTGCACGAAGCCGCTGCGGAGCGCTCGTTGCGCACCATTGACGCGACGTGCCCGCTGGTCACCAAGGTGCACCGCGAAGCAGTGCGGGCCGCCGCCCGCGGTGACCAGATCCTGCTGATCGGCCACCACGGGCACGAGGAGGTCGAAGGCACCAGCGGTGAAGCGCCCACCGACACCATCGTGGTGGACGGCCCCGACGCCGTAGCCGACCTTGAGGTGCGCGACCCGGCCCGGGTGACGTGGCTTTCCCAGACCACGTTGTCGGTGACCGAGACCGAGCAGACCGTTCGCCTGCTGCGGGAACGGTTCCCGCAGCTGTCCGACCCGCCGAGCGACGACATCTGCTACGCCACCCAGAACCGTCAGGAGGCGGTCGCCGCACTGGCCGCGCGTGCCGAACTGGTGCTCGTCGTCGGCTCTGCCAACTCGTCCAACTCGGTGCGGCTGGTGGAGGTCGCCCTGGAGGCAGGCGCTCCCGCCGCGTACCTCGTCGAGGACGCCACGGTGGTCGATCCCGCCTGGCTGGACGGTGTCCGCACAGCCGGGGTGACCAGTGGCGCGTCCGTCTCGGAAGACCTGGTGGAGCAGGTGCTCGGCCTGCTGGCCGGGCACGGCTTCGGCGACGTGCACGAACTGCGCACCGTCGAGGAGAACCTGAGCTTCGCGCCACCACGCGAGCTGCGGTCGTAACACGCAGGTCAGGCCGTTAACCTGCCAGTCATGGAGGCGATCAGGGCCGTGCAGGCCGTCGTGTCCGGTGAAGGACGGTCCGAGAAGCTCGCCGTGACCGTGCGCTGGGTCGTGCGCGTGGGCCTGCTGCTCGTGCTGGCCTACACCGTCGCGGTGACCCCGCCGGGGCTCGGCACGCACGGTCTCGCGGGCCTCAATCTGCTTGGCCTGCTTGTGGGGGCGGTGGGTTGGCTCGGCTGGGGCGCGTTGCGCGACCGGGAGAGCCCGCTGCGGTTGATCGCCCTGCCGATCGGGGTGGCCGGAGGCGCGTTGCTCGTCCCCGGAACGGCCGGCTCGGACGTCGGCGTGATCCTGGTCTGCCTCGTGGTCCTCGCCGCGGCCAGCGCGCTGGAGCCAGGGCCGGCCGGTGTGCTGGCTGTGGTCGCGATCGTGGCGCTCGCCCTCGCGGAGCGGTTCTGGGACAACCTGCTGCCCGGCGGGTTCGCCGTCCTCGCGGTCGCGGTCTCCTATCTGGGCGGGATCGTGCGCCGCCAGCGCAAGCTGCACCTCGCACAGACCGAGCTGCTGCTGGTGGAGACCCAGGTCGCGAAGGAGGAACAAGCCCGCGCGGCGGCGCTGGACGAGCGGGCCCGTATCGCTCGCGAGATCCACGACGTCCTGGCTCATTCCCTCGGCGGTTTGCTCGTGCAGCTGGAAGCGGCGGACGCACTGCTGGAAAAGGTGCCGGGCGCGGAGAAAGCGCGATCCTGCGTCGTGCGCGCACGCAGCCTGGCAGGCGAAGGACTGACTGAGACCCGCCGGGCGGTCAGCGCGTTGCGCGGGGACAAGCGGTCGCTGCCGGAGTTCCTGACCACGCTCGTTGCGGACTACCAGGCCGATTTGGATGTGCCCGTCACCCTCGATCTGCCTGCCGAGCAAGTGGAGTTGCGGCCCGAGGTGACGTTGGCGCTGCAGCGCCTCAGCCAGGAGGCGATGACGAACGTACGCAGACACGCCCCGGGCGCGCCGGTGGCTGTCTCGTTGTCCGTCGACGGGGGCTGGGTCGAGCTAGTCGTACACAACGGTGAGCCCACGGCCGTCGAGCACGCCACCACAGGCGGCGGCTACGGACTCATCGGCATGCGCGAACGGATAGAACAGCTGTCGGGCACGTTGGACGCGGCACCCGAGGGTCGAGGTTGGACCATACGCACTCGTGTCCCGCAGCGAACTGAAGGAGACTGATGGAGGCCGGGCAACGACGGTTGCGTGTGTTGGTCGCCGATGACCAGACGGCGGTGCGTGAGGGTCTGGTGACGTTGCTGGAGACCTTCCCCGAGATGGAAGTGGTTGGTGCTGCGGCAAACGGGGACGCCGTGCTGGAGATGGTCGCCGCCGACCCGCCGGACGTCGTCCTGATGGATCTGCGGATGCCCGGCCGTGACGGGGTCAGCACCACAGCCCAGCTCCGGGCCGACTACCCCACGGTGAACGTCGTCGTGCTCACGACCTACGCCGATGATGCCTCGGTACGCGACGCCCTGCGTGCGGGCGCCCTCGGGTTCCTCACCAAGGATGCAGGCCGGGCCGACATCGCCCGGGCACTGGCCGCGGCGGCGTCCGGTCAGTCGGTGATGGACGCCGAGGTGCAGCGCCGCCTGCTCGCCGGCATCGCCGACCCGGCCGAGCCGGTGCCGTCCACCGGTTCGCACGAGGTGCTGAGCGGCCGCGAGATCGAGGTGCTGCGGCTGATCGCGGCCGGTCTGTCCAACCGGGAGATCGCCGGGAAGCTGTTCATCGGCGAGGCGACCGTGAAGAGCCACATCAACCGGATCTTCGCGAAAACCGGCGTACGGGACCGGGCGCAGGCAGTGCGATATGCGTTCCAGCACGGCCTCACCGGTGAACCGCGCGGCTGAGGTTTCCCCACAACTTCGCGTACTGGCCGTCGGCGGCCAGAAGTTCGGCGTGGGTCCCGAGTTCGACCAACCGACCGCCGTCCAGCACGGCGATGCGATCCGCGCGTGCGGCGGTACTCAGCCGGTGCGCGACCACGACCACGGTGCAGCCCGCGGACGCGGCGGTCACGGCGGCTCGGCAACGCGCTTCGGTACGCGGGTCCAGGTTCGCCGTGGCTTCGTCCAGCACCAAGATCGCGGGCGACAGCAGACGCGCCCTGGCCAACGACACGAGCTGCCGCTGGCCCGCCGACAGTGCGGCCCCGCCGGTGGTGTCATAACCGTCCGGCAAGGACTGGAACACCTCATGTGCCCCGACCGCTCGCGCAGCAGCGATCACCTCCTGCGGGCTGGCGCCGGGACGGCCGTAGCGGATGTTGTCGAACACGCTGCCACCGAACAGGTACGGCTCCTGCGGCACGAAGCCGATCCGGGCGCGCAGTAGCCGCGTGTCGTAGGTCCGCAGGTCGACGCCGTCCACCATGACACGACCTTGGCGCGGGTCGTGGAACCGCAGCAGCAGTTTCAGCAGCGTCGACTTGCCTGCTCCGCTCGCCCCGACCACAGCCAGCGTGCTGCCCGCCGGTACGTCGAGCGACACCCCAGCCAGCGCGTCACACCGCGCGCCGGGATAGCGCATCCGCACTCGGTCGAACCGCACCGCGCCTCGGGCCCGCGGCGGCGCGATCGGTTGCGGTGGCGGCAATACCGCTGGTTTCTTTTGCAGGAAAGCGCGTAGCCGTCGCACTGCCACAGCCGCTTGCGCGTATCCGTCGTACGCCTGGGCGAATTGCTGCACGGGCGCGAACAGCGAGTCGAGGTACAACACGAAGGCGACGAGGACACCCGCAGTGAGAGTGCCTTCTGCGATCCGCGCCGCGCCCGCCGCGAGCACCACAGCGCTGGTCACCGCGCCAACCAGTTCGACGAACGGGAAGTACACCGCGATCAGCAGGTGGGTACGCACCCGTGCGTCCCGGTATCGGCGATCATGCGCGGCTAGTTCGGCGGCGCTGTCGGCGGCGCGTCCGTGCAGCCGCACCACGGTTAGCCTGCTGATCGCTTCGTGCAGCGCCCCGGTGAACGCGGCGAGGTTTTCCCTTGCGGCGGCGTACAACGGTGTTGAGCGGCGCCGGAGCCACAGGGTGGCGGCAAGCACCAACGGAACACCGGCCAGCGCGAGCAGCGCCAGGCGACCGTCCATCAGGGACAGTGCGACGACCGCGCCGATCGCCGTGATCATGCTGATCAGTGCTCCGGGCAGGTCGTTGCGCAGGAAGTGCGACAGCGCCTCGATGTCGGTCGTCAGCAGGGTTACCAGGCGGCGGCGGTCTCGCTCCGCCGGACCTAGCTCCAGCGCGTGCCGTACGGCCCGGCTACGCAGCGCGAACAGCACGCGCTCGCAGGTACGGCCCGTGACCACTGTTTCGCCTGCTGTGCTGAGTGCGTTCAATGCGACCAGGCCTGCGGCGGCTGCGACCCAGGCGAGCAATACGCCGAGCTGCCCGGCGTCCACGCCGCGGCCCACGGCGAGAGGTCGCAGGACGTCAGTTGCCGTGCCGACGCCGAGAAGCAAAAGGCCGGTGAGGAATCCGGTGCGGTGCGCGCGAATCAGGCCGTGACGGCGGGGTGGTGCCTCGATGACTTGCGGGACAACGCGTTCTGTCACTGGCATGGCGATGGCTTGTGACGCAACATGTTCTTCCTCGTCAAGCATCGCACTGTAAGCGGGACAACGAGCCTCCAACTCCTCGTGGCTCCCGACATCCACGACCCGGCCAGACTCCAGCACCACGATCCGATCTGCGGCGCGCAACATGCCCGGCCGACTGGTCGCCACGATCCGGGTGGCGGCCAGACTGTCGAGGTGATGGTGGATCGCCTTTTCCGTCGTCGCGTCCACCGCTGTCGTCGGGTCGTCGAGCAACAGCAGTCCCGGTCGCGGCAGTAGCGCCCGGGCCAAGGCAATCCGCTGGCGTTGGCCGCCGGACAGCTCCGCGTCGCTGATCACGGTGTCGTACGCCTGCGGGCTCGCCATGATGAAGTCGTGCGCCCCGGCGGCCTGCGCCGCGGCGACGATCCGTGCACGGGAGGCGCCCGGGTCGCCGTAAGCGACGTTCGCCGCGAAGGAGCCGCGCACCAGTTGTGGTTCTTCGGTGAGCACGCCGACCGCGCGGTGCAGCGCCAGCGCTCGGACGTCGACGCCCCCGATGCGCACGCACCCCGCGGTGACGTCGTATCGGCGGCACAACAGCCGCAACAAGGTGGACTTCCCGGAACCCGGAGCTCCCGTCACCGCCACGTACTCGCCTGGTGCGACATCCAGCGATACGCCGTGCAGCACCGGTTCGGCGCCGTAGCCGAACCTCACGTCCCGCAACTCGACCCCGATCGGAGTCTGCACGACGATCGCACCGTCCACAAGCGACGGTTGAGTGTCGATCAGCGTGAAGCAGCGCGCCAAGCCGGAACGCGCTTCCTGCGCGTAGCCGACCAGACCGGCCAGCGCGCGCACCGGCCCGACCAGCTGCGCCAGGTAGCTGATGAACGCGACGAAGGTGCCGAGGCTGATGTCGTGCTGCAGCACCAGCCACCCGCCGATGCCCAAAACGCCGACTTGCCCAGCGAGTGGCACGGCGCTCATCAGCGGCAGGATCATCGCGGACACCTTCGCGACCCGGATCCGGGCGACGCGCAGCGCTGCGGCGTCTTGCTCGATCGCGGCCAGCTCGTGGTCCTGCCGGCCGAACGCGGTCACCACGTGCAACCCGTCGAGGACCTCGGACACCCGGCCGGTCAGCTCCGCCGACCGCTGCTGGGCGGCCTGGCTGGCGGGGAAGATCCGGCTGCGTGCCAGATGGACGCCCAGCACCAGCAGTGGGCACATCGCCAGAACCAGGCCGGTCAAGGTGGGTGAGAGCAGCACCATCGCCGTCCCGGAGATCACGAGCAGCACGACATTTCCGAGCGCGGCAGGCAGCGGGTCGAGCAGGCCCTGCGCGTAACTGACATCGCCAGTGGCCCTGCCGAGCAACTGCCCGGTTCCGTACTCGTCGCGCTGTGCCTCGTCCAGCCGGTGCATCGCGGCCACCAGGTCGGCGCGCAGCTCGCGCTGTACGTCGAGCGCCACCCGGCCGCCCCAGTACTGCCGCACGGCCGTGGCCACGAACCGGCCGAGCGCGAATGCCAGCAGCACAGCCAAGTACGGCGCGATCGGGTCGATGTGCGCGACAACAGTACGGTCCACCAACCGTTGCTGAACCAAGGGCAGCGCAGCGGCAAATCCGGTAGCGGCCAACGCAGCCACGGTCGCGAGCGCAAAAGCGCCGCGATGCCGACCCACGTAGCCAAGGAGCCGCATCAGGACGGAGCGGCCAGCGCCGCCGTGGACCTCACCTGCCCTGGCGGTGCGGGGTGCAGCACGTCGCGGGCCATCGCCAGCCAGCGCACCGCGAACGAGTCGTGCATGAATCCGGCGCCCACCAACAGATCCACGTGAGTGTCGTGGGCAGTTACGGTGGCGGGCAAGCCGTGCCCGGCGGCGGTGTGCTCGTCGGTGACCACCGTCGCCTGTCCGGGATCGAAGGCCAGCCAGCACTGGCTCGCTTCGCCCTGCCAGCCGCGCCACAGCTGCCCGCCGACCGCGGTCAGCCCGGCCCGGCCGCCGAGCAGTGCTTCCAGGTAGTCGGGCACGATCAGGTTCTCGATCCGCCGTCCCGGCGTCGCGGTGTGGATGCAGGCCAACAACGCGGGAACGCCGTTGAGAAGCGCGTAACGGCGTGCCTCGGTGGCGGTGCCGTCCTCCGGGCGCAGATCCACCACCACCGCAGCCGGGTCCTGTGTGGACACCCAAGGTATCCAGGCGCGGTGCGCGGTCTCACTGTCTGCCAGCGCGCCGGGGTGCGCCGCAGGCACGTCCATGTAGCGGTGCAACTCTTCCTGGAAGTTCCAATGGTCGGCAGGATTGCCGACGATCAGCGCGGGCGGATGGTCGCCGCACGACGGGTGTGGGCGGCGGTGCGCCATCAGCGTCACCCGCGCACCTTCTCGTGGTGCGATGAGGCACCACACGTCATCGCTCACCATGATCAGTTCCTCGGCGCCGTCTCCGTCGATGTCGTACAGGCCCGCGGAAGGGGTGTACTGCCCGCCGGCCGACCAGCGCGCCGCCGACAGCAGCGGCCGGGCCAAGCGCGCGTGCGAGGCGGTGGCCCGCACCCACGGGGCCAGCGCCCGGCCCTGTCCGTCTTCGGTGCTGTCCTGCCAGCCAAGCTCGTGCTGGCCGAGCAAGAGCATCCGCTCGGCCAGCAACCGCAGCCGTGGCTCGACCGCGTCACCGGCTTGCAGCAGCTCGCATTCGACGTCCGCCAGCAATTCGCCGTAAGGCCACCATTGCGGGGTGTCCGTCCAGCCTCGGTACGACGGCCCCGCCGACCAGGCCACCTCCAGCTCGTAGTAGGTCCCGGCGGGAACGTGGGCGCGCGCAGGCCGTGGCCGCTCATCCAGCCACGGGTCCAGGGCGATCGGCTCGGCCAGTTCGGTGGCGGCGAGGAAGCGCAGCAGCTCTTCGTAGCGTTCCAGTGCGGGTTCCCAGCCGCCGACCCCGGCGGCGCGTTCCATGTCGTCGGCGTACACCAAGATCTCCTCGCCGGTGTGCCGATCACCGATGTCCGCGAGGAACGCCTCAAGGAACTTCAGGTGCTCACCGGTCCGTGGCGGGAACAGGTAGCGCAGATAGGAGCAGATCGGCACCACGGTGAGGTCGTCCGTGACTGCGGCCGGGCGTAGCCGACGCAAGTCTGCGAGTCCCGGGATGAACGGCGGCGGGTGCTCGGGGTCCCAGCGATAGGGCCCATGCAGGTCGACGTGCGCACGTGAGTCTGCCGGGTAGCCGTCTTTCGGCACTGGCTTCGCGAGCAGCCGGTCGTCCACAAGAACTCGCCGGATTCCCGCCTCGGACAGGACTTCGGCCAGCTCGGGCGCCCACACCCGCTCAGGCAGCCAGCCGGTCGGCGGCTGGCCCACGCCGAAGTGCCGCCGGTTCAGCTCCGCGGCGGTGGCGAGCTGACGGCGGTTCGACCACTGTGAGCAGGCAGGCATGACGGGTTCGGAGTAGGTGCCGCCGAGCAGCGAGACGGTGCCGTCGGCGATGCGTTCGTTGACCAGGTCCACAAACCCGGGGCGGTGCCACAACGCGGCCTCGATCAGCGTGCCTGACAGATGCAGACCGGTGGGAATGCCGTACCGGCGATGCAGGTCGAGAACCGCGGCGTACCCGTCACAGATGCGCCCAACGCCGTCGCGGTTGTCGTAGCCGTCGGTGATGTTCAGCTGGTTGGCGTGATGGACGAAGGCGAGCGGTACGGCGGACAAGACATTCCTCCCCGGCGGCGATGACATTTCCGCGGAAACCCGCGACGGATTACTGTGGGCGACGGTAGGAGTGCGGACGGTCCGAAGTCGTCAACCGGCGGTTGGGTTCGCGGGTGGGTTCCCCGGTTCCACCCGTGGGTTGAGGTCCGCAGGTAAAACAATGTCAAAGATTTGACGTAAACATTGTCCGGGCATGACCGTGGAACCAGCGGGTTATAGTCTTTCATTACGTTCGGTTTGGTTACCGCGAGGATTGCCGCATTGCCGCCCTGACATCGGTGGACAGCCCCGAACGGGTGTGGCAAGCTGCCTCAAGGGGGTCTGGTGGGAAGAATTGCATGACTGCCGAAGTGGATGGAAATTCCGATCCGAACAGGCTGTGATTCCTGGGGGTAACATGGATTTCAAACTGTTGGGTCCGTTGCGGGTTGAAAGCGACCACAAGGAGGCCCGTGTACCGAAGGCACCGAAAGTCCGTCAGCTGCTGGCGCTGCTGTTATTTTTCGCCAACACAATGGTCAGCACCGACCAGATCGTGGACGAGCTGTGGGGCGAGGAGTCACCGCGCCAGGCAGCCCTGACCGTGCGCACGTACGTTTGCCACATCAGGAAAGCGATGGGCGAGGTGGACGATGCCAGCAAGCTGAGCACAGTCTCCTCCGGCTACATGCTCTCGGTCCGTGACGACCAGCTCGACGTCACCCGTTTCACGTCGCTCTACCAGGCCGGGCGCGCTTCCTACGAGGCCGGCGAGCACGAGAAGGCGTCCGACAACTTCCGGCGCGCACTGGAGGTCTTCCGCGGGCCGGTGCTCGCCGACGTGGAGACCGGGGCGATCCTGCAGCCGTTCAAGGCGCGGCTGGAGGAGGAACGTTCAGCGGCGCAGGCGCTGCGGATCCAGACGGATCTCGCGCTGGGCCGGTACCTGCAGCTGATCGGTGAGCTGCGATCACTCACGATCAGCCAGCCGCTGAACGAATGGGCGCACGCCAGGCTGATGGAGGCGCTGACCCACTCCGGTCGCCGCAGCGACGCGCTGAACGTGTACCGCAAGCTGCGGCGCACGCTGGACCAGGAGCTCGGGATCGCACCGGCGCCCGAGCTCCAGCGGCTGCTGCAGCGGATCCTGGCCATCGGTCAGCCGGCCTGAGCCTCGGCGGCTTCGGCGATGCGGACGGCTTCTTCGATCAGCGTCTCGACGATCTGGTGTTCCGGCACGGTCTTGATGACCTTGCCCTTCACAAAGATCTGGCCCTTGCCATTCCCTGAGGCCACACCCAGGTCAGCCTCACGAGCCTCACCAGGACCGTTCACCACACAACCCATCACCGCGACCCGCAGCGGGATCTCCATGCCCTCCAAGCCCGCAGTCACCTCGTCAGCAAGCTTGTAGACATCCACCTGCGCACGCCCACACGACGGGCAGGACACAATCTCCAGCTTGCGCGGCCGCAGGTTCAACGACTGCAGAATCTGCGCACCGACCTTGACCTCTTCCACCGGCGGCGCCGAGAGCGACACCCGGATCGTGTCACCGATGCCCTGGCGCAACAGCGCACCGAACGCCACCGCGGACTTGATCGTGCCCTGAAACGCCGGACCCGCCTCGGTCACACCCAGGTGCAACGGGTAATCACACGACTCAGCCAGCAACTCATACGCCCGGATCATCACCACCGGGTCGTTGTGCTTCACCGAGATCTTGATGTCATGAAAGTCATGCTCGGCGAACAGCGACGCCTCCCACAACGCCGACTCCACCAACGCCTCCGGCGTGGCCTTGCCGTACTTGGCCAACAACCGCGGATCCAACGAACCCGCGTTCACCCCGATC
>NZ_FWXV01000008.1 GCF_900176515.1 Kibdelosporangium aridum
GCAAGGACTCGGCGGGGGTGAAGGCCGAGGACATGGGTGTGTCGTTCATGCAGGGCAAGCATCCGATCATGATCAGTGGCAGTTGGTGGTACGGCAGGCTGGCTTCGGGGATCAAGGATTTCCAGTGGGGGTCGTTCCTGTGGCCGGGGCTGACGGCGGGGTCCGCGGGCAACATGTGGGTGGTTCCGGCGGGGTCGAAGAACAAGGAATTGGCGTACGACTTCATTCAGATCACGATGTCGCCGCAGATTCAGGACAAGTTGCGTGATGCGGGTGGTGTGCCGCTTGTGGACACTGGTTCGGCGTCGAGTGCGGCGCCGCAGTTGAAGGAAGTGGCGGAGAATTTCAAGACGTTGGCCGCGCAGGATCGGTTGGCGTTCTATCCGGACTGGCCGGCGCCGGGTTATTACGATGTGCAGGTTTCGGCGGTGCAGAAGCTGATCACCGGCACGGCGACGCCGCATCAGGTGATGGACGAGATAGCCAAGCCCTACCAGGAGAACCTGGCGAACGTCGGCAAATGATCGCGCGGACATTCCGGGAACGCGGATCGTACCTGCTGTTCCTGATCCCCGGCGGGCTGCTGCTCGCCGGGGTGATCCTGGTGCCGTTCGTGATGAACATCGGCATCAGCTTCACCCAGTGGCAGGGCGTCGGAGATCCGAAGTGGACAGGGCTGGACAACTACACGCGGCTGTTCGGCGACGAGACGTTCTGGGCGTCGTTCCGCAACAACGTCGGGCTCGTCGTGGCGATGGCCATTCTGCCGACGATGGCTGGACTGGTCATCGCGGCCGCGTTGTTCGACGTCATCGGCAAGCGGTTCGGGTCGAGGGCGGCGAGCGTCCTGCGGGCGTGCATCTATCTGCCGCAGGTGTTGCCGATCGCGGTGGCGGGGATCGTGTGGAGCTGGATCCTGGCTCCGCAGGGCGCGTTGAACGAGTTCCTCGGCGTCGTGGGACTGGGTTCGCTGGGGCAGAACTGGCTCGGTGACCCGGATGTCGCGCTGTGGAGCGTGATGGGGGTGCTGTTGTGGATCCAGGTCGGCTATCCGGTGGTGATCTTCATGGCCGGGATGCAGCGGGCGGATCCGTCGCTGTACGAGGCGGCGGAGCTGGATGGTGCGTCCTGGTGGGGCCGGTTCTGGCACGTGACCGTGCCGCAGATCCGGCCGGAGATCTTCGTGGTGTTGCTGACGTGCACGATCGCCGCGCTGAAGGTGTTCGGGCCGATCTACGTACTGACCCGGGGCGGACCCGCCGGCGCGACCAACGTGCCGTCGTACTTCTCGTTCCAGAACTTCTTCGAGAAGACCCAGGTCGGCTACGGCGCCGCGATCGCGACTGTGCTCACCGTGCTGATCCTCATTCTCACCACGGTGTTCCTGCGAGTGCAGAACCGGGGTGAGCGCGGATGAAACGGCATGCGGTGTTCTGGTCGTTGATCGTGCTCGCGGTCGTGATGCTCGCGCCGTTCGTGATCGTGGCGATGAACGCGCTGAAATCGCCCGCGGAGTACGCGGCCGACGGGCCGCTGGCGTTGCCGAGCGACATCACCTTCCAGGGAATTGTCGACTTCTGGGAACGGGTCGACTTCGGGCAGAAGCTGCTCAACAGCCTGGTGATCAGCGGATCGGTCGCGGTGCTCGCGGTGATCATCTCGGTGTTCAACGCCTACGCGCTTGGCATCGGCCGGGTCCGGGGCAGGCTGTGGATCCTGATCGCCTTCCTCGTGGCCAACACGCTGCCGCAGGAGGCCTTGGTCTATCCGTTGTACTACCTGGCCAAGGAGACCGGGCTGTACGACACGCAGCTCAGCGTGATCATCGTCTTCACGATCATCCAGGCCGCGTTCGGCACCTATCTGCTGTCGTCGACGTTCGTCGGGTTCCCGGCCGAACTGCTGGAGGCGGCCCGGATCGACGGCGCGAACAAGTGGCAGACGCTGGTGCGGATCGTGGTTCCGGTCAGCAGGCCCACCTTGGCGGTGCTGTTCGTGTTCTTCTTCATCTGGACCTGGAACGAGTTCTTCCTCCCGCTGGTCCTGCTGATCTCCAATGACACCCAGACCGTCCCGGTGGCCTTGGGTGTCCTGCAAGGCCAACGGTTGATGGACGCGACGATGACCAGCGCGTCGGCGCTGCTCGGCGTGATCCCGGCGATCGCGTTCTTCCTGATCTTCCAACGGACATTGACACGTGGCATCACGGCGGGAGCGGTCAAATGAAGTTCAGCAACGGGTACTGGCTGCTGCGCGACGGCGTGCAGGCGGCCCATCCGGTCGAGGTGTACGACATCACCTCCGCGGCCGGGCAGATCGTCGTCCACGCGCCCACCCACCCGATCCGCCATCGAGGCGACCTGTTGAAAGGCCCGGTGGCGACGGTCCGGTTCTCCTCGCCGATGCCGGACGTGATCGGGGTGAGCCTGACGCACTTCGAAGGCGAGCGGCCGAAGCAGCCGCAGTTCGGGCTGTCGACCGTGCCGCGTGACGTGCTGCTCAGCGAGGACACCCTGACCTCCGGTGCCCTGTCGGTCCGGGTCAGCCGGGACTGGCGGATCGACTTCGTCGTCGACGGCAAGGTGCTGACCACCAGTGGTGCCAAGGGAATGGGCTTCATGAGCCTCGACGGCAAGCACTACGTCCGCGAACAGCTGAACCTGGGCGTCGGGAACGTGGCGTACGGGCTGGGCGAGCGGTTCGGGCCACTGGTGCGCAACGGCCAGGTCGTCGACATCTGGAACGCCGACGCGGGTACAAGCAGCGAGCAGGCGTACAAGAACGTCCCGTTCTACCTGACCAACGCCGGATACGGGGTGTTCGTCAACCACCCGGGACACGTGTCGTTCGAGGTCGCCTCCGAGGCAGTGTCCCGGGTGCAGTTCAGTGTCGAAGGCCAGTCGCTGGAGTACTTCGTCATCTACGGACCCAGCCCGAAGGAGATCCTGCGCAAGTACACCAAGCTCACTGGCAGGCCCGCCATTCCGCCGGCCTGGTCCTTCGGCCTATGGCTGTCGACTTCGTTCACCACCTCCTATGACGAGCGGACGGTGTCCGGCTTCATCGACGGCATGATCGAACGGGACCTGCCGTTGAGCGTGTTCCACTTCGACTGCTTCTGGATGCGCGAGTACAACTGGTGCGACTTCGAATGGGACCCGAGGACGTTCCCCGACCCGGTCGGCATGCTCGACCGGCTGAAGTCCCGCGATCTGCGGATCTCGGTGTGGATCAACCCCTATGTGGGGCAACGGTCCCCGCTGTTCGCCGAAGGTGTCGACGGCGGGTACCTGCTGCGCAAACCGAACGGTGACGTGTGGCAATGGGATCTCTGGCAGCCGGGAATGGCACTGGTCGACTTCACCAACCCGGCCGCCCGGGAGTGGTACGCGTCCAAACTGGAGGCTCTGCTCGATCAGGGCGTGGACTGCTTCAAGACCGACTTCGGCGAGCGCGTGCCCACCGACGTGGTGTACTTCGACGGCTCCGACCCCGAACGGATGCACAACTACTACACGTACCTGTACAACCAGACGGTCTTCGAAGTGCTGCGCAAGCGACGCGGCGACGGCGAGGCCGTGGTTTTCGCCCGGTCGGCCACCGCCGGATCGCAGCAGTTCCCGGTGCACTGGGGCGGGGACTGCGAATCGACCTACGAGTCCATGGCCGAGAGCCTGCGCGGCGGGCTTTCCCTTGGCATGTCCGGATTCGGGTATTGGAGCCACGACATCGGCGGCTTCGAGGGCACGCCGGATCCCGCGTTGTTCAAGCGGTGGATCGCCTTCGGCCTGCTGTCCTCGCACAGCCGCCTGCACGGCAGCTCGTCGTATCGCGTGCCGTGGCTGTTCGACGAGGAAGCCGTCGACGTGCTGCGGATCTTCGCGAAGCTCAAGGCACGGCTGATGCCGTACCTGCATCACGCGGCGCTGCAGGCCAGCACCGAGGGAACGCCGATGATGCGCGCGATGGCGCTGGAGTTCCCGGACGACCCGGCGTGCACGCACCTGGAACGGCAGTACATGCTCGGCGACAGTCTCCTTGTCGCCCCGGTGTTCTCCGACGACGGCGAAGTCTCGTTCTACGTGCCGGACGGGGTCTGGACCGACTTCTTCACCGGCACGGAGATCGAGGGCGGTCGTTGGGTCACGATGACCTGCGACTTCCGCACCGTGCCGTTGCTGGTCCGGCCGAACACGGTCCTCCCGGTCGGAGCTGTCGACAACCGCCCGGACTACGACTACGCCGAAGGTGTGACGCTGCAGGTCTACCAGCTCGCTGACGGGGCCCGGATCACCACGGAGGTCGCTGGTTCCACGTTCTACGTCCGCCGCAGCGGCAACCGGATCCACGTCGACGTGGACTCGCCGCCGTCGGCTTGGCAGGTCGCGTTCCCCGACGGTGAGGACCCGATTTCGGGGAACGACAACGGGTGCACGATCGAGGATGTCCAATGAGGATTTTGGTGGCCGTGCTCATGTTACTCGGGTTGATCGCCGCGCCTGCCGCCGCCGACCAGGCGCGCGGCCACACGGTGGCGTACGACAAGTATTCGCTCACTGTGGACGGTCGCCGGGTGGTGCTGTGGTCCGGCGAATTCCACTACTTCCGGCTGCCCAGCCCGGAGCTCTGGCGGGACGTGCTGGAGAAAATCCGGGCGGCCGGGTTCAACGGCGTCTCGCTCTACTTTCACTGGGGATACCACTCACCCGCCCCCGGTGTGTACGACTTCAGCGGTATCCGTGACGTCGAGCGGTTGCTGCGGATGACAGAAGAGCTCGGGCTGTACGTGGTCGCCAGGCCTGGGCCGTACATCAACGCCGAGACAACCGGCGGTGGCCTGCCCGCTTGGCTGAAGACCGTCGAGGGCCGGGCGCGGTCCAGCGATGCTGGGTACACCGCCGCGTACCGCGAATGGCTCAGCCGGATCAACCCGATCCTGGCGCGGCACCAAGTTACCCGCGGCGGCTCGGTGATCGCCTACAACGTGGAGAACGAGTACGCCGTCAATGTCGATCCGCTCTACATGGAACAGTTGCAGCAGAAGGCAAGGGCGGACGGGATCGACGTCCCGATCGTGCACAACAACTGCTGCAACGGGGATCTGGCGAACTGGTCGTCCGGCCAGGGAGCCGTGCAGATCCCCGGTGTGGACGACTACCCACAGGCCTTCAACTGCCAGGACCCCGGCACGTGGGGCACATGGGGAGAAGGCGTCACGCGGCGGTTGCGCGACGACGCCCCGGTCTACGCGGCGGAGTACCAGGCCGGTGCGATCGACCTGAACAACGCCGGGTACGAGAAGTGCCGGGAGTTGACCGGCCCTGACTACATGAAGGTGTACTACAAGTCGAACATCATCGGCAGCGGTGCCACGATGTACGGCTACTACATGCTCCACGGTGGAACGTCGTGGGGTTGGCTGCCGCAGCCCAACGACGTCTACACGTCGTACGACTACGGCGCCGCGATCACCGAATCCCGTGGCCTGACAACGAAGTACGACGAGTTCAAACGCCAGGGATACTTCCTCACCACGGTCAAACCCCTTGCCAAGACCGACTCCAGCCCAGCGCCCGGGCCGGCCGATCCGGCTGTGTTCACCCAGGCACGCACCAATCCGGACACGGGCACGCAGTTCGTGCTCGTCCGGCATGCGGACCGGCGGACATCGGCCGACGTGTCGACGGTCCTCGACTGGTCCACACCGGACGGTTCCTACTCGGTGCCGGTGCGGGTCAACGGCCGCGACGCCAAGATCCTGGTGGCCGGGTACGACCTCGGCGGGCAGCGTCTGGTGTGGTCTAACTCCGAGATCCTGACCCATGTCACCGTGCAGGGCCGCGATGTCGCCGTACTGTACGGGCGCGAAGGCGAGCAGGGATCCACTGTCCTGCGGTACAACTCTGCGCCGCAGGTACGAGTGCTTGAAGGCGCGGTGCGAAGTTCCTTCGACGGCAAGGACCTGCGGCTGGACTACACCCACTCCGGACTGGCGCGGGTGCTCGTCGAGGGTGGCGGACGGCCGCCGATGCTGCTGATGCTCGGCACTGACCAGACCGCCGCCCAGTTCTGGCGGCTGGACACCGCAGCCGGGCCGGTACTCGTCCGCGGCCCCTCGCTGACACGCTCGGCGGCCGTCGCCGGTGACTGGCTCGTGCTCAAGGCCGACATGGACCAGGCAGGCGAGGTGGAAACCTTCGCACCCACCCGCAGACTGGTCGTGGACGGAAAGCTCGTCCCTGCCCGCCGGACCCCGAGCGGTTCCCTCGTCGGCAGGCTTCCCGGGCCACGTCCGGTCAGTCTGTCCGCGTTGTCGTCATGGCAGTACCGGGCCGAGCCGCCCGCGTTCGGAGATTCGGGGTGGACGGTCGCCGACAAGACGACGACAGCGAGCCCGATCAAGCCGAAGACGTTACCGGTGCTGTACGCGGACGAGTACGGCTACCACTACGGGAATGTCTGGTATCGCGGCGCGTTCACCGCGGGCGGCGATGAGAAGACCGTGTCGGTCAACGCGATCACCGGCAAGCGTGGGAACTACCTCGTGTGGCTCAACGGTCACTACTTGGGGTCCGCGCTTGGCGGCACACAAGCGGACTCCGAACCGGTCAACCCCGACCCAGGGCGAGGCGACTTCACGATCCCAGAGGGCCTGCTGGTCAAGGGGAGCGCAGCCACGTTGTCCGTGCTCGTCACGAACATGGGCCACAACGACAACTGGACGGCCGACGACACCAGGTTCAAGCAACCACGCGGCCTGTTCGGTGTCACCGTGGGCGATGCGAAGATCTCGTGGCAGATCCGGGGTGCGAGCAACAGCGATGTTGAACGCGGCCCGATGAACACAGGCGGTCTGTACGGCGAGCGCGCAGGATGGCATTTGCCAGACCGGCACAGCCGATGGTCGCCCGCGCCGGCGACGATGCCTGCCGGTGTTTCGTGGTACCGCAGCACGTTCCGGCTCGATCTGCCCGCGGATCAGGACGTGCCGGTGGCGTTGCGGTTCGGTGACCAGCCGGACCGCAAGTACCGGGCGTTCGTGTTCGTCAACGGCTGGAACATGGGCCAGTACATGCCCGGGGCGCCGCAGCGTGACTTCGTGGTTCCCGCCGGGGTGCTGGGCCGGTCGAACACGGTCACGCTGGCGGTGATCGCGACCGAACCTGGCGCGCTGGCACCAGTCAGCCTGGTGGCGCTAGGCAACCACTGGACCGGTACTGCCGCGGTCGATCAACTTGGGTGACAACAGGCGGACCTCCGACTGGCCGGCCCCGCCGTTGAGCTGGCGCATCGCCATCTCCACGGCGAGGCCGCCCAGTTCCGCCGTGGGCAGCGCGATGGACGTCAGCGGCAACGCGTGTGCCTCGGCCATGTCCTCCGGGCACACGGCGAGCACCGAGATGTCCTGCGGGACCTGCTTGCCCCTGCGGCTCAGTTCCGAGAGCAGGGACCCGAGGATGGCTTCGTTGTGCACGACTAGGCCGGTGACGCCGGGATGACGCGTGAACACTTCGTCGAGCCGGGTTCGCAACTCGTCGTACGACGGTGGGCAGGGGAACGACGACGCCCGGATCTTGCGTTTCGAAGCGGCTTGCCGGAAACCACGCAGGAAGCGGCCCGCGTAGCTGGTGCCGCGTTTGTAGACGGCGGGGGAGGGGCCGATCAGGGCGATCTCCCGGTGCCCGAGCTCGGCGAGGTGTGTCACGCAGGCCGAACCGGCCGCCGTGAAGTCGAGGTCGACACACGTGAGGCCGCCCGTTTCGTCCGGAACACCGATCAGCACGACCGGCCTGTCCAGTGCCCGGAGCACGGGCAGGCGCGGCTCGTTGGCCTCCACGTCCATCACGATCAACGCGTCGGCGATGGACGACGCGGCCACCCTGCGCAGGCCCTCCGGCCCTTCGTCCTTGGTCAACAGCAGGACGTCGTGGTCGTGCTTCCTGGCCTCGGTGACCGCGGCCGCGACGAACTGCATGACCACCGGGACATTCAGGTCGGTCCGCAACGGGATCACCACCGCGAGCACGTTGCTGCGGCTGCTCGCCAACGCCCGCGCGCCGGCGTTCGGGTGGTAGCCCAGCTTCTGGATGCTGCGCTGGACCCTTCGGCGCACCTCCTCGGAGATGGGCCGCTTGCCCGAAAGCACATAGGACACAGTGCTCGGCGAAACCCCGGCCGCACGGGCGACATCCGCGATGGTGACCACTTGACGATGATAGTCGCGGCCGTGTCGCAGTGTCATGACCGCGTCATGTTCGTCCTTATCGGACAGAAAGGCGAATCATTGTCCAGAAGCGCACGTTTTGTTGCCAGAGTTGTGATAATGGTGGTCGCGCTCGTCGCGGGTCTGGCCGGGCCCGCGATCGCCCAGCCGGCCGGCTATCCGTTCCGTGACCCGGCGTTGCCGCTGCAGGCCAGGGTCGACGATCTGCTCAAGCGCCTGACGTTACCGGAGAAGGTCTCGCTGCTGCACCAGTTCCAGCCGGCGATCCCACGGCTGGGCATCGGCGAGTTCAAGACCGGTACGGAAGCCTTGCACGGCCTGGCGTGGACGACCGAGCGGACGAACGGCAACGTCGTAACGGCCAACGCAACCGTGTTCCCGCAGGCGATCGGGCTGGCCTCGACGTGGAACCCGGCGCTGATCCGGCAGGTCGGCGCGGTGGTCGGCGACGAAGCCCGTGGCTACCACTCGCAGGACCCCGGGTTCTGGGGCCTGCAGCTGTGGGCCCCGGTGGTCAACCTGTTGCGTGATCCCCGCTGGGGGCGCAACGAGGAGGGCTACTCCGAGGATCCGGCGTTGACCGGCGCGATCTCGACGGCGTACGGCAAGGGCCTCATCGGTGATCACCCGACGTACCTCAAGACTGCGCCCGTGCTCAAGCACTACCTCGCGAACAACAACGAGGTCAATCGGACCACCGCGTCGTCCAACCTGCGGCCCCGGGTGCTGCGCGAGTACGACGAACTGGCGTTCAAGCCCGCGATCTCCGCGAACGCGGCGACCGGCGTGATGTCCTCGTACAACCTCGTCAACGGGCGGCCGGCCACCGTCAACCCGGACGTCAACGACGTCGTACGGACGTGGACCGACAAGACTCTCTACAACGTCAGCGACGCCTCCGGGCCGTACAACCTGACCGGTTCGCAGAAGTACTTCGCCACCAACGAGGAAGGCTTCGCGGCCACCCTCAAGGCGGGGATGGACAGCTTCACCGTCGACGACAACCGGTCCGGCCCGACCATCCAGATCATCAACTCCGCGTTGGCCAAGGGCTTGCTCACGGAAAAGGACATCGACACCTCGGCCCGCAACGTGTTGACCATCCGGTTCCGGCTGGGTGAGTTCGATCCGGATGGTGGCCCGTACGCCAAGATCCGCAAGGACATCGTCAACAGCCCTGCCCACAAGGCACTGGCGCGCAAGACGGCGACCGAAGCCATGGTGCTGTTGAAGAACGACCGCAACGCCTTGCCGCTGGACCCGAAGCGCAGCCTCGCTGTGATCGGGCCGCTCGAGCGGACCCTGTACACGGACTGGTACTCCGGCGGGCTGCCTTACAGCGTGACTCCGTTGGACGGCATCAAGTCCCGGCAGGCCAACGCGATCGACACCGAGGCCGTCGACCGGATCGCGTTGCGCGAGGCCAGCACTGGCCGGTACGTCACCGCGGGCTCCGATGAGGACGGCGATGTGCTGAAGGCAGCGGGCGCCAATGTCGGTGCGACAGAACAGTTCGATGCCTTCGACTGGGGACAGGGTGTGCTCACGCTGCGCAGCGCAGCCAACGGCAAGTACATCGAGCGCCAGAACCAGGGCCACCCCACCAGCCCGTTCGTCAACCAGGCGCCGCAGCCGCGGGGCTGGTTCGTCCACCAGCAGTTCAAGCTGGAGGACGCCGGGGACGGTACGGTCGTGATCAGGTACGCCGGGTACGAGACGCCGAACACCTGGGACGGGCCGAACAACTACCTCACCGTCGCGGCCGACGGAACGCTGGTTCTGGGTTCGCCGGACGCGGCGGGTGCGACGAAGTTCCGCAAGGAGCTGATCAGCTCGGGCATCGACAGCGCCGTGCGGGCGGCGAAGGCAGTGGACACCGCGGTGGTCGTGGTGGGCAGCATGCCGTTCATCAACGGCCGCGAAGACCACGACCGGACCTCGATGGCCCTCGCGGAAAGCCAGTCCGCGCTCATCAAGGCGGTCCGGCAGGCGAACCCGAACACCGTGGTCGTGGTGGAGAACAGCTATCCGACCACACTGACCTGGGAGCAGGAGAACATCCCGGCGATCGTGTGGACTTCGCACGCCGGTCAGGAGACCGGCAACGCGCTGGCTGACGTGCTGTACGGCGTGGCCAACCCGGCGGGCCGGCTCACGCAGACGTGGTACCGCTCGGACGCGGACGTGCCGGACATTTTCGACTACGACATCATCAAACGCGACCGTACGTACCAGTACTTCGACGGCAAACCGCTGTACGCCTTCGGACATGGCCTGTCATACACGTCGTTCCGCTACAGCGATCTCCGGATCTCCCCGTCGGGTCGTAACGGTAGCTTCACGGCGACGGTGCAGGTGACCAACACCGGTCAGCGTGCCGGGGACGAAGTGGTCCAGCTTTACACCCATCAGCGCACTTCTCGTGACACGCAACCGAACCAGCAGTTGCGCGCGTTCCAGCGCGTGAGTCTCAATCCGGGCGAGACCCGGATGGTGCGGCTGGCCGTGCCGGATCTCAGGCACTGGGACGTCACCCGCAACAAGTGGGTGCTGGAGTCGTCGGTCCACGACGTGCTCGTCGGCACGTCCGCATCGGACATCCGGCAGCGATCCGATGTACGAGTACACGGGGAGCAGATCCCGCCACGCAACCTCGGCCGGGAGACCAGGGCGATCGACTTCGACGACTACGCGGGCGTGGATCTGGTCGACGAGAGCAAGGCACGTGGTGAGGCGGTCGAGGTGACCTCCGGCGACTGGGTGCGCTTCAGCGATGTCGAGCTCGGTCGCGGTGTGCGGACGTTCACTGCGAAGACGGCCGGCATTGCACCGGCCACTGTGGAAATCCGCCTGGACGACCCGGTGAACGGCAGGCTGGCCGGCACGGCCCAGATCCCGGCCACCGGGGACAAGTACAGCTACACGACCACCACCGGTTCTCTGTCGGGCGCGAGCGGACGGCACGACGTCTACCTCGTGTTCAGCGGGGAATCGAGGATCAGCACCTTCTCCCTGCGTTAGTTCGTGTGTCCACAGTGGTCCGTCAGGTGCGACCTGGCGGACCACTGTGGACGGACTATCGTGGAACCGTCCTGAAGGCGGCCGAACCCGATCCGGTCCGGTAGATCGAATAACCCCCTTCCGATCGGAGGAACTCGGCTCGGTCAGGCTTCACGACGGTGTGCCCATCCCTCACCGGGACCCAGATCTCGGCAGTCGAGTTCGGTGGGACGTCCACCTCCAGCCGGAACGAGTGGTTCGTCCTTGACCATTCCGACCGCACCGCACCCTGTGCGGTCCGGAAGCTGCCTCGCACGTGGGTGAGGTCGCCGACCACCTTCGGCTGGATCACCACCGATCGGGGGCCGTCGACGCGGATGCCCGCGAGGCCAGTGTGGAACCACTCCTCGATCTGGGCCAGGATCATGTGGTTCTTGGAGTCGCCGCGGTTCCAGCGTTCGCCCATGGTGGTCATCCCGCCGGGGTTGGCGGTGGTCGGCTCGAGGAAGAAGCCGTAGCTCGGCTGCTCGTTGCGCTGCACCAGAGCCCACAGGACGTCGTCACGCCCACCTGAGCTCAGTGCCCGGACGGTCGGCGCCATGCCGATGGTCCCGCCGCTGAAGTGCGGACCCTCACCGTTGGGGTGGAAGGCGTAGACGAGCTCGACGAGTGCGTTGAGGACGGCCGGGCGTTCGGTGTCGGGTACGAGTCCGGCGTCCAGCGCGAGAGCCTGGGCCGTCTGTGTCGCGCCGGTGGTTCCGGCATTGCCGTCGCTGGTGTACCGGCGTAGTTGCGTGTTGTAGAAGTTCGCGTTGAAGGCCGCCTTGATGTCCTGCGCGAGTGCCCGGTACTTCTGGGCGTCGGACTGGTGACCGGTCAGCTCGGCCATGGTGGCCAGTTTGCTGATCATGACGTAGTAGCCCCACGTGCCGGTGATCCGGCCGGATGTCTGCTCCGCGGCGACCCAGTCGGCGAGGGCCGCGTCCACGATGTGGGCGTTGGCTTTCTGGCGTTGGATGTAGTCGGCGAAGTCCACCATCTGGTCGTAGTAGCGGGCCATGGTGGTGGTGTCGCCGTAGAGCTCGTGGAGCATCGCGGGCACTAGGATGATCGCGTTGCCCCAGTTGATCTCGTCCCCGAAGCGGCCGGAGTAGCCCCAGTCGTAGACCGGGGTTTTCAGCGCCACATTGCCGAACATAGGTGTGTCCGCGATGGACTGTCCCTCGACGAGGTGGCGCATGGTCGTGCGCAGGTACGCCGAGAGGTCGTAGTTCCGGTGGATGGCGCCCATGGGCATGGTGTAGTCGGCCGGGTACGACAGCTTCTCGCGTCCTGGGCAGTCGGTGAAGACCGACATGATGTTGCCCGCGAAGGAGTATCCGGCCATCGTGTGCAGGCGGTTGATCCGCGCGTTGGAGGTGGTCACCTCACCGGCGACCGGCGTTGCCGCCTGCAGCCGCAGACCCTCGATCAAGTCCTTGGCGGGAACGTATCCCTCGGGCAGTCCAGTCACCTGGATCCACTGCATTCCGAAGTAATTGAAGTCGGGATGCCAGGTCTCGCCCGGGATTCCGGCTGTGGTGTAGGTGTTGAACAGATCGCGGCCCCGGTTGCCGCCTCCGCCCATCAATGAGGCCTGGTCGACCGTGCCGTCGGCGGCCAGCGATTCGGCGGGAGCGAGCCGGATGACGGTCCCGGCTGGTACTGCCTTGGCCAGACGCAGCCGGGGCCAGCCGACGATGTTCTGGCCGAAGTCGAACACCCAGGTACCGGGCGCTGGGTTGGTCATCGAGACCGGGGTGAACCTCTCGACCACTTCGACGCCCGGCGCGGTACGGGCTACGAGCTTGGTGGCCAGGTTCGGCGGTGGTGCGATACCTGCCGCTGTCCAGGACATGTCGGTCCCGTCACGCCGCTTGGCGGTGGGCGTCAGGTTCGATCCGGGCTGGTCCCAGCCGATCTGCTCCCTGCGGGCGTCGTAGTCGGCGCCGGAGTACCACGCATCGGTCACGAGCGCGCCCAAGGCGCTGCGCCAATTGCGATCCGACACGATGACGTCACTGGATCCGTTGGTGTAGAAGACTTCCAACCGTGCGATCATGCGCGGTGTCACAGCGGCACCGGCACTCGGGTCACTCGCCGCGATGTTGTTGCCTGATCCGGTCACCACGGCGCCCGCGAGGTGAGGCTTTGACAGCCCTGGGGTGAACGTGATCTCTGCCGAGCCGATGGCTGTGATGGTCCGCGATTCGAGGTTGTCACCGCCGTTGCCGGTGTCGATGTTGATGGTGCCGCCGACGTGGTAGTTGATGACGTTGTCGAGTTTCACAGTCGTGGCGCCGGGTCCCGAGTCCGCGGCGAGAACGCTGTTGCCCTTCAGTTGGCTTTGCCACCACGAGTAGGGCGACGTCCTGCCGACCGCCGGGTTCGTGACGCTGCGACGGACGTAGGCCGGTCCGTTGCCCAGTCGCACACCCAGTGTGTTGTCGCCTCTGCGCAGCTCATCGGTGATGTCATACGTCCGGTACTCGCTGGAGAGCTGGTAGTTCGAGTTGCCGGGCGCGAGGACTTCGTCAGTCAGGCTCCGGCCGTTGAGGGTCGGCAGTTGCAGGCCGACCCCGGAGAGGTAGAGCCGAGCACGGCCGATCTGCTTGCGGGGGTCGACAGTGAACTGGCGGGCGAAGATCGGCATCGGCTGGTTCTCAGTGCGCCCTGGATACTCGATCCAGCGTGCCTGGCCCCAGTCGCTCTGGCTGAGCAGACCCATTTCCCAGGACGACGGCGTGCTCCAGGACGACGGTGTGGAGTCGGCGTCCCAGACCCGCACCCGCCATACCGGGCGTTCGCGTGAGCCGAGTTCTCGTCCGGAATAGCGGACACCGGACTGGTCAGCCGAGACCCGGCCGGTATCCCAGATCAGCTTGCCTTTCCGCAGATCCGGCTCGGTGGCCGCGACTTGGATCTGATAGGCCGTCTGCCTGTCAGCCGGACAGCGGGAGCGACGGCACGGACGGGCTTCCGCGATCTTCCAGCCCAGGGTGGGAGCGGTGTCGTCAATACCGAGTGGCTGGTCGTCCCGGCCGTTGACCTGCAGGTCGATCACGCGGACGTGGGGTTGCCCGGCGGCGGCCGAGTCAGGTGCGGCGATCATCGGCATGATGAGGATCAATCCTGTCAGGGCTCTTCTCACCCGGCTGGTCACCATCGTCAGGCACCCGCCCGGTAGTCGGCGTCCATCGCGGCGAGCACTTTGTCCGGAGTGGACTGTCCACTGAAGACCGCCTGTAGTCCGCTGAGCATCGTCTGCTGCACCTTGGCGTTGGGCCACAGCTGGTCCATGAACGGCACGGTCCGGTCGCCGCTGATGAACTGGGAGAGCTCGGTCAGAGCGGGGTCGACGGCGTAGCCGGTGTCCGGCAGCGACGGCAGGCCGCCCTGCTTCTGCACGTACAGGTTCATGCCTTGCGGTGACATGACGAAGTTGACGAACTTCAACGCCAGGTCACGGTTCTTGGCCTTGGCGTTCACCCCGTACCCCGCGCCTGCCGCGGCGGGCATGAGTGCCTTGGCAGGGTCGTCGGTCGCCGGAAGCGCCTTGAGCATGTAGGTCCCGGCCGGATTCTTCTTCTTGAGCAGCGCCACCACCCAGTTGCCCTGGATGATGCCGAGTGTCTTGCCTGTGGCGGCGAGTTCCTGACTGGCCTCGTAGCTGGTGCCGAGCGGGTTCTGCTGGAAGCACCCGGTCTTGTCCATCTCGAGGTACTTCGCCAGCGCGGTGGTCCACGCCGAACTGGCGAACGTGGCCTGACCGGCCTGCATCTTCTTGTCGAAGTCACGGTCGTCGCCGTAGACAGTCGTGGAGACCAGGGCGTACAGGGCGACCTGAGTCACCCAGTTGTCCTGATTGCCCAACGCGAAGGCCGGTGTTCCCTTGGCGGCCGCTGCCCGGCAGAAGGCCAGCAGTTCGGTCCACGTCGCCGGTGGGGTGAGTCCGGCTTTGGCCATCGCGTCTTGGTTGTACACCGCGCCGATCCCGCTGACCCCGAAGATCGCGTTGTAGGTCTTTCCCTCGTACTGGGCAACGGTCTTGACCGATGCGGGCAGCTTCGCGGCCCACGCTTGATCAGAAAGGTCAAGCAGGTAGCCGGGTTTGGCCAAGACGTAAGTCGCGCCCGGGTTTCCGTTGCCCGGCCAGACCGACATCACGTCGGGTGCGGTGCTGGAGGACAGCTGGGTGCGGATCTGCTGCTGGTACTGGTCGGCGCCGCTGGTCGTGAAGTTCACCTTCACACCGGGGTTGGCCGCCTCGAAAGCCTTGACGACGTCTTCGACAGAGCCCTGGTCGATCGAAGCGAGGGTCAGTGTGCTGGCGTCACCGCTGGAGCCTGCTGTGGTGCCGCCGCTGCACGCGGCCAGCATGGTCAATGCTGCCGTCGCGGCTGCCAGTCTGCGTATGGTCATGGCCTCTCCTTCGCGGATGGGGGAGTCATCCTTTGAGCCCTCCGGCAAAGCCGTTGATGATGCTGCGTTGCAGTACGAAGTAGACGATCAGGATCGGCACGGTGCTGATCACCAGTGCGGCGAAGACCAGGTTCCAGTCGGTGACGTACTGGCCGACGAAGCCGGCCAGCGCGACAGGCATGGTCTGCTGGGTGGTGCCGCTCAGGTACAGCAAAGGCGTGAAGAAGTCGTTCCACACCCCGATCGCGTTCAGCACCAGCGCGGTCACGGTGATCGGCTTGAGCATCGGGAACACCACGTACCGGAAGCTTTGCAGCGGCGAGCAACCGTCGATCAGGGCGGCGTCTTCGAAGTCCGGTGGCAGGGCCCGCAGGAAACCGACATAGAGAAACGTGGTGAACGGCACCTGCAGCCCGGAGTAGAACAGGATCAGGCCCCACACGCTGCCGAGCAGACCGAGGTCACGCATCGTCTGGTACAGCGGCAAAGCCGCGAGCTGGAACGGAAGCACCAGGCCCAGCATGATCAGCAGGAACATCCCGCGTGACCAGCGCGCGGTGACCCGGGCCAACGGATAAGCGGCGAGCGACGAGACAATCAGCACGATGACGACGCTTCCGGCGGTCACCAACGCGCTGTTGACCAAAGCGCCGCCCAACGCGCCCTGTTGCCAGGCCTGAACAAAGTTGTCCACTGTGGGCGACGTGGTCGGCGCGATCGGCGACGAGGTGTCCGATGGTGCCCGGACCGCCAGGTTGACCAGGACGTACACCGGGAATCCGACGACGAGGGCGACAGCGAGCATCACCAGCTCCAGGCCGAACGTGCGCCAGCGGTAGCGGTTCATGACACCGCTTTCTCGTTGCGGGACAGGAAGAAGTACTGCCCGGTGGACGCGATCGCCACGATGATCGTGAGAATGACCGCGAGCGCGATGCTGTATCCGAACTCGCCCAACGTGAAGGCGTCCTTGTAGATCAGCGTCGACAGCGTGTCGGTGGCGTGCCCCGGCCCGCCGCCGGTCAACGCGTAAACCTGGTCGAACAGCTTGATTCCGCCGATGATCGACAGCATTAGGTTGATCGTGAGCGCCGGGGCCAGCAACGGCCTGGTCACCGACCAGAACCGGCGCACCGGCCCTGCACCGTCGATGGCGGCGGCCTCGTGGATCTCCTGGGGGATGGACTGCAGCCCGGCCAGGAAGATGACCATGGAGTAGCCGCCGAACTGCCACACGATCACCGCGACGACCGACCAGAGGGCCAACTGTGGATCGCCCAGCCAGTCCTGCCGCCACGAGTCCAGTCCGACCGCGCCGAGCAGGGTGTTGACCGCGCCGTCCGGGCCGAGCAGGTTGCGCCACAGGTACGCGGTGACGATCGGGGTGATCACCGCCGGAGCGAACAGGAAGACCCGCAACACGTTGCGCGACTTGATGATGGTGTTGACCCCGAGTGCCAGCAGCAGGCCGAACCCGTTCTGGATCACGGTGATCGCGACCGCGATCAGCAGCGTGTGCCAGATCGCCTGCGTCGCCGCGGGATCGGCGGTCATCTCGACGAAGTTGCCCAGTCCGACGAACGAGTAGGCGGGATCCAGGCCGTCCCAGTCGGTGAAGGCGTAGTACACGCCACGGACGCTCGGCACGATGACGACAAACGCGAACAGCGCCATCGCCGGCAGCGCGAACCACCACGGCGGGCCCTGTTGGCGGCGGCGTGGTGCGGCCGTGGGCTCGGACCGGGGCATGGGCGGCTTCACGAGCTGCTCACTCGGGGCGACTGTCATCGGCGCCTCTCAATTGAAACGTTTCATCGCATGGACGGCCTGATCCTGATCGCCCCGGTCTCATCGCGATCCCGCCTGGACCGCATCGCGAGCATCGTGCCGACTGTCGTCGTCGGGCGACATGGCCACTCCGCCAGATACGACACCGTGGTCGACGACGACACCGCTGGCGCCGCTCTCGTCGTCAACCACCTGGCTGACTTGGGACACAAGCGAATCGCGCACGTCGAGCACTTCGAGACCGACCCCGACCGCCTGGCGGAAATGCCGAACGCGATCCGTGCGCAAGGCTACCGGCAGGCCATGCGTGCCCGCGGCCTCGCGGACGAGATCGACGTCGTGTCCACTGCGTACACCCAGGAAGGCGGATATCTCGGCGCGAAGGAACTACTCGCCCGGCCTCGGCTGCCCACGGCCATCTTCGCCGGTGCGGACATCGCCGCCATGGGCGTTCTGCACGCGCTGGCCGAAGCAGGTCTCTCCGTCCCTGGCGACATCTCGGTCGCCGGTTACGACAACACGACGTTCGCTGCGCTGGGGTTGATCTCGCTCACCAGCGTCGACCAGGCCGGTCGGCAAACCGGCAGCAACGCCGCACGGCTGTTGTTGGACCGCATCGCCAACCCGCAGACGCCGGCTGTACAGATCAAGCTCTCACCCACGTTGATCGCCCGTGGCACCACCGCTCCACCACGCTGACGTACCAACGAAAGCGTTCATCACACGGTGATGACGACTTTGGCCTGTGCGTGTTCCTCTTCGACGTAGCGGATGGCGTCTGGCGTTCTGTGCAAGGGAAAGGTCCGGTCGATGGCGGGGACCACCTTCCCGGATTCGATGAGGTGGCGCAGTGCGGTCAGGTGCTCCTTGCCTGGAGTCACGCTGAGAACGAGCACCCGGTGGCGGATGAAGCGCGACATGATCTGAGCTCTGATGATCAGTCCCATTGGGCCGAAGAAGCTTCCTCCGTTGAACACGCCTCCGCCAGAGAGCACGAGCGTTCCCGTCGATGTCAACGTGCTTCGCAACCGCGCCAACGAATGGTTGCCCACGAGGTCGAAAACGAGGTCGTAGCGTTGTCCTGCGCGGGTGAAGTCTTCCTGCGTGTAGTCGATGACGTGGTCAGCGCCGAGCGACTGGACCAGATCGATGTTCCTCTTGCTGCACACGCCGGTCACGTGCGCACCGAGCGACTTCGCGATCTGCACGGCGAACGTGCCCACACCGCCCGAGGCGCCGTTGACGAGAACGTGCTGTTCGGCCTGTACTCCTTGCAATCCCGCCAAGGCCGTGGTGCCCGCAAGCGGTACTGCCGCAGCTTGTTCGAAGGTCAGGTTCGCGGGTTTCGCGTCCACCAAGTCGGCCGGTACGCAGACGTGTTCGGCGAAAGCCCCATTGGCGTCACTGAGATCGCCGTACACCTCGTCTCCGGGACGCACCTGTGTCACTGCCTTTCCGGCGGCCTCGACGCGGCCGGCGAAGTCTCGGCCCCGGATCCTCCTCTTTGGACCATTCAGGCCGAACCAAGCGGGGGACAGCAGGCGCATCACGTAAGGATCGCCTCGCATGACGTGCCAGTCGTACGCATTGACCGCCGCCGCATGCACTCGCACCAACACTTCGTTGTCGGCGGGTGTCGGCTTCGGCACGTCCATCAGCTTGAGGACGTCGGGGGAGCCGTACCGGTCTTGAACGATCGCTTTCATCGAATCTCCTTGACAAGTGACTTCCGGATGAGCCATTCGGCGACGGCGAGGTTGATCACCCAACCGGCGATGGCCAGCAGTGCCCGGCTGAGTTCGTCGGGCGGTCCCTCGGCGAAGCTCAAGGGCAGGAGGGTGAGTACCTGTGTGCCCGCGCCCAGCCCGATGGCGTAACCACGGATCATCCATGCCCGGTGCTGAGTGATGTCCCGCCGTCGGATCGCAGCGACGCCGAGGATCAGACACAGCGCCATGGCTGAGCCGAACACGAGCCGGGCGCCTGCGAGCACAACACTGTCCGGGATCTGGTACGACAACGTCATCCACAGTCCGGAGAGCGCGGCGACCAGTCCACAAGGGACAACCCATCGACCGGCGACCCGGTGCCAGCCGCCGCGGCGCGACTGCGGAGCGAACTGAAAGGCGCCCAGTACGCAAAACACGGTGGCGCCGACGATATGCAGCACCAGCGGCAGAGGCTCATTGAAGAACCGGGCGTTCTGCGCGGAGATCGGTCCACCGGTGCCCAGCTCGGTCAGCCGGAACGCGCCTGCGATCACGGGCACCGCGCTGAGCGCGATCAGTCCGGCGACCGCGGCCCGTCCCTGTCTGGTGATTCCCTGTGGCATGCCCGAAATCGTGCCGTCACCAGGCAGGACACATCATCGGAACTTAGGCCTGAGTTGAACCGGCCGATGGTACGGCGGCGAAGCCGTACTATCGGCGGGATCCGTTGCGCACGCGGTTGGTCTCGTAGGCCCACATGGCGATCTCGACCCGGTTGCGTGCCGACAGCTTCGCCATCAGGCTGGCGATGTGAGTCTTCACCGTGCTGAGCGTGATGTGGAACTCGTCGGCGATCTCGCTGTTCGTACGGCCCGACGCGACGGCGACGAGGATCTGCTCTTCGCGGTCGGTGAGCACGTCGATGGGTTGCACCGGTGGTGACGCGGGGTCCGGTGTCGGCGAAGGCGCCGAGCAGCCGTGCGGTGATGCTCGGCGCGATGAGGGCATCGCCGTTGGCCGCGGCGCGCACCGCCTGGGTCAGCATGGCGCGGCCGGAGTCCTTGAGCAGGAAACCCCGGGCACCGGCCCGCAGCGCGGCGTAGACGTAGTCGTCAAGGTCGAAGGTCGTGATGACGACAACGGCAAGCGGATCGTCGACAGCGGGCCCGGCGAGCGCGCGGGTGGCTTCGATGCCGTCGAGGACAGGCATCCGGATGTCGAACAGGCACACGTCGGGACGCAGACGCCGAGCGAGATCGACAGCCTGCCGTCCGTCGGCGGCCTCGCCAACGACCTCGATGTCCGGCTGTGCGTTGAGGATCATGGTCAGCCCGGTCCTGGCGATCTCCTGATCGTCGGCGACGACCACTCGGATGCTCATCGCGCCGCCGTCCGGGGCAGTACAGCCGTCACCGTCCAGCCACGGCCGGAGTTCGGGCCGGCTTGGCAGGTGCCGCCGAGCAGGTCAGCGCGCTCGATCATGCCGAGGAGGCCGTGTCCCGGCGTCACGACAGGGCTGGGCTGCCCGTCGTCGGTCACCCGCAGGGACACCGACGTGTCGTCAGCGGCTACGCGGACTTCGATGCGGGTGGCATGTCGCGCGTGTCGCCGTGCGTTGGTGACTGACTCCTGAGCTAGGCGGTAAATCGCTGTTTCGACCGAGGACGGCAGATCGTCGACCGCACCCGTGATCTCCACGTCCACATCCGGCCCTGGCCCCGCTCGGGTCGCCAGCCGCGCGACATCGCTGAGACGTGGGCTCGGCGCGACATCCGCCGGTTCGTCCTGGCGCAGGAGGCGAACCATGGTGCGCATCTCGGCGAGCGCGAGCGACGCCTCGGACTCGATCACGGTGAGCGCCTCAGTGGCCGCGCTCGGTTGCGACTCCGATGCCGCGAGACCGGCCCCGGCCCGCAGCGCCATCGCCGAGACGTGATGGGCGACCGTGTCGTGCAGGTCGCGGGCCAGCCGTTCCCGTTCAAGCAGCCTGACCTGGTCGAGCTCACGCATCCGAGCCTTGGTCCGGTAGCGCAGTGCCGCGCCCAAAGCACCGACCGAGAACAGAACGACGATCCCGGTGAGCGTTTCGGCAAGGCTGATAGTGCCGAGGACCAGCGAGAGGAGGAGCTTCGCGAGGATGATCGCCGCGCCGAACACGATCTCGCGGCCCGATCCCCACCGGACCAGCGAATACACCAGAAGCAGCAGGAACACCATCGTGTTCAGGCCGGCCTCGGCGCCGGTCAGCACGGGGACCAGGCCACTGACACCGAAGGCGATCGCGATCATCACCAACGGCCTGGTCCGCCGCCACACCAGCGTCGGCGCCAGCCCCACGGCCACGACGATCGAGACGACCCGCCACGACAGGTCCGTCCGCAGGAGGCCCTCGACCACCGCGATCGACGCGATCAGGCCGACCAGCGCCCAGTCCCGCCACGCCCTGGGCGTCGGCCGGGAGGGGCTCGGCTCGTCATAGAAAGACCGGAGAAGGCCGTACACCAACTCATAGTACGAGAGCCGGAGCCTGTTCAGATCAGCCCAAAGTACTAGGCCCGAACCCGGCGCTTTGGTAGAGGTTGGATAGCGAAGGGTAACCGGATGAAGGGTGGAGTCGTTGGGACGCAGGCGGTATGCGGTTGTGGGGACGGGGTCGCGGGCAGAACGGCACATCCGGGCGATTGCGATCGATCACAGCGAACACTGTGAGCTGGTGGCGTTCGCCGATACCAACGCCGTTCGGATGCGGGTGTACAACGAACGGCTGACGGATCTCGGACATCCCGCGGTACCCACGTACAAGGCGGACGAGTTCCTGGAGATGATCCGACGCGAGCGGGTTGACGTGGTTGTCGTGGCCACAGTGGACCAGTTTCACGCGTCCTACATCGTCCAGGCGCTTGAGGCGGGATGCGACGTCGTCACCGAGAAGCCGATGACGACTGACGTCACCGGTGCCAGAGACGTGCTGGAGGCTGTCGAACGGACCGGTCGTAAAGTGACCGTGGCCTTCAATTACCGGTACAGCCCTATTCACGAGAAGGTCCGTGAGGTGCTCGCCGACGGTGCCATCGGCGAGGTCGGGTCGGCACACTTCGAATGGCTGCTCGACGTCCGGCACGGCGCGGACTATTTCCGGCGCTGGCATCGGGACAAGGCCAACTCGGGTGGGTTGATGGTGCACAAGGCGACCCATCACTTCGACTTGGTGAACTGGTGGCTCGGCACGTCGCCCGAAACGGTGTTCGCGCAGGGAAGGCTTTTCTTCTACGGCAGGCAGAACGGCGAACGGCACGGGCACGCCCGTGACTACGAACGGGTGCACGGTTCGGCGGCCGCCAAGGACGACCCCTTCGCACTGCACATCGAGCAGAACGAGTGGCAGCGTCGGCTTTACCTGGAGGCCGAGAGCGAGGACGGCTATCGGCGGGACCAGAACCCGTTCGCGCCGGGAGTGTCCATCGAGGACGACATGGCCGTGCTGGTCCGCTATGTGTCGGGCGCGACCATGACGTACCACCTCACCGCGTACTCGCCGTGGGAAGGCTACCGGTTCATGGTCAACGGCTCCGCCGGTCGGCTGGAGCTCGAGGTGGTGGAGAACTCGTGGGTCAGCGGCCAACGGCCCGCGGTCCACGGAGACGAGGCCAACCCGGAGGAGCACTGGGCCCGGCTCACCGTTCGGCCGTTCTTCGATCGTCCCGTCGAGATCGAGCTCAAAACCGGGGAGGGCGGCCACGGCGGTGCGGACGACCGGATGACCGCGGCGCTCTACGGCGAACCGGCCGAGCCGGATCCGCTCGGGCGGCACGCCACGCATCGAGACGGCGTCATGTCGTTGCTGACCGGGTTCGCCGCGAACGAAAGTTTCGGTACGGGCCGTCCTGTCCAGGTCGACGATCTGATCAAACTCTGAGGCGACCGTCCGTTGGGGAGTACGTCCAGGTTTTGTCTGATGTGGACACCCGTGGACGTGCGTCTTTCGTAGTTCCCCTTGCGTCGGAGCTGGGAAAGCGCTTTCCTGATAGCGCGATGCCGGACGGGAATGGAGCCGACGTATGTCCCCACTGACTCGACGGACCCTGTTGGCAAGCGGTACGGCATTGCCGCTGGCGTTGTCCGCGCCGGTTGCCGGGGCGGCGCAATCCAGCGAGCCGACGGAGGTTCGTTGGCTGGAAGGTGCTGCTCCGGCCGAGATGACCGGTGTGACGTGGGGACTGCCTTGGCCGAAGGGACAGCTGCGACCCGATCAGTCGTTCAGCCTCCGAACGGCCGATGGCATCGCCGTACCTGTGCAGACTTGGCCAACCGGCTACTGGCCGGACGGCTCGCTGAAGTGGAGTGCGCACGCCATCGCCGCGGGTGCACCAAGAGCAGAGCGATACTTGCTGACTCCAGGCCCTGCCGCGGTGCCGGCGAAGGCGGTTACCGTGACGCGTCAGGCCGGTCGGATCGTGGTGGATACGGGGATACTGCGGTGCGTGATCAACACGGGCGGGAAGGTGTTGATCGACACGGTCTCGCGTGCAGGCAAGGTGGTCGCGCGGACGGGCGAGTTGGTCTGCTTGCACCAGAACGATCCCGACGAGTTCGACGAGGGCGGCCGGAAGATCGAGCGGTACACCGGTGAGGTGCAGCGGGTAACGGTCGAACAGCACGGGCCAGTGCGTGCAGTCGTGCGGATCGACGGAAAACACCGCGCCAAGCACCGCGGCCGGGACTGGCTGCCGTTCACCATCCGGCTGTACTTCCACGCGGGCGCGGAGAACTTCCGGATGGTGCACAGCTTTGTCTTCGACGGCAACGCCACGAAGGACTTCGTCCGCGGGCTCGGTGTCCGCTTCCAGGTGCCGATGAACGACGAGCCGCACAACCGGCATGTCCGGTTCGCCAGTGCCGATGGTGGCTTGTTCACCGAGGCGGTACGTGGCATCACCGGGCTGCGCCGGGATCCGGGCTCGGCTGTCCGTGCCGCACAGGTCGCGGGGCGGGCAACGCCCGACGTGTCTACTTGGGACACACGGGTGAGCTCACGGCTGCAGCTGATCCCGGCCTGGGGTGACTACACGCTCAGCCAGCTCACCGCCGACGGGTTTGTGATCCGCAAGCGGACGAAGCCGGGCCACGGCTGGATCCATGCCGCCGCAGGCACTCGAGCGGGCGGCTTCGGGTACGTCGGCGGGGCGGGCGGCGGTTTCGCCTTCGGCATGCGCGACTTCTGGCAACTGCACCCGACACAGCTCGACATCCGCGGCGCGGCCGGAGCGGCGGCCGAGGTCACCCTGTGGTTGTGGGCGCCTGACGCCAAGCCCATGGATTTGCGGTTCTACCACGACGGCATGGGCATGGACACGTATCCGGAACAACTCGAAGGGCTGGAGATCACCTACGAGGACTACGAACCAGGATTCGGCGACCCGTACGGCGTTGCCCGGACCAGTGAGCTGATGTTCTGGGCGCTGGACGCCACCCCGTCGGCAGAACGGCTTGCCGCGCAGGCCGCTGTGGTCCGCATTCCGCCTTTGCTGGTCACGACGCCGCAGCGGATGCGCGACGCGGGCGTGTTCGGCGATTGGTCACCAGTGGACAGATCCAACCCCGCCCGGGCGCGGATCGAGGACCGGCTCGACTTCCTGTTCGACTTCTACCGCAAGCAAACCGACCAGCGCCGGTGGTACGGCTTCTGGGACTACGGCGACGTGATGCACACCTACGACAACGACCGGCATGAGTGGCGTTACGACATCGGCGGTTACGCGTGGGACAACTCGGAGCTCAGCACCGACCTGTGGCTGTGGTACAGCTACTTGAGAACAGGCCGGTCGGACATTTTCCGCATGGCCGAGGCGATGACGCGGCACACCGGCGAGGTCGACGTGTACCACATCGGCAAGTACGCCGATCTTGGCACACGGCACGGCGTGCAGCACTGGGCCGACAGCGCCAAGCAGTTGCGGATCAGCACCGCTGCCAACCGCAGGTTCCTCTACTTCCTCACCGCCGACGAACGCATCGGCGACCTGCTGCACGATCTGGTTGACGCGGACAAGACGTTCCTGGCCCTCGACCCGCTGCGCAAGATTCGTACGGAGCCGTATGAACCTGATCCCAAGGCGTTGGCCGTCAGCCTGGGAACCGACTGGGGTGCGCTCGCAGCCGCATGGTTCACCGAATGGGAACGTGGCGGCGATCCCGTCGCCCGGACCAAGCTGATCAACACGTGCACCGCGATCGGCAAGCTGAAGAACGGCTTCATCACAGGGGAAGGCCGATACGACATCACGACAGGCACGTTCGCCACCGACACGGTCGCTGTTTCCGTATCGCACCTCAGTGCCGTCTTCGGCCCGGTGGAAATGTGCAGCGAGATCATCGCAGCGGCCGACCTGCCTGAGTTCGAGCGTGCATGGCTGCAGTACTGCATCCTCTACAACGCCACGGCCGCCGAACAAATCGCCGCGGTTGGCCAGTCCTTCGGCAGCCTCAACCTCAAGCAGGCACACTCGCGGCTGACCGCCTACGCCGCGGCGAAGACGAACAATCCGACCCTCGCGGCTCGCGCGTGGACAGAGTTCGAACGAGGTGAGGCCGGTTATCCCTCGAACAGCCCGTGGACGAGTACCCGGATAACAGGCCCCGTGGTCCTCAACCCCGTTGACGAAGCGACATGGGTGTCGACCAACGCGACCGCCCAATATGGACTGGCCGCGATCCAGTGCCTGGCACTCGTCGGAGACAGGATCGCCGGTTAGCCGCGGGTCAAGACAGGTCGATGTGGTCCAGTTCGGCCCACCGTGACCGGTGCTGGAACCGCATCGTGTTCCAGCCGGCGTTCAGGTTCAGCTCCGCGGTTGTCTCGGTCCAGTTGCCCCAGCCGCGGTTGGGGTATGTCAGGACGAACTGCGTCGTTGCATTGACGGTCACGGTGTGTTCGGCATCGCCGTATCCTGCTGCGTAGCTGACGTGCGCCGTATAACCACCAGCGCGCGGAGCGTAAACCGTGATGTCGACCCAGCTGTCCGCGTGGTCGATCTTGCCGACGACCGCGCTTTGCGAGGCGCCGGGCACGCCGGACCGTATTTCGGCGTGGTTGATTGTCCCGTGCTCGGCCTCGTACCGCACGCGGCTACCTCGCACCACGGGAAAGTCGTTCGCCCATCCCATCTCCGCGGTGTACATCCATCGGGCTCCGTTGACCCAGCCGTGGAAGAAGATCTGGTCGGTATGCGCGTCCGCGCCGCCTGGACCTTGGACAGCACCGTTGAGTGCGGTGGTCGTCAGCAACGCTTTGGATGCCTTGGTGTATTTACCTCTGAGCGTGGGGGAGACGGCATAGTTGGTGAAGTAGTCGCTGCCGGCGAAGGACCCGGCCGAATAGAACAGCACGTACTGTGAACCGCGGCGGATCAGCGTCGGTGCTTCGACCACTCCTGCTTCGTGTGGTTGGTCGGCGCGGATCAGTTCGGTGCGTTCGCCGGTGAACGCGATGCCGTCGGCGGCCGTCTGCTGTAGCCAGATGTTCATCGGCTTGCCGACGTCTTTGCCTTCGTTCTTGTACAAGAGGTATCGGGCGCCATCACTGTCCAGAAAGGCGGCGGGGTCGATTTGGCCGCCCTCATCCGTCCTGCACACCAAGGGATTGCTGTCCGCCTCGAACGGGCCCGTGGGACTTGTCGACGTCGCGGCGCCAATGCACATCCGGCCGCCTGCCGCGGCGTTCGGTGCGCTGAAGTACATCAGGTAGCGGCCGTCCGCGCGACGGGACACGTCGGGCGCCCAGAAACCGCCATCCGCCGCCCAGGCCGGTTTGCCCGGCAGTGCATCGCCCCGCATCGTCCAGGGCCCGGTCGGGGAAGGTGCGCTGGCCACGGGGACCCTGCCGCGTGGGCTGCTGGTCGAATACGCGAAGAAGGAGCCGTCGGCGTGCAGGACGTCCGGGTCGGCGAAGTTCTCGTTGATCACCGCAATGGGTGACACGGTGGCTGCCGTCGCCGCCGTGATGGTGACCGAACCCAGCAAGAGGGAGAACGCCAGGCCAAGCAGGAACGTCCGCATACCTCCGAATTACCCCGGTGCGGCAACCTCAGCAACACGAGCACCTTGCGCGTTCATGCCGCTGTGCGACGTAGCAGCCGGTGGGTGCGCCGGACGGCCGCCAAGCGCTCGTCGAGGTTGATCGCGAGAGCGCGGACCACTGGATCGTCGGGGCCTCGCCGTTGGTGGATCTCGGCGATCCGGTCGTCCACGGTCGTGGGATGCCCGTCCGGGCCAGTGGTCATGTCGCAGTACCACAGCGCGTCTCTGAGTCGTCCGCGATCGTCCTCGAACTCTGCGAGGTCGTCGGCAAAGCCGAGTAACTGGGCGACAGCCGCTGCGCCGGAGTGGTATGCCACGAGGCCGCACAAACGTCGGGAGACACCAGCGCGGAGCAGGTACTGCGCGCCGTCGAGCGAGTGCAATCCCGTGTTGGCCACCTCGGGGGCGTAACCGATGTCGTGCAACCATGCCGCCGCGACGAGAAGATCCTGGTCAGCCGGTGCAAGAACGCGTGCCACCTGCTCGGCGCGGCGCGCCACCCCTTCGGTGTGTGCCCATCGGCGGGGCAGGTGCTGCGCGAGTAGCCGCCTTGCGGTATTCCGCGCCCAGTTCGACAGGCACGTTCCGGTCATTCCCGGCGAATCGGCCGGAAAGTCCCGTGCGGATGCCCGCACCGCGCGTTCCACCAGCAATGGCACGAAGTCCTGCACCGGGGCGTCGCCCAGCCGTGCGTGCGCCTGCTGGACCCACTCGTGCACCAGGCTCGGCGGCACCCGGTCGTGCTCTCTGAGCAGGCGGTTTTCCAGGCGCCGGATCTGCTTGTCCGTCTGACGCCGCCGCACTGCTGCCGACATGGTCGTCAGCAACCTTTCCCGCCATTCACTGCACTACCGTAAGCCCACGCGGGTACAGAACAAGGTGTGGGGAAACCAGACAAGAGGGTGACCGTCTTCGCGCCGTCACCACAGCTGACCGTTACGGTCGAAGAAACCGATGGCACACCTGATCTGCACCTGCACCCGGGAGGGCAGGGCATCTGGCAGGCCCGGATGATCTCCGCCCTGGGCACGCCAGTCGTGTTGTGCTGCACGTTCGGCGGCGAGACAGGGTCGGTGCTGAGGCATTTGGTGGGTGGGCACGACATCGAAGTCCTCGAGCGACCGGTCGCCGCACGCAACGGAGCCTACGTCCATGATCGGCGCGATGGCGCTCGCTCCGAGATCGCGGAGATGCCTCCGGACGCCCTAACTCGGCACGAACTCGACGATCTGTACGAGATGACCGTGGTGACAGCGCTGGAGTCCGGGATCGCAGTGCTGAGCGGCGCCAGCGGTGAGCAGAACGAGCAGGTCGTACCCGCTTCGGTGTACGAGCGGCTGTCCAAGGACCTCAGCGGCAACAACTGCCAGGTCGTGGTCGACCTCGCTGGGCCTCGGCTGACCGCGGCGCTGAAAGGCGGTCCGGCCGTGGTGAAGGTCAGCCACGAAGAACTCGTGGCGGACGAACGCGCGAACAGCGACTCGGTGGATGACCTGCTCAAGGCGGCTCGCCAGATCGCGGACTCCGGCACACGGCTGGTGGTCATCTCACGTGCCGCGGAGCCTGCGTTGGTGTTGATGGACAACGAGGCGTTCACCGTGGACGCACCTTCGCTCGAGCCAGTGGACAGCCGGGGCGGCGGTGACTCCATGACCGCGGCCATCGCCGCGGGGCTGGCTCAGGAGATGGACATCATGGACGCGTTGCGGCTCGGTGCGGCCGCGGGAGCGATCAACGTGACCCGGCACGGTCTGGGAACCGGCAGCAACGAGGCCATCCGGAAACTGGCCGCGCAGGTCTCGGTCGATCGAGTGAACGGCGAGAAGGAGGACGAGTAGCGATGGCGGTGTCGCCCCGGGTGTTGATCACGAATGACGATGGCATCGATTCCCCCGGTCTTGCTGCCCTCGCACGTGTTTCGCATGAGTGCGGCTGGCACACGGTCGTCGCCGCTCCCGCCGAGGAAGCCAGCGGTACCAGCGCTGGGCTGAGTGCGGCCGCCGCGGACCGGCAGGTTGTGGTGGAACGGCGCAGCCTGCCTGACTTGCCGGATGTCGAGGCGTACGCGGTCGCGGCGCATCCCGGTTTCATCGCGTTGACGGCGTGTTTCGACGGGTTCGGCAGCAGGCCGGATGTGGTGCTGTCCGGGATAAACCGGGGCGCCAACGTGGGACGGGCGATTCTGCATTCCGGCACGGTCGGTGCCGCGATGACGGCCGGGATCAACGGCGCGCGGGCATTGGCGGTCTCCCTGGACGTCGGCTTGGGTCAAGACGCCGAACCGCACTGGGAGACCGCGGCTGAGCTGGTGCGTCGCCTCTTGCCCACAGTGGCGCGGCTCGATCAGGGCCGGGTGCTCAACCTCAACGTTCCCAACGTCCCAGCACTCAGCGAGGCGCGAGCACCGCGGTGGGCGACGGTGGCGACCTATGGCCGCGTGCAGTCAAAGGTCACTCGGGCCGGCGAGAACATCATCGAGCTCGGATCCGTCGAGGTGGACGGCGAACTGGAGCCGGGAACCGACGCGGCGCTGCTGGCCGACGGCCATCCGACCATCACCGCACTACGTTCGATCCGAGAGGACGACGACCTGATGGGGCGCAGCCTGCCCTGGCACTGAGCGCCGAAGGCATCACGAGTTGTTCAGCGTGATGACCACTTTGACATCGTCGTCCGTGGTGTCGAACGCCTCGGCGAACCGGTGCAGCGGCAGCCGACGGGTGATCAGGCCGCGCAACCAGTTCTCGTCGGCTGCCACCAGCGCGTCGGCCGCCAGTTGGTAGTGCCGCAAGTTGGCGTTGACCGACCCGATGATGGCGTCGTTCTCCAGCACCAGCTGGCGGCTGAGCGCTCCGGCGTCGATCGGGATCGTCCGTCCTTGTGGCGATACGCCGGTCAGACAGACGATGGCGAACCGTGCTGTGTGGGCTATCGCGTCGAACACCACGCGTCCTGCCCCGGTCGCTTCGATGACGATGTCCGGCTGGATCCGTGCGGCGACCGCGTCCGCGGAGTCATGATGGTAGGTCGCGCCCAGTGCGTGGGTCAGGCGTGGTTTCGGTCCGCTGGTCACCCGATCGAGCACATGCACGTCGAGGCCTTGTTGCGTCCCGAGCATCGCCGCAAGCAGCCCGATGGGGCCCGCACCTGTCACGAGCACCCGCTGCGGTTCGAACCACGCCCGTTGGCCGACACGGTGGATCTGCTCCCATGCTTTGGCCACCACAGTCGTGGGTTCCATCAGCACACCCACGTGTTCCAGACGAGGATCGAGTTTCACCGCGTAGTCGTGTTCCACGCACCAGAGTTCACTGGCGTACCCGTCGAGCTCTTTGATGCCGCGTTCGGTGTACCGGCCGTTGCGGCACATGTCGAATTCGCCTGCGCCACAAGCCCCGCACGGCACGGGATCAGGCCGCCGGACCACACCGACGACCAGGTCACCGGGGACAAATCCGCTGTCCGGCGGTGCCTGCCGGACTCGGCCAAGCGACTCGTGCCCCAGCACCAGCCGACTGCGGCCGGGTGGTGGCGAGCCGAACTCGCCGCGGACAATTTCCTTGTCAGTGCCGCAGACACCGACTGCCAACCCCTCCACCAGCAGCTCATGCTGTGCTGGCTCAGGATCGGGCAGCTCGGCCAGAGCCAGGGAGCCCGCCTGCGGCGGTTGCACGGTCAGCGCAAGCACGACTTACCCCTAACCGCCTGAACACGCGCTCCAAAAAGGTCAGCGCACGGTATCAGCCGACTGCATGGCAGGCTCGCTGATCACGGTCAAACGACGGGTTCGTTCACCCGGTGACACCCGTTGCGACGGTCGCGAGCCTCGTCGACGCTCCGGCGCTGGAAGGTTGCGATGTCATGAGCGAGCGGCTGGACCGCTGTGGACAGTGGGGTCTTCGTGAGTGGCGGCGGTGCACAGCTTGCTTCGAGTATCGGCCACGTCATGGCCACCGACGAGATCCCTGCATGGCGGGCAAAGCAGCGTCGCGGAGCAGATGGTGCTCGGATGCAGCCGATGGGCGTCGAGGGACTGATGCGGGTTCATCTGCCCGGTCCACTCGTTCACTTTTGTCGATCGTTGCGCCAAGTGGCCGAACTTTCGCTCTGGGTCACGGTTCTTTTGTTGACTTCTGACGGAAGTCGTTCTCTTCTGTGAGGGCGGGGTCCTTGCGAAGGGCCCCGTCATCGGCCCTCAAGGAGGAGGCGTCATGCCGCCAGTCGCTGCCCTGCTTGCCGCTGCCATCGCAGTGCCCTTACTTCCCATCCCAGCGTCCGCCCAGTCCGACATCCCGCCTCAGGAACCGGGCGTGACGATGCGTGTATTCGACGTGCAGGTTCCGCTGAACGACTACTGCAAGCTCAAACCAGGTCAGACGCCCAACGTCGACAAGTTGATGCCGACGATCGACTGGGTGAACAACGCGGACTTCGGGATCGCTGATCGATTTGTCACCGAAGTAAGCGCTTACCTTCACGTCGCCACGGCCGGAACCTACGACTTCCGGCTCACAAGTGACGACGGCGCCCGGTTCCTGCTCGACGGCACCCAGGTGATCGACCACCCCGGCCGCCACGGCGCCACCCCGAAGGACGGTTCGGCCCAGCTGACCGCAGGTCATCACGCGCTGCGCATCGACCACTTCGACGCCGACTTCGACCAACGGCTGAAGCTCGAGTGGCGACCGCCAGGCGCGACCGACTACGCCCTGGTGCCGAACTCGGCGCTGAGCACGGACGCCGACGTCGTCCGTGTCACCTCGCCCGGCCGCAAGCAGTGCGAGGGTGTCACGGACGCTCCCGGCGACGGCCTGCCGTTGACCGATGTGCACCCGGGCTACACGCTGACGAACCTGCGTCCGGCTGGCTTTGAGCCGCAGGTCACCGGTATGGATTGGCTGCCGGACGGACGGCTGGCCATCTCCACTTGGGGCGGCGACCGGCTGACCGTGCTCGGCGAGGTGTTCTTGCTCGACGGCGTCACCGGCAACACCGATCCGTCGAAGGTGAGCATCAAGCGGATCGCCCACGGTCTCCGGGAACCAATGGGGCTCAAGTACGTCGACGGCACCGTCTACGTGTCCGAGAAGCACCAGTTGACCGCGCTCGTCGACAACACCGGTGACGAGGTCGCCGACGAGTACCGCAGGATCGCGACCTGGCCGTTCGGCGGCAACTACCACGAGTTCGCGTTCGGTCTGCTGTACAAGGACGGGTACTTCTACGTCACCACGGGCATCGCGATGGTCCCCGGCGGCGCGACCGCCAACCCGCAGCCCGTACCCAACCGGGGCAGCACCCTCAAGATCGACAAGAACACCGGCGACGTGTCCTATGTGGCCGGTGGGCTGCGCACACCCAACGGCCTGGGTTGGGGGCCTGAGGGCGACGTCTTCGTCACCGACAACCAAGGCATGTGGGTACCGGCGTCGAAGCTGGTGCGGATCAAGCACCGCGCTTTCTACAACCACTACACGAACCCGACCGGCCCGTTCGACGCCCAGCCGGTGACCGAGCCTGTGCTTTGGTTGCCGCACAACGAGATCTCCAACTCGCCGAGCAACCCGATCGTCCTGCCCAACGGTGTGTTCGAGGGCCAGATGGTGTTCGGCGACGTGACTTATGGCGGCCTGCAACGCGCGTACCTGGAGAAGGTCGGTGGCGAGTACCAGGGCGCGGTGTTCCGCATGACACAAGGGCTTGAGTCCGGGGTGAGCCGGATCAGCCTCGGCCCGGACGGCGCGATCTACACCGGCGGCATCGGCTGGGCAGGCAACTGGGGCCAGGCGGGCAAACTCAAGCACGGCCTGCAGAAGCTCAGCCTCAACGGCGCCAGCGCGTTCGACATCCACAGCATGCGGGCCATCAACGGCGGCTTCGAACTCCAGTACACGCAGCCGCTGTCCGACGAGACCGCGAAAGACCTCGCCGCGAAGTACAAGGCTCAGCAGTGGCGGTACGTCGCGACGCCTCAGTACGGCGGACCGAAGGTCGATGAGGAGACCCTCGGCGTCACTTCGGCGACGCTGTCGGCCGACCGCAAGAAGGTGACGCTGCAGATCGCGGGCTTGAAGCCGGGCCGCGTGGTGTACCTGCGCTCGCCGCGCCCGTTCACCTCGGCATCCGGTGCGGAACTGTGGAGCACCGAGGCGTGGTACACCCTCAACCGGCTGCCCGACGGCACCACCGCCCCACAGGAGTACGAGGCGGAGTCCGCCAGGTTGACCGGCGGGACGGGGTGGAACACCAACCACACCGGCTATTCGGGCGCAGGTTTCGTCGACCGCAACTGGGAACCGGGCAGCAGCACCACGTTCGCCGTCCACCCCGCGCGGGCCGGCCGCCACGACATCGCCCTGCGGTACGCGAACGGCCCGAACCCCAGCCCCACCCCGGTCTCGAAGTCGATGAGCCTGTACGTCAACGGCAAGAGGGAGAAACAGATCTGGCTTGCCGCCACCGGAAGCTGGAGCAAGTGGGCGACACACGTGGAGACGGTGACGCTGCGCCCTGGCCCGAACACCATCTCCTACGTCTACGAGCCGACTGACACCGGCCACGTGAACCTGGACAAGATCACGATCGGGCTGACCAACCGGGTCACGTTGTTCAACGGCGCCAACCTCGACGCTTGGGAGACGACATCCGGCGCCCCCGCGACGTGGCCGGTCGCGAACGGGTTGATGGAGTCGTTCGGCGGCGACATCCGTACGAAGGAACGGTTCGGAGACTTCCGCATGCACGTCGAGTGGTACGAGCCGGACTACCCGCCGGAGGTCACCGGGCAAGCCCGCGGCAACAGTGGCGTGTACATCTACGAGAGCTACGAACTGCAGGTGCTGGAGTCCCACGGCCGACCGCCGGAGCTCAACGGCGCCGGTTCCATCTATCTGAAGAAGGCGCCTGACGTGAACGCGGCAGCGCCGACCGGTACGTGGCAGACCTACGACATCGAGTTCCGCGCCGCGCGCTTCGACACAGCGGGCAAGAAGGTGGAGAACGCGCGGATAACCGTGTGGTGGAACGGAAAGCTGGTGCACAACAACGTCGCCATCGACGGCCCGACCGGTGCGGGCAAGCCGGAAAACCCCGCCCCAGGCCAGATCAAGCTGCAGGACCACGGCGACCCCGGCGCCAACCCGCGGTTCCGCAACATCTGGATCGAACGGCGCTGACGCCTGGCTCACGCAACAGCATCCCTCGGCAACGACGGGATGCTGTTGCGTGACCCTCAGGTCAGACAATGTCGACCTGGCAGTACGGCGCGCCGCCGACCACGGTGCAGCGAACCTCGTGGTAGTCCTCGATCTTGAACCACACGTCGCCAGGAACCCAGCCGTACGAACTCACGTAGTACCTGGACACGTTCTCCACCTGGAACCCGTCGGTGTCGAAGAAGAAACCGCGGATGTCGGAGTCGCTCTTGCCGGAAGGCAGCCAGTACTCGCGACAGGTGAACGAACCCGCGTTCCTGGTCGAGCAGCGATGACTGCCGCCCACCCCGAACTCCGCGATCTTCACCGGCCAAACGGCTGGCAGGCGGTTGTCGATGTTGCCCCACGCGCCAGGATCGGCGTGCGCGGGCTGCGCAATCACGAGCGAGAGCCCGATCGTGCCTGCGACCGCCACCACAAGCGAAGTTACGCGTCGAACCACTGTGAGTTTTAAGAAACTCATTGTCTCCCCATCCCAAGGACGCAAAGAAACTCCAAGCGCCGCGCGGCACAAGCTGTTCGTTCCCGCGAGCGGCGGTGTCATATCTAGCACCTGACGGTCTTCTTGACGGCAGAATTGATCGCTGAACAAACAAAATCGGACAAAGGGCGTAGGGTCGGCGAGGTCCCCCTGTGCGGCCCGGCAGTGGCGGTCTTCCTGCACGTGGCAAAGATTTCCGCAATGTGCACGGGTTGTTCAGTGCCCGGCCCCGCGGTGGACAACTAGGTTGTCCGGTGTGACGGTTCGGTGGCCGCAGCCGATGCACAGGTCGGCGCGGCCGGGGATTTGTGCGGGCATTTGGCGGAGCATGGAAGGTGGGGGGCATGGGCAGGCGTGAGCGTCCGCTTGACCCAGATGCAGGGTCATTACAGCGTTTCGCATTCGAGCTGCGGCAGTTGCGTTCAGTGGCCGGACAACCTGGTTATCGGGAATTGTCCAGACGCGCGCACTATTCAATTACAGCGTTAGCCGAGGCCGCGGGTGGGCAGACATTGCCGTCGTTGGCCGTCACGTTGGCGTATGTGCAGGCGTGTGGCGGCGATCGGCAGGTATGGGAGACGCGTTGGCGGGAGCTGGCCGAGGAGCTGGCACTCGCCAACGCGGACCCGGCGGACCCCGACGCGTCGCCTTACCTCGGGCTGGCCGCGTTCCAGCCCGGCGACGCCGACCGGTACTTCGGCCGCGACAGCCTGGTCGATCATGTCGTCCACAAGGTCGCCCAGACACCGGTCGTCGCGGTGTTCGGAGCGTCGGGCAGCGGGAAGTCGTCGTTGATCCGCGCGGGCCTCATCCCAGCGACACGCGGACATTCCGCGTTCTCCGGGCACCCGTGGTCCTGCGTTCTGTTGACTCCCACCAGTCAGCCGCTTCGGGAACTCGCCCACGCCGTCGCCGAGGTGTGCGGCACAGAACCCGAGCGTGCCGAGCCAGGCTGGCTCGGCCGGGCACTGCGTCAGGCCGACCCCACTGGTGGCACCCGGGTTCTGCTGGTCGTCGACCAGTTCGAGGAGTTGTTCACCCTGTGCCCGGACGCGGGTGAACGGGTCGAGTTCATCGATGCCCTGCTCGACGCCGCCTGCAACACCGACGGGGTGGTGCACGTCGTGCTGGGTGTCCGCGCCGACTTCTACGGGCACTGCGCGACCCACCCTGGCCTGCTGAAGACGCTGGGCGAAGGCGCGCAGGTGCTGGTCGGTCCGATGACCCGGGACGAGCTGCGGTCCGCGATCACCGGGCCCGCCGCGATGGCCGGACTGACCGTCGAGCGGGAACTCGTCGCCACGATGATCGCCGACATTGCCGACGAACCCGGCGGGTTGCCGCTGCTGTCGCACGCACTGCTGGAAACGTGGCGGCACAGGCGGAACAACACGATGACCAGAGCGGGCTACCACGTGTGCGGCGGCGTGCACGGCGCCCTCGCGCAGACCGCCGAACGCCTGTACGCCGAATTCGATGCTGCCGAACAAGAGGTGGCTCATCGGATCTTCCTGCGTCTGACCGCGCTCGGCGACGGCACCGAAGACACTCGGCGCCGCGCACGCCACGGCGAGCTGGCCACCGTCGGCGACCCGAGCACGGTGACCCGGGTGCTGGACAAACTCGCCGCTGCCCGGCTCGTCGTCATCGGCACCGACAGCGTCGAGGTCGCGCACGAGGCGTTGATTCGCGCCTGGCCTCGGCTGCGCCGGTGGCTCACCGATGACCGCGACAGTGTGCTGCTGCACCGCCGGATCACCGACGCGACCCAGGTGTGGCAGTCCTCGGGGCGTGACCCCGGGTTGCTCTACCAGGCCACCCAACTCGACCAGGCGCTCGCGTGGGCCGGCCAGACGCACCGGGCGTCGGCTCTCAACGCCGATGAACGTGAATTTCTTGACGCCGCAACGCGGTTGCGGGAAAAGCAGGTTCGATCCCGGAGACAGCGCACGCTTCGGCTGCGGGTGGCCACGGCAGTCGTTGTGGCGGTGCTCGCCGCTGCCTCCGTCATCACCTGGCAGCAACGTAACGACGCCCGTGATCAGCATCGGGTGGCGGTCGCGCGCCAACTTGTCGCCGAGGCCACCGCGTTGCGTGAAATCGATCCGCTGCGCGCCGCACAACTGAGCCTGATCGCATGGCGGATCGCGCCGGACGTTCCGGCCACTCGGGACAGTCTGCTCAGCGTCCAGGCTTATCCGTTGCCCACTCGGCTGCTCGGGCACGCCGGTGAGGTACGCGACGTGGCGTTCAGCCCGGACGGGCGCCTTCTGGCGACGGCGGCGGGAGACTCGACCGTGCGCTTGTGGGACACCGCGTCCCGCCAACCGGTCGGCACACCATTGACCGGTCACACCGGCATGGTGAACGGTCTGGCCTTCAGTCCCGACGGGACCACCTTGGCATCAGCGTCCGCTGACCGGACCGTGCGGCTGTGGGACATCGCGCGTCACAGACCGATCGGTGATCCCATGACGGGGCACACGAACACCGTCACCAGCATCGCGTTCAGCCCCAACGAGCGCTTGCTCGTCACCGGCAGCGCCGACGGCACCGTCCGAACCTGGGACATCACCAGCCGGACCCCGGTCGGTGAGCCGATGTCCGGGCACAAAGGCCCGATCACCGCGGTCGCGCTCAGCCCGGACGGCGTCACGGCGGCCACGTCGAGCAACGACAAGACGGTGCGGCTGTGGAATGTGGTGACCCGGACCCCGATCGGTGACCCGTTGACCGGGCACACCAGCGTGACCAACGGCGTCGCGTTCAGTCCTGACGGCCAGACCCTCGCTTCGACCAGTGGCGACAAGACGGTGCGGCTGTGGAATGTGGCGACCCGGACCCCGATTGGCGATCCGTTGACCGGGCACACCAACGTCACTTACGGCGTCGCGTTCAGCCCGGACGGTCGTACGCTGGCCACCAGCAGCTGGGACAAGACGGTGCGGATCTGGGACACCACCAGCCGACGGCAGCAGGGCACCGCGCTCATCGGGTCCACGAGCAGCGTCTTCAACATCGCGTTCAGCCCGGACGGTTCCGCGCTCGCAGGCGGCGACTCAGACAGCTCGATACTCGTCTGGTCATTGCGGGGAACCCTTGTGCCCGCGCACGCTGACGCCGTCTACGCCGTGGCGCTGAGCCCCGAAGGCCGTGTCCTCGGTACCGCCGCGGACGACAGGAAGGTGCGGTTATGGGAGACCTCCACGCACAAAGAACTCGTCGCACCTCTCACCGGGCACACCGCCGAAGTCCGCGCGATGGCGTTCAGCCCGCAGGGCGGGATCCTCGCGACGGGTAGCTGGGACGGAACCCTGCGGCTGTGGGACGCCGCCAACCGCGCACCGATCGGCACGCCCCTCACCGGACATGTCGACTGGGTCCGTGGCCTGGCATTCAGTCCCGACGGGCACCTGGTCGCCACCGCGGGCATGGACATGACGGTTCGGTTGTGGAACGTGGCCACTCGCGCGCCTTTCGGGCCGCCGCTCACCGGGCACACGAACTCCGTGACCGGGATCGCGTTCAGCCCCGACGGTCGCAGCCTGGCGACCGCCGCCAACGACAAGACAATCCGTCTGTGGAACGTGCCCACCCGAAACCCAGTCGGCGAACCGTTGACAGGCCACACCAGCGTCGTGCGCGATGTCGTGTTCAGCCCTGACGGCAAGCTTCTGGCCAGCGCGGGGGACGACAAGACCGTCCGCCTATGGGATGTAGAAAGCCGCGCGCTGATCGCCACGCTCGAAGGCCACACCGGCGAAGTCCTCAAACTGGCCTTCTCCCCGGACGGGCGCGAGCTGGCCAGCACATCCCTGGACAAAACGGTCCGACTGTGGAGCACGACCGGCCGGTCGACGACGACGGTCCTCAGCGCGAGCACCGGCCTCGCGGGCGTCGCATACACCCCCGACGGCCTGGTGACCGGTGGGGTCACCGGCAACGTCCTGCTGTGGACCACCGACGTCACGCGTACAGCCGACTACGTGTGCGCGGCCACGGGTTCCGACCTGTCCGACGATGAGTGGCGCAGGTATTTGCCGACGTGGCCAAGGATGGAGGTATGTCCCGGTTAGGAGAGCACGCGGTAGGTCACGTGTGTGACCGAGGTTGCCGCTCGCGACTTCACTTGCTCGAGGTTCAGCGGCGGGACGCCCTCGAACAGCCGCGTGCCCGCCCCGAGCGTGAACGGCACGATGTGCAGCCGCAGCTCGTCGACCAGGCCGGCGGTGAGGTACTGGTTGATGGTGGTCGCGCCGCCCACGATCGTGACGTCGCCGTCGCCTGCAGCCGCCCGTGCCTGTTCCAGCGCCGACTCGATTCCGTCGGTGACGAAGTGGAACGTGGTGCCGCCGTCCATCGGCTGCGGGTCGCGCTCGTGGTGGGTGAGCACGAAAACCGGGGTGTGGAACGGCGGATTGTCGCCCCACCAGCCGTTCCACGGCCGATCCCACTCGCCACGCACGGGGCCGAACATGTTGCGCCCCATGATGAACGCGGCGGCGGCGGCCATCTGGTCGATCTCGGCCTGGTTCTCCTCGGGAGAGTCGAACATCCAGGCGTGCAGCTTGCCGCCCGTGCCGTCACTGCCGTCGTCGCCGAACGGTCGCTCCTCGGTCTGGTTGAGCCCGGCGGAGTACCCGTCGGCCGAGATCGTGATGTTGCAGTTGACCTGGCCCGTACGTGTGGTCATCGCGCTGTCCTCCTACTCGTGGCGACCTGCCGTCGCCTTCGCGCCATGCAGACTCACGAGACAGCGGAAACTCATCGCTGTGCGAACAGGCCACCGATCCGCTGGGTCCGCTCGCCGCAACGAGCGGACCCAGCGGCAGTGTTGCCGCTTAGGAGTAGGCCTCTGTTTGGTCTTCGACTCGCTGCTGGTCGTCCGAGAGCAGAGCGCCGTCGAGCGCCACGACGTCAAGCGGGTGCTCGTGCAGGAAGGTCATGAAGTCCGGGAGCCGGTAGGCGTCGGCGACGGCCTTATTGATCTTCTTCAGCATCGTGCGCTTGGCGTCGATCTTGGTGCCTTGCGGTACGTGCACGATGAACACGGGCCTGGCCGGCTCCGAGCCGAGCAGTCCGTTCTGGCTCACGCTGTCCAGCGGCCACTCCCGCAGGAAGATCCTGGTGTCGTCAGGGAAGGGGTAGGCCTCGTGCAAGGCGTCGTAGATCGCTTTCACCAGTTCTCGCTTCCTGCCGACGTCAACACCGGTGGGCACGTCGAGATATCCGACAGGCATGTCGTTCTCCGTTTCGAAGGTCGAGCCGAGCAGCTCTCGCCAGGACGAACACCACGATCGCCGGTCGACGAGACACCCTTATGTCAGTGTTTCCGGAAAGTCCTGCCACGCGTTTTGTCGGTGGGCGCGGCTAACGTCCGGAAGCGTGAACCGCACAGATCGGCTCTACGCCATCGTGGAGGAGTTGCGCGCAGTCGCGCCGCGCCGGCGCAGCGCCCGTGAGCTGGCCGCACGCTACGAGGTGAGTGTGCGCACCATCGCCCGCGACATCGACGCCCTCACACAAGCGGGCGTGCCCATCTACGCCGATGCCGGGCGGCGCGGTGGGTACACAGTGGACAGAGAAATGACCCTGCCACCGCTGAACTTCACACCCGCCGAGGTGATCGCCGCCGCGGTGGTGTTCGACCGGGCCGATGGCACGCCGTTCGCCCAGGCGGCGCGCAGCGCGATCCATAAGATCGTCGCAGCGATGTCGGCGCGCGACGCCATGGCCGCTCGCGATCTGGCCAACCGGGTCCAGTTGCTTGACCGGCCAGAGGACACGCCGCAGCCGGTCCCGTCGGTGATCCAGGACGCCATCGTCGATCGCCGGGTGTTGCGACTGACCTACCTCGACAGGGACGGCACCCGCACGGAACGCGAGGTTGAACCCGTGCTGTTCGCCACGGTGCGCGGGCGATATTGGTACGTCGTCGCCTGGTGCCGGCTGCGGCTGGCCGCGCGGGCCTTCCGCGTCGACAGGATCATCCACGCCCAGGCCACCGGGGAGCCCGCGCCGACCCACCCCTACGAGAACTTCACATTCCGAACGTGTGATCTCATCGACCGCGCCCCGGTGCTCAGTTAGTACCGCACGTGTTTGCCGCCGTCGACGATGAGCGCCTCGCCCGTGACCATGTCCATGGTGAGGACTGCGAGCACGGCTTGGGCGATGTGCTCGGGCTGGGAAGTCTGGCGGAGCGGGACGGACTCGCGTTCGGCCTCGGCGCGCTCGGCGAAGCCGGTTGTGCCGTGCAGGTCGGTCTGCCAGCGTGTTGCGACCGTGCCGGGCGCGATCGTGTTCACCCTGACCTCAGGGGCGAGGGCGACGGCGAGGTTTCGGGTCAGTTGGAGGAGTGCCGCTTTGCTTACGCCGTAGGCTATCGATGATCCGCCTGCTCGGTAGCCGGAGATCGAGGCGATGTTCACCACCGCGCCACGAGCCGCTTTCAGGTCTTGCGCGAACGCACGCACGAGACGGAACGGGCCGAGCACGTTGACATCCAGTATCCGGCCGAAGATCTCGTCGGTGAGCCCGTCGAGATCTTCGTGCGGCACCGCGTGGGTGATGGCGGCGTTGTTCACCAGGATGTCGATCCGGCCGAATCTGGACCGCACCTGTTCGGCCATGTCCCGCACTTGGCGGTCGTCGCCAACGTCGGCACGGATACCTACCGCCGTGCATCCGAGGTCGGTCAACTCGGCGACTGTCGCGGCTGCCTCCTCTGTGGACCGTGAGTGGTTCACCACGACGGCTTGGGCGCCTGCTTCGGCGAGGGCGAGCGCGATTGCGCGGCCGATGCCTGTACCGCCGCCGGTTACCACGGCCACTGTGTCCTTCAGGTGCATCCTGTTCAGATTCCCCTCAACGTTGTCAGCACGTCGTTGCGGTCGAGCCGGTGTATGGCGTCGGCGAGCAGTTCTCCGAACACGCGGGACTCCCGCAAGGCGGGGCGTGCGGCGAACAGGCAGTCGGGCGTCTCACCCTCGTGACGCAGGAATCCGGCCAACGCGAGGCAGATCATCCTCGGCTCCACACCTGACTCGATGAGTTCGGCGGCGGGGTCGAGCAGACGTTGCGGGAGCTTGCGCGCACCGTCCGTGGCGATCTGGGTCAGCCGGTGTGTGATCCGCGGATTGGCCAGGCGCGTCAGCAAAGCCTCGATGTCGACCGGAATTCCGAAGCGGGCCAGGGATGCGCCGGTCTCCTCGCGGATCAGGCGCTCGGCGTATCGGGCGAACTCCGGGCGGGTGGCCACTTCGGACGTGCTCGTGCAGCCCGCGAGCAGCCCGAGGTAGGTCAACGCCGTGTGGGTGCCGTTCACCAGCCGCAGTTTGGCCGCCTGATGGGGTGCTATGTCGGCGACCAACCGCACTCCTGCCTTGTCCCAGGCGGGACGGCCTGCGGCGAAGTCGTCCTCGATCACCCATTGCCGGTACGTCTCGCCGACGACAGCGGCCCGGTCGATGAAGCCCAGTCGTGAAGCCACCTTGGCGATGTCCTGCTCAGTCGTGGCCGGCACAATCTGATCGACCACTGTGGACGGGCATCGCACTTGTCCGGCAATCCGTTCGGCCAATTCGGGTTGCCCCGACAACACGCAGAAATCCCGCAACAGTCCCGCGACCAACCGGCCGTTGTCCGGCAGGTTGTCGCAGGACACGACCGTCAGCCCGCTGTGTTCACGTGCTTTTAGGCCACGGACCAGCTGACCGATCACTGTCCGCGGTGGTCGGCCATTGACATCAGCGCGACCTCGGGGTCGTCGGCACGCAACCGCCCGGTGGCTGGGTCGTGGCGATACCCGGCTTCGGTCACCGTGATGGTGACGATCCGGGTGGCGGGGTCGGCCAGTGCCGCAGTGACTCGGTCCGGTTGGTCGGACGCCAGCAGGACATCGCGCACGCTGTCCACCACTCGCATGTCCTCGTGCTCGGCGTCCCGCTCGGTCACCGTGAACAGGCAGTCCTGTGTGGACATTGCGTCGCGGACGGCCGGGTTGCGCTGGCCGACGGCACAGATCGCCCAGTCCCCGGGCTCGGCGAGCATTGCCTCCTGGGTGAACACCGCCTGGTGTGCCCGGTGGAAGGCGCCGAGTCCCAAGTGGACAATGCCGACACCGGCCGGGGCCACGGCCGCGGGGTACGTCGATCTGGACAACCGGGGAACCACGACACGTCACCGGGCGGTCGCGTCGATCACAGTGATGTCGACGTCCTTGCTTTCCTTGGACAACCAGAAAGCCACGAACGAGACCGCTGCCGTACCGATCATCCACAGCGCCACCAGCCAGCCCTTCCCGTCTGCCTGCGCCACCAGCGCCGCGGCGATCAAGGGGGAGAAGCCGCCCAGCGCGGCGCCGATTTCCCTGGACGCGGCGAACCCGGTGTAACGCACCCGTGCGCCGAACAGCTCCGCATAGAACGCGGGCTGCACGGCGATCATCGGTGCGAACCCCAGCGATGTCGCCAGAACCAGCGCGATCCAGATCAGCACCGGCTCTCTGGTGTCGAGCAGCAGGAAGAACGGAAACGCGAACGCCGCGGTGAACACCACGCTGAACAGGTTCAGCGGCCGCCTGCCGACACGATCGGACAACGCGCCGTACACCGGCTGTAACGCGATGACGATGACGCTGAAGATGATCACACCGGTGAGCGCGACCCATCGCGGCATGGCCAGAGTCTTGGTTATGTACGTCAGGCTGTAGGTGGCGTAGATGTACACCACGGCGGTGTCGCAGATGTGCGCACCGATGCCGACCAGGAAGTTGCGTGGATAGTGCCGCAACGCGTCCAGTACAGGCATCTTCACCGTCGTGCGCCGCTCGCTCATCTGCCGGAAGACCGGGGATTCGGCAACCCGCAGCCGTACGTACAACGCGACCGCGATCAGCACGAAACTGAACAGGAACGGGATCCGCCACGCCCAGTCCAGCACGGTCTGCCTCGGCAGCAGTTCGATCAGCAGGAACACCGTAACGCCGGACAGCAGTCCGATTTGGACTCCGGTCTGGGCGAAGGACGTGAAGAACCCACGGCGCCGCGCCGGTGCGTGCTCGGCCAGCAGCGTCGAGGCGCCGCCGAACTCCGCTCCCGCGCCGAGGCCCTGGCATATCCGTAACACGGTCAGCAGGATCGGCGCGGCGACGCCGATGCTGCCGTAGGTCGGGAGCAGCCCGATCAGCCCGGTGGACACACCCATCACGAGCGTGGTCAGCACCAGGGTGGACCGACGGCCGATCCGGTCGCCGAGGTGGCCGAACAGGAATCCGCCGAGCGGGCGGACCGCGAACCCCACACCGAACGTGGCGAAGCCGATGATGACGCCCATGGCCGGGTCGCCCATGGTGAAGAACAGTTCGTTGAACACGAGTGTGACGGCGAAGCCGTAGATGAAGAAGTCGTACCACTCCAACGCGGTGCCGACCACCGACGCACCGACCACTCGGCGCAGTTCGGTCGGTGTGGTGTCCTGACCGGCTCCGTCCTCGTTGACGGCTCTGGTCATGGTCACTCCTCCTCTGTCCTTAATAGAGCGTTGAGTTCGCGCCAGGTGTTCTCCGTGACGGGAATGCCGTCCCTGGTCCGCTCAAGCCGGATCCGCTCCTCCGGCTCGCCGGGGACCAGCACCTCGCTGGCCCCTTCGGCCAGCGGCGTCTCGGCGAGCGCCTGGCAGAACCGTTCAGTCTGGGCACGAAACTCCCGTACCGGAAGGAATGCGGCGATGTCGAAGGCGACAAGGACCGTGCCCCAGCCTTCCCGGAAGCCGGGCATGCTGCCGATGCCGATGCCCGACAGCAGCCCGCCGACGATTTCGATGAGCACACTCAGCCCGTAGCCCTTGTGCCCGCCGAACGGCAGCAGGGCGCCGCCCTGGTAGAAGTCCGCGGGTGTGGTGCTCGGCCGTCCGGCCGCGTCCAGGACCAGGCCTTCGGCCACTTGCTCGCCCCGGTCCCTGGCCACGCGCAGTTTTCCTTCGGCGATACCGGACGTGGCCCAGTCCATCACGACCGGAGGCAGACCGGGATCTCTGGGCACGGCCCAGGCCAGTGGATTGGTGCCCAGGCGTCGTTCCCGGCCGCCGTACGGCGCGACCGTCGGGTCGGCGTTGCCGAAGGCCAGCCCGATCAGGTCCTGATCGGCCAGCATGGCGACGTACTCGCCGAGTCTGCCGATGTGGTTGCACTCCCGCACGACGGCCACCCCAGACCCCTGGCGTGGCACGAGGGACTGCAGCTCACGCACCGCCCGCAGGGCGGCGAGCTGACCGAATGCGCGACGCCCGTGCACCACAACCGTTCCTGGCCGGGTGGTCTCCGCCTTCGGCTCGGCCCGCGGATCGATCAGTCCATTGTGGATCCGCGTGACGTAGTCGATGACCCTGCGTACCCCGTGCGAGTCATGGCCGAGCAGATCGGACCGCACCAGCGAACGGGCCACGGTCGCGGCGTCCGCTGTGGACGCGCCGGCGGCGACGAGGATCCGGGTGGCCAGCGCCTCCAGCTCGGCGGCTTGAACGTTCATCGTTCCGCCTCACGGAATGGCATTCCATCCTGACTCGGACATCGTGCCACGAACCGGCCACTCTTGTGAAGTGGGTCACTCTCAGTGCGCTCCGAGGGCCTTGGAGACGGCCTCGGCAGCGGCGGTGACCTGAGCGGGCAGATCCTCGACAACCGGAGCCAGATGCACCAACGCGGCCGCGGACAGCCCACCGATCACGCCGCCGGTGTGGTCGAACACCGCGGCGCCGACAGCGCGGACACCGGCCTCGTTCTCCTCGTGATCTTCCGCGTAACGACGGGTCCGGACGGCTGCGAGCTCGCCGAGCAACGTGCGCGCGTCGGTGATCGTGTTCTCGGTGCGTGCGGGCAGACCAGCACGAGCGACTATCTCGGAGACCTCGTCGTCGGACATCGTCGCGAGAATGGCCTTGCCGATCGAGGTGCAGTGCAGCTTCAGGCTCATCCCGACCCGGGAGGCGAGGTGGTACGGCTTGGTGCCCTCGACCTTGGCCACGTACACGGCCTCATCACCGGAAAGCAGCGCCAGATGCACTGTCCACCCAGTGCGTTGCTGAAGGTCACGCAGGATCGGCCGGACCTGTTCGGCGATGTCAAGGCGCTGCAGGAACCGCCCGGCGAGGCTGAGGATGCGCGGGCCGCAGACGTAGTTGCCCTGGCCGTCGGAGCGGGCGAAGCCGTGCTGCACCAGGGTTTGCAGGATCCGGTGCACAGTGGGCTTCGGCAGGCCCGCCGCGCCTGCGATGTCCGCGATCCGGGCGTGGTCGGCGAGCGCCTCCAGCACGATCAACGTTTTGTCCGCCGCTGATCGCGGACCCTTGCCAACCATGTGACCCAATGTAGCTGTCGTCGGGCACGCAACCGGGCAACCAGGACAACGGCGCCGACGAGCACCACCAAACCCAGCACCAACGGCACGGGCCCAACAGCGTCGACCCACTCGGCGAGCAGCGCCTGAACCTTGCCTGCGCCGTCCACGATCGGGTCATTCGCTGAGCCGCCAGCGTGGAACAGGCGCAGTTCGTACACGCCGTAGTAGCCGACGTACAGCCCCGCCAGCACCAGGATCGCGCCGCCGATGCGGTTGACGTACGGCAGAACGCGCCGGACTCCCTTGGTCACCGCAGTGCTCGCCAGCGCGACCGACACCGCGAGCACGCCGACGACAAGGGCCATCCCCAGCGCGTACACCAGATACGCCGCGATACCGGTGACGACCGAACCGCTGCGGAAGGTCTGGGCGGTGACGGCCAGGAACGGTCCGATCGTGCAGGACAGCGAGACCACCGCGTACGCGAGGCCGTAGCCGAACATCGAACTCAACCGCGCTGTGGGCGCGCCTTTGCGGGGCTTCGGAACGAGCAGCGTGATCTGTTTGCCCGCCAGCATCCACGCCCCGAGCCCCACCATGACGACGCCGATCACCACGGTCACCGCAGGCAGGTACTCCTGCACGGAGGACCCCAGCGGCGCCACGACCAGGCCGAACGCGCCAAAGACGGTCAGGAAACCCAACGCCATCAGGCCGGTGACGGCCAACGCCCGCCATACCGCGGACATCGTCGGACGCGACTCGCCCGCGACGACGAACGTCAAATACGCGGGCAGCATCGCGAACCCGCACGGGTTGACCGTGGCGATCATGCCGGCGGCCAGCGCGAAACCAAGAATGTCGAGGTTCATCTCACGCCGCGGTCAGTGCGTTGACCCGTTCGGTCAGCGCGGACTCCGACAGTTGCTGCTTGACCACGTCGATCTTGCCGTCTGGACCGATGAACGCGTACGCGGGCTGTTGGGTGACCCCGAACCGGGTCCAGATCGCGGCGTCCAGATCGGCGAGGTGGGTGAAGCCGCTGACCTTGTAGTCGGTGACGAACTTCTTCATCGCGGGCAGCGCGTCCTGGGCGGCGACCCCGACGAACGTCACCTTGCCGCTGGTGGCCTGCGCGGCAGCCGCCACTCGTGGTGCCTCCGCCCGGCACTTCGGGCACCACGGAGCCCAGAACCACAACACGGCTTTCTTACCGGCCAGGCTGTCTCCTGAGAAGCTCTGCCCGTCCACGGTTTGCGCGGTGAACTTCAACTGGTCTGGGACTGAAGGGCTGGTCTGCGTGCTTGTCGTTGACGTCCCGGTGCTCGTCGTCTGAGGCGGCGCGGGCGTTTCGCCGCCAGGCGCCGTCGAACTCGTGTCCGCGCCGCACGCGGCGAGTGCGGTTGTGAGAATCGCGGCGAGCGCGGCTCCTGCGATTCGACGACGAAGCATGGGGCGACCTCCTTGGTGGCAGAGAGTCGATCCTTGCGCACCTGGCGGCCCGCGGCGACATGCTCGGGTATTACGGAGTTGTGACAGACCCGGCCGTTTATCCAATGCAGACAGTGGATGGAAGTGGGCTGGCGCTGCGCAACGGGCGGGGAGACCGTCGCGCAGCGCGCCACGCCGACCTGGGTGAGGCGGCCCTGCCCCGCCTCACCCGGCGGCCATAGAGTTCTTCGCGTTGCTGCCCGCCGTCTGACGCGGGCTCACTCGGATGGCCGAGTAGATACCGCATCGACTTCACAGCACCGTGTGGCCAGGATGTCCCGGTCATCCGCTGTCTGCGACGCCCGTGTCATTGCATTGGAGGTAGAACGGTAATACCATTTGCCCCTGTCGATCCTGGCTCGAGGAAGAGCACGGATGCCGCATCCGCGCCGCCTGGTCGTGCTCGTCGAGGTCAATCGGAGGATGAGTTGGGTAAGAGCGGACGCGTGTTCGTGCGTGGACTGACGTCGGAGACCTACGGACTCGGAGAATTCCGCCAGCGGCAACTGGCCGCGGAGCGGGTCCGGGACGACTCCGTGGTCGTCGACGACGCCAAGGTCGCGCACTCGGGCGACAGTGCCAAGAGCCGCACCTGGTGGCGGATCGGGCCGGGGGACGAGGACTTCCTCACCCAGACGATCCAGGTCCACTTCGTCGAGTTGCCCGCGGACTCCTCGAACCACGGGCACGGTCACCAGAACGAGGCTGCCTTCTACATCCTCGAGGGTCGCGGCTACGAGATCCACGACGACAAGCGGTACGACTGGGCCAAGGACGATCTCGTCTTCGTGCACACCGATTCCGTGCACCGGCACTTCAACCCGTACGACGAGAAGGCCGTGGCGTTGGTGGTGAAGGCCAAGAGCACCTTCATGTTCATGGGCCTCATCCAGCAGGGCCGCTCCGGCCCGGTCGAGCGCGAGACCGAGTTCGGGCCCCGCGAGGACTGGTCGCGGGTGTGGACGCCGGGTGTCCTTGACCGCAAGAAGGTCATCTCGCCGTCGGACACCGTCTGGGAGGACACCCCGCTCGGCCGGGTGCGTGTCATGTCCTCGCCCGCACGGACCGACGCGCGCATTTTCAGCGTCGACGCCTTCGAGCTCGACATCCCCGCGGGTGGCAAGAGCGGCAAGTACTGGAAGATGGCCGACGAGGTCTACTACGTCCTCGACGGCGGCGGCTATGCCCTGCAATGGGAGGTCGAGGCCGAGATCGCCGAGAAGTACTACGCGCGCATCGCCCTTGAGCCCAAGCGTTACGAGATCACCAAGGGCGACACGCTTTACGTCCCGCAGAACCACGTGTGCCAGTTGTTCGCCGCGGATGGCACGCCGCTGCGGCTGTTCAACGCGCAGAACCGGGTCTTCAAACACCTCGGTTACGACGCTGTCCACTACTTCGAGTCCGCGTCCGAGAGCACGCCAGCGGGGCAGCTCACCGAATCCAACGCCTGACGGCGCCTCGTGCGGCCGTCGCGTGATCAGGCCGCGTCAGCGGGAGGCGCGGCGCTCTTCTCCTGTTCCCTTGGCATAGCGAGCGTCGCGCTCCCGCTGCTGGCCCTCCGGGCCGGCTACTCGGTCGCGGAGGTCGGTTTTCTCACGGCCGTGTCCGCGATCGCGCAGATGGCCACGCGGCTCGTACTCGGCTGGGTCATGCGACGGGTCGGCGACTGGGTGCTGATCGTCGGTGCCGGTCTGACCCTCGGGTTGTCGTCGGGCCTCGTGGTCATTTCCGCGGCTGTTGTCCCGTTCACGATCGCGCAGCTGCTGCAGGGAGTGGCGCGTGCGTGCTTCTGGACCGGCAGCCAGACGCACGTCGTGCGGGGCGACCGCCGCCCTGTCGGTGCGCTCGCGGCGATCAACTTCGTGTCCAGCTTCGGCCTGCTTGTCGGGCCGGTGCTGGCCGGGGTGCTGATTGAGACGTCCGCGCAACTGGCGCTCGTTGTCGGGACCGTGGTGGCGTGTGTCGCGATGGTGCCCGCGTTGCTGCTTGACCGATTGCCGCCCTTCGCGCCACCGGCCGAGCGTCCGCCAGGTGGGATCTGGCGGCGGCCAGGCGTGGACGTCGGGTGCTGGGCGGGCGTCAGCGCGGGTGCATGGCGTGGCCTGTTGTCCAGTTTCGTGCCGGTGGCGCTCGACTCGGCGGGACAGTCGGCGTCGACGGTCGGCGCGCTCGTCACCGTCGCGAACGGCTCGGCGCTTGTCGGCGCCGCGCTTGTCGGGCGGGTGAACGAGCCGTGGATCGGTCGCTCGTTCGTCCTCGGCACGATCGCCGCCGGTGGCGGCATCGGGCTTGTGGTGCCTGCCGCGGAGTTATGGCTGCTCGCCGCCGTCCTGCTGGGGATCTCCGGACTGGGTGCCGGTGCGCTGCAGACGATCGGGCCCGCGATCGCCACAGTCGCCGTCCACCCGGAGGAACGCGGGGAGGCGATCGCCGCCGCGGGCACCTTCCGTGCGGCGGCGCTGTTCGGGGGACCGCTCGCGGTGTCCGGCGTGGTGCTGGCGTTCCCGTTGACCGCGGCCATGGGCGCGGTCGGGGTGCTGATCGCGGCGACCGCGGCGATTGTGCGCGGCCGAGGGGCCGTACTCGTTCAACCTGGCTGAGGAGATACCAAGTGACCACGCGGACCACAACAGGCGTCAGCCACTACCACGTACAGAAGACCAGGCGCGCCAAGTTCATTGAGGACTGGCGCGCCAACCACCGTGACGTCGTCGCCGCCGAGGACGTCGTGATGCACAAGACCGAGCGCGGTCACCGCGTGGGCGTCTACGTCGGTGAGGACGGCGATCGGCCGACCCGCACGATGGACGCGTTGGCGCACGAGTTCGACCCCGGTACGACGACCACGATCCACCGCCACTCGTGGGACGCCATGGTGCTCGTTGTCGCTGGCTGGGGGTGGACCGAGATCGACGGCGAGCGCATCGATTGGGGGCCAGGCGATTCACTGCACATCCCCGCGTGGGCGTGGCACCGCTCCGGCAACGAGGGCACGGATGTCGCGCGGTACCTGACATTCTCCAGCGAACCGATGCTCGCGACCATGGGCATGAACGTGCTCGAAGACGCCGGCCACACCCCGGTCGCGGAGCTGCCCGGGCGACCGGCGTTCAGCACCCACCTCGACGGCGACGACCCGTACGCACGCCGTATCCGCCGCGTTGGCCGTGAGCAGACCAACCGGCGCGCCGGTCGGCTGCACACCAACTGGGACGACCTGGAGCTGGTCAACACCCCGCGCGGCACGAGGACGACGTTCCTGCTCGACCGTGCCATCGGCTATCAGGCATCCGGCATCACGATGGCGATGTTCGAGATCGGGCCCGGCCGCGGCCAGTCGATGCACCGTCACCCAGGTGAGGCGTGGCTGTACGTGCTGGAAGGGGAGGGCCATACCTACTTGGGTACAGAGCCGGAGGGCGGCACGACGCACCGCTGGAAGAAGGGCGACATCATCGTCGTCGACCATTTCCTCTGGCACCAGCATTTCAACGACCACCCGGAGAACACCGCGAAAGTCGTGCGTATTCACATGTTCGACAGCTTGCTGGAGACCATGCGCGCGTTGTGCGACCCGTTGGTGTTGTTCGAGGAGCCGCCGAACGCGATCCGGGACAAGCAGGCAGGGGATCCGACGACGATCGAGTGGCCCACGCTCGAACGGCCGACCTGGCCATGAACCTCCCGCACGGCGTCAGCGGGATTCACGTCCTGCCTGCCGACCACCATGACGGGCCGTGGGAGTCGATCATCGTGCCGCCGGGCACGAAAGAGCGCCTCCTCGGCACGGCGGTCCTCGTTCTGCGGCACGGCAGGGCGCTGCAGTCGTTGTCTGGCCCGCCGCATGGCCTCGTCGTGCTCGCCGGTCCGCCCGGCACCGGCAAGACGACGTTGTGCCAAGGACTGGCGCAGGCTGCGGCAATGGCGGTGGCCAATCGCGGGGCGACAACGTTCGTTGAGGTGGACCCGCACGCGTTCCCCAGCGAGATGCTCGGCGAGAGCCAGCGCGCCGTGCGCAGGCTCTTCGCCGAGACGCTGCCGGAGCTCGCGGCGCGCCGGCCACACACTGTCGTGCTGGTCGACGAGGTAGAGGCGTTGGCAGTGCGGCGTAGCGCCGCGTCGTTCGAGACCAACCCGGTGGATGTGCACCGTGCGACGGACGCAGTGCTGTCCGGTTTGGACGCGCTGCGGGCGGCGTGCCCGCACCTGTTGCTGCTTGCCACGACCAACTTCACCGAGGGCGTCGACGAGGCGTTCCTGTCTCGGGCCGATCTGGTGCTACGGCTGGACTTGCCGGACGTGGACGTGCTGGCGCGGATCATCCGGTCCTCGCTGGCGGAGTTGGCGACCCTGTGGCCGACGCTGCGTGGGCTGGCGCAGGATGAGGCGCTGCACGCGAAGCTGGCTGGCCTGTGTGAGGGGTTCGACGGCAGGCGGACCCGTAAGGCGGTGTTGGCCGCGGTGGCTGGGTGCCCGGAGTTGGCGGAGAACCCCGAGCGGCTGACCGCGGACGACTTGTCCGCCGCGGTCGAGGCCGCTCAGGCCCTGTCCTCGGTGACCACTCCGCTGTAAGAGCGAACTACGTTGTCGCGCAACGAGAACGAGGCCGCGACACTGATCGTCGCCAACGCTCCCACACTCAGCGCGACCACCGGTCCCACCAAACCCGCGAACGCCCCGACCACAACGTCACCGAGTGCGGGTCCGCCTCGCGACGCCATCTGGTAGAACGCGGTCACCCGGCCGCGGATCTCGTCCGGTGTGTCGATCTGCACGGCGGCGTGCCGGATTGTCGTTGCCATGGCGTCGAAACCGCCGAGCAGCAACGCCGCGATGACGGCGAGTGCGAACACGGGGGAGAACGCCAGCAGGATCGCGGCGATCCCGTAGAGCATTGTGGACAACAACAACACCTTGCCCTGCCGGGTACTTCGCTGAACCGTGCGGAACACCGAGTACGTCGCCAGCAAAGCCCCGGCCGAGGGTGCGGCGGACAGGATGCCGTACCCCGTCGACCCGACGTGCAGCACATCGAGGGCAAGTGCGGGCAACAGCACCCGGTAGGCGCTGAACACGGTCGCCGACAGGTCCAAACCCATCAGGGTGTAGATCAACGGCCGGCGCCCGATGTACCTCGCACCCTCCATAATGGAGTGAACAACACTGCGTTTTTCTGCAGGCAGAGGGAGTGGAGGTGTTCGCACGACTGCGAGGATGGCCACGAGCAGGGCGTACGTGCCCGCGTCCACGGCGTACATCAGTCCCGGCCCGGAGACCGAGATCAGCACACCGGCCAGCAGCGGGCCGACAAGCACCGCGATCTCACGCGACGGGTTGAGCAGCGCGATGGCCTCCGCGATCTGGCTGCGCGGCACCAGCGCGGGAATGAGTGCCTGACGGGCCGGCTGATCGAACGTCGCGGCAGCAGTGGTGAGTACAACGGACAACACAACGTGCCATGCCGCCGCGTGGCCGGACAGCGTCAACCACGCGAGCAACCCAGCCACCAGCAGGGCGACGGCCTGCGCGCCCTGCAGGAGGCGGCGCCGGTCGACTCGGTCGGCGAGGGCACCGCCGAGCGGGCTGAGGACGACCAGCGCCACCGCCTGCGCCGCACCGACCAGACCCGTGTACGCGATCGAGCCGGTGAGGTCGTAGACCTGGTACAAGTTGGCGGCCACGGTGCCGCGGGTGCCGATCTGCGAGGCCACCACGCCGGCCCAGTACAGGTTGAAGTCGCGGTTGCGCAGAACCGCTGGGACCGCCACGTGTTCAGTCCACCGGTACGAGCGTCAGCTTGGCCGGGTCCATCCGCACGAACACGTCGGTGCCCGGCTGGATGGACACGGACGGGTTGCCTCTTGCCCGGATCTCGTGCTCGCCGACGCGGATCACGTGGTCGACCGCCTCACCGAGGAACGCCCGGTTCACCACCGTTCCCTTCCACTCGTTGGGCACCTCGCCCGCCCGGCTCTCAAGGTGGACCTCCACGGCTTCCGGCCGGATCGACACGACGGCCTCCTGGTTGAGCGGGACGTCCACCACCGAGTCCAGGCGCAGCGGGCCGTCGGTGGTCAGCACGGTGTACCGCTGGCCGTCCTTCGCGTCCACGGAACCGGACAACATGTTCGTCGTGCCGATGAACTCCGCGACGAACCTGCAGTTGGGGTTCTCGTAGATCTCGCGCGGACGACCCAGTTGGACGATGTTGCCGTTCTTCATCACCGCCACCGTGTTGCTCAGCACGAGCGCCTCGGTCTGGTCGTGGGTCACGTAGATCGACGTGATCCCGAGCTCGCGCTGCAGCCGCTTCAGCTCGTAGCGCAACGACTCCCGCAGCTTCGCGTCCAAGTTGGACAACGGCTCGTCGAGCAGCAGCAACGACGGTTCGACCACGAGCGCACGGGCCAGGGCGAGCCGTTGCTGCTGCCCGCCGGAGAGCTTGGTCGCCGCGCGGGACGCCAGTTCCTCCAGTTCCATCGTGGCGAGCACCTTGTGCACCTGCTCGGCGATCTTGGCCTTGCTCGGCCGCTCGCCGCGTTTCTTGACCTGCAAGGGAAACGCCACGTTGTTGAACACCGACATGTGCGGCCAGATCGCGTACGACTGGAACACCATCCCGAGCTTGCGCTCGTTGGCCGGGACGCTGTGCGGCTTGTGCCCGTCCCGTCCTTCGAACAACACCCGGCCGTCGACCTCGATCACACCCGAGTCGGGGTGTTCCAGGCCTGCGATGGAACGCAGGGTGGTCGTCTTCCCGCAGCCCGACGGCCCGAGGAGAGTGAACATCTCGCCCTCGCGCACGTCGAAGCTGATGCCGTTGACAGCGAACACCCGGTTGGTGCCGGTGCCTTTCTTCGCCCTGCGCCGCAGCTGTTCGCCGTCGAACGTCTTGGCAAGGTTCTCCACGCGAAGCACAGGGACCTCCTAGTCCTGCCGCAGACCGATCTTGGCGCCGAGCTTGTACGCCACCGTGACGAGCACGACGAGCGTCAGCACCATGACCACGCCGAGCGCTGAGAGAACGGTGAACTCGCCGTTCTCGTACTGTTCGAAGATGAGGATGGACAGGACCTCGTTCCCGGGGCTGTACAGCAGGATCGAGCTGGACAGTTCCCGGAAGGAGACCACGAGGATGTAGATCCAGCCGGCCATCAGGCCGGGAGCCAACAGCGGCAGCAGCACCTTGCGGAACGTCTGCCACCAACTCGCCCCGCTGACCTGGGCGGACTCCTCGAGTTCCGCCGAGATCTGCTGCATCGACGTGACCGCGTAGCGCATCCCGTACGGCATGTAGCGGGTCACGTAGGCGATCAGCAGGATGAAGATGGTGCCGTAGATGGGAATCGGGCTACGCAGGTACACAAAGGACAGTGCGAGGCCGAGAACGAGACCGGGTACCACGAGCGGCAGGAACGACAACTGGTCCACAATCGCCCGGCCGGGCACCTTGGACCGGACCACGACCCAGGCCGCAATCGCCATACCCGCCATCACGACCGTCGCCGTGCCCACGCCGAGGAACAGCGAGTTCTGCAGTGCCGTCATCGCTTTCGGCAGGTTCAGCAGGCTGGCGTAATTGTCGAGCGACATCGACGCGAACGCCGCGCCGGACGGGGCCTGGTAGAACTTCAGTAGTGACGTGTACAGCAGCACCAGCAGCGGGAGCGCCACGGTGAGCAGGAAGTACACGATGATCGCGGCACCCATCACCGGACGCCACTTGCCAAGGCGCATCGGGCGCGGGCGGAAACCCTTGCCGGTCACCGTCTGGTAGTTCTTCGCCGCGCGCCCGGCGAAGTTGGAGATCGCGACACCGATCATCGCGAGCACCAACAGCCCGACCGCCAGCGCACCGGCCGCCGCGAGGTCCGGCGGGTAGGAGCGCAGCACGAAGTAGATACGGCTGGTGAACACGTAGATGCCGTTCTGCAGCCCCAGCAGGGCGGGCACTTCGAAGCTCTCCAGGCCGCGCACGGTCATGATCAGCACGGCCGCGCCGATGGCGGGCCGGATCAACGGGACGGTGATCCGCCGGAACACCTGGATCCTGCTCGCGCCACTCATCAACGCGGACTCCTCCAGCGAGGGGTCCATCGAGCGGAACGCCGCGACCATCAGCAGGAACACGATGGGGGACAGGTGCAGTCCCTCCACCCAGATCATCCCCCACACCGTGAAGATGTCGACCGCGGCGGAGCCGAAGACCGGTTCGAGCATCTTGTTGAGCAGTCCGATGTCCGGGCTGGCGAGGAAGATCCAGGCGATCGTGTACAGGATGCCGGGGATGATCAACGGGATGATCGACGCGGCGAAGAACAGTGCCTTGAACGGCACGTCCGTGCGCACCTGCAGGTAGGCCAGTGACGTGCCGACCGCGAGGGACAGCACGGCCGATCCGACGGCGAACCAGAGCGAGTTGCCGATCAGACTGCCGATCCGCTCGTCGCCGTACGCGCGGGCGAAGCCGCCGAACGTGAACCCGTTGGCGTCGAAGAAGGTTCCCCAGACCAGGTAGTACAGCGGGACGATCGCCAGGTAGCCGATCGCGGCCACCACCGCGAGGGTGATGAGCAGTTTGGGGGTCGGCCACCACCGGCGCCGCCGGGGGAGTGGCGCCGGTTGGTCATCCGTGGTGACCGGTGGTCGTGGAGGCGCTGCCGTGGTCATCGCCTAACCTTTCGGTCTAGTTGGAGACCTGCTCGCCGCCCGCGACGACTTTGTCGTACTTCTTCTGCCACTCGTCGCCGTGCTCGACCATCGTCTTGACGTCGATCGGGACGATCTCCACGCCCTTGAGCGGGTCCTCGCCCGTGACGACGGCTGGTGTCAGCCCGTCCTTGACCAGCACCTGCTGTCCCTCTTCGAGCAGCCAGTCGGTGAACAACATCGCCGCGGCGGGATGCGGGGCGCTCTTCATCAGCCCGACCCCGTTGGGCCGTGCGATCACGGGCTGGGCGAACGGCAGGAAGTCGACCGGAGCGCCCTTGGCCTTCGCGCGGTCCACAATGTACGAGTAGTTGGACGCGACGAGCGAGAACTGGCCCGCCGACAACAGTTCACCCTGGACGGTGTGCCCCTTGACGATCTTGGCGCCCTTGGCCATGTCCGCGAACAGCTTGTCGATCTCGGCCTCGCTCTTGCCCTTGGTCTTCCAGTAGCCGTAGAGCGTGAGATACCAGTCGTAGTCGCCGATCTCCATGGACAGCTTGCCGTCCCACTTCGGATCGGCGAGATCCTCCCACCGCTTGGGCTCCTGGCCCTTTCCCACCAGCGTGGTGTTCCAGCTCGGAGCGAACAGGTTGAACCGCGACGCGGTCCATCCGTCGAACTGGCCCGCCTTCGGCACGAGGTCACGCCGCTCGCCCTTGTACTCGGCGAGCATGCGTTCGGTGTTGAGGGCGAAGAGCTCGTTGGCGTTGGTCTCGATGACGTCGTTGCCCGCGAACTTCGCCGACTGCTCCTGCAACACGCGCTGCAGCACGGTTTCCGAGCCCGCGCGGTAGAGCTGTACGTCGATGCCGAACTTGTCGCTGAACGCCTTCGTGATGCTGTCAGCGATGTCGCTCGTCATCGAGGTGTAGAGGTTGAGCGTTTTCTCCTGCTTGGCCCGCTCGACGAGCTTGTCCCGCCGCGCCTGTCCTTTGAGGCCGGCCATTTCCGCGTAGAACTTCTCCGCTGCCGTCGGCTCTCCGCCGCCGGTGCCGGGGCCGCTCGCTGTCGGTGAGGCACCGCAGCCCGTCGCGACCAGCACGGCCGCAAGTCCGAACGCACCTAACCGCGCCTTTGCGGTGTTCATCACTTGATCTCCTGTCCGGACTTGACGATGTCCGCGTAGAGCTGGTCCCACTTCTTGGGGTCCGCGAGCAGTTCCTGCTCCGGCGGCGCCACGACCGTGAGACCGGCCAGCGGGTCCGTGGTGGTGGGGATGGAGCCGACCCGGAACGCGTCGGCGAGTGCTTTCTGGCCCTCGGTGAGCTGCCAGTCGGTGAACAGCATCGCGGCTGCGGGATTGCGAGCCGCTTTGATCAACCCGATTCCGTTGGGGCGCACCACGATCGGCTGTACCGGTTGGCCTGACTTCGGATGCCAGCTGACCGGCGCGCCCTTGTCGGCCGCTTTGTCGATGGTGTGGCTGTAGGAGGACACGGTGATCCCGAACTGGCCCGCGGACAGCAGTTCGCCCTGCGTGGTGTGGCCCTTGGCGATCTTCGAGTTCGCGGCGATCCGGGAGAACAGGTCACGGACCTCGGCGTCGGTCTTGCCCTGGCCGATGTAGTACTGGTACATCGCGGCGAACCAGTCGACGTCCCCGATCTCCATCGACACCTGGCCCTTCCACTTCGGATCGGCCAGGTCCTCGTACGACTTGGGCTCGTCGCCGGGTGCGACCTTGCTGGTGTTCCACCCGACGACGAAGACGTTGAACCTGGCCGCCGTCCAGCCGTCGGCCTGTCCTTGCTTGCGGACCTTGTCGCGCAGTTCGCCCTTGTACGGCGCGAGCAGGCCCTCTTTGTTCATGATGTGCAGTTCACCGGCGTTGGTGTCGATCACGTCGGTGCCGGGGTATCCGGCCTGCTGTTCCTGCAACACGCGCTGCAGCACGGTTTCCGAGTTCGCGCGGTAGACGCTGACCTCGATCCCGTACGCCTTCTGGAAACCCTCGACCAGCTTGTCGATGTCGGTGTTCGACGTGTAGACGGAGAGCTTGCCCTCCTGCTTGGCCAGTTCGACTAGCGTGTCGTGGCGCTGCGCTCCGGTGAGACCGTTGACCCGGTCGTACACAGCCTCGGCCGAACCACCGCCGCCGCGGTCACCGGATGCGGACGGCGAGGTGCCGCACGCGGAGAGGAGTAGCGCGGTGGCTGTCGTAGCCACCGCGGATAGGACGGCATGACGTCGCATGTGCGTCTCCGGCAAGGATCATCGGGCAGGCATCGTCGCCTGTCCGGGTGCACTGTTCCCCTGCTTCGTTCCCCAGTGCTGGTTCCCCCGCGTGGAGATCGCGGTGAGGAGGATCAGCCGGCGTCCGGGTCGCGAACCGGCTTGACGACCGAGTTGTGCTCGCTGATCCCGGTGTGCCCGCCGTGCACGGTCCCCTGCTCGATCGCGGCGCGCAGCAGTTCGGCGCCTTGGTCCGGGCTCAGCTGGACCGAGTGCCGCTCGATGTTGTGCAGGCGCATCGTGCGCAGCAGTCCGGTGTCCTGGATGGCGAGGTACCGGGACGTGTCGTTCTCGTCGAGGTTGAAGTGCTGGTGCCACGCCCATCGCGGCGGCGCGAACAGGGTGCCCTCCGACCACTCGACGACCTCGACGGGCTCGTCGTCGTAGTTGATCAGCGAGTAGCCGCTGCCCTTGACGATGTAGAGGTAGGCCTCGGTGGTGTGGCGGTGGCGCACGGACGCCGAGCCGGGCTTGAGCTCGGCGAGGTGAGCGTTGAGCACCTCGTAGTCGGCGAGGTCGAACCAGCGGCCGCGGTTGTTGCGCCACTTGCGCTCCGGAAGGTCCATCTTGCGAAGGTCATGCGGGACGACGAGGCCCTTGATCGGCGGGTGCTGCCGGTTGAACTCGTCCCGCGCGGCGATCTCGGACGCGTCGCGATTCTTCTTCTCGCTGGACAGAACGCCTTTTAGGTAGTCGTCGCGCACTATGGGCTCCTTCGGGTCGAGTAGATCTGAGTACACCTCAGCGGTGGACTAAAGGTCTAACCTTTTGACGGTAGGGTTACCGGAACGTTACCTCGATTCCTCGCCGTGCAATGGCCTGTCGGCGAGCAGGCCGGCCACGTCGGCGACAGTGATGCCGCGCATCACCTCGCGAGCGGTCTGTGCCATCGGAATGTCCATTCCGACCTCGTTGGCCAGTTCCGCGGTGTTCGCGAGGTCTTTCGCGTGCCACGTCAGGCGCATCCGTTCGAGCTCGCGCAGGGTCCGCGAGTCGGTTGGCCCGTCCATCAGCGCGCGGCGCAGTACCGGCACCGAGACGCCGCCGCGCCTCGCGAGTTCCAGCGCCTCGGTGATCGCGCAGATCTGCGCCCAGTGCACGAGGTTGTTGGCCGTTTTCCCGACCTGGCCGGCGCCAAGCGGGCCGAGGTGGTGCACGGCGGAAGTCCACGGTTCGAGCAGTGGGCGTACTCGGTCGAGTACCTCAGCGTCGCCGCCGACCAGAAGGTTCACCGCGCCCTCCTCGGCGCCGCGTACCCCGCCGGTGAGCGCCGCGTCGAGCACGTCGACACCGGGTGGTGCGGCAGCCGCCACTTTCGCACACGTTTCGGGTCGTAGCGAAGAGCAAAGCAGGACAACTGCGCCGTTTCGTGCGCCGGCGAGTGCGCCTGATCGTCCAAAGCAGACATCGAGGACATCTCGGTCGGTCGGCACGAACACTGCGATGGCGTCGGCTTGGCGCGCCGCGTCGGCCGCGCTCGCTGCCACGTGTGCGCCAAGCTCACGCGCGGCTTCACGCTTCGTGTCGTCGAGATCCTGGACGGTGACGTCGATTCCGGCGGCCAGAAGGTGCCGGGTGATCGGGAAACCCATCGCGCCGAGGCCGATCACCGCAACGGTTGCCGTCATGGGGCCACTCCTTTCTGGAGTGAGCTAAACATTATACCATTAATCCAATAGTGAGGAGGTGTCGTGCGGGCACGCAGGGCTGCCGGGCGCGTCTTTCGTTCTCTCGCCGTGCCCAACTACCGCTTCTTCTTCATTGGCCACGCGGTCAGCGTCGTCGGAACGTGGATGCAGCGAGTCGCCCAGGACTGGCTGGTGCTCGACCTGTCCGATTCGGCCGTGGCGCTCGGCATCGCGACCGCGCTGCAGTTCTTGCCCACATTGGTGTTCGGGCTGTGGGGCGGCGTTCTGGTCGACCGGCTCGACCGGCGCCGCACGATCATGGTCACGCAGGCAGTCAGCGCTGTGCTCGCCGCGGTCCTCGCCGGGGCAGTGCTGGGCGGGGTCGTGCAACTGTGGATGGTCTACGCGTTGGCGCTTGGCCTCGGCCTGGTGACGGTGGTGGATGTGCCGGCGCGGCAAGCGTTCGTCACCGAGATGGTCGCCCCACAGGACTACGTCAACGCGCAATCGCTGAACTCGACGGTCCACAACGCTGGACGCCTTGTCGGGCCTGCGATCGCCGGTGTGCTCATCGCGGCCGTCGACGTCGGCTTGGCGTTCGCGATCAACGCGGTCTCGTTCGCGGCTGTCCTCTATGGACTGGCTCGGATGGACACCTCGGCGTTGCATCGCGTGCCGCGGTCGACGCGGGCATCAGGCAAGGCGTTGCAGGGCATGCGTTACGTCTGGGAACATCCGGAGTTGCGAGCGTGCCTTCTGCTGGTGGCCGTGGTCGCCCTGATCGGCCAGAACTTCCGGGTCGTGCTGCCGCTGCTCGCGCGCGACACCCTCGGCGGCGGCCCGGAGGTCTACGGATGGCTCACGTCCGCGCTCGGCGTCGGTGCGGTGCTCGGGGCACTGGCCAGTGCCGGGCGCCGTGCGGTGACGTCGTGGTCACTGCTGCGCTGGACCTGGATTTTCGCGGGCGTCAACGCAGTCGCCGCGTTCGCGCCAGGGCTCGCCGTGGCGCTGGGCATGATGGTGGCGCTGGGGATCGCCAACATCTCGTTCAACACGCTCGCTCGCACCATGCTGCAGATCGGCACCCAACCGGAGATGCAAGGCCGGGTGATCGCCCTGCACAGCCTCGTGTTCCTGGGCAGCACGCCGATCGGCGGCCCGCTCACCGGATGGCTGTGCGAGCAGTGGGGTGCGGGCGCCGGGTTCCTGCTCGCCGGGGTGTCGTCCGCGGCAGCGGCGCTGGCGGTCACGCCGATGCTGCGCCGGTCCCGGTCGCTGAAGACGGATGTTCAGGAGGTCTGAGCGACGCGGTCCGCGGTGCGCTGCAGGTGCGTGCGCATGATCTCGGTCGCGGCCTCGACATCGCCCGCGGCGACCGCGTCGACGAACTTCGAGTGCTCAGTCGCGCCCTTGCGGCCCATCAGTGGTGCACGCGTCTTGGCTTCCTTGAGGGACATGAGCATCGGGCCGTGGAAGCTCTCGACCAGCATCTCGATAGCAGGGTTGTGGGTGCACGCCGCGACTTTGGTGTGGAACTCGGTGGACAGCGTGAGCGAGTAGGTGCCGTCCTTGAGCGCGGCCTTCTGCCTGGCGCAGATCTCGCGCAGCTCCTCGATGTCCTGCTCGGTGGCGCGCTCGACGACCATCGGCACGATGCCCAGCTCGAACACCATCCGCGCCTCGGTGACCTGCGCCGCGGTGAGCGGGCTGAGCCGAAGCAGGTCGGCGAGACCTTCACCGAGCCGCGAGTTGCTCGGCGTGGTGACGAAGGCGCCACCATGCGCACCGACTCGGATGGTGACCAGGCCGCTGGCTTCCAGCACGCGCAGGGCCTCGCGGACGGTCACGCGGCTGACGCCGAAGCGGCTGCACAGCTCACGCTCGCTGGGCAGGCGGTCACCGGGGTTGAGCTTGCCCTCGTGGATGAGCATCTTGATCTGGTCGACGATGACCTGGGAGACCCGCCCCAGTGAAACCGGACTGAACAGGTCAGGCTCCGTCGCCGGCTTGCCGGAGCTGGCCTTCTCCTCGACGGTCATGGCGCCCATCCTCCCTTATCGAGCCACATGGCGCGACGCTGGCTCGCGGTACGGCGGCTGGTGATCGCTCTTGACGACCTGGGGACTAACAACAACAATAATCATACCAATAGTCCAAATTTGGCTGGGGGATCTCTGAGAAGAACGCTCGCCTTGGCGTGTCGCATTCTGGCGAACGCCGGCCTGGCCGAGGACATTCTCGGCCATGTGAGCGTGCGTGTCGGCGACGACGCCATGCTCGTGCGTTGCCGAGGTCCTCGCGAAGAGGGCCTTCTCTTCACGCTCGACGAGGACATCCGCCAGGTCGATCTCAACGGTAGCGGTGCGGACCTGGGACAGTGGTCGGTTCCCGCGGAACTGCCCATCCACGCGGAGATCCTGCGGTCCCGTCCGGACGTGGACGCTGTCGTGCATTGTCATCCGCCGTCGGTGCTGGCTGCCGCGCTCGCCGGCGTCCAGTTGCGCCCGATCTTCGGTGCCTACAACATTCCCGCCGCCCGGATGGCGCTCGACGGAATTCCGATCTACCCGCGCAAGGTCCTGATCCGCAGCACGGAGCTCGGGCGCGAGTTAGTCGACGCGATGGGGGCAGGCGCCGGTCTGTGTGCTCGCAGGCCACGGCATCGCGACGGTCGGGTCGGGGGAGCACGCCGTCGAGCAGGCCGTGGTGCGCGCGCTGAACCTGGACGCGCTGGCCCGGGTCAATGTCGAGCAGGCGCTGCTCGGTGGCCGTGCATCTGATCTTGACGACGAGGACATCGCGGAACTGCCCGATCTGGGCTCGTCCTTCAACGACCTGAACCTGTGGCGCCATCACGTCGCGCGGCTGCGGCTCGCCGGGCTCGACCTGGACTGACCGAACACCACTCGCTTCACGTGGTTCCCGGACGGTCGTTCGCAAGGTATTATGGTTAGACCATTGGTCGTTCAGACGAGAGGACCCGACAGTGCCCAAGGTCACCTACGTCGCGATCGACGGATCGCGCACCACGATCGACGCGGTGGCCGGCGACTCGGTCATGTCGACGGCGGTCCGCAACGGCGTGCCCGGCATCGTCGGGGAGTGCGGCGGCAACATGTCCTGCGCCACCTGCCATGTCTACGTCGACGAGGAATTCACCGTGCGGGTCGGCCCGCCAGGCGACCTCGAGGACGCCACGCTTGACCTCGGCGTGTCCGATCGTCGCGCGACGAGCAGGTTGTCCTGCCAGATCAGCATGTCCGAGGAGCTGGACGGTTTGATCGTCGCCACTCCCGAAGAGCAGCCATGAACGGCGGGGCGCTGATCGTCGGCGCGGGCCAGGCCGGCGTGCAGCTCGCCGTGTCGTTGCGGGACAACGGATACGACCAGTCGATCACCCTGATCGGCGCGGAGCCACGGCATCCCTACCAGCGGCCACCGCTGTCGAAGGCGTTCCTCGCCGGTGCTGTGGACGACGCGTCGCTGGAGTTGCGCACCGAAGCGTTCTACAAGACACGGCGTATCAACGTGTGGCCCGCTGAACGGGTGACCAAACTGCACCTGCCCGCCGGGTCACATGGGGTTGTGCTGACCGATCACGGCTGCACCATGGTGTTCGACCGGCTCGCCCTCACCGTGGGCGCGCGGCCGCGACGGCTCGACGTGCCCGGCGCGGACCTCGACGGAGTCTGCTACCTGCGGACGGCCGACGACTCCGAGCGGCTCCGCGCACACCTTGCTTCGGCGAGCAACGTCGTCGTCATCGGTGGTGGGTTCATTGGGCTGGAAGTGGCGTCGGTGGCGCGCAAGCAAGGCAGCAACGTTACGGTCGTGGATGTGGCCGACCGGCTGATGTCCCGTGCGGTCGCGCCCGTGGTGTCGGAGTTCTACCGTCGAGCCCATGTCCGACGCGGCACCGCGGTGCGCCTCAACACTGGAGTCACCGCGATCGAAGGCGTGAACGGCCACGTCACCGGAGTTCTGCTCGACGATGGCACCCGCTTGCCTGCCGACGTGGTGCTGGTGGGCGTGGGAGTGGTGCCGCGGACCGAACTGGCCGAGCAATTGGGGCTGGCGTGCGAAGGCGGAATTGTCGTCGACGAATTCTCCCGCACCAGCGAACCTTCTGTCGTGGCGGCGGGCGACTGCACCGTCATGCCCAACCCGTTGACGGGACTGGGACTGGTCCGCCTCGAGTCGGCGCCCAACGCGATCAGCCAGGCCAGAACGGCCGCGGCGACGCTCATGGGGGCGCCGGCCCCCGAGCCCGAGGTGCCGTGGTTCTGGTCGGACCAGTACGACTTGAAACTGCAGATCGCCGGGATCGCCGACGGCTATGATCGGTACGAAGTGGACGGTGACCCGGACACGGAACGGTTCTCCGTGCGGTACTTCCGCGGCGAGAGGCTGCTGGCCGTCAACGCGGTCAACAGCGCAAGGGACTATCTGGTGGTACGCAAGGAACTCTCAGATCACCGCCGACTCGCATGACTCGGGCGCGAACAGCTCCTCGGGACTGAACAGTCGTTTCGACAGGCCCTGCGCGTGGTGATAACGCAGGAACGTCTCCAGTGTGTGACGGTCGGGACCGAGGCCGTAGGACCAGTAGTCGGCGCCCAGTTCACCGCTCGCCAGCATCTCCGCGAGCGTGCGTCCCGCTTCGATGCGCTCGACCTTGATACCGGGTGGCAGGTCAAGCGCCTGCTTCTCCACCCGTCCTTGCTGTTCCTGCCCGCCAGTCAGATGGGTCATCGAATCGACCGGGACACCGTGCCGCTCGGCCAGGATGCCCCGGATCCTGGTCATGTCACCTCGCAAGCAGCTTGTCGAGTCTCGGGTACACGCGCCGCGCGTTGCCCGCCATGATCTTCGCGCGGTCAACGCCGGACATGTCGAGATTGTCGATGTAGCGCTTGGTGTCGTCCCAGTGGTGCCCGGTCTCCGGGTCGATCCCCCGCACGGCACCGAACATCTCCGAGGCGAACAGGATGTTGTCGGCGCCGATCACCCGGTGCAGCAGGTCGATCCCGGCCTGGTGGTACACGCAGGTGTCGAAGAAGACGTTGGTCATCAGGTGCTCGGACAGCGGTGGGCGGCCCATCCGGTCGGCGAGCCCGCGATAGCGACCCCAGTGGTACGGCACCGCGCCGCCGCCGTGCGGGATCACGAACCGCAGCGTGGGGAACCTGCCGAAGAGATCTCCTTGCAGTAGCTGCATGAACGCGGTCGTGTCGGCGTTGAGGTAGTGCGCGCCGAGCGTGTGCGCCGCGGGATTGCACGACGAGGAGACGTGGATCATCGCGGGGACGTCGAGGTCGACCAGGGCCTCGTAGAGCGGGAACCAGTACTCGTCGGTGAGCGGCGGGGACGTCCAGTGCCCGCCGGATGGATCGGGGTTGAGGTTCGCTCCGACAAAACCCAGCTCCTCGACACAGCGCCGCAACTCGCTGACGGAGTCGTCGAGCGTCCCGCCAGGGGTCTGTGGCAGCTGGCACGCCCCGGCGAAGTGGTCTGGAAACAGCTCGACGACCCGGTGCACGAGGTCGTTGGACGCCCGTGCCCACTCCCGCGCGGTTACCGCGTCGGGCACATGGTGTTCCATGCCTGCCGCTCTAGGGGAGAAGATCATGAAGTCGCCGCCGCGCTGCCGAAGCATGGCGAGCTGCGTGGTCTCGATGCTGTCACGGATCGCGTCATCGCTGATCCGGGCCGGGTTCGGCGAGGGCATGCTCGGGTCGGCCAGCCGGGCGAGCTGCGCGTCACGGAACGCCTGGTGCTCGCCGGGCGCGGTGGTGTAGTGGCCGTGCACATCGATGATGAGTGCCGATGATTCGCTCGCAAGCTCGCTCATGCGTCCGGCTCCCCGTCGACGTATGTGAGTCCCTTGGCAGCGAGCCGGCCGCGCATGTCGGACACGTCGAGGCTCAACTCGCCCGCAAGGTAGCGGGCTCGTGACGCGGCTTCCTTCTCCTCGCGCGCTTTCGACGCGGTCAGGACGGTTTCGGCCGCACGCTGCGGGACGACCACTACGCCGTCGTCATCGGCCACGACCACATCACCCGGCCGCACCAGTTGACCCGCGCATACGAGGGGGAGGTTGACGTCGCCGAGCGTCTCCTTGACTGTGCCCGTCGCACACACCGCTCGTGACCACACGGGAAACCCCATCCGGGACAACTCTGCGACGTCCCGGCAACCCGCATCGATGACCAGTCCGCGTACTCCCCGAACCTGTACGGCCGACGCCAGCAACTCGCCGAAGTAGCCCGCGTCGGACGGCGATGTGGGTGACACGACAAGGATGTCGCCCTCCTGGCACTGCTCGACGGCCACGTGCAGCATCCAGTTGTCGCCGGGCGGAACGCTGACGGTGATGGCCGTGCCGCCGACGTGCGCGCCGGGGTAAATGGGGCGAAGCCGTGCCGCCATCAGACCGGTACGCCCCTGTGCCTCGTGGATCGTCGCCACGCCAAGGCTGCCAAGCTCATCCACAATGGACTTGTCGGTGCGGTGGACATCGCGGACGACGAGCCCGGTCACGGCAGCACCGAGACGTGAATCGCGTCCTCGTCGCCAGCACCTGCGACCGTCCTGATCGCACGATCCACATCGGATAGCCCGAAGGTGTGCGTTGTCAGGCGCTCCAGCGGGAACCGGCCGGACGCCAGCTGGGCCAGGGCGAGCTCGACGGCCCGATGGCTGTGCCCGCGTGCGCTCTTGATCGTGATGGCTTTCTCGGTGACCTTCTTGACCGGGAAGTCCGGGAACGCGGCGAGTTCACCTTGGATCACGAGGGTTCCCGCGCGGCGCTTGAGCGCTTCGATACCGAGCAGGACAGGGGTGGTGCCCGCGCCCGCGGTGCAGTCAAGGACAACGTCCACGCCCTTGCCGCCGGTGATTTCCCGGACCCTGGTGAGCGGGTCCTCCGCCTGCACGTCGATGACGTGGTCGGCGCCGAGCGCCTTCGCCAGTTCCAGGCGGGCGGCGTCCCTGGTCGTCCCGGTCACGATGATCAGCGAGGCGCCTGCCTGTTTGCAGGCGACCGTCTGCGCGAGCCCTTGCTGCCCGGGGCCTTGGATGAGCACTGTGGAGTCGTAGCCGACGCCCGCGTCGAACAGGGCCCACTCGATGCCGTTGGACATCGGGGTGACGATGCCCGCGAGCTCGGCTGACACGCCGTCCGGCACCTTGTGCACCACCGCGTTCCACGGCAGGTACAGGTGGCTGGCGAACCCGCCCCACAGGTGGTACTGGTTCTCCGCCGACGTGTAGCCGTAGCGGCGGGCGTCCGGGTTGGTCCGCCAGTCGGTCCACTCACAGTGCTGGTACTGGCCGAGGTGGCACCACTCGCAGCGCCTGCACGGGACGTAGTGCTGGATGAAGACCCGGTCGCCCTCTTGGAAGCCTTGGCGTTCGCGGAACGTGCGGCCTGCCTTCTCGATGACGCCGACGTTCTCGTGGCCCATGATCACCGGCTCGGTGATGACGGGCTTGGCGTACATCTTGACGTCCGTGCCGCAGATGCCCGCCACCTCGACACGCAGCAACGCGCCGTCGTCGGGGATCTCCGGCATCGGGTACTCGCGGTACTCCGTGGTGCTGGCGCCCGTGCGTACGGCCGCGAGAACGGTCTCAGTCATGGTCTTATGGTATAACAATTAACATGTCGAGGTCACCCGTTCTCAGGACTGTGACGAGAACTCAGGGCAACAACCGCGCCCTCAAGGACGGCGGTGTCACGCCACGCGGGTTCTCCTTCGAGTTCGAGGAGGTCCCTGTCCTCGTCGACGCGTTCCGCCGGATGGTGCGCGGCCTGGAGTTCGACGTCAGCGAGATGGCCTTCACCACCTACCTGTGCGCCAAGGCGTACGGCAAACCGATCACCGCACTGCCGGTGTTCCCTGTGCGCGGGTTCCACCACGGCGCAATCGTCCACAATGGAACCTCTGCTGTGTCCGAGCTCGAGGGCAGTCGCGTCGGTGTCAACCGGGGCTACACGGTCACCACAGGCGTGTGGGCACGCGGCATCCTGCAGGACTACTACGGCGTCGACCTGGACAAGGTGACGTGGGTACTGTCCGGCGACGAGCACGTCGCGGAGTACCGGCCGCCAGCCAACGTCGTACCCATGCCACAGGGCGGTGACCTGGCGTCGATGATGGCGTCGGGCGAATTGGCCGCAGCCATCGGGGTGAAGGGAGCCCCGCTCATCCCGGACGCGACCGAGGCGGCCTACGAGGCGCTGCGCCGCGACGGCCTGTACCCGATCAACCACTTGGTCGTCGTCCGTGACTCGGTTCTCGCGGAGCATCCAGGTCTGGCCGCTGAGGTGTTCGATGCGTTCGCGCAGGCGAAGCAGAAGTACGTGGCAGGCCTGGACACCATCCCGGACCCGGCACCGGCCGACGTGATGTACCAGCGGGTCAAGGAGATCACCGGTCGCGACCCGCTTCCGTACGGCATCGCGCCGAACCGCCCGATGATCGACAAGCTGATCGATCACGCACTGCGGCAAGGGATCCTCGACCGCAGGCCTGCCGTCGAGGACCTGTTCGCGGCCGACACGCTCGACCTGACAGCCTGAGGGGACATCATGCGTATCGCGATCGCGGCCGACCACAACGGCGTGCCGATGAAGAAGTACCTCACCGAATGGCTTGTCTCACAAGGACATGAGGTCGACGATCGCGGCACACACGACGTCGAAGTAGTGGACTACCCGCTGCTGTGCGCGGATGTTTGTGCCGAGGTTGTCGGCGGAACTGCTGAGCGGGCGATCGTGATCGGCGGCACCGGCGGCGGCGAGGCGATCGCGTGCAACAAGGTTCGCGGTATCCGCGCAGGCCTTGGCCATTCGGTGTTCCTCGCCGAAATCTCGGCTGCCCACAACAAGACGAACGTGCTGGTGCTCGGCGCGAAGGTGATCTCCGATCAGGACGCGGTGGAAATCACCAAGACGTGGCTGACGACCCCGTTCAAAGGTGACCGGCACCAGACGCGCCTCGACCAGATCGCGGCCATGGAAGCCGGGTTCTAAACCGAGCCGAGGAACTCCAGGATCCGTTTCGGCGCTGTCTGAGCCGTCTGCTCGGCGACTGGTGCGTCCCAGAACTCCGCGTGGGGCAAGCATTCCCGCAGATACCGCGCCGCCGACGGAGCGTGCGATACGTCCTCGCCCGGGACGATCAGCGTGGGAATGTCCAGCAGCATCAGGTCTTCCGGCTCAGGTCCGGGCACAGTGTCACCGTCGAACAGCAATCGCGACATACCCGTGACGATCACGGCGTACTTGGCGGCGTCGAGGGACGCGTAGTTCTCGGCGAACGCGGGATCCCGCCGGAGCACCGTGACCCATGGACCGACTCGCGGGTCCTGAGTGAAACTGCTGGAAGTGGTACGTGCCAACTCGACTACCGCCGCGAGACCGTGTTCGGCGACGTAAGCGAGGTGTCGGCCGAGGCGCGCGTGCTGGCCCATACGGTAGCGGGGACCGCCAGCGGGGGAGTAGAGCACCAGGCTCGACACTCTGCCGGGGTGGGCCACTGCCATCGTCGTGGCGATCGAGCAACCGATGCAGCCACCCATCAAGTGCGCTCTCTCGATGCCCAAGTGGTCGAGCAACTCGACGCCTTGCGTTGCATACGATGCCCAGCCGATGCGCTCGACGCGACCGCCTGACTCGCCCGTTTCCCGCTTGTCGAACGTGATGCACGTGTACCGCTCGGCCAGTTGGGGAAGCAGTTCGAGCTGCCGGTAGATGCCTTGCGTCCGCCAGGTTTCCAGCGATGCGTTGAACCCGCCTGGCGAGAACATCAACAACGGCGGCCCGTCGCCGACGATTTCGTAGCGGGTGAGGATCCCGTCGATGGTGGTTATGGGCACGGGTCACCTGCCCTTGATCTGGCGGCCACCGCGCACATCGTCGGCGTACGCGGTGATCGCGTCGAAGCTGATCCGCGCCACGTTGGCATAGGTGTCCCGGGGGTCGTCCAATCCGGACGCCGCGTAGCCGATTGCCGCGTGGGCCATCCGCATCCGGCCATCGAGCCACGGCCCGCCGCCGAAGCCGCCGACGACCGGGATGGACACCGCGCGGGCCACCTCGGCGCCGACGACCGGGCCCGAGTTGGTGAAGTTCAGCAGCACCGCCCCGGCCGCCTCGAGTGCTTTCGCCTCGGCGACGAGTTCCGCGGTCATCTCCTCCGGTACCTGCGCATTCGACGCTCCTGTGTACGGAACGCCATAGCGCAACGCGGTTTGCGGCGTGATGCCGAACTGGGCGAACACTGGAATGCCCGCGCGGGTGACTGCGGTGACAGCGTCGAGGTGGTCGGCCGCGCCGTCGAGCTTCACGAGATCGACGCCTGCCTCCTTGACCAGCCGGATCGCGGCACGCACTGCACTGTCCGGCCCTTCCTGCAACGGGCCGAACGGGAAATCGGCACTGACCAGCGCCCGCCGTACGCCCCGGCGAACCGCCTGGGTGACGATGATCATCTGGTCCATGGTCACTTCGAGCGGGTTCGCGTGGCCCCAGAGGTTGACGCCGACAGTGTCGCCGACCGAGACGATGTCGACGCCGGCCCGGTCGACGATCCTGGCCATCTGGTAGTCCCAGACCACCACGCCGACGATCTTCTGCCCGGCGGGCTTCATCGCCTGCAAGGCGGGCACAGTCACAGGATCCATTTCTCAGGCCCGCAACGCCGTGAGCACTTCGGACACGTCGTGCTCGTCGTAGGTCACCATGATCACTCTTGCGTGTGGGCGCAACGCCGACACGGCCGCCCCGGCGTCGTGGCCGCTGGCCAGCACAAGCCCGGCGGTCATGATCCCGCGCAGGGTGCAGGCGTCGCCGATCGCGGACGCCGCTGCGGCGCCGTCGTTCTCGGTCGCCACCATGACCGCCACGTCAGCGCCAGTGAGCACTTCGGACAGCCGCGACCGCGAGCCGTCCGGGGCGACCAGGACAAGGTCAGCGACATGCCCGTTGCCCGCCGGGGACTTGCACGTGAAGAACCGTGCGTCGGCCCACGGCTCCTGGGCGACGCGCTGGACCACGACTTCGGCGGCGTGGTCCAGCGCGACGACTCGGGTGGCGCGTGCCGGGGCGATCGGAGCGTCGATCCGGAACCGGGCCTCGGCTGTGGTCGAGGCACGCGCGCAACTGTTGAGCAGAATGGGTTTCATCGTCACACCGAGTGTTGCGGGACGCCGGGCTTGACAGTGACCGCGTCGCGGCTCGCTTCGAGGAACGACTCCTCCCGCGGCAGCAGAACGGCCGCGGACCGGACCCGGTGGTGCGCCGGATCGACGCCTGGCGGGGTGATGCCCTCGTCCCGTAAGGCGAGTGCGGCTTTCCGGAGTTTCTGACGTGCCTTGATGATGCCGCTGTCGGCGGCCACGAGTCGCTCCTTGCTGCGGTCGACGATCGGGCCAAGGCTCTCCTGCAATGACGCGTCCTGGATCGCGATCCCCCGTACACCCGAATAGTGCTCGCCGCGCCGCTGCGCGTCGCGGTCCATCTGGTAGTCGTTGTCCTTGTTCTGCACCGGGCGGTACGTGCCAGGGATGTTCTCGCTGTGCACCCCGAAACCGTCCATCATGGCCTGGCGCTCCGCGGGCGTCAGCGCGCGGACCGGGTGGTAGTCGAACGTGTAGACCCAGCAGTTCTCGTCGTCGATCGGTACCCAGAAGTGGCCGTGCACAGGGTGGTCACCGCGCGGCGGGACAAGCGTGAACGCCGGCATGACCCAAGGCGTGATGCGCCAGTAGTAGTTGCCGTCCTCGGCCGTGCGGCGCGCGCCGACGAACAGCCCGCCATCGGCCTCGGCGACTTCGAAGAACGGCTTGAGGTCGTTCATGTTGTACTTGTTGCCCTTGGCGCCCTTGAACAACGGGTCGCTCTTGAGTGCGCCGGAGTGCAGCCACGACACGTGGCTGGAGTCGATGCCGCCCTCCAGTGCCTGCAGCCAGTTGCTTTCCTGCCAGCGTTTCGAGGTGTAGGTCTGCTCCGGCGGGACGTGGATGAACTCGAACTCGGGCGGCGGTGGCTGCTTGGCCGGGTCGCCCATGTAGGTCCAGAGGATGTCACCGATCTTGACCAGCGGGTACGACGTCAGCTTGACGTTGGTGCAGAAGTTGCTGTTGTCCGGTTCGGACGGCACCTCGAGGCACTGGCCGGTGACGTCGTACTTCCAGCCGTGGTAGGCGCAGCGCAGCCCGCCTTCCTCGTTGCGGCCGAACCAGAGCGACGCGCCGCGGTGGGCGCAGAATTCGTCAACCAGGCCGTAGCGGCCGTTGCTGTCGCGAAAGCCGATCAGCCGCTCGGAGAGGATCTTGAGGCGCACCGGCGGGCAGTCGTCCTCCGGCAGTTCCTCGGCGAGGAACGCGGGGATCCAGTACTGACGGAAGAGGTCTCCCATCGGCGTGCCGGGCCCTGTCCGCGTCAACAGCTCATTGACCTCTCGTCTGAGCATGCTCGTTCCTCCCGACGCCTGAAGTGCTAACCGTCATACCATTAGACAATATCAGTCAACGGGCACGCGCACGAGAGCCTGTCTGGACCGGCCACGGTGGCTGGGTCGAGCCGGAGGTGCTCGGGCTCGACCGGTCACCTCACAATCCAGGCGGCTGCGCTGTCGGATTACTGCGACCACAGGAACCGCCGCCAGGCCAGCTGGCGGCGGTAGGTTTCCCGATGGAGGATCCGATGGCTTCGAACGAGTCCGGGCTCAGGACGTTCTTGGACAGCCGCGTCGATGCTTGCCAGACAAAGGACATCGACCGGCTCATGTCACACTATTCCGCCGACGTCGTCTATTACGATGTCGTCCCGCCGCTGCGGTTCGAAGGAACCGAGGAAGTCCGCCGCAACTTCGTGCGATGGTTTGACGAATACGACGGACCCATCGGCCTTGAAACGCATGAGCTGTCTGTCGTGGCCAACGGGGATGTCGCGTACGCGCACATGATCCACCTGGACAGCGGAACCCGCAAGAACGGAATCGACAGTGCGATATGGGTACGGTCGACCGTGTGTTGCAGGCGGTCAGGCGACAAGTGGTTGATCACGCACGAACACATCTCACTCCCGATTGACCCGGCCAACCTCCAGGCGTGGTTTTCACCGGGCCTGTGAGCCGGTAATCGGGTGGGACGGCGTGACGCCAATTATCGGGTTCCATTGCCGCAATGCGGTGACCGTCACCCCGGCAGTGGTGTAGTACGGGTCGGCAGCCATGATGGCTTCCACGCCCGCGCGGTCGGTGTCGAAGACCAGCAGTGCTCCGGAGTCGTCGTCCCACGGTCCGGCCATCGCCAGCATCCCATCGGCGTGCAGCGCAGCCAGCTGGCGTCGATGAGCCGGACGGGCGGCCAGCCGGCGCGGGTCCTCGTCGAAGGCCAATTCGAGTACGAACATGCCCGCGACCGTATGGCCACCGAAGGATCGAGCGCTGTATCAGGTGATACTGCCAATCATGACCGATCTGGACGCGTTGGCGGTTGTGCCCTTGTTCGCGTCGCTGGACCAGGAGCGATTGCGTGCGCTGGCGACACGGTCGACGACGCGTGTCCTGGACGCGGACTGTGTGGTGGCCGTGCGGGGCCAACCAGCGACTCGCCTGATCGTGGTGGAGAGCGGGACGCTGGCCGCCACCCACGACACTGCTGGTGGGCGGCGGCTGCGTCTGGGGGAGTTTCCGGGCCCGTGCACGGTCGACAAGGCGGCGGTGCTCGACGGCGGTGGTCACACCGCGACCTGGACGGCGGTGACGAGGGTGCACCTGCGGTTCGTGCCCGCTGGTGAGTTGCTGGCGGTCATCGACGACGTTCCGGCCGCGCGCCGTCATGTCTTGGCCTACCTTGCTCGCAACCTGCGCGATCAGCAGGACGAGCTGGTGCGTGCCGCATTCGCCGATGTCGTGACGCGGGTGGCCGTGTGGCTGGTGCGTACCGCGAAACGTTCCGGGACCACGGTTGTGTTGCCTGGCGCGCAGCATGGGTTGGCCGAGGCGATCGGCGCCACCCGAGTATCGGTCAACCGCGCGCTGAAGACACTGGCCGGGGAGGGGCTGGTATCAGTGGAGCCAGGTGCTGTGGTGATCCGCTCACCCGAACGGCTCGCCCGCCGCGCCAGCCGTGGCCAGCCTGACTGGTCCTGACCTATGTGGATCGACTGTCCTGCGCGAACAGGTTGAGTCCGACCATACTGGCGGAAAGCCCGTCCCAGGTGTGCACGTCCCATCCGGTGAGTTCGTGCCAGCGGGCCAAGCGGTACCGCACGGTGTTCGCGTGGATGTGCAGTGCGCGACTACGACGGTCCCTCGGTTGGCGCATCGCATCGTCCCTCGCCCGCCGCGGAAGTTGCCGCGCAGCGTGTTCAGGTCTTCGTCAGTCCATCCCACGGCGGACGAGCAGACGGCCTGGAATGTGCCCGCGGGGTCGAAGTTCAGCGCGTGGGCCAAATGCGTCAGGTCGCTGCCGGGTGAGGTGCCGGTGATGAGCCCGTCAAGAAATCGGTACGTGAGGTCCAGCTGAGCAGCATCCTGCGCGCGGACCGCCTCGCCGTACGCCAGATCGCGTGCTTGCGCTATTTCGTCCTGAGTGGGCGGTCTGCGCATGGCGAGTCCGGTGAGCAGGCCACGATATTCCTGTGTCACACCGCGTTCGTGCTCGGTGCGGTCAACCACGTGATATCCGGCGATTTCCTGCCTGATCCGGTCGGCGATCGCCGAGACAAGGCGTGGCAGGTCCGCGGCCACCGTCTGGCACAACTCGGCGACAGCTCGCCAATCGTCACGCGCCATCCTGCTCGCCTTTCTCCGGGCTGACAAGCCAAGGCTAGTCACGGTTTGTGGATTTCACAGCGCGGCTGGCTCGATGTTGTCGGTTCTCCGCATGACCGCGGCAGCTGTTCGCGCGGACGCTGGAATCATGAACTCATCAGCTGTGACCGTCGTGGAATACCTGCTGCGGCGCCTGGCCTCGCTTGGCGTCCGCCACTTGTTCGGCGTCCCAGGCGATTACAACCTCGCGATGTTGGACACCGTGCTGGCGCATCCGGACATCGAGTGGGTCGGCACGGCCAACGAACTGGGTGCCGCGTACGCCGCCGATGGCTACGCCAGGACGGTGGGATTTGGGGCATTGCTGACTACTTTCGGGGTGGGGGAGCTGAGCGCGATCAATGGCGTCGCCGGGAGCTATGCCGAGTACGTGCCGCTGGTCCACGTCACCGTTGGCCCTGCTGAAGCCGCGGAGCACAGAGGAGCCGTCGTGCACCACACCGCGGGTGACGGCGACTATGACCGATTTGCCCGTGCGCACGAACAAGTCACGTGCGCACAGGCCGTACTCCGCCGGGACAACGCCGCGGCCGAGATCGATCGGGTACTGGCAGCGGCGGTCCGGGAGAAGCGGCCCTGCTATCTCCGGCTGCCGTCTGATGTCGCATCCGCGCTTGTCGGGCCGCCCACCGGGTCGCTGCCCGATTCGTCCGATGTGGACGAGGTCAGTCTGGCCGCGTTCACCGATGTCGCCCGTGATCGGCTGGCGACCGCGACCACCGTGACCGTGCTGGCGGACTTCCTGGTCGACCGGTTCCAGGCACGCGATGAGCTGGCCGAGTTGCTCGCCGCAGGCGGTTTCCCCTACGCCACCTTGTCGATGGGCAAGACCGTCGTGGGCGAGGGCAACCCGCAGTTCCTCGGTGTCTACTCCGGCGCGTTCAGCGACCCGCGCACCCGGGTCGCCGTGGATGAGGCGGACCTGCTCATCCGTGCTGGCGTGCTGCTCGCGGACACCACCAGCGGTGGCTTCAGCCAGGGGTTCGACGTCCAGTCAGGTATCGACCTCGGCCCGCAGACGGCCACAGTGGACGGCAAACGGTTCGACCGGATTCCGCTCGCAGCCGCACTGGCCGCTTTGACCGAATTGGTTCACGGACGGGAGGCTGTTTCCCTTGCCGTGAGTCCCATGGAGGTGCCTCGCGGCGACGGGCCACTGACTCAAGATCAGCTGTGGGACATTGTGGCGGCCAGTGCAGTGCGGCCGACTACCACTGTGCTCGCGGAGCAAGGCACCTCCTTCTTCGGCGTGTGCACGCGGCGCTTTCCCGACGGGGCACGGTTCATCGGGCAGCCGTTGTGGGGCTCCATCGGCTACACGCTGCCCGCGCTACTCGGCGCGCAACTGGCCGACACCTCGCGACGTTGCCTGCTTCTCATCGGCGACGGCTCAGCGCAGCAGACCATCCAGGAGCTTGGCACCATCGCCCGGCACAAGCTCACTCCGGTCATCGTGCTCGTCAACAACAACGGGTACACAGTGGAGCGTGCGATCCATGGGGAACGCGCTTGCTATAACGACATTGCCACATGGGACTGGCCAGCCGTGCCGGCGGCACTTGGCGCGAAGGACGCACTGACCTTGCAGGCCCGCACGGCGAACGAACTCAGAGAGGCGCTCGCCGAAGCCGAACGTGTCACCGACCGTCTGGTCTTCATCGAGGCCCACACCGGTATGGACGACGTTCCCGAACTGCTCGGCCGAATCGCCGAAGGCGTCCAGGTCCGCAACAGCGGAGGAAAGTAGTCATCATCTCAGAGGAGTTCGTCGGCGAGTGCCTTGTAGACGGCGAACACGCGGTCGTCGTACACCTGGACCGTGATGTCCTTCGGCAGACCGGGGATCGTGGTGCGGTCGTTGGTCATCACCTGGATGGCGACATGATCGGCCCCGGCATCAAGGTGCTCAGTGAGTTTGCCGGCGACGGTGTTCACGTCGCCGTGTGCAACGAGCGCGTCGTAGAGCCGGTCGCTGCCGCGGCCGGTCACGTCCTCGTCGGTGAAGCCGACCCTGCGCAGGCTGTTCCGGTAGTGCCGCAGGTTGAGCATCGCCTCGATGTAGTCCCGATTGGTCTGCCGTGCGCGCACAGGGTCAGTGTCCAACACCACCTTGTGCTCGGGCGCGAGGATCCGGCGGGAACCGAGCGCGGCGCGGGCCCGCCGCGTGTACTCCGGCGTGACGCTGTACGGGATCGAGCCAACCGCCCGTTCCGCGGCCAGTGCGAGCATCTTCGGACCAAGCGCGGCAATTGCCCGGCCGTCAACCGGAACTCCTCCGGCGTCGAGCTCGTCGAGGTACTGAGTGATCGACGCCATCGGGGACTGGAACTCCTGGTTCTGTTCGGGATGCCCGGCCCCGATGCCGAGCAGGAACCGTCCAGGGAAACGCTCGGCCAGCCGGTGATACGAGGCCGCGGCGACCGTGGCGCCGCCGTGCCAGATGTTGAGGACGCTGGTGCCGATGACAAGCGACTCCGTCGCCTCGAGTAGCTCGTCGACACCGGCGAGTTCCGACGTCGCCCCGCTGACCCACAGGTTGCTGAACCCAAGACCCTCGACCTCGGCCGCCATCGCCGGAGTCGTCACCCGCAACGGCTGCCAGACACCGAACCTGCCCATCATGGTGGACTACCTCTCGCTGTGGCAAAGCTTGCGCCACCGATGGTGCCGACGAAAATTGGACCAGCAAGTCCACTTTTCGTGTTGTCCGTTTCCCGCTGCCGCGGTCGACGGGAAACCCCTCCCCGGCGCACACGCGGCCGCCACATGCTGGGCAGGACTGCGGACGACTGGAGGAGATCATGATCAGGAAAGTCATCGCCACGCTGGGGGTGGTGAGCGCGGCATTGCTGGGCGGGGTGGTGCCCGCTTCGGCACAGACACAGGCTGCTCCGCACTGCCAGTGGGGCAACACATACGGAACCATTGTCAAACCGCCCGTAGAATCGGTGTTCGCGGTGGTCGGAGGCGCCCGGGTCGGCTCCGTTGAGCTGTGCCGTGACAGCTCGTACAACTACTGGGGGTTCGCGATCTACGACACTCCGATGACAGCCAGCCAGTACGCGCAGGTCCTTCTGCAGATCTATCGGGACGGCGACTGGATCAAGGACGTCTCGTGCGACACCGATCTCGGCAACGGCAACAAGGGGAACGGTTACATAGCGCCAAACCAGACTCGGTGCTGGACGCCGAAGGTCGGCGGTGTCAGCGGCCACTACACCTTCCGTGCACGAACGGACAAGTACAGCAGCCACACCGGTGCGTTGCTGGCCTCGGGCCGGACCGTCGTCACCCGCTGACCCCCGCGGGGCAACCACGGCCGAGCGTGCTGTGGTTGCCCCGATCAGCGACTCACTGTCTACTTGGAACCCTTGGCACTCAGTGGTTCACGGCCGCAACCTGCCGGTGGTCAACACCCAGGCGGCGAGCACAGCCAGCGGGATGGTCGTGAGCGCCGTGACAGTCAGGACGCTCACGTCCGCCAGTAGGAACCCGACCAGCAGCGCAAGCACCATGTTGTTCCCGGCATGGGCCAGGCTCGCGGTCCACACGCTGCCGCTGCGCACGCGCAGCCAGCTCAGCAGAATCTCCTGGCACACGAACGACACCGTCCACATGGCGAGGCCTACCACGACGTTCTCGAACTCGATGTAGCCGACGAACGCGAGCGGGTAGTGCCACACGGCCCAGATCAGGCCGGTCGTCAGGGTCGCCGCAACCGGGCGGCCGGGGTACACGCGCTGCCTCAGATAGCTTGTCCAGCCGAACTCCTCGCCCCAGTAGATCGGCGTGAGCAGGGGGACGACGAGCAGCAGCACCGCGACCAGCGCCCATCCCGGCAGGCCGGCTATCTGGCCGTCCAATGTGGCCAGACGTGCGCCGGACAGCACAGCCACGGCAGCGGTGGCCGCGACGAGAGCGACCGGACCCAGCCATGCTGCAAGGTACTGCGGCCACGCCGCGCGTAGCCGCAACCGCAGTCCGGCGTCCGCGAATCCTTCGCCGGTCACCCACCGGCGCACGACGAAGGCGGCAATCGCGGGCGCGAAGGCGAACGGTAACTGCACCAACGGGTTCACCAACGAGAAGCCGAGCGCCCACGCGCCGATCATGCCCAGCCAGGCGAGGCCGAACGCGAGGCCGAGGAACACCGCCAGCCCGCTCATGCGGGTCTTCACCACGATCATGCCGCCAACAAGATCATCGCCAACGTGGTGTGGTCAGTGACAGCAAGGGGCCACTTGGAGGTAGTGGTAGGCATACCTCCCGACTATGGCGAGAGGGCGGGACGCGGCCGGTCGGCTCGGCTACCGTGGCCAAGGTGATCAGGGGGAAACAAAGAACACTGCGCGAAGCGCTGACCACAAGCCGGTTTCTGTTCAGTGCCTGGCCGTGGCGCGCCTACGGCCACATGCTCGGCACGCCGGTCGTCGCGTCCTTGGCGTTGGTGCCGCTGGCAGTACCGGCAGCCCCGTGGTTGCTTGCGGCGGCCGGTCTTCAGCGTCCGACGCCGATGTCATGGACGTGGGTGTTGGTGCTCACGCTCGTGGGCGCGCTGCTGCTCGCCGCGGCGCTGCCGTGGTTGGCCGCGCCGGTGGCTCGGCTGGAACGACGTCGCCTCCGGCTGGTCGACGGCCGTCCACTCGGTGACCAGCCACGCGGGCCGATCCAGTACACCGACCCCGCGACTTGGCGCGCTGTCGCGTACCTGGTCCTGCTCGTCACGGTGGGTGCGCTGCTGTCCGCGGCGACTTCTGGACTGCTGCTATTCCTTGTCCTGCTGGTCGTGTCGCCGTTCCTAGTGGACGGAACCTCGCTGGTATCGCTCGGGTTCGCGACCGTCGCAACCCCGGAAGCGGCAACTCCGTACGCGGTGGCCGCCGGTGTCGCCCTGCTGTTGTCGCCGTATCCGGTGGCTCTGCTGGCGTCGGCGCACGGCGCGGTGGCCCGTGCCCTGCTCCGCGATGACAGCGGGCCGCTGCGCTCCGAGTTGGTTGAGGTCGCGCGATCACGGGCCCGGTTGGTGGACCTGTTCGAGGCCGAACGTCGCCGCGTCGAGCGAGACCTGCACGACGGCGCGCAACAGCGGCTGGTCGGTCTCACCCTCCGACTTGGACTGGCCAAAGTGGACCTCGAGCCCGATTCACCCGCCTACGCGGAGGTGACGACCGCACACAACGAAGCCAAGGAGCTGATGACCGTGCTGCGCGAGCTGGTTCGCGGCATTCACCCCAGAGTGCTCACGGACCGCGGTCTGCCTGCGGCACTGGGGGAACTGGCCGACCGCGCGCCCATTCCGGTGAGCGTGCACGCCGATGTTCCCGGCCGCCTGCCCGCGGCAGTCGAGGCGATCGGATATTTCGTCGTGGCGGAGGCATTGACCAACGTGGCCAAGCACAGCGGCGCGGACACCGCCAGTGTCTCCGCTTCCCGGCACGCCGGGATGCTCGTGTTGGAAGTCGGCGACAACGGTGTCGGCGGCGCCGACCCGGTGCGCGGCACCGGGTTGACTGGGCTGGCCGACCGTGCGGCCGTGGTGGGCGGGCGGATGTTGCTGTCCAGTCCGCCGGGTGGTCCGACCGTGGTACGCGTGGAGTTGCCGTGTCAGTGATTCGTGTCGTGCTCGCGGAGGACGGTGTGTTGCTGCGAGCCGGGCTGGCCGGGCTGTTGGAGCGGTTCGGGTTCGAAGTGATCGCGCAAGTCGGCGACGCGGACGCGTTGACGGCGGCAGTCGCACAAACCCGACCGGATCTGGTGATCACGGACATCCGTATGCCGCCAGGGTTCACCGACGAAGGACTGCGGGCCGCCGTGGCGCTGCGCCGGGCCGACCCGAGGCTGGCGGTTGTCGCGTTGAGCCAATACGTGGAGCGCAGCTACGCGGCCGAGTTGCTGGACTCCGGCGACGGCGTCCGGGTCGGTTACCTGCTCAAGGACCGGGTTGTCGACGTGGAGGACTTCGTCGCGACGCTGCGCCAGGTGGTGGCGGGCGGCACGGTGGTCGACCCGCAGGTGGTCCGCCAGTTACTGGTCCGTCGGCGTGATCCGCTGGCCCGGCTGTCGGCACGCGAACACGAGGTGCTGGCCCTGGTCGCCGAAGGCCACTCGAACGCCGCGATCGCGGCCAAGCTGGTGGTCACCGAGGCGGCTGTCGGCAAGCACGTCGGCAACATCCTGGCCAAGCTCGACCTGCCACCGACCGAGGACACCAACAGGCGGGTGCTTGCCGTCCTGGCCTACCTGCGAGCCACAGCCTTTTGACGCCCAAGAACCGCGACACGACCCATTAGCTGCATTCGGATCCGACGTCAAGGCCTCGAACCCCCAGCTTGTCCGCGCAGGCAAGGGGGGTGTAGGGGGTTATAACCCCTGCGTTCCAGCAGGCATTCTGCTGGTCTCTTGGGGTGCGGTTTTGCCGTGCCCAACGAGGTAAATCGTGGGGGATGGGGATGCTGCGTACCGAACTGGTGCGGCCGTTACATGAAGTTGTTCGCGCACAGGCTTTGCGGTTCGGGCAGAAGATCGCTTTCCAGGATGACCGGCGTTCGGTCAGCTTCGCCGAATTGGAGCTTCGAACTCGTCGTCTCGCTGGACACTTGGCCGATCTGCGGGCCTATCCGGGCGACCGCGTGGCGATGTTGTTGGGCAACCGCGTCGAAATGGTCGAAAGTTACTACGCCGTCGCGCGCTCTGGAGCGATCGGCGTCCCGCTGAACCCGCGCTCGTCCGATGCGGAATTGGCGTACCTGCTGGATGACAGTGGTGCGAGCGTGATCATCACGGATTCGTTCCATGTCGATCGGGTCCAGCGCATGTCGCGGCCGATGACGGTTCTGGTCGTCGGTGACGCTCAGTATGGGAATTTGTCGTACGAACAACTCGCGACATCTGACCCGGTCTCGCCCGCTTACGACAATCTGGGGTTGGACGAGATCGCATGGATGCTGTACACGTCCGGCACAACGGGACAACCCAAGGGTGTTCTGTCCACTTCGCGTAACTGTTTGTGGTCAGTCGCCGCGTGTTATGCACCGGTGCTCGGGTTGTCCGAAGAGGACCGAGTGCTGTGGCCGCTTCCGTTGTTCCACAGTCTTTCGCATATCGCTTGTGTACTTTCCGTGATGGCGGTCGGTGCGACCGCACGAATCGTCGACGGCCTTTCCGCATCGGACGTCGTAGACATATGGAGCGATTCGCCTTTTACCGTCATCGCAGGTGTCCCGACCACGTATCACCATCTGCTCAGAGAGGCGGATGCCCGGGGGTTCACCGCGCCGGGTCTTCGCGTCGGCCTGGTCGGTGGGGCCATTACGACCGCGGCCCTGCGCCGGTCGGTTGAGCAGGCGTTCGGCGCGCCGTTGATCGACGCCTACGGCAGCACCGAGACGTGCGGGTCGATCACCATCAACTGGCCGTCAGGCGCCCGGGTTGAAGGCTCGTGTGGCGTGCCGGTCGTCGGCCTTGGCGTGCGGCTGGTCGATCCGCAGACCGGCCTTGACGTCGCGGACGGTACCGAAGGCGAAGTGTGGGTCCGCGGCCCGAACGTGATGGCCGGCTATCACAACCAGCCGGAGGCCACTGCCGAGGCGCTGCAGGGCGGCTGGTACCACACCGGCGATCTCGCCCGCCGCGACGAGGCCGGATACTTCACGGTCACCGGGCGGATCAAGGAACTCATCATCCGCGCAGGTGAGAACATTCATCCGGGCGAGGTGGAGAGCGTCCTGCGGACCGTGCCGGGCGTCGCCGACGTCGCAGTCGTCGGCAAGCCGCACGAGGTCCTCGGCGAGGTGCCGGTCGCTTTCGTCGTACCGGCCGCGGGTGGGTTCGACCCGGGTGAGGCGTTCGCGGCATGCCGAGATCGGTTGTCGTACTTCAAGATTCCCGAGCGGCTGTACGAGATCCGGGAAGTCCCGCGGACCGCGTCGGGCAAGATCATGCGCAGGCACCTGCTTGACGTGCCAACGCGGCTGTTGGCGGTGGGCAACTCGACCTTCGAGTCGCTGCTGCGGATGGATTGGGTTCCTCAGCCGACACGGCCCGATTCGGAACCGGGCAGTTGGCTGGCGCTTGGCGAACTGTCGCCCGAGACGCCCGCACCGGCCGCATTGGCGGACAGCCTGCCTGAGGTCGCGGTCCTGCAGATCCCGCACTCAGGCTCGGATCCGCGCGAGATCGCCGACCGGGTCACCGAATGCGTCCGGTGGGTGGAGACGTGGCTCGTAGACGACCGTCTCGCGGATTGTCTGCTGGTTGTGGCCACTCGTGGCGCGGTGGTGACAGACCTGGACGACAGCGCGGGCGATCCGGCACAAGCACCCTTGTGGGGATGGCTACGCGCGACGCAGGCTTCGTATCCGGGTCGGTTCGTCATCGCCGATCTCGATGACGAGCCCGCGACACAAGCGGTTCAGACGGCTGTCCGGTCGCGCGAACCCCAGTTCGCGGTGCGGTCCGGCGTCGTTTTGTTGCCACGGCTCACCCAGGTCGCTGTGGACACCGAGCGTGAGAACACCGCGTCGTTGGACAGCATTGACACGGTGATGATCACGGGCGCCGAGACCGAGCGCGCCGCGTCTGTGGCCCAGCACCTGGCAGGCACATACGGCGTCACCCGGCTCGTCTTGGTCACCGAACCCGGCAGCGGCGGGCTGGCAGGCGACTTGAGCGGCCACCTCGCGGACGCCGGAGCACAAGCGCCGGTTGTCGAGTGCGACCTCACCGACCCGCACGCACTGCGTGAGGTGTTCGCACGATTCAAGGTCAGTGCCGTCGTGCACGGCGTCGTGCCTGATTCGCTGGCCGCTGCGGTCACGAGTCTGCGTAACCTGGCCGAACTCGTGCCGGATCCGTCGGCTTTTGTGCTGTTCTCCGACGCCGTCGCAGTCACCGGGCGTGGCGACGTCGATAAGGCCGCATCTGCGGCGTTCACCGACGCGTTCGCTCATGACCTGCGCTCACAAGGCATTCCCACGCTGGCGCTGAGCTGGGAGTCAGACGACAACGCGACACTCAGCCGGCAGGAGGAACTGGACGCGTTCGACGCGGCTTTGACCTTGGGCCAGCCACATCTCGTCGCGATGGAGCTCGATCCGGCCGAGCTGCGCGGCTCGGTGCCACCGCCGATGCGAGATCTCGTCGAAGTCCCGACCGGCGTGACCGGCCACGATCGTGCCAGGCATCTGGTGGACTTGGTCCGCGAACAGGTCGCCGATCTCCTCGCGGTCTCCGATCCGCGATCGATCGCGGCCGACCGCGCGTTCACGGATCTGGGGTTCACCTCGTTGCACGCCGTGCAGTTGCGCGACCGCCTCGCGGTGGCGACCGGCCTGCGACTGTCGTCCACGTCGGCCTTCGACTACCCGTCGCCGCAAGCTCTTGGGCGGATGCTCGAGCGCAGGCTTTCCGGGAATACCGAGGACATCACCGAGCAGCCAGCAGCCCATGCGGTCGCGGCGGACGAACCGATGGCGATCATCGGGATGGCGTGCCGGTTCCCAGGTGGAGTCGCTGCCCCGGAGGACTTGTGGCGTCTCGTCGCCGAGGAGACCGACGCCATCACCAGGTTCCCGGATGACCGTGGCTGGGACCTGGAGAGGCTGTTCCACCCGGATCCGGATCACCCGGGCACCAGCTACGCAACCGAAGGCGGCTTCCTGCCGGACGCCGGGGATTTCGACGCCGGGTTCTTCGGGATCTCGCCGCGTGAGGCGTTGGCGATGGATCCGCAGCAGCGGTTGATGCTCCAGATCTCCTGGGAAGCGCTGGAACGCGCGGGCATCGACCCGAACACCTTGCGAGGCAGGAACATCGGTGTTTTCACCGGCGCGATGCACCAGGACTATGCGGACAGGTTGGCTGATCTGCCTGACGGTGTGGACAGCTACCTGATGACCGGTGGTGCGGGCAGTGTGCTGTCCGGCAGGGTGTCGTACTTCCTTGGCCTTGAAGGGCCTGCGGTCACTGTGGACACTGCGTGTTCGTCGTCGCTTGTGGCCCTGCATCTGGCGGCGCAGTCGCTGCGGTCCGGCGAGTCTTCGCTCGTGCTGACTGGTGGCGTAACGGTCATGACCCGTCCCGACTCGTTCGTGGACTTCTCGCGCCAACGAGGCCTCGCGCGTGACGGGCGGTGCAAGTCGTTCTCAGCAGCGGCTGATGGCACGGGTTGGTCCGAGGGCGCAGGTGTCCTTGTGCTGGAACGGTTGTCGGACGCGATCCGCAACAAGCGCAGGATCTGGGGAGTCATCCGGGGTTCGGCGGTGAATCAGGATGGTGCGTCGAATGGGTTGACTGCGCCGAGTGGTTTGTCGCAGCAGCGGGTGATTCGTCAGGCGTTGGCGAATGCTGGTGTTTCGCCGTCTGATGTGGATGTTGTGGAGGCGCACGGTACGGGTACGACGCTGGGTGATCCGATTGAGGCGCAGGCGTTGCTGGCTGCGTACGGGCAGAATCGGGATCGTCCGCTGGCGTTGGGTTCGGTGAAGTCGAATATTGGTCATACGCAGGCTGCTGCTGGTGTGGCTGGTGTGATCAAGATGGTGATGGCGATGCGGCATGGTGTGTTGCCGCGGACGTTGCATGTGGATGAGCCGTCGCCGGAGGTGGATTGGTCGTCGGGCGCCGTCGAGTTGTTGTCCGAGGCCAGGGAGTGGCCTTCGCTGGATCGTCCGCGTCGGGCAGGCATTTCCGGGTTCGGCGTCAGCGGCACCAACGCCCACGTCATCGTCGAGCAAGCGCCCGCGCAGGCGTCGGAGCACGAGGCACCCGGGGTGACCGGTGGGCTCGTGCCACTGGTGCTGTCCGCGCATGACCGAACGGCTTTGGCGCGGCAGGCCGACCGGTTGGCGGACTTCCTGCGGCAGCGCCCTGACGTTGACATCCCTGAGGTGGGACGGGCACTGGTCACCACACGAGCGACGCTGCCCCAGCGGGCCGTGGTGCTGGCATCCGATCGAGCCGAAGCCTTGACGGGCCTGGCGGATTGCGCACAGGACGGCTTCGCGCTCGACGAGGTCGTCGAGGGCCGCCTCGCCATCCTGTTTGCTGGTCAGGGTAGTCAGCGGGTGGGGATGGCTCGTGGGTTGTATGAGCGGTTCCCGGTGTTCCGTAAGGCCTTTGATGAGGTTTGTGGGTTGTTGGATGCGCAGTTGGCTGGTTTTGTGGGTCAGCGGGTTGCGGGTGTTGTGTTCGGGTCTGATGTGGTGGATCAGACGGTGTTTGCTCAGGCTGGGTTGTTCGCGGTGGAGTTGTCGTTGTTCCGGCTTGTGGAGTCGTGGGGTGTTGTTGCGGATTTTGTGGGTGGTCATTCGATTGGTGAGGTGACGGCGGCGTGTGTGGCGGGTGTGTTGTCGGTTGAGGATGCGGCGGTGTTGGTGGCGGCCCGTGGTCGATTGATGCAGGATCTGCCTTCGGGTGGCGTGATGGTGTCGGTTGCCGCGCCGGAGTCGGCGGTGTCGTCGTACCGGGTGGATGTCGCGGCGGTGAACGGCCCATCGTCGGTGGTGATCTCGGGCCCGGAACGAGATGTGCTTGACGCGGCAGGGAAGTTGTCGGCGGAGGGTGTCAAGACGCGTCGGTTGAACGTGTCGCACGCCTTCCATTCGAGCCTGATGGAACCGATGCTGGACAAATTCCGCGCGGTGGTAGAGAAGCTCGAGTTCCGGACGCCGAAGATCACCATTGTGTCCACTGTGTCTGGTGCGGTCGCTGATCCGGAACTGATGGCGTCACCGGAGTATTGGGTGGGCCAAGTTCGCAGGACGGTTCGTTTTGGCGATGCGGTTACGTCATTGCGTGCTGCGGACGTGACGACATTCCTGGAGCTTGGCCCTGACGGTGTGCTGTCGGGGATGACGGATGACGCTGTGTTCGTTCCGGCCTTGCGGCGCCAGGGTGATGATGTTCGATCGCTGATGACGGCGGTTGCGCGGTTGCATGCGCGGGGTGTGGACGTGGACTGGCTCGCGATCCTCGGCAAGAGCGCAGGACTGCCGGTGGAGTTGCCGACCTACGCCTTCCAGCGGCAGCGGTACTGGCTGGAGTCACCACGGGGTGCTGCTCCTGACCGACCTGCGGACGCGTTGTTCCGGATGGAATGGTCGGAATTCTCCCCACCAGAGGCAGCAGAGGCGGTCGAGCTTCTGTCTACTACGGAGGATATCGCTGGGGGAGCAGGTGCGGCGCTGGTCGACCTGACCGGCGACACCGCCGACGATGTCCGTGCCTTGACCACCAAGGCCTTGGCGTTTGTGCAGGCGTGGTTGACACACGCTGCGGCCGACCGGCGGCTGGTGGTGGCGACGCGGGAGATCAGCGATCCGGTGGCAGCCGCGGTTTGGGGACTGCTGCGGTCAGCGCAGTCCGAGCATCCGGATCGGTTCGTGGTGATCGCGACCGACGATCGTCAAGCAGCGGCACGACTTGTGCCGAGCGTGCTGGCATCCGGTGAGCCGCAGGCTGCGGTTCGTTCCGGTGTCGTATCGGTGCCTCGCCTCGCTCGGGTCGAAGCTGGACCGCACCAAGGACGCGTGCTGGACCAGGCGGGCACGGTGGTCGTCACTGGCAGCCCGCAGGGCCTTGGCGGACTGGTCGCCCGGCATCTGGCTGAACACCACCGGGTGCGCAACCTTGTGCTGGCAAGCCGCCGTGGACCTGATGCACCAGGCGCGCCGGAGCTGATCACACATCTGTCGGAGCTGGGAACGACAGCCAGGGTCGTGGCTTGCGATGTAGCGGACCGGGACGAAGTCACGGCGCTTCTGAACACAGTGGACACTCCGTTGACCGGTGTGGTGCATACGGCGGGCGTCCTCGACGACGGCGTGATCACCGCGTTGACACCCGAGCGGTTGGACACCGTCTTCAAGGCGAAGGTCGACGCGGCACAGGTGTTGGACGAGTTGACCCGCGACCACGACTTGGCGGCATTTGTGCTGTTCTCGTCGGCGGCAGGCACGTTCGGCAACCCAGGGCAGGGAAACTACGCAGCGGCGAACGCCTTCATGGACGCGCTAGCGGTGCGAAGGAACGCCATGGGCCTGCCAGCGACGTCGATCGCGTGGGGACCGTGGGCCACCGGCATGACCGAACACCTCACTTCCAACGACCTGGAACGCGTCAAGCGCTCGGGTTTGTCCCTGATCTCCCCGGACTTCGGGATGGCGTTGTTCGACGAAGCCCTGCGCAGCGCCGAGCCCGCCGTGGTCGCGGCCAAGCTCGACCCGGCCGCGCACGTGGAACTTCCATTGCTGCGTGGGTTGTTGCCGCAAGGCCAACCCGTCGCGAACTCCGGGAGCGACACATCCCTGGCCCAGCGTGTCGCCGCGATGCCCGTGCACGAACAGGATCAGACGCTCCTTGATTTGGTGACCGCTCATGCCGCGCAGACGCTAGGACACTCCTCACCGGACAGTATTGGGGCATCGCGCCCGTTCCGGGACAACGGGTTCGACTCGCTCACATCGGTCGAACTGCGCAACCGCCTCAGCGCCGCGACCGGTCTGTCGTTGTCCGCCACGCTGCTCTACGACCAGCCCACACCCGCCGCACTCGCCCGATACCTGCGGGATGAATTACTGGGCGCACAACCGGTTCAGCCGGTCCCGGCTGCGGCAAGTGTCGACGAGCCCATCGCGATCGTCGCGATGAGCTGCCGCTTTCCTGGTGGCGTCGGCAGTCCTGAAGATCTATGGACGCTTGTCGCGGGCGGAGTGGACGCGGTCGGCGACTTCCCCGGCGATCGCGGCTGGGACCTGGACGCCCTCTACGATCCCGACCCCGACCACCCGGGCACGTCGTACGCCCGGCGTGGTGCGTTTCTCGACGATGTCGCCGGGTTCGACGCGGAGTTCTTCGACATCTCGCCACGTGAGGCGTTGGCGATGGACCCTCAGCAACGACTGTTGCTCGAGGTGTCGTGGGAGGCCTTCGAGCGAGCGGGTATCGACCCGACCAGCCTGCGAGGCAAGGACATCGGCGTCTTCGCGGGCGTCAACACCCAGGACTACGCGCTGCGCCTGCACCAGATGCCCGACCTGGTCGAGGGACATCGCATCACGGGCGCGTCCAACGCGGTGATATCCGGGCGGATCTCGTACACGCTCGGCTTGGAGGGGCCGGCGATAACGGTGGACACGGCGTGCTCGTCGTCGCTGGTCACGCTTCACCTGGCAGCGCAGTCACTGCGGTCTGGCGAGTGCTCGATGGCATTGGCCGGTGGCGTGACCGTGATGACCGGCCCGGACGCGTTCGTGGACTTCTCGCGTCAGCGCGGGCTCTCTCCTGACGGGCGGTGCAAGTCGTTCGCGGCGGCCGCGGACGGCACGGGTTGGGCTGAGGGCGTGGGTGTTCTTGTGCTGGAGCGGCTTTCCGATGCCGTCCGGAACGGGCATCAGGTGCTTGCGCTTGTTCGTGGTTCGGCGGTGAATCAGGATGGTGCGTCGAATGGGTTGACTGCGCCGAGTGGTTTGTCGCAGCAGCGGGTGATTCGTCAGGCGTTGGCGAATGCTGGTGTTTCGCCGTCTGATGTGGATGTTGTGGAGGCGCACGGTACGGGTACGACGCTGGGTGATCCGATTGAGGCGCAGGCGTTGCTGGCTGCGTACGGGCAGAATCGGGATCGTCCGCTGGCGTTGGGTTCGGTGAAGTCGAATATTGGTCATACGCAGGCTGCTGCTGGTGTGGCTGGTGTGATCAAGATGGTGATGGCGATGCGGCATGGTGTGTTGCCGCGGACGTTGCATGTGGATGAGCCGTCGCCGGAGGTGGATTGGTCGTCGGGCGCCGTCGAGTTGTTGACCGAGGCCAAGGATTGGCCTTCGCTGGATCGTCCGCGTCGAGCCGGTGTGTCCGGGTTCGGTGTCAGCGGCACCAACGCGCATGTGATTCTCGAAGAAGTACCGGCTGCGCCAACGATGAACTCCACCGAAAGTGTCCCTGCCTTGGCGTGGCTGATATCCGCGAAGAACGCGGACGCGATACGTGGTCAAGCAGCGAGACTGGCTGCCTTCGCCCACCGCGAGCAAGGTGACGACCTGGGCATCGCGCGTTCGCTGGTGACGACCCGTGCGATGTTCGAACACAAAGCCGTGATTGTGGGTGCGGATCGCAGCGAACTTCTGGCGGGGCTGGACGCACTCGCCCAAGCCACCGTGCTGCCGGAAACTGTCGCCCACGGCGTCTCGACCAAGGCACGCCTCACGTTCCTGTTCTCGGGCCAGGGCAGCCAGCGCATCGGAATGGGCCGGGATCTCTATAGTCACTACGCACAGTTCCGCGAGGCATTCGACAACGCATGCACCGCACTCGACCGTCATCTGCCGGGCGAGATCCCCTTGCGCGATGTCGTGTTCACAGCCGACGCCGCGCTCCTCGACCGCACTGTCTACGCACAAGCCGCGTTGTTCGCTGTGGAAACCGCGCTCTTCCATTTGTTCGGTTCATGGGGCGTCCGGCCGGATGTGGTGGCCGGGCACTCCATCGGGGAGTTGACCGCGGCGCACGTTGCCGGAGTGCTGTCGTTGGACGACGCCTCCGCTTTGGTCGCGGCGCGCGGCGCGCTGATGCAAGCGGTGTCCGCCGACGGAGCAATGATCGCGATCGCGGCGGCCGAAGCAGACGTCGCTCCCTACGTCGACGCCGAGCAGGACAAGGTGTCCATTGCCGCCGTCAACGGGCCATCCTCCGTTGTGGTGTCCGGTGACACGGAGGTTGTCGCCGCCATCGCTGAAGAATTCGCCTCACGTGGGCACAAGACGCGGCGCCTGCAGGTGAGCCACGCGTTCCATTCACCGCATATGGACCGTGTTCTTGAAGAGTTCCGCGCGGTGGCGACAAGGTTGACTTTCCGACCACCGGAGATCCCGGTCGTCTCGAACGTCACCGGCGAGTTCGCCACGGCCGAGCAGTTGTGCTCCCCCGGCTACTGGGTGGATCACGTCCGCCGGACAGTTCGGTTCGCCGACGGGATCACGACACTCGACGGTGACGTCACCGTGTTCCTGGAACTGGGACCGGGTGGCGCGCTCACCGCACTCACACAGCAGATGACAGACACCTTGGCGGTCGCGTCCTTGCACCGGGAGCGGAACGAAGCCGTCGCGGTCGTCACGGCGCTCGCGCAGCTGTCGGTGCACGGGGTTCCGGTGGACTGGACGAGCGTGTTCGGAGGTTCGCCTGCTGGCCGGACCGACCTGCCGACGTACGCCTTCCAGCACAGTCGCTTCTGGGTGGACGCGGACCTGAGCATGTCGCCTCGTGTGCTCGAACCTCGCGCCGCCGAACCGTTGCCGCTCGCCGGCAAGTCCACGGCTGATCAGCACCAGGTGATCCTGGAGTTGATCCAGGAGCATGTCGCCGCGGTCCTCGGGCACACCGACCGGATCGACACCGGCCGGACGTTCCAGAGCCTCGGGTTCGACTCGCTGGCCGGTGTCCGCCTGCAGCGCAGGCTGCGGGACGCCCTCGGTGCGGACCTGCCCGCGACGATCGTCTTCGACTACCCGACACCGGACGAGCTCGCCGGATTCCTGCTGGCCGAACTGAATGGCGAAGGCACTACCAGCACCGCGCCCGCCGCGCGGGTGCACGCTCCGGACGAGCCGATCGCGATCGTGGGGATGGCGTGTCGTCTGCCGGGTGGTGTGTCGTCGCCGGAGGACTTGTGGCAGCTGGTTGTGTCCGGTGTGGACGCTGTTTCCGGGTTCCCGACGAATCGTGGCTGGGACCTGGAGAACATCTACCACCCGGATCCGGACCACGCCGGAACGACCTACACCCGCGAGGGCGGCTTCGTCCATGACGTGGGGGATTTCGATGCCGCGTTCTTCGGGATCTCGCCGCGTGAGGCGTTGGCGATGGATCCGCAGCAGCGGTTGATGCTGGAGATCTCGTGGGAGGCGCTGGAACGGGCGGGCATCGACCCGGCATCGCTGCGTGGCCGCAACGTGGGCGTCTTCTCCGGAATGGCCAACCACGAGTACACATTGCGTACTCGGGCTGTCTCGGCCGACGGCGTCGAAGGTTACCTGATGACTGGTGGGGCGGGCAGTGTGCTGTCCGGCCGGGTGTCGTACTTCCTCGGTGTGGAAGGGCCGTCGGTCACAGTGGACACGGCCTGTTCGTCGTCTTTGGTGACGTTGCACCTGGCGGCGCAGTCACTGCGGTCGGGAGAGTCGTCGCTGGCGCTTGCCGGAGGCGCCACAGTGATGGCCGGTTCCGACGCGTTCATCGAGTTCTCCCGTCAGCGGGGCCTCGCGCCGGATGGCCGGTGCAAGGCGTTCGCCGCAGCCGCTGATGGCACGGGCTGGGGCGAAGGGGCCGGAGTTCTGTTGCTGGAACGGCTTTCCGACGCCGTCCGGAACGGGCACCAGGTGCTTGCGCTTGTTCGTGGTTCGGCGGTGAATCAAGACGGTGCGTCGAACGGGTTGACTGCGCCGAACGGTCCGTCGCAGCAGCGGGTGATTCGTTCCGCGCTGGTGAACGCCGGTGTTTCGGCGTCCGATGTGGACCTGGTGGAGGCACATGGCACCGGCACCGCTCTGGGCGACCCGATTGAGGCGCAGGCGTTGCTGGCGACATACGGGCAGGACCGCGATCAGCCGTTGTGGCTTGGCTCGGTGAAGTCGAACATCGGTCATACGCAGGCTGCTGCTGGTGTCGCAGGCGTCATCAAGATGGTGATGGCGATGCGTAACGGCGTCATGCCCAAGACGCTGCACGTCGACGAGCCGACACAGCAGGTCGACTGGTCCGCAGGTGCGGTGGAGTTGTTGACCGAACCGCGGGAATGGGCCGTCACAGGTCGACCACGTCGGGCTGGTGTGTCCGGGTTCGGGATGAGCGGCACCAACGCCCACGTCATCCTGGAGCAAGCCGTCGACCAAGCAGCGCCCAGCACCGAACCAGGCTTGACTGACGACCACATCGCCGCCTTGGTTGTGTCCGCGCGTGGGGAAGCCGGGTTGGCAGGGCAGGCTGGGCGACTGCGGTCGTTCCTTGAACAGTCCGATATGGACATCGCAGACACCGCGCGATCCCTGGTCGCGGCCCGGAGTTCGTTGCCGGATCGGGCGGTTGTGGTCGCGGCGGACCGCCGCGAGGCGCTGGCAGGCCTGGACGCCTTGGCACGCAGGGAAGCGGCACCCGGTGTCGTGGTTCCCACGAGTGGCTTGGTCAAGGGACGTACCGTCTTCGTGTTTCCGGGACAAGGTGCGCAGTGGGCGGGAATGGGTGCCGATCTGCTGGCTTCCTGTCCGCTGTTCGCGTCCAAGATGGACGAATGCGCGAACGTGCTCGACGAGCTCACAGGCTGGTCGCTGCTTGATGTGGTCCGTCAGGCCGAGGGTGCGCCGTCGTTGGCCGCGGTGGACGTGGTGCAGGTGGTGACGTTCGCGGTGGCGGTGTCGTTGGCCGCGGTGTGGCAGGCGAGCGGTGTGTCGCCGGATGTCGTGGTCGGTCATTCGCAGGGCGAGGTGGCTGCCGCGTGTGTGGCCGGAGGCTTGTCGTTGCGGGACGCGGCAACCGTGGTGGTACTGCGCAGCCGGGCGATTGCCAAGGGACTGGCTGGCCGGGGCGGCATGGTGGCTGTCGCGGCGAGTGTCGACCGGGTTCGCGAACTGCTTGTGACCGGTGTCGAAGTGGCAGCGTTGAACGGCCCATCGTCGGTCGTGGTGTCCGGCGATCCGGCCGCGCTGCAGGAGTTCGTCCAGCGCTGCGCGGACGAGGGCGTGCGAGCGCGGCAGGTCCCCGTCGACTATGCCTCCCATTCCTCCGCTGTGGAGGCGATCGAGGACGAATTGCGTCAGGCGCTCGCCGATATCACGCCTCAGTCAGGGACCGTTCCGTTCTATTCGACTGTGGCCGGTGGCTTGTTGGACACGGCCGAGCTGACCGGGGACTACTGGTACCGCAACTTGCGTCAGACCGTGCAGTTCGAACAGGCCATCCGCGAGCTTGCCACCACTCACCGCGCGTTCGTGGAAGTCAGCTCACATCCCGTGCTCGTTCCGGCGATGGACGAGATCATCGGCGACCGCGTGAACAACCCGGCCGTCATCACGGGCACGCTGCGCCGTGACGAGAACGGGCTGCGTGAGCTGCTGACGGCACTGGCGACCCTGCATGTCCACGGAGTTCCCGTTGGCTGGCGGACCGTGCTGGGTACCGGTGCACCCGTCGACCTACCGACCTACGCGTTCCAACGTCAGCACTTCTGGTTGGAGGAATCGGAGAACGCGGCTGGCCCTGCGGCTATCGACGATGCTGACGCCCGATTCTGGGCTGCCGTCGAGAGCGAGGACTTCGCCTCGGTGGCCACCATGCTGGATGTCGATGCGGACTCCGTCAACAGCACCGTCGGCATGCTGGCGTCGTGGCGGCGCGGGCGCAGCGAAAAGACGAAGGTCAGCCGCCTCCGCTACAAGGCTGCGTGGACCCCGGTCCGACCGGCCGCCGCCGCTGCGGGGTCTTGGCTGGTGGTGGTGCCACCCGACGTGGCGGCGGATCACCCGATCGCCCGGATCGCGCAGGCGATGGACGCCCGGATCGTGGAGTTCAGCGAGGCCACGCAAGCCGGTTTCGCCGACGAGGTGGCGAAGATCCGGGCCGACGACCCCGCTGTCACGGGAATGCTGTCGTTGCTTGCCCTGGATGATCGGCCACGGCCGGAGTCGGCAGCGCTGACGCAGGGAACCGCCGCGTCACTGGCCCTGCTGCGCACTCTCGGCGACATCGCGGCCGGAATTCCCTTGTGGTGCGTGACGCGAGGCGCTGTGAGCATCGGGCCCGCCGACCGTCTGCGGTCACCGGAACAAGCGGCCATATGGGGCTTGGGCTTCGCGACTGCGCTGGAACACCCCGACCGATGGGGCGGGCTGGCCGATCTGCCGGAGGTACTAGACGACCGTACCGTGGCGGCGCTGCGGTCGGCTGTGTCCGGGCCGAGTGGCGAGGACCAGCTCGCGATCCGGTCGGCGGGTGTGTTCGCCCGGCGGCTGGCTGAAAGCGGCCTGCGGGCCGATCCGCCGCGCCGCAGTTGGCGTCCACAAGGGACGATACTGGTCACCGGCGGCACCGAGAGCCTGGGTAAGCACGCCGCGAGGTGGCTGGCGCAGTCGGGCGTCGCACGCCTGGTGCTGACCTCCGGATCAGACCACCACGACCCGGCATTCCTCGCTGAACTGGCCGAGCTCGGCACCACGGCGACAGTGACCACTGTGGACATGACACGGCGCGACGCCGTCGCCGAGTTGATCGCTGGCACACCCGAGTTGTCCGGTGTTGTGCACGCGGCCGATCTCGCGACGTCCCTGCCGGTCCGGTCCAGCGACGTCACCGATCTGACCGAGGTCCTGTCAGTCAAGTGCGACACCGCGATGCACCTCGACGAACTGCTCGGCGACGTGGACCTGTTCGTGGTCTTCTCCTCGGCGTCCGGAGTGTGGGGCGGTGGCGGGCAAGGTGTTGCCGGAGCGGCCAACGCCGTACTCGACGCTGTGATCGAGCGACGTCGTGGACGTGGCCTGCGGGCGTCCTCGGTGGCATGGGGTGCGGTCGCCGGGATCGGCGTCGCGGCCGATCCTGCCGCAGAGGAGCAGTTGCGCCGATGGGGTTTGGCGGCCATCTCGCCGGACTCGGCGATGGCAGCCCTGTCGGCCGCTGTCCAAGCCGACGACACCGTGGTCGCGGTGGCGGACATCGACTGGCCGAGCTTCGTTCCCGCGTTCACATCGGCCCGGCTCAGCCCGTTGCTCGGCGACCTGCCCGCGGTCCGGGAAGTCGTCGAGGCCGCGCTCGTCTCCGACAACGAGGCGGAATCAGGTTCCCAGCTCGCCCGCACCTTGGCGGAGGCGAGTGAGGCCGAGCAGATCCGCGTCCTGCTCAAGCTGGTCAGGGAACGCGCCGCGGCCGCACTGGGCCACACCGGCTTGGACGATGTCAAACCACGGCAGGCCTTCCAGGAGCTGGGCTTCGACTCACTGGCCGCGGTGACCTTGCGCAACACGCTGTCCTCGGCAGTCGGCAGCACACTGCCCGCCACCGTGATCTTCGACTATCCCACCCCGATCGCCCTGGCCGAGTACTTGCGGCTGGAACTGGTCGGCAAGCTGGCCGACCAGACGGACATCGACGACGAGAAGATCCGCGCAGCGCTGGCCGCCGTCCCGTTCGACCGTTTCCGGGAGGCAGGCATCTTCGACGCGCTGGTGTCACTGGCCCGCTCGCAGCCGGCCGAGACGGCGCCACAGCAGCAGGACGAGGCCGAGGAACTGGACCTGATCGACGCGATGGACGTGGCCGATCTGGTGCAACGAGCGTTGGGCAGTGGCCAGTCGTGAGGGACGAGGGAACAGCGCAGATGGCTGAAGTGCAGAACCAGCAACTGGTGGACGCGTTGCGTGCCTCGTTGAAGGAGAACACGCGGCTGAAGCACGAGTACGACCAGGTGGTGGCCGCTGGTCGCGAGCCGATCGCGATCGTCGGAATGGCGTGCCGGTTCCCCGGTGGGGTGTCCTCTCCTGAGGATCTGTGGGACCTCGTCGCCTCAGGGACCGACGCCACCACCCCCTTTCCGGCCAACCGGGGTTGGGACCTGGAGGATCTTTACCACCCGGACCCGGATCACCCCGGCACGTGCTACGCGAGGGAAAGCGGGTTCCTGCACGACGCGGACGCGTTCGACGCCGGGTTCTTCGGGGTTTCGCCGCGTGAGGCGTTGGCGATGGATCCGCAGCAGCGGTTGATGCTGGAGATCTCGTGGGAGGCGCTGGAACGTGCGGGCATCGACCCAGCGTCCTTGCGTGGCGCGCCCGTCGGTGTCTTCTCCGGCCTGGCGTTCCACGACTACGGCACCGACTTGCAGCAACCTCCTGACGGCATCGAGGGCTTCATCCTGACCGGTGGTGCGGGAAGTGTGCTGTCCGGACGGGTCTCGTACCTGCTCGGCCTGGAAGGGCCCGCGGTCACGCTGGACACGGCGTGTTCGTCCTCGCTGGTGGCGTTGCACCTCGCGGCGCAGTCCCTGCGGTCCGGTGAGTCCTCGCTCGCACTGGCCGGTGGCGTGACCGTGATGGCCACGCCGAGTTGCCTGATCGCGTTCTCCCGGCAACGTGGGCTCGCGGCGGACGGGCGGTGCAAGTCGTTCGCCTCAGCAGCCGACGGCACCGGATTCGGCGAAGGCGTCGGCGTGCTCGTGCTGGAGCGGTTGTCGGACGCGATCCGCAACAAGCACCGGATCTGGGCTGTGGTCCGGGGTTCGGCGGTGAATCAGGATGGCGCGTCGAACGGGCTGACCGCGCCGAACGGCCCGTCGCAGCAGCGGGTCATTCGGCAGGCGCTGGCCAACGCGGATCTTTTGCCGTCCGAGGTGGACGCTGTCGAGGCGCACGGTACCGGGACCACGCTTGGTGATCCGATTGAGGCGCAGGCGTTGCTGGCGACGTACGGGCAGAACCGGGACTGCCCGTTGGCACTGGGATCGCTGAAGTCCAACATCGGCCACGCCCAAGCGGCTGCCGGGGTCGGCGGCGTGATCAAGATGGTGATGGCGATGCGGCATGGTGTGCTGCCGCAGACGTTGCACGTGGATGAGCCCACGCCGCAAGTGGACTGGTCGACGGGTGCGGTGGAGTTGTTGACCGAGACCAAGGATTGGCCTTCGCTGGACCGCCCACGCCGGGCAGCCGTCTCCGGGTTCGGGGTCAGCGGCACGAATGCCCACGTGATCCTTGAACAAGCACCGCAGCAGGCACCACCACGCACCGACGACAAGCCCGGGGCGTTGGACCGCACCCTCGTGCCGCTGTTGCTCTCGGCACGTGGTCAGACGGGTTTGGCTGCTCAAGCGCGGAGTCTCGAGGCATTTCTGGCTCAACGGCCGGACTTGGACGTACTGGAGATCGCGCGTTCGTTGGCGGGCACGCGCGGGGCTCTGAGTGATCGTGCGGTGGTCCTCGCCGCGGACCGCGAAGAAGCCATGGCGGGCTTGGCGGCGTTGGCGCAGCGCACATCCGCGACCGGTGTCGTGGTTGGCGAAGCCGTCCAGGACAACCAGTTCGCCATCCTGTTTTCTGGTCAGGGCAGTCAGCGGGTGGGGATGGCTCGTGGGTTGTATGAGCGGTTCCCTGTTTTTCAGAAAGCTTTTGATGAGGTTTGTGGGTTGTTGGATGCCCAGTTGGCCGGGTTTGTGGATCAGCGGGTTGCGGATGTTGTGTTCGGGTCTGATGTGCTGGATCAGACGGTGTTCGCTCAGGCTGGGTTGTTCGCCGTGGAGTTGTCGTTGTTCCGGCTTGTCGAGTCATGGGGTGTCGGCGCGGATTATGTTGGCGGGCATTCGATTGGTGAAGTGACCGCGGCGTGTGTGGCGGGTGTGTTGTCGGTTGAGGACGCGGCGGTGCTGGTGGCAGCACGCGGCCGGTTGATGCAAGCCCTGCCGCAAGGTGGGGTGATGGTGTCGGTAGCGGCGCCGGAGTCGGCCCTGTCGTCGTACCGGGTGGATGTCGCGGCTGTCAATGGTCCTGAGTCGGTAGTGATCTCCGGGACTGAGGATGCCGTGATGGGTATGGCGGAGGAGTTGTCAGGGCAGGGGTTCAAGACCCGGCGGCTGAACGTGTCGCACGCGTTTCATTCCCGGTTGATGGAGCCGATGCTGGACGAGTTCCGCGCTGTGCTGGACAAGTTGGACTTCAAGTCGCCGCGGATCGCGATGGTGTCCACTGTGTCTGGTGCGATCGCCGATCCGGAACTGATGGCCTCGCCGGATTATTGGGTTGATCAGGTCCGGCGGACAGTGCGTTTTGGGGATGCGGTTGCATCGTTGCGTGCCACGGATGTGACGACGTTCCTGGAGCTTGGCCCGGACGGTGTGTTGTCCGGGATGGGCGCGGAGTGCGTTGAGGACGCCGCGTTCATTCCGGCGTTGCGGCGCGACGGCGATGAGACACGGTCGCTCGTCGCCGCTGTGGCGCAGTTGCATGTGCGTGGCGTGAATGTGGACTGGTCCGCGATTCTCGGCGAAAGCGCGCGGTGGCCGGTGGAGTTGCCGACATACGCGTTCCAGCACAACAGGTATTGGCTCGTATCCGGCAGTTCCACCGGGGCTCCGGCAGAGCTGGGGTTGACCGAGACAGACCACCCGATGCTCGGCGCGGTGACGGAAGTCCCCGCGACGGATCAGGTTCTGTTCACGTCCCGATGGTCTCGGTCGTCACATCCGTGGCTGGCTGATCACGGTGCCGCGGGGGCGATCCTGGTGCCGGGATCGGCCTTCGTCGAGCTCGCGGTCCGGGCAGCCGACCAGGTCGGCTGCGGCCTGCTGGCCGAACTGGTCATCGAGAACCCACTGGTGCTGCCCGATCAGCGCGGTGTGCAGGTCCAGGTCGGTGTCGGCGCGGCCGACGAGGCCGGGCACCGCCAGGTGCAGATCCACGCCCGGCCGGAGGACGCCGAGCCAGGTACGGGCTGGGTCCGGCACGCGACTGCCCGCGTGGCACCGGAAACCGGTGACGCGGAGTTCGACCTGGAGGCCTGGCCGCCCCCGGGCGCGACCGAGGTGCCGGACGCCGTCGCACAGGTCTACGAAGGTCTGGCACACACAGGGTACGGCTACGGGCCGTCGTTTCAGGGCGTTCGCGCGGTGTGGACCCGGGGCGAGGAATTGTTCGCCGAGGTGGCCCTGCCGGAGCAAGCGGGCGGAGCCGATGGCTTCGGACTGCACCCGGCGCTGCTGGACGCCGCATTCCACGCCGGGTACTTCCGGATGGATCTCAGCGATGAGGACCGGGCGCTGATCCTGCCGTTCGCGTGGAACGACGTCCGGATCCACGCCACCGGCGCGACCGCTGTCCGGGTACAGCTGGACATCCAAGGCGACACGGCGCGGCTGAAGGTCGCCGACATGCAAGGCAAGCCCGTCGCGAGTGTGGGTTCGGTGGTGGCGCGCCCGATCGCGGATGAGCTTGCCGGGACAGCCGAACCGGCCTCCCACATGTTCCACGTGACCTGGGAACCGACATCGATCAAACCAGCGGACGCCAGGCTGGACTCGGCGCGGGTCTCGACCGCTGAGGACGTACGCGCCCTCGCGTCGGCGCAGAACGCACCGAACGTGCTGCTGCTGGAAGCTGTTGGCGGGCAAGACGTGCACGGGTTGCTGGCGTCGGTGCTGACGGTCGTGCAGGCTTGGCTGGCCGAATCGGCGTTGCAGGACAGCCGACTGGTGGTGGTGACTCGCGGTGCGGTCGCGGTCCGGCACGCGGTCGAGCTCACCGACCTGGCCGCTGCCGCGGTATGCGGTCTGGTGCGATCGGCACAGGCCGAGAACCCCGGCCGAATACTGCTGGTCGACATCGACGACGATGCCGAACTGGCATCCGTGCTGGCCAGTGACGAGCCGCAATTGGCTGTGCGGGAAGGAGTCTGGTACGCACGCAGGCTGGCAAGGCTGTCTTCCCGGAGTGCGCTGGCCGTTCCCGCGGACGTGCCGGCGTGGCGGCTCACGCCCAGCACGGACGGGACATTGGAGAACATGGCGTTGACCGCCGCGCCCGATGTCACCGTTCCTCTCGCCCCTGGCCAGATCCGGATCGATGTCCGCGCGGCGGGACTGTACCTGCGCGACATCATGATCGGGCTGGGGATGTATCCCGGCGCGGCGGTACTCGGCAACGAAGGCGCCGGTGTGGTGTCCGAAGTAGGCCCGGGAGTGTCCGATGTGGTCGTCGGCGACCGGGTGATGGGTATGTTCACCGGTGCCGCAGGCTCGATCGCGGTGTCGGATGTCCGTACAGTGGTGCGGATTCCGTGCGGTTGGACGTTCGAAGAGGCCGCGTCGGTCCCGATGGCGTTCCTCACCGCCTACTACGCGTTGCACGACTTGGCCCGCGTGCGACCTGGCGAGTCAGTGCTCGTGCATGCCGCGGCTGGTGGCGTGGGAACGGCGGCGGTGCAGTTGGCCCGGCATTTCGGGGCCGAGGTGTACGCGACCGCGAGTCCCGCCAAATGGCAGGCCGTCCAGGTCGACGGCACGCGCATTGCCAGCTCACGGACCACGGATTTCGAGCAGCAGTTCCTCGCCTCGACCGACGGACGTGGCGTCGATGTGGTGGTCAATTCCCTGACCGGGGAGTTCGTGGACGCGTCGCTGCGACTGCTGCCGCGGGGCGGCCGGTTCGTGGAGATGGGCACCGTCGATCTTCGTGATGCCAACGAGATCGCGCGGCGGCACCGTGGCGTCACGTATCACCCGTTCGTCCTGCCCGAGGTCGATCCCGACCGGATCAAGCAGATGCTGGCCGAACTGGTGACCCTGTTCGAACAGGGCGCGCTGACATTGCCGCCCATGTCCACGTGGGACATCCGGCACGCGCCTGCGGCGTTCCGATACATGAGCCAGGGCAAGCACGTCGGCAAGAACGTGCTGGTACTGCCGAGGGCGCTGGATCCGGAAGGCACTGTGCTGGTGACCGGTGGTACCGGATCGCTCGGCAGGATAGTGGCCAGGAGACTGGTCACCGACCATGCCGTGCGCAACCTGGTGCTGGTGAGCCGCCGTGGGCGCGCAGCCGAAGGCGTCCCGGAGTTGGAGGCCGAACTCGAACAGCTCGGTGCAAAGGTGCGGACAGTCGCGTGTGACGTGGCTGACCGGGATGCCATGGCCGGAGTGCTCGCGTCGATCGACCCGCCGCTGACCGGTGTGGTGCACACGGCAGGCGTGATCGATGACGGCGTGATCACCGGTTTGACCCGTGAGCGCCTGGACTTGGTCTTGCGACCCAAGGTTGATGCCGCACAGGTGCTGGACGAGTTGACCGGCGATCTGGATCTGGCCGTGTTCGCGGTGTTCTCGTCGGCCGCCGGTTCCTTCGACGCGCCAGGCCAAGGCAACTACGCGGCGGCGAACGCGTTCCTGGACGCGCTGGCGCAGCACCGCCGGTCACGCGGACGGCAGGCTGTCTCGCTCGGCTGGGGACTGTGGTCGCAGACCACGCACATCAGCGAGCACCTGAGCGACACCGACCAGAAACGGCTGGCACGTGGCGGAATGGCCGGTCTGACCAGTGCAGAGGGCCTTAGGCTGCTCGACATCGCCCTGGGGGCACCGGACGCCGTAGTGGTTCCGGCCAAACTGGACTTCGCGGCGCTGCGGACCCAAGCTCGCGACGGGGCGCTGCCCGCGTTGCTACGCGGCCTGGTCACCCCGGGACGGCGTACGGCACAGAGCGACTCGGTGAGCGCCGACAGCCTGTCCGGCCGGCTTTCCGCGATGTCACTGCAAGAGCAGCGAGAATTCCTGCTCGACTTGGTCCGGCACGAGGCCGCGATCATTCTCGGGTTCTCCTCGGCTGAGGAGATGGAACCGGACCGCGCGTTGCACGACGTCGGCTTCGATTCCCTGACCTCGGTGGAACTGCGCAACCGGCTGTCGGCGCTGACCGGGTTGCGGCTGCCGGCCACGTTGATCTTCGACTATCCGACGCCCGCCGCACTGGCCGGTCACCTTCGTGACGAGGTGGCAGGCGAACCCGCCGACGAACCGGATGCCGAAGAACAGGAGATCCGCACGCTGCTGGCGGGCATCCCGATCAGCAGGCTGCGCGAGGTCGGCGTGCTGGACACGTTGCTGGCGTTGGCCAGGCCGGGAGCGGCCGTGGCGGACAGTGGGGAGCTCGACTTGATCGACGAGATGGATGTCGCCGGTCTCGTGCAGCGGGCGCTGGGTGGTGGCCAGTCTTGACGGAGGAGCGGACGAACCCGATGACGGATGTGCAGAACGGCCAGCTTGTCGACGCGTTACGGGCTTCGCTGAAGGAGAACGCGCGTTTGCAACAGCAGTACGACCAGGTCGTGGCTGCTGTCTCCGAGCCGATCGCGATCGTCGGGATGGCGTGCCGGTTCCCCGGCGGGGTGACCTCGCCCGAAGGGTTGTGGGACCTCGTGGCGTCCGGAACCGATGGCGTCACAGGCTTTCCGGAGAACCGGGGATGGGATCTGGAGAACCTCTTCCATCCTGACCCTGACCACGCGGGCACGAGTTACGCGAGCGAAAGCGGGTTCCTGCACGACGCGGACGAGTTCGACCCGGCTTTCTTCGGGATCTCGCCGCGTGAGGCGTTGGCGATGGACCCGCAGCAGCGGCTGATGCTGGAAATATCCTGGGAGGCGCTGGAACGGGCCGGTATCGACCCCGCGTCGTTGCGGGGTAAGGAAGTCGGCGTGTTCACCGGGTACATGTACCACGATTACGCGAAGGGCAACACCGACGAGTTCGGCGGCGCGCCGCAAGGCGTCGAGGGCTATTTGATGACCGGTGGTGCCGGCAGCGTGCTGTCCGGCCGGGTCTCTTACTTGTTCGGCCTGGAAGGCCCTGCGGTCACAGTGGACACCGCGTGCTCCTCGTCACTGGTCACGCTGCACTGGGCGATCCAGTCGCTGCGGACCCGGGAGTCCTCGCTGGCTTTGGCCGGTGGTGTGACGGTGATGGCCGCGCCGGATGTCTTCGTCGACTTCTCTCGTCAGCGTGGGCTCGCACCGGACGGCCGCTGCAAGGCGTTCGCGGCGTCGGCGGACGGCACAGCATGGGCCGAAGGTGCCGGTGTCGTGGTCGTGGAGCGGCTGACCGATGCTGTCCGAAATGGACATAAAGTGCTCGCGGTGATCCGGGGTTCGGCGGTGAACCAGGACGGCGCGTCCAACGGCCTGACCGCCCCGAACGGTCCCTCACAGCGCAGGGTGATCCGGCGTGCGCTGGCGAACGCGGGCCTGTCGGCCGGTGACATCGACGTGGTGGAAGCGCACGGCACGGGCACACCGTTGGGTGATCCCATTGAGGCGCAGGCGTTGCTGGCCACGTACGGCCAGGACCGGGACCGGCCGCTGTGGCTGGGGTCGCTGAAGTCGAACATCGGCCACACCCAGGCAGCGGCCGGGGTCGCCGGTGTGATCAAGATGGTGATGGCGATGCGGCACGGAGTTCTGCCGCGTACCTTGCACATCAACGAACCCACACCGCAGGTGGACTGGTCGGCGGGCGCGGTGGAACTGCTGACCGAGGCGAGGCAGTGGCCCGCGCTCGACCGTCCCCGGCGGGCCGCGGTGTCGTCCTTCGGTGTCAGTGGCACCAACTCGCACGTTGTGCTTGAGCAAGCGCCGCAGCAGCTGTCGCGGCCAGAGCAGCCTGGTGTTTTCGGCACGGGACTGGTGCCGCTGTTGGTGTCCGCACGCGGCCAGGACGGCCTGGCGGGCCAGGCGGAGAAGTTGCGTTCGTGGTGGTCTCAGCGTGATGACCGGCTGGTCGACGTGAGTCGGTCTCTTGTTGCCACGCGAAGTGTGCTGCCGGACCGTGCCGTTGTTGTCGCCGATGAGCGGGAGGCTGCCCTCGTTGGGTTGGCCGCCGTGGCGGACAAGGTTCCCGCAGGGGACGTCGTGACCGCGGCGGGCAGTCTTGTGCAGGGCCGGACGGTTTTCGTGTTTCCGGGCCAGGGTGCGCAGTGGGCCGGGATGGGTGCGGATCTGCTGGACTCGTGTCCGGTGTTCGCGTCCAAGATGGACGAGTGCGCGGCTGTTCTCGACGAGCTGACCGGCTGGTCCTTGCTTGACGTGATCCGGCAGGCCGAGGGCGCGCGATCATTGGGCGACGTCGATGTGGTGCAGCCGGTCTCGTTCGCGGTCATGGTGTCGCTGGCCGCTGTGTGGCAGGCCTGTGGCGTGACCCCGGACGCCGTGGTCGGCCATTCCCAAGGCGAGGTCGCCGCCGCGGTCGTGGCGGGCGCATTGTCCCTTCAGGACGGCGCGACGATCGTGGTGAAGCGCAGCCTGGCGATTGCCGCGAGCCTGTCCGGCCGCGGCGCGATGGTGTCAGTGGCGGCGAGTGTCGACCGGGTCAGAGAACTGCTCGAAGACGGACTCGGCGTGGCCGCGGTCAACGGCCCGTCGTCGGTCGTGGTGTCCGGTGCGCCGGAAGCGGTACAGGCGCTGATCCAGCGGTGCGCGGATCTGGACGTGCGCACGCGGCAGGTGCCGGTCGACTACGCGTCCCACTCGTCCTTTGTCGAGGGCATCGAAGCAGAACTGCTGACCGCGCTCGCATCCATCAAGCCGGTTGCGGGCTCCGTACCGTTCTATTCGACGGTCACCGGTGGCCTGTTCGACCCCACTGGCCTGGATGCGGAGTACTGGTACCGCAACCTGCGGCTGAGCGTGGAATTCGACGCGACTGTCCGGGAACTGGCTAAGGCGGGGCACCGGGCGTTCGTGGAAGTCAGCCCGCACCCGGTGCTGGTGCCGGGAATCGAGGAAACCCTCGCGCAAGCCACGAAGAGCGCGGTCGTGGTGACGGGGACGTTGCGCCGTGACGAGAACTGCGTCCGCCGGTTCCTCAACTCGTTGGCCGTGGCCCATGTGCACGGGGTCGCCGTGGACTGGCGAGCCGTCGTCGGCGAAGGCCCTGGATGGCCGGTGGATCTGCCGACGTACGCGTTCCAACGCCAGCGTTACTGGCTGGAGACCGGGACCGGGGCGAACGATCCGGCAGGTATCGGACTGGGCGCTGTCGACCATCCGATGCTGGACGCGGTGACCGAGATCCCTGGTGCCGACCAGGTGCTGTTCTCCTCCCGGCTGTCGTTGTGGTCGCACCCGTGGCTCGCCGATCACGCCGCCGCGGGCGACGTTCTGGTTCCGGCGACCGTGTTCGTCGAGTTGGCTGTGCGCGCGGGGGATGAGGTGAACTACCCGGCGTTGAGCGAGTTGGTGCTCGAGAACCCGCTCATCGTGCCTGCCGAAGGTGGCGTCCAGCTCAGGGTGAGTGTCGGTCCGGCCGAGGATTCCGGTCAACGGACAGTTCAGGTGCACTCCCGCGCCGAGGACGTCGAAGCGGAATGGATCCGACACGCGTCCGGCCGGTTGACAGCGGAGGCCGCACCGGCGGACTTCGACCTACGGCAGTGGCCGCCCGACGGCGCCGTTTCGATCGACGATGCCGCGGCGCGCGCATACGAGGGCCTCACAGACACCGGATACGGCTACGGACCCGCTTTCCAAGGCCTGCGTGCGGTATGGCGACGCGGCGACGAGACCTTCGCCGAGGTTGTCCTGCCCGAGGACGCGGGCAAGGCCGTCGGATACGGGTTCCACCCGGCGCTGTTCGACGCGTGTCTGCACGCTGGAGTCTTCGGTGCGACGAGGGACGAGCTCGTCCTGCCCTTCGCGTGGAACGACGTCCGCTTGTTTGCCTCCGGCGCCACGTCCGTGCGCGTCCACATCTCGCCCGCGGGTGACGACACGGTCAGCCTGCGAATCGCCGACCCGCAAGGCATTCCGGTCGCGACAGTCGGAGCGTTGACGTCCAGGCGGATGGCCACCCGGCCGGCGAGCACGACATCGCTGGACGACTTCTTCCGCGTCAGCTGGGACCGGTTGGCCTCAGCACCCACTGAGGTCACTGCGGAGCGTGTGGTGACCGCCGAGGACGTACTGATCCTGGCCAAGGCGTCGACCGTACCCGACGTGGTGCGTGTGGACATTGAGCACGACCGCTCCGACGACCGCACTGACCCCGATGTAGTCGGATCGGTGACAGTACGGATGCTGCAGATCCTGCAGACCTGGCTGACAGAGACGGCATTGCAGGACAGCAAGTTGCTTGTGGTGACCCGTGGCGCGGTCGCTGTACACCACGGTTCCGAACTCACCGACCCGGCTGGTGCGGCGGTCCGAGGCCTGGTGCGATCCGCTCAGGCTGAGAACCCAGACCGAATCGTGCTGCTGGACACTGACAACGACACCGATCCGTCGGTGTGGTGTGCCGACGAGCCGGAGTTGGCTCTGCGAGAGGGCGTCTGGTACGCGCGTCGGCTGGCGCGTGTGGGCTCACGGACCGAACTGGCGATCCCACCCGACGCGCATATGTGGCGGCTGGTGGCCGGTGCCGACCGGACGCTGGACGGGATGTCACTGGTGCCCGCTGACGTCGAACCCCTCGCGGCGGGGCAGGTCCGGATCCAGGTACGGGCGGCGGGCCTCAACTTCCGGGACGTGATGATCGGGCTCGGGATGTACCCGGATCCCGGGATCCTGCTGGGCAACGAGGGCGCCGGGGTGATTTCCGAGGTCGGCCCGGACGTGCCGGGTCTGGCAGTCGGTGACCACGTGATGGGCGTGTTCCCCGGTGCGATCGGCTCGAGCGCGGTGTCGGACTTCCGGACTGTGGTGCGAATTCCCTGTGGCTGGTCGTTCGAGCAAGCCGCTTCGGTCCCGACAACGTTCCTGACCGCGTACTACGCATTGCACGATCTCGCCGCACTGCAGCCAGGTGAGTCGGTGCTCGTGCACGCGGCGGCCGGTGGTGTGGGACTGGCCGCGCTGCAGTTGGCGCGGCATTTCGGGGCTGAGGTGTATGCGACAGCCAGCCAAGGGAAATGGGAATTCCTACAGGCTGAAGGCGTTGCCGCGGACCGGATCGCGAACTCTCGTGCACTGGATTTCGAACAGCAGTTCCTGGCTGCCACGAACGGTCGCGGCGTCGATGTGGTGCTGAATTCCCTGACCGGGCCGTTCGTGGACGCGTCACTGCGGTTGTTGCCGCGTGGTGGCCGGTTCCTGGAGATGGGCCGGATCGACGTCCGTGACCCAGAGGCGGTGCGGCAGCAGCACGCCGGGGTCTCGTATGAGGCGTTCGTGCTCGCCGACATGGATCCCGAACGGATCAGGCGGATGCTCACCGATCTGGTGGCCTTGTTCGAGTCGGGTGCGCTGAGGTTGCCGCCGATATCCGCATGGGACGTCGGCAAGGCACGCGAATGCTTCCTGTACGTCAGTCAGGGCAAGCACATCGGCAAGAACGTCGTCGTGCTGCCGAAGGCACTGGATCCGGACGGTGCCGTGCTGGTGACCGGCGGGACGGGATCGTTGGGACAGTTGGTGGCCCGGCAGTTGGTCACCGGCCACGGCGTCCGCGATCTGGTCCTGGTCGGTCGTCGTGGGCGCGCCACGGCCGGTGTCGCCGAACTGGAGCGCGAACTCGGCGAGCTCGGGGCCCGAGTCCGGACGGTCGCGTGTGACGCCGCTGACCGGGCTGCGCTGGCCAAACTGATCGGTTCGATCGAGCCGCCGTTGACCGCCGTGGTGCACACAGCCGGTGTGATCGACGACGGTGTGATCACCGCCCTGACCCCCGACCGGCTGGACGCGGTGTTCGGTCCGAAAGTCCGGGCAGTGGCCAACCTGCACGAGCTCACCGCCGGACTCGATCTGTCCGCGTTCGTGGTGTTCTCGTCCGCCGCCGGTTCTTTCGCCGCGCCAGGGCAAGGCAACTACGCGGCGGCGAACGCGTACCTCGACGCGCTGGCCCAGCACCGTCGTGCCGCGGGGCTGCCCGCGGTGTCGTTGGGCTGGGGCCTCTGGTCACAGACAACGGACATGAGCGCGCACCTGACCGACGTCGACCAGAAACGGCTGGCCCGTGGCGGCATGATCGGGTTGTCCGTACCGGAGGGAATGGCCCTGTTCGACGCGTCCTTCCGGGCGTCCGACGCCGCGGTGATCCCGGCCAAGCTCGACTTCGCCGCGATGCGCTCCCAGGCCGCGGCGGGATCGCTGCCGCCACTTATGCGGGGCCTCGTCGCCGCGACCCGTCGCAAGGCGCAGAACGCGGCCAAGGGTGAGGACCTCACAGCGCGGTTGTCCCAGGTGTCCCCGGCTGAACAGGAACAGCTCCTGCTCGCCATGGTGGGGCGGGAGGCCGCGGCGATCCTCGGCTTCGGGTCGGCCGACCAGCTCGACCCCGGCAAGGCGCTGCACGAAGTCGGCTTCGACTCGCTCACGTCAGTCGAGCTGCGCAACCGGTTGTCCGGCCTGACCGGGTTGCGGTTGCCGGCCACCTTGATCTTCGACCACCCGACGCCGCTGGGGCTCGCCGGATATCTGCAGCGGGAACTCGGGGTCACGGTCGACGGTGTGGAAGCGGTGATGCGCCAGCTCGACAGCCTGGAGACGGCGCTGGCCACGATCGGGCCGCGGGACTCGGCTTTCAGCCACGTGACCACCCGGCTGCGGACGCTGGCCGGCCGATGGGCGCAAAGCCCCGAGACGTCCGATCACGACGAGTTCGACGTCGAGTCCGCGTCCGACGACGAGATGTTCCGGCTGATCGACAGCGAGTTCGGTGTGACACAGGAAGGCGACGGCGGATGAGCGAGCAGCAGCTTCGCGAGTACCTCAAACGCGTTCTCGCCGACGCCAGGCGGCTGCAGAGCCGGGTCAAGCAGCTGGAGGACGCGGCATCGGACCCGATCGCGATCGTCGGGATGGCGTGCCGTTTTCCCGGTGACGTCGGCTCGCCGGAGGATCTGTGGCAGCTGGTCGCCGCTGAGACCGATGCCATCACCGAGTTTCCGGCCGACCGTGGCTGGGATTTGGACGCGCTGTTCGACCCCGACCCGGACCACCCCGGCACGTGCTACACCCGTGAAGGCGGCTTCCTCACCGACGTAGGCGACTTCGACGCGGGCTTCTTCGGGATCTCACCGCGTGAGGCGCACGCGATGGATCCCGAACAACGGTTGATGCTCGAGCTTTCGTGGGAGGCGCTGGAACGAGCGGGCATCGCGCCGGACTCGGTGCGCGGCAGGGACGTCGGTGTGTTCACAGGAACCGGCGGCGGCGACTACAACGCTGAATCGCACGAGAGCGGCGGCGTTGACGGTTATGTGATGACCGGCGCGCTCAGCAGCGTCATCTCAGGACGGGTGGCGTATGTTCTCGGCCTCGAAGGGCCGGCTGTCACTGTGGACACTGCGTGCTCGTCCTCGTTGGTGGCGTTGCACTTGGCCGCACAGTCACTGCGGTCGGGGGAGAGCTCGTTGTCGCTGGCCGGTGGCGTGACGATCATGTCAGCGCCGTACACGCTGATCGGATCGGCCGGGCAACGGGGACTGTCGAGTGACGCGCGGTGCAAGGCCTTCGCGGCAGGCGCCGACGGCACAGGACTGGCCGAAGGTGCGGGTGTTCTTGTCCTCGAACGTTTGGCTGACGCGGTGCGCAATGGGCACCACGTCTGGGGTTTGCTGCGCGGCTCGGCGGTGAACCAGGACGGTGCGTCAGCCGGCCTGACCGCACCGAACGGACCATCGCAGCGGCGAGTGATCCGTGCGGCGCTGGCGAACGCGCGCCTCACCGCATCCGATGTGGACGCTGTGGAAGCGCACGGAACCGGCACCGCACTGGGCGATCCGATCGAGGCTCAGGCCGTGTTGGCGACCTACGGCAAGGGAAGGGATCCCGAGCGTCCACTGTGGCTCGGGTCGATCAAGTCGAACATCGGTCACGGGCAGGCGGCCGCGGGGATGGCCGGCGTGATCAAGATGGTGATGGCGATGCGGCACGGCGTGCTGCCGCGCACATTGCATGTTGACGAGCTGACACCGCAGGTCGATTGGTCGGCTGGTGCGGTGCGAGTGTTGACCGAGTCCCGCGAATGGACGGCCGTGGATCGCCCGCGCCGTGCCGCCATATCCGGCTTCGGCATCAGCGGCACCAACGCGCATGTCATCGTCGAACAAGCACCTGAACCGCCTCAGCCCGGTGAACCGACACCCGGACTGTTCGGTGACGCAGTTGTGCCGCTGGTCATCTCAGCGCGAGGAGCGCAAGGGCTGGCTGGACAGGCCGCCAGGCTGGCGTCGCTGCTGTCGCAGCCCGCGGATCTTATCGAGGTGTCCCGGTCGCTCGTCCACACCAGGGCTTCGTTGTCTGATCGTGCCGTTGTAGTCACGGCGGACCGCGACGAGGCGGTAGCCGGACTGGAAGCGCTTGCCCGTGCCGAAATCACGCCGTCGGTCGTTGCCACGACGGGTCCGAGTGCGCCAGGCCGGACGGTTTTCGTGTTTCCGGGTCAAGGTGCGCAGTGGGCCGGGATGGGTGCGGATCTGCTGGACTCGTGTCCGGTGTTCGCGTCCAAGATGGACGAATGCGCCGCTGCTCTTGACGAGCTGACCGGCTGGTCGTTGCTTGACGTGATCCGCCAGGCCGACGGCGCACGGTCGATGGAGGCACTCGACGTCGCCCAGCCCGTGCTCTTCGCGACGATGGTGTCGCTGGCCGCGGTGTGGCAGGCCAGCGGGGTGGTTCCCGATGCCGTCGTCGGTCATTCACAGGGCGAGGTGGCTGCGGCATACGTCGCCGGTGGCCTTTCGTTGCAGGACGCCGCCGCTGTGGTGGTGGCACGCAGCAAGGCGATCGCGGGCGGCAAGCCGGGCCAGGGCGGCATGGTCTCCATTCTCGCCAGTGCCGACCGGGCGAAGGAACTCATCAAGGGCTGGCCGAACGCCATTGAGATCGCAGTCGTCAACAGCCCTTCCTCGGTCGTCGTCGCCGGTGATCTCGAAGCGTTGCGGGAACTGGTCGAACACTGCCAAACCGTGAGTGTCAAAGCGAAACTGCTGGTGCTGGCGAACGCCGCCGGGCACACCGCGCAGATGGAGAGCATCGAGAACGAGGTGCGCTCGGCCCTCATCGGTATCAAGCCACAGGCTGGTTCCGTGTCGTTCTATTCGACAGTGACCGCCGGTGTACTGGAGACCACCGAGCTGGACGGCGCCTACTGGTACCGCAACCTGCGGCAAACGGTCGAGTTCGACGCGGCGGTGCGGGCTTTGGCCGACAGTGGGCACCGGACGTTCGTAGAGGTCAGTGCGCATCCCATCCTGACTACGAATGTCCAGGACGTGTTGGCGGACTGCGACGCGGGCCCGGCCGTGGTGACGGGCACACTGCGGCGTGACGAGAGTGGCCCGCGCCGGTTGCTGATGTCGTTGGCCGAGTTGTACGTCCACGGCTTCGACGTGGACTGGCGGACAGTTGTGGGCCGCAGTGCGGCGCAGCCCGCCGGGCTGCCCACGTACGCGTTCCAGCGGAAGCGGTACTGGCTGGAGCCCAGCCAGAAATCCGGTGACCCCACGCGATGGGGACTCGGGGTGGTGGACCACCCGTTGCTGGGAGCGGTGACCGAGGTTCCGGGATCGGGCCAGGTCGTGTTCACGTCCCGGTTGAGCCGCCGAGATCACGCCTGGCTGGCGGAAACCCCTGAACTGCCTGCCGCGGTCCTCCTCGAACTGGTCGGCCGGGCGGGCGACGAGGTGGACTGCGACCTGGTGGTGGAACTACGCGTGGAGAATCCGCTCGTTCTTCCAGCCGAGGGCGCCGTACAGATCCGTGTCACGGTCGATCCGGCTGACGAAGCCGGGCAACGACAAGCGACGGTCCACGGGCGCGCGGAAGAAGCCGGATGGCTTCTCCTTGCCACCGCACGGCTGGCAACAGATGAGGCAGGTGGTGACTTCGATGTGCTGCCAGGCGACGAGGCGGCCACCTCGGTCGAGTTGCCTGGGGAGCCCGAAGGTTACCGGTTGCACCCGGCATTGCTCGATACCGCGCTGCGGGCCGCGTTCCCTGAGGACGAACCGATGTTGGCCGTCTCCTTTGCCGATGTTCGGTTATTCGCGACCGGTGCCGGTGCCCTGCGTGTGCACGTCGTGCCGCGTGGACCTGATGTCGTGGGCGTTCAGCTGGTAGATCCACGAGGCGCCGCTGTGGCTTCGTTGGGTTCGGTCACGTTCCGGCCAGAGTCGGAGCGAACAGTGACCGCCACGGGTTCCGAGTGGCTGCGCGATACCTTGTTCCGAGTCGGCTGGCCGGAGATCACACTTCCGGATGCGAGCGGCGCACCGGCATACGTGTCCACTGTGGAGGAAGCAGCCACCGTCGATACGACGGCGCTGACGGTTCAACGTGATGTCGCCCATGCCTTGGACATGGTCCAGGGTTGGCTTTCCGGACCGGCTGACCGGCGTCTTGTCGTCGTGACCCCGGAGCTGGGCGATCCCGCGGCCGCCGCCGTGTGGGGCCTGGTGCGGTCGGCGCAACTGGAACACCCCGATCGGTTCGTCCTGTTCGCCGCCGACGACATCGCGGCCGCGAAAGAACTGGCAGCGAGCGTCTTGGCCTCGGGTGAACCGCAAGTCGCACTGAGCGAAGGCGTTATACGCGTTCCTCGGCTCGCTCGTGTCACACCCGTGCCGGACGAGTATGCGCCGCTGGAACCAGGTGGCACCGTTCTGGTGACCGGCGGAACCGGGACGCTCGGCCGTCTTGTAGCTCGTCATCTGGTCGAACGGCATCAGGTGAAGAGCCTTGTGCTGGCCAGCCGTCAGGGTGAGTCGGCGCACGGAGCCGCGGACCTGGCAGCGGAACTCGGTGATCTGGGGGCACGAGTACGAATCGTGGCCTGCGATGTGGCAGACCGTGACGCTGTGGCTGAACTGCTCACGCAAGAACCCGTGACGGCGGTCGTCCATACCGCTGGAGTCCTGGACGACGGTGTGGTCACAGGCTTGCGGCAAGACCAGCTGGCGGCCGTGTTGCGGCCGAAGGCCGACGCCGCGGTCGTCCTCGACGAGCTCACGCGTGATCTGGACCTCTCGGCGTTCGTGCTGTTCTCATCGGCCGCCGGTGTGTTCGGCAGCCCAGGCCAGGCGACACTCGCCGCAGCGAGTGCGTTCGTGGACGCGCTGGCGGCCCGGCGGCGAGCGGCCGGGCTCCCAGCGGTCTCCGTGGCGTGGGGGCCGTGGACTGAGAACAGTCTCAATCGGACGGAACACGCCGGGTTGAGCGTGGCACAGGGCCTGGAGGTGCTTGACCGGGCGCTGCACGCGTCGGAGCCGGTCCTGGTCGCGGCCAAGACGGACTTCGCCACGCTGCGGGCCCGAGCGTCCTCGGTGGGCAGTTTGCCAGTGCTGATGCGTGGCCTGGTGAAGATCCGGCGGACGGCGGCCTCTGCCGCGGACCCGGTGAGCATCGTCGAACGGCTCAGGACCATGTCCCAGGACGAGCAGGACAAGTACCTGCTCACCATGGTCCGCACCGCCGCGGCAGCCGCGCTCGGCATGGCGTCAGCCGCCGAACTGCCCCCGCACCGCGCCTTCGTCGCTGCGGGTTTCACGTCGCTCACCGCAGTCGAATTGCGTAACCGTCTTGCCGAGCAGACCGGGCTGCGGCTGCCGAGCACGCTGGTCTTCGACCACCCGACGCCCGCTGTGCTGGCGCGGTACCTGCGGGACGAGATGTCCAGCACGTCCACTGAGGACACGATATCGGCCGAGCTGCGCCGGCTCGAACAGGCAGCTGACGGCCTGGACGCCGAGCAGATCGAGAGCAGCAGGATCGTCGCGAGGCTCAAGGCACTGGCGGCCAAACTGGCTCCGGTCGGCGCCGATGCGGACGAAGGCGTCACGACGAAGCTCGAATCCGCCTCCGCGGCCGAGGTTCTCGCCTTCATCGACGAGGAATTCGGAAAGGTCTGAGGCGCGTGACAGACAACGTGGTGCACGACAACGAGACGCTCGTCCGGTACCTCAAGCGGGTGACGGCCGATCTGCATCATGCCCGCGGCCGGATCGCCGAACTGCAGAGCACCGAGCCGATCGCGATCGTGGGAATGGCCTGCCGGTTTCCCGGGGGAGTGGCTTCACCGGAGGACTTGTGGCGGTTGGTGGTGTCCGGCGGTGACGCCGTCTCGGGCTTCCCGGTGAACCGGGGCTGGGATGTGGAGGGTCTGTACCATCCCGATCCCGATCACGCGGGCACGACGTACACCCGTGAAGGCGGGTTCCTGCACGACGTGGGGGATTTCGACGCCGGGTTCTTCGGGATCTCGCCGCGTGAGGCGTTGGCGATGGATCCGCAGCAGCGGTTGATGCTGGAGATCTCGTGGGAGGCGCTGGAACGCGCGGGAATCGATCCTGATTGCCTGCGCGGCAAGAACATCGGTGTGTTCACCGGTGCCACGGCAAGCGACTACGCCATCGGCAGTCCGAGTGTCCCGGAAGGTGTCGAAGGGTTCCTGATGACAGGGGCCCTCGGCGGCGTCCTGTCTGGCCGGGTGTCGTACTTCCTTGGCCTGGAAGGGCCTGCGGTCACTGTCGACACCGCGTGCTCGTCCGCGCTCGTCGCCTTGCACCTTGCGGCGCAGTCGGTTCGGTCGGGCGAGTCGTCGCTGGCGCTCGCGGGTGGCGTGACGGTGCTGGCTGGAGGGAGCGCGTTCGTTGGATTCTCCCGTCAGCGAGGTCTGGCCCCGGATGGAAGGTGCAAGGCGTTCGGTGCCGCTGCCGACGGTACCGGATTCGCCGAGGGTGCGGGCGTTCTGGTGGTTGAGCGGTTGTCGGACGCGATCCGCAACAAGCGCAGGATCTGGGGAGTCATCCGGGGTTCGGCGGTGAATCAGGATGGTGCGTCTAATGGACTGACCGCGCCGAGTGGTCCGTCGCAGCAGCGGGTGATTCGTTCCGCACTGGCAGACGCGGATCTTTCAGCATCCGACGTGGACGTTGTGGAGGCGCACGGTACCGGGACGACGCTGGGTGATCCGATTGAGGCGCAGGCGTTGCTGGCGACGTATGGGCAGGACCGGGATCTGCCGTTGTGGCTTGGGTCGGTGAAGTCGAACATTGGTCATACGCAGGCTGCTGCTGGTGTTGCGGGTGTTATCAAGATGGTGATGGCGATGCGCAATGGCGTGATGCCGAAGACATTGCACGTCGACGAGCCGACACAGCAGGTCGACTGGTCCGCGGGTGCGGTGGAGTTGTTGACCGAGGCCAAGGATTGGCTTTCGCTGGATCGGCCGCGCCGGGCCGGTGTGTCGGCGTTCGGTGCGAGTGGCACCAACGTACACGTGATCGTGGAGCAGCCTCCGGAACCGGTGACCGGTGAGCACAAGCCGGGTGTCCTGAATGAACTGGTGCCGCTGCTGGTTTCGGCGCGGGACAAGAATGCTCTCGCTGATCAAGCCAGGCGGCTGGCCACTGTCCTCGCTGAACACCACCAGCTCGACCTCGTGGAGGTCGCGAGGTCGTTGGTGGGGACGCGAGCAGCGTTGGCTGACCGTGCGGTGGTGCTCGCGGCCGATCGAGCTGAGGCCGTTGCCGGACTGGAAGCGTTGAGCCAGAGGAGTTCCACGCCTGCGACGGCCACAGGGTCGGTCAGTGACGGGTCCATGGCCATCCTGTTTTCTGGTCAGGGTAGTCAGCGGGTGGGGATGGCTCGTGGGTTGTATGAGCGGTTCCCGGTGTTCCGTAAGGCCTTTGATGAGGTTTGCGGTTTGCTGGATGCGCAGTTGGCTGGTTTTGTGGATGAGCGAGTCGCTGATGTTGTCTTTGGGTCTGATGTGGTGGATCAGACGGTGTTCGCTCAGGCTGGGTTGTTCGCGGTTGAGCTGTCGTTGTTCCGGCTTGTGGAGTCGTGGGGTGTTGTCGCGGATTTTGTGGGTGGTCATTCGATTGGTGAGGTGACGGCGGCGTGTGTGGCGGGTGTGTTGTCGGTTGAGGACGCGGCGGTGTTGGTGGCAGCGCGTGGTCGATTGATGCAGGCGTTGCCGTCGGGTGGGGCGATGGTGTCGGTTGCCGCGCCGGAGTCGGTGGTGTCGTCGTACCGGGTGGATGTCGCGGCGGTGAATGGTCCTGAGTCGGTGGTGGTCTCCGGGGCTGAGGATGTCGTGTTGGGTGTGGCGGAGAAGTTGTCGGCGGAGGGTGTCAAGACGCGACGGCTTAACGTGTCGCACGCCTTCCATTCGAGCCTGATGGAACCGATGCTGGACGAGTTCCGCGCTGTGCTGGAAAAACTCGAGTTCAAGTCACCGAAGATCGCGATGGTGTCAAATGTGACCGGTAGGATCGCGGATCCGGATCTGGTGACCTCGCCGGAGTATTGGGTTGATCATGTTCGGCGGACAGTGCGTTTCGCGGATGGCGTGTCGGCGTTGCGTGCGGCGGATGTGACGACGTTCTTGGAGCTGGGGCCGGATGGTGTGTTGTCCGGGATGGGTGCGGAGGTCGCGGAGGACGCCGTGTTCATTCCGGCGTTGCGTAAAGAGGTTGATGATGTCCGTGCCTTGATACTGGCGGTCGGGCGGTTGTACACGCGGGGAATGACGGTCGATTGGACCGGGCTGCTTGGTGAGAGCGCCGACCTGCCGGTGGAATTGCCGACATATGCGTTCCAGCGGCAGACGTACTGGCTGGACCCGGCAAAGTCCACAGCGGATGCGAACGGCCTTGGGCTTGCTGTGGCGGACCACCCGTTGCTCGGCGCGATCGCCGAGGTCCCAGGTTCGGGCCAGATGCTGTTCACCGGGCGGCTGTCGCTGAAAACACAGCCATGGCTCGGCGATCACGCGGCCGGGGGAGTGGTGTTGCTGGCGGGTACCGCTTTCATCGAGCTGGCCCTGCGGGCCGGGGACGAGGTCGGCTGCGGATCGTTGGCGGAGCTGGTGATCGAGGCCCCGCTGGTGCTGCCGCACGAGGCGGCCGTGCAGATACGGGTCGAAGTGGGAACTGCCGACGACTCGATGCAACGATCGGTGCACGTGTATTCACGCCCCGCCGACGCCGGGACCGAGTGGACCCGGCACGTGTCAGGCCGTCTTGTCGCTGGACTGCAACCGGCTGCTTTCGATTTGACGCAATGGCCACCGGCCGGAGCTGTCCCGGTCGAGGATGCCGCGGAGCAGGCGTACAACAGTCTGGCGGGAACGGGATACGGCTACGGCCCGGCGTTTCGCGGGCTGCGGGCGGTGTGGACTCGCGGCGACGAACTCTTCGCCGAGGTGGTTCTTCCCGAGGAAGCCGGTGGTGTCGAAGGGTTCGGGTTGCATCCGGCGTTGCTGGATGCCGCTTTCCACGCCGCGCCCTTCCGTCCGGGCCAGGAAGGGCAGCTCGTGCTGCCGTTCGCATGGCGGGACGTTCAGCTGTACGCCACTGGCGCCACCGCGCTGCGCGTACACCTGGCACCGGCTGGGCAGGACATGGTTAGCGTACGGCTGACTGACAGCATGGGAACGCCGGTGGCGAGTGTGGGGTCGGTTGTGGTGCGGCCGGTGTCGCCAGGCGATCTCGCAGTAGAGAACGACTGGCTGCGCGACGCCCTGTTCCGCTTGGAGTGGACGGAATTCACGCTGCCGGACACGCCGACTCACGCGGTCACAGTGGTGTCCACTGTCGACGAGTTGACGGCGGCCGGTGATGGCGCGATGACTGTGCAGCGAGACGCCGTGGGCGCGCTGGAAATGGTGCAGGGCTGGCTGGCCGCGTCACCCGATGGCCGTCTTGTCGTGGTCACGCCACGACTCGATGACCCGGCTGCCGCAGGAGTCTGGGGTCTGGTGCGATCGGCGCAGCTGGAACATCCGGACCGGTTCGTGCTGCTGGCCATCGACGACATCGACAACGCTGCAGCCGTGGTGCCTGGTGTGCTGGCTTCCGGGGAACCGCAGGTGGCCGTCAACGCGGGCATGGCGTCGATCCCTCGTGTGGTGCGCGCCGCACCGGATCATGAAGTGCGCCTGGACCCGGCAGGTACCGTGTTGATCACAGGCGGCACCGGGGCCCTTGGCGGGCTGGTGGCCAGGCACTTGGTCGAGCAGCACAAGATCAAGAGCCTGATCTTGGCCAGCCGCAGGGGCATTGACGCACCTGGCGCGGCGGAGCTCGCCGAACTCGACGCGCACGTTCAGATCGTGTCCTGTGACATCACCGACCGTGCCGCGGTCGCAAGGTTGCTGGCTCAGGTACCGCAAGACGCCCCGCTGACGGCGGTCGTGCACACAGCGGGCGTGGTGGACGACGGCATCGTCACCGCGCTGACACCGGACCGGCTTGACGCGGTGTTCCAGCCGAAAGCCGACGCCGCTGTCATTCTCGACGAACTCACTCGTGACCTCGACTTGGCGGCGTTCGTGCTGTTTTCTTCGGCAGCGGGCACGTTCGGCAACCCTGGTCAGGGCAACTATGCCGCTGCCAACGCCTTCCTGGACGCGCTGGCCCAACGACGGCACGCCGAGGGCTTCCCCGCCACGTCACTGGCGTGGGGCGGATGGCAGCAGAGCAGCGAGATGACCGCGCATCTGACCGAGGGCGACCTGAAACGGATCAGTCGTGGCGGCGTCGCCACACTGACCGCGCAGGAGGGCCTTGAACTGTTCGACTGTGGCCTTGCCAGCACCGAACCCGTGCTCATCACGGCGAAGATGGACTTCGCCGCATTGCGCGAACAAGCGGCGAGCACGCCGGTCCATCCGTTGCTACGAGGGCTGGTCCGCCCTGCCCGCCGGATCGCCCGGCAGGAGTCCGCACGCGGACCGAGTCTGGCCGAACGACTGGGTGGACTGCCCGCCGCCCAGCGCGACAACGCCCTGCTTGACGTGGTCCGGCACGAGGTCGCGGCCACCATCGGACATTCATCGGCCACCCAGGTCGACCCGGATCGGGGGTTCAACGAGCTCGGCTTCGACTCGCTGCTGGCCGTCGAACTGCGTAACCGGCTCTCGGATCTGGTGGAACAGCGCCTGCAGGCCACGCTGATCTTCGACCACCCCACGCCACGCGCGCTGACCCGGTTCCTGTCAGCCGAGCTGTTCACCGACGCCGCCGGCCCGGCCGAATTCGCGGGACGGGAAGAGGAGATCCGCCGCGTACTGGCCGCGACGCCGATGGCGCGGTTCGAGGAGCTGGGAATCATGGACGCGTTGCTGAGTCTGGCAGCACACGCGCCCGCGCAACCGGCCGAGCAGGCCAAACCGGACGAGACGCCGCTGATCGCGGAAATGGACGTCGACGACCTTGTCGCACGGGCCATGCGTAAGGCCCGTAAGTAAAACCGCCACTGGAGGGAAGAGCGGCATGAGCAGTTCGACCAGCACGGTCGTCGAGGCGCTGCGTGCTTCATTGATCGAGAACGAGCGGCTGGAGAACGAGAACGCCCAGTTGCGGGACCAACTCACCAGCCCAGTGGCGATTGTCGGGATGGCGTGCCGCTTCCCTGGCGGTGTCACGTCGCCGGAGGATCTGTGGGAACTGGTGTCCACCGGCACCGACGGCATCACGGAGTTCCCTGCCGACCGGGGCTGGGACGTGGACAAGCTGTACCACCCTGACCCGGACCACCCCGGTACGAGCTACGCCAAGGAAGGCGGGTTCCTCGTCGACTGCGGCGACTTCGACGCCGGGTTCTTCGGGATCTCGCCGCGTGAGGCGTTGGCGATGGATCCGCAGCAGCGGTTGATGCTCCAGATCTCGTGGGAAGCTCTGGAACGAGCGGGCATCGACCCGGCATCGTTGCGCGGCAAGGACGTCGGCGTGTTCACCGGCGAGATGTACCACGACTACGCGGTGGGATACACCGACAAGGACGGCAGCGCTCCGGATGGCGTTGCCGACTACCTGATGATCGGCGGCGCGGGAAGTGTGCTGTCCGGCCGGGTCTCGTACTTCCTCGGCCTGGAAGGGCCTGCGGCCACAGTGGACACCGCGTGTTCGTCCTCACTCGTCACACTGCACTGGGCGGTGCAGTCGCTGCGCTCCGGTGAATGCTCGATGGCTCTTGCTGGTGGGGTCACGGTGATGGCGGGTGCCGACGCTTTCGTCGCGTTCTCCCGTCAGCGAGGTCTCGCGCCGGACGGCCGGTGCAAGTCCTTCTCAGCCTCGGCCAACGGCACCGGATGGGCCGAGGGCGCGGGCGTCCTGGTACTGGAACGACTGTCGGACGCGATCCGCAACAAGCGCAGGATCTGGGGAGTCATCCGGGGTTCGGCGGTGAATCAGGATGGTGCGTCGAACGGCCTCACCGCGCCGAACGGTCCGTCACAGCAACGGGTTATCCGTCGCGCGCTGGCTGACGCGGGCATCACCGCGTCCGGTGTGGACGTTGTGGAGGCGCACGGTACCGGTACCACGCTGGGCGATCCGATTGAGGCGCAGGCGTTGCTGGCTGCGTACGGGCAGAATCGGGATCGTCCGCTGGCGTTGGGTTCAGTGAAGTCGAACATTGGTCATACGCAGGCTGCTGCTGGTGTCGCAGGTGTGATCAAGATGGTGATGGCGATGCGCAACGGTGTGATGCCGAAGACATTGCACGTCGATGAGCCGTCGCGGCAGGTGGATTGGTCCGCGGGTGCGGTGGAGTTATTGACCGAGGCCAAGGATTGGCCTTCGCTGGATCGTCCACGGCGGGCTGGGGTGTCCGGCTTCGGGGTCAGCGGCACCAACGCGCACGTGATCGTGGAGCAGGCGCCGGATCCGGTGCCAGGGCATGAGACCTCCGGTGTACTGGACACGGTGGTGCCGTTGTTGATCTCGGGGCGCGGCCAGGCTGCCGTGGCCGATCAAGCAACGCGGCTGGCGAACTTCCTGACCGAAAACTCCACTGTGGACTTGCTTGAGGTCGGCCGGGCGTTGGTCAGGACCCGCGGGCTGCTGCCGGAACGTGCGGCGGTGATCGCGGCGAACCGGGATGAGGCACTCACCGGCTTGGCCGCGTTGGCAGCGGGCCGATCCACGGTCAACACAGCGACCGACAGCAAACTGGCCGTTCTGTTCACCGGTCAGGGTAGTCAGCGCGTGGGGATGGCTCGTGGGTTGCATGAACGGTTCCCGGTTTTTCAAAAAGCTTTTGATGACGTTTGTGGGTTGTTGGATGCCCAGCTGGCCGGGTTTGTGGATCAGCCGGTTGCGGATGTCGTCTTCGGGTTTGATGTGCTGGATCAGACGGTGTTCGCTCAGGCTGGGTTATTTGCGGTGGAGTTGTCGTTGTTCCGGCTTGTCGAGTCATGGGGCGTGGGTGCGGATTTTGTTGGCGGGCATTCGATTGGTGAGGTGACCGCGGCGTGTGTGGCGGGTGTGTTGTCGGTCGAGGACGCGGCGGTGCTGGTGGCAGCGCGTGGTCGGTTGATGCAGGCGTTGCCGCCGGGTGGGGCGATGGTGTCGGTTGCCGCGCCGGAGTCGGTGGTGTCGTCGTATCCGGTGGATGTCGCGGCCGTCAACGGCCCGTCGTCGGTGGTGATTTCGGGCCCGGAACGGGATGTGCTTGACGCGGCGGAGAAGTTGTCGGCGGAGGGTGTCAAGACGCGTCGGTTGAACGTGTCGCACGCCTTCCATTCGAGCTTGATGGAGCCGATGCTGGACGAGTTCCGCGCTGTGCTGGACAAGCTGGACTTCAAGTCACCGACGATCGCCTTGGTGTCGAATGTGACCGGTGAGATCGCCGACCCGGATCTGGTGACCTCACCCGGTTACTGGGTTGATCATGTTCGGCGGACAGTGCGTTTCGCTGATGGTGTGTCGGCATTGCATGCGGCGGGAGTGTCGACGTTCTTCGAGCTGGGGCCGGATGGTGTGTTGTCCGGGATGGGTGCGGAGGTCGCGGAGGACGCTGTGTTCGTTCCCGCCTTGCGCAAGGACAACGACGACATTCGAGCATTCGTGACCGCCATGGCCAGGCTGCACACCGGTGGTACGTTCGTTGACTGGCACACGGTCCTCGGCGAGAGCGCTGGACTGCCGGTGGAGTTGCCGACCTACGCCTTCCAGCAACAGCGGTATTGGCTGGAGTCCGGCAAGGGATCGACCGGTGACCCCGCCGACCTCGGGCTGTCCAAAGTGGAGCACTCGATGCTCGGGGCGGTCACCGAAGTTCCCAGTACGGGACAGGTGCTGTTCACCTCACGGTGGTCACGGTGGACGCACCCCTGGTTGACCGACCACGGCGTCGGCGATGTGACCCTGGTTCCGGGCGCGGCCTTCGTGGAACTCGTCGCCAGAGCCGGTGACGAGGTCGGTTGCGGGCTGCTGGCCGAACTGATCATGGAGTCCCCGTTGGTGCTGCCTGCGGACGGCAGTGTGCAGATCCAAGTCAGCGTCGGAACCGCCGACGACTTCGGGCACCGGCCGGTCCAGGTGTACTCCCGGCATGCCGACGCAGGCCCTGGCGTGGAATGGAACAGGCACGTGTCCGGACGCCTGGCACCCGACGCGAGCAGCCCGGACTTCGAGCTGATGCATTGGCCACCGCACGGTGCGGCGCCCATCGACGACGCCCCGAAGTACGCGTACGCGGACCTGGCCGAAGCCAACTACCGATATGGCGCCGCGTTCCAGGGACTGCGTGCAGTCTGGACGCGCGGTGACGACGTGTACGCCGAGGTCACGCTCCCTGAAGAGGCGGGCAGCGCGGACGGCTACGGAATCCACCCGGCACTGTTGGACGCGGCGTTGCACGCTGCGGTCTTCCGGCCGGACACCGGGCAGGAACCCAGGCTGGCACTGCCATTCGCGTGGAACGACGTGCGGCTGTATGCCAACGGCGCCACGACGGTCCGCGTACACCTCACCCCGCGAGGACCCGACGGAATCGGGCTGCGCGTGGCCGACGTGTCCGGTGCCCCCGTGCTGTCGGTGGAGGCGCTGATCTCCCGGACGGTGTCCCCACAGCAGTTGAGCGCCGGCCTGGGCGTGGCGCAGGACCAGCTGTTCCGGGTGGTCTGGGAACCGACCACGGTCAAACAGCGTGGCGCTGAGCTCTTCGCAGTTCCTGTCGCCACTGCTGAGGACGTCCGAGCCCTCGTCGAGTCAGGGGACAGCCCCGAAGTGTTGTTGCTCGACGTGGTCGGCGACGACCCGGCAGGCCCGGACGAGGTGCGGGCACTCGCCGAGCGCGTCCTGGAAGTGGTCCAGGCGTGGCAGGGAGAACTTGCCATGCAGGACACCAGGCTGCTCGCGGTGACGCACGGCGCGGTCGCGGTCCAAGACGTCGACGAGATCACCGACCTGGCTGCCGCGGCGGTCAACGGCCTGCTGCGATCGGCCCACGCCGAGAACCCAGGCCGGATGTTGTTGATCGACACGGACGACACCGACGAGTCACTGCGGGTGCTGCCCGACGTGCTGGCGACTCGTGAGCCGCAGGTAGCGCTGCGGTCCGGCGTGATGTCCGTGCCGCGGCTCGTCCGGACGGTCCCGACAGGACAGGGACGACAACTGGATCAGGCGGGCACCGTGCTGATCACCGGTGGTACGGGCGCGTTGGGCGCGATGCTGGCGCGGCATTTGGTCACAGCGCACGGGATCAAGAGCTTGACTCTGGTCAGCCGCCGTGGCCCGGACGCGCCGGGTGCTGCGAAACTGACGGCGGAGCTGACAGAACTCGGCGCGCGCGTCCAGATCGTGGCCGCTGACATCGCCGATCGCGCAGCCGTTGCTGGCGTACTGGCCGGAGTGCCATCGGACGCTCCGCTGACCGCGATCGTGCACACGGCGGGCGTGCTTGACGATGGCGTGCTGACCGCGATGACACCGGAGCGGCTCGACACCGTGTTCCGCCCCAAGGTGGACGCGGCGATCGCGTTGCACGAGTTGACCAAGGACATCGACCTAGCCGCGTTCGTGTTGTACTCCTCCGCGGCGGGCACAATGGGCAACCCGGGACAGGCCAACTACGCGGCCGCCAACGCCTTCCTCGACGCACTCGCCCAGCACCGCCGAGCCCTCGGACTGACGGGCACGTCACTGGCGTGGGGATGGTGGGGCGACAGCTCGGAGATCGCCGACCACCTCGACGAGACCGACCTCAAGCGGATCGACCGGCTCGGCATCCTGTCGCTCAGCGAACAGGAAGGCAACGAACTGTTCGACGCCTCGCTGCGGTCCGGTGAAGCGGTGCTCACCCCGGCGAAGTTCGACTTCGCCGCGATGCAGGCGCTGGCCGACGAAGGACATGTGCCCGCGCTGTTGCGTGGCCTTCTGCGGGTCAGCAGGCGGTCGGTCGGCGACGGCGTGACCAAGGCGAGCAAGCTGGCCGAACAACTGGCAGGCGCATCCCCCGCGGAGCGCGAGCGGATCCTGCTCGACCTCGTCGGCCAGGAAGCGTCGGGCATCCTCGGCCACGACAGCGCCGACGAGTTCGGCCCCGACACAGTCCTGTTCGAGGTCGGATACGACTCGCTGACCGCCGTCGAACTGCGCAACCGGCTGTCGTTGCTCACCGGGCTGCGACTGCCGCCCTCGTTCGCGTTCGACCACCCCACAGTGCAACTGATCGTCGAGCAGCTGCTCGAACTCCTCGGCGCGGCCGGCTGACGCAGGAACGGAGACACGGACAGTGTTCGACAAGGACAAGTACCTGGAGATCATCGGCTGCCCCGGCGCCGACGGCGCGACAGTGGCCACGCTGCGCCAGATCCACCGCAGCCACCAGTTGAAACTGCACTACGACAACGGTTACGTGCAGACCACCGACTTCCACAACTTCGACCTGGACGAGTTGTTCGACACGGTGGTGGCAGGCGGCCGCGGTGGCATCTGCACCGACCTGAACTTCCTGTTCCACCGGCTGCTCATCGAGCTGGGCTTCCAGGTGCGGCTGCTGGGTGCCGGCATCCTGTTGCCCGGTGGAAACTGGGGCTCCGACGTCGAACACGCGGTGCTCGGCGTGCGGATAGACGGCACGGAGTGGCTCGCCGACGTCGGGCACGGCGGGGTGTCCATTATGGACCCAGTGCCGTTCACCGGTGAGCCCGACGTACAGGCGGGAATCGGCTTCAGGCTGATTCGCCAGGGCGGATACCACGTTCTGCAGTACCAGACGCACGACAAGCCGTGGCGCATCGCGTACCGGCTGACCACTCAGGAGCGCGACACCTCGGAGTGGGGCGTGCTGTCGGAGCTCAACACGATCCACGAGGACGTGTTGGTCCGCCGCAGGCGCTGCGTGGTCGACAACGGCCAGGTGATGCTCACCGCCAACTTGATGGTGAGCATCGTCGACGGCAAGGAAGAACCTCGCCTCATCCGGGACGAGGCGGAACTGCAGAAGATCGTCAGCGACTACTGGGGATGACCGACATGACCAACGTCAACCACATGCCCATGACCGAAGCCTTGCTGTCGGGGGCGTCACCGGAGGTGCTCGCGAGCACTCCACTGCCCACCGAGTACACAGCCGCGCACTTACGGGTCGAGGACGAGAACATCTTCGGCGACGAGACCGACCGCGACGTGCGCCGCACCCTGCACGTCGGTCAGGTCCCGATGCCTGAGCTGGCCCCGGACGAAGTGCTTGTCGCGGTCATGGCCAGCTCGATCAACTACAACACCGTCTGGTCGGCCACTTTCCTGCCGCTGTCGACGTTCGGCTTCCTCAAGGCCACCGCCCGCCGTGGCGGCTGGGACACCCGGCACGACCAGCCGTTCCACGTACTCGGTTCGGATGCGGCCGGGCAGATCGTCCGGGTCGGCTCCGGGGTACGGCGTTGGCAGGTCGGTGACCACGTCATGGTCAGCGCCGCGTGCGTCGACGACCAGGAGCCCGCCGCGCAGGCCGACGGCATGCTCAGCGAGTACCAGCTCGCGTGGGGCTTCGAGACGAACTACGGCGGCCTGGCGCACTACACGGTGGTCCGGGCGAGCCAGCTCATTCCCAAGCCAGGACACCTGACTTGGGAGGAGGCCGCGACCGTGCCCGCGTGCGCGGGAACGGCGTACCGGATGCTCGTCAGCGACCGTGGCGCGCGGATGAAGCAGGGTGACGTGGTGCTCATCTGGGGCGCCTCCGGCGGCCTCGGTGCGTACGCGGTGCAGATGGTGAAGAACGGCGGCGGGATCGCGGTCGGTGTCGTCGGCTCGGCGGAGAAGATGGCCGCTGCCCGAGCTCTGGGCTGTGACCTGGTGATCAACCGCGACGAGATCGGCATCGGCAGCGCGGGCGCCGACCCGGACCAGGTCATCGCCCAGGGCAAACGGCTGGGAAAGCTGATCCGCCAAGGTGTCGGTGAGGACCCGCACATCGTCTTCGACCACGTGGGACGGGCGACGTTCGGCATCTCGTTGTTCGTGGTCCGCAGGGGTGGTTCGGTCGTCACCTGCGGGTCCAGCACCGGCTACCAGCACCAGTTCGACAACCGCTACCTGTGGATGCGGCTCAAGCGGATCGTCGGCAGCCACGTCGCCAACCTGCAGGAGCAGGTGGAGTGCGCGCGGCTGTTCACCCTCGGCCAGGTCATGCCGGCGTTGTCCGCGCTCTACCCGCTCGAACAGGTCGGCGAGGCGACCAGATTGGTCCAGCTCAACGAGCACATCGGTAAGGTCGGTGTGCTCTGCATGGCGCCGGAACCTGGTCTCGGCGTGACAGATCCAGGGCTGCGCGCGCGGATCGGCGAAGAAGCCCTCAACCCGTTGCGTGCGTTCGCCCCGGCCCCCGTGCTCGCCGGACAGCGATGACGCGTCCGTTCGCAGAAGACCAATCGGCACAACCGAAACAGAAAGTGAAGTGATCATGTCCGGAGACACCGCGTCTCTCCCTGACCTGCAGCACGTGTACGCCTTGTCCCCGGAGGCGCAGAAGTTGCTTTTCACCGAAGCGCACACCACGTACAAGTTCACCGACGAGCCGGTGTCCGACGATCAGCTGCGGGCGATCTACGAGCTGCTGAAGTGGGCACCGACCGGCAGCAACGTCAGCCCGCTGCGGATCCTGTTCGTGCGTAGCCCGGAAGGCAAGCAACGCCTGCTGCCGCACCTGACCCCGCCGAACAAGCCGCAGAGCGACTCCGCGCCGGTCGTGGCGGTCCTGGCGAGGGACACCGAATACACCGAGCACGTGCCGATGCTGTACCCGATCGTTCCCGGCCTGCGCGAGGCGTACGACGCCCGGCCTGAGCTTCGTGACGACCACGGCATCTTCAACGCCACATTGCAGGCCGCGTACTTCGTGCTCGCCGTGCGCTCGGTCGGGCTGGACGCCGGCCCGATGAAGGGCTTCAACCCGCAGGGCATCGACGAGGAGTTCTTCCCGACGGGCCGGTGGAAGTCGATTCTCGTGGTCAATCTCGGCAAGGCCGCCGAGGACGGGTGGCGGGAGCGCGACGCACGCCTTGATTTCGAACAGGTTGTTGATTTCGCGTGACAGGAAACCGGACAGAGATGACTTTTTCAGCGCAGGGCGCGCCACCACCCGTGGTGGAGATCAAACCGGACGACCGCCGTTACGCCGACTTGCAGATGCGCGGGTACAACCGCAGGTTCGTCGGTACTCCCGACAGCGTGTACCTGGTCAGCGATACGCAGCAGGTGGTCGATGTCGTGAACCAGGCTGTGCGGGACGGCAAACGAATCGCCGTGCGCAGTGGCGGCCACTGTGCCGAAGGCCTGATCGACGACCCCGCTGTCGAGGCCGTCATCGATCTGTCCATGATGGACGGAGTCGGCTACGACGCGGACATGCGGGCGTTCGTGGTGCAGGGCGGTGTCAAGCTCGGCAGGCTGTACGAGGTGCTTGACATGGGCTGGGGTGTCACGCTGCCGGGCGGCAGCTGCCCAGGGGTAGGTGTCGGCGGGCACGTGACCGGCGGCGGCAACGGCGTGCTTTCCCGGCAATACGGGACAATCTCGGACTACTTGTATGCCATCGAGATCGTCGTGGTCGACGCCGACGGCAAGGCGAATGTCGTCGTGGCGACGAGGGAGCAGGACGACGAGCACCGCGATCTGTGGTGGGCGCACGCCGGTGGTGGCGGCGGCAACTTCGGGATCGTCACGCGGTTCTGGTTCCGTGATCCCGCCGCCCGCGGCGACGACCCCGCGTCCATCCTGCCCCCGAGCCCGACCGCGTATACCCAGGTCACGGCGGTCTGGCAGTGGGACGCGCTCGACGAGTCGCTGTTCGCCTTGCTCGTCAAGAACTTCATGAGCTGGAGCGAGCGCAATGCGGCTCCCGGCTTGCCGACAGCGGTTGTGCACGGGGAGATGGCGGCGCTGCGCAAGGAGGGTGGGGCGGTCATGCTGATGGGCTGGCTCGATCCTTCGGCCGAGGGCAGCGGTGACCTGCTGGAGGCCTATCTGGCTGAGGTGACCGATGGCTTGCCGGAGCCCATGATGATTCGGCAGGAGAACGAACCTTGGCTGTACCGCGTGCTGAACATCCCCGACGAGGCGGCGGCGGTCGGCCTGGACGCCGCACGGTTGCGCACCAAGATCAAGTCGGCGTACCTGCGGGCCCCGCTTGACGACGACCAGGTCAGCACGCTGCACCGGCATCTCACACAGCCGGGGTACGAGCACCATGCTGCCGGTGTCATGCTCGCGACCTGGGGCGGGCGGATCAACGAGGTTGGGCCGACGCAGACGGCGATCACGCAGCGGGACTCGATCGTGCTGATGTCCTTCATCAGTTCCTGGAACGAATCGGCCGACGATGACAAGCATCTCGCTTGGGTCAGGGCGTTCTACGCGGATGTCTTCTCGGCCACCGGAGGCGTTCCGGTTTCCAATGACCAGACCGCGGGTTGTTACATAAACTGGCCGGACACCGACATTTCGGACCCTCGGTTCAACAAGTCGGGTGTGCACTGGTCAGCCCTGTTCTACGGGGACAACTACACGAAACTCCAGAAGGTCAAATCACGGTGGGATCCGAACGGGATATTCCGGCACGCATTGTCCATCGAGGGAATCTGACCTGAGTATCTGAAAAATCGCCGTGCTGGTACGGTTGCCCGGCACGGCGATTCAGGGGAGTTTCGATGTTCGAGCACACCTTCATGATCACGGTCTACGAGCGGTCCGTGCCGCACACCACGGCCGACGTGGCGCCGGAGATCCTGGAAGCCCACATGCGATTGCCGGCGTTGGTCGAGCAGGCCGGGGCGAAGATCCTCTACGGCAGCTCGGCCCGGTCGGCGATAACTGCCAAATCGATTCGCGGCAACGAGGTGGCGGACGGCCCCTTCAACGAAAGCGCGGCGTCGCTGGCCGGCTTCTTCGTCATCGAGGCCGACGACATCAACCACGCGGTCGAAATCGGCAAGCTCGTGCCGGTTGTCGACGGCGGTGTCGAGGTAAGGCCAGTCATCACTCAGTGATCGCGGTGCGAGGCAACCGCCGGTGGCCCGGCGGCTGCCGGTCGTTCACGACACCATCGGCAGCTCGCAGGCCAGGTCCTGGCGCCGCTTGAGGTTGAGCTTGCGGAAGACCCTCGTCAGATGCTGTTCCACGGTGCTGGCCGTGATGAACAGCTGGGCAGCGATCTCCTGATTGGTGTAGCCCGCGGCGGCAAGCGTCGCGACTTGCATTTCCCGTTCGGACAACGTCGCCAGTGCCTTGAGATTCTTACGGGTTGTGGCCGCGGACGTGTCGTCAACGTGCTCCGGTGCGATTTCACGGCTCAATGCCTCAGCCCCGCACGCTTTCGCCGTATGCCAAGCCCGGCGAGAGATCCGCCGCGCGTTGCGGTGGTCCCCGACATCCCGCAACGCACTGCTCAGGTCGGTCAACGCGGTGGCCAGTTCGAACCTGTCGCCGCATTCCTCGATCAGTTCGACTGCCTCCTCGAGCAGGCGAGCCCGTTGCGCGCTGCCACTGGTTGCGGCGAGTACGCACAGGGCAAGTCCTCGCAGGCGTGAACTGCCCGGCGGGATCTTGCTGAGCTGATCCCGGGCGAACTGCTTGGCCTGGGTGTGGTTGTCCAGACGCAGCCACGCCGTCGCCGCGCCGATCCGCCACGGCACCAGGCCGGCGCCATGGGCGGCCCACATCTTCGTCAACTCACCGCAGGACAAGAAGTCGGCCAATGCCGACTTGACGTGCCCTGCCGCCAGCCGGTAGTGGCCACGTGCGTAGAGATAGTGCAAGCCGTACCGGCTTTCCAGCATCTTTTCCGGAAACGGCAATGCGACGTACTTCGCCGCCAGGTCGAGTTGCCCCGTCCGGACTGCCGCGAGAATGAGACAGCCCAAGGGAAGCCCGAGCGCCGCGCCCCAGCCGCGCGGCGACACGATGGTCATGGCTGCCTCAGCCTTGCTGAGGGCGCTGGTCAAGTCCCCTTCCCGCAGCGCGATCTCGGCACTGACCGCCGTGAGCAAGGCGTTGCGCGTTGGCGTGTCGCGACCCGTCGAGTCGGTGAGCAGCCGGTCGCACCAACTCGTCGCCAGGTCCAGTTTGTCGGTATATGCCAGGCAAAGCAGGGCCAGCACGACCGCCTCGCCACTCCACAGCGACACGGTGTCGGGCGGGACCGTCTCCAGTACTTTCTCGGCCTGGGCGGCGATGTTGCCCGAGTGACCGCGGACAAGGTCGTTGGCCAGGCTTGCCGCAGTCAGCCACGGGTTGGGCTGAGGGATCTCCGCAGGCGTCTTCACGCCAAGGCCGACAGGTTTGCGAGCCCTGGCATAAGCCGGATAAAGACACGTCAGCCAGGTCGAGATGCCCTGGATGTCTTCGGCGCCGAACCCCTGAGCCTTCTGCGCGCGGCGCTCCAGCTCGTCGAGCAGCATCGTCATCGAGCCGATGTCGCCGCGCCAGGACAGCTGCAAGATCGTTTCGACGAGGTCGCGTGGATCGAGATCATCAGGGGGAACCCGCGCCATCAGCGGGTCGAGATACCGGTCGGCCGACAACGGGTCCAGCTGCCACGCGGCCCGGCTCAACCCGGCGAGGGCGGCCGCCTTCGCCGGACCGTCGGCATCGGTTTGCCGGGCGAGTTCGAAGTAGTCGACCGCTGCGCGCACGCGATTGGTCGCCAACGCGTCTTCCGCCGCGGCCAGTAACTCCTTGCACGCCCACGGGCGGTCTGCCTGTCCCGCAGCCACCAGTTGTTGTGCGACGGCGGCCGCGGGTGCGCCATGGGTGTGCAGCAGTTCCGCGGCTCGCAACCGGAGGTGGTCCCGCTCGGCTTTCGACATGTCGCCGACGATGTCGGCCGCCGCCGCGGGATGCCGGAACGCGGCCCCACGCAACAGTCCGGCTGCGTTGAGCCAGTGCAGTTCGCCGCTGGTCCGCCATTCCTCGACACCTGCCAGCCACGCGAGGTCGGTGAGCGAGGCGCCGGAGCCCAGTACGGCCAGCGCCCGGACGATCGCGAGGGTTTCCGGGTCGCTGTTGACCAGACAACTGAACAACGCCCGGCTGTAGCCGTGCGGATACTGGCCTATTCCGGACAGGTGGTCCCTGATCAAGTTGTTCAGCACCAGCGGATTTCCGCCGCTGACATCGGCGAAGTCGGCCGCGAGCCTGCGTGCCTCGTGCTCGCCGAGCTGGCAGGCGATCAGATCGGTGACGCCAGTGAGGGACAACATGTCCAGCGTGAGCCGGGTGGCATGGGGCTGGTTGAGCAGTTCGGAACAATGCGGCGAATTGGTCAGATCGCGCCCGGCATCGTGTGTCAGCACCACGAGCACACGCGCCTGCTGTAATCGCGCCACAAGGTATGACAGACAGCGCAACGACGGCTCGTCGACGTAGTGCAGATTGTCGATACCGATCACGATCTGGTGGTCCTCGGCCAGATCCACCAGCGCCAGCAGGATTTCACGCAAGTCGGCGACGGAGTCGTGGCTGAGCGTGCTGTCCGTGCTGTCCATGTCGGAGGCGCGGGCCATCATCGCGGTGAGCCTGTCGTTCAGGCTGACGCGTAGCGGCTGTGGCAGCCGCGTGGTTTGACCGAGTTGTGCCAATACGTCCAAAGGCACACTCTGGTCGCGCCGAGAAGCTGTTGCTCTCAGCACTGTCGTCGACGCACCCTCGACGGCCTCCAGAAAACCGTGCAACAGCGCGCTTTTGCCGCTGCCGACAGGTCCCTCGACGATCGCCACTCGGCTCCGCGCAAGGGATGCGTCAGCTAACAGCCGGTCAAGGGACGCGAAAACCGCGTCCCGCTCGGTCAGGACAGTATTCAGTTCCCCCAGCACAGATCCCCCAACCTCTGCTGCTGTATCCCTCGCGATTCGCTGGTGCGGTACGCAAGGCGTTCGACCCGAATACTACCTGCCGCGTGTGGGCCGGCCGTGAACAAGACGTTTCACGAACCTGCGCGTAGCATCGCGCCGGTGACAGGGCGTGCTGAGGTCAACCCGTTGCCTGCGACCGACATCAGCGGTACTACCAGGCTCTATGCCGTACTCGGTGATCCAGTCGCACAGGTGCGGGCGCCCGCGCTGCTCAACTCGTTGTTCACCTGTTTGGGTGTTGACGCTGTCCTGGTACCTGTCCATGTGCAGCCTTGTCACCTCGGCGAAGTCGTCCGAGGACTGCAGCGCGTGGGCAACCTGGACGGGATGCTCGTCACTGTTCCGCACAAGATCGAAGCCAGAGCCTTCGCTGACGCGGTCAGCCCGGCCGTCACGTTGTCGGGCAGTACGAACGCGTTGCGCCGTGAACCAGACGGCCGATGGTTCGCTGACAACTTCGACGGTGCCGGGTTCGTCCTTGGCTTGCGCGCCAACGGGTTTGATCCGGCAGGAAAGCGGGTTTCCTTGGTCGGCGCGGGTGGCGCAGGTGGTGCCATCGCGGCCGCGCTGCTGGAAGCGGGCGTCGACCACCTCGCGGTCTGCGACCGTGACGAGGTCATACTCGCCGCATTGGGGTCTCGCATGCACGCTGCGTATCCGAATCGTGTGTCTCTCGGTACGCAACCACGGCTTGCCGCAATGGATTTAGTGGTGAACGCGACACCGCTTGGGTTACGGGCCGACGATGCACTGCCCTTGGACGTAATGGCTCTTTCAGCCGGCACAGTCGTCGCCGACATCATCATGAAGCCGCGCGAGACCGCCTTGTTGCGTGCGGCGGCAGCGCGAGGTCATGTCGTGCACCACGGCGAGCACATGTTGACTCACCAACTCGATCTGTACCGCGAGTTCTTCCGGCTAGACGAGGCCGCGCGCAGCCAGAACGGCGCCGTGCAATGACGAATCGCTGCCCAGCCGGGCGGACAAGACCGGTGCCACCGGGTGTCCAGGCCGGCTCAGCGCGGCCGCGGCCGACGCGACGTGGTCGACAAAACCGGGGATGCCGGTAGCGAACCCGCCGCCGATGACGATCGCTGACGGCCGCACCAACTCGCCAACACCAGTCAGCGCGGTCGCCAACGCCGCACTGGCCGGCCTGATCGCTTCGACAGCCCAGTCTGCTCGGCCAGCGAATCCGTCGGCGAGCGCGGCGAATGTCACCTCGGTCCGGCGTAGTCTTGTTGCCCTGCGCAAGATGGCTGGGCCGGAGGCGATCGCCTGTACGCAGCCGCGTCGGCCGCAATCGCAGACTTCACCGGCCAAATCGACGATCAGGTGGCCGAGTTCGCACGACCCGCGGCGCCCACCGACAGACCGGCCATTCAGGACAATTCCACCACCGATGCCCGTGCCGACTCCGGCATAGACCACATCGGTCAGGCCCATGGTGTGGGCTTCGGCCGCCGCGGCCAGATCACCGTCGTCGGCCCAAGATGCAGTGACGGCCGGGAACAGCTTGTCCAACACCGCTTTCAGGTCGAGCCCAAGCCAGGTCGGCCTGTTCGGCCACGCGATGACCCGGCCGTCCGGGCCGAGCGTGGCCGGCATGGCTACACCGACTCCGGCGAGCGGGTCGATCCGGTCGATCCGGGCGCGAAGATCCTCGACGTGATCGCGAAGGCGGCGAATGTCGTCGTCGGCCGTGTCGTCGGACCGCCACGTGAACGCTGACTCCGCGATGGTCGCGCTGTCGGTTTCGGCTCGCATGGCGACCTTGGTGCCGCCGATGTCAATGCCCAGGTACATGTTCTGCCTACGAGCCCAGCAACTGCGTACGCAACTGCGTGACCATGGTGGCGAGTTCGCGGTTGTTCCGTGCCACGCCGAAGATGTGGTGATCCGGCCGAACCAGCACGAACTTCGCCCGTTTCGCCGCTAGGAAAGGCAAATAGACGCCGCCGGTGTCGACGACGGCCTCCTCGGCGGGTGATTCCTCGACGATGTGGACGACGTGTGTTTTCAGTGCTGTCAGTAATTGACGGTGTTCGTCGGACAGCATGCCATCGATGTCTACTGTGGACACGAGGACGAAGCCGGTGCCTATCACGTCGTCGAACAGGCCCGTGACGTCACCGCGGGTCACCGTGCCCTGCGGCATGACGGCACCCGTGGGCGGCGCGGCGACCGCGCCGAGGCTGCGGTGCAACACCCCCTTGCGCAGGACCTGGGACACCGGGCGGTCCAGCTTCGGCCCGGTACGCAGGGCGGCGTCACGCTGCGCCGCTGCCTCCGGGTCCGTCACGCAGATGATCTTGCCGAGTTGGACCGACAGTTCGACGGTCCGCTGAACGTGATCGCGGCGTTCGATGCCGTAGCTGTCGATCAGATCTGTGCCGGCGAACCCGGTCAGCACCAGATCGAGTTTCCAGGCCAAGTTGGCCGCGTCCCGGATGCCCGAGCACATTCCCTGGCCGGCGAACGGCGGCATCACGTGTGCCGCGTCGCCTGCCAGCAGGACTCGGCCGTCGCGCCAGGTTTCCACCCATGACGACCGGAACGTGTACACCGCGTGCCGGGTCAAAGTCGCGTTGTCCGGTGTCACGTCGAAGGACTTGAGCAGCAGCCATGCTGTTTCCGGCCGGTCGAGCTCGCCGACGGTCTCGTCCGGCAGCCGCATGAACTCCCACCGCCGATGCCCCGGACCACTGCCGACCGCCGTCCTCGGCCGCGCGGGATCGCAGATCTGCTGATTGGGCTGGTTGAACGCGTCAGGATTGCGGGGTACGACATCACACAGCAACCAGTCGAACGAGAACCCCAGGTCGGTGACGTCAGCCCCGATGGCGGCACGGACAAAGCTGTTCGCACCGTCGCAGCCGACCAGCCATGACGCGGTCAGATCGCGGCGTTCGCCGTCCGACGACTCGACGGTCAGTGTGACCCGGTCCTGCTCAGCCATCAGGGAAGTCGCTGTGTGCCCACGCAGGACGCGAAGGCTCGGCAGACTCTTCGCCCGGTGGTCGAGTTCCTCCTCCAACGCCGGCTGGTGGAAGGTGGTGGCGTCCGGCCAGCCGCTTTCGCCCGCCCGGGAGAACTCCAGGTGGATCAGTGTCTCGCCGGTCGCGGTCCGCCAGTCGTACGAGTCGGTCGCCAGGCCGATGCGTGCCAATGCCGGACCGATACCCAGCGAGGCGAAAATCCGGGCGGTCTCACCGTCGAAGACCGTCGCCCTGGGCAGGTGGTACGGCGCGTCCCGCCGTTCGACGACCGTGACCCGCCAGCCTTTCTGTGCCAAGAGAATGGCCAGCACCTGACCGACAGGGCCATAGCCGACGATGATCACATCGGACTGTTCGGTGGTCATCGCGTTCACGACTCGGCGCGCGGCAGCAGGGCGCGGGCGGCGAGCCGGTAGCCGATGGCACCCAGCCCGAAGATCACTCCGCTGGCCAGCGAGCCGAGGATCGACTGGTGCCGGAACTGCTCCCGCGCCCAGACGTTCGACAGGTGCACCTCGATCCACGGCCGCGGGTAGTTGGCCAGCGCGTCCCGCAGGCCCCATCCGGCGATCATCAGCGCGCCTGGGTTGACGATCGCGCCGACCGCGTCGTAGTGGTCCTGGACCGTGCGGATCATCTCGCCTTCGCAGTCGTGCTGCCGCGCGACCACCTTCCACCCGTGGCCGGCCACCTCGTCGGAAACCATCTGCTCGATGTCCGCCAGCGTCTCGGTGCCGTAAATGTCCGGTTCCCTGCGCCCGAGAATTCCGAGATTCGGGCCGTTCAACAACAGTAGTTCGGTCAACACTGATCCCGGATCTTTTGTGAATACGTGACCGTGACGACTTTATTGGCATGTGTCGTCCGCTGGTGCTGACATGGCGATGTTAGGGGAATTAGGGGGGATCGCTAGGGGGTTGTGAACAGGGCGATCGGCCTGCGTAGATGGTGGTCGTGAGCGGTCTCTTGGAATTCCCGGCGTGGCCACAGTACGACGACACGGAAAAGGCAGGCCTCATCCGTGCCCTCGAGCAAGGCCAATGGTGGCGTATTGGCGGCAATGAGGTCGATCTTTTCGAATCCGAGTTCGCCGCCTATCACGGATCTCCTCATGCTCTCGCCGTGACGACCGGCACGCATGCCCTCGAACTGGCGTTGCAGGTCATGGGCGTGGGGCCGGGGACCGAGGTGATCGTCCCGGCGTTCACGTTCATCTCCTCCTCCCAGGCGGCACAACGACTCGGTGCGGTGGCCGTGCCGGTGGACGTCGACCTGGACACGTACTGCATCGACGTCACCGCGGCCGAAGCCGCGATCACACCGCGCACCCGCGCGATCATGCCGGTGCACATGGCCGGGCAGTTCGCGGACATGGACGCGCTGATGAAGCTCTCGGTCAGCGCGGATGTCCCGCTGCTGCAGGACGCCGCGCACGCGCACGGCGCGGAGTGGCGCGGCAAGCGAGTCGGCGACCTCGGCTCGGTGGCGGCGTTCAGCTTCCAGAACGGGAAACTGATGACCGCGGGCGAGGGCGGAGCCGTCACATTCCCCGAAGCCGAGCAGTTCGAACTGGCCTTCCTGCGGCACAGCTGCGGCAGGCCCCGGACGGATCGGTCCTACCTGCACCGCACGTCCGGCTCGAACTTCCGGATGAACGAGTTCGCCGCGAGCGTGCTGCGCGCCCAACTGTCCCGATTGGACAGTCAGATCGCCGTCCGGGAGGAGCGCTGGCCGCTGTTGTCGAGCCTGCTCGCCCAGATCCCTGGCGTCGTGCCGCAGGGAACCGACGACCGGTGCACCCGCAACCCGCACTACATGGCCATGTTCCGGATCCCGGGGATCACCGAGGAACGCCGCAACGAACTGGTCGACGTGTTGATCGAGCGCGGGTTGCCCGCGTTCGCCGCGTTCAGGGCGGTCTACCGCACGGCGGCGTTCTGGGAGCTCGCCGCGCCCGACGAGTCGGTGGACAGCATCGCGAATCGTTGCCCGAACAGCGAAGCGTTGACCGCGGACTGCATCTGGCTGCACCACCGCACTTTGCTCGGCACACCGGAACAGATGCACGCCATCGCGGACGTGGTGGCCGATGTGGTGGGCCGCTCGTGACGTTGCGCGTCGCCATGGTCGGGCTCGGCTGGGCCGCGCGGACGATCTGGTTACCCAGGCTGACGGCGCATCCGGGCATGAAGGTGACCGCCGTTGTGGACACCGACGCCAAAACTCGCGCCTCCTACACGGGTTCCGCGCTGGTGTTGTCCGACCCCAGCCAGATCGGCCGTGAGATGGCCGATCTGGTGGTCGTCGCGGTGCCCAACCACGCACACACACCAGTCGCCGGTGCGCTGCTTCGTCGCGGGTTCCCGGTTTTCCTGGAAAAGCCGGTCTGCCTCAGCACCGCCGAGGCGGACGAGCTGGCGCAGGCGGAGCGGGCGGGCGGTGCCGTGCTGATCGCGGGCAGTGCTGCCCGTTACCGGGAGGACGTAAGGGCGTTGGAACGCGTCAGCGCGTCCGTCGGTGAGGTGCGGCACGTGAGCTTGGCCTGGGTGCGGGCACGTGGTGTTCCCGGCACACCGTGGTTCACCGAGCACGGTAAGGCAGGCGGGGGAGCGCTAGTCGACCTCGGCTGGCACTTGCTCGACATGGCACTGCCACTGCTTGGTCCAGGGACGGTGGAATTCGGCCAGGTCTCCGGGATCACCGGGCACGATTTCGTCAACCGTGGCCACGCCAAAGCCGTGTGGCGGCAGGAGGATGAGCTACCGGAGGTCCCGGCGACAGTCGAGGACACCGTGCGGGCGTTCCTGATCACCGCCGACGGGATTTCCGTGGCACTGCACGCCAGTTGGGCGTCACACGCGGAGTACGACCGGACTTCGGTCGAGGTGCACGGCAGTGCGGGTACCGCGGCTCTCGGCTGCACGTTCGGGTTCAGTCCCAACCGCCTCAACGGCTCGACGCTCACGGTGTCGCGCGATGGCCAGACATCGGCTGTGCCGTTGGATGAGCAAGCCATTGGAGCCGAGTACGACCGTCAGGTGGACGCACTTCCCGTGCTGCTGGCCGATCCAACCCAACGCGGCAAAGCGATCGATGCGGCTCGTACGACGATCGGCGTGATCGAACGCATCTATGAGTCCGCACGCGATGCGAAGGGGAGGGTGGCATGCCTGGTGACCTGAAAGTGGTGATCTTCGACCTCGACGGCGTCCTCGTGGACAGCTTCGGCGTGATGCGAGAGGCGTTCCACCGCGCATACCGTGAGGTCGTCGGCGCGGGTGAGCCGCCGTTCGAGGAATACAGCAAGCACCTCGGCCGGTACTTCCCGGACATCATGACGATCATGAACCTGCCGTTGGAGATGGAAGAGCCCTTCGTCAGGGAGAGCTACCGGCTCGCGAGCCGCGTCAGGCTTTTCGACGGTGTCACCGACATGCTGGAGAAGCTGAGCGGTCACGGACTGAGGTTCGCGATCGCCACAGGCAAAAGCGGTCCCCGAGCCCGGTCACTGCTCGACGGACTCGGCGTGCTGTCCCGGTTCGACCACGTAGTCGGTTCGGACGAAGTGGCCAATCCCAAGCCGGCGCCCGACATCATCTTCCGCGCCATGGATCTGCTTGGGGTGGTTGAGAAATCCGAAGCCGTGATGATCGGCGACGCCGAGACCGACCTGGCGAGCGCGCGTGCGGCAGGTGTCACGGCGGTCGCCGCGCTGTGGGGTGAGTCGGACCCCGGTCCGCTCCTCGATGCTCAGCCCGATGCCAGCTTCGACAGCCCTGCCGCCTTCACAACCTGGTGCCTGTCCGACTGATCGGACGCGGTTCCTTAGGTGATTCCAAGGTCGGGTGAAAGTCCTGCTGAACCGGGGTTGGTCTGCTGGCGTCAGGCGCCGCAAAGGCCGGTGCCCCGGACCAAGTGAGGACACGAATGGGGATTCGAACCAGGCTCGTCGCGGCAACCATGACGGGATTGCTGGCGACCGCCGCCGTCGGCACGGCGGCCGCGTCAGCGGCGCCGGCGAGTCCGACCAAGGCAAGTGAGGCACCGGGCAAAAAGCCGTCGCCCGGGGAGAAGAAGCCGGACAAGTCCGCGGTGCCGGAGAAAGCGGTCAAGCTGCTGGCCGCGGAGTTGCGCATCTCGGTCGACCGGGCCCGTCAGGTGTTCCGTGACGTGGCGAAGGTCAAGAGCAGGGGTGAATTCCTCGTCAAGGACCCGGCGTTCGTCGCCATCGCCAAGGGACTCGGTATCACCCCGCAACGGCTGCTGGACGCGCTGATCAAGGTGAAGGAGAAGCTCGGCAAGGACCACGGCAAGCCAAAGGACAAGGCGCCGAGCGGCTCACCCGCCAAGTGACCGTAACCGTCAACGGATCCGGGCCGGTGAGCAACCGGCCCGGACCGGACAACCTCATCCATACTGGTGGCGTGCGGGTTCTGGTTGTCGATGACGACGAGGCGGTCCGTCGCTCCCTGACGTATGCGCTGCGCCGGGACGGATATCAAGTGTCGGTCGCAGCGGACGGCGTGCAGGCCATGGACGAGCTCGGCCGAGCCCGGCCCGAGGTGATCGTGCTCGATGTCCTGGTGCCCGAGCCGAACGGCCTGGAGATCTGCCGCAGGCTGCGCCGAAGGGGCGACCAGACGCCGATCCTCATGTTGACCGCCCGCGATCTGGTGGAAGACCGGGTCGCCGGGCTTGATGCCGGTGCCGACGACTATCTGGTCAAACCGTTCGCGCTCGACGAGTTGCGCGCCCGGCTGCGTGCCCTGTTGCGGCGGACCGGAGCCGCACAGGAAGTGTTGCGGTTCGCCGACTTGGAGATGGACACCACCACCTGCCGGGTCAACCGGGGCGGGCGGCCGATCGAGCTGACCCGCACCGAGTACTCGTTGCTGGAGTTGTTCCTGCGCAACCCGGAGCGGGTGATGAGCCGCGTGCTGATCTTCGAATCGGTGTGGGGCTACGACTTCGGGCCCGCGTCCAACGCACTGTGGGTCTACATCAGCTATCTGCGCGGAAAACTGGAGTCGGCGGGCGAGCCCCGACTGATCCAGACCGTTCGCGGACTGGGATACGTGTTGCGGGAACAGCCATGACGTTGCGCACCAGGGTCGGTCTCGCCGGTGGGGCCGTGGTGCTGCTGGCCTTGGCCGTCGCGTCGCTGGTGATTTATCCGACCGTGCAAGGGAACTTGCTTCGCGACATCGACGACTCGTTGGTGCAGGCCGTCGCGCAGAGTCCGACCACCGCCCGTCAGCTCAAGCAGAAGTACGTGGATTCCGGCGGCATCGCGCCCATTGAGAGCCCGGTCAAAATTGGCAGCACGATGGTCCAGATCCTCAGTCCGCCTGTGTTCGCCGGTCCGAACAGTGCCTTCATCGACGTGACCGACCAGGACGTTGACGTGGCTGACGGAATCGAACCGGCCTACTTCCAGGACATCAATTACGGCGGCGTGGGCTACCGCGTCTACACCGCACCGATGCCAGGGACGCGAGGTGTGCTGGTCCGGGTTGCTCGTCCGCTCGACGACCAGACGGCCGTCGTGACCGCGTTGGCAGCGTTGTTGATCGGACTCACCCTGGCCGGTGGCCTGGTGGCCGCGCTCGGTGCGCGGCTGGCGGCCCGCCGGGTGCTGCGGCCGGTTGGTGTGCTCACCGATGCGGTCGAACACGTGACTGTGACTCAGGATCTGAAAGCACGGATCGATCTGACCGGACGCGACGAGATCGGCCGCCTCGGCAGGTCGTTCGCCACCATGATGACCGCGCTGGACGCTTCCGTGCACGCGCAGCGTCAACTCGTCGCGGACGCGTCACACGAGTTGCGTACTCCGCTGACCAGCTTGACCACCAACCTCGAACTGCTCGCCGACGGCGACGGCCTGCGCGATCCGGAGGCACCAGTGTTGGTGCGCGAGGCGATCAACCAGGCACATGAACTGCGGTCGCTGGTCAACAACCTGATCGACCTTGCCAGGTATGGAAAGGACACCGCGCGCACCGAGGACACCCGGCTGGACCTCGTAGCCGAGACGGTGATCACCAAAGCAACGACACGGGCGTCGGCACCACGGTTCGAGTCGGCGCTGTCGCCATGCCTCGTGCACGTCGACCCGGACGCGATCGAGCGGGCGATCGGGAACCTGGTGGACAACGCGGTGAAATGGAGCCCGCCCGGCGGACGGGTACTGATCACGGTGGCCGGCGGAGAGTTCACGATCACCGACGAAGGTCCTGGCATCGCGATGCAAGACGTGCCGTTCGTGTTCGACCGCTTCTACCGCTCGGCGCAGGCGCGATCAATGCCTGGCTCCGGACTCGGTCTGGCCATCGTGCGCCAGGTGGTGGAAACCCACGGCGGCAAGGTCGCCGCGGAACCGCTCGGCCGTGGCGTCCGGATGCGCTTCAGCCTGCCGGTCGTCCGCGACTGACCCTGTCGGTCAGGTTGCCCGGCCGCTGGCTTGCCGGAGCTTGTCGCCGAGCGCCTCGGTGCTCGTCACACCGACGATCACTTCACCGTTGTCGAAGACGAATCTCGGTACGGTCGTGACACCCTCCCGCCGCGCTGCCGCCACTTGCTCACGTACTTCAGCGCTCCCTTCCTGTGAGGTGAGAAAGTCGCGCACCCGTCCGCCAGCCAAGCCGATCCGCTCAGCCAACTCGGTGAGTTGCGCGTGATCGGCGATGTTCACGCCGTCGCGGAAGTAGGCATCGAAGAGGGCGGTCACCAGTGCGGACTGGACCGCGGCACCGTGCTCGTGCAGCGCAAGCCACCGCAACCGGTGCGCGGTGAAGGTGTTGACCGCGATCGCACGGTCGAACCGGTACTCGACCCCTTCACTGGCACCGAGTTGTGTCATCCCCGTGAGCATCGTTTCAGCTTGTTCCGGGCCGAACATCTCGGCCACTGTGTCCTTCAGCGGCCGGGGTTCCCTTGGCGCGTCGGGCATGAGCTGGTACGGGCGATGAACGAGCTCGACGTCCAGTTCCGCATCGGCGACCGCGCGGTGGAACTGGTGCGTGCCGAGGCGGCACCACGGGCACGCGATGTCGTCGTATATCTCCACTCTCATGCCTGTGAGGGTTCCGGCGCTGGGGTGTCCGGGCCAGGCTGCGGTTTTACTAGCCCCGGCAGGGCCAGGCTCACCGTTGAATTTTCCCACTGAACTTTTCGCGGCGGTGTCGAATGGCGCCGACCGCGTTCGTAGCCAAGGTGAGAGACCGGCAACGGGCCGGTCGCCCCGCACCGGAGGCCCACGATGTCCGTCACGACCAGCCAGCCCGCCGTGGACCAGGAGTTTGTCAGCGCCACTCTGATTTTCGCCGTGCCCGCCGCGAAGGTTTTCGCGGTCCTGGCAGACCCGACGACCCACTCGGCGATCGACGGCACCGGCTGGGTTCAGCAATCCGTCGACCGGACGCCGTTGACCGAGGTCGGGCAGCTCTTCCGGATGGACATGCATCACGGCAACCACCCCGACGGTGACTACCAGGTGGTCAACAAGGTCCAGGTGTTCGACGCGCCGCGCACCATCGGCTGGCTGACGGGATACGACAAGGGCAACGGTGACCTGGAGTTCGGCGGCTGGATCTGGCGTTACGACCTTGCACCGCTTGGTCCTGCCCAGACTGCGGTCACGCTCACCTACGACTGGTCAGCGGTGCCGCAGCACATCCGCGAGTACATCCAGTTCCCGCCGTTCGGGCCTGAGCATCTCACCAACTCGCTGCAGCACTTGGCCGAGCTCGCCACACCTAGGCCCTGAACCTGGGGCTGTTCGACTCCTGCAGCGACGAGTTGGTCACCGAGCGGCGTACGGCGGTAGAGCACCATCCTCCCGTCGCGCCGCGCGGTGACGATGCCAGCCTTCGCGAGTGCCTTGAGGTGGACGTTCACCGTCGGCGGCGCGGAACCGAGCTGCGCTGCCAGCTGGGTCGTCGACATCGGCAGATCGAGCAGGGCGAGGATGGTCGCCCGCGCGCCACCGACGACCGCGGCGAGTGGCGCGTCGGCGGTCGCGGTCCTGCCGGACTCCCAAAGTGTGCCGAGGCCACGCGGTGGATAGGTGAGGCTCGGCATCGGATCCGCCGTGCTGACAAGGACATCCGGCCAGGCGAACGCGCACGGCACGAGCAGCAGTCCTCGGCCACGCAACTGCAGACGGCCCTCGAAGTACTTGACGATCGTCAGCAGGTCGCCGCGGAAGGCGACCGACGGGTGCAATGACCGGAACAGCAGATCGACGCCGCCGGAGGCGAGTTCGTCGAGCCGGTAGGCGAGATCCGCTTGGAGCAAGGCGTTCAGTCGCGGCCAATGTGGTGCGATCGCGACGTCCCAGTAGCGCTCGAGCTGGGTGACGATCGTGCGCACGGCCCGCTCCGGATCGTCGGCGAGCCGCAGGACCAGCGCCTCTCGCCGCTCGCGACCCGGACCCTGCTGAGCGACGTCGTGCCTGGCGAGGTGGTCGAGTTCGTAGCGGACGACGTCAAGGGGCGTCGCCGCGATTTCGGCGAGCCCGTCCTCGATGCCGGTGCTGCCGCCGGACGGCAGCGGGCCGAGGAAATCAGGCAGGTAGCCCTGTGGCCGCACCAGCGCGGAAAGCAGTTCCAGGTCGACGGTTCGTGGCAGGCCGGTGTCGGCGAGCCAGCCGAGCCAGCGGCCGTGCAGTCCGCCTCGGCGGCCCGCGCTCAGCACCCGCAAGCTCTTGACGGCCTCGCCGATCGGCGAGATCGCGAACCTGATCAGCCGGTAGTCCTCCGCGGTGAACTCCAGCTCGATCATGGCGTCAGTTTAGTTCTGAGCCTAATCCTGGTCGAAATCCTCGTCCCCGGGCAGCGTGTACTGCCATGAGCACTGTGGATGACTTGCTGACCGCCTACGAGCGGCTCCACGGCGCCGGTCCGGAGTTCGGCGGCGACGAGGAAGGCAACCATGGACTGACCAACCATGGGCCGATGGCCGTGGAGGTGATGGTGCGCCGCGGACTCGACATACCGATCGAGAAGTGGCTCGACGGATACGTCGGCCGCCTCGACGATCTCCCGACGGCTTCCTCCCGAATCGACTCAGGCGACTGGCGCGAGGCACTCGGCGATCACCGCCGCGTCGCGGACTGGACGGCTTACTTCCGTGAGCAACTGCGGCGTGCACCGTGGCACGACGTGCTCGCCGCGTGGTGGCCGGAACTGCTGCCTGGCATCGCCGCAGGCTCGACCCACGGGGTGATTCGAGTTGGGCACGCCGTCCGGACGCTCATGATCACCGACCATCCCCACGTCCTCGACGAACTCGCCAACGGACTGGCGTTCTGGGCGGCACGCTGGCGTCCGATCGCGACGGCACAAGGCGAAGGCACACTCGCCCCCGCCACAGCGCTGGACGCGCTGCCCCAACTGCCTGACCAGACCGGTTTCATCGCGCACCGAATCGGCCGGCTCGGCACACTTCCCGAGTGGCCGGGCGCGGTCGGCGCCCTTCGCGTGCCGGACGATCCCGGCGCGATCCGCACCACGTTGACCCAACTCATCGACGCTGCGGTCCTTCGGTACCTCGCCGTCGGCAGGGACGCGCCCGTGCTGCTGGTCCACACCGCGACCGCGCCGAACGCCGTCCTGCACTGCCTTCCTGTGCTCCCGCAACAGCTCTGGCGGCCGAGCCTCGCCGCGGCGTGGACCGCGACGGCGGCGATCACGGTCATGTATGCCAGCCACCCCGATACCGCCTCGACGTCCGTCACGGGCACCGACGTCGTGGGGAACTTGCTCGACCGGGCCTCCGCACACCGCGACGAGCACGTGCTCAAGTTCGCCGACACCGCGATCGAGTCCTACGCACGAACCGGCGACCGGGCGACGATCGCCGCCGCGCATCTCGCCGCCGACCTCATCGCCGCGCCCGCGGCATAACCCCAACACCCACAAAGGAGAAACCATGCGCACGCTGATCTCGACCTCGTTCGTCTCGCTGGACGGCAAGCTCGACCCGACCGGGGGCGATCCGGAACTGCACAGCACCAAATGGACGTTCAAGACCGTCGAGTTCCTGCCGGAGGCCTACGAGATCAAGGGCCGGGAGCAGGAGGAGGCCGGGGCGCTGCTGTTGGGCAGGGCGAGCTACGAGCTGTTCGCGCCGGTGTGGCCCGGGATGGCGGAGTTCGCCCGCTACAAGGGACTGCCGAAGTACGTCGTCTCCACCACCCTCACCGAGGACGACCTCGTCGACGACTGGGGCGACAACACCATTCTGCGCTCGCTCGACGAGGTGGCCGAACTCAAGGACACCGAAGGCGACCCGATCCTGGTGCACGGCAGCGCGACCCTCAACAGAGCCCTGCAGGAGGCCGGCCTCATCGACCGCTATCACCTGCTCGTCTTCCCAGTCCTGCTCGGCGAAGGCAAACCGCTGTTCAGCGACGCTGACCTACCCGCCACCCGGCTCAAGCTCGTCGAGCACGAGGTCTACGCCAACGGGATCCAGAAGCAGGTGTACGACGTGGTGCGGTGAGCTGCCGGGCCGGGCGGCCACGCCGACAGTGATCACGTGTCGGCGTGGCGTCTGGTCTCAAGCTGAACATCGTTGAGACACAGGGAAATCTCGAAAGTGGGGTAGGTGATCGGGGTCACAGGCCGGGGCCCTATCATGGCGCCGTCTGCTTCTCCCTTCCCCGAAGTCCTTTCTCTCGAAAGGGGAATACCCACCGTGCCCGAGATCATCAGCTCCCTGTTCGGCCGCTCGAAGAACGACACAGCCAGCACCCGCGAGGACGCCACGGCTACCCCCATCATCCAGCCCTACGGCGTCCCGGCCGAAAGCACGAACGTGACGACGATCGCCGAAACCCCTGCCACCAACACGATCGACGTCGAGCCGACCGACGCCGCGACCACCGACGCCGCCGACGACACCGAGGCCACCCCGAACGCGGACGCCGCGGTCGAGACCGTTGAAGCGGAGTCGACCGACGCCGACGCCGCTGACAGCGACGACTCCATCGAGTCGGAGGACGCTGTCGATCAAGCCGACGATGACGAGGCTGCCGCGAGCGAAGCCACGGCCGAGGACGCTGCGGAGGAGGCCGATGAAGCCGCTGCGGACGAGGCCGCGGCGGATGATGCGGTGGGGGATGATGCGGTGGCAGACGAGGTGGTGGCGGAGGAAGCTGCTGAAGATGAAGCCGTCGCAGACGAGGCCGTTGTCGATGAAGCAGCGGCGGACGACGCGGTGGCAGATGAAGCGGTAGGAGAGGAAGCCGCCGAAGATGAAGCCGCTGCGGACGAGGCCGCGGCGGATGATGCGGTGGGGGATGATGCGGTGGCAGACGAGGTGGTGGCGGAGGAAGCTGCTGAAGACGAAGCGGTCGCGGATGAAACCGTTGCGGATGAAGCGGTGGGGGAGGAAGCGGTCGCAGGCGAACCGGCTACAGAGGAGGTAGCCGCCGCCGAGTCGGAGGACGCTGTCGATCAAGCCGACGATGACGAGGCTGCCGCGAGCGAAGCCACGGCCGAGGACGCTGCGGAAGAGACCGACGAAGCCGCCGACTCAGCCACCGACGACGAAGCGGTCGCTGAGGAAGCCGCTGTCGACGAAGCTGCAGACGATGAAGCTGTCGTAGACGAAGCCGCCGCGGATGAAGCGGTCGCGGGCGACGACCCCACTCAGGCACCCGCCATTGAGGACAGCGAGACCGCGGATGCGGCCGAACCCGTTGCCGCCGAAGTCGAAGACAAGGCCGAAGCCGGAGCCGAAGACGCACCGGTCGTCGCTGTGATCGACACCCCCGACGCTCAGCCAGCCGCTGCGGAGACGGAGACCCGGCCCGCGGCAGGCGCTCGCGGAACCGTCTCGGTGGCCGACAGTGTCGTGACGAAGGTCGTCAACATCGCGGTCGGCGCGATCGATGGCGTGCACGCCTTTGCCGACGAGGGCATCCTGGTCGCAGTGGACGAGGACGTCGCCACGATCAAGGTCTCGTTGGTGCTCGAGTACGGCCACGCCCTCAAGGCATTGGCCGAGCAGGTCCGGATCGCTGTGATCGACGCTGTCGAGCAGTTCCTCGGCCTCGACGTCGCGGCGGTGGACATCCACGTCAGCGACATCCACGTGCCTGCCTGACCGCAACCTCAGTGGACTCGGTCTTGGGTGCGCCCGCACCCAAGACCGAGCGTCACCGGATGCGGAATCTCCGCATCATCTTCAGTGCGGAAAGCATTCCCTCGACGTACTTCTCGTAGGTCTGGCCGCGCCGCGGGCCCATGACTTGTTTCTTGAGCACAGCCATATTTATCGCGTCGGTGTACTTGAGCAGGCCTTGGTCGCCGTGGCGCGCGCCGACGCCCGAGCTCTTGAGACCACCGGACGGCGTGCCCTTCGAGGCGTACGCCGTGGCCAGGATGTCGTTGATGTTGAGGTTGCCGGACTCGACACGTGACGCCACGGCGCACGCAGCGTCGACATCGCCTCCCCAGACTGAGGCGTTGAGGCCGTAATCGGTGTCGTTGGCGAGCGCCACAGCTTCATCGACGGTGCCGTACTTATGCAGTGCGACAACCGGTCCGAAGGTTTCGGTGACGCCGCAGCGCATGTCCTTCGTGACGCCTTCGAGAATCGTCGGCTCGAAGAACGCCGGGCCGAGGTCGGGCCGGGGCTTGCCCCCGCAGAGGACGGTGGCGCCTTTGGCGACGGCGTCGTCGACGTGCGATTTGACGCGGTGCATGTGGTCGACGGAGACGAGCGAGCCCATATCTGGCCCGAAGTCATAGGAAGCGCGGACATCGAGTGCTTCCGCCTTGGCCACGAACGCGTTCTTGAATTCGTCGTAACGGGACTCCGGCAGGTAGATCCGCTCGATGTGCATGCAGATCTGACCAGTGTTGCCGAACGCGCCGAAGACCGCGCCTTGCACGGCTTCCGTCATGTCGGCGTCCTCGAGCACGATCATCGGGTTCTTGCCGCCGAGCTCAAGGCAGCAGCCGATGAGGTTGCGGCCGGCCCGCTCGCCGATCACCCGGCCGGTGGCCGTGGAGCCGGTGAACATCACGTAGTCGGCGTTGTCGATCAGGGTGGGACCGACGTCCGGGCCCTCGCCGCACACCACTTGGAACAGGCCTGCCGGTAGGCCGGCTTCTTCCAGCAACTGGACGCCGTACAAAGGCGAGAGCGCCGTCTTGTTGTCCGGCTTCAGCACGACCGCGTTGCCGGCCATCAGCGCAGGCACCGCATCGGAGATACCAGTGGCGAACGGGAAGTTCCACGGAGCGATGATGCCGACGACACCCTTTGGCTGCCGGATCTCGGTGGAAGTGGTCAGGAGCGGAACCGGCCCGCCGCGCCTCGTCGGTGCCAGCAGTTTGGCGGCCCGTTTGAGATAGTGGCTCATCACCATGGGCGGGTCGCAGGTCTCCTCGATCGCCATCCGCCGGTTCTTGCCACTCTCGACTTGGATGAGATCGGCGACGGTCCGCGCGTTGTCGACGAAGATCGCATGCGCCCGCTTGAACACCGCCAGCCGGTCCTTGAGCGGTGTAGCGGCCCACTTGCGTTGCGCGGCGCGTGCGACGGCGAACGCCTGCTCGATGTCGCCAGGCGACGACTGCGGCAGTTCGACAACCGCGTCGCCCGTGTAGACCTCAGTGAGCGTCCAGGTTGCGCCGGTCGAGCCCGGCACTCTGGCCACGAGACGCTGAACCAGCGCGTCGGTTGTGGACGCCGGCCGGGTGAGCCCAAGCGGGGTGAGGGTCATGGTCCTCTTCCCGTCACTTGTCCGAGAGAACGAGTTGCGCGCCCATCTCGCCGATCATGATGCTCGGCGCGTTGGTGTTGCCGCCGGTGATCGACGGCATGATCGAGGCATCGCAGACCCGCAGTCTGTCGACGCCGCGGACCTTCAGATCGGGGCTGACGACGGCGAGCTCGTCAACACCCATCCGGCAGGTGCCGACGCCGTGGTACACCGAAGTCGCGCGATTGAGGATCGCGTCCCGCAGCTCCTGGCCCCGCAGTTGCCTGCCGGGATGGATCTCCTCTTTCACGGTGCCCTGGAACGCTTTCGCAGCGAAGATCTCGCGGACCATGTCCGAGCCCTCACAGAGCACATCGAGATCGGCAGGGTCGGCCAGGTACTGGAAGTCGATGAGCGGTGCCGCCGCGGGATCCGCCGAAGCGAGCCGCAATGTGCCGCGGCTCTTCGGATAGATCAGCGTCGTCAGCACGGTGAGCGCCGTGCGTTTGTCGACATCGTGCCGGATCGGTTCGTCCTGGTTGGGCGATACGTACGCCCATGGCAGGAGGTGCAACTGGAGGTCGGGGATCGAATCGGCCTGGGAGGTCTTCAGAAACGCGACTGCCTCGAAGACGGAATGCGCCAGGAACGTGGTTCCGGGCCGGAGCATCTCCCTGACCAGGCTGCGCGCGTAGTACGGCGCCGTTCCCCTGTTCCGGCTGGACGACACGTGGAATGTCAGAGCGTGGAACATGTGGTCGTGCAGGTTGTCGCCGACCGGCAGGTCCGCGACCACGTCGATGCCGTGGTCCCTGAGGTGCTCGGCGTGGCCGACGCCGGAAAGCATGAGCAGCTGCGCCGACCCGACGAACCCGGCCGAGAGGATGACCTCCTTGCCGGCCCGGACAGTGCGCTGGGTGCCGTCGGCGTCAGTGACTTCGACGCCGGTCGCACGACCGTTCTCGATGATCACTTTCCTGGCCAGCACCCCGGACTGCACCTGCAGCGTCGGGGACGCGAGGTGGTGGATGTAGCCGCGTGAGGCGCTGTAGCGCAGGCCGGCTGCGGCGTTCTGCTGCATCCGGCTGACACCCTCTTGCGACTCGGCGTTGTAGTCGTCGATGATCTTGCAGCCGATCGTGTCGGCGGTGGCTTGGATGAACTGCAGCGATCCCTCCTCCGGGGTCTTGTTGCGGGTGACCCGGATCGGTCCGCCCGCGCCCCGGAACGCGTTCTCGCCGTCCTCGAAGTCCTCCATCCGCTTGTACGCGGTGTTCACGCTCTCGGCGTCCCAGCCCACGTTGCCCTCGGCGGCCCATGAGTCGAAATTGGAGCGGTTGCCGCGCACGTAGACCATGCCGTTGATGGAACTCGAACCACCGATCACCTTGCCGCGCGGCACGGGCATCCTGCGGTCGAGGAGGTGTTTCTGCGGTACGGAGTAGTAGCCCCAGTCGAAGGCCTTCTTCAGCTGGGGGACCGCGTGCATCGGGCCGACCAGGCCGGGCTTGCGGACCAGCATCTTCTCGTCGGTCTTGCCGGCCTCGAGCACGATCACGCTCGCGCCCGACTGCGCCAGCCGGCCCGCGATCGCGGCCCCCGAGCTACCCGACCCGACGACCACGTAATCGGCTTCGTCGCCGCGCGGTGCCCTCTTCGCCATGTCCGCTCCTCGGTCCGACCCACCGCCCAAACTGTAACCTGTTCTACTTCCGGTCAACCGTATAGCGTGCCCGCTCGGTTTCGCAATGTCGTCCATAGGCAGCGCGTACGAGTGCGGCGGCGTGCGACCAAGGTCATCTTCGGCGAGAACGAGTTGCAGAGTCTCGGGGTCTGCCGTCGCCGGATGCCGCACGTCATGCATGTCGAGATGTGTTGAACCCCTCGGTGAACCAGCTCGTATCCGACGGTGAAGGCACAAACCAGGTGCGTGTCCACCATGGATTTGGTGAGGCCTGGAGAGGCAGGGAAGGGCGCCATGAAGCGATCGCTAGCGTCGTTGTTGTTGCTGTTGGTCACGCTGTTCGCAGCCGGCCAGACCGTCGCGTCCGCGCAACCTGGGAATCCGCCGTTGAGCTACCTCGACGGAGAGTTGCTCACCAAGGTCAAGCTGGCAGGTCTCTGGGAGATACCTTCCGGTCAAATGGCGCAGGAGCGGTCGTCTGATCCCAGGGTGCAAGAGGTCGGCCGTACTCTGGTAAGTGATCACCTGATGCTGGACGATGTGACAAACCAGCTCGCGGCGCAGTATGGGCACCCGTTGCCGCAAGCCCCGAATGACGCGCAGAAGAGCTGGCTCACGGAGATGGCGTCATCGACGGGTGCGCGGTTCGATTCCGTCTGGGCGATGCGGTTGCGCGCGGCGCACGGGATGATCTTCCCGCTGATCGCTCAGGTTCGCGCGGAGACCACGGATCCGGAGATCCGCAAGTACGCCACGACGGCCAACACGGTCGTGATGAAGCACATGACGATCCTTGAGAGCACCAACAACGTGGACTACGCCACCCTGGCCGAGCCGACACCACTGATGCTGAACTCGGACTCCGACGGCACCACGATGGTCGTGGCGGTCGCGCTGCTGCCGTTGCTGGTCGCGCTGGCGGTGTTCCTCCTCTGGTTCGCCACCCGCCGGAGGGGACGGCGCGCGTACCAGCCGGTGTCCAGGGTGGACGACGAAGAAGACGACGACTACGGGGATAGTCGCAGGGGACACCGTCGCGATGCTGGAAAACGGAACCGCTTGTTCGTGGACAAGGAATACACCCGGTGAGTGATCAGGTCGACGAGTAGGACGTTGGGCGCCGGCAGCGATGAATCTGCTGGCGCCCAATCGTCTACCTATCGACCGAGACACCAACTCATCGGGAGCACGGCATGGGCCTCATCCACATCGAGCTGTTCGCAACCCTCGACCTCGTCGGGCAGGCGCCTGGCACACCCGACGAGGACCCGGTGGGGTTCCCGTTCGGCGGCTGGCAGGCGCCCATGATGGACGAGGTCGCCGGAGCGCAGGTCCTTGCCGCGTACGAGGGCACGGACGCCCTGCTGCTCGGCCGCCGGACGTATGACATCTTCGCTGCCTACTGGCCGCATCAAGAGGGCGGCCAGGACAACGAGATCGCCACGCTGTTCAACAGGGTCCCGAAGTACGTGGCCTCGCGCGGCAGGCCCAACCTTTCGTGGGCCGGATCCACTCAGCTCGGCACGGATCTGGCTGGCGCGGTGCGCGAGATCCGCGACCGGCACGAGCACGTGAAGGTGGTCGGGAGCCTGAACCTGGTGCAGACCCTCCTGCGCGAGAAGCTTTTCGACCGTCTCGACCTCTGGCTGCACCCGATCGTGCTCGGCGTCGGGAAGAAGGTGTTCGACGGTGGTGCGGTGCCCACGAACGTCACACTCCTCGAACCGCCGGTAGCCGCTCCGAAGGGCGCCGTGTACCTGCGCTACGGGCTCGCCGATGGCACGCCGGCGACGGGGGATATGAGCGCACCCGATCGTGGTGTCGGGCAAGACGACTGAAGCCCCGCCAGCTCGCATCTGGCCAGGATCCTCACGTCACGCGACGCATCCGTACCTACATGTGAATCGGATCAGGATCCGCAGGAATCCCTGACGACCAACTGGGTCGGCAGGATCACTGGTTCCTCGCGGTCCGCGCCGGTGATCATGGCCATGATCGCCTTGGCCGCGGCCACGCCGAACCCGGGCTTGTCCTGTGCCACTGTGGTCAGTGCCGGATCGACCACGGATGCGATCTCGATGTCGTCGAAGCCGACGAGTGCGAGATCCTCTGGGATGCGTAGGCCTGCGGCGCGGGCGGCGAGCAGCGCGCCGACGGCCATCTCGTCGCTGGCCGCGAACACGGCTGTGGGCGGCTCGTCCAGTGCGAGGAGTCGTTGCATCGCAGCGGTTCCGCTTGCCCGGTAGAAGTCCCCGGCCACAACGTAGTCGTCGCGCAGCCGCAGTCCGGACTCCCGCATTGCCTTGTGATAGCCCGAGATTCGTGCTTCGGCGGGCTGGTTTCCCGGCGGGCCGGTGATCGTGGCGATCCGGGAGTGGCCGAGCCGGGCGAGATGGCGTACGGCTGATGCCGCGCCGGCCGCGTTGTCCGAAGTGACGTACGTGGCCTTCGGGCCGGCGATGGCGACGTCCAGCGCCACACACGGAACACCCGACTGCGCGAAGGTTTCGAACGCTTCCGCGTCGGACCCGCTGTCGATCAGCACCAGCCCGCCGAGGTGGTGGCGGCGGGTCATGTTCACGTAGCCGACCGGATCTGCCAGCGACGCGCCGACCTCACGGGAATCACCGCTGGTCGCCAGCATCAGCAGGTGGTATCCGTGCGCGCTGAGCGCGGATTTCAACCCGATCAGCAAATCCTGCAGATACGGGTGCCGCCAGCCGGGCCTGCGGTGATCGGTGTCCCACACCAGGCCGATCATCGTCGACTGTTTCGTCGACAATGCCCGCGCGGATTCATTGGGCTGGTAGTCCAGTTCCCTCGCGACCCGCAGAACGCGTTCTCTTGTCTCGTCGTTGACCGTTTCCGGCTGATTGAAGACACGCGACACCGTCGCAACGGACACGCCGCAAAGCTCGGCGATCTCGCGCCCGGTCGCCATCGGACCTCCCGTTCACCGTAAGCGGTTACATCAACTTACGCAGTGGCAGGCGCCCTAGTCAAACCCAACGCCCCAGTGTGGACAGTTATTGTTTTGTTACTTGACGGATCTCGCTTAACCCCGCTGTCATAGACGCCACACATCTCGGACCGGTTTGCATGAGGGTGCCGGTCCGCCCGCTTGAGACCGCATTTCTGCTCGAGCGCGCCCAAAAACAACGGAGGCCTTTGATGCGCCCCAAAGCAATGGCCATTGGCTGTGCCGCGCTGGCGACCGCCATGGTGCTCAGTGGCTGCGGCAGCGATTCCGCGGCAGGCGGCAAGACAAAGCTGACCATCGGCCTGTTCGGCAATTTCGGCTACACCGAACTGCTCAAGGAGTACGCGAGCACGCACCCGGACATCGAGATCCAGGACCGCACCGCCGCTTACTCCGACCACCACAAGAACCTCGCCGCCCACCTGGCGACCAACAACGGGGCCGCGGACATCGAGGCCGTCGACACCGGCTACATCGCCCAGTTCAAGGCCAGCCCGGACAAGTTCGTCGACCTGAACACCAAGGGCGGCGACAAGCTCAAGGACCGCTGGCTGGCGTGGAAGTGGGAAGCCTCGCAGAGCAAGGACGGCAAGCAGATCGGTTACGGCACCGACGTGGGCGGCCTTGCCATCTGCTACCGCCGTGACCTGCTGGAAGCCGCCGGGTTGCCTGTCGACCGCGAGCAGGTGGCCGCGTTGTGGCCGACCTGGCAGGACTTCATGGCCGCGGGCAAACGGTTCCAGACCAAGGCACCCGCGGGCGTGAAGTGGTTCGACGGCGGCCCGACCGTGCTCAACGCGATCGTCGGGCAGGCATCCGTCGGCTACTACGACAAGTCCGACAAGATCACCGTCGGCAGCAACCAGGAGATCAAGCAGGGCTGGGATCTCGTGGTCGACGGCGTGCAGGCCGACCTGTCGGCCAAGCTGCTCTACTCGACGCCGGTCTGGAACACGGGGTTCAAGCAGGGCCAGTTCGCGACCGTGACCTGCCCGGCCTGGCAGATGGCCAAGATCAAGGACCAGGCGCCGGACACCGCGGGCAAGTGGGACGTCACGTCCGTGCCTGGCGGTGGCGGCAACTGGGGCGGGTCGTACCTCACGATTCCCAAGCAGGGCAAGAACATCGACAAGGCCGTCGAGCTGGCGGCGTGGCTGACCGCGCCCGAGCAGCAGGCCAGGGTGTTCACGAGCTCAGGGCTGCTCCCGTCGACACCGAAGCTGTACGACGACCCGGCGATCGTGAACTACCAGAACCCCTTCTTCAACAACGCTCCCGTCGGCAAGCTGTTCACCGATGCGGCCAAGCGGCTCCAGCCGCAGTACCAGGGCCCGAAGGCCGGTGACGTGCAGACCGCGATCGGCAACGCGATGCAACGCGTCGAGCAGGGCAAGCAGAACGGTGAGGACGCGTGGCGCCAGTTCGTCGGCGACGTCCAGAAACTGACGAGCTGACATGGCGGTAGTGGACCGGGCAGCCAGAAGGCACCGGTGGGACACGAAGTTCGCGCCGTACGCGTACGTCGCGCCGTACTTCCTGCTCTTCGGTGTCTTCGGGCTGTTCCCCCTGCTTTACACGGTCTGGGTGTCGCTGCAGCACCGCAACCTGGTCGACTCCGCTGAGGCGTACTTCATCTGGTTCAGCAACTACCACCAGCTGTTGTTCGCCGATCCGTACTTCTGGAACGCCATGGGCAACACGCTGAGCCTGTGGCTGCTGACCACGGTTCCGCAAATCCTGTTCGCGCTGGGCATCGCGCAGCTGCTCAACCGCAAGGTCCGGACCCGCACGCTGTTCCGGATGGGCGTGATCCTGCCGAACGTCACCTCGGTGGCCGCGGTGACGATCATCTTCGCGCAGCTGTTCGGCCGGGACTTCGGCCTGATCAACTGGGTGCTTGAGCTGTTCGGCGCCGGGCACATCGACTGGCAGGCGGGCACGGCCACGTCGCACATCGCGATCGCCACGATGGTGGTGTGGCGCTGGACGGGTTACCACGCGCTGATCTTCCTTGCCTCCATGCAGGCGATCCCGTCGAGCATGTACGAGGCGGCCACGTTGGACGGAGCCAACGGCTGGCAGCAGTTCTGGCGGGTCACGGTGCCGTTGCTGCGGCCGCAGATCATCTTCACCACGATCATCGCGACCACCGGCAACATGCGGCTGCTGGCCGAACCGCTGCTGTTCAACCCTGGCACCGCGGCCGCGACCGGTGGTTCGGACCGGCAGTTCCAGACCGCCGCGCTGTACCTGTACGAGCAGGGCTTCGCCAACTACGACTTCGGCTACAGCTCGGCGATCGCGGTCGTGCTGGCGATCGCCACGATCATCGTCGCCGGTCTTGGTTACCTGGTGACCAAACGGATTCAGACGGACTGAGGGGGACCCATGACTGCTGTACTGGATCCGCCCACGCCGGTGCGGCCGGCCGGTCCGCAGGGCCGGGCGCGCCGGCTGGCCAGGCGGGCCGCGGGGCCATGGACGTACGCCGCGCTGATCGCGGTGCTGGCCGGCTCGGCTTTCCCGGTGTACTGGTCGTTCGTGGTGTCCTCGCAGACGCCGGACGCGATCGACACCGTGCCGCCGGTCCTGGTGCCGGGCGGTCACCTTTTCGAGAACATCGCCCGGGTCTTCGACACCACCGACTTCGCGTTGGCGCTGACCAACTCGATCGTGGTGTCGGGCACGATCACCGTGTCGGTGGTGTTGTTCTCCACCCTGGCCGGGTTCGCCTTCGCCAAACTGCGCTTCCGCGGCCGCAACGTCCTGCTGCTGGTGATCATCGCGACCCAGGCGATCCCGACCGAGCTCGGGGTCATCCCGCTCTACATGATGATGAGCGAGTTCGGCTGGGCCAGTCAGATCCACGCGGTGATCGTGCCCGGCCTGGTGACCGCGTTCGGGGTGTTCTTCATGCGCCAGTACTTCGAGCGGGCGATCCCGGGTGAACTGCTCGAGGCGGGCCGGATGGACGGCTGCAACTCCTTGCGGCTGTTCTGGCACGTCGCGCTGCCCGCTGCCCGGCCCGCGGCGGCGGTGCTGGGGTTGTTCACGTTCATGCAGGCGTGGAACGACTTCTTCTGGCCGCTCGTGGTGCTGGTACCGGAGAACCCGACGGTGCAGACCGCACTGTCCACTTTGGCCAGCGGGTACACCACCGACTACACGCTGGTGCTGACGGCCGCGACGATCGGCACGGTGCCGGTGCTCGCCGTCTTCCTGCTGTTCGGCCGTCAGATCGTCGGCGGCATCATGTCCGGCGCCATCAAAGGATGAGGAGCTTGTTGTGACCACTGCTTTCCCGGCTGGGTTCCGCTGGGGCGTGGCGACTTCGGCATACCAGATCGAAGGGGCCGCGCGGCAGGACGGCCGTGGCCCGTCCATCTGGGACACGTTCTCGGCGGTTCCCGGCGCGGTCGCGTCCGGCGACACCGGTGACGTGGCGGCCGATCACTACAACCGCTGGGCCGAGGACGTTCGTCTGCTCGTGGACCTCGGCGTCGACGCCTACCGCTTCTCGATCTCGTGGTCCAGGATCCTGCCGGACGGGCGCGGCCGGGTCGAGCAGCGCGGTGTCGACTTCTACCGGCGCCTCGTCGAGACGTTGCTGGACAACGGAATCGAACCGTTCATCACGTTGTACCACTGGGATCTGCCGCAGGCGCTGGAAGATCACGGCGGGTGGCGCAACCGCGACACATCAGGGTGGTTCGCCGAGTACGCCGCGATCGTGCACGATGCCCTTGGTGATGTCGTGAGCAAGTGGACCACCCTGAACGAGCCGTACTGTTCCTCGATCGTCGGCTACGGCGAAGGCAGGCACGCACCAGGAGCGCGAGAAGGACACGGCGCGCTGGCGGCCGCGCACCACCTGCTGCTGGGCCACGGTCTGGCCGTACAGGCGATGCGCGCCAACGCCCTGCCCGGTCAGGAATTCGGCATCGTGCTCAACCAGTCGCCCACCGTGCCGGTGACCGGCGACCCCGCGGACGTCGCCGCGGCCAGCCGCCAGGACTGCTTGCTGCGCAGGCAGTTCACGGATCCGCTGTTCGGGTCGGCGTACCCGGAAGAGCTGACGTCGATGTTCGGCGCGATCACCGACTTCTCGTTCCGGCACGACGAGGACCTGGCGATCATCGGCGAACCGCTGGACTACCTCGGCGTGAACTACTACTACCGGCTGCACGTCGCCGACGCGCCACACCAGGAGCCGGACCCGGCCAAGCGAACCGCCCGCGACATCGGCGTGGACACGACGCAGTTGCCGGACGTCCCTCGCACCGGCATGGGCTGGCCCGTGGAACCGGCCGGTCTGACCACCGCGCTGACCGAACTCGCCACACGTTACCCAGGCCTGCCGCCGATCTACATCACCGAGAACGGGTGCGTGTACCCCGATTCCGACGCATTCCAGGACGACGACCGCATCTGCTTCCTGCGCGACCACATCGCCGCGGCCGAGGTGGCCGCGACGGCCGGGGTACCGCTACGCGGCTACTTCTGCTGGTCCCTGCTGGACAACTTCGAGTGGGCGCACGGCTACAAGCATCGATTCGGCCTGGTCCACGTCGACTACCCGACCCAGCACCGCACACCGCGCGCCAGCTATCACTGGTACCGATCGTTCATCTCGGCTGCGCGCCAAGCCGCCGAGTGAGTCGTAGTCAGCGAGCTGTGCCGAGACGGATCGCCGAGACAAGGAAGAAAATGCCGCCGAGGGCGGCGTATCCGGCCAGGGTGACCAGCGATGCGTTCGGCTGGCCGGCTTGCAGGATGAAGGACGTTCCGGCGATCGCGGAGACGGCCCCGCTGATGATCATCGCCCATTGGCCGCCCAGCGTGCGGCGGCTGACGCCGACGACGAGTTGGGTGAGGCCGGACACGACTGCCCAGACTCCCCACACGCGCAGCACAGCCGGGATGCCGGACGCGGCTGCGAAGGCGAGGCCGACGCCGGCGATCCCGCTGATCGCGATGTTCACGTACAGGCCCATGGCGGGTTTGGCGGCCTGGGATGAACGAACGTCGATGACAGCGGCGACCACGTCGAACAGGGGATACAGCACGAGCAGCGTGACGCTGACCGGCCCGAGCTTCGACGCGGTCGTGAACAGCAGGCCGGCCCAGACAAGGGCGAATCCGAAACGGACGAAGTACAAGCGTCGCAGAGCGGGCGTGCTGGAGCCAGTGGAAGCGGCGGCGGTACGGGTACTCACGAGAACTCCTTCGATGATGGTGAGACCTGCGGTCGCCTCACGGTGAGGTAGAACGTTCGGTCTCGTTCTCAGAGTGTCAGCTCCATGCGATGCCGTCAAGACCGAACGTTCTATCTGATAGAGTCTCGACGATGACGAACGTGTCCGAAGCGCGGTTGCGGCTGCTCGCAACGGCGACGCGGATCTTCTACACAGAGGGGATCCACGCCGTCGGCATCGACCGGATCGTTGCCGAGGCGAAGGTGACCCGGGCCACGCTGTACCGGCACTTCGCCAGCAAGGACGACCTGATCGTCTGTTATCTGCAGGAAGCCGACCAGGCCATCCGGCTCCAGGTGGACGACATCGTCGCCCGGGAGTTGCCGGCTCTGGACACCCTCAGGGCCATTGCCACGTACATCGCGGAGGGCATCCGGACTCCCGGCTTCCGCGGATGTGCGTTCCTCAACGCCGCGGCGGAGTATCCCGATCCAACCCACCCCGTCCACAAAGCTGTCCTGGCTCACAGGCAGTGGTTCTCGCGCACGATCACAGAACAGTTGGCCCGCGTGGGCAGTGCACCGGCTGAACCCGCCGCCCGCCAATTCGTGATGCTGCGAGACGGGGCGATGGCCACCGGTTGCCTGCACGACCCGGAGCCGATCTGCGAGACGTTCCTCCAAGGAGTCGAAGGTCTGCTGCAGCTTCGCGCCGCGTGATTGGTGGACTGCACTGTCAGCCAGCCTGCAACGCGACCGGGAGGCTCGCGTAAGCGGTGACCAGGTTGGTCGGTTTGCGGACCGGTGAACCGAGCAGGGTGATCCGTTCGACCCTGCTCAGCAATGACTCGAACACGAGCTTGATCTCCAGCCGTGCCAGCGACGCGCCGAGGCAGAAGTGTTTGCCCGCGGTGAAAGCGAGGTGTGGGTTGGGATCACGGTCGATCCGGAACGCGTCCGGCTCGGTGAAGACCTCCTCGTCGCGGTTGGCCGAAGCCACCCACGCGCACACCAGGTCACCCTCGCCAAGTTGCGTGCCTGCGAGTGTCTGCGGACGGGTCACCGTGCGCATGAGGTGCTGCACCGGCGAGGTGTGGCGCAGGATCTCCTCGACCGCCGAGTCGAGCAACTCGGGGCGCCGACGCAGCAGTTGCCACTGGTCCGGGTTCCGGCTGAACGCCACCAGACCGCCCGTGGTGGCGTTCTTCGTCGTCTCGTTGCCCGCGATGGCCAGGTTCAGACAGTTCAGCAGCACTTCCTCGCGGGTCAGCCGGTCGCCGTCGATCTCAGCCGCCAGCAGCCGGCGCATCATCCCGTCCTCGGCCAACTCGGCGTGATCCACCAGGCTGGCAAGGTGAACCATCAGCTGCCCGTTGGCCGTGGCGGTGGAGTTCCGGCGGACCGCGAGATCGCCCACCCTCGCGTCGTCCGCGCTCAAGGAGCCGCACACTGCGCGGCTTGCCCGGTCGGCGAGCTTGTCCCAATGCTGCTGTGGCAAGCCGAGCAGCAGCCCGGTGGCCGCGGACGGCACCCGTTCGCTGACCGCGTCCACAAAGTCGACCTCGCCGGCTCGCACGGCGTCGGCCACCCAGCTGTCCACCCGCCAGCGCAGGAGGACGTCCATGTTCTGTGCCACCGACCGGTTCAGCCCGCCGCTGACCAACTTCCGCAACCGTCGGTGGCGAGGCGGGTCAGTCAGTTCGATCATCTTTCCGGCCGCCGGATCACGGACACCGAGCGCGGTGTCCAGCGTCATGCCGCCCTCGGAGCTGTAAGTCGTGGAGTCGCGGACCACCGTGTCGATGTCGCGGTAGCGGGCCACCGAGTAGAAGCCGGGTGCGTCCTCGCGTTCCTGGAACGGCAGCCCGTCGCGGCGGCGCAACGCCGCCCACGCCTGGTACGGCGGATCGGGGATGAACGTGCGCGGGTCGGTCAGATCCGGCAGAGCCGTCTGGACATCAAGCATGGTCGGCCCTTTCGAGCTCAGTGGCCGGTCGCACGATGAAGCCGGAGTCGTGGAAGTACCGGACGTAGCCGTCGAGCAACTCCCGGTCCACCGGCGGACAGACCAGCCCACTGCCTGCCTCGGCCGCGTCCAGCCTGCTGCGGTCCAGCCGCGGCGTGATCCGCGCGCAGGCCAGTTCCTGCAGCGTGATCTCGGGGGTGACCCGCTTGGTGTACAGCTGGGTGAGCGGCGTGAACGGATGCCCGGGACGATCGGCGAGATACGCGAGCATCTCCTCGATCCAGGCCGGGTAGTCGACCGTGTGGATCCGGTGGCCATGCGCGCGCAACCGGTCCACCAGGTCGCTGAGCAGCGCCTCACCCGGGTTGACCAGGTGGTATGTCTGACCGTTCGCGGGCTGGTCCAGTCCAAGGTGGACGATTGAGGCCGCCACGTAGTCGACCGGGACGAGGTTCAGCGCGAGGTCGAGGTCCGGCGCCAGCTCGAGTTCGGTGATGATCCGGAACAGCTCGCACAGCGCCGCCCCGCTGTTCCACACGAACCCCGTTGTGTCACCGGAGATCTCGTACGGCCGGTGGATCGCCGTGGGCAGGCCTGCTCTGGCTGCGCCACGCACCACTTCCTCGGCGACCCACTTGCTTTCCGGGTATCCCATGCCGAGCAGTTCGACGTTGTCCAGCGGAGTGTCCTCGGTGACCTCTCGCAGGCCCGCCGCGCCCATGCCGTGCACCACAGCCAAAGTGGAGACATGGTGCACCGGGATGGCCCGGCGTGCAGCGAGACGCAGGATCTCCTGCGTGCCGAACACGTTGGCCACGCGCAACTTCTCGTACGGGTAAAGGAAGTTGACCTCAGCGCCGCAGTGGTGGATGACATCAGCCTGCGCTGCCTGCAGCTCCCAGTCCGCGTCGGCAAGACCGAGCCGCGGCTTGGCGAGGTCACCCAATACGGGACGCACCCGCTCCTGCGGCAACGGCCGATCGATCCCGTAGCGGCGCTGTGCTTCGGTCAGGCGGCTGTACGCGTGCGCGATGTCCCGTGCCCGGACGAGAGTGTGGATCTGGGCGTCGGTCTGGTCCAGCAGCTCACGAAGCAGGTACGCGCCAAGGAAACCAGTGGCACCGGTCAGGAACACATGCCGAGGGGCACGCCAATCCGGCTCCGGTCCGGCGTGTGTGACCTGGGGGACCTCCCAGGCGACGTCGGGCCGCCAGCGGTCGGCCGTAGCAGCGTGCGCGTCATCGGCGGCACCGGTGCGCCACAGGTTCTCGACCGTCGACGTGAACGCTCGGATGGTCGGCTCGTTCAAAAGATTGGTGATCAGCAGGTAGTTGTGTTCGTCGTCGAGTCCCAGCTGTTCCTGGACCTGGGCGACGAGTTGGACTGCCAGCAGCGAGTTGCCGCCGCCCGCGAAGAAGTCGTCGTCCGGCTGGGCATGGCCGGAAGGCAGGATCGAGGCCCAGATCGCGGCCACCGTTTCGGCCACTGACCCAGGAGAACCGAGCGCTTCAGCCGGTGACGCGTCCGGCGACGCCGGTAGTGCGGCGTGGTCCAGCTTGCCGCTCGCCGTCAGTGGCAGCCGGTCGAGCACCGTCACGGTGGCCGGAACCATGTACTCGGGCAGTCGCGCGCGTAGAAAGCCCAGCAGGTCCTGGGCATCGGGCGTCGCTCCTGCGGTCGCCACGTACGCCGCCAGCACACGGGCACCGCCTTCACCACGAACCGCGACCGCGGCATCCCCGACGTTCGGATGTGAGGTCAGGACGGCACGGATCTCACCCGGCTCGATCCGGAAGCCGCGGATCTTCACTTGATCGTCCCGGCGGCCGACGAACTCCAGCACGCCATCGGTGCGTCGCCGGACGACGTCACCGGTGCGGTAAACCGGCACAGGCTCGCCGGATCGGCCAACCGGGAGACGGACGAAGCGCTCGGCGCTTTCCCCGGGAGCGTTGAGGTAGCCGGTCGCGATGCCGTCGCCGCCGACGCACAGCTCGCCGTCTTCGCCGTCCATGGCCAGAGTGTCATCGGGTCGAACGACGTAACAGGTGGTGTCGGCGATCGGAATCCCGATCGGCACCCCGGCCCAATCCGGTGACACAGAAGTGAAAACGTGCGCGGTCGCGACGCACGCGGCCTCAGTCGGACCGTAGGCGTTGACGAGATGTGCCGGACGGCCGTGTTCGAGCACTCTGCGCGCCGCCTCGGTCTGCAACGCCTCGCCGCCGGTGACCGCGTACCGCAGCCCGGCGAACAGCTCAGGCCGCTCGGCGGCCATGTGGTGGAAGATGCTGGTGGTCAAGAACAGAACGCTGATCCGTTCCCGTTGCAGCAACGCGTGCAGGGCGGGCGGGGACAGCAACACGTCCGAGGCGACCGGCACCAGGCAGGCCCCGTTGAGCAGTGTCGGCCAGATCTCGAAAACCGAGGCGTCGAACGACAGCGAACAACCATGCAGCACGCGGTCGGTGGGCTCGATGTCGAGGAAGCCGTTGCCGATCGAAAGCCTTGCCACGCCGCGCTGCGGGATCGCGACGGCCTTCGGCCTGCCGGACGTGCCGGATGTGAACATCACGTACGCGGGGGCAGCATCGGCTTGCGGCGCTGGGCTGTCCATGCCGTATCTGCCAAGGTCGAGTATGTCGGCGAACTCCAACATCCGGCCGTCCACAGCCTTCGCGCCCGGCAGCCGGATCACCGCCACCGCGCCGCTGTCGGCCACCATGTTGTGCAACCGTTCGGCGGGCAGCGAGGGATCCAGAGGCACGTATCCGAGCCCCGCGCACACCGCACCCACCATCGCGACACACGCGTCTCGGCCACGATCGCCTGCCACACCGACCATCGCGCCTGCGGGCAGCCGCAGCCGCCGCAACCCACGGGCGAACCGTTCGACGAGCGATCCTAGTTCGGCATAGCTGACCTGCCCGTCCGCTCCGGCGATCGCTGGACGGTCCGGGTGGCGCCGGACCTGGGCCATGAACAATTCGCCCAACGACCGGCCGGATAAACCGCCGTCCTGTTCGCCTGTCTCATCCGTCCTCATTGGACCCCCTCCGCTTGTGCCTTGCCGCGGAACCGCCGCCGTGCGTTTCCGGCGGCGCTCCGGGCAAGGTTTGAGTCGGCAAAACGGCGTAATCAGTTTTGCCATACAGTGATTTTGTTCGAATGGTTTATGGACACCCCATGTCCGCGGACCAACGCTAAATGCGGTAACCGGCGATGTCAACGTCCTGAAACTGCAATGGCATGCTGCCCGCAAGGGCAATTGAAGTGCAATTGGACTGAGTGGTGTGCCCCGCTTCGATCGGTCAATGGATCCTCAGCTTCGCTGCTTTACCGCTTTCTCCGACAGCCCAGCATGGGCCGTTGCGTGCGCAGTTCACCGCGAACAGAGAAGTGTGGTCGATGAGACGCCACGTGCGGCCACCGTCCGTGCTGATGTCGCTACCGGTCCGGCCGACAGCGACGACAGTTTCGCGCCGATCAGGGATCCACGCGACGCCGATGCGCACACCTGCCGGTGGTTTCGCGGGCGTCCACGACTTGCCGCCGTTCGCCGTCACATTCACGGCGCCCACATCGCCATTCGTTGCCACGGTGCCACCGGATGCGATGCCTGTGCGGCGATCGCGGAAAGCCAATGTGCTGACGCCCTCATGGGTATCGCCGCCAGGTAACTGCGTAATGGAAGCAGTCCAGGTCCGGCCGCTGTCGGCCGAATGCAACACCCGTCCGTTGCCGGCCGGGTCCCACGTGCCGAACCAGACATCGTGACGGCCGAACGTGGTCAGGCAGGTGCCAGTTGCGCGCGCCGCCTCGCCAGGCATCGCAATGGGTTGCGACTCGACTGGAGCCGGCAGCCAGGTTCGGCCGCCGTCGTCGGTGGCCACGACAGGGAATCTGCCGTCGACCGAATCGGCTACCGCAAGGCCGCGTCTGTCGTCGAAGAAAGCCATGCAATCAAAGAAAAGAGGCGTGCTGAACACCACACGCCAGGTTGTTCCGCCATCCGCGGTCCGGTAGATCTGGGACAATCCGTCCCTGCTCGACAACGCGACCGCATGATCGCGATCAAATGCCTCGACGTCCCGGTAAGGCTGCGTGACATCGCCGAACGGGGTCACATCGCGCCAAGTCCGGCCACCGTCGAAGGTACGCACGACACTGCCGTCGTCGACAGCTCCGAGAAGGCCGCCGCCAGCCGCCCAGACAATCTTTTCCGAGACGACATCGACCGTGCTCAACCTGTTCTCGGTGGCGGTCTGCACCACCCGCCACGACGTCGATCCCGCCATGGCGGGAGCGCCGCTGATCATCACAGCGATGCTGACAATCGCCAATCCACATTTGCGCAAGTCCGTTCCCCCTAGGTACGCGGGTCTCCGTGCTTGCACATGTCGTGATCATTTTCAGGCCCGTTAGCCAACGCTTCGAACACCAGCCCAAATGGGCAAGGTTATTGCAAAGCCAACCGGTTAGTCCATTGTGGACCATGGTTGTCCAGCGGGCGACGGCCGGATCTCACCACGTCACACCGACGGTGAACTCGGCGTCCACGGGTTCGTGGGTCGCGGTGGACCAGCATTTCACGACAACGAACATGTCCGCGTCGAACATGTCCGCGTCGAGCATGCCCCAGCCTTGGACGTGACAGTAGGCGTCCGACGGACCGATCGCCGACGCGACGACTTGACCACCGTTCGTACCGATACCAGGTAGCCGGACCTCGTACTGGCCACGTTCGAGCCATCGTGGTTTCCGGACGCTGGCAGTGGATTGGTGGCCATAACGCCGATCCGTACGGCCGAGGAAACTGGTGTTCCAGGAAAAGCTCAGGGAGAACGCGGAATCAGCGAATTCGCCACGCGTGTTGCGGCATGCCACGTGCTGGATGCCGGATGTGGACGGCAGCGCGGACAGCTTGCAGTGCGCGATGTTTGCCACCGCGGTGACCTGGTAGAACTGCTCCTCTGGCGCTATGCCTGCCGATCCGGGCACGTACACGTCGTAGCGGCCCTCTGCTTGCCGGGCGATCCAGGCCTCGCCACCCGTGGAGTCATATCGGTCTGTGCTTTGCGGTTCGTAGCGTTCGGTCACCACCGGGTCGTTGGCCAGCAAGTACGAGAATCGGCCGTTGCCGTCGGACTTGTCGGCGAAGTTCACGACAAACCTGGCGTCGCGCGGGTTTCCATCAGCGTCCGAGCAATGCACTTCGATCACTTGGACCGCCAACTGTGGAGCCCAATTGCCGATGACGCAGAACGTCGATGTGCCGCCGTAGGCTGTCACATGCGCCACTCCGCCGGAGGTGGTGATTCCGTCGAACATGACCACGTATTCTCCGACGTTCGGGTGCAAGACCGTGATAGGCCTTTGCGCGGAGTTGTGAAGGTACGGGTTGTGCCTGTCGGTGGGCCGGTATGCGGGTGACGACGGTGAATTCGCCCGGAGAAACCCGTTGCTGGGTCCGGCCGACTCGTCGGCGGTCACGGACAGGACATCACTGGGGTTCAGATAGAGAACGCCAAGCAACCCGCTGACGAGCACCACACCGACGGATGTCCGCGCCCACGCCGGAAGCTTGACTTGGCGATGACCACGCACCCGACTGGGCGCAGTCCGTCGCTGGGATGCGTGCGCCACCAGCCGATCGTGCAGCCGCGCGTGCCGGAACTGGTACATCCCGCCGACCTGGCGCAGCACGCCGAGTTGATGCGCGTCAGCGAGAAACCCCATGAACCGCCAGGGAATCCGGCGACGCGCCGCCAGCCAGACCCGGCTGATCACGAAGATCCCCCACGTGCTCGTCATCGTGATCACCGCGGCCAGCAGAAGTCCGAAAAGGACTGCCAGCGCGGCGACCGCGATGGCGATGATCACGGGCTTGCGCATCGGTGCGACGGTCTCCGGGCCGAGCACTTCGCTGAGCATGTCCAGCGCCATCAAGCAGACCAGCAGCCCGATCACCGCTCCGCCGGTGAGCCCCATGAGCAGTCCCGAGACCAGAGTGGCGCTCCGGTCGTGTTTCAGAGTGGCCTTCGGCGTGGTCACCTTCGACACGTCGGCCGGGACGTTCAACCAGACGGTCATCCCACTGGCGAGTCCGATGATCAATCCACTCACCAGCGCCGCGGACATGTTGCTGCCGGCCGCGAACGTGGGTGCCAGTACGAAGGTCCAGCCGTAGCCCATGCCGGCCCCGATCACGAAACCGAAGGCGAACCGTCGAGCGAACGACTTCACAGTGCCGCGGAAATGGATACGCACCTGTGCGGGCTCGGCCGACAGAGCCAGACCCGCAGCCAGCCCGGTGACCAGCGGGAAGGGAAACCCGAGGGGCAGTGCGATGGCGAAGCCGAGAGTGAACCGGCGGAGAAACATCTTGGCCGCGCCCCGGAAACCCGCTTCCGTGCGAGCAGGTCCAGACGGCTGGGCCAGCCCTACGGCGAGGCCGACGGCGAGTGCCGTGACCACGCTGTACTTCACCGGGTCGATCAAGGGGTCAAGCAGGTCCTTGGTGAACGTCAGCGTCAGCAGGGTGAGCAATCCGCTGATCACTGCGAACAGCACCGCGTACACCAGTCGGGAGACCGCTTGGTGCAGACGCCACCAGGCCAGGTCGTAGGTGCCGAGGCGATGCAGGTGCTGGGCGAGGAACCCCAGCCAGCGCTCGGCGTCGGCGATCGCCCACCGGTGTTTCACGGCTGTGGTCGTGTCTGGTGCGTAGACAGTCGGGATCAGCCGATCGACCAGACGTCCTTCGACGTCCTCGCGGGTGGGTAACGACCGTTGTCCACTGGGGTCGGTCGCGACGAGCTCGATCGGCTCCGCTGGCGTCTCGCTGTACGCGGTTCGTGCGAGCCACGCCATCAACGGAGTGGACAAAGCCTGTGCCACCGGGCCATCCGGATGGCCGGTGATGTTCTGCAGAACCGGATCCCACTTTGCGACGCGTGCCTGTGGCGTGGTGACCCGTAAGTAGTCAGCCAGGTGGTGCGGATCAAGTGGACACAGTTCGACGACGGCGGCCGCGGTGAGGACGTCGCCGGTCGGTGCTGTCACTACTTCTTCGTATTCCTGGGCACGGCAGGTGAGCACCAGCGGATCACCACGGGACAGTTCGCGATTGAGCTTGACCAGGGCGGTGAGCCGAGACGGCTGAGGTATTTCGTCAAGGCCGTCGAGAACCGGCAAGATCTGCCCGGCGGCAACCAGCTCCTGTGCGAGCGTGTCGCCCGAAGGCGCCTTGACAGCCAGGTGGCGGTAGTTCTCGCTCAGCCAGCCCGCCATCCACTCTCGCAGTCCCACGTCCACGGGATCCCATGAGGACACTGGGATGCGGACGGGTACCGGATGCTGCGGCTTGCGCCGATCGAGCAGCCCGAGGACCAGGCACAGACTGAGGATGGTCTTGCCCGATCCGGGCTCACCGAGCACGACCAGGCGTTGCGACGGCACTTTTCCCAGAACTGTGGCGACATCCTCGAGCTTGCCGGAAAGATCGATGGCGTGGTCCCGTTCCGGCACACCATGAATGGCCTGCCAGTGATCGGCGATGGGGCGCCGCGTGTTCACCCACCGGACCCGCAACGGCCATGGATCCTGCAGCCTGCGGAGCTTCTCCTCGGCTTTCATCTCCAGTGTCACGGCGGTGACCAGCTTCTCTACCGCTTTGTCCAGCAGTTGCTGCCTGCGGTCATGGCGACGATTCTGCCAAGCGGATATCGTCCCGACCGCAGTCACCGCGGTGCCAATCATCGCGCCGAGCGCCGTGAAGATGTTCTTGTCAACAGCGGCAAGCCAGATGAGCCCAGCGGTCAATACGGCACAACCTAACCAAACCCAACGGCGACGCATGGCGACATCATCAGGTACCCCTGTTCCAGCGAAGCCGTATTTCTAGGGATTGCTGAGACATTTTGACGATACGTAAATCGTACATCTGCTGTTTCGTTGTTGGACGATTTTCGTGGGCATGTCGTAGTACGTCACCGTGCTGGTGCGCCAAGCTAATCTTGGGGATGCGGTCGGTGGCGTGATGGCCGTGGTGGTGGACCCGAGGGGAGTGGATGAGGTTCGAGACGCCGGGAAATCCTTTTGCTGAGCCGTCTTCGCGTCCTTCGGGCCAGCGGCAGCAGGTGATCGGTGCGCTCGGCGACGAATTGCTCGTCTACGAGGTACTCCGCGGCGGTATGGGCGAGGTGTTCCTTTGTGGCAGGGCTGAGTCGTCCGGGCCTGAACTCGCGTACAAGACGTTCCAGCAGCGCTTTTTCTTCGACCGCGGCGCGCGTCAGGCATTTGTGCGGGAAGCGGCGGTGTGATCGCGGCTCTCCGGTGAGGCGCACATCTTGCCCGCGTTCGGCATCGAGGACTTCGAAGGGCGTCTGTTCGTCGGCATGCTTTACGTGCCGTCTGGCAAGAACGGTACGACGGTCCGCGACTTGCTCGGTGCGGGCGCCGTCCCGGTACTGGAGAGCACGTGGGCTTACCGCGCGCCGGAATGCTGGGACGCGCCGAGGTGGCCATCCGATGTCTGGACCGTCTTGCGGACCTGCGGCCGGATTTCCCCGAGATAGTCCGGCTGTTGCAGGCGCTGACCAGCGAGCATGCTCCCGCACTCGGCCTCGCGATCCTGCGGACCAGCGCTCATCTCGGGTTCATGGTGCACCAACAACGGGCGATGTTCACGGAACAGCGCGTGCAGAGCTTGTGCAGATTGGGGGAGTTCGGCGTCGCCTTCGATGAGATCGACAAGCTCGACCCCGGCGACATCACACCGCGGCTGCGCGCGTTGCACGGCAGTCTGCTGTCGATGACCGGCAGGGACGTCGAGGCGCTGGTGAAGTTCGAGGAGGCACTGGCTGGCGATCTGCCTGCGGAGGACCGAATCACCTACCGTGGCGAGTACGCTCTTTCCCTCAAACGACTCGGCCGTTACCGGGAGGCAGCCGAGTTGCTCCGTGACCTGATGCTGGTCGCCGATCCTCTACAGTGGACTGCTTTCCGCGGACGGTCGTCGGTCGGCGCTGGCGTTGCGCAAGGTCGACGACCCGGGCAGCGTCGGTTACGCGGACGCGACTCCGCCGATCGTGGAAAGCCTGATCATCAGGCTGCGCGAAGAGCTGGGCAATGTGGGTTCGGCGTCGATGTCTTTCGCGCCAACGGATGAAGAGTACGTGATGGTGGTCGACGAGAACCGTCACGACGTGCTCATCGCCCGGCTTCGCCGCGACGTGTCCGAACGTCCGCTCGAGGAACTACCGATGCGGGCCCTGGCCAGCGTCCTGCTGGTGCACGGATCGCCCGACGAGGCTGAAGAGCTGATCCGCCAAGGTATTGGGCTCTGGCCACACCAGGCGGAGTGGTGGCGGTTGCTCGGTTACCTCAAGCTCCAGCACGACCTGTTCGCCGAAGCGGCGACGGCGCTCCAGCGGTCGTTGGACATCAATCCCGTGCAGCCGTTGGCCTTGTCGGCGCTCGCGCAGTGCCACCGCGGACTGGGCGACACCGGCCGGGCCGCGGCGCTGGAAGCAGAAGCGAGAAGCCTGGGCCGCAACTGGTGAGGGAGTGCCGATGGATCCACTGGTGACCAAGATCGCCGGCTCGTTGGCAGGCCAGCTCGCCGCCCCGGCCGGCCGCAAACTGCGAGACGCTGTCCTGGGCGAGCAGGACGTCCAGGAACTGGACCGTGTCTGCCGGGCCGCGATGCGGCGGGCGATCGCCGAGACCGAGGAAACGGGCGCTGATCCGACGCACGTTCTCAGCCTGTTGGAACGGCTGATGGCCGAGCGGCCGGCGCACGACATCCCGTCACTCGTCAGCATGGACACGCCGGATGCCGAGACTCTGGCGCAATGGAGGAACGCCGCGCAGGACATCGGGCTGGATCCCAGTACTTTTCCCATCTCTTTCGACAACCTCGTCACCAGGCTGCTCCGGCTGATCCGCGAGGAGTTGTCCCGTGCCGCGGGCAAGCAAGGCAACGCCTTGTTCGGCCAGGTCGTCCTCGCCAACCTGGAACTTCTCGGTGCCAACATCGCCGCGGTGAGCACTCTGGGCGTGGCGAGGCAAATCCCACTGTTGGCTCGGCTCAGGGAATCCCTCGACAACACCTATCAAGCGTGCCGCGCGACAGGGCGTGCCTTCGTGACCCCGGATCTGTTGCTGGTCCTGGCTCAAACCCCGGAGGTGAGCTTCTGCCTGGACACGGCGAGGCCAGGGTTGGCCACCGAGATGACCGAGCGCCTCCGCCGATATCTCAGCACCACTCCGACTGGTCCGTTCACTGCCTTCGACTGGACGGAACGAGCGGACGTCCGCCGGGCGCAACACCTTGCTTGGGCCGCGCAGATCCCTGCGGTGACAGAGTTGTTCCTGCTTCGCGGTGTGCTCGATACGCCGACCAACACCCGCGACCAGCTGGCCGCGTGGCTGGGCACAACCTTCGATCAGTTGCGCGAGATCGCACACGCCCGCAGTCACACCGCCGTCGCTGCCGCCGGAACACCCGGAACCGTCTTCGGCCCAACGGCGTGAACGACGAAAGCCGACTACGGTCGGTGGCCCAGCTGCATAAGGGTGAGCGCGGCGGTCACTGTGTGTCGGCGGTTTCGCTGACGAGGTGCCGCGTCGGGTCGGTCACCATAAGGTCGTGGACCTCGTGACCGTGGTGACTGGTGATGTGCTCGACGAGCGCGTCGGCGCCGTCCTGCGTGGCCTCGATTTCCACTCGCCACTGCTCGCTCGCGTGCTTGTGGCCATGCCAGCGGTGCACCCGGCGGATCGGCCCTTCGATATGCGCGCAGCAGGTGGACTCGATACCCGAGACCTCGGTTGCCATGGCGCAGGCGAGTTGCTTACTGTCCGTGGTGAACGTCACGACGACGTGTCCGTAGTCCATGACTGTGATACTAGTCACTAAACGTGGGCAGTAGCAGCGTGAAAGTGGTGCCGCCGGCCGCTCGAATGAACGACCGGCGTACACAGGGTTACGTGTCAGAGCCGGAAGATCGGCCACGGCTGGCCTACCAGTCGATCACGCACATCATCAGCACGTATCCGACAGCTTGGCCGGAGCGTTGGATGATGATCCAGCCGTTTGTGTTCGTGCCGCCGCAGACCGAATAGTTCTCGCCGATTGAGTAATGCTGATCAACGCAAGGAAGCACATCGCCCCCTTTGACCGTTCTATACGAAGGTGCGCTATTGCTGGGCCACGCGCGGACCGGGAGGTTTGTCACGCCCGCTTTCACTTCCACCCAGCCGGTCTCACATCTCTCCGAATAGGCTGGCGCAGCGGAGGATTGTTCCGTTGTGGCTGATGCGGGCGCGGCGACGACAACGGCGGACAACCCGATGGCGACTGCGGACAGTTTCGCGAATTTTCCAAATTTACGCATGGGACCTCATTCGTCGTGTTGCGGGTATGCGAGAACTTCCGGATGCTCACAGTGCGTAAAGTCGAGCGACGGCCGCGTGCACAGTGGTGGAGTACACCGGGTCGTACGTGTGCTGGCCGGACAGGACGTGTCCGCCGTGACGCTTGGATATCCAGTCGCCGGTGGTCTCGAACGAGGGGTTGGCGATGTGGCAGCCAGTCAGCGTGATGTCGTCGAACCGGACGAGGACGGGATAATTACCGACACCGTTCTTTTGGGAACAGCCGGAATGTCAAGGTGCCGACGCCATTCGTCAGATAGGGCGCGATGTCCAGGGGAGCCGAGCTGGACCAGTCGGTGCCTGCGCTGGCGACGTCCTGGGCCCAGACCTCGTGATCGGACACGAGCGCCTGCTTGACGTGATACTCGAGCGGGCTGTTCATATCGCGGTCGTCGGTGTGCCAGAACACCATCCGGCATGACGTCGAACCAGGATTCAGCCGGACCGCCGTATTGGCTTCGGCAAACCATCCTTGCTGAGTCGGTTGGTCACCCCGCACTGTCAGCACGAGCGCTCCCCGGCCGGAGCCGCGGGATATCGGGAAGTCCCCGTTCTGCGGGATGCCGGGTGTCAGCGGCAACGCGTACTGGATGACACCTGCGATTTTGCCGTCCAACGCGTACCGCATTCCGATCGTCGTCACTTTGCGGACGTATTCGACATCCGGGGTGATGACCGTGTTGGACAACGTGTGTGCGTAGACCATCAGGATCAGCTTGCGGTTTTTCAGTGCCAGCAGCGCCGAGACATCGTTGAGCTGGCCGTACAGGCTGCTCGTCCACAGGGTGTTGCGGTGCGGGTCGTCGCGGAACGGCAGGATCAGGCTGTCCATGACGGCCGCGTAGTTGTCGACAAAGGTCTGGTTGATCCGGCTGAAGTACGCCACCGGGTAGAACTCCAGCGCCGGGTGGACCGCGCGCGCCGCTGCCCGGATTTCGCCGGTGTATGCCGGTGTGAAGAACGACAGGTTGCTGGTGAAGTCGTCCATCGCCCACGCCTTCAGCACGGGATATTGCTTCGCCAGGGCAGCGATTGCCCGGCCCCAGGCCGCGTAGTCCTTCTTGTACGGCAGATAGCCCTCGCACGTCGTGCCGCCGGGGCATTCCGACGGCGGGACCAGGTAGACCCAGACGTTGATCCCGGCCGGCTGGGCGACCGGCAGGAACGCGTGCAGGTCGTCCCAGCTGGTGTTCTTGAGGATCAAGAACGCGTACGTGTCGGCGTTCATCGCCTTCAACCGGTTGACCGTGGCGGTCGCGTCGACGTGGCCATCAGGCCGCAGGACCGGGTTGGCGTAGCTCGCGCGCAGCCCCTGAGGTGGCGCTGCGGCGGTCGGAACGGTGAACGTCGTGAACAGAGTGAGAACCAATGCGATGACGCCCATCGCTGTGCGCATACGTGTTTCCCCCTATGGAGTCACCCAGATGGAGCTCACCGGGAATGCCGCAGGCCAGTAGAGAGGGATGGGGGGTGGCCGGCAAGCGTCGCCGGAATGCCCGTACAAGTCCGCACAAGGTTGGGGAGCCAGGGTGGGCGACGAAGCAGGCCGGGGGATGCGCGACGAGTTCGCACGCGAGTTGGACGCGTTGCGGCGCCGGGCGGGACTGACGATTCGGCAAGTGGCGAAGGAGGTCGACGCGCCCTACGGCACTGTCGGCGGTTATTTCAGCGGACGGCATTCGCCGAGCACGTCGCAGCTGGCCTTGTTCACGAAGGTTCTCGAGGTCTGCGGTGTCCGCGATCCCGATGAGATCCGGCGGTGGGTTGACGCGTTGGAACGCGTGCGGCGTCCGCTTGGGCGTCGGCCGGCGAGCAAGGTCGTGCCGTATCGCGGGCTGGAGAGTTTCCAGGTCGAGCACGGTGAGTGGTTCTTTGGCCGGGAGGCGCTCACCGAGACGTTGATGCGGCGAGTTGCCGAACGGCCAGGTCTGTTGATGGTGGTCGGGGCGTCCGGTTCCGGGAAGTCCTCGTTGTTGCGCGCAGGCCTCGGATCGGCGTTTCAGCAGCGGATGCGGTTGACGACCCCGGGCGCCCGCCCGCTGGAGCGGCTCGCCGACCTGGCTGGCGCCGAAGTTGCCGTGGTGGACCAGTTCGAGGAGGTTTTCACGCTCTGCTCGGACGAGGCCGAACGCGATGCCTTCGTCGCAGCGCTCGGTGCCTTGACTGTGCCGGTTGTGGTGGGGATGCGGGCCGATTTCTACGCGTCGGCTCTCCGGCACGACCTCCTCGCGTCGGCGCTGCAGCACGCGCACCTGGTTGTGCGGCCGATGAACGAAGCTGAGCTGCAACGGGCCATTGTCGAGCCAGCTCGTAAGGCGAACGTCGAACTGGAGGACGGGCTCGTCGAACTGATGCTGCACGAGCTCGGGCCGACCACCCATCGAGACGGAGCCGCACACGACCCAGGCGCGTTGCCACTGCTGTCGCACGCGTTGCTGGCGACATGGGAACGCGGTCGTCGCGGGACGATGACCGTGGCCGACTACCGTTCCAGCGGTGGTATTGCCGGGGCAGTGGCGCAGACGGCTGAGTCTGTCTACGGAGAACTGTCGCCCGCTGAGCGGGAGGCGGCTCGCCGGGTGTTCCTGCGGCTGGTGCACGTGGGTGAGGACACCGTCGACACCCGCCGCCGGGTTCGCCGGGCGGAGCTGCTGGAGCACGAGGTGCTCGACCGGTTCGTCGAACACCGGCTGATCACAGTGGACGCTGACATGGCCGAGATCAGCCACGAGGCGCTGATCCCGGCATGGCCGCGGCTGCGGCAGTGGATCGATGCCGACCGCGCGGGCCTGCGCCTGCACCGCCAGCTCACCGAATCGGCGCAGGCATGGCACGAAGGCGACCGGGACCCGGACACGCTCTACCGCGGCGCCCGGCTCGCGGCGGTTCGGGACTGGAGCCAGGACCACGAGGCCGCGCTCAATCCGCTGGAACGGGAATTCCTGAACAGTAGCGTCGCGCAGGAACTAGCCGAGCAGACCAGGTCGCGCCGCCGCGCACGCCGCCTGCACCAACTGCTCGCTGTCCTCGCCGTTCTGACGTTGCTGACCGGCACGATGACCGTTGTGGCGCTGGAGCAGCGGTCGAGGGCCAACGAGGAAAGGGACCGGGCGATCTCCCGCCAGATCGCCATCACCGCCAACCGGCTGCGTGACGGCGACCCGGCACTCGCCGCACAGCTGTCCTTGGCCGCGTACCGGATCGCGCCGACCACAGACGCCCGGTCCAGCCTGATCGCCTCGTCCGGGGCGCCAATGGTGACCAGGATGGTCCGCCCCGGTGGAACTCGCCAGGTCATCGCGGTGAGCAAGGACGGCAAGCTGTTCGCGTCGGCCGGAGCGTCCGACGTGGCCGACTCCGACACCACCGTTCTGTTGTGGGACTTGAGCAATCCGCAGAACCCCCGCCGGGTCGGTGAACCGCTGACCGGGCACACGAAAGCGGTGTACGCGGTGGCGTTCAGCCCGGATGGCCGCACTCTGGCCACCGGAGGCAGCGACAACACCATCCGGCTGTGGAACGTCACCGATCCGGCGCACCCCACTCCGCTCGGCGAGCCGCTCACCGGCCCGGAAAAACGCGTGTTGAGCATCGAGTTCAGTCCTGATGGGACAGTTCTGGCGGTCGGCAGCGCCGACAAGACTGTGCGGCTGTGGAACGTTGCAGCGACTCCAGCGACGCCTGTCGGGCAACCGATCATCGGCTCGGCTGGCGACGTGCAGGTGGTCTCGTTCCGCCCGGACGGGCTTGTTCTCGCCGCCGCTGACACCGCAGGCGCGGCGCATCTCTGGGACATCAGCGATCCGCGACAGCCCTTGGCGAAAAGCGCGCCACTGAAGATTCCAAGCAGGGTCAACGTGGTCGCCTTCACCCCGGACGGCGCGACACTCGCCGTGGGCAGCAACGACCGCATGGTGCGCTTCTGGACCGTTCCTGACTCGGGACCTCCCGTACCCATCGGTGAGCCGTTGAATGCCGCCCTCAACTCGATCTACGCCATGGCGTTCAGTTCCGACGGCAATCTCATCGCCGTGGGCAACGCCTCCAGCACCACACAACTGTGGGACTGGAAAGCCCGGCGCATGATCACCTCATTGCCTCACCCCGAACCTGTGACGGGAGTGGCGTGGCGGCACGACGATCGCTTGCTCGTCACCAACAGCGTCGACGGCATCGCCCGCGTCTGGACCGTCCCAGGACCGTCGGTTCCGGCCACCGAACGCCGGATCACCACCATCGCCTACCACCCCGGCGGGCAACTGGTGGCGTCCGCGGGCAGCGACGTGCAACTCGCGTACGTACCTGAACGCAATCGGCCAAGCACCATCGGGCCTGCCTTGCTCCCGCAGGCAGACCAGATCGGTGGCACGGTCGCGATCAGCCCGGACGGCCGGACTCTCGCCGCCGACACCCGCGAAAACAAGGCCGTGGTCCTGTGGGACATCAGCGATCCTCGCCAGCCGGTCCGGCTCGGCTCGCCCTTGACCGGGCCCACGCTGGCGATCGGGAGTCTCGCGATCAGCCCTGACTCCCGCCTGCTGGCCGCGGCCAGCGAAGACGGCCACGCACACCTGTGGGACATAGCCGATCCGCGTCGGCCCGTCCCGGTGGCCAAGCTCAACGTCGAACGGACGAACCTGGTACTCGCGGTCGCCTTCAGCCCGGACGGCCAGACGCTCGCGGCTGCCACGGCCAACGGCAAAGTCGGGTTCTGGAACCTCAAGGATTCTCGCAACCCCGTCATGATCGGCCAGCCGCTGGCCGCCGCGCGCGACATCATCTATGCGATCGCGTTCACCTCCGACGGACGGATCTTCGCCACCGGCAGTTCCGACGGCGTCGTGCGCCTCTGGGACATCACCGACCGCGAGCGGTCCGCACCGGCAGGCCCGGAGATCACCGGACTGGACGGCCACATCCAGACGCTGGCATTCAGTCCCGGCAACACGATTCTGGCCGGCGGCAATCGCGGGCAGATCCAGATCTGGGACGTCACCGATCCCGCCAAACCGTACACTGTGGCCAGTCTGGACCGGTCCCGGCAAACGACATGGAGCCTGGCCTTCAGCCCGGACGGCCGCACATTGGCCGCCGCCAACGGAGACCTCAGGTTCTGGGACATCGACCCGGAACGCGTCGCCAGCCAGATCTGCTCGACCACAGGCGACATCATCACCGAAGCCGAGTGGCAGAAGCACCTGCCCGATGTCGCCTACCAGCCAGCCTGCCGATGACCCGTGGCGGGATCAGCTTCCCTTTTGGGGCACGAGGAGCGTCATCGGCTTGGCACCCATGCCGTGCAGCACCACGCTTCCCAGGACGCACGTCACCGTGATGACCAGGATCGTGTCGGCAGCGGTTCCTTCCGGCAGCCGGTTGAAGGCCAGGAGACCGAACACGATCGACGTCGTGCCGCGTGGTCCCAACGCCCCGACCAGAAGGCGCTCACGCCCCGACATCCTGGACCCGACGAGGGACAGTGCCACGGGCACCATGCGGATCACCGTGAGCACCGCAAGGCAGAAGAGCGCCACCTGCCACGAAATTCCGAGTGAGTACACAAGGACAGCCGCGATTCCGACGACGAACCACATGGTCATGGTCAGCAGCGTGGTGACGTCCTCCAACAGGATGAAGTCCTTGTTCACAGCGTCTGCCCTGATTTCCGCGCGGTCAGCTCGGCCGTCGTGGACTCTGCGTGCCTTGCGCAGCCGGTGCACGTAGCGGAAGGCGACGCCTGCGACGAACGACGCGACGAACCCATTGCCGTCGATGGCGACGGTCGCCGTGAAGGTCAGCAACGGTGCCAACAGCACCGCGACACGCCCGGACTGACCGGTCAGCCATCCCGCCTGGTGTGCACGATCCATCAACCACCCGAGCAAGGTGCCGAGCACGACACCGACGACGATGGCCTTGACAGCGAAGGGAACCACCGTCGCCAGTGCGTCGAGCGGAGTCCGTTGCTGGGTTTGGTCACCAGCCAGGATCAACGCGAAGAGGAACAAGGGGGAGATGATGCCGTCGTTGTAGCCGCTTTCCACGTTCAGCACGCTGCGTACTCGCATCGACAGCGACCGATCGCGCACCAGCCGCTCCGCGGGAGCGAAGTCGGTCGGCACGGTGACACCCGCGATCAGCAGCAGCACCGCCCACGGCAGGCCGGGGAACAACAGCCAGCCCAGGAGCGCGGCCAGCCCGAGGCTCACCGGCAGGGCGATGAGCAGCACCCTGGCCGCCAGGCCGGGGTAACCACCCCACAACCGTCCTCCGCGCAACTCGGTGGCGTCGACGAACAGCAGCACCGCGAGGATGATCTCCGCCGCGTGCTGCACCGCTTCGGTGTTCAGTACAGGCGCGATGGAGTTCTCGTTGAGCAGGCCGACCACGACACCGGCCAGCACCATCACGACCGGCGCGCCGAGGTTCCACCGGTCCAGCCGGGCCGCTGCCAGCGACCGGACAACCATGGCGACCGCGGCGGCGAGCAGCAACGAGTTCATGGGCTCATCCTCGCGCAAACAGTCCTAAAAGGAGAAACTGACCCGACGTCACGAGTCAGCGAACAACTGGCCGGCCGTCTACTGGGGAGTGTGTGGACGCACGTCGCAAGCCAGATCCACACCGGACTATCGGTCTGTCCACATGCGCGTCTCGGCGGCGGTGTACATCGCGCCGCAGTTGCCTGTGATGGTGCGAACGCTGGCCAGCGCGCGGTCGAACCGCATCTGCTCGGGCATGGCCAGCAATTCGTCCGCATCGTCGCCGGCTGCCCATGTCACCACGGTCTGCCCAGCGCCTTCTGCCGACGATCCGATCCAGATCAGCGGCGGGTTGCACGTGAAGTCCCAGAGTTGCCGTGGACCGTGGTACACGGCCGTGGCGAACGTCATGACGACTCCCACCACGGGAACTCCGACCGCCAGTGGTGGGACGCAATCGAGCAAGTCGTCAGTCATGGCCACCAGAGTCGTGCCCGCGAGGGCGGCAGGCCATCCGTGTGATGTCCACATGGCCCCCGCCGGTCGGCGGGGTACGCGCCAGCCAGTCGGCCGGAACGTGTCCGCCCGCGGTCGTCCGTCCCCGTTGACGTGCGCCGACAGCGTGCCGGATGGGCCTATCCTCGGCTATACCGGGACAAGGGTGGCCAGCGAGGAGTCGAGCGTGATCCGGGTAGTGGTGGTGGACGACGAAGCGCTGGTCCGCTCGGGGTTCGAGCTGATCCTGCGAGCCGCGGGAGACATCGACGTGGTCGCCACCGCGACCGGTGCCCAGGCGGTCCGCGAGATCACCGCGTGCAAGCCTGACGTCGTGCTGCTGGACATCCGGATGCCGGACGTCGACGGGCTCACCATCCTGCGTCAGGTGCGGGCGATGTCCGATCCGCCCGTTGTGGCCATGCTGACCACGTTCGACTCCGACGAGTACATCGCGGCCGCGCTCCGGTCCGGTGCGGCCGGGTTCCTGCTCAAGGACACCGACCCGGAACAGCTCGCCCAGTTGGTCCGTACCCTGGCCAGCGGCGGAGTGGTGTTGTCGCCGAAGGTCACCCGCGCGGTCGTGGACGGCTATCTGGACGCAGGCGCCGGTTCGGCGGCCGCTGACCGCGTCGCGCAGCTGACCGACCGGGAACGGGATGTGCTCATGCTCATCGCCGAGGGACTGTCCAATGCCGACATCGGCGCGCGGGTGCACCTCAGTGTGGGCACGATCAAGGACCACGTCAGCGCCATTCTCACCAAGCTCAGGGTGGGCAGCCGGGTACAGGCCGCGCTGCTCGCGCAACGGGCCGGGCTGCTGCGGCACAGCGACTGATGGCCAGGCGGGACCGGGTGATCGACGCGGCACTTGTCGGTGCGGCCGCGCTGGATGTGTGGCTGACCACGGAGGTCTTCGCCGCAGAAGACCTTGACCTGCTGACGATCGCGTTCGAAGTGCTCGCAGTGCTCGGTCTGACCGTCCGGCGGCGTCTGCCTTATGTGTCCTTCCTGGTGGCCTTGCCTTCGTGGTTTTTGTCGGCGGCTATGGTCGCCATGTTGATCGCGCTCTACACCGTCGCCAGGAACACTCGTGACCGGCGGGTACTGGCGGCCTGCGCTGTCGCGGTTTTTCTCGGCTACGACTTTCCCTGGTCGCCGTACGATTTGTCGGCGGTCCCGGATAAGGCGTTGCTGCGCAACGTCGTCTACGCTGCGATGACCGCGGCCGCACCGGTGTTCCTCGGCCAGCTCATGGCGCGTATGAGGGAGATTGAGGATGCACGCTGCCACGAACGCCGTCTTGTCGCCGAGACAACCCTTGCCAGGGAACGTGCCCAGCTGGCGCGGGAGATGCACGACGTGGTGTCCCACCAGGTCAGCCTGATCGCCGTGCGAGCCGGTGCGCTGCAGGTCAGCACGACTGATCCGGACACAAAGGACGCCGCAAGCACCATCCGCAGGCTCAGCACCGACACCCTCGACGAACTGCGCCACATGGTGACCCTGCTGCGAGCCTCCGGCAGCCTCGCCACCGAACTCACCCCGCAACCCACTCTGGCCGAACTCGAGCGGCTCATCGCGCACAGTGGTATCGAGGTCCGGCTCGATGGCAGCGTCCCCACCGGGATCGGCGCGCACGCCCAGCGGGCGATCTATCGCACGGTGCAGGAAGCGTTGACCAACGTCCGCAAACACGCGCCCGGCGCGGTAGCCGCCGTCCACATTGAACAAGACAACAATGATCTGACCGTCACGATCACCAACACGCGGCCCACCCGGCCGACTGTGTCGTTGCCCAGCGCGCGGCACGGCCTGCTCGGAATACGAGAACGCGCCGAACTGCTCGGCGGCACAGTGGAAGCAGCTCCCACGATCGACGGTGGATTCCGGGTCCGGCTGGCCCTGTCGACCGACCGCCAGTGACCATCCTCTATGGACTGCCAGTCGTGGGCAGGCGCAGTCGCACGTGGAATCCACCGTCGGGTGTCGGTCCGCTGGTGAGGGTGCCGTTCAGCAGTTCGGCCCGCTCATGCAGACCGATCAGGCCGTGCTGCGCACTCGGGAGCGACAGCGTGGGCCGGGTCGGCGGGCCGTTGGTCACCGTAACCCCCAACTCGTCCTCGTTGTGCCACAGTCGCACGACCGCAGTGGCTCCTGGGGCGTGCTTGCGGACGTTGGTCAGAGCTTCCTGCACCGTGCGGTAAATCGCTCGTTGTGTGGCGGCGTCAGCGTCGGTGGGCATGGTGCCCTCGACGGTGGTGTCGATGCCACTGTTCGCTATGAGCGTGGGAAGCGCGGTCAGCGTCGGTTGCGGCGCAAGGTCTGTGGCCACGCTGCCCGACGCCCGCAGCAGCGCGACCATGTGCCGAAGCTCGTCCAGCGTACCGACACTGAGCCGGCGGATGGTGGCGGCGACTTCCTTGGTCTCCGGATCGGGCGGGCTGACCTGGAGCACCCCGGCATGCACCGCGATCAGACTGACCTGATGGGACACCACGTCGTGCATCTCCCGCGCCAGCTGGGCGCGTTCCTTGGCCAGCACGGTCTGTGCGATCAGTTCGCGTTCGTGTTCGCGGGCTTCGTTGATCTCCGCCAGCCGCAGCGACAAGTCGCGCCTGGCTTGGACCAGCTGACCGAGGAATGCCGGTGCGGCACCCATCATCAGCGCATAGATCACGTCGACCATGATGGACGGACCGGAGATCAGGTCGACCTTGTCCGGCCAGGGCACCGCGTACCCGATCGCCACGGCGGTGGAGCACCACGCGAGCGCCCGTCGGTCCCGGGTGTGGCGTGCGACGCCATACAGCGTGATCAAGACCGCGACGACCGCATACGACAGGGCCAGCATCGGCAGGGTCAACACGAACGCGACGTACGGATGACGTCGCCGCAACGGCAGCGCGAGCACGGCAACAGCGACCGCGACCGTGGACAACGACCACTCAGGCTCGGTTCCCAGCCATGCGTCGAGCACGGCCAGCCCGAACAGCAGGACCTCCGCTGTCCACCGGAGCTTGTCACCCATCCGCTCGTTCACCGGCTCAGTATGATCGCCCAACGGCGGTCGGCCCGCCACCTGGCTGGAACACTCCCGACGAGCGGCGGCTGGAAACCAGCCGCGGTGCTGATGACTTCGGTGTCGCCGCGAGAGAACGATTGGCTGTGCCCAGCCAGTCCGCGACCAGCTCGTGCCATCCGAAACGCGATGATTGCCGACCAAAGGATGATCCAAGAACAGCCACAAGGATGAAGCGGGCACACCCCGGCCTTGCCCACAGTGGAACCATGCACCACGGACGACCAGCGGTCGCTGATCCTCTGGTTGACCGGCGCTGGGTCGTGCTGTCCATCCTGTGCGCCAGCCTGCTGCTGGTCTCGGTGGACGCCACGGTGCTGCACATGGCGTTGCCCGCGCTGGCAGCGGACTTGCGGCCGACGGCCACCGGTCAGCTGTGGATCATCGCGGCGTATTCGTTGGTGGCCGCGCCCTTGCTGCTGGCCTTCGGGACCCTGGGCGATCGACATGGTCGCCGCCGGATCCTGGTGCTCGGGTATGTGGTGTTCGGTTTGGCGTCGCTCGCCTGCGCGTGGGCGCCGAACGTGCCGGTGATGATCGCCGCGCGTGCGGCGCTCGGCGTGGGTGGCGCGATGATCATGCCAGCCACTTTGTCCTTGCTGCGCCAGGCTTTCCCGGATCGTGCCGAGCGCAGGACGGCGATCGGCGTCTGGAGCGGGATCGCCGGTTCCGGTGCGGTGCTCGGGCCACTGCTGGGCGGCTTCCTGGTGGAGACGTTCTCATGGCACGCCGCGTTTCTCATCAACGTCCCGGTGATGGTCGCGGTGATTCCGTTGACGTACTGGCTGATCCCGGAGTCCGCGGATCCGCCGGACGGACCTTGGGACGTGCTCGGCGCGGCCCTGGCAGCGGTCGGTGTGGCCGGGGTCGCGTTCGCAGTCAAGCAAAGTCCGCACGGCGGATCGATGTTCGTGCTGGGCCCCTTGGCCGGGCTGCTCGGGTGCCTGCTGCTGGTGGCGTTCGTGCGACGGCAACGGAAACTGCGTGTTCCGTTGCTTGAGGTGGGGTTGTTCCGCAATCCCGCATTCAGTGTCGCGGTCGGCAGTGTCCTGCTTGTTCTGATGTCATTGGTCGGCCTGGGCTTGCTGTTCGCGCAGTACCTGCAACTCGTGCTGGCGCTGGAACCGATGCAAGCCGCTCTGCGACTGCTGTTCGTGATGGCCGCGGCGATCATCGGCAGTCTCGTGGCAGGTCCGCTGCTACAGCGTTTCGGCAACCGCCTGATGACCGTCACCGGCTTCGCGGTCGGTGCGATGGCGCTGGCAGCCGCGGCCGTCGGCCTGACCGTCGGTGAAGGCAGCACTTTGATCGCTCTCGACCCGTCCTCGCGCGGCACCCAAGCCTTGCAGCAGGACCTGGCGGGTTCACCAGGCGCGCGGACGGTGTGTGTCACCGGCGATGGTTGCCTGCTTCCTCTGGCCGACGGCATGGCCGACACGTTGTTCTACGGATACAGCCTTGAAGAGATGCCCGACCCGGTGGCCGCGATCCGTGAGGCGTACCGGGTTCTGCGACCGGGCGGGGAACTCGTGCTGTTCCTCTGGCGGCCTGTGATGAACCGCCGTCGTCGTCGGCCGCTCATCGCATTGCTGGACACGCTTTTCGTGCGCGATCGTGCTGCGGTCGGTCCGCAGAACCTCCGCCTGGTCTATCGAAAGTCCACAGTGGACAAGTTTCGGAGAACGGCCATGATTGGCGCTTGATGGGAGCAAACCCTAGCCGTGTGTCGCGCTTGATGGGACTATCAAGGAAGGGAAAGGAGTGAGTATGGCACGAGTGTTGGTCCTGACAGCCGACGCCGCTGAAGAACTCGACTCGATGTACCCGGTATTCCGTTTGCGGGAAGGTGGCCATGAGGCAGTAGTGGCTGCTCCTTCGACGCGGGCGGTGAAGTTGGTGGTCCACGACTTCGAGCCGGGCTGGGACGCGTACACCGAGAAGCCCGGCCATCAGTTACCTGTGGACTTGGCTTTCGGCCAGGTGGATCCCGAAGACTATGACGCGCTGGTCATCCCGGGTGGCCGTGCACCGGAGTACATCCGCCTTGATCCGGACGTGGATCGGATTGTCAGGCATTTCTTCGACAACGGGCTGCCGGTCGGCACGATCTGCCACGGCCCGCAAGTGCCGGCGGCGCTGGGGCTTCTGCGCGGTCGTACGACGGCCGCGTACCCGCCCTTGAAGTTTGACATGGAACAGGCCGGCGCCACGTTCGTGGACGCGCCTGACGTAGTGGACGGCGCGATGGTGTCCTGCCGCGGGTGGCCGGATCTGCCGGAGTGGTCGCGAGCGTTCATGCAGGTTTTGGAGAGGTCGAGCGTTCCGGTCTGACCGGCGCCAGCTCTGTCTACAGTGGATTGACTTCGTGCCCGGTGTGCGGACAGACCGCCACCGGGCACGTCGGGCAGAATGGCCGCGATCGCGTTGGGGCAGTGCTCAAGCGCCAGGTGACGCGACCGAATCGCGCACTCGCACCGGCATGGCCACCCGGTACGTCTCACCTTGCGGGGCAGTGGTTCCGACAGTTTCGACGTCTCGGTTGATCTCGGCGAGAAGTACTTCGACGGCCTTTCGTCCCAGTTCGTAGTGGGGGAGTGCGACGGTGGTGAGTTTGGGGCGGATCCACTGGGCGATCGGGTGGTCGTCGAAGGAGACGATCGAGACGTCGGCCGGGATCTTGCACCCGAAGTCGTCGAGTGCTTGGTACGCGCCGATTGCGATCCTGTCGTTGAGGCAGATCAGCGCGCGCGGCTGAGCGTGTTCCAGCAGTTCGCGAGTGGCCTCGTAGCCGTACTCCGGCTGCCAGTCGGCGCAGACGCGGCCACTGGCGATCCTCACCTTCGCCTGGCCGAGAACCTCGCGGATACCGGTGACCCGTTCGACCGCGGCGAGGGACTCCGGGGGGACGTCGCGGATCCTGGGACCAGCGCCGATGAGGTGGATGCCGTCGCGGTGGCCTGCGTCGAGCAGTATCCGTGCGGCGGTGCGACCGGCCTCGACTTCGTCGGGCACGACCGACGGCAGTGCCGAGGCCCGCTTGGGGACTGCGTTGAGCAGTACGGCAGGGCCGGCGGTCAGTCCGGCAGGCACTTTGACCGCCCGGGTGAACATCGACGCGAAGACGATGCCGTCGACCTGACGGTCGTGCATGGCCTGCAGAAGACCCTGTTCGAGCTCCGCGTCGCCTTCGGTCTCACCGATGAACAGCATCATGCCCTGTTCACGGGCGGCCTCAAGCGCTCCTTTGATCATGTCCCCGGCGAGGCGGGATGTGGCGACGGTGTCCGAGACGAAACCGATCGTCCGGGACGTGCCTGTGCGCAGGCCGACGGAGACGATGTTGGGCCGGTACTGCAGTTCGTCCGCCGCCTGGAGAACCCGCTGCTCGACGCTCTGCGAGATCCGTAGCTCCCGCCCCCGTCCGGACAGCACGAGCGAAGCCGTGGTGGGGGAGACGCCTGCCTGCTTGGCGACTTCGGCGAGCGTGACCCGTCGTGGGCTCAACGGCGGAGACCTCCTCCAGGTGCGCTTGACAGCCGTCGGCGCCGAGCGTAACACTAGCCACCACCCAGCTAAAGCGATTTAGCAGATCGGTACTGGCGCAGATGCGCTACCGGTCCGTCCCCATGAGACCAACCGAGGAGACGCAATGCCGCGTCACATCAGCCGCCGAAGGGCCGCGATCGGACTCGTCATGCTGGCGGGGACGTTGGCAGCAGGCTGTAGCGGTCCTGGAAGTGACAGTCCACAGTCGACGAACACGGGTCCGGCCGTGACCGCGAAGCCCACCTGTGGCACGGAAGCGGTCACGCTGCGCGGGTACTTCGAGACCGGCTTTCCCACGGCGAAGGCGCTCGCTGACGAGTTCACCAAGCAGTTCCCGAACGTCCGATGGGACATCCGGGAGGACCAGTTCGCGGTGATCACGCAGAACGCGCCGCGGGTGCTGGCGGACGACCCGCCGGACCTGATGCGCCTGCCGCAGCTCTCCGACTTGGTCAAGAACAACCTGCTGAAGAACCTCGACGGCTACGCGAAGGTGTTCGGCTGGGACTCCTGGCCCGCCTCGCAACTCGAGCAGCTGCGCGTGGGTCCGGGCGGCCGTCCGCGCGGTGAGGGCACCTTGTACGCCATGGGCCTGAACTTCAGCATGACCGGTGTCTTCTACAACAAGACGCTCGCCGAGCGCATCGGAATGACCTCCCCGCCTACCACGCTCGCGCAGTTCGACGAGGCCCTCGCGAAGGCGAAACAGGTTGGTGTCACGCCGATCGTCCAGTTCAATGGCGGCGCTACCGGCGGATTCGCGTTCCCGCTGCAGAACCTGATGGCGGCGTTCGGTGAGCCGAAGGCGATCAACGACTGGATCTTCCAGAAGCCGGACGCCTCGATCGACACCCCGGCCAACCGCAAGGCGGCACAGCACCTCGCGGGCTGGATCCGGGCTGGTTACTTCGACCGCGACGCCAACGCCATGGACTACACGAAGATGATGAGCAAGTTCATGGCCGGCGACGGCCTGTTCATGTTCAACGGGGACTGGGAGTCCGGCAACCTCGACAAGTCGATGCCCGGCAAGGCGGGCTTCTTCCCGCTGCCGCCGGAAAGGGGCGACAAGATCGCCACGATGTCGGCGCCGTTGACGTACGGGATCGCCGCGAACGCCAAGCACGCTGACTGTGCCGCGGTGTTCCTCGACTGGGTGGCGAGCAACCCGGACGCACGCCGGATCGCCGTGGAAGTCGGTGGCTCACACCCGATGGGCCCGGCCGACGCCCCGATGCCGCAGGTCCAGCAGGGCTCGGTCACCGCCGAAACACTCGCCGTCGGGGCCCGGATCGCCAAGGACAACGGCGCGATGGACTTCATCGCCAACGCCACCGGCTCGATCTACGCCAAGAGCTGGACTCCGCAGCTGCAGAAGCTGTTCGCGGGCGAACAGACCCCGGAAGGGGTGCTGCAATCCGTGCAGACCGACTACGCCAGCCAGGTCAGGAACTGATGTCGGTGGCACGCACGGCGCTGGATCCGGTCATCGACTCAGTTGACGACCAGCCGAGGGCCGCGAAGGGCACGCGGCGGCGCGGCGGGCAGTGGATCGCCTGGCTGTTCGCCGCTCCCGCGCTGGCGGCCTACACGGTTTTCGTCCTGGTGCCGATGGCCCGCACCGTTCAGTACTCGTTCTACGAGTGGGACGGTATCGGCGCCTCACCGTGGGTCGGGTTCGACAACTACGTGCGTGTCTTCACCGATCCTGAGCTGTCCGGCACGATCGTGAACGCGTTCGAGCTGATCGTGTTCTTCAGCGGGATCCCGGTGGTGATGGGCCTGGCCATCGCGTCGACCATCCGGCGCATCGCCACCAGCAGGCTCGCGGTCGTCGCCAGGACCGTGCTGTTCATCCCGCAGGTGATCCCGCTCGTGGCCGCCGGTATCGCATGGAGCTGGCTGATGTCCTCGAGCGGCTTGGTCAACCAGTTGTTGTCATCCGTCGGTCTGGACGGTGTGACACGAGCATGGCTCGGCGACTTCGCCACCGCACTACCCGCCGTCGGCGTGATCGGTGCGTGGGTGCTGTTGGGCCTGTGCACGCTGTTGTTCTTGGCCGGGATGAGCAAGATCGACCCGGCGTTGTACGAAGCCGCACGGATCGACGGTGCCGGGCCACTGCGCGAGTTCTTCTCGATCACCGTGCCGAGTCTTCGGCAGGAGATCGGCGTCTGCGTAACGGTCACCGTCATCGCGGCGCTGGCCAGTTTCGACATCGTCTACATCGTCACGCAGGGCGGTCCAGGCAACACGACGATGGTGCCCGGACTGGAGATCTATTACCAAGCGTTCGTCGAGCGGCAAGTGGGCGTGGCCTCGGCGCTCGCGGTGGTTCTCGTGGTGTTGGTGCTCGTGTGTGTCCTGCCCATCCAGCGGCTCACCCGAGAGGAGTCGTCGTGATCGTCGCGCGTCGAGAGGCGTGGACAGGGCGGCTGTTTCTCATCGTGCTGATGGTGGTGACAGTCGTGCCGTTCGTCAGTTTGTTCGTCACCGCGCTGCATCCGTCCGGTACCTATCCAGCCGGTCTCGACTGGCCGAGCGAACCGCGCTGGAGCAACTTCGTGACCGCGTTCCAGGCCGCGCACATGGATGAACTGCTCATGTCGAGTGCGTTCATCGTTCTCGGCGTCGTGCCGATCTCGTTGCTGCTGGCGACGTTGGCCGGCTTCGCCATCGGCCACCTCAGGATGGCCGGGCGCCGCCTGGTGTTCCTGCTGTTCGTGCTCGGCCTGACACTCCCGTTCGAGGGCATCATCACGCCGCTGTACTACCAGATCAGGGACATGGGCCTGCTCAACACCAGATGGGCGATCATCCTGCCGCTCATCGGGTTGTTCATGCCCTTCGGGGTCTTCTGGATGCGGGCGCATTTCATCAGCGTGCCCGGCGAGATCTCCGAGGCCGCGCGGATCGACGGCGCCAACACCTGGCAGCAGTTCTGGCGCATCCACGTGCCGCTGGCCGCACCGGCGATCTCCTCACTGGCGATCCTGCTGTTCCTGTGGACCTGGAACCAGTTCCTGCTCGCGATCGTGCTGGTCGACGACCCGGCCAAGCGGACCATGGCCGGAGCGCTCGGTGCGTTCCAAGGCCAGTGGGGAACCGACATCCCCCTGCTGTGCGCCGGTTCGCTGCTGGTACTGGCACCCACCCTGGTCATCTTCCTGATCTTCCAGCGCCGTTTCGTCTCCGCCCTGCTGCAGGGCTCGCTGAAGGGCTGAACCCACCCCATGTGCGACACCCCTGCGCGGTGGACCCGCGCCCATCTCGACCGGCTCGTCGAGAACGCCGCGACCACCGCGCCACTCATCGGGCCGGTGGCACCGCCTCGAGTGTTGCCCCACCACGACATCTGGGACACGTGGCCGGTGCAGGAAGAGGACGGCTCACCCACGGTCGTCCTCGGCGCCGAGCTGTGGATGGCACTGTCCGCGCCCGCCATCGGCCACCCCGAGGAACGTCACGACCACGCGCGTCTTCGGCTCCTGGCGCGGACCGCCGACCAGTGGTGCGACCTCGGCAACGTGTTCGAGGACGGCACCTCACCCGGCAGCCGGGAGTGGTCGGGGTCGGCTGTCCGCCGACCCGACGGCACGGTGTCGATCTTCTACACCGCCGCGGGTGTGCGCGGTGCGGCCCGGCCGACGTTCCACCAGCGAGTCGTCGAGGCCCGCGCAAGGCTCGACGTGGCCGACGGGACCGTCCGATTTGGACGTGACATCGAGCATCGGGTGGTTCTGCATGCGGACGGCCACACGTACCTGCCCGCGGACGACGTCGAAGGAGGCCCGGGCCGGATCAAGGCGTTCCGTGACCCCGGTTGGTTCCGCGATCCCGCGGACGGACGCGACTACCTCCTCGTCGCCGCCTCCGTCCCATGGCAAGACCGCTTCATGGGAGCCATCGCCCTCGCCCAGGCGACTTCCGACGGCTGGACCCTGCTGCCGCCCCTGGTGACTGCGGAGGGGATCAATCGCGAGATCGAACGACCACACATCGTCGTGCACGCGGGCCGATACTACTTGTTCTTCTGCACCAACCGTCAGGGGTTCCACCCGGCGGGCCGGCCGCCCACTGGGCTGTACGGTTTCGTCGCGCCGACACTGAAAGGACCGTACGAGCCGCTCAACGGTTCCGGTCTGGTCATCCAGAACCCGCCCAGCCGGCCCGACCAGGCCTATGCCTGGCTCGTGCTTCCCGACCTGCGCGTCGACAGTTTCGTCAACTACCTGTCCGACGGGGACGACGACTTCCAGGAGATGGAACCGGGAAGAGCGAGAGCCTTGTTCGGCGGGACAGCCGCCCCGACGTTGGCACTCGTCCTGCATGAGAACCGCACTGCCCTGGCGCGCGAGTACGTCCAGCGGCAAGTGGGGTAGAGAAGTCAACCGAAGACGCGGCGCTGGATCTCGCGGCGGTAGTCCTCGAGCGTGTTGTCCAGGTGGACGGCGGTCGCATGGGCGGCCGCATCCGGGTCGCCGTCTCGGATCGCCCGGAAGATCGCGGCGTGCTCCTCGATGGCTTCCTTGGCGTGGCCACCGACTGTGCCGTGCAGGCCGATGGTGCTGGACTGGTGTTGCAGGCGGCGGGCCTCGCGCACGGATGCGACCAGGAAGTCGTTGTGTGACGCCTTGGCGATCCCGAGGTGGAAATCGTCGTCGCCGCGGTCGAACAGCGCGGTCTCCCCGTTCACGTGACCGTGCCTGCACATCTCGGCCGCGGCTTCGATCGCGCGTAGTTCGGTAGGAGTCGCGCGCGTCGCGGCGAGCCGGCTGGCCGCGGTCTCCTGGACCCGGCGGAACTCGAACAGCATGTAGACGTGGTCGAGGTCAGTGGGCAGGAAGAACCCGCCCCACCGGGTCGAGCCCAGCATCCCGTCGTCGTCCGCGACGTAGAGCCCACGGCCTTTCTGGGCCTTGACCCTGCCGATCGCCGACAGGATCTTGACCGCTTCGCGCACCACGGTCCGGCTAGAACCCAGCTGGCTGGCCAATTCGTTCTCGGTGGGCATCCGGTCGCCCGGCCGCAGCCGCAACTCGGCGATGAGCTGGAGGATCTGCTCGGCCACCAGTTCGTATCCCGGCCTGTACGAACCGGCGTCCTGCTCTCGCACGGACGTGTCGGTGCTGGTCGGAACGGATGCACTGTCCACCTGCATACCTCCTGTCGCTGGACCACCGAGAAAGAGTGTGACTCATCCTCGGGCGCCAAGACGACGGTACATCTGCGGTCTCTTGGAAACGACGGCAATCCGGTGCGTGTGGCTGAGAAGATCGGGGGATTAGTCAGGCTTATCTCTTGACCTGCACCCCTGGCGGCGGTTGTTATGTGTGATCTAAGCGGTCGCTCGACAGTGATGAAGCCCGAAGACCGCCACGAAGCGGTAGATGCGCCACGGGATGAGTCAGACACATACGCCACGACGTAGTGGAGTAGCTCATGGCAGTGCAGCTCGACGGCGGAACGAACCCACGCAAGAGCCGCAAGTGGATCGCTTTGCTGGCAGGTGTCGCGCTTGTCCTGTCAGCGTGCGGCGGCGGTGGTGGGACTGTGACCGCCCAGAACGAGTTCAAGCCGGTGGAGCAGACCGGCGGCAAGCTGACGGTGTGGGTGGATTCGACGCGCTTGGCCGCAGCCCAGCTGTATCAGAAACAGAACCCTTCCGTGCAGATGGACATCGTCACGTACGACGGCGACGCCAACGGTTCGAACTACCTGCAGACGAAGGTGAGCCTGTTCAACCGGACCGGCAGCGGCTGGCCGGACGTGGTCTTCAGCTCGCAGAACAACGCGACCACGTGGGCCGTCCCGGCGAAGTTCACCGCCCCGCTGAACAAAGGGCTGATCCAGCAGTCCCTTCTCGACGGCTGGGCGCCAGGAGCCAATGACCCGTGCATGGTGGACGGCACCCTCTACTGCCTGCGCAACGATCTGTCCCAGACCGTGCTTTGGTACAACGCGTCCCTGATGAAGCAATGGGGCTACGAGGTCCCCACAACCTGGGAGCAGTACGAGGCCCTCGGCCAGAAGGTCGCCGCCGAACACCCCGGCTACCTGGTCGGCTCCGCCGGCGACACGTTCACACCGGAGATCTACCTGTGGGCCGGCAAGTGCGGCGCCAACCAGATCACCGGGCCCAAGGCGGTCACCGTGAACACCACCAGCGCGAACTGCACCCGGATGGCGTCACTGCTTGACACGCTGATCAAGAACCGCACGCTGGCCATCAGCAGCGTGTTCAGCTCGGACTTCGGCAAGAACCACGCCGACAAGATCCTGATGATGCCCGGCCCGGCGTGGTACGGCGGCTCGGTGTTCCGCGAGACGCTGAAGGTCCCGCCCGGCCAGATCGCTGTCGCCCCGATGCCGCAGTGGTCCGGTGAAACCAGTCCATCGGTCGGCAACGTCGGCGGCGGCACCTGGCTGTTGTCCGCGCACAGCGCCAACTTGAAGGCTGCCACCGACTTCCTGGCCTGGGTGACCACATCGGACGACTACCAAGGCAAGCTAGCCCCTGGCTATCCGGCATACGGGCCCGCGGCCAAGACGTGGCTGGCGAACCAAAGCTCCTCCGGGTACTACGCCAACGACATCGCCGGGCCGCTGCAGGCCGCAGCGGGCCAGGTGTGGCCAGGGTGGGGCTACGGCCAGTTCAGCCAGGAGGCGATCTGGGCATCGACGGTCACCCCAGGCCTGAACGCGGGCAAGTCCATCGTGTCGATGCTCCCGGAGTGGCAGAACGCGATCGTGAACCACGCGCGATCCGACGGTTACCAAGTCAGCCAATGAACTCGCCGGGTGGAGGCGGGGATCGGAGTGTGCCGAAGGATTTCCGCTGTCCGGACGGAGGTTGTGCCGGGGCGGGGTTGTCGGGCAGCCGTCCGCCGCAGGGGTTGGTGGTTTTGGTTGTCGTCGGATGAGCCAACGAGCGTCGCTGGCCGATTGGTAGCGGGGTTCTGGTGAAGGGAGGTTGTGCCGGATGCCGGGTTGGTGGGTTGTCGCGCACCCAGCCGCCGTCAGGCCGGCGCTTCTGGCTGTCGCCGGAGTAAGCCGATGAACTCGCCGTCGACAAGGAGCCGCGCCGGTTACGGTTTCGTCGCCCCTTACGTCGTGCTGCTGATCGCGTTCGGTGTCGTGCCGACCGGATACGCGTTCTACTTCGCCTTCACCGATTCGACCGACACTTTCGTCGGCCTGGCGAACTTCGCGACGGCCGCGAGCGATTTCCGGTTCGTCTCGGCCGTCGGTCACGTGGCGCTGTACCTGGTCTGCTGGTTGGTCACGCTGGTGGTGTTCGTGGTCGGGCTCGCGCTTCTGCTGCACCGCGTGACTTCTCGTGCCGTCGGCAGGTCCTTGCGCTTCCTCTACTACATTCCCGGTGCCCTTGCCGGAGCGGCCAGCGTGCTGGTCTGGCTGTTCATGCTCGACCCGGCCGTCAGCCCAGTCGGGTTTCTGTTGCGTGCGTTTGGTTTCGAGACGTTCGGCCAAGTGGTCGCACCGGAGCGTCTGCCGATCCTGTTCACCCTGATTGCCTTCTGGACAGGCGCGGGCGGTTGGATCGTGGTGATGTACGGGGCGTTGAACAACATCTCCCCAGAGCTCATCGAAGCGGCGCGGATCGACGGTGCGGGAGCATGGCAGACCGCGCGACGCATCCAGCTTCCGTTGCTGCGCAAATGGATCGTCTACATGGTGATCCTCGCGTTCGCTGGCGGGACCCAGCTGTTCGTCGAGCCGCAACTGCTGTCACAGGCGAGCGTCGGGGTCGCTGGTCGTGACTATTCGCTCAACCAGCTGTCGTACGACTTCGCCTTCCAGAACAACAACGTCAACGCCGCCGCCGCCATCTCGGTCGAGTTGTTGGTTGTCGGGCTCGTCGCGGCGGGCCTGTTCGTCGTGCGATCGGGGTTCTTCGATGCCGACTGACACCCTGGTCCGAGCGCCGGAAGCGGTGATCGCCCCGCCGCGCCGCAGACTGCCGAACCCACTGCCCACAGTGGTCCTTGGATTCTTCCTGCTGTTCTTCGCGCTCCCTGTGCTCTGGCTCGCTTTGGCCGCTACCAAGACCGACGACCAGCTCGTGCACGGCCATCCGCTGTCGTTCGGGTCGTGGCAGGCACTGCGCGCCAACTGGGAGGCGCTGACCGCGTTCCAGAGCGACGCGATCTTCCTGTGGCTCGGCAACTCCGCGTTGTACTCGTTCGTCGCGCTCATCATCACCTTGTGCGTGGCGATTCCCGCCGGATACGCGCTCGCGATGACCGAGTTCCGCGGCAGGCACACCTTGCTGGTGGTCACTCTCGTCGTGATGCTCATGCCCAATGCGACGTTGGTTGTGCCGCTTTTCCTTGAGCTCAACGCGCTCGGCCTGATCGGCTCGATGTGGTCGGTCATCCTGCCGTACTCGTTCTACCCGTTCGGGGTGTACCTGGCGTACATCTTCTTCAGCACAGCGGTCCCCAGGGAACTGCTGGACGCCGCCCGGCTCGACGGCTGCTCGGAGTTCGGTGTGTTCCGCCGCGTCGCCCTGCCTTTGGCCGCACCCGTCGTCGCATTGGTCGGGTTCTTCAGCTTCGTGACCAACTGGACCAACTACTTCCTTCCCTACGTCTTGTTGCCCACGAGCGACCAGTTCCCGGTCCAGGTCGGACTGGGCGAGTTGCTCAACAACGTGCCCCAGTTCAACCCGACCGTCGGCGAGCTGGCGGTCCAGCGCCCGCAGCTGGCGCTGGCGACGCTGCTGGCGATCACCCCGGTACTCGTCGTCTTCCTTTTCTCCCAACGATTCCTCGTCGCCGGAATGCTCGCTGGCGCGACCAAGGAGTGACCGTCGCGCCCCAGGAACGGAGAACTCGCGGATGCACCCCGTCATCACCGCATCGGTGCCCTTGCTCGAGCCGCCGAACTGGGCGATCTCCCAGCGCGAACTGTTCGACCTGCTCGAATACGCCTGGCGCCGGTTCGAACACGACTTCACCGGTCCGGACGGGCAACTGGCCTACCGTGCCCAGCTCACCTCGCGCGACGGCGTGGACGACTTCTACGAGACGTTCTTCAACTGGCCGCAGCTCTACCTGCTCGGCGGCAGCGACGACCTGCTCGCCGCGTCCGAATGGCATTGGGAAGCTGTCACCCGCCAGCTCACCGACCTGGGCATGCTGCACGACGAGTACGAGCGTGGCTACGACTGGTTCCACCAAGGCGAAAGCCTGCAGTTGTTCTACTTCCTGTGCATGGCCGCACCCGACCGTTGGGCCGAGCGCGCGCAGCGTTTCGCCGAGCTCTACGTCGACCCAGCGCACGGCAACTACGACCCCGCCCACCGCATCATCCGGCGGCCGCACAACGGCAGTGATCGCTTGCGGGAAGGGCTGTTCGACGGCAGGTCTTATCCCTGGTTGCCCGAGGAAGCTCGCATGTACGGCTTCCCGCTGGACTGGGTGCTGCCACCCGGCACAGACAACACAGCCGACCCTGACCCACGGCTGGCCAACGAGATGCATCGACGCATGGCCGTCGGAGACACCGCGGTCAACCTTGCCGCGTCCGGCCTAGTCCTCAACGCGTTGCTGCTGTCCGGAAAGCAGCGCTATCGGGACTGGATCGCCAACTATGTCGGCGCGTGGCGGAAGCGGGCCGCTGCGAACGGCGGCATCATCCCCGACAACGTCGCCCCCGATGGCACTGTGGGTGGGCTGCTGGAAGGCCGCTGGTACGGCGGGCACTACGGATGGTCCTGGCCGCATGGCTGGTACAGCGTCGGACAGGCGGCGACGATCGCCGCGTTGGCCGCCGTCGCGGCGACTGGCGATGAGTCCTTTCTCGACCTGGTACGGCCTGCCCTGGACGAGGTCATCACACACGGCAAGGTCATGGCGTACACCGAGGCGGACTCGAGCCTCCAGTCCCGGTGGGTGGCGCAGTTGGGCGACGACGTGCACACGCCCACCCTGCACGTGCCTTTCCGGTACGCCGACCGGGGATGGTTCGACTACAACCCGATGCTGATGGCGATCCCCACCGCACTGTGGCACCACTCCGCCGAACCTGCCGACTGGGAACGCATCGAGCGACTGCGCTCAGGCAATGGCCACGACTGGCGGGCCGTGCGTGCGTTCCGCAGCAAAGAAGAGGCCGGGCACGAAGAGCCTTGGCTGGCCTTCCTCGCCGGGGACAACCCGACGTATCCGGAACGGATCCTGGCTGCCGCGCAGGCTCAGGTCCGGCATCGGCTGTCGCGTATGGAGCGTTACCGCGGCGGCCACGTGTCCGAGGCCGACATTCACCTGTGGCAGCAATGCAATCCGGTGGTCACCGAAGCCCTGGTTCAGCTCACCTGGGGTGGTCCGCAAGTGATCTACAACGGTGGCTTGCAGCAAGCGCGGGTGCGTTACTACGACGCCCAGGCCAAACGGCCCGGCCTGCCGCCGTCGGTGGCGGCACTCGTATCCCGCATCGACCCGGAGGCGACCACGGTCGACCTGATCAATCTCGACCCGGAAGCCGCGCGTTCTGTTGTCGTACAGGCAGGGGCGTTCGCTGAGCACACCATTCGCTCCGTACGCCACACCGTCTGCGAGGACACGTCCTGGATCGGCGACCTCTACGACTACGGACACCGCCAGCCGGCCGTGACGTCAGCAGCCACGGATGTCAACGGGCCGTGGCTGCGAGTGGAACTGCCGCGCTCCACCCGTGTCCGTCTGACATTGGACCTCACCCTGCGCGACCGGGCGGCGTCCTACCGCACGCCCTTCGAGACTTGACGATCCCTGCACTCCGAAAGGTGAAAGACAATGCCGCCCTGCACCAGATCGGTGGTGGCCGCGCTCGTCGCGGCAACCACCACTCTCATCGCTGCTCCTGCCCATGCCGCCGACATCTCGGTCGCGCGGATCGTCGTCGCCCCCAGCGGAAACGACCTCGACTCGGGTGCCGCCGACCGTCCTGTCGCGACGCTCGCCAAGGCACAGGAAATCGCCCGGACCCTGTCTGCCAAGACCGATGTGGTCGTGCAGCTCGCGGGCGGAGTCCACCGGCTTTCCGAACCACTGAAGTTCACCAGCGCCGACTCCGGGCGCAACGGCCACACCGTGACCTGGCAGGGCATGCCTGGCGCGACGGTGTCCGGCGGTCAGCCGGTGACCGGCTGGACGTTGCACGATTCCGCCGCCAACATCTGGGTCGCCCCGGTACCCCAGGGCGTTGATTCCCGTCAGCTCTACGTGGACGGAACGCTCGCGCCACGCGCCTCGATCAGCATCTCGCGCAACGATGTGCAGATCACCACGAGCGGCATGACCATCACCAACCCCGCGCTCAACTACCTCGCCACGCTGCCGCAGCAGAACCGGATCGAGCTGGAGAGCCTGAACTCGTTCACCGACCGGTACTCGCCCGTGCAGAGCATCAGTGGCACCACCATCACCATGCAGCAGCCCGCGTGGAACAACAACAACTGGGGCTACGACACACTCGCACGTCCCTTCGCCGGTGGCGGCTTGACCCTGCACAACTCCTACTCGTTCTTGAAGAACGCCGGACAGTGGTACCTGGATCCGCAAGCCGGACGGCTCTATTACAAGACAGCCGCCGGACAGTCGCCCGTCGGACGTGAGATCGTGTTGCCGCGGCTGACCTCACTGGTGCAGATGAGCGGCAGTTACGCCGACCCGGTCCGCAACATCACCATGCGCGACATGGTCTTTGAGCACACCACGTGGCTGCAGCCGGGAACGTCGATCGGGTACGCCAACCAGCAGAGCGGCACGTTCATCCCGGCCGCCTACCAGATGCCCGGGGACTTCCTGACCTCGTGCCAGTCGGGCTGCCAGCTGTTCGAAGCCGCGCGCAACGGCTGGGGGCAGATGCCTGCCGCCGTGCAGGTCTCGGCGGCCACCGGCATCACCTTCACCAACAACACCTTCCGCCACCTCGGCCAGGTGGGTCTTGGCATCGGCAACGACGCGAACGCCAACCAGTCGGGGATCGGCCTGGGCGCGTCCACCATCACGGTGTCCCAGAACACCTTCACCAACCTTTCCGGTGGCGGGATCGTCGTGGGAGGAGTGCGGCCGGACGCGCACCACCCCACCAACCCGGCGATGGTCAACAAGGACGTCACGATCAAGAACAACCTGGTGACCGATGTCGCCAAGGACTACAAGGACATGGCGGGCATCCTGTCCACGTACGTCACGCACGCCGTCATCGAGCACAACGAGGTGTCGAACCTCGCCTACGACGGCATCGACGTCGGCTGGGGCTGGGGCGCCAACGATCCCGGCGGCAGCCAGGACTACCGCAACCGTGGCCTGTACAACTACCAGCCGGTGTACACGACGCCGACGACCTTGCGCGACACCATCGTCAGGTACAACGTGGTGCACGGCACCAAGAAGTCCCTGCACGACGGCGGAAGCCTCTACAACCTGTCCGCCAACCCCGGTGGTTCGATCGACCACAACCTCATTTACAACAACCGGAGCACCGTCGGCCTGTATCTGGACGAAGGCTCGCGCTATGTGAACGTGTCGAACAACGTGGTCATCGACAGCGGCGTCTGGGCTTTCACCAACGCCAGCTCCACCAACAACACCAGCGGTAGCGTCTTCGACACCAACTGGTACAACACCGGCGCGACCAGGGTGGCCACCGGGCCTCCGCACAACAACGTCCTCAGGGGAAACGTCCAGGTCACCGGGGCGTGGCCGGTCGGCGCGCAGCAGGTCATGGCTCAGGCCGGGATCGAATCCGCACTGCGCCCCAGCACAGGTGAAGTTCTCGCGTTGGCCGCGGGCAAATGCTTGGACGTTCCCAACAACAGCACCACACCGGGGACACAGGTGCAGATCTGGGGATGCGTCGGCGGGCTGAACCAGTCCTGGACACGTACCGCGTCAGGTCAGCTGACCGTTTACAGCGGCGGCAACCTCAGGTGCATGACCGCCCTGAACAACCAGACCGCCCCAGGTACCCAGGTCGTGATCGCGCAGTGCACCGGCGGCGCCAACCAGCAGTGGAAGTTCAACACCAATGGCACCATCACCGGCGCGCAATCCGGGATATGTTTGGACATCAACGGAGCCGCCACCGCCAACGGCACCAAGATCATCCTGTGGACCTGCCATGGCGGCAGCAACCAGCAGTGGACCCTTTCCTGACACGTCGCTCGTCTTCACCCTGCCCCAGAGGAGTGGCACATGAGACACAGACTCGCGCGTCTGTTAGCGATCATCAGCAGCGCGTTGGTGGTGATCGGGCTGGCTTCGCCGCCCGCCACCGCGCACCCGGAAGGACTGCACGTCCTGCTGTTCAGCAAGACCACGGGCTACCGGCACGACTCGATCCCCGCGGGGATCGCGATGTTCGACCAGTTGGCCGCACAGAACCAGTGGGAGGTCACCAAGAGCGAGAACTCGACGGTCTTCAACGACGCCACGCTCGCCACGTTCGACGTGGTCGTGATGTTGCAGACCTCGGGAATGGTCTGGGAGAACGACGCACAGCGCGCCGCAGTGCAGAAGTACATGCGCGGCGGTGGTGGCATCGTCGCGATCCACAACGCGACGGACATGAACATCGAGCAGCAGTTCCCGTGGTGGGACCAGATGTTGGGCATGACGATGACGCAGCACTCGGCGATCGTGTCCGGCACCGCCAAGGTCGCCGACCGCAAACACCCGTCCGGACAAGGACTTCCGGACCGGTGGACGCGCACGGAGGAGTGGTACAACTTCAACCGCTCCGCACGCGGTGACGTGCACGTGCTGGCCACCGCCGACGAGACCACGTATGACGCCGGTCCGAACAAGATGGGGCACGACCACCCGATCTCGTGGTGCCGCAACTTCGAAGGCGGCCGGCTGTGGGCCACCGCCATGGGCCACCAGGCGTCCAGTTACTCCGAGCCGCTGTTGCGCGAGCACATCAAGGGCGGCGTGGAATCGGCGGGCGGCAAGGTCGCAGCGGACTGTGGCCCCACGGTGTGGAGCAGCTTCGAGAAGGTCACGCTGGACGACAACACCGTCGCTCCGGCCGCGCTGGATGTCGCCAAGGACGGCCGGGTGTTCTACGCCGAGTACGGCGGCAAGGTGAAGATCCACAAGCCGGACACCCGCACCACCGTCACAGCGGCCACGCTCAACGTCTACACCGGCGGCGAGGACGGCCTGACCGGACTCGCGCTCGACCCGAACTTCGCCACCACCAAGTGGATCTACCTGATGTACTCGCCCGCAGGCGGCAGCGAGCACATCGCACGGGTCTCCCGGTTCACTGTGAACGGCGACACGCTGAATCTGGCCAGCGAGCAGGTGATCATGAAGGTGCCGTCGTCACGTCAGGCACCGGAGCCCGGCCACACCGGTGGCTACATCACGTTCGGCCCTAACGGCAACCTTTACATCGGTACCGGTGACGACATCGAGCCGTTCCGTTCCGACGGCTACGCGCCGATCGACGAGCGGCCAGGCTGGTCGAACAACGATGTCCAGGGCACCGCGGCCAACACCAACGACCTGCGGGGCAAGATCCTGCGCATCCACCCCGAGCCCAACGGGACCTACACGATCCCATCAGGCAACATGTTCGCGCCGGGCACGGCCAGGACGAAGCCCGAGATCTACGCGATGGGCTTCCGCAACCCGTTCCGGTTCTCGGTGCACCCGACCACGGGCGTGATCTACGCGGCCGACTACGGCGCGGACGCGGCCAACGACAACGCGAACCGTGGTCCGGCGGCGACCGTGGAGTGGAACATCATCAGCTCGCCGGGCTTCTACGGCTGGCCGTACTGCGTAGGCGACAACATCGCCTACAACGACTACAACTTCGCCACCGGGCAGTCGGGCGCGAAGTTCAACTGCGACAACCCTGTGAACAACTCGCCGAACAACACCGGGCTGACCCAGCTGCCGGCCGCGCGCAAGGCCGACGTCTGGTACGGCAACGGCGCGAACGGGTCCAAGTTCCCGGAGCTGGGCACTGGTGGCGAGGCGCCGCACGCGTTCCCGATCTACCAGTACGACGCGGCCAACCCGTCGCAGACGAAGTTCCCGGCCTACTTCGACCAAACGCCGTTCTTCGGCGAGTGGTCACGCAACAAGATGTTCGAGTTCCGGCTCGGCCAGGACGGGAAGTTGCTGAAAATCAACAACTTTCTGTCGAACTTGAGCTACAAGTCCCCGATGGACGCCAAGTTCGGTCCGGACGGGGCGATGTACCTGCTGGAATGGGGAACGGGGTTCGGCCGGGACAACCCGGATTCCGGGCTCTACCGCATCGACTACACGGCCGGCGGCGACCGCAATCCGATCGCCACGGCAACAGCCACCCCGTCCTCGGGTTCCTCGCCGCTGTCGGTGCGGTTCTCCAGTGCCGGCTCGGGGGACCCGGAAGGTGGCCCGGTGACCTACCGGTGGGAGTTCGGTGACGGCGGCACGTCCACCGAGGCCAACCCCACCCACGTCTACAGCGCGAGAGGTCAGTTCAACGCAAAGCTCACGGTCACCGACACGGGCGGCAAGACGGGTGTGGCGAACGTGATCGTGACGTCGGGCAACACCACGCCGACAGTCAACCTCAGCATCCCGGACGGCGGTATGTTCGACTGGGGCCAAGCGATCCCGTACACGGTGACGGTCACCGACCCTGAGGACGGCACCATCGACTGTACGAAGGTGACCACGACACCTGCGCTGGGACATGACCAGCACTCGCACGATCTCTCCCCGATCCCGGGCTGCTCGGGCACCCTCAATCCGCAGACCGACAGCGCGCACGCCTCGGTGAACGTGGTCTACGTCGCGGACGCCAAGTACACCGACAAGGGCGCGACCGGGGTTCCCGCGTTGACCGGCAGCCGGAAAGTCGTGCTGCAGCCCAAGCAGAAGCAGGCCGAGTTCTTCACCGGCTCGTCCGGTGTGCGGGTCGTCTCGCAGTCCGGCGCGCAGTCCGGTGCGCGGGTCGGTGACATCAGCAACAACGACTGGATCTCGTTCAAGCCGTACAACTTCACGGGCATCAACCAGGTGTCCGTCCGGCTGTCTTCGCCAAGCGGTGGTGGCACGGTCGAACTGCGTGCCGGTTCGCCCACCGGGGCGCTGATCGCCTCGGTTCCGGTCCAGAGCACCGGCGGCTGGGACAACTACGCCAGCATGCCCGCGGTGAACGTCACCAACCCCGGTGGCACCACGGAGTTGTACATGGTGTTCAAGACGAGCGGGAGCAACTCCTACGACATCGACTCGATGACGTTCACCGGACCTGGCGTTGGCACGCCGGGCAACCCCGGCACGGGTGGACCGATCGTCGGGGTCGGCGGCAAGTGCGTCGACGTGAACGGCAGCTCCACCGCCGATGGTGCGAAGGTTCAGCTGTGGACCTGTAGCGGTGGCGCGAACCAGGCGTGGACTCGCACTGGCCAGACGTTGCAGAGCCTGGGCAAGTGCATGAATGTCAATGGCACCGCCGACGGCACGGTCGTGCAGACGTGGACCTGCAACGGGAGTTCGGCGCAGAACTGGTCCGTGCAGTCCGACGGCACCGTACGCAACGGCACCAAGTGCCTGGATGCCACCGGCGGCAGCTCGGCCGACGGCACCCAGCTGATCATCTGGACGTGCAACGGCGGCACTAACCAGAGGTGGACGCTGTCCTAAAGGGAAACAAAACCGCGGCCCCGGTGCGCACACCGGGGCCGCGGTTTTGTTTCCACACGCGGTGAGCACCGATCATGTTCGACCGACGTAGCGGCGGCACATGTTGAGACTTTCCGCGATCACGGTCTCGACGAGGTCTGTTTCCGCCTCGCCATGCTCCACAAGGTAGTGCGCGGTGCCGTGCATGGCGCTGTACAACAGGACCGCAGCGGTACGGGGTGCGGTGAGGGCGAAGTCACCGGTGGCGGTGCCGGCTTCGAGGATGTCCACCAGCGTGGCGGCGTGCGGGTTGATCGTGGGGTCGGCTTCGTGCCTGTGCCGGGAGTCCTCGCCGCGTCCGGCGCGGGGGTGGTGGAACAGGGCGTCGTGCAGCTGCGCGTGTGCGAGGTAGCCGCGAAGGCTGGATTCCATCCAGAGCAATAGCCTGCCCATCCAGTCGCCGGCCCGGAGCTGGTCGAGTTCGGCCTGCTGGAGGGCGGTGAGATCGCCGACGAACCGGTCCTGTAGCGCCCCGATGAGTTGTTCCTTGGAGCGGAAGTACAGGTAGAACGTGCCTTTGGCGACGTCGGCACGGGCCGCCACCTCGTCGACGGTCAGCCCGGCGACGCCCTTGTCGAGGACGATCGCCAGCGCCGCGTCCAGCAGATCGCCGCGACGTCGCTCCGGTGCCTCCGTGCGCTGCCTCACCCGTGATCCGGCCACCTGCCCATTGTGTCACCGCTTGCCATCGAGAATCGTTTTCATTAATGTGACTGACTGTCAGTCAGTCGAGAGGGGCATGATGGGGGAAGTCAGGCGGACGGGTGTCGTCCGCCGGTATGCGGTGATCGCGGCGCTCTACCTGGTGGCCGACATCGGCTATTCGTTCTTCTTCGGGGCGTTGCACACGATCTTGTTGCGCGGCGGGGTGCACCTCGAGCAGCTCGCGTTGATCAACCTGCTGGGCCTGCTCTACGTCGGGCGGTTTCTGCTCGGTCCGCTCGTGGACCGGATCGGCACCTACCGCGGCTGGCTGATGGCCACCCAGCTGGTGCTGGTGCTGGTGTGGTTCGCGATGGCGTCGGTCGATCCGGTGGGCGACCTGCCGTCCGTGCTGGCACTCATGGCCGTCGGGCTGGCGGTGTCCGCGTTTCACGACACAGCGATGAACGGGCTGGCAGTGCGGTTGATGGCGCCGGGGGAGCGCGCGATGGGCAACGGCATCCAGGCCGGGATGGCCAGTGTGTCGATCGTGCTCGGCGCCGGTGGTGCTCTGCTGCTGTACTCCCACGCGGGCTGGAGCGTGACGGTCAGTGTGCTGGGGGCACTGTTCCTCGTGCCGTTCGGAGTACTGCTGTTCGTGACGGAACCGCCCGGCGAACGCCCGCGCAGGCGAGGAACCCCGCTGGTGACGTTGTTCCAGCACCGGCGGGTGCGCGTGTGGACGTTGGTCGTCGTACCACTGTTCGCCCTCGGTGTGTACGTGGCCACTGCGGTACAGGCGCCGATGATGCTGGCCGCGAACTGGTCCCTTGACCGGATCGCGGTGGTTCAGGGCACGGTGGCCGGGCTGGTCGGATTGGTGGCCGGGCTGGGTGCCGGTGCCATGGTCACCCGGCTCGGCCGGCGCCGGTCGGTCATCGCCGTTGGTGGATTCCAGGCGTTCGCGTTGGCCATGCTCGTGCCGTTGTCGCAGGGCGGGTCCGTACTCGCACTGGACATCGCGGCGGTGCTGGCGGTGACCATCGGCTACGCGGGGATGGCCGTCTGCGTGTGGACGGTGTCGATGGACCTGGCCCGTCGCGAATCGGCGGCCACTGACCTCACCCTGCAGACATCCGTGCTCGGCGTACTGAGGCTCGTGGTGAGCTCGGCTGGGTTGGCCGTGGCCGGAGCCGTCGGATTTCCATATCTGATCGGCGTTTCGATTCTGCTCGCGGCGGCGGGCACCTATGTCGCTGCGCGCTGGCTGCGTGGCCACACAACACTGGAGCTCGTATGACTATCCCGCGTCCACCCAGGCAAGCTGCTGCGCTTGCAGCCGTGTTCGCCGGTACCTTCATCGCTTTGCTGGACACGACGATCGTCGCCGTCGCATTACCGACGCTGCAGGAGGAATTGCACGCGACCACGGCGGGAGTCCAGTGGATCGTCAACGCTTTCACGGTATGCCTGGCCGCCTTCATGTTGTCCGGGGGCGCACTCGGCGACCGCTACGGCCGTAAGCGCTGTTATCTCACCGGACTGGGCCTCTTCCTCGCCGGATCGGTGCTGTGCGCGGTAGCCGGGAACTTGGCCATGATGATCACTGGGCGAGCAGTGCAGGGAATCGCCGCGGCGCTCGTCGTGCCCGGTGCCCTTTCCCTGCTGTCGCAGGCAGAACCCGACCCCGGACGGCGAGCCCGGCTGCTCGGCTACTGGGGAATGGTCGCCAGCGTCGCCGTGCTGGCTGGGCCGATCCTCGGCGGGCTGCTCGTCCACACCTTCGGCTGGCCGGCGATTTTCCTGGTCAACCTGCCGATCGGCCTGACAGCCGGATGGCTGGGCGTCCGCCATATCCCCGAATCCCGCGATCCAGGGCATGCCGGACTCGATCCCGCCGGACAGCTCCTGGGCATCGCGGCGCTCGGTCTGCTGTCGTACGCGATCATCGGCGTTGACAGCCATGGGTTGACCAGTCCGGTCACCCTCACGGTCTTCGCGGTGGCCATCGTCGCGATCGCCGCGTACATCTGGGTCGAGCGGCGGGTGGCGCGCCCGATGCTGCCGATCGGCCTGTTCCGCGACTCCCGCTTCGCCATCCTGAATACGGCATCGGTGCTCCTCGGGTTCGGCGCGAACGGTGCGTTCGTCCTGCTTTCCCTGTTCCTGCAACAGGTTCAGCACCATTCACCGCTGGTGACCGGGCTGCTGATGACGCCGATGACCTTGGCCATCATCCCGGCTGCCAAACTGGCGGGCGGTCTCACCGCCAAGTACGGTCCGCGGCTGCCCATGCTGATCGGCTATGGCATTACGGGGGCGAGCCTGCTCGGGCTGATGACGCTCGCTCCCGACCTGCCCTATCCGGTGCTCGCGATTCTGTTGCTGGTCAACGGGCTCGGGCAGGGACTGGCCATCACGCCCGCCGTGGCCGGTGTGCTGGCACTGGTGCCCAGGCAGCGTTCCGGAATCGCCTCGGCCACCGTCAGCACCGCACGCTCGGTGGGAACCGCGCTGGGAATCGCTTTGCTTGGTGCCGTGCTGGCCGCTCACCTGCCTGACGAGTACACCAGCGGAATGCGCGTCGCCATGCTTGTCGCCGGCGTCAGCGTGCTGCTTGCCGCCGTGCTTGTCGCATTGATGCCCCGCACGACAAGGGATGAGAGCGTCCTGAGTTTCGCTGTCCGGACGGTACGTCCGTGGTCGGCGGCTGCTGTCGCGATAGGGATCGGCGTGGTGGTGACGCGCCTGGTCCAGGCATACGCCCTGGCAGTCCTGATCACCGCGCCGCTGACAGGTCGTTCATGGGACACGGCGTTGTGGGGATTGTGGCTGGCTGTGGGAATGGTCCTGGTTCGCGCGGCCCTGTTGTGGGTCGGCGAATCCGTCGCCCAGACAGCCGGGCATCGGGTCACTGCCGGTATGCGGCGGCTGCTGCTGGACCACTTGCTGGTGCTCGGGTCGTCCTATGTGGCAACACGGCCGAGTGGAAAGGTCGCGGCGACGCTGACCGACGGCGCCGCGGCGTTGGAAATCGCCGTGGCACGCGGACGGCCGAGCCGATTCCTCTCCTGGATCGGACCGCTGCTCGCGGCGCTGGCGATCGGGATCGTCGATCCACTCGGTGGCGCCTTGATCACGGTCGCGCTCGTGATCGCGCAGACCGCTGGTCCACTGTGGAATTGGATCGGCCGCAAGAGCCATGCCCAGGTCTTCACAGGCCTGGCGGCGATGGACGCCGGGTTCGTCGAAGCCGTTCAGGGAATGTTCACGGCCAAAGCGTTCGGGGCGACGGGCCGAGTACGGCACCGGCTCGCCGCCCCGGCTGAACGGGTGCGGCTGGTGAGCATGCGCGTGCTGAACACACTGTTCACCCAGATGCTGGTGTCGCGGTGGGCAATCGCCGCGGCAGGCGCGGTTGTGGCGATACGAGCGGGGTTACTCGCCGCCGACGGCCAGATCTCGGTGGTGGCGGCTCTGGCCGTCATGCTGATCGTGTGGGTCGCGTTCACACCGATCGAAGAGGCGGCCAAGTACCGGCACGCGAGCATGAGTGCCCCGATAGCAGCGTCCAAACTGGACGCGTTCCTGGCCGAGCGCCCGTCGGTGCCGGATCCTGAGAACGGCGAAACGCTGACCGCGCCGCCGTCACGGGTTGCGCTTGAGGACGTGTCGTTCCGCTACCCTGGCCGGGACGAGGACGCTCTTTCCGGCGTGAGCCTGGAACTTCGGCCTGGGCGGGTAGTCGGACTGGTCGGCCCGTCCGGTTCGGGCAAGAGCACCCTGGTATCGCTGCTGCTGCGGCTGGCCGATCCCGCGTCCGGCCGGATCAGCGTGGACGGCCACGACCTCCGGGACCTGTCACGCAGCCATTGGTGGCAGCAGGTGGCGGTGGTCAGCCAGGACACGCACGTGTTTCCTGGAACTCTGCGCGAGAACATCGCATTGGGCCGTCCAGACGCGTCGCTCGACGAGATCAAGGCTGCCGCTGCCGCGGCCGGTCTGGCGGCCGACATCAGCGCGATGCCGGACGGCTACGAGAGCACGGTCTCGGAGCGCGGCACCAGCCTGTCCGGCGGCCAGCGGCAACGGGTCGCGATCGCCAGGGCCTTGCTGGCGAACCCCGCCGTGCTGATTCTCGACGAGGCGACCGCCGCGCTCGACGGCAGAACCGAGCAAACAGTGCAGACAGCCATCGCCCGCTACGCGCGCGACCGGGCCGTTCTGGTCGTGGCGCACAGGATGGCGACAGTTCGTGACGCCGACGAGATCGTGGTCCTCGACCACGGCAAGGTTGTCGAACGCGGCAGCCATGAGGCGTTGCTGTCCAACGCCGGTACCTATCACCGTCTTGTCCACTCTGGAGCGGCTCAGTGACCACGCGAATCGAACGGCCGCTGTGGCGGTTGTTGCCGTACATGGCTTCCCGGCCGGTGGTGTTCGGGCTCGTCATCGTTTCCGGCTTGCTCTACTACGCCACCATCGTCGTCCTGCCTGCATTGACCGCCTATCTTTTCGGCACTCTCGTGACCGAGCGCGCCGGAGCGGAAGGCGCACTCGTGACAGCGATCGTCGTCGCCGTAGCTGTCGTCGGCCTTGCTCAGTGGTGGCAGGCAAGCATCGGCCACGACTGGGCGTACCGGCTGCTCAAAGTACTGCGGCTACGCATCGTCGACGGTATCGCTCGTGCCACTCCAGGCCGCCTGCTTGGCAGGCGTACCGGGGAGCTGGCCGAGATAGCCAAGAATGATGTCTCGGCCACGGAATTGTTCTTCGCGCATACCGCGGGCGACTATGTCGGCGCGATCGTGGTCTCGGTCGGGGCCTTGTCAGCCGTGGCGGTGCTCAGCCCGCTGTGCGCGCTGGTACTGGCTGTGCTGATGGTCCTGGTCGCGGTGGTGCCCGCAGGGCTGGCACGCCGGGCTGGTCAGCAGGGCCAGGCTGTGCGTGCTGCCAGCGGAGCGGTGGCCGCCGAGACTATGGACGTCATTCAGGGCATCCGGGAACTGGCGCTGGCCGGCCGCGACCGGGACTACGCCGACCGTGTCCTGGCCCGCGGCGACGCTCTGGACGCACAGCACCGTCGATACGCACGCCGCGCCGGTGCCGAACTGGTCACCACGGAACTGTTGCTGGGCCTCGGATTGCTTGTGCTGGCCACCGTCGCCAGCGCCAGCGAGGTGTCCGCGCAGTGGTTGCCGGTGGTGATTGTGCTTGGTACATCTGCCTTGGCGCCGATCGCCATCGTGTCGGCCACCGCCCGTACCCTCGGCGACGTGCGGGCCGCAGCAGCCCGGGTGCTGGCCGTCATCGACTACCCGGCTCACGTTGCCGAGCCTGCCTCACCGAGCCAGGCCGGCCGGCTGATCCCCGACGTCGAGTTCACCGATGTCCGCTTCGGCTACTCCAGTGAAGTGCTCAGCGGAGTGTCGTTCCGCATCGAACAGGGTGAGACTGTCGCTCTGGTAGGGCGTTCCGGCGCGGGCAAGACGACGTGCGCCCATTTGCTGCTGCGCTTCTGGGACGTCAACGACGGCGCTGTGCGTATCGGCGGTGTCGACGTACGCGATCTGGCCACCGAAGACCTACGCCGTACCGTTTCTCTTGTACCGCAGGACGTTTTCCTGTTCGACGAGTCGATCGCGGGCAACATCCGGCTCGGCCGCCCGGACGCGACCGACGCCGAAGTCGTCGAAGTCGCACAGCTGGCAGGCGCGCACGAGTTCATCCAGGCATTGCCGGAGGGCTATGACACCAACTGCGGTGAGCGCGGCGCTTCGCTGTCCGGAGGGCAACGCCAGCGCATTGCCATCGCGCGGGCGTTGCTGACTCGAGCACCCGTTCTCGTCATGGACGAAGCGGTGTCTAGTTTGGACACTGAAAGCGAACGCGCGCTGCACGAGAGCCTGGAAGCCACCCGCGGGTCGCGCACAACGCTGGTGATCGCCCACCGGCTGTCCACCATTCGGCGCGCCGACAGGGTCGTGGTGCTCGACGGCGGCACCGTCGTGGCCCAGGGAACGCACGAGGAACTCGCGGCCGCCGATGCCGGCTATCGGGATCTGCTGGCTCGCCAGCACATCGACGACCGCGAATGGTGATCTCGTCCCGACCAGGTTGTGAATCGAAAGGACCACGTATGGACACGATGCAGGCTCTTGGTGCGTTGCTTGACCCCGCCAGCAGGCCCGATCCGTATCCGTTGTACGCACGACTCCGGGACGCCGGGCCTACGTGGGTGGAGTCGGTGTCTGCTCTGGTGGTCGCCCGCTATGCGGATTGTGACGCGCTGCTGCGTGATCCGAGGTTGAGTGCGGAGCGAGGGCGCGACCAGCTCAAGCACATGGCGCGGGTGTTGCCCGCGGATGCTCCGTCGTCCGTGCTTCAGCCATGGTTCTTGTCATTGGACCCGCCGGACCACACCCGCCTGCGGCGTCTGGTGTCGAAAGCCTTCACCGCGCGATCTGTCGCGCGGATGGAGTCGTCCATTGCCGTGCTCACCGACGAACTGCTCGACGCGGCGGCCGACCGGACGCACATGGATGTGGTGGCAGATCTGGCATACCCGCTGCCGATGACCGTGATCTGCCGTTTGCTGGGCGTTCCCATGGCCGACGAGCCGTTGTTCCGCGACTGGTCAGCGCGGCTCACCCGGCTGATCGACGGATTCGACGCGAGAATGACGAGCGACGACACCATGCCCGACTGGCTGCACGCGAGTGTGGAAATGCACCGCTACGTGAGCGGCTTGGTCGACGCACGGCGAAGTGACCCGGGTGATGATTTGATTTCCGAGTTGCTGGCCATCCGGCACGAAGGCGACACACTCACCCATGACGAACTGATCTCGACCGTGGTGCTGCTGTTGGTGGCCGGGCACGAGACGACCGTGAACCTCATCGCCAACAGTGTGCTGGCGTTGCTGCGTTGTCCCGATCGGCTCAGCGCGTTGCGGGACGATCCCACGACCGCGCCCGCGTTGGTCGAGGAGACACTTCGCTTCGACCCACCGGTGCAGTTGACCGCTCGCGTTGTCAGTGAGGACGCCGAGATCTGTGGCGTGCCGCTGAGCCGGGGATCCTTCGTCTATCTGATGCTGGCTGCCGCGCACCGTGACCCCAGCCAGTTCGACCGTCCCGATGTGTTCGACCCGGACCGTACGGATCTCACCCACTTGGCGTTCGGCCTCGGCCCACATTTCTGCCTTGGCGCTCCACTCGCGCGACTGGAGGCGAGGATCGCGCTGACCCGCTTCGCCCAGCGGGTGGTCGACCCCGCCGCGAGCCAGGACCCGCCGCCCTACCGCGAGCACCTGAACCTGCGCGGTCCGCGAGCCGTCCCGCTGACCCATTCCGGAATCCGGCCGGGCGGCCGGGTGATCGCTGGGCAGGTTGGGGTGTAGGCGGCGGCGACGTGGCAGCCGCCTACACCCTGCCCGGGCTAGGCCTTGGCCCACCGTTGGTTGCTGCCGCTGGTGCAGCTTGCCACGTTCACCGCCGAGTTGTTGGCGGTGCCGTTGACGTCGAGGCACAGTCCGGTCTGGACATTGGTGACCGTGCCGTTGTCGTTGACATTCCACTGTTGGTTGGCGCCACCGTTGCAGTCCCAGATCCGGGTCCGGGTGCCGGAGCCCGCGTTCGCGGGGGCCTCCAGGCACTTGCCCATCACCTGCAGGGCCTGGCCGGCCCGGGTGAACTGCTGGTTGGCGTTGGCGTGGCAGTCCCAGACGATCATCTGGGTACCGTTGGCGGAGTTCGCGCCGGTGACGTCCAGGCACCGGCCGGCGGACTCGCTGCGCAGCCGGTACGTGGGCGTCGGTGCGGGGGTCTCCCCGGTGAAGAACTTCCACACCTCGTTCTTGACCCAGCTCCGGGCGCCGCTCTCGCAACCGGCGCACCCGTCGACGGGGCCTTGCTGGTGGCCGCCGTCGAAGGCGGCCCAGACGACCGGATACCCGGCACGGCATCCCGAGTAGGTCGTGGTGATGTGGGTACGGCTGCCTGACGCGGGTTCAGGCGGATTCTGCGCAGTGCAGCCGTTGTTCCTGACGAACCTGTCCCGCAGTCCACGTCCGGCACCGATGTTGTCGCCAATGCCGTGGATACCCATGTACGCGAACGGTTGGGTGCCGCCGCTGCATCCGCTGATCGGCCCGGGAGCGGCGATGGCGGCGACCGCCCGGAAGGTCGTCGCACGGGCGCATGCGAGTGCATAGCTCATGGCGCCGCCGTAGCTGAAGCCGAGCGAGAACCGCTGTGTCGTGTCGACGCACAGGTCGTTCTCGATGCGACGGATCATGTCGTCGGTGAAGGTGACGTCTTCGCCGCCGGAGTTGGCCCAGCCGTTGCTGATGCCTTGGGGTGCGACGAAGATCGCCGTATTGTTCGCCAGCCGCCGGAGTCCGTAGTGGGCGTAGACGTCGCCATCGCTTCCGCCCGAGGCGACTTGCTCCGCGGTGCCGCCCCACCAGTGGAATCCGAAGATCAGCCGGTGCTGGGTGGTGTTGTTGTAGTTGTCAGGAACGCTCAGGATGAAGCTGCGGTTCTTGCCACTGCTTTGAATCGTGTGCGTACCGCTGCGCAGTGTCGGTGTCTTGCCGCATCCGGGGGACGCGGCGAGGGTGCCGGTGTCCGCGGGTGCGGGGGCGGGCCGGGCGTCGGCCGCACCCGCACCGGCGAGAACCAGTGCGACCGCGGCGACCGGCGCCCACCACCGGCCCAGATGATGTCGTTTCATAGGTGCTCCCTAGGCCTTGGCCCAGCGTTGGCCTGCGGCATTGTTGCAGGTCGCCACGGTGACACCCGAGTTGTTGGCGGTGCCGGTGACGTCAAGGCACAGTCCGGTTTGGACATTGGTGATCGTGCCGCTGCTGGTGATGTTCCACTGTTGGTTGGTGCCGCCATGGCAGTCCCAGATCTGCACCCGGGTGCCTGATGTGGCGTTGTTGGGCGCGTCCAGGCACTTGCCCAGCACCTGCAGGGCCTGCCCGCTCTGCGCGAACTGCTGGTTGGGGTTGGTGTGGCAGTCCCAGATGATCAACTGGGTGCCGTTCGCCGAATTCGCGCCGGTGACGTCCATGCACCGGCCGGACGACTCGCCGCGCAGGCGGAACGTCGTCGGGTTCTGCGGGGGCGTCGTGTCCCCGGTGAAGAACTTCCATACCTCCGGCGCAGTCCACGTCCGCCAGCCTTCACCACCGCCGTCGATGGGGCCGGGCGTGTGTCCGCCGTCGAAGGCGGCCCAGACGACCGGATACCCACTGCGGCACCCTGAATACGTCGTGGTGATGTGGGTACGGCTGCCTGCCGCGGGTTCGCGCGGGCTCTGCTGGGTGCAGCCGTTGTTCCGGACGAACGTGTCACGCAACGACCGTCCCATGGAGATGTTGAGCACGTTGTCGCTGATACCGTGGATTCCCATGTACGCGATCGGCTGTGTGCCGCCGCTGCACCCGCTCAGCTGCGCGCCGGAGTAGACCGCGACCGCGCGGAACATGTTCGCCCGGCTGCAGGCGAGTGAGTAGCTCATGCCGCCGCCGTAGCTGAAGCCCAGGGCGAAGCGCTGTGCCGTGTCGACACACAGACCGTCGTCGATCCGCCTGATCATGTCGTCGACGAGGTGACGTCCTGGCCGCCGGGGTTGGCCCAGCCGTTGCCGTTGCCCTGGGGCGCGACGAAGATCGCGCCGTTGCCGGACAGCCGCCGCTGGCCGTAGTAGGACCAGTTATAGCCGTCGGATCCGCCCGAGTCGACGTCGTTGGCGGTGCCGCCCCGCCAGTGGAACCCGAAGAACACCCGGTACTGGGTGTTGTTGTTGTAGTTGTCGGGCAGCCTCAGGATGAAGGTGCGGTTCTGGCCGCCGCTCTGAATCGTGTGCGTGCCACTGGTCAGTGTCGGGGCCTTGCCGCATCCGGGGGACGCGGCGAGAGTGCTGGTGTCCGCAGGCGCGGGGGCAGGCCGGGCGTCGGCCACACCGACAGTGCCGAAAACCAGTGCGGTGGCGGCGATCGCTGTCCACCACCGGCCGAGGTGGTGCTTTTCTTTCATGGTTGTACTCCTGTCTGGGTTCAGGGCAGGGTCCAGCGCTGGTTGGTGCCGCCGTGGCAGGTCCAGATGATCAGCTGGGTGCCGTTGGCGGTACTGGCTCCGTTGGCGTCAAGGCACTTGCCCGACTGGGAGTTGACCAAGGAGCCGTTCGCTCCGGGTGCCCAGTTCTGCACGCCACTGCCGTTGCAGGTTGACAGTTGCACCTGGGCACCGTTCGCGGTGCTGCCGCCTGCGACGTTCATGCACTTGTTGAACGCGCGCAGGGTGTTGCCGTTGACTGTCCATTGTTGTTTGCTGCTGTTGTCACAGGTCCAGAGCTGGATCTTGGTGCCGTCGGCGGTGCTGCCGCCGTTGACGTCCGCGCACTTGCCGCCGGGACCGGTGATCGGCCCGGTCCGCGGGACGGTGCCGCCCAGCTCTTTGATCCGGATGTTGCGGAACGAAACGTCGTCACCTGTGCCGTGGTTCTGGATGCCGATGTGGCCGGACGCCAACGAGCGCACCGGGTCGGTGTTGGTGAAGTCGTTGACCTTGACGCCGTTCAGGAACACCTGCAGCCGTTCACCCTCGACGAGCAGCTCGAAGGTGTTCCACTCACCCGGCGGGTTGAGCGCGGCGTCGCGGGCGGCGATGTCGGCGGCCTTGAACCCGTAGATCGCGCCGGTGGTCTTGTCGGCCGTGTCGGTGGCGTCGATCTGCACTTCATGCCCTTGGTTGAGGGCCGTGTTCGGGTCACTGCCCGCCGGGAAGCCGACGATCACACCGGAGTTGTCGTCGCCGGGCATCCGCCAGTCCAGTTTGAGCGAGTAGGAGCGGAACTCCTTGGCGCTGTACCAGAGCATGCCCATCCCGCCAGTGGACGTGAGGGTGGCGTCGCTGTTGGTGAAGCTGCCCGGTCCGGCTTGGGACCAGCCGGTGGTGGATCCGTTGTACAGCGTGGTGTAGCCGGTCTCCGGGCGGCAGTCCGCCTTGGTCCTGTTGGCCGCGTAGCGGATGCCGCCGAGAACCATGGACCGGAAGCCGCTCTCGGTGTAGCTGGACTGGGTGTGACCGCTTCCGGTGTAGAACGACCGTCCACTCTGTACTGTCTTGCACCAGGTGTGCGGATGGTCGGCGCCCATCGAGCCGCCGGAGTAGGTCGATTCGTCCAAAGTGGCCAGAACGCGGGCACTGGACCGGACGTTGGTCCGGTAGTTGTACCACTCGTCGGTGCGTACCCAGGCGGGGCTGAGGTGCTGGGTGGCCTGGTGCGCCCGGTTCTCCACCCGTACGGTCGCCTGCTGGATCGCGGGATGGGAGGCGAAGTAGGCGCCGACCAGCTCGCCGTAGAACGGCCAGTCGTACTCGGTGTCGGACGCCGAGTGGATGCCGACGTACCCGCCTCCGCCCCGGATGTACGACTCGAACGCACCCTGCTGGGTGGCATTCAGCACGTCACCTGTGGTGTTGAGGAACACCACGGTCTCGTACTGGGCCAGGTTGGTGGTGTTGAACTGGTTGGCGTCCTCGGTGGCGGTCACCGTGAAGCTGTTGGCCGAGCCCAGCTCCCGGATCATCTGGATGCCAGCCGGGATCGAGTCGTGCCGGAAGCCCGCGGTCTTGGAGAACACCAACACGTCGTAAGGTGTGTCGGCGGAACTGGCTGGTGGACTGGAATTGACCGCGAGAACGACGAACGCGGCGGCGGTCACGCCTAACGCGCGTCTGGTGAACGAGTGCTTCATCTCCTAGCCTCCGTGCAGGGGCGGGTCAGGGCAGGGTCCAGCGTTGGTTGGTGCCGCCGTGGCAGGTCCAGATGATCAGCTGGGTGCCGTCGGCCGTACTGGCGCCGTTGGCGTCCAGGCACTTGTTCGACTGGGTGTTGACCAGGGAACCGTTGGTGCCAGTGGACCAGTTCTGCGCGCCGCTGCCGTTGCAGGTGGACAGTTGGATCTGGGCACCGTCGGCGGTGCTTCCACCTGCGACGGTCATGCACTTGTTCAAGGCACGCAACGTGGTCCCGTTGACTGTCCACTGTTGATTGGTCCCGCCGCTGCAGGTCCACAGCTGGATCTTGGTTCCGTCCGCCGTGCTGCCGCCGTTGACGTCGACGCATTTGCCGCCAGGACCAGTGATCCGCCCGGTGCGGCTGCCGGTCGACGTGCCGAACGTGAACGCGTCCACATCGAACAGCGTGCCGCTGCCGCCCGCGAACGTCAGGTACAGCGTGCTGGTTCCGGCCGGGACGCCTGCCAGCGTGGTGGACACCTCAGTGAACGTGTCCCAGCCACCAGTGACCGGAACTGTGACTGTCCCGAGCACGGTTCCAGTCGGCGAACCGGTCCGCACGGACAGCGTGCCGCCCGAGCCGCCGGACGAAACCCGTGCGGCGAACCGGGTCTCGCCTGAGAGCGCGTAGGGCTGGAACGCGATCCAGTCACCGTTCTGGATGTCACCGACCGTCTTGCCACCCTCTGCCGGCGCCTTGTCGAACAGGCTGGTGCCGGACTGGCTGGCGTAATGCTCGGCCTGCCGGTGCCGGGGCTGCAGGACGTGCTGCGTGTGGGTGGTCAGCGCCGGCTGGCCGTTCGCGCCTTGGTCGGTGTATTCGGCGTCGAACACCGCGTACAGATTCGCTGCCGTGTCGTGCTCACCGTCCGCCGGGATCGGCAGCGTTCCCGAGCATCCGTTCCGTGAGGTGATCAGGTGACCGTGGCTGTCATGGCCCAGGTAGTAGCTCAGCTTCACCCGGCTGCAGTCGATCGTGCTGTCCTCTGGGTCGGACACCGTGATGGTGTACGGCATGCTGTCGCCGAAATTGAACAGGGTGCCACTGATGGGGGTGGTCAATGTGACCGTGGGAGCAGTGTTGCCGACCGTGATCGTCACGTTCGCGGTGGCGGTGAGCCCGGCTGGATCCTTCACCGTGAGCGTGACCGTGCGCTGGCCGTTGCTGGTGTACGTGTGGCTCGGGTTGGCCGAGGTGGATGTGGCGCCGTCGCCGAAGTTCCACGAATAGGTCAGCGCGCCGCCTTCTGGATCCGAGGAGCCTGCCGACGAGAAGTCGACCGTCAGGGGAGCGACGCCGGACGTGCGGTTGGCGCTGGCCCGCGCGGTCGGCGCGCCGTTGGCATTCCCCTTGTACTCGATGCGGTAGAGCGCAGAGCTGGCATCACCGCTGCCCCAACCAGTGCCGTAGTCGAGCACGTACAAGGCGCCGTCCGGGCCGAAGGTCGAGTCCATGACCTGCGTGCCGCGCCACGGGAAGTCGTTGATCTGCCCGGCCGAGCCGTCCGAGTTCACGTCGATGACCTTGATCCACCGCCGGCCGAACTCGGTGGCGAAGACGTGCCCGTCCAGCGCTGCCGGGAACTTCACCGTCGACGGGTTGGCGGCGTCATACCGATATACCGGCGCGCTCATCGGGGACTCGGAACCACAGCCGAACGCCGCCAAAGAGCAGTTGTCGTACTTGATCCATGCCGCACGCGCGGCGGGCAGGGTGGTCAATCCGGTGTTGCGTGGGGAGTTGTTGACCGGTGCGGCGCAGTTGAACCGGGAGCCGGACGGTCCGGACGGGAACGTGTAGTCCACGTACGTTTCCGCGGTGTTGTTGGACCCGACGCAGTAAGGCCAGCCGTAGTTGCCCGCCGAGGTGATCCGGTTGAACTCGACGAGGCCCGCGGGACCACGGGTATTGCTGGCGGTGCCCGCGTCGGGCCCGTAGTCACCGAGATAGACGACGCCGGTGGCCTTGTCCACGTTCATCCGGAACGGGTTGCGGAAACCCATCGCGTAGATCTCCGGACGGGTCCGCGCGGTGCCAGGCGGGAACAGGTTGCCTGCCGGGATCGAGTACGAACCGTCGGCGTTCACCTTGATCCGCAGCACCTTGCCGCGAAGGTCGTTGGTATTGCCTGCGCTGCGCTGCGCGTCGAACGCCGGGTTGCGATTGGTGCGCTCGTCGATAGGGGTATAGCCGTCCGAGGCGAACGGGTTCGAGTCGTCCCCTGTGGACAGATACAGGTTGCCGGCAGCGTCGAAGTCGATGTCCCCGCCGACGTGGCAGCAGATGCCCCGGCTGGTCGGCACGTCAAGCACGGTCACCTGGCTGGCCGTGTTGAGCGTGAAGTCGGCGTTGAGGGTGAACCGCGACAGCCGGTTCACACCGTTCCACGCGGAGAAGTCGGTTCCGTTCTCCGGGGCGTCACCGCCAGGAGTGGACAGCGGGGGAGAGTAGTACAGGTAGATGAACCGGTTGCTGGCGAAGTTCGGGTCCACCGCGATGCCTTGCAGTCCCTCTTCGTCATGCGAGTAGACCTGCAGCGTGCCGATCACGTTGGTGGCCCCGGCCGCCGTGGTTCGCCGCAGGGTCCCGTTGCGGGAGGTGTGCAGCACCGAGCGGTCCGGCAGGACGGCCAGCGACATCGGTTCGCCCATCTCGGCCACCCCACGGGCCAGCTCGATCTGCTGGAAGTCGGCGGGGTTGACCGCGTGGGCGGCGGCAGGCGGCGCGGAGCCGATCATGGTTGCCGCCGTACCGGCGACTACCAGCAGTGCGGCGGAGATCGCCGCTCTGAGGCGGATTCTCATGGCAGGGTCACCTCGAAGTTGACGACCGCACGGTCAGATTGCGGCGATGGTCCAGTGGTTGTTGGGACTGTTGTTCGGCGACCACATGGCCACGCTGGAGCCGGCGGTGGAGTCGCCAAGGCTGTCCAGTGCGGTGCCCGTGCCGCGGTTGATGATCTGGTAGCGGCCGCTGCCGACGCTGGTCAGCCGCCACTGTTGGTTGTTGCCGCCGTTCCAGGCCGCCTGCTGGCACGTGGCGCCATTGGCGTTGTTGCCCCAGCTGTCGGCGACCATGCCGTTGGTGCGGTTGACGATGCGGTACCAGCCATCGCCGAGGCCCACCAGTTGCCACTGCAGGTTGGTGCTGCTGTCCCAGCTCCACTGCTTGAGCCGTGATCCTGAGGAGACGTTGCCGCCGCTGTCGAGAGCAAGACCGGTGGCGCCGTTGGTGATCCTCGCCCAGCCAGTCGGGACGGGTGCGGTACCCAGCGCCGGGATCTGGCCGGAGAACGTCAGCTTGACCACGTAGGCCGGGGCTGAGAAAGGAGCCGACGGCATCGAGATGTGCAGTCCGGAGCTGTTCTGGTTGCGGGTGGGCAGGTTGATGTACGACCCGGCTGTGGATCCGAGCAGTTGCACCGAAGCCAGGGTGCTCAGGTTGATCCGGCCCGAGTTCAGCGTGGTGATGCTCAACGTGCTGCCCGGCCAGCCCATCACGGTGGCGTACAACACCGTGTTGTCCTTGCTCCGGGTGAACCGGATGTCCCGGTTGGTTCCTTCCCGTGGCTGGACGAAGGAACCACCGCCCATCTGCGTCGGGCCTTCCCCGTAGGCCGTCCACGCCCGGGTGGCGTAGATCGACTCGCCGAACCGCTTGAGGTAGTCACCGATGCCAAGCAGGATCGTCCGCTGTCCACCGGGGATGGTGCCGTCCGCCATCGGGGCGATGTTCAGCAACATGTTGCCGTTCTTGCTGACCCGGTCGATCAGCGCGTGCAGCATGGCGTTCAGCGAGTAGTAGCCGATGCCGACGGTGTAACACCAGCTGGAGCTGGAGATGCTGTCGTCGGTCAGCCAGAACGGGTGCTGGATGTCCGCGGGACCACCGCGCTCGAAATCGAAGACCGACCCGCGGTTGTTCAGGCCGTCCTTGTACGTGGTGACCACGTCCTTGTTCCAGGCGACCGCCTGGTTGAAGTAGTACGCGAGGAAGTTCAGCCGCTGCGACTCGTCGACCTGGGGAAGGTTGAAGTCCTGCCAGACGATGTCGGGCTGGTAGCCGTCGATGACCTCCTTGAGCTTGTCGAACCACAATTGGTTCTCCGCAGGCCTGCCGAGTTGGCCGTACAACTTGCGGAGGCTCGGATCCGACTGCGTCGGCACACGGTCGTAGTAACCAGTGAAGTTGTACGCGTGGTGCAACGACACGATGAACTTCATGCCCTTGGCCCGGATGGCGTCGGCGTGCAATCGCACCAAGTCCAGTTTGGGGCCGGTACGCACCGAGTTCCATTCGTTCACGGTGCTGTTCCACATCGAGTAGCCGTCGTGGTGCTCGGCGACCGGGCCGGCGAACCTGGCACCGGCGTCGGCGAACAGCTGTGCCCACTCGCCCGGGTCGAAGTTGCCGCCCGCCGAGCGCAGCTTCGGCGCGAACTGCACCCAGTTCCCGGCCTTGTCACGAGCGCCGTTGATGAAGTTGTGATACGGCCACGCCGACGGATCTCCATATGTGGCAATGTGATGGCGGTTCTCGTTGGATCCGCCGATGTACATGTTGCGTGGGTACCATTCGTTGGCGAACGCCGGGACGCTGAACACTCCCCAGTGGAAGTAGATGCCGAACTTGGCGTCCTGGAACCATTCCGGTGCGGGCGGATGCTGATCGACCGACGGCCACGTCGGCGTGTAGCTGGCCGGCCCCTGCGTGGCCCACACCATTCTGACCCGCACCAGTCCGGCGATAGCGGTGAGTCCACTGATGGCAAGCAGTCTGCGACGGGTGAACTGCCTTAAGGGCAAGGACATAGCGCGACCCCCTGGCTCAGATCCGAGTCCACTTCTGGTTGGCTTGGTTGTTGCAGGTCCAGAGGATCAGCCGGGACCCGTTGGCAGTCGCGGCCTGGTTGACGTCCAGGCACAGTCCGGAGTGGATGTTGGTGATGGATCCGTCTGGGTTCAGCGTCCACTTCTGGTTGTTCTGCCCGTTGCACGACCAGATCACCACCCGGGTGCCGTTGCTGGTTCCCGAGTTCTCCGCGTCGAGGCACTTGTCACCGAACACCCGGATTTCGCCGCCTGGCCACGTCGTCCACGACTGGCTCGCGGGGGTGTGGCAGTCCCAGATCACCACGCCCGCGCCGGAGGCGGTCGACGAGTTGGCCACGTCCAGGCAACGGCCTGAGCCGGTACCACGCAGCCGGGAGGTCGTGCTCGGTACGGGGCTGCCGCCGGTGACCCGGTACGCCACCACGCCGTGTGCCGGGACGCTGGCAGTGATCTGGCCGCTACTGCTGGATGCGGCACCGGTCCACAGGTCAGTCAGCGTGAACGACCCGCCGGACAAGCCGATTTGTGCCGCTGTGGTGCTGATGTTGGTGGTTGCGTTGCCACGGTTGAACAAGCCGACCGCGACCGAACCATCCGACATCGGCTTCGCGAACACCTCCGTGGCGCCGTCGTCGCGCACGCGGCGCCCGCCCGCGCCGAGCTTGTCCTGGTTCACCGCCAGCAGCCGCGAATTGCGCAGAATCGCGCTCACGTCGGCGGACATGCTACGGATGTCGTTGCCCGCCATGAGGGGAGCGGCCATCAGTGCCCAGAGCGAGAAGTGTGACCGGGACTCGGTCAGCGTCAGGCCGGGACGGCCGACCACCAGCATGTCCGGGTCGTTCCAGTGCCCAGGACCGGCCTGCGAGGCAAGGGGAGCGGTGACGTCGACGACGTTGCCGACACCCATCGGGTAGCTGTTGGTGTTGCCGTTCTGCCAGATGTCCAGCAGGTCCTCAGTGGTGCGCCACAGATCGGCGACCTCGCCCCAGTTGTACTTGTCGCCGGTGGCGGCGTGGTAGCTGTTGGGGTTGATGCTGTACACGATCGGCCGTCCGGTGGCGCGCAACGCGTCCCGCATGATCGTGAACCGCGCGACCTGCTGGTCCCGGGTGCCGTCCGGGGAGCACCAGTCGTACTTCAGGTAGTCCACGCCCCACGAGGCGAATATGTTGGCGTCCTGCACCTCGTGTCCCATGCTGCCCGTGGAACCCGGATGCGTGCCGCCGCGCTGGGCACAGGTGCGTTCGGTCGGCACCTGGTAGATCCCGAACTTCAGGCCGCGGCTGTGGATGTAGTCGCCCAGGGCCTTCATGCCGCTGGGGAACTTCGTCGGGTGGGCACGCAGGTTGCCCTGCGCGTCACGCTGTGGGTCGAACCAGCAGTCGTCGACCACCACGTACTGGTAGCCCGCGTCCCGCATCCCCGACGAGACCATCGTGTCCGCCGCCTGGCGGATCACCGTCTCGTTGACGCCGGCGCAGCCGAAGCTGTTCCAACTGTTCCACCCCAAGGGCGGGGTGAGGGCCGGGCTGCCAGGGGCTGCCCGAGCCACGTTCCGGTCAGGTACTGCCGTGACCAGTGCCAAGGCTGCGGCCGCGATCGCCACCAGAGCGCGCAACCGTGCACGTGATCGAGAAAGCATCATTGGCCCCTTCGGTTGTGAGCAGGGTTCACAGACCACCGTGGCCGCCCCGCGAGGGGTTCTCCTCGCGGGACGCCAGGCGAGTCCATTAGGGACATTTGCGGTCAGCATGAGTTCGTCTGGGTGAGCAGGCCCATCCGCCATGGCAACTTCAGGTAGTCGCCGCTGGCACTGGGATCCTGGCCCTGGTAGACGTACTGCAGCTGGCACGGGTTGATGGTCAGTGTCTGGTCGTTGCTGGCCCGGACCAGCTCGCCGTGACTGATGTCCTGTGTCCAGGCGCCGTTGGGGAACGTGACGTTGGCACGGCCGGCGAACGGCTCGTTCTCCGTTGCGGCCAAAGGCGTCCAGTTGCCGGTGAGGCTGGTCGAGGTGAAGGACCGGAAGTAGCGCCGTCCGGTGCCGCCGATCGCCTCCTGGATCAGCAGGTATTGGTTGGATCCGGCCACCTTGTACACATTGGTCGCTTCGAACAGGGCGAACTTGGAGTCCGACAGCACGATCTGGGTGTTGCCGAACCCGTTGGGGAAGTTGGCCATGCTGGTCTGCGCCCGGTAGATGTGCCCGTTGTCGTCGCTGAAGAACAGGTAGCAGTTCGCGGCGTCACAGATGACCCAGAAGTCGATCCAGGTCCCGTCACCCTTGTTCTGCCGCACGATCTCCGGCTCCTGGGCGATGAACGTGCGCGGCGCCGACCACGACCGCGGATCAGCCGGGTTGGTACTGGTCGAGTAGGTGGGCGGCGCGGTCTGGTAGACCAAGTACCACAGGTTCTGCGGCGCGAAGTGGAACAACTGCGGCGCGGCGCGGTATCCCGGTCCGATCGCCGATGCCGTGTCCAGGTAGGTGTGCGGCGCGGCCGCTGCCTGTGACCAGTCGCTGAAGTTGAAGTTCACCAGGCCCCAACCGGACGGCCCGGCTGTGGTGGCGTAGATCAGCCACTGGTTGTTGTGCCGCACCACCGAGAAGTCCTTGATGGAGTAGCGGTTGGGGTGCTGCGCGTCGGACTTCGGGCTGGCCAGCACACCACTGGAGGACCACCGGAAGGTGGACGGCAGCGGACCGCCGGGGTTGCCGCCGCTCATCGGAACCAGTTTCCACTGCTGGTTGGTCCCGCCCGCGTCGGAGTACTGCACGACCTTCCCGCCGTCCGCGGTGGAACTGCTCTGCACCTCCACGGCCTTGCCGCTGTTGCGGTTGATCAGCCGGACGTGGCCGTCGGACGAGTCGGCCAGCCGGAACTGCTGGTTCGTTCCGTTGTGATCGCTCCACTGCACGATGTTCGCGCTGTCCGCGGTCGAGAAGTTGTACACGTCCAGCACCTTGCTGGAATGCCGCGCCCGCAACCGGTAGTAGCCACCGCCGGAGTCCACGAACTGGAACTGCTGGTTGGTGCCGTCGTGCCGGGCCCATTGCTGAACGGCGGCGCCGTCACCGGTGCTCGCTCCGGACACGTCCAACGCCTTGCCGCTGTTGCGGTTGACCAAGACGTACCACGCGTTCGGGTCCACAGTGGCCGCCTGCGCCGTGGTCACGCCGACCCCGGACAACAGGCCTGTCACCAGGGCTGTGACCGTGGCGAGCGCCGTGACGAACGCTGGAGCTCGCCGGGATCTGCCCGTACCAAGCATGTACTTTCCCTTCGACTGGACGAGTGCGTCAGGTCAAGGTCCACTGCTGGTTGCTGCCGTTGTGGCAGGTCCACAGCTGGACCAGGGCCCCGTTGGCGGTGGACGCTCCGGACACGTCAAGGCACAGTCCGGACTGCACGCCGGTGATCGTGCCGTTGGCGTTGACGTTCCACTGCTGGTTCGGCTGGCCGTTGCACGACCAGATGACCACTTTGGTGCCGGCGCTGGTCTGCTGGCCGTAGGCGTCAAGGCACTTCTGCTCGCCGCCCGAGTAGACGGTCAACTGCCCGGACGCGCTACGGATCCAGGCCTGATTGGCGCCGCCGGTGCAGTCCCAGATCCGCGCCTGCGTACCTGCTGTGGATGACGGCACGTCGAGGCACTTGCCCGCGCCGACCGCCCGCACCGTGCCGCCAGGGTTGGTGGTGCCGGTGCTGTAGCCCGCCGCGACGATGTTGGCCTGCACAGCGTTCTCGGTTGCGTCGGACGGGTAGCCCGAGACCATGGCTCCTTCGTAGAAGGTTCCCGCGCTGAGATTGGCGCCGCCGCCGGGCTTGCAGCAGTCGCCGCCGCTGCCCAGGATGATGGCCCCTTGCTTCTTCATGGGGCTGTATCCCGGAGGAAGCGCGCCGTCCCACAGCGTGGTCAGGTTGCCCGCCTGCGCGTTGCTGCCCTTGAGCGCGAATCGTGTGGTGCCGTTGTTCTTCAGCATCGCTGTGACGTACTTGTTGGTGAACGCCCTCTGGTTGGGGTTCCATGACTGACTGCCGCCGGAATACAGACCCCATTCCAGATCCGCCTGTACCCAGGGGCCTGTTCCGGAGCACCCGCCGAACCAGCACTGGGTGCTGAAGTTGATCGCGTCCATCGCTCCGGCGGCGTCCGCGGTTCTGGTCGTTTCGCTGTTGCCGTAGTCGAAGCAGCAGCCGTTGTTGACGTGGGTGCCGCTGGTGACCATGTACATGCCTTCGGGCGCAGCACCCGTGGGTACGCCCGTCAGATGGCCGTCACGCCAGTAGCTGTTGCCAGGGTTTATGTAGAGCGAGTACGCCTTGTTGCCCCCGACCGTGAGTGACTCTGTGGTCGCGATCGCGGGTTTGCTTTGGCTCGAGCCCGGAACGACACTCGATCCCTGGTACCACAGGTCGTTCCCGCGCCCGGACTGGTCGTAGACCACCGTGATGACACAGGAGGTGTTGGCGCAGAACGTATCCTGCGCCGACGCGTCGGCGGTGCCGCCTGCGGCAAGGACACCGACGTTCCTCGTGGCGTTGTCCGACGAGCGCCTGACTTGGTAGAGGTTGCCGTTGTACGAGCCGTAAAGCGCTCGCACCGTGCTGTGCGCGGCTATGCAAGGCGTGCCGCCCGAAGCGTAGATGTCACATGGCTTCGGATCAGCCGCTTGTGCCGGAGCGGTACCGATCGCGAACACGGCGCCGGACAGCAGAGCCGTCACCGCGGCAACCGCCAGCGATCTTGGGCCGGGCATGTGCTTCTCCTCGTCGGCTAGGCGCGTTGGAGCTGGAAGCGCTGATTGGCGTTACCGGTCAACGTCCACTGCGAAATGCGTGCGCCGTCGGCGGTGGACACCTCCCAGACGTCCAATGCCAGGCCGCTTTGCCGGTTCACCAGACTGATCACGCTGCCGCCGTGGTCGACCACCTGCCACTGCTGACTCGTGGCGTTGGTATCCGGCTGTTGCGAGATGTCCGCACCGCTGCTGGTGCCGGACGCCTGGAGCACCAGGCCGCTGTGCCGCGCCCTGATCCGGTAGTAGCCCGCACCGGCGTCGAGGAAGTCGAACTGCTGGTTGGTGCCACTGGTCACCGACCACTGCCGCAGCGTGGCACCGGCGGAGGTGGACGAGTTGGCGATCTCGGCGGCCTTGCTGCTGTGCTGAGCCACCAGCCGGTAGTTGACACCGATCTGGATCGGGCTTCCGCTGCTCGTGCCGTTCAGCGCGGCGAGCACCGACTCGTAAGCCGGTTTCTTGTTGCCACTACGGTCGAACAGCAGCGGGTTCTCGCTCCCGCGCCAGGAGTCGCTGTCGCGGATGCCCCACGTCGTGATGCCGGTGCATCGCTGCACGTTCAAGCATGCCTTGACGGCGTTGGCGTACTGGGTCGAACCGGCCTGAGCGATGTCGAGCTCGGTGATCTGCACGTCGACGCCGAGCGCGGCCATGTTGGCGATGGTGGTCTGGAAGGTGCCGGGCGCGCCGCCGCTGCCGAAGTGCGCCTGCAGGCCGACGCAGTCGATCGGCACACCACGGGACTTGAAGTCGCGCACCAGGTTGTAGACACCCTGGGTCTTGGCCGAGTTCCAGTCCTCGATGCTGTAGTCGTTGTAGCAGAGCTTGGCGCCGGGATCGGCGGTGCGGGCGGTGCGGAACGCCTCCTCGATGAACCCGTTGCCGAGAACGTCGCGGAACACCGAGGGTCGCAGCTGACCGCTGCCGCCGTCGGCGAAGGCCTCGTTCACCACGTCCCACGAGTGGATCTGGCCGCGATACCGGCCCGCGACGGTGTTGATGTGGTTGTTCATCACGCTGCGCAACGTGTTCGCGTCCCGGATGGCCTTCACCCAGTCGGGCAGCTGCGAGTGCCAGACCAGCGTGTGGCCGCGAAGCTGTTTGCCCTGGCTGCGCGCGTGGTTGGCGATCCGGTCGGCCGAGCCGAAGGTGAAGTTGTTGCGGGACGGCTCGGTGTGGTCCCACTTCATCTCGTTCTCGGCCGTGATCGAGTTGAATTCCCGGTTGAGGATGGTCGTGTACTGCGAGTCGCCCAGTTTGCCCCCGGCCACGGCGGTGCCGAAGTAACGACCGGACTGGGCCGCTGCCGCGCCCAGGGTGGTGGCTGCCTCGGCCGTGCTGGGCACAAGCGTCACGGCGCTGGCGACGGCGACTGAAACGACCGCCGAGCGAAGCCATCGGGCGGTATGAGGGTGCAGGGTCATGATTCTCCTTCGTCGTTGAAGGCGCCTATCGATTCTGGGAGCGCTCCCAGACAAATGTAAAGAGGGTCGAGGGAACTCCGCGGGATGGATGGGGCTAGCGGCCCCAGAGACGCCAGGTCTGGTTGAGCTGGCTGGCTTGGCTGGTTGACTTGCACGTCCATTGGATGACCACCGCTTGCGCTGCGGTGGAGACTCCGTTGACGTCGACGCACTTGCCGCTGTGCCGGGCGACGAGTTGGTAGTCGTGTGGATCGTTGCCCGCGTAGGTCACCTTGCGCAGGGCGAACTGCTGGTTGGTTCCGCCGTTGCAGGTCCATTGCTGGACGGCGGCACCATCAGCGCTGGAGGCGCCGTTGACGTGCAGACACTTGCCTGACTGCTGGTTGACCACCGTGTAGGTGTCGGCGACTCCCGATACCGGCCGGAAGTCCCACTGCTGCTGGTCGCCGCCCTCGCAGAAGTACTGCTGTTGTTGGTTGCCGTCCGCGGTGCTCAGGTTGGTGTTGTCCAGGCACTGCTGGGAATGCTGGGCGACGGCGACGGACTGGAAGCCGGAGTCCGAAGGGGACAGAACCGTGACGGTGAAGGAGTCTTCGGCGTTGGAGTGCGGCAGGTTGACCGTTGTGGCGTTGCCGGACAGCGTGACCACGGAGTTCTGGATGGTGATCGGACCCGCGACCGCGCCGCCACCGTTGTGCGGAATGCGTTGGGCCACAACACGTACCTGGTTGTTCTGGACGATGCCGCTCGTGGCGTCCAGGCTTCGCAGGTTGACTGCGATGTTGCCGGTCGTACCGCGTCCGCCGACGAGAACCTTGGCCGCGCCGGTGGTCCGGGTGGCGAAAGCGTCGTAGGACCGACTGGGGGAGACGGAGGCGATCTGGCCGGACTGTGCGCCGTAGAACCGGTAGACCCACCACTCGCCTTTCGGCTGATGCTGTCCCGCCGAGTTGCGGACGAGGAGGTTGCCGAGGTCGTTGTGCAGGTTCCCGCCGCCGGCCCAGTTGGCCCGCAGGCCGTCGGCGCCTGCTCGTTCCAGCCGCGCGATGTACCAGGAGCCGCCACCCGGGCTCTGTTCGTTGGACGCCCCGTATTCGTTGATCTGGTAGGGACGCGGATGTGGGATGCCGCGTGGATCGAGTGTGGCGTTGGCCGTGGCCACGTTGGCAACAGGGTCGCCCGGCAGGGAGTGCCAGCTGATGATGTCGGGAATGACGTTGTTGGCACGGACGAAATCGAGGTACTGGGTCCACCACGTGTTGCCGGTCGACGGAACGCACGCGCAACTCGGGCCGACGATCAGGTGCGACGGAAAGGCGGCCCGGACACGCTGGTACGTGCGACGCCACAGCTCGAAGTACTGGGACTGCGGACGGTTCCAGAACAGCGTGATGTTGGGCTCGTTCCACAGGTCCCACTGCACGGGCGCACCGGTCGCGCGCACGTCGTCGATCAGGCGGCCGAGGAAGTTGTCGTAGTCGGTCCAGTTGCCGTTGTCGCCGGGGAAGCGCGAGATCGGATAGCCGTCGGCGCCCCACAAATCGTGGACGAGCAGGATGAACTCGCCGCCCAGCGACCGGGTGCGCAACAGCTGAGCGCGCGTGGAGTTCCACCGGCGGTCGTACCGGCCCGACACCCATCCGCCCGGGCTGTCGAGCTGGGCGCCACCGGCGCGCATGTACCGGAACTTCACGTCCCGGTAGAAGTGGTCGGCAGGTCCGGACGCGTTCTCGGTCATGCCGTAGATCCATCCGGAGGCCCGATAGGTCGGGGCGCCGGACGCGACGGAGAAGTCAACGCTGATGGACTCGTCCGCGGCTTGGGCCGTCACCGCAGATGTGGCGAAGACCGCGCCGATGGCGAGCAGAGTGCCGGCACGGCGGCGAAATCCGCGCCACTTGTGGGGTCTGGTGTTCATGTGGCTCCTTGGCTGCAGGGATGGAGTTCACGAGATCACCGGGCGGACCACGGCCTGTCCACGCGCGTGTAAGGGCAGCCGAGTCCGTTGAACCATGGGACATCCGAACCGGGTCGAACCGGTTCGATCAGCTGATAACCGTACGCGACGCGTTGTGCACAGCGCAATGCTTCAGTCTTATCCGCGTTACTTCCCTGAAATGGATCGGTCTTATCGACGTCCCGCTACTGCGGCCTCGCACCTGTGCTCGACCGCAGGGAGATGGCCGGTTGCAGCAGCGCGTGCCGAGGGCTGGCATCCGGGTCGGCGATCCGCTCGACCAGCAGGTCCACCGCGAGCCGGGCCATGTCCTCGGCCGGTACGTCGGCGGCTGTCAGCGGCGGGTGGAAGTCCTCGGCCAAGCGGTCGGCGATCACTCCGGTGATCGAGAAATCCCGTGGCACGTCCAGCCCTGCGCGGTGCAAGGCCCGCTGCAGACCCGGCAGCGCCACCTCGTTGATCGTCACCGCCGCGGTGACTTCCGGCCAGCGGGCACGGATCTGCTCGAAACAAGCCAAGCCCGCCGCGGGCTCGTCCGCGCAGCAGACCACGTGCGCGGACAGCCCTCGCTGGTCGGCCGCTTCCTGGAAACCGGTCGTTGAGCGCAAGGCGGGACCGTACCCGGCGGCCACCAACTCGGTGGACCGGTTGATCAGGACCACGTGCTGGTGACCGAGATCGGCCAGGTGGTGCACACCGCGCCGGACCAGTGTCGCGTAGTCCACGTCCACCCACCACGACGCGCGGGGATCTTCGACATGCCCGATCGTCACGTAGGGCAGCGCGCTCTGCTCCAGCCTGGCCACACGCGGGTCGTCCAGCAGGATCTCCATCAGGATCACGCCGTCCACCCGGCGGCCGGTGACGATTCGCTCGAACGACCGGTCGTGGTCTCCGCCGCTCGGCGACAACAGCACGTCGAGATCGTGGGTGGCGGCCGCTTCGACGACGGTGGCGACGAAATCGAGCTGCACATTGGTCAGTCGCCTGCCGGCGGGCGGTATCACCAGGCCAAGGGTGCGCGTGCGCCCTTCGGCGAGCGCTCGCGCGCTGGCGTTGGGCCGATAGCCCAGCTCGGCGATGACCTCGTTGATCCGCCGGGCGGTCGCCGCCGCCACTGGCCGCTTCCCGCTCAGCGCGTAGGACACCGTGCTGCGCGAAACACCGGCCCGCTTGGCGATCTCCCCAATATTCATGCGATCAGATCCAACCGGTTCGACTGGCCTTCACGATACGGCATCGGGGGTATTGCGTGATATCGCCCACATGGTTACGTTGACGCAACGTGCTTGGGTCGAACCGGTTCGACGATTGGAGCTTCGATGCAGGGCTCGCCGAACACCCCACGGCTGACCACGGCACTGGTCGCGGTCGGTCTGGCCCTGTCCGCTTGCTCCTCGCAGCCCGACGCCGGTACGAGCGCAACCGGCACGTTCTCGGTGTGGGATCCGTATCCCCAGTTCGACGGGGGATCGGAGTGGGTGAAGGTGATCGAGAAGTGCGGCGCTCAGGCGGGTGTCAAGGTGGAGCGGCAGGCCTATGACACGACCGACCTGACGAACAAGGTCCTACTGGCGGCGCAACAGGGAACGGCCCCGAACGTCCTGGTCGTGGACAACCCCGTGGTCTCCACGCTCGCCGAGGGCGGAGTTGTGAAGTCCAATCAGGACAGTGGGCTGGACGCGTCGAAGGCGGCGCCGAACCTGGTGGCCGCGGCCCAGACGGGCGGGCAGACCTACGGTGTGCCGATTGGCGCGAACACATTGGCGTTGTACTACAACAAGGCGGTGCTGAGTGCGGCGGGCGTCGACCCGGCGTCGATCTCGGACTGGGCCGCACTGGACGCGGCACTGGCCAAGGTCACCGCGGCGGGCAAGAAGGGCATCACGTTCGCCGCGATCGGCACCGAAGAGGGAACGTTCCAGTTCCTGCCGTGGTTCTGGGGCGCGGGCGCGCAGCTGACCGATCTGTCCTCGGCCGATTCCGTGGCAGCACTGGAGCTGTGGAAGTCGTGGCTGGACAAGAAGTACGCGCCGAACTCGGTCATCGGCAACACGCAGACCACCAGCTGGCAGGAGTTCGCAACCGGCGAGTACGCCTTCGCCGAGAACGGCACATGGCAACTGGCGAACGCCAAGAAAGCGGGCTTCGAGTACGGCGTCATCCCGATCCCGTCCCGCACCGGAGGCGTCGCGCCCGCGCCGACCGGGGGAGAATTCGTCACAGTTCCCGCGCAGCGCGACAAGGACGACGAGGCAACCGCGGCGAAGATCGCCAACTGCCTGATCAGTCCGGAGACTGTGCTGGCCACGGACACCGCGCTGACCTACGTCTCCGCGGTGCCTTCGGTCCAGGAACAGCAAATCGCCGCCCAGCCGGACCTGAAGGTCTGGGTGGACGCGGTGAAGTCCGCCAAGGGACGCACGAGCGACGGTCTCGGCACCCGTTATCCGCGGATCTCCCAGCCGCTGTGGACGGCCGTGCAGGCCGCGTTGACCGGCTCGAAGTCGCCGAAGGACGCCATGTCGGACGCCCAGGCCGCGGCGAAGTGACGCCGTGCTGCGCAAGCAACTGGCCGGCTGGGCGTTCCTGCTCCCGCTCGTGGCCTACTTGCTGCTCTGCTACGTCTATCCGCTGTTGACCAATATCGACCTGAGCATCCGCGACTACACCGTGCGGTCCTTCGTGCACGGCGGTGCGCCGCTGATCGGCTTCGGCAACTACGTCACCGTGTTCGCCGATCCCGCCTTCGGCACGGCACTGCGTAACACGGTCGTGTTCACGGTGACGTCGTTGGTGTTCCAGTACGCCATCGGTCTGGCGTTGGCCGTGTTCTTCGCCCGCAGTTTCCGGTTGTCGGCGACGCTGCGGGCGCTGATGCTGGTGCCGTGGTTGTTGCCGCTGATCGTGTCCGCGTCGACCTGGGCGTGGATGCTCAACAGCGAAGCCGGTGTGGTGAACGCGGTGCTGGCGTTCCTCGGATTCGGCACCGTGGACTGGTTGACCTCCCCGGACTGGTCGCTTGTGGCGGTGACGATCGCGAACATCTGGATCGGCATCCCTTTCAACCTGGTCGTGCTCTACAGCGGTCTGCGCACCATCCCGGCGGAGGTGTACGAAGCGTCCTCTTTGGATGGTGCGAGCCGGTGGCAGACGTTCTGGCACGTGACCTTCCCGATGCTGCGGCCCATCTCCGGTGTCACGCTGCTGCTCGGCCTGGTCTACACGCTCAAGGTCTTCGACATCATCTGGATCATGACCCGCGGCGGCCCCACCGGGTCGTCCACCACACTGGCCACCTGGTCGTACGAACTGGGTTTCGGCAGCATGCTGCCGCGCTTCGGGCCGAGCGCGGCGGTGGGCAACGTGCTGATCCTCTTCGCCGTCGCGGCAGGTCTGCTCTACGTTCGCGGCCAGCGTCACCAGGAGGCCGCATGACACGGTGGTCGTGGCGCACTGCCGTTGGCCTGCTGCTCACCGCGGTGATGCTTTTCCCGGTCTACTGGATGATCAACGTCTCCCTGACACCCGCGGACCGGATGCGCAAGTCGCCGCCGGACTTCCTGCCCACGGCACCGACGTTCGAGGGGTACGTCCGGGTGCTGAACGAGCAGTTGCCCTACTTCGGGACCAGCCTGCTGGTCGCGTCCGGCACAGCTGTGTTGACGTTGGTGCTGGCCGCGCCGGCGGCGTACTCGCTGGCGAAACTGCGCCCGCGCGGCCGGCGGCCGCTGCAGTTCGCGCTGCTCGTGGCGCAGATGATTCCCGGGATCACCATGGCGTTGGGGTTCTACGGCATCTACGTCAGCCTAGGCATCACGAACACGGTGTGGGGCCTGATCTTCGCCGACTCCACCATCGCGGTCCCGTTCGCCGTACTGATCCTCACCGCCTTCATGTCCTCCGTACCCGACGAACTGCTGCAGGCGGCACGAATAGACGGCGCGGGCGCGTTGCGCACCTTCTGGTCGATCGTGCTTCCCGTGAGCCGCAACGGGATCGTCACCGCGGCACTGTTCGCCTTCCTGTGGGCGTGGTCGGACTTCGTGTTCGCCGCGACGCTCGACAGCGGAGGCCTGTTGAAACCGCTGACTCTCGGCATCTACCGCTACATCGGCAACAACAACCAGGAATGGAACGCGATCATGGCGACCGCCGTCGTCGCGTCCGTGCCCGCGACCATCCTGCTCGTGCTGGCCCAGCGCTTCGTGGCCGCGGGCATCACCGCGGGAGCTGTCAAGGACTGACCACAGTGGAGGGTTGTGTGGACGACTTCTCGGTGCGGGAAATACCGTTCAGCTGTCAAGGGTCGTGGATGGGCATATCCCCAGTCGTCGCACTCGCTACCTACGCCGAGGACCTGCATCTGGTCTCACACCGCAACGGCATGCACGCGGTACTTCAATTGGCACCGGTGTTGAGCGGCGCGCGCGTGCCGACCGAGGTGACGGCGAACCCGGCGGAGCTGACCTGGTCCGCGGGACGCGGGCGGGTGTCGGCGGCGTTCGAGTCGCCTTCCTCGCTCAGGATTTCCGGGCACGGCTTGGGTTTGCGCATCGCCGCGGCCGATGCCACGCTGACGCCCTTCACCGGCACGTACTTCTTCCACGACCCGGTCACCTCGTCGTACGTCTTCACCTCCTACGAGACCGGTCACCGCTACAGGCTGACGTGTCTGTCCGGATCCATTCACGGGCTCGGAGTCGGCGCGCTGGGGAAAGCCGAGCGCGCGGTCGTCATCGGTGATGACGGCGGCGAATGGGAGCTCGTGCTGGAGGAGCTGACCACCGCGTGGAAACGTCCCTCCATCCACGCGCGCTTCGCCGAGGTCGTGGCGGCATCACGGCGGGCCTTCACGGCATTCACCGACGCGGTCGCGCCTTGGCGGGACGACCGGACTCCGGCCGCCGAACTCGCCTGCTACGTGCTGTGGTCGGCCACCGTCCAGCCGTCCGGGTTCATCCAGCGGCCCGCGGTGCTGATGTCCAAACACTGGATGGACAAGATCTGGAGCTGGGACCACTGTTTCAACGCCCTCGCGCTGGCTGCCGGATCGCCGGGCCTGGCCTGGGACCAGCTCCAGGTCGTGTTCGACCACCAGACCGACGAGGGGGCGCTGCCCGACTCGATCACCCACGCCGAGATCTTGCACAACTTCGTCAAACCACCCATCCACGGCTGGGCAGTGAACAGGCTGCGCGAGCGCCTGCGTGGCGGGCTGCCGGGTGCCGAGTTGCCCCGCCTCTACCGGCAACTGGCGGCATGGACGAACTTCTGGCTCGACCACCGGCGGGTACCCGGTCAGCCGTTCGCGCACTACGAACATGGCAACGACAGCGGCTGGGACAACGCGACAGTGTTCGGCGAACAGCGTTTGGTTCAGTCCGCTGATCTCACGGCCTTCCTGGTGATACAGATGAGAGAGCTGGCACGTCTGGCAGGGGAGATCGGTGACGCAGCGGCCGCGACGCGCTGGGCACGTGAAGCCGACACGTTGCTCGCCGCGATGCTTACGCACTTGTGGGACGGCTCCCGCTTCGCCAGCCGCGCGGTGGACGGCACGCCGCGCACCACGGCAAGCCTGCTCGACCTCATGCCGATCGTCCTTGGCCCGCAACTACCTGATGACGTGCACGCCACGCTCACCACGAACGTTGCCAGACACCTGACGTCCGCCGGGCTTGCCACCGAACGCCCCGACTCACCGTTCTATGAAGCCGACGGCTACTGGCGAGGCCCAGTGTGGGCCCCGGCGACGATCCTGATCGAGGACGGCCTGCGCCGAGGAGGGGCCACCGAACTCGCCGACCTTGTCAGTGCCCGGTTCCGTGCCCTGTGCGAGAAGTCGGGCTTCGCCGAGAACTTCGACGCCTTGACCGGACAAGGATTGCGCGACCGTGCCTACACGTGGACGGCCAGCGCCTACCTGCTTCTCGCCGCCGAAGCCGTTGAACGGGCCTGATGTACGTCGGTTCGTCGCCGCCACCGTCGGGGGGAGCGGCTGGTCCCGCAGCTGACTTGGGGGACCAGCCGCTCCATTGCGGATCAGCCCTTCGAGCAGGGCTGTCCGTTGACCGTGAAGTCGGTCGGCTCCGCGTGCGGCGGCGACGACGAGGCGTTGAACCCGATCTGCACCGAACCGCCTGCCGGGACGCGGCTGTTCCACGGCACGGAGGCCGCGCTCACCGCGGAGCCGGTCTGTGACCAGGCCGCCGACCATCCCTGGGTGATCTTCTGGCTGCCTGGCCACGTGAACCTCAGCGTCCACGACGCCCAGTCCGTGTTGCTGGTGTTGGTGATCGCGATGCTCGCGGACAGGCCATCGGTCCACCCGTTCGCCCGATAGGCGATCCGGCAGTACGTCGGGCCGTCCGCTTTGGTCGTCACCGGGACCACGCCGGACAGCGCGGACTTGACTCCGGCTCCGTTGCGCGCCTGTACGGCGAACCGGTAAGCCGTATTCGGTTGCAGTCCCGTCAGCGTGGCGGACGTGCCGGTGACCGTGGTGATCACGCGCTGCGTGTCACCCTCGATCGAGATGACGTCGTAGTCCTTGACGCCGCTCTCCGGGTCGTTCGACGCGGTCCAGGTCAGCGTCGCACCCGTTGCGGTGACGGCGGACGCCACCGGGGTGCCCGGCGTGGTCGGGGGTGTGGCATCGGCCGGGCTCGACTTCTCCGCGGCCCAGTTGGCGACCCACGCCAGCGCCGAGTTCCAGTTGACCGTGACCTCGTTGAGCGAGTACGCCTCGATGTGGTCCACGAAGCACTTCTGCGGCTTGCAACCCTGGAGCATGCGCGCGGCGATGGGGTCTTGCAGCGCGCTGTTGGGGCCGCCGGAGAGCGCACCGGGCGGCGCGATGGGCAGGGTCGGGTCGAGCTGGTTGGCCCAGTGCCGGTGGTGGACGTTACGCACAGGCTGTCCGCCGTACCCACTGACATAGGAGTAGCTCACCGGGTTGCGGCCGAGCAGATAGTGCAGCGCCTCGAACACGCCCTCGCGGTACTTGGCCGCGCCGGTGAAGTCGTACGCCAGCGCCAGCACCGAAGCGTTGTTGGCGACCAGACCGTTCGAGCCCCACACGTATGTGCCGTCGGGCTCCCGGTACGGCGCCGGGTAACCCTGGGACGCCATCTGGTTCAGGTGTTTGTCAGCCGTGGCCACGAATGCGGCCTTGATCGCCGCGACATCCGCCGCGGGCAGGCCAGTGGGCACGAGTGCGAGCGTGATGTCGCCAAGCGGACCGGTGGAACCCCAGTCGTAGCCGCGGTCGTCGATCGACTGTCCTTTGTAGAGCGACGAGCCGGTCACGTCCGCACGGTAGGACGCTTCGCCGGTCGTGGCGTACATCTCCGCGGCAGCCCAGTAGAACTCGTCGGTCAGCTTGGTGTCGCTGTACGCGCCGCCGCCGGTGCCGTCGTTCGGGTCGGCGATCTTGTTCGGGTTCGCCTTCGCGGCCGCGTAGGCCTTCACCGCGGCGGCGAGTGCCTTGGCCGAGAACGCCGGGTCGATGGTCTCGTAGATGCGGGCTGCCTGTGCCGCCACCGCCGCCATGTTCAGCGTCGCCGCGGTGCTGGTCGCCGACAGTCGGCGGACCTGGCTGTCCTGGTGCGGCAGCGTGGGCAGGGCGGTCCAGTTCGCGTCGTGGATCTTGTGGTGCACCATGCCGTCAGGTGCCTGCATCTTCAGCAGGAACTCGACTTCCCAGCGGGCCTCGTCGAGGATGTCGGGCACCCCGTTGGCCTTCTCCGGGATGGCGAGCTTGCCGTCGCCGAGCGCGGCGGCGTCGCCGATCAGCTTGGCGCGCTCGTAGGTGTTGAGCACCTGCCACGCCGAGATGCCGCCGTTGACGACGTACTTGCCGTGGTCGCCCGCGTCGTACCAGCCGCCGCGCACGTCCAGCGTGTAGCCGCAGTTCAGATCGGACCGGCATGGCACGTTGTTGTCGCCCTGGTTCGGCGCGACGTTGAGGTGGCCCGCGGGCCGGGCGTAGGTCGCGCCGACGTACTGCGCCTGGATCTCGATGCCGCTGCGCTGGTGGTAGAAGAACGCCAGCGAGTCGTAGCGCAGCTTTTTGATCGGATCGGCGGAGATGGCGAACGGGAAGCTGGTGTCCGCGCCGACGGTGAGTGTGTAGCCCGTCCCCGCGGTGTCGTACGAGGAGAAGTCGATCAAGTGCACCGGGTCGCCGGACAGCGTGTCGACGCCCTTCGGTGTGGTCTGACCGGTAGCGACAGTCGAGCCCGCGGAGTTCTTCAGCACCCAGGTCTGCGCTGTGGTCGCGGTGGACACGAGGGTGGCGTGCTTCGGCAGACCCGGTAGGTACGCGACCTGGTCCACCTGGACCTTCTTCGTCGGAGCGCCAGGGCCGCCGGGTGGGATGACGCCGCCGATCAGCGACACGTTGTCCACGCAGATGGCGTTGTCCGCGGCCTGTCCGCCGAGCTGGAAGGTGATCTGGCCGTTGCCCGCGTCCGGGAAGTCGAGCTCCGAGGTGAACGTGAAGGTGAACTTCTGCTTGGTGGGGGTCAGCTGGACTTCGTGCCGGGCGATCCCGCGGTACGGGCTGACGCCTTCGCCCGCGTTGGCGGCGATGGGCTGCGGTGTGGTGGCGTAGGCGTCGAATGACATCGTGTACTGCTGACCGGCTTCGAACGGCACGCCGTTCTGGCCGATCAGCGCGTCCCACGGGTTCGTCGTGCCGCCCGTGACGGACGCGCACAACTCGCCGTTGACCACACGGTTGGTCACTCCGGCGCTTGCCCACCACGGGTCGGCCGAGCCCGCGCTGAAGTTGCCGTTGACGATCCGTTCGTAGTCGGCAGCGTGGGCTGGGCCGGCGGTGAGCGCGGCCGTGACGGCGACCAAGGCGAGGGCGGCGGTGGCGTGGCGGCGCCCGCGTGCAGGGAAAAGCGATCTCATCGGGCTGGGTCTCCTCCGTCTGCTCTGACGGTTGGCGAAGCTTCCTGGGAGCGCTCCCAGAGACTCTAGGGTGACCCGTCCCCCATTTACAAGAGCGGGTTCGACTTCCCGCTCGTGCGGTCGTCGCCGCAGCACGGAGTCGGATCGGGTAGTTCGAACGGAGCCACCACGCCGGGCCCGGCCGGCGTGGTGACCAACGTGAGCACGCCGTTGATCCATTCAGGACGGACGTGGTCACGGGTGACGACGGTCGTCGACAGCTCCGGACTGGACCGGTCCGGCAGTACGAGAATTCGGTCGATGTAGGACGTCGCAACGAGTTTCATCGCGGTGACGTTGCCAGTGAGCCCGCGTACGCCGGGATATATGACCGCACGGCCGCTCGTACGCGCCGCATGTCTACCGGCCGCTACGGCGGCACCCGCGACCAGTTCGCGCGGACCGCTTTCCCGCCCGGCGCCGACAATTCCGAGAGGACGGGAATGCGCCGCCAGAACCTCGAGCATCTCGGCGACCCGGGCGGCGGGTAGCCGCAGTGAGCATGCGACGTGCGGAGTGCCTCGCCGCACGAGGTGCGTACAGGCGGTTGCGTCCTCTGGGAGAGGGAGACTGCAGAGCAGGTGATCGGCTTCGGCCAGAGTGGCCGCACCGAAGTCGACGCCGATGACGGTCACGTCGGCAGGGCCCAGATCGGGTTGGTGTAGAACCACAAGTCCCGCCACGGGTCGGCGTTGCCGAGAACGTCCATCGCCGGACCGGCCGGATCGACTTCGGCGCCGCGCAGACCGGGCGCGGTCCGATTGCCGTCAGTGCCGCGCAGACGGACGTAGACCGGCCGGTCGAGCCGACCGAGCGAGTACTTGAGGCTGACGGTTCCGCTCGCTGCCGTAGTGTCGAAGGACTTCACGACCCTGGTCCGCGGCGCGACGAACGTGTCGCGGTCGGCAACCGGGCCCGTGACGTCACCCTGGATGACATCCACTCTGGCGAGCTGCGGCACGAACTGCGCCCAGTTGGGCTGAGCAGCCAGGTCGATCGTGACGACCAACTCGGCCTGCGTGCCTCGCTTGGCGTGCAGTACGCCACCGAGGGTGGCCCAGGACTGTCCCCACCGGCCGGTCGTGCGCAGCCGCACGTCGATGCCGTCGATCAGCTGGCCGTGGTCGACCCAGACCCGGCCCGCCCTGATGCCGTTCATCACCGCGGCATAGGAGAAGTCGCTGGCGCCCACGTGGGTGCGGCTGTAGTACCCGGGCCAGAAGTCTCCTTCGCCGAGGTCGACGCTGCCGCGGTAGACCGGGTCGGCTTGCTTGCCGTCGGCCTCGTAGTTCGAGCCTGGCCCGACGGTCGCGGTGTCGGTGTACACGTGGTGCGAGTCGGAGTTCGCCGTGATCCACCACGGTTTGCCTTCGGCGAGCAGGCTGTCCCAGAGTCCACCGACGGTGGCGGTCATCCAGTCGAAACCGCCGAAGGTCCGATAGCTTTCCAACGGGTAGCCCGGGAATGACTGCGGACCGGGGCTACCGTCGTAGAGTCCTCGGGCCCGGCCCATGCCCGTCGGGGCGGCGATGCCCGCGGCCTGATGGCCAGGAGCACCTTCCATGCCGACGGCGATGTGCGGCTGGGCGTCGCGCCAGTTGCGGATCTCGTGTGGTGAGTCGATTCCTTTGCGGGCTGGGTGATTGGCCAGCATCAGTGCGTCGCGGACGGTGCGCCTGCGGACCGCGTCGGAGAGGAAGTCGATGCCCGCGATGGCCAGCGCTTCGTTGGCCGGGGTGCTCGCGGTCGCGTTGCGTACGCCGCCGTCGAACGACGTTTCGAACTGGCGCAGCAGCGCGACCTCGTTCTGTCCAGGGTGGACGAACACGGTGCCGTGCTCGGCGGCCGGGATGTTCCACTCCAGGCCCTGGAAAACCAGCGTCGAGGGAAACCGGCTGCGGGCGTCGACGATGTCCGGGTTGACCTTCTCCACGCCGATTCGCGCGTGCGTGGCGTTGCCGTGGTCGGTGATCACCAGCCAGTCCAGGCCATAGGTGTCGGCGTGCCGGACCTGGTCGGCGACACGGTATTTGCCGTCGTTGCTGTACTGGGTGTGCACGTGGTGATCGCCGGACAGCCACCGGAACCCGCCCTTGGGCGAGGCCGCGGCCGACGGCGCGCCGCTCAACACGGTGGCTCCAGCCAGGCCGGCACCGAGCAGGCCGGTTCGCCGCAGCATCGACCGGCGGGAAAGGTCGGTCGGGGAGAGCGCCTCGTCCGGCAGGGACAGGTCGACCGCGGGGGACAACTCAGCCTGGTCGTGTTCGTGCCCGTGTTCGTGGTGATGTCCCATGCGCGCCCGCTCTCAATGTGAATTCAGTTCACCTATAGCCGGGACAGCGTCCCGGTGATCGGGAAACGAGAGGTGAACGCAGCGTGGCGGCCGGGAAGACACTTGATGCGCGTTTGAACCACTTCGGGGCGGCTCGTAGTGGGCGGTCACCCGGATGACGGAGTGCCGATCGGCCATCTTTCGCTACAGTCGCTTTCTGGGAGCGCTCCCAGAAATGTTGCCGACGGTGAGGTGTCCTATGTGGACAATGTTGTCCCGGGTTCTGCCCGCGGTGCTGGTGGTGGGTCTGTCCGTGGTGCCCGCTGCGGCCAGTGTGAGCGCTGCCGCCACCTTCAACTACGGCGAGGCGTTGCAGAAGTCGGTGTGGTTCTACGACGCCCAGCGCTCGGGCCGGCTGCCTGCGAACAACCGGGTTTCCTGGCGCGGTGACTCGGCGGTGACAGACGGGCAGGACGTCGGCCTCGATCTGTCCGGCGGTTTCTACGACGCTGGTGACCACGTGAAGTTCGGGCTGCCGTTCGAGTTCAGCATGACCATGCTCGCCTGGGGCGTGGTGGAGAACCCTGCGGCATACCAGAGCTCCGGCCAGCTGCCGTTCGTCAAAGCCAACCTGAAGTGGGGAAACGACTGGCTGATCAAGGCGCATCCGCAGCCGAACGTCTTGTACGGCCAGGTCGGCAAGGGCGACGACGACCACCGGTGGTGGGGCCCGGCCGAGACGATGACGATGGCTCGCCCGTCGTACAAGATCGACGCGTCCTGCCCTGGTTCCGATCTCGCCGGTGAGGCCGCGGCCCAGCTCGCGGCGAGCTACCTCGTGTTCAAGGACAGCGACCCCGCGTACGCCGCCACACTGCTGTCACATGCCAAGCAGCTCTACACCTTCGCGGACACGTATCGGGGTGCGTACTCGAACTGCATCACCGACGCCCAGAACTTCTACCGTTCCTGGAGCGGTTACCAGGACGAGCTGGTGTGGGGCGCGATCTGGCTCTACCGGGCCACAGGCGACAGCTCGTATCTGGCGAAAGCCGAGGCGGAGTACCCCAAGCTGTCCACTGAGCCGCAGAGCACTACCCGTTCTTACAAATGGACGATCGCGTGGGACGACAAGTCGTACGGCGCCTATGTGTTGCTGGCCCGGTTGACCGGCAAGCAGCAGTACATCGCCGACGCGAACCGTTGGCTGGACTACTGGACCGTCGGGGTGAACGGCCAGCGAGTGCCGTACTCGCCGGGTGGGCAGGCTGTGCTCGACACGTGGGGGTCCCTGCGGTACGCGGCCAACACGTCGTTCGCCGCATTGGTCTACAGCGACTGGCTGAAGGCGCAAGACCCCACCCGTGCCCGCACTTATCACGACTTCGGCGTGCGGCAGATCAACTACGCGCTGGGTGACAACCCGCGCAAGTCCAGTTATGTGGTCGGTTTCGGCGCCAACCCGCCTCGCAATCCCCATCACCGGACCGCACATGGCTCATGGGCCGACAGCATCGCGGACCCCGTGACCAATCGGCATGTCCTTTACGGCGCCCTGGTCGGCGGACCGACGTCGCCCAACGACGCGTACACCGACGATCGTTCGAACTACACGATGAACGAGGTCGCGTTGGACTACAACGCGGGCTTCACCAGCGCACTCGCGCGTCTCTACGGGGAGTATGGCGGCGCCCCGCTGACGGCGTTCCCGCCGACGGAAACCCCTGATGGGCCGGAGATCTTCGCGCAAGGCGCGTTGAACCAGCCGGATGGCAACAAGTTCACTGAGGTCAAGGCGTACGTGCTCAACAAGTCGGCCTGGCCAGCACGCACGTTCACCGGTGCGCTGCGCTACTACTTCACGCTCGACGCAAGCACTACGCCCAGTCAGATTTCGGTGACCTCGCCGTACAACCAATGCGGTCAGCCTGCGGTGAAGCAGTTCTCCGGCAACGTGTACTACGTGGAGATCACCTGCTCGACGGGAGTCGCGCCGGGTGGCCAGTCCCGGTACCGCAAGGAGATCCAGTTCCGGATCAGCAGCGCTGGCACGTGGGATCCGAGCAACGACTGGTCGCGCCGCGGCCTGGCACCCAGCGGCTCGACCCCGGTGCAGACACCGAACCTCAACCTGGTCCAAGGTTCGACCGTGGTGTGGGGTGATCCGCCAGCCTGACCGTCCACAGTAGAGGGCTCGCGATCAGTGTGGCTGTGCGGCCATGGTGGCGAGGGTGTCGATCAGAATGCGTAGCCCGAACTCGAACTCCTGCTCGTGATCGCACACGGCAAGGTACGGGGCCGCCGACATGACGGCGGGCAGACCGGACGCTTCGAGGTCGGCGAGCCGGCGTCGGCTGGCCTCGGGGTTGGCGACGCTGAACGTGGGGGCCACGTTGACTTCGCGCATCAGGGTCCCGATCAGGTACGCCAGCACGGTTCGCAGTGCGTGGACCGCGAGGTCCGGGGGATAGCCCGCGGCGAGGAGTGGGCTGAGAACGGCTTCGAGGGGCGTGAGTGCGGTCAGTGACGCGAGTTTGCGGGTCAGGACGAGTGGTGCGGCGCGGGGATGTTCGAGCATCGTCGCCCGGAATTCCCGCGCCATCGTGTCCATGCTGTCTCGCAGGTCCGCTGCTGGTGACGGCGCTGGCAGGCGGGACAGCAGCACTTCGGCGATTCCGTCGAGCAGGGCGTCTTTGCTGTCGATGTGGTTGTACAGGCTCATCGGGTCGACGCCGAGCCGGCGCGCGAGTTTGCGCATGCTGACGGCCTCGATGCCCTCCTCGTCGACCAGGGCGAGGGCCTCACGCAGGATCCGTTCCCGCGACAGGACGCCACCGGAGTCCTTGGGTGGGCGGCCGCGCCGGGGTTTGGCGGCGGTGGGAGTCATCTGTCGTCCTAGGTGAGTGTGGCGGGCAGGTGCTCGTAACCGCGCAGGATTCGGGTCGGTCGGCGACTGCTTCCGGGGAGCAGGCGCAGGCCGGGGAAACGCTCGAAGATCGTGCGCAGTCCGATCTCGCCCTCCATGCGGGCCAGCGAGGCGCCCAAGCAGTAGTGGCGGCCTGCGCCGAACGAGACGTGGTCGCGGGCGTTGGCGCGGGTGATGTCGAAGGCGGCAGGGTCTGTGAAGACCTGCGGGTCACGGTTCGCGCCTGCGAGCACGGTGGTCACTATCGCCCCACGTGGCAGCGTGACGCCCGCGACCTCGGTGTCGCGCACTGCCGTGCGGCCGGTCAACAGAACCGGCGGGTCGTGGCGCAGCACCTCCTCGACCGCGTTGCTCCACAGTTCGGGCCGCTCGCGCAGCAGAGCGAGCTGGTCGGGATGCCGGGTCAGCAAAGCGATGCCGTTGCCGAGCAGGTTGACGGTGGTCTCGAAACCGGCCGCCAGCACCAGCCCCGCGGTCGCCTTCAGCTCTGTCCCGGTCAGCCCGACCCCGTTGTCCCGCGCGGCGACGAGCTGGCTGAGCAGGTTGTCCCCGGGGTGGCGACGCAGGTACTCGAGGTGGTCACCGAGCCAGGCGTCGAACTGCGCCAGCGCTGTCTCGACGCTGCGGAACGCTCGCCACCCCAGGCCGAAGTCGAGGCTGGGCGCGGCCGCCGCGCCGAAGGAGAGGACACGGCCGTGATCTTGGGGCCGGACGCCGAGGATCTCGCTGATGACAGTGACGGGGAGCAGCCCGCAGTAGGACTTGACCAAGTCGACGGGGCCGCGATGGGTGAGCTCGTCGAGGAGCTGGTTGGCGATCTGCTGGGTTCGTTCGCGCAGTTGCTCGACGGCCCGTGCGGTGAACACGCGCGTGACGAGCTTGCGGTAGCGGGTGTGGTCGGGAGGCTCGACCGCGAGCAGCGACGGGGGCCGTACCGGGTGGACGTGGTCGCTGGCCGACCACGTCACGAGTCGTCCGAGCCTTGATGCGTCGGGCATGGACGACCGGGTGCGGAAGTCGTTGCTGGACAGCAGTTCCCGGACCGCGGCGTGTGTCGTGGTGGTCCAGGTGTAGCGCCCGGGGGCGAGCGGTCCGGCGGCACGGATCTCGTCGAACAGGCCCGACAGGTCGTGCCCCTTCGTGGCGGCGGCGACCAGCCGGCCTTGGAGGTCGCCGCGTCGGGCCTCGCGCCGCATCAGTGTCCGGGGAAGTGCGTGCGCCAGGCCCCACCTGACCGCCGGCTTTGCTCTGTCGAGGACTCCGTTCAGGGTCACGTGCGGCTCCTCTCCTTGACCGACCTACAGTGTAGGTTATAGTCGGCCTACACTGTAGGTTTATGCAGGAGCAGTCGATGACAGAGTTCGACATCCCGGACACCGAGATCCTCAAAGCGCGGCAGAAGCTGGTCCTCGACCACTTCCGCGACGAGGTCGCCCAAGACTGGGACGCCACCCTGTCGACGTTCCCGCACCCGCACTACGAACTGATCGCCACCATGACGGTCCACGACGGCGACAGCGCTGTCCGTGGCTACTACCACGACACCAGAGTCGCCTTTCCCGATCAACGCCACGAGCTGATCGCGTTGCGGCACAGTGCGGACGCGGTCATCGTGGAGTTCTGGTTGCTGGGCACCCATCTCGGCCCGCTCGGGACGATCCCGGCGACCGGTTCGAAGTTCCGGGTGCGGATGACCGCCTATTTCATTTTCGACGCCGACGAGAACCTGGTGTGCGAACGGATCTACTTCGACACCGTCTCGATGCTCAAGCAGCTCATCGGCGGAGTGGACAAGAGGAAGCCGAAGAACTGGCCGCTGCTGGTCAAGCTCGTGCGTGGCTTGCTGGCCATGTCCGCCGAAGGCCCCGATCAGCGCCTGATCGACACCACCGAGCCGGACCTCCAGCCCGTCTGATCGTTTCAGCTCCAGCGTCCGGCGAGCACGCGAGCCACCACGGCGCTCAGCACGCGTACCCCTTGGAGCGAACCGGGGTCCATTCCGACGAGCTCGCGGATCCGGCGGAAGCGGTAGTCGAGTGTTCTCGGGTGGATCCGCAACGACCCGGCGGTGTTCAGCCGGTTCATGTCGTGCCGGTAGTAGGCATCCAATGTGGACACCAGATCCGGTCCGCCTGCCAGCCGCTGCGCGATGCTACGAAGCCATTCGTCGACTTGTGGCAACTGCGTGACGCCGAGTTCGACGAAGACGTCTGCCATGGTCCGCAGATGGCGTGGCACGGTCTCGACGGGCGCTTCGCGGCTGATCCGGCGCGCCAGTGCGACCGTGTCAGCCAGCGCGTGAATCCGCCCTATGGCCGCGCCGGTCGCGCACGGCCGTCCGACTGTCCGGGCGAAGTCGCGAACGAGGTCGAGAGCGCGTTCCTCCGCTGCTTCGGTGTCGCCGCAGGGGAGTAGGGCCACCAGCTCATCGGGTTCGCGCCAAGTCATCGGCACCTGATAGCGCTTCAGCAGTGCGCCGAGGATCTCCTCGCGTCGTTGGTTCGTGGGGAAAGAGGCGCCGGACACCCGCACGACCGTGATGACATACCGGTCGGCGAGTTTCACGTTGAGGCTGTCCGCGAGGCCGGGCATCACGGAGATGTCCGCGAGCAAGGTGCACGCGAGGTCTTGGACACGCTTGACAAGAGGCAGCGAGCGCTTCTGCCCGTTGAGGAAGCCCTGGTTGTAGGCGTTGTGCCCGGCCAGGGCGTTCATCGGCAGCCAGCCGATCATCTCCGTCACGTGGTCGACCGCGTCCAGGCCGGCCGCTTCGTGGATCTCTCTCAGGGTGAGAACGTCGTGCAGATCAAGCACACGTCGTCGGGCACCCAGTGAAACGCCTTGCGTGCCGCGTTCCTCGCCGAAGGCAGTCAGCATCGCCAGGTCCTGGTCAGTGAAGGGCGCGCCCTCGGCTGCGAGCACGGCCTTGCGGCGTCTGAGCAGTACCGCGAAGTCGAGCATCGCGGCGCGGGCTCGAGCGTCCTCGGCCGCTGAGCGGAAGTCAGGGAGCTCACTGACGTAGATGTTGACGGCTCGACGTGCGTTGCGGTGTGCCCGGTCCCACAGCACCTTGAAAAGCCCGTCCATTCGTTCGCCTCGCTGCTGTCACCCAATGATGGTCTTGGCGGAGAGTCACCCGTCCTACTGGACGACGACTGAATTGGACTCGGGCGGCCCTGGAGGCTGCACACCTGGCGTGCGACCGCTCGGCGGCAACCCGGGAAAGTGACAAATCGATCTTGGCCGAGCTTGCCGAGCTTCACCCGCAATCACGTAGATGTGGCCGCTGCGGCCCTGGAATGCTGACGCAACAGGCCAAAACAATGGCCAAAGAATCTCGTACCGAAATAGTATGAGGAGAATCCGCATGCGTCGACCACTTGTTGGGTCAGAATCCATGGTGGCCAAGGCGATCAAACCACTACTCATTTTAGCCCTGGCAATTGCCGCCCTCTTTGCCGCGCCTGCCGTGGCATCCGCCGCCCCGGCCGGCGGCGTGACGGCAGGCGAGGTCTCGACGGCGGGCTACGAGAGCACGCAGCACTCCGTGGATGGCATCAACGCCGTCTATACCTGCAGGTATGCGAGTCTGCCGCCGTTCCAGGTCGCCCAGTTCACGTGCACGGTGCGGTTCGGCTCCATGCAGGTGATCCTGAACTGCCAGGACGGCCGACAGGTCTTCGGTCCCATTCTGCAGGCCGTCGGCACGTACAACTTCAGTATCAGCTGCGCGCCGACCGCGTTTTCCACCTTCAGTGTCCGTGAGTTTTCCTGAACACCTGAGGAAGCATGCCGGGGCGGTCGGCCGAGAACCGCGTTGACCGTCCCGGCGACCAGCACAGAACCGCAGTTCACCGCGCCGTGAACTGCGGTTCTGTCGTGCGCGGCGCCCACTCAGCCGCTCTGTGCGCACTTTTCCCAAGCGGCAACGGCTTGTTCGAGGTGGTGGCGGAGGACCGGCTGGGCCTTGACGGCCACTTGCTTCACATCGGGTTGCTGCCCAAGCAGAATCTCCTGCTCACCAAGCGCAAGAGCCTGGACGTGAGTGATGATCGCGAACCGCAACCAAGCCATGTCGAAATCGCGCCCGCTTCGCCGCGCGAGGTCACTGAGCTCCGCGGCCTGCTCAGCGCTCGGAGCTTGCGGCAGCGGCACACCGTATCGGGTGGCAACCGCGGTCACCTCGGCATCGAGTGCGAGATGATGCGTGATCAGCATCGCGCCGAGTTCGCGCACCTGAGGGCATTCACCCTTCTGCACCGCCAAGTTGCCCGCGATGATCTCGGTGAGGTTGTTCTGGTGCGACCGCTCCAGGAACACTCGGTCCTGTTGGGACAGTTGGCGAACGCCCACGGAAACCGCTTGGGGGTCCACCGCGTGCGCGGCAGGGCTGACCAATGTCAACGCACCACACAGCCCCAGGGCTGCCAGGACGGAAAGGACCCGCATAAGTCCTCCTTGTGTCGGGTTCCATACGTCCTGAGCGTGCCGAAACCTTGACCTGCCAAGCAATCCGAGAAACGAACGATGTCATCCATGCGCAGCTCGCCGAGGAGTCCACATGAGACGGAACGGTGGACGTCTACGTGATCTGGGGTGGGCCGGCGTCGACGATCTTGAGCGACAGGTCCAGCGGGTCGAAGTGGATCAAGGACTCCATCCACCAGGTCATGCCGGCCTGGTGCAGTCCCCGCACGTCGACCGTGATGGGTTCTTCCCATGCGTGGCTGGCGTTTCCGGCGACGGCGACGGCGAAGGGCCGGTCACCGACGAGCCCGGTTTCGTGTACTGAAGCGAGAATGGTGGTCAGCTCGTCCGGTGTGAGTCGGTGGCTGTCGGGGTTGGGGAATATCCCGTCGCTGCCCGCTGCGCGGCGCAGTACCTGCGGCTTGGTCGTCGAACAGCCGACCCAGACAGGGATGCGTTGTGGCTCAGGCGTTGTCTGCGCAAGCCGGACCTGGTAGTGCTCACCGGCGTGTTCGACAGCTTCGCCAGACCACATCGTCCGCACGATCGCCAGACCTTCGTCGTACATCGCGGCACGGGTGCGTAGCTCAGCCGGTTCGCCGAACCGGCTGAAATCTCCGGACTCGTCCGAACCGAGACCGGTGCCCAGCACGAACCGCCCGCCCGACAACCGGCTGAGCGTCGCCGCGTGCCGTCCGACCACCCAAGGGCGTCGGCGGGCCAGCGGCGTGACCATCGTGCCGAACTGGATCCGTTGCGTCGCTTGGGCTATCGCGCCCAGTGTGGTCCACGGGTCCACAATCGGCATGGCCGCGGTGACGACGTGGTCCCACAGGAACACTCCATCCCAGCCCGCGTTCTCCGCTCAGCCAAGTGTGTTGCTTGCCCACCATTGGGTATTCGTTGGCTGAAGCGTCCGGCTGGCCGGGAGGTATGGCCGTGACGCTTGGCCTCGTGAGATCGCGGATCTCGCGGGCCTTGACCGAGTCGACGCCAACGTCGGGAGCAGCTATGCCTTGGGTCCACAGACATCGCCGCCGGTTACCGGGAAGTTTGTTTCGCAGTACTGTTGTCCGGAGCCATTACCGCAGTTCAGCTGGGCGGTTCCCGATCTTCGCCATCGTCGCGGCCATCGCGGTGATCGTGTTGCTGATCGTGATCTTCTGACTCGGCCCTCGCTTCTTGGCGTCCCGGGCGAGAGAGGAACAGCGACTCCAAGACGGCGGGCACGTGCTTGACGTCGGCCTTGTTCAGGGCTTTGAGCCCCAGTATCAGCTGCACCACAGATGGTGCCAGCAGGGTGGCGATCCATACCGGCCATGGCGCGCCCGCCAGGGCGCTGACAGCCAAGGCCGGCCAGCTCACGCCCGCGATTACCTTCGTCATACCGCCGAATCTCGATGATCTGCGAGGATCCTGGTGTGTCCGGGAGAGCTCAGGGACATTTCCGGGAGGCGGACGTGGCCGATTCGCACGAGAAGAAGGCGACCGCTCGCCCGGCCGAGGCTCGGCGCTTAGGGGAGTTGCTTCGCGACAAGCACCGTCGTTCCAGGCTCGTCACCCAGGTCGCGCTGGCCGCCGCGGCTCAAGTGAGCGACAGGGTGGTGTCCGACTTGTTCACCGCCGCAAGACCGGTCCCGTTGCCCACCGTCCTCGGTATCGCCAGGAAGCTCGGCGACGCCCCGGAATGGCTCCAAGAGGTCGAAGAGCAGTGGCACAGGGCCAACAGAGCTTGGCGAGGGGACTTACCAGCCCCGGAGATCTCAGGAACGCGGCGGCGGCGCTTCGGCGCTGTGCCACCGCGGGCCGGTGCGTTCCAGCGGCGTGCCGTCAGCGAAGTCCTGACTCGTGTGACTGTCCTGACCGGGCTGGGTGGAGTAGGCAAAACCCAGGTGGCCGCCGACCATGCCCATGCGCAGTGGGATGGCGAAAAGATCGACTTGCTGATGTGGATCTCTGCACGCACCCGTGCCGCTGTCGTGGACGGCTTCGCCGAGGTCGCACAGGACCTACTCGGCCATGACCCCGCCGATGGCGGCAAGGCGTGCGACCGGTTGCTGGCGTGGCTGGCCGAAACCGCCAAGCGATGGCTCGTTGTGCTCGACGATCTGCAATCCCCGGCTGTGCTGAACGGATTGTGGCCGCCGTACTCGGCCACCGGTCAGGTCGTGATCACGACGCGCTGCCGCGACGCCGCCCTGCAAGGACATCGGCGCCGGATTGTCGACGTCGAACTGTTCACCGATGCCGAAGCGCTGACCTACCTGATCGAGAAGCTCCCGGCCCGTGCAGGCAGCGGGTCCACGGAGCTGGCAGGCCTGGCCAAGGAGCTCGGAAATCTGCCGCTGGCGCTGGCGCAGGCCGCCGCGTACCTGATCAACAAGCCGCTGCTCAGCTGCGCCGGCTATCGCGCCAAACTGGCAGATCGCCGCATCACGCTCCGGGAGTTGCTGCCCCGGGAGGAGGAACTGCCCGACGAGTACGCGCAATCGGTGGCCGCCACGTGGTCGTTGTCCATCGATGCCGCGGACGAGCTCGACCCTCTGGGGGTGGCGCGCCCGATCATGGAACTGGCATCGCTGTTGGATCCCGCTGGCATCCCGACTGCCGTCTTCGCCACCGAAGCCGTGGCCAACTACCTCGACAACCGTCTGGACCGGGAGATCACAGCCGAGGACGCCACGAGTGGTCTGGAGTGCCTCCAGCGGTTCAGCCTGCTCACTCTTGACCTCGACGAGCCTCAACGCGCCGTCCGTGTGCACGCCCTGGTGCAACGTGCTGTCCGTGAATGCCTTGCGGGCCAACGGTTGGACACGACCATACTGACCGTCGCGGACGCCCTTTTCGAGGTGTGGCCGGAGATTCAGACAGTGCAGGCAGCGTTACGCGCCAACGCAAACGCGTTATGGAAGTGCACCGGTCCACGGATATGGCAGCTCGGCGTGCATCCGATACTGATCCGCGCTGCACGAAGCCTCGTTGACGCAGGCTTGTTGTCCCAAGCCGTAACCTATTGCGAAGACATCGCTCGGCACGCGACAACCGAGCTGGGCAGCGATCACCGTGACACTTTCGCGATTCGCCTCGACTTGGCCCGGAGCCGGGCAGCAGCGGGCGACTTACGCGGGGCGACGGCAGAGCTTCGCGAACTGCTGGCTCGATGCTTGCAAGTGATCGGATATCTCGACCCGGCTACCTTCGTGATCCGTGCCAACCTCGCACAGTGTCTTGGCGAAGCCGGTGATCCCGCCACCGCCACCGAGATCTTCGACGAAGTTCTCACCGGCCAAGTCGCTCTTCTCGGCGCCGATCATCCTGACACCTTGGGGACCCGGGGAAACCGAGCTGTGTACCTGGCGCAGGCAGGACATTACGACGCCGCGCTGGATGAGCTCAAAGTGCTGCACCGCGACCATGAACGGGTGCTGGGGCCGGATCACCCCAGCACCCTTCTCTGCCGCAGCAACCTGGCACGTCAGCTTGCCGCCGTCGGCTACGACCTCGATGCCAGGATCGAGCAGGAGCTTGTGCTCCAAGATCGCATCCGGGTTCTGGGACCGGACCATCCAAGCACCCTGATCACCCGGCAGGACATCGCCAACTCGAAGATCAACGCCTTCCAGGACGCCGACGCGAAGGCTGATCTGGAGGAGCTGCTCAAAGACCAACAACGGATACTCGGAAGCGATCATCCCCACACGTTCGGCACGCGACTCAATCTCGTCATGTGCCGTCTGGAATTGGACGACAGGCCGGTGGTAAGCGCAGAGCTTGAGCGACTGCTCCTCGACACCCAGCGAGTCCTGGGCAACGATCATCCGCTGACTGATCGCGTCCGGTTCCATCTCCAGAACGTCCGTAGGGGGCTGGGAGCGAGTAGCCGCTCTGTCCCTTGAGGACGGATGGGTAGCGTCTCAGTCGACCAGGTCAGCAAACCGCTTGGCCAAGTCTGCTGGACTTGGCATCTGCTCGATCTCGCTGCGAAGTCGCTTGGCCGCCATGCGGAACGACTCGTTCGTCATGATGTTGTCCAGCTTCTGCACGATCACGTCCGCGGTGGCCTCTTCGGAGGTCAGCATCAGGCCTGCGCCCGCGTGCTGCACAGTGCGGGCATTGGTCGGTTGGTCGGCGTAACCGGGAATGATCAACTGCGGGACGCCGGACGCCAGCGCGCCGAGCATCGCACCGCTGCCACCGTGATGCACTGACACGTCGACGTAAGGCCACAATTGGCCTTGCGGCACCCAACGCTCGGCCCACACCGATTCCGGCAGCGCACCGAGGTCGGCGGGATCGACCGGACCGGTGGCCACCAGCACCCGCACGTCGAGCCGGGCGAGGCCACGAATCACCCGCCTGAGCATGTCGGCCGTGCTGTAGATGGTGCCCAGCGTGACGTAGACGAGCGGACGGCCCGGTTGCTGGACGAACTGTGGCAGTTCGCCCGGTTCGCTGTAAGGGACCGGGCGCAGTTCGACGCGCTGGCCGAGCGCGAGGAAGTCCGGGCGTTGCAAGGAAGGCGGGCAGATGTCGATTGTCGGGTGCCCGAGCAGCCCGGGGTACTGGTCAGGCAAGTCCAAGCCGAGCTCTGCGGCATACGCACGCAAGTACCCGTTGCACGCATCCGGCAAAGCGCCGCGCAGTGCCCGGCCGAAGCCGTGGTTGTAGGCCGGGATTTTGGCGAGCTGAGCGGCCAGGCCGGCGCCCGGATTGCCCGGATCGTGGACCAGCACATCAGGTCGCACGTCGGCGAGAACAGGGGCGAGATCGGCGACGAACTCCCGTGGCACGACGTCGCCGAGCACCTTCCCTGCGCGGTCCAGCATCTCCTGTGGTGTGAGGTCGTCTCCCGCGATACGGACGCCATGAATCGTGGTCACCGTGGTCTGCAGCGGCTCGGAGGCGCGGACGCCGCGTAGCCCGGCGCGCTCGACCACGGGAAGAAAATCCTCGGCGGTGGCGAACAGCACCTCATGGCCAGCATCACGCATGGCCTGAGCGAACGGGATCATCGGAAAGATGTGCCCGTACGCGGACAGGGCGGAGAAGACGACCTTCATGTCACCCCATCGTAAGAACGGTTGGACACACAGGAGGCCCGGATGACGGAAAACGGCTCAGATATGCCAACTGTGTGCCACGTCACATCGTCAGCTTGTAGTGGATCGGCAACCAGATCGACAACCCGGACGCACCGAAAACCAAGTCCGGCACCAACTGCGGGCCGGTCCAGTACACGCCGGGCGGACCGAAATACAACCTGGTCGCCGACAACACCCGCGAAGGCAACCCTGGCTGCACCGTCGCGTTCAACGTGCTCGACGAATACGTGAAACCTGTCCGCGTGCTACGGCCTCGCAGTCACGTTGTGGACGGTCTGGTGATGTCGAGCAAGTCTGGGTGGGTGTTGTGCCAGTGTTCGTAGAGCAGGTCGATGTCGCGTGCGGCGAGTTCGATCTCGTGTCGGGTGATGGGTAGGAGGGTGACGATCTGCAGCTGGATGTTGTCGCTTGTGCGGGCGGTGTTGGGGTTGCGGGTGATGTAGTTGAACTTGTCGCCGAAGTGTGGGTGGATGGCGGCGAGTAGACCTTCTTTGTCTGTCCCGTCGAAGAGTTCGTCGTGGTTGTCGATGATCTGGCCGTACTCGATGCCGGTGTGTCTGAGGGTGACGTATTCACACATCGCGCCGGTGATGGCGCGGGCGTATCCGGCTTGTGGGGTATGGAGTGTGCAGGCGATTTCTTCGCCGAATGGTGTGTCGGTGTGGAGGTGGCGGAGTCCGTTGCTGGTGATGGTGGTGGTTCCGCTGCTGGTGTGGTCGAACCGTTCGAGGCTGTATTGGTGGTCAGGCCGGTCGTATGGCTTTGACTCGGTTCCGCGGTGCTCGCCTGCGTAGGTTTGCAGGTGGTGGAGTAGTGGCGCGGACTCGATCTGCTGGCGCATGGAAACTCATCCTCGCGTCGTGAAACGCGGGTCGAGATTCTCAACTTGGACGAGGGAGGGAAGCACTCACCCGGATCGGTCACGGGAAAGAAGTTGTTATCGCCGCAAGAAAACCACAAGCGGGGCTGACAAGGATGTGAAGACTCAACGGAGTCCAGAGGGGATGAGCAACTATGCGTTCAGGTATCCGGGTGACGGCTCTGACTGTCGCTTCGTCGGCCGCACTAGCCGCCGGGGTGCTCGCCATCGGCACGCCTGCTTATGCGGCCGCGTCAGGATGCGCTGTCGACCGGATGATGACGCCACCATCGCTGAAATACAACACCGGCATGGCGTTGTGCCGGACGCTCACCGGCGGATCGCAGGTTCGGGCTGTCGTCCACTGCGGTAGTACGGCGTTGCCGCCGCACTACGGCCCCTGGGTCTCGAGGGCCAATACGTGGTCCAAGTACAACTGCGGCGGCAGCGAGGCCGTACTCGTCAACTACCAGACTCGGTAGCGACCGCTACCGAGTCACGGGCAAAGGTTTCTGCGGGGCCCAGCCAAGGCAGCCACCGCATCCCATCTCTGATGCCGATCGCAGCCAGGAACCCGCGTTCGCCAGGGAACGTCGGCGCCAGGCTTGCTGTCGGGCGGCTGAGCCGAGCCGGAAGAACAAGACTGTTTCTTGGCGACTTCGCCGTGCACCCTCGATGTCACTGATCATCGAACAGCGGGGAGTTCAGGGGTGCCGAGCGGCAACGAGGTCGATCGTGAGCAGGAGTATGTGAACGCCCTGTACGCCAGGCTGGACGCGCTGCGTGCGCACGCGGCGAACCGCCTGTCCGCGGCCCGGGATGCCGATGCGGACCAGGAGACGATGGCGTTGTGGCAGGCGGAATTGGCCCGACTGGAATCCGTGGAGGACGGACTGTGCTTCGGGCGGCTGGACATGCGTGACGGGCGCCGTATCTACATTGGCCGGTTGGGCCTGTTCCAGGACGGGGATGAGGAGCCGTTGCTTCTCGATTGGCGAGCACCAGCGGCCCAGTCGTTCTACACCGCGACCATGGCCGCCGCGCACGGAGTGCGACGGCGACGACGCATCACGACCCGGGGACGTGTGGTTCTCGCGCTGGACGACGAACTGCTCGATCCGGACACCGCCGAGGATGGCGCTCTGGTCGGGGAAGCCGCGTTGATGGCGGCGCTGACCGCGGATCGAACCGGGCAGATGCGCGACATCGTGACCACGCTGCAGGCCGAGCAGGACGGCATCGTCCGCGACGGATACGCCGGAGTGCTGGTGGTGCAGGGCGGCCCGGGGACAGGCAAGACGGCGGTCGCGCTGCACCGGCTGGCCTATCTGCTGTACACCCGTCCGCATCTGCGTACGCGGGGCGTGCTGATCGTGGGCCCGAGCGAGGTCTTCCTGGACTACATCGGGCAGGTGCTGCCCGGTCTGGGCGAGCATGCGGTGGTGACACGGACAATTGCCCTGCTACGGCCGGACATCGAGGTCAGCCGCACGGACCCGCCCGAGATCGCCGAGACCAAGGGCCGGGCCGACATGGCCGACCGGATCGCCGCCGTCGTGCGGTCGCGGGTGCGCACTCCCGATGAGCCGGTCGAGGTGGAGTTTGAGCAGCAGGTGGTGCGGCTGGACCCGCATGAGTGCCGCCACGCGCTGAACATGGCTTCCCGCACGGGATTACCGCACAACCAGGCCCGGCTGGTGTTCCAGCAACGGATCGTCGAACTGCTCGCACAGCGCCTGATCGACCGGATGGAGAGTGTGGTGTTCACCGACACCGGCGAAGCCATCGACGGCGGCAGCGCCGACGGCAGGCTCAGCGCGGCCGATCTGCGTGCGTTGGCCGCCGCCGGAGTGGTGGTCGATCCGGACCATGACGGTCCGAGGCGTCTGCTTGACGAGGTCGACGGTGCCCACCTGCGCAGCGCTCTGTTGGCCGATACCTCAGTGTGCCGCGTGCTGGATGAGCTGTGGCCTCCGCTGACCGCACAGCAAGTGGTGGCTGACCTGTTCGCCAACCGGGCCAGGCACTGGAGTACGGCGGACATCCCGTTGCTGGACGAGGCCACCGCGATAATCGGCGAGACCAACGCAGCAGCCAGCAGTGGGGTGACGTTCGGGCACGTGGTCGTTGACGAAGCGCAGGAACTGTCCGCGATGGCCTGGCGGATGGTGATGCGTCGCTGCCCCACCAAGTCGATGACCATCGTCGGCGACCTCGCTCAGACCAGCGATCCGGCCGGTGCCTCGTCCTGGGATCGGGTACTGCGGCCGCACGTGCACGATCGCTGGCGGTTGGCCCAGCTCACCATCAACTATCGGACCCCAGCAGAGATCATGGCCGCCACCAGCGACCTGTTCGCCACGCACCATCCCGGCTTGCAGCCGCCCCGATCCGTACGCGCCACCGGTGAATCACCGTGGCGCCAACACGTCACACTGGCCGAACTGCCCCACATCGTCGCCGACATCGCCACCGGACACACCGACGGCCAGTTGGCGATCATCACCCCGCCGTGCCACCTCGCCTTGCTGGGGAAGGCTTTGCACCTGGCCGGACCATCCGCGATCACTGATCCCGTCGTCGTGCTGACGCCGGTCGAGGCCAAAGGACTGGAATTCGATTCTGTGCTGATCGTCGACCCGGCCGCGATACTCGCCACCCCCTTGGGCTACAACGATCTCTACGTCGCCATGACACGTGCCACCCGGCGACTCGGGATCCTGCATCCTGGCCCGGCACCGGCCGAACTGTCACGGATCCAGGAACGCAGACCTTGACCGGCAGGCCAGTGCGCCCTACTTCGGTGCCTGGAAGCCGCCGGTCTTCTGCTCGAGCAGTTCGGCCAGCCGCAGCGGGGTGCGGTCCTCGAACATCGGACCGATGAGCTGCACTCCGACCGGCAGGCCCTCGGGGGACCGGCCCGCGGGTATAGCGGTGGCGGGCAGGCCGGGCATGGTGGCCAGGCCGGCCCAGACGAGCTGGTCGAAGTACGGGTACTCGACGCCGTCGATGTCGATGCGCCGTTCCAACGGATTGGGGTTGTGGTCGTGCGGGAACGCGGGCGTCGGCGTGATCGGGCACACCACGGCGTCGAACTCGGCGAACAGCTGCCGCCAGCCGTGGCGGTGGAGTTCGCGGCGGTTGTTCGCCTCAATCCAGTCGCGGTGGCTGAACACCATGGCGCGCAGCCGCACGGCGTCAAGGCTCTGGTCGTCCGCGCTCAGTCCGGCGGTGCGGGTCCGCAGCTGCTCGTGCGATTCGATGGGAAAACGCGCAACGGAGCCCGAAATCAGCAACTGCATGTAGAGCGTCGCGGCTTCGGTCAGATCGGGCAGCAGCAGACTGTGCCGTTCGACGCGGGCGCCGCCCTCGACAAGCGCGTCGGCAATCCGGCTCACGCCCGCCCGCACGGCGGACCCGGTCGGAATGAGCGGATGCTCGTCGAGGACCAAGACCCGGAAATCGCAGAGCCGCTCGTGGCGCGCGGGTGGCAGCGTCAAGTCGTGCGCGATGCCCAGCGTCAGCGGGTCCGGTCCGGCCATGACGTCGAGCAAGAGCCTGAGGTCGCGGGCGGTGCGCGCCATCGGACCGACGACGGCGAGATCGAGGTCGACCGGCAATGCCGGCTCGGACGGCGGGACCATACCGCGGTTAGCCGCCAGTCCGAGCGTCGGCTTGTGCGCGTAGACGCCGCAGAAATGCGCGGGGGTGCGCAACGAGCCGCCGATATCGGAGCCGATGGACAGCGCGCCGAACCCGGACGCCAGCGCCGCCGCTGATCCGCCGGAGGATCCGCCCGGCGTGCGACCGTGATCCCACGGGTTGGTGGTGGTGCCGTAGATCTCGTTGAAGCTCTGTATATCTTGCAGCCCCAAGGGCACATTGGTCTTGCCGAGCACCACCGCGCCTGCGGCCTTGAGCCGCGACACCTGTACCGCGTCCTCGGCCGGTACGTAGTTCCGGTGCGGCGGCATGCCCCAGGTCGTTGGCAGCCCGGCGATGTTGTAGGACTCCTTGACCGTCACCGGGATGCCGAGCAGCGGCCGGTCCTCACCACGTGCGCGTGCCTGGTCGGCACGGTGTGCGGCCGCCCGTGCACGGTCGAAGTCCGGCACGCAGATCGCGTTGATCACCTTGTCGTCGCGCTCGATACGGGCGATCGCCTCGTCGGTCAGTTCCACCGATGTCTCCGCACCGGCGCGCAACGCGGCAACGAGCTCTTCGGCCGTCTGAAAGCTCCACTCCATGAATCCGAAGCTATTGGTCGGCCACAGAGGACACGAAATTCCGGTTCACGCAACAGCGAGCACCTTCACCGGCGAGGCCTGAACCCGAGATACCCTAGACGAAAGGAAAGCTCCCTACGGCCTGCCAAGACAAGCAGGGTGCCATGAACGTGCGTTCCTACCCGTTCGGTTCGGTGCGCGGGCTGGAGATCGACCCGATGTACGGCTGGCTGCGGGACAACGAGCCGCTGGCCCGCGTGAAGCTCCCTTACGGCGAAGAGGGCTGGCTGCTCACGAGGTACGACGACGTCCGCATCGCGCTCGGTGACGCGAGGTTCAGCCTCGCGGAGGCTGTCGTGCGGGACACGCCGCGGATGGGCCCGCAGCGGATGGGCGCGATTTTGACCGACCTCGATCCGCCGGAGCACACTCGGCTGCGGCGGTTGCTGGCGCACGCGTTCACCGTGCGCCGCGTCGAAGGACTGCGCGCGAACGCGGCACGCCTGGCGGGCGAGTTGCTGGACGAGATGGAGAAGGCCGGTCCGCCCGCCGATCTGGTGACGGCATTCGCGGTTCCGTTGCCCGGCTTGATGATCTGCGAGCTGCTTGGCGTGCCGTACGACGACCGGGACCACTTCCAGGAGCTGGCCGCCGCGTTCATGTCCATTACGGCGCTGACGGACGAGGAGAAGATGGCCAGGCTCGGTGAGCTCGCCGGATATCTGGCCGGGCTCGCCGACAAGCGTCGCGAACGTCAGGAAGACGACCTGATCAGCGCACTGGTTGTGGCGCAGGAGGAAGGCGACCGGCTCACCGCCGACGAGCTCGTGCAGCTCACGGTGTTGCTGCTCGGCGCCGGGTACGACTCCACCGCGAGCCAGATCGTGAACTCGGTGTACGCGCTGCTGACGTTCCCCGACCAACTGGAGTTGCTGCGGTCCCGGCCGGAGCTGATGCCCGGCGCCGTGGAGGAGTTGTTGCGCTGGATCCCGCCGCAGGAGGTCGCCGACATCTTGCCCCGGTACGCACTGCAGGACGTGGAGCTGAGCGGCGGCACCGTGCGCGCGGGTGAACCCGTGCTGCTGGCCAAGCATGCGGCCAACCGCGACCCGCGCAAGTTCCCCGATCCCGACCGGCTCAACGTGACCAGGGACGCCAAGGGGCAGCTGTCATTCGGATACGGACCGCACCACTGCATCGGGGCGCAGCTGGCGCGAATGGACATCCAGGTGGCGTTGACGGCGCTGCTGGCGCGGTTGCCCGGCCTGCGGCTGGCGGTGCCCGCGGACGAGGTCGAGTGGAGGACCGGTATGGCCCTGCGCGGGCCGATCGCGTTGCCAATCAGCTGGTGACGGGATCACTGTGCCGGACAAACACGGAACCAACGGCAGCCGTAACGACCGAGAGAGATCTTCGCGTGGCCGTCGCGCGAGATCTTCGTCGTACCGTCGGCCAGAAGGTCCGTCAGCACGTGCGAATCATCGAACTCCGGGAGTCGCAACGAGATGTCGACCGGTTCGGTGCCGAGGTTGTGCAAGGCGAGCACCATGTCCTCGCCGATGCTGCTGCGATGGGCCATGACGGCGGGATGCCCGGTGTCGATCACCTCGTAGTGGCCCCACGCCAGCTCAGGCGACTCGCGGTACCGCTCGATCAACAACCGGATCCAGGACAGCATTGATTCATCGCTGCGCCGTTGATCAGCGACGTTGACGTGCTCAGGGCCGTACTCTCCCTCGACCATGGGGCAGGGGAAGCGGTCACGGTCCGCGGTCGAGAAACCGCCGTTGCGGTCGGCCTTCCATTGCATCGGCGTGCGCACGGCCAGCCTGCCTTCGGCCACGAGGTTCTCGCCCATTCCGATTTCCTCGCCGTAGAACAAGACCGGGGTGCCGGGAAGGCTGAACATGAGGCTGTACGCCATCTTCGTACGCTCGACATCGCCGAGCATCGGTGGCAGACGACGTCGCAGCCCACGGTCGTAGAGCCGCATTTCTTTCTCCGGCCCGAACTCGTCGAACACCTCCTGGCGCTCGTCCTTGGACAGCTTGTCCAGGGTCAGCTCGTCGTGGTTACGCACGAACATGGCCCAATGGCCATCGCGTGGCGGTTGTGGACGCTCGCGCAGCGCCTCGGCCAGTGGGGCGGCCGAGCGGCGGGCCATGGCGAGGTAGAACTTCTGCATCGCGATGAAGTCGAAGCACATCGTCAGCTCGTCACCGACGCCATGCTGGTCACCGAAGAACTTCAGTGTGTCCGAGTAGGGCAGGTTGACCTCGCCGAGCAGGACGGCCTCGCCGTTGCGGCGGGTCAGGAACGCGCGCAGATCCGCGAGGTAGTCGTGCGGGTCGGGAAGTTCGCCTGCGTCTTGCTGACCCGCGGTCTCCAGCAGGAACGGAACCGCGTCGACGCGGAAACCGGACAGGCCCAGTTCCATCCAGAACCCCATGATCCGGGCGATCTCGTCGCGTACCGCCGGGTTGGCGACATTGAGATCCGGCTGCTGTTTGTAGAACCTGTGCAGGTAGTACTGACCGGCCTGCTCGTCGAAGTCCCAGAGGCTCTTTTCCTTGTCCGGGAAGACAATCCCCTGTGGACCGTCCTTCGGTGGCTCGTCGCGCCAGACATACCAGTCCCGGTACGGCGAATTGCGGTCGGAGCGCGCACTCTGGAACCACGGATGCTGGTCGGACGTGTGGTTGACCACGAGATCGGCGATCACGCGAAGGCCGCGGTCACGAGCCGTGCGGACGAATTCCACGAAGTCACCCAACGTGCCCAACCGGGAGTCGACGTTGTAGAAGTCCGTGATGTCGTATCCGTCGTCGCGTTCACGTGTGGGGAAGAACGGCATCAGCCACACGCAGGTGACGCCGAGGCGGGCAAGGTGGTCGATCTGCTGCGTCAATCCCAGGAAGTCGCCACAGCCGTCACCATTGCCGTCCTGGTACGTTTCCACATCGAGGCAGTAGATGACCGCGTCCTTCCACCAGACGTCGGCGGTCCGGGTCAGTCTCACGACGCATCTCCTCGCAGCTGGGGAAGTACCTTGTCGCCGAACACGTCGATGAACGCGTCCAGTTCCTGGCCGACGTGGTGCAGGTAGATCTCGTCGAAGCCGAGGTCGGCGTACTGGCGAAGCCAGTCGGCGTGCTGGTTCGGCTGCGCCGACACGTTGACCACCTTGGCGACTTGCTCGGCGGTGACGTGCTGGGAGACCACGTCGAAATGGTCGGTCATCTCCAGGTCCCAGCAGACGGGCGGCACGAACACGTTGCTGCGCCACTGTTCGTGCGCGATCGCCGCAGCGGTCTCGTCGTCAGCCGCCCAGCTGAGGTGTACCTGAAGATAAACCTTGCCGCGGCCGCCTGCCGAACGGTACGCGTCGATCATCTGCCGCAGGTGGTCGACCGGCGCGTTGACCGTGATCAGGCCGTCCGCCCAAGCAGCACATTTGCGAGCAGTAGCGACACTGACCGCGGCGCCGACCAGGTTGGGGACTTCGGCCGGCCTCGTCCACACCCTCGCCCGGTCGACGGTGACCAGCCCGTCGTGACTGACTTCCTTGCCTGCCAACAGGTCACGGATCACCTCGACGCATTCGAGCAGCCGGGCGTCCCGGATCTCCTTGCGGGGCCATCCCTCCCCGGTGATGTGTTCGTTGCTGGCCTCGCCGGTGCCCAGCGCGGCCCAGAACCGGCCGGGATACATCGCACTGAGCGTGCCGATGGCCTGGGCGATGATCGCCGGGTGATACCGCTGGCCAGGAGCGTTGACCACGCCGAACGGCAGGTCCGTCGCCTGCAACGCGGCACCGAGCCACGACCACGCGAATGCTGATTGCCCCTGTCGTTGGCTCCATGGCGAGAAGTGGTCCGAACACATGGCCGCACCGAACCCCGCAGCTTCGGCTCGCTGTACGGCCGCCAGCAGTGCGGTCGGGTGAACCTGCTCGTGCGAGGCATGTATCCCATAGACCGTCATGTCCGGTTGGTACCCCTTACCGGCCGATGCCGAACGTGCCGGGTTTCAAGTTGCGGATCGCGTGGCGGCGAGGAGACTCGAAGAGGGATCACGGAAATCGCCCTGGAGGGACGCAGTGCGGCGTCGACGGCTGTTATCCGCCTTGGTAGGTCTGTTCATCATGGTTGCACCACCCGCGCTCGGCCAGACCGGTGCGCCACCCGGCGCCCCCGGTATCAACCCCGGCTATCTGCCTGCCGACAAGCAAGGATTCGGCACGGCACGGCCGATCGACAGCCCGGTGTGGTTCACGCTCGGTCGCGGTGGGATGACCGAGACGTTCTACCCGGACCTTTCCACACCGGCCTCTCGTCGCCTGGACTTCGTCGTCACCGACGGTGAAACGTTCGTACAGCGGCTTTCGGACGTGCGAGTGCGCACCGAGCAGGATCGGTTGTCCTACCGTCAGATCGCGAATGGACGCGGCTGGACGGCAACGATCACCTACGTCACTGATCCGGCACGCGCGTCGGTGATGATCGACTTTGAGCTCCGGTCACACCGCCCGTTGCACAGTTACGTCCTCTACGAACCGACGTTGTCCGCCAAAGGCGTTGACGACCAAGGGAAATCCGTGGCCGACGCGTTGGCGGCCTCCGATGGCACCGCCGCGAGCGCCCTCGTTGCCCAGCCGTCGTTCTCCGCGACCTCAACGGGGTACCTCGGGACAAGCGACGGTTGGACAGACCTGTCCCGAAATCGCGGTCTGACGTCCCTCTACCCACAAGCAGGGCCGGGAAACCTCGGACAGACAGGAAAATTGACGGTCGACGGCGTACGCGACCGTAACGCTGTGCTGATCCTCAGCTACGGCGACAACGAACAGAACGCCCTCACGGCCGCCCGAGCGTCGGCACAGCAACGCTTCGCCGACGTTCGCCGCTCTTATGTCCAGGGCTGGAACGAATATCTGCGCGGCCTGAAGACTCCGGCCAGTGCGCGGCGCGCGATCTATGAAACGTCCCTTCTGGTCCTCGCGGCCAGCGAGGACAAACGTAACCGCGGCGCCTTCATCGCGTCGCCGTCCGAACCGTGGGCGTTCGGGACGAATCAGGAGTTGTCGCCAACACCCGGGCCGTACCACCTGGTGTGGCCGCGTGACCTGTACCAGATCGCGACGGCACTGATCGCCGCGGGAGACATGGCTGGGGCGAACCGGACCGTGGACCACCTCATCGGTGTGCAACAACCCGATGGCCATTTCCCGCAGAACAACACTGTTTCCGGTCGTCCCTATTGGACGAGCATCCAGCTTGACGAGTCCGCGCTACCGATTGTGCTGGCGTGGCAGCTGGACAGGCGTGACACAAAGACCGTCGCCATGGTCCGGCGCGCCGCCGACTTCATCATCGGCTACGAGCAGGACGGGTTCTCCGCGCCCTGGAGCCAGCAGGAACGGTGGGAGAACCAAAGTGGCTACTCCCCGGGCACGATCGCCGCGACCATCGCCGGCCTGGTGTGCGCGGCCGACATGGTGGAGCGGTCCGGTGACGCGGCAACGGCCCAACGGTATCGATCCATCGCCGACGACTGGGCGGCCCGCGTCGAATCCTGGACAGTGACAACCAACGGACCGCATTCATCGCAGCCCTACTACCTCCGGCTCACCAAAGACGGTCAGCCCAACCAGGGCACCGCGTACAACCCTGGCGACAACTACCCAGGCACAGTCGATCAGCGAACCCAGGTAGATCCCAGTTTCCTCGAACTCGTGCGGCTCGGTGTGAAGTCCCCACAGGACGCGACGATCCGCAACACCATCGCGGTCGTCGACCGGGTGTTGGGCGAAAACACGTCCACCGGCCAGTTCTGGCACCGGTTCACCAACGACGGGTACGGTGAACGCACCGACGGCGGCCCATGGGACATCGGGGGAGCACGTACGTACGGCAGGCTCTGGCCCATCTTCGCGGGAGAACGCGGCGAATACGAACTGCTGGCCGGAAAGGCGCACGCCGCCAAGGCCAGGCTGCACGCTATGGCGGCAACGGCCAACGACGGCATGATGCTTCCCGAACAGGTATGGGACCGCGAGGCGCCGTCCGGCAAACGCCCAGGAACGCCAACGACATCCGCGACGCCCCTGGTCTGGGCTCACGCCCAGTACGTCCGTCTGGCCTGGTCGATCGACGCCGGGAAACCTGTGGAACAACCCGGCATCGTCGCCGACCGGTATCTCAAGTAAGTGGCTACTCCTCGGCGAAGATCCGGAACTTTTCGGGGTGGGTGTGCAGGTGCCAGAGCTTGTCCGCGAGGATGGCCGGGTCGTGCGTCGGATGTCCCGGCTGGATCGCGCCCGGGACGATGAGTTGGCCGACCTGGATGCCCTCGCCGGTCAGGGTGTCGTGCAGCATCTGCGCGTAGGCGCTTTCACCAGCGAACGCGATCGACGTGCCCGCCACCTTCGGGTTCGGGCGCACGCCGGAACCCCCGTTGACGAACAGGATCGAGCCACGACCGAGGGATCGCATGCCCTTGAGCACATGGCGCGCGGCCGTGACCGGACCGTAGATCGAGAATTCCACGGCACCGACCAGGTCATCCACAGTGGTCTCCAGAACCGGACGGAGGAACTCCTTGTGCGGCAACGGACTGTAGACGAGCACCTCGATCGGTCCGAGTTCCTGCGCCGCTTGGTCGAGCGCGCCGGTCAGCGCCTCCCGATCGCGGACGTCGGCGGCGTACCCATCAGCGGTGAGGCCTTCGGCCCGCAGGCCAGTGGCGAGTATGGCGAGTCGTTCCCGGCTGCGGGAGATGAGCGCGACGCTGTGGCCCTCGGCACCAAAGCGGCGGGCGGCCGCGGCACCGAGGCCCGGGCCCGCTCCAACGACGGCGATGGTGGTCAATGCTGCTCCGTTCTGTTCTCGGTCAGTCGTTCACCGTGCTAGACCGAACAGTAGATCCAAATGAGCCGGGACCGCCGGGATACCGGCTCCGAGGGGGATGGACGCAGCAACGCCTTGATGGCACGGCGCTCGTCCATCGCCCGGTAACCCCCGGCAGCCTGATCAAGCGGAAACTCGAGGTCGGTGGTCAAAACGTTTGACTGCTGAGCACTGTGGACTGGTCGATCTTCCACCGGCCTTCCGCGCTGACGAGGACGTACCGGTGCCGCTCGCGGACCACTTTGCCGTCCTTGAAGTTGTATTCCACCGTAGCCTCGACGACGTTGGCACCTACCGGTGTCACACCCGAGGTGCGGGCACTTCGGATCCGGTTCCAGAAAGTCTGGTAGCCGCCGCGTCCACCGGCCGGGCTCTGCTGGTATTTGGGCGTCAGCCGGTTCCAGCCCTCCTGCAGGTTGCCAGGCATCAACGCGTAGTACTCGGTGATCACCGTGGATAACGCGGAAGGTCCGTCGTTGGGTGCAGGGTTTGTCGCGGGGGCCTGAGATGTGGCGGGTGGGGGAGTGCCTGAAAGCGTTGTGCTGGCGAATGGCCTGGTGGACACCGAAATGGCCGAGGATGCCGCGCTTGACGTGGCTGGGGGTGGTGCGGCATTGGGCGTGTTCTCGCGGTCCTGCGTCAGCAACACGGCCAGCACGGCTCCGGCCAGGATGACCAGTCCACCGGCGACCAGTAAGGCGACCCGCCGCCTGGCAGGTCTCGGTTCGGGTGGTTCTGGCTCGACGCGTTCAGTGACCGCGTCGGGTTCGTCGGCCGGCATTGTGGATTGTGGTTCAACGGTGACCGCGGCGACTGTCATGGGAGGAGCCGACCGCAGCGCCGTCAGCGCGTCTCTGACCTCTGCCATAGTCGGCCGCTGCGACGGATCAAGGCTCAGCATCCGTGTCAGAAGAGGCGTCAGCGGACCGGCTTGAGTCGGTGCGGTGACTTCGCCGGAGGCGACTCTGTGCAGTAACGCCATGGCGTTGTCGCTGGCCCCGGACGGCGGTGTGCCTTCAAGCGCCGCGTAGAGCGTGGCGCCGAGGGAATAGACGTCGGACGAGAATGTCGCGTGCTCACCTTTGGCGATCTCCGGGGACAGATAGGCAGGGGTCCCGACTACCAGTCCGCTGGTGGTCGCGCCGACCTCCTCAACCGCCCGTGAGATGCCGAAGTCGGTGATCTTCACGGTGCCGTCATGGCCGAGAAGGATGTTGCCCGGCTTGACATCCCGGTGTACCACCCCGGCCCGATGCGCGCTGTCCAGCGCGTCCGCGACCTGGATGCCGATGTCCGCCGTCTCACCGACAGACAGCGGGCCCCGCTCGGCCAGAACCTGCGACAGACTCCGTGACGGCAGGTATTCCATGATCAGGTACGAATACCCGTCTTCATGGTCGACGTCGTACACCGCCACCGCGTTGCGGTGCTGCAACTTCGCGGCGATACGCCCTTCCCGCGTGGCTCGGCGCATGGCCTCCTCGGCCTGTGACCCGGTCAGCTCGGCCGGCATCAGCAGCCGCTTGACCGCGACCTTCCGGTGCAGCCGCTCGTCGTAGGCCTGCCACACCACACCCATTCCGCCGCGTCCCAGTTTCGCGGCCAGCCGGTAGCGCCCGGCGATCAACCGGTCGTCATCGTCCACGTCATGGGGTTGCACCTGAAGATGTGCCCGAAACAACCGCGGTGCGGCTTGACGGGAGCAACGCGGCAGGAGACGGCCAAGGTGGTCGCCCATCAGGGCAAGTGCGAACCGTCGGCCGGTTTGTTCCGCAACAGCATGGGGTAAGTGAAGAACTCACTAACGGCTGCCGCTCGGAAAGGGTCCATGGCGGAACTTTTGGCACTGACCTCGGCGCTCGTGTTCGGCGTCGTCCATTTCCTGAGCGGTTTGATGGCGCGTCACGCGGACAGCTATGGCATCGCGACTGCTGGACAGTTGGGCGGCACCGTCCTGGTGCTCGCCGCCGCCCCGCTGATTCCTGCTCCACACGTCGAACTGGCGGCGTTGGGTTGGGGCGCCCTGTCCGGTGTGGGCACCGGCGTCGGCGTGGCCTATCTGTACCGCGGCTTGGCCCGCGGCCGCATGAGTACCGTTGTCCCGCTCAGCGACGTCGCTGCGGTCGCTTTGCCTGTGCTGGCAGGAGTCGCCTTGCTCGGTGACCGTCCGAGCATCTTGGCCTGGATTGGGATCGTTCTGGCGCTTCCGGCGCTCTGGCTGGTGTCGCGACGTGACGCAGTCGGTGCAACCGGTTCGGCAACGGGAACCGTCGACGGCCTGATCGCCGGGATCGGCTTCGCGTTGCAGTTCCTCGCGATTTCGAGGGTCGACCCCGCCGCCGGACTCTGGCCCATCCTCGCCGCTCGCGTGCTGGCCACCGCCACCATCGTTCCGCTGGCCCGCGCGGCACGGGCCACCTTGCGCCTGCCCACGCGACTCGTGGCACCCGCGCTGCTCGTCGGCGCGCTGGGATCCGTGGCAATCGTGCTCTACCTCAGCGCAACCCGCCAGCAACTGCTGGCTGTGGCCACTGTTCTGGCCGCGTTGTATCCAGTGATCCCTGTTGTCCTGGCGATCACCGTGCTGCGGGAACGACCGAACCGGTCCCAATTGGTCGGCCTCGGTACGGCGGGGGCAGCGATCGCGCTGCTGGCACTGGCCTGACTGGGCCTACGGCCTGGTGCGCAGGACCCGCCAGCACAAGTAGACGCAAACCCCCGCCGCGGGAGCGCCTCCCAGGAGTGTGGCGGCGATGCCGAGCGGGATTAGCTGTCCGGCCATGTACAGCGGGACCAATACCGCCGTGGCGATGGCGAACTTGGCCAGGAACATCGCCGTGCACATCTGGTATCGCCGCCGCCGCTCGCGATCACGCCGCCAGGCGGCTCGTTCACCGCGCACTGCGCCCATCACCAATCCGATGACCGGCCATCGCACCAGCATCGACGCCAGGAACACCACGGCACCGCCTGCCTGCATGAGGATGGTCGTGAGGTAGAAGTCGACCGCGTGCCCAGTGCTCCCGGCCAGCAGCGCGGACACCCCGACGACGGCCAGCCCGACCATTGGCTGCCAGAACTTGCGATCGGTGCACATCCGCACCACGGCGAACACGAACACACCGCCGATCGCGACCAGCGCGGACGTCACCACCTGTTCGGTCAACAGGTACGCGACGAGGAACAGTACCCGCGACGCGACGCCTTCGGCGACCGTGCGCCAGCCACCTACCGCGGTGAACAGGGACACCGACTTGTGGCTCAGCACCTTGAGGGTCATGCGCCCGCCTTCACCGGGGCGGGGAAGCTGTCCCGACGCGTCGTGTCCTCATAGGAGCCGATCGCGTCGAGCAGGCCGACCCGGCCGCTGTCCGCTTCGATCAAGGCCTCGCACAGGCGATGCGCATCCCGCATCGCCAGGTTGCCGCCGAAACCCGGGGCCAGGTGGACGGCGTCGCCGATCACCGTCACCCGGCTCGCGGGCCAGGCCTGCATCGGCGGGATCATCCCGATTCGCAGGGCGACCGTGACGTCCGGCCACGCCGCTGCGACGACCGGTCGAAGGGCCGAAGGAAGGTCCACAGTCAACTCATTGGCCCGGCGCCATGCCGTGACCGAACCAAGTCGCTCCTGTGTGGTGGGCAACGCCCACATGACGTAGTCCTCGATCTCGGCGACTGCGCTGGAGCGCAAGGTCGGCAGCCACTGCCGCCGTGCGGCTATGGGAGATTCGGTGAACCGCAGCACGCCTAGCACCATCATCGTGTCGCGTGTCCGCATGCTGGCGGGGCTGTCGCCGATCAGTTCGGGCAGCCCGATGTCAACGACAGCTCGCAGCGGGGTCGCGCCCATGAGCATGCGTCTGCCCGTGTCGATCACCCGCACGTGCGGCAGGTATTGGCGGCGGACAGCCGACCCGATCCCGTCCGCACCGACCAACACATCCGCGGTATCGACGCTGCCGTCGGCGAACCACGCCCGGACCGTCCCGCCGGCTCGCTGCTCGAACCGCGTGAACTGCGCCCCGAACCGAACTACGTCGTCCAGTTCCGTGAGCAACACCGCCCGCAGCAGCGGCCGGTGGACCTGCCGACCAGGCCGCGCCCGGCCCGCCATGCCGTCGGACGGCTGAGCGCCCACAACGGCGAGCTCTCCGTCCACTTCGGACAGTGTCAGGGTCTGCTCCCGCGGTCCGCCCGTAGTGGCCTCCGCCATCGCGACGTGCGCCGGAGGCAGGCACGCCCGCAGCGCCGATGCGCCGCGATCGTCGACGTGCAGGCTCACGCCCTGCGGACGTCCTAGTTCGCTGTCTCGCTCGTACACCACCACGTCGATCCCCGCCCGGTGTAACCCGTGGGCCAGTGTCAACCCGCCCAGACCGGCGCCGACCACGATCACCCTCATCCGGCCCGCCCCCTTTCTTCATCGCCTGATGAAGAACACTCTACGGACGATGCGAGCAAAACTCCACCGAGCGATGAAGAAAGAGTGTTAGGCTTCGGTGGTCATGACAGACCAAGGCACAAACCGCCGTCCTGGGCGCTGGCGATCCGGCGCGGAGAGCAAGCAGCGGATCCTGCAGACCGCCCGCGAGCTGTTCGGTCAGCACGGCTATGGCGGCACGACCGTTCGCGCGATCGCCACCGCGGCCGGCGTCGACCCGGCGATGGTGTTCTATTTCTTCGGTACCAAACAGGGCCTGTTCGCGGCCGCGATCGAGATGTCCGGAAACGTCCCGCCGGCCATCGAGTCGATCTTCACCGGCGACCTCGGCACCATCGGCGAGCGCATCGTGCGGACACTCCTGGAGAACCTTGACAAGTCCGATCGCACCCCGCTGGTGATGCTGACCAGGTCGGCGCCCACCGACGAGCAGTCCGAAACGCTGCTGCGCGAGTTCATCGACCGGGAGATCACCGACCGGCTGGCGGCGATGCTGGACACGCCGGACGCCGCACTGCGGGCAGGCATGGTCAACGTCCAGATCCTGGGTCTCGCAGTGGCGCGGTACATCGTGCGCATCGAGCCGATCGCGTCGTTGTCCATCGACGAGCTCGTCGCCCGGTTCGGTCCACTTGTGCAGCAGTGCTTGACCGGACAGGACAGTCCACCGGAAAGCCGGACCTAGTGCGGAGGATCCACGGCCAGCGCGGCGCGGCAGCGGTTGAGGTAGTCGGCGAACGCCTCACGTTCGGTGAGGTTCAGCTCGGTCACCATCTGCTCTTCCAGTGCGCGGACCGCGGATTCGTGCTCGGCGAGCAGGACCCGGCCGGCGTCGGTGAGGCTGAGCAGCAGCCGCCTGCGGTTGTGCGGGTCGCGGTCCCGCCTGATCAGCCCACGCCGTTCGAGTCCGGCGACCAGGTCGGCCATGGCCTGGGGAGTGACGAACGAGTTGCGGGCGAGCTCGGCCGATGACGACAGGCCGTCCCGCCGTTGCAACACTGTCAGCGCGGTGTACTGCAACGCCGTCACCCCGGACGGTTTGAGCAGTTCGTCCAGGTGTGCGCGAACGACCAGTTCGACCTGTTTGATCGCGTAGAGCAGCGACGGCCGGGCTGCCTGGCGATCTCGCAGTACTCGGTTGGCGTTTGACATACCAGCACTATAGATCAGGAATCTTGTCACACAAACTCCAGCGATATCAGGTCATGCCTCGTCAATCATCAGGAATCCTGTTAATGTGACCGCGGCAGCGGAGCCGAGGCGCGAAGAGGCGACTGATATGACCGCGACAGACAGCCAGGTCAGGCAGGCCGTGGTACGGCCGCAGGTGCAACCGGGCAAGTTGTTCATCGGGGGCGAGTGGCGTGCGGGCACGCGGCACTCCGATGTGATCGATCCTTCCACTGGTCGTCCGATCACAACCGTTGCGGAGGCGACGGAAGACGACGTACACGACGCTGTTCGGGCGGCCCGTGCGGCGTTCGACAGTGGACAGTGGGCGGGCATGTCCGGCCGGGAGCGGGCGCGGGTGCTGTACCGGGTGGCTGAACTGGTCCGGCGGCGCGCCGACGAACTCGTCGCCGTGGAAAGCCTGGACGTGGGCAAGCCGGTGGCGCTGTGCCGGGCTGTCGACGTGGCGACGACTGCCGGTCATTTCGAGTACTACTCGGCATTGGCGCAGTCGCTGGACGGTGCGGTGCGGGACATTCCGCTCAACGCCCACGCGTACACCAGGCGCGAGCCGCTGGGTGTGGTGGGTGCGATCACGCCCTTCAACTTCCCGTTGATCCTCAGTACGGCCAAGATCGCTCCGGCGTTGGCCGCGGGGAACACCGTCGTGCACAAGCCCGCCCCGGACACGCCGCTGAGCGCCCTGCTGATGGCGGAGATCCTGACTGAGGCAGGCGTGCCGGACGGCGTGGTCAACGTGGTGACCGGCGGTGCCGAGACCGGTGAGGCCTTGCTTCGTGACCCAGGCGTCGACAAGATCGCTTTCACCGGGTCGACCGCGGTCGGCAGGCACACTGCCGAAGTGGCCGGCGCGGCGCTCAAACCGGTCACCTTGGAACTCGGCGGAAACGCGGCGAACATCGTCTTCGACGACGCGGACCTCGACAAGGCGATCGGCGCCGTGATCAAGGCGTTCGTGTTCAACAGCGGCCAGTTCTGCATGGCTGGGCCGCGGCTGCTCGTCGCCGAACCGTTGTACGACACCGTGCTTGGCATTCTCGGTGACGCTGTGGCCGGGGTGCCGATCGGTGACCCGTTCGACGAGACGACCGTGATCGGGCCGATGGCGGGGGAGCGGCAGCTCACGAAAGCACTGGAGTACATCGACTTGGCTCGTGCCGAGGGAGCCAAAGTGGTCACCGGTGGCGACCGGCTCGATCTGAACGGCGGCTACTACTTGCGCCCCACCGTGATCGCCGGTGTGTCCGCCGATTCGCGAGTGGTCCAGGAGGAGATCTTCGGCCCGGTGCTGACTGTGCAGCCGTTCAAGGACGAGGACGAAGCGGTCATGTTGGCCAACAGCACGCCGTACGGGCTCGCGGCCGGACTGCAGACGCAGAACGTTTCCCGCGCTCACCGGGTCGCCGCGCGGCTGCGTGCGGGGATCGTGTGGGTCAACGATTGGGCGCTGCTCGATCCGGCCGTGCCCTTCGGCGGGGTGAAGCAGTCCGGGTTCGGCCGTGAGTACGGCCCGGAGGCGCTGTCCGCCTACACCACGACCAAATCCGTCGTGATCTCCCTGGACTGACTGCAGGAGGCTCCGAATGTCCACAATCACCACAGCCGCGGTCGTGGAGTCCCCTGGCGCGGGTTTCACCTTGTCCCAGGTGGAACTGGCCGACTTGCGTGCCGACGAGGTGCTGGTCCGGATGGTCGCGGCGGGCATCTGTCACACCGACCTCAGTGTCGCCAAGGGTGCGTTGCCGTTCCCGATGCCCGCCGTTCTCGGGCACGAGGGCGCAGGGATCGTCGAGGCGGTCGGCGCGTCGGTGACACGAGTCCGGCCAGGCGATCAGGTTTTGCTCAGCTACACCTCGTGCGGCCGGTGCGCGAGTTGTCATGACGGGCACCCCGCCTATTGCGAGACGTGGTTGCCCGCCAATCTCATCGGCGGTCGTCGCCTCGACGGCTCGGCCACGATTTCGCGTGCCGGCAGCGAAGTCGGCGGGCACTTCTTCGGCCAGTCCAGCTTCGCGCGGCACGCGATCGCCGACGAACGCGGAGTCGTCAAAGTCGGCCCCGGCGCGCCGCTTGATGTCCTGGCTCCCCTCGGTTGCGGCGTGATGACCGGTACTGGTGCGGTGTGGAACGTACTCAGGCCCCGTCCGGGCTCCACAGTGCTCATAACGGGTGCCGGGGCGGTCGGATTGTCCGCGGTGATGGCTGCGACGATGACACCCGCGACGAGGATCATTGTCGCGGACCGGATCGCGGACAGGTTGCGGCTGGCCAGTGAGCTCGGCGCGACGGACACGATCGACACGACGAAGCGCGATCTGGCCGATGAGGTCGGCCGGTTGACGGGCGACCATGGCGTGGACGGTGCCGTGGAGACCACCGGGAGCGCCGACGTGCTCCGTACGTCCATCGGCACGCTCGCCGTGCGCGGCACGGCGGTCATCGTGGGCGCCCCCGCGTTCGGCACCGAAGTGCCCGTCGACGTCAACTTCATGCTCCCCGGCAGGCACGTGGTGGGGCTGACGCTCGGGGACGCGGAGATCGAGTCCCTCGTGCCGGTGTTGGCAGGTCTGGTGATCGCGGGACGGCTGCCGGTCCACCGGCTGGTCACGCACTACCGGTTCGACCAGATCGGCCAGGCCGTCGAGGACGTCCTCGCCGGTGCGACGATCAAGCCTGTGCTGCGGTTCGACCCGCCAGTGAACGGCTGATGCCGCGGGCGGCCGCCCGCACCAGCGGAGCCAGCGCGCTGGGTTGGGCGTTGTCCGCCCGCACCACAAGGGAAACCGCGGCGACCACCGCGCCATCCGCGTCGTGGATCGGTGCTGCGACAGACAGAGCGTCCACAGTGACCTGCCCGTCGCTCACGGCATACCCGCAGCGGCGCACGTCGGCCAGAACCTCCCTCAGCCGCACCGGATCGGTGATCGTCTTGCGACTGTAGGCCTGCAGTGGCGCGGAAAGCATCTCCTCCTGGACATCGGCAGGTGCGTGCGCGAGCAGTACCATGCCGACTCCGGTGGCGTGCAAGGCGAACCGGCCGCCGACCCTGGTCAGCACAGGCACGGCGGCGCGACCGGCGATCCGCTCGACGAACACCACTTCGAGCCCTTCGCGGACGGCGAGCTGGACGTTCTCGTGGCTGACCTCGTAGAGGTCCTCAAGGAACGGCAACGCGGCCTCGCGCAGGACGAGTCCGCGCGGCGCCAGCGAAGCCACCTCCCACAAACGCAGTCCAATGTGGAAACGACCGTCCGGGCCGCGCTCCAACGCGCCCCACTCGACCAGTTCGAGCGCACGACGGTGCGCGGTCGGCAGCGACAGCCCGGCGCGCCGGGCCAGTTCGCTGAGCGTCAGTTCGGGCGACGCCGGGGTGAAGGCGTCAAGCAGGGCAAGGACCTTGCTCGTGACCGATCTGCCGCTCATCGTCCGCCCTCATAAGTCCAGCACCAGTTTGGGGCCGCATGCCCGTGAAACGCAGATCATCATTGTGTCGCCCGCGGCCCGTTCTGTCTCGGTGAGCAACGAGTCGCGATGGTCCGGCATGCCGTCCAGCACCACGGTCTCACAGGTCCCGCACGTGCCTTCCCGGCAGGACGAGAGCACCTGCACGCCCGCGTCCTCGACGACGGACAGGATCGACTGGTCCGCGGGCACGAGGAGTGTCCGGCCGGACTGGGCCAGTTCGACCTCGAAAGCGGTGCGCTGCGCAGTGTCCACCTTGGCGGTGAATCGTTCGACACGCAAGGCCCCGGTCGGCCACGAGGCACAGTGCCGCTCCACGGCGGCGAGCAACGGTTCCGGCCCACAGCAGTACACCAAGGTCTCCGGATCGGGTTCGGCCAACAGCGAGGCCAGGTCCAGCAGTCCGGTCTCGTCCTGGGGCCGGATGCTGACCCGATCGCCGTGCTCACGGATCAGCCTGTCCAGGAACGCCATCGAGCGGCGCGTGCGGCCGCCGTACACCAAAGTCCAGTCCGTGCCCTGCTTTTCGGCAGCGGTCAACATCGGCATGATCGGGGTGATGCCGATACCGCCCGCGATGAACAGGTAGCGTTTCGCTTCCACCAAAGGGAAGTGGTTGCGCGGACCGTCGATGCCCAGCCGGTCGCCGACCCGCAACTGTCCGTGCACGTGCCGTGAACCGCCCCGGCCGTCCGGTTCGTGCAGGACAGCGACCCGCAAGTCCGATCGGTCGTCCGGATCGCCGCACAACGAGTACTGCCGGACCATATCCGGGCCCAGCAGAAGATCGACATGCGCCCCCGGCTCCCACTCCGGCAAGGCATTCCCTTCGGGATGGCGGAGGGTCAAGCAGACCACGCCCTCGGCGATGATCTCCTTGTCCGCCACCACGACGTCGAATGTCATCGCGGTTCCCCCACGCGGTGCCCACCCGAGTGGTCGAGCAGCCAGTCCCACAACTCAACGGGATCGCACGCTTCCCGTTGAGTGCCGCAATGGCACACACCGACCAGGATGTCGCTGCCCGGCTGCCAGTGGATCCGGTACACCGTGCCGGTTGTTTCCGTCATGCCTGAGCCATCCGGCGCAGAATCCGGCGCGCCGCGAGGCCGCCGGCGTCGATGTTGATCGACAGCTCCTGGTAGCCCTCCGGTTCGGTCTGGATCACTCGTTCGAGGATGTCCAGTGCTCGCACGTCCTGCAGCACCACGGTCCGGTTGCTCTCCCGCAGGAATTCCGACACACCTTCGTCGTCGAGGGCGAAATCCCTTGCCACGGCCCAGAAATCGTGGGTGCTGTGCTCGGTCTCCGGAGTGATCGCGTACACCACCTCGACGTGGAACCCGTTGGGGTCCGAGCCGTCGGCTTGCGGCAGCACGCCGGCCGGCGCGACCCGGCTGTGCAGCAGGTAAAGGCACGGCGGGTGGTACTCGATGTCCTGCCACCGGGTGATCCGTCCGTCGATCCCGGTCGACTTGGCGTAGAACGGCGGGCATTCGGCGTCGGCCATGCGCCTGCTGACCCGGATGATCCCGGCATCCTCGTCCACCTCGGTGGTGATCGGAGTGGCCGCCACCTCGGGTGTGCCGATGTACCCGCCGTGCAGGTAAGTCTCGTGCGACAGGTCGAGCAGGTTGTCCACAAGCAAGCCATAGCGCGCCGCCAGCGGCTCCATCCCGCACACGGTGGTGTACGCCGGATCAGCCAGCCAAGGCGCGCGGGGGATCAACGAATCGTCCGCCCGATCCGGGTCGCCGATCCACACCCAGACAAAGGAATCCCGCTCCACCACGGGGTAGGCCTGCACTCGGGCGGTGCGCGGAATCCTTGCCTGGCCGGGAACGAACACACAGGTTCCGGCGCTGTCGTAAGTGAAGCCGTGATAGCCACAGACGATCGTGTCGCCGTCGAGCCTGCTCTCCGACAAAGGATAACGCCGGTGGACACAACGGTCCGCCAACGCCACCACCACGCCGTCCGTACTGCGGTAGAACACCAACGGCTCGCCGAGAACCGTTCTGGAGAACAGCTCCCGGCCGATCTCGTGGCCGTACGCGGCGACGTACCAGTGGTCACGAACGAAGGCTGTCATGAGTGGCTACCTCCAGACCGGCAATGGCTGTCCGGCAAGCATCAGCCACGGCATCGCCAACGCCGGAGCGTGGTTTTCACTCAGTGAAAGACTTTTCGCGCCTGAGGCGGCGCGTGTGCAACCGGTGAGCGCATGGTTTGTAGCCTGCCTGCCACCGAGCGTGGCATCCTGGAACGCGCGCGAGCGAAAGCATCAACTGCTGCCTGGGGAGCTGGGATGGCTGAGTTGCGGCGGTATCGAACGGTGGTGTCCGACAGCGCACTGTGGGCCGGCTTCGAGTTCCGGACCGGGGACGTGGTGATCAGCACGCCGGCGAAGTGCGGTACGACCTGGATGCAGATGTTGTGCGCGATGCTGATTTTCGACACCGCCGAGCTCCACCGCCCGCTCACCGAGATCTCCCCATGGCTGGACGCGGTTACCTATGACACCGCCGCGATCCTGGCTGAACTCGAGAGCCAGCAGCACCGGCGCTTCATCAAGACGCACACACCGCTTGACGGCTTACCGTTCGAGGCCGGGGTGACATACATCTGCGTCGGGCGTGATCCGCGCGACGCCATGCTGTCGTTCGAGCACGCCGCAGCCAACATCCATCCTGACGCCATCACCTCCGGCGGCCTCGACCCGCAGGTCAGCCAGCCGCCCTCGGAAGACCCGCTCGAGCGGTTCTGGTTGTGGGCAGATGCTGAATTCACGCCCGAATCATCGACATTCGGCGTGACCCTGGCCAACCTCGTCCACCATGTGCGGACGTTCTGGGAGCGCCGCGACGATCCGCAAGTGGCGCTGTTCCACTACGCGGACCTCAAAGCCGACCTGCCTGGCCAGTTGCGGCGTCTGGCCACCGTGCTGTCCATCGAGGCCAGCGAGCAGCGGCTCGAACAACTCGCCGCTGCGGCGACGTTCGACCGGATGCGCAAGCGGGCCGACGAGCTGGCGCCTGGCGTCGACGCGAAACTGTGGCGCAGCAACACGAACTTCTTCCGCTCCGGCACCAGCGGCCAGTGGCACGACCTGCTCGACCCGGCTGCTGTCGAGCGTTACACCGGACGCGTGGCCGAACTCGCGCCGCCCGAACTCGCCAAGTGGCTCCATACGGGCTGGTCAGGACTTCGTTGAAGGAGTGACCGACACTGGATCGGCGGCATGCCGCGGCAAACACACCGTCGGCAGGTCGAACCAACGGAGTTCGTCAAAGCTGCGCGACACGTGTGCCTGTCCACGGACATTGGACCTGTCGGCGGCGGCGAATACGCGTGTGGCGTCATCGAGATACCCAGCAAGTGCGTCCTCACCTACCGGCGCAGGGCACTGCGCGGGATCGACGTCGTACCGCATGTCGGCCAGCCGCAACTGGGGTTCAGTCGCGCGGTGGTGGCTCCACTGACCGCTCGACGGGTCGAAGCGGTAGTCGCTCAGCAACTTCCACCCGTCGTTGGCCACACGGTGCACCGCTTCGATCACGTAGTCGACGACCGTGTCGGACATCGCGTAGTTGAAGCTCACCCGGACCCAGCCAGGTTTGATCCCTTCCCTGCCTGCGAGGATCTCGTGCTCGAAGCGCCGGGAGAGATCCGGGCCGATACCGAGCAGGCGATGACCGTAGGGCCCCGCGCATGAGCAGCCGCCACGGACCTGAATACCGAACAGGTCGCTGAGCAACGTCACCACGTAGTTGTGGTGCAGCCGTTTGTCGTCTGGGCCTCGTACCATCAGCGAAACTATCGCGAGTCTGCCAGCGTCGAGGTTGCCGAGGACTTCCAGATTCGGGTTGGTGGACCAGGAATCGAGTGCGCGCCGCAGGAACGTCTGCTCCCGGTCGTGGATGACCTGCGAGCCGACCGCTTGCTGCAGGCCGAACACCAGTCCGGCACGAATCGACTCGACGATCGCGGGTGTGCCGCCTTCCTCCCGGTGCGCGGCATCACTGATGTAGTGGTGATCGGTCGTGCTGACATAGTTCACGGTCCCGCCACCGGGCACGCTGGGAACCCGATTGCGCAGCAACTCCCGGCGCACCACCAGCACACCGGGTGTGCCAGGGCCGCCGAGGAACTTGTGCGGAGAAATGAACACCGCGTCCTTATAGGACAGTTGGTGCTGCTCGCACCGGTCGTACATATGGATACTGCCGTGGGGCGCTGCGGCTGCGTAGTCCCAGAACGCGAGCGCGCCGTGCTGGTGCAGCAGGTGAGAGATCCGGTGGGCGTCAGTGACGATTCCGGTCACGTTGGACGCCGCGGAGAACGCTCCGATCTTCAGGGGCCTGTCCGCGTACCGGACCAGCGCGTCCCGCAGAACCGTTTGCGAGGGCTGGCCATCCGCGTCCTCCGGAATGGTCACGACCTCACAGATGGACTCCCGCCACAGCAGTTCGTTCGAGTGGTGCTCGAACGGCCCGAGGAACACCACCGGCCGCGCCTGCGCGGGGATCAGGTCGGTCAGTTGGAACCGGTCCTGCAGCGCGGCCGGAACGCGTAGTCCGAGGATGTCGATCAGCTTGCTGATGGCGCCGGTAGTCCCTGATCCGCTGAAGATCACCACGGTGTCCTCGTCGCCGCCTACGGCATCCCGGATCACGCGACGGGCATCTTCCCGCAATGCGTTGGTTTGCGCCGCTGTGGCCGAGGAGTCGTTGTGGGTGTTGGCATACCAGGGCAGCACCTGATCACGGATGTAGTCTTCGATGAACCCCAGCGCCCGTCCGGACGCGGTGTAGTCCGCGTAGGTCACCCGACGCGGCCCGTAGGGCCCGGCGGTCGGCTGGCCATCGCCGATGATCGACCGCCGTACCCGGCGGACCAGCGCGTTTTCCGTCATCGGCCCATGATGGGTTCTCTGGCCCGCGCGCCACAGAGGAAGCAGGGCAGACCTTGATGTACGCCTGGTCTTTCGTCGCGTCGTCGTGCTGTCAGCGGCGCCTGGGACGCGGTTCGTCCACTATGGACGATGAATGTCCCATTCATCGGGATGGCACGGTTCGGTGCGAAAGACAATTCACCGGACAGACGTACCACGCCACATGGACGATCGGACTTTCCTGCTGGTTCGCTGTTGGGGATGACCCTGCCAACCCCAGTCGACGGGAGTTGATCAACGGTGCCCAGAATTCGTCAAATCGGTGCGCTCATAGCGGCGGTCGCACTGATGACCGGCGGGACCACGGCCACAGCCGGCACGTCGAACGCGCTCGCGAAGACCGGACCGATCTCCGTGGCCTACGTCGAAGTGAACAACAACAGCATGCTGAACGTGGGCAAGTACACGCTGGCCAACGGCAGCGGCAACGTGTTCGACGTCGGTGTGATCTTCGCGGCCAACATCAACTACGACGTCGCGAAGAAGTCGGCGTACCTGTACTTCAACCCGAATGTGCAGCGTGTGCTGGACAACGTGGCCACGCAGGTCCGCCCGCTGCAGGCCAAGGGGATCAAGGTGACGCTGTCGATCCTGGGCAACCACCAGGGCGCTGGATTCGCAAACTTCCCGACCAAACAGGCCGCCGAGGCCTTCGCGAAGCAGTTGTCCGACACTGTGGCCAAGTATGGCTTGGACGGCATCGACTTTGACGACGAATACGCGGAATACGGCAGGAACGGCACCGGCCAGCCCAACGCGAGTTCCTTCGTCTACCTAGTCTCGGCGTTGCGTGCGGCGATGCCCAACAAACTCATCACCCTGTACAACATCGGCCCGTCGGCGTCACGGTTGTCGTATGGGGGTGTCAACATCGCGTCGAAGTTCGACTACGCCTGGAACCCTTATTACGGCACGTGGGGCGTGCCTAACATCGGCCTCCCCAAGTCCAGGCTCTCACCAGCGGCCGTCCAGATCAGCGCGACGCCCAGCAGCACCGCCGCCAGCCTCGCGCGGCGAACGGTGAGCGAGGGCTACGGCGTGTACCTGACCTACAACCTCGGTGCTTCCGACGTGCACACCTATATTTCCGCCTTCACCAGGGAGCTTTACGGTACCGACGCCCGTTACACCGGGTAGTCGGCCGCCGGGGCCAGTCCATTTCGGACTGGCCCCTTCGATGGCCGGGCTCAGTGGCGGCCCCGCAGGATCTCGGCCACTCGGGCACGCACCTGCGGTAGTTTCGGGGCCAGCTTGGTCCCGGGGCATTCCGTGGTGGCATCCCAATCCCGATGGACGGCCATCGTCGGCACGGTCTTGGCGAAGCCGTTGATCGGGTTGACGTAGTCGGTCGTGCCCAGTGGGTCGAGGCCGATGCGCTTGCAGAGCACCGCGGCGGTCCGGGCCAGGCTTTCCAGGGCCGCCGCGGTGGGCTCCACCTCGCTGAGGTTGCCGAGCAGGCAGATGCCGATGTTGGCGGCGTTGTAGCCCACCACGTGACCGGCGTTGACGGCGTTGAGGGAAGTGGCTGTGTCGAACACGGGCACGCAGTCCGTGCCGGAGTACCTGCCCTCGAAGACGGTCCCGTCGCGCCCGATCAGCAGCTGGTAGCCGATGTCGCCCCAGCCGTTGTCGACGGCGTGCAGCTGGTAGATGTTCCGGACACGCTGGGCCGGGTCGTCGCCGGTCCCGCCGCCCTCGTGATGCACGGTCAGCGTCTGCGCCTTGAAGTACGCAAGTGGCCAGATCTCCTGGCCGTCCTTGAAGCGCAGGTCCTCGTTCGCGCCCCAGCCCGCCCTGGTGCGCACCTTCACCGCGAGGTTCCCGCCACGCAACTCGGTGACCGACCCGCGTGGTGCCGCCTGCGCGGTCCCGGCCCATGCCAGCGTGCCTGCGACGGCAGCGGAGCCGACGAGCAGCGAACGGCGTGTGATCATGAAATCTCTCCCCTTCGTGACGGGTACCTGTCCGGCGTGCCAAGGATGGCCGGAAAACCCCGCCGTTGTCTCCGAAACGCTCATCGCCAACGGGTGAAGTGACGTATTACCGCCGTTCGGAGGGTTCAGCGGTGGCTGAAACGGGGTTGGCGCTTGGGAGAAAACCGCAAGGTGGGTTTGCCATTCTGCGGGCGTGTGGGGCTTCAGAAGTCGGCCCGGTGCCTGTGGCATGCGCTTTCGGACCAAACGCGCGCGGGCCTGGGCCGCGGCAGGTGTGGCCGTGATGTCGTTGGCCGGTGTGGTTGTCGGCGGGATGGACAGGGCGCACGAGGCGCCGCGAGTGCGGTTGCACGGCGGCTCGGCGTGGCTGGCGTCCAGCAAGGCCGGGCAGTTGACCCTGCTTGACGGTGCCTCTGCCGAGGTGGCGGCGCGGGTGGATGTCGCGGCACCCGGCACTCCGATCCACGCGTCCCAGCTGGGACCGACGGGTTATGCCCTCAACAAGTCGGACGGAACCGTGGTGCGTGTGGACGGCGCGACGCTGCTGCCTTCCCGTCCGTCGAAGCCGTTGGCAGGTGATGTCCTTCCCACGTCCCAAGCGTTGTATGCGTTGGATTCCGGTCGTGGGCTGTTGACGCCGGTCGATCCGGTTACGCTGACGCCCCGCGGTGCGCCGTTTTCCCTTGCGGCGAAGGTCTCTCCAGACGGGACCATTGTGGACAGCGTCGGGCGGTTGTGGATTCTCGATCGCGCGACTGGTGATCTGACTTGGTTCACCCCCGAAAAGGGACACACCAGGGCGGCGGCGAGCACAGCGGACAGAGCTCGGCTCACGGTGACCGATGGCCGTCCGGCGTTGCTGGATCTGGCGCGCCGCACGGCGGAACTGCTCGATCCGGATGACGGCTCGGTACAGGAATCGGCCCGCGTGGACCTCCGGCCGGACGACGCGGTCGAGGTCACCGGTTCAGCACAGCAGCAGCGGATACTGATCTCGGTCGCGTCCCGTGGGCTGCTCATGGTTTGTTCGTTTGGCGCGGACTCTTGCGCGGCCCCGATCCCCTTGGGGACCGGGAAGGCGGAGCTTGGCGCGGCGATCGAGACGGACAACCACGCGGTCGTGCCCGACTACGGTAATGGGCAGGTCTGGATCATTGACCTGGGGGCGATGCGTGTGGTCGCACGACGGCAGTTGTTCGACCGTCCGGTGCGTTTCGAGTTGCTGACCCGCGATGGCGTGGTGTTCTACAACGACCCGGACAGCGACCAGGCAGGCGTTCTCGATCTCGATGGTGGCGTGCGCGCCGTGTCGAAGTACAACCCGGTAAAACCGGGATCGGGTCCCGTCCGGGGCGAATTGGACAGCCCGAGCACTCGGCGGCAGCCACCATCCACGGGCGGCCCGCTCCGCCCCGGCACCGTGCCTCCGGTTGAGGGGGCCGGCGACTCCGCACACCAGCCACCCCCACCGGCGATCGTCCTGCCACAGGTCGACATCGTCCTCAAGCCCAGCGACAGGGGAGTGGTCGGCGAGGAGTTCGAGCTCACGGCTGTTGCCCGCGGTCCCGCCGGCCTGGCCAGTGCCCGCTGGACCTTCGGCGATGGCACGCAGGCCACCGGGCTCAGTGTCCGCCACTCGTGGGATCGTCCTGGCGAGTTCCAGATCCACCTCGCCGCGACGACGGATACTGGCGTGTCCGCCCCAGTCGCCATCGAGACCGTGACGATCGAGCCCGTGGGCACTCCACCCCGCATCGCCGCACTGACCATCAACCCCGCCACTCCGAAGGTCGGTGAATCCGTGCGCTTCGGCGCACAGGTCACCGGCCAACGCCCAGACCGCTGGGAATGGATGATCACCAGCGATCGGGGGAGTGTGGGCCGTTCGACCCGGCGGGAGTTCCAGCACACCTTCACAGCACCAGGCACCTACACCGCGACGTTGGCAGTGACGGCAAGTGGTGTGCGCGTCGAGAAATCCCAGCAGCTGACAGTCGAGCGTGCAGCGTGCCAGTGGAAAGTGGAGAAAATCAAAACACTCGCGGGATTCGGCCCGGCCAACTTCGATGTCCGTGGTACGGACAGCAACGGCAACTACTCGGGTAATGTCACCGCCTCGGCAACCCAGTCGATCTTGGTAGTGCTGTGGACCAACGGCGAACCGCGCATTGCCCGCGAATTCGCCGACTTCCAGTACGCGCACGTCGCCGACGAGAACTCAGCAGGCACGATATTGGTGAACGCCGAGGATCCTCGGACGGGTAGACAAGGCGTGTTCCTGTTCACCGGCGGTCACACCGGCAACGGCACAATCACTCAGCTACTTCCGCGCAACGGGTACGAGGCCCGCTCCGGGACCGCGCTCAACGACCGCGGTGACGTGCTGGTATGGGGAACGCGCAGCAGCGACGGGCGTGGTTTCACGATGCTCTGGCCGGCAGTTGGCGATCCGATCGTTACTGACACCACGGTCGGGGATGGCATCGACCTGGACGAGGACGGGACAGTACTGCTGTACGACGACATGGGACATCCCGGGTACCTGTGGCGAGCCGGTCAGATCATTCCGTTGGAAAGCAACGGCTTGATCGGGCACATGGCAGGCATTCGTGCCGGCAAGGCCATCCGTACGCAGTACCAAGGACCGGGTACGGACGTCCATTCCGTGCTTTATGAGAGCCCAGACGATCCACGGCCGATCGAGGTTCGTGGCACTGCGGAGGCGATCAACGCCAATGGGCTGATCGCTGGGCACAGAGACTCGTACGAGGGGCCGCCCGCAGTATGGCGCAACACTGCGTTCCTGGCCGAACTTCCGTTGCCGGACGGCGCCACTGAAATCACTGGCAACACCTTTGTCGTCGGTGATGACGAGGTGATCTACGCCAGCGCCGCCAACTACGGGCCGGTCAAGTGGACTTGTTCGTAGTGCATCGGCAGGATACTGCTACGTAACGACTCAGGGTACTTGCGCATAGCGGGCGAAGTTCGGGGGTAAGCAGCCGGTGACCGCACCGAGAATTCCTGGGGTTGCGGTCACCCTCGTCGGTCAAACAGTTGGCCGGCGAGGGCCCCATGAACTGGGATGCCCGCCGTCGAACGCCGGAAACGCAGTCACAAGCAGCCGTGCCTGGCGGACTGAACCCGTGGGTCTCGTTCCTCTTGGACAAGCCGGTGCCGCTCACCCCGGATGATGGAGTGAGCGGCACCGTGTCGCGATCCGGCTCGCGAGCCCGAGACATCCCGAACCGCGGCCCATGGCCTTCACGGCGGATCCATTATGGACAGCTGGGCTGTCGATGGCTGTGTTGTCAAGGGGACGTGGTCGGGTTACTCGGGTTTGGTGTCGTCTGGGGGTGACGCAGTGCGCGGTTGTTGCGCGGTTCGGTGCGGGTCTTGGCGTCGTCGATCTTACGGATCAGGCCATTGCGGACTTCGTTGAGCGCTACCGCCAGGCTCTGCGCCGAGGAGGTGGTCACCAGGTGCAGCCGGGTGGCGCGGCGGATCCAGCATTCCAGCGTGACTCGCTGATCCACGCCGTCGCGATCCTTGAGACTGATTTCCAGGTCGACCTGTTCGTCGCGGAAGGACCGCAGTCTCGGCTCGAGCGCGGCAAGGCGTTGGATGATCCAGTCGCGTTCGGACACATGGAATCCGGTGACAATGCGGAGTCGCTGGGCGATCACGGTGGGATCTTCCGGAGTTCCGGTCATGTGCTGCGCCTTTCTGTGCTGCCACACGCTCGGCGCGATGTTCGGTTGCCCGCCGAACGAAACGCCATTGCTGGCAGGGATGTATTCACCGGCGGGGGTGTGCGCTGGAGGGGCCCGTCAGCGTCGGTGACAAGCAGGTCCGAGATCATCTCGGCGCTCCCGCCTCTGGCCGGACTCGCCGGCCGGTCTTGTGCGCCCAAGGTGGCCCGGCTTGAGTGCCGGTGCTCGACATCCCTCAGTACTGCTCAGTATACGCTGAGATGGGCATCCATCGGCGGTTGCCGTGCACAGCTTGTCGTGTAAGGCTTCTGCGTCCGGTACCGCGTTTTCACGCGATCGTCCATAAAGGACTTTTGAGATCCCGGTACCATGAAACCGAATCGCGTTGGACACAATGGACAGGTCAGCCAGTGGACCGCTGGCGGCACTCTTGGCCGGATCCTTTTCACCGTAATCGACCGATCATGGCCGCCGAGGTGTACTGTCGGAGGTGTCGAAAGCACTTTGTATGCGAGCGGTCAAGCTCGCGTCGTTTTCGGCGACGCCCGCACCGGCCGGGTTTTCGCGGCTGTGGACGGGAGTACTGGCATGATGTCGGGACCGCGCACGCGCATCACCACTCCTCTGGCCACATTGGTCACCGAGCCGCCTCGGCACACCTTGCTTTTGAGGTTGAAGCCGAAGGCCCCGGGACAGAGCGGACCTATATGACCTATGAGCAAGGCAGATTTGCCCGAGCCGCTGCCTCGGCGCGGAATGCGGAACAGACGCGGTACTCAAGCGCGCAACCTGGGGCCGCGGATGACGCCCTGCCCAAGCCCTCCGTGCGCAGTTTCGCAGCGATGACCGAGCAGAAGAGGTGGCTGCGGATCGGGTGCGCCTTCGACTACCGGGCCGAGATCGAGACGCCCACGGTGTTCCAGGTGCAGCCCAGCGGCGGTGGTGATGTGCGTGTGGCCGGCGAGCAGTGGTCGATGCAGCCCGACGTACCGATGCGCCACTACCGCGACCTCTACGGCAATCCGTGCACGCGAGTGGTGCTGCCGATCGGCCGATCGAGCCTGCAGTACCAGGCATTCGCCGAGGTGCTGGATGTCGCCGACGACGTAGCCGAGGACGCGGCGGAAGTTCCACCGGACATGTTGCCGGATGACGTCCTTCTCTACACTCTGCCGAGCAGGTACTGCCTACCTGACATGCTCGGCGACGAGGCGTGGTCCCGGTTCGGCTCGGCCAGACCTGGATACAGTCGCGTTCGGCAGATCTGCGCGCACGTGCATGGTCACCTGAGTTTTCGATATGGCAGTTCCACTGCGATGTCCACCGCCGCGGATGTCAACGCGTCGGGGTTCGGTGTGTGCCGGGACTTCACCCACTTGGCGATTTCGTTCTGCCGTGCGTTGAACATTCCGGCGCGCTACGTGTTCGGTTACCTGCCGGACATGGATACCGATCCGGATCCGGCGCCGATGGACTTCGCGGCCTGGATGGAGGTGTGGCTGGCCGGGCGCTGGTGGACCTTCGATCCCCGCAACAACGAGCCTCGCAAGGGACGGGTACCGATCGGTCGCGGCAGGGATGCCGCCGATGTCGCGATGGCCACCACATTCGGCGGTCCCCATCTGGAGGCGATGCGGGTCATCGCGGAGGAATGTGATCGGCCGGCCTGACCGGCACGCCCGATGATCACCGGCCGCGCTGCTGTGTTCCTACTTCTCTGGGTTGACGTCAGGGATCGCCTCGGACGCGGAGCCGGTGACATCTTGTGCCGCGCCGGTCGCGGTGCCGGTGAGGTCTTGTGCCGCGCCGGTCGCGGTGCCGGTGAGGTCTTGTGCCGCGCCGGTTGCGGTGCCGGTGAGGTCTTGTGCCGCGCCGGTTGCGGTATCGGTTGCTCCCTGCGCCGTGTCGGTGAGGTTGCCAGCGGATTCCGTCAGCTCGGTGACCTTGTCGGTGGCGCCGGACAAGAGCTCGCTGATCTTTTCCTTGACGATGTCGAACAGACCCATGACGTTGACCTCTCGAGTCGGGACTTCGGCACGAACATGCGCGTGACTGTCTCGGATGAGCAGGTCTCGGCCCGGCTAGGCGGCAGATGCCCCGGTTCATCACCAACTGACACATACTGTCATAAAACGGACACTACGTGTGCAGTTCGTCGCTGCGCCGAGTTGCTCTACGCGGATGTTGCGGGCAGCGCGAACTTGATGTAAACGTTTACAGTGCACGAGGCTTCGGACCGCCGCCCGCTGCCGACTCCAGTGGTCGACAAGGAGGGCACATGAAGAAGTCCCAGATCACAGCGCTGCTGCTTGCTGTGTTCCTAGTGGCCGTGCCACAGGGTGCATCCGCGGTACCGATCGCGGCCACGGAAGTCGCGACGTCGCTGCGCGTGCCGTGGGCCGTGGCATTCCTTCCCGACAAGAGCGCCTTGGTCGCTGAGCGGGACACGGGGCGGATCCTGTCGATCAAGGGCGGTACCGTGCGCGAGGTCGCCAAGATCTCCGGCGTGCAGGTCAACGGTGAGGGCGGGTTGTTGGGGATCGCGGTGTCGCCGAAGTACACGACCGACCGATACATCTACGTGTACTACACGACTGAGTTGGACAACCGAATTGTGCGGCTGCGTCTTGGCGAGTCACCGAAGGTGATCGTCAAAGGTATCCCAGTGGCCGGAGCGCAGATCGGCGGGCGGCTGGCGTTCGGCCCGGACGGTTTCCTGTACGCCGGTACTGGCGATGCCGCCAACAGTGACAGTGCTCAGGACCCGAAGTCGTTGGGCGGCAAGATCTTGCGGATGACGCCGGACGGCAAGCCCGCTCCGGGCAACCCGTTCAGGTCATTGGTCTATTCCATGGGACACCGCAACGTGCAGGGCCTGGCGTGGGACGCCAAGGGGCGGATGTACGCCTCCGAACTCGGTCAGCAAGACCTCGACGAGGTGAATCTGATTCAGGCCGGCAAGAACTACGGCTGGCCGGAGTGCGAAGGCCCGTGCACCAACAAGAAGTACGTCAACCCACTGGTGACATGGGCGGTCGACCAAGCGTCGCCGAGTGGGATCGCGGTCTACAAGGGCAATCTGTACGTGACCGCGTTGCGCGGCGAGCGACTGTGGAAGTCCAAGATCAAGACCGACGGCACTCTGGCCAAGCCAGAGGCGATTCTCAAAGGCACGTACGGACGGTTGCGTGAGGCCGTGGTCGCGCCGGACGGAAAGTTGTGGATCGCGACGACGAACCGGGACGGCAACGGGGGCACGCCGCGTCCGACGGATGATCGGATCATCAGCACTGACGGCTGAATGGCTGTCCGATCCGGACATGCCGCCAACCATCAGGCCTGGTCGACGTTGTGAATCTCGGCCTCAATGGTGGTGTCGTCGCCGTGACCAGTCTTCACCACCGTGTCTCCGGGCAGGGTGAGCAGCCGCGACCGGATGGAGTTCAGGATCGTCGGTTTGTCGCTGTACGAGCGTCCGGTCGCCCCAGGCCCGCCGCAGAACAGCGTGTCACCGGTGAAGACGGTGCCGAGATCCGGTGTGAGCAGGCAGGTGCTGCCCGGCGAGTGCCCCGGCGTGTGCAACGCGGTCAGCGTCGTGCCCGCGACGGTGAACTGTGTGTCCTCGGCGAGGTCGCCGTCGGGCGCCGCGGCCGGGTGGACGACATCCCAGAGCATCCGGTCCGCGGGGTTCAACCAGATCGGTGCGCCCGTCATCTCTCGCAGGTCCACCGCGGCGGTGATGTGGTCGTTGTGTCCGTGGGTGAGCACGATCGCCTTCACCCGGCGACCACCGATCGCCGCGACAATGGGGTCGGCGTCGTGCGGTGCGTCGATGATCAACACTTCGTTGTCGTCGCCGACCAGCCAGACGTTGTTGTCGACGTCGAAGTGCTGACCATCCAGGCTGAAAGTGCCGGAGATGACGGTTTTCTCGATCCGCGCGACGGTCATGGCTCGACTCCGGGTTCGCTGGTTGTCATTGCGTTCGTTCGCCCGTCGGGCACTACGGCCGAACATCGAGGCCCGCGAACGCCTCAACAGCATTGATACACGCCACCAGGACCGCTGTGATCACCAGGTGGCCTGCGACTGCAGCTCGTGTCAGGGACGGCGACGGTGAGATCCAGGAACCGGGTCAGCAGGATGGCCAGTGCCATCCGCAGTTCCGTGCTGGCCATTTGGGCGCCGGGGCAGAACTGTCGTGGCCCCGTCGAATGGGTCACGGAAGAGACCGTCGCGCGAGATGCGGTGGTCAACGACCGGATAGTTCGTCTCGCGCGGGTTGTAGGTGTACGGATGGCTGAACAGGTCCGGCGTGAGAACGGCGCCGGATGTGGTTGAAGTGCTGATGCTTGTCCTTTCAGGACCTTGAGTTTCCTCTGTCACCGGTCACACCGGCACGGCTGCGTCGAGCAGCGGCGGGGGACACGGACTCGAGGGAAAATATGCGAACTACAACTTATTCAACTCTAGTGGCTCTGCGTTTGTTCCCGCCAGCGGACTGCGACGTGTGTCGCAGGGGTCTGCATCGGCTTGACGCTGCGGCGGCCATGATCGTCTTCGGGATCGAGGCGGTACAGCCGCTGAAGGCGTATCGTGTGGAGTTGTCGAGAGCATTTCGTGCGCAGATATTCGAGTTTGCGCCGTCCTCGGTTCTCTCACATCGGTCGCGAGGCGGCCAGGACGGAGCACTGACGTCATGTCAGTCTCATCCACACCGATCATTCCACCGCTCAACCCGTCGCGTGAGCGGACCCGGTTGCGGCTCAAGCCCGCGGGGTCGATCAGCGGTTACGTCGACGGCGCCTGGTGGCCGCGATCGCGGGATCTGGCCGCGGAGCTGCCTGCTCTCGCCGAGGTGCTCAGTGTCCGGCTCGGGGTGGTGTGGCGGGTGGTGTACGCCCTGACCTCGTGGGAGCCCGCGCCACGCCGGATCCGGCTCGACGGTCGTGACGTCCGTTTGGAGGGATTCCGGTCGCAGGACGGCAACGTCATCAGCGTCATCGCTTCGGACCGGCGGCGTATCCGCCTGCTGGTGATCCCCCAGGACATGACCGAGGTGGCCAGTCATGACGCGATGATGGCGGCCGCTGGCCGCGACAACTCAGACAGCCCGACGATGATTCTGGCCCTGGACAACCGCCATCCCGGTGAGCCGTCGGCGTGAATACATTCGGAGAGACTAGAATGACGCAACTTGTAGGCAAACCCGTGTCCGAATGGACACATCACGCGGCTGAACGGGCGCATGGCATCAACGACGACGTGCGTGAACGGATTCACCTGGCTGGCGACGCCTTGCTCGGGCGTCGGCCACGACGCAACTGGCTGGAGACTGTCGGCATACTCATGCTGGGTATCGCTGTCGGCGTGCTAGTCGCTTTCGCCACTCTCCGTCGTACACCTCCGCCGCCGGAGCCGGCCATCACCGACAACGAAGACGAGGCGCCGCAACCGGCGTCGGCAGTGCCGCTCGAGACAGCAAGGGCAAATCGATCCCGCTAGACCGGGCGTACCTCTCTGTCTATTGAGGACATTGACAAGAAGAACCTCATGACCACAACCCGGCCACCCGTATCGGTCCGCCGACGACTTCCGGGTGAGGTGCTGCGGACGGAAGTGCCGGATGAACCCCGTTGGCGTAGCATCCACTTGATCGCTGTTTGCTCTAGACCCTGGTGACGTCGCTGTCAGCGCGTGTCAGTCGTGCTCGTCGCTGATCGCCGTTCCCTGGCCGAACCCGGCGAGCTACCCGAGGGAGCCGCGCAGTGAGAGTAGGGATCCTCGATCTTCTGGGTCCGCCGGTGCGGCGTCCGGTGGATCTCGGCTATCAGCTGTTGATCACCAAGCAGTACGCGAGCATCACCCCGCAGGCCATCTCGGTGTGGTGCCGCCGAATGGGGCATGAGACCTTCTACGCCACCTATTACGGCGTGGGCAAACCGCATCGCCTGTTGCCCGCTGACCTGGACGTGGTGTTCATCTCCTGCTACACGCAAGTCAGCCATCTCGCGTACGCGCTGGCGAAGCTCTATCGCGGTGCCGGTGTCCGCACGGTGATCGGCGGCCCGCACGCCAAGGCGTTCCCGGTGGACTGTCTGCGTTTCTTCGACCTGGTCGTGGGGGAGTGCGACCCGCCGCTGGTCGCCGACATCCTGGCCGGGGACTTCGATCCGGGCACCTTGGTCTCGGCCCGCCAGCCGTTCGACGACGTGCCGGCCGTCGAGGAACGGATGCCCGAAATCCGCTCGTCGGCGTTTTTCTGGGGCCGCAAGCCGCTGCTGCTGTCGGCGGTGCCGATGCTCGCGAGCATGGGCTGCCCGTACCGATGTGACTTCTGCATCGATTGGAACAGCACCTACCGGGCACTGCCCGCGGAGCGGCTCAGCGCCGACCTGCGCTACCTTTCCCGGCACCTGCCAGGCACGCTCACCGTGTTCCACGACCCGAACTTCGCGGTGAAGTTCGACGAGGTCTTCGAGACCCTGGAGGCCCAGCCGCCTGGCCAACGGCCGCCGTACATCATCGAGAGCTCGCTCACCGTGTTGCGCGGCGACCGGCCGCGTCGCCTGAAGGAAACGAACTGCGCGATGGTCGCGCCGGGTGTCGAGTCGTGGACCGACTACTCGAACAAGGCCGGCGTCGGCCGTACCGGCGGGGTTGCGAAGGTCGACCGGGTCGCCGCGCACTTCGCGCAACTGGCCGAGAACGTGCCGTACCTGCAGGCGAACTTCATGTTCGGTCTCGACACAGATCAGGGTGACGAACCGGTCGAGCTGACGAAACGGTTCATGGACCTGGCCCCGTTCGCCTTTCCGACGATCAACATCCCCGTACCGTTCGGCGGTACCCCGCTGCACGACGAACTCGCCGCGAACGGACGGATCCTCTCCGCCATGCCGTTCAGCTTCTACTACGCGCCCTATCTGGTGACCACCATCAAAAACTACGACCCGATCACCTATTACGAGAAACTCATCGAGCTTTACTCGCACGCCGCATCCCCCACGATGCTGCGTCGACGGCTGCGCACCACATCCAATCGCGCCGTCGGATACGTTCACCGGGCACGCACAGCGGGTTTCCGTTCCGACATCATGAGCTTCCGGCGGATTCTGGGAATGCTGCGATCAGACCCGGCGTTTCTGGCGTTCCACGAGGGCAGAACCGCCACCCTGCCGGGGTTCTACCGCCATATCAGCGAGCGCATGCTGGGCCGCTACGGTGAACTGCTGTCGCCCGCCGACCGGACCCCCGACCTCTCACCGGCTGACCACCAGCCACACCACTTCACCACCAAAAAGCGGTAAGGCGCGGGCTATGGATGCCCGCGCTCGGACGTGACGGTACGTGCCGGCGTGAGGGCTCTGGCGCCGAGCGCTGACGCCGTGACCAACAGCGCGGGCAGCAACAGCGCGGCTGCCAGACCGACGTAGTCTGCGAGACCGCCGACGGCGTCCTTGATCGCGGGTATACAAGCGGCCCAATTGGCGAAGACGAACCCGGTCAGTCTCGTCATCGAAGGCCATTTGGCACGTGATGCTGAGCCCTTCGTCCCTGCTTGAGGAATGCCAGGGCGGGAAACCTCGGTAATGAGGTGATATCACCATGAGTACGAACTCTTCCGAACGGCCCGCACGCAAGCGCTGGCAATGGATCGCCGTGGCCGCGACAGTTCTGCTGATCGTGGCGACCGCGGTCTTCGTGGTCGTCCTGACCGGTGATCGGCGTGATCAAGGCGTCGCTCCGCCCGGCACGCCGATCGCTGGTTCGAGCACGGTGTCGCCACCGGCCTCGACGACGGTGTCCGCGTCGACGACGAGCACCATGTCCTCGCCGATCGAGGGTTACCAGATGCTGTATCCGTTTGCCAGTGTCGCTGATGCGAAGCAATGGCAGGCCAGTTACCGGCAAGGCGGTCACCAGCCGTGGCATCTCGACGCCGGGATGACCGCCCTGTCGTTCACCCAGGCCTACCTCGGGTACACCACCATCGACCGGATCACGAGTACGACGGTGGCCGGTTCGCAGGCCTGGATCGGTGTCGGATACGCCCTGCCCGACGGTGGTACCAGCACTGCCGCGACGGTCCACCTCGTGAAGACAGGCACTGATGAAGACTCGCCGTGGGAGGCCGTCGGCACGCGGGACAAGGTGTTGACGCTCACGCAGCCCGCCTACGGTTCGACGGTCACATCGCCCGTCGCAGTCGGTGGCCGGATCACCGGCGTCGACGAGAGCCTGGACGTGCAGGTACTGGCCGGCAAGCGGATCGGCGGGACCAGCATGATCCCGGCAGGCGGCACGAACGTGGCATGGCAGGCGAATGTGTCGTTCACCGCTGCAGAAGGCACAACGCTGACCATCGCCGTGGCGACCGGCGGACACGTCGCGGACGTCGAGTTGTTCGCGATCACTGGTGTGCGCACCGGCTCCCAGCCGCAGTAGTAGTCACCGCGCGAGGTGTAGCCCAGGTTCTCGACCGGCTCAGGTTTCCCGCGGTGCGGGAAACCGGCGACAATACCGGTCGTGCTGGCGTGGATGGCTGCTGAATCCACTGTGGATTTACCCGGCTGCACTGACGCCCACGGCTTGTGGAACGGCCGGCACGGGCTGGCAGCTGGTCTTGTTGTCCAAAGTAGATAGTAGTGGTCTTGGCCGGCCGGCGACTCGTGTCCAGTCTGAAGCGGCCGTGTGACTTGGGTCCTTTGAGGTTTCGGACTGTGTGGTTCCGGGCATACGGTGAACTGGCTGAGGACGGAAACTGGCAGGGTGGACGTATGGGTGGCAGGTCGCGGGTGGTGGATGGGTTGCTGCCGCCGGACACCGTGATTGGCGACGGACGTTACCGGTTGCTGGAACCCGTCGGCGCGGACGAACGGGACGGCGCGCAGTTGTGGCGGGCGCGCGACGGCAAGCTCGACCGAGATGTCGCATTGACCGTTCTGACTGGTGATTCCTCGGGCCCTGACACTGTGCGGCACACGTTGCAGCGTGCCGCGTCTGTGTCCCGCTTAGTGCATCCCGGCGTGGCGCCAGTGCTGAACGTGTTGAGCGTCGGTGATGGCGTGGCTCGCGGCGAGGGCATCGTGGGCATCATCGCCGCCGAATGGACCCGGGGCACGGGCATGACTGACGTGGTCGCACGGGAGCCAGTCACACCGGTCCATGCCTGTCTGCTGCTTGAACCCCTCGCTGACGCGATGGACCGGGCTCATCGACGCGGTGTGGTGCTCGGCGTGGGACACCCGCTGCGCATCCGGGTCACTCCTGCGGGCACGCTACGGCTGGCGTTTCCCGGCCCACCGGCGGGAGCAACCCTGACCGACGACGTGCGCGGCCTCGGCACGATCCTGTACTTCCTGCTGACCGGCAGTTGGCCAGTGCCGGGCGGCCCACTCGTCTCGCCTCGGGAGTTGCAGCCGGAGGTCCCGGTCGACCTGTCCGAGATCGCGATCCGCAGTATCGCCGACGTCAGTGCCGGCGGCATCCGTACCAGTGACAGCATCCTTCGGGTTCTCCGGTTGGTGTCCGAGAACGCCGAACGCGCCACCACGCTCGCCGCGCTGCCCGACGACAACGAAAACACCCCTGACGTCGAGAAGGACGGCGCGGTCTGGATCACGAAACCGCCAGTCAACGACGCCGCACGGCGCAAGAAGGTGGCCATCGCCGCCGCGGTGCTCGTGCTCATCTCGATAGGTGTGATTGTGTGGGTCGGCGCCACCGTGATCGGTATGTTCCTCTGAGAAATCCACGGAACAGCGGATGACCACACCAGCCCCCTCTCCACAATGGACATAGGGCTGCGGAAGTACCGACGGCTCGGCGCCACCTCCTACCGCTACCGCGATGAGACGGTCCGGATTCCATCGGGCCAGGCTCGGCACGCTTGAAGCGATGTCTGGTCGAGTAAGCCGTGTGTGCATGCGTGGGTGGCTGTCGAGTGCGTTCAACGCGAACGCGGCTGTGGCCGTTGCCTGCCGATTCAAGCGAAAACCAAGAAGTTGCCCCGTTCGGCCGGGCACGTTGTGGCGAAGTGACCCGGCGCGGGCCACAACAAGTGGGCCACGCCGGTTGATGTTACGAATGATTGACAGTTTCGAGAGGGGAATGTCATGTCGTTCAAATCAGTAATGGCCGGCGTCGCGGTTATGGCGACAACGGCGGCAATGTCGATTGCTCCGCAGGCTCACGGAGCTCAAACTGCTGCCGGGAACGGTGACGTTCTACCCGCCGTGCAAGTGCCTCAGCCGGACAGCAGAGTCGACCGAGGTATTCGAATCTTCCGCGAGTACACGGGAACGGGATACAAGATCTGGGCCGAGGTGGCAGACCGGCACAGCGCCTTCTACGGGCATTTTCATCTGTGGGGTCCGGGATTGGATGTCAACGCCCCAGCGCATGGTGAGGCGTTCTGGAAGTTCGAACAGGACACAAGTGAATATCATGGATCCGGGAACGGTTGGGCGTGCGCTGAAGGCTGGCGGTGGACCGACCGCTGGGAGTCAATGGGACGGCCGTGCATCCCGGTTTAGCAAGGTGCCCGGCCGGACGGGGTAGTTTTTGGTTTTCGCTTGAAACGATCGGTCAGCACCGCTATGCCTAGGGGTGGGGACAGGGGAGGAGTCGATGTTCGAATGTCGCCTGCTCGGCAGCGTCGAGGTCCGCGTCGATGGCCGTCTCGTGGACATCGGCCCTCCCAGACAACGGTGTGTCTTCGCGGTGCTTGCGGTCGAGGCCAATACAGCGGTGTCCGTTGATCAGCTCATCGACCGGGTCTGGGCTGATCATCCACCGCTGCGCGTGCGCAGCTCGCTCCACAGCTACCTGACGCGGCTGCGTCGCGCACTCCGTTCGACCGGGATGCGCATCATCCAGCGGTCGGGCACGTACGTCCTGGCCGTCAACGAGCAGGCGATCGACCTGCACCGGTTCCGCGATCTGATCAGCCAGGCTCGCGCCGAGGCCGATGACGAACTCGCGTTCGTCCTGGCTGAGCAGGCCCTGGAATTGTGGCGCGGTGAGCCGTTCGCCGGCCTGGACACGCCTTGGCTGGTGGGCGTGCGCACCGGCCTTGAGCGAGAACGAGCCACTGCCCGACTCGACCACATCGACGTTGCGTTGCGCTGTGGGCAGCACGCCCGACTGCTGCCCACACTGTCCACATTGGCCGATGAGAACCCGCTGGACGAACGGCTTGCCGGGCAACTGATGCTCGCGTTCTACCGCACCGGACGCCAAGCCGATGCCCTGGCGCACTACCAGTACACCCGGCAGCGCCTGGCCGAAGAACTGGGCACCGACCCCTGTCCCGACCTCCAGCAGCTCCACCGGCACATCCTCGCCGCTGATCCGAGTCTGACGTTGGTGGCGGCAACCGGAGCCCGTGCGCGCGGCCAGCCGCCCCTCGCTCAACGGCCGCGCACCAACCTGCGTCCCGCGCTCACTGAGTTGATCGGCCGCGATGGAATGGTGGCCGAACTGCGGTCACTCTTGCGGACCGCCCGTCTGGTCACCCTCACCGGGCCGGGCGGGGTGGGGAAGACCCGATTGGCGTTGGAGGCCGCGTCGCAGCTGGTGGACGAGCTCGCCGATGGCGTGTGGCTGGTCGAGCTCGCCGCTGTCGACCGTACCGGCGGGCCCGGGGTCGCCGGTGAGGTGCTCGCAGTGCTCGGGATCCACGACACCGATCCGGGACCGATGCTGGACAAACTCGCGGTCGTGCTGTCCACCCGGCAGGTGTTGCTGGTACTGGACAACTGTGAACACCTGATCGAGTCCGTTGCTGAGCTGGCGGAGAAACTCCTGCTGGCCGCACCGGACCTGCGAATCCTGACTACCAGCCGGGAGCCGCTCGGCATTCCCGGTGAGGTGGTCTGGGGTGTTCCAGCGCTGGATGTGCCGGATCCGGCCGACACAAGTGATCTCGACCGGTACGGCGCGGTACGGCTGTTCGTGGCCAGGGCCGCCGCGGCGGCACACGGGTTCGCACTCGACGCTGGAAACCGGGCGGCCGTGGCGCAGTTGTGCATCCGGCTTGACGGAATCCCTCTGGCACTTGAACTCGCGGCCACCCGCGTACGGACGGTCGGCGTGCACGGGCTAGTGGAACGGCTCGACGACCGGTTCCGCCTGCCGGCCGTCGATCACCGGGGCACGCCCGCACGACATCGGACGCTGGCTACTGTGATCGACTGGAGTTGGCAGTTGCTCACCGAGCCCGAGAAGGCGGTGCTGCGCAGGCTGGCCGCGCACAGTGGCGGGTCCACAATGGATGCCGCCGAGGCGACCTGTTTCGCGGCCGACGTCCCCGCCGCCGATGTGATGGACCTGGTGACCCGGCTGGTCGACCGTTCCCTCGTGGTCATGGTCGACCAGCCGGGCGGTCCGCGGTTCCGGCTGCTGGAATCCATCGCGGCGTACGGCGTCGAACGGCTACGCGAAGCTGGGGAACTCGACGAAGTGCGCGCTCGGGTCGCCGAGTACTACGCGGATCTGGCCGTCCAGGCCGACTCGTCGCTGCGCGGCCCTGAGCAACAACAGTGGTTACGGCGGCTGGACGCCGAATCACCCAACATGTACGCCTGTCTGAACATTGCCATCTCCACCGGTGCAGTGGACTGCGCGCTGCGCATGGTGAACGCGTTGACCTGGTACTGGTTCCTGCGTGGCCGGCTGGCCGACGCCCGCCGGTCACTGGCCGCGACGCTGGCCGTCGTGCCGCCTGCCAGTGGGAACACGACTGCGGAGCACAGCGCACGGGCATACACAGCGCATGCCGCGATCACTTTGCTGCAAGGCGATTCCGCCGGCTGGGCGGCCCGGCGGCAGGCTGTCCTCGACAGGTGCGATGGCATCGCGGACACTGACACGAAGGCCAGGGCGCAGTATTTCCTGGCCCTCGCCGAGGCCGAAGTCGGCAACGTGGACGGCGCCGAGCGGCTGCTGGCACAAACGCTGGACGCCTTCGACAAGACCGGTAATCGGTGGGGGACGGCAGCAGCGCTGGCCACGCGGGCGAAACTGGCCCATACCCGAGCAGACACCACCGCGCTGGAGCGCGACGGAACACGCAGCGCCGAACTGTTCCGGACGCTTGGTGACCGATGGGGCTTGCTGCAGGCGACAGAGTGGCTCGGCGGACTGGCCGAGATGACTGGGGACCATGAGCGGGCCACCCGGCTGTATCAGGATGGGCTGCACCTCGCCGAGGAGTTCGAACTGTGGCCCGCAGTGGCCCGGCACCTCAGCTGGCTCGGGTGGATCGCGCTCGAGTTGGGCGACCACATCCGTGCGCGGGAGCTGTGCGAAAAGGCGATGCATTTGGCCATCCAGCAGGATTCCCAGCCCAACATGGTCTTCGCCGAACTGGGGCTGGGTTTCTCGGCGCGGCGGGCCGGAAAACTCGACATCGCCGAGACCCACCTGCACAACCTGATTGAGTCAGCCACGCGTCAGACCGACGGCCCGCACGCGATGCACGTCGCCATGGTCCTGGTCGAACTAGGGCTCATCGCCGAGTCGCGTGGGGACCCGGAGACGGCGCTCGGACTGCATCTAAAGGCGTTCGACGTCGCCCACCAACGCGGCGACATCCGGGACCTCGCCTTCGCGACAGATGGACTGGCCGGAGCCCTGGCAATGACCGGGCGGCATGTCGACGCGGCCCGGCTGCTCGGCGCTGCGGCAGCGTGCCGTCTCACCCTCGGCCTGCCACTGGCGCTCGATGAACGGGAAGATGTCAATCGAATCACCGCCGCGGTACGCGCGGCCCTCGGACCAGACCAATTCGCCGCCGAGTTCCACCACGGCCACCAAGCCGGCGCCGTCAGCCTCCGAGCCACCCTGCCACCCACGGGCCGTCTACGGCCGACCTGACAACCAGACGCCTCAGCCGCCGAAACAGGCGAACGCAAGCCAACGCACTGTGGTGGTGTCCATTTCGCTTGTCGTGTCGTCGTGGGACCACCAGACCGTGGTCGCGGTCAGCGCGACCACGACACCTGCGGCCACGAATCTGCGTTTTTCACTATCAAGCCCCCACTCGAGTTGCTGAAACGAACCTCGCTGGGGGAGTCTCGTGAAGCTGCCTTCAAACCCCTTCAACCCGGTTTGAAGATTTGCTGGACCGGCAGGGCAGTGGCGGCGTGAGTCCTTTGTGGATAGGGCAAGCCGGGGTTGGGCTAGGTGCGGGCCTGTTCGGCGTGAGCTCGTTTGAGCAGTGCCATGAGTTTCTCTTCTTCGCGGATGCGGGCACGGTATTTCTCGGGCAGTTGCTTCAGCTGCTCTTCCTCTGCGCGCAGCTTGGCGTAGATCTCCGCGCGCAGCGCGGGGTCGTTCTCGACCTCGCAGTACTGCAGGGCGTGTCGTCGTGCTTGGGCGATGACGTTCTGCGCGCGGCCCCATGTGCTGGTCAGTGAGGCGATGACGGTGATGAGCAGGACGCCGAAGATGACGGTCAGCGACAGGCCGGTGCTGATCTCGGCGACGTTCACCGGTTGGCCGTTGTTGATGAAGGGCACGTTGTTCTCGTGCAGGGCGTGCAGGATGAGTTTGACGCCGATGAACGCCAGGATGGTGGCCAGGCCGTAAGCCAGGTAGACCAGCCGGTCGAGCAGGCCGTCGATGAGGAAGTAGAGCTGGCGCAGGCCGAGCAGGGAGAACGCGGTGGCGGTGAAGACGAGGTAGACGTTCTGGGTCAGACCGAAGATGGCCGGAATGGAGTCCAGGGCGAAGAGCAGGTCCGTGCCGCCGATGGCGACCATGACCAGGAGCATCGGGGTCATGACTCGCCGGCCGTTCTCGAGGGTGAACAGTTTGTCGCCGTCGTAGCGATCCGAGGTGTGGAACAGTTTGCGGGCCAGGCGGACCATGAAGTTGTCCGCGGTGCGGTCCTCGCTGCCGCGCGGTTTGATGAGGTTACCGGCGGTGATCAGCAGGATGAGCCCGAACAGGTAGAAGACCCAGGCGAACAGGTTGATCAGTGCGGCGCCCAGTGCGATGAAGCCAGTCCGGGCGATGAGGGAGAACACGATGCCGAACAGCAGCACCTTCTGCTGGTCGGCCCTGGGAACCTTGAAGCTGGCCATGATCACGAGGAAGACGAAGAGGTTGTCGACGGACAGCGCCTTCTCGGTGACGTAACCCGCGAAGTACTCGAACCCCATGGTCTCGCCGCCGAACAGCCACACGCCGAACCCGAACAAGATCGCGATCCCGACGTAGATGGTCGACCAGATGGCGGCTTCACGCAGCGTGGGCACGTGTGCTTTGCGGACATGGGCGAAGAAGTCGAACAGCAGCAGCCCGATGATCCCGACGACCGTCAACACCCAGACAACGACTGGTACGTCCACGCGCTACCTCCTGGTCCGCACAGAGTGGTGTCCAAACGTGACGCAAGCCCGCCGGCGCCCCGGGATACCTCAGCATCGGCAGGCCGCAACCGCAACCGGACCTGCACGACGCTCACACGAGTCTGAGTCCCGATCACGTCCTTGCGCTGCATCCGCTCAGAGCGCGGCCCGCGCCCCGGTGCCACGGCGCCGTTGAGGTAGCCCTGGCTGTCGGTCGACGTGTGCTCGCCGGCGAAGTGCACACCGCCCTCACTCCTCGAACGCGGCCAGAGTCTCCCGCACGATCGGATCGGGCGCCCGTTGGTGTGGTATGCGTAGCGGAGCGTCCGCCGCGGTACACGAGTGTGTCCGAGGGGCGTTGTGCACTATCCACACGGCTCATTCTCAGTCGTTCGTCTTGGGGTGACGCCGCACGGAGGTTTCGCGTCAGCTGCCGCTGATCGTGTGTTTGGGTGCCGTACCGGCGAACACGAACGCCGCGATGGCGAGGCCGATTGAGGCGATCGCGAGGAGCCAGCCCAGGAGACGCCGGTTGCGGAAACCGATGACCCCGGAAGCGATTCCGAGTCCGCTCAGGCAGAACCCGATGATCGCCTGTGTGCTGCTGGTTCGGGTGATCCCGATCAGCGTCGCGACGGCGATGACGCAACCCATCGTGCCCAGCCCGGCGATCCATTCACGTACTTTCGCGAGCAGGGCGCTCGCGACTCCGTCCTCTTGCACGACCAGTCGTCCTGTCTGTCGGGAGTTAGCGTCGGCGAATGCCACGGAAGATGGGGCCGTCGTCGTTCGGATCGTCGTTGTCGTCGTTGGGGGCACGATGTCCAGGCGGTGTGCTTCGTCTATTCCAGACAGGATGGCCGACTGACTCTCCTGGTAGAGCCTGTTGCCCTTCATGTAGCGCTCCACTTACGGTCCGAAGCCGATCCGACCGGGCAGCGTAACGGAGTGGGCAGGAAGAACCAGACCCGGCGAGGTTCAGGTGCCGCTGGCGGCGAGTGAACGCTTCACCGCGCCGGTTGCGGCGGTGAGCGCTGAGGTCGCGGTGGGCCAGTCGATGGTCTCGTTCCAGGATCCCATCACCGCGACGGCGAAGGTCCGGGACGCGATTCGGACCAGGCCCGTCGTGTTGAGCACCCGCCGCCTGTCGGAGCGGCCCCAGCCCTGCTTCATCGCCCAGTCCGCGTCTGGGAACGCGCGGGGGATGCCGAAGTGCTGGTCGAAACCGTCGGCGGCGCTGCGCGGGGCGCTTTCCATCGCCTCGGTGAGGAAGTCACGTTCCTCTTCGGACAGTCCCGCTGTGATGTGCCGGTAGACCGTGATGACGTCGGTGGGCGACATCCGGGTGGAGCCCCATTGGCCAGCGTCGGTGGCGGGCGAGGTGTGCGCGAGGCCCAGCTTCCGGGCCTGCCGCCGGACGATTTCCGGCCCGCCGTGCTGTTGCCACAGGCGGCTGGCGACGCGATCGTCGCTGGCAGCGAGCATGTCCTGGACGGCCGTCGCTTCGCTGCCCGAGGGCACTCCGGAACGGTCGATCAGGTCGAGCGCGATGAGCAGCTTCACCACGGACGCGGTGGGTTGCGCCTGGTCGGCTTTCCAGCTCAGCTCCACCGTGCACGCCTCCAGATCGACGACCGCGATCCCAAGATGGGGGTCGTTCCCGTTGCGCAGCAACGCGTTCCTGGCTTCGGCGATGTCGCTTGCGTGCTTGTCCGCCGCTGCGGCCGGAGTCGAGATGCACCCGGCGTGCCAGTCATCAGAGTCGTTGTTCAGGGCAATCGCGGCGAGCAGACCTCCCGTCAGGATGAGCGCGGCGATTCCCGCGCGTACCTTCACCGTATTCAGTTTCTTGAGCAACGGTCCACCTCCGCCGGACACGCGAGCAATCCGAAGCTATCCAGGACGGGGATCGCGGGTATCGGCCGATGAGCCGGTTGATGTGGGCCAACCAGCGGGAAATCGCGCCGGAGCGGGCACGCGTATCGGCCGGATGACCGATACACGCAGCCAGACGTACCACGGTGTCCGCGTGTTGGACGTGGCTTTTGGGCAGCGGATCTTTGGATCGCAACCTGCGTCACCGGCTGTCGTCAAGCTGTCAGGAACGCGCTGCGGGTACGCCAATCGATCGACGCCTTTCGCGAATCTTTCGACTGTGGCTGATCACCTGGACGCGCCGGTGATCTCCGGTGAAACGACCCTGTTCGAGGAGGCCCATGATGGCGTACGCGCCACCGCTGCGGTGGACCACTGCTGCTCTGATTGTCTTGTCTCTCACCGGTTTAACCGCCGTCGAGGGGGCGTCGGCCGCTCCCGCACCACCGGCCAGCACCTCGTCGCACAAACCGAACCTCAACGCCGCCCCCGAGGTGATCGCCACCGACATCCAGATGCCGTGGGGCCTGGCAATTCTGCCTGGCGGCGACGCCCTGATCACGGAACGGCAGACAAGCCGCATCCTGCGCATCCGGCAGGGGCACGCGCCTGAGCCCATCCGCACCATCCCTGACGTGTACATCCCGGGAGGTGACGGCGGATTGCTCGGCCTGGACATCTCACCGCGGTTCGCTCAGGACAACCTGGTGTACGTGTTCTTCACCGCCGTCGGCGGCGAGTCCCGCATCGCCCGGTTCAAACTGGACTCCGACGAACCTCTTGAGGTCATCCTTGCCTTCACCCGCGGGGAGAGCCACAGTGGCGGGCGCCTGAAGTTCGGTCCGGACGGCATGCTCTACGCCACCGTCGGCGATGGTCACCTGAGCGGAAGCTCGCAGGATCTCACCAACCTCAACGGCAAGATCCTGCGCATCACCCCGGACGGCCGTCCCGCGCCGGGCAATCCGTTCCCCAACTCTCCCGTTTGGACTTACGGTCACCGCAACCTGGAGGGCCTTGCCTGGGACGCCCAGGGCCGGATGTACGCATCGGAATTCGGCGAGGACGCCGTCGACGAGATCAATCTCATCCGTCCCGGCCGCAACTACGGCTGGCCGATGGTGGAAGGCTTCGGGGACACCGACAACGGCCGCCTCACCAACCCGCTGATCACTTTCCCCACCGCCGACGCGTCCCCTGCGGGCATCGCGATCTCGGGCAACACGCTCTACATGGCAGCCCTGCGCGGCGAACGACTGTGGACGATGCCACTGGTCAAGGGGCGCATCGGTCAGCCGACGGAACACTTCCAAGGGGTCTACGGCCGTTTGCGGACCGTTGAGATCGCCCCCGACGGTGCGCTTTGGCTCACCACATCGAACCACCCGCGCCAGCCTCGCGAGGGCGACGATCGCATCCTGCGGTTCCCCGCCCGCTGACCGGAAGTGTTGCACGCCGCGGGAAAGCGGCGCCTCGGCCACAGGGCAGGAATCACCGGACGACGAGCATCGGCGTCGTGGGTTGCCGCCCTGTGGCCGGGCTGCACGGGGTCAGCAGTGTGCACGTCAGCTTCCTGCCTCGGCCGGCCAGTACTTCTCGCGCAGGCGGCGCTTGAACAGCTTGCCGGAGTCCTCACGCGGCAGACGTTCCTCGAACACCACGACCTTGGGCGTCTTGTACTTGGCCAGATTGCGCTGGACATGCGCCCGCACGTCCTGCGCCGTCACGGTCGCATGGGGGAGCAGTTCCACGTGCGCTGCCAGCGCCTCGCCGAACTCCGCGTCCGGGATGCCGAACACCGCCACGTCCGCGACACCCTCCAGCCCCTGCAGCGTCGCCTCGATCTCCGCAGGGTAGATGTTCACCCCAGCCGAGATCACCATGTCGTTGAGCCGGCCGCTGAGATGGAGAAAACCGTCTTCGTCGACCCGGCCGATGTCGCCGAGGGTGTAGAAACCGTCGCCGCCGTCGATGGCACGTCTCTTGTCGTCATCGCCGAGATACGTGAAGTCCGGCCAGAACGACGGAGAACGGCCGTAGATGACGCCTGTCTCGCCGACCGGAACCTCGATCATGTCAGGACCGACGATCTTGATCGCCGCGTCCGCGACCGGCGCACCCACCGTGCCGGGGTGCGCCAGCCACTGATCGCTCGTGCAGGCAGTCCACGCGCCGCCCTCCGATCCGCCGTAGTACTCGGTGATGATGGGACCGAACCAGTCGATCATCGCCCGCTTGACGTCCGGCGGGCAGGGAGCTGCTGAGTGCGAGACGTTCTCCAGCGAGGACAGGTCGTATTTCGACCGAACGTCCTCTGCCAACCGCAGCAGTCGCGTGAACATGGTCGGCACCATCTGCGCGGCGGTGACCCGGTGCTCCTCGACGGTCCGGAGGAACTGCTCCGCGTCGAACCTCGGCATGATCACGAGATTCATGCCCATGGCGAGCGCGAACGTCGCGGTTACGTTGGGCGCGGTGTGGTAGAGCGGCGCGGGGATCACCGCGGTGCCGCCGGGCCGGAAACCCACCACCTGGCGCATCATCTCGGCGATCTCGCCGACCTTCTCGGGCGCGATCGGGTCGCGCAGCACGCCTTTCGCCAGTCCTGTGGTGCCCGATGTGTAGATCACTGACATGGGCGGGGTGAGGACCGGCTCCGCTGGCGGTTCGTTGTCCTCGATCATCTCCTCGGCGGTCGGATACCGGCCGCTCGGCACCACCACCTCCAACGCGTACTCCGCGATGACCTCCGCCGGAACCGCGACCTCCACGATCCGCAGCCACTCCGGTTTCTGCGCCTCCACAACCGGAACGAGGTCGGAGTGCACCAACGCCACTTTGGACTGGCTGTCGCTGAGCAGATGCCGTAAATCGGCGCCGGTCCAGTGCCAGTTCACCGGCACGGGGACCGCTCCGATGAGCGACGCGGCGAACGTGGCCTCGAGCATGCCAGTCTCGTTGCGCATCACGATGGCATACCTGTCTCCGGGCTCGACACCCATCCGCTGCAGGCCCGACGCCAGACGAGCCGCGCGTTGTTTCATCTTGGCCACAGGCAAGACGCGTCGACCGGAGATGACCACGGGTTCGGTCACTTTTTCTGCCTTTCGTGAACTACCAAGGGAATTTCACAGGGAACGCGCGACCTCGTTGGCTCCGCCGCTACACCCAGCTGTAAGACCGTGCACGAAGCCAGGACTCGTAGTGGTCGAGTACGGTCTCCTCGGCCGGCCGGTAGGTGATGCCGAGTTCTTCCACGCTCCGGTGGTTGTCGACAAGGAAACGGATGCCGAGGTGTTTGCGGATGTAGTCCTGTGTCAGCCCGAAACGCGGGCCGAGGATGCGTACGGCGAGATCGGGCACCGGGTGGCGCGGGATGAGCAGGCGGCGTGGGTGCTTCGCGCGGATGATGCGGCCCATCTCCAGAAAGGAGATCATCTCCGGGCGCGCGAGGATGTAGCGCCCTGACGCGGCGTCGTTCTCGGCGGCGTTGATGTGCGCGGTGGCGACGTCTCGCACATCCACGAGGGTGAAGCTGAATCCGGGCGCACCATAGAAGAAGTAGCCGTTCATCAGTTCGTTCATCAGGAACAGGCTGCCTGAGTGGGAACTCGGCGTGAACGAGGGCCCGAGTACGAGGCCCGGGTTGATGGTGACGAGCGACCAGCGTTCCTGCCGCGCGGCGGTGTCCCAGGCCGCACGCTCGGCGACCGTTTTGGCGTAGTGGTAAGGGTTGTTCTCCAGTGTGCTCGTTGTGTTGAAGTACTCTTCGCTGAGCGTCTGGTCCTTCATGCCGAGTACGTCGATGTAGTCGCCGAAAATCGCGCCGACGGTCGAGGTGAGCACGACCCGCCGCACCGTGGGCGTGCGCTCCACGCTCGCGAGCACGTTGCGCGTTCCTTGCAGCGCCGGTTCGAGCACGTCAGTGCGCCCGTCCTTGATCTTTTCGGGCATCAGGAACGGCGAGGCGACATGGAAGACGTGGCGGCACCCGCGCATTGCCGCGTCGAAAGAGCCGTCGGTGAGCAGGTCGGCCTCGAACAGATCCAGCCGGCCGGGGAATTCCGCTTGCATCCGTTCCAGCGGCGCGACCTTCGCCGAGTTGCCGAGACGCCGCACGGTGCTGTGCACGGTGTAACCACGTTCGAGCAGTTGCCGAACCAGGTGGCTGGCCACGAACCCGCTGCCGCCGGTCACCAAGACCGTCGTCTCACCCATCCATGCCTCCGCGCGAAGGAGTCCACACCATGCTCAACCTAGGAACAGAAGCGCGAGTCGACAATGGCGTGCGTGGCAAGTTCACTTTTCTCACGGGGAAAGGCCGAGCCGGTGATCCGGTCCGGTAGTCGTGCGGTGAGGTGCTCAAGCATGCCCCTTCGGTCCATATAGGACGGTACCGTGGGACTCGGCAATTTTTCGCCAGTGGGCGCACTGTGATAACCGTCTACCGTGAACGCTTGCTGTCCGCCCTCCCGCGGAGCCGAATCCGGGTTCGCCGGAGCCACGCCAATGTCCCAAGACGGGGACACGGTGGGCATGGTGTTGCTGCCGGGTGGGTCGTTCCTGATGGGCACCGATGACGCCGAGGGATTCCCCGAGGATGGAGAAGGACCGGTCCGTGAGGTGACGCTGGCGTCCTTCTGGATCGACGCCTTCGCGGTCTCCAACGAACGGTTCGCTCGGTTCGTCGACGATACCGGTTACGTCACTGACGCGGAACGCTTTGGCTGGTCGTATGTCTTCGCTGGTCTCCTGCCCGCGGCACTGCGGCGGGGTGCACCGCGGCCGGACGAAGCGCCGTGGTGGTGCGGAGTGAGCGGTGCGTATTGGCGTGCACCCGAAGGGCCGGGGAGCGGACTTGGCGGACGAGCAGACCATCCCGTGGTCCATGTGTCGTGGCACGACGCAGTTGCGTACTGCCGCTGGGCGGGCACACGCCTGCCCACCGAAGCCGAGTGGGAGTACGCCGCACGCGGTGGCCTGGTGCAACGCCGCTATCCGTGGGGCGACGAGCTGACTCCGGACGGCGAACACCGGTGCAACATCTGGCAGGGCAGGTTCCCCACTCGCAATACCGCCGAGGATGGCTACAGGTCGACCGCACCCGTGGATGCCTTCCCGCCCAACGGATTCGGCTTGTACAACATGGCGGGCAACGTCTGGGAATGGTGTGCGGACGCATGGCGTGCCGACCATCCGGCGAAGGTCATGCGCGGCGGCTCTTACCTGTGTCACGAGTCCTACTGCAACCGGTATCGCGTCGCGGCTCGGACTTCGAACACCCCGGACAGCACCGTCGGCAACCTGGGATTTCGCTGCGCCCGGGATGCGGGTTAATTTTTCCGGGTTATTGACAATAACCCGAGGCGGTGGGAACACTGGCCCGCATGCAACGGCGCACCGGTCCTCTGGCGCAGCTCAGGCGCGGGCACGAAGAGCTCGTGCTCGGGCTGCTGCGCCGCAACGAGCCGATGAGCCGCGGTGAGCTCATGCGGCATTCCGGGTTGTCGCGCACCACGTTGTACGACATCGTCGGGGCGCTGCAGGCCAGCGGTGCCATCGTCACGGCCGCCCAGGACTCCGGCCAACGTGGACGTGGCCGGCCCGCCGAGACGCTGACGCTGAACCCGGATGCCGGGCACGCCATCGGAATCGACTTCGCCCGGCGTGCGACGCACGTGGTCGTCGTCAACGTCGCGCACGAAGTGGTCGGGCAGGCCACCGAGCCGCACAACGCCGACGTGGCCTGGGATGAGCGTGTCGAACTGGCCGAGCGGCTGGTCAGTGATCTCGCCGAAGGCACGTTGCGGCTCGGCGCCCTCAGCGCGGTCGGCGTGGGCGTGGTCGGCCCGGTCGGAGATCTCGGCGAGCAACGTCGTCTGGAGGAAGTCCCTCGGTTGCTGCGCAAGCGGTTTGGCGTCCCGGTGCTGCTGGACAACAACACCAGGCTGGCGGCACTCGCGGAGTCGATCTGGGGCGCGGCAGCTGGCGAGCAGAACGTGCTGTACCTGCGGCTGTCGCACGGTGTCGGCGGCGGGCTGGTCGTCGGTGGCGCCCTGCACCGCGGCGCGCACGGGTTGTCCGGCGAGTTTGGGCACATCACCGTCGACCCGTTGGGAGCACAGTGTGGTTGCGGTGGCACAGGATGCCTGGAGACCGTGGCATCAGTCCGAGCCGTGCTTGACGCGTATCACGAAGCAGGTGGCCGCGCCACGGACATCTCCGGGTTGGTGAACTCCGGTGACACTGCCGCGCAGGACGTGCTGCGGTCCGCCGGTACGCAGGTCGGCAATGTACTTGCCGCGCTGTGCAACGCGGTCGGCCCTGGGGTGATCGTGATCGGCGGCGAGTTGTCCGAAGCCGGCCAAGATCTGTTCGATCCGATGAAGCAGGCACTGGACGCCAACATCATGCCGATCTCGCGGAACAAGGTGAGCCTGCGCCGCGCCACCCTCGGCGACGTGGGCGGCGCTCTGGGCGGTATTGCCCTGGTATTGCACGAATCCCCGTTGCTGTCCAACTACCCGGCCGAACCGGATGCCGAGGAGGCCACATGAGTGTGGTCACCGTTCCTGACGAAACAACGCCCGCTCAACCTGCCGCGCGGAGCAGGACCGGGCGCACACTGACCCTGAACATCGCCGCTGTCGCGATTGGACTGGCGGGATGGTCGGCCCTCGCGGCGATCGGTGTGCAGGGCCTGCCCGGGCCGATCGTGGTGGCGCAGCGGGCGGGCGAACTGATTGCCGACGGCACGCTGGCCGGCGATGTGCTGGCGAGCCTGCGCCGCGTCCTCATTGGATTCACGCTGGGCACCGCACTGGCCGTGCCGGTCGGCTTCCTGATGGGCTGGTACGCCGTGGCACGCGGGCTGTTGGAGCCCTACGTCCAGTTCTTCCGCACCATCCCGCCGCTGGCGATCATTCCGCTGGCGATCGTGCTGCTGGGCATCGGCGAGGTGCCGAAGATCTTCGTGATCTTCCTGGCCGCGTTCCTGTCCAGTGTGGTCGCCGCGTTCCAGGGCGTTGTCGGGGTGGACCGCACGCTGATCAACGCCGCGCGGGTGCTCGGCGCGTCTGACCGGACCATCTTCATCAAGGTCGTCATCCCGGCATCCACCCCGTTCATCCTGGTGGGAATGCGGGTCGGGCTCGGCTCGGCATGGGGCACCCTGGTCGCGGCCGAGTTGATCGCCGCGCAGGAAGGGCTGGGCTTCCGGATGCAGCAGGCCCAGCTGTACTACGACCTGCCCACCATCTTCGTCGGTCTGATCACCATCGGCGTGCTCGGACTGGCGATGGACCGGCTGCTGCTGCTCGCCGACCGCCATCTCACCGCCTGGCAGGAGCGCCGATGAGCACCAAGATCTCCTTTCGGGACGTGCACAAGAGCTTTCCGGTGAAAGGCGGCATGTTCACCGCGCTGCAGGGCGTTTCGCTGGACATCGCCGACGAGGAGTTCGTGACCGTCGTCGGGCCGTCCGGGTGCGGCAAGAGCACGTTGCTCGGCATGGCTGCCGGGCTGGTCGAGCCGACGGCCGGTGACGTTCTAGTGGACGGCTCACCGGTCACCGGGCCAGGACCCGAGCGTGGCGTGATCTTCCAGCAGTACGCGCTGTTCCCGTGGCTGACCGTGCGCCGCAATGTCGAGTTCGGACTGAAACTCACCAGCCTGTCCGCGGCCGAGTGCCGCCATCGGGCCGAGCGGGCCATCGACCTCGTCGGGCTCGCGGATTTCGCCGACGCGCTACCCAAAACACTGTCCGGCGGGATGAAACAACGTTGTGCGATCGCCCGCGCCTACGCGGTCGATCCGCAAGTGCTGCTGATGGACGAACCGTTCGGCGCGCTGGACGCGCTGACCAGAGTGCAGCTGCAGGAACAGTTGTTGCGGACCTGGAGCCAGGAGCGCCGCACGGTCATGTTCATCACGCACGATGTCGACGAAGCCGTCTTCCTGGCCCGTCGGGTGGTCGTGATGGCGGCCCGGCCTGGCCGGATCCACACGATCGTCGACGTCGGCCTGCCTTATCCCCGTACCGAGGAGATCCGGCTCTCACCGGAGTTCGGCCGGATCCGCAACGACGTCTGGCACGCCGTGTACCACCAGGACGCGCTCACGGCCTAAGCACTGACGAAAGGACCGCACCGCCATGCGTGTACTTCGACGCGCCCTCGCGACCGTGCTGGCGGTAACCACGTTGACGCCCAGCGTGTCGGCGTGTTCCGGTGACGACGGCACCGAAGTCCGCTTCGGCTACATCAGCGACTTCAACGGTGCCAGCCTGTTGGCCATCGCCGAGAAGCAAGGGCTGTGGAAGCAACACGGCCTCACCGCACAGATCAAGGTCTTCACCAACGGCCCGCTGCAGATCCAGGCGCTGGGCGCGGGCGACCTCGATTTCGGCTACATCGGCCCAGGCGCCTTCTGGCTGCCCGCGTCCGGCCAGTCGAAGATCGTCACGATCAACACGCTCACGTACGCCGACCGCGTCATCGGCCAGCCCGGTATCACCGCCATGACCGATTTACGCGGCAAACGGGTCGGGGTACCCGAGGGCACCTCCGGCGACATGGTGCTCAACCTCGCGCTGCGCAGGGCCGGGATGACCGTGCAGGACATCCAGAAGGTGCCGATGGATCCGTCCACAGTGGTCTCAGCGTTCGTGTCAGGGCAGATCGACGCGGCGGGTATCTGGTACCCGCTGATCGGGACGTCCATCAGGCCAAAGGTGCCCGGTCTTGTCGAGGTCGCGAGCACGCGACAGTTCCCGGACACCGCTTTCCCCACCGCGTTCGTGGCCCGAAAGGACATCGACACCGCATTCAGCAAGAAGGTCATCACCGTGCTGCAGGCGGCCAACGACTGGCGGGCCGCACATCCCGACGAGGCGATCTCCGAAGCAGCCGCCTTGCTCAAACGGGACAGGGCCGAGGTCGCCGCCGACGCGGCGAACGTGCGCACCATGACCACCGCCGACCTCGTCAGCAAGACCAGGGACGGCACCGTTCGGAGGTGGCTGACCGGGCTGAGTGACTTCTTCGTCCAAACCGGGCAACTGAAGTCCGCTCCGGACCCGGCCGAGTACTACACCGCCGAGCAGTACATGGAGGCGTCCGGCCGGTGAACATCCTCTTCCTGATGACCGACCAGCACCGGGTGGACACCTTGGGCTGCTACGGAAATCCACACGTCGACACGCCGAACCTGGACAGGCTCGCGGCGAGCGGCACCAGGTTCGACCGGTTCTACACACCTACGGCCATCTGTACCCCCGCCAGGGCGAGCCTGCTCACCGGACAGGCGCCGTTCCGGCACCGGCTGCTCGCCAACTATGAGCGCAACGTCGGTTACCTCGAGGACCTACGAGAGGACGCGTTCACCTTCCCCGCGGCACTCGCCGAGCGCGACTACCAACTCGGGCTGATCGGCAAGTGGCACGGCGGCGTACGCCGCAACGCGGCGTCGTACGGCTTCGACGGCCCAGACCTGCCCGGCTGGCACAACCCGGTGGACCATCCCGACTACCTGGCCTACCTCGCCGAACGCGATCTGCCGCCGTACTCGATCTCACAACCCATTCGCGGCACGACACCCAACGGCAATCCCGGCAACCTCCTGGCCGCCCGGTTGCACCAGCCCGTGGAAGCGACGTTCGAGCACTACCTGGCCACCCGTGCGATCGAGTACCTCGACCGGTACGCACGGGACGGGCGGCCGTTCTTCCTCGCCACGCACTTCTTCGGACCACATCTGCCTTACCTCGTGCCCGACGAGTACTTCGACCGCTACGACCCGGACCTGGTCGAGCTGCCCGCGTCGATCGCGGAGACCTTCGACGGCAAACCCCCGGTGCAGCGCAACTACAGCGCCCACTGGACGTTCGACACGATCCCGATCGAGGTGACGCGCAAACTGGTCGCGGTGTACTGGGGCTACGTCAGCCTGATCGACGAACAGATCGGCCGGATCCTGACCCGGCTCGACGAACTCGGCCTCACCGAGGAGACATCGGTGTTCTTCACCGCGGATCACGGCGAGTTCACCGGTGCGCACCGGTTGCACGACAAGGGCCCGGCGATGTACGAGGACATCTACCGGATTCCCGGCATTGTCCGCATACCAGGCGCCGCGCCGCAGGTCCGGCACGAGTTCGTTACGCTCACCGACTGCACCGCGACCATCCTCGAGCTGGCCGGCGCCGATGTGGCGTCCGCAGTGGACAGTCGCAGCCTCGTGCCGCTCGTGCGCGGCGAGCACCCGCGGTGGCGGACGGAGCTGGTCGCCGAGTTCCACGGCCACCATTTTCCATATCCCCAGCGGATGATCCGTGACGAGCGGTACAAGCTCGTTGTCAACCCGGAGTCGGTGAACGAGCTCTACGACCTGTTCGACGATCCGCACGAGCTCAACAACCGGTACGCGCACACCGAACTCCTGCCAGTCCGGCAGCGCCTCATGCGGCGGCTGTACGACCTGCTGCGTGAGCGGGGCGACAACTTCTACCACTGGATGACGCCGATGTATGACATCGGCACCGCCGACCACGACCCGACCCTGAGTTCCTTCGAACCCGCCAGGGAGGCGACATGGCCCGCAGATGGCTAGCGCTTTCGACCTCAGGATTACTCCTTTGTGGACTGACAAGTGCGATCGACACGCCGGTTGCGGCGGCTGCGGCCACGTACGCCAACCCGGTGACCAACGGTGTGGTCGACACGTTTCCCGACCCGGTGACGATCCGCGGCAAGGACGGACTCTGGTATGCCTACGGGACGCAGAACCCGGTGTTCCAGTCCAAGGGCGAGGACGGCGAGCGGATGCTACCCATCCTGCGCTCCGCCGACCTGGTGACCTGGCAGTACGCCGGCCAGGTCTTCACCCCGCAGACACAACCGGCCTGGCACAACGGTTCCCGGCTGTGGGCACCGGACATCCGTTACGTGGGCAACCGGTACCACCTGTACTACTCGGTCCCAGGGCGCAACACAGTCGGACTGGCGACGTCACCGACGCCCGCTGGGCCGTGGTCCGACGCTGGCGCCGTACTGTCGACTCCGAGCGGATGCCCGACGGGCAACATCGACCAGGCGCTGTTCACTGACACCGGCGGCGCCCATTACCTGTACTGGGGCAGCTACGACACGGTCTGCGTCGCACGGATGAACGCCAGCGCGACCCGCATCGAGGGCCCGGTCACCCAAGTCGCCCGAGGCCGTCGGATGGAAGGCGCGTTCGTCGTCAAACGCGACGGCTTCTACTATCTCTTCTACTCCGACGCGGGCTGCTGTGACGGTGCGTTCAGTGGCTACCAGGTGAAGGCTGGTCGTGCGACGAACCCGTTGGGGCCGTTCACTGACGACGAGGGCGTCGACCTGATGGCGCTGACCAGCAAGGGCGGGGTCGTCGCGGGCGCCACCGGCAACCGCTGGATCGGTCCCGGCCACAATGGACTGCAGACCGACCTCTCCGGCCAGGACTGGCTTGTCTACCACGGCATCCCGGCGGACAACCCGGATCTGGCCCCCGCCTCCGGCGGCACGCTGAAGCTGACCAGGCGACCCATGCTCATCGATCGGCTGGACTGGATCAACGGGTGGCCGGTGCTGCGTGCCGGCGCGGGCCCGTCGGAAGGAGCCCAGCCTGCGCCCGTGACCACACCGGTCGCCGGCAGTACGTTCAACGACCGGTCGATCTCCGGTATGCGCGCGGACGGCGTGGCACGGACCGGCTGGTCCGCCGCCCAAGGCCACCTTTCCCACGAGGGTGGCGGGCCGGAGCCTGCGTACCTGGCCACTGAGACCAAGGCGCCTGCCGACGTACGTGCCGAAGCAGATCTCCGGATCACTGCGGGGACTGGAGCGGTCGGGCTGCTGGTGAACTTCGTCGACCGCCGCAACCATGTTGTCATTTGGCTTGACCGCTCTCGCAACGCACTCATCAGCAGGGCTGTGGTTGACGGCCGGACCCGGAGCGAAACCGTGACCGCACTGCCAGCCGGATTCCGGTTCGAGGACTGGCACAACGTCGCCGCCGAGGTACGCGGCAGCCGGATGGTCGTCGAGGTGAGCGCCGACCGGTTGCGTGATTCCGTTGCCACACAAGAAGTCGAGTTGCTCGATACGCGACTGGGCGCTGTCGGTGTAGCCGCCCGAGGTGGCCAGGTGGACGCCGACAACCTCAGCGCGGCGCCGCTCTACCAACCGGTGACCACACGCCTGCCACAACCGTCGCCTGGCGAGCTACTTCCGCAGTACACCGACGAGTTCAACGGCACATCAGTACCCGGGACCGAACCGGACTCGCCCTGGCGTTGGGTGCGCGGCCCGGCCACCGGCACCACGATGGTCGACGGAACCCTGTCCTGGCCAACCCAGAACGCCGAACTGCACCTCGGTAGCAACACCGCGTCCGTGTTGCTCCGTGACGCTCCACCAGGCGACTACACCATCGAGACAAGGATCCGGTTCGCCCCCGAGTCGGCGGCGCAGCAGGCCGGAATCCTCTTGTACGAGAACGACGACCGATACTTCAAGCTCGTCCACTCCGTACTGCCGTTGAACCGTGGCGGCGGCGCGCTCGTGCATGTCAGTGAGTTCAGCAAAGAAGGCGAACGGCCCACGACCACACCACCGACCCCAGTGGCGAACGCCCCCATGTTCGGCGGCCCCACCGCGACGACAATGTGGTTGCGGCTCGCGTATCACGCCGACACAGCCGGTCGTCAGGCCGAAGTACAGGCGTTCACCAGCCGCGACGGCACACACTGGGTGGCTAACAGCGTCTGGACTTTGCCTGCCCTCGGCACGCTCAAGATCGGCCTGGTGTCCATGAACCGCGCGGGCGCCGAAGCTCGGTTCGACTATCTGCGGACGTACCGCCCTTGAGAGGAATCCATGAAGGACACCACCTGGTCGGAGAACGCCGCCAGTGGAAGCGGACGGCGTCTGTCGCGACGGCGAGCGATGGAGCTGGTGGGCTTATTGGGGATCACGGCATGGAGCACCCCTGGCTGCGCCGCGGCGGCCGGTGCGCCGTCCCACCTGGATACCCGTGTGGTCGCACCTCCGCCGAAGAATGTGCTCGGCGCGAACTTCAACGGCGCCAAGGACTGGTCGGACTTCGGCCAGTTGCGGGACGTGTCGGCCACGTGGCTGCGCGGCTTTTTTCCCGTGCCGGATGCCGACAGGGGAGTGGTCGCTGACCAGCCCGTGGTTCGTACTGTGCTCTCGGCCGCACAGCAGGGGTACGGCACAGTCCTGTCGCTGAAGTTCCCGTACAGCGAGCAACCCATCCCGGTGCCGGGCAGTGCGGCCATGTCCACCGCGTTGAACCGGCTGGACAAGGTGCTTCCGGCCGTGATGGGCAAGGTGGACATCCTGGTCGTCGGCAACGAGCCGTTCATCGAGTGCCGGCCGGAGGACCGGAACACGCCGCAGCTCAACGCCTTCTACGAGGTGATCGCGCGCCGCGTCATCGCGTTCCGCGACCAGCACGGCGGCGCGTCCGACAAGACCAAGCTCTACATGGGCGCGCTCAACCGCCTGAACGATCCCGCCTGGCGGACCGCCGCCACGGATCGCTGGATGTCCTTCACCCGTGCCACCGCCGCGCTGGACGGGGTGGACATTCACCCGCACGTGGCGGCTGTTGAGGAGGTGCAGGCGTTCCTGGACTACGTCGTGCCCCGGCTGCGTGCCGGCCAGAACTTCCTGGCCTTGGAGTTCTCCCTGGTGCACCACTGGCGGGCACACCTGAGCGATCCGGTCTCCGGAGCATTCGCGGCCAAGTACGGTATCCCGGCCACCACTCGGGTCTGGGAGGTGATCGCGGACGCGATCCGGCGTCCCTTCACGCAGCAGAAGTGGACCGACTTCCTGGCGATGTCCCCGTGGTTCGCCGATCGCCGGCAGTTCCTCCGCAACGCGGTGCAGCGCTTCCGGGCCACTGGCCGGCTGGCCGTGGCCACCTACGGCGTGTCCCAGGACGCCGCCATGGTGGCCAACTTCGGGCCGGAGTCGACTCCATGGCTGCTCAACAGCATGTTCTGCCCCTACACGGTGCAGCCGGGCCCGGGTGGCCTTCCTGGCCGGAACACCGCATGGACCACGAGCTTCCGGGACCTGCAGTGACACTCTCCGCGCAGCGAAAGCAACTTCTCAGCTCAGTCGGTCGCGGAGGTCTGCCGCTGCCTCGCGTAGTGTCTTGGTCACGGCCTTCGCGTTGGCGGACGGGGTCGAGCGGGTGACGGCCATCGTGACGCGGCCTCGCCATTTGGGGTCGTTGACGCGGACGAGCACGACGCCGGGCGGGACCGAATAGGCGGCCAGCTCAGGGATCACGGAGATCCCCAGGCCGGCGGCGACCAGGCCGAGGCGGGCGGGCCAGCCGCGGACGGCGTATCTGATGTGCGGGTGGGTCAGCGTGGGCCACGCGCCGAACTGGGGATCCGTGCCCGATTGTTCGCCGACGATCCACGGCTCGCGGCGCAGTGCGGCGACATCGACCCGTCCGGCTCCAGCCAGACGGTGACGCGCGGGCACCGCGACGCAGAGGTCGCCGTCGAACACGACCTCGCCGGCGAGGTCCTCGAGGTCCCAGTCGGGCAGGCCCGCGCCTGCCCCGATCACGGCGACCTCGATCCGGCCGCTGCGCAGCTGCCGCAGCAGCGATGGTGTCGCACCCTCGTGCAGGGTGACGTCCAGGCCGGGGTGCCGCCTGGCCAGCAGGCCCAGCGTGCGGGGGACCAGCACCGAAGTGGCTGTCGGGAACGCGCCGAGCTTGAGCCGTCCGGCGAGCCGGTCGCTGAGGCCGGACAGTTCGTGTTCCGCCGCTTCGAGGGCGGTCAGGACGTCCGCGGCGTGTCTGGCGACGATCTCGCCAGCCGGACTGAGCACGACGCCGCGGGCACCCCGGGTGAACAGCGTCGTGCCGGCCGCCTCCTCCAACGCGGCCACCTGCCGGGACACGTTCGGCTGCGAGACACCCAGCGCCTCCGCGGCGGCGGTGAAGGAGCCCGCGGACACGACCTCTTGGAAGACCCGCAGTCCGGCAAGGCTCCAGTCACGCACCCGGCGACTCTAGATATGCACATCGCGTATGGCAAGCATCTGAGCTCTGCATATTCGAAATGGCTCGATGCTGGGCGACGTTGACAAGGACGAACCCGAAAGGAGAAACCATGAGCAGGACCTGGTTCATCACCGGCACATCCAGCGGCATGGGCCGAGAGCTGACCGAGCGTTTGCTCGAACGCGGTGATCGCGTGGCTGCCACGCTGCGCCGCCCGGATCGACTGTCCGAATTGGTCACCCGCTACCCGGGTCAGCTGTGGGTCCGAGAACTGGACGTTGCGAACAACGCGCAGATCGTCGAGGTCGTCGACGAGGCGTTCGCAGCCATGGGCCGGATCGACGTGGTCGTCTCGAACGCCGGCTACGGCGTCTTCGGCGCCGCCGAGGAACTGACCGACGACGACGTCACCGGAATCATCGACACCAACCTGACCGGCTCCATTCGCCTCGCCCGGGCGGTGACCCCGCACCTGCGCCGTCAGGGCAGCGGGCTGATCATGCAGATGTCGAGCATGGGCGGGCATCTGTCGTTCCCCGGTTTCGCTCTGTACAACTCGAGCAAGTGGGGCGTCGAGGGATTCTTTGAGGCGTTCGCTGACGAAGTCCAACCGTTCGGGATCCGCACGATCCTCATCGAGCCAGGCGTTGTGCGCACGCCCTTCTTCGACGCCGCCGGCCGCGCCGACGCTCTGCCGGCGTATGAAAACCACCCCGGCATCAGCCGAGGCGACCTTTCCTCGGACGAAATGCGGGACGACCAAACGAAGGTCGTGCTGGCCATGATCGAGGCCGGCGACATGGCCGACCCACCCCGGCGGATGCTGCTGGGCACGGATGCCTACGAACTCGTCACCGACGCACTGCGCCGCCGCCTCGCGGAGGCCGAGGCTCAACGCGAGCACGCTGCCGTGGCCGATGCGGACTGACCGCCATGATCGGCGGCGCACTGGCCGATCAGTCGGCACCGGGCAGCTGATCGTGGCGTCCTACGAGTCTTGATCAGGTCCGGCAGTTTGGGACCGCTCCCGGCGGGGCGGGTGACGATGAGTACATGTACTACCCGACGCCTGAGCCTTACTACGAGCCAAAGCCCGAGTTGGCGCGGCAGGACCGGCTGGCGGTCGCCATCGGCAACGCCTCCCTGCTGGGTGTCGGTTATCTGTTGCTGGGCAGGCGGGCGTGGGCGGTCGTCACAACGCTGGTCACGATCGCGTTTCTGGTGCTGCTCGGGACCGCCGTTCCGGGAGTGTGGTTCGAGGTTCTCTTTCTGGTGTGGTGGGCTGCGCTCGTCGCGCATGGGTGGTACCTCGCGCGTATCCCCGCCCGCCTGCCATCTGTGCGGTGGCCCAGGACGGTTGCCTTGCTCATCGCGGTTCCGGTGCTGGTGGGTATCGGGTACATGCGGTTCGACGCCGCCAGCATCGAGGACAGGATCACCGAGGCACGCGACAGCGGAGACTGCGGGAAAGCTCAGTCCGCTTTGGACATGATCTGGTTCGGTCATCATGTCGTGGACGGCCCGATGACGGTTCGCGGTGAGCGGACCGCCCAAGCGTGCGCCCGCTTGGCAGATACCAAGGGAGCACTCGAAGTCGCGGCATCGAAACGTGATACCCAAGGCTTGCGATCGAGTTACGACGAACTCGGTGCGGTGCTCACCGACCTGCCCGGCCACGACAGGATGGTCAGCACTGTCCTCGACGGCTTCCTCGACAGCCTGTCCGGCCGCGAACCGTGCGACGTCGCCGAACTCGCCGACTGGCTGCGGCAACGCCCTGCGAGCAACAACCTGCTCGACCGGTCCGCCGACGTCCTGCCGAAGATCGCACCGGCCGCGCTCGTGGGGTGCGGGGACAAACGGGCGGAAGCTCGCGACTGGGCCGCCGCAAAGGCGCGTTACCAGCAGATGTTGGACCAGTATCCTGGCCACGAGCTCACCGCCAAGGCCCAGGAGGGCGTCAAGCAAGCCACGCTGGGGCTCGAGCTACAGAACCTCGCCAGGCTGGGCAAGGGCTACTGCAAGACACCAGTGGTCTATAGCGGCGCGGCCCCATACGCGAAGGGAGCCACGAACCGCGCGGTCGTCTACCACGACGACGATTTCGACGACATGTACATCAAGAAGCTGCCCGCCGAGTGGCAAGCAGACAACAGCCAGGCCGTGATGGTCGTCTGCATCGGCGAGCGGGAGGCGGGCGCACCGGTCAGGACGTGCCCATACCGGGACAGGTCGGACGGCCGGGTGCGGAACGTGACGTTCAGCAAGATGGCATATCCGGTCAAGGCCTACGAGCTGCGGACCGGCAACCTCGTGGCCGACACCAGGGTGGAGATCGCCGGTGCGGCCTGTCCGCCGACGGTCACCAGCTTTGGTGACAACGACCCATTGCGGATGGTCGTTGAACCGTCCGACTCGGATATTCGGGCTGCGTTCGCTCCAGTGTTCACGCCGTAACGGGAGGCGTCAGGTGGGATTCCGGCGCCACGGCGAAGTAAGCCGTGGCGCCGGACGATCAAGCCACCTCATCTTTCGGTGGTGGTGATGCCAGGTGACGTGAGTGCATCCGTCGACCTCGGTGGGCACGGTGTGGGCCTTGGCAGCGGGTCAGCAGCCCTTGAAGTGGTTGTCGGCGGACCAGCCGGTATTGGCCCAAGCCTGCGCGGCCGCGGGGGTGAAGCCGGGGAACAGTCTCGCCAGTTCGGCAAGCAACCAGTGGGTGAAGCGAGCGGCGCCTTGTGGGCAGGTGTGGATGCCGTCGGCGCTGCGGTCGGCCTTGCCGTCCTTGACCTGCAGGTAGGTGGCGCCCCACACCGCGCTGGCGTCGAGCACGTTCGCCTGGCCCGGGGCGTTCGCCGCGACGGCTCGGGCGACGTTGGGGGAGCGGTCCAGGGCGGCCATGTGTGGTTTGTAGAAGTCGTCAGGCCTGATCGGCGGCGCGGTGACGAAGACCAGTTTCGCACCGGCCCCGGTCACTGTGGTCAGCAGCTTGCCATAGGCGGCCTGCTGCTCCTGCTCACTGCCCCAGTCGTAGGTGGTGAGCTGGTAGATGACCACAGCCGGTTTGGCTGAGGTGATCTGCCCTGGCAGTTTCTCCCAGTTCTTGTCGGAGAAGGGGCCGACCACGTTCCCGCCACCCTCGGAGGCGATGGACTGGAACCCCACGCCGCTTGCCTGGAACGCGGCGGCAAGGGGCAGCGCCTCGCCTGCCGCGATGGAGTCGCCGAGGAACAGAACTTTGGACAGTCCCGCTCCGGCGGTCGTGTCGGTGGTCGCGGAGTTGGACTGGTTGGAACAGGCACTCGTCAGCAGGAGCAACCCGGCCAGGCCCAGCGTGAGATTTCGTGTCTTGATCATGTCTTCGACGGTGCCGTCGCCGTGTCGCGGCGTCTCCGCTGCCATGTCGCGGTTGTGTCGCAGGCATCCACCACGACCGGCGGCCGGGCCCTGGATTTGTCCATACTCGACGGGTGGCGGCGATTTTGCTCATCGAGGACGACCCCCTTGTCCGACGTGGTCTCCAGCTGGCGCTGGGCAGACACGGTCACGAAGTCCGCACGGCGGACACCGGCGAGGACGGGCTGCGAGAGTTCCGAGCGTCCACACCGGACTTGGTTGTGCTCGACCTGATGCTGCCGGGCATCGACGGGCTCGACGTGTGCCGCCACATCCGGGCGGCAGGCGAAGTACCGGTGATCATGCTGACCGCGCGTGGCGACGATTTCGACATCGTCGGCGGGCTCGAGGCGGGAGCGGACGATTACGTGGTCAAGCCCGCGCAACCCACTGTGCTCGACGCGCGTATTCGCGCGGTGCTGCGTCGCAGCACGGGGACATCCGAGGGTGTGCGAGTACACCGTGATTTGCAGGTCGACACCACGGCGTTGACAGTCTCGTTGCACGGCAAGCCGGTGTCCTTGACGCCGACCGAGCTGCGGCTGCTGCTGACGCTGTCCCGGGCTCCTGGCCGGGTGTTCAGCCGGCAGCAACTGCTGGAGGAGGTATGGGAGCACGATTACCTCGGTGACTCCCGGTTGGTCGACAACTGCGTGCAGCGGCTGCGGGCGAAGATCGAGACCAACCCGGCGGTACCGGAGTACGTGCAGACCGTACGAGGGTTCGGCTACCGGTTCGGACCGGTATGACCAGATGGTTCTGGCCGCGGGGGCTCCGCGTCCGGTTGCTGGTCGCTTTCGCGCTGGTGACCGTGCTCGGCGCCGCCGCAGCGGCCTGGTCGAGTGCCGGATCGGCGAGCACCGCACTGGTCTCCTCGGCCCAGCAACGGATCACTGAGACCGTCGTCGGCCAGATCCGTGCGATCACCCCTCAGCTGACCTATCCGCCGGGCCAGGACGCGCTCGACCGGCTGCGCGCGGCCGTCGTCGGGGACACGCTGGTGACGTATCAGGACCTGAGGTCTGCCAATTTCACTGGCCCCGATCTGGTCACCGCTGAACTGCGCACCGCTGTGCGCACCCGGAACCGGCTTGTGACGCAACGGATCACCGTCAACGGTACGCCTTGGCTCCTGGTTGGCACGCCGATCATGATCACCGCGCCGGACGGCGCGCGTACGCCGTCCGGCATCGAGGTGTACTCCGTGCACGACCTCACCAGTGTCGAGGAAGAGATCAACGGCCTCACCAGGTCCGCCGTCAGCACTGCCGCATTGGCGTTGCCGCTGGCTGTACTGCTGGCGCTGTTGGCTGCGGGCAGCGTGCTGCGCCCGGTGCGCCAGCTTCGCAACACCGCGCGTCGATTGGCCGCGGGTGACCTCAACGCGCGCTCGGCACCTCAGGGCGCCGACGAGTTGGCCGAACTGACCGTCACCATCAACGAGATGGCTGAGTCGGTGCAGACCTCGATGGCGGCGATGCGGCGGATGCAAGCCGACGCCAGGAGATTCGCCGCCGACGTCTCGCACGAATTGCGCACCCCGCTGAGCACCCTCACGGCAGTCGTGGAGGTACTGGCGACCACGGCTGACGGGATGGAGCCGGACGCCCGGGAGTCCGCGCAGTTGGCGATCACCGAGACCCACCGGCTGGTCCGGCTCGTCGAGGACTTGATGGAGGTGTCCCGGTTCGACGCGGGCACGGCTCACCTCCGGGTCGAGGACGTGGACGTGGCCGGCGCGGTGCGGGACTGCCTGCGCGCCCGAGGCTGGCTGGACCAGGTGGAAGTGTCGGCACCAAACGAGATCGTGCTGCGGCTGGACCGGCGGCGGCTGGACGTCATCGTGGCCAACCTGGTCGGCAACGCGCTGCGGCACGGTGGACCGCCGGTCCGCGTGCGCGTCTCGGCGTCACGCGAGCAGGTGCGGATCGAGGTCACGGACAGTGGACCTGGCCTGCCTGAACACGTTTTGCCGCACGTGTTCGACCGCTTCTACAAAGCCGATGCCGCTCGTGCCCGCACGCCAGGCAGTGGGCTCGGGTTGGCGATCGCATTGGAGAACGCGCGCTTGCATGGCGGTGATCTCACCGCGAGCAACACAGCTGCGGGCGGGGCACGGTTCGTGCTGTCCCTGCCGAGGGAGGACGCGTGAATCGGTTGTGGCTGGCAGTAGCCGCTTTGTTGCTCGCGGGCTGTGGAGTCCATCCTTCTGGTGTGACCGATGCCGGTGACGCCCCGACGGGCGTCGCGCCTGGCGTGACTTTGTACTTCGTCAACGCGCGCAACGAACTCGAGCCGGATCTGCGGCCAACCGAGCGCTTGGGCTCGATCTCCGAGGCGATGTCGTTGCTCCTGACTGGGCCTGGCAACTCGGACCTGCACACAGAGATCGCGTCAAACGCGCCAAGGCAGGTCGTGGTGACCACCACGCCGGAGGTGATCCAACTGACTGTGCCATTGGCGATTCGCGAAGTGACCCCGCGGGGCATCGACCAGATCGTGTGTACCGCGCTTGGTGTTCACGTGCAGAGCGGGGGATCGAGGGACACCAAGGTGCAAGTCCACTTCACCCTGACCACCCCGGAGTCGGACAAGCTGCGGACATGCCCAGTTCGGTGATGTCGATGGTGGCCGGAGCCGGGGCAGGCAGCAGAATCCACAGCGCGGCCAGTCCGATCATCAGCGCCACGAACGCGAACAACCCGCTTCGTCCAACGGCCCACCTGGCGCGAAACCGAATCGGGTCTTCTACGAGGTACTTCGACAACGCCGCCAAAGCAATCGACATGGCCAACGCTGCCACCGTCTGCACCCAACCGCGTTGCGGCGACAGCAACACGAACACCGGCCAGTGCCACAGGTACAAGCTGTAGGAGATCAACCCCAACCACCGGATCGGTTGCCAAGCAAGGACTTTGGCGACCAACGCCTGCGGTGCCTGTACGCACAGCCCGATCAGCAGTGCCGAGGCCAGCGAGTGCGCGAAGAGCCCGCCGGTGAACAACCACACCGAGTTGACCCCGTCGACCAGCAACCACGCCGTGCCGATGCCGACCGTCAAGGTCAACACGACAACCCCCCGCCGGCCGACCACACGGGCCAGCATGGCGCGCGCCGATCGCGTGGCGACCATTGCTCCCAACAACAAGGAGAACGCTCGAGTGTCAGTGCCGGTGTAGACGCGGGTCGGGTCGACGGAATTCACGAGGGCGATCATCAACACCAGCGAGGCCACAGAGGCCAGGGCAGCGATGACCGCGACCCGGCCGTCCACCCGTCGTCGGCCACACCACGCGATGGCGAGCAGGAGCGCCGGCCAGACCAGGTAGAACTGCTCCTCCACCGCGATGCTCCACAGGTGTTCGAACACCCTGGCTTCGCCTTCGCCGAACCTGTCCCAATAGCTGGCCTCCTGGGCGAGCAGGTGCCAGTTGACCAGGTTCAACTGCACCCACGGGCCGTCTGAGAGAGTCGTGCGCACCATCTCCGGCGACCCCGCCGCCCAGACCACCACGGCGGTAACGGCGAGCATCGTCGCCAGCGCGGGCAGCAGCCGGCGGATCCGCCTGCCCCAGAAGGCAACCAGTGACACCGCCCCGGTCACCTCGATCTCGCGCAGCAGCAGATCGGTGATGAGGTAGCCGGACAAAGCGAAGAACAGGTCCACGCCAAGGAAACCACCGGACAGGTAGTCCGAGTGGAACAGAAGCACTCCGAGGATCGCGACACCTCGTAACCCGTCCAACGCGGGCTGATGCGCCTTGCGAGCGATTCCGGTCGGCTGGAGCTGTGTCATGGGGCCGACTCTGCAGCCTCCGTGTCGACGTGACGTCCCTGTCAAGTCGCAGTCTTGTCGTTGTCGGTAGGTGCGGCGCTCCGCACCAAGCCTGGCTTAGCTCATCCAGGTGGAGCGGGCCTCTTTCAGCGGTATCCGGGATTGGGGTTGATGAAGTCGAACCGCTCACCCCGGTCCCAGGCCGCCCGCTGGTTGCCGTGCGCCGGGATTCCGCCATGGGCCTTCAGCATCGAAGCCAGGTGCATGAGGTTCCACGTCATGAACGTGGTGTTGCGGTTGGTGAAGTCGTTGTCCGGTCCACCGGACCCGGCATCCAGGTAGGACGGTCCAGGTCCGATCGCGCCGATCCACCCCGCGTCGGCCTGCGGCGGAATGGTGTAGCCCAGGTGCTGAAGGCTGTACAGCACATTCATCGCGCAGTGCTTCACGCCGTCCTCGTTGCCGGTGATCAGGCAGCCGCCGACCCGGCCGTAGTAGGCGTACTGGCCTGCGTCATTGAGCAGGTGCGAGCACGCGTACAACCGCTCGATCAGCTTCTTGGTCTCCGACGAGTTGTCACCAAGCCAGATCGGTCCACACAGGACCAGGATATCGGCGGCCAACACCTTTTCGTACAACGCGGGCCATTCGTCACTGGCCCATCCGTGCTCGGTCATGTCCGGGTACACGCCGACCGCGATGTCGTGGTCGATGGTCCGGATCACCTCGACCTCGACGCCTTCCCGCGCCATCAGGTCCGCGCTCACCCGGATGAGACCCTCCGTGTTGCTGGGCTCAGGCGACCGCTTCAACGTCCCGTTGAAGAACAGGGCACGCAACCCCTCGAACCGAGAACTCACTGGTCACTCCTATTGCGACGGTTGGTCGCCTGCCGAGACGCCTGTGCCAGGCATGGTCCGACCGACTCTAGGCATCGTCCAGCGCCCTGACCATTAACCACTGATTACGCTACGCCGTGAGTGTTCTGTAAGGACTTTCCCGAGCGGATCGTGTCAGGCTTTCTTCTGTTGACCGGTGTGACGGGAGGGTGCTGGCTCATGCGTGACCTGGTGGTCGGCGCGGTCGTTGGGTTGCTTTGTGCCGTACCGGTGTTGGCTGTACAGGGGATGTCAATCGGGTGGTACAGCCTTTATGCAGTTGTGGCCGGTGTCGTCGTGGCGCTGGTGAGCGGGCACGGGCGGTCCAACGCGGCGGTCGTCGCCTCCAGCGGTGTGCTGGTGGGTGTGCTCGGCTGGTTGCTGGTCGTGCTGACGCTGGAGCCGTTGCTGCGGGGTGAAACACCGACCTGGTCGGCTACGGCCGTACTGCAGTCCTATCCATTTCTGGTCGGTGACGTGTTGCACGGCGGGCTGACCGGGCTGGTGCTGGCCGTCGTGCCGAACGTCCACAAAGAACAACCCGTGCGGGAAGCGGCCAGGATCGTGATCGTGGGTGGCGGATTCGCTGGTGTGGCTGCGGCAAAGCGCTTCGAGCAGCTCGCCGCCCGCGGTGCGCCGATCGATGTGACGCTGATCAGCGACTCGAACTTCCTGCTGTTCACGCCGATGCTCGCCGAGGTGGCGTCCGGAGCGTTGGAACCGGCACACATCAGTGCACCGATCCGGTCGGCCGTCGCGCACACTCGTTTTCGAAACGGACGTGTGCGGAAATTCGACACCGGGTCCCGAACTGTTCAGCTTGGTGACGACGTGATCCCGTACGACCACTTGGTCCTCGCGGTCGGTTCTGTGCCGCATTCGTTCGATCTGCCTGGCGTGTCGGAGCACGCTTGGACATTGAAGAACCTCGCCGACTCGACTCGGTTGCGCAATCACGTGATCAGGCAGCTGGAACTGGCCGACAGCGAACCCGATCCCGTGCAGCGCAGGCAGTTGCTGACGTTCGTGGTCGCCGGTGCCGGGTTCGCGGGCACGGAGATGATCGCGGAACTGTTCGACCTGGTGTACCGGACCGCGCACTACTTCCCGGGGGTCGGCCTCGACGAGCCGGATTTCCTGCTCGTGCACCCCGGCGACCGGATTCTGCCCGAGATGTCGGCGGAACTGGCCGACTACGCCTTGGAGAGGCTGCGCGCACGAGGAATCCGCTGTCGGCTCGGTGTACGCGTCGCCGAGGCGACCGCCGATGCTGTCAGGCTGGACGACGGCGAGTGGATCGCCACGAACACCTTCGTGTGGACCGCGGGCAACCGCCCGAGTCCTCTGGTAGGCGCCAAGGCGATAGCGACGGACTCGCGACTGCGCGCTGCCGGCCTTGAAAATCTCTGGGCTGTGGGTGACTGTGCCCGGATTCCCGACCCGGATGGCACGTACTACCCGCCGACCGCACAGCACGCACTGCGGCAAGGCAAGGCGGTCGCCGACAACATCGCAGCAGTCCTCAGTGGACGCGAGCCTGCGGAGTTCCGATTCCGGACTCTCGGCCTGCTCGTCGCACTCGGACATCGAACGGCGGCGGCGGACATCCGTGGCCGCCGGTTCTCAGGCTTGGCCGCATGGCTGCTGTGGCGCGGGATCTACCTGGCGAAGCTGCCAGGGCTGGAGAAACGGATCAGAGTGGCGTTCGACTGGGGACTGGACCTGGTTTTCCCTCGCGACATCGTAGTCACGAGCCCGGATGAGGTGCCCCGATGAACGCGGCGGCGCGGGGTGCCATCGCGGGCGTCGCTGGCGGACTGGTGTTCGGCGTCTCCATGGCGGTGTACGGCATGCTGCCGACAGTCGCCTCGATCGTGCGAACCGACTCTGCCGTCGTGGGATTCGCGGTGCACATGGTGTTCGCGGTGATCATCGGCGCCGGGTTCGGGCTGATCGTGTCCCGGCAACGAGAGCTTGTCCTCTGGGGGCTGCTGTACGGGGCCTTCTGGTGGTTCCTCGGCCCGCTGACGTTGCTGCCGCTGTTCCGCGGCGAACCTGTGAGCTGGGATCTCTCCTCGGCGCGGGCCTTGCTGCCCAGCCTGATCGGCCACCTCTGCTACGGCATGGCCGTGGCACTTGTCTACATGGTCCTGCGAGGTGACCAACCCTCAACTCGACCGCCTGCCACCGCACTGGTCCGTGGTGGCCTCGCAGGTGTGATCGCGGGAATGCTCAGTCACCTTGGTTGGGGCTGGTTGATAGGACTGGCCGCCGGGCTGCTCTACCCGTACCTGTTCCGCGATCGGGAGAACACCGGGCCTGCCTTGGTCCGCGGCGCGGTTTACGGGTTCCTCTGGTGGGTCCTGTTCGGACTGACCGCCGAACCCTTGCTGCTCAACGTGAAACTGGACTGGGCAAGGCCGCCGGTCGACCAGTTGCCGGGCTACCTCCTGCTGGGCGGGCTGACCGCGGTGCTCTACACGTGGCTGGGTTCGGTGGCACGTGGGCTCTTCGTCGACGACGTGCGCATGTTCCCGGTCGAATCGCCAGGAGCCCGGGGGTTCCGCGCGGTTGGCTACGGCGCCGTGGCAGGCTTGGTGGGCGGTGCCCTGTTCACCGTTGTCATGGTTGTGGTGGGCGTACTGCCGTTGGTCGCGAGCATGGTCGGATCGTCCGAGCCGGTCGTCGGCCTGATCGTGCACCTGGTGATCTCGCAGATCATCGGGGCGTCCTACGCGGTGTTGTTCCGGCGCCAGAGCTTCGACGCGGTCTCCGGCATCGGGTGGGGCCTGTGTTACGGGTTCTTCTGGTGGATCCTGGGCAACCTCACATTGCTGCCCGTCTTCACCGGAAGCCCGGTCCGCTGGGATCCGGCCGCACTGGCCGCGGGTTTCCCGTCACTGGCCGGGCACCTGGCGTACGGAGCAGCACTCGGTGCGGTCTACTACTGGCTGGAAAGCCGTACGAACCCCTGGTGGATGACGCGCAACGCAGCGGAACAGGCCCGAGTGCAAGGCCGTAGACAGCAGTCACTGGGATCGGCGCCAGCCCTGTGGACGTTGACCGTTTTCATCGCCCTCACCGTGCCTGTACTGATCCCGTGACGCCAAGGATCAGCGAGACCCGGTAACCGTCAGCTGATCAGCAGCGGTGCGTCCCAGCCGGTGACCGGTGGCCTGCCGGTGGCGTGGCAGTGCAGGGCGAGCGCGATGCCCGCCGCGCCTTCCAGGAAACCGGGGCGGTCGAGGGGCCTGACCGAGCCGGGGTAGTCGTACCGGAAGCCGAACGGTGCCTCCGGGTCGTAGGCCTTCTCAAGCCGCACAGCGAGTTCGTCCGCGGTTTCGGTGTAGTACCGGTCCCCGGTGTCGAACGCCATCCGCGAGGCGATCTGCAGCAAGCCTGCCCAGCCGTGGCACAGCCCGGAGTCCCGGATCCGGTTGTGTCCAGTGAGGGCGATGGTGAACGCGCCTCTCAACGCGTCGTGTGCGGTTTCGCGCCACGACGCGTCGTCCAGCGCGGTCCCGGCCAGGAACAGTGCGCGTCCGATACCGGCGGCGCCGTAGCACCACACCTCGCGGTACCTGCCCGGGGGAGAGGGCCCGTCCAGGGTGACCGAATACGGCCAGAACGGGCCTGATTCGTCGTCGAGTTGCCACTTCCGCATCAACGACAGGATGCGCAGCATGGCCTCGTCGTGCCGGGACACTGCCACCCCGGCCTGCCAGGCGAGCGCCAGCAGTGCCAGCGGACCACCCACGCCGTGTGCCATCCCGAAGTTGAGGTGTCCGCCCCCTTCGGCCGGGATTCCCGCCGTGTCGTGGTGGTTCCACCACGCCGGCATGCGCCGTCCCCGTACGTCGATGTCGCCGGCGAGCGCGATGTCCACCAGTGTTGCCAGCACATCCTCCAGGGCGGCCAGCACCGCCTGGCTCCCCGTCAACTGGTAGCGGGCCAGCAGGTGCCTGCCGACACCGGTGATGCCCACGGGCACGTCGTAACCCGACCACCCGCCGATCGCCTGGCCGTTGGCGATCTTCGCACGGTCACGGGCGGCGAGTGCCTGGCATTCCCGGCTGATCGCCTGGTCGAACTGCGTGAGCATCGCCTGGTAGCCACCGGACTCCGTTGCTGCCGCATGTGCCGCGAACGCCACTGCCGCAAGGCCGCCGAACAGACCGCCGCCCGGTCGTGGGGCGGTCGAGGCGATCGCGGCCCGCAGATGGGCGTGGGTGTGCTCACGCAGCCCGGGATCACTCGCGCTGAGCTCGGCGTACAGCAGTGCCAGCGCGGGATGACCGTCTGACAATCCCACCGGGGTCCACAGCGTGAGGTCGCCGTTGTCCGTCCGCAACGCGTTGCCAGGAGCGTCTGTCGTCACCGCCACCCGGGCCGGGTCGACGAGCCGGTCGGCCAGTTCGGTCACGATGTGCGTGGTCATCGGCGTTCCTGTCGTTCGCGGTCCTGGTGGGCCTGCACGACACCGCGGGCGATGGCGTAGGCGTCACGTTCCTCGTCGAGGCTGGCGCCGCTCAGGCGGTTGTGGTGCACGTGAAGCATCGAGGCGAACGCGCTCGACACCTCGCCGCTGTCGGCGTCGCGCAGCGCTCGCGCGTAGTCCCGTAGCAGCGGAGCCCGACGTCGCCAGCTGTCCAGCAGTTCCTGGCCGCCCGGCAGTGCGGTGAGATCACTGGGATCGAGCAGCCGGACGGCCTCGCGCCGGCACTGCTGGAACGCCTTGTGGTGCTTGTCTTTCGCGAAGGTGGCGAGCAGCCAGTCCTGCCACCCGTCGTCGCCGTGCAGCAGCCGCGCCAGTTCGAGGTGGTTGGCGGCGAGCAGAAGACCCATCGGCAGCTCCAGTTTTCCTTGCTCGCGCAGGATGAGCTGCTCCAGTACGCACTGCGAGTCCGCGTGGAACGCGCGTTCGGCGGCGTCGATCGCACTCGGCCCGCCGTATCGGGTGATCTCCGGCTGGTAGGTGCCGGTCGCCAGCTCCGCGATCAGTCCGGCCTCGATCAGCTCGGCCGCCCATCGGTGCGCGATGGGCAGCAGTTCGCTGTTGAGCGCGTCCGGGTCACCGTGGAACCGGACGCGCAGATGATGAGCCGGGTCGGCGTAGCGCAGGAAGAACCACCGGTCGCTGAGCGGCTGTGCCCGCGCCACCAGTACGGGTAGGTGGTGGGTGAGCAGCTCGGTGTGTCTGCCACGGTGGGCGTACACCTTGAGGTACAGCCATTCCCCACCCGGTGGGTACGACCGGCTGACGAAGGGGCGAGAGGCGGCCGCGGCCCTTGCCCGTGGCCGGGCCGGGCGCAGTGGCACGACCGGCACGACCACCTCAGCGGCGTGCCCGCGTGCCCAGCCGGAGCCGAACTCACCGCCGGCGGGTTCCTCTCGCAGGACCAGTGCCGGACGCTTCCTGAGGTCCGCGCGCAGCAGCTCCACGGCGGCAGCGGAGTCAAGGTCGAGCCGGATCCGGCGGTCGGCCGCGGTGGTGGCGTACACGATCCGCGGCACAGACCAGTCGGCTCGCCAGCGCTCGAAGAGCCGGGACCACTCGCCGCGGCCGAGATCCGCGCGCAGCCGGGGGTCGGGCAGCCAGCGCGCCGGGCTGAGCACTGTGCGGCCGTGGCGGATCCGGGGCAGGTACGGCAGATCCGCGGCGGCGCCCCAGTGCCATAGCGGCCAGGAGGGAGTGCGGCTCTCGCCGATCTCGATCAGCAGGCGCACCGCGTTCGGCACGGCGAGGTTCGGGTTGAGCGAGTGGAACACCAGGGGCGCGATCTCCCGTCCGTCCCGCAGCGACACCACGGCGAACCGGTCGAAGTCCGCGGTGATCCCGAGGTGGTCGAGACTCAGCTCGGACGGGCGCTCGGCGTACGCGCCGAACACCATCGCCTCACTGGTCAACCTGGGCACCTGCGTCACGTTGGCCATCCGGGGATGCAGCGGCGGCGTGACCACCTGTGCCGGGGTCACCCCGTCCTCGGCGACGAGGTCCGCGGCCACCGCGCCGACCTTGTCCCGCAGCTGCGGGACCAACGGCAGGAACCGGCCGAACAACGCGCCGACCCGGGTGAAGTTCACGTCACCACCGCCGACGAGCCGGAACTCGCCACGCCGCAAGGCGTCTTCGGAGTCGGCGAGCAGCTGCGCGCAGATTTCCGCGTACGAGCCCCGCTCTCCGGGGGCGCCCGGGCGGGCGAGCCGCTCGATGGTGTCCTCGTCCAGCAGCACCTCACGCTTGTCCCGCGCGACCGCCTGCTCGGCCAGTGCGAGCAAGGTGACATCGCGCTCGGATTCGCCGGGGCGCCCGGTGCTGACCGACCGGTTGCCCGGCGGCAACAGGTACCCGGCCGGCGGGCCGATACCACGTTCCGCGTCGAGCAGATCCTTGATGCCCACAACGGTTCCGGTGCCGTACCGCTCGATGAAATCCATGCGGTAGGCCGCGAGCGGGTCGGCAGGGGCCAGCCGCGGCGGGGCCACCCGCCAGGCGACTTCAGCGGCGGCGGCCAGCTCGTCCGCGACGGCGGCGGGCAGCACGAGGTCGGCATCCATGCCGAGATCGACGTGCAGCAGCTGCGCCTGGTCGTGGATGCCTCGCATGGTGGCCGTCACGGCGCGCAGCGCGTCGAGTCCCTGGCCGACCGGGGTGGCGGCATAGCGGTCGAGTTCGTCACGGACCTTTGCCAGCTCGGGCGCGGGACCGCCGCGGGCGAGCACGTGCGCGATCGGATCCTCGGTGGTCGCGGGCGGGCGCAGGTCGGTGACCAGGAACTCCAGTGCCACCAGTTGCGTGACCAGTTTGGTGAGCACCTCCTCGCCTGCTTGCGGGAACTCCGCGCCGAGCCGCGCGAGCAGTACCGGAAAGGTGATCGGGGTGTGTGCGGCCGCCAGTGCGGCACGCACCGGACGGGTGTGCCGGACGGTGCGCTCGCGGTCGTCCGGGCCGCGAACGCCGCTTTCCTCCGGTACCAAGGGAAGCACCAGCCGGTCGCCCCGGAGGAAGCAGAGGTCGTTGCGGACCACTCGTAGCCGGCAGAGCACCGCCGGATCGGTCTCGCGGGGCCGGATCACCTCGGCCAGCCAGCTCAGGTCGACGCGTACGTGCCTGCGGTGCCCGGTCCCGACGCGGATCTTCGGCTGGTCGTCGAACTGGGCGGCTGCCACGCCGGCCATCAGTCCGAACGGGGTCGGCCGCTGCGTCATCCTGGCCAGGTACCGGTTGAGTGACAGCGCGGCGCGGCGCCGCCTGGCCGGATCGGTGAGTGCACCAGAGCTGATCTTGTCCAGAGCAGCGGCGAGCGACGGGCTGGACACCTCGATCGCCTCGCGGACATAGGGATCAGCACACACCTCGCGCAGGAACGCGTTCACCGCCTCGGGGCGGTCCAGTTCCTGCGGTGCCGGGTAATCCCCGTCGCCCGACGATCGTGCTGAAAGCCGCACGATCGCGAAGTCGAGCGCGCGAAACCGGGTGCTGGTTACCATCACAGCCCTCCTGGGTCGTTTGCTCGAAGTGGACGGCCGTTGCTCGGTGATCCGGCTGGCGGAACGCCTCGACGCGGGCCCGGACGTGGGCCCGGACGCACCGTCGGCGCGTCCGGGCCGTCACACGGTCGTCCGGCTCAACTGGTCAGCACGAACCGGAATGAGTGCACGCGACAGATGTGCACGGGGATGTGCAGGTGTTGAGCGCGGCGCTGTCGTGCTCGGGGTGTTCCGCCAGCGCGACACCGGACTCGTTGAGATGCGCGGCCCAGCCTGCGCCCGCCACACCTTCGATTTTCAGGTCGAGATCGAATTCACCCACGGAGTTCACTCCTTTACTTCGGCTGCCGCGTCCGCGCCTCCCGGTACGAATTCCGGCAGCTGTGAAACGAGGACAGCCAGCCCGCCAGTGCTATTTCCGCTGGCGCCCCGTGACTCGCATCACACCCCGATAGTGCTTGTCCGTCAACGACATTCAGGCTTGAGTGAAAGCGCGTCGGGAAAGGTTTACGGCCCGGCCGGAGTGGTTACACGCTGGCGAATGCGGCTGCCGGTCCGACGTTCGAATGTGCCTGCGAAAGGCGAAGAAGGGGCCACCGGCCCGCCGACATCAACGTGCACGCACAAAACGGACGCTACGATTGGCGTCCGCGTCTTTCGCTGAGGTGAGGATCGACAACGCGGCGCAGACCGTTCTCAGGAGTCGCTCATGCAGGCGACGATCTTCATGTCCGCACTCGTAGCTCAGGTGATCAGCGCCGGACGTCGCTGCTCGCTGGTTTTGCGCCCGAGTCGCCAGGCCCAGCGCCATCCGGCCAGGACGGCGACCATCGTGCCACTGAGCGCGAGCGGGACTGCGACCGCGGCTGGCCCGTCGAAGCGGGCAGTGGTCAGCACGATGGCCATTGCCCAGATCTGTATCACAGTGAATGGGATAGCCACCCATGCGGCGAGGTATCCGCGTCGCCATCCTCGCGGGTCCGGTGCGGGAGTGTACGGGTCCATGATCTGTACCTCCTCGTGATGTCGTTACCGATCATGAGACCGCATGCGCGCCATCTGATCTGCGTCACGTGACACACAGATCCACATCCGCCGTCCGGCTGGCGAGCTGCTCGTGTCCAGGTAGGACAGTCGCGCCGTGCCAGCGTGACGATTTCCCTGAGGAAACCCGGCGCAACCTTCAGTCTTGACGACGTAATGTCCGTTCCAGGAGGCCTAGATGCAGACCACCCAGATGCGCGCGGTCAACCGGGACGCGGCCAACTGCCTGCAGGTGCGCGAAACCGAGCTGCCTGCACCCCCGGCCGGGCAGGTCCGGGTCCGGGTCGAGGCGGCCGGTGTGTCCTACGGCGATCTGCTGTTCCAGCGCGGAGTGGTCCCGGGCGGCCCGAAAACCCCGTTCATACCCGGCTGTGACCTCGTCGGTGTTGTCGACGCGGTCGGCTCCGGGGTCACTGACCTCGAACCGGGGCAACGGGTGTGTGCGCTCGTCGTCTCCGGCGGTTACGCGGACGGCATGAACCTGCCGGCCGAGCGGGTGGTGCCGGTGCCGGACGGCATGAGCGCCGTCGACGCTGCGGCCGTATCCCTCAACTACTTCATCGCGCACCAGATGCTGCACCGCGTCGGCAAGGTCACCAGCGGTTCCCGCATTCTCGTGCACGGCGCGTCCGGTGGCGTCGGCCTCGCGTTCCTGCAGTTGGCCGAGCACATCGGCGGCGTGACCGTGTTCGGCACCGCATCGGCGGCGAACCTCGACCTGCTGCGGCGCCACGGCGCCATCGCCATCGACTACCGCGCCGATGACTTCGCCAACGTGATCCGGGACAACGGCGGCAAGGTCGACGTCGCCTACGACCCGATCGGCGGCACCCACTTCATCCGCTCGTACTCGGTCCTGCGCCGCGGCGGCAGGCTGGTCGCCTACGGCCAGAACGACGCACTGCGCAACGGAAAGCCGTCCCTGCGGATCGGCGCTATCGGTTTCCTGGCAGGCATCGCCGCCCCGAAGCTGATCCCCGATGGCCGCACGACCGGCTTCTACAACGCGTTGGCGCTGGAGAAGACGCAGCCGCACGCCTACCGCGAGGACCTGACCGAGGTCCTGTCCCTCGCGGCCGCGAACAAGATCGCCGTCCGCGAGCTGATCACCGTCCCCCTGCGCGACGCCGAGGAGGCGCTACAGAGGGTGGAGGCGGGCGTCGCGGGCAAGATCGTTCTCGACTGCACCGCCTGAGCCACGACGGTTCCGTGATTTTTGTATAGATCAAGTCTATCGACACCCTGAAGGATCTGGTGAACGCTCTGCGACCTTCCGTCGCACCCGGCGTCGCTGGTACCCAGCGGTCAGAAGTGTCCAACTAAACGGTTCAGGCGTGGCATTGGACGTATCGAGTGTGACGATGTCAGCAGCGACGATTCGTGGTCTGATGTCCTGGTCTGTCAGTGGTGGTGTGGCGCTGTACTCCTGGCAGGCCGGGTGCGTGGTCGCAGCACTGTCGTTGGGAGTGGACGTGGTGCGGTTGGTGGCCGAGTGGCGGCGGGATCGGGTCGTGTTGGATCTCGTGGAGCGGGCGCCGTGCGGCACTGTCGTCAACATTTACCCCGCTGAGCTGCTACAGGTGTGGGTGGGATCAGTGGAGAGGCAGGTGCGCGATGCCCCACCGGATCAGTGAGTGGGACGCGCGCGAGGTAGGTGATTTCTACCGTCAGGAGGCGAAGGCGCTGTTTCGATACGGATACCGATTAATGCAAGGAAACCGTGCCGCTGCCGAGGACATCGTCCAGGAGACTTTCCAGGAGGCAGCAAAGCGCTGGACGATGCTGCGTGCTCTGGAAGATAGCCGTCGACGGGCCTGGCTGTTCACGGTGGCGCGGAACAAGGTCGCGGACAGGTGGAGGATCGACCTTCGAGAGGCTCCAGTTCTGGACGTACTGTCCCCGGCCGACAAGATGTGCGATGGCGTGGATGTTCACCAGCGCGTCATCGACTCGATCGTGCTGGACAAGTGCTGGAAGGCCATTAAACAGATGCCGTCGCGTCAGCACCAGGTCGCGTGGTTGCGGTGGCATGACGGCTGCGACACAGCACAAATCGGGAAACTGCTGGGGATCAACTCTTCAACCGTTCGCGTACATCTGCGGAACGCCCGAACGGCATTGAAGTCGGCGGTCGGACCTGAGGTCCGTTTCCTCGATGAAGCTGCCGACAGAAATCAGGAGGACGCCGACTGCAGAGATCCGATTGGAGGCGCCGAAGCATGAACGAAGGGCAAGAGGGCGTCGGGTCGAGGCCGAGGTGCCCAGAGCACGGGCCGCAGGAGCCAGCCCAGGTGATCTGTCCGGCGTGCCTGAAGCCACTCGAGACACGCGACGATGCGCAGCGGGTGTCGGGCGCAAGTATCGGGTCGGTGCCACTGGCCGACATCTATCGGCGTCTCGGCGACGCGGTGGAACGAGACATCGACGAGTTCGACGTGGACAGAGGAGCGGAACGGCTCGCGGCTTGGATGCAAGCACCTGCCGACGCCGAACCGGTGCCGGACTTGTCGGCGACTGCTCTGTCGTCCAGAGCGATCGGGGTGAAGGCCGTTGACTCCCAGGATCCTCTGGCCGTGGACAACCCAATCAGAGCCAAGGCGATCATCGTTCACCTGCTATCAGCGAACACGCCACTGCCCGCTGATTCGGGTCCATATCCCTTTAGCACAGCCGTGCGGAACCAGCGTTTGCTGGAGATCGAGATTTGGGAGCAGACAGGTCCCGTCGAATCGTCAGACGTGGAGCACAATATCCAAATCGGACGTGGGGTGTTGCGCCTGCCGCCCGGGCTGCCCGCCCACTCGTCGATCGAGATCACTTTCTCCCTGTCCGAGGCTGGCACCCTGGGCGTGCACGCTGTCGAACCGAATTCAGGTGCACAGGGCCGCTTCGAACTGCAAATCGGTGAGACGGTAGCGGCCGTGCGGGCCGACATTGTTGGTGTGGAACTAAAATGATCAGACTCACTGGAGTCGCGGGATGCATTGGTCACGTCATCGCCGGTTCCTGCGCCAGTGGTTCGGGCAGACGGCCGGTGTGGATGACATGCAGGGTGCTGACCGCTCGCGTCAACGCAACGTAGAGCCGTTGCAAGCCACGCTGTTCTGCCTGGATGATGCTGGCCGGTTCGACGACTACGACCGTGTCGAACTCAAGGCCCTTGCTCAGGGTGACCGGCGCGAGGGTGAGGCGGTCAAGGTTCGTGCCGTCGACGCCCAGCACAGTGTGCTGAAGTCCGTTGGCCGACAAGGCTCGATGAAGTTCTGCGATGTCGTCGTCGGCAGCGATGAGCCCTACTGATCCTTCCCGTGCCAGAGCGGAAGCACAGGTTGTGATGGTCGCCGCGATCTTTTCGTCTGGCGTTGTCTCGACGATCCGGAGGGCATCGTCAGACTGACGAAACGAGGCCGGGGAACCCAATTCCGGGGCGATGTGCGGCAGAAGACGCGCCGCGAAGTCGATGACCTGCGCCGGCACGCGGTAGCCGCGAGTCAGCTCCTCGATGTGGCCGCCCGGTCGATCGAGGTGTGTGAGGACCTCGGTCCACCCTTGAACGGCCGACGGGCTCGTCGCCTGTGCCAGGTCGCCAAGGACAGTGCACGAGCCAGCCATGCGGCGGGAGATCGCCCGGATCTGCATCGGACTGAGGTCTTGTGCCTCGTCGATCACGACGTGGCCGAGTTTTCCCGGCCGGTCGACCAATGCCGCGACCTCGTCACGGAGAGCCAAGTCGAGGCTGCTCCACCGCATCGCCCGCACACTGCGCGGCCGAGGCGTGAACAACAGGGCGCGCTGCTCGTCGACAGAGAGGACGCTGTCCGCGGCACGAGCCAAATGTGCTTGGTCGGTAAGGAGATCGAAGACCACGCGGGCTGGATCGATTGCCGGCCACATCTTTCCGACGGCCCGGTTGATCACCCTGTGGCGACGGAGCTGATGCAGCGTGGCGCTCGCGTTCCCGGCCTGCTCCATCTGACGCAGCACGAGATGTGCCAGCCGCTGAGCCAGCAACTCGCGTCCGGCACCGTAATCAACCTCGCGGCCAAGGACATCGTCGATTTGCTCGGCAAGGTCCTCAGTGGACAGACGCCACGTGCGGTGCTGATGCTTGATCTCGACCGTCTCGTCCAGGGGGCGGATCCGTGACCACAGGTGACGTCGGATGACCTCAGCCATCCGGGCATCACCCTTGACCCGGGCCGCCTGCGGATCGTCGACTCGCTCGACCGCGATGCCCTCGCCGATCAGCTCGTCGATGGTCGTCTGTGAAACCGCGACTTCACCAAGAGCGGGCAGCACATTGCGGATGTACGAGAGGAACGAGTGGTTAGGCCCGATGACGGCAACCCCACCGCCCTTTCGCAAGCGTTGCCCCTCGGTGTAGAGCAGGTATGCCAGACGGTGTAGCCCCACTGCGGTTTTGCCTGTCCCGGGCGCTCCCTGGATGCACACCGTACGGTCGATTGGCGCGCGTACCAGGCTCATCTGCTCGGGCTGGATCGTGGCCACGATGTCGCGCATCGGTCCTTTACGCGGACGTTCGATCTCCGCGGCCAGCAATCTGCTGGACTCGACCTGACGATCGATCGGTTCGTCCTCGAAGGCGGTCACCACACCTTCGTGGTCGAAGCCGTACCGCCGACGAACCTTGACGCCCATCGGATCCTGACGGCTGGCCTCGTAGAACGCCCGCGCCAACGGGGCACGCCAGTCGATGACCATCGGCTCGCCGTCGTCGTCACGGACACCACGGCGCCCGACGTACACAAAGTCGCTGTTCGGGTAGCCGAGACGCCCGAAGAACAGCGGCGCGCCTTCCACGTCGGACAGTTCCTCGACGACCTGGATGCGGAACTGGCGCAACACGTGGTTGAAGTATTTGTCCCCAACGGCTTCGCCCTCGCCCGCGCCGGTGGCCAGCATCGTGCTGACCTCCTCGCGCATGCGGGCGAGTTGGGCACGACAGACGTCCATGTAGTCGCGTTCGGCGCGTATCTCGGGCTCGACAGAGTGCATGGCCGTGCCAGACCTCACAGTGCGGGAAGGAAAACTTAACTTAGTCAAGTATACGACTTGGTCAAGTTGTTTACTGGGGAAAGCGGGACTACGCTCTTCACATGGAGGAACTCGGCCTGCGTGAGCGCAAGAAGCGCCGTACCCGTGACGCGATCGCGGAGGCAGCTCTTGCCCTGTTCCAGGAGTCAGGCTTCGACAACGTCACGGTCGCCGACGTCGCAGCGGCCGCAGAGGTGTCCAAACCGACGCTCTTCGCCTACTTCCCGACCAAGGAAGACCTGGTCCTGCACCCGTTCCTGGACACAACGAGCCCCGCGGAGGTCGTCCGGAACAACTCCGGTGTGCCCGCGCTCACCGCCCTGCGTCAGAGCTTCCTCGATCGCCTCGCCAACCGGGATCCGTTGACCGGCCTGAACGACTCGCCGTCGACGATCACTTTCCATGACCTGCTGTACTCAACGCCAACCTTGATGGCCCGCCTGGCCTTCTACATGATCGACCAGGAAAAAGAGCTGGTCGCGGAACTGCGGGCCGCCGTCCCGGACGCCTTCACGGCCCGGGTGCTGGCCGCCCAGGTCTTCGGCACCCAGCGAATCCTCTCCACGCACAACGCGCAGGAGATTCGAAACGGCCGCACCGCCGACACTGTCTACCCCGCGGCCGTCGCCCGGACGGAAGCCGCCTACACGTTCCTGGAATCCGGCCTGGCAGCACTCGGCGCCTCGACGACGACGGCCCGCAACTGACGAGATCACGTAGGCAGGTCGGCCGCGCCGACAGTTCCGGCGGTAGCCGCTCGGTCACATACCGCTGGGGATCTGTCACGCAAGGGAAGAGGCGCGCGTGATGTTCTTCATCCTATCGAGGGACAAGTGAATCGTTTCCCGGATTCGGCTGCCCCGGCGGCCCTGTTCTCAAGTGGACATTCGAATTGATCGAGTGCGGACCCTGGGATTCAGAAGATCGTTTCTGATCGAATCGTCCGTCAGGCGACACCTTATGGAGATATATGCAGCTGTTATATGCGAATACCGTCCGAAAAGGACATTGAAGACCGGTTGTGCCGGTTTCACGTTGTCCATGGTGGGAAGTTTCCGGAGAATGGTCTTCTGGGGCGCTGGGGCAGGGCGGCTGTGGTTGTGGCGCACTTCGCCGATGGAGTCTGTAACGGTGTGACGGTACGACGTTTTGGTCACGATGAGTGTGCAATTTGCAACGCTTTCGGGTGGACGTAATGCACGAACGGAGTACCGTCCCGGCGGACTAACCGGGGGTACTGTGACGCGGACGTGGAACGCCGACGACCGACACGAATCTGACGAGTGCGAATGGTGAATAACCACTACCTGAACACGTTGTTGCAGAATAGTCGCCTGGCGCGCCGATATCGCCCCGTGGTGGAAAAGGTCCGTGCCACCTATCAGCGTGAAGGTCTCGAAGGACTGGTGCGACAGGGCCGACGGGTCACCGCCCGGCTGCTGATGCCCAAGGACCCCGCCCCTGGCTCCGCCGGAGCCCGCGGCGCGGCGCACACCGCCATCGACCCTGCCGTCGTCAACGACATCCTGTCGAACCTGGCCATCCGGGACTGGCGGATCGTGGGCCGGCTGCTGGCGTTGTTCGACGAGATGCACCGGCAGAACCCGGACCCGCGGGTGACCCAGATGCTCTTCCAGCTGGACGAGCTGGTCACGCAGTTGCGGCACGACCATCGCAAGAAGCTCGTGCTGGCAGGCAGGCGGCCACCCGGCGGGCAGCCGGTCGCCCAGCCGATGCTCGCGGTGATCCGCGGCGGCATGTCCAGCGCCCCGGGGTACGCGCGGGTGCGGATCCGTGATCTGGTGCCGCTGGCCGTGGTCGGCGATGCCGCCAAGGACGTCAGCGGCATCCTCACCGAACTGATGACCAACGCGCTGCATTTCTCCCCGCCGGAGTCCCCGGTCACCGTCCACGCCAGGATGGCCGACGGTGGCGCCGTGTTGCTCCGCGTGGAGGACGAGGGCATCGGCATCGACCAGGCCGAGCTCGATCGGCTCAACGGCGAGCTGCTGCGGCCGCCGGTGCGCAGCCTGCTCGACCTGCGGGACCGGCAGATCCTGCAGCACCTGGGCTTGGTGACCGCGACCATTCTGGCCAAGCCGCACGGCATCGGGCTCAGCCTGGCCCGCCGGGACCCGGCCGGTGTCGTGGCATCCGTCCTGCTGCCACCGGATCTGCTGTGCGATCCGGCGATGGCCGAAGCCGAGACGAGCGCGGCCCGCGCCGAAGCCGAGACGAAGCCCGCAGGCCGTCCCCAGATCGCACTGACGTCCGATCATGCCGAGCGCGAGCACGAGACGACTCCGTTGGGCCTGCCCAAACGGACGACGCGTCCTTCTCCCCGCGTAGGGACGACGCCCGAGGACGACGCCACCGAGCCGGGGTCGCAAGGGCGCCATGCCCGCACAACCGATCTGCCGGAGGACGCGCGCACCACTGCAGGCGGGCTGCCCGTGCGCAGGCCCGGCCGGGTGCGTGAGTTCTCCGCCGCGGACACCGATCCTGGCCTGGCCGAGCGTGAGCCCGTCGAGTACACCGAACTGGACCCGGCGCAGTTACGACGGCGTGCGGCCGCCATGACGCGCGTCCGGCACGCGGCCGCCGACGACCCGTCGGACAAGCCCGCGCGGCCGACGCCCTACCCGAAGGCCAAACCCGACACGAATCCCTTGTTCACGAGTTCCGAGGACCGTAATGACGCCTAACGCCGCACAGATTCCCGACGCACTGCGGGAGGAATTCGGGTGGCTCGCAGACAACTTCGTCAGTGATGTTCCCGGTGTCGTCCACGTACTGGTCGTCTCCGCCGACGGGCTGAAGGTCGCCAAGAGCAAGGGTCTGCACGACGACGCCGCCGACCAGTTCTCGTCACTGGTGGCCATGATGCTCTCCATCGCCAAGGCGTCGGCCGGGCTGTTCGGCCGCGGTGGCTTCCAGTACAGCGACATCGTCATGGGGGACAGCTTCATCGTCTTCCAGCAGATCAGTGAACACAGCGGCGTCGCGGTGCTGGCCAGTGAGCACGACGGCGGGCAGCTGGAGACGGTCTGCTTCGAGCTCGCCAAGTTCGTCAACCAGTCCCGTCGGGTGCTCAACCCCGGGATGCGCAGGCAATCGCACACCACAGCCACGCCAACGGGACAAGGCTGACTGCCGAGGAGGACATCCGGTGGACACCACCGAGTCGCCTGAGGGCGAATGGGTCCGGCCGTTCGCCGTCACCGGCGGGCGCGCCATCATCGAGCAGGACCTGCTGCTCGAAACGATCATCTCCGGATCGAACGGCCGGGGGGACGACGACTTCGCCGCGTCACTGGACCCGGAGACGCGTGCGGTCTACCACCACGTCAGCCGGACGAGCTTGTCGCTGGCCGAACTGTCGGCGCAGCTGAGGCTGCCGCTCGGCGTGGTGCGCGTGCTGGTCGACGACCTGTCGCGTGCCGGCCGCGTCCGGGTGCACCCGAACGCACAAGGACGGGAACGCGATCCGCAGGTCTACCTCCGGGTCATCAACGGGCTGAAGCGAAAGCTGGAGGAGGACAGGGCCAGCCATGCGATCTGACCCGGCGTCAGTGAAGATCGTGATCAGCGGCGGTTTCGGGGTCGGCAAGACCACGCTGATCGGGTCGATCTCCGAGATCCCGCCCGTGCACACCGAAGAGGTGATGACCGAGGCGTCGGAAGGCGTCGACCCGGCACCGGTCGAGGGCAAGACCACCACCACGGTCGCGTTCGACTTCGGCCGGCTCACCCTCGACGAGAACTTCCAGTTGTTCCTGTTCGGCACGCCCGGGCAGGGCCGGTTCTGGTTCATGTGGGACGACGTGTGCCGCGGTGCGCTGGGTGCGCTCGTGCTCGCCGACGTCAACCGGATCACAGACGCGTTCGCGGTGATCGACTACTTCGAGCGGGAGACCGACATGCCGTTCGCCGTCGCGGTGAACTGGTGGAACGGCGAACAGACGCATGAGCTGGACGAGATCCGGCAGGCCCTCGCACTGCCGGACCGGGTTCCGCTGTTCCCGGTGGACGCGCGGGACAAGTACTCGGTGAACATCGCGCTGCAGGAGCTCATGGAGTACGCGATGAAAAGCGTGAGCTGAACACGCCTTCCCCGACGGCCGCCCGTGCGACCACCGGGGAAGGCGACGCATGTCGAGTGGCGGGCCATCCACGACAAAGGGGACTGCGATGCGTGTATTGGTGGTGGGCGCCGGGCAGGCCGGGCTGGCGACTGCGTGCGGCCTGGCCCAGACGGACGGCGTCGAGGTCACGGTGATGAGCCACAAGACCCCGGACGAGATCCGCAAGGGCCATGTCCTGTCCACCCAGGTGATCTTCGGCCACGGGCTGGCGTTCGAGCGTGAGCTGGGGATCAACTTCTGGGAGGAGAAGACACCGGACATCGGCGGGATCGGCCTGTCGGCGATGGCGCCGGGCGTCCCGATGGAGCAGCAGCCGGCCATCGACTGGTGGGCGCCGCTTGAGCTGACCGCGCAGTCGGTTGACCAGCGGATCAAGTTCGCCGGGCTGCTGGAGTACCTCAAGGGCCTGCCGGGTGCCACCGTGATCACGAACTTCACCACGAGTGGCGAGCTGGCGCGCACGGCCGGCAAGTACGACCTGGTCCTGGTCGGCGCGGGCAAGAGCGAACTGGTCAAGATGTTCGGCCGCGACGACGAACGCTCGTCCTACACCAAGCCACAACGTGCGTTGAGCGTGGTGTACGTCAACGGCGTCGAGCCGGGCGCCACCGATCCGGACCACCCGATCGTCCGGTTCAACGCCACCCCGTGGGGCGAGTTGTTCATGATCCCCGGGCTGACCAAGAGCGGTCCCTGCCACATCCTGTTCATCGAGGCGCGGCCGGACGGCCCGCTCGACCGGTTCGAGCCTGACATCGGCGAACGCATCCTGTCGCCGGACGAGCACCTGCGCCGGTTCAAGGACGCCCTGCGCGAGCACTTCCCCTGGCAGTACGAGCGCTGCAGCAAGGCGGAGCTCACCGACCCGACGGCCTACCTCGCTGGCCGGTACGTGCCGACCATCCGCAAACCGCTCCTGCGGATCGACGCCGAGCACACCGTGCTGGCCATCGGTGACGTGTTCGTCCAGCAGGACCCGATCGCCGGACAGGGCGCGAACATGGCCACCTGGAACGCCAAGGTGGTCGTCGACGCCGTCCGGGAGCGGCTGCAGGAGGGCGGCCCGTTCGACGACGCCTGGAAACTGGCGACCGCCGAGCGGCAGTGGGCGATCGCCCAGCACTCGGTCCGGTTCTCCAACACCTTGCTCGACCCGCCGGAGTATGTGCTCGGAGCGTTGGGTGCGGCCGGTCAGTTCCCGGACGTGCGGCGGTGGCTGGTCAACGGCTTCGCACAGCCGTCCGACTTCGCCGACCGGCTCTACGACCCGGCTGCTCTGCAGCAGTACCTGGCCGGTGTGGCAGGCGCCGCGTAGCACCGTGTTTTCCCCAGTCGCGGGCTGGCCCGGGTCCGGGTCAGCCAGCGACATAGTGCCTGGGAAACCGTCTGTCAGTCAGTGGAACGTTTCGGCCACCCAGGACGCGAGTTCGGAGCGGGCGGACTCGGTGGGCGGGGTCCCTGAGCCGTTCGTGACCAGTGCGAAGTGGACACGACCGGTGTCGGAGGATGACAGCATGAGCCGGTTGACGCCAGGTTCGCCGGGCTCCGGTGCGATGGCGACCGGTTGTGTTCCGGTGTAAGGCGGCAGGCCGGTGGTCGAGGCCAGGTCGCTCACCACTGTTGTGTTCTGTTGGCCGAAGGACGCGGGCAGGTGCAACTCGGTCGGTGCCTCGCTGCCATTGGACCGCCAAACGAACATCGCGTACTGGCCCGTGCCGACGAGCTGGCGGATCGTGGGCATGGTGGCGGGAACAGGGTTCCACGTTCCCACGGACCGGTCTTCATAGCCGAACGCCAGGGTGTCGCCCGCTACCGCGCGGGGAAACAGCCGATCGATCAACCGACTGTCCACAGTTGTCACAAAGCTGCCGTTGCTGAGCCGGACCGCGGAGAAGTGTTCGCCGTTCATGGCGTCCCCCTCGGTCTGGACCTTGTCCGGGTTGTCGTTCATCAACTCGCGATGCCGGTCGTAGTAGATGTCCCAATGCCACTGGCTCGCCGAGAGCGCATGCCCCGATTCCGCGGCGCCGGACCACCAGTTCGCGCCCTTCACCCGTGAATCCAGTGCCTGGTACATCGCTTTGAGCACAGTGGGTGCCTTGTCGGAGGTGAAGCCGGCCACAGGATGGCCGAACTCCGACACGATCCCAGTCGTACCAAGGTCCTTGGCCCGGTCACGGATCCGGTTGAAGTCCGCTGTGTACTCGCCGTCGTTCGCCTTGCCGGGCTTGAGCACGCCGGACTGCGCCTTGCCGTCGTAGAAATGCGAGTTGAACACGAACCGGGAACCCAGTGCGGGCACGGCCGTCAGCCCACCAGGTTCGGCGAAGAACTCCACGTTCTGGTTCCAGAACACCAACGGCTCGACGAAGGCGGCTTTGTCGGCCCAGCCGGCTTGGTCCATCCGCTGGCGGAACTGTTGGTAGAACGGCCACAACAGGTCCCGTTCCCAAGCAGGGCCGTTCTGGCCCGTGTCATAGCGTCCGGCATACGGCTCGTTGAGCGGATCGACGCCCAGAATCAGCCGGAAAGCGTTGGGGGAGAGGTTCTCCTTGAGGAAACGCATGGTTTCGCTTGCCTGGTACAGGAATTCGTCCCGAATCTTGATGGGGCCGGCTGGTGTGGTCACCTCGCGGTTGTGCCAGAAGTCGTACACCGCACTGGTGACAGCTTGGTTGTTCTTCATGTTCTGGCCCCAATGGAAACAGAGGCCACAGGACTCCCGTGGATAGTTCCCGGCACGGACCACCCACTCCGGTGCGCCGTCGCCGGTGTACCAGCTGTCGCGGTTGAACAGGTATCTGGAGTACAGGTCCTGGTGGAAGTCCACGTAGACCCGGATGCCTTGGTCGGTGAAGGCGGCGATCTGCTCGGCCACCGCGGTGAGGTACCGGTGGTCGATCTTTCGCGGCTCTGGTTCGACCCAGGCCCACGTGACCAGGAACCGCACCGCGTTCGCTCCGGTCAGCCGTCGCATCGACGCCGCGGACGAGCGGGCGTCCGTCACTGTGGCGAAGGGCAGCCCCCGCAACTCGGCGAGCTTGGCTTCGCCGGAGACATTGAAACCACGGAAAACGACTTCCCGGCGGTGCTCGTCTCGGAACGCGCCACCGGCGACGGCGACAGACGCGTTGTCGAACCAGAACTGCTCTCTCGCCGCGCTGACACGCAGCGGCGCGGGCAGTAATAGCAGGGATGCCAGCAGCAGGACGGCGATTCGTTTCATCTTCATCACCTGGGGCAGGGGCGCAGGGATAGAACATGACGAATGTTCGCGTTAACACGCTAGCTGATCCGCCCGGCGATGCCAACCCCAGGCGGATGGGATGAGCCGAATCGACAGCCCGAGTGTTGGGCGGCTGTCCTTGGTGTCGTCATGCGCGACGTACGGGCCCGGGTTGCGATCGAGAACGACGCCAGTAGGTGATCAGCTGGGTGGCAGTGTCACAGCGACCTTGTCGACGTTCGGACCGCCGTTCCCGGTAGTCGCTATCGCCCTGATCTTGCTGACACCGGCTACCAGACTGATGTGGATAGTCAGTGTTCGCCAGTCCGACCATCCGCGACGCTCCGATTTTGGAGACCCCGATGGGCGAAGTGCTTACCGGCCAAGGCAAGCGCCATCCGCACCCGGCGGTGAGGGAGTGTGGCCCCCGGCTCGCGCATTGACAGTCAGGTGTGACTGTGAAACGGTTCGGGCATGTCATCGGGCGTGCGGGCGGCTCAACGCGAGGCGACCCGGCAGCGGATCGTGCAGACGGCGGTCGATCTCTTGGTCGAGCGTGGGCTGTCGGCGACGACAACGGTTGAGGTGCAACGGGCTGGTGGGTTCAGCCGGGGTGCGTTGCTGCACCACTTCCCGACGCGAGAGGCGATGCTGGGTGCCACGATCCGCCAGCTGATGGAGCGCAATGAGACGGCGGTGCGGCAAGCCGAGGCCGAAGTGCCAGCCGGTCTTGACCGTGTCGAACGCGCGATCCGGGTGCTGTGCACCTCGATCGTGCGTCCGGCATTCGTGGCCGAGTTGGAGTTGTGGGCGGCCGCGCGCACGGACACCGCGCTGCGCGAAGTGTTGCGCCGCGAGGAGAAGCGGGCGCGCGCGGATCTCTACCGGGTGATCGGCGAAGTGTTCGGCGAGGATCTGGTGACCCATGAACGCTATCCCGTTGTGGCGTCGTTGACCGTGCAGTTCCTGCGTGGCTTGGCGATTTCCGATGTGCTGCGCGGTGAGCACGGGACCGGGCGGCTGATCGCCGACTGGGTCGCGGTCGCCAAGGCGATCCTGGAAGGGAGCAATCCGTGAGTGACGTCATCGGTTACGAGGTGCGGGACCGCAAGGCCTACCTGACGTTGAACCGGCCCGAGCGGTTGAACGCGATCACGGCCGAAGTGGCGCGCGGGCTGAAGGAGTTGGTCGATCGGGCCAATGAGGACGCCGCGGTGCACGTGATCGTGTTGCAGGGTGCGGGACGCGCGTTCAGCGCGGGCTACGACCTCAAGCAGTACGCCGAGGACGGTGATCTGACACAGCCGCCGGTGTGGGATCCGATCAAGGACTACCAGCTGATGAAGCGCAACACCGACGACTTCTTCAGCCTCTGGCGTTCGCTGAAGCCCACCATCGCGAAGGTGCACGGTTACGCGGTGGCGGGAGGCAGCGATATCGCGTTGTCCTGCGATCTGGTGGTGATGGCCGAGAACGCCCGGATCGGTTACATGCCCGCCCGGGTGTGGGGCTGTCCCACGACTGCGATGTGGGTCTACCGCCTCGGTGCCGAACGAGCCAAGCGGATGCTGCTGACCGGCGACACCATCGACGGAACCACTGCTGCCGCATGGGGTTTGGTGGTGCAGTCGGTCCCGACGGGCGAGTTGGACGACGCGGTGGAGGCGCTGGCCGACCGGATCGCCGGAGTGCCGGTCAACCAGCTCGTCATGCAGAAACTGATGATCAACCAGGCGTACGACAACATGGGTCTGCACGGCACCCAGATCCTGGCCACCCTGTTCGACGGGATCACCCGGCACTCCCCGGAGGGACGCTGGTTCCAGGAGTTCGCCGCCCAGCACGGGTTTCCCGCCGCGGTGCGGTGGCGTGACTCCGGTAAGCCGATCCCTGACGGCGGCGGCCCGATCCCGACCACAGCGGAACTCGGCAAGGAGTGACCACGATGGACTTGGCGTACTGGCCCGCCGACACGAGCAGCCCCGTTCTCGAACTGTCCACAGGGGACCTGTTGCGCGAAGCCGCTGATGCCGCCGGGGACGACATCGCCCTCATCGAGGTGGTACCACCTGGTACGCCGTCCCTTTCCGGTGCCACGGAAACCAACCGCCGGTGGACTTATCGGGAACTGCTCACCGAAGCGGAGCGGTGCGCACACTGGTTACTGGCCAAGTTCACACCGGGCGAGCGGATCACGGTGTGGGCACCCAACATTCCTGAATGGATCATCCTGCAGTACGGTTCGGCGTTGGCCGGTCTGGTTGTGGTGACAGCCAATCCGGCGCTCCGCGCGGCAGAGCTGCGCTATGTGCTCGAACAGTCCCGTTCGGCGGGGCTGTTCCACACCGCGGAGTTCCGTGGTAGCGATATGACCGCGATCGTGCGCGAAGCGACACCGGGACTGCCCGAACTGCGCGAGACGTTCTGCTTCGCAGACTGGCCGGACACGGTGGGGACCCACCGCACAGGAGGTCCACTGCTGACAGTGCGGGCCGGTGATGCCGCCCAGATCCAGTACACGTCCGGCACCACGGGGTTTCCCAAGGGCGCGTTGCTGCACCACCGGGGACTGGTGACCAACGCCCGATTCATGATCGACCGCACCCAGTTGCCACGCCGGGGCACCATGGTCTCGGCGATGCCGTTGTTCCACACCGCCGGCTGTGCGATGGGCGTACTGGGCAGCGCGCATCAGCGAGCCACATACGTGCTGTGCCAACTGTTCGACCCAACGCTCGTGCTGACCGCGGCTCAGGACCACCGCGCGGATCTGTTGGCAGGGGTGCCGACCATGCTCATCGCGATGCTGAGCCACCCCGAGCTCGACCGGTTCGATCTGTCGAACCTGTCACGGGTCCTTTCCGGTGGCAGTCCCGTCCCACCCGAGCTCGTGCACCGCGTCGAGCAACGTTTCAGTGTCCAGTTCACCACGGTGTACGGCCAAACCGAGCTGTCGCCGGTGGTGACCCAAACCAGCCCCGACGACTCTCCCGAGGACAAGGCCGCAACCGCCGGACGCCCGTTGCCGCAGTTGGAGGTCGCCGTCCGGGACCCGATCACCGGCGACACCGTGCCCGTCGGCCAGCCGGGCGAGATCTGCGCACGCGGTTACCAGACCATGCTCGGCTATTTCGACATGCCGGACCGCACCGCGGAAACCATCGACCCCGACGGCTGGCTGCACACCGGTGACCTGGGTGTCCTCGACAACCGCGGCTACCTGCGGGTCACCGGCAGGCTCAAGGACATGATCATCCGGGGCGGGGAGAACATCTACGCGACCGAGATCGAGCAGGTGCTGTTCACCCACCCCGGCATCCGCGACGTCACCGTGCTCGGTCTGCCCGATCCCACGTGGGGCGAGATCGTCGCCGCGGTGTTCGTCCCCGGACAGCCCGAAAAGGTTCCGAACGCGGCGCAACTGCACGACTTCTGCCGTACGCACCTGGCACCGCACAAGACGCCCGTCCGCTGGTTCCAGGCAGGCGAACTGCCGCTCACCGGCTCGGGGAAGATCCAGAAGTTCCGGCTGCGCGACCAGATCGACCGCGCCGAACTCCAGGAACTGCCCAACGAGCGGAATTAGCGGTTGGTTCGATCGGACTCTGTTCGCGTCCCGCGCGCCGCGCTACCGTAGGGGTGGGTTAAAACGTTTCAATAGCCCTCACCGTCGCGGGAGGCCTGACGATGCGTCGACTGTTCGCGATTGCCTTGTTAGTGGCGACGTTTGCCCACGGCGGGACTCCGGCGGCGGCTCCCGCCGGGCACAACCGTCCGCCTGAGGCGCCGACACGACTGACGGTCAACGACCGCACGGACCCGCTTGCCGTCGATGGCGTTCCGCGATTCGGCTGGCTGCCAAGGGATCGCGACGGCAACGAAGTGCAGACCGCGTACCAGATCGTTGTGCTGCAAGGTGACGTCAGGGTCTGGGACAGTGGCCGCGTCCTGTCGTCACGGCAGTCCTGGGTCGGCTACGGCGGTCGGCCGCTGGCCTCGGGCGCGGCCTATCGCTGGACCGTGCGCACATGGGACCGGCACGGTGCGGTCTCGCCATACGCCGTGGCGGCGTCTTTCGACACCGGCCTGGGCGATGGCGACTGGTCCGGTGCGGCGTGGATCCGGCGCGTCACAACGGGAAACGACGCGGCTGATGAATGGACCCTTGCCCGGAAGGTGATTGAGGTCGGCAAGAGCCCGGTGATCAGGGCTCGTGCCTACGTGTCCGCGACGAGCGACTGGGCGTTGCACGTCAACGGGGCGATGGTCAGCCGAGGCTCGTCGTACGGTTATCCGGGGGAAGGGTATTACGACGTCGCGGATCTGAAGGGGGTGTGGGCGGGCGCTGAGTTGGCGATCGGCGTGCGGTACCACTACTGGACGTGCCGGTGTCAGGGCCGCGCCGACGGTCCGCAGTTGCCCGCTGAAGGGCCGTCGGGCCTGCTTGCCAAGATCGTCGTCGAGCACGCCGACGGCAGCAGGGAAGTGGCTGTCTCAGACGGGTCCTGGCGGCTGACACGCGATACCGCGCAGGACGTCTCAACGCTCACCTACCGCAATTCCGATGCGGGGGACCGCGTTGAGCGCCACGACGCGACTCAGGAGATCCAGCAGTGGGACACGCCGTCGTTCGACGATCGCCTCTGGGACCCCGCATCATTGATCGGACCGCACCCCAGGCCGAACCCGTCATCGTGCGCGGCGCCGTGCGCGTTCACCCGGCTTACCGCTCAACAGGCCCATATCGCATACGAGATCATCCACCCCGTCTCGGTCATCAGGTTGCCCGACGGAACGGTGTTCGCCGACATGGGCAAGGTGGTCGCGGCGGTGCCGCGGATCAGCTTCCGCGCGGGGACTGCGGGACACGCGATCACCATGACGACAAGTTATCGGCGCAACAACACCACGCTCGCGGCACCGGTCTCGGCTGGCGCGCGAGCGGTCTCGCTCGTATCGACGTCCAAAGTGCACATTGGCGACCAGATCACGATCGATGCTCCCGCCAACGGGTATGGCCCTGGCTCACCGGAGACCCGCACTGTCGTCGCGGTCAGCCCGGCCGAGGTTGGCCTTGACAGGCCGTTGACACGTGCGCACGCCGGCGGCGCGTGGGTGGAGAACTCCCGTGCCGGCACGTCCGGGCTCGACACACAGGGCAGCGACATGCGCTTCCACTACGTCCAGAAGTCAGGACGGCAGATCGCCGAGCCGTTCACCTACTGGGGCTGGCGCTACCTGGAAGTCAGCGATCCCGGCGAGCACCTCGCGGACGGTCAGATCACGGCCGTCACGCAGGCGACCGACGTACGGCCAACGGAAGCGGCCACATTCGCCAGCAGTTCCCCGGTCCTCGACGCGGTGTTCCAGCTGATGCAGCGGTCGGCGTTGCTGTCGGCGCAGAACGTCTTCCTCGACACGCCGACGCGGGAAAAGGGGCAGTTCCTCGGCGACACGATCGACCAGTCCTTCGCGACGATGGAATCGCTCGGTGAGCGCAGCCCCACCCGGCAGGCCATCGTCGAATTCATCCACTCGCAGGCACGGTACTGGCCGAACGGCGCGCTGAACGCCGTCTACCCCAACGGTGACGGCAAGCGCGACATCCCGGACTACACCGAGATGTTCCCGGAGTGGGTGATGCGGTACCACCAGATGACCGGTGATGATTCGCTTGTCGTCCAGGCGTTCCCCACCATGAAGCGGGTCGCCGGCTACATCACGGCGGCAATTGACTCCACAGGTCTGGTCCACCAACTGCCAGGCGGCAGTGGACAGTACGCATACGGAATCATCGACTGGCCGCCGGCGATGCGCTACGACACGGTCGTACAGGACAACGGTTCCCGGACTGTGGTCAACGCGCTCGCTGTAGGAGCGATGCGTGCCGTGGCCGATGCGGCCGTCGTCGTAGGTGACACCGTCGCCGCGGATGAGTACCGGCGTCAGGCGGAATCGCTCACCGCGGCGATGAACGCCCTGTTGCGGGAGCCCGGTGGTCGTTACTCGGACGGGCTTGCCTTGTCCACGGGAAAGCAGATCCCCAACTTTTCGCAGCACGCGCAGAGCTTCCCGGTTGCCTATGGTGTGGCGCCCGTATCGGCCTATCCGGCGCTGGGCGCGTACATCCGGGATCTCGGTATGCGGCAAGGACCCATGACGTTTCGTCAACTCCTTGCCGCACTGCACAGAACCGGCCAGTCAGAAGCGATCGTCCGGTTGCTCACCAACACTGATGCCGACGGCCCAGCCCAGACGCTCGCCGAAGGTGGCACATTCCTATGGGAGCAATGGACACCAGGCTGCGCCGTCGCCGGATGCACCGGTACGCAGGTCAACCAGAACAGCAGCGAAAGCTTCTCGCACGGCTGGGGCGCTGCGGGCATCAGCGGCATCCTGCAATCCCTTCTCGGACTCGAGGTCGTCAGCCCAGGCGCGGCCACCGTCCGGATCGCCCCGCCCGCCAACGGACTTCAGCACGCGCGGGGCACGGTGTGGACCGAGCGGGGCCAGGTCGGCATCGCGTGGGCGCGTTCGGGGCGGAGCATCACACTTGACGTGAATGTGCCGGTGAACGTCACCGCGACCGTTGTACTGCCCGGCAGTCGCCCGATCACCGTCGGCTCAGGCCGTACCCACCTGCGAGTCACACCAGGATGAACATGGCGGCTTCCCGACCGGTCGTTCGCTTGTCGGCCGGTGCGCCGGGAGAAGCTGGCGTCGCCGCGGAATGTTGAACATGACGTTGCTGGCACAGGCGAACGGGGCGGCCTGGGTGTCGGCGGATTTCATCTCCTTCATGGTGTTATCCGGTAGCTGACCAGTGAACGAGCGGGCACGGTGGCAGTGAATTTCCCGTTGGTCACGCGGATCGGGGCCTGCGCCGTCGTGTTGCTGCGCTGGCTCGGCGTGACGCTCAGCTAGCCATGACCGTCGCCGCGAGTGCGATCCGATGATCCTTGGTCCAAGGAGGCCCGAGCGCTGCCCGCGAGCCGTGGAGCACTTCGTTGGCACGGTCGCCGAGAACATTGACCGCCTGGCCTTCCACATCCCTGGCGTTATAGAGATGGACCATCCAGCCGCGTGCGTGTGCGAGTTCGGCCAGCACCTTGCGGTACATGACGGAGTCGGCGCGGGACTCGTAGGGCACGCGGCGTTGGATGGCGATGTCGTCGGGGAAGTCCAGCGGCCATGACCGCAGCGACATCGACACGATCGGCTCGGGCAGTGCGGCGGTGAGCTGGTCCAGCGACGCTGACGCTGCCCGGACCGCCGACGCGCGCACCTTCGCGACCAGCGCCGCCGCGGCGGCATCGTCGAGAGGCTTGCCCTCACGGTGGATCGGCGCCGCCGGCATGCCGGGCTCAATCAGCTCGATCCGCCGACGGTCCACGACGCGGTGGTCAGCCGATGCCGTGACTGCCACTGCCCAACCGAAATGATGGGCGATGCCCAGCCGCATGCGGCCGACTCTACTGTCGCCTGCACCTTGGCTGACAGAGCTCTGTTCGATCCCCGGGGCGGAACGGTGAGGAACACGTCATGCTGATCGGCGGACCCGGTGAGCATCTCGATCCGGACCGGTCAGTCTCCGGCGGCCGGGCGATCGGCGCGATCGCGGGCCAGCACGTCGAGGTAGTGCGGGTTGTACGTCACGCCGAGCACGTTTCCGAAGGGGTCGAGTACCGACGCAGTGACGAACCCCGCCTCCCACACGGTTTTCGGCTCGTGCTCGGTGGCCCCCATGGCCGCGAGCCGCTCCAGTGCGGCGTCGATGTCGTCGACGTGCCAGTCCACGCCTACGCCTGGTCGGTCGGCGGAGGCGGCGGCATAGCGGCGGTCAAGGATGCCGAGCTCGTGCTCGTAGTCACCCACCCGGAACTCGACGTAGGCCGGGTTCTCGGCGTCCGGGCGCAGGAAGTACGGCTCGATGCCGAGTAGTTCGGCGTACCACCTGGCAGCGGCTGGGACGTCGTCGGCGACGTAGCCGACACTGGCGAGTCCGCGCAACATCGGAATTCCTTTCCTCGGGACACCGTGACGAACCCACCCTACGAACGATTGAGGTCACTTCCTGTCCTTCATGCCTCGCCCGTGGGCGTCAAATTGGCGAGTACTCGAAGCTACGCAGCAACATGGACGCCGTGACCACGGGTTGATCGTCAGCCGCACGGTCGCTCGGCCGGTGCGCCCAGTTGAGCCAGCAGGGTGTGCTCGTCGTCGGTGAAGTCACGGTTGCTGTGGCGGCACAGCGTGTCCCGCCACAGCGTCGGGTTCCATTCCACTGAGCGGTCTTCCTCCCGGCCGAACATGGTCAACCGGTTGTTCTGCAGTTCCATGGCGAACGTCTGGTCCGGTCCGGTGAAGCCGGCCAGGAGCTTGCCGCTTTCGTGGTCCCAGATCTGGGCTTCTCTGCGATCGGATGCGCCATGGACGGTGATCACGTGGCCGTTCGGGGTGAAGCCGAGCAGGCCGTCACCCTTTCCGACTGGGATCGGCCGGCTCCGCTTGCGCGCGTTGTCGACGTCCCAGAGTTGGATGTGGCCGTTGGGGGTGCGCACCGCGGCCACCGAGCCCTGGGGATCGAAGCGAACCGAGTCCAAGGCGCTGATCGCCTCGTCGAGCACGGCGGTGATCCGGTGCTCGTCGAGGTTCCACACTTCGACGGTGCCGTTGGGTTCGACAACGACCGCTTCGGCCGGATGGTGCGCACGCGGTTCCAACCTGGCCCCGTGGCCGGCGCGGCGAAGGGCGTCGCCGTCGGGTCGCACTTGCGTCGGCGTGCCGATCTGGGTGCGGTCGGTCAGGTTCCACCGGGTGATCATGCCCGCGTGCAGGACCGTGACCCGGTCGTTTTCCAGCATGCCGAGGGAGCTCGCCCATTGCTTTGCCTCGGCGTCATCCTCGCTGGGCGGTCCGCCGAGCCCTGGCGGCACGGGGAGTTCGATGCGGGCCTCGACGGCCAGGGCAGGCATTGAGTAGACCACCAGCGTGTCACCGTGCACGGCGAGCAGCCGGTTGCCGTCGGGGCTGAACGTGACCGGTTGGCTGAGGCGGCTGCAACACATCGGGCTGCCGGTCACAGTGGCGGCGACGGTGGCCTGGGTCCTGAGGTCGATCAGCTTGATCGCCCCGGACGGTTCGAAGTTGACGCCGAGGTTTCGTCGCGGGTCGATCAGCGGGCTGGTGGTGGTCTTGCGAACGCTGCCAGGGTCGAGCACCGCCGCGCGTTGGCGGTACAGCAGGTTCCCGTCCCCGACCAGTGCTACCGGAAGTCCGTCGGCGCCGGTGAACACGGCGATCCTGTCGATCGTCTCGGACAGGTTCGGAGTGGTCAGCCCATAGGTGGCACCGGTGCGCAGGTCGGCGACCGTGAGTCGGCGGTTGGAGTCGGTGTCCAGGGTGCTGGATGCGACGAGCGCGTAGTTCGTGCTGGTGTCCAGTGTGAAGGAACGGCATGTCGGCACCGGGATGCTGCGCAGAAGCGCCCCCGTGGCGAGGTCGAGGACCCGGAAGGTGCCCTGCTCCTTCAGGGCCTCGTAGCGGATGTCGCAGTGGACCACCACCGCGCCGTTGAGCGCGACGTGACCAGTCGGGGAAACCGGTTTGGGAACCGAACGCACCAACTGCCCGGTGGTGAGGTCGTAAACCCTCACGGCACCGTCGATCATGCCGAGCACCACCGTGTTCGGCGCGGCACCAAGGAACGCGCTCTGGGCGCCGCCGTCCGCACTACCTAGATTTCCGGCGGTGGGAACGGTTCTGCGATGCGCCAAGTCCCACAGCTCGAATTCCGGTTTCTGCCCGTCACGGCGGGTGCGCCGGATGAGCAATTGGGACTCATCCGAGGAGAACGCCAGCGACTTGACGACCCGGGTGGCTTCTGTGGTGTCACGCAGCATGACTGCCGGGGTGCGGTGCTCGAGGTCCCACAGGACGACCGTGCCGACACCATTGGCATAGCCGAGCAGTTTTCCCGACGGGCTGAGCTGGAACGTCCCGCCGGGCAACTGATGCGGCGCAGGTCCTCGCAGCCCTTGTCGCGGGTCGTCGCCGCTCAGCCCGGCCCATTCGGTCGGCAGGCCGCCGTCGTTGACCATGACGGCGGCCGAGCCGTCAGGACTGGTCATGATCCGGTCGAGGTTGTCCTGCCACAGGTTCTGGAATACCTTGTCGACCGGCTGCAGGCCGACGTACTGGGTGAACAGGGCACCGTAGGCCTCCGCGGTCGACGCTGTGTGCCATGCGGCCTGCGCGAGTTGCAGCGCCATGCGGGGATCGATGTCGCGGAACCGCATCGAGTCCTCAGCCAGTGCCCTGGAGTGCGCGAGCCGCAGTTGCTGCTGTGCCTCCTGGTTGGCCGCCGTGGCCCACACCGCGAGGCCGCTGGCCACCAATGCCAAGACCGAGATCACGGCGACCACCCCGCGCAGCACGCGCAGCCTGCGTCGCTCCCGGGTCCGGCTCGCCCGGATGTACTCCCGGTCGTCGCCGGACAGATCGACGTCATCCGCGAGCCAGCCCTCAGCCCTGGCCAACGCCGCCCCACGGAGCAATCCGCCCGGGTCCCGGTTGTCGGCCAGCCACCGGGTCATGTCCGCGCGCAACTGTTCGCGCCACGAAAGGAAATCCCGCTCCTCGGCCAGCCAGCGGCCCAGCCGGGGCCACCGGTCCAGCAGCGCCTGGTGCGCCAGCTCGGCGATCTCCGTGCCGTCGGCGCTCCTGCCGACCACGACCAGCCGGGCAGCGGACAGCGTGCCCAGCATCGGAAGCAGTTCAACGTCCACATCGGAGCGCCGAAGCGAGCGGCGGAGGAACCTGCCGTCCTCGTCGGGCCGGGCCATGCCCACCAGCAGCCTGCGTGCGGCGGCCTGCTCTGCGGTGGTCAGTCGCCGGTAGAGCCCTTCGGCGAACGCGGCCAGCGCCCCGGCCACGCCCTCCAGTTCGTCGTAGGCCTCATGGGTGAGCCTGCCCGCGTCGCGTTTGTCCCACAGCCGCGCCAATGCGAATTCCACCAGCGGCAGAGTGCCTGGTTCGGTGCCCGCGTCGTCGAGGATCCGCTCGACGAGCCCGGGCTCGAACACCACGCCGTCTCGGCTGATCGCCTCGGTCAGCTGCGCGCGGGTCATGGGTGGCACGAACACCACGCCATCCGCCACCGCATCGGCAGTCCGGTCGGTGATCAGGTCGTCCAACGCGCTGGGGCGCAGGGTCACGGCCACGGCCAATGCAGGAGACCCGTCCCGATGCCGCTGTGCCACCCCGGCCAGGTCCACCAGCAGCTCGAACAGCTCGCGAGCCTCGTGCGGACGCTCGGCACTGGTCTCCTCGAACTGGTCGACGAAGACGAGCAGGCCACCCGGTCCAGCCTTCGCAAGCAACCGGTCGGCCAGCCAAGGCAGGGTCTGTGTGTGCGATGTGGACAACCGAGCCGCCAGCGACTCCGCCTCGGTCAGCAAAGCCTGCTCGCCCAGCTCCGGTTCCAGCACCGGCAGCAGCGCTCGCGCCAGCGACGTCAGCAGGGGCTCACCGGACAGCATGCGCAACACGGCGACATCCATCCCACGCGGCCGTACCGCCGGGATCAGTCCGGCGCGCACCAGCGAGGATTTGCCGCTACCGGAGGGCCCGGTCACGACCACGACCGGTCGCCTGCCGACGAGATCCGCCAACCGCTCGGTGATCGACTCCCGGCCCCGGAACCATTTGGCGTGCTCCTCGTAGAACGGTTCCAATCCCCGGTACGGACACGTCTCGCCAACGTCGGGCCGGGTCGGCGGGGGTTGGGTGGTGTCGCCGCCGGTGGTGCCCTGGCGGCAGTACTGGATGACTTCGGTGGGTGTGGGCCGCTGGTTCGGGTCCTTGTCCAAACACGCCGTGGCGATGCCGCGCAGGGGTTCCGGGCAGCCATCGAGGTCGGGGTCCAGTTCGAGGATGCGGTAGGTGACAGCGTGGTCGTTGCCGCCGCCGAAGGCCAGCTGTCCGGTGACGGCGAAGTTGGCGAGTACGCCAAGGGCGAAGACGTCCGCGGCAGGGGTCAGGGTGTGGCCGAGGATGTGTTCGGGTGCCATGTACGCGGGTGTGCCCGGCCGGGCGTCGGTGCCGGTGATCGAGGTGAGGTCGGCGGCGCGGGCGATGCCGAAGTCGATGACTTTCGGGCCGTCGGGGGTGAGGATGACGTTGGAGGGCTTGAGGTCGCGGTGGACCACCTCGGCGCTGTGGATGGCCTGCAGCGCCTCGGCTATCTGCGCGATCAGTCCCAGTGCGGCGTCAACGGGTAAGGGCCCGTGTTCGGTGACCGCGTACTGCAGTGAGGGGCCGGGGACGTACGCGGTGGCCAGCCACGGCTCCGCTGCCTCGACGTCGGCGTCGACCACCGGCGCGGTGTAGAGCCCCTGGACACGTCTGGCCGAGGCCACCTCGTGCTCGAAGCGCCTGCGAAAGGACGGATCGGCGGCATATTCCTGATGCACCACCTTGATCGCCACCGCGCTACCGGCCGGTGTGTGTCCTAAGTAGACCCGTCCCATCCCGCCCGCACCGAGCACCGCCGCCAGGCGATAAGGCCCCACCGCGGCCGGATCGGCCGGTCCGAGCGGGTGATGTGGCGGTGGCGCGGTCGGCCAGCCTGCCTGGTGGCCCACGGACATCCTGGTTGCCTCCCCATTGGATCAACCGACACCACGTTCGGTCCGGCCGAGCAGGCACAGCGTAGATAACCCCAGGGCATCACCGGTTACCGAGGTTGACCGGCGAAAGGCCACACCGGTGATCGGTGTGGCCTTTCGCGTCCGCGCGATGCTAGGAGTTTGGTCGCGATGGGGCGGCGCCGGGCCGGGTCTTGAGGTGACCCGGCATCTTGGTGTTCGTGGGTACCCGGATGTAACCGTTGATCGTCGGGTCGTCGCGCCGATACTGGCCACTGGCGACCTGGTTACCGGAATTGCCCTCGATTGTCTTGATGGTGCCGTCGAGGTTCACCTCGGTCACGATTCCGGTGTGATCGGACTCGTTGTTGCCGTTCGGCCAGTCGAACGTGACGATATCGCCTGGCTGGATTCCGGCGGTTCCGTCGCGCCACATTCCGTGCTTCTGCGCCCACTTTTCACCGGCCGGCACGTATTGGAATCCGGTGTCGTGCTTGTCCCACATGTCCTGCTGCATGTCCGGTAGCGGGATCCCAGCCTGGGCGTACACCCAGGAGACAAACCTGGCGCACCAGTCGACAGTGGGGTCCTGCGACCCGTACCACCGGCCGTACTTGGTGCTTCCGTCCGGACCGTAGTTGGTACTCGGATTGCCCTCCTGCCAGGCGCGGAGTTCCTCCCTGGCCTTGTCGACGACCTTGTCGTTGTCCAGTGCCCGAATTCCGGCTCGAGGCTTGGGCTTCGCGGGTTTCGGCGCCGGCTGGACGACCAGGCAGCCTCCCGCGTCGCACCGGGTTTCCCGCTGCTGTACGGGCGGAGCAGCCTGGTTCGGCGGCTTCGGGCGTTGCCCGGTCAGCGACTTGAGCACGTTGCTCGCGCCGATGACGACTCCCGCCGGCGCCGGTTGTGGGCCGGTGCCGGGTGTGGACACCGGTGCGGTCTGACGGCTGATGCTCTTGCTGTCTTTGCTCTTGCTGTCCCTCTTGTCCCTGTTCTTGTTGTCGTTGTCCTTCGCACGGTCCTGCGACGACTGCCCAGCGGGCGTGCGCTTCTGCGGCGTTGCCTTGTGCGCGCCGCGGTCCACCGGCTTGTCCTTACGCTGCTTCGGCTTGGGTTTGGGTGCCGGTGCCGGCTTGCTCGGTGCTCCGCCGCCAGGGGTCGTCTTCTGCTTGGCCCTGGCATCGGTCTGCTTTTTCTTGGCCGAAACGCTCGACTGAGACGAGCCCTTTTGCGTCGACGCGGCAAGGGCTACGCCCGCCGGGGCCAGAAACGAAATACCAACAGCCAGCGCGGACGCGGAGAGCGCCGCCCGGATATATCGATTTTTAAGCCACCCATTCATGTGGTCGGCTCCTTACCGAATGTCGTGGAACCAAAGTGTCGTGCTTGCCACTGACAAGCCGTTGATTCGCAACGTACAGACGCGATTTTGGGACCTGTCCCAAAAAGGACGTCAGCAGGAATGCGCGAGCAGCGCTTCGCGTAGCTCGTCGGCGGTGTGGAAGGCGCTTCCCGGGTTTTCGCGCAGTGCCTCGTCGATCACCTCGGCGACGGCCACCGGGATGGCCGGATCCCGCTGCCGGATCGGCACCGGCTCGGCCTGCAGGACAAGCCGCCAAGGATCCTTGCCACGCGGGAAATCCCGCGGGTACGCGCCGGTCAGCGCATGGTAGAGGCACGCGGCGAGTGCCCAGACGTCCACCGCGGGCGAGACGTTCCGGAAGTTGACCACTTGCTGACGGGGGACGTAGAAGGGCTTGCCCGCCGTCGCGCCGGTCCGGGTCAGGCCGCTGAGCCCGGCGTGGTCGAAAGCCTTGGCGAGGCCGAAATCGCCGACCTTGGCCACCAGCGAGCCGTCGGTCTTGCCCAGCAGAATGTTGTGGGGAGTCAGATCGCGGTGCACCACGCCCTCGCCGTGCGCGAATGCAACACCCGCCAGGGCCTGGCAGGCCAGCCGCACAGCCTCGGCGACGTCGAGCGGGCCACCCCTGCGCGCCAGGAGTTGGTCCAGGCTGCCGCCGGCGCAGTACTCGGTGGTGAAGTAGAACGTGCCGTCCGCGAAGCCGACGTCGTGCAGCGCGGCGATGTTGGGATGCCGCAGCGCCCGGCTGAGCTCCACCTCACGCAAGAACCGCGCGCGGGCGACCGGGCTTGCCGCGACCCTGGGCAGCATCACCTTCAACGCCACTTCCTGGCCGGTGTGTTCGTCGCGGGCGAGGTACACCGCACCCATCCCGCCGCGGCCGAGTTCGCGTAGCAGTGTGTACCCGGCGACGGGCGTGAGCTCGTGGTGTCCACTGTGCGCGAGTTCCACCAGACGCCTTGCCGCAGCACCCGGCTCGGCCTGGCAGTCGGCGCAGACGTACACGCCGGACCGGTCGCCGGGTTCACCGCGCACCTCCCCGTCGCATTTCGCGCACCGGGACAGTGACAGGGTGCGGTAACCGGCGGGAAGACGGATGTCCACCCGGAAAACCGTCTGGCCGAGCCGGATCTCGTCGCCGTCGGTCAGGTCGTGTTCCGGAAAGGACACCGTCGCGCCTTCCTCCGGTGTCTGGCGCGCCTCCCGCTGGCCGATTTTCTCCCCGTTGACGAACGTGCCGTTGAGGCTGCCGAGATCACGGACGCGCACATCGGGCGGGTTGATGTCCAGCAGACAGTGGTGCCGGGAAACGGTGCGATGGGATTCGTCGCTGGGCAGCCGAGGAACACAGTCGTCGGCGCGGCCGAGAATGCAGGTCGTCCGCTCGTCGAACACGTACTCGGTGCGGTCGAGCTGTCCCTTGATGAGCCGTAACGTGACGGTGGCCGTCATCGGTTCTAATCCGGGTCCTCGCCGAGCAGGTGCAGATCCGACGGCATCAGCGTCGTGCTGCGCAGTAACGCCTGAATCAGGTTGTGGTTCAACGTGTTGCCCACCGGTTCGCCGACGCCGTCCTCACGCCGGATGCCGGGAATCGCATCGGGCCCCTCGGCCAGCCGCTCGCGCACCGCGCCGACAGTGTGCGCCGCGATTTTCGGAGTCCAATGCCTGCCGTCCGGCAACCGGTTGAGGTCGTCGGCCACCTGGTTCCACGACACCGGTTGCGGATAGCGCTCCTGACGCAGGTACCGCTGGGCGAGGGCGGTCAACACCAGCCGCTCCACCAGACTCAGGTCGTAGACGTCCGGTGCTTTCGTCCGGCTGTGGTGCTCGACGTCGGCGCCGGCGGTGCGGGAACCCACCACGTGCACCTCCAGCAGATGTGACCGGCGCTTCGACGAACCGATGAACATCGGGGTGTAGCCGGGTTCGATCAGCAGTTCGTTGCCGGACAACAGCATCGCCCCGTCCGGCAACTGGATCGGCAACTTGCCCTTGTTGCGGATCCACCACTCCCGGCCGTCACACACCAGCACACCGTGCAGCCGGCTGACATACGGATCGTTGATACCGATCGGCACGTGAACGTCTTCCTTGCCGCGACCGAAATGGAGCGTGAACTTCCGCGGCGGAACAGCGAACCCGCCGTCGACGGCCAGCGCGAAGATCGTGCCCGGCGGCGCAGGCGGAACCCCGCTCGCCAGACTCCGGGTGGAACCCGGCAGGATCTGCGGCTTGAACTCCTGGCTCGCCACTCCACACTCCCTTGCACTCACCGGACGACCGCACAGTAGCGGGAGCGTTTTGGGACTGGTCTCAATCGCCGGTCCGGCCAGCTGTGGACTGCGGCTACCCCAGGCAGGAACCGCCCGGAATATCTTGACCGATTCCGGCTAACCAACACCCATGAACAAAACGAGGAAGTACGAAACCCTGAAGTACCTCGACAACCGACTACCCTTCACCTGGAGGGGAGCCATCGCGGTGTTCGGGGCTGCCAGCTTGCTGTTCGTCGGTATCAGTTCCCTGGTGTCGGGCGACATGCACTCCGGGTGGTGGCTGCTGCTCTTCGGAGTGCTCGCCACGGCCAGCGCGATTTGGCTCTTCCGCAGCGCACGGGAACTTCGCCGCATGGAGAAAGGCAACCGGAGTTGACGACCCTGTCTCCAGTTGCTATCCCCTTCCGCGGCCAGAGCATCGAGCGGATCAACCGAACTCGAACGGGCCGATGTCGATGGCCGCGCCTTGGACGCGCGCCGCGCCGTCGACGTCCTTGGTGAAGTTCGGGCTATGGGGAGTGGAGCCGTTGTCGATGACGTCGACTTTTTGTGCTCGGGCCCGGAATTCGGTGAAGTCGGCAGGGTTGATCGCAGGCACCGGAGCGTGGGGGTTGCCCTCGAACTCCTTCCAGTCGGTCGCCACCGAGGGATCGGTCAGCTCCAGGTTGCCGGTGTCGTCGATCAACGCGTCCTTGCTGCCGCTGGCGTAGACGGAACCTCCCGCGGTGACGAGGATGTTGTTGCGCATCTTGATTTTCGTGGTCTTCAAACCGCCGACGGTGCTGTGGAAGGTGAGCACGTGGCCGTCGACGCCGCCGCACAGGATGTTGTTCTCGATAGTGACACCGGTGATGCTGCCGAGTTCGATGTTCTGACTGCCGAAGGATTCGCAGACGTTGCCGCGGTAGGTGTAGTCACGGATGTCGGAGGTCGGCCGATGCCCGTTCTGCATGATCAGGCACTGTCCGGAGACTCGGATGCAGTAGTTGTTCTCCACCGTGACGTTGTACGACACCGTGGTCCGGCTGCTGTGCTGGTAGTTCTGAATGCAGTCGGCGTGCGGTTCACCCTCGCCCTTGTTGACGTTCAGATCGTGGATGTAGTTGTTGCGGATGGTGTGCCCGACGCCCCAGACACGCATGCCGTCGACGTCGTCGTTTCCGTCGTCGGACCACATGTCGTAGATGTTGTTCCGCTCGACCGTGATGTTCGAGCCACCCCAGAGGTAGACGCCGAAGTTGTTGGTCTGTGTCACCGTGTTGCGATAGATCAGAACGTTGCTGGCGCAGGTGTCGTAATCGCACGCGATGGCGTAATGGATGTGCTTGCCCTTCACCATGTTGTTGACGATCCGATGCCCGGTACCGGAGAACTTGATCCCCGTCGACGGGTCGTCTAGTTCGTCGCCGACCACCGTGAAGCCGTCGATGGTCGCGTTGCTGCCGCTGATCACGATGTTCTTCAGCTTGACCACGCCGTTGGCGCGCACTGTGATCGCCTTGCCGACGGTCAACGTCGAGCCGGAGTAGTCGCCTGGCTTGACGCAGATGACGTCCCCGGCGGAGGCGCGGTCGACGGCCTTCTGTGGGTTGGCATTGGTGCTTACCGTGCAGTCCTCGGTCGTGGGGTTGCCCGTGCCGTCAGTGCCGTACGGGAGGTCATCGGCTGGCGCAGAGCCTGCCGTGGCCAACGGGCCTGACACCACCATCGTCCCGAGCATCGCGGCCGTGCCAAGCAAGGCCGTCACGATTCTTTTCACCGTTGATGCTTCCTCTCCATCAGCAAGTTGCTCCCGATGCGAACGACTCGACTGGGCAAGGTAGGAAGCCGCGAAGGGGACCGGTCCCGAGCGATCTCCGATCGGCGACGACCACGATCTGCCTGCGGGTACAGGAATCCGGGGACCGGTCCCCACCCGCAACGCCACAGTGCTGGACATGCATCTACAGCGAGTTTGTTCCGCGGTTCTGGCCGTGGTGCTGGCGGCGGGACTGGCGGGAGTCTCCGACGCGGTGGCAGTGGCGGCGGATCCACCGCTCAAGGTCACGGCGGTGTCCGCCAGCGGCGATGACGGCAACATCGCAGCCAACACCCTCGACAACAACCTCAACACCCGCTGGTCGGCCGAAGGCGACGGCGTCTGGATCCAATACGACCTCGGCACACCGCAAACCATTGGCTCGGTTTCCATCGCCTGGCACAAAGGAGACACCAGACGCGACACCTTCGACGTACAGCTGTCCACCGACGCGTCGTCGTGGACCCCTGTACTGACAAGGAAAACCAGCAGCGGCACAACACTTCAGCCGCAGAACTTCGACTTCCCCGACAACTCCGGCCGATACCTCCGCATCGTCGGCCACGGCAACACCGCCAACAACTGGACCAGCATCACCGAGACAACCGTCTACGGCGCCTCCTCGCAGCCGCCGGGCGATCAGACCCAGGCCGCCGTGCGGTACGGGTGGGGCACGCCGATGCCGATCTCCGACGAGTTCGACTACACCGGCCCAGTGGACCCAGCGAAGTGGGACGTGCCCAAAGGCAACGAGGGCGGCACGGCAGGGTGCTGGAAAGGACACAGCGAAAACGGCCGCCGGTGTGCGAAGAACAGCACGGTCGCGAACGGCATCATGACGATGCGCGGGGAGGCCAACGGCGACACCGGCTGGCTGGAGCAGCGCCTGGAACGCCGGTACGGCCGGTGGGAGATCCGGTCCCGCTCGCGCAACGTCGGCGCCTCCGGTGGCCTGTACCACCCGCTGCACCTGATCTGGCCGACGTCCGGCAAGCGGCTGGTGGACGGTGAGTACGACTGGGTGGAGTACTCGAATCCCGACGCGCAGTGCCTGCAGGCTTTCCTGCACTACCCGAAGAGCCCGTCGGACAAGAAGGAGCGGCGTGAGCTCTGTCCGGTCGACATGACCCAGTGGCACAACTTCGCGTTCGAGTGGACATCGGCCGGTCTGGTCGGCTACGTCGACGGCGTGGAGTGGTTCCGGCTGTCCGGCGGCGCCAACGCCGACCGGGGAAACATCCAGGACATGCCCTCGGGCCATCTGAACATCCAGCTCGACAACTTCACCGGCAGCAGCGGCCTGCGCCCCGCGGTCTACGAAGTCGACTGGGTGCGCGTCTACTCCTGAGCTCCTTCGGGGAACGATCAATGAGATGGTGTCGAGCAGGTGCCCGGTGTCGCCGGTGCGCAGCCGGGCACCCTGTGGTCCTTTGACGTGCGGGTTGATCCAGACTGGGCGCTGCTCGCCGTGGGAAAAGGAAGATCCTGATGGCCAGCCAGTGGGTTCGCGTCGAAGCTTCACGCACGTCCGTCACAAGGGACCGGAGGGATTGCCGATGAGATTGGCAGGTGGCTTGGCGCTCGCTTTCGCGGCGGCTTCTGCACTCGCTGGCTCAAATTTGGCGATCGCCGCCGGAATCGCTGTTGCCATTGCGCTTCTGGTAATCCTGATCCCTGAGTCGCCGTACGAATATCCCGGCTACGAAGTCACCCGAGTGGTCATATCGCAAGTGGTTGTCAATCTTCCATTGATTGCTGTATATGCCAGTACTTTCGGCGCCTACGTTGTTCCAGAGTACCCGGAGATTGCCAGCGCCAGCCTCGTGTTACTGGTGGCTGTCCTAACTTCTAACTGGCATATGGATCGCATCCACCCTTTAAGAACGATCGTGCTGACGGCTCTCGCAGTCGGTGCGGCCTTGCTGGTGACAGCGAGTTTCAGTGAGTCATCAGAAGACGTTCGGCAAGGCCAGCCGCAGCCGTGGTGGGGAGTTGCACTGGCTGCGGTCGCGCTGGTCCCCATGCTGGTGCCCACCCCTGGCTCGTCCAGGCGGTCCCGGCTTGGCAGATTTGCGCTGGCCTCGCTGATCGCGGCGGCTGTCTGTGGTGGGGCGGTCTACCAATTGGGTACCGATCTGGCGCCCACCTTTCTCAAGGATTTGTTCGTCGCGGCGGAACTGGGCCCGCTCGGCGTCGCCCTAGTGGTACTCATTGGCGCTGCCACCGTCACCGCGGTCATCGACACGTGGTCCGATGCCGAGATCGAACTCTCCGTCCTTGGTGGCGGCTGGTGGCCTGAGTGGGTCGGCCTGCTGGCAACAGCCGCCATGGCCGCCTTTGTGCCGCCGGTCCTGTTGATGATCCTGGCGGGCGCCGGGGTATTGATTAACGCGGCAATCTGGTGGCACATCGGATACGTCTACATTAAATATTCTTCGTAATTCCCGGGATCGCGCCTGTCTTTCCCCGGCGGACCAGAACCCATGCGCGCTCTTCCCGGCGACGCGCCGTCGTCGCCAGCCAACGAGGTGGCCTGGAAGGCCAAGATGAGGGGTATGACCAGGATCGAGATTCGCCCCGCCCGTCCTGACGAATTCGAAGCCATCGCCGGGCTGCGGTGGCGCTGGGTGACCGAACGAGACGGCTTGCCGGGAGCGGGCCGCGAGGAGTACGTGCGGAAGTTCGCCGTGTGGGCACGGGAGCATGCGGCCACACACCGGTGCCTGGTCGTGGCGCGCGGGAACCAGGTGATCGGGATGGCGTTTCTCGCAATCACCGCACGCGTGCCGAGTCCTCGGGTATTCACCCGGGATTCCGGTGACGTCCAGTGCGTGTATGTGGTGCCAGAGGCCCGCAACGGCGGGCTCGGCGGCCTGCTGATCGACGCGACCCTGCGTGTGGCAACGGAATTGGGGTTGGAGCGGGTCACCGTGCATTCGTCAAAACGCGCTGTGCCGGCCTACGAGCGACACGGGTTCGCGGCGTCACCACATCTTCTGCAGATCGAGCTGCGCCAGCCGGGCGGGCCGAATCAGCAGCATGTCGAGGTGTGATTCCTCGAATCCGCCAGATTGGTCCGGACATTTGGCGGTCACACACTGACCTGTCCGGCCTGCGGCCACCGGCAAACAGGGCGGCGCAGCTTCCTCGGCCACGGAGGCTTGTCGCGATGCCGGAGCGCCCATCTGGCATTCACTAGCCGACGGGGGCACATGAGACCATCGGTCATGTGCGCGCACTGAAACGCATCCTGCTAGCGCTGGCGTCGTGGGTCGTAGTGACGGGATGTGGGCCGGATGTCCCAGCGGTATCCCAGGCAGACACGTTGCGCGCCTACCAGCCTCAGTTCGAGGAGGTCCGGCGCAAACTGCTCCAGGTCAAGTCCCTGCTGCCGGCGGCGAGGGTCGGCTCGGCGTCCTGTGCCGTGCCTGCCCCGTTGAACCCCAAGTTCATGTACACGACCGAATACGACGTTCGGACCGGGCAGAGCACGAACAACGTCGAGATCATCTCGGAACGGGCTCTCACAGACCCGGACACCCAGGTCAAGTACATGGACGCCTTCGAGTATGACCCGACCCAACTGATCGAGGCATTGCGCTGGACCGGACCACACGGCCCACTCGGCGACAATCAGATCGAGCTCCTCCCACCTGCGGCGACGTGGAACGAGGATGACGACCGCAAGCTGCGGACCAAACTGGACATCGGACTCGACACCCGATACGCGCTTGTCCTGCGCACGATCGAGTACACCCCGCCGCAACGCATCGACGAACCCACCAGAAAAGAGTTCTACAGCCGTATCGAGGCGGACGCCTTCGTTGTGGATCTGCACCAGGTGGCTTTGTTGTGCTCGTTCACTGCCGACGCGGAGTACTCCGATTTCGCCGTGCTCTACAACAACCGCACAAGCTGGTCCGCCACGATGTACGAGAACATGGCAGGCAGTCTGGGATACCGGATCGTCAAGCATCTGGAACAGCTGACCGGTGGCACCGTCGGCAAGCCGAAATGAAACCGCTTGTGCCAGAACGACTTCTCGGAGGAGAGCAGCGGCACGCGCATGGCCCCTGATCCGCGCAGCGTTGATCACGTGGCCGGCTACTCGGATGGGTCGGTTGTTTCCGAATCCAGGACCGGTCCCGGTGGTGCCGTAGATGCTGTGAAGCGTGACGCAGCAGGGGAGACGGCGGCGGGCGGTGGGCGCTGTGGTGCGCGGTCCGGCCCGGCGCGGGACGTTCGTGGTTCGGTGGCGGCTGCGGATCGGTGGCTTGCTCAGCGGCGTGTTGTTGATCGCCAGCCTGGGCTGGCTGGTGTTCCTGGTGCCCACCACCCCGTGGTGGATTACCCCGATGTTCCGGTCCGTGGACGGTCTCGGCTCACTGCTGATCTCGCTGTTCACCCTGGTCTTATGGCTGGGCCTGCCCGGGACCGTCGCGGTGCTGGCCTGGATCCGTCCCGGCAACGCCGCGTTGCGCCGGCGGGTGCTGGCGATGGACACCGAGGGCGTGTGGATCTACGAGTCGGCGACCTGGTGGTCCACTCCGCGCCTCGTGCCGTGGCGAGACGCCAGTCCAGTTCGTGTGTACACCCTCGACCACACCGACGTAGAACCCGCCGACACCGGACCAGCACTGGTGCCGTGGGACTTCCTGGCGTTCGGCGATCCACCGCAGGCCACCATCCACCTGCTGTGGTTGACCGCGTCCGTCGAGGACATCGTCACGCAGGCCCGGCGACGTCGACCGGATCTCACCGTCCTCGACCAGCGCACCCCTCCGGTATCAGGTCCCGGCGGTTGGGTACTACGCCGGCGTCGCCGACCACGCTCCGGTGCCAGCAGACGATGCTCAAGGCGAGGACGCGTCTGTCCTGAGTAGACTGTCAGTGCGGAGCGGGTTTTCTCGCTACCGCACCGACTACGAGCCGCTGCACCGCGGCGACAGGCTTGAGCGTGGGGCCGTCGGGCCACCAGTCCATCACCGGCACCAGTCCGGGTTGCACCAGCTCCAAGCCGTCGAGGAAAGACAGGATTTCCTCGTGCGTCCGGCACTCTCCTGAGCCTACGGACTGGCGCAGATTCATCTCCAGCTGACGTGCCAGGTCGCGGTGCTCACTTCCCTCGCCCGGGTCGAGGAAATGACTCAGTGCGACGTAGGAATCCGGCGGCAACGCGTCGATGTACGCGGCCATGATCTCGGCCGGCCCCTCCTCGTCGAGCACGTGGTGGATCGTCGCGCACTGCATCAGCGCGACCGGCCGGGTGAAGTCGATGTACTTGCGCACTACCGGATTCGCCAGCACGTCGGCTGGCCGGCGCAAATCCGCGAAGACGAAATGGGTCTGTGGGTTCTCCTCCAGCAGCGCTCGCCCGTGCGCGGCGACGACCGGGTCGTTGTCCACGTAGACGACCGTGACGTCCGAGGAAAGCCGTTGGGCGGCTTGGTGGACGTTCTCCGCCGTGGGCAACCCGGAACCGCAGTCCAGGAACTGATCGATCCCGGCCTGGCCAACCAGGAACCGGACCACGCGGATCAACCAGCTGCGCAGGTCCCTCGCCGCGACCGGCGCGTCCGGATCGATCTCGATCGCGCGGCGGCACACCTCGCGATCGACCTCGAAGTTGTCCTTGCCGCCCAGGAACGCGTCGTAGACGCGGGCGATGCTCGGTCTGGTCGGATCGACCTCGCCAGCCAGGTCGAGCTCGTTGACTCCCGCCATCCCGGACACACCTGCCGTTTCGTAGCCCGATTTGATCCGGACCACCTTACTGCCTACCTACCACACCGGGTCACGCACTTGGCTGCGCGACATTGAGCCGTGCACCGGAGACGAGCGTCAGCGGTAATCGACTTGCGCCTCAACCTGCTTGAGGCATCACAGTGGCCACCATGAACGACCATGAGCTCTACCCCATCGGAGACGCCGCGCGCCGCAGCGGCCTGAGCGTGAGCGCCGTGCGGTTCTACGCCGACACCGGGCTCATCGAACCCACGGGCCTGAACGAGGCTGGCCACCGGATGTACGACATCCATGCCATCGCCCGGCTGGAACTCGTCCGCACCCTGCGCGAGCTGGACACCGACCTGGACGAGATCCGCCGCCTGCTCGAAGGCGGCACGACCCTGCACGACCTGCTCACCACGCACCTGGAGATCGTCGAACGTCAGGAGCGCACCCTGCGGGCCAGGCGGGCGGTGCTCAGGGCACTGATCAAACAGGGTGGCACGACCGTTCAGGCCGACCTGATGCACAAGCTCGTCTCGATGACCGACGAGCAACGTGAACAGACCATCGACGACTTCTGGAACGACGTCGGCGAGGATCTGGAGGTCCCCGAGGGCTTCGTCGACCGGTTGCGGACGATGCGCCCGGTCCTGCCCGCGGACCCCACGGCCGCCCAGCTCGAGGCCTGGATCGAGCTGGCCGACCTGGTGTCGGACGCGGTGTTCCGCGACGCGGTCCGCACCTACCTGCGCGACGCCTACTCCGCACCGGAGACCCGGGTTCTGGCGACCGAGCCGTTCCAGGACTTCATGCACGTGAGCGGTGCCGCGCTCGTAGAGGAGCTGCTCGCCGCGTACCGTGCCGGAGAGTCCCCGCGGTCGCCTTGGGCCCAGCAGGCCGTCACACGTTTCATGGAAGCGGCCACCGCGTTGTCCGGCACACTGCTCACCCCCGAAGTCCGTAACCGGATGGCCGACGGATACCAGCAGATTCCTGACATCCTGCGCCAGATCGCTGAAGAGGAAGCCACCTCCGAAGGCCCCGGCTACGACGACACCCACGGCCGGTATCTGTCCCTGGTGGCGCTGATCAACGGGACCGCGACAGAAGAGAACCACGACTGCATCCCCTATGCCTGGATCGCCGACGCCATGCGCGCGGCGCCTCGGCAACCGGGCAGGAACACCGGCCCAGTTTCACGGGCTCGCCGGTGAGGAGCGCGAGGGCGCTGCGACAAGACTGCGACTCGCCCCGGACGCCGGTCGGACATCACCGGACGAGGATGAGGTTCATGGATCTCATTCGGAGCAAACGATTCTCTGACCATCCGGGCTTCGAACCACGACATCAGCACAGCTCGCACAGTGATGGGGGACGGGGCGGGCAGCGTTGGTCGCTCGTGGTCGCGACCATGCTGGCGGCGCTGTTGGTGGGCGCCGACGGCACGCCATACAGGAGCACGGCGGCTGCGAGTGAGACCGCAGGCAAGAGGTTCGATGTGACCGACTATGACATCGCAATGAGCTACCAGCCGGACATCCGCACGCTTCGAGGCGTCACGGTGGTCACCGCCACGGCGACTGAAACGCTGGACAGTTTCACGCTGCACCTCAGCGAACTGACGATCCGTTCGGTCACGGTCGATTCGAAGGCAGTGACGTCCTTCGCCCGGACCGGTGCGAAGGATCTCGTCATCGTGCCGGCGACACCGATCGGCCGCGGCGCCGAGTTCCGGGTCCGCGTCGAGTACGACGGAACGCCGGGAGCCGGATGGCTGCCCACCACGTCCGGCGGAGCCACAGCATTCATGGCAAGCCCCAGCGCGTGGTTCCCCGTCCGCGAGGATGCCAACGACAAGGCGAACTTCCACCTGTCCGGGACCGTGCCGACTGGCTGGAGCGTCGTGTCCATCGGCCAGGAGGGCCCGGTGCGGCACGAATCCAGCACAACCACGTTCCGCTGGACGGAGCCGAACGTCGACCCCGCTCACATCGCCGTGTCCATCGACCGCTTCACGATCGAACGGTCGGCGTTGGCCGACGGAACCCCGGTGGTCAACGCCTACGCGCCAGGACTGCGGGAATCGACCAAACCGCTGGCGGACCGGTTGCCGGAGATCCTCGACTTCCTTTCCGGCGCGTTCGGCCGCTACCCGTACCGGGCGGGCGGCAACGTTTTCGTCCATGTCAACGACGACGGGCCGGCGACCGCGCCGCAGACCCGGCCGGTATACCTCGGCGCCGGCAACACGCGGTACATGACCCTCGACGCAGTCGTCCACGAGCAAGCTCACCAGTGGTACGGGATTTCGACCGCTCCCCGCCAGCCGGAGGACAACTGTCTGTCCGAGTGCTTCGCCGTCTACGCCACCTGGCTGTGGGACGAGGCCAAAACCGGTGTCGGCCTCGATGCCCGCTACCGCGACCAGGTCAACACCAACAAAGGCAATCCGGGCTTCTGGAAGGAACTCCACCGCCCTGACCAGGCGCCAGGGCTGAACATCTACGACAAAGGCCCGCTCGCCCTGCACGCGCTGCGCCGGCAGGTTGGAGACAAGGCGTTCCACCGGCTGATCAAGCAGTGGCCGCAGCAACACCGCGGTGACTACGCCGACTGGCCGCAGTTCGAGACGTTCGCGGAGAAGGTCACCGGACAGGACCTCACCGGCTTCTTCCACGCGTGGTTCCGCAGCGCGACGCTACCCGCGGACAAGTACCTCTGGCCCGGCAGGCTGCAGCCGTAGCCAATGTGGCAGGTTCGAGCCAACTTTCGGGCGCGAGCAAGGGGTTTGTGCTTCCTGGCTGAGTGTTCCTGTCGAAATGCCTTCTGGCGCAAGGAAGATCGGCGCAGGCCGTTACAGTGAACTGATGCGAATTGGACTCGGCGTTGATGAGATGGGGCCGTCCCTTGAGACGGTCGTCGACCGGTTCCGGGCCGCGGCCGCGACTGGCCTTGCCGGGGTTTGGCTGGCGCAGCGCACCGGCCGGGACGCGCTCACCACACTGGCGGTCGCCGGACGTCAGGTGCCGGGCATCGAACTCGGTACCGCGGTGGTGCCGACCTACCCCAGGCACCCGCTTTCCCTTGCCGCGCAAGCGCTGACCGTCCAGGAAGCCGTCGGCAACCGGCTGACCCTGGGACTCGGAGTCAGCCACCGGCACATCATCGAAGACCAGTACGGGTATTCCTTCGACCGGCCCGCCCGGCATCTCCGCGAATACCTGTCCGCATTGGTTCCATTGCTGCGCGGTGAGAGCGTCAGCTACAAGGGCGAGACGCTGAAGGCCGTTGGCGCGGTTGACATCCCAGCGGTCGCACCGCCGTCTGTGCTCGTTGGCGCGCTCGGCCCGGCAATGTTGCGAGCGGCCGGAGAGTTGGCTGACGGCACCATCGCGACATGGGCCACCGCAACCGGTCTTGCCGACTACGTCGTGCCTACGATCACCCGAGCGGCGGGCAGGAACGTACCTCGTGTAGTCGCTGCCACAGTCGCCTGTGTCACGTCCCATGAGGACGATCGCCGGGCGTGGGTCGCCGAGAACTTCGGGATGGTCGGACAGCTGCCCAGCTACCGCGCCATGCTCGACCGAAGTCAGGCGGCCGGCCCCGAGGACGCGGTGCTCGTCGGTGATGAAACCACTGTCGAGCACCAGATCCGTCAGCTGTTCGATGCCGGCGCGACCGAACTCGTCGTGATGCCCCTCGGCTCGCAAGACGAGCAGACCCGCACCATCGGCCTTCTGGCCGATCTGGCCGGATAGGACGCCGGCTCTGCGAAGCGCGAACACCCCGGCCCGGACCAGCGTCCGAGCCGGGGCTGAGTCCTGCTGCCGACTACTTCCGGTAGAAGTGCACGTTGCGCCACTGGTGCTCGGCACCCGCGGTCTTCAATGTGCCGTACACGCCGTACTTGAAGTAGTGATCGCCTTTGGGCCCGTTGTTCGTGTGCACGTGTTTGCCGTTGATGTAGATGGAGTAACTGCCGCCGGTGGCGGTGGCGTTGTGGGTGACGTTGATGCGTACCCACTTGCCGTAGATGTTGCTGATCAGGTCTTTGCCCCCGCCTCGGAGGGTGCCCCCGTTCTTCGAGAAGGACCTGATCATCAGCGTGGTGGCGCCGTCACCGTCGTTGCCGAAGATCTGCATGGCGCTTTCGTCGTCGGTGCCTGCGGTGACCTTGAGTTCGCCCTCGAACTGCCGCTGGCCGGTCCGGTAGTTGTCCTGAACCCGGACCTCGACTCGGTTGGACCCGTTGTTGAAGAGTTTGAAGGTCTGTACCCCGCCGGACCGTGAGTAGGATCCGCCAGGCCCGGATGCGCTGGTGGTGCTGCTCGGGTAGCTCGTCATTTCGCCGCGGCTCTGAATCTGCAGGTTCCACGAGGGGTTGTGTTCCTGCCAACCGCTGCCCACCGGACCGGCGAAGGCGCTGGGCTGGACGAGAACGACCGTCAAAACGGCAGTGCCGGCGATCGCGGCAATTCTTCGTGTCACACGCATGGTGCTCCTTGTGTCGCATTGCAGGGATACACACAGCGGCGGAAACCCGAGTGTCGCCTATATCCGAGCGCCGCGCCAACGTCCCTGCTTGCGGTCCCCGCAGGTCCTTCCGTGCGGCACGATGACCAAATCCGCACACCGTAAGGAGACAGCATGGTCGACAGGTTCAACCCGCCCGGAATGTGGCAGCCGAACGGCCGTGCCTTCTCCCAGGGAGTCGTCCAGGGAGAAGGAGCCGTCGTTCACGTCACGGGGCAGGTGGCGTGGGACGAACACGGCAACGTTGTCGGTGCCGGGGATGTCGGGACACAGATGGACAAGGCAATCGACAACATCCGGATGGTCCTCGACGAGGTCGGCGGGAGGCTCGCCGACATCGTGTCCCTGACGATCTACTTCCTCGACCGCGCCGACCTCCCGGTGATCCAGCGAGTCCGCGCCCTGCATTTTCCCGCCGAGACCGCGCCGGTCAGCGTCCTGGTCCAGGTACCCGGCCTGGTCCTGCCGGAGTTCCTCGTCGAACTTGCCCCGATCGCCGTGGTGCCGGACAGCCGGTTCGTCCGCCCACATCGGCCTGAACCCCGTGCTTAGTCCAAGCTGGCCATGACGAGCCTTTGATCTGCGAAAAGGCACGTTCGGGACCGCTCCCAAGTGTCACGGGGTAAGTTGCGAGTGTGTTGAAGCGCAGTCGGCCGTTCGCGCTGATCGCCGTTCTCGTCGCAGGCGCGTTGGTCACGGTCCTCACCGGAGCTGCCAAGCCATTGCCTGGCGCCCCGTTCGCGCTGACCGGACACTGGGTGTTCAACTCGGTGCTGCAGATGGTCTTCCACATCGACGGCGGTACCGGCAACATCGACGCCCACGCCGAAGTCCAGGGCGAACCGGGCAGTCAGGTCGTGCAGAACGACACGCACGGGTACGTCGTCGGGCCGACGGGAATCACCGAGTTCGACAAAGCCAAGCTGTCCGAGCAACAGGCCATCACCGTCACCCCACCGACGAACGAGCGGCCGGTGGGCATCGAGGCCATCGGCGGGCCGTATCTGGCGTACCGCAACGCGGGCAAGGTCGTGCGCCTCGGAGACCCACCGGCGATCGTCCCGGTCGGTGGCGCGATCGGTACTCCTGTGGTCACCGCGGACGGCACGATGTGGTTGCACCGCCCCGACACCGGCCAGATCTGCACCCTCGGCAAGGACGCCGCCCACATCTCCGGCTGCCCGGTGGGCGCTCCGCCCGGCCACTCAGGCGCATTGACCATTGTGGACGGAAAGCCCGCGTTCGTTGACACATTCAGCACAACCCTGAGCATCATCGACGGCGACAAGCTCGGCCCCGCGGTGCCGCTCGGCGTGCCGATCTCACCCAACGCACGCCCGGCGACGCATGACCTGGCCGGCCGGGTGGCCATCCTGGACCCGCAACGGCAAAGCCTGCTGTTGGCCGACACCCGCGACCCGCCCGGCAAGCCGGTCACGATCCCACTGCCCAGCGGGGATTATGACGGCCCGATGTCCACAGGTGACGTGGTTGTGTTGGTGGACAGGCAAAGCGGCACTGTATTGACATACGGGCCGGACGGCGTGCGCAAGGATACGAAGCCGATCAAACAGAAGACCGGTCAGCCTCGGCTCAGCCGTGGCGAGGACAGCCGGGTGTATGTCGAGGACGCCGACGGTACGCAGGTCGTGGTGGTCGCCAAGGACGGCCACGTGCGGGAGGTGTCCACGGCCGAGAACCCCACAACCCCGCAACAGCCTCCTGTTCCCACGCCGAACACCGGAACAACGACAACGGATAGGCGTGTCGGCGCACCGCCACTAGCTCAGCAGCAACGACCCCGGCCGCGGCAAGAGCAGCCGAGGCCGCGCACAACGACCACGCCGCCTGCAGTGCCCGCAGGCCGTCCGGGTGCCCCGCCGTCGGTCGCCGCGCAGGCAGGCAACGGGTCGGCCACCATTACGTGGGGTGCCGCTCCAGATAACCGTGCGGCTGTCACGTCCTATTTGGTGTCGTGGCAGGCAAGTACCGGCCAGACAGGGTCCACGACGGTCGGTGGGGGACAGCGCCGGACAACGGTCACCGGCCTGGCCAACGGCGTGCGTTATGTCTTCACCGTGGCCGCGACCAACCGGGTGGGCACCGGCCCTGGTGCGTCCTCCAACCCAGTCAACCCGGTGCAGCCGCAGACCCGAACGGTCACGGTGTCCCGTGGTACGACCGAGCGCTACAACGATACGTGTGAAGTCCCCGAGTGCGGGAAGATGCGCGTCGTGATGCGTGGCTTCGAACCACGCAAGAGTTACAAGGTCGTACCGTACGCGAGCACCGTGTACGCCAACCCGGGCAGAACAGTGACCACCGACCGCAACGGGAATCTCACCTTCGAGGCGTTCCATTTCCCGAAGGTGGGCGCCACGGTGTGGGTCGTGGTCGACAAGCAGTACCAGTCGAACAGGTACACGTGGGAGTCCGGGTGAGTACTCCGCGCCTGTGCGGCTGTCGCTGGATCCGAGGCAGTTGAAAAGATCAACGCCTGCGGGGTTTTCTCGCGGATCGTTGTGACAGCCTGTTCCAGGATTTCCGAGGTCCTGAGAAGGCAGCCGGGGGATCGGCTCCGCTACTCGAACACTCCGTAGCCCGCGACGGCGTGTGCCCGCACGCCGTCCATGTCGAGCTCCACGCCGATGCCGGGAGTGTCGGGAAGCGTGATGTAGCCGTCCTTGACGATCGAGCCGCTCCCGTCGGGGGCGTGGACGTAGCTGTCCCACACCGCGCGCTCCTCGAGGGCGTGCCATTCCTGGACGAGGAAGTTGGGGATCGCTCCGCATTGGTGCGACGTGGCCATCGTGCCCAGCGGCGTCGACACCAGGTGCGGTGCGAAGGGAATGTAGTGAAGCTCCGCGAGGTTGGCGATCTTCTTGGCCTCCGCGAGGCCACCGCACTTCGGCACGTCCGGCTCGATGACGTCCACGGCACCGCGTTCGAGCAGCTCGCGGAATCCCCACCGCAGGTAGAGGTTCTCGCCTGCGCAGATCGGCGTGCGGGTCTGCGCGCGCACCCGCACCAGCGCGTCGATGTTCTCCGCCGGCAGCGGCTCCTCGAGCCACATCAGGTGGAACGGCTCGAGCTCCCACGAGATCCGGCATGCGCTCGGCACGTCGTAGCGAGCGTGTAGGTCGATGGCCAGATCGACGTCTGGTCCGATCGCTTCCCGGACGGCTGCCACGCGCTCGACCATCGATCGCAGCTCGGCGGCGTTGATCGTGTGGTTGAAGGCGTCGAACTTGGCGGGGTGGTGCAGGTTGTCGATGTCGAACTTGATGGCGGTGAAGCCTTCGGCGACCATCCGTTGGGCTCGGTCGACGCACCCGGCGATCGAGCCCGCTGGGTCGTCGCCGTCGCCGCAGTCGGCGTAGAGGCGGATCCGGTCGCGGAACTTCCCGCCGAGCAGCCGGTAGACCGGCTGGCCCGCGGCTTTTCCTGCCAGGTCCCACAGCGCGAGCTCGATCCCGGACAAGGCGATCACGAACACCCCGCCCTGTGGGCCAGCGAAGACCTTGCCGCGGCGCAGCTTCTCCCAGCACCGCTCGACGTTGCGCGGGTCCTCGCCGATCAGCAGGGGCGTCAGGGAATTGATCATTCCGACGACGGCGCCCGCGCCGGCATCGGGATTGGCCTCGCCGAATCCGCTGATGCCCTCGTCGGTGTCGATCCGTACCAGCGTGGCCTCACCGTGGTAGGCCACCACTGCCGTCGTGACGTTCACGATCCGCATTGCTCTCCCGCCGCCGGGTTGTGCAGATGAACGGACTGTTGCGACGTCCAACTTGTCATATAAGCTGATGACATGCAAAGGGGACAAGAGTCTCCGGACGCTGTCAAGATCCGGACTCTCCCGGTGCAGGTGGCGGCACACCTGACCCGGCGCATCGTCAGCGGCGAAATCGAGGACGGCCGGGCCCCGTCGGAGCTCGACATCTCCCAGGAGTTCGGGGTGTCCCGCGTGGTGGCGCGGGAGACGCTCAAGATCCTCGCCTCGCTCGACATCGTCGACGTCGCGCAGGGCCGCCGCGTCGTCGTGCGTCCCCGCGCGGAGTGGGACTACCTGAGCCCGTTGCTGATCGAGTGGCTGCCCACGGAGATCGTCGGCGAGCTGCTGCAGGAGCTGCACCAGATGCGCGCCCTGCTCGAGCCCGAGCTCGCCGCGATGGCCGCGGCCAGCATCTCCGACGAGACGCTGGACCGGCTCTCCGACGAGATCGACCGCATGTCGGCGCTCGAGGCGGATCCCGACGCCTACCTCGAGGTCGACCACGAGTTCCACATGGAGATCTGCCGGGCGGCCGACAACCGCATCCTCGACCGGATCATGTACTCCGCCCGCTGGCTCGGCACGGCCAGCCGACGCATCACCAACGAGGCACCGGCCGGTCTGCACCGCGCCACCGCCGAGCACACCGAGATCTACGAGGCGCTCGTGGCCCGTGATCCGGCAGGTGCCCGCGCGGCGATGCGCAGGCATCTGAGCAACAACTACTCCACGCTCCTCGCGGAGAAGGGGAAGCAGACCAAGCGAGCCGGCCGGCGGCGCTAGCGCACTGCACGACCGAGATCCGGAACCGATGACGAGGACGGACGAGGCATGGCAGCACCTACGATTCCGCCGATCCGGCTGGGGCTGATCGGCACCGGACTCGCGGTCGAGAAGCTGCACTGGCCGGCGTTATGCGGCTCGCCGGATCGGTACGTGGTCACCGCGTTCACTGACCGGTCCGCCGAGCAGAGCAGGCGGTTAGCCGGCTACAGCGGGGCCGGTCCAGCCCGGGCCGAAGCTGACCGGGCTGCTTTGCCGGCCCGCGACGACTTGATCGGTCGCCTGCACCTGATGGCATGGCGGCATGCCGGCCGGCTGGTGCCCCGCCAGAGCTGGTTCACCGGCACGCCGTGGCGGCAGCGGGGGCAGTACCGCGGCGGCGTGCACCACATCGCCCGGATCCGGCTGCTCTGCGGCGACATCGCACGGGTTCACGGTGCCGTGCAGGCGGCCAACAGCACGATGGACGCCCCGTCGGACCTCGCGCTCAACCTCGTCTTCACCGGAGGCACCATCGGCAACTACACCGCGTCCTACCCCGAGATCCCGGTGCCGCCGGAACCCAACGACATGCGGCTGTACGGCACCGAGGGCGTGCTCGTACCGCTGTGGCGGCCCCGTGGCTCGAACGGGCTGCCAGGACAACGCATCAGCAGTTCGGCGTCCTTCGCGGCATGAACGACCCGCAGCGCGGCGCTCGCCTCGCTGCCCCGCCGGTTGCAACGTCGCCCCCGTCGGTACGCGTCCGCTTGATCGGACGCGAGAGGAGTGGTCATGGAGGAGAAAACTGACTGGTCGAGGCGCAGGTTCCTCGGGATGAGCGCGCTGGGCGTGCTCGGTCTCGCTGCGTGCGAGAGCGGCCCCGCCGCGCCGCAGGTCGACGTCCAGGTGCCCAAGGAGCTGCTCGACCAGGCGGCCGGGCTGCGCGGCGGGTCGGTGGGGATGCTCTCGCAGAAGTTGTACTCGGAGGCCGCCAACCAGGCGCTCGACAAGTCGTTACAGGTGTTCGCGCAGGCCACCGGCACCACGATCCGCAACGACCTGGTCTCCGGCGACGCCGGCGACATGGTCGCGAAGATGGACGCCGAGGTGAAGGCGGGCACCAACCGCGATCTGGCCTTCATGAGCGACCGGCGGTTCGTCGGCCAGCTCCACAACCTCGGCGCCCTCACCGACGTCACCGACGTGGTCGAGGAGATGCGCAAGCTCTACGGGGAGCCCGCAACGGAGGCGACCAACTACTGCGTGTTCGACGGGCGCTGGTACGCGATCCCTTACCACTTCATCGCAGCCGGGATGTACCTGCGCAAGGACTGGTACGAGGAAAAGGGTCTCCCGCTCAAGCTGCACTACACGTGGGAGGAGTTGCGCGACAACGCGTTGGCGGTCTCCGACCCGGCGAAGCGGCGCTTCGGCTGGGGTCTCACGGTGAACCGCTCCGGCGACGCCAACGGCTTCATCGCGAACGTCATCAACTGCTACGGCGGGGCGATCGCGGACAACACCGGCAGGAAGGTCGTGTTCAACTCGCCGGAGACCGTCGCTGCCGTGGAGTTCATCGGCGACATCTACACGAACCCGAAGTACACCCCGATGCTGCCACCCGGGATCGGAAGCTGGACCGACTCGAGCAACAACGAGAACTGGCTGGCCCAGATCCTGGGGCTGACGCTCAACCAGTTCAGCGTCTACGCCGACTCGAAGACCAAGAACAACCCGGTCTACGCCAACACGCACCCGTTCAACGGCGCTACCGGACCGGCGATCGACCGGCCACTCGCGTACGGCGAGTCCAACTCGTTCGTCGTGTTCAAGGGGGCGAAGAACCCCGACCTCGCCAAGCTGGTGGCGAAGTTCATGGTCAGCGGCAGCGCGCTGCTCGGTGTCGCGAAGGGAGCACCGTGCCTGGTCAACCCCGCGTGGGACAAGGTGTGGGACTCCGACCCGTACTACACCAGCGGTGACCCCGCTTTCGCCGCGCTGCGGGAGCAGACCCGCGTGCCGCTCCCGTTGACCACCACTACCGGCTACGCGTTTCCCCAGGCCCCGAGCCCCGGCGAGCAAGCCGCTACCGCCGCCTATCTGCTGACCGACATGATGCAGGCGGTCATCCAGGGCACCCGGCCGGCCGACGCCGTTGCCTCGACCCACGCCCGCATCGTCCAGGTCTTCGAGCAGCAGGGCTACAAGCAGTGACAGTCCTGCGTCCGCGCCCGGCGCCGGCCCGTCCGGCGCCGGGCGCGTCGTCCGCGCTCACCAGATCGCAGCGGCTGCTCGGGCGCGACTGGCGCCTCGCCGCGGTGTTCATCGGGCCGACGCTGTTGCTGGTCACAGGCCTGATCCTGTTCCCGATCATCAGCTCGATCTTCACCAGCGCCACGGAGCGCCACGGCGCGGAGACGGTCTTCGTCGGGCTGGACAACTACGCCGACCTCATCGACGACGCCGTGTTCCACAAGGGCGTGCTCAACTCGTTCGTCTTCACCGCGTACGCCGAGATCTTCAAAGTGACCCTCGGTCTCATCGCGGCGTTGATGCTGCACCACATGCGCCGCGGCCGGGCGATCGTCGCTGGGGTGATCCTGCTGCCGTGGGTGGTGCCGACGGTTGTCACGGCCTTCACCTGGCGGTCCTTGTTCGACCCGATCTTCGGCAGCGTCAACGTCCTGCTCACCGACTCCGGGATCGGACCTGGCCTCGCCGCGATCGGGCTCGTCGACTCCTGGCCCGCGGAGTGGCTGTCCGATCCCGCGCTCGCGATGCCTGCGGTCATCCTGGTCAACGTCTGGAAGGGCATCCCGTTCTTCGCGGTGACGTTCCTCGCCGGGCTCAAGGCCATCGACAGTGGTCTCTACGAGGCGGCGATGGTGGACGGCGCCTCGCCGTGGCAGCGCTTCGTGCACATCACGTTGCCGGGGCTGCGCAACGTCATGATCGTGACGGTGCTGCTGTCGTCGATCTGGACGTTCAACAACTTCGACCTGATCTGGCTGATGACCCAGGGCGGACCAGGGGACGCCACCGCCCCGTACGTGATGGTGGCCTACTCGAAGGCGATCCAGCAGTTGCAGCTGGGCGCAGGCGCCGCAGTCACGCTGGTGATGCTGCCGATCATCGCCATCCTCGTGATGATCCTCGTGCGGATGATGCGACGCAGCGACCTGCCAGGCTCAGGCGACATGGGGCGCAGGCGGCTGACTCCCGCTCAGCGCAGGGCGCTGCCGTGGGTGATCGTCGTGGCCTCGGTGCTCGTGCTGGTCTGGGCGTCGCCGCACATCGTGTGGAAGGCCGCGCTCGTGCTGGGCGTGTTCGTGGTACTCGCGGCCGCCGTCGGACGGGTCGTCTCCGCGCTCGCCGCGCGGGGCAACCGGCTGGCCGCACGCCTGGTCGGCGGCACCGGCACGGGGATCGCGCTCATGGGTCTGCTGGGCTTCGTGCTCGCCCCGCTCTACTGGATGACGGTCACGGCCTTCAAGTCCGACGACCAGATCGTCGCGCGCACCAACGACCTCTGGCCGACCCCGTGGACCACCGAGCAGTTCACCAACCTGTTCACGGGCAAGGCGTTCGGCACCTGGTACGGCAACACGATCCTGGTGTCGGTGGCGTCCACCGTCATCGCCCTGATCTGCGCGGCGCTGGCCGGCTACGCGCTGGCACGGCTGAAGTTCCGCGGTTCGGAGAGCTTCACGGTGACGATCCTGCTCACCTACGTGATGCCGGGCGCGCTGCTGTTCATCCCGCTGTACCAGATGATGAGCGGGATCGGGCTCAACGACTCGTTGTGGTCGCTCGTGCTCGCCTACCCCACGTTCACCCTGCCGTTCGCGACGTGGCTGCTCGTTGGCTACTTCAAGTCGATCCCGGCCGACCTCGAGGAGGCCGCGCTGGTCGATGGCTGCACGCGGTTCGGGGCGTTCATCCGGATCGTGCTGCCGCTGGCCAAGCCGGGCCTGCTCGCGGTCGCGCTGTTCACGCTGACCAACGCGTGGAACGAGTTCCTGTTCGCCTTCGTGTTCATCACCAAGGACAACTACAAGACGCTGCCCGTCGGCATGCAGTCGATGATCTTCGGTGACGTCGTGCCGCAGGGGCAGCTGGCCGCGGCCTCACTGCTGATCAGCATCCCGGTCGTGATCATGTACGCGTTCGGGCAGCGATTCCTGACCGAGGGCCTCACCGCGGGGGCCGTGAAGGGATAAACGTGCACAGCGAGACCCCGGCGATCACGGAGGAGTACGTCGCGACGGGATCCCGGCCGAGCAACCTGCGCATCACCGACCTGAGAGTGGCCAACCTGGCCGGTGTGCCGTTCCGCTCGTCGATCATCAGGATCGACACCAACCAGGGACTGGTCGGCTACGGGGAGGTGCGCGACCAGGCCAGCGCCACCTACGCGCTGATGCTCAAGAGCCGGCTCGTCGGTGAGAACCCCTGCAACGTCGACAAGATCTTCCGCAAGATCAAGCAGTTCGGGTTCCACGGCCGCCAGGGCGGCGGGGTCTCCGGCGTCGAGATGGCGCTGATGGACCTTGCCGGCAAGGCGTACGGAGTGCCCGCCTACGCGCTGATCGGGGGTCGGTTTCGAGACGAGATCCGTTGCTACGCGGACACACCGTCGCTGCCGGACCCGCACGCGATGGGCGCCCGGCTGCTGGAGCGCAAGCAGCGCGGGTTCACGATGCTGAAGATGGACGTGGGCATCGACCTGCTGTGGGACGTGCCGGGGGCGCTGATCGCGCCGGCGGGTGCGCGCGCGGAGAAAACGACGATGCATCCGTTCACCGGCATCCAGGTCACCGCGAAGGGCGTCGAACACCTGACGTCCTATGTGGACGTCGTGCGCTCCGTCGTCGGCTACGACATCGCGCTCGCCGCCGACCACTTCGGCCACATCGCCCTCGACTCCTGCATCCGGATCGGCCGCGCGCTGGAACCGTTCACGCTGGCGTGGATCGAGGACCTGATCCCGTGGCAGCTGACCGACCAGTGGCGCCAGCTCACCACGGCCGTCGCCGTCCCGACATGCACGGGGGAGGACATCTACCTGCTCGATGGCTTCCGGCCGTTGCTGGACGCCGGCGCCATCCGCGTCGTGCACCCCGACCCGGCGACGTCGGGCGGGATCGCGGAGACCAAGCGGCTCGGCGACTACGCGCAGGAGCGCGGGATCGCGATGGCGCTGCACCTGGCGGCGTCGCCGATCGCGACGATGGCGTGCGTGCACCTGGCCGCCGCCACGGAGAACTTCCTCGCACTCGAACACCACGCAGCCGACGTGGAGTTCTGGAGCGACCTCGTCACCGACCTGCCCCGCCCGCTGATCCAGAACGGCCACATCACGGTGCCGCACACGCCAGGACTGGGGTTCGGCGACATCGACGAGGAGTTGCTGCGCCGCCACCTGGACCCGCGCGATCCGGTGTTCTTCGCCGAGACGACGCACTGGGACGGGGAGTCGAGCCACGACCGGCTGTGGAGCTAGGTCGCGTTTCGAAGTCCTGTTCGCGGACGGGGCTTTGAGACGCGACCCAAGAGCGCCCGTCAGGCCGGGCCCTGTTCGGCGCGCCACCGCTCGTACTCGGGCCGGGCCTCGTCCGACAGCGGGTAATACAGCCGCATGTCGCCGCCCTCGGCCAGCCGGATCCGGGAGAACTCCTCCCATTCCGCGTGTTCCTGAGCGACAGCCAGCAGAGTAGGTGCGAGCTTGATCGGCACCACGACCGCTCCGTCGTCGTCGGCGACGACGATGTCGCCCGGCTCGACGAGCGTGCCACCGCACGCCACCGGCACGTTGACGGCGGTCGGGACGATGTCGGTCTGGGTGTGGAAGTTCGGCGTGGCGCCCCGGATCCACAGCCCGAGGCCGAGCTGCTTGGCCTGGCCGATGTCGCGCAGGCACCCGTCGATCACCACGCCGGCGCCGCCGCGGCCCTTGAAGTAGGTCAGCATCATTTCGCCGAACACGCCGCTGCGCATGTCGCCGCGTGCGTCGACGACGATCATGTCGCCTGGCTGGGTGTGGTACATGACGTGCCGGTGCAGCTGCTTCTCCGGCTCGGCGTACTCGTCGACGGGGTAGAGGTCCTCCCGCTTCGGCAGGAACTGCAGCGTCAGCGCCGGGCCGGCCACACGCACGCCGGGGGTCACCGAAACCGGGCCTTGGATGAACGCGCTGCGGATGCCCATGCGGCTGAGTTCGGCGCTGGCCGTCGCGCTGCCGATGGCCGCGAGGGCGGCACTGAGCTCGGCAGGCGGGCGAACGATGTCGTGCGTCTCGACCACGTCGGTAGCTCCCTCGGGTCCGCGCTGACCGAAACTATCGGAGAGTTTCGATGAGATTTCGATCAAGCGTAGTCCGGCGAACCCACCTTTGGGACGTCAGGCGGGATGGCGGCGCGGTGCTGCTCCGCTCGACGGTCAGGGCCGACAAGGTAAGCGCGCTCTAGCGACCACTCATTGTGGTGAGCCAGTCTCCGACGACCGCGGCGTAAGCGTCCGGCACCTCCATTGGCGGGAGATGGCCGACCGTTTCGATGACGTGCAGGTGCCAGTCGGGCCGCAATCCGAGGACGTGGTCGATCACCGTGCGGTCGATCAGTGGATCCTGGTCTCCCCACACCAGCAGTGTGGGTGCGGGCAGCCGGCGGATTGCTTCCAGTGCACGATGCTGGTCTATGAACATGTGGGAGAACACTGACGCCAACGCCGTGATGCCAGCGCCGATCCACTGCGGCTGCGACCGCAGCCGCCCGAGCTGGTCGCTGAGTAGGCTGAGGAGCTCAGGTGAGAGCCGGGAGCGGTCACCGCCTGAGAGATCCCAGCGATCCTGTGGTTCAGCCAGGTTCCGTTGCTTCAGCTCCATCACCTTCGCGCCGCCGATGCGCAGCAGGCCTCGTGCCAGTGGCGTGCCGAGCAGGACCGCGATCCGCCCGAGGGTCTGCCAGCCCAGCCGTTGCCGGGTGCTCAACGGGAAGGGCAGCGAGGAGTTCACGAGCACGAGCCGCTCGACGCGTTCGGGTGCGAGATCGGCGAAGAGCATCGACACCAGCCCTCCGAACGACCAGCCGTGCACGACCACCCGGTCGAGACCCAGGATGGAAGTCAGGGCGCGGAGGAACCGGGCACTGATCTCCGCGCGCGGCGCCGAGCGGTGTGGCGAGGCGGAGTCGCCGATCACCGAACCCGGCAGGTCTGGGGCGACGACGGGGCCGTACGCGGTCAATGGGCCGATGGCGTCCAACCACATCGTCGCACCTGCGGCCATCGGGTGGATCAGCAGTTGCGTTGGCGCGTTGGAGGCCGTGGTGCGCGCGTCCGCCCGCAGCAGGTGCACGCGCGTGCCGTGCACGTCGACCACGTCGCTGCGGATTCCCGCCCAGCGGGGGCGCCGCTCGCCCCAGTCCGCGAGCTGCATCGGCCTACCTCCCGGAATCTGGCTGCACGCCTGCGACAGCGCGGCGGATAGCTGTGCGTGCGGCGTCCAGGGCCTGTTTGTCGGTGCAGCCCGCGGTGAGAGCAGCGGCGACCGTCGCGCTGATCGTCCCGAGCGCGGCCCCCACCAGCGCATACGCGGTGACCCGGTCGAGCGTCGCCGGATACGCGTCGGTGAGCGCCCCAGCGAGCCGGTCCAGCCGCGCGTTCGAACGGGCGATCGCCGCCTTCGGCGAAGTGATCGGAAGATCCACCGCGGCGCCCGTCATGCCGGGGACGAGGCCCATCGTCCAGCTGTCGGTGAGCATGTCTTCGACCGCACGGGCCAAGGCCTCGGGTGCGGGCACCTCGGCCGCGTACGTGCGGATGGCCCGGACGGCGGCTTCGACACGTTCGGCGGTGTTGTCGTGCAGCACGTCCTCTTTGCTGGCGAAGTAGCTGAAGAACGTGCGGGGCGACACGCCAGCGGCCTCGGCGATCTGAGCGACTGTCGTCGCCTCGTAGCCCTGCTGATCGAACAGCCGGCCGGCCTCGTCGATGAGGGCCTGGCGGGTGCGCTGCTTCTTCCGCTCGCGATGTGTCGACCTGGCCTCCACACCCCGCAGATTACTGCATACGTGCATTTTTGCAACAGTGCAAATTTGCGTTGGTGTGCAGTGAACTGGTCGGTGGGCCCGGCCGATGCAGCGACCGCCGAACTCGGCGAAACAATCTCGACTAGTGGGTGATGTCCATGCGTTGTGTGCCGATGACCGACAGCAGCCGTAGCGCCTCTTCGGAGGGCGAGCCCGGCGTGGCGGTGTAGATCACGACCTGCTGGTCGCGGTCGGTGATGTCGAGGACGTCGCAGTTGACGGTGACCGGGCCGACCAGTGGATGCTGGAAGGTCTTGCACAGGGTGGGCTCCGCGGACACCTCGTGGGACTCCCAGAGACGGGTGAACTCTTCGCTTCCGTCGAGGAGTTCGGCCACCAGTTCGGCTACTTCTGGATCGTCGGGGTAGCGGGCGGCGGCGGCGCGCAGGCGCAGCGTGGAGGTGCGGGCGAACGCTTCCACATCCGACACCCCGTACAGCCGTTGCCCCTGTGTGAGCGGCCCGAGAAAGACACGGCGCACGAGGTTGCGGTCGCGCCGCGGCAAGGCGGAGAAGTCCTCCATCAGGGCTGCGGCCAGATCGTTCCAGGCGAGGACCTCGAACGTCGCGGAGGTCACGGTCGCCGCGGCGTGCGGCAGGCGGTGCAGCAGGTCGAGGATGCTCGGCCGTACCTCACGCGAGGGCCCGGCCGACGGCAGCGGCGGTGCACCGGCCAGGTGGTGGAGGTGGTCACGTTCGGCGTCTGACAGGCGCAAGGCCCGAGCCAGGCCGGCCAGCACCTCGTGCGACGGGTGCGGCCCCCGTGCTTGCTCCAGCCGCGTGTAGTACTCGGTCGAGATGAACGCCAGCCGCGCCACCTCCTCGCGGCGCAGGCCCGGGGTGCGGCGGCGTGGGCCGGCGGGCAGCCCGACCTCGGCAGGACTGATCCGCTCGCGTCGGCTGCGCAGGAAATGGGCCAGTTCTCGTCGATCCACCTTCCCAGTGTGTACCGGCGTCAGCGGCCCAGCCAGGTACCGCCGGTGCCTGGATCCGCGCGGCGGACCGGCCCAGGCTCGATGGCATGGACAACACAGCTACCACCAGTCAAGGCTTGTTGGCCGGCAAGGTCGCCTTCATCACCGGTGCCGGGCGCGGCATCGGCGCCGCCGCAGCCCGCCTGTTCGCCCGCGAGGGAGCCCGCGTGCTTCTCGCCGCCCGGACCGAAGCTCAATTGAAGGCGGTGACCGAGGAGATCCAGGCCGCAGGCGGCACCGCGGAGTACGTGGTGTGCGACCTGGCCGACGCGGCGAGCGTGCGCGCCGCCGTGGACCACACCGTGGCGGTGTACGGCCGGCTCGACATCGCCTTCAACAACGGCGCGACGATCCAGCGGCCCGGCCCGATGGACCAGATGCCGGAGACCGAGTTCGACCACATCTACGACGTGAACCTCAAAGGCGTCTGGCTGGCCATGGTCGCCGAGGTCGCGGCGATCCGGGCTACCGCCGGGACGGGCGCCATCGTCAACAACTCATCCGTCGGCAGCCTGATGGGCAATCCCGAACTGCCCGCCTATGGTGCGATGAAACGGGCGGTCAACAGCCTCACCGAGTCGGCCGCTGTCACGTACGGCCCGGACGGCATCCGCGTCAACGCCATCGCACCCGGCCACACGGCGACCGAGATGATCCGCACCTGGGAAGAGGATTCACCTGGTCTGCGGGAGCGACTCACGGCGCACACCCCGCTAGGTCGCGCGGCCGACCCGGAGGAGATCGCGCAGGCCGCCGCCTGGCTGCTCAGCGACCGGTCCTCCTTCGTGACCGGCACAGTCCTGCGGGTCGACGGCGGCGCGCGAGCCTGAGCCGGGAGCCGTCGCCGAGGACTGCGGCTCTTGCGTTGCTGACCCCGCGCTCAGCTTGTTCCGTTGAGCAGGGCGCGGGCGCGTAAGGCGGCTTCCGTTTCGAAGCGGAAGTCCGGGTCGTTCAACCGATCGCCGAACAGTTGGGTGAGCTGGTGCATGCGGTAGCGGACGGTCTGCGGGTGGATTCCCAGGAGTGTCGCGACTTCCGGGGCGCTGCGGCCGGTCGAGGTCAGCCAGGCGAGCAGCGTCGACTCCAGCCGTTCGCGCTGCATCGGAGTCATGTCCTTGAATGCCTGCATAGTCCGGTCGCTGACCTGTTGGGCGAGGCGTTCGTCGTTGAGCAGGAGCAAGTCCGACAGGTGTTCGGTGCAGTAGATCAACGGTTTGCGGGGAATGGCGCCGTTGTGGACCAGTTGCAGGGTCTGCCGCGCCCATAAAAGCGAGTAGCGGACATCCGCGATCGGAACGGTAAGACCGACAACGGCGGTCCTCTCGCGCAGCACGCGGCGCAGAGTTGTCTCATGCCTCTGCGCGTCGGGTTCGGGCACCAGCAGATACGGCTCGGTGTCGTCCATCGACGCCAAGATCGTATGCGGGAGCGTGGGTAATTCCCCGGGGGCCTCGTCGATCGCCACACAGGCTGCTGTGCCGGGCAGCGACCACTTCGCGTGCCGGGCGAGATCCTCCACTGTCGTCCACGAAACCGGTGCGGCGGACATCAGTTGTGCCAGGAGGCGTTCACGGCTGCGTTGCCACGTGGTGGCCGCTGCTGCCTGTGCGTCCGCGTAGCCCTTCACCGACTCGGCAGCGATGTCGTTGATGTGGGTGAAGACTGCCTCGGCAAGGATTCCGGTGACATCGGCCGAGAATCCCGCGCGCCTGGCCACGTTCGCGTACTGGCGCCATGCGACGCGCGCACCGACCCGGTAGGCCGCCTGCAACGCGTCGAGGCTGCGGCCCTCGTACCACTCGCCCCGCCCCAACCGCCGGTAGATCTTGGCATTGTGCTCCTGTGGCGAGTCCGGATTGTCGATCAGCTCCACGAACTGCCGCAATGCCTGTTCGACGCCCAGTCGCAGGCCGACGCCGAACGCTCCCTCCAACGGACGGTTGTAGGCAGGCACCTCGCTGCGGATCGTGTCGATCATTTCCGCGGCCACCCGGGGTATCTCCGGTCGCAGCCAGGACGCGACCGACGCCGGTAGCGCCTCCCATGGCAAATTGTCACCCTGCGCAGGGTCCGGCATCCGTCGCGCCCTTTCTCGGTCAGCCTCCCAAGCGCCTGGACATTCATCAATAGCACACATGGCGGCGTGAATCAGCTGCCATTCGCCGTAAGCCGCACTGGGCGGAAATATTTGCCGCGTCCGGACTGGCCGACGGGCCGAGCGTTGTCACAGTTGTGACAATTGTTCAGACCTTTCCGGCAATGAACGTGGCCGCATCGTCGGCATTACGGAAGTAGCTCAGGTGAGCCAGGATGTCGTTGCCGCCGCGCACACAGACCGGGTCGCCTGCCGCGCAGTATTCCTTGGACCTGCTCTGATAGGGGCCGGTGATGTGCTTGCCGATCGATCCGATCGGCGGCCCGAACACCACGACCGCGGCCACGCGCGACTCGAGTGCCGATGGGATGGTCGCGGCGATCGGGGCGCCGACGGGAGCGCCCGCGCTGCTGACCCCGATCGAATTGCTGACCACGTTGGCACCCTGCGAGTACCCGACCAGGACGAACCGCTGGTTCGGACAGGACGCCGCCTGCGTGGTCACGTGGTTGACCAGATCGATGTTGCCTTTGGTGGCCGACGTCAGATCGAGATTGGCCGGATAGTTCACCGCGTAGGCGGTGGTCGATTTGCCGGTCAGTTTGCGCTGGACAGCCGAGTACACCGGGTCGCCAACGATGATGCCCAGCGTGCCGGGCTCGCCCGTGCCGCGGGCGGAGACCACGTCGATGTCCGTGCACGGGGCGGCCGCCGCCGGTGCTGCGGCCGCGATCACACCGCCGGCGAACAGCGTGGTCACGACGATGAGCGAACGGATCGGGGACCTGCTGATGGGTCTGAACATGTTCGACACCTCTGTGTATCGATAAGGGAAGAAAGAACTGAATAAAGCCCGGCGCCGTCGTATTACGAGTGACCGCACGGGAAATGTGCGCGGCTCGGGAACGTCACCATAACGACACCGTTATTCGGCGCGGAAGTCATGTTCGCGAGTAATGGGGGTGAGGATTTTGTCACGACGTTGAGTATTTGTGCCGAACTGTTGCCGTCCGGGGGCCGGGTGAAGTTAGCTGTCCGTACTCGCCAGTAGGAGAGGCGGATTGCCGATGCGCGTCGACGCCCGCACCCGCTTGCCACCGGCTTCCCGGCAGACCCGCGCGACCGGGAAGTGGCTCGCGGCCATGGTGCTCCTCGGATGGCTTGCCCTCGGCATCGCGGGCGGCGCGATGCCCGGTGCGCTGAGCGAGGTGCAACGCAACGACGGTGAATCGTTCCTCCCGGCGGATGCCGAAGCCACCGAAGTAGTGCGGCTGCAGGAAAAGATCGCGGGTGGCAAGGTCCAACCAGCCGTGATCGTGTTCACCAGACCAGAAGGCCTGACCGAGGCGGATGGCGCGGCGGTTGGCCGACGGTCCGCCGAGATCGCCAAGCTGAGCGGGGTGACCGGTCCGCCGTCCGCGCCGATCCCGGCTGCGGACGGCAAAGCGGTGCTGGTCAGTGTGCCAGTGTCTGGTGTGGACGGTTTCGAGACCGCGCGGACGACGCAGACGATGCGTGAGATCGTCCGCACGGATCTCCCGCCGGGACTGACCGTGCATGTCACCGGGCCAGCCGGTTACACGGCGGACTTCGGTGAGGCCATCTCAGGGATCGACGGGCGATTGCTGGTGGTCACGGCCCTGGTCGTCGCGTTGGTGCTGATTCTGGTCTACCGCAGTCCTTTGCTGCCGATCGTGGTGTTGGTCTCGGCAGGTGTCGCGCTTGTTGTCGCCGCACTGGCGGTGTATCCGCTCGCCGCAAGCGGGGCGCTCACGCTCAATGGACAGAGCCAGGGAATCCTGTTCATCCTGGTGTTCGGCGCGTCCACGGACTACGCGTTGCTGCTGATCGCCCGCCACCGGGAAGAGTTGCCGCTGGCCGCTGGCCCGCGTGACTCGGTCATGGCCGCGGTGCGGGCGTCGTTCGAGTCGATCACGGCATCGGCAGGCACAGTGATCCTCGGCTTGGCATGCCTGTTGCTCAGCAGTCTCTCGTCCAACCGGGGGCTTGGCCCGGTGGCGGCCATCGGGATCGCCGCGTCACTGCTGGTGTCCCTCACGTTCCTGCCGGCAGCGCTGGTTCTGTTGGGACGCGCGGCTTTCTGGCCATTTCGGCCACACCCGGCCCGATCACGGCTGTGGGGCCGGGTGGCCGGCTTGGTCGGCCGCCGGTATCTCCCTGTCTGGGTGATCAGCGTCGAAGTGCTCGTGTTGCTGTCGATCCTGCTCGGGGCGTTTCGGTCGAGCGGTGTCAAGCAGACCGAGATCTTCCTCGACCGGGTCGACGCGGTGGCCGGACAGGAGGTGTTGGAGGCGCACTTCCCGGCCGGGGCAGGGGAACCCGTCGTGATCATCACCGAACCCAGCTTCGCCGCCAAGGCGGCGGAAGCGGCGCGTGTCGACGGGGTCGCTGCGGTGGTGGTCGGCCAGCCTGCCGGCGACCTGGTGCAGATCGACGCGATCCTGACCGTACCGGCCGATTCCCGGACCGCGCAGGAGATCCTGGCGGATATCAGGGAATCTGTGCGGGAAGTGCCTGGCGCGTCGGTCCGCGTGGGCGGGCAGACGGCGATCTGGCAAGACATCACCGAGGCGGCCGAACGCGACCGGCTAGTGATCATCCCGGCCGTGCTGTTGGTGGTGTTCCTGGTGCTGGCCCTGCTGTTGAGATCCATTCTGGCCCCGGTTGTGCTGATCGCGACGGTCGTGCTGTCGTTCACCGCCACACTCGGCCTCGGAGCGCTGGTGTTCAACGAAGTGCTGGAGTTCCCGGGTTCGGATCCGTCGGTGCCGCTCTACGTCTTCGTGTTCCTGGTGGCGTTGGGTGTGGACTACAACATCTTCCTGATGACCCGGGTCCGTGAGGAGTCCCGGGCACTGGGCACGCGGGCCGGAACGCTGCGAGGACTTTCCGTGACCGGCGGCGTGATCACGTCCGCCGGAGTGGTGCTGGCCGCGACCTTCGCGGCGCTGGCGGTGTTGCCGATCCTGTTCATGGCCCAGATCGCGTTCCTGGTGGCGTTCGGCGTGTTGCTGGACACCCTGCTGGTGCGGTCACTGCTGGTTCCGGCGTTGACCATCCACATCGGACGGGACATCTGGTGGCCGGGCAGGCTCCGCAGAGGGGCGGTTTGACGTGCGTGTGGCGAGTGCGGCGCCCACGGCGATCACGGCCGCGGCGACGACGATGGCGGCGTGGAAACCGGGGACGAACTCGGCCGAGCTCGCGCCAAGGCCTTGCGCCGCTTGGTCCACGTCGGCATCCGGCACCAGCTGGCTGACCCGCCAGGACATGACCATGCCGAGCACGAGGATCCCGGTCACACCGCCGACTTGGGTGGCGATCTGCTGCAACGCGGAGGCGAGGCCGGACATGGACACGGGCGCGTTGCTGACGATGATCTGTGTCGACGCGATCAGCGCGACCCCGGTTCCCGCCCCGAGAATGAGCGCCGCGGGCAGCACGTCGGCCTGCGTGCTGGCCGGGCCGAGTGCGAGAAATCCCACCATGCCGAGGAAAACCAGGACAAGGCCGCCGGTTGCCGGCCAGCGTGGCCCGAACCGTGCGGTGAGGGCTCCGCCGATCGGGGCGCTGACCACCACGACCGCGGTCAGCGGCAGGAGCCATCCGGCCGCGGTCATCGGATCCATACCGCGCAGGTTCTGCAGGTACAGCGTGAGGAAGAACAGCAAGCCGTACAAGGAGAAGTAACTGAGTCCAGTGAGGACAGCGCCGAGCCGTACGCCGGGACAGCGGAAGAGATCACGTGGCCGTTCCAGCGAATCCCGCGCCCGTGACTCGCCGACCGTGTACAGCGCGAGCACGACGGTGACCGCGGCGATGGGAGCGTTGATCAGGAACACCACGGGCCAGCCGAAGTGCTGCACGATCAACCCGGCGACGACCGGGCCCGCGGCGATGGACAGTGCTCCGGCTCCACCCCAGATCCCGAGTGCGACGTCGAGCCGCTTGCCGGAGAAGGCAGCACGGATCAGCGCGAGTGCCGCCGGTTGCAGCAACGCACCACAGATTCCCTGAACAGCGCGTAACACGATCAGCAGCCAGGCGGTCGAGCTCGCCGCGATCAACAGCGAGGCCACCCCGAACCCGGCGACCCCCGCCACGAACACACGTCGTCTGCCCACTCGGTCGGCGAGGCGGCCCGCTGGGAACAACGCGACGGCGAGTGCCACCAGATATGCGTTCGCAATCCATTGCAATTCAGTGAGTGACGCGCGGGCGGTATGGGCGATATCCGGACCGGCAATGGTGAGCGCGGTACCGTCAAGGCCGACGATCATTCCGCCGAGCGATACCGTCACCAGCGTGCCGACCGGGTGGCTTCTTGGCGCGGTTATCTTCATGATGGGCGTTCACAGTAATGGCACTGGCTCGCGGATATCAATAGGTGAGGATGCGATGGACATCGAGGTGGTCGAGGAAAGATTTGTTCGGCCGAATGTGCTTGAGTTGACGGTCCGTTCGTCGGCAGTGGATACGACAGTCACCGTCTTCGTGATTACTCCGCATGACTGGGTGCCGGGCACGAAGCGTAACTGGCCGGTGCTCTATCTGCTGCACGGCGGTGACGACGGTCCGACCTGCTGGCTGGAGCGCACCGACATCGTGAGCCGGGCACTGGCGCATCCTGGTGGACTGCTGGTGGTGCTTCCCGAGGGCGGCAGGGCAGGTTTCTACACGGACTGGCAACGGCCGAAATCCCCGGCATGGCACCGGTTTCACACCGTCGAGCTGCGGCTGCTGCTCGAAGAACGGTACGGCGCAGGGCAATCCCGTGCCATAGCAGGGGTTTCCATGGGTGGCTACGGGGCCGTCATGTACGCCGCGCGCAACCCCGGCATGTTCCTTGCCGTGGCTTCCTACAGCGGCCTGCTGCACACGACCCGGCGCGGAGCTCCCATGCTGCTGCGGTATTTCCTGCGCAGCGTGGGGGAGCGGATGAACGCGATGTGGGGTCCGCGGTGGCTTCGGCGCGTGGTCTGGGCGGAGAACAATCCCTACCTGTTGGCTGAGAAGTTGATCGGGACGCCGCTGTACATCGCGGCCGGTGACGGCACGCGGGTCCCCGGCGATCCGCCAGTGCAGGGAGACCGCTTGCTGGAGCGGCTGGTCGCGCCGGCAAGTCGGGCATTCGCCAGACGGATGGCCGACCTTGGTCACCCTGTGTGTACGAGTTTTGGGCACGGCACGCACGATTGGCCGAGCTGGCAACGCGAGATGGACCGGTCGTGGGATTTCCTCACCGCGCCACTCACCGAGGGTTAGAAATGCTCCTGAATGTTCAGTACAACTGTCATGGCTGTGCAGGGTTGTGACAAAGGAGAGATATCAGAGAATGTAGTGATATGGGTCACGTATCAGTGTTGTTGAGATGGCGTAGCGGGCGTCGTTAATCTGCCGTTCGTTCTGTGGTCGTCCGGGTTCCCTGTGTGATTGTCGCCTGGTTGGGGTCACTATGTCTGTTCGGCGTAATGCGTTCTCGAATTGGTTCGAGCCGGTGAGCGAGGTGCTGGCCCGGCGTACCGGTGACAACGGGCCGGCTTACACCTTCGTCGACTATCTCGACGACGCGAATGGGGTCAAGCGGACCATCACGTGGTCCGAACTGGATAGTCGGGCGAGAGCGATCGCTGCCCGGCTCGCTGAGGTCAGCGCGCCCGGCGAGCGGGTCGCGCTGCTCTGCCCGCAGAACTTGGACTACGTCGCCGGGTTCTTCGGCGCGCTGTACGCGGGCATGATCGCGGTCCCGCTGCACGCTCCGGAAGCCGGCTCGCACCCGGACCGTCTGGTCGGTGCGCTTGCCGACTGCGATCCGGAGGTGTGGCTGACCTCGGGCCCGGCTGTGCAGGGCGTACGGGATCTGCTCGACCAGTACCCGATACCACGGCCGAAAGAGCTGCTGGCTGTGGATTGCCTGGCGGAACGCGACTTCGAGCCGGTTCAGGCATACCCGGACCAGCCCGCGTACCTGCAGTACACGTCCGGGTCGACCAGAAAACCGGCCGGGGCGGTGATCACCCATGGCGCCCTCACCGCGAACGTGGGCCAGGCGCAGGTCGCCTTCGGCGCGGACGTGAACACGACGTGCGTGGGCTGGTTGCCGCTGTTCCACGACATGGGTCTGGTCAATCTGCTCGCCCTGCCCGCCGCGCTGGGCTGCCACTCGGTGTTCACCACGCCGTTCGCATTCGTCCGCAAACCGGTGCGCTGGCTGAAGATGCTCGCCGAGTACCCGGACGCTATCAGTGCCGCGCCGAACTTCGCCTTCGACTACGCGGCCGCCGCTCTGTCCGGAACGGACGCAAGTGGGCTGGACCTGAGCCGGGTCAAGGTGATCATCAACGGCAGCGAGCCGATCAGGGCGGCGACGATCGAGAACTTCCTCGCCGTGACCAAGCCGCTGGGATTCCGGGCAACCGCGCACCGGCCGTCCTACGGGCTCGCCGAGGCCACCGTGTTCGTCAGTACGACTTCGCCCGGCGCGGCGCCAAAGGCCACCACCTTCGACCGGACCAGGCTTGGTCCCGGCGAGCGAGCCGTCATGGTCGACGACGATGCCGACCGGGCGGTGAAGCTGGTGTCCGTGGGCTGGGCAGTCGGCCAAGACCTGCGAATCGTGGTCGACGGACGTGTGGTCCCCGACGGCATTGTCGGTGAGATCTGGATCCACGGGCCCAACGTGGCCGACGGCTACTGGCGGCAGCCGGAACGCACCGCCGAGGCGTTCGACGGACGGTTGCACAACGGCACGCCCGAAGCGGGTTGGCTGCGCACCGGAGATCTCGGCGTGATCCACTCTGACGAGCTGTACGTCGCCGGCCGGCTCAAGGACCTGATCATCGTCGACGGCACGAACCACTACCCGCAGGACATTGAAGCCACGGTGCAGCAAGCACATCCGGCGATCCGGCGGGACCGGCTCGCGGTGTTCAGCATCGAGCGCGACGGCAGGGAAGGCCCAGTGGTGGTGGCCGAGTACTCCGCGCGCGTCACGATGCACGACGAGCTGGCCGACGAGATCGGACGGCTGGTCCGCGCGGCCGTGGCGAGGCGGCATGCCCTGCGGCTACTGGACTTCGTCATGGTGCCACCGGGCAAAGTCGCACGGACGTCCAGCGGGAAGATCGCGCGTTCGGCCACTCGCCGTCGCTATCTGGACGGAGAACTACGTTGACCGCCGCGCAGCTGCGAGACTGGCTCGTCGCGTCCATCGCGCGGGTATGCGGGATCGCCACCTCCGATGTAGACACCGACCGGCCGCTGCTTGAATACGGCCTGACATCGCGGGAAGCCGTCAGCCTCGCCGGTGAGCTCGCGGACATGCTGGACCGCGAGCTGCCCTCGACCCTGGTCTGGCAGCACTCCAGCATCTCCTCGCTGGTAGCGGCATTGACCGACGCGCCGGCCGTGAGCACAGTGGATTCGCCGGTCATGACCGGTGAGCCGATCGCAGTGGTCGGCATCGGCTGCCGGTTGCCCGGCCACGTCAACAGCCCGGCAGACCTCTGGGAGCTGCTGTCGGACGGCGGCAACGCCATCACGCGCGTACCGGACGGGCGGTGGGACCAGTTCGGCCACGACTCGCTCGAACAGGCCGAGCAACTGGCCCGGACCACCCGCTGGGGCGGTTTCCTCAGCGACATCACCGGCTTCGACGCCGACTTCTTCGGTATCACCCCGCGCGAGGCGGCCGTGACCGATCCGCAGCAGCGGTTGCTGCTCGAAGTCACGCAGGAAGCGTTGGAGCATGCCGGGATGGCGCCGGACCGGCTGCGCGCCAGCAGGACCGGCGTGTTCATCGGGATCAGCGGCAACGAGTACAGCCGGCTGACCTTCGGCGACGTCAGCCGGGTAGACCCGTGGACCGCGACCGGGTCGGCGTTGAGCGTCGCGGCCAACAGGCTGTCGTACGTCTTCGACTGGCGTGGGCCCAGCATCGCGGTGGACACCGCGTGTTCGTCCTCACTGGTGGCGGTACACCTGGCGATGCAAAGCCTGCGCAGTGGCGAGAGCGAGATCGCGGTGGCCGGTGGTGCCAACCTGCTCCTGGGGCCGGGCGTGACGGCGACCTTCGACCAGATGGGGGTGACCGCGCCCGATGGGCTGTGCAAGGCGTTCGACGCCTCCGCGAACGGTATCGGTCGCGCCGAGGGCGCGGCTGTGGTCGTGCTGAAGCCGTTGAGCGTGGCGATGCGGGACCGCGATCGCGTGCTGGCGGTGTTGCGCGGATCGGCTGTGAACTCTGACGGCCGCTCAAACGGGCTGACGGCGCCCAATCCCGCCGCGCAGGAAGCATTGCTGCGTGCCGCGTACGCGTCGGCGGAGGTCGATCCGGCGAAGGTCGACTACGTGGAGGCGCATGGCACCGGCACGTTGTTGGGCGACCCGATCGAGGCAGGTGCGCTCGGGACCGTCCTGGGGATGGCACCTGGACGGGAACGGCCGCTGCTGATCGGATCGGTCAAGACAAATATGGGGCACCTCGAAGCGGCTGCCGGGATCACCGGGTTGATCAAGGTCGTGCTGGCCCTCGTCCACCACCGGATTCCGGCAAGCCTGCATTTCCACGAACCGAACCCGTACATTCCGTTCCGGCAGTTGCGACTGGCCGTGGTGGCAGGGCAACGGTCCTGGCCAAGCGACGGGCGGCCCGCCCTCGCTGGGGTCTCGGGGTTCGGGTTCGGTGGCACCAACGCCCACGTGGTCGTCGAGCAGGCGCCTCGGGAGCACCGGACGAATGGGCGCAAGAACGTCCGGCGACAGTTCGTGATCGCCGCGAACACCGAGAAACGCGTGCGGCGTGCCGCTGATCGGCTCGCGGATTGGCTGACCAGCAAGGGAAACCATGCCGAGTTTGCGGACGTGGAGCACACGTTGGCGCGCCGGGCAAGCGGGCGTACCCGGGCTGTGGTCACCGCGCGCGACCATCAACAACTGGTGTCGGGATTGCGCGCGCTGGTTTCAGGAAGGACACAGCCCGGTGTCGCGATAGGAAGCCGGAAGAACGCGAGCGGCGGTGTCGTCTGGGTCTTTTCCGGCCAAGGCGCGCAGTGGGCGGGCATGGGACAACGGTTGCTGGCCGAGGAACCGGCGTTCGCCGATGCCGTGGCCGAAATAGACCGGGCAGGCATTCCGTTGTCCGGCGTCCTCGCGGAAGGGCATGTGCCGGAGGCGTTCGAGCAATTGCAGCCCGTGCTGTTCGGACTGCAGGTCGCGCTTGCACGGCTGTGGCAGCACCACGGCGCACAACCCGCCGCTGTGATCGGGCACTCGCTCGGCGAAGTCGCCGCCGCGGTCATCGCGGGGGCGGTTTCACTGGCAGACGGTGTTCGGATCGTCAAGACACGCGCCCGGTTACTGGCGACAACGGCGGGAACAGGGGCGATGGCCGTACTCGAAATGTCCGAGCAGGACGTGTCCGAACTGCTGATCGCCTATCCCGCAGTGGACCTGGCCGTGTTCAACGCACCTCGGCAGACCGGCGTCGCGGGTCCGGTCGGCGACGTCCTCGACGTGGTCACCGAGGCGGGCAGGCGCGGGGTGCCGACCGGGCTGATCAAGTCGACAGTGGCCGGGCATTCCCGGTTGGTGGAACCGATCACGGCCGCACTGCGGACCGAGCTGTCCACAGTGGAGGCAATGGATCCGGTGGTTCCGATCTATCCCACTGCTCTCGACGGCGGACGGTTCGACGCGGAGTACTGGGCCGCGAACGTCCGTCGGCCTGTGCGGTTCGCGCAAGCGATCGAGGCGGCACGCCAAGACGGGTATCGGACGTTCTTGGAGATCTCAGCCCATCCGTTGCTACGCCACGCGATCGGCGAGACAGTACCCGATGCCACAGTGCTCGGCACGTTACGCCGTGACGAACCGGGTAGCTTCCATGCGAGCCTGGGTGCTTTGATCGCCAACTGTGATCGCCCACCGAGGACTGCGGGTCGTCTCATCGACGTTCCGACAACAGCTTGGGAGCACAGCGAGCACTGGGTTGCGCCGATTGACTCGGCGCCAGCCGGGGAACATCCGTTGCTCGGCACGCACGCCGAGATTCCCGAGCAAGGTTTCCACATCTGGCGGGCAGATCTGGGCACTCGGCGGCATCCGTGGCTGGCCGACCACCGGATCGACGGAAGTGCCGCACTGGCGGCGTCCTGTTATGTCGAGATGGCCTTCGCCGCAGCGGCGACCACATTGGACCGGCCCGCTGAGAAGCTGGGACTGCGGGCGATCACGCTGCATGAGCCGTTGCTGCTCACCGAGAACACCTGGGTCACGACGACGTGTACCCGCGATGAAGTCCTCTTCCACACCAAAGGGCCGGACGGCAGGTGGATCCTGCACTGTGGCGCGTCGATCACGGACGCGGACACCAGCGAATGGTCACAGACCCCGGACTGCGATGAACCGATCACTGGGTTCTACGACCGGCTGCGGTCAGCAGGAATCGACTACGGGCCCGCGTTCACCGGCGTGACCCAAGCGTACCGAGGCGAAGACAGTGCCACGGTGACGATCTCCCTGCCGGAGACAGCGCCTCGGATCGGCTACCTGATACATCCTTCGATTCTGGACGCGTGCCTTCAGGGCATTGCCGCCGCTGTGCCGTTGGCCGAACCCGACGTTCGATACGTGCCGATGGAACTCGGTCACGTCCGGCTGCTCGGCGACCCTGGATCCGGGGTACGGGCGTACATCTCGGTGACGAACGGCGATGGTGGACTGGCGTGTGACGTCCGGCTGGTTGACGACGACGGCCAAGTCCTGCTGGAGATCACGGACGTGTTCCTGCGCAAGGTCGCGCGTTCACCGTTCCCCGGACGGTTGCGACAGAGCCTGCTTGCCCGCGGCTGGGTGCCTAGCGATCCACCTGATGCGGGCGACCAGGGACTGGTGCTGCTGGTGACCGAGCCGGATCATCCGTTCGCCGACTCCGCCGTAGCCGCGATCGACTCCGCCGGAGTGCCGTGCCGGATTGTGTCCACAGTGAACAAGGACATGCTTCTGAGTGAGCGTCCGACAGCAGTCGTACTGCTGGTCCCACCGGACGCGTCCCATGGACTGGAAACCGGCAAATGGGCCGTGCTCGACTGTGTGGACTTGGTGCGTGTCATTGCTGATCTGCCAGGCAAGCCGCCGAGGCTGTGGCTTGTCACCACCAATGCCGCGGCCGTCGCACGGGGCGAACGTGGACAGCCCGGTCCGGCTTCCCTTCGCGGTCTCGTGCGTGTCTTGTCCTACGAACATCCAGGTATCCACGCGAGCTGGCTCGACGTCACGGACGGGTCGGAGTTGGCCCGTGAGCTCACCGCAGACGCGCCCGACGACGAAGTTGCCTGGCGGGAAGGCCGTCGTTACGTGGCTCGCCTGACGAGCGCGTCGGACCTCCCATCCGTGGTTCCTGTAGTACGTCCGGACGGTGGCTACGTGATCACCGGTGGCCTTGGCGGGATCGGCCTGCTGCTGGCGGAATGGCTGGCCGCCAAGGGCGCTACTCGTATTGTCCTCAATGGACGTAAGCCGCCGGGACGTGCCGCCATGGCGACAGTCGACGAACTGCGCTCGGCGGGTGTCTCGGTCGAGATCGTGCTGGGCGACGTGGCGGAGCTGGGTGTGGCCGAACGCCTGCTTGAGGCGGCGGGAACGCCACGCGGCGTCGCGCACGCCGCAGCCGTGTTCGACGACAGCACAGTGTCGCTTTTGGACGAGGAAACGCTGTGCCGGACTTGGCGGCCCAAGGCGGAGGGCGCATGGCGGTTGCACGCGGCAAGCCTGGGACATGACCTGGACTGGTGGCTCGGATTCTCGTCCGCCACCGCACTGCACGGGTTGCCTGGCCAACCAGCCTACGCCTCCGCCAACGCCTATCTGGACGCCCTCGTGGCCATGCGACGTGCCGATGGTCTGCCTGCCGTGACGGTGAACTGGGGCACGTGGGCGGAAGTCGGAGCGGCCGCGGACATCGAGGTCCCCTGGATCCATCCGATCCCTCCGGCCGAAGGACTCGAGGTCGTCGAGGCCGCGATCTCCGCGCGTGGTGCCGAGATCGCGGCCGTGCGGCTGAACACCTCCCGGCTCGCGACTGAGTTCCCCCAACTGGTGAGCATCCCGTTCTTCTCGGAGGTCCTCGCTGGACATGCGGTCGCCGAAACCGGTGCCTGGCCGGGGATCGAAGCCGTCCGGGCCCGTGGCCAGGACCAGGCCCGTCAGCTCGTGGCTGCTCAGGTCAGATCCCGCGTCGCGTCGGTGATGGGCTTGGCCGCCGACGCGCTCGCTGACGATCTACCGCTGACGAGCCTCGGCGTGGACTCGTTGCTGGCCATGCGGATCCGTAACGCCCTGCAGCACGACCTGGAGATCAGCCTGCCGGTGTCGGTGCTGCTCACCGGCGCCACCCTGACCGGACTGTGCGCCCGCGTGTTCACCGAGACCGGCATCGAACAAGTGCCGGAGACATCGTCGCCGTCGGTTCTCGTGCCACCCCGGGACGCGGCCGAACGCTTGGTCGCATCGGTCTGGCAGGACGTACTCGGCACCCAGGTCGGGGTGACCCACGAGTTTCCGGGTGACGACGCCCAGGCCGAGCAGGTCGCGGTACTGCTGAGCAAACGGGCAGCACACGAGTTCAGCACCACTGAACTGTTCGCGAGACCTACCGTCGAACTGATGGCGAACCTGGTGCGTGCGGCCGATCGGGCACATGGACCGGTCCGGGTGTTACGCGCGGGCGACGATCCGTTGTTCTTCTTCCACCCTGGAGGCGGGGACACAGCGGTGTTCCGCCAACTCGTCGACCTGCTCGACGTCCCAGCGTACGGATTCGACCGGATCGACGACACCAACACTGTCGAGCAACGTGTCGACCGTTTCCTGCCCGAACTGCGGGCGATCCAGCCGGCTGGCCCGTACCGGCTCGCTGGTTGGTCCTTCGGTGGGTTTCAGGCTTTCGAGATGGCGCAACGGCTTACGCGTGCGGGCGAGATCGTCGACCCGCTCGTGCTGATCGACCCGATCCTGCCGCTGCCGCAAGAACCCGGACTGACCGAACAACAGCGGCTGGAACGACGGTTCCACCGGTTCGGCGAGTTCCTGGAGACCAGTTACGGCAGGCGAGTCGAGTTGCCGTACGCCGATCTGGCCACCATGAGCGAAGAGGACCAAGCGGACCTGTTGATCGCCACGATCACCGCGGCCGGTCTGGTCAACGAACAGGTCAGTGCCGCGATCCTGGCCCATCAGCGGTCGTCCTTCCTGGACGCACGACTGCTGGAACGCTACCAGCCCGAACAGTACGACGGTCCAGTCGTGTTCTACAGCGCGGAGTCCAGTGTTCCAGGTGGCCTGCGAGATCCCCGGTTCGACCGCACGGACCCGGCCCGCGGCTGGGATTCCGTCTGCGGGAACCTCGAAATCATCACTGTGCCGGGACATCACCTGTCCCTGCTTGATCCACCCACTGTGAATGTGATCGCCGAACACCTGGCCGGTGTGCTACGCCGGTAGATCCAGGAGGTCGTCAACCATGCGCAGAGCAGCGCGACTAGTCCTTGCCGTATCCCTGCTGTCGGTCGCTGTCGTCGGCACAGCCGAAGCCTTGGCCGCCCCCACGGTGACTGCTGTACCTGCGAATGCGGGGAAAGGATGGCCGGTCAGTGGCGCGAAAGGCGTCATCGACCTTGCCGCCCGGGGTTATGTCGAAGAGGAATACCTGATGTCCGGGCGTGCCAACACCTATGAACAGGTGGGCTCGTGGACCAGCGACGGTAAATGGAACATGCGGGTCGCCACGAGCGACAACCCGTACACGACAAGGATCGTGGTTGTCCGGCCAACCGATCCGGCCAGGTTCAGTGGCACGGTCGTGGCCGAGTGGCTGAACGTCAGCTTCGGAGTGGACATCCCGGTCGACTTCTCCCAGTCCTACCAGCACTTCCTGCGGTCCGGGCACATCTATGTCGGCGTGACCGCACAGAAAGGTGGTGCCGACAAGCTCAAGAGCCTCGATCCGGGCCGGTACGGCGCGGTGAACATCAGCGCGGACACGTTGTCGTACGACATCTTCAGTCAGGCCGCGGAAGCGGTTCGCGCCTATCCACGGTTGCTTGGCGGCCGGGCTGCCGATGTCGTTCTCGGCACGGGACACTCGCAGTCGGCGTTGCGGCTGACCACATATGCCAACGCTGTGCAGCCTGTGCACGAGGCATATGACGGTCTGATGCTCCACGGCCGTGCCGCACTCGCAGCACCGATCGGCGATGGCCTCATCGGCGCGCTCTCAGCCAAGATCCGTACAGACCTCCGTGACCCGGTGTTCATTCTGCAGGCCGAAACCGACGTGGTGTTCTCGTCATCCGTCCGCCAGGACACCGCGCTCGTCCGGACTTGGGAGGTCGCCGGGACGGCCCACGCCGACCAGTACGGGCTGGATCTCTACAACGCGGCAAACGCCCGTGACAAGGCAATCAACGACGGCGCCGCGACATACTGCGACAAGCCGGTCAACAGCATGACCTTCCGATACGCGGAGAACGCCGCGTTCCACCACCTCGACCGATGGGCGAGGGGCGGTGCCGCGCCGCCAACGGCATCACCGATCACCATGCTGCTGGGCCTGATCATCGTGCGTGACGCCGACCAGAACGCCCTGGGCGGTCTCCGGTTGCCGGATCTCGACACGCCAATCGCGGCTCACGCGCCGAACAACAGCGGCGGCAACGTTCCTGGTGCCTGTGGACTGCTGGGCACCACGACTCCGTTCACCCCGGACCGGCTCCGCCAGCTGTATCCGGATCACGCCACGTATGTCGCGAAGTTCGTCGAAGCCGCGAACCGCGCCCTGAACGCCGGATATCTCCTGCGGCCGGACTACGACGAGGCCGTGGCTCGCGCCCGCGCAGCCAACGTGCCACCTTCGTGATGTTTCAGCGCACAGATCGAACGGGTTGAATCAGTGCAGCACCGACCAGGCCACACGCCCCAGCGAGCAGGTACAACGGCGTGTATCCACCCAGGCTCGTGATCACGACTCCCGCGAGTGCCGGGGCGATGGCCTGCGGAGCGGTGTTGGCGATGTTGACCAGACCAAGGTCGCGGGCCCGATCCGCGTCGGATGGCAGGACTTGCGTGATCAGCGCGTTGTCCACGGCAAGGTATACGCCGTACCCGACGCCCATCAGGCCCGCGGCCCACACGGCACTCGGCCAGGTTTTGCCCAGTCCCAGTACCAAGCTCGCAGCGGCGACGACGATCGAGGACACGATGACGAACGGCTTGCGCCTGCCGGATCGGTCGGACCAACGCCCGGCGATGACGCTCGTGGGCACCACACCGGCCGTGTAGATCAACAGCAGCAGGAACACCGATTGCGCCGGATCTGGCCGATGCACCACATCACGCAGGTAGTACAGCAGGTAGAGAGTACCGACGGCGTTGGCTGCCTGGATCGCGAACCGGCATCCGAACGCCCATGCCAGGTCCCGGCTCCCACGCAGCCGGAATCGTGTCCGGTGCTGTCGCGGCTGATGTGGACGGTCGGCCGGGTCGAGCACGAACGGCAGCACGAACGCCAACTGGGCCACGGCCAGGGTGAAGTAGGCGGTGAACTGGTCGGTCACGACCACGGAGACGACAAAGGTACCGATGATCAAAGCCAATGGAATCGGCAGGCCGACGAACGCGGACACCACACCGCGTTGATCCACCGGGACTTGGTCGGGCACGGCCGCGCTCAGCGCCGCGTACATCGCGTTGGTGGCGGCTTGCACCGTAATCCAGAACACCGCGACACCGAGGATCGTGTGCTGGGCACCGAGTACGACGAGCGCGGCGCTGCCCGCGATACCGCTGCCCAGCACCCATGGCCGGCGGCGCCCGAACCGGGATGTCGTCCGATCGGAGAGCGCCCCGGCGATCGGGCACACCACAATGGACACCACGGCGGCCGCTGCGGTGATCCAGCCGAGCGCGAGCACCTTGCCGTCCGGGTCGATCGCTTCGATCTGCAACGGCAGAAGCACCTGGATCGGTGTCAGCACGGCGATCGACATGCCGAACGTGGCCAGCGACAGCGCTCCGATCCAGCGCTTGCCAACCGTCATAACCGTCGTTCACGCACTTGGGCCCGGCGTACCTTCCCGGCGTCGTCACGCAACGGGAACTCCACGCGTTCGAAGGTTCGCGGCAGTTTGTACGTGGCCAACCTGTCCTTCAGATGGCCGAGTAGTGCGGCCTCGTCCAACGGGCCGTCGGTCTGCACCACGGCGTGGATGACGTTGCCGTACTCCTCGTCCGGCAGGCCGATCACACAGCTGGACAGGACAGACGGATGCTCGTCAAGTGCGTTCTCGATTTCGGCTGGGAAGATGTTCGCCCCGCCGACCAGGATCATGTCCGGCTTGCGATCGGCGAGATACACGTACCCCTCGGCATCCATCCTTCCGATGTCTCCTGTGGACTCCCAGCCGTCGTTCACAATGGTCGCTTTGGCACCGAGGTACCGGTATGTCTCTGGGGAACCGGGAGTGCGGCGCATCCAGATCTCACCTGTTTCGCCAGGCGGGACATCGCGATGTTCGGCGTCGAGCACACGGATCTCACCGCGCGCCACCCGGCCGACGCTGCCCGGATGGTCAAGCCACTCCGCACCGGATATCAGACATGCCGCCTGTGCTTCGGTGGCCGCGTACAACTCGAAAACACGGTGCGGGCCAAGCCAATCCAGCCATGCGCGCTTGAGCCACGGTGCGCAGGGAGCGGCTCCGTGCAGGACGATCTGCAAGCTGGACACGTCCGCTTCCGCCCGGACCTCCTCAGGCAGCCGCCATACCCGGTGCATCATGGTCGGTACGAGAAACGTCCACTGCACTCGATACGCCTCGATCAGCCGAAGCAGTTCGGCCGGGTCGAACTTGGGCATCACCACGACATGGCTGCCGGTGAACAGGGCTGCCGAGGCCATCATGAACGGCCCGTTGTGCGACAACGGTCCGGCGACCAGATGAACGCCGTCCGGAGGCATGGCGAACGCTCCGGCGTACTCGTCCATGACCTCCGCGCATGCTGGTTGCGTCGACATGATCACCTTCGGCCTGCCGGTGCTGCCGCCAGACGCGGGAGCCTTCCAGGAGGCAGCGATCACCGGCGGCAGCGGATCATCCGGGTACTCGTGACCCGCCGGAACCGTTTGGCGTCCAGGGACGTCCAGTCCGATCACGAGCGCCGGCTCGGCGACGTCGAGCACTGCGGTGAGCTCGGCCAAGGGGAGTCGGTGGGATACCGGCTGCGGGGTGGCACCGAGTTTCCACGTGGCCACCGCCGCGCAGACGAACTCGACTCCGTTGGGCAGGCCGATCGTGACCAGATCGCCCGCGACCACCCCACAATCGGCGTAAGCACGGGCGAGCGCGTTCGTCCGGCGGTCGAGTTCCCGGCGGGTCAGCGTTTCCGGCCCGCACGTCACGGCGGGCCGATCGGGGTCTGCCTCGGCGAGCCGGGCCAGGCGGTCAGCGAGTGCGGTCGGCTGCATCTCGGCATCGTCATGCCGGCAAGGCGCTGCGGCAATATGGCCGGACGAACGCTGGTGTCGCGACCATCTCGACGATGCTCAGGTTGGAGGTTTGCACAATGACGGTACGCGCTGTCCTCGACAACCTAGCCGGACAACCAGCCCGGCTCGACGCGCTTGTCGACCGGCTGGTCGCCAGAATCCGAGCCGCGGTACCGGAATACGCGACGATCCCGGATCACGTGCTGCGGAGAGGTAACCGGCAGATCGTCGCCGTCGCAGTCGGGCACCTCAGAGACGGCTGCCTGCCGGACGCAGCTGAACTACACGAGATCACCGAGATCGGCGTGGACCGTGCGCGCCAGGGAATCAGCGTGGCGGCCGTGCTGGCCGCGTACCGGGTGTCCGGCGAGGAGTTCTGGAAAGTCCTGTCGGCCGAGGCGCATGGACGTGGTGCTTCCGATGCGGCACTGCTCAGCACGGTCGAGTTCATCTGGCAATGGCTTGACGTCGTGACGGTGGCTGCGGCGGCCGCTCATCGCGAGGCCGAGCCCGGCAGCTACGGCGTTGCTCTTCGAGCCCTGCTGACCCGTCCCGGCGCCGATACCTATTTGTGGCAGCTCGGCCTCGATCCGGCGGGGAGGTATGCCGCGGTGCGCGGTCGACTGGCCCCAGGCATCACGGTGTCCACCTTGCGTGAGCGTGGCCTGGTCATGGCTGTGGACAACCGCGAAGTGCTCGGCCTCGTGAGTGGTCCAGATGTTATCGAGCCGAGGTTCGGCACATTCGGGATCGGCCCACTGGTCGCGGCGGCAGATCTCCACACGTCATACCTGACAGCCGGACGGGTCCTCGCGGCAGCCGTGCGGCTCGGTCTGACCGGCTCGCATCGGCTCGACACCCTGCGGCTCACCTACGTCGCCGCCACCGACCAGCAGATGACTCACGTCCTGTCGAGCAGGATTCTCGCCCCACTCAGCGCAAAAGGACCGTATGGTGCGGACATCTGGCGATCGGTGGTGTCCTATATGGACAGCAGAATGTGCGTGGCCGAAGCCGCCGCCGCGCTGCACGTGCACCCGAACACGTTGCGTCACCGGCTGGCGCAGTTCACCGCGCTGACCGGCGTAAGCCTGCGTGACCCCGCTGACCTCGCCGAGATCTGGTGGCTGACGGTGGCCGGCCGGCAGTGAACCGGGTTCAGGACTTGCTGACTGGTTGCCCGGATAGGAGATCAACGGCCACATCGTGGTGGGTGACGCGGGCGTCCCAACGAGTGAGGGCCGCACGAGCGGCGTCCTCGACGACGGCATCCTCGTAGTTCTCACCGGCGAATGCGACTACATCAGTGATGCTGGCGAAGAACGTGATGGACGTGAACATCACCTCATCGCCGTCCTGGTGGCGCAGCAGCCGTGCGCCGCGGAAGCCGGCAACTTGCTGGAGGTGCTCGGCGACCTCGGAGTGGTAGTGCTGCTGGTAGTCGTCTGCGTTGTCGGTCGAAGCCCATCCATGCCATATGCGCGCGATCATGTGACGCTACCCCTGAAGCTTTTCGTTGGCCTGTCAACGGATTATCGAGGTGATCCCTTCACCGTACCCTGATCACGGTACTCCGGGAGCCGATCGGAGTCCCAGTGGGCGGGACTCCCGTTGGGGCAGCGGCGCTGGCTGTTGGGACGCTGGCGGCAGCGCCCGGACACGGCAGCAGACAGCCGGGCGCATCGAGGATCGTCACGGGAGAAACAGATGAGCCAGACACGTGTTGTCCTGCCTGAACCCGACGCCGACGAGGCCGGGCCCTATGCCCATCTTGGGTTCGCCACGGCGAAGCCGGGGGAAGAAGACCGGGTCGAGGAGCTGATTCTCGGGCTGGTTCAGCCGTTGCGTGCCGAGGAGGACGCGATCGAGTTCCACGTGCATCGTGACCGGGCCGACCGCAGGGTGTTCGTGATCTACGAGATGTTCCGCAGCAAGGAAGCACTCGAGAAGCACATCGCGCAGCCCTACACGCAGGAGTTCATCCGGGCGATCCAGCCGCACGTGGAAGGGCCGCTGCGCCAACAGTTCCTGCGGATGTGCAGCGAGCTGCCGGCAGCGCACGCCGAAAGGACGTGACGTCATGGGGCTTCTGATCATCGCCTTGGTGACCGTCATCCTCCTGTTCGCCCGTCGTTTCTGGGCGTGGGCCCGGCGAAAGCCGTTGCCGCAGGTCGCTGTGCGGCCGGGTACGAAGGGAAAAGTACGCCGGTTCGTCGACGGCCTTGGCAAGATCAAGGCTCCGGCGCGGATCACGCCGATGCTGACCGCGGTGGAAGTGGACGAATGGCGCTGTGCTGCAGAGGCCGTCGAACGGCAAGCAATTGAGGCAGGGCCGGAGCCGGACTGCGAGGTCCTTGTCGTCGGGGCGGGACCGAGCGGGCTGATGACCGCGGTCCTGCTGGCCCGGCAGGGAGTGAAGGTCCGTCTCATCGAGAAGAACACCGGTCCTGCCACGGAATCACGCGCTTTCGCGGTTCAGGCCCGCACCGTCGAGCTCTTCCGGAACATCGGGCTCGCCGAGGAGCTGATGGGCCGGGGCGTTGTCACCACGGGGATCAAGTTCCACATCAAGGGAAAGCCCGTTGGCGGTCTGGACTTCGACCGGGCGCGAGCCGCAACCACGCCGTACCAGTTCATTCTGATGGCGCCGCAGGCTGAGATCGAGGACCTGCTGCTGCGGGATCTCGCGCGCCAAGGCGTGACCGTCGAGCGCGGTACGCGGCTGGTGTCACTGTCCCAGACAGACAAGCAAGTCATGGCCACGATCAGACAGAACGATCGCGAGCGAGTCATCAGTGCTCGTTATGTGGTCGGTGCCGACGGTTCGCACAGCACTGTGCGCGAGCAGCTCGGCTTGGCGTTCGAAGGCGACCGCTACACCCAGCGCTATCTGCTCGCCGACTGCCAGGTGGACTGGCCGTTCGACCACTCGCACTTCCGGATATTCATGAACGGTAGGCGGATCGGGCTTTTCCTGCCGCTCAAGGGATCTGACGTCTCCCGCGTGATGGTCACCGACCTCACCACAGGCACCGGTCCTGTCGATCTCGGGGAACTGCAGGAGGAGCTGCGCGAGGCCATGCGCGTGCCGGTCGTGTTGACCAATCCTGTGTGGACCAGCCGGTACCAGGTGCACATCCGAAAAGTGGAGGACTACCGCTCTGGACGTGTTTTCCTCGTCGGTGACACCGCGCACATCCACTCGCCGGCCGGTGGGCAGGGCATGAACACGGGCCTGCATGACGCCGCCAACCTCGCCTGGAAGCTCGCGGCCGTACTGCGAACTGGCGCTGCCGCGGCCTTGCTCGACAGCTACGACCAGGAGCGGCGTCCGGTCGGCGTCGAAGTCCTGCGGTTCTCCGACCGGCTGTACAAGCTCGCCGCCGGCCTGCACGGATGGCGGGCGTGGGTACGGGACACCGCCGGCCCGTTCGTGATCGGCCGGATGTCCGCCGCGCCACTCCCGCACCGCAAGGCCTTCCACCGGCTTTCCCAGATCAGCATCGCGTACGAACCGAGCACGTACAACGTCAACGAACTGTTGTACTCCCTCAAGGGCCCGCTCGCCGGCCACCGCGCTCCTGATGCTCGGATCAACGCCGGAGGGCAGATGTTCGACCTGTTGCGGGGCTATCGGTTGCACGTCGTGGCACTGTCCCGCAAGCACCTGACCGACGCCGAGATCACGGAGCTCACGGCTCAGCTGAACAGCATCAAGGCCTTCGGCGGCAACGTGGCGACCCACCTCGTCGGCAGAGTGCAGTGCAGGCGTGACGACCGCGTCGAGCACGTCGACTCACCCCAGGTGTTCGAGCACTACGGCCTGACCGATCCGGAATCACAGGCGCTGTACGTCATCCGGCCGGACGGCCACGTCGCGTGGCGAATGGACACACTGGACTTCGAGTCGTGCCGACGCTTTCTCGTCAGGCTGCATGGCGGAATCGCCGCCTGCGAGGAGTACCGCCTAGCGGCGGTCGCATAGACGGGCGAACGGAAACGCCCCAGCCACCACTAGGACTCAAGCGTCCGGTGACTGGGGCGTTCCGCATCCCGGCCTATTTGAGTGCGGGCGTGAGGTCCATGTGGACCCGGTAGTCGGTTACCCGGTCCCCGGTCATCTGGATGACCGTCACACACGGCAGCGCGAGGGCGGTGCCGTCAGGTGCCTCGGTCTGGATGGTGAACCGGCAGAACAACTGGTCGTCCATCTCGACGATCTGCTCGATGACGTGGCGCACCCACGGCAACGTTCCCGCGGCACCGGCCGTGGCTGCGACGATGGCGTCGCGGCCGATGAGTGTCTCACTGTTGCCGAACCTGTAGGTCGCGTCGTCGGCGAACCACGAGCCGAACGACTCGGCGTCGCCGGCGTCGACTGCGGCGCACATGGCGTACACCATGTCGTGACGAGTACTCATTTCTGCAGGGACAATCCGTAGCGGGTCATGATCGGCGCGACGAGCGACATGTCGCGTGGGCCCGGCGGCAGTTCGCTGAGCTCCCGGTAGTAGTTCTCCAGACCTGGCGGTGACACCACCGCGACGATCCGGGTCTCCTCGTCGAACGGGTTGTAGAACACGTGCGGCACGCCACGTGGCATCAGCAGCGAGTCACCTTGGCCGAGCACGTGGGCTGTGCCGTCGAGTTCGACGGTGACCTTGCCCTGGACGCAGATGAACAGCTCGTCCTCGCGGCTGTGGACATGGGTCGGCGGCCCGCCGAGGCCCGGCGGCACGACGTACTCGAACAGCGAGTACGCGCCCTTGGTGTCGGCTCCGGTCAGGCGGGTGAAAATGCCCAGCCCGATCGCACCGACGTTGGTGCCCTCGCCGGAGCGCACCACGTGGTGTTCCTGCTTGGTCGGGACGTCCATGTTCTCTCCTTTGTGCGATCAGGTCGCCACGCTGGTGGGCGCCGCCGTCTCCGGTTGCGCCGGTGTGGCCGCGAGCCGGGCGAGCAGTGCGGGTGTGAGCTTGCGATATGCCTTGGGCGACACCGGGTTCAGCCAGTGCCCGGCACGGGTGAACCGGCCGATCTGCATGCCGAGGTCACCGAGCACCTCGTCGGCGTTGTGCATCGAGAACGGGATGATCTTGGTTCCCCGGCAGTGGTGGGTGCCGGTCGCGTCGTCCATGAACGCCAGCTGCCCGACGACGTCGGCACGGCGGGTCGCCGCGTCGGGCAGCGTGAGCGCACCGGCGAGGTCGGCCGCGATCCACAGCGCCGCCATCTCGGCGTTGAGGGGACTGAAGAACGACGAGTTGTAGCCGTTGAAGTACAGGCCCGGCACGTCGATCGGCTGGATCTGCCGGTAGAGCATGAAGTTGCCGCGTTCGTCGAACAATCGTCGTCGAACCGCCTCGTCCAGGAACGGCACGTCCTGGGTGAATCCGGTGGCGCAGACGATCAGGTCCGCAGGCAACACGGTGCCGTCGGCGAGTTCGGCGCTCGGTTGGCCGTCGACGACCAGCAGCCGCCTGATGGTCATGTCCCGGCGGACACGAATCGAGCCGTCGGCCACGCCCTCGAAGAACCCCTCGGTGGCCAGGCCGATCGCCCCTTTGACGATGTCCTCCATCCTGCCGGGCGGCACCAGGTCGTGCTGCTTGAGCTTGAACTGCCGCACCGACACCGAGCCGACGGAGTTGAGCATCGACCGGCGCATCCGGTTGCCGGGACCGTGCAGGAACTTCTCGAAACCCCGTAGGTGCCGGTAGCGGAACAGCGCCTCGCCCATGCGAGTCAGCAGCAGCATCTTGAAATTGAGCACCCCGGCAACCTTGCGTGGCACCTTCCACAGCATCTGACGGGCGATGACGTCGGTGCTTGCCGCGACCTGGCTGATCGGCACGGTCACGTCGCAGGCCGACTTCCCGTAGCCGACGACCAGCACGTGCTTGCCGCGCGCCTCCTCGACGTCGTGGAAGTCGCTGCCGGCCACCAGCTCCCCACCTTCGGCTTTGAATTCCGCTCGGCCGGGGTATCGGGGTAGCGCAGGCTCGCAGAAGACACCGTTGGCGACGACGACCCGGTCGTAGGTCGCCTCGATAGTCTCAGCCGCGGACCGTGCGATCACCCTCCACTTGTCACCGTCGGGGACCACGGACTCCACTGTGGTCTCCAGCCACAGGCAGGCGTCGAGCCCGAACGCCGCACTGTACGACTCCAGATACTCCTGCACCTGTGCTCCGGTCGGCCACTCAGGGAAGTGCTTGGGCATCGGGAAGTCCGAGAACGAGTACTGCGCTTTGGGGCTCTGAGTGGTCAGACCCGGGTAACGGCGGGTCCGGCTCCAGACGCCGCCGACGTCCGGCGTGCGATCGAACACCTGGACGTCATGGCCCGCCTGGACCAGGACTTTGGCCGTGGTCAGGCCGGCGACCCCTGCTCCGACGATCGCGACACGCATGGCTGGTCCTCCTGGTCCGGTGGCCTCACCGGGAAAGTCGGGCGTGGTGGACCACAGCGTGGAGCAGGGGCGGCGGGGAACCAACCAGGAGTCCCGGCGAGTGGGACTACAGTTCTGGTCGCGGCCGCGGGGCCGCCCAGCGCCTGGTCGAGTAGGCCCGGCTGGCAGCTGCCGCGGCCATCCGCACCGCCGGTCCTATCCGATCCGGGCGCACGGCCGCGCTGGGGCCAGTGACCGACAGTGCCGCGACCACTTCCCCTGTCGCACAGAAGATCGGCGCCGCGACGCAGCTGATCCCGACGTTGCCCTCCTCACGGTCGTACGCCCACCCCCGGTCCGGAATGGCGGCGAGTTCCCGGCGCAACGCCGTCGGGCTGGTGATGGTGCGCGGAGTGCGGCGGTTGAGACCCGCGGCCACCACGGTCTCGAACGCCTCCTCGTCCGACCAGGCCAGGATCGCTCGGCCCAGCCCGGAGCAGTGCGCCGGGATCATGCCGCCCACCTGGTCGAGCATCGGCATCGGCCGGTGCCCGGTGATCTTCTCCACGACGAGCACCTGGGCGCCGTCGAGCACCCCGAGCTGCACGGTGGTGCGGGCGGCGGCATAAAGGTCCTGCAGGAACGGTAAAACGGCCTCGCGCAGTTCATGCCGCACCGGGACAAGGCCGGACAGCTCGAAGAGCCGGTTGCCGATCCGGTAGCGGCCGTCCGGCTTGTCGAGCCAGCCGAGCTGGATCATGCGCGAAGCGGTGCGGTGCACGGTCGAGCGCGGCAGACCCGAGCGCCGGACCAGTTCGGCCAGGCCGAGCTCACGATGCGTGGCGTCGAAGGCATTCAGCAACGCGGCCACGCGATCGAGAGCGCCGTCTGCGGCGGATCCGGAGTCCCGGCCAGTGGGACTCATGCTTGGTCAACCTCGGTCATCGCCTCGACTGTAGGACGCATCATGAACATCAGCCAGCCCTTGGTGGACTCCACCGACATCCCCACCGCCCTCGTCGGCGGCGGGGCCGGAGGTATCGGCGCGGCCATCGCCGCCGCACTGCTCGACAGCGGGCACCGCGTCGTGCTCGTCGGCCGGACGGCGGAAACCCTCGTCGAGGCCGCGGCGGCCCTCAAGGGTCCGGTCGACCACATGGTGTGCGACCTCGCCGATCCAGCCGCGTCGGCCAATGCCGTCGCCGAGGTGCGCAGCCGGCACGGTTCGCTCGACGTCGTCGTGGCCAACGCGGGCGGCCCGGCTCCCGGTCGCGTGTTCGAAGTCCCCGACGAGCAGTGGCACCGCGACCTTGACCTGCTGTTGCTGGGTCCACTCGCGCTGATGCGCGCCGCGTTGCCCACGATGGCCGAGCGCGGCTTCGGCCGGGTGATCGTGCTCAGCTCGACCGCCGTCCGGCAGCCGCAGCCGGAACTCGCCGCGTCGACCGTGCTGCGCTCGGCGATGACGGCGGCCGCCAAGCTCGCCGCCCGCGAACACGCCGCCCGTGGTGTCACCGTCAACTGCGTCGCTCCGGGCGCGACCCTCACTCCACGACGCCTGGAGGTGCTGCGCAGCCGCGCGGACGCCGCCGGGATCGACCTCGCCACCGCGATCGCCAGGGACCATGCCTTCATCCCGGCCGGGCGAGCGGCCGATCCCAGGGAGGTGGCTGCCGCGGTCGCGTTCCTGGCCTCAGCGGAAGCCAGTTACATCAACGGCACCGTCCTGACCATCGACGGTGGGCGCACGGAATACCACGGGTGAAAGGACGTTCATGGCCACTTCAGGACCCTGCTTCGCGATGGCCGACTTCCTCGCAGGCATCACACACGCGGTACGGCCCGGCGGACAGCGTCCGCTTGTCGTGCACGACAAGGATCTTGAGCCGATACCGGCGGGTTCGGTGCCGAACCCGACCGGACTGCGTATCGCGGGCACCCTGCCCACAACGACGTTCGAGCTGTTCCGGCAAGTGATCCCGCCGGGGGAGAGCTCGGACATGCAGCGGCACTACCACGAGACTGTCCATTTCGTGATCTCCGGCGATGGCCACAGCGAGATCGAGGGTGCTGACGCCGTCAGCTGGACAACTGGGTCCTTCGTGTACACGCCGCCGTGGGCTTGGCACCGCCACTACAACGACTCGGCCGAGCATCCGGTGGAGTTCCTGACCATCGAGAACTCCAGACTGCTCGGCCTGTTCGGACTGGCCCGCAGGCAGAGCGCCGGGCTCGCCACCCTCGCCGAGGCCCGTGCCCGATTCGACGACCAGGAGCAGAAATGACCACTGTGGACAGTTATGGTCCGCCGATCCCCGAGCACATCAGCATCTGGGGCGAACTGGCCGACACCGACCACGTCCTGCGGCACGTCGACGTCCCACTGGCGGGGCACACCGTCCGCACCAGGGTCCTGCAGGCGGGCTCCGGGCCTGAACTCGTGCTCCTGCACGGCACCGGCGGGCACCTCGAGGCCTACGCCCGTGACATCGCGGGCCTGTCCCAGGATTTCCACGTCACGGCTTACGACATGGTCGGCCACGGGTGGTCGGACTTGCCGGACCAGCCGTACACGATCGATGTCCTGTCGGACCACTTGGTGTCCCTCCTGGACGTGCTTGGCATTGACCGGGCGCACCTGTCCGGCGAATCGCTCGGCGGTTGGGTGGTCGCCTGGGTCGCGGCGCACCACCCCGGCCGCGTCGACCGGCTCGTGCTCAACACCCCGGGCAACATCGCGAACAAGCCCGAGGTCATGGTGCGGATGCGGGACAGCACAATGGCCGCGGTCCTCGACCCGAGCGACGCAACGGTCCGCCGCCGGGTGGAGTTTCTCTTCCACCACAAGGAGATGGTCACCGACGAACTGGTGAACCTGCGCCGCAAGGTCTACTCCCGGTCCGGGTTCGTGCAGGCGATCACCAACACCCTCGTGCTGCAGGACCCGCAGATCCGCAAGGACTTCGCGTGGGCACCGTCGTGGGTCTCGCGGGTGATCGCGCCGACGCTCCTGCTGTGGACGAGCCACGATCCCACCGGCGGGCTCGACGAGGCCGAGATGCTGCTCGACTGGTTGCCTGACGCCCGCCTGCACGTCATCGACAACGCGGGCCACTGGCCGCAGTGGGAGCAGGTGGGGGAGTTCCTCGACACGCACCGCAGCTGGCTCCTTGAGGGAAAGGACCCGTCCTGATGGCGGAGATCGCCGGCTTCGTCGGCATGTCCCACAGTCCATTCGCGACCTTGCTGCCGCCCCTTGGCGACTCCGGCCCCGGCGGGCTGTTCCTCCGGGACGCCGCCCGAGTCCAGCGGGCCGTCGAGGAGCTGGCTCCGGACGCGATCATGGTGATCGGCCCGGACCACTTCCACGCCAACTTCTACGACGTGATGCCCCCGTTCGTGGTCGGTGTGGAGAACGCCGTCGGCTTCGGCGACTACGGCAGCACCAAGGGCCCTCTTCCGGTGGCGAGTTCACTGGCGTGGACGACGTATTCCGGATTGGTCGACGCGGACTTCGACGTGTCCCTGTCGTACGCATTGACTGTGGACCATGGCATCGTCCAGAGCTACGAGATGATCACTGGCGGCACCGCGCTGCCGATGGTGCCCCTCGTCGTCAACACCGCGGCACCTCCATTGCCGTCCCTGGGGCGCTGCGTTGCACTGGGACGCGCCCTCGGCGCGGCACTGCGGAGTTCGGAATTCCCAGGCCGGATCCTGATAGCGGCCAGCGGCGGACTCTCGCACTGGCTACCGTCCAACGACCCCCGCGACCCGGCGGTCGTCGGCGAACGACGAGAGTCACTCATCCACGGCCGCGCCGACGCCCAGGCCTTCGCCGCCGCCCGAGAACCCAGAGTCCGCGCCATGGGAGGCAACCCGCTCGCCCGAGTGAACGCCGAATGGGACACCTGGTTCCTCAACCAGTTGATCGCCGACGACGCCCCAGCCGTCGCCGCACTCGGCCACGAGGGACTCGAGAAGCATGCCGGCAGCGGTGGCCACGAGGTGCGGTGCTGGCTCATCGGTCAGGTCGCCGCAGGACTTCCGCTGGTATGGACGAGTTACGAACCCGTGCCCGAATGGATCACCGGCATGGGAATCGGCACCACCTTCCCGGTCGGCTGAGTCGTGGGGGTGATCAACCTGATGCTCTTGCCGACCTGATCCCCGTGGCCCAGCTGCCCGCACCGGACGTCGCCGTGTATACCAACACGCAGATCGCCCGCGAACTCGTACTGAGCGCCAAGACCATCGAAGCCCATTTGACCCGGATATTCGCCAAGATGCAGAATGATCACCGACGAAGCCAAGCGGAGGTCAGAGTGACGGCGAGGTCGCCGCGAGTCCGGTTGGACCACGACGGCGATGGCGTCGCCGTGGTGACCTTCGATTCGCCGCCGGACAATCTGTACGACGAGGTGATGCACGATCAATTGAGCAGTGTGATCGCAGATTTTCAGGCGGTTCCGCCGCGGGCCGTTCTTTTCCGCGCCGAAGGCAGAATGGTCAGTGCCGGGGTTGACGTGAATTTTTTTCACACGTCCCCGCCGCGCACACTTGTCCAGCAGTTGGTGGCGGTCACCAGTGCCGTGGAATCGTTGCCGTGCCCGACGGTATTCGCCGCTCACGGTCTATGCCTGACGTGGGCGTTCGAACTCGCGCTGGGCTGTGACCTGATCCTCGCGTCCGATCGCGCCAGCTTCGGCCTCGTCGAGCGAGTGATCGGCCTGACCCCGATTATGGGCGGCACGCAACGGCTGGCCGAGCGAGCGGGGATCGGCCGTGCCAAACAGATGGTGCTCACCGGTGACCTGTTCAGCGCAAGGACGCTCGAGCGCTGGAACGTGGTGAACCAGGTACTGTCCAGTTCGTCGTTCGACCAGCAGGTACGCCGGATCGTCAGTTCGATGGCCGAAGGCCCGCCGCGTGCTCACGCCGCGACCAAGCAAGTGCTCGCCCGATATCGCGTAGCAGGGGTCGCCGGGGCGGACGAAGATCTGCCGTCGATAGCCGCCGCCCTGTTCGACACGCACGATTTCCAGGACGCGGTCCGGTCTTTCCTGCGGCATGGGCCTGGCCATGCCGTGTTCACCGGTGATTGATTGTCAGCAGCGCACACGCGACGATCCCGTCGCGCTCCACCGAAGTGATCAGAACCGTGCCGGGTACGGTGAGCGCCGAGCCGATCTGGAACAAGGCCGACACGGCACCCGTGTCACCGAGGCGGTCCACTGTGGACAGCGGGCTGATTCGGCTGTCGCCGAGCAGTGCGCGCAGGCAGTCCCGTTCCTGTTCCGGATGATGGCCCGCGGACGGCTCGATTCGCGTGATCTCTGCCGGCCGGACGTCAGCGCGGGCCAACATGTCGGTCACGCACCCGGCCAACGCGCCACGGATGTCCCCGTCGCGGCAGACACGGGACTCCACTGCCACAACTCGTGCCAGCGGTGGCAACGCCTCGTCTTGACACACCATCAACATCACAGCTCCTTCGCCGTGGGGCTGCCGGCTGTCTCCTTCCCTGTTGCTGGCCAGCCATGACCTTGCGTCCGTACGGGCCTCGGCGGCACCGCACACCATCTGCCGGGCGCGACCCGCGGCGAGCACCCGGCGTGCATAAGCGAGGGCGCTGAGGCCGGCGACCTGGCCGGTGGCCACGGTCGCGTTGGGTCCTTTGAGGCCGTACCAGATGGCACACTGGGCGGCAGTGCGGTTCATCACCACGTTCGGGAACTGTCCTGGATTGACGTGAAAGGGCCTGGCACCCGTCAGGGACGCCCGCGTGAAATCGACCATGTCGGGCACACTGCCCAACGTCGTGCCGAGCACCACGCCGGTCGTGTCCGCCGGTGTGGTTTCCAGTTCCCGCAAGGCGACCAGGGCGAGGCCGGTGGCCCGGTCCATCGACCGCGTGTTCTTCTTGCCCAGCGCGGCTCGTGGGTCGAAATCTGGCACACCGCGGTCATCGGGTGTCCGCCCGTGGCGGATGCCATCGGCGAATGCCGCACGGCCGATGCCGAACTGCGAGACCGCGGACCACCCGGTGATCACGATTCCTGTGCGCGGCTCACCCATCGAACCTCCCCAGGATGACGCTGGCATTGGTGCCACCGAAGGCGAGGCCGTTGTTCTGGACGACCCGCAGCGCGGCCGGCCGGGACTTGTTGGGCACGCAGTCCACCGGACAGCGCGGGTCGGTGTTCGCGTGGTTGATCGTCGGCGGGATGAACCCGTGCCGAACCGCTGCGGCACAAGCGATCGAAGCCAGCGCGCTGGCCGCTCCCATGGTGTGCCCGAGCATCGACTTCACCGAGATCGTCGGCGGCGGGGCGGGACCGTAGACCTCCCGGATCGCGGCGACCTCAGTGATGTCGTTGGATTCTGTCCCGGTTCCGTGCGCGGAGATCATGTCGACCTCATCCGGTCTGAGACGAGCGTCGTCCAGTGCGAGTCGAAGGCACTGGGCCACACCGGCCTGATCGGGCGCGACCGGGTGGAAGGCGTCGCAATTCGCGCCGTACCCCAACACTTCGGCGTAGATCCGTGCGCCACGAGCGGTCGCCGACGGAAGGCTCTCCAACACCAGGACACCCGCGCCTTCACCAGTCAGGATGCCTTTCCGGTCGCGGTCGAACGGACGGCAACAGTCCGGGGCTATCGTGCCGAGCCGGTAGAAACCCGCGAAGATCTTCCGGCACATCGCGTCGGCGCCGCCACAGAGCGCGTAGTCGACATCACCAGCGCGCACGGCGTCAAGCGCATAACCGATGGCGTAGTTGCCTGCCGAGCAGGCGGTCGCGAGGGTAATAGGCTCTACAGTGGACAGCTCAAGCTCGTCCGAGATCGCTGTGGACAACCGCACCGCCGACACCCGTTTCGCGACGACCGGATCGATGTCAATTCCCGCGACGTCGGCGCCGACGAGGGTGTCAAGATCGAACGACTCGCCGTCCGCCGAGCCGATCGAGATGAGGCCTGGTCTGGTGGTTTCGCGTAAACCCGCCTCCTGCATGGCCATCCTCGCGGCTGCGACGACGAAGCGAGCAGCACGCCCGAGTTCCGCGATGTCGCACTGCTTGATCCACTGCTCCGGCTCGAAGCCGGTCACCTCACAGCCGTTGGCGTAGTCGAACCCGGACGTGTCGAACAGCGAGATAGGCCGTACGCCACTGCGTCCCGCACGCAGGCTGTCGGTGAATTCGGCCATGCCGATGCCGATACTGGACACAACACCGCACCCCGTGATGACGACCCGGTTCATCGCCCGGTCGCGATCCGGTAGTCCACTGGCGCTGCCCGCGCGGGTTCCCGCCTCGCGAGCGCGGCTTCGATGGCAGGCGCCAGGCGCTCGGTCTTCCGGCGCTCGGCCGGTTCGTGCCTCTCGTGGAACTCGGGCATCACCTCCTGGGCGAACAGTTCGAGGGACGCACAGATGTGCTCGTGCCGGATCCGGCCGGTCTGTGCGATGAGCAGGATCTGGTCGACCCCGGCAGCCTCGTACTGCCGGAGGTTGCGGCGGATCCGTTCGGGTGAGCCGACGGCCGCGTACGCGCCGCCAAGGCTCATGTCGTCGAGCCCGGCCCTGGCCGCGCGGGACTGGTCGATGGCGAATTCCTCCCACAGTGCCGTGCGTCCAGGCCGTGGCCGGCCGTGATTGAAGTAGTACGCCAACGATCGGGCGAAAAAGTAGTGGCTGTCCAGGCTTTGCTCGATCGCCGTCGGCTCGTCCTTGTGACACATCAAGTACGCGGTGACCGCGACCTGCGGATTGACCGAGAATCCCGCCGGGACGCACTCCGGCGAGCCGATGACGTCGTAATACGCCGCCACCCACTGCGCGGCCTGGTCGGGTTCGGTGAAGGCGAACGTCAACGCGCCCAGCCCGTTGCGGGCGGCAGCCAGCATCGCCTCCCTGCGATTGCAGGACGTCCACAGTGGAGGGTGAGGTCGCTGCAGCGGTTTGGGGATGACGTTGCGCGGTGGCATGGACACGTGCCGCCCGGAGTATCCCGCGAACGGATCCTCCACGAACATCCGCGTCACGGCGTCGAGCGCCTCGGCCCACTGCTCGTGTTTCGTCTCCCGGTGCACACCGAAGCCGCCGAGCTCTGCCTCGGTCGCGCCCGTGCCGGTGCCGAACTCGACCCGTCCGCCGGACAGCAGATCGAGCGTGGCGATCCGCTCGGCCACTCGCGCCGGGTGGTTGACGGCCGGTGGCAGCGCCATGATCCCGTGCCCGAGCCGGATGTCACGGGTGCGCTGGCTGACCGCGCCGAGGAAGACCTCCGGCGCCGACGAGTGGCTGTACTCCTCCAGGAAATGGTGCTCGACCAGCCATACGTAGTCGAAGCCGAGCCGGTCGGCCAGCTCAACCTGGGCCAGTGCCTCGGTGAAGAGTCGGTGCTCGGCACCGGGCTGCCACGGTCTCGGCAGTTGCAGTTCCTGGAACAGGCCGAATCTCATCCTGGGAATCCCGGTGTCTCGGCGAGTACGGACCGCACCCCGGCCAGGTTGACCATCCGGCTCAGGTTGGCCTGGTCGATCACGATGTCGAACTCGTGCTCCAGCAAGGAGACGATCTCGATCGACCGCAGCGAGTCGGCGTCGTGGTCCTCCACGAACCGGCTCGACTCGGTGATCTCGTCCTCGTCGATCTCCAGGACGTGACAGACGATCTCGGTGATCCTGCTCTGCGGTGGGCTCATCGGTCGGTCCAATCTCTCAGCCAGGCGTCGATGACCGGACCGATCTCCCGCAGCGGTCCGGGATCCATCAGCTGGTGGTGGGCGCAGTCGACATCGTGATAACGGATGGCCCCATCGACGTGGGGATTCCAGTTCGCGGCCGCTCGGCCACGGTCAGGCCGGTCTTCGGTGGCGACGAAGTACAGCATCCGGCCGTCGTGACGGCCTGGGGTGAACCGGCGCATCAGCTTGATGTTGTGCCGGTAGACAGCGGCGATGTTGGTCAGGTGCAGTTCGTTGAACGGCACGTACTTCGCGCACAGCATGTCCGAGACCTCCGCGATCGGAATTGGTGGTGGCGGCAGGTCTTCTCGCTGGTAACCGGCGTTGAGCAGGAGCCGTACGAACACATCCTGCTCGCTCGGCAACGTGTCACCGGTGAGGCGTGACGCGGTGTCGAGCAATGTCAACGACGCGGCAGGATGGCCAGAGCGTCGCATTTGGATGGCGATCTCGTGCGCCACCGCGCCGCCGAAGGACCAACCAAGCAAGTGATACGGCCCGTCGCCCGCGCAGTCCCGGATTTGGGCGGCGTAACCCGCGGCCATGTCCTGGATGCTGCTGGGCAGCACAGGCGTGCCGTTGATGCCGGACACCTGCAGGCCGTGGATCGAGACGTCCGGCTCGATATGGGCGGCGAGCTTCGCGTACGCCCAGCTGAATCCGCCCGCCGGATGCACACAGAACAGCGCCGGGCCGGCGTCCGCCGGACGCAACGGAATGAGCCCCTCGAACCCGTCACGTTCACCGGTGTCATTGAGCCGATCGGCAAGCTCGGCCGGGGTCGGCGATTCGAACAGAGTGCGGATCGACAGCTGCGCACCCAGGGCGGCGCGCACCTGGCCGATCAACCGCGTCGCGGACATGGAATGCCCGCCGAGCTCGAAGAAACTCTCGTCGGCGGCGACATGGTCCACCGCCAGGGTCTCGGCGAACAGTCTGCATATCACGGCCGCCTGCCGAGTCGCGGGGTGGCTGCGCCCGGTACTCGTCACGCGAACTGGCGTCGGCAGACTGGCCCGGTCTACTTTTCCATTGGGTGTCAACGGAAGCGAATCCATCACTACGATCGCTGACGGCATCATGTAGTCGGGTAGCTGATCGCGCAGGTCTTTGCGCAGGGCGGCTGCGTCCAACGAGCCGGTGGCACTGACTACGTACGCGGCCAGCTGGGTTTCTCCATCATCCCGTGCGACGACAGCGGCGGTGGCCACGTCGGGATGCCGTGCGACGACGTTCTCCACCTCGCGGGGCTCCACCCGGAAACCGCGGATCTTGACCTGGTCGTCTGCCCGGCGGACGAACTCCAAGTCACCCTCGGGCCGCCACCGCACGATGTCGCCGGTGCGGTACATCCGTTCGCCCGGATTGCCGAACGGGTTCGGTACGAAGCGGGCGGCGGTCTGAGCCGGCCGGTTGAGGTATCCACGGGCAAGTTGCGCGCCTCCCACGTACAACTCGCCGGATCCGCCAGGGGGCACCGGTCTGAGCCAGGAATCCAGGACGTACAGCTGGACATTCCACACTGGACGGCCGATCGGGGCCACCGCGGGCCATCGACCGACGTCGGCGGGCAACGTCGCGGTCGACACAGCATGGGTTTCCGCAGGGCCGTACACGTTGTGCACGCGTCGCCCCTGGGCGGCCTGGCCCCAGGCGGTCAGGTCGGCGGACAACCGGAACTGCTCGCCGCCTTGCCATATCTCGTCCAGCTCGACGCCGGTGGTCAGGAGTGCGTCGATCACCGGTGTGGGCGCGAACAACTCAGTGACCTCGTTGTGCTTGATCCACGCCGCCAGCCGGGGAAAGTCGTAGCGGACGTCGTCGGTGGGCACTACGAGCGTGCGGCCGGTCAACAGTGCGTGCAGGATCTCCTGGATGGAGAAGTCGAACGCGACCGAAAGGAACTGAGCGGTTCGCGTCCCCGCCGCGGCCGGATACGTGGCGATGTGCCATTGCATCAGGTTGACCAGCGCACTCATCGGCATGACCACACCCTTTGGGGTGCCGGTCGAGCCGGACGTGTACACCACGTAGGCCGGGCCGTGCAGGTTCCTGGGGAGAACTTCCGAAGACTCCAGCTCTGGTATCGAGTCGGTCAGCACCACGACAGGTTGTGCGTCTTGGAGGATCGATCGGACGCGGTCGACCGGCGAGTTCGCCTCGATCGCCAGGAACGCGGCACCAGATTTCAGGATGGCGAGCAGCGCGACGATCAGCTCCGTGGACCGTGCCATCGCGACCGCGACAATCCGCTCAGGTCCGGCACCACGGGCGACGAGCGCGTGCGCCACTCTGGTCGACCGGGCGTCGAGCTCCTGGTAGGTCAGCGCTGTGTTCTCGAACAGAACGGCTGTGGCGGACGGTGTTCTGGCGACTTGGGCGGAGAACAAGTCCACCATAGTCACCGTGTTGTATTCGACGAGCAGTCTGTGGCGTTCGTCGGGCTTGAGAACGTCGACCTGCGCCACACGTTGGCTGGGATCGTGGACGAACTGGCGCAACAGCCTGGTCAATTGGTCGATGATCCGTTCGGCGAAGTGACGTTCGACGACATCCGGCCGGTAGTGCAGCCGCAGACTCAGTTGGCCGCCGGGGAACACGGTGACGGTGAGGGGATAGTGCGTGGCGCTGTCGACCTCCACGCTGAGTGTGTCGATGGGCAAGGCCGCTGGGATGTTCTCGGTGACCACCAATGTGTCGAACATCGGTGCCATACCGGTGATTCGCTGTATCTCGGCCAGCCCGAGGTGCTGGTGTGGCAGCAGATCGGACTGTTGTTCCTGTATCCGGGTCAGTAGGTCGGTCCACGATTCGGCGGGGTCAAGGGTGACGCGCACCGGGATGGTGTTGATCAGTGGACCGAGTATGGTTTCGACACCTGGGATCTCCGCAGGACGGATGGCGACTGTTGTGCCGAAGACTATGTCCTCTTGTCCTGACAAGGCACTCAGCAGAAGTGCCCAGCAGCCGTGCACGACCGTGTTGAGCGTGAGGCCGAAACGTCGTGCGCACGCGGTGATCTCATCGGTCAGATCCACCTTTGTGCAGTCAGGAAACACGCCGGCTGGACTGGCTGGGGCGAGCAAGGTCGGCTGGCGCAAACCGGCCATTGTCTTTCGCCATGCCTCTGTTGCCTCGCCCGCATTCTGGCGCGACAGCCATCCCAGGTAGTCGGCGTAACTCGCGGCAGGAGGGGCGAGTTCCCCCTTGTAGCGGGTGAAGATCTCGTTGAGCAGCACTGGAATCGACCAGCCGTCCAGCAGGATGTGGTGGCACGTCAGCACCAGCCGGGATCGGTCGGTCAGATGGCGGAGACCGCATCGGATCAACGGTGGGCGGGCGAGTTCGAACGCCGTCGTCAGGTCGTTTCCGGCTGTGTCGTCTTCGTGCCACGGCAGTTCCGGCTCGTCGGTGGGGACCATGCCGACCGGGCCTTGTGCTGTGTGGACGAACTTCATCCGCAGCTGTGGATGTGCTTGCAGGACGTCGACGATGGCCTTCCTGAGCCTTGTGCCGTCCAGCCGCGTGTCAACGTCGACGCTTACTTGGATGCGGTAGACATCCTCGTACAGCGTGTGGAACAGAATACCTTCCTGCAACGGCGTCAACGGCACTGTGTCCGGCAGCTTGTCCGCGGTCGGCGGGTCCGGTGCCTGCCGTGCCACTGCGGCAAGAGACTCCACGGTCTTGTGCTGGAATATCTCTTGTGGACTGATGGCCAGCCCTTCGGCCAGGCATCGCGCGGACACCTGGATCGCCATTATGCTGTCGCCGCCCAGTTCGAAGAAGTTGTCCGTCGCGCCGACATGGTCGATGCCCAGGACGTTGGCGAACAGTGCGGCCAGCGTGATTTCGCGACTGCCGAGAGGCTCTCGTGATGCGGCGACGGGGGATTGGGCCACCGGTGGCAAGGCGGCGCGGTCGAGTTTCCCGCTGCTGGTTCTCGGAAGGACGTCGAGTGCCTGGAACGCGGCGGGTATCAGGTAGTCGGGCACCTGAGCGGCCAATTTGGCGCGGAGAGAATCCACGTCGCCGACCACGTAGGCGACCAGCCGGCCATCCCGTACGGCCGCTGCGGCGTCGCGGATTCCGGGCACCGATCGAAGCAGAGCCTCGACTTCGCCCAGTTCCACGCGATGGCCACGAATCTTGACCTGGTTGTCCGAACGTCCGACGAACTCGAGGTGCCCATCCGATAATCTCCGCACACGGTCCCCGGTTCGGTACATCCGGGCACCAGGACGGCTGCTGAACGGATCGGCGACGAAGCGGTGTGCCGTAAGCGCTGCGTCGTTCAGATAGCCACGCGCCAATCCCGCGCCGCCGACGTACAGTTCTCCCGTTACGGACACCGGAACTGGCTGCAGTGCTTGATCCAGAACGTACAGCGTTGTGTGGGGTATGGGTGTGCCGATCGGAACGACCTGCGGAGGTGCTGGGAGAAACGCGTGGGTCACACGATCAGAGCACTCGGCCGGACCGTAACCGTTGACTAACGGTACATCTGGGTGGCGTTCGAACCAACGCGCGCACAGCTCGGCGGACAGTTCCTCACCCGTGACGATAAGATGCCGCAGCTTTCCGGTGTTGATACGGGTGCCACTCAGTTCTTCCGCATCCAATGCGGCGCGTAGCAGCGACGGAACCATCTCAGCCACAGTCACGCCATCGGCCGCGATACGTTCGAACAGTGCGTACGGATCAGCGGCCACAGCACGACTGACCGCACGCACTTGGCCACCGGCGACGAGAGGCGCGAGCATCTGCCACACCGAGATGTCGAACGTCGGGGGAGCGTTGTGCAGCACGATGTCTGATGAGTCGAGGCCCAATTCGCCGATCTTGGCGAGGATGTGGTTGAGCATGCCGCCATGACGGACCATGACGCCCTTCGGGCGGCCGGTGGAGCCGGAAGTGAAAACCACGTATGCCAGGTGTTCCGCTGACACCGGCATGCGTCTTGTGGTTTCCCCGACGTCGTTCTCGCCGTTTTCTGCGTCCAGTACGAGCAGCTGGGCCCCGCTCTCCCGCAATATCGTCGCATTGCGGGCGTACGGTGCGGCTGGATCGAGTGCTACGTAAGCCCGGCCGGACGCGAGAACCCCGATGACCGCGGCGATGAAGTCCGCGCCGGGTTCCGCCAGAATCGCCACCAGATCGCCGGCGGGCCGAATGTCCCTCGCCCGACCCAAGAGTTCGCCGTAGGTGACTTGTCTGTCGTCTTCGATGACTGCGACCCTGTCCGGGGGTATCGCTTGAATCCGCTCGATGATTCCGGCTGTGTGGCCCGGCTGATTGTCATTGCCGATGACGACCGGGTCGCTGAGGCGCAACGCGGCCAAGGGCTGATCCGGCTGCAACGAGCCGAATTCCTGAAGAAGCCGGACGAATCGACGCTGATGACCGGCGAGTTCGGCGGCGTCATAGAGGTTCGGGTTGGCATCGAAATACAGTCGTACCGTGTCGTTGTGCTCGTGGACTGTGATCTGGAGGTCGTTGACGATGCCGTTGGACAGCACTTCGACAGTCGCGGTGCAGGACCCGAAGTTCAGGCCGGGCAAGGGTGGGAGAACGTTCACCGACGGGCCGAGTGGGCGAAGATCGTCGGCGGGGATACCGATGAGCCGGCGTACTTCGCTGCCAGGGATCAGTTGGTTGGCGACGGCGTCGGCGATTTGCAGGGCCGACGCCTTGAGTAACTCGCTGCGAGTCATGCTCGGCTGGACGGACAAGTGCAGCGGCAACAGGTTCGCCCGCGCTCCTGGAATCGCCTTGGCGACTTTGCCGGTACGGCCGGTGACCGGGAACGTCAGCGGTGTGTCACGGGTTCCGGCCAGCCGATGGGTGTATGTGGCGGTCGCGGCCACCCAGACCGCAGGCCACGCGACCCTGGCCTGCCAAGCCACTGTTCGGAGGAGTTCCACGAGGTCGGCCGGCACCACCACCGAAGTGCGAAGGCGATTGCCGGTGGAGCGAGTGCTCCGAGTTGACAGGCTGACTGGGCTGAGTGGCTCATCGAACCGGCCCTGCCAGAAGCGTCTTTCCCGTGCCATGCGCTCGGTGTCTTCACGCAGGAGGTCCAGTAACGGCGGGAAAGAAGGCGGGCCGCAGGGTTGACCGGCGGACAACGCGGTGTAGATGTCGGCGAGTCGTGGATAGTAAAGCCGCCAGCTGAAGCCGTCCCACACGATGTGGTGGATTTGTTCGTGCAGAAAGGCATGATCGTCGGCCAGTCGGAGCAACGTGAAGCGGAACAGGGGATAGTCGTCCAGTGCGAAAGGCCGTGCCAGCTCACTGCGCATCCACTCTTGAGCCGCCTGATCCGGATTGTCGTCGGCCCGCAGGTCGATGACGTCGAGGTGTAAGTCGCTCGGAGGCCTGACCACCTGCCGTGGTTCGACCGGATCATCCACAATGGACACCCGAAGAGTGTCCGTGCCCGCTACGGCAAGTCGCAGGGCCTCCCTAAGGGTGCCGGAATCCAATTGACCCTTGATGTCCACGTAGTTGGCGAGGTTGAGCGCGGGGCTGTCCGGATCCAGCCGCGTCGCGGACCAGATCTCACGTTGTATGCCGGAAAGCGGTAAGAACGGCAGCATCGAGTCGGTCATGGCGATCCCCCTGCCCCTGATCGCGATCAATCTCCACCCAGGTTGGCAATTAGACTGTCACAGGCATCCCCGTGTCAACAGCCAGAAGACGTGAAACCATTTCACGTCCAAGTCGTTGACCCCGTTCCAGTGCGATCCTGTCCATAAAGGACGTATGGAGTTGCTGCGTCGGCGCCTTCGAAGGCGGCGAGGAAGACTTCGCCGCCGAGCAGGAGCCGCGTTCGGTGTCGGTTTTCGCCGAGTGCCCGGAGAAGTGGCCTCCGGACACTCGCTTGCACGAGATCAGCTCGTCTCGACGGGCAGTGATCGGTCGAGCACATCGTCCACAGTGGCCAGACCGGCTGTTGACACCACGGGCGGCAGTGTGATTTAAGAGTCAGGTTCAAGTATCTCGTTCTGTGAGATCGTCCAGCGGAGCGCGTTCCAGAAGCTCGGGCTGAGTCACGTGGTCCCTCAACTCAGTTGCGGGACCACATCGGTGATCAGCTGCTCCAGTTGCTCATGCTCGTCGAACATCGGGTTGAGCACGATGGTCTCCGCGCCTGCGTCGGTGACCTCGCGTAGTCCGCGGACCACGTCGTCGGCGGTACCGAAGACGGCGACCGAGGTTATGTCACCGCGGTTGTAGAAGGACTCCAGTACCTCGCTGACGCGGGTGCGGGCCCGATCGACGTTGTCGTCGAGGGCGACGTAGACCCGCTTGGCGAACTTGAAGTCGGGGCGGCCGAACTCGGCCATGGCCTCGCGGGCGATCTTGACCAGCTCCACGAACCGGGCCGTGGTCGCGGATCCGGCGCCGATGAAGCCGTCGCCCAGCTTGACCGCGCGGCGCACCGCGTTCGGGTGGTTGGCGCCGAACAAAATGGGCGGGTGCGGGCGCTGCACCGGCTTCGGCTCCATCTGCGCGTCTTCGAGTTGCCAGAACTTGCCGTCGAAGGTGACCGACGGCTCGGTCCACAACCGCTTCATCAGCTCAAGGCCCTCGGTGAAGCGGGTGACCAGGTGCTCTGGGCTGGAGTCGAAGGCCGCGAACGGCTGGTTCTGGCCACCGATCCCCACGCCGACGTCGATCCGGCCGCCGCTGAGCTGGTCCAGTGAGGAAATGCTCTTGGCCAGGTGCACCGGGTTGCGTAGTGGCGTCACGAACACCGCGCAGCCCAGCCGGATCCGCTCGGTGCAGGCCGCGGCGTAGGCGAGCAGTTCAAGCGGGCTGATCACCGGCTTGCTGCCGATCGCCCTGCTGCCCAGAATCTGTTCCTGTGTCCACGCGCTGTCGAAACCCAGGTCCTCGACGCGGTGAAGGAAGCGACGCACCTCATGCGGGTCGGTCGCGAACTGCGGAATGGCGACAGCGAAGCGCATACTTTCACCTCTCGAGAAGTTGTCTGACTTTGCGAACCAATGTATGCCGCCATTGCCGCAACCCGGCCCGGTGATACTCAGAGCCCAGGGGGCAGGTTGGCCTGCATGGCCGTGATGTCTCCGGCGAGTGCGGTGCGGGTGGCTTTGGTCCATTCGTCGACGAGGACTTCGTTTTCGTCTGCCTGAAGCGCTCGCATGGTCGCTTCGGCCACCGTCGCGGGTGCCATTTTCTCCACCTTCAGCCTCTTGGTGGCGTCGGTGTCGACGTAGCCGAAGTGCACGCCGAGTACATGGGTTCCCTGGCTGCGCATGGAAATGCGGTGCGCGTTGGTCAGACTCCACTGTGCGGCTTTGGCTGCGGCGTACCCAGGTGCGTCTGCTATAGCCCACCAGGATGCGGCCGAGAGTACGTTGACTATGGCTCCACCGCCGTTCTCTTTCAGGATGGGAGCGAACGCACGTGTCACCGCCCATGTGCCGAAGAAGTGCGTTTCCATGATTGCCCGGGCGTCTTCCAATGATCCGTCGAACCGCACTCCGCCGATTCCCGCGTTGTTGACCAAGATGGTGACGTCGGTGGCCACCTCGGCGGCGGCATCGATGGTCTTCTGGTCAGTCACGTCGAGGCGCAGGGGAGTCAACCACGGGTCTGTGATGGTGTTCGGAGTGCGCACGGCCGCGTAAACCTTCTTGGCGCCGAACCGCACCAATGCGTCCGCCATGGCCTTGCCGATCCCTCGGTTCGCGCCGGTGACGAATCCCACCGCACCTTCGATCCGCATTACATGTCCTTCTGGTCTGGTTGCCTTGTAAGTCAGGAAGAGTGCTCGCTGCCGTGTGGCCGTTATCCAGATCCCGCTTTGCGTACTGTTGGCAGGGACAGGCTTCATGGCGAGGTGCCAAGCACGGCGGTGGCATGGGCCGCGAGGGTGAGCCCCATGCCGTGGACGAGGGACACCGCTGCGTCTTGTCGCTGCCGCGCACCAGCCTCACCACGTAACTGGCGGACGGCTTCGGTGATCAGGAACATCCCGAGCATGCCCGGATGCGTGTACGAAAGGCCGCCGCCATTGGTGTTGAGCGCGAGCGAACCACCCGGTGCGATGGCGCCGTCCTCGACGTACCGGCCGCCTTCGCCTTTGGGACAGAAACCGAGATCCTCCAACAGGATCAACAGGCTGATGGTGAAGGCGTCGTAGACGTGCGCGGTGTCGATGTCGGCGTGGGTGATCCCAGCCATCCGCATGGCGCGTTCCGCGCTCCGGGTTGCTGCCTCAGTGGTGGTGAGGTCCGGCATCTGTGAGATGTTGCGGTGGTTCGAGGCCTCGCCGCTGCCGAGCAGATATACGGGCGGCTTGGCCAAGTCTCGGGCTCGGTCGGCTGAGGTGAGCACCACGGCCGCTCCGCCGTCGGTGACAAGGCAGCAGTCCAGTTTGTGCAATGGGCTGGCGATCAGTGCGGAGTCGAGCACATCGTCGACCGTCAATGGTTTCGGATACGGCGCGGCCGGGTTGAGCAGCGCCCAACTGCGGGCGGCCACAGCGATTTGGGCGAGTTGCTCACTGGTCGTGCCGTACTGGGCCATGTGCCGGTGCGCGATGAGACCGAAGCTCCCCACGGGATGCAGCAGGCCATACGGTTGCTCGTAGGCGAGCCAGTCGGCGTTGCTGACCAGTTTTCCACGATCGCTGCGCTGGGTGCTGCCGTAGCAGACCAGCGCGACGTCGCAGAGTCCTGCTTCGATGGCAGCGGCGGCGTGCCCGAGATGGGCGACGAAGGAGCAGCCGCCGAGCGCGGTCGAGTCGGTGAACCTCGGCTTGATCCCGAGGTGTTCGCTCATGGTCAAGGTCGGCATCGAGTAGTACGCCGACGTGGTGAACAGACCGTCCACATCGGACAATTTGAGTCCGGCGTCGTCGAGAGCGCGTTTCGAGGCGACCGCGGCCAGGCTGGCGGGTGAATGCCCCGTGGTCTGGAACGTGTCGACTTCGGCGATGCCCGCGATGGCGGTCTTTCCGCGAATGCTCACGTCGATTCCTTCACACGGCGGAAATGTGGCAGCGTGAGGTCGTGGTCCAGTTCGTGGAACACGACCTCGACGGGCATTCCCACGGCCACCTCGTCCACGTCGACAAGGTCGGCCAGCAGCCGGAATCCTTCGTCGAGATCGACGAGGGCGAGCGTCATCGGTGTCCTGTCGGCGAAGTACGGGTGGCCTGCCCGGTGCTGCACGGTGTAGCTGTACACCTTTCCCACACCGGCGGAGTCACGCAGCCGGAGACTTTCACTGCCGCAATGCGGGCACACGGCACGCAAGTAGAACACTGTCGACCCGCACGTGTCGCAGGTCTGGTACGTCAGTCGATTCTCCGTCGCGGCTTGGAAGTAGATCTGTTCCTCGCCGCGCGGAGCGGGTTTCGGTGGTGCCGGCGTGGTCATTTGATCGCCATCGGGTTGACGGGGGATCCGACCGCACGGCTGAACGGCAACGGCGGTGCGCAGAAGAAGAAGTCGTATTGCTTGTCTTCGGCGCAATCGTCGGCCAGGGTCTCCAGATCGAAGATCTCACCGATGTACAGACCCATGCCGACCAGCATGATGCAGTGCAGCGGCTGAAAGACGTCCGGCGTCTCGTTGGGCAGCACCTCCATGCCCCAGGTGTCGGTGGCAAGACCGGCGATCTGGTGATCGGCGACCCATGGCACGCTGGCAAGCCCCAACCCCGGAGCGTGCCCGCCCGCGTAATCTCCCCAGTTGCCACGCCGTGCCTGCAGTTGTCCGGTTCGGACAAGCACGAAATCGCCCGTGCCCACCTCGACGCCCTGACTGCTGGCACAGGCTTCGAGGTCATCAGCGGTGATCGCGTAGCCGGGTTCGAGCGCGTCGACGCCTTTCGCCCTGGCGACATCGAGCAGCACGCCGCGTCCCGCGATACGGTCCGCGGCCTGCGCGATGTCGTTGCGCGTCGCACCTTTGCTGGTGACGTCGGTGGGCGAGTAGCCGTTGTACATCTTGCCGTCGAACATGATGTGGGCCAACGCGTCCCACTGGGTGCCCGATTGCAGGGGCATGATGATCAGGTCGTCGGTGCCACGGCAGTACCGGTCGTTGCCGCCGTAGAAGTCGTCGACGATGGTGCCGGTGGCGATGTCGTTGCCGTCGCGGAACATCAGGTGCATCGGGTTGAACCTGCCCATGCCGCCGCGCTGGGGCCCGTTGGCGTCGAACGGCAGCGCGAGCGAGAACCGTTTGCCCGACTTGATGCTCGAAGCGGCGCGGATGACGAGATCCGGCGTGACGTGGTTGAGTGTGCCCACCTGATCGTCGGCGCCCCACCGGCCCCAGTTGCTGTACTTGGCGAACAGGGCGCGGACCGTCTCGACGTTCGGCGTGGTAACGGCGGTCATGCTTCCTCCGAGCTACGGGTTGGTCCGGTGGTCACGGACGAGGACAGACGGGTGGCGGCCTCGCCGATGTCGAAGCGTTCGCCGCGGGCGTAGTCGCCGCTGCGGAGCCGGTGTTTTTCGATCTTGGAGGTCGGGGTCATCGGAATCGCGGTGACGAACTCGATGTAACGGGGCACCTTGAAGCGGGCCAGGCGCCGCGTGCACCACTCGATGAGTTCGGCGGCGGTCGGTGTCTGGCCGGGCTGCGGGACGACGATCGCGCAGATGTCCTCGTCGAGCAGCTCGGACGGTACACCGATGACCGCGGATTGCCGGACGGCCGGATGGGCGTCGAGCGTCTGCTCGACTTCGAGGGAGGAGACGTTCTCGCCACGCCTGCGGATGATGTCCTTCACCCGGTCGACGAAGTAGAACCAGCCGTCCTCGTCCCGCCAGGCACTGTCCCCTGTGTACAGCCAGCCGTCGCGCAGTGCTTCCGCGGTGCGTTCGGGATCCTTGAAGTACCCGAGCATCATCGCGGCGTTCTTGACCACCAGCTCGCCCACTTGGCCGGGACCGAGGTCGTTGCCGTTCTTGTCGACGACACGTGCTTCGGTCTCGGGCACTGACGGGTCGGGGTGGTGCCGGGGCACGCCCATCGTGCCTGGTTTGCGTGGCACGTCGCGGGGTTCGAGCAGACCGAATGTCGTCTCGCTCATTCCGAATCCGGAAACGCAGTCCAGCTTGAAGCGCTGCTCGACCTGTTCGCGGACGTCCTGGGGGAGTGCCGGCACGCCGTACGCGACCCGCACTTCATTGTCCGCGTCGGACGGTGACGGCTCGCTCTTGCTCATGATGACGGCCATGGCGCCGATGAAGTTGAAGACGTTGACCCGGTGCCGACGCACCTCTGGCCAGAAACCGCTGGCGCTGAACCGCGGCGCGAGGACGATGGCGCCTTCCGCGCCGATCGCGCCCATGGTGGAGTACGCCTGCGAGTTGATGTGGAACAACGGCAGGCAGGCGTAGATCCGGTCGCCTTTGTTCATGCCCATCCAGTACGGATACGCCTGGCCGGTCAGGACGTAGTTGCGATGCGTCTGCATGACGCCCTTGGGCCGGCCTGTGGTGCCCGAGGTGTAGATGAGCGAGATGACATCGTCGCCTGCCAGGTCGACCGTGGCTCGTGGCGCACGATCGACCTGGGCCATGGCCTGGGTGAAATCGGTGAACCCGCTGTCGGCCGCGCCCAAGGTGGACAGTGCGCGCAGCGTCGGAGCGGAACGCTGGATCGTGGTGAAGAAGCCGGTGTGTCGCGGGTCGACGAGAGCGGCGACCGCTTCGGAGTGCTCGACCAGGTAACTGGCCTCGTCCAGCTTGAACCCGGTGTTGATCGCGACCAGGATCCCGCCGATCTTGGCAAGGCCGAGCCAGGCGTGCAGGAATCCGGGCGAGTTGTCGGCCATGAAGGCGACGCGATCCCCCTTGCGCACGCCCAGCTCCCGCCAGACCGCCGCAGCGGTGTCGACCTCGGCGACGAAGTCCGCGTAGGTCTGTTCCTCGTCCTGCCAGATCAGGAACGGCTGGTCCGGGTTGCGCGCGGCCGCTTCCTCCAGGAAGTCGCGGACGTTGAGTTTGTCGAGATCCACCACGCCTCCACGTGTCTCATCAACCAAGACTCTGTCTCGAAAATCGCACGAAGGCTCTCGCCATGTCAAGGCTCTAAGTGAGACACTGTCGTGCGTACGTTCTGGAGGGAAAGGAAGTCACGTGACAGTGGAGGACAGTGGCCCCGGCAATGGCCCCGCGGTGCGCGAGAGGTCGGACGACAACCGGGCCGGCCCAGGGCGCCCCAGTGTCCTTGACCGTGCGTTCGTGCTGCTTGAGCTGGTCGCGGCGCACGAAGAAGGGATCGGTGTCCGGGAGGCGGCACGGCAGACCGGGATCGACCGCAGCGCCGTCAGCCGGATCCTGGCCCAGCTGGAAGAACTCGGCTGGGTCGAGCAGACCGGCGACCGAGGGATGTACTCGACCGGGCACCGGCTGTTCTCGCTGGTGGCGGTGTTGCGCGACCGGGACAGCCTGTGGAACGCGGCGAAGCCGATCTTGCAAGAGCTCGTCGATCGGTACAACGAGTCGTGTTATCTGGCCGTCCGGCAGCACCACCGGCTGGTGTTCCGGGACAAGATCGACTGCGACCAGACCATCAGGTACGTGCTCGAACTGGGCAAGCCGTTCCGGCTGACCACCGGGGCCGCGGGCGCCGCGATTCTGGCCGGAATGCCGCAGAGCGAGGTCGAACTCGTCTTCGCCGAGGGCCTCGAGCGCTACACGCCGAACAGCATCACCGACGTCCGCGAGTACCGCGAGACGCTCGAGCGAGACCGGAAACTGGGCTACTCGGTCAGTCACGGACGCTGGGTGCGCAACGGCGCCGGTATCGCGGCGCCGTTCTTCGACGCGAGTGGATCGTGTGCTGGTGCGGTGACGCTGAGCCTTCCCGGATATCGGCTCGACATGTTGCCGATCGAGAAGGCTGGTCAGGCGGTCGCTGACGGCGCGAGGCGGCTGTCTCGGCGTCTCGGTTATCTCGGTACCGGAGAACGAACTGAATGAGACAGTGTCTTGACATTAGTCCGGGGGTTCCTGACACTACGGAGGCGCTTGAGACCTAGCCCGCACGATCGCGAGGGACTCGCCGTCCTGGGCCAGCCGAGCGGCTAACCACTTGCCCTGCTTGCCAGGAGGTGCGTCCATGACTGCGCCAACGCCGACGCCGTCACATCAGGAAGAGCCGCGTGCGATGCGTCGCATCGCGATAGCGGGCGTCGCGGCGACGACAGCCGAATGGCTGGACTTCTACGTCTACACAACGGCCGCGGCCCTGGTGCTCGGTCCGCTGTTCTTTCCGGCCCAGAACGCGGCTATCGGCACCATCGCCGCGTTCGGCACGCTCGCGGTCGGCTTCTTGGCCCGGCCGATCGGTGGGATCGTCGCCGGCCACCTCGGTGACCGCTGGGGCAGGCGTCCGACGTTGGTGCTCGCCATGGTGGTCATGGGTGCCGCGACCACGCTGATCGGAGTGCTGCCCACCTATGCCTCGGCGGGCGTGATCGCCCCGGTGCTGTTGGTGTTGCTGCGGCTCATCCAAGGACTGGCCGTCGGTGCGCAATGGGCTGGCGGCGCGCTGCTGCTGACCGAACACGCCCCCGTGCGGCGACGAGGTTTCTACGGCAGCCTCAGTCAGTTGGGCCCGTGCCTTGGTGCCGCACTGGCCAACGGCATCTTCCTGCTGTTGTCCGCCCTGTTGTCCGACGAGAACTTCCGGTCATGGGGTTGGCGACTGCCGTTTCTCGGCGGGTTCGTCGTTGTCCTGTTCGGCATGTACGTGCAGCGCCGGATCGAGGAAAGCCCTGTGTTCCTGCATCTGCAGGCTGCGAGCAGGGCCAAGCCCGCGGCTGTCCGGCCGCCTCTGGTCGAGGTGTTCAGAAGCCATAGCAAGGCAGTAGTCCAGGCCGCGGGCTCGTTCCTCGTCGGTAGCGCGGCGTACTACGCGCTCACCACCGGGATGGTCGACTACGCCAGCCGCGTGGTCGGACTGCCCCGCAGTACCGTGTTGGCGCTGGTGATGGGCGCCGGTTTCGTCCAGGTCATCACTCTTCCGCTGTTCGGTCTGCTCAGTGACCACATCGGACGGAAGAAACTGTTCCTTGCCGGGACCGCTGCCATGGCGATCTGGGTGTTCCCGGTGTTCCTGTTGGCCGATACGGGCAACAAGTGGCTGCTCGGCCTCGGCCTGGTGATCGCGTACGTGATCCATTCCTCGATGTACGGTCCGCTCGCCGCGATGTTCGTCGAGATGTTCCCCGCGGAGGTGCGCTTCTCCGGCGCGAGCCTGGGGTACCAGATCGCTTCGGTGGTCGCGGGCGGGTTCGCGCCGACGATCATGGCGGCATTGGTGCTGGCGACCGGTCAAAGCTGGCCGGTGGCCGCCTACCTCGCCGTATTGGCGGTGATCAGTTTCGTCACCGTCCGCACGATCTCCGAGGCCTTCCGGCGTGACCTCTTCGCCTCCGGTTCCCCGAAACAGCCTGTTGACGTGGCACCGCAAGGGATCCCGAACGAGTAGAAGGAGAACCCCTATGGGGCAGCAAGAAACAACCGCGGTCACGGCGTCCGCCGACGGCCGGGCCCGGCTGATCGGCCCATACAGCAAAATCGCCGACACCGCCGCGGATCTGGTTTTCATCGGCGGCATCACCCCGCACCTTCCCTCAGGCGTGCTCGTCCGGTCGTTCGACCAGGTCACGGCCGACGGCACGAGTGTCTGGCACGACCAGATGCTGATCGACGTGCCTGAGGAGCCGGCTGCGGCACAGGCGTACTACGTCTTCGAAGAACTCGTTGCGGTGCTTGACAGTTACGGCCTTGACATCCGGTCGCTCGCGCGGCTGCGGTTGTTCGTCTCCGAGCGGGAGAACATCGCTGTCGTCAACCGTGTCGTGCAGGACTGCCTTGCCGGGCATCGGCCTGCGATCAGCGTGGTTCTGGTGTCCAGCAGCGGGTTGGACGAGAAGATCGAGGTCTACCTCGATGCCGTCGCGTACACCGGTGATGGGGGAGTCGAAGTCGTCGATGCCGGAGACGGGAGCACCGCGGTACGTGCCGGCGACTACGTCTTCGTCCCCAACACCACTGGCACCGAGCCGTTGCCGGCGCCGTCCCGGCTCGGCCAGTTGCCGGACGACCTCGCCGCCCTGCAGTTCAGCACTCCCAAGGGAGCTGAGGTGCTGCAGCAGTCGTGGACCCTGTTCCAACGGATGGACGCGGCACTCGAGGCGGCCGGTGGTGGCATCGAGGACGTGCTGAAGGTCAACGGTTGGCTGGCCGATTCGATGCGCAATTACGGCCCTGCGGTGCTCGTGCGGCACGCATTGTCGAAGCAGAACGAGAAGCGGCTGGTGGCCAGTACCGGTCTGAGTATCGGCGGACTTGCCGACCGGGCAGCGCATATCGGGTACGAAAGCGTCGCCTATGCGCCACGCAGCCGCGGTGGGGCGAAGGAAGTCCGGTTGCCGCAAGCGGACATCGCCCGCTTCTACGTCGGTGCCGTCCAAGGCGGCGACTTGGTGTTCACCTCTGGTGAGGTTCCCATCGACGGAGCCAACCGGCGACTGGTCGACAGCAACGCGGGCCTGTCCGGCGAAGGCCGCCGCTTGTCCTTCGGACACGTGGAAACAGACACCGGGATGCGGGCGAGGGCTTGGTACGTCTACCAGCTGCACACCGAGTACCTCAAGGCGTACGGCCTCGACCTGACTGACGTGATCCACCAGACCGTGTACCTGAAGGACGCGAGCGAGATGGCGACGGTCGAACGAGTGGGCACGATGTTCTTCGGGCCGATCCTGCCACCGACCACCTTCGTGCCGATCGTCGACACGTCGCCGTTCCGCGAGGCGTCGATCGAGATCGAAGTCGTGGCCAGGCAACGATGACGCGAGCATCCGGCTCGAGCAGCGAAGAAGAGGGTGGATGATCGTGTCCAGTGAAGTGAAGGCGCCAGCCGGTGCGGCGATCGGATACGACGTCACCACGTTGACACCGCACCAGAACTACAAGTTGCTGTGCGGCAGCGTTGTGCCACGCCCAATCGCATGGGTGTCCTGCCGATCGCCGGAGGGTATGTCCAACATCGCGCCGTTCAGCTTCTTCAACATCGTGTGTTCCGACCCGCCGATGCTGGCGTTCTCGGTGTCGAAGCCGTTGGTGCCCGGTAAGTCCGTCAAGGACACGTTGGCGTTTGTCCGGCAGAGCCGTGAGTTCGTGGTGAACATCCCCTCGGCGGAGTTGATCGACGAACTCGTCCTCACCTCGATCGAGTACGAGCCGGAAGTCGACGAGTTCGTGGCCGCCGGACTCACCGCGGTGCCGTGCCAACGAGTCGCGGCATCGCGTATTGGCGAAGCGCCGGTGAGCTTCGAGTGCGTCCTGCACTCGGCCATAGATCTCGGTGCCAGCACATTGGTGCTGGGCAGGGTCGTCTACGCGCACTTCCGTGACGGGCTGGTGGCCGACGACTGCAAGCCGGACCCGCGGAAGCTGCGTCCACTCGGTCGCATGCCCGGACCGAGGTTCAGCACTGAGATGAACGTTGTCCTGCGGGCAGCGTCACTGGCCGATCCGGACGCGGGCATCCACTCGAGCGTCGTGTGGCACAGGGATGAATCGTGTTGAGGTCACGGCGAGTACCTGGGGCGACAAGGAACCAGTCCAAGCGCGCAGCCCTTGGCAGCCTGGTGGGCACCACGATCGAGTGGTACGACTTCTTCATCTACGGCCAGGCCGCGGCGCTCGTCTTCGACAAGCTGTACTTTCCGGGTCTCGACCCGTCGACCGCCACGCTGGTGTCACTCGCGACGCTCGGTATCGGGTTCGTGGCACGGCCAGTCGGTGGCGTGTTGTTCGGCCACTTCGGTGACCGGGTAGGCCGCAAGAGCGTCCTGATCAGCACCCTGCTCCTGATGGGCGTCGCGACCATGCTCGTCGGTGCGCTGCCTACAACAGCCACGATCGGGATATGGGCACCGATCCTGCTCGTGCTGCTCCGCTTGGTGCAGGGCATCGCCGTCGGCGGCGAATGGGGCGGCGCGGTGTTGATGGCAGTGGAACATGCACCATCCGGGCGTCGAGGCTTGTACGGGAGCCTTCCGCAGATGGGCATTCCGCTGGGCCTGATCTCGTCGGCCGGTGTCTTCGCTCTGCTGTCCGGCACCATGTCCGACGAGGCGTTCCTCGCCTGGGGATGGCGCATCGCGTTCCTGGCCAGCGTCGTGGTCGTAGCCATCGGGTTGTTCATCCGGCTCGGCATTGAGGAATCGCCGTCATTCGCACGGGTGAAGCAACGGTCGGAGCAGGCGCGAGTGCCGATCTTCGAGGTTCTCAAGCATGCCAAGCGAACCACCTTGCTCACGATCGGCAGCCAGGCGCTGGTGAACATCACGTTCTACGTCACCACTGTGTACGTGCTGACGTACGCGCGCGACACGGCAGGCATATCACGTACCGAGAGCCTGGTCGCGTTGCTGATTGCGGCGACGCTCGATCTGATAGCCATCCCGTTGTGGGCAGCGCTATCGGACCGGGTCGGGCGACGCGCTGTCTTCCTCGACGGTGCCATATGCGCGGCCATATTGGCGTATCCGATGTTCTGGCTCGTCGACACCGGCGGCTTCGGGGAAATGACGGTCGCGATCAGCTTGATGCTCGTGTGTGGACAGGCGCCGATGTACGCGACGCTGGCGTCGTTCCTCTCCGAGCAGTTCGACGTCCGGATGCGGTACAGCGCGATCTCCTTGAGCTACCAGCTCGCCGGTGCGTTGTGGGCCGGGCCGGCGCCTCTCGTCGCGGCGGCCTTGGTCGCGGCGACCGGTAGCGTCGGAATTCTGGTCGGCATCATGTTCTGTGCGCTCGGGTTGACCGCGGTTTGTGTGCGCGGGTTGAAGGAGACATACCGCAGCCGGCTCGACGAAACGCAACAGCCGGTGGCTGACCGATGAGTGTCGTTGCCAGAAGCGTACGACCAGCAGGGGCAGGCTGAAAACGGATTAATGCACCAGACTTGCCATGTGCCCTTCCCGCTCCGCCCATCGCACTGTACGGGAGCGCGAGTCGGCACGTGACCCTGGAAGGAGTGGACGATGAGCTTCGTCACCATCAATCCGGCCACCGGTGAGCTCGTCACCGAATTTCCCCTGCAGTCAGATGACGAAGTCTTCGCGGCGCTGGAGACGGCAGACAAACGCTACCGTGAGGACTGGAAGTTCCGCCCGGTCGCGGAACGCGCGCGGATCGTCGGCCGTGCCGCTGAGATCCTGCGATCCAAACGGGACGAATACGCGCGGTACCTCACCTTGGAAATGGGTAAGGTCGCCCGGTTCGCGTACGTGGAAGTCGATCTTGTCGCCGACATCCTTGACTACTACGCCGAAAACGGGGAGCGGTTCCTCGCTGACGTACCGCTGCCGGACGAGCCTGGTGCGACGGTGATCGCCGAACCTGTCGGCGTGGTTCTGGCCATCGAACCGTGGAACTTCCCGTACTACCAGCTGGCCCGCGTCGTCGCGGCCCAGCTCGTCGCGGGCAACGTGGTCATGCTGAAACACGCCGAGAGTGTGCCGCAGTGTGCGCTCGCCTTCGCCCGGCTGTTCGAGGAAGCTGGTTCTCCTGAAGGCGTTTACACGAATCTGTTCTGCAGCATCGAGCAGATTGCCAAGCTGGTGGACGATTTCCGCGTCCGTGGTGTGACGTTGACCGGCAGTGAGCGGGCCGGGGCAGCGGTCGGCGAACGCGCCGGGCGCAACCTCAAGAAGGTGGTACTGGAATTGGGTGGCAGCGACCCCGCTCTCATCCTGCCAGGGGCGCCTCTTGACCACGCGGTCGAGCAGGTCGTGATGGGACGGACGTTCAACTCGGGCCAGGGATGCGTCAACATCAAGCGCGTCATCGTTGTCGGCCGGCAGCGAGGCGAGCAGATGCTGGCCGCGCTGGCGGAACGGTTCGCGGCAATCAAGGTGGGCGACCCCACGGACGAGACAACGCTGCTCGGCCCTGTGGCCAGCGAACGCGCATTGAACGGACTGCTCAAGCAGATCGCGGAAGCCGAAGCAGGGGGAGCGCGAATCGTCCACGGCGGCAAGCGCGTCGACCGCGCCGGGTTTTACCTTGAGCCGACCATTGTCACCGACATCGCGCCGGACAATCCGTTGTTCCAGCAAGAGGCGTTCGGCCCAGTGCTGTCCTTCTATGTTGTGGACAGTGAACAAGAAGCGATCGAACTGGCCAACGCCACCCGATACGGCCTCGGGGCATACGTCTTCGACGCGGATATCAAGCACGCCAAGGAGATCGCGTCCCGGATCGAGTCGGGAATGGTCTACATCAACACGTGCTTCATCGACTCACCGCGGCTTCCCTTCGGTGGAGTCAAGAATTCCGGGTTCGGGCGTGAACTGTCCGAATTGGGCATCGGCGAATTCCTCAACCGCAAGCTGGTACGCGTGTCCTCGGTGGAGACTGCGAACTGAGCAGCGGCCACGCCGCCTCGAATGCGTCAACCGAGGAAGTCACGCAGCGCGGCGTGGGTCTCGCCAGGGGCCTCCTCCGCGATGAAATGCCCGGCCGGCAGGCCCATTCCACGCACGTCGTTCGCGTACTCCCGCCACACGTCGAGCACGTTGTAGTGGTGGCCGACCAGGCCGCGATCACCCCAGAGAACCAGTGTCGGACAAGTGATCTTCGCTGCTGTCAGGGCGGTGGCATCGTCGTGCTCGAGGTCGACGGTGGCCGCGGCGCGGTAGTCGGCGCAGGAGGCGGCAATGGTTGCCGGGTCGGAGAAACACCGTGAATACTCGGCTCGGGCACCCGGGTCGAAGTCGTTCCCACCTGACATACGCAGTATGGCGGAACTCAACCAGAACTCGGGATCGGCGCCGATCAGCTTCTCCGGCACACCGCCGCCGACCGACAGGAAAAACCAGTGAAAGTAGCCGCTGGCCGTATCACGGTCGATGTTTCGCAGCACGTGTCGTGTCGGCACAATGTCGAGAACAGCCAACCGTGTGACGACGGCCGGGAAGTCCAAGGCGAGGCGGTGCGAGACGCGGCCCCGCGATCGTGACCGACGAGCGCGAAACGATCGAAGCCGAGCCTGGCCATCAGGCCGACTTGGTCAGCGGCCATGGCACGCTTGGCGTAGTTGTCGCTTGACGCGGTGGGTTCGGGCTTGGCACTGTCGCCGTAGCCGCGCAAGTCGGCGAGCACCACGGTGAACCGTTCGGCCAGCGGCGGAGCGATGTGGTGCCACATCAGGTGAGTTTGCGGATAACCGTGCAGCATCAGCAGCGGAGGCCCCTCGCCTGCGACGGCGCAGTTGATCATTATTCCGTCGACGTCGATTCGCTCGGTGCGGAATTTCTCGGGCAATGGCACGCTCATCAGCCGAAGCATGGCTCAGCGGTCCAGTTCTAGCCTGTCCCTGCCGGTAGTACTCACGCCGGACGTACGCAAACCAGGGTTCTGGCTGACGCCGCGCGGCTACAGCAGCATGGCAGATCACCGCGTACGAGGGATGGGACTGCGATCAGTTATGTCCACATACGACTGGACCTGCATGGTCAACGGCGAGGAAGTCCGGCTGGCGTTGGACCCACGGGAGTCGCTGCTTGACGTGCTTCGTGAGCGATTCCTGTTGACCGGTACGAAGAAAGGATGCGACCAGGGCCACTGTGGAGCCTGCACGGTTCATGTGGAGGGCCGCCGGGTGGTGTCCTGTCTGACGCTCGCGCTTCAGGTTGACGGCCGAGCCGTCACCACCATCGAAGGTGTCACCGGCGAAAACGGCGCCCTGCACCCATTGCAGCAGTCGTTCATCGACAATGACGCGTTGCAGTGCGGTTTCTGCACACCCGGTCAGATCATGTCCGGCATCGCATGCATCGCCGAGGGCCACGCCACGTCTGACGACGAGATCCGCGAATACATGAGCGGCAACCTCTGCCGCTGCGGGGCTTACCGAAGCATCGTGGCAGCGGTGCGGCAGGTCGCGGACGAGGCCTGAAACGATGCACGCATTTACCTACCTCGCACCGAGAAGCATCGACGCCACAGTGGACGCGCTGCGTACCGCGCAGCCCGGCACCAAGATCCTCGCCGGCGGCACCACGCTGTACGACCTGATGAAGCTCGACATCGAGACCCCACCCGCGGTCATCGATGTGTCGGGGCTCGCCGAACTGCGCGGAATTGACGTCCGCGAACAGGAACTGGTTCTGGGTGCAGGCGCACGCATGGCTGACGTGGCCGATCATCCGGCGATCCGCACCGACTACCCTGCTTTGTCCGAGTCACTGTGGCGCGCCGCGTCCCAGCAGCTGCGCAATATGGCCACCATCGGCGGGAACCTGCTACAGCGCACACGTTGTACGTACTTCCGCAGCGGCCCTGAGATCCCTTGCAACAAGCGCGCCCCGGGCAGCGGTTGCGCGGCCATCGGCGGTCACGACCGCGGTCACGCGCTGCTCGGTGGCAGCGATGCGTGCATCGCCACGTACCCCGGTGATTTCGCCGTCGCGCTGATCGCGTTCGACGCCATCGTGGACGTCGTCGGGCCACACGGGGAACGCAGTGTGCCGATCGCCGAACTACACCTCGGCCCAGGCGACGACCCGACGCACGAACACGTGCTCACTCCCGATGAACTCATTGTCCGCATCCGTATACCCGTGACCCGGGCCGGGCGCGGATCCACGTATCTCAAGATCCGTGACCGCGAGTCCTACGCGTTCGCCATCGCCTCCGCCGCGGTCGGCCTGATCTTCGACGCGGACGGCCTGGTCGACGAATGCCGGATCGCGCTGGGCGGCGTCGCCACCCGGCCGTGGCGGGCCGCCGAAGCCGAACGCACCTTGATCGGTCAGCGGCTGACGCCGAGCACCGCTCGACACGCCGGGGAGATCGCGTTCGAGGCGGCGTGCCCCAGTGCCGCCAACAGATTCCGCATCGAACTGGGCATCCGCACGGTCGTCGATGCGCTGTTCACTGCCGGAAAGCGAGCCACCGCATGACAGCCATGGAGACCCGCCGTGTCGACGCTTACGAGAAGGTCACCGGGCGCGCCCGATACACCGCCGACCGCGTCCCCGAAAACGTGGTGTACGCGGCCTTCGCCACTGCCAGGATCGGCAAAGGACGCATCGCTGGCATTGACACGTCCGCCGCTGAAGCCGTACCCGGCACCCGGTTGGTGATCACCAAGTTCGGTGCGGACGAACTGCGTGACGTCGGGTTCGTCCTGGCTGGGGGGCACGCGGCGCAAAGCCTGCAACCGCTGCGCGACAACCGTGTCGCGTATCGCGGCCAGCCGATCGCGCTGGTCCTCGCCGACAACCCGATCGCAGCGACCGAAGCGGCACAGGCGATCACGGCTGTGTACGAGCCGGAGCCGTTCGCGGTGAAGATCGACGCCGACGGCGCCGAAACGCTGATGCAGGAACAGGCGATTCCGCTGCCGTTCCTGGCCGACATCAAGGTCGGCGACGCGGACGCGGCGTTGCAGGAGAGCCCGGTGCGGATCAACAGCACCTACGAACACCCCGCACAGCACGCGGCGCCGATCGAACCTTTCACGAGCGTCGTGCGCTGGGACGGCGACAAACTGATCGTCAACGACAGCACCCAGAACGCGAACGCGGTACGGTTCGGCCTAGCCACTCAACTCGGCATCGACCCGGCAGGCGTGGAAGTCATCTCGTCGCACATCGGCGGCGGGTTCGGCACCAAGAACGCGATGTACGGCCACCTCGGGCCGATCGCCATCGCCGCACGCAGGCTTGGCAGGCCGGTGAAGATGGTGCTGCCCCGGCCGCAGAACTTCCACACCGGCAATTTCCGCCCCGCCTCCGTCCACACCGTGCGGCTCGGCGCGGACGAGAACGGCAGGCTGCTCGCCGCGGTCCACGAGGTCGATCAGCAGACTTCCTGGCACGACTTGTTTCCCTCCGACGCCACCACCGCGACGTCCCGGCTTTATGCGACGCCCACGTTCCGCGGCAGGCAACGCCTGGTGCGAACCGATGTACCGACTCCTGGGTTCATGAGGGCGCCGTTCGAGAGCCCGGCCGTGTTCGCGTTCGAGTCCGCAATGGACGAACTCGCGTACGCGACCGGCCGCGACCCGGTGCAGCTACGGCTGGCCAATGACGCGACCGTCGACCCGGTCACCGGCCTGCCGTTCTCCAGCAGGCACCTGGCTGAGTGCCTGCGGCGCGGTGCGGCCCGATTCGGTTGGGACCAACGCGATCCACAGCCCGGTTCGATGATCGCCGATGACGGTTCGATCGTTGGCTGGGGCGTGGCGGCCGGGTGCTATCCGGCCAGCATCGTGCCGATCGTGGCGCACCTCTCCGCGACGGCCGACGGCGCGATCATCGTCGCTGTCGGCGGGCATGAGATGGGCCAAGGCATTCGCACAGCCGTCGCATTGCTCGTCGCACACGAACTCGGCGTGCCAGTGGACAACGTGACCGTGCACGTCGGCGATACCCGGGTGGCGCCGCAGCCGTTCACCGCCGGTTCCTGGGGCACATCGAGTGCGCTGCCCGCCGTCCGGGCCGCCATCGCCGAGCTGTGCAAAACCCTTGGGGTTACCGGCGACGTGCCGGCCGCGGTGCGGGCCACGGGCAAATCGGTGGTGACGGTCTCGGCGAGTACGCTCGCGCCTGGTCAGACCGAGGAGAGCCTAGAACAGGTCAAGGGTGGTCATCTTGCCATCGGCGGACCAGTCTTCCCCGAGTTCGTCGCCTTCAGTTGGGCCGCGCACTTCGTCGAGGTCCGGGTCGAACCGACCACTCGACGTATCCGGGTGCCCCGAGTGGTCAGCGTGGTCGACTGCGGCCGCGTGGCCAGTCCGACCACCGCGGCCAGCCAGGTCCGCGGCGCCGTGGTGTGGGGAGTCGGTGCGGCACTACGCGAGGAAAGCGTTGCGGACGAACAGTTCGGTGGGTTCCTGACCACGACGCTCGAGGAATACACCGTGCCGGTCAACGCGGACATCGGCGAGATCGAGGTCGACTTCATCGACGAACCCGACCTGCGGTTCAACCCGGTCGGCGTGAAGGGCCTTGGCGAGGTCAGCTTGGTCGGCGTGGCTCCGGCCATCGCCAACGCCGTGTACCACGCGACCGGCCGACGGATGCGCCGGCTGCCGATCCGCGTGGAGCACGTCCTCTGAAACCAGGCCCGCCCGCACTCACCGCACTCGCCGTTCGCGCCGGAGGGGATCTGAATGAGTTCTCGCGCCCGTGGCCGTACGCACTACCTGTACCTCGCTGTGATCGCTGCCGTGGTGCTGGGTGCCGTGGTCGGACTGGTCTGGCCAGGGGTCGGCAAGCAGCTCGCACCGCTGGGGACCGGGTTCGTGAACCTGATCAAAATGATGATCGCGCCAGTCATCTTCTGCACGATCGTGGTCGGTATCGGATCGGTCGCGAACGCGGCGAAGGTCGGCAAGGTGGGCGTCACGGCGTTGGTCTACTTCCTGGTGATGTCGACGTTCTCGCTCGCTCTGGGGCTCGTGGTCGGCAACCTCCTGCACCCGGGTTCCGGGCTGCACCTGAACCCCACCGACGTGTCCACAGTGCACAAGCAGGCAAGCGGTGCCGAAGGCGGCGTGGCCTTCCTGTTGGGGATCATCCCGACGTCGCTCATGTCGGCGTTCACCGAGGGACACGTGCTGCAGACGCTGCTCGTGGCGCTGCTGACGGGCTTCGCGTTGCAGAAACTGGGCCACCCCGGTCTCGCGATCCGCCGTGGGATCGAACACGTGCAGCGGCTGGTGTTCCGCATCCTGTCGATGATCCTCTGGGCCGCGCCGGTGGGCGCGTTCGGCGCGATCGCTGCCGTCGTTGGCGCGACGGGGTGGAACGCCTTGCATAGTCTGCTGACGATCATGCTCGGCTTCTACCTGACATGCCTGGTGTTCGTGTTCGGCGTGCTGGGGCCCGTGCTGCGATTCGCGGCCGGGGTGAGCATCTTCAAGCTGCTCAAGTACTTCGGGCAGGAGTTCCTGCTGATCCTGTCGACGTCGTCGTCGGAAACGGTGCTGCCGCGGCTGATCGCCAAGATGGAGCACCTGGGGGTCAGCAAGCCAGTGGTCGGCATCGCCGTGCCAACGGGCTACTCGTTCAACCTCGACGGCACGGCCATCTACCTGACGATGTCGACGCTGTTCATCGCCACGGCCCAAGGCTCGCCGCTGAGCGTGGAATCCCAGATCTCCCTGCTGCTGTTCATGATCATCTCGTCGAAGGGCGGCGCGGGCGTCAGCGGCGCGGGGCTCGCCACCTTGGCGGGCAGCCTGCAGTCGCACCGCCCGGACCTCGTCGACGGCATCGGCCTCATCGTCGGGATCGACCGGTTCATGTCCGAGGCCCGCGCCTTGACCAGCTTCGCGGGCAACGCCGTTGCGACCGTCCTCATCGGATCGTGGATGAAGGAGTTCGACCACGCCAAGGCCCGGGCGGTGTTCGCGGGTACGGCCCCGTTTGACGAGCTGTCACTGACCGGCTCGGCTCAGGAAATGGCAAATGCTTCCAAAGAGGACTGATGTGTGCGCAATCGGGGTCTCACATTGCAGGGGCAGGAGCAAACGTGGAGCACGGGCGCGGGGCAGTCAGGCTGTTTTAGCTCGGTGAACCTGGCTGACGTGATCATTCAGCATGTCCGGCACCGGGATCGCCGAGCCATCGAGCACGTCGACCGGGTGCAGCATGACCGGTACGGTGCTCGCTTCGGGGATCTTGTCGGTATTCCACTGCGCGCTACCGTAGAGCTGGTCGGTGTCACCCGTTGCCATGCAAGGTTTGAATCGGGTGAACATTGACCTGTCTGTGGGAGTACCGAGGCTTCTAAACTACGAGGTGCTATCCCATGCTGCGGGAACGACAAGGGAAGGACACGGGGAATCCCAGATGCTTCCCCTCGATGGGTTCCGGATCCTGGATCTGACCCGATTCCTCTCGGGTCCGTACTGCACGATGGTCCTTGCCGAGTTCGGTGCGGACGTCGTGAAGGTCGAGCAGCCGGTCAGCGGTGACGACTCGCGCAGGCTGGCCCCGAAGGTGAACGGTGAAAGCTACCCGTTCGCCATGCCCAACCGCAGCAAGCGCAGCGTGTCGCTCGATCTCAGGGCGAACCGCGGACGTGATGCGTTTCTGAGGCTCGCAGCCGAGGCCGACCTGGTGATCGAGAACTTTCGTCCCGGTGTCGTCAAGCGGCTCGGCATCGACTACGAGACGCTCAAGCGCGGCAACGAGGACCTCATCTACTGCTCGATCAGCGGTTTCGGGCAGACAGGACCGTATCGCGACCGTCCAGGCTTCGACATCATGGCCCAGGGTACGGCCGGATTCCTCCGGATGACCGGTCACCCCGACGGCCGCCCGACGAAGGTCGGTATCGCGATCAACGACATCGCGGCCGGTGTCACCGCTGTCTATTCGATCTTCGCTGCCGAGCTCGTGCGGGCCAAAACCGGGCGGGGACAGCACCTTGACATCTCCCTCGTCGATGCTGGCTTGGCGTGGACGGTGTGGGAGTCCGGCGCCTACTTCGGCGGCGGCGAGACGCCCGAGCCGACGGGCACGCGCCACCGCCGTTCTACCCCGTACCAGGCGTACCGGACCATCAACGGCTACGTCACGATCGGCGCCAACAACGACCGGCTCTGGGAGCGGTTTGTCACGCGGGTCGTCGACAAGCCCGAGTGGCTGACTGACGAACGGTTCGCGACGCTGCCGGACCGGATGGCGCACATCGACCAGCTTGAGGCCGAGATCGAGGCAATCACCGCGACGAAGACCACGGACGAGTGGGTGGAGATCCTCGACAAGGCGGGCGTTCCGGGCGGGCACGTCCTCACCTATGAGGAGGCGTTGCGCGATCCACATATCCAGTCTCGCGGCATGATCGTCGACCTTGACCATCCGATCATCGGCGCGATGAAGACGATCGCCCCGCCCACCAGGTTTTCTGGTCTGGATGTGAAGGTCCGGGGACCGGCGCCCTGGCTCGGTCAGCACACCACAGAGGTCCTCGGCGAGGCGGGATTCAGCAAGGACGAGATCGACGCGCTCTATGCCGATGGCATCGCGTTTGACGCGCACCCCGAACTGCACCCGGCAAGCGTCGGCAAGATCGGCACGAACGACAGAGCGCCCCGTATCGGAGCCAGGCTGATGTCGGACGATCTTGTAGTCGAGCGCGATGGCGCTGTCGCGACAGTGGTGTTGAACCGTCCCAACAGTCACAACGCCATCACTCTCGAGATGTACAAGGCGATTCCCGCGCTGTTCGCGACGCTGGACTCCGACGAGTCGGTGAAGGTCGTCGTGATCCGCGGTGCCGGCACGACGGCGTTCGCTTCCGGCGCCGACATCAGTGAGTTCGAAGAAGTACGTGGCAACGCGAAGGATGCGAAGTCTTACAACCAATGCGTTGCCGCGGCAGAACACGCGATCGAGAACGTCACGAAGCCCACCATCGCGTTGATCCACGGCTACTGCATCGGCGGCGGCTGCGGGCTTGCTCTGTCGGCGGACCTCCGGTTCGGCGACGACCGCACGCGGATGGCCATCACGCCGGCGAAGCTCGGCCTCGTGTACAGCCTCGAGTCCACCAAGCGGCTCGTGGATCTGGTGGGTCCCGCACGAACGAAGTGGATCCTCATGTCCGGTCAGCAGATCGGCGCCGAACAGGCACATCGGCTCGGCCTGCTTGACGATGTGGCCCCAGTCGAGGACTTGGACGAACTCACGTACGACTTCGCCAAGCTGCTCACCACCCGAGCCCAGTTCAGTGTGCGTGCGGCGAAACAGATCGTGGGTCGAATTCTCTCAGGTCAGGTCGAGGACGACGAGGACACGATCAAACTCCGCAACACCTCCTTCGACACCGAGGACTACGCCGAAGGAGTACGTGCGTTCCTGGAGAAGCGCACGCCCAGGTTCCGCTAGACCCGAGCAGTTGACCTGGTAAGGGGGCCAAACGTGAAGGCGTCGAAATATCTGGGGATTGCTCTCAGCGTGGTTCTGGCCGCTACCGCGGCGGCTTGCAACCAAAGTGAAGACGGTGGCTCAGGGAGCGGTTATCCGAACAAGGATCTGGACTGGACCGTCGCGTTCGGTCCCGGCGGCGGCAACGACAAGTTGGCCCGCAAGCTGGTCGACATCCTCAAAAAAGACAAGCTGTACCCGAACAACATCGCTATCGAGAACCGCGAGGGCGGCAGCGGCGCGACTGGCTGGGGCTACCTCACCAAGAAGAAGGGCGACGGCTACGCCATTTCCACGACGTCCGGTTCCTTCATCACATCACCCCTCGTGGCCAAGACCGGCTTCACCTACCGCGACTTCACCCATGTCGGCCTTCTGGCCAGCGACGCTCTTTTCTTCGTCGTCAAGAAGGACACCGGCATCTCGACGTGGCAACAGTGGGTGGACAAGGCGAAACAGAAGGGCTCGGTGACGATCGCAGGCATCGGTGAAGTGAACGTCGACTTCATCGTCGCCGACATCCTGGCCGAGAAGGCGGGATTCAAGATGGCGTACGTCCCGTTCGACGACCAGGGCGAGTTGATCACCGCCCTGACGTCGGACGCCGTCGATGGCGCGGTCTCCAACCCGTCCGAGGTGATCGGGCAACTCGACAGTGGCGACCTCGTCGCGCTGATGTTCACCGGCAAGGAAGCGTTGCCGAAGTACCGGGATGTTCCGACCGCGCAGTCGCTGGGCTACCCGGGCCTGCCGACGATGCCGCGTGGCCTGATCCTCCCACCCGACGCTCCGAAAGAGGCAACCGACTGGTGGATCGAGACGATGAAGAAGGTCGTCGAGACACCGGACTGGAAGGCGTACGTCGAGGACAGCTTCCTCGCCGAGGATCTCCGGTGGGGCCCGGACTTCACGAAGTACCTCGATGAGACCAACTCGATCTTCGAGATCGTCCTGAAGGCACGCAAGAAAATTCCCAGGTAGATGAACACCCCTCCGACCACGGGCCGGTCGTCGAAGGCGGCGCGCGCACCGAGACCGTGGATGGATCCACAGACGCTGTTCCTCACAGCATTGACCGTCCTGTTCGCGGTGTACACGGCGATGGCCATGGATATGGAATGGACCTCGACCTCGGGACGCATCGCGGCCGGGTTCTTTCCGCGCATCATCGGGTTTCTTGCCCTGTTGTTATGTGTGATCGCTCTCGCCAGAAGCGTTCGCCGTAGTCTCCGGCAACCTGCGGCAGGGGAAGCGCCGCAGGCGTACGATCTTGCGGACGACGACGGTGCCGAGAGTCAACATCCCAAGGCCCTGCTCGCTGTCATCCTTTGCAGCATCGCGTTCTACGCGGCGTTCATGCCGCTCGGCGCGTGGTTGTCGGCCGCAGTGTTCTTGTTCGCGGCGCTCTCGTTCCTCAACCAGAGAAGGCATGTCGTGAACATCGCGGTGGCGGTCTTGCTGCCCGCGTTGTTGTACCTGTTGTTCAGTCAGTTGCTCGATGTCGGACTGCCGGGAGGTTTCCTCAATCTGAGCTGATGTTGAACCGGGGCAGGCTCGAGAAGCGAGCGGAGCAACGTTCAAGTGGACATTTTCGGCAACCTCGTCAGCGGCATCGCGAACGTCGCCACGCCGGAGAACCTGCTCCTGCTTGCGGCAGGCGTACTCGTCGGCATGATCGTCGGCATCATGCCGGGCTTGGGTCCGTCCGCAGGCATTGCGATCCTGCTGCCGCTGACGTTCCAGCTGGAGCCGGCAGGCGCGATCGTCATGCTCGCTGCCGTGTACTACGGCGCGATGTATGGCGGGACGATCACGTCGGTGCTCATCAACACGCCGGGTGAGTCGGCCACGGTGGCGAGCACGTTCGACGGTTATCCGCTCGCGAAACAAGGGCGAGCCGGCCCGGCACTGGTCATGGCCGCCGTCGCGTCATTCGTCGCCGGAACGATCGGTGCGATCCTCATCAGCGTCGCGGCTCCCGCTCTGGCGAACCTGGCGTCCAATTTCGGCCCTCCGGAGCTGTTCCTCCTCGTTCTCGCTGGGCTGATCGCGCTCGTGGTCATCATCGGCAAGAACCGTTTGCTCGGCGCCATCTCCGCATTGCTCGGCTTCGCGCTCGCCACCGTCGGCCCCGCCGTCGGCACGGGGGACCAGCGGTACACGTTCGGTTCGGTCGAGCTCATCGACGGCATCGACTTCGTTCCGGTCGCGATCGGGCTGTTCGGTCTCGGCGAGATCTTCCACACGATCTACCGCGGCGGTCACCTGGAGAAGCCCAACCGATTCTCGATCAGCCTTCGCGCCAGGGGTTTCTGGCCGAACAAGAAGGACTTCGGCGAGTCGAAGTGGGCGATGCTGCGCGGCTCGTTCCTCGGGTTCTTCGTGGGCACGGCGCCAGGCGCCGGCGCGACGGTGGCGTCGCTCATGTCGTACAGCGTGGAGAAGTCGATCTCGAAGACACCGGAGAAGTTCGGCAAGGGCGCGATGAACGGCCTGGTCGGACCGGAGGCGGCGAACAACGCTGCCTCCGCTGGCGCGATGATTCCCCTTCTCACGTTGGGCATTCCGGGTTCGGCTGCCACCGCAGTGCTGCTCGGCGGCTTCCTGATGTGGAACCTGCGGCCCGGGCCGCTGCTGATGGAGCAGAACCCGGAGTTCGCGTGGAGCTTGATCGGCAGCATGTACCTCGGCAACGTGATGCTGCTGGTCATCAACATATTCTTCATTCCCGCGTTCGCGAGCATCGCGCGGGTGCCGTTCAAGATCCTCGCGCCGGTCGTGATCGTGCTGTGCTTCGTCGGTACCTTCGCGGTGAACAGCAGCTTCGTCGAGGTCGGGATCATGCTGGCGTGCGGTGTCCTCGGCTACTTCATGCGCCGTTTCGGGCTGTCGCCTGCCGCCATGGTGGTCGCACTCGTGCTAGGGCAGATCGCCGAGGAGACGCTACGGCAGACGATGATCATCTCAGGCGGGAGTTTCGCCATCTTCATCGAGCGTGGACAGTCGCTCATCCTGCTCACAGTGATGAGCGTGCTGATCTTCGTTCCGATCTTCGCACCCCGCCTTTCACGCGCTGTGTCGAAAGCGATCACCCGGAACCGTCTGGGCCCTGGATCGACTTGACCCGTCCGCCCTGAATGGCCTCGTGTCAGCGGCTTCACCGATCAGAAATCCTCCGCCGCACCGTCAGTTCTGGTAGCCCCCTCACACCGGTGGAAGGATTGATGACCATGACCGACGCTAGACCGCTGGGCACCGACGAGGCCACGTTCATCGCGGCGGTCCACTCAGGCGATACGGCGCGGTTCGCGCTCATCACGGAGCGCCACCGGCGTGAGCTGCAGGTGCACTGTTACCGGATGCTCGCGAACTACGAGGACGCCCAGGACATGACGCAGGAGACGTTCCTGCGAGCGTGGAACAAGCGGGAGTCGTTCAAGGGCCACGCCGCGCTGCGGACCTGGCTGTACCGGATCGCGACGAACGTCTGCCTCGACTACCTGGAAAAGCGCAATAACCGCACACCCGTACCGTCCGAGCTGTCGGACTCCGAGGTGCTGTACCTGCAGCCGTACCCCGACCGGATGCTCCCCGAGAACCCGCAGGAATCGGTGGTGGCGCGGGAAACGATCGAGCTGGCGTTCATCGTCGCCGTCCAGCACCTGCCGCCGCGGCAGCGGGCGGTGTTCATCCTGCGCGACGTCCTCGGCTGGCCGGCGTCGAAGGCCGCCGACGCCCTCGAGCTGACCGTCGCATCGGTGACCAGCGCACTGCAGCGGGCGCGCGTGACGATGCGCGAGCAGTTGCCCGACCGCCGCCAGGACTGGCGGAGCCCCGCCACCCACGAGCTGTCGAGCGACGAGCGCGGCGTCGTGAAGTCGTACATCGACGCCCATGAGCGCAACGACCTCGACGGGCTGACGTCCCTGCTGCGCGACGACCTGCGCTTCGCGATGCTGCCCGAGTCGGGCACCGGAACCACGACGGCCAAGGACGCGGTGGACGGCTGGGTCTCCGGTGGGCTCTTCCAGCGCGGCTACGACGACTGGCGTGGTATCACCACGACGGTCAACCGCATGCCTGCCGCCGTGCTGTACCTCCGCACCCCCGACGACCCGGAGTACCGGCTATTCGCCATCGCGGTCCTGCACATCGTCGACGGGAAGATCGCCGAGCTCACCGGCTTCGACGCCACCGACAAACCATGGCTGGACCTGCCCCCGACACTGTGATCACACTGAGCACCCCGACCAGCTGAACACCAACGCGACAACGCGAACACCACCGCCCCGCCGGCGTTACCGGCGGGGCGTCTCCAGCGAGTCGGTCAACAGCTCACTCGGAACGCAACGAAGGGGCCGGTTGCCTCATCGCTGTCCACGGGTGGCTCAGCGATGCCCCTGCACGCCGTCCTGTCCCTGGGGATCGCCGTTGAAGAGGTCGATGAATCCGAACGGTGCGCGGTCACCGAGGCAGAGGTCCAGCATTTCGTGGGCGTCGGCGTAGAAGGGCTCGCTACGGGCGAACAGTGCCTTTTCGTAGACAGTGAGTGCCGCTTCGATGTCGCCGGGATGTGCGGCGATCGCCTTGGCGAGTTCGGCGCCGTCGAACATCGCCAGGTTCGCGCCGTCGCCGGACGGCGGCATCAGGTGCGCGGCATCGCCGAGTAACGTCACCCCGGGCACACGCTCCCATCGGTGTCCGTCCGGGAGCGTGTGGATCATGCGCGCGACTGGAGCGGTCTCGCCGTTGGTGATCAACGCGGTGAGCTCAGGAGCCCACCCGTCGAACTCGGCCGCGACCCGAGCGGTCGCGGCGGCGGTATCAGCGAAGTCGATGCCGGCGAACCACTCGGCGGAGCGGTTCAGTTCGACGTACGTGTGCAGGATGTTCCCTGCCTCGCGGTGCGCGATGATCCCCTTTCCTGGGGCCAGCGCGTACATCGCGCCAACACCGACCATCTCGGCTGTCGCGGGGTGCCGCTCGTCGACGTCGTACAGGTAGGTATCGATGAACGTCGTGCCGATGTACTCGGGCTTGGCGTCGGAGAGCAGCGGGCGGATCTTCGACCAGGCGCCGTCGGCACCGACGAGGAGACGGCTGGTCACGGTCGCGCCGTCGGCGAAGGTCAGCTCGTGCTGGCCGTCGCCGAGGGGCCGGACACCGGTGACCTTGCGCCCCCACTGCACCGTCTGGTCGGGCAGGGACTCGAGCAGGATTCGACGCAGATCTCCGCGGAGCACTTCGGGACGCCGCGCCATGCCGTCGTCAGGGGCCTCGAACAGCAGCTTGCCGTGCTGGTCGAGTACGCGCGACGCCTCAGCGCCTTCGTGGATGATCGCGCGGAATTCGTCGGTGAGACCGGCGTCGGCGAGCGCGCGTTGCCCGTCGTCTTCGTGGATGTCGAGCTGGCCGCCCTGCGTGCGGGACTTTGCCGAGGGGTCGGCCTCGTAGACCGTTGCGGGGATGCCGTGGACGTGCAGGACCCGGGCGAGGGTCAGGCCGCCGAGGCCGGCGCCGACGATGGCGATCGGGTGGTGGCTGGTGTTCATGGGTTTCTCGTTTCTGTGCGGACGGAGCGCGCCCGATCACCTATATGGATCGCTGTTCCATAAGCAGTATGGAACGTTGTTCCAGGGTGTGTCAAAATGAGGCCATGCCACGGACGCGCGGAAGAGCACCTACTGGCGGGCGCGCCGATGCCCTTTCGCAGGAGGTGATCGTGGACGCGGCCGTTGCGCTGCTGGACGAGCGCGGCGAGCGAGGACTCACCTTCCGGCTACTGGCCAAACAGCTGAACACGGGACCCGGCGCGCTGTACTGGCACGTAACGAACAAGGACGAGCTCGTCACCCTGGCCGCCGATCAGGTGCTCGGCCGCGCCTTCGCCGCAGCCCCGCGCCTCGAGAAAGGCGCCATCGCCGGGCTGCGCGCACTTGCCATCGCCGTCTTCGATGTCCTTGATCGGCACCCGTGGGCAGCGTCCCACGTCACCGCGCCAGCCACGCTGCCGAACGCACTGCGCCTGCTCGACCGCATCGGCACCCTTGTCGCCCGAACCGGGCTGCCCGCCGAACGGCAGTTCGCGGTCACCACCGCGATCTCCTACTACATCACCGGCGTCAGCGCCCAGATCATCGCCCCACGCATCACCGTCGGCGCGACCACCAGCCGCGACGCCTACCTCACCCAGACCGCCGAACGCTGGGAAAAACTCGACCCCGCCGACTACCCCTTCCTGACGCGCACCACCACGGACCTGCGCGACCACGACGACCGCGACCAATACACCACGGGCCTCGACCTGCTCCTGGACGGCCTGAACACGGCCACAGACCCGCGACCGCCCGCGTGATGCCGGGATTCAGGCAGTACAGCTAGCGCAGCGTTGATCGGCGGATTCTCTTGCGATGCACTAGCAAATGCCCAATCGGCTCATCCGGGAGGTGACCCTGGCCATGTCCCAGTCAGCGCCCAGTGACGCGAACATGCGTGAGGCTTCCCGGTACGCCGCAGTCGCTTCTCCTAGCAGGTCACGTGCAGCCAACAGGGTGCCTGCTTCCTCCAGAGCGGACGCCAGTTCCACTGGCCTGCCCACCGACCGGTAGTGCGAGACGGCCACCAGCGCCGGTTCCGGATCCCCGGCCGCGAGTGCCGTGCATCGGTGTAAGGCCGTGTAAGCACGGGCGGGCACCTGCTCGCGGGCGGCCTCCATCTCGGCGACGGCCAACGCCTGTTCGGCCAGCTCGGCATTACCGATCTCAAGAGCGAGCCGAACGACGTCCGGTAGCCATTGGTGCCGTAGCATCATCTCGGCGTACGTGGGATCGAGCACTGGCGCCAGGTGAGCCAGCGCTGCGGCCGGATCGCCACGTTGGATCGCGGCGGTTGCCCGCGCCGCGAGAAGGAAGTCGCAGTTTTCCCGCTCGGGTTTGGTGATCATCGAGTAGTTCTCGGCGGCGTCGAGTTTGGCGGCCAGCGTTGTGTGTTCGGCACGCCTGGCTGCGATCAGCGCGGAGACGCCGTGCAGCAACAAACCGGTCGGTCCACTGTCCATCAGGTCGGTGTAGGTGATCATGGCTGGGTCGAGTTCGGTGCTGGTGGCCTGCAACTCCCGCAGCGCGTCGTTCCACTGCCCAGTCCAGTAGTGATGCACTGCGGCCGACACATTGGCACCGGTGGGCAGTTGGTGTTCGGACACCAGCTTGGTGGCCGAACGCAATGTCTCGTCCGCGTCCATGAGCCGATCCAGGTTCTGCAGAGTGGACAGCCGGTTGTCCAACAGGTCGAAGTGCATGCCGGCCAGATCTGCCTTGTCGCGCACAATGGCGACGGCCGCGTCGATATGCCGCAGCGCGGCCTCGTGGTCCCGCTGGAGCGTTGCGACCAGCCATTGGGTCTGCAACGCATGCGCCACCAGGTAGTCATCGCCTTGGCGGACGGCCTCGGCGTATTCGGCCTCGGTGTCCATTTCGGACCTGTCGAACTCGGTGACGTTACGCCGCAGGAAGGCCAGCATGCTCTTGCGCCGCAGCCGCCATACGTCCGGCAAGGAATCGTCTACTGTGGACTCGGCGAGCGTGAGGATGGCCTTTTGCCGCGTGTCAATCCTGCCGCCTCGGTAACCACCTCGGTAGATGATCGCCGCTAGCAACTGCCGTAGTTCCTCGGAGCGCACCGGGTCGCTCGACGCCGCGAGTGCTTGCCTGGTAAGGGCTTCCGGGTCATGGGTGAGCCGGAACAACACGCTGACCAGTGCCACGAGCAGTACCTCACCGGACGAACTCCGTGGCCCGATGGTAGCCAGCACGCGTTGGAGCAGGTCGTCGGCGAGCAGGTTGTGGTGTTCGGCGTTGAACCAGGCCATGGCCGTCGGAGCGTCGGGTATCGAGTAGGGCTGTGTTCCGGGTAAGGGCGGTTCGAGCCGGATTTGCCGGGCACGTGCGGGGGCGAGGAACTGCAGGCCGGAGAGAATGGTATGGGCGTAGAAGTCGGTCACCCGCCGCAGTGCTGCTTCCCGTGTGTCGTCGGCGAGGTGTTGGGCGGTGGCGTAGTCCCGGATCAGGTCGTGCATGGAGTAGCGACCGTGTGCGTGGCGGTCCAGGAGGGACGCGTCCTCAAGGACGGTCAGCGCCTCACGTGCGTTCTCAGGAGACAGGCCGGTGAGGCTGGCGGCAGCCTGCAGGCTGATGTCAATTCCGGGGGCGACGCCAAGGAGGGCGAAAACCGTTCGCTGCTTGGCTGTCAGGCCGCGCAGGGACCAGGACAGCACGGCAGGCAGGCTGGCGGTGGGGTCGTTGCTGTTCAACGCGTCGAGGCCGAGGTCGCGCAGTTCGGCTGCGAATTCGGCGAGCGGGATGGTGGGCCGGGTGTGGGCCTGGCGGGTCATGATGGCCAATGCCAGCGGGTAGTGCCCACACAATCGGATCAACGTATTGGCCGCTTCGGGTTCCGTGTCAACGCGTGCTGGGTCGAGGCGCGTGGTGAGCAGTGCGTGTGCTTCCTGACGAGTGAGGATGCCCAGTTGGATTTGGCGGGCACCATAGCGGGTGATCAGCGTGGCGAGTTTCTTCCGGCTGGTGACCAGGACGGTGCATGTGGCCGTGCCGGGTAGCAGCGGCTCGACTTGGCTGCTGTCGGCGGCGTTGTCCAACACGATCAGCATGCGCTTGCCCGCGACCTTGCTTCGGTACAGGGCGGCTTGGGCGTCCAGGTCGGTGGGGATGTGCCCGGGATCGACGCCAAGGGCGGTGAGGAAGCCGCGTACTGCCGTCGAAGGGGTGAGCGGGCTGCTGTCAGGGCTGAAGCCGCGCAGGTCGACGAAGAGTTGTCCGTCGGGGAACCGGTGCGCGTTGTGATGAGCCCAGTGCAACACAAGCCAGGTCTTGCCGATCCCGCCGGCGCCGCCGAGTGCGGAAATGAGTACTGCGGCACCCGTTGCACCGGCCGGCTCGATGCCTGGGCGCAGGGTGGTGTCGAGCCTGTCCAACTCATTTCTGCGGCCGACGAATGACGCCGGTGCGGCTGGCAGGTGCCGGGGCACCACCACCGGCTCGACCGTTGTGCGTGACGGCCGGGGCATCAAGCTGGGGTCGGCGGCAAGGATTTGCCGCTGCAGGTTCCGCAGCGCGCTGCCGGGGTCAGTACCCAGCTCCTCGATCAAGTGTTTTCGTAGGTGCCGGTAGTGATCCAGGGCGTCGGCTGAGCGCCCGGCGCGGTGCAGCGCCAGCATGTACTGGCCGGCCACGCGCTCGTCCAGCGGGTGTTGTGCGGCCCGTGTGGACAGTTGTGCCACTAGCTCCTCGCCGTGGCCGGTGCGGAGCTGGGCGTCGACCAGGTCGTGCTCAGCAGCCCATCGCTCGTGCTGCCACCGCTCACGCTCGCTTTCCACCCATTGCCCGCTTAAGCCGGTCAATGGCTCTCCACGCCACAACGTCAACGCCTCGGTCAGCAACGCCACCTTGTGCGTGTCGTCGTCTGTGTCGCGGGTGCGGTCGCGCAGATCGCGGAACCGGAGCACATCCACTGCTTGATTCGCTTGGTCCACCACCAGCATGTATCCGCTTGAGCGGTGGACGATGGTCATGGCGCCAGCGAAAGCCCCGCGCAGCCGTGAGATGTAGCTGTGCAGTGTGGCCCGTCCCCGCCGGGGTGTGTCGGCACCCCAGACCCGCTCGATCAATCGTTCCGCCGGCATCAGCCTGCCTGCGTCTACGGCCAGTGCCGCCAGCACGCACCGTTGCCGGGCGGGCCCGAGGTCCACCGACCGCCCCTCGACGTAAGTGGTCACTTCGCCCAGTAGGGCGATCTCTACCGACATTCCCGCCTCCCCCGTGCGGCGTCCCTCTACAGGGATAGCGCACTTGACCAGGGCAATGCAGAAAGTTGGCAAGGGGTTCACACGAATGGACGGCCACTCTGACTCCGAGGCGGTCCGTGTGAACGTCAAGGGGGTCGGGCCGCCTCCTTCAGACCTTTTGCTGTCAGTACCTTGTCTGATCACCGGTTGGGCGGTGCACGCTCACACCGGTGCGGGTGACCACCGCGAACATGGCGACCGCTCCGAGGACCACGGCCACGCCTGCGAAGATCCCCAACATGCTGTCGGTGACGTCGACGCCCCACTCCCGCCCGACCGAAACGACGGCGACCTGCCCGGCGACAAGTACGGCCAACGTGATCGTGGCGGCGAGCGGCGCGGACGCACGCCGTGCCGTGGATGCCAGCAGCACCAAGGCAAGTAGCAGCATCACCAGGACACCGGCCAGCGTCCATGCGCCGGGGTCAAGCAATCGCGCGACGCCTTCGACGTTGGTCGGGGTGAACGGCGCGAACGAGAACTGGAGTGCGACGTCGGTAGGCGAGTCACCGCCGGACGGAAGCTCGCTGACCAAGACATTCAGCGGTATGAACGCACCCGCAGCAACCAACACCGTCCCAACGGCCTGACCGGCGGCGCTGCCACGTAGCGCCGCCACAGCCGCGGGTACGCCAAGTACCAGCAGCGGCAGAACGAGAACCGTGATCGCCGTGAAATCGCCGTCACGACTGAACGACGACAGCCGGTCTGCGCCCAACAGTGCCCACAGCACGTTGGCCATGGCTCCGGCCAGCAGATAGGCGGCAGCCGCCCAGACTCCTGCTTGCCGGTGACGCCAGACCAGCACCACGGCAGCCGCGACGGCGACAATCAGGCCCACTATCGCCGCGATCTGCCAGTCCACAAAGCCGTTCTGGAACCCACGGTCGCCGTTGATCAGGCGCAGCCACGGCGCACCGAGCTGGAGGGCGACCAGGGTCACCGCTGCCAGCACCGCGCCTGGCAACCCTGGCAGCCGTACCGCCAGCACCGCCGCGGCAGCCAGCACCGCCAGGGTGATCACGCCGGAAACCCGGCCAGGCAAACCGAAAGCGGGAAGGCTGTACACCGTCAGCGTCACCGCCGCCACCCCGGCCGCAGCGGCGAATACCGCTGGGTGCACGGCAGGCAGCCGCAAGGCCCGCGCGACCACGTCGCGTAAAGCCGAAGCCCGCCACGCGATCAGCGCGACCAGCAGAACAGCGAGTGGGATCGCAGCGAGTGCCAACGACCTGCTCACGTGGACGCCCTCGCCCGTCATAAGTGTGGGGATCAGCAGATACGCGGGCGGCACCGAGAACAGCGCAGCACCGACCAATCCGCTGGCCACGTCCTGGCGCGACACCGCGAGAGCCAGCAGTACGGCTGCCGCGCCGAGCGCAAGCACCAATACCACCGGCACCAGCCCCTCTGGAAGGGTGCCGACGGCGGCTTCGGTCGCCTTCGTCGCAGGGCGGTTCGTGCTGGTCGCCAGCGAGCCGAACGGCGACACTCCAGCCCCGACCGCGAACGACGCCGCCATCAGTCCGATGAGGATCGTGAGGCTGCCCCACCGTGTCTTCGAAAGCAGGGCCATCGGGACACACGCGATGGCCACAACCAACGACGAGAGAGCGATCACCGAAGCGTTGGCGCCGGCCACGCCCATGATCGACACAGCCAGTACGGGCGTGACCACGCCGATGCCGACGAGGCCGGCCGTCAGCCCACGAACGGCGAGGATGATCAGCGCGATCAGCGGAACTCCGTACAGCATCAGCAGAATCACGACAGGCGGTGGCAGTTCCGGCCGTTGGGAACCAAAGAACGGACCGTCCGGAATCGACAGGTCGACCAACGCGAACCCGGCGAGGTACGCCCCGAGCACCACACCCGCCGCGCCGATCCCGGTCAGCACCCAACGGCCGAGCACCCAGGTCCGCCGCACGTCCGGGTCATTCGCCGGCCGGGCGATCAGCGCTCCCGCGATGATCATGCTCAGCGTGATGAGCAGATGCCAGCCCTCCTCGGACGTCCATCCGTAGAGCATGACCGCCGCGACCCCGACGAGTGCCGCCGCCACGGCGGCAAATCCCGCTATGGCGGGCGAGTGCGGTCGATCATCGTTCGCGGGGACGGTAACGGCGTCATCCGGCGCTGTCTCAGTCATGCCGCTGATTCTCATCGACCAATGTCTCGGTTCGTACCGGAACATTCCGCTTACGCCGGTTCGGTGTTGACGCGACAGTGTTCTCGCTCGAGTTCATACGACTGAAGGACACTAAGGAGCAACGGGCCGCGCGTCGAGGGACGGTCGTTTCGCTCGCGGTCGCATTCGGGGTTCTGTTGCGGCAACAGCGTTATTCGTCGTGCTTGGTGATCATGGTCACGAAGCACTCGTTGGGGTGAAGGATCAGGCAGCCGTCGGACTCGCGGATGCCCAAGCAACGCCTCCTGCGTGGTCTGTCACAGCGGGCGCCCGAACCGCATGAAGTCGCCGAACTCAGCGATGGCGCAGGACAGAGCTTCCTGCTGGGTGAGCACGGTGCTGGTGATGTGCGGGTGAGCAGCTTGCCAGATCTCCGCAGCTGTGGTGCCGGTGAAGAAGTTGATGTGACTGCACGTGCGGTCGACTGACGCGCAGCACGTGTCGTCCGTCGCACCAGCGAGGACCACCGCGGACGCCGGGCTCCAGTGTGCTTTGTGGCGGTCGACTTCGATGGTGATGGTTGTGCCGGTCGCGGGTTCGGCGGAGGTGATGGTGACCGGGCGGTCGAGCATGGCTGAGATCCCCAGGGCGTCGATGGCGCACATCGCGTAGGTCCGCGGTCCACCCGACCACGTGATGACATGGTTCGTGGGTTTGGGGGAGAACGGATACGCTGCACGGATCTCGCCGTGATCGTCGACGGCGAAAAGGTCTCGAGCGATTAGTTCTTCTATCGCACTGTCCGGCTCGACGCCGTGGTCGTGGGCCATTGTGTTCAGGTCCAGCCGGTTCGGCGCGTGACCGGTCTCGGCGAAGTGGGTCAACAGCAGGTGGTGAAGTCGCCGGGCCTGCAGGCCCAATGCGCCGACAGCTGAGCATTTGGTCAACTGCGGATCGGCGCGATCCATCGACGGACCATGGGTTTTCTCATGGTTGGCCTCCCTTGGAGAAGGTATGACCACCGTAAAGCCTGTACTGGAGAACAAGGTCAACCTGCGCTGGAGTGGCCATAGTGGACAGTGCGAAGCGGTTGACTTCGTACCCGGGTACCGGGCCGATACTTGGAGTGTCCGATGTGGAGGTGATCAGGTGGAGATCCGGCTGTTGCACGTTGCGGACTGTCCCAGTGTGGCTTTGCTGACAGAGCGGCTCAGTGGGTTGCTTGAGGGGCGTCAGGATGTCGAGATCGAGTCGCTGGAAGTCGATGACGATGATCGGGCGGCGGCGCTGGGTATGACGGGGTCGCCAACGATCTTGATCAATGGCGTTGATCCGTTCGGGGAGCCGAGGCGTGCGCCGAGCGTGTCATGTCGTCTCTACCGGGATGAGGACGGCCGGGTCAGTGGAGTGCCGTCGTCGGCGATGTTGCGGAATGCCCTCGAGCTAGACCGCTGCTCGTGAGTGTCTGGGCAGGGCCCGACGAAACGGGGGGTGCTCGCGCGTTGTTGACCCTGTAGCTCGGTACAGGGTTGACACTGTGTGGATGAGGACCAGCGAGCTCGCCGCCCAGGCAGGCGTCAACCCGCAGACGCTGCGCTACTACGAACGCCTCGGCTTGCTGCCCGAACCCGGCAGAACGCCAGGTGGCTACCGCAGCTACCCACCTGAAGCTGTCCGCCTGGTGCGGTTCGTCAAACGGGCACAGGAGCTCGGCTTCACCCTCTCCGACATCGCCGACTTGCTGCACCTGGCCGAAGGCGGTCCGCAGTCTTGCGCCGCGGCGCGCGATCTGGCCGCCAACAAAGTCGTCGACCTGAACCGGCGTATCGCCGACCTCGTTGCCATGCGCGACGCGTTGGAGCAGCTGGTGGCGACCTGCGCCAAACCCCGCGAGTTGCGTGACTGTCCCATCCTCGGAGAGATAGCTCGCCAGTCAGGGCATGGATGATTCCGCGGCGGCGATCCCGCCGTTGTCGGTGTTGGCGAGCAGTTGCGTCGTGGCCAATTCGGCGTAGAGCGGATCGGCGGCGACCAGTTCGGTGTGGGTGCCGACGGCGCGCACCTGGCCGGTGTCCATCACGACGATGCGATCGGCCATGGTCACGGTGGACAACCGGTGCGCCACGACCAGCACGGTGGTGGTCCGAGCTGCTTCGGCGATCGTCTCTCGCAGCGCGGCTTCGTTGACCGCGTCGAGTTGTGAGGTGACCTCGTCAAGCAACAGCAGCCGTGGACGGCGAAGCAGGGCCCGGGCGATCGCGACGCGCTGGCGTTCCCCGCCGGAGAGCTTGACGCCGCGGTGGCCAACGACGGTATCCAGGCCGTCGGGCAAGCGGCTGATCATGGCCTCGAGCCGAGTCACCGCGAGAACCTGGTCGAGGTCGGCGTCGCTGGCGCGCGGAGCAGCGAAGAGCAGGTTGTCGCGCAGCGTTCCGGACAGGACGGGAGCGTCCTGCTCGACGTAGCCGATGGCAGCACGCAACTCGGCCAGCGACCAGCTGTGTACATCGGTGCCGTCGATGAGGATCCGCCCGGATTCGGGCTCGTAGAACCGTTCGATGAGCGAGAACACCGTGGTCTTACCCGCACCGGACGGGCCGACGAACGCGGTCATGCCGCCGGGCGGGATGGCGAAGGTGACCCCGTGGTGTACTTCCGGAAGATCGGCGCTGTAGCGGAAATGCACCTGTTCGAACGCGACAGCGGCCGGTGTTGTTTCGACAGCGGTCGCTGCAGCCGACTCATCTGGCTCCGCAGGCAGAGATTCGACTTCCTGGATGCGTGCGACGGCGGCGGCACCAACTTGGTATTGGGTAGCGACGTGGGCGAGTTCTCGCATCGGCGGCATCAGGTAGTACAGGTACAGCAGGAACGCCACCAGCGTCGCGACATCGATCGCACCAGACACGACGCGGGCGCCGCCGAGGCCGAGCACCACGATGAACGACAACTGGATCGCCAGCCCGGCGGTGTTGCCCGCGACCGCTTGCCACTTCGCAGCCTGCACTCCACCACGCCATGCCTCCAGCGCCGCGTCATGCAGGCGATCGCGCTCGCGTTGTTCCGCCGTGGATGCCTTGACCGTACGGAGATTGCCCAGCGCGCGTTCCAATGCCGCGCTCATCGTCCCGACTGATTCCTGGGCGACTTTGGCGGCCCGCGAGATTCGCGGCACCACGACGCCGAGCACGACCTGTGCCAGGCCGAGCGCGGCCAAGGTGACCAGCAGCAACACCGGATCCAGCAAGGCCATCATCGTGACGGTCGCGACGAGGGTAAGCGAGCTGGTCACCGCGGAGACCAGCGATTGCGTGCTCACCTCGCGCAGCAGTGTCGTGTCGGCGCTGACCCGCGACATCAGGTCACCAGGCTCAGTCTCGTCCAGAGCCGGGATGCGCAACCACAACAACCGGGACACCAGCTGCCGCCGAGCCGCCAGCACCACCGACTCGGCCGTGCGTTCGAGCAGGAAGCTCCCGAACGCGCCGATCGCGGCGTTGGTCAGCACCAGGAGCGTCATCACCAGCAGCAGACCGCTGATCTCGGCGCCGGAGCCGAATCCCTCGATCAGCTCCCGCACGACCAGCGGCAGTGCCAAACCTGCGGCAGCCGTGGCCAGGCTCAGGACACCGCCCAACACCAGCACAGAGCGGAACGGACGAACGTAACCCAGCAGGACTCGCCACGCCGGTTGACTGGTCTGTGTGCTCACCGATGACCTCCGCCGCCGAGCATGCACGCTGTACCGAGGTACAGAGTCAACAACGTCGCCCGGACGTCGGTACGCATCGGCAACCTAACCTTGAGAGCACAAAGTCGGAAGCGTTGGCGCTGAATGACATGTTCAAGTGTGCGTGATGGAGGAGGTGAACTTCATGAGCACAGCGTGCCGGGAAGTGTCGAAAAGCGGACTCACGAAGGGCAATTGTCAGGCGCTGGTTTGCCAGCGAATCGGTCGGCGAACCAGCGCGGCAGTGCTCTGGCCGCGTCCGCCACGATGGAGCCATGGTCACGGCCAGCGATTTCGTTGTAGAGAACCCTGGATCCGGCTGTGCACAGCACTTCCCATTCGCGCCGGGTGAACGCTGGGGGCACGGTGTCGTCAGCCGTCCCTTGGAAGATCGCGTACGGCATGGTGCCGGTTGGGTGAAAGTCGTCGATCGCGGCCATCGCCCGGGACCAGACGCGGTCAGCGGCCATCGCGTCAGGCTGGTAAGGATTGACCAACTGGCTTCCTCGGCTCCATATGTCCCAGCAGCCGTCAGCCAGCATGGGCAGTGCCTCCATGGCTTCCGCAGTCAGGAAGTCCCGGAACTTGAGGTTGGGGTGGGCTGCCTGGATTCCGCGTAGTGTGGCGATCACGTATCCACCCAAACCTTTGTGACGCATCGAGTTCAGCGTGAGATCCCGGATCCTGGTGGCCGGTGCGATCAGTCCGGTGCCCATCGGGCGAAGTTCCGGTGCGTAGGACGAGGCGATCGCGTCGACGTGTCCCGAGGTTTGGCCACCTTGTGACCAGCCGTATTGGACGAACTTCGCCGATGCGCGCAGTTCTGGGATAGTGCGCGCGGCGCGGACGAGATCCAGCGCCGCTCTTGCGTTCGGATCGCCTGCATGTAGTACTCGGGCCCTGCCAGTCCGAGTCCCGGGTAGTCACTGGCCAGAACCAGGTGGTCGGCGTCCGTCAGTGCCTGGATCGCCGGAATGACGTTGGTGTTGCTCAGATCAGGATCGGCGGTGTTCAGCGTTTGCCTGGAGGGTGCGCAGTCGTCGGTCATCCCGGCGGTGGGATGGTTCCACAGCACGACGTCGCGTGGGCGTGTTGACAGCCGGTTCGGCGCGAAGACCTGCCCGGAGACGTACTTCTTCAGACCAGGCTGGATCTCGGAGACGTAGACGACGTTCCAGCCGCGCGCGCCGCGAGGTGCGTCCGTGCGGCGCTGCACCCAGAGGACATCGCCAGGTTTGGCTCCGGACGGCACCTGCTCCGGCACCATGGTCCAGAATCCGGTGCCTGGCGGTCCAATTTTCTGTGCGGCGAGGGTCACCGCTCCCGATTCCGGTTGCGCGCCGGCGGACGTGCACACCACGATCACCGACATCGCCATGGCGGCCACAACCGCAACGACTGCTTTCGAAGTGATCTTCAACCGCATGAAACCTCCGTTTGCCGGGCGGCTCGCATCTGCGATCGCGGCCACTGAGGCAGCATCCGGCACACGTCGTGACCCGCCTGGTAAGGCAACGCACAATTGTGGTGCCACGATGCACGGCTGGAGGTGTGCTATGCCGGTAGAACACCGAGAGGACGGTGCGCTGGTGTTCGGCTATCTGGACACCAACGCGACTCGTCATCCCCGCGACTCCGTATTGGTGCGCACCAAGGTGCGTTACCACGCCGAGATGCGGTCGCACCACTTCGGATTGCTGGTCGCATGCGACGTTGTCGGCGACGACTGGGTTCAGGTCCGGCCGGTGCCGTCGCCTGTCCCGACCACGCAACACCTGCTCGGTCTGTTGCTGTCTGGCAGCGGAACGCTGGAGCAGAGCGGGCACACCATGAAGCTGCAGAGTGGCGAGTTCGTTCTGTACACCGGAGTCCGACCGTTCCAACTAGAACTGAACGGACCGTACCGTTACCTCGTGATGACGCTCGATGCCGCAACGACGTCGCTCGCGCAGGCCACCGTTGGCGCCACAGCGGACACGCGGCTGTCGCATACCCCCACAGGCAGGGTGCTCGCCGCCGCCCTCACCGAGTTGGTGCATTCCGCCCCGGGACTCGGCCCGGTGTCCAGGCGCGAAGTAGGCGAACACATCGTGTACCTACTCCGTACCGTCATTCGCGACGTCGACCGCGGGCATGAGCAAAGCCCGCTGTTCGAACAGATTCTCGAATACCTCGACCGTCATCTCGCCGAGAACCTGTCGCCCGCGACAGTCGCAGCTGCCCATCATGTGTCCCTGCGCTACTTGCATCGTCTGTTCCGCGACCGGGGCGAGACCGTATGCGAGCACATCCGGCGACGTCGGCTGGAGCGCATTCGTCGCGACCTGGCCGATCCTGATCTGATACATCTGCCTGTCTACTCCGTTGCCGCGCGTTGGGGACTGCGCGACCCGAGCCATTTCGGCAAGCTGTTCAGGGCGGAGTTCGCCATGTCGCCCCGTCGGTTCCGGGATCAGGTTCTGGACAGGGAATAGGCATGGGTCGTCTCCTGCTGGTGCTGGTCTTGGTGGCTGGTCTTGGAGCAGCCGGGCTCGCCCTGGGTGGCGTGTTCGACCAGCCGCCGGACGCGTTCTGCCCGGACTCCCACGACAACGCGGAAGTCAAGGCCTCCTCGCTGCTGGACGGCGAGGTGGCGCCCATGTCGGCGACCGGGCCGCGTCCGACGAAAGTCTTCGACGTCTACGACCGGGACTCCAGAGTGGAGGGTGCTGACCCCAACCCGCCCGAAGACGGCAAGATGTACGACGTCACGTACGAACTCGAACAGAAAGCCTGGCAGGCGAAGAACCAGGTGCAGGTCGTGGTCTGCCAGTACCGTCACGGCATCGGTGAGGGCGAGGGTAAGCAGTGCACGGGCTACAACAACCAACAGACGATCCCGGTGTTGGCAGCGACCTACACCTACAAGGTCTACGAGGCAGCCACCAAGACCCTGCTCACCACGTTCACTGTTCCCGGTTCCCTGGAGGACACCCTGTGCCCCAAGGTGATCACGTACGAGGCGGGCGATCAGCCACACCTCGCCGCGAGCCCCGACCACGCGGAGTTGGCCAACCGTCTCCGCCCGTACGTCGAGCCTGCTCAGTAGCCACGTTGGGCCGTCTCGCGGATGGCAGCGATCAGGACGAGCAGGGCAGGGGCGAGTGCCACAGAGGCGACCCTGGTCCTTGGGCGCTTCCGGATCACCCCGTTCCGCGAGCGCGGCCTCCTGTCGATGCGCTCCGGGACTCACGCCGCAGGGGTGGGCGACGCAACCAGGTCGCCCACCGCCAGAGCCATTCAAGGGGTCCTTGGTGGTATCGGCGAAGCCAGAGCGTGGACCAGATCCACTGAACTGTGAGGATGACTCCGGCGATGACAAGTACAGTCCGGATGGACCAGGTTTCCGGCGGGCTGCCGAGTATGTTCCGGGTCGCCAGCACGAGAAGGGTGGCAGTCAGGTAGTTGGTCAGCGCCATCCGGCCCAATGGGGCGAACACCGTCTGGACGGCCTGCCGTAGCGGGCTTTTGAGCAGGAGCAGCAAGCCGCACACGTAAGTCCCGCCGAGCAGCAGTCCCGCTACGGTGAGGGCGAGGTGGAACGCCGGGTCAGTTGCCTGCAGACCGGCCTGCCACCACAGGGTGGGTGCGGCCGCGGCGGCGAGCCCGAGACCGAGCAACGCCGGGTGCCGTGTGGACTGCTCGATCCGGTCGATCACGCCGTATCGCACGAGGGTTGTCCCCAGCAGGAACAGCCCGGCAACAAGGGTGAACCTGCCGTCGCCGAGCATCAGCGACGCCCCGAGGAACGCGCCACCAAGTCCGGCGACGACCGCTCGCGGCAGCCAGGTGGACGGCAGCAGCACCAGGATGCCGACGACGGCGTACGTCGACAGGATGTCGCCGCGCCACAACAGAAGGAAATGCGCCGCACCGATCACAAGCAGGGCCAGCAGCCGACGCAGCAGTAGCAGTCGCGGGCTGGTGGTGCGGTCCGTGGATGCTCGCAGGAGCAACGAGAACCCGATCCCGAACAGCAGCGAGAAGATCGGGAAGAAACGCTGCACCACCAGCAGCCCGAGCCAGGCGTCCCCGCCGTCGTGGTGACCGGACGGTGCCTCGGAGATGACGACCGCGCCCGCGTTGGCGATCGGCTGGATGTTGGCGAGCAGGATCCCGCACAGCGCGAACCCGCGGATGACGTCGAGCGCCACGATCCGTCGGCGGCCGGGCACGAGGTCTTGAGTGGACATAGGCGGCATCTTGTGCGCCCGCCCACAGTGGCCGCATCGGCTCAAAGCACAGTTGACCGGCATGCGGTCGTACTTTTGACCGATGCTGCGCAGGGCACGCCGTTTCGTAGCCTGACCGGGTGAGTGGGTGGAACCGATCGGCCAGGGCGATGACCGATGTGGCGCTCGGCGTAGCGTTCGCGGCGCTGCTTGTGTATTGGGCGGCCAGGATTTCCGGCAGCTGGGGCGGAACCTACTGGCAGTTCGACTTCGCCGCAGGGACAGTGGTATGCATCATCGCCCTGATGCGCCGACGTAACCTGGCGTACCTGGCTGTGGCGGGTTTGACGGTTGCCGCAGTGGCCGTTCTGGTGGCCCGTCTCGCCCATCTGCCGAGCCAGCCTGGTCCGGCGATGACCTTGGCGCTTACCGTCCTCGTGGCCGCCGCGATCAGGACACTTCAGCCGCTTCCGGCAAGCGTTGTCGCCGCCGCCGGTCTGGCAGTCGCCGCAGGCAGTGCGTTCACGGCCCACGATCCAGCCTCATCGCCGGTGATGGTGCTCAACGGCATGGGGTGGTTGGCTGCTGTCACGATCGGACTGCTCCGGCGACTGCGTGACAGCCGTCGACGGGCCGTGATCGAGAAGGTGCGCCGCGACGAACGGCTCGAGCTGGCGAGAGAACTGCACGACATCGTTGCCCACCACATCACCGGTGTCGTCTTGCGGACGCAGGCGGCAAGGATCGTCCGCCGTAAGCAACCGGAAGAGCTCGACGGCGCGCTGGCGGACATCGAGACTGCGGGATCCGAGGCGCTGACGGCGATGCGCCGTGTCGTCGGCCTGCTGCGTGACGAAGACGTCACGGCGGGCTTGCTCGGGCCCGAACAGCTCAGCGAACTGGTCCGTCGCTTCACCAAGCACGGCCCGCGGGTACGCCTGCAACTGCCCGAGGGCGAGCCAGTGTGGCAGCCGGAGATCACCAGCACGGTCTACCGCATCGTGCAGGAGTCGCTGACCAACGTCTCGCAGCACGCCCCGCGCGCCCGCTCGGTCTCGGTCGACGTCAGCCAGGATCAGGATCGTGTCACTGTCGAGGTCGTTGACGATGCGCCACCGGCGCCCGCACTGCATCGCGCCGGATATGGACTTGTCGGCCTGCGCGAACGCGTCGAAGCACTCGACGGCGTGCTCTCGGCGGGCCCGCGTCCCGGCGGCGGCTGGTCCGTACTGGCCACGCTGCCCACTGTGATGAGGAAGCGCTGATGACGATCACCGTACTGCTGGCTGACGATCAGGCAATGGTCCGCCGCGGCCTGCGGCTCATTCTGGAAGATCAGCCCGACATCACGGTGGTGGGCGAAGCCGCGGATGGCGCGGAGGCCGTGGCACTCGCCCGGCGGCTGTGCCCGGACGTGTGCCTCGTGGACATCCGGATGCCTCGCCTGGACGGCATCGAAGTCGCCCGCGCCCTGGCCGGCCCGGGCGTGGCCAACCCGCTGCGGGTAGTCATGGTCACCACCTTCGACCTGGACGAGTACGTGTACGGCGCGCTGCGCGGCGGCGCCCTCGGTTTCGTCCTGAAGGACGCCGGCCCTGGCCTACTCGTCGAAGCCGTCCGCGCCGCCAACGCCGGCGACGCTCTGGTCTCTCCCTCGATCACCTTGCGGCTCCTGCGCCACATCACCGCCACCGAAAGAACAACACTCACCCACGCCACAAAGCCATTGTCCGAACGCGAGACCGAGGTGGTCCGTGCCATCGGCCGCGGCCGGACCAACCGGGAGATCGCCGCAGAACTGTTCATCTCCCTGAGCACCGTGAAAAGCCACGTGTCCGGAATCCAGAACAAGCTCGGCCTACGCAACCGCGTCGAAGTAGCCGCCTGGGCATGGGAAAACCAGATCATGCGAAGAACATGACCAGCACAGTGAGATCACTTTCGCGCGCCCCTTGATCAGCCGGACGCGGGCTGTGCTGTTCGTTGCGGCACAACGGCGACGACTCCCGCGACCAACGCCATGACCAGCCCGGCCATCATCAGCGCCGCCGAACCGAAGCCGACCGAACTCAGCCGGGAGACCGTGCCTTCCAGGAACGCGATCGACATCACGATGCTGATCATGACCATGAACCGGTACCGCACGAGCGCCACCAGCAAAGCCAGCACCGCGAAGGGGATCGGTCCCGGCCGGCTCAGGTCCCACCCGCCCATCCAGGCGTTGCCGACCGCGTAAACCAGCAGTCCCGACGAAGTGACCGTTACGGCGGTACGTTGCCCTACCTGCGGTTCCGATGAGCGCGTAACGGTCATCGCCACGACCGCGGCAATTACCGACACCACGAGTCCGGCGACCATCACCCAGTTGCCGACCGCCACTATGTCCTTTGTGGAGGACAGGCCTCTGGTGAGCGAGCCGCTGTTCAGGCCGCCGTAAAAGATCCATGCCGACATCGCGACCGCGCCCATGGACGCCCACCGTGACCGCCGTTCCAGCAGCAGGATGACGATCGCCCCCGCGATATAGATCAGCCCTGGTGGCAGGTACTGCGGCGCCGCCAGCCACTGCAGGCCGCTCCCGATCGCGGCGACCAGCTGTCCCACAAGAACTATCCACGCAATTCGTGTCATATTCCCACGATCCCCACGTCGTGGCGGCCACGAGTACGTCACGTGTGCCCATTCGATCTACGCCCGGTGACGTACATAAACCTGAATCATCAGTGGTACACGCCAGCTTCGCGGCACGGTTGTTAGGGAAGCTGGTTAGCGAGGGCTTGTTCGGGTAGCCCGACGCCATGGACCCGGTGGCACAGGCCCGGCGCATGGCCTCGTCACATGGCTGACACGCTCGACCGGCTGATGAGCGCCTACGGTTCCCAAGCGAAAGCTGTTGTCTGGGCGCACAACACGCACGTGGGTGATGCCCGGGCGACCGACATGGCGGCGGCCGGGATGGTGAACATCGGTCAGTTGGTGCGTGAACGGCACGCCCGGGACGGTGTGGTACTGATCGGCTTCGGCAGTCACCGCGGGAGTGTGATCGCGTCTGACTTCTGGGGCGGGCCGGTGCGTCGCATGCCGGTGCCTGGCGCACGATCGGACAGCGTCGAGGATCTGCTGCACGAAGCCGTCCCGGATGACGACAGCCTGTTCGTGTTCCCGGATTCCTCATGGGCAAGCCAGGTTCGTGGACACCGGGCGATCGGAGTGGTCTACCACCCAAGCACAGAACGCACGAGCAACTACGTGCCGACGATCCTCGGCCAGAGGTACGACGCGTTCGTCCACTGTGACCACACCGATGCGCTGAATCCCTTGCACCAGTTCGAGCACGCGCAGAGCGAGTTGCAGACGTACCCGTCCGCCGAGTGAAACGAAGGGTGATCGACGACGCCTGCCGACGCGGCCGAGTTGATCGTGGCCAGCCATATGGCCCGAGCCTGCGACCTGGTGTCCAGGGTAGCCTTGCGGACCGCAGGTCAGCGGCTGATCCAGAACTGGTCGACGGCAACTCGCATCAGCAGCCCCTGGGGCGAACCCGTGCAACCCCACATCACCAGCGGTGACCCAGTACGGGTCACCGCCGGTTTCCTGTGCTGGAACGAACATGGTCCAGTGGATGCCCGCGGCGGACCGGGAGTGCTCAGTACGCCCGGACGTTCGGCCACGCCCTGTTGACCCGCACGGTGCACTCAGCTGATACCGTCCTGCGCTTCCCAGGGTCCACGCGGTACCACCTGGTGTGGTGGTCGCGGGTGATCGGCCCGACCCCGCAGTTGTAGCCCAGGCGCACCCAGCTCTTCCGGGTGCCGCCGGTGCAGTCCATCCACGCGGCCGTGTTGGCCCAATGGGGCGAGCAGCTGGCCAGGCTCTGGACGCCGATCGGGTCGGCATTGGCCGGCGCAGCGCCCAGGCCCGCCGCCAGCAACAGTGGGGTCACACCCAGTGCGGCCACCGCTCGCAGGCCTCTGCCGGTCTTTCGTAGCATCATTTCATCCCTTCGGAAAGAATTCATACGTCAGGACAATGTGCGGTGCGAGATTTGTTCCTCAAAGGACGTTCAACGCGGTGAGCGAACGTCGATCTCTATCGTGAGAGCACGCTCTTCTCAGGTGGAACTGAACGCAACCCAGGTTGTCCGTCCATTGCCGTCCAGGTGTCCAAAATTTGGACACGGCCTGCCCAGTGGAACGTCCAACATGACATTTGACCTGCTGATACCCTGTGGAGGTGCATCGATCTGACCCGCACGGAATACGCACGCGTGCGGACTTCAATCGTGAGCTGCGCGCCCTGCACCGGGCCAAAGGGCTGTCAATCCGCGTCCTCGCGGGCAGGTGCGGCTATTCACACGGATCCGTGGGCAACTTTCTCAATCCAAAAGTGTGTGCCATACCCGACAACGAGGAGAAAGCCCGGCGACTGTTGCTCGCGATGGGCGCCACCGATGACGAAACCGCGGCGTTCCTCGCCGCCCTGCTGCGGGTCAAGGAGGCCGAGACGCTCGATCGGCCACGCTCCGACGTGCGAGCGGCAGAGACCAGGAATCCGCGGACCTGGTGGATTGTCGCCTTCACCGCAGTACTGGCCGTCGTCGCGGTTGTGGTGATCTGGCTGAACACGGGCGATCAGGACCCGGCCCCGTCGACGTCGCCCGTGACGTTCACCGAGCCCCGACTCCTCGTCTCGCACGACGGCAGGTGCGTCGGCCCACGTGACGGCCGCGGAGACTACGACGTTCCGTTGGTGCTGATCGACTGCGCGCGCATACCGGACGGCGGCCGCTGGCGCCTCGAGAAGGTGGACGACGAGGACTACCGACTGGTCAATGACTACAACAGATGCCTCGGGGCGCACGACGCAACCGCCTATCAGGGCACCAAACAGCAACGGTTCGAGTGCCAGAGGCGTACTCACTTCTTCTGGCGGGTGCGGGTGCTACGGGACCACGGTGGCGGGACGGCCATGACATTGTTCAACATCGGCCGCCAAGGCTGCCTGGACACTGAGGACGACAAGGTTGTTCTCTCGGCCACCTGCGACGAACGGCCGTCGCAGACGTTCATGGCCCGGCCGGAATAAGCAAGTGCGGGCCGTGCTTGGACGACGGATGTCGTCCTTGTCGTCAGCTCAGCCAACTGTCAGCCGCGGCCGCCGTACGACCTCACCAGCAGCTCCGGTACGACTGGCCGGGCCGTCAACGCGATCGCAGCGCCGTGGGCGTGATGAATTCACCGGTCGCGCGCCCGTACTCGTCGAGCATCCAACCGATTCGCTTGCTCGTGCGTAGGTTGATGCCGCTGTCGAGGATCTCCATCCACGGAAGTTTCGTGGCGAGGAGTTGCTCAAGACGGACGCTGATCCGTGCCGAGCTCGCGCGGCATTCACGGCCCCGTCAAATCGCGGCACACGCGCAGGGGACCGCCGGGATCCTGGCCGCGATCCGGGGTGGCGTGGACAGTGTCGAGCACGGTTACGAGATCGACGACGAGGGCATTGAGCTGATGCTGGAACGGGGCACCTTCTTGGTCCCGACTCTCAGTGCCGCGTTGCGGGTTCCCGATCCGGCGGCGGTGCCGCCGTATTTGTACGAGAAGAAGGTCCGGTGGTCGGAGATCGCGCGCGAGAACGTTTCGAAGGCGATCCACGCGGCGGAGTTGCTAGGCCTCGCGAGCGAACTCGGCACCCTTGAGGTCGGCAAGGTCGCTGATTTCGTTGCGGTACCGGTAGACCCGCTGACCGACATCGCCACGCTGGCTGATCCTGGCACGATCGAACTCGTCGTCAAGGACGGCATCATCGTCAAAGACCTGATGGGCACGACGGCGGGAGCCTCGGCCACCAGGGCACGTATGTGAGATTGTTCCCGGGCGGCCCGTCGATTCAGCGGGCCAGGTGCCGGCTGATCACCAGGCGCTGGATCTGGTTGGTGCCTTCGAAGATCTGCATGACCTTGGCTTCGCGCATGTACCGTTCGACCGGGAAGTCCCGGGTGTAGCCGGCTCCGCCGAGCACTTGCACGGCGTCCGTGGTCACCTTCATCGCGGCGTCCGTGGCGACGAGCTTGGCGACACTGGCCAGCCGGCTGTAGGGACGTCTCGCGTCACGGCGGCGGGCAGCGTCCAGATAGGACGCGCGTGCGGAATCGACCGCCGCGGCCATGTCCGCCAGGAGAAAGCCAAGTCCCTGATGGTCGGCGATCCTTCTGCCGAACGCGGTGCGCTCCTGCGCGTAGGCCACGGCGGCGTCCAATGCGGCCTGGGCGAGTCCGGTCGCCACGGCAGCGATACCTAGACGACCGGCGTCCAGCGCGGAGAACGCGATCGGCAGTCCCTGCCCTTCGGCGCCGATCAGGCGGCCGGGTTCGAGCATCGCGCCGTCCCAGTGGGCCATCGTGGTCGGGATGGCGTGCAGGCCCATCTTCTGTTCCGGACGGTCGAACGTCAGGCCGTCGATCCGGCCGGGCGCCAGGAAGCAGGAAACGTCTTCGCCTGTGCGCGCGAACAGGGCGTAGCAGTCGGCTTTGCCGCCGTGGGTGATCCAGGCTTTGGTGCCGATGATCCGATAGCCCTCGGTCGTGCGCTCGGCGCGGCATTTCAGCGCGGCGGCGTCCGAGCCGGCGTGCGGTTCGGACAGCGAGTACCCGCCGACCAGTTTCGTCCACGCGCGTGGCGAGTTCCTTGTCGGCGACCTCCCGTACGAGCGCGAGCAGGTCCTCGGCCTCTCGGCTGGGCAGCAAGCGATCAACGGTCACGACCATCTCCCGTGAGTTCGGCGAACTGGTCGTCGCGCCACTCCTCGCAGGTTGTGTTTTCCTGCGCTATCCGGTCTTCGCGGCCGCGCAGTTCGAAACGGCGGATCTTGCCCGACAAGGTTTTGGGCAGTGTGTGGAACTCGATCCGGCGGACCCGCTGGTACGGATTCAGCCGCTCCCGGGCGTGTCGCAGGATTGACAGTGCTGTTTCCTTTGTCGGCTCGTGGCCGGGTGCGAGCGCGATGTAGGCCTTCGGCACGGCCAGCCGCACCGGGTCCGGGGCGGGCACGACGGCGGCCTCGGCCACGGCCGGGTGCTCGACGAGGACCGACTCCAGCTCGAACGGACTGATCTTGTAGTCACTGGCTTTGAACACGTCGTCGGTGCGGCCCACGTAGAAGATGTACCCGTCCGCGTCCACAGTGGCCACATCGCCGGTGTGGTAGTAGCCGTCGGCCATCGCCTCGCCCGTGCGGTCGGGATCGCCTTGGTAGCCCTTCATGAGGGACAGCGGCCGCTGGGCGAGGTCCAGGCAGATCTCTCCCTCGCCAGGCCCATCCAGCTGCTTGCCGGTGGCCGGGTCGACCAGTACCACTGGGACGCCCGGCAGCGGCCGGCCCATCGAGCCCGGCTTCACTTCGGCGCCAGGGGTGTTGCCGACCTGGGCGGTGGTTTCCGTCTGGCCGAATCCGTCCCGGATGGTCAGTCCCCACGCCCGCCGAACCTGGTCGATCACCTCGGGGTTGAGTGGCTCGCCCGCGCCGATCAGTTCGCGCAGACCGCTGGGCCGCTTGCCCAGGTCGGCGTTGATCAGCATGCGCCACACCGTCGGCGGGGCACAGAAGCTGTTGACCCGCCGTTCCCGCAGTTGCTGGAGCAGTGCGGGGGCATCGAACCGGCCGTAGTTGTAGACGAAGATCGTGGCCTCGGCGATCCACGGCGCGAAGAAACACGACCAGGCGTGCTTGGCCCACCCCGGTGAGGAAATGTTCAGGTGCACGTCGCCGGGCTGGATTCCGAGGAAGTACATGGTCGCCAGGTGACCAACGGGGTAGGACACCTGCGTGTGCTCGACCAGTTTGGGCCGGGACGTGGTTCCTGACGTGAAGTAGAGCAAGGCCGGATCGTCGACGGATGTCTCCGGATGCTTGACCGGCTGCCATTCCTGCGAGGCAGCGTCCCGGAGGTCCGCCCAGCCCGCAGCCGGACCCACACTGATCCGGGTGTAGTCACCCGGGACATCCTCGAAGCGACCCGTGTCAGCCGCATTGCAGATCACGTGCCGCGTGTTGCTGCGGGCGATCCGGTCGGTCAGATCAGCGGCGGTGATCGCGGTGGTCGTGGGCAGCAGCACCGCGCCCAGTTTCAGCACCGCCAGCATCGATTCCCACAGCTCGACTTGATTGCCGAGCATGAGCACCACCGGGTCCCCTTTCTCAACGCTACGCGCGGCCAGCCACGTGGCCAGGCGGTCGGATGCCCGGGCCATCTCGGCGAAACTGCGTTCGATGCAAGAGCCGTCTTCCTCGGCAATCACCAGAGCCGGGCGGTCGTTGTCGTGGGCGATCGCGTCGAACCAGTCGACTGCCCAGTTGAACCGATCTCTCAGCTCCGGCCATCGGAATTCGGCTACAGCACGCTCATGCTGCCCACGCAACGCGAGCAACTGGTCCCGGCTCGCTCGATACGCCCCGGTCATGTCCATCGTGGACTCCTCATAACTCGGCGGAATCTCGCCCCTGCAACAGGTCAGGCGGTGGTGGGCTCGGGCTCTTCGTGCTGGGGCTGTTGTTCGTGTTCCAGGGCGCGGTTGCGGGTCTCGGCCAGCATGGAGACGCTCACCAGGGAGAGCAGGGCGATCAGTGAGAGCATCACGCCGATCGCGATGCTGCCGAAGGACGCGGCGAGACCGGGCGCGACCAGCGGGGGAATGGCCCCGCCGAGGACCCCGGCGAGGTTGTAGCCAAGCCCGGCGCCGGTGTAACGGTGCCGAGCGGTGAACAACTCGGGCAGGTAGGAGCCTGCCGGGCCGTAGGCGATCGCGAAGATCACCAGGGTGCCCGACAGCCCGATCGCGAACGCGGCGGCGCTGCCGGTGTCCAGCAGCGGGAACAGCACCAGGGCCCACAGGATGCCGGCCACGCACGAGACACGGATGACGTTGCGGCGCCCGAACCGGTCCGACACAGTCCCGGCGATCATCGTCACGATCCCGAACAGCACCGCGGCACCGATGCCCATGCCGAGGACGACCGGACGGGACAGTCCCGCGCCCTTCGGGTTGGTGCCGTAGCTGGTCAGGTAGGCCGTGCCCATGTAGAAGAACGCGAACAGCATGGCCAGCGCACCGGCCGACAGCAGCACCTCACGCGGCTGGGCCCGCATCGCCTCCAGGAACGGCACCCGCCTCGGGTTCGTCTCGGCGCGGGTCTGGGCCGCGCGGAACGCCGGAGTCTCCTCAATACTCACCCGGACGTAGAGACCCACCAGGACCAGCACGATCGAGAACAGGAACGGGATCCGCCAGCCATAGGACAGGAACGCCTCGTCGGTGTCGCCCATGATCAGACCGGTCGCCAGGAACGTGCCACTGGACAGGGCAAAGGCGATCGCCGGACCGATCTGAGGGAACACGCCGTAGAAGCCACGCCGGTGCATGGGCGCGTACTCCGCAGTGAGCAGCGTCGCGCCTGCCCACTCGCCCCCGACGGCGAAGCCCTGCGCGAAGCGCAGCACGACCAGGGTGATCGGGGCGGCGACCCCGATAGTGGCGGCCCCGGGAAGCAGCCCGATCAGCACGGTCGCTATGCCCATCAGCAGCAGTGTCGAGATCAGGGTGCGTTTGCGGCCGATCCGGTCGCCGAAGTGACCGAACACGATCGCGCCGACCGGGCGGGCAATGAACGCCACCGCGAACGTCGCGAACGAGGCCACCGTGCCCGCCGTGGAACCCAGCGCCGGGAAAAAGACCTTGGGGAATACCAACGCCGCGGCGGTGCCGTAGATGAAGAAGTCGTAGAACTCGATGGTCGTGCCTGCACAACTGGCGGCCGCGACACGCCACAGCGGGACTGGCGGGCTTGTGCTGGGTTGCGAAGTGGACATCGAGGCTCCTCGTCGAGCTCGGGCTGAAGGTGCTGGGTGAGCCAAAACTGCTGTTGAGGGGTCTCCTCACCAGGTACGGAGGCTGGGTGAGCGCGTATCATCCGGATGGCTCGGCAGCGCTCGCTACCCCCGGACAGGGGTAGTGCCCGGCCGGGCCGGGCGGGTTCGCTGCCGGGAACGGCACCGACGAACGCAGGAGGTCACGTGTCCGCCCTGCTAAGGCCGGCTGACGGGGAGCTCTACCGGCGTGCCCTGCGTGGGATCCGCAGCCGGACCGGAGTGCCGCTGGCCTTCGCTGGTCAGATCCGCGACCAACGACTGGTGCTCTGCGAGTTCCTCGGCGCGCGGACGACCGGGCTCCGCGATCTGCACGTCGAACCAGGCAAGGGCGTGGGCGGAACAGTGCTGCAACGGGTCCGCCCATACGGGGTGTCCGACTACCGAGCGGCCCGCTCGATCACGCACGACTACGACGATCCCGTGCTGGGCGAAGGCATCCACGCGACGGTCGCCGTCCCAGTCGCGACGTACGGCCAAGTCCGCGGCGTGCTGTACGCCGCTGTCCGCTCGGACCTGCCGCTAGGCACACGCACCATCGACGCACTCGTCGGCATCGCCAACGACGTCGCGCGCGAACTGGCGGTGCGCGACGAGGTCGACCACCGGCTGAAACTGCTCGGCACGACCGCCGTGAAACCTGATCCCGCAGGCCAGGAACAGCTCCGCGAGCTGCACGCGGAGCTGCGCGGCATCGTGGCAGACGTTCCGCCCGGACCGCTCCACGACCGGTTACGCCGTGCATGCGACCGGATCAACGCCCTGAGCGGCCCGGTACCGGATCCGGCCTCGCAAACAACGCTGTCTCCACGGGAAATCGACGTGCTCAGCCAGGTTGCCCTCGGCTGCAGCAACGCCGGGGCTGCCGAACGACTGGCCGTCAAGCCCGAAACGGTGAAGGCGTACCTGCGCAGCGCCATGAGCAAGCTCGCGGTCCACAACCGCTACCAGGCCGTCCTGGCCGCCCGACGGCTCGGGTTTCTCCCCTGACTGCTCGACGGCGTCGACGCAAGTCGTCAAGGGTTCGCAAGGTCACCTCACTGCTGTGGAGAGGCGATCGCCGTGGTGGCCGCGGTCGTCGCGTGGCCACGGCGCACGCGGCCGACCGGAGGCGACGGTGTGCACGTCCCTGGCCCACCAGGTGCTGAGTATTCATCCGATGGCCCTGCGAATGGCCGACAAATGGGCGCGCGAGGAAATTCCCGCCGACCAGGTACGCGATCGAGTTCTCACACTGATCAACCACGCGTTCGACCTACTTGGCCACGGCCTCAGGCACGTTGAGTGATCGACGCCAGGCGATTGGTACGCCGACTGGACCGTGACTATCACCCGTAACGGCGATGCGCGTACAGTCGGCGGTGGTGCAGGGTTACCGGTGCCGCAATGTCCATAGGGGTAGACAGGGGTGAATGTTCGATGATCGAGGATGTGGACCTCGAGATCGCGTTCGAGTCGTACTCGCAAGACTATGACAAGCCTATCGACGAGATCTTCGGGTTCGTCACGCGGTCCGAAGGGTAATAGCCCGACGACCGTTTTCCCATGAATCACCAAACCGTTCAGGTTCGGGTTTCCTCGTGTGGCGTGTCCTTTTGGGACTCCGGGAAACTCGTTTGGGATGACACCCTCGGGCACCGTCAATTCGCTCTGGTTGATGGTGCCGAAGCGTTGTTGCGCTGGTTCTCGGCGTGGAAACCGTTGGAATCCACGGACACCATGACCGACGATCCGGTGCTCCGTGAGCGTTACGCGAAGATCGCCAGGATCTTTCTGGACCACGACATTCTGGTCGCGGAAGGATCGCCTCGGCACAGGTTCGAGGAGTCGGCCGTCTCGGCTTTCAAGCCGTGGGGCCGGCTCGCGTCCGCGTTCCACTTCTCCACTCGCAACCTGGCGGGCGAATCGGCGATGTCACCTGAGGACTACGACGCCATGCTCGTCGAGAACCTCAAGCTCGGGCCGCCGCCACGGGCGCACCGGACGTTCACCGGGGCCCCGGTCGTCGAGCTGCCCGACTGGTCCGCGGCGAACTGGCGAGAACGTGATCTCCTCAACCTGCTGTATCAGCGACGCAGTGACCGGAAGTTCGTCGACAAGCCGATTCCGCTGGAATCGGCGGCGGCCTTGCTGAAGGTTTCCGCAGGCATTGTCGAAATCGACGAACAATCGCAGACGGTGTTCAAGACCTCACCGTCGGGTGGCGGCCGGCATCCCACCGAGGTTTACGTCCTCATACGCGCGGTCGACGGGATCGATCCGGGCGTTTATCACTACAATCCGACCGCGCACACGCTTGCACTTATTGGTGGACCGTGTAGCGACGATGACTTTTCGCGTATTGTCACCGAACAGGCCTGGACCGAGAATTCGGCGATGGTGGTCTTCTACACCGCGGTCCTGGAACGAAGCATGTGGAAATACCGCACGGCCCGAATCTACCGCGTACTGCATTTCGACGTCGGACACCTCAATCAGACGGTATATCTCCTGGTCACCGCCCTAGGTCTGGGCATGACGTTCACCTCGGCGGTCCGCGACGAACTCGTGGAGCAGCTGCTTGGTCTCGATCCGGCCGGGGAACTGGTGATGGGATGCGCGGTGATCGGAAACAAAGCGTGACGTCGGCTCCCGAGCGCGTCGGCTACCGCGAGGCGCTCGCGAACCGCGAGTTCCGGGCCCTGTTCCTCGGCCGGAGCCTCTCGACGGCCGGTGACTACCTGGCCAGGGCCGCGTTGATGATCGCGGTGTACGAGCGGACCGAGTCCGCCGGCCTGATGGCCGTGACGTTCGGGTTGACCATGCTCCCTGACCTGCTCGGCGGTCCGCTGCTGGCCGGCCTGGCGGATCGGTATCCCCGCCGGACCGTCATGATCTGCTCGGACGTCGGCCGCGCGATGTTGTTGCTGTGCATGGCGATTCCGGGAATGCCGTTGGCCGGGCTGTGGCTGCTGGTGATCGCGACCCGGTTGCTGGACACGCCGTTCAACGGCGCGCACACCGCCACCCTGTCCGTGGCGCTGACCGGCGAGTCCTTCGTGACCGCCACCTCGATGAACCTGCAGGTCGCTCACCTGGGATACGCACTGGGCTACGGGCTTTCCGGCGTGATGGTCGGCTGGCTCGGGATCAGCGGGGTGCTTGTGCTCAACGCCGCCACCTTCCTCGGGTCCGCCGCCCTGATCCGCTTCGGCGTGCGGCTGCGGCCCGCGACGGCCGCCGAGACGGATGCCAGCCCATGGTTGGCCTCATTGCGGTCAGCCGTCGTTTTCGTTGCCCGGCATCGGCGGCTGCGCGTCCTCATCCTCTTCACACTGCTGATCGCGATCGCCCCGATAGGCGTGACGCTCGCCGTTCCGTACGCCGCGCAGTTCGGGGTGGACGTGGCCGCCGCGGGAGTGCTGATGGCGGCCAACTGCACCGGAATCGTCGTCGGCCTGTGGGCGTACACCCGCTGGGTCAGGCCCGCCAGCCGGTCCCGGCTGATGGCACCGCTCATGGTGTTGACCAGCCTGCCTTTCGTGGCCTTCGTTCTCCAGCCCGGTGTCTGGGCAGGCGCCGCGCTGTTCGCCGTTTCCGGTGCCGCCCTGTGCTTCTGGATCCCCCTTGGCGCCGAGTACACCCGGTCCGCTCCGGACTCGCAGCGCGGTCAGCTGGCCGGCCTGCTCTTCACGTTCATGCGGGTGAGCCAGGGCATCACCGTGGTGCTGTTCGGTGTCCTGGCCGAGTCGTTCGCGCCGTCGTCGGTGATCACCGGCACTGGCCTGGCTGGTCTGGTCCTGTGCGCACTGCTGCTCGCGGCGTGGCGCGCGGCCACGTCGTCAACCAGAAGCGAGTCAATCAGAAGCGAGCAGCCGGCGTAGCTCGTCAGTGTCCGGAATGGACAGTCCGGACAGTCGGTCCAACGCCTGCTGCCACGAGGATCTCGCCTGCTCGTGGTCCCCGCTCGCGGCCAGCGCCAAGCCGAGCACATGCAGGGCTTGCGCCTGGCCGAACGGGGAATCGGCGTCGGTGTGCACGGCCAGTGCCTGCTGGGCGTGTTCCCGCGCGACAAGCAGGTCATGCGCCTCGAACGCGAGCCAGGCCAGCAGCGTCTCGGTGCGCCCTTCAAGGTCGAGCAGCTCCGCGCGCCTGCTGAGCTCGACGGCCTGGCTGGCGTGCTCCCGTGCCGTGGCCAGGTCACCCCGCTGACGGCACTGGGCCGCCAGCTCCAGCAGTGCGCAGATCTCGCCGCGGTGGTAGGCGAGGCTACGTGCCATCTCCAGTGCGTTGCGGGCGCACGTGGCCGCCTCGTCGGCGTGTCCGATTCCTTGCTGTGCCGCGGCGACGGTGACCAGCGAGTCGACCTGGTCCTGCTCGATGCCGGACTCGTCGGCGACGGCCATCGCTTCGAGCGCGTTGGCCAACGCGGCCTTGTGGTCGCCAGCCAAGCGGTTGGCGTCGGACAGTCCACGCAGTGTCTTGGTCACGTTGTTCCGCGTCCCGGTTTCCCGGTAGGTGGCAAGGGCCGCCGAGAACTGGTCGATGGCCTCGCTGAAGCGGCCCCGGCGGACCAGCACATCGCCCAGGACCGTGCGGGACGAGGCCACGGTCACCAAGGTGCCGCTCGCCGGCGCCAGTCGCAGGGCTTCCCGCGCGGCCCACTCCGCCTGGTCGAGGTGCCCCCGCCGCTCCTCGACCACGCACAAGTTGATCAGTCCGAACAGCCGGACCTTGTCGGACCCGTGTTCCTCGGCCAGGCGCACGCCCCGTTCGATCTCGTCCACGGCGGGTCTGAGCCTGCCGTCGACGAAATGCAGGATGCCCAGGGCGATCAGTGCCCGTGCCCGGCCCTCATCGGATTCGCACCGGTCGTAGGCGGCCAGTTCGGCCAAGGTGTGCTCCATCGCCGTGACGCGGTCCTGGAAGCGGAAGGAGATGGAGGCGTGGACATAGTGCATGGCCGCCTCCGCATGGGCATCCCCCGCCACCCGCGCCGCGGTCAAGGCAGCCTTCGCGGCGACGACTCCTTCGGCCCGGTAGCGGCCACGGGTCACCAGGTAAGCGCGTAGCGATTCGACGAGGTGCCACGCGGCGTGCACCGGTCCGCGTTTCGCCGCGTCGAGGATCGCCGCGATGACGTTCGGCCCCTCTTGGTCCATCCACGCGGACGCCGGCGCCGTGCCGTCGAACGTGGGGCTCGGCACCGCCAGCTCCACTTCGGTTCGTGGCAGCCGGCGCCAGGTCTCCCAGAGCACGTCAGCGACGGCGTCGAGCCAGCGCACGTAGTACGCGAACAGCCGGGCCCGCACTGCCTCCGCCTCGTCCGGGTTCTCCTCGATCTGGCAGCGTTCCTCGCTGTAGAGCCGCAACAGGTCGTGGAAGCGGAACCGGTCGGACGCGACCTGCTGGAGCAGTCCCGCGGCGACCAGGTCGGCCAGCAGCTTGCCCGCGCGCTGCTCGGGCAGCTGGGCGAGGACCGCCACCGCCTGCCTCGTGAAGTCCGGCCCCGGCACCAGGCCCAGCTGCCGGAACAGACGCGCGACCTCGGGTTTCAGCGCCAGGTAGGACAGGTCGAACACGGCACGTACGGTGGCGCCCGGATCGTCCTCGATCTCCAGCGCGGTGAGCCGGTTGCCGTGCCGTAAGTCGGTGACGTATGCCTGCGCCGAGTCGTCGTCCCGTAGCAACAGGTTGGCTCCCGCGATCCGCAGAGCGAGCGGCAGATGGCCGCACAGCTCGGCGATCTCACCCAACACGGCGGGATCGTACGGGTGGTCGTGTCCGACGATGGTGTTCAGCAGCGCGACCGACTGCTCAGGGCTGAGCACGTCCAGGTTGACCAGTCGCGCCCCACCCAGCGCGGCCAGGCCGCGCAGTGATCTGCGGCTGGTGACCAGCGCCGCCGATCCGGACGTGGTGGGCAGCAGGTTGCGCACCTGCCCGGCGCTGGCCGCGTTGTCAAGGACCACCAGGACTTTCCGGTCGGCGAGCGCGGTGCGGTAGGCGGCCACGAGGCCATGGAGGTCGTCGGGAAGCTGGTCCGGTGGCAGGCCGAGCGCCTGCAGGAACCGGGCAAGCACCTGCTCCGCGGTCAGCTCCCGCTCCAACGCGTTGCCAAGCAGGTCGACGAAGAGCTGGCCGTCCGGGAACTGTGCCCGTAGCTGGTGAGCGACCTGCACGGCCAGCGCGGACTTGCCGACTCCCGGCTGCCCGGAGATCGCCACCACCGGAACACCCGTATCTCCGTCGCGGGAGAACAGGCTGACGATCTGTTCGTACGTCTCATCCCGGCCGACGAAGTTCTGCAGGCCCGCCGGCAGTTGCCGGGGTACCTGACGCTCGGCCTGCGCGGTTTCGGTCTCTGGTGGAGCTGGCGCGTGACTCGGCTTCGACGGCAGCGCCAGCGCCGGATCGTTGGTGAGGATCCGCTGGTGCAGCAGCCGAAGCTGCTCGCTCGGATCCATCCCGACCTCGTCCGCCAGCCTGGTCCGCACGTGCTGGAACGTGGACAGCGCCTCGACCTGACGTCCCGAGCGGTACAGCGCGAGCATCAACTGGCCGTGCAGCCGTTCCCGGAACGGGTGCAGGGTGGTCAGGTTCTGCAGCTCGGGCAGGAGTTCCGCGTGCCGTCCGATGGCGAGGTCACAGTCGACACGGATCTCGATCGCCCGCAGGTGCTCCTCGGTCAGCCGGGTCACTTCGCGTTCCCGGAACGAGCAGGCCGGGATGTCGGCCAACGCCGGGCCACGCCACAGGGCGAGGGCCTGGGTGATCAGGTCGGTCCGGGCGGCCGGGTCGGAGGTCTCGTCGGCCTGCTTGACCAGGCCACGGAACCGGACCAGGTCCAGCTCGTCGCTTTCCAGGTTGATCCGGTAGCCGTGCGACATGGTCGTGATGAGGTCCTTGGCCTGCAGCGTCTGCCGCAGCCGCCGGACATAGGCCTGCGCCGTGGACACCGCGTTGTCCGGCGTGTCCTCGTCCCAGAGCCAGTCGATCAGTTCGCTGACCCGGACGACCTGGTTGGCCCGCAGCAGCAGGCCCGCAAGGACCACCTGCTGGGTACCGGCTGGGACCGCGATCCGCCGGCCCGCCACCTTCACGTCAAGGGTCCCCAAGAGGCGGAAGTCAGTGTCTCCCACCATTTTCACCCCGTCGGGTCGGGTCGTACGACGTGTTCTCGATCCTAGTCTCGTTAGCCGAGAGTACGCGCCTAGTACGCGGCGTGATGTGGGCTTCAGCTGTGGCCCGGGCAGGTCGGGCCCGGTGCTGAGGGGACTTGATGACGACCGCCGACATGCTGGCCGATGAACTCGTCGAGATCTTCGCCGACGAGGACCCGCTGCTCGCGTCGATGTACGGCATCAGGGAAGCTGACGGCGACATGGGGGACCTGTCCGAGGATGCCAGGAGTGCGGTGCGCGCGCGGGCGTTCGACGTCATGACCAGGGCGCGGGCGCTGGACGCCGCCACGCTGCCAGCCGTCGACCGGATCACCAAGGCCACGGTCGAGGAACAGGCCCTTGCGGTGTGCCACCGGATCGACTCTCGGGCCGTGGAGTACACGGTCACCGACTTCTTCAACGCCCCGGTCGCCAGGGCGCTGTACTTCGTACCGCGGGTCACGGTCAACAATGCGGCTCAGGCCGAGGTCTACGTGGCCCGGCTGGCGCAGTTCCGCCACTACCTGTCCACCGCGGCGCGGCGTCACGTGGACGGCACCGGCGCGGGTAGGCCGCCGGTCGCGAGGCTGGTTGACTCGGCCGTGGCGCAGGTCGACCGTGCGCTGGCCGCCGGAACCGACGATCCGCTGCTGAAACCGCTGCGGCAGCACGGCATGGAGAAGTACGCCGAACAGGGCCGTGAACTGCTCGAATCGGAGATCCGGCCGGCGTTGGCGGCATACCGCGCGGTTCTTGGCGAGATCGCGCCGCAGGCCCGGCCCGACTCGAAGCCCGGCCTGTGTTGGATCACCGGCGGCGAGTCGATCTACGCCGGCCTGATCCGCGTGCACACCGAGGCCGACAGGTCCCCGGAGGAACTCCACCGGACCGGCAAGGACCTGGTCGCGAAGATCCACGCCGAGATCGCGCGGAGTGGCCAGCAGGTGTTCGGCACGTCCGACGTCGGGGCGGTCTTCCACCGGCTGCGGTTCGACGAGAAGCTGCGCTGGCGAGACGGGGAGGAGATCCTCGACGTTGGCCGGATCGCGGTGGCCAAGGCCGAGGTCCTGGCGCCGGGCTGGTTCACGGTCGTCCCCGACCAGCGGTGCGCGGTCGAAGCCGTTCCACCCGAACAGGACGCGGCGATCCCGTCGGGGATGTACCTGACGGGATCGCCCGACGGGAAACGGCCCGGCACGTACTTCACGAACATCACCAGGCCCACCGAGCGGTTCCGCTACTTCGCCGAGGTACTGGCGTTCCACGAAGGCGTGCCCGGCCACCACTTCCAGCTGACGCGGGGGCAGGGGCTCAGCCACCTGCCGGTGCTTCGGAGGCTGCCGCTGAGCAAGGCGTTCGTCGAAGGCTGGGCGTTGTACGCCGAGCGGTTGGCCGACGAGATGGGCCTCTATTCGGACGAGTTGTCCCGGATGGGCATGCTCGCGTCGGACGTGTTGCGTGCCGTCCGTCTCGTCGTCGACACCGGACTGCACGCCAGGGGCTGGAGCCGGGCCGAGGCCGTCGAGTACGTGCGGGCCAACACCGCACTGCCGGACATCGAGGTCGAAGCCGAGGTCAACAGGTTCATCGGCTATCCAAGTCAGGCCCTGGCGTACATGGTCGGCCGGCTGGAGATCAACCGGATCAGGGCAGCGGCCGAACGCAAGCTGGGCGACCGGTTCGACATCCGGGCCTTCCATGACACGGTGCTGCGGGAGGGATCCCTGCCGCTCGCCGTACTGGCCGACGTGGTGACGGACTGGATGGAGAGCGTCTGAGGCCACCGAGTACGCGATTGGTACGCGGTTGGTACACGGCGTCCGACACGATGACGTCACGCGCCTCGCTGGGGAGGGGCTCGGTGGGGTCGCTGGGGGTGGCCCCACCGAGCGCCCGGTCCTTCCTGTTTGCTGATCTTCCAGGATCGGCTCAGGAATGAGACATTTCGATGCCGGACTTCGACCCGGCCGCGATCCAGGTGCTCGCCTTCGCATCTTCCGCACCACCGTCGACTGGCGGTCGGCCACGCCTACCTCAAGGTCATGCCCAGCCTGCAAGGCATCGGGCGCCACCTTCGCGACGAAGTACGCACAGCCGAAGCCACCCCGTGTAGTTGAATGACGGGGCTGCGACTCGCGTGAGTGAAGGGGGACATGAGTGAGCAAGGTGCATCGGATCCTGTTGGGCGCCGCGCGGATCGGGCAGGCGCAGATGCTGTTCGGCAATCTCTACGAGGCAGTCGTGAAAGTCCCGCACGTGTTCGCTCACCACCGCGAACTTGCCAAACCGGGTGCCGTGTTGCGTCCCGGCAGTCCAACGCTGTACTTCGTGCCTGCCGGACCGGTCACGATCGCGGCCTCGGTCGCGGCGCTCGCGTCTGGGTGGCGTGACACGAGTCGGCGTCCTTGGCTGGCCGCATCCGCCGCGACGACTGTCGCGGTCGCTTTGGTGACCGCGTATGTCGTGCCGGCGATCAACCAGCCTCTGTTCTTGGCCGCGGAACCGCCCGCGCCGCAGAAACGGGATGTTCTGCTTCGCCGCTGGTACCGGCTCAACGCGATTCGCATCGCTGCCGGAGCGGTTGCCTGGTACACAGCTGGCCGGGCTCAACGCGTCCAGGGGTAGATCGCCACCTGTCCCTGCGGGTGGCGATACCAACCGGATGTTCGCCAACGCACGATCGCACTGCGGCAACGCTCGGCTGGCCAGCTCGCACAGATCTGGCGAGCCCCACGCGACTGACTCCCGGCGAGTCGCTGCTGCCCCGACTTGGCGTGGATCACGTCGTCCTTCGCTGTGCTGCGTGCGCTAGCTCCACGGCGCGGTCGGTGGCGAGTCGCAGGTCCACGCGTCCCGACCGGTCGGATCGGAAAGCCTCAGCACGGTAGGAGATCCGCAGCACACGGGAACGTTCGGCCGATATCGTCAAGGCGAGCCACAGCGGATGGGTGAATGGGACATCCACGTGTTTGCTTCCCGACGTCCACACCACCAGCCGCGACTTCGACACCGCGACCGCACCGACGATCGAGACCTCTCGCCGCCGTATCTCGACTCCGCCGGCCCGGTAGCGGCGGTACGTGATCGAGCCGGTCAGCTCTTCCGCCAGCGCGACAAGGTTTTCGGCCGCCAAACTGGTCCGTAACGCGTCTGGTAGTCGTGCCCAGCTGGGACCGCCTGTTCCCGCCATGCCGTGCGGCTCAGGCAGGTCGTGGAACAGTGCGGACAAGTCGCCGCGTGTTCGTGCCTCGGTCGCGGCCCGCACACGCTGTTCGAACTCGGGCAACGAAAGTCGCCCGGCGACAAGGTGGCTGACCAGTGCCTGGGTGACCGCGTCGCGCTCGGCGTGTCCCACACGCAGGCTGGACGGGTCGTTTGTTTCGCCCACCGCTCGACAGTACGAGATCTGGGACGTGTGATCGACCCGCCCATGTCTCCTCCAACCAACAACGCGCGTCGACCGAGCGGCGAACACTTACTTCCGCCGAGATACCGATGAGGTCAGGACTTCCCGCGGGCGGCTTCAACGTCAACTGTGGACGCTGTCCCAGAGCGCGTAGAAGGCGGACCGGGTTATGGGAGTGATGCCTGGCTGGTCGATTTCGAGGGCCTGGTCGGTCAGCATGCCGGTGTCTCTTCCAGATGCTGCCACCAGTAGCGGCGGGAAGGACCGGACGAGGGCACCTCGATCTGTTTGATGGCAACGACGTCACCGTCCAGGATGACGGCCTCCCACAGCCAGCGGTGATCTTCACGCAGCCCCGACAGTTGCCTGGCCCAGAACGCTGTGGCAACACGGGGGCAAGCGAACAAGTCGCTAGCTTCGTCGAGTAGCGTCACCGGCTGGACTGGCTGCGTTCGGTGAAGTTTCCGCGTCCTGGTTCGTCCTCCCATCGGCGACGGTGAGGATTGTGGCGATCAGGGCCAGGACGGCCGCGGGAAGGCCGAGCAGGGTCACCGACATCCATCCTTGTGCAACGCCACCGAGTCCACTGCCCAGGGCGATGCCGAGGAAGACCGCGGAGGAGTTGAGTCCGAAGAGGACTGGTGCCGAGGTGGGAGCGATGCTGACCAACCGGTATTGCTGGATTACTGATGGGGCTCCGTCTGTGATACCCCAGATTCCGGCCCATAGGAGGACAAGAGCCAGGCTATCGATCGCGAGAGGGCTGATGGCGAGTAGCGCCGTCGCGGCAGCGAGTGCCACAATCGCGACGCGAACCGTGGGAAGATTGTCTACGAGGTAGCCTGCGATCGCATTGCCTAGGACCGCGCCGAGACCCCACACCAAGAGAACCAGAGTCAGCGCTTGGGGAAATGTCCCGTTGAGAGCGTCCGCCGTTATCGCTCCGATGTACGTGTAGACCGTGTAGTGTCCGCCCATCACCAGCAGAGTCGCAAGCAAGGTGACGATCACCTTGGGCTGGCGGAGCGGCGCCAAGCGCGCGGAGAGGCTTGTCGCCGGCAGGTCAATCTTGGGCAAGCCCATCGAGGTGCCGATTGCCGCGATGACGCCAAGAGCAGCGACCGCCCAGAGCGTCAGGCGCCAGTCGACACTGCCGATCAGGTTGCCCAGTGGCATACCCAGTGCTGTGGAGACAGTGAGTCCGCCGATGACAAACGCCATCGAACGCCCTCGCCGTGCCTCCGGCGAGATCGCGACCGCGGCACTTGAAGCGGTCGCCGTGATGGTAGCGGCCCCCGCTGCCGTGAGAATGCGGGCCACCAACGCAATGACATAGTCGGGGCTGAGCGCCGTAACCGCGTTGCCGACTGCGAACACGACGAGCGCCAGCTGTAGTGCCGTGCGACGGTCGAGCGAACTCAGCAGCCAACCAAGAATCGGCGCGGTAATGGCGAACGTCAGGGCGAATGCCGTCACCAATTGGCCAGCGGCTGCAATGCTGACCTCGAGATCAGCAGCGATGGCGGGTAGCAGGCCGGCAATGACGAACGCGTCAGTACCGACCGCGAATGTGGCCAGGGCAAGCACAAGGAGGGGCTTCATGAGCTGGCCGGTTCCCTTCGTCCCGGCGGCACTGGCCTCGGTGGCGTTCAATCTTGACCTCGTTCCTGTTCGGTGAACAACCTGAGAAAGTTGCCCTCGGCGAACGTCCGGCCGACTGGCGAACCGCAGAACCGGCTGGTCGCTCCGACGTCGTTGCCAAGTCGTTCGGATACACGACGTTGTCTTACGCGCTACATGTCAGTGTTCTGACATGTAGAAGTATGTCAGAATATTGACATGGGTCAAGAAGAGACCGTCGGAGAGCTAGAGCAGTCAGTGGGCTACGTGCTTAAGCAAGTGCAAGCATCGCTGCATACCGCGATGGATGGGGTATTGCGTCCACTGGATTTGACAGTGGCGCAGTACGCGTGTCTCGAGCTGCTCGGTCAGCGCCCTGGGCTGTCCAACTCTGAACTTGCCCGCCGCGCTTTTGTCACGCGCCAGTCGATGAATCTCGTGGTGCGCCGCTTACAGGAGCGGGGCCTGCTCACCAGGCCTGAGAGCGCCTTACATGGGCGGAGCCTGCCGACCGAGCTCACTCCAGCCGGAGAGGAGAAGGTGCGCGCAGCCAGTGTCGCTGTACGTGCCGTCGAACGGGAATTGTTCTCGCCCTTGTCTGAGGAGCAGCAGCGCCGGTTGCGTGACGACCTCGCCGCCTGCGTTGCCCTCGCGACGTCCGCAGCCAATGCCCAGCGCCAGCCCGAAGATGAGATACTTTAGCGCGTCGATCAGGCGGCAAACGGCGCACCGGGTGGTCGACTCGCTCGGCCCGCTGCTGGCCCTGGTCCGCCGACGGCGCGTCGCACCAAGTCGCGATCGTCGACGGCACCTTGGTGCCCACACGCGATCACCGGGTCGCCGAGCGGTCGAAGAACTACTGGTATTCGACCAATCTGCAAGTCGCGATCGACGCCGATACCCGTCTGGTGATCGCGACCGGCGATCCGCAACCGGGTAACCGCAACGACTGCACGGTCTATCGCGACTCCGGCATCGCCGATGTGTTGGCGGGTCGTCCGGTGATGGCCGATGGCGGCTACCGGGGCAATCCCGGCGTGATCATGCCGTATCGCAAGCGCACCAAGGACACGGCTTTGCCGGACTGGCAGGAAGATCTCAACAAGGTCCACCGCAAGGTGCGCGCCAGGGTCGAACACGCCCTGGCACGCATGAAGACCTACAAGATCCCGCGCCACTACCGCCGTGCCGGCCACACCCTGGCCACCACAGCATCCGGCATCGCTTTCCTGCACAACCTCGCCATCACCGGCTGATCACCCCGCCCGGCAACCACCACACGATCAGTTACGAGACAGCCCTTAGTTCAGCTGACCGCTCATGGGACGACAGTAAAGTAGGCTCCTCTTCCGAGTTTGCCGTCGCATTTCATATGCGCGAAATAGGTGCCGGGTTTGTCGACGATATCAGCCTCGGCCTTCCACAAGTTCTTATAGTCGGCAATCCTCGCCTCTCCGCCGACAAAGCCTTCAGAAGTAACGATCTTGACCTTTTCGTCCACGCAATCTCCATAGAGGACCGCGCCCATCGTCCCAGCCTTGACCTTCCATGGTGGGGTAATCCTCGGCTGTTCGTTGGTGGCTCCGACAGGCGTGGCGAGCACAACCACCCCTGCTGTCGCAAGCACAAGGGCACCGATTCTCCTGCCCAAAGTAGACACATCCTTTCGCTATGGAAATATAGTTCGTGAATGCGCAACGATACCGGTCGACGTGATACAGCGTCAACGGTCGAAGAATTGTGATCGCCCGTTCGCATACTGTGCATGAATTGCGCCGGACAACTCCGCCAACTGCCCCAAGTCGCTTAAGTGGCGTTGGTCCGCACGTCGAGCGCCAGCCGTCGCGCATGTCACCCGCACCACACCGATCTGACGGCCCGAACCGGCCAGCGCGGATGGCCACAACGAGGGATGTCCGGCACACCTTCCAGGCCTGGTGCGGATCTCCGAGAAAAGCGTCAGGAATTCAGTCGACAAGCCTATTACAGCCACGTGCCCACCGGGTAAAAAACTCGTCGGCACCGGTGCCGAGATCGCCGGCGGCGGACCAGACCGCGTCCTGATCCCGCCAGAAACGATCAACGCGCGTCAGTGATGTCAGTGGGCAGTGCGGAGAGCTCAGCCAGGATGTCACCAGAGGAGACCAAGCCGTGCCCGCAGCGCCTGTTCGGAACCACCACCCGCCATTCTGACCCGCTATGACCACACCACCATCGGCACAGAGAGGGCATCCGGTACCGGTGTGAGCCATCGCGGGCAGGACGTATGGGTGGCCACGTCTGAGGCGGTGAGGATCTGCTCGTCGAGGGAAGCTCAGGAAGCTTGATGGTCGCCGACATGTTTGCGGCCTAGCCAAGACATGGGTCATGGAGTAGCCCCTGGGCATCGACCGGTAGGCCGTTGTGTGCGCCATGCCCGTCCGTGTACCGCATCACGGCGTGGGTGGCCACCACGTAACCCCATGTGCTCAGCACGAGCAGCAGCACGCAGACCCCGGCGCTGACCAGGCGCACCCGGCGCCCCCGGTTCGTGCCGTGAGCCAGCAGCGTCAGCAAGCCTGCGCCGGCGAGCGGGAACACCAGCATGGAGCCGAGTTCCCAGAGCACCAGGCCGAGATTGGAAAACACCGGCATATTCCGCAGCCGGCAAAGCAGTTGCGGGCCGGCGGAGATGTTGGCGATGTAGGTGGCGGCAAGCCACCACGCCACCCCTACGGCAATCCCGCCGCCGACGACTCCAACCGTCATCAACCCGCGAGGTAACCTGCCCGACCACAGCATGTGAAGTCCCTCCGTCGTAATAACGCTGCGACTCAAAGGCGGCAACGGCCGGGTGATTACCACCGCTGATCCCTATCGCTTCGCGTACCTGCCTGGCGCCACCACGGACACGATCCGTGCATAGATGATCACCCGGGCGGTGCTGTCAAGCATCCGGTCGGTCTCCGCAGCGTCTGCACGGCGAGTGATCCGCCACTAGTCGTGACCTTGGTCAGCGCGGAACGATAACTGGGTTCGTGTCTCACCGACTTGACCCACACGCGTCCGAGGGGCGAGCCGATCTGACATTACGGAGGTCGTCATGGGTTCATCGGAGCGCGATCGTCCGCGGGTTGTAGTTCGGCGCGGTGGGCCTGGCTTTGTCCAGTTCTGTCACTGACTTGGTGTCCGCACCGGTATAGCGGTGAGGTTGTTTGAGCAGGGCGACGCGTTCGCGGTGCCGTTCCAGGAAGTCGTAGTCGACGGTGGGCGGGTTTCCGGGTTCTGCGGCGAAGCTGCCGCGGACCATGTCAACTTTCTTTCCGTCCAGTTTGGACCATAGGTCGCGGGTTCTGACGTGTTCGATGTCGAGGTGGATGCCGCGGCGTTCGAAGTCGTCGCGGAGTGTCGGCTTACCGAGGAACTGCACGATGATTTCAGTCCTTTGTGGACTTCCGGCGGTCCGCGGCGTGCTCGGAAGGTCATGGCCGGCCGGGAAACTTGCGATCCTGGGTAGCGTCGGCAGTGCATGGACGGTCTCCGCCGCTCGGGGACCAGTCCCGGACGCTTCGGCTAGCCTCGACTTGAGCCGGACACCTGAATACAGGAAAGGGTATGCGACGTGTCGGTACTATTCTGTCGCGTCTCACCAGCGGTCTACCGCATGAAGTCGGCTTTATGACCTTGTTGACGGTTCTCCGTGTTGACTACCTCCTTGGATGCTCCTCGCGCGTCAGACTCTTTCGATAATCTTTTGTTTTTCTTCTGATTGTCCATATGTGGCGGTCATGTTAGCATTTGTTACTTGCGGCGTGGCATGTGATGGGGGAGGCGTTCATGCTGAAAGCCAGGGATGTCGATGGCCTGACCATGCAGATTTATCGATATATTGTGCGTAATTCGGGGTGTGGATCGGAAGATGTAGAGCGTGCTCTCGGAGTTCCGAGTTTAATCGTCGAGGATCGCCTTGACCGGCTTCAGCTGGCTGGTTTGCTCGCGGTGGGAATGAGCGGAGACATCCGTATCCTGCCGACTGGGCCTGACGTCATGTTCGAGAGACTCCGGGCAGGTGTCGAGTTCGAGTACGCCCAACGCAAGCAGGAGCTCACTGAACTCCACGACAGGTTCTCCCGCCTATTCGGAGAGTCGCTGGCTGCTGCCGACGACGCGCATCCAGTGCCCATGGACGTGCTCTCCACTACGGAGGCCGGATACGTTCACATATTGAATCTTGCCAGGAGTGCCAGGCGAGAAGTGCTGCATATGTGGACCGGGCTGCACGGCTCGTTGGGCAGTTGGCAGGAGATAGTGGACGTTCATGCCAGTGTCATGCGGCGTGGTGTGGACGTGCGAATGATTTGTCCATCGCACATTGCCGCAGCGGTACGGCCGATCACGACGATGCCGATCCGCGCGGTGGCGGCGCCACCGCTGGAAATGCACATATTCGACCGGCGAGTCAGTATCATCGACGATGACCGGGCTGTTTTCTTTATAGTGCGCGGCCAGGTGCTCGTGCACGTGATGCATGCTTTCTTTGAGAACTGGTGGGCTATGTCCCAAAATGTCGAAGGTTTTTCCGAGCAGGAGCCAAACCTGCCGTCGAACGAGGACAGAACTCTGCTGCATCTGCTGGGGGCAGGTGTAAAGGACGAGAAGATCGCACGCCGGATGGGGCTTTCGGTGCGCACTGTTCGACGTAAGATCGCGAGCCTGATGGACAGCTTGGAGGCGACCAGCCGCTTTGAGGCGGGTGTGGTGGCGGCTCGCCGTGGTTGGGTCTGAAGGCTGTCACCTAGTGCCCTTAAACATCGGTGTCCGCTTGTTGACGTCGAGTTGAGCGGTCCGGTGACGGGCGATTGGCTTTACCTCAGGGGCCTCGGACGAAGGGGAACTGATGGGGTATATCCAAGAGCTGCGCTCGTTGGTCGGTGTGCGGCCACTGATCCTTCCTGGTGCCGCGGTGATCGTGCGGGACGGCACGGACCGGATCCTTTTGTTGGCCCGTGCCGACACCGGCGGTTGGGGTTTGCCTGGCGGGTTCATGGAACCGGGGGAGTCCCTCGAAGAGACCGGGAGGCGTGAGGTCTTCGAGGAGACCGGGCTGCGCCTCGGCGACATGACCCTTCTTGGCGCGTTCTCCGGGCCTGAGCAGTTCTTCCGCTATCCCAATGGAGATCAGGTTTTCAACGTCACAGCGGCCTACACCAGTGTCGCACGCGGTTCACGCGTGACTGTCGATCGGACGGAAGCGATCGAGGCGAGGTTCTTCGCGCCGGTCGATCTGCCGCACGGCATCATCGCCCCAGAATTACCGATCATCGAGCGATATCTCTGCGGCCATCAGGTGGCGTGATGACCGCGGGATATCTCGACTTCATCGACTCGGTGCTGTCGGCTGGGGCACAGGTGGCGCGCCGGATGTTCGGCGGACGCCAAGCGAGCGGCCGAGGCGAGGATCGCAACCAGGTGGTGACCGAGGCCGACTTGCGGATTGGGTCGCTGATGTCGGAGCGGATCCGCCGGGCATTCCCCGAGCACACGATCATTGAGGAGGAGAACGGCGTCCTGGCTGACAAGGGCAGATGCGCCTGGGTTCTCGACCCGATCGACGGCACCAGCAACTTCGCCGCAGGCAGCCCGCTCTACGCCATCATGATCGGGCTTGTCGAGGACGGCAGGCCCGTCGCGGGCGGCGTCGTCATGCCGGCGCTTTGCCAGACATACCTGGCGGAACGAGGCGGTGGCTTGTTCCGCAACGGAACACGGCTGACGCCGGCTCAGCCGACCGACTTGTCCGAAGCGCTTGTCGCGTACGGGTTCGACATCCATTCAGCTGGTCAGTGTGCCTGGGAATGTTCGCTGATGGCGCGAATCGCGCCACATTGCGCCGGAATCAGAGCCAGTAACAGCGCCTTCGACGCGGTCATGACGGCATGTGGCGTCTACGGCGCCTACATCAATCGCTCGAACCGCATCTGGGACTGCGTCGCACCGCACGTCCTGGTGCAGGAAGGTGGCGGTAAATACACCACTTTGGACGGTTCACCGATCGGCTACGACAGGCCCGCGCAACGCGTCCACGACAACTTCGAAGTGCTGGCCAGCGGCGGTACCTGGCACGACGATCTCGTTGGTCTGGTCAACGCTTTCACAGAATCGAGGGACTGGGGAGATGGAGACACGCCAGCTCGAGGCATTCGTCACGGTGATCGACACCGGCAGCTTCACCAGAGCGGCGGCGCGACTTGACCTGTCTCAGCCCACGGTGACAACTCGCGTCAAGGCGTTGGAGCAAGGGCTGGACACGCTGTTGGTGGACCGGTTGCCCTCCGGGATCCGGCCGACAGCCGCCGGAGCCGAGTTCTTGCCGTACGCGCGTGAGATCATCGCCTTGACCGCCCGCGCCCGGTCGGCAGTCGCGGCCGACGGACAGCCGCACGGGCGGATCGACATCGGGACGGTCGCGGCGCTGACCACTTATCGGCTGCTCCCGGTCGTCGAGTATTTCTACCTGCGATATCCGCGAGTGCAGCTGTCGATGCACCCGCCGGCCTGCGGAGAAGCGATCACCCATGTCAAGGATGGCCGGTTGGACTGTGCCTTCCTCGTCGACACCGTCATGGACTATCCCGACCTGGCGACCAAAGTCCTGTGCCGGGAGCCGCTGGCACTGGTGGCGGGTCCGGATCACGCGTTGCTCGACCAGACCGGCGTGACCACGGAGCAGCTTCTGGCCACGGCGTTGATCCGGGCGGATACCAGCGGCGAGTACCACCTTCGCTTCGACAGCACCCTCGGGCAGCAGCCGCGGACGTTCGAGCTGGATTCCATCGACGCGGCCAAGCGCAGCGTCGCCAATGGGATGGGTGTCGCGCTGCTGCCCGCCATCGCGGTGGCGCAGGAACTCAGGGACGGAAAACTGGGCCTCGTCGACTGGACCCCGCCGTTTGAGACCTACACCCAGATCGTGTGGCGGCGCGACAGTGTGAACGCGGCCCTGGACGCACTGGTGGACGCGGTGGTGGAGGTAGTGGGCGAACAGACGTGCTGACTCACACCATCGCGGACAAGGCCTTGCGGTCGACCTTCCCGTTGGCCGTCAAGGGCAGCTCCGGCAGTGTGTGAAATCGGTGCGGCACCATGTAGTCGGGCAATGCCGCCAGGCAGAACGAAGTGAGATCCCGTTCGTCGCAATCCGTGGCCGTGACCAGGAAGGCGGTCAGTTCCTCGTCAGTGAGCGCGGCGGCGGCGGCGCTGACTCCGGGAAAGTCCACCAGCCTGCGCTCGATCTCACCGAGTTCGACTCGGTTGCCCCTGATCTGCACCTGGCTGTCGACACGGCCACGGAAGTACAGTTCTCCGCCGCGCCCGAAGCAACCCTTGTCCCCGGTGCGCAACACCTTCTGGCCGGACCGGGGCTCGACAGGATCGGGCACCAGCGCGGCTTCGGTGGCACGCGGGTCGTTCCAGTACCCGCTGAACAGTGCTGGGCTGCGCAAGTGGATCTCGCCGATGACGTCTTCATCCTCGACCAACCGCCCGTCCGGACCCACCAGCATCATCTCGGCGCCGTGGTGCGCCGGACCGATGGATAGCCGCTCGGGGATCGACTGCGGTACATCCACCAGCGACGCTGCCATCGATTCGGTACTGCCATAACAGTTGACGATCCGTGCTTCGGGCAGCAGCCGCCGAAGCTGACGAAGCTCGTGTACCGGGAATTCCTCGCCGGAGAACAGCACTCCGCGCAATCCCAGCTCCGCAAGTCTGCTGGGCGCGTGCTGGAGGACTTGACGCCAGATTGCGGGCACACCGTTGACCTGTGTGGTTTCCGTATCCCGCAGGACTCGGAGAAATCTCGTCGGCCAACGCAGCAGGTTCCTGGGAACGGGCACGACAGCGGCTCCGCTGCCCAGCGCCAAGCCGATGTCCAGTAAGGAGAAGTCGAACTGCAGCGGGGAGGTACTCGCGATCCGGTCGCCGGGTCCGGCGATCCCATGCCGCAGCATGCCGCGGTAAAACGAGGTGACCCCACGGTGGCTCATCACGACACCCTTGGGACATCCAGTCGTCCCGGACGTGAAGATCATGTAGGCGGTGTCGGTGACTGTGAGCTCATGACGTCGACGAACTCGGTGGGCTGGACGAGATTCGATGACGAGTTCGTTCTCGTCGAAGCACCCTGTGCCGGTTGCTGACCCGGTGATCCCTGCCTCGCCCTTGTGCCGAAGGAACAACGCTGGTTCTGCAAGGTCCACGATGGACTGTACACGCTGGTCAGGGGTCCGTGGACTGACCGGGATGAACGGAAGGCCCAATGTCGAACATGCGAGGATCATCGCGATGGCCGGTTCGCAGTTGTCGGCTTGGATGACAACCCGGTCTCCGACGTCCATGCCGAGTTCACCCAACACGGCCGCATAGTCGCCCACATGGGTCTGCAGTTCGCGGTAGGTGGTTGTCCGAACGTCGTCGTTACCGACGAACTCGACCACTGCGGCGCTGTCCGGCGACGACTCGACAGCAGCCAGCATGTATTCGTGGAAACACTCGTCCGGCCGGTGAAACGAAGTCATGCGGTTTTCCTCTGCCTGGTAGTCGTTGTGTGTCCGTCAAGCAGGAGCAAGGGAGGCTTGCCCCCGATCCGGACATCGCGGGCTGTACCGATGAGCAGGGTGTGGTCCCAGAGCACGACAGTCTGACGCACCGAACAGACCACGATCGCGGCTACATCGGTCAGCAGAGGCACACCCGCGTGGAGCGAGTACGGGACGCCTGCGAACCGCGTGGCGGGATCACCGGTCGCGAACTGTTGGATCAGCTCGTCCTGGCCAGTGGACAGAACGTTGACCGCGAACGAGCCGCCACGGATGGAGCCGTTCAGTGTGCTGCTGTTGTTGCGCAGGGAGACCAACATGGCCGGAGGACTCACCGACAGCGAGAGCACTCCCGTTGTGGTGCAACCGAATGGGCCTGGGGCCGTGACGACTGTCACCGACTTGGCGAGCCGGGACATCGCCTGGCGGAAGGCTGTGCGCTCAGGCATCAGACTCGCACCTCGGTGCTCAGCAGTCGGCGGAAGGCGGCGGCGACGACTCCCGGCCGGTCTCGGCCCCGGCTCGCGGACTCGACAGCGAATCGCAAAGCGCGAGGCAGGCCGACCCAGTCCGCGGTGGGTCCGTCATCCAATATCGTCCGCTGGAAGCAGTGGTGGCGTGCCGCGGCCCAAAGGTCGTCAGCGTGGTGGACCAACGCCCTGCGATCGGTGGCCAGCCGGTCGCCGAGGTACTCAAGCACATCAGCGGGATCTGTCAGCCAGCGACCCGCTGGTGGCCGGCGCTCTGAGCACGTCTGCCGAACCAGCCAGCGGTGCCGGCACTGGGTCGGCACGGCGGTGGGTGTGCCCAAGGCATGCTCGTCGCGGAGCAGGAGGTGGTTGTCGAGATTCGCTGGCAGGGTGAGGGCGCTGCGGAGCTTGTCTTCGTGCAGCCAGCCGCAGTACGGCGATTGCTGTCCGCTGGGCAGTTGTGCGTCGAACTTGTCGACCACTCTCCACTGTGTCCCATCCCAGTCGGTCAACAGTATCCAATGGGGAATGTCAGTCGATCGGTAGTTCGGAGACCACGGAAGGTGGCGTGTGTTGCCGACCGCGAGTACAGCGCCGTGCTTGGACAGCTCCGTGACCAGTCCGTCAAGGGCCGATGGCCAATGCACTACACCTCGGTATGCCAGTTCCCAACCGTGCTCGCGGTCGATGCGTTTGTGGTGGGAGAAGGCCAGATCCCCGCTGGACAGATCGGTTCGCACGTGCAGCCGGATCGCGCGGGCCAACCGCTGGACGGCGGTCGCGCCGAGGTACTCGACCAAGTTGGTGGTGTAGCAGGAGAGCATCATTGCTGCCTCCACGCGCAGCTGAGTGGAATCGCGGACAGGTGACGCAGCATGAGCCAGCGGTACGCCTTCCAGGTCCCGGTCGTGGAATACGGCCTGACGTCGACCGTTCTGGGCATGCCGCGAATTCCGCTGCCTTCGGCCTTCACGCAGGCTTCCTGGGCCGTCCAGATCCACGCGGCCTCAGTGCGATCGCTTGGATCTTGCACATCGATGCCAACCGGGCCCTGGGCTGACACACAGGCGGCAACGACATCACCGTCGTGAGACACGTTGATGCCCAGCGAAGGCCACTCGGACAGCGCGGGCTTGCCGTTGGGGCCAAGTAGTATCCCGGCAGTAGCGGCATTGGGCTCAACGTGGGCGATGAGAGCTCTGAGCACGGCTCGGCCGGCTAGGAATTCCTTGGCCCGCCAAGCAAGCATGTGCCTCGCATAACTCACATCCTGAGGATGCCGGGATCCCGGTGTGCTCACCTCCCCAGTCGTGACCCACACGCCGCGGACGACCTCGGTGGGCATCATGGCGAGAGTTCCTCGAGTACAGCGTCGGCGTTGTCACCTACTACTGACAACACAACTTCGGTCGCGCCGCCGCCGACACCGAACAAAGCGGCCTGGGCGCGCAGTTTCTGAGCGCCGGTGCTGGAAAACCCCTCCGCGCCTTGCAGATGGCCGCACTCACCGAGAACGTGATCCAGCGTGTCAGCCACTGAGCTCTTCAACATCGCCGCTGCTGTGGTGTCGTGCCGAACGGCGACTCTGTCCATGAGCTCACAGGTCAGCGCATGCAATTGCCGCGTGCGGACAAGGCAGACGGCGAACCGCTGCCGGACACTGTCCATTTGCCACAGAGTGGCACCGCCGTGAGGGCGTGCGAGCAAGCGTTGTTTGGTGTCAGCCAGCACTCGTCGGCAGAGCGCCACACCCCACAGCGCACCGGCGAGGCGCTCCACTGCGATGTGCGTGGCAAAGGCAGGTAGGCCTCGGCCGACTCGTCCGACCAGCCGATCACGCGGCAGCCGCACATGGTCGAAGTGGATGTGTCCGGTGCCGGAGCCGTCGAACAGTTCGGTGTCAGCGGACTCGACTTGGACGCCGGGCGCGCTGGCGGGCACCAGTATCCAGGTGAAGTTGGCGAAGTGCCGCCCATGACGGTGCCTTGCCAGTACGAGGATCTCGTCGGCGCAGGTGGCGTTCGTGATCCACTTCTTGGTGCCGTGGACCTCGATGCCGGCTTCCTCGATCCGGACCTCAGTGGCAAGCGCGGTCAGGTCCGAACCAGCTGCCTCGTCGGTGGCTGCGAGAGCCACGAGCGAGTCTCCGTCCAAGGCGCGGAGCAGTACCTGGCGCGCGGTTTCGCCGCCGGTTGCCAGGAGTGGAACAGCGGTCGCGAGCTGTACACAAACGGCCAGTGTCGCACCGATCGTCGACGTTTCGTCCACAGTGGCCAGCAGCTCACCTAGTCGGCGGGGATCCACCCCAGCGGCGGGGTCACCGTCCTGGTAGATCTGTGCGATGGAACCCGATCTGCCGAGCATGGCCCAGAGCTGTGCCCCGGTTGTGTTGCTCCGTGCGGCCACCGCGGTACTCACGCCGCGTCCGATGTGCTCGGGGCCGATGCCACGGCACGCCAGAGGCTGCCGGCCGTGGCGAACGTGTCGTCGTTGAGATCCTCGTCCGGCAAGGACACACCGAACTCGTCCTCGATCGCGAAGAGCAGTTCGATGGATTTCATCGAGTCGAGGCCGAGTGCCCGCAACTGCGAATCAGCGGTGATCTCCTGGCCATGCAGGTACTGCAGGAAAGGTTTGAGAAGCCGGGTGAAGCGCTCGTCCATGGTCAGGTGTCCTTCCTGAACATCTCCGGGTCGGCCGCCAGCAGGGCGGCGAGTGTCGAGAGAAGACCTGGCGGTTCAGCGTGACCCCGCTGAACTCGCCGCATCGCGACGAACGCTTGGCCCGCCAGCAGTTCCCACCGCCGCAGGTGTTCGTCAGGCACACGCGTTCCGTGCGCGGCGAGGAAGGCGGCGTGCAAGGCGCGTGACCTGGCCAAGAGCCATGTTTCGACGCAGAGGCGGTCGAGTGACCGCTGCCGGTCCGGATAGTCGTCGTAGGCAGCCAGGTACCTGGCTGGGGGCTCGACCTGGACGACGGGGTGCGGGGTTTCGACGTCCCTGGGGCTGAGGGCCATTACGCGGCCACGGTGGGGGAGTTCGTCCCATTGCAGTTCCCAGGTGCCTGGGCTTGCCGAACCCCACTGCGTCTGGTTGTGGTAGGCGTCGACGACGATCGCCTTTTCGCCCACAGGCTCGACAAGGAAGCTGTGATCCATGTGGCGCTGTCCGAAATACGGCAGCCAAGGCATCTCGAAAGCGTCCGCGACCACGTACAACGACGTGTTGCGTTCGGCCAGGTCGCGTAGCTGACCCGGTGTGGTGAAGCGCGCCCGTGCGTCGACGGTCATGCCGGTCAAAGCGCATGCCTCGGTCACTTGGGGCACCATTTCCGGTTCGACCGTGGGCAGGCCGTCTTCTGTTGTCCTCGGCCGAAAGCGCAACGCCGCACCCAGAGCCAGGTGCGTGTCCGGGCCGTGCCACCGGTCCGCCAGCACCGCGAGATTGGCCTGGATGCAGTCGAGCAGGTGGGATCGCACCGTGGTCTCCGGCCGCGAAATCGGGAGCAGGCTGGTCATCTTGACTCCTCCGACTCGGTTCTCCTCAGTGAAGTCCAGCCGCCAAGTCTGTCGCAAGGGAATGTCGCGGCATTGCGATACGTCCTGCTTATGCGCCTATTGTCGGTGCTGAAAGAATCATGTTAGAGATGTTTTGCCGGACCTGTCGCGGGTATGCGGTTGTAGTTTATCGGGTCATTGGATTCTTCTATCGACTCGATCTGAATCGGCTCGTGGGATCCGATACCGTGACGTTATTCGAAGTGCCTCAGCTTTGCGAAGACCGGAGGAATCCCGGATGGTCTTGACGGCATTCCCAAGCGCGGATACGGCACGGTTTCGTGCCAAAGGACCCCGCCAGCTCGACGAGATCTCGGCACGGTACGGCCTGACACCCGAGATCACCACGGCGATCAGGCTGATCTCCCAGGTATTGCCGTTCCGGGTGAACGACTACGTACTGGAGAACCTGATCGACTGGGGCGATGTCCCCGCCGATCCGATGTTCCAGCTGATGTTCCCGCAGGGTGGAATGCTGGGCCCGGAAGACGAACGGCGGCTGGCGAAGGTGGCCGGTGATCGAGCCGGAACCCGCGAGCTGGTCAACCGGATTCGCGCGCGCCTCAACCCGCACCCGTCCGGGCAGAAACAGCTCAATGTGCCCAGGCTGCACGGCTCGGACATCGCCGGTGTCCAACACAAATATCGGGAAACCGTTCTTTATTTCCCAGGACAGGGGCAGTCTTGTCACGCGTACTGCACTTACTGTTTCCGCTGGGCCCAGTTCGTCGGTGACGCGGATCTGCGCTTCGCCGCGGCCCGGCCGGATGAACTGATCGAATACCTGCACTGCCATCCGGACGTCACAGACGTCCTGGTGACCGGCGGTGATCCGATGGTGATGTCGACCGAGCGGCTCGCTTCCCACCTGATGCCCTTGTTGGCTGTCGAATCGGTCCAGACGATTCGTATCGGCACGAAATCGCCGGCGTACTGGCCGCACCGGTTCGTCACGGACAACGATGCCGACGACGTGCTGCGGCTTTTCGAGAGTGTGGTCCGCTCCGGCAGGCATCTCGCCGTGATGGCCCACTTCAGCCACCCGCGAGAGCTGCGGACCGACCTCGCGCGTGCGGCCGTTTCGCGGATCCGGTCGACCGGAGCGGTCGTGTACTGCCAGGCCCCGATGATCGCCCGCGTCAATGACGACGCGGCGACATGGGCGCAGTTGTGGCGCGCGGAACTGGCGGCAGGGGCTGTGCCGTATTACCTGTTCGTGGAACGGGACACCGGGCCACACGAGTACTTCAAGGTGCCACTCGCCAAGGCGGTTCGCCTCTTCCAGGAGGCCTACCGGCAGTTACCCGGCCTGGCCCGCACAGTGCGAGGTCCAGTCATGTCGGCGACACCGGGCAAGGTGATCATCGATGGTGTCGAGACGACCCCGCGGGGGCGTTTCTTCCAACTGAGGATGCTGCAGGCGCGCGACCCGTCGCTGGCCGGCAGGCCGTTCCGGGCCCTCTACTCGCCGAGTGCGGCATGGCTGACCGACTTGCAGCTGGATCTCACCGCGCCACAGGACATCGCTGCTGCCGTGCTCGGCAGGCCCAGCCCTGTCCGAGCGAGTGCTTGACGAACGAAAGGTGCAGAGGATGGTGTCCCCGAATTTGGCGCTGAATGAGTATGTGGCGCAACGGCAAGCGGCCGGCGACGACATCGTGCACATGGGGTTCGGTGAAGCACGGCTGCCGGTCTTCGGTCCGCTCGCCGACCAGTTGATCAAGGGGGCGACCCGCAACGCCTATGGACCTGTCGCAGGGTGCGAAGAGGCCCGCGCGGCAGTGGCCGGATATTTCACGCGCAGGGGCCTGCCCACCCAGCCGGGGCAGATCGTGCTGGCGCCAGGCAGTAAACCGTTGCTGATGGCCTTGAACCACGTGCTGCCTGGCGATGTCGTCCTACCACGGCCATGCTGGAACAGCTACGCGCCGCAGGCGAAGCTCGCGAACAAGGATGTGTTCCCGGTCGCGATCCCGGCGGAGTGCGGCGGTGTTCCTGATCCGGCCGCACTCCGGGGGATGATCCACGCGGCTCGCGCCCTCGGTCGTGCCCCTAGGACCGTGGTGCTGACGCTGCCGGACAATCCCACGGGCACCATCGCGTCGCCAGAGCGGGTGCGTGAGATCTGCCGGCTGGCGGAGGAAGAAGACCTTTTTCTCGTCTCGGATGAGATCTACCGCGACCTCGTGCATCCGCCGGGGACCGAGTTGGTCAGTCCGGCGGAGGTCGTGCCCGATCGGACGGTCGTCACGACGGGCTTGTCGAAGAGTCTGGCGGTGGGCGGCTGGCGGATCGGCGCGGCGCGTTTCCCCGACAGCGCAGTGGGGGAACGGCTTCGCGCGGACGTCACGTCGGTGGCCAGTGACTTGTGGTCCACATTGGCCGGTCCCATGCAGGCGGTGGCCGCGTACGCGTTCAGTGAGCCGCCGGAGATTCGTCAGCAGTTGGCCGCTTGTGCCCGCCTGCACGGCGTTGTCGCTCATGCGGTGTACGAGATCATGATCTCGGTGGGCGCTCAGTGCCGACGGCCCACCGGTGGTTTTTACGTCTATCCGGACTTCGAGCCACTGCGGGACCGGCTGGCCGGCCATGGAGTGTCGTGTTCGGCGTCGCTGAGCCGGGAACTGCTGCTGCAATCAGGTATCGCGGTTCTGCCAGGGCACCATCTCGGTGACGATGACCAGGCACTGCGGTTCAAGGCGGCGACGAGCATGTTGTACGGGGAGAGTGCGCACGAGCAGCAGATGGCGTTGGACGCGAACGATCCCCTGCGTCTGCCTCATGTCGACGCTGCTCTCACCCGGATCGACGAAGGCCTGACCAAACTGTGCCGGTGAGGAGAAGACCGTGCGTCACAACGAAGTTCACGCGATCGTCGCGGATACCGCGGCACAGGTGCTGGGGGTCCAGCCCGGCACCGGCACCCTAACCGATCTGCCCACCTTCAACTCGTTCCGGCTCGTCGAGATCCTCGAGAGGGTCGAGACGAGACTGGGGGTGACGGTGGATCCCGCCGACCTCACACCGGACAACCTCACGCGGATCGACTCCTTGTGCGCGATGTTCGAACGCAGTCTGCGGGAAGGAGCCGTGCGATGAAAGCCGCGGTCAGGACAGACGACGCACTCGCCGAGGTGCGCGCTGTCACACGAGAACACGCTGACACAACGGATCGGGAGGCTCGATTCCCGATCGAGGCGTTGGACGCGCTGCGGAACCGTGGTTTTCTCGGACTCGTGGTCCCATCCGAATACGGCGGTCTCGGTGCGACACCGGCCGAGATGTTCACCATCGCGGCAGAACTTTCCAGAGACTGCATGTCGGTCGGGATGATCTTTGCGATGCACTGCCAGCAAGTCATGGCAGTAGTCGAGCACGCGGACCGCCGTCTTCGTACGGCGCTGCTGCCACGCATCGCGCGAGACCAGCTGTACCTCGCCTCGGTGACCACGGAGGCTGGCAAAGGTGGTCATCTTCTTACCTCACAAGCTGAGCTGACCCGCGATGCGTCTACTTTGCACATTGACAGGTTCGCCCCTGTGGTGACGGGCGGCGCGTACGCCGATGGGTTCCTCATCACTATGCGTGCGCCGGACGCGCGATCTGGCAGTGATGTGTCGTTGGTCTACGCGGATCGGACACAGCTCGACGTCAGTGCCGTGGGTGATTGGAACCCACTGGGAATGCGGGCGACTCACAGCATTCCGATGAAAATCGTCGGCGACATCCCAGCGGATCAGGTAGTCGGGCGGCACGGCGCCTTCCGCGACATCGCGGTGCGGACTTTCGCGCCTCTCGCCCACCTCGGCTGGGCTTCATGCTGGCTCGGTACTGCCGACGGCGCGTTGGCGCGGACCGTACGGATGTTGCGGGACACCCGGCAGCGCCGAGATCTGAACTCCGAACTCCTGCTGCACCGGCTTTCCCAGGCGCGGCAGCGGCTGGACACGGTGCACGCGCTCATTCAGCATGCCACGGACGTCCTGGCGGCAGGCGTTGCGGACATCTCCACACCTCGGGTGCAGCTGCTCTTGAACGCGGTCAAGCTGACCGCCTCGAAGGAGTGCGTCGCCGTGGTGGACGACTTGATCGAACTGGCCGGCTTGCGCCACGGATACCTGTGTGACTCCGCGTTGAAGCTGGAACGGGCGTTGCGCGATCTGCGCTCGGCGTCACTCAACTATGGCAACGACAGGTTGCACGCCGCCGACGGCGCCTTGGTGCTGATGGATCGCGACGTCAGGCACGTGTGAGGCAGGGACGATGACTGAGTATTCGCTCTACGACTGGTTCGCACGATCCACTCGGAGGCATCCTGACGCCGAGGCCTTGCGGGTGGGTGACACCGCATGGACCTATCGTCAGCTGCGCGAGGCGGTCGAAGTCATGGCCGCCCGGCTCGACGGGCACTCGCGGGTTGGCGTGCTGGCCACGCGCAGTCCGCTGGCATATATCGGATATCTGGCCGCACTGTGTGCCGGCTCGGTCGTCGTTCCGCTGAATCCCCGGTTCCCGGTGCGACGCAACAACATCATCTGCCGGGAGGCCGGTGTTTCGGTGATCATCGCGGATGTTCCGCATGAGCTAGTGTGCACCGACGGCAGGCCGCCGAGCATGGGTGACGTCGCCTATCTGCTGTTCACCTCCGGGTCCACCGGACGGCCGAAAGGGATCGCGATCCGGCACAGGAACGTGTCGGCGTACGTCGCCTACAACATCGAACGGTATCAAGTCCGGCCCGGCTGCCGACTCTCGCAGACGTTCGACCTGACCTTCGACCCCTCGGTCTTCGATCTCTTCGTCGCGTGGGGAGCGGGAGCAACTGTGGTGGTCCCGCAACGCGATGAACTGAACGACCCGGTCACACTGGTCAACCGGGAGGGCATCACCCACTGGTTCTCCGTGCCATCGGTGGTTTCGCTGGCCGCTCGGATGCGTCGATTGCCTCCTGGAAGCATGCCCGGACTACGTTGGAGCCTGTTCGCAGGTGAGCAGTTGACGATGGAGCAGGCGCGGGCTTGGTCGGCCGCCGCGCCGGGCAGTGTCCTGGAAAATCTCTACGGGCCGACCGAACTGACGGTGACGTGTACGGCCTACCGGCTGGCAAAGGACGCGGAACAATGGCCGGAGACCAGTAACCGAACGGTCCCCATCGGACATTGCTACCCCCACCTCGATCACCTCGTCCTTGATGCCGAAGGAAGATCGTCCGACGATGGCGAGCTTTGTGTGCGTGGTGTACAACGGTTCGACGGCTACCTCGACGAACGCAACAACATTGGCCGGTTCGTCCGCTATGACACAGTCGCGGCGTCATACGAGGGCACCGGCCGTGTGCCGGACGACGTCTGGTATCGGACGGGTGACCGTGTGACAGTTGGGCCCGACGGCAGCATGGTCCACAGAGGACGCCTGGACAATCAGGTCCAAGTGCACGGTTATCGGGTCGAACTGGGCGAGATCGAGGCCGCTCTGCGCATGCATCCGCGTGTTCACGAAGCAGTCCTGCTGTCGGATGGTGCCGAGTTGAGCGCTGTTTACATCGGTGCGGATGTCGGCAACGACGAGCTCGCGAGGTGGTTGAGCACTCGTCTGCCGCCCTACATGGTCCCGCGGACGTACACGCGTGTGGACGAACTTCCCCTCAATCACAACGGAAAGATCGATCGGAAGGCCTTGGTGGGCTAGGAGGACGAATGGACAGCATCGAGGACGCGGTCGTGCGGATCGTGACCAAGGAAGCGCAGGAGTACACCGGTGGACCGGTCACCATGGACACCGAGCTGGGCAGCGGAGGCCTCGGCCTGAGCTCGCTCGGTTTGATCCGCGTGCTGGTCTGCATCGAGGACGAACTCGACGCCGACTTCGACGACGAACAGGTTATGTCCGCGAACATCCGTACCGTGCGGGACATCGTCTCGATCGCTCGCGACTGCGCTGGGAGCCTGTCATGATCGAGGTTCCAGCACATTGGTACAACGTGTTGGCCGACCGCCGCATCGAGTTGTCCAAGGAACGGTCAGCAGGCATGACCGGCACTCGACCGCCGCAAGTTCCCAAATCGCTGGTCCGGCAGAGCATGCCACTGCGCACATGGGACCCGATCCCGGAACCGGTGCTGGCCGCGTACCGGGAATGGCGGCCAACTCCCTTGCGACGCGCACACAACCTGGAACGTGCCATCGGTGCCAAGACGCCGATTTACTACAAATACGAAGCTGGCAACGTTGCTGGCTCACACAAGTATCTGACTGCCTTGGCGCAGGCCTATTACTACTCGCGCGCGGGCGTGGAGACGTTGGTGACGAGCACTGCCGCCGGCCAATGGGGCACGGCGGTTGCGGCTGCCGCACAACGGTTCGGTCTGCGATGCAGGATCTACATGGTGCCCCGCAGCTACGACCGGAAACCCGGCCGTCGAACGGTGATGGAACTCCTCGGTGCTGAAGTGATCCGCGCCAATGCTTCGCAAGGGCGACGAACGTCGTTGGTCGATGCCATGACCGAAGCCGTCAGCACGACCGCCTCGATCCCCGGGAGCCGGTGGATCCTCGGTGGTAGTGAGCCGTTCGCGATCTTGCATTGCACGGTGATCGGGCTGGAGACCAAGCAGCAGTTGGCCGAGCAGGGCGAGACGGCGGCGCCAGTGCTCGTCGGATATCTCGGCGGCGCGAAGAACATCGGCGGACTGGGTCTGCCTTTCCTGCAGAACGGCGGTGAACCGCGCATAGTGCTCGTCGAGTCGTCCAGTTATCCGGTTCTGACCCGGGGCATGTTCGCGTTCGACTCGACAGACGAGACCGGCGCCAGCCCACAAGCCGGTATGTTCACGCTCGGCAGTCGCTTTCGTGGCGCCCCGATCCAAGCAGAGGGAATCCGGTACCACGCAGCACCGAAACTCGCGAGCGAACTGTATCGGCGCGGGCTCCTGGCAGCGGTGGCGCACGACGAGCGCCCGGTCTTCGACAGCGCCAGGAAATTGCTGACCACCGAAGGCATTCTGGTCTCCGCGGAGGCTGCCTACGCCGTGCACGAGGCGTGCAGGCAGGCGTGCGACTCGGTGAATGCCGGAAGACCCGTCGTTTTCTGCCTGACGGACCACGGCTCGTACGACACCGACGCGTGGCGAGCGTATCTCGACGACGAACTGCACACCGATGCGGCGCCGACGGATGAGGAGATCACCGCGATGACAGCTGGCCTGACCCCCGTTCACTGATCGAGTTCTCAACGACAAGGGGAATGCCATGCTTGTGGCCCGACATCGACGAAACATCACCATCGCGCCCCGCCACGGCCGGCTTCCGGCGTCCTTCGCGCAAGAGGAGAGGCTCGTCGCGGGTCGCCACACCCACATCGTCAACAACATTGTGACGCTCGGCCTGCGTATCGACGGTCCCCTTGACGTCGACGCCATCGAGCAGGCCATCGCCTTGATGGTGCGACGCCACGAAGGGCTGCGGATCACCTTCCCGGAGGACGATACGCTGCGAGTGCTCCCGGACATACCGCAACCACTCATCGCTTGCCACGCCGACTCCGACGAGCAGGCACTCGACCTGCTGGCTCAGGTGGCTCTGGAGCCGTTCGACCTCGCTGCGGGGCCGTTGTTCCGATGCGCGCTGGTCCGAGTCCACCGGCAGCGCCACTTCCTCGGCATTGTCCTCGACCAGTACGTGGTGGATCGATGGGCTGTCTCGTTGCTGCTCAACGAACTACTCGTCGTGTACGACGCGATCGCCAAGGACACCCCACCGGATCTGCCGGAGTCGCCGATCCAGTTCCCGGACTACGCCGCATGGGAACGGGATTACTTGACCGGAAAGAACTTCGAGCGGCTGCTTGGTTACTGGCGGGACAAACTTGCCGGAGTGGACCCGATTCCGGCTTCCGGGCTGACAGATCCAGATGCCCCGGTCAACGCCCCAGTCGGATTGGCGCGGGCGACAGCCGAGGTGGACCACGATCTCACGGCGCGGCTGACCGAACTCGCGCAACAGCACACAACGAGCCTCGTGGTCGTGTTCTCGGCCGCTACCAAAGCAGCCGCATGGCGGCGAATGGCTGGGTGCGATGTCACAACGTTCGGATCACTGGCCAACCGTGTGATGCCTGGTACCGAGAACCTGGTCGGCTACTTGGCGACACCGGCCGTGCTGCGGACCGACCTCAGTGGTGATCCCAGTTTCGACGAACTCGTTCGGCGTGAGGCGCGAACGTTCTGGGAAGCGATGTGGCATCAGCAGATCCCGCACGCACTCATCACCCGGGAACTGGCACCGCACCAGTATGGGATCCGGCACCGGGGAGGCGGTGCGCCGATACCGCGGTACCTGAACTTCGACCTGGCTGACGACCGCAATACAAGGTTGCGACAACCAGACGGCATTTCCGTTGAGACAGTCCGCGTCCCCATGCCGGAGGTCCCTCGCGGTGGCCTGCGCGTGATCGTCCACAAACATGCGCGGACGGCCACAGTGGAACTCCGCTACCGGACCGACTGCTACGGAAAGCAGTGGGCTGATTCCTTCGTTACCGACATGCTGGCCTGTCTCGAGCAACCGCCTGCGACCCGGCTTTCCCGGGCACTGCCGTGAACGTGCCCCGGCTCGCGGCCGTAGATCTGGACGGCACACTGCTGCGACCAGACGGGACGGTTTCGGATCGGACCCGTGACGTGTTGGCACGAGCGCGTCACGCCGGATGTCGCGTTTTGTTCGTCACCGCCAGACATCCAGTCGCGGTCCTCGACTTGGCCAGAACGCTTGGGTTGACTGGATCCGCGGTGTGTTGCGTCGGAGCCGTGGTGTGCGACTTGCCGTCCGGTCGGATCACCTGGAGCCGCGCACTCACTCCCAGTGTGGCGGTGCGCGTCGCGGCCGTCATCTCTGCGCGTTTCCCAGGGGTGCAACTCGGCTGGGTTCACCACGATCGGGTGGGATACCAAGAGAACTATGCCGGCAGATTTCTGGCAGGGGAGCGATACCACGACACCATCGACCGGATCGACCGACCGGTGCTGAAGATGTTCGGTGTGGGCCCGTCTTTGACTGACGCCGCGCTTCCCGCACTGCGAAGCCTGGTGTCGGGGTTGGCGGATGTCGGCCACTACTTCCCGGGAGTCGTCGACCTTGTCGCTCCGGGGGTCAGCAAGGTGATGGCCTTGCGGCGTTACTGCGCGGCACACCAGATCACTCCGGCCGGAGTGATCGCGTTCGGGGACTCCGCGGCTGACATCCCCATGTTGCGCTGGTCCGGTCGTGGCGTACTGATGGGCAACGCCGACTACCGACTGCACGAGTTGGCCGACGAGATCGCACCGGGTTGCGCTCAAGACGGTGTGGCACAGGTGCTGGAGCGGGTCATCCCAGTGAGGCAGGAGGTGGACCGATGAGTGCTCGGCTACGTGTTTTGCTTGTCGGCGCAGGACGGATGGGGGCGCGACATGCAAAAGTCATCGCTGCCAATGAGCGGTGCGACCTGATTCGCGTGGTCGATCCCTGTGAGCGCACCGGACGTGCTGTCGCCGAGCAGGTCGGTGCGGCCTGGCGTCCTGAACTCGACACGTTGTCCGATGTGAACGCGGTGATGGTTGCCGCGTGTACCGAGGTGCATCACGACCTCGCCGTGCAGATCCTGCGGCAGGGCAAGCCGCTGCTGGTCGAGAAGCCACTGTGCGACGACTTCGCGGCGTGCCGTGAGGTTGTGCGGCTCGCCGATCAACGGGACATCCCGTTGATGTGTGGGCTGCTTGAGCGGTACAACCCGGCCGTGATGACTGCGATGACAATCGTCGATTCGCCGCTGCACATGACGTCGGTGCGACGGGCACCGTACGCGAGTCGTATCCGGACCGGGGTCGCGTGGGATCTGCTCGTGCACGACATTGATGTCGCTCTGCGTGTGTTCGGTGGCCGGCTGCCCGACACAGTCAACGCGACTACTGGCTACTTCCACTCCCAATCAGCCGAACGAGCCGAGGACGTCGTCGACGCCGTGCTGCGGTTTCCCGGTGGCAGGCTGGCCACAGCCTCCGCGAGCCGGGTCGACCAACGCAGGCTGAGAACCATCGTCATCACCGAGATCGACCGCGTAGTCGAGGTGGACCTGCTGCACAACGAGGTGCTTGTGGTCCGGCAAGCTGGGGACTCCACCATTGTGGATACGCCAGATCTGGTCTCAGCACGGACCCCGTTGGAGACACAGCTTGATCGTTTCCTCGACATAGTGGGTGGTGACATTTGCGGCAGAGCTGAGCGACGCTCCATTCTGCCTGTTCACCATGTGATCAGCTCTATCTTGGACACAGTGCCGGTGTCGGCGGTGGCGTGAGGTGCCTCTTGCTCGTTATCTGCTGGCGGCGACGATCGTCCGCACGGTCGACGGCGGAGCGGCGGTCGGCCTGGTCGCACTGGCTGCCGCCAGTAATGCGGGAGCAGTGGTCGGCGGCTTGCTTGTAGCCGCCCTGAGCGCTCCACACGTGCTCGGCTTCCTCACCGCACCGCTTCTCGACCGTGCCGCGGATGGACGAAAGATCCTGGCGATTGCCTTCACCGCGTACGCTGTCGCCCTCGGCTTTGCCGCAGTTTCGCTTGGGCACGTGCCGCTCGCAGTTTCAATCGCCATGATCGTATTGGCCGGGACCTGCGGGCCGATGCTGACAGGTGGTTTGAGCAGCCAGCTCGCCGGTATCGCTGCTGATCAACGTCGCGCTGAGGGCCTCGACAGTCTGACTTATGGGGTGGGAAGCACGCTCGGGCCGGCGATGGTGACCGGGCTGGTTGTCTTGCTGGGTCCGAGGTTCGCACTGCTGGTATGCGCCGCAGCCGCAGTTGTGGCGGCTGTGATGACGCTCTTTCTGCCTCGGCAATTCCGGGTGGGGCAACGCGATACCGCCATACGTATTTCCACTGGGCTTGCGTTGCTGTGGCGCTCGGCGCCCCTGCGCCGGGTCGCGACAGCGACCACGCTGATGGCCGTTGGACTCGGCGCCCTACCTGTAGTCACCGTTTTGCTTGCCACCCAACTGAACCATGGCGTCACAGGCGGCGGCATCATGGTCGCTGTCTTCGGTGCCGGCAGTCTCGCCGGCTCACTGGCGGTCACGGTCCATCCACACAAGACAGAGGCGGAAAAGCTGGTGATCCGCTATGTCACCGCGATGGGAATCGCCTTGATCGTGGCCGCACTGGCGCCGAGCTACCTGATTGCCTTGATCGCCGTGTGCGTGGCAGGGGTGATGAACGGTCCGTTCGTCGCAGCCACCTTGGCGGCTCGATCAGACTACGCACCGGAGAATGCCCGAGCCCAAGTCTTCATCACCTTCGCGGGCATGAAGATCGCGGCTGCTGCGGCAGGTGCGGCACTCGCGGGCGTGCTCAGCCCGTTCGGCGGCCACACAACGATGACTCTGGCAGCAGCTATCGTGCTTGCCGGTGCGCTGGTATCGGTCGCTGACCGATGGACTAATGCCCGCCGCAAAGCTGCTAATGCATAGAGCCCGCTCAGAGCAGTCCGGACGACGTGAACGTTCCGAGCATGAGATCCCGTGATATCGCCGAATAACCAGGGAGCCTCTGAAGTCAGCATCATGTCAGATATATGGACTCCCGACACATTGGTCATGTATATCCCGCTGTTAAACCGTATGATCTTGCCGTTCTTGATGATGACGTTCCAGATTGTGCGAGGCCCGACGTTGCCCCGGGACTGCCGGGTGTTTGGGGAGAACCAGGTCAGGTGGTCGGCGTGCCGGTCGAGAACCCAGAGGCGACCGTCACTGTCCACAATGGCGTCATCAGCCTTACCCGCGAGAGAGTGCGGAGCGGCGAGGGGGTGTCAAGGTTGCCGGGTCGGTGGGCGTGAGCAGTCCGCGCGCCGAGTCCAGTGCGTAAAGGGCTTGAGCGGCGGGAAAGATCCTGTCGGCCGACAAAGGCGCCGGGTTCGACGGCTGCAACGTCGCGCCATCCACTCGCACCACCGATCCATCCCGCTGATTCAAGGTGTAGCCGGTCGATCCGAATTGCCCTGAACGCAGGGGTGCACCGGGTGGCGCGACCGGCACTCGCGCGGCGACCTCCGCCGAAGCGCCATCCAGCAGAGTCAACTGCCCAGTCTGGCTCGACGCCAGCCATGCGGCGCCACCGTGCAACCGCACCCACGGCGCCTGATGCGCCTGGTCCATGCCCAGCATGACAACGCCCGCGAGACTTGCCACGGCCACCGCTATCGCGACCACCACGGCCGCTGCCCCTATAACCCACACTTCTCCACCAGCGACACGAGTTCACCGCCCGCTTCCATAGCGGCACCACAAACCGGGCAGATGGGCACCCTGCCGGTAGCCGTGGTACCTGACTCGACCTTGCACAGACAGTCTTCCGTGGTAGCGAACAACCTCGGCAACTCGGACAGCCACGCCCTATGTGGGGACCCGAATACGCCGTAGTGGTTACGAGAACAGTCTGGCTCGATCGTCCGGGCATCCGCACGCGTTGCCCGTTTCCCGCCGCTGTAGTCGACGGGAAACCCCTGCCCTGCAGCCACTCGGCCGACACATGCTGGACAGGCGTCAACGCGACAGTCGAGGAGGTGACCAGGATCGATCAAGATCACCCTTTGATCATTCACTCACCTGGTTGGAATCTGACTCCACAAAATGGCGCTTTGGTGTAGTTAAGCGGGCTAAGGAACAGTCATGTCAATCTCGGTGAATGCCAACGGCTTGCCGCCGCCGAGTCCCCCGTTGCAGCCCTCTGGGTTTTTGGTGGGCACTGCGCTGGCTGCGCGTGGTGAACTCATCCTCGGCGCCACAGGCTTCTTCGAGGTGTTTCTGGATCTGGGTTAGCGATACCGCCAGCGATGACGATTCCGTGTACGCCCAGTGGCATACCGCAGGTGTGAGGTTCAAAAGATTCCGAACACCCGAGGATGTCACTCTTCTGATGCGGGCTCAGTCCCAATGGGAGTCGGCACGAAGATCTTTTGGCGGGTTCGCGTTGACAAGTCATGGCCAACCAAAGACTCGTGCTCAGACTGGGGGATTGACTACATCAAATAATTCTCATGGTCCTGCCGGTCGCTCGACACTCGAAAGGGGTGAATTGTGCACAAGCTAGTGCGAGCGCTGATCGCTATCAGCTGATCGTCACCGACGATGATTCGGTAACCGTGACCGTCAGTGATGATCAGCCCCGGGTCACCCAGGCGTTCCCGCAACGCCGAAATGCAGTTCTAGATTTGTTTGGCGGCGGTCCCGGGCGGTTCGTCATCCCACGTTGCCTCAATGAGAGCGAGACCAAGTCATGAAATTCACTCAGAGAGCTGTGCCAGCTGCCGCGGTCGCATTGACGTGCTGCTTGCTAGCTGTGACGACGACCCAATCAGCCTTGGCCGACACTCGTCTTCAGGCGGCCTGGCCAAACGACGCCTTCAACTTGTGTTCGCCCGGGGAGTGCTACGGCCAGGCCGTTGGCGGCATCACGTGGGGTAACCGCACCTCGAATATCCGAGGATGGGTAGGATCAGGAATGGCAATCACGACCGTCTCATTTGGCGCCTATGCCGGGAGCACCAAGGTCGATGGCCATTCCAGGCGCGCCTTATACGAACAGGTTGACTTTAACTTTTCAATCGGCGACCCAGACCTGCCCGGCGGTGCCGACCGCATCAAGATCCAAATATGCACCGAGGGCAAAGGGTGTAGCGAGCCCGTCCACGCCCACAGGGACAGCCGCGCCGAACGCCTTGTCATCGAATAGAAGTCGACAGCTCCTCACGTTTCTGCGTGGCGTCGGCAGTCGTAGTAACCACGATAGAGTCGACAGCTGAACCATGAAAGATCAATCCTGAGGTCGCGACCCATTCGAATTCCAAGCCGACTGTTACTTCATCCCTGACATTGGCTGACACCACGTGAATCCGTGCCGCGATGAGCGTTGAAATCGATGGCATCACGATCCACCTTCCCGAACAACTTCCTGCACTGACAACGGAGGTATGCCGCATACTGCTAGCGATGCTGATTGGCCTCACCATAGTCGAGGTCCTGGACGAAGAGGGGTTGTCGTGACTGCTGAAATATGCTGGGGAAGAATTTACGTATTCTTCCAGTGTGGGGCGCACATCTTGGATGATGTCAGTCAGCTCGCCGTTGTTCAAATCTATAAGGCCGTAGAAGTGAATCCGCGTTGTCCGTTCGAAAGAAGCTATCTACAGGTCTGAAACTTGAAGGTTTAGGCAGCGTAGATCGCAGTTCATTGACAGTCTCCAATGGAATTTTTTCAAGGTGATCGGCAAGCCAGTCAAAGGAGATGTCTTGTCGCTAAGTAGGACCATAGGGTCGGATAGTGCGGCCGTCACCACTGGCCATATCGAGTAATGCTGGGACTGTGCGGAAAACTTCGCAGCAAAAAGTAGCGTGTCCAATCCCCCAAAGCTATGCACTCGCGTCGCCGCGTTGGATCTCATCGACTCCACGAGTGAACTACATAGCAGGAAACCTCGTCGAACTGTTCCAGCCCGCCACCCCAGGCAAGAACAGGTAGCGCCCCCGAGAACCACGCCCGGCCAAGGACAGATAGGCAAGACCCGCCCGGTCACCGAGCCCCAAAGCGCGCCAGCGCAACAGAATTCGCCCTGAGTGTCCTCATCCGAGAGAGCGTCTGCCCGCCGGCGAGGCATCTTCGGTCCTTACAGTCCCAACAGCACAAACTCCGTCGCCGTAAGAATATTCTCGCCCAGCTCACCGGATGACCGCGTCACCACGAGGCGATGATGGGGTCGTCGTGCTCATGCCGCCGCCACTCCGCGGTGAGGCGGCCGAGCCGGGCGGGCGAGGCCATGCCATGGACCGTCGCGATCTTGTCGTCGTCGCGAACCTCCAAGATCACTACGCCCAGCACCTGGTCGCCGACCACGGCGACAACAGCCGGGGAACCGTTGACCACGGCGGCGTGGAGCGCGGGGGAGCCACCGGCCAGCCGGCGCTTCGCCGGAGTCGGTTTGAAACCGGCTCGCAGCATCGCGGCGATTCGCTCCGGGACGGAGTACCGCGTCAGTTTCTTGGCCAGCCCGGCGCCGTCGGTGGTCCCGGTCGCATCATCGGTCAGCAAGGCGACCAGCCGTTCTGTCTGGCCGGAGGAAGCGGCGTTGATGAACGCCTCGACGATCCGGCGTGCGGAGGCGTCGTTGACTATGTGGGCGTTGCGCCTGGCCGTGATGTGGCGCCGGGCGCGGTGGACGTGCTGCTGGCTCGAGGACTCGGTGATGTCGAGGATCTCGGCGATTTCGGCGTGGCTGTAGGAAAAGGCCTCGCGCAGAACGTAAACGGCCCGCTCGATCGGCGAAAGGCGTTCCATCAGGATCAGTACCGCCAGCGTCACCGATTCGCGCTGCTCGACTGTGTCCGCCGGGCCCAGCATCGGATCGCCGTCCAGGAGCGGTTCGGGCAGCCAGTCGCCGGCCGCGCGTTCTCGCCGCATCTGCGCCGACCGGAGCCGGTCGAGCGACAGGTTCGTGACCACCTTGGTCAACCACGCCTCGGGTACCTCGATGTACGCCTGGTCAGCAGCCTGCCAGCGCAGAAACGCATCTTGCACGGCGTCTTCGGCGTCGGCGGCTGAGCCGAGCAGACGGTACGCAAGCGAGGCCAACCGGTCCCGGTTGGCCTCGAAACGCTCGACGGTGGCAGTGTCCACGAGGCGGACTCTAGATAACGACCGTCTCCGCGGGGTGGTTGGACGCGGCGGTCAACCGGTATTTGCGGGTGGGCAGGCCGTATGTCGGGTGGCTCATGTTCCATGCGCTGCCTCGGAGCACGAACGCCTTGAAGCGGGCGGCCGGACGTCCGCGCAGCGACCAGGACTTCGACCGTGCCTCGCCATCGACCATCTGGAAGATCGCGTCCTTCCGGCCAAGGCTGACGCAGTTGCCGACATACGCCAACGAGGTCTTCGGGATCTTGCGGCCGGTCAGGTCCCCGATGATCGCGGCCGTCGCCTGCATCCTGGTGAACCCCGCCGAAGCGCAGGACATCGGCAGCGGCTGGCCGTTGTCGCCGATGGCGTAGGCACTGTCGCCGGCGGCGTAGACCTCCGGGTGCGAGACCGACCGCATCATGCGGTCGACGATGATTCGGCCGTCGTCTTCGACATCGAGCCCGCTGGCGGCCGCGATGGGGTGCACCGCGAAGCCCGCCGCCCACACGGTCGCGTCGGCGAAGAACGTGCTGCCGTTGGCGGCGATGGCCCCGGTCGCAGTGACTTGTTCGATAGTGGTGTGTTCGTGGACTTCGATGCCGAACCGGTCGAACGCCCGCAGCAGGTGACGCCGGGCCTTCGCGCCCAGCCAACCGCCCAGTTCACCAGTGGTGGCGAGGGTGACCCGAAGTCCAGGCCAGCACTCGGCGATCTCGGTGGCGACCTCGATCGCGGTCAGGTTGCCGCCCACGACCAGCACAGTCCCGTTCTCGCCCAGATCATCCAGTCGCTGGCGCAGCCGCAACGCGGCAGGCCGCCCGGCGACGTGGAAGGCGTGCTCGTCCACGCCCGCAACGCCGTGGTCGGTGGCAGTGCTGCCCAATGAGTAGAGGAGGGTGTCGTATTCGAGCCGGTCAATGCCTTCGCCGTCGGTCACGGTGACAGTCCGGTGCTTGGCGTCGACCTCTGTGACCCGCGCCAATCGCAGCCGGATACCCGTGCCCGCGAACATCTTCGCCAGTTCGTGGCGGCGCAGTTCCGCGCCGGCCGCGAGCTGGTGAAGCCGCATCCGCTCGACAAAGTCAGGCTCGGCGTTGACGACGGTGATCTCGACGTCCTCGGGGTGCAGATGACGTGCCAGGTATCCGGCGGCGGACGCTCCGGCGTATCCAGCCCCCAGGACGATGATGCGATGCCGCATGGTGCTGCTCCTGTCTGTTCGCTTGGGCCTTGAACGAGACGGCCGCCGGGTTCCTGACAGGATCCGCATGTGGCGTGGGTCACCCTGAAGTCGGGCAGCGAATGGACGGCGCCTATTTCCGGGAGGCCTCACGCTCGCAGGCCTCCACGAACTCCATGCCCTTGGTGATCGAATCCTGGTCGTTGTTCGGACCGCCGAAGGCGACGTTCACCTGGGCGTCGTTGGTATTGTTGACGACCTCGACGTAGCGAACTCCCTTCCCGCGCAGACACTGCACCACACGGTTGGCGAAATCGAGGGCCTCGGGGTTCTTCACGTCTTTCTCCCATGGGGGCAACGGTTGCTTGGACTCGCAGGCCTTCTCCGCGGCGTCCATGACCTGTTTGGACGGCACGCCTTCGGTTTCGAACTTCTTCTTGTCTACGCCGTGCTCGGCCAAGCAGCGGGCCAGTACTTCGTACAGCGCGTCCGCGTCTTCTCTGGACATGTCCAGGCGGAGCCTGGGGCGTTCCTCGGTAGGCGCTGTCGTCGTGGGGGCGGCAGCGCCTGCGTTGGTGGTGTTCAGGGACGCGATCTGCGGTGGTTTCTGCTCCGGTGTCGAGCACGCTGCCAGGATGGCCAGCAGCGCCACCGGACCGGCGAGTTTCTTGATCATGGCAGTACCTCTATTGCGTGGACAGCGCCTGGGTCGGGGTCAGCCGAGCGGCGCGAATGGATGGATACAGGCCGGCGAGGACGCCGACGGCGACGGCGGCGAGGACGCCACCGGTCACGGCCGTCATGGGGATGACTGTGGGCCAGCGTTGGAGGGCGGCGTAGCCGACTGTGCCGAGCATGCCGAGGGCGGTGCCGGCGAGGCCGCCAAGACTGGACAGCAGAACGGCCTCGGTGAGGAACTGGCCGCGGATCTGGCCACGAGTGGCGCCAAGCGCCCGCCGAAGTCCGATCTCCCGGCGGCGTTCCAGTACCGAGATGACCATGGTGTTGGCCACGCCGACGCCGCCGACGAGCAAGGCGACCGCCGCGAGGCCGAGAAACAGGGCCGCGTAGGAGTTCTGCGTGGCGCGCTTGGCTGCCAGAGCATCTGACGGGCGGCTGACCTGCACCAGTCCGGGAATCTCGGAGTAGAGCGTCGCGGGCAGCACCCGGCGTACCTCCTCAATGGACTCCTCGTGCGCCTTGACGTAGACGACCGTGGGATGGCCGTCGAATCGCAGTTCCTTGCGGGCCACCTGCCAGCCGACCAGAACCGATCGCTCGATGTCGGGTGCCAGCGGCATCGGGCCGAGCACGCCGGCGACAGTGAACCAGCGATCGCCGACATAGACAGCGGGTTTGGTGCCTTCGTCGGCGATCCGGTCGATACCGAGCCTGCCCGCTGCGACGTATCCGAGTACCACCACGGGAAAGTCCTCGGTGGCCTCGGTCAGAAATCGTCCACTTTGGACATGGCCGTTGACGGTCTCGAGCAGGCCGAGGCTGCTGGCGAGCACGGTGATGTCCGAACTGTAGGCCGGATCCAGAAGGTCCGAGCGACGCACCCGCGTGTGGGTGTTCGCCACCGCGGCGGCGGCGGTCACCGGGCCGATCCGTTCGGCCATTCCCACCGACGCCTCAGGCAGCAACACCGGGTTCTCCTCCCGCGCCGAAGGCTGTGCCCGCAACATGTTGGTGCCCAGCGCGGTCAGCTCGTCCAGCAACGCCTTCTGGCTGGACGCCGGGATGCCGGTCACGACGACCATGGTGGCGACGCCGAGTGCGATGCCCAGCGCGGAGAGCACGGCGCGCATCTTGCGTGTGCTCAGTCCAAGCATGCCCAGCCCGAACAGGTCGCCGAACGACAGCCGGACCGGCCGGGGCAGGTCAATCACGGCCGGCCTGCCCGGGTGTCGGCGATGATCCGGCCGTCGCGCAACTCGACCCGGCGGGGGAGCATCGCGGCGATGTCGCGGTCGTGGGTGATCACGGCGATGGTCGTACCTTCGTGGTTGAGTTCGATCAGCAGGTCGAGGATGGCTTTGCCGTTGGCCGTGTCCAGCGCGCCCGTCGGCTCGTCGGCCAGTACGAGGGCGGGTTGGTTGACCACCGCACGGGCGATGGCGACCCGCTGGCGCTCGCCGCCGGACAGCTGTTGTGGCAGGTGATCGGCCCGATGCGCCAGGCCGACGCGGTCCAGTGCCGCCCGGGCCAGCTGCTTGCGCCTGCGCCTGGGCACTCCGGCGTAGAGCAGGCCGGTGGCGACGTTCTCGGTCGCGGTGAGCCCGTCGGCGAGGTGGAACTGCTGGAAGACGAAGCCGAGCCGGCTGCCGCGCAGCGCCGACAGCCGCCGGTCGGACAGTCGCAGCACGTCGTGCCCGCCGATCTCGGTCACGCCTTCGGTGGCCAGGTCAAGCGTGCCGATGATGTTGAGCAGGGTGGACTTGCCCGAGCCGGACGGGCCGACGATGGCCAGCAGTTCGCCTTCGACGATCCTCAGCGACACGGTGTCCAGCGCGGTCACGCCGCCGGGGTAGCGCTTGCTTACGCCGCGCAGTTCAAGCACGGTCCTCACGACGCGATCACCACTTCGAGGCCCTCGGTGACGCCCGCACCAGTGACTTCGACCTTGTTCTGGGCGTACATGCCGGTTTGCACGGCCTGCAGCTGTCCACTGGGCAGTTGCAGCGCATATCCGCCCTCACGCAGGGCGATCAGTGCCTCGACGGGCACCACGAGCACACCGGTCCGGCTTTCGGTGATGATCTTCACCTGGACCGGTGCCGAGTCGAGGTCGGCGACGTCAGCCGGATTGTCCGGGACCACGACGACGTCGAGTTTCTGCTGGTTGCTCGGGCCGTTCTCGGAGGGGGCAGCGTGGCTGACGGTAGTGACCTTGGCAGGGACTTCCTTGGCGTCGGGCCGTGCGACGGCGACCGGCGTACCCGCCTTGAGCGCCCCGGCGTCGCCGACGCCCACCGACAACGTCACGACACGGGCCTCCGGGGTGACGGTGAACAGCGCCTCGGTGACCGTGCTGCCTGGTTGCGCCTGTACGGACGCGACCCGCGCCGGAGCGTCCAGGACCAGGATCTGGCCGACGTCCAGTGTGCCGGTCTCGGCCAGCCCGGACTTCTTCTGCCAGCGTTTGAGCGCGTCGCTCACGGTGGTGGTGAACTCCGCCTTGGTGTCGTCGTTCGGCCTGCGGCCGACCTGGTAACCCAGTTGCGCGAGGTTGTCCATCACGACTGCCACATCGGAGCCCTTGGTGCCTGGTGCCTCCAGCTTGCGGAACAAGGGGGTGGCACCGAAGAAGACCGGGACCGGCCGGTCGTCCACCCAGTAGAGGGGCTTGCCCATCTTCGCGACATCGCCGATCGCGGGCAGCTTGGTGATTGTCCCCGCTCCGGTGCCCTTGATCGGACGCTGCGCGCCGAACCCCAGCGTTCCCGGGATGGACCTGGTGTTCGACAGGTCACCCTTGCGTACGGTCGCAGTCTTGACCGAGGGCGCCGAAGGGGGAGCGGCGACCGGGGGACGGTTGAGAAAGATCAGCGCCACCGCGCCGGCGATGGCGACCGCGACGAGCACGGATATCGCGATGACGGCGGTGCGCCGGCGGGACTTCGGCATGCCGAGATGATCCAGGACGCTTGTGATGGACCTGTGATCGTTCGATGCTGCCCCGGTGATGCCGGTTCGGACGTGCCTATCATCGCCTGGTGAGCGGACTGATCCTGGTCGCGGAGGACGATGAGAACCAGGCCGAGTTGCTTCGGCGCTACCTGGAGCAGGATCACCACACCGTGGTCGTGGCCCGCGACGGGCACCAGGCCGTCGAGTCGGCCCGCCGTCATCAGCCCGCGTTGGTGGTGCTCGACCTGATGCTGCCCAAAATGGACGGTCTGGATGTATGCCGCGCATTGCGTGCGGAGTCGGATGTGCTGGTGCTGATGCTGACCGCACGTTCCACTGAGGACGACATGCTGCTCGGGCTCGGCCTCGGCGCGGACGACTACATGACGAAACCGTTCAGCCCACGGGAACTCGTCGCGCGCGTGCGGACCCTGTTGCGGCGCGGGCAGCGGGCCCAGCCGGCACCGGATCCGATGTTGCGCGCGGGTCCGCTCGTGATCGACCCGATCCGGCACGAAGTCACCATGGCGGGCCGGCCGGTCGACTGCACACCCGGTGAGTTCCGGCTGCTGGAAATTCTGGCGGCGGAACTGGACCGGGTGTTCACCCGGGAACAGCTGCTGGCGCGGATGCACGGCTTCGGCAGCTACATCACCGGCCGGACCATCGACGCGCACGTGAAGAACCTCCGCCGCAAGATCGAGGCGAACTCGCGCGAACCGGAACACCTGGTCACCGTCTACGGCATCGGGTACAAGCTGACGGCCGGGCGGCGCGATGCGCCGTAGCATCTTCTTCCGGCTGCTGGGCGTCACTGTGCTGGTGGCTGTGTGCTCCATCGCGGCGACGGCGTGGCTGGCCACGCAGATCACCCGGGCCTCGCTGCAGCAGGAACAGGGCCGGGAACTGGCCGTGGACAACGACATCTACAAGGTGCTGCTGGGCCACGCCGTGGACCACAGCGACTGGTCCGAGGCGAAGGACATAGTCGAAGATCTGGTGGAACGGCATCCGGACCGCCGGATCGCGTTGCTGACGAAGGATCGCACGCCGATCGTGGACCTCGGCGGGGACGGGTCGCCGTTGCCGTCGACCGCGTCGGCGGAGGTCGACGCACTCGACGTCGATCCCGTGCTGCTGCCCGACGCGCCCGCCGATCGGATCGACAAGCGTGTGCTTGGGCCGTTCCGGACCCCGATCGGCGTGCGCGAGCGTGAGGACCAGTCCGGGGTGCTGAAATGCCTGCGGGTCAACAGAGCCGCAGACGCGGCGACGCGGCAGAAGTGCATCGACGTCCGGGTTCCCGCGGACAGTGTTGCCGACTTCTATGCCCTGCTCGCGTTGGAGGACTTGGTCAACCCGTGCCTGGCCCGGCGGGGCCTGCCGCCGGTTCTGCTCGACCCGGACTACACACCGGCGCGGTATCAGAGGATTCCCGACGAGCCCGCGGTGGCGGAATGCGTGAGATCATCCCGCCGCCAGCAACTCGCGCCTTATGTCGCGCCTGCCGCTTTGATGTTCGTCACCAGCCCGGCAGGCGCGGCGACCACGTCGTTCGATCTGTCATCCGGGAACTCGTGGCGGGTCGCGGGCGTGGCGGCGGCGGTTCTCCTGGTCGCGATCGTGGTCACGGCAGCGGTTTGCGCGAGACTGATCCGTCCACTGAGGGCACTTACCGGTGCCGCGCACCTGATGGCTGACGGAGATGCCGCCCCTCCGCTGACGGTTCGCGGCCGTGACGAGATCGCGCAACTCACCAAGGCGTTCAACACCATGGTCGAGAACCGTGAACGCATGGAACAAGTGCGCAAAGCCATGGTCAGCGACATCGCCCACGAACTGCGCACGCCGTTGAGCAACATCCGGGGCTGGCTCGAAGCGGCCGAGGACGGACTCAGCGAACGAGACCCCGCGCTGATCGCGTTGCTGCTCAAGGAAGCCCTCGTCCTGCAACATGTCGTCGACGACCTGCAGGACCTCGCCGAAGCCGACGCCGGCAAGCTGCGACTGAACCGTTCGCAGGTCGCGGTGTCAGAGATATTCGCCCAACTGGACGCAGCGCACGACGCCCGGGCCGCGCAGAACGGGATCACGCTGACCGTTTCGAACCCGGAGGCGCTGCAGGTACACGCGGATCCCGTGCGGCTGCGGCAAATCCTCGACAACCTCGTCACCAACGCGTTGCGGTACGTGCCTTCGGGCGGGTCGGTCGCCGTCACCGCGCGGACCGAACAGGACGAGGTCGTGTTCGAAGTCGCCGATAACGGGACCGGCATCAGCCCGGAGGACCTCCCGCATGTGTTCGACCGGTTCTGGCGGGCGGAGAAGTCACGCAGCCGACAGACCGGCGGCAGCGGCCTCGGCCTGGCGATCGTACGCAACCTGGCCGAGGCGCACGGCGGCAGCGCGACCGCCGAGAGCACGTACGGCCAGGGCGCGACCTTCCGGGTTCGGCTGCCCGCCTAAGTCATCTTCGCGTTTCCACGGGCCGAGGTCTCGGACGGTCTGGGCGAGAGCACGGATGGGTTCGGTTTCCGGCGCGTACGGCAGGGCGTCGACATGCTGGAAGTGGCTGACCGCCTCCAGCGAGATCGACGTGCGCCGCGTGAGCTCGTGATCGGTGGGCACAGCGAGCACACGGCGTTCGGCGAACAGGGTGGGGCCGACGGTGAGATCGGGTTCCTCAACCGGGAGCCAGGCGATCAGCACCGATTGTGGTGTCCGCGGTGGGATGTGCGCACTATCCACACGGCTCAGCCTATCCTGGTGAGTTGATCATCTCATAAGCATGGCGTTGCCGTCACGTCGAACAGGCCCAGGTGACCCATTCCCGCAGCATGCTGCCGAAGTACAAGGGAGCGCACGAGTGGGATGAGGGCGCCTCCTTCCTCTCGGACAGCCCGGGCCGCTCGTTGGTCGCCGCGTCGCGTTCAGGGCCGACCGCAGCGTCGAGGAACGGTCTGAGAGAGGTCGGCCCAGGTGTCGGCACTGTGCTTGGCGGCGGTGCCGCTGCGGTGGCAGAACTGTTCGAAGTCGCCCTAGTGGCAAGGCTGTGGGACTGCGCGGCGAGCGCGGTGACGATCCCAGTTCCGCGGCTGCGCGGGGATCGACTGTCTCGGTTGGAGTCGCGGGCAGGTGCTCAGTGAAGTACTTGAGATGGTCGGACATGTCCTCACCGGCCACTGTCGCGAGGTTCAGGTTGTGCAGTTCGTCGACCAGAACGAGGTCCACCCTCGCCTCTAACATGAGCTGGTAGACGGCGTCGGCGATGTCGGTAGTGTTGTAGCCGCGCTTGACCGGGGGCAGGCCGAGGAAACGGGCGAACTCCATGGCCAGCTTGCGCGGTGATTCCTTGGGCGGGGTGGTGACGTAGACGACCGGGGATGCGGTCGGTCAGCCGGCCTGGGTAGCGTTGGCGCACATCTTCGGTGGCGAGATTGGCACGCAGGTAGTGGCCGAGCTGATCACGCCAGTCCATGTTCTGCCCGCCGATCTCTGCGAACCTGGCGAGCACCGCAGGCTGACCGATCAAGCCGGCGAAGGCAGGCAGAATCGCGCGGTGCAGCGCGAGGCCACCCAGGGCACGATTTATGGGGGCAGACGCCCGAAAAGTAGTAAGACACCCTCCCGCCCCGGCGCACGAAACCTCACCGAGTTCTTCGCCGCCGTCGACACCGAGCTGAACGCGGAATCGGCTGCGGCACCGAAAGTTCAGTGCAACGACCGCGACATACTCAACCTGCTGTCCAAACGCGCCAAGGTCCTGCACCTGGGTCCGGCGAACTACTGCTGGTTCATGGATCCCTCGCGCGCCCCTCTGCCTCAAACTGGTCGGCAGCGGGCTCGGCCACCATGTCCAGCATGAATCCCCGGTTGATCAACGCCATGAGATAACGAGCCAGCATTCGATGCTGTTACCGGCCGGGGCGGTGTTTCTGGAGCATCCTTGATCCAGAGACAGTCCGTGTTGTCATGTTTGTCGTCTGGGATCGGGGAAGCCGAGGCTGAGGTAGCCGGGCACGCGTGGACAGGGAAGAGGCCGCGGCTGTCAATTCGGGAAACGGGGCCGCCCTGACGTGTGGCGGTCGCGAGCGCCGCGGGAACTGAGGAACCTGATGGGGCGAATCAGGGCCCGGTAGAAGGGGCGTACCGCCCGTCCGGGGAGGAGACCGTGTCGTTCCTCTTCCCAGACCCTGCCCCTGGGATGACTCCTGAGCAGGAGGCCTTCGGTGATTGCCGGGGCGGTGGTCAACAGCTCGACGCGGGAGAGGTGTTTGACGCTGATGTAACCGTACTGACTGGGGCTGACCAGGCGGGCCGGTGCTCCGTGGTCACTGTCGAGTGGGTGGCCGTCGAGATGCTGGGCGATGAGTACGTCGTCGGCCAGAATGTCGTCGATCTTCACCGCGGCTTCCCACCCGTCGAGTCCGCGACACTTGATGTGGGTGATCGATGTTCCGGGCGGAAGCGCCGGTTCGATGAGAGCGCGGTAGAGCGTCTCGAACGAGACGCCTTCCCAGCGCAGGTCGGTCGCCGTCCAGCCGGCCACGCAGTGGAAGTCGGCTGTGATCTCCTTCCGCGGCAAGGATGAGAGTGACGCGAGTGGAAGGTCGAATTCTTCGGTCACCGCCCCGCGTACTTCGATCACCGGGTCGGCCGGAACGGCCGGGGCAGGCCGGGAAAGGTGCGTGCCGAAACGGGGGAATCCCTTGACCCGGCGTTGTCCTGGAGGAAGTTTGTTGCCGTATCTCATTGATCAGGCCTTTCGCACGCGATTTGATCACCGCCAGACCCATCATTTCCTCAGCCGCCCAGCACGAGATCACCCACGGGAGTGATTCCGCTCCTTCGCAGGAGTGGCGTTGAACTCGCCCAGGATCTCCACCGTCCACGGCTTCACCCGAATGGATCTCAGCATCTGCGCAGACCCGGCCGTTATGCCGCGCAGCGGGCAGGATGTGTTGGTGTGTAAAGGTTCTATGCGGTGAGGTCGGTGTGGTGCGGGTGGATCAGTGGCGGATGAGCGTGACCCAGCGGTCCAGTGTGGACAGTGCCTCGCCGGCGGACCGGTACTGCAGGGTGAACAGGGCGCGGTGTCGGACGCCTGGGCAGACGAGTCCGAACAGGACCGGCTGTGGGCATGCTGACCGAGGCCAAGGGACAAGCTACCGGTAGTCACATGATCGCGATTATGGCGATCATGTGCATGTATGGCATGTACGTGTGGGCCAGCGGCGGTAAGAAAGAGTCGGAAGAACGGATGATCAAGCGGCTGGACGGTTCGTTTGAGCACACGGTGAAGGTCGAGTGGCATGCCCCGACCGGTCCGCTCGGCGCGCTTGTCCGGCTCTTCCGTCGCGGATAGCACTGACAGGGCCAGTGGCCAGGAAGCCTGCAGCTGGTCAGTCAGTGATCTGGCCGCGACCGTGAGTGCGACGGTAGCCAGTGCGCCGTTCGGCCAGACGTGCCACTCGCACTATCCGAGATTGTCGGACCTTTGCTGCGGAATCGGCTGGCGCGCTATCTGCCGAGGCAACCCACTACGTGGACTGTGCACCGGTTTCCGGGACGAAAGGTTCCGATGAACGCGACTGTCACCGATACCTCACCTGAGTTCGGACTCGGACAATTCGCGACTGCGGCGCACGATCGCGGAGTGACTTGATCAGCATGGGCGCCGACACGCGGCGCCCAGTCCTCAGTGCGTATTGAACGGTTCGCCGGATTCCCGATTGTTTCGTTGATCTCCGAGAGACTCGCTAGTCACTGCGCCGCTTATCGGCGGCGTCGAACCAGTTCAGCGTTCTGCGCCACGCCTCCGTCGCACCGTGTGCGTTGAAGCGGGCTCCGGTGTCGTTGAAGAAGGCGTGATCGGCCTCGGTGAAGGTGAGGAGTTCGTATTTCAGCCGCGCCGCTTCCAGGGCCGCCTTGGCCGCTGGCCGGGTCGCGTTGACTCGGGCATCGAGTCCGCCGTAAACCCCGAGCACTGCGGCACGGGAGCCTTCGAAGCTGCCGCCTTCCGGGAATGGCCCGTAGTAGGCGGCGCCCGCGGCCAGGCGCGGTTCGTTCGAGGTGAGCAGGCGCCACACCATGTTGCCGCCGAAACAGTATCCGACCGCACAGAGTTTCTTGCCGCGCACGCGCCGCTTGAGCTCGGTCAGGCCGGCTTTCATGTCTGCGACGAAGCGTTCCGGCGGGATCCGGGACAACGCGGCCGCCACCTCGGCTTCGCCGGGAAACGCCCCGGTGCCGCCTTCGTCGGACAGCAGGTCGAGCGCGAGTGCGGAGTACCCGCTGGCGGCGAATCGCCCGGCGACCGTGCGGATGTGCTCGTTCAGTCCGCGGTTCTCGTGGATGACCAGCACGCCACCGCGGGGCTTTTCGGCGGCTGCCCAAGCGGCCATCAGCGGCACTCTGGGGCCTGTGAACGTGATCGACTCGCGCGGGACGGGAGCCCAGTTGGTCTCGGACGCGGAACGGTTGCCGCTGCTCTGCGGCTCCGCCGCCGCAGTGCCCGAGGCGAACGTGGCCAGCAGCCCACTCGCCGCCGCACCAGTCACACCGAGCAAGCCGAGGCGGCGTATCGCTTCCCTTCGGTTGATGATGCCGTCGGCAAGGTCCTCCGCGACCTCTTCGGCGAGATACCGCTGAATCTCCGTCATGGTTACTCCCAACAGACCCTGCGAGAGTGGCGCCGGTAGGGGCTGGCTGCCCCACGGTTCGCGCACGAGCATAGACAGGCACACGCGGGTCTTGGCTGTCTGTTTGCTGTCGACACTGGCCGGGTGTTCACACGTTGACAGAACTCGAACATTCGCCCGTACGTTGAGCACCGGAGACCTCAGCAAGCCGGTTGATCGGTCCACTATGGAATCTTGGGCGGCCCTGCGAGATCTTGAACGAGGCGTCCGCGTCGTCCGGGACGGATCTTGCGCTGACCGCTGGCCGATTCGGATCAGTTCGGGCTGGCTGGATTCGTTGCGGATCACGTAGATTCGTGTCGCCATGGACACGAACAAGGCGAGCATCACCCGTGTGCACGACGCGTTGCTCGGCGGCAAGGACCACTACGCGGCCGACAAGGCGGTCCGTGATCGTTTGTGTGCCATCGATCCGGACTTTCCCGTCGCCGCGCAGGACACCAGGGCGTTCCTGTCGCGGGCAGTCCGCTATCTGGTAGGCGAGGCAGGGTTGACGCAGCTGCTGGACTGCGGACTGGGTCTTCCTATCGTGGATGACACACACCGCGTGGCCCACGAGATCAATCCTGAATGCATGGTGGTCTACGTGTCGCTGGACCAGTTCGCGCTGTCGCACGCGCGAAGGCTGCTCGCCGGCAACGACCGTGCCCACGTGACCGAAGTGAACCTCAGCCATGCGGATCGGGTGCTGGCCGACCCGGTGGTCAGCAAGTACCTGGACTTCAGCCAGCCGATCGGACTGTTGCACATCCTGACGCTGCACCACGTGCCGGACCATGACGACCCTTGGCTGACGATGCAGCAGTACGTCGATGCGCTCGCGCCGGGTTCCTACGTCGTGCTGATCCACTTCCTGGACCCTGGTCCAGGCCACGAACTCGCGGACACCATCACCCGGGTCGGCGAGGTCTATCGCGCGGGTGTCGGCACTGGCTGGCCCCGGCGTGCCGAGCGGATCCTGGACCTGTTGCCCGCCCTCGAGCTGGTGGAGCCCGGCCTGGTGCCGGTGGGCGACTGGCGGCCGGACAGTCCTCGAACCGGACCGTTGGGCGCGATGCAACGTCTGGTCATGGGCGCGGTCGCGCGCAAGCCGTTCAGCTGAGCCGGAAACACGGTGAAGGGGAGGTGTTTCGTCCGGTTGGGACCGGACGAAACGCTCATGAGGAAGAACTGTCAGACGGCGGCCCGTTTGATCAGGTCGGCTACTTCCGAGGAATGCCGCTCGCTGAGGGCTCAGGTCCCCGGCGAAGGAAGCGTGGAACTTCTCCTTGTCCAGGAACAGGAATCCATTCTGTGGCGGCAGAATCGGAGGTACTGGGGCACCCGGCGGCTGGTCGCCAGGGCAAAGGAGCAAGGCGCACTACGGCCCGACGTCGAGCCTGTAGATCTGCCGATCATCCAGCTCATGCTGGGCGCGGTCACCGAACACACCGGGAGTCCGGAGTTGTGGCGCCGCTACCTCGCTTTGATGATCGACGGCATGCGCGCCCGTCCGGACACCGAGGGCCTACCGGCCGCAGGACATCCGTCCAAACCGGACCTGGTCACCAGGAGCGAACGGGATGCGTCCCGCGGCCGCCGCGCTGTCCGCAGCGGACAGTGACTGATCCGCTCAACGAGGGACATCGCTGATCGTCGGAACCACTTAGTCTGGCTGGTGAACGAAGTCATCCGATCTTCCGGGGAAGTTGCCGCTGAAGGGTGGACAACCTCTGTCGATTGCGGTGTGATGATGGTGCTCTTTGCAGACTATTGTTTGATTTTGTTGGACATTCAACGGTGAGGTCCGATGATTAAACATGTACGTAGAGTGACCGCGATGGTTGGGACGGGCGTGCTGCTCGCCGCGGGGATCGGTGCCGCGCCACCCGGCACCGCTGCCACCACCCCCGCCGTCGCCGCCGTGACTCCCGGCGACGGACTGGCGCTGACGCCGCCGATGGGCTTCAACAACTGGAACTCCACCCACTGCCGGGCCGAGTTCAACGAGGCGATGGTCAAGGGCATCGCCGACATCTTCGTTTCGAAAGGCCTGAAGGACGCCGGCTACCAGTACGTCAACCTCGACGACTGCTGGGCGCTGCCGCAACGCGGGCCCGACGGGAACCTTGTCCCGGACCCGGTGCGCTTCCCGAACGGCATCAAGGCTGTCGCGGACTACGTCCACTCGAAAGGCTTGAAGTTCGGCATCTACACCAGTGCGGGCACGAAAACCTGTAACGAGAACGGTTTTCCCGGCGCCCTCGGCTTCGAGCAGAAGGACGCCGACCTGTTTGCTTCCTACGGCGTGGACTACCTGAAGTACGACAACTGCAACAACCAGGGCGTGGACGCCAAACTCCGCTACACCACGATGCGGGATGCGTTGCGCCGTACCGGCAGGCCGATCGTGTACTCACTGTGCGAGTGGGGCGAGAACCAGCCTTGGTTGTGGGGCAAGGACGTTGGTCACTTGTGGCGTACCACCGGCGACATCACCGACACCTACAACAGCATGCTCGGTATCGCCAAGACGAACTGGGCGCTCGCGGACTACGCCGGGCCAGGCCACTGGAACGACCCGGATATGCTCGAGGTCGGCAACGGTGGCATGACCGACACCGAGTACCGGTCGCACTTCGGGCTGTGGGCGATCATGGCCGCGCCTCTGCTGATCGGCTCCGACCTGCGCACAGCGACACCGGAGACGTTCGAGATCCTCGGCAACCGTGAGGTCATCGCGGTCGACCAGGACCCGCTGGGGATACAGGGACGGCCGATCCGCTCTGCAGGCGGGATCCACGTTTTTGTCAAGCCGTTGAAGAACGGCGACAAGGCAGTGCTGCTTTTCAACGAGGGTGAGAAAACCGAACGCGTCACGACCACGGCCGCCGAAATCGGCCTGCCGCAAGCGACCGGTTACAAACTGCGTGACCTGTGGGCGCACACCGACCGTCACACAGCGGGCACGATCGCGGCGACCCTCCCGCCGCACGGCAGTGCGATGTTCCGGGTGAACGCCGACCGCGGTTGGGCGAAGTACCCGCCTGCGGTAGACATCGGCGCGGCACTACAGACCGTGTACCCGGGCGCGTTGCCACTGGTCGCGCCCGGTGACACGGCGTCGGTGACCACGACCGCGACCAACAACGGCAGGCTGCCCGCTGTCACGGTGAAGTCGGTGCTTACTGGGCCCGCTGGCTGGGAGGCGGTTCCAGAATCGCCGAACGACAAGACAATCCTGCGCACCGGCGAATCTACGAGTACCAAGTGGACAGTCAAAGTCCCGGCAAACGCCAAACCGGGTTTCTATGTCCTGGCTGTCCGAACCACCTACCGGCCAGACGCGGAAACGCGGTTCGACCTCGAAGTCCGTGTGCCACCACCGGCGCCGGCAGCGAACGCCTATGTCAGCGATCTGACGTGGTTGAGCTCGGACAACGGTTGGGGCCCAGTCGAACGCGACACCAGCAACGGCGAATACGGTTCTGGCGACGGAAATCCCATCACTATCAACGGAGTCACGTACGCCAAGGGCATCGGCGCCCACGCGCCCAGCAATGTGGAGTTCTATGTCGGCGGACGCTGCACGTCGTTGACCGCGAGCGTCGGCGTGGACGACGAAGAAGGAACCGACGGCTCAGTCGGTTTCGAAGTCTGGGCCAACGGCGCCAAGGTCGCCGACAGCGGAGTCATGACCAACGATATGCCCGCCAAGCCGATCACCGCCAACATCACCGGGGCGATGGTGGTGCGTCTGGTGGTCAATGATGGTGGCAACGGAATCACCAGCGACCACGGCGACTGGGCCGATGTCCGGGTGACCTGCGGATAGGCCCCTTGATCGCGAACAGGACCGATCTGACATTCGCGTCTCGCGTTCGATGATCCTTTGTGGACCGCTTTCGGATCAAGGGCTTGCACGGTGAAGATCGTGTCGTCCCGACCCTGCGGAGGGTTCTCGCAGCACCGGGCTGCGGGAACCCTCCTTTCGTTGCGTTCGTTAGTAAGTGTTTGTCAGTCTCTGGCAAGGCGGAGAGCCTGCACCTCGTCGCCGCCGTGGCGAGGTGCAGGCATGTCAGGGCCGGTTTCAGCGCCGTCACTGGCGACGGCTGGCTGGGTCGACGCGTGCGTAGGTAAGCAGGTCGACCATGGTGAAGGTGTTGGCGTTGCGGCGTGGCAGGGTTGGTGTCCAGGTCGGCTGGACTGACAGGTAGGACGTGGGATCCAGTTGGAGCAGGCCGAAGAAGACTTCGCCGCAGATCCGCGCGCCGACGCCAGCCAGGGTGATGCCGTCGCCGAGGTACTTGGCTTCCTTGAGGATGTAGTACCACAGCGGGGTGCTGGCATCGAGGTTGTTGCCGAGCGGCCGCAGCTCAGGGAAGATTTCCCTGGTCAGGATCGGGATGCGCATCGCCTCGGCGATCGCCTGCCCGGACGGCAGCGACCACGTCAGGTGCCGCAGCAGGTTGCGCTGGGGCAGTGAGGTCGGCGGGTCGTTGCTCGGGATCGCCTGCAGAGGCAAGTTGAACAGCGGAGTGGAGATCATGGTATCGATCCGCTTGTTCGCCCGGACCTGCCCGTCGCCGAAGTTGAAGAACGTCTGCCAGCCGATGAACCGGCGACGTGCACGGGCTCGGCCGCGCAGGTCCACCGGATCGGCCTGACCTTGACCGGCCGGGTCGAAGATGAACCCGAAGAACGCCGGGGCGCCGGTCGCGGGGTTGCCGCCGGGATCGCCGGCCAGATTCGCCCGGTACGACGGCCGGATCATGCTGTGCCCGAACCGGTACACCGCACCCTGGAACTCCACCGGCATGAAGAACTGCCCGGGTGCCGGCCGGTAGAACTGGCGGCCGTGGCGCAAGATGTCCTGGGTGAGCCCGTGGCCGATGATCTGCGGCAGGAACTCGTGCACGATGATCCACTGGTAGTGCCAGGTGACGATCTGCTTGGCCCGGTTGAACACCTGGTCGGCGGGCGCACCCTGGGAGCGGACCAGGTCGACCACCCGGTTGTGGAACAACAGGAACGCCGCGTGCAGGCCGGCAATGATCAGGTTCTCGTCATTGCGCGGATCGGCGATGATCGCCACCCGGTCCGAGCGCCGCGGCAAATCCTCGAACAGGCCGCCGCTCTCCACACGGAACTTGACCCGGTCGGCTGGGTCGTAGAACTCGGGGTTCGCGTTGGGGCCGCCGCCGTACACGGAGTCCAGTGACAACGTCGGGAACCGCGTATTCGGTGAGGTCTCCGGGGGAGTCGGTACCGCGAGACGCGAGTTCAGGTCGAACGTGAAATCGTGGTCCACGAATTGGCCGAAAAATGTGGTTCCGGCGGTGTGGAATGGGTTGTCGACATTGTTGGGAGATAACTCAGGGTTGGTGATGAGGCGGACCGGGCCTTCGTTCAACGGGTCCTTGGCGTCCATAATGCCACCCGGTCTGCCCAGTTCCCGCAGGGCTTCCTGGACCTGCTGGGTGGCCGGTGCGAAGGGCGGGAGGTTGAACATTCTGCCGAAGAAACGGGGGTTTGTCGGCGCGGTTTGCGCAGTGGCTGTGCCCGGAAATGTAGCGATCGCGGCGCCGGCCGTGACACCGCTCACGCCGCCAATGAAACCTCGTCGACTCAACTTTGCAGGGTTTGTACTATGGTCGGCTGTGTTCACGTGGGAATTGTCCATTTTGCGGACAGCGTTCGCCCATGACGAAGAACACTTACGACTAGTTAATGCTCCCTAAGTATCGGCCGTGCCGCCAGAGCTGCCAGATCGGGCGGACCTCGCGGTACAACGACCCGGACCTGCGCGTCCGGCTCCGGAATTCCCTGCTCTCACGCCGGGGTTGTCACCAACTGCTGAGGGCTGGGTCAGCACCCGGGAAGGGGCAGTGCCGTGGGGATCACCGGATGCCGCGGATCGTGCACTTCGCCGGGGTCGATCCGTCAGTACCGCGGACAGGCGGCGGTTCCCTTCCGGGGGCGTCGATGCGCTGGGGGATGCCGGTCGCTCGAGCGAACGCGGATCATCGGCATCCTCCGGACGTGTGGCCCGAGCGACGATCGGCGGCCCTCACGTGAATAGGTGAGATCCGTGCGGGCCGCTTGTCACTACGGTCCCCAAAGCGGACATCACGCTGAGGGAAGGGCCGCCGTGCCGACCTATGCCGAGGCGCTGACCAGGAAGGCCAGCGCTGCCAACGGAACCTGCTCTCGCCCGCCGCCTCGTGCTCGCGTCGTCGGCACCGCAGGCGCGCCCGGCATGCACTGGGCGGCCGGAAGTCCGGCCACGCTGGAGAGAAGCGCCGACCACAAGAGCAACCAGGACACCGACGGCGATCCACATGTGCCACTTGCGTACCCAATCACCGTCGACCGGAGCGGAGCCGGTCGTTTTCGACGCCGGGCGTCCTTGTTTGTGAGTTGATTGGGTGGCGTCGCCAGGCCCGGCCTGGGTCGGGCCGGTGGGGGTGCGAATCAGGTGGTGTACACCATGTCCTCGGTCAGTGTGGGGCTGCAGGTCATGACGAGTACGTGCTTGATGAAGTGGTAGTAGCAGAGTGTCCAGGTCAGTGGGTAGGCGTTGGTTCCGAGCGGAGCGATGGACACCACTTTTTCGCCGTTGCAGTTGATGGGGATGAAGCGGCTCTGGCCTTTGTAGGTGTACTTCACGACGTGATAGCGGCAGTTGCCGTGGCCGATGATGTGGAAGGTGTTGGGCCCGAGCTGGGGTTCGTTGTCACCGGCGGCGAACCACACGTCGAAGGTGGTTGGGCTGCCTCTGTGCGAGGTGTACGCGGCGGCCGGTGTGGCCATCGGCAGGAGCAGCGCGAGGACGGGCACAACGACGGGTAAGACCCGTCTGGCAAAAGCTGAACGGACACGCATGGGAGGACTCCCTTCCGAGCGGGTCGGGTTACCTCTCATGTCATAACCGACCGCTGGCGCCTATGCATGATCAATTCCATATAGCGGGAATAGCATGATCCAACCACGGCCATCGCGCTCAGGCGGTCGTCTACTATCCGGGATAAGTCACAAATTTGCTCCCCGAACAGCTGGATTCGAAGTACGGGCACGTCGGCACCCGACGCGCGCTTCCCCTTTATCGCACGCGGATCAAGAACTCGGCCGGGTTTACCGAAAGGGGTTGCAGGCTCAGGGCCTCGGACGGTTTGCCCGCTGGCAAATGTGGCGCGGCAATTCCAGGGGGTGGGCAACGCACTCTCATGCCGCGAAGCCGTCGAATACGAACGGCCACAGTGGACGCAATGTCATGGCTCCCCTTTATGTCAAGAGGCGGCTGGGAAGTGGGGGTTAGGCTGGGTTGTGGTGGGTCCGGGTTGTGGCTTGTCCGAAGAGCCGATGTCCGGGGGTAGGTCGGTCACGCTGGACTGGCGAGTCGTCCCGGAGTGCCCTCCCGGGCCTGCCGCTTGCCTGGTCTGCTGGTCGTGCACCATCCGGCGATAAACCACATTGGATAGTCGTCGTTTGAGTGCGCGCATGGCTTCCATCGAGGTCTTGCCCGCGGCCTTCTTCGCATCGAAGTAGATACGGCCTGGAGTGGCGTTGCGCAGCTGAACGGCAGCCATGATGTGCAAGGT
>NZ_FWXV01000026.1 GCF_900176515.1 Kibdelosporangium aridum
CAAGATCAGACTTCCACGCACCAGGTGCCGTTCTCCTGCACGATCGGCAGCGGCGCTCCCCGGGTGTCCACGCCTTTGGCCCCGAGGTTGACGGTGGTGCGGGTCGCGCTGTAGATCGTGACGTGCAGGACGGTGGCCTCCAGCTTGCCCGCCGCGGTCTCATACACCACGCCGGGGTCGGCCTTTTTGCAGGTGAGCTGGGTCGCCGCGGCTGCGTCCTGACGGTTCATCGCCTCGGCGTACTGCTGGGCGACCTTGGTGACGGCCGCCTCCACTTCGGCTTTGTTCTCCACGTTCCCGGTTCCCGGTTTCTTGGATCCGGATGGGGGTGGCTTGGATCCTGATTGGGGCGGTGGCACCGGGGTGTTGCCGGAGGCGGTGCTCGTGGGCTTGTCGTCACCGGTGGTCAGGAGCACGACCGTGACCGTGCCGCCGATCAGTAGCACGGCGGCCACCACGATGGCCACGATCAGGCCCGTCTTGTTCTTCTGCGGAGGCGGCGGAGGTGGCCATCCTGGTGGCGGGCCGTACGGCGGTTGACTGCCGTACGGCGGTTGGCCGCCATATGGTTGACCGTGTGGCCCCGGGTAGTGGCCAGGTGGTGGTGGCTGCTGCGGTGGATACGTCACCGGTCCTCCTGCTTGCGTCCGTATACCTGGGGTAGACGGTCGCACCCGACGCCGCGGTTCCACCCATCAACCACCAGAATTCACTGGGACGTGATCACTCGCCGCGCAGCGGTCACGCGAGCAGGTCGGACCAGTCGCTGACACAGAGTTGGCCTGTACCGCTCGAAAAGTCATCGCTGCACGTCAAGCCGAGTACCGGTATTCATTGATGAGTCCTTTGAGGACGCGGGTGCGTAGCAACGTGCGGACGTTGACTCCGTGCGCTCGGTCGGGTTGTTGGTGAGGTTCGGGTGGTCGCTGTTGCCGGGCCTGATGGGGCCGGTGCTGGTTATAGTGCCGCTGGAACGCGGCGAGAACCTCACGCGCGTGTGCCTCATTGAGGATCAGAACGTGGTCGCATACCTCAGTGCGAAGGGTTCTGATGACCCGTTCGCAGTGCGCGTTCATCTTCGGCGCCTGCGGTGCGCTGGTCAGGATGTCCATGTCTTCGGCTTGGAAGACGGCGTCGAAGGCGGCCGAGTACTTCGTGTCGCGGTCACGGAGCAGAGACCGGAGCGGATCCAGGCCTTCACCGATATCGGTAGCAAGATTGCGAGCCTGTTGAGTCGTCCAGTCCTGGGTCGGGCTGGCGGTGACGCCCGCCACGTGGAGCCGCCGTGTGCCGTGCTCAAGGAACACCAATGCGGAGAGGCGTGTGCCGAGCGCGGTGTCGATGTGGAAGAAGTCTGCCGCGAGGATCCCGCGCGCCTGATTGGCAAGGAACTGCTTCCACGTGGGACCGGCTCGGCGCGGGGCGGGATCGATGCCGGCCGAGTTCAGGATCTCCCACACAGGCGATGCGGCGATCCGATGCCCGAGTCCAACCAGTTCGCCCTGGATCCTCCTGTGTCCCCAGCGCGGGTTTCGCGAGCCAGGCGAAGCACGAGCCTCTTGATCGTCGCGTGCGTGGATGGTCGTCCGGTGCGGCGTCGGCGTGCGCTGTAGTCCCATTTCCTGGCGATGAACGTGCGATGCCAAGCCAGGATCGTGGCGGGCTGGACGGGGAAAATCTCCTGCCAGCGTCGTCGGGGCAGCAGCGAGGACAGCGCGGCGAACCAGAAACGATCTGCTGGCTCGTACCGGACCTGTCCGGGGATCTGGCGCCGCAGGACGGCGTTCTCGTGCCGGAGCACGAGCAGTTCGGCATCCTTAGCGGTGTCACGGCGCAGCAGCACAGCGGGCACGGACAGCAGCCGTCGGGTCAGGTGGTACAGCATCGACACGATCACTGGAGCATGGTCTCAACGCCTTATCTAATGGCCTGACCAGGCGCGACGACTTTTCGAGCGGTACAGGACCACTCCGCCGAACGTGAACGCGGCCGAGATGTTCCGCAGACGCGGGAACTCGTTCGACAATGCCTCGACCTCGGGAAGGAACACATCGTCGCGACGCCACGCCAGCACCTCGGCCGCAGTCGGCTCGCGCTCGCCGCTCACCTCATCGTTCGCCATCCACCGCTCCGTGCACTGACTGGTCTGATCATCGATCTGAGTCATATCTACATCACGACAGTCTCCGCCGGATCCGTTCCGACCATCGCGACAAGCCCGGCGACCGCGACCATCCAGACGACCAGGTTCCAGCGGCACCAATACAGGCTGGGCAACAGCTATTCACAGCGAATCGCCGCAGATTCAGTGCACTTGGAGACGGTTCGGCAACTTCACCCATTCGTGGGCGACCCCATTTGGCGTTAGTCAAAGATCTGGAGCGTTCACTCCCGATTCGCTCCTTCTCACGACCCTTCAAGATCCCTTCGTTACCGGTCCGTGACCAAACGAAGATCAACACGCGAACGCGAAAAGCCCGCTGACCTGGATGGTTATCCAGAGTCAGCGGGCTTGTTGCGACCGTCGGGACGACAGGATTTGAACCTGCGACCCCCTGACCCCAGTCCACAAAGGACTCTCACCAGCGGGAACAGAGAACCCCGACGTCAAACCGGTTCCGTTCCAAGCACTTCAGCGCAGTTCGGGACACTTGCGACACGTTCAATCCTCCCATTTGGCTCCCGCTCCCGCTAGGCGCCGACGCACTTGGCCCCACGTCAAGTGCTGCGCTCAAAGGACCACTAGGCCAGGGGTGAACTTCACCGGCAGTGCCGACAGGCCGCGAAACAGCGGCGACGGCCGCCATGTCAGCGCGTCGGCTGGCACCGTCAGAACTACGTCCGGGAGCCGGTCGAGCAGGACCTCGATCGCGGCCTCGGCGATGACCTTCGCGATCTCCTGGGCCGCGTACGGACACCGGTGTTCGCCATAGCTGAAAGACATGTACGCCTGGTTGCCGATCGACGTCTGAGGATCCGGTCGTACGAGCGGATCATGGTTGGCCGCGGCAAGACCGAGGATGAGCAAGTCGCCCTTGCGGATCTGCCGATCGCCCAACCGGAGGTCGCGGACGGCGAACCGGCCCGGGAAGTTCTGGGTGGGCGTGTCCTCCCAGAGCACCTCGTTCAGCGCCTGGCCGACGCTCTGGCGTCCGCCGGACAAGGTCATCGCGAAGCGGTCGTCGGTGAGCATCAGCCGCAGGGTGTTGCCGATCCAGTAGGCGGTGGGCAACTGCCCTGCGTTCATCAGGTGGAGCAGATCCTCGGTGATCTCCTCGTCGGCGAGCGTGGCCGGGTGGGCCAGTAGCCGCGACGTGACGTCACGGGCAGGGTTCTCCCGTTTGGACTCGACCAGTCGCCGCACCTTCTCCCGGACGCGCGTGTAGGCGTCATTCGCGCCCTCGCCGGCAGCATGCGTCTTGTTGACCTCACGGACCAGGTCGGCGGTCTCCACGTCCGGCACGCCTATCATCCGGGCGACGACGGGCAGCGGTACTCCATCGGCGTACTGGGTGATCAGGTCCGCTTCACCGGCTCCGGCGAACGTGTCGATGAGCCGATCGGCGACCTGCTGGGCCTGCGCTCTCAAGGCGAACTGGTCGACATCGGCGAGTGCGTCATCGAGCGCTTCGGCACGCCGCCGGTGCTCGGCACCCTCGGCGAACATCATGGTGGGCTGATACCCGATGAGCGGGAGCAACGGCCAGTCGGGCGGGATGCGATCCCAGGCGTTCCAGCGCCGTGAATCGCGTCCGAAAATCTCCGGATTGCTGACGACGTATTGCACCTCGCGGTAGCCCAGCACCAGCCACGCGGGCACGTCGCCGTCGAGCAGGACCGGGGCTACCGGCCCGTGCGCACGCCGCATCTCCGCATAGAGATCTGCGGATTTCCGCTGGAACTGCGGCCCGTATAGCGGTACCCGGGACTCGGCGAGTGGATCGCATGATGATTGCGGGTTCGTCATGGTGCACTCCTTGCATTACCGGAGGAATCTGTGACACGGATCCAGACGGCGGTGAAGGTGACGGGCATCCGGTCAGGACGCGCATCCCACCACCGACGGCCGCCCGACCAGCGAGTCCGGCGGCACCATCGGGCTTGACCCGCTTGCACGCCCCTAGTTGACGGAATGAAATAGCTTGTTCTTCTTAAGCGCCCTGTAAGTCCACGACCTGCAAAGACGTTACTCGACGTGTATTTGTCTGTTCTATTTCGACTCCTTAGATGGCCCGACATTGGGAAATTTGACAGCGTCGAATCAGGTTACACGACGTTGACATCGTTGCGGGGGACTTCTCTCGCACTCCCTCGTTGAGGCAAATAGGGTTATCAATGCGCGCGGACCACCAGGCGAGTCAGCTGCGACGTGGATCGAACAATGTCAGAAGCAGACAAATTGCCAACATCGCAAGTGAATATTCTACTGGCACTACTTCGATTTTCTCAGAAGGAATCCGAGTCGGGTTGAACTCGACGTCGCATACCACTCCTGCCCTACGCCCCGGTGACGTGCGCGGGAGTGAATTTGACCGGGAGGGCGGTCAGGCCCCGCATCCATACGGACGGCCGCCATACGAGTGCGTTGGCGGCCACCGCCAACTTCACGTCCGGGAGCCGGTCGAGCAGCACCTCAACAGCGGCATGGGCGATGATCTCGGCGAGCTCTCGCGCCGGGTAGGGGCACCCGTGCTCACCGTGGCTGAAGGACATGTGCGCGTGGTTGCCGCCGGTACCGGCGAAGGAGCCCGGCCGCACCTGAGGGTCGGTGTTCGCGGCAGCGTAGCTGAGGACGAGGAGGTCACCGGTCTGGATGCGCTGTCCCCCCAAGTGGGTGTCCCGGGCGGCCCAGCGCGCCGCGAAGTTCTGTGTCGGCGTGTCGGCCCAGAGCACTTCGTTCAACGCCTGGCCGACACTGCCGCGGCCGCCCGACAGGGTCACGGCGAACCGGTTGTCGGTCAGCATCAGCCGGAGAGTGTTGCCGATCCAGTCGGCCGTGGGCTGCTGACCGGCGAACAGCACTATGGACAGGTCCGGGACGATCTCGTCGTCGGTGAGCTTCTCGGGGTGCGCCAGCAGGCGGGAGGGCACGTCCGGAGCGGGATCTTCGCGCCTGCGGTCAAGCAGCCGTCGCAACCCGATGAATATCCGCTGGTGGGCCTCGACGGCGCCTTCGCGGCTGTCAAGCGTGATGTACATGTCTCGCATCAGGTCCGACGCCTCGGATTCGGGCAGGCCGAGCATCCAGGCGAGGGCCAGCAGGGGAATCGGCCGGGCGTACTGGTTGACCAGGTCGGCCTCGCCGCTGCCGGCGAACGTGTCGATCAGCTTGTCGGCGATCCGCTCGCAGTGGTTCCTCAGTTCGAACTGGTCCACAGCGGCCAGGACGTCACTGATGGCTCCGGCACGCCGCTGATGCTCCTCCCCCTCGGCGAACATCGCGGTCGGCTGGAAGCCCACGATCGGTATCAGCGGCGAGTCGGGCGGGATGCGGTCCCAGGCGTTCCAGCGGCGGGAGTCGCGGGCGTACAGCTGGGGATTGCTGGTGACCTCGTGCAGCTCGCGGTATCCGAGTACCAGCCACGCGGGCACGTCGCCCTCGAGCAGAACCGGGGCAATCCGTCCGTGCTGTCGTCTCATGTCCCGGTACAGCTGGGCCGGATTGTTCTGCAACCGCGGCCCGTACAACGGCGTGGCGTGCTGGTGGGCGGGGCACTGAGGTGGTGGCGACGCGGTGGATGGCCCTGGGGTGTCGGGTGCGGGGTGGGGGGTGGTCATGGCGTGGTCTCCCGTACGGAGGACAGGGCGAAGAGGTGGTTGACGAGGGTGAGTAGGACGGCCTTGCTGGAGTCACGCTGGCGAGCGTCGCAGTCGATCAGTGGAACGTCGGCGGACAGGTCGAGTGCCTGCCGTACCTGTTCCAGGGTGTGCTCCGGCTGGCCGAAGTTGTTGCGGGCGACGATGAAGGGCATCCCGTGGTGTTCGAGGCGGTCGATGGAGTACCAGGAGTCGGCCAGCCGGCGGGTGTCCACCAGCACGACGGCGCCCAGGGTTCCTGAGAACAGGCGATCCCAGAGGAACCAGAACCGCTCTTGGCCCGGTGCGCCGAACAGGTACAGCACCATGTGCTCGTTCAGGCTGATCCGGCCGAAGTCGAACGCGACCGTGGTGGTGGTCTTGCCGTGCGAGCCGCCGTCGTCGATCCCGATGCCCGCCTGAGTCATGGTCTCCTCCGTGCTCAGCGGGCGGATCTCGCTGACGGAGCGGACCATGGTCGTCTTGCCCACACCGAACCCACCGACGATCACGATCTTGAGCCCGTCCCTGGCGGTGCTCGGCAGTGGAGTACGGGCGGCTTGTTCAGAGCTTCTGAAGTCCAACGAGCACCTGCTTCAGGGTTTCGAGATCGGGCAGTTGGGTCTTGACGGGAGCCGAAGACGGATGGCGGGCGGTGATCCGGCCTGTGTCGAGCAGGTCACACAACAGGATCTTCACCACACTCACCGGAAGACCCAGATCCGAGGAGACCTCCACCACCGCCGTCGGGTAACGGCACATTCGCAGGATCTTGACGTGCTCGGACTGCATGCCCGGGACCGGCTCGCATTCGCTGACGATCAGCGTGACGAGGTCCAGGGCACTCTCGTTCGCGCGGCTCCGCCCGCCGGTGACGGTGTACAGCCGGTCTGGATCCTCGCTGTGCAGGTGTCCCCAGGTCATGCCATCTGGCCGCTGTGTTGCGGTTGGCGGGGCGGGGCGGTCAGATACTCGCCGATCTGCTCGACCAGCTCGTTCATGTTGTGGCCGATGACGCCGACGTCGGAATCGTCGCTGGCCAGGACGGCGAGATGGGCTCCTTCGCCGGCTTCCACGATGAACAGCAGCCCACCGTGGAACTCCGTCATGGACTGGCGGACCCCGCCGGTACCGTCGCCGAACTCGACGGACGTGCCGTACGCCAGACTCTGGATGCCCGAGGCGATGGCGGCCAACTGGTCGGCCTGGTCCACCGTGAGCCCACGGGTATGGCAAAGCTTGAGGCCGTCTTTCGACAGCACCAAGGCATGCCGGGTTCCCGGCGTCTTGTCCAAAAGGTTCTCCAGCAACCAGTCGAGGTCACGATCTGTTGTGTCCATCGGGATCCCAGGGTCGCGCTCCGGGCACTGCTGCCACAGGGCGCACCCCTTGCCTCCAATCTGTTGTGGTCCGGTCCCCTGCTTCGAATCCAGGGGTGGTCACCGGCTGTCGTCGTCCGAGCGAGAAGTACTGCTGTCCGTGCGACTGCCCCGGCTGGCCTCGCGGAAAGCGCCGAATTTCGCCCCGGCATCGGAGCGAGGCAGCGAGGGCTTCGTCGCCGGCGAGGCAACAGCCGGGGGTGCCGCCGCCAGCGTGTGCCCACGACGCCGCTGCGGCAGCACGGGCAGCCCACTCTCCACAGCAGACGCAGCCTCAGCAACCGCGACACTCGCAGCATGCGCGGCAGCTGCGCGGTCGCTGGCGGGCAGAGTGCGCACACCCGCCGAGCGCGGCGCGACCGATACAGAATCCTGCTCGGACTGAGTGATCAATTGCCGTGGGAGCATGACCACCACTCCGGTGCCTCCCCGCGCGGACGGCCTGAAGTGAACGCTCAGGCCGTGTTTGCGCGCCAGGCAACCCACCACCGCCAGACCCAGCCGAGTACCGGACAGCGTGGTCAGATCCAGCGGCTCGGAGGAAACCGCCCGCTCAGCACGCTCCAGTGCCGCGGGGCTCATGACGAGGCCGCTGTCCTCGATCGTGACCACGACACCCGCGTGTACCTCCTCCACATACACGTGCACCTCCTCCGACGGAGGCGAAAAACTGGTGGCGTTGTCCATCAGTTCGGCGAGGGCGTGCATGACACCTTCGGCGGCGTACCCGGCGACCGCGGCAGTGCTGGTCGAGTGCACCCGCACCCGCTGGTAGGCGCTGATGCGCCCCATCGCTCCACGCAGGATGCTTTCCATCACGATCGGCTTGATCCAGCGCCGACCAGAGCGTGCTCCGGTCAGCACCGCGATGCTGTCCGCCAGCCGGCCCGCCTGCGCGGTGCTGTGGTCCAGCTTGAGCAGGTCACCCAGGACATTTTCGTCATATCGGCCCTCCATCTCCCGCAGGTCGGCGAGCATGCTGGTAGCCAGTGCCTGGACGCGGCCCGCGGCGTTCGCACAGGCCGCCATCGTGGCCGCGCGCATGCGTTCCCCTCTGTTGATCTCCTGCGCCAGCGTCCACAGCAGGCGTTGAAGAACACCGTCAACGGGGTGCGGCACCTCGGCAAGCGCGGTGTCCACCGACGCCCCATTACGCACACGCTGGACCACAGCAGGCAGCGTGTCGTTAGCAAGCTGAGCGACCTCCGCGTTCAACACCGCGATACGGCCGCGGAAGTGGCGCGCCGCCTGCACGCTGTACGCCGCGACCGTGACCGCTACACACACCACAACAGCAGCCGCCCCGCCGTACCAGGCCACGAACGTCCGCCCCGCTGCGGGCACCTCGGTTGTCACCCACACCCACACACCACTGGTGATGACAATTGCAGCCAGTAGAACGAACAGGGCTCGACCCATCGGCGGGTGATCTGCCTGATGGTGAACGGGAATGTGCAGTGACATCGATCAGGTCCTTGTGGGCGGTCGGAGACAGAGGAGGCAGGGGCATGCGGGGCCAAATCCCGCCGCGCGGCGAGACTCGGATGTCGAGCTGTGGGTCGCCGGAAGCACGCCGAATGCCAGCGCGGGCTCATACAACATGGCATGGATGAAAACCAGACCCCGGGATTCGGTATTCACCGAATCTTGACCGGCGAGCGGCGGCGCAGGACAGAGTCGAAGGGCCGTTGTTGAATCAGACGTTCCAGCTCCTTGATTTCGATTCCTCGATTCTCCTGCGACGATCGCCCTGACAATGCCAGGACGGCGCATCGGGGACCTGCGTCGCTTACGGGATGGAGATCCTAGCGTCACTTTTCCTGGTCCGTAAGGCGACTCTCCGAGTGTCGCCAGGAATTTCGACCAGCGGCGAGTCGTACTGGTGAGAACGATTGCGATGTCACGCATTCGCCAGTCCTCAACGGTTCCGGAAAGACAATCCCCAACAGGTGACAAACGCGAATACCGGTCACATATGAGGGATTTTGATCATCCCATCTGCGGACTAATCGAGCTAGAGCCGCCCGCTTGTGGTACCTGACGATTCTTTGGGGCGGTCGAACGCACTACTTCCGACAGAACCTGAGCATGGTTCATTATGGCGGTGTGCGGTCATGGCCGGTCACCGCTCATCGGGCCACGCAAAGGCCGCCGCGCAAACGCCAAACCGAGCGAGCCGCCATGAGCCCGCCAGCATGCTGCGCATAACGGACCAGCCTGGTCTCCGATGGCCGGACCGGCTACACCGCACAACGCACGACCAGACGCGGTGCCCGAGTCTGGCATCCACAAGTGGACCGCGTTGCCGGTGAAGGCCTGCGCGCGAATCATGACAAAACCTCGATTCCGAAGACCGAAACAGTACTCTCCAGAGCACCAGCCGGAACCTGATCCGTCGCCTGCTTTCGCGCTGATCGGAGCGCTAGGCCTTGGTGCAGCAAGCACGGAATCCAATGAGGACTCGCCCGTCTCACTCCAACTCAGTCCGACGGGACATCCATACCAAGCGGTTCACGGCCGGATGCGTGACCAGCGACTCTCACAGACAGGCCACTGTGGACTTGCCACGTGTAGCTGAGACCCACCAATCCACGCTGCTCGTGCACGTGCGGATGCACGTGCACGAGCAGCGTAGCAGGTGTACCCAACGCGGATTCTGTTGAGGCGAACCACGTTATCGTCCGATACCGCTTGGAGCTGAAGGTGAGATCGTGTCACGCACTCAGCAGCGCGAACGATGTTCAATAGTCTCGAACGAGGCGACAGTCTGCTGTGAATCCTAAGTGGACGGTTGAACACACCTACCTCTGTTACTCCTCACGCGCCAGCCCGGAGCTGTGTTCCTGCACGTGCCCGGCGTCGGCGGGCGCTGGCCGCTCGAAGTACGCACGGTGCGCCCACTCGATGTCAGCTCGGCGATCTCGCGCTCGCAGTCCGGGCACACCTCGGCGTGCCGGTGGAACTCGGTGCTTTCCCGCGCGCAGAGCACTCCGAGTAGGTAAGCGCCGACCGTGACGGTGTACGGGCATGCGTGTGCCATTGTTGCCTCCTCCCCTCTTACCGTCACCCCGGTTGTCTCTGGATTTCCCTGCTGTGTCCACAGTTTGTTGTGTGTCCTGTGCGGAATGAGGCGGACGGGCGGCGGCTGGGAGGGGAGGACAGCCGCCGCCCGCCCTCGGGCGGCGACCCTGCGCAACAGCCTTACGCAAACGGTCGCCACGGGTCTGAGGGAGGGGGTGGGTCAACGGCTCGGGCGCGTCGACGGTGGTATGTCGCTGGGTTTGCCGGTCGGGCGTGCCGCACCGGGAGCGGTGGGCAGTGTGGTGGGTTGGCCCGTCGGGTGCGCGGCGGAGGATTGCCCCGGCTGGTTGCCGAGCAGGTCGGTGCAGTAGGCGGGAACCTTGTCGGTGCCGCCGGCGGTTGTGATCAAGACGGTGAACGCGGGATTGTCCAGCGCCTTGCCCGGGTCGGCTCCCGTACCGGCGGTGTAGGCCTGGCAGAGACCCACCACAGACGGGGACGGCGAGCCATCGCCGCTGGTGTTCTTGTCAGCATCGTTCGTGTCACTGGGGTTCTTGTGGTTCTTGTCAGCGGCGTTGTTGTCACTGGGGTTTGTGTCACTCGGATTCGTGTCGGTGGCGTTCTTGCCGGCCGCGTCCGGCGCCCCGGTCGCGACGATGGACGGGGTTGGGGTCACTTGGCCGGTCGTGGATGACACCGTAACCATGGGCGGCACCGTCGGGCTGTCACCACGCTGGGTGGGCAGGTTGCCGGTCGCGGCGGCCACCGCGACACCACCGACGGCAACCGCCGTCACCGCGGTGGCCGCGATCTTCACCGTGAGCAACTTCGTCAGCGCGGTCTTGGTGAGCATCCAACGTCTCCGTGGCCGAGGGACAGAAGCGAGACGAGCGGCCCGAAACGCCGCCAGCGCGGCCTGCTCACCGGCCAGCTCGCCTTCCCGAGGCGGCGCGGACGCCGCCGCGAGCAGGTCGCTCAGCGCATCCGATCCACCGGCCTGCGCCCGGACGTGCCCGCCGCGAAGCAACCGCTCGGCGGTCTGCCGGTCGATCCGGCGGGAACGATGCACGCTCATCTCATATCCTTCAGCGTCAACGCCCTCGATCGCGTCACTCGGCCCGGCTTCCTGCTGATCAGCCGGCGTGGTCGAGGTACTCGGCGAGCTTGCGCAGACCGCGGTAGGCCGCCGTGCGCACCGCGCCCGGGCGCTTGCCCAGTACCCGCGCGACAGCCTTCACCTCCAGCCCCACCACCACACGCAACAGCACCGCCTCGGCCTGATCCCGCGGCAGCCTCGCAATCAACGCCAACGCCGCATCGGTGCCCACCGCGGCCACCGCGGACTCGGCGGTGTCCTCCGGTCCGGACCGCTCCGGCAGATCCTCGACCGGCCCGGCCACGACCGGCCGCCGGCGCATACGACGCAGATGGTCCATCGCGCGATGCCGGGCAATTGTCGTGGCCCAGCCCCGAAACCCGTCGCCATCCCCACGAAAGCACGCCAGATCCCGCGCGATCTGCAGCCACGCCTCGGACGCCACGTCCTCGGCATCCTCCCCCACCAGCTCCCGCACGTACCGCAACAAAGCCGGATGAACAGACCGGTACAGCACCCGAAACGCGTCCTCGTCGCCACGCAGTGCCTCCGGCAAAGCCGCTGCCAAGTCCCCGGCGCCGGCCGGCGCCTGTCTCGGTCTGGTCAGGACTTCCCCCAGAATGTCCATTGTAGACAGATCAACTGTCCGGCTTCGCCGTAACATAGCGACACCAGAAACATCACCACCATCACCCAACGCTGCCGCACTGTGCACCCGCGACATCCTGATCCATCTGTCGGCCGAGCGAAACCCCTACCGAAATGTCAAATCCACACAGGATTGATGAGGAGCCGGCAAGTGACGAACACATTCCCCGGACAGGTCGGGCCAGAACCCGCTCACGGGTCTTGCGAAGATCAGCCGCATGTCGCCAAAAGAGACCGTCACCTTTGGACTAAGGCTTCTGCGACCGAGGACATCAAGACACAACTGGCTGTCGCAGAAGATGCGCGCGGCCGGAGCGGGTTGCCCAGGGACCGAGCCGTGAGCCAGGAGAAGGCGGAACGGTCAGCCAGGTCGAGCCCGCCCGCATCGATCCGCTTGGCGCATGCGGTTCGATCGGCTTGGACGCCGTCGTGGGACTCGACGCCAACGCCGTAGCCCGCGTGGCGTAGCACCATCGCGCACGCAAGGGACGTCTGCGTGTCCCCACTCCACCAAGAGAATCCTCATGTTGCGATCATGCCCTCAGCCGGCCGAGCGCTGACCGCCCCTCTGTCCAATAATGGCCATTGGCCGAATAGGACAACAGTCCGCGGGCGCGCTGGCCCGGCACCACCTCAAGCGCATCGAAACCGACCTGGTGGTCTGAGCGAGAGGCAAACCACGGCAGCAAGAATCCTGCCGCGCCGCGCAGCCCCGCCTCTGCGCGGCGGACCCCTGCGCCGCCCTGGCCAACGGTGACGCACACGCCGATGATGACGATGTCAACAAGTACCGGTACAGGGCCTGACGTGAAATGGGTTCCCTATGTGGCACACCAGTTTTCGGAGTACTCGACCGCGGACTCCTGACCAAGACGGTGCCTGCTCCCAGCACCACCGGGTGGGGGTGATACGCGGCGATACTGACGTCGCTGACCTCGTCCTCGTTGCCAAGGAGCGGCTCCGTCACCATCGATGTCCAGCACCCGTGCTCACACCATGGATGTCGATGCTTCCGGGAGTCGGACCGAACTCCGTTACTCTGCACTCACCCTGCACTTGGGCTGTTGTCATTGACTCGCGTGTCCTGGGCGTCCTGGGAAGCGTTCGGGCGCAATGCGCACTGCGGTCTGTGCATGCTCGCCGAGTAGGTCGACCATCCGGGTTGACCAGCGTGAAGCCGGCCAGGGTGACACATTCGAAGGCTTTGGCGCTGAAGGATATGAGATGAGCGCGCACTGTTCTCGCCGGATCAACCGGCACACTGCTGAGCAACTGTCCACACGGCGTGGTTACGGCTCCACGGCTCCGCTGGCCGTCAGGGCTCCGTCCGCGGTCAACCAGGCCAGCGACATACGGTCGGCCGTCGCGGGCGGAACACTGGATCGCGACTGATGCGCATGCCATCGCCCAGAATGGCGCCGCCACAAACGCCCCTGACAAGAACAAGGATGGAAGCGCCTTCGCCGTCACATCTCCGTCATCTGGGGGTCTTTGCGACACGGACACCGCCGGTGCGGAGGGCCATCATTGGCACGGTGCTGGAGAATCCCGGCTGTCTTGATCATGACCGTCGGTGGTAAGGACAAGGTGTCCCCGTACCGCACCGGCGTACTGGCCAGAGTCAACGGCACGCCGCCGTCGGCGTTCCCAACCGCTGCCTACTCCACCAGACCCGCGGCGGCCTTCGTGCGCACGTCCGTGCCGGGCCGCCTCCTAGGGCGGGCGGTGGCTCACTCCCCAGCCGCCGCCCGCCCCTTCCGCAGTGAGGTGCCGTTAGATCGAACCAGAATTGGCGACGCAGTAAGGGAACGGGAACTCCAGCACCGGTGGCGCCATGCCGAAGCCGCGCACACTCCACACTGGCACAAGTCCCGCCGATCACATCGTGTGGGCCGGGCAGCCCAGGCCGTAGTCACCAGTCCTGGCGACTACGGGCAGCGTCACGCGTTTCCACCACCGACCAGTTCTCGCTACGTCCGGCCGGGGCGGTATTCGGCGACGCACGCAAACGGCTACCCGACAGCCATACACGCCCCCTCGATCGGGCCGCCCATCGACGACGTGACGATGCAAAGATGATCACACTTCGGATCAGCGTCCGTCCATGTCTTGCCCACATCCAGGAGCCGTCCCAGTGCCAGCACACGATGCCATCGTCGAGCAGTGGCTTGCCATGTCCCACCCGGATCTCACCAACCATGTCCGCCGCCTGGTCCGCGGCGCCTCGAGGCCAAGTCCCGTGTGGACAGCAGTCAGCGCACATCCGGTCCTGGCCGCCCGGGTGCGCGGCATCCTGTCCGCGCTGCAGTCCCAGATGGCCGATCACCGCGACCACGCCATGTGGACACTGTGGATCACCAACACCCGCCACGCACTCACCACTCCTGTACCGCTCGAAAAATCATCGCTGCACGTCAAGCGGCGTAACCGTGCTTCTTGATCAGGCCCTGAGGACCCTGCTGTGGAGCAGTCTGCGAGCCCTGGCCGATCACCGGCGGATCTGCACTCGCGCGGTCTCGTTGGTATTGCGCCCCGCGTATCCGGTCTTCGGTAGCGTCGTCAATGAAGACCGATATGTGGTTTGACGTGCAGCGATGACTTTTCGAGCAGTATAGGTGAGATTCCCTGGGCCACCCGACTTAGACGGGCGGGTGATCTAAGTTGGTCGGGGGTCAGCGCTTGACGCGGGCGCGGATTGCCAATGCGGCGAGCGCTAGTAGTAGTGGGCCCAATGCGCGGCCGGTCATGACCGTCCATGTGCCCGCAGGGGTGAGTGGTGTGCCGCTGTCGCGGAACACCACCGATCCCAGCGCGATCCGGATGGCCTTGTGCATGCGGTCTGCTGTCCACCGCTGTTCTTGTGGGGCAACATTGTGGGGGTTGGCTTCACGTCCACCTTGATTTCTTGTTCCTGCCCGGCGATCGCGGCCGGGACTTTGGCAATCATCTCCTGCGCAGAGGTACTGGCAGGTAACCCGAATTGGGCCAGCAGGGCGAACAACACCACGACTAGCACTGCCAGCGCGGCCAGTGTGCGTCCGGCACGGTGGCCGTATCCGGAGATCATCCAGTAGAGGGTGAGCAGGGCACGTTCGCTGCGGCCTGTGGTGCTGGCGTGCCGTCGGGCATCCATCTCGCCGTAGTAGAAGTCACCTGCACCGGCCTCATTCTTGGCGTCTTCGAAGGCCTTGCGCAGAGACCGATATAACACCGTCAGCCTCTCTGGCCCTACCGACTGCGCGGTAGGAGCGTCATCGTCGAAGCGGGAAATGTCCATGATCCAGCCGCTGGATTTGCGGCGCCCGGCACGCCAGGGATATTCCTCGGCCAGTACACGCCGCGGCGACCACCGCCATACCGGTGGCCACGCCCAACCTATTCGCGGCCCGCTCGGTGGCCGGTTAAACGGACTACGCCCCTCCAACCGCAACTTGTCCAACTGGTGTGCCTTGGACTGGTGATCGCCACCGTGGGCGCGTGGTTCACCACCACTACCAGGATCCTGTCGGTGGCGGTCACCCCGTCTGGGAATACGGCCGTCGCCGTTACCTCGTGGGCGCCAGGTGGCAACGCGGCCGAGATCGGGTTCCCCGTGCCGAGCACCGCGCCGTTCCCGCGCCGCCACGTGATGGTCGGGGTGCCGCGGCCGTCGTCGTAGACAACCGCGCGGAACTGGTTGGGGCGTCCTGCGTCTAGGGTCGCGCCGTTGGCAGGTGCCTTGATAGCGATAGTGGGTGGTAGCGCGCCTCGCAGCGCGACCAGGTCGGCCCGGATGTCCGGTGCCGGGCGGGCGGATGCGGCGGGCGCGCCGGGCAGCGGTGAGAGCAACGCACCAACCAGTGCAACGAGAACACCGACCGCGATGAAAGGTGTTCGACGGACCCCTGATGCCGACGTCTGCTGTCGTCCTGTCCTGTCCATGGCTCTCCTCCGGCCTCGCTCGACGCTGTCTTCGGTGTCGGTCGTTCAGGACTGCAGACGGGCGTCGTTCAGGAAATCGAGCGGTGGCTTGATCGGAAGATCCGGCAATGCGAGGAAAACCAAGCTACCCCCAGGAAAAGCAGAACTCGACAAGCTTCGGTGGCGAACGTCGCCAACGACGCGGATGTGCCACGGGAACCCGGTCTCCGTCACATATGTGTCGTGCTGAGGCAGAAAAGGCGCCACTGGCCACTATTCGCCATGATCTCATTAACATGATCTCATTAATATGTCGTGGACACTTAGCGCCACAAAGACGGCCAAGACTACAGCGGGCGGCTCTTGGCCGTTCGAGAACCGCCCAGAAGGCCTGGCGACCAACTATCGAGCCCGACCGCGTCTCAACTTCGCTGCATGAATGCGGCCGATATGCAGTCAGCTGCGTGTCGGCGCTGCAGCGGTTAACGTGATAGCTGGCCTGGGTTCGATTGAGCACCGAAGATCGAGCAGCAGCCTTGGGTTGCAGTGTGAAGGTGTTATGCCACCCACCGCTCCGGGTAAGGCCGGAAATCTTCCTCTGGAGCTGACCAGTTTTGTTGGCCGTCGACGCGAGGTGACCGAGGCCAAGCAGGCGCTGTCGGCCTCCCGCCTGGTGACGTTGACCGGGGTCGGAGGTATTGGCAAGTCCCGGCTTGCCCTGCGGGTGGCCGCGCAGGTGCAGAGGGCGTTCGACGACGGGGTGTGGCTGGTCGAGCTGGGCGAGCTGCAGGATCCAGCGCTGGTGGAGCACACCATGGCCAACACCCTCGGGCTGCGGGAGCAGGCCACGCTGGGGCCGGGGCAGCAGGAGGGGCGCCCGCCGATCGCGAGGCTGACCGAGTACCTCGCTGCCCGACAGGTGCTGCTGGTGCTGGACAACTGTGAGCACCTGGTGGACGCGGTCGCGAAGCTGGTCGATGCGCTGCTGCGGACCTGCCCGGGGCTGCAGGTGCTGGCCACCAGCCGGCAGCGGCTGGGTATCGGTGGGGAGGTCACGCTGCCGGTGCCGCCGCTGCCGGTACCAGACCCACGGCCGCCGCACTCCCTGCGGGGCCTGTCCCAGTCCGCGGCAGTGGCCCTGTTCGTCGAGCGGGCCGTGGCGGTGGTGCCCGAGTTCTGCCTCACCGCGGACGACCAGGGCGCGGTCGCACAGCTCTGTCACCGGACGGAAGGGCTGCCGCTGGCGATCGAACTCGCGGCGGCGCGGCTGCCGGCGCTGTCGCCGCAGGAGATCCTGCACCGCCTGTCGGACCGGTTCCGGCTGTTGGGTGCTGGTCCGCGCGGCGCGCCGGCGCGGCAGCGGACCCTGCGGGCCTGCATCGAGTGGAGCTACGGGCTGTGTACGTGCGTGGAACAGCTGCTGTGGGCTCGGCTGACGGTGTTCGTCGGTGGCTTTGAGCTGGAGGCGGCCGAGGGCATCTGCGCCGGGGACAACCTGGCATCAGAGGATGTGCTCGACCTGGTGACCTCCCTGGTGGACAAGTCCATCCTGATCCGGCAGGACGGCGGCACCGTGCGGTATCGGATGCTGGACACCATCCGCGAATACGGTCAAGGCAAGCGGCGGGAATCCGGCCAGGACACCGCACTACGCCGGCGGCATCGAGACTGGCACGCCGCGCTGGTGGCGGGCGCGGACGCCGAGTGGATCAGTGCCCGGCAGGTGGACTGGTTCGCCCGCCTGCGGCGCGAATACCCCAATATCCGGGCCGCGCTGGAGTTCTGCCTCACCGAACCCGGTGAGGCCGGGGCCGCCCTGCGGATCGCTACATCCCTGTACCCCTACTGGCTCGGGCGGGGGCTGCTCAGCGAGGGCCGGCACTGGCTCGATCAAGCCCTGGCCCAGCAGCCCCGGCCCTGCGCGGACCGGGCCCGAGCCCTCTACGCCGCCAGCATGCTCGCAGGGCAGCAAAGCGACATCGCCGCCGCGTCCGCCCTTGTACAGGAGGGACAGCAGGTCGCCGAGCAGTTGGGGGATGCCTCGACGCGCGCGCTGTTCACGCTCGCCTCCGGGTACGTGGCCGGATACCAGGGAGACTTCCCGCGCTCGGTCGCACTACTGGATGCGGCCCTCAAGGCGTTCCGTGCCGAGAACAACATCCCCCGGCTGCTCGAAGCCCTCTTCGCGCTCGCCGTGTACAGCGGGGTACAGGGGGACGCGGCACGGGCCCTGGCCTGTCACGAGGAGGTGCTGGCGATCACCGAACCCCGCGGCGAGGTCTGGTACCGGTCACTCTCACTGTGGGCCGCCGGGCTGGCGGTGTGGCAGCAGGGTGACCGCCGGCGGGCGGTCGGGCTGGTGCAGGAGAGCTTGCGCCTCAAGCGCTTGGTCAATGACCTGCTCGGCATCGCCTGGTGCCTGGAGGCCCTGGCGTGGATCGCGGCCGGCGCGCCGGATCTCCGGCGTGCCGCCACGCTCCTCGGCGCCGCGCAGGAGCTCTGGCAGGCCATCGGCGCGTCCCCCGCGACAGTGCGGCACCTGCTCGGCTACCACGATGAGTGCGAGCAGCGGACTCGTCGCGTGCTGGGTGAGCGGGGATTCCAGGCCGCGTTCCAGCGCGGCGCGGGTCTGAGTTTGGCAGACGCGATCGGGTACGCCCTGAACGAGAAACCGCAGGCGGCGCCGCCACCCGCCAGCGCCACGACGACCCTCACCCGACGCGAGCAGCAGGTCGCCGAGTTGGTCGCTCAGGGCCTGACCAACAAGCAGATCGCCGCCCGGCTGGTGATCGCCCAGCGCACCGCCGAGGGCCACGTCGAGAACATCCTGGCCAAACTCGGCTTCACCACACGCACCCAGCTGGCCACCTGGGGCATCGAACAACGAGAAAGCCGGGAGCGGTGATGGCGGGCACCGGATCGGGCCGGGTGGCCGGCAATGTGCCGGCCGACGTGACGCGTTTTGTGGGTCGGCGGCAGGCCACGGCCGAGGTGAAACGCGTCCTGTCCGCGGCCCGGTTGGTGACCTTGACCGGGGTCGGTGGGGTGGGAAAGTCCCGGCTGGCCGTGCACGTGGGGCGCACGGTTCGCCGGAGGTTTCCCGACGGGGTGTGGCTGGTGGAGCTGGCCACGCTCGGCGATCCGGCGCTGGTGGAGCAGACCGTCGCCGCCGCGCTGGGGTTGCGCGATCACTCGCGGCGGGATCCCGCGACCGTGCTGGCCGAATTCCTGGCGGACAAGCGCCTGCTGCTCATCCTGGACAACTGTGAGCACGTGCTGGACGGTTGCGGCCAGCTGGTGGTTCGGTTGCTGACCGCTGCCCCGCGGTTGTCCGTGCTGGCCACCAGCAGGGAACCGCTCGGTGTCCCCGGTGAACATCGCTGGCCCGTCCCCCCGCTGTCCCTGCCACCCACCGAACCCGATGCGCGGGTGTCGGCATGCCCCTGCGACGCGCTGGCGTTGTTCGCCGACCGGGCGGCCGCGGCCGCTCCGGGGTTCGCCTTGACCAGGGACAATGAGCCGGTGGTGGCGCGGTTGTGTCGGCGGCTGGATGGGTTGCCGTTGGCGATCGAACTGGCCGCGGTCCGGATGCGGGTGTTGTCGGTGGAGCAGTTGCTGGCCGGGCTGGAGGACCGGTTCGCGCTGCTGACGGGTGGGAGCCCCATGGGCCTGCCGCGCCATCACACCCTGCGGGCGACGGTCGACTGGAGCTTCGAGCTGTGCTCGCAGGCGGAACGACGGTTCTGGGCCCGGTGTTCGGTGTTCGCCGGGGATTTCGACCTGGACGCGGCCGAAGGCGTGTGCGCCGGTCCGGGGCTGGCGCACGATGAGGTCTTCGAGGCGGTGGCCGGGCTGATCGACAAATCGGTTCTGGTCCGGGAGGAGCGCGGGCACGGAGTGCGGTACCGGGTCCTGGAGACCATCCGCCAGTACGGGCGGGAACGGCTGGCCGAGGCCGGGGACACGGCTGTGTGGTGCCGCCGGCACCACGACTACTACCTGCACCTGGCCGACCAGGCCGACACGGACTCGGGCGGCCCTCACCAGCGGGAGTGGGCCGAGCGGTTGCGGGTCGAGCGGGCCAACCTCGTCGCGGCGCTGGACTACTGCCTGACGGTGCCCGGCCAGCAGCGGGACGGCCTGCGGCTGGGCGCGGCCCTGTGGTTCTACTGGATCGCCTGCGGGTTCGTCCGCGACGGCCGGTACTGGCTCGACCGGGCACTGCAGGCCGACCCGGCACCCAGCCGGGACCGCGCACGAGGACTGTGGATCAACGGATGGATCGCCACCTTGCAGGGCGACCACGACGCCAGCCTGGCCCTGCTGGAAGAAAGCCGGGACCTCGCCCAACAGCTAGGCGACGACACCGCGCTGACCTATGCGACCCAGCACCTCGGCTGGGCGCGACTGGCATCCGGCGACCCGCCACGGGCAATTCCCCTCCTTGATCATGTCCTGGCCCGTCACCGAGCATCGAACCAATGGACCGCCCCCGCGTTGATTATTTTTCCGATTCAGATATTTGCCGCCGGCACGGCCGGCGACACCGACCATGCCATGGACCTGCTCGACGAATGCCGGAACATCTGCGCGTCGCTGGGAGAACGCTGGGCCTGGTCCTGGACATTGAACGCTGCCGGCATCACGTGGTGGACAGCGGGAAACCCCCGGCAAGCCGCGGCTCACCTGTGTGAGTGCCTCCGCGTCAAACGTGACGTGACCGACCAACTGGGCTACCCGTTCGGCGTGGATCTCCTGTCGTGGGCCGCTGCCGCGGAGGGCGACTGGACCCGGGCGGCCGTGCTGCAGGGGGCCGCGGACACGATGTGGGAGCCGATCGGCCGACCGCTGTTCGGCTTCGACGCCTTGATCGACCAGGGTCAGCAATGGCGGACACGAACCCGCGAAGCCCTCGGTGACCACGCCTACCACGACGCCCTCCAGCACGGCGCACGGATGACCCCAGAACAGGCCATCGCCTACGCACTGGACGAATAATCTTCCGCACCGCGGTGGCCCTGCTGCCGGAGTCGGTTCCGCCGCACGCGGCCTGCCTACGTCGACAAGACCACCCGAACGCCCCATAGAGCGGGCGGGCAGCGAATCTCACGCTGCTGGCACAAATGCCATCATGATGCCAAGATCAAAGAGAAAGTGCCAAGATCAACGGGATCCTACATGTCTGTAGGTTCCCATCTCCTGTGGCATAACCCGACGGGCTGACCTGTATCGTTGGTCGCCGTCTCGGGCAGTGGCAGATCTCTGCTGTCTCAAATTCATGGCATTTCCTCGACAGCGTCATCCGGGGAACAACCGAGTTTCAAACAGTCGCTATCACCTGCATGAACCGTCTCGCATCAACCTGCCGGTCCGAAGATAGAAGCCACGGGCGCCGATCTCGTCGACCAAGTGACAACAAAACATCGACGGCGGCCGAACAGCAAGCAACCGTAACTCCAACCCCCAGCCCGAACATCACGTGATCGTGTTCACTGGAGGTCACGAACGTGAGCCCACCCGAAGACCTTCTATCGGAGTGGCCGACGTCGCATGACTAGTAGGTTTTCGGCACTAGTAGGTTTTCGGCAAGCACACGGTGGAGATGGCACACAAATCCGCCAGTGACGCATATTCGCCAGTGTCCCGGACAGGTCTGCTTTGCTTGTTCCTATTCGGAAGCGTCTGACCGCGTTACGGTGCGAATGTAGCAGCGTGGCTGGGTCTCTTGGCCGGGTCCGAGCCTCCCTTGCCAGGGCGCGGGGCGCGGACGGTGCGTTGGCGCAGCGGTGAGTGAGGGGCGAGGGGTGTTTCGCATCCTGGGGCCGGTCGAGGTGTGGTGGGGTGGTCGGCGGCTGGATGTGGGCGCTGCCAAGCAGCGGTTTGTGTTGGCTGTGCTCGCGTTGGAAGTCAATCACGTCGTTCCCCTGGATCGTTTGATCAGTTTGACCTGGGCGGACGACCCGCCGCCGGCGGCGGCGAAAACCATCCAGGCCCACGTGTCTCGTTTGCGGACGGTGTTGAAAACCGCGGCCGCCGAGACCGATGGCGTCGCCTTGGTCAGTGAGCGGACGGGCTACGAGTTGCGCGCCGACCCGATGAGCGTGGACGCGCACCGGTTCCGAGCCCTGGTCGAGCAGGCCCGCCACACCGACGACGAGCACGCCATCACGCTGCTGCGCGAGGCCCTGGATCTGTGGCGAGGGGAAGCGCTGGCGGGAACGGCTCCCGACGAGGTCCGCTACCGGCTGTGCCACGGCCTGGACGAGGCACGGCTGGTGGCCGTGGAGGATCGGGTGGACGCCGAGCTGCGGCTGGGGCGGCATCGCGAGGTGCTCGGGGAGCTCACCGGCCTGGTCACGGCGCATCCGACCCGGGAACGCCTGGTCGGCCAGCACATGCTGGCCCTACACCGCAGCGGCCGGGCGAGCGAAGCGCTGGAGGCATACCGCCATTTTCGCACCCGGCTGGGCGAGGAACTCGGGCTGGATCCGGGCACTGCTCTCCAGCACCTCGAGTCGGCGATCCTGCGGGCCGACCCGTCCCTGGAGCTCCCGCCCCGATCGGCCCGGACTGCGGTGACAACCAACCGGGTTGCGGTTCCTCGTCAGCTGCCGACCGACATCGCCAGCTTCGCCAGCCGCAGCCGCTACCTGCAGGAGTTGGACGCCCTCCTGCCCCGCGACGACGACGCCGTCCCGCGGGCGGTGGTGCTTTCGGCGATCGCCGGTACGGCCGGGATCGGCAAGACCGCCCTGGCGGTGCACTGGGCCCATCGGGTCGCCGACCGGTTTCCCGACGGGCAGTTGCACGTCAACCTGCGGGGCTTCGACCCGCAGGCCCCGGTGGAGGCCGGTCAGGCCCTGCACGGGTTCCTGCTCGCCCTTGGGGTGGACCCGCAGGCCATCCCCATCGACCTGGAGGCCAAGGCCGCGCTGTACCGCAGCCTGCTCGCTGGCAAGCGGATGCTGATCGTGCTGGACAACGCCCGCGACACCGAGCACGTCCGTCCGCTGCTGCCCGCCAGCCCCACCTGCCTAGCGATCATCACCAGCCGCAACCGGCTGGACAGCCTGACCGCACGGCACGGCGCCCACCGCCTTACCCTCGATTTCCTCAGCACCGACGAGGCCGTCGCGCTGCTCACCACACGCCTCGGTCGACAGCGGGTGGCAGCCGAACCTGACGCCGTCGCCGAGCTGATCGAGTTGTGTATCCGGCTCCCGCTGGCCTTGAGCATCGCCGCCGCCCGCGCCACCACCCAACCGACACTGACCCTGAGCCGACTGGCCGAGGATCTCCGCGACGAACGCGCTCGGCTCGACGTGCTCGACACCGGCGATATCGACCTGGACCTGCGGGCGGTGTTCTCCTGGTCCTACCACACCCTGACAGCACAGGCGGCACGCCTGTTCCGGCTGCTGGGCGTGCAGCCCGGACCCGACATCAGCCTGCCCGCAGCCGCCAACCTGACCGACATCCACATCCGTTCAGCACACGGGCTACTCACCGAACTCACCCGGGCGCACCTGCTCGACGAACACACTCCCGGCCGATTCCGGTTCCACGACCTGCTGCGCGCCTACGCAGGCGAGCAGGCCGTGGAGGGGGAACCCGAAACCCAGCGGCGCGCGGCGATTCACAGGCTCCTGGACTACTACCTGCACACCAGCCTGGCCGCTGCCTGCTGCATTGACCCGCACCGAGAGCCCATCACCCTGGATGCCCCACAACCCGGGGTCACCCCTGGTGCGATCACAGACCATGAGCAGGCGGTGCGGTGGTTCACCGCCGAGCACACCACCCTGCTTGCCGCCACCGCTCGCGCCGCCCGCGCCGGGTTCGACGTCCACGCATGGCAACTGCCTCGGACCCTCGGCACCTTCCTCGACCTGCAAGGGCATTGGCACGACGATGAGGACGCCGGGCAGACCGCCCTGGCCGCCGCACGCCGTCTCGGCGACCGCGCCGCCCAAGCCACCACCCACCGCGGCCTCGGCTGGACCTACACTCGGCTCGGGCGCTACGCAGATGCCCTCACCCACCTGCGACGGGCCCTCGTCTTGTTCCGAGAACTCGGCGACCACGCTGGCCAAGCCCATACCCATCACTGCCTCGGCTTCGTCTATGAGCAGCAGGGCCGATACACCGAGGCGCTCATCCAGGCCCAGCACGCCCTGGATCTCTCCCGCGCCACCGGCGACCACGCCGCGCAAGCCTGGGCACTCAATGCCCTCGGCTGGGCCCACGCTGAGCTCGGCAACTTCCAGCAGGCACTCACCCACTGCCACCACGCCCTACGCCTGCTCCGTGACCTCCACAACCGCGACCGCGACGGCGAAGCCGACACCCTGGACAGCCTCGGCTACGCCCACCACCACCTCGGCCACCACACTCAGGCCATCGCCCACTACCAGCAGGCCCTCGCCCTGTACCGCGAGCTTGGCAACCGCTACGACGAAGCCGAGACCCTCACCCACCTCGGCGACACCCACCACGTCACCGGCAACCAGGCTGCCGCCCAGGAAGCCTGGCGGCAGGCCCTGGTCATCCTCGACCAACTCGGCCACCCCGACGCCGACCAAGTCCGTACCAAACTCACCCAACTCGACCCCGAACCAGAGGCCAACGCCAGCCACGGCCACGACAGCGCCGAATGAGCGCGCCCTCCATTGTCAGCGCCAACTCCAGACCAGATATCTCCTGCTCGCGCCCCCCACTGTGCCGTTGGCCTGTACTGACCTGAAGCCTTGGGGACGGATCGCCGATCGCCCTACCAGGTCTCACCTCGCAGCACCCCCTCGCTGACCGCGATGTGCCACCACAGCGGCGAGCCCTGACAAGTCCTAACTGGACCGGCGCTACAGCATCGAGAACCTCCACCATGCCCTGTGGCATTGCGTGTCATTCGTCGAGTGGCAACGGCAACGCCCATGATGTCACCACGCGCCCCGACGCCTGGACCGCGCACAGGTAGAAACCTTCCCAGCGGTGCACCGGGGTCGCCCCCGACCAAGACATGGCCTGCAGCACTCCGTTCGTATCGGGTTGTTGATATCGGGTTGCGTGGGACCGCAGCCGGTCCGCAGCCCCACCGCAGCCCCCTGACGCTGCACCGGTGGACACAAACGAGTTGACACAAACGAGTCGAACGACGACTCACTCCGCGTTTCCCTATCGTCCAAGGGAGTCCGACCAGTGTCCACGACATCCCAGCAGATCTGAGCCTGTCCCGGCGCGAGCTGGATGCGGGCGGCGCTTCGGGTCAGAGGGCAGAGTGCGCGCAGCACATGGCCCAACGGTGAATCGTGGCGGCCGAAAACCAGATCTGGAGATCTTCTGGAGTCCGCGTTTCCCGCCGCCGCGGCAGCATTCGAGGTCAGCCCGCTGGTGCGGGAGGCTGAGGAGACTCTGGCCGAACAGCTCGCCCGATGGCAGCAGAAGTATCCGGACGTCCGGGTCACCCGCCAGGTTGTGCGGGACCGTCCGGCGCACGCGTTGCTTCGGTTCTCGGACGAGGCCCAACTGATCGTCGTGGGCAGCCGGGGCCGGGGCGGGTTCCGCGGGCTGCTCCTCGGTTCCACCAGTCAGCATCTGCTGCGGCACGCACCATGCCCGGTGGCGGTTGTGCGCACCCGCCACGAGACCTGATCCCAGTCACAAGTCAAAGATCCTGGCCGCGCGACCCCGCGGCGTACTTCCCGCAGCGGCGTAGCCCCAGCCGTCCACGCGGCGAGCACGGGGTCCATGATTCGCCACGCTTCCTCCGCTTCGTCGCCGCGGATGGACAACGTGGCGTCTCCCTCGAAGACGTCGAGCAGCAGGCGGCTGTAGGCGGGAAGAGTCTGCGGGGCGAGATCGGGGGCGAGGCATGCTGGTTCGAGGTCGAACGGGTCTCCGGCGCCGTTGAGGTTGATCGACAGATCGATGCGGTCGGGATCGATCATCATCCGCAGGACGTTGGGCATCGGCTCCTGCTGCTGGCCGAAGACCGGGTGCGGTACGTCTCGGAAGCGCACGGCGATGTGGCTCCGGCTGGCAGCGAGTGCTTTGCCGGAACGGAGCCGAAACGGCACGCCGGCCCACCGCCAGTTGTCGATCCAGCAGGTCATGGTGGCGTAGGTCTCGGTTTCCCGGGCAGGGTCGACTCCGGGCTCTGCTGTGTAGTCGGGTACCGCTCGATCGCCGATGCGGCCGGCGGTGTAGCGGGCGCGGGTGGTGTAGCGGGCTACCTCGTCGGGGGTCAGGCGCGCACCGCGCGCAGGACGTCGACCTTGCGGTCACGCAGGTCTCGTGGGGTGAGGGTGTGCGGGGGCTCCAACGCGACCAGGCACAGCAGTTGCAGCAGGTGGTTCTGCAGCATGTCGCGCAGGGCGCCGGCACGGTCGTAATAGCTGGCCGTCCCTCGAGAGTGAGCGTCTCGTCCCAGACTATGTCCACCGACTCGATGTGCTGAGCGTTCCAGAGCGGTTCGAAGATCCGGTTCGCGAAGCGCAGGCCGAGCACGTTCTGCACGGTCTGCTTGGCCAGGAAGTGGCGCCCACGGCAACCAAAACGCCACCGCCCGCCAGCCAGCCGTGCACGCACAGCACGAATCCGCCGCCTGCCGGGTGCACGCCAACCATCCCTGCCAGTCCACCGCCGGCCTCGGACGCCGTTCACCCTCGCCGCCAGTTGCCGCCGCAACCGCGAACGACGACCACGGGCCACTCCTCCGATAGGGGTTCCTGGACGTCATATCCAGCTTCAAGGTGCCGTCCGCGGGCCGACAAAAAGTCGTGCCGTTCCGGCGCCGTGCTGATCACATCTTCGCCTGGGTACGTTGCCTCCGGACGAGGGACTGTGCTGACTGTCGCGCTGGGTCACCGATCAGGTCACGGAGATCGCGGGCGAACTGGATCCTGCGCTTGCCGAAAATCTCATCCGTGCTGGTCAGATGCTGTACACAGTGAATCAGCACCGTTCACTTACGGTCCTACGGCAGGATGACCGGCCGTGCTGCTGCGACTGGCCTACCTCGGCCTGACCAACACCTTCGCCATGCTCCGTCTGCTACCGATGAGCAACCAGGACAAAGACATCGAGATCCTCGCCCTGCGGCACCAGATCGGAGTACTGCAACGGCAACTCGGCAATACCAGGGTGCGGTTCAGTCCGGCTGACAGGGCGTTACTCGCCGCACTCCTGCGCCGGCTACCACGCCAGGCCCTTGCACAGACTCCGTCTGCTGGTGCGCCCAGACACGATCCAGCGCTGGCACCGCGACCTACTCCGCCGACGCCACGCCAGGATGTCGCGACCGAAACGGCCGGGCCGACCGCGCATCATCCGGTCTATCCGAGTCCTGGTTCTGCGCCTGGCCAAGGAGAACCCGAGTTGGGGCTACCGCCGCATCCACGGCGAACTCCTCGTCCTCGGCATCAAAGTCGCCGCATCGACCGTGTGGCAGATTCTCACTAACGCCGACATCGAACCCGCACCCGAACGCGCCTCCAGCACCTGGACCCAATTCCTCCACTCCCAAGCCGAGGTCCTACTGGCCTGCGACTTCCTCGAAACCATCACCCTTACCGGCACACGCATGTACGTCCTGGCCGTGATCGAACACGCCCACCGCAGGATCCGCATCCTCGGCGCCACAGCACATCCCACCGCCGCCTGGGTCACCCAAGCCGCCCGCAACCTCCTCATGGACCTCGAAGACGCCCACTGCCGAGCGCGATTCCTGATCCGCGACAGAGACGGCAGATTCCCTGAGCTGTTCGATGCCATCCTCGCCGACGCCAGCATCGAGGTCGTGCTGAGTGGTGTTCAGATGCCCAGGATGAACTCGATCGTCGAACGCTGGATACAAACCTGCCGACACGAACTACTCGACCGGACACTGATCTGGAACCAGCGACACCTACTCCACGCACTCCGCGAATACGAGCGCTTCTACAACTCTCACCGACCTCACCAAGGCATCGCCAACGCCCGACCATTACAACCACTGCCCACGCCCATCACCGATCCAGCGCAGATCAATCAACTCGACATCCGCCGACACCAACGTTTGGGCGGAATCCTCAACGAGTACCACCACGCCGCTTGACCTGCACGGATGACATTTTCGGCTAGCGCAACGCCGACGGACCACCGCCGGAACTCCGCAAGGGTCGATCCTCTCCCCGTTGCTGAGCAACGTGACCTTCTCGGTCCTGGACGAGCATATCGCCCATGGGCCGGGCGGCCCGTCAGCTAACAGGATAGAGCGTGCCAAGCGGCGTCGTCACGGTCTGCCCAACTACCGGCTGGTCCGGTACGCGGACGACTGGTGCCTGGCGGTGTCAGGCACCCAGGCGCACGCCGAGGCCCTGCGGGAGGAGATCGCGGGAGTCCTGTCCACGATGGGTTTGCGCCTGTCACCGGAAAAGACTCTCATCACCCACATTGACAAGGGCCTCGATTTCCTTGGCTGGCGTATCCAGCGTCACCGCAAGCGAGGCACCGGCAAGCACTACGTCTACGTCTATCCAGCCAAGAAGGCGCTGGCCGCCGTCATGGCCAAGGTGAAGACGATCTGCCGGAAGAACACGAACCTGCCGCTCGTAGTCCTGCTGCACCAGCTCAACCGGATGCTGCGGGGCTGGACCGCGTACTTCAAGTACGGATGCTCGAACGCGACCTTCAGCTACCTGCGCTCCTACCTCTGGCAGGAGATCGTCAGGTGGCAGAACCGCAAACACCGGCGCACCACATGGAAACAACTGCGCCGGCGCTACGGCATCTGGCCCGCCGATGGTGACGTGAACCTGTTCGATCCGGCCAGGGTCAGCGCGAAGCGCTACTACTACCGGGGAACACGCATCCCGACACCATGGCCGAGCACAACATGAGGCAACCACGCGGCCCTTTTCGGGGCTTGTGGAGAGCCCGGTGCGCTTAGCGCACGCCGGGTTCGGGAGGCGGCTCGGAGAAACCCACCAGTGGCAACACCAGCAGGGCGCTCCGAGTCGACCTCACGTGCTGCGCCGCACGAATCCACCGCCACGACTCGACTGGGCTGACCGCGCGGTACTCGCCGCCTTGGCGCGGTGGCTGCCCAGCCTGCTGCGCAGGCATCGGCTGGTGACACCAGACACCATCCTGCGATGGCACCGCCGCCTGGTAGCCCGCAAGTGGACCTATCCCAACCGAACAGGACGCCCGCCGATCGACCACACCGTCGTCGCGCTGATCGAACGAATGGCACAAGAGAACACTGGCTGGGGCTATCGCAGGATTCAAGGCGAACTGCTCAAGCTCGGTCATCACGTATCCGCGTCGAGCATCCGCCAGGTGCTCAAACGCTTGCGGATACCGCCAGCCCCGCACCGCGACCCGGACACCTCCTGGTGACAGTTCCTGCGCACCCAGGCAACCACAATGCTGGCCTGTGACTTCTTCACCGTGGACTGCGCAGTCACACTCAAACGCGTCTACGTGTTCTTCGTGCTCGAAGTCACCACCCGCTACGTCCACATCTCGGTACCACAACAAATCCCGACGGACCAGGGACCACCCAACAAGCCCGCAACCTCACGATCGACATAGGCGACCGGACTGTCAGCTTCCGGTTCCTGATCCGCGACCGCGCCGGGCAATTCACCATCGCATTCGACGCCGTCTTCTCCAGCGCAGGCATCAAGGTTGTCAAGATCCCGCCCGGCTGCCCAAGGGCAAACTGCTACGCCGAGAGATTCATCGGCACAGTACGACGCGAACTCACCGACCGACTGCTGATCATCGGCGAACGTCACCTACGAACCGTGCTGACAAGGTATGTCGCCCACTACAACCGACGCCGCCCTCATCAAGCCCGACAACTGATGCCGCCAAGACCAGACCGGCCCATTCCCCACTCCAGACATGCCCAGATCCGCTGCCACCAGATCCCCGGCGGCTTGATCAACGAGTACGAACCCGCTGCGGCTTAACGCGCAGGTCATAGCCATAGGGCCGGCTTCTGAAACCCCACAAGGCGACCACGATGCTGGCGTGCGACTTCTTCACCGTGGACTGCGCGGTCACGCTGAGACGGGTCTATGTGTTCTTAGTGCTCGAGGTCGCCACCCGCTATGTCCACGTCCTGGGCACTACATCCCCATCCCGACGGCCCGTGGACCACTCAACAAGCCCGGAACCTGCTGATGGACGTGGGTGGCCGGGCAGCTGGCTTTCGGTTCCTGGTCCGAGACCGCGCTGGCCAGTTCACTACCTCATGTGATGCCGTCTTCGCCGATGCGGGTGTCGAGGTGGTCAAGATTCCTCCCGGATGTCCGCGAGCGAACTGCTATGCCGAGAGATTCATCGGGACAGTCAGGAGCGAGGTCACCGATCGCGTTCTGATCATTAACGAACGTCACCTGCGGGCCGTGCTTGAGCAGTATGTCGCGCACTACAACCGACGCCGTCCCCATCAAGCTCGCCAACTCCTCGCGCCACGGCCAGACCTCACGATTCCCCGGGAGGGTTGCACGCAGGTCCAGCGCCGAGTCGTACTCGGTGGCTTGATCAACGAGTACGAACCGGCAGCAGCGTGACCCGAAGGTCAGCGCCACCGGCCGACTTATGGAACCCCCACAGGCGTACAACTTGCATGAAAATCACTGCCCGCGGGACTGGAGCTGCAACTTTTGCGCAGCCATTGGCCACTATCCGCCACGCTAATCCCTTCAGCTATTCAATGAAAGCTGCGATGCTCCACTAAGGGTGTGCGGCCTTCATCTTTAGAAACTGAGTGTCAGGCAACGACGGAGAAGGGGAGGTGGAATGCAAAAGTGCGCGCGCCCGCGCAGATTTGTCTGGAACTTCCCCATTTTGGATGGGAGGGGCAATGCGGAAGAAGTGGCGAGATCTCGGGCGGCCGGCCATCGTGCTCGCAGCGTGTGTCACCCTTCTCTTGGGAGTATCAGCCGTATCGGCACAAGCGGCCGACGTTGATGCCAAGGACTTTGGAAATATTAAGGTCTGCAAGAAGGTCAACGGCTGGAGCGACGAGGATCAGAAGTTCAGATTCATCATCCGTGAGCAGCGTTCAGGGAAGATCGCCGAGTTCATGTTGAGGGGCGACGATTGTCGCGGGGAGAATAGGCTGGACGTCGGCACATACCGGGTGCGAGAAAGTGGCATTCCCGAGAATTGCAAGATCGCTGACATCAAGGTCAATGGTCCCTATGAACGTATCAACTTGGTGAACGCTGTTGCCGTGGTCAAGGTCGAGAAGAACAAGACTACCACGGTCACCTTCGTCGACAGATGCAAGAAATAAGACGATTGAGTTAGCCGTCCCTCGGGGAAGGGAGAACTACTTCCCCGAGGGACACATAGGGTTCGGAGGGTGTGACGGTCAAATACTCATCGCTGCTGATCAACTAGCCTACTAGTCAGGTTGAGACAATCCGTGCATGATCGTCTCGCTGCTGTACCGCATGATCCGGCACCTGCTCTCGATTCCTGGAGTGCTGCTGCGCCGTGAGACCAGCAGAGACGCCGAGCTCCTGGTCCTGAGACACGAGAACACGAGCCTGTGCCGCCAACTCGGCAAACGCCTGCGCTACCAGACCGCGGACCGGCTCTGGCTCAGCACCCTGTCCAGGCTCATCCCCCACCATCGGTGGGCGTCGATCTTCCCGTCACACCAGCGACCCTGTTGTCCTGGCACCGCACACTCATCGCCCGGAAATGGGACTACACAGCCCGACGCACGAAACCCGGCCGACCCTCGACACCTGCCGCGATCCGCCAGTTCGTCCTGCGGCTCGCGAATGAGAACAGCCGATGGGGACACCGCAGGATCCACGACGAACTCGTCAGGCTCGGCTACACCGTCGCGGCAGCCACCGTCTGGCACATTCTGCACACCGCCGGCATCGACCCCGCGCCACGCCGCACCGGCCCGACCTGGCGAGAATTCCTTGCCGCGCAAGCAAACAGCGTCATCGCCTGCGACTTCCCGCACATCGTGTACCGCTCGAAAAGCCGTCGCAGCTGGTCAGGGCACCACAGTGAAACCGTTGGGATCATGCTCCAGTGAGCTGTACCGACTGACCCGACGACTGCTGTCCGTCCCCGCGGTGCTGCTGCGCCGCGACGTCGTCAAGGACGCAGAGCTGCTCGTGCTCCGGCACGAGAACACCGTCCTCCGCCGCCAGATCACCGGCCAGGTCCGCTACGAGCCAGCAGATCGGCTCTGGTTCGCCGCATTGTCTTCGCTACTCCCCCGGCGCCGCTGGCACGCGATCTTCCCGGTCCAGCCCGCGACGATCCTGGCCTGGCACCGCACGTTCATCGCATGGAAATGGGACTACAGCGCGCGCCGACGACCGATCGGGCGACCGCCCACTCACGCGGCAATCACGAAGCTTGTCCTTCGGTTGGCCCACGACAACCCGCGCTGGGGCCACCGGAGAATCCACGGCGAGCTGACCCGGCTCGGACATCGGATCGCCGCATCGACCGTCTGGAAGATCCTCAACTCGTCCGGCATCCATCCCGCACCGCGTCGCACCGGTCCCACCTGGAAACAGTTCCTGGCCAGCCAGGCCCACGGCATCATCGCCGCAGACTTCTTCCACATCGACACCGTCCTCGGCAAACGCCTTTATGCCCTGGTGTTCCTCGAGCACGGCACGCGGCGGCCACACATCGCCGGTGTCACCCAACACCCGACCCAGGAGTGGACGACACAACAAGCCCGCAACCTCACCGCCCAGTTCGGCACCCACTCATTCCGATTCCTGCTTCCCGACCGCGACGGGAACAACTCCTCGACGTTCGAC
>NZ_FWXV01000024.1 GCF_900176515.1 Kibdelosporangium aridum
CAGCATCTGGGCGTAGCCGGTCTTGTCGGTGCCGTACGTGCCGGTCGCCAGGACGTGTGCGCGTTGGTCGATCACCTCGATCGTGGCTGATCGTTTGTGGGGGTCCATGCCGATGATCACCGTCACCGGGTTCCTCCTTGGCTGAGGTATGAGGTGTCAGCAAGGAGGGCACCGCTACTTCGAGCTGGGCAAACCCCTTTTGAGCCTCTCCTCACGCGGTGCCCGGCGAGACCGCAAGCCATGAGAGAGCCACGCCAACCAACCGGCGGGCAGCCGCAATGAGAGAGCGACTCGCCAGGCACCTGGACCGAGTCTGGCCAGACATCGGTCCTACGCCAAGTCTCTAAGTAGCCGAATAGCGTGCGTCTTGGTCCTGTGGTCTTTGCGCCGGACTTCCCGGCCCGGAAATGCATGGGCCGTGGAGGTCGGGTCAGCGGTCCTCGTGGTGGTCGGCGGTCAGGCGGTCGAGCCATTCGCCCAGCAGGTGTTGCTCCGCGCTGCTGAGCGTTGTCTGTTCGGGCAGAAGGGCACGCAGCGCTCGAGCGGCAGAGGCGGGGCTTGCGTCGTGTACGGCGGGTTCGTCGAGGGTGACGGCGGTGATCATCGCTTCGCGTAGGGCGGTCAGGAGGGCGGGGTCGCGTTGATCGCCGGGGAGCGACAGCCAGGTGAGCACGGCTCCGCGGGCGGTCGCGTGGATGAGGGAGGCCGCGAGGTCCTCGCTGACGCGCAGCCGGCCACTGGTGGCGAGGCGGTGGATGCGTTCGAGCAGGATCTCCATGCCGGCTCGGAAGGCGGCTGAGTCCGTGCCGCGCCTGGGTTCGCCGTACATGAGCGTGTACAGCTCGGGATTGGCGAGCCCGAACTCGACGGCGAGGTCCCAGCCCGCGCGCAGGTCCTCGACGGGATCCTCCGGACGGGCGTCGGCGTGTTTGGCCGCGAGGAAGGTGGCGTAGCCGTGCTCGGCCACCGCGTCGAGCAGACCATCCTTGTCGCCGAACAGGCGGTAGATCGCCGGGGCCTGTACCCCGGCGGCGGCCGCGACCGCCCGGGTGGTGACCGCCTCGCGTCCCTCGCGCGCGAGCAGGTCCGCCGCCATCTCGACGAGCCGCTGCCGGGACACCTCGCGTGCCGCGACCTGTGCGTCCTCCGACCCATCAGCCATGTATCAATGATATCGGAAAGTTGCTTCCACTGATGTTTCCAATGATACGGTGTGTTGAGTATCGTTGGAAACACCAGTTGAGGAGCTGCTGACATGTCTGACAAGCTGCGTATCGTCGGCCTTGAGGAACACGTGGTCCTTCCCGTTCTGCTCGACGCGTGGGCGGCGGCGGGAGTGCGGCCGCACGGCTACGACGACGACCACCCGGTCACGCGACGGCTGCGCGATGTCGGCGATGGACGCTTGGCCGACATGGACGAGCAGGGCATCGACGTCGCCGTGCTGTCCCTGGCCACTCCTGGGGTGCAGAACCTCCCGCCGGCCGACGCCGTGCGCGTCGCGCGCGAGGCCAACGACGCGCTCGCTGAGGTCGTCGACGCCAGTCCCTCGCGGTTCCAGGCGTTCGCCGCCATCCCGACGTCCTCGCCGGAAGCCGCCGTCGACGAGTTGGAGCGCGCGGTCACCGGACTCGGCTTCCGCGGTGCGATGCTGTATGGCCGCACCGGCGACAAACTCGCCGACGCGCCGGAGTTTGACGACCTCTACGGAGCCGCCGAACGGCTTTGCGTCCCCCTGCACTTCCACCCCCAGGCGCCGGTGCGGGCGGTCCAGGAGGCGTATTACTCGGGACTGCCCAACGGGGTGGGGGCGGCATTGGCGACCGCCGGTCTGGGCTGGTACTACGACCTGGGTGTGCAGTACCTGCGGATGATCTTCTCCGGGGTGTTCGACCGCCACCCAGAACTGCAGGTGATCGCCGGGCACTGGGGCGAGGTCGTCCTGTTCTACCTCGACCACGTCGGCGTCCTGCGGGACATGGCCGGGTTGCAGCGGCCGTTGGCCGACTACTTCCGCCAGAACTTCTGGGTGGCCGGCAGCGGTACGGTCAGCGAGCGCTACCTGCGCTGGACCGCCGAGGTCGTCGGGACCGACCGCATGCTCTACTCGACCGACTACCCGTACACCTTCGGCACCCGGCCCGGCGGCTTCCCTTACCTGGACACCAGCGGCGGCGTCGCCAGGTCGTTCCTCGAGAACGCGCCCTTCACCGAGGAGGAAAAGGCCGCCATCGGATCCGGCAACTGGGAACGGCTGACCGGCCACCTCACCGCCGACCGCCGGCCCCGTCAACCAGTATGACCTGTGTAAGGGGTGTCACCGGCAACATCCCCGCGCCTTGGAACGCAAGATGGTCCGAGGTCTGACTGGCCCCGTGTCAGGAGCGGTGCGATGACCCGCCCGTATCGGTGGTGGAAGCGGACCGGGATCGCGGCGGCGGTGGCTTGTGGGCTGTGTTGTGCGGCGCCGCTGATCGCCCTGTTCGGCGGGATCGGGGTGGTGGGGTCGCTGGGCGCGGTGTTCGACGTGTTCGAACTCGCATCTATCGTGCTGGCGGTTGTCGCGTTCGCCGGTGCCGGGCTGGTGTGGCTGCGGCGGCGCCGGCGGCGGGCCTGCCGGGTGCCAGAGCGGGTGGTGGAGCTGGGTATGCCCAAACCGACCCGGCGGACACCATCGTGACCCGGCTAGGGGCGTGTATCGAAGTCGGTGAGGTGTCGATTTCGTGGTGTGTCGCTGATCGATAGACAGCGAGGTCTCCGGTAGGCGGCTCAAGCGGACGGTGTGGGGGAGCCCGTGCTCGCACATGCGGCTCGGTGGCGAGCTGCGCCGGGCCCTGGAGAATGACGAGTTCCACGTGGTCTACCAGCCGATCATGGGACTGGACGACGACCGTCTGATCGGCATGGAGGGCTCTGCTCTGGTGGCATCACCCGGCCCGCGGCGTGGTCGGTCCGGCCGAGTTTCATCCCGGCCGCCGAACGAACGGCCTGATCGTGCCGCTGGGCCGGTTCGTGCTGCGCGAGACGTGCCGCCAGTCGGCGGCGTGGCTGGCCGAGTTCGGCCCGGACGCGCTGGAGGAGGCCGGGCTGAACGTGTCCACCCGGCAGCTGCACGACCCCGACTTCGTGTCGGACGTGGCCAGCGTGCTCGCCGACAGCGGCTTGCCCTGCGAGCTGCTGGTGCTGGAGGTGACCGAGTCGGCGGTGCTCCGTGGCCACAGGTCTCCCGGACGCTGCACGAGCTCGACGGAATGGGGCATCCGGCTCGCCCTGGACGACTTCGGCACCGGCGAATCGACGCTGAGCCTACTGCGTGCCTTCCCCGCCGCGATCATCAAGCTGGACAAGTCCTTCGTGGACGGCATCGAGGTCGACGACGGCCGTCCCGCTGCGGCGGAGGCCCGGCAGGCGGTGGCCCGTGCGGTGATCCAGCTCGCCCGCGCGCTCGGCCTCGACACCGTCGCCGAGGGCATCGAGAGCGCGGCGCAGGTGGCCGTGCTCCGCGAGCTCGGCTACACCGTCAGCCAGGGCTTCTTCTTGGCCGAGCCGACGACCGCCGACGGCGTGTCCCGTCTGCTGGTGGCCCAGCGGTCCACCGCCGCCACCCGCGCCTGAGGCACGGACTCAGGGAGACTCCGCGCGGCGGGTGGGCTCTGCCGCCCGGGATCGCGTCGCTGCCCAGCTGGCGAGGAGCTTGAGTCGGTCTTCGGACGCGGCGCCGGGTTCGGCGGTGTAGATGATCAGATTGTGCACGGCTCGGCCGGACAGGGGTAGGTCGAGGGACTGGAAGGTCAGTTCCAGGTGGCCGACATCGGGATGCTGGAGTCGTTTGCTGCCGTCGTGGCGGATCAGGACGTCGTGCGCGGCCCACAGGCCGCGGAACTCGGGGCTGAGGGTGGACAGCTCGCCGATGAGTTCACGCAGTGCCCAGTCGTGGGGTTCGCGCCCGGCCTCGGCGCGAAGCAGGGCGGCAGTGGCACTGCCGGCGGCGTCCCAGTCGACGAAGAAGTCAGGTGCACTGGGGTCGAGGAAGATGTAGCGGGCGATGTTGGGGCGGCCGCGCCGGTCGACGGTGGCGCTGCCGAACATCGGCGCGTACACGGCTCGGGCCAGGGGGTTGCTGGCGACGACGTCCGTGCGGCCGTTGCGGACGAACGCCGATGACATAGTCATGGAGTCGAGCAGCCACTGAACCCGGGGCGGGACCTCGACGTCCCTGCGGCGCGACGGCGTGCGGCTCCCCGGCCGCAATGACCGGGCCATGTCGAACAGGTAGGTGCGTTCGTCGTCATCCAGCCGCAAGGCGCGAGCGACCGCGTCGAGGACGTCCTCGGACACGCCGCCGATGTGACCCTTCTCCAACCGCGTGTACCACTCCGTGCTCACGCCGGCGAGGACGGCGACCTCCTCGCGCCGCAGCCCGGCGACCCGGCGACGCGCGCCCGTCGGCAGTCCGGCCTGTGCCGGGGTGATCTTGGCGCGCCGGGCTGGCGAGGAAGTCCCGGATTTCACTGCGTTGTCCGGCCTGCTGGTCCATGCCATTGACAGTAGCCGCCGGTCACGGCACGAGGGGGTTGAAGTTACACCCCCTATGAACGCGACCTTCTCCGGTGGTGGCGGTCGCGGTCTCCTGGGCATCGAACGTTCCGACACAAGTCAACAGACCGAGGAACAAGCGATGGAGGCAGGGGACATGACGAGCAAGACCATCGGTGGCCGCCCACCTCAAGGAGCGCTGCGCCTCGAGGTGGGCGGCCCTGTTCTCACGCCACCGGTGCCCCGCGCCCCGTCCGCCGTGCTCGTGAAGCAGGCTGTGTTCAGGCAGGGCGTTGTCTTCCTGGTAGTACCGCACCCAGCCAGGAGAACCGTCTCGTACCTACGATGCCGGTATGGCTCAGTCCGAACTAGGCGCCTATCTCCGTGCCCGGCGAGCACAGGTCACTCCTGCCGACGTGAACATACCCACCAGCGGACACCGGCGGATCCCGGGCTTGCGGCGCGAGGAAGTGGCCATGCTGGCCGGGGTCAGCGTGGACTACTACATCCGGCTCGAACAGGGCCGTGAGCGATCCCCCTCGGCACAGGTGGTCGATGCCCTGGCCGCGGCTCTGCGTCTCGACGAGGACGGCCGCCGGCACCTGTACCGCATGGCGGCACTCAGCCCGCGACCCCGGGTCGCCTCGGTCAGCCGACGCGTCGACCCGAGCCTGCTCCAACTGATGGCCGCATGGCCGGACAACCCGGCCATCGTCTACAACCGGGCCTACGACGTGCTGGCGTCCAACGCGATCGCGAACGCGCTCTTCCACGCCTGGTCGCACTCGCACAACCTGATGCACGTCGTGTTCACCGACCCGGCCGCGCGTGATTTCTACCAGGACTGGCACGACATCGCGCGGAACTCCGTGGCCGGATTCCGGCTCGGCTACGGCCATGCGCCCGACGACCCCCGGGTACAGCAGGTGCTGACAGAGCTGCTCGCGCAAAGCCGCGAGTTCGCTCAGCTATGGGCCAACCACGACGCTCGTGGCAAGGCCTTGGAGACCAAGCGCTTCAACCACAGCGACGTCGGACCGTTGACCCTGACGATGCAGACCTTCGACGTCCGATCGAGCCGAGGGCAAGAACTCGTCGTCTACCACGCCGAGCCGGGATCGAAGAGCAGTGAGGCGCTCAAGCTGCTCGGCTCCCTGGCCGCCAGCGCATGCCAGGAGACCTGATCAGCCGACGGCGTCGGGCGGGAAGGATTCACGACGTGCGCGGGACCCGGGCGATGAGCTCGTTCACGGCCACGGTGTCGAGGAAGGCGAACACCCTGACCACCTGTGATTCGCGGAACCTCATGATCCAGCAGTAGTTGTTGTGGTACCCCACGCCGTCGAGTGCGACCGCGTCCCCGTCGAACATCGCGATGACGGTGTCCCGGTCCGCCCACAGCTCCAGCGGCGTCATGTGCAGAGAGGTCCTCAGCCGGCTCAGCACCGGCGCGGCGCCCTCGGTCAGGAACTGCCTCTTCCCGTGGTAGGTCCTGCCGTTGACGATCGTCCACACCACGTCGTCGGCGAGGATCTCGTAGAAACTACCCCCGCTGTTCTGACGCGCGAACGCATGACGCACCCTCGCCTTGTTCCTCTGCTCGTCCGACCACTTCGCCTGATCGCCGTCGGCCAGAGCGCCGGGTGCAAGCGCCAGGCCACCTGCGAGTGACGCGGCGGTGATGAAACCTCGCCTGCTGTGTCGATTCACCTTCGGTTCCCTTCATCAACCTCGGAGTCCTCCGCCGCCGTTACCCGCAGGGCATGGCATGGTCACACTCGTTGCCGACCGGCACGAAGTGCACGTAATCCGTCGCGGCCAGCGTGAATCAACGATGTCCGGACACAGGGAGACTTGGGAGGCCGTGCTACACCTGGGACCGGCACAACCCCCATGAAGGCCACTGAGTGGGTGCGCGACTCCCGGGAACGACGCGGCCTCCCGCTCGTCGCAGCCTCGGGCGATCATCGATCCATGCGCCGAAACACCACTTCAGGGATCATCGCGCCACTCGTGGGCGTGACCATGACGGTGGCCTGCCAGCAGGCACCCGGCGAACGACAGACCTCCACCGCTCCGGCGACGTCGAGCCCGTCATCCGCTCACGGCGAGGCCGGACGGTCAAGTGAACTCCACCCCTATGTCGGAATGTGGGTCACCGCCGACAACCACATCCGGCAGGAGCTCCTCCCGAACGGTCGATACGACGAAGGGCGGGGCGAGCGCAAGAGCGCTTATACGGGCCGCTATTGGGTGACCGGGAACCACATCGACTACGCGGACGACACGGGTTTCACCGCCGACGGAGAGTTCCAGGGAGATGTCCTCCATCACGGTGGGTACGTTTTTTATCGCGAGGGCAGCCCGGCACACCGCCAGGCGAGTGGTGCGCCCACCGCTGAATAGAGGCACACCTGAACCGGTCTCTCGCGGCGACTTCGCTCAATCAAAGCAGGTCAGCCGCGGGACCGACGAGCTTCCGGGCCTTGACCCCGGATGTAGGACACCAGACACACGTGGACCCTGATGGTCCGGGTGGATGGGAGTCCCGCAGAGATAGTGATGAAGCACTACCCGCCGGAATTTCGGGCTGAGGCGGTCGCGCTGTACCGGTCCCGGCCCGGCGCGACGATCAGGTTGGTGGTCGACGACCTCGGGATCAACCACGAGACGCTGCGCAACTGGATCCGGCTCGACGACGCACGGCGCTCCGAATCACCCGACGCGACCGCAGCGGCTCCGGTGGTCGCGTCGGCCCGGCCTCGCCGGAGAGCGAGAACGCCGCGCTGCGCAGGCGGGTCCGCGAACGGGAGGAAGAGCGCGACATCCTGCGCAAGACGACCAAGTATTTTGCCGGGGAGACGCGCTGGTGAGGTGCCGAAACGAAATTACTGATGGTTCGGCTTCGTTATGATCATCTGGCAGGCGCGCCTCGGAAGCTTCCGAACATCGGCAATGGCGGATGTTGTCACGACAACCGTCACACCCGGCGCTGCCCGGGGAGATGAGGTTCGAACAAGACCACGCAAGACGTCGGCGACCGGGCACGTTCACCCGTATACGACTGGCGAAACACCTCAGTACGCCGACACTTGGCAGGGCCTATCAGAGTGAGTTCTCCGGCCGAGGAAGGGCCACCACTCGCGCGGTCTCACGAGCCCGGCCGCTGAGCGCGGCGTTCTCCGTTGCGAGGGTGTTGATCACTGTCGCATAGAGCTACAGACGCTCCTCCAGTTCGGTGCAGTGCGCGAGTAGCTTGGCGTGCTTGGCTTTGAGCTTCTCGTAGTCGGTGAGGTCCCTGCTGAACACGGCTGGAGCACCTCCTGCGGCCTTGACTCGGGCTTGGAACAGTTCCTTGAGGTCGAGGTGCTGGTGGGTGAGGTGCCAGCGCTTGACGTCGGCTTCGATGGCCAGTTGGGAGATGCTCAGCCGTCCGGTGGACCGCAGCGGAGTACCGGCGAGCAGGCGGTCGATGGCGGCCAGGATCGCGTTCCGGACCGGGTCGTTGCCGGCTGGCGGGGTTGAAGTCACGGGTTGACGTCGTTCTTGGTCTGCTCGTGGTCGTCGAGGATGGCGCGCAGGCGGCGCAGTTCGTGCTGGTCGCGTTCGTGGCGGATCATCGGCGCCAGCGGGTCGGCGACGATCTCGGCGAGTGCGTCGTGGTGCTGCTGGATCTGGAGGACGTCGCGGTCGGTCCGCGCGATATTCAGGCACTTCGGCCGGCAGTCGTCGGTATCGGGGGTGACCAGTGGGTCGTCGACGGTGCCACGGAGCTGACAGGCCGCGTGGACGGGGTTGAACACGCATGTCATGCCCTCGCCGTGGTGGAGTTGCAGCAGCGGGTTGCCGATTAGGTCGCGGGCCTGTCTGGTGCTGGTCAGGACGTGGCCGGCGAACTGACGGGTGGCCCCTGCAACGCGGTGGCGATACGCGTTGGCCGCAGGCCCGCTGACATGCTCACCGGCATCGAGCGCCTGCTGATCCTCGGCGAGGTTCTCAAGCCGGAACAACCAATCCTCGAAGGCGTACTCGTCCGGGAATCCCGAATCGTAGGAGCCGGCGTAGCCCTGAATCAGTCGGGTGTGGACATGGCCATACTGGATCGAGGCGGCGACCAGGCCGCGCGGTCGGCGGCGGATGAACCAGGCCAGGGTGCGCCGAAACCGGGACGCGACAAGGGAACCACGCTCGTCGGGAGGGATGTCATCGGTGCGGCCCTGTCGGCGACATTCGGTGTTGACCCACTCGACGAATTTGGCCAGGTCGCGCGCGATCGCCTCGTCCGTGCGGGCCTTTCCCGTGCGCTTGGTGTTCTGCTGGCGCCGGTAGGGCTCGATCCAGGGAGGGGAACAGCAGCGGGTGCGGGTGCAGTCTTTCCAGCAGGCCGATGGCCCGAGCCACGATCTCAGCAACAACCCACGGATCGCGGCGCAACTGCCCGGCCGGGAGCTTGTTGCCGTCCGCGTCCACTGCGTTCTTGAAACAGAGGCCCCGTACCAGCCAAAGATCGTTGTTCGCGTCGTAGTCGACGCAGCCGCGTCGCCAGTTCAGCACCTCGCCCAGGCGGGCGCCTGACAGGTAGGCACAGACGATGAAACAGGCCGTGCTGAGCAGACGGGCTAGCTTGGGTGCCTCGTTGAAGGCGATGGGATGCTCGCGCCAGGGCTTGCCGTCGAGCAGTGCGGTGATCGGGGTGTCGAGGTAGGCATCGTCAGCGATGGGGATCCCGGATTCGATCGCCATCTGGCCGCTGGGGGTCCGTCGGACGCTGTCCGAGCAGCCAAGAATTCTGCCGACGTGACGCCACAAGATCACACGGCTGCCGTCGTCTTGGACTTGGCCGGGAAGTGATCCACCAGACTCGCGCAGGCGGGTCAAGTAGGCGACCATGCGTGTGTGGATCTGGCCTCGTGGCGGCGTGGCGGCGCGGCTGGTTCGGCGTCGCTCGTAGGGGTCGTGCTCGCGCAGGTCTAGGTGTTCGGTGTGGGCGGTCAGGATGTCTTCGGCGAAGTCTTCGATGAACCGGATTGACCACGACAGCAACTGCTGCATGGTGCGTGGGCCGGGGCTTGTTCCAGACAGGCGACCCCAGCGCAGTGCAGTCAGCAGCGATCCACCGGCTGAGGAGATCAACGATTCGCTACCGGCAATGACACGCAGCCATGGCCGCCACTGGCTAAACTTCAGGTTTCTCCCACCAGGACAGGAAAGATCTGCAGGAGCGCCTGCAGCAGTTGGAACGCCCGGACCCACCTTCGCCGCCACCCCGCCCCGGTGAGGACGTGTCCCGTGCCGGGTGGCTCGACCCGGTCCTCGTCGGCGAGGTCCAATACCGCCAGTTCACTGGAGGCGAACGCCGACTCCGCCACACCAGCTGGCGGGGCCTGCGGCAGGATCGCCACGTGTCCGAGGTTCATCGCGCGCCCCGCGCCACTCCAACACACTCCACATCCCGCCCGTCAGGACCTTTGTGACGGCTCTTGCTTGTGTACAGGCGGTCAGTGACGGAGTGGTCCCCAGTCATGATCAGTCGGGTGTGGACAGTGGCAGTCCACACCCGACCGTCGAGGAGCTCCGTGAGCCGAGCGTGGCTGTCGAGTCGCGAGCTGGGCCATCCCCTGAGATACATCGAGCTGATCAAGCAAGGCCTTCCGCGAACCGGTCAAGCAGGTCCAGTCGAAGCACTTCGAAACTGCAACGGTTGGTGCGGACGGCGCCCGCGTCGCGAGAATTGGAGTTGTTCGGGATCTTCACCAGCTGCACAACACCATCGACGGTGCGACGACTACCACCAGGCCCAGGCCGTCGGCGTAATGAACAACTGGGTCTACCTCAACAGCGATCCGAAGGTCGGAGCCGCTGAGTTCACTGCCGCGCTGTTGACGTGCTGTGGGGCCGTGAGGAAACTATGCCGGGCAGCCGCTCGATCGAAGTGTCCAAGGTGGATGCTGCGGTCGGGATCCGTACCTCGACGATGAGTCCGCCGCCGTGGCGTGGCCGTGCGTCGGCGGTGCCACCGCAGGCATGGGCGACAGTACGCACGATGGACAGCCCGAGCCCGGCTCCGCCGCTCCGCCCGGTTCTCGTCGCAGCCCGGTAGAACGGCTCGAACAGGCGGTCCGCTTCGTCGTCGGTGATCTGGGGGCCGGTGTTGCTGATCGTCAGGTGTCCTTGTGTGTCAAGCTCAACGTGCACCTCGCCGCCGGGAACGTTGTACCGCAGGGCGTTGTCGACGAGGTTGCGCACCAGTTGGGCGACCAGCACGGGATCGCCGAGCACCGTGCACCCCGTGGGCACGCCAATCTGTAGGCGTGGACCGTCGGCGCGCCGCGCGGCGGTCAGTTCACCGATGACCTCGGTGACAACCTCGGCGAGGTCCACGGGGTCCTCCCGGAGCGCACCCTGCTCCCCTCGGGCAAGAGCGAGCAGACCGTTGATCAACCTGATGCATTGGTCGTTGTTGCGAAGCAACTCCTCGCGTACCCGGTCGACCCGGTCCGGGTCCTTTGTGGCGAGTCCGATCTGCAGTGTCGTGCGGGCCACGGTGAGTGGGGTGCGCAGCTCGTGCGACGCGTTGGCGATGAACCGTGCCTGTGCGTTGAACGCGTTCTCCAGCCGGGCGAGTAGGGCGTCGAAGGTGTCGGCGAGTTCCCTGATCTCGTCGCCGGGTCCCGCAAGTGCGAGCCGCTCGTGCAGGTTCGCGGTGGAGATTCGGCGTGCCTGGGACGTCATCCGGTGGACGCGCTTCAGCACCCGTCCGGTGACCCACCAAGCGAGTAATCCGGCGAGCACGGTCATCACGGCGAGCGTGATGATCCACTGCGTAATCAGGCTCCCCAACGCCTCGTTCCGTTGGATGGCGACACTATGCGAAGTCTCCTGCGCCGGTTCCCTGCCGGTGGGCAGTGCTGGGCCGGCGGCTTCGTCGAAAGGGCCGATATTCATGATGACGACTCGGTTCTGGAGGTAGACCATCACGACCACCACGGAGGCGACGACCCCGAACATCGCGGTGTGCAGGAGGGTGAGTCGCCACCGCAGCGTGAGTCGGCTCAGCAACGCCGGCCGCCCATCCGGTAGCCGACACCGGGCAGGGTGTCGATGACAGCGGGCTCGCCGAGCTTGGCGCGCAACCGGCACATCGTCACACGCACGGCGTTGGTGAAGGGGTCGGCGTGCTCGTCCCACACCACCCGCAACAGCTCCTCGGCGCTGACGATCGCCCCGTCCGCGGCCATGAGGACGGACAGCAATCCGAACTCCTTGTTGGACAATGCAATGGGCCGGTCGTTGCGGGAGACCCTGCGGTGGGACGAGTCGAGCGTGATGCCATGCCGGTGCAGTACCGGTGGCACGGCGGGATTTGACCTGCGGCCGAGCGCGTCGAGCCTGGCGACGAGCTCGTCGAAGTCGAACGGTTTGCCGAGGTAGTCGTCGGCGCCCATGCGTAGGCCGGCGACCCGGTCACCGACGTCGGCCAGCGCGGTGAGCATCAGCACCTTCGTACCCCAGCCGTGCTCGACGAGGTGCCGGCAGATCTCGTCGCCGGGTATGCCGGGGAGGTCCCGGTCCAGCACCACGGCGTCGTAGCTGCCGGTGCTGAGCTTGTCCAGCGCGCTGGTGCCGTCGTTGGCGACGTCGACGGACATCGACTGGCCCCGCAGGCCCTCCGCGATGTATCCGGCGAGGGTCTCCTCGTCCTCCGCGACCAGTACACGCACTGCCAGCTCCGTTCCCGAGGGGCTCCTGGTCCGCAGGGTAACGCCGGCGGTGTTTCGTCGGCATTTCGTCCGGGGCGGTCTGCGGCGGTGAAACGCCGCTGAAACACCGCTGTCCCTACCGTCGCCGCGCAGGTGTTTTCCGAACCAGGAGGAGCGAATGGTGAGCAGCGCGAGGCGTGGACGGTGCAGGGCTCTCGCGGGGGCGCACTCGTTGGCGGGGTGGCGGCCGGACTGGTGGCCGTGGTGACCCCAACGGGCGCCACCGAGAACGGACTGGAGGAGTCCTACGGGCAACAGGTCGACTGGCACCAGTGTCCGGAGCCGCCACCGCCGAACCCCTCGGAGGAGATCGACGACGGCATCATCATCGATCCTTGGGAGGGCCAGTGGGACAGATGCCGTGATCCAGGGCGATGGCGACCCGGTAACCCAGTACGACGGCGGACCCGCGATGGCCGCGGAACTCGGCAGCCAGCTGATCTCCGTGCGCGACAGCGGCCCGCACGACCACTACGGCAGCAACCAGTGCGTCACCGACAAGATCGACAACTACCTGATGAACGGCGTGCTCCCACCGTCGCGGTCGGAATGCGCAGCCGAACCACGTCCGCCCGTCCCAACCGACACCGCGAAATCCAACCGCGGCGACACACCGAAGAGGACCAACAATGCCCGCGTCCTGGCGCTACCGAACATCGCTCCATCTGGAGAGAACGGACTTCGAAACGCTGGCCTCGATCGTCCATGATCTCGATAGCACCGGTGATCAGAACGGAGGTGTCATGCGGTTTGCGGTGCTCGGTCCGCTTGAGGTGGTGGACGACGGCGTCGCTGTGCCCATTCGCAACGCACGGCTGCGCGCGGCACTCGGCATGCTTCTGCTCAACGCCAACCATGTGGTCACGACGGAGTGGTTGGTGGCCAACTGGTGGAACGACGGCCCACCACCGACCGCGCGCAAGATGGTCCACAAAACCATGGCAGACGTACGAACGATGTTGCTGCGCGCCAGTCACGACTCGTCCGAGACTCCGGCGGTCGTCGCCACGGAGTACGGCTACGTGTTGCGTGTGACGCCCGAACTGATCGACCTGCCCCACTTCCTGGCGCTGGCCCGCCGCGCCCGCACAGCGCTGGCGACCGGAACGACGAGCCAGACAGTGGGTGCGCTGAGGAAAGCGCTGGCCATGTCCCGTGGCCCGGTCCTGGCAGACCTGGTGGACATGGGCGTGTCGTGGCCCGAACTGCGAGCCGCGGACCAGCAACGCTTGGCAACACTGGAAATCCTGTTCGACGCGGCACTGTCCCGCGGCAGGCACCGCGACGTCGTCAGCGACTTGGCGACACTGGTCGAACGGGACACCCCAACCGAACGATTGATCGGCCAGTGCATGGTGGCGCTGTACCGCTCGGGGCGCCAAGTGGACGCACTGAACATCTACCGCGAGATGCGCGCCGCCACCATCACGCGGCACAACCGCGAACTGGGCCGCGGATTGGAGCAACTGCACCAAGCCATCCTCAACCAGGAGAACTCGTTGGAGTGGTCGCACGGCCAGCCGGCGATTCCCGGCGGTCTGTACCTCACCGGCGCTTCCGTCTGATTACTCAGGGATACCGGCCCCAGTCCACACCGCCGAATTGGACCGGTCCATCACGGCGTGTCATCCGTTCTGCAGAACGGCAGATTTCCTGACCACGGGCCGATCCGGCCGTGGTTCCCCGCACCACGGTGGGGAACTTCTTTCGACGTCGATCAACTCTCTTGGAGGAATCATGTTTCAGCCAGTCAGAGCATCCATCCAGCGCGTCACCTCGCAGGCATCGGAGTAGCCCATGAAGATCATATTCAAGCGCCGGGCATGGCTGTCGGCATGTGTCGGTACGGCACTGGTAGTGGCGGGGACCGCGCCCGCGTCGGCTATCAGCGGGGGCGAGGAAGCCGCCGAGGTGTATTCGTTCATGGCGTCGCTGCAAGAGAACGGTGAACACTTCTGCGGCGGCACGCTCATCGATCCACAGTGGATTCTCACCGCGAAGCACTGCCTGGTGGACCGCGACGGAAACCGCAAGGATCCCAAGAAGATTCGGGTGCGGCTGGGCAGCAACAACCGCACCGAGGGCGGCGAGATCCGCCATGGTGCATGGATCGAGGCCTTCCCTGGAAGTGGCGACGACGACGGGCAGGACCTGGCGTTGCTCAAGCTCGACGCCCCTACCGAGGCCACGCCGGCGGCGCTGCCCGAGACCAAGCTGGAGCCCGGCGCCGCGGTACGGACGATCGGCTGGGGCCGCCACGAGCTTCCCGAGAATCCCGACGACCCCTGGCCGCCACTCCCGATCATGTTGCGCCAGCTCGACACCGAGATCACCGTTCCCGAGCACTGCCTTGGCGTCAGCGGTGAGCCGATGGCGCGGTACGAGCTGTGCATGGCTGCCCTGCCGCCGCCGGCGGGCAGCAAGTGGCCGCAGACCGCGCGCGCCGGTGACTCCGGTGGCCCGCTGCTGACTCACGGCGACGGGACCTGGACGGTGCACGGGGCGGTCTCTCGCGGCACGCGCGAGCAGAACACCATCTTCGGCTCCGTTTACGACGCACGGTTTTGGATCACGGGCATCATCTGCAGCTGACCACACTTCGGATCGCCGTCTGTACCGGGCGGGTGGATTGACATGCCGGCGCCCCGAGTGTGGTCCCTGTCGCCGGGCCTGCAGCTGGCGCCCAACGCCACCCGCAGCCACGACGAGTGGGACTGCTGGACGTCGTGGTTGACGTCGGCGTACAACCGGCTGGTGTTCCGCGACGCGCTCGACGGCACGAGCTCACCAGCGCATCGCTGGGCCAGCGCACCTGGCGGCGGAATGGCAACGACTTCACCGATTCCGCGCAGTCATGGGCTTCGCCACCATCGACACGGCCGCCGAACACCTCGGCATCGACCAATCCACCCTTGTCCGGCAACTACAACGGATCAAAGCAGACATCGGCACCACCATCTATCACCGCGCCACTCTTACTCAAGACTTGCGGCCCACTAAGCGCGGCGCAGCACTGTTACGGGCACTGGACCATCCCGACGCGCAACAGCACCTCACAACAGCAGCGCCCCGAGGAACCGCCGCCGGTGGTCAAGTACCACGGAAAGGAGGAACACCAGAGGTGGTCAGCTACCACGGAAGCCGCAGGAAAAAGACGCCCAAGTGATCACTCTTCAGCGGAAAGGACACGGGTGTAGTTTCCGCGCGCACTTGACCACTTCCACGCCCGGATGACCACAACATGACCACCTGATCAGGTATTGCGGAGAGCAGAGCACGCATCAGTCCGTCAGCGTTCACCGCATTGGTGAGCGTCGTGTGGCGGCAGTCGGGCCTTTTCGCGTTGACGGTGTCGTCGATGGTGGCGCGGCGGCCGGTGGGGCGCAGGGTTTTCCCGCGGTCACGGACTTGGTGGAGGTGACGATGATGGTGTCGAGCCTGTCTCGGGTCGCCGTCAGGTCGTCGATCCGACTATTGATGCGGTCCCGTTCGGTGGTCAGTCGGTTAAGTAGCTCCGGCGTCACCTCCCCGGTCACGACGCACGGCAGGATGCCCAAGATGGTTCTGCTCGACAGACCCGCCGCGTAGAGCTGCTGTATCAGCTCGACGCGACCGACCGCGCTGTTCGAGTACAGCCGCTGCCCGCTCGGGCTACGCACCGAACCCAGCAGTTTCTGCTCTTCGTAGTACCGCAGCGCCCGGACGCTCACACCCGTCCTTGCGGCCAGCTCACCGATCCGCATGTCCCTGCCCCGCTCTTGCCCCTGACGTCAACGTCAGGTTTTAGCGTAGCGACCATGACCGACATATGGGGCACGCACGACGCCCAATTCGACACCGTCCGCGCCGCGCTCGAACAGAACGTGGCCTCCGGCGAGGAACTGGGCGCGTCCCTGGTTCTCGACATCGACGGTGACATCGTCATCGACCTCTGGGGCGGCTTTCGCGACCCGACCCGCACCATCGCGTGGGACGAACACACCATCACCAACGTGTGGTCGACCACGAAGACCGTCACCAGCCTGGCAGCGCTCACGCTCGTCGACCGCGGCGAACTCGACGTCCACGCACCGGTCGCGAAGTACTGGCCCGAGTTCGCCGCGGGCGGCAAACAGGACGTCGAGGTCCGCCACCTGCTGTCACACACCTCCGGGGTCTCCGGTCTCGACCAGCCCGCCGTGGTCGAGGACCTCTACGACTGGGACAAGTCCACCGCCAGGATGGCCGCGCAGGCCCCATGGTGGACACCGGGAACAGCCTCGGGCTACCACGCCACGAACTTCGGTCACCTGATCGGCGAGGTCATCCGCCGCGTGAGCGGCAAGACCCTGAAACGGTTCGTCGCCGAGGAGATCGCCGGCCCGCTGGGTGCCGACTTCCAGATCGGTGCCGCCGAGAAGGACTGGGGCCGGATCGCGAACGTGATCCCGCCACCCCCAGCGCCATTCGACCTCGACGCCCTGGGCGCGGACAACCCGATCGTCAAAACCCTGACCGGACCCGCCGTGGACGCCAACGACGCCAACACACCGCACTGGCGCCGAGCGGACATCGGTGCGGTGAACGGGCATGGCAACGCCCGCTCCGTCGCGCGTGTGCTGTCCGTGATCGCCCGCGGCGGTGAGATCGACGGCATCCGCCTGCTCAGCCCGGCCACGATCGAACTCATCTTCGACGAACAGGCCAACGGCATGGACCTCGGTCTTGGCATCCCCCTGCGCTGGGGTATCGGCTACGCGCTACCCCGCCAGGACACCGTGGCGTGGATACCCGATGGAAAGATCTGCTTTTGGGGCGGCTGGGGCGGATCGATGATCATCATGGACCTCGACCGGCGCATGACGGTCTCCTACATGATGAACAAGATGGCCCCCGGCATCATCGGCTCCGAGCGAAGCGGCACCTACGTCAAGGCCATCTACAACGCACTCCGGCACAACGCCTAGCGTGCCGGCATGACAGCCCTTGACGGGCGACTACTCGACTTGTCCGGGCAGGGCTGCTCTCGGTGGCCCGCCACAGAACGGCGAAACATCCGGACACATGGCTGAGCGATACTCTGACGCCAAGCAACGAGTGATCATGTTGTGCGGACACCCGTCGCGACCCGGTGGTCAAGTTGCACGGAAAGACCAAACCGGGACGGCGGACCTGATCATCTCTGCCCGGAACCTACAGCGACCGTAGCTTCCGCGCACACTTGGCCGCTTCCGCGTGCAGGTGACGGCCGATAAGCAATTGATCGGGTGTTTCCGACAGTTCCTGGCCCCAACGTGCTGTCCTGCGCGTAAGGCGTTTTGTGTCAAGCGTTTGGTCGGTGCCTCGTCCGTCGTCAGTCCCGGCATAGCGGTAATGGGGTTGGGCCCAGCAGCGTGTAATCGGGTTGGTGTGACGACGGGCGGGGCTGCCCATGATGACAGGCGAGGTCACCGTTGGTTCCTCAATGCCGAGTGGGGCTCGCCCCGACCGCCTGCTTACGCCCGCCTTGATTAGGCGGCGACGGTGGCTGTTGTGGTTGTTCGGGTTCCGTGGGTGGCGATGTCGGGATTCCATCGCTGGCCGGTGGTGATGACGGCGTGCAGGTGGCGCAGGATGGCCGCTGCGATTGCGGCTTGGGCTTGGGTAGGGGTGAGCTTGTTGTCCTGCCGGCTGGTCAAATGCTGGTAGCGAGCGGCGTAGACGGGATTGTTGCGTTGGGCTCCCCAGACCGCGCGCCAGGCGGCCAGGCGCAGGCTGGGGCGGCCTTGACCGGTGAGTTTGGTGCGCCCGGTGAACGTGCCGGAGAGCTTCTCGCGTGGCGCCAGGCCGGCGTGTTTGACCACAGCTCGGGCGGTGGCGAACCGGGTTAAGTCGCCGGTCTCGGCCAGGATCGCTGCGGCGCCGATCGCGGAGAGGCCGGTGATGGAGGTGACCAGTTCGGTCAGCTGCAGTTCGTCGAGGATGTTGATCATTCGGGCTTCGGTGTCGGCCAGTTGGTGTTCTGTGTGCTGCCAGTCCCGCAGGAGGAACTGGACTCGCTCCAGGGCGCCGCGGCGGTGGGCGAGTACCCCGGTCTGGTCGGTCAGCGCCGTGAACAGGTGCCGCACGATCCTCAGTGATGGCTTCTGTCCGCCGCGGCGGGTGATTTCCCGGCGGACGGCCTGCTCAAAGTGGGCCAGCCCACGCCGGCGAGTTTGCTGCAGATCGCCACTGTCGCGTTCGCAGATCACGCTCAGCGCGGTGATCCAGGTGCGGGATCGGAACGGTTGCCGGGCGGTGTCCAGCGCTGCCGGCCAGACGCACTCGAGCAGGGCGCGGATCTGTTGCACCTGGCTGACTCGCTCGACGATCAGCTGTTCGCGGCGGGCACCCAGATACCGTAGCCGGCCCCAGGTCTCGTCGACCGGTTCGGGGATATAGCAGCGAAGTTGCGCAGTCAGCCGGGCGATCAGCACAGCGTCTTTCTCGTCGGTCTTGTCGAAGGTCAGATCCTCAGTGCGCCGTGACCACGAGGTCACCATCGGCTGGACACACACGAACGGCATGCCACGGTCGGCGGCGAGCTGGCCGAGCACCCGCCATCGGTGCCCGGTCGGTTCACAGGCCACCGTCACCCCGGTGAAGCCCTTCGCGACGGCTTGTTGCGCAGCCCAGTCCAGCGCGGTGCCGAGACTCCACGCTCGGCAACGGAAGGTCTTGCGTGCCAACACTTTCGAGTCGTGATCGGTCACGACCACCATCTGTTTGGTGTCGGCCAGGTCGATCCCGACGATCGCGTTCGTGCTCGGCACCAGCGCCCGCAACCGCGCAAGGCGGGCGTTGCGGTTGCGATCACCCCGGGAAACCCCACTACCCTGCCCCACGAACGTCCTCCTCCTGCGATGGGACACCAAGCCCGACAAGCGCATCAGGAGGACGTTCCCCCGCCCGGCACCGACACGCAGAACGTCTTTCTATGCCGCTGGTGGATCATGCGAATTGATCACGTATCCGGCGCCCGTGACAACCACGTCCAAATCGCCCTGCTCGTCCACGACGCCGACCTCGACCTGCAAGCATGAGCCGGGCATGTCTGACCATGCTTTATCGCCTCATGGCCGAGAAATGACTGATGGCCGGCCACCTCGGTGGCTGGCCATCACGAACCTCGTCACCACTTGTCGGAGGTGACGATCGCCTTCAGCTGGTCGAGGGTCAGCGGCGGCTGCGGCGAGTAGATCCGACCGCCCGGCGAGTTGATCTCAGCGCCCCGGGGGTCCTCCTGGTTGCTGACGTGCATGAGGACCATCGTCCCGTCGGGTCGCTTGAGGCACGCTAGATACGACACCGCGCCGCGAGCCGGCTGCGCGGTCCCGGTCGCCAGCCGGGAGCCGTCGGGCAGCGTGCTGACATCACAGTTCTTCGTGCGGGAAAGGACGCACCACTCGCCGGGCTCGGAATCGCTGGGGTAGATCATCAGGCTGAAGCCCCCGGTGACGCCTGCGGAGGTCAGCGTCCCGCCGACAAGCGCGCTGGCGTCCGGGTCCTCCAGCTGTGTCACGCCCGATCCTGTCCCCGGTTGCTGGGACGGGGAAGCCCCTGGCACGGTGGTTTTTGTGGTCACCTCGAACGTCGCGGTGTCGCCGAGCACCACCCTGAACCGGGCGATCAGGTCATCCGGCGAGGTGGGGACCAGGCTGCGCGCCGTGGTCGTGGATGGTGCGGTCGACGACGAGGTGGTCGGCGGGCTGGCGGCGTGCGTGCCGGAGTTGCCCGGCACCAGCCACACCGTGCCCGCGACCAGGCCCGCCACCGCGACGACGGTGGCCGCGATGGGTACCAGCCGCACGGCCCGCCGCGGCCGCACGACCGGGGCCGTACCCGCGGCTGCGGCGTCGGCGCGCCGCTCCAACTCGGCGAAGGCATCGTGGAGGGTGCGCAGGTCGCTCATGAGGTCTCCTGAAAGTTGGGGGTGCTGGCGGTGAGGTCGATGCGCAGAGCGTTGAGCGCCCGATGGATCTGGCTGCGTACGGTCGTTTCCCGGCACCCCAGCTGTGTGGCGATCTCCCTGTCGGACAGGCCCGCGTAGTAGCGCAGGACCACGGCCGCGCGCTGCTTCCTGGGCAGGCCGGCGAGGCGGCGGATCATCGCGTCCCGCTCGGCCCGCTCGTCCGCGCCGTCGGAGATCACCATCGGCTCGACCTCGGCGCGCGGGGACGTGCGGGTCAGCCTTCTGCGCCAGGACAGGTACTCGTTGACGACCATCCGCCGCACGTAGGCGTTCGGCTCGGCCATCCCCGAGATGCGTTCCCAGCGCTCGAACGCCCGGCCCAACACGTCGCTCACCAGGTCTTCGGCCAGCCACGCCGGCAGGTCAGGACCGTGGCGAACCGAATCAGCGCGGGACGCTGCCTTGCCACGTACTCAGCGAACTCCATCGGCAACTCCCGATCGTCAACTCGACCTCGATTCCGCACCCCTAATGAGGAAGTGACCCCTTTCGTTGCATCCGGTCTCTTAACGGCTGCTGAACGCCCCACCTCATACCGGCAGGAATGCGTACCTGATCCGCATGGATCCGACCGCCATAGCCACGGGAGTTACGTGCGACCATTCGCTCCGACACGGCCGGAGCGGATTGCCCAACGTGTGGAGCATGGTCGTGAGGGCGCATGGGCGGTACTCGTGGTCGTTGACCGACCTTCCGTCAATTGGTCGGCGCACGGTGCTTGTCGTGCGGTTCGGCGTTTCGTGTGCGCGAACGCTGGGGTGTCCGAAGCGGACGTTCGTGGAACAGATTCCTGGTGTGACACGGTGGTATGGCCGGTGGTCGGGGCGGCTGCGCTCGATTCTGGAGAAGATCGGTCTGGCGTTGGCCGGGCGCGCGAGTGCCAGGATATGCGGGGTTCTCGGGGTCCGGGCAAGCCGCAGCACGTTGCAGACTTCGGCGGCCTTGAGGGTGCATTCGTGACGCGGTCCAGTTGCGACGTTCGGGTGACCGTCGGTGGACGGTATCAGCTCTCAGCCTGTGTCTGTCCCGATAGGATGGTCGTGGAGAGGGCGCGCAGATCGTCGAAGGCCCGCAGCAGATGAGCGTCCAAACTCTGTGTGGGGTCGTCGATCCAGGCTTGGACCGCGTGCTGATAGGTGGCCCAGCCGGTCCGGGCAGCCAGGCTGGCCAACCCGTCACCGGCGCCGCGGAGCCGCAATGCCTTCGCCACGGCGTCGGTGAGCCACGCATGCTTGGCCAACTCACGTTCGCGCAGCGCAGGGGTCACCGCGATGATTTTCCACCGTGGTTCGGAGAACGGGCGGTTGTTCTCCAGATTCCGCGCGGATTTCCGGAAGGCGTACAGCAGTATCTCGAACGGCTCCAGCCCCTCGGGCGCTTCGGCCACTGCTCGCATCAGCGCGGCGCGGAGGTCGGCTTCGCCGTCGAAGAGCACCTCGCGTTTGTCCGGGAAGTGCCGGAAGAACGTGCGCTCGTTGACACCGGCCCGGGCGGCTATCTCCGCCGCCGTGGTCTGGTCGAACCCCCGCTCCTGATACAGCTCCAAGGCCGCCTGTTGAAGGCGGCGGCGGGCTTCTGCTCCGCTGCGTGGCACCCCTCAGAGACTACTCGCGATGTGTCAGTGACTGGCATCACCTTGTGTCAGTCACTGGCATTACGCGTAGAGTCAGTCACTGGCACTAAGTAGTGTCAGTCACTGACGTCAAGTAGGAGTGTTCCGTGCACGTCTTTGTCACCGGTGGTTCCGGCCAGACCGGCCCCACCGTCGTCGCCGAACTCGTCGCGGCCGGCCACACCGTCACCGGCCTGGCTCGTTCGGACACCGCCGCCGCTCGGCTTGACTCGCTGGGCGCCACGCCCCACCGCGGCAGCCTGGACGACCTGGATAGCCTGCGCCGCGGCGCGGAAACCGCCGACGGCGTCCTGCACATGGCCTTCGGCGGCGACTTTTCCGATCCGGACGACCTCATCCGCCGCGACCGCACCGCGATCAAGGCCCTCGGGCAGACGCTGGCCGGGTCCGGCAAGCCGTTCGTCAGCACGTCGGGCACGTTGGTGACGCGGTCCGGCCGGGTCAGCACCGAGCAGGACGCGCCGGATCCCGATTCGGTCGCCGCCTTGCGCATCGCCGGCGAACAGGCATGTCTGAGTTTCGCCGATCGGGGTGTCCGCGCCAGTGTCGTGCGACTCGCACCGACCGTGCACGGCCCGGGCGACTACGGGTTCATTCCGGCTCTCATCGCGGCCGCGCGCAGAGCGGGCGTCTCGGCCTACATCGGTGACGGCACCAATCGCTGGCCGGCTATCCACCGCGCCGACGCCGCCGTTGTCTTCCGGTTGGCTTTGGAGAAGGCGCATGCCGGCAGCGTGCTGCACGGCGCCGGGGAAAGTGCCGTCACGATCAAGAGCATCGCGGAGCAGATCGGGCGGATGCTCGACCTGCCCACCACCTCGCTGACCCTCGAGCAGGCCGCCGAGCATCTCGGAAACCCGTTCCTGGCCCGATTCTTCTCCCTCGACGTGCCTGTCTCCAGCCAGCACACCCAGGCACTGCTGGGCTGGGCACCAAAGCACGCAACGCTGCTGGAGGACCTCGAGAGCGGCGACTACTTCACTCCGCAGGCCAGCATCCGCGCCGAGAAGATCTGGTTACCGCACCACGGTCCACACGAGCACAGCCATAGCTGACGCGCACACCCGAAGACACCAACCCGGAAAGAAGATCGGCCATGCCCATCGACGACCTGCGTCCCACCATCGACTGGAGCAAGTACCAGACGCTCACCCTCGAACGCCGCGACAACGGGATCCTGCTCATCACGATCGCCGAGCCCGACGGATATCCAGCCCCCACCCTCACCCGCCGCCACACCGAAATCAGTTACATCTGGCGCGATTTCGCCGACGACCCCGAGCTGCGCGTCGCGGTCATCACCGGCAGCGGCGAGCGGTTCTGGACGGTCGAAGGCACCGACGGCATCGACGAGATGCTCGCCAACCCTGGCAACTATGACAACACCGTAAGTCTCATTCGCGAGGGCTTGATCAACGCGTACGGCATCGTCAACTGCGACAAGCCGATCGTCTCCGCCATCAACGGCGCGGCCATGGGATCAGGGCTCGCGACCGCCCTGCTCGCGGACATCAGCGTCGCCTCAACCAACGCGCGCCTGATCGACGGGCATCTCCTCCAGGGCATCGCCGCAGGAGATCACTCGGTGATGATCTGGCCCCTGCTGTGCGGCCTGGCCAAGGCCAAGCTCTACCTGCTCGCCTCCGAGGACCTCACCGGCGAGGTGGCCGAGCGCATCGGCCTGGTCAGCCTCGCCGTCCCACCCACCGACGTACTCGACACCGCGCTCGACATCGCACAACGCATGGCCACCGGCCCACAACACGCGTTGCGCTGGACCAAACGCTCGCTCAACCACTGGCTGCGCACCGCGACCCCCGCCTTCGAAGCCTCGATCGCCTTCGAGGCCATGAGCTTCTTCGGGCCGGACCTCGTCGAGGCGCTCACCGCCCAAGCCGAGCACCGCCCACCGAATTTCGCCGAACCGCTGCCCTGGTAGCGACTGCGCGGCGGCTAGTCCGAAAGGTGACCGCCTGCGGACGGTTTCCAGGGCGCTGCCCACCACCCAGACCCTCGACGGCCTGCGGCTGGCGCTGCTGCGCGACGCCGGCGTCGGCGAACTGCTGCCGCTACAGGGCAATCTCGCTCTGTGAACGGCCGTGGTGCTGCCGATGCATCAAACATCCGCTTCTGCCGCTGATCGAGCGTTGTCCAAAGTGACAATCCGAGTCTCCAGAAGGCCTATGCTGGACTCGCCATTCCCAGATCTGCTCCTGCAGCGGTGTGGGCGGCCACACTGTGATGTTGAGGGGAAGATGGCGTGCGGGGCGTGGCTCGGACTCGTGCGTGGTGAGGAGAGGAAACGGCATGTGCCCGCGCTGCTGGGAGATCTGCGAGGTGACGGGTTGGAACCAGCAGGGACGGGACTCCACAGTGGCCGGTACGTTTGTCGACTTCGGTTGTCCAGGTCTTGTTCTGTCGGCCGGATGGCGACGCTGGCCAGGTTGTGTGCAGTGCTGGGCGGTCTAATGCAAGTCGAGCGGGCCTGGTGACCGGGACTGTGCCGTTGGGGAAGAGGTTGCAGGCGAGGTACTCCTGGGAGCATCATAATTGGTGCTAGGTGCGCGCCACTCTCTACAGAGGACTGACATGTGCTCAACCGGTTTTCACACTGGTGCAACAGGAGCAAAACAGGAGCACGGGCGCGCGTCCAGCTGCGCTGTACTGCACTGGGTTGCATCATACTGATTTGATTGCAGTAGCTTTGACGTGCACGTATTGTAAAGTCCCAGGTCAGTGGCACTGTCCAAATCCGACTGGCAGTGTGGGGGTCATGGTTAGTATCTCTCAGCTTCCCAGTGAAGTGCTTTCTCGAACTCGCTAGCCCGTGCAGTTCAGGGTTGCGGGCGATCGGTTTCCGTGGCCGAGGGCTGGGCACGCCGTCAGATCAACGCCCAGCCCGTCCCGCCACATCGGGTAAGGAGCCGAACTCGCCCGTGAGACATCATCCTCAGCCGCGTTCAGGTCCCTACGGCATCGAAGCGCTGCACTTCCCTTGTCGTATCGGTTGACAGATCGTTCGTGGCTTGCGTATGAAACTCGGCTCGAATGAGCTTCACAAGCCGACGCGCCTGAGTGGTGCCTATGCGGAATTGGACTCGCACTGTGTCGGCGGGAATCGGCTTCTGGTGAACCGCGCGATGTGCTGTGTCCTCGCGTCGTGCTTGTGCCAGAAGTGCTGCTGGGGAACGCTTCTGCATTGTCGGTCGAACGCTTCCCCGGACGGTGGCCGCGTCACGGACACTATGACGGCCTGAGTCCGGTGGCTCTGCCCGTGGGCATTCGGCACCTCGCTGCCGACGTAGTGCTTAGCGGTCGATGCTGTGCTTGCGCTGATCGCCTGTAGGAATCCAGGGCCCACCTCGGCCCACCCGATCAGGAGGAGCGGCCCGACAGCATCGAACGCCGCCTTTCCGTATTCACCCGCCATAAGTGGATCCGCGCAAAGGCCGATGACCAGCGGCTGCTATCAGATCACTCGAACGGGTCGTTGAGTGAGCACCTTCACCTGATAACGAGTCTGGATCGGAGGTGCGCCGTGCGACGGGTGCGATCGGTGGTGTGGCTTGTGATGGGGACAGCGGCTGTGGCGGGCAGCGTTGTGCTGGAGGTGGAGAGTTTGGCTGATTGGTGCGGCCGACCGACCTGACTGGGGTGGCGGTGTGCACTGGTGCTGTGAGTCAGGAGTGCCTGGCCCGTGGACCGGCCACGGTGGAACGTGAGACCCGCTCTCGGTTTCGTTGGTTGTCCGGGGAGCGGAAGTGGTCTCTCGACGTGAGCGCGATCGCGCCGCAGGCGCGAGGCAATGACACAACCCGGGTGACTGTGCCTGAGCAACACGGGCAGGACCAGATTCGGGACGGCATGCAGCTCACTGCGGTGTTCTACGGCGGTAACCCGGTCCTGCTCGAACTTTCCAGCGGTACCGTGCTGGAGACCGACCAGCATCCCCGTCGCTCCACCCTCACCTCGGGCTACCTCGCCATCGGCCTGCTTGGAATGGGCGTCTTCGCTGTCCAGGTCGGGTGGCGCAACGGACGCTGGAGATCATCAGTGCCGACCTCGACCGGGCCAGTCCAGACAAGCCAGCCGGATCATTCCTTCAGGCGGAGATTCTCCAAGAACAACCGGCGCCTCGGCGCCTTGCACATGGGTCCGTTGTCACAGGCCCTGAGTGGACGCGTCGGAACCGCCACGCCTGTGCACGGAGGCTAAAGCAATGTGCGCTCACCGGTAACGACAACACCTACAATGTGTGCGATTCTTCCTTCCGCGAACACGGTGGATTCACATCTTCAGGGAGGAAGTATGACCGCCAAATGGCGCAGGTCGATAGTCGCGATAATGTCCACAGCAGCGGCAACCGTGGCGTTGGCGTCCGCCGCGGCAGCGGCACCAGACATCCATCAGGCTCCCCCGCCGTGTGGGAAGTACGCCGAGCGAGGGTATGCCTACTGGCGGAGCTGCAGCCCGCCGTACACCGACGTCAAAGGGTATGACAATTTGAATGGCTGGCGCTGCTGGCTTATCGCGGGCTTCGAGATTCGAGAGCTGGGTATCATCGACCGGGAGTTCGGCCTCGACTACGACAGCATCCACGCTGCCCCTTGCTGAGAAAGGCGGCGCCCCTTTTTGGGCGCCGCCTCGGCACGTTATTCCGTTCTGCCTTATTCTGCAGGCGCTTTCTGCACCGCACTCGCCCTCGTGTGTGAAACACCGGACCGTTATCGCGGGACAGCGAGCGGATAGTGGACTGGCCTCGACTGGCAGATCTGCACCAAGATCATCTACAACAAGTTCGTCAGCGTTGTCAGACGTGGAAAGCGACGGCCGATCCAACAGCGCTTGAGCTTCCGCGGGCCAAGCCACACGATGACAAATGTCTTGCTGTGGTCCGATGCCCATAAGGCTACGAAAAATCCACAAGCGACACTCAGGCTGGCTGTCAGACCTTGACCGTTCAGGCTCGGACGTCGGTGGGGAGTAGCTGCCGGGATGGAGTTGTCAATGATGACGACCCGGGCAAGCCAGGGTTCGTGCTCGCTGGGGTACCAGCACTTGGTTCCTGCCTGCGCTTAAGGTTTAGATGTTGGTCGGCCAGTGAAGTCCGGGCGACCTGTGTAGGGCTGGCCGTCGAGTTCGGCGGACAGTATTTCGCGGCCGTCGGTCGTTAGTGACCACGCGTGATCCGGCCGACCGGTCTGTACGCATAGATCGCATGTGGCGCGCAGGACGTAATCGGCTTCGTAGATGCGGCACGTGTCGGTGGTGAGCGCGTGTTTGCCGCTAGGGCAGTGGGCCGGTATGACGACATGGGTGCCGAGCGCGGTTGAGCGATAGTGGGCAGGACCGTGTGCCACGCTTGTGGTGGTGTTGTTAGTCGCGGATGTCGTCATGACCGAGCATCGTAACGGGAATCGTACGTATGTTCGAGGCTGGTCGGTGTGTCGTGACACCTCTGCAGGCTGCTCGGCGTGTCCTTCGCCCTGGTTCGGATCGTTACAGAGTGGACGGTCGGGTGACGTCGAGCAGGTCTGGGCGTGTGTTGGTCCAGAGTTCGTAGAGTGCGTCGGTGTCGCGAGCGGCGAACTCGATCTCGGACCTGGTGATGGGGACCAGCGTGACGATCTGTAGTTCGACGTTGTGGTTGGTCAGCGGCGAGCTGGAATCGTGCGCGACGTAGTTGAATCTCTCGTCGAAGTACGGGTGAGTGGAGGCGAGCAGGCCTTCTTTGTGGGTTGTGTCGAAAAGCTCGCAGTCGTTGTCGAGGATCTGGTCGTACTCGAGGCCGGTACGGCTCTGCAGGATGAGCTCGCATATCGCGCCCATGATCGCGCGTGTGTACCCAGCTTGCGACCTCCGGAGCGTGCACACGACTTCTTCGCCGAAGGGGACGTCTTTTTCGATGTGGCGCAGGCCGTTGCTGGCGATCGTGATCATGTCGAGGGTGGGATGCGCGAATAGTTCCAGGCTGTAGGTGCCGTCTGATCTGTTGTGTGGCGTGGATTCGGTTCCGCGGTGCTCGCCGGCGAGGGCTTGGAGATGGTCGAGCAGCGTCGAGGACTCGATCGGCTGGCGCATGGGGTCATGGTCTCGTCGTGAAAGGCGAGTCGAGAATCTCAACCCTTGTTGTGGTGGGTTCGCAAGCGAGATTGTCAGCCGCTGTGTCGCTGTCGAGGAGGTCGAGTCCGGCTATTCGCGCCAGTGGCGCAGTAGCTTGCCATTGAACGGAAGGGAAGGGTGAGGATGGGCCTGAGGCATGTCAGGTTTTCTCGTTGGTGTCGTTGGCTTTGAGGCTGGACGTTGGTGGTTGGTGTGCTCCGAGGTCGGCGAGTGTGCGCTTGATTAGATCGATTGAGTCCGGCTCGCTGAGCGCTCCGTTTCGTAGATGGTTGAAGACGTGGTGAGCGTGCGAGACCGTCGCGGGATCGTCTGTGTCCAGCGGCATCATTGGATGTCCGGTGTGCAGCACGTCGGGATCGGTTGCCTCGGGCAACACGTTCAGCGTGAAGGCTCCTGCGAGTGCGCACGGGCCCTGGTCCTCTGTGGACAGTACGTTCAGTGTGATGTTCGGAAGGTGTGCGGTGTTGATGAGGCGCTGCAGCTGGTTGCGCATTGTGTGAGCTCCGCCCACGTTGCGGCGCAATGCCGTTTCATCGATGACTGCGATCAATCGCAGTGGGTGTTCTGTAGTGGTGAGGCGTTGTTGGCGGATCCGGCGGGTGGTCATCTCGTTGACAGGTGAGGGATGATTCCAGTGCTTGAGCAGGGCCAGCGTGTAGTCCTCGGTTTGCAGTAGCTCAGGGATCACGAGGGGCGAGAAGTCGTGTGTCTCCGTGGCCTCGGACTCGACATCCAGGTTGTACCGGTTCTGCGGGCTGTAGGCGTGGTACCAGGGTCGTGCGAGGGCTGCGCGGACTTCGTCGATGAGGGCGGGATCCGGGCAGTCGTAGATGTCCATCATCGAACGGATCAGATGGGTGCTGGGTTTGGTTTCGCCAGTTTCGATGCGGTGCAGTTTGCTTCGTGTTGTGTCCAGCAGGGCTGCTGCGTCGTTCACTGTGAGATTGGTTGTTTGCCGCATGCGGCGGAGTTTGGCTCCAAGCCTGCTGCGCAGGAACGGTGGGCGGCGGGGCCAGAGGCCATGTCCCAGATGGCAATGCTCATGGTGCTTGCGAATTCTCTGTAGTCGAACAAGTTCAAGGATGGGCATCACACCATCGCCCGGGTATGACTTCGGCTGGCCGGTGGCGAGGCGCGCAGCCTCGCCACCGGTCGGAAGCCTTGGCGAGACGTGTTGAATCAGTCGTCTGCTTCTTCGTCGACCCACACCAGGTATGGGGTGACGTTCGGGGGTTTGGGGGCGAATTTCACGGCGTTGTCCGCAGTTGCCATGGAGTATTGGTGCTTGCCGTCGACGGTGGTCATGTACGCCGCGTCATCAAGGGCGATTCCCCACGCATGAACCTTGGCGTCAATCTGGTCGCCGTATTCCAGTACGACGGCGAACCGGCGTGGGGCGTGTTCGGTGATCATCGCGTGGACGTCCTTGGTGAAGTCGGACTCGCCAGCTGGATCACTCTGGGTCGTGGCTGTGGTGGACGAATTGTTGTGGTCGGACATGGTAATTCTCCTTGTCAGAGATAGGTGTTGCGTAGGGCGTGGAGTTGTTGAAGGGAGTCGCCTGGGGTTTTGGAGTGCCGGGTGATGTCCTCCAACGTGCTTCTGATCTTGTGGATATGTTCCGATGCTTGGCTTTCTTGCAGGCCGAGCAATGTTTCGCTGAAGGCGCTGTCCGGTTCGTGGGGGTCGTCGAAGGTCAGCAGGACAAGTCCGCCGTGCAAGCCGAGGTGTATGCGGTCTTGTGGGACGACGCGGATGGTGACGGTGGGCAATTCGGCCATCTGAATCAGTTTGTCTAGCTGTTCGCGGTCGATTGCTTGGTAGAGCACGGGTTCGTGGATCAGCGCGCGCAGCGTGAGGGACGGTTGCGTTGTAAGGCGTTCCTGCTGGCGCATCCGGACTTCCACGAGCTTCTTGGCCATTGACGTGCTGTGGTCGGTCAGGGTGTGGCGTGCGTATTGCTCGGTCTGCAGGAGTGTCGGAATGAGCCCCAGTTGGAACTCGATCTTGGTGTCGGCTTCGTCTTCCATCCGGATGTAGCGGGTATCGGCGATGCCCAGGCGCCGCCACCAGGCTTTCGTTTTCGCCTTCTCCCACATCTCGATGTACGGGCCGTAGTCGCAGCTCAGGACCCCGTAGATGTCCAGCAGCATCACGAGTTCGTGGTACGTGGGCAACTGACGGCGTTCGATGCGGCTGAGTTTCTTGAACCCGATGCGGACGCGTTCGCCGGCTTCTTCCTGGGTCATGCGGTTTTTCTCGCGAAGTTCCCTCAGGAGCCGTAGGAGCTGTCGGCCGAAGTAATTGGGTTCAGGCGCTACCGCTGGCATCGACGTTCCCCGACTAGTGGAGGCACCGCAGGGGCTTGTTGGTGATGGCATCGGATCGTGTTTCTTGTTCATGGTGGACGTGGGGACAGTTGGACAGTGCTGGCCTCAATGCTGAAGTCGTGCACGAGGAACGGGTCGTTAGTGGTCGGGAAGAACCATTCGACCGCGAGCAGGCAGCATTCGGGACACAGCCGCTGCGAGGTCACGGGTCGTTGTTCCCAGATCAGTTCGACCGGCAGGCCGCATAGGGCGGACCACGGGTAGTGCGCAGACACAACGTGGACCCGGGCGGCGTAGAACACGCTGGTGTCGGGATTGGTTCCCCACAGGACATTCGCGTCCGTGGCCATGTGATCACCCTGCGGCCTCGTTTACGGCCACGATCGGTCGAGCACTGGAGCTATCCACGCTGCTGGTGATCTTCTGCTGCAGAGGCCAGGATTTCCCCAACCAAATACCGGTTACGTGATCGCGCTGACCGAAGAAGTCCATCAACGTCTCGCCGGGCGCTGACAGATTGACGCGCAGGGCGAAGGCGGGAGTGAGCGCGGCCGGGTCGTAGCGCCAGCTGTACAGCTCAGCGGGCAGCGAGGCGGCCGGGCACGAGGATGCCGTGTTGTGGTGGAAGCTCAGCAGCGCGGTGAACACGTCCAAGCTGCTGTCCACGGCGTACGCGAACAGTCCGCGTCGAGTCCAATGTGCCCATTCGGAAAATGCCGATACTTCGGCATGCGGCTGGCAGCGCAGGTTTGCGTCCCAGTCGAGCCGGGATACGTCATGCGCCGCCGCGGCGCGGTTGATGGCTTCGGCAATCCGGTCGGGCCACGCACTCAGCGGTAGAAGCATGATGTTTCCCTTGTTCACAGTGGACAGTGATGGTTGTGCCGATTCGCATGGCCGCTGCGGAACCGGCGCCGCGCACGCCGGCCATGCGGATCGGCGGGCAGGTGCTGCGACTGAAAGCGGTCTACGACGGATCTGGCCATCCGGAGCCTCACTCAGCCGCGAGCAACCCACCCGGCTATGCGGCGAACGAGCCGCCGCATCTGGCCGTCACAAGGCGCGGATGACGACCAGGCGCGGATACAACTGGGCAAACACGACTTTGGGCGGAAACTACTGATGGGGCAAGGTATTCCGCGGAACGAGCCGGTCTGGCCAAGATGTCCGCAACCGTGGCCTGGATGTTCCTGCTCGCAGCACTGCGACGCTTGTGCTTGGTGCAGACTGCCGACATGAGGACCACGCCGATCGCTAGCGTAACGCCAGTTTCCAGACTGCGGACGTAACCACGGTGTGTGAGATCCAAGCAGAAGGTTCATGATGGTTCCAATGGCAAGCGGTCCGGAATCTGGAATCCGGGCTTCTGGTGAAAAGTTCTTGTTGTCAGATAAACAGAGCCGTCGTGGCCCGCCAATAGCGTGACCGTCGCTGCGTTGTAGCGAGGTTGTTGCGTGCAACGGCAGCGACCTGCGAAGACTCGATCGGGTCAGGATTTGGGGCTATCGGGTGATAGTCGCTGTTGCAGGCAGTAATCAACGTCGTTGGATTGGAGTCTCCGATGGAATCGCAGCTGCAAAGTCGTGGACGGAACCTCGTTGGATGCGCGATTATGGACAGCACTAGGCTGCATCCGCGTGACCGTGCGCGAATATTGACGAAGCTCGACGGAAACGGGGCCCATTATGGCGATCCAACGCAAGGGGCTAGCGCAACGTCGAGCGGCGGCAGGATTTACTCAGGAGTCCTTGGCGGAACACCTTAACGTTGACCGGACTACCGTTGCGCGTTGGGAAATCGGTGAGCTGACACCGCTGCCTTTGAAACAACCTGCGTTGGCCAAGGCTCTGGCCGTGACTCTGGACAGACTCGTCGAGTTGCTCCACGACGGTGCGGACACTGGCGATGCCAGCTGCTCTGGTGTGCCGGTTCGTGCCCGAGTGACGATGTCCGGAGCCGGGAGCGTTGCCGAGATCCGCGCAACCGCCCAGGCATTCCAAACCGCCGACCGCCAGCTCGGCGGTGGCATTCTCTATGAGTCGGTAGCTCAATACCTCAGCCAGGAAATCGGCCCACGTTTGCTCGATCCCGCCGGCGGACCGGACGCCGCCGACCTCTTCAGCGCGGCGGCGTCGCTGACGGAGATTGCTGGCTGGATGTCGCACGACAGCGGGCAGGATGATCGAGCACGCCAACACTTCAACCGTGCCTACCGACTGGCGAAGGCCGCAGACGACGCCACACTCAGCGGCAACGCGTGTGCGTCCATGGCGCATTTGGCCGTCGAGCTTGACCAAGCTGACGACGCTTTGCGGATCGCATCCGTCGGACTTGGCTGCACACCAGCTACAGAAGGAACCAAGCAGCTGATTGCGCGCCTACATGCGATGCGAGCTCGAGCCTTTGCGATACAGGTGAACCGCACAAGCTGCATCAACGCACTCAAGCTGGCGGAACGCGTACTGCAGGACGCCTCTGACGAGAGGACGGCTGACTGGATCGCGGTGTTCGACGAAGCTTCGCTGGCCAGCGAGGCATCGCTATGCTTCATGCAGCTCGCCGAATACTCGGAAGCCGAGCTTCGAGCCAAGGAAGTGATCCGGCTGAGGTCTGGCGATCGGGTGCGGAGCCGCGCGTTCGGTCAACTGACACTCGCCAACGTCCTGTTGCGGGCTGGCCGAGTGGAGGAAGCCGCCATGCTCGGCCAGGAGGTCTGCATGCTTACTCGTTCGTTGAGTTCAGCGCGAGTGACTCGTCGCATCCACGACCTCGCGGGCGCGCTCCAGGCGGTGTCCAGCGGACCCGAGGTCACTGAGTTCGTGGCTCTCGTCCAACCCATCGCAGTTGAGGAAAGGCGCACCACCGCGTGGCCGGTCTGAACGATGATCCTGACCGTTACGCCTATCTGGCGGAAGGAAACGCAAAACAAGCACGAAAACGCATCGCAGCGAAGGTTGTGATCCGCGACGGCCTCGGGCGGGTTTTGCTGGTCAATCCGACTTACAAGGATTACTGGGACTTGCCAGGTGGCATGGTTGAATCCAACGAGTCGCCCAGTAAGGGAGCCGAGCGGGAGATCCTCGAAGAGGTTGGCATCGTCGTGACGATCGGGCGGGTGCTCCTGACGGTGTGGATTGGTCCGCACGGCCCGTGGGATGACCAGATTTTGTTCGTATTCGACGGTGCAGCGCTGACCCCACAGCAACTCGCTGATCTCCGAGTGGTCGACCCGGAGATCAGCGAGTTCGGCTTTTTCCAGCCTGACGAAGCCGCTCGACAGCTTCGACCCGATATGGCTGAACGACTTGGTCAAGCCCTCGACGCATTGTCTGAAGGAACGACCACGAATTTCGTGTGAAGGCTCAGTGCTCGCGTCCGAGCAGGATGTGTGGGTAACCGCGGCGGATCTGCTCGCCGAGTTCGACGTTCAAGCTGCTGATGAACTCGTCGAGCTGGGCGGTGGCGTCATCGATCGTTTCGGCGTCGCCTTTGAACTCGAACTCGACGAAGTCTCCAGCGTTCAGGACGTGGTCGAAGACTACTTCGACGTTCGGTAGCTGCCATTCCTCGCGGGTCTTATCGACCGTGACGAGTGGCTGGAAGTCCAGCATCTGCAGCAGCCGGCGGATGGCTTCCACATCGTCCACCTTGGACTCGAACTCGTCAGCGTGCGTCTTGATGATCTCGTCCACCGGGAACCAACGCTTGTAGTTGATCGAGCTGCCGCGTTCTTCCGTCCGGATTCGTAGCCATTCAGAGATCGCTTCCGGGGCAAGGAAGTCGCGGTGCGGTGCGTTGTAATACGCGTCGACTTGCCGCGTCGGTTCGCTTGGCTTCGCGCCGAGGTCGCGCAGCTTGGTCTTGAGTGCCTCAGCGTCGGGAACCATGTACTTCTTCTCAACCTCGATGTACTGCACGATCGAACCTTTCCGCGGCGCTCGTGTTCGGGTGGAGCAGGGCTCGGATCTCTATCATCTCGTCTTCGGTCAGCGGGTCGCCCAGCGACCCGACCAACGTTTGGATCTGTTCGGCGTTGCGGAACCCGACGAGGACGGCAGCGTGAGGTGCGTGCTGGATGACGTAGCGCAGCGCGATGCGGACGATGTCCTGGAGCCGTGTGCCGAACCGGTCACGGAGCGGCGCAAGTCGTTCGTCGAGGCGTCGGAGTTCGGTGGGTAGGAACGATGGGTCCGCCGTCCGATGATCGCCAGTGCTGAATGTGCGGTATGCCGTCGAACGTTGGCGCAGTAGGCGGCCTTGCCCGAGCGCCTGTTTGATGAGGACGCCGATGTGGTGTCGTTGAGCGAAGCTGAAGATGTCGGTTTCGTCGCTGGAGTACAGCGGGCTGAGCAAGTTGTACCGCACGGTGACGACGTCCGGCCGGATGCGGTGGAACAGATGTAGCCACCGACGAGTATCGCTCGCCCGCCCTCCGGACTTGGCCGCCCATTCTTCGGCGAACGCGTGGGGCGCTCGCATGCCGATCGCGCGGATCATTTTCTGTTGGCGGAACTCTCGCAACTGTTCGATCGTGCGATCGAGGTAACGGTCGTCGGCGCCGAAGTCTGTGCTGTGAAGTATGTAGATGTCGAGGTGGTCGGTGTTGAGGTTGTCCAGTGTGGTCGCCAGTTGATGCCGGACCTGGTGTGGTTCGTAGGCGTGGCGGCTTGTGCCTGTGAAGTAGCCGACCTTGCTGGACACCACGACATCGTCTCGCCGGACATGATTGAGCAGTCGCCCAATGAGCCGTTCGGACCGGCCGAGGCCATAGACGTCCGCGGTGTCGTACAAGGTGATCCCGAGCTCGCATGCACGCATCAGGCCGCGATAGGCCTCGTCGTCAGTGACGTCATCCCAGCCGATCGGTACGCCGCAGTTGGTTGCGGGGCCACCAATCGTCCAGCAACCTGCGCCGATGGTCGAGACTGTGGCGTGAAGTCCAGGAAGGACGCGGTGGGTCAAGGTATTCATGCGTTCTCCTCACGTCCCGCACGGATCGGCGGCATTGATCAATCGCCACCCGGTTGTCGATGACCAGCGGTGGTGTTCTCGCCGGACAAGGTTGCGATGTTCGTCTGACAGGCTCGACGCCGCTGCGGTGATGGCGGTGTCTAGGTCGACGGACAGACCGGCGATCAGAGTATCTGCGATAGCGCGGCAGGCTTCGTCGAGCTCATCGTGATCGGTATCGTGGATTTCAGTTCGGCGGAGCGCGTCAAGCATTTCGCCGAACAACCGGTATGCGGCGGATTTGAGTATTCTTCGGACCGTTCGCACGGCCTGGTATGGGCCATCGCTCAGGATCTTCTCGATGGACTTGAGCGCGTAGTCCAGGGCGAAGTTCCGATCGATCCAGAGTTGCCCGTGCCGGGCCAGAACGCCGATGCGCCAGTCCGCGTATCGTGCCTCGACGCGCCCCATCAGGGGGTTGATCTCACCGGTGAGTCCAGCGGCCTTGGCCTTGTGGGTGTAGGCGGCGCCGACGAGGCATTCCATGCCAACGAGCATGTAGCTGACAGCGGAGTAGAACGGCTCGCCGAGGCTGTGCTCAGCGACGAACTGATCGTCGTGGATCCCATCGACGACTTCCTCCACGGCCAGTCCGGGCAGTGGTCTCAGCAAGAGATCGGTGCGACCTTGGAAGGCGAAGGTCTCGTGCAATTCCGTCTCGTTCATCAAGTGGTCGAACGTGATATAGGTGAACCGCGGTGGAACGCCGAGCGCGGTCAGGGTGCGGATGGCGAGGGCGTTCTGTTGCCCGGTGGTTTCCTTGTTGAATCTCTTGAGGACGCTGTCCACTCCGGACTCGATCCCGAACAGGCAGCGACGCAGGCCACGCGCGACGAGCGCCCGCCACATCAGTCCGCGCTCGACGTGCCAGTCTCGATCGCGGTCGAGCCGGACAACTTGATCGACTCGACAGCTCGTCTCCCACCAGAACCCCTTAGAGGCAAGGGTGTCGGCGACACGCAGTGCTCTGCTGACGGCCTCCGGTCCGTGACCGATGAACTCCTCGTCAACCAGGTACATGGTCTTGCTAGTGCTCGGATGGCGGCCCATGATTGCGCTCATGTCGCCGAGGAGGGCGGGCAACCCATCGGGATGGGCTGCCGCCCATTGTCCTTTGTGACTTCGTGGGCAGAAGCTGCAATAGTTCGTGCAACCTCGTGTGGTTTCCAGCTGAGCGACTCCGTTGTGCTGCAGCGTGGCATCGAGCAGGTCCAACTCCGGCCAGATATCTATCTGCCGGCGATTGGCCACAGTGGCCGTCCGGCGAACCCTTCCATTGTCGGTCAGGAAGGCCACTCCGCGGACATTCTCGATGGGGATGTCGCCGTGCCAATGTTCAAGCAGGTCAGCGATGGTCGACTCGCCCGCGCCCCGACTGATGATCAGGGTGGGATAGCGGTCGAGCAGGACCTGTTCGTTGCGGGCGGTCAACGAACCACCAGCAACTATCCATGGGGGCGTGGTCATGGTGTCCACCTCGTCCAGTAGTCGGGTGGCGAGGTCGTGCTGCCCAAACGTGATGGACACGCCCAGGATGTCTACGTCGCCTGCGTGCAGGCGCTCGATGATGTCGTCGAGCGTCGCACCCAGCTGCATGTCCATCAGCTTCACGGTGCCCACCAGGGTCCGGCGGGCTGCGCGGGCCAGGTCCGAGATCGCCAGCGGAAAGCGGGGCAGCGGGAAGTACTCAGGGTGGTATAGGGAGACCAGCAGAAGTCGTGGATTCATCAGCCTGTCCAGGCCGTCGTCTGTGATTGTGGCCGAAGCCCACCAGTCGCACGAGGAGCGCAGGATGATGCGGCCTCGCGTCCACTTCGGCCATTCAAAGGACGCCAATGGTCGTCCGGACAGGTCTACAACGACCCAGGGGGCGCTGAGACTCGACTCGATAAAGACCAAACGACGGTCTTGAGTGCCGGTGACAACGACCTTGTGTTCGTCGTCGAGTTCGGCAGCGACCACGTCGCGTATTTCGTTCGGCGACCACAGCGGCACCGAGTCAAAGCTCGCGCGCATCACGCGGTGTGGTGCTGCGGTCCGTACAGCGTGCGCGAGTCGATCGTGCGGTGATCGGTAGTCAGGTTGCATGGACAGCTCCACGGAGTACATGAGGGCGTGCTGGAGCGCAACATCGCTCGATGTGTGAACCGGGAGGCGGGGAACGCGCGTGGGCGGGCGGTGGCGCGTTCCCCGCGCTCTATGGCGCCGAGATCGGCGATGGACCGATGAGACGAGTTCCGCTCTGCCTGGAGGCGGGCCAGATGAGTAGGTGTCGGTGCGCGATCACCCATACAGGACACGGGAATCCCCGTTTTCGCCACCATCGTGTGCGGCAACTCGAACACTGACCTTGGTGATCGGGCTGGTGCAAGCGCAGAATGTCGCGAATCACGGACGTGAGATTCCTGGTCTCGGTTTCCGCAAGCGCAGCACGCACGGCGATGTCGTCTTCGACAGCGAGTCTGTCCAGAAAGTCCAAGCGGTCGATGACGCCGTCCTGCAACACATTGGTCAGAACCTCGTCCATGGTTACCCCCGATCGAGCGCTGGCTTTCGCGGGCGGCTTCGATACTGTGTGGTGTGCGGTGTCGCTTTTCGTACACAACCGGAGGCGCTGCCGTGAAACCACCGCAGGAATGCCACGGTTTCGCCACATCGATGCCACATCGATAGGCGTGGCCAGCGGATTCCTGAGCGGACGGATGTGGTGGGGAGGCTCGAGATGGCGCCCAAACGTGAGGGATTGGCCCAGCGCCGCAAAGCTCGGGGTCTGACACAGGAAGCGTTGGCTGACAAACTAGGCGTCGGCCGTTATACGGTGCAGAGGTGGGAAGCTGGACTGACCGAACCGCAGCCGTGGCTTCGGCCGCGGTTGGCCAAGGAGCTGGATGTCTCCTGCGAGCGGCTCGACTACCTGCTCTCCGGCGGAGAGACTGATGACGTTGACCTCGCACCCGTCCGCGTGTGCGGCCACGATCAGCCGGAGAGCGACGAGATGAGACGCCGCGAACTGCTTCGCTTGTTCAGCACGGTCGGCACCCTCGCGGCCCTGCCAGCCATCGACCCCGACCGGACGGCCTACGCCGCTGAGCACCCCAGCCACCTCGACCTGGCAACCCTGGACGAGTACGCGCAACTGAACGGCCAGCTCTGGCAGACGTTCCTGCTCGCTCCGTCGAAGGGCGACGCGATGCCGCTGGTTCGCCACCAGCTAGACATCCTGTGCACTGGGCTGAAACACCAGCAGGACGACATCGTTCGGCAGCGCCTGCTCGCACTCACCGCCGACCTGCTCCAACTCGCTGGCGAGATTTACTTCGATGCGAACGCCTACACCGACGCCGCGCATAGCTACACCCTCGCGGCCGACGCGAGCAAAACTGCCCAGGACTACGACCTCTGGGCCTGCGCGATGGTCCGGCATTCGTTCGTCGCCCTCTATGACCGGCAGTTTGCCGACGCGGCACCTATGCTCGATCTCGCGGCCGCAGTTGCCGAACGTGGCGACCGCAGCCTCTCCACCCGGCATTGGGTCTCGGTCGTCCACGCACATGCCTTCGCCGGCCTCGGCGACCACGCCGCCTGCGAACGCGCACTCGACCAGGCTGAACAAGTCCGGCAGCTCGACGGGACCGTTCACAACGGCGGCTGGCTGCGCTTCGACGGCGCCCGCCTCGCCGAGGAACGTGGCGCCTGCTACGTCACGCTCGGCCGCCACGACCTCGCCGAAACCGTCCTCAACGACGCCCTCACGCACCGGCTGACCACTCGCCGCCGGGCCACCGTGCTCACTGACCTCGCGATGATCGGTGTTCACCGCCGTGATCCCGACAAAGTCGCGACATACGCTCAGACCGCTTTGAACCTGGCTCGCAGGACCCGCTCGGGCGTGATCGCCCGCAAACTCCAAGCGTTGCAGCCCAAACTGGCGCCACTGCTGGCTGACAAGCAGGTGCATAAGATCCACACCGAGATCGCCGAGCTGGCCACCGTCTGACCCCAAGGAGAGCCATTGCAGGTCGAAAAAGGACGCGTCTTCCGCGAGGCTTGGATCGCAGGCGTCACGAAGTACTACCCCGGCCAGCCCAAGGCCAGCTACATCACCCCGTGGGACGACACCCCCGACTGGGAACGCGCTAGCGCCGCCGCCGTCTACGAGCAAGTCCGCGCCTTCATCGAAGCCAGCGACGGCAACACCAGCAAGCTCACTCGCGAACAAAAGGGCCGCTTCGTCGCCACCTGCTGGATCGCCCAGATCTACAAGCACATCCCCGATCCCAAACCGGGCTACGTGGCGGACTGGGCCGACATGCCTGAATGGCAGCGTCAAACCGACTCCGACATCTTCGAACGCATCGAGCAAGAGCTTTAAACCATCGCTTACTCCCGCACGCGGAATTCACAAGGCAGTGTTTACTCAGAGGGTTCGCTGATTCTATTGCTGCGATGAACGGCCATGCCAGCGTGGCCCTGCGAGTGAGCTTGGTGGTGGCCGACCGAGGTCGGCCACCGAGTGCTTCCTTCTGCTTTCCTGTCGCGCCGACCGGTTACAAGACCTGGTCTACACCCAGGTCAGCCAGTGAGTGCAAGGTGACTTGGCCGGTGAGGGTGTACTCAGTCGGTGCGGAATCACCCGGTTGGTGGGCCGTATTGAGAATCCGGTAGCCGACTCCTGTCGCTTGGGAATCGGTATCGTGGTAATAGTTTGGTGTGGGCGCTCGTGAGATGCCGTACGGGCAAGGGATTTATCACGCAATCGTCTTTGTCAGAGGGCGATGGACCATTGCTGCGATGGCCGCACTGGCGACAGGAGAGCGGCAATTCAACGAGCTGCGCGCGGCGATCAATGAATCAGGGGAGTGGGCAGGCAAGCAGTTGACTCCCCGGGTGTTGACGGACACGCTGCAGCGGGCCCAGAAGGACGGTTTGATCGATCGGCACCGGGAAACCCCGTCGGGACGACGCGAGGACACCGGTCAGTTCGCCGCGGTGGTGTACCGCTTGACACCGATGGGTCGATCGTTGTTGCAGTCGTTGCGGCCACTGGCTGATTGGGCACAGCGACACCACGACAAGCTGCCGGGCGTGGACGCGGGTGCTTAGACCATTTCGACGGTTCGGACTCGGTCGCGACCGGAGTTCTTTGCCGCGAACAGGCAGTTGTCGGCTGTCATGAGTACGTCGTCGAGGGTCGTGCCGGCGGTGGGGTAGGCCGCAGCCCCGATCGACACGCTGAGTCCGCGGAGCGGCTCGGTGCATCCGCTCGGTGTGACCTCGAGGTCGCGGATTCCTTGGCAGATGCGTTCGGCGACGATGAGCAACTGGTTGCTGGTGGTCTCGGGGAGCAGGACGACGAACTCTTCTCCGCCGAACCGGCCGCATAGGTCGTAGCTGCGGGTGTTCTGTTTCAGTGCATCGGCGACGGCTTGCAGTGCTTCGTCGCCGGCAAGGTGGCCGTATTCGTTGTTGACCTGCCGGAAATGGTCGATGTCGATCATGAGGACGCCGAACACGGTGCTGTTGCGTTGGGAACGCTCGAGTTCCTTCTCGGCCAGAGCACGCCACGAGGTCATGTTGAGCAGGCCGGTCTTGCTGTCGGTCGTGGCCGCGTGTTCGTACTGGCGGATCAAGACGCTGCGGTGCAGCGCGTAGAGCGGCAGGAACACCAGGAACGTGAACCACGGGCTGATCAGAAGGAGCAGGGCTGTCAGCCCGCCCATGCACAGCGTGGCCAGTTCGAGCACGTTCTCGTTGAGGCGGCCGAGCAATTGCTGGATGGACCGGTCTGTACGGAGCAGCGCGATGACGGCCGCGAGGATTGCCGAGTTGACAACGAAGTAGACCGCGATGATCGCGCCGAGCCACAACGCGTTGATCGCGGTGAAGGCCATGGTGTTGAACGGCTGGAGAGGCGACAGTTGGGCGAACCAGAACGAGATGTAGCAGCTGAGCAGGACGTTCGCGATGTTGAACAGGACGCGGAACGTGTGCATCCCTGCCATCTTCCGCCAGATCCGCAGCCACAGGTGCGCGTACAGCACGATGACCACGGCCGCAGTAAGCGCTGGCGGGAGCAGCAACACCGCAGAGAAGGTCCATACCGAGCTGAGGTTCACGTGCGGGGTGTCGGAGAAATGCCTGCGCATACGTTCGACGCGGAGGGACATCTCCGCGGCGAGCAGGCCGAGGCCGACCAGGATCGTCGAAGCCAGGACGTCATCGCGGCTGGGATCGAGGGCGACGCCGACGAAAATCGTCGCAGCCACGGCGACGAGATCGATTCCGATGATGAGGATCGCGGCAGGGCGCGGCCGGGTCCATAGCCTCCAATGGGTGAATTGGGTGACCTGCAGTAACGACCTCCTGGTAGAGGGGTACTCACCAACAGGATTCGCACGCATACTGGCTGAGCTTCCTTTGCCAGGTGGTGCTCCCGTGCCAGCGTCCTCACCGGTGGCAGCCGGGGTGCCGTGACCGCGCCGACCCCAGGAGGACGCTATGCGAAACAAGGAGCTCTGACGTTCCTCATTGTTTTCAGGTGGCCGCTGCTCGCCTGCGTGCGCTGTGCGCAGGCGAGGGCGGTAGTAGACAGTGATGGCGAGAACCAGCACCGCGCCGAGCGCTCCCGCGATAGCGACTGAAGCAAACACGCTGACCTGTTCGGCGAGAACACCACCGCCAAGTATCGCGATGCCTTGCGACGCGTAGAGGCAGGTGTTGAGGCGTCCGAGGACGGTGCCGCGGCGATGGTTCGGCACGTTGGCGACGACATACGGCTGCATGCGCACGAGGTACAAGGTGGACAGTGCGCCGGAGACCGCCCACAACAGGGCGGAAACCACTAGCCCGGGCCGGGCAATACACGCCACCAGGGGAAGTCCACTTGCGAATGCGGGAATCAGCAACGAGTTCAACGTGGGCGAAACTGCTCGCCTGGCCGCGATCCACGCGCCCAGGACGCTCCCCAGTGGATCGGCCGCCATCAAGATGCCCACAGCGAACGCCGCTGAACCAAGCGCACCGGCGTACGGAGCAGCCAGTCCTTCCGGTACAACGAACAGACCTGTGAGGCCAACGATCAGGTAGACCGGCACCAGGGAGGAGCGCTTCGCGGGTTCTGGTTGGTCGGCTCCTGCCTTGTCGACGCGTCCAGCACGAGCACTCGCGCGAGCGCGGACGCATGTGCCAACGAGCACCGCACTGACGATGAAGGTGGTCGCGTTGACGAGCAGCACAAGCTGAGGCGTCAACGCAGCTACGGCAATGCCGCCGAGAGCGAAACCGGCGATCTGGGCTGTTTGGATGCCGACCTGTCGTAGGGCCACACCGGCCTGGTAGGCACGCTCGCCAAGTACGTCAGGAAGCAGTGAAAGCTGAGCAGCCTTGAACGGCGCGGACGCCAGCGTGAGAACGCCGATCAGAATCCAGAGGACGGGCAGTGGTAGATCGGGGAGCGCCATCGCGCCCGCGAGCGCGGCGCGCGTCAGGTCTGTCAGGACGATGACTCGGCGCCGCGGAAACCGGTCGGCCAAGCCGGACAACAGAAGTCCGCCGAGCAGGGCTGGTACGAAAGTCAACGCGTACGTCAGTCCGGTGAGCAATGCGGAGGAAGTCTGCGCGAACACCAGCAGGGACAACGCCACTCGCGCCAGCTGGTCACCCAGAACCGACAGCAGCTCAGCAGACCACAACGCCCGGAACTCGTCCAGGCGCCACAGCTGTCCAAATTTCACCTGCCCCGGATCTGTCATCGCCTTGACCTCCCCTGCGCGCACAACCAGCCTGACCAGGGATGACGTACCTCCAGGCTGACCACGGTAAGCCGGAAAACGACAGAATCGGCCGGTAATTCGGCAATTCACCACATCGTAGTAGCATGATTACGCTAGGTCACGACGTGCCGTGGATGCTTGAGTTGTTTGACGGCCAATTGGTCTGCTCGCTGCGTTGGATCTGCCAGTAGGCACGCGGCCACGGCGCCGTCCTCAAGGGACAGTGGTCGGCGTGTCGGGCATTCTTCACTCAGCGTTACTCCAGAGCGCCCCTGCACCGTCGCGACGGCTGTCCTCCGATCGAGTGATCGTGGTCCGACTGAGGACGAGCTCACCGGCCTGACGTCCTTGTGCTTACTGGCATGTCCCCGAGTAGATCTTCGATGTGCAATACCCGAGGTTGCAGTCGATCGCTGCTACAAGGATGGGCATCTCATGGGAATCCGAAGGTGGGCCAGGTGGATGGGGCAGCACGAGGGCGGCTTCGGGCTTGGGTCGGCCAGGGCGATCGCCAGTGTGTTGGATTCGGCTGGAGGTAACGGGATCAGTCTGGTGGGTCCGGGAGCGGTTTCCGCGGTCCGTGCTCTGCTCGTGCACGTACTGTCCGAGTCCGGATCCGGACTTGACCGCGTAGTCGTTCCCCAGCTCGACTTGGACCTGTTGCTCGGCCGCCCGTTCAGTAGGTCCACGTCTGCGGCAATGGTCGTTGCGCCGACGTTCGCTTCAGCATTGGCCTATGTGGATTCGGTTCCGGGTGACGTGCTGCTGGTGTGTTCGCCGGACAGCACCCTTGATGACAGCGTTCGCCGACTCCAGCGTGCCGGTGGTGCAACACAGGCCGTCGTTCTCGGTGGCGCCGTTGGTCGTGTGATCGACGTGCGAGCTGATGGGCGGATTGAGCGGCAAGACGGTCGACGACTGTTCATCTCTCCGCAAGAGGTCCTCAGTGGACTAAGAGGTGCGTGCAACCCGGGGAGCTCGCGGGTTTCGCGGCCAAGGCCCGTCGCGCTTCGAGTTCTGGGGCGACCTCGGCTTGAGCTCTGGGCTAACGGAGTTCGTCGGGATGTCACTGACCTGCTGACCTCGAAACAGCAAGAGCTCCTTGTCTTCCTGGCGGTTGCACCTGATGGTGGTGGTACACGCCGGGAGTCGCTGAACTCCGCCGTCTGGCCGGGCAGCCCGCCGACGCGTCCATACAACTCCCTGCACAATGCGCTCTCCTTGCTGCGCCGGTCCATCTTGGACGCTTCCGGCGGCACGATCCGGGACCTTGTCGTTCGATCTGGCCCTTTCTATCGGATTAACCGCGACATCGTGGATGTCGATTACTGGCACTTTCGTGGTCCAGAATCGGGTCGGCTGCCGCTCTTTCGCGGGGACCTCGGCGAAGGTATCGACTCCCTATGGATCGATCTGCCGCGTGAAGCTGTGCGTCGTCAAGCGTTGGATTCTGCAACGGCACTGCTGGAAAGAGACTCCCATACTTCTGTGGCAATAGATACTCTGGAGCGACTTCGCTCTTTTGATCCGTACAACGAAGGAATCTACCGTGAGATTGCTCGTGCACAACTCAAGATCGGTCGTGTGGACGCTGCGAGGCGCACGTACTCATTGTTGGTGAGAATGCTGCTGGAAATCGATCAGGAGCCCGACTCGCCAGCATGGGCGCGTTGGGACTTGACCGGCTAGCGGCAGGGCCGAACCCGGCTGCCCTCATGTCCGCCTGCGCCTCGTCCGATCCGTCGTCTTCCGTGTCGTCCTTCTAGAGGGGATGAGGTGCGGCACTCCATGTCGGCTGGTGGAGCCTCGGTTCGAGGCCGGGAACTGTACGCGACTTCCGTGCCTCATGCACGGTACTCAAATTGTCTGTGGCTGGCGGAGGGTCTCGGTCGGGTCGGTGGCTGGTTCTGTGGTGACGGAATGCCGATACGTCAAGGTTTATGTCGAGTGCAGTGACTCGCTATAGGTACTTGTCTATTTAGGTGTTCGATTTGGAATGTAGAGAGCCTTTATTTAGGTATCTTGATTTCCTTTGTGTTGAACGTCTTTCCAATCTTGTTGTGTCAATCCGGCTGCATCTCTGGGTGTAACCGTATGTGGCTGATTTGAATTCCTCTTTCACTCGTTAGGTACTTGTCTTTATTGTCTCGCGTATTACGATCGAAGTATCAGGTCGACGGGACGGCAACCCTGTGGCTCTGATAAATCCAACACCGCTTATCGGCTTCAAGGGGTCGAGTGTGATGACTATTCCTGAACCTTGCGTTTCTCAATACTCGTTGACGGTCGACGCGGCCGAAACGATCGATCTCATGACTGCGAGTGCCGACAACCCATGGGGCCGCCGGTTGCACGATGCGTTGGTCTTCGCGATGGGTCGAGACGAGACGTTCGCGGTCTCTCCGTACGTCTCGGTGAACCATGAGGACTTCGCGCCTCAGGGGCTGGACGAATCCAGCCTTCCCGAGGTGGGCGACCGATCGGTGGACGCCGTGCTGTCACGCCTGGAAAAGGCAGGCCTGGTCACCACTCGTACCGTCCTGCATGAGTCGACGTCCGAAAACTACTTGTCAGACAACCGTATCGTCACGGCGGTCCGGGTGCTGCGGCCGTTTGCCTTGGTGTCGGTGGCCTACCGTTGGTCGTCGCGGTCGTTGCTGGGATACGCGGACCAGTGGGAGATCACGGATCGGTCGTACATCGTGCCTGCTGGCTGTTACCTGATTGGCGAAGTCGGCGAATTGGTCTATGACCTTGTTGGCGTCGCGGGTGTGGCCGGAGACTCCGACGACACGTTCTACTGGTTGTACGACCTTGAAGGGTTCAGTGCGTCCCATTGCTTGGCAGGCTGTGACTCCTGTGGTGCGCGATGGTCGGCTGAGTGTGGCTCGTGGTGCTTCGAAGCGGACGCATGCGACGCGCGCTCGTGGAGCTTCGATGATGCCGAGGGGTTCGAGGGCAACACTATTGGGTGCCCTCAGTGTGTGAGTGGCCGCGTCGGCTTCATGATCTTCTGATCTTCTCTGGGCGCTTTCCCGACCATCCTTTCTGGACTTTTCTCATGTCTGTGAGGTCTCGTGATGTTTGCTGCCGTTTACATTGATGGTGTAGCCGCTCCTGTCTCCGATGACATGCCGGAACGTGTCGGTGTTGAGTACTCGGCGGAGTCGTTGTTTCGCTGTCGTGCATGTGGCGAAGATCTGATCAGCACTACTGAGGGGCTGAGCACGGTGTCCGGTGAGGTCGACTGTCGTGACTTCGAACCTCCCGATGGTCCGGACTCGGACCAGCTTGACGGACCTCATGATCCGGAACGGGTCCCGCTGTCGTGGTGCAACAGCGCGGCGGTGCACTCGGATGAGTCGCAGGACTCCGTGACCGTGTCTATCTCGGTCGGTGATCCGCGCGGAGCGTTCACGTTCACGATTCGGCGCGTCCCGGACGACTCTGACGGTGACCTGGCTGGCCAGCTGGTCATGCACACGCCCTACGTCGGTGAGGCAGCACCGCACATGCCGTTGGCCGCACTGCATGACGGTACGTACCTGATCGGATCCCCCTACGCGACGCGGGCATAGCCCGCTTCGGAACCGCCTTGTGTGGCGTGCCAGGACGGCAACCCCGGTGCGCCACACCACCTCATCCAACACCGCGCTATCCACACAGGAGTGATAGACCATGCTCGCGACAGAGTCCCGACGCGCGCCCAAACAGCGTCGAAAGACACGGCCAACGCTGACGCCCGAACAGCGTGAAGAGCGTCTTTCCGCTGCGCGGGAACAACTTCTCGCCGGGATTGACACCCTGCTGACCTCGGAAGGCTGGCAGCAGCTCATCCAGTCCCGCGCCTGGCTGCGACGCTACAGCCTGGCGAACCTGCTCATGATCCTGCAGCAGTGCCCGGACGCTACCGACGTACGGCCGATGTCGGAGTGGAAAGAACTGGGCTTCGCATACATGCGCAAGGGCACACACAAGATCAAGATTTGGAAGCCGTGCTTCCGTAAGGTCGAAGTCGAACAAGACAATCCCGAAGATCCCACCGAGGTCTCTCAACTGTCCGGCTTCATGTTGGTTCCCGTTGTCGATGTCTCACAGCTGCAGGGCGACCCACGCTCAGCGTTGCCGGTTGCCGAGTCGACTCCCGTGCTTCTCACCGGGGACGCGCCTGCTGGCTTGTGGGACGGCATCCTGCGGCAGATCAACGCACGTGGGTACTGCGTGGAGCGCGGCGACTGTGGCGAGGCCAACGGCATGACCCACTTCGTCGAGCGGCGCGTGACCGTCGCGCCGGACCTCGAGCCCGCGCAGGCCGCGAAGACCCTCACACACGAGCTCGCCCACATCATCTGTGAGCACGAGTCGCGGTATCGCACGGTGTCCAGGGCGTTGATGGAAGTTGAGGCGGAATCGGTCGCGTGCATTGTGAGTGCGGTGTGCGGGCTGGATTCCTTGGGCTACTCCGTGCCCTACGTGGCGCACTGGGCGGCTGATCGGGACGTCGCGCGGCAGTCCGCCGAACGAGTCCTCGAGGTCGCAGACGCGATTCTCCATCAGCTCGAAGGCGAACGACCGTCGCGCTAAAAGTTGATCTTGATTTTTGAGGTCTATGCGCCTGGCGGGTGAACACTCCCGAGGGAGCGCGGCAACCACCCGCCAGGCATCCAACACCGCTACCCCAACAGGGCGCGGAGCGTTCAGCCTATCGCACTGGCCTTAGCCGACCGCGTCGCTGCTTCTCGCCTTGTGTCACCCGAAGGGCTGAGTTTTGTCATGGCTGCACGCAAGAAAGCTACTCGTCCAACGCCTCCTGATGACGTCACCCAACACGCACACAAGATCGCTGACGCGGTCGCGGAGGCCTGGTATGGCATCCACGGTTCCGGTCGGCTGGAGGTCCCTGTCTCCGTCGTGGCGGTCTTGGCTGCGGCGCCGCAGAAGTCGTCGCAGGGGGCGGACGTCACCGACATCATGTTGCAGTGGTCGCCCGACGATTTCGTCGACTACGCCACGAATGTGTGGCGGTCGGTGATCCAGCATCGCCCGGAAAGCACCCACTTGCTGTACCCGATACTCGGCTGGTGGTTCGACGAGATCGATACCGACACTCGCCGGCATGTTCACGCGGTGGCACGGGCCGCGCTCCGTGCCGGACAAGTTGATCTTACTGGCACTGACCGTCGGTTCGAAGTTGATCTTCTCGGAACCGTGTTGACGGTACTACGGCCGACGTCGGCATTGAAGGCTCAAGGCCAGTTCTACACGCCGCCGGGCGTCGGGGCTGTGATGGCGGACCTGTCCAATGTAGAGGAAGGGGGCTCGGTTGAGGACCCGACGATGGGCACTGGTGGCCTGTTCCGTGCGGTCGCGGAAGTCATGCGTCAGAAGGGGCAGCGGCCGTCGACCATGCGATGGGTGGGCTGTGACCTCGACGGGCTCGCGGTCGCGTGCGCGACCGTCAACAGTCTGATCTGGGGACTCGGTCGTGACATCGTCTTCCACGTCGGTAGTGCCTTCACGGCCAATTGGGAAATCGCGGCCACCGCTCAACGAGATCATCTGCGCGAGATCGCCGCGCGGGTCCAGAAAACCAAGTACCGGTTGCGATTGCTGGGCATGTGGCCGGAGCAATGACACCCGCAAGGACCGCCACACCGTCCGACGGTCCTCTCGTGACTAGCTCCTGGCGCGTTCGTACTCGACTGTTGGTGGTGGCATTGGATGTGGCGCTGCCAGATCCGAGCTGGAGGCGGCCAGATTGTTCGTTCCGGTCTCCAGAACGGGGATATCGGGCCACAAGGTCGGTAGGTCGACGAGTGTGACGCGCCCGCGGGATTGCGCGTTGCCCAGTCCCAGCCATCTCGGCTCACCCATGTCCAGTGCGTTGCTGGCTGCTGTGGCGTTGGTGGTCGCGACCGGGACGTTCAACCCTTCGATGGCTGTGCGCGCGGCTGCTTCCCGTGTGGGCGTGGGAAACCACATGAGGACTGGTGTGGTGACACCGGTGGACGTGGCGAGTCGGGTGTAGCGGTGGAGTTTGTCTGTGAGGCGGGAGAGCTGTTCGGTGCCGAAGTCGAATTCGATGAACCATTCGACGTCGCCGTTGGTGTCGGTCCAGCGGCCGTAGCCGTCGGGTGTGACGATGTCGCCCCAGAGGCGTCTGCATCGGGCGGCGGACCACCAGGTGGTGAGGTGGCCGGTGGCGCCTGGTTGCCGGCCACGGCGAACCAGGGTGGTGAACAGGCTGTTGCAGCCAACGTCGTGGGCGAGTTGGAGTGATTGGGCACGCCCGGCGGCGCGGTCTCGGTTGTAGTTGAGTGTGCTGGGTTTGATGCCCTCTTCTTCGGCGAGGATGGTGGCGCCGGTGCTGTCCAGGACGTAGTGCATGGGTGCGGAGCCGACCGTGAGGTAGGGCTGGAACCGGTGGACGATGCCCCAGAGGTAGAGCAGGCGCAGGCGCTGGTTGGCGACGCGGCGGGTGTGGAATGCCAGGTCGATGATCTGGTGGCTGGTGAGGACTTTGTGTTCGAACAGCATGCGGATCAGCCACCGATCCCGCCCGGTGAGGTGGTGGGCCAGCCAGAGCCGATGGTCGGCAGTGTTGGCGGCGCGCCGGGTCGGCTGGGTGGTGCGGTGTCCGCGCAGGGTGCGCTGTGGCGTCGGGTTGGTGATCATGCGGCTGCCCGGCGCGGATCGGTGCCAGGTTTCGGTTGGGGCACTACCGGCTTGGTGGGTTGGGTGTTGGCGGTGGCGACGCGGCGGATGTGCTCAGCGCGGCCCGGGATGGCTGGCGGGAGTTGTTCGGTGCGTGCGGTGAAAGCGGGGGTGTCTTCGCTGTCGACGACGAGCCGGACGGCGGCTTGGAAGCGGCCGAGGTTGGCCAGGTCGTGGTCGGTGATGTGGGGCGCGGTGTGATGGGCGAGCCGGCGAGCATCCTCGGGGCTGGCGTTGAGGATGATTTTGTTGCGGGCGTTGACGCTCATGGCCTCTTGCAGTTCGGGTGAGGTTTGGCGTTGGTTGTGGTGGGCCAGCACGAGGCTCAGGCCGTAGGCGCGGGCTTCGGGCAGCATTTCCTCGGGCGGGTAGGCAAGGTTGAGGAAATTCTGGAACTCGTCGAGGTAGAGCGCGCAGTCGCGGCGCCGGTGTTTCGGCAGTTGGCTTCGCCGGGTGGCGGCTTGCCAGGTTCGGGCGACCACAATGGAGCCGACGAGCCGGACGGTGTCGGTGCTCAACGTTCCTTTGGCGAGCCGGACCAGGCAGATGCCGCCGTCGAGCACGCTGGCCATGTCGAGTGTGGACTGCGCGCCGGTGAGCGTGGCGCGCACGAACGGCCGCAGCAACAGGCCCCGGAGTTTGTTCATCAGGGGAGCGGCGACTTGTGCACGGGAGGCGTCGGACAACTCGTCGTACCAGGTCCAGAATCCGGCGAGGATCTCGTCGTCGATGGTGGCCCGGGCGCGTTGCCGGAACTCAGCGACGGTCAGCAGTGTGGGCAGCTCCAGCAGGGTGGGTGTGCTGGACAGGGCGCGCAGGGTGAGCAGGCCGGAGCGCAGCAGGTCGTCGGTGCGGGGTCCCCAGCTGGAGGCGTAGACGCGGGCGAAGATGCTGACGAGGTTGTCCACGGTGCTGGCGGTGTCCGGCCCGTCGAGCGGGTTGAGCACGGGCGGTGCAGCGGCGCCGTCGGAGTCCAGCAGCACGACCCGATCGGCGAACCGGGCGGGCAGGCGCTGCAGGATGTCGTCGATCAGGTCGCCTTTGGGGTCGATGACGACCAGGCCGCGGCCGGCGTCCGCGTCGGCGAGGATCATGCGGGCCATCAGTTCGCTTTTGCCGCTGCCGGTCGCGCCGAGGATGTGCAGATGGTGCCGTGCGTCGGCGACCTTCAATCCGACCGGGCGTGTCTGCCCGGTGTCGGCGATCCCGATCGGTTTGATCCCGGGACCGCTGGTGGCCACTGCGGCCGGGGGAGCGACGGCTTTGGCGTTCGCGCGCTGCAGACCGGGCGTGGCCGCGTCGAAGGGCACGTGCGCGAGGGCGGCGAGTTCCGGCACGGACAACAGGTCACCGCGCCACAGCAGCCGCCGGTTGAGCACGGCCGCGGATCGGACGAGACGATGGCGCTGGAGGTAGTTGTATTCGCTGAAGGTCGCCATCGCCGCGGCGATCGAGTGGGCCCGTCCACGCAAGTGTGTGCGGGATCCTTGTCGTTGCGTGGTGCTGACGCTGTAGCGGATGACGGTCTCGAATTGCGGGCCGCGCTGTTTGGCGATGATGGCTCGGTCTCGTGCTGAATGCTCCAGTGTGCCTTGGGGATCCTGGCCGCGTGTCGGGATCCGGGTGAGGGTGGCGCCGCTGAGACTGTCGAGCATGCGAGCGATCGGGTTGCTGGAGTGGCCGGTCCGGATGTGCCGGGCGGCGTTGCGCGCAATAGTGATGCGGCGTCCGGTGGCGGGCCGGGCCAGGATCTGCAGGCACGCCCGGTCATCAGGACCGAGTCCGCCAGCCGCACCGATCAGCGGTCGGAGTGGATCGTGGGTGAAGTCGGTCTGCAGTGGCAGCGCTTCATGCCGGCCGAGCCGCAAAGTCCCGCCCACCGCACGGCCGCTGGCGGGCCGCGGCGGGACTGGTTCGGCGGTGGTGCTGGCACCGGGCCAGGCCGCGGTGATGGCGCGGTCGACCAAGCCGGGCGGGATGGTGCCCGGGACCCAAAGTTGGATGGTCATGGTGTCGTGGTGAAAGCAGTACTCGAACGCCAGGTGTGGTTGTCCGATCAGCAGCCGCGCCCACCACGGCCGCAGGGTACCGATCATGTTGGACCACAATGTGATCGCTCCGGCCGGGTCGACTGTCGGCGGGGACTTGATCGTGATGATGCGCGCCTGGTGGTGCATGCGGTGGTGATGCCACCCCACCTGGACCGTCCGGCCGATCAGCAGCAGGAGTGAGCTGGCCAGGGCGATGATAGCCGTGGCCATCATCCAGGTGTTCATGCCGCCTGCCGGTGATCTGCCGGGTTGGTGATAAGCCGGAATTGGCGGCGTCGCCGTTGGGCCTCACGCTCGGAGTCGACGTCGTGTTGCCATTCGCTGAAGGTGCGATCGCCCAGCGTCTTACGTACGTGCGGGATCTGGTTGACGGGGATACCAACAAGCCGTGGCCCGAGCACCGCGAGCAGATCGGACTCATCTTGGGAATTCCATCCGGCGGCGTCGATCGCGTCGTTGTCGGGGGAAGACATCGGCGACGCGGTCGACGTCGGGGTCGAGGGCATTGTCTTGTGTGCCGCCATAGGAGTAGACCCACAGGAAATTGCGCGGCGGGTCGGGTTCGACCAGGCGTCGGAAGCGGTCGACTTCTTTGGTGTAGCAGTAGAACTTTGTGTCGGGCCGTGCGTGGCAGATGCGTAGCCACGCTGTGAGGTAGCTGTCGGTGAAGAAGTCGCCGCTGTCGTGGATACGTATCCATCCGCCGCGAAACTTCGGGGCGGCGAGCTCGGTGCGCATGGTGTTCTCCCACCCGGTGGGGTCGTCGAGCAGGAAGGTGAGGTTGGCTTCGTGCTTGGCTTTGACTACTGGCCAGGTGTAGGTGCCGTGGCGGGCGTAGCAGGCTTGGGCGCAGATGCCTGCGGATGGGCAGGTGTTGTATGTGCGGCCGTCGGGTAGGCGGCCGGCCCATGCGGGCAGGGTCCAGTTCCAGACGCCGATGGCTTTCATTTCGCGGTTCTGGGTGAGCAGTTTGCGTGGGCGGTTCATGCTTGCGCCTGGATGGGTGCGCGGACGCGGATCGCCTGGGACATCAGGCCACCCTCAGCGGGTGCGAGCTGGATGGGTCTGATGTGGACGGGGACACCGGTTTGCTGGGCTTCGATGATGGTGCCGTTGCCGAGGTACATGGCGACGTGGTGGATTCCGACTGGTGTGCCGTCGTGGCTCCAGAACAGTAGGTCGCCGCGGGCGGCGTGGGCGAGCGGGAAGGGGTCGCCGTTGCGCCATTGTTCGCGGCTGGTGCGGTTGAGTTGTACTCCGGCCGCTGCCCAGGAGGCCATCATGAGGCCGGAGCAGTCGTAGGCGTCCGGACCGGTGGCGCCCCAGACGTAGGGATCACCGATTTGCTCGGTGGCGTAGTGGATGGCTTTCTCGACGTGGGGGCCGCCGGGGGTGACGCAGGTCAGGCCGCCGCCGAACCGTTGCACGAGCTCGGCGGCTAGTTGTGCCCATTGCTGGTAGGCGTAGGGGAATCCGCTGCGCTGGACGGCTTGTGCCGCTTGCCAGAGCTGCATGTCCTGCCAGCCTGGCACTTGCTGCAGGCGGGTGTAGAACATGGTGGAGGAGTAGCGGGGATCCATGATTTGCTCACGGGTTCCCCAGCCCATGCTCGGGCGCTGTTGGAACAGGCCGATCGAGTCGCGATCCCCGTAGGGAAGGTTGCGCAGGCGTGACTCCTGCATGGCGGTCGCCACGGCGATCTGCAGGCCGTAGGGCGGGATGCTGAGCTCGTGCCCGACCTGGATGATCAGTGCTGCGTTGCCAAGTTGCTCGTCCGTCAGGTCAAGCCCGGGATCCGAGGCGAGTTGGGGGAGCGGTCGACACGCTCCGTGGGTCGGGGTGCTGAGCGCCACCGTGGTGCTGGTCATGGTCGCGACGACAGCGATCACGCCACCGATGAGGGCGACCGCGGTGGTGATGATGATCCAGAAACGCATCGCAGTCACCTTTGTGCGGGTTGGGCGTCAGAGATGCGCCAGTCGCCGTGCCCGGCGGCGTCGTGCAGGGTGAGCGCGAGGAGCATGGTGTCCAGCGGCACGGTCACTTCAGCGACGCCTCCGCTGCCTCGCGTCAGCGCCGGATCGCCGGTGATCGCGGATACGTGGTCTGGCACGAGGGTTGGCAGTATCACGGCGCGGAACTCATCAGTACACAGTGGAGCAATAGCAGCCCGCCAGGCTGCCGTGTCCAGCTTGTGTATCCAAGCCTCAGCGAATCGGCGAGCCACCACCGTGGGGTCACCGGCAACCACTGGAATAGGCGATTGCCCGCCGCTCGATGTGGTTGGGGTGGTGCTTGGCGAGAGCGTCCAGGTGGACGGCGAAGTCGTCACAGTCGAGGTGGACAAGCGATGAGTGCCTGTGCTGGCGACGATCGTGACCGCGACACACAACACCACCAGTACGGTGATGGTGCAGAGCAGGCGCCGAGGCGAGTAGAGAGGCCACGTGGCTAGCGCGCGCAGCGTGGCGTTGCGGCCGCGGTCAGATCGGATCGGCATCGGTGTCTCCTCGGTCCTCGCCCTCTGGCCTGGATGACGTCGGCGTGGTCGTGTCCTGTACGGGGTGCGGCAGAACCTGGTCGGTGCTGGGGTGGTAGATCTCGAGGACCGGCGGACTCGGGTTGATCCGCGGTGGCGCGGGTTCGTTGTCGTGTGCGTGTTTCTCGTACTCGGACGGGACAATCAGCTCTTCGGTCGGCTCGTTCGGTGGCGCGTGGTCGGGGATCCGGATAGGAGGTTCGACATCGGGATCGCTGCGAACCTCGGGCGGCGTGGTGGTCTCCTGGTCGGCCGAGGTGACGATGACGGTGGGTTGTTGTGAGGGTTTCGACGGCGGCGGTGGGACTTGTTTGGGTTGCTGGTGTTGTGGATCAGTCGCTGGGCCTTGGTAGATGACCCGTGGCCCGTGGAAGAACACGCGCGGACCGAGTTCTCCAGCCTGTGCTGCCGGGCTGTGCTGGCGCGCCGATGGCGTTGGGACGCGGGTGCTGGTGGCCCGTTGCGGCGCACCGGCTTCCGGCCGATGCCGACGCTGCCATGGCAGAGCCTCTGGTGGGGGAGGAGCGCCAGGGTCGTGGGTCTGCGGCGATGGAGCTGACGATGGCTGGTGTTGTCCGGCGACGGCGTGCAGCAATTGCTTGTGGCGCTTGTTCCACCGCCGATGACGACGCCAGGTCCGGAATGCCCAACTGCTAGCCAAGGGCTGGGTGGCGTAGTTCAATCCGGCGGCCTGCACGATGCCGCCGACCATTCCGGTGATTTGGCGGACCGGGCGGATCAGGACGATCGCGAGGATCGTGATCACGACCATGATCAGTAGCTGGAGCAGCGGGGTTTTGACACCGTTGAGTACCGCGGGCAACGCCCAGAGGTAGCCGGTCGACCCGACCGCGAGCAGGATGCAGGCTGAGAGCGCTTTGCCCAAGCCACGGGCGATACCGGGCGCCGCCCGGTGGTAGACGATCATGGCCAAGCCCAGGACGGGTGCACCGAGCACGACCAGGCGCAGGATCAACATTCCCACGAGCTGGCCCACTAGTGCCATGAACGGGAAGTAGGCGAAACACAGACCGCGGACCATGCCGAGCAGCCCGGTGCCGAGCCGGCCGCTGTGCTCGCCGGTGAAATGCCCCTCCGCGTCGGTGTCGCGGACTGTGTTGGCGACGTCGTCGAAGGTGGCTCGTTTGCGGTCCAGGTCGGCTTGCGTGACGTTCTCGGTGTGGTCGAACTTTGTCCACGCTTGCGCATCCAGCAGCCGTGGCCCGTGGTCACGCGCGAGGGGGGAGTCGGATGCGCCGAACTCGCCTTCCAACCAGGTTTTCTTGATGACGTGGTCGTAGAGCAGTTCGGGCATGCCGTGGGTCTCGTCGTAGCCGTTGGCGCGCAGGACGGCGCCTTGGATCTCGCGCAGCTCTTCGGTGAGGATCGTGTCGAGGAAACTGGTGTAGGCGGTGGGCATGAGGTAAGCCGACGCTGCCACCCAGAACGCACACAGGATCCACAGGAGCTTGGTGGCGATGTGCGCCAGTGCGCCTTTTAGGGTTTTGAACAGCATCCACACCACGGCCAGGACCAGCACGAGTGACAGCAGAGGGATGAAGGCGTGGTCGTAGATGGATTTCGCGCCGGAGGGCAGGCCTTTGTCGAAGTTGGAGAACACCGGGCCGGAGTCGTCGCCCCAGACGAGCAGGTACCACACGGCGTTGGTCCCGGCGACGAGCGCTTTGCCGACGTTGAACAGTTGATTGCCTAGCCAGGTGTCGGTTTGGGCCATCGGGGTCCCGCAGAACAAGGTGATGTTGTCGTAGGTGTAGGTGTTCCATCGGGTTCCGGCGTAGGCGTATGTGCCGTACCAGGACCCTGGTTGCCCGTGGCTCGGCCGCGGGATGTCGATGGTGGCTACGAATCCGGACGTGACACGCTCCGGGTTCGGGATACAGCCGGTCGCTGCGTGGGCTGGTGCGGCGAGAAACACCTGCAGCGCAAGGATTCCGGCGACCAACAGCAGTGCTCGGCGGCGGCTAGTCATGGCCCTGCTCCATCGACTGCGTGCCCGATAGGGCATCGAGATCCTCGACATCAATGTCCGCCACCGGAGACTGTTCCACAGTCGGCACCGAAGGCTCGGGGTGGGGCGTGGTGTCCAATGCGGAACGCAACGCCTCGAGGTGTGGCCCGGAGTAGTCGATGCGGATGCGCTCCACGCCACCGGTGCCGTCCGCGAAAATGAACTGCCGCGGCTCGGTATCCCGCTCGGTCCGGCGCGCGATGGTCCGCCTGCCGAGACTGGCAATCACCGGCTCGTACCCGGCGCCGACCGGGACTTTCAGCAACCGCAACGCGTCCTGCTGGACTTGTTCGTCATCCAGGCGTCCGACGAACACCGAGTCCAGCAGCGACACGAATCCCTCGATGCGCAGGAAGTCGGCCGGGATCTGGCTGGAGAGCAACACTCGCACGTTCCATTTTCGGGAGTCCCGGGAGAATCGGTTGAGCAACACGCGCCCGGTGGGGACTTCGGAGAGGAAGAAGGCCTCGTCGATCCAGACGCCTTTGCGCAGATGCTTGGGCCGGTCGTAGACCGCGCGCTGGGTCAGCCACGCGGCCAGGTTGACCAGTTCGATCGCGGTGGCTTCCGCGTCGGTCCAGTGTTCACGGCTGACGCCGTCCTTGGGCATTGTCAGCCCGGCCAGGGTCAGCACGGTGAGCCGGTCGTCGCGTTCGTGGGCGTAGGGGTCGGCGTCGCGTTCCGGGATGAGCAGCGTGATGCGTTCGCGGATCTCGTCTAGGAAGTCCGCTACGACACTGGCGTGCTCGTGATGCTCGCTCTGGTCCTGGCGCAGCGCGGTGATCACCATGCCCGGATGCGCGGTCGGACTCCCACCGACAGCCCGGACCGCGCGCAGCAGTACGATCCGGGTCTCGGCCATACGCTGGATCTCCCACGGCAACAACCCCGTCAGCACATCCAGCGTCAACCGCCGCCGCGTCGCCGCGGCCAATGCGTACTCCCGCTCGTACGCACGCTGCGGGTCGGGGTCGTCGGCGAAATGGTGAACCTGCGGCTCGGCGACTACCCGATAGGGGTTGAGGATGCCGGGTTGGGCGTTGAGCAGGTTGATCGCCCGCGCGTACGGCCGTAGCTCCGGCAGTTCGCACAACCGCGCCAACGGCCCGGACGGATCCAGCAGCGTCCAACACGCACCCGCGCGCAGCGTCTTGTACACGACTCCGCCGCCCAGGAACGACTTCCCACCCCCGAGTCCGGCCACCATGGCTGTCAGGCCGGATGAGTCGCGGACTTCCTGGGCCATCCACGGGTCCCACGCGACCGGGCGACGCGTCGCCGTACAGGTTTCGCCGAGCAGAATTCCGCGCCGATCGCCCACCTCCGCCGTGGCCGCTGGGACCGCGGAGGCCAGCCACAACACCGACCCGCGTCGCTGATGCGCCGAGGTGGCCAGCGGCTCACCGGGGATGAACTCACGTGCGAGCTTGTATTGGGCCTCGGGGTGCTCGATGGTGACCTTGGGCTTATACAAATCCGTGACCAGCTGCGCCAGCTGCAGCGCCTCACGTCGACTCGGAGCCGATACCGCCAGCCGCCACCAGGATCGCACCCGGGTACCGAGGGCGGTGAAACCCGAGGTGAGCTGGTCGTCGACGTCCTGCACCAGCTGGTATTGCCGCGCCAGTGAGCGCGGTGGTTCCAGGCCGTGTTCCTCGCTGAAGTGGTTCATCTGCGAGCGAACCTTCGTGCTCTGCCGCTGCAGCTCACCGGCGACCTCGTCTGGCCGCCGCACGTAGATCCGGGCTGACCACTCCACCGCTGCGGGCAGCCGATCCGCCCGCTGAGCCCACGGCTCGTCTGCTTCCGGGATGTGCAGGCCATGCATTGCCCCGACCGACAACACCGCCACATGCCGCTCGAGCCCCGCGTAGACACCGGAACGGCCGATGACCGTGACGGTCGGCGCGTACGGCTCCTGGACCAACTCCGCCGCCGCGGTCATGCCCGCCATGTCCTCGGGCGCCCATTCCACGTCCGGCGCGGCCGGTAGTGCAGAAGAGGCCGGTAGCCCCAGCGCACAGGACCGCAGCAGCAGCGTGCGCATCTCCACCGGTGACACAGGACGGCCTTCCAAACCGGTGCCGCCCAGGATGTGATCTAGCCGCGCGACCTCGTCGCTCAACGAGGTCAGTTCACTGTCGACTGCGGACGGGAACACCCGCCGCAACACCGGCGCCAGGTGCTCAACCGCTCGGTCCACCACGCGCCGGGTTTGCACCTCGACGCCGAGATAGACCTCTTTGTCGGTCATCGACGCTGAGGCGAGCTGCTGCTGTTCGCCGATCATGTAGTCGTCGAACGTCAACCCATCCGGTACGTCGGCTGGACGCTGGCGGGCGTTGTCGACGTGCGCGCGGGCCCAGTGCGAGATCGGATACGCGCTGGATGTCACCCGCAGATGCAGCCACCGACCGGCCAGCTCGGCGTACTGTCCGGCGATCGCGGCGATCAGGTCGTTGCGGGCCGAGTCCGACCGGAACGACCAGCGCTGCGCTGCGAGTCGATACCACGCCCAGGTCTGGGTCCGAGTCCGGACCAGGTGCCCGTCCACCGACCGCAACCCGATGCTGGGCGTGTAGTCAGGGACCGGTTTCTGACCAGTCAACCGGCGTTTCGATGCGCTCATCGTATTGCCTCCTTGGCCGGTCGGATCGCGACCCGGCTGCTCAGCCCGACCACCCCGCGCTGGCTGGTGAGGTGGCGTCGTGGACCGGCGATCTCGTTGCCGAATGCGGAAAGCACGCTGCCCAGCGGCTTCTCGAAGTCGATCCGGCGGCAGATCAACCGAGTGACCACAGTGGTCAACACCAGCGACCACGCCAACACCCACACCGTCAACGGCAGCATCAACACCAACCTGGCCACCGTGAAAATCGCCAGGAACGCCGCCATCCACACGCCGTAGGCGACATAGCGAGCACGCCACGGCAAAGTCATGCGCGGAGGCCCCAACCACACCGGATTGACCCGGTAAATCTCATCGTCAGGCTCGGCCAACATTCACATCACGCCCTAAACAGGTTGGCCAGCCAGGTACCGACATCTTTACCGGCACCCGTCACTGCCAAACCGAGCACGGCCAACGCAACCAGCACACCGAGCACGCGGCGCATCACTTGCGAGTTCTCGCCGCGTCCGCCGCCCAACCAGATCAGCAGCAATGCCACGATCAGCAACGCGGCGGGAACAAGGTTGTCCAGCAACCAGTTGCGGAAGCTGCCGGTGCCCAAGCCTTGTGCCATAGCGACCCTGGCCGTTGCGGACACATACGCCGCCAACACAGCCAACAGCGATACCATCAGGCGCACCGGCCTGGACGCCATGATCCTGCAGGTGCGACTCAGTGAGTCTTGGATTATGCGCATGGACGCACCTCCGGTGAAGCGCTCGGGTTCGGGAACTCCTTTCGACCCTGAAACCGCGCCTCCTGGCCCGTTTTGGACACCTCCGGTCGCGATCGGTGAACCTGTTTGAGCACCAGCACTGCGGACACGTGCTCGGTGAGGTCATCGGCGGCATCGGCCATCCGAGCACGCAGATAGGCGGCCAGGCGAATCTCCGCCCGCCACCGAGCCTTGTAGGCCGCCCACTCAGTCACGCCACGCCGGGCAGCCCATTCCAGGACAGAGACCGCCTCAAGCCGGGTCGTCCCGATCAAGTCCGCGGTCGTCTCCGTCAAAACGCCCTCGGCGACCGCTTGAGCCAGCAGAACATCCGGATGCCCCCTTGTCGGTTGCGCCAACGCCGCCACTGCGGAGGGCCTGGCTACCGCAAGCGTCTTCGCCACGACCGCGTCTCCCGCGCGATACGCAGCCCACCGCAACCGCAGCATGATCCACGGCCGATCAATGTCCACTCTCGACAAAGCGTCCAGGAACCCACGCAACACCTCGGCATGTACGTCAGGATCCCTAGGACACCACCGCGCGAGCCTTGCAGCGACCGCGATCAACGCCGGCAAGGCGATGCCGACTGCGCCCACCATCCACTTCGCGGCACCTGACCGCGCCTGAGTCACCAGATATGCCCACACCGCATCCGACGTCGATTGTGGACACTGGCGAGCCAGCAGAAGATCACGCACTTCGTCCAGCGCCAACCGCCGCTGCGGCAGACCAAGGAACTTCCGGCCATCTAACGACAGCGGCCGCGGACCCGTTACCAGGAGGGCGAACGAATCACGGGCGACATCCAACGAGTTCCTCGCACGCGCACGGCGCAGACTAGTACTCACGTCAAACCCCCGTAGTAGAGAACCTTGCGAATTCCACACAAGCCGATTCGCTACTACGAGAATCCAGTGAGTTCTCCCTCCGGGCACGGCTACTGGCTACTAATCCAGTACTAATTCGACTATCTGGTAGTCGAATCGAACGGCCAACCAGGCCGGTGCGACACAGAGGTTCGAGCTTCGACTCATATCCAGGTGAGGTCAGTGTGCGTGGCGTCGACCTGAGAAGGCAACCACGCGCAGGCGCTCGATGGCGGCGGCCTCGTGCCCACGATGCCTGCGGCCGCAGAGCGGGCCGATCCAGTCAGAGGTATCGCCTTAATAAACTTGGTTTGATGGCCCACCGACTCCGGCGATACCTGGCTCGATCGCCAGCGCGCCAATGGAAACAAACCGGATCCGGCCTCGTGTTCGGATCAGCATAGTCCGGATCCGAACTCCGACTTTTGCTTCCGACGATCAGCGATGCCCACGTCTGCTTCACCGTGGTCGTCGTGGTCATGTTCGGCGCGGCCACCGAGTTGGTGAACGAGGTGGGCGGGCACCAGTTCCCCGGTCCCGAGCACACATTCCACCGATCGCAGGTTTCCGGCGGGCCGAGACCTCCTAGTGGCCCGCTGTCTTGATCCCGATCGGATGGAAGTGACCCTCGTGGTGGAGGTCTCTTTCGAGGATCGCGCTTTGTGCTCGACGATAGGCCTATGTACCCCGAGATCGAGCCTCAGGCGTCAGGTCATCTGGACACCGGTGACGGCAACCTCGTGTACTGGGAGGAGTGCGGGAATCCTTCCGGCAAGCCGGTCGTCTTCCTGCACGGCGGCCCCGGTGGCGGATGTTCGCCGTCACATCGCCGCCTGTTCGACCCTGTGGTTGCCGAAAACATCATCCGTGCTGGTCAGGCGGCGTGGTGGTACTGGTTGAGGGTGCCGCCCAACCGTGGGTGTCGGCGGATGTCGAGTTGACTGATCTGGGCTGGATCGGTGATCGGCTCGGGCAGTGGTTGTAATGGTCGGGCGTTGGCGATGCCTTGGTGAGGTCGGTGCGAGTTGTAGAACCGCTCGTATTCACGGAGTGCGTGGAGCAGGTGTCGCTGGTTCCAGATCAAGGTGCGATCGAGTAGTTCGTGTCGACAGGTCTGTACTCAGCGCTCGACGATCGAGTTCATCCTGGGCATCTGCACACCACTCAGCGCGACCTCGATGCTGGCGTCGGCGAGGATGACGTCGAACAGGTGCGGAAATTTGCCGTCTCTGTCGCGGATCGGGAACCGTGCTCGGTAGCCGGCGTCCTCGAGATCCATGACGAGGTTGCGGGCGGCTTGGGTCACCCACTCCGCGGTCGGATGCGGTGTGGCGCCGAGGATGCGGATCCTGCGGTGCGCGTGCTCGATCACGGCCAGCACGTACATGCGGGCGCCGGTGAAGTCGCAGGCCAGCAGGACCTCGGCTTGGGAACGCAGGAACTGGGCCCACGTGCTGGACGCGCGTTCGGGTGCGGGGTCGATGCCGGCGTCGGCGAGAATCTGCCACACGGTCGATGCGGCGACTTTGATGCCGAGGACGAGGAGTTCGCCGTGGATGCGGCGGTAGCCCCAGCTGGGGTTCTCCTTGGCAAGGCGCAGAACCAGGACTCGGATAGACCGGATGGTGCGTGGTCGGCCCGGGCGTTTCGGCCGCGACATCCTGGCGTGGCGTCGGCGGAGTAGATCACGGTGCCAGCGCAGGATCGTGTCCGGGCGTACCAGCAGACGGAGCCTGTGCACGGTCTGGCGTGATAGCCGGTGTAGGAGCGCGGCGAGTAGGGCCCTGTCGGCCGGGCTGAATCGCACTCTGGTGTCGCGAGTTGCCGTTGCAGTATTCCGATCTGGTGGCGCAACGCGAGGATCTCGATGTCTTTGTCCCGGGTGCTCCTTGGGAGCAGGCGAACCAGGGCGAAGGTGTTGGTGAGGCCGAGGTAGGCCAATCGCAGCAGCACGGCCGGTCATCCTGCCGCAGGACCGCCTGCCATGAGGGGACAGCGCCGACGTCATCGCGTGTAGGGGCTGACCAGCACGGATGAGGTTTTCGGCAAGCGCAACGCAGTCGAAGATGTGCTCGATAGTCGAGCATGGAGATGTCGAGCATCGGGGTCTTGTTCTCATCGAGGATCCGTCGTCCTTCGGTCAGAGGTGCTCCCGGATCAGGAGCTTTCTGCGTTGTGAAGGTGCCTGGACCTTGGGTGAGGTTGTGGGCGATGAGCGTCGCGAGCCGCTCCGCCGAGTTCGAGGGTGATTTCGAAAGTCCCGGCAGGTAGACGACTGTCGGTGGCCGAACGGCGGATGCGTTGGATACCGAGCCCTGCTGTGGCATGGCACCTCCTAGGACAAATGGAGTAGCCATGTATCGGCACGTCAGAACAACCGTTACAGCGAGTCATCAACAAACCAGGTCGCCATCGTGCAGCCATTTCACCGCCAGTAACCCCCCGCGGGCTCGATACTCGTCGCCGCGGGAGGTATTGGGCTTTGGACATCCCGCCCCGTGGTGTCCGGCCGTTGAACGTGGCTGAGGCGAGCAACTGTGCTTTTGGGAGTCGCTGCGCTCATGAGCTACGGACGCCGGCATCGGTGTGGAGGCCGCCAACCATGGCGATGAGCACCTGCGAATTGTGTTTGACGACGTGAAGGTCGACACCGCAACGTCCGCTTATGGCTCCCCTTTATGTCAAGAGGCGGCTGGGAAGTGGGGGTTAGGCTGGGTTGTGGTGGGTCCGGGTAGTGGCTTGTCCGAAGAGCCGATGTCCGGGGGTAGGTCGGTCACGCTGGACTGGCGAGTCGTCCCGGAGTGCCCTCCCGGGCCTGCCGCTTGCCTGGTCTGCTGGTCGTGCACCATCCGGCGATAAACCACATTGGATAGTCGTCGTTTGAGTGCGCGCATGGCTTCCATCGAGGTCTTGCCCGCGGCCTTCTTCGCATCGAAGTAGATACGGCCTGGAGTGGCGTTGCGCAACTGAACGGCAGCCATGATGTGCAAGGTCCGGTTGATGCGACGGTTGCCAGCGCGGGAGAGCCGGTGGCGCTGCTGCTGCCCGGAGGACGCATCAAGGGGCGCAGTGCCGTTCCAGGAGGCGAACCGGTCGCG
>NZ_FWXV01000022.1 GCF_900176515.1 Kibdelosporangium aridum
GGTCTCAAATCTGGTGTCGTAGTCTCATGGCCAATGTCGTATGGATGTCCTATACGACATCGCCGTGAGATTGCTCCTCGGCGTCTGGCCGATTCTCGCCATGCTTTGTCGTTCGCTGCCCATCGTCGGTTTAGCTAGGGGCCCCGACAATGGCCCTTTGCGTTCGTCGGGGTTGTCAGCAAAGACTGCGGTTTGTGGGCGTGGACTGGATTTCATGATCTTGAGGCGGCGGTGACGGCGGAGGGATTGGGGCATGATCTCGAGACGTCTGGCGACCTTCACCAAGGTGGGTGCCGTAACACTGTTGCTCGGCGCTCTTTCGTTTTCCTCAACGGCATCCGCGGTGCCTTCAGCAGTGGCGCTTTCGCTTCCGGAGAAGGTGCAGCGGATGCTTTCGCAGGGTGCGCTGGCCCGCTGGTATGCCCAGCATCCGGAGCAGGTCTCGGCCGGCATGCGGGCGAGGCCGGACTGGATCGCGGCGCTGGGCGCTCGTGTCAACGCGGTGCCCCGGGCGCTTGCGCCGGGCGACTTTCCGATGCGCCGGGCGCTGTTTAATCGTGACGATCTCGGCCTGCCGCAGAACGAGGAGTCGGTCGATCGCTGCTCGTCGAACGGCAACCTGGTGTTGGCGGGGACGAACGACTACCGGGGTCTGCTCAACCCGCTCGGCAACTTCACCGGCTGGCACTTCTCCGACAATGGTGCGACCCTGACCAGGGAGGGGCTGCTGCCAGCCGTCACCTTCGCTGACGGTGTTGCGGTGCCGTCGAGTGGCGATCCGGTGGTGGCCTTCGACGCGGCCTGCAACGCGTACATGGCCACCCTCAACCTGGTCTTCGTCGACGGGGTGCCGACACATAGCGGCATTGGCGTCTACCGCACGACGGCCGGCACGCTGGGGTCGTGCCCCGGCGGTGACGACCCCACCTGCTGGCCGACCCGTACGCTGGCAGATCAGGTGATCTCTCCCGATCCGGCACACTTCCACCTCCTCGACAAGCCGTGGATGGCCGTCGGGCACAGCGCCGGGCAGACCGTGATCTGGGTGACCTACACCGACTTCGCGGTCGACTTCCCCAATGTCACCACCACGATCAAGGCGGTGCGCTGCGAGGCCAACCTGACCAGCTGCGGCAAACCGATCAATCTCAGTGCCGGTGGCAGCGATGTCCAGTTCAGCGATGTGACCGTCGGGCCCGATGGCCGGACCTACGTGACCTGGGTCGAGGATCGGATCACACCGAACGACGGGGAGACCTTCGTCATCAAACTGCGGGTGGCCGAGGCCGGCAGCAGCGAGTTCAGTCCGGAGGGGGTGGTCACCACCGAGCTCGAGCCGATCGGTTTCGGCGGTGTCCTGCACGCCAACGACTTCCGCGTCGCCACGTACCCCAAGCACGACGTGAAGATCGTGAACGGGATACCGCGGATATTCGTGATCTGGGAGTCGTGCCAGTCCCGTCCGCTCAACGTCATCTGCGAGTTCTCACGCATGCGGATGACCTTCTCCGACAGCTTCGGCGCGGGGTGGAGCAACCCGACAACGCTGTCGGCGGGCGGGGACAACTACTTCGGCACGTTGTCCGCCAATCCGGGTGGTGCGAACCTCGCGGTGGCGTACTGGACCAGCCGGTTCGATCCGGTGTTCGGCAACCGGCAGGACCTCGAACTGGTCACTGTCGGGCCCCAGGGCACCGTGGTCAACCGGCAGCGGCTGACAACCCCGTCGAACGAGCCCGAAGCCGACCCGTTCCTCCGTGGCTTCTTCATCGGTGACTACATCGAGGTCACCGCACGCGCTGACAACGCGTTGGTGGCATTCAACGCCAACTATCGAAAGCAGGCTCTCGGTCTGGACGCCAGCCTACCCACCGCCCAACAGGACAACTACCTAGCCCAAGCCCCGCTCTAACCAACCAGATGGTGGCGTCGCCGAAGCACGCAGGGCCGCCACCCTCACAAGAACCCGAAGACGAGAAGCGTCGGAATCAAAGCACGGAAACGCGCGCTGGTCGCCGCGATCCGCCGGGACGCGGACGTCCGACTTATCCGGACGGACGCCATCTTCCCGCCGAGACCACGAGTTTTGTGGATCGCCGACGGGAGATCTGGTGGCCGGCCGGTGCAATGGCGGCCGTAGCCGAGGAGACTCCGCAGATGGTGCTCGATCGGAGCGGACGAATGAGCTGGGCGTTGGTCGATATGCTGTCGCAGCTGAACCTGGTCCACAGAACCACGCTCCTGGCCGCGGCTCTGATGCTGGCGGTGGCAACTCGGCGGCGGCCGACAGTGAACGCTGCTCGGTCCGCCCGTCCTGCGCCGGCCGGGGCACGTTCGCGTCCTATGGCGAGGTCTTCACCGTCTACGACCACAAGGCAGACGGGCACTCCGCGGTCCTGCTCTACTAGTTGCCCGACGGCTACGGCCCGCGCCTGGTGTGGAATCCCAACGGCAACGGCACGAGAGTCACAGCAGACCTCGAGCTGCCGGAGGGCAGTTGGGTCACCTACCGAGTGTGCCTGGGCAAGTACGGAGCCAAGGACGTGCTCGAGAAAACCTGTGGTGCCACCATAACCGACTTCGCATGAGCATGAAGGGGCCAGCATGTCAAAGCTGAACCGTCGTACTCTCCTCGTTGCGGCGGGAATCACCGCCGCGGTTCCTCGGGCGGTCAGGGCGGCCTCGGACCCGTTCCAGTTGGGTGTCGCGTCCGGCGATCCGAGGCCGGACGGAATGGTGTTGTGGACAAGGCTCGCCGCCGCCCCGCTCGATGCCGACGGCGGCATGGGCACCCGGACCGTCCGTGTCGACTGGGAGATCGCCACCGACGCGAGATTCGTCAACATTGTCCAGACCGGACGCGAGAATGCTGTGCCCGCCGACGGTCACAGCGTGCACGTCGAGCCACGAGGCTTGGCGCCCAACGCCTGGTATTTCTATCGCTTCAAAGCCGACCGCCATATCTCGCCGGTCGGCCGCACCCGCACCGCGCCCGCGCGCGGCGCCAGCGTAGCCTCGCTGGAGTTCGCGTTCGCGTCCTGCCAGCACTTCGAGGTCGGCTGGTATCACGCCCACCGTTACATCACGGCCGACAACCCCGACGTCGTGTTGTTCCTCGGCGACTACATGTACGAGAAGCCAAGCCGTCAGGCCCACAAGGTCCGCCGGTATGTCGCCCTCAACAACGAGGCGAACACATTGTCGGAGTACCGAATCCGCTATGCCCAGCACCATCTCGACCCGGATCTCAAGGCGTGCCACGCGGCCGCCCCCTGGCTAGTGGTCTTCGACGACCACGAGGTGAAGAACAACTGGTACGGCGTGCGGTCAGCCATCCCCGAGCAGCGACGCAAAGACGCCTTCCGAGCGTTCTGGGAGAACATGCCGCTGCCGAAGGCGATGAAACCGACGAGTGCCGCGATCAAGCTGTATCGCCGCATCGAATGGGGAACCCTGGCCCGCTTCCACATGATGGACACGCGCCAGCACCGCAACAAGCAGGCGCCGGCGAGAGACTGCGGCAAGGTCAACAGCACGACCCGCACGCTCACCGGCCCGGCGCAGGAGCAGTGGCTGCTCGACGGCCTGACGGCACGCGGCTCAGGCTGGGATTTCCTGGGCCAGCAAGTGTTCTTCGCGCACCGCGACTACGACGGCGATCCCCGCACCTGCGACGGAAACAACGATTCCTGGGACGGCTACCGAGCCAACCGCGCGCGGATCATCCAAGGTTGGATCGACCGCACGGTCCGCAATCCCGTTGTCCTGACGGGTGATGTGCACACCCACTGGGCGAACGACCTGCGCCTCAACCGAACCGGCCCAATCGTCGGCACCGAGCTCGTGACGAGCTCCATCACCTCGAAGGGCAGGAACAAGCCCGGTGGCGCGAGGAACAATCCGGGCTTGAACTTCATCGGCAACCACCGCGGCTACGTCCGGGTGACCGTGAACGCGCAGCAGCTCACGGCCGAATGGACCCGGCTGAGCTCGATCCAGGAACGAGACCCGGCCAAGGTCACCATGTCCGTGTCCCGGAGATACGTCGTGCTGGACGGCCAGCCGGGCCTGACCATCTAACGACCTCGTGCATGGTTGCTGATCTTGGCTGAGGCAGGGAATTGTGCGGGTTGTCAGCAATGATCTGTCCAACCTCGGCTGGGCGCGTGGCATGACGAGGCCGGTGCGCGCGAGGTGGTGGGCGGCGCTCTGGTCGCAGTAGACGAGGCCCGTCGATGAACAAGTCGGGTTCGCAGCTGGTTGTGTCCGTCATTTGCGACCGCGTTTCTCCGTGCCGTGCCAACCGACCACACCCTGTTCGGTGCGGAGGCTTGTGTCCGACACCAATGGGGAAGGACGGGACGGCCGACCTCAGCGCGGTCGACGCGGTCGTAAATGAGGTACGCGGCGAGCTGCCGCTGGGCTGCGTGGTTGTCAATAAGTCCACCGTTCCCCAAGGAACCGCAATGAGGATGCAAGAGCTACTTGCGCGGCCAGACGTCGCGGTGGTGTCAAATCCCGGGTTCCTCCGCGCCTGTGGGGTGCCAAAAGTCAGCCGTGTGGTCTGACCTGCGCGTTAAGCTGCATCGGGTTCGTACTCGTTGATCAGGCCGCCGAGAACTGATCGGCGGCGTACCGACGTGCGGCTAGGCTGCGGAATCGATGATCCGGTCGTGGTGGCAGGAGATCGTGGGCTCGGTGCGGGCGGCGGTGGTTGTAGTGGGCCACATAGCTGTCCAGCACTGATCTCAGGTGGTGCTCGTTAATGATGAGCAGCCGGTCGGTGGCCTCGTGTCTGACGGTGCCGACGAACCGTTCGGCGTAGCAGTTTGCCTGCGGGCATCGTGGCGGAATCTTCACGACCTCAATGCCGGAGCCGGTGAGGACGGCGTCGAACGAGACGGTGAATTGCTCGGCACGGTCCCGGATGAGGAACCGGAAGTCGTCAGCCCGGTCACCCAAGTCCATGAGTAGGTTGCGGGCTTGTTGGGTGGTCCATGGTCCGTTGGGGTTGGTGGTGGTGCCGAGGATGTGGACGTAGCGGGTGGCGACTTCGAGTACGAAGAATACGTAGACGCGCTTGAGGGTGACGGCGTAGTCGATGTGAAAGAAGTCGCAGGCCAGCATGTTCGCGGCCTGGGCACGCAGGAACCGTCGCCAGGAGGTGTCGATGTCACGTTTGGGTGCGGGTGGTATGCGCAGGCGCTTGAGCACGCGGCGGATGGTCGACGCGGTTACCCGGTGGCCGAGCTTAAGCAGTTCGCCCTGGATCCTGCGGTAGCCCCAACCGCTGTTGTCCTGTGCCATGCGCTCGATCAACACCACCACGGCATCATCGACTGGTGGGCGCCCTGCCCGACTCGGGTACGTCCACTTCTTCGCGACCAAGCGCCGATGCCATCGCAGGACGGTGCCCGGTGTCACCACCCGGTGCTCGCGAAGCAGTCGCGGGAGCCAGCGTACCAACGCGGCAAGCACCGCGCGATCGGCCCATTCCCGCCGCGGGCGAGGATTGGTCCGGCGCGGCACGGCGACCTCGTGCCGGAGCACCAGCAGTTCGACGTCCTTGGCCGCCGATGACCGGCCGAGCAGAACCAACCAGCCGACGAGGCGGACGAAGATCAGGTACAGCAGTCGTAACATCACGTCTCACGATCATGCCCCTACGGCCCGTGGTGCACGATCACCGCAGCTCAGCAGCCGAGTACAGAGTTCTGGCACCCCACACGTAGCAGGAGTACCTTTCGGGTCAGGCGGTATCCCCTGGCGTCCGCCAAACATTGTCAGCCTGACCATCCTGTCGATCGTTTGGAACGATGAGCAGTGGCGCATGCTGGCCAATTTCGCCTATTCGCCAGCACGGACGAACTAGCGAGTGACACCAAAATTCGGGCCGCCGAGCATGCACTGATCCACACGGATGGCCTTTCCGGCACGCGCAATGTCGAAGTGGCGAGAGACCCGGTCGGAGAGCCTCCTTTCAGCACCTCGGAAACGTGGCACACGGAGGTCTGGTACAGCACAACAATTGATTAACCCTGACCATTCAAGGTCTGTAACCCACCCACAGATAGAGCGGAAGAGCCATGACGGCGGTGGCGATCACGCTGCTCACGGCCACTGAGGACCCGAGACTTGCCCCCAGCCCGATGCGCCGCTCGTCGTCGGAAATGCGCCCCCGCTACGGATCTCCGTTGCCGCCGAACAAGTCCCGTCGCGGGAAATGTTCCAACATATCGCGCATGGGAGCAACCGTTCGCATGACGCGATTAATACGACGGGTCAACAAATGACGGCGAGTTCGAAACATAGTTCGCAGAAAGTTACCGACCCGGGTGGCGGCACGCCGAACGGCTGTGATCTCATCCCCGTCGACCATTCCTGCTTCTGTTCCCAGGAGAACCCTGCCATGCGGCGCATAGCCTTGTCTTGCGTACTTGCCTTCGCTCTGGCCAGTTGTTCGGCGCTGGCCGACTCCAACGAGTCCGGCCAATCCGCGCCATCCGGTGGACTGGAACAGGCCAAGGTCACCGTCGGCACGTTGCCTATTGTGGATACCGTTACAGTGGCGATCGCCCAGCAGAAGGGCTACTTCAAGCAGGAGGGCCTCGAGGTCGAGCTCAAGACGCTCACCGGCGGCGCGGCCGCCGTGCCCGGCCTGGTGAACGGCGAACTGCACTTCGCATTCGGCAACTTCGTCTCGTTCTTCAGCGCACAGGCCAAAGGCGTGGCGGACCTCAAGCTGGTCGCCGACGGCTACCAGGCCACCCCGGGCATGTTCCTGATCATGCGCGGCAAGAACTCCGCGATTGGCAAGCCGCAGGACCTGACCGGCAAGAAGGTCGCCATCAACACCAAGAACAACATCGCCGAGCTGACCGCCCGCTCCGCCCTCGAGGCCAACGGGGTCGACCCGAAGACCGTGCAGTTCGTCGAGATCCCGTTCCCAGACATGCAGGCCGCGGTCGAGCGCAAGAACGTCGACGCGGCGTTCATGGTCGAGCCCTACATCACGCAGTCGCAGCGTTCCGCCGGCATGACCCCGGTCGTCGACGTCGCGACCGGCGCGACGCAGGACGTGCCGATCGCCGGCTGGGCCACCAGCTCGAAGTTCGCCGGGACCAACCCGAAGACCGTCGCGGCGTTCCAGCGCGCGATCGTCAAGGCCCAGCAGGACGCCGCCGACCGGCGCAACGTCGAGGAGGCCATCCCCACCTACGCCAAGGTGGACAAGGACACCGCGAGCCTGCTGCACCTGGGCACCTGGCCGACCACGCTCAACGCGGTCCGGCTGCAGCGCGTCATCGACCTGATGCGCAAGCATGGCGTGCTGGACAAGGACGTCAACGTCGAGGCGATGATCGTCACGCAGAAGTCCTAACCGGACTCGGCGCCAAGCTTCGGCGATGACAGGGCGCCGCAGAGCCGAGTGACCACAGTGGCAGAAGCGGACGTTTAGGGTGATCTATCTGGGTTGACCGAGATTACGCAAACTGCCTGTACCGCTCGAAAAGGTCATCGCTGCACGTCAAGCGGCGTAACTATGCTCCTTGCTGAGGCCCTGAGGATGCTGATGCGGAGCAGTTCTGCGAGCCCTGGGGCAGGTATCGGACCTGCCGGTGATCTGGCTGCGTAGGACGTCGTTTGTGGTGGCGGGGCTCGAGCGGTGCTTGCGGTCTCGTAGGTATTGCGCGCCCATACCCTGGCCGTCGGCGGCGTGATCCAGGAGGACCGACACGTTGTTTGACGTGCAGCGATGACTTTTCGAGCGGTACAGGATTGCCAGCGACGGCACCACCGTCCTGACCAGCCGCAACGGCATCGACTTCACCCAGGAATTTACTTCCCTGGTCGGCGTGTTGGATGACGCCCTCGACGGTCGTGCGGCGGTTCTCGACGGTGAGATCGTTGTCTACAACCAGGCCGCGCATGTCGACTTCGGACTGTTGCAAGACCGGCGGGGCCGCTACCAGAGACACCGGAAGTCCGACCGTGCCGACCAGCCGTTCGACGATCTGCCCGTCCGGTATCTCGCCTTCGACCTGCTCCAGCTCGGCGATGCCGTGCTGCTCAATCAGCCTTACGACCAGCGGCGCGCGCTGCTCAGACAGATTCTGATGCCCAACCCGTACCTCCTCTCGATCGTCCCAGCGGTCACCTTCGAGGAGCTCACCGCCGACCGGCTCACCCCGCAGAATCTCCTGGAGCGCATCGCCGCCGAGGGACACGAGGGACTCATCGCCAAAATCGTGGCTCCACCTATGTCCCGGGCTGACGAGCGGACTCCTGGCTCAAGCATGCCAATCGCGACAGCGCGCCCGTGTACGCGCCGGCGGCAAGGACGAACAGGTCAGCAGGCAGGTCGTCGCCCCCGGCAGGATTCGAACCTGCGCTCCCGCCTCCGGAGAGACCGTTGACCTGCTAAGACGCAGCCCATGGCGTCAGCGCGTTGCCGACTTTGGCACGCATTTGCCACAGATTCAGCCCTGCTTGGCTTGGTGTGCCCTGTGGGGTTTCATAAGGCGGCTTTGTGACTGTGACCTGCGCGTTAAGCCGCGGCGGGTTCGTACTCGTTGATCAGGCCGCCGAGGATGGGCTGGCGGCGAACCTGGGTGGAACTTTCGTGGAGGATAGGGCGGTCTCGTCGTGGCGGGACGAGATACAGAGCTCGGTGCGGGCGGCGTGTGTTGTAGTGAGTGACGTACTGCGCAAGAACGGTGCGCAGGTGACGTTCGCCGATGATCAGAAGTCGGTCGGTGAGTTCGCGTCGTACTGTGCCGATGAACCGCTCGGCGTAACAGTTCGCTCTCGGGCAGCCGGGCGGGATCTTGACGACCTCGATGCCGGCGCTGGCGAAGGCGGTGTCGAACGTGGCGGTGAATTGGCCGGCGCGGTCGCGGATCAGGAATCGGAAGTCGTCAGCTCGGTCGCTGAGGTTCATGAGCAGGTTGCGGGCTTGTTGGGTGGTCCATGGTCCGTCGGGGTGGGGTGTGGTGCCGAGGATGTGGACGTAGCGGGTGGCCACCTCGAGTACGAAGAACACGTAGACGCGTTTGAGGGTGACTGCGCAGTCGACGTGGAAGAAGTCGCAGGCCAATAGCGTCGTGGCTTGGGTGCGCAGGAACCGCCGCCATGAGGTGTCGGAGTCTCGCTGCGGCGCTGGTCGAATTCGTGAACGTTTGAGCACGCGTCGGACGGTCGAGGCGGCTACCCGATGGCCGAGTTTGAGCAGCTCGCCTTGAATCCTGCGGTATCCCCAACTGGTGTTCTCGCGTGCCATTCGTTCGATCAACGTGACGACGGCGCGGTCGATGGGTGGACGTCCTGTTCTGTTGGGATAAGTCCACTTGTGGGCTACCAGTCGTCGGTGCCAGCGCAGGATCGTGCCGGGCGTGACCAGTCGATGTCTGCGTAGCATGCTGGGAAGACGCTGCACCAAAGCTGCGAGCACCGCGCGGTCAGCCCAGTCGAGTCGGGGGCGAGGGTTCGCCCGGCGCAGTACAGCTATCTCGTGGCGTAGCACCAGCAATTCGACGTCCTTGGACGTCGTGGACCGGCCAAGCAGAACGAGCCATCCACCAAGCCGAACGAAGATCAGGTACAACAGTCGTAGCCACACGACTCGCGATCATGCCTTGCCTGGCGACTGGCGTGATCATGACAGGTCAAGCCCGATAGCGCAGGGTTTTGGAACCCTACAGGGGAAGCATTCGGGCAGGCGTGGCGAGGATCGCGCGATCTGACCAGGAGAAACGAGGCTTCGGGTTGTTGCGTCGCAGCACGGCGGGCTCGTGGCGCAAGGCGAGTATTTCGGCGTCCTTTGACGCTGACGATCGAGCGAACAGGGCAAGCCAGGACAGCACCTGACCAAAGAGCCGATAGACCAGACGAACAGACACGATCGCAGATCGTCGGACGTCACGATCGCCCAGGTCAAACCAGATGGCCGCATTCTCGACCAGGACAGCCAGAAGGCGTGCACCTGCTGGTGATCGAGCGGCTATCTGCCCAGTGGGACGCGGTGCCAGGCCAAGACGGGACGACCATGTGGGCAGACGTGCTCGTGGTCCTGCCCCGGCAGGCCGCGAACCCGAAACAGATAGATCGAGAGGCTCCCGGGCGTTGCGATCAGCCCTCCAGATGCCTCAGCACGACTGCGTCGGGGGCGCGCCGCAGCGTCGCCGCCGGTTCACCCTCGATGCCAGCAGCAGTCCCACCACCCGACGCGTTCCCGCGCCCGCAACCGGGGAGGTGGAAGACGTCGCAAGTGGCATCGCGGACGCCAGGGCCCGCAGGAACCGTCGCCACGACGTGTCCGTGTCCTGAGGTCGGGGCCGATGGTATCCGCAAGCGCTTTTGGCACAGCCGACACGCCACCTGATTGTGAGCTGATCTCTACGAGCTCAGGGTGGTTTGCGTGGTCTGGAGGGTGCGGGTGAGCCGGGAGTACAGGCCTGCGCCTTTATCGGTGGTGATGGGCTTGTCGATCCCGCTGGAGATGGTGACCAGCCCGGCGTCGACGGCCTTGCGCACGGCCAGTTCACACGCCAGCCGATCGCGGCCGGTCCACTGCGAGAGGGTGTGCAGGACGCTCTGCTGCGTCTTGGTGTCCGAGGCGGCGATGACGACCACCTCCGGCGAGAGGGCGACCAGTTCGGTGCCCGGCCCGTCCCGCCAGTCCACCACGGTCACGCCCGGTGCCCGGCGGGCGGCGAGTGCGGCGATCAGGGCCTGCCCGCCGTAGCTCCACCCGGCCGGGGTGGCGTGGTTCTGTTGCCGCCGCCGGGTCAGCGCCGCCCAGTGCTCGGCCTCCGCGCGTCGGCCCGTCAGGTAGGGCTGCCCGGGGATGGCCGGCAGGTCGGCCGCCCGGTCGGCGGTCACGGTGATCCAGTGCGCGGTCTCCTTCTGCCCTGTTGCCGCCGGGGTCCGCTGCCGCATCCTGGCCAGCAGTTGCCCGGCCTCGGTGAGCCGACCGGCGACAAGCCGTCGGTTGCCCCCATCGGCTAACGGTCGCAGGTCGTTGACTCGCGCCTGCAGTCGCCGGGTCCAGAACCGCAGCTCGTCCGCGCCGGTCGGGAAGGGCGGGGAGCTGGGCGCGTGGTGGTTGACCGGTCGCCCTCGGCCGTCCACTGCGGGCCTCGGCGGATCGGTCAGTCGCTTGGCCAACTCCCGGACTACGGCCATGGTCAGCGCGACCCGCTGGTCCTGGTCGAGCTGGTCGAACGGTGGCCTCGTGTCGCGGTTGGTGTCCCACCCGGCCCGGGCGTGGCCGACCAGGTCGTCGGGGAGAAACCCGGTCGACGGACCGCAGATCGCGGCGATCAGCTGTCGGTCCTGCTCGCGGCTGACCAGGGCTACGGGGTCAGCGGGGCGCAGCCCAGCGACATCGGAATGGTACCCCGCGGTCTCGCTCTGTGAGCGTAAAGCGGATCGGGAGTGCTTGCCGGGCTTGGGTTTGCGCCCCGTCGACTTCGGCACGACCACCATGCTGACCGCCTCTCCACGGTGGGCTGGTCACCGACACCCCGCGCCGCGCGAAGTTCGCCCGAGTAGCCCAACCCGGACGGTCGGCGGGCCGGCGTGAGTTGCCCATGCCGCCATGGTTGTGCAACAGCGGAAGACCGGCAACCTTCGAAGGCGATGTCCCTCTGCTGCTGCAAATGGCCGGGCATACACTGTGGGTCGCCGTCAGTAGGATCAGCGGCGAGGCGGCAAGCGCCGACCGCGTGAAAGTGGGCCATGGCTGAGAACTCGAGGGGTGGGAACGGCCCCACTGACGAGCTGGTGCTGGCGGGCGTCGACACCACCAAACCAAGCGTTGCCCGCGTGTACGACATGATGCTCGGCGGCAAGGACCACTACGAGGTGGACCGCGAGTTCTACCGGCGCACGATGGAGATCGAGCCGAACGCGCCGCTGCTGGCCCAGGTGTTGCGCCGATGGCTGATCAGGGTGGTGCGCTACCTGACCACGACCGCGAAGGTCGACCAGTTCCTGGACTGCGGGTCCGGGCTGCCCACGGCGGAGAACACCCACCAGGTCGCCCAGCGCATCAACCCCGAGGCCACGGTCGTCTACGTGGACAACGACCCGATGGTGATCGCGCACGGCCGCGCGCTGCTCGAGGAGAACGACCACACCCATGTGGTAGCCGCCGACCTGCGCTACCCGGATGACCTGTTCGCCCACCCGGTGGTGTCCCGGTCGTTGGACTTCGACCGCCCGATCGCGCTCATGCAGTGCGCCACCATCCATCACGTCGAGGACGACGAGAACCCGCGTGAGCTGATGGCCCGGTACATCGAACTGCTGCCGTCGGGCTCGTACGTCTTGTTGAGCCACTTCTGCGACCCGGACGACGGCAGCGAGGTCAGCGCGCTGGCCAAAGCCATGGAAGCCAATCTCCGCAGCGCTATCGGCAGGGGCCGATGCCGTACTCCTGCCGAGATCGAGTCCTATCTGACCGGCCTCGAGATCCTCGAACCCGGCCTGGTCCCGGTCGGTGACTGGTGGCCCGAGGGCCCTCGCCTCACTCCGGTCATGCCGATCGACTTCATCGGCTGGGGAGCCGTCGGCCGCAAGCCCTGACTCCATGCCGTGCGGGCACAGCCGCCTTCGGTGTGCCGGGTCGAACGTGGTTTACGTAATTTGTCGCGGTCCCCATGCGGTCGCCTGCTGGAAGACTGTTCGGTCATCGGCCGGTGTCTGCGGTCTCCGCTGCTACCTGTACAACGGTGCCGCCTACCTCGAGACGGTGTTCGCCGCTCTCAAGATCGGTGCCGCATCGGTCAACGCGAACTATCGCTACACGCAGGACGAGCTGCCCGCACTGCTCACCGACGCCGCGGCCCTGGTCTTCAGCGGGAACTCGCCGCGAACGTCACGCACGCCACGCGACACGTAACAGCGTTGCGCCTGCTGGTCCGGGTCGGTCCCGCCGTGGACAACCCCGGGCCGGTGGTGCCCGAACTGGAGGATCTGCTCGCCGCGACCGAACCCCGTCCTGGCGAGCCGCGCGCCGGTTCGGATCAGCTCATGATGTACACGGGTGGCACCACCGGCAGACCCAAAGGTGTGATCTGGCGGCAGACCGACCTGCTGCACGCACTGGTGGTACCGATCTTCCGGCCATTGGGCGTGTCCGCTCTGCCCTCAACACTCGACTAAGCAGTCGAGCTGGCGGTGACCGCACGAGCCGAGGGCCACGCGCCGGCGACAATGCCGGTCGCCCCACTCATGCACGCGACCGGACTGTTCAACTCCATGGGCGCCTTGCTGACCGGCGGCCGGGTGATCATCGCGCGCCGCGATCGGCTGGACGCCCGGCACGTGTGGGAAACCGTTACCCAGCAACAGGTCGGCGTGATCATCGTGGCGGGCAACGGCGATCTGCCAACCACTGACCGACGAACTGGTAGCCGCAGAGAACTCAGGGCGTCCACACGATCTGCGTTCGCTCACATCGGTTCTCAGCTCGGGAACCGCGCTGAGCGACCGGCCCAAACGAGCCCTGCACCAGCGAACCGACGTCACGATCGTCGACGCCCTCGCCGCGAGCGAAGGAGGCCCGTTCGCCTTCGCGGTCACCTCGTCCGTCAACGCGCACCACGTCGGCGAGGTCGTACGCCTCGATGAGCGCCACGACATCCTGAACGTGCGTGCTCAGTCCCACCGAGGGGTTGAGCAGGTGGGCACGGTCGCCGCGAAGATGCTCTTCCTGGACGGCGGCGTGGTGCTTTCCGGTGTGGCCATGGTGTGCGCACTCCTTCGTCTGGTGAACCGAAATCTAGGCCAGCCGACGATGGAGGTCCTTGGTCTTCTGTGGCAGCCCGGCTACGTCATCTGTCTCGACTCGAGATGTGGCGGGAAGCAGCCGTCGTCCACCACGGTATTGTGTCGCGTTTGGACGATCATGTCGGCCATGCACGTGTTCGTCACCCGCTGATCCCCAGTGGGCGGATAACCCAGCCGACAAACAGATCGTCCGCTGATCGGACGCACCCGGCAGGAATCCCCGGCACCGACCGTTCGGCGAACTGAGGGTTTGAATGTGTGGGGTTCCAAAAAGTGTGCTCCGGGCCCCGTGACCAGGGCCCTACGCCGCTGTGGGTTCGTACTCGTTGATCAAGCCGCCCAGGATGGGCTGGCGGCGAATCTGCGTGGAACTTTCGCGGGGGACGGGGCGTGACCAATCGATGGCTACGCAGCAGGTTGGGTAGTCGGCGTACCAGTGCGGCGAGTACGGCGCGGTCGGCCCAGTCGAGTCGTGGGCGAGGGTTGATGCGGCGCAGTGCAGCGACCTCGTGCCGTAACACCAGCAACTCCACGTCCTTGGACGCCGAAGACCGGCCAAACAAGACAAGCCACTGACCGAGCCGAACGAAGATCAGATACACCAGTCGTAGCCACACGACCTACGATCATGCCGTCCCCGTCGACCCGCGTGGCCATTGCAGTCCAGGGCTGCAGTGCAGCGTTTTGAAACCTCACAGGCCGCACACCCGCATGGCCGCGCTGAACCTGCGCCCGACTGCTCAATCTTGGACTGGTCCGCCACAGTGCAGCCTGGGCATTGGCCTGACAGATCCGTTCACGCCAACCCAGCCGGACTTGAACCGCCACAGCCACGCGACCACACCGGCTACCGGCGGAAAGAACGACCACATTGTCGATCCTTGAGGTCCGATCTAACTACCGCACAGACGGCCCTTGTCGGCGTTCTTCCCGCCCTAATCCGCCTTATTCAGCACACTCCTAGACCGAATTAGGCCGAGGCGTTGGCCAGCTTCGGCATTCGACGTCGGAGTTTTGGCGAGGGCACGTCATTGACTGATGTGCGCCACGTGGAATTCCGAGCGCGCGGCTATCGGGAGGAATCGGAAAAACCGAACTTCTTCACGTCGAGCCGTTAGGCCCACCCGGGTTCGGTTGGGCGGTAATCGGGGCAGTCCATGGCAGTTCGCAGAGCCGTGTGGGTCGCGCACGTCGCGACTACTCCGCGGCTTATGCAAGATCGTTTGATACCAACACGCAAGCAATATCGTTCATTACCGACGGGTATCGATGTTGCTCCACAAGGGTATTTACTCGTCGGCCACCGCGGCATAAGGTGATCCGCCGAGCGGTCCTTGGGCCCCTATAGTGGCCGGGAGTATCAGGCGCTCCGTCGGTTGCGTGCCATATCGACATGAGGAGAAACGTTCGTGATGAATATCGACACGGCGCTGAAAGAGGCGATGTCCATTACCGGCGCGGTGGGTGCGGCGCTGGTCGACTACGAAAGCGGGATGTCGCTGGGCACACTGGGTGGTGGTGACTGGCTGGACCTGGAGGTGGCCGCGGCCGGCAATACTGAGGTGGTGCGGTCGAAACTGCGGGTGATGTCCGCCCTCGGGCTCACCGACAGCATCGAGGACATCCTGATCACCCTGCACCGCCAGTATCACCTGATCCGGTTGCTGCACCCGGCCAAGGGCACCTCGACGCTGTTTCTGTACCTGGTCCTAGACCGGGAACGAGCGAACCTCGCGCTGGCCCGGCACCAGCTCAAGCGCATCGAAACCGATTTGGTGGTATGAGCCAGATGCAGACCACAGCGGCCACGGATGCTCCGGATTCCGCCGTGCTGCCCACGCGCAGGTCCGCCTCCGCGAGGCGGGATCCTGCGCCGGCCGGGCCGACGGTGACGCCGCCGTCGGGCGACGCCGAGGCGGGCACGCTGGCCGAGGCGGCGATGACCGCGGCGCTGGGAAAGATCCGCGGTCGTGTCGAGCGTGTCACCGGGCTGCTGGTGGCCACCCCGGACGGGCTGGTGTTGTACAGCGACACCCGTGGCATCGAGGAGGGCAGCGTCGAGGATCATAGTGTTGCGGCGATGGCCGCCGCGGCCATCGGGCTGGCCACCCAGTTCACCGGGCAGGCCAAGGTCGGCGCGCCGCGCGCGGCGATGTTCGAAGGCGTGTCCGGCTACGTCGGCGTTTTTCCCGTCGAGGGCTCCTTCCTGCTGGTGGTGTTTGGCGAGCCGGACATCACCATGGGTCTGTTCACCGTGGCCGCCCGGCAGGCGCTGTCCCTGTTCCAGCAGGCCATCCTCCGCCTGCGGGTGCACACCGTCCGGGCGGTCCGGCGTGCCTACTTCGAGCAGCCGGCGTCCACCGACGCCGGGCACGTGCAGGACCACAGCCCGGGTCTGGTGCGTGAGGAGTAACGGTGGCAGGGTGTTCCGATCGTCCACTCAGGATCTGTTCTGGGGCAACGACCTCTGGTTCGAAACTGTCGAACTGCCGGTTGATCGGTTGACTTCTAGCGGTGTCAGCCATGCCGAGCCGACGCGGTCAGGCTCGTCCGAACCGGATAGTGCGATCAGGGGTGGCTTGTGCTGACGGTGGCCGTCACGGCGTTTGGCTGTGCAAGGGCCATCCTCAGCTCACACTTGTCCAGGAACGGCGGACAAGTGTGATGTCGAGAGAAGTGATCATGTGATCGGAAGGGGCCGGCGACCGCGATCTGGTCGTGCTGTCACTGATCGACGTCCCAGCCAACATGGCAGGTTCGCGACCACATACCTGGAGCAGCGCAACGGCAGGCACAACGAGATCTACTGGTCGCAGTTCGTCAGCCGGTCGCCGACCGTCGACCAAACCCTGAACAGTGACAACCCTGTTGGTGCCGAAACTCCGTCCGTGCTGGTCACACCGCCCGGTGGTACTGGTGGAGGATGCCGCCAGAGCCCTTTCCGTGTCGGCGGCAGGTGAGGCGGGGCAGCGGTGATTCAGGTAGCTGAAGGCGCTAGATCGTTGTCCCGGCCACGGCCAACGGTCCAGAGTGGGCCGTTCGACCGCGTCGAGGGCGAGCGCAGGTGCCCAGTCACGTGGCCTCGTGAAAGTGGGGCTGCGAGTCGGTAGTCTGCGTGGATGGTTTCTCGCCAGGTTCGGTCCTGAGCGCTCTGCCGCGTGACCGGGAGGGACCGGGTTTTCCGTGGAGGGTGGCAGATGGCCGAGCAGACCCAGCGGTACGGTGGTTGGCGGCACGCACGACTGCTGGCTGGTGGCCGTGCACGTGGTTTCCGCACAACGATGCCCACTCAGCTCCTAGAGCCACGAGTGGAATCTTCGTCACCATCAGCGCCGCAGACTGGCACGCCGGCGAGCCGGGCGTCGCGCAGATGCGCCCTAATTGGGTGGTCCAGGCGGCCCTGTCTCGTCCGTACTGACGCGCCGGACTCCCTTAGAGCAGTAAGCGCCTTCGCCGGGAGCGGGCGTCGTTTCTCGAGCACCGCAGGGAACCCAGCGAAGTATCGATAGCGAGAGGTGGGAGATGGGCACCAGGCGACAGCGCAGTGCCCGCCGGTTGGCCACCCTGTTGTCCGCGGCGGCCGGCACCTGGGTGATGGTGCGCTATGACCGCACCGCCCGCGGCTACCGAGTCGTCTGGACCGGCGGCCCGACCAACCAGGCTATGCATGCTCTTGCCGAACGGCATGCCGCCAGCATTCCAGAGCTGGACCTCGGCGAGCTTGATTGGGATCGCGGCTGACACTCATCAGGTCATCTGGACGCGGCTACTGGGGCAAGAATTGGCCCTTACGCGGGTCACGCGCCGTGCCCGCCGAACTGTGACTGGTTCGTGCGCGATCCGTGCTTTGTGGACAGTGGTGCTGTCCTGGTCGCGTCCGGCCGCGACGGGGCATCGTGGTCTCCCACCTGCTGGCGGTAATTGTGCATGTCGTCGCTGCCTGAGCCGCCACCACTACCCTGTGCCGCTCGAAAAGTCGTCGTTGCACGTCAGGCGGGCGTATCGGTACTCGTTGATGAGTCCATTAAGGACGCGGGTACGTAGTAGTGTGCGGGTGGTGGCCGGAGGTGCTGTGTCTTGCTGTTGGTGGGTCTCGGGTGGTCGTTGTTGCCGGGATTGGTGAGGCCGGTGCTGGTTGTAGTGCCGTTGGTATTCGGCGAGAACCTGGCGGGCGTGCGTCTCGTTGAGGATTAGAATGTGGTCACAGAGCTCGGTGCGGAGGGTTCTGATGACACGTTCGCAGTGGGCGTTCATCCGCGGCGCACGGGGTGCGCTGGTCAAGATATCCATCTCTTCGGCTCGGAAGACGGCATCGAATGCTATGGAGTACTTCCCGTCCCGGTCGCGAAGCAGGAACCGGAATGAGTGTGTGCCGAACCGGCGGGCCTGACTGGCGAGGAACTGCTTCCAGGTGGGACCGGTTCGACGTGGAGCGGGATCGATGCCTGCTGAGTTCAGGATCTTCCAGACGGTGGATGCGGCGATCCGATGCCCGAGCCGGGCCAATTCGCCGTGGATTCTCCGGTGACCCCAACGCGGGTTGTCCTGGGCCAACAGGATCATGATCCCAACGGCGTCACTGTGGTGCCCTGACCAGCTGCGACGGCTTTTCGAGCGGTACAGGTGTCGCGGCGCAGCAACACCGCGGGGACGGACAGCAGTCGTCGGGTCAATTGGTACAGCAGTGACACGATCACTGGACCATGATCCCAACGGCTTACTTGGTGTTCTGACCAGGCGCTACGACCTTTTCGAGCGGTACAGCATTCCAGCCGCGATCCCGTTGCTTCACTTCAAGCAACCTGACCACATATCGACCCCGTCCGTCCAAACGGGACAAAGTCACTGTAACTGTGGAGTCGCCGGCAGGTCCGAAGACACTCCACCGAGTAGGCCCACGGGCAAATCTGTCCGATTCGGACAACGCCCTGACGTCGGATTGTCGTGTGGGACCACATCACCTCAGCCGTAGATGATGGCCTGCTTCGACGTCTGCCGCACTCCGTTGGTGCCGTTGAGGAAGCGCTCGCCCCACGGAGTGAGATCCGCTGGGTTGAACGAACGGACCAGATCGAGGTACTCGACACCGCCGCCGTTGCCGCTCCACGACCAGCCGAGATAGCCGATGCCACGCGCCTGGGACTGCGCCATGATCGTGTCCTCGTCTGGGTCGCCGTCGCTGTGCTTGTTCCCGAACTCGCCCACCACCAGCGGCAGCCCCGCCGAACGGAACGCGTCGAAGTACGCGTTGATCTTCGCTGCCGTGTTGTACACGCCATACATGTGGACGGAGAACACCGTGTTGCGTTGCGGGTCGGCGTTGAACACCGAGGCAGCGTTGTTGCGCATGATGTTCAGCCAGTCCTGGCCCCACATCGGCGCGTCCGCCATCAGCAGGTGCTGCAGCCCGGCTCCGCGCAACCGCTTGATCGCGTTCTTCGTCGCGCTCGCCCACGCCGGGCTCACCAGCAGATTGGTACCGAACGGCTCGTTGCCCAGGTTGATCACAACGTAGTTCTCCTGGCCCTTGAGCGCATCGGCGACGCCGATCCAGTAGCTCGCCGCCTGGTCCAGGGTCACCGCTCCGATCTGATCGCCGTACCCGGTGGTGTCATGGGCCTCCAGCACGCAGATCAACCGGTTCTGCTTGCACAGCGAGATGACGTTGGTGACGTCAGCGGCCGAGCTCGGTCCCCACCGCTTGCCGGTGCCCAGCACCACGCGAACCGTGTTGGCACCAAAGGACTTGATGTCCGCGAACGAACCAGTCTGACCGGGGAACCAGACGTGCGGGTGGTTCACGCCCCGCATGACGAAGGCGCTTCCGTTCCCCTCGACGACTCGCGTGCCGCTGACGTGCAGGCCGGTCGCGGCCGCGGCGGGTTGCACGCCGAACAGAATCGACGCCACCAGCGCGAGCACACTCGCGACACTCAGCCTTTTGACCACAGACCCTCCATCGATCCCAGGTGGTGCCGAACGCACACAACCTGCCGCGCGCGGATTGCCCAGATGGAACCGTACGCACGAGATCTTGGCAAGAATCACATATTAACTGTTGTGCAGGTGCACAAGCGTTGCAGGAACGCGCACGTCGTATTCGACGACGTGCTCGCGCGCATTCGACTGGACCGTCCACTCGGACTAGCCCGAAGCCGACCGTCTTGATTAGGCCATCTTGGTCAACAAGAACCGCGAAGAAGAGAAGCAACGCGACACCGTCCTCACTCAGCAGCGTGGCTTGCGGGGCGCCATTGAGAACGACTCAAGGCTGAAAGCTGAGGAGCAGGCAGATCTGGACGGCGTCGAGGCCCGGGAGAAGTCCCGCGAATGCCTGACGGCTGTGCGATCAAGGTTGACGCCGAGGCTGGTGATTTTGCCGATGACGGTGGCCGTGATCGCGATCATCATTCCGCACGAAGGTCCAAGGAACCGTCGAGCTGATGTGCCTACACGGTTCTTCCCTGCGTGGAAGGAGTTCGAGTGCGGTCACAGATCACCACTCCTATCAGCGGACAGTTGCGGCGCCGGTGGGCGTTGCGACTGACCAGGGCGGCCACGGCGTTGGCGGCCGCGTTGGCGTTGGTCACCGGCACGGCGCCCGCCTTCGCCGATGAGGTCGGCCAGGCTCCCACTGCCGCGAACATCGTCGGCGATGGCAGTTTCGCCACCACGTCGAGCGCCATCACCGGCCAGTCCGGCTTCGGTGGCGGAACCGTCTACTATCCGACGACCGCGGGCAGGTATCCCGTCGTGGCTGTCGCTCCTGGCTTTCTCTCCGACTGGAACAGTCTCAACTGGCTCGGCTCGCGGGTGGCTTCGTGGGGCTTCGTCGTGGTGGGCGTGAACACCAACAGTGGCTTCGACTTTCCGCCTTCTCGTGGGGACCAGTTGCTCGCGGCGTTGAACTGGGCAGTCGGCTCGGCCCCGGTGGCGGTGCGCGACAAGGTGGACGGCACGAGACGTGGCGTGGCCGGATGGTCGATGGGTGGCGGCGGTACGTTGGAGGCTCTTGCCAAGGACACGACCGGCACCGTGAAGGCTGGTGTCCCGCTCGCTCCGTGGCACTCCGACAAGACGTGGGAGCAGGTCTCCGAGCCGGTGTTCCTCGTCGGCGGGCAGAACGATACCGTCGCGGCGCCCAGCTCGCACGCGATTCCCTTCTACAACTCACTGGGTGGGCAGAAGTCCTACCTGGAGCTCGCCGGGCAGGCGCACTTCTTCCCCACCACGAGCAATCCCACGGTCTCCCGGGCGATCGTGTCCTGGTTCAAGCGCTTTGTCAGCTCCGACAACCGGTTCACTCCCTTCACGTGCGGCTACACCGGTAGTGCTGTCTCGAACTTCCGCAGCAGCGCTTGCTGATACGGGTTTCCGGCCGGGGCGCCTCGCCCCGGCCGTCGGTCAGGTCATCAGTTTCGCCAGTTCGACGCGGGAGCGCACGCCCAGTTTGGCGAATATGTTGCGCATGTGGTGGTCTACCGTTCGCGTACTGATGAGCATCCGCGCGGCCACCTCACGATTTGTCGCGCCTTCCGCGACCAGGTGGGCGATCTGGCTTTGATGGGGTGTCAGTGTTTCGGTGATGCTACCGGCGCGAGACGGTACCGGTTGTCCGGCGGCGCGCAGTTCGGCTGCGGCTTGGTCAGCCCACGGCCGAGCGTCGAATCGCTCAAATGTGGACAGCGCGTTGTGCAGGAACTCCCGCGCTGCCTTGGGTTTTCGTCGACGACGCAAGTGCCTGCCGAACAGCAGTCCGGTACGGGCGTGCTCGAACTCGTTGGTGCTGAGCGTATGGTGTGCCATCGCATCGACGAAATGCGTTTCTGCATCGTCCATGTTGTCAGCGAGCAACGCATGGCATCGGGCTGACAGAGCGAGCCAGTGCGGACTGCCAGTGCTCGTGGCCCATGAGTCGTACACCCGGAGCGCGTCGATCGCGATCGCGCGGCGTTCGCATCGCGCGGCGGCTTCCACAAGATGGGGGGTGGCCCCGACTTGAACGATCAGATGCCCGTTGCCGCTGCCGTTGGTGATGATTCTGCATAGGTGCGTGACCACGTCGGCGTACTTGCCGTCGGCCAGATCGAGCACGGCCAGCGCCCAGTGGCCGATTGCCGTCGCCCGGCCGCTGCCTGGGCCACGCGGATGGGTGGCGGCCTGCCGCAACCGCAGCAGACAGGTGTGCCGGTCACCGGTCATGGCGGCGAGTCCCGCGAGCAGGGCCAAGTAGTTGCCGGCCAGGTTGTCCTGCCCGCTCTGGCGCGCCAGCCGGAGCCCTTCCAGCCCGGTTGCCGGGTTGTCGCAGCGGCCGAGGAGGAATTCCGCCAGCGCGGCGATCTCCATGGCCTGCGGCACAGCCGGCACATCGCCGTCTGTCTGGGCGATTCGTGCTGCCTTGGAGGCCAGCGCGTACGCCTGTGCTTCGTCACCCCGGAAGATAGCTGCCATGCTTGTGCGAGTGAGGGTGCCGACGTCGTTGAGGGATGCAGCTCTGGCGAACATCCGGCGCGACAGGCTGATCGCCCGGCGGTGTTCGCCGCGGAAGGTTGCCGACAGGGTTGCGAAGTGGTCGAACATCGACTCGACGTCGGGTGGCTCTTCCGGACGGCGCAGCGCCAGGGCACGCTGTGCGATGTCCGGATAGCGGGCATGACCGCCGGACAGGCAAAGCGCCTCGCCTGCCCGGATGAACGCACCGAGGGCGAGGTATCGGTTGTGGTCTGCCAGATCGCCGGCCGCGGTCAGGAGCATGTGCTGGGCCGTGCGGGCCGCGCCGGCTCTCAGCTCGATCTCACCGGTCAGAATCCGTGACTGTGCCTGGATCACATCGGACACCGGTGTCGCAGCAACCTGGCGTAGCAGTGTCCGTGCCCGGTTCGGCTCACCCGCCTGCCATGCGTGATGCGCCGCCGCGACCAGCCGGCCCGCAGCCGTGACAGGGTCGGTAGTGAGATCAGCAGCGCGTTCCAGCGCTCGTGACGACATGGCGTGACATTGGGTTGGCTCCGCCGCGGTTTGCTCCAGCTCCGCGGCCAGCTCGTCGTCTGGGCTATCCGCGGTTGCGGCCCGGTGCAGAGCATGCCGCAACGGATCTGTTCGGCGATCCACAGCTTGCGCCAGGCAACGGTGCGCGGCCCTGCGTTGGGCGAGAGTCGCCTCGTTGTAGGCGACTGAGCTGAGCAGTGGCTGTGGGAACGACAGGGTTGTGCCCTCGACACGAATGATCCCGGCCTTCTCCGCGGGCTCCAGAGCCGCGATGTCCACAGCGCTCGCTGCTGCCGCGCGCGCGAGGGTGTTCACGTCTGCCTGGTCGTCGGCGGCTGCCAGCAACACCAGCCACCGCGCCTGGGCCGGTAACCGGCCCAGTCTGTCCCGATACGAGCCGCGCAGGCCGCTCTCCGAGGGAAGGGTTCCCGGCGCAGGCTGGTCACCCCGGATCTGGTCAGGTGTCAGCGACGTGGCCAGGTCGATGAGCGCGCGCGGGTTGCCTTTCGCCGATTCAACCAGGACTGCGCACACGCCGACAGCGGCTCCGGTCGTCTGCAGGACCTCTCGGCTGGCTTGCTCGTCGAGCGGCCCGAGCCGGTGAGCCGGAACGCCGGAGATGGCCTTGCCGCCGCGGCCCTCATCGCAATAGGCGAACAGCAGGCCGATACGGTCGCTGCGCACTCGTCGAGCTACGAAGACCAACACTTCGAGTGACGGTTCGTCGAGCCAGTGCGCGTCGTCCACAGCAAACAACAGCGGACTGTCTCGCGCCGCCTGGCGGAACAGGCGAAGCACAGTGGCGCGCAAGGCCAGCCCGCCAACTGTTCCCTGTTCCAAAGCCTGGGCCAGCTCTCGAGCCGGCTCGGACAGTTGCCCTGGCACGTGCTCGGTGAGCAGATGAAGTATCTGATGAAGCGCGGCGAACGACACGCCTGCCTCCGCCTCGTGCCCGTCGAATGCGACCACAGTGAAACCGATCGCCTCAGCGACGCCGAACCGGACAAGCGCGCTCTTGCCGACACCCGCGTCGCCGTGGAAAACCAATGCTCCGCCCGATCCCGCGGCGATATCGGACATCAGTGCGGTGAGCCGTTCGCATTCCAGGCGACGGCCAGGCAGCGGAATCCCCTGCGGCGGCGCAGACAACACGAAAGCGAGCGTATCGGCGACGACCAAACACGGGAAGTGCTTGTCAGCAACATGCGCGATTGCCGATCCCGATTTGAACCAACACAACAAAAAAGAAGGCCGCCGCGCTTGGCGAACGGGAAACGCGACAATCTGCGCCGCAGCTGATGGGAATCGCCGCCTCGAACGTCCTCAGTGGACGTACGTCAGGCCGGGACGCTCGCCCTGTCCAGCACCTGCATGAACGCGCGCGACCACTCGGGCAGGTCGGGCCGCCGCGGCAGGACACCATGGCGCCGTCCACGAATGTGGCGCCGGCGTTCCTTACGTCGGCTTTCAGGGGCGGGTATGCGGCCGTGGTGCGGCCGCGTAGCAGCCCCAGTGCGGCCGGGACCTGTGGGCTGTGGCAGATCGTGCCGACCGGGAGTGCTCGGTCGAAGAAGTGCTTGACGATGTGCGCCACGTCCGGGTCGGTTCGGATGTGTTCCGGCGCTCGGCCGCCGGGGATCACGAGCACGTCGTAGTCCTCGGGATTCACGTCGCCGATTGCCAGCCGGACGAGTTCGCCGTGGATCCTGCGGTGTCCCCATTTGCTGTCCTCGGTGGCAAGCCGCGTCGCCGGTGTGATGGGAAGATCGACGCCCGTCGGTGGCGAAGGATGAGCCTGGACAGGGCGCTGAGCCAGAGCCGGTCCGCGGGTTGATAGCGCAGGCGTTTTGCCGAGTGGGCGGTGCAGGATCGTGTTCTCGTGTCTCAGGACTAGGAGCTCGGCGTCCCTGCTGGTCTCACGGCGTACAGTACTCCGGGAATCGAGAGCAGATGCCGGGTCACGCCGTACAGCAGCGAGACGATCGTGCAAGGATTGTCTCAACCTGACTGGCAGGCCCGTTGACCTACAGCGATGAGTATTTGAGCGTCACACGGGGTTGGAGACGTACCAGTTGGCCTCGTCCCACGGGTCCGCGTCGTCCGGCACGTTACGGAGGTACACGAATCGGTGCGGTGCCGGCTGGGGTCGTTGGCGATCCGGACGCATTCGTCGTGTTCGGACTTGGCGAAGCTGGCCAGGTCGTTGCCCGCGATCATCAACGGTTGCATCCGGGTACCCATGCCGGTACGCATCGCGCCGACCACAGATCCCCGTTCGGCTGGTTCAGCACCTCGTCGAAGATCACCGCAGAGGGGTTGTGACCGAGGTTGCCCATGCTGTCGGCGGCGACCACTTCGTAGTAGGACCCGGTTTTCTCATCGACGATGCGGGCCTGGTGCTCGATCGCCCGCAGGCGACGGGAGAGCACCGGGGACAGCTTGACCATCCGGGCGGCGACCTCGAAGACCTTGTGCGCCTGGGGCTTGTCCATCGCGCAGCCGTAGATCTCCGTACCCTCCACCCCGGTCGGCCACGAGCATGTAGAGCGCGACGAACGCCAACAGCTCGGACTTGCCGTTCTTGCGCGCCAGCTCGATCCAGGCGATGCGGTAGCGCCGGACGTAGCGCCCCACGCCTCATCCCAGCGCACCTCACCGAACAGCGGTCTGACGATGTCGTCGCGCTGCCAGGGCGCGAGGATGAACGAGGTCCTGGCCCACCGGTCTTTGGTGTGGACGCAGATCTCCTGCTCTCCTGCGCGCTCCTGCGCGAACGCGATCGCGTGATCCGCACGCGGCTTGCACAGGTGGTCGCCGCGCTTGCGGTAGGTGCGGCCGTCGACGTGCGGCCACAGACACGAAGCCGCAGGGCCTTCATGGGTGGCCTGCTGGTGGTGGGGTTTACGAGAGGAGCCGCTCCGCACCGCCCACCGAGTCGCCATCGCCGCCCACCTCGGCCTTGATCGCCTGACGATCCGACGGCGTCAAACCGAACCGGGCCGCGTTGGTGAGAAACACCCGCTCCGCATCCGCCTGCACCTTCAACGCCGGATTCGGCACCAACACACCCGGCCCCGGCACCAGCAGCGCCGAGCCGTTCACCAGTTGGGGCGCTGCGGCGTACCGGGCCAGCGCCTCACACAACACCGCGAACGCGTCCGCATCCCAGGAGATCAGGACCTTGCGTGCGGTCATGTCGGGGCCAGCCGCTCCCAGATCGCCCGGGCCTTGTCCGACAACCAGTCAGAGGGAGTCACAGCCTCGGCTGGTGGGACCGGTTCATGAGTGTTGATGCGGTCTTTCCGGTCGCCGTGCAGGATGCGCAGGCCGGTTGACTTCGACACGGGGCCACGTTTTCCCATGGCCTCCTCCAACCGTCAAGCGAGACCGGCCACCCGCTACGTCAGAGGTGTGGCAAAATTCCGACTTTGACCAAATTGGTCAAACATGATGCAGGTTCCGAGACTACCCTTGCCCCGTGGTCGACGCATAGCTCATCCAGGAGCAAATTTTCCATACTGCAAATATTATGCAGGAGATCTACCGTAATGCCGCAGACAGACAGACCACAGGCACCCGACTGTCTTACGCACCTGACGGGGCCGCATGAATGGCCGCCTTGCCCTTACTTGCCCGTCGACCGTGCGTTCATCACAGGTCAAACCCGCAGTGCAGCGTTTTGGAACCTCACAGGCAAACCTGGCCAGGCGGCCGAACTCTATGGACACGTGCTGAAAACCGAACCGCTGTCGCGCCGAGACCGCGGGTACTTCATGGCACGGATGGCATCATCTCTCGCGCTGTCAGGCGAACCGGACGAAGCCTCGCTCGTCGGCATCCAAGCAGTCGAGTTGGCGTCGGCGACCTCTTCGCTGCGTACGAAGCGCGAACTCCGTCGGACACTTCAGGTACTGACGCCGTGGAGCGGTCGGCCGGGCCCGGTCGAGCTGCGCTCTGCGCTCTCTGATTGGAACGTCACTGCTCCTCAGTGAGCCAGTCTGTGACGGTTCGGATCGTAAATGCTTGCCATTCTTGGCTTTGCGGGTTCACGTACTGCGGGTCATCGTGGACGGCGAAGCCGTGTTGCGCACCATCGATCTCCACCAACTTGTGCTCGACGCGAAGCTGCTGGGCTGCGGCCCGTGAGGCTTCGATCGAGACGAACGTGTCCTTCGTGCCGTGGACGATCAGCGTCGGCGCCTGGATCTCGCCCAGCACCAGGTTCGGCCTGATCCAGAACACCTCATTCAGCATCGCTCGACCGTGTTTCACGGTCGGTGAATGGTCGATGTACCGGTGTTGCTCGAGCTGGTGCGCTGCCTTGTCACTGAGGTGGTCGTCAGTCCAGTGTGGCTTCTGGTTGATGTACCGGTCTTTGTAGTTCAGCTGGGGGTTCAGCAGGACCAAGCGCGTCAGTTCGTCGGGTCGCTTGGCGGCGTAGTAGGCGCACAGGCCGCCGCCGAAGCTCGCGCCCAGCAGGCTGATCGCAGTCGCGCCAGTGGTTTCGCGCAGGTACGCCAATGCCACGCGGATGTCGTTCAGATGGGCAGCCAACGTCGCCTCGTGCTGCACCCCGCCGCTGCGGCCATGGCCTCGCAAGTCGTAGCGCAATGACGCGACGCCAGCCTCTCCCAGTCCAGTGGCCAGCCGGGTGAAGAACCCGCCTTCCTCGCGGGTGACCCCGCCCCCGTGGACGAAGGCAACAGCTCGACTGGCGCGGTCACTTGGCGAGACGAGCGTTCCGTCGATGTGCAAGCCGTCAAGGGTTCGCAAGGTCACTTGACTGCTGTGAAGAGGCAATGTCGCTCCATGCCGTCGTGGATCGGACCAACCCGATTCTCGCCTGTTGAAGGCAGACTCGCGAAGTTGGCGACCATCATGTCGGCTATGGCGGTAGACGGACAGTTGGCACTGCGTATGGCGAAGGCGTTGTCCAACGAGATCGACGCCGCATCCAATCTCTTGCGGCGGTCACTGATTCTGGTGCACGTCTCCGCCACCCGCCTGGACTCGCAACCCGAGGTTGAGCGCGATGCGCTCAACCTTCTCAACAGCACTCAAAAATCGGCGAACGTACGGCGCTGGAGGCGCTCGATTGGCGTGACTCGCGATGTAGTCGCGGCATCGCCGGTCGAGGGTCACAACATCCGGACCGTCGTGGACTCGCATAGACTGCAGACTGGCCAACGCCCTTCCTTCTCAACCGCGGCAAGGCCAACCGTCAGCTTGGTGACCTTGTCCATGTCGATTGCCAGACAGGCGAAAGGGGGATCCGCGTCGAGACTGGCGATACGGAAGAAGGACGTGGCAGTGGTTCCGCTGAGGAGCACTGGGACTTCGATGGTGCGCGTCGTCGTACCCCGCTGTCGTCTAGCAAGGCCTCCAGTCCGAACAGGCGATGATCCACGATTCCCTGCGTGAGCCAAGGCATTCTCTTATTCGGGCAGTCCGCGTCGGATTCTCTCGGCTTCATCGTCCTCGCGGCGAGCGTCGTGCTCATAGCGCTCGGCGACCAGGGTAGCCCGGTCAGCCAAGTCGGCTGGCGGCAGCACCGTGGCGGTATGTACAGCAGCGCGTACGCGCTCGATGATGGATACTGACCGGCCTGCGACGAACCACCCTGCCGGTTCGACTGCTCTGCTGAAGCCAGCGGCCAGAGTCAGCCCCATTCGGCCCCAAGCCCACAGTTCGTGCCGTCACGACCACGATCGTCCTAGAATCTCGCTGCTGCCGGGACCCGCCTGTCGCCTTGGACATCGATGCCACGATGGTTCGACGGGAATCCGGCTGACCTACGCGTCGCAACTGTCCATGTGCGTGCCCGGGCCTACGGGGAAGCTTCGCCTGTCCGGCAACGTCACGGTGGCTGTCGTTCCTGGCGGAACGGTGACCGACAAGTGGAACCGACCGTCCTCGATACGCCACTTCGTCGCGATGCGGCCATACACGGAGTCGAGTTCGGCCTCAGCCCAGGTGATCCCGCCACCCGGCTCGGGACGTACGTCGAAGTGCCGGTATCCCGGTGCATCGTCGCGTAGCCGTATTCCCGCGGTGTGGCGGTGCAGGAATGACACGACGGCGCCCTTGCTGTAGTGGTTGAGCGAGGCGTGTGGGGTACCGTGCTCGTCGATGCCGTCCCAGTGCTCCCAGATCGTGGTCGCGCCGCGGTTGATCATGGTGAGCCACGACGGCTGGGTGTCCTGGAACAACAAGTCGTAGGCCACGTTCAAGTGCCCGGTGTCCGCAAGCACGGGCAGCAGGTACGGCGTTGCCAGGAACCCGGTGCCCAGGTGGGTGCCCGCCGCGCGGATCAGGGTGACGAGTCGTTCCGCCGTGGCGGCGCACATGTCCGCCGGTACCAAGTCGAAGGCCAGTGCTCGCACATACGTGGCCTGCGTGTCCGGGGTGAGTGTGCCGTCGTCGGCGATGAACTCTTTGCGCCAGGCGTTGAGGGCATTCGCCGCAAGGAGTTCGTACCGGTCGGCATCATCCCGGTGACCGGTCATGGTTGAGATCTGGGACAGCAGTGACGCCGAGCGGTACAGATACGCGGTCGCCACCGCGCCGTGATCCGCGGTCCGGAAAGCCTCGTCTTCGGCGTCTGGTTCGCACCACTCGCCCCAGTGGAAGCCACCGTCCCAGAGGAATTCTTCATGTGGCGCGGGTTCCGGGCGGCGGGTCGCACGGTCCGGGTGCCTACGGGTGCGGGCCCGTTCCGCGGCGAAGTCCACCCACCGGGTCATCATCGGCCGGAATTCCTTGAGGACGTCGAGATCGCCGTAGACCCGGTACAGCTCCCACGGCACGATCACCGACGCGTCGCCCCACCCGGAGGAACCGGCGAACAGTTCCATCACCGGCAGATGCTGGATGGCGCGACCGCCGGGGTCGGGCGCGAAGTTGGTCAGGCAGCCGTTGTCCCATTGGTCCACGGCGAGGTCTCGCAGCCATTTCACGGAGAATCCCGCTACGTCGTAAAGGAATGCGGCCGTCGGCACGTAGAGCATCCAGTCGCCGGTCCAGCCCGCGCGTTCGCGTTGTGGACAGTCGGTGGGGATGTCGCAGGCGTTGGCGCGGAAGCTCCACACTGCGGCCTCGTGCAGTTTGTTGATCCGTTCGTCACTACAGCGGAACCACCCGGTGCGGCGCAGGTCGGTGTGCACGACGATGCCGCGCACGTCGTCTGTCGTGATCTGACGGGACGCGCCTTCCACACTGACGTACTGGAAACCGTGCGTGGTGTGCCGAGGTTCGAACACTTCGTCCGGTCGGCCACCGGAGATCACCCGGTCGACTTGACCGGCCGGCAGCGCTTCGCCGGTCTGCCAGTGGATGGTACGCAGGTGCTCGACGGTGACGTCACCGTCCGGGCCGAGTGCTTCGCCATGGGTGAGAACGAGGTGATCTCCCTGCGGCACCTTCAGCCGGAGCCAGCCGTTGATGTTCTGGCCGAGGTTGATGACCTGCCGCCCGGATGACAACCGGGCCACCGAAACGGGCGTCAGTTCCTCGATACGCCGCACGGGTGGCGCGGGTGACGTGGTGAGCCGGTCGAAATCGTCATAGCGCCCACCGCTGACGACTGCGGCTTTCGACCAGGAAGCATCGTCGAAACTGGGAGCCGACCAGCCGGGCGTTTCGCGGCTCATGTCCACATTCTGGCCGTCCATGAGGTCCGCCGTGATCCATGCCGGTGTAGTCGTCCACGCGGAGTCGGTCCCCAGCACAGTGGTCGAGCCGTCCTCGTGCACTACGTGCAACTGGCACAACAAGGCTGTGTGGTCGCCGAACGAGTTCGGGATGCGCATCGCGCCGGTTCGGCCGCGAAACCAGCCGTCGGACACAATGGCGCCCAAGCTGTTTTCGCCCGTGCGGAGCTGGTCGGTGACGTCGTAGGTCTGGACGTGCAACACATCCCGGTAAGCGGTGTAGCCGGGTGTCAGTTCCAGGTCGCCGACGCGCTGTCCGTTCAGGAAGGTCTCGTGGACGCCATGCGCTGTGGCGTACAGCCGGGCACTCGTGACGGCTTCCGACAACGTGAAGTCCCGCCGGAACAGGTGCGCGGACCGGCTTCCGGCTTCCGGCAGGTTCCGCTCGTGGGGTTCGATCCACGTGGCTGTCCAGTCCTTGGCGCCGAGCCCGGTTTCCCAGAACGCGGGCTCGGACCAGGCGCTTTCGCCGAGATCGGTCCACACTTTGACCTGCCAGGTCACTCGCTGGCCGGAACCGGGCACGGGACCGGAGTAACGGACCAGCACGTGCTCGTCGGTGTCTACTCGCCCGGAATCCCAATCAGGGGTACGAATCTGGTATGCCGACTGTGCGGCGGAACCGGCAGGGAGCCACCACGACAGTCGTGGTTGGGCGACGTTCGTCCCCAAGGGGTTGTGCAGATGCTCAGCACGCAGGCGAGTAGGCGCCGTCATCGGTGCGTCCTTTCGTCTGTTCGGCGATCACCACTACGTCGGTGGTCAGGTTGGTGTCGTCCGTGATCGTGACGTGGATTTCGCCGGGCCCGGTGGGGCGGATGACGGCCAGTGCCCGCCCGTTGAACGTGCGGTGGCCGTGACCGGTGAACGTTTCCTCGTTCGTGGGATCGGCGCTGCCGAGGCCCTGGAGAATGCCGGGACCGTTGACGGCCACAGTGATGCGGCGATCGGTGCCGGTGAACACGACGCCGTGCGAATCGACGAGGGTGATGTCGACGAACGCGAGGTCGTCCACGTCTGCCTTGATGAATGAGCGATCCACGGCCGCTGATAGGCGGACGTCGCCGATGGCCGTGGCCAGCTCGCTGCGCTCGGTTTTCCGACCGTCGCAATAGGACACTGCGGTGACGGTGCCTGGGATGAAGGTGGTCTCGAACTCGGTGCGGTAGCGGTGATGTTCACCGACAGGTTTGCGGCCGAGCGAGTTTCCGTTGACGAGCAGTTCGACTTCGTCGGCGTCGCTGTAGACCTCGACGACCAGGGGCTTGCCTTCGTGTCCGGGCCATGTCCAGGTCGCGAGGCTGTCGGTCCAGGCCCAGGGTGACGACATGGCTTGGCGGCCATAGGTTTCCGGGTTTTGGACGGCGATGTACGGAGCGGACCGGAGACCGAAGACGATCTCGCGGTAGTACGAGGCGGGGCGGCGTACACCGGTGATGTCGATGTCGCCGCACCACGCGGTGAGCCATGGGTAGTTGCCGAGGAAGCTTCCCGGCTCGCCGGCGTATTGCGGCCTGCCGACGCCTGCTTCGCCGAGGTAGTCCCACCCGGTCCAGGTGAAGTCGCCGATGACGTGCGGGTGTTGCTTGACCAGTCCCCACAGGCGGTCGATCTGGGTGGGGAACGTCTCGGAGCCGACGATGACCCGGTTCGGGAACAGCTTGCGGTCGATTTCATAGCGACTGTCGAGGTAGTTCATGCCCGCGATGTCGAGCGTCGCGAACACCTCGGCGGTGCGGTCGGTGACGGGGTCTGACATGCCGACCCGGTCGAGGACTTCACCCCAGTCCGCCATCACGGTGTTGATGCCGGTCCCGTCGGTCGTCTGTGCCTTGAGGTCGTCGAGCACAGTGAGCAGGCCGTTGACGCCGCTGGTGACGAACCGGGTGCTGTCGAGGGCGCGCACGTGCTCGGCGAGCCGACGGGCCCAGACCGCTCCGTGCGGCGTGCCCACTTCGGGAATTTCGTTGCCGATGGAGTAGGCGAAGACGCTGGGGTGGTTCTGATCCTTGCGCACCATTGCGTTGAGATCGCGTTCCCACCAGTCGGCGAAGTCGAGCGCGTAGTCGAAGTCGCTCTTGCTCCTGGTCCACATGTCGAAGGCTTCGTCCATGACGAGCACGCCGAGCCGGTCGCAGGCGTCGAGCATTGCCCGGCTCATCGGATTGTGCGCGCTACGGATGGCGTTGAAGCCAGCCTGTTTGAGCAGCTCGACGCGTCGGTGTTCGGCCCTGGTGACGGCGGCGGCGCCGAGAATCCCGTTGTCGTGGTGGATGCACGCGCCGCGCAGAGTGACGACCTCGCCGTTGATCCGGAATCCACGTTCTGCGTCGAGCTGGAGGGTACGGATGCCAAACGTGGTCTCGGCTTCGTCGACGAGGTCATCCCCAGCCTGCACGGTGACGGCCGCACGGTAGAGGTGTGGCGTTTCAGGGCTCCACAGTGCCGGATCAAGCACGACCACGCGCTGGCGCAGCACGGCATCCTCGCCGGGAAGCACAGTCACCGGTGCGCGGTCCACCGCGACAGTTCGGTTCTGGCCGTCGAGCATTGTGGTCTCGACGGTGACGGTGGCGATCCGGGTGGCCTCGTTCTCGATTGTCGTGGCGATCTCGACGACGGCGCGCTGCGCGTCGATGTCAGGGGTTACGACACGCACACCGTGGAGTCCGATGTGGACGGGTTCGGCGACGATCAGGTGGACGGGGCGGTGGATGCCCGCACCCGAGTACCACCGTGAATCCTGGTGTGCCCGGGCCTCGACTCGCAGGACGTTCTCTTCGCCGTAGCGGAGGAAGTCGTCTGCCTTGATCGAGAACTCGGCGTATCCGGACGCCCAGCGGCCGGCGAGGTCGCCGTTGAGGTAGATCAGCGCGGACCGGTACACACCCTCGAACTCGATTCGGACCCGCTTCGAGGCGTACTCGTCGGGAACGAAGAACTTCTTCGTGTACTCCCACGTTCCGCCGCGGAAGAATCCCGTCGCCGCGCCGTCGCTCCACTCGGCATCACGCGGCGTGCTGATCACGGCGTCGTGCGGCAGGATTATGGGCTCTTCGGGAGGCGAAACGCCCAGTTCGGCGAACTCGTTCACCTTCGGTCGGACGGTCCATCCCTCGGAGAATGGCTGACGGATCACGCGCTCACCGCCGGCAGCAGCACCGATCCGGTGCCGCGGACGTCGTCGCTTGCGAACGCGGCCAGCACAGTGACCTCACCGGGTTCGACGCCTCGCGTGCCGTCCGGCTGGGTGTAGGCCAGGCGTGCGGCGGGGACGTCGAAGGTGAGTCCACGGCGTTCCCCAGGGGCGAGTTTCACCCTCTGGAAGGCGAGTAATTGGCGGACAGGACGCACCACCGTGGCGGCTTCGTCCCGGCCGTAGAGCTGAACGACGGTAGCTCCGGCGCGAGTTCCGGTGTTGGCCACGGTGCACGTGGCCTGGATCGCGGTCCGCTCGGCATCGAACCCCACGTGCTCGAGTTCAAGGGAGAAGGTGGTGTAGCTCAGTCCGTGTCCGAAGGCGAACAACGGACCGTTGTCGGCCAGATCACCATAGCCGTGCCGCATCCCGGTGGGGTGCTCATACCCACTGCCGTAGTGATGGCCGTGGTACAGCGGAAGTTGCCCGGTCGTACGCGGGAACGTGGAGGGGAGCTTGCCGCTCGGGTTGACCTTGCCGGTGAGCACCCGGGCGATGGCGTCGCCGGCGTACTGCCCCAGCAGGGGAGCCAACAGCATGGCCGACGAGACGGCTGCCGCGTCCGCCAGCAACAGAGGGCGTCCCGACACGACCACGGTCACAACCGCGCGACCGGTACGCGCCAGCGCGGCGAGCAATGCGTCCTGGTTGCCGGGCAACCGGAGTTGAGCGCTGCTTTGGCCCTCGCCCGCGGTGTTGTTGCCGACCCATCCGGTGCGCTCACCGACAACCGCGATGACGACATCCGCTTCGCCGACCGCATCCCGGACGGCGTCGACGTCTACTGGTTTGGAGTCGTCCAATGAACCGAGGCTCTCGTAACGAACGTGCGGGTGTCGCGCCCGCAGAGCATCGAGGACCGTGCGTGCTTCGGGGTACAGCTGCCGGGCGTGTGCCTCGAACGCCGGCTCGATTCCGGGGAACCGGACCTGGAACAGATCGGTGAAGACCTGCTCGGGAACCCGTCCGGACATGATCTCCGCGATGCCGAGCGGTACCTCCCGGTTGGCGACCGCGGTGTAAGCGCCGAAGTGGATGCGGATCTCGTCCGCAGCGGGACCGACCACAACGACGTCCCGACCGGTGACATCGAGCGGGAGGCCTCCGTCGTTTTGCAGCAGCACGATCGCCTGTTCGGCGACGTCCTGCCCGAGATGCTGGTTCGGTTCCTTCCCCGACGGGGCAGCGGGCTTCGTGGGCGGTGCCAGCTCAGGGATCAGGCCGAGGCGTTGCTTCACCCGCAGGACTCGGGTCACCGCGCGATCGAGATCCGCTTCTTGGATCAAACCCTCCTTGAGGGCTTCGCCGAGCGAGGAGAAGATCTCGTTGTTCGGCAGTTCGACGTCCAGACCGGCGTGCAGCGCCTGCGCGGCGGCCTCGGCCGGGCTGGTGGCGGTGTGGTAGGTCTTGAGCAGCATGCTGATCGAGTCGTAGTCGCTGACCACCGCGCCGGGCAGACCCAGTTCGCCGCGCAGCAGATCGCTGAGCAGCCACGGATCGGCGGCCGCGGGAATGCCGTCGATCTCGTTGTAGGAGTTCATCACCGAATCGAGGCCTGCCTCGGCGATCGCCCGCCGGAACGGCTCGGCGTACACATCCCGCACAGCGCGCCGGCCGAGTTGTGCGGCCGCCTGGTTCAGCCCACCTTCCGACGCGCCGTACCCCGTGAAGTGCTTGGCCACCGCCGTGACCCCGGTGTCGCCGTGCACGCCGTTGATCCCCTGGACGAACGCGACGCCCATCTGCGAGATCAGCTCGGGATCCTCACCGTAGGTCTCGTGGACCCGGCCCCAGCGCGGATCCCGCGCCACATCCAGCACGGGAGAGAAACACAGGTGCACGTTCGCCTGTCGCATCTCGGCACTGGTGATCGCGGCGCACGCCTTGGTCAGCTCAGGCGCGAAGGTCGCGGCCTGTGCCCACGCGGTGGGGAACTGGGTGCCTGATTCGTGCAGGAAGCCGTTGACTCCCTCCCCGTGCACGAGCGCGCCGATTCCGAACGGGCTGATCTCGCGGGACTGTTCCTGGAGTTCACCCAGCAACCGCTGGAAGACCGACAGATCCGCGTCGAGCAGCCAGACCATCGACAGGTGCCCGACGCCATGCGGACGCAGCTCGGGCAGCCGGGTGAAATCCCAGCCACCACCGGACCCGGCTTGGGTGACGAAACCCAGCTCGTAGACGGACAAACCTTGCAACTGGGCGATCTTCTGGTCGATGTCCAGACGGCGGACAAGGGCGTGGATGTCGCGTGAGGTCACGGTTCGCGGCTCTCTTTCTCTCGCGACACGGGGACTGTGCGGCTGATCTTCATGAGCTGTTCGAGGATGTCGTCGGAGAACAGCGCCGGTGCCGCGCGGGTGAACTGGCGCATCGGGAGGTGGGCGGCCATGGCGAGTCCCTCGTGGTTGGCCTGTTCGAAGGTCTTCGCTTGGTCTGTGGGCAGGTTGCGGGTCATGCTCTGCCGGAACTCCGGGCCGACGACTGGATGGGCCGACCACTCGCTGAAGGTGGACTCCATGGTCAGCTCGCGGATGATCGGGTCGCCGACCAGATCGATCTCGGTTTCGGCCACGATCGTGGCGGAGTCCGCACCGATCTGGATCCGGTACGCGCCGGGCGACACGACCCAGTCCCAGGTGGTGGCGTCCCAGTAGGCGAAGGCGCGGTGATCCAGCTCCAGTGTGATCTCACTGGTTTGACCCGGTTCGAGGAACACCTTGCGGAAGGCCCGCAGTTCACGCGCCGGTCGGCGCACGTTACCCGCGGTGGTCGCGACGTATAGCTGCACCACGTGTTTTCCGGCGCGTGATCCGATGTTGGTGACTCGCACGGTCGCCGTGGCGGTCGTGTCCCCCGTCGCCGTGACGGTGAGGTCGTCGACGTGGAAACGGGTGTAGCTCAGCCCATGTCCGAAGGGATAGCGCACTGATCGGCCGACTGTCTGGTAGTACCGGTAGCCGACCATGACCCCTTCGCCGTACCGGACGTGCCCCGCTTCGCCGGGAAAGTTCAGGTAGCTCGGGTTGTCCTCGAGCCGCAGCGGGATGCTCTCGGCGAGGCGGCCGGACGGGTTCACCACGCCGAACAGCACATCCGCCAGCGCGCCGCCACTGGCCTGGCCGAGCAGCCAGCCCTCGACGATCGCGTCGACCTCGTCGTGCCATCCCTCCAACGAGACCACGCCGCCGTTGCTGAGCACGACGACGGTGCGTTTGGCGACCGCGGCCACTGCCCGGATCAGTTCGACCTGGTCGGCTGGAAGGTCGATCGATTCCCGATCGTATCCCTCGGCCTCCGTCGCCGTGCCCGCGAACACAATCGCCACTTCGGCCTGACGGGCCACCTCCACCGCGTCCGAACTCAACGCATGGACGACCGCGGCGCCGCGTTCCGTAGCCAGTGTGGTGATCTCCTGAAGCGGAACGTCCACAGTGGTCGAATTGACGCGGGAACTGCCGTCACCCTGGTACCGCGGATTCACCGCAAGCTCGCCGATCACCGCGATCGTGCCGGGGCCCTCCAGAGGCAGCACAGCGTTGTCGTTCTTCAGCAGCACCACGCACTCAGCGGCGAGTTCCCGCGCGAGCGCATGGTGCGCCTGCACATCGAACGTCTCGTCATCGGTCGCGGAACTGAACCTGCTCAACTGAGCCACCCGCGCCACAGCTTGGTCCACTATGATCTCGTCAAGAGTGCCGGATCGCACTGCCTCGACGATCTTGCGTGCGCTGAGTCCGGAGGTGCCAGGCATCTCGAGGTCCAGCCCGGCCGCGAGCGCGGCGACCCGATCCACGACGGCGCCCCAGTCGGAGATCACCGTGCCGGAGAATCTCCATTCGGCGCGCAGTAGGTCAGTGAGCAGCCACCGGTTCTGCGACGCGTAGACGCCGTTGACCCGGTTGTAGGAGCACATGACGGTCGCGGGGTGGGCCTCGGTGACGACCCGCTCGAAGGCAGGGAGGTAGATCTCGCGCAAGGTGCGCTCGTCGATGTCCGCGCTGATGCGCATCCGGTCGGTTTCCTGGTTGTTGGCAGCGAAGTGCTTCACCGACGCGCCCACGCCTTCCGCCTGCAGGGCTTGGACGTATGCGCTGGCCAGTACCCCGGAGACGAGCGGGTCTTCGGAGAAGTACTCGAAGTTCCGCCCGCACAATGGTGAGCGTTTGATGTTCACGCCCGGACCGAGGACCACACCGACACCGGCCGCGCGGGCTTCCCGCCCGAGCGCGGCACCGAGCCGGGCGGCCACCTCGGGATCCCAGCTCGAGCCGACCGCGACAGCGGGCGGAAAGCAGGTCGCGGGCAGGCTCTCGGGTATGCCTTGGGAGTAGTCCTCCACCACCTCGCGACGAATCCCGTGTGGACCGTCGCACAGGAAGACCGATTCGATTCCGGCTTCCGGGCAGGCGTGCGTCCGCCACTGCCCCTGGCCGGTGAGCAGTTCCGCCTTCTGCTCAAGGGTCAACTCGGCGATGTCCATCATGGAATGCTCTTCCTGTGGTGGTCGGTCTGGTTTCTCCGGGATCACAGCGCGTTCGCGCGGGCGACGGATCCCAGCCACGCGAGGCTTGGCTTTGCGCGACGCTCGAAGGTCCCGCGGTCGACGGCGACGAGGCCGAACGTGGGCTCCCACCGTCCCCATTCGACGTTGTCGAGCAGGCTCCAGTGCAGATAGCCACGTACGTCGATGCCGTCGTCGATGGCGGCGTGGAGTCCCTGCAGGGCGGTGGTCGTGTAGGCGATGCGGCGTTCGTCGTCGGTGGTGGCGATGCCGTTCTCGGTGACCACGATCGGGACATCGCCGACGACGTTACGCGTGTGGCGGACTGCGATGGCGAGTGCGTCGGGGCGGTATGCCCATCCCATGAGGGTGTTGCCGGGGCGCTCGGGATGCGGGACGATGCCGTTCTCGTCGACGAGTTGGCTCGTGTAGGACTGGACCCCGACGAAGTCGTCGTCGCGGGACGCTTCGAGGTACATGTCCTCCCAGATATGCTGCACTTCGGCGTGCTTGGCTTCCCCTCCGGGAGCGGGCACGAGGGCCTGGTTCGCAACCGTCCACCCGACTTTCGCGCCGGTGGCCTGCCGTACGAGCGGAGCCGCGGCCCGGTGGGCTTCGATCAGGACTGTGCCGATCTTGGTGTCGGGAAGGGCATTGAACGGATACGGCCGACCGGCGGCGACCTCCGCCAGAGCGCCATGGTTGACCGCCAGCACGTTGGGTTCGTTGATGGTGCAGATCCACTCGACGCCATCGAGAATGGTGCAGGCTTGCTCAACGTACCGGGCGAAGAGGTCGACAGCGTCATCACGAAGCCACGCGTCATGCGCGCCGAGCCACACGGGATGAGTGAAGTGGTGCAATGTCACTACCGGGGTGAGCCCCAACCGCTGGGCAGTGTCGATCATCCGCCGATAGTGTGCGAGTTCCGCGCGGGAGAACGTTCCCGGGACAGGTTCGATGCGTGCCCACTCGATGCTGAACCGGTAGGCGTTGAAGCCCGCGTCTGCGAGCAGCCGCATGTCCTGTTCGTACCGGTGGTAGCTGTCCACCGCGTCGCCGCTGGGCTGGATGGGCCCGGCCATGTCCTGTTCGAGCTTCCACCAGTCGCTGTTGAGGTTGTTGCCCTCGGTCTGGTGGGCCGAGGTGGCCGCTCCCCAGAGGAATCCGTCAGGGAATGGGCGGGTCACAGGTCTCCTTAACATTCTACAGTGGACTGTTGTGGTGCTTTTGCGGATTACCGGACGCTGCGAATCCACCACGCGGTGAGGCCCGCGGCGGTCGCCAGGACGGCTGCCGTGAGGAACAGGGCGGTGTAGTTGCTGCCACCGCCGATGGCGAGGACGAGTGGCGCGAGGATCGGGGCGATCGCGCCGGGTGGGCCGCTGGCGATGCTGTTGTAGATGCTCATGTACTTGCCGGCCTGCGTGTCCCTGTCCGGCATCGCATCGCTGACCAGCGCCAGGTCGACCGTGGCGAACATGCCCACGCCGGCCACCAGCAGTGTCGTCCCCACGCCGTAGAGCACGATGCTGGTCGCGAAGGCGGCGAGGAGCAGACCACATGCCATCAGTGCGGCCGCCGCGTAGATGAACGGCTTGCGGCGCCTGACTCGGTCGGAGACCACGCCGCTGACGATGGCGGACGCGGTGGTCACCAGAACCCCGATTCCGCCGAGGAGTGCGAGTTTCTGACCCGCGTCGGCCGGCGTCAGCCGCAGGCGGTCCAGCAGGAAGTACAGCTGGTAGGTCGAGAAGAAGTTGATCCCCAGTGTAATCAGGAACTTGCCGATCAGCACGAGAGTGAAATCCCGGTGCTGGAAGGGGTTGAAGGCGAGATCCTTGAAGAACCGGAACACCGACGTCGGCGGCACGTCCGGACGAGCGGGGCGATCGGGGACCGTGACGAGGAACAAGGCCGAGGTCACCGCGAGAACAAGCACCGGCAACAGGAACAACAACACCTGATGCTCGATCAGCAGGCTGCCGACCAGGCTCGCTGCCACCCCGGCCAGTTGTGCGGCGACCCCGCCGAACGCTCCGAGCTTGCCTCGTTGAGATTCCGGCACCCACTCCGCGATCACCGGTGTCACCGCAGTGGCCGCACAGGACACGCCGATACCCGCGATCGTCCAGCCGAGCAGGATCAGACCGATCGACGACGCGTTGGCGATCAGTAGCGCGCTTGCGGCATAGACGCCGATTCCGATGATCAGGTACGGTCGCCGGCGTCCCCAGGCCAAGCGTGTCCGATCACTCAGCGCCCCGATGACCGGACCGGCGATGATCGGCACGATCGCGCCGATGCCGATGACCAGCCCGAGACTGCTCTCCTTCGAGGCAGGATCGACGATCTGGACCTTGTAGGCCAGGCTGAACAGCAGCGGCATCAGGATCACGAGCGACACGCCGAAGCTGGCCAGGGTGTAGACGATCATGAACCACGCGCTGACAGGCCGGAGACGCGGCTCGTCCGGTTCGGTGCCCCTCGCTTCTGCTACCTGTTCGGCGGCACCCGTCGCCGTCGGTACACCGATGGGTTCATTACTCATCCGTGACTCCATTGTCTGGGGACGTCATGGGGTGTCGAGCGCAAGCGTCGTCGGCCGCGAGTCCTCTGCTGTGGACAGTCCGATCAGGTTGCCGGATGGGGTCATCATGACTTGGCCAGATGAGCTGCTGAGGCTGGTTCTCCCGCTCACTGGAACACATGTCTGTGGAAGTGCCGTGCAACCGCTGTACTGCCACGGTGTCAGCGCGTTTGATGTTCACGAAGATCGTGGTCGAGGATCTCGACGCCCAGTCGGCCTTCTATGCGAATGTGCTTGGCCTCGAGCCGAAGCACAGGTTCTCCGGTGGTGCCGGTGATGCGGCGTTCGAAGAGATCGTGATGGGTGACGGGCCTTCGTTGTTGCTGCTCCACTATCCGCACCGCGAGCCGCCCCGACGTGGTGGGACTGTGCTCGGATTCGCCGTGGCCGACGTGGACCAGGTGGTGCGGGCTGCCGAACACGCGGGCGGTGCGGTGCGGTCGGAACCGAAAACTCTTGCACAGCCTGCGATACGTGTCGCAGAGCTCGCCGACCCCGAGGGACATCTGCTGGAGATCATCCAGCACATGGGAGAGGAGACCGATGTTTGACCTGTCAGGCCGTACCGCGCTCGTGACGGGAGCCGGCCAGAACGCCGGGGCGGGGATCGCCCGGGCACTGGCCGCGCAGGGCGCCGCGGTGGCGGTGAACGACCTGGTGCCCGAGCGGGCCGAGGCGGTCAGCAAGGAGATCACCGCCGGGGGCGGGACCGCCGTGCCGATCGCGTTCGACGTCACGGATCTGGCCGCCGTGCGTGACGGAGTCGGCCGGGCTCGTGCGGAATTCGATCGGCACATCGACATCCTCGTCCACAACGCGGGGATTCCCGCTGACTTCGGCCAGGGGCAGTTCCGCACGCTCGATCCGAGCCGGTGGCGGGCGCCGGTGGAGATCAACTTGTTCGGTGCCATGAACTGCCTCTCGACGGTCATCGACGAGATGTGCGACGCGGGCTGGGGACGTATCGTGCAGATCTCCTCGGGCTCCGCGCGCACAGGTTCCGACCAGGGCCTGTCGCTGTACGGCGCGGCCAAGAGCGGAGTCGAGGGCTTCATCCGGCACGTCTCCCAGGAGGTCGCGCCGTTCGGTGTCACGGCCAACACGCTCGCGCTCGGGCTACAGACCAACGCTGCCGGAGAGCACACCGCCGCGATCGCCGCCAGGATCCCGACCCGGCGGCTGGGCACGCCTGAGGACGTCGGAGCGGCGGCGGTCTACCTCGCGTCGCCCGAGGCGTCGTGGATGACCGGGCAGACGCTCAATCTCAACGGCGGGAGCGTGACCACATAGGGTGAGCCGATGCCACCCAGCAAGACGCGTGCCCAGGCAGCCGACCAAGCGGTGTTCCGCGTGGTCGACGGCATCAAGCAGATGATCGTGTCGGGCGAGCTGCTGCCCGGGCAGCAGCTCCGGCAGGAACAGATGGCGGCCACCCTGGGGGTGAGCCGGCTGCCGGTCCGGGAAGGGCTACGCCAGCTCGTGTCGGACGGATTGGTGACCCACCAGCACAACGTCGGGTTCGCCGTCACACGGCTGAGCCGCTCGGAGTTCGACCAGATCTACCTCATGCGGCGGCTGTTGGAGACCGAAGTGATCCGCAGCCTGCCACCGCCCACATCCAGCCAGCTGACCGAGATCAGCTCGCTGGCCGAGGAGGTCGAGCGTGCCGCGGCCGATCTCGACCTGGCCCGGATGCGTACCCGCAACAGCGACTTCCACTTCGCGATCTTCCGGCTCAGTCCGTTGACCCTGGTGGTGAAGGAGATCGCGCGGATCTGGACCTGGGCGCTGCCGTACCACTCGGTCTATCTGCATGACCAATCAGGACGGGAACGCATTCTCACCGAACACAGGCAGATGGTCGCCGCGCTCACCGACGGGGACCTGGATGGTCTGGTCGCCCTGATGGATACTCACCGCGCGGGGGCGGAGACGCAGCTGAACCTGATGCTGCAGGCCGGTGCGATCGCCCGCCCGTCCGCGGGCTGACCCGGCCGTCCACTCACCGGAACTTCCGCATACGGGGTCGGAACAATTGGCTTAGCGTGAGCCGGAACCCGAAGAAGGAGTCCGGTTGACGATCGAGCTCTCGGCTTATCGCCTTGGCACCGATGCGCAGCAGCTTCGCGACGAGGCCCGGGACTTTCTGGAAAGCTGCGCGTTCGCCCCACGGTGTGACGCCTGGATGACCGCGGCGGACCCTGAGTTCAGCAGGCTACTGGGTGCGCGTGGCTGGCTGGGAATGACGCTGCCACGCCGGTACGGCGGCCACGACCGGTCGCCGTTGGACCGGTTCGTCGTCAACGAAGAACTGTTGGCGGCGGGAGCTCCTGTGGCGGCGCACTGGATCGCCGACCGTCAGATGGGCCCGTCGATCCTGCGCAACGGAACGGAAGCGCAGCGGCAGCGCTATTTGCCCGCGATCGCCCGCGGCGAGTGCTTCTTCGCGATCGGGATGAGCGAACCGGATGCCGGATCCGACCTGGCATCGGTGCGTACCCGGGCGCGACAGGTCCCGGACGGGTGGGAGATCACCGGCACGAAGCTGTGGACCACCGGAGCTCATGTCGCCGATGCGATGATGCTGCTCGCCCGTACGGACGGCTCGCCGGAGGACCGGCACACTGGCCTGTCGCAGTTCATTGTGGGCCTGCCGAATCCGCGCGTGGAGATCCGGCCGATCGTGACTGTGGACGGTGAGCACCACTTCAACGAGGTGGTGTTCGACGCCGCCGTGGTTCCGCACGACAGTCTGCTCGGCGAACGTGGTGCGGGCTGGCGTCAGGTCACTGCTGAACTCGCGCACGAACGATCCGGTCCCGAGCGATGGATGAGCACAGTGCCGTTGCTCCGGGCATGGGCTGATCAACAGGCCGGTGATCCCGTCGCAGCAAGGGAATTGGGCAGACTCACCGCGCGCGCGCGTGGACGCTGCGCCAAATGTCCTTGTCGGTGGCTGCCGCCCTGGCCGACGGGCGTTCCCCCGATGTGGCAGCGGCTCTGGTGAAGGATCTCGGGTCGCGCTTCGAAGGGGATGTGGTGGAGACCGTGCGGCGGTTGGCAGGTGTAGAGCCGCGCAGCGGCGAACCGGGTTTGGCTGGGCTGCTCGCCGAGGGGGTTCTGCATTCGCCGGCGTTCACGTTACGCGGCGGCGCGAACGAGATTCTGCGTTCGGTGGTGGCCCGCGGGCTGGGGGTGCGGTGAACGACGACCACGTAGCGGAGATTCTCGCCACGGTCAGCGCGATCCTGAAGGACAACCATCCGGGCCCCGCGGATTTCGATCGTCCACTGTGGAAGACCTTGGGTCAGGCCGGGTTTCACCTGCTCGGTGTTCCCGAGCAGATCGGCGGCAGCGGCGGAAGTCTGCGGGATCTCGCCGTGGTGGTGGATCTGACGGCCTTCCACGGTGCGCGGATCCCAATCGTGGAGACGGCGTTTCTGGCCGGTTGGCTGCTGTCCCGGGCAGGCATTGCCGTGCCCGATGGGCTGATGGTCAGCTCACTTGATGAAGCGAGCGGACGGTCCCGCTTGTCTGGCCGGTTGCGAACACCGTGGGCTCGGTATGCCGACTACGTCGTCACGACAGTTCGTGATGGCACCGATGTTCTCGTCGCCGTCGTACCCACCGAGGGGCTGGATATCGAGTACGCCGAGAACCTCGCCGGTGAACCACGCGACACGCTCGTGCTCAACGACGTCGAACCTGTGGCCGTGGCGCCGTCGGACGTCGACGCGATGGACTTGTTGCGGCGCGGCGCACTGGCCCGGTCCATCCAGCTCGCGGCTGCGGCTCGCGCTGTGCTCGAGTCAACCCGGCGCCATGTCACCGAGCGGGAGCAGTTCGGGCGTCCGCTCGCTCGGTTCCAGGCTGTGCAGCAGCATCTCGCCGCGCTTGCGGCGGAGGCCACCGCAATGCGGGTCAGTGCGGACGCCGCTGTGCTGGCGGATGACGACGTCGCGGTTGCGGCGGCGAAAGCGACGAACTCCGCGAGCGCGCATGTCGTCGCTGCGATCGGGCACCAGTTGCACGGAGCGCTTGGCTACTCACAGGAACATCGCCTGGGAGCGGCGACCACCCGGTTGTGGGCCTGGCGCGAGGAATTCGGCAGTGAGAGCTATTGGCAGGATCAACTGGCTGCGATGCACACAGCGGGTTCGTGGTGGCCGCTTCTGACGGACGGTGCCAGGTGATCGGAGCGTTGCGGGGTCTGCGTGTCCTCGACCTGAGCCGGATCCTCGCTGGACCGTTCTGCGCACAGATGCTCGCCGACCACGGCGCGGAAGTGATCAAAGTCGAGGCGCCGTCGGGAGACGAGACGCGCCGCTGGGGGCCGCCGTTCGCCGACGAGGCCGAGACGACGAGCGCCTACTACCAGGGGCTCAACCGCACCAAGGCGAACATCGTGCTGGACCTGCGACTGCCGCGAGCTCGAGATGTGCTGCACGACCTCATTTCCCGTGCGGACGTCGTCGTGGAGAATTTCAAGGTCGGCACCATGCAACGATGGGGACTCGGATATGAGTCCCGGCTGGCGGAGGAGTTCCCAGGGCGTTTACTGCCGGATCACTGGTTACGGCGTCGACGGGCCGCTTGGCGGCATGCCGGGGTATGACGCGGTGCTACAGGCGTACGGCGGCCTGATGAGTGTCAACGGTGAGCGCGACGGCGACCCGCTACGGGTAGGTGTGCCCATTGTGGACATCACGGCGGCGCATCAGGCGTTCGCGGGCATTCTGCTTGCATTGCTGGAACGGTCGGTCAGCGGTCGTGGTCAGTTGGTCGACGTGACGCTGTTCGATGCGGTTGTGTCGCTGATGCACCCGCACACCGCTGCTTATCTGCAGTCCGGTGTGGTGCCCGAGCGCACTGGGGCGGCGCATCCGACAGTGGCACCGTACCAAGTGTTCCGCACCGCTGGGGAGGGGCGGTTGTTCGTCGCGGCCGCCAGTGACGCTCAGTTCGCCGCGCTCGCGGACACTCTTGGCCGGCCCTCGCTGGCCGAGGATCCCCGGTTCCGGTTCAATCGAGACCGGATCGGAAACCTGGGACAGTTGCTGGCCGAGCTGCAACCCTTGTTCCTCGCACGAAACGCGGACGAACTGGCGGCCAAGTTGGCGGCGCGTGGTGTTCCGGCGAGTCCGGTCAACGACGTAGCCCAAGCCTTGTCCGCGCCGCAAGTACGGCACCGCCGCATGGTCGTGAGCGATGGCGCGTACCGCGGCATCGGTGTGCCGATCAAGCTGAGCCGGTCGGCGTCAGTACCGCCGCGCGCGCCCACACGGTCCGGGGCAGATACCTCGCGTGTTCTCGCGGAGTGCGGGTACTCGGTCGACGACATCGACGAACTCCGCCGGACCGGCGTCCTGGGACCCGATTAGCCACCGTCGCCCGTGGGGACGGGGCGGGTGGCCTCGACCCCGGCGAGCACGGTCCGGAAGACGTCTCGGAGCAGATCCGCGATGTCCTCGCTCGAGTCGGACAGGATCCAGTAGTCGAAGACGTGCCGGGTGGCGTGGACCACGAGATAGGCGGGCAGACTCCGGTGCAGCGGGTGGTCGCCCAGCGCGACGCGTTCTCGCAGGAACTCGGCCATGGCTTCGGACAGTTCGTCGTCGACCTCCATCCAGCGCAACCGGTACTGCGGGGTCGACGCCATGAGCTTGAGGAACTGACGCTCGCCGTCGCTCAGCGTGCCCTCGTGAAGTTGTGACACCCACGCCGCGACCAGCGTCTCCACCACGTCACCGGTTGTCGGGGCGTTCCGCAGGGCTGTGATCACCTGTGTCGAGCTGAGCCGGAATATCGGGCGGACGACATCCTCCTTGGCCGGGAAGTGCCGGTGGAACGTGCGCGGCGAGACCCCCGCGGCCTCCGCGATGCGATCGACGGTCACGGACGTGTCGCCGTCGGCGACGAAGATCTCGACCGCCTTGCGCGCGATCTCCAGCCGCAACTCCTCCGCCCGCCGCTCGGTCAACGTCGGCCGATCCCGCTTCACCACGACCACACCTCCTGAACGTATCCACGATCGTATGCGGAAAGTGGACACGATTTGTTTACACAATCGACGTCCACGGCTAGGCTCAAACCTGTCAGTTTCTGCCACATCGGCAGAAAGTGTAGCAAGGCATCGGTGCCGGAGGTGACCGTGACCACGACGGAGACAACGGCGCGGAGCCAGGACACACCCACCGCCATGATCGACCGAGTGGCTTCACTGCTGGAGGTTTTCGACGGCCATCACCGGCTCACGCTGGCACAGATCTCCCGGCGGGCGCATCTGCCCCGGTCCTCGGCGCACCGGATCCTGCAGCGGCTGGTCGAGCTGGGCTGGGTCGAGCGCCAGGGCTTCCAGTACACGCTGGGAATCCGGATGTTCGAACTCGGCTCGCAGGTCGTCCGGCGGGATCGCGTGCATCAGGCGGCGTTGCCCTTCATGCACGGCCTGCACCACTCGACCGGGCTCACCGCCCACCTGAGCGTGCTCGTCTCCTCGGACGTGCTGCACCTTGAACGGATCGGCCACTGGCCCGAGCAGGAGCAGGGATGGCGCCTCGGGGCCAGGCAACCCGCGGTGCACTCAGCGGCCGGCCGCGCCCTGCTCGCCCAGTCAGAGGAGTGGCCCGAGCTGGCGTTTCCGTCGCCCGCGACGGCGTACGGGATTCGCACCCGCACGCAGCTGAGCCGAGACCTTGAGCGGGTCCGCGACCGCGGCGGCGTCGCTGTCGACGATCAAGGCTGCACCGTGGGGATCGCAGCCGTCGCCGCGCCTATCGGGCCGTCGGAGAGCAACCTCCGTGCGGCGCTGTCGTTGTGCGGGCCCGCCGACGCGATGCCGACTGACAAGGCCGTCGCCGCAGTGCGCATGGCTGCCATGGACATCTGGTACGCGGCTTCAGGAGTGACCAGGTTGCGCGGTCGCCCCGTCCGCCTCATAGCGACCACAAGGAACCAGTAACCGATGAGCCTGATCTCCCCGGACCAACCGACATATGTCGTTCCGCCCGTCACCGACGTCGACCAGGCAGCCCTGTCGCAGGCCATCGATGTCGCCGAGCCGGGTGCCCTGCTCATGGCCCTGGTGCATCTCACCGGCGACACGGACCTTGTGGACGAGTTCAAGGCCAAGCTCGACGCGGCACCCACGACGACCATGGGGGAGTATCCGGAAAGCGTCGCTGATGAGATCCGTGAGCGAGCGCGGACGTTGCTGGGTAGTGCGTTGATTCCGCGGATCACCGTTCCGGACGAGGTTCTGTTCCGGCGGATGGCCGAAGTGTGCGTGAACGACGCTATCGGCGACGAGTACGTTGCCCACCTGCGAGAGCAGGGCGGATTCGAACCCGCACAGCCGGTCGTCCCACGTAACCGCACTCCCCCGGAGAACTTCACGGTCGCCGTCATCGGCGCCGGCATGATCGGGCTCAACGCCGCGATCAAGCTCGGTGAGGCCGGTTTCCGGTACCAGGTCTTCGAAGAACGTGACGAGCTTGGCGGAACGTGGTCGCGCAACGTCTATCCAGGCGCTGCGGTCGACACACCGAGCCACTTCTACTCCTACTCGTTCGAACTGAACCCGCGGTGGTCGATGTATTACCCGACCGGGCCGGAGTATCTGGACTACCTGCATGGCGTGGCCCGCAAGTACGACCTCTACCCGCGCATCTCCTTCGGCACCAAGGTTCTTGGCTGTGAATGGGTCGAGGACCAGCAGGCGTGGAACGTCACTGCCCGGCACTCCGACGGCACCCTGCGGACCCATCGGGCCAACGCGGTCGTCACGGCCACTGGCGTGCTCAACGGCGCGTCCATCCCCGAGATCCCGGGTGCGGACACCTTTACCGGGGAGATGATGCACACCGCCGAGTGGCGGTCCGATGTGGACCTGGACGGCAAGCGCGTGGTCATCCTCGGTACCGGTTGCACATCAGTCCAGGTTGTCGCCAGCATCGCCGATCGGGTCGAGTCCCTCGCCGTGATGATGCGCCAGCCGCACTGGGTCGTCCCGGAAGGCAGCGTCAGCGAAGACGTACCCGACGGTGTGCGGTGGGCGCTGGCGAACATTCCCTATTTCCACCAATGGTTCCGGGTCAAGACCTACTGGTGGGCCGCGGACAAGGGCTGGGCTGTCCCACGCATCGACGAGGAGTGGAACGCCACCCACGTCTCGGCCTCGCCGGCCAACGACATGCTGATGCAGGTCTGCCTGGACTACCTGGACCGGGCGTTCGCCGACCGCCCCGACCTGAAGGCGAAGCTGACGCCGGACTTCCCGCCGTTCGCCAAGCGGATCGTGAAGGACCCCGGCTTCTTCGAAGCGGTCAAGCGGGCCAACGTGACGGTGCATTCGGCTTCGTTCTCCGAGATCCGCCCGGACGGCGTCGTGACGACCGAAGGCGACTTCCTGCCTGCCGACGTCATCATCTGGGCCACCGGCTTCAAACTCGAATACCTCAGTTTCATGGACGTCGTCGGCCGCGACGGGATCAAGCTGGCTGACGAGTGGGCAGAGAACAACCCACGGGCATACTTGGGCATCACCGTGCCCGGCTTCCCCAACTTGTTCGTCACCGCAGGCCCGAACGCCGCTCCCAACCACGGCGGCGGGCACAACGTCACCAGCGAGGAACACGTCCACTACGTCGTGGAGAGCCTGCAATACCTGGTGGAGAACGGGTTCACCGCAATGGAGCCGACCCGCGAGGCGACGGACGAGTACAACCGGCGAGTCGACGACGAACTGGACAAGACCGTCTGGAAACACGGTGGCACCGCGAACGGCTACTACCGCAACAAGTCCGGGCGGGCGTGGGTCAGCTGCCCGTGGCGCCTGGTCGACTACTGGACGATGCTGCGCGAACCGGCGCCGCAGGACTATCTCTTCACCACGGCGAAGAAGGACTGACCACCGCGGCTGCCGCCTGATCCACGTGGACCAGGCGGCAGCCGCCGTCATTCGCCGACGAACACTGGAGACCGCCGCTCAAGGCTGGCCGCGATGCCCTCGGCACAGTCGCGTGTCGCCCACAGGCGAGCTTGCTCGGCTAGTTCGTGGTCCAAGGCCGCCCGGACGCGCTGTGGCAGGTCTGCGCGCAGGGTCGCGCGGATCGATCGCACCGCGAGCGGTGCCGCGGCGGCGATGGAGCGTGCCAACGCCAATGCGGTCTCGCGTTGACGACCGGGTTCGGACAGCCGGTCAGCAAGTCCGATGTGGACGGCTTCCTCGCCGCCGACCTTCCGTCCGGTCATCAGCATGTCGGCGGCGACCCGCCTGCCGACCAGATCGGGCAGGGTGACGCTCAGCCCGAACCCATGGTGGAAGCCGAGCAGCGAGAAGTTGGCGACGAAGCGAGTCGAGGCGTCCACGACACGGAAGTCAGCCGCACATGCCAGACCGAGACCGCCGCCGATGGCCGCGCCCTGCACGGCCGCGATGATCGGAGTCTTGACCTCGAACAGCTGGATTGCCCGCCGGTACAACCGTTCCGACACAGCGACGCGGTCCTCGAAACCACCGCCCGTGCCGAAGTTCGCGCCGGCGCAGAAGTGTTTGCCCTCGGATGCCAGGACCAGAGCCCGGCAGCGAGGGTCCTCCTCGAGCTCCAGCGCGGCCCCGACGATCTGGCTGATGAGCTGTTCGTCGAAGTAGTTGGCCGGTGGGCGGCGCATCTCCAGCAGCCCGACACCGTCCTCGACCACCACCGCAAGGTCCGTCATGACACCAAGGTGGCGGAACAGCGCGCACACCGAAACAAAATCGTCCGGTCAGTGGACACCTCCCACTCCCGAGCTTGCCGACGGGGTGCACATTCGGCGAGTGGAGATCACCAACGTCCTGTACGCGTTCGCCCGCCTAGCCGACGAAGGCACGATCGACGAGATCGGCGGCCTGCTCGCCGACGACGTCGAATGGGCGATGACGGGCACGACCTGGCGTGGCCGGGCAGGGGTTCTCGCGGGACTCCAGTCGATGCGAGACCTCGGGTATGCCGGACCGGCCTCGGGCCACCGCCACGTGATCACCAATATGGAAGTGCACGTCGACGGCGACCACACGATCGCGAGGTCCTATTTCCTGCTCGTGTCCCGCGATACACCGGCCACGATCCTCGCCGTCGGCGCCTACCGCGACGAGTTGCGACGCACGGGGGACGGCTGGCTCATCACAAAACGCGAAATCACCACCTGACAACACACGGAAGTCGTCCATTCACCGGAACATCGCCCGACCGACGCCCGATCTCCGCCTAGCGTCAGGAAAACCAGCCGCCACGAGGAGAGCCGATGATCGCAGATCCACGCATTCGCAAGGCTCTTGACCGTGCGGTGGAACTGGGCGAGACCGGTATCGCCGTCGCCGCCTACCATCGTGGCGAACTGATTGTCGACGCAGTCGCCGGTGTCGCGGATGCCAGGACCGGCAGGCTGGTCGACGACCGCACACTCTTTCCGGTCTTCTCGGTCACCAAGGGCATCACCGCGACCGCCGTACACCTGCAGGCAGAGCGTGGACTGGTCGACCTGCAGGCGCCGATCACGCATTACTGGCCCGAATTCGGTGTGAACGGCAAGGAGACCGTCACCGTCGAACACGCACTCTCACATCGGGCCGGGATCCCGCAGATGCCAGAAGGAGTCACACCGGAACTTCTGGCCGACTGGGACTGGATGACCGAGCGCATCGCCGAGTTCACCCCTATCTACGAGCCCGGTACCGCGAGCGCGTACCACATCCTTGTGTGGGGCTGGATTATTGGCGAGGTGGTGCGCCGCACCGATCCGGCCCGCCGATCCTTCGACACCTTCATCGCCGAGGAAATCTGCAAGCCCCTGGGGGTGACCGACTTCCATCTCGGGGTGCCCGACGGCGATCTGCCCCGGGTGGCGAAACTCTATGGGGGCAATGAGTTCGCGATGGTCGATGAGCACAACATCAGTCCACGGGCCGTCTTCCCCGGATCCGACGTGCACAACTTGCCGACCGTACAGCAGGCAGTCGATCCCGGTGCGGGCGCGATCGCTACGGCGGGTGCTGTGGCGCGGATCTTCGCGATGCTCGCCGAGGGCGGTGAACTCGACGGCGTCCGGCTGCTCTCTCCAGACAGGGTGGCCACCTTCACCCGGCCGCGGCAAGGCGCACACGATCCGGACAAGGTGCTTACCATCCCGGTGTGGTTCGGCGCCAACGGGTTCTGGCTCGGCGGCGAGCCGGGCGCGTCCGACCCACTGGTGGGCGACCATCGAGCCATCGTCTACAGCCCCGGCGCGGGCGGCTCGGTCGCCTGGGCCGATCTGCGCGACCAGTTGGCCGTGGCGATCTGCCACAACAACATGGACACCCCGGCAGTAGTGAGTCCTGAACGGACATTCGAACCGATTGTCCGGGTGATCCGCGAGATCGTCGCCGAGCGCGAGGAGAACCGTCGATGAGTTCGGCCAAGGAACTGTTCGGTGGCGGCGTCGCCGTGATCACGGGAGCCGGGGCGGGCATCGGCGCCGGTCTGGCCCGCTGCGCGGCCCGAGAGCTCGGCATGACCGTTGTGCTGGCCGACGTCGACACGGCGGCGATTGCTGCTCTGCGGGCCGAACTGGAGGAGATCGGCACCCGCGCTATCGACATCGCGTGCGATGTACGCGACCCCGCAGCGCTGGAACGGCTGGCAGAACGGACCATCACCGAGGCAGGCCCGGTGAGGCTGTTGGTGAACAACGCCGGTGTGGAGCAGTTCGGTTACCTGTGGGACACGCCCGTCGCCAACTGGAACCGTCTTGTCGAGATCAATATCAATGGCGTTTTCCATGGCATCAAAGCTTTCCTGCCACGGATGCTGGCCGACCAGGGCCAGTCGTGGGTGTGGAACCTTTCGTCCATCGGAGGAGTCAGCGCCAGTCCACTGCAGGCGCCGTACATCATGAGCAAGCACGCCGTACTGGCGATCACCGAGTGCCTCTATCAGGAAGTCGAACTCGCCGGGCACGCCCATCACGTCCACGTTCAAGCAGTCCTGCCGGGCGCGGTGGCCTCGAACATCTTCGAATCCGCCGGCGCAGTCGAGCACGGTGATGTGGCGGCGGCGGAGGAACACCGCACCGCCATGCTGAGGATCAAGGCGCAGGCGATGGACCCGGTCGAGGCGGCCCGCACTTTCTTCCACCAAGCAGCCGCAGGCGAGTTCTACCTGACGTCCCAACGCTTTGTCGGTGACGCCATGGCGACGCGGGCAGACATCTTGGCGCACCGCCGCGCCCCCGTCCTGCTGTCTGACGAGTTCGCCGTTCCCGCTGAATGACCGTTGGAGATCGTGATGTCCCTGCTGGATCCCGACGCCGCAGCGATCGCGTCGGCGACCGCCGAACTGCCTCCGATGCGGGTACGCGGCATCGCAGCGATACGCGAGGCCCTTGAATCCGTGCCGCACCCGCCTGGACTGCCGGTCATGGCGGAGACAGAGGATCGAGTGATCTCCGGTCCGCACGGCGACATCCCGCTACGCGTCTACCGCCCGGCTTTGGGTGGTCCGGCGCCCGTGCTCGTGTACTTCCACGGCGGCGGGATGTGCATGGGCTCGATCCACTCCTTCGAGCCGCTCGCCCGCAACCTGGCCGCTTCGAGCGCTGCCACCGTCGTATCGGTTGGATACCACCTTGCTCCAGAGGTCCCGCCACCCGCACAGTTCGACGATGCGTATATCGCAACGTCGTGGGTCGCCAAGCACGCCGACGAGCTTCGCGTCGACGTGGACCGGCTTGTCGTCATCGGGGACAGTGCCGGGGGAACCCTGGCCGCCGCAGTGGCACTCGCCGCACGGGACCGCGGTGGTCCCGCCATCGCTTGCCAGGTGCTCATGTATCCGGGACTCGACCGGGACATGGCCGCCCGGTCGATCTTCCAGAACGCCGACGCCCCGATCCTGAGCCGGGACGATGTCCTCTACTTGAACGAGACCGCCGACAGCGGGCAAGGCTACCCGGACAGTCCGTATCGCATTCCCGCATATGCGGCAGACCTTGGCGGTCTGCCACCGGCCATTGTGGTCACTGCTGAATGCGATCCGCTCCGCGACTGGGGCGAGCGCTATGCCGACCGGCTGCGAGAGGCCAGGGTACAGACCACGCTGACCCGATATCCGGGCTCGTACCACGGGTTCGTAATGCAGTCCGCCTACCTCGCCAGGGGCAGGCTCGCCATCGCGGAGATCGGCGCGTTGCTGCGCGCCAAGTTCGCCCACCCGCTCCCTTTTAGGAGGACTCCGTGACTGACACCACCCTCGGCCCCTTCGCCAACGCCATCGCGCCACGTGAGCTGTCGCGGGGTTACACCTGGGCCGAATGTCCACGATGGCACGAGGGGGCGTTGTGGTTCAGCGACATGTATGCCCACCGGATTCTGCGACTGGACGCCGACGGCGTGCCGGAGACCATCGTCGACTGCTCGACACGAACCTCCGTGAACGGCACCGAGGTCATCCCGGGGGGATTCGGCTGGCTGCCGGACGGCAGGCTGATCGTGACCTCGATGCACGAGCGGCTTGTGCTGGCTTTTGACGGGGCGGGGCTGAGCGAGTACGCCGACCTGCGGGATCTGGCCACCGGTCCGATCAACGACATGGTTGTCGACGCCGAGGGCCGCGCCTACGTCACCCAGCTCGGTTTCGAGCTGTTCGCCGGGGAAGCACCGAAAGACTCTGCCTTGCTGGTCGTCGAACCCGACGGCACCGTCGGCGCGCTGAAGGAGCTGGGCGGTTTCGCCGGTGCCAACGGAATCGCCGTCAGCGGTGATGGGAGCCGGGTGGTGACCGCGGAGGCGTTCGCGAACCGGATCACCGTGCTGGACCGTGACAAGAACGGTCGTTTGAGCGGTCGACGGGTCTTCGCGGACACACCCTCGCTGCCCGACGGTATCTGCCTCGACGACGACGGCGGGGTCTGGGCCGGGATGCCGTCGGTGCCGGCCGTAGCACGGTTCGTCGAAGGCGGCGCGATCACCGACATCGTGCGCTTCAGCCTCGAGCAGGCGCTACCACCTGCTTGTGTTCTCGGCGGCACCGACCGGCGCACCTTGTTCATCTGTGCGGGCTTGGACGTCATGGACTGGGAAGAGTCCCGTCGCAACCGGAACGGCACCGTTTGGACCGCCTCTGTCCGCGTTGGCGGCGGCGCCAACCGCCCCTGATCGATGGGAATAGTTGTGGACACTCTCTCCTTCGCCGGCCGCGTCGTGGTCGTCACCGGCGCGGGCCGCGGCATCGGCCGAGCCCACGCGCTCTTACTGGCCTCCCGCGGCGCGAGCGTCGTCGTCGCCGACCTCGGTGCCCACGTCGACGGGTCCGGAGTGGATGGCGACGACCCTGCGGCCGATGTCGTCGCCGAGATCCGCGCAGCCGGTGGCCAGGCCGTGGGATCCCGGGCCGACGTGTCCGCCGAGCACGGCGCCGCCAAGATCATCGGCACCGCCATCGATACGTTCGGGCGGCTCGACGCCGTCGTGAACAACGCCGGAATTGTCCACACAGGACACTTCGATGAGATTGACATCGAGGAGTACCAACGCAACCTCGATGTCCACTTCTTCGGCTCACTGTACCTGTGCCGGGCGGCGTGGCCGCACCTCATCGCCTCGGGCAGCGGCCGGGTGGTCAACACCATCTCCGCCGCGATGCTGGGCAACCCGCTGATGGCCCACTACGGCAGCTCCAAGGGCGCGGTGTTCGCGCTCACCCGAAACCTCGCCATCGAAGGCGCCGAGCACGGCATCCTTGTCAACGCCCTGGCGCCTGGCGCGGGCACCCGCATGGCCGAGAACTCCGCCGACTCACTGTCCCAGGAAGTCCTGGCCTATCTACGTACCCAACTGCTGCCCGAACACGTCGCCCCGGTCGCCGCGTACCTCACTCATCCCGCCTGCAAGGTGACCGGCGAGGTGTTCAACGCCGCGGGTGGCGCCGTCAGCCGCATGGCTGTTGTGAACACAGCCGGGATCCACGATCCCGCCCTGACCATCGAGACCGTGGCCGAGCGGTTCGACGAAGTCATGGCCCTCACGCCGGAAGCACAGCCGGCGGTCGTGGCCGTGCCCGAGCCCCACACGACCTGATCCTGGAGGGACGATGACCGAGACCACCACCATCGACTACCCGTTCGCGCCACTGCCCGCACCCGAGGCGGTCGAGCATTATCGGCGCCTGCTGGCCGACCGCCCGATGACCAAAGTGATCATGCCCTACGGCGGCGATGTCTGGGTGGTGCACCGCAACCGCGCGGCCAAACAGGTCCTCAGCGACCGCCGGTTCGTCCGTGAACCGTTCCGTACCGGCGAGCGCGTGGTGCCGTTCTTCGTGCCGTTCCCCGATTTCCTGCGCACCACACTGCAGTTCGAGGATCCACCCCAGCACACGAAACTGCGCAAGCTGGTGCAGAAGGCCATCTCTCCCCGGCGAGTGCGTGACATACGCGCGTCAGCCGTCGCGTTCGCCAACGAACTGATCGACGGCATGCTCGCCCGCGGCGGAGTGCGTAACTTCATCTCCGAATACGCCGTGCCACTGCCCGTGGAGATGCTCAGCTCTCTGCTGGGCGTGCCGTCCTCCGACCGGGAGAAGTTCGAACGGTGGAGCTCCTCCACGATGGCCGTGGCAGGCAAGACCGAGCAGGAAGTCGCCGCCGACCTGGCGGAACTCGCGGCCTACATGACCGACCTGATCGTGCAGCGGCGGGAGGAACCGCGCGATGACCTACTCAGTGCACTCGCGCACGCGCGTGACAAGGACGAGACCCTTACCGATGAAGAGATCCTGCCCATCGCGTTGATCCTGATCGTCGGCGGATTCGACAACACGGCCAACTTCCTGACCACCGGCGTCATGTCGCTGCTGCACTGCGACGAGCAGCGCACGCTGTTCCTGACCGACCCCGACGGGCTGGCGCCCACCGCGGCTGAAGAGGTCTTGCGCCACGGTGCGTTCGCGCTGGGCAACCCCATTGGCGGCGGCGGGGGACTGGTCCCGTTCGTCGCGACCGAGGACATCGTCGTGGACGGGCAGTTGATCGCGGCGGGGGAGGCGATCTGCATCGACCCGAATGCCACCAACCACGACCCGGCCGTGATGGCCGACCCGGGTCGCTTCGACATCACCAGAAAAGACAACCCGCACCTGATGCTCAGCCACGGTCTGCACCACTGTCTCGGTGCGCCGCTGGCCCGGATGGAACTGCAGGTCGGCATGGCCGAGATCTTCAAGCGCATCCCGAACCTGCGCCTGGCCGGTGAACCCGAGGTTCGCCGGGACGTGCTGACTCAGCCCATGACCAACGTGCCGGTCGCGTGGTGATCCGCGTGCCCAAGGTTTTCTACACACAGCCGGACGGCACCGAGCGGGTCGTGGAGGCGGTCGCGGGCGACTCCGTCATGCAGACCGCCGTCCGCAACGGCGTCACCGGTATCCTCGGACAGTGCGGTGGCGAGCTGTCCTGCGCGACCTGCCACGTCTTCCTCGACGGGGGGTACGACTTCCCACCGGTCAGCGAGGACGAGGACGACATGCTCGACGTCGCTGCCACCGACCGCGCGGACAACTCCCGGCTGTCCTGCCAACTCGTGCTGTCCGATGGCCAGGAAGTCCACGTGACCATCCCGGAAGCCCAGCTGTGACAGGACATCTCCTGGTCGTGGGTGCGGGCCAGGCAGGCGTGCAGCTCGCGAGCAGCGCCCGCGAGCTTGGCTGGCAAGGCCCCATCACTGTTGTAGGAGCCGAACCGCACGCGCCTTATGCTCGGCCACCGTTGTCCAAGGCGTTCCCGCGCAGAACGGCGGACTCCTTGTCGTTACGCAGCGACGGCTTCTACAGCGAGAACACCATCGGCCTGGTGCTGGACGAACACGTTGAGCATCTTGACCTGACCGGCAGGGGAGCGGGCACAGCCACCGCCGCCTCTGGACGCCGCTGGTCGTTCGACCGGTTGGTCCTGGCCACCGGCGCCGTGCCCGGCCGTCTGCCGATCGAGGGCGCGCACCTCGACGGAGTTCTGGTGCTCAGGGACATCCATGACGCCGAAGTCCTCACCCGATATCTGTCCACAGTGGAGAATCTGGTCGTGGTCGGCGGTGGCTTCATCGGTTTGGAGGTCGCCGCGAGTGCGGCCGCCGTTGGGGTGCGGACGACTGTGGTGGAGGCGGCCCCGGCGTTGATGAACCGCGTGGTCAGTACCGACACAGCGAAGGTCGTCGAGGCCGCACACCGCGCTGCCGGGATTCGGGTCCTCACTGGTGTGCGCCCTCGCCGCTTCATCGGCGGCAACCACGGCGCGGTCACCGCGGTCGAGCTCGATGATGGTGTACGGCTGCCAGCCCAGCTCGTTCTGGTCGGTGTGGGCGCACGGCCGCGCGACGAACTCGCACGTGCCGCCGGCCTTCATTGCGATGACGGAATCGTTGTGGATGCCTTCTCATTGGCATCGGATGGGCACACCATCGCTATCGGCGACTGCGCCAACCTGCCCGACCCTTCACCAATCCCACGTCCGGCACGGCGTCTGCGGCTGGAGAGCGTCGACAACGCCGTGGAACAAGCCAGAGCCGCCGCCACCACACTTGTCGGCTCACCGCAGCCCTACCGCGGTGTTCCGTGGTTCTGGTCTGACCAAGGCAGCCTCAAACTGCAGATCGCAGGACTGGCATGCGCGAGCGACGACGTTGTTGTCCGCACGGGCAGCCGACCTGGACAGCACACCGCGCTGCGGTACCGGGACGGGCACTTGGTGGCCGCCGAATGCGTCAATAGTCCCGCAGACTTTCTGGTGGTACGTAAGGCGTTGACGCGCAGTATGACCTTGCCCAGGGACGCGGCCGCCGACACCACGGTGCCGTTGAAGAAGCACCTCGTCGTCGGCACGACGGATTCTTGCTGAGTTGCTGGGAATGTGTTTCAAGGGCGAAGGACAGCACGGGTGAACCGCCTCGGGCGGGTCGACGCTGCGCTTGCCGAAAATGTCATCCGAGCTGGTCAGGCGGCGTGGTGGTACTCGTTGAGGATGCCGCCCAGCCGCTGTCGTCGGTGGATGTCGGGTTGGCTGATCTGGGCTGGATCGGTGATCGGCTATGGCAGTGGTTGTAGTGGTCGGGCGTTGGCGATGCCCTGGTATGGCCGGTGGGTGTTGTAGAACTGCTCGTATTCGCGTAGTGCGTGGAGTAGGTGTCGTTGGTTCCAGATCAAGGTGCGGTCGAGCAGTTCGTGGCGGCAGGTTTGGATCCAGCGTTCGGTGATCGAGTTCATTCGGGGCATCTGAACTCCACTGAGCACGACCTGGATGCCGGCGTCGGCGAGGATGACGTCGACCAGGTGAGGGAATTTGCCGTCTCTGTCGCGGATCAGGAACCGTGCTCGGCAACTGGCGTCTTCGAGGTCCATGACGAGGTTGCGGGCGGCTTGGGTCACCCATGCCGCGGTTGGATGTGGTGTCGCGCCGAGGATGTGGATCCTGCGCTGTGCGTGCTCGATCACCACCAGCACGTACATGCGGGCGCCGGTGAGGGTGACGGTTTCGAAGAAGTCGCAGGCCAGCAGGACCTCTGCTTGGGATCGGAGGAACTGGGCCCAGGTGCTCGAGGCCCGTTCGGGTACGGGGTCGATGCCAGTGTCGGTGAGGATCTGCCATACGGTTGATGCGGCGACCTTGATGCCGAGCACAAGGAGTTCGCTGTGGATGCGGCGGTAGCCCCAGCTCGGGTTCTCCTTCGCCAGGCGCAGGACGAGCATTCGGATGGATCAGATGGTGCGGGGTCGGCCGGGACGTTTCGGTCTGGACACTCTGGCGTGGCGTCGGCGGAGCAGGTCGCGGTGCCAGCGCAGGATGAGGTCTGGCTGTACCAGCAGGCTGAGTCTGTGCAAGGTTTGGTGCGGTAGTCGGTGCAGGAGTGCGGCGAGCAGTACCCGGTCGGCTGGACTGAACCGTGGGCGCGTGCCACCGAGTTGCCGTTGCAGTACTCCGAGCCTTTGTCGCGGTCGCTCATTGGGATCAGGCGAAGCATGGCGAAAGTGTTAGTGAGGCCGAGGTAGGCCAGTCGTAGCAGCACGGCCGATCATCCTGCCGTGGCGACCCCAGCCCCGAAGGCCGACAGTCCTGATACTGACGCGGACAGGGTCTGACCAGCACGGATGAGGTTTTCGGCAAGCGCACCCACCGCGTGACCTCTCGCCAGGACAGGCGGTTCGTTGTAATGAACGTGCGGTTCAGGTCACTTCTCGCTGTCAGGTTGGCGCACAGGTCAGCGCGTACCTCGATGACACCTGCCTCGAGCAAGGGGACAGGCGGCGGCGCCCACGGGGCCACGGAATGGGTGACGATCGAATCACGTCAAGCCGTGATGACGACCGCCATCATTTCGCCAGCGGGGTGATGCTTTCGAGCGTCGGCACGACTTTGGCCATCGTGCCGTCCGCGTTGAAGCGCAGGCGGTCGATGGTCACCTCGCGATGGGTGCCGTCACCACCGGGGATGGCGAAGCGGTGGTAGGCGATGTACCAGTCGTCGGTTCCCGGGACCTGGACGATGCTGTGGTGCCCGGTGCCGAGGATGCCCAGTGACGGGTTCTTCTCGAGGATGACGCCGCGTTGGGTGAGGCCGTCGAGCATTGGGCTCGTGGCGGTCGCGTAGCCGACGCGGTAGTTCTCGCTGCCGGTGTCGTCGATCGACCAGGTGAGGTGGTAGGTGCCGGCACGCTTGGTCATGAACAGGCCTTCGCGGAACCCGTCCAGCCCGGTGATCCGTTTGATCTTCGTGGCGTCGAACGAGATCATGTCGGCGTTCAGCGGCACCACGTAGGCCTCGCCGTTGCCCCAGTACAGGTAGTTCTGGCCGTCGTCGTCGGTGAAGACCGCGGGGTCGATGGGCTGGCCGCCGCCGGTCGGGTTCGCTGCGATCAGCGGTTTGCCCAACGCGTCGGTGAACGGGCCGGTGGGGGAGTCGGCCACCGCGACGCCGATCTTCGCGTCGGCGCAGAAGTAGAAGTAGTACTTGCCGTTCTTCGAGATGATGCCCGGGGCCCATGCCCGGCTGTCTGCCCAGGACACCCCGGGGCCCAGGTCGAGGATTCCCGGATGTCTGGTCCAGTGCACGAGGTCCTTGCTCGACCACGCGTCGAACGAGGTGCTCGACCAACCGGGAAAGCCGTCGGTGGTGGCGTAGATGTAGTAGGTGTCGCCGAACTTGACGATGTTGGGGTCGGCGTTGAAGCCGGGCAGGACAGGGCTGTTCATGACCGCCGCACGTACCGTCCAGGTGCGCTTGCTCCGGTCGGCTCCCGTGACTATGTAGGTCACAGGTTTCGTGAAGTCCTGCCACGATCCGTTGCGGGGCCACACTTTCGCGCGGTCCGCGACCTCGAGCTGAGGGGCCAGGCGACGCAGGTTCGTACCGGGTTTGACGGGCAGAACGATGGTCCCGGCCTGGCTGTCGATGACCGCGGGCACCTTCAGGGCGTCGAGCCGCACCGAGCTGACGGCCGTCTCGTTGCCCGGCAGCCCCAGGATCTCCGACGTGGTCAGACCGCGGTTCCACACGGTGAAGCCGCCCATCTTGCCCTTGAAGTACTTGTCGGATCCGTATGCGGACCGGCCGATGTAGTTCGACGTCGTGATGCCGCCGCCGAGATCACCCGGCTTCGTTGTCACACCGTCCACACGGGCCACTTCGGTTCCGTTGTCGTAGAGTCGTGCTGTTCCACCGGAAAGCGTGTACGTCAGTGTGTGCCAGGTGCCACGGGCCAGATTCCGTCCGCTGCTGGCGTTGCGTTCGGTCGACCAGTCGCCGGACGCGATGGCTGCCCGGTAGGCGTCCCCGGTGGCGAAGAGGTAGCCGTTTCCGGCGTTGTTCGTGCTGTTGCCGAGGTTGAACAGGAAGTACGGCGTCTGCTGGCCTGGGTCGACCCAGACCCGCGCGGACACGGTGATCTCGTTGAGTCCCGTCATGAGGTTGTTCGGCAGATGCACGTAACCGTCTTTGCCGCCAAAGGTGAGACCGTCCGACGAACGGGCGACATCACCGTGGAGCACGGCGTTGCGGCCGTTCCCGGAGCGGTCCGCGACCGTTGTGCCCGAGCCGTTGGTGAGGTCGTAGTCGGCGATGACGCCGTTCCTGTTGGCGGTCATCGGCGGTGGGCCCTGGCGTAGCCGGGCCAGTTCGGCCTTGGTGACAGGAAGGACCGTGCCGTGGCGTGGGCGCGCCGGTAGCTGGTAGTCCGCCGGGATCTGCCAGTTCGGGTTCGACAGGGAGTCGGTGACGAACGGGATGTATCCGCGGCGCGGTGTCTCGTCCATGAAAGCGTAGAACTTCTTGCCGTCGTTGGACTTGAACACAGTCGGGCCTTCGACCCAGTCGGTGCCGAGGCTGGTGCGGATGCAGTCGTCGACCAGCTCCCACTTGCGCGGCTTCGTAGTCGGCAGGTCCACCGCACGCAGGTCCTTCGAACGCTCGAGCACGATGTCACGGGTGCAGGACCCGATGACCTTCTCGTCGGTGGTGAGGCGGTAGTAGTAGTCGCCGTCCTTGATGACGGTGGAGTCGATGACGCCCTGGCCAGGGTCGTTCCAGACCTCCGGCTCGGTGAACGTCCGGAAGTCGCGGGTGGTCGAGTACATCATCCGCGGGTAGGTCGGACCGGTGTGGTCGACGTCGTCGACCGCGTAGGGGCTCGTGGCCCAGTAGACGACATAGGCGCCGATGGTCGGGTCGTAGGTCGCTTCCGGCGCCCACGTCATACCAGCCGTGTCAGGCGATACGCGGACGTGCCGCTGGTCGGACCACGTGACGAGGTCGGTCGACTCCCAGATCTCCAGGTACTTGCTGCCGTGCTGCTGCGCCTGGCCCCATCCGCGTCCGTCGTTGATCTGCAGGTCGGTCGCGATGAGATAGAACTTGTCGCCTTCGGGGCTGCGGATGATGAACGGGTCACGCACCCCGGTCTCGCCGTACTGCGACCGCAGCACAGGGCGGCCGCCGTTGAGCTCGTCCCAATGCAGTGGGTCGTTCCCACGGCTGGCAGCGAAATGCACCTGCTCGGTGTCCTGTGTGGCCTCACCGGTGAAGTACGCGAACATGTACCCCTCGTGCGCTTCCTGCTTCGGTAGCGGCAGCACCGTGAGCGTGAAGTCACGCCCGCCGCTCGCGTATCCCTTCGACGCACGCACCCACAGATGTGCCTTGCGGGGCTTCGATCCGTATGGCGGCCGGGTCACCACACCGGACGCGCTGACCACGCGCGGGTCATTGCTGTACCACGTGAGCGTGACGTCGCGGGCGCCCTTGGTCGGCAGCGTGATGTTGCCGCGAACCGCGTCCTGGTCCCAGATCACGATGTCCCCCAACGCGTTCGCGACCTTCTGCCGGTCGGTGATGTCCTCCAGCACTGTGACGGTGAACGTGCGCGTCGCAGCGTGACCCGCGTAGGAGACGGTCGCGGTCAACGTCACCGTCGCATTGCCGGCACGCGGAGTTGGCCGGGTGACCACGCCCTTTGCCGACACCACGGCAGGGTTGCTGGAGGACCAGGAGATCGTGGAGCCACCCGCGCCTTTCACTGGCAGGAAGAGGTTCTCTGTGACAGCGGACGTGTTGCCGAGGTCGAGTGCCGCGGCGTCGGCAGCTGCCCGGCCCGCCGCGGTCCGCTCGCCGAGCGCGCGGGCCTCGTCCGCGGTCACGGCACGGTCGTAGATGCGGAAGTCGCGGACGAGTCCCTTGAGGTACTTGTCCGAGGTGTACACGGAACGGCCCAGGTAGTTGGCGGTTGTGGTGCCGTCGCCGATCGCCCCCGGGGTGATCGTCACGTCGGTCTTGCGGGCCACCTCGATGCCGTCTTCGTACAGGATGGCGACGCCGCCGGCGAGGGTGTAGGTGAGCGTGCGCCAGCTGCCGCGCGCGAGGTTGCGACCAGAGGCGACCGTCTGCTCGGTCGACCAGTTGCCGGTCGCGATCGAGGTGCGGAACTGGTCGCCCGTGGTGAACAGGTAGCCGTTGCCGACGCCGTTCAGCGTGTGGCCGAGTCCCCAGATGAAGTAAGGGGTGCCCTGGTCGGTTGCGACGTTGACCTGGACGGAGACGGAGATGCCCGTGAGCCCGCGCATGATGTCGTTGGGCAGGCGAACGTGGCCGTTCGCGCCGCCGAGGCTCAGTCCTTCGGCGCCCTGCCAGGTCGCGTCACCGCTCAGCGTGCCGTTCCTGCCGTTGCCGGACGTGTCGGTCACGGCGTTGCCGGAACTCTGGGTGAGGTCGTAGCGGACGACCAGCCCTTGGTCGAGCGTCGCAGCCGCGCTGGGGGTTGCCGTGACGTCTAAGAACGACGCCGTGAGGGCCAGGACGCCGAGGATCGCCGTGAGCGGTCTGCGCCAGACCGTCGTCGAACGAGCAGGGAACATGTCGGCCCTCCGCTGAACTCCGTCGTCCAAAGTGAGCGCTAACATAACCTCGCCGCACGCGCAGATCAATGCTCTCAGCGGAAACGGTGAGTACTCTTGCCGCAGTCGACAGGATCATGTTATCGCTAACATGCCGTGGGTCTGGTTGGCCAGAAATTGCTTCCATGTGGTAGACGCGCTTGAGCGTGACCGCGTAGTCGACGTGGAAGAACTCGCAGGCCAACAGTGTCACAGCCTGGGTCCGGAGGAACTGACTCGTTGTGTCAGCGGGCACAGGCGCCGATGGCGGGCGTTCTGCTCGTCGTGACTGCGGTATTCGGTGCCATTGGTGGGCGAAGTTGTGGGGTTTCAGAAGTCGGCCCTGTGGCTGTGACCTGCGCTTTAAGCTGCTGTGGGTTCGTACTCGTTGATTAGGCCGCCGAGGATGGGGTGGCGGCGAATCTGTGTGGGACCCTCGGGTGGGTTGGGGCGGTCCGATCGTGGTGGCTTCAGGTGCAGGGCTCGATGGGACGGCGAGTGTTGTAGTGCGTGACGTACTGCGCGAGCACGGTGCGCAGGTGCCGTTCACCGATGATCAGCAGTCGGTCGGTGATCTCGCGTCGTACTGTGCCGACGAACCTCTCGGCGTAACTGTTCGCTCGTGGGCAGCCGGGCGGAATCCTCACGATCTCGATACCGACGCTGGTGAAGACGGTGTCGAATGAGGTGGTGAACTGGCTGGCGCGATCGCGGATCAGGAATCGGAAGTCGTCAGCCCGGTCACCCAGTCCATCAGTAGGTTGCGGGCTTGTTGGGCGGTCCATGGTCCGTCGGGATGTGTTGTGGTGCCGAGGATGTGGACGTAGCGGGTGGCGACTTCGAGAACGAAGAACACGTAGACGCGTTTGAGGGTGATTGCGCAGTCGACGTGGAAGAAGTCGCATGCCCACAGTGTCTTTGCTTGTGCGCGTAGGAACTTTCGCCAGGACGTGTCCGAGTCCCGGGTCGGGGCTGGTGGGATCCGCAAGCGTTTGAGTGTGCGGCGGATGCTGGAGGCGGATACTCGGTGACCGAACTTGAGCAGCTCGCCTTGAATCCGGCGGTATCCCCAACTGGTGTTCTCGTGTGCCATTCGTTCGATCAAAGTGACGATGGTGTGGTCGATCGGAGGGCGTCCGGTTCGGTGGGGATAGGTCCACTTCTTGGCCACCAGGCGTCGATGCCCGCGCAGGATCGTGCCTGGTGTCACCAACCGATGCTGGCGCAGCACGCTGGGCAGCCGTCGCACCAGCGCGGCGAGCACTGCGCGATCCGCCCAGTCCATTCGCGGACGTGGATTCATGCGGCGTAGCACAGCGACTTCGTGCCGTAACACCAGCAACTCCACGTCCTTGGACGCCGAGGACCGGCCGACCAAGACAAGCCAGCCACAGAGCCGCAGGAAGATCAGATACGCCAGCCGTAACCACATGTCCGACGATCATGCCCTCTCGTTGTCAGGCACGATCATCGCATGTCAAGACCGCAATGCAACGTTTTGGAACCTCACAGGCAGTCGCTGCGGTCGTTGCTACCGGTCAATCCCGGCCGCGGCGGTCGGTGGGCCGATCACCGCGCGACAATCAACGGTGTGTTCTGGCGAACCCGGACCGGATGTCCATGGCGGGACATGCCAGAGTAGTACGGGCTTTGGCAGACCGTCTACAAGCGACACAATCGATGGGTGAAAGACGGAACCTGGGCGAGGGTCCTCGACTGCCTGCGTGCCGGGTGCGACAAGGCCGAGGGAACGGACTGGACGGTGGGCGTGGACTCCACCGTGGTCCGCGCCCACCAGCACGCCGCTGGGGCCCGCCGCCCGGCGACCGGTGAGGACGACATCGGGGGCGGCATCGAATGACAAGAAATCCGGCCCCGGCCGTGAGGCACTGGGACGATCCCGGGGCGGACTGAGCACCAAGATTCATCTGGTCGCCGACCGGCGGTGCCGTCCGATCGCCCGGCTGACCAGCCCCGGCCAGCACGGGGACTCACCCCGGTTCATTGCGCTGCTCAAGCACATCCGCATCCTGCGGCGTGGTCTGGGCCGCCCCGCACCCGACCACGGCGAGTGATGGCCGCCAAGGCCTACTCCAGCAAGAGTAACCGAGGCTACCTGCGCGCACACGGGATCACGGCGGTCATCCCGGTCAAGAACGACCAGAAGGCCAACCGGCGCAACTGCGGTTCTGCCGGCGGTCGACCACCCGCCTTCGATGCCGAGGGCTACAAGCAGCGCAACACCGTCGAACGCTGCTTCAACAAACTCAAAGGCTTCCGCGCCGTGGCCACCCGATACGACAAGCTCGACATCGTCTATCAAGCCACCATCGACGTCGCGTCGATCAAAATCTGGCTCCGCGACCCGGTCCCATGATCCAGGAAACGCGCCCTAGCACCATGTCCAACTCCGATCCGCGACGGCGTCGCAGCCGATGTCGCACGCCCCACCGGGCATCGCTTGTGGGTGTGAGGGATGGGTCGTGAATTCAAGAACTGGTCGACCAACTAAGATGTGTTGCCCGACAGCGCATCGTTGACGCCAGCGGTCAGCCATCAACACTCGGCGCAGGTCTTCGTTCGCGGAACCTTAGGGACAGCCGTACGAAAGCGCAACATCCTCTCGCGGTGACCGCCTGATGGATCATCCACGATAGACCGTTCGTCTGAATGAACTGGAGAAACAGCGTTCGGATTCGATCTATTGTGGACTCGGGTGGTAGGTTAACGAGGCCCGGCTCAAGGTCGGGCCGCCGGCTCATGCGACCAGGCTGCGGATTCGAGAAACGTACTCGTCGCCCGGGCGAAAGTCCCTACCAAGATCGTCCAGTTGGAGCAGTCGGCCTGTGCTGAACGGCCGACTATGTAGACAGTCTCAATCATTAAGATTCGTAACTGTCTCCTGCTCCATCTTGTTCGACCCTGGCCTGTCATCCGCTGGGCCGCCGGATTCGCGAATGATCACGCTGCTCGTCGCAGGCTACCTGCTGGTGAGTCCTCCGCCACGCGATGCTGCGCAGCGAGAGTGCTTCTGCGCTCATGCGACGAATGCATGCCGAAGTGTTCGTATGGGACGCCGTTGCGTGAAGTACATCCTGCTGTCTGTCGCCGCTCCAGCTTGACGATCTACACAGAGGCCGTACCTGTGGCGCCTTGTCACCGGGCTCGCTGGAAAGCTTTGGCCGGTGCGGGGCAGGCCAAGGCCTTGTCTCTGTCCGCCGTTCTGGTCTTCTTCGGCCCCAGTTATCCGCCTGACAGTGAGTAGTGGATCTCGGTTACTCCGAATGGATATGTACGTGTGCGTGGATGGAGCCTAAGGTGAGCGCACCGCTTAGGTCCCAACATGTTTGGCACGGCTGGGAAGTGCCACGTGTCACCTGTTCGCGGGTCCAATGTGAGATGAGGAGAAACAGCGGCATGAACATTGAAACAGCCATGAAGGAAGCGCTTTCCATCACTGGAGCGGTGGGCGTTGCCTTGGTGGACTACGAAAGCGGGATGGCGCTTGGCACGTTGGGCGGCGGCGACTGGCTGAACTTGGAGATCGCCGCAGCGGGCAACACGGAGGTCGTGCGGTCCAAGCTGCGAGTGATCTCGTCGCTCAAGCTGAACGACGAGATCGAGGACATCCTCATCACCTTGCACCGCCAGTATCACCTGATCCGCCTGCTAGCGCCGGCGAAGGGCCATTCCACACTGTTTCTGTACCTTGTACTGGAACGGGAGCGGGCGAATCTCGCGCTGGCCCGCCACTACCTCAAGCGCATTGAATCCGAGCTGGTCGTGTGAACTGGATGAAAGCCGAGGAACCCAGCAAGGCCAGGGCGTTGCCGACCCGCAGGCGGGCGTCCCCGCAGGGGACCCCAGGACGTCATGAAACCGTGGCGCAGCGACCGTCCGAAGCCCACAGCGTGACGAACGAGAAGCTGCTGCAGCAGATCCACGAGCAGGTCGACCGCGTCAATATAACGGGCCTGCTGGTAGCCAGCCGGGACGGCTTGGTGTTGTGCAGTGATACCCGTGGCGTCGAGGACGACGGTGTGGCTGCGATGGCGGCTGCCGCTATCGGCCTCTCCGCACAGTTCGTCGGACAGGCGGAACTCGGTGATCCACGGGCCGCGGTATTCGAAGGATCCTTGGGGCACATAGGTGCCTTTCCAGTGGACAAGAACGTCCTGCTGGTCGTGATCGGCAGGCGGAACAGCAACATGGGATTGTTCACTGTCGCCGCCAGACAGGCCCTTGCACTCATTCAGCAAGCCATCGCTGACCAGAACGGCAGTACCGCGCAGGATGCGGGCGAAGCTCGCTCAACCTGGGGTTAATGATTGGCGAGATCGTTGATGCAGCTGGTGATGTCAAAGAGGCACATCGCGTGCCGGAAAGCGTCGGCGAGGGGGCCATGCGGGAACAAGTCTGCGTCCGGTGCTACGGAGATCGCCGAGGTTCCCCATCCAAGGTGCGCCGGATGAAGTGCTGGTGAAGGCTGCGGTCGCCTCGGTAAACGGAATCGACGGCATGGTCGTGGGCGGCAACCTTGAGGAAATGCTGCCACTGCACCTTGCGTTCCGTGCTGGGCAGCGACTTCGCCGGGACGAGCCGTGGACCGCAGGTGTGTGGTGATGTTCGAGGCCCAGGCCCGGAGCCAAGGCGCGTTGAGGATGTCGGTGTTCACGGGACATTCTGCCGCGCAGGTCCTTGGCAACCCACGCGGCACGAACACACCCGGGGAACGACGAAGCGTTTACCCGAGCTTCGGGAGGGTGAGCTCTGTGGCGGCCTGGCCTGTGCCCGTAGCCGAACCGCAGAACGCGGTCGTGACCAGTCCGAGGATCGCGCCGCCGCCGTCGCCGATCCACGGGGTGTACGAGACGGCCAACTGTGCGCGTCCATCCTCTGTCGACGCCGCGAATGTGATGTAGCCCGGGATGCCGCCGGTGTGGAGCCACAGCGTGGTGCCGCACGGCAGGACCAGCCGGGCGATGCCGAGACCGTACCCGCTCGACGCGACCGGGTTGCCGATCATCTCGCGCAGCTGGGCCGGAGGCAGGAGACGGCCACCGAGCAGAGCTGCGAAGAAGCGGTTGACGTCGGCGGTCGTGGAGATCATCCCGCCCGCCGTCCAGGGCGCCGACGGGTTGAGAACGGAGACGTCCACGGGGTGGATCTCACCGTCGCGCTCGACCGGCATGTAGCCGTGCGAGTGCGGTCCCCGGATGAACAGGTCCGTGCCGGGGGCCACAGTGTCACGCAGGCCCAGCGGGCGCAGGATTCGCTGGGACACCGCGGTTTCGAACGACTTGCCGGTGAGCCGTTCGATCAGCATGCCGAGCAGGATGTAGTTGGTGTTGGAGTATGACCACGACGTGCCCGGCTCGAACAGCGGCGGCTGCGCGGCTGCGATCGCGACCAACTCCCGCGGGGTACGGGTGAGGAACCGCTTGCGCAGGTAGTCCTTCACGTCGGAGTACAGGAATCGAGGATAGTCCTCGATGCCACTGGTGTGCTGGAGCAGGTGCCGCACGGTGATCCTGTCACTGCGCGGGACCAGGCCGGGCAGCCTGCGCTCGAGCGGGTCGTCGAGACTCACCTTGCCCTCGGCGGCGAGCTGCAGCACGACCGTGGCCACGAAGGTCTTGGTGACACTGCCGATGCGGAACAGCCCGTCGACCGGCGCGGGCTCGGAGCCGCCGAACCGCTTGACTCCGCTGCTGCCGCGCCAGACGGAAGTGCGGCCATCGCGGAACTCCGCGATGGCGGAGGTCGCCGCGCCGGTGGCGGTCAGCTGGTCGAGGAGCGGCTGCAACTCACCGCCCCGGCCCACTGTGCTGGCCGGCGCGGTGGACGCGCCGGCCAGCAGTGCGAACGTTGATACGGCCGAAAGAAATACCCGACGTCTCATCACCCAAGCACTCCCCGTGCATTGCAGGTGGTTCTTCGGACAACGCCAACGTACCGCCGTTGCCCGGCTGGCGGGACGGTAATCCGGATCGCTACCGGTGTCTCGGGACACGCATTCGAATGTCAATTCGCTGTTCATCGGAGTGTGCCTGCCAGATGCGCCCGTCGGTGGAGTCGGTGACCAGGAAGCGGTTCCGCTTGCTGTCGATGACCAGTGCGTTCGGCATGGTGTCGGCAGGCAGCGGCACGACGAGCTGGGGCCCACCAGAGCGACGGATCTGCCAGATCCCGGTCAGCCCGCCCTGCCCGCAGGAGTAGAGGAAGTACACGGCGCCGCTGTCCGATCGGGCGACCCCGGTGACCACGGGGATCCCGATGACCGGGGTGGTGCCGCCACCGCCCGGAGGTAGCGGCACCGCTTGTTGTGGTGGTTGACGACGGCGTTCGGGTCTGGAAGATGCTTCGTGCACAGCGGGAAATAGCTCAGTCGACAGAGGCTCGGAACAGGTTGTAGGTGGATCGACTCGCCCTGGAGCAGCGGGAAACTGGCGTGCCGAACGCACTTGATCTGCCGTCAGGTGCGCCAGGTCTCGTGCAGAGTCACGCACCTGATCGAATTCGGCTACCCAGCACTGTTTGTGCAGCAGCAGGTCGGTCATGCCTACGCCAGCACGACGGCGGGTTACACCGGCGTCTCCGACGAATACCGCAACCGCCTGATGGAGAAAGCATTGCGCGCCTACGCCCCCGACTTGTGGAACGAGGACCCGACGTGACAAAGAAGATGGGGTACGAGTGGCACCTGCGGCTTCGGATGGCAGAACGGAACATGTTCCAGACGACGGACTTGGTGCCGCTACTGGCACAGCGCGGAATCCGCTTGTCTCGTGAGCAGGTCTTTCGACTGGTGACCACTCCGCCGCAGCGCCTCTCGATGGACGTTTTCGCCGCATTGTGCGACATCCTCGACTGCAGCACGAATGACCTGATCGAGATCAAGCCTGCCGACCGTCAGGGCCGCAAAGCGGCCGGCGACAAGCCCGCCACACCGCCGCCCGTGCGGCGCACCACCATCCGACGGCCAGACACACCCTGATCATGTCTCCTGTAGCCGACACGGCGGATCACGCGGCCGCGGTGAGTCGGATCGTCGACGCGCTCGCCCGAGCAGTCCCGCAGCATCCACCGCAGCTGCTGCGCCGATATCTGCGCGCGGCTGTCACCGACACGGTCGCGCTGCACGAGCTGGACACGTTCATCACCACCTACGACGACGCGTTCACTCAGCCCCGGTCGCATGTCCCCGCCAGTTATCTCCACCTCGCACACATGCTGACTTTCGCCGGCCAGGCGTTGATCGCGCACCCGTGCTGCGCACTCTGCGCACGCACCACGCTCTTCCTGCCCCACACCATCACCACCGGCCTTGTGTGCCAGCCGTGCCACGACCAACAACAACGGTGCACCGAATGCGGACAACGACAAGCCGTCCACCGCATCACGGAAACAGCCAACTACTGCCGCCCCTGCTATCGAAAACTGACCCGTCCTGTACCCCGCCGCAGGCCGCGTGATGAACCGTACAAGCCTCGCCCCATCGAGTGCGCACTGTGCCACCGCACCGCCCGACTCGCCGTGCGCTGGCCACTCGGCCCGGTCGACCAGACGTGCCAAATCGGCATCTTGCGTCACCCCAGGCCGTGCTCGCACTGCCAGCGGACGCTGCCGTTGATCGGGCGGAGCGACACCGGCGAGGCCCTCTGTGGACCATGCGTCGGCAGCCCACTGACGCCTGTCAACTGTGTGGCCGCACCGGTGAAAACTACACAGCATCACGCTGCACCACCTGCGCACTGTCCGAACAAACCGCCCGGCTGCTGGCTGGAGCAGACGCGCCATCTCAGACCAGCTCCGCCCGTTGCAGCACAGCCTGATCAACTCCGGCAAGCCGTCCACAGTGCCCGGTTGGCTCTCCAGTGGCTCCACCGCGAAGCTGTTGCGCACGCTGACCGAGTCCGGGCAGCCAATAACCCACGAAGCACTCGATCAACTGCCGCACGCCACAAGCGTCTACTACCTGCGCGACCTGTTGACCAACACCGGTGTTCTTCAGCCTCGCGCCGACGAGTACCTCGCCCGCGTCCAACCGTGGCTGACGACCATCGTGGCCACAACACCCACCCAGCACGCCCGCCTGCTCACCCAATTCACCCACTGGTACCTACTGCCCCGAGCCCGCCGACGAGCACGCACACAACCACCGACGCTCACCGCAGCGGCGACACTCCGCTCCAGCGTCCTCGCCGCGCTACGCCTGCTTGCGTGGCTCGACACCGTCCACACCGAACTCAGCCAATTCTCCCAGTCCCAATTGGACTACTGGCTCGACGAAGGCGACGTCCACCACCGCTACCTCTACCCATTCATCACCTGGGCACGCCAACAACACCTCATCAACCAGGACATCCACATCCCAACACGACGCACGCCCGGCAGGCCCATCGACCTGGACACCCAGCACCGACTGGACCAACTACGGATGTGCCTATCGCACAACAGCATGCCGCTTCCCGCGCGCGTCGCCGGCAGCCTGATCCTCGTGTACGGCATGTCCCTCACACGAATCACCACGCTACGCCGGGACGACGTCATCACCGACGCAACACAAACCTGGCTACGCATCCGAAGCCACATGCTCCTTCTGCCACCCCGGCTCGCCTCACTCGTACACGATCTTCACCGCACCAACGACCCGACCCAGCGAACACGTGCACGTCTCGGCACTACCACACCATTTCTCTTTCCAGGTGGCACCGACGCGCGACCCTTACTCGCATCAACCCTGGGCACATGCCTTGCCAAACACGGAATCGCAGCACTGGACGCACGCAACGCCACCCGCGCCGCGCTAGCCTCCGAACTTCCCGCAGCCGTCCTCGCAGACCTCACCGGCATCGAAACGACTACCGCAGTCTGTTGGAACCGGCGCGTCGGCCAAGACTGGACCGACTACATCGCCGCTCGACCACAACAAGGCTGATCACTCGCCGGTGCGTTCAGCAAGGTTCTTCACAACGGCGCTCGAACAGGCTTCAGCCCCGACTAGGCTACATATCGGGAGGTTGACCAGCCTGCAAGATCTGCTGGCCCCTTCGCCCCTGCGACTCCAGCCGATCGCTTGTGGCCGTCACAGATGTCCAGGTGGTGAGTTGAACCTCTCGGCCAGGCGACGAGCGTTTGGGGTCGCGCTGACATGTTATCCGTTCGGCCATAACGCCGGAGTAGTGATAGGCGATGCAGTGACGTGGCCATCACCGCGGACCAGCCCCAGCCCTCACTGTCCCCGGTCGAGCAACGGCTGATCGAACACATCGAACGTGGCGACCTACTCGACCTGTGCGGTGGCCAGCCGGTCGACGATGCTGCGATGCGGTCCTGGGACGAGACACTCACGATCTCCGCCGGCGTGATCCGCGATATCCTGCGCGGCCGCCATGTCACAGACCCCGATCCTCACGGGTTGCGGCTGCGCGGCGCCCGCATCGACGGCTGGCTCGATCTGGAGAACATCACCAGCGCCATGTCGCTCGAACTCGAAGACTGCTTCCTCGAGTTGGGCGTCAACGCTCGCGACGCCGACCTCAAGGGCCTTGTTCTGGCCGGGTGCCGACTCAGCCATCCCACCGAACCACCGCTCGACGGCACACGCCTGACCGCGACCGTTGTCTCCATGAATGGCACCGTCATCCACGCACACGCTGCTGAAGGTGCGGTCCGGCTGCTCGGCGCGCACCTTGGCGGGTTGTACTGCGATGGCGCGCAGTTGGTCAACGACTCCGGCCGCGCCCTGGACGCCGAAAACCTGCGGGTCGACCAGGACGTGTTTCTCCGCGACGGATTCCAGGCGCGCGCGTCCGGCGACAGTGTTGTGCTCGACCTCATCGACACACGCATCGGCGGTGCCCTGGTTCTCAGCCCGGACAGCCTGGAGCATCGTACCCATGCGCTGAGGATTGGCGCCTTGTCTACGTCGTGGTCGGTGTCTGTCGAGGTATCCCGGATGGATTGCCGGTCTCCCGGATTCCAGGTGAGGGCTGGCGAGAGCGCGTTGGCCAACAGCGGCCAGCAATGTTCTCGCGTCGAAGATGTCCAGTAGTGAGTACGCGCAGCCGTACTCGAAATCGGTGACGTCGTCGGTGTCCAGCTTGGACCAGACCCGAGCATGATCCGGTATGCGGCCGTCATGGGTGTGGACAGATCAGTCGGTGTGGACAACCGCCCCCGCCCCGCTCAGCTTTGCCGTTTCTGTCAAACTCCGCGACTGCGCTGAATCTCGGGGGAGGGCCGCCCGGCGAGTCGGCTCCGGCACGGAATGCCTGGTAGTGGCGCCAGGACGAGCGCGGCCTGGGGGTGTGGCCGCGTCAGGTGGCTGGGCGCAACAAAGGCAGCTGTTCGGTGAGTACCTGTAGTTCGGTCCGGACACGCTCCATGTTGCCGGGTGTCTGCAGTTCGATCATCAGCTTGCTGACCTGGTCGGCGACTTCGGCGAATTCGTCGGCGGACCGTTTGAGCTGGGCGTAGAGCGGGTGGCGTTTGGCCAGGGCGATCCCATTCGCGTTGATGGCGGGTGCGACGGCGCGGCCCGCCTCCGCGAACGCCTCCATCTCGGCCAGTTTCGTCGCCATCGTGCCGGCGATCTGCGCCAGCCAGTCGGCGGCCGCCGAGTCCGGGAGCGTGTCGAGCAGTTTCGTCACTGTGCTCGCCGATCGGGCGCACCGTTCGACCGGCCCGTTCCAAGGTTCGTCGAGCGGACGTGGTTTGGTCGGCTTCTCCCACAGCACGCCGAACATGTGGTAGACGCCGCCGGCGGCGCAGCCCACAATTGCCCCGACGATCGCCGCGCCGAGCACGGCCGCGCCGAGCGGTCCGTCCGCCTCGGCCGACCACCCCTCTGTCACCACCGCCATCAGGAGCGCCACCAGCATCACGAACGTGCCGACGACAGCACCGAACCGGAACGACGACGATAAGCTGTCTCTGTCCATCAGTAGCCCCCACCAACGCTGGTTTCCCCAGTTTAGGGCGGGAACCGGCTAGGCAGGATCACGACATCGTGAGGATCTCCGCGCCGGTGTCGGTCACCACGGTGGTGTGTTCGAACTGGGCGGTCCACTTCTTGTCCCACAGCTTGCTCAACCGCCCTCGTCGACCAGGCCGCGCCGACCGGCCCGGCGGAGCACCTCCCATGCAGCAGGCCCTGTCTTGTGCGAGATGGCCAAAGGAAACAACTGGTCGATTAGGGCGGGCACATCGCCCGGGAGGTGGTGAGAAACTTCAACCCGGCCGGTGCTCCCACCCCTCAGAAGAGGTCAAAGCACATTCCAGTCCCAGACCGTCCCCCATAACCGCCGGTAGCCCGCCGCCCTCGCCCATGTGACTGCGGCCCGGCTTGCTTCGGTCGCGTAACCGCGACCGTGAGCCACACGCAGCAACTCGTAAGACAGCTCAGGCTCGTCAGGCGACGGGTTCTCATGAAAGATCGGCGAGGTGCAGACCGGTCGTGGGTTCGTCGAGCACGTACGTGCGAAATTTGCGACGTGATCGGCCGGTTCGTGGACTATCAAGTCCACATTGGACAAGCCGCGCCCAACCAACCAGGCCCGCGTAGCTGTCGGCCTGGTTGATCCGATCGAACAGGTGAGCCGGGCGTTTGTCCGGAAGTGGTGTTCCGGTGGCTTCGGCGACGGCACGCCCGATGCGGTCACCCGCGGCGGCCATCGCGTTCGCCGCGCCAGATCGTGAACACGACTCGGCCGCCGGGGCGGGCACGGCCGATCAGACCTTCGGTACCGATTGTCATGTCAGGAGAGAAGAAATGCCAAGGGCCGACTGCACCACGTCATAGCCCGTGGTCGCCCACGATCACAAGGTCCGCCGTACCGCGACTGGCTGAGCTGGTGCACTTCTCGTCCGGTTCTCGTTCCAGCGGGGGAGTGCTGTCGCGATTCTTTCAGACCGGTTTTGGGGCCGTGCGTACCCGTTCTCGCGGGGGTTAACGATGTAGGGGGTGTAGTTGGTGTGTCACGACAGGGATGGTGGTCGACGTGGTCTTTCCATAAGCCCAGGTGAGCTGGCCGCGGTCGCTTCCGGGTTGCTGGGACTGGCCGCGATGGGCATCCGAGTGTGGGGCCGGGTGGCTCTCGTCCGTCATCAGCAGCGGGCGATGTCCGTGGCTATTACCGCATCAAAGGTTACCGGCGCAGTGATACGAGCGGAGCAACGCGTGGGCGAGGACCGATGGTTCGTCGAGATAGATACACCGTTGCTGAGCGAGGGCGATCGGAGGGGTGACTGCTGCGTGACCACGAAGGCCCGCAAGAGCGGTGACGCGAGAGGCACATGACGCCGACGAGCCCCAGCACGAGGATCGAGAGGCGATGCGATGTCTCTACTTCGCGCTGCACCCGACGCTGTTGCGGTTTGTCGCTCGCAGAGTGGCGAGCTCGATGGATGCTGAGGACGTCTGCCAGGAGGTGTGGCAGATCTACTTCGTCAAATACCGTTATGGGACTCTGACAGAGGCGGATTCGTCGAAGGTGCTCTATCCCATCGCGCGGTACCGCATCGCGGAGTACTGGAGGAGATGTGGCCGAAGCCGGGAGGACCCGCACGACGGCGAGAGTCTCACACTGCTGGCGGAGTCACTTCGCGCTGACCCGGCTACCTGCCTGAGCAGCGATCGCAGCAGAACACGGACATGCGCAAGATCACCGCGTGGGCGGCGATCATCGCGGTGCCGACCATGGCGGTCGGTGTGTATGGCATGAATTTCGACTACATGCCGGAACTGCATTGGAAGTACGGCTACCCGATCGTGATGATCGTGATCATGAGTGTCTGCGTGATCCTGCACCGGATCTTCAAGCGGAACAGGTGGCTGTAGCGATGTTCACCAAGTGGCGGTTCTGGGTCCTGCTGCTGTTGGCGGCCTGGATGACCCTGGTCATCGTGCAGATCTCGCTGGGCATGGGCGGCGCGCCGGGCGGTGGCGGAGCGCCATGACGACTTTGGTCCACAGTAGAGGGATGAGTCGTGGTCGTGCTATGGGATGCGTTGGTTGAGGCGCAGTGCGAAGGCCGCGCCGGGCCGGGCGATGACCGCTGGATGGCGGACGACATCGGAGTTCCACACCTTTCGTGCGGTGTCGTAGCGCTGGTCATCCGATGTGATCAGCGTGCCATCGAACGTGTGACGCAACGACTTCATCGCCGCTTCTGCAGGCGAGCCGGGCCCGCGGTCTTGACGCGGCGGAAGCCGAACGCAGACGGATCTAGCGCGATCTGCAGGACGGCGCCGGACAACGGCTGATGGCCGTGACCGACGGGCTGGGCCGGGCGAAGACGCAGATGACGAGGGACCCGGCGGCGGCCAGGGTGCTCATCGATGCGGCACACGCCGAGACCAAGCTGGCGGTGGCCGAATTGCGTGACCTCGCGCGCGGAATCCATCCGGCCGTGCTCGGTGACCGCGGGCTCGACGCGGCGTTGTCGTCCTTGGCGGCGAAGGCGGATGTGCCAGTGGATATTCGTGTGGACCTAGGTGACCAGCGACCGCCCGCGGCGGTGGAAGGCATCGCCTACGCCACCGTTGCCGAAGCACTCGCCAACGTCGCCAGCTACTCCGAGGCGACAACGACCAGCGTCGGAGTCTGGCGCGACGGTGACTACGTGATCGTGGAGATCGTCGACAACGGTGTGGGAGGTGCACAGTCGCGCGCCGGCGGTGGCCTGACCAGGCTTGCCGACCGAGCCGCGACGATCGACGGAGTCGTGACCGTCGTCAGCCCGGTCGGCGGTCCGACCGTGGTCAGGGCACAGCTGCCCAGTGATTGGTGACTTATCCGGAGGCGGCCATGTGTGCGGCGTACACGTCGGGCGGGTTCGCCACGTAGACCATTTCCGTGTCCTCGTCTGCCGTTGAGGAATTGGTCGTGTAGATGACCTCACCGGGTCCTGCGGTCACGGTGTCGCCGTCGGCTGTCGTCATCGATCGCCCGGAGACGCGTGATGATCTCGGCGGTGTGCATCCGGCCCGTGCTTGCTGCGGTGAAAAGCGTGCGGAGATCGGCCAGCAGCCGGACACCGAGTGAGGGTGGTCTTCTGGTTGAACACGAAGTGGCTGCACGCGCATCGCGGGTGTGTGTCGGCGCCATCGATGTCCTCGATGCCAGTTGCGCGCTGGCGCTTTAGGCCAGTCCTGATTGGATCAATCAGGCTGACAGCTACGTGGCCTGGTTGATCGGCGAGCTGTGTCCGACGTGGAGGTATCGCGGGACGCGGCCGCTGTGGGGCTGGCGTTCACGCCACCGACCGGGCTGATCCGCGACCGTAGGCATCATCCGGCACGCGGACGGCCACCACTGCCTCCCGGGTGATCGAAATCATTGTTGATAACGATTATCGCATGCAGTTATGCTCTCGCGGTCCCCTCCACAGATCGGTCGGTTTACGCATGGTTGTTCGTCCGCGGCCTCCCGCGTCCTCGTCGGTCGACCGCGGCCGGCGAGCGTCCGTTGGTCGTCGGTCACGGATTCGGCAGCGGGTGACAGTCACGGTCCTCGGTGTCGGGATCCTCGTAATGATGGTCGTTTCCGGCTCGGTCGGGACGGTCGAGGTCGGGTTCGTGGACGCGGCGCGGATCGTTGTCGGGCACCTGGTGCCGGACATGCCCTGGATGTCGGATGGCAGTCTGACTGTGTTGCAGGACCAGGCGGTGTGGCAGTTCCGTCTGCCTCGCGCGCTGCTGGCCGCGCTCGCCGGAGCCGGTCTCGCGCTGGCAGGGGCGATCATGCAGGTGATCGTGCGCAACCCGCTCGCCGAGCCCTACCTGCTCGGTGTGTCGTCCGGCGCGGGGGTTGGCGCGGTTCTCGTCATCACCCTCGGCTCGGCCGCTGTCGGCGGCCTTCCGCTGGGCGCCGCGGCTTTCGTCGGTGCGCTCGTCGCCAGTGCGTGCGTCGCGCTCACTGCTCGGCACCGCGGCGTTCTGTCACCGACCAGGATGGTCCTCTCGGGGGTCGCCCTCGGGTCGCTGTTCAGCGCGGTCACGAGCTATCTGACGCTGACCACCGAGGCGCAGAACGTGTTCAGCGTCCTGTTCTTCCTGCTGGGCAGCGTTTCCGCCGCGTCCATGGGCTCCTTGGTCGTGCCCGCGGTGGCGTTGGCGGTGGCATGCGTCGTCGTCGGGCTACGGACCCGGGCTATGAACGCGCTGCTGAGCGGCGACGAGTCGGCCACCGCGCTGGGTGTTGACGTGAACCGGCTACGCGCGGTCCTCCTTGTGACAGCGGCGTTGCTGACCGGGTCGATCGTGTCGGTCAGCGGCGGTATCGGGTTCGTTGGCCTCGTGATCCCGCATGTGGCTCGCATCCTCGTCGGCGCGGATCACCGGCGGATGCTTCCGGTCGCGGTGCTCGGCGGTGCGACGTTCCTGATGCTGGCCGACCTTCTGTCGCGCACTGTCGCGGCGCCCACGGAGGTGCCGATCGGCATTCTGACCGCGGTGGTGGGTGCGCCGTTCTTCCTGTGGTTGATGCGCCGTGACAGCGCGGCGCAGGCGGGACTCGACCGGTGAAGGTGCGCTTTGACCACGTCAGCGTCGCTCTGGGTGGCCGTGAGGTATTGCGTGACGTGGACATCGAGGTCCGTCCCGGCCGGTTCCTCGGGCTGGTCGGCCCCAACGGCAGCGGAAAGTCGACGCTGCTGCGCACGCTGTACCGGGCCGTCGTGCCGTCGTCGGGCCGGGTGCTGCTCGACGAGTTGGATGTGTGGCGCGGCAACCGGCGGGCTGTCGCCCGGACTGTGGCGGTGATGACCCAGGACACGTCGACGGAGTTCGATCTGACGGTCCTGGAGGTGGTGCTGCTGGCCAGAGTGCCGTTCCAGCGCGGGTTCGGCCGTGACACCGAGGCCGACCTCGACCTGGCGTGGACCGCCCTGGAGCGGGTGGGTGCCACCGACATCGCCGACCGGCCCATCGGCCGGCTGTCCGGCGGGCAACGGCAGCGGGTGATGCTGGCCCGCGCTCTCGCCGCGGACACCCCGGTCCTCGTGCTGGACGAGCCGACCAACCACCTCGACATCGCTTTCCAACTCGAACTCATGCGGATCGCGACAAGCCTGGACCGCACCATCATCGCGGCATTGCACGACCTCAACCTCGCCGCGACCCACTGCGACGACATCGCGGTCCTCGACTCGGGACGGCTCGTCGCCACCGGCACACCAGCCGAGGCGCTCACCCCACGCGTGGTCCAAGACGTGTTCCAGGTCGCCGTCGACCAGCTCACCCATCCGCGCACCGGCCATCCGGTCCTGGTTTTCGACCATCCGCCGCAGTCCCGTCCAGAACCCAGCACGCACAGAGGCGAAATCCATGCGTAAAACCCTGTCCCTGGTCGCTCTCGGTGTCAGCGCCACGCTGATCTCCGGCTGCGGCTCCTCAGTCACTCCCACCGCGCCGCCGGACGACGCGGCCAAGGCGGTCACGATCACCAACTGCGGCAGGCAAGTGACGGTCAACGGTGTGCCGAAGGCGGCTGTCGGACTGAGTCCGTCGCAGACCGAACTGCTGGTGCGGTTAGGCCTCGTGGGCTCGCTCGTCGGGCAGGCGCAGACGGCCACCGCGCCGCTGCCCCAGGACGTGGCCGGTATGGCCGCCAACGTCCCGGTGCTGAGCGAGTCCGGGCCACCGAGCCGGGAGAAGCTGCTGAACGTGCGGCCGGACTTCGTGTATTCCCCGACCACGTACGAGTTCACCGCCGAGCAGGGCTTCGCGAGTCTGGACCAACTGCAACAGGCCGGTGTCGCGGCGTACGTCGCCGCGGGCGGGTGCCGGGAGCGGCGGATGAGCGGCACGGTCGAGGACCTGTTCATAGACCTGGAGAACCTCGGCCGGATCTTCGCCGTGCCTGACAAGGCAAGGGTCATGATCGAGCAGGGGCGGGCGGATCTGGCCGCGGTGGACAAGGCTGTCGCGGGCCGTGCGAAACCGACTGTCGCCCAGGTGTTCTTGGAAGGCACCACCGTCACGGCGATCGGCGCTGGTATCGAGTACGACATCATCCGCCGGGCTGGCGGAAGCAACGTGTTCTCACCGCAGGACCCGCAGTTCGCCAAGTTCTTCGCCGCGCAGATCACTCCCGAGGCGCTCGCCGCGAAGAACCCGGACGCGATCGTGTTCGCCGTCAACGGTCCCGCGCACAAACAAGCGACTGTGGACTACCTGACTCGCACGTTCCCGGAAATGACCGCCGTCCGGACGCAACGGTTGATCGCGATCGACGCGGCCGACACCTACCCGGGCACTCTCGGGAACATCTCGGTGGTGCGGGAGATCGCGCAAGGGCTCTACCCGGACGCCTTCAGGTCGTGATCCACCGCAGGCTCCTGCAGTTGGTCGGCGTCGTCGCCGGACCGGTCGTACTCATGGCGGCACTGTCGACGTTGGTGTCGGCCTGCCACATCGCCGGAGCTGTTCTTGCGGCGACTGTCCTCGCCGATCTCACCGGCGGGAACCTCACTGCCGTGCCGCCCGCGATCGCGGTGCTGGTCGGCGTCGTCGTGGTACGAGCGGTCCTGCTGTGGTCCCGCGAGGTCACCGCCGCCCGGTTCGGCATCGCGATCCGAACCCGGCTGCGCGGCGAACTGTTGCGCCGCATCACCCAGCTCGGACCTGGGTGGACGCAGGGAGGGCGGGCTGGTGCGATCACACACACCGTCGTCGACGGCGTGGAGGCACTCGACGCCTACTACAGCCGCTACCTGCCGCAGCTGATCGTGACCTGTGTCGTTCCCATCGGCGTCGCGGGGTGGCTGTTCACCGTCTCGGTCCCTGCCGCCGCAGTCCTCACCGTGGCGGTGCTGTGCGCCGTGGTCGTCCCGCGTTTCTGGGACGCCCGGCTGCTCAGAACGGGACAAACCCGTTGGAGCGCCTACGAAAAGCTGGCGGCGGACTACCTCGAGGCAACTCACGCGATCAGCGTGCTGAGGGTGTTCGGCGCGGGCAGGCGAATCGGTGAGGCACTCGCCGAACGCGGGGAGCATCTGCACCGCAGGACGATGACGCAGTTGCGAGTGTCGCTTGTGGAGGCTGGCGCCAGCGCGCTCGCGCTACACCTGGGCACGGCTGTCACCATCGTCGTGGCCTGTGCCGGTGTCCTCGGCGGTGTCACACCGGCCGGGTCGGTGTTGCTGTTCCTGTTGTGCGCACGGGAGTGCTTCCGCCCAGTACTCGACCTGTCCGCCTACTGGCACCTCGGCTACCAAGGGCTGGGCGCGGTCAAGGGCATCGACGAGATTCTCACCGCGCACCCGGCCGTCGTGGACACCGGCACCCGTACGGAACCCGCTCGCGCCGGGGTGCGATTGCGCCTGCGGAACGTCGATTATCGATATCCCAACGGGACGGGGGTGACGGACGTCAGCTTCGACTGTGCACCAGGAAGTACCACGGGGATCGTGGGCCCGTCAGGCGCTGGCAAGAGCACACTCGCACGGCTCATCGTCAGGCACGCCGACCCACAGCAGGGCACGATCGAACTCGACGGAACCCCGATCACCGAGTACACCCTCGCTGCGTTGCGCGCGAGCATCGGCGTCGTCGGCCAGCACACGTACCTGTTCCATGGCACGGTGGAAGAGAACCTGCGCCTCGCACGTCCCGACGCCACATTCGAGGAAGTCCGCACCGCCGCCTTCATCGCGGACGCGCTCGAGTTCATCGAGGCGCTCCCGCAAGGCTTCGCCACTGTGCTCACGGAGAACGCGGTCCAGTTGTCCGGTGGTCAGCGGCAACGTCTGGCCATCGCCCGGGCCGTGCTCGCCGCGACCCCGGTGCTCCTGTTCGACGAAGCGACCTCGGCGCTGGACGTCGACACCGAGCAACGCGTCCTTACCCGGCTCGCCGAGCACTGCCGGGGCATCACCCGGATCGTGATCGCGCACCGCGAGAGCGCCCTGCGCGACGCTGACGTGGTCGTCACGATCGAGTCCGGCCGCGTCGTCTCCTCGGTGACACCGCTATGAGCGGCCCACTTCGCCGTCTCCTCCCGGTCATCGCCGAGCAACGGGGAACCTTCGTCTGGACCATCACGACCAACGCCGTCGTCCAGCTAGGCACACTGACCATGGCCGTCGTCGGCACATGGCTCGCGGGGCGAACGGCCGCGACCGGCACAGCACCACTCGCGGCCGTCGCCACCGTCCTTTTCGGCCTCGCGGTGCTCACCGCCGCGATGACGTGGCGGGAGTCGTGGGTCTCCCACGACCTGGCCTACCGGCTGATAGCCATCCTGCGCGCCCGGGTGTTCGACCGGCTTCGGATCAGCCTGCCCGACCGCCGGAAGCCGCGCCGGAGCGGGGACCTCGTCTCCGTCGCCTTCGCTGACGTCGACCGTCTCGAATGGCTCTACGCCCACACCGCGGCACAGGTGCTCACCTCGACCGTGCTGGTCGGCGTCACCACCACGTTGTCGTTGCTCATCACACCGTGGCTGCTCATGGTGTGGGTGCCGTTCGTCGTCGTGACCGCGGCACTGCCATGGCTGTTCGGGCGGGTCAGTGCCCGGCAGGGGACCGAGTTGACGGAGGCCGCCGCGGCGCTCAACGCTGAGCTCGTCGACACCGTCCGCGGGCTCGACGAACTCAGCGCCGCAGGAGCCTTGGACCGCCGCACCGCCGCGCTTGGTCGGCATACCAGCGTGCTGACCGCGGTGCAGGCACGGATCGGCGTCCGTACAGGCCTGGAACGCGCTGCCACCGACGCGGCACTCTCCCTCAGCGCGATCGGCGCTCTCGCCGTCTGTGCGGTGAACCTCGACACGGTCGGTCGCACGCTTGCGCCCGTCGCCATGGTCCTGGCCACTGCGGCTCTCGGTCCTATCGCGCAGATCTCCGACCTGTTGCGCAACGTCGGGACCTTGCGCGCCGCGGGCGCCCGGATCGTCAGCGTCCTGGACCGGGCCCCAGCTGTCCGTGAACCCCAAGCGCCCCAACCCTTGCCACCCCGCGACCGCATGACCGGGCTCGTGTTCGACCGCGTGACGTTCCGCTATCGCGACGACGGTCCGCCCGCACTGCGTGAGGTGTCGTTTGCTGTCCGCCCTGGCGAACGAGTCGCGCTCACCGGCCCTTCCGGCGCTGGCAAGACCACGTGCGCGCTGCTTGCTGTGAGGATGTGGGATCCCGATGCCGGCCGCATCACTCTCGACGGCGTCGACCTCACTGACTTGGCCGACGACGACCTGCGTGGCGCGATCAGCGCCGTGCCACAGGATCCCGGTCTGCTCGCCGGGACGATCGCGACCAACATCCGCCTCGGCCGCCCCGACGCCAGCGACCACGAGGTCGAGCAAGCGGCACGGCGCGCCGGGATTCTCGCCTCGCGAGCTGGTCTTCCGGCTGGACTCGCCACCCCCGTCGGAGAATCCGGCACCGGACTGTCCGGCGGCCAACGGGCAAGGGTCGCCGTCGCCCGGGCCCTGCTGATGAAGCCACGCGTCCTCATCCTGGACGAGGCAACCGCAAATCTCGACCCTGACGCCGACGAGGCCATCACGGCCGCCCTCACCTCAACCGACGAAAACGTGGGCATCCTCGTCATCGCCCACCGTCCCGCCACTCTGGCCCGCTGCGACCGAACCGTCGAGCTACGGGACGGACGGTGCACCATCTGACGCTGTCCCTGGTCGTAGCCGACCGAGGTTGGGCGTCCGGCCGACAACGGAATCACACCAATGGGTGCCGATGGCTCCTGCGGCTCCTCCAGGAACATGCGCAGCGTCTTCGACGCCATGGCCGGGATGAGCCGCGGAGAACAGCCTGCGCTGGAGCTGGGTCGGGGCGCGAACGGCGAGGCTGTCTCGTGTCAACGAGTTGATGCATCCAATGTGGACCATTGCAGCACGAGTGGGTCGGCAGAGATGGCAAGCATGCCGGATTCCACCGTGCCCAGATGCGTGGACGTTCCAGACGTACTTACCCCGCGAGGATTACGGCCTCCGGTCTATGACTGCAGTGGAACCGGTCCGGTGTCAGACTACTTCGGTGCCGGGGTCATCGAAGGCCCAATTCAAAGATCCTGACAAGAAAGGAACTTTGTGAGGTGGTTGATCGACTACCAGTGCGGTTTGGCTTCGTACGAGGAGATTGTTAATGGGAAGCAGTCTCGAACGGTGTTGCGGGTTGCCGCTGCCGCAGCTGTTGGTGTTGGTGTCGCGGGGGGCTGGGTGTGCCGGCGTCGGCCGAGGGTGGGGCTGGGCCGCGGATCGGGATTCTGTTGTACGACAGGTTCAGTCTGCTTGATCCGGCGAGTCCTGGTCACCGCCCTCAGCTATGGAACGACGGGACTGTCGGTGGGCCAGCGGGTGTTCGGCCTCACGGACTGGACTCGCGACGGCACGCTGGCGGGGATTCCCGTGTCACTCAACCGGACCAATGATGACGGCCTTGACGCAGAGACTGTCAGAGTCCGTTGCGCAAAGCAGGTCGCAAGTCACGATTCTGAAACTCCGGAGGTGGGAGCGCAGGTTCGAATGCTGCCACCAAGACCAAGAACAACTACAGGGGATACCATCGCAACCACATCGGTCCGCTGATCGGTCACCACCCCCATCGGCACAATCACGGTCGAAACGATCGAGGAGTTGTGTCTCAACCTCGCGCAGGACACCCCCGTCATGCCGGTGGCCGAGTATCTCGTCAAAGCCGGCCATTCGATGGCCACCTGCACACTCCTTGGTCCACCAGCGCAGGGTGCAATGAACAACTCGTTAGGAGATCCGCGTTCAGCACGCTGGGCGCATCGTGCGCATGCTGCCCCCGGCCTAGCGCAGTGCGCAGACTGCGATTGGTGAGTTCGACGGACGGTTGGGGACGTGGGCAGTAGGGTCTGCGGATGACTGGCGGCGGCGCAGCGACGAACTCCGGTATCGACTTCCAGCACCGGTTCGGAGCGCTTGCGATGCTCTCCATTCTCACCGGTGTAGATCTGGTAGTCGATGATCTCGCCGGCTCGGATGTCACGGAGCTCTGCTTCGAGACGAGTGACGGCATCGACGACCTGGTGATCAAGACTGAGCGGCGCTGCTATTTCGTGCAGGCGAAGCGAAGTCTCTCGCTGTCCCCGGGGATCGGCTCCGAGTACTCGTCGGTGATCCGGCAGTTCGTGCGGCAGTACCTGGAGCGCCCTGATGCGGACGATCGCTACGTGCTTGCGACGTCGTACGCGGCGTCGAAATCGATCCGGCAGGATCTTCGGAAGTTGACGGAGTCGGTACGGCTCAACCCCGTTGCCCACGGCGGGAATCCGGTGTCTGTGAGCGAGCGCTCGGTTCTTGAGATCACCCGCGCGTTGATCAAGCATCACTACGAGGAGTTGAGCGGCGAGAGCGCGGATGAGGACGTTCTTGGCCGCATTCTCGGGCGTGTTGCGGTCACGGTCGTGGATGTGGAGGCCGGTGGCGCCCATGAGCGGGCGGCGGTGGCGGTCGTCGCAAGTCGATCCAGGCTCGCGCCCTTGATCGTGTGGCAGAGCCTTGTGGCCTCCTGCCTGTCCATGGCCAAGAACAGGCAGTCGGTTGCTGCGGCGCGGCTCGTGGAGATGATGGGCGGGTACTTCGGCGGTGGCGATGCCACCCCTGAGGCAACTGCCGACGCCGAGCTGCAGATCGTGTTTGCGGGCCAGAGCTTGCAGTCAGGTCGTGAGGTCGTACTTGCGGAGCTTGAAGGCAAGCTGCTGCTGGCGGAGATGGTTCGCTTCAACGAAGACGGCTCGAAGCGCGTGCGGTTTGCTGACGGCCAGGTCTACATCGGAGGGAATCCATTTCCATTGTTCCGGCGCGCCTCGTCAGCGAAGGGCATTCTGAGGCTGATCGAGGCAAGCCCGGAGCTTACTGAGGGGCGTCAGGTCTTCGTGACCGAGATCAACTCGGATGAGGACTTCGATGCTTCACCGATCGCCCGCGCGCACACCGAGTTGTGCCAGCAGCTCTGGCGGCGGAACTCAGAGCCGTCCTCGTGTTTGGTGTGTTCCCTTCCCGTTTCCGACAACAGGTCCCATTTCGTCGAGCTTGACGAGGACAACGTCGAGCCAGCGGTGGGCCTCGTCCACGGCGCATGCCTGCGTCCTACGCATCGCGTGGTGGGCGAACTACGAAGCGAGTTGTTCAAGACCTATCCACACCTCAAGGACTTCGACTACAACACGTGGTTTCGGGTGCGTCCGGCAGGCCAGGGTGTCTTCAACGGCGTCGGAACGGTGTCGAGCGGGCCAGTCCGGATCTTCTGGAAGCCGGACCGGGATCGCTACGCCATTGGCACGTGGGGCGTCGCGTACGAGCTCGAGGACGGTAGGCGATACTACTTGCGCAACCGCGGCAGGGTCCTGCGTTACTCGAAAGCCGGAGCGCTCGCGGCGGCTGAAACCATGAACGAGCAGATCGTTGGTGCGTTGGACCGCGGTGACCCGTTCTGTGTCGCGGATGACGACACGTTCGGCCCTTACTCGCGACTGGTTCGAATGCCCGCTGGTGGCCAGCCCGTCCAAGTGGGGAAAGCGTCTGCGGCAGAGCTGGACCGTGCCACCATGATCGCTTACCGGACGACCGAGAACTACTACGCACCGCTCGTCGTGCTCATCGATCGCAACAACGATGAGCGGTTCACTCTGTTCGGGGCCTTCGTGCTGCTGACCGATCCGCTGTCCATGAGCGATGCTGTTGCGAACTGGACAGCAGCGGGGTTCGATGTGCCGGAACTCGCGACGGTGCTCATCGAATCCGACGACCAGTTCGACGCGTTCGCCGCTGGAGCGCTTCTGGACGGGTTCGGCGTCGTGGTCGACCCGAGGTTCGACATGAAGCAGACGCTTGTGGGCGGTGTGATCATCGATCACTTCGACAGCGCGGTCGCCGCGGCTGAGCATCCGTCGCGCTGACTGCAGTGCTAGCCGCGTGCGACGGGCACGTGCACCATCCGGTGCGGCTTCTCGGCTGGGTCGCTGTCGTTAACTGCACGGCGATCCCTCGTTTCGCTTGACCAGTGGCAACGTCAGTGTTTTCGCGGGTCCCGCAACAGGTGGCGAACGACACCACAGGATCCGCGCCTTCGCAATTCCGCTTGATTCTTCGAGTAGTGAGAGGTGTTCGCTTGATGTAGATCCGCTGACCCGGCATGGCAGGTCGACATTAGTGCTCCGACTGCTTCGGATGGCCCGAGATGACGGTGCGAAGAGAACGCAAGGAGAGGCGGAGGCTGGGGACCATACGACTTACGCGATCATGAACGACAGGTACTTGTCGACCCGTCAAGTGCGCTGGGGCTAGCGGGAGCGGGAGCCAAATGGGAGGATTGAATGTGTCGCAAGTGTCCTCAACTGCGCTGAAGTGCTTGGAACAGAACCAGTTTGACGTCGCTGTTCTTCCTTTGGGCGTGCCTGAGGAGACGGTGGCCGACCCCAATCGTCCACTTCAGACCGCGGTGTCCTATGCATCGGTGCCTCCACAAGCTTCGACTTGTGCTGACACCCCTACAAACCGGATTCAGACCAACCATTGGACAACATCATTCGGCATAGGTGACCTCACCAGTGTGCGTTGGCGCCGCGGGAAGGCACACGTGTACCAACTCGTCGTCGACCGCCCAGTGCCGGACTTCGCTCACCAGGTTGCTCATCTGCGCACGGAGGTCCGTTGGTCGATGGCGGCCGGACTGTTGACCTAGGTCGAAGACCGATGGCGATAAGGTGGTCGCATCCTCAGCAGAGCGCGAGCGGAGTCGCTGGTGTCGGTCTCGTCGTCACTCGCGGGCGCTCCTCAGGGCGGAGTCTGGTCCCGGCAGACTGTCCCCCATGCTGACGCCTCTTGTCGCCGGATTGTTCGCCTTGGCTGGTGTGACTCTCGGTGTGTTTCTCGAGCCCGTGAAAGCGCGGGTTGCTGCCCGAACTCGACTACGGGAAGACCGAGCGCTGCGCTGTGCCGAGTTGGTTGAGGCAGCGACAGCCGCCAGCGGGGCGATTGTGTGGCTCTTCGGAACCGTACGCATCGCCGCTCCGCCGCTGGCCGCGAGCGAAGCCACGATCGCCGAGGTCGAGCAACGCTACTGGAGCGTGCGCAACGACCTCAAAAAGGCGGTCTTGCTGATCCGGCTCATTGGGCCAAGCGAGCTGATCGCGAGTGCAGTGGCGGTCAGCGACAGCGACCTGGAGCTGCGCAGGCTGTGGTTCGATCGAGAGCCGGCCGCGCGCCAGTCGAACTCCCCGGAGATCGCTCAGGCATTGCACGCCAACACGCGAGCGTTGGACGAGTTCGCCGACCTTGCGCGCCGACTCACCGCACTTTCTCGGAGCTGACTTCTCAGCGCTTCGTCGAGAATGCGGTCGGTACGGAGTTGGCACGCGGTATGGCCGAGCGTGCGGAAAGGTCGACCCAGTCCGCGGTAGACAATTGACGCATCATTAGGAACGGTGTGGCCGGTGACAAGCAAGTGACGGTTGGTAGTGCGAGACCGAGACCAGCGTTCGGCCCGTTTCCGAAAGCCATTCCGCGGGCAGTCGGTGACCAGGTCGCCGTGTCCGGGCCTCGAACATCGAACGTCGCAGGTGGCCAGCCGACGAACTCGGTACATGCCGAGACAAGCTACTGTCAGGCGCGCGGCATCGGAAGATCGTAGACCCGGTGGTGCGCTTCAGTTTGGCTTCGGGACGGCGTCGACGTTGTTGCGACTTGAACCGGTCGTCGGACCGCTGCTTCCGCGCAGGTTCCTCGGCACGACCCTGGCCTGGTTCGGGTCGACCGGTTCTATGGGAACCGGCGGCGCGGCAGGAGTTTGCTGCGCTGCTGCGGCCAGCATCGCGGTGTCGGCGCGAATGCTATCGCTGTGCGGAGGCAGGTGTGCCAAAGCGCTGCGCAACCAACCGTCCGAGTGGTGTGGGTTCATGAACACTGAGCCTCCCTAGCAGGAAAGTCGCTCCACAGGAGCTCGACGTAACAACCAGCGGGCCGAGCGTGGAGGACACCACCGACAAAAACCGGTGGCCGACGTGCCTGTCCAGGTAGAGAGGCGTTTGGGGCTGTGGCTGACAATCGCGACTTTGTCAACGGCACCCGAATTTTGACCCCTTTCCGGCATCTGAATGTTGACCCCCTGCATGGGAATTGATCTCTACTCTTCGGTTGTGCCGGCGGTGGGGACGCGGCCGAGGTCGCGGTCCTTGAGCCGGTAGCTGTCGCCCTTGAGGGCGATGACTTCGGCGTGGTGGACGAGGCGGTCGATCATGGCGGCGGCGACCACGTCGTCACCGAACACCTCGCCCCACCGGCCGAAGACCTTGTTGCTGGTGACGATCAAGCTGGCCCGCTCATACCGGGAGGAAACCAGTTGGAAGAACAGGTTCGCCG
>NZ_FWXV01000007.1 GCF_900176515.1 Kibdelosporangium aridum
CAGCTCGTGGGCAACGCCTGCTGGTGCTGGTAGAACTTCTGCGAGTTCGCCGCCCGGATGTTCACCAACGACCCGACCGTGAGCGCGCTGATCGAGCCGCTGGACGCCAGGTGCACCACCCGGTCGCCGGTGCGGGCGGAGAACCCGGTGTCACCCGCCTTGGCCCGCAGCTTCACGCCCGCTTTCCAGTGCACGTTCACCGTGCCCTCGAAAATATCTTTACGGTTGGCCGGAGCCGAGTTGTAGTCGCTGAAGTAGCTTGAGTGCACACCCCGCGACTGCACCCGGAACAACCCACGACCAGGCCACAACCAACCACCCTTACCACTGCCATGCGTCATCCCATCTTCGTCCCAGTCCGACTTGTCCTCGGTCAACGTGTCGTACAGGGTGTTGGCATCCGGCCGAAAGACCACCTTGGTCGCGGTCATCCCGGCACCCCTGATGATCAGGTAATCCGCGTCGACGTGAATCTCCCGCGTCACCACCAGCTCACCAGCAGGCAGGGTGATCAAGCTCAGTTTGGTGTAGCTCGCCGAACTCGAACAGGAACTCCGAATAGCGTCGATGGCCGACTGCAATCCAGCCGAATCATCGGCGCCGTCGTTCGGTTTGACGTTGTACTGGCTGCTCAACTCATCCGGCGTGATCTGACACGTCTGGTTGGAGTTGACGTCACCGGAACCGGGCAGATTCATCCCGCCCCGATACCCGGCTTTTGTCCAGTCGACCAGGCCCGATACGGGCGCGCGACGGTTTCCTGCGGACAGATCCAAGCTGGTCAGGGCACCTGGACCGAGCGCTGAACTGGCAACGGGGGAAGGGAGCGCAATCACTCCGGCAGCGACCGCGGCACTGGCCGCGAGCGCAAGGAAACCACGATGTTTCCACGCCATGAAAACCTCCGGTGGCGACGGGCAGGGACGGCAGATGTGCGGCGGCACTCACACCCGAGGTGTTTCTGTTGTAGCCCACGAACAGCTATTCGTCAAACAATTGCGGTTTCCGTCCATGTACGTGAAATAGGGAAAGAAAGGGCCTTTCAGTTCACAAAAGGGTCCCGTGGATACCGGACTGGCGCAACGGATGGAAGCCCAACACGAGACGTTGTCCGGCTTGATCGAGCGCGTCGACACCCCTGCTGCCCCGCTGGCAACTCAGTGCAGACCGGTACAGGCATCCATCGCCGCGCGAAGGAGCGCCTGCATGGAGTTGCCGGGTAGCGACGATCATTCGTCACCTTGCTTCGCGGCGCCGAACAATGTCCCGTCGAACAATTCAGCCCACGAGCCTTCCCGATCCGGCAATTCCTCCACCTTCGAGCTGGTGACCCGCCAGCTCGCCGGCCACAGCCGGTGTGTCTCGCCGACGTCGACTCGCACCCGTGCTCCCCAGCATCCCAATTCGCCTTCCAGCAGAGCGTTACCCAACCACGCCTCCGCACCGAACAGCGCGCCGGAGAAGTCCACTTCCGCCCTGAGCAATGCTTTGTGGAAGATGGCGTTCCCGCGGAACTCGACCTGCCGGAAGCGGACTCCGGCCAGGAACTCGGCCTCGTGAAACAGCGCGCTGTCGTGGAACACCGCATCGTTGAATGCTGTGAACGACTCGTGCTTGGAGTCGTCGAAGATCGCCTGGTCCATGAACTGGACCGCCGCGAACACCGTGTGGCCGGCAAACCGGGTGGCACGGAACGACGCGAGCCGGCCGAACCGCGCGCCGTCACCCTTGAACGTTCCAAACTGGACGGAACCCGTGAACACCGCGCCACTGAACTGAGCAATACCAGCGAATTCGGCATAGTTGAACCGCACGTGCTGGTGGAAGTGCGCCGATCCACAGTCCACCTGGTCACGAAAGACGGCTCGCTGCAGGTCAACCGATGACGTGAAGCGGGTTCCGATCAACTTGCATTCACCCTCGAAGACGGCCTCGTCGAAGGACACCCCGCCGTCGAAGACGGCGCCGCTGATGGACGTCCTTCCCAGGAAACGCGCCTTGGCGAACGAGGCCGAGCGCAGACGGCAGCCGCTCAGGTCGAAGTCGGCCAGCTCGGCTCCGGTGAGATCCAGATCGATGTCCGGCCAGAACGTGCCGCCCGGGCGCAGGTGCGTCGCCAGGATCCGTTGCACTGTCTGGCGGACCTGCCATTCATGCTCCCGCGGCTGCGCGTCGACCATTCGCAGGTAGGCACACAGCAGGTTCACGATGCTCTGGCGCTGGCCCTCGTTGTCGTTCGCCAGCCGCTCCAGCGCGTACATGGCGGCCAGCCGCGTCTGCGCCCGATCTGAGTCAAGCTGACTGGCGGCCATCGTGTAAAGCTCGGTGACCCGCCGTTCGATCCCGTCGCGAATCGCGTGCGCCTGTTCGCGATCCTTCTGCTCGAGTTCGAGATCCTTTTGTTTGAGGGCGATCTCGGTGGTCCGCTGCCTGCGGGCGGCCAGCCACAACGCGACCGCGCCACCAGAGCCGATGACGATCGTTCCGGCCGTCTTGATCGCCTCAAGACTGTTCCTCGGATCGCCGCCGCTGTAGGCCAAGATCAGCAACACCGCCGCGGAAACGCCCACGACCAGGACGATTACCAGAATCCAGCCGATCGTCCTGGTCTCCAGCACCCGATAGACAGGGCGGTCACCGTCTTTCGCCATACCGCCATTCTGGCGTCACGACGCCTTCCATGGCGGCAACGACATCGGCTTGCCGGTCTCCAGGAACGACTTCATGTTCGACAACACCGCGGCCCAGCCGCCTGCCGCCGCACGCAGCTCCGCCTCATCGGTGAGGTCGTCATGGGTCACCGTCAGCCGGACGATTTCGCCGTACCGCTGGATGTCGAACGTGACCTTGGACGTCACGTCCGGAGTGGACGGATCGGCCCACGTGAACACCAGACGCCTCGGCGGAGTGCTTTCCTCGATCACCCCGACGACGTCCGCGGCTGAGCCGTCCGCACGCCGGTGCTCCCATGTGGACCCGACCTGCCAGTCGGACACATTGCTGTGGCCCCAATACTGCAGGGAGAGCTCCGGGTCGGTGATAGCCTGCCACACCTTCTCCGGCGTGCTCTCGATGTAGGTCACGTACACGAAACTCGGTTTGTCGCTCATCTTGTCCTCTGCTCGTTGTTTGACGGCGCTGAGCATGCGCAGCCGCGGACGCTCGAACTTGTCGATCCACCGCTCCTGGATCTCCTGCAGCGGAACGGGATTGAGGTAGTGCAGCTTCTCCCGGCCCCGCTTGACCGTGCTGACCAGGTTCGCCGCTTCCAGCACGGCAAGATGCTGGGTCACCGACTGACGGGCCATGTTCAGCCGCTCGCACAGCTGCGCCAGCGTCTGCCCGTTCTGCTCGTGCAGCCTGTCCAGCAGGTGCCGCCGAGTCTCGTCAGCCAGCGCTTTGAACACCTTGTCCACACGCTAAGTTACGCAGGTAATTACCTGCATGTCAAGCCGTGCTACTTTGTACCAAGCCTTCAGTACAAAGGAGCGGCGATGCACGTGGACTGGACGACGGTCGCGATCTACGCGGTGGTCGGCACTGTGCTGCTGGTAGTGCTGTGGCCGACGGTCACGAGCGGGCGGCGGTTCCTCAGGCGATGGGGCGTCAAGGACCCCACCGACGAGCAAAGCCTGCTCGGCCGGAAGTACCTGCTGGACCGGCGGCTGCTCTACCCGCCACTCCTCCTCGCCACATCATTTGTCACGGACGGTGACAACAACTTCTGGCCACTGCTCGTCCTGGCGCTGCTGCTCGCCGAGATCATCGGGGCGTTCCGGCCGGTCCGCGGCCCGCGCGCGGCCAGCCTGACCCGCCGGACCTGGAGCGATCTCGTACAGCGCTGGGCGGTCGTCCTCATGCTCGCGCTCGCGGTTCTGGCGGTGGTCGTCGCGGTCTTCGGATGGATCGCGGCGGCGTGGGGCCAGCGTGTAGTGAGCAGGTATCCGGCCGGCGGCAGCTGGGTGACCGACGGCAACGTCATCACGCAGGTAGCCGACGTGCAGGCCAAAGTCTCTGATTCCAGGTGGTTGTTCGTCCTTGTCAGCGTCGTCCTCGCCACGGCCGCGGTGCTGGGGGTGGTGTGGCTGGCCGTTCGCCGCGGCGCGATCGCCGACTTGCAGGTGGACGCCGCGCTGCGGACCCGCAGTGCCCGGGTCGCGGTCGGCATCGGGATCGCTTGGATGGCATCGAGTGTCGTCGAAGCCAACTGGCTCCTCGAATCGCTGCGCGGTATCCGCTGGCCCGAGCCCGAGCCGTGGCTGCTCGCGGGCACTGGCGGCCTGACAAGGCTGACGTTGCCCATGTGGATGATCGCCGTGGGCGGGTGGATCTGGGTGGCCAACCCGGCCAACCGGATGCCATACGTCCAGTCCACCCAACGATGACCAGGATCCTGGTCGATCCGGACAACGGCGTCCCACCGTGGCGGCAAGTGCGTGATCAGCTCGTACGGCTGATCCAGTCAGGCGAACTCGCCGTGGGCACGCCACTTCCGGCGATCCGGCAGCTGGCCAACGACCTCGGCTTGTCCGCCGGTACGGTCGCGCGCGTCTACCGTGAGCTGGAAACGGCGGGCATTCTGCACACCGCTCGACGCAAAGGCACTGTGGTGGCAGCGATTCCAAGCCCGGCGGCCGACGCGTTGGATCAGGCCGCAGCGCAGTTCGTCAGCCAGGCCAAGACCCTCGGTGTGGACCTCGACCGGGCTGTCGAAGCCGTCAACCGATTGTGGGAATGAACTTCGGTGCCTGCCGGGCATCGGCGGCCCGCTCGAAAGCCGCGCCCAGCGCGAGCACCTTGGCGTCCGACCACCGGCCCGCGAAGAACGACACGCCGATCGGCAACGGTCCGGCGAATCCGGCGGGAACCGAGATGTTGGGATAGCCGGAAACCGCTGCGGGGCTGGAAGATCCCAGTACGAACGCGTCGCCGGTGGCGTAGTTGGTCTTCCACGCCGGACTGTTCGTCGGCGCCATGATCGCGTCGAGCTTGTGTGCCGCAAGGGTTTCGTCGATGGACCGGCGAGCGAGTGTCGTGGCGGTGGTCCGCTGCCTGACCACGGTCGGATCCGTGGTCGGTGGCGCGACGGCCGCCTGTTCGAAGATCTCCTGACCGAACTTCGACAACTCCACCGGATCCTGGCGGTTGAACGCGATCAGTTCGTCCAAAGTGTTCGGTCCGCCTGGCCGGGCGGCCAGATAGGCGTGCAGGTCCCGTTTGAACTCGGCGATCAGCGCCGGGAACTCGTTCTCACCGATCTCGTTCTGGTACGGCAGCTCCACATCCACCACGGTCGCGCCCTGCGCCCGCAAGGTCCGCACGGCAGCTGCCACAACACGATCAACATCGGCATCCGCACCGGCAAGCCGCCACACGCCGATCCTGGCTCCGCGCAGCGCATCCGGCTTCAGCAAGGCCGCGTAGTCCCGTGGCTGACCGGCCGGGATCGTGCCCGTGGCGGAGTCTGCGGGATCACGGCCTTGGATCACCGACAGGGTGATCGCCGAGTCGACGACGTGCCTGGTCATCGGGCCCGCGGTGTCCTGCTCGGCGGAGATCGGCACCACGCCGGACCGGCTCACCAGGCCCAGAGTCGGCTTGTGACCGACGATTCCGTTGGCACCCGACGGGCACACGATCGATCCGTCGGTCTCGGTGCCGATCGCGACCTGCGCGAGGCTGGCCGCGATCGCCGCACCCGATCCGGACGAGGACCCGCACGGATTCCGGTCGAGCACGAACGGGTTGTTCGTCTGCCCACCCACACCTGACCAGCCGGAAGTCGACCGGGTCGAGCGGAAGTTCGCCCATTCCGACAGATTGAGCTTGCCGAGGATCACCGCGCCGCCGCGATACAACTGCCTCACCAGGTGCGCGTCCGCGGCAGGCTTGGACCTCAACGCCCGGGAACCCGCGGTCGTCGGCATCGCCCGCGTGTCCACGTTGTCCTTCAACAGCACCGGAATGCCGTCGAGCGGCCCCCGCTCCCGGCCGGTGCGCCTGCGGACGTCACTCGCCGCGGCCTCCGCCAGCGCACGCTCGTTCACCGCCACGACCGAGCGGATCTTGCCGTCGACCGCCTTGATCCGGCCGAGGTAGGCCTTGGTCAGAGCGACCGAGGTGAGCCGTCCCCTGTCCATCTGACGCTGCAGTTCAGGGATGGTCGCGTTGTCCAGATCCAGCGAAGACGCCGAAGCCGGGACGGGTCCGGCGACCAACGCGGCCGTGACGAGCAGTACGAGTGGCAGGCGCATAGAAGCACCCCACTCCTGAACGCTTGATCGGGTCAACCCGACCTTCGTCGTTATTCGGGCACGACGTGACGGGGCTCCGGGAAGTGACACGCCGCCCGATGCCCTTCAGTCGCACCGCTGAGCTGCACCAACGGCGGTTCCTCGGACGCACAGACGTCCTGTGCCTTCCAGCAACGCGTCCGGAACCGGCAGCCGGACGGCGGGTTGATCGGCGATGGCACGTCACCGGTCAACCGGATCCGTTCCCGATGCCGCTCGCTGTCCGGGTCGGCGTCCGGCACCGACGACAGCAGCGCGTGCGTGTACGGGTGTTGCGGGTTTCCGTACAGGTCGGCACGATCCGCGATCTCGACGATCTTGCCGAGGTACATCACCGCGATGCGCTGCGAGAAGTGCCGCACCACCGCGAGGTCATGCGCGATGAACACGAACGCGATGTCCAGTTCCCGCTGCAACCGCTGCAGCAGGTTCACCACCTGCGCCTGAATCGAGACGTCCAGCGCCGATACCGGCTCGTCGGCCACGATCAGCCTGGGCTGCAACGCCAGCGCTCGCGCGACACCGATGCGCTGCCGTTGCCCGCCGGAGAACTCGTGCGGGTAGCGGTTGTAGTGCTCGGGGTTCAGGCCGACGGTCTCCAGCAGTTCCTGGACGCGCTTCTGGCGCCCGCCTGGCGGGTTGATCCCGTTGATCTCCATCGGCCCGGCGATGATCGATCCGACCGTGTGCCGGGGGTTCAGCGACGAGTACGGGTCCTGGAAGATCATCTGGATCTCGGACCGGATCGGCGCCAGTTGCTTGCGCGTGGCGTGCGTGATGTCCTGGCCGCCGTAGGTGATCGTTCCCGCGGTCGGTTCGAGCAACCTGGTGATCAGCCGTCCGGTGGTCGACTTGCCGCAGCCGGACTCGCCGACCAGTCCGAACGACTCGCCTTCGTGCACGGCCAGGTCGATCCCGTCGACCGCTTGCACCACACCGGCTTTCCGGCTGAACAAGCCGTTTCCCCGGACGGGGAAGTGCATCTTCAGCCCGCTCGCGGTGAGCAGTTCCTTGGCGGGTGCGACTACTTCAGTCATGGTGTTCAGCCCAGTCGTTCGAGCTCGTCGGTGCGGATGCGCTTCTTGTCCGCTGTGGACAGATGACACGCCGACGCGTGCCCCGTCTCAGGCAGCAGCGCGGGCCGCTCGGTGGTGCACCGGGCATCCGGTACCCGGTCGCGGTAGTCGCAGCGCGGGTTGAACGGGCACCCGCTCGGCGGATCGATCAGGCTCGGCGGCGTGCCGCGGACAGGCACCAGCGGCACGTCCACATCACCGCCCAGGTGCGGGATCGACGACAGCAGGCCCCAGCTGTACGGGTGCTGCGGTGTTTTCAGCACTTCGCGGACCGTCCCGCGTTCAACCGCACGGCCCGCGTACATCACGAGCACGTCGTCGGCCATCTGCGCGACCACGCCCATGTCATGGGTGATCAGGATGATCGCCGTGTCGAACTCGGACTGCAGTTCCCGCAACAGATCCAGGATCTGCGCCTGCACGGTGACGTCCAACGCGGTGGTCGGCTCGTCCGCGATCAGCAAGGCGGGGTTGCAGCACAACGCGATCGCGATCATCGCACGTTGCCGCATGCCGCCGGAGAACTCGTGTGGGTACTCCTTCGCCCGGCGTTCCGGTTGCGGGATGCCGACCTTGGACAGCATCTCCACGGCGCGGGCCCAGGCTTTCTTCTTGTTCGCCCCGGTGTGCCGCCGGTAGGTCTCGGCGATCTGCTCGCCCACCGTGTAGTACGGCGAGAGCGAGGTCAGCGGGTCCTGGAAGATCATCGAGATGCCGTTGCCGCGCAGCTTCTGCATGGCCGACTCGCTGGCCCCGACCAGTTGGCGGCCGTTGAAGAGGATCTCGCCGGTGACCGTGGTCTTCTCCGGGTTGTGCAGGCCGAGAACGGCGAGGTTCGAGACGCTCTTGCCCGAGCCGGACTCTCCGACGATGCCCAGCGTACGTCCTTTGACCAGGTCGAAGGACAACCCGTCGACGGCCTTGACCACACCGTCCTCTGTGGAGAAGTGCACCTTCAGGTCACGCACCGACAGAATGGTCATGCTGTCACCTTGATTCGCGGGTCGATGGCGGCATAGACCACGTCGACGATGATGTTGGCGACCACGACGGCCGCTGACGCCAGCATCACCACGCCCATCATCATGGGCAGGTCGGAGGCGACCACCGAGTTGACCGCCAGCTGGCCGACACCGACGAGGCTGAACGACGTCTCGGTGATGATCGCACCGGCGAACAGTCCGGCGATGTCCAGGCCGAGGATTGTCGCGATAGGACTCATCGCGCCGCGAAACGCGTGTTTGAAGTACACCTGCCCGGTGCTCAAGCCCTTCGCGCGCACAGTACGGATGAAGTCCTCGTTCAGCACGTCGACCATCGCCGAGCGAGTCAGGCGCGCGTAGTACGCCATGAAGATGAACGCCAGGCAGATCCACGGCAGGATCAACCCGCTCGCCCAGTCCAGCGGATTGTCGAAGAACGACACGTAATGCGGACGTGGCAACAGATCCGTGCTGTAGACGAAGAGGTACAGCATGAACGGTGCCAGCACGTAGATCTGCATGGACCCGGCCAGCAACGCGAAGCCCATGGCGAGCTTGTCGGCGAGTTTTCCCTTACGCAGCGCGGCAAGCATGCCAAGGCCGACACCGAGTACGAGGAACAGCACCACCGCGCCGATGGCCAGCGACAGCGTCACCGGCAGGCGGTCGGCCACGGTGTCGAAGACCGGCTGCTTGTTGACGAACGAGTAGCCGAAACACGGCGCCTCGCACATCTGGTCACCGATCATCCGGCCGGCGAAGATACCGCCGAGATAGAACAGGTACTGCTGCCAGATCGGCTGATCGAGGCCGAGACCGCGGCGGATCTCGTCCATCAGCGCGGGCGTGCAGACCTTCCCGCACGACAGTGCCGCCACCTCGTTGCCGGGCACGGCGAAGAAGAGCAGGAACGTGATGGCGCTGATCACCAGAAGGATCACGATGGCGCCGAGCACCCTGCGGACAAGGAAGACCAGCATCGAACGGGCATCTCCAGTGCGGGGGACGGACCTCGCGAAAGGCCCGTCCCCCAGCCGTGTCAGGACTTCAGGTAGAGGTTGGACAGGTTCATCACGGTGTGCCAGTCGAAGGACGCGCCACCGACGTTGGTGCCGAACTGGATCTGCCTGCGCGGGTACACGTACGGCACCGCGGGCACGCTCTCCATGATCTTGCGGTCCAGCTTGTTGAACTCGGCACCCTGCTCGGCCGGATCGGTGATCTTCATGATCCGGTCGATCTCGGCGTTCACCTCGGGGTTGTTGAAGTGGGTGTTGTTCGGCCTGCCGTCACCGATCTTGCGGCCGTCGAACAGCTCCGGGTAGACCGTGACACCGGTCGGCCAGTCCGCCGCCCACGCCGACCAGTAGAAGTCCAGGTTGTTGTCCACCTTGTCGCGGGTGTCCAGGTAGGTCTTGGCCTGCATCGGGATCTTCTCGACCTTGAAGCCCGCCTTGGTCAGCGCGTCCGCGATCGCCAGCGCTTCCTTTTCACTGGTCGGGGTCTGGTTGTAGCCCAACGAGATGGAGTAGCCGAGCTTGCCCGCGTCGGTCAGCATCTGCTTGGCCTTCTCCGGGTTGCCCTTCGGGTCGACGTCGGTCACGCCCGGCAGGTCGTACTTCTGCCAGCCCAGTGTGCTCGGCGAACCCAGCGTGGTGGCGAAGTCACCCTGGTACGGGCCGCCCTTCTGCAGCCGTGCCTGCTCCTTCGGGAACGCCGTCAGCAGCGCCTTGCGCACGTTCAGGTCGGTGACCCTGGTGGTGTTGATCGCGTACAGGTCGACCTGTGTGGTCGGCTTGTCGATGATCTGCTGCTTGAGCTTCGGGTCGTTCATCACCTGCTCGAAGCGCTCCGGAGCGACCGTCTGGTAGAGCCCGGTGGAGTTCTTGTCGTCGCCTGCCGACGCGGACAGCCGGTCGGTGATCTCCGCGGGCAGCGGGCCGAACTGGAACGTGTAGCTGTCGGCGTACTGGTGGCGGATCGAGTCGGTGTTCGGATCCCAGTTCTCGTTGCGCACCAGCTTCAGGCTCTTGTCGACCTCGTGCGAGGCGATCTTGTACGGACCCGAGGTGATCGGCGAGGAGTCCATCGCCTCCTTGGTGTCCTTGGCCTGGGGCACCGGTGCGGTGGCGCCGAGCGCCGCGGCGAACGGGAAGTCCGGGCGCGGCTGGGAGAACTTGAAGATGACGGTCTTGTCGTCGGGGGCTTCGACCTTGTCGTTGGACAGCTCACCGCCCTCGTACGGACCCGCGTAGAACTTGCTCGGGTCCTCGCTGTCGGCCAGCCAGGTCTGGATGTACTGGAAACCACGGGCGTACAGCGACGAGAACGACCGGGACACCGCGTACTTGATGTCCTTGGCGACGATCGGCGTGCCGTCGGAGTACTTGATCCCGTCCTTCAGGGTGAACTTCCAGGTCTTGCCGCCGTCGGAGGTCTCGCCCGTGTTCGTGGCGAGGTCGCCGACCAGCGTGGTCTTGTCGCCGTCGATCCGGTACATGGTCAGCCTGCGGGAGATCATCTCGAGCACGCTGTTGTCCGGCGAGGCCTGCGACACGGCCGGGTCGTAGTGCGCCAAGTCCTGGCGCCACAGGACGTTGATGTTGCCGCCCTTGCGGGCGCCGGGCACCTCCGGCGCCGGGCCCTTGGACAGCGAGCCGTCCTTGTCCATCGAGACCTTGGCGACCTGGACCTGCGCCCGGTCCGGGTCCGTCGCGGTGTTCTGACCGCCGGCACTGCACCCGGAGGCGATCAGGACGGCACTCGTGGCGACTGCCGTCGCTACGAGGATCCTCTTGCGTTTCACTGTTTCTCCCTGTGTTTACCCCGGTGACGGCTAGCGGTGCGACTTGGGGTCGAGTGCGTCCCTGACCGAATCCCCCAGCAGGTTGAAGGCGAGCACGAACACCAGCAGCGCCACACCGGGGAAGACCAGATATGTCGGCACGGTCTGGATGTACTCGGATCCGGTGTGGATCATCCGGCCCCAGTCCGGCGTCGGCTCGACCATTCCGACGCCCAAATAGGACAGTGCGGCCTCGGTGGTGACCATCGCGGGCACGTCCAGCGTGACCACGACCAGGATCGGTGTGACCAGGTTGGGCAGCAGTTCCTTGAGCACGATCCGCCGCGAACTGGCGCCGGACACCCGTGCCGCCTCGATGAACTCGCGTTCCCGCAACGAGAGGACCTGGCCGCGCAGCAACCGGGCCGACCGGGTCCAGTTGAACACCGAGAGCACGAGGATCAACGCGGTGGCCCGTAGCCAGACCGGCGCCTCCTTGCCCGGCGCGACGAACAACGCCAGCGCGACCGGCGTGAACGCGAGGAAGAACAGCGTCGACGGGATGGCCAGCAGGGTGTCGATCACCCGGCCGATGAAGTAGTCGGCCCGGCCGCCGAGGTACCCGGCGGTGATGCCGATGATCACGCCGACCGCGGTGACGATGAAGACCACGACGATGGCGATCAGCAGCGAGGTCCGGATGCCGTAGACCAGCTGCATGAAGACGTCCCTGCCGAGCTTGGGCTCAAGCCCGAGCCAGAATTCTGAATCGATTCCGCCGTTGGGTTTCATCGGAATTCCGGTATCGCTGAGCAGGCCGGGCCGCTCCAGACCGTACTGGGTATAGGGGTCTTTTCCGTAGAGCCACGAGATCAGTGGCGCGCCAAGTCCGACCAGAAAGAAGAAAAGGACAACACACCCGGAGATCACCCCGGCCTTGTCCCTGCGGAAACGGCGCCACGCCAGCTGCCCCGGCGACCGGCCGACCGGAGGTTTCCGTCCACTCGACTGGACGGATGACGCGTCTGGTGACGCCAGCTCGGCCCCGAGCAGGTCGGCCACGTGCCCCCCGATTTCGAATAAAGACGAAAGGATTTCGGCGGAAATTTACGGTCCACCGCTTCGGGGAGTCAAGTCGCCCCCTGCGCCGAAAGAAAAGCGGCCGGACAGTGCCCGGCCTGACACGCTCGGTGCCGGGCGATTGGTCCACTGTATCCAGACAAGTAGGGGTTGACCCGGATACCGCTGGTACGGCCCCGTACGGCATTCTGACGGCGCACATCCGTGGATCCACACAGGAGAACGGCACATGACCAGCGATTCCGACCTCGCAATTCCGGCAAAGGTGGCAAGTCCGGCCGCGGCCGCCCCGCCGAAGAAGCCGTTCGGACGCTGGCTGCTGGCGCACCGGGTCGGGCCAGTCGGACCGGAAAGCGGCGAGGAGCACGCGAAGCCGCAGTCGTGGTGGAAGGTCATGTGCCTGACCGGTGTCGACTACTTCTCCACACTGTCCTATTTGCCCGCGATCGCCGCACTCGCCGCTGGCGCGTTGTCGCCGTTGGCCACGCTGCTGATTGTCGCGTTGACGTTGCTGGGCATGTTGCCGATGTACCGCAGGGTGGCACGGGAGAGCCCGCACGGGCAGGGCTCTGTGGCAATGCTCGAGGACCTGCTGCCGTTCTGGCGCGGCAAGATCTTCGTCCTCGTGCTGCTGGGTTTCGTTGCCACGTCGTGGATCGTGACCATCACACTGTCCTCTGCGGACGCGACCGTGCACTTGCTTGAAAACCCGATCACGCCAGGGTTCTTGCACGGACAGGAAGTCATCGTCACCGCGGTGCTGTTGCTGATCCTCGGCGGCGTGTTCCTGCTCGGGTTCAGCGAGGCGGTCGGCGTGGCCATCCCGCTGGTCGCGATCTTCCTGGCACTCAACGCGGTGATCGTCGGCGTGGGCTTCGCGGACGTGTTGGCCAATCCCGAACTGATGTCCCGCTGGGTCGACCGGCTGACCGAGGGCGGCAGCGGGTTCTTCGACATCGCCGGACCTGCCGTGCTGGCGTTCCCGCTGCTGGTGCTCGGCCTGTCCGGGTTCGAGACCGGCGTGAGCATGATGCCGCTGGTCGCCGCGACCGGCAAAACCCCGCAAGAGCAGCTGGAATCGCGGATCCGCAACACCCGAAAACTGTTGATGTCGGCGGCGCTGATCATGTCGGTGTACCTGGTGGCGACCAGTTTCATCACCACGGTGCTGATCCCCGCCGAACTGTTCCAGCCGGGCGGTGCCGCCAACGGCCGGGCGCTGGCGTACCTCGCACACGAGCAACTCGGCGAGGTCTTCGGCACGGTCTACGACATCAGCAGCATCCTGATCCTGTGGTTCGCCGGTGCGTCGGCGATGGCGGGCCTGATCAACATCGTGCCGCGTTACCTGCCTTCGTACGGCATGGCGCCGGAATGGGGCCGCGCGGTTCGGCCAGTGGTGATGGTCTACACCGTGATCAGCATCCTGATTACGATCGCTTTCGGTGCCGACGTGAACGCACAAGCGGGCGCGTATGCCACCGGAATCCTCGCGATGATGGTCTCCGGCTCATTCGCGGTGACGATCTCAGCGCTGCGACGTAAACAACGGTGGGCGTCGGCCGGGTTCATCGTGCTGACGCTGGTTTTGTTGTACGCACTGGTTGAGAACGTCATCGAAAAGCCGGACGGTATCGCCATTTCGGCCGCGTTCATCGCCGGGATCGTGATCGTGTCGCTGATCTCCCGGGTGACCAGGACAACGGAACTGCGCGCCGACCACATCGAATTCGACGAGGCGGCCCGCCGATTCGTCACCGATTCGCTGGCCAACGACAGCGAGCTGAACATCATCGCGAACAAGAAGCAGGCCGGGGACAGCGCCGAGTACCTGGCGAAAGAACGTGAGCAGCGCGGCCTCAACCCGGTCCCTGGCGCGGCGGACGTGATTTTCCTTGAGATCGAGGTCACCGATCCCTCCGAGTTCAGCGGGGCACTGGAAGTTCGCGGCGTGGAGATCGACGGCCACCGAATCCTGCGCGTGCAGAGCACGGCCGTGCCCAACGCCATCGCCGCGATCCTGCTCGCCCTGCGCGACGCCACGGGCGTGCTGCCGCATTGCTACTTCGAGTGGTCGGAGGGCAGCCCGCTCGGCCACCTGTTCCGCTATCTGATCCTCGGCCAAGGCGACACGCCCCCGGTCGTCCGGGAGATCCTGCGTACCACCGAACCCGACCAGTCCCGCCGCCCCCGCATCCACGTCGGCTGACCCCGCGGCGTGCCCACCGGCTCCGGCACCGTGCCGGAATGGTGGGCACGCGCCGGCTCGCGGCAGCCTGCACGTAACCGGAACGCACACCTCCCGGTGCCGCAAAGTGCATCTCACCGTGCCGGAACGGTGGACACGCTGTGCCGGAACGGTGGACACGGCCGTCCTTGACGTGCAATCGGTTGCACCTGGTTGATTCTCGACAGGGTTTCGACAGCCCCGAAAGCAGGCGTTGACGGCCGTAGATGCTGCTCGTACGATCAGCAATCGATTGCATTGACGATCGCGGGAGCGGCGATGACCCATGCAAAGGTGCAAGTGGTGGACGAGGCGATCGAGCGGGCGGACCAGCCGTTCATTTCAGCGCGGCACGTCACGGCTGGTTACGAGAACCGGCGCGACCACACGAGGCTGATCGCGCTGCGTGACGTCTCGCTGGATGTGGCCCGCGGTGAGTTCCTCGCGATCGTCGGGCCGTCCGGGTGCGGGAAGACCACGTTCATCAACATGATCGCGGGGTTCGTCCAGCCGCTCGAAGGCGAGATCACCGTTGACGGCGAACCTGTCACCGGGCCCGGGATGGACCGGGCGATGGTGTTCCAGGACTACGCCTTGCTGCCGTGGCGGACCGTGCAGCGCAACATCAGGTTCGCGATGGAGAACCGGCGTACCAAGCCGAGCAAGGCCGAGCAGGACGAACGGATCCGCAAGGCGATCGAGCTCGTCGGCCTGACCGGGTTCGAGAAGGCCTATCCGCACGAGCTCTCCGGCGGCATGCGGCAACGCGTCGGCATCGCCCGCGCGTTGGTCACCGAACCGTCGGTGCTGCTGATGGACGAGCCGTTCGGCGCGGTCGACGCGATGACCCGGGAGGCCATGCAGGCCGAACTGGAGAAGATCATCGCGCAGACCGGGCAGACGGTCGTCTTCATCACGCACTCGATCGACGAGGCCGTGACGCTCGGCGACCGCGTTGTCGTCGTGTCGAGCAGGCCCGGCCGGATCAAGGAAATCGTGCCGGTCGACCTGCCCCGGCCCCGGATGGATTCCGACATCCGTGGCTCGCAGCGGTTCGCCGAGATCCGCGAGCACATCTGGTCCCTGCTGCAGAGCGAGGCCCTTGGCGCGAAGAGGGAGCACTCATGATCGAACAGATCAAGGTCTCGCGGTTCGCGCCCTTCCGCAACACCGCCATCACGCTGGTCAATCTCGGCGTGTTCTTCGTGCTGTGGGAACTCGTCGCGCGCGCCGAGGTGATCAACCCGCTGTTCTTCCCCAGGATCACCGACACGTTCGACGCGATGTACAACGGGTTCGCCACCGGGGTGATCTGGCCGCAGCTGAGCCACAGCCTGCAGAACTTCCTGATCGGCATGCTCATCTCGGCGGCCATCGGCATCCCGGTCGGCCTGCTGATGGGCTCCAACAAGGTCGCCGACGTCATCCTTTCCCCCTACGTGTGGGCGATGACCTCGCTCCCCCGTGTCGCGTTCATCCCGTTGCTCATTCTGATCATGGGCTTCGGCAACGCCATGCAGCTGACAATCATCGTGCTGTCCGCGGTGTTCCCGATCATGGTCAACTGCATGGCAGGCGTGAAAACCGTCGACCCATCGCTGCTGCGCGCCGGGCGCGCGTTCGGCGCCAACCGGATCCAGATGTACGGCAAGATCATCCTGCCGTTCACGCTGCCGTTCGTCATCTCCGGCGTGAACCAGGGCATCGCACGTGGTCTCGTCGGCATGCTGATCGGCGAACTGCTCGGCGGCGGCGGGGAAGGTCTCGGCTTCCTGCTCGACCGCGCGGGTGAGCAGTTCGACGCGCCCATGTTGTACGCCACGTTGATCCTGCTCGCCGTCATGTCCGTCGGCCTGGTGCAGGGCATGCGCTGGCTCGAACGCCGTGCCGCTCCCTGGCGGGAATCGCCGGCCCGTTAACCCTCTAAAGGAGCTCGATGATGAGCCGCAGACATCTGGCGCCACTGGCGTTACTCCTCGCAGGTGCCCTGGTCGCCTGTTCGAACAGCACCCCGGCGCCCGCCACGCAGGTGATTCCGAAGACCGAGAGCGAGATCGTCAGCGCGATCGACACGGCCAAGGTCCGCAAGACGCTGACGGTCGGCGTGGACAACCCGCATTACCTGTTCCACCACGACGTCCTGGTCGCGCTCGACCGCGGCTACTTCAAAGAGGTGGGCATCGACAACGTCACCATCGTGACGACCGAGGATCCGTTGCCCGGCCTGATCGGCGGCTCGCTCGACCTCGCGTTGTACGACACCGACACCACGATCGCGGCGGGTGTGAAGAGCCGTACGCAGCTGCGCATGCTGAGCATCTACCTCGGCGGCGAGGCGAACATCCTCGGTGTCCGGCAAGGCATCAACACACCGCAGGATCTGCGCGGCAAGACCATCACCGGCGGCCAGTTCGGCAGCCGCAACGACTTCCTGGTCCGCAAGCTGATCAGGGACGCGGGCATGAACCCGGACACCGACGTCAAGATCGTCAGCACCGGCGGGCAGTCCAACTCGCGGCTGCAGGCGATCCTGTCCGGCACGGTCGACGGCGCGGGCATCCAGTTGCGCCACAAGGGAATGCTGGAAGCGCAGGGCGGCAAGTTCCTGCTGCAGGAGACCGCTCAGGTGCCCCAGGTGGGCTGGTCGGCAGGCAAACTCCTGGCCGAGAGCCCGGAGACGGTCGCGGCGTTCCTGCAGGCGACGCTCAAGGCGCGGCAGTTCATCGTCGATCCGCAGAACAAGGATGCCGTGCTGAACCTGATGGCCGCCAAGGGTTTCCAGATCCCGCAGGAGTTCAAGGACGCGTACGCGGACGAGAACGCGCCGGACTACCACACCAGGGACGGCGGCTTCGAGACCGCGGACATGGACAAGTTCGTCACCGACCAGATCAACTTCAAGGTCGTGCCGTCCGGGACGAACTGGCGTCAATGGGTGGACCTGATGCCGCTCTGGCGTGCCCAGAAAGCTCTTGGCCTGCCGCTACGACCGGCCATCGGCGGCTTCCAGTAATGGTCGGTACCGCCTCCGCGCACGGCTTGCGGCTGATCGCGCACCACGACCTCGACGGCCGCGGCGACGGCATGCAGGTCATGCGCGAAGGCGATGCGCTTTACATCGGCCACAACGGAACTTCGGGCGCCGGAACGTCTATTGTGGACGTCCGTGATCCGGTGAAGCCCGAACTCGTCGCCCAGTGGCCCGCGCCACCGAACACCCATACCCACAAGGTCCAAGTCGCGGACGGCCTGCTGCTGGTCAACCACGAGGGCTTTCCGTTGCGGCCACCGGGACCGGCGGGCCCGCACGGGGCGGGGCTCGCCGTATACCGGCTGGACGATCCGTTCGCGCCGGAGCGAATCGGGTTCTGGGAATCCGGCGGACGCGGCGTGCACCGAATCGTCTGGGAAGGTGGACCACACGCGCACATGTCCGCCACCCCGGACGGCTTCAACGACCGGATCTGGGTGGTCGTCGACCTCACCGATCCCACCAACCCGGCGCTGGTGTCCAGGTGGTGGTGGCCCGGTCAGGCTGACGGCGAGAAACCAACCTGGCCGCAAGGGAAGCGCTACGCCGCCCATCACGCGCTCGTCGCGGGCGACCGTGCGTACGTCGGCTACGACGACGCCAACATGGTCGTCCTCGACATCGCCGACATCACCATGCCGATGATGATCTCCCGCGCGGTGTGGGGTGGCGGGGCGACCCATACATGCCTGCCACTACCGGGCCGTGGCCTGGTGGTCGTGACCGACGAGCAGCAGACCGATGGTCCACGCGCGCCTGAGCGCCGCATGCACGTGATCGACGTGTCCGATGATCTCAATCCGCGCTATCTCGCGGCTTTCCCCGCCCCCGAAGGGAATTTCAACGATCGACCGCTGCGATTCGGGCCGCACAACTTCCACGAGAACCGGCGCGGGTCATACCGCAGCGAACGAATTCTGTTCGCGACGTACTTCAACGCGGGCGTGCGAGTGTACGACTTGAAGGATCCACATCATCCGGTCGAGATCGCACATTGGATATCGCAGACACCGCCTGGTTCAGCCGCGCCGCAGGCCAACGACCTGTTCGTGGACGCCGAAGGGCTGATCTGGGTCACCGACCGGGGCACCGGCGGCTTGTTCGTCCTGGAACCAGATCCTGACCTGGCCAGACTCATGCGTGACAACGAACTGCCCGGTTGACTAGCTCGCCTTGTCCTGGTCCACCGACTCGACCTGGTCGGGCTGGGTCGCCGCTGCGGCGTCGGTCCCCTCGGCCGGCTTGGCCGCGTCCTCCTTGGGTGACTCGCCGAAATGCTCGCGGCAAAGCCGGGCAAAACGCCTGGAATGGGCTGTCATCGCAACCTCGTCATGGCCGTCTCCTCCGTGCCGCCTCCATAATTACCCATTTGGTGATCGAACTACACCGTTTATCCCGCGACACGCGGTCCGGGCGTCCACATGGGACACCCGGACCGTGGTCGTCACCTCATGCGCCGGGTGGGACCGGCGCCGGGGCCGCCGCGCACACGGCGTCCGCCTGCCGCCCAGGCTTGCGAGCGGGCAATTCGCCGGTGGCGAGGTAGGCCGCGATCTGGTTGTCCACGCACGCGTTGCCAGTCAGGGTGTTCATGAAGTTCACCCCATCCCGCACGGCGAGCAGCCGGGCACCGGGGTACCGCGAGCGCACCTCGTAGCTACCCTCGATCGGGGCCACTGCCGACAGCGACTCGGTGACCAGCAACGCACTGTCCACTTTGGCGCCATCGATCTGTACCGGCTTGCCCGGCTTGGCCTTCCAGAACAGGCACGGCGCGTTGAACCACGTGTTGCCCCAAGTCGCATCCGGTGCGACGGCGTACGTGCGCCAGGAGTCGGCACGCCACTGGTTCCAGTTTGTCGGCCAAGCGGTATCCGTGCAGACCAACGAGGTCAGCGCGCCGTACATGTTCTCGGCAGCGGGGTGCAGGTAGAACTGGCCGTAGAGGCCGATCAGAAGCTGCGCGTCACCGTTGTGCACCCAGTTCGAGAACGCCGAGCCAAGCAGCGTCCACGTCTGCTGGGTGTATGCCGGGTACAGGAACAGGTTGATCCACTCGGCCTGGCCGAACACACCGCCCGCAGGCTGAGCGGTGACCCGCCGCAGCTGCTCGTCCCACACCTGTCGGACCGCGTCGAGCGTGTTGCCGAGGTGGTACACGTCGTCGTGCTCAGCCAGCCACTTCAACCAGATGTCCTGGTTGCGCTGCAACGGCGGGTTCTGGTCGAAGTTCGCCGCGTAGTACCAGATCCGCCGCGGGTCGATGCTGTCGTCCAGCACCATCCGTGCCACCCGCTCCGGGTGCAACGTGCTGTAGACCTGCGCGACATACGTGCCGTACGCCTGTGCGTACAGCGATACCTTGTCGGCGCCCAGTGCCGCACGCACCAGGTCGACGTCGGCGGCGATGTCGGTCGACTTCATGTGATCGAGCAGCTCGCCGTTCTTCGCGGCGCACGCCTCGGCGTACCCCCTGGCCTTGTCCAGCCACTGCTGCTCGATCGCAGGGCTGGTCGGAATGTGTTGCGGAGCGTTGAGGCCGAGGTAGTCAGGTTGGCAGCTGATCGCTGGGGAGCTCGGCGCCACCCCGCGGCGTGCGAAACCGACCCAGTCGAACGCGTCGCCGCCGGGGACACGGGCGCCTAGCAGCGACAACTGGCACCCGCTCCCGCTGCCGTTGAGCGGGTCCGGCACTGCGACGACAGTTCCCTTGGACGCGGTCGTCTTGTGCTTGACCCTGGACACCGCGAGGGAGATCTTCCGGCCACCAGGATCGCTGTGGTTCAGCGGGACACTCAGCGTGCCGCACTCGGCGCCCGCCGCGGCCAGCGACTGGTCGGCACATGCGCCCCAAGTAATGGTGGAGGTCGTTGCTGGAGCGGCGTTCGCGGCAGGTGCTACGAACACCAAAGCCATGGCTGCAGCCAAAAATAATCTCACGCCGACGAACGCTAAGTCAGTGGATGATCAAGGAAGAGCGACCTTACGCGAAAACACCGGGGGTATTGCCCGTTCGTACATTACGGTCATCCGCATGAGCACCATCGCCGACCGCTATCGCAAGCACGCCGATGCCTTCGAGCGCCGGATCGCCGCCGCGCGGCCAGGCCAATGGACGTCCCCGTCACCATGCGAGAAGTGGACCGCACGGGACGTGGTCGACCACATCATCATGATGCACGGCGCGATGCTCCGCCCGGTCGGCCGCGAGCTCAGCCCCGCGCCGTCCGACGTTCTCGGTGCCTTCCAGGCGGCCCGCGCGGACGTCGAGGCCCTGCTTGACGACCCAACGGTGGCGACGACCGAATCCCCGACGCCCAGCGGCCCGATGACCGCGGAGGAGCACGTCGCCAAGGTGCTCATCGACGACCTGATCCTGCACGGCTGGGATCTGGCCAAGGCACTCGGTCAGGACGCCACGATCGACCAGGCCGAGGTAGAGCGACTGTGGACGACGAACACCGCCATCCCGGCCGAGATGATGGCGAAGTTCCGCACGCCGGGGGCGTTCGGCCCGGGCATCGAGGTCCTGGGCCCGGAGGTGCCGGTCGCACCGGACGCGCCACTACAGGACCGGCTGCTCGGGTTGATCGGCCGCGACCCACACTGGACACACCGGTAATCCGGCGGTCAACGAACTGGCGAAGTCCCGCGCCTGCCCCACACCACCGCTCCTCAACAATGCGGCAGCCGATGCACCGGCAACCCAGCCATCAGCGAACTCGCAAAGCGCCACCCCGCGACGCACCCACCGCTCCTCAACCATCCGGCGGTGGGCACTCCGACAACCCTGGCCGTCAGCGAACTCGCGAAGTCCCGCCGCGGCCACACCACCCCTCACCCGCCCCCTCATACCAACACCGCCCCACTCAGCCACCCCCAGCACGCCACGCCGATTACGGCAGCATCACGCCCCGGCCGATAATCTGTCGATCATGGTCCGGTTTGTCCCGCTCATGCTGTGCATGGTCCTGATCGGAGTGGTGGTCGTGGGTGAGTCGCCGGCGGTTCCCTTGACGCCCGCGGCTGCGACCGGCCCGCTGCAGCGCAGCGTGGACAACCCCCGGTACTTCGCGACGCCCGACGGCAAGCCGGTGCTGCTGACCGGCGCGCACACCTGGCAGAACCTGCAGGACACCGGGGGGACCAATCCGCCGAAGGCGTTCGACTACCCGGGCTACCTGAACTTCCTGCAGACCAACAACCACAACTTCTTCCGGCTGTGGACGTGGGAGCAGGCCAGGTTCTCCAACGAGATCGTCAGCGACGACTACTTCACGTTCCCCATGCCGTACCTGCGGACAGGCACCGCGTTGGGGCTGGACGGCCAGCCCAAGTTCGACCTGGACAAGTTCAACCTGGACTACTTCGCGCGCCTGCGCCAACGGGTGGTGGACGCGGGCGGGCGGGGCATCTACGTCGCGGTGATGCTGTTCAACGGCTGGAGCATCGAGTCGTGCAAAGGCCAGTTCTGCGACAACAACCCGTGGAAAGGCCACCCGTTCAACAAAGCCAACAACGTCAACGGGATCGACGGTGACCTGAACGGCAACGACAGTGGCGAGGAAGCCCATTCGCTGGCCGTTCCCGCTGTCACCGCGAGGCAGGAAGCCTATGTGCGCAAGGTGATCGACACCGTCGGGGACCTCGACAACGTCCTGTACGAGATCGCCAACGAAGGACCGGGCGGGTCCGTTCAGTGGCAGTATCGGATGATCGAGGTCATCAAGGCCTACGAGCGCAGCAAGGGCAAGGTTCACCCGGTCGGTATGACCTCGACCTATCCCGGCGGCGACAACAACGATCTGCTCGCGTCGCCCGCTGACTGGATTTCGCCGAACGGCGACGTGAACAACCCGCCGGTGGCGGACGGAACCAAGGTCATCCTGTCGGACACCGACCACTTGTGCGGTCTGTGCGGCGACAGTTCATGGCCGTGGAAGTCGTTCATCCGTGGCGAGAACCCGATCTACATGGACCCGTACGACGGCGCCTACGGCATCGGCGGGAAGATGGACGACAACACCCAGGTGTCGATCCGGGCCAACCTCGGCCATGTCCGGGCCTACGCGGCGCGGATGGACCTCGCCACCGCCAAACCCCAGCCGAACCTGTGCTCGACCGGCTATTGCCTGTCGAATTCGCGGGAGGCACTGGTTTACAGCCCTGGCGGTGCGTTCACCGTGACCACGCCCGCCGGTCAGCTTGACGGGCAGTGGTTCGACCCGCAAACGAGCCGAACCACTGCCGTGTCGGGGATCCACGGCGGCCAGGCGGCGAAGTTCACCCCGCCTTTCACCGGCGCCGCGGTGCTCTACCTCAAGCAGCAGTGACCACTTCGACTGATTACTGCTGCGCCTTGGCCGGAGCGAAACACAACGTGGTCGGCGGCTCGGGGAACGTGATGGGAGCAGCCTCGCCACACGCCGCGTCGCCTGCGCCGTTCACGATCTTGGTGACCTTCAAGGTCTCGTCGTCGGCTGCGCCGCAGTCGGTCTTGACGAAGTCCGTGGCCGCGTTCTTGTCCTCCTTGTAGCAGGCGCCTTCTTCCATCTTGGGAACCAGGCACAGCTTCGCGTCCGGACCACGGCTGGCCGTCATGGTGTAGGAGATGTACGGGTCGGCACAGGTGTCGGAAGTGTTGCTCAGGGCCTTGCCGACGACGTGCGTGGCAGTGCCCGAGTCGCACGCGACGGACGCATACTCCGGCTTGTCCTTCGCACCGGTGATCTTCGCGCAGTCACCGGCCTTGGCCTGCACGGCGTCGTTGGTGAAGTAGTTGTACGCGTACACACCGCCACCGATGACGATCAGCGCGATGATGCTGATCAGCCATTTCGGCAGCCCCTTCTTGCGCTTGGGCTCGGGTTGCGGCTGCTGTCCCGGCTGCTGCGGAGCCGGAGGTGGGGTGGAGACATCGCTGGACATAAGGAAGTTCCCCTCTATCGGTGCCAGGACCGCCTTCCTGGGCTAGCTAAGGCGAGCGAACACTAGACCAGACCAACTGGACGTAGTCAGCGGGGGTTACTGTCCGAACACAAGAGGGGGAAAGTCCATACCTGAGTGGACTCGAACAGGCTACGAATTGGTGTCGCAATTACACGCTGTGCCGACATCGGCACTGCTTCGGCGGCCGAACGGGTTATCGGCCACCCGGCCACATGATCACTTTACTCCTCTCGCAGTTATCGTTGTCATTGTGCGAAGTCACATCCGGGAGCTGGTCCTCCTCGCTGTTCTCCTGCTGTTGTTCGGGGTTCCTTGGTGGACGCTGACCGGATCGGGAACAGCCTGGCCCGCCTGGGTTTTCGTGGCCGGAACGGTCCTCTTCGGCGCGGCGCTGGTCGCGTTCCCGGTGACGATGTACCTAGGCCACAGCCGACGGGCCAGGGATTGGGCGGCGCGCGTCGGCGACACCATGCTCGGCGCGATCTGGGTGCTGTTCGCCTGGTCGATCATCGGCCAGATCCTCGAATTGGCATTGCTCGGCATCGACGACCCGTTCCGATCCCGGATCGTCGCCGGTTTTGTCGCAATTGCCGCAGTAGTCCTGTTGAGCTGGGGCCACTTCGAGGCAATGCGGGTGCCGCGGATCCGAGCTGTCGACGTCACGATCCCCGGCCTGGGCAAAGACTTCGACGGCGCCAAGCTCGTCGTGGTCTCGGACACCCACTACGGCCCGATCAACCGAGCAGCGTGGTCGGCCAAGGTCGCGAAGGCCGTGAACGACCTGGACGCGGACATCGTCGCGCACGCGGGCGACGTCGCCGACGGCTCACCCGCCCGCCGAAAGGACCAAGCCGCACCACTCGGCACAGTGCAGGCGCGACTCGCCAAGGTGTACATCACCGGCAACCACGAGTACTTCAGCGAAGCCCAAGCCTGGCTCGACCACATGACGGATCTCGGCTGGGAACCGTTGCACAACAAGCACATCATGGTCACGCGAGGAACAGCCAAACTGGTCATCGCCGGCGTCGACGACGCCACAGCCAAAGGCTCAGGTATCGAAGGCCATGGCGCGGATCTCACCAGGGCCCTGGATGGCGCAGACCCGGACCTGCCGGTGATCCTGCTTGCCCACCAACCAAAACAGATCGGTCAGGCACTCGACCGAGTCGACCTGCAGATCTCCGGGCACACCCACGGCGGCCAGATCTGGCCCTTCCACTACCTGGTCCGGATGGACCAAGGCACAGTCCACGGCCTGTCCAAGCACGGATCCCGCACCCAGCTGTACACCAGCAGCGGCAGCGGCTTCTGGGGACCTCCCTTCCGAATCTTCGCCCCCAGCGAAATCACCGTGATCACCCTGCGCGCCAACGTCTGACCTGAGCGGCAACGAATAGGGGTAAGCCCCCGCTCACGCGACGGTTGCTGTGAAGCGAGCCGGTATATGCATTGCGCTTGTCTCCCGACAAAGCCTCAGTTCGATCCGATACACATCGCTCCCTGCCTCGATCAAGTCCACAATGCACGGTCCCGGCCGGGCGTTTACCTCAGCAGCAACGAGATTTCCTCCGGCGGACGGGAGGCACAACAACGCAGCACGTGACGCTGTCGCCGGTCAGCCAGGTCCACGTCATCTACGACGAGCAGGACCGGGGCCGCGGCAGCCAGGTGGTCGCGCAGCGCCGCGCATGTCGGGCAGCCGGGCTCACCACGCCCGGTCGCGTCTTCGGTTGCCGCAAGAACCTCCACCACTACCTCGGCGAGACTGCCCGCCTTTGGCATGGCCGTGCATCACTCGCCGTAGCACGCGGCCAGCCATATCCTGCACATCCGGCCACGCCACCGATCACCACGACGGCCGAAGCCCTGCCGTGCTGTGATGTCTGGCCGACGCTTGATGGCGGCGGTTCGTCGCCGGAGTGGTCACCCTGACAGCGGTGACCACCACGACGGCAAACGGCCGATGTATCGAGGTGCCTCAACGGCACCGAAGGCACGAGGTCGGTCAGGCGATGAGCTTGCGCTTGATCAGGGCCGCGAGTGTCGCGTGACCAGGCTTGTTCAAGTGCAGTACGGCTTCCGGGCCTTCCTGGCCGGGCGCCAGCGCGTCAAATCCGCGGTAGTAAGGCACATTCGCCTCACACAGGGAGTGTCCGGTGAATTCCGGGGTCAGCTCGCCTGGCTTGGCGAACTGGCTGACGTATACCGAATTCACTCCGCCCCAACGCGACGCGTGCGTGGCGAGCCGTAAGGTCGCGTCCAGCTTGGTGGCGATCTTAGCGCCGTCTTGACGTTCCGGCGTCGTGATGACGCCAGGCCCGCAGATCGGGTCGAGTGGCACGTTGGAAGCGTTCTCCCCTGGCGTCATCTGGCGGCCGTATCCCGTCACGACGACCTTCGCCTGCGGGCTGCGTTTGCCGATCTCGAACATCAGGCTGGCCATGCTCTTGCCGAGGGCCTCCGTCCGCTGCAACACCGCATCCGTTGGCGCACCGGCACAATCTGCCTGGACACACAGTCCGGCGTATTCCGCCAGCCCGATGTCGTTACCACCCACGGTCAAGAACACGACGTTCGTGTCCTTCTTGAGGCTGTCCAGCTGCGGTGGCTGCCCCTTGAACTGTTGGCCGAGATCCGGGATCGCGGCTCCGCTGCATGTCACGTTCGTGAAATTGACCGTGCGGCCGGTTGCTCTCAGCTGCGCGACCAGGTCCGCCGAGTACGAGTTCGCGCTGCGCCAGCATCCCCCTGGCGTGCCCGTGCCGTCGAGGTAGTCGCCCGCGCCCGTGCCTGACGCCGAGGAATCACCCAGTGCGACGACATTCACCGAACCACTCGTGGCACTTGCCTGTGGTGCCACCAGCGTTGACACGGCCACCCCTGCGACAACTGCCGCCCATAGTTTCCGCATACCTGTCCCCTTGTCCACGACCCGATTTGTACCGGTCTGCCCCCTACCTTGCCATGCCACCCGCCAGCGCGTCGTCGAATCGAGCTGGCAAGCGAACGCCAAGTTGACCATCCACTGTGCACCGTCGGTGTGTTGCTGCCGCCAGCCTGCCGGTCGGTTCGCCGGTGGCGCATCGGACCGTGGTCTATCGTTGATACGACTTTGGTCCATGGGCCGGGTTACCCCGCGGTCAGCAGCGCCAGTGCGGCATAACACTGTGTGGATTCTGGGCGGTCCCGCCTGCTTCAACCGGCCGCGCCGAGATCAACTCCCACATCCTCCACGGCACGGATATCAGCTGGTCAACGACCCCGGAACGAAAACTGTCGGTGGCCGGGTGCATGATGCTGCCCAACAGGCCGACCCGAGGGGGAACAGCATGACCGTGAACCAACACCTCACCACCTTCCACGGCATGAATGTGGTGACGTTCCCGGAAGAGACAACCGAGGCATGGCGGCCGCCGGCGGAACCGGTCGCCTGGCGGCTGGCGATCGAACCTTGGGACGGCGACGAGAGCTTCCCTGAACTGTGGGACAGATTCATGTCCACAGTAGATCCATCGACCGTCACCGCTGTCGTGATCGGACAATGGGCCGAGCCCGGCGACGACATCCGGTCGGCTATCGTCATCGAGCGCATTCTCCAGGCACGGGACAAGATGCCCGCACTGACGGGGATCTTCCTCGGTGACATGATCTCGGAGGAGAACGAGATCTCGTGGATCGAACAGAGCGATGTCACGCCGTTACTGGAAAACCTTCCGGCACTGACCGAACTGGGCATCCGCGGTGGCGACGGCCTCGTGCTGAAACCAGTGCGGCACACCAACCTCCGCACGCTGATCATCGAGACCGGCGGCTTGCCAAGGGAAGTGGTCAGCGCCGTCGCCCAGTGCGACTTTCCCGCGTTGCGCGAACTGCGGCTGTGGCTCGGGGTTCACGAGTACGGCGGCAACTGGCGGCCCGAGGATCTCGAGCCGCTGCTGGCCGGGGCGAAGTTCCCCAGCCTGCGTGAGCTCGGCCTGCAGAACAGCGACAAGCAGGACAAGGTCTGCGAGCTGGTCGCAGACTCGGCCGTCGTCCGTCAGTTGACGACGCTCGATCTGTCCATGGGCGTGCTCACCGACAAGGGCGGTGAGCACTTGCTGTCACTGACGCACCTGACAAACCTCGACCTGACCCACCACTACCTCTCCAAGGAGATGCGCAAGCAGATCCTCCAAACACTTCCGCCCGCCGGTGTCCGGGTCATCCTCGACGACCCGCAGGAGCCGGATCACTACGACGGCGAGCCCTACTACTACACGGCAGTGGCGGAATGAAGTTCGTCGTCGTCGGAAACCCAGGCAACCGGCGGGTGGCGATGTTCGCCGACGCCGTGCGAGCCGCTGGCCTGCCACCCGCGAAAGTACTGTCCTGGCGGGAGATTCTCGCCGGCACGTGCGCGGTGCCCAGAGATTCGCTCATCCGCGTCGACTCCCCGGGCGAGGACGCGCATGTCGACCAGTTCCTCCGCGGACCGTCAGCGAGTCCGTACCAAGTGGACGGTAGTCGCGCCTGGTACGCGGGATTCACCAAGGGCTTGCAACGGCTGGGCGAGACCGTAGCAGGCACACCCGGTGCACGGCTGCTCAACGACCTCGATGACATCGCCGTGATGTTCGACAAGAGACGGTGTCACCAGGTGCTGACGCAGGCCGGAATCCCAGTGCCACCGACAATCGGTGACATCGACGGGTACGCGGCGCTGCGTGAGAAGATGCGCGAGCGGCGGTGGACCAAAGTGTTCCTCAAACCCGCGCATGGGTCGTCGGCGTCCGGCGTGGTCGCGCTGACCGCGCACGGTTCGCGCGTAGCGGCAACGACGTCGGTGGCGATGACGCCCGATGGTCTGATGAACAGTCTGCGGGTGCAGACGTATCGTGATGATCAGGCCGCGGAACTGGTCGACCGGTTGTGCGTCGATCCGGTGCACGTGGAACGCTGGTTCCCCAAGGCATCGCTCGACGGGCGGACGATCGACCTGCGAGTGGTCGTGATAGCGGGCAAGGCGACGCATGCGGTCGCGCGAGCCAGTCGTCATCCCATCACCAACCTGCACTTGGGCGGCGCCCGGATCGATGTCGCTGACCTGCGCGCGGTCATCGGCGAGGCACGGTGGCGGGAATGGCTTGACACGTGCGAGAAAGCCGCGGGGCAGTTCAGCCGCACGCTGATGGTCGGCGTGGACCTGTTGCCGGGAGTGGGATGGCGGCGGCACGTGGTGGGCGAGGTGAACGCGTTCGGCGATCTCCTGCCGAGGCTCACCGGGTTGCCAGATGGCCCAGCAGCGGGAATGGATACGTATGCCGCTCAGGTGGCCGCGTGTACGGGTGAGCTATGCCGGACATGAACAGCGTGATCGGCAGCCACGACCTGGTGCTGATCACCATCGACACACTGCGCTACGACGTGGCGCGTTCCCTGGCCGAGCAGGGAAGAACTCCGGTTCTGGCCGGGCTGATGCCGGGCGGTCAGTGGGAACGACGGCATGCGCCGGGCAGCTTCACGTTCGCCTCGCACACCGCGATGTTCGCCGGGTTCCTGCCGACGCCCGACAGCCAGGGCCCGCATCCACGGCTCTTCGCGGCCCAGTTCGCGGGCAGTGAGACGACAGTCGGCGACACGTGGGTGTTCGACGCACCGGACATGGTCACCGGACTGGCCAAGGCGGGCTATCACACGGCGTGCATCGGGGGTGTCGGGTTCTTCAACAAGCAGAGCGCGCTGGGGTCCGTACTGCCGGGGATGTTCGCGGAAAGCCATTGGTCATCGGAGTTCGGCGTAACGTCGCCGACCTCCACGCGGTCGCAGGTCCACCGGGCAAGAGAAGTCATCGCGGCGCAACCAGCGGATCAACGATTGTTCTTGTTCATCAACGTTTCCGCGTTGCATCAGCCGAACTGGTTCCACTTGGCGGGGGCGGCCGCCGAGGATGGGGACACGCTTGCCAGCCATGCGGCCGCGCTGGAATACGTCGACTCCGAACTGGTTGGGCTGTTCGAGGCACTGCCCAGGCCGACCTTCGTGATCATCTGCTCTGATCACGGCACGGCCTACGGCGAAGGCGGCTACACCGGTCATCGCCTGGGGCATGAGGTCGTCTGGACGGTTCCGTACACAGAGTTCTTCCTGGAGGCAACGTGACGCCCTACCAGGACTATGTGTACGCCTACCCGCACAAGACGGCGTACCGGCCGCTCGACCCCAGACCGCGCCTGCGGGATGTCTGGGCGGACGAACCACGGGACGCGTTGTTCCACTATGTCCACATCCCGTTCTGCGAGATCAGGTGTGGCTTCTGCAATCTGTTCACCAGAACGGGCGCGCCGGGCGAGCTCGTCACGAGATATCTCGACGCAGTGGAGCGACAGGCGATGGCGGTCCGGGACGAGCTCGGCGGGCGGGCGACGTTCGTACAGGCCGCGATCGGCGGCGGCACGCCGACGTACCTGGAGCCGGACGAGTTGGCGCGGCTGTTCGACATCATCGGGTTGGCTGGGATCCCGCTTTCGGTCGAGACGTCGCCGGACACCGCGACGCCCGAACGCCTTGCGGTCCTGGCGGAGCGAGGCACCACGCGGGTCAGCATCGGTGTCCAGAGCTTCGATGACAGCGAGGCCCGAGCGGCGGTGCGGCCGCAGAAACGGGCCACAGTGGAGTCGGCGCTGGACGCGATCCGGGCGGCCAGCATCCCGGTGCTGAACATCGATCTGATCTACGGCATCACCGGTCAGACAGACAACAGCTGGCGTGCCTCCCTCGATGCCGCGCTGACGTGGCGGCCGGAGGAGCTGTACCTGTATCCGCTGTATGTGCGTCCTCTGACTGGTCTCGCTGGGCGGGAAACGTCGCAGGAGTGGGACGAACAGCGGCTGCGGCTGTACCGGCTCGGCCGGGATCATTTGCTGGCAGCGGGCTATGAACAGCAGTCCATGCGCATGTTCCGCCGCCCAGATGCGCCCTCATTAGGCGGGGATGACTATTCGTGCCAGTCCGATGGCATGGTCGGTCTGGGATGCGGCGCACGGTCGTACACGAAAGGGTTGCACTACTCGTTCGACTACGCGGTCAGCCCGAGTGCTGTACGCGGGATCATCGACGACTACGTATCGCGACCCACGTCGGATTTCGCCAGGGCCGAGGTGGGTGTGCCGCTGGACGCGGACGAACAGCGACGGCGGCATCTGCTGCAGTCCGTGCTGCAGGCCGAGGGCTTGGAGAAAGCGCTGTACCGCAAACGTTTTGGCACGGACGTGACGGACGACTTCCGCGAGCTGGCCGACCTGGCCGACCGTGGCTGGCTGACCGACAGCGAAGACCGATTACGACTCACGCCCGAAGGCCTCGCCTGGTCGGACGCGATCGGCCCGTCGTTGTTCTCCCCGGCCATCCGTGCCGCCATGGCCGCGTACGACCGGAGATAGGCCGTGCACCTGACAATGCTCTATCGCGGTCCGCTGGCGTCCTGCGATTACGCCTGCGTGTACTGCCCGTTCGCCAAAAGACGGGACAGCACACAACAGCTGCGTGCCGACCGTGCAGCGGTGCGACGGTTCACCGGTTGGGTCAGGGACAACACCCAAGACGAGGTGTCGGTGCTGTTCACGCCGTGGGGCGAAGGGCTCGTGCGGTCGTGGTACCGCGAGGCGATGGTCACGCTCAGCCGGATGACCCATGTCCGGCGGGTGGCGATCCAGACCAACATGAGCTGCCGGTCGGCGTGGATCGCCGACTGCGACCTGGACACCGCGGCGTTCTGGGTCACGTACCACCCGACCCAGGTCACCCAGGATCGGTTCCTGCGCAAATGCGAGGAGCTCACCCGAATCGGCGCCCGGTTCAGCGTCGGGATTGTCGGGTTGCCCGAGCACCTCGACGACGCCCGGCATCTGAGAAAGGAGTTACCCGACGACGTCTACCTGTGGGTGAACGCCGCGGAAGGCCACGCGTACACCGACGAGCAGGCGGCCGACTGGCAGGACATCGACCCACTGTTCCACCACAGCAGGCACGCGCACGTCAGCAAAGGCTTGCCCTGCCGGACCGGGGACACCGTGATCTCCGTGCTCGGCGACGGAACAGTGCGCCGGTGCCACTTCGTCCCGCAGGCCATCGGCAACCTGTACGACGGTTCCTTCCGGGCCGCGCTGCGACCACGACCATGCCCGCTGTCCACATGCGACTGTCACATCGGGTACGTGCACCTGGAGCCGACCGGTCTCTACGACGTGTTCGCGGGCGGCGTCCTCGAACGCATCCCGGCGCTGCGCTGACTGGAAGAAAACCGAAAGGACCTGCTGACAGCATCAGTGGGCAACACTGGGATCGCCTCTCAAGGACAACGGGTGAAACGAATCGTCTGGTCTTCGGTCGGGCTGGCGCTCGGCGTGCTGTTCATCGTCGGGGCGATGTTCGCCCTGTTCGACGACACGGTCACGTGCGGCGGGAAAACCATGCAGCAGGGTGACGTCTGTGTCAGAGAGAAGAACGGCACGGTGGTCTCCGAGAGCAACCTCGAGGAGTCGAAGACCGAGGGTGCGATCGGCAAGATCATGGGGATCGTGTTCGGTGTGGCGTTCACCGCGGTCGGCGCGGTCAACCTGCGGATCGGCCTGCGCAACCGCAAGGCCGCGGCCCATGCGCCGCATCCGGCGGTCCTCAACCAGCCTGGGATGAACCACCCGGTGCCCGGTCCGTGGAACCAAGCACCGGGTGGGCCACAAGCCTGGCCGCAACCCCACCATCAGCCGACGCAGTACCAACAACCGCAGTACCAAGCACCGCAGCAACCCCCGCAACACGGGTGGCAGCAGCAACCACCACAGCAGCAACCGCAGCAGCAGCAGTACCCGCCGTCAGGTCAGGGAGGAGGCACCTGGCACTAACCCTTCGATACCGCGGTGATGTGTTCGGCCTCGTAAGCACCTACGTCGGACAGCATCTGTCGGGCGACCGCCGTAGCCGCGTCTGCCTCGGCGGTGTGGCCGGAGATCGTCAGGTGCCGTGCGTGCGTGAGCAGCGCTTTGCCGTGCCAGCGCGGATCGCCGCTCACGCTGAGAGCCTTGAGGCCCTTGTCGAGCTGGATACGTGCACCGTCGATGTCACCCATGTCCATCAGGACGTCGGCCAGGACGATCTGCGTGCACGCCAGGCCATGCGAATCCAGTGTCAGCTCAAGGACATCGAGGCCGCGCACGGCGCACGCACGCGCCTCGTCCAACTCCCCGAGCGCACGGTGTGTCTCGGCGAGACAACGCAGCGCCGCGCCTTCTCGCCGCAAGTCACCTGCACCACGCAACGCGTCCCTGCTCTTCTGCAGGATTTCCAGCGAGCCGGTCAAGTCGCCGACGCCCCGGCGCACGATGCCCAGCTCACGCAACGAAGCACCGATCCACCGCTGGTCACCCAGTCGTTCGAAGGTCTCGACCGCCTCGCGCAACCGCTGCTCGGCACGTTCCCAGTTGCCGCGGTAGCGGTCGAGCACACCGGATTCACGCAGCGTGTAGGCACGCCACCTGGGTTTGTCGAGTGCTTCGAGCACTGACAGGCAGCCGTCGAAGTACTTCGCGGCTTCGTCCCACCTGCCTTGCAACCGCTCGGCGACACCGACCGAAAGCAGGGTGACGACCTCCAGCAGCGGGTCGTTGGCCTGCGGCAGGATCTTCAGCCCGGCCCGGAACGACTCCTCGGCGCGCCGGAAGTCCCTGGTCTCACGGGCAGCCAGACCGACGGCGAACAGCGCGTAGGCCGTCCAGTATGGACTGGAGAACCGGCCTGCGGCGGCCAGGCTCAGTTCGGCGACCCGCTTCAGGTCGGCCCACTGCGCGCGCAGTTCGAAGAAGGCCGCGACAGTCGCGGAGAGCTGGCATGTCAGCTCGTCCTTGCCACTTGCCGCCGCGTACTCGATGGCTTCGAGGATCGCCGGGTACTCGTGGTCGAGCCAGACGGCCGGGCCGCGGTCGATCTCGTCGAAGACACCCGGGGTGTCCACTGTGAACGGCGGTGGCTCGAATTGGTAAAGCCCGCCGAAGTCCAGCAACGCGTCGGCACGCTTGCCCAGATAGAGGTAGGCGTTGATCAGCCTGACGCGTGCCTCGTCCCGCTCGTCGTCGCCGGCGAGCTTCTCCTGGGCGTACAGGCGGATCAGATCGTGGAACCGATAGCGGCCGGGCGCGGCTTCGACCAGGTTGACGTCGACAAGGTCCTCCACCAGCCGTTCCGAGGTGCGGAAGTCCACGTCGAGCACAGCCGCGACCGCCCACGGCGGCAGGCCGTTGTCCGGCATCAGCGCCAGCAGCCGGAACGCCCGCTGGTGCTCCTCGTCCAGGCTGTCGTAGCTGAGCAGGAAGCTCGCCCGGATCTCGCGGTCCCCGCCGACCAGTTCGTCCAGCCGGGTCCGTTCGTCCTCCAGGCGCTCGGCCAGTGACGCGGCGGTCAGGTGCGGCCGGGACCGAAGTTTGGTGCCGACGATCCGAAGTGCCAACGGCAGGCCACCGCACAGGTCGACGATCCGCTGCGCGTGCACGTCCCCGTCCGCCAGCCGCTCGGCCCCGACCAGGTCGGTGAGCAAGGCCAACGCGTCGGCCTGGTCGAGTACGTCCAGGTCGACGAGTTTGCGCATGTCCAGACCGGTCAGCCGGCGCCTGCTGGTGATCAGCACGGCGCACTCCGAGTTGCCCGGGATCAACAAGCGCACCTGCTTCTCGGTGGCCGCGTTGTCCAGCACCACGAGGATGCGCCTGCCCGCCGTGCGGTCCCGGAACAGCCCGACCCGCTCCTCCAATGTGGACGGCACGTCGGCACCGTCGACCCCGAGGTCACGCAGGAACCGGGCGAGCACTTCGCTCGGGTCACGCGGCCGGGGACCGTTGCCGTGCAGGTCGATGAACAGCTGGCCGTCCGGGAACTTGGCGACGAGCTTGCGGCCTGCCTTGACCGCGAGCGCGGTCTTGCCCAGGCCCGGCTTGCCGGTGATCGCGACAACCGGGAGCACGTCGTCGGTCCGCGAGATCAGCAGGTCACAGATCTCCTCGATGTGCCTGCTGCGACCGATGTAGTGGTCAACGTCCGGCGGCAGCTGCCGCGGACCGGACTTGACCTTCTCCCTCGGGTTGAGCTTCAGCGACGGATCGTCGCGCAGGATCCGCGTCTGCAGGTCACGCAACGCGGGCGCCGGTTCAACCCCGAGCTCGTGGTCCAGCCGGTGGTACAGCTTCTGGTACGCGGTCAGCGCATCAGGTCCACGGTCACTGCGGTGCAAAGCGAGCATCAGCTGCCCGACGACCTGCTGACGGTACGGGTGCTGCGCCTCGAGTTCGGTGAGCTCATGGATCACTTCGGCGTGCCGTCCCAGCCGCATGTGGGCGTCGATCCGCTCTTCCATCGCCAGCAGCCGGGCCTCGTCGAGGTGGCGGGTCAGCCTCGTCCGCACCTCTTCGGCAGCCACCGACGCGAGCGCCGGGCCGTCCCACAGAGCCAGGGCCTCGTCGAGGACCCGGATGCGCGCCTCCTCGTCAGCGCATCCGCGAGCCTCGGCACACAGCTCCATGAACTTGTTGACGTCGATGCGCTTCGGGTCGCACTTCATCATGTAGCCGGGCCCGTCGCTGATCAACGCGACGCCGTGGCGTTCCGCGTCCGCGGCGTTGAGCACCGACCTCAACCTGCTGATATGTGTGTGGATAACGCCACGGGCACTGCGTGGCGCCTCGTCCGGCCACGTCAGTTCGACCAGTCGCTCGGCGGGCACCAGTTTGTTGGCGTCCAACAACATCATCGCCAGCACGAACCGCTGCTTGCGAACCCCTAGATCGATCTGCCTGCCATCGCTGAACGCCCTTACCGGGCCGAGCAGCTGAAATTCCACGGGTACCTCCCCAAGCCCCCGGTGCCACAGACCTGTCTCCAGCGCCGGGCACCTCATCACCACCACGCACCCGACAACACTTACAAGACTTGTCCGGGAGGCCTAGGGGTTGCCCGTCGCCCGTTTATTCGCGTTCGCCATCCACATCGGGTCAGCTTATCCGCGGCTACTGCATTCGAGGGACTTTGGCCAGTTTCGCCGAAGTCGACCGAACTTTTGTTTGACGCAGACGTAAGTCCTCCATTAAGTTCTCGATCATGACTGTGAGCGGCCTCACAGTCTGTCCGGAGTCCGTCGCGGGGACTGGGGTGGGCAATGGCGCCGATCGTACGGATGAGCGGGATCAGCAAACAGTTCCTTGGCGTCACCGTGCTCAAGGACGTCGACCTCGATCTGCACGGCGGCGAGGTACACGCACTCGTCGGCGAGAACGGCGCGGGCAAGTCCACGCTGATGAAGATCCTCGCCGGCGCACACCGGCCGGACGCCGGCGAGATCGTCCTCAATGGACAGACAGTGTCGTTCACGTCGCCGAGGGACGCTCAGCACGCCGGGATCGCCATCGTCCACCAGGAACTGACCTTGCTGCCCGACCGGAGCGTCGCCGAGAACGTCTACCTCGGCCGTGAACCCGTCCGGCGCGGACAGGTCGACCGAAGACGGATGGAAGCCGGCACAGCGGACCTGCTCGACCGGTTGGGCGAGCGCGGGATCACGCCACGCACCCCCGTCCGCCGGTTACCCGTGGCGCAGCAGCAGGTGGTGGAGATCGTCAAAGCGTTGTCGATGGACGCGCGTGTGATCGCGATGGACGAGCCGACCGCCGCACTGGCCGACCACGAGGTCGAACTGCTGTATGACCTGGTGGACCGGCTGCGGTCAAGCGGCATCGCGGTGCTGTACGTCTCGCACCGGCTGCGCGAGGTGTTCGATCTGAGCCAACGGATCACAGTGCTCAAAGACGGCATTCTGGTCACGTCCACACAGACGAACCAGATCTCCCCCGATGAGCTGGTCCGTGCGATGGTCGGCCGGCCGTTGGACGCGATGTTCCCCGACCGCGCGAAAGCCCGTGGCGTGACCAGGCTCGCTATTCGCGACGGCGGGAACAAGCGGCTGCAGGACATCACGATCGAGTTATCCGCTGGCGAGATCGTCGGTCTCGCCGGCCTGCAGGGCGCGGGCCGGTCCGCGGTGGCCCGCGCCCTCTGCGGGGTCGACCCGCTGACCACCGGCGAGTTCGAAGTGGACGGTCAGCTGGTGCACATCCGATCGCCACGAGCCGCGATCCGGCACGGCATCGCCCACGTCACCGAGGACCGCAAAGGTGAAGGTCTCGCGCTGCGCCAGACGGTCCGTGACAACACGATGCTCGTGCGCAACGCCACCTTCGGGCGCAAACGGATCGACGTCGAACAGCTGCTGCGGTCGGTCCGGCTGGTGTCCAGGGGCACCGATCAGGAGGTGCGCTATCTGTCCGGCGGCAACCAGCAGAAAGTCGTGCTGGCGAAGTGGCTCGCGGTCAAGCCGAAGGTGCTGATCGCCGACGAGCCGACCCGCGGGATCGACGTCGGCGCCAAGAAGATCGTCTACGACCTGCTCCGCGAGCTGGCCGACAGCGGCGTCGCGATCCTGATGATCTCCAGCGAACTGCCGGAGCTGATCGGGATGAGCGACCGGATCCTCGTCATGCACGACGGCCGGCTGGCCGGCGAGTTACCCGCCGATTCGTCCGAGGAAGCCGTGATGGCACTCGCCACCGGAGGCAGCGCATGACAGCGACGGTGACGAGGCAACCCGTGCGGCGCAACGGAACCACGAAGTTCCGGCTGACGCCGACAATGTCCGTTTACATCGCGCTTGTCGTACTGCTCATCGTCGGCAGCATCTTGGTCGGGGTCCAGGGCGGCGTCCTGCTCGACCACGGCGGCATCCTCAACATCCTGACCCGGGGCACCGTGCTCGGCCTGGTCGCGATCGGCCAGACCATGGTGATCCTGACCGGTTCGCTCGACCTGTCGGTGGCGTACCTGATCGGCCTGTGTTCGCTGATCGCGGCCGAGACCATGGCGGGCGATCCCGGCATGATCGTGCCCGCGGTGCTGCTGACCGTCGGGTTCGCCGCGGTCGTCGGCCTGGTCAACGGACTGGTCATCACCGCGCTCAAGGTGAACGCGTTCATCGCGACGCTCGGTGTCGCCTTGATCATCCGTGGCTATCTGGAGAACAACTACACCGGTCCCGCCGGTTCAGTTCCGCGCGGCTTCCAACACCTGGGTTACGACCGGATCGGTCCGATTCCAGTGTCCACATTGGTCATGCTTGCGCTCGCGGTAATCGCTTGGTGGTACCTGAGCCGGACCAAAGGCGGCTATCACGTCTACGCCGTCGGTGGCGACGTCGAAGTGGCGCGGCTGTCCGGGATCAGGACCAGCCGCACGATCGTCAAGATGCACGTGCTGTGCTCGGTGATGGCCGGGCTCGCGGCGTTGTTCCTGGTCAGCAGATTGGGCTCGGGGGCGCCGTACGTGGGCACCGACGGCGGTTACGACCTGGAGTCGATCGCAGCCGTGGTGCTCGGCGGCACGCTGCTGTCCGGCGGGCGCGGTGGCGTCGCCGGAACGATCGGCGGCGTACTGATCCTGGCCACCCTCGACACGATCTTCGACGACCTCGGCGTGACCCCGTTCCTGAAAGACGTGGTCCGTGGCGCGGTCCTGATCGTCGCGGTCGCCCTCTACGCCCGTAGCCAGCTCGCGAGGAGGGTCAGATGACGCAGACCGAAACGCGCCGCCGTCCCAGACTCGCGTCGAGCACGATCCCCGTGCTCGCGGTGCTGGCTGTCGTGCTTGTCGCCCTTGCGTTCGCCGGTTCGGCCTACCAGGAGCCGGCCGGGTACCTCGCATTGCTCAAGCGCGCGGCACCTTTGATGATCTTGGCGATCGGGCAGTACTTCGTGATCGTCAGCGGCGGGTTCGACCTGTCGGTCGGCTCGCTCGTCACCGCCGAGGTGGTGATCGCGGCCCGGCTGATCGACGGCGAGGAGTCCGCGACGCTGTGGGTGATCTTGTTGATGCTGGGCATCGGCGCATTCGTCGGCCTCGTCAACGGAGCGATCACCACCCGGCTGTTAGTTCCCTCGTTCATCGTCACCCTGGGCATGCTGCTGGTTCTCGACGGCGCGGTGTTCCTGTGGACGGGCGGCGCGCCACGCGGCGCGTTGTCCGACTCGTTCCGGACTGTCGGCAGGCAAGGGATCGACGGCATCCCGGTGATCGGCCAGCTGCCGTGGTCGGTTGTCGTGCTCGCGGTGATCGTGGCCTTGGCTGTGTGGTTCATGCGCAGTCCGACAGGCCGCACGCTGGTTGCCGTCGGTGACAACGAAACCGCCGTCTGGCTTGGCGGTGGCCGGGTGGAACGGCTGCGCACGCTCGCTTTTGTCCTTTCTGGACTTTCCGCGGCCGTCGCCGCGATCCTGCTCGGCGGGTTCGCCGGAGTCTCCGCTCAGGTCGGCGACGGCCTGGAGTTCCGGGTCATCACCGCGGTCGTGCTCGGTGGTGTGGTGCTGGGCGGCGGCCGTGGATCGGTTGTCGCGGCCATGGCCGGAGCGCTCACTTTGGAGTCGTTGTTCTCGTTGCTCAACCTGCTCGGTGTCGCCGGTGGGCTGGAATCCACTGTGCAGGGCGTGATCATCATCGCGGCCGTGGCGTACGCGGCCGTCAACTGGAGGAGGAAACGAGCGTGAAACGGTTGATGACCGCCAGCGTCGCCGGATTGCTTGCCCTCACCGCATGTTCCTCCGACTTACCCGAGGGGCCGCCGACCATGTCGTCGGCACCTTCGGCGGTCAAGGAGGAGTTCTTCAACCAGGCCGAATATGACCGCCAACTGGCCTTGCGGGACGCCAAACCGGAAGGCCCCGCCGACAAGCCATGGGAGCAGGCCCTGCAGCCGACCATGGCCGACACCAAGCAATACGCCAAGCCCGGACCCTACGAGATCTGCTTCTCCAACGCCTCGGTGGACAACCCGTGGCGCCAGGTCGGCTGGAAGACCATGCAGGTCGAGGCCACCCTGCACCCCGAAATCGCCAAGTTCACCGTGCTCGACGCTGAAGCCAAGGACGACAAGCAGATCAGCGACATCCAGCAGATGACCTCCGGCGGCTGCAACGCCCTGATCGTCTCACCGAACACCACCGCGACCCTGACCCCGGCCGTGGAAGCGGCTTGTGCCAAGGGAATTCCGGTGATCGTGTTCGACCGCGGAGTGAACACCAAGTGCCCGGTCACGTTCATCCACCCGATCGGTGGTTACGCGTTCGGCGCGACCGCCGCCGAGTTCCTGGCCTCCAAGGTCGGCCAGGGCGGCAAAGTCCTGGCGCTGCGGGTGTTGCCAGGTGTTGACGTGCTCGAACACCGGTGGGCTGCGGCCGAGCGGATTCTGGCTGCGAAGGGTGTCCAGGTCGCGGGGGTCGAGTTCACCGGCAACGACGGCGCGAAAGCCAAGAGCATCGTCTCGGACTACCTGCAGCGCGGCGACATCAACGGCATCTGGATGGACGACGGCACGGCCGCGGTCCCGGTCCTTGAGGCGTTCGAGGACGCAGGCAAGAAGCTGCCCGCGATCTCCGGCGAGGACCAGCAGCAGTTCCTGGACAAGTGGAAGGCCGAGGGCCTGACCGCGCAAGCCCCGACGTACCCGACCTACCAGTGGCGCACGCCGGTGATCGCCGCACTGAAGATCCTCAAGGGCGAACAGGTCCCGCAGGAATGGATCCTGCCGCAGCCGGTGATCACGGATCAGACGCTGGACCAGTATCGCAGCCAGGGCATGCCGCCGTTGCACTACGCGCTGTGCGGATGCCAGCAGATGCCGGGCTATCCAGACAAGTGGAAGTAAACGCCCGTGCGTCACATCGGAGTGAACACATGGGTATGGACGTCTCCACTCAACGACGAGGCGCTGCGTGGGCTGGCGCCGAAGATCGCCGGGTGGGGATTCGACACCATTGAGATGCCGGTGGAGAACCCGGGCGACTGGGCACCGGACGCGGCGAGGACCCTCCTGGACGACCTCGGCCTTTCCGCGACCGTCGTGCTCGTCATGCCGCCAGGGCGTGAGCTCGTCCGGGCTGACGCCGGCACGGTGACGTCCACACAGGATTACCTGCGGTCCTGTGTGGACGTCGCCACCAAGGTCGGCTCGCCGGTCATCGCGGGTCCGGCCTACACGTCGGTCGGCCGGACGTGGCGGGCCACCGACGTGGAACGCAAGCACGACATCATCGAGTTGCGGGAGAACCTCGGGCCCGTGCTCGATCACGCCAAGCAGGCAGGCGTCACGATCGCGGTCGAACCGCTCAACCGGTACGAGACGAGCCTGCTCAACACGGTCAACCAGACACTCGAAGCGTTGGCCGGGCTGCCTTCCTGCGGCGTGGCACTGGATTTCTACCACCAGAACATCGAAGAGACCGACATCCCGGCGGCGATCAGGGCGGCGACCGGCCGGATCGCGCACGTCCAGGTCTGTGCCAACGATCGAGGCACGCCTGGTCGCGATCACCTTGACTGGCGCGCCATGCTCACCGCGCTCGACGACGCCGGATACGACGGTCCACTGTGTATCGAATCGTTCACCGCGCACAACGCGAGCATCGCCACGGCCGCGTCGATCTGGCGCCCGCTTGCCACCAGCCAGGACGACCTGGCCGCCGACGGCCTCGCCTTCCTCAAATCCCTGCTGTAAGGACACCCACATGCGCAGACGCGTGACCGCGGTTCTGGCCGCGGTGTTACTGGCACTCGGTCTTTTTCCTGCGATAGCACAAGCGCAAGAGGCACCGGCTTTCCGTGCCTTGCTGTTCACCAAGACCGCCGGATACCGGCACGACTCGATCCCCGCCGGTGTGGCATTGTTCAAACAATTGGCCGCGGACAACAACTTCGAGGTGGTGCACACCGAGGACGCCACGGTCTTCAACGACGCCAACCTCGCGACGTTCCAGGTCGTGATCATGTTCCAGACCTCCGGCATGGTCTGGGACACCGAGGCGCAACGCCAGGCCGTGCAGAAGTACGTCGCCAACGGCGGCGGCATCGCTGCCATTCACAACGCGACCGACATGGGCATCGAGCAAACGTTCCCGTGGTGGGACGAACTGGTCAACGCGGGGGCGCACATGCCGTCCCACTCCCCTGGTGTGTTGCAGGGAACGGCCAAGGTCGCCGACAAACAGCACGCTTCGACCGCGGGTCTGCCAGACCGCTGGCAGCGGCCCGAGGAGTGGTACAACTTCGACCAGAACATCCGCGGCAAAGTCCATGTTCTGGTGACCGCGGACGAGCGCACGTACAACCCCGGCCCGGACGCGATGGGGGCGGACCACCCGATCTCGTGGTGCCGTGACGTCGGCTTGGCCAAGGTCTGGTCCACCGCGATGGGCCATCCTCAGGGCGCGTACAGCGAGCCGCTGTTCGCCCAGCACCTTCTCGGTGGCGTGAAGACGGCGGCCAAGGCCGTGCCGTCGGACTGTTCCGCCACTGTGGACGCTGCGTTCGAGAAGGTCCCCCTTGACACCAACACCAAGGCACCCACCGCACTCACGGTCGCACCCGACGGCCGGGTCTACTACACCGAGATCCTCGGCCAGATCAAGGTTTACGACCCGACGACCGGGACCAACCCGGTCGCGCTGGAACTGCCGACGTACTCCGGCGGCGAGGACGGGATCGTCGGGATCACGGTCGACCCGGCGTTCGCCACGAACGGTTGGATCTACGTCACGTACTCACCCCCGGGTGACGCGGAGATCAACCGGGTATCGCGGTTCACCGCGCACGGCAACCACATCGACCCGGCTTCCGAGGTGAAGATCATCGAGGTGCCCGCGTCCCGCCGCGAGGAACCAGGGCACACAGGCGGTTACCTGACGTTCGGCCCGGGCGGGAACCTGTACATCGGCGTCGGTGACGACACGAACCCGTTCCAGTCCAGCGGTTACGCGCCGCTCGACGAACGGCCGGGCCGTGACCTGTTCGACGCGCAGAAGACGTCGGCCAACACCAACGACCTGCGCGGCAAGATCTTGCGGATCAAGCCGGAAGCGGCCGGTGGCTACACGATCCCGGCGGGCAACATGTTCGCGCCGGGTACCGCGAAGACCAAGCCGGAGATCTACGCGATGGGTTTCCGCAACCCGTTCAGGTTCACTGTGGACACGGACGGCACGATCTACATGGCCGACTACGGCCCCGATGCGCGCACGGCCGATCCTAATCGCGGTCCGGACGGCATGGTGGAGTGGAACATCATCCGTTCCCCCGGCTACTACGGCTGGCCGTACTGTGTGGCCAACAACGTTCCGTACAACGATTTCGACTTCGCCACGAACACTTCGGGTGCGAAATTCGACTGCGCGGCGTTGAAGAACGACTCGCCGAACAACTCCGGGCTCACCGATCTCCCGGCGGCGAGGCCCGCTGACGTCTGGTACGGCTACGGCGCCTCACCAGAATTCCCCGAGCTGGCGAGCGGCGGCGGGGCACCGATGGCCGGACCGGTGTACCGCTTCGACCCGAATCTGCAGTCGGAACGCAAGTTCCCGGTCTACTACGACGGAAAACCGTTCTTCTACGAGTGGGCCCGCAACAAGATCTTCAACTTCGGCCTTGACTCGCAAGGATCGTTGTTGAAGATCGATCCGTGGTTCGCCAGCCAGAAGACCTTGGCGCCGATGGACATGCGATTCGGCCCTGACGGGGCGATGTACTTGCTGGAGTGGGGCGGCGGTTACGGCCGTGACAACCCCGACTCCGGGCTGTACCGGATCGACTATTCGCAGGGCAACCGGCGGCCGGTCGCCCAAGCCACGGCGACGCCGACCTCCGGTGGCGTGCCGCTGGAGGTCAAGTTCTCCAGCGCGGGTTCGACCGATCCCGAGGGAACCGCGTTGAAGTTCAAGTGGACATTCGGCGACGGCGCGACGTCGACCGAAGCGAATCCGACGCACACGTTCACCACTCGTGGTGCCTACAACGTGCATTTGGAGGTCACGGACGGGACCGGGAAGATCGGGTCCACCAACGTGACGGTCTCGGTCGGCAACACGGCACCGACATTGTCCATCGCGAAACCGGTGAACGGCGGGTTCTTCGATTTCGGTGACCGGGTTCCGTTCGACATCCAGGTCAGCGATCCCGAAGACGGTCAGATCGACTGTTCGCGGGTGACCGTCAGCCCGGCCTTGGGCCACGATTCACACGCGCATCCCACCGATCCGATCAATGCGTGCCGTGGATCGTTCCCGACCGTGCTCGACTCCGGGCACGCGGATGCGAACATCTTCTACTCGGTGGACGGCTCGTACACCGACAAGGGCAACCAAGGCGTTCCGCCGCTGACCACACGGGCCGCGCATGTGTTGCAGCCCAAGCACAAGCAGGCCGAGTACTACAACAACTCGTCCGGTATCCGGGTCGTGTCGCAGGCGGGAGCCGAGTCGGGCAGGCGGATCGGCGACATCTCCGACGGCGACTGGATCTCGTTCACGCCAGTCAACTTCACCGGGATCGACCAGGTCCGGCTCCGGGTCTCGTCGCCGACCGGTGGCGGTTCGGTCGAACTGCGGGCCGGGTCGGCCACAGGCCAGCTGCTGGCGTCCGTGCCGGTGCCGAACACCGGTGGCTGGGACAATTACGTGCTGCTTCCCGCCGTGGACATCATCCGGCCGGCCGGGACGACCGAGTTGTTCATGGTGTTCCGTGGCGACCGGCCGAGCCCGTTCGACCTGGACTCCATGACGTTCGTCGGCAACGGCGTCGTCGACAGGCAGGCGCCGCAGACGGTGCTGACGGCGTCCGCGCCGGACGGCAAGGATGGCTGGTACATCACCACGCCCACGGTGACCCTCGCGGCCAACGACGAGTCGGGCGTGGCGTCCACTGAGTACAGTGTGGACGGTGGCGCGTGGACTCCGTACACGCAACCGTTCCCGGTGTCCGACGGCACGCATGCCATCCGATACCGGTCAACGGACATCTCGGGCAACGTCGAGACCGAACGCGTAGCCGAGTTCAAGGTCGACACGGCCGCGCCGGTGTTGTCCTTCACCGGCATCGATCCCGGTGGTAAGTACGGATCCTCGCAGCAGCTCACGGTGGCGTGGACGGCCACGGACTCCGGCTCTGGGCTGGTCTACAGCGAGGCCAAGCTCGACGGCGTCCCGCTGTCCTCAGGCCCGCTGTCCCTGCACAAGCTGGCGCTTGGTGCGCATTCCGTCGAGGTCACCGCGATCGACAGGGCCGGGCGCACCTCGCTGTACCGGTTCGCTTTCACGGTGACCACTTCGGCCAACGATCTGCGTTCCCTGGTTCGCAGGTTCGCACCCGACCGGGAGCGTGATCTGATCCCGATGGTCGACCGAGCGGAACAGTTGGCGAACGCCGGGCAGAAACACGCGGCGTCGATCGTGCTGACCGGCTTCCGGATCGACGTCCGGTTGACCGTTGCCGACAAGGACGTCTCGACCCTGCTGGACCGCAACGCCAAGGCCCTGGCCGAGCAGTACCGGTCAGGAGGCGACGCGCCGTAGTTCCGCTCTGGTCGGCAGGCCGAGGGTGGTGAGGATCTGCGAGATGTGATTGCGGACCGTCTTCGGGGTCAGGCCTAGCCGGGTGGCGATGGCGTTGTTGCCAAGACCACCGGCCACCAGGTCGGCGACCTGCCGTTGACGGGAGGTGAGCGTTGCGAAGGGCTGCTCGATCGGCTGGAAGACCCCCGCCAGCCGGGCCGCAACGGGGCGGCCGAAGATGAGTTCGCCTGCCGCGACACTGCGGATGGCACGGACGATGTCCGTGTCATCCGCGGTCTTCAGGATGTAACCGCGGACGCCTGCTTTGATGGCCGACCGGATGGCGTGCTCGTCGTCGCGAGTCGTGAACACGATCACCGCGGTGTCCTTGACAGACTGGACCGCGGGCAGTTCGCCGACTTCGATCACCAGGACGTCCGGGCGGTGCTGGGCGATCGCCGTGTTCGCCGCGTCGCCGCTGTCCACATCGGCCACGACGTTGATGCCGCCTGCCATGGCGAGCATGGCCTTCAATCCACACCGGACAATGGGATGGCTGTCCGCCAGAACGACGTTCATAGCCAGACAGTGCGCTGTGTCCCCTACAGATCCCCTACAACGCCTCAGCCGGCCAGCAGCGCAGGGCGTCCCTTGGTGTAAGCCAGGCTCGCCTCGCAGGCCCGCTCCAGCCGCCGGGTCGCGGCACTACGGCCGTCACCGCAGCTCGGGCAGGACATGTGAACGGTCAGAGTCAGTTCGTCGACCGCCACAGTCAGCGCGGTCTTGCAGTCACGGCACCAGCGGTGCCGGGTGACCTGGTTGACGTGCGCCGCGGACGACACGCACTGGTGGACCCACCGGTTGTGCACGTGACACGTCATCCGGTCGTCTGGTGCCAGCCTGCCCGCGTCCTCGAGGCGGTCTTCCTGTGCCAGCTGAACGTGCAGGTCGCGGTTGCGGAGCTGAACGACGGTGTTCATCTCGGTTCCCCTTTCCGGTGTCTCTACTCAGACGTCGAAGCGGGCAGCCGCGGATCGACATGTCAGCGTGGAAAATCTTGAACTTTCTCGGTCAGCTGCGGAAACACCTTCGCGACCTTGGCCATGAGGTAGTCGCCATACGTGCCTTCGAAGTCGTGCACGTTGGCGCCGTCCCAGCGCGGCTCTGTCGAGAGGACGCGTTGTCCGACAGCTCGGACATCGGCGTCGAAGTTCGGGTCGAAGAAGAACGGCCAGGACAGCCGGTCGTGGTCACGTGTGCCGACGACCCGGTGCGGTGTTGAGCGGTACAGCCCACCAGTGAGCCGGTCGAGCATGTCGCCGATGTTGCAGACGAACGTGCCCGGGATGGGCTCGGCATCGATCCACGTGTCCTGGGACTTCACCTGCAACCCGCCGTGGTGGTCCTGTTTGAGGATGGTGAGCAGACCGTAGTCGGTGTGCTCGCCGACGCCCCACGCCTCGTCACCGCCCGGCGGGTAGTTGAAGATCCGGAACAGGATCAGCGGGTCGCGCGTGTACCGCTCAGCGAAATACTCGCTGTCCAGATCGAGGCTCAGTGCGATCCCGCGCATCAGTGCGTGGCCGACGTTGGTCAGCGCGTCCATGTAGGCGAGGACGGTCTGACGGAAGTCCTCGTCCGGGAACAGGTTCGGACCGTGCAGCGGGCGGTCGCTCGGCGGGAGTTCGGCGCCGAAGTACAGACCTTCCTTGCGATCCGGTTTGTCCGATGTGAGCTCGTCGCCGACCGGGAAGTACCCGCGCCAGGCCCGGCCGCCGAGTCGCATCCGGATCCGCATCTTGTCCTCGACGTCCTTCGCGAAGAATTCCCGGCTCTGCTGCTCGAGCCGCGCCTGCAAGTCCTCGTCGACGCCGTGGCCGGTGATGTAGAAGAAACCGTGCGTCCGGCAGGCCTCGCCGATCTCGGCCGCCACCTTCGCCGGCTCAGCCCGCATGTCGATCACGGAGATGCTCATGCCGCACGATATTCCTGGACGGTCAAGTGGTACCAGGAGAATCCGCGGCGGTCGCCGCTTCCTTCGTGATGGCGGCTTCGATGCCGTCGAGGATCACCACGAGACCGGCCTTGAACGTCTCCCTGGCTTCTCGTTCGAGGTAAGGCGTTTCGTCACACTGCTCGGCCGGTGTGGCGCCCTCGGCCTCGACCCGGGCCACTGAGGGAAACCGTTCGTCCAGATCCGGCACGATCTCCTGGAGCGCGGCGGAACGGGCATACCACCAGTCGTCGTCGGAAACCCCTGTCGCGCCAGGGGCTTGCCGGGTTTCGGCGATCATCTGCGCGGCGCCGCGCACGAAGTTGGCCAACGTCCCGACAGACCGGCGTTGCTTGAGCGCAGGCAGTCCGATGCCGTCGAGCAACCGCACGAGCGTGTCGATGGACGCGAATTCGTTGGGCCCCAACACCGGACGGGCCGTGGAGACCTGCAATACCCACGGGTGCCTGAGCAAGAAGGCCCAGTAGTCGTCGGCCCACGCGACAACCGCGGACCGCCACCCCTCGGACAGGTCGTATTCGCTCGGCAGTTCGCCGAGCGCACGGTCGTACATCAGGTCGACGAGCTCGCTCTTGCTCGGGACGTACGTGTACAGCGCCATTCCGCTGCGACCGAGCAATTTGCCGACCGTGCGCATGGAGACCGCGTGCATGCCCTCGGCGTCAGCGAGCGAGATCGCCGCGTCGACGATCTCGTCGACGGTCAACGCTTGCTTCGGCCCGGGGCTGACCTTGTCCTTCGGCACTCGCCACAACAAGGCCATGGTCCGCTTGACCTCGCCCTGACCCGCGTAGACGACCACTCACCAACTCCTAACCCATTACAGCGTAAAAGGTTAGCACGTCAGCGCTGCGCGGAGATCACCACATAACGCCACGTCAACCGGAACGCCGCCGGGTCCTCGTTGGCAGCCCGGAACACCTCGATGACACGGTCGCGCACCTCGTCCATCACACCGTGCTCCACCAACAACGGCTGGACCGACAGCACCAACGGATGGTCCGCGTAGGACAAGTCCCAGTAGTCCTCGGGCGACTCAGCGGTGAAGGCCAGCTCGTGCTGGTGGACCGCGACGTCGAAACCGTACGTCCCGAACAGCTCCTGCACCTGGTCCCGTTCGTGCCACTGGAAAGGCATGGCCGACGAGGCCTGCCCGGTGATCCGGCCGACTTCGCCGATGATCACCCGCATAGCCTCGACCCCAGCACCTTCAGGCAGCCACGCGGTCAGCACGATCTTGCCGTCCGGCGCGGTGATCCGGGCAAGCTCAGCAGCCGAAGCCGCGGCATCCGGCGCGAAAATCACCGCGAACACCGACAGCACAACGTCAGCACAGCCATCCGGCAACGGCATGTTCGCGGCGTCACCGGACACAAAGGTCACATCGTGGCCCTGCTCGGCAGCCTTGGCACGCGCCAGATCCAGCAGCCGCCGCGCCGGGTCCACACCGGTCACGCGGACACCAGGCCGTTGCGCGGCAAGCAAAGCAGCGTTACCAGTCCCGCAGCCGACGTCCACCACCCGTTGCCCCGGCTGCGGGTCAGCCGCGGCGATGGCCGCATGCGCGGCAGGCAATAGTTGCGGGGCGACCCTCTCGTAGGACCCTGTTCCCCAGTCAATCGTGCTCATGGTTGTCATTTTGCCCTTGAGCACAACTCACACGTGTTCGGACACCATCACTGCGACGGTGTCAGGTTCGAGGGCTTTGAAGATGTGCGGTACGTCGCCGGGGTAACCGACGTAGTCGCCCGGCCCGATTTCCACGGGGTTCTCCAAGACACCGGCAAGTGCGCGGCCGGTGCTGAGTACGACGTGCTCGTACGTGCCCGCGCGATGCGGGTCCGACTCGCGGGCGGTTCCTGGTTGTGCGGTGACGAGGTACAGGTCGCGTCGGGCGTTCGGCGGACAGGCTGACAGGACCTTGGCGACGTAGTCGGCGTGCTCGGAGGCGATGGTCGGGCCTTCGGCGGCGCGGATCACGTGGACCTTCGGTTCCGGTGGTTCGACGATCTGGGCGAACGTCACGTCGAGCGCCACGCACAGTGCCCAGAGTGTCTCGACGCTGGGGTTGCCGGTGCCGGACTCCAGTTGGGACAACGTCGACTTCGCGACTCCGGCCCGGCGCGCGAGCTCGGCGAGCGACAGGCCCGCGCGGCGGCGTTCGCGTTGCAGGGACGCCGCGATTACGGAGATCACCGAGAGTTGGGCCGGGGACTGAGCCATCGTTCGCTCCATCGGTACGTGCGTTCGTCTTGACAAACGTTTCACCCAGCGTCCAGCATAACGGTCGATGCGTTCGTTATGGAGAACCCTGGATCGAGAACTGGCGCGAGACATCGCGCTGGTCTGTGTGGCCTGCGCGTTCGTGGGTGCGTCGTTCGGCGCGATCACGGTCAGCTCAGGCCTGCCGGTATGGCTGCCGATGCTCATGTCGGTGGTCGTGTTCGCCGGCGCCGCCCAGTTCATGTTCGTGGCCATCATCGCCTCGGGCGGCAACCCGATCGCGGCCGTGATCACCGGCCTGCTGGTGAACACCCGCCTGCTCCCGCTGAGCTTCGCGGTCGGCGACGTGATCGGCAAAGGCTGGGGCGCTCGCCTGCTCGGCGCCCACATCACCACCGACGAGAACGCTGCGTTCACCGTTGCCCAGCAAGACCCAAGGCAGCGACGAGCCGCGTTCTGGACATGTGGCATCGGCCTGTTCCTCTGCTGGAATATCGGCACCCTACTCGGAGCGTTCGGCGGAACGGTCATCAGTGACACAGACGCCTTCGGGTTGGACGCCGCCTTCCCCGCGGTCTTACTGGCACTGGTCCTGCCCTCACTGAACGACGGACCTACGCAGCGCGCGGCGGCCGTTGGCGTGGTCATCGCGTTGGCTACCGCGCCGTTCTTAACCCCAGGCGTGCCCATACTGCTCGCGCTGGCGGGCGTTCTCGCGAGCCTCGGCAAGCGGAAGGTGGCGACATGATGACGCTGGTCGTCGCCGTGGTGCTGCTCGGCGTGGGCACGTTCGCGTTTCGCCTCGCCGGTCCGACGCTGCGTGCCCGGGTCGAGATCTCACCGCGGGTCGAGAAGTTGATGATGGTCGGCGTGGCCGTGCTTTTCTCGGCGCTGGTCGCGGTTTCGGCCTTGATCGAGGGCCAGGAGTTCGCGGGTTACGCCCGTCCGACGGGTGTTCTTGTCGGCGGCGTTCTGGCGTGGCGCAAGGCTCCGTTCGTCATCGTCGTCATCGCCGCCGCGGGCACCGCTGCCGTTCTTCGCCTGCTCGGCGTGCCGTAACCGGTCTTCCCTTGACATCACCGCAGACTTGAAAGCATCCTTTCGAAAGGACTCTTTCAAGTGAGGTGTGTGATGACCGACCTGCCTGCCCGGATGCGGGTCCGGGACGTCGAGCTGATGCGGGCCTTGGCACATCCTCTGCGTGCTGAGCTGCTGAACTACCTGATGTCCGTGGGGCCGAGGACGGCGAGCGAGTGCGCGACCGCGGTGGGGTCGACGGCGTCGAACTGCAGCTGGCACCTTCGGCAACTGGCGAGCTGGGGGCTGGTCGAACGCGCGGACGGCGACAACGCCCGCGACAAGCCGTGGCGTGCCACTCAGGTTGGGCTTGATCTTGGGGAGTTCAGCACTGATCCGGTGACTCAGGCCGCGCAGCTTGCGGCGTGGGGTGCGAACACGGCCAACGATCAAGTGTTGACGCAACGCTTCGCCGACTCCATCGACCTGATTGAGCCCGAGTGGCAGCAAGTGTCCGGGATAAGCACGTACGCGTTGCGGATCAGTGCGACGGAACTCGCCGAACTCACCGCGGCCATCGACGCGTTGATCAGGCCATACGTGGCGACGATCCGGACCGACGCGCCGCCCGATGCGCGGCCGGTGCACACGAGCGTGCGTGCGTTCCCCCGGATCGAGGCCGACGGAAAGCCCAGCTCATGACCAGGGCATTCGCTCGGCTGTGGCTCGCGAGCCTGTTCTCCGAATGCGCCGAGTGGATGCTTCAGATCGCCCTGCCCGTCTTCATCTACCAGGCGACCGGGTCCGCCAGTTCGACCGCGTTGGCCATGGTCGCCGGCTTGCTGCCGATGATCGCGCTCAGTCCCCTCGCCGGGTTTGTGGCCGATCGGTGGGATCGTGGCAGGACATTGTGGATCGTCTGCGTTGGTCAAGCGGTGACCGCGATTCCGTTGCTGCTCGCGGACTCCGCTTGGTTGATCTACGTCGTGATGGTCAGCCAGTCCGCGGCCGCCACCTTGTTCGAGCCCGCGCGGGCCGCATTGGTGCCGCAGGTCGTCACCCCAGAGAAAATCATGTCGGCGAACGGGTGGATGGGCTTCAACAGCAGCGGCGCACGTCTGCTTGGCAGCTCACTCGGCGGCATCGTGCTCGCAACCGGCGGCCTGTCTGCTGTGGTCGTCAGTTACCTAGGATTCCTGCTCGGAGCAACCATCTTGCTGCTCAAGAAGTTCAAGGTGGCCGCTGAACCCGAGTTACGGCACCCGATGTGGCGGGCGTGGTTGGACGGGCTCACGGAGTTCCGGCGGGAGCCGCGGTTGCGGCGCATCGGCGTGATGTTGGTGCTGGGCGCGTTGGCGCAGGGCATGTTCCTCGTTCTGTTCGTGGTCTTCGTGACCGGCCCGCTCGGCGGTGGTGAGGCCGAAGTCGGCCTGTTACGGGGAATTCAGGCGATCGGCGGGCTCGCCGCCGGGTTGGTGATCGGCGCGTCCCTGGTGCGCCGGATGGCGCCGGAGACCATGTGCGCGGTCGGTGCGATCGGTGTCGGCGTCATGACGTTCACGATCTGGCACATGCCCGCACTGACCACCGACCTGCCGGTCTACTTTGTCCTCTTCGGGATCACCGGCGCACCCAGCGTCTTTGTCATGTCCGGGTCGATCACGGTCCTGCAGACGGCCGGTATGCCGGAGAAATCGGGCCGGGTGCTGGCCTCGGCCATGGCGATGATGGCGCTGTGCCAGGCCATCGGGATGCTGGTGGCCGGGCCGCTTGCCGACGCGTGGAGCCTCACCGTGCTGCTCGACGTGCAGGCAGCGACGATCTTCAGTTCAGGTCTGCCAGCGCTGCTAACCCTTTGGTATACGCGTCGAGGCGAGCGGCGTCGCGCGGCGACAACGTCTTCAGTGCCAGCGGGACATCCTTCCCTCGATCGATAGCCGTCAGCGGCTGCGCGGGCGGCGCGGAGATCCACTCGACGATCGGCCGCACGGACTGCGCCACTGGCCGGGCGAAGAACTTGGCCAGCAGCTTGATCACCACATTCTGGCTGCCGCTGCGCGTGAACCCAGGGTGGTAGTGCACATACCGAGTCCGACGGCCCTGCGCGGCGAACGACACCCCCAGCAAGTCGTTCGCCCGCCCGGCCTGCAACTGCGCCTTCACCAGGCCGTACTTGCGTTGCAGCTGCATGTCGTCCCAGTTGATCCGCCCGACCTTCGTACCGACTCCCGCGACGTTGATGATCACGGGCTGTGGGCTTGCCTCCAGCTGCGGAAGCAGCAACTCCCCCAGCAGATATCGGCTCAGGTAGTACAGCGCGAACGTGTACTCCAGACCTTCCGGTGTCTCCACCCGCCTGGATTGCGTCCGGTTGGCGAACAGCGCCAGCGCGTCGATCGGGCCGGTGATTTCGGCAGCGACCCGGAGAACCTCCTTGACCGACGAGAGATCCGCCTGCAAGAACTGCGCGCCCTCGACGGCTTTGGCCGGATTGCTGCCGATCACGATGACACGATCACCGCGTGCGAGCCGTTCGAGTGCGGTCGCCCGACCCATGCCGTCGGTCCCGCCACTGATCACCACGGTCTTGCGCACGCTTCCTCCTAAGCTGGAATGGTGCGTCCATCGTGCGCAGCAGGTGACAACGAGCGAAAGAAGGCAGTTTGATGTCCGGTACGAACACCGATGTGCCTGCCGTCCTCGCGCACGATCTGCCGAACCCCGTACCGCAGGATGAGCTCGCGGTCTGCCCGGTGAATGGTTTGTTCCAGCGGATCGGCGACAAATGGAGCATGTTGGTCGTGATCATGCTGGGAAAACGTGCTTACCGGTACAACGAGTTGCACCGGTCGATCGAGGGCATCAGCCAGCGCATGCTCACCCGCACACTGCGCATGCTGGAGGAGGACGGCCTGGTGCGGCGTGAGGTGTTCCCGAGCATCCCGCCGAGCGTCGAGTACAGCCTCACGCCGCTGGGGCAAAGCCTGCTTGTGCCCTTGTCCGCGCTCGCCGAATGGGCCGTGCAGAACAGCCCTACAACGCGGCCTTGACCCGTTCGGCGGTGAACGGCAACGCCCGGATCCGCTTGCCGGTAGCCGCGAACACGGCGTTGCCGATCGCGCCGGGCATCGGGCCGATGGCCGGTTCGCCCGCACCGAGCGCCGGCTGGTCCACGCGGTTGATCAGAATCGTCTCGATCACCGGCACCTCGTTGAACCGCAGCACCTCGTACTGCGGCCCGGGGTTGAACTGGCTGCTCTGCCAGACCACCGACGTGATCCGGTCCGCGGTGTACTTGACCTCCTCCTTCAAGGTCCGGCTGATCCCTTGCACGACATTGCCCTCGATCTGGTTGCGCAGTCCATCCGGGTTGACGATCAAACCGCAGTCGTGCGCGACCACAACCCGGGTCACGCGCACCTGCCCGGTTTCCATGTCCACCCGGACCTCGACGTACGTGGCCACGTAGGCGTTCTCGACCTCGTACTGCTGGAACGCCACTCCCGCGCCGATTCCGCGGCCGGACGGCCGATTACGCCACGCGTCTCGCAACGCCTCACACACCGCGACAGCGCGTGGATCGGGCAAGGACTTGATCCTCAGCTCCAGCGGATCATGCCCAGCGGCGTGGGCCAGCTCGTCGAAGAAGCTCTCGTTGGCAAAGCTGTTGGAAAACCCGCCGAGTGACCGTAGAGCCGTGGACCGCGGTAGCCGATAGGTCAACGGAGCCACTGGTTGCGCCGAGTCCGGACCGGTGGTTTCGAAGCTCTTCACCAGCCTTGCTTCGACACGTTGCGGAAAGCCATACGTGACAGGCGCATTGCGACCGGACGAGTTCACTGAGGAGGCAGGCAGCGGTGCGGGCAGCATGCCCAGCAGAGCACCGGCCAGCAGTGTGCCCGCGTTGGTCCTGGACGGCCTGCTGTTGGCAGGCGGCGCGAAGTTGAGGTGCGACCAAGCAGTGATCCCGTTGGTGCCCACCGCACCTTTCATGTCATGCGCCTGTGCTCCACCTAGGGGTTCCCAGCCGTGCTCATTCTGCCGCGTCCACTGCACACGCACCGGCCGACCGACAGCTTGTGACAACAACGCCGCGTCGGCAGCACAGTCGTCGGCTCCATTGTGGCCGTAGCAGCCGGACGATTCCGTATAGATGACACGAATCTTCGCTGCGTCGAGGCCCAGCAACTGGGCGAGAGTGCCACGCAGTTCGGTGACGTTCTGCGTACTCGACCAGATCGTCACCTGAATCCCCGTTTCCGGGTCGGGTGTCGCACGGACATCGGCGACCGCCACCGAGGGCCCCATCGCGCCGTGCATATGGAAAGGCGTGAAGTACTGCGCTTCCAGCACGGTCGGCCCGGCCGCGAACAGCGGTTCGAGATCCGCCTCGATTTCCACGACCGTCCGGTAGTGGTTGACCGGATCCCTGAGCGCGACAGGCAGATCCGCCTGCGGGATCAGGTCAGGGCCGGAGGTCCAGCCGACGGTGACGCCGGTGGCGGGCGCCGCGGCTCGTGCCGCGGCCCATTCCGAGGTCGCGACCACACCGATGAACCGGTCGCGCCGAACCACGTCGACAAATCCCTCGATGGCACGCACCCGGTCGAGGTCGCCGATCACCGGGTCGCGGGAATTGCGGCCAGGTGGGCGAACCACGCGGCCGTGCAGCATCCCTGGCAACGAAACATCGTGCAGATAACGGAAAGTCGCGGTCAGCTTGTCTGGCAGATCGATCCGCCGCACAGGCTTCCCGACGACGACATATTCGGCGGGCGGCACCAGAGGCGCGTTCGAATCGAGCGGCAGCACCGTGACTTCGCTTGCCAACAGGCGTGAATAGCGGACCGTTCGTTCGCCAAGCCGGAACACGCCGCGTTCGGCACGCAGGCGCGACGGGTCGACGTTGAAGTACACGCCCGCACGGCGCCGAAGTTCGGCGAACGCAGTCGCTGCGGCTTGACGCAGCTGGACGCCGCCGTTCTGGATACTCTTCGAACCGACCGACCCGCCTTGGCCAGCCGCGAGCAAGGTGTCGCCCTCGACATAGTCCACGTCCGCGACACCAAGGCGCAGTTCCTCGACCATGATCTGGGTCAACGCGGTCCGGATGCCGGTGCCCAGATCAACTTTCCCGCTGTACAAGGTTATTTTCTCGCCGGTGAGGACAAGCCACGACTCGGTGGCCGTAGCGGGCGCACCGACAACGGTCACGCGGATCCGGCCGGACGGACGCGCAGTGGCGCTGGTTGTCGTGAGCGTGAAACCGACGGCTACCGCGCCGGTGAGGAATCGACGGCGTCCGATCATCGGAGCATCTCCTTTGCCGCCAAGGAGACAGCTCTGACGATACGTACGTGCGTGCCGCACCGGCAGATGTAGTTGTCGTCGCTTTCCGGCAGAGCACCGGACAGGAAGTCCTTGATCTCGTCATCCGAAGGAACAGCACGGTTTCCTCTGGCGATACGTGTCTCAAGCCAGCCGAGCACACCCATCACCATGCCGTTGACGCAGAAAGCGCACTGCCCGGCTTGCACCTCTACGAACGCGCGCTGCAACGGGTGCGCGCGCAGCCCATCCAATGTCCGGACTTCGGCATGGTCCGGCACGGTGTGCAGTTGACGTGTGCACGACCGCACCGGACTGCCGTCGACGAGCACGGTGCACGCACCGCATTGTGAGACGCCGCAACCGAAACGAGGGCCGTGCTGGCCGTGTCGTTCACGCAGCCAGTACAACAATTGCTCGGAGGCCTGGCCTTCACCGGTTCCCACTGACCGGTATGGGCTCGAGACCTGCTTACCGTTCAAGCGAATCGTTCGTTCAGCCATGCATGCGATCGTCCCGCTCCCGGCAAGACGCGTACACCAACCGATAACGACTCGACAGGCCGGATCTCAGCGCACGACTACGGCGTACTCCGCTGAACGGACCAGTTCGCCGATGACCGGAGCACCAGGGATCTCCCCGGCCAGCAACAGTCCACCTGACGTCTGCGCATCAGCCAGCAGCAGCGCCTCATCTTCGTCCACAGAGGACAGATCAGTGTGTGGCCGGACCCAGTCGAGGTTACGGCGGGTGCCGCCGCTGACGTACCCATCGCGCAGTGCCTCACGAGCACCTTCGAGATACGGCACAGCGGAAGAGTCGATCACCGCCGTGACACCGCTGGCCCGGGCGAGTTTGTAGGCATGTCCCAGCAAGCCGAAGCCCGTGACATCCGTGGCCGCCCTGATCCCCGCAGCCAACGCCGCTTCCGAGGCATCACGGTTGAGGGTCGTCATCGCCTCGACAGCTTGCGGGAACACGTCGCTGGTCGCCTTGTGCCGCGAGTTGAGCACCCCAATGCCTAGGGGCTTGGTCAGCGACAACGGCATTCCCGCTACCCCAGCATCGTTGCGCAGCAGCCTTTCCGGGTCGGCCAGTCCACTGACCGCCATGCCGTACTTGGGTTCCGGATCGTCGACGCTGTGCCCACCGGCGACATGACACCCCGCCTTGGACGCCACATCCAACCCGCCTCGAAGCACCTCACGGGCCAACTCCATCGGCAGGACATCACGCGGCCAGCACAGCAAGTTCAACGCGACCACTGGGCGTCCGCCCATCGCGTACACGTCCGACAGCGCGTTCGCCGCGGCGATCCGCCCCCAGTCGTACGGATTGTCCACCACTGGGGTGAAGAAGTCGGTCGTCGCGATCAGGGCCACTCCCCCGGCGATCCGCACAGCCGCCGCGTCATCGCCGGTGTCCACGCCGACCAGGAGCTCGGCATCCCCTGAGCCATGCAGGCCTGCGACGATCTGTTCGAGCTCGCCCGGCGGGATCTTGCACGCGCAGCCGCCGCCATGCGCGTACTGGGTCAGCCTGGTCATGTCTTCATCCTGCCGAGCACGGCGGATGTTGGCAGGATGAACGGCATGGTCCAGGGAGGCGTATCCGGTCTGGTGACCGGCTCGGTCTTCAAAACCGTCGAGCGGCAGGACCTGTCGCTGGCGGGTTCGATTCCCGTCCGCCTCCGCCACCCTGGACCACGACCATGACCGACCGGCGCCGTGCCATCCCTGGCACCGACACCGTGCTGGCGGATCCCCGGCTGGCCAAGGCGATCGACCTGCTCGGCCGGGCGCTGGTGAAGAAGTCCGTGCTGGCCGCACAGAACCGGGCCCGCGCGGGCGAGATCGAGCCGGAAAGCGTGATCGACGAGGCGATCATCGGCCTGCCGGTCAGCGCGACCAGCATGCAGCCGGTGATCAACGCGACCGGCGTGCTCGTGCACACCAATCTGGGCCGAGCACCGCTTTCCCAGACGGCCAGGGACGCGTTGTCGCTGGCCGCGGGCACCACGGACGTCGAGTTCGACCTGGCGACCGGCCAACGGGCCCGGCGCGGCCGGGGCGCACTCCAAGCACTGCATCAGGCCGTGCCGGACGCGGGCGGCGTGCACATCGTGAACAACAACGCCGCCGCGCTGCTGCTCACGGCCATGGTTCTGGCGCCGGGCAAGGAGATCGTGATCAGCCGGGGTGAGCTGGTCGAGATCGGCGACGGCTTCCGGATTCCCGAACTGCTCGCGTCGACCGGCGCCCGGCTGCGTGAAGTCGGCACGACAAACCGGACGAGCTTGCGTGACTACCGGCAAGCCGTGACCGAGCAGACGGGCTTCGTGCTCAAGGTGCACCCGTCCAACTTCATGATCAGCGGTTTCACCGCGGACGTGCCGGTGTCCGCCCTTGCCGGACTGGGTGTTCCGCTTGTCATGGACATCGGTTCCGGTCTGTTGCGCCCACATCCGTTGCTCCCGGACGAACCGGACGCCACAACTGTGCTGCGCGCCAAGGCAAACCTCGTGACAGCGAGCGGCGACAAGCTCATGGGCGGCCCGCAGGCCGGTCTGCTGTTCGGCGACGCCGACCTGATCGAGAAACTCCGCCGGCATCCCGCCGCCCGGGCGCTGAGGGTGGACAAACTGACCCTGGCGGCGCTGGAAGCCACCCTGCACGGCCCGCCGCCGCCGGTTGTGTCCGCTTTGGACAGCGAGGTCGACATTCACCGTGCTCGCGGGATCCAGAAGCGGTTGCCCGGTTCGGAGGTCGTCGAATCCACCGCTGTGATCGGCGGTGGCGGCGCTCCCGGCGTCGAACTGCCGAGCCTGGCGATCAGCCTGCCGGAACACCTCGCGGCCAAGCTCCGGCGGTCCCGGCTGCCGGTGGTCGGACGCGTCGAGCGTGGCCGCTGCCTGCTCGACCTGCGGACCGTGCCACCCGAGGACGACGAGAAGCTGATCGCGGCGGTCCTGGCATGCATGTGATCGCAACCGCCGGGCACGTGGATCACGGCAAATCGACACTGGTTCGCATGCTGACCGGGATGCAACCGGACCGGTGGGAGGAGGAACGCAGGCGCGGCCTGACGATCGGTCTCGGCTTCGCGTGGACCACGATCGGCGATACCGAGTTCGCGTTCGTCGACGTGCCGGGCCATGAGCGGTTCGTCGGCACGATGATGGCCGGTGTCGGCCCAGTGCCCGCGGTGATGTTCGTGGTCGCCGCGGACGGCGGGTGGATGCCGCAATCGGCCGAGCACCTCGCTGTCCTCGATGCTTTGCGGGTGCGGCACGGAATCTTGGTGATCACCCGAGCAGACCTCGCGGATCCCGAGCCAGCCTTACGCCAGGCGCGCCACCACATTCCCCATTTTCCGTCGGTGGTCGTGAGTCCTGAGCACGGGATCGAAGAACTCCGCACCGCACTGGCGCGACTGCGGCTGCCGGAGCCGGACACCGAAGCGGACGTGCGGCTGTGGATCGACCGCAGTTTCACCATCGAGGGCGCGGGAACGGTGGTCACCGGGACACTCGCGGCCGGAACGATCTCGCTGGGCGACGAACTCGTTGTGGGGTCCAGGACCGTACACGTGAAAGGCATCCACACGCTGGGCCGTCAGGCTCAAAGCGTCAGCGCGGTCGCCCGGATCGCCGTGAACTTGAGGGGTGTGGAGCGGTCAGCGATCCGCCATGGCGACGCGCTACGCACGCCTGACGCGTGGGCTGAAACGACTGTGGTGGACGTCCGGCTGACTTCCTCGAAGCTTGCCCAGAACCTGGTCCTGCACATCGGGTCGGCAGCGGTGCCTGTGCACGTCCGTCCACTCGGTACGCACGCGGCCCGGCTGCGGCTGCGAACACCGTTGCCGCTGCGGATCGGCGACCGCGTGGTGTTGCGGGACCCTGGCAGGCATGAGATCGCGGCCGGTGCGGACGTGCTCGACATCGATCCACCACCGCTGACCCGCCGGGGCGAGGCCCGAAGACGAGGAGCAGACCTCGATTCCGCCACCGATCTGACCGCGTTCCACCTGACGCACAAGGGGTTTCTCCGGCCGGACGACCTCAGAAGGCTCGGTTTGCCGAAACCTGACGTGCCACTGACCGACGGCTGGTACATCGGCACCGATCGGACCGCTGCCGTGAAGTCCGAAGTAGACAAATGGGATCCGCTGAACCCGATGCCGCTTGAGGCACTCCGGCAACGACTGGGCCTGCCGAACGTCGCGCTCGCGGCAACTTTCGCGCGGCGCGCGGGGTTCAAGGTCCACGAAGGACGCATCGTCACCTCCGAACGTCTCCCCGCCGGTATCCAACACTCGGTCGACGAGGTCGTGGCGCATCTTCGGGAAACACCGTTTCGCCCGCCCGACGCGGATCGGCTCCGTGAACTCGGCCTCGGCCCGAAGGAACTCGCCGCCGCCGTGCGAACCGGTGCGCTGGTCAAAATCGCTGACAACGTCGTGCTGCTGCCCGATGCCCTCGACCAGGCCGCGAAGACGCTCAGCGGCACTCCGTTCACCCCCACGCAGGCCAAACAAGCGCTCGGCAGCACCCGGCGAGTCGTCATTCCCCTGCTCGAACGGCTCGACGCACGCGGCGTCACCGAACACCATCCCGACGGGACTCGCACGATCTGCCAACCGCGGGTCGACTGGGTACCGTAGCAGGAAATGGGTGTGCGCCAGTGGATTCAGAGCTGGCCGGTGATCCGCCAGATCACCGGCGACGACCCGCTGGGCCGAGGGGAAGCCGTCCGGTCCGCGGCCACGCAAGCCACGGCACCTCGTACTGCCCAAGCCGACTCGGTGACCCGGTCGATCTGTCCTTATTGCGCGGTTGGCTGCGGGCAGAAGGTGTTCGTCAAGGACGGTCAGGTCACCCAGATCGAAGGCGACCCGGACTCCCCCATCTCACGCGGCAGGCTGTGCCCGAAAGGCTCAGCGAGCAAGCAATTGGTCACCAGCCCGTCCCGGGTCACCAAGGTCCTCTACCGGCGGCCCTACGGCACCGAATGGGAGGAACTGGAGCTCGGCACGGCGATGGACATGATCGCCGACCGGGTTCTGGCCACCCGCGCCCAGACCTGGCAGCAGCAGGACGAGAACGGCCTGACGTTGCGCCGCACGCTGGGCATCGCCAGCCTCGGCGGCGCCACGCTGGACAACGAAGAGAACTACCTGATGAAGAAGCTCTACACCGCGCTGGGGGCGGTGCAGATCGAGAACCAGGCCCGGATTTGACACTCCTCCACGGTTCCCGGTCTGGGGACCTCCTTCGGTCGCGGCGGCGCCACGACGTTCCAGCAAGACCTCGCGAACGCGGACTGCATCGTCATCCAGGGCTCGAACATGGCCGAGTGCCATCCGGTCGGCTTCCAGTGGGTGATGGAAGCCAAGGCCCGCGGCGCGAAGGTCATCCACGTCGATCCCCGGTTCACCAGGACCAGCGCGGTGGCCGACGAGTTCGTGCCGATCCGCGCGGGCAGCGATATCGCGTTCCTCGGTGGGCTGGTCAACTACGTGCTGCAGCATGAGAAGGACTTCCGCGAGTACGTGGTGGCGTACACCAACGCGGCCGCGCTGATCAACGAGGACTTCCAGGACACCGAGGACCTCGACGGCCTGTTCTCCGGGTTCGACAAGGACAAGCGGATCTACGACCACGCGAGCTGGGCTTACCAGGGCGCGGAGGCGCAGGCGCTGGCGGGTGACCCGACCGACCGGACCGGCGGCGACGAACCTCATCAGGAGGCGGCGCAAGCCGAGACGCACGGCAGCGGCGGGCCCGCGGTCGACGCGAAGCCGGACCTCGACCCGACACTGCGGCACCCGAGGTGCGTCTACCAGATCCTGAAACGGCACTACGCCAGGTACACGCCCGAAATGGTCGAGGAGATCTGCGGTGTCCCGGCCGCGAAGTTCCTGAAGGTCGCCGAAGCGATCACGGCCAACTCGGGCCGGGACCGGACGACCGCGCTGTGTTATGCCGTTGGGTGGACCCAGCACTCAGTTGGGGTGCAGTACATCCGGACGGCGTCGATCCTGCAGGCATTGCTCGGCAACATCGGCCGGCCCGGCGGCGGCATCCTCGCGTTGCGCGGACACGCCAGCATCCAGGGATCGACCGACATCCCGACGCTGTTCAACATCCTGCCCGGATACATCCCGATGCCACACGCGCGGCAGCACCTCGACCTGGCGTCCTTCATCGCCCAGGACGCGGGCCGGACCGGGTTCTGGGGCAACATGGACAGCTACACCGTGAGCCTGCTGAAGGCCTGGTGGGGTGAGCACGCGACGGCAGGGAACGACTTCTGCTTCGACTACCTGCCCAGGCTGACCGGCGACCACGGCACGTACGACACGGTGCTGCGGCAGATCAACGGCGAGTGCAAGGGCTACTTCCTGGTCGGCGAGAACCCGGCGGTCGGCTCGGCCAACGGCAAGCTGCAACGCCTCGGCCTGGCCAATCTCGACTGGCTGGTGGTCCGTGACCTGCAGATGATCGAGAGCGCCACGTTCTGGCGCAACGGGCCGGAGATCGAGACGGGCGAGCTGCGCACCGAGGAGATCGGTACCGAGGTGTTCTTCCTGCCCGCGGCCGCGCACACCGAGAAAGACGGCAGTTTCACCAACACGCAGCGGCTGCTGCAGTGGCACCACAAGGCGGTCGAACCGCCCGGCGATGCCCGCAGCGACCTGTGGTTCTACTACCACCTCGGCAAGACGATCCGGCACAAGATCCGGGACAGCCAGGATCCTCGTGACTTGCCGCTGCAGCACCTGACCTGGAGTTACGTCGAGGAAGGACCGCTTGCCGAGCCCTCGGCGGACTCGGTTCTCGCGGAGATCAACGGCACCGGGCCCAACGGGCCGCTCTCGGCCTATACCGAGCTGAAACCGGACGGATCCACGGCCTGCGGGTGCTGGATCTACTGCGGTGTCCGGGCCGAGGGCGTGAACCAGGCGGCCCGGCGTAAGCCCGGATCGCAACAGACGTGGGTCGCACCGGAATGGGGTTGGGCGTGGCCTGCCAACCGGCGGATCATCTACAACCGCGCCTCCGCCGACCGTGATGGCAAGCCCTGGAGTGAACGGAAGAAATACGTCTGGTGGGACTCGTCGCAAGGCCGCTGGACCGGCGCGGACGTGCCCGACTTCGAACCGACGAAGCCACCCGACTTCCAGCCAGAAGAAGGCGCCCGAGCGCAGGACGCCCTGGCCGGAGACGACCCGTTCATCATGCAGACCGACGGCAAGGCTTGGCTTTTCGCCCCGGCCGGCCTGGCCGACGGGCCGTTGCCGACGCATTACGAGCCGTTGGAATCGCCTTACGAGAACCTGTTGTACGGCCAGCAGGTGAACCCGGTCCTACAGCGCTACGACCACCCCCACAATCCGTACAACGGTTCGGCGTTCCCTTACGTGGTCACGACCTATCGCCTCACCGAGCACCACACCGCCGGTGGGATGAGCCGGACGTTGCCGTACTTGTCCGAGTTGCAGCCCGAGTTCTTCTGTGAGGTCTCCCCCGAGCTGGCTTCCGAACAGGGACTCGAGCACCTCGGGTGGGCGACCATCATCACGGCAAGGACCGCCATCGAGGCTCGTGTTCTGGTGACGCATCGGATGAAGCCGCTGCGGATGCGCGGCAAGGTGGTCCACCAAGTCGGCCTGCCGTACCACTGGGGCCCAAATGGACTGTCCATTGGCGACGCCGCCAACGACATCCTCGGGGTGGCCGTGGACCCGAACGTGCACATCCAGGAATCCAAGGCCGCGACCTGCGACATCATCCCGGGCAGGCGGCCACGCGGACAAGCACTTCTCGACCTCGTCGCGGACTACCGGAGGCGCGGATGACCGAGTCAACTCCCGGACGGATGGGCTTCTTCACCGACACCTCGGTCTGCATCGGCTGCAAGGCATGTGAAGTCGCCTGCAAGACGTGGAACGACGTGCCGGCCGACGGCCTGGACCTGCTTGGCATGTCCTACGACAACACCGGATCGCTGGACGCGAACACCTGGCGGCACGTCGCCTTCATCGAACAGACCGTCGAGGACAACACGCGCTGGCTGATGTCCAGCGACGTCTGCAAACACTGCACTGAAGCAGGATGCCTCGACGTCTGCCCCACGGGAGCGTTGTTCCGCACGGAATTCGACACGGTCGTCGTCCAAGCCGACATCTGCAACGGATGCGGCTACTGCGTGCCCGCTTGCCCGTTCGGAGTGATCGACCGCCGCGAGGACGACGGCCGGGCCTGGAAATGCACTCTGTGCTACGACCGAATCGGCGACGGGCTCATGCCTGCCTGTGCCACCGCGTGTCCTACCGAGTCGATCCAATATGGACCGCTGGACGAGCTGCGGGAACGCGCGGACAAGCGCATTGACGAACTGCACGCCCGAGGCCAGACCGATGCCCGCCTCTATGGCCATTCCCCTGACGACGGAGTAGGCGGCGCAGGAGCGTTCTTCCTCTTGCTTGACGAGCCCGAGGTTTATGGGCTTCCCGAGAATCCTGTCGTGACCACGCGGGACCTGCCAGCCATGTGGAAACGAGCCGGGCTCGCCGCGCTGGCCGTCGCCGCCGGAGTCGCGGCTTCGTTCCTGGGGAGGCGCTGATGGGCTACTACGGCAAGCCGATCGTGAAGAAACCGGTGTGGAAGGTACCTGACGTCCCCGGTTACCTGTTCCTCGGCGGAATGGCCGGTGCGTCGGCCTCGATGGCCCTGGGAGCCCAGATCGCCGGGCACCCGGAGCTGGTCCGGCCCGCACGAATCGCCGCAGCGGTGGGGTCTTTGGCCAGTGTCGGGGCGTTGATCCACGATCTCGGCCGCCCGGAACGGTTCCTGAACATGCTCCGGGTGTTCAAGGTGACTTCGCCGTTGTCCGTCGGCTCGTGGATCCTGGCGCCGTTCTCCGGGTTGACGGCCGTGACCGTGGCGACTGACCTCAGTGGACGATTCGGCCGGATCGGCTCGCTCGCCGGTGCGACTGCCGGCGTTCTCGGCCCCGCGATGTGCACGTACACTTCGGTTCTGCTCGCCGACACCGCGATTCCCGCCTGGCACCAGGCTTACCCCCAGCTGCCTTTCGTGTTCGCGGGCAGCGCCATGACGAGTGCTGCCGGGGTTTCCCTGCTTGTCACACCTTCTCGGCCCGCGGTGCGGCTCGGGCTGATCGGGAGCGGCCTCGAACTGGGGTTCTCAGCCGCGATGGAACACCGGGTGGAGACGTACCGGTCCAGCAAACTGCTCACCGCCGCGAAGGCGCTGACAGTCGCTGGAGCCGGTCTGTCCCTGTTGCGCCGCAGCCGGGTCGCCACCGTTCTCGCCGGAGCCAGCTACCTGGCCGCCGGGGTGTGCACCCGGTTCGGCGTCTACCACGCCGGGCCGGCCTCACTTGGGTAGCAGTTCGGCCAGCTTCGTCTTGAGCCCCTCGTACGCCATCTTGGCGCCTTGGGGGTCACCCTTCAGGATCGCCTCGGTCACCGACTTGATCTGATCGGCCGTGGCGTGCGGCGGGATCGGCGGGATCTCCGCGTCACACCGCACATCGATCACCGACGGCCGGTCGGCGGCCAACGCCTGATCCCATGCCGGGCCGAGGTCCTCGAGTTTGTCCACATTGAGCGCTACCAGCCCGAGGGACGCCGCGAACGCCGCGTAGTTGACGTCCGGCAACGTCTGGGACTCCTCGAACTTGGGCGCACCGCCCATCGCCCGCAGTTCCCACGTGACCTGGTTGAGGTCGTTGTTGTGGAACACACAGATCACGCATCGCCGGTCGGCCCACAGGTCCTGATAGCGAGCGATGGTGATCAGCTCGGCCAGCCCGTTCATCTGCATCGCGCCGTCGCCGACCAACGCGACCACGGGCCGGTCAGGATGCGCGAACTTCGCACCTATCGCGTAGGGAACACCCGCACCCATCGTGGCGAGCGTGCCCGACAACGATCCCCGCATCTGGCCGCGCATCCTCAGATTGCGCGCGTACCAGTTGGTCGACGAGCCCGAATCGGCCGTCACGATCAGGTTGTCCGGTGCGCGGGTGGACAGTTCGTGCACGATCCTGATCGGGTTGACCGGATCGGCGTCGACCATGGCCTGCTGTTCCATGGTCTTCCACCAGTCGTGCACGTTCTTCTCGATCTTCTCCCGCCACGAGCGGTTCTCGTTGCGCCGCAACAGCGGCAGCAAAGCGCGGAGCGTCGTGTGCGAATCGCCGACCAGGTTCACCTCGGTCGGGTAACGCATCCCGATCCGGGTACCGTCCACATCGATCTGAACCGCCCGCGCCTTGCCATATTCCGGAAGGAACTGGCTGTAGGGGAAGTTCGAACCGACGATCAGCAAGGTGTCGCAGTCGCGCATCATCTCGTAGCTCGGCCGCGTACCGAGCAGACCGATCGAGCCGGTGACGTACGGCAGGTCGTCGGCCAGCACATCCTTGCCGAGCAAGGCTTTCGCGACACCGCCGCCGGTCATCTCGGCCACCTGCCGGACCTCGGCGGTCGCACCGCGGGCACCCTGCCCGATCAGGATCGCGACCTTCTCGCCCGAATTCAGCACCTCGGCCGCTCGTCGCAGCTCGTCGGCCGGCGGAGCGAGCATCGGCAACGACAACCCTGGCTTGCTCGACGGCACGTGCTTGAACTCGTGCTTCGGCGGCTCGTAGGGCTGTTCCTGCAGGTCATTGGGGATGATCACGGCAGTCGGCGCGCTGCGGGTGATGGCCGCGCGCATCGCCCGGTCCAGGGCGTTGGGCAGCTGTTCAGCCACCGTGACCTCGACCGAGTACTCGCTGGCCACGTCCTTGAGCAGCGCCTGCAGGTCGACTTCCTGCTGGTAGCTGCCGCCGCGGGCGGTCCGCGCGGTCTGGCCGACGATCGCGACCACCGGAACGTGGTCCAGCTTCGCGTCGTACAGGCCGTTGAGCAGGTGGATCGCGCCAGGCCCGGAAGTCGCCATGCAGACACCCGGCCTTCCGCTGAACTTGGCGTAGCCGACCGCCTGCATCGCGGACATTTCCTCGTGCCGGGACTGGACGAATCGTGGCCGGTTGTCCGCTTTGCCGAACGCGGCCACGATTCCGTTGATCCCGTCACCGGGGTAGCCGAAAACCTGGTCGACGTGCCAATCCCGAAGTCGTTGCAGTACGTAGTCGCCAACGGTCTCGGGCATCAGCTGTCCACCGAAAGGGCTTCGAGCAGGTCACCGACCTGCGGTTCCGGCAGTGCCCTTGCCACGTCGGCCTGGCTGATGATGCCGACAAGGTCGTGCCCGTCGATCACCGGCAGCCTGCGGACCTGGTGCTCCGCCATGGTGTTCATGATCTCGGTCGCTTCGTCGTCCGCCCCGATGGTCACGGCCTCGCCCTGTGCCAGCTCGCCCGCGGTGACCGCACGGGGGTCCTTGCCCTCGGCCAGCACCTTCACCACGATGTCGCGGTCGGTGAGCATCCCTTTGAGACGGTTGTCCTCGCCACAGATCGGCAGTGCGCCGACTCCCTTGTCCGCCATCAGCTGCGCCGCGTCCCGAACAGTCTGGCTCGCCTGCACACAGGTCGGATCGGGCGTCATGATCTCGCGTGCGCGCGTCATCACACTCTCCTTTCCCGTCCCGTTTCGGGTACCCGGGCGAGGGGAAGCCAATCCGCATGCGCATCGGATACACGTTGATGACCGAGCAAGCCGGTCCGAAACAGCTGGTCGAGCACGCGATCAAGGCCGAAAACGCCGGATTCGCGTTCGAAGTGTCCAGTGACCACTTTTTCCCTTGGCTCGCCGAACAGGGCCACGCGCCCAACGCGTGGACGGTGCTCGGCGCGGTCGCCCAATGCACCGAACGCGTCGAATTGATGACGTACGTGACCTGTCCGATCATGCGGTACCACCCCGCGGTGGTCGCGCAGCAGGCCGCGACGATGCAACTGTTGTCCGACAACAGGTTCACCCTCGGCGTCGGCTCGGGCGAGAATCTCAACGAGCATGTCGTCGGGCGCGGCTGGCCGCCTGCGAACGTCAGGCATGAGATGCTCGCCGAAGCGCTGCAGATCATCCACGGCCTGTTCGACGGTGGTTATTTCAACTACAACGGCACGCATTTCCGCGTCGACGCGGCGAAACTCTGGGACCTACCGGACGTCCGCACTCCAGTCGGTGTAGCGGTGTCCGGCGAACAGTCGATCACGCATTTCGCGCCGCTGGCCGACCACATGATCGCCGTCCAGCCGCAAGCCGATCTCTGCAAGCGGTGGGACGAGCAGAAATCCTCGCCGACCCGCAAGATCGGGCAGATGCCCGTCTGCTGGGATCCCGACCGCGACGCGGCGATCAAGCGGGCGCACGAGCAGTTCCGCTGGTTCGGCGGCGGCTGGAAGGTCAACGCCGAGCTACCGGACGTGTCCAGCTTCGCCGCGGCGACTTCGTTCGTCCGGCCGGAGGACGTGGCCGAGTCCATCCCTTGTGGACCGGACGTGCGCCCCATCGTCGAGCAGGCCAAGCAGTTCGCCGACGCCGGGTTCACCGACCTGGCGATCGTGCAGATCGGCGGCGATCACCAGGACGGCTTCCTCGAGTTCGCGGCGGACAAGCTATTGCCCGCTCTCTGACCCAAGAATGGACACAGCACACGGCAAAGCTGAACCGTTCGCGAGCTGGCAACGAACAGTTACTGCCCGCCCTCGACGCAGTACACAGCAAAAGCTGAACCGATCACCGGCTGGGCGACGTTGCGGACACGCACGCCGCCCGCCGTGACGCCCTGTTCGGTGCCGAAGTGCGCGTGACCGTGGATCGCGAGGTCCACATTGGTCTCGTCGATCACTTCGGCGAGCTGGTAGCAGCCGAGGAACGGGAAGATCTCCGGCGGCTCGCCGCGCAGCGTGTCCGCGACCGGCGAGTAGTGCGTCAGCGCGATCTTGATGTCGGTGTCCAGTTCGGACAGTGTGGCGCGCAGCCGGTCGGAGATCTCGACAGTGTGCTGGATGAACGCCTTCATTTCCGGCTCACCGAACACACTGCCGGACTTGCCCGCGAAGCCGCCGCCGAAGCCCTTCACCCCGCCGATCCCGACCGAACACTGCCCGATCCGCAGTGTTGTATTGGTGCCCTCGAGCACCCGGATACCGCGCTCGATCAGCAGATCGGCGATCTCGACCTGTTTGTCGCTGTGGTAGTCGTGGTTGCCGAGCACAGCGATCACCGGCACCGGCAGATCAGCGAACTCGTCCGCGACGACCTGCGCCTCGTCCAGGCTGCCGTGCCTGGTCAGGTCACCCGCGAGGAGCAGAACGTCCGCGTGGTCGCCGAGCCTGTCCAGTGCGGGACGCAGGCGGCCGCGCGCGTCCTCGCCCAAGTGCACGTCACCCACTGCCGCGATCCGGATCACCTCAACTCCTCCCGCCTGGTCGGCTCGTCGGCGCAGACGACCCGGATGTCGTTGTGGATCACCAACTCGGGTGCCACGTCCTTGATCACTTCGGATACCTCCGCACGGCGTTGCTCGGTGGCCACGTCCCCGCTGACCACGACGTGGTCACCCCGTACGGTCACGCGCACGCCCTGCTCGGCCGTTCTGGGATCCTCCGCGAGGCTCGTGCGCAGGCGCGCCACCAGATACTGCGGCGGGGTCATCGCTCTGTCTCCCTTCCACGTCGTCCGTAATCGCCAACCGGTCGCACAGCAACAGGAAGGCCTCCGCATACGGCGACTGCATGGTCTCTGCCCGAACCCGCGGCCAGTCGATCTGCTCGCGCAACGCGCGTGCGATCGGCAGCAGTGCCGCCAGGTCACAACGGTGCACCTCGAGCGCCAGCAACTTGCCGATCATCACGTCGGTACCGGTCTGCACCCGCATCACCGTCGGCCCGACCCGCATCTCCTCGGCCTCGTCCAGCATCTCCGGTGTCACCTGGCGTTCGTTGGCGCGGAAGATCAGGTCGACCAGCCGGTCGCCGTCGTAGACCTTGGTCAGCCACTCCTCCGGCGGATCGGCGGCCCGAAATCCCGCGCCCACCAACGCCCGCACCGCGGTCGGCACGTCCTCTTCGAGGATCAGGATGTCGACGTCGTGCTCGGTCTCCGGCCCGCCGCGCGCGTACACCGCGCAGCCTCCGGTCAGCGCGAACCGCACACCGGTCGGCCGAAGTGCGCTCGCCACCTTGGTGACAGTCCGTATCAACGCATCCTGGACATCCGAACCCATACCCCATACGTACCCGCGCCCCGCGTGGACAAATCCACGTGGGGCGCGGCTGATCGACTACCCGGAGGTCAGCTCACGTCAAGTGAGACGTCGTCGACGACGAACGACGTCTGCAGCGAGATGTCCTCGGTGCCGGTGAAGGTCAGCGTGACCGTCTGGCCGGCGTACGCGCCGACGTCGAAGGTGCGCTGCTGGTAACCAGCGGCTTCGTTCAGGTTCGAGTACGTGGCCAGTGTGTTCGAGCCGAGCTGGACCGTGAGTTTGTCGTACTGGACCGACCCGGTCGTCTCATCGGAGTCGATGTGCAGCCAATACGACAGCCGATACGAGGTGCAGCCGGCCGGGATGGTCACCGACTGCGAAAGCCGGTCGGTGCGGATGAAGCCGTAACCGTTCAACCAGGCGCTCCACGTACCTGAGTGTGCCGGCTGGTCGGTGCCGTGCTGCCCGATCACACTGCTGGTCGCGGTCCACGACGCCGCACCAGACTCGAAGCCGGGGTTGGCGATCTTCTGGCCCGCTCCCGTGCAGCCGCCGACCGGGTTGACCGTCCACGTGAAGGTCGCGCTACCGGCCTTGCCAGCCGTGTCGGCCGCAGTCGCGGTCACACTGTACGTGCCCGCGGTGCTCGGCGTGCCGGAGATCAGCCCGCCGCTCGAAATCGCCAAGCCGGGCGGCAAACCGGTGGCCGACCACGTGTACGGCGGTGTGCCGCCGGACGCGCTGAGTTGCAGGTTCACCGCGGTGCCAACGGTCGTGGTCTGGTTGCCGGGGTTGCTCACCGACGGGTTGCCCGGTCCGGGATCACCGGCGTTGGTGAACAGCAAGCGGTTCGGCGACCCGGTGCCCGGGTTGCTGATCTTGTTCGGCGACGAGTTGTTGATCAGCGCGGTCTGTACCGCGGCGGCCGAGTCGGTCGGGTGGTCGGCCAGCCACAGTGCCGCGCCACCCGCGACGTGTGGCGTGGCCATCGAGGTACCGCTGATCGTGTTGGTCGCCGTGTCGTTGGTGATCCACGCCGACGTGATGTTCACGCCTGGCCCGAAGATGTCGGTGCACGTGCCGAAGTTGGAGAAGGAGGCACGGGCGTCGTTGATGTCCGACGCGTTCACAGTGATCGCCTCGGCCACCTTGGCCGGCGTGAAGTTGCACGCGTTCTGGTTGGAGTTGCCTGACGCGATCGCGTACGTCACGCCAGAGGCGATCGAGTTGCGGACCGCGTTCTCGGTCGCGGTGTCCGAACCGGCGGCGCCAAGGCTCATGTTGGCCACGGCCGGTTTGACCGCGTTCTGCGTCACCCAGTTGATGCCGTTCACGACCTGAGCGAACGAGCCGGAACCCTGGCAGTTGAGGACCTTCACGGCCACCAGCTGCGCGCCCTTGGCGACACCGTACTGCGAACCGCCGATGGTCCCGGCGACGTGCGTACCGTGCCCGTTGCAGTCGGTGTTGTTGGTGTCGATGGCGTTGAAGCCCCACGTGGCCCGCCCACCGAACGTGCTGTGCGAGATGCGGATGCCGGTGTCGAGGACGTACACGTGCACGTTGCTGGCGGTCGTGTTGTACGTGTAACTGTTGTCCAGCGGGCGATCCCGCTGATCGATCCGGTCGAGCCCCCACGAAGGCGGATTGGGTTGCGTGTCCGCGATGCTGACGACCGCGTCCTGCTGGACGTAATCGATCCGCGGGTCGGCAGCCATCCGCCGCGCCTCGTCAGCGGTCATGGCGACAGCGAACCCATTCAACGCATGCTGCCACGCGACCTTCACCTGGCCGCCATACTTGGCCGTCAGCTCACGCGCGGTCTGCGCGGACCGAGCCTTCGGCGACGCACTGTCCTTGATCTGAACGATGTAGCTGTCCTTGATGGCACCGGCACGATCAGCGCCGAGCACCTGTCCCACCGCGGCCGACGCCGGTTGCGCGACCGCGATGGTTAACGCCAGGGCCGTTGTGGCGACCACACCCAATCCGACGGCACGCCGCCGTAAGGGCACAGCAAGGGTTCGCATGGCAGGGTTCTCCATCCGTGATGAGCAGGGAACGGACGCGGACGGATGCGTCCACAGCAGACCATTGTCAGCCCGCGAACGGCCAAACAGACCCCGCAGCTCAACCGGTTAACGCCTTCGGACCAGCGAAGTCACTCCCTTGCCTAACCCGGTCATCCAGAGTGACCTGCCTTCACTCGCTCTGCTTGGCCCGCTTGCGGCGTTTGCCTTCGTGCATCGCTTGGACGCGGGCAATGGGAATGGTGTGTCCTTCTTCGATCAAGTCGTCGCCAAGGCGTTGCGGCGCAGGCATGTTCGCCGCCCACGGGTCGCTGTCACCGAGCAGCGATACGGTGTTATGCACCGTGAAGTCTCCCGGGGACACGGATTCCAAGTCGTCCCAAGGGATCGGGAACGATACCGGCAGGCCTGGCCGCATCCGTGGACTGTATGCCGCCACCACCGTCGCGCCGCCCGCGCGGGTCGAATCGAGGAAAACCTTGCCGTGCCGGTCTTCCCGGATGAACGCGGTCGTCGCAAGGTCTGGATCGATGCGTTCGGCGCGCGCGGCGAGGGCGCGGGTCGCGGCCGCGACGTCCTCGATGCCATGGGGTTGCAGCGGCACGAAGATGTGCACTCCCTTTGCCCCACTGGTTTTCACCGCTCCGCTCAGCCCTGAGTCGGTCAGTGCCTGGCGGACCAGGTGTGCGGCTTTCACCACCAGCTCGAAGTTGTCGCCCTCCGGCGGGTCGAGATCGAGGATCATGTGGGTCGGATGATCCGACTCTGCCTTGATCAGCGCCGGGTGGTACTCCACGGCGCGCTGATTGCCGAACCACAACAAGGTTTTGCGGTCGTTGCACAGTGCGTACGAAACCTCCCGCTGGGAGGACGCCGCCCACAGTCGTACCGTCTGAACGAACGACGGCGTGTACTTCGGAACGTTCTTCTGCATGAACGGTCCTTGGCCGCGCAGGATCCGGATCACCGACAGCGGTCGGTCGGCCAGCACCGGGATGATCCGGCCGGCCATGGCGTCCAGGTAGTCGACCAGGTCGCGCTTGGTCGCCCCGTCGAACAGCGATTGGTCCAGATTGGTCAGCTTGACGCCGTCCCGCTCCTCATCGCTCATTGGGTCACCTTAAGCCAATGGTCCGACAGAAGGCCGGAAAGCGTTTCCAGCGGGGCGGTCGCCCACTTGCCCGGGTCGGACGCCAACGCGCGTTCCCACACCAACGTCCGCGCGACCAAGCCAAGCCAGCACGCCAGATCCAGGTGCTCGACGAGCTCTCGGTGTGGTGCGAGGTCGTTGAAGGCCTCCAGATAGCTGTCGCCCAACCGTTCGGCCGACGCCGGATCGACGTCCATGGCCTTCACGACGACAAGCATGGACGCGAAGGGATGCGCCACGACGCTGTCACCCCAGTCGTAGAACTTCACGCGTCCGCCCGACACGAACACGTTGCCCACATGCAGGTCGTTGTGGTCCAGGCTGGCCAGGCCGCCCAGTTGAGCGCAGCGCTCCACCACCAGATCACGCCGCGCGACGATCCGGTCGACCAGTTCCTCGGAGTGCAGCCGACGGCGCACCGCGGCCACGGCCTCGTCGAACCGCTCAGGCAGCACCTCGGCGCGCATGTCCACAACACCTGCCCCCAGCAACCGGTTGACGTGCGGGGACAGCCGCCGCTGCAGTTCGCCGTACTGCGGCAGCACCTTCATCATGCTGTCGAACGGGTCCGCTGTACTGCCGCGCAGGGACGTGCCGCCGTCCGGCAGGACCAGCCAGCCGCGTTCGACGTCGAGCGCGATCGGTTCCAGCACCCATTCCGGCGCGACTTCCCGGAGGACGTCGTACAACCCGACTTCGAACACCGTGGCAGGCCCTGGCGCCTTCACCCAGATCACGCCCGCGGACGTCGGCGCGGTGAGCACAGTTCCCCACGGCCGCACCCGCGGCTGCGTGAGCTCGCCTATGCGCCTGATGCCCTGGGCGGCGAGCTGCTCGTCGAGCCACGATTCGACGAGTTCACGCCACGCCGGACTGGTCCATACCTTCGCTGACGTCACCGGACCACCGTGACAGATGATCATCACATCGGCCTGCCAATTACGGTCCGAGCCAAGCCGATAACCTTGTGCCATGTCCAAGAACCTGCCCGAGATCGATCCGACGACCCCGAGCATCGCCCGCGTCTACGACGCCTTCCTCGGCGGCAAGGACCACTACGAGGTCGACCGGCAGGTTTACCAGCAGATTCTGCAGATCGCGCCGGAGTCGGCCAGGACAGGCCAGGAAGCCAGGTACTGGCTGATCCGGGCGGTGCGGTTCCTGGCAGGCGGTGCGGGCATCGACCAGTTCCTCGACCTGGGCTCGGGCCTGCCGACCGCGGAGAACACCCACCAGGCCGTGCAGCGGATCAACCCCGAGGCGCAGGTCGTCTACGTCGACAACGACCCCATGGTCGCCGCCCACGGGCGTGCCCTGCTTGAGGAGAACGACCGCACGCGCTTCGTGGTCGGTGACCTCCGCGAACCCGAGGAGATCCTGCAGGACCCGATCGTCAGCCGCTACCTGGACTGGACACGGCCGATGGCGCTGATCCAGTGCAACACGCTGCACCACGTCGCCGACCAGGACGACCCGGCCGGCGTGATGGCCAAGTACATCGATGCGCTGCCGTCAGGGTCGTACATCGCGATCTCCCACCTCTTCGACCCGGCCGACGGCAGCTCCCGCGCCGCGCTCGCCCAAGAGGCCCAGGCCAAGTTCATGGCGCTGATGGGCACATGCGTGTTCCGCACCCGCGAGCAGGTCGAGTCGTTCTTCAAGGGCACCGAAATCGTCGAGCCCGGCCTGGTCCACCCCTTCGAATGGTGGCCGGACGGCCCGCTCACAACCGCCCGCGTGGACGGCGACTACCTGCTGATCACCGGCGTCGCCCGCAAACCCTGACCCACGCCTGGCCGATTGATGCAGCAAGCCAGGATGGGTCCACGCCTGCCCAAGGCTTGACGAGGCGCTCGGCGGATCTCTGACATGGCCTTCGCCCAGGTCAGGGCTAATCATTTGACGGAGTGAGCGCTCACTCCGCACACTGGGTGGCATGACAGAGATCTCTGCCAGGCGAAGGGCGCCTGGAATGACCCCCGAGAAGCGGCGGGCGATGATCGTGCAGGCTGTGCTGCCGCTGTTGGTCGAGCACGGGGCTGCGGTGACGACGAGTCAGATCGCTCGGGCGGCGGGTATTGGTGAGGCGACGATTTTCCGGGCGTTCACTGACAAGGACGAGTTGTTGGCCGCGTGTGTCGAGGAGGCGTTGCGGCCGGACTACGCGGTCGCCGCGATTGAGGCGATCCCACTGGACGTTCCATTGGCTGACCGGCTTACGGAGGCGGCGTCGGCGTTGGGGGCGCGGTTGGAACGGATGGGGGCGTTGTTCGGGGCGTTGCGTGCGTCGGGATACAAGCGTGAGCGTGGGCCGCACAAGCGGCGGCCGGGTGACGACGCCATCAGGGATGCCGTCGCCGAGCTTTTCGAGCCTGAGCGGGACTCGTTGCGGCTGCCGCCGGAGCAGATCGCCGCGATGTTCACCGGGCTGCTGATGATGCGCGGCCGGATGGGTGACCAAAAGCCCGATATCGAGGCCATGGTCGACGTTCTGCTGCACGGGGTCGCCCGATGATGCCGGGTGGTGGTTTCGAGTCGATGATGCTGCGGCGGCGCCGGAACCGGCTGCAGCCGCAGACCGTGGCCGACAGTGGGCTGACCGGGCCGGTCGAGATCCCGGATCCGGCCCCGCCGAACCAGCCCAACGACTTCAAGTCCCGATACCAACGGCTCAGCGAGTCGGTGAAGGGGACCGCGAAGGCGTTACCCCGCGTCTTCCGTTTGTCCTGGCAGGCAAGCAGACCGCTGACCATCACGCTGTTGATCGTCACTGTCGTGAGTGGACTGATCCCCACCGCGACCGCGTACGTGGCCAAGATCCTGATGGACGCCGTCGTCGAGGCGATCCAGATCCACGGGTCCACCCGGCCCGATCAAACAGTCCTGTACATCCCGATGGTCGGCGATTTCACCGTCACCTCGGTCGGCAAGATCGTCGGTATCGCCGCGTTCCAGCTGGTGATCTTCATTCTCCAGTCGGTCGCGACCATGCTGACCACCGTCAGCCAGCAGTTGTTGCAGGAACGGATGACGCTCTCCATCCGGCACCAGGTGATGGCGCACGCCAGTAGGCTGCACCTGTCGTTCTTCGAGGATTCTGCCTCCTACGACCTGCTGCGGCAGGCCGACCGGGAAGCGCCGATGCGACCGATGTCGATGATGAACTCCGCACTCGGGCTCGGCCGGATGACGATCACCTTCAGCAGCATGATCGTCCTGCTGATCACGGTGAGTCCGTTGCTGGCCTTGGTCGCACTGCTCGCCCCGGTGCCGCTGTTCATCTCGCAGTCGAAGTACGGCGCGCAGTCGTTCATCCTGAACTACATGGTCTCGCCGATCCGGCGGCGGATGGACTATCTGTCCTCATTGGTCACCACGGACACGTATGCCAAGGAGGTCAAGCTCTTCGGCCTCGGCCCGTATCTGGTCGACCGGTTCGAGCGGCTGGGCAAGGTCTACTACGAACGCCAGCGCCGGATGATCCGCAAGAAGAACGTGGCAGGCACGTTATGGGGACTGATCAGCACGGTCACCGGCTCAGCGATCTACCTCTACATCGCGCTCAGGGCCGTCTCCGGCGAGCTGACGTTGGGTGACCTCGCGCTGTACACCGCGGCAGCGGCCTCGGTGCAGTTCTCGGTCGGCGGGTTGTTCAGCAGCTTCTCCGGGATGTACGAGAACAATCTCTACCTCGACACGCTGTATCGCTTCCTGGGCACCAAACCTGAGATCGACCGGCCCGAATCCCCTGCCGCGATGCCGCAACCGTTGCGTGGGCACATCACGTTCGACCACGTCTCGTTCGCCTACCCTGGCGCGGAGGAACCCGCTCTCAAGGACGTCAGCTTCGACATCCAACCGGGTGAGACCGTTGCCGTGGTGGGCAAGAACGGCGCGGGCAAGTCCACATTGATCAAGCTGCTGTGCCGGCTGTACGACCCGACCGGCGGGCGGATCCTCCTTGACGGCGTGGACATCAGCACGCTGGACCCGGACGAGCTGCAACGGCGGATCAGCGCGGTGTTCCAGGACCACGTCAGCTACCAGGCGACAGCGTCGGAGAACATCGGGCTCGGCGACCTGGAACACCTCGCCGACAAGCCACGGATCGAGCAAGCGGCCGACCGGGCGGGCATCGCCACCCGGATCGAACGCCTGCCGCGCGGCTACGACAGCCCACTGGGCCGGTGGTTCGACGAAGGCGTCAGCCTGTCCGGCGGCGAGTGGCAGAAGATCGCGCTCGGCAGGGCGTTCCTGCGGGAGGCCCCGATCCTGGTGCTCGACGAGCCGACCTCCGCACTGGACGCCCAAGCCGAGCACGACCTGTTCGTCCGGTTGCGTCAACTGGCCGAGGGCCGCACGACGCTGTACATCTCGCACCGGTTCTCCACGGTCCGCCAGGCCGACCGGATCATCCTGTTGGAGCACGGAAAACTGGTCGAGCAGGGCACGCATGCCGAGCTGATGGAGCTGGACGGCGGGTACGCGGAGCTTTTCACCCTGCAAGCGTCCGCGTACCTCGACGCCTGACTACTTCAGCCCGAACGCGTCAATGACGGTCTGGTTCACCGAGTTGCCCGCGGAGTCGCGTGCGGAGGCACGCAACGACACCGAAGCCGCGTCCCGCGGGTGACCGATCACCGTGTACCACTTGCCACCGAACGACACCAAGGGCGCGGCTCGCCAGGTCGCGCCCTTGTCATGGGACACCTCGACCCGAGTGGGCCACGCTTCGCCCTTGGTGTTGTGCCCGGCCGAAACCGGGACGATCGTCGGAATCACGCGCGACGCCCGGCTGAACTCGTCGAGCGATGGCGTGAACCGAACGGTCATCAGCGGCAACGGCTGCGGCACCGGATCAGTCACGGTGTCCGACTGGAACGTGAAGTCGGCTACCACCTTGCTGCTCAACGTCCTGTCCCGAGTGGACTCGACGTGCAGCCGGTACGTGGCTTTGCCCGGCGGAACCTCGAAAAGCCCGCCGCCCGCACCCGGCCGGGTGGCGATCTGCACCTCGTCGCGGTACAGCGTCGAGGTCCCGGTGTTGGGCGAGTAGCCCTCGCGGTTGGTCCCCGAGTCGCTGTACATCGGGATCGAGAAGACCATCGTGTCCGCGTTTCTGCTGGCGTATCGGAACGGCCTGAACGAGTTCTCGGGTGTGACCGGGCCGAACACACCTTGGTTCCAGTGCTCCACAGTGGATCTGGTGAAGCCGCGCGGCTCACTGGTGAAGATGTTCTGGACCGGGTTGCCGTCCACGTCTCTCTCGGAGAAGGAACTGTGCCAGCCGACACCCGGGGAGTAGAGCTCATCCAAGGAGTACGGCAACGGTTTGTCGAACAGGCCTTCGCGGTCGCCCTTCGTACCTGGGCGAGTCGCGGCGTGCATCGAGCGCACCTTCACCAGGTCCCGATCCCGCACCTTCAGCACGGGATTCGCGGGAACCTTGCCGTCCGTGTCGCCGCGGACGTTGTACAGCAACGATTCCCCGGCGAACCGCCCGCCGGCCGAGTACCGGAACTCACCCGGCGCGGACGTCGTCGAAGGCCGGACAACCACGTCGCCGAACTCCGACCGCACAGCGCTGTCGAGCGTGCCCCACGCCATCTTGCTGCTCAGTTCGACGAAGGTCTCGGCCGGCCGCAGCCCGGTCCGGTCCAGCGTCAGGCCAACAGGTCTGGCATCACGGGCATCCAGCTTCAGACTGACGTCCTTGCTCAGGTCCAGTCCCGGCTCGGTCATGATCACCATGGGCCGATCAGCCTGGCGGAGCTGGGCCTCAAGGAAGTACTTCCCCTTGGGCAGCCGGACAGTCAGGCTCCCTGACGCGTCATACCGTTGGTACTGGTACGGATTGGCGAACGAGATGATCCGCATGGCGTAGTCCGGGGTCGGCTTGCCGTCGAACCCGATGAACTCCAGCTTCGCGTCGTAGCTCTCCGGTTCCCGTGTGACCGAGATCGGCGTCCGCAGGTCTCCTGCCGTGACAAAGCCGCTGTACAAGCCGTCAGCGGCGGTCACGGTCGTGTCGACCACCATGGAAGCCTGTGCCTGACCGCCTGCGGGAACGACCAGCGTGGCGGGCGAGACGGTGAACATGCCCGCGGGTGCGGGTCTTCCAGCCGGGTCGCGGACATCGACGCCGAAGGTCAGCGACACGTCCGAAGTACCGGAATTGGTGTACGTCAGCACGTTGGTGATCGGCTTGTCGTCGGTGTGCGGCCACCGCACAACCCCGTTGCTGACACTGGCAGGCGCGGACCGCACGGTCTGCGACACGGCTTTGGCGACGTCGACCCGCCCGGAGCCCTGCTCGAAGATGGACACTCCCGGCTGCGGCTTCGCACTGTTCATCAGCGCCGCCTTGAGCTCGGCGGCCTTCCACGCCGGGTGCTGCCCGGCCAGGATCGCCGCGGCCCCAGCCACATGTGGCGCGGCCATGGACGTCCCGGACATCATCAGGTGGTGCTCGCCGATATTGGGCAGCCGGTCGGCCAGGAAGCTCCCCTTCGCCTTGGCAGCGACGATGTCCACGCCGGGCGCGGTGATCTCCGGCTTGATGGCGTTGTCCTGGAACCGAGGCCCACGGCTGGAGAACGGCGCAAGCACGTCCTTCGAGTCCACTGCGCCCACGGTCAGCGCGGCATCGGCGGCAGCCGGTGACCCGACCAGATCGCCGTTGTTGCCCGCCGCGATCACGAAAAGCGCACCGGACTGGGCGGTCAGCGCGTTCACCGCCTGCGACACCACATCCGTGCCATCACTGGGGATCTCGCTGCCCAAGCTCATGTTGATCACGCGTGCGCCGCTCGTCGCGGCCCACTGCATCCCGGCGATCACCCCGGATTCGGAGCCGCTGCCGCGGTCGTTGAGGACCTTGCCGACAACGAGCCGGGTGTCCGGCGCGACGCCGGTGTACTTCTCGTTCCTCCCCGTCACGATCGACGCGACATGGGTGCCGTGGCCGTGCTTGTCCTCGGTTCCCGACGGGCTGTCGGTGAAGTCCTTGGCATCGGCCACCGCGTCGAGCAGATCAGGGTGTGTGCTGTCGATCCCGGTGTCCAGCACGGCGACCTTGGTGTCCTTGCCGGTGAACCCGGCCTGCCACGCCGCCGGTGCCCCGATCTGCGGGACACTCTTGTCCAGCAAGGCTTTGACCGGGCCGTCCAGCCAGATCCGGCTGCTGTGCCGGGATTTCCAAAAGCCGGAATCCTTGGCGACCTTGACCGCGCTTGCGCCGATGCTCGGCAACGACCGCGCGCCAAGCGTTCCGCTGACGATCAACGGGATGTCCGGCCGTGCCTCGTCGCCGAAGCCGTGCTTGATCAGCTGACTGACGTTGAAAAGCCGAGGATCGAGCTGCCCGGCCCGCAGACCGCTCAGCGCGTCGACCGGCGTGACGTGCACATCGCCACGGGTGTCCCGCTGGGTGAGGAACTGGATCCGCTCGCGTCCCTTGGCAGGGCGCACGCTCGCGCCGCCTGCGCCGCCGAGGATGACTTTGTCTCCGGTGACCAGGGTGATCCCCTGGCTGGGTTCCGCGGGCCGCGCCGACGGTTCAGCATGCGCCGCAGGAACTGACAGGGATACCGCGATCAGTGCACCGATCACCGCGCGGCTCGTGTATGTCTTCATCGAGTACTTCATTACCGGTTCAGACACCGTCGATGGTCATTTCCCAATTACCACATAAGTCGCACTTGTCCACGGGTAGAGTGCTTTTCCATGGCAGATGAGTGGTCCAGTTCGCTGGACGTTCACCTGGATTGGACCCCGGGGCTCGGCCGGAAGGGACTCGCGAAAGCGGTCCGCCAGGCGATCCGGGACGGCCGCTGGCGTCCTGGATCGGTCGTGCCGTCGACCCGGGCGCTGGCGCATGACCTAGGCGTGGCACGGGGAACGGTCACTCGCGTCTACTCGGACCTCGCGGCCGAAGGCTACCTGCAGACGAGCCAGGGAGCGCCGACACGGGTCGCGACCGCGGGCGCGCAGCCGTTGACGCAACCACGTCCGATCGCCTCGCGGGAACCCGCGATGCGGTGGAACCTGATGGCGGGCAGGCCGGACGCCGCACTGTTCCCGCGTGACATCTGGCTTGCGTCGACCAAACGAGTACTGCAGCACACGCACAACGAGACCTTCGGTTACGGCGAGCCACGCGGTTCTTCCGTGCTGCGGGCGACTTTGTCGGCATACCTCGGCCGAAGCCGTGGCGTGCTGGCAGATCCGGCACGGATCGTGATCTGCTCGGGGTTCGCGCACGCGATGACTATTCTCGGGAACGCACTGCAAAGCGTGGGTATCCAGGAGATGGCATTCGAAGACCCGTCCTTCAACCGATTCCGTGATCTGGCAGGCGCCACCGGGCAGAAAATCGTCGGCGTTCCGGTGGACGGCAACGGAATGCGGATATCCGAACTGACAAGTCCGGCTGTTGTGGTCACTCCGGCGCACCAATCACCAATCGGCGTGACCATGTCGCCGGACCGACGGGCGACGCTGACGCAGACCGGCGCCGTGATCGTGGAAGACGACTACGACGGCGAGTTCCGCTATGACCGTCAGCAGGTTGGCGCGCTGCAGGCACTGGCACCGGAACGCGTGATCTACGCGGGCACAGCGAGCAAAACCCTGGCGCCTTCGCTACGGCTTGGCTGGCTGGTGCTGCCGCGGTCGCTCGTCGACCCGGTCATCGCCGCACTGGCCACGAGTGGGGCGCAGCCTTCGTTGCTGGATCAGTTGACTCTCGCGGACATGATCAGTACCGGGGCTTACGACCGGCACGTGCGACGTTGCCGAATCGAGTACCGCTCACGCCGGGACCGGCTCGCCGCCGCGCTCCCGCAACACCTGATCCCCCAGGGGATCTCGGCCGGGTTGCACCTGATGGTGCCGTTGTCGGAGGCCGCCGAGGCACAAGTGCCCACAGTGGCTCGCCGGCATTCCCTCGCCGTGGCCACGGTCAGCCCGATGTCCATGGGAGAGAAACGGCACGGGCTGGTGGTCGGGTACGGCGCGTCGTCCAAGAACGCCTTCGGCGGGGCGCTTGACGCTCTGCTGAATGTCCTGCGTGAGCTGCAAGACTGACGCATGCGCCTGACGAGCCAGGAAGAGCTCCTCCGTTCAGACGTCGTCGCCAACAGAGCGATGAACAGAACGAGACCGCTGAGAGGCAGGGACAGCTACGAGACAGCGCTGGCACTGGACATCATCGGGCTGAAGCCCAAGACGTGGCTGGACCTCTGCTGCGGAAGCGGGACGGCGCTCAACGAAGCAGCGATCATGCTGCCGGAAAGCCGGATCACCGGCGTCGACCTGGCCGGGCACTTCATCACCAGACCGGCGGCCAACCTCACCCTGATCGAAACACCGCTGGAAACCTGGGAGCCGCGGAGCAAGTACGACCTCATCACCTGCGTGCACGGGTTGCACTACCTCGGGGACAAGCTGGGCACCATCAGCCGGGTGGCTCAGTGGCTGAAGCCCGAAGGCCTGCTGGTGGCCAACTTCGAGACGGCGGCCATCCGTGACCACGACGGAAACCCGGTGAACCTGACTCCAGCGCTGAAAGCAGCGGGCTTCAGCCACAACGCGAAAACCAAGCGAATACGCAAGCAAGGCCCGGAGACCACGCCGTTGCCGTGGAAGTACCTAGGAGCGGACAAGAACGCAGGCCCCAACTACACGGGCCAGCCCGCAGTCCACTCCTACTACCAGACCCACGGGTAGGGCTTACCGAGCCTGCGTTGCCGCATCAGCAACCCGGGAAGCAGGAACGCCAAGCAGATCGCCGCCCCGCGAACCGGCGAGTCGATGTAGAGGAACGGGTTGCCGTTCACCGTACCGCCGATCATCTGTCCGATGTAGACGGCCGTGCACAGCCCGCCGATCACGAGCATGACGCGTTCCAGGATCTTCTCCCCCAAGCCGGTGCGCCGGGGACCGAGCACTCGTTTGCCGAACGGCCCGAGTGACCACAGGAAACGCAACTCGAGTCGCCGCTTGCGCATCCACAGGCCAATGAACAGCGGCAGCGACACGACGAAGAACGTGAACGCCACGTCCGGCACGGGCACACCGGTCACCAGGTCGTCGACGTAGGTCATGACCCCCAGCAAGCCAAAGGCCAGCAGAAACGACTCGCCGATCCGCCGTGGCGCGGAATCACGGAGCAGCACTTGGGGCCCTGCCGCAGCAGGAGTGACCATCGTGCCCGCGGGAGCGGCAGCCGGTCGGACGACCGGGATCGTCGGCATGTCCACGGGCACAGCGGAAGCAGAGCCGGACGGCGGCCGCGGCGCAGCGAGTTGATCACGGAACGGCCGGGTCGGGTCCATCGGGATCAACCCACCGCGGGGCGGCGGGATCAGGGGTAACAGGACGTCGTAGACCTCGTTGGCGGAGGCGGGCCGATGGTCCGGCTGTTTGGCGAGCAACCGTGTGATCAGGTCAGCCAGTCGCGGATCGGCGTCCGGACGTAGCGACAACACAGGCTCAGGGGTGTCGTTGTAGTGCCGGTGCATCATCGCCAACGCCGTGTGGGCGTCGAAGACGTACCGTCCGGTCACCAGTTCGTACAGGACACAGCCGAGCGAGTAGAGGTCGCTGCTGGGGCTGGTTTGCCCGTGCATGGCTTGCTCTGGCGCCATGTACGCCGGTGTCCCGACTGTCTCCGCAGTACGGGTGATCCGGGTCATGTCGACGTCACGCAGCACGGCGATGCCGAAGTCGAGGACCTTGACCTCACCGGTGTCGGTGATCATCACGTTGCGGGGCTTGAGGTCCCGGTGAACGAGCCCGGCCGCGTGCGCCGCGGCCAGAACCGAGGCGATCTGCGCGCCGATCGCCGCCACCCAGGCCACCGGCACCGGCTCGTGCTCCGCTTGGAACTCCGCCAGGTCCGCACCGGCGATCAGCTGCATCACCACGTAGAGGTCGTCTTCGTCCTGGCCGGTGTCGTACACCGCCGGCACGCCGGGGTTCTCCAGCTTCGCGGTCAGCCGGGCTTCCCGGTCGAACCTGTGGATCAACGCCTCGACGTCGGCACCGGCAGGCAAAGTGTTGGGGCGCAGCAGCTTCACCGCGACGTCGCGGTCCAGCCGGTAGTCACGGCCGAGCCACACCTCGCCCATCCCGCCGCGGCCAAGCGGCCGGACGAGCTCGTACCGATCACCGACAACCCGCTGCACAGTACCGATCCCTCTCTGGGCCAGTCCTCTCCGGCCTAGTTCCTCTCCGGTGCCACCAGCCCGTCGACCAGCCCGTCCACAGTGGCCTGGATGACCCGCTCGGCAAGGCCGGCGGCCCGGCCGACAGCGGTGCCGAAACTCCCCAGTGCGGAGAAGACTGCCGCATACCTGCGCTGGTCGGCCAGTGGCATTCTCGGGACCTCACATCGTCGCACGTCCAGCCGGGCGGCCGCGGACAGGTGGGCGCTGGCCTGCCGGGAGTTCGCCGAACCGCTGAGAAACCCGGCGAGGAACCACGGGTCGAGCACCTCGGGATTGGGCCGCAGCAGACAGAGGCCTCGGCCGAGCACTGCGCCCGTGTCGCTCACGACGCGCGCGACCAGCTTATGGCCCGCCGTCGGCATGACGACGTCGCCGGGCTGCACGCGCACGGCGGATGCCGCGAGGTCACGCGAGATCCGTCGGGACGCTGGCCGGTCAGCGAGCACATCGGACAGCTCCAGCAACGGGACCGCGTCGCCGGTGGGTGATGTGGGAGCGTCCGAGTTGAACAGTGTCAACGCGCCGGTCTTCATCAGCTCGGCGACCGTGGTCATCACGCGGTGCTGCTGGCCGCGTCCGGTCCAGTCCAGTGTCGGCAGCAAAGGCGGCAACGCGCTGAGCCGGGTGGTGAGCTCGCGGTGTCCGGCGAGCAGTTTCTCGGCTGTGTCGGGTGCGGACGAGATCGGCAGGTTACGGGCCGGGGTCAGGTCCACCTCCTCGCCCAGCAGGTCAAGCACGGGGATCATGCGTGACACACCTGGCTCGTCCTCGGCCGCTCTGTCCGGCGCGTCGAACGCGCGCCACGCGGCGATCGCACGCGCTGCGGCCTCGTCCCACTCCGCAGTGGTCGCTTCGAGAACAAGAACCTGTGGATCGGCGGGCTGCCCTGGTCGACGCAGCATCCATAGGTGGACGGGGCCGGGCAGCGCGAGCACCGCCCGCAACGCGCCGCGCCGCAGCAACTCCGCACGGATCCGACGGCCTGAGCGTCGGGCTGCCACCGACGGCGGCATCAGCATGGCGATGAGTCCGCCTGGTTTGACGTGCGCCAACGCATGCTGCACCCAGGCCAGTTCGGACTCCATCCGCGGTGGGATGCCGTACTCCCAGCGCTCATCGTGCAGGAGTTCCTCGTGCCCCCACTGCCGTTCACCGACCGGCGGGTCGCATACGACCGCGTCCACGAGCCTGCCGTGATACGCGTCGTGCAGCAGTGAATCCGCCGCCTTGACCTCGACCTGCACGCCCCGCAGGGCCAGCCGGACCTCAGCCAGCGACGCCAGCCCAGGGTCGATCTCCTGGCCGAGGCAGTGCACCGGCCCACCGGTCCGGCCCGCGACCGCGGCCAGCAGGGTTCCGGCACCGCAGGCCGGATCGAGGACCATCCCGCTGGACAGGCCCACCAGCTCGGCGACCAGCCGCGCCATGTCCGGCGACGTCACCGCCATCCACCGGGCATTGGCCTGCACGAACCGCTCCCACAGCGCCTCGGCTGTGGCCACTGGGCCGTGCTCGTTGGCCAGTGTCGCCACTTCGTTCAGCAGCGCGGGAGCGACAGGATTGCCGTCCGAGCGTCGCAACAGGAACGCCCCGATCGCGGCCAGCACGTCGGCGGGTTCCTGGTCGCCGCGATGGGCCTCCAGCAGCTGCCACAGCCGCTCCCATGGCGAGACTGCCTGCAGTTTGCCCTGCTCACGTAGCCAGCGCTCGACTTCGGAAAGGGTGAACAGCGGGCTGTTCGGGGTGCCACCCACCGGAGCGGGGAAGTCCTCGTACCGCCGCCGCCAGTTGCTCACCGCGGCCCGGCCGACTCCGGCCAGCCTGGCGATGTCCGCGGCCGTGACGGCAGCCTCGTTCGACACCGGCCCGCTCCTTCCAAGTTCACACGTCGTGTGGACGGAAACATATCGCATCCACAGAACTCGTGTTGACAGAGTTCACACGAATGTGGTCCGATTTCGCCGCAACACCGAAACGGAAGACGGAACTCTGACAGGGAGTTGGGGTCATGACTACCGCCACGATCGACCGCACCGCCAATGACGAGCTGAAATTCGGCGTGCTGGGACCGCTGACCGTGTCGGCAGCCGACGGTTCACTGGTCGCGCTGCGAGGCACCCGGCTGCCCGCGTTGCTGACCGAGCTGTTGTTCCACGCCAACCGCTGGGTGCCGATGAGCAGGCTCGTCGACGTGCTGTGGGGTGACACCCCGCCCAAGTCGTACGTGTCGAACCTGCACACGTACATCCACCGGCTGCGTGGCCGTGGCATCCCGATCGAGCAGGTCGGCGGCGGCTACCGGATCACCGTCGACGTCACCGGCCTCGACCTGCTGACCTTCCAGGCCGAAGCGGACGCGGGCCGTCAAGCCGTCCGCCGGGGCGACTACGAAGCCGCCGCACGGCACTTGCGGTCCGCCCTGCGGCAGTGGCGCAGCGCGGACATGTGCGCGATCGACCAGCCACACCTCGAACTGGAGGCAGCGAGGCTGGAAACCGAACGCATCGCGGTGGTCGAGGAGTGCATCGACGCCGAACTCGCCTGCGGCAAGGCCGGTGAACTCCTCGGTGAGCTGGACATGCTGGTGCGGCAGTACCCGCTACGGGAACGGTTCGCCGCGCAGTACATGCGCGCGTTGGCCGCGACGGGCAGGCGGGCCGAGGCACTGGAGATCTACCAACGGTCCCGCCATGCCCTGGTCGACCAGCTCGGCATCGAGCCGGGCAGGCAACTGCGGCAGGTGCACGAAATGATCCTCAATGGACAGTGAAAAGAACGACGCTGTGAACCGCGACATGGGCTACGCCCGCAACCGCGACATGAACTTCGGTGACCGGGACTGGAATCACTCGTCGAACGACGCGGTCTCGATCCACTCCTGCGCGGTCATCGCCCACCAGTCCTCGGCGAGACCCTTGAGCACGTACTCGTACGGCAGCCAGCCGTAACCGTTGTCGCCCCACGACTCGCCCCACGAGTTGCGGATCAGGAACGCACCCTTCTGCGACTTGCCGTCGACCGGGTTCTTGATCGTCCGGTTGTCGTCGTAGCCGACCGCGACGATCGCGTGCCCGCCCTGGACGTTCTCCCCCTTGGCGGGATAGGGAATCTCCCCCGGCTTGTCTGGCCGCCGGATGCTTCCGTACACCGTGAACCCGAACATGGACGGCACCCCGGCCGCGAGGTGTTGACGAACCGTGGCAAGGACTTGTGGCCCCGAGGCACCCGACGGGTCCAGCCGGAAGTACGTCAGCGCTTGGAAGTTCTGGGCGAACGCGAAGCTGAACGCGGGCGGGTCCTCCTCGAACCTGGCGATCTCGTACGGCCAGTACCGCTCCGGCGGAACGCCGAACAACGCCAATGCGCCCATGGTGCTGCGCAGATATGCCCCGGTGTCCCCGGTCAGCCCGAGGTACTGGCGGGTCACCTTGTACAGGAACAGCCTCGACATCTCCATGTACTTGCCGAAGGAGCGACGTTGGAAGTACTCGACGATGCCGCACGCCGCGTTCGCGGTGCAGGAGCCGATCGTCTCCTGGTCCTCGACCGGCGAGAACCACTCACGCAGGTCGACCTTGTCCGGTGGCTCAGCCGCCGAGTCACTCGCCAGCGCCTGCAACGCCGGGGATGCGGATGACGCCAGTAACTTGCGGACCTCTGGCGAGTCGTACGTCAGGTCACGGACGTCCGGCCGGTCGGGCAGCCAGCCCATCCCGGTCACGTCGGTCCGGCCAGGCAGCGAAATCGTGTCCATGTCTCCCTCACAGGTGTTGTCGGACGGCGATATCGCTGTAAGAGGGACCATCCGGCCGTCAGATACTCCATTCGGCCGAATTGTGCCCAAACGGGCATGAACGCCCCGGACTGTCCCGACTGGGTGGTCAGTCGAACCGCACGTGACGAACCTGGGTCCAGGTCCGACGCAGCTGACGGCGCAACGAACTGCCCGTGTCGCGCTCCAGCCGGACACCCGCCGACGTGGCGATGTGCTCCGCCACTTGGGAGATCGACCGGGAATCGGTCCAGACGTGCATGTCCTGGAAGTCCTGCCGCAACGCGCGTGGGGTCATCCGGTGCAGCCCGAACCCGACATGCTCGGGGTCGCACACCACACTGCCGGGCAGCCGCCGGTGGATTTCGTACGCTGTCTGCGTCTTGCCGCCGCCGAAGGGGCCGTTGATCCAGATCAGCACCGTCCGACCCTCTCACAGGTGATCCACGTCACAGCGTTCAACACCTGCGGGGCGGTTCGGGTTTCCCGGCTGCATTCGACACATCGAGCAGAAGGGAGCGGCGGTGCCGGACGGCTTCGACCAGTTCGTCACTGATCGTCTCGATCGGCTGTTGCGCTACGCCACCGCGATGACCTGTGACCGGTATCTGGCACAGGACATCGTGCAGGAGGTGTTGCTGCGGGCGCAGCGGCGGTGGGCACGGATCGAGTCGATGGACGCGCCATACCTCTACGTCAAGCGGATGGTGACGAACGAGTACCTGTCCTGGCGTCACCGCAAGGCCGCCAGGGACATCGCGTCCCCGTCGCGGACGATCGACGCGTTGACGCCTCCGGTCAGTGATCCCGCGGTGCGGCACGCCGAACGGGACGCGATGCGCGCGAGGATCGCCGTGCTGCCGCGTAAACAGCGGGCCGCGCTCGTGATGCGTTATTACGAGGACTGCACCGACGCGGAGATCGCGACCGTTCTGAACTGCACGGAAGGAACCGTGCGCAGCCACATTTCCCGCGCGCTCAAGGCTCTGCGCGCGGACGACCGGGTCATGGAGGTGCTGTGATGACCAACGATGAACTGCTGATCCGCCAGGCGATCGCCGCGGAGGCCGAGCAAGCGGTCGATTCTGGCACCGTACTGGCCAACTTGCGGCAGGGCGCCAAACCTCGCCGCAGGCGGGTCTGGATCGTGGCCGTGGCGGGTGGCGCCGTGGCCGCGGGCATCGCCGCCGTGGTCATCCCGTTGACCGCGGCACGAGAGGCGGCGCCGCCCGCGACATCCGAAACAGTCACCCCGCCACCGGTCAGCACCGAGAAAAGCCTGCTGTTGCTGGGTATCGATGGCTTCGACCACCCCGACGCCATCGTCCTGGCCCGGTTCGGCACAGACGGTTCGATCCGTGCCGTGTCGTTGCCACGGGACACAGGCATCAGCCCAGGCAGCAAGTTGAACAGCGCCTATGCCAAGGCGGGCGGGGGTGACGCCGGCGCGAGGGCCACGGTGGCCGAGGTGGAAAAACTCACCGGAGTCCGGGCCGACCACTACGCCACGGTCGACATGGCCCAATTCCCCGCGCTCAGCTCAGCGATCGGGGGTGTGGAGGTCTGCCTGAGAACAGCGGTCAAGGAGAGGTACTCAGCCGCGGATTTCCGAGCAGGCAAGCAAATCCTGTCCGGTGCGCAAGCGTTGGCGTTCCTTCGGCAGCGCCACGGGCTGCCCAACGGCGACCTCGACCGCATCGCCCGCCACCAGGCGTTCCTCCGCGGACTGATCACCAAACTGAGCGACTCGGACCTCCAGCAGCTGACCGCCCTGTTCGAAGTGCTCAAGCAGACCGTGCACACCGATCCGCAGCTGCCGCTGATCGACCTGGTACGCGCGCTGACCAGCACATCCAGCGTGGCACTCGGCACGATTCCATGGACCTCCGTCGACGGATACCAGGGCATGCTCGTCGTCGACCCGAGCCAGGTGCGTCAGTTCACCGCTGACTACCTCACCGGCAAACCCGCGACCACGGCTCCCCCGGCGTCCGCCCCGTCCGACGGCTGCGTCAACTGACCCAGTACCCAGCGGGCTTGTCACCCACGTTCGGGCCGATGAGCTCCGCCTGGGCAGCCGGGTGGAACAAGGCATACGGTCCCGGCAACGTCAGGGCGCTGGCCTCGTCGAGCAGTTGACGCGCGTCCGCTGGGATCTCGAAGTCCAGCGCCGCCATGTTGCTCGTCAGCTGGTCGGCGCTGCTCGCGCCGATGAGCGCGGCCGCGATGCCCGGCTGGGTCGCCGCCCAGTTGATCGCGACTTGGGCCATGCTGCGGCCCAGCCCGTCGGCGACCTTCTCGACGGCGGCGACGATCTGCCACTCGCGGTCACCGAGCGCCCGGTATCCGGGGCTCTTGACGAGGCGGCCGTCGCCGTCGAGACCGTCCTTGGACGGGCGGTACTTGCCGGTCAGCACGCCGCCGGCGACCGGCCCGAACCCGGTGATGCCCATGCCCAGGTTCTGCGCCAGCGACACGTATTCGAGCTCGATGTCCCGCGATATCAACGAATACGGCAGCTGCATGCCGATCATCGGGGTCAGCCCGTGTGCTTCGGCGTACGTCTGGGCGCGCGCGGCGTACCAACTCGGCACGTCGGACATCCCCGCGTACCGGATCTTGCCTGCCCGCACGAGGTCGTCGAAGGTCCGCACGACCTCCTCGACCGGTGTCATCCGGTCCCAGATGTGCAGCAGGAACAGGTCGATGTAGTCGGTACGCAGCCGCTTCAGGGAATCCTCGACCGCCTTGACCATGTGCTTGCGGCCGTTGCCACCGGCGTTGGGATCGGTGGGGTCGATGGTGTTGGTGAACTTGGTCGTCAGCACGACCCGGTCCCGGACACCGGCTTGCTCGAGCAGCTTGCCGATGATCTCCTCGCTGTGGCCCGCGGTGTAGAAGTCGGCCGTGTCGACGAAGTTGCCGCCCGCGTCCAGGTAGGTCCGCAGAATCGGCCGGACCTCGTCCTCGGTCTTGCCGTATGCCGCGTGATAGCCCCGCGTGCCGAAGTTCATCGTGCCCAACGCGACCCTGCTGACCCGCAGACCCGACTTGCCGAGCAGGTAGTACTGCATCTGGTTCTCACCTCATGAATGGACTAGCTGGTCCATTCAGCCTGCCGGGCAAAAAATGGACCGGCAAGTCCAATCGTCAGCGGAGGAACGCCAGCAGGTCGCGGGCCAGCTGATCGGGGTTCTCCTCGGCGACGTGATGGCCGGAGTCGATGCCGTGCCCGACGATGTGCGGGCACCACGGTTTCCAGACTTCCAAGGGATCGCCGTACAGCTGTTCCATGTCGTCCCGCAGCGACCACAACATCATCGCGGGACACGTGATCTGCTTGCCGACGGCGCGGTCCGCCTCGTCGTTGATGCGGTCGATGCCCAGGTTGGCCCGGTAGTCCTCGACCATCGCGTGCACCGTCGCCGGATCCCGGATCGCGGCGAGGAAGTCGGCGTGGTTCTCCGGTCCGAGGCGGTCGGGCGAGTTCACCGTCCAGGCGTTGTACCAGGTCTCCGGGTCCGCGGTGATCACGCGCTCGGCCGGTTTGGCGGTCTGTCCGAAGAAGAACCAGTGCCACCACTCCTTGGCGAACCCGGCGTCGCATCGTTCGAGCGCCTCGGCGGTCGGGACGACGTCGATCACGACCAGCTTGGTCACCACATCCGGGTGGTCGAGCGCGGCCCGGTAGGCCACATAGGCGCCACGGTCGTGCCCGACGACAGCGAATCGCTGGTGGCCGAGTTCGCGCATGATCGCCACGATGTCCTCGGCCATCGCGCGTTTCGAGTACGGCGCATGGTCATCGGCGCTGGCAGGCTTGTCCGACTGACCGTATCCACGCAGGTCAGGGCAGACAACGTAGTGATCATTGGCCAACTGCGGAGCGACGCGGTGCCACGTCGTATGAGTCCTCGGATGTCCGTGCAGCAGCACGACAGGCGTTCCCGAACCGCCGTGGCGGACCCGCAGCCGCGCCCCAGCACCCTCGATCAAGTCCAGCTCGAACCCGGCGAATATCCCCATGACGACTGACTACCCACGGCTCTCCCGGCCGAATCGTGGTAAGTTGAATGCTCAACAACTTGTGAGGAGCCCGTCATGCCGGCCGTAACCGCGGACACCTTGACCTTGCCGCGAATCGCGGTGCCTGACGCCGCCTCGGCGGTTCAGCGGCCGGTGCGCGCGGTGACGACCGCACCGAGCGGGTTCGAGGGCGAGGGCTTCCCGGTGCGGCGGGCGTTCGCTGGGGTCAGCGCGGCCGAGTTGGATCCGTTCATCCACATGGACCAGATGGGTGAGGTGGAGTACGCGCCCGGCGAACCGAAGGGCACGGCGTGGCACCCGCACCGCGGGTTCGAGACGGTCACGTACATCATCGACGGCGTTTTCGAGCACGCCGACTCGCACGGCGGTGGTGGCACGATCACCAACGGCGACACGCAGTGGATGACCGCCGGCAGCGGAATCCTGCACATCGAAAAGCCGCCGGAGCACCTGGTGATGTCCGGCGGCCTGTTCCACGGCATCCAGCTGTGGGTGAACCTGCCCGGCGCCAACAAGTTCAACCCGCCGCGCTACCAGGACATCCGCGCCAAACAAGCCAGCCTGCTGTCCTCAGCGGACGGTGGCGCGCTGCTGCGCGTGATCGCCGGTGATGTCGCCGGACACCCCGGCCCCGGTTCGACGTTCACGCCGATCACGTTGATCCACGCGACCATCAGCCCACGCGCGGAACTGCAACTGCCGTGGCGCGCCGACTTCAACGCCCTGGCTTACGTCCTGTCCGGCAACGGAACGGTCGGCACCGAGGGCCGTCCAGTCCGGAAAGGACAGTTGGCCGTGTTCGGCAAGGGTGATGTGCTCACGCTGAAAGGCGCGACGAACCAGCCTGCCGCCGAGCCGAACCTGGACGTACTGCTGCTCGGCGGCCTGCCGATCCGGGAGCCGGTCGTGCAGTACGGCCCGTTCGTGATGAACACCCGCGAGGAGATCCTCCAAGCGTTGCAGGACTTCCAGTCCGGCCGCTTCGGGGTCATCCCTGGCGAGCACATCCCGCACACGTGAGTCAGCCCAACAACGCCCTGGCGTAGAGCGGCCGCGTGATCTTCTTGGTGAACTGCGGGCCGACCAAGTGCCGGGTGCACTGTCCTGCAACGGGTTCGTCGCAGTGCTTCCCGGTGTTGTCGATGTAGGAGCTCTGCGCGTTCACACCGACCACGACGCCGAGTCCGACGGGCTCGGCGAAGTGCGCGATCCGTGGCCCACCACTGGAACCACCACCCATCTGACACGCGACGCCCCAGAGGTCATCCGGCGGAAACCCAGGATAACCAGGCGATTTGACGGCTGTGCCCCAGCACCGGGCCAGCCGCATGCCGATGAACTCCGGCCTGCCCTTCAAGCCCGGCGCCGCCGTCGCACGCGGGTAGCCGAACTGCTGCACAGCCTGGTCAGGGCGTTGGTCGAACGCAATACCCTGCGGCACACCGGGGACGTGCTCACTGAGCACCAGAAACGCCTGGTCATAGTCGGATTTCTGGTCGTCGGCGACCCACTGGCTGTGCACCACGACAGACCTGACCGGGAACGAGCCGAACGGCATGGTGTTGTCCCGGAAACCGGGCACGAACAGCAGTTTCGTCGTCCACTGCGGGTCATTGCCGATCAGGTCGAACCCGTGCACGCAGTGTCCGGCCGTCACCGCGACCGAGCGGCCCGCGCTGGGCACGACGGTGGCCGTGCAACTGCTGTCATCGCCGTCCCGGTCGACGAAGAAGAGCCTGCCGATCGACTTGTCCGCGGCGGTTGCCTGCCGGAAACCCGCCCCAGCAGGGCTTTCTTGCAGTGGATCGGTGTTCGGCGGATCGGACTCCATCTTGCCGATCCGCTCTGCCGTCCAGTAGTCCTTGACGGCTTTCTGCTCGTCCGGGCTTACCGCGAGGGTGTGCACGACTGCGTCCGATGTGGAGGCCCAACCCGGCGTTCCGAGGCCCAGAACGGCGGCGAAAGCCAAGCCGCACACGATCGTTGTTCTGATCATGGCGGACAGCCTGGCAGTCCGATGTCAGGAAGTTGTCAGGAATTGGCGCCGTGATAGACGAACTGGCCGAGCCCGACGGTGAAGATCAACACACCGTAGAGCCCGTGCTCGATGGACACCGCGAGCAACGACCGGCTGCGGGCGTACCGCGAAGCGAAGAGCAGACCACCCACCGTGGTCGCGACCACGGCGAACCAGTTGCCGAAGATGATGTGGGCGAACCCGAACGCGGCCGCGCTGGCGATGATCATGCCGGTGCCGGTACCGAACACCGCGGCGTAGCGGTGGAACATGAAAGCCCGGAAGATCAGCTCCTGCGGGTACACGCTGAGCAGCGGATAACCGATGGCGATGGCCAGCCACAGCCACGGGTTGCTGGCAGGCAGGCCGAACAGGTCGTCGGGCAGCAGAATCGCCACGGCGACCACGGCTACCACGGCCGCGACCGCCCACAGACCGAGCATCGGCCGCAGTTGGCCGCGTACCGCCTCGGAACGCAGGAAGTCCTTGCGGTCAAAGCTCTTCTGCCGGACCAGGTACACCACGGACCCGACGCCGAGCGCGACGAGGAACGGAATCGGGCTGACGCCTTGGGCAAACGCGGCGAAGGCCGCGATCGTGCCGAAGAACAGCACAACGAACTCGGCGAGGAGATACGCCCTCCGCCGGTTGGTGATCTCGGCACCTAGCGCCACTGTCTGCACAGCCACGATCCCAAGCTACGAACATCCCGCTGACGATCTTCTCAGCCACGGCCACATCCCCCTCCCGACACGATGAAATCCCCGCTCCAGCACACCGAAATACCCGTTCCGGCACCATGAAATCTCCGCCTGACCTGGGCGAGGAATCTCGGTGTGCCGGAAAGTGCGACTCGCGGTGCCGGAGTGGTGGACACGACGTGCGGGAGGGGTGGACACGGTGTGCCGGAGTGGTCGGCACGCGGTAGCTTCGAGGGTGATGGACTGGACAATGGCCGACCTCAAACTGACCACGCCATGGACCCGCTCGGTCTCCCCCACCAGCGCGCTGCCCGAATATCCCAGACCACAGCTGGTCCGGGCGGACTGGCTGAACCTCAACGGAGTGTGGGAGTTCACAGCCGCCAAGCCCGACGAGCAGCCGCCGTTCGGCGAGACGCTGCCCGAGCGAATCCTCGTCCCCTTTCCCATTGAGTCCGCTTTGTCCGGTATTGCCCGGCATGAGGACTACATGTGGTACCGGCGCACCTTCGACGTCCCGTCCGGCTGGAACGACCGGGTCCTGCTGCATTTCGGGGCCGTGGACTACCGGGCTACCGTGTACGTCAACGGCCAGGAAGTCGGCTCGCACCAAGGCGGTTACGGGTCCTTCTCATTCGACATCACCGATGCGCTGCGCACGGACGCCCCGCAGGAGCTGATCGTCGGGGTCGAGGACCGGGCTGACGCCACCTGGCAGCCAGTCGGCAAACAGCGGCTCGTTCCCGACCGCGACATCTTCTACGAGGGCGCGTCCGGCATCTGGCAGACCGTGTGGCTGGAACCCGTGCCCGAAACGTACATCGTCTCGCTGGACATGGTTCCCTCACTGGACAGGGAATCGCTCACGCTGACCGCCCACATCGCCGGACCGGACACGTCCTTCGAAGTGGTCGTGCGGGACGGCGATTCCCTGGTCAGCCACAAGAGCGGCGCCTCAACCGTGGAAGTCCCCGTTCCCCAGCCCAGGCTGTGGTCGCCGGATTCCCCGTTCCTGTACGACCTCGAAGTCGTGCTGCCGCAAGGCGATCGAGTCACGTCCTACTTCGGCATGCGCGAGTTCGGCATGAAGCCGGACGAGCAGGGGCGGCTGCGGTTCACCCTGAACGGCGAGCCGCTGTTCCTTCTGTCCACATTGGACCAGGGATACTGGCCGGACGGGATCTACACCGCACCGACCGACGAAGCACTGCGGTTCGACCTGGAACAGCACAAGGTTCTCGGTTTCAACACAGTTCGCAAGCACATCAAGACCGAGCCGGACCGCTGGTACAACCACGCCGACCGGTTGGGCCTGCTGGTCTGGCAGGACATGCCGTCGACCAAGCTGGGCCGTCCGCCTGCCGACGCGCAGCGCCAGTTCGAGGCCGAGCTGCGTGAACTGGTCTCGCAGAAGAAGAACTGGACGTCGATCGTCGGGTGGATCCCCTTCAACGAGGGCTGGGGCGAGTGGTCACTGGAAGACACCGGCCGCATCGCCGACGAGGTGAAAGCGCTCGACCCGACACGCATCGTCAACGCGCACAGCGGCTACAACCTCACCGACTCGTTCGGCGATTCGGGCCACGGTGACGTGATCGACCTGCACGAGTACGTCGGCCCGGCCAAGCCTGTGCCCGACTCGACCAGGATCGCCATCGACGGCGAACACGGCGGCCTCGGGCTCGAGGTCGAAGGTCACATGTGGTTCGACGACGGCCACGCGTACGAGATGACCCCGGACATCACGACGCTGACCAAGCGCTACGTCGAGAACCAGCGGGACGTGCTCGAAGTGGCGCTGGCCAACAGCCTCAGCGGTTCGATCTACACCCAGATCACCGACGTGGAGCACGAGGTGAACGGGTTTTTCACCTACGACCGGCGAGTGGCCAAAATGGATTTCCAAGAGGTGCGTGCGGTCAACGACCAGATCATCCGCGAATGCGGCTGATCAGCCGCTGCGCACCGGCTAGGGCTTGCCCGCGCGTCGCACGCGCCGTCGCAGCTGCAGAATGCGGGCCGCACCGACCAGGGCGACGAGCAGCGCGCCACAGATCGCGGCGAAGAGCAACGCGACGCCTAGGGGCAGCTGGCCGGACATGCCGAGGAAGCTGACGGTGACCGACTCCAGGTTCGCCAGGATGAAGATCAGCAGGAAGACCAGGAGAATCGTGGCGACGATGACCGCGATCCACGTCCCGCTGGTGCGGGTCGCGCTGGTCACCGAACCGCTGGCGTCCTTGGCCGCAGTGGTGTCCTTCGGCGGTTCCTGGACCGGGATCTCGTCGGTCGGCGGGGTTTCGGGGTTCGTCATAGCCGGAATCATCCCGCTTGACCGAACTGATCGCAGGTCGTACCTCACCCGTTCGGGCTAGCCACCAGATCGATCACCCTGCCGTGCAGGGTGTCCAGATAAAGCTCGGACTCCGGCTTCATCAACACACTGCGCAGCACCCTGGCCCGGTCGGCATCGGCGCCGACCGCGGGGTGCCGCCTGGTGAAATCCTCCCGGCCGACGGACAGCACGCTGAGGAACACCGGCTCGACCTCCGCGGACATCCCCGCGTGCAGGACGCGCTGCGAGGTCGCGTCGATCTCGCTCATGGTCCCAGCGGTACCGAAGTAACTGACGATGTCCAACTCAGGCCGTTGGTACAAGGTCAGCTCGGCGCTGGCATCGATCGTGTCGGCCCACCGCACAGCGGCCCGCCGACCGGCCGCGAGCACGGCACCCAGACCGTCCACAGTGGGCGGAATGAGCTGGAACGTCAGCCACAACGCGGCGGCCGACGCACCCGACCGAGAGCACTCCAGACTGATCTCACCCAGGTGCAAGTCATCAGAGGTGAAGTAGGTGTAGGGCGAATCATGCGCGTAGAACCGGCCCACCCCGGGATCACGGAACAAGACCGCGCCGCACCCGTAAGGCTGCAGACCGTGCTTGTGCGGGTCGACGACGATGGAGTCACAATCCTTGATCGCTTGCCACGGCCGCGGATCGAGGTCGTCGACCAGGATGAAGAAACCACCGTAGGCCGCATCGACGTGCACCCTTGTTCCATACTCGCGAGCGATCGGGAGAATCTCATGCACGGGGTCGATGGCACCGAGGCCGGTCGTGCCCGCCGTGACGACGACGGTGCCGATCTTCCCGGTTGCCAAGACCTTCCTGAGGTCGTCGAGATCCATCCGCCCGGCGCTGTCGACCTTGACCTTGGTGCCTTCGATGCCCAGGACACCGCACATCCGGCCGTGGGTGTAATGACTGTCCACGCTGAACGCGACGCCCTTGCCGGGGTGCAGTTCCCTTGCGACGTAAAGGGCTTCCAGGTTGGCGATGGTGCCGCTGGAGGTCAGATGGCCGAGATGCTCGCCGTAGCCGAACATCGTGGCGAGCTGCTTGACGACCTCGCGCTCCATTTTCGCGGTGGCCGGGCCGCCGTCGAGGGCATGGTTGTTCGGGTTGATGAGCATGGCGGCTACGTAGCCTGCGATCGCCGCGGGGTGTGGGGGTTTGAGCATCTGGCCCGCGTAACGGGGGTGGAAGAAGGGGTAGTTGTTCGTGAGGCGGGCGGAGAGGGTGTCCAGCGCTGCTTCCAGTTGGGCTTCGCTGACGTGCAGCGATGGGTGGTCTGGGAGGTCGCCGAACTGCTCGACCCACTTGCGATGGTTGTCGAGTACGTGGTTCAGCGCGCGTCGCAGGTCCATCCCGACTCCTAGCTCGTTTGGGCCCGAACTATACCGAGGGTGTGGAGGTGGCTCAACCTCAGCTGCTTGATCTTGTCTCTTGCCTTTGGCTTTGGCTTCCAGCTGGGTCCTTTTTGCCCGCTTTGGTTTCAGCTCGGTTTCCGTTTGCTTCGGTTTCCAGCTTGGCTGCCCGGTGTCCTTCGACTTCAGTTTCCAGCCGGGTTCTTTTGCTTTGGCTTTTATTTTGGGGTTTTGTGCCCGCCACGGCTCGATTTGACTTGGGGCCCCTGCGGCGCGCTCGGGGAGGAAGCCGGGGAGTCCCCCTTCGTTCCGCATCATTTATCCTTCGTGGCGCGAGGGGCCTCCCCGCACCGGACAGTTTAAGCGCGCCGCTACCCCAAGTAAAATCGAGCCTTCGCTCGGGGATGGGTTGCTTTTCTTTTTGCGGTTTCCTCCTGCTTCGTCACGCCGTTTCTGATACACTGGACGTATGTTCGAAACGCGCTCCCTGGATCGCGAGCAAGTCCTTTCCCGACTTGCCCGCAACGCCCGGGTACGCGCTTCACTGGACGCCGAAGACGCTTGCCTGCTGGCGCGGTTCGCGGAATTGTCACCACCCAACCGAGACGGTATCCGCGTTGCGGACGGCGCCGCCGAGGAGATCTCTATCGAGACCCGGGTGAGCCCGCGGGTGGCGTTGGCGAAACTTTTGCAGGCTCAGGAGATGGTCAACCGGTTGCCTGCCACCTTGGCCGCGCTGCAAGCCGGGGACATCGACGCTGACCGTGCCGCCACCATGACCAAACAAACCACCGTCTTGTCCGATGACCAGGCGCGGTGGGTGGAACAGCGGGTGTTGGAGCGTGGGCCGAGGGCCGATCACTCCCGGTTTCGGCGTGCCGTGCGTGACACCGTCACCCGCGCCGACGTCACAGCTGCCGACCAACGACGCCAACACGCCCGCGAGCAAGAACGCGGCATCACCATGGTCGACCTGCCCGACGGCCTGGCCCAACTCAAGATCACCCTGGACGCCGCCGAAGCGGTCACCGCGTTCAACCAGATCGACGCCCTCGCCAAGCAGCGCAAAACCAAGAAGCGGTCGCTGAAGCAGTGCCGGGCGGATGTGTTCATGGACCTGGTGGCGGGCAAGAACATCAAGCGTCCGGTCATCGCCACCAACGTGATGGTCCCGATGACCACGTTGATGGGCGTGAACAACCAGCCTGGTGAGCTATCCGGGTATGGCGCGATCACCGCAGACCATGCCCGCGAACTAGCCCGCGACAGCACCTGGCGCCGCATCCTCACCGACCCCGCAGGCCACGTCCTGGAAGTCAGCCACCACAGGTTCGCGCCACCCTCGCTGAAGCGCCACATCCAACTGCGCGACCGCACCTGTCGACAACCCGGCTGCGAAGAACCCGCCGAGCGCACCGAAATAGATCACACCCAACGCCATACCGACCACGGTGAAACCAGCGTCGCCAACCTCGCCGCCCTGTGCAAGAAACACAACCTACTGAAAGAGCGAAGCGCCTGGAAGATCGAACAACCCCACCCAGGAACACTCACCTTCACCACACCAAGCGGAAAAACCCACACCACACAACCGGAACCCTACGAACTGGAATAAGCGAGCAAAACGGAAAGCCGGGCATGGCGCGAAAAGTGAGCGAAGCGAAAAGTGGGGTATGGGGTGGTGGGCGAAGCGAAGGCTCGATTTTACTTGGGGTAGCGGCGCGCTTAAACTGTCCGGTGCGGGGAGGCCCCACGCGCCACGAAGGATAAATGATGCGGAACGAAGGGGGACTCCCCGGCTTCCTCCCCGAGCGCGCCGCAGGGGCCCCAAGTCAAATCGAGCCGTGGCAGGCACAAAAGGCCGGAATGGAAGCCAAAGCAAAAGAACCCAGCTGAAACCCGAAGCAAAAGGAAACCAAGCCAGAAACCAAAGGACAGCAAGAACCAGCCGGGACCTACTGAGCCTTCAAAGGATTAATAGGAATCCGAACCTGAAAAGTCGTCCGACCAGGCGCAGACTCAACCCGAACATCCCCATGATGCTTATTCACGACAATGCGCCAAGTGATATCCAACCCCAACCCGGTCCCCTCCCCCACAGCCTTCGTCGTGAAGAAAGGCTCAAAGATCCGTTCCTTGATCTCCGGAGCGATCCCACTCCCCGTATCCGACACCTCCACGACAGCGAACCCATCATCCCGGAAAGTCCGAAGGGTCAACGTCCCCCGGCCGTCCATCGCCGCGATGGCGTTGTCGATCAAGTTCGTCCACACCTGGTTCAGCTCAGCCGCGTACGCCGAGATGAGCGGCAAGGACCGGTCGTAGTCCTTCACGACCTCGATCCCGTCGCCGAATTTGGCGTTCAGCATCACCAGTGTCGAGTCGAGTAGGTCGTGCACGTCGACGACCTGGAACGGCGCGCGGTCCATCTGCGAGTACTGCTTCGCCGCACCCACCAAAGTGGACACTCGGGTGGTCGCGTCTTCGATCTCGTTCATCAGCGTCTCGGTCTCGACCGTGTACGCGATCCAGCGGACGGCCGCCTCGGCAGTCGCTTGTGGACATTTCGCGGTCGCCTCGGCCAGCCAGTCGACGTCCAGCCCGCCTGCCACCAAGGTCGGCGCGAGGTCCCAGCTGCCCTGGATCCCCCGCGACTCGAGCCAGTCCGCTACTTCGTCCTCGCGGTCGCTGGCTTCCATCGGCTGCAGTTTCGGGGCCTTGGCGACGCGTTCCACCGCGTCTTCCTGCAGCAGCACCAACGACGGCAGGGTTTTCGGGTCGATTGCTCCGCTGGCGAGCATGGCCAGTTTGTGCCGCATGCCTGCGACGCGTTCACGCAACGCTGCCGTCGCGCGGACGGCCGCTGCCGCTGGGTTGTTGAGTTCGTGGGTCAGGCCCGCGGACAGCGAGCCCAGCGCGAGCAGGCGTTCCCGCTGACTTGTCATCCGCTGGGTGTTCTGCAGGCCGAAGAACAGGCCTTCGAGCAGGTGCATCGCCATCGGGAACCACTCGCGGATGATCGGCCCGAAATCGGCCGCGGGCAGCTGGAACATCGCCGTGTCGGTGATCGAGTGCACCGTCATCTGGTACGTCGTCTTCGACGGGATGTCGGCTTCCAGGTACGACTGGGTCGCGCCGAAGTACGAACCGCGGTGGTCTGTCCGGTTTGTCTCGACGATCTCGCCGCCGATGTTGCGGCTCAACGCCACCGTTCCTTCGAGCAGCACGAAGAAGCACGTCGCATCTTCGCCTTCGGTCAGGATCGGCGTCCCGGCCGTGCGGCGCTCCACGTGGCCGTGCTCGGCCAGCCAACCCAGCTTGGAGTCGTCGAGCCGCTCGAACAGGAACAACCCGCGCAGTTCTTCCGGGGTCAGCTTTTCCATGTCACGACCTCTCCAAGTACCGGTGTACCAGCGTGACGGCCATCGCGCCTTCCCCGACGGCCGACGCCACCCGCTTCACCGAGTCGGAGCGCACGTCACCGGCCACGAACACGCCAGGCAGGCTTGTCTCCAGGTGGTACGGCGGCCGGTCGAGGCCCCAGCCCGCCGGCACCGAGCCGTCGGTGAGCAGGTCCGGTCCGGCCAGCACGAAGCCACGGTCGTCCCGCGCCAATGTCCCGTCCAGCCAGTCCGTCCTTGGCGCGGCGCCGATGAACGCGAAGAGCCAGGAGGCCGGCACTGTCGTGGTCTCGCCGGTCTTGTTGTGCCGCAGGGTCAGGGTTTCCAGGTGGTCGGTCCCGGATCCGCCGATGACCTCGGTGCACGTCAGCACTTCGATGTTGCCGGGACCGGACAGCTGGTCGATCAGGTACCGGGACATCGACCGGTCCAGCGAGTCGCCGCGCACCACGAGCACGACCCGCTTGGCGTGCTTGGCGAAGTACATCGCGGCCTGGCCTGCCGAGTTGGCGCCGCCGACCAGGTAGACGTCCTGGCCCGCGCAGCTCGGACCCTCTGTTGTGGACGCTCCGTAGTACACGCCACGGCCGGTCAGCTCGCCGAGGCCTGGTGCTTCGAGCGTCCGGTACGCGACACCGGTCGCGAGGATGACGGTGTGCGCCGACAGTTCCGTACCGTCGTCGAACCGGACAACGCGGGCCGCTCCCTTGGCTTCGAGCGACACCACCTTCCTGGTGGTCAGCATTTCCACGTCGAACTTCAACGCCTGCCTGCGGGCGCGCTCGGTCAGCTGCTCACCCGACACTCCGTCCGGGAACCCGAGGTAGTTCTCGATCCTGCTGCTCGTACCGGCCTGGCCACCGGCTGCGAGGCGCTCGACCAGCACGGTCCGCAGGCCTTCCGACCCGCCGTAGACGGCCGCGCCCAGCCCGGCAGGCCCCGCACCGATCACGATCAGGTCGTAGAAATCAGTCGAAGGTGTGGTGCTCAGGCCCACGCGCGCGGCCAGCTCCGCGTCGGACGGCCGGGTCAGCGCCTTACCGTCGGGCGTCACCACGACTGGGATGTCCGCTTCGCCGCACTCGCACGCGGAAAGCAGGCGCTGTGCCTCGCTTTCGTTCTGGTCGAGTTCGTACCACCGGAACGGCACCGCGTTGCGTGCCAGGAAGTCGCGCACCTCGTAGGAGCGCGCGGACCAACGGTGCCCGATGACTTTGACCTGCCGCACGGGCTGACGGTCTGACGCCTCCCAGGACGCGAGCAGGTCGTCGAGTACCGGGTAGAGCTTCTCCTCCGGCGGATCCCATGGCTTGAGCAGGTAGTGGTCCAGGTCGACGACGTTGATGGCCTGGATCGCGGCGTCGGTGTCGGCGTACGCGGTCAGCAGCACGCGCTTGGCCACCGGGAAGAGGTCCATCGCCTCTTCGAGGAACTCGATCCCGCTCTTGCCCGGCATCCGGTAGTCCGCCAGCAGTGCCGCGACCTCCTCGCCGCGCAGTTTGATCTCCCGCAACGCTTCCAGCGCCTGGTCGCCGTTCTCCGCGCGGACGATCCGGTAGTTCTCGCCGTACTGCCTGCGCAGGTCGCGCGCGATCGCCCGGGACACGCTGGGGTCGTCGTCCACTGTCAGGATCGAGGGCCGCGTGGCTCGGGTGTTCTCGGGGACCGCTGTTGTCATGTCCACAGTCAAGCATCAGTTCGCTTTGAGGCGTACCTTCGTGTCGGACAGTCGCCAATGGAGGAGCACGCTGTGAGCGTTTGCCAGGACATCGCCGCCCTCGGTCCTGACCCGGAGCCCCACACCCGTGAGGGTTGTGAGGACTGCCTGGCCGTTGGCGGTACGTGGGTGCACCTGCGTCTGTGTCTGGCCTGTGGGCACGTGGGCTGTTGTGACTCATCGCCCGCGAAGCACGCCAGCAAGCACGCTGCCGAGACCGGGCACCCGGTGATCCGGTCGTTCGAACCGGGCGAGTCGTGGCGCTGGTGCTTCGTGCACGAGACCGCCGCCTGACAAGCTCTCCTGGACCGCTTCGACCGTGTGCGCGTAGTGCGAGCCCAGGTCGTTGAGGGTGCCCCACAACAGATCCAGCGCTTCGCGGTGGGCTACCAGGAGGTTGACCGCCTCACGGGTATAGCCCGCCGCCGAGCATTCCAGGATGACCGCGAGATGGTCGGTGACTCGCAGCCCGGACAGCTCCGACAGCCGGTCGAAGCGGGCTTGACCTGCTGCCGCGTAACACGTCAGGTGCAGGCAGCACGGCGGTTCGCCTTCGGCTTTGTCCAGATAGGACATTGTCTCGGTCAACGGCCCGGCGAGTGCGCCGGGCAGTGATTCGGTGGCAGCACGCAGTGATGGCAGCATCGGGCGGACCGTCCCGGCGGGGTGCGCGAGGATCGCCGATGCCACGAAGTGGGCCAGCTGCAGGGAATCCATGGTGGTCCGTTTCGGGCGCGTTGATCCACTTTGCAGCGGTGCGGATCGGGCGTCAACGGACGCGTTAGCCCTAAGACCGGCGGTGGCTACCTAGGGAATGAATCGACGGCCGCCGTGGTTGTAGCGGACGTGAAGGTCAGGAAGTCGTTGAGGTCGCTGAAGCAGAAGCCGGGCGCTCAGGTTGTCCGGCGTGAGGGCCGGGTGTTCGTTCTCAACAAGAGGGACCCGCGGTTCAAGGCCCGCCAGGGCTGACAGACTGACGAAGGGGCACTGTGGTTCAGTGCCCCTTCCGCCGTTTCAGGGCAAAATCCGCCGAACGTGCTCGGGTAGCTCCCGCTGTGCCGCCTCAGCCGGAGTGAGCCACGCATACTCATCGTGTTCGCCCGGATTCAATACGACATCACCGAAGCTCTCTTCGGCCACATCGAAGATTGTCGCGTTGATGGTCAGCGGTTTGCCGCCGATGTCCGGCCAACTCGACTTGGCCCGCTCACCGGCAACCCGTACCTTCAGACCGGTCTCCTCGGCGATCTCCCGAATCACTGTTTTCTCGGGCAGCTCGCCTTTTTCGACCGTCCCGCCCGGCAGCTCCCACCGTCCGCCGAGGAACGCGCCAGGGTCGCGCCGGATGAACAGGACCCTGCCGGCACGCGTGATCCAGCCGTACGCCAGGTTCTTCTCGGCAGTCATGCCGGCAGCCTAGGCCAAGAACACGATGCTCCATGTCGTGATCATCGGATGTCTTTCGAACTGATCACGGTTTTACATTTCCGGCTGTACCGTTCGTCCCCCTCGCACATATTGATGGTTGCGTTACGGAATAGCACGGCAGATGATTGCCGCGCACAGGTGACAACTGGCGACGTCTGGGTGGTGGCCCTGCCGATGTATGCGCCGGCCGACAGGCACGGAAGCACTAGGAGACGTTGGCGGATTTGGCATAAGCTGGCGATTATCGGCGTGGCGTTCACCGCGCTGCTCGCGGGTGCGACTTATCTGTTGCTGGACGCGAACTCGCGGCGGATTGAGCTGACCGACAACGAACTGCGCGGCCTGGAATATCTGGGACCGCTCACCACTCTGTTGCCGGACCTGGCAGCGCACAAAACGTACGTCCGTCAGGTTGCCGCGGGTGTCCGGCCGGCAGCGGACTTGAAGCCGCTCCAGGACCGGATCGACTCCGGGTACGCCGCACTGGCCGAAGTGGACGGCCGGCTGAGGGACGACCTGAGGACCACCGGCGCGGACCTCAACGCCAGCGCGTTGCCTGCGACACAGATACAGAACTGGCAAACCGTCCAGTCCGGGAAATACGACAAAGCGGGCACCGACGCCGCGCACGCGATGCTGATCGGCGACGTCCGCACACTGATCGGGTACGTCGGCGCCACGTCCAACCTGGTCCTCGATCCGGAGCTGGGCACGTACCACCTGGCCGACGCCATGGTGGTGTGCTCGCCTGAGCTGGTCATCCGGATCAGCAGGCTGGGCAACACTGTCGATGACTTGCTGACGACTGGCCGGATTTCCCTGCCCGACCGGACCAAGGTCGCCGGTGACGTGGCGATGCTGATGCGGCACGCGGACGTGCTGCAGGACAACCTCTTCACCGCCTTCCGCGCCACTGGCAACACTGCTGAGGGGCGCGCGATGCGGGATGCGCTTGCGCCGCAGTTACGCACCGCGTACCTGGCGGTAACCGACCTGGCCACGATGACCACCCGCGACTTCGTCGAGGCGACGACCGTCCGAGTCGACCGGACGGCGTACGCCCGTGCCGTGGACGACGCGGCGGCCACGATGGCGACGCTTTGGGCGACGATCATGGATCGAGAAGCCCTGATGCTGCAGTTCCGGCAGGCCAGTGATGTCGAGGACCGGACGTTCGCGCTGATGGGCGTGCTCGTCGCGTTCGCGATCACGATGGTGCTGACAGTCTGGCTGGCTCGTCGGATGAGTACGGATGTCGGTGCGGTCGCCCGGGGAGCGGCCAGCCTGGCGCAAGGCAACTTGGCGGAACGCGTGCAGGTGCGTAGCCGCGACGAGATCGGTGACATGGCGACAGCGTTCAACGGAATGGCTCAGCGGCTGCAGGAGATGGTCGAGGAGCAGCAGCGCTCGCAGCTGCAACTGAGAAACGAGCACGACTTCGTCGACGCCGTGCTCAACGTGGCGGGCAGCCTGATCGTGGTGTTCGACCGCGGCGGCCGGATCGTGCGGTTCAACCGGACCTGTGAGCTGATCACCGGGTACACGTTCGCCGAGGTGGTGGGCAAGCGGTTCTGGGATCTCTTCCTGCCGGAGGAGGAATGGGCGCCGACCGAGGCGTACTACCGGGACATCAAACCGTCGGACCTGCCCGCGTACTACGAGCACACGTGGATCCGGCGGGATGGTGTCCGGTTCGACGTGTCCTGGTCCAACGGCGCACTCGTCGACGAGGATGGCGAGGTCACGCACGTGATCTCGACCGGTATCGACGTGACCGCGCGCCGGGCCGCCGAACGCGACCTGCGTGACGCCGAGGAACGGTTCCGGCAGGCGTTCGACCACGCGTCCATCGGGATGTGCCTTGTCGGCGAGGGCGCGGTGTTCTTGCAGGTCAACAGGGCGCTCTGCGAGATGCTCGGCCGTACTGAGGCCGAGTTGCTGTCGATGAACGTCGCCGACGTCAGCCACCCGGACGACTTCGCCATCGGCGGCGCGGCCGTCGCGGCGATGAAGGCCGGCAGCAACGAGCCGTTTCACGGCGTCAAGCGGTACTTCCACGCCGACGGCCGGATCGTGTGGGGCCAGGTCACCGTCTCGCCGGTGCGGCCAGCCGGCAACGCGCCCCTCTACCTGGTCACACAGATCGAGGACATCACTGAACGCCGCGAAGCCGAGGCACGCCTGGTGCACCAGGCACTGCACGACTCACTGACCGGCCTGCCCAACCGTGCGCTGCTGATGGACCGGCTCAAGCAGGTCCTCGCGCGTGCTGACCGGCATCCGACGCTGACCGCGGTGATGTTCATCGACCTCGACGGGTTCAAGGACATCAACGACAGCCTCGGCCACGACATCGGTGACCAGGTGCTGCGGGAGATCGCGGCCCGGATCAGCGCACAGGTCCGGCCGTCGGACACCGTCGCCCGGCTCGGTGGCGACGAGTTCGTCGTGCTGTGTTCTGAGCTGGTGTCCGAGCAGAGCGCGGTGGAGATCTCCGAACGGCTGACCGCCGCGGTGGGCAAGCCGGTGGCGCTGCCGGGTTACGAGGTCGAGGTCGAGGTCACCGCGAGCATCGGGATCGCGTTGTCCGACAACAATTCCCTGACGCCCGAGGACATGCTGCGCAACGCCGACGCGGCGATGTACGGCGCGAAGACGCAGGGCAAGAACCGGTGGGAGATCTTCGACGAGACCCGCCGGGCCCGTGCCGTCGACCGGGTCGCCGTCGCGTCGACCTTGCGCCAGGCGTTGCGGGACGACCGGTTCGTGCTGCACTTCCAGCCGGTCATCGAACTGGGCACAGGCAAGGCGGTGGCGGTCGAGTCGCTGGTCCGGCTGGACGACCCGTGCCGCGGGCTGCTGCCGCCCGCCGCGTTCATCCAGGTCGCGGAGGACAGCGGGCTGATCGTGCCGATCGGGACGTACGTACTGGAGGAGGCGTGCCGTCAGCTCGCGGCGTGGCGCGCGTCCGGTGTCGTGCCGCCCGACTTCCGTGCCGCGGTCAACCTCTCGGCGCGTCAGGCCACTCAGCCCGACCTGGCCCGAACCGTGAGCGACGCGTTGTCGCGGGCGAAACTGGAACCGTCGGCGTTGGCCTTGGAGCTCACCGAGACCGTGCTGATGGACGCCGACACCTCGACCCTGCGGCAGTTCGAGGAGCTCAGGGAGATGGGCGTCGGGCTGGGCATCGACGACTTCGGCACCGGGTACTCGTCGCTGAGCTACCTCAAGCGGCTGCCGGTCAGCATCATCAAGGTGGACCGGTCGTTCGTCGCCGGGCTCGTCACCGACCCGTCCGACCGGGAGATCGTCACCGCGGTGATCCGTCTTGGCCAAGCGCTTGGTCTGACGACCATCGCCGAGGGGGTCGAGGACGCCCAGCAGTTCTCGATGCTCCAGGAACTCGGGTGCGACCAGGCGCAGGGCTACCTGCTCGGCCGCCCGCAGGCGCAGCCGCCGCTGATCTCGACCAATGGGGCCACGCTCACGACCTGACCACATCGGTCCGCACGGTGGGCGCGATCCAGCGAAGGTAGTAGAACACGCTGACCACGGTGTTGATCGCGACCACAATGGCCAGCCAGGTGAAGCCACCGTCCACAGCGGCCGTGAACACGGCCAGTTTCCCGACGAACACTGGCATTGGCGGCGTTCCGGCCAGACCAAGCAGACAGACGACGAGCACGATCGCGAGCCATGGTCTGGTCCGGAACAACCCACGGTAGCCGGAAATCGTTGTGGCTTGGGGCAAAGCGCACACGACCGCGAACGCGCCGAGGTTCGTCAGCGCGTACGCCGCCAAGTAGACCAACAGGCCCCGGCGGCCGTGTCCCCTCGGTGACGTCCGGAACCCAGAAGTGCAGTGGTACGCCACCGATTCTGAACAACAGACCGGCGAACACACCGACAAGGCCGATCGCCACGATCACCCCGGACGCGCCGGCGAGTTTGATCTCCGGGTATCCGGTGGCGCCGCCGGCTCCGAAAAGGAGAGTCACATCGGCGAGCATGACGATTCCGGAGAATGCTCCCAGCAGGTAGTACTTCAGTGCCGCTTCGGTACCGACGTCGTCCTTGCCGAATCCGGCGAGTGCGTAGAGCGGGATGCTACCGAGGGGTGAAGCCGAAAACTCGGGCATAGAACGCGATTTCGGCCTCCAGTGACGCCCGGACGTTCTCCGGCCTGCGGAAGCCGTGTGACTCCTTGGCGAACGCCAGGTACGTGTGCTCCACCCCGTGCTCGGACAGCTCACCGATCAGCGCCACCGCCTGACTGGGCGGCACGACCGGGTCGATCAGGCCCTGCAGCAACAACAGTGGGCACGTATCCGAGCTCACGTGCCCGAGTGGTGACCGTTCACGGTACAGCTCGGCGCTCTCCGGCAGCGGCCCGACCAGGGAGTCGAGATAGCCCGCTTCGAAGTCGTGGGTCTGCTCGGCCAGCAGCTTCAAGTCGCTGACACCGAAGTAGGAGACGCCCGCGCTGAACACGGTGCTCCTGGTCGCGGCCACCAGCACGGTCCAGCCACCGGCCGACCCGCCCCTGATCCCCAGCCGTTCCGAGTCGGCGCGGCCTTGGGCAACCAGCGCACGGGCCGCTGTCACGGCGTCGGCAACATCAGTAACGCCCCAGTTGCCCAGCAGCCGATCGCGGTACGCACGGCCGTATCCGCTGGATCCGCCATAGTTCAAGTCCAGCACACCGATGCCGCGGCTGGTGAAGTACGCCTTGCCGACGTCCAAAGCGGACGTCGAATGCCCGGTCGGCCCGCCGTGCACCCACAGCACATACGGCGGCAACTCGCCGTCCGGCGCACGGAAGCGGGGATTCGAAGGCGGGTAAAGGAAGCCGTGCACAACGAGACCGTCGTCGCCCTTGAACTCCACCGCCTCAACCGACGGGAAGTACTCGCCATGCACGACGTCAGCCTCCGCGCGCACCACGTCACAATGGCCGCTGATGAGGTCGATCTTCACCACTGCGGCAGGCAGATCAGGGCTGTAGCCAACGGAAGTGACGGTGTAACCGTCCACACTCAACGTCGTGGCGAACGATGTGTACGGCGTCGCGACGTCGGTCAGCTCGCCGGTTTCCGGGTCGAGAATGCCGAGCCGCAGCGCGCCCCGCCCGTGCAACACGACAAGCCTGCCATCCGGGAGCAATTCGAACGGCCGGCCGCCGAGTTGCCATAGCGGCTCGGTGAACTCCTCCTCGACCGGGTACAGGTCGCGTACTTTCCCTTCGAGATCGACCCGGTGCGGATTCCACCAGCCCGACCGGTCGGAGATCACGTAAAGGCTTTCGCTGTCCCGCCAGATCGGCGCGAACACCGATTCGCCGCCGCCGCCGACCAGCCGCCGGCCGTCGACCCGCAATTCGGCGGAATCCCACGGCATGTCCGGGCGGTTCCAGCAGATCCACGCCAGCGACTCGCCATCCGGCGACGGGGTGGGAAATGCCAGGAAATCCCCGGTGTTGACCAGTTCACGGACAGTGCCGCTGCCGTCGAGCGCGACGGCCACAATCGACCGGACGGGCGGTTCACCGGGAATCTCCCGGACGCACCACACCTCGGAGCCATCAGGGGACATCACGAAGTCCGCGTACCGGCCGGCGTCCTCGGGCGTCAGCGGTATGACTGTGTCGCCCACGAGGTAAAGGCGCTGGTCCTCGTGGTTGGCGAAGACCAGGCCGCCACCGGGGATCGGGAGGTACGACTTGCCGCCGTACTCATGGACCCGGGTGCGCGCCTCGTATCCGGGCGGCAGCACGGCGGTGACCGTTCCATCGGCGGCTCGGTGCATCACCCGGGTTCGGCCGCCACTGTCCGGCGGGATCTCCTGCCACCACACCTCGTCGCCGATCACGTGCGGATAGCCGACACGGATCCGGGCGCTCGCGACGTCGGCCGCGCTCACCGGCGACTCCCACTCCCCGTACGGTGCGACGATCATGAGCCGTCCGTATCCGGGTCGTCGAAGTCACCGAGATCACTGAAGACGAACACCCGCACGGCATACCCCGTGCTGGGGTGGACCTGCGCGAGGTACGCGGAGACCGGGCTGCCGACGATCTCCTCGATCGCCTCGAGGAAGTCCGCCTTGGTGGCTTCGTGCAACGCCTCATGGTGGCTGATCACCGCGTCCTTGTGCCCGCGCTCGCTCAGCACGGCGTCGGCGACAGTGAGGCTGTCCAGCGACAACACCACCAGGCTGATCGGGTCGTCGTCGCTGACCGACACCTTGACGTTGCGCGGACCGCGCCCGTAGAACGATCGCTCAAGGCTGGTGATCTTTTCCGCCACCGCGTTGCGCTGTGCTCTGGTTATCCGCACCTGGCCACCATATAGTGGCCTTTCGGGCTTTGCCGTGGTGAACGCGCCGACATAGGGGTGTGTTTGACGGCGGTAGGAGCTCGAGCGAGATACCAATCCACGCTGGCCTGGAGCGACGGGACCCCCGAGACCCCGGCGGACCAGGACACCGTGGGTTCTTGGCGAAAGGGCTTGTCTCGTGGAGTTCTCCAGCGACGTCGTGCTGCCACCGGGGCAGTTGCGAGAAATCGTCGAATCCATCGCGAAATCGCCGGAAACCTGGCAGTCGAAAGTGCATTTCGATCTGGCCGAAAGGTATTGCCTCCGGCTGCACCGCGACAACGCACATGAAGTGTGGCTGATCTGCTGGGACATCGGCCAGGACACCTTGTTGCACGACCACGGCGGCAGCGTGGGAGCGTTCGCCGTGGCCAAGGGTTCCCTGGTCGAGGACTACGGCAAGATCCACCGAACACGGTTGCGAACCCGCAGGCACAAAGCGGGGAAATCAGTCGGCTTCGGCGCCGACTATCTGCACAACCTGGTGAACGTCAGTATGGAACCAACAGTGTCCATCCACGCGTATTCACCGCCACTGCGGGTTATGAATTTCTATTGCTCACTGCCGTCCGGAACACACCACTTGCGGGCGATCGAGTGTGACACGCCGGAACCCGACACAAGCGCTCTCGAAGCAGAGGCGGCGTCCTTGCGCGTGGCACGACGCATGAGCGAGCTTGCGAGCGAATCATTCAACACAGCGCCGCGCTCATGCGACGCACTCGACCACAGCGGCGAGCGCGCATGAGCGCGATCTCGCGGCTGCTCGAGCAGGCGCGGGAGGTCATCACCCGCTACACACCGGCGCAAGCAGCAGAAGCACTCCGCCACGGCGCGACTCTGGTCGATCTGCGGCCGACCGAGTACCGGTGGCGATTCGGCGAGATACCGGGCGCGGTGGCCGTCTCCCGGCACGTCCTGGAATGGCGCCTTGACGTCACAAGTCCTTGGCACATCAAGGAATTGCGGCATGGCGACATCGAGCAGGAGGTCATCCTGATCTGCAACGAGGGCTACACGTCGAGCCTCGCGGCACATCAGGTGATCTCGCAGGTCGGGCTGGTCAATGTTCGTGACGTCATCGGCGGGTTCGCGGCCTGGAAGGACGCGGGCTTCCCGGTGATGAGAAGGCTGAAGGCCTGAAAGGCCTCGTGGGTGGTCACCGGGGTGCTAGCCCTGGTGACCACCCACGAGCTTCACCACTCGGCGAAGCTGCCGTCGTCATGCCGCCAGACCGGTGAGCGCCAGCGGTGCCCGACCTCCGCGGCCCTGCGCACCTGTTCCTCGTCGATCTCGATGCCCAGGCCTGGACCGGCAGGCCGGACCGCGTAGCCCGAGGTGAACGTGAACGGCGACGGGTCGACGAGGTAGTCCGTGTATTCCGTGCCCACGTTGTAGTGCATGCGCAGGCTCTGTTCCTGGATCAGGAAGTTCGGGGTGGCGAAGGCGACCTGCAGCGCCGCTGCCAGCGAGATCGGCCCCAGTGGACAGTGCGGGGCCAGGTTGGCACCGTAGACCTCGGCGAGTGCGGCGATCCGGCGCAACTCGGAGATACCGCCCGCGTGGGACGGATCCGGCTGCAACACCGACACACCGGCGTCCAGTACGGGCTTGAACTCCCAGCGCGAGTAAAGGCGCTCCCCCAGGGCTATCGGTACGCCGCTGCACGCCACGACCGAAGCCAGCACATCGCCTTGGATCTCCGGGAGAATCGGTTCCTCGACGAAGATCGGCTGCACTTCCTCCAGCATCGGCAGCAACCGCCGGGCCATCGCGGGCGAAACGCGGCCGTGGAAGTCGATGGCGAGATCCCGGTTCGGGCCCAGGACAGACCGTGCCTCGCGGGCGCGGTCCAGCACGGCCTGCGCGTCGGCCGGGGTGGCGATGGCGTCCATCGGCCCGCAGCCGTTCATCTTCACCGCCGTGAAGCCACGTTTCACCTGTCCCGCAACGGCTTCGGCGATCCCGGCCGGCCGGTCCCCGCCGACCCAGGAGTACACGCGCACGCGGTCGCGCACCGGGCCGCCGAGCAGTTCGTGGACGGGCGCGTTCCGATACTTCCCGGCGATGTCCCACAGGGCCTGGTCGAAACCGGCTAACGCACTGGAAAGAATCGGACCGCCACGGTAGAAGCCGCCGCGCCGCAGCACCTGCCAGTGGTCCTCGATCCGCAGCGGGTCCTGGCCGACGACCAGGTCGGCGAGCTCGTGCACGGCCGCGCGCACGCTCTCCGCGCGGCCCTCGACGACCGGCTCACCCCAGCCACTGATCCCCTCGTCCGTGCTGATCTTCAGAAACAGCCAGCGCGGCGCCACCAGGAACGTCTCGACCCCGGTGATCTTCACCAAAACCCCCTCACGACGAGTCCTTGTGCACCGACCAGCCGCCGTCGACGACGAGGCTGGCACCGGTCACGAAGGACGCCTGCTCGGAAACCAGAAAGGACACAACCGAAGCGACCTCGCTGGGATCTCCCAGCCGTCCCAACGGGGTCGCCTGCGCGCTGCGTGCCTGATCCTCAGCGGAGACCCGGTCCCACGCACCGGTCAGCACCGGTCCGGGCAGCACCGAATTGACCCGGACCTCCGGGGCGTATTCGACCGCCAGCTGCCCGGCGAGCGAGACCAGTCCGCCCTTGGCCGCCGCGTAAGCCGGATGTCCTGGCAGCCCGAAGCGGGCGTGCACGGAGGAGACCAGCACGATCGAGCCGCACCGGGTCCGCAACGAGGGCAGGCACGTGTGCGCGCCAAGGTAAGCCGCGGTCAGGTTGACCTCGATCTGACGAGACCACTCCTCCCGGGAGGTCTCGCCCAACGGCTTCACCACGACCGTGAAAGCGTTGCTCACCAAGGCGTCGACGCCATCGGTCGAAGCAAGCACTTGCTCCCACGTGGCGTCCGAGGCAACGTCTCCCACAATCGAGACGCAGTCCCCGGGATTGACGTCGACACCGATGACGCGGTAGCCGTCCGAGGCCAGACGGCGAGCGGCCGCGGCGCCGATACCCGACGCCGCGCCCGTCACCACAGCACACTTAGCTGTCACAACACCACCTGACGCACCTGCCCGCCGACACCACGGAACGCGACCCAGGCGGATCCGTTCGCACCAGCCGCGGCACCGAGCGAACCGTCGAACGCGTTGCTCGGGAACTCACCACGCGGGAACCAACCGCCCCACTGGCCATCGGAGAAATTGCGCTGCCACAACGTGTAGTCGCTGGCTCGGGCGAACATGTAGATCCGGCCTTCGGTGGCCAGCAGCGTCGGGCTGCCGCTGATGACGCCGCCAAGCGACTTCCACTCGCCGTTCTCGTGGATCCACGCCGCGTCGTCGCGCGTCCGGACCGCCACGTGGACACCGTTGGCGTCCACGACAGCGCTGGGACGGCCGTAGATCGGCTGGAGGTTCGGCGAGCCGATCGTGGTCCAGCCGACGTTGTGCTTGCGTGTCCACACCAGACCGAACGAGCCGGTGGCGAACATCGTCCAGTCGTCCGGCGAGGTGAACGCGACGGTCGGGGCGTCGTAAAGCTTGCCGCCAAGGCGGTTCCAGCGCTCCCACCGTCCATTGCGGAACGTCCGCTGGTACGCCTCGTTGTCCGCGCCACGGACGAACAAATCGATCCGGCCACCCGCCGAGCCGTACGCGGCGGGCTGGCCGAGGATGCCGCGACGGTCCGGGCCGTCAAGGCGAGTCCACTGCTGAGACCAGGTGTCACCATTCTTAGTGTTCACGACGATCGAGCCGTCCGCCGCACGGGAGAACACCGTGGCCTGCGTGTCGGAGAACCGGACCAGAGCCGGGCTCGCGGACGTGTCGCCGCCGAGTGAGGCGCCAGGAGCGAAGTCCGTGCCGCTGAGGCGCAGGAACGCGGTGCCGTGCGCCGGAACCTCGACGGAGTACGTCCCACTGAAGGTGCCCACGTCGGCGCGCTTGCGGATGTCGCGCACGGCCACAGCGCCGGTCAGGCCTGCCTTGGCGAAGTCGAGTGTGATGGTCGACGGGTTGTCCGACCGGTTGAGCAGCACGACCGAACGCTGTCCACGGCCGGAAAGCACCTTGCTGTACACGTCGCCTTCTGGCGAGGACTGCACCCGCACGCCCTGGATGGCCAGCTTGTCCTGGTTGACCGCGATGATCTCCGGGTTGCGCAAGGTGTCGATCATCGACTGCGGCAGCGTGCGCGGGTCCGACCCGATGATCAGCGGGGTCGCCATCTGCGCCCACATCACCAGCTGCGTGGTGGACTCTTCCTCGTTGAGCTCATAGCCGCTGCCGTCGGGCAGCTTGCGCATCGGGATGAGGTAGTCGGCGTCGTTGTAGTGACCGGGGCCGTTGGCCTCGGGGTGCGCCGCGTTGTTGTCCATGTTGCGCAAGACGTTCTTGAACTCGCCCGGCCACGGCGTGCCGACGGCGACGTCGGTGTCGGTACGCCACGAGTCGCCGGTCGTCGGGCCCCAGACGTAGTTGTAACCGGCTTCCTGCTCGGGCGTGGTGCCCAGGCCCCATTCGCGGGTGACCGGGTTGCACAGGTTGAGGATCATCTTGCGGCCGGCCTTGCCGACCGCGGCGGAGAACTCGCCGAAGGCCTTGCCCGGATCGAGCTTCTGCGCGACACCGCACAGGAAGTCGACCTTGATCGCGTCGAACTTCCAGTCCGCGAACTGCTTGGCGTCCCGCTCGTAGTACCCGCCGCCGCTGCCGAGGCCGCAGTGCTTGGGGTCCCATGCGCCCGCGTCGGTGTAAATGCCCGCCTTCAGGCCACGCTTGTGGATGTAGTCCACGATCGCCGGGATGCCGGATGGGAACCGTGTCCGGTCCTCCAGCAGCCTGCCGTCCTGGCTGCGCGATGGCGTGCCCTGCCAGCCGCCGTCCAGCCACACGATCTTGTAGCCCGCGTCCCGCAGACCGCTGGACACCAGGTGGTCGACGACGCCCTTGACCGCCTGCTCGGTCGGCGCGCCGAGGCCGTAGTACGTGTTCCAGCCCATGTAAGGAGTCGGCGCGAGGCCGCTGTCGTAATAGGCCGGTGCTCCCTGATCGACACCTGCGTTGGCGGTGGCCACCGGGGTGACCAGCCCGGCTAAGACGGCAACCAGGCTTGCCTGGATCACACGACCCTGGATCACACGACGCAGCATTGCGACGCCTACCTTCCCGCTTTCAGGACTATGCAGCGCCGAGCCTGCCGGTCGGGGCGGATCATGTCAACGTTTATTAGTAATTAATGAGCTAAAAGGCTGGATGCGAGTATTACCACTCAGTAGGGTTTTCGCCTACGCTGACCGGCACTGCACCCCAGTGACGGGAGGTCCAGGCGGATGGCACGGCGGCCCGGCTCGCCCGTGGTGATCCTGAGCATCCTGCTCGTGCTGACCCTCGCGGGCTGGTTCGGATACGACTACCTGCGCACCCGCCTGGCCGCGTCCAGCTGTGACACCGTCACCACACTGCGGATCACCGCGGCGCCGGACATCGCACCGGCGTTGACCACGGTGTCCCAACAGGACACTTCGGCGTGCTACCGGGTCGAGGCGGTCGCCGCCCCGTCCGGTCAGGCGATGGAAACCCTTGCGGTGCACAAGCCGGACGTCTGGGTCCCGGAGTCATCGCTGTGGTTGCAAAGGGCTCAGCAGCGCGGTGCGTGGAACCTGCCAGTGACCGGGACTTCGGTGGCGTCGTCGCCGATCGTGGTCGGACTGACCGAAACCGCGGCCCGCAAGTACGGCTGGCCGTCGAAAACGCCGACCTGGGCGGAGATCTTCAAGGGCGACCCGGCGATCGGGTTCGTCGACCCGGCCGTTGACCCGGTCGGGCTAGCGGCGTTGGTCGGGACGGGTGAACTGACCAAGAACGCCCCGGATCCCGCCGGTGCCTACGCTTTGACGTTGCGCAAGCTGACCAAGCACACGGTTCAGGAGCCCGCGGCGATCTTCGACCCCGCGCTGGAAGGCGCGGTCACGTCCGAGGCGTCGTTGAAGGCACACAACCTTGTGGGTGCGTACGCGGATCCGGCGATTCCGTCCCTGGATTACCCGTATGTCGTGCTTCCTGGAACATCCGATTCCCAACGTGCGATAGCGCAGCAGTTCCTGGGCAAGGTGCTCGAGAAGACCGACGTGCTGACGGCAGCCGGCTTCCGTCCACCCAACGGCACACCAGGACCTGGTCAGCCGCCTGTGACACCGGTGAACCTGCCGGAGGACCCCGACAAGCTGCTCAACGAATGGGCAGCGGCGAACCGCAGTGCACGGATCCAGGTGCTGCTGGACGTCTCCGGTTCGATGGCTGCCGCAGTCCCCAAGGCGAGGGCCGACCGGATGACGCTCACGCTCCGGGCCGCGGAGCTGGGCATCAAGCTGTTCAAGCCGATCACGAAGGTCGGACTGTGGCGGTTCTCCACGAAACTGGACGGCGACAAGGACTACCAGGAGCTGCTGCCCGTGCGGCCAGTCAGCGAGCAACTGGCCAGCGGCGGGCTGGAGAAACTGCGGTCGGTCAGGGCGATCAGCAACGGCGGGACCGGGCTCTACGACAGCGTGCTCGCCGCGTATCAGTCGGCGCGGCAGAACTGGGAACCCGGACGGATCAACTTGGTGGTGCTGCTGACCGACGGCCGCGATGACGACGACGGCCGCGGGATCAGCCAGCAGAAGCTGCTCGCCGAGCTGAACAAGCTGCAGGATCCCAAGCGGCCGCTGCAGATCATCGCGATCGGCATCGGGCCGGACGTCGACACGGCCGAGTTGCGCACATTCAGCCACGCGACCGGCGGCGAAGCCTATCCGACCCCGGACCCGACCAAGATCGTCGACACCTTCTACGCGGCCTTAGGCAGGTTGTTGGAGCAATGACCGCAACGGCAACGAGACCAGCACCTCCCCTGGTCTTACCCAAAACGGTCAGCATCGTCGCCGCGGTGGTGGCGGCGATCCCGTTCGTCATCCACGCCATTGCCACGTTCTCCGGCTACTTCGGCCAGGACGACTTCATCATCCTCTACCGGGCAGGCAACAGCGGCCCGTTCGATCCCGGATACCTGTTCCAGGACTACAGCGGGCACATCGCGCCGGGCATGTTCCTGCTCGCCTGGTTCATCACCGCGCTGGCACCGCTGAACTACACGATCGCGGTGATCCCCGTGTTGCTCATGCAGGCGGGTGCGTCGATCCTGCTGTGGCGGCTGCTGGTCCGCCTGTTCGGGCATCGCTGGGGTTTGCTGCTGCCGTACGCGATGTACACGTTCTCGTCGCTGATCCTGTACTCCACCATGTGGTGGGCCTACAGCGTGCAGCTGTTTCCCTTGCTGCTGACGATGTTCGGCGCGTTCAACACGCACCTGACGTACCTGCGGACGCGTGAGTCCAAGCATGTCGTGACGACGTTGCTGTGGACCGTTGCGGGGATGGCGTTCTACGAGAAGGCTGCGCTGTTCCTGCCGCTGCTGTTCGGTTTCACGTTGCTGCTGGGCGAACGAGCGCCCTGGCGGGTCTGGCTCGCGCATGGCGTGCTGCTCGCCGGGTTCGTGGCGCTGTACGCCGGTTTGACGGTGAGCCGGATCAAGGAAGGCCTGCCGAGCGGCGACGTGATCGTCGAGTTCCTCCGGCGGTCGGTGGTCGACGTGTTCCTGCCTGGGCTTTTCGGCGGCCCGTGGACCGATCCGGCGATGGGTGCGGCCATTTCGACACCGCCGTTGGGCCTTCGGATCGCCGCCGCGGCCATCGCCGTGGCCGTGATCGCCGGCGGAATCGTCGTCGGCGGACGTAAAGCCGTGCTGGCGTGGAGTCTGCTTGGCGCGTACGTCGTGGTCGACCTGGCGCTGGTGATCATCACACGGTTGCCGGAGATCGGGCCGTTGATCGGCAACGACCCCCGGTACACCGCTGACGCCGTGCCGGTCACCGTGCTGTGCGGCGCTTTCGCGTACTCGTCGCTGCGCCTGAAACGGCCCGCGGCGGGTGTTCTGGTGGTGCTGCTGGGTGTGAGCGCGACCTTCAGTTATCTGTGGCTGGCACCCGGCCTGAAGTTCGAGAAGGCCAAGCAGTACGTGGCCACGGCGCAGGCCGCGTTGAAGGCGGACCCGTCGATCGTGCTGTACGACACGCCCGTGCCCGAGGAGATCATGAACAAGTGGTTCTTCGTGGACGGCAAGGCATCCCGCGTGATCGGCCTGCTGCCGGGACCGCCGAAGTTCGACCAGCCTGCCGAGAACATGTACCTGCTGGACGACAACGGCACGCCACGAAAGATCAACAACGTCCGCGACCCGGTCGTCGGCCGGCCAGGACCGTACGCGAAGTGCGGTTACGCGGTCGGCTACGACACCGCGACGATCCCGCTGAGCGGGCGCGTCGACGGCCGGCGCCTGCTCCGGATGGAGTACTACACGTCAGGCAAAGGCCCGGTGACCTTCCGGCTGGGCAAGGCGACCCACGAAATCCACCTCAACGACGGCCTGCACGTGCTCTACCTGGTGGTGGACGGCAGTTTCGACCGGGTCGACATCAACCGCGCGACACAGGTCGACCCGATGTGCGTCGTCGACGTCCGAATCGGCACGCCCATGACGTGACCTGCTGATACCACTGCGATAACGGATAACCTGAAAAAGCTTCATACGTCCCTAGGATGGCTCGGTGAGTTTCGACGAGGTGCGGCGGGACTGGACGACGCTCGGCGAACAGGACCCGCTCTGGGCGGTGCATGTCGCGCCGGACAAGCGCGGCGGCAAATGGGACATCGACCAGTTCCTCGAGCTGGGTCGCACCGACGTGGCCAAGGCTCGCGACTGGCTCGCCCGCTGGGACCTGCCGGTCACGTGGAAACGGGTGCTCGACTTCGGGTGCGGCGCCGGGCGCCTGTCGCAGGCGCTCGCCGAGCACGCCGACGAGGTCACCGGCGTCGACATCTCCGAACCGATGCTGGAAACCGCACGCACGCTGGACAGATCCGGCGGGAAATGCCGGTTCGTGCACAACGACTCGCCTGACCTGCGCCAGTTCGACGACGGCCATTTCGACCTGGTCTACACCGAACTGGTGCTGCAGCACCTGCCCGCCGAGCTGATCGACACGTATCTGGCCGAGTTCATGCGTGTGCTGAATTCCGGCGGTATCGGCGTTCTCCAGTGCACCACTCGTCCACTATGGACGCTCAAGGGCGCGTTGTGGCGGTTCGCGCCGTACCGGCTTCTCGCGCTGGGGCAGCGGATCGTGTTGCGCTATCCCGCTCCCATGCGGATGACGGCGGTCTCGCCCGAGCACTTCAAGCGGGTCATCGCCGCGCACGGCGGCGAGGTCGTCGACAGCATGAGCGAGGACATCCCAGAGGCTCACTGGCAGTCAACCCGATATGTCGTACGTAAGGTCTAATGTCATCGGCGTGTTGACCAAGCTCCGAAGCCCCACCCCGTGGGTGATGCTTGGCCTCACCCTGGTCTCGTTCCTGCAGCGACCAGGCAGAACGACCTTCGACACCAAGCTCGACCTCGCCGTCGACCCGATCGCGTTCCTCGGCCGTGCGCTGCATCTGTGGAACCCGGAGGCGACCGGCGGCGAGCTGCAGAACCAGGCGTACGGCTACCTGTTCCCGATGGGGCCGTACTTCGCACTGAACCAGCTTCTGGGGATCCCGCCGTGGATCGCGCAACGGCTGTGGTGCGCGTTGTTGCTGTGCCTGGCGTTCTACGGCGTCCTGGCGATCGCGCGGACGCTGAAGATCGGCACCCAACCGGCGCAGTACACCGGCGCGGTGGCGTACGCGCTGGCGCCGCGCATGCTCACCGAGATCGGCCCGCTGTCGGCGGAAATGCTGGCTCCCGCGATGTTGCCGTGGGTGCTTCTACCGCTGGTCAAGGCGGACCGAATCGGTTCACCGAGACGCGCGGCCGGGCTGTCCGGGCTGGCTGTGCTGTGCATCGGCGGCATCAACGGTGCCGTGGTCATCCTCGTACTCGTGCTGCCCGCGTTGTGGCTGCTCACAAGGGAATGGACGAAACAGCACGTCAAACTCGTGCTGTGGTGGGCCGGTTCGGTCACCGCGGCGGTGCTGTGGTGGTTCCTGCCGCTGATGCTGCTTGGGCAGTACAGCCTGCCTTTCGTCGATTACGTCGAATCGGCCACGAACACGACGTCGCCGATGTCCCTGTTCCAGGCGATGCGCGGGACCAACCAATGGGTCGCGTACGTCGTCCAGGGCAGTCCATGGTGGCCGTCGGGTTTCATGCTGATCGACCACCCGATCCTGATGCTCGCCACCGGATTGGTCGCCGCGGTCGGGCTGCTGGGGCTGGTCCGGCGTGGACTTCCGGAACGCCGGTTCATCACGATCGGCGTGATCACCACGGTCACGTTCCTGACCATCGGTTACGTCGGCTCGCTGGACAGCCCGCTGTCGGAGACCGTTCGGGCGTTGCTGGACGGCCCGCTCGCACCGCTGCGCAACGTGCACAAGTTCGAGCCCGGGTTGCGTCTGCCGTTGATGCTGGCGTTCATGCACGCGGTGTCCCGGTTGGGCGAAGCACGTGCGCTGGGCCGGGCTCGGTTGATTTCGGGGATGGCGCTGGTGCTTGTCATGGCGGCGCCCGCGTGGCTTTTCACGCTCCGGCCAGGGCCTGGCTGGAGCGACGTGCCGGACTACTGGCGTCAGGCGATGACGTGGCTCGGCGAGAACGACCCGCAGACACGCACGCTTCTGGTGCCGGGTACCGGGTTCGGCGAATACACGTGGGGCAAGACGGTCGACGAGCCCGCGCAAGCGCTCGCTCGGTCGCCGTGGGCGCTGCGGAGCCAGATCCCCCTGGGGTCCGAAGGCAACACGCGGATCATGGACGCGGTCGAGGACGCGCTGGCCGACGGCCGCGGTTCGCCCGGCCTCGCCGATTTCCTGGCTCGATCCGGGCATCGGTTCTTGTTGCTGCGTAACGACATCGACCGCGGCGCCACGGGCGCACCGCCGGTCACGATGATGCGTGACGCGTTGGCGCGGTCACCGGGGATCGAACGGATCATAACGTTCGGCCCGGATCTCCAGGCCCGTGATCAGCCCGGCGTGGCGTCGGTCGACATGGACGCGCCGCCCGGCAAGGCGATCGAGATCTACGAGGTGAAACGCCCGGTCGCGCTCGCCGTGGCGACCAACCTGACCGATGTCGCGACCGTCAGCGGCGGCCCGGAATCGCTGCTGCAGTTGCTGGAGTCCGGTGTGCTGCAACGCGATCGGCCGACCGTGCTGGCTGGCGACAGCACCACGCCGACCGGCCAGGACTGGATGGTCACCGACGGCCTGCGGCATCGTGAGCGGAACGTCGGGCGTGCGCGCGACAACCTGAGCCAGACGCTGGCTGCCGACGAGAAGCCCCGGCAAGACCGCCCTGCTACGGACATCCTGCCGTTCCACGGCCTCGAACATCAGACAGTCGCGGCATATCGCGGTATTCGCGGGGTGACAGCGTCCACTTCGGCCGGGTACGCGGACTCGATCCGGCCTTCGGACCCGTCGTCGATGCCGTTCGCCGCGATCGACGGTGATCCGTACTCCGCGTGGCAGTCCTCGACCATCTCCGGTCCTGCCGGGCAATGGCTCGAGGTCGAACTGGACACACCCCGCGTGGTGGACCAGGTCGAGATGCGGATCGTGGACGACGAGCGGGTCGGCTGGCCGGTCGCCCGGATCAGGGTCACCACCGACTCCGGCTCGCGTGACCACGACGTGACCAGGGGCGGCAACCCGCAGAAGTTCTCCGTGGCACCGGGTCTGACCAGCAAGGTCCGTGTCACAGTGCTTTCCGTCGCGGCCGATCGCGACACCGGCGGAGTCGGCATCGCGGAGCTGACGGTGCCAGGTGTGACGGCACAGCGTGCGCTGCAGGTGCCCACCGACGTCGCGCCGAACCCCGGGCAGCGGACGAGTTTCGTGTTCACCCGTGGACCTCAGCCGCGGTATGCGTGCGCCGCCATGGAACGGGAACAGCGTTGCGACTCCAGCCTGACCCGGCTCGGGGAAGAGCCGGACGGCATCCACCGGTTGTTCCGCACGCGGGAGGCGGGCAACTACCGTCTCGAAGGGACAGTTCTGCCCGCGGCCGGTGGCCGGATCCCGATTCCCGCGGCGGCCAACGGATCGACCCAGCTCGCCGGTGACCCGGCCGCGGCGGCGCTCGCGGCCGTCGACGGAAACGCCGGAACGACGTGGATCGCCGACTACACCGACGAGACGCCGACACTGCAACTGGCGTGGCAGGGCGCAAGGAATGTCACTGGGCTCAAGCTGACGACCTCGCAGACGTCGGGCGCGTCCCGGCCGTCCGAGGTCGTGGTCAGGACACCGTCGGGCAACCGGACCGCGCAGGTGTTCTCGGACGGCTCGGTGACCTTCCAACCAGTGACCACCGATCGCCTCGACATCCAGATCACCAGGACGGAAGGGCCGCCCGATCGAGTTCCTGGGCCCGCGGGCATCAGCGAGGTGAAGGTGACCGGCGCGGAGGGCGTGTTCCGGCCGATCCCCCAGGACACCAAGTTCACTGTCCCGTGTGGATCCGGGCCTGCCGTGACCGTGGACGGGACCACGTACCAGACAACGGTTTCCGGAACGTTGTCGGACATCGTGAACCACCGGCCACTGGCCCTGGGGACGTGCCGGGACCTCGCCGAAGGCATCGATCTCGAGGCGCGGGAGCACGAGCTGCGCACCGACCGCTCGGAATCCTTTGTGGTTCAGGACATCCGCGTGCTGCCGAACACACCTCCCGCTGCCGCTCCACGGCAACGGCCGGTGAATGTCGTCGAATGGGATGTCGCGCAGCGAGAACTGCGCGTCGGCGCGGGAGAATCAGCGGTCATCAGCATCCCGGAGAACGCCAACGACGGCTGGGTGGCCAAAGTAGACGGTACGCCTTTGGCCCGTACCCGCGTCGACGGCTGGCAGCAGGCATGGGTGCTGCCAGCTGGCGCGGAGGCGACGGTCAGCCTGCAGTTCGAACCGGACATCCCGTACCGGCAACGGTTACTCGTCGGTGCCGTGGCCGCAGGGCTGTTGTTGCTGATTACCGTGTTGCCAGCCCGGCGACGGCGTATCAGTACGGCACCTGGCGGCAAGCAATGGGTCGCCGTGACACTCGTTGTGTTGCTCGCCGCGTTGGGCGGGATCCTGGCCGTGGTGCTGCTGATCGCGAGTCTGCTTGTCCAGGCGGTGTTCCGGCGCAAGTTCCTGGTGTCCGCCGTGCTCGCGCTTGGTGGAATGACCGTGGCGACCGTCGTGTCCATGATCGGCCGGTTGCAGGGCGAAGGACAGGCTTGGGCGTACGGGCCTGTCGCGCAGGCAGCGATCCTGGTTTCGCTGGCGACGGTCGTGTCAGCGTGTATCGACTGGTTCGACCCGCGTCCGGAACTCGATGAGGGCACCGAAACAGGCCAAAGCGGCGGTCGCCACCACAGCCCCCGTGACGACCTGGGTCAACGACCCGTGCCACCACCCCAGCACCAACGTGATCTCCGTGGCAACGGCCAACCACGTCAACAAGGTCGACCGCCGATCCGCACTGGCGATCCGGGAGTACAACAGGAGCTGCACCAACGACAGCAACGACCCGACCAACGCGAAGGGCCACACGGGAATGCTGCTGGACGCATACGCCGCTCCCCCGACCAACGCGACAACCGTTGGCCCTAGCACCGCACAACCGATGACCACGAGCGAGTCCACCGCCGCGACAATGGCCAACGCCTTGGGCACAAGCCTGCGCCTGACACCCTCATTGGCCAACTTCGGCAGGACAACGACAGCGATTGCATACGGCAGCCAGTAGGCGATTTTCGTGACCACCGAGCCGACCGCGTACTCACCGGCCTGGTGGGCAGGAAGGCTATGCCTCGCCAGCACGAGGTCCAGGTTCACCAGCAGTACCAAGGCAAGCAGGGCTTGGACGGCGTGCAGGACTTCGGTGACGTGGCCCGCTCCCCTTTTCCCAGGAAACGGCCTGCCACAGATCAGCCAGCCGGACAACGCGACCAACGAGGCGCCGATCGCCGCGCCCGCGAAAGCACCCGTCGGCGTGCGGAAGATCAGCAGGCCCGTCAGCGTCCCACCAACCCGGCCGACCCCTTCGAGCGCGATAAGCCTAGCCATCAACCCAAACCGCTCAGTGCCCTGCAGAATCCCGTAGCACAGCCCGACCAATGTGATCGGCGCCAACGCCAGCGCCAGGAAGATCACCGTCCACGGGTTGTTGACGTGCAGCAGCGCCATCAACAGCGGCGAGGCGAGAAGAGCGGTCAGCATGATCGTGCCGCTGGTCAGCAGGCCGAGGGTGACGAGCTGACCACGATCCTGCTCAGGATTCTTCGCGACCTTGAGAGCGACAACGGTCTGCAAACCCATCGCAGGCACCGCCCCGATGACCAAGACGGCAGTAAGCGACCCGAACTCCCCAAACGTCGCCGGGACAAGCAGACGGGCCGCGATCACCGTCATCAGGTAGCTCGCGATGTTCGTACCCGCGAAGGCGGCGGCCACGTAAAGCGCATCCACCCGAGTCCTGGCTGACAGGGTGCTGGCCATGGACTCCCCTTTACTACTCGCGGGTAGTGCTCCGGGGAGCATAACTCTCCAGTGCGGCCCCTGCTCAGCGGTTGTCGCGAGGTACATAGGCCGCTGTTCGCCGGGCCAAACATGCCGTGCCTTCCCCGAAGTGGCGCCTCGGCGACCCGTGAGCCTCAGCCGTTGCCGGTTCGACACCGATGGTGGACTGCGGCGCGGTCGCCTCGGGTCGATAATGGTCCGGCTGTTCGGAGAATTGGGTTGGAGCGAGTGTGGGTGGGTCGCGGCGGTTTGTGGTGCCGGGCGTGTCCGCTGTGCTCGCTCTCATCGTGCTTGGGCCGGTGCTCGGGACCGGGTTCACACTCAACTACGACATGGTGTTCACGCCGCGTCAGCCACTCGTACCCGATTCACTCGGACTCGGCACTTCCGTCGCGCGATCGGTGCCCGCTGACGCCGTTGTAGCGCTGCTCACCTCCATCGTTCCCGGGGACCTTGTTCAGAAGGCCGTTCTTTTCCTCATCCTCTTCATGGCTTGCTGGGGCGCGGGTCGGCTTGTCCCCACCGAGTCCGTCGCTATCCGTGTTGTCGCGGCTGTTTGGTATGGGTGGAGTGCATATCTCGCCGAACGGCTGCTGATGGGGCATTGGGCGTTGCTTGTCGCCTACGCGTGCCTGCCGTGGATCGCGTCCGCTGCGCTGGCTATGCGCAGGAATGAGCCGCGGGCGTTCGCCAAGGTCATTGTGGCGTGTGCACCAGCGTGCATTACGCCGACCGGCGGACTGCTCGCCGTTGTCCTTGCCATTGTCTGCTCGGGCAAGCAAGCGCTTGTCATCACCATTCCCACCGGTGTCCTGCTCAACCTGCCGTGGATCGTGCCGAGCGTGCTCCGGCCCGGCGGCACACTGTCCAGTCCGGACGGTGTCGCCGCGTTCGCGGCCAGGGCGGAGAACTGGGCGACGCCCGTGGTCAGCGTGCTGGGTACGGGCGGGATCTGGAACGCGGAGGTCACGCCGGCCAGCCGGGCCATGCCGGTGATCCCCATCCTTGTCTTGTTCTCCTTGGTGGTCGCGTTCATTGGGTTGCGTTCTCTTGCAGCCCGTTGGGGTTTGGCGCCGGCCTTGTCATTGGTCCTGCTCGGGGTCGCCGGTGTCGTGCTCGCTGTGTTCACGACGCTTCCCGGCGGCGAAGATGCGATGCGGTGGGCGGTGACCCACGTTCCGGGCGCGGGTTTGCTGCGCGACTCGCAGAAGTGGGTGGCCTGGTGGGCGTTGCCGTTGGCCATCGGGTTCGCGCTGGGCGTGCAGGCCGCGAGCAAGTATCTGTCCAATCGGGTCGGTCTGATCACGGTCGCCACGATCCTGCCCATCCTCGCCATGCCCGATCTGGCTTGGGGCGGCTTCAAACAACTCGAAGCCGTCCGGTATCCGGTCGACTGGATCACCGTCAGCGACATCATCGCCGACGATCCACAGAGCGGTGATGTCCTGACGTTGCCGATGGCCTCGTTCCGGCGGTACCCGTGGAACGAGAACCGGACGCAGCTTGATCCAGCGCCACGGATCCTCCCGCGTACCACCGTGATCGATGACGTCGTCGTGGTGGACGGCCGTCCCATCACGGGTGAGGACCCACGTGTCAACGAGATCCGGCAGACGCTTGAGGACAACGGCAACCTGGGCGTTCATGGCATCGGCTGGGTCCTGGTGGAACACCGCACTCCCGGCCGCGTCGAGCAGGCAACGCTCGACCGTCTCAAGCACGAATGGTCGGGACCGTGGCTCAGCCTCTACCGAGTTCCCGGAATGATCGCGCGACCACCGGCCGGACCGCCGAGTTTGCCCGTTCTGGCAGCAGATTCCGTGGTTTTGACAGTGATCCTCGGCGCGCTATTGTGGCTGGTGTTACCAGCCGGTAGATTCATTCGGCGAAGCCGTTTGCGAACAGCCAAGGAGTAGACGCGTGGGCACTCTGATCGCTGCGATCATCGTTGTGGTCGCCGGCCTTGGCCTTGCTGGTGGCGGAACATATCTGCTCGTGGACAACACGCAGCCGGACGTGGCCATCGACTTCGACAAGGCACCACCTCCCAACAACTCCGGCGGTGTCGTCAACTACGGCTCGAGGTAGCGTGTCCCCCGCAGTGTCACACAGCGCGACACTGGACCGTTCTGTCCGCCTGTTCAAGGCATTCCGGAACGAACAGACCGACCGCGACACCTTCTACCGCCTGCTGGCCGACGATTCCGTCAGCCAGGTGTCCGAGTTCGCACCGCTTTCCGGCCGCACGCTGCTGGATGTCGGTGGTGGGCCAGGATATTTCTCCGACGCGTTCCGCGCCGCGGGTGCCTACTACCTGGGTCTGGACCCCGATGTCGGCGAACTGTCCGCGCGTGGCAGTTACCCGCCCGGCATGATCAGGGCCAGCGGCACGGAACTTCCGGTGCGTACCGGCGCCGTCGATGTCTGCTACTCCTCCAACGTGCTGGAGCACGTGGACAAGCCGCGCAAGATGCTCGACGAGATGGTGCGGGTCACCAAGCCTGGTGGCACTGTCTTCCTGTCGTTCACGCCGTGGTTTTCCCCGTGGGGCGGCCACGAAACCTCGCCGTGGCATTTCCTCGGCGGCCATTACGCGCGCCGCCGGTTCCACGCCAAAAACGGCCATCCGCCGAAGAATGCCTTCGGAGAAAGCCTTTTCGCCGTGTCCATCGGCGAAGCACTGCAGTGGGCCCGCACTCACCCGGACGCCACGCTGGAACGCGCACTCCCCCGCTACCACCCGTGGTGGGCGACGTGGATCGTGCGCGTTCCCGTACTGCGTGAGGTCGCTTCCTGGAACCTGGTGCTGGTCCTCAGAAAGAATGCCTAGACCGCTGCCTTCCGGTTGCCAGCAGCAGGATCCCGACCAGCAGTGCGACACCGCCGACGATCCACAGGATCACGGGCAACCCGGTCAGCAGCCACAGCTTCGACGTGTTCTCCTTGGCCGTGTTCACGTTCTTGGCCACCGATTCGGCGTTGAGCTCCATCGTGCCGTCGAACACGGTCGTACCCTGGCCAGGGCCTTGCTCGGCCGTGCGCAGCTCCTGCTTGCTCCACTGCCGCAGCTTGATCAGTGCGCCGGTGACCGGTTCGATCCACAGTGTCCGGTCGACTTCGTAGTACAGCCCGGCGTTCACGGTCGGTGTCTCCGGCTTGCCGATCAACGATCCGGGCACGTCACGGCTGCTGACCTGGCTGACGGGCACCCGCTGCCTGAACCGGTACACGTCCACACCGTTGATCTGCTCCTCGCCGTCGAACCTCGCGTCCACCGGCGCGCCGAGCGACGAGTCGTACCACTTGTACGTCCCCTTCTCGGTGTTGAATGGCAGCTTGAAGTTGTACCCGGGGAACTGCGGGGTCTTCGGCGAGCCCTCGTTGGTGATCTTGACGCCCTTTTCCTTCTCCAGATACCCGTTGGTGCACGGCGCGACGGCCTCACCGGTGAATCGGTCGAGGCACAGCGCACGGACGCTGCCGCTCACGGTCAGGTTGCTCGCGTCATCCTTGACCTCGTTGGCTTCGATCCACGTCACCACGTCGCCGTTCTTCTTCGACTCCGGCGCACGCAAGTCGCCGGTGACGTAGGTCTTCGACGTGAGACTGAGGTTCTGGCGGATCTCCGGCCGCGCGCTCGAGCCCTGTGGCACATAGACGAGCGCGGTCACACCGCTGCCCTGGGCGACCGACACGGTATTCGGATCCTGGGGAATCTTGGCCAGAGCCGGATACGCGTAGAAGCGCAGCAGCAAACCACCGGCGATACAGAACACGCCCAACCCGATGAGGGTCAGACTCAACGCGCGTCGCACAGGTCCTCCTGGGGAGTTGGACCGTTGGCACGGCCCGGTTCCGAACTGTAAAGCAGATCCGTGACCACGGCCACGAATCGATGTCCACTCGAGACCCAGTCGAACCGTGCGGCCCAATCCCGGCACGCCTTCGCGACGATCTCCGCTTCCTCCGGACGGCTCAACAACTTCAGCGTGTCGTGCAGCGCGCCCTTCACATCATCATCCGGCCCGACCAGCCACCCGGTCTCGCCGTGCCGCACCGAGTCGCACAGTCCGTCGACTCGACGGCATACCGTCGGCAATCCGTGCGCGGCGGCCTCGATCACCGCGAGACCCCAGCCTTCACCGTCGGAGAGCGTCACGTTCAGCCAGGAATTCCGCAGCAGTGCGGCTTTCGTCTCGTCGTCGACGAACCCGTGCACCACGACGGCGTCGCCGAACCGCGCTGCCAGCGAGCGCAGTTCCGCTTCCTCAGGTCCTGTACCGATTACGTGCAAACGCAACGTAGGCCAGTCCGGCAGCATCTCACCGACGATGTCGATCAGCCGGTCGACCCGCTTGTGCGTGACCAGTCTGCCGAGGCACACGATCGACGGGTGCACCGAGCGTTCCGACTCGGCTTTGGCGGGTTGATCCATCCCGTTGTGCACCACGGAGATGGGGCCGCGCCAGGCGAGTCGCTCACGCATCGCCCGCACGGTCGACTCGGACACCGCGACCGTCATCGCCCGCCGGTACACCCAGCGCGCGGCCGGACCTTCCAGCCAGCGCCCGATTCTGGCCAGCCACGGCGGGAAGTGCACGTCGAACTGCTTGTCGTGCACATGGTGCATGACAAGGACAACCTTGGTACGCCGGGAAACCACCAGAGGACTGAAGAACGGGATGCCGTTCTGGCAGTCCACGACTACGTCGACCCGCCTGCGGTTGCGGAACAACCACAACAACGCCCAGAGATAGACCGTCCACCGGCCGCCGCGTCGAACCGTCGTGCCGTCACCCGCGTCCTGCCCCTTGCCGCGCGCGGTAAGGAACGTGACTGTAGCGCCGGCGGCGGTCATCGCGTCGGCCATTCGTGCGGCGTATTCCTCGGCGCCGCCCGCGAGCGGATGCCCGCGGTCCCGCCAGTTCACCAACACCACTCGCGCACCGTTGAGCGGTGGCACCACTCAGGCCACCTCCGCGATCGGTGTCGTGACCGGACGGACCTCGTCCAGCTCGGGCCCGGTTTCCTGCTGCTGGGCCAATATCGAGCGCATCCGCGCCAGTGCGGAGAAACTCCGGTACCCGTCACGCAACGGGTGGAACGTCGAACCGGGCACGTCGTGCCAGTGCACCGGCAGCTCGAAGATGACCGCGCCGATCCGTTGTGCCCTGGCCAGAAGCTCGACGTCGAACGCGAAACCCAAGGTGCGCAACGGCCGGAACACGGCGTTGGCCGTCGCGCGGTCGAAGAACTTGTAGCCGCACTGGGTGTCGGCGACTCCCGGCACGAAACCGTTCGCCGCCCGGCGGAACACCCACGCACCTGCCTGCCGCAGGACGCTGTGTCTTGCTTTCACGATCGAGCTCGGGTGCGCCCGCGAGCCGACCACCACGTTCACGCCCGCGCCGAGCTGCAGCAGCGTCGGCTCCAATGCCGCCATGTCGGTCGCCAGATCCGCGTCGCAGAAACCCACGTACGCGCTGTCGGACTCAAGCACTCCCGCTCTGACCGCCGCGCCTTTTCCGAGCTGCGCGCAGCGCACCAGACGGATTGGAACCGCTCCCGATTGGTATCTGTGCTGTTGGAACCGCTTGACAATGTCAACGCTGCCATCGGTGCTGGCATTGTCGACAACGACAATCTCAGCGCTCTTGGTGATACCGGCAAGGGCCTCGGTCAGGCCACGCAACGTGTTCGGCAGCCGGGACTCCTCATTGCGCACCGGCACGACAATGGAAAGCAGTGTCATGACGGATCGGCTCCTGATTTCGGCATAGCTAAACCGGCGAGGCGTTGCAAGAGTCCTCCCGTGAACGTGAGGCAGATCGCAGGGCCACGAAGTTACCCAACGGTAGTTCTCATGAAATAGAACTCGACTGTGATCCACGTCACATCAATTTCACGGTACCTAGGTAAGTCGCCGTGCTCGCCCGTCCAGCCCCCCGAAATTGGCCCAGAAGGGCTAACAAGACCGCCCGTACTGTTCCGGCGAACAAACGCCCTGCGAAGACTTTGTCCTGCGGCGTGTCACTCCCCGGAGCCTTTCTGCACAGGGCTGGACAGGACCATTCGAACGCCGTATGCGATCAGCGAATAAGGCGGCACGGTATGCTGTTGGAGTCATGACAGCAGTTCATGACATACAGCGCGTAATCGAGTCCTTTGTGGACGCCTTCAACCGCGGCGACGCGGCGGCGATCGACGAGATCTTCGAACAGCAGGGCGTGCTCGTCCCCGCGCCGGGCCAGCCGATGAGCGGCGACGACCGCAGAGCCGCCCAGAAACACCTGCTCGGCTTCGGCCTGCCGATGCGGGCCGACGTCCGGCACATCTACGTCGCCGGTGACATCGCCCAGATCATCGTGGACTGGTCCATCACGGGTACGACACCGGACGGCTACGAGATCGATCTGAAAGGCACAGCGACGGACGTCGCGCGGCTGGGCGAAGACGGCCGCTGGCGGTACGTGATCGACAACCCGTTCGGGACCGCTGACTTGACCCCACCCGCGTGAATACAGTGCGAGGATGGGGCTCGTGCGGGATCTCATCGTCGCCAGCTGGCAGAAGCGGGTCACGTGGCGACGGATTCGTCCCGTGGTCAAGGCCCTTGATGCCCGCCAAGGCACCGTGCTCAGGGACAGGCGCTACGGCGGCCGTTTGGTCGCACCCGGACGCGGCATCACCTCCATCCGCCAGTGCAGCGAGGACGAGGCCGTCGAGCACCTGCTCGAAGCGGCGGCCAAAGCAGGGTATGGCGAGCATCAGGTGATCATGAACGGCCGGAAGCGGTCCTTGACCTTCGAACCGCCGGACGGCCTGCCCTTCCTCTGGATCGAGTTCTTCCCCGCAGGAACGCCGATCCGCGGCCGCGGCCCGACACCGGTCCCCGACGGGCACACCGGCATCGTGTTCTCGTTCGGCTGACCGCGGTCAGAAATTCCGCGATCGGCGCGTCCACCTTTCCGGCACACCGTGTCCACCACTCCGGCACACCGTGTCCCACAATGCCGAGAGGGCCGCCCGACACTGGACGGCCCTCTCTCCCCAGTCCCCAACCCCCACCCCTGGCGGTCAGGCACTGTGACTACTTAGTGCGCGACAGCCTTCTCGGCGCCTGCGCCGGTCAACGCCCGCACCTCCATCTCGGCGTACTTGGCGTCGTCACGCTCCTTGGACATGACCGTGCCCAGCCAGCCGAGGAAGAACGACACCGGGATGGAGACGATGCCCGGGTTGGACAGCGGGAACCAGTCGAAGTCCGCGGTCGGGAACATCGCCGTGGCGCTGCCGGACACCGCGGGCGAGAAGACGATCAGGATCAGGCAGACCGCGAGGCCGCCGTAGATGCTCCACAACGCGCCCTGCGTGTTGAACCGCTTCCAGAACAGCGAGTACAGGATTGTCGGCAGGTTCGCCGACGCGGCCACCGCGAACGCGAGTGCCACCAGGAACGCGATGTTCTGGCCGTTGGCGAAGATGCCACCGATGATCGCGACCGCACCGATCACCAGTGCGGTGATCCGGGCGACCTTGACCTCCTTGGCCGGGTCGGCCTTGCCCTTCTTGATCACGTTGGCGTACACGTCATGGGCGAACGACGCGGACGCGGTGATCGTCAGACCGGCCACCACCGCCAGGATCGTCGCGAACGCGACCGCGGCGATGAACCCGAGCAGAACCGGCCCACCGAGCGCTTGGGCGAGCAGTGGTGCCGCCGAGTTCGCCTTGCCCGGTGCGGCGTTGATCGCCTGCGGACCGACGATCGCACCGGCGCCGTAGCCCAGAACCAGGGTGAACAGGTAGAAGATGCCGATCAGCCAAATGGCCCAGACCACCGAGCGACGGGCTTCCTTGGCCGTCGGCACGGTGTAGAAGCGCATCAGGATGTGCGGCAGGCCAGCGGTTCCGAGCACCAGCGCCAGCGCCAGCGAGACGAAGTCCAGCTGCGTCACGCCGCTCTTGCCGTACTGCTTGCCCGGGTCGAGAACGCCCGCGCCTGCCTTGTCGACCGCGCCCTGCAGCAGCGACGAGAGGTTGAAGCCGTAGCGGCCGAGCACCCACAGGGTGATCGCGGCGGCACCGGTGATCAGCAAGGCGGCCTTGATGATCTGCACCCACGTGGTGCCCTTCATGCCGCCGATCAGCACGTACACGATCATGATCACGCCGACGACGGCGATCACCACGGCCTGACCGGCCTTGCTCGTGATGCCCAGCAGCAGTGCGACCAGACCACCCGCACCAGCCATCTGCGCGAGCAGGTAGAAGAAGGACACCGCCAGGGTTGAGGTCGCGGCCGCCGCGCGGACCGGCCGCTGGCGCATCCGGAACGCCAGCACGTCACCCATCGTGTACTTGCCTGTGTTCCGCAGAAGTTCGGCGACCAGCAGCAACGCCACCAGCCACGCGACCAGGAAGCCGATGGAGTAGAGGAATCCGTCGTAGCCGTTCAACGCGATCGCGCCGGCGATGCCGAGGAACGACGCGGCCGACAGGTAGTCACCGGAGATCGCGATGCCGTTCTGCGGCCCGGTGAAGGCCCGCCCGGCGGCGTAGTAGTCAGCCGCCGTGCGGGAGTTCTTGCTGGCACGGAACACCACGACCAGCGTCACGATGACGAACGCGGCGAAGATCGAGATGTTCAGTGCCGGGCTCGACCCGGAGACACCCTGGGCGACGTCCATCTGAGCGATGTTCATTCGTCGCCTCCTTCGATGTCCTGACGGATCTTCTCCGCCTGCGGGTCGAGCTTCTTGTTGGCGTAGCGGACGTACAGCATCGTGATCACGAACGTCGACACGAACTGCAGCAGGCCGAGGATCAGTGCGACGTTGATGTTGCCGAAGACCTTGGTCGACATGAAGCCGTGCGCGTAGTCGGCCAGCAGCACGTAAACCAGGTACCAGACAAGGAACAGCGCGGTCATCGGGAAGACGAACCGGCGCAACCTGCGCCGCAAGTCAGCGAATTCGGGACTGGCCTGCACTTTCGCCCAGTCCTGGGCGTCTGGCGGCCGGGTGTCAGGCTCGGTGGTACTCACGCGACCTCCCTGTCACGGCATGTGTTGCGCGACACCATAAGGAAGGATCAGCGCACCGCACGGGTCAGCGGACAAACCGCCGAACCATGCGACGAACGGTTGACGAACGGCTCTGACCGAAGGTCGAGTGGCGTAGATCACGATCCGGTTGCTCTCTCAGATGCAGCCGGAGCATCGCGGTCGTGGTCCACGGTGGAGGGCGCCCGAACAAGGAGACCACGACCATGGTGCCGAACGCGAGCGGAACCGACCAGGGTGCGGGCTGCGCCACCAGGATCGCCAACCAACCGTGCACAGGTGGTCCGAACAGCGTCATCACAATGGCGCCCGCGGTGGCGAGCAAACCCACTGCCACACCGGCGATCGCGCCCTGCGCGGTGAGCCGGGACCACCAGATGCCGAGCACCAGCAGCGGGCTGAATGTGGACGCCGCGACGGTGAACCCCCATGTCACAAGGATTCCCGCGTCGAGCCGCGCGGCGGGCAACGCCAGCAACACGACCGCCGCTGCCGCCAGGAACACTGTTACCCGCAGCTGCCGGAGGCCTCCGGCGAGCAGGTCGTGCGAGATCGCACCGGAAACCACGAGCAGCAAACCCAACGAGGTAGCCAAAAACGCCGCGAACGCACCAGCGGTCAGTAACGCGGTGAACGCGTCCCCCCACGCTCCGTTATCCACTTGGGACGGTAGTGCGACGACTGCCGTATCGGTTGCGCCCGTTAGGTACAGCTGCGGTACCAGCACCCGGCCGAGTACGCCGTAGATGCCAGGGAAGAGATAGAAGGCGCTCAGCAGAACGACTGTGAGCGCGGCGGTCCGGCGTGCCGCGCGACCGTCCGGACTGGTGTGGAAGCGCATCAACACGTGCGGGAGGCCCATCGTGCCGAGCATCGTGGCCAGCAGTACGGCCCATGTGCCCAGCAGCGGATACCCCTCGCCTTGCAGGTCGATCAGCGGTCGTTCCCAGCCGGGTGCGCCGGGTGGCGTCTGCCCTTTGACGCCGGGAACCGGTGCCCCTTGGGGAAAGATGTACTCGCTGCCCGCTGGTACTTGAAATTCCCCAACAGGCAACGTGATCGGCCCGTTCGACGCGTCACGCACCGTGGTCGGCTCGGTGACGTCGAGTGTGACCGAGGCGCGGAACGTCACGTGGGTCTCGTGGCCGAAGTGCGTGAATTCCACCGGGTGCACGGCTTCCTCACGGACATCCGGGCCGACCCGCAGCAGCAGCCAAATCGCGGGAATGATGAAAAGGACGAGCTTCAAACAGAATTGGAATGCCTGGACGTATGTGGCCGCGCGCATCCCGCCAAGGGCGAGGGTCACGGCGACCACGACACCCGCGATCACGACACCGACCCAGTATTGCGATCCACTGACGACACTGAGCACAAGTCCGGCCGTGCGGAACTGCGGCACCAGGTACAGACCACCGATCACCAGAATGGCGACCGCGGCCAGTCTGCGCAGCGGCGGGGAGGCCAATCTCGCCTCGGCGAAATCCGGTACGGTCAGCGCGCCGGAACGCCGCATGGGCGCGGCGACCAATGCCAGCATGGCGATATACCCGGCGGTGAACCCGACCGGATACCACAGCGCGCCGACCCCGTCCTTGACGACAAGTCCAGCAACGCCAAGGAAGGACGCCGCCGAAAGGTACTCCCCCGACACCGCGGCCGAGTTCAGCAGCGGCGACACCCGGCGGGAGGCGACGAGGAAGTCCGATGTCGTGCGCATCGCGGCGACCCCGCGCAGCCCGATCAGCAGGGTGATCAGCACGACCGGCGTCACCGCGAGCGCGGCGATCACGCTTGGTCCTCCGGCTTTTCCGCCCGGCGCAGCTGCCAGATCGCAAGGAAGACCATGGCAGGGAACGGAATCAGCACGACGGCCAGCCATGACACCGGGATCCCGAGCAGCCGCATGGTATCCAGCTGCGGCCACTGCGAGAACACCAAGGGCAGCAACAACACCAGCGCGAACAACCAGGCGACCGCGACCATCGCCCGACGGCGCTGGATCCGGAAAAGCCGTTGTGCCCGTTCAACATCGGCTGGATCGAGTACCGGAACACGCCAGCGTCCGCGTGACCGTTTCCGGGCGTGCGCCAGCCTCGTCTGCGGACTGGTCACTGCGACCCTGCGGTGCGGCATCAGGGCCGTCCGTCCAGTTCGCCACGCTGCGCCGCCTGAAGCAAGCGCTCGCGCAGCTCCCGGGAATGCCTGCGGGACACCGGGACATCGCCTGCCGCGGTGTGCGCCAGCAGTCCACCGGCCGAGTCACTGCGCAACTCGCGGACCGATCCGAGCGACAGCAGGAAGCCGCGGTGCACGCGCAGGAAACCCGCGCTCTCCCAGTACTCCTGGAGCCGGGAGATCGGCATGCGGACCAGATGCGACCCGTTCTTGGTGTAGAGCCGGACGTAATCGCCTTGCGCTTCGACAAAAACGACGTCACTGCGGCGAATGTAGTGCGTGCGCCCGGCGGCTTCGACGGGCAACGCGGCCATCGCGTCGAGCTTCGGCGCCGGTTCCGCGTGCCGGTTGACCCTTGCCAGGGTGTCCGCGAGTCGTTCCGCGCGCAGTGGTTTGAGCAGATAGTCCACCGCACCGATGCCGAAGGCCGCGACGGCGTGTTCCTGGTGCGCGGTCACGAACACGATGGCCGGCGGGTCGCTGAGTTTGCGCAGCAGCGAAGCCAGTTCGAGGCCGTCGAGCCCGGGCATGGAGATGTCGAGGAACACCGCACCGAACTGACCACTTTGGATCATCTTGAGCGCGGTGATCGGGTCGGCGGCACCGGCCACCTCGTCGACCTCGGGCGCGTCCTTGAGCATCCGGACCAGTTCCTCCAGCGCCGCGGGCACGTCGTCGACGGCGAGCACGGTCAGTCCCATCACGGCATCACCCCAGGCTGGAACATCGGCACGCGGACGACCACCCGGGTGCCCGCCTCTGGCGCGGTCTCCACCACGAGCCCGAACCACGACCCGTAGACGTAGCGCAGCCTACGGTCCACATTGTTCAATCCGACGCTGTCGGATTTGCCCTGGCCGGCCAGTATCCGCTCGGCCATGGCCGGGTCCATGCCCACTCCGTCGTCCTCGATGCTGATCACGCAGTCCGACCCCTCGGCTTCGCCTCGCACTTGCACCAATCCCGGCTCTGAGCGCGGCTCGATCCCGTGCCGCACGGCGTTTTCCACCAGCGGCTGCAACACCAGGTACGGGATCGCGACCGCCAGCACCTCCGGCGCCACCCGGATCTGCACCCGCAACCTGTCGCCGAGCATGGCGCGCTGCAACGCGAAGTAGGCCTCGATCGCGTGGAACTCGTCGGCGACGGTCGTGTAGTCGCCGTGCCGGGCGAGGTGGTAGCGGGTGTAGTCGGCGAAGTCCAGCATCAGCTCACGGGAGCGGTCCGGGTCGGACTTCACCAGCGACGCGATCACCGTGAGGGCGTTGTACACGAAGTGCGGCGAGATCTCGGCTCGCAGGTTCTCCAGCTCGGACTGGGCCACTTGGTCGGCGATGGCTTCGAGGCGGCTGCGCTCGAGCGCGTCGCTGATCCAGTCGGCCATCTGCCTGACCGGCGACATCCGGCTCGCGCCCGCGACCACCAGCACACCGGCCAACTCGTCGCGCGCGTGCAGCGGCTGCGCGACGGTCGGCAGCCGCCCGGCCTTCGTCTCGCTGTGCAGGACGTCCTCGACCAACGCCATCACGTCCACACCGGTCGGGGCCTGCCCGACCCAGACCAGACGGCCGGACAAGTCGGCCAGGCCGACCCCGTCGACCTCCAGCAACCTGCGGACTCCCCGCGCGGCCGCGCGCACGCGGGGGCCGGACAGGCCGCCCGCGAGGTCGTCCGCGACCCGCCTGGCCACGCCGAGGGCCGCCAGCCCACCCCGGGACCGGGACCGCCAGGACCTGGCGGGTTCCTGACCGGGCAGCACAGACATCACGGCTCCATCGCGTCGATTCGCGGGGTCGACGAACCAGGCCTGAGATCTTACGTCGAATGGGTGGTTGGCACGCTCAGCGCGAGCAGGGCGGTGTCGTCGTCGAGACCGCTGCCGAACCCCGCGAGTAACCTGGTCAGCTCGTTGACGAGTCCCGTGGCCGTTGTCGGCGCGAGGTTGGCGGTGTACTCCAGCAAAGCCTGTTCGTTGTATCGGCCGTGTGCGGTGCGCGCCTCGATCAGGCCGTCGGTGTACAACAGCAACGCATCGCCCGGGCCGATACGCAGCTGGATGTCGGCGAAATAGGCGTCGCGCAAGGGACCGATCAGCTGTCCGCCGGGAATGTGCTGGTACGCCGCGGTGCCGTCGGCGCGGATCAGCAAAGCAGGTGGATGGCCGCCGGTGGCGAGCGTGACGGCGAAACCGTCGCTGTCGGGAACCAGCAGGCCGGTGATCGCCGTGCTGAACCGGAGGTCTGGGCCGGAGAACTCCCGGTTGAGCGCGGTGTTCAGGTCACGCAGCACGGTAACGGGGTTCGGGTCGCGGGTGGCGGACGCACGCATCGTGTACCTGGTCAGCGATGTCACGACCGCCGCGTCCGCGCCTTTGCCGCTGACGTCCCCCAAGAAGAAGCCCCACCGGTCGTCGGACAGCGCGAACAGGTCGTAGTAGTCGCCGCCGACCTGGTCGGTCGAGGCCGGGTGGTAGTAGCTCGCGATCTCCAGCCCTGGCACGTCCGGCAGGGACGGCGGCAGCAGCGTCTGCTGGAGCGTGCTGGCCAACCGCTCGGCCTGCCTGCGTGCCCGCAGCAGCTCCTGTTCGTACGAGCGGCGCTCACGGGCGTCGAACACGACGGTGCGGATGATCGTGTCCTTGACCACCGAGCTGACCATCACCGGCAGCCTCGATCCGTCCGCGGCCCGCAGCTCCAGGGCGATACCGCTGATCCGCCCCTGCATCGCCAGCAAGGGCGCGAAGTGTGTCTCGTGGTAGATCTTGCCGCCGATGGTCAGCAGGTCAGCGAAGCGCCGACGGCCGACGACGTCGTCGCGCGCGTATCCGAGCCAGTCCAGCAGGGTCGCGTTGATCCTGACGATCGTGCCGTCCGGCAGTGTCGAGAGGTAGCCGCACGGCGCGTTCTCGTAGAGGTCTTCGGCGTCCTGCTCGAACATCACGAAGCCGCGAACGAGGCGATCGCGTCGGCGGTCTCGCGCGGCGCGCTCAGCTGTGGACAGTGCCCGGTGGCCGCCAGCGTCACCAGCTGGCAGCCGGGAATGTGGTCGCGGACGTACTGGCCGACCTCACGCGGCGCGATCACGTCCTGCGCGCACTCGATCGCCAGCGTCGGCACCGGCACCTTGGGCAGATCGGTGCGGTTGTCGGCCAGGAAGGTGGCGCGGGCGAACACCCTGGCGATCGCCGGGTCGGTCCGGCAGAAGGCGTTCTGCAGTTCCTCGCCCAGCTCGGGCCGGTCCGGGTTGCCCATGATCACCGGTGCCATCGCCGCCGACCAGCCCAGGTAGTTGCTCTCCAGCGACTCCAGCAGCTCGTCGATGTCCGCGGGGCTGAAGCCGCCCCGGTAGTCGCCGTCGTCGATGTACCGCGGCGACGGCGTGACCAGGATCAGCTTGGCGAACCGCGTGGGCTCGGCGATCGCCGCAAGCACACCGACCATCGCGCTGACCGAATGCCCGACGAACACGACGTCCCGCAAGTCCAGCTGACGGCAGATCTCCAGTACGTCCTCGGCGTAGCCGTCGAGGCTGGCGTACCGCTGCGGCCGCCACGCCGTCATGTCCGACTGACCCGAGCCGACGTAGTCGAACAGCACGAGCCGGAACCGCTCGGCCAAGATCGGCGTGACCAGCCGCCACAGGTTCTGGTCGCAGCCGAAACCATGCGCGAGCAGGAGCGTCGGCCCGTCCGCACGGCCTGCCACGACAATGTTGTTTCGGCTACGTACATCCATGGGGCACCATCCTGGCATGGTCAAGGCCGTCGAACGGCAGTACACCGGCCCAGCCGACTTGCGCGCCATGCAGTCGCTGGCCGAGCGGATCTGGTCACCGGCCAGCCATTGCCACGTCGGTGACCTGGCGTGGCAGCGCTTCGAGCACGTCGGCCGGGAGCCTGCATGGCGGACCCGGCTCTGGGAGGCCGACGGCCAGGTCGTGGCGTGGGGCTGGGCAGAGGCGGGTCATTTGTCGTTGCTGGTCGATCCCGCGTGGCCGGAACTGGCCGGATCGGTGCTGGACTGGGCGTCGCCGTCCGAGGTGAAGGTCCTGGACGGCGAGAAACACGTGATCACGGCGTTGGAGCGGCGTGGTTTCCAGGTCGCGTCGGACGCGCCGTTCCACCACTACATGTCGCGTTCGCTCGCCGAGGTGCCTTCGCCGGCGCTGCCTGACGGTTTCGTGGCGCGTCCGGCCGGCTCGGCTGATGTTGACCGCCGGGTGGAGGTTCATCGGGCGGCTTGGCATCCGTCGCGTGTGACTGTCGAGAGCTATCGGAATGTGATGGCCGCGTGGCCTTATCGGGGTTCTCTGGACTGGGTGGTCGAGGCGCCGGACGGGCGGTTCGCCGCGTACTGCCTGATCTGGCTGGACGCCGTCAACTCGGTGGCCGAGCTCGAACCGGTGGGCACGGATCCCGCTTTTCGCGGGATGGGCCTGGCCACGGCTGTGTGCTTGGCCGCCATGCGGGCCGCTTCCGAGGCCGGCGCCGAACAAGCGATTGTGTATCCGGTGGACGGGTATCCGGCGGTCAAGCTCTACCAGGGCCTCGGTTTCACGCCCTACGCGCGGACTTTCACCTACCGGAGGCCGTGATGCGCTTGCTGGCGGCGATGATCCTGCTGGTCACGGCGTGCAGCCCAGGCCAGGCCCAGCTGTACGACGGCTCGACCGCGGGCTGGTCGCAGGCTGGGCCGGGCGGATTCGCCAACCGCGACAAGGTGTTGACGTCCTCCGGCGGTATGGGCCTGTTGTGGTACTCGGCCCGCGAGTTCCGGTCGTACACCCTGACTCTCGACTGGCGGATGGCTGGCGACGACAACTCCGGCGTGTTCATCGGCTTCCCAGCGAGCTCCGACCCGATGTCCGCAGTGGACAACGGCTACGAGGTGCAGATCGACGCCTCGGACGTGCCGGACCGGACCACGGGCGCGATCTATGGCTTCCAGTCCGCCGATATCGCGGCTCGTGACGCTGCTCTGCGGCCACCGGGCGAGTGGAACACGTTCGAGCTGACCGTCTCGGGCGAGCGGGTCCGTGTGCTGCTGAACGGCGTGCAAGTCAACGACTTCACCAACACGGACCCGGCGCGGTCACTGGCGTCCGGCCACATCGGCATCCAGAACCACGGGGACTCCGATGTCGTGTCGTTCCGCGACATCCGGCTGACGGAGTGACGCGTGCGGTATTACGTGACCACTACCCCGCACGCGTCTGCGATCGAGTTGGTGTACGCGGACGTGCTGGCGCGGCATTACCGGCTCACGGGAGCACGAGTCCGGTTCCTCGGTGGCGGCTCCCCTGCGCTGCGCCCAATGCTTTCCCTGTCGTACAACGTTTTCAACAACTCCAGTGCCTCAACCCCCTGGTACACGACGGGTATGAGCTCGTCGGATTACCAACGCTGGTGGGTGAACAGTGATGCACGGGTCCACGTAGTCGGCGAGTCTTCTCCGCGGCCGCAGTTGTCGCATTCCTCGGACGCGGTCTGTGTGTGCCCCGACTTTGATGTATCTGAGGTCGAGTTGTTGGTGCGCAGGTACGGATCCGACGCCGTGCGCTGGTGGCTGCTCCGGTCTGGAGTGGACGGTCAGCTTGTGCCCATGGCCAACAAGGACTTGCACAACAGCCTCGGCACTTTTGTCGACCGCGTCACGGGTCTCGTTCACCGTTACCGCGACGGCGAACCACCTCCCGGCGGAAACTGGCCTTCAGCACACGTCGCGCCTGCTCTGGCCCGGTTCGACTTCGTCGCGGCAACGGATGCCGTCCGGCAGGTCGTGCGGGATGCTGCTGACTATCTCGCCCAGTCCCGTCCGTGGGAGCTCGCCGATCCCGACGAAGTGCTCGCGAACCTGCTTGCCGCGTGCCGCGTCCTGGCCAACGACCTGATCCCGTTCCTGCCCGACTTGGCCACCCGGATCGCCGAACAGTGTTTCGCTTTGTCCGGCTCGCTCGCACCGGCCCGCGCGCTGTATCCCCGGCTCAAGAAATGAGCTGCTCCACCCGGTCGGCCACAACCTGCAGCGGCTGGGACGCGTCGATCTGCACGGTCGCTCCCTCCCGCAGCAGGGGTTCGACTTCGGCCAGGTAGCTCAGGATTTCCGCGCGCTCATCCGGCTTCTTGCCGTACGGGTTGTCGGTGCGCTGGGCGATACGGGCCAGCAGGACTTCCGCGGGTGCGCTGAGCAGGACTATGTGGTCGAACTTGTCGTAGAAGTCGACCTGATTGGACTTGCACCCCGCCACGAACAGGTTCCCGGGCTGATCAAGCAGGTCTTTCATCGCGTCCGCCCGCCACACCCAGTCGGTTGAGCCGTCCGGCAGCGTGACCCATTCACTCCACTCGTCGGTGTCCGTGTCGACCACCCGGTGGCCACGCTTCGCCAGCACGTCCAGGACTGTGGACTTGCCCGTCCCTGACATCCCGGTGATCAGAACTTTGCGCACCCCGCCAGCCAACCAGAAACTGAGGTGCTTGGGCTCGTGCCGATGTCCTATCGTGTGGTGCGACGCGTTGACGGAGACGAGTAGCCGAGGATCACGCGAGCCTAGAGAGCCGCCGGTAGCTGGGAAGGCGGTCTCGCGCCCTGGGTGAAGACACTCCTGAGTGCGGGGAGGAAATGCCCCGCCGGTTCGCCACCGTCATCCGGCTTGAACGAGGCCGGTACGTCAGTGCCGGCGAAAGTGCGGTGGCACCGCGAGTCCCCTTCTCGCCCGCACTCCCAAGGGATCACCGAAATTCCACCAGGAGTGGCGATGATCTCTCGTGTTCTGGCTGCCGACGTGCCCGCGCACATCGGTGCCCGTATCCGAGTGGCCGGTTGGGTTCACCGCCGGCGTGAACTGAAATCCGTGACCTTCCTTGTCATCCGGGACCGTTCCGGGTTGGTCCAAATTGTCCTGCCCGAGTCCGACGTTCCCGAAGAGACGGTCGTCGAAGTCGAAGGGGTCGTGATCGCGAGCGTCCAGGCACCCGGCGGCGCGGAGATCACCGAGCCGGTGGTCACGCCGTTGTCCGAACCGGCGCAGGCGCCACCGTTCGACTTGTACCGGCCCAACCTCAACGCGACCCTTCCGACCATTTTGGACAACGCGCCGGTCGCGCTGAGGCACCCGAAGGCGCGTGCCGCGTTCACGATCACTGCGGCGAGCGTCGCTGGTTACCGTGCCGCGCTTGACGAAATGAGCTTCACCGAGATCCACACCCCCAAGATCGTCGAAACGGCGACCGAGTCGGGTGCCACCGTGTTCGGCATCGACTACTTCGGACGTCGTGCGTATCTCGCGCAGTCCCCGCAGTTCTTCAAGCAGTCGCTGGTCGGTGTGTTCGAACGTGTCTACGAAGTCGGTCCGGTGTTCCGGGCCGAACCGCATGACACGACACGGCATCTGGCGCAGTACACCAGCCTTGACGCCGAACTCGGCTTCATCACCGACCACCACGACGTGATGGCGGTGCTGCGCAAGGCGATCGCGGGCATGGTCGGCAGTGTCAAAACACGCGCCGTCAAGGCGTTGAACCTGCTGGAAATCCGGCTGCCCGAGGTGCCGGAAATCATCCCGGAAGTGCACTTCACCGATGCGCTCGAACTCGTCGGGGCACCCGCGGACGAACCGGACCTGGCGCCCGCGCATGAGAGGGCGCTCTCGGAATGGGCGATGAGCGAGCACGGCTCGGAGTTCCTGTTCGTCACCGGGTATCCGATGCGCAAACGCCCGTTCTACACGCATCCGGACCCGGCCCGCCCGGGCCACTCGAACAGCTTCGACCTGCTGTTCCGTGGCGTCGAACTGGTCACCGGCGGTCAGCGGCTGCACCGGTACTCCGACTACCTGGCCGTGCTGCAGGACCCCGAGCCGTACCGCGGCTACCTGGACGCCTTCAAGCACGGCATGCCGCCGCACGGTGGGTTCGCGCTCGGGCTGGAACGCTGGACCGCGCGACTGGTCGACGCGCCGAACATCCGGCAGACCACGCTGTTCCCGCGGGACCTGACCCGGCTCAGTCCATGACCTGCTGCTGACGCGCGACCTGGGCGATGCGGACGTCCAGGTTGCGGAAATGCTCGGCCATCGCCTTTTCCGCCCGCGCCACGTCGCGCTCCCGCAACGCCGTGACGATGGCGCGGTGGCGGTTGACCGTCTCCGGCGGATCGGGGTCGGTCACGCCAAGGCGATGGTTCACCCGCTGGTAGACGCTCCAGAACGCCCTGAGCAACTGCGTCACCAGCGCGTTGTCCAGTGAGCGGTACAGCACCTCGTGGAACTGCATGTCCTCGTCGGCGAACGTGGCGCCTTCCTCGGCACGAGCGCTCATCCGCTCAAGCACCTCGTCGAGGGCGTCCAGGTCCGTTTCCGGGATCGTCGGCGTCACCCGGCGGATCAGCGCTTCCTCCAGCGCCTCCCTGACCTCGACGATCTCCTCGAGCGACCGCATGTCGTTGCGCAAGCCGTGCAGCACACGGAACGTCAGGCCGTCGGCCAAGGGCTCCAGCGACAGACCGCCGACGTATGTGCCGTGTCCGTGCCGGATGTCCACGATGTCCAGTGCCTGCAGGCCCTTGAGCGCCTCGCGGATCGAGTTGCGGCTCACGCCCAGCGCTTCGACCAGCTCGGTCTCGGTCGGCAGCGGATCGCCCGAGCGCAGCCCGCGCTGCAGGATCAGTGCGGAGATCTCCTCCCTGATCGCCCGGCCCAGCCGGGTCGAGAGCTTCTGCGGCTGGTCGTTCACGGCGCTCCTGGAGTTCGTCCCACGTCCCACGTACCTTACCCGTTACTGTTGGTGGTCATGACGCGTTCGCGGGTTTATCGGGACGGCCGCCTCGAGTCGGAGAACTTCGCGCCGGACCAGCTGGCCGCCAACCTCGCCGACCCGGGCACGATCGTCTGGGTCGACATGGCCGCGCCGACCAAGGAGGACCTCGCGGAGCTCACCGGGTACCTCGGGCTGCACGAACTGGCCGTCGAGGACGCCGTGCAAATGCACCAGCGGCCGAAGTTCAGCCACTACCCGGGGCATGGGCTGGTGATCGCGTACGCCGTCGGAACGGACGACTCCGGCGCACTGCACGCCCACGAACTGGCGATCATTCTCGCCAAGCAGACCGTGGTGACCGTGCGCAAGGACCCCGCGTTCGACATGGAGAAGGTCGTCGCCCGCTGGGACAGCGAGTCCACAATGGATGGAGTCGCGTACCTGGTGCACGGCATTCTCGACTACGTGGTCGATTCGTACCTCGACACGATCCAGGTCCTTGACGACATGGCCGAGGATCTCGAGGACGAGGTGTTCACGCAACCGCCGAACTCCCTGGAGGTGCAACGGCGATCGTTGGCGCTGCACAAGAGCCTCGGGCAGTTGCGTCGCAAGGTGACGCCGATGCGCGAGGTGATCGTGCCGCTGCTGCGACCGGAGAACCCGATCTACAACGAGAGCATGCGGCCGTACTTCCAGGACGTGCTCGACCACGTGATCTGGGCGTCCGAGCAGGTGGAGGCGCTGCGGGACCTGATAGCCACGGTCCGCGACACCCAGCTCAACCTGCAGGGCAACCGGATGAACCTGATCATGAAGAAGGTCACCAGCTGGGCGGCGATCATCGCGGTGCCGACCGCGATCACCGGGTTCTACGGCCAGAACGTGCCGGTGCCCGGCGTCGACCACCTGTGGGGTTTCTGGGTGTCCACAGTGGCCATCGCGCTGACGTCGATCGCGCTCTACGGCACCTTCAAACGCAAGGACTGGCTGTAGCTCACCTCTTCGACCGAGCGGTCGCGCCGATCGCGCCGACGGTGACGAACGTACTGATCGCGGCGAGTCCGGCGACGAATGCCGCGACCGGTGCGTTCTCGGTTCGATCAGTCTTGGTGGACTTCTTGACCGGCGGGGGTTCGGCCGTCGGCTCCACAAGGGACACAATCGCGGATGCGGTGAGACGCACGGTGTCGCGGCGGGTTTCGGCCAGCTGTCCGTTGATGAACGGCGTGGCCGTCACCGTCAACGACGTCGTGAGCCGTTCGCGCATCACGACCGAGCACGTGTACTCCGCAGTCTGCTGAGGCGCTAGGGTGCCGATGTCACGGGCACAGGCCGACGGTGTTCCGGTCACGCGGACGTTGCCTAGCTGGATCGGTGTGGGGTTGCGTACCTTCACGCTGAAGGTCACGGACTCTCCCGCCCGCGCCGCGCGAGTCGAAGGCCGGACGGAGAACTCGATCCGCGGATGGATGACGGTGAACGCAGCGTGGGCGTCGGCGGTCACCTTTCTGCCTGCCTTGTCCGTTCCGCTGACTGTCACGTTGTTGGTGAAGCCGTCGTTGCCAGCGGCGACCGAGCAGTGCAGCAGCTTGGCTTCTCCGGTCGCGAGCGTGCCGAAGTCCGGCCGGTCGCAGGCATCCACTTGTTTGTCGTCTATGGACACTCCGGACAGCAGGGTGTCGCCGGTGTTGCGGACCTCGATGGTGTAGCCGACTGTTTGACCACTGAGGACAGTGTTCGGCGCGGCCGACTTGGCCACGGCGATCGCGGGCCGGATGACCTCGAGGAATGTCCGCGCGGACGCCGAAAGCCGGTCGCCGGCGAGGCTTTGACCGGTGACGGTGGCGGTTGGCTTGACGTCGTCATCTGCAGCGGGCCGCGAACAGCTGTACTTCGCCCACTGCCCGCCTTCGAGTCGCGGGATGTTCTCGGCACACGCGGGCCCTAGATCCGACTGCACCCGGATGTCCACGGCAGGCGCACTGCCGGTGTTAGTGACCGTCACCGACTGGGTGACCTGATCACCCGGATGCGCAACGTCCTTGTCCATCGCCGTGGTCACGACCAACTCCGGGCGTCCGGACGACGCCGCGATGCTCGCGACGAGGTAGGCGTCGTGTCCGCTCGTGAAGCTCAGGTTCGCGCCTGTCTCACCTGCCTTGAGCAGATCACCGGCGAGTTCAATGGTGCGTACGTCCACGCTCATGTTGTTGGCGTGTGCGGGTTTCAGGTGTCCATCCGCACCGGAGACGAAGAAGTTGTCCGTCCGCCCGGCATTGCGGCCGTTGATCAGGAACTGGTCGCCTGGCATAGCCCAGTCACCCTCGAACCCGGCCAGCCCGAGCCGGGTCAGCCCACCGGCTGACTTGATCGACGGCATCCGGGCGTCCGCGCGGTGTTTTCCCGTGAGCACACGGGCATGCGCGTCGTAGACCGTGATCTGTTTGCGAGCAGGCGCGGCGGGGTGGGCCGTGTCGAACGTCCACACCGCGGTCAACGACCACCCGCCGAAGCAGTCGAACCCTTGGGGCGTCCAGACATTGCCGACCGTGACGGTCGAAGGCCCAGTGATCCCGCGAAACTGCCCGGTGACGTCGGCGTAGGCGCTGTAGAACTGATGGTCCGTATGGGTGAGGTCGCCCGGCGCGTCCGCTGTGTACCGGTCCGGTGCGATCAGGCTGCCCCGGTCGTTGATCTTCAAGGAGACCTGTTGCTGCTTGGCAGAACCCGGTGGCCTGATCGGTCCACGTCCACACGGGACGTTGGTGGGGCTCCCGGTGTTGCCCGCCCATGTCAGCTTCGCGTAGGCGATCCGCGCACCGGCCGGAATGGTCAACCGGCCGCTGGAGGAGTTGTACGTCGCCGGATCGGAGTCGATGTCCGCCCAGGTCATCGGATGCCCGTTGTTCTGGGCGGAAGGTCCACTGCCGACACGGTTCTGCGCGTCGAGGCAGAGCTTCGGCGGATAGTGACCGGGTTGCGCCGGACAGGCGGTCACGGTATTCCCGATCATCGAGAAGTCGCCGTAGACGGTCTGGTCGTAGTTGGTCGGCAGAACTGGAGGGCTTGCCGCGGATGCCGCTGGGAGCGTTGACAAAATGAGCAACGACAACGTGCCCACCAAGCCCCATATGCGCACTGTGACCTCCGTCAGGCGGTTAGCAGGGACGATAGGTCAGTCGAGTGACGGATCGCCAGAACGTTCACTCCTCCCGGTGTATTTGGACGCTTGCCCATGGCGTCGACCGCAACGGTGTGTCAAACATGGGTGTCGTGCCGGGATACGCGTACGTCCTAGTTGTCGCTGCGATGGTGGTCTCGGCGGTCGTCATGATCATGGTGGGCCGTCGAAAACGGGCGAGGGAAGGGACTTACAACGCCGAAGCCCTCAGCTTTGTCGGTGGCGTGCTGAACGCGCTGTTCATCGTGGTTCTCGCGTTCTACACGGTGATCACGTGGACCGAGGCGGACGCGAGCGAACGGCACGCGGAGGCGGAGGCCTCCAGTCTCGTCGAGATCTATTGGCAGGTGGCCAGTTCGCCGGGGCCGGAGCGGGATCAGATCCGCGCGCTGGTCAAGGAGTACACGTCCGAGGTGGCCGACCGCGAGTGGGTGATGCTGCACGACAAGAAGGCAGACCAGAAAGCCGACGACGTGCTTGTCGCGTTGCGCGCGGAGATCAGCAGGCTGCCCGCGGAGACCGACCGCGAACTGGCCACAAAGGATCAGGTACTGCAGAACGCACGGGCGGTCGCGGACGAACGCCGGTCGCGGATCGAGCAGGCGACCGGAGACAGTTCGCTGCTGACGATATTGCTGTGGGGAACGATCATCGGCTGCATCATGATGGTGGCGTTCCCGCTGGTGATCGGCTTCAGCGCGGACCTGCGGCACGTGCTGAGCATCGTGGGGCTCGCCGGGGTTCTCGCGTTCACCCTGTACTTCGCGATCGAACTCGACCAACCGTTCCAAGGGCTGATCAAAGCGGAACCGGTATCGTTCAGAACGGCACTGGCCGAGTTCAACCGTATCCCGTGAGCCGGCCTCCTCCGCGAAGCCCCGTCCTCCCACTCGGCCTGGCACACCGCCTCGCTCGGGCCGCGCACCGGGTGGCCGCGGGCGGCATCTGACGCTACGAGGGCCACCCCACCGGCATCATCGGCAGAGTGGCCCTCAACCAAACCCGAAACTGTCAGACCCTTCCGATACTTTGGCTGTCAGGGGGCGCTCGGAACGAATTGTCAGACCCTTCCGATACCTTGGCTATCAGGGGGCGTTCGACACGGAATGTCAGACCCGTGTGGTATGGGAGCGATCAGCGCAGGTCAGGGCTTCAGTAGGGCAGCGCCCAGATCGGGTTGGTGTAGAACCAAAGGTCCTTCCACGGGTCGGCGTCCCCGACCACGTCGATCGCCGGGCCGTGCGGGTCCACTGCGGCGCCGTGGAAACCAGGCGCGACGCGGTTGCCGTCGGTGCCGCGCAGCCGCACGTACACCGGCCGGTCAAGCCTGCCGAGTTGGTAGGTGAAGTTCACCGTCCCGGTGGACTTGTTGACCTCGAACGACTTCACGACCTTCGTACGCGGCGCGGTGAACGTGTCCCGATCCTGCACCGGCCCGGTCACGTCACCCTGAATGATGTCCACACGCGACAGCACCGGCACGAACTGCGCCCAGTTCGGGAAGTTCGCGAGATCGATGCTGATGGTCAGCTCGACCGGGGTGCCGCGGCGGACATGCAGTGCCCCGCCCAGAGTCGCACTGGACAGCCAGCTGCCACGGCTGCGCAGCCGCACGTCAAGGCCGCTGATCAGACCGCCGTGGTCGACCCACACCCGGCCGGCACGAATGCCGTCCATCACCGCGCGATACGAAAAGTCAAGCGCGCCAACGTGAGTACGGCTGTAGCAGCCCGGCCAGAAGTCACCTTCGCCCAGGTTCAGCGGGCCGCCGTGCACCGGGTCGGAGTGGCGGCCGTTGGCGTTGTAGTCGCTGTTCGGGCCACGCACCGAGGTATCCGCGTACACGCTGTGCGAGTCGGAGTTCGCCGTGATCCACCACGGCTTCCCTTCGGCGAGCAGGCTGTCCCACATACCGCCCACAGTGGACGTCAGCCAGTCGAAGCCGCCCCACGTGTAGTAGCTCTCCGGCGGATATCCCGGGAACGCGTCCGATCCGGGGGTGCCGTCGTAGTAACCACGAGCGCGACCGCCACCGTGCGGCTTGGGAATACCTGCGGCCTGGTGACCGGGCGCGCCTTCCATGCCCACGGCGATGTTCGGCGCCGCGTCCCGCCAGCCACGGATCTCATGTGGAGAGTCGATCCCCTTGCGCGCCGGGTGATTGGCGAGCATCAGCGCGTCGTCGACACGGCGGCGACGGACACCGTCGGCAAGGAAGTTCACGCCCGCGATCGCGAGCGCTTCCTTGTTCGGGTTGGTCTCGTTGGTCCGGCCGTCGTAGCCGAGCTCGAACTCCTTGAGGAACGAGGCCTCGTTGCGGCCTGGCGCGACGAACACCGTGCCGTGCTCGGCGCCCGGGATGTTCCACTCCAGCCCCTGGAACACCAGGGTGTCGTCGTACTTCTCCCTGGCCGCCTTGATGTCGGGGTTGACCTTGTCCACACCGATCTTGGCGTGTACCGGTCCACCGTGGTCAGTGATCACCAGCCAGCCGAGGCCGTAGGCGTTCGCCTGCCGCACGTGGTCGATGACGCGGTATTTGCCGTCATCGCTGTACTGCGTGTGCACGTGGTGATCGCCTGCGAGCCAACGGAATCCGCCGCGTGGCACGTTGTTCTGCGGAGTCGCGGCGGCCGGGGCGGCGTTGAGCACGCTTGCGCCTGCTAAGCCCGCGCCGAGCAGACCGGCCCGGCGGAAGACCGACCGCCGGGTCATCTCCTCCCGGTTGAGCTCCGCGTCCGGAACCGCGAGATCCGCCGCACGGGGCAGGTCCTCGGCCGTGACGTGGGAGTGCTCATGATCGTGGTGATGGTGGTTGTGATGTCCCACGTCCGCTCCTTATTGCGCTGATCAATCCGGGGCAACCCTGTCCAGCGCAAGTGAACGTCTGGGGAACACAATCTTATTCGCGCCTTAAACTAAGTCACCCTCGGGTTGCCATCGCGCGGAGGAAGAACGCGAGGTTGGCTGGCCGTTCGGCCAAACGTCGCATGAAGTACCCGTACCACTGCACTCCGTATGGCACGTATACACGCATGGTGTCGCCGCGCCGCGCGATCGTTTCCTGCTCCTGCGGCCGGATTCCGTACAACATCTGATATTCGAAGTCACGTCCCGCGCCGAGGTCACCGGCGATGGCGATGATCCGCGGATCGTGCGAGGCGATCATCGGGTAGCCGTCGCCCTCCATCAGGATCCGCATCACCCGCACGTAGTTCCGGTCGACTTCGGCTTTGTCCTGATAGGCCACCGACTCCGGCTCACGGTAGGCGCCCTTGCACAGCCGCACACGCGATCCCGCGACGGCGAGATCGCGCGCGTCGCCCTCGGTGCGGTACAGGTATGCCTGCAGGACCGCGCCGACCCACGGGAAGTCCGCGCGCAGTTCGGACAGGATGTCCAATGTGGAGTCCGTGGTGGTGTGGTCCTCCATGTCCAGTGTCAGCGTGGCGCCGACCCCGGCGGCCGCGTCGGCGATCAGCCGGGCGTTGTCCAGGGCGATCTTGTGACCGTCACCCGGCAACGCCTGGCCGACCGCGGACAGCTTGACCGACACGTCCGCACCAGCCGCAAGCCCTTGCTCGGACAAGGCCGAGAGGAGTTCGACGTACGCCTTCACGGTGTGCGTCGCGTCCGACACCTCGGTGGTGTCCTCACCGAGGTAGTCGATCGTGACGGCGCGACCGGAATCGCGAAGCGCGCGCGTCGCCTCGACCGCGTCGGCCGTCTCGGCGCCCGCGACGAACCGGTTGACCACAGGCTTGGTCAGTGGGCTGCGCTCGACGAGCTTACGGGCCAACGGCGAACGCGCCGCGGCAAGCAGGCTGGTACGCAACATGTCTACCTCCTACCCCTGGTGCGGGTGGCGTGAAACGGTCGGCGGGACGAAGGTTTCCTTAATCGATCGAGGGCTCACCCAGCGCAGCAGGTTGAGCGGGGAACCGGCCTTGTCGTTCGTGCCGGACGCCCGGCCGCCACCGAACGGCTGCTGACCGACGACGGCACCGGTCGGCTTGTCGTTGACGTAGAAGTTGCCCGCGGCGAACCGCAGTTCCTCGGTCGCTCGCTCGATCGCGGCACGGTCGTTGGCGATCACCGCACCGGTCAGGCCGTAGGGCGCCACGTTCTCCATCTGGCGCAGGACAGTGTCGAAGTTGCTGTCGTCGAACACGTGCACGGCCAGGATCGGCCCGAAGTACTCGGTGGTGAAGACCTCGTGGGCCGGGTCGGTGCCCAGCAGGACCGTCGGGCGCACGAAGAAGCCCTCGCTGTCGTCGGCGGTGCCACCTGCGGCGACGGTCAGCGACGAGTCGGACTTGGCCCGGTCGAGTACACCGGCGAGCTTGTCGAACGACCGGCGGTCGATCACCGCGCCCATGAAGTTGCTGAAGTCGGTGACGTCACCAACCTTCAGATTTTCTATTTCGGATACGAAATCGGACGACATCCTCTTCCATATCGAAGATGGGATATAGGCCCGAGACGCCGCCGAGCACTTCTGGCCCTGGTACTCGAACGCGCCACGGACCAGTGCCGTGCGCAGCACGTCGACGTCGGCCGACGGGTGGGCGAGCACGAAGTCCTTGCCGCCGGTCTCCCCCACGATCCGCGGGTACGACCGGTAGTTGGCGATGTTGGCGCCGACCTGGCCCCACAGGTGCTGGAAGGTCGTGGTTGAGCCGGTGAAGTGGATGCCTGCCAGGTCCGGGTCGCTCAGCGCGACGTCGGAGACCGCAAGGCCGTCCCCGGTGACCAGGTTGATCACCCCGGCCGGCAGACCGGCCTCTTCGAGCAAGCGCATGGTCAGGTGGGCGGACAGCGACTGCGTCGGCGACGGCTTCCACACGACGGTGTTGCCCATCAACGCGGGCGCGGTCGGCAGGTTCGCGGCGATCGCGGTGAAGTTGAACGGCGTGATGGCGTAGACGAAGCCCTCGAGCGGCCGGTGGTCGGTGCGGTTCCAGATGCCCGGCGAGCTGATCGGCTGCTCGGCCAGGATCTGCCGGGCGAAGTGCACGTTGAAGCGCCAGAAGTCAGCCAGCTCGCAGGCGGCGTCGATCTCGGCCTGGATAGCGGTCTTGGACTGGCCGAGCATGGTCGCGGCGTTCAGCCGGGCGCGCCACGGGCCGGTCAGCAAGTCGGCGGCGCGCAGGAAGATCGCGGCACGTGCGTCGAACGGCAGCGAACGCCACGCGGGCGCGGCCTTCTTGGCAGCGGCGATCGCGGCCTTGGCGTCCTCGTGGGTGGCATTGGCCAGCGTGCCGAGGACGGCGCGGTGGTTGTGCGGCTGGACGACGTCGATCCGGTCGCCGCCCGCCATCCGCTGCTCACCGTCGATGGTGAGGGTGAACTCGACGGTCTCCTTGGCCTGCGCCGCGAGCTCGGCCTCAAGGGCGGCACGAGGGGCGGTGCCCGGCGCGTAGTCGAAGACCTGCTCGTTGACGGGGGCGGGTACTCGGGTCACTGCGTCCATGCGCTCACCGTAGATCCGCTTTCACCTGCAGTTTTTAGAAGATTGGCTAAGATTTGGCTGCCATGATTAGCCGATCGGACAAAACACTGCGCCAGCTCCTGGTGGCGCTCGGAGATCCCCTGGTCGAGGTGGTCGCCGCGCCGCGCGGGCTCGACGACCTGGTCCGCGACGTGGTCATCCTCGACCCGGAGGACGACCCCGAGGTCCGGCCGGGCGACGTCGTTCTCATCATCGGCGTCCGCGGCCGGGCGGCGATCGCCACGGTGCGCGCCGCGGCGCGCCGGGGTGCGCTCGCCGTCGCGGTCAAAGGCCAGGACGAAGCGTTGGAGCGCGCTGCGACGGACGCGGGCGTCGCGCTGCTCTCGGTGCGTTCCGACGCACGGTGGGAGCAGCTTGAGTCTTTGGCCCGCGCCAACATCGGCGCCGAGACCGACAGCGAGACGGTCAGCGACTTGTTCTCGCTCGCCCAGACCATCGCCGCGCTGACCGGCGGTCTCGTCAGCATCGAGGACACGGCGAGCCGCGTGCTGGCGTACTCGCGTTCGTCCGATGAGGTCGACGAACTGCGTCGCCTGTCGATCCTCGGCAGGCAAGGCCCCGAGCAATACCTCGCCAAACTGCGCGAGTGGGGCGTCTACGAACGGATGCGGAAAAGCGAAGCCGTGGAACGCATCGACGAGCGACCCGAGTTGGGCATCCGGCGTCGTCTGGCCGTCGGCATCCACGCCGGCGACCAATCGCTTGGTTCAATCTGGGTGCAGGAAGGGGCGGTCCCGCTGACGGAGCACGCCGAACGCGCGTTGCTCGGCGCGGCCCGCGTGACCGCGTTGCACCTGGTGCGCAGCCGGAACAACCCGGCCGCACCGCTCCGACTGCGTGAGAGCCTGCTCGAAGGGTTGCTCGACGGGCACACCACGGCCGCCGCGGTTGCCGCCAACGTCGGCGCGGACCCCAAACGCGCGGCCGGAGTCGTCGCCTTCGAACTGACCGAGGACGCCGACCGGTCCACTTTGGAACTCCGGCGCGCCGAACTGACCAACCTGATCGCCGTGCACGCCGCCGCCTATCGACGCGCCGCGCTGGTCACGACGTTGCGTGCCCGCATCTACGCCCTGCTGCCGGACCTGCACGCCAGCGACGGCATGATTACCCTCGCCAAAGAAGTCGTTGCCGCGGCGCGGGTACACCCGGGTATCGCGGTCCGGGCCGCCGTCGGCATGGCACCGGATCTCAGCCGGACGGCCGCCGCACGCAGGGAAGCCGACCGCATCCTCGACGCCGGGCTGGATCTCCCGGTCGCGGCGATCAACGACGTGCGCGCCGAGGTGATGATGGCGGAGCTGCTCGGTCTGCTCGCCGAGCACGAGGAAATCCGCGACCCCAGGCTCACCGACCTCGTCGCACAGGACACAAAGGACATCCTGGTGCCGTCAGTGCTCGCCTACCTCGAGGCGCTCGGCGATGTCCGGGCCGCGGCCAACCGCTTGCACATCCATCCCAACACGTTGCGGTACCGGGTCCGGCGTGCCGCGGAGATCGCCGGGATCGACCTCGACGACCCCAAGCAGCGTCTGATCACCCAGCTTCAGCTGACATTGAACACAAACCCAGGCAACGGATCCGCGACCCGCTGATCCCCGACGACCTGAAGAGCACCGCCCGCCGCGTATCGAACAGATCCAACCCGGTGCGGCGCCACTACTCCAGTCACGCGGCAGTATCGTATCTGATACCGGAAACCCGATACCTGATACTGGATGCCGGATGTCTGGTATCTGCTATCTGGTTCAGCGGGTCAGCGCGGGTTGGTTCGTCTGGCCAAGTTCACGCATCAGGTGCCCTTCGAGCGCCAGCAGGGTGCGCTCGATGCACTCGACCAGCATCTTGCCGTGTGCGGGTTCCACGGTCGTCCAGTCGCGACCGTCGGCCGCGCGGTACTCCTCGATCAGGTAACGGCCGTTGGGCGAGTCGAAGAAACCGACCAGTTCGTCGTCGCGCACCGAGTACCCCATGTGGTCGATCACGGCCGCGGTGAACTCACCTCGGTCACCGGCGCCGTAGATCGTCTCGGCAAGCCAGTTCGCCTCTTCGGATCCGATCCGGGGCGCGCTGCGACGGGTGCGGTTTCCGGGACCGGCGATAGAGCGGAATCGGGCATCCGCGATGACCTCATTCGGCAGTGACACCGTGCATCCCGGGCCGGGCGAGGCATCCAACAACAACGAAACCGGAGCGCGGGCGAGGTCTTCGGGGCGAACGGCGTGAACGTTCACATAACCGCCGACATGCACGCCGAACGCCGCCTGGTCTCCGACCGCGGCGGCGTATGCACGTACAGGACCACCGAGCCATAAGCGCGCGCCGACGGCACGCCGCGGGCGGGCGAGGATGTTCAAGAGCGCGACGAGCCGCGGATGCGGTGCCGCTGAATCGGCGAGGCCGGCGCGTTGCAGCTCTGACCAGGCCTTGGAGACCATGCCGCGCTGGTCACGACTGTGCCGCGACACGGTGAGGGTCTCAGGCATGTCGGGCAGTCCGAGGAACTCCCAGAGCACCTGGAACGCCAGGTCGGAGATGGTGAAGACCGGTCCTGGCGCCCCGGCGGGTCTGCTTCTTGCGGTTTTCATGCACACCCCTCCCATCTGTCTTGCTATACGAGTACTTGCCGCGCCACGGTTCATCGTTTCGTGATTGGATCTCTCGGCATGGGGTATCGACTCAACAGGCGAGCGGCGTTTGGCTTGGGGACCGTCGTCGCGGCCGGCAGCGTTCTCGGCAGCACGCCGGCGCTCGCCCAGGAAGAAGACAGCAGTCCGGCGACGCCGGACCGAGCCCGCGCCCGGGTCAAGCGGGTCTACGAGGCGAAGACAGCCGAAGCAGGAGGCACATGGAACTCGTACATCAGCGTTGCTGACGGTGTCGCCGTCGACCACGGCTCCGACGAGCTGGTCGAGGCGTACAGCGTCAACAAGGTCGCCGCCGCGGTCGCGGTGCTCGACAAGATCGACCGGGGCGAAGCGAAGCTCACCGACCAGGTCGAGGTGCCGGAAGACATCGTGATCAAGACCGGCGACGGGATCATCCCGCTCGACCGGGCGTACCCGAGCGTGTTCACCGTCGGGCACATCCTTTCGCTGTTCCTCACGGTCTCCGACGACACCTGTGTCCGGTTGACCGGCTTGGTCTGCGCGCCTGCGGAGATCAACGCCACCCTCGTGGCGAAGGGGTTCCCGAACACCCAGGTCATCCCCGCGGCCAACCCGAAGCGGTACTGGCTCGGCAAGACCACGCCGCGGGAGACGCACGGGATCCTGCAGGGCATCGTCAAGGGCACGCTGGTCAGCCCGACGTCGACGGACTACCTGCTGAACGTGTTGCGTTCGCAGGTCGCGTTCACCGACGGCATCCGCCGGGAGATGTCCTCAGTCGACCGCTCCCGGATCGCGACGAAGGCGGGATGGCTGAACGACGGCCGCAACGAAGCGGGTGTCATCTTCGACAAGGCCGGCAAGCCGGTCCTGACGTACGCGCTGTTCGCGCGTGGGTTGCCGGAGCACGCAGCCGACTTCGGCGCCACTCACCCGTTCCGGCAGGCCGCCGCGGAAATGGGACCGAGGTTCCTGCGCGCGGTCGACAAGATCAGTGGTGACCCTGCCGCCCGCACGCTGAGGGCGCAGTCGTACCAGCCCTCTAACGGCGGCTGATCGCTTCGTAGAGGGCAGCGACCAACGTGGACACACGCAGGTCGTTGCCCTCCAACAATTCTGAACCGCGATTCGGCACGTAGCCGAACGCGATGCCCGCCTCGGGGTCGGCGAACGCGAACGCGCCGCTGGCTCCGCCGTGGCCGAACGCTGCGGGCCCGGTGGCGTCTGGGAACAGCGGACCGCCGGGGAGCATGAACCCCAGGCCGACCGTGGTTCTCGTGGCCAGCACCATGTCCATTCCGGACGCGTGCACACGCCTGGCCTCGTCAAGCGTTTCCGGCCCGATCAGCCGGGTTCCGTCGACCGGGCCGATCAACGCCGCATACATCTTGGCGAGCGCTTCCGCGTTGGCCACACCGTCCGTTGACGGCGCCTCGACTGTCACGTACTTCGGGTCGTTGGCGGTCTCCCAGCCCATGGCCATGCTGCCGTACAGCGCCCGGAAGGTCAGCGATTCCGGGTCGTTGAGCCGTTCGTACAGGCCGCGCAGCTCCGGAACGTTCATCCCCAGACGGACCACGTCCGCGGAATCCGGCAGCACCATAGTCGCCAGACGCGGCAGTTCGCTGGGCGGCAACCCGATGAACGCATCGAGACCGAGCGGACCTGCGATCTCGTCGGCGAAGAACCTGCCTACGGTCTGCCCAGTCAACCGTTGGATCAGCGCACTGATCGCGTGGCCGATCGTCAGGCCGTGGTACCCGTGCGCGGTTCCGGGTGCCCACTCCGGACGCGCGGACGCGATCGCGTCCATGATCGGGGTGCCTTCGACGAGGCCTTGGTACGTCATCGGGCTGTGAGCCAGGCTTGGCACACCTGCTTGGTGGCTCATCAGCATCCGCAGCGTGATGTCTCGTTTGCCTTCCGCGGCAAACTCCGGCCAGTACTGCGCCACGCGGTCGTCCAGGCCGATCCGCCCGCGGTCGACCAGCACAAGCATCGCCGTCGCCGCCAGCGACTTGGTCACCGACGCGATCATCGCCAACGTGTCGCGCTCCCACGGTCGTCCACCGGGATCAGCCAGCCCACCCCACAGGTCGACCACCTGGTGGCCGTCCTGGTAAACGGCCAGGCTCGCACCTAACTCACCGTGCTCCGCGAAATTGGTTTCGAACGCCTCGCGCACCGCGGCGAACGCAGGTTCGACAGTTCCCTCGCCCATCTCGACTTCCTACCTACCGGTCGGTCGGCTCATTGACGTTGGCCACCCTACCGACCGGTCGGGTGGTTGACTAGCCCCCTACCGACCGGTCGGATGGCGCCTTGTCGGCTGGATGGCGGCGCGCGAAATGCCCGCCGAACTGGACGCGGGGACAGCGACGTGACGGCCTACCTACCGGTCGGGTGGTAGGGTGCGCCACCGTGAGTGGCGATACGCGCGCGCGAATTCTGGACACCGCGCTGGACCTGTTCAGCACGCGCACCTACAAGGCCGCGTCGATGCGCGAGATCGCCGAACACGTCGGCATCACGAAACCTTCGCTGTACCACCACTTCCGCAGCAAGACCGAGATCCTTAACAGCCTCATCAGCCCCGCCATCGAACAGTTGGACGCGGTGATGACACGGGCGCTGACGCCGGAGGAGACCCTCAGTGGGTGCATCGAGGCGATGCTCAAACACCGCAAGGCAATGGCACTGTTGCTGCGCGATGTCTCGGTTTACAGCGACGAGACGGCCGAGATCATGGCCAGGGTGATGGGTATCGTCGAGCGCGCGACCGAGTTGATCGCGGGCCCGAAACCCGATTGGCGTCAACGAGTCCGCGCCGCGCAGGCCTTCGCCGCCGCGACCGATCCGATCAGCATGTTCCCGAATGTGCCGGACAAGGAACTGCACGACGAACTGCTGCGCGGCGCCACCGCTGTGCTCAAGCGGAACTGAGCTCCTGAGAGGGACCTGATAGGTCTCTGTGAACATCCGGCTGGGGGCACAACTCACCGGCACCTCACGTTCAATGGGATGTAGGAACTAAGACACCCCAGAGGTGAGAGAGATGTCCACAGCAGCCTTTCGTCCCACCACCAACGCGATCCCTTCGTTGCCCACGATGCCGAACGGGTGGCCGATCGGCTCCTACGACACGTACGCCGAGGCACAGGCAGCCGTCGATTACCTGGCAGACGCCAAGTTCCCGGTCCAGGACGTCACCATCGTCGGGGTCGAACCGCTCCTCGTCGAGCGGGTCGCCGGCCGCCTGAGCTGGGGCCGCGTGCTGGGAACCGGCGCCGCGAGCGGCGCGTGGTTCGGTTTGTTCGTCGGACTGTTGCTGAGCATGTTCACCGCAGGGTTCGCTTGGGGACCGATCCTCGTCGGCCTCGTCGCCGGTACGGTCTTCGGCGTTGCCTTCGCGGCGATGAACTACAGCGCGACCCGTGGACGCCGTGACTTCGTGTCGCACAGCCAGATAGTGGCCAGGCGTTACGACGTCTTGTGCCAGCCGCGCCAGGCGGAGGCCGCGCGCAACCTGCTCGCCAAGCTCTCCATTGGCATGCCTGCCGCGCAGGCCGCAACGCAAGCCTGATCGAACGCCGAAGGGCGGGCCGCGATTTCGCGGTCCGCCCTTTGTGCTATCGTTCAAACAACGTCTCGGACGGCGATCAGAGCCATCTTTGATTCCGCAATTCTTCCGCGCTGAATAGGCACAATTTTTCGCCCATTGGGGCAATTCTGTCGCCGATCGCTTGACCGGTACGCATACTCGGCACCGTGATTCCGACTTACGTTTTCGTTCATCCATCCGGCAGCAATTCGAAGGTCTGGACGCCCATGCAGCGGGAAATGACGTTCCGCGGGCACCGGACGCTCGCGGTCGACCTTCCCGGCCGGGGAACCGGATTCACCCGGGCCTATCAGGTGCAGGACCTGGAAACGTTCGCGGCGCAGCCCTCGCCGATCGCGAACGTGACCGGACCCGACTGGGTCGATCACGTCGTGGACGCCGTTCGCCGGGTGCGGGAGCACGGTCCGGTGATCCTCGTCGGGCACAGCCTCGGCGGGCTGACAGTCACCGGCGTCGCCAATCAGATACCCGATTTGCTGGATCGGATCGTATACATCGCCGCGCACTGCCCGGTCACCATGGCGGGCGCCGACTACTTGTCCGAGCCGGAATGGGCGTCCAGCAAGCTGTTCCCCGCCACGGCGAAGATCACCATGACCAACCCCGCCGAACGCGGGTACATCAGGTTGAACTGGCGAACGGCGGACCCCGAGGTTTTCGACGCGCTCCGCGAAGCGCTCGGCGCGGGCTCGGACCCGGACGCGTTCGTGGCGACGCTCAACGGCTTCGAACCGGACGAAGTCTGGTGGCAGACCAACCCGACCTTCGACTACCGGGTCGACAAGAACACGTGGGGCCGCGTCCCGCACAGCTTCATCCGGCTCACCGAAGACCAGAGCATGCCGCCCGCGGCGCAGGAACGCTATATCAAGGAAGCCGACGCACTGACGCCGGAAAACCCGTTCGATGTCCATTTCGCGCCGGGCGGCCTCGGCACATTCCTCAAGCATCCGGCCGAAGTCGCGGACATTCTGAGCAGCTTCAGCCAAAGGTAATCCCTGGGCGCCGGTGGGCGGACGATGGTTCGCTCACCGGTTCCCCAACGGGCAATTTTATCGCCCACCGCCCAGCCCGCGCGGATACTTGATCACATGACGCCGACTTACGTTCTCGTCCACGGTATGTGTGGCAATTCCGGGAACTGGACACATCTGCAGCGGGAAATGTCCATGCGCGGGCACCGCACGCTCGCCGTCGACCTGCCCGGCCGGGGCATCGGATTCACCGCGGCCTACCAAGAACAGAACCTGGCAGCGCTCGCGAACGAGTCCTCGCAGGCGGCGAACATCAGCGGCCAGCACTGGATCGACCATGTCGTACGGATCGTGCGCCGTGTTCGTGAGCACGGCCCGGTGATCCTCGTCGGCCACAGCCTGGGCGGGCTGACGATCACCGGCGTCGCCAATCAGATACCAGATTTCCTACATCGGATCGTATATGTATCCGCCCAGTGTCCCGTCACGATGTCACCGGTTGAGTACATGGGTCAGCCGGAGTGGGTATCCAGCGCGCTGTTCCCCGCTGGAGCGCCGCTCATGATGGGCAACCCGACGGAGCGCGGCTTCATGCGCGCCAACTGGCGTGGCGCCAACCGAGCGACGCTTGCCGCGCTGAGCAACGCGTTGGGCCTCAATGAGCAGCAGGCCGTCGGTTGGCTCAACGGATCCGAGCCGGACGAGGCCTGGTTGGGCAAGCCGAGCTTCGACATCAGGGCCGAAAAGACCACGTGGGGCCGAGTCCCCCACACATACATCCGGCTCACCGAGGACAAGAGCGTTCCGTTGGCCGCACAAGACCGTTACATCAAGGACGCCGACGCGCTCACGCCGGACAACCCGTTCGACGTCCGCTCGGTCGCGAGCGGCCACAGCTATTTCCTATACGATCCGGCGCCGGTCGCCGACGTTCTTACCTCTTACTGGCAGGCGTAGCGAACGGCACCTCGCCGTTGCGCAGCAGTTCCAGCGCCCGGTTGGCCAGCCGGCGCATGTTGGCCTTCCCGCCGCTCTCGACCCAGGCGTGCACACTCACGTCGATCACGAAGCTGACGGTGGCGGCAGCGAGGCTCGCGGCCATGTCACTGCCGCGACGCTTGCACCGGCGTGACACCTCGTCCGCGACCGCTGCGCGCCACCGGTGCCAAATGCCGCTGAACTGCGCTTGCACTGACGGAGTGCGCTCGGCGAGCTCGTAGATCGCCAAGACCCGGGACTCGTGCACCGCTGTGCTCGTGATGACGCTGTCGACCAGCGCGTACAGCGCCTCAGCCACCGGCAGGTCGTCTGGCTGTTCGCGCATCCGGTCCAAAGCGGCGAACAGGTGGGTCTCGACGAAGTTGACGATCAACGTCTCCTTGGTCGGGAAGTAGCGATACAGCGTGCGCGGGCCGACTTCGGCGGCCGCGGCGATCTGCTCGACTGTGGTCCCGTCGAACCCCTGCTCGGTGAACAGCTGGAACGCCTTGTCGGCGATCAGCTGCCGCGTGCGCTCCATCTTGAGCTCGCGTAGCCCCACGGCCATTCCTCCTACCGGGCAAGATCCACGAGCCAGAGGGTAACAGCGCACTACCGGCCCGGCACCGGCGAAACACTGCCACGACCCTCCGAACTGGACAAGCTCACCAGCCGGTCGTCCCGAGTTTCCGTTGGCCGTTCCCGTTGAAGAACAACGGTTTCCAGCGCGTATGTAATCCCGGCCACCGGGCCTTGCGACAGTCACCGCCTGGTGACAGTCTAGGCCTTATGGCACTGACTGCCATATTTTGAAGGGATCCCCATCGCGATGACGGACATGTCCACCATTCCCGCCTTCCCCGCCACCCGGGCGCCCGGGTGCCCGTTCGAACCGCCGGCCGAGTTCAGCGAATTGCGTGACAACGAGGCCATCACGCAGGCCAGTTGCCCAGCAGGCATCGACGCGTGGGTGGTCAGCCGCTACGAGGACGTACGGACTGTGCTGTCCGCGCCGGGCATCAGCTCGCGCAAGGCGCCATCGGCGCACGTGACCGTAGGCGCGGACCTGGAGCGCCCGGTTTCGCCCGGCAACATCCTCCAACTGGACGGCAAGGAGCACGCGCGGCTGCGCCGCATGCTGACGCCCGAGTTCACCGTCCGGCGGATGGAAGCCCTGCGGCCGTACATCCAGCGGATCGTCGAGGAACACATCGACGCTCTGCTGGCCGGCCCGAAGCCCGCAGACCTCTACGGATCGTTCGCCCTGCCGATCCCGTCGCTGGTCATCTGCGAGATGCTCGGCGTGCCGTACGAGGACCGGGACGTGATCCACAAGCACAGCGCGACGCTGATGGCCATCGACCGGGATCCGCAGATCGGGTTCGCCGCTTACGGCCAGGTGCAGGCCTACATGAGCAAACTGTTCGAGGCGAAGCTGGCCGAGCCCGGTGACGACCTGATCGGCCGGATGATCACGCGCAGCAGTGAGTCCGGTGACCCGATCACCGCCGCGGAGATGGTCGAGCTGGCCATCACGCTGCTGATCGCGGGACACGAGACCACCGCCAACATGATCGCGCTGAGCACCGCCGCACTGTTGCAGCAGCCCGAGAAGCTGGCTGAACTGCGCGAGAACCCGGACCTGGCACCGTCCGCGGCCGAGGAGATGCTGCGCTACCTGTCGGTGATCCAGTTCGGTCTGTTGCGCTACGCCACCGAGGACATCAAGGTGGGCGAGCAGACCATCCCGGCAGGTGACTGGGTGGTCGCGGCGCTCAACGCGGGCAACCGCGATGAGCAGGTGTACGCCGACGCGGACACGATCCAGCTGGACCGCAACGGCAAGACGCACCTCGCCTTCGGCTTCGGCATCCACCAGTGCCTCGGCCAGCAGTTGGCCCGCATCGAACTGCAGGAGGTCTACGCGCGGCTGTTCCGCCGTATCCCGACCATGCGGCTCGCGGTGGACCCGGACAAGATCTCGTTCAAGGACAACGCCCTCGTCTACGGTGTGCATCAGTTGCCGGTCACCTGGGAGGGCTGAGAACGTATGGACCGGATCGTGGTCATCGGAGCGTCCGCCGCCGGGCTCACCGCCGCGGAAACGCTGCGCAGGGAGGGCTTCGATCGGCAGATCACGTTGGTCGGCGACGAACTGCACCTGCCGTACGACCGCCCGCCGCTGTCCAAGCAGGTGCTGTCGGGTGCCTGGGAGACCGACAAGATCGCGCTGCGCAAGGACGCGGACTACGAGCAGTCGAGCATCGGCGTACGGCTCGGGGCGACAGCGGTCGGTCTGGACACCGACGCTCGCGTGGTGCGGCTCGCCGACGGCGACAAGATCAGCTACGACGGCCTGATCATCGCGACCGGCGTGCGCCCGCGACTGCTGCCCGATGGCCACGATCTGGCCGGTGTGCACGTGATGCGCACGATCGACGACACCGTCGCACTGCGCACGGAGTTGGCCACGTCCTCCCGTCTGGTGGTGATCGGCGCGGGTTTCCTCGGCTGCGAGGCCGCGGCTTCAGCGCGTCGGCTGGGCTTGGAAGTCACGATCGTCGATCCTCTTTCATATCCGATGGTGCGCCAGTTCGGCGCCGAGATCGGCGGCCTGATCGCCGAATTGCACGGGGGCGAGGGCGTCACAGTGCGCACTGGCGTCGGAGTCGAGCAACTGATCGGCGAAAACGGCCGCGTCAACGCGGTGAAGCTGACCGACGGCTCGCAGATCAACGCCGATGTCGTTCTTGTGGCGATTGGCGCGATCCCGGCGACCGAGTGGTTGGCGGGCAGTGGTGTCTCGGTCGACAACGGAGTGGTGTGCGACGCGCGGTGTCAGGCAGCACCGGGCGTTTACGCCGCCGGAGACGTCGCCAGTTGGCACCATCAGGGTTTCGGTGAACAGCTCCGGGTCGAGCACCGGATGAACGCCACGGAACAGGGCATGGCGGCCGCTCGGAACCTGCTCGGTGCGAACACGCCGTTCGCGCCGATCCCGTACTTCTGGACGGACCAGTACGACACCAAGATCGCGGCCTTCGGGCACCTCACACCGGACGCCGACGTGTCGGTGGAACAGGGTGACCCGGCCGAGGGCAAGTTCATCGCGCACTACACGCGGTCAGGCAAGGTGATCGGCGTACTGGGGTGGAACATGCCACGCGAGTTGCGGAAGGCCCGAGGCCTGGTCGCCGAATCGTTCTAGTGCATCGGTTCAGAGCCGGGGTAGGCGAGATCGAGGTCTCGCCTACGCCGTTCCCTCGTGGGGAACGGACAGTAGAGCAAGCACGTACTTCAGCACCGCCAGAGTGTCCTGCCCTGGGGCGATCGTCGGGACCACCGTCCACATAGGTGCGTGGCCGCTGCTCCCACGGACCGGTCGAACCGGTCACATCTATCCGAAGTGGACTTCTACTTCACTCGCGGCCACGCACGATGGTCGGCTCGAAGTAGTCGTCATCGTCCAGCTGGACAGGCAGTTCCAGCTCGTACGAGGCTTCGGTCTCCTCCTCGATCGAGACTCTGTCTCGCATGGCGGTCATGGCTAGCTCCGCTCTTCCGTCAACTCGCCTACCAATTCATGGAAGCGAAAGCGGAAACCACTCTCAACCCCTATTCCACGTTGTGACACAGATTTCACGACAACTCGTGAAAGCTTGCCGGTCTCTTGACAGAACTGGCTCTTGACAAACCAGACAGTTGCGTACTCTCCCAGTCCGCCTCCATGCTCGGAGTGGTGAGCGAACCGATCGACGAGCACTTCAGCCGAACAGTGCAAGCACTGACCCCCTATCGTGGGGGCGGTAACGGAGGTGGGGTTGATCTGCCCTTGCTCGATCTTTTCGACTCCCAACTGGGTAGCAGGCACATTGACCTCGTGGCCAGGGAACTCGGCAGCCAGGGCAAGGGTTTCTACAGCATCGGATCCTCGGGACACGAGGGCAACGCGGCCCTCGCGGCGGCCTTAAGACCAACCGATCCGGCATTGCTGCATTATCGATCGGGTGCTTTTTACATTGAACGGGCACGTCAGGTAACTGGGACAAATCCCCTCATGGACATGGCGCTCGGGATCGCGGCCGCCGCGGACGAGCCGATCTCCGGCGGCAGGCACAAAGTCTTCGGCAACGCCGAGCTGTCGATCATTCCGCTGACCTCGACCATCGCCTCGCACCTGCCGCGGGCGGTCGGTCTCGCGCTGGGCATGCAGCGCGCCACGAAGCTCGGACTGCCTTCGCCGTGGCCAAAAGACGCCATCGTCGTATGCGGGTTCGGTGATGCGTCGGCGAACCACTCGACCGCACTCGGCGCGCTCAACGCCGCGCGGCACTGCGCGTACCAGCGACTGCCATTGCCGGTGTTGTTCGTGTGCGAGGACAACGGCATCGGGATCAGCGTCCGGACACCGCCCGGCTGGGTCTCGGAGGCGCACTCCGGCGCGGGCATGAAGTACTTCTCGGCCGACGCGACCGATTTGACCTCTGTCGTACCGATTGCCGCGGAGGCCGCCAACTGGGTACGTACCAACCGAGCGCCTGCTTTCCTGCACCTCCGGATGGTCCGGCTGATGGGTCACGCGGGGTCCGATGTGGAGAGTGCGTACCGCACACCCACCGAGATCACTGCGGACTATGCGCTCGACCCGCTCGTCCGGACGGCTTCTTTGCTTGTCTCCCGCGGCGTTTTGACACCATCCGAGGTGCTCGAGCGGTACGAGGCGAAACGCACCGAGGTCCGGGCCGCAGCCGCCAAGGCCGTGTCACGTCCGAAGCTGGCCAGCGCCAAGGAGGTCATGGCGCCGTTGTCCACTTCCACAGTGGACGCACCCTTTGTCCCGGTTTCCGGCACGTTGGCGCAAGGCATCAACCAAGCGCTCAACTGGATCCTGTCCTCCGATCCCGGCGCACTCGTGTTCGGTGAGGACGTCGGCCGCAAGGGTGGCGTCTACGGCGTGACCCGAGGCCTGCACAAGAAGTTCGGATCGGCCAGGGTGTTCGACACTGTCCTTGATGAACAGTCCATTCTGGGCACCGCACTGGGCACGGCCCTGGTCGGCTTCCTGCCGATCCCGGAGATCCAGTACCTGGCCTACGTGCACAACGCGCTGGACCAGATTCGCGGTGAGGCGTCGACCATGCGGTTCTTCTCCAACGACCAGTACCGCAACCCGATGATCGTGCGAATCGCCGGGCTGAGTTATCAGAAAGGTTTCGGCGGCCACTTCCACAACGACAACTCCATCGCCGCCCTGCGTGACATTCCCGGCGTCGTCATCGCCGTGCCCGCGCGCGCCGATGACGCAGCCGCCATGCTGTACACCTGCGCGGCGGCGGCACGTACCAACGGACAAGTGTGCGTTTTTCTCGAACCCATCGCGCTGTACCACACGCGTGATCTTTACGAGCCCGGCGACAATGGCTGGCTCGCGTCATCGTCGGAGTCCGCGCCGCTTGGCAAAGCGCGGATCTACGGTTCGGGCAACGACCTGACCATCGTGTCGTTCGCGAACGGAATCCCGATGAGCCTGCGCGTTGCCCGTCGTCTCGCCGCTCAAGGCATCAACGCTCGAATTCTGGACCTACGCTGGATCTCGCCGTTGCCCGTCGCGGACCTGCTCGCGCACGCCAACGAGACTGGCCGCGTACTGGTCGCCGACGAGACGCGCCGGACCGGCGGCGTTTCCGAAGCCGTTTTCACCGCGCTGCTCGACGGTGGCTACCGCGGCGCGCTGCGCCGGGTCACCAGTGAGGACTGCTTCATCCCGCTCGGCCCGGCGGCCAATCACGTACTGCTGAGCGAAGATGCGATAGAGAAGGCGGCGCTGGATCTGGTCACTGCTTGAGCAAGGACTTGCTCAACGCACCCGGGAGGATCATCGGCCGCGCCTCGATGCGGGTGGTGAGCTCGCCGTAGCTGAACATCAGGTCGCAGACACGCTGCAGTCGCTTCGGGTCGAGACCGATCGGAAAACCGACGAGGGCCGTCAACGCCGCGGTCTGCTCGTCGACGCCCGCGTACCCCCGAATGGATTTCTCGACCTCGTTCCGGTCGGTCAGCGCGACATCCACGCCGCGCGACAGCGCGCGCTGGAACGCAGCGATGGTGTTCGGGTTCTCGTTGGCGAACTTCTCGCTCGTCGCGTATCCGGAGATCGGGATGTCCGCCGTCGCACCGGCCGCCGCGTCGAACAACGGCACCGCCCCGTACCGCTTGGACACGTCAGTGATGTACGGCTCGGACAGCAATGCGGCGTCCACAGTGCGGTTCTTGAGCGCCTCGCCCATCGCGGTGTACGACATCTCCACGAAGTTCGGCGAGGTGATGTTCTGACCGGTCGATGTCAGCACGGATCTGATGGTCAGTTCGGCCAGACTGTTCACAGTGGTCACCGCGACACGTTTGCCGGAGATGTCGGAGGGCTTGCGCAACTGCGAGTCCTTGGCGACGAGAACCATCCACGTCCGCGGGTTCGCGGAGTAGCCGTCGGCGACGAACCTGACCTCCGCGGTCTTCTTGGCCTGCGCGGCGAAGAAGGAGACGTAGTTGCCGAACACCAAGTCGAGATCACCGCTGGTCATCGAACCGACCGCCGCGCCCGCACCCTGGATCGTGACGAAGTCGACCTTGAGCCCTTCGGCGGCGAAGAATCCCTTTTCCGCAGCGAGGAAAACCGGTGCCGCACCGAGCACCGGCAGCACACCCAACTTGATGCTTGCCTTCTCTGGTGCCGGATGGTCCGAGTCGGACGCGGTGCAAGCAGCCGCCAGAACAACAGATATCAGCAACGCCACCAGGCGACCACTCCGTTGGAGCCAGCCCACGACAACTACCGCCTATTCATCGTCCCCTGTGGGGGCACACCCAACTCGAGAGACGCTGACAAGGCAAGTACGACAATGGCCGAACAACTTACCAATGCTGGAAAACGGCCCGCGACCAGCGATCGACCATTATGAACTCAATTGCGACATGTTCCGTTCGCAGGGAAACAACCCTATGCCCCAAGCTCGTACATAGATATGACCGTCAACCAACCTGACAGTCAATTGCCACCAACAAGCCCCAGCCCAACCACGTACCCCACTCCCCTCACACCACCACAAAACCCCCGCGCACCAACCAAACCGCCCCAGGGCGGCCCCCGCCCTTCCCGGGGGCACCCCGCCACACGAGCCTATCGGCAGTCCAAGATCGACAGGGGTTATGTCGTGCGCGCTGTGGACAACTTTCGCATTGTGGGTAACTGAGCACATTGGATCTTGTTCAAACACGAGTTGTCGGTAGTGCTCGCTAGGCTGGCTATTGGGGGCCGGAGGCCGCGTGCCGTGGAGTAATGCCGCGATAGACATCGCAAGATCGCAAAAGGACGGTTGTTCGGTGACGGCCGTTCAATACGAAATGCGGCGCGGTCGGGTGCCACGAGTGGTCGGCAGTTGACCGCAGCACGCGCCGGTGCTCGATGCAAGCGAACGCCCCGCGGTTGTCCGAAACGGACCGACGGTTGAGCGAAGTCGCCGCTCCATGGTTGACCGACGCGGACGCCCAACGCTCAAACGCGAAGCGCACACTCGCGTACAGGCACACCAAAGCCGGTAATTGACCGAAGCGGCCGCTCCGGAGTTGAGCGAAGCGAGCGACCGGCGTACGGCCAAAGCCAGCGCGCGGGTCTGGCTTCCTGTCGGGTAAGCAGGTTTGTCGGCACCTCGCCGTCAGGCGACGATCCCCGGCCAAGCGCTAGCTTTCGCGCAGCCGCTGGAACTCCGCCGCCAGAGCGGGCAGCTGGTAGTGCGCGTTCAGACCCGACGGGTTGGGCAGGACCCAGATCCGCGATGGGCCGAGCATCTCCGGCTGTGGGCCGATGGTCGCTTTGGGACGGCCGAAGCCCATTCGGTAAGCGCCGATTCCCACTATCGCAACCGTTTGCGGGGCGTATTTCTCCGCCAGCTTGGTCAGGATTTCGGCCCCTTGGACGAATTCCTGTTTGGACAACTCGGCCGCCGTCGCCGTTGGGCGGGCCACCATGTTGGTGATGCCGAGGCCGTACTCGAGCAGTTCGAACTGCTCGGACGGGTGCAGTTGCCGCGGGGTGAAGCCCGACAGGTGCAGCGCCGGCCAGAACCGGTTGCCGGGCCGGGCGAAGTGCTGCTTGCGCTGCGCAGACAAAAGCCCCGGGTTGATTCCGCAGAACAGCACGGACAAACCCGGGGCGACGATGTCCGGCAGGATCAAACTGTGAAGCCCAATGCCCGCAGCTGCTCCCGGCCGTCCTCGGTGATCTTCTCCGGGCCCCACGGCGGCATCCAGACCCAGTTGATCCGGAAGTCGCTCACGATCCCGCCGCCCGGCCCGCTGGTCAGCGCGGTCCGCGTCTGGTCCTCGATCACGTCGGTCAGCGGGCACGCCGCCGACGTCAGCGTCATGTCGATCGTCGCGGTGTTGTCGTCCTCGACCTTGATGTCGTAGACCAGGCCGAGGTCCACCACGTTGATCCCCAGCTCAGGGTCGACCACGTCCCGCATGGCCTCTTCGACGTCGTCGATCGCGGCGACGTCAGCCTTCGGCGCGACCTCAGGCATGCCTTCGGCGCCACGCACCACGTCTTGCTCGCTCATGCTGCGTCTCCTTCGGCTCGTACGACCGCGTCCTTGAAAGCCATCCAACCAAGCAGGGCGCACTTGACCCGTGCCGGGTACTTGGCCACGCCCGCGAACGCGACGCCGTCTTCCAGCACGTCCTCGTCCGGTTCGACCTGGCCTTTGCCCTGCATCAGCTCCGTGAACGCGTCCAGCGTCTTGAACGCCTCACCCACGCTACGCCCCACGACCAGGTCCGTCAGAACAGACGTGGACGCCTGGCTGATCGAACAGCCCTGGCCCTCGTAGGACACGTCCGTCACGGTCTCGCCGTCGAGCTTGACCCGCAGCGTCACCTCATCCCCGCACGTGGGGTTGACCTGGAAGGACTCCGCGTCGAACGGGTCACGCAGGCCACGCCCGTGCGGGTTCTTGTAGTGGTCCAGGATGATCTCCTGGTACAGCTGCTCCATCTGCATTGTCAGCTCACCCCGAAGAACCGCTTGGTCTCGCGGACCCCGTCCAACAGCGCGGTGACGTCGTCGAGGTCGTTGTACAAGTAGAACGACGCCCGGATGCTCGCCGGAATTCCCAGCCGCCGGTGCAACGGCCACGCGCAGTGGTGCCCGACACGCACCGCGACGCCGAGGTCGTCCAGGACCTGACCGGCGTCGTGCGGGTGCACGCCGTCGATCACGAACGACACCGCACCGCCACGGTCCGTCATGTCGGTCGGCCCGACGATCCGGACACCCGGGATCTCGGCAAGGCCACGCACAGCGGCTTCGGTGAGCAGGTGCTCGTGCGCGTTGATCCGGTCCATGCCGACCACCGACAGGTAGTCGACGGCCGCGCCCAGACCAACCGCTTGGGAGGTCATCGGCACGCCCGCCTCGAACCGCTGCGGCGGCGGCGCGAAGGTCGAGCGGGCCATCTGGACCATCTCGATCATCGAGCCACCGGTCAGGAACGGCGGCATCGCCTCGAGCAGCGACCGGCGCCCGTACAGCACACCGACACCGGACGGGCCGAGCATCTTGTGCCCGCTGAACACCGCGAAGTCCACACCGAGACCGTGGAAGTCGACCTTCTGGTGCGGCACGGACTGGCACGCGTCCAGCACCGTCAGCGCACCGACTTCCTGCGCCTTGGCCACCAACGTGGCCACCGGGTTGACCGTGCCGAGCACATTGGACTGATGGGTGAAGGCCACGATCCTGGTCTTCGACGTCACCAGTTCGTCGATGTTGGACAGATCCAGGCGGCCGTCATCGGTGACACCGAACCACTTCAGCGTCGCGCCGGTGCGCAGCGCGAGCTGCTGCCACGGCACGAGGTTTGCGTGGTGCTCCATCTCGGTCACGACGATCTCGTCGTCCGGGCCGAGCAGGAACCGCGCGGCTTCCGGGCCGGCGACCGAGGCGTTGCTCATCGCGTACGCCACGAGGTTGATGCCCTCGGTGGCGTTCTTGACGAACACCAGCTCGTCGGCGGAAGAACCCAGGAAGTCGGCGATCTTCTGCCGCGCGCCTTCGTATGCGTCGGTTGCTTCCTCGGCGAGCTGGTGCGCACCTCGGTGCACGGCCGCGTTGGAGGTCTCGAGGAACTCGCGTTCCGCGTCGAGGACCTGACGCGGACGCTGCGAAGTCGCGCCCGAGTCGATGTAGTGCAACGGTTTCCCGTCACGGACCGTCCGCTGCAGGATCGGGAAATCCTTGCGGATGGCTGCTACATCCAGGGTGTCGGTCCCAGAAGGGGTGGTCACTGTGCGACGGCTTCCTCGCGCTTGCCGGTGAACCGCACGTAGCCTTCGCTCTCCAGCTGGTCGGCGAGCTCGGGGCCACCCGACTCGACGATCTTGCCGCCGGCGAACACGTGCACGAAGTCCGGCTTGATGTAGTTCAGGATCCGCGTGTAGTGCGTGATCAGCATGACGCCGACCTCGCCGGACGCGCGGTAGCGGTTCACGCCCTCGGACACGACGCGCAGCGCGTCGACGTCCAGGCCGGAGTCGGTCTCGTCGAGGATGGCGACCTTCGGCTGCAGCAGACCGAGCTGCAGGATCTCGTGCCGCTTCTTCTCACCGCCGGAGAAGCCCTCGTTCACGCTGCGCTCGGCGAAGGCCGGGTCGATGTCCAGGTCGGACAGGGCCTGCTTGACCTCCTTGACCCAGGTGCGCAGCTTGGGGGCCTCGCCACGCACAGCGGTGGCGGCGGTGCGCAGGAAGTTCGACATCGACACGCCCGGAACCTCGACCGGGTACTGCATCGCCAGGAACAGGCCGGCGCGGGCGCGCTCGTCCACGCTCATCTCCAGCACGTCCTCGCCGTCAAGCAGGATCTGGCCAGAGGTGACGGTGTACTTGGGGTGCCCGGCGATCGCGTAGGACAAAGTGGACTTGCCGGACCCGTTGGGGCCCATGATCGCGTGCGTCTCGCCTGCGTTGATCGTCAGGTTGACGCCGGACAGGATCTCTTTCTCGACCTCGTCGGCGGTGACCGAGACGTGCAGGTCCTTGATCTCCAGGGTGGCCATAGCTACTCGAATTCTCCGTTTAACCAGTCAGTTCAGGGCCGCGGTTGATTGACCGCGGTGGTGGGGTCGACGTAGACGTCGTCGCCGTCGACGCGAACCGCGTAGACGTCCACGGGTTCGCTGGCGGGCGGGGAGGACGGCTGCCCGGTGCGCAGGTCGAAACACGAACCGTGCAGCCAGCACTCGATTCCCTTGCGGGTGACCTCGCCCTCGGACAACGACAGCGAAGCGTGCGAGCACTCGTCTCGCAGGGCGTGCACCTCGTCGCCCTCGCGCACCAGCACGACGGCGACGTCACCGACCTCGACGGCAAGAGGCTTCTTGTCGTCCAAATCAGACAGTGCACAGGCCCGGATCATGCGCCGACCGCCTCGAGCTCGGCCTCGATCGCCGCTTCGAGCCGCTCACGCAGCTCGGGGACGTCGATCTTGACCAGGATCTCGTGGAAGAAGCCGCGGACCACCAGCCGGCGGGCCTGCTCCTCGGGGATGCCCCTGGCCTGCAGGTAGAACAGCTGCTCGTCGTCGAACCGGCCGGTGGCGCTGGCGTGGCCGGCGCCGGCGATCTCGCCGGTCTCGATCTCGAGGTTCGGCACCGAGTCGGCGCGCGCGCCGTCGGTGAGCACCAGGTTGCGGTTCAGCTCGAAGGTCTCGGTGCCCTCGGCGGCCGCGCGGATGAGCACGTCGCCGATCCACACCGTGTGCGCGCCCTCGCCCTGCAGCGCGCCCTTGTAGACCACATTGGACTTGCAGTTGGGCACCGCGTGGTCGACGAACGTCCGGTTCTCGAAGTGCTGACCGGCGTCGGCGAAGTACAGGCCCAGCATCTCGGCGTCGCCGCCGCGCTCGGCGTACGTCACGGTCGGCGAAAGCCGGACCAAGTCGCCGCCGAGGGTGATCGTGGTGTGCCGCAGGGTCGCGTCGCGGCCCAGCTTGTTGTGGTGCGAGGACACGTGCACCGCGTCGTCCGCCCAGTCCTGAACGGACACAACGGTGAGCCGGGCGCCGTCGCCGACGATGAACTCCACGTTGTCCGCGTACGTCCCGGAACCGCGGTGGTCGACGACCACGACGGCCTCGGCGAACTGCTCGGCACGCACCTGCAGGTGCCCGTAGGCGACCTTGCCCTCACCCGGGCCGTCCACCGTGATGGTGATTGTGGACGGACGAGCCTCCTTGGGCACCGTCACGACCGTGGCGTCCACAAAGGAGCACCAGGCCTGCGCGGCGATCCGGTCGTCCGGGGTGCCCGCGGTACCAAGGCGTTCGTCACCGCGCTGGACGGTCTCGACCTTCACCTCGGCGGGCGCGTCGACCGACACCGCCGCGGTGCCGTCGGCGACGGCTCCATTGTGGAGGTTGCGAAGACGCTTCATCGGCGTGAAGCGCCAGATCTCCTCCCGGCCGCCAGGAACCTCGAACGCGTCCACATCGAACGACGCGAACTGGGCAGCCCTGGAGGCGGCCGGGACTACCGCACCCGCACCGTGCGAGTGCTCCTTGACTAGCTCCGCCATGTCAGCCGACGGCCCCTTCCATCTGCAGCTCGATCAGGCGGTTCAGCTCGAGCGCGTACTCCATTGGCAACTCACGCGCGATGGGCTCGACGAACCCGCGAACCACCATCGCCATCGCCTCGTCCTCGGTCAGGCCGCGCGACATCAGGTAGAACAGCTGGTCCTCACTGACCTTCGACACGGTCGCCTCGTGTCCCATTTGGACATCGTCCTCACGGATGTCCACATAGGGGTACGTGTCCGACCGGGAGATCTGGTCGACCAGCAGCGCGTCACACTTCACAGTGGACTTCGAGTGGTGCGCCCGCTTGTTGACCTGGACCAGGCCGCGGTACGACGTGCGGCCACCGCCACGGGCCACCGACTTCGACACGATGGTCGAGGAGGTGTGCGGCGCCATGTGCACCATCTTGGCGCCGGCGTCCTGGTGCTGGCCCTCGCCCGCGAACGCGATCGAGAGGACCTCGCCCTTGGCGTGCTCACCCATCAGGAACACCGACGGGTACTTCATGGTGACCTTGGAGCCGATGTTGCCGTCGATCCACTCCATGGTCGCGCCCTCTTCGGCCTTGGCGCGCTTGGTGACCAGGTTGTAGACGTTGTTCGACCAGTTCTGGATGGTCGTGTAGCGGCAGCGGCCGCCCTTCTTGACGATGATCTCGACGACCGCGGAGTGCAGCGAGTCGGACGAGTAGATCGGCGCCGTGCAGCCCTCGACGTAGTGCACGTAGGCGTCTTCGTCGACGATGATCAGCGTCCGCTCGAACTGGCCCATGTTCTCGGTGTTGATCCGGAAGTAGGCCTGCAGCGGGATGTCGACGTGCACGCCCTTCGGCACGTAGATGAACGAGCCGCCGGACCAGACCGCGCCGTTGAGCGCGGAGAACTTGTTGTCACCGTGCGGGATGACCGAGCCGTAGTACTCCTTGAACAGCTCCGGGTGCTCCTTGAGCGCGGTGTCCGTGTCGAGGAAGATGACGCCCTTTTCCTCCAGGTCCTCGCGGATCTGGTGGTAGACGACCTCAGACTCGTACTGCGCCGCGACACCCGCGACGAGGCGCTGCTTCTCCGCCTCGGGGATGCCCAGCTTGTCGTACGTGTTCTTGATGTCCTCGGGCAGGTCCTCCCAGCTCTGGGCCTGCTTCTCGGTCGAGCGCACGAAGTACTTGATCGAGTCGAAGTTGATGCCCGACAAGTCCGCGCCCCAGTTCGGCATCGGCTTGCGGTCGAAGAGCTGCAGCCCCTTCAGGCGGCTCTCCAGCATCCACTCCGGCTCATTCTTCTTGGACGAGATGTCCCGAACGACGTCCTCGTTCAGGCCACGGCGAGCGCTGGACCCAGCCACATCGTTGTCAGCCCAGCCGTACTCGTAACGACCAAGGGTCGCCAGAGTCTCGTCCTGGGTCATCGGCACGTTTGTGGTGGGTGTGCGCTGCTCAGCAGCGGCAGTCATGCGGGATTCCCTCCATCCGGAGTCGGTGGGCCTAAGGAGGTGGAATAAGGCTCCACCGGTATGTGCGTGGTACACGCGGCGTCGCCACGTGCGATGGTCGCCAGCCGCTGCACGTGGGTGCCGAGCAGGTCGGCGAATGCCGCCGTCTCGACCTCGCACAGCTGGGGGAACTCCGCCGCGACATGCGCCACCGGGCAGTGGTGCTGGCACAGCTGTTCTCCCGCCCCGACCTTGCGAGTCGAGGCAGCGTAACCCTCTCTGCTCAGCGCGGCGGCGAGGGCCTCCGCTTTCTCCTGCGGGGTATCCGCCGAGGTCACAGCGGTCCGATGAGGATCGACGAGCGTCTTCACGCGCCGCTCCGCGAACGCCTTCACGGCCTCCTCCCCGCCGTTCTCGGCGAGGAACCGGATCGCCGCCACCGCCAGGTCGTCGTACGCGTGCCCGAACCGGGCCCGTCCTGCTTCGGTGAGCAGGAACAACTTGGCTGGACGGCCGCGCCCCCGTGCTTTGAGCTGCGGGGCGTCCCTCGTGCACGCCTGACCGTCGGCCAGCAGTGCGTCCAGATGCCGCCGCACCGCGGGACCGCTCAGCTCGAGCTGGTCCGCGATCGACACCGCGCTCACCGGGCCCTGTTCGAGCAGCAGCCGGGCGACAGCGAGCCTCGTGCTGCCGTCGGCCGCCTGCTGAGCAGGTCCGGTGTTTTTCACAACATTGATGTTACCTAATTGCCTCGACGGTGCTCAACGAGGGCGGGGCGTGACCCACGTCATGCTCAGCCGGCCCGGTTGACGGGACGCCCCCTGTTGCTGAAGCGGCAGCGACAGGTGGGCCGCCGCGCGTGGCAGATGAACCAACTGGCGACCGAGCGTTACAACTGGTGACACAGTCGGGATATGGACCTTCCACTGCTGCAGTACGACCCGACCGGTGTGGGGATGTACGCCCCGACGGCGCCGAAACTGTCGGAGCCATGGCCAGAACGTGCCGTGTTGTGTTTCTTCCACGAGCAGATCGCGGCACTGCACGAGCAGGGCGCGGCGCGCCTGGCCGGCCGGTTCTCAGTCGAGATGGGCGGGCACGGCATCTACATCACCGAGGACTCAGCAGGTGAGCCCGTCGCGGTGTTCCACCCGACGGTCGGTGCGCCCAGCGCGGTGCATCACCTGGAACGAGTCATCGCCGCCGGGGTACGCAGCATCGTTGTCTGCGGCGGTACGGGCGCGCTTGTTTCGCTTGCGATGGGTCACGTTGTCGTGCCGACTGGCTCGATCAGGGATGAGGGGACGTCTTTCCACTACGCCCCGGCGGGTTCGAGCATCGAGGCCGATCCGGAGGTGGTCACTGCCTTGACCGTGTTCTTGGAGGAGCAATCGGTTCCGCACGCCGTCGGGCTCACTTGGACGACGGACGCTCCGTTCCGGGAGACGCCCTCAAAGGTCGCCATGCGTCGAGATCAGGGGTGCTTGGTTGTCGAGATGGAGGCTTCGGCTTTGGTCGCCGCGGCACGGTTCCGTGGCGTGAAACTGGGGCTGATGTTGTACGCGGGCGACGATCTGAGTGGCCAGACGTGGGATCTGCGCAACTGGACGGCGAGCGACGCCCGCGCCAAGCTGTTGCCGCTGGCGATCGAGGCCAGCGGCCGGATCTAGGCCGCAGTCGAACACGGAGTCGCCCTAGGCACCCCGAGCACGACTAGGGCGGTCGAACCAGACATCAGGTTTCGTATCGGATAAGGGTTCGGAGGATCAGATATCCGGTTTCGGATCCGATGTGGGCCCGCCCTGTAAGTATCATCAGGTTTCCTATCTGATGTCTGTTCACCTGCTTGTCGTCGCCAATGCCTGCTCGACGTCGGCGATCAGCGCTTCGGCGTTCTCGATGCCGCACGAGAACCGCAGCATTCCGGCGTCGATCCGAGCCGCGGCCAGTTCCTCGGCGCTCAGCGAGAAGTGCGATGAGTTGAACGGCGTGCTGACCAACGTCTCCACTCCCCCGAGACTCGTCGCCTCGGAGGCGACCGTCAGACGACGCATGACAGCGAGCGCACGGTCGTTGCCGCCGCGCACGGTGAACGCGACCATCGCGCCGTTGCCTGGATAACGCACGGAAACGACCTCCGCGTTGCCCCGCAGGCGGTCAGCCAACGCACGTGCGGTCGCCTGCGCGCGTTCCATCCGGACGTCGAATGTCTGCAACCCGCGCCAGACCAGGAACGCGGCGTGCGCGTCGAGGCAACCGCCGAAAGTGATCACCCGCCGCTGGATCTCGGTCACCGTCTCGCGGTCGGCGACGACCGCCCCCGCGATCACGTCGGAATGTCCACTGAGGAACTTCGTCGCCGAGTGCACGACGATGTCAGCGCCCAGGCGCAACGGGTTGACCGTGTACGGCGTGGCGAAAGTGTTGTCCACGACCATTTTCGCCCCGGCCTGGTGCGCCAGCTCGGCCACCGCTGCCAGGTCGGTGAGCTCAAGCTGCGGGTTGGACAGCGTCTCGGCGTAAACGATCGTCGTGGGTGCGGCGGCGATCGCCGACCGCCACTCGGACAGGTCAGCCGCGTCGACCATGGTCACGTCGAACCCGAGCGCGGGCAGGTCCCTGACCAGCAGATCGCGGGTATCGCCGTAGACCTGGCGTGCGGACACGACCCGTCTGCCGCCCTGCAGAAGCGTCATCAGCGTCGTGGCGATCGCGGCCATGCCCGACGCGGTCATCAACGCCGCTTCAGCACCTTCCAGCTCCGCGATTTCCGCAGCCGCCGCGTCGACGGTGGGGTTGGCGAACCGGCTGTACCAGTGCTCGCTGAGGCCGCCGTTGCCCTGGATGTCCTTGTACGCGATGTCGTCGAGATAGAAGGTGGCCGACTGGTAGATGGGCGGCACGACCGGCCGGGTGCGCGCGACATAGCCTGCCGATTTCGCTGGACGATTCATGTCCCGACCATACGACTCAACGAGGCGCGGATGGCTTCGATTCACGTGGCGAAAAGGACCTTGCACCACAGATAATCCAGCGATGGACGGGATCGACAAAGTAATCCTCGGCGAGCTGGTCCGCGACGGCCGGGTCAGCTTCCGTGACCTGGCCGAGCGCGTCCGGCTCAGCCCGACCGCCACCGCCGAGCGGGTCCGCAAACTCCAGGAATCGGGCGTGATCAGCGGCTTCCGCGCCGAGGTCGACATGACCGCGCTCGGCCGTCCGCTCAAAGCCTTCATCGACGTACGCCTGCGCCCCGGGCCTGACCACGCCGAACTGGAGGCCGCACTATTGACTCTCCCCGCGGTGCTCAGCGGGGTGCACGTCACCGGCCGCTGGGACTACACGCTGACGGTCGCCTGCCGTGACGTCGCCGAACTGGACGAGTTGGTGATGGCGCTGCCCCGCAGTTACGGCGTCGTCGAGACGAACACCCGGCTGTTGTTGCGGGAACTGGCGGGTTCCGGCGCCGAGGCGGTCACCCGGTTGCTGGGTTGAGGGTTCTGACCCAACCCCTGCCAAGCTGCCGATACGCTTCCGGGCGTGGTGGTGAGCGAGCCTGCGCCGGTCGACGTGGCGGTTCCGGCTGTCGTGGCGAAGCCGCCACCGTTGGACGACAAGGACTGCCGTCAGCTCGACCTGATCCGCCGGTTCGGCACCATCGGTTCGCTGCTGCTGGTCTTCGGTTCGCTCGGCGCGGGCGCACTGCCGATCTTCAACCCGCTGCCGAGTGTGCCCGTTCTCGGCCTGTTCGCCCGGATCCCCGCCGTCTCGCTGGCCGCGGGCACGCTCGGGATGGGCATGATCATCTCGTCGTGGCTGCTGCTGGGGAAGTTCGCCAAGCCGGGGCGCTCGCGGCTGATCAGCCGGGCACAGCTCAACCGCACGCTGATGATGTGGGGCGTGCCGCTGGTCTTCGCCATGCCGCTGTTCTCCAAGGACGTCTACAGCTACCTGGCGCAGAGCTCGATCGTGTCGATGGGGCTCGACCCATACGAACTGGGCCCCGGCCAAGCGCTCGGCCAAGACCACCCGTTGACCCGGGGCGTGTCGAACATGTGGCGGGACACGCCGGCGCCGTACGGTCCGCTGTTTCTCTTCCTGGGGCATTTGCTCAACTCCGTGACCGGCAACCACGTGGTCACGGGCGTACTCACCCAACGCCTGCTGGCGATCGTGGGCATCGCGCTGTTCGCCTGGGCACTGCCGCGGTTGGCCCGGCGGTTCGGCGTACAGCCGGTCACGGCGCTGTGGTTCGGCGCGGCCAACCCGTTGGTGCTGTTCCACCTGGTCGGCGGCGTGCACAACGAGGCCCTGGCGATCGGCCTGATGATGGCGGGCATCGAGATCTCGCTGCGCTACTTGCCCAGGCCTGGTGATCCGCCGGTCACCTCGCTGCGCCGGGAATGGACATTCGTCCTGCTGGGCGTCGCGGTCATCACGCTCGGCGCGGCCGTCAAACTCCCCGCGCTCGTGGCCGCCGCGTTCGTCGGCGTGCAGGTCACGCGCAGATGGGGTGGAGGCGTTCCCCGCCTGTTCGCTGTCGGCGGGCTGTTCGTCGCCACAGCGGCCGTGACGATGACCGCCGCGTGCCTGGGCACTGGCCTCGGGTTCGGCTGGGTCGGCGCGCTGGACACGCCGAGCCTGGTCCGCAGCTGGATGTCGCCGATCTCCGAGCTGGGCAACCTCGGCGGCGTCCTGGGCATCACGCTGGGCCTGGGCAACCACACCACGGCCGTGCTGGAGATCTTCACGCTGCTCGGCTACGCCACCGCGGCGGTGATCACGGTCAAGATGATGTGGGACTGCCTGGGCGGCAGGCGAAGCGTGATGACCGGCCTCGGCGTCTCGCTGGCCGCGTTTCTTATCCTGCACCCGGCGATGCAGCCGTGGTACCTGCTGTTCCCGGCGATTCCGCTGGCCGCGTCGCTCGCCGGGACCAAGCGGTTCCGCAACCTCGCCACGATGGGCTGCACGATCGCCTCGGTGTTGCTGCCGACCACCGGTGGCACGTTCACCGGCCGCACGTACGTCATGGTCTTCGCCTACATCGCCGCGATCATCGTGTTGGCCGGGCTGCTTTTCTGGCTCAACCGCAAGGTGCCGTTGCTGCCGCGCAAGGTGACCCGGGTCGCTCCTGCCGAGGGGCCCACAGACAGCGCGTCAGCCAACCCCTAGGCTCTTCGGTTGTGAGCGCGTCCGAAACCCGTCCTGCCGTCGAGGTGTCGGGACTGGTCAAGCGCTACGGCTCGACCACCGCCGTCGACGGCCTTGAGCTCAGGCTCACGCACGGCAAAGTCCTCGCATTGCTCGGGCCCAACGGCGCGGGCAAGACCACGACGGTCGAGGTGTGCGAAGGATTCATGCGCCCGGACGCAGGCCGGGTCCGCGTCCTTGGCCTCGATCCGCACGCCGACAGCGAGAAACTGCGCCCGCGCATCGGCGTGATGCCGCAGGGCGGCGGTGCGTACCCCGGTGTGCGCGCGGGCGAGATGCTCAAGCTTGTGGCGTCGTGCGCGGCGAACCCGCTCGACCCCGACTGGCTGCTGGACGTCCTAGGTCTCACCAACGCCCTGCGCACCCCGTACAAGCGGTTGTCCGGCGGGCAGCAGCAGCGGCTGTCGCTGGCGTGCGCCCTGGTCGGCCGCCCTGAGTTGGTGTTCCTCGACGAGCCGACGTCCGGGATGGACCCGCAGGCCCGCCGCCTGGTCTGGGACCTGGTGACGGCGTTGCGCGCGGACGGCGTGACCGTGCTGCTGACCACGCACCTGATGGAAGAGGCCGAGACACTGGCCGACCACGTGGTGATCGTCGACCACGGCCGGGTCGTGGCCGAGGGCAGCCCGGCGCAGCTGACCACTGAGGACCCTGACTGCCAGCAGCTGCGCTTCAAAGCGCGGGCCGGTTTGGACACCTCGCTGCTGACCGCCGCGTTGCCGGAAGGGTGCCATGTGGCCGAGGCCGCGTTGGGTACATACATCGTGACCGGCCGCGTCGACCCGCAGGTAGTCTCCACTGTGACGGCGTGGTGTGCCCAACAAGGAGTGCTGGCCGAGGAATTGCACGTCGGCAGGCGCAGCCTCGAGGACGTGTTCCTCGAATTGACCGGACGGGAGTTGCGTTGACGGCCACAGCCGCGTCCAACGGAATCAACTCACGGTTCCCCGCTGGTACGTTCCGCCCCGCGCCCGGCGCCGGGAGCAAACCGCGCATGCTGCTCGCGCACGCGCGCACGGAGACCAAGCTGACGCTGCGCAACGGGGAGCAGATCCTGCTCACGTTGCTGATCCCGATCGCGCTGCTGGTCGGGCTCACCCTGATCGACATCATCTCGCTGCCGGAGCCACGCGTGGACTCCGTCGTGCCGCGGATCTTCGCGCTCGCCGTGATGTCCTCGGCGTTCACCGGGCAGGCGATCGCTCTCGGCTTCGATCGGCGTTACGGCGTGCTCAAACGGCTCGCCGCGACCGCGCTCCCCCGTTGGATGCTCGTCGGTGGCCGGGTGCTCGCCGGGATCACCGTCGTCGCAATCCAGCTGGTTGTCCTCGGCGTCATCGCGCTTGCGCTCGGCTGGTCGCCGTCCGTCGGCGGTGTGTTGTGGAGCGTCGCGCTGGCCGTGCTCGGCGCGTTGACCTTCGGCGCGCTGGGCGTGTTGCTCGGCGGAACGCTACGGGCTGAGCTCGTACTCGCGCTGGCGAACATCATCTGGTTCGTGCTGCTGCTCGCCGGCGGGATCATCGTGCGGGCCGAGTCGATGCCGCGCGGCGTCGCCGGGATCATCGAACTGCTGCCGTCCGGTGCGCTGACCGAGGGCATCGACCAGGCGGTGAACGGCGCCGGACCCGGCTGGCAGCCGATAGTCGTGCTGGTCGCGTGGGGTGTCGTCGCCGCTGTGGTGGCCGGGCGCACAACTCGCCTGACCTGAAGTCGATCACTCGGCACGCTACGCATACCATCGGCGGTGTGCTGAAGCAGCGGATCGTCCAGTGGCAGTACGGCTTCGCCATCGCCGCGGTGATCGCCAACGTCTCCATCGCGATCACCGGCTCGATCGTCCGGGTCACCGGCTCCGGCCTCGGCTGCACGGAGTGGCCCAACTGCCTGCCCGGCAGCATGGTCCCGGTCGAGCACCCCGAGCTGGCGATGTTCCACCAGTGGATCGAGTTCGGCAACCGGATGCTGTCCGGCGTCGTCGGCATCATCGGCGGCTTCTGCTTCCTGGCCGCCTGGCTGTCGCGGCCGCATCGCCGCCGTGTGCTCTGGCTGTCCGCTGCGATGCTCGGCGGTGTCGTCGTGCAGGCGATCCTCGGCGGGATCACGGTACGGACCGGTCTGCTGTGGTGGACCGTGGCGATCCACATGGTCGTTTCGCCGGTGCTGGCGTGGTTCGCCGTGATGCTCGTACGGTCCCTGCGGGAAAGCGACGCACCACCACGGCCACGTACACACCCATGGGTTCCGCGCCTGCTCGTTGCTCAGACGGTCGTCCTCTTCGGGCTGCTCATCGCGGGCACCATGGTCACCGGCGCTGGCCCGCACGCTGGCGACAAGGACGTTGCACGGTTGGGGCTGCCTGTTTCGACGCTCGCCCACGTGCACGCCGCCTTCATGTACACGTTCCTGGCGTTGCTGCTGGCCGTCGGCTACCTGCTCTGGCGCGGACCTGCGCCGCGGGACGTCTGGACGCGGTATTTCGTTGTGCTCGGCGTGGTGCTCGCGCAGGGGACGCTCGGGTTCGTGCAGTACTTCATCGGCGTGCCGGGCGTGCTCGTCGTCCTGCATGTCTTCGGCGCGATGCTGGTGACGGTCGCGACGGCGGCGTTGTGGGCGTGGAGCCGTGAACGACCGGCCACTGTGGAAGCCACTGAGCATGAGCAATTCGCCACGGCTTCGCTCTGACACTATCTTCGTGTCACTCCCAGCACCTAATGTCTGATTTGTGACGACGACCGTATCGGGACAGGCGCCCTTGCTCGGCGAGCGCCGCACAGTCGCCCAGCAGTTCGTGCTGAAGATTTTCCTGTTGGTGCCGTTCGCGGCGCTGATCGCCGCCGTGCCCTTGGTGTGGGGCTGGGGCATGAGCGTCCTCGACCTCGTGCTCGCCGCCGTGATGTACGTGATCGCCACACTTGGCGTGACCGTCGGTTACCACCGGTACTTCACCCACGGCGCCTTCAAGGCCAACCGCGCGGTCAGAATCGCGCTCGGCATCGCGGGCAGCTTCGCGGTGCAGGGCTCGGTCATCTTCTGGGTCGCCAGTCACCGCAGACACCACGCGTACGCCGACCGCGAGGGCGACCCGCACTCGCCGTGGCTGTTCGGCACGTCCCCCGGCGCGTTGCTGAAAGGTTTCTGGCACGCGCACATGGGCTGGATGTTCTCCCGTGACGTCACCAACTACCAGCGGTTCGCGCCGGACCTGTTGCGCGACAAGGACATTCAGATCGTCCACAAGCTGTTCGGCGTGTGGACGGCCGGCAGCCTGGCGCTGCCCGCGCTGCTCGGCGGCCTGATCAGCTGGTCGTGGTGGGGCGCGCTGACCGCGTTCTTCTGGGCCGGGCTGGTGCGGGTCGCGTTCCTGCACCACGTGACCTGGTCGGTCAATTCGATCTGCCACATGGTCGGGTCACGGCCGTTCGCCAGCCGGGACCGTGCGGCGAACTTCTGGCCGCTGGCGATCCTGTCGATGGGCGAGTCGTGGCACAACTCGCACCACGCCGACCCGACGTGCGCGCGGCACGGCGTGCTGCGTGGCCAGATCGACATCGCGGCCCGCACGATCTGGATCTTCGAGAAGCTCGGCTGGGCTTGGGACGTGCGGTGGCCGACCGCCGAGCGCCTGGCCCGCAAGCGCGTCGGCTCCGAGACGGCTGGGTGACCTCGGTGTCCTAAGTGGCCGGGACGAGTTCCCCGGCCACTTGGTCGATCTGTCCCAGATGGCCGGGAGGCTTTCCTGACCTGGCCCGTTTGGTGAAACATTTGTGCGTGTCCCGACGTCTTTTCATGCAGACGGAGGGAGCGGTGACATGCAGGCGAACGAGAGCGAGATGGTCGTGCGGACCGACATCAAGGCTGGCATCGGCGAGCACAATCACGCGGACGAAGTGGTCGTCCGAACCGAAGTCAGAGCTGGCGCACGCGACGAGAAGTCCAACCACAACGACGAACTTGTCGTCCGGACCGACATTAAAGCGGGATATGAACCCGATAACCACTCGGAAGAGCTCGTTGTTCGCACAGACATCAGGGTGGGCGCCCGCGACGAGAAAACGAACCACTCTGAGGAATTGGTGATCCGGACCGACATCCGGGCGGGGAGCCCCAAGGACCCCACCAACCACTCCGAGGGTTTCGTCCTCCGGCGTTCGTCGTTGATCTGATCTGGGTCCGAAGTAGTCGGGACGGATCCTCGAATGCGTGTTTTTCGCGATAGCGTGCGTCGTCCGGTGAAGATCCTTTCGGCGATGGGAGACGCAGATGAGCAACGACGTCAACACCGAAGAGCTGGTCGTGCGCACCGACGTGACCGCTGGTGGCGCCGCCGACAACCAGCACTCCGAGGGCCTCGTCGTGCGGTGACCACCGACGATGGGGTGGCCGTCCTCGCGCAGGCGAGGGCGGCCCTCGACTCTGGGGACCTGTCCAGCGCCAGAACCTTGGGCGAGCGCGCGACCGAACTGCTGGCTGCCGAGTGCGGCGCCGAGCACCCGGACACCGCGAACGCCCAGTTGTTGATCGCCTCGGTGCACGAACAGTCCGGTAACTTCACCGAAGCCCGGCGAGCCGCGACCGCCGCCTTGTCCACTTTAGACAGATACGCCACCAACCCACTGCGCGCCGTAGCGGTCCTGCGGGTCCGCGCGGAGATCGCGGTGGCCAATCTCGACCGGATCAGCGGTGATCTGCATGCCGCGCATGCCCGAATGACAAGGACACTGGAAAGCCTGGAACCGGGCGATCCTCTTTCCGCCGGTGTGCACAACGTGCTCGGCATTGTCGGCAAGTTCACCGGCCAGTTCGACGAGGCCGAAGCGCATTACCACCGCGCGCTCGAGCTGCACGAGCCCAACTCGCTGGGTATGGCGGCGATTCTGCACAATCTCGGCGGGCTTGAGCACGAACGCGGCAGGCCGGAGGCCGGGATCCGGTGGGCGGAACGAGGGCTGGAAATCCGCCGGAACGTCCGGCCGCCCGATCATCCGGACATCGCCGCGGATTTGGGCGCGCTTGGATCGCTGTATCTGAGCGCCGGACGGCTCGATGATGCCGAAAGTGCCTTCCGCCAAGCGATCGAGATCTTCACCGCGGAGTACGAAATCGCGGTCGCGCGAGGAAATCTGGCACATCTGCAAGCTCGGCAAGGCCGGATCGACCAGGCCGAGGAGAACTACCGCGCCGCGTTGGCAGGCAAGCAGAAAGCGCTCGGCGACGATCATCCGGACGTCGCGGTCACGTTCCACAACCTCGGCGTCCTGCTGTTCGACTCGGGACGGCAAGCCGAAGGACATGAGCTGGTCAACCGAGCGCACGACCTGCTCATCGCCCGGTTCCCGGCTGACCATCCGCGAGTCGTGGCCGTCGCACGAACCCTGGCCACGCTGTGACCAAGAGGTTCCTCGTCCCGGAGGTCGTTCAGACGTCCGGAATGGACTGTGGACCCGCCGCACTGAGCTGTCTGCTACGCGGGTTCGGGATCATGGCAAGTTACGGGCGGCTGCGGGAAGCGTGCCAGACCGACGTGGACGGTACGTCGATCAACACCCTTGAGGACACGGCTCGTCTGCTGGGCTTGGACGTGGTGCAGTTGATGGTGCCGCCGGAGCGCGTGGTGCGGCATCTGCCGGCGATCGTGGTGGTGCGACTCCCGAGCGGCATGCTGCATTTCGTTGTGGTCTGGCGGCAGCACGGGCGGTTCTTGCAGATCATGGACCCGGCAGTCGGCCGTCGTTGGGTGCGGGCGGACCGCTTCCTCGACGAGATCTACGTGCACACGCATCGGCTGCCGGACGGCGCGACGGTCCAAGGCGCCGTGCTGGTCCGGGTGAACGGTCTCGGGACGGTCGACTGGGACCGATTGCCCGCTGACTTGCGCGCGGCGTTGACCGAGCCGCCTCCGCGGCCCCTGATCAAGATGATACGGCCGGTGCCGTGGGGAGTCCTTGCCCTGGCGGCCGTGTTGGCGGCCATCGGTGTCACGGTTGAAGCTTTGCTGTTCCGGGAAGTGATCAACGGCCGGTTCGGCCCGCTGCTCGGCCTCGTGGCCGGATTGTTTGTCCTGGAAACGCTTGTGGCGTTGGGCGCGGCGAAACTCGGGCGCGGGCTTGATCTTGGCCTCAGACGGATGCTGCTGGGCAGGCTGCCCTTGTTGCCGGACCGATACTTGCACAGCAGGCCGACCTCCGATCTCGCCGAACGCGCGCATCGGCTTCATCAACTGCGAGAGCTACCTGCACTCGGCACCGAGGTCGTGCGCACGCTCACTGAGATCGTCTCCGTCGTGGTGGCGATCGCGTTGATCGACTTCGGGTCCGCGTTGCCTGCCGTGATTGCGGCGGTGACCGCGGTCGGGGCTTCGCTGGCCGTCCATCCGGTGATCGCCGAGCGGGATTTGCGGCAACGCAGTCATTCCGGCGCGCTGGCGAGATTCTTCCTCGACGGAATGCTTGGTTTGACCACACTTCGCGCGCACACAGCCGAAGAGGTCGTGACCGCCGAACACGACAGGAGATTGCGGCACTGGGCGGCCAGCGGCCGTGCACTCGCCCGCGCGGTGGTCTCCGCCGAGGCACTGCAACGAATCTGTGGCGTGGGAGCGGCGGCTTGGCTTGTGTGGCAAGCGCGAGACCACGAACCCGCGACGTTCCTGCTGCTGGCCTTCTGGGCCGTTTCCTTGCCGACGCTCGCAGCGCGGCTGGGGCGGTTGACCAGGCAATGGCCCTGGCACCGGAACGTCACGCACAGACTGGTCGAACCACTCGCGGCGCCGCTGGAAAACCAGCCAGCCGAATCACAGCCACATGACCGCGGCGTATCGCTCACACTGCGGCAAGTCAGCGTGCTAGCCGGCGGGCACACCGTGTTGGACGGGCTGGATTTGACGGTTACAGCGGGCGAACGCATCGCGATCGTGGGCGCATCGGGATCGGGCAAGTCGACGCTCATCGGTCTGCTGCTTGGCTGGCAAGTGCCCGCCGGTGGCACCGTGCTCGTCGACGACGCACCACTTGACCCTGCCCTCTTGAGACAGTCGACGGCGTGGGTGGATCCGTCTGTGTGGCTGTGGAACACCTCGCTTGTCGACAACCTGCGATACGGCAATACCGTTTCCGACGTCACCCAGGCGATGGTCGAGGCCGAACTGGCCGCGATCCGGGCTGACCAGTTGGGAGACGCGGGCGGACTGGTCTCCGGCGGCGAAGGACAACGCGTCCGGCTTGGTCGCGCTCTGCTGCGCTCGAACGTACGGCTGGTGCTGCTTGACGAGCCGTTCCGTGGTCTCGATCCGGCGCAACGCGACCGCATGCTCAGCCGCTTGGATGCCTGGTGGCCGGACGCGACCGTGCTGATGGTGACCCACGATGCCCGGGAAGCACTGACGTTCTCCCGGATGCTGGTGCTGGAGCGCGGCCGGATTGTGGAGGACGGCTCCCCCGCCTCATCCACACGGTTGCGACGGTTGGTCGAAGAGCAGACCGACTCGCGGGCGATGCTGGACGGCTGGCGCAAAATCGAGGTGGGCAGATGACCGCCACCGCTTGGCGGCTGCTCGCTGCCTTCCTTGCAGCCCACACCGGCGCGTACGTCCTCTTTGTACTCTCTTGGATTGTTCTCGGGCGGGCCGCTTTGTCCGGCGGAGTCGACGGCGGTGATTTCGCCGTATGGGCCGCGTTGCTCGCTGGGTCCGTGCCTTGTCACTTGGCCGCCACCTGGCTGCAGTCGACCATTTCGTTGCGGCTCGGTGGTTTGCTTCGTCAGCGGCTGGTCCGGGGAACGCTCGGCCTGGATCGGGACGAGTTGCGCGGCCAGGGCGTCGGCCGGTTGCTCGGGCGCGTGCTGGAAGTCGAAGCCGTGGAAAGCCTGGCGGTCGGCGGCGGGCTGCTTGGCCTCGTCGCGTGCGTCGAGCTGGTGATCGCGGGTGTGGCGCTCGGCACGGCCTCGGTGCCCACCACGGTGTTCTTTGCCGTCTGGGTGGCCGTCACACTCGTTGTGGCACAACGGTATCTGCGGGCTCGGCAAGCCTGGACGACGTCCCGGCTGGAACTGACCGACGACATCGTGGCCAAGATGCTGGGCCACCGCACCCGGCTGGCTCAGCAGGCCCCGTCGGAGTGGCACATCGGCGAAGAAAGTTCGCTGAACCGGTACGAGAACCGCAGCAAGCAACTGGACCGTTGGCTGGTCGTCTTGTCGGCCGTGTGCACGCGCGGCTGGGTCGCCGTCGGTGTGGCCGGATTGTGGATCTCCACAACCGATCTGGCCGTCGGGATCGGCGGGGTCGTGCTCGCCGCAGGCGCGTTGCGGAGTCTGACCGCCGGGTTGGGAGACATCGCGGACGCGTCCACCGCGTGGTCGAATTTGAGGCCGTTGATGAACACCAACCCCGATTCGCCGTCAACGGACGGCCCAATCGCTGGTGTTTCCCTGCTGCAAGCCGAGTCAGTGGCCTACCGTCCGGTCCTCAGTGGAGTGAGCCTACGGATCACGCCCGGCGAACGGCTCCTGATGGAAGGTGACTCCGGCAGCGGCAAGTCGACTCTCGCATCACTGCTGGCCGGATTGCGCAAGCCACACCAGGGAACCATCCTGCTGCACGGCCGTTCACTGCACGACATCGGAGAGCACCAGTGGCGGCAACGAGTTGTGCTGGCTCCGCAGTTCCACGAGAACCACCTGATGCTCGGCTCCCTAGCGTTCAACCTGTTGCTCGGCCGTGGCTGGCCCGCGACACCCGAGGACCTCGACGACGCACAAGCCCTCTGCGAACAGCTCGGCCTCGGGCCGCTGCTGAGCCGGATGCCGTCCGGGCTGCACCAGATCGTCGGCGAGACCGGCTGGCAGCTCTCCCACGGCGAACGCAGCCTGGTGTTCCTGGCCAGAGCCCTGCTGCAAAACCCGGACGTGCTGATCCTGGACGAGACGCTCGGCGCGCTCGACCCCGGCACACAGCGTCAGGTGCTGACCGTGCTCGACAAGATCGAGCCCGCCCTGGTGCTGGTGCATCACGGCAGCAGCGGCTCCAGCGGTACGGCCTGACGCGCTTGTTCCAGGAGATCTGCCAGCTCAGGATCCGGCTCGTACGTGACGTCGTCGATCGCGCCGATCAACGTCGGTCCGGCGATCGCGTTGCTCCGGAACGCACTCCGAAAAGATCCTATATCCGATAGGAAAATGGCCCGTCGTTCATCGGCCACGCCCACAGTGCGCAATCCGGCGCGCAGGAGCGTCATCTCGATGCCGGGCAACGCGGGCGCGTCCGGCCAGATGACCTTTGAACCGTCGTAGAAGCCGACGTTCCAGACCGACCCTTCGGAGATCCGGCCGTCCGCCTCGACGAACAGCACATCGTCGTAACCAGCCTGCTGGGCCTGCCGTATCTCATGGAAGAGGCTGAACGTGCCGACGTGTTTGACCTCCGGCAGGTAGCGGCTGAAGACGCTGCTCCGCACGCGAGGCGGTGTTGACGGGCGGTGATGCATCGGCCGGACCGTGATCACGATGTCCGGCGGTTCGAGGCTGACGAGATTGCGCGAAGACGCGTTGCGCGCGAACGCGGTGACTCGCACGTTCACGGGCAACTCGTGCCCCTGGATGGCTTGATGGACACGTTTGCGGACCATGTCGCCGTCAAGTCCGTGTCCGAAGACGATGCGGGCGTCCCGGTCGAGGCGTTCGAGGTGCAGCGTCAGCCCGCGCACGCCCTCGGGGTACACCGCGATCGCGGTGAAATGGCCGTAGTTGACCGATGCGACCGTTTCCAGATCATCCCTGCTGTCATCCACATGCCGATCATTTATCGGCGCCCGGCAGGCGGAACAACCAGGGGCCATGATGAGGTTGGTCTGACTAAACAACCTGAGGAGGAGCGGCGTGCCTAAGGCAGTGCGGGTACGGCAGACCGGTGGACCGGAGGCCCTTGAGCTGGTGGACGTCGAGGTCCCGGCGCCCGGTGACGGTGAGGTGGCCGTCGACGTCCAGGCGGCGGGCGTCAACTACATCGACACGTATCACCGCTCCGGCATGTATCCGCTGGAGACGCCGTTCGGGCTCGGCCTCGAAGGCGGGGGTGTCGTGACGGCGGTCGGCCCCGGAGTCACCGACCACAAAGTCGGCGACCGCGTGTCCTGGTACACCGTGCAGGGCAGCTACGCCGAGAAGCTCATACTTCCTACATCAGATGCGATATCTGTTCCTGATGGCGTCGATACGGACACCGCGGCGGCGCTGCTGCTTCAGGGTGTGACTGCGCATTACTTGGTCGCGTCGACCTACGAGGTCAAGGAAGGCGACCCGATCCTGGTGCACGCTGCGGCCGGTGGCGTCGGCCTCCTGCTTGTCCAGCTGGCGAAGGCGCGCGGCGCCCGGGTGCTGGCGACAGTGTCCACGCCGGAGAAGGAGCAGCTCGCCCGCGAAGCCGGCGCCGACGAGGTGGTCGGTTACGAGGACTTCGAGAAGCACGCCCGTGAGTTCACCAACGGCGAGGGAATGGCCGCGGTTTACGACGGCGTCGGCAAGACGACGTTCGACGGCAGCCTCAAGAGCGTCCGGCGCCGCGGTTTCCTGGTGCTGTTCGGCGCGTCCAGCGGCGCCGTCCCCCCGGTCGACCCACAGCGGCTCAACGCGCAGGGGTCCATCTACCTGACCCGCCCGACCAGCAAGGACTACTCAAGCCCCGAGGAAGTCCGTTGGCGGACCGCCGAACTGTTCAACGAAGTGAAGGCGGGCAAGCTGTCGGTCCGCATCGGAGGCCGCTACCCGCTCGGCGATGCCCGTAAGGCGCACGAAGACCTGCAGGCTCGCAAGACGACCGGCAAACTCCTGCTCATCCCGTGACCGCACAACGTTCTGCGGAATGACTAACCGCCGTGGGTCGCCGTCGGCGGCTCACGGCATACGTCACTGCACGGCGTCGAGGAGCTCGCCGACCGACGGGTCGTCCAGCGCTTCGACAACGCACTGCCACAACTCCAGGTTCGCGGTCGCCCAGTGCGAGTACATCGACCGGGCTTCCGCGCTGTAGAAGTAGAAGCCTTCGTCGTGCTTGCCGCGCTGTTCGCCGACGATCTTGTTCGCCAGCTGGCTCAACGTGATGCCGTTCTCGCTGAGGTACCGGTGCGCGAGCATCACCGGCGTCACCGGCAACGCCTTGAACAACGTGTCGGCGTCACTCAGCGCCTGCGCCTCCAACGAGATGTCGCGGTGCCGGGTGCGCATCTCCGCCTCGACGACGATGCGGTCGATCCACTCCGCGACAGGTTCGTCGACGCCGGACTTGGCCAGGATCCGCATCCGCACGTCACGGCCCTCGGCCGCGTCGGAATTGCGCCGGACGATGTAGTTCAGGTCGTGCACGAGGGCGGCGGTCTCGACAACCGCCGGATCGGACCCATTGGCCCGCGCGAACGCACCCGCCTTGGTCCTGACGAAGTGCACGTGGTGCCAGCCGTGGAACGGCAGGTTCGCCGCGAACCGCTGACACAGCCGCCTCACCCGGCGTTCTACCTGCTCAACCGCCAGATCGCTGACCGAACCCAGCTTCTGACCAAGCATCGGTCCCTCCTCCTCCGAGCCCCCGCGCAAGTGAAGGCATCGTAGGTGGTGAGACGCGATATGAGAGTAGTCATGATGACACTGAGACGGGTTTTGGCACCTTTCTACAAACGGTCGGCGAGATTGCCAAGGCGTTCCTCGACCGGCACATGCCTGCGGCTGACGTTGGTCGCCGGGTCGAACGACAGGCTCCAGCCGCGTACCGGCCGTGACTTCACCAGGAAGGTCATCGTGCCGTCGGCGGCCTTCGGGATGCGGTGGAACTGGTCGGACAGCATGGTGCCCGCCTCGCCGGCCTCGCACACTCCACTGTGCACCATCGTGGCCGACTTGATCACCAGGCCGTTGGCGTCCAGCTCGGCGTCAAACCGTTCGTGCACATAGCATCCACGCAGGATCGTGGTGCAGAAGTGGTACCGGTGGTTGTGCACCGAGTCGGCGTACCCGATCCGCCAGTCCCGCTGCGGCTTGTACTCGTGCAGCCAGAACGAGAACTTGTCGCCCGGTTGGTTGAGCAGGCACCACGCGAAGTGCGTGGTGGTCTCCCGTGACCGCGAGATGACCGCCGCGGCGACCTCCCCGGACAGGGTCTGCAGGTGGTGACGTAGTTCGTCGCGTAACCCAGGCCGGTTCGCCCACTGGGTGAACCGGCCACTCACAGCCGTCCAGTCGGTGACGTCGGCGGCTCGCAGCTCGCCGGCCAGTTCGGCCAGCGCAGACAGCTCCGTTCGCATTTCAGCTCTCCAGCCCCGCGGCTTTGGTGAATTCCTCGCGGAAGTCGTGGAACTTGCGCTCCAGCTCCGCGAACCCCTCTTCGGAAAGGGGCGTTCCAGTGATCTTCTCGAACAGCGCGAGGAATTCCTGCCGGCTGGTGTCCGGCGTGATGACGAATTTCTGAGCCGTCCGGGTGTCGCGCATTCGCTGGAACTCGGCGCGTTGCATGCCGTAGATGAACGAGCCTTCCGAGAAACGCAGCGTGCGCGGGTACAACGAGGTCACTCCGCCGACGTCGCTGTACAGCGTGAGCCATACGCTGTCGTCGAAGATCTCCGTGCGGTCGAGCGGTGGATCGGAGATCACCGCGATGTCGACCGAAGTGCACCGGCTGCGCGCGAGGAACAATCCGACGATCCCGATGGAGATCTCGTCGATCAGCCGCGCGCGGATCTTGTCGTAGTCGCCGGTCGCGCCTTCGTTGCGGAGCAGGTAACGGGCCCGCCCACTGATCGCCGAGTGCTGCCTCGGGTCGGCGACGACCGTCCGCAGCTCCCATTCCGACCTGGTCAGCAGCAGTCTGGCGGCGGCGTGCCTGCCGGAGAAGCCGCGGAAGAAGTAGTGCCTGCTTGCGCGCAGGTCGTCCATCAGCAGCCGGTTGAACTCCGGGTCGGGCTCGGCGCTCGCCTCGAAGACGTGCGTCGGGAAGAACTCGTTGTTCAGCGCACGGTATTCGGCCGACAAATCCCGCAAGGCGCGTTTGCTTTCCTCGATCAACGGGGTGACGAGCGCTTTCTGCGAAGCCGCTGCCGTGATCAACGTCTGACCAAAACCGACAATGGCCGACACCAATGTGCCGGTGCCGAGCGCGGTCACCAGGTTGCGCAAAAGGCCGGCGTCCATCGCACTGGATATCCACAGGCTACCGATCGAGATCACCAGCAGGACCGCGAGCAACAGGCCGGTCCTTGTCCAGAACATCTCCTGGATCGGATTCTTGCGGATGCCGTTGGCGTCCGCGGACACCGGGTCACCTCCTTGGCAGGCACTCGAACGGACGAATGCGAAGTGTGTCCGTTTGTGTGCGAGCAGTTACTGTACGCGAATCACGACCAAGTAGGAATCGGGAAAACGGGGGATGTTCACGTTCACGGTATGGCGCACCGCGACCGCTCAGGCACCCGATGGAACCAGTGCGTGACCCGGTTGCCTAGGGTGACGCCATGCGTATTGCTGGCAAGGTCACGATGGTTTCCGTGGCGCTGGTGGCGGCGGCCACCCTGAGCGCCTGTGCCAACTCCGAGCAGGCCTCGACGGGCACCGGAACTCCCACCCGCACCTCGACTCCGCCGCCGCCCACGAGCACCGCGCGGCCGACCGCGACGACCGGCGCCACCGCCGCGTCCGGTCCGGAGTGCACGGCCGACGACGTCAAGGTCACCGGTGACTTCGGCCAGAAGCCGACGATCACCATCCCGGCCACCTGCCAGCCGCCGAAGCAGCTGCTGAGCAAGGACCTCAAGCCGGGCACCGGCGCCGAGGCCAAGGCAGGCGGCACCGCGGCCGTGAACTACCAGCTGGTGACCTGGTCGGACAAGAAGGAAGTGGACGGCAACTTCGGCGACCAGCCCTACCCGGTCCGGCCGATCGGCCAGGCACAGGTCATCCAGGGCTGGAACGAAGGCCTCATCGGCATCAAGGCCAACGGCCGCCGCCTGCTGGTCATCCCGCCGGACAAGGCATACGGCGAGGGCGGTCAGGGCATCAAGCCGAACGAGACACTGGTCTTCGTGATCGACGCCGTGCAGGTCAGCTGAATCCCGGACACCACAAAGGCTCCTGAGCGCACCGGCGCTCAGGAGCCTTTGTATTTCACGGGATTCTTTACTCCTGGGCCGCGAGTTCAGATGGAGTTGCCCATACAAGGTGGGGCGTGATGTTGGTGCGGTTGCGGACGTACCTGAGCGCGTTGTCCGGCTCCGCCAACAGGTACTGGGTTTTGCCGTCGGCGGTTGTCATGTAGGCGTAGTCGTCGAGCGCCATACCCCAGGCTGCGATCTCCGCTTCGACCTGTTCGCCGTACTCGAGTACGACGGCGAACACCCGGGGTGCCTGGTCTGCGACCATCTCCGCGACTGCCGTGTTGAAGTCTGCGTCGTACGAGTCCGGGAGCGTGTCGGCAATGGACTGTTCGGTCGTCGGGGACATAGCTGCGCTCCAGTTGACTGATGGTTCGGTAGCGGTGCTGGGAAATGACGTGGTGAGTGACCGCTGGTCACGCATGCCGACGCTAGAAGTCCGAGACACAAGACCGAAAGAAAGTTGCGAGAAGTTGCGAGTCCACGCCTTCAGATTCACCCACCTGGGTGCCGTATGCGCGCGGTTGGCTGAGTGAGCATCTTGCTGCTACGTATGGCCTTGACGTGCCTCGAAGGCCGGATCACGATTGAACTTCGCAATCTGTCGCAATGCATCGGCCAAGGAGGTTGTCGTGCGTTTGACGTTCGTCGGCAAGGACCCTGAGTCCAACCCCACCGGCTCCCCTACCGTGTATCGCACCGATCGGGGTTCTTGGGTCGTGCAGGGTTGGGTGGTCAACGATTCCCAGGCCCTCGCCCAAATGAACATCCCTGCCGGGGAGACCTGTGTGGAGATTCCCGACCGGATGCTCCAGTTCCTGCAGCAGAGCCAGGCATGACCTCCATCACCGATGACCAGTTCGACCAACTGCTCACCAGCTTCGAGCACGAGTCGTTACACCTGGAAACACGGGACTCCTACGGAACCGCAGTCGAGTTGCCACACATGGCGAAGTGGGCTGCCAACGAGCCGGACGACCTTGAGTGGTTGCAGGGGTGGTGCGCCGCCCTGCGGGATCACAGCGCTAACGGAAGGACCGTTCGTCGAGCACGAATAGTGTCCGAACCACTCAGTGACTACCAACGCTGGTCCTATGAAATCGCATATCCGATGGTCGAAGCCGGTGAGGACATCCGATGGGTTCCTCGCAGGCTGGTGTCCTCCATCGGAATACCCGGCAACGACTACTACCTACTCGACAACCGCCTCGTGATATTCCTTGTCTATCAAGGCAACGGGCTGGCCGCCGACAAGATCACCTCTACCGACCCGGACGACATCGCCCTGTGCCGCAGTGCGTTCGAGTCCGTCTGGAAATACGCGATACCCCACAGTGAATACCAGCCCGTCTAGCGCCGCCAGACATGCCCGGCAAGCACTTGGTGCCCGTCTGCGCGAACTGCGTAAAGACGCCGGGCTCACCGCACGCGCCCTCGCTATGGCAATCGAGCAGCACTACACGCGGGTCAGCAAAATAGAAAACGGCGTGCAGGCACCCACAGACGACGACATTCGAGTCTGGTGCCAGGCCTGCGACGCCAGTGCGCAGATACCCGACCTGATCGCGACTCTGCGCAGCGTCGAGTCTGCCTACCTGGAGTTCCGCAGGCAAGCCCGCGCCGGTATGAAACGCGTCCTCGGTGCACATACACTCGCCCGGTATCAGCGCACGAACGTGTTCCGGATCTACGAGCACAACGTCATACCCGGTCTCTTCCAAACGCCGGAGTACTCCGCGGCCATGTTGAGGTTCTGGATCGAATTCCTCGGAACTGCCAACGACATCGAGGCCGCGGTAGCCATCCGGCTGGAGCGCCAACAAGTTCTCTACCGGCCGGAGAAACGATTCAACGTCGTCCTTGAGGAACAGGCCCTGCGCACCTGGTTTGGCACGGCCGACACTCAAGTCGGACAACTGGACCGGTTATTGACCCTTGCCGGAATGGCAAACATCTCTTTGGGCATCGTCCCGATGATGACCCCACGCTCCGCCGTGGGCTCCACCGGATTCTGGGTCTTCGACAACGCTCTCGTCGCCCTGGAAACGCCTACTGCGAGCATCGAAGTCACCCGACCGCAAGAAATCGACCTCTACACCCGCATGTTCAAGGTCCTGCAAGGCTCGGCGGTGTACGGCGAACCGGCGCGGGCACTCATCACCAAAGCCCTCAGCGAACTCACCTGACCAACCTGCGAACAGCTTTGCTCACCGGTTGACGAATCCGTACCGCTCAGCGGGAAGTCAGCCGGAAGACTCGGAGTTCACGGTTGGTCTTGGTCCGGTACGTGTTGTACGCGGGCCACGTTTTGACCAGGTGCGGCCAGATTTCCGTGCGCTCCTCATCGGTCAGCAGCCGGGCTTTCACCTCACGGGTGCGGCCTTTGATGTTCACCTTCGCGTCCGGGTTGGCCATCAGGTTGACCGTCCACACGGGATGTCCGGGACCGCCCCAGTTGGACCCGACGAGCAGGATGTCGTCGCCGTCGGGTACGTAAAGCAGCGAAATCTCCCGTGGCTGACCGGTTTTGCGGCCGATGACCGTCAGTGTCAGCGCGGGCATCCCGGCGATGCCGACCAGGGTGATGCGGCCCTTTGTCAGCTTCAGCAGCACCTTGTCGATGCGCACCACGGCCGGACGGATGTTGGTCAGCCATGGGCGCGCCGCGACCCAGCGCGCGATTTTGCGCATCAGCTCCATGGCCGGCCAACTTACCGCTTATGCCAGGAAGTCCCACAGCGGCATCGGGGTGAGACCGTCTTGCCGGGCGCGGTCCAGGAATGCCTGGAAGTCCTGCGTGAACGTGTGCCGGAAGTGCATCAGCACGATGTCGCCCGCTTTGAGCTTGTCACCCGACTGGAACTGCACCACGCCGTCGTTGACCGCCGCGGTCCACAGCACGATTGCCTTCATGCCGCATGACGCCACCGCTTTGCGGGTGTTGTCGTCGTAGTTGCCGAACGGTGGCCGGAACAACGTCGGGCGCTTGCCGAACGCCTGCTGGATCGCGTCGGCGTCGCCACAGATCTCGTTGCGCTGGAAGTCGTATGGCTTGCCGCGCAGATTGGGGTGGTTCATCGTGTGGTCGTTGATCTCGACACCCGCGTTCTGCAACGCGCGGAAGTAGTCCTCGTGGCCTTTGAAGTACTTCGAGTTCAAGAACAACGTCGGCCGTGCGCCCGAGTCCCTGATCATCTGCAAGGCGGCCGGGTCCTTCACCGCGCCGTCGTCCATGGTGATGAAGACGTACGGTTTGTCCGTCTGGATCTTGCGGATCACCGGCGCCATGCCGTCCGTCGAAGCAGGCGCGTTCACCACAGGATGTGTTGGCGTGTCGGGCGACGGACGGGCTTGGGCGTGCACTGTGGACGGATGGTTGACCGGTGCCGGTTGCCCCGTGCAACTGGCTGTCATGACCGCCGCCACACCGAGAACGACGGCCATGACCAGCTTCTTTGACATTCTTTACCCCTGCTTTTCCTTCCCCGCAAGGAAATTGGCCTCCTACCACAGAGGACGCCCCAGGGGTCGATCAAGTTGCGTCAGGCCCGGGTCAGGCTCCGTCACTCCTGACGATCCGGTCGTCAGCAGCCACGGGTGAACCTCGGCCGTCCCGGTTGCTGGTGGTGAAGTACAGGTTCCCGTCCGGCCCGGCGACTGGGGTCCGCAGCCGCCCGAACTGGTTCTGGTACAGCGCACGCGGCGTGCCGACGCCGGTGCTGGTCACCGGGATCAGCCACATCCGCTGGCCACGCAGCCCCGCCATGTAGAGACTGTTCTTGTAGAAGGCGATGCCGCTCGGGGAAGCCTGCGACGTCGACCACGTCGCCAACGGGTCCACGAAGTTCGGGTTGTTGCAGCGTCCCTCACAGGTCGGCCAGCCGTAGTTGGCCCCCGACGTGATCTGGTTGAGCTCGTCGAACGTGTTCTGGCCGAGCTCGGATGAGAACAGCCTGCCGTCGGTCGACCAGGTCAGGCCTTGGACGTTGCGGTGCCCAAGTGAGTACACGAGCGAGTTGAACGGGTTGCCGGGCGCCGCGCCACCCTCCGGCGTCATCCGCAGGATCTTGCCCGCGAGCGACGCTCGGTTCTGCGCGTTGGACGTGTTGCCTGCGTCACCCGTGCCCGCGTACAGCAGGCCGTCAGGACCGAACGCGAGCCGTCCGCCGTTGTGGATGTTGGCCTTCGGGATCCCGGTCACGATCGGCTGGGGCGCCTGCCCGAGCACAACGCGCGCGATCCGGTTGTCCGACGCGGTCGTGTAGTAGATGAACACGGTCCGGTTCTGCTCGAACTGCGGGGACACCGCGAGGCCGAGCAGGCCGCCTTCACCCTGCGCGCTGACGCCGGGGACCGTCTGGACGTCGGTCACGGTGCCGTTGCGCAGCTGCCGGATCTTGGCCGTGTTGCGTTCGGTGAACAGGGCGCTGCCGTCGGGCAGGAAGCCCAGTCCCCACGGCACCGCCAGCTGCGAGGCCACGACGGTCGTCGCTGCCTGTGCCGGCACCGCGGAAACAGAAAGCCCAGTCAGCGCCACAGCGGCGATGACCAGGCCAGTATGAACCTTCATTGGTGCTGTCCTCCTTGACTGCAGGGTCAGAGGTGCAGACCAAATAATGTCGTAACCGTCACACTGTTTGGGAACAGGAAACGAGATAAATCAGAAAACGCTGGTCACCGGCAGACCGATCGCGGAATCGACCGCGACCATCACGAACACCGCGCACAAATACGTGTTCGAGAGGTGGAACACCTTCATCGGGTTCGTCTCGCCACCACGCCGGTACACGTTGTGCAGCTTGTGCACCGCGGCGAGGAAGATCGCGCCGAGGACCACCGCGGACACCGCGTAGATCCAGCTGGTCGCGGGCACGAGCAACAGCCCGCACAGCACCATCGCCCACGAGTAGAGCACGATCCGGAACGACACCTGACGCGGCGTGGCCACCGCGGGCAGCATCGGCACGCCTGCCCTGGCGTAGTCGTCGCGGAACTTCATCGCCAGTGCCCACGAGTGCGGCGGCGTCCAGAAGAAGATCACGCCGAACAGGACGAACGCGGGCCAGCCCACGTCACCGGTGACCGCCGCCCAGCCGATCACCACCGGCATGCATCCCGCGATGCCACCCCAGACGATGTTCTGTGACGTGCGCCGCTTGAGCAGCATCGTGTACACGAAGACGTAGAACAGGATCGCGCCGACACACAGCACCGCGGCCACCCAGTTCGTGGTCAGCCACAGGAAACCGCAGGACAACACGCCCAGGATCACGCCGAAGATCAACGCGTTGCGGACCGGAACCTCGTGCTTGACCAGCGGCCTCGCGCTCGTGCGTTTCATCACCGCGTCGATGTCGGCATCGACGACGCAGTTCAGCGCGCCCGCGCTGCCCGCGGCCAGCGTGCCGCCGACCATGGTGGCAAGTACCAGCCAAGGTGATGGGATCCCTCGCTGCGCCAGCAGCATTGCCGGGATCGTGGTGACGAGCAACTGCTCGATGATGCGCGGCTTGGTCAGCGCGACATATGCGCGGACGACATCCTTGATCGTGCGTCGCGGAGCGGTGGTGGGTGCGTCAGCGGTGATGCTCACGGCGCTCCCTGCGCGAGGCACACCGACGACATGTCGCTCCTTGAAAGTGGTTGGAAAACCGTTCGGGTACGGATCGGAATAGTAGACGGGCTACATACAGGGACCTGCGGCGGGTACTCCTCAGGCGAACCTGGAAACCGTCTTGTCCGTAAATGAAGGAAGAACACACCCCTGTCCAGCCGCGTCCCGGGTCGCATCCACCGGGAGGATGACTACGCTGAGGCAAGGGACGAGGGACAACCAGCGGGAACACCGTTTCGCTATGCACAGCGTGTTCCCGCACGAGCAGGGAAAGCGAGAGCACAAGCCCGTGTCCGTAGACGACATCACCCGCCTGACCACAGCAAACGTTCCGGCTGACTGGACGGACCTCGACAAGCGGGCGGTCGACACGGCCCGCGTGCTGGCAGCCGAGGCCGTGCAGAACACCGGCAACGGGCACCCAGGCACCGCCATGAGCCTCGCACCGCTGGCGTACGCGTTGTTCCAGCGCGTCATGCGCCACGACCCGGCGGATCCGGACTGGGTCGGCCGTGACCGGTTCGTCCTCTCGGCCGGCCACTCCAGCCTCACGCTGTACCTGCAGCTGTTCCTGTCCGGTTACGGCCTGGAGATCGAGGACATCGAGCAGCTGCGCAAGTGGGGCTCCAAGACCCCTGGTCACCCGGAGCACGGCCACACCCGCGGTGTGGAGATCACCACCGGGCCGCTGGGCCAGGGCCTGGCCTCCGCGGTCGGCATGGCGATGGCCGCCCGCCGTGAGCGTGGCCTGTTCGACCCGGACGCGGCGCCCGGCGAGAGCCCGTTCGACCACCACATCTTCGTGATCGCGTCCGACGGTGACATCGAGGAGGGCGTCACCTCCGAGGCGTCCTCGCTGGCCGGGACGCAGCAGCTGGGCAACCTCACGGTGATCTACGACGACAACAAGATCTCCATCGAGGACGACACCACGATCGCGCTGTCCGAGGACACCGCAAAGCGCTACGAGGCGTACGGCTGGCACGTCCAGGTCGTCGACAGCGGCGAGAACGTCACCGGCATCCTCGAGGCCCTGGAGAAGGCCAAGGCCGAGACCGCGCGCCCGTCCTTCATCCTGCTGCGCACGATCATCGGCTTCCCCGCCCCCAACAAGATGAACACCGGCAAGGCGCACGGCGCCGCGCTGGGCCAGGACGAGGTCGACGCGGTCAAGCAGATCCTCGGCTTCCCCACCGACCAGAAGTTCTTCGTCGAGCCCGAGGTGCTCGCGCACGCGCGCGAGGTGGTCAAGCGCGGCGAGCAGGCCAAGGCGCAGTGGCAGCCGACGTTCGACGCGTGGGCCAAGGCCAACCCGGAGCGCAAGGAGCTGTTCGACCGGCTGGTGGCCGGCAAGCTGCCGGAGGGCTGGGCCGCCAAGCTGCCGTCGTGGGAGCCCGACCCGAAGGGCATCGCCACCCGCAAGGCGTCCAACGAGGTGCTCAACGCGGTGGCCGACGTGCTGCCGGAGCTGTGGGGCGGTTCGGCCGACCTGGCCGAGAGCAACAACACCACGATGAAGGGCGCGGACTCGTTCGGCCCGACGTCCATCGCCACCAAGGAGTGGAACGCCCAGCCGTACGGCCGGACGCTGCACTTCGGTGTGCGTGAGCACGCGATGGGCTCGATCCTCAACGGCATCGCGCTGCACGGCCCGACCCGCCCGTACGGCGGCACGTTCCTGGTGTTCAGCGACTACATGCGGCCCGCGGTCCGGCTTGGTTCGCTGATGAAGACCTCGGCGATCTACGTCTGGACGCACGACTCGATCGGTCTCGGCGAGGACGGCCCGACGCACCAGCCGATCGAGCACCTGGCCGCGCTGCGCGCGATCCCCGGCCTGACCGTCCTGCGTCCCGGCGACGCCAACGAGACGGCGGCGGCGTGGAAGGCAGCGATCGAGCGGCCGCACGGCCCCATCGGTATCGCGCTGACCAGGCAGAACCTGCCGATCCTCGAAGGCACCGACGCGGAGGGCGTGGCCAAGGGCGGTTACGTGCTGGCCGACGCCTCCAACGGCGAGCCGAAGGTAGTGCTCATCGCCACAGGCTCGGAGCTGCAGATCGCGGCCGAGGCACGGAAGGTCCTCGAGGCCGACGGCGTTGCAACACGTGTGGTCTCGATGCCGAGTGTGGAGTGGTTCGACGCGCAGGATCAGTCGTATCGCGACCAGGTCATCCCGCCGTCGGTCCGCGCCCGGGTGTCCGTCGAGGCCGGCATCGCGCAGCCGTGGCACCGCTTCGTCGGTGACGCAGGCGAGTGCGTCTCCATTGAGCACTACGGCGCGTCCGCCGATTACCAGACTTTGTTCCGCGAGTTCGGTTTCACGACCGAGGCCGTTGTCGACGCGGCACGGCGCTCGCTCCAGCGAGTGGAGGAAGGCAAGTGAGCAACCAGAAACTGACCGCGCTGACCGGATCCGGCGTTTCCATCTGGCTGGACGACCTGTCCAGGGAGCGCCTGAACACCGGCAACCTGGCCGAATTGATCCGGGACTGGAACGTCACCGGGGTCACGACCAACCCGACGATCTTCGCCAACGCCCTGAGCAAGGGTGAGGCGTACGACGAGCAGGTACGCGAACTGGCGGCACGTGGCGCGGACGTGGACGCGACCGTCCGCGAGATCACCACGACCGACGTGCGCAACGCCGCCGACGTGTTCCGTGACGTCTACACCGCCACCAACGGCCTGGACGGCCGAGTGTCCATTGAGGTCGACCCGCGGCTGGCGCACGACACGGACCGCACCATCGCCGAGGCGCAGGACCTGTGGAAGACGGTCGACCGGCCGAACCTGATGGTCAAGATCCCGGCTACGGTCGCCGGTCTGCCCGCGATCACCAAGACGCTGGCCGAGGGCATCAACGTGAACGTCACGCTGATCTTCTCGATTGAGCGCTACCAGGCCGTGATGGACGCCTTCATCGAGGGCGTCGAGCAGGCCAAGGCCAACGGGCACGACATCTCCCAGCTGCACTCGGTCGCGTCGTTCTTCGTGTCCCGTGTGGACACCGAGATCGACAAGCGGCTCGACAAGCTGGGCACCGAGGACGCCAAGGCGCTGCGCGGCCAGGCCGCGATCGCCAACGCGCGGCTGGCCTACCAGGCCTACCTTGACGCGTTCGGCACCGACCGCTGGAAGGCGCTTGCCGACGCGGGCGCGAACGCGCAGCGTCCACTGTGGGCGTCCACCGGCGTGAAGGACCCGTCCTACCCGGACACCCAGTACGTCGACGAGCTGGTCGCGCCGAACACGGTCAACACCATGCCGGAGAAGACCCTGCACGCGGTGGCCGACCACGGCAAGATCGAGGGCGACAAGGTCACCGGACGGGCTGAGGAGGCGCAGGAGGTCTTCGACGCGCTGAGCGACTTGGGCATCGACCTTGACGACGTGTTCAAGGTGCTCGAGGACGAAGGCGTGGACAAGTTCGAGAAGTCCTGGACCGAGCTGCTCGAGACGGTGTCCGGCCAACTGGACAAGGCAAAGGGCTGACGACCTAGATGATCGAGATCTCCGTCGACATCGTCGACGACAAGCTCGCGGAGGAGACCGCGACGCTGGTCGAGACGCTGGTGGCCGACAAGGTCGCCAGCAAGATCGCGGCACAGGACCCGACGCTGTGGGGTCCGGACGCGGAGTCCGAGTCGGCGATCCGGCTCGGCTGGACCCAGTTGCACGAGACCTCCCGGCCGCTGCTCGCGCAGATCGACGCCCTGCGCGCCGAACTGCACGCGGACGGCGTCGATCGGGTCGTGCTCGCCGGGATGGGCGGGTCGTCGCTGGCCCCCGAGGTGATCACAGCGACCGCGGGCGTTCCGCTTGTCGTCCTGGACACCACCGACCCGGCACAGGTCGCCGACGCACTGGCGGGTGACCTGACGCGGACCGTGCTCGTGGTGTCCTCGAAGTCCGGCGGGACGGTCGAGACCGACAGCCACCGCCGGATCTTCGAGAAGGCGTTCACCGCGCAGGGCATCGACGCCGCGTCCCGCATCGTCGTGGTCACCGACCCCGGCTCGCCGCTGGAGAAGCTGGCCACCGACGCGGGCTACCGCAAGGTGTTCCTCGCCGACCCGAACGTCGGCGGGCGCTACTCCGCGCTGACCGCCTTCGGCCTGGTTCCGTCGGGCCTGGCCGGTGCGGACATCGCGACGCTGCTGGACGAGGCCTCGGCCGCGGCGGCGGTGCTGTCCAAGGACGAGGACACCAACGCCGGGCTGGTGCTGGGCGCCGCGTTGGGCGTGCGGCACTCGGAAGGTGCCGAGAAGGTCGTCTTCGCCAACACCGACACCAGCGTGAAGGGCTTCCCCGACTGGGTGGAGCAGCTGATCGCGGAGTCGACCGGCAAGCAGGGCACGGGTTTGCTGCCCGTCGCCACCGAAGGAACCGACGCGCCGGGCTTCGCCGACGCTGGTGACGACGCGACCGCGACCGCGATCGGAACGCCTTCGGGCGCGGCTCGCGTGTCGACTTCGGGCTCGCTGGGCGGCCTGTTCCTGTTGTGGGAGTACGCGACCGCGGTCGCCGGCCGGTTGCTCGGCATCAACCCGTTCGACCAGCCGGACGTCGAGGCGGCCAAGAAGGCCGCGCGGGCACTGCTCGACCAGCCGCCAGGATCGGACTCCGGCGAGAAACCGTCGCTTGTGGACGGTCCGGTCGAGGTCTACGGCGGTTCCGGCGAGTCGCTTGTGGACGTTCTTCGGTCGTTCGTCGCATCGACGCCGGAGTTCGGTTACATCTCGGTCCAGGCGTACCTGGACCGGTTGGACGACGCCTCGGCGGCCCTGCTCAGGCCCGAACTGGCCAGGCGCACAGGTCTGCAGACGACATTCGGTTGGGGGCCGAGGTTCCTGCACTCGACCGGGCAGTACCACAAGGGCGGCCACCAGAACGGGGTCTTCCTGCAGATCACCGGCGCGGTCGAGGACGACCTCGAAGTGCCTGACCGGCCGTACACGCTCGGTGTGTTGCAGCGCGCGCAGGCGTTGGGCGACGGCCAGGTGCTCAAAGAGCACGGTCGTCCGGTGCTGCGGCTGCACCTGACCGACCGGGCGGCTGGCCTTGCCCACCTCGTGAAAGCCGTGCAGGAGGTAGAACGGCCGTGAGCACATGGCAGAACCCGCTACGCGACGAGCGGGACAAGCGGCTGCCGCGCATCGCCGGTCCGTGTGGCCTGGTGATCTTCGGAGTCACCGGAGACCTGTCGCGCAAGAAACTGATGCCCGCGATCTACGACCTGGCCAACCGCGGCCTGTTGCCGCCGGGCTTCGCGCTGACCGGCTTCGCCCGCCGTGAGTGGGAGAACGAGGACTTCGCGCAGGTCGTCTACGACGCGGTCAAGGAGCACGCGCGGACCCCGTTCCGCCAGGAGGTCTGGGACCGGCTGGCCGAGGGAATCCGGTTCGTGCAGGGCTCGTTCGACGACGACGAGGCGTTCGACCGGCTCGCCGAGACCGTCCGTCAGCTCGACGACGAACGCGGCACGGGCGGCAACCACGCGTTCTACCTGTCGATCCCGCCTGCGGCGTTCCCCGTGGTGTGCAAGCAACTCGCGCGCTCCGGACTGGCCCACCAGGACGGTGAGAGCTGGCGCCGGGTGGTGATCGAGAAGCCGTTCGGGCACGACCTGGAGAGCGCGCGTGAGCTCAACCAGATCGTCAACGAGGTCTTCCCCGAGGAGTCGGTGTTCCGCATCGACCACTACCTCGGCAAGGAGACCGTGCAGAACATCCTGGCGCTGCGGTTCGCCAACCAGCTCTACGAGCCCATCTGGAACGCCAACTACGTCGACCACGTGCAGATCACCATGGCCGAGGACATCGGCCTCGGCGGCCGCGCGGGGTACTACGACGGCATCGGCGCGGCACGTGACGTCATCCAGAACCACTTGCTGCAGCTGATGGCGTTCACCACGATCGAGGACCCGGTGTCGTTCTCGCCGCAGTCGCTGCGCACCGAGCGGATCAAGGTCCTGTCGGCGACCAAGCCGGCCGAGCCGTTCGCCGAGACGACCGCACGCGGCCAGTACACCGGCGGCTGGCAGGGCGGCAAGAAGGTACCCGGCCTGCTGGAGGAGGAAGGCTTCCCTCCGGACTCCAAGACCGAGACCTTCGCCGCGATCACCCTCGAGGTGAACACCCGGCGCTGGGCAGGCGTGCCGTTCTACCTGCGCACCGGCAAGCGGCTGGGCCGCAGGGTCACCGAGATCGCGGTGATGTTCAAGCGCGCGCCGCACCTGCCGTTCGACCAGACCTCCACCGAGGAACTCGGCCAGAACGCGGTGGTCATCCGGATCCAGCCGGACGAGGGCATCACCATCCGGTTCGGCTCCAAGGTGCCGGGCTCGACGATGGAGGTCCGCGACGTCACGATGGACTTCAGCTACGGCAGGGCGTTCACCGAGTCGTCGCCGGAGGCCTACGAGCGGCTGATCCTCGACGTGCTGCTCGGCGAGCCGTCGCTGTTCCCGGTGGCCGACGAGATCGAGCGGTCGTGGGAGATCCTCGACCCGATCCTGGAGCACTGGGCCCAGCAGGGCAGGCCGGACCCGTACGCGCCGGGTGAGTGGGGCCCGCCGTCGGCCGAGAAGATGCTCGACCGCACCGGCCGCACCTGGAGGCACCCGTGATCATCGACATGCCCACGACGAACACGGCGAAGGTGAACGCCAAGATCGTCGAGCTCCGTCAGCAGGGCGGCGCGGTCGCGCTGGGCCGCGTGCTCACGCTCGTGATCGTCACCGACGACGGGGAGAAGACCGAGGAAGCGATCGAGGCGGCCAACGAGGCCAGCCGTGAGCACCCGTGCCGCGTGATCGTGGTGGCCAAGGGCGCCCGCGAGGCCGCGCCGCGCCTGGACGCGCAGATCCGCGTCGGCGGTGACGCGGGCGCGTCCGAGGTCGTCGTCCTGCGGATCTACGGCGAGCTCGTCGAACACGGCGAGACGTGCGTGATCCCGTTGCTGCTGCCGGACGCACCGGTGGTGGCGTGGTGGCCGTTCGAGTCACCGGAGAAACCGGCCGAGGACCCGATCGGCCAGCTGGCGCACCGCCGGATCACCGACGCGGCAACGGACAAGGACCCCGTACGGGCGCTGGAGCACCGTCGGTCCACCTATTCGGACGGCGACACCGACCTCGCGTGGACACGGCTTACCCAGTGGCGCGCCTACCTGGCCGCGGCACTGGACTTGCCGCCGTACGAGGAGATCACCGGCGCGACCGTCGCGGGTGCGACCGATTCGCCGTCGACGGACCTGCTGGCCGGTTGGCTGGCGGCGTACCTGAAGATCCCGGTCCGCCGGGTGCCGCCGGAGAAGAACGCGCCGGGCATCAACTCTGTTGTGCTGGAACGCAAATCCGGCCCGGTCTCGTTGACGCGGCCGGACGGCAAGGTCGGCATCCTGCGCCAGCCCGGTCAGCCCGACCGCCGCGTGGCGCTGGCGCGCCGCAACGTGAAGGACTGCCTGGTGGAAGAGCTGCGCAGGCTCGACCCCGACGAGATCTACGAGGCCACGCTGCAGGGCCTCGCCCAGGTGAACGTCAACACCGAAGAGCCAGTGTCAGCCGATGCCTGATTGGTGAGAGCCGGTGGGGTGTCCGCCCCACCGGCTTTCTGTTGCCTGCTTGGACTGTGCGATCCGGGCCCGCTGCCGGCCGTTGGCCGGCACCACGACGAAGATCATCACCAGCGCGAACAACACCAGGAACACGCTGCTCCAGCCAGGAGTGCGGCCGTCGACCAAGGCCAGGATTCCCCCTGTCGCGCCCAGCGCGAACATCAGCCCGAACACGATCCGCAGCCACATATGCGAGAACGGGACTGCGAGAATGGCGCTCGCCTGCTCGACCAACGGGCGCGCCAGTTCGGGGTCGTCCATCGGTTCGCCACGGCGCATGGTCCGCAAGACGCGTTTGCGTTGAACGCGATCGAGTCCTTTGAACGCTCTGGATCCCCACAGATTCCGCATGAGCGCGGCCATCACGCCACCGTAGGCCACGCCGCCGATCACACCGGCCCAGATGTCGTCGTTGAGATACCACATCGCCGCGCCGAACAGCAGGCCCGTCAACAACCCCATCCCGACGACACGCGCAATACGCGACACACCATCACTCCTCTGCGGACAGTCTGTTCTCCGTCACGGACAACGATTCGCGAACCCGCGTCCGTGTCCTGCCGATCAACGAGCACAGCGGCCCGACCACGTAGGGCATCACGGGCCTCGCAGGGCTTCGGTCTTGCGTACCGAGCGGGCGACCCGATCACGCTGCCGATGGCTGAACGGCATGAACACGAGTTCCGCCACCAACGCGATCCCCAGGAACGGCAAGCCATACGTGACACCGCGATCGACGTCTATCAGCCCGAACACCGCTGCTGCCACCATACCGACAAGCACCAGCCCCAACACGGCACTGATGGCTTTCGGCGCGATCGGCGCCGCGAGAATCGCTTTGCCGTAATCGATCAGCGCGGGTGCCAACTTCGGATCGTCCATCGGCATTCCGCTGCGCAACGCGCGACGCACCCGTTTGCGCTGCTTCGCACCGAGCCGGGACATCGCAGGCGAACCCCAGACATGCCGGAGCACCACGGCCACACCCAAGCCATAGCCGACACCACCCACCACACCGGCCCACACGCCGTTGGTCAGCCCGAAAACGAGACCAACCACAACGCCGACCAGCAACCCCAACCCCATGACCCGCTTCATCACGAGTCATTCCCTTGTAGACGGTCCTCGGTCAGCCGCAACGACTGCTCGACCAAGCCACGCCTGCTCCCGCTGAGCCACACGTATGTGAGGAACAGCAAGGCGAGCAAGAACAACGGCATGCCGACCACCAGGCTCCGCAGACCGAGTTGCGGAATGGCGAAGCCCGTAGCCACGGCACCGAATGCGAAAAACACGCCGGCGACGATCAGGCTGCCCTTTGGCATCACCGGGTTCGCGAGAATGTCGTTGGCGCGTTCGACCAACGCGGGCGCGAGTTTCGGATCGTCCACCGGTTCGCCGCGCCTCAGCCTGCGTCGAATCTCCTGTCGTTGCCGCTGGTTCAGGTCATCCATCGCCGACGAGTCCCGGTCCATGAGACCGAGGATCACGGCGCCGATGCCCCAGATCACGCCGTTCACGATCCCGGCCACGACATCGTCCCGCACCAAGCCGTACACCACACCCGCCAGCACGGCGACGACCGAGGCAGCTACGAGTAATCGGCCAATGCGCCTTGCCATAGTCCCTCCTAGGGCAAGGGGTACCCACAAATCGGCTACAAGCTCGCCTAGTTCCCCGCACTGACCGGCAAGCCCGATCCGCGATCACGACTGAGGCGGTCTGCACTTCACCGTTGTTCACCCGCCGATGCCTGGCCCCACACCGCTTCGGTCGCTTGCTTCGACTGTGCGACCCGTTCCCGCCTACGGACACCCGCCGGAACCATGACGAAGATCCAGAACAGGCCGGCTCCGGCCATCACCGGCCTATGCCATGACCAGACCTGTGAACGTTCGCTCTGGGCGATCCCCGGAATTGTTCGTCGATCGACGTAGTTGAGCTGATCAGACTCAATCTTCTTTGTAGAGGGTGTGACAGCCGTGAGCGAGACGTTGAACCTCCCCGTTCTGCCGCTGGATGACGTCGTCGTGCTGCCCGGGATGGTTGTGCCGGTCCGGCTCGCCGAGGCCGAGGCCAGGGCCGCGATCGACGCGGCGCAGGCAGCGGGCCAGTCGAAGATATTGCTGGTCCCCAGGCTGGACGGGAAGTACGCCAAGGCAGGCACGATCGGCGAGATCGAGCAGATCGGCCGCTTGCCCGGCGGGCAGAAGGCCGCCGTGGTCCGCAGCATCTCCCGCGCCAGGATCGGTGCCGCGACCAGCGGGCCGGGTGCCGCGCTGTGGGTCGAGGCCACCGAACTCGACGACTTCGCGGACGAGCGGGCGCGCGAGCTGGCCAAGGAGTACAAGAGCCTGGTCACCGCCATCCTGCAGCGCCGCGGCGCCTGGCAGGTCGTCGACCAGGTCGCCCAGGTGAACGACCCGGCGCAGCTGGCCGACCTGGCCGGGTACGCGCCGTACCTCACCGAGGAGCAGAAGCTGTGGCTGCTGGAGACGCCGAACGTGACCGAGCGGCTGGACAAGCTCGTCACCTGGGCCCAGGAGCACATCGCCGAGCTCGACGTCGCCGAGACGATCAACAAGGACGTCAAGGAAGGCGTCGAGAAGCAGCAGCGCGAGTTCCTGCTGCGCCAGCAGCTGGCCGCGATCCGCAAGGAACTGGCCGAGCTGGACGGCAAGCCGGCGTCCGAGGAGCAGGACTACCGGGCCCGGGTCGAAGAGGCCGACCTGCCCGAGCACGTCGAGAAGGCCGCGCTGGCCGAGGTGGACAAGCTGGAGCGGACCTCGGAGCAGTCCCCCGAGGTCGGCTGGATCCGGACTTGGCTGGACACCGTTCTGGACATGCCGTGGAACAACCGGACCGAGGACAGCTACGACATCAAGGGCGCGCGTGCGGTGCTGGACGCCGACCACGCGGGCTTGGATGACGTCAAGGAACGCATCATCGAGTACTTGGCGGTTCGTCGTCGCCGGGCCGACCGTGGCCTGGGTGTCGTCGGCGGACGGCGCAGCGGTGCCGTGCTGGCGCTCGTCGGCCCGCCTGGTGTCGGTAAGACGTCGCTGGGTGAGTCCGTCGCGCGGGCGATGGGTCGTGAGTTCGTGCGGGTTGCCCTCGGTGGCGTCCGCGACGAAGCGGAGATCCGTGGTCACCGCCGGACGTACGTCGGCGCGCTGCCCGGCCGGATCGTCCGTGCCATCAAGGAAGCCGGTTCGATGAACCCGGTCGTCCTGCTCGACGAGATCGACAAGGTCGGCGCGGACTACCGGGGCGACCCGACCGCCGCGTTGCTCGAGGTGCTGGACCCGGCGCAGAACCACACGTTCCGCGACCACTACCTCGAGGTCGAGCTGGATCTGTCCGACGTGGTGTTCCTGGCCACGGCGAACGTGCTGGAGTCCATCCCCGGCCCGTTGCTGGACCGCATGGAACTGGTGCAGCTGGACGGCTACACCGAGGAGGAGAAGGTCGTCATCGCTCGTGACCACTTGCTCCCCCGGCAGCTGGACCGGGCGGGCTTGACCGCCGAGGACGTGACGTTCCAGGACAACGCGCTGCGCCTGCTGGCGGCCGAGTACACCCGCGAGGCGGGCGTCCGGCAACTGGAGCGCGGGATCGCGCGGGTACTGCGCAAGGTGACCACCAAGCTGGCGCTCGGCGAGGACCTGAAGTCCGTGCGCATCGAGGCCAAGGACTTGAAGGAGTACCTGGGCAGCCCGAAGTTCAAGCCGGAGTCGGGCGAGCGGACGTCCGTTCCCGGTGTGGCGACGGGTCTCGCGGTGACTGGCGTCGGCGGTGACGTGCTGTTCGTCGAGGCTTCCTTGGCGGACAAGGAGACCGGGCACACCGGCGTGACGCTGACCGGACAACTGGGCGACGTCATGAAGGAGTCCGCGCAGATCGCCCTGTCGTACCTGCGGTCTCGGGGCGCGGAGCTGGAGCTGCCGGTCGGTGACCTGTCCGAGCGGAACATCCACATCCACGTTCCGGCCGGCGCGGTCCCGAAGGACGGCCCGAGCGCCGGCGTCACGATGACGACCGCGTTGGCGTCGCTGCTGTCCGGGCGGCCGGTGCGGTCCGAGGTCGCGATGACCGGTGAGGTGTCGTTGACCGGCCGGGTTCTGCCGATCGGTGGCGTGAAGCAGAAGCTGCTCGCCGCCCACCGGATGGGCCTGACCACGATCCTGCTGCCGAAGCGCAACGAGCCGGATCTGGAGGACGTGCCGGAGACCGTGCTGAAGGAGCTGACCGTGCACTTGGTCAGCGACGTCCGCGAAGTGCTGAACCTGGCACTGGAGCCGGCCACTTCCGAAGCCGCTCTCGCCGCCTGACCAGCGCATACAAAAGCCACCCTGGCTGCGGGCCGGGTGGCTTTTTGCCGGACGTTGAATATAACCCCGCATGGGGGTATAAATGGGGTTATGCCAAAGGTCAACGTGTACCTCCCCGACGAACTGGCCGATGCGGTCAAAGCGGCCGCGCTGCCCGTGTCCGCGATCTGTCAGCGTGCGCTGGAACAGTCCGTGCGGCGGGTGACCGCGATCAGAGCGATGACCTTGACCGACCTGGACCACAGCCAGCTCTCCCAGTTCACCGAGCGGACCCGCACGGTGATCAGATTGGCCGTGGAACGAGCCGCCGGTGCGCCGAGCGTGGACACCGAGCACCTGTTGGCCGGAATCCTCACCGAAGGCACCAACCTGGCGCTGCACGTCTTACGAGCCATGGAGATCGATCCGGCGGTGGTGCAGAACGCCGTGGCCGCGCGGATTCCGCCGGCCGACGGCGACCCGCCGACGAGGTTCAGCAACTTCGCGTCCAACGCGCTCGAACTGACCGTGACCGAGGCACTTTCCTTGGGACACAACTACGTCGGCTGCGAGCACCTGTTACTCGGCCTGTTGAGCGAACCGGGCGGTGTGGCCGGGGACCTCTTACGTGAGCTGGGCGTGGACCTGCGGACCACGCGCCGGACGGTGGTGGCTGCCCTGACCGGCTACCAGCATCTCCGCGCGCAACCCGGCAACGACCCTGTGCTGGCCGCGGTTCGTGCGGAGCTGAAGCCGATCGTCGAGCGGATCGAGCGTCTGGAGCAGCAAGCGAGCTCGAAGTGACTGTGGTGTGGCGCGGCCTGCTGGTCGCGCTGCTGCTGGCAATTCTGATGAGCGCACTAGTGTGAACAGACCGCTTGTGAGGTGACCGAGTGCAGGTGACCCGGATCGCGTATTCGAAGAACCTCAATGCCGCCAAGTACGGGCAGCTCACCGAGCAGGCCCGTCGGCTGGGCTGTGTTCGCACTGAAGTGTGGCAACGCTGCGGCTCGGTGAACGGAGTCGGACTATCCGACCAGGAGATCCGTGACCGCACGGCTGCTCGACGGAACCGTCGAACGGTTTGGTGTCTTGGCCAAGGCCTGGACAGAAACCCTTCGAGACACGATCGCCACCATCAGCACCAGCCGCGTCGCAGCGAAAGCAGCAGTCCGGTCAACGGTCATCCGACGAACCTCCGACCCGGCTGAGCGACAGGAGCTGTTCACCGCGCTCAAGCGAGATACATGGACCTCGGATCCGGTCCTGCCCGGCAGCGCAAGCCCTGGAAACGAGGCCGCGACCGCACCCCCCAACCAGATCGTGGTCTGTTCGGACAAGTACCGCACCTTCACCCTCGCGGAGAGCGGAAACGTGCGGCTTGCGATACCTGGGCTGCAGCGCCGCCATCGCAGAGAACGCCCACGAGAATGGCGACCAGTCCAAAGCGGACCGCGTCGCCCCCGACAACCTCGGCACGATCAACGGGGCCCACCTTGTGGGCGCAGAGCGAAACATCCGAACGATCAACACTGATCGACAAAGTAGAAAGCAGCACCGGTGTGAAACGCGTACTGCTGGTGGCGACCGGCGACACGATGGCGTACCTGAGCAACCCACCCGGGGTGGCGACCGGCGCGCAACTGCTGCGCGGGATCGCGGACGTTCCGGGCGCGGACGTCGTGGTCGAAGACGTGCTGGCCGAGCCGAGCTGGGACACATCACCCGGCACGATGCTGACGATCGCCCGAAGAGCCCGTTCCGCGCTGGCAGAAGGCTTCGACGGTGTGATGGTCACGCATGGCGTTGACACGCTTGAGGAGACGGCGTTCCTCACTGAGCTCGTGGCTGGATCCACGCAAGGCGCCATAGTTTTCACCGGCGCCACGCAAAGGTTCGACGAGCCAGGCAGTGACGGCCCGGACAACCTCGCGACGGCGATCATCGCGGCGGCGGACCCGGCGGTGAACGGCACTGTCGTGTGCTTCGCCAATGAACTGCACGCTGCCCGGTGGGCGACGCTCGCAACTACTTCCTGTTTCGTATCCGATCCGGTGCTTGGTCGCGTGAGCCGATCCGGCGGGGTCACGATGCTCGCTCCTGCCCCGCCTCGGTTACCGGAGGTCGACGGCGTCCCGGAGACAGACGTGGCACTGATCAAGACCTACCCGGGGATGCCGCCGTCCTTGCTGACCGCTGTGACTGACGCTGGCGCTCGGGGCATCGTGCTGGAGGGCACGGGATCGGGGAACGTCCCCGTCGAGTTGTTCATCACGATCAGTGAACTAACCGAATGGGACATCCCTGTCGTCATCGCGTCGCGGGCGAGGACGCCGGGTATGACCAGCCTTGCCGAGAAAGTGGGGGCGATCAGCGCGAATGGTCTGAGACCAGGACATGCACGCGTTGCGTTGATGGTCGCGCTTGCCCAAGGAGGTGGGGTGAACTCGGCACGCGACTGGTTCGGTCACCTGCTTGGATAGTGGCATGACAGCAGCACCTCAGGTTGTGGTCCTGGCCAACTCGGATCTGCTCACGGCGGCGACGGCAGCGCGCCTGATAACCAGCGTCATCGACGCCCAGGCCGCCAAAGGGACCGCATCCGTCGTGTTGACCGGTGGCCGGACTGGGACAGCCGTGCTGGCGCAGGTGCTGGCCTCGCCGGCCAAGGACGCTGTCGACTGGTCGCAAGTGGACTTCTACTGGGGTGACGAACGGTTCCTGCCTGCCGGCGACCCGGAACGCAACGAAACGCAGGCTCGCGACGCGCTGTTGGACCACCTGCCCATCGACCCGGGACGGGTGTACGCGATGGAGCCGTCGGACGGCAAGTTCGGCGACGACCCCGACGCGGCTGCGGTGGCGTACGCGGAACTGCTGGCATCGAAGGCCGAGGACGGGCAGGTGCCCACGTTCGACGTGTGTCTGTTGGGTGTCGGCGAGGAGGGCCACACGGCGTCGATCTTCCCGGAGTCCCCGGCGGTGTACGAGACCGAGCGGACGGTCGTGGCTGTGCGCGACTGCCCGAAGCCGCCGCCCACCCGGGTGTCGCTGACGCTGCCCGCGATCCGGCGGTCGAGCGAGGTCTGGCTGCTGACCGGCGGCGAGGCCAAGGCGGACGCGATCGCGATGGCGTTGGGCGGGGCAACCGAGGCCGAGATCCCCGCCGCCGGTGCACGTGGCCGTCAGCGCACGCTGTGGCTGCTGGACAAGGCCGCGGCAGGCAAGCTGTAGCTCCGGGTCAGCCCACTGCGGCTTTGACTGGTTCCCGGTCGTAGATCCCCGGTGGGTCGAGTTTGAACACGAACGTCAGCAACGCGTAGAGGCCCGCGCCGATCAGCATGGCCACCACGACTCCGACGTTCGTGGTGCCGATGACGCCCTGCTTCGCCTCGTCGGACAACAGGAACCCGACGACCTTGGCGATGTTCGGGTCGGATGACGTCACCAGACCGAGCCCGACGATCGTGGCCACGACCAACGAGACAACCGCGGTCCACCGGCCCGATCGCCCGCCTTCACCGGCAGGCTTGGCCATGTCGACGTTCCAGCCGAGCCTGCGCTGCCGGATGAAGTCGAGCAGCTGGATGCCACCCATCGTGCCCATCACGACGGAGATCAGGGCGAGGAAAGCCTGGAACGTGGCCAAGAACGAATCGGATACGAAAAGCAGGTAGAACGCGCCCGCCGCGATCACCACCATGTTGATCAGCGTGGTGGTGGCGCGCGACAGTGGAACGCCCAGTGCCAGCAACGCCAACCCGGACGAATAGATGCCCGTGATGGCCGCGGCGACCAGTGAGATCACGATGACGATCGTGAACGGGATGAAGAACCACAACGGCAGAAGAGCGGTCAGCGCACCGATCGGGTCGTTGGCAGCGGCCTTGCCCATCTCCGGGTCACCGGCAGCGAGCAGAACACCGAGGATGAGCAGAACCGCGACCGGCAGCACGATCCCGCCCGTCGTCCATCCGATCACGCCCCGCGCCGGGGTGTCCCGTGGCAGGTAGCGCGCGAAATCTCCGCCATAGTTGAGAAACCCGAGCCCGACGATCGTCATCGCCAGAATCACGCCGCCGATGAACGTCCCCACCGAACCATCGGGCGCGTCACCCAGCGCGTCCCACCGGATCTTGGGCACGATCATCGCGATGAAGACGATCGTCATGATCGAGGTGAGCCAGGCGATCCACTTCTCCACCCGCATGATCAGCTGATGTCCGAACACCGCGACCGTCAACGTCACCGCGAGCACCGCGACGAACCAGAGGACGATAGCGAGCACGCTCTCCTTGCCCTGATCGTCCGCGAACACCCCAGGCCACAACCGCACGAAGAGCTTCGCGCCGGACGTGGCGGCCAGCGTGATGATGGTGACCTTCCAGCCGATGTTCGACAGGTAGGCGAAGAACGTCGGGAACTTGTTGCCGTGCAACCCGAACGCGAACCGGGTCTGCGTCAACGTCGGCAATCCGGTCCGCGGCCCACCGACCGCCAGGATGCCAACGAGGACAGACGACAGCACGTACCCGAGAACTCCAGCGACGATCGCCTGCCACGCACTGAGTCCAAGCCCGTAGACATAGATGCCGTAGCTGATGCCGAGAATCGAGATGTTCCACGAGAACCAGATCGCGAACAGCCCGGCGGGTTTGCCACGCCGTTCGCCATCCGGCACCGGGTTCACGCCGTTTGTTTCCACACTGGTCGACGTTGGCCGGTCGGTCACCGTTGTCCTCCTTCAGCCCCCGCACAGGAACAAAGCAGTGCCTCACCACGCGTCAGCCGGTGAAGCGCACAGGAGAACACCGGGACCTCGTCTGCCTTACCCGTAACCCGCGACACCGACGCTGTCCGTTGGCCGGGCCAAGTCAGCAAGACAGATCGATCGCCAAGCTCCTCCCCATCCCGATAGTCCAGAAAGGTGACAATATGGTATATTATGTATCATCCGCAACTGGGTCGCGCTCAGAGTCGTGGCACCTTCTCGTCAACCGCGGACCGTCCGAACCAAGACATGCCGGTGGGCGAAACACGTGGACAACTACCAGCCGGCGGGCGCGTCGGCCGACGGCCCACAGGGCTGCCGGTGATCACCGGCGACGTCAACATCGTGCGCACCGAGATTTCGTCGAACGTCACCGCCGATGACAGCGCGGCGTTCCCCGGCGGAGAACCCGGCCCTGCCGGCGCCGCTGGCGCGGGCGGCGGCATCGCCACCACGCCGTTCGCGTCCCAGCCGACCATCTTCGAGCTGAGGAACGGGGCTGCGGTCACCGGCAACTGCGCACCCGCGAACAGCGTTCCAGGCTGTTCTGGGTGACAACGGTCCGGCGGTGTGGTCACGTACGCGGCCACCCGCCATCGGACGCAGTTGCGGCCTGTACATATCCGCGCACATGGCGACACCGGTGACATAGCTTCGAACGGTGTCGGAGGACTCGGGGATTCGTGAGCTCGCCGGACGATACCGGCTGATCACGCCGCTGGGACAGCGGGTGATGCGTGGGTGGGACCTGCACCTGCGCCAAGTTGTCGCGGTCCGGTTGTTCGCCCCACAGGACGAGCCAGACCGTTTCGTCGAGCAGGCCAGGGCGTTGACCGATCTGTCGCATCCAGGGCTTGTGCGTGTGCTCGACGCAGGGATCGCCGAGGGCGGCGAGCCGTTCCTTGTTCAGGAATTCATCGCGGGCACGAGTCTGCGCGCGAGATTGGCCGAAGGTGCGCTGACCGGCGCCGAGGTGACAGAGCTCGGGTCGGCGTTGGGCAGAGCGCTCGCGTACGCGCACTCCCAAGGCGTGGCGCATCGCGACATCCACCCCGGCAACATCCTGCTCGGGCCGAGCATGGAGCCGTATCTCACCGACGTCGGCATCGCGGAATCCACCACTTTCTCGTATGTGGCGCCGGAACAAGCCAACGGCGACGAGCCGACGATGGCGTCCGATGTGTACTCGTTCGGGCTTGTGCTGCTGGAAGCGTTGACCGGGCGGACCGAGTATCCCGGTGACGATGCGACCACCGCGCTGGCCCGGTTGAGCCGCGCGCCGATCATCAAGCCGGACTTGCCGCACGCGAAGGCGCTGCAGGCGATGTTGAGCGCCAACCCGAACAACCGGCCGGACGCGGCGACGTGCGTGGACCTGCTGCGGGGTTCGTCGGCGAAGTCCCGCGTGCAGACCAGGACCGTGTTGATCGCCGCGGTCGCTGCCGCCATTGCCGCGACGAGCATCGCGGTCGTGGTGAACCTGCCCAAGCAGCGGCAGCAACCGTTGGTCGAACCTCGGGTCGCGCCGCAACGGCAGCAGACCGTCACCGCTGAGGTGACGGCGACTCCGACCGCCCCGGTTACCCCGACCGTTACCGAAGTCGTGGACCAGACGTCCACACCACCGCTGTCATCGGAGTCAGTGACCGAGACGCCGCAGCAGCCCATAGTTCAAGACCAGCCGGTCGCGCTTGTGCCCGATCCGACGCCTCCGGTGTACACGGCGCCCTGGACACCTTGGTATCCCTGGGAAGAGATCATTCAGCACAGGAAGCCGAAGAAAACCAAGCCCGCTCCGCCCTCTCCCCCGTCGAGGAACGACGACAAGGAAGAGGACGAAGAGGACTGACGTCAGCGCAGGCCGTTGCGGCGCGCCACGGCGATCAGCACGTCCGGGTCATCGGAGATGATGCCCGTGACGCCGAGGTCGATCACCCGCTGGATGGTCGGCTCGTCGTTGACCGTGTACGGCACGACCTTCAGGTCGTACTTGCGCTCCAGCACCGACGCGTCAGGGCCGAAGTAGTACTTCGGGTCGGTGCGCAGGTACCAGTCGTCTGACGGGACCTTGGTCTGCTTCGGGTCGTGCACCTGCCAGTTCGCCGAGACCGTCGACGCTCCGGCGGCACGGACGAGCTTGCCGAGGTCACGGAACTGCCACCAGTCGAGGCCGCCTGTCCACGGGCTCTTCACCGACGGGTCTCCGTAGGCCGCCATCAAGGAGCACTCGTCGGCCACGGTCTTGCACTCGTCCGGTCCGTACTGCCAGACCAAAGCGACCGTCTCGATGCGCCGGTCGATCGCCCGCGACAGCCGGATGGTCCGCCAGTCGAAGGACTGGATCGTCGTCCGGCGCGCCATCCCGGCCTTTTCGATCGCTCCGACCAGCTGAACGGTGAACTGCTGGTACGGCGCGGTGTCGTTGGCCGTCGGGCTGATCTTGGTCTCGATGTTGAACCGGATGTCGGTCCGGCCGCTGCGCTTGACCAGGTCGAACACCTCAGCCAGGGTCGGGACGCGCTGGCCGGGCGCGGCCACCTGCTTCGGGAACTCCGGCAGGGTCTTGCTGCCGCAGTCGATCGTCTTGATCTGCGCGAGCGTCAGCTGACGGATCTGCTTGCCGACGTACGGGAACTCCGGGTCGCCCGGCTTGACCGGTGCGGTGTCGACGCAGTGCGAACCGTTGACCGTCCGGTCGTGGATGACGACCAGCTGGTTGTCCTCGGTCACGCCTGTGTCCAGCTCCAGAGTGGACACCTCGGGCAGGCCGAGTGAGTACTCGAACGCCGCCAGCGTGTTCTCCGGCCGGACCGACCGGCCGCCGCGGTGCGCCTGGATGTCGAACGGCGAAGCGTACGCGCGCGGCAGTTTGAACCCACGCTGCTTCATCAAGTCCCGCAAGCGATCCGGGTAGTCGGTGATGATGCCGTCCACGCCGTCGTCGATCAGCTTGGCCATCGTGGGCACGTCGTTGACGGTCCACGGGACGATCTTGATCCCGTTGCGGTGCGCGTTGCGGACCATGTCCTTGGTGACGTACGGCTTGTAGTCCGGGTCGGAGATCTTGCCGTTCTGCGGGAAGCCGTGCACCGGCGAGAACGTGCCCGCCTTGAACGACTTGACCGCGGCGATCGGGTCGCCGCCGAAGTCGTCGATGTCCAGACCGCCGAGCCACGGCGACTTGCCCGGCTTGCCGACCTGCAGGAAGTCGTAGTTGGTCAGCGCGACGAGCGGCAGTTCCGGCGCGACTTGGCGCATCCGCATCAGCGCGCCCCAGTCGAAGCTCTGGATGCTCACCCGCTTGCCGAACCCGGCCTGCCGGATCTCGCGCGTGGTCACCTGGACGAACTGCTCGCGCGGCGCGGTCTCGCTCGGTGCGCCCGCCTCGACCTTGGTCTCGATGTTCAGCTTGACGTCGTCCGCGCGGTAGCGCTTCACCAGGTCGAAGACCTCGCGCAGCAGCGGCATCCGCGAACCGGGCGACGGCACGGCGTTCGGGTAGTCCGGCAGCGTCTTCGACCCGCAGTCGAGCGTCTTGACCTGCGCGAGCGTCAAGGTGTTGACGTACTTGCCGACGTACGGGAACTCCGGGTCGCCGGGCGTCGCCGGTGCCGTGTCCACGCACTTGCGGCCGTCGACCCGGCGGTCGTGCGTGACGACGGCCTGACCATCCTCAGTGATCTGCAGATCGAGCTCGAGCGTGCTGACGCCGAGGCGGATCGCGTTGCCGAACGAGCTGAGTGAGCTCTCCGTCCGCAGGCCGATGCCTCCGCGATGGGCCTGCAGGTCGAAATCGCCACGCCGTTGTTGCTGCTGGTCGGCCTGTGCCGGCGCCGCGAACATGCTGGCCACCATGGTGGCGGCCAAGCCCGCGACGGCTCTCTTCGGCCAGATTCTGCTCATGGGCGCGGATAGTTTCAGTCTCAAGAAAACAAACCAAGACGGTTCACTGAACTTTTCATCGGACTACACCGAAAGGCGGTGTTGGTGGCAACCACTGACGAGGTTGTCTATCAACTCGTAAAGTGTTCACACGCGCTTCGGGGAGTCCCCGTGTCCTTACGCCCGCGGGTCGCCGCATTACCTCTATTCCTGCTGGTAGGTCTGGCCAGTCCGGCGGTTGCCGCGCCGGTCGTCGACCTGCCGGATGTGCCCTCGCTGCGTACCGCGGTCGACCCGGCACACCGCATCGAGACATCCCGGATCAACCGGCCCGTCGCACCGGGTGTGACGCTCAGCTCGTTCGACTGGTACGAGCCGGGCGACGCGGGCGGCTGGATCCGCGGTGACTCGCTGACCGTCGACCTCAGCGCGGGCACCACCGTTGACTACGTCGACCCCGGCCAGGTCAGCAAGGCCGAACCACTGTCCACTCAGGCCGGCGCGAAGCGTGCGGTCGCGGCGGTGAACGGTGACTTCTTCGACATCAACAACTCCAATGCCCCGGAAGGGGCCGGGATCAAGTCCGGCACGCTGGTCAAGTCGCCGAACACCGGGCACAACCGGGCGGTCGGCATCGACGCCGCGGGCATCGGCCGCGTCATGGAGGTGTTCTTCGACGGCACCCTCACGCTGCCCAGCGGCACCACGAAGCTCACGCAGCTCAACAGCGCGCGTATCGACACCAACGGCATCGGCGTGTTCAACCCGGTATGGGGCACGTACGCACGTGACCGCGGAACGCAAGGTGCGACCCGTGTCGCCGAGGTCATCGTGCAAGACGGCACCGTGACGCAGATCCGCACAGCGCCCGGCGCGGACCCGTTGCCCGCCAACGGCTACGCGCTCGTCGGCCGTGAACTCGGCGCGGACACGCTGTCAGCGCTGAAGCCTGGCGACAAGGTCAACGTGCGGTATTCGTCGCGCACGAGCGACGGAAGTTCGCCCAAAGCGCTGATCGGCGGCAATCAGCTGCTGATCCGCAACGGCCAGATCGTCGCACCAGACGACCCGTTGCATCCGCGTACCGCGGTCGGGTTCTCCGCTGACGGCAAGAAGATGTTCCTGCTGACCGTCGACGGCAGGCAAGCGCCGTACCTGCTTGGGCTCAATCTCAAGGACCTCGCCGCAATCCTGAAGGAGATGGGCGCGTACAACGCGTTGAACCTCGACGGCGGTGGTTCGTCGACGATGCTCGCCCGCGAACCGGGCACGACCGAGCTCGACGTCGAGAACAAGCCATCGGACGGCGCCGAGCGGCCCGTTCCCAACGGACTCGCGCTGTACGCCCCGGCTGGAAGCGGACGGTTGAGCGGGTTCTGGGTGACCACAGCGAGCGACCCGGAGAAAGCGCCGGGCGCGGACCCGATCCCCGGTGGCCGTCCGGACCGCGTCTTCCCGGGCCTGACCCGGAAACTCATCGCCTACGGACATGACGAAACCTACGGCCCCGCCCAGGGCTCACACACCTGGCACGCCAGCGGCGGCGGCTGGATCGGCAGCGACGGTGTCTTCCACGCCACGCGTTCTGGTCCAGCGACGGTGTCCGCCCGAAATGGACGGATTTCCGGCGACGTCAAGCTGACCGTGCTCGGTCAACTCGCCAGGCTCACGCCCACGACCTCGCGGCTCAGCCTCGCCGGCGAGGGTGCGACCGGCAACGTCGGCATCGTGGGCTACGACAACGACGGGTTCACCGCGCCGATCGAGCCCGCCGATCTCAAACTGGACTACGACCGGTCGTTGCTGGAGATCACCCCGGCCACTGACGGCGCGTTGCAGGTCAAAGGCCTCAAGCCGCTCGGCTCGGCTGTCGTCACGGTCACTGTCGGCCAGCAGGTGACCAAGATCCCGGTGACGGTCGGCTTGGAAGAGCGCAACTTCGCGAACTTCGACGACAGCGCTTCATGGACCTTTGGCTCAGCGCGGGGCACCGGTTCGGTCGCTCCTGTCCCCAATGGACACTCGGGCGGCGGGTTGAAGCTGTCGTACGACTTCTCGTTGTCGACGGGAACCCGTACCGCGTATGCGATCCCGCCGCAGCCGATCAAGATTCCCGGCCAGCCTCTGGCCCTCGGCGCGTGGGTCTACGGCAACGGAAAGGGCGAGTGGACGGCCTTCACCGTGATCGACGGCCAGGGCCAGACGCGATCGCTCTACGGCCCGTACATCACGTGGACCGGCTGGAAGTACATGGAGATCGCGGTTCCGTCGGGGATGGCGTTCCCGTTGACAGTCACCAGGTTCTACACGATCGAGACCAAGGCGGACCGCCAGTACACCGGCGAGGTGCTGATCGACGACTTCGTCGCCAAGGTGCCACCGGACGTGCAGATCCCGGCGGAGACCACGGTCGCCGACCGCATTGTCGTGCAGGACGGCACAGTGGGCGACCGGCCGTGGCGGTTCGCGGTGATGTCCGATTCCCAGTTCGTGGCCCGCAACCCGGACAGCGACCTGGTGAAGGCGGCACGCCGGACGTTGCGGGAGATCAAGGCCCAGAAGCCCGATTTCCTTGTCATCAACGGTGACTTCGTCGACGAGGCCGCACCCGCGGATCTGACCCTGGCGCACCAGATCCTCACCGAAGAACTCGGTGACGAGCTGAAGTGGTACTACGTGCCGGGCAACCACGAGATCATGGGACCGGGCACGATTGAGAACTTCCGGCGTGAATTCGGTGTCACCAACCAGACTTTCGACCACAAGGGCACCAGGTTCGTGCTGCTGGACTCGTCGACCGGCACGATCAGGGGCGGCGGTTTCGACCAGACCGAGTTGCTGCGCAAGGCCCTTGACAGCGCCAAGGCGGACAAGTCGGTGAATTCGGTTGTGGTGATGGAACATCACCCGCCGCGCGACCCCACTCCGGCCAAGGGCAGCCAGTTGTCCGACCGGCTGGAAGCCGCCATGCTCGAACAGTGGCTCGGCGATTTCCGTCAAGAAACTGGTAAAGGCGCGGCGTTCATCGGTGCGCACGTTGGCGTGTTCCACGCGTCCCGTGTGGACGGTGTGCCTTACCTGATCAACGGGAACTCCGGCAAGGCGCCTGGCGGTGACGCGACATTGGGCGGCTTCACCGGCTGGAGCCTGCTGGGCGTGGACAACAAGCGCGGGCGCGACTGGATCGCCGCGGAGATCAGGCCGCACGTGGACTCGTTGGCCATCGACGCACCCACCGAGCTCGCATTCGGCCAGTCCGCGAAGGTCACCGCGACTCTGACGCAAGGCACCCGCAAGGTTCCGGTCGCCTATCCGGTGAGCTACGACTGGTCCGGTTCACCGAGCGTGCTGATCGGCGACTGGCGTGACTGGCGGCCGTGGCACATCGCGCGCTTCGATCCTGCAACCGGCACGCTCACCGCGTTGCGCCCCGGGACATTCACGCTCGCGGTGACAGTGAACGGTGTGACTCAGCGCTCGTCCGTTCAGGTGTCCCTGCGCGCTGCTTCCTGACGCTTGTCTGTGCGGCGGTGATCTCGATCGGCGTGGTGGCACCAGCAGCGGCGGCCGCCACGCCGTCGATCACTGAACTGGCCGGTGCGCTGGTTGCCTTAGTCGGCAGGGAACTCGGCGCCGAGAACACGCAGCATCGCCGTGGCTTTCACGACGGTCTCGTCGAACTCGGCGCCGGGGTCCGACGGGTCGATGATCGCCCCGCCCACCCCGAAGCTGACTTCTCCTTGCCGGACAACCAAAGTCCGGATCACAATGGACAGATCGGCGTGCCCGGACAGCGAGAAGTACCCGAGCACGCCGGAGTAGACCCCGCGCGGTCCTTCCTCCAGCGTGTCGATGATCTCCATCGTCCGGATCTTCGGTGCACCGGTCATCGACCCGCCGGGAAACGCGGACTGTACACAGTGGACCGGTGAGACGTCCGGCCGGAGCCGGGCGCGGATCGTGCTGACGAGCTGGTGCACGGTCGCGTAGGTCTCGACTTGGAAGATCGCGGGCACCTCGACGGATCCGACGACCGCGTGCCTGCCGAGGTCGTTGCGGACCAGGTCGACGATCATCAGATTCTCGGCACGGTCCTTCTCGTTGGTCGCCAAGTCCCGGCGCAGCGCCAAGTCCTCGGCCTGTGTCGCGCCGCGCGGCCGGGTTCCTTTGATGGGCCGTGATTCCACGGTGCCGTCAGGGAGAATCTGCAGGAACCGTTCGGGCGACGAGCTCAGCACTGCGATGTCACCGAGTCTCAGGTAAGCACCGTACGGGGCGGGGCTGTGCTCGCGCAGCAACCGATACGCGTTCCAGGGATCGATGTCCGCCTGCGCGGACACCATGTTGGTCAGGCAGACCTCATAGCTTTCCCCACCCCGGATCGCTTCCTGGCAGGCCTCGATCATCTTGACGTACTTGTCGCGGCTGTGCCGGGCGCGGACCTTGGTGGCCACGATCGGCCTCGCAGGCTCTGGTCTGGGCAAGGCCGCGAGCAACGCCGCGGTCTCGGCGATCCAGTCGGGGTCGGTCGAGACCAGATACGTCTCGTCTTGTTCGAAGACGATCGTGCGGTCGACGTACATCAGGACCGCGTCCGGGTCGACGGACTCGAACGCTCGCTCGCCGCCGCACTCGGCCTTCAGCTCGTAGCCGAGGTAGCCGACCCAGCCGAGAGTGAAGCCGAACGGCACGTCCGGTACCTCGACCCGTTCGGTCAACGCGTCGGCCAGCCAGGCGAAGACACCGGGCGGGAGAACTTCACCGTCGAGCTCGATCCGGTCCGGCCACGCCCGCATCACCCGGCTCGCCGCGCCCATGAACGAGAACCGCGCGCCGGATGCCGAGTCCAGCCAGAAGGCGTACGGCGCGTCTCGGTACAACGCGTCGAAAGCCGCCTCGGCGGGGACAGCGGACCCGAGGCGGACGACCTGGACCTCGGCTACCGCGATGTTCACCCGGTCATTGTTCAACAGCCTCCGGAACCAGGAGCTGTGATGCCGCCAACTCCCGGTACAGCGGCGAGGCCTCGAGCAGCTGGTCATGCGTGCCGGTGGCGACGACCCTCCCTCGTTCGAGGACGACGATCTGGTCGGCGGAGACCACTGTCGACAGGCGGTGCGCGATGAGCAACACCGTGCACCGCTCGGCGGCCTGGTCGACCGCCTCACGCAGCGCGACCTCGTTACGTGCGTCGAGTTGCGACGTCGCCTCGTCCATCAGGAGCACCTGAGGCCGTCGGAGCAGCGCGCGTGCGATCGCGAGCCGTTGACGTTCACCGCCCGACAACGCGACGCCTCGGGTGCCGACCATCGTGTTCAGGCCGTCGGGCAAGCGCTCGACCAGGTCCATCAGCCGCGTTGCCTGCAGCACCTCGGTCAGGTCGTCGTCGGTCGCGTCGGGCGCCGCGTAACGGAGGTTGCTCTCGAGCGTGCCGGACAACGCCGGAGCATCCTGCTCGACGTACCCGATCCGACGACGCACTTCGGCACGGGGCATCTTGGCGATGTCAGTGCCGTCGACCGTGATCAAGCCGCTTTCCGGCTCGTAGAAGCGCTGGAGCAACGCGAACAGCGTGGTCTTGCCCGCTCCGGACGGACCGACGATCGCCGTGCGCCCGCCAGCCGGGGCCTCGAACGAGACGCCGTCGAGCGCGGCCGACCGGCCGGCGTACTGGAATCTGACGCTGTGCACCGCGATGCCTGGTGCCGTGCCGCCCACCGGCTCGACCGTGTCGTCGACGTCGGTCTCGATGGCCAGCTCTTCGACTCCGTGGATCCGCTTCACCGCGCCAAGGCCCTGCTGGAGCGTGGAGAAGCCCTGGACCAGCTCGGACAACGGCTCGGTCATGTAGAAGACGGTGAGCAGGAACGCGATCAACGTCGAGAGCTCGAGCGACCCGGTCGCCGCCCACGCCCCACCAGCACCGAGGACAAGCAGGAACGGCACCGAGAACGCCAGGTTCATGATGCCGCCGACCAACGCGTTGTACTTCGCGCCCGCGAACCCGGCCTCCATCGCCTTGTGCGCGGCTTCGGTGACCGCCGCCTCTTCCCTGGCTTCCGCGCCGCTGGCCTTCACCGTCCGCGCGGCACCCAGCGCGCGGTCGAGCCCCGCGCCGACCTCACCAACTGCCTCCTGTGCCCTCGTGATCACCCGACGGATCTTCGGCAGCAGGACGCCGATGACAATGCCGACCAGCGCGAGCGCGCCGAGCGTCAGCCCGGACAAGCGGGCGTCCAGCGCGAACATCACGATGACCGCGCCAACCCCACCGGCCGCGCCCTTGACAATGCTGATCAACGCCTGAGTGGTCGCACTCTGCAGCAACGTGCTGTCCGACGTCACCCGCGCGGTCAGGTCGCCGGGCGCCGAGCGGTCAAGCTCCGGGATGCGCAGCCGCAGCAACCTGCCGATGAGCTGCTTGCGCACCGAGAACACGACCTTCTCGGCCGTCCGGTCGAGAAGGAACGTGTACACGCCCGCGAGCAGTGAACCGACCACAACAAGAATCGCCAGGATCAGCACCGGCCTGGCCAGCGACGAACCGTCCGCGAGCGCGTCGACGACCGTCTTGGTCGCCAACGGCTGCGCCAAGTTCGCCGCCGCCGACGCCAACGCGATGACAAGCCCGACGGTGAGCGCTATCCAATGGCTTTTCGCATACCCCAGCAACGTCCGCACGTTGCCGATGCTCCCTGCCCGAAATGTCCCCCAGCATCGGTTCGCAGGATGACGTCGAGTCGTACTTTTGGGCGGCGGTCAACGGACGATCGCGCCCCACCGGTCGAACATCGGATACGAAACATCCGATATGCCGCTGGGCAAAGGGGCTACACCGGATAGGAACCTGAACTTCGCTAGTCATGCACTGGCAGATGCTCCGGGCATCCAGCGGCCGTTCGCGCCGACAGCGTCGTTCGCCACCCAACCACCAGACCACCAGATCGGCCGCACACCGGCGCCCGGAAAACCCCCGGCACTCCACACCTGGCGCCCCGCACTCCGGCGCCCGGAACCCCGGCACCCCACATCCTGCGCCCGGCACCCCGCCCCCGGATCCGGCATCCGGCATCCGGCATCCGGCATCCGGCATCCGGCATCCGAAACCTGACCCAGGCACCCTCGGCGATTTCGGATCGGAAATATCGCCAGCGCGTTGGCGCAGCGACAACCGGTACCCGGCACCACTCTCCGGGGCCCGTCACCCGTCACTACATCCCGGCACTCCTCCCCCGGCGGCCGTCACCACATCCCGGCGCCCGTCGCCCGTCGCGGGCCGCTCGACACCCCGCTACACCGTTCAGCGGGATACGTCCGTCGCATACCCGCTTTCGTGACAGTGTTCCGCTGATAGAGCCGCCGCGGACTGGTTACCCCGCCATTGCCAGCGATCGATTGCAGGTGCAGCAATGGGGGCCCGTCCGGGTACGAACGGGTGAGACCCGGCACACGTTGCACGCACCGCGCTACCGACGTTCGTCCATAGAGAATGTGCGTTTGCACATTCCTTGCCGACCGGGCGTCCGCGTTCGAGGATCGGACTGTCTTAAGTAGGTGACGAAGGGCGTACACCCCACGACCTTTCGTCAGAGAGGCCGAGCCAATGCCACGACAAAGACACCGGCCGGCCGAGGAACATGGCGGGGCCACAAGCCCGAGCGACGTTCCCCGGCAGCGAGGAGATGGCTCCCCCATTCGGTCAGCGGCGACCGGGGACAGCCCATTGCCGATCCATGAGGACACGCAGGCCAAACCAAGGGGTTCCACGGTGGTCACGCACACTTTGACAGCCGGGCATGCGGGGGAAGTGGCCCGCCAGGTCACGCGCGCCCGAAATCCATACGCCAGCCTTGACCGCTTCAAACAGATCCACCGCCATCCAGTCGCCAGAAACCTGGCGTTGGACGCGCTCGCGGTGATCGTCGCGGTGGCTGACGTCTGGCTGGTGATCCCCGAAAAGGCCCAGCCGTACTCGATCGTCCTGTCCGGCGTCGCCTGCACGGCCATGGTGCTGCGCAGACGGTTCCCCTTCTTGGCCGTACTGATCACCATTCCGGGTTTCTTGGCGGGCTGGGCGCAGCTCGCGGCGATGATCGCGTTGTGCACGCTGGCCAGGCGCAAGCTCTGGATGTGGCAGACGATGGCTGCCGGGGTCCTGGTCTGGATGTCCCGGTACGTCCGGTGGCCGCTGAGCGAATTCGTCGACCTGAATTGGCGTGAACATGTCCTCAACGGTCTGTACGGCATTTTGGTCGCCGGTATGCCGATCGCGCTCGGACTGCTTATGGCCCTGCGTAAGCAGCTCTCCGACCGGCTCGCCGACCTGGCCGAAAGCCGTGAACGGGAACGCAGGCTGCACGAACAGACCATCCGCGCCGCGGAACGCGCCAGTTTGGCCCGCGAGATGCACGATGTGGTGTCCCATCAGGTCACCTTGATCGCCATGCAGGCGGGCGCGCTCGCGGTCTCCGCGCACGACGAGGAGTCCCGGCAAGGCGCGAACACCATCAGGCAGTTGAGCAAACGCACGCTCGACGAGCTGCGTGACCTGGTCGGCGTGCTGCGTTCGGGCACGTTCGACGACGGCGTGCATCCGGGACTGGAGGAGCTGCCGCAGTTGCTGCGCAACTCCGAGGTGCCGGTCGAGCTGGCCGAACAGGTGGTTCCTGACTCGGTGCCGCCCGCGGTCTCGCGTGCGGCGTACCGGACCGTGCAGGAAGCGTTGACCAACATCCACAAACACTCGCCGGGTGCCAAAGCTGTGATCCGGCTGTTCCCCTGCGGATCGGCGTTGATCGTCGAAGTGGTCAACGACCAGGCCGACCCCGAGATGGCGTATTCCAGCCGGCTGCCGTCCGGCGGGCACGGCCTGCTCGGTGTCCGGGAACGAGCCGTCCTGCTCGGCGGTACGTTCCACGCCGGCCACACACCGGACGGCGGTTTCCGGGTCTGCGTGACCTACCCGACCGAGAACTGACTGAAGCCGCAGACAGCTCAAAACCCTCGTAGGTGCCGCACCAGGCACTTACGAGGGTTGTTGAGTCTCTGGGCTCAGCCTTCGCGCTGTGCGCGGAGCTTGGCCAGCGCCTCGGCGAGGATCGCCTCGCCATCAGCGTCCGACCTGCGCTCCTTCACGTACGCGAGGTGAGTCTTGTACGGCTCGTTCCGGGGTGCGTTCGGCGGCGCTTGCTGGTCACGGCCACCCGGCAGGCCGCAGCGCGGGCAATCCCACGACTCCGGCTCTTCCGCGTCGACCGCGAACGACGGACGGGACTCGTGCCCGTTCGCACACCAGTAGGACACTCGGCGACGCGGAGCGGACTCGCCGCGCTCCGACTCACCCATCGGTCCAGCACCGACCCGGGTACCCCGAATCGCGTTACCACCAGCCATCGGCCCTCACACCCCCATCACACACGGCTATCCCGCAATGGTTGATCGGTGAACACTCGTACGTCCCCAGCGCGCGGGCACTCACGCGATCTTGATCAGCAACCCGAGCCCGATGATGCAGATCAGCCAGATGACTCCGACCACCAGGGTGGCACGGTCGAGGTTCTTCTCCACCACGCTTGACCCCGAAAGGCTCGACTGCATCCCGCCACCGAAGAGCGACGACAAACCACCGCCACGGCCGCGGTGCAGCAGCACCAAGAGGATCAACAGCACGCTCGTGGCGATCAAACCGATTTGCAGAGCCAGTTCCATTTCATCCTCGCTGTCGCACGGCAGGAATCACAGATTACCTCGTACGTGTCCCGCTTTGACCACGGGCCGTGTAAAGACCCAACGCTTGTGTCACGTAAACAGTCGGTTCGCCGGTTCAGTTCCCCGATCGAACGAGATTCAGACGAACGGACCGCCCGCGGCCATCGCGGAGAGCTTGGTGAACTCCTCGCCGTCCAGGCTCGCGCCGCCGACCAGGGCACCGTCGATGTCCGGCTGGGCCATCAGGTCGGAGACGTTGCTCGACTTCACTGACCCGCCGTAGAGGACGCGCACCTTCGTCGCGACCTCGGCGCCGTATTTCTCTTCGAGCTGTTTGCGCAGCGCACCGCAGACTTCCTGCGCGTCCGCCGGGGTGGCCACCTTGCCGGTGCCGATCGCCCACACGGGCTCGTATGCGATGACGATCTTCTCGACCTGCTCGGCCTTGAGGCCCTTGAGGTCGGCGACGAGCTGCTCGTTGCAGTGGTTCACGTGCCCAGCGGCCTCCCGCACGTCGAGCTTCTCGCCGACGCACAGGATGGGCGTGATGCCGTGCTTGAGGGCCTGCTTGACCTTCTTGTTGATCAGCTCGTCGCTTTCCTCGTGGTACTCGCGGCGCTCGGAGTGCCCGACCACGACGTACTGGCAGCCCAGCTTGGCCAGCATCGGGCCGGAGATGTCGCCGGTGTAGGCGCCCGACTCGTGCGGGGCGAGGTCCTGCGCCCCGTGCTTGATCTGGAGCTTGTCGCCCTCGATCACGTTCTGCACAGCGCGGATCGCGGTGAACGGCGGCAGGACCGCGACCTCCACCTTGGCGTAGTACTTCTCCGGCAGCGAGAACGCGATCTTCTGCACCAGCGCGATGGCCTCGAGGTGGTTGAGGTTCATCTTCCAGTTGCCGGCGATCAGCGGCGTGCGAGCCATGTCGGGTCAGTCCTCCAGAACCTGGACGCCGGGCAATTGCTTGCCCTCGAGGAACTCCAGCGACGCGCCGCCGCCGGTCGAGATATGTGAGAAACCGTCCTCGGGCAGGCCGAGCTGGCGTACGGCCGCAGCGGAGTCACCGCCGCCGACCACGCTGAACGCCTTGCTGTCGACCAGCGCCTGCGCCACGGCGCGGGTGCCGCCTGCGAACGCCTCGAACTCGAACACGCCCATCGGGCCGTTCCAGAACACGGTGGCCGCGTCGGCCAGTTTCGACGCGAACAGCTCACGCGTCTTCGGGCCGATGTCCAGGCCCTGCCGGTCGGCCGGGATCTCGGTCGCGGCGACGACCTCGTGCGGCGCGTCCGGCCCGAACTCGGTCGCGGCCAGCACGTCCACCGGCAGCAGCAGCTCGACGCCGCGCTTCTCGGCGTCCTCGAGGAAGCCACGCACCTGGTCGAGCTGGTCTTCCTGGAGCAGCGACTGGCCGACCTCGTGGCCCTGGGCCTTGAGGAACGTGTACGCCATGCCGCCGCCGATGAGCAGCCGGTCGACCTTGGTCAGCAGGTTGGCGATGACGCCGAGCTTGTCGGAGACCTTCGCGCCACCGAGCACCACAACGTATGGCCGCTCGGTGCCTGTGGCCTGATTTCCGGCTCCGCCGGAGGCGGTCAGCTTGTGCAGGACCTCGACCTCGGCGAGCACCAGGCCGCCCGCGTAGTGCGGAAGGCGCTTGGCCACGTCGAACACCGACGCCTGCTTGCGGTGCACGACGCCGAAGCCGTCGGACACGAACGCGTCGGCGAACTGCGCCAGCTCGTCGGCCAGCGCGCCCCGCTCGGCTTCGTCCTTGCTGGTCTCGCGCGCGTCGAAGCGGATGTTCTCCAGCAACGCGACGTCGCCGTCGGCCAGGGACCCGACGGTCGCCTTGGCCGATTCGCCGGTGACGTCCGCGGCCAGCTTGACGTCCTTGCCGAGCAGCTCACCCAGCCGCTTGGCCACGGGCTTGAGGGAGAACTTCGGGTCCGGCTCGCCCTTGGGGCGGCCGAGGTGCGCGGTGACAACGACCCGCGCGCCCGCGCCCGTGAGCTGCTGGATGGTGGGCAGCGACGCACGGACACGGCCGTCGTCGGTGATCGTCTCGCCGTCCAGAGGGACGTTCAGGTCGGCACGCACGAGCACGCGCCGACCTGACACACCCTCGGCCAGCAAATCAGCCAGGGTCTTCATCTCTGTACGTCAGCCGATCTTCGAGGCGACCAGGGTGACCAGGTCCGCGAGGCGGTTGGAGTAACCCCACTCGTTGTCGTACCAGCCGACGACCTTGACCTGGTTGCCGATGACCTTGGTCAGCGGCGCGTCGTAGATGCAGGACGCCGGGTCGGTGACGATGTCGGCCGACACGATCGGGTCGGTGTTGTAGCGAAGGATGCCCTTCAGCCCACCCTCAGCGGCCGCCTTGAACGCGGCGTTGACCTCGTCGACGGTGGTGTCGCGGCCGACGGTGACCGTGAGGTCGGTGGCCGAACCGGTCGGCACCGGCACGCGCAGCGCGTAACCGTCGAGCTTGCCGTTGAGCTCCGGCAGCACCAGGCCGATGGCCTTGGCCGCACCGGTGGACGTCGGGACGACGTTCAGCGCGGCAGCGCGGGCGCGGCGCAGGTCCTTGTGCGGCGCGTCCTGCAGGTTCTGGTCCTGCGTGTACGCGTGGATGGTGGTCATCAGGCCGCGCTCGACGGTGAAGGTGTCGTGCAGGACCTTGGCCAGCGGGGCCAGGCAGTTGGTGGTGCAGGAGGCGTTGGAGATGACGACCTGCGAGCCGTCGTACTTGTCCTCGTTCGCACCGAGCACGACCGTGAGGTCCTCGCCCTTGGCCGGGGCGGAGATGATGACCTTCTTGGCGCCGCCCTCGTCGACGTGCTTGCGGGCGTCGGCGGCGTTGGTGAAGAAGCCGGTGGACTCGACCACGACGTCCACGCCGAGGTCCTTCCACGGCAGCTTGCCGGGGTCGCGCTCGGCCAGGGCCTTGATGGTCTTGCCGCCGACGACGATGCCCTCGTCGGACACGCTCACGTCCTCCGAGAGCCTGCCGAGGATGCTGTCGTACTTCAGGAGGTGGGCCATGGTGGCCACGTCGCCCAGGTCGTTGAACGCCACAATCTCGATGTCGTGGCCGCTCGCCTGAACGGCGCGCCAGAAGTTCCGGCCGATCCGGCCGAAACCGTTGACACCTACTCGGACCGTCACGGTGAGCTCCTTGAGTTCGTGCTGTCAGGGGTGAGTCGGGCGAACCAACACTACTGCCCTGGTCCTGGCGCCATTGCCACAGTGCCGACCGCGTCACTTTATCGAATCAGAACCCGGATGGTTGAACCGGATATCCGCGGGCGGCGTGATCTTCCGATAACAACCCGGACGCCTACCCACCACCTTTTGGAGGCATCTCTTGCCGGACCCCACTCGCCGCACGGTCGTGTGCGGCCTGCTAGCCGGTCTGGTCGCGCCGGTCTCGCTCGCCGCCTGCTCGTCCTCCACTGACACACCGCCCGCCACGCCACCCGCCTCCACCGGCGGTGGCGGTACGGCCGGAGGCGGTGGCACACCGCTGGCCAAGCTCGCCGACGTCCCAGTCGGCGGCGGCACGATAGTCAACGGCGGCCCAGGCAAAGTCCTGCTCGTACGACCGACCGAGAACGAAGTCCGCGGCTTCGACCCCGTGTGCCCGCACGCGGGCGTCACGGTCTCCGCGCCGTCGGGCAGCACCATCACGTGCCCCGGCCACGGCAGCGTGTTCAACGCTTCGAACGGTGACGTGCAGAAGGGACCGGCCACGACCGGCCTGACCCCAGTCGCTGTGAAGATCAACGGCGACTCGATCGTCACCGCATGAGACCTGTTCGGCGGATGTGACGACGCTGAGTGACCGATAGCGTCCGGTGTTTCGCAGCTTGGGGAGGTATGCGAGATGCCGGGGTTCTTCACGGACAAAAATGGCGTCGTCCGTCCGCTGAACGGCAAGAAATCCAAGAGCGGTGCGGTGGTGGCGCTCGCCGCCGCCGGCGTGATCGCGGTGGGCGCAGGTGCCGCGACCGGCGGCGCCGGTGCCTCAACTGCCGCGGTCTCCGCCGGTTCGTCCACTGGATCAGGTGCGGCGCAAGCGATCCGCGTTCGCGCGAAAAGCAGCAAGGACTCCGCCCGCAAAGGACGCCATGACGAGGCTTGGCGGCGGATGTCCTGGAAATCGGTCAAGCGTCTGGCGAAACAGCAACTGCGCTGCGGGCCGCAGTCCTACGGCGAAGTCCAGCAATTCTTCTTGCGGAACCCGTGCAAGTCCCTCGATCGGATGCTCGTTCATCTCACGGATGACGACGGCAGCTCGCTAGCCGTGATGGTCGCGTGGGTACGGATGCCGAAAACCACTTCGGCACAAGGCCTTCGTCGTCTCGCGGACAAGTACGGCACGGGTTGCGTGACGCCCGTTGCTGGCTCACCGAAGCCGACTGGGCAGCACTACGCGTCACGTCGTTCCGGCGCGCTGGTGGTGATCGCCGAAGCAGAACCCGTCAGCGGGCGACCCACTGACGAAGCTCTGAACGCGGCGGCTGACATCGCAGCCCAGTTCCCACCCCCGTAGGCGGGAAAACCGCTCACCAAGACCGCGTCCCCTGGCGTTATCGTGCACGCCATGGAATGGGTACGCATCTTGTCGTTCCGGAACGAAGGCGGGTACTGGACGCGGCGCGCACTGTCGCTTTGACTGCTTGACCGCGGCATGGACTGGTTCCCGTTCCGAGACGACGAGGTCCGCATCGACGTGATGCGCGTCGCCGATCCGCAAGGTCCGACCTGTTGGTGCGCCATCTCTGTCACAGCGGATGGGTTGCGCAGGCTCGGCCTGCATCCCGATCAGCCGACGTCACGAATTGTCGGCTCAAGTCCGTGGTGGCCGCGCTAGGAACTCGTCCACGGCCCGCCGGAACTCGGCGGGCTGCTCGATCCACGGGTAGTGCCCGCACTCCTCGATCACCGCGACCTCGCCGTGCGGGAACAGGTCGGCAAGCGCGATCACCGGCGCGAATCCCGTCAGGCAATCCGAGTCACCGGCGATGACGAGCGTCGGCGCGGTCACCGCGCCAAGCCTGGACGGCAGGTCGGCGGGCGGCTGGACGCTGAAGTAGTCCTGTGCCGCCGCGAGGTCCCAGCGGCCGATCGCGGCGTGCCGCTGTTCGGCAACATCCCATTTCCTATATCCGATAGGCGCGGTGGCACGGTTCCAGGCGTTGAACGCGTCGTCATCGGACACGTCAGGGCCCGCTTCGAACGCCTGCAGAGCGGTGTCGAACGCCGGGTCGCCGCGCCTGGCGTCGATCAGCTTCGCCGCGTCCGACGGATCAGATATCAAATAGGTTGCCGGCGGAGTGATCAGCACCAGGCGTTCGACCCGCGACGGGAACTGAGCGGCGTACGAGATCGCCAGCCGCGTACCCGCCGAGTGCGCGACGATGACCAGCCGCTCGACGCCAAGTTGTGACCGCAGGGCATCCACGTCGGACGCCTGAGCCCAGTACGAACCAGCGCCGCCGGACGGTGACTGACCCACGCCGCGAAGGTGCGGCACGACGAGCCCGCTCAGCCCGGCCAAGTCGCCCAGGTAACTCGGGTGCCGTGCGGCCCCACCGGCAAGCGTGACGACGGGACCGCCCTCCCCTAGAACGTCGTAGTGCAAGGACACGCCATCTGCGGCAACGTAATTCGGCACATCCCGAATCTTATGGTCCGACGAGAGCGACCTCCGCGGGTGATTTGCGTGCCGTGGGCGCCGGGATGATCGCGCCCTGCTCGCGGTCGGTGGTCATCGGTGGCTGGATCTCCCGGGTCGTGCTGTCCGGGTTGACCTGGAAGACGTACGCACCGGTGTACCCGGAATGCGACTGCGCGGAGAACCCGAACGGCGTCACGCCGGGACCGTTGATCTGCCCGGACTCCATGGCCTGGACGAGTTTGGCGCGGGTCAGGTCCCGGCCGGTGAGCTTGAGTGCCTGCGCGAACGTGTACGCCTGCGCCATGCCGAAAATGACGGTGTTGGTCAGCGGCTCGTTCGGCATGTACTTGGCGTGCACCTCGCGGAACAGTTGGATCCACGGATCGTCGGTACGACCCGCGTCGGGCAGGTAGCCCGTGCCGATCATGCCGTTCAGCAACGCGGGGGCGGAAACCTCGGTCCCGCCGCGTTTCGCGAAGTCCTGCAGCAGTCCTGTGAGTGTCGCGGGGTCGGCGCCGATGCTGCTGACGACGAACTGTGTCTGGTAACCAAGCCTGGCCGCGGTGAGGATCGACAGCGCGGTGAACGCCGGAACACACGAGCACACCACGATTTCCGCGCCCGCCGACTTCAGGGCGTTCACCTGCGGCAGCACGTCGGTGTTCGCCGGGTCGTAGGCCTGGCGGGTCACGGTCCGGTCGGCGATGAACTGGTCAAGGCCCTTCTGCGCGTCGCGGCCCACGTCGTCGTTCTGGAACAGCAGGCCGACCTTCTTGCCCGGCAACTGATCCGCGATGTACTTGCCCTGGATCCTGCCCTCGCGGGTGTAGTCGACCTGGAATCCGAACGTCTGCTTGCTCGCCGGGTCGTCCCACATCAGCGCGCCGGACGAGACGAGCACGTCAGGCACGCCCTCGGTGTTCAGGTACTCGACCACTTTGGAGTGCGTCGGGGTGCCGAGGCCGCCGACGATGGCGAACACCTGGTCCTGCAGCACGAGTTTCTTGACGACTTCGACCGTGCGGGTCGGGTTGTAGCCGTCGTCCTCGACGCGGTAGTCGATCTTGCGGCCGTGGATGCCGCCCTTGTCGTTGATATAGCTGTACATCGCTTTGGCGGCGACCGAGATGCGGCTGTACCCGGGGGCGGCGGGCCCGGTCAGCGGCTGGTGTGTGCCGATCACGACGGTGTCGCCGGTGACGCCTGGCGCCGAGTCGCCAGACGCCGCACCACCGCCGGCGGGCCGTTCACCCGCGCCCGCACAGGCACTGAGTAACAGCAACGACACCAGGATCAGTGTTCTCATGGTCTTCCCTTCCGGATCGACTGCCACAACCGGGCCACAGCGCCATGGATGCCGCGCGGGAACACGAGCACCACCACGACGAGCACGGCGCCGAACACCGCGAGCGGCAAGTTCTGGGTGATGTTGGTGCTCAGATCCAGCGAGTGGGTCACGTCGTTGGCCCACGCGGGCACGTAAACCAACGCCAGCGCACCCCACAAGGCACCCCATAGGCTGCCGACTCCGCCGAGCACCATGGCGGCCAACAACGACAAGGACAACGCGACGCTGAACGAGCCGGGTGCGGCCGTGCCGAGCAAGAAGGCCTGCAATCCGCCGGCCAGCCCACCACATGCCGAGCTCAGCAGGAAAGCCATGATCTTGGTTCGTCCAATGTGGATGCCGGAAACAGCGGCGGCAACTTCGTCGTCACGGACGGCGCGCAGCAGCCGGCCGAACCGGCCGCGGACCACGTTCGCGAGCAGAACCAGCACAAGCAGGGCGGTCGTCCACACGACCCACGCCTGCCACTGGGTCTGCGAAACCTCAAGCCCCACAGGCAGACTGTTCACTGTGAACGCCAAACCGTTGCTGCCACCGAGGAAATCCGGGAACCGCTGAGTGATCGCCGGTAACCCGACAGCCAAACCCAGGGTCGCGCCAGCCAGGTAAGGACCGTGCAGTCGCGCGGCCGCGGCGCCGGTGAGCATGCCCGCGAGCCCCGCCGTGACGCCCGCCAGCAGGAGGTCCACCCAGAACGGCAACGACGGCACATAGATCACCAGGAGGCCGACCGTGTACGCGCCGATGAACATGAAAGCGCCGTGTCCCAACGAGATCTGACCATTGCCGCCAGTCAGGAGCGTCAGACCCGCGACCGCGACAAGGTAGTAGCCGACCGTCGCGATGCGCACGTTGGTGAACGGGTCGACCACCATCGTCACAAGAACGACTGCGGCCAGGGCCGCCAAGGCAAAGAGGACGTGCCGCAGCAATAGGCTCATCTCACACCCTCCTCGCCAGGCCGCGCCCGAACAAGCCGTGGGGACGCACGCTCAGCACCACCACGAGAATCGCGAGCGATGCGAGCGTGACGAGTTCGGGTCCGAGGTATCCGGACACATAGGACAGTCCTATGCCGGTTCCGAATCCGGCGATGACCGTGCCGATCGGGTTGTCCAGGCCACCGACGACAGCGGCCGTCAGCGAGTACACGAAGATCCCGTCCAGCACGGTCGGATACAGAAGAGGCGGCACAGCAAGCAAACCGGCGAGCGCGCCGACCGCCGCGGCCAACGCCGTGCCCGCGGTGACCATCAGCCCGACGCGCACACCGGCCAAAGCGGCGGCTTCTGGCGCGAATGCCGCGGCACGCATCCGCAAACCCAACGACGTGAACTTGAACAACAGCAAGACACCGGCTGCGGTGACAAGTACGACCAGAACCGCGAAAACGCTGGCCGCGGAGAACAATCCCCGGAAGTCGAAGGCGTAGCCGAAGGACCGCGGCTCGCTCGTCCATATCATGCCCGCAATCGCTTGCACGACCAGCAAAAGCCCGAGGGTGACGATCACCGAGCCGAGTTCGCCGTGCGCACGGGCCGGACGAATGAGCAACCGATCGCTCAGTGCGCCGAGCACGGCTCCCGCGACGATCGCCACCGCGAAGCCGAGCCAGTACGTTCCGGTGATCTGGTTGACGGTGAAGGCGAAGTACGTCGACAGCAACGCCAGCGCGGGCTGGGCGAAGTTCACCACCCGGGTCGCCCGGAAGATGATCACGAGCGACAGCCCCAGAGCCGCGTACACCGCTCCGCTCGCCAGGCCGCCGACAGTCAGCGTCCACCAGGTGCTCACCGGTTCACTCCCAAGTAGGCCTCGTGCAACGCCTCCACCGAGATCGACTCGGCCGATCCGTCCAGCGCCACCGCACCGAGCGCCAGTACGTAAGCCCGTTCGGCCACGGACAAGGCACTTCGCGCGTTTTGTTCCACCAGCAGCACGGTCAATCCCGTGCGGTCCCGCAGATCACGCAGGACGCGCATGATCGCCGCGGTCACCAACGGCGCCAACCCCAGTGACGGCTCGTCCAGCAGCAGAACGCGCGGCTTGCCCATCAAGGCACGGCCGATCGCGAGCATTTGCCGTTCCCCACCGGACAACGTGCTCGCCTGCCGTCCCAGTTTGTCGGTCAGCGGCGGGAACAGGTCCAGCACCTCGTCGAACGCCGGATTGCGGCACCACAGCCCGCCGAGCCGGAGGTTCTCCCGCACGGTCAGCTCCCTGATCACGCCGCCGTGTTCCGGGACGTGGCCGAGCCCCATCCGCGCGATCCGGTCGGCGGGAAGCCCGGTGATCTCGGTGCCGTCGAACGTGATCGACCCCGAGGACGGCGCCACCAGGCCGCTGATCGTCCGTAACAGGGTCGTCTTGCCGGCGCCGTTCGCGCCGAGGACAGCGGTCAGCGTCCCGTCGGGCACCGAGAGGTCCACGCCGTTCAAAGCGCGCACGGCACCGTACTTGGTGACCACTGAGGACAGCGACAGCGTCACGCCGGGACCCCCAGGTAGGCGTCGATCACGCGCTGGTCGTTCTGGATGTACGCGGGCCGTCCGGCCGCGATCACCTCGCCGAAGTCCAGCACCACGACCCGCGAGCAGACCCGCATCACCCAGTCGATGTTGTGCTCGACCACCACGACCGCGCATCGCGTGGACAGCGCGGTGATCCGCTCCTCCAGTTCGTCGATCTCATCGGCGGCCAGGCCGCTGGCTGGTTCGTCGAGCAGGAGCAGTCGAGGCTCCGCGACCAGTGCACGGGCGAGTGCCACGCGTTTGCGGATCCCGTATGGCAATGAACTGGGCATCGCGGCGTGCACGCCCGCGATGCCCAAGCCCTCCAGCGTTTCCATCGCCCGGTCGCGTAACTCGGCTTCGTCCCGTGCCGCGCGGCGCAGTCCGAGGAGTGTCGACAGTGGACCAGACCGGGCCAGCGGCCCCGCTCCGACCAGCACGTTGTCCAGTACGGACATGCCTGGGAACAGCCCGAGGCCTTGCAAGGTCCGGCTGATCCCCATGCTGGCCAACGAGTCCGGCCGATGGCCATGCAGTTGCGTGCCGCACCAGCGGATCGTGCCGCTTTGCGGCCGGACCAACCCGCTGACGACGTTGAACAGGGTGGTCTTGCCCGCGCCGTTCGGGCCGATGACGCCGAGGACGGTGCCGTCTTCGACGGCCAGGCTCACGTCTCGCAACGCGACCAGGCCGTCGAAGCGCACCGTCACTTTCTCGATGCTGAGCAGTTCGATCATGAGTGTGGGCAGGTGTCCCGGTAGTCGGAGATCTCCCGGTCGTTCGGAGCCGGGCAGAGGAACTGCTCGTAGCGGGTGTCGTTGTCGACGAACCGTTTGAGCCACGAGATCATGTACTTGGCCATCGTGGTGTTGGGCGTCTGCGGGAAGAAGTGGCTGGCGTTGTCCAGCTCCATGTACGCCTTCTCGGCCGACGCCGGAATCGAGGTGTAGAACGGGATCGAGTGCGACGCGACAGGCGCGACGGAGTCGCTCTCGCCGCCGATGACGAACGTCGGCACCCGCAGGGTCGACCACGTCTTCTGGGTGTTCCACGCCGCGATCGGGATCGCCGCCTGCAGCGTCGGCTGGTCTGCCGCTGCCTCAAGGGAACCGCCGCCGCCCATCGAGTGCCCGGCCACAGCGAGGCGGGAGGCGTCGATGCGCGTGCGGACCGTGCTGCGCTGAGTCAGGTACGTCAGCGCGGCCCGCAGCTGATCACCACGGCTGTCCGGTTGGTCGAGAGTGGACAGTGTGTCGATGGTGATCACCACGAACCCTTGGGAGGCAAGGCGAGGACCCATCCAGGAGATGCTGGACTGGGTCGCGGTGAAGCCCGGCGAGATGGCGAGCGCACCGAACGTGCCCTCGCTGGTGCTCGTCGGGTAGTAGATCGTGCCGCCACCGAAGCCGGTTGCCGACAACCGTGACACGGTCGTCTGGGAGACCGAGAACGGACCGCGAGAAGCTTCAATGCTGCTCTCGGTCGGGTCAGGGCCGCGTTCATAGGGGTTTTCAGCACTGAGTTCGACGGCGCCGATGGCGGTGGTGGGAGTACCGGTGACGACTGCGCCGAGGGCGGTGGCAGGGACTCCGGCGGCAACGACTGCGCCGATTACTGGGGCAATGGTCAGTCCGGTCAGGATCCGAACGCCTCTTCGCATGATGCGCTGTTCTCCAATCGACTCTTCGTTGAGCGTCGGACGCGATCAGTGACTGACTGTCGCAAGCGGTGAGCGCCGCGCGCATCGGTGGAATCGCCAGTCCTCACGCGCGCCGGGCGGGTACTAGGGCGTACCGCCGTACGCTGCCGTCGTGAGCCCCACCGCCGAAGAGATCGTCCGGGTCGCCGCGCACTGGATCGACCGGGGAATCCGGCTTGACACCCGCACTCTGGCCGCCGAGCTGGGGATTTCGCGGACCACGCTGTTCCGCCGGGTCGGCAACCGGGAGGACCTGCTCGGCGACACGCTCTGGTACATGGGCGACCGGACGCTCAAGGCAGCGCAACGGGACTGGCAGACCAAACACGGATCGGCGGTCCGCGACCCGGATGGCCAGTTGCGGTGCTTGGAGGTGATGCGCCGCTACCGGGCGGACATCGCGGGCAACCACGGCTTCCGCCAGTTCCTGAACGACGAGCCCGCTGTCGCGATCCGGGTGCTGACCGATCCGCAGGGCCGGGTGCAGCCGCGGGTGATGACCGCGCACGTCGAACTGCTGCGCCGGGACGTCGAGGACGGCGGGTTCGTGCCGGTGGTGAGCCTGGAGAACCTGTCGTACGCGATCGTCCGGCTCGGTGAGGCGTTCCTGTACTCCGATGTGCTGGCTTCCCGCGCGCCGGATTTGGCGGCCGCCTCGACTTTGCTCGGTGCGTTGGTGGAAGGGCGGGTGACGGCTCCAGAGCCGACCGTGGGGTTGTGAAACACTTCGCGCTGGTGTTTCATCGTCAGGGCGCTCACCGAGGAGGCCCTCCATGTCGTCCGCGTGGCACGAGAAGCTGCTCGCGGACGCGCGCGCCGGGCTCGGAGCAAGCCGCGTGCTGTTGGGTGCGGCACCGGACTTGGTGCCTGCCAACGACTTCACGGTGTTGCGGATCTGCGGGCTGCAGTCAGAACGCGACCTGCCGTTCGCCGCGCTGCATCGTCTGCTGCTGCCAGTACTGTCCGCTGACGACCTGCGTCAGACGCTGCGCGGCTCGCCACTCCAGTTGCGATGTGCGGTGCACGAACTCCTGATCGGCTTGTCCCCCGTGCTGGTCCAAGCCGACGACGCACAGTGGCTGGACCGGGAGACCATGGACGTTCTGGGATTCGTCGCCCGGCGGGTGACCGGTCACCGTCTCGCGGTCCTGATCTCCGGCTGTCCTGAGTGGACTGGCGAGCTGCCGTCCGCACTGGTCGGGCTGGTCGCCGAGCTGGGCAGCCCAGTCGACGCCGCACAGCACGCGTGGCACGCCGATCGCCCCGACTGGGCGCGGACACTGCTGTCCCGGGCTGGTGCGGACGCGGGTCGCACAGCGTTGTTGCTCGGCGAAATCGAACTGCGTGACGGCGATCCGGCTGTCGCCGTCCACGAACTGACCACCGCCGCGGCTCAACTGGACGATCCGAGTCCCGCGCTGCTATTGGCCGGTGAGGCCCGCCGGTTGTGCGGTGATGTGCGCGGTTACCGCGCGATGGCGCGCACGCTGCCGCCTATATCAGATCTGCCTATTTCAGATCTGATGTTGGCGCACTTCCGTGGTCTGACGGCGACGTTCGAAGGCAGGCACGCTGACGCCGCCCAACCGTTGCGCGACGTCGTGCGGCTCGGCATGGCGGCGACGGACGTGGCGTCGGCGGTGTGGGCTGCCGAAGCCGCGTTCGCGCTCGGCCTGGGCGAGAAAGCGTTCGAGTGCGCGTCGGCCGCGGTCAGCCGCGCCCGACCGACCGGTCGGGAGGCGGCATTGCCGTGGGCGCTCGTCCAGTTGTCGTTGGCGGCGATCGTGCTCGACCGCCACGAGGTCGCGCTGGAGGCGTCGCGCGAAGGTTTGGCCGCATCCACCGCACAGCGCACTACCCGGACGGAACACCTCTCCCTGCTCGCCCTGTCAGCCGCCTTGCGTGACGACCGCGAGACCGCCCAGTCGCATTTGGACAACGCGGCCACCGCGATCGCCAAGCGCGGCCTTGGCCGGCCGTGCGCGATCGCTTCGTGGGCATACGCATGTCTCGACCTCGCCGACGACCGTCCCGCGGACGCTTTGGCGCGACTGGACACCATGACGGCGGGCGTAAGCGGAACGCAGCCCGCGATCCGGGCACTGGCAACGCCGCAACTAGTCGAGGCAGCTGTGCTCGTCGGACAACACGACCGCGCGGAACGTGCACTGAAGGTCTTCGACGGCTGGGTCCGCACGGGCGGGAACTCGGCCTGGCTGGCGTTGTCGCACCGCTGCCACGCCCTGCTCACCGACGACCTCACCCATTTCGAGACGGCGATCGCCCTGCACCGCAAAGCAGGCGCGGCCATGGAACTGGCACGCACGCAACTGCTGTACGCCAACCGTCTGCGGCTACGGCGCCGTCTGCTCGACGCCCGCGACCAGTTCCGGTCCGCGTTGAGAGTGTTCCAGTCCATCGGCGCCCAGCGCTGGACCGCCCGCGCCGAAGCAGGGTTACGCGCCGCAGGCGAAACGGTCAGCGCACCGAACGTTTCGCTCGCGGGCCTGACCCCGCAGCAAGCGGCGATCTCCCGGCTGGTCGCCGTCGGCGAGACGAACAAGGAGATCGCCCGGCGGCTGGTGATCAGCCACCGGACGGTCGACCACCACCTGCGCAACATCTTCACCACGCTGGGCGTCCGCTCGCGGGTGGAACTGGCCCGCCGCGTCACCAGCCTGGAAGACGAGCAGGCCTAGAGCTCCGCGATCCGTTCGGCCACGGCGCCCGCGTTCTGTGCGATCCACTGCGACGCGCGTCCCGCGGGAGGCATGAGGATCACCAGGTCCACGCCCAGCTTGGCGTACTGGCCCATCTGTTCGGCAAACCCGTCCGGCCCGGTCTCGGCGAGCATCGCGCCCGCACCGGCGATCGTCTTCTGGATCGTGGAGTAGTCACGGCCGACGGCATCGCAGTGCTCACGCAACACGTCGAGCTTGCGCCGGATCTCGTCAGGCCCCAGCGTGAGGAAGAGATTGCACGCGTCGCCGTACTGGGCGACCATGCGCAACGTCTTCCGCTCGCCGCCACCACCGATCATGATCTGCGGACGCGGCGAGCTGACGGGCGCCGGCACGCACAACGTCTCGGCCAGCTTGTAGTGCTTGCCGTCGTACGGCCCGTTGTTGTTCGGATCCCACATCTGCAGGCAGATCTGCAGTGCCTCTTCCAGACGCTCGAACCGTTCGGCGACCGGCGGATACGGAACCCCGAGGCCGACGTGTTCGCGCTCGTACCAAGCCGCGCCGATGCCGAGCGTCGCGCGACCGCCGGACAACACGTCGAGGTTGGTCACGCTCTTGGCGAGCAACCCGGGGTACCGGTAGGTCACGCCGGTGACAAGCGCGCTCAACCGAACCGTCGACGTGTGCGCGGCGAGGAAGCTCAGTGTGGAGTACGCCTCGAGCATCCCGGCTTCCGCACCGCCGTTGTGCTCCATTTGAAAGAAGTGGTCCATCACGGAAATCCAGCCGACGCCAGCCGCCTCCGCGGCTTGTGCGGCCGCCGCCAGTTCGTCACGGATCTCGCCGGCGGGTTCGTCGAACTTGGTGATGTGCACACCGAGTCGCACGGTCGATCGCCTCATTTCGCAGTGCCTACCCAGCGACGCTATCTCCTGGAGCGCGCTCCAGGTCAACCTGCGCGCACGGGGCACTCCGCGCAACTCGGACGCCGGTTTAGACCTCTTCCTCCAGCATCTCGGCGGTCACCGCGGACTCGGTCGGCGGCAGGCCCAGATCCTTGGCACGCTTGTCGGCCATGGCCAGCAAACGGCGGATCCGACCCGCGACGGCGTCCTTCGTCATCGGCGGCTCGGCGAGCTGGCCGAGTTCCTCAAGTGACGCCTGACGGTTGGCCAACCGCAGTTTGCCCGCGGCCGTCAAGTGCTCGGGCGCCTCCGGACCGAGGATCTCCATGGCGCGCTGCACGCGGGCAGCGGCAGCGACAGCCGCACGGGCGGAGCGGCGGAGGTTGGCGTCGTCGAAGTTGGCGAGGCGGTTGGCCGTCGCGCGGACTTCGCGACGCATTCGGCGTTCTTCCCATGCCAGCACTGAGGAATGCGCACCCAATCGGGTGAGCAGAGCACCGATTGCGTCGCCGTCCCGGATGACAACCCGGTCCGCGCCACGGACTTCGCGTGACTTGGCCTGGATACCGAGGCGACGAGCCGCACCCACCAAAGCCAAAGCGGCCTCAGGACCCGGGCACGTGACCTCCAAAGCGGAGGAACGGCCAGGTTCGGTCAACGAGCCGTGCGCGAGGAAAGCACCGCGCCACGCGGCTTCCGCGTCACATACGCCACCGGACACCACCGCGGCGGGCAACCCACGCACGGGACGACCACGCGGGTCGAGCAGGCCGGTCTGACGGGCGAGGCCGTCACCGTCCTTGACCACGCGCACGACGTACCGAGTGCCTTTGCGCAACCCGCCGGACGTGATCACGTGCACGTCGGCGTGGTGCCCGTAGAGCTCGTGGATCTCCTTACGCAGTCGCCTGGCCGCTGAACCGGTGTCCAGCTCGGCCTCGACCACCACACGGCCGCCGACGATGTGCAGCCCTCCCGCGAAGCGCAGCAGGGAGGACACTTCCGCACGGCGGCAGCATGTCTTGGACACAGCCAGTCTGCTCAGCTCGTCCTTGACTGCCGCGGTCATCGCCACGTGTCCTCCTCTCCCCCGCCGGGCTCACGCCCTGCGTATCCCACCATCTCCTGGCCGGTCGCGCTCGTCGTTCCGGCCAACGCGTGCCGCAGGCTCCGGGCAAGCGCTGCCGGATCGTGACGATCCGCGGCTCCCTGCGTCGCTACAGGGGCCAGGTGCGCCTGCGCGCCGAGCGCGGCAGCGGCACGCCGCAACCGGTCCGGCGTCGGCACCGCGTTCGCGTCGGCGATGACCGCGTCCACGCGGAGCTCTGGAGCGTGTTCGCAGAGTACGTCCAGATGCTGCTCTGGTGAGAACCCAGCCGTCTCACCCGGTTGTGGCACGAGATTCAGCACGACCACACGCGTCGCTTTTGTCTCGACAAGCGCGCGATGCAACTCTGGCACCAGCAGGTGCGGCAGGACGCTCGTGAACCATGAGCCCGGACCGAGCACGACGAGGTCCGCCGAACGGACGGCGGCCAATGCCTCCGGACATGCGGTCGGCACATCACCCGAATTGGTCTGTACGCCGATCCGCCGCACCCGGCCCGGCGTCGTGGCCACGGCGACCTGGCCGCGGATCCGGCGGATCGCGGCGGGGTCCTCGTCGAGGCCTTCCACGTCGGCTTCGATGTCCAGCGGCTCGCACGACATGGGCAGCACGCGGCCGGTGATGCCGAGCATCCGGGCGGCTTCGTCCAGCGCGGCGACCGGGTCACCGAGGACCTCGATCAGCCCGGAGAGCACCAGGTTGCCGATCGCGTGCCCGGCCAGCGCGCCCGTGCCGCCGAACCGGTGCTGGAACACCGAGTTCCACAGTTTCGCGTTGTCGTCGGCGCCCGCCAGGGCGACCAACGCCTTACGCAGGTCGCCGGGCGGGAGCATGCCCAGTTCCCGGCGCAACCGGCCCGAGGAGCCGCCGTCGTCCGCGACGGTGACCACGGCTGTCACGTGCGGGGTGATCTCGCGCAGCGCGCACAGTGTGGCGTGCAGCCCGTGACCACCGCCGAGTGCGACCACCCGTGGAGTGTCCCGCTCCGGCTCCGTGGACCGATTTCTCACTCGCGCCCCAAATCCCGGTGGACGACCTTCACCGCCACACCGTCCTCTTTAGACAACCTGGTAGCCAGCTCTTCGGACATCGCGACGCTGCGGTGTTTCCCGCCGGTGCACCCGATCGCGAGGGTCAGGTAACGCTTGCCCTCGCGGCGGTAGCCCGCGCCGATCAGCCGGAGCAGTTCGTGGTAGCGCTCGAGGAAGTCCTCGGCGCCCTCCTGGGTCAGCACGTAGTTGCGGACCTCGGCGTCCAGCCCGGTCTGCTCACGCAACTCCGGGATCCAGAACGGGTTTGGCAGGAACCGGACGTCCATCACCAGGTCGGCGTCCATCGGCAGGCCGTACTTGTAGCCGAACGACAACACCGTCACCCGGGTCTGCAGGTCCTCCGCGCCGCCGAACGCGTCCTCGATCTTGGCGCGCAACTGGTGCACCGACAGCGAAGTCGTGTCCAGGATCAGGTCGGCTTCCTCGCGCAGCGGCGTCAGCAGGTGCCGCTCCGCCTTGATGCCGTCGATCAGCCTGCCGTCGCCCTGCATCGGGTGGCCGCGCCGGACGTGCTCGAACCGCCGGATCAGCAACTCGTCGGTCGCCTCGAGGAACAGCACCCGCGGCTTGTACCCGCGCGCGTCCAGGTCCTTGATCACCGACGACAGGTCCTCGGTGAACGCGCGGCTGCGCACGTCCATCACGACCGCGACCTTGGTGATCGCGCCCCGCGCCTGCACACCGAGCTCGATGATCGTCGCGATCAGCTCAGGCGGCAGGTTGTCCACCACGAACCAGCCAAGGTCCTCAAGACACTTGGCCGCCGTGCTGCGGCCGGCGCCGGACAGGCCGGTCACCACCGCCACTTCGATACCGGATTCAGACATCGTTCCCCTCTTTGTCCCGTGCCAAGGCCGCCAGGACGGCCTCCGCGGTGCGCCGGCCCACGCCCGGCACCCCGCTGATCTCGTCGATACTCGCCGCGCGCAGCCGTTTCAGCGAGCCGAAATGCTTGATCAACGCGGTTTTCCTGGTCTCGCCGAGACCGGGCACGTCATCGAGGGCGGACGTGGTCATCCGCTTGGCCCGTTTCTGGCGGTGATACGCGATCGCGAAGCGGTGCGCTTCGTCACGCACCCGTTGCAGCAAGTACAACGCCTCGCTGGCGCGCGGCAGGATGACCGGTTCCGGCTCGGCAGGCAGCCAGACCTCCTCCAGCCGCTTGGCCAGTCCGATCACCGCGACGTCACCGATCCCCATTTCGGTGAGCACGTCCGCGGCCGCGTTGGCCTGCGGCCCGGCACCGTCGACCACGAGCAGGTTCGGCGGGTAGGCGAACTTCTTCGGTTTGCCGGTCTCCGGGTCGATGCCCGGCTTCGAGCCGTCAGGTGCGGTCTCGTTGACCATCCGGTAGAACCGGCGACGGACGACCTCGGCGATGGACGCGACATCGCCCTGCGTCGCTGCTTCCCGGATGGCGAACCGGCGGTACTCGGCCTTACGCGGCAAGCCGTCCTCGAACACCACGAGCGACGCGACGACGTCACTGCCCTGGATATGGCTGATGTCGACGCATTCGATCCGCAGCGGCGCGGTGTCCAGGCCGAGCTGGTCCTGCAACTCCTGCAACGCGGCCGAACGAGCGGTCAGGTCGCCCGCGCGCTTGAGCTTGTGCTGAACGAACGCCTCTTTGGCGTTGCGCTCCACGGTTTCCATCAACGCACGCTTGTCCCCGCGCTGCGGAACCCTCAGCTGCACGCGGGAACCGCGCAATGTGCTGAGCCACTCGGCGATCGCCGGAGCGTCGTCGGGCAGTTCGGGGACGAGCACCTCGCGCGGCACTGCACTGTTTTCCTCTGGACTGTTTTCCTCTGGACTGCTGGCGATGGGCTCGTCGGCGGTGGCCTGGTCGCCGTAGAACTGGCTGAGGAACTGGTCGACCAGCCCCGCGGTTCCGGTCGCCTCGACCTTCTCGATCACCCAGCCGCGCTGGCCGCGGACCCGTCCGCCGCGGACGTGGAAGACCTGTACGGCGGCTTGCAGATCATCCTGTGCGAAGGCGACGACGTCCGCGTCCGCGCCGTCCCCGAGCACGACGGCCTGCTTTTCCATCGCCCGCCTGAGCGCGCCGAGATCGTCGCGCAGCCGCGCGGCCCGTTCGAATTCCAGCTCGGCCGCCGCCTCCTGCATCTCCTTTTCCAGGCGGCGCATCATCACATCGGTGCGGCCTGCGAAGAACTCACAGAAATCGTCGACGATCTGGCGGTGTTGTTCGGCGGTCACCCGCCCGACGCACGGCGCGGAACATTTGCCGATGTCGCCGAGCAGGCAGGGCCTGCCGATCCGGGACTGCCGCCGGAACACGTCCCGCGAACAAGTCCGGGCCGGGAACACTCTGAGTAGAACGTCGAGCGTTTCCCGCAACGCCCACGCGTGTGCGTATGGACCGAAGTACCGCACGCCTTTCCGGCGCGCACCGCGGTACACGTGCAGCCGCGGGAATTCCTCGTTGAGGGTGACCGCGAGCACTGGATAGGACTTGTCGTCGCGGTAGCGGACGTTGAACCGCGGGTCGAACTCCTTGATCCAGTTGTATTCCAGCTGCAGCGCCTCGACCTCGGTGGTCACCACCGTCCACTCGACCGACGCGGCCGTGGTGACCATCTGCGCGGTACGCGGGTGCAGGCCGGACACGTCGGCGAAGTAGGAGTTCAGCCGGCTGCGCAGGCTCTTGGCCTTGCCGACGTAGATGACCCGGCCGCCGGAATCTCGGAACTTGTACACGCCAGGGGCGTCCGGGATGGTTCCGGGCGCAGGGCGGTAACTAACACGACGGTCGGTCGACGGATCGGCCACCACATAAGCCTAGGCGCACCGTCCGACACTCTGACGAGTGACTACCGGCTGAGCCTGGCCAGCGCGCAGTACGCGAAGAAGACGCGATCAAGATCAGCGCCGGCGCCGCGACAGCCCGGAACTTACTCGGCGCCGCCACGACAGTGACAATGAGGCGGCAATCGGGCGGCAAAAGCCGCCACGCGCCGCAACGTCCTTTCTGTATTCACAGCATCCATTTTTCCCGGGACGAGCTATGCCATCTGGTAGGGACCAGCCCGCGGAACCGGTACCGGATGTGTGTGACGAGTATCTGTCAAAAAGTCCCCACTCATGCCGGATGTCCGGACCGGGCGGGCGCTCGTAACGTCACGGCGCCTTTGCCAACCGCTCACCCCATGGGGGTTTCGATGCGAGTTCGCCGATGTCTGGTCCTGGTGGCCGGCCTGACCCTGTTATCCCCGTTGGCCCCGACCCCCGCGCTGGCCGATCCCCCGGGCACCGGTCAACCCGGTGAATACCGTCCGGTGCGCGGGCCCTCGGCACCCGCGGAACACCGGTTCCTGCAGAAAGCGATCCGTGGCGAGTCGATCCCACGGCACGCCCACGACACCGCCGCGCAGGAGGCGGCGAAGCTGCCGGTGGTGGGCGGGCGTTGGCGCTCAGCCGGCCCGACCAACATCGGCGGCCGGATCGTGAGCCTCGCGCTGGACCCGAAACGGGCCGACACCCTGTACGCCGCCGCGGCCAGTGGTGGGCTTTGGCGCTCGACGGACGCGGGCCGCACCTTCGCTCCCGCGTGGCCGGACGACTGGACGCAGGCGATGGGCGCGGTAGTCGCCGCCGAGGACGGGACGTTGTACGTCGGCACCGGCGAGCCCAACCCGGGCGGCGGCAGCGTCACCTACGAGGGCACCGGTGTCTACCGCTCGACTGACGGCGGCAAGAACTGGCGGAACATCGGGTTGCGCGACTCGGGGACGATCGGCGCGATCGCGATCGACAAGAACCGGATTTTCGTGGCCGCCAACGGCTCGCTCTACAGCCCGGGCGGCGATCGCGGCGTCTACCTGTCCACCAACGGCGGATCGAGCTGGCGGCGCGTGCTCGACGTGGCCAACGAGTTCACCGGCGCGGTGGACGTCCAGATCGATCCGACCAACCCCAACCGTGTGTACGCCGTGCTGTGGGATCACCGCCGGACGCCGGTCAAACGCACCTACGGCGGCGAGGGCTCCGGTGTGTTCCGTAGCGACGACGGCGGCCTGACATGGCAGCGCCTCGGTGGCGGATTGCCTGGCGTGGGACCGGACGTGGGCCGGATCGGCATCGGCGTCTCGGCTTCTGAACCCGGCCGGGTATACGCCATCGTCAACAGCACCGCCGGGCCGTTCGCGGGCTTCTACACCTCGGCGGACGCGGGCGCGACGTGGACGCGGCTGCCGGAACCGGACGTGCTGAAGTCGTCGCAGTCCTCCTTCGGCTGGTGGTTCGGCAAGATCTGGGTCGACCCCGACGACAGCAAGCAGGTGCACGTCGCCGGCGTCCCGCTGATGACCACAAAGGACGGTGGAGGTACGTGGACCGCCGACAGCACCACGATCCACGTCGACCAGCACGCGATGATCTGGGACCCGCGCAAGCCAGGTCGCGTGTACCTGGGCAACGACGGCGGCGTGTACCGGTCGGACGCGGACGGTCTCGGCGGCTGGATCAAGGCGGAGTACGAGCCGTACACGCAGTTCTACAGCGCCGCGATCACCCCGCAGGACACGTCCCGGATCTCCGGTGGGACGCAGGACAACGGGTCGCTGCGGTCGTGGAACGGTGACCGGTTCAACGAATACCTCGGCGGTGACGGCGAGGAGAACATCATCAACCCGACCGACAAGCAGAACGTCTTCGCCTGCTACCAGTACGGCAACTGCTTCCGGTCGACCGACGGCGGCGACACCATGACGTACTTCGCCCCCGCGACGACCGCTGAGCGCCGCAACTGGTTCACGCCGCTGCAGTTCGACCCGTCCGACCCGAAAGTCCTGTACTACGGCGGGAACCGGCTCAACCGGTCGGCCGACGGCGGCGTGACGTGGACGCCGATCAGCCCGGATCTCACCGGCGGGCCAGGCCAGGACACCTATCCGTACGGCACCATCACCACGGTCGCCGCCGCACCATCCGATCCGCGCACGATCTGGGCGGGCACCGACGACGGCCGCGTCTGGATCACCCGGGACCTCGGGACCACGTGGACGAAGGTGCTCGACGGGCAGCCGTGGGTCACCCGGATCGCGGTCTCCGAACGGGACCCAGCGACCGCGTACGTCACGTTGTCCGGGTACCGCTCGGGGTCGGACCAAGCGCACGTGCTCATGACCCGATCGGCCGGGGCCAAGTGGACTGACATCTCCGGCAACCTGCCGTCGGCGCCGGTCAACGACGTGATCCTCGGCTTCGCCGGGCTGATCTACGTGGCCACGGACCAAGGCGTGTTCCTCGGGCACACCGCGGTCGCGGGCTACTGGAGCCGGCTCGGTCACGGCATGCCGCGGGTCGCGGTCGACGACATCGAGTACGACCCGCGCAACCATCGGCTGGTGGCGGCCACATTCGGCCGCGGACTTTACGAGACGTCCGTCCCGTAGAAGAACGAGAAACTAACGAACAAAGCACCGCAACGCGCCTATCTCCAGGTGTCCGTTTCGTCGCCTCCCGATGAACGGGACGGACCGTGCTCCGATCGGGTAACAGGGCCAGTCCCTGTTACCCGATGTGGGCCTGCCGACTACGGTGATGCACCTGGCAGCCTCGGGAGGGCGCATGATCGAGCCGGGCAGAAGATGGATGGGGGTCGCGCGTAGCGCGGACAACGCGAGCCGTGCCGCCGCCGCGGCGGCGACCGCCGACGCGATCACCGGCACGGATCCCAAGGTCCTGATCGTGTTCTTCGCGATCACCCACGATCCGGCCGAGGTGCTGGCCGGTGTCCGGGACACCTGCCCGGACGTCCCCCTTGTCGGGTGTTCCACGCACGGCGAGATCGCCCCGGGCGGACCGACCGACGGCACGGTGGTCGTCGCGGCCATCGGCGGGCCCGGGATCGAGGTCACCGCATCGGTCGCCGAAGGGGTCTCCGGGCGGCAGCGTGAAGCGGGCGCGGAGATCGCGCAGTGTGCTCTGCAGGCGAGCGAGGATCTCCCGCACAAGGTGCTGCTGATCCTGACTGACGGCCGGATCCGTGACCAGGAAGCGATTCTGCGCGGCTGCTACGGCGTCGTCGGCGCGAGCATCCCGCTCGTCGGCGGCGCCGCGGGTGACGGCTGGCGGATGGCGCACACGCTCGTGATCGGCAACGACCAGGTGCTGACCGACGCGGTCGCCGGCGTCACGATCGCCTCCGAGGCCCCACTGGCCGTCTCGGTCGGCCACGGCTGGCGCAAGACCGGCGACCCGATGATCGTGACGAGCGCGGGCAACGGCCGTGTGTACACATTGGACGACCGGCCCGCGATGGACGTGTACCTCGACCGGCTGGGCGCGCCGCCGGAGGCGTACACCGATCCACAGGCCTTTATGGACTTCGCGATGTCCCGCCCGCTTGGCGTGCAACGGCGAAGCGGTGTCGAGGCCCGCAACCTCTCCACCGAGATCGACATCGAGGGCCGCTCGATCGGCAGCGGGACCGCGATCGACCACGGCGGGCTGACGTGGGCGATGACCGGCGACGAGGACTCCATCCTCGAGGCGACCGACACCGTCTGCGAGAACGTGCTGGCCGACATGGGCGATCTCGAACCAGTGGGCCTGCTGGTGTTCAGCTGCGCGGCGCTGCGTGCCGTGCTCGGCGACGAAGGCATCAAACGGGAGAACGAGCGGATCGCCAAGTGGGCGCGCACGGCGCCGTTCGCCGGTTTCTACACATACGGGGAGATCGCGCGGATCCGCGGGATCGACGGTTTCCACAATCAGACGCTCGCGGTGTTGGCTATCAGTTGAGATGACCGACGAAGACGGATGGCTACAAGGTCAGCAGCTGCTCGAGCTGCTGGCCGTGATCTCGTCCTACCCGGACGAGGAGTCCGCCGTCCGCGGCGCGGTCGAACGTGCCGCCCAGGCCCTGGAGGCCGAGGTGGCGGCAGTCGTGATCGGCGAGCGGGTGGTCGCGTCGGTCGGCTTCCCGGCAGGCCTGGTCCCCGAGGACGACCTGGTGGCCGTGACCCGACGGGAACAGGACAAGCTGGAAGTGCCCGGCGTCGGCGAATGCCCGACGGTCTCGGCGCGCTGGGGCGGCACGCATCCGGGCAGCCTGCTGCTGGCCCGGTGGGACGAGGGCTTCAGCATCCAGGAGCAGTCGCTGGTCCGCGGGATGGCACGGCTGCTGGAGCTCACCCTGACGATGCTGCGCGCGTTGGAACGCAGCGAGCGCCAGGCCGCGGAGAACGCCGAGCTGCTGAAGTCGTTGCGGCAACGGCAACGCCTGGTGGAGCACTTGTTCGACATCCAGCGCGCGATCTCCCGCCGGCGCCCGCTCGCGCAGATCCTCGACATGATCACCGGCGCGGCGCAGGACCTGCTCGGTGACGAGATCGTCGGCCTGTGGCTGCGCGAATCGCCCGACGGCGAGGACACCAAGCTGGTCGCGCACGTCGGCCTGCGTACCGAGGTCGCGCGCAGGCGCCCGACAGTTCCGTTGACCGAGGCGGGGTCTGCGGGTCAAGCCATGCTCACCGACGACGTCGTTGTCCTGCACGGGTACGCCGAGACGTCATCGTTGATCGCCGAGCTGACCGACGGACGCCTGTGCGCCTCGATGGCCGCACCCGTGCATGACAGCGGGACGGTCACCGGAAGCCTGATGGTCGGCTCGCACCGGCAAACTCGCGCGTACACGGCGTCGGACGTGCAAACGCTGCGGGCGTTCGCCGAGCATGTCAGCCTGGCGCTGACCGACGCCAACACCGTTGACCGGATGTACCAGGCATTCCACGACTCGCTGACCGGACTGGCCAGCCGTGGGCTGTTCCTCGAGCAGCTGACCAAGCGCTTGGGAGCGGCCGAGCACGAAGCGAAACGCGTGGCGCTGCTGTTCCTCGACCTGGACAGGTTCAAAGCGGTCAACGACAGCCTCGGGCACGCGGCAGGCGACGACCTGCTGACCATCACGGCAGGCCGCCTGAAGTCCCAGCTGCGCGCGACAGACGTGGCCGCGCGCTTCGGCGGCGACGAGTTCGCCGTGCTCCTGTACGGCGTGGCCACCGCGGCCGACGCGGCGAAGGTCGCCGAACGGATCCTGCGCACTCTGGGCGAGCCGATGCCGATCGCCGGGCGGCAGCTGCGGGTGAACGCCAGCATCGGGATCGCCCTGAGCACACCGGGCATGCCCGATCCCGCCGACCTGATGCGCCGCGCGGATGTCGCGATGTACCAGGCGAAACGCAACGGCCGGGGCCGTCTGGAAGTGTTCACCGACGAGATGCTGTTGTCCTTCCCAACATCCGACTGACTCGCCGCTTGGACAGGTGCCGCTGCTGCACCATGAGCGCGACAGTCGCCGTGTGAAGGGATGACGGCCGTGCGAGTTCTCGTGATCGGATCGACTGGGACGCTGGGAAGTTTCGCGGTACCGCAGCTGATTGCGGCGGGGCATCGGGTGACTGGGCTGGCGCGTAACGAAGAACGTGCCGCCGTGGTCAAGAAGCTCGGCGCTGAACCGGTCGTGGCCGATCTGTTCGACGTCGAGCAGTTGATCGACGCGCTGAACGGGCACGACGCCGTTGTCAACCTGGCGACGCGGGTTCCCGTTGGGGGCAAACTGATCCGGTCGTCCTCGTGGGCGGAGAACGGACGCATCCGGATCGAGGGCAGCAAGGCGTTGGTCCGGGCGGCAACCGCGGCGGACATCGGGATCTTCGTCCAAGAAGGCGTTGCGCTGGCGTACGCCGACGGCGGAGACCGTGAACTGGACGAGGACGCCCCGGTCGTTGCGGCCGGGCCCCCGCAGACTTCGCTGATCGCACACGACACGGTTGCCGGCTTCGCGCAAGACGGCCGGATCGCGGTTCGGCTGCGGATCGCCAACGTGCACGGCGACGAACCGCTGACGCGATGGATCGTCAAAGGCGCTCGCGGATTGGGCCCGTCGTACTTCGGTTCCAAGGACGGATGGATCACGCCGATCCACCCCTCCGATGTCGGATCGGCCGTCGTCGCCGCCTTGACCGCCCCCAGCGGCGTGTACAACGTGGGCGCCACTCCGCTGCGCAAGCGGGAGTTCGGCGCGGTCGTCGCGGCCGTGGCAGGGGCCCGCAAAGCACGGACTGTGCCGATCACGTTCGGGTTTTTGAAGATCCTCGCGCGCTCGCAGCGGGTCGTGTCGACCAAGCTGACCGAGGCGACCGGATGGAAACCCGAGCGGCCGGTCGTGACCTCCGAGTGGTTCCCCTCGCCCTAGCGCTGCTCCCGCTGTGGCAAAATTCGTCGGATGGGAGACCGGCTGAGGGTGCAGCGAGGCGGTTCCGGCGACGCTGCGGTGTTGCTATTGCACGGTTTGGGCGCCACAGGAGATGTCTGGCACGGCGTGCACGAGCAGCTCGCGAACGGGCCATGCCGTTGGATCACCCCCGACTTGCCTGGTCACGGAGGGTCGGCCAACTTGCCGCGCTACACCTTCGGGCACATGGCGGCGGCGTTGGTCGAGCTGATCGAAGACGAGGAACACGTGGTCGTCCTCGGTCATTCACTGGGTGGAGTGCTCGGACTGACCTTGGCCAGCGGCTGGTTCGGCGGCTCCGTCGACCGCGCATGCGGCCTAGGCATCAAGGTGGCGTGGTCAGCGGCGGAACTTTCGGGCGCGAAGTCGTACGCCGAGCGGCCGAACAAGATGTACCTCGGCCGGACAGAAGCGGCGGAACGGTACCTGAAGGTGTCCGGCCTCGGCGGCCTCGTGGATGTCGAGGACCCGCGCGTGGACTTCGGCCTGGTCGGCACGCCCGACGGGTGGCGGTTGGCGTGCGACCCGAAGACGTTCGCCGTCGGACGTCCGGACGTACCCGGGTTGTTGGCAGCGAGTCAAGCGGAGACTGTGCTCGCCGTCGGGGAGCAGGACCAGATGTGCAGCCCCGAGCAGGTCCGGGAAGTCGACCCGAACGCCATCGTGCTGCCCGGCCTCGGCCACAACGCGCATGTCGAGGACCCAGGCGCGATGGTCAAACTGATCTCCGACCTGCTGAGCTGACTCGGTTGGACGTGCCTGGCTGCCAGGCGACCTCGACGAAGCAACGATGTGGTCGGGCGGAGTAGTTCGTTGTCATGCCCGCCGCCTCCAGGCGTCGTGATGGGCTTCTTCAGCCGAACCACTGAGCTGACCAACCCACCGCCCAGCCGAATCCACCAGTCCACCAAACCCGTCAAACCCGCTACCGGGCCGAACCACCGCCAACCCCGCTACAGCGCTAGCCCCGCCACAGCGCCGCCCCCCACAGCGCCGAACCCTCACAGCGCCGGGCCACCAAACCTGCTACCAGGCCGCCCCAGCCCACCGATCCCACCAGCACAAACCCGCCACAGCGCCGAACCCGCCAGTCCACCAACTCCACCACAGCGCCTGGCCACCGAATCCGCCACCATGCGGCCCCACCTCACCGAACCTGCCCACCCGACCGGGGAAGCCCTCGCGTCAATCACCGACATCGAAGGCTCCCCCGTCAGGCCAAAGTAACCGTGGGGTCTGACAGAAACTGGTTGGCCGGTCAGCTGAAGGCGCGGGTGCGCCAGGTGGGGACTTCGGCCGCTGTGAGGGCGTCGGCGAAGATCGCCGCCCGGTCGACCGCGCCGGTCAGCCGTTGACCGCCGTTCTGGTCGACGGCGAATCTCAACTGCCGGGTCGCGCAGCCGTTGATGCCGTCGTCCGGAACAGTCGCGCCGCCGACTCGTGCGCCGTCGACGTACACGTCGATCTGGCCGTTGTCGGTCATCGTGATCACCAAGTCGATGTACCGCCCGGTTGGCACGACGGCGTTCGTCGTCACGTTTTGTTTGGAGCCGATGAACCGCACGTTGTTCGACGGCGTCAGGTCGATCAGCACGCCGTCGTTCCCCGGATCGCCGCTCGGCTGGAAGTCGAACAACCGCCGATACGTCCCAGATCCGTCGACTTTCACCTCGGCGGCGAACGTCGCCTCACGCAAGAAACCAAGCGACGTATCCGCCGTGCGCAGGAACGACCCGTTCAACACGAGACCAGAACCCGTTGGCGCCGATGCGTCATATGACGCTGTGCCGTCGACGGTCGCGTCGCGGTTGAACGACGACTTGTCGTCAACGACGGTTCCTGACACCGGATCCCACGCGACGATCGGCCCGTTCGGTGACGGGATCGCGCACGGCGGCAACGGATCGATTCGCACCAACGTCACGCCCGACGCGTGCACTCCCCTACCACTGAGCTCGGCCCGTAAGCCTTGATACCGAGCCGCACTACCCGAAGGTGTGACGGTGAACGTGTACGTTCTGGACTGTCCAACTCGGATGGACGACACACGCTGGTTCGCCGGTGTGGCAGTCCATCCCGCAGGCAACGTCATCGCCAACTGCGACGCTGGAACCGGTCCGCCGATGCCGGACACCGTCACCTGTGCGTCGAACGGCGTCCCGGCGACGACTCGCTCAGGCGCGTCAACCGCGATCGCGATGTCAGCGACAGCGACGTACGTATTGCCAGCGACCGCGGTGAAGGCGATCTCCTTGCCAGCGCGCTGATGTGGCACGTCCCGGCCAGTCTGGTTGTCGACCAGGCGGTATCGCCCGGCGAACATCTCGCTGGCGACTTTGAGCTGTCCGGCACGTCCTGGCTTGAGCGTGACGCGCGTCGGAACGCCGCCCACCCAGTCGGTGTCGACAGTGACGTCACCGCGCGCCCGCAGTCCGCGAACTGACCCGGTGTCCCAGAAGTCCGGCGCGGCGGGCAGCACGTCGATGACGCCGCGGTGGCTTTGCAGCAGCATCTCCGCGACACCGGCGGTCGCGCCGAAGTTGCCGTCGATCTGGAACGGCGGGTGTGTGTCCCACAGGTTGTCCAAGGTGCTGCTCTTCAGCAGCTCCTCCAGCATCAGGTGCGAGTGGTTGCCGTCCAGCAGCCGCGCCCAGAAGTTGATCTTCCACGCTTTGCTCCAGCCGGTGCCGCCGTCACCGCGCGCGGTCAACGACTTCTCCGCGGCCGCGACGAGGTCCGGGTTCTGCTGCGGCGTGATCTGCCTGCCGGGGTGCAATGCGAACAGGTGCGAGACGTGCCGGTGGTCGTTGTTCGGGTCGTCCCAGTCCTGCTTCCACTCCTGCAACTGTCCCCACCGGCCGACTCGCAGACCGGGGTCAAGCCGGTTGAGCACGTCCCGTGCCTGTGTCGCGAATGCCTGGTCGCCCAGGATGTTCGCGGCTTCGGCGGTGCTGGTGAACAGGTCCCACACGATCTGCTGGGACATCGCCGCACCCGCGGAAAATGGTCCTTGCTCCGGGGAGAAGCTCGGCGTGACGACCAGCTTGCCGTCTCGCGGGTCGGCGAGCAGTTCGTCGATCCAGAACTCGGCCAACGACTTCATCATCGGGTACGCGCGGTTGCGCAGGAACGCGTCGTCGCGCGTGAACAGGTAGTGCTCGTAGTAGTGCTGCGCGAGCCACGCCCCTGCCTCGGGGAACCAGAACGAAGTCGCCCAATTGTGTACACCGGTGAAGCCGAACGGGTTGGTTTCGTTGTGCACCACCCAGCCGTCGTTGCCGAACATCTCCTGCGCGGTCTTACGTCCCGGCGCGACCATCGAGTCCACGTAGTCGAAGAACGGCTCGGTGGTCTCCGACAGATTCGTGGTCTCCGCAGGCCAGTAGTTCATCTGCAGGTTGATGTTGACGTGGTAGTCGGCGCTCCACGGCGGTGACGTCGAGTTGTTCCACACGCCCTGCAGGTTCGCGGGCAACGAACCGGCCCGCGACGACGCGATGAGCAAGTACCGGCCGTACTGGAAATGCATGACCTCCAACGCCTTGCGCGCCTCGGGCGGCAACGCCGTTCCCCGGTAAGCGCGCAGCAGTTCGTCCGTCGGCATGTCCGGCACGTTCTGACCGACATCGAGCGACACACGGTCGAACAAACCGCGGTGGTCGCGAACGTGAGCGTCCCGCAACGCTGCGAACGACTTCGCGGACGCCGCGTCGACGCGTCGCGTGACGGCATCGTGCGGATCGACCGACCGGTAGGTCGGGTAGACGTCCGAGTAGTTCGTCCCGGCCGCCAGCACGAGAGTGACCGCATCGGCGCCGCTGACGGTCACCGTGCCGTCGGGGTTGTCCGTGCGCGTGCCGCCTTCGTTGCGGACCTGCAGCTGCGACTCGAACCGCATGCCGTTGTCGTGCAGGTTGCCCGCGAACGTGATCCGGCCGTCGCGCGCACTGGACGACCGCGATCGGTTATCGGGTGCGATATAGGAAATCGTAAAAGAGATCCGGCCCGGCTGGCTGGCGCTGATGCGACCCACAAGGACTTCGTCGGGGGCGGAGGCGAAGTACTCGCGGGCGAACGTCGCGCCGCCGGACGCGTACGTGACTCCGGCGACGGCGTCGGCGATGTCGAGCGTGCGCCGGTAACCGGTGACGTTCGGCGGCGCTTGCGGCTGCGAGATGCGTACGTCACCGAACGTCTGGTACGCACCAAAACCTGTCTTGCCCTGACCGAGCACACTGGCGGCCCACTCGGGCGTCACCTGGCCCTCGGCGTTGATCCGGTCCTGAACCTGCTTGATGGCGTCGGGTCGCGGGGACCGCCAGTTGCCGAAGTCGTAGCCGGGTGAACCGGGACCACCGGTCCACAACGTCTTCTCGTTGAACTGCAGTTGCTCGTTCTGGACGCCGCCAAAGACGCTCGCGCCCAACGCGCCGTTGCCGATCGGCAGCGACTGCGATTCCCAGTCGGTTGCGGGTTCGTCGTACCAAAGCTTCAACCCGGTGTTCCGCGGCGATCTCGGTTGTTCGCCGGACGCACCGTCAGCCGCCGTGGCGGCCGCAGCGAGCGTGGCCATGGATAAAGCCATGACTACTGCTGCGACCACGGCCGTTCCTCGTTGAACGCGCATGTTCGTCATTCCTCGCTGTCATGACAGGACAACAATCAGGCTAGAGATCCGATGTATTTACCGTCAAGGCATGACAAAGAGACGCAAATAGACAGAAACGCGGGTCTATGCTCGGATGTTTCTCCGCTGGACGGAAGCGGCCACTGTGGACATGTGCTGTCCTGCGGCAAGGCATCGTGGGCACAACACAAACGCGCTGCGGCAGTGCGATGTCAATGCACTGCCGCAGCGCGGTTCAGAGAACTGGGGAGGCTTACTCCGCTGCGTTCGCCTTGAGGCGGCGCAGTTCGCGCATCGCGACGACAGACCGTTCGCCGTCGATCGCGGGGATGGCCATGATCGTCACGTATTCGTCGTCCGGCAGTTCGAGCCGCGCCCACGAGGCACCATCCGGGAAGCTGACGTGCTCGACCTGCTTCCACTCGTAGCGACGGGTGCCGATCAGGTTGCGCACCTCGATGCCCGACTCGTCCGCGCGGACACGCGACCGCGCGAACATCAGCACCCCAAGCGCAAGCATGACGCCGATGCCTACCATCGCGACCTGGTCCGACGTCTGGAAGTAAGCGCCAGTCCACTCACTGCGCAGCAGGAACGCCACCACCGTGAACACCGCGACGAAAGCCACCGCGATAACAAGGGCCACGTAGCGGACCTTGCGCGGGCGGAACTGGAACGTCGGCTCGGTCGGCACAGTCACCTCAGTCGTCCCCATCGGCTCAGTCGGCACAGTCGGCTCCGTCACTCGAATCCTCGTTCCGTCCATGGCTGACGGAGGCCACGCAGCACCATCGCGGCTTCGAGCGCGGCAGCACACGCCTCGAACCCCTTGTCCTCCGCCGAGTCTGGATAACCCGCCCGGTCGAGGGCCTGCTTCTCGTCGTTGACCGTCAGCACACCGTTGCCGACCGGGGTCCCTTCATCGAGCGAGACCCGGGTCAGGCCCGCGGTCACCGAGTCGCACACGTACTCGAAATGCGGAGTTCCGCCGCGGATGACGACGCCCAGCGCGACCACGGCTTCGTGGTGCTTGGCAAGCTCCTGGCAGACGACAGGCAGTTCGATGGCACCGGCCACGCGGACGACCGTCGGTTCGTCGATCTTCCCCTGCTTGGCCGCGGCCAGTGCGCGGTCAAGCAGTTGGTCCGTGATCTCGCTGTGCCATCTGGTGGCCGCGATGGCCAGCCGGATGCCCGAGCATTCCGGAACCGACGACTCAGGCCGTCCTTCGCCGCTCACTGCCGCGTCTCTCCTTCGAACTGTTCAAGGTTGCCCAGCTCGTGGCCCATCCGATCGCGCTTGGTGCGCAGGTACCGCAGGTTCTCCGGGTTCGGCCACACCGACAGCGGCACACGATCGACCACCGTCAGGCCATAGCCTTCCAGACCCACGCGCTTGGCCGGATTGTTGGTCAGCAAACGCATGGTCTTCACGCCGAGATCCGATAGGATCTGCGCGCCCGTACCGTAGTCACGCGCGTCGGCGGGCACCCCGAGGGCGAGGTTGGCGTCCACCGTGTCGGCGCCGCTGTCCTGCAACTGGTACGCCTGCAACTTGTGCATCAGGCCGATGCCGCGGCCCTCGTGGCCTCGCATGTAGAGCACAATGCCACGGCCCTCGGACGCGACCGCTTCCAGGGCGGCGTCAAGCTGGGGACCGCAGTCGCAGCGCAGCGAACCGAACACATCACCGGTCAGGCATTCCGAGTGGACCCGCACCAGGACCTCGGTGCCGTCGCCGATCTCGCCGTACACCAGCGCGATGTGTTCGATGCCGTCAAGCAGGCTGTCGTAACCGACCGCGCGGAAGGTGCCGTGCGCGGTCGGGATACGAGCCTCGGCAACCCGGACGACCTGCTTCTCGTTGCGCCGCCGGTAGGCGATCAGCGCGGCGATCGAGATGATCGCCAAGTCGTGCTCGGCCGCGAAGACCTCGAGCTCGTCGCGGCGCGCCATGTCGCCTTCGTCCTTTTGCGACACGATCTCGCACAGCACACCCGCTGGCCGCAGCCCCGCCATCACCGCCAGGTCGACGGCAGCCTCGGTGTGGCCGGGGCGGCGCAGCACGCCGCCTTCCTTGGCACGCAAGGGAACCACGTGGCCAGGGCGGCTGAAGTCAGTGGGCTTGCTGTCCTGGTCGGCCAGCAGCCGGATCGTGTGCGCACGGTCCGCGGCTGAGATACCGGTGCTCACGCCGTCGCGAGCGTCCACAGTGACCGTGTACGCCGTACCCCGGCGGTCCTGGTTGGTGTGGAACATCGGCGGCAGGTCGAGACGGTCACAGTCCGCCTCGGTCAGCGGGACGCAGATGTAGCCGGACGTGTACCGGACCATGAACGCGACCAGCTCGGGCGTGGCCTTCTCGGCCGCGAAGATCAGATCGCCCTCGTTCTCCCGGTCCTCGTCGTCGACGACGATCACTGGACGCCCTTCGGCGATGTCCTTGATCGCACGCTCGATGTCGTTCAAGCCGGCCACGGCGCCTCCTTCAGAACCACTAGCGCCCATTGTGGCCCTGCCCTGCCGCCGTTGCCGTCGCGATGTGAGGCACAGCAAGTCGCTCGACGTACTTGGCCAGCACGTCCACTTCCAGGTTCACCACGTCGCCCGGCTGGCGCAGACCCAGCGTGGTCAGCGACAACGTAGTCGGGATCAGGGCGACCGAGAACCGGTGGTCGGCGACGGACGCCACCGTCAGCGACACCCCGTCGATGGCGATCGAACCCTTCTCGACCACGTACCTCGCCAGGTCGGCCGGCAGTTCGAACGTGGTGAGCCCGTCCTCGGCGCGCGAGACGAACACGCCGGTGCCGTCCACGTGACCTTGCACGATGTGCCCGCCGAGCCGGTCACCGAGCGCCATCGCGCGCTCGAGGTTGACCTGGTCACCCTCGTGCGCCTTGGCCAGGCTGGAGCGCAGCAGCGTCTCGTGCACCACATCGACGGTGAACGCACCGCCGGAGACGTCCACGACGGTCAGGCACACGCCGTTGACCGCGATGGAGTCCCCGTGTTTGGCGTCGGAGGTCACCAGCGGGCCCGCGACCGTGAGCCGCGCCGCGTCGGGCAAGGGCTCGACAGCCACGATCTGGCCGCGCTCCTCGACGATCCCGGTGAACATGCTCAGGCTCCTCCCCTGATTCGCGCAGCGCGATCGCGCAGCGCCGAAATGGCTTTCCCGGGATCGTCCGCGTTGTAGACCGCTGACCCAGCGACAAAACAGTCGACACCGGCTTCAGCTGCTAGGTCGATCGTGTCGCTGTTTATTCCCCCGTCGATCTCGACGAGCAGATCTAGGTGCCCGGTGTCGACCAGGCGGCGCGCTTGGCGGACCTTGCCGAGCACTTCCGACATGAACGACTGCCCGCCGAACCCGGGTTCGACCGACATCACCAGCAGGGTGTCGTAGTGTTTGAGCACGTCGAGCCATGGCTCGAGCGGGGTGTCCGGCTTGATCGACAGCCCGGCTTTCGCGCCCGCGGCCTTGAGGTCCTTGGCGAGCTTGACCGGATCTCCGGCCGCCTCAGCGTGCACGGTGACGTTGTGCGCGCCTGCCTCGGCGTATCCGACCGCCCAGCGGTCCGGGTCGTCGATCATCAGGTGACAGTCCATCGGGATGTCGGTCACCTTCAGCAGCGCCTCGACCACGGGCAGTCCCAAGGTCAGGTTGGGCACGAAATGCGCGTCCATCACGTCGACATGCACCCAGTCCGCTCCCGCGATGGCGGCCAGCTCGTCAGCCAGGCGGGCGAAATCGGCGGACAAGATGCTAGGCGCGATCATTGGTTCTGCGGACACACCCGAAGTCTATGGTTGATGCGTTCCGGCTACCGGAAGGGCGTCCAGCACGGTCGTCCACGGTTGGTCATATGAGACCGGCGTCACCAGCGCACCCGCCGCGTGCAACGTGGCCAGATGGCTCGGCCACGCCGGGTGCGCCGCCTGCGTTTCGGACAACTGCGGGCACACCGACACGTGCACCTGCGGATTGCCGAGCGCTTCGCACAGCACGGTCAGGGCCTGGTTGTCAGCGATGCCGAGCGCCAGCTTGGCGGTGGAGCTCGCGCTCGCGGGCACGAACAGGAACGTGGCCGGGTCCGGATGCGGGCGAGGTTCGCCGGGCAACCGCGACTCGCTGCGCACCGGCAAGTCGGTGAGCTCAGTCAGCCGGTCGTATTCACCGGACGTCTTCAGCCACCGGTGCGCCGTCGGCGTCAGCGTGATCGCCAGCCGCCAGCCGCGCTCGGCGGCTGGCCGGGCGATCTCGTCGTGCAACCGGCTGTCGACGCCGAAGCACGCCGCGGCGACCAATCCCAGAACGGCTATGACTCGTCCTTCTGGTCTCGTGGCTTGGCTGCCTTGCGCTGCTGCTCCGCGCGTTCGCGGCACTTGCGCAAGAACTCCTCGTCGTCGTCCGGGCTGGCCGCGACGTGGCGCCCCGGCCGGTCGTATTCCGGGAACCGGCTCGGCGACGCCTGACGGTAGTGGCCACCGCCGCCGCCTGCCCGTTCCGGACGGCCGGCGACCAGCCACAGGATCGAGCCGATCAACGGCAGCAGCAAGACGATGAACAACCAGCCCATCTTGGGCAAGTTGCGGGTGGTCCCGTCGACGGTGGTGATCACGTCGACGAGGCAGAAGATCCAGAGGCCCATCACGACGATGCTGACCAGGCCACCAGCGAACAACGGCATGTGTCTCTCCGCCCCAGAAGACAAAGCGAAATCCGTGTGAAGAGCGGCCAGTGTGCCAGGCCTGCCCGAGCGGGCAGCTCGCAGGGTCCGGATACCGCCCGAAATTCGCGGACAAAGACCCGCCGGTACCGCTTGAATGCCGTCCATGACGACACGACGCACCGCCATCGCCGGCATGGTGACCGCGCTGATGCTGGGGTTGACCGCCGCCGGAACCGCCGCGCCGGCCACTGTGGACAACGCGGTCGAGAAGACACCTGGGGAGTCCTACAAGCGCACGGAGTTGTACTTCGGCGGCAGCAAACCGGACGGTTCGGTCATCACGCCCGCCGATTTCGAGCAGTTCGTGGACAAGGAGGTCACGCCCGCGTTCCCGGACGGCCTGACCTGGCTCGAGGCGCACGGCCAGTGGATGGGCGGCAAAGAGGACTCGTACGTGCTGATCCTGCTGTACCCGTACACCAAGCGGACGGCCAACCGCGACATCGAAGAGATCCGCACCGACTACAAGACGCAGTTCCAGCAGCAGTCCGTCCTGCGCGCTGACAGCGTCGAGCGTGTCTCCTTCTGACGCCGAAGCTGTGAGCGTTCCGGACAAAGCGGGACGCTCACAGGCACGAGGCGCCATCGGGTGTCTCATCGCGACACTCGGCGGACCGGCGAGCGCGATCCTCGCCAACGGCGGCCTGGGTCGGCTGATCAGGTCGTGTCACGACGCCGAGCGGGCCCTCGTGGCTTCCGTTGTACTTGCCTAAATCCTTCGGATGATGGCGCAGTACATCGCGTCCGTGCCGTGCAGGTGCGGCCAGAGCTGCACGTCGGGACCGTCGCCGAGATCGGGCACGCCAGGGAAGAACTCCCGGGCGTCCAATTGCTCTGCTTTGGTCCGGCGAACCACGTCGCCGACAACGCCAACGGTCTCGGACAGGTGCGGCGAGCACACGACGTACGCGACCACGCCGCCTGGCCGGACGAGTTCCATCGCCGACAGCAGCAGTTCGCGCTGCAGTTTGGTCAGGTCGCCGACGTCCGATTGCTGACGCCGCCACCGCGCCTCGGGCCTGCGCCGCAATGCACCGAGCCCGGTGCACGGCGCGTCCACGAGCACCCGGTCGAAGCTGCCCGGTTTGAACCCGGTGTCGCGACCGTCGACCACATGCACGGTCACCGGCTGTCCCTCGGTGGCGTTCTCGATGAGCTTCGCCCGGTGCGGCGCCTTTTCGACGGCGTCCACAGTCGCGTCACTCAGCCCAGCCAAGGCGCCGAGCATCGCCGCCTTACCGCCCGGCCCCGCGCACAGGTCCAGCCAACGCTCGTCGGAGCCGGTGAGCGTCGGCCGCGTCAACGCGATCGCGCACAGCTGACTGCCTTCGTCTTGCACGCCTGCGAACCGTTCGCGAACGGGTTCCATATCGGACGGATCACCGGCGCCGGCTTCCAACCGCACGCCATAAGGCGAGTACGGCGCGACATCGCCACCGGTGATCGCAGCGAGTTCCTCAGCGGTGATCTCGCCCGGCCGCGCCACCAAGTGCACAGCGGGACGTTCATCGTCGGCTTCCAGCGCGGCCTGCAGGCGGTCGCCCTTGTCGCCGAGCGAGTCAGCGAACGCGCGCGCGATCCACCGCGGATGAGCGGTCGCCGTTGCCAAATATCCTATAGGATCTTCGATACGGGATGGCGCCAGCGCGTCGACCCACTCCTGTTCGGACCGTTCGCCAACCTTGCGGAGCACCGCGTTGGCGAACCCGGCCAACCGGGAACCGACGTCGAACCGAGCGAGATCCACAGTGGACGACACGGCGGCGTGCGGTGGGATCCGGGTGCGCAACAGTTGATACGCGCCCAGCCGGAGCACGTCGAGCAGCTGCTTGTCCACTTGCGACAACGGACGGTCCGAGCATTCGGCGATCACCTGGTCCAGCCAGCCCATCGCGCGGCACGTGCCGTACGCCAACTCAGTCGCCAGAGCCGCGTCACGTCCGGTGATCCGCCGTTCCCGCAGCAAACCGGGCAAGACGAGGTTCGCGTACGCGTCACGGTCACGCACCGCGCGCAACGTGTCCAACGCCGCGCGACGAGCCGGATCCTCCATCGGCGGGCGCGGAGCGGACGGCTCACGGCGGCGCGGCGGATGCGCCCGTCGCGGCCGGGACGGTCGGTGCGTCAAGACAATCGTTCTCCTTGCTCGACCCGGGCCCCACGAGCCCAGTCGGTCGCAGCCATCTTCTTCTTACCCGGCGCTTGGACATCGCCCAGCTGCACGGGCTGCGTCGCGGTGCCGACAAGCACACGCTTGCGTTCCACTTTGACCTCACCAGGCTGCAGCGCCTCGGCGTCAACCACCGTCACCGGCCCGAGCTTGAGACGTTCGCCGCGGAACTCCGCCCACGCGCCCGGCTCCGGCGTGACGGCACGCACCAGGCGATCGACCGCGAGCGCGGGCTGCGTCACGTCGATGTGCCCGTCGTCCACCGTGATCTTGGAGGCGTAACTGACCCCGTCGACCTCTTGCTGCTCGACCGCGCGGATCGTGCCGTCCTCGATTCCGTCCAACGTGGACACCATCAGGTCGGCACCGGCCACCGCGAGCCTGGCGAGCAAGTCGCCCGCGGTGTCCTGCGGCCGGATCGGCTCGGTCAGCACACCGAACACCGGCCCCGCGTCCAGTTCCTTGACGATCCGGAACGTGCTCGCACCAGTGATCTCGTCGCCCGCCCTGATAGCGGCCTGCACCGGCGCGGCGCCACGCCACGCTGGCAACAGCGAGAAGTGCAGGTTCACCCAACCGTGCGGAGGAATGTCCAACGCGACCTGCGGCAGCAACGCCCCATACGCGACGACCGGGCAGCAGTCCGGCGCCAACTCGGTCAACTTGGCCAGGAAATCCGGGTCCTTGACGCGTTGCGGCGTAAGCACCTCGATGCCGTGTTCGTCAGCCAACGCACCGACCGGCGACCGGACGACGTGCCTGCCGCGGCCAGCGGGGGCGTCCGGCCTGGTCACCACCGCGACGACCTCGTGCCGCGGTGAGTCGATCAGTGCTTGGAGTGTCGGTACCGCGGGCTCGGGCGTCCCGGCGAAGACCAGCCGCATGGTCAGAAGCCTCCGAACAACGCGTGCGGGTCCTGCTTGATCGTCGGCATCGAACCGCTGAACCACGACGCCTGCCGGATCTCGCGCATCGCTTGCTTGCGCGTGTCCGGGTCGAGCCGGTCGAGGAACAGCACGCCGTCCAGGTGGTCGGTCTCATGCTGGATACAGCGCGCCAGCAGGTCGGTTCCCTCGATCTCGATCGGTTCGCCGTGCATGTTCCACCCGGTCGCGACGATGTTGCGCAGCCGCCGTGTCTCCCAGGTGAAGCCAGGGATGGACAGGCAGCCTTCCTCGCCGTCCTGGCATTCGTCGTCGATCGCGTTCCACGTCGGGTTCACCATGTGCCCGGCGAAGCCGTCGCAGTGATACGTGAACACCCGCAGGCCCACGCCCAACTGCGGGGCGGCGAGCCCGGCACCGCCCTGCGACTCCATGGTGTCCCACAGGTCCTGGACGAGCGTACGGAGCTCCTTGTCGAAGTCGACGACCTCGTCCGCGGGCGTGCGCAGCACCGGGTCACCGAAGAGCCTGATCGGTTGGATGGTCACGACGTTCGATTCTACGAAGTTTCCTCGTAGGCGGTTGTCAGCACTCCCTTGGTCAGGGTGATCCGGCCCTTGGTAGTCCCGCTGACGCCGGGCTCGTCAAGGTACCTGTCGTCGCCGTAGTCCTCCCATGCGGCGATTGCCTCTGACATCTCGGCCGCGTCGTCGTCCGCACCGCGCAGCACCGCGACGGCGAGCCGGAGATAGCAACCAGGTTTCGTATCCGAAAACTGATGAGCCATCGCCTCCACCTTGGCGATGACTTCGGTTCGGGAGTAAAGCGCGGCCAGCAGCGCCAGCGGATAACGATTGGCAGGCGGTTCGAAGTCCCAGCGCTCCAGCAACGACGGCAAAACTTCGCCGACAGCTCGGTGAACCTCATCAGTCCAGGCCGCGGGTTCCGGCTCGCCACCAAACGCCATCCGCGAAACCATGCTGGCGTCCCGCTCGCCTGCGGCGAGGGTCAGGTCGCGGTAGAGATACGACCGGCAGATGGCGGGCAGGGCGCCGGATGTCACCATCCGGGCGATGAACGGGATCGCGGGCGCCGTCGCCGAGTAGAACGTCCCCTGGTGCATGAGGTTGTCGCCGAAGAGCTCGCTGTGGATCTCCGCCCACTCTTCCCACACTTCGAAGTCGTGGGCGAGGCCGCGGATCAGGCCGGGGATGTCCTCGGCGCTGCCGTGCGCGTGCTCGAGTGCTGCCCAGTCGATGTCGTCGAGTCCGCTGAGATCGATCTCGGTTTTCTCGATGTCATCCGGGCTGAGCGAGAGGATGGCATCCGCGGGCTGCGGAACCTCCACGATCTCCGGCACGGCAGGCCGCCGCCCCGGATTGATCAGCCGAATCGGCCCGTCCTGGTCGGCAATCCCCAGCTGGCTCACATCGAACTGGGATCCGCCTTGGAAGAACCCACCGTGCTCTCGCGCGACCGCAGCGGCCCGCCGACCCACCTCGCGGTAAGCGCGATGACCGGCCTTGTCGGTCATATACGGTCCCTCGTCGACCACGAAGACGGTCCAACTCGTTCGCTCGACAGGGTCGACGTCAAACGGCAGCGCCCGGCTCGGTCGAGCTGTCACTCGGGGATATCCGAACTCCGCGAAGGCTTCGGCTAGTGCCCGGGCCGTCTCTTCATCTGGAACAACGAAATAGGACGTGCCAGCCATCGCCGTCCACTCACTCACAGTGTCCCCAAACGCAGTGCGGCGGCCGCTGTTGCTGCGGCCGCCGCATGGATATCACCGGGGTTACTGGACTCGGACGCGCGGGTTGCCGCTGTTGACGACCTGCTGCCCGCTGGACTTCTGGAACGTCACATCCCAGCTGCCCGTGCTGCGCTCCATGGTCACGCCGTCGATGACCACGCCGGTCGTGTCGTTGGCAAGGAACGCGGGCCGGCCGTCGGACTTCTGGAACTCAACGGTGCTGTTGAGGAACTTGATGCCCTTGGCGTGCCGCACCCAGAACGCGTAGGCCGGGCGGACGCCGAACGTCCGCGGCGGGTACGCGGTCGAGTTCTCCGGCGGCACGCGGTTGGCGTCGGACGCCGGGTGACCGCCGGGGAAGTTCAGGCTCACGTTCTCCAACGTGACGTTCTCGATCGGCGAGTCAGTGCGGCCGGTGATGGTGGCCGAGTACTCGTCGTCACCGGCGACGTCGCGCGGTGTGGTCAGGTTCGTGCCGGTGATGTTCTTCAGCGTGATGTTGCGGATCTTGCCCGCGGGCGGGTTGCCCGGGCAGCGCGAGCGTTTGCCGATGTGCATGAAGATCGCCGAGGCGGTCTTGCTGAGCTTGATGTTGTCGTACGTGATGTTCTCGATCGTGGCGCCGTCCATCGACACCATGCCTATGCCCGCCTTGCCCGCGCCGGTCACGTTGAGGTTCTTGAACTGGATGTTGCGGAAGTTACCGCACGTCTCCGAACCGAACTGCAGTGCGTTGTTCTCCGTCGACAGGATCGTCGAGTCCCGGACGATCGCGTTCTCGGTCGGGAAGGTCCGGCCGAGCGCGTAGTCGCTCTTGAACACGACCGCGTCGTCGCTGGCCTCGATCCGGGAGTTCGCGATCTCCACATTGGACGTGTTGATGATGTTGAACGCGTCCCGGTCGTCCGCGCTGAGGATCTTGGTGTTGTGCATCTGCACGCCGTCGCAGCCGTTGATCAGGATCGCGAAGTGGCCACCCTGGCGGAAGGTGATGTCCTGGAAGCGGAGGTTGCGGCAGTACTTGAGGCTCAGCGCCTTGTCGGCCTGGCCCTGGTCGGGATCGCCGGTGATCAGGTTGTTGTCGCCGTCGATCGTGCCAGCGCCGGTGAACGCGATGTTCTCGACGTTCTCGCCGAAGATCAGCGCGTTGCGGAAGTGGCTGTGCCCGTAGTCCTGGTATTCGTCCCATTCGTTCGGCTCGGCGCGATCCATGCCGCTGCTCGCGGCGAGCAAGGTCGCGCCCGCGTTGAGATTGAGCGTGACGTTGCTCTTGATGTGGATCGTCCGTGAGCGGTACCGCCCGGCCGGGAAGTCCACAACGCCGCCACCTGCCGCGTTGGCGGCGTTGATAGCCCGATCGATGGCATCGTCGTCGTTGGTGCTGCCGTTGCCTGTGGCGCCGTACGACTTGACGTTGAACACCGGCGGCGCCGCGGCCTGCGCCACAGGAATGGTCAGTCCTGTGATGATCAGTCCAGATACGATCAACGTGCCGATTCTCGCCATGAGCTCACCTCGTCTTCTTTGACGTGTCACTCTCGCGGCAGAATGAAAACGTTTACAGGAACGTACATTAGGGCTGCCGGACGGTCACCGTCAACATTCAGAGCCGTTCGATGATCGTGGCGTTGGCAAGGCCTCCGGCTTCGCACATGGTCTGCAGGCCGTACCGGCCGCCGGTCTGCTCGAGAACCGACAACAGCGTGGTCATCAGCCGCGCGCCACTCGCACCCAGCGGATGACCGATCGCAGTCGCGCCGCCGTTGACGTTCACCTTCGCCAGATCGGCACCGGTTTCCGCCTGCCAGGCCAGGACAACGCTGGCGAACGCTTCGTTGACCTCGAACGCGTCGATGTCGCCGAGCGTGAGGCCGGCCCGGTCGAGCACCTTGGCGGTCGCGGGAAAGACGCCGGTGAGCATCAGCAACGGATCGTCGCCGACGACGGCGAAGCTGTGCAGCCGTGCGCGCGGCTTAAGGCCGAGGCGTTGTGCCGTCTCGCTGCTGGTGATCAGCACAGCCGCGGCGCCGTCGTTGATCGGTGACGAGTTGCCCGCGGTCACGTGCCAGCCGATCTGCGGGAAACGCTCCGCCCAGTAGTCGTCGTAGAACGCCGGCTTGAGTCCGGCCAGAACGTCCACAGTGGTCGACGGGCGGACCGACTCGTCCAGTCGCACCTCGTCCGCGCCCACCTTCAGCGGCACAACGTCGCGGTCGAACCGACCGTCCGCCCATGCGGCCGCCGGGCGTTGATGACTCGTTGCGGCGAACATGTCGAGTTGCTCGCGGGTCAAACCCCAGCGAGCGGCGATCAACTCGGCGCTGATCCCTTGCGGAACGAGACCGTCCGGGTACCGCGCGGCAACCTGCGTGCCAATGAAGTCCCGGCCGTCGCGCTGGCTGCCGATCGGGACGTGGCTCATCGACTCGATGCCCGAGGCGATGACAACGTCGTACGCACCAGCGAGCACACCTTGAGCGGCGAAATGGATGGCCTGCTGACTGCTGCCACATTGCCGGTCAATGGTGACCGCGGGGACGGACTCCGGCAGTCCGGCGGCGAGCGCGGCCCAGCGCGCGGTGTTGCCACTTTTGCTCACCGATCTGGCCGACCGCACCGGAAATCACGTCGTCAATCAGTGCCGGGTCGATACCCGTCCGGTCGACAAGTGCGCGAATGGCGTGCGCGTGCAGGTCGACGGGATGCACACCAGCCAACGTTCCCGTGGCGCGGCCTTTGCCGATCGGCGTGCGTACGGCGTCGACGATCACAGCGTCCTTCATGGCCAACCTCCTTGTTGACTTGCTTAAAGCAAGCCTACTTCGTATAGGCTTTCTTCGAGCAAGCCAATGTGAGGAGCGTCCCGTGCTACGTCAGGACTGGTCGAAGCACCCGTGCCCGATCGCCCGATCACTCGATGTGGTCGGCGACCCGTGGGTCATGCTCGTGCTCCGCGAGGCGTTGCTGGGCACGACGAAGTTCGAGCGGTTCCGCGAAGTGCTCCAGGTCGCCGACAACGTGCTGTCACGCCGGCTTGCCCAGATGGTCGACGCGGGACTGCTGCGCCGCAGGCCGTATCGCGGCAAACAACGGATGCAGAACGAGTACGTGATCACAGACGCTGGCGCCGACCTTCTGCCAGCGCTCGACGCGCTCGCGCGGTGGGGCGAGAAGTACACACAGGCGCCCACCCGGCACATCGAGATGTCCATCCTGCACCGGTCAGCTGATCACTTGAGCAGTTCACCGACCGTGTGCAGCACTTGCGGCGAACCGCTCACCTCGGCCGACCGGGTCTATCAGCGCAAGTGGGCCGCCATGTCGGAGGGGCGATGACGAACAGCCGTACGTATCACTGGGGAACGCCCGAGTTCCCGGCGGAGCTGACCGGTATGGAGATCATGTGCGGAATCCTCGCGGGCACCGTCTCCCCGCCGCCGATGGTACAGACACTTGGCTTCGACATGATCGATGTCAAACCAGGCCGAGTCGTGTTCGGCGTCAAACCCGCGGAGTACATGTACAACGGCGCCGGCATCGTCCACGGTGGATTCATCGCGTCCATGATGGACACCGCTGCCGGCTGCGCGTTGCATACAAAATTGGATGTAGGCGTCGGCTATACGTCGATTGACCTGTCAGTCAAGTTCCTCAGCGCCATCTCAGAACGCACCGACGTGATCCGATGCACCGGAACGCTGACCCACCAAGGACGGCGAATCGCGTTGGCTGAAGCGCGGATGACCGACACCAAGGATCGTCTACTCGCGACAGCCACCAGCAGCCTGATGATCCTGTCGTGAACCGCGCACGTTGACCGGCGGGCCAACGTGCGCGGTCCTTTGCCGTCAGCCGATGCCCTGGTGCACCGCGGTCATCAACTCACCGTTGGACGTGTCGCCGTCCATTGACCAGATCATCGCTCCGCCCAGCCCGTTGCTGGTGATCCAGGCGGTCTTCCTGGCGATCTCGGTCGGGTCGTCGTAGGTCCAGAACGTGCTGCCGTTGAACAGCCACGCGTGTCCCGCGGCGGCATCCCGGTACACCTGGTAACCGCTGCCGACCAACGGTTTGATCAGCTTGTAGTCGTTGATGCCCGCTTCGTAGCGACCAGGCGCCGGACCGGTCGCCGTTTGGTGCAGGCCGTTGTTGACGTTGGGCACGCCGGTCCATCCACGGCTGTAGAACGGCACACCGAGAACAAGCCGGTTGGCGGGAGCGCCCCTGCTGGTCCACGCGTTCGCCGCGATCTCGACGCTGTACGGCTTCGGGCCGGGGTCGCCCGCCGGAAGGCGCAGCGCGGACTGGTTGTTGGTCACCGTCTCCCAACCACCGTGCAGGTCGTAACCCTGCAGGGTGGCGAAGTCCAGCGAGTTGAAGATCTGGCTCACCTCGAAGCCCGCGGTCACCTTGTCGGGATCGGCGGGCAGGAACGCGGTCAACTCGTAGTGCTTGCCCGTCGTCGCGCCGTACGCGTCAAGCTGGCGGCGCCACTCCTGAACCAGCAAAGTGAAGTTCTGCTTGTCCTCCGGACGCACGACGTTTCCGACGTTGCCCTCGCTGCCCGGCCATTCCCAGTCCAGGTCGATGCCGTCGAACACGCCCGCGGCCGACCCAGGTCCGCCTTGCGGCTCCCCGCCGAGTTGCGGCAGGTTGCCCTTGATCCACATGTCCAGGCACGAAGACACGTGCGCCTGTCGTGAGGAAGCGGTCAGCGCCGCGTTGGAGAAGTACTTCGACCAGGTCCAGCCACCCAGCGACAAGTTGACCTTCAGGTGCGGGTACTTGGCCTTCAACTGCTTGATCTGGTTGAGGTTTCCGGCCAGCGGCTGGTTGTAGACGTCCGCTTGCCCGTTGACGGTCAGGTCCGCGGTGAACCGCCGCTGGTAGTCAGCCCACGCGTCGCCTTGGCCCAGTTGGTTCGCCTGGAAGCAACGGCCGGCGGAATCGATGTTGCCGAACGCGTAGTTGATGTGCGTCAGTTTCGCCGCTGACCCGGAAGTGTCCAGGTTCTTGATGTAGTACGCGCGGTCGTAGACGCTCCACTGGGTGAAGTAGCCGACCTTGCGTTTTCCGCCCGGCCCGGGGTTGCCGGTCTCCTTTGTGGTCGCAGACACCGGCGCGCTGAGCGCGGAAACGTTGCCTGCACGGTCGCGTGCGCGCACCCGGAAGCTGTACGTCGTCGACGGTTGCAAACCGCCGACAATGAACGACGTGGACGACGCGGTGCCAACCGGCGTCGTCGAAGAACCTTGGAAAATATCGTATCCGATAACGCCGACGTTGTCGGTGGACGCGGTCCAGCTCAACGGAACCGTGCCGCTGGTCGTGCCCGCCGCGAGGCCGGTCGGGACGGTCGGCGCCTCGGTGTCAGGCTCCCCCGACGAACCGTCACACGGGTTGCCGTTGATCGTGCAGTTCACCGGCGCGCCGGGGCCGGCGCCGTTGAACCCGAATGTCGTCGTGGCGCCAGCGGCCACGCTGCCGTTGTACGGCCGGTTGACGAACGTGTAGCTGTCGCCGACGCGGGTCATGTTCGCTTCCCACGTCGAGCCGATGCTGGTGCCCGTGGGCAGATCGAACTTCACGGTCCAGCCGTTGAGCGCGGTCGAGTCACCGGCCCGGACCACCACTTGGCCGGTGAACCCGGTGCCCCAGTCGGACACCTTGGTGAACGTCGCGGTGGGATTGGCGGCGGCCTGCGCGGTGCCGGAGAAGCCAGATAACGCGAGTGAACTGGCGACCAGCAGGATGCCGAATCGCCGTTGTCCGACTGACATCGGTTTCTTCCTCCAGTTGGCAGGGTTGTGGCAGGAAGACCACACACCAGTTAATGGTTCAGACCAATGATCAACTCAAGGTCTAGACCAAACTTCGTCACCTGACCGCAACCCGCGCCGACAAGAAACCGGTTCCGGCGCAACGCGTCCGCACAACAAAAGCGGAGCACCCCGGCATAAGACCGAGGTGCTCCGCTTGTTGACGAACGACCAGCGCCCTACCAGCGCGCAGGAATCACGACCGCCGCCGAGCCACCGCCGCGCCGAACGGTCTCGGCCGCAGCGATCCACCGCCCGTCGGGCAACCGCTCAACGCCGGTCGCCGCGCCGATCTCACCCGGCGCGTTGCTGAAGCCCTGTCCACGAGCGATCAATTCAGCCGTCTCCGGCTGCGCGAGGAACTCCTTCTCGACCTGAGCCGACGCGGAGTTGCGCTGCGAGGCACGCGGTGCGGCGATCGCGTCCTTGAGCGACATGCCACGATCCACCCGTCCGGTGACCACCTGAGTGACCGTGGTGATGATGGACGCGCCACCCGGCGAGCCAGTGGCGAAGAACGGCTTCCCGTTACGCAACACGATGGTCGGCGCCATCGACGAGCGCGGCCGCTTGCCCGCGGCAGGCAGGTTCGGGTCAGGAACGCCGGGGAACAGCGGCGCGAAGTTGAAGTCGGTCAACTCGTTGTTGAGCAGGAAGCCGCGCCCCGGCACGACGATTCCGTTGCCGCCCTCCGACTCAATGGTCAATGTGTACGCAACGACGTTGCCCCACGCGTCCGCAGTGGTCAGGTGCGTGGTGTGCTTGCTGCCGATCTCGGCGGCGACACCCTGGCCAGTGGTCGCACACGGTTCCGGGTTACGCGGGTCGCCGGGCGCGACCGGGCTCGTCAACGCCTTGGTCGGGTTGATCAGGCAAGCGCGTGAGTCGGCAAAGCGCTGCGACAGCAACTCACGCGTGGGCACGTTGCTGAACGCCGGGTCCCCGACCCACCGGTTGCGGTCAGCGAACGCCAGCCGGGTCGACTCCAGGAAGTAATGCAGATAGTCCGTCTTCGACAGCTTGCTGAGGTTCGTCGGCTCCAGAATGTTCAGCGCTTCGCCGACGGTCGTGCCACCCGAGGACGGCGGCGCCATGCTGTAGACGTCCAGGCCGCGGTAGGCCGTCTTGGTCGGTTCGCGCAGCGGAGCGTCATAACGAGCAAGATCGGCCTCGGTCATCTTGCCTGGCCGCACGTTCAAAGTGGACGCCGGATCCTTCGGCGGCTGCTGCACGGTCTTGACGATTTCCTTGCCGATTTGACCGCGGTACAGCGACTTCAGGTTCGTGTCGGCCAGTTCCCGGTAGGTGTTGGCCATGTCGGGATTACGGAACTTCGTGCCCACCGCCGGCGGCTGGCCACCCGGCAGGTACAGCTCACGGGTGGACGGGAACGCGGAGAACCTCGCCGCGTTGTTGGCGATTTGGTTGCGGAACGTGTCGTCCACGACGAATCCGCTGCGGGCGAGCTGCTCCGCAGGCCTCATCACGTCCTTGAGCGACTTCCGTCCCCACAGCTGCAGCGCGCGCTGCCACGTGCGCGGTGTGCCGGGAACGCCAACGCTCAACCCGCTGGTCACACCTTCGGCGAAGGGAATCGGCACGCCGTTTTCTTGGAACATCGTTTCGGTCGCCGACATCGGTGTTGTCTCGCGGCCGTCGATCGTGTGGACCTTGCCGGTCTTCGCTTCGTAGAACACGAAGAATCCACCGCCGCCGATGCCGTTGGAGAACGGATCGGTGACGCCCAACGCCGCTGCCGTCGCCACTGCGGCATCGACCGCATTGCCACCACGACGCAGGACAGAGATGCCGATCGCGGTCGCGTCAGCGTCGATACTCGCGACCGCGCCGCCGTAGCCGATCGCCTCGGGCACCTTGGGCCGACTGGGACTCGCGCCCGCCTCCGCACCACCGACCAGCACGGTGGTCGCGGTGAGTAAGGCGAATAGGGCGGCTGATCTGCGCACGACGTGACCTCCCACAAACGTTTGAGGTTGCCCACTTTGCCTCGCCGGCGTGGCGATCTCAAGCCAGCTTGGTCATCACGTGCTTGACGCGCGTGTAGTCCTCCAGGCCGATCATGGACAGGTCCTTGCCGTATCCGGATTGGCCGAACCCGCCGTGCGGCATCTCCGCTGCGAGCGGGCCATGGGTGTTCACCCAGACACAGCCGAAGTCCAGGTCGATGCTGACGCGGGCGACGCGGCCCGCATCGGTTGTCCACACCGAGGAGGCCAGGCCTTGCGGGACGCCGTTCGCGCTGGTAACGCCCTCTTCCTCGGTACCGAACCGCTGCACGGTCACGACCGGCGCGAAGACCTCTTCCTGGACGATCTCGTCATCCTGGCGCAATCCGGAGACGACGGTCGGTTCCAGGAAGAATCCCCGGTCGCCGAGCCGCTTACCTCCACAGTGGACGACAGCATGGCCGGGAAGGCGGTCCATCAGCCCGAGCACCCGCTCCAACTGGACCGCGCTGTTGAGCGGCCCGGTCTTCGCCGCCTTGGCCCGGGCCACCAACGCGTTGACGAACTCGTCGTGCACGCGTTCCTGGACAAGCACTCGTGTCGCCGCCGTGCAGTCCTGGCCAGCGTTGTAGAACGCCGCGGCGATGATCCCGTCCGCCGCCGAGACCACGTCGACGTCGTCGAACACCAGAACCGGCGCGTTGCCGCCGAGCTCAAGGTGTGTCCGCTTCAAGGTGTCCGCCGCGGCCCGCGCCACTTCGATACCCGCGCGAGTGGATCCGGTGATCGACACCATCGCGGGGACGGGATGGGCGACAAGCAGCCTGCCAGTGTCGCGGTCGCCGGTGACAACGTTGACCACGCCTTCGGGCAGGAAGTCCGCAGCCAGCTCGCCAAGCAGGACCGTGCTGCTGGGCGTGGTGTCAGCTGGCTTGATCACAACGGTGTTACCTGCGGCGACGGCGGGCGCGATCTTCCACACCGCCATCATCAGCGGGTAGTTCCACGGCGTGATCTGCGCGATCACGCCGACTGGCTCGCGGCGCAGGCTCGACGTGTGCCCGGCCAAGTACTCCCCGGCTGACGCACCGGGCAACGTCCGTGCCGCACCTGCGAAGAACCGGAAGACGTCAGCGGACTGCGGAATTTCGTCACTGAGCATCACCGCCCGGTCCTTGCCGGTCTCCCGGCATTCCAGGTCAGCGAACTCGTCCGCCCTGGCTTGCAAGGCGTCAGCGATCGCGAGCAACGCGGCCTGCCGTTCCATCGGCGTGCTGCGGCGCCACGTGGTGAAGGCCTTCGCCGCGTTCTGGACCGCGGTATCCACTTCGGACTCACGACCGACCGGGATCGAGCCGAAGACTTCCCCGGTCGCAGGATTGACCAGGTCGAGTGCGTTCATCGGTGCTCCAGGTGGGTTGGGGCGAACATCCGCAGCAACGCAGGCAGGACAACCACACGCGGTCCCGCGTCGGCCAATGCGTCGGCCAGGTCGGTTCGAAGCCGTTCGGGAGTTGTCTGAATGGCCGGGATGCCGAACGACTCCGCCAGGGCCACAAAGTCCGGCCTGGCCAGTTCGGTTCCGCTGGCAGCACCGAAGGCGTCGGTCATGTATTCGCGCAGGATCCCGTAGCCGCCATCGTCCACAATGAGCCACGTGACGTTCAGGTTGTGCTGCTTCGCCGTGGCCAACTCCGGCAATCCGTACATGGCGCCGCCGTCGCCCGACACGGCCAGGACGGGGCCATCCACAGTGGACGCCGCACCGAGCGCGGCTGGGAACGCGTAGCCGAGACCGCCCGCACCCTGCGCTGAGTGCATTGCGCCGTCGCGTGGGTCCCATGCCGACCAAGCCCAGTAGGCCAGGATCGTCATGTCCCAAAAGCTCGGCGCGTCGTCGGGCAACGCGTCGCGGACGCTGGCGAGCACGTCACGTTCCAACGTCAAGTCCTGCCCGTCGAGTCGTTGCTGAACCTTGGTCAGCAGTTCGGGAACGACCGCGTCCCGTTGTTCCGCGAGCGGTATCAGTGCGCGCAAGGCGAGTTTCGCGTCGGCGTGGATGCCCAGCGCGCGGTGGTTGGACTCGAGCTTGCCCAGGTCGGCTTCGATCTGGATGACCCGGCCACGCGGCTGGAACGTGTGGTAGTTGCTCGACAGTTCGCCAAGTCCGGAACCGATCACCAGCAGGACGTCGGCGTCCTGCAGCACCTCGGTGGTGTGCCAGTCCTCCAACCAGGACTGCAGCGAAAGCTTGTGGTGCCACGGGAAGGCGCCCTTGCCGCCGAATGTCGTGACCACCGGCGCGCCGATCTTCTCGGCCAACGTCAGCAACTCCGGCTGCGCGCCGCTGCGGACCACTCCCCCGCCAGCGAGGATCACCGGCCGCTGCGCGTCGGCCAGTACACGCGCCGCCTCAGCGATCAACTCGGATCGTATTTCCAATACGATCGGCTGCCCTGACAGTTCGCTGACGACCGGAACCCCTGCGGGACCGAGCAATACATCCTGTGGGATCTCAACCCACACCGGTCCCGTCGGCGCACTCGCGGCGATCCGCCACGCCTCGGCGATGGCCGACGGAATCTGCGACGCGGCGCGCACCACACGCGTGTGTTTCACGACGTCGCGGAAGCTGGCCTGTTGGTCGGGCAGTTCATGGAGGAAGCCGCGCCGCGCGCCGCCCAGTCCGGCCGACGGGATCTGACTGCTGATGCCGAGCACTGGCACGCTGGATGCCGCCGCCTCTTGCAACCCGGCCAACGTCTGCAACGCGCCCGGACCGGTCGAGACGAACAACGGCGTCACCTCGCCGGTCGTCCGAGCGTGGCCGTCGGCGGCGAACGCCGCGTTGACTTCCGTTCGGCTGCCGACGTAGCGGAGTGTCGAGCGGTGCAACGCGTCGAGCAGTCCGAGCGCGTGCTGACCTGGAAGCCCGAAAACGGTGCGCGCACCCAGTGCGGTCAGAGACTCGACGACCAGGTCACCGCCGGTCCGGCTCATTTGGCCACGCCCATGGCCAGCAGTGTGACAAGGTCGTACGCGACGTGCGACGCGGCGATGGACGTGATGTCCGCGTGGTCGTACGCGGGTGCGACCTCGACGACGTCCGCCGAAACGAGGTTCGTTCCCGCCAGGCCGCGCAGGATCTCAAGTAGTTCCCGGCTTGTCATGCCGCCCGCTTCAGGCGTTCCGGTGCCCGGCGCGTGCGCGGGATCGAGGACGTCGATGTCGACCGACACGTACAACGGGCGGTCGCCGATCCGCTCTCGCAGCGCCTCGACGACCTCATCCACACCCCGGCGCATTACGTCAGCTGACGTAACGATGCCGAAGCCAAGACGTGCGTCCTCGGACAGGTCGGCGCGGCCGTAGAGCGGTCCGCGAGTGCCCACATGCGACAGTGCCGACGTGTCGAGCAGGCCTTCCTCGACCGCGCGGCGGAACGGCGTTCCGTGTGTGTACGGCTCACCGAAGTACGTGTCCCAAGTGTCCAGATGCGCGTCGAAGTGCAGCAGCGCCACAGGCCCATGTTTCGACGCGACGGCTCGCAGCAGCGGCAGGGCGATCGTGTGATCACCGCCGACCGTCACCAGTTTGGCGCCCGCGTTCAGCAGTTCCGTCGCCTGCTCGGAGATCTCCGTGATCGCCTTGCCGATGTTGAACGGGTTGCACACGATGTCCCCGGCGTCCACGACCTGCGCGGACTCGAAGGGTGAAACGTCCAGACCCGGGTGGTACGGCCTGAGCAGGCGGCTTGCCTCGCGGACGGCGGCCGGGGCGAACCGAGCGCCCGGCCGGTACGAGACGCCGATGTCGAAGGGGACGCCGACGACCGCGATGTCGGCTTTGCCCACCTCGTCCAGCCTGGGCAGCCGGGCGAACGTGGCGGGCCCGGCGAACCGGGGCACCTTCGAGGAATCGACCGGACCGATCATGCTGGCACTTCCTCCTTGACCTCGCCGTTGACGCGCCTGTTCCAGTGATCCAACACGGCCTTGTCGGTCGGCGGCGTCAGCAGACTGACCACCACGTAGGACACCAGGCTGACGCCAAGTCCGTAGTAGATGACCTCGTTGGCCTCAAGACCGGCGGTGAACATCACGATCACCACGGTGATCGCGCCGGTGACCATCGAGGCCAGCGCGCCCTGCCGGTTGCCGCGCTTCCAGATCAGCCCGCCAACGATCGCGACCAGCAAGCCGCCGACCAACAGGTTGTACGCGACGGTCAGCGCGGCGATCACGCCTTCGATCAGGATCGCCAGCACGATCGCGGCGACACCGAGCACCAAGGTGAAGATGCGGTTGGCGTGTACATCCTCTTTCGTATCCGATACACGCCTGGTCAGGCGCGGCCAGATGTCGTTCGCCGCGACCGTGGACGAGGCGATCAGCGCACCGCTCGACGTGGACATCAGCGCCGCAAGCGCGGCGGCGAGCACGAGACCGCGAACGCCCATCGGCAGCAGGTTCTCGACCGCGGTCGCGAAGGCGTCATCGCGGCTGGGCAGATTCGGATACAGCGCCTTGGTCGCCATGCCGATCAACGCGCCCGCGAACGCGTAGATGACGCAATACAGGCCGGAGGTGATCCCGCCCCAGGTCGCGACGCTTGAGGACCGCGCGGTGAACACCCGCTGCCAGATATCCTGTCCGATCAGCAGACCGAGCGTGTAGATCACCAAGTACGTGACGATGGTATCGCCGCCGATCGCGGTGAAGTCGAAGAAGCTCGCGTCTAGGCGTTCCCGCATCCCGTCGAACCCGCCGGCTTTGATCAACGCGAACGGCAGCAGCAGGAACAGGATGCCGACGGTCTTGACGACGAACTGGACGATGTCGGTCATAGATATCGACCACATGCCGCCGAGCACCGAGTACAACACCACGATCCCGCCCGCGAGCAGGATGCTCGACCAGCGGTCGAACCCGAACAGCACTTTGAAGATCGTCGATGACGCGCCAAGCGACGTGACCGTCAGCATCAGCGCGTAACCCCACATCACGACGCCGGACACGGACGCCGACGAACCCCCATATCGGATATCCAACATGTCCGAGACCGTGTACACCTTCAGCCGCTGGATCCGTCGGGCGTACGCGGCGGACAACAGCAGGATGCCGAGACCGATGGCGAGAACGAGCCAAGCGCCGGAGATGCCGAACTTGTAGCCGAGGCCCACGCCGCCGACCGTCGACGCGCCACCCAGCACGATCGCCGACATCGTTCCCGAGTACATCGGGCCGCCCAGCCGCCGCCCGGCGACCAGGTATTCGCTCTTGGTGGTGGCCCGGCGCATGCCCCACCACCCCATCGCGACCATGCCGAGCAAGTAGGCCACAATCACTGCGTTGTCGAGGGCCATGTCGATCTCCTACGCGTGGCGTTTCGTTCCGGTCACCGTAAAGAGCCAGGTCTGGTTCGTTCGAAGGTTGTTCTGCACAATCTGGCCAGCCACCATTGGACGAATCGGCCCGGGGAGGCGTGCCATGGTGCTCAGGACCATCCCATTGCGTGCGGTAGTCAGCCGCGCGGAGCTGGGCCTTGAGGTGAAAGCCGGCAAGTCGCGGCTGGACCGCCCGATCTGCTGGGCGCACGTCAGTGAACTGCGAGATCCGGTGCCGTACCTGCTCGGCCAGGAGCTGTTGCTGACCGCGGGCACGAACTTCCCGCGCACGCCGGCGGAAATTGACGCTTACGTGGAGAGCCTGATCAACGCGGGTGTCAGCGCGTTGGGCTTCGGAGTCACCCCGGTGTACGACGTTGTTCCCCGCGAACTGGTCAAGGCATGCCGCGACCGCGACCTGCCGTTGCTCGCCGTTCCGGAACGAACGCCGTTCCTTGCCGTCAGCCAGGCCGTCGGCGCCGCCCTCGCCGAGGCGCAAAATGCCGAACTTCGTGTCATCGCCGATGGTCAACGCAACTTGACGCGGGCCGCAACGCGTCCTCGGCCGACAGAGACCACGGTCCGTTCGTTGGCCACGTCGCTGACCGGCTGGGCCATGCTGCTGGATTCCGACGGCGCGGTCGTGACCAGGTCCGGCCTGGCGCCCGAGCCGACCGAGGACCTGCTGTCGTTGGCCACCCGGCTACGCGGTGGTTCAGGTCCGCGCAGCGCGAGCACGCACATCGGCGGCGATCACGTCGTCCTGCATCCGATCGACCAGTCGTCCGTGCTGATCGTCGGACGCAACCGGGCGTTCAGCGTCGGCGACCGCGCTGTCGTCGCGATGGCGTTGGCGATGCTCGGACTGTTGCGGCGAGACACAGACACGTCTCGCGGTCACGCTTCCCGATTGGCCGCGCGGTTACTGCTGGCCGCCGGTTCGGCCGCCGAGTCGACGGGCGACCATCTGGCCGCGTTGCTGGACAACCGCGCGGGACAGGATTACCGCGTTCTGGCGGGCGTTGACGTGCGTCGCAGGCACCGCGGCGACGTGGACGGCGACTTCTCTCAGCTCGTCCAGTTGCTGGGCACTCCCCTGGTCGATCTGGCAGGCGGCAGTTTCCGCGCCATCGTTTCCGCACGTTCAGCGCCGTCGCCGACCGCGTTGGAGACGTTGCACAAGCGCGGGTGGCTCGTCGGGATGAGCGGCGTCGTCGGTGTCGCCGATCTGCGGATGGCCGAACGGGAGGCCGTCGCCTTACGCCGCCGGGCCGCCGCATCGGGTCATCCGATCAGTGCGGACAACGAGTCGGAAAGCGTCGCTTCGCTGATCGACCCCGCTCAAGCGCGTGCGTTCGCGCGGCGCACTTTGGCGCCGCTCGCCGAGATACGCTCGCCCGGTCCGGCGCATCTGGTGGAAACGCTGCGGGTCTGGCTCGCCAACCACGGCAACTGGGACCGCTCCGCGGCCGCACTGGATGTGCACCGCAACAGCGTCCGGCACCGGATCGGTCAGATCGAGCGGGCCCTGCACGTGGATCTGTCCCAGGCACAGCACCGAATGGACCTCTGGTATGCCGTCAATTGGCTGCCACAGGATTGGCCCGATTCCCAGTAGGGCCTAAAGTCATCAATCCGCCGAAGTCTTCCGGCACTGTCGGTAACCACTGCGGGCAACAAGGATCGACCACGTGGCTACAGACTTGGTCAACTACCTCGACGCCCTGGTGCCGGCGGCCGTCGAAGGCGACCCTGAAGCGGTGGGTCGGCTGCTGACGACCATCCGGCCACTGGTCGTGCGCTATTGCCGCGCTCGCGTCGGCCGGGGTGAGCGTTCCTACACCTCAGCCGATGACATCGCGCAGGAGGCTTGCCTCGCGGTTCTCACCGCACTGCCGCGCTACGTGTTCCAAGGACGTCCGTTCCTGGCGTTCGTCTACGGCATCACGTCGCACAAGGTCGCCGATGCCCATCGCGCCGTCGCCCGTAACCGAGAGCAACCAGTCGCGGACATCCCGGACACGCCTGAGGTCGAGGGCAGTCCGGTCCAGCACGTCCTGCAGGGCGAGGCCGCCAGGCGGATCAACGAGATCCTGAGCATCCTACCCAGCCGCCAACGCGACATTCTCGTTCTGCGGATCGTCGTCGGGCTGTCCGCTGAGGAAACGGCCGCGGCCGTCGGCTCCACGCCAGGCGCCGTCCGGGTCGCTCAACACCGGGCGCTGGCACGTCTGCGACGACGAGCGGATATCGCCGAACTCGTTTAGCGGTTCGCCACCAAGCGCGCTTGTTCGCCGTCGACTGCGACCACGTCACCGTGCCGCAACTGCCTGCCCCGGCGCACCTCGACCTCGTCGTTGACCGTCACGTCCTGGGCCTCGATCAGGTCCTTCGCATGGCTGCCGTCCTCGGCCAGCCCAGCCAGTTTCAGGAACTGACCGAGCCTGATCGAGTCGTCCCGGATCGACACCTCACGAATGCTCATCGCGCACGAGCCTACCGCCATGCGGATCAACGACCGCTCGGCAACCTGCCCTTTATCGGATACGAAACACGAAATAGCCGCCAGCGAGGACACCGTGCGGCACTGCTGGCGGAGCGGGAGATCGGCTCCGAGCTCCCGAGCGCTCCGAAAGTCACGCGGACCGCGTCTGCTCGGCGAGGAACTGGACGACTCCACCCAACGACCCAGTTCTACTGAACGCCGCCCGTTGCCGAGCGGCGCCGCATCCGTCCAACACCAAACGGGCCAAAGACTCGTCAACCAACTCGTAGTCCCCGGACACCTCAAGCGCCGGGCGGATCCACCGCACCAACGCACTGGCGAGGTCCGCGGCCGGAGCCAGCCCTCCGGTGACGAGATCGACTCCCTGCCCTTCCAAGCCGTCCCGCGCCGCGCGCCACAGCGCGGGACGCAACAGGTGTGGCGGCACGGCAGGCGCGCGCTCGCCCGACGCCAACGCGGTGGCGGCGATACCGCGAACCAGTGCGGCCATCAGCACCGCGTCGTCGACGGTCGGAGCCACGTCGCAAACGCGGACTTCGACCGTCGGCTGATGGGCGGAAAGCCTTACGTCCCAATAAAGCATGCCGAGATCCATCGCCGCGCCGCTGGCAATGACCTGTTCACGAGCGGCGTAGTAGTCCGAGGCCGTTTCGAACCACGGCGGTGCGCCGGCTGACGGCCAACGGCTCCACATCAAATAGCGCCAGCTCGCGTATCCAGTGTCGGAGTCGTTGCAATACGGCGAATTGGCGCTGATCGCGAGCAGGGTGGGAAGCCAGTAACGAATGTGGTTGCACACCAGCACTCGGGCTTCATCGTCTGGCAGACCGACGTGCACATGACATCCGCAGACAGGCAGATCCCCAATCAGAGCACGGAATTCTCGGGTCATCCGGTGATACCGCGGCAAGGGGGTCAGTGCGCTTGGCGATCCACGGCCCAGCACTGGCGTCCCCGTGGCGATCAACCGCGACCCGTGCCGCTCCGCCTCCTCAGCGAGCACCCGGCGAGCACCACTCAGCTGCGCACGCAGCTCAGGCATGGTCAGGCAGACACCGCTGGCCGATTCGATTTGGCTCAGCGCGATCTCCGCCTGCAGGTCGTGCCCGTCACGTCGGACGTCCGACAGGATGTCCGGAGCACGGTCGGCCAGCCTGCCGGACTCCTCGTCGACCAGCAGGAACTCCTCTTCCACGCCGACCGTCAGCTGATCCACCTCGGTGGCGGCCAACAAGTACTCCCGGGTGCCGAGCTGGGCTTCGCTCACGCCTGCCTCCAGTGACGGCCTTCCTACCTTCGACAGTAGGAGCAGGCAGCACCACCCCGCATGCGGCGTTGGGCTGAACCAACTGTGAGTTTGGGGGATGCAACGTCGTTACCGGGTGTGGCCATCTAATAGATGTGACCACCAGAAGCTTGCAGGCCGATGTGCACAGCGACGCGGCGCTGTGGCACCGGGCCGCTTCAGGCAACAAAGCCGCGTTCGGTGAGCTGTTCGAGCGGCATGCGCAAGCCGTGTGGAACCACGCCTATCGGTTGACCGGCTCGTGGTCGTTGGCCGAAGACCTCACGTCCATGACGTTTCTGACCGCGTGGCGCAAGCTGCACGAAGTCACGTTGGTCCGCGACAGCGCCTTGCCTTGGTTGTACGCGGTCGCGGGAAACCTGGCGCGCACGGAATTCCGTAGTTCCGGGCGATTTGCCAGATTGCTACGCCGGATACCGACCGTTGAGACCATCGAGGACCACGCGGATTCGGTGGTGGACAAGGTCGACGGTGAAGTCAGGATGCGTGTGTTGCTCCAGGCCGTCGCACGATTGCCGAAATCCGAGCGTCAGGCCGTCGAGTTGTGCCTGATCGGCGAATTGTCCATCGCCGAAGCGGCCGAGCTGCTCGGTCTTGAGGAGGTCAGCATCCGGTCTCGGCTTTCGCGTGCCCGTTCCCGCCTTCGCCGCATGCTGGGCGACGATCTGCTGGAGGGAACACGATGACCCGCCACGACCCGCTGCCTCGCCGCGAGATGCCGCCGGAGGTCCGGGATCGGCTGCGACGCAGGCTATGGAGCCAATTGGACGTTCCGGCCCGGTCAAGGCTCAGCCGGGTACGCGCACCGATCGTCGCTGCCGTCGGCGCGGTCGCCGTCCTTATCGCCGGCACGGTTGTGCTGGCGCAGAACGTGTCTTCGTCGAACAACCCCATGGCAGCGGCGGCGTTCGGTACCGCGAATGTCGCCTCGCAAGGCGCCGAAGCCGAACTGGACCGCTGTTCCACGACGGCCGCACCCGCCAGCAACCTCCTGCAGCGTCCACAGTGGTCGTTCGTGACCAGGTTCGAGGCCGACGGCGTGAGCGTCACCGCGGCGCGTGTCGAGGGCAAACCGGTGTTCTGCGAGATCACAGCAACCACGGTGACGGTTTCCGATCCATTCGCCGAGCCCGGTTACGCCGCTTCGTCGGGCACCGCGGCCATGTTCGCGACCTCGAACGGCACTGTCGCTGGTGTAGTCGACTCCGGCTGGAGGGAGTTCGAACTGCGTATGACCGTCGAGCCGAACCGCACCGAGACCGTGACGCCTCGATTGAGCGACGGCTTCTTCGTCGCCCGCGCGCGAACACCTATCGACCCGCAGAAACCGGGCGTAAAGCTGTACGCCATGCACGATGGGGCCGAGCACATATTCAGTCGTGTGCCGCCAGTGCTCGCGTCCGCGGGAGGACTCAGGAACTAGACGAGTTCCAACGGATCGAGCCGGATCCTGATGGACTCCGGCTCTTTCCGTGCCGTTCGTTCCTTTTGCGCCACGGCGAGCGCGGCGGCGAGCGCACGCCCGTCAACACGAGGCGTCCGGATCAGCGCGCGCTCGTTGGTTTCGCCGATCGGCACCGGACCGAGCACTTCGGCCGACTCCGGCAGCGCGATGTTGTCCAGGAAATCGGCCAACGCGTCCGGTGATCCGTCCACTGACGCCATCCGGACCGCGGGCGGGAAGCCCAGTTCGGTCCGCGCCTCGAGTTCCTGCGCGGCATGCCAAGCCGGATCCCAGCGCACCAACGCTTGCACGGGAGCGAACGCGGACTCCGCCACCACAACCACTCGCCCACCGTCCACTCCGGGACGGACAAGCGCGGCCGCGCCCATCCAGCGCCGCAGCGTTTCTTCAGTGGCACGCAGATCCGCGCGACCGAGCAAAGCCCAGCTGTCCAACAAAAGCGCCGCGCCGTAACCGCACTCGGCAACTGGTTCGGCGCCTGGCGTCGACACGACGAGCGCGGGCGCGTTGGAAACCGTCGCGAGCACTTCGTCGGCGCCCGATGTCCGGACAGGCACGCCCGGGAACGCACGGCCCAACTCCTCCGCGGTCCGTTTAGAACCGACCACAACTGCCCTCAGCCGTCGTGATCCACAGTTCCCGCAACGGAAAGCGGCCTCGGCAGCACCGCACCACCGGCACGCAGCCGGACGCGCCATACCGTCGTCAAAACCGCCAGGCAACGCGAGCGGACCGGCGCATCTCCGGCATCGCGCTGGTGCTCGGCACTGCGCGCACGCCAACGCAGGCACGTAACCGCGCCGCGGTACCTGCACCAACACCGGCGCACCCGCCGCGAGGGCGTGCCGCGCTGCCTCAAAACTCACCAACGGCAGCCTGGCCGCCCGGGCGGCCGGATCGCGGGCGAGCTGGACGTCGGTCTCGCCGATCGCGGTCACCCGTGGCGCCGACTTCCTGACTTCGTCTCGGGTCGCGATGACCTCGTGCGCCCAGCCGGTGTCCAGGAGCAATTGGGCCTCGGCCGTCCTGGCGAACCCGCCGATGACCATGGCGGCCCCGGTTTGATGCGCGCGGAGCGTCAGGATTTCACGCACATGGGCGTACGGCGAACGTTGATCCGCGTGCAAGTCGTCACCGTCATCCCAGACGACGACCAGTCCAGGGTCCTTGACCGGCGCGAACGCCGTGGCCCGCGTGCCGAGAACGATCCTGGCCGAGCCCCGCAGGACGGCAAGCCATCGTTTGTAGCGCGTAGACGGCCCTAGATCGGCCGACAACGCCACGACTGCCGACTCCTGCGCCTTGCCGACCAGGTCAAGGCATGCGGCGTGCAGACGGGCCACATCGCGGTAGTCCGGGACGACCATGACCACACCCCGGCCTGTCGCCGCGACCGTCACCGCCAGTTCGGCGAGCCGCCGTGGCCAGTCGTCGTTCGGTAACGCCTGCCACACCGCGTGCGCGTTGCGACCGGCTTTCAGAGCGTCAAGAAACGCCGGTCCGCGTGGATACCGGCCCCAGCCGGTCTCCTCAGGCGGGTTGACGTCGATCGGTTCCGGCGACGGTGCCGCTTCGGCCCGGGCGTGGCGGGGCGGGATCGCCAGCCGCAGCACGTCCATCATCGTGCCCGCGTAGCGGTCGGCGACCGTTCTGGCCAGGTGCGCGATCTCCGACGCGAGTACTGGCTCAGGGGACACGACCTTCTCGAGGAACATCGGCTTGGGATGCTCGGACTCCGCCGCGCGCTCGATGACGTAGGCGTCCACGAGCCTGCCGGAGAACCGCACCCGCACCCGGCAGCCAGGAACCACTTGTTCGTCCAGCTGCGTGGGAATCAAGTAGTCAAATGTCTTGTCCAGGTGCGCCAATGGCACGTCGACGTAGACACGGGCAACCGGAAGGGCGGCCGCTGGGTGCCGTTCGCCCTTGTTTCGATTACCTGCGTTGACCACGCCTGAGGTTTACCAGAGGCTCGGATCATGACCATCTCCGCCCAGGCAGCGCAGGCAGCCGAAGTCATGCGCGCCCTCGCCCTCGACGAAGACCTGAAGTGGCGAATCCCCGCCGATCCGATGATCGGCCCGCTGGTGCGCAAGGTCGCCAGTCGGTACGTCGCCGGTGAGAACCTGGCCGATGCGCTCGAAAGAGTGACCGGGATCCTGGCCAACGGCCACCGCGCGAACGCCGAATACATGGGTGAAAGTTGCCGCGACGCGCAACGCGCCACTGAGGAGACCGCGGTGTTCGTCGACATGGCCCGTCGTTTGCCGGCGGGTTGCTCGGTATCGCTTGACCTTTCGCACATCGGTCTCGCCGTTGACGCCGGTCTCGTGCTGGACAACGCGACCGAGATCGCCGCGGCGACCGCCGAGACTGGGCGTGAAATGGTCATTTCAGCGGAAGGCTCGGACCGGACGGACGCCGTCCTAGCGGTCCACGAACAACTCTGCGCGCGCTTTGACCACGTGGGCATCACCGTTCAGGCGCGACTGCACCGAACGCGCGCCGACATGCGCCGCGTTCTCGAACGCCCCGGACGGATCCGTCTGGTCAAAGGCGCCTTCTTGGAAAGCGAAGCCGTCGCGTACCCGCGCGAGGCGCCCGAACTGGCCGTCGCCTATCAGCGCTACGCCGAGCAGCTGGTTGACGCCGGGCACCTTTGTTCGTTCGCGACCCACGACTGGGCCCTGATCAACCACATCGACAGCTACCTCGGCGGCACCGGGCGTCCCGACGCACCGTGGGAGTTCGAGACGCTTCTCGGTCTGGGACCGGACCGTCTCGAAGCAATGGCGAAAAGCGGTCACCCGACACGCGAGTACGTCGTGTTCGGCACCGAGTGGTGGCTCTACGTCTGCAACCGCATCGCCGAAGACCCGCAACGACTCCTGCAAGCCCTCGTCGACGCCGCGTCCTGACAACCGACCGGACACGAAACCGGTCACCCAAGAATCGGATACGAAACCCGATTAGACCGAACCGGAATCGGATACGAAAACGGCGCGGGCGATGATGCCCGCGCCGTTCGGCGACAATGAACCGTCAGAGCCCGGCAGCCTGCTTCAATGCCTCGGCACGGTCGGTGCGCTCCCACGGCAGGTCCAGCTCCGGACGACCGAAGTGGCCATACGCCGCGGTCGGCGCGTAAATCGGACGCAGCAGGTCCAAGTCACGGATGATCGCAGCCGGACGCAGATCGAAGACCTGGGAGATGGCCTGCTGGATCTTGGCCGGGTCGACGACCTCGGTGCCGAAGGTCTCCACGAACAGACCCACCGGCGCGGCCTTGCCGATCGCGTACGCCACCTGGACCTCGACCCGCGAGGCCAAGCCCGCCGCCACCGCGTTCTTGGCGACCCACCGCATCGCGTACGCCGCGGAACGGTCAACCTTCGACGGGTCCTTGCCGGAGAACGCGCCACCACCGTGCCGCGCCATACCGCCGTACGTGTCGACGATGATCTTGCGGCCGGTCAGGCCGGCGTCACCCATCGGACCGCCGACGACGAACCGGCCGGTCGGGTTGACTAGCAGTCGCACGTTGGACGTGTCCAAACTCAGATCGGCGATCTCCGGCACCATGACGTGCTCACGGATGTCGACGCCCAGCAGGCGCTCGAGGTCGATGCCCTCGGCGTGCTGCGACGACACCACGACGGTGTCCAGCCGAACGGCCTGGTCACCGGCGTACTCGATGGTGACCTGGGTCTTGCCGTCCGGACGCAGGTACGGCAGGACACCGTCCTTGCGGACCTTGGTCAGCCGCTTGGAGAGCCGATGCGCCAAAGCGATCGGCAGCGGCATCAGCTCAGGCGTGTCGGTGCACGCGTAGCCGAACATCAAGCCCTGGTCACCGGCACCCTGACGGTCGATCTCGTCGTCAGCGGACTCGACGCGGGACTCGTATGCGGTGTCCACACCCTGTGCGATGTCGGGCGACTGCGAACCGATGGCGATGTTCACGCCACAGGAGTTGCCGTCGAAGCCCTTGGCCGACGAGTCGTAGCCGATCTCGAGGATCTTGTCGCGGACGATGGACGGGATGTCCGCGTACGCCTCGGTGGTCACCTCACCGGCGACGTGCACCTGGCCGGTGGTCACCATGGTCTCGACCGCGACGCGGCTTCGTGGGTCTTTCCGCAGCAGGGCGTCCAGGATCGAGTCGCTGATCGCGTCGCAGATCTTGTCCGGGTGCCCCTCCGTGACCGACTCCGACGTGAACAGCCGGCTGGCCTTGTTTGTTGCCATTACCCCTCACTTCATCACGGATGAGCTGCATGGATCAGCGTACTGAAGGATCTAGCCAGCCGTTCGAGAAGTGCTGGAGTTCATGACGAAGTCCCATATTCCGGCCGCCATTTGCGCTTTGGAGCCCAGTGCGATAGGCCGTTCGGACCCGTCGGCGGCCAGCAACCATCCGGCGTTGTCCTCGACCTCGAACGCCTGTCCTTCACCGACGGCGTTGACAACGAGCAGGTCACAGCCCTTCCTGGCGAGCTTCGCACGCGCGTGCGTGAGCACGTCGCCGTGCTCGTCACCGGTCTCGGCGGCGAAGCCGACGATGTAGGCGTCGAACTTGCCCTCTGAGCGGGCCACGACCAGCTCGGCGAGCACATCCGGGTTACGGGTCAGCGCGACCGGATCCGGGTCCTTGTCGGACTTCTTGATCTTGTGGTCGGCCTTGCTGACCGGCCGGAAGTCCGCCACGGCAGCCGCCATGACCACGATGTCCGCCTCGGCCGCGGCCTTGTGCATGGCGTCCCGCAATTCCAGCGCGGTTCCGACGTTGACGATGTCCACGCCCGCAGGTTCCGGCAACGCGACGGTGTGCGCTGAGACCAGGGTGACCTGCGCGCCGCGCTGCGCAGCGACCCGCGCGAGCGCGTAGCCCTGCTTGCCAGACGAACGGTTGCCCAGGTAGCGGACCGGATCCAGCGGTTCACGGGTTCCGCCCGCGGACACCACGACCCGCTTGCCGGTCATGTCACGGGGCAGCGCGTCGGCACGAGCGAGCAGCAATCTGGCCAGGTCGACGATCTCGGCGGGGTCCGCCAGACGGCCCTTGCCGGTGTCCGTGCCGGTCAGCCGCCCGCTGGCGGGCTCGGTGACGATGACGCCCCGCGAACGCAGCAGCGCGACGTTGTCCTGAGTCGCCGGGTGCTCCCACATCTCGGTGTGCATCGCCGGGACCATCAGCACCGGGCATCGCGCGGTCAGCAGGGTGCCGGTGAGCATGTCGTTGGCGTTCCCGTGCGCGGCCTTGGCCAGCAGGTCCGCCGTTGCCGGGACGACGACGACAAGATCGGCTTGTTTGCCGATACGGACGTGAGCCACCTCGGGCACGTCCTCGAAAACGCCCGTGTACACGGGCTGGTGGGACAACGCCTCGAAAGTCGCCTTGCCGACGAAGTTCAGTGCCGACTCGGTGGGCAGCACCTGCACGTCGTGACCGGACTCGATCAGCCGGCGCAGGACCTCACAGGCCTTGTAGGCGGCGATGCCCCCGCCGACCCCGAGCACCACCCGGGGCCGGCCAGAAGCCGGGGTGGTCACTCGCCTTCGGTGTGCTCAAGCAGGCCGGAGTGGATCTCGCGAAGCGCGATGGACAGCGGCTTCTCGCGAGGGCCCGGCTCGACGAGCGGGCCGACGTACTCCAGCAGGCCCTCACCGAGCTGCGCGTAGTAGTCGTTGATCTGGCGGGCGCGCTTGGCGGCGTAGATCACCAGCGCGTATTTCGAACTGACCTTGTCAAGCAGGTCGTCGATCGGGGGGTTGGTGATGCCTTCCAGGTTGGTGGTCGGCTCGCCCAGTGCGCCCAGCTCGGTGGTCAAGAGGAACTCCAGGGATTCAGACAGCTGTACCGGTTATCAAGGTTAGCAACTCGGCCGCGGCCTGCTTCACGTCGGTGTTGACCACCAGCGCGTCGAACTCGCCTTGCGCGTCCAGTTCCTTCTCCGCGACGGCCAGACGGTGCTTGACCACCTCGGGGTCCTCGGTGCCTCGACCGGTCAACCGGCCGACCAAGGTTTCCCACGAAGGCGGTACGAGCATCACCAGCTGCGCGTCAGGCATCGCGGCGCGAACCTGCCGCGCGCCTTGCAGTTCGATCTCCAGGATGGCGGGTCGTCCCGCGGCCAGCGCGTCGAGAACCGGCTGGCGGGGCGTGCCGTAGCAGTTGCCCGCGTATTCGGCCCATTCCAGGAAATCGCCGCGGGCCACCATCTCGTCGAACCGCGGACGGTCGACGAAGTGGTAGTGGCCGCCGTCGATCTCACCGGGCCGCTGGGCGCGGGTGGTCATCGAGACGCTGAAGAAAATGCTCGGGTCCATCCTGCGCAGCTCGCCCACCACAGTGGACTTGCCGACGCCGGACGGACCCGACACAACAGTGAGCCGGGGCCGGGCGCGCACACCCGTCCCCGGCTCAGTGGCACTCAAGTGACTACCAGTCACTCGCCGCTGAACTCAGCGAGCAGCGCCTTGCGCTGCCGGTCGCCGAGACCCCTGAGACGGCGGCTTGGGGCGATCTGCAACCGCTCAATGATCTGGGTGGCGCGCACCTTGCCGACGCCGGGGAGGGCCTCCAGCAGTGCGGTCACCTTCATCTTGCCCAAGACCTCGTCGCTGTCGGACTGGGCGAGCACGTCCTTGAGGGTCGTGCCGCCTCGCTTCAGGCGCTCTTTGAGCTCAGCCCGGGCCCGACGAGCGGCAGCCGCCTTCTCCAGCGCTGCGGCCCGCTGCTCCTCGGTCAGCTGGGGAAGGGCCACGATTTCCTCCGTGGGGTGGGTGTTTCCGGATCGGGTGCTGGCGACCGTACCGACACGCCCGGGTCAAGGACAACGTGGGTCGCCGATCCTGCGCAGATCACGCGTGGTACATCAATGGTGACCCGCGGCCGACACGATCGCGTCACGCGTCCGCAGGGCCTCACTACGCAGCGCGAACACGTCCGGACCCGCCTTCAGGACGTCCCGTGACGAGGTGGGAAGCACGCTACGCAGGGATTTCCCGAAGAGTGTCCGGATATCGGACATCGTGCCCCCTTGTGCCCCGAAACCGGGCACCAGCACGGGCCCGTTGAGTGCCGCGAGGTCCACGCCAAGAGTCCCGATGGTGGCCCCGATGACGAGACCGATTCCCCCGATCGGAGTCACTCCGGCGTTGCGTTCGGCCGCACCGTCCACGACCGTTTGCGCAATGCTGCGTCCGCCATTGAGCGCACGCTGGACGTCCGACGCCTCAGGGTTCGAGGTCAGAGCGAGGACGAAAACGCCCCGCCCGGACTTCTCCGCGGCTTGGAACGCCGGTTCGAGTGAGCCGAATCCGAGGAAAGGTGACAGTGTTACGGCGTCGGCGGCGAGCGGCGATCCGTCGGTCAGGTACGCCGCCGCGTAGGCCGCCATCGTGGATCCGATGTCGCCGCGTTTGACGTCCAGCAGCACGAGTGCGCCAGCCTGCTGGGACTCCGCGATGACCCGCTCGAGCACCGCGATGCCCTTGGAGCCGTAGCGCTCGAAGAACGCCGACTGTGGCTTGAGGACGGCGATCTCGCCGGCCAAAGCGTCCACACAGGTCATCGCGAACCGTTCGAGTCCGTTCGCGTCGTCGGGAAGTTCCCACTGCGCCAGCAGACCGGGGTGCGGGTCGATGCCGACGCAGAGCGGGCCCCGTTCGGCGACGGTGTCAGTCAGCCGCGCGCCGAACGAGGCGCGATCCGATCGCGTCATGCCTTGCTCCCCGATTGTGCCTTCAGCGCTTCTTGCAGGGCTTGCAACGGCCGGACGGTGATTTCCCCTCGGATCAGGGCCTCGATGCCCTGAACGGCCGCTGCGGCGCCTTGAATCGTGGTCACACAAGGGATGTCACGCGCCACGGCGGCGGTACGGATCTCGTAACCGTCCACACGGGGCCCGCTGTTGCCGTACGGCGTGTTGATCACCATGACCACCTCGCCGTCGAGGATCACGCTGACCGCGTTGCGCACCGAGTCCGCCGGTGTCTCGAAGTGCTTGGGCACTTCGGCGCATGGGATGCCGTTGCGCCGGAGCACTTCCGCGGTCCCCTGGGTCGCGATGATCTCGAAGCCGAGGTCGGCGAGCCGCTTCACCGGGAAGATCATGGCGCGCTTGTCCCGGTTGGCCACCGACACGAACACGCGGCCGGACATCGGCAGCGAGCCGTACGAAGCGGTCTGTGACTTGGCGAACGCCTTGCCGAACGAGGTGTCGATGCCCATCACCTCGCCGGTCGACTTCATCTCCGGGCCCAGCAACGAATCCACGCCTTGGCCTTCCGGCGTGCGGAACCGGTGGAACGGCAGCACTGCTTCCTTGACGGCCACTGCGGCGTCCGACGGCAACTCGCCACCGTCGCCGGACGGCGGGAGCATGCCTTCGTCACGCAACTCCTTGATGGTCGCGCCGAGCATGATCCGCGCCGCGGCCTTCGCCAACGGCACCGCGGTCGCCTTGGACACGAACGGCACCGTCCGCGACGCGCGCGGGTTGGCTTCCAGCACGTACAGCTGGTCGTCCTTCAGCGCGTACTGGACGTTGAGCAGTCCGCGTACGCCCACGCCCTTGGCGATCGCCTCGGTCGAACGGCGGACGTTCTCCAAGTCCGTACGGCCCAACGTGATCGGCGGAAGGGCGCACGACGAATCTCCTGAGTGGATACCCGCTTCCTCGATGTGCTCCATCACGCCGCCGATGAACACCTCGTCGCCGTCGCACAACGCGTCGACGTCGATCTCGATCGCGTCGTCGAGGAACCGGTCGACCAGAACCGGGTGCTCCGGCGAGACCTCCGTCGCGCGTGCGATGTAGTCGGCGAGCGTGGAGTCGTCGTACACGATCTCCATGCCGCGCCCGCCGAGCACATAGGACGGTCGGACCAGAACCGGATATCCTATTTCGTCTGCAATCCGCTTCGCGCCCTCGTACGAGGTCGCTGTCCCGTAACGCGGCGCCGGCAAGCCGGCGGACGTCAGCACATCACCGAACGCTCCACGGTCCTCGGCCAGGTTGATCGCGGCGGGCGGCGTGCCGACCACCGGGACGCCCGCGTCCGCCAACCGTTGCGCGAGACCGAGCGGTGTCTGACCGCCGAGTTGCACGATGACGCCCGCGACGGTGCCGGACTCCTGCTCGGAGTGCACGACCTCCAGAACGTCCTCAAAGGTCAGTGGCTCGAAGTACAACCGGTCGGACGTGTCGTAGTCGGTCGACACCGTTTCCGGGTTGCAGTTGATCATCACGGTCTCGTACTGGTCGGCACGCAACGCCATGGCCGCGTGCACACACGAGTAGTCGAACTCGATGCCCTGCCCGATGCGGTTCGGACCGGAACCGAGGATGAGCACCTTCGGCTTGTCGCGCTGCGGCGTGACCTCGGTCTCGGCCGCCGGATCGGACTCGTAAGCCGAGTAGTGGTAGGGCGTCTTCGCGGCGAACTCGGCGGCGCAGGTGTCGACTGTCTTGAACACCGGCCGGATTCCGAGGCGGTGCCGCAGCGTGCGAACGCCGTCTTCCCCCGCCAGTTCCGGTCGCAGGGCCGCCACCTGACGGTCCGACAACCCGGCGCGTTTCGCCCTGCGCAACAACGGTTCGTCGAGCACGGCGGCGTTCAGGATCTCGGCACGCAACTCCACCAGCGACAGGATCTGGTCGATGAACCAGGGGTCGATGCCGGACGCCTTGTGCACGTCTTCGACGGACGCGCCAAGCCGCAAGGCGCGCTCCACCGTGTACAGCCTGCCGTCGTGCCCGGCCTTGAGCTGCTCCAAAGTGGACTCGAGGGTGGCGTCAGCCGGGTCCGGTGTTGTCCAGAAGCCCGCGGCCTTGGTTTCCATCGACCGCAACGCCTTGCCCAGCGCCTCGGTGAAGTTGCGGCCGAGCGACATCGCCTCGCCGACCGACTTCATCGTGGTGGTCAGCGTCTTGTCCGCGCCGGGGAACTTCTCGAACGCGAACCGCGGCACCTTGACCACGACGTAGTCCAGCGTCGGCTCGAAGCTCGCCGGGGTCTCGCCGGTGATGTCGTTCGGGATTTCGTCGAGCGTATATCCGATAGCAAGTTTGGCTGCGATCTTGGCGATCGGGAAACCGGTCGCCTTCGACGCCAGCGCCGACGACCGCGAAACGCGCGGGTTCATCTCGATGACGACCATCCGGCCGTTCTCCGGATTAATGGCGAACTGGATGTTGCAGCCGCCGGTGTCCACGCCGACCGCGCGCAGAACGTCGATGCCGACGTCGCGCATGTGCTGGTACTCGCGGTCGGTCAGCGTCATCGCGGGCGCGACGGTCACCGAGTCACCGGTGTGCACGCCCATCGGGTCGATGTTCTCGATCGAGCAGACGACCACCACGTTGTCGTGCCGGTCGCGCATCAGCTCGAGCTCGTACTCCTTCCAACCGAGGACGCTTTCCTCGATGAGCACCTCGGTCACCGGCGACTCGGCCAGGCCGAATGACGCGAGCCGCTCAAGCTCCTCGGGCGTGTGCGCCATGCCGGACCCCAGCCCGCCCATGGTGAACGACGGCCGGATGACCACGGGAAGACCCAGTTCCGCGACGGTTTCGCGGACCTCGTCCATCGAGTGGCAGACGCGGCTGCGCGGCGTCTCGCCGCCGATCTGCGCGACGATGTCCTTGAACTTCTGCCTGTCCTCACCGCGCTGGATCGCGTCGATGTCCGCGCCGATCAGCTCGACGTCGTACTTCTCAAGGACGCCCCGCTCGTGCAGCGCGACGGCTGTGTTCAGCGCGGTCTGCCCGCCTAGGGTCGCCAGGATCGCGTCGGGGCGTTCGGCGGCGATGACCTTCTCGACGAACTCCGGCGTGATCGGCTCGATGTAGGTGGCGTCGGCGAACTCCGGGTCGGTCATGATCGTCGCCGGGTTGGAGTTCACCAGGCTGACCCGCAGGCCTTCCTCCCGCAGCACGCGGCAGGCCTGGGTGCCCGAGTAGTCGAACTCGCACGCCTGCCCGATGACGATCGGCCCTGAGCCGATCACGAGCACGTGCTTGATGTCTGTCCGTTTCGGCATCTGTCAGGCCTCATCCATCAACGTCACGAACTGGTCGAACAGCGGCGCCGCGTCGTGCGGGCCCGCGGCGGCCTCGGGGTGGTACTGGACGCTGAACGCCGGCACGTCCACACAGCGCAAGCCCTCGACGGTGCCGTCGTTCGGGCAGTAGTGGCTCACTTCGGCCGCGCCGTACGGCGTGTCCAGTTTCTGGCCAGCTTCGCCTTCCAACGCGAACCCGTGGTTCTGCGCGGTGATCGCGACCCGGCCGGTGGCGGCCTCGATCACCGGCACGTTGATGCCACGGTGCCCGTACTGCATCTTGTACGTGCCCATACCCAGCGCACGGCCGAGAATCTGGTTGCCGAAACAGATGCCGAACAGCGGAATCCGGCGTTCCAGCACCTGCTGGGTCAGCGCGATCGCGTGCGCCTGGGTCTCCGGGTCCCCTGGGCCGTTGGCCAGGAAGACGCCGTTGGGCTCGACCGCGAGCAGGTCGTCCAGAGTGGACCCGACCGGCATCACGTGCGTCTCGATCCCGCGCTGGGCCATCATCCGCGGCGTGTTGAACTTGATGCCCAGGTCCAGCGCGGCGACCTTGAACCGGGTCTCGCCGTCGGCAGGGACGACGTAGGTCTCCTTGGTGCTGACCGCGCCAGAGAGGTCCGCGCCCTTCATCTTCGGGCTGTCCTTCACGGCCTGGACCATGGTGTCCACATCGGTCACCGCGTCACCCGCGAAGATCCCGGCGCGCATGGCGCCCTGCTCACGGATGTGCCGGGTGACCGTTCGCGTGTCGATTCCGGCGATGCCCACCACGCCCTGGTTGACCAACTCGTCGTTCAGCGAACGGCGGGACCGCCAGTTGGACGGGATCCGTGCGGGGTCGCGCACCACGTAACCGGCGACGTGGATCTTCGTGGACTCGTCGTCCTCGTCGTTCCACCCGGTGTTGCCGATCTGCGGGGCGGTCGCGACCACGATCTGGCCGTGGTACGACGGGTCGGTCAGGGTCTCCTGGTACCCGGTCATCGCGGTGCAGAAGACGACCTCGCCGAGGGTCGACCCGACCGCGCCGAACGCCTCACCCCGGAAGACCCGGCCGTCCTCAAGCACCAATACAGCTGGTGTCACTTCGCCGCTCCTCCTTTGGCCAGGCCGGTCAACGCCTCGACCCAGTCCGCGTACACGTCTTTGTCATCTCCCCGGAAGCCTGTGTCGAGCTCGTGCTCGCCCAGCCGCCAGCGCACGACCAGCAGGCCGTCGCGCCTCATCACCTTCCCGGCGATCGCACGGTCGGTGCGGGCGCTGACCACCGACTCGGCCGGGATCCACACCCGATCCGCGCCTTCCCTGTCGAACAACACACCGTCGTCCGTCAGGTGCACGGTCGCGGCGGCGCGGAACCCGACGTCCCCGACCGCGACGCGGTCCTGCCAGCTCGTCGCGGTCGTCGTGCTGATGTACACGCCGGTCGCGGGTTCGAGCAGGTCGTCTTTGAGGTGTTCCGGCGGCTGGGGAAACGCCGGAAGGACCGTGCTCTGCCTGCGTGCCCGATTGCGGTAGCCCCACCACATCGCGAGCACGCACAGCAGGAAGAAGGCCACGATCGCGAGCGTCAGCAAGATCCTCATCTAGCGGCCTTCCCGTCCCGGGCGGTCACCTTGCCGCGCAACAACGTGGCTTTGATGACGCCGGGAAGCTCCATGCCCTCGTACGGGGTGTTGCTCGCGAGACTGGCCAATTCCGCGCCGTTGACTGTCCACGTCGCCTTGGGGTCGACCAGGACCAGGTTGGCGGGTTCGCCGACCGCGATCGGCCGGCCGTGGTCCGGCAGCCCAGCGATCTCCGCCGGCCGCTCGCTCATCACGCGCGCGACCCCACGCCAGTCGAGCAGGCCGCCTTGGACCATCGTCTGGATCACGACGGACAGGGCGGTCTGCAGACCCAGCATGCCCGGTCGCGCGGCGGACCACTCACAGTCTTTGTCCTGCGGAGCGTGCGGCGCGTGGTCGGTGGCCACACAGTCGATGACACCTTCGGCCAGCGCTTCGCGAAGCGATTTCGTATCTGATATAGCCCGCAGCGGCGGGTTGACCTTGTTGACCGGGTCGTAGGTGTTCAGCCGATCGTCGTCGAGCAGCAGGTGGTGCGGAGTGACCTCGGCGGACACCTGCGTGCCGCGGGCCTTCGCCCAGCGCAGTACGTCGGCGGTGCCCGCGGTCGACACATGGCAGACGTGCAACCGCGCGCCGACGTGCCCGGCCAACAAACAGTCGCGGGCGACAATCGACTCCTCGGCGGCCGCCGGCCAACCGGCGAGACCGAGCCTCGCGGCCGTCTCACCTTCGTGCGCCTGCGCGCCGACCGTCAAACGCGGTTCTTCGGCGTGCTGCGCGATGAGCACGTCGAGGCCACGGCTGTACTCCAACGCGCGCCGCATGATGAGTGGGTCCGCGACGCACATGCCATCGTCCGAGAAGATCCGGACGTTGGCGTTGCTCCGGGCCATCGCACCGAGCTCAGCGAGGCGCTCGCCCTTCAAGCCGACGGTCACCGCACCGATGGGATGCACGTCAACCAACGCGACCTCACGGCCGCGGCGCCACACGTGCTCGACCACAACCGGGTTGTCAGCGATCGGGTCCGTGTTGGCCATCGCGAAAACCGCCGTGTAACCACCGAGCGCGGCCGCCGCCGAACCGGTCTCAATGGTCTCGGTGTCCTCGCGGCCCGGCTCGCGCAAGTGCGTGTGCAGGTCGACGAACCCCGGCAGCGCGATCAAGCCGCGTGCGTCGATGACGTCCTGGTCATCAGATTTCAGATTTCCTATATCCGATATCTGACCGTCCTCGACCAGGATGTCGACCGGGTCCCCTTCGCCGTACGGCACGGCGCCTTTGATCAGCGTCATGCGACTTCCTCTTCTCCGGCGAGCAGGTGGTAGAGCACCGCCATGCGGACGTGGACTCCATTTCGGACTTGGTCGGTGATCGCGGCCCGTGGCGAGTCCGCGACGGTGGACGCGATCTCCATGCCGCGCAGCATCGGTCCGGGATGCAGCACGACAGCGTGGTCAGGGAGCAGGCGCAGGCGCGCCTCCGACAGACCGTATGCGATGGAGTACTCGCGTGCAGAGGGGAAGAAGCCGCCGTGCATCCGTTCGGCCTGCACGCGCAACATCATCACAGCGTCCACAGCGGACAGTTCGGCGTCCAGTTCGTGCGACACCGTTACAGGCCAACTATTTACGCCCGTGGGCAGCAAGGTCGGCGGCGCGACGAGGACGACCTCGGCACCCAGCGTTGTGAGCAAATGCACGTTCGACCTGGCCACGCGACTGTGCAGCACGTCACCGACGATCGCTATCCGGCGACCGTCCAGGCCGCCGAGGCGCTCGCGGAGGGTGGCCGCGTCAAGCAACGCTTGGGTCGGGTGCTCGTGCATGCCGTCACCGGCGTTCACGACCGATGTGTGCGTGCCGGCCAGCCAGTCGGCCAGCCTGTGCGCCGCACCGGACGCCGGATGACGAACGATGACGCAATCCGCACCCGCGGCCGCCAACGTCAGCGCGGTGTCACGCAACGACTCGCCCTTGCTCACTGACGAACCGCTCGACGACACGTTGACGACGTCGGCGCTCATCCATTTGCCCGCGATCTCGAACGACACGCGCGTGCGGGTCGAGTTCTCGTAGAACATCGTGATGACCGTCCGACCGCGAAGTGTCGGCAGCTTACGGACCTCCCGGCCCAGAAGTGCCTGCTTCAGCGCCTCGGCGGTGTCCAGTACGGCAGTGGCCGCGTCACGGCTCAGGCCGTCGCAGCTCAGCAGGTGTTTCATCCGACAAGCTCCACGGCGTCGCGGCCGTCCAGTTCCTCGAGCAGCACTTCAATACCTTCCGACCGGGCGGTAGGCACGTTTTTGCCTACGTAGTCGGCTCTGATCGGCAGTTCACGGTGGCCGCGGTCGACCAGAACCGCGAGTTGGACAGCCTGTGGCCTGCCATGGTCACGCAGCGCATCCAAAGCGGCACGGACCGTTCGGCCGGAATAGAGCACGTCATCGACCAGGATGACGAGTTTGTCCTCGATACCGCCCTCGGGCAGGCTCGTCGGTTCAAGCGGGCGATTGGGATGGCGACGCAGGTCGTCGCGATAAAGAGTCACGTCGAGCACGCCCGTGGGGACGTGAACTCCGCTGAACTCCGCGATGCGTGCTGCCAGTCGCATGGCAAGCGGCGCGCCCCTTGTCGGAATGCCGATCAGCACGACTGGAGCAGCGTCAGGAGCACCGAGAGTCGTTTTCTCGATGACCTGATGGGCCATTCGGGCGACGGTGCGCGCGACGTCCCCGGCCGAGAGCAGCTCGCGCCGCCCGCCGGGATCCGCCGCGCCACGGGTGCGTGGCACTGGCGTGGACCTCCTTCCCCGCCTCGCTGGACGGGTCGTTAAAGGATGTCAAGGACCCTCACTACCAGGGTCATCAGGCACGTTACCAGGGCACACCGGTACACCGTCCGGGTGGTCTTCACGCCGATCTCGATACTGCAACTGAGCGAGGTGCTTGACCTGGTGGCCACGGCAAGTAACCATTACTCTGCGTATCGATCTAAGCAGAGACCCGTCGGCTCGCCTTCCCGGCCGCCGGGGCGAATGAATGGAGAACCGCCACATGGGCGATTACGCCAAGGCGCTAGGGGCCAAGCTCCGTGGCATCCGCCAGCAGCAAGGCCTGTCGTTGCACGGCGTCGAGCAGAAGTCCGGCGGACGCTGGAAGGCAGTCGTCGTCGGCTCCTACGAACGCGGCGACCGTGCAGTGACCGTGCAGAAGCTGGCCGAGCTGGCTGACTTCTACGGGGTACCGGTGGTCGAGCTCCTGCCTGAGGGAAGGGTCCCCTCCGGTGCCGAGCCAGCCACGAAGATCGTCATCAACCTGGAGCGGCTGCAACAGCTACCGGCCGAAAAGGTCGGCCCGCTGGCGCGCTACGCGGCCACCATCCAGAGTCAGCGAGGGGACTACAACGGCAAGGTGCTGTCCATCCGGACCGAGGACCTGCGGTCACTCGCCATCATCTACGACATGACCCCGGGCGAGCTCACCGAGCAGCTGATCGACTGGGGCGTGCTCCCGCCGGAAGCAAGGCCGTCCAAAGAGGACTGACATGACGCCGGCTGCGCGCTGGGGGACCCGTTGGACGATGGGTGGCGCGCAGCCGGTCGGCGCTGAGCACATAGCCTGAGGTCAAGAGGTCGCCCTGCACGACCGCCCGCCTCGACGGCTCTGCCAACCGCTGCGGCGCATGTCGCTGTCCACCAACGCGACAAAACCCGCCATTGGGGGAACCTCTAGTTCTCAGTCAACACCAGGGGTCCGACACTTCTCCGCCGCGCGCGTTTTCACCAGCACGTTTACGTGCAGGGCGTCTCTTGGTCAGAGAGTGGCGCGCAGCCTGTCCGCGATTGTGGCGATCCGGCCGAGCAGTCCGTTGACAAACCGCGGCGAATCGTCTGTCGACAGCATCTTCGCGAGCTGAACAGCCTCGTCAATGGCCACCGCGTCCGGCACGTCCGACGCCCACAACAGCTCATAAAGGCCGAGCCGAAGCACTGCGAGGTCCACTGCGGGCATCCGGTCGAGCGTCCAGCCTTCCGAATGCTCGGCAAGCAACTCGTCGATCCGCACCAACTGCGTCTGCACGCCCTCGATCAGCGTGACCGTGTAGTCGTTCACCGGCGGTACGTCAGGGGAACCGACCCGGTCAGCGAGCAGACTGACCGGGTCGACCTTCCTGAGCTGCGCTTCGAACAGCAGGTCAACCGCGCGCTTGCGAGCTTTGCTACGTGCGCCCATCTCAGCTGGAGACGCGCCCGAGGTAACGGCCGTCGCGCGTGTCGACCTTGACCTTCTCACCGGTGGAGAGGAACAGCGGCACCTGGATCTCCGCGCCGGTCTCGAGGGTCGCCGGCTTGGTGCCACCCGTGGAGCGGTCGCCCTGCAGACCGGGGTCGGTGTGCTGGATGACCAGCTCGAGCGAGGTCGGCAGCTCGACGTAGAGCGGCACGCCCTCGTGCGTGGCCACCGTGACCTCGGTGTTCTCCAGCAGGTAGTTCGCGCCGTCACCGACGACGTCCTTGCTGACGTGGATCTGGTCGTAGGTCTCGCCGTCCATGAACACGAAGTCCGAGCCATCGGCGTAGAGGTAGGTCATCGCACGGCGGTCGACGGTCGCGGTCTCCACCTTGGTGCCCGCGTTGAACGTCTTGTCGACGACCTTGCCGGACAGCACGGCCTTGAGGGTGGTCCGGACGAAGGCCGGGCCCTTGCCGGGCTTGACGTGCTGGAACGACACAACCGTCCACAACTGGCCCTCGATGTTGAGGACCATTCCGTTCTTCAGGTCGTTGGTGGTGGTGGCCACGGGTTCGACTCTCCTGTTTTCAAGTTCCAGGGCGTGCGTGCGTTCACACGACCATGAGCTGCTTGGTGGTCAAGGTGAGGAGTTCGGGACCGGCCTCCCGCACGACAAGCGTGTCCTCGATTCGGACACCGCCCTTGCCGGCCAGATACACGCCGGGCTCCACGGTGACCGCCATGCCGGCCGAAAGTGTACCTTCACCGGTCTTCGACAGGCTCGGGGCCTCGTGAATCTGCAGGCCAACGCCGTGTCCGAGGCCATGGAGGAACTCCTCGCCCCGACCGGCACGCTCGATGACGTCACGAGACGCGGCATCGACGTCCTTGACGTCCGCGCCGATCTTGAGCGCGGCCCGCCCAGCGGCTTGTGAAGCCGCGACGAGGTCGTAGATCTCCTTCTGCCAGTCCGCGGGCTCGCCGAGGACCACGGTGCGGGTCATGTCCGAGTGATACCCGTCCACCAACGCGCCGAAGTCCATCTTGACGAAATCACCGTGCTGCAGGACGGAATCTGTGGGCCGGTGGTGCGGAATAGCCGAGTTCGCGCCCGCGGCGACGATCGTCTCGAACGCGGGCTTCTCGGCGCCGTTCTCGAGCATCCGATCCTCGAGCTCGCGTGCGACTTCACGCTCTGACCTGCCCGGTCGCAGTCCGCCATGTGCCATCAGGTCGGCCAATGCACGGTCGGCGGCCGCACACGCCATCCGCAGCGCCTCGACCTCGGTGTCGTCCTTGATGATCCGCAGCTTCTCGATCATGCCCGGTGCACGGATCAGCTCGACGCCCGCGGCGGCGTCGGCGAGGCCGTCCAACGCCTCGACAGTGACGTGGTGGCTTTCGTAACCGGTCCGGCGGTGCTTGGTTTTCTGGGCGGCGAGTTTGTTGACCAATGCGATGGCGCTGGCGCGGTCGATGATTCGCTCGAGGTCGGGTACTTGGTGTTCGGCTTGCGTGAGGTATCGGCCGTCGGTGCAGAAGATGGTGTGCTTCTCGTCGCCGGGGCTGTCGGCGGCGTGTACCGCGAGTGCGGCGTTGGAACCGGTGAACCCGGTCAGGTATCGGATATTCAATAGGTCGACCACGAGCAGGGCGTCCAGCCCCCGCTCCCGGAGCTGGGTACGCAGTGCTTCACGGCGGCGGGCGTAGAGGTCAGACATGCGACGAGCTTAACGTCGGCACGGATTGTTGGATCACCGTTGGGCCGCACGCTCGTTATAGGGTCTTGTGGTGCGATTTTGGCTGATCCGAGGCGGAGTGCTCGCGTTTGTACTGGCTGGTGCGGACGTCGGGCTCGCCGCGATCGCTGTGCACGTCAGTTCGCTCGGCGTCATTCGCTCGATCGTGCTCGGTGTCGTCGCGGGGCTCGCTGCGCTGTGGGGCGCACTCGACGGATGGCACACCCTGGACGACCGCGCCCGGATCTGGGTGCTGGCATCGATCGTGGCCGGCTTCGCCAGCGGTGTGCTGCGGGTGATCGGCAAGGCGATCCTCGTGGACGAGACCGGGCTCAGTTCACTGGGCAGTGCGTTGACCGGCGACGCGGCGTTCGGTGCCTTGGTGATCCTCGTGCCCGCAGGACTCGGCTTGTTTGTTGGTGGACGGCTCGCTCAGCGCGGCACGGCCAAAGCGGGGCCGACCGAGTAGGCGTCCCATTTCGTCGCCGGGATGTCCTCGACGGTTGAGGAGTTCGCGGCGACGACCGTCGGCGTCACTGGATAAAGACGGCTTCCGCCGAGGAGGAAGCCAACTCCGCGACCTTCCGCCCGCATGGCCGCAGCGCCCGCCTTGATGTGCGCAGTAATCGGCGCACCGTTCAACGCCTCAGCTCGTTGGCTGATGACGACTGCGCCCATCGCTTCGGCAACCGACCGGCGGTCGACGCGCACAAACTCGTTGCCCAACACCATGTCGAGCGTCCTTTGCGGGGACGGCATCGCGAAACCTTGCAACGTGGCGAACGCTGACTGCTTGGTCGCGCAGCCGTGCGCGGTGTGCAGATCGAGTCCGAACAACTTGAGGTCTGTCGGTTCGGCCTTGTCTCGCGTCGCGCGGATGACGTCGATCGGTATGCGGCCGCATGGATCAGTCAGCGACAGCGGCGCGTGTCCGTCCGCACGGCGGGCTAGTCCCGGTCCCTCTTCCCAAGGCCCTGGAACGACTACCGGTTCGTACGGGTGTGCGGTGAAGTCCCTGTTCCAGAAGGTGATGGTGGTGCCGCCAGCCGTCTCGTGACCGATCGCGAACGCATCCAGCGCGTCGATCCACATCCAGTCGGCGCTGAAAGCGTCCACAACGGATCGTTCGCGGCCTGTGCCGGGTTTGAAGCCGCCGTGGCCCAACATCTCGACGCCTGTTGCGAACACTGGATCTTTCGAGCGCAACACGAACTGACCGGCTCCGTTGTCGTATGCCCCGGCTCCGTTTGTGTCGGTGAACATCAGATAGAACCAGCCGTCGAGGTACAGCGCCGATGGCTGACCCGCGCCGTAAGTGTTGCTTCGAGCGACTTCATATGACGAACCGACGATCGGCTCGCCTCCCTTTGCCCGCACCCACGTAACACCGTCTGCACTCGTGGCAAGCCCGATCGCATTGCCGGAACTGTGGTCGTTCGGCGCGCCTGTGTAGTACAGGTAATACGTTCCGTTGACCCTGATCACCGACGGGTCGCACGTGTGCCGACCGTCAAAGCCTTGTCCAGCACCGCCGAACACCGCCTGGGCGGTGGAGAAAGGGCCCGCCGGTGTGGCTGCCTCGGCGTAGAGCACATCGTCGCCCGGTGGCGGATTGCTGACCAGCTGGCTGCACCACCACATACGCACGCGGCCGCTGTCGACCATCACCGAAGGCGCGTAGTTGTATTGAGCGTTCTCCCCCGCAGCAGCGACAACCCCAGCATCCGGTCGCACATTGTCCTGGGACAACGCCCTCGGTTGCGGCGGAGGCGCCGCAGCAGGCGCGGGCGCCGGCCTAGGGGCGGATCGGGCGGGTTCAGATGCACCACCGATGACTGCGGCCCCAACGCCATCGGCCTGTGGCGGAACCTCCGAACACGACGCCAACGCCGCTGCACCTAGCAACACCAACACCAAACGACGCACACACGAACCTTCCGTCACCCAGTCGGGCGACAGTCTACGGTCCTCCCATTGGGCTCGGAGTCAACGCGGCGTGATCCGCATCCCCATGTCGGCCACCTCAATCACGACATCGGGGCCGTTCTGGGGCCACGGCCGTACCGAGAATCAGCGAACCGTTGTCCGCGGCAGTACGGCATAGACGCGGTGGGGATCGTCGTAGTGAACGCCTGTACCGACATCCAGGAAACCGAGCCGGGTGGCGAGGCGTTGGCTGGCGTCGTTGTCCCGATGGACAAGCGCCCAGACAGCTGCGAGGCGAAGCGTGTGCAACCCGTGGTCCCTGATCGCGATGGCGGCTTCGGTCGCCAGACCACGTCCTTGGTGCGCTGTGCCGAGATACCACCCGATCTCGGCCACATCGCCGGGAAGTTCCCACGACGGACGCAAGTGACCGATACCCACCAGGATGTCGTCCTCGACGAAAGCCCAATGCCCCATGCCAGTTGGCCCGTCATAGGCCAGCCTGCGGTCGATCATCTTGTCCACCCACCCAGGCTCCTGCACGTCCTTGCGCAGGAAGCGCGTCAGCTCCGGGTCGCTGAAGATGTCTCGCACGTCACGCCGGTCGTCCTCACGCAATGGCCGGATCACCAGGCGCTCGGTCCTCAGCGTGGGCTGCGCAGCCAGCCCGTTGGTCTCGACCGGTGGCAGCAGGACATGGATCCTGGCAGGCCCAGCCAACTGGTAGTGGTCGGCGATATCTAGGAAACCGAGTGACTTCGCGAGCCGAATGCTCGGCTCGTTGTGCTTGTGAATCAGCGCCCAAATCGCAGGCAACCCCAGGGTGCGGATGCCGTAGTCGAGCAACGTACGAAGCGCTTCGCCCGCGTACCCCTGACCGGCGTGCGTGCGAGCAATGAACCAACCAACTTCAATCACTTTGCCCGGCAGCCGGTCAGACGGTGTGAACCGGCCGACGCCGATCACCAGTCCGTTGAGATCCAGCAGCCAAGTGCCCATGCCGTTCGGCGAACCCCAGCCGAGCCATCTCTCGAAACTGGTCGCCGCGTTGACTGGATCCGACATGTCCCGCGTCAGATATTTGCTACTGGCCGGATCAGCGAAGATCTTGACCACCGCGTCCCGGTCGTCGGCCCGCATCGGCCGCAGCGTCAACCGGTTCGTCTCGAACGTCGGCTGGCTCATTGCTCAGCCAACCACCTGATCGCCAGCGGGTAGCCCTGAACGCCAAGACCAACGATCACTCCGCTGGCAACAGCGGAGATGTAGCTGTGGTGGCGGAACTCCTCACGTTGGTGCACGTTCGAGATGTGGACCTCGACCAGTGGGGCGGTCAACATCGCGCAGGCATCCGCGATCGCGATGGAGTAATGCGTCCATGCTCCCGCGTTCAGGACAACAGCGGTCTTCTGGTCGGCGGCCTCGTGCAGCCAGCCGATCATCTCGCCCTCGTGGTTGGTCTGCCTGACCTCGACGTCGACCCCGAGTTCCTTGCCGGTCTGCTCGCAAAGGGCGACCAGGTCGGCGTGCGTGGTGCGGCCGTAGACCTCTGGTTCTCTTGTGCCGAGCCTGCCCAGGTTCGGGCCATTGAGCACCAGGATCTTCACAGCAGCATCCCTCCGTCCGCCGATTTGGCCGCGACCGCCGAATACGCACCGGCCAGCAACGCCGGGTCGGGTCCTTCCAACCTGCCAGGCTTCGCCAGTCCATCAAGCACAACGAAGCGCAGCACTCCTGAGCGGGTCTTCTTGTCGTTGCGCATCCCGTCGATCAACTGAGGCAAAGCATCAGCGTCGTAGTGGGTCGGCAGGCCGATCGATTGGAGCACTTCGCGGTGCCGATCTGCGGTGGCGTCGTCGAGCCGACCAGCGAGGCGAGCCAACTCGGCGGCGAACACCATGCCCACGCTGACGGCCGCACCATGGCGCCAGCGATAACGCTCGCGCCGCTCGATCGCATGGCCGAGAGTGTGGCCGTAGTTGAGGATCTCGCGCAGTCCCGACTCACGGAGGTCCTGCCCGACCACGTCAGCCTTGATCTGGATCTTGCGGGCGACCAACTCGGCGATCACGTCACCGTCCGGGTCGACCGCGGCTTTCGGATCGGCTTCGACCAGCTCGAGGATGCGGGGATCCGCGATGAACCCGCCCTTGATCACCTCTGCCATGCCGGCGATGAGCTCATTGGCCGGCAACGTGGTGAGCGTGGAGAGGTCAACGAGCACCACGCTGGGCTCATGGAAGGCCCCGACGAGGTTCTTGCCCGCGTCGGTGTTGATGCCGGTCTTGCCACCGATCGACGCGTCGACCATGCCCAGCAGCGTCGTCGGGACGTTGATCAGGCGCACACCACGCAGCCAGGTCGCCGCGACAAACCCGGCAAGATCAGTGACCGCCCCGCCGCCGAGGCCGACGACGATGCCCTGCCGGTCCAGGCCGATACGACCGAGCACTTCCCAGCAATACCCGGCGACGGGCAGAGCCTTGCCGTCCTCGGCGTCCGGGATCTCAATCCTGTGCGTGTCGACGCCAGCGCTCGCGATTTCCTCACGAGCTGCCTCGGCTGTCGTGGTCAACGTCGGCGGGTGCACGATCGCGACCTTGGAAGCCCCTTGGACCCTTTCGACCAAATCACCAAGCAGACCGCGGCCGATGACGACCTCGTACGGCTGCTCGGCGGTCACTGCGATTCTGACTGGCTCCATCGCTGTCACCTCACCGGCATTGCCGCGAGAACATCTTCGAGGATGTCTTGCGGGTCACGGCCATTCGTTTCCACAGTGGCGTCCGCGACCTGGGTGTAGATCGGACGCCTGTCGGCCAGCATCTGCCGCAGGTGCGCCCGCGGGTTCGGCAACAGCCACGGGTGCAGCGCGACAAGGCCTTCCCGCTTAAGCAAGTGATCGAGGTCAACGTCCAGGAACACGACGTTATAGGGCTTCAGCAACTCCGGGACGCCAGGTGCGGTGGGTGTCCCGCCTCCGAGGGCGAGCACCCCGTCGTGCTTGGGCAGAACACGGACCAGGAGTTCGTGTTCCAATTCCTGGAACCGCTCACGACCGAAGTCGACAACCAAGTCGCCGGCTTCCTTGCCATGCTCAGCTGCCATGTCATCGTCGAAGTCACGAAAGCCGACGCCGAGCCGTTCGGCCGCCATCCTGCCGATCGTGCTCTTGCCCGAACCGGGTGGCCCCACCAGGACCAGCACCGGACCGTTGGTGCTCACCAGCGCTCCTCCAGTGCCTTCAAGTACGCCGCAGCATTTGCCCGCGTCTCGCGCATCGAATCGCCGCCGAACTTCTCCAACGCCGCGTCGGCCAGGATCAGCGCGACAACGGACTCAAGGACAACACCGGCACGCGGGACCGCGCACACGTCCGACCGCTGGTGGATGGCCACCGCAGGTTCACCCGTAACGACATCCACAGTGGACAGTGCTTTCGGGACGGTCGAGATCGGCTTCATGGCGACTCGGGCGCGCAACGGCTCGCCATTGGTGACACCGCCCTCCAAACCACCAGCGCGGTTGGAGCGGCGAGTCACCCCCTTCGGACCATCACCCTTGTCAATCTCGTCGTGTGCCTTGCTGCCCCAACGCCGCGCGGTGGTGAAACCATCACCGATCTCCACGCCCTTCATCGCCTGGACACCCATCAGCGCACCGGCCAACCGAGCGTCAAGCCGTCGGTCCCAGTGAACGTAGCTACCCAAGCCGGGCGGCAAGCCATACGCGATCACTTCGATCACGCCTCCGACGGTGTCGCCGGCCTGCTTGACAGCGTCTACCTCCGCCACCATCGCGTCAGTTGCCGCCTGGCCGAACGCCCGTACTGGGCTCTCGTCAATCGCCGCGAGGTCTCCTGGCGTCGGCTCGGGCCCTTCAGGTGCTTCTGCGGCACCGATGGACACGACATGGCTAATGATCTCGACGCCGAGCAATTGCCGGAGGAAGGCCTTGGCCACGGTGCCCAGCGCCGTCCGCGCCGCGGTCTCCCGCGCGCTGGCTCGTTCGAGCACTGGCCGAGCCTCTTCAAAGCCGTACTTCTGCATGCCTGCGAGGTCCGCATGGCCAGGTCGAGGCCGGGTCAATGGCTCGTTCCGGGCAAGTCCGGCCAGCTCGTCCGGGTCAACCGGATCGGCCGCCATGACCTTCTCCCACTTGGGCCATTCGGAGTTCTCGATCTTGACCGCGATCGGGCCACCCTGAGTACGGCCGTGTCGCACGCCACCGAGGAACTCGACATCGTCGGTCTCGAACCCCATGCGCGGGCTGCGCCCGAAGCCGAGCCTGCGCCTGGCCAGTTGGCCGGTCAGGTCCTCCGTGGTGACCTCGACCCCGGCCACCATTCCTTCGAGCACGGCAACAAGGGCCGGGCCGTGCGATTCCCCAGCGGTTATCCAGCGCAGCACAGGTCGATCCTTTCACGTCGTGGGAGCTCAGCCCTCCCCTGGGGGCGGTTGTCCAGATGCGAGCCACTGCCGGAATTGCTCGGGATTGCGCACTCCGTGCTCGAGTACGGCGGTGTAAATGGGCAGGCCGCCCGGGTATGCCGGTAGACGGCGTTGGGCGTCCTTGATCGCCAAGATGACATCCCGCTGGTCAGCCATGACCGAGTGACGCAGCTCCTCATGCCATGAAGCAACGTTGTCGTGCACGTCGTGCAACCACAGCGAGAGGTCGACACACCACTCCCCTCCGGGTCGTTCAATGCCGATCTCGACGTGGTACCGCTCGTCCCGGGCGTATTCAGTAGGACAACGCGTCCCCCTCTCATCCTGGAATTCGAAACCCACCACCCCTGGAAGATCGATCAGACGCTGCATCAACGTCATCACATCCGTTGGCGTGAATTGGGGCCCGACAAGGACCATCACGTCCAGTTCGCGCCAGGTCATCAGCCCGGAAACGAAGCTCCCTGCTAACAGCACGGGTCCTGACTCGGCCAGGAGCTCAACAAGCTTCAGCTCGTGTAGCAGCTCCGCGCCCTCGGCCTGTAATTGCGCCTGGCGCTGCGCCAGCTCCGACTCCACTTCGACAGTCCACCACGGGGCCGTGGTGGACTCGTACGCAATTTCCCATCAGATAGTCGTGCCGATGCCACACCGCCGCGGGTGCATGGGCTGTGGAGACGTCAGTGCGCGCCTCCGATCTGGGCGTGAGCGGTACTGATCAGGCTGGCGGGTCGAGGTACCGGTGGTCAGGTGCGATCGCATACGCGTGAGTCGTGTGGCCGTCCGGACTGGTGAGGGTTAGCACGCCTGGCGCTGGATAAGTGAAGGTCCAACCGACGTGCTGCTTCTCCACCTTGTGATGGGCACATCGTGTGGCGACAGTCGCGGCGTTGGGTTCGTCATCGGGGACGATGGGGCTGGCCTCCGCAGCTGCCCTGCAACCAGCGATCTGACATTCGTCAGGACGTTCAAGCTGAGCTGGCAGAGCATACCGACGGTGACTGACGTCGAGGACATGCACCGTTGGGTTCATCGATTCCGAACCACGCGGCGCGTCAGCCACATGCTCGGCGGCGGGAACAGATTCATGTGCGGCGGGCTCGTTGCGTCGTTCGGTTTGGCCCGGTTGGGCCGCTGACGAGATCGCATCCTTGTTGGGTAGGTCTTTACCACCGTTGTCGCCCACGACCAGGTCGAACACGACCGCCACTCGGCGCTGTCCATCAGTGCGAGTGTCGCCGGGGACTTTGGCTTCCTTGGCGAGAGCATCGATGCGCGAGCGGGCAGCGACCGCGTCCTCCGTTGTGAGGTCGACAGTAAGTTTGCTCATCCCGTCAACACAGGGTTCGACTGATACGTCGGGGTTCTGCCTGGACGCTTTGCGGCGGGCGACCGCGTCGGCGTCCACCTTGGTCACTTCTTGCCGGATGGACTCCCGGAACCTGCGGTAGTTGGCGCGTGCACCACCTTCAAGGACTGCCCGCTCGATCCTGGCCGCGTCCTCTTTGGACATGCGGCCGGCGAGGTCGACCATTGCCAGCGCCCGGCGTTGGTCGATCTCGCCTTTGGCTAGCGCGGACAGCGTCGCAGGCAGCCATTCGACCAGCTTGCGCGACTGCCTGATCTGCGTGTCGACGACCCGAGGTGACACTGCAAGCTCCGCGGACAACAGTTTACGGGCGTCGTTGTCGAGTGCCTTCCCATCCTTTCCTGGCGGCCTTAGGTCCGCGAACCTGGCTAGTGCCCTGGCGATCTGCGCTTCGTAGAAGGCTTTCATCCGGGTGGCGTGGATGATCACGTTCAGACATTGCGACGCGGCCATCTTCTCGATGGAACCGATCACCGGCGACTCAACACGGCCGTGGTCCATCAACTTGTCAGCAGGCATTGTTCATCCAATCGAAGATCACGAAACAGGGAATGTGCGGATCGTTTGACGCTCAGAGCGCCAGAGGCGCGACGTCAGCAGGTAAGCCAGGCGTCGCAGGCAGGAACGCGAGAAGCCATGTGGCAGCAAGCAAACCTGGTCCGTGCGGGACACGGTCGGATTGACGACCTGGCGACACCGCTCGAAGTGCGAGGGTGATCAGGGCCGCCAACGCCAGGCCGACGGAGAGGGCAAGCCAGCTCACCGCGCCGAGTATTGCTCCCAGGCTGCCGGAGAGCTTGACGTCACCGCGTCCCAGCGATCCAGGGACGAGGAAGTGGATAGTCGCGTGTAGACAGAAGAACAACGCGCCGCCCACGAGTGCCCGTTCCAGGCTGCCCGCGAACGCAAGCAGCAGCCCGAAAACGGGATAAGCCGAGAGCGTCAGCGCGTCTGGAAGCCGGCCGTGCTTCAAGTCTGTTGCGGTAAGCGGGACGGCGAACCAAGACAACGCCATCATCACCGGCAACCAAAGGGTAGGCATGCCCGCCAGACCTGCTAGTCCCCAAAGGATCGCGCAGGCGGCTTCACACCACCCGGGCCTCAACTGCGCGCCACGCCGCAGCCTGCACAGCAGGCAGCGGCCGAGCGCTCCAGCAAGGAGACCGCTCGCGATAAGGGACACGGTGAGGACCACGCGTCCACCCTGCCCACAAGTGGCCGCTGAAAGCCAGAGTTTGGTGGATCGAGACCGTACGAACGGTCCGTTCGTACGATGTCAGTTGGGCTTTTCCCAGGTCAGCGAGTAGCGCCAAAGAATATGACGGCGGTATCGGACCCCTGGGAGTAACGTCGCTGCCAGACGACGCATGCTGGAGTAGGTCTCGGGCGGAGGCCAGCACACGGGCGATGGGTGCTGCCAGTAGCCTTTCGAGCGCTTGTGCACCCGCGTTGCCACGGCCCCGGCCACCTCATACGGCAGGTCGCGCACTTGCGGTCTGGCCAGCCCGACGATCACCATCGTTCCACCCGGTCTCAGCAGGGATTTGAAGCGGGTGAGCGCCGCAGTGGCGTCCATGTGGTGCAGTGTGGCGACCGACGTTATGAAGTCGAACGACGAGGGAAAGTCGTGCGTCAGGACATCCGCCACAACATATGAAATGTCGTCGTCGAACGACGTCGCCAAGTCGATGCTCGATCGGTCGAGATCCACCCCGACGACGTCCGGCACCTTCTCCCGCAGCCGACGGGCCAGCATGCCTTCACCACACCCGACGTCCAACGCGCTACGGGCACCTGGCGGCACAGCGGACAAGATCATCGGGTGGTAGTGGATGTTGTGGTTCCAGCGGTTGGACATGATCAAGGGTGCCACAGGAACAACGTGTCGCCAGCGTTCACGGGACCATCAGGCGCGACGTCCGTCAGCGCGCCATTCTGTGCGTCCAGTGCGACAACAGGGCAGATCGACGAGTAGCCGACAGCTTCGACAGCGGCCGGATTCCATCCGATGATCGGCTGCCCTGCGCGTACGGTTTCCCCTTTCACCACGTGCAAGGTGAAACCGTCGCCCTTCATCTTCACTGTGTCGATTCCCAAGTGGACCAATACGGCTTGGCCGCTGTCTCCCGCCACGACGAATGCGTGCGGATGCAGAGTCACCACGACGCCGTCAATCGGCGACAGGACGTCGGCGGCTGCGGTAGAAGGCTGTACGGCTACGCCTGGTCCGACCATGGTCTGGGCGAAGACTGGGTCTGGCACGGCGGAAAGGGCGACAACCGACCCGGACACCGGGCTGGAAACACGCAATGTCACAGAAGGTCCTCGATGTCGCTGGCGATGGTGTCAGCTTCCGGTCCGACCACGATCTGCACCGCTCCGCCCATCCGGACGACACCGTGCACGCCGAGAGAACGCAACGCTGGTTCGTCCACCAGGGAATCGTCCTCCAGTTCGCACCTGAGCCGGGTGATACACGGCTCGAGTTCGATCACGTTTTCCGCTCCACCGATGGCGGCAAGGATCTTCGCCGCTCGCTCGTCTGCCATCTGCTCGTCCCTCTCTGTTGCGCAGCCTGCGCAATTTGTACGCGCCACATACCGACCGCGTCACGCATCGACACAAAGCTGTAACGGTCGTTGACACTTAACACCTGTCAGGCGCATAGTCCCGCACCTACCTGGTCTAGACCAGGCGGTTGAACGCGTCAGGACACCCGGCCCCGACACGGGAGATTTTCCAGTGAGCGCACCACAGATCCAGCAGTCCGGCCGCGGCTTGGCCGGTTTACAACGCTTCGCGCGAAGCCTCATGCTACCCATCGCGGCTCTTCCGGCCGCGGCTCTGTTGTCCCGCCTCGGTTACATCGACGGTAACGGCAAAGGACAAGGCGAGCTGATCGCAGCCATCCCCGGAGCGTTCTTCGACGACGCCGCGAGGGTGATCGGCGCTGGCGGCAACGCGCTGTTCGACTTCCTGCCTTTGCTGTTCGCGATCGGTATCGCCATCGGATTCGCACGAAAGGCGGACGGCTCAGCCGCACTCGCAGCCGCAGTCGGCTACCTGGTGTTCCACCAGGTGCTCGTCGCCACCATCCAGGACACGAGTCTCACCGAGGGCAAGTCGTTCATGGGCGGCCCGTACGGTGTCCTGGGTGGCATCATCAGCGGCCTGATCACCGCTGTCCTCTGGACGCGGTATCACCGCATCAAACTGCCGCCCTACCTGGCCTTCTTCGGCGGCAGAAGGTTCGTGCCGATCATCGCCGCGGTGGTCATGCTGATCGTCGGTGTGCTTCTTGGGTTGGTCTACAGCTGGTTCAACAGCGGGTTGACGGCCGTCGGTGAGGCCGTTTCGGGGTCCACCGTTCTCGGGGCAGGCATTTACGGTGCGCTCAACCGGTTCCTGATCCCCTTCGGCCTGCACCACATCATCAACTCGTTCGTGTGGTTTGTGTTCGGCGAGGCCAACGGTGTCACAGGTGACCTCAACCGGTTCTTCGCCGGTGACCCCAATGCCGGCACGTTCATGTCCGGGTTCTTCCCGATCTTCATGTTCGCGCTGCCCGCAGCGGCGCTGGCGATTTACCACACCGCCCGGCCGGAGAACCGCAGGCTGGTCGGCGGCCTGATGCTGGCCGCGGCGCTCGCGTCGTTCCTGACCGGTGTGACCGAGCCGCTCGAGTTCGCGTTCATCTTCGTTGCTTGGCCACTGTTGATCGTGCACGCCGTGCTCACAGGCGTGTCACTCGCGGTTACCAACGCTCTTGGTGTGCATGACGGGTTCGGGTTCTCGGCAGGCGCTATCGACTACGTGTTGAACTGGAATCTCGCTACCAAGCCGTGGTTGATCATCCCGATCGGTCTGGTGTTCGCGGTGATCTATTACGCAGTGTTCCGGTTCGTCATCACGAAGTGGAACTTGCGCACGCCGGGCCGGGAAGCTGAGCCGCTCGACAACGAGACGACGATGGACACGCCGACGGAGCGGGTCCGGCCGCCGCAGAATCCGCCACCCTCGCCGGGTCGACGTGCCTGAGGTGCGGGTCCGGGTGGCCAGCAAGGTAGGGCTGCACGCAAGGCCCGCCGCGCTGGTCGCCCGGTTGGCGGCCGAACAGCCGGTTACCGTGACCATCCGCAAGGACGGTGGCGAACCGGTGCTTGCGGCCAGCTTGCTTAACCTGATGACGCTTGGCGCGATGCATGGTGATGAGGTTGTCCTTGCCGCTGAGGGTGATGGTGCAGAGTCCAGTTTGGACAAGCTCGCGGCGTTGATTGCGACCGATTTGGATTCATAGGTCGCCGAACTGCCGCGACCGGGCTGCGGTGTTGTCGACTTGGCGTTGTTGGTGCTGCTGGCGCATTTCAAGTGCGGCCACAGCGTGTCTCGAAAGCAGGCGCCCGGTTCTTGGTGTGCGTTACGGTGACGCGCTATGGCGACTTGGAAAGAGTTCAGTGAAGCGGCGCCGCAGACCGCCTCAGTCTTCGTTCGCCGGCACACGGCCACCGGCAACCTCTGCATGCTGGGCACTCTCCGTTCGGACGGGTTTCCCCGAATAAGTCCGATGGAGCCGAGATTCTTCGAAGGCCAGCTCTGGCTCATCGGGATGCCGAACACGACGAAGTTCTACGACCTCGCGCGTGACCCGCGGTTCTGTCTGCATACCGCGACCGTTGACACACATCTGGCCGACGGCGACGCGAAGCTCTTCGGCGTGGTCCAAGACGTTCAGGACAAGGCTCTGCACCAGCGGTTCGCCGAGGCGTTGTTCGAGGAGACTGGTTTCGACCTTCGCGGACGAGAGTTCGGCCATTTCTACGCGGCCGACCTGACCAGTGCGTCGGCGGTGGAGTCCGTCGACGACCGACTGGAGATCACCATCTGGAAGCCCGGCGAGCCCGAGCGGGTCGTTCGCAAATAAGTCTTGTGCCGCGGTTGGCGGCGTCAAATCCGGCGTCCGACTTCCGGGGTGCACGCGGTCGCCGGAAGCCGGAGCCATGCGTCGTTAGTAAGTCGGGCAGAGATAGTCCGGTGTGCCCGCGCGTGTCTTGATTGCTTGAATTATGTCGGTTTTGGCGTCCGCGTAGTTCTGGACGTACTTCCAGTCGCGTTTGGCCAGTTCCTGCTTAGTTGTCTGATATAGCAGGCGGTCGTCGTCGTTGGTTCGAAGCCAGTCACGGAATACTGTGTAGATGTCCATCTCGACGCATCCGGCCGTGTACGTGTGCAGGTTGACGTCCCGCTTGTGGCCGCGGTCGACGCGCGAATAGAAGCAGCGATGTTCGTGGAATTCCGGCTCGCGAATGTGCAGGTCATAGCCCGCAGCGACGAGGGCAGGCACGTAGGAGTCCTCGTTGGAGGAATCTGGCACCTCAAGCGCGATGTCGATGATGGGTTTGGCCGCCAGGCCGGGAACCGATGTCGAGCCGACGTGCTCGACGCGCAGCGCGACCGGCCCTAGCGCGGTGCGTATTTTGTCGGCTTCCTCGGCGAACCACGAGGGCCAAAGCGGGTCATAGTCGGCGACGACGACTTTTACGGAGTAAGGAGCCGGAGCGTCGCCGACCAACGCGGCCAGATATTGGTCGTCCTTGGACACGTGTTCCTCAGACACGACAAACCCCTCTCGATAGGCAAGTCCTTCAGGCCATCGAGAGGTGCAACCGCTTATTCAGCGCCCTAGTTTGCGCCGCGTAGTGGTCCGTTGCGCCGCCGCAGCGACCGTCCCCACGGCTGCCACCGCACCGAACAACGCCAAGAAACCGGCAAAGAACACGGCCATGACGACAAGCACGACCGCCAGCATGCCCATGGTCAACGCTGTACCCACGCACACCCTCCGTTCAGCGATACCCACCGCATCGTGAGCATCACTTCCCTGTGTATCACGGGTCAGGCGGCTCAGGCCAGCGGCAACGGGACTGTTCCGCCTGTCGCATCGAACAGTGCGTCCCGCATGACTTCGCGGGGCGCCGGAAGCCCGGTGAACTGCGAGACCTGCCCGAACGCCTGATGCAGCAACATGTCCAAGCCAGTCCCGATCCGACCGCCGCGCGCCTGTACGGCGGCCGCGAGCGGAGTGGGCCACGGGTGGTAAATGACGTCCACGACGCACGGAGCGGCGGCCAATTCGGACACCTGCGAGTCCGCGACCCCAGCGGGCACAGTGCTCACCACGACGTCGGACGACGCCACGAGGTCCCGGAAGTCAGCGGCAGACCAGCGGACCACGTCCAACTTGACGCCAAGTCGTTCCGCGCAACGAGAAGCGTCAGCCGCCCTGGCCGGATCCCTGACGACCAAGGCGAAAGAGTCAACGTCCACACTGGCCAAAGCGACCATCGTCGCGAGTGCTGTCCCCCCTGCGCCCAGGAGAAGCGCGTGCGCACCCGGCTTTCTCTGGTATCCACCGGCGTACAGCAACGCGCCAACCACGCCGTCGACGTCCGTGCAGTCGATCCGCCAGCCGCCGTCAGGCAACTGGACGAGCGTATTTCCCGCGCCGACAAGCGAAGCGCGTTCGGTGACCTCATCGGCCACTGCCAAAGCGGCTTGTTTGCCGGGCATGGTCACGGACAAACCAGCCCATTCCGGCCCCAGCCCGGCAACCAAGTCCCGCAGCCCATCGGCGTCGCACGAGATCCGTGAATACGTCCAGCCCGTCAGACCAAGCGCCTGATAGGCAGCCGAATGCAGCACAGGCGACAACGAGTGCTCGACCGGCTGCCCGACGATCGCGGCACGGCGATCAGTAAGCGCCACGAGCCCTGGCATCCCTGATGTTCTGGTCATGCTGCGCCTGGGTCTCGGCGAAGCACGATGTGCCGTCCTTCTCGCACTTCACGAAGTACACCCACGGCCCGTCCGCCGGTTTCGCCGCCGCCTGCAACGCCGCCTTGCTGGTGGCCGCGATCGGCGTGGGGGTCAGACCGAAGTTCAGATAGCTGTTGTACGGACCTGGTGTGTTGCGCACGCTGCCGTCCGTGGTGATGGTCGGGCGGTCGAGCACGTAGTTGATCGTCGAGTCGAAGCCGAGCCGAATGTTGTCGGCCAGCCGCCGGTAGATCACGCGGGAGATCTTGTCAAAGTCCTTCTCGATGCCCTCGCGCTCGATCAACGAGCCCATGATCAGCACCTGGTACGGCGTGTACCCGGTCTTCGCAGCCAACCCGGGCATGCCCCAGCCGTCCAGTGTCGTCGCGGAGTCCTTGACGACCTTGGTCAGCAGGTCCTGCGCGCTGAGACCAGGCTCGACGTCGTAGACACCCGGCGTGATCAGGCCTTCCAGCCTGCGCTTCGGCTCGGCCTGCGAGGCGAACGGCACCGCCCACGCGGGCGCGCCGAGCTGGGCGAGATCCGTGTTCTCGGCGACCTTGCGCAGCTCTTCGACCGTCGGCCCGGCCTTCTTGCCGTTCATGGTGACCGTGCCGGCGTTGGAGATCAGCGTGAAGATGCCCGCGGTGGTCTTGCCGTCCGGCTGCTTGATGTCGTCGAGCTGCGTGCCCGCACGGATCTGCAGCTGGCCGACCCGGGCGTCCTTGGTGACGATCCGGTCGACCGCGGCCTTGCCGGACATCTTTGTCTTCATCAGGTAGTAGCCAGGCTGGATCGCCTTGACCTTCGGCTGGTCCTCACCCGCCGAAGTGAAGGCACGCGAACTGGCCACGACGTCCTTCGCCTTGAGCGCGGCGCCGATGTCGGCCGTGCCCTGACCCGCCTTCACTTCGACCACTACGTCCGAGTCGCCTGCGCCGGCGTAGTCGTCGAATCCGCCGAATCCGAGAACCTGGGTGACGCCATACCACGCACCACCAGCGATGATCGCGACCACGACGACTGCGACAACCCAGAACGTCGGGCTACGGCGCTTCTTGCGTCGCGGTTCCCGAGGCTCGTCGTCGTAGTCGTACTCGTCGTCGTGTTGGTCGTGCCTCCGCGAGTTGTCGAACAGTCCGAGTCCGTCGGTCACTCCGCACCCTCCGGTGAACTTCCCCCGACCCGGTCGTTGTTCCTGCGCACGGCGGCCGCGCGCGTGTCCAGCCACGCTTGCAGGATCTCCACCGCAGCGGCCTGATCGACCACGGCACGCTGCTTCTTGCCACGTACGCCACGCTGCGACAGCATCCGTGACGCTGTCACCGTGGTCAGTCGCTCGTCGCCGAGCCGGACAGGCACCTGCCCGACCCGCTCGGCCAAAGCCGTGGCGTAGGCGACCGCGCCGATCGCCGCCGGGCCGTGCCGGCCAGCCAATGTCTTGGGCAAACCGACCACCACCTCGACCACTTCGTGTTCGGTGACGAGTTGCGCGATCTGGTCCAGATCGCTTCCGGACTTCTCGTCACGTGACAGAGTAACGAGCGGGGTCGCGAGCATCGGCGCTGGATCGCTCAGCGCGACGCCGACCCTTACCGAGCCGACGTCAACGCCAAGCCTCCGACCAGGCCCGGGATCGTTGTCTCCCGGGCGGTGCGCGGTCGGACTGTCATGCGTCACGCGCCGTCCAGCTCCTTACGCAGCAGAGCGATGGCGTCGTCGATCCCGGCGGGCTTGGTGCCGCCACCCTGGGCCATGTCCGGCTTGCCGCCGCCACGGCCGTCGATGGCCGAGGCGAACGAGCTGACCAGCTTGCCGGCGGCCAAGCCCTTGTCCCTGGCCCCACCGGTGGTGGCCACGACGAAGCTGACCTTGTCACCGGCCGGGGCGAACAGCGCGACCACACCGGCCTCGCCACCGCCAAGCCGGTTACGCACGTCCGTGGCCAGGGCCCGCAGGCCACCGGCGTCAACGCCCTCAGGAACACGCTCGGCGACCAGGCGGACGCCGCCCAAGTCCTGGGCCTTGGCGGCCAGGTCACCGGCGGACTGCAGCACCTGGGCGATGCGCAGCTGCTCGATCTCCTTCTCGGCGCTCTTGATCCGGCCGAGCAGGCCTTCGATCCGGCCGGGCAGCTCGGCCGACGGCACCTTCAGCTGGTCGGCGAGCTGCGACACGAGCAGCTGCTCCTTGCGGACGTAACGCAGCGCGTCGGAGCCGACCAAGGCCTCGACCCGGTGCACGCCGGAACCGATTGACGAGTCGGTGACGAGCTTGACCAGGCCGAGCTGGCCGATCCGGTCGACGTGCGTGCCACCGCAGAGCTCACGCGAGTACTCGCCCATGTCGACGACGCGCACGTTGTCGCCGTACTTCTCGCCGAACAGCGCGACGGCGCCCAGCTCGAGGGCCTTGGCCTTGGTCGTGGTGAACGTCTGCACCTCGACGTCGGTCTGCAGGTAGTCGTTCACCTCCTCCTCGACCTCGGTCAGGATGTCGGTGGACACCGAACCGGGGGTGGTGAAGTCGAACCGCATCCGGCCAGGGGCGTTCAGCGAACCGGCCTGGGCGGCGCGCTGGCCGTAAGCACCACGAACAGCGGCGTGCACGAGGTGCGTGGCGGAGTGAGCACGGGCGATGGATTTGCGGCGGTCACGGTCGACTGACCCCGTGACCTCGGAGTCCAGGCCGATCTCGCCGGAAAGCACGGTCACCCGGTGCACGAACAGGCCGGGGACGGCCTTCTGCACGTCGTCGACCTGGATCTCGGCGCCCGAACCGACCAGCAGACCGGTGTCGGCGATCTGGCCACCGCTCTCGGCGTAGAACGGGGTGCGGTCCAGGACAAGCTCGGCGTGCTGCCCAGCGCTCACCTTGGCCACCGGCTGGCCGTCGACCAGAAGACCGATCACCCGGGCGGTCGCCTGCAGGTCGGTGTAGCCGAGGAACTGGGTCTCGCCGTGCTGCTCGAGCACCTTGCGGTACTCCGACAAGTCGCCGTGGCCGGTCTTGCGGGCGGCGGCGTCGGCCTTGGCCCGCTGCCGCTGCTCCTCCATCAGCTCGCGGAACCGGGCCTCGTCGACCTGCAGGCCCTGCTCAGAAGCCATCTCCAGGGTCAGGTCGATCGGGAAGCCATACGTGTCGTGCAGCTGGAAGGCCTTGTCACCGGCGAGCACCCTGCTGCCGCTGTCCTTGGTCTGCGAGGCGGCGAGGTCGAAGATCCGCGAACCGGTGGTGAGGGTGGCGCGGAAGGTGTCTTCCTCGGTCTTCACCACGGCCGAGATCCGGTCGAAGTCGCGGACGAGCTCCGGGTAGGACGGGCCCATGGCGTCGCGGACGACGGCGGCGAACTCCGGCAGGACCGGCTCGTCGACGCCGAGCAGGCGCACGGAGCGGACGATCCGGCGCAGCAAACGGCGCAGCACGTAACCACGGCCTTCGTTGCCCGGCGTCACGCCGTCGCCGATCAGCATCACGCCGCTGCGGGCGTGGTCGGCGATGACGCGGAACCGCACGTCGTCGACGTGGTCGGCGCCGTATCGGCGTCCGGACATCTCCTCGGCCTTGCCGATCACCGGGCGAACCAGGTCTGTTTCGTAGACGTTGTCCACGCCCTGCAGCAAGTAGGCGACGCGCTCGACGCCCATGCCGGTGTCGATGTTCTTCTTCGGCAGGGTGCCGATCGGCTTGTGGCCGTACTTCGGGCTCTGCTCGCCGCGCACGTCCTGCATGAAGACGAGGTTCCAGATCTCCAGGTACCGGTCCTCGTCGACGACCGGGCCGCCCTCTTTGCCGAACTGCGAGCCGCGGTCGTAGTAGATCTCCGAGCAGGGACCACCCGGGCCGGGCACGCCCATGTCCCAGTAGTTGTCGCGGCCGTCGCGGCGCTGGATCCGCTCGTCGGGCAGTCCGGCGATCTTCTTCCAGAGCTCGATGGCCTCGTCGTCGTCGAGGTAGACGGTGGTCCAGATGCGGTCCGGGTCCAGCCCGAAGCCGCCGTCGTCGACCGACGAGGTGATCAGGTTCCAGGCGTGCTCGATCGCACCGGCCTTGAAGTAGTCGCCGAACGAGAAGTTCCCGGCCATCTGGAAGAACGTGTTGTGCCGGGTGGTCTTGCCGACCTCGTCGATGTCGCCGGTGCGCACGCACTTCTGCACGCTGGTGGCAGTCGGGTACGGCGGCGGGGCCTCGCCGAGGAAGTACGGCTTGAACTGCACCATGCCAGCGTTGACGAACAGCAGGTTCGGGTCGTCGAGGATCAGCGAGGCGCTCGGCACCTCGGTGTGCCCGGCGTTCTTGAAGTGGTTCAGGAAGCGGTTGCGAATCTCATGCGTTTGCACGGCTTATCCCTGGCAGAAGGAGGGTCGAAGGACAGGTGGCGGGCACGGCGGAACGACGGGCTGGGAAGCGACTCAGTCGTCCGCCCGTCGCGCTCGTGCGCCGTGCAAGCGCACGCCCGACCGCTCGGTCACCACGTCCTGCAACTCCTTCTCACGCTCTTGCATCCCCGCGCGCACGTCCGCACCGAACGCGCCCACGGCGCCCGCCAGCTCGCGCATCGCGTCGCTGACGTTCTCGGCGACACCGGCCGGGGTGGCCTGGTACGCCTTCTCTCTGAGTTTACGTGACAGCGCAACGCCGGCCGCGACGCCGACGCCGAGCCAGAACAGCCTGCTCATTTGCGACCCCTACGACGACGCGTGTGCTTGCCCTCACGCTCGTCCTTGCGCTTGCGGCGGGCCTTGATCGCCTTGCTCAGGCCGTAGGACACGGCCGCGACCTTGACGAGCGGACCGCCGAGGGTGGCGGTGAAAACCGAGGTCAGGGCCGAGACGTTGCCGCTGACGGCCTGCGCGTTCGCGGTGATCCCGTCCACCCGCTCAAGCTGGGTGTTGACGTGGGTGAGCGTGGTGTTGGCGCCGGTGAACAACGGGTCGGAGTTCTCGTGCGCCTTGCGGATCGCGATGGTGGCCTCGTCCAGCGTGCGCCCTAGCTTGATCAACGGGCGCGCCACCAGGATCACCAGCAGCAGGAACACGACTACTGCAGCAGCCGCGATCCATTCCCCTGCGGACACGAAGCCTCCCGGAAAGGCGTTGCTCGAATTGGGTGAAGGAAAGGTTACCGGGGTGGCTTCAGTCGTCCGGCAGCGCCTCAAGACCGAGGTCCTTGCGCATCTCGGCGCGCATTTGCTTGAACCCGGCCTGCGACTCGTCCCAGAGCTCCTTCACGCGGGTCCACTCCGGCGCCTTGCTGCCCGAGGACATGTACATCGCCAGCCGGGAACGCGGCAGCATGGTCTTACGCAGCAGGTCGTTGAAGCGCTCCGACGCGAACAAGTTCACCGGACCGAGTGAGTGGCGCAGTTCCTCCCTGGCCCGCCACACGTCGTCACGCTGGTCCGGGCGCAGCACCTGCGGGTTGTCGGCGATCCGCCGCACGGCGGCGACCACCGGGTACACCAGCCAGTCGTACGCCTCGACCGCCGCGATGACCTGTGAGAACGCGTTCTGGCGGCCTTCGTAGCTGCGGTTCTCGCGGTCCTTGACGCGTTCGCGCTCCCAGCGCTTGTCCTCGCGCTCCTGCTCACGGCGCCAGCGACGGTCCTCACGCCACGCCGCGATGAACTGAGCACTCAACACACCGACGAACCCGAGGACGGCGACGACGATGGTGACCCATAACGGAACTGAAGAGGACATGAGCCGGAAAATAGCGCGGCCCCTGGGCGAACCCAGGGGCCGGTCAACGTAATGACGCCCGGAACGGTCGCCGATCCAGCGTCACGTCATGTAGCCAGCGAACCAGATCTGGTCGTCGAACCGCTTGTCACAGGTGTGCAGGACTGCCTGGTTGCCGTTCTCGAACCCACGAACGATCAGGCACTTGCCGGACGCGCGGTGGCGGAGCAGGAACTCGTGATCGCTCACCATCTCACTACGCCACTGCTGACTGTCCCAGACGTGACAGGTGTACGCGACGGCCCTGGCCTCGTTGCCATTGGTGTGCACGGTCAGGCACTTCTTGGCGTGCTCGTTGTAGACCTGGTACCAGCCGTTGCGGATATCTTGGAAGTCCCAGCGCTGGTCAGCGAAGTCTCCGACACAGTCGTACTGGAACGCCGGGCTGTTCTCACCCTTGTTCTGGGCGACGAGGCACTTGTCCGAATTCCGGTTCGACAAGTGCGTGTTGGCCAGCACCCCCGCGTCGGCCGACGCAGCGGCGTTGGCCGGCGGAACGGCGACCACGACTGCTGCTATTGCGGCGGCGACTGCCGCGCCTTTCCTGAACATCTACGCACTCCATCCCGGCCGGGATCCCCACCCGGCCAGGATCAGATGCTTTAGCCCGGCGCCGACTTCGCGGTCACTCGACGGTCACGCGTCGCCGATGTCCGCGCCGAGCGTGAGGCTGCCGAAGTGCAGACCCGCGGTGCGTTCGAGAACGAAACGGTCGACCTCGGCGCCGGTGGCGGTCAGGACGCGGACCGTCAGGTGGGTTTTGCGACCGGGGAACGCCGGTTCGGAGTCGATGGCGAGGAAGGCGTAACCGGTGAACCGGACGCGCGACCACTGGACGAGTTCGGTGACTTTCGCCTTGCCGGGCGCCCAGTGATACGACGGCACGTCCGCGTGCGGCAGTTCGTGGCCGGCGTACGTGTCTGGGGCTGGGAAGTCGTAGAGGCTCTTGCCGCCACCGCCGCAGGTCGCGTACACGGTGCCGTCCGTGTCGGGCCGGATCGTACTTCCTATAGGAACCTGCTTGGTTACGCGACCGGCCCGCAGTGCGTCGCTGCGTTCGTAGACGTGGTTGTGTCCGTTGACGACGAGATCGACCTTGTAGCGGTCGAACAACGGCACCCAATGGTCGCGGACGCCGCCGTCGGACGCATGGCTGTTGGTTGTCGAATACGCGCAGTGGTGGAAGAAGACGACGATGAAGTCGACGTCCGGCTGTGCGCGCAGGAACGCCAGGCGTTGTTTGAGCCAGCGGGTTTGTTCGCCGCCGGTGAAGCCGTAGTTGGCCGGGATCTCGTAGGAGACGTCGTTGGCGTCCAGTGAGATGACGCCGACGTTGCCGTAAATGAACGAGTACGCGCCCGGGCACGACCGCGGACCTGAGCCCGGGAAGTCCCAGCGCGCGGTCTGGCCGCCGTAGCCGTTGTGCGGGTACAGCGCCTCCATGTCGTGGTTGCCGGTGGTGACCATCCAGGGCACGTTCGCGGCGACGGGCTCGATCTGACCGAAGTACGCGTCCCAGACCTTCGGGCTGAACGTGTCGTGACCGGCGTCCGGTGTGCTGCCGATCGGCAGTCCGCCGCCGTTGGGGTCCGCGTACGCGATGTCGCCGGCGAGCAAGTGGAACGCCGGGTTCTGCCGAGCGACCGCGCCGTCGTTGGCCAACGCCGCTGTGGTGACGCCTTGGTCACCGAACGCCGTGAACGTGAACTTGTGCGGCGGGAAGCCACGCGGCGGCGCGGTGGTGAACGTGGCGTCGGCGTGCTTCGGATCAAAGTCGTCGTGACCGACGGCGTAGTAGTACTTGGCGCCCGGTCGCAGGTTGCCGATCTCGGCATGCAGGTAGTACTGGTCGGTCGGCGCGATCACGCCGTTGACCTCGGAGTGCAAGGAACGGATCTCGGCGGGTACGCGGTGGCCGAGATCGTTCGGGTCATGACCGACGCGAACGAACGGTTTGCGGACGGGTGCCGGGACCTGCCAGCCGATGCGCATTTGGGTCCGCGGGTTGCGGCCGAACGCGATGTGCCTGCCGGTGGGCGTTACGCGGTCGCCGGACGCGTACGCCAGGCCGGGCAGGAAGGTCGGTCCGGCGACCGCCAAAGCCGCGACCGCCGCGCCGCGACCGAGTAACGACCGGCGGCTCAGGTACTCGTACTGCTCGGCCATGGACAGGCGGCCAGCCAGATCGTCGGGCACACCGACACGAGGTATCTGCATGCCGACATGCTCATCCGGCCACATTCCAACGCGACCACACCGGCATGAACACCAGCTGTCCACTATGGATAGTGGCGGTCAAGGGATTCCGAAGACCTCTTTACCCGACCAGGAAACGCAGTCGGGTGCGGCTGCCCGGCAGGTTCTCGGTGTCGGCCGGTTCGGGGACGACAGCGTGCCAGAAAGCGGCCGCCGCGGTGTTGTTGTCGTCGTAGTCGAGCGTCCACGGCCCCGGGTGGCGTTCGAACAAGCGCTTGGCCGCGACGCGGGCGACACCTCGACGTCGGTGACGACGGACGACAAAGAACTCCGCGACCGTCCACGCGTCGTCAGCGAACCGAGCCAGCGCGAAACCAGCAAGCTCGTCATCGACGGTGATGAAGTACGCCTCCCGGGTTTCATATAGGAAATACAAATCCAGGTAGCCGTAGGCGAACGTTCCGTGCGGCGACAGGCTCAACTCACGGATCTCTGAAAAGTCATGCAGGTAGAGCTGCATCAAGTTCGCCAGCACCGGCTTGTCCGACTCGGTGACCGGCGTTAGTTCGACCGTCACTCGCCGCGGATCGCCTTACGCAGCTTGGGCACGCGCTCAGCCAGCGCTCGTTCAGCACCCCGGGCGGTTGGCTCGTAGTAGTCGCGTCCGACCAGGTTGTCCGGCGGATACTGCTGCGCCAGAACACCTTCCGGAACGTTGTGCGGATACCGGTATCCCTGGGCGTTGCCGAGACGAGCGGCACCCGCGTAGTGGCCATCGCGCAAATGCGCCGGCACCGTCCCAGCGCCACCCGAACGGACATCGGACAGCGCGGAGTCGATGGCCATGATGACCGCGTTGGACTTCGGCGCGGTCGCGAGATGGATAGTCGCCTGAGCGAGCGCGAGACGGCCCTCGGGCATGCCAATGAACTGCACCGCTTGATGTGCGGCGACGCAGACCTGCAACGCGGTCGGGTCGGCCATGCCGATGTCCTCGCTGGCGTGCACGACCAAGCGGCGCGCAATGAACCGTGGGTCCTCCCCCGCCTCGATCATCCGCGCCAGGTAATGCAAGGCGGCGTCGACGTCGGAGCCGCGGATCGACTTGATGAACGCGCTGGTCACGTCGTAGTGCTGGTCGCCCTGCCGGTCATACCGGACCGCGGCCTTGTCGACCGTCGCCTCGACGGTCGCGAGGTCGATATCCGAAAGCCCGGTCGAGGCCGCCGAGTCAGCGGCCGCCTCCAAAGCCGTCAACGCACGCCGTGCGTCGCCGCCCGCGAGCCGAACCAGATGTTCTTCGGCGTCCTCGGCCAGTCCGAGTTTGCCGTCCAGCCCGCGAGGGTCGGCAACCGTCCGGCGGATCAGTACGCGAACGTCCTCATCGGTCAACGGGTGCAGTTGCAGCACCAGCGACCGCGACAGCAGCGGAGACACGATGGAGAAGAACGGGTTCTCTGTCGTGGCCGCGACCAGCAGGACGATCCGGTCCTCGACCGCACCGAGCAAGGCGTCTTGCTGCGTGCGCGAGAAGCGGTGCACCTCGTCAATGAACAAGACGGTCGACTCGCCCGACCGCGTCAACCGGCGTTTGGCCTCGTCAATGACGGCGCGCACTTCCTTGACGCCCGCGGTCAGCGCCGACAACGCGACGAACCGCCGACCGATCGCCTGCGAGACCAAGGTGGCGAGCGTCGTCTTGCCCGTCCCCGGAGGTCCGTAGAGCAGCACCGAAGCCGGAGCCGCGCCCTCGACCAGACGGCGAAGCGGCGACCCGGCACCGAGCAGGTGATCCTGGCCGACTACTTCGTCAAGCGACTGCGGGCGCATCCGCACTGCGAGCGGAGCGTTCGCCGCCACTCGCTCCGCTGACCCCGGATGGGGTTGCGGGGCGGACGGTTCCGACACGTCGAACAGGCCCTCATCCACGGCAAACACGCTACCTAATCAAGGCCCGCCCACTGGTCCCGCGGGTAAGACATCCGCCAGGTAGGCGTCCAGATCCGGCCGATCGGGCGTCATGACGTGCCGGACCCACGCCGAGCGTTCGTGGACCAGAGCGGGCAGCTCCCAGACGCACCCGATGAGCGGTTCGGTCAGTTCGCTGAACGCGACGGCGTCCAGGGGTGACGAGGCCGCCTGGACGTGCAGGATCGCCTGGTAGACCCAGGTGTAGAGGTTCAGCCATAACGCGTCCGCGCCCTGGTGGAGCACGGCGAACGCGTATCTGGGCGAGTCGGCCTGTTCGTGGACGAGCGACGGGTGCGTCAAGGAGTCAGGCAGCAGCTTGGGGAGGAATTCGTCCGCTGCCGCGACCGTCGGGGCGGCGATCGGCTCTTGGCCGATCGTCACCTGGTAGGGCTTGATGGTCCAGCCGTCGACCAGGGTGGCTGGCGACGGCCGGGAGTAACGCTCGGTGAAGCTCATGCCTCGCACATTAGCGAGGGGGTCCGACAAAACTCTTCAGCATGATCGACAACGCGTAGGGCACGAGGTCACGGCCGCGCCGCCACAGCCATGGGATGCCCTTCACGATTAGCCACAGGACGTGCCCGGCCGTGCCGACCTGGCGTCCGCCGGAACACGTCAAACTCACTGGGTTGGGTATCGCGCAGTCGCGCTCGGCGAGCAGGCTGGCGAACCCCTGCGCGAGCAGACGGTGTCCCAGCTCGGAGGGGTGCAATCGGTCGACGCTCCACGCGCTCATCTCGTAGGCCCCGGGCAGCAGATCGAGGTCGAGGCATCCTGTGTCGTACGCCGCCGAGACGGAGTCGATCACCGAGTTGAGAGCGTCGATCCGGCTGCGTAGCGCGCGTCGCAACGATCCGGGAAGCCGGAAGACCTTCGCGTGGTCGTGAAAACGGACGGTCAGCACCACTGTGCCCGCCGCTTTGAGCGCGCTCACGACGTGTTCCAGGTCGGCCCGGATGCGCTCGGGGTCGAAGTCCGAGCGCAGGGTGTCGTTCATCCCGACGATGATCACGGCCACTTCCGGCGCCATGGCCAGCGCTTGCGGCAGCTGGATGGTCCGCACGCAGCCCATCCGGGCACCGGTGAACGAAACGTTGGCGAACCGCACCTGTTCGGTGCCGCTCAGTGCGTCGGCGAGCAGCGGGCCGACGCCACGCCACCCGCCGCCGGGCAACGGATCGCCCAGCCCCGCCGCGGTCGAATCCCCCAGCACGACGAGACTACGTATCTGTCGCAGCCCCTGGGGCGCGTACTCCAGCACGGTCACGGCATAACGATCTCTGGCGTTCGCTCACCACCGGTGACTTCGGGTTAACCGTCCGAAGACGCCTTTTTGAACTATCGGAACGCCGGATACATCGGCAGTTTCAGATCGGGCCCAAACTTCTTGGACAGCGCGTCGACCACGGCCTGTGCGTGCTCGACGATGTTGTCCGCGCCCGCCCGCGCTGCCTCGTCGCACAGGTGCCGCCAACGCGCCGCGAGCGAAACGCTGCGCCTGGGTGACGGCAGGTGGCTGTCGATCGGACCGTCCTGCTCACCGGGCCTCGGCAGGAACCAGAACGTGGACGCCCAGACCCAGAACAACTGCGCGTCGAGCATTCGCGGCAGCACAACCGAGTCATCGGCCAGGTCCGGCCACATCACGCGCACCTCAGCGCGCCACGCCGCGAACATCGCCTCCGTCATGCCCGCGGGCAACGCAAACGCGCACCAGCACGACGGGAACGGCACACGCAGGTAGGCAGCGTCGAGCATGATGTTGCGGACGCAGCCGCCCTCGAAGTCCAGGAACCGGACACCGCGGCTGGTGATCAAGTTGTTGTCCGGGCACAGGTCCGACGGGCTGAACCCGCGGTGCCTGCTGGTCGCCAGCAACCACCGGGTCCGTTCCGCGCGCTCGAACACGTGCGCCGGGGTGTGCACGCCGAGGACGTCCTCGAGCAGTTGCGGCAGGCGTTCGATGGCGGCGGGCCCGTTGACCGCCAAGGGGTCCCCTTTCACCTTCGCGGACGACAGCCTGCGCATCAGCGCGTCGAAATCTGCCTCGCGGCCTGCGGTCGTCGCATGCAACCGGCCCAACGACCGCGCCCACGACAACAGCGCGCGTTCCGCAGCGCGTGCGTCGTCGCCGAGCAGCTTGTCCGCGAGGGTCGGAGCGCGGCCCAGGTCTTCTATAACGATCACGCCAGCCGTGCCGTCGTGTGCATACAACTCCGGGCACATCCGCTCTTCGGCCGTCAGCGCGGTGAACAGTTGGTAACTGACCGCTTCGCGGACGAACGCCTCGGAGGGCATCGGCGGGTTGTAGCGCTTGACCACCAGGGTGCGCGGCAGCGAGAACGGCGTGGCCGCCACCCGCACCCGCACGACAGTGGAGAGCTTGCTGCCGCCGAGGTCTTCCGGTTCGGCGAGCTGGATCTTGGCCCCGTATCGGCGCCTGAGCACCGCTTCCGCGGCGTTCACTGCCTCGGAGATGGCCGGGTTCGGCGGCTGGTCGAGATCGGGCGGGTCGGCGGCGATGTCCACACTCATCTCCTCTGACCCTACTCCCGCATCATTGCGGCCCCGACAGTAGTCACAATCAACGATAGAGACGCTCAGTCAGCCTCAACAGGTCACGATCTCAACCAGTGGACAACGGACGACCGTTGTCCCGGTTGGTCCACGTCCGCTTGCGCAGAACCAACACCAATCCCGCGGCAAGCACGATGCCGACCAGGTTCACGACCAACTGGCCGAACGAGTACAGACAACGTTGCCATTCCCCCAGCACAGCGGCGACCGCCGCATAGCCGGCTGCGGGGATGGTCGTCACGGAGATGAACACCCCCACCAGTGCGGCGGACTTGGCCGACGTCATCGACAACATTCCCGCCGCCCCTGCCAACAATGCCACGATTAGCGAGAACACGCCCACGTCGTAGACGAAATCGACGTTGTGCCCACCGCGAACGGCGTTCACGTCCAGCAGACCGGCCCATTGGCCGAGCAATGTGCCACCTGCGGTGACCACCATGGCCAGCAGAAACCCGATCGCGATCGCGGCGACCGCCCGCCCGACCAGATCCCAGCGGCGACGCACGAGTCCGACCGCGATCGCGGCGAGCGGACCGAACTCCGGTCCCACCACCATGGCGCCGACGATCGTCACCGGTGAATCGGTCACCACACCGACCGCGGCCAGCAGGCACGCGATGATCATGAACCCGAGGAACGTGCCGTTGAGCCGGGACTCCTCCCCCGTGCGGGCGAGTAGTTCCTCCCAGACGACGGCGTCCGCCGCTTCACCGGGCGCGTCCTCAGCCGCTTTGTCCGCCGAGTCGGAAAGCGCTGTGTCGATCTGCTCGACCGTGATCGCGCCGACGTGGTCGAGGTCGCGCGCGCACAACTTCTCGATCACGTCATCGGCCGCTTCCCGGGCGACATCGGCCTCGACGACGTCACCTTCAGGCGCGACGGCCACGCCACGCAGGACGATCAGATGCGTCGCGCCCGGTTCGGCTTTGAGCAGGTCGACCACCGCGGTGGTGTGCTCTGGCGGGCACACCACCCGCAGATGCAACATCGATCAGGCCTGCGGCTGCGGCTTGGGCTTGAAGTCGACGCCCGCTTCCTTGCGCTGCTCGGCAGTGATGGGTGCCGGTGCGCCGGTCAGCGGGTCGTAACCGCCGCCGGACTTCGGGAACGCGATGACGTCGCGAATCGAGTCCGAACCGGACAGCAGCATGCAGATGCGGTCCCAGCCGAACGCGACACCACCGTGTGGCGGCGGGCCGTAGGAGAACGCGTCCAGCAGGAAGCCGAACTTCTCCTGCGCCTCCTCCGGGCCGATGCCCATCACGTTGAACGCGCGCTGCTGCACTTCGCGGTTGTGGATACGGATCGATCCACCGCCGAGTTCGTTGCCGTTGCACACCAAGTCGTACGCGTAGGCCTTGGCGTTGCCGGGGTCCTCTTCGAAACGGTCGATCCACTCCGGCGTCGGCGAGGTGAACGCGTGGTGCAGAGCGGTCCACTTGCCCGAGCCGACCGCGACGTCGTCCGAGCCCTCGACGGCCTGGAACATCGGGAAGTCCACAACCCACACGAACGACCACGCGGACTCGTCGATCAGGTCGCACTTCTTGCCGATCTCCAGCCGCGCGGCGCCCAGCAGGGCACGCGAGGAGCCCGGGTCGCCCGCGCCGAAGAAGATGCAGTCACCGGGGTTCGCGCCGACGGCCTTGGCCAGGCCTTCACGCTCGGCGTCGGAGATGTTCTTGGCGACCGGACCGGTCAAGGTGCCGTCCTCGGCGACGAGGACGTAGCCGAGGCCCTTGGCGCCGCGCGTCTTGGCCCACTCCTGCCAGGCGTCGAGCTGGCGACGCGGCTGGCTGGCGCCGCCCGGCATCACGACCGCGCCGACGTACGGCGCCTGGAACACGCGGAACGGCGTGTCCTTGAAGAACTCGGTGAGGTCGGTCAGCTCGACGCCCAGCCGCAGGTCGGGCTTGTCGGAGCCGTAACGGGACATCGCCTCGGCGTAGCTGATCCGCGGGATCGGCAGCGTGATCTCGTAGCCGCCGAGCTCACGCCAGAGCGCCGAGATGACCTTTTCGGACAAGGCGATCACGTCGTCCTGGTCGACGAAGCTCATCTCGATGTCCAGCTGGGTGAACTCCGGCTGCCGGTCGGCGCGGAAGTCCTCGTCCCGGTAGCAGCGCGCGATCTGGTAGTACCGCTCCATTCCGCCGACCATCAGCAGCTGCTTGAACAGCTGCGGCGACTGCGGCAACGCGTACCACGAACCAGGCGCCAGCCGAGCGGGCACGACGAAGTCCCGCGCGCCTTCCGGCGTGGAGCGCGTCAGCGTCGGCGTCTCGATCTCGAGGAAGCCGTCGCCGTGCAGCACGTCGCGCGCGATCCGGTTGGCTTCGCTGCGCAGGCGCATCGCGGCCGCAGGGCCGCTGCGGCGCAGGTCGAGGTAGCGGTGCTTGAGGCGGGCTTCCTCGCCGACGGTCAGGTGCTCGTCCAGCGGGAACGGCAGCGGCGCGGCCTCGCTGAGCACCTCGAGCTCGGTGACCAGGACCTCGATCTGCCCGGTCGGGATGTCCGGGTTCTCGTTGCCTTCCGGCCGGACCGACACCTCGCCGACGATCTTCACGCAGAACTCGCTGCGCAGTTTGTGCGCGCGCTCGGCCATCTCGCCTTCGCGGAACACGACCTGGGAGACGCCGGAGCGGTCACGCAGATCGATGAAGATGACACCGCCGTGATCGCGCCTGCGCGCCACCCAGCCGCTGAGTGTGACGGTCTGCCCGGCGTGCTCGGGCCGGAGAGTCCCGGCCTCATGGGTGCGGATCACGGGTAGTGCACTCCAATTCACGATCAGCTTTTTACCTGGGCCGCGAGTCAGCCCCAGGTGAAAAGGCTAGCCAACCCCTCTGCGGCATTTACCGTCGGCTACCGGCAACGGCGGGAGAAGACCAACTCTTGTCGGTACCACGGGCGGTTACCACGAAGTAGTGTCGTGTAACGGTTCATGACCAGGGGAGCCTGACTATGGGAGGCTGGCCGGTTGGGGACGCCGGTGCGATCGACGAGGTCGACGCGCTGGCCGGTGACGCATTCCCGATCGCCCTGCGTGCGGCGATCCGCGCGAGTGGACTGAGTCTCGACCGGATCCAGTACCGGCTCAGAGCCCGGGGCCTGACGATCAGCGTGACCGCGCTGAGCTATTGGCAGTCGGGCAGGCGCAGGCCGGAACGGCCGGAGTCGATGAGTGCTCTGAAGCACCTCGAGGAAGTGCTCGGCGTCGAGTCCGGGTCTTTGACCGCACTGCTTGGACCGCCGCGCCCGCGCGGCCGTGCCCAGCGCACTCCGGCTGCGATCCCGATCGATGCTTTATGGGAGAACCGTGAGCAACTCGCGCCGCTGCTGGCGCGGATGGATCTGGCTTCGGACACGTCATTGACGCGGATCAGCCAGCACGACCGGGTCGAGATCGCCGGCGATCGTGGTGAGCGCAGTGTGCGGGTGCGTCAGGTTTTACGCGCCGAGCATGACGGCGCCGATCGGTGGATTTCGGTGTATGACGTGGCAAAGCCTGGTAACCCGCTGCCGCGGATCGTTCCGCTGCAGTCGTGCCGCCTCGGCCGGGTCGCGAAGGACCCGGCAGCCGGACTGATCGTCAGCGAACTGCTTTTCGACCGTCCGCTGTCACGTGGCGAGACGGTGATCATGGAGTACGAGGTCGCCATGACCGGGCCGCCGTACGCGCGTGGCGACGACTCGTTCTGCCGCAAGTTCCGGCTGCCCGTTCGCGATTACGTGGTCGAGATGCGGTTCGACCCCACTGATCTGCCTGCGTTCTGCCATCAGGTCAGCACGCCCGCCGACGACCCGGATGCCGGGACACGGCGCGATCTGGTTGTCGACAGTGCGGGCCGGACGCACGCCGTTGTGCTTGGCTTCGGCCCCGGCACGTTCACGGTTGAGTGGGGCTGGGTCCCCTAGTTTCGTTGAGGTAGTTGTAGATCGTGTACCTGGTCACCTTCAGTTCCGCGGCGAGGTAGTCGACAGCGTCGCGGATCAGGAAGAACCCTGCGTCGTCGAGGACTTTGACGACCTGTGACTTGTGTGCCTTCTTCATCAGCGACACGGGCACGCCGACGTCCGCGACGGCTCGTTCGACCAGGTGCCGCTGCAAGGTGTCGACGTCGCCAGGGAATGTCTCGACGTCCTGCGCGGGCGGGCTTGCCGAAGTGGACTCGGAGTTGACGCATAGGCATCCGACGGCGACTCCGTCCGGGTCGCGGATGAACACCGTCGACGACGTTATTGGACGGCCGTCCGGTGCGTGCGTTTCGTAGTTCGTCAGGTCCTGCGTCGTTCCGCGACGAACCAAACCGAGCAGCAGGTCCGTCATCGGCCCGCCGACCGACCGGTAGGTCAGATCGCCGGCGATGGCCACGATGGAGTTCGGCAGCTTGCTCAGGTCGTGCAACACGACCTCGGTCCCCGGCCCCAACGCCGAGCCGAGTCCGTTGATCGTCGGGATCAACGTCTCCAGCACGCCCGCGACCGAGCGCCGCGGCTCGCCGGCCGACCGACCGGTCGGAAGGATGCGTTTCAACGCGATGGACAGTTGATCGACCGTGTCGGCGGTGGTCGACACGTGCGGCGATAGCCGGACGTGCTCGGGACGGATGGTCGCCGTGATCCCCTCGGCGGTCAACGCGGCACCGACGGTTTCCGCCGGCCGCCCGGGAATCGTGAACGCGAGGATGCCCGCCCGGCGGGCAGGCTCGAACGACGAAACGATCTGACCGCCCGCGCGTTGGATGACGTCGCCGAGTTCGTCGATCTTCGCCGAGATCTCCGCCTCGATCTGTTTGACGCTGGCTTGCTCGACGAGCTCCAGTGCGGTGTTCAGCGCTCCCGCCGCGATCGGGCTGAGGTTCGTCAACGACCACGCGGCCGCGAACGGCGCAGGTTCGTGGACGGAGTCGTCGAACAACCCTGGGTCTTCGGCGCCCGTCCAACCGGACAACACAGGGGCGAGCCGCTCGAGTGCACGGTCGGACAGCACCATGAAGCCGGTCGACCATCCGGCGCGCAGCCATTTCTGGCCGCCGACGACGAGCACGTCGGCGACCTCCCACGGTTCGTCAACGACGCCGAAACCCTGGATGCCGTCAACGACGAGCAGGCGGTCGCCCACTGTTTCGCGCATCGCGGCGAGGTCCGCGCGGAACCCCGTCCGGAAATCGACCGCGCTGAGCGATACCGCGACGGTGTCCTTGGTTAGTGCCTCCGGGATTTCCGTCACATGACGAACCCAGCGCGGCGTCACTCCTGCCGCGCGTGACCAGGGATAAGTGTTCGCAGGGAACTCCGCGGCCGAGACGACGACCTCGCCGGTGACTCCGAATGCCGCCTGGAACAAGCCAGTGCTGGTGTTCGGCAACAGCACGACGTGGTCAGTGTCCGTGCGGCACAAGCGCGCGACCGCCGCGCGGGCGCGCAAATCCTGACGCATGAGGTCGTCGACCGTTGTCGGACCGGCGACCGCGGAGTACTCCGTCAGGCGCGTGCGTTCGGCGAGCACGGCGTTGGACGGCGGACCGAATCGGGCGAAGTCCAGATATCCGGTCGGTTCGCGGAACTGGTTTGCGATCACCTAAAGCACCTTCGCCAGGAACTGCCGTGTCCGTTGATGTTCCGGGTTGTCCAGCACCTGGCTCGGCGGGCCGGTCTCGACGACGGCGCCGTCCACCATGAACACGACGTCGTCGGCGACCTGACGGGCAAAACCGATCTCATGGGTCACGACGATCATCGTCATGCCGTCCTTCGCCAGCCCCACCATCACGTCCAGTACCTCACCGACCAGCTCCGGATCCAACGCCGACGTCGGTTCGTCGAACAACATCAGCTTCGGTTCCATCGCCAGCGCCCGGGCGATCGCTACGCGCTGCTGCTGCCCGCCCGACAACTGGCCCGGATACGAACCGGCTTTGTCCGCGAGGCCCACACGGTCAAGCAACGTCATCGCCTTCTCGCGCGCTTCGGCGTTGGTGCGCCGTTTGACGTGCACCGGTCCCTCGATCACGTTGTCCAACGCGGTGCGGTGCGGGAACAGGTTGAACCGTTGGAAGACCATGCCGATGCCGCGCCGTTGCTTGGCTACCTCGCGCTCACGCAGCTCATGCAACTTCCCATTTCGTACCCGATATCCGATCGGTTCGCCGTCGACCCAGATCTGCCCGCCGTCGATCGGCTCGAGGTGGTTGATGCAACGCAGAAACGTGCTCTTGCCCGCGCCGGACGGGCCGAGCAGGCACACCACCTGGCCGGGCAGGACGTCCATCGACACTTCGCGCAGAACTGTGGTGTTGCCGAACTTCTTGACCACACCGACCGCTTGGACCAGCGGCCCGGAAGACCCAGTCATGCTCTCCCCAACTTCAGCGACCGGCCGACCTTGTTGCGCAGCCGATGCGCGCGGTCGGCCGCGTCGAACGACCGCTCCAGGTAGTACTGGCCGACGCTGGCGATGCTGACCAAGATCATGTACCAGGCCGCCGCCGCCAGCAGCGTCTCCATGAACTCCAGATTGCGGGACGCGATGTTGCTCGCCGCCTTGGTCAGCTCGACGTACGGGATCACCGAGGCGATCGACGTGCCCTTGAGCATGTTGATGAAGTCGTTGCCGGTCGGCGGGATGATCACCCGCATCGCCTGCGGCAAGGTCACCCGGATCAACGTCTTGCCCGGTGTCATGCCGATCGACTGCGCCGCTTCGATCTGGCCGCGGTCCACGCTGTTCAGCCCGGCCCGGATGATCTCGGCCATGTAGGCGCTTTCGTTGAGCCCCAGGCCAAGCAACGCGGCGGCGAACGCGTTGATCACCGTGTTCGTCGGCGCGTCGACAACGAACGGGATCGAGATGACCGGGAACACCAGGGCGAGGTTGTACCAGATCAGGATCTGCAGCAGGACCGGCAAACCACGGAAGATCCAGATGTAACCCCACGCGAACCAGCGAGCGACAGGGTTGGCCGACCTGCCGAGCAACGCGATGACGACACCGATGACGATCGCGCCCGCTTGCGCGGCGACCGCGAGACCAAGTGTGCGCCACAGGCCTTCGATCATCACCTCGAACGCGAAGAAGTCCGGGATGTCCTCCCAGAGGATCTGCGCGTCGGCGAACGCGAACCCGAGCGCGACGAGGATGCCGATGATGATCGCCGCGCCGACCCACCGTCCCCAGTGGGTCAGCCGGACGATCTCCATGTTCGGGTCAGGCGTGGTCATCACCCGCTCCCCTCGCCCGCCACCTGCGCGGATCCTGGATTGTCAGACCCCGCTGGTAACGTGAAAAACAAGGGATCCCCTTGGGGGAATTGCACATGCGGTGGTTCCTGCGCCTGTGGTCAGGGGCCGCCATTGATGGCGACCTTCTGGATCGCACCCTGGGTGACGTTCCACGACTGCAGGATCTTGGTGTACGTGCCGTCGTCCACAAGCGACTGCAGCGCCAACTGCACGGCCTTGGCCAGTTTCGGGTTCGCCTTGTTCACGCCGATGCCGTACGGGCCACCGTTGATCGGCGGCAGGTTGACCACCTCGAAGTACTTGCCGTCGCCCGCTGTCTGCGCGACGTACACGGCAGTCGGCAGGTCGTTCAGGATCGCCTGCACCCGCCCGGTGCGCAACTGGTTCTGGTTCTGCGTGTCGCTGTCGGTCGCCGCGACGGTGACCTCGCCCTTGCCTTGCTGGGTGCAGATCGTGCTGCGTTCCTTGGCGTACGTCTCCTGGCTGCTGCCGGAGTTCACCGCGACCGCCTTGCCGCACAGGTCATCCGGTGACTTGATGCCAGCCGGATTGCCCTTCTGGATCATGATCGTGATGCCAGAGGTGAAGTAGTCGACGAAGTCGATGGACTTCTGCCGCTCCTTGGTGTCGTTCATCGCGGCCATGGTCAGGTCGATCCGCCCGGCCTGCAGGCTGGTGATCAGCGAACCGAACGCCATGTCCTCGTAGACCATCTCCACGCCGAGCTTGCGGCCGATCGCCTTGGCAAGGTCGACCTCGGAGCCGATCGGCGTCTTGCCGTCGGCCGCGTAGAAGTTGTTCGGCGGGTTCTGGATGTTCGAGCCGATCCGGATCTTGCCGGCCGAGGCGATCTCCGGCGGCAGCTCCGCCGCGAGTTTGTCGTCCTTGGCCACCGCCGAAACCGGTGAGTCCTGCCCGCTCGCAGCCGGCGCGCCGGCCGGCTCGTCCTTGCCGCCACAAGCTGTGAGCAGCGCCAATGCCGCCGCCAGCACGCTGATCCGTCGAAGCATGCGGAGCAAGTTACAACTCTCAGTTGAAACTGTCCACATTTTGTTGAAGCATGAGTTCCAGCTGCTCAGACGCCACGGGCGGCGATTTTGGCGTGGCCTGCGGCAGGCTCCCACGCGGAAAACTGCTGCCTTGCAGGCCGTACTTGCGCACGAGCGGTTTGACGCGTTCGCCGAGCCAGTCACGGTAGGCGCGGTTGGCGTAACTGCCCCGCGCGTAGATGTCTCGATAGTCGTCAAGCAGGTCAGGGCGCTCGCGCTCCAACCACGCTGCGAACCATTCGCGCGTACCCGGCCTCAGGTGCAACGGGATCATCGTCGCGCCGGTCGCGCCAGCCTCGGCGATCTGGGCAAGCGCCGCGTCAAGCTGCTCGCGTGAGTCCGTCATCCGCGGGATCACCGGCGCCACCATCACACCGCACGGAAGCCCCGCGTCGGTCACGCGCTTGATCATGTCCAGCCTGGCCTGCGGGCTCGGCGTGCCCGGTTCAAGCCGCTGCTGCAACTCCCGGTCGACGAGTGCGAGCGACACCCCGATCCCGACCGGGACCTGCTTGCTCACCTTTGCCAGCAACGGGATGTCCCGCACCATCACGGTGCCTTTGGTCAGGATCGAGAACGGCGTCCCCGAATCGGCGAGCGCCTCGATGATCCGCGGCATCAGCTTGTAGCGCCCCTCGGCCCGTTGATACGGGTCGGTGTTCGTGCCCATCGCGACGTGTTCACGTCGCCATTTCGGCGAACGGACCTGTTTGGCAACGACCTCGGGCGCGTTCACCTTCACCACGATCTGAGTGTCGAAGTCGCGCCCGGCGTCGAACTCCAGGTACGTATGCGTATTGCGGGCGAAACAGTTATGGCTGACCACGCCGTTGGCGATGAAGTCGCCTGTGCCCGTGGTGATGTCGTACATGACGACCGGTCCGCCGATCGGTTCGATGTTCGTGACCGCCAGCCGCGGCTCGACAACCCCGTCGACGTCAGTGACGAGCCTGATCCCGTTGACGAGGAACGGTTGTCCCGTCATCCCCTCAGCCACCTGCTGCCAACCCTGCTCGGTCAGCAACCGGTGTTCGCCGCTCGCGACGAGCGTCGTGCCGTCTTCGAGCGTGACACGGAATGCGGGTTTGACGGTCGACCAATGCGCGAGGACGCGCGTCGGCACGCGATGGCGGTGGTTGCCCAACCGGCCGGTGCCGTAGATCTCGTCGCCGACGTTGACCTCAGCCAGCGGCCGGATTGTGCCGTCACGCATGAGGATCTCGGTGTCACCCGCGAGGCAATAGGTGCACGCGTGCGAGCAGCCGCGGTACGGGTTGATCGTCCACTGGAACGGCATCGACGAACTCGCGGGCACTCGGTTGAGCACCGACTTGGCGTGTACCTCGTGGAACGTGATGTCGGCGAACTCCGGGGTGCGAACCGTGCGCACCAGCCCTGGCAGGGCCAGTTGCCCGCGATCGGCCCGTTGAGCGTCCCAGCGCATGACCTTGATCCGAACATATGTTCGAGGCGCTGTCAAACTTTGTGCAAGTTTTGTACGCCGGTACGGAACAGTGCCATCTGTCGGCGGCGCACAACCCCCCAGGCGCCGCCGACCATCCACCCTGTCAGTTCGCCGTCGCGGCCGGACTTCGCACCGTAGCCACATTGGACAGCGGCCAGCACTATGCCGATGCGGTTCTGGCAGTTGGTCGCAGGGCACGCGCTACTGGGCCAACGCGTGTTGCACGGCATCGCGGAATCTCGGAAGTACCAGCACCTGGTGCGCTGCATCAGATTGCGCCCGAATGCTCGCCATGTTGCGCAGCTGCCCAGAGACGGACGCCAGCAACGCCTCAAAGAACATGGATAAGCGGATACCGAGCGACATCGGCCATCCGCGCCAGCGCCGGTCTTCCACGTTCGTGCGCAGCTGTCATGATCACAGGCATGTCGTTGCTGGACACGCTGCTGGTGCCGTTCCGCACACCCGCGGTCACAATCGGCGGCACCAGCACGAGCTGGGGCGAGATCGCCGGGTTCGTCACGGGCGCGTTATGCGTGTGGCTGGTCGCCAGGCAGAACGTCTGGAACTGGCCGATCGGCATCCTCAACAACATCGCGTTCCTCGCGCTGTTCATGACCAGTGGGCTGTACGCGGACGGCTGGTTGCAGGTCGTCTACATGGCGCTTGCCGTGTACGGCTGGTGGTCGTGGCTACGCGGCGGCCAAGCGCACACCTACCTACCGGTCGGTCGGACGACAGCCGGTCAATGGTGGACGTTGCTCGGCGTTGGTCTCGCGGGAACAGTCGCGCTGACGTGGATATTAGATACGAAAACGGATTCGACCGTGCCGTTGCCGGACGCCGCGACGACGGTGTTGTCCTTGCTCGCCACGTGGGGCCAGGCGCGTAAGAAGGTCGAGTCCTGGTGGCTGTGGATCACCGCGGACCTGATTTACATCCCGCTGTACGCCTACAAGCAACTGTGGCTGACCGCGATCCTCTACGTCGGCTTCCTGGCTCTGTGCGTGGTCGGCCTGCGCAACTGGCGCGCGGACGTGCGCACGCGAGAGTTGGTGCCGGCGTGAAGCAGTTCCAGCACGCATTGGTGCTCGGCAAGTTCTATCCGCCGCACCTCGGCCACCACTTGCTCATCCGCACGGCCGCGGCGGCGAGTGAACGAACGACGGTCGCCGTTCTGGCGTCCAGCGTCGAGTCGATTCCCGTGGCGTCCAGGGTGTCCTGGTTGACCGCCGAACACAGCGGCGATTCCGGTGTTGCCGTGCTGGGCGACATCGACGAGCACCCGACCGACTTCGACGACGACGCCATCTGGGAGGCGCACGTCGCGATCACGCGTTCGGTGCTGTCCCGCCGGGCGATCATGGACGGCGATCCTGCGTCAGCGACCGTCGACGCGGTCTTCACGTCCGAGGACTACGGCGCGGAGTTGGCGAAACGCCTTGGCGCTCAGCATGTTCCCGTGGATCCCGATCGGGTGACGCATCCCGTCTCGGGCACCGCGGTGCGCGCCGACCCGCGCGGCCGTTGGCAGGATCTGGCTCCGGCGACCCGAGCCGGACTCGCCGCACGAATCGTCGTGGTCGGCGCCGAATCGACCGGCACCACGACGTTGTCGCGGGCTTTGGCTGATCACTACAAAGCGCCTTGGGTGCCGGAGTACGGCCGTGTGCACACCGAGGAGAAATTGGCTGCCGCCAAGGCGTTCACCCCATCGGTCGATGTGGACGGTCTGGTATGGACGGTTGGCGACTTCATCGACGTCGCCGTTCGCCAGGCACGCGCCGAAGACGAAGCCGCCCACATCGGACCCGTTCTGGTGTGTGACAACGATCCGTGGGCGGCCACTGTGTGGTGCGAACGCTATCTCGGTTGTTCCTACCCTCAGGTCGCCGATGCCGTGGGCGATCGACGACCTGCGCTGTACCTCCTGACCGACCATGCGGACGTACCGTTCGAACAGGACGGTTGGCGCAACGGTGAGCATTTGCGCGAATGGATGACCGGCCTGTTCGTTAGCCGCCTGACGGAGCGCCGCGTACCGTGGGTACGCGTGACGGGAAGCCGATCGCAGCGCCTGGAACAAGCGATCGACGCCTGTGAGGACATGCTTGTAAGACATTTTCGCTACGCCGATCCATTGGGGTGAAGCACGAGAGGGCAGGATGTCCCGGTGCACGACGACACCGTCCCCATCCCTCGCGTCACCGACGAACCAGAGATACCTACTGGTCATGGACACGGGCACGGGCACAGACCGGCAGAACCCACGACGCGGAACGTCCGTCGGCTGCTGACGTGGCTGCTACTGCCGTTCGCAATCGCTTCCGTCGTCGGCGTCGTGCTGCTCTACCCCACCGGCGACACACCGTCTCCCGTCAACGGCCAACAGCAACCGGTCCGCGGCGAGGTCGTCGCGGCGGCATTTGGGGCGTGTGACGGCGGCGTGCAGGTTGGTACGCCGGATCCCGCATGCCTGGTGATCACGGTCAGGATGAGCGACGGTCCTGCGCCTGGCCGCGAAATCACCAGCCGGTCGCCGAACGAACCAAGCACACCGCGGTTCGCCGTTGGTGACAAAGTCGTCATGGCGTACGCAGGCGGTGACCCGACCGTGGGCGAGTCGTATCGCGTCGTCGATTTCCAACGCGGGCTGCCGCTCGCGGTGCTCGCCGCGTTGTTCGCTGTGGCCATCCTGGTGCTCGGCCGTTACCAGGGCTTCGCGGCGCTGATCGCGCTCGGCATCAGCTTCGCCGTACTGCTGCTTTTCGTGCTGCCCGCCATTCTGTCCGGCGAGAACCCGCTGCTTGTCGCCGTCGCCGGTGCCGGGCTGATCATGTTCGTCGCGCTGTATCTGACACACGGGTTGTCGGCGCGCACGTCAACGGCAGTCCTCGGCACAATGATCAGCCTGGTTCTGATCGGCGTCCTGGGTGCGTTGTTCTCGGCCGTCACCAACCTCACCGGGCTCGACGAAGACACCGCCTTGTTGCTCGGTACGCTCGGGCAAGGTCTTGATACGCGCGGGTTGTTGTTGGCCGGGCTAGTGATCGGCGCGCTGGGCGTGCTTGACGACGTGACCGTCACGCAGGCAAGCGCCGTCTGGGAGCTGCGTCGTGCGAACCCGCTGCTCACCTGGCGTGAGCTGTACGCCGCCGGTTTGCGCATTGGCCGCGACCACGTGTCGTCCGCCGTGAACACGCTCGCGATGGCCTACGCGGGCGCAGCGCTTCCCGTGCTGCTGTTCTCGTACCTGTCCGGCGCCGGTCTCGGCACGATCCTGGGTTCGCAGTCGATCGCGCAGGAGATCGTGCGCACTCTGGTCGGCAGCATCGGGTTGGTTGCGTGCGTCCCGGTGACCACGTTGGTGGCTGCACTCGTGGCCAGCCGCGAGCCCGCTATTCCAGAGAAGCCACGAACTTCGTCACGGCCTCGGGCTTGAGGCGGACCGCGAGCTTGCCGGCGGGCGCGGCCTTGGCCAGCTGATACAACGGGCGGCCGTCGAGGCCTTCGCCCCGTGCCTCGGCCCTGAGCTGGGCCACGAGCAATTCGGAGATCACCAGCGAACCGGTGTTCTCGCTGGCCGCCAACGCGTCGGCGAGCTTGCGCAGCGCCATGATGCCCAGTTCGGCGCCGCCCGTGCCGGAATACGACGCGACCGCCATGTTGATCCCGCGGCTGCGGGGCGTCTCGGCCACCAGCATGCTGACGGTGCGCACGCTGCGAACGTCCATCACGACCATTTCGAGCCGCTCAGCCTTGGACAAATCGACCGCGCGGCGCCCGAACGTCCGCAGAACGACCTTGGTGCCGTCCAGCCATAGCGTCCGGCGCGCCTGCGACCAGCTGAACAGCAACAGCGGCAGGCCAATGACGCCAGCCGCGACAAGCCCGGTCACCTGGCCGAAAATCAGGCCGAGCACCCCGCCGATGGCGGCCGCCAGGATCAGGATCGCGATGACCGCCATCCGGAAACGCTTTCGCACGCCGGCCCGGTCCAGCAGGTCCAGCGGCAAGTGGTCGTTCGTCATGTCCTACAGCCCTCGCAACGGACCGGGCACCGTCGAGCCTTCTTCCAGACCGGCGAGGAACGGGTTGCTCACGCGCTCGCGGCCGATCGTCGTTGTCGGGCCGTGCCCAGGCAGCACAACGGTGTCATCAGGCAGGGTAAGGATCTTCGTGCGCAACGACTGCGCCATCTTGTGGACGTCACCGCCCGGCAGGTCGGTCCGGCCGATCGACCCGGCGAACAACGTGTCACCGGCGAACAGCAACCGGCCGCCTTCCTGCGTACCGCACCGGAACGTCACCGATCCCTGGGTGTGTCCGGGCGTGTGGTCGACGGTCATGCTCAGCCCGGCGAGATCCAGCACGGACTGATCGGTCAGCTCGCGTACCTCCTGTGGCTCGCGCATCGCGAGCTTGCCGCCGAAGAACGCGGCGGATTCCGCGCTGACGCCCTTCAACGGGTCTGACAGCAGGTCACGGTCGTCAGGGTGGATCCACGCGGGGATGTCGTTGCCGTCGCAGATCGGGGCGACGGCGAAACAGTGATCGAAGTGCCCGTGCGTGAGGATGGCGGCGACCGGGGTCAGGCCGTGCTCCTTGATCGCCTCCGCGACCGGCTCGGCGGCGTCCTGGCCTGGGTCGACGATCACGCAGGCCTCGCCTTCGCCCGGCGCGATCAGGTAGCAATTGGCCTGCAGAGCCCCTGTGGGGAAGCCGACGACAAGCACTCGCACGTCCTCTCGGGTGAATACGGCCACACTACTGGGCATGCCCTCTACACAGTTCTTACTGGGGGTGCAAATAGACTGCGCCGGCTAGCAACGTGAGGGCTCAGGGAGGGTGCAGGTGCCGACGAATCAGCAACGCCGGGAGGCGGCCAAGCGGAAGCTGGAACGCCAGCTTGCCCGTAGGGCCGAGCGCGCGAAGAAGCGGCGGATCATCGCCACCGCACTAACCGTCGGTGGTGTCGTGGTGGTGGTCGGACTGATCTACCTCCTGGTCGTGTTGAACAGCGGCGAAAGCACCAACACGGCAACCGACGCCACGACCGAGCCGACTCCTTCGCCTGCCGAGACCACGAGTGGTCCGTGCAAGTACGAGAAGACCCCGGACCAGCCGGCGTCCAAGCCGGTCGACGTGCCGGCGGACGTGGACCCGACGCCGAACGCGGGGACGGCGAAGATCACCCTGAAGACCAACCAGGGCGAAATCCCGCTGACCATCGACCGCGCGAAGGCGCCGTGCACGGCGCAGGCGATCGAGCACCTGGCGAAGTCCAAGTTCTATGACGGAACGCCGTGCCACCGGTTGACCGCGTCGGACAGCCTGAAGGTGCTGCAGTGCGGTGACCCGACGGGTTCCGGCAGCGGTGGGCCCGGTTTCTCCACCAAGAAGGAGAACCCGACCAACCTGGCACCGGCGCCGAGCGGCAATGGCAGCGTCATCTACCCCAAGGGAACGCTGGCGATGGCGGCCCGCTCGGGCTCGAACGTCACCGAAAGCCAGTTCTTCCTGGTGTACGCGGACAGCACGCTGCCGCCGGACTATCCGGTCTTCGGCACGATCGACCCGGCCGGCCTGGCCACCATCGACAAGATCGCGGCGGGTGGCATCACCCCAGGTGACAACGGTCCGACGGACGGCGCACCGAAGAACGCGGTGACCGTCGAAACGGCCACCGTTTCCTAATCGCTTGGTCACGACGGCGCCGCTTGCGAGCGGCGCCGTTGTCGTGTTCAGGGCCGACGGCGGACCGTCAGCTGGATTACCGTTGTTGGTACCAGTGGGGACGGAGCAGTGATGTACCGGGAGTACGAGCCGCCGCAGACCGGGGCCGTCCGCTGCGTGTGGACGAGTTCGAAGGTCGGAATGCAGCGCGTCGTCCCGGACGGCTGCATGGACCTCATCTGGAACGGTGAGCGGCTGCACCTGGCCGGACCCGACACTCAGGCGTTCCTCACCGAGGCCAACGGCATCACAGTCGGCGTTCGTTTCCAGCCGGGTGCGGCACCCGGGTTCTTCGACGTCCCGGCGCACGCGATTGCCAACACGCGGGTGCCGTTGGAGGAGCTGTGGCCAAAGGATCGCGTGCACCGGCTCGTCGACGGCCTGCACGAGGGCCTGCCAGGCCGGAAACTGCTGAACGAGGTGTACTCGGCCGAGTCTGACGGGTTCGCCAACGCGGTCAGGCGGCTCGTCGCCAGCAACGAGGTTCGCGGAGCGGCGGACGAGCTGGGTATCACCGAACGGCATCTGCATCGCAAGTGCCTGGCGAAGTTCGGCTACGGCCCGAAGACGCTGCAGCGCATCATGCGGTTCTCCAGCGCGATGGAACTCGTCTACGCCGGCAAACCGTTTTCCGATATCGCATATGAAATCGGATATGCGGATCAGGCGCACCTGTCACGCGAAGTGAAAGCCCTGGCGGGAGCGACATTGACCAAGTTGGTCCAAGACGCCGACCTGCAAGAGGCTTCGATAGATGACGCAGCCGTGCATGACGCGGCGCTCCGTGACTTGGCACTTCACGACGCGACAGTTTGACGGCGCGGCGCTTCACGGCGGCACTTCACGCCGCAGCACTTCAGGACTCGGCACTCCGCGGCGCCGCCGTGTACGACGAAACTGTGCAGGTTTAAGACGCCGACGTCACCCGGTAGACGTCGTAGACGCCCTCGACGCTCCGAACGGCCTTCAGCACATGGCCGAGGTGCTTCGGGTCGCCCATCTCGAACGAGAACCGCGAAACGGCCACCCGGTCCCGTGACGTCGTCACTGACGCCGACAGGATGTTGACCCGTTCGTCGGCGAGCACCTTGGTCACGTCGGACAGCAGCCGGTGCCGGTCCAGCGCCTCGACCTGGATCGCAACGAGGAACACCGACGACGCCGAAGGCGCCCACTCGACATCGACCAACCGCTCAGGCTCGGCGAGCAGTTCGTCAGCGTTCGTGCAGTCCGTCCGGTGCACACTGACGCCACCACCACGAGTGACGAACCCGAGGATGTCGTCGCCCGGTACCGGCGTGCAGCAACGCGCGAGCTTGACCCACACGTCCGAAGCGCCCTTGACGACAACCCCCGCGTCACCGGACGCCCGGCGGCGCGTGACGGTCGACGGAGTCGCCCGTTCGGCGAGTTCCTCCTCGGCGTGCTCGACGCCGCCGAGCAGCGCGACAAGCCGCTGAACGACGTGGCGCCCTGACGTGTGCCCCTCGCCAACGGCCGCGTACAGCGAACTGATGTCCGGATAACGCAGTTCACGGGACAACGCCGTCATCGCGTCAACCGACACGAGGCGCTGCATCGGCAGGCCGACCCGGCGGACTTCCTTGGCGATCGCGTCCTTGCCCGCCTCGATCGCCTCTTCGCGGCGTTCCTTGGCGAACCACTGCTTGATCTTGGCCCGCGCCCGTGGCGACGCGGCGAACTGCAGCCAGTCCCGTGACGGACCGGCGCCCTCGGCCTTCGAGGTGAAGATCTCGACGACCTCACCGTTCTCCAGCTTGCGTTCCAGAGCGACAAGGCGGCCGTTCACCCGCGCACCGATGCACCGGTGACCGACCTCGGTGTGCACGGCGTACGCGAAGTCGACCGGGGTCGACCCGGCGGGCAGCGTGATGACGTCGCCCTTCGGCGTGAACACGAAGATCTCGCGGGTGGAGAACTGGTAGCGCAGCGACTCGAGGAACTCCCCCGGGTCCGCGGCTTCACGCTGCCAGTCGAGCAGCTGCCGCATCCACGCCATCTCGTCGACCTCGACACCCTTGCTGTCGTGGGTGCCGCGGGTCTCCTTGTAGCGCCAGTGCGCGGCGATGCCGTATTCGGCCGTGTGGTGCATGTCGTGCGTACGGATCTGCACCTCGAGCGGCTTGCCGTCCGGCCCGATGACGGTGGTGTGCAGCGACTGGTACACGCCGAACCGCGGCTGGGCGATGTAGTCCTTGAACCGGCCGGGCATCGGCTGCCACATGGCGTGCACGACGCCCATCGCGGCGTAGCAGTCGCGAACGTCCTCGACCAGCAGCCGGACGCCGACCAGGTCGTGGATGTCGTCGAAGTCGCGGCCGCGCACGATCATCTTCTGGTGGATCGAGTAGTAGCGCTTCTGCCTGCCCTCGACCGTGCACTTGATCTTGGCGTCGGTCAGGTGCTTGTCCAGCTCCTCGATCACCGCGTTGAGGTAGTTCTCGCGGGACGGGGCGCGGTTGGCGACCAGCCGGACGATCTCGTTGAACTTCTTGGGCTGCAGGATCGCGAACGCGAGGTCCTCCAGCTCCCACTTGACCGTGGCCATGCCCAGCCGGTGCGCCAGCGGGGCCAGCACCTCGAGGGTCTCCTTGGCCTTGCGCGCCTGCTTCTCCGGCGGCAGGAACCGCATGGTGCGCATGTTGTGCAGCCGGTCGGCCAGTTTGATCACCAGAACCCGCGGGTCCTTGGCCATCGCGATGATCATCTTGCGGATGGTCTCGGCCTCGGCCGCCGTGCCCAGCTTGACCTTGTCCAGCTTGGTCACGCCGTCGACCAGGTGCGCCACCTCGTCGCCGAAATCGGCTCGAAGCAACTCGAGCGAGTAGTCGGTGTCCTCGACCGTGTCGTGCAGCAGGGCCGCGACCAGGGTCGTGGTGTCCATGCCCAGCTCGGCGAGGATCGTCGCGACCGCGAGCGGGTGCGTGATGTACGGGTCGCCGGACTTGCGGCGCTGGTGCCGGTGCTTCTCCTCGGCGACGTCGTACGCCTGCTGGAGCAGCCCGAGGTCGGCTTTGGGGTGCAGTTCACGGTGCACCGCGGCCAGAGGCTCGAGCACCTGCTTGACCGGGGCGGCACGCTGCGCGGTGATTCGGCGGGCGAGCCGTGTGCGGACACGACGCGTCGCTGAAGGCGGCCTAGGGACGGCCGGCTGTTCCGGGGCCGGCTTCAGGCTCGCCGCGGACTCCACGTCATGACTCACTCACACGCTCCCGCACTGTCACCAGAGCCTCACGGGCCACGACTGCGACCCGTGTATTGAGAATAACGCGTTAGCCCTGGTGACCATGCCCATTCGCGGTGGGCGGTGCTCCTCACACGGTGAGCAGCGTGTGCAGTTTCCGTCCGACGAGTCGGCTACGACCGCCCAGTGCGCCGATCTCCAGCAACACTGTGATCCCTGCCACTTCGCCCTTGGCAAGCTCCACCAGCTCACATGCGGCGGCCGCGGTACCGCCGGTGGCCAGCACGTCGTCGATGACCGCCACCCGCTGGCCGGGCTGGATCACCCCGGCGGGGATCTCCAGTTCGGCGGTGCCGTATTCGAGCGAGTACGACGCCTTGCCGTCGACCACGGGCAGCTTGCCCACTTTGCGGACAGGCACCACACCGAGTCCAAGTGAGTACGCGACGGCCGCGCCGAAGAAGAAGCCCCGCGCGTCGATCGCGACGATCACGTCGGCACCGTCGAGGGTCTCCGCCATCGCGTCGATGACTGTCCTGAAAGCGGCCGGGTCGCCCAGAACGGGCGTGATGTCCTGGAACATCACGCCCGGCTCAGGGAAGTCGGGCACTCGCCGGATCAGGGCGAGTGCCTCGTTCAACTCCATCAGTGCTTGCGCTTCCCGCTGGGCCGCTTGCCGTGCGGCTGCCCCTGCCTGCGCCGCTGCTCGGCGGCGCTGGGGTTACGGGCAGGCACGCCACCGGCCGCGCTCAGTGCGCGCTCACGGCGCAGTTCCGAAGCGAGCGACTCGTCGTCGAACGCTTCTCCCTTGCCGCCGTCCGCAGCGCCCGCGGCGCCCGCGGCGCGAGCCGCGATGTTGGCCCGGCGCGCGTACACACGCTTGGCCTGCGCCTGGAACTTCGGGTTGCGCATGGTGAAGTCCACCAGCAGCGGCGTGGCCAGGCCGATCGACGAGACGACGCCGGCGAGCATGCCTGCGATCTGCACCAGCGCCAGGTCCTGCAGGGTGCCGACACCCAGCAGGATCGCGCCGACCACGAACAGGCCGACGACCGGCAGCAACGCGATCAACGCGGTGTTGATCGACCGCATCAGGGTCTGGTTGACCGCGAGGTTGGCCGCCTCGCCGTAGGTCCGGCGGGTCAGTCCGAGCAGGCCGCGGGTGTTCTCCTTGACCTTGTCGAACACGACCACCGTGTCGTACAGCGAGAAGCCGAGGATGGTCAGCAGACCGATCGCGGTCGCCGGGGTGACCTCGAAGCCGACAAGCGAGTAGATACCCGCCGTCACGATCACGTCGTGGAACAGCGTGATCAGGGCGGCGACGGCCATCCGTAGCTCGAAGTACAGCGCCAGGAAGATCGTCACCAGCACCAAGAACACGAGCAGCGCCCACAGTGCCTGGCTGGTGACCTCACCACCCCACGTGCCGCTGACCGCGCTGTCGCTGATGGCGCCTTCCGGCTGCAGCTGCGACGTCAGCGCTGACTTCAACCGTGCGATCTCGTTGGGGTTGAGGGTCTCGGTCCGGATCTGGATGGACGCGCTGTCACCCACACCGACGCTCTGCACCGACTCCGGCGCCTCGCCCAGCGTGTCGGTGTAGACCTGCGTGACCTGTTCGGTGGTGATGGTGCCCCGTGCGCCGTCGGCGTCCAGCTGGACCTTGGTACCACCGGAGAAGTCGATACCGAAGTTGAAGCCACGGAACACGATCGACGCGATGCACACCAGCACGAGCACCGAGAAGAAGACGTAGAACTTCCTCCGGTTGCCGATGACGTCCAGCGCGCCGTTGCCGACGTAGAGGCGCTGGAAGAACGAGCCGCGCTTGACGGGCTTGGGCGTCTGCGGCGCCTTGGGCGTTTCCTCGCCGGCCACCTCAGGCCTCCTTCACTGTGGGACCGGTACGGCCGCTGCTGGCCGGTTGGGCTTGCTCGGCCGCGTGGCTCTCGCGGTGCGCGGCACCGAGCCCGACGAGCTTGGGGTTGGACAGCTTCTTCGACCGCGACACCATCGCCACCAGCGGGTGCGTCACCAGGAAGACCACGATCAGGTCGAGGACCGTGGACATGCCCAGGGTGAACGCGAAGCCCTTCACCTGGCCGACCGCGAGCAGGTACAGCACGGCGGCGGACAGGAAGAGCACCGCGTCGGCGGACAGGATCGTGCGGCGGGCACGGGCCCATGCGCGCGGTACGGCCGAGCGGAATGTCCGGCCTTCTCGCATCTCGTCCTTTAGTCGTTCGAAGAACACGACGAACGAGTCGGCGGTGAAGCCGATCGCGACGATCAGACCGGCGACGCCCGCGAGGTCGAGGCTGTAGCCGATGAACCGGCCGAACAGCACGATGATCGCGTAGACGATCGCGAACGACAGGGCCAGCGACAGGATCGTCAGCACGCCGAGCAGGCGGTAGTAGAACAAGCAGTAGATGAACACCAGCAGCAGGCCGATCGCGCCGGCGATGATGCCTGCCTGCAACGAGGCCAGTCCGAGGGTCGCCGAAACGGTCTCGGCGTCCGACGACTGGAACGACAGCGGCAGCGAACCGTACTTCAGCACGTCGGCCAGTGCGGTCGCGGTGCGCTGGTTGAAGCTACCGCTGATCTCGGTGTTGCCACCGGGGATCGGGCCGCGGATCTCCGGGGCCGAGACGACCTTGGTGTCCAGCACGAACGCGGCGCGCTGGCCGACGTTGGCGGCGGTGAACTTGGCCCAGATGTCCGAGCCGGCGCTGTTGAAGGACAGATTGACCACGAAGCCCGCGCCCTGCGAGTTCGGGGCGGCGTTGGCGTCACTGATGTCCGTTCCGCGCAGGAACACCTTGCTCAGGACGTACTTCTCGTCGCCTTCCTGGTTGCACGCGACCAGCGGCAGGTTGGGGTCGTCGTTGCCGACCAGCGGGTCGTCGGCCTCGCAGCTCAACGACAGCAACGCGGTCTGCTGCGCGGTCTGGTCGGCCTGCGGGGCGTTGCCGCCGTCTTCGACGCTGGCCAGCGCCGGGTTCTGCCGGACTTCACGCGCGGCCTTGATCTGTGCGGCGACCTCAGGGCTGACGGCACCCGTGTTGCTGGGGTCCGGGGCGGGCTGGGTCGTGGGCGGCGGCGCGGCCGGGGTGCTGGGCGTGGTACTACCCGACGTGGGCGGCTGCTGCTGCAGCTGCGGCGCCGGACGGCCCTGCGGCTGGTTCCCGCTCGGCGGCGGGGACGCGGTCTGGCTGCCGGACGGAGGAGGCGTGGCGGACTGGCTGCCGGACGGCGGTGGCTGGGTCCCGCTCGTCGGCGGCGTCTGCGAGGCCGGAGGCTGCTGAGGCGTGTTCGGGATCGCCTGCAGGACCTTGCGGAAGCCGAGGGTCGCGGTCTGGCCAAGTTCTTTGGCCTTCTCGCCGCCGTCACCGGGCACCGTGATCACGATGTTGTTGCCGTCGAGGACGACCTCGGCACCGCTGATGCCCTGGCCGTTGACGCGCGTCTCGATGATCTGCCGTGCCTGGTTGAGTGACTCAGGGCTCGGCGCGTTGCCGTCCAGCGTTCGCGCGGTCAGCACCACACGGGTGCCACCCTTGAGGTCGATGCCCAGCTTGGGGACCGCCTTGTGGTCACCAGTGCCGAACACCAGGCCGTAGAGGACCGCGATGATCGCTACGAAGAAGGCGAGATAACGAACGGGGCGGAAGTGCCCAGCCGATGGTGCCACGTCTGTCCGTCTCTCTATGTGTCACTAGTTGGGAACCGGGTTGGGTTGGTCATGACGCTGCGCCCGCACCCGATCTCGAATGGGTGAGGGCGCAGCGTACCGCGAAGGCGATGAGGTTGGTGTTTCCCCAGCGCTCAGTGAAATGCGGTCAGCTCTTTTTGGTCTGCTCGAGCGGCGGGGCGACCTCGGCCGTGGACTTCGGCGTCTCGGAGGCGACGGTCTTCTCGTCCTTGTCGTTGGCCTTGGTGTCCTCGGCCTCGGCGACGGCCTCGTCGTCGCCCTCGACGGTCTCCTCGACGACATCGTCACTGACCTTCTCGCGGACGGCCGCGCGCAGCCAGGTGGTCACGATGCCGTCGGCGATCTCGATGTCAACGGTGGCGTCATCGGAGGCGTTCGCCACGTAGCCGTAAAGGCCGGACGTGGTCATCACCTTGTCGCCGACCTCGATCGAGTTCTGCAGTTCCTGCTGCTGCTGCATCGCCCGCTTCTGCTTGCGGCTCATCAGCACCATGGGCACGATGAGCACCGCGATCAGCAGAAACGGAAGCAGTTGCCCGAGGTTCATTTCTCTCCGTTCGGCGGACATCCCGTTGGAGTGGAAATGCCCGATTGTTCTGGTTGCCTGCCGCCGAGTGTGCCACCAGCGCGTTACGCCCAGGCATTCAGCCTGTGCGCGCGGTCACTCGTCGAACAGCGTAGGCGCCGCTTGACCTGGTGCGTCGCTCGGGGCTTGCAACCCGAGATGCGCCCACGCGGTCGCTGTCGCTACTCGGCCACGAGGGGTTCTTGCCAGCATGCCAGCGCGTACCAGGTACGGCTCGCACACTTCCTCCACGGTAGTTGACTCTTCCCCCACGGCGACAGCCAAAGTCGAAATACCGACCGGTCCGCCGCCGAATGACTTGACCAGCGCGTTCAGCACGGCCCTGTCCAGGCGGTCCAGGCCCAGTTCGTCGACGTCGTAGACCTCGAGCGCGGCCCTGGCGACGTCAACTGTGACCGCACCGTTAGCTCGGACCTCCGCATAGTCACGCACGCGGCGCAGCAGCCGGTTGGCGATACGGGGTGTGCCACGCGAGCGCCGGGCGATCTCCACGGCGCCGTCTGGCCGCAGGTCAACGCCCAGAATCGTGGCTGAACGAGCGAGCACCTGCTCGAGTTCGTGCGGCTCGTAGAACTCCATGTGCGCGGTGAAGCCGAACCGGTCGCGCAACGGCCCGGTCAGCACGCCGGACCTCGTGGTGGCGCCGACCAGCGTGAACGGCGCGATGTCGAGGGGGATGCTGGTGGCGCCGGGGCCTTTGCCGACCACGACGTCCACCCGGAAGTCCTCCATCGCCAGGTAGAGCATCTCCTCGGCGGGCCGGGCGATCCGGTGGATCTCGTCGATGAACAGCACGTCGCCCTCGACCAGGTTGGACAGCATCGCCGCGAGGTCGCCCGCACGCTCGAGCGCGGGACCGGACGTGATCCGGATGGCGCTGCCCAACTCGGCGGCGATGATCATCGAGAGACTGGTTTTGCCGAGGCCGGGCGGGCCGGAAAGCAGTACGTGGTCGGGTGGCGCGCCGCGCCGCATGGCGCCTTCGAGCACCAGTTCCAGCTGCTCACGGACCCGTGCCTGGCCGACGAACTCGCTGAGCCGCTTCGGCCGCAGCGTCGCTTCGACGTCGCGATCCTCGGGTTCGGCGAGCGGAGACAGGGCGTCCTCGTCGGTCACGGGACCATCGTGCACGGCGCTCCCCTATCGCTTGCGACCGAGGATGGCCAGGGACTTGCGCAGCACCACCGACGTATCGCCCGCGGAATTCTCCGCGAGCACGCCGTCGACGGCCTGTTCGGCGGCTCTCTGTGCGAACCCGAGGCCGACGAGCGCTTCGACGACCGAGCTGCGCACGACGCTCGCGGTCGGCGCGACCGGCGACTCGCCGCCGGACGCGAGGGCGCCGACCTTGTCCCGCAGTTCGATGATCAGCCTCTCGGCGCCTTTCTTGCCGATGCCGGGGACCTGCGTGAGCATCGCGACGTTGCCCTCGGACAGGGCCGCCCTGAGCTTGTCGGGTTCCAGCACCGCGAGCATCGCCAGGCCGAGCCGTGGCCCGATGCCGGACACGGTCAGCAGCATGTAGAACAGGTCGCGCGCGTCCGTGTCGGCGAAACCGAACAGGGTCAACGAGTCCTCACGCACGATCAGCGCGGTGTAGAGCTGGGCTTCTTCGCCCCGGCGCAAGGTCGCCAGGCACGATGGCGCCGCCTGTATCGCGAAGCCGACCCCGCCGACCTCGATCACGGCGTGGTCGAGCCCGACCGACAGCACCGGGCCACGTACCGACGAGATCACCGCTTCGCTCCTTTTCGTGCTTGCGTGAGCCGGGCCTTGTGCACCCGGGCCAACTCGGCCGCGCGCTGCTCGGCTTCGGCGAGCCGAGCACGCATCGGCGCGCGCCAAATGTGACAGATGGCCAATGCGAGCGCGTCGGCGGCGTCCGCTGTGCCAGGCTTTTCCTGCAGCTTGAGCAGCCGCATCACCATCGCGGTCACCTGCGCCTTGTCGGCGCGGCCCGAACCGGTGACGGCCGCTTTGACCTCGCTGGGGGTATGGAACTCGACTTTCAGGCCGCGCCTGGCCGCGGCGACCGCGACCACGCCGCCAGCCTGCGCCGTGCCCATCGCCGTCTGCACGTTGTACTGGCTGAACACGCGCTCGACCGCGACCACGTCCGGCTTGTGCAGATCCAGCCAGTTCTCGACGGCGTTCGACACCGCGAGCAAGCGGTCGGCCAGTTCAGCCTCGACCGGCGTGCGGACCGTGTCCACCGCGACACAACTGACTTTGCGGCCGGTCCCGCCGTCGACCACAGCGATACCGCACCTGGTCAAGCCCGGGTCGACACCGAGCACACGCACACCATCACCCCTAAGAACGCTTGTTCGAGAGCGTAACGGGTGGGCTGTCCGCACACGCGCAGACACGCTTGTGGTTGGTTGGGAGCGTGACACCGGAAGAGATCATCAAGGCGTTGGACCTGCAGCCGTTGCCGGTGGAAGGCGGGCTGTACAAGGAGAACCTGAACGGCCACGCGCACGCGTCAGCGATCTACTACATGCTTGTCGCGCCGCAGTTCTCCCGGCTGCACAAGCTCGAGCACGTCGAGATCTTCGCGTATCACGCGGGCGCGCCTGCCCGGATGTTGTTGCTGCACCCCGACGGCACGGTCGAACGTCCGGTTCTTGGCATGGACCTGGCGGCTGGTCAGCGGCCTCAGGTGATCGTTCCGGCGGGAACGTGGCAGGCCACGGAAACACTCGGCGAATGGAGCCTGCTCGGCACGGTCATGGCACCGCCGTACAACGAAGACGGCGTGACCTTCGCCGAAGCAGGCCCGCTCGTCGCCAGCTATCCCGCTGCCGCCTCGGACATATCGCGCTTGGCCTGACGGCGTTCGGCACGTTTGTCCAGCAAGCTCAGCCAAGGTGCGGTCATCATCGTCGTCACGATGGCGACCAGCACCAGGACGCTGAACAGCGCCTGTGTCACGATGCCGACTTGTAGGCCGACGTTCAACGCGATCAATTGCATCAAGCCGCGGGCGTTCATCAGCACGCCGACCCGCATCGCGGTGTGGTTGGTCTCGCCTGTCAGCCGCGCCGCTGCCCAGCACGCACCGAACTTGCCGATCACCGCGACCGCGATGCTGCCCGACGCGAGCAGCATCAGCGGCACGGTGAACAGCAGGCCGAACGACGTGTTCAAGCCGGAGTAGGCGAAGAACAGCGGCAGGAACACGACTTTGGTGACCGAACTGATCGAGCTGACGACTCGGTCGGCCCGTTCGCCGCGCGGGAAGATGAAGCCGAGGCAAAAGCCGCCGAACACCGAATAGAGCCCGATCAGGTCGGTCCACCACGCGGCCGCGAACAGCACTACCGCCGTCGCCAGGACAAGGTGTTCCATGGCCATGCCCGGCCGCGACATGATCCACGCGAGGACAGGCTTGCCGACGAACCAGAGCACCAGGATGAACAGCAATGATCCGCCTGCGGTGACGAGGATGCGGTTGGGGTCACCGGTTGCGAGGCCGATCGTCAACGCCAGCAGGATCCACGCGACGCCGTCGTCGAGCGCACCCGCGGCCAATGACAGCGAGCCCTGACGTGTGTGGGTCAGGTTCCGTTCGCTGATGATCCGCGCCAGCATGGGGAACGCCGTGATCGCCAGGGTGACCCCGACGAACAACGCCGACACCCCAATCGGGACGCCTTCTTTAAGGGCGTCAACGTGTCCTTGGGTCACGAGGATCAGTGCGACGCCGAGCAGCAATGGCGCGGTGACCCCGGCGAGGGAGACCGCGCCGGCCGGGCGGCCCAGGCCGCGGACTTTGTGCTTGGCGAACTGGTGGCCGACTTCGAACATGAACGCGACCAGGCCGATGTGGCTGACCACGTACAGCATCGGGCGGACCGCGTCGGGGAACAGCCAGTCCTGTACGCCCGGAAGTAACAGCCCGAGCAGGGACGGTCCGAGCAGAACGCCTGCGATCATCTCGCCAACGACTGGCGGCTGGCCGATTCGCCGAGCGGCCATCACCACCACTCGGCACGTCAGCAGGATGACGACCGCGGCCAGGAAGAACCGCGCGGTAGTGGTGGCGATGTCCATGTGGTGCCCCTCAATCCACGGCCAGCCGGCCATTCAGTTGTTCGAAGTAGCGCCCGCACAGCCGCTGCCGTCGGGCGTCCCAGACCATGTAGCTGCCCAGTACGAGCTGGGTGATGCTCCGTGTCACGTCTTCGCAGCGGTCACGCAAGCGCATGACCGCCAGCCGCCTACCGACCGGTCGGGTGCCTTCCGACCGGTCGGTCAGGAGGCAGGGACCGCGGTTGGGGATCGATCGCGTGTGCGCCGCAGACGTGCGCAGTTCGAAACGCGCGAGCGTCGTTTGCGCGACGGCGCGCATCGTGACGGGCATTAGGCCGCGCGCCGGGCACGCGCGGTTGGCCGTCACGCCGTACGGGATGTGATTGACGTCTTTGGCGGAGAGCGTCTTCCACCGTTCCGGGTCGAACCGTTCCGGATGCTCGAAGCCCGCTTGGTGGAAATCGGGATAGTTGAACAGAAGCACCGAGCCGGTCGGGATCGTGCCGATCTCGCCGGTGGTGATGCGGTGCGCGACGCCGAACAACGGGTACAGGCGTAAGGCCTCGTCCATGACGTGGTCGAGGTTGATCGTGCCGTCCAGCAGTCCGCGCTGCACGTCAGGGTGTTGCGCGATCGCCATGAGCAGATGCGCCATCGCTTCGCTGGACTGCACCACCGCCGTGTTGAAGAATGTGCCCTGCAGGTACCAGGCCTGTTCCTGAACGGTGAGGACATCAGGCAACCGATGCGGTACTTCGCCTGCCTCGATGCGCGTGACCAAGTAACGCGTGAGCCGTTCACGGCGGGCCATGTGCCGCAGACCGCAGCACTTGAGCGACGTGACCACGTCGTTGGCGTTGCCGACGATCAGGTCGCGGGCGGTCTTCGGACAGGGTTCGTCAAAGACCATCTCGTAGTAGAACTCCGCCCAGATCGGCATCATCAGGTCACGAAGCCGGACCTCGTTGGTTGGCTTCGTCAAAAGTTGCCCGAGGACGCGGTCAGCGCACGCTTCGGCGACGGTCGCCGCCTTGGTGTGCGTGGCGGCCAGGATGCGCCGGGTTGTCCGGGCGACTTCGGTGTACCGCTCGCCGGGTTCGAGATGTTCCTGGTGCACCTGTGGTCCGGGGGCCAGCCAGTACCAGAACAAGTCGGACAACACGGCGCCGCGGCTGCGTCCGTTGGCTGCGGGGTGCTCGTACAGCGCGCGGAATTGGGTGACCTCGACCTGGATGCCTTCTTTGCCGTTGATGTGCGCGAAGATCCGCAGCCGTAATCGGACGACCAGTGCGGGTAACCAGAACGGCAGGCTGACCAGAAACCCGACCAGGGCGGCGAGGACGATGATCAACATCGGACCTCCCTGACGAGATCGCGCGCGACGTGGTCCACCGATGCGCAACCGCAGAACGCGAACGCACGGTCGGTTTCCGCGCGAAGCAGCTCCAGTACTTCGGTGACGCCTTCTTCGCCACGCGCCGCCAGGCCCCACAAAACGGGTCTGCCGATCCCGACAGCACGCGCGCCAAGTGCGAGCGCTTTGACGACATCCGTTCCGCGACGAACTCCGCCGTCGACGAGCACCGGCACGTCAACGGCCGCCGCGACGTCCGCCACCGCGTCGATCGCGGCGACGACGGTGTCCAGTTGACGACCGCCATGGTTGGACACGAACAGTCCGCTGACGCCGTGCTCAACCGCGGTCAACGCGTCGGCGGGGTGCAGGACTCCTTTGAGGACGATCGGCAGATCGGTCATGGCCACAACGCGGTCGATGTGGTCCCACGACAGTCCGGGAACCATCTCGATGTCGCGCACGCCGCCGTCAGCGGTGAGATCGCGCATGTTCTCGCAGTGCATGCCGGGTGGCAGATCGTGGAAGCCGTTGCGGTTATCGCGTTCCCGCCAGCCGAACACCGGCGAGTCGACCGTGACGACCAACGCGCGGCACCCGGCGTCCTCCGCGCGCCGGATCAACGTCCGCGTGATTCCGATATCAGATTGGATATAGGCCTGGAACCACAGAACGAGGTCGGCGCCGCCAGCCTTGGCGATGTCGCCGATCGACACGGTCGACGCCATGCTCGCGATCATGACCGTGCCGGCTTTCGCGGCCGCTCGCGCGGTCGCCTGTTCTCCTTGCGGATCGGCCAGCCGGTGAAACGCGGTTGGCGAGAGGACGACTGGCATCGTCACCTCGTTGCCGAACAACGTCGTGCACAGATCGCGTTGCGCGTGCCCGCGCAGCACGCGAGGCAACAGGCGAAGCCGGGCGAACGCGCGCTCGTTCGCCCGCACCGTCACCTCGTCGTCCGCGCCGCCCGCGATGAAGTCGTAGGCGTACCGCGGCAGCCGGTCCCGGGCCAGCGCCTCGAATTCCCTGACCGAGAACAGCATTACTTCGCCACGGACAGGACGGTCTGCGACAGCCGTTCGGCGAGGAAGTCGGTCAACGGCTTGCGGTGGTTCTCCTCACTCGTCCAGTCGTTTTCCAGGTTCTCGGCCACGTGGTGCTCCGCGAGCATGGCGCCACGCTGGAAATGACGTACGACCGGATGCAGATATGCCGCGTCATGCGCCTGCCCAGGGCTGTCCTGTGCGACGCGTTGCACGGTGATGTCGAAGGGGTCGACCTTGTCGTGGTCCGGACCGTATTCGAGGGTGATGGTGAAGTAGTTCTCGGCGAACCCGCTGTCGTGGGCGTAGTCGACCGGGACTTCTTCGAAGTACTCGGCGTCCGTGCCGTCCACGGCGATCAGGTCGCCGAGCATGCCGAACTGCTGCCACAGCGCCGAACTGCGGTTCACCCGGCCGATGATCGCGTCGGTCAACGCGGTCGCGTCGATCGGATACGAAACATGGGGCCACGACTGGCCGTGGTTCTTGCGCTCCAGGATCCGGTGCAGCGCCTTGACCGTGTAGCGGAAGCCGTGGATGAACCCGCTCGTGGACTTCTTGAAGTCACGGACCTGCATCACCGTGCCCGCGAAGTACAGGCCAGGCACGTTCGTGGACTGCCATTCGCTGGTCTGCGCGGGGAAACGGTCCTTGATCACCAGTTCCGGCGTGCAGTTCTCAGCGAAGATGGACGTGTCGAACCGGAACCCGGTGCACGCGATCACCCGGTCGTACGGGATGTCCTTGACGACCTCGTTGGCCCTGGAGAAGGTGACCGACGCGATGAACTTGTCGCCTTCTTGGCGGATACCGAGGATGTTGCCGTCGAGGATCGCGTTCTGCGACTTGAGCTGGTATGTGTCGAGGAAGTTGTTGTTGACCGCACGCAAATGCCCGACGTAGTGCGTCTTCCAGGCGAACTTGACCGAGTTCGGCCCGGCGACATGGATGACCGCGGCGGTCTCGACCAGGTTGTCGGCGGTCTCGAACGCCGAGTTGCCCTTGCCGATGATCAGCACGCGTTGGTCGACGAAGTCATGCGGGTCGACGCTGACGGTGGTGTACGGCTCGGCCAGGTCGATGCCCGGGATGTCCGGCAGGTACGGCTTTGACGGCCCAGTCGCGACGATCAACGTGGGCGCTTCGTAGACCTCACCGTTGTGGTCCACGACGCGGAAGTTCTTGTCCTTGCTGACTTCGACCGCCCGTGAGTTGTACCGGACGTTCAGGTCGAGCTTGGTCGCGTAGTCGCCGAGGTAGCGGACCATGTCGTCGGCGTTGGGGAAATAGCGCGGGCTGTATTTGGTGAAAAGCAGGCCGTCGTCGTCTGACAGCAACGAGTTCCAGTCCATCCGCAGGTTGAACTCGGGATCGCCGATCCCGGTGTGCGGCTTGTTGATCGAGATCAGCTGACGGTGGCGTGGGAACGTCTCGAAGAACGCTCCCGCCGACGAGCCGGCTTCGACCACTAAGTAATCCCGTCCGGCACGGTCGAGGAAGTAGGCCAGCTGCAGCCCGGCCGGACCGGCCCCGATCACCAGATAATCCGTGGTAATAGGCATGAATCCCCTCCATTGGGCACGCCTGTGCACGTGTGACAAGGGATGACTACGCACGTAACTACGATGTAGTTCGATAGTCGGACATTGTTATTTTTCCCAGTGTCAACGCCACCATCCGGCCGTTGTTTGGACGGAAACCAACTGGTATGCGCCAGTAGGCTTGCGCGGTGCCGAAGAGGATCTACGTCATCTCCAGTCGCGAGGATCGGCCAAAGGCACGGCAGTCTTTGGAGAAGGCCCTCGCCGACGCGGGCCACCGAGTGGCCGACGAACTGTCCTCAGACGTCGACGGCGCTGTGGTGGTCGTCGGTCCGGGTGCGCTGCATTCGTCGAAGGTCTTCGCGGCCACCCAGCAACTGCTCGCACTGCAGAACGTCAGATGGTTCCCCGTGGTCCCCCTGCTGGCCGACGGGATGGACCTGTCTCAGGTCAGGGCCAGCGCACTGCAAGTGCTCGGCGGTATCCAGATGTCCCGCGCGGATTCCCTGCAGCATCGGATCACCGACACGCTCGCTGCTCTTGGCGCAGGCGGGCAACTGCCAGCCGAGCGTGGGCACCATCCGTTCACCACGATCCGGGTGATCAACGCGTCTCCGCTTGGCGCCGTGAATTCGGTGGCGACAGGCGAGGTGGCGGGGAGACCTGTTGTCGCCGCCGCCCTGGACGACGGCCAGGTTCAGGTGTGGCAGCTGTTGGACCGAGCCGCCCGCCCGTTGGTCCTCACCGGCCACCATGCTCCGGTGTGGACGGTCGCGATCGGGCGTGCGCTTGACCGTGACGTCATCGTCAGCGGCGGAAACGACCGCACGGTCCGCGTCTGGGACGCCGTGACCGGCGACTCTCTGGCGGTCATCACAGGACACAAAAGCGGCGTGAACTGTGTGGCGATCTCGCCCACCGGGACGTATGTGGCCAGTGGAAGCGAAGTCACCGGAACGCTCTATTGGGAGTTGCACGAGGACGGTGCCAGTGAGGTGCCCGCTCCCAGTTTCAAGGCAGCCACCGCTGTCGCGTTCCACGGCGACGAAGTACTCGTCGGCACCGCTGAAGGAAAACTGCACCAGCTGAACCTCGAGGATCGGAGCAGCACGTCGATCGGTGGGCTGGGGGTCGCGGTGACCGCGGTAGCCGCCGACGGTCCGATCATGGTCAGTGGCGATGATGACGGATTCGTCCGCGAGTGGAACCACAGCCGGTCGAGGGAAAGCCACTCAGGCGGAGTTCGAACTGTGGCCGTGGGCGTTCTCGACGGCGTGGACGTCGCGGTGAGCGGCGGCAAGGACTGCCTTGTCCAGGTCTGGGAGTGGGCCACCGACAACATCCGCAAGCTCGAGGGGCACAGCCGAACCGTCCGCGGGGTCGCCATCGGGACCATCGAGGGCCAATCCGTCATCGTCAGCGGAGGGGATGACGGGACGGTCCGCATCTGGGGCGACGTTGTCGCGGACCATGTCGAGTGGCTCTCTGACTCGCCATCGAACGAAGACCTCCTCATGCGCCGCCCGCTCGCCCGCTCCGTGGCGGCGCGTTTGCGGCGGATGAACGACGACGAACCCGGCACGTCGTTTCTCGTGCACATCGACGGGCCGTGGGGCGCGGGCAAAAGCACGCTGCTGAAGTTCTTGGAGAAGGAACTGGAACCCGGCTTCACGCCGATCCACTTCAACGCGTGGGCCGAAGCAGGTGTCGGACCAGCGTGGTGGGCATTGCTGACCAAGCTCCGCACCGCGGTCAGCAAGCAGCGCCGATGGCCGGGACGCGTGTGGTTGCGCTTCCGGGAAGCCTTCGCGCGACTGCGGCGCGTCGGTGCTCCCGTGGCCTTGGCGTTCGCGGGCTTGATCGCGCTCGCTGGCCTCGTGTGGTGGTTGTTCTCCCCGGCGGCCATCAAACAGATATCCAATACGATCACCGGAGCGCTCGCCGCCATCGGGACGTTCGGCGCCGGCGCGTTGGTGGTCAGCCGCTTCCTGCTGTGGGACTCGGCGCGTGGCGCGAAGCTCTTCGAGCAGTCCAACACCAACCCCATGCTCGAAGTCACCCGGCATTTCGGCTGGCTGATGGCCCGCTCCAAGAAACCCGTCGTGTTCTTCATCGACGACTTGGACCGATGCCAGGACGCGTACGTCGTCGAGTTGCTCGACAGCGTCCAGACGCTCGTGCGCGACGCGAGCAAACGCAGCGCGCACTTCGTCGTCTCCGCCGACGGCGCGTGGATCCGCACGAGTTACGAGCTGGCCTACGAGAAGTTCAGCGAAGCCGTCTCGGCACCTGGGCAGCCACTCGGTTACCTGTTCCTCGACAAGTTCTTCCAGCTACGGATTCCGGTCCCGTCCATCGACGCCCCACGCCAGCAACAGTATTTGCGTGAACTGCTCAAGGGACCGGTGACGTCGACCAGGGAGCTTGCCGAAGAGGAGCACCGCGTACGCGAGCAACTGACCAGGAGTACCACCGAAGCACAGGTCATCGAGACGCTCGAGTCCGCGAGCGCCGAAGTGCGCGACCGGGTCGCAGAAACGGCACTCGACAAATTGACGACGCCAGAGGCCGTGGTGGCGACCGAACACAGCCTGCAGCGGTTCGCTCCCCTGCTGCCGGCGAACCCACGCACCATGAAACGGTTCGTCAACGCGTACAGCGCTTTGCGCGCCGTGCGAACTCTCGAAGGCAATCCGGTGCGCGTCGAGTCCCTGGCTCGGTGGACGGTCATCGAGATCCGCTGGCCGAGCCTCGCGGACTATCTGCGTGCCCATCCCGAGGCGATTTCGCTTGTCGGCACAGAGGAACTCGACGACGTGCCGGAACGACTGCGAGCCCTGTTCGGTGATCCAGCGCTACGGATGATCACGAAGGCCGATTTCGACGCGACGACAATCCGGTCATGCTGTGGCGTTTCGATCCCTACGGACCATTGACGCCGGGCATCCAGCTTTCCGGCCGACCGCTTTCGGTCAGGACGTGCTGCCAGGCCGCGAAGCCAGGGGGCGCGTCCGCGGACCACGGCCACAGTCCCTGGTCGGTCGGCGTGATGATCTGCAGCGCCGGGAAGTCGCCTTTGCGGTACAGCACGAACGCGCTGCCGAAGTACTCGAAGTAGTGGCCTTTGTTCACACGCTCGATCGTGACCGGCAGGCCCTCGAAGAAGCCGTCGTAGAGCTGGCCGGGCAAGAAGCGCTCACCGTTCTTGGCGCGATCGAGGTAAGCGTTGATCAGTACCGGCCCCATGCCTTCCGGCAGTCCGAGAACGACCGCCTCGGCGACACCGAAACGCCGCCACGCGCCGACCGAGAACGTGTAGCCCGCGCCTTCCTGATCCGGTGGGACGTCGATGACCGCACACCCATTGACTTCGGTCTCATGGAGCAGCCAGTCGCGGAATCTCTGTTCGTCAGGGTTCAGCGGCTCGGACACGTCGGCCATTCTGCCTGGTCACCTGATCGAGCGATAACCCGCCTTGGCCCTGCCGAACGCGTACAGCAGGTACCCCAATGCCAGCAAGGCGACGATGAACCCCGCGATCACACCGGGGAAGCTCGGTGCGCCAGGGTTGAGGAAACGGCCGTAGAGTCGCAAATCCGCGGCCACGTAGTAGATCAAGTACAGCAGCGGGTAACCGAGCCAGCTGATCGGGTGCCACCACTTCATCGCGCGTTGATTCCGGCCGACGACCAGGAAGTCAGCGAGCACGGCCAATGGCGTGATCATGTGCTCGAACAACGAGTACGCGCGACTTAGGTTGCCGCTCAACAACGTCATGTACGTGACGCACACCAGCAGCAACAAGACCGTCATCGCGCCACGCAACCACGGCGACCGGGGCTCGGCACGACCCGTCACCAACGGATACACCGCCAGCCCGGTGTAAACGACACCGGTCAGCAGACTGGCCTGCTGACTCAACGCGGTCAGCGGGTCAGGCAACCAGTTGACTGCGAGGAAGAACCCAAGGAACCCGCAGAAGGCAACGAACAGACGCCACGCGAAAACCCCGGGCACAGCCCGGGGTCTCGGCAGAACAGCTTCGTCGGCGGTCAGCCCACCGCCTCCATAACCTCGTCGCTGACGTCAAAGTTGGCGTAGACGTTCTGCACGTCGTCGCAGTCTTCGAGCGCGTCGATCAGCTTGAAGACCTTCTTGGCGCCTTCGACGTCCAGCGGCACCGAAACCGACGGCAGGAAGCTCGACTCCGCGGACTCGTAGTCGTAACCCGCGTCCTGGACCGCCTTGCGCACGGATACCAGGTCGGTCGCTTCGGAGACGATCTCGAAGCTCTCGCCGAGGTTGTTGACCTCTTCGGCGCCCGCGTCGATGACGGCCATCAGCACGTCGTCCTCGGCGAGCCCGCTCGACGGGATCAGCACGACGCCCTTGCGGTTGAACAGATAGGACACCGAGCCCGGGTCGGCCATCGAGCCACCGTTGCGGGTCATCGCGGTACGGACCTCACCAGCCGCACGGTTGCGGTTGTCGGTCAGGCACTCGACCAGCAGAGCCACGCCGTTGGGGCCGTAGCCCTCGTACATGATCGTCTGCCACTCGGCGCCACCGGCTTCCTCACCGGCGCCGCGCTTACGGGCCCGCTCGATGTTGTCCAGCGGGACCGAGTTCTTGCGCGCCTTCTGCATGGCGTCGTACAGCGTGGGGTTGCCGTCCGGGTCGCCCCCGCCGGTCCGCGCGGCGACTTCGATGTTCTTGATCAGCTTCGCGAACAGCTTGCCACGCTTGGCGTCGAGGGCGGCCTTCTTGTGCTTGGTAGTCGCCCACTTGGAGTGGCCGCTCATCTCTCCTCCGTCGTCTACGCGCCAGTCAGGACGCCCGAACTATCTCCGTGAACAGCCGGTGCACCCGCCCGTCGCCGGTGAGCTCCGGGTGGAAGGCAGTGGCCAGCACGGACCGTTGCCGAACCGCGACGATCCTACCGGCGGCCGGTCCCGCAGTTTCGGTATCCGGCACCGTAGCGAGCACCTCCACCTCAGGAGACACCGACTCCACCCATGGCGCACGGATGAACACGGCGTGCAACGGCCCGCCGTCGACACCGGTGAACTCCAGGTCCTCCTCGAACGAGTCGACCTGCCGCCCGAACGCGTTGCGCCGCACGATCATGTCGATCCCGTCCAGTTGATGCTGGTCAGGGCGTCCGTCCAGGACCTTCGAGGCCAACATGATCATGCCGGCGCACGACCCGTACGCGGGCAGCCCGTCGGCGATCCGCGCCTTCAGCGGCTGGAGCAACTCGAAGGTCTCCAGCAGCCGTGACATGGTCGTGGACTCGCCACCGGGCAGCACGATCCCGTGCAGCCCGTCGAGTTCTTCGACCCGCCGCACCGGCCGGACCTGCACGTCACACGCTGTCAGGGCAGCAGCGTGCTCGCGCACGTCGCCCTGCAACGCGAGCACACCGACAACTGGCTGAGCCGTCAACCTGGGTTCCCCTCCCGAAACGCCTCCTACCAGCTTAGAAGATCAGTTCTCGGTGTACGCCTTCAGCGCCTGGTTGGCAGCTTCGAACTCCGCGACGAGGATCTCCCGGCCGCTGGCCATGGCCTGGCCGACCATCGAACCGGAGACCCGGGCACAGGCTCGCCCGCGATGACCTCTAGCGTCGGGTGCCACTGTTTGTACTGGTCAAAGGCAACAAGGACGCGCCAGACCCGGTCCGCCGGCGCGTCGATCACGACGGACGTGACCACTTCATTTTCCTGCATCGTTGTCGCACAGCGGTTCCGTGAACGAGCCAAACTTCTCCGACATCATATTTCAGATACGATCCACCGCGAACGTCCTGACATGGATGCCGGAGCCGTCGCCACCGAGTTGCTCGCCTTCCTGGAAGGCGCGGTCACCCTGTGGCTGCTCGACCCCGGCACCGTTGACTTGCCCGCGTTGTACCGCCGGTACCTCGACCGGCTGTTCTAGTCGGCGGTTACGGACTCACGGCGGCGGGAGATCACGCGCCAGCCGATGGCCAGCGCGATGACAATCGCGGGCAGCGAATAGAACGCGATCCGTTCGGCGCCGTCAGAGAACGCCATCAGCACGATGACGAGTGCGAGGAACCCGAGCGTTGCCCAACCGGTGTACGGCGCACCTGGCATCCGGTAGTCGGGGCGTTCCAGTTCGCCGCGCAACGCCGCTTGCCGCAGACGGATCTGACAGAAGACCAACGTCGCCCAGGTGGCGACCACGCCAAGCGAGGCGATGGCGATCGCGATGTCGAACGCCTCCTTGGGCACGAGGTAGTTCAACACCACGCCGAACACGTAAGCGACCGAGGTGAACAGGATGCCGCCGTACGGCACGTGCCGTGCGTTCATCTTGCCGACGAACTTCGGCGCCTCGCCCTTTTCGGCCAACGCCCGCAAGATTCGTCCGGTCGAGTACAGGCCGGAGTTGCACGACGAAAGCGCCGCGGTCAGGACCACCGCGTTCATGATGTCGCCGACACCCGGGATGCCCAGGCGGGAGAACACCGTGACGAACGGACTTTCGCCGCCGTTGTAGAAGGGCCACGGCAGCAGCATCGCCAGCAGCAGCACCGAGCCGACGTAGAAGATCGCGATCCGCCACACCACGCTGTTGATCGCCCTCGGCAGCACCTTGTGCGGGTCCTTGGTCTCCCCAGCCGCGATTCCGACCAACTCGATCGACGAGTACGCGAAGATCACTGCCTGCAGGGTCATCAGCGCGATCCCGATACCGGCGGGGAAGAAACCGCCGTGCTCGGTCAGGTTGCCGATGCCCGCCGGGGTTCCGCCGATGTCCGCGGCGGTCACCACCAGGCCGAGGCCGACCACCAGGAACACCACGATGGCCAGCACCTTGATCAGCGAGAACCAGAACTCCAGCTCGCCGAACAGCTTCACCGACAACAGGTTGACCGCGAGCAGGACGGCCAGCGCGATCATCGCGGTGATCCACTGCGGCACGTCCGGCAACCACCGGTGCACGTAGATGGCGACCGCGGTGATCTCCGCGATGCCGGTCATCGCCCAGTTCACCCAGTACATCCAGCCTGAGGCGAAGCCCGCCCACGGGCCGATGAACCTGCGCGCGTAGGTCACGAAACTGCCCGAGTGGGGCTCGTGCATGACCAACTCGCCCAATGCCCGCATCACGAAGAACGCCGCGAGGCCGCACAACGCGTACGACAAGACCAGCGACGGACCGGCCTGGTTGAGTCTTCCGCCGGCACCGAGGAACAGCCCAACACCGATCGCACCACCGATGGCGATCATCTGTACCTGGCGTTTGCCCAGCGCCTTGCGGTAACCGTCTACATCGACCGAGTCCATAGCTGCCGAACCGTAGAGTTTGGACCCGCGAATGATCGAGACCCCTTAAGGAAAACTTAGCGTGAGTCGAACGTCACAATCGGTCATGAGCTGGGGTTGGCTCGCCGAGCAGCCGGGCGCAGGCCGCCTCGCTGCGCCCGGTCGCCGGTGTCGACGAAGTGCACCAAAACTGTCCTAAAGGGACGCTGTCGCACGCCGCTGAGTGAACGCTAAGCGTTGTGCCGGGCGACGGCGTGGAACGCTTCCTTCGGCTCCCAGCGGTAAGGCGAGTACGGATCGGCGTAGTGCTGCCGGATCACTTTGACCAGACTGAACGCGCTGATGTCGAGGTCGCGTTCACGGACGGGCGAGTGCGGCGCCTCGGGGTTGATGAAGGTGTAGATGTGCGCGGGCATCCCCTCGGCCGCGAAGATCCGCAACATCCGAGTGATGTGCTCAGCCTGGACACGTTCGTCGCGAACGAAACCCGGCTTGATCACTGGCGGATCCTGTGTGTAGTCGACGATGTCGTAGCCGCCCGCGCCTCGCTCTGGCGCGCCGGGATACGTGCAGCAGCCGGACTCCAGGATCGTGATGGGCTTGTTCCACTTGCGGTACTGCGCGAGATCGGCGTGGTATTCGGCGTCGGTCTTGAAATACGGGTAGTAGTCCAGGCCGACGATGTCGAACAGCGACCAGTCCACTGGCTCGAAGAACGCGCCGCCATAGGTGACAGTCCCCCGGAAGTTGGCACGCGCGGTATCCGCGGCCTTGCCGAGGAACGTGTTGAGCCGCTGGTAGATGTTCGGCCATTCCTCGGGCGGGATGGTGCCGACGGCCGCGATGCGTTCCTGGAAGTTGGCGCCCGGAATGATTCCCGGCGTGAACAGCAGGTGTTCGCACCCTGCGGCGAAGATGACCTTGCCGCCGCGCCTGCATAGCTTTTCGGCCTGACGCGCTGACTCGGCGAGATGGTCGAGCACCTCGTTCTGCGGATGGTCGTACAGACGCGGTTGCACGTAGACGGTCATCCCGCGTTCGACTGCGGCCCGCGCCGTGGCTGTCAGCCGATCGATGTCGGTACCGAAGACGGAGATCGACGGGCAGCGCAACCGTCGGCTGATCGCGTCCAGTTCCTGTTCCATCAGCTTGCGGCTCCAGCTCACACGGCTCAGCGGCATGTCCGGGAAGTGCAGAGTTCCGGTGTCGTAGGTGACCCCTGCTTTCAGCCGTTGCCCCGCATTCGCCTCTCCTGCCAGGCCTAACGCGGCCAGGCCACCCACTGCTGCCGCACGTAAGAACGTCGCCCTTTTCATATTTTATCCCATGTCTGGTTGGTCAGCTAAGATACTGGTCATGCAACCAGAAAATGAGCGAAGCGACCAGGGACGGCGCTCGTTCATCGAGGCGGCCCGGCGCGCACAGATCGTCGACGCGGCGATCGAGACCATCGTCGAGCTGGGTTACGCCAAGGCGTCCTTCGCGCAGATCGCTCGTCGCGCCGGTGTGAGCGCGGGCTTGATCAGCTACCACTTCGCCAACCGGGAAGAGCTGATCAACCAGGTGATGATCACCGTGCACGAGTCGATGGACGCCGACCTCACCACCAAGACCGAAGGCTCAGGCAGCTATGCGGTGTCGTTGCGGCGGTTGATCGAGGGGTACGTGCATTACTGCGCAGCGCATCCGAAGGAACTGATCGCGATTAGCCGGATCGCGGCGAACGCGACTGAGGCGCGCGAGTGGGCCGACGGACAACGCGACGCCACGCTCGACGAGCTGGAAGACATGTTCCGCGAGGGACAGCAAGCCGGTGAGTACCGGGATTTTGCGCCACGGGTGATGGCGCTGACGTTGATGGCCGCGTTGGAGGCCGTGCCTCGCGAGCTCTTCGAACGGCCGGATACCGAGGTCGCCGCGTACGCGACCGAACTTGCCGACGTGTTCGACCACGCCACACGCAAAACAGCCCCGTGAGCGGGCGACGCTCACGGGGCCTGTTTCAGATTTCGTATCGGATTACCAGCCGCGCTCGGCCAGGCGGTGCGGCTGCGGGATCTCGTCGACGTTGATGCCGACCATCGCCTCGCCCAGGCCACGCGACACCTTGGCGATCACGTCGGGGTCGTCGTAGAAGGTCGTGGCCTTCACGATCGCCTCCGCGCGCTGCGCCGGGTTTCCGGACTTGAAGATGCCGGAACCAACGAACACGCCCTCGGCGCCGAGCTGCATCATCATCGCGGCGTCCGCGGGAGTGGCGATACCACCGGCAGTGAACAGCACGACCGGCAGCTTGCCGAGCTCAGCGACCTCCTTGACCAGCTCGTACGGCGCCTGCAGCTCCTTGGCTGCCACGTACAGCTCGTCCTCGGGCAGGTTCTGCAGGCGGCGGATCTCCTGGCGGATCTTGCGCATGTGCGTGGTGGCGTTGGAGACGTCACCGGTACCGGCCTCGCCCTTGGAGCGGATCATGGCCGCGCCCTCGGTGATCCGGCGCAGCGCCTCGCCCAGGTTGGTCGCGCCACAGACGAAGGGCACGGTGAACTGCCACTTGTCGATGTGGTTGGCGTAATCGGCCGGGGTCAGCACCTCGGACTCGTCGATGTAGTCCACGCCCAGCGACTGCAGGACCTGCGCCTCGACGAAGTGACCGATCCGGGCCTTGGCCATGACCGGGATCGACACGGCGGCGATGATGCCGTCGATCATGTCCGGGTCGCTCATCCGGGACACGCCGCCCTGCGCGCGGATGTCGGCGGGCACGCGCTCCAGCGCCATGACCGCGACAGCGCCGGCGTCTTCGGCGATCTTCGCCTGCTCCGGGGTGACCACGTCCATGATCACTCCGCCCTTGAGCATCTCCGCCATACCGCGCTTCACACGGGCGGTCCCGGTCTGCGGGACGGATTCTGGGCTGGTGGTCACGGAAGTCGTCCTCTCGACGTAACGATTGGTTCACCTCGAATCGTACGGCGGGTGTGGCCACTTCCAACGGGCCAATCTAACCCAATATCACCAGGCCACTTCACCAAAGCCCCAGCGTGTGGCCCCTGTCACCCCTTAACAGCGGATGGCGACGCCGTTACTACCACTGGATGGCAGAAGACCGCCGGGGTTGTCCCCGACCTGCAAAGGGGTGTGAGATCGAGCACATTGTGTCCTACAGCTGAACACTGTCCGTGCGGGAGGTTGAGGGCTATGGCTGGTAAGCACACCGAGAACGGAGACGTCGGAGCCGCGGTCGCTGTGGACGACCCCGCCAAAGTGCGCAATGTGGTCCTGGTGGGGCCGTCTGGTTCAGGAAAGACCACACTGACAGAAGCCCTGCTCACCGCGGCCGGAGTGCTGTCGCGCGCGGGGTCGGTCACCGAAGGGACCACCGTCTGCGACCACGACCCCGCGGCCGTTCGTCAGCAGCGGTCGGTTGGGTTGTCCGTCGCGCCGCTGATGTACGACGGCGTCAAGATCAACCTCATTGACACACCCGGGTACGCCGACTTCGTCGGGGAATTGCGGGCCGGGTTGCGGGCCGCGGACGCTGCTTTGTTCGTCGTCTGCGCGGCGGAAGGCGTTGACGCCGCGACCGTTGCGGTATGGGAAGAGTGCGCCGCTGTCGGAATGCCCCGTGCTGTGGTCGTCGCGCGGCTCGACCACCAACGCGCCGACGCCGAAAACGAGATCGCCGCGTGCCGCGAGGCGTTCGGCGCGGGCGTGCTCCCGTTGTACCTGCCCGCGAAGAACGGCCTGGTCGGGCTGATCACCCAACGGTTCTACGACTACTCCGACGGCTATCCGCCGAAGACGGGCGAGCCGGACCCGGCCGACCTCGACCGGATGACCGAGGCGCGCAACGAGCTGATCGAGGGAATCATCGCCGAGAGCGAGGACGAGACCCTGATGGACCGGTATCTCGCCGGTGAGGATCTCGACCAGGACACGCTCATCGAAGACTTGGAGAAAGCGGTCGCGCGCGGCTCGTTCCACCCGGTCATCCCGGTCTGTTCGACGTCTGGCGTCGGCCTGGCCGAGGTGCTCGAAGGCATCAAGCGCGCGTTCCCGTCGCCCTTGGAGCACATGCTGCCCGAGGTCACCGACCCGAACGGCAAGAACCGCGAGAAGTTGAAGGCTGATCCCGACGGTCCTCTCGCAGCCGAAGTCGTGCGCACCGCGGTCGACTCGTACGTCGGGCGAGTGTCGTTGGTACGCGTGTTCTCCGGAACGTTGCGCCCGGAGCGCCCGGTGCACGTGTCAGGTCACGGCATGTCCGAACGAGGGCACGAAGACCACGACGTTGACGAACGCGTGGCGCATATCTACTCGCCGCTCGGCGCGACTCTGCGCGAAGTGCCGTATTGCGTCGCCGGCGATCTGTGCGCGTTGACCAAGGTGGGTTCGGCGGAAACCGGCGACACAGTCTCCGCACCGGACCATCCGTTGCTGATGACGCCATGGAAGATGCCCGAACCGTTGCTGCCGGTCGCGGTCGTGGCCAAGACACGCAGCGACGAAGACACGATGGCGCGCAACCTCGCGAGGCTCGTGGCCGGTGACCCAACGCTTCGCTTGGAACGCAACGCCGAAACGCACCAGTTGGTGCTGTGGTGCATGGGTGAGGCGCACGCGGACGTCGTACTCGCGCGTTTGCGGTCGGGTGGCGCGGATGTGGACACCGAGCCGGTGAAGGTCGCGTTGCGTGAGACGTTCGCTGGTCCGGCGAAGGCGAAGGGCAGGCACGTCAAGCAGTCCGGTGGGCACGGCCAATACGCGGTCTGCGACATCATCGTCGAACCGTTGCCGCGTGGCTCCGGGTTCCAGTTCGTCGACAAGATCGTCGGCGGGGCGATCCCGAACCAGTTCATCCCGAGTGTGGAGAAGGGCATCCGGGCGCAGCTCGAGCGCGGCCTGCTGTCCGGCTACCCGGTGGTGGACATCAAGGTCACGTTGGTCGACGGCAAGGCGCACAGCGTGGACTCGTCGGACGCGGCGTTCCAGACCGCCGGGTCGATCGCGTTGAAGGAGGCCGCCGCCGCTGGTCAGATCACGTTGCTCGAACCGGTGGACACGGTGACCGTCCGGTTGCCCGACGAGCACTTGGGCACGGTGCTCGGCGATCTGTCCAGCCGTCGCGGACGTGTGCTGGGCACCGAGGCGGACACGTCACCGGGCTATTCGGTGATTCGCGCCGAAGTGCCGGCGACGCAACTGATCCGGTACGCGATCGATCTGCGGTCGCTCAGTTCCGGTTCGGCGACGTTCACCCGCGAGTTCAGCCGGTTCGACCCACTGCCACAGAACCTCGTGGCGAGCATGACCACCTAGCGGACGGACCTGGTCCGTCCGTCCCATTCGGACTCCAGCAGGGACGGCAGCAACTGGGCGAGCTGGACGGGATAAACGGTGTCGGTGGTGGCGCGCAGGTCGGCTGCGCTCCACCAGCGATGCTCGTCGATCGTGTCCAGCTCGATCTGGTTGAAGCCGGAGGTGTCCACAGTGGTCGTCGAGGCGGTCGCGACGAAGAACCACTCTTCGGCGTCGTAGCTGCGGCCGTCGAAGCTGAACACCGCGCGCCGCCGCCAGACGGGCCCGGTCAGCTGGTCGTCCGCCAGTTTGATGCCGGTCTCCTCAAACAGCTCCCGCAGCGCCGCGGCACGAATGTCCTCGTCCGGGTCGACCCCGCCGCCGACGGTGAACCAGAACGTGTCGTTCTCGTCGCTGGGGTTGCCGCCGTGGAACAGCAGCACGCGGCCTTCGTCGTCAAGCAACAGCACGCGTGCTGACGACCTGGGCACCGGTGCGACTTCGCCGCTCAGCTGCGGCTCGGCGATTTCGAAGTACTCCGGCTGCGGCGCGGTCCCGGCGAGTTTGAGCCAGCGGACCGTTCGCCGTCGGCGTTGCGCCAACGTGTCGCGGACGGCGTCGTTGTGCACGCGACGCGCGATGACGACGCGTTGTTCGGCGTCGACCAGTTCGGCGACGAGCGCCAACGGCAACTGGCTGCGGTCGACGGCGGCGAGTTCGCGGCTGAGTTCGTTCTCCGCCGCTTCACGGTCGTAACGCGCGGCGTTCTCAGCGTGGTCAGCGATTTCCCGTAGAGCGCCCGGCGCCGCTCCGGTCGCGGCGACCGCACGCGCGACAACCGCGCGGCGCGCAAGCGCGGCCTCCAACCCGGCCCACGCGGCATCGGATCGGATATGAAGTCGGTTTAGCCGGTTGGCCGTCGCCATCAGCCAGGCCACCAGGATCAGCACCAGCGGGACGACGATGAGCAGGACGGTCACAGCGCCTCACCAACCTGCCGTGGGTCGGCGGCGATCGCGGTCTCGTAGACGCGCAACACTTGACCGGCGACAACCGACCAGTCGAACGCAGCGGCGCGGCGCGATCCCTCGGAGGCCAACGTCGCGCGGCGCTCCGGGTCGAGGAGCAACCCGCGGAGCGCGCGAGCCAACGCAGTCGGATTTCCTACAGGATGTAGGACGCCAGCCGTCCCGTCATCGAGCACGCGCCGGAACGCATCAAGATCGCTGGCGACCACCGGAGTACCCGCGGCCATTGCCTCGAGCAGGATGATCCCGAAGCTCTCGCCGCCGGTGTTGGGTGCGCAGTAGACGTCGACGCTGCTCAACGCGCGCGCTTTGGTCTCGTCGTCGACTTGGCCGAGCAGGTCGAGCCGGTCAGCCAGCTCCGCACCAGCTTCGCGCCGCAAGTCGTCCGCATCCCCGCGGCCGACGACCAGAAGCCGCAAGTCAGGCACGTCGGTCAACAGTTGGCGCATCGCGGCGAGCAACACCGGCATGCCCTTGCGCGGTTCGGTGAACCGCCCGACGAACCCGATCGTCGGGCCCTTGCGTGGATATCCGTCCAAAGGTTTGGCGTCGGCGAAGAAATTGACGTCAACGCCGTTGGGGACTTGGACCGCGTCGCCGCCCAGGTGCTCGACTTGCACCCGGCGCGCCAAAGCGGACACCGCGATCCGCGCCGTGATCTTCTCCAGGAACGGCTGGAGCACCACTTGGAACGCGTTCAACACGCGCGATTTCGTCGTCGACGTGTGATACGTGGCGACGATCGGCCCCTCAGCGACCATCAACGCCAGCAAGGACAAACTCGGGGCGATCGGCTCGTGAAGGTGCAGAACGTCGAAGTCATGTTCCCGGATCCACCGTCGCACTCGCGCGTACGACACCGGGCCGAACGACAGCCGCGCCACCGAACCGTTGTACGGAATGGCGACCGCGCGACCGGCGGGCTGGACGAAGTCAGGTAACGGAGTCTCCTCGTCGGCGGGCGCGAGCACCGCGACCTCGTGACCCATCCCCCGCAACGCCCGGGCGAGGTCGACAACGTGGGCCTGCACTCCCCCAGGGACCTCGAAGGAGTACGGGCACACGACACCGATCCTCATTCGCCGAGCGCTTCCCTGCGTGCGTCCGAAAGGTCGGCGATCCACAGTTTCTGCAGCATGTGCCAGTCCGCCGGATGTTCGGCGATGTCTTTGGCGTACGCGTCGGCCAACGCTTGTGTCGCCGCCGGGACCTCGGCCCGTGACTCGACCAGTTGCGGCGAATGGATCTTCAAACCCCAGCCGTCGTCGATGAACAGGTTGTCGACGACCGCGAGCGTCGCGCCGGTGGTCGCCGCCAGACGGGCCGGCCCGGAAGGCATCCGGGTCTCCTCGCCGAAGAACGTGACCGGGATGCCGTTCTTGGTCAGGTCGCGGTCGGCGACCAGGCACACGATGCCGTTGTTCTTGAGCCGGTCGATCATGCCCCGGAACGGTCCGCTGCCGCCGCCGGTCAACGGAAGGACGTCAAACCCGAGCGAACGCCGGTAGGCAAGGAACCGTTCCCAGACGGATTCGGGCTTGAGTCGCTCGGCAACGGTCGTGAACTCGCCGTAGTTCTGCGCCAGCCAAATACCCGACACGTCGAAGTTGCCGGTGTGCGGCAACGCGAGCACCAGGCCCTTGCCGCGCTCCAGCGCCGCTTCGACCACGTCACGTCCGACGACGACTTCGCTGACCTGCCGGGCGATCGCCCGATGGTCCATCGTCGGCAGCCGGAAGACTTCTTTCCAGTACCGCGAGTACGACCGGAGGCCTTGGCGGACGAGGTCGTCCAGCTCCTTCGAAGTCGCCCCAGGCACGACACGGGTCAGGTTGCGGCGCAACTGCCGGGCACCGGAGCCGTTGCGCAGCGCGGCCACATCGGCTCCCGCCTGGAACGCCGGGCGCGCGACAAACTCCGGCAGGACTTTGACCAAGCCCCATCCAGCGCCGTACGCGGCGTCGACCAGCCGTTCCTTCACGCGATCTCCTCCTGCGCCGCCTGCCACACCGCGACCAACCGCTGGATCACCGTGACCACGGACAGCACCGCGAGACCCCACAACGCGACATGCAGGGCGTACGGCACTCCTAGTCCGAACAGCCCGGTACCTACCAGTGTGATGATCAGACGCTCGGCGCGCTCGACAATGCCGACATCCGCGTGCAGTCCGGACGCCTCAGCCCTGGCCTTGACGTACGAGATGACCTGTCCGCTGACCAGACAGATCAGCGCGGCGGCACCCAGCGTGTAGTTCTGCGCGACGGCCAGGCAGTACCAGGCGACGGCGGCGCTGAGCGCGCCGTCGGCGATCCGGTCACAGCTGGAATCCAGCACGCCGCCGAACTTGGTACCTTTGCCTTTGGCCCGTGCCATAGCGCCGTCCAGCAGGTCCAGCATGGCGAAACCCCACACCACGAACGTGCCGGCGACCAGCTCGCCACGGGGAAAGAACCACAACGCACCGGCGACCGCGCCGACGGTGCCGATGACAGTCATCGCGTTAGGCGTCAGTCCGAGCCGGACAAGCCATGCGCCAATCGGATCGGTCACGCGCGAGACCGAAGCACGGGCGAAGATGTTCAGCATGAGGTCTCGGCGGGCACCCTGATCGACTCGGTTAGCGGCAACCGCAGCCTAACCGCTGACCCGGCCGGTCAGTACTCGGCCTGCAGCTCGACCTTGGCCTTGTCACACTGCGGGGTGAGACCGGCCTGGATCGCCGCGGTGATCTGGTCCAGCTGCTCGAGCTGTTCGGGCGTCAGCACATCGAACAGGTGCTCGCGGACCGCCGTGACGTGCCCTGGCGCCGCCTTCTCCAGAACTTTGAAGCCCTCGTCGGTCAACTCGGCGAACTGACCGCGCTTGTCGCTTTCACACGCGCGCCTGCGAACCCAGCCCGCTTCTTCCAACCGGGACACCGCGTGCGAAAGACGGCTACGAGACGAACGACACATCGCGGCGAGCTCGCTCATGCGCAGCGAACGGCCGGGCATCTCGGAGAGCACTGCGAGGATCTCGAAATACGCCAGCGGCATGCCCGAGTCGCGCTGCATCTGCCGGTCAAGGTGTTCCATGAAGGACCCGGTCGCCCCTAGGAAGCCACGCCAGATCATCTGTTCGCGGGCGTCGAGCCACCGGACCTCTGTCATGACTCCATCGTACCCCATGGTTGAACTCTAAACTAAATCGCGCTAGGGTCTGGTTGAAGATTCAACGAGCCCACGAAAAGGATAGACATGAGCACCCCAACCATCAACATCCCTGGCTACAAGACCGGCACCTGGGCGATCGACCCGATCCACTCGGACGTCTCGTTCATCGTCCGCCACCTGGGTGTCTCGAAGGTTCGTGGCCAGTTCAACACATTCTCCGGCGAGATCGTCACCGCCGAGAACCCGCTGCAGTCCACCGTGACCGCGACCATCGACGCCGGCTCCTTCCACACCCGCCAGGAGCAGCGCGACAACCACGTGAAGTCCGAGGACTTCCTGCACGTGGACGACCACCCCGAGATCAAGTTCGTGTCCACCGGCGTGCGCCAGAACGGTGAGGACTTCCTGGTGGACGGCGACCTGACCATCCGCGGCGTCACCAAGCCGGTCACCCTCGAGCTGGAGATCAACGGCTTCGGCCAGGGCCCGGACGGCAGCCCGCTGGTGGGCATCTCAGCTACTACGGAGATCAGCCGCAAGGACTTCGGCGTGCACGGCGGCGCGGCAGGCGCCATGGTCGGCGACAAGATCCAGATCGCCCTTGAGGTCGAGGCTGGCCTGAAGTCCGAGTGACTATGTGAAAACCCGGCTAATTGCGTGCCAACGCAAGTAGACCCGCCCGCTCTTGTGCCCCCGACACCTCCGATCGGGGGCACAGGCGTGCCAGCCGCAGCGCGAACTATCCGGCAGACCGCCATCAGCCCTGGGAAATTCAATAGCGCATTCACCGGAGCACGTGTTGGCGCAAGCCGCGGATCACGGCGAGACCACGCTGACCGTCACCGACATGGACCGGTCAGTGTCCGCCCGCAGACAAACGTGGCCTTGGGGACAACCCGAAGAAGATGATCTACAGCGCACCGGGAATGTCAGACCCCTTGAGTACGCTGGATTCCGGGGGCCGGAGGCCGCCCCGCAGGGCAGTCATGTGCAGAGGCTGGGCCCCGGAGATCACCGAACCGGAGCCGGATTCTCAGCGCTCAACGGGAAAACACACGCGCCACAGTAGACGGTCAGGTCGTCTTCCAAGCGTCCGCAAGCAGCTGACGGGTTTCGGCGAGCAGCTGCGGCAGGACCTTCGTGTGGCCGATCACCGGCATGAAGTTCGCGTCACCGCCCCACCGGGGCACCAGATGCTGATGCAGATGCGCCGCGATCCCCGCACCGGCGATCACACCCTGGTTCATACCGATGTTGAACCCGTGCGGCGACGCGACCGTCCGGCCGACGCGCATGGCCTGCTGCGTGAACTCGGCGAGCTCCAGGGTTTCCTCAACCGTCAGGTCCGTGTAGTCCGCGACATGCCGATAAGGCACGACCATCAGATGCCCTGGGTTGTACGGGTAGAGGTTCAGCAGCGCGTACACCAGCTCGCCGCGGGCGATGATCAGCGCGTCGACGTCGTCGAGTTCGACGACGCGGCAGAACGGGCAACCCTCGGACTGGTCGTGGTCCGGCTTGTTCTCGCCCTTGATGTACGCCATCCGGTGCGGAGTCCAGAGGCGTTGCAGGGCGTCGGGCTCGCCGACGCCCTGCTGCTCGACCAGTTCAGGATCGCTCACAGCGTCGCCTGGACCGATTCGGCCGTCGGCGAGCTGTTCTCACGCCGCTCGATCCACGCGGTGATCGTGTCGACCGCTCGATCGACTGGGACGCCGTTGATCTGGGTGCCGTCGCGGAACCGGAACGACACCGCGCCCGCCTCGACGTCCTTGCCGCCCGCGAGCAGCATGAACGGCACCTTCTGCATGGTGTGGTTACGGATCTTCTTCTGCATGCGGTCGTCGGAGAAGTCCAGCTCCACCCGCACACCGCGCGCCTTCAACGCCTTCGACACCTGCTGCAGGTGCTCCGCGTGCTCGTCGGCGATCGGGATACCGACCACCTGCACGGGCGCGAGCCACGCCGGGAACGCACCAGCGTAGTGCTCGGTGAGCACGCCGAAGAAGCGCTCGATCGACCCGAACAGCGCGCGGTGGATCATCACCGGGCGCTGGCGTGAGCCGTCCGCCGCGGTGTACTCCAGCTCGAAGCGCTCCGGCAGGTTGAAGTCCAGCTGGATGGTCGACATCTGCCAGGTGCGGCCGAGCGCGTCCTTGGCCTGCACCGAGATCTTCGGGCCGTAGAACGCCGCGCCACCCGGGTCGGGAATCAGCTCGAGGCCGGATTCCTCCGCCACGGACCGCAGTGTCTCGGTCGCCTGCTCCCAGATCTCGTCCGAGCCGACGTACTTCTCGTCGTTCTTTGTGGACAGTTCGAGGTAGAAGTCGTCGAGACCGTAGTCGCGCAACAGGTTCAGCACGAAGGTCAGCAGCGACTTGAGCTCGTCGCGGACCTGCTCGGGGGTGCAGAAGATGTGCGCGTCGTCCTGCGTCATGCCGCGCACCCGGGTCAGGCCGTGGACCACGCCGGACTTCTCGTACCGGTAGACCGAGCCGAACTCGAACATCCGCAGCGGCAGCTCGCGGTACGACCGCCCGCGCGACCGGAAGATCAGGTCGTGGAACGGGCAGTTCATCGGCTTGAGGTAGTAGTCCTGCCCCGGCTTGCGGACCGTGCCGTCCTCGTTGAGCTCCGCGTCCAGGTGCATCGCCGGGTACATGCCGTCGCGGTACCAGTCCAGGTGCCCGGAGACCTCGAACAGCGTGCCCTTGGTGATGTGCGGCGAGTAGACGAACTCGTAGTCCTCTTCCTCGTGCCGACGCCGCGAGTAGTCCTCCATCGCCTTGCGGATCACGCCGCCCTTGGGGTGGAACACCGCCAGGCCGGAGCCGATCTCGTCGGGGAAGCTGAACAGGTCGAGCTCGTTGCCGAGTTTGCGGTGGTCGCGCTTCTCCGCCTCCGCGAGCATCTCCAGGTAGTGGTCCTGGGCTTCCTGGGATTCCCACGCGGTGCCGTAGATCCGCTGCAGCTGCGGGTTCTTCTCGCTGCCACGCCAGTACGCGGCGGCCGACCGGGTCAGCTTGAAGGCCGGGATGTACTTCGTGGTCGGCACGTGCGGGCCGCGGCACAGGTCGCCCCAGACCTTGTCACCCGAGCGCGGGTCGAGGTTGTCGTAGATCGTCAGCTCGCCGCCGCCGACCTCCATCACCTCGCTAGTGTCCACATCGGATTTGATGTCCACCAGTTCCAGCTTGTACGGCTCGGCTTTCAGCTCGTCCTTGGCCGCGTCGATCGACTCGACGACACGCCGGGAGAACCGCTGCGCACCCTTGATGATCTGCTTCATGCGCTTCTCCAGCGCCTGCAGGTCCTCCTGGGTGAAGGGCTTCTCCACGTCGAAGTCGTAGTAGAAACCATCCTTGATGAACGGGCCGATGCCGAGCTTGGCGTCCGGGAACATCTGCTGGACGGCCTGGGCGAGCACGTGCGCGGTCGAATGCCGGATGACCGAACGGCCGTCCTCGGTGCTCGCCGCGACCGCCTCGACCTCGACATCCGCGTCCGGCGCCCATGACAGGTCGCGCAGCTTGCCTTCCGGGTCGCGGACAACCACGATGGCGTCCGGGCCTTTGGTCGGCAGCTCTGCCTCCCGCACGGCGGTGCTCGCCGTAGTCCCTGCCGGTACCACCACGCGCTGGGCGGGTGCGGCCTGGACGGCGGGAGACTGGGACACGGTATTGCTCCTTCACGACGGTTTTCGGTGTGGGTTGGCATCGTATCGAGTGGCCGACCAGCCGGTTCTGCCCTGGGTCGCCCCTGGCTGTTACCGATTCGACAGCCTTCGCACAGCTAACGCACAGTAACCCGGGTGAACCTGGAGACGTCATCGATTTTTCGCACGTGACGGGGAGCTACCAGTGTCCGATCAACCCAATGACCCACGACCACAGGCTCAGCCCAAGGACCAGGACGCGCAGCCCGAAGCTCCCGCCCAGGCCACCACTCCGCTGAACCAGCCAGAGCCCGAGAAGCCCGCTGAACAGGCTGCCGCTGCGCAGACCACACCGCCACAGGCCGAGCAGACCGACGAGACTTCGGCCCACGGCGCCGAAGCGCCGCCGCCTCCGCCGACTCCTACGCCGCCGGTCGCTACACGGACACCGGGAGGATTCGGCCGGTTCGTCCGACACCGCGCCACGCAACTGGTCGCAGCAGGCCTTGTCGGCTTGGTGGTCGGCGGCGGCGTGGTCGCCCTGATCGACCGGGACGGTCCGCGCGGCCGTGACTACTACGGCTATCACGGGCAGTTCGACCGCGGCCCGCGCGGCAACGGCCCGTACTGGGAGCAGCGTCCGTATCGCGATTTCCGGGACGGTCCACGCGCTCCTCGCCAGGCACCACAACCGCCGACGGCTCCGAGCACGCCAAGCACGCCGCCAACCACCGGATGACCTACATCAGATAGGAAATACGACCGGCGGTCGCGCCTCGCTGATCACTGCTGACAGCGGCCCTGCAGCACCACCATCGCCGACTGATCCGCCAGCGCCTGAACGACTGAAGCAACTGACTCGCGGACGTCTGACGAGAGGAGACCGGCTCGCCGACGTCTGAACCACTAAGAAGACTGACTCGCCAGCGCCAGAACCGTCTCAGGATCGGATAGGAAATCTGATGCCGGAACGGGTCAGGGTGCGAGCATCGTCTTCATCTGGGCGATCTCCTTCTCCTGCGTGACGATCACGTCCTGGGCCATCTCCTCGACGAAGACGTCCGCGCCGGTCTGCAGCACGTCGGTCGCCATGGACAGCGCGCCTTCGTGATGCTTGGTCATCAACTGCACGAACAACTTGTCGAACTCCGGACCGCTCGCCGCGCGCAACGCGGCGAGCTGTTCGGGTGTCGCCATACCCATCATCTGCTCGTGACCTTCGTGCGCGGCGGGGCCGCCGCCGTTCTTGGACAACCAGGCCTCCATCGACTTGATGTCGGGGCCTTGGGTGTCGGCGATCCGGCTGGCGAACGACTTCAGCGTCGGGTTCGCGCCGCGCTGGGGCACCAGGCTGGTCATCTCCAGAGCCTGCTGGTGGTGCTTGATCATCATCCGGATGTAGCGGAAGTCCGCGTCGTTCGGCTGGTTGCGTGGCAGGTCGGCGGGGGTTTGGCCGGGTGCCAACGTCTTCGCGGCCTCTCCCGGTTTGCCCGGAACGATCACCCCGGGCGACTCCTCCGAGTGCTGGTCTGGCTCGGTGGTACACCCGGCGACCACCAGAAGTGTCGCAGCCAAGCCAATACCCCAGATACGCCTCACGGTGTGTCACCGTACAACAGACCAGTCGGGCTGGTTTCCTACTTTCGGATGCTTTCCGCAGCTAAATGTTGGCGGAATACTGTCGGCACCCGGCGTTTCCTGTGCGTCGGGCGAGAGGAGCCTGACATGGGGGCGAAAGGTAGATCGCTCGCGCTGCTCGGAGCCGCGGCGGTGGCACTACCGATGATCATCAGCACGCCCGCAGCGGCTGCTGACCAGAGCGGCATCCCCGGCATCGACGAGGTCCGGCACAGCTGGAACATCCGACAGCTGGCCAGCGTGCCGAAGCAAGCGCCGTTCAACGTCCCTGAAGCGTTGAACACCGACCTGGCGTTCAGTGGCGACAAGGCGATTGTCGGCAACTACAACGGGTTCACCATCTACGACATCCGCAACCCACGGAAGCCGAAGCTGATCAGCCAGGTGTCCTGCCCGGGTGGTCAGAACGACGTCTCGGTCTCCGGCAACCTCGTCTTCCTGTCCACGGACTCGTCACGCAGCGACAACTCGTGCAACAGCGTGTCGAAGCCTGCGTCCGAGAAGGACGCGTGGGAAGGCATCAAGATCTTCGACATCAGCGACGCCCGCGCGCCGAAGTACGTCGCGGCGGTGGAGACGAACTGCGGTTCGCACACCCACACGCTGGTGCCGGACAACAAGTCCAAGGACCTGTACCTGTACGTCTCGTCGTACGGTCCGCGTGCGGAGTTCCCCGACTGCTCACCGCCGCACGACCTGATCTCGATCATCAAGGTGCCGGCGAAGAACCCGGCCGCGGCGGCCATCGTGGCCAAGCCGGTGCTCTTCCCGGACGGCGGTAACCCCGGTGTCGGCGGCACGTTCCCCGACAAGATCGTCTCGGCGACCTCGGGCTGCCACGACATCACCGTGTACCCCTCGAAGGATCTCGCGGCCGGTGCCTGCATGGGTGACGGCATCCTGTTCGACATCAAGAACCGCGAGAAGCCGCGCGTGATCAACCAGGTGCGGGACAACGAACACTTCGCGTTCTGGCACTCGGCGACGTTCAACAACGAGGGCACGAAGGTCGTGTTCACCGACGAGCTCGGTGGCGGCGGGCGCGCGACCTGCAACGAGCAGATCGGCCCGGAGCGCGGTGCGGACGGCGTCTACGACATCACCGGTCGTGGCGACAACCGCAAGCTGGAGTTCCGAAGCTACTTCAAGATCCCGCGGCCCAACGCGGAGTCCGAGGTGTGCGTCGCGCACAACGGCTCGCTGATCCCGGTGCTCGGCAAGGACATCATGGTCCAGGCCTGGTACCAGGGCGGGATCTCGGTGTGGGACTTCACCGACTCGGCACGGCCGAAGGAGATCGGCTACTGGGAACGCGGCCCGGTCTCCAACACGCTGACCACCGCTGGTCCGTGGTCGACGTACTACTACAACGGGCACATCTACTCGTCGGACATCGAGAAGGGCTTCGAGGTCCTCGAGATCATCGATCCCCGGGTGATCTCCGCGAAGTTCGTGAAGATGAAGGAGCTCAACGCCCAGACGCAGACCCGCTTCTGGTGATCTGACTTCTTCACGCTGAAGCCGGTGCGACCCGTCGCACCGGCTTCAGCCGTTTGCGGGCCCGACCCCTAAGGGCGAGGTCGCGTTTTCCAGGGGCAGTGCCGGATGTCCGAATCGCCGCGAGTCCGTAACGTGCTGCGCGTGAACCTGATCGAGACCGAGTCACTGGAGAAGCGGTACGGCGGCACGGTCACCGCGCTTGCCGACCTCACGGTGACCATTGAGCCGGGCATCGTGGGGCTGGTCGGCGCCAACGGCGCGGGCAAGAGCACGCTGATCAAACTGTCGCTGGGGTTGCTCGAACCGACCGGCGGGAAGATCCGGGTACTGGGGTTGGACCCGCTCACCGACGGCGACGCGATCCGTGCACGGGTGGGTTACATGCCCGAGCACGACTGTCTTCCGCCCGACATGTCCGCCGCCGAGTTCGTCACGCACATGGGACGCGTCAGCGGCCTTCCACCCGCCGCGGCACGCGAGCGGGCGTCGGAGACGTTGCGGCATGTCGGCTTGTACGAGGAGCGCTATCGCCAGATCGGCGGTTACTCGACCGGCATGAAGCAACGGGTCAAACTCGCCCAAGCGCTTGTGCACGATCCCGAGTTGCTGTTGCTGGACGAGCCGACGAACGGGCTCGACCCGGAGGGCCGCAGGGCGATGCTCACCCTGGTGCACCGGATCGGCAGCGAGTTCGGCATCTCCGTGGTGGTCTGCTCGCACCTGCTCGGCGAGATCGAGCGGATCTGCACGTCGCTGGTGGCCATCGAGAGCGGCAGGCTGCTGCGTTCGGCGACGCTGTCGTCGATGACGCAGCACAGCGACATCCTGATGATCGAAGTCGACGACGGCGAGGATGCGCTGACCGACCGGTTGGTAGGCGACGGGCTCGCGGTGCGACGCAAGGACCGCGTGCTGATGGTGACGCTCAACGGCGACACCACGTTCGACACGATCCGCGACGCGGTCGCGGACCTAGACCTGTCATTGCACCGTCTTGAGCAGCACCGTCACCAGGTCGCCGACCTGTTCCGGGAGGAGGTCAGCCATGCCTGAATCGGGTGTCATACACGATATTGGATATCAACGATACGAAGGCCCGCGGCTGAGCCGCCGGTATTCCGCGTGGTCGATCTACGTGCACAGCCTGCGCAGCGCGTTCGGCCTCGGCCGCACCGCGAAGGCGAAGATCCTGCCCTTGGGGATGTTCACGGTCGCGTGCATGGCGTCGCTGATCATCGTCGTGGTCAGCAGCCAGTTGCCCGAGCCCGTGCTGACGTACGTCGGGCTGGTGTCGACGTTCTCGTACGGAATCACCGCGTTCGCCGCGATCGTCGCGCCCGAACTGGTGTCGCGCGATCTGCGCAACAGCCTCCTGCCGCTGTACTTCTCCCGGCCGCCGCACCGGACGCATTACGCGCTCGCCAAGTTCGGCGCGCTGATCTCGGCCGTCTTCATCATGTACGCAGGCCCTCTGTTGATCATGTTCGTCGGGTTGGCGTTCGGTTCCGGCGGTCTTGGCGAGGTGTTCAGCGAACTCGGAGACCTCATACCCGGCGTGGTGGTGGCCTTGATCCACGCGATCGTGGTCGCGGCGATCGCGCTGCCGCTGGCCTCGCTGACCGGCAGGCGCGTGTTCGCAACTGGCCTGATCATCGCCGTTTTCCTGCTCAGCGCACCGGTATCCGGGGCGTTGCAGTCGTTCAGCTCGGGTGACGCGGCGTACCTGGCCGGCTTGATCAACCCGGTGAACCTGCTGAACGGCGTGGACGAGTGGCTGTTCGGCACAACCGAAAACCTCACGCTGATCGGACCGTACGGCCCCATCTACGGCGTGGCGGCGCTGCTGCTCACCGTGCTGGGTACCGCAGCGCTGATGTGGCGTTACGAGAAGGTGAAAGCATGACCGCCACCGCTATCGAACCAGGGACGACGACCAAGATGGCCACAGTAGAACTGACCGGGGTGTCGCACTGGTACGGCAACGTCGTCGCGGTCAACGACGTCACCCTGACAATCGGCCCAGGCGTCACCGGCCTGCTCGGCCCGAACGGCGCGGGCAAGACAACTGTGCTGCACATGATGGCCGGTTTCCTCCCACCGTCGCAGGGAACAGTGACTGTCGGCGGACGCCCGTCCTGGCGTAACCCCGACGTCTACAAGGAACTCGGGTTGGTCACCGAACGCGAAAGCGTGCCCGGTTACCTGACCGCGCAGGAGTTCGTCTACGCCAGCGCGAAGCTGCACGGCCTGCGAGACCCAGGGGCCGCGACCGCCAAAGCCCTTGGCATCGTCGAGATGAACGACGCCAAAGACCGCCGCATCTCCACGTACTCCAAAGGCATGCGGCAGCGCACGCGAGTCGCCGCGTCGCTCGTGCACGACCCTTCGGTGCTGCTGTTGGACGAGCCGTTCAATGGAATGGACCCACGCCAGCGGCTGCACATGATGGACCTGCTGCACACCATGGCGGGCGAGGGCCGCACGATCCTGTTCAGCTCGCACATCCTGGAAGAGGTCGAACAGCTTTCCGGGACCGTGCAGGTGATCGTCGCAGGCAGGCTGGCGGCGTCCGGCGACTACCGGCACATCCGACGGCTGATGACCAACCGGCCGCACGTGTTCACCATCCAGTCGTCCGACGACCGCGGGCTGGCGGCGGCGCTGATGGAGCTCAAGTCGGTGTCCGGAGTGGAGCTTGAGCCCTCCGGCCTGCACGTCCGCGCGAACGACTACGGAACCTTCACCCGCGCGCTGACAAAGGTCGCGCGGGACAAGGACATCCGGTTGACCGCGGTGCTGCCGTCCGACGAGTCCCTGGAAAACGTCTTCTCCTACCTGGTGGCGTCATGAACCTCACGATCGCCGGTCTGACCGCACGGGCCCTGCTGGGCAGGCGGCGGATCCTGTTGCTGTTGCCGATGCCCGCGTTGCTGATCGGCCTGACCCTGATCGCCAACAGTTCGCCCGCGTCGCCGGACGAATGGGGACCGATCGTGCTGGGCCAGCTCGGCCTCGGCGTGATCCTGCCGCTGACCGCGTTGATCGTCGGCAGCAGCGTGCTCGGCCTGGAGATCGAAGACGGGACGATCACGCACATCCTGGCCAAACCGTTGCCTCGCAGCGAGATCATCGTGGCGAAGCTCGTGGTGGCGTGGGCGGTCACAGCGGTGACCACGGCACTGCCGCTCGGCATCGCCGGCATGATCACGGACTCAGGCGCCACCGGCGTCGGCCTCGCGGTGGGCGCGGCGGTGGGCGCGCTGGCGTACACCGCGTTCTTCCTGGCATTGAGCCTGATGTCGCGCCGGCCGGTCGCGATCGGCCTGATCTACATCATGCTGTGGGAAAACCTGCTGGTGCAGTTCGTTTCCGGCGCGCGGACGCTGAGCATCCAGCAGTACTCGGTGACGCTCGCCGACGGCCTGGCGGGCAACACGGAGCTGCTCAACTCCAACTTGTCCACCGTGACGGCATCGATCCTGGCCGCCGCGTTCATCGCGATCGGCACGGTCGTCGCCACGCAGCGGCTTCGTTCCTTCGCTCTGACGGGCGAGACCAGCTGAAATCCGGGGGTTATCCCCCACCAGGAGACCGGATGGCATCGAGCCACCCGGTCTCTTACTTTTCAAGTATGGCAACAAAAACTCTAGACCTACTCGGCGCGAACGGTTGGCGCCGCGTCGTTTTCATGTACGTCGGCCCCGGCAAACGCCGCCAGTGGGCTGCCCGCCTCGGCCGACCGGGGCGCAGGACACCACCCGCGGTGACCGCGATCGCAGGCGCTGTCTCGATCTTCCTGTCGTTGTTCATCGGCTACCTGATCGGCAGAATCGCAACGTACGGCGTCTTTTGGCGCGAGGGACACGAAGCGGGAGCGTGGGGCGGACCGACACTCGTCGGAGCATGGCTCACTCACGCGTTGATCGCGGCTCCGATAGTGGCATTGGCGATGTGGCTGCTGGTCCCGATCACCAATCTCATCATCCGCGGCCTACGCTAACCCCCTGCATACGGCCACACCGTGCCGTCAACCGGCACGCCGAACTCAACTCACCCGCGATCCTTCGAGCCGCAGCCCACGCCCGCCCATTCCCTTCCAGCATAAGGACATCCCCCGCCCGACCCGGGGGGCTCCCCGTTCGCCAGTCTATCGGTGGGGCATGATCAACAGGGGTGAAGTTGTGTCCCCTGTGGACAACTGCGCGGGTGTGGACAAGTGGGCGATGTGGATCTTTCCGCGGGATCGTTTGTCGGTCTCCGTCGGTAGGCTTGATTCCGGGGGCCGGAGGCCGCGCCTATGACCGGCAGAACGCGTCATCCGAAGGGTGCGGCGCTGTCAGTCCGCAGGCGCTCGTGGGCCTTGAGCAGCCCGGTCACCCTGGCGAATCCGAGAGTGCTCTGGTCTTGGCGGTCGGTCGTTATTTCGTCACAGTGGTATCAACTGTGGAAGTAGTCTCAAATGCAGTTGCACTATTCTCACCGGTGGAGGTGTTCCTATGGCTGAGCTGGGAGTTGCCGACACCAACGGCATTCTGGCGATGCCGTGGATCGAACCGGAGCGGACCAGCGCAGGCCTTGGCTGGGAGCACGTCTACGTCTCCAAGCAGCGCGAAGTGCCGTACGCCGCGACCTTCAACGCAGCCGCGAGCCATCAGCTGATCATCCACCTGGTCAAGCCGGTGAAGGTTCGCCGCGGGAGGTTGCGGCCCAAGAACGTGCTTCCAGGAGAGATGTTCCTGCAGCCCGCGCACGGCGAGCTTTCTGTCGAAGTGGGTGGCGAACTCGAGACTCTGCACGTCTACCTCGCGGACGAGGCTTTGCAGGCAGGCCGCGACAAACCAGTGCGCTTAGCCGAAGAACTCGGCACAACGGACCCGTTGCTCGAACAGCTCGCCTTGGCGCTGGACGCGACCGTCCGGGAATGGGAGCCGAGCGCACGTACCTATGTGGACCAAGTGACGGCATTGATTGCCAGTCAACTGATCCGGAATCACAGCGCCAGCCGCCCCATCCCGGAACCGAAAGCCACCGGGCTTTCTCAACGGCAGTTTGACCAAGTACGTGATTTGCTGGCCGAACGGTTGCACGAGCCGGTTCCGTTGAAGGACATGGCCGCCGTCGCCGGACTGTCGGTCAGCCAGTTCTCCCGCCAGTTCAAGGTCACGACAGGCACCGCGCCCCACCGTTTCCTGCTCAAAATGCGGCTGAAGCAAGCCGAATTGCTCCTGCGGACCGGGTCTGTGCCCATCGCGGACATCGCGGCGCAGTGCGGTTTCACCCATCAGGAGCACATGACCAGGGTGATGCGCGCTCATCTGGGTACCACGCCAGGAGCGCTGCGCACCGGCTGAGCGTTTTGTGCAGCCGACACAGCAGGATTGTGCAGGAATGGTGACAATCCGGCCCGGATACTCGGGCAATGACGTCATTCACCTACTCGGCGGGCCCGGCTCGGGTGGTGTTCGGATCCGGCACGATCTCCGCGCTGCCTGACGAGGTCGCAAGGCTCGACGCGTCCCGCGTACTGCTCATCGGCACGCACAGGGCTGAGCCCGCGCGCACGGCACTTGGTTCCTTGGCGGTCGCGCGGTTCGACAAGCCGACGATGCACACCCCAGTCGAAGTGACTGAGGACGCCCTCGCGGTGCTGCGCGAACACGATGTGGACTGCTTGGTCGCGGTCGGCGGCGGGTCGGCCATTGGCCTGGCGAAAGCGTTGGCGTTGCGAACCGATCTGCCGCAGATCGCAGTCCCGACGACATACGCCGGATCCGAGGCGACGCCTGTCCTGGGACAGACCGCCGACGGCAAGAAGACGACGATCCGGACTCCAGCCGTGCAGCCGGAGACCATCGTCTACGACGTCGACCTCACTGTGGATCTTCCGGCAAACCTGTCGGTGACCAGCGGCATCAATGCGATGGCCCACGCGGTGGAGGCTCTCTACTCGCCGGATGCCAACCCGGTCATCGACCAGCTGGCGCTCTATGCGATCCGTCGCCTGGCTCGATCGCTTCCCAAGGTCGTGGCCGACCCGAAGGACCGGGCAGCTCGTGAAGATCTGCTGCAAGCCGCGTGGTTGGCAGGAACGTGTCTCGGCACGGTCAGCATGGGGCTGCACCACAAACTCGCGCACATGCTCGGAGGCACGTTCGGCCTGCCGCACAGCGAGACGCACACAGTGCTTCTCCCCCACGTCATGGCCTATGTGGCGCCAGCTTCGATGGATCGGATCGCCGACGCGCTAGGTGTTGGCGACGCGCCAACAGGCGTCTACGACCTCGTGGCCGACCTCGGCGGCCCCACTTCCCTGAAAGAGCTGGGGATGACCGAGAACGACCTGAACACAGTGGACGAACACCGGCCGTTGCTCGAGGAAGCCTGGGCAGGAGATCGTCCACACCAGACCGGGCTGCCGGACGTCAGCAAACTGACCCAGCAAGTCGTCGACAGCATGCACGGCGACAGCTCGCGCACCCGCGCGCTGCTGCAGGACCTGGTGCGCACATTGCACTCCTACGTGGTGCGCAACGATCTGACCGAGTCGGAATGGATGCAGGCGATCTCGTTCCTGACCAGGACCGGTCAGATCACGACCGAAACGCGCCAGGAGTTCATCCTGCTGTCGGACACGCTCGGCATCTCCAGCGTCGTCGATGTGCTCACCAATTCACGGACGCCGGACACGACGCCGTCCGCGGTGCTCGGGCCGTTCTACACCGAAGGCCCACCTGAGCGCGAACATGGATACGACATCGCCGATGGACTGCCCGGAATGCCGGTGTGGGCGGATGTCCAGGTCATCGACACGCACGACAAACCGGTCGCCGATGCCATCGTGGACGTATGGCAGTCCAATGAGGACGGCTTCTACGACGTGCAGTTGCCCGACCTGGACGGCCCGGTGTTGCGGGCCCGGTTCCGGACCGACGCCGATGGGCGGGTGCGGTACTGGTCGATCGTTCCTGTTTCGTATCCGATACCTGATGACGGACCGGTCGGCGAGATGCTTCGCGCGGTTGGCAGGCACCCGTATCGCGCGCCGCACATGCACTTCATGATCGCCAAGCCGGGGTTCCACACGCTGATCACCCAATTGTTCGTCAAGGGCGGCGACTACTTGGACTCCGACGCGGTCTTCGGCGTCAAGGACGGCCTGATCGTCGATTTTCCCGAACAGCACGGGCCTGCTCCGGACGGCCGGGACGTCCCCCGCTGGTCCCGGGTTGATTTCGTATTTCGTATCTCGGAGGGGCAATGAGTTACGACACCGATGTCCTCGTGGTGGGCAGCGGCCCGGCGGGTGGCGCCGCGGCGTTGGCCTTGGCCACATACGGCACGCGCACGCTGCTCGTGAACAAGTACGGCTGGCTGGCCAACACTCCCCGTGCGCACATCACCAACCAGCGAACCATGGAGGTTCTGCGCGATCTGGGCGTCGAGCAGGACGCGCTGGTCAGCGGGACGCCGCCAAACCTGATGGGTGACACGGTGCTGTGCACGTCGCTGGCGGGCGCGGAGATCGGCCGGATCACCACGTGGGGTACGGGTGACCATTCGGCGACCGAGTACAACTCGGCGAGTCCGTGCCACATGATCGACCTGCCGCAGACGTACCTCGAGCCGATCCTGGTCTCCGCTGCGGCCGCCCGTGGCGCGAAGATCCGGATGGACACCGAGTTCCTGGACTTCACCCAGGACGCCGACGGCGTGACCGTTCGGTTGCGTGACCGGGTGCGCGGCGACGAGTACACCGTTCGTACCCGATATCTGATCGGCGCGGACGGCGGTCGCAGCCAGGTCGCCGAACTCGCCGGCCTGCCGATCGCCGGTCAAACCGGAAAAGCAGGCAGCATGAACATCCTGTTCAAGGCCGACTTGAGCCGGTACGTCGCGCATCGGCCGAGCGTCCTGTACTGGGTGATGCGGCCAGGCGCGCACATGGGTGGGATCGGTATGGGGCTGGTCCGGATGGTCCGGCCGTGGAACGAATGGCTGCTTGTCTGGGGTTACGACGTCGAGCAACCACCGCCGGAGGTCACCGCGGCGGAGGCGACCGCGATCGTTCGCGACCTGGTCGGCGACCCTGGTCTCGCGGTCGAGATCGAGTCCACGTCACTGTGGACGGTCAACCACAACTACGCGACAAGGTATTCGAACGGTCGCGTGTTCTGCGCTGGTGACGCGGTGCACCGGCATCCGCCGTCGAATGGGCTCGGCTCGAACACGTCCATTCAGGACTCGTACAACCTGGCGTGGAAGCTGTCCATGGTCATCCGCGGCGAAGCCGGGCCCGGATTGTTGGAGTCCTACAGCGCCGAGCGAGCGCCGATCGGCAAGCAGATTGTTGACCGGGCGAATCTGAGCCGTGATCAGTTCGGGCCCATCTTCGAGGTGTTGGGTATCGGAGGCGACACCGATTCGGCGGGCATTGAACGAGGGCTGGCCGCGTGCCTGGCCGAGAACCCTGAAGGTGCGGCGAAGCGGCGTGACCTGGAAGCCGCGATCCGGCTCAAGAATTACGAGTTCAACGCGCACGGCGTCGAGATGAACCAGCGGTACGTGTCGTCCGCGGTGCTCGAGGACGGCTCCGACCAGGAGATGTGGCACAAGGACAGCGAACTGTTCCACCAGCCGAGCATTCGCCCCGGCGCTCGGTTGCCGCACGTCTGGTTGGTAGGCACCGATGGGAGGCGGGTGTCCACACTCGATCTGGTCGGTCGAGGGAAGTTCACCGTCGTCACGGGACTGGCCGGAACCGCGTGGGTCGACGCCGCGAGCAAGGTCAGCGCATCGCTCGGCATCGACCTGAGCATCGCTCGGATCGGCACGGACGGCGCTCGTGACGCCTACGGCAGTTGGCACCGAATGGCGCAGTTCCCGGAAGACGGATGCCTGCTCGTCCGGCCGGACGGCTATATCGCGTGGCGGCAGGAGTCGCCGGTTGACGCCGAGGCCAAGCTCGCCGACGCGCTGCGGTCCGTTCTTGACCGTGCCGCAGTGCCAGCAAACAGGTAAGGCCTCTTTCAAGATCCTTCGTAACCTGCCGGTACATCAGTCGTTCATTTCGATCAGAGGTCTTTTCAGATCTACTGAAGGGTGACCGGCAATGACAACGATGTTCACCGGTACGCGGAGAGGCAGGGTCGCCGCGCTGGTCGGCGCCGCACTGCTGACGACACTGACAACCACGGCGGTCGGCACCTCGTCGGCCGCCGCGGCCCCGCCTCCACCGCAGAGCGACCCGTTCTACCAGCCGCCGAGCGGCTATGAATCGACCGCGCCCGGTACCGTCCTGCGTTCACGATCGGTCTCCATCGCGGCATTCGGCGCGTTGCCGCAAAAGATCCAGGCGTGGCAACTGCTCTACCGGACCACCGACCAGAAGGACAATCCGCAGGCGACGGTGACGACCGTGCTCCTGCCATGGGGCGCCCGGCCGTCAGCGACCAGGCCGCTGCTGTCGTATCAAGTGGCCGAGGACAGCGCGGCTCCGCAATGCGCGATTTCCTATCAACTGCGGCAAGGCGCCGGGAACGACAACATCGTCGCCCAAGCCGAGATCCTGCTGATCAACGCTGCCGTACAGCAGGGCTGGGCGGTTTCCGTGCCCGACTATGAAGGTCCGCGTAGTGCGTACGTCGCTGGCAGGCAGGCCGGTCACGCAACGTTGGACGGCATCCGCGCGGCGAAGAACTTCGCGCCCCTGGGTTTGGGACCGCAGACCAACATCGGGTTGTGGGGTTACTCGGGTGGGGCGCTGGCATCCGGATGGGCGGCCGAACTGCAGCCGGGTTACGCGCCCGAGTTGAACATCAAGGGCGTCGCGGAAGGCGGGCTGCCGGTCAGCCCGAAGAATGTGCTGCTCGGCGCGAACCGCGGGCCGTTCGCCGGAATCGCGATGAGCGGCATCGCCGGGTTGAGCCACGCGTACCCCGAATTGGCCGAGTTCATGGACACGTATCTGACGACCGAAGGGAAGGCCGCGTTCGCCAAGGCGCGGACTCAATGCAATCACGCGAACGCAGGCGAGTTCGCGTTCAAAGACCTCTTCAAGTACTTCAGCATCCCGGATCCGCTGAGCCGTCCGGTGCCGCAGCAGGTGCTCGCCGAGGTCACCATGGGCCAGCACAATCCCACGGCGCCGGTTTTCGTGTACCACTCCGTCAATGATGAACTGGTGCCGAGCGCGGACACGGACGCGGTGGTCAAGAAGTACTGCGCGGGCGGCAGCCGGGTGACGTATCAACGCGACATCCTCAGCGAACACATCGCGCTGGTGATCACCGGTGCGCCGGATGCGCTCAACTGGCTGAAGGACCGTCTCGGTGGTCAGCCGGTGTCCAATGGCTGCAGCACGAAGACCGTTGTGTCGTCTATCGCGACTCCGAAGGCGTTGGCGACCTTCGGGATCGTGATCGTCAACAACCTGCTCGCCCTGCTTGGCAAGCCTGTCGGTCCCGCAGACATGATCTGACGCGGCCGTCGGCCCCCCGATATCCAGTCTAGCGGTGGACACTGACGCAACCGTCGGCGTCAAGATCGACAACGGCCAGTTGTCCACAGTGTCCCGGTGACGAATAGGCCTGGAACCTTAAGTCTGGTTCCATAGGCCTATTCGTCTGGACTACAGCTTGCCGAGGCCGACGGCTGCGGCGAGCGCCGCGTTGCCCGCGTCCGGGGGGGTCAGGTGGTCGCTTTCGTAGTCACTCTTCGGCAACGGTCGTCGACCGCGCTCCTCCGCGCAGGGACGTACGGTAGGATCAGATATCAGATACGAAACCTGAATCTTCATACCGTGCGGATTGATCACCGTCGACGGCCGTCTGGCAGCTGCAACCGCCATGAGATTCAGCGGACGCCGACCGATCTGGGGAGGATTCGCAGTGGCCTCGGTACCAGTGCCGCGGTTGACCCCGCCGCCACGAACCATGCTGCGTGACACCGTGTACGAGTCCATCAAGCAGATGCTGATGGACCATGACCTTGCTCCTGGCGCCAGGCTGTCGATCGACGGGATCGCCAGGCAACTCCAAGTCTCGCCGACGCCGGTGCGCGAGGCGATGACCAAATTGGAGTCCGACGGCCTGGTGGCCAAACGGCCGCACGCGGGCTACGTCGTCGCATCGCTGCTGGACGAGGCGAGCTTGGCGAATCTGTACGAGATGCGCGTTCTGCTCGAACCTCCTGCCGCTGGGCTGGCGGCGATGCGCGCGACTGACGAGCAGATCGCCGAGATGCGCGCTCTCGTCGTGACCATGACCGCCCATCCGGCTGGGGAGAACTACGAGCAGTATCGCGACTTTGCCGTCCGGGACGCCCAGCTGCACCGGCTGATCGCCGAAGCGTCCGGCAATCCGCTGATTGCCGACGCACTGTCTCGCCTGCACGCTCACACGCACAGCTACCGCCTCTACTTCAAGGTCGGCATTGCCGAGGAGACCACCCAGGAACACCAACAGATAGTCGAAGCAATCGCCGCCCACAACAGCGAAGCAGCCCCCGAAGCGATGTTTCGCCATCTCAGTGCGTCCAACGAGCGCCTCCAAGCGGTGTACGCGCAGGAGTGACCGCTAACCGGCAGGCCACCCGAGCAACGCGCGCAACCGCTGCACGGCTTCGGAGAAAGCCCGCCGGTCAAGCACGGCGGCCTTCAGTCGTTCACTGTCGACAGGCAGGGTGTCATCCGCCGACGCCAAACCCTCACGACGGTTGTACTGCCGCATCAGCGAAAGCCTCTACCGGCCAGCGGCACGGTTCATCAACCACCCGGTCATCCGAGCTCGAGTGACGGTTGGCCACGGGCGCAGCCGCCGAACATGTCAGGATGCGCACGCATCGGCATCCCACCGCCGGACAGAATTGGCCAACGGTTTACCAACAGTTGACACAGGACGTTACAAATTCGCCGTCGTGCGGTATGTTGCCCGGCCATGGGCGCGCCGCAACTGGGGAGTCGATACGAGTGGGCTGACCTGCCGCACGAGCTGATCACTGCCGTCGTCGAACGCACTGGTCCGATCCGTCACGCGGTTTGCTCGCCCGACGGGTACAGCAGTCAGCTGGCCGCGACCTTGGACACCGTGAGCGGGCGGGTTTTCGTCAAAGGCATGCGGCTCGACCACCCGGAACGGTGGACGCAGGACGTCGAGGCCGCCATCGGCCCGCACCTCGCTCCCCTGGCGCCCACCGTCCGTTGGCGAATCGTCGCCGGCGGGTGGGATCTGATCGGGTTCGACCACATCACGGGTCACAGCGCCAACTACCAGCCGAGTTCAACCGATCTGCCGCTCGTCGTCGAAGGCATCACGGCGATCGGGCGGATGAGGTGCCCCGCAGGCGTCAAGCTCAAGACCGCCCGGGCACGCTGGGGCCGGTTCCTTGACGATCCGTCAGACGCTGCCGAGTTCGCCGGTGACGCGCTGGTTCATTCCGACCTCAACCCCAGCAACTTCTTGATCACCAACGCCAACGGCGTGCACATGGTGGATTGGCCGTGGGCGACGCGCGGTGCCGCGTGGCTTGACGCCGCGTGCTGGGTTGTGTGGCTTGTCTACAGCGGACACCCGCCGCATGTCGCGGAGCAATGGGCGTCCAAAGTGCCAAGTTGGGCGCAGGCAAGTCCGGACGCGATCGATCTTTTCGCGGTCGCGCAGACGCGGTACTGGCAGGCCAAAATGGACGCACATACCAACCGGATGACGATGGCGTTGCGCCGCGCGGCTTCCCGGTGGGCGCTGCACCGCGGAATGTGGGCATGAGGAAGCGCGCCTGACCCCCAGGGCAGGCGCGCTTTCCATCAGGCCTTGCGCATCGCGCGCGTACCGACAAGCAAGCCGAGGACCGCGACGACCACGGCGGCGCCCAGTCCGGCGAGTACCGTTCCCGACGCGATGGTGCCGTTGAACAGCAAGCGTTCCGCGTCGACCACATAGGTCAGCGGGTTGAACCTGGCCATCGTCTGCAGCCATTCCGGGCCGTTGTCGATCGGCAGCATCATCCCGGCGAGCAGCAGCAGCGGGAACAACAACGTCTGCTGCACGCCCCAGAACATCCACTCGTGATCCTTCGACGCCAGCGCCAGGGTGTACGACAGCGCACCGAGGCCGACGCAGAAGATCGCCAGGATCGCCAGGCCGATCAACGCTCCCGCGACGTTCAGCGTGAACCCGAAGGGAATCGTCACCAGCACCAGCACCACCGTCTGGCCAAGCATCGGCACGATCTCCTTCAACGCCCGCCCGATGATCAACGCGGGCCTGCGCAGCGGCGAGACCAGCATCCGTTCGTGCGAACCGGTCTGCATCTCGTACAGCAGGTTCGCGCCGGTCGCGGACGCGCCGAACAGGCACGACATCACGACGATGCCCGGCACGAACCACTGCAGCGACGAGTCCCCGGGTAGCAGAGGCGCGAACAACGCCAAGAAGAACAGCGGCTGGACCATGGTGAAGATCACCGAGAACGGGTTGCGCAGCACCGGCCGCAACTCGCGGGTGAACACCGTGAGGATGTCGGTCACCAGGCTGGTCTTCAGAGTTACCGTGGTCATGCCTTCTTCTCCTTCAGGGAAACGTCTTCACGCAGGCTGCGGCCGGTCAGGGTGAGGAAAACGTCGTCGAGCGTCGGGCGCGTGACCTCGACGCTGGCCACGTCGATCAACGCGTCGTCAAGGCTGCGAAGCAGTTTCGGCGCGATCTGCGCGCCACCGTCCACTTCGAGCAGTACCTGCGCGCCGGATTGCGTCACCGTTGCGCCTCCGGCGACGCCCAGCGCATGGTGCGTGGTCACGCGGCGCGCCTCGTCGGCGTTGTCGAACGTCAAGGTGATGCGGTCGCTGGCGTGTTCGGCCTTGAGCCGCGTCGGGCTGTCATCGGCGATCACGCGGCCGTGGTCGATCACGATCACGCGCTCGGCCAGCGAGTCGGCTTCGTCGAGGTAGTGCGTTGTCAGCACGATCGTCGTGCCGTGGTCGGCGCGCAGGCGCACGATGTGTTCCTGCAGGTTCGCGCGGTTCTGCGGGTCGAGACCGGTGGACGGCTCGTCGAGGAACAGCAAGGTGGGTGCGTGGATCAGGCCCATCGCGATGTCGAGCCGGCGGCGCTGGCCACCGGACAGTTTGGACACCAGGCGATCGGCGACCGCGGTCAGGTCCAGCGACTCGATCAGCTCGTCCGCACGGGCGCGTGCCGCCGAAGCGCTCATGCCGTATGCGCGCCCGTGGCTGACCAACTCGTCACGGCCGCGCTGGCTGTGTCCGGCGCCATTGCCCTGACCGATGTAGCCGATCCGGTTGCGCACATCGCGCTGCTGCCTGGTGACGTCGAGTCCGGCCACCCGTGCGGTGCCCGACGTGGGCGCGAGCAAAGTGGTCAGCATCCGCAGGGTGGTGGACTTGCCCGCCCCGTTCGGGCCGAGCAGCGCCACCATCTCGCCGGTCTCGACGCGTAGGTCGAGCCCCTTGACAGCCTCGACCGTCTCGTTGCGCACGGCGAAGTGCCTGGTCAATCCGCTTGTCTCGATCATCGCTTCGGTCATGGCGACAACGTTAGAATCCATTCAGGTCAGTTTCTGACCGCAACGGATGGGAATCTGAATCCATGGCGAACACAAGTGCACGGATGCTGCGACTGCTGTCCTTGTTGCAGACCCATCGGTTCTGGCCGGGCAGCGAACTGGCTGACCGGCTCGAGGTCAGCCAACGAACACTCAGGCGCGACGTCGACCGGTTGCGGGAACTGGGTTACCCAGTCGACGCGAACCGGGGCGTCGCGGGTGGATACCAACTGCAGTCGGGCGCGGCCATGCCGCCGTTGCTGCTCGACGACGAAGAAGCCGTCGCGATCGCGGTCGGATTGCGGACGGCCGCGGGCGGCGCGGTCGACGGCATCGAAGAGACCTCGATGCGGGCGTTGACGAAGGTCATCCAGGTGATGCCGCCACGGTTGCGGCGCAGAGTAGAGGCGCTGCGCAGCTATACCGTGCCGACGTTCTGGGGCGGTGCCACGACCAACGCGACCGTCGATGCGATGTCGTTGACGGTGATCGCATCGTCGTGCCGTGACGACGAACGGCTTCGCTTCGGCTACAAGACCTATGACGGCGAGGAGTCGAAACGGCATGTCGAGCCGCACCGGCTGGTCTCACTGGGACGTCGCTGGTACCTCGTCGCGTGGGACGTCGAACGGCATGACTGGCGCACGTTCCGTGCCGACCGGATGGTCGACCCGAAGCCGACCGGTGCGCGGTTCCGGCAGCGCGAGCTGCCCGGCGGTGACGCGGGCGCGTTCGTCCGTGACCGGTTGAACCAACGGCCGACGCAGTACGAGGCGATCATGGAGATCAAGGCCCCGGCGACGAAGGTCAAGGAGCACGTGGCGCATTGGGGCACGGTCGAGCCGGTCACCGACGAGACCTGCCGTCTGATCATGAAGGTCGACTCGTTCGAGTGGCCAACGGTGGTCCTCGGCGTCATCGGTGCCGAGTTCACCGTCGTCGGGCCGCCGGAACTGAAGGACTACATCCGCGAAATGGGGAAGGCGTTGCTGCGCTCGACCGAGGGCTAGAAGCGTTACCGATCTCCGCTGTCGATTTTCACACACCGTTATTTTTTGGGTTTCCCGCAGAGCAGTGGGTAGCGTGTCGGCGCCTGGCATCGAGGCCGGCACGTCACTGTCACAGACCGGACGGACCATCCGCTGGGGGCGAGTCCGTCCGGCCTTCGAAAGGGAATTGTCTTGCGGCGCACCATGCCGCCGATGTTTCGCGCGCTCGCGCACCACAACTATCGGCTTTGGGCCGGCGCGGATCTCGTGTCGGTCACCGGCACGTGGATGCAGGTCCTCGGTCTGAACTGGGTGGTGCTGGCGCAGACCGGCTCCGCGACCGCGGTCGGCCTGTCCGTGATGACCACCGCACTGCCCGCGATCGTGCTCGGGCCGTGGGCCGGGGCGTTGGCTGACCGGATCGACCCGCGCCGGGTGATCATCGCCGGACACGTCGGCCACGCCGCGCTCGCGTTGATCCTCGCGCTGGTCGTGGCCACCGACGCGCCGGTGGCGGTGATCTACCCGCTGACCGTGCTGTCCGGGTTGATCAGCGTGTTCGAAGGGCCCGCACTGGGCCGATTCGGTGCCATGGTGGTCCCGCGGGAACACCTCGGCAACGCCCTGGCACTCGGCTCATTGATCAACTCCACCGGTCGTGTGCTGGGCATGAGCGCGGCCGGCCTGCTGGCCGCCACAGTGGGTGAGCCCACGCTGTTCCTCGTCAACGCGGTCAGCTTCGGTGCGGTGCTACTGGCCATCGCGCTGATGCGGCCGGTGGAGTTGCACCCGTTGACCACGAGCACACCGGATCGGGCGGGAATTCGCGCAGGACTGCGATACCTGAGCAGGCGTCGCACGTTGCTGACGCTGTTGGCGCTCGGTTTCGTACTGTCCGGGCTGGGGCGCAACTACCAGGTGACCATGGCGGCCATGGCCGATGGCCCGCTGGGCTCAGGGGCGACCGGCTATGGCGTGCTCTCCGCGGTGTTCGCGGTCGGGACTGTCCTCGGCGGACTGATCGCGGCCCGTCTGCGTGAGCTGACGTTGCCGTTGTTGTTCGGCGCGGCCGCGATCACCAGCTGCCTGCAGGCATTGAGCGGGCTGAGCACCAGCCTGATCGGCTTCGCGGCGATGATCCTGCCGATCGCGGCAGGCGCGGTCCTGATCGACACGGTCAGCAGCACGCGCCTGCAACTGGACTCCGCCGGGGACATGCGTGGCCGGGTGCTGGCGGCTCAGAACGTCGTCGCGGCTGCCGCGGGAGCGGTCGGCGCGCCCCTGCTCGGCTGGTTGTGCGAACACCTCAGTCCTGGGATGGCGCTGGTGGTGGGCGGTTCGGTCACGTTGGCCGCCACGTTGCTGGCCATCTCGGCGAGCAGGCGCGCCCCGGACACGATCCTGGTCGATGAGCCCGCATTGGCCACTGCTCGGGCCTAGCCTGAACGCATGGACTGGGTGCTGCACGTCGATCTCGACCAGTTCCTCGCCGCGGTCGAGATCGCACGGCACCCTGAGCTGAAGGGCAAGCCGGTCGTGGTGGGCGGGGCAGGCGACCCGACGCAGCGCGGGGTCGTGGCCACGGCGTCGTACGAGGCCAGGGCGTTCGGCGTGCATTCGGGCATGCCGTTGCGGACCGCCGCCAAGAAGTGCCCCGACGCGATCTTCCTGCCCAGTGACGCACCGGCGTACGAAGAAGTGTCCGACCGCGTGATGGCCACTTTGCGCGAGTTCCCTGTGGTCGTCGAGGTCATCGGCTGGGACGAGGCGTTCGTCGGCGCGCGCACCGATGACCCCGAGGTGCTGGCCGCCGACATCCAGAAAGCCGTGTCAGCGAAGACCGGGATGTCGTGTTCTGTGGGCATCGGGGACAACAAGCTGCGCGCGAAAATCGCCACGGGGTTCGCCAAGCCCGCCGGCGTTTACCGGCTGACCAGGGACAACTGGGTGGCCGTGATGGCCAAGCGGCCAGTGGACGCGCTCTGGGGAATCGGCCCGAAGACGACCAAGAAGCTACTCGAACTGGGGTTGGAGACGGTCGAGCAGCTGGCGCGCTCGGACCCTGCCGCACTGGCCGAGCGGTTCGGGCCGAATATGGGCCCGTGGTACCGGACGCTCGCGTTGGGAGCCGGTGACCCGAACGTCGAAGCCACGCCGTACGTGGCCAAGTCCCGCAGCCGCGAGGTCACGTTCCAGGAGAACATCAGCGACCATGCGGAGATCGCGTCCCAAGTGGCCGGTCTGGCGAAGCGGGTCGCTCAGGACGTCGCGGACGAAGGCCGTCCGGCGGCGCGTGTCGCGGTGAAGGTCAGGTTCGCGCCGTTCCTGACGTACACGCGCAGCATCACGCTGCCGTCGCCCAGCGACGACCCTGCGGAGATCGAACGCGCGGCACTGGAAGTGCTCGATTTGTTCGAACTGAAGAAGCCGGTGCGGTTGCTCGGGGTGCGGGCTGAGTTCCCGGTCACCGATTGAGGATCGTGTTCATGAGCGTCATCGTCGTCTCGGCCGGGCCAAGGGTCTGCAACGACTCCGGTAGCACGATGAAGCTGAACAGGGTTCCGACGTAGATCACCCGCAGCAAGTGGATCTGCACGTCGGTGGGCTCGACGCCGTCGGCCCGGTGTGCTTCGTGCACGAGTTTCACGCCTGAGGTGAACGTCTCGACCAGGGTGGCGTGCAGCTCGGGCCGCCTGGTTCCTTCGAGCAGCAACTCCATCATCGCGCGGTACCGGTCCTTGTGGACGGTCACCGACTCGTCGAGCACCTGCGCGAGGATCTCCATCAGTGCGGTGCGGTCCAGCTCGCCCGCACGCTTGGCGCGCAACTCGGCGATCCACTCGAAGTGCAAGTGGACGATGCGTTTCACGGTCGCCTCAAGCAATGCGTCCCGCGACCGGAAGTAGTTCGACGTCGTGCCCCGGGGCACCGCGGCCGTTTCGTCGACCGATCGGTGCGACAGCCCATGGCTGCCTTCGCTTGCGACGATCGCGATGGCGGCGTCCGCGAGGGCGTCGCGGCGTTGCTGGTTGACCGGTGGCACGGCGGTACCTCCCTGGACGGCTCCGGGAGGGCGAGTCTAATTGTCCGCCGCCCGTTGACCGTCTTCCGCGGCCCGTCGTTCGCGCTTGCCGCGCGCCAGCTCGGTGCCGAGCGCGTCGAGGCGTTGCGTCCAGAACCGCCGGTAGCGCTCCAGCCAGAGGTCGATCTGCTTCAGCGGCTCGGGATCGACCGAATACAGCCGTCGAGTGCCGTCCGGGCGGACGGTCGCGAACCCGTTGTCCCTGAGCACCCGCAGATGCTGGGAGACTCCCGGTTGGGAGATGCCGAACTCCTCCTGCACGACCGCGCTGATCTCGCCGGCGGCTCGTTCCCCGTCGGCGAGCAGCTCGAGGATCCGGCGCCGGACCGGGTCACCGAGCACGTCGAACGCATGCATACCGTCAATTAAACGGCCCGTACTTATATAAGTCAAAGCCTATTCGCTTTGGTGGCATTGACCCGATGACCGACCGGTCGGTAGGCGTGTTGCGGCGCGCCACTCAACGAGCAGGGGAAACTTTTTATGTATCAAAAACAAGCCTTCTAACTGCGGCTTCGCCGGAGTGGCCGAAACAAGCCACCGCAGATCGCTGGTGATCGGATACGATCAGATCTGTCCGGTTCGGGACAAAGAGTTACGACGTTTGACCGTTGACGGCCTGTTCGCCGCAGTGACATCATCCGATCCATATCGTATCTGATATCCGATATCTGATTGGGGTTGTTCGATGTCGCACACCCGCCGCACCATCCTCAAAGCCGGCAGCGTGATCGGCGCCGGAGCCGCGATCGGCGGGCTGCGGACATTCACCGCCCAGGCCGAGGAAGTGGACCGGCCGGCCTCGGTCCAGCTGGTGTCCGAACAAGACGCCACCACGTTCTTCCACCTCGCGCCCGCGGTGGAAAGCCGGATCATCGAGCAAGGTCTGCCCATCGGCAACGGCCGGTTAGGCGCGCTTGTCGGCGGCAACCCGGCGAGCGACTCCTTCTACGTCACTGACGTCTCGCTGTGGGCCGGCGACAAGAACGACGTGCTCGACAACGAGGGCCAGTTCCCCTACGAACGCGTGCACTTCGGCACCTTCAACGTGCTGGCGCAGGCTGCCGTGTCGATCCCGGAGCACGCGCCGAACGTGATCACGAGGTACCGCCGCACGCTGGACATCAGCAACGGCATCGTCACCTCGTCCTACGAGTACAAGGGCACCAGATACCGGCGCGAGGTGTACTCCAGCCACCCGGACGACGTGATCGTCATGCGTCTGACACGCGATGGCCGCGGCGCGCACACCGGCACTATCTCGATCACCGGCACGCACAACGAGTCCACAGTCGACGGCACGATCAGCGGAAAGCTGGACAACGGCCTGAAGTACGCCGCGGTCGTCCAGGCGGCGAGCAGGGGCGGCCGGATCGGGCTGAAGGACAACCAGGTCACGTTCACCGACTGCGCCGAAGTCGTCATCGTCATCAGCGGCGGAACGAACTACGTACCCAGATACGAAATCGGATATATGAACGCGAGCGCCGATCCGTTGGCGATCGCGCGCGACAAGGCGACGAAGACGCTCAAGGCGTCCGGTGACGCGTTGCTCGCCACGCACGTCCGCGACTACCAGTCGCTGTACAACCGGATGACGGTCAACTTCGGACAGTCCTCCCGCCACCAGCGGTCAATGGACACGTGGTCTCGGCTCGTCGTCCGCGGCACGCCCGGTGCGGCGGCCGACCCGGAGCTTGAGGCCAGCTACCTGCAGTTCGGCCGCTACCTGATGATCACCGGCTCACGTGACAACCTGCCGCTGAACCTGCAGGGCCTGTGGCTGCACAACAACACACCGGACTGGATGGCCGACTACCACACCGACGTCAACGTCCAGATGAACTACTGGATGGCCGACCGCGCGGGCCTGTCGGACTGCTTCGAACCGTTCGCCGACTACTGCGTCGCGCAGCTGCCCGGCTGGACCAAGACGACCCAGGAGTTGTTCCTCGACCCGCGCAACAGGTTCCGCAACAGCTCCGGCAAGGTCGGTGGCTGGGCGGTGGCGTACTCGACGAACATCTACGGCGGCTCCGGCTGGTGGTGGCACTCCGGCGGCAACGCGTGGATCTGCAACTCGCTGTGGGAGCACTACGAGTACACACAGGACCGCGCATACCTGGCGAAGATCTACCCGCTGCTCAAGGGCGCCTGCGAGTTCTGGGAGCACCGGCTGATCATGGACCCGGTGCGGCAGAAACTGGTCGCCGACAAGGACTGGTCGCCCGAGCACGGGCCGCAGGACGCCATCGGCATCACCTACGCACAGGAACTGTGCTGGGACCTGTTCGAGCACTTCCGCGCCGCGAGCACGATCCTGAACAAGGACCGCGCGTACGCGCAGACCATCGCCGGGCTGCAGGAGAAGCTGTACATGCCCGAGGTCAGCCCGAAGTCCGGCTGGCTGCAGGAGTGGATGAGCCCGGACAACCTCGGCGAGACCACGCACCGGCACTTGTCCGGCCTGATCGGGTTCTTCCCCGGTGACCGGATCAAGACCGACACCAGTCCCCGCGAACTGGTCGAAGGCGTACGCCAGCAGTTGATCGCGCGTGGGATGGACAGCTTCGGCTGGGCGTGCGCGTGGCGTGCACTGTGCTGGGCGAGGCTGAAGGACTCCGAGCGCGCGTACCAGCTGTTCCTCAACGTGCTGCGGCCTTCGGTCAGCAACTCCAACGGCACCGCGCCGAACCTGTTCGACATGTACAGCCAGGGCAGCTACGCGATCTTCCAGATCGACGCCAACTTCGGCGCGCCGTCGGCGATGATCGAAATGCTGGTGTACTCGCGGCCGGGCCTGATCGAACTGCTGCCCGCGTTGCCCGCGCAGTGGGCCAAGACGGGCAAGATCACCGGTGTCGGCGCACGCGGCGGCTTCACGGTGGACGTCTCATGGCGCGACGGGAAGGTCACAAGCGCGACCATCCACAGCACCACGGGCACCGAGACCGTGGTGCAGTTCGGCTCGTGGCGCAAGAACATCCGCCTGCGCCCCGGGCAGAGCGTCACTGTCAGGCCGTAGCCCTCAGACACCCAGTTCGCCGGCCAACCTCCGCAAATAGCCGGCGAACTGGGCCCTATCCTGCTCCTCCCAGTTCTCGGTCAGCTCGTCGAACACGCGGCGCTGCCAATTCCGCGCGCCCGCGAGCAACTGCTCACCGGACTCGGTGAGCCGGACCACCGTCCGCCGTTTGTCCTTTTCGGACTCCGTACGCACCAGATATCCCGCTTCGGCGGCATCCCTGACCATCCGGCTCGCGCCGGAGTGGTCGAGGCCGAGCTGGTGCGCGATCGCGTTCACCGTCGCCTCGCCGCCCTGACCGGCGGTCTGGACGGCCTCGACCGCCTGGATGTGCTGCACGTGCCGCATCTCGCCGGTCACCTCCGCGGACGCGCGCGTGCTCCACCGTCTGGACCAGAACCGCACGAGCCGGAACAACGCCGGCCCGCCATCGGCGTCACTCACCATGCCCCACCCTACATCGTGTGCAAATCGCACGTATAATTGCGTGCGAATCACACGCATTGGAGGACACGTGAGCATCGTGCTGAATCACACGATCGTCCCGGCCACCGACAAGGTCGAGGCTGCGCGGTTCCTGGCTGACCTGCTTGGACTGGAGGTTGGCGCGCCAGCGGGGCCGTTCATCCCCCTGCAGGTGAACGACGATCTGACGCTGGACTTCGACGACCGGCACGGGGTGCACCCCTGCCACTACGCGTTCCTGGTCGACGACGGAACCTTCGACGCTCTGCTGGCGAAGGTCGAACGGTCACCCGAGATCGACTACGGCTCCGGCCATGCGGGTGGCTGGGACCGCTCGATCAACCACTTGGGCGGTGGGCGCGGGGTGTACGTCCGCGATCCGAACGGACACGCCTACGAGTTCTTCACAGCGATACCCGACTGAACTCCAGCGGCCCCGCGACGAGGTGTCCTGCCCAGACGGGCAAGCAGTCCAGAAGCCGAGTTGCGGTTGGCAAGCCACCGCCATTGACGCTCCCGGGACCCTGTCGCCAGGACATCTCCGGCGGCTTCAGTCAAATTCGGTCGCCGTGGGGCGCTGGCCGCAGATGCGGCTCGTTCAGGTCCATGTCGTCGAGGCGAAGCGGGATCTTGAGTCGGAACACTGGTTCCTGTCGGGTGGATCACGCCGGGGGATTCCATACGTAGGGTGTCGTGGTGGTCACCGGTGTGAAGCCGAGGCGTTCCAGGATCGGGCGGCTGTCGTCGGACGCGTCGACCCACAGGTAACGGATCCCCATCTGCACGGCCACCTTCGCCCGATACGACACGAGCGCACGGTAGATCCCTCGGCCGCGCCACGACGCAGCTGTCGTGCCACCGAGCAGGCCGGCGAATTCCTTGTCCTGTTTGGGCATCATCCAGCCGGCCGAGACCACTTCGCCGCCGGCTTCGGCCACGAACACCGTCCACTGGTTCTTGCGCCTGATCAGCAGGTCGGCCAGCCAGTTGACGCCTTCGCCCCACACACCGACGTTCATCTTCCCGATCCGGCGCATGTCCTCGTCGGAATCGGTCTGCCGGATGGTCACTCCGGCCGGTACGACCGGGTCGGCGGCATACGTGGCCGCATCCCCGATCATCACCGTTTCCTTGTCCTCCGGCCGGAAACCGGCGGCCAGGAGTCTGCTTGGCAGGTCCGCTGGCAAGTCGTGCGCGCGGGTCTTCCATTCGACGCTTTGGCTCCGTGCCGCGAAGAAGTCGCGCTGACGGGCGATCAACGCGTCCACGTCCACATCGGAGATGTCCCTCGGCATGCTGATGAACCCTTGATGCGGCCGCAGGATCCGGACAATCGGGCCATCGGGCTCGATGTCGGCGTCCTCTTCCAGATCGGCCCACTCGGACGGGCGGACATGCCGGTCATAGGCTTCCAGCAACGGAGTCGGCAGGTCGATCCGCAGCAACGGCAGCATCCGGCCGGGAATCGACCCGGACGGCGACTCGCCGACCTTCACCGCGCCCATCGCCAGGTAGAACCCCTCGGCATAGGGTTCGGCGTCGATCGTCAGAACCGTGAAGCCCGCCGCACGCGCCGACTCGAGAGCGTGCTCCCACAATTTGCGGCCGAGGCCTTTGCCGATGTCGTCCGGTTCGAGCCACAGATCACGGAGTTCGCCTTCGGGCGCACAGCCTTCGACGCTGTAGAAGCCCAGCAGCCGCTCTCCCTCGACCGCGACCACGATCCTGCGGTCGGCGACCTCGTCCGGCGTGAACGTCATTTCGGCACGGCAGGAATCGAGGAAATCCTGGTCATATCCCCAGTACGCCTTCGACCGCAATGCCAGTTCCCCCAGCGCCGCGGCCTCGTCAGGCCGTGCAGCGCGCATCATGATCTGTGCCACCCGACCATCGTGCCATCGGGCGCTACTCGATTACGGCAGGTCAGCATGGCCACTGGTCGTGTTAACCTGCGTATGCAATCGTTTTCCGCCGAGGCCGGGTGCTGCCGAATGACGAACTCCCCCACCCTCAAAGAGGTCGCGCAACGCGCTGGAGTGCACGTCACCACGGCGTCGAGAGCGCTCAACCCGGCGACTTCCTCGCTGGTGAACCCCGCGACCATGCGCCGCGTGCAGGCCGCCGCACGTGAACTGCGGTACCAGCCCAACGCCATGGCCCGTGGTCTGAAGACCTCGCGGTCGATGTCGGTCGGTGTGCTGCTTCCTGACCTGACCAACCCGTTGTTCCCGCCGATCGTGCGCGGGATCGAGGACGTGCTGGCGAATTCCGGCTACACCACGCTGATCGCCAACACCGACAACGACCTCGAACGGCAGCGCACCTTGTTCGACACGCTGCGCGCCCGCCAGGTCGACGGCGTGATCATCGCGACTGCCCGCCGTGACGACAACCTGTTCGCAGAGGCGCATCAGCAGGGCGTGCGGATGGTCATGGTCAACCGGCGCGTGGACCAGTCCGATATTCCGTCGGTCACAGGCGATGACCACGACGGCATCGCTATGGCAGTCCGTCATCTGATCGAACTCGGCCACACGCGCATCGCCCACGTCGGCGGTCCACAGCACACGTCCACGGGGCGCACGCGCCAGCGCGCGTACCGTCAGGCGCTCGATGACGCGGGCATCGAGCTCGACCCGGGGCTTCTGGTGACGGCGCAAGAGTTCACTGAAGCCGAGGGAGCCAAGGCGACAAGGTCCATGTTCGAGGCGGGTAAGCGGCCGACGGCGATTGTCGCCGCCAACGACATGATCGCGCTTGGCTGCCTCGATGTGTTCTCAGAACGCCGGTTGCAGTGCCCCACTGACATCAGCTTGGTCGGCTTCAACGACATGCCGTTCGTGGATCGCCTCACGCCGCCGCTGAGCACCGTGCACGTGCCGCACTACCAAATCGGCGCGGAGGCGGCACGAATGCTGCTCGATCGCCTCGCGAACCCGGATCTGCCGCCGAAGTCGATCACGCTGCCCGCGACGCTGGTGCTGCGTGAATCGACCGCGGCGCCGCGCCCCTAACTGTTCGGCTCCAAGGCCCCAAGGTACAAGGACGCGATCTCCGGGTGGTTGGTGATCTCTTCGGCGGTGCCCAGCAACCGGACACGGCCGCCTTCCATGACCACGCCGTGCGTGGACAGGGACAGCCCGAGTCGGACGTTCTGTTCCACAAGCACCACGGTCTTGCCACGCTCGCGCATGCCATTGATCAGCCCGGCGACCGCGGCAATGCTCTTCGGATCAAGGCCAAGTGACGGCTCGTCCAGCAGCACGACCGCAGGATCCAGCATCAGCGACCGTCCTATCTCGACCATCCGCCGTTGCCCGCCGGACAGGTTGCCCGCAGGCGCGTTTGGACGCTCGGCGATCAACGGAATCAACTCAGCCACCGCGGAATATCGCTCCTCCAACAACTTCCGTTGCCGACGGATCAAATAACCACCCATCAACACGTTCTCACGCACGCTCATCCGCGGGAACAACGCTCCCGCTTGCGGCACCTGAGCGACGCCCTTGGCCAATACTTCCGGCGCGCTCAGCCTGTCGATCCGTTCCTCTCCCAGCGACACAGTTCCTTGACGTGGCTTGATCAATCCACTGACCACACGCAGAACCGTCGACTTCCCAGCCCCGTTCGGACCGAGCACGCACGTCACCGACTCGGGAACGACGCTCAGGTCGAGCCCCTGTAAGACATCACCTCCGCCGTAACCGGCGTAGACACCGTCCAATGTCAACATCAGGTGGTCACCTCGCCGAGGTACGCGTCCAGCACGGCCGGGTCGTTGCGGATCACGCCGGGCTGCCCGGACGCGATCACTTCGCCCCTGGCCAGTACGAAGACCGGGTCGCACAAGTCAAGCACCATCGGGATGTTGTGTTCCACCACGAGGAAGGTGATGCCCCGCCGGTTGGCCGCCCTGATGATCTCCGCCATCCGGTCGACCAGGCCAGGGTTGATCCCACCCGCGGGCTCGTCGAGCAGGACCATCCGCGGCTCCAGCATCAGCACCTGGGCCAGTTCGACCAGTTTCTGTTGGCCGTACGACAAAGCACCCGCACGCTCGGATTCGAACCGTCCTAACCCGACAAACGACAGCAGCTCGCGTGCCCGATCAGCCTCATGGCCCGCGACCGCACCCGACGCGAGCACGCGTGGCGAGAACGATTCGAGCGGCGCGACCACGTTCTCCAGCACGGTCATGCTCTTGAACAGCCTGGTCACTTGGAATGTCCGGCCGAGACCGCGATGTGCCCTTGCCCACGGTGAAAGCCTGTCGATGCGCTCGCCGTCGAACCAGACTTCGCCGGTGTGCGCGCCACCCGTGCCGGTGATCAGGTTGAACAATGTGGTCTTGCCGGAGCCGTTCGGCCCGATCAGTGCGGTGATCGATCCGACTGGGACGGTCAGGTCGACGCCGTTGACTGCTTTCAGTCCGCCGAATGCTTTGTGGACGTTCCTCAGTTCCAGCAGCGGCCCGGTTTTCGGCTCGATCGGCTCGCGCGTGACGGCTTCGACCGGCCCGTGTTCCAGTGCGCCGGCATGGTCGGTGTACTCGACGTCGCGGCGCTTGGTGAGTAGTCGTTGCAGGACCGGGAGCAAGCCGTCCGGCAGGAACAGCACAATGATCACGAGCGCCACACCGAAAAGCAGCAAGCGGCTTTGCGTGCCGCCGCCGTAGACTGTCGCGGCTTCGCTGGCGAATGACACGATGAACGCGCCGACGACCGGCCCCCACAACGTTCCTCGGCCGCCGACGAGTGCGGCGAGCACAACCGTGACACTGGTCAGGATGTTGAAGGCGCCCAACGGGTTCAGAAACGTCAGGAAGTACGCGTAGACCGCGCCCGCGACGCCGATGAAGAACGCGCTGGCCGCGTACGCGAGGTTCTTGTAAAGCGTGGTCGGAATGCCGATGGCTGCCGCTTTTCCTTCGTCCTCACGGATCGCCACCAGTCCGGTGCCGAACTTCGTACGCCGGATCCACGCGCTGAAGCCGAACGTGACCACCATCAGGCCGAGGAACATGAAGTAGAACGGAATATTGCCGACGTCACGGCCCCATGTCGGCAGTTCGAGGGTGATCCCGTCGGATCCGTTGGTCAGCCCCGGCAAGTTGATCGTAAGCACTTGGAACAGCAGCAGCATCGCGATCGTGATGATCACGAACGCGGGCCCCTTGGCACGCAACACAACGCTGCCGACAAGAAATGCGATCGCGACAGCGACCACACCGGACAGTGGCGCCAGAGCCAGCGGATGGATTTCCCAGCGAGTGGACAAGATTCCGGCTGTGTAAGCTCCGATGCCAAGGAAAACGCTGTGTCCCAACGAGACGTACCCGGCGAACCCCGAGATGATGTTCCAGCTGATGGACTGGATCGCCACGAGGAAAGCCAGCAGCATGACCGTGTGCTCGTATGTGGCATCTGGCGCGATGAACGGAAACGCGATCATCGCGATGAACGCTACCGAAGCTATCGCTAGACTTACCCGACGATTCACGTGGCGACATCCTCACGCAGCCGGGTCCCGAACAACCCATGTGGACGAACCAGGAGCACGAGCAGGATCACCGCGTAGAAAACCAGCGTTGCCCAGCGTGGTGAACCGTAGGTCGCGGTGATTGTCTCCGCGAGCCCAAGAATGATCGCGCCCACCCACGCGCCGCGTAGTGATCCCATTCCACCCAGCACGATGATGCCGAGCAACCGTGCGATCCATTCATAGTGCGACGCTGGGAAGAACGGGTACAACACGGATAAGATCGATCCGCCCGTGCCCGCGGTCGCCGCTCCGATCGCGAATGACAACGAGGCGACCGAGGTGGCACCGATGCCGACAAGCGCTGCGCCCGAAGGGTTCTGTGCGGTCGCACGGATCGCGCGTCCGGTCCACGTTCGGTTGAGCACCAAATACAGCAAGCCGAGCACGAGCAATGCCGCGAGGCAGCCGTAAACCTGCGCCTTGGGCAGAACGACCGATCCGATGTGGAACGACTCGGCGAAATAGGACGGTGTGGCGGATCGGAAGTAGTTGCCCGCCGTGATGTTCAGCAGTCCTTCGATCGTCAGCGCGATGCCAAACGTCAGCAGCATCGACATCGCCGGGCTGGTGCTGCGGACCCGCACGACCACCAGCCGGTAGAGCACCCAGCCGATGCCGAACATCAGCGGGGTCGTGGCCAGCGCGAGCAGGATCGGGTCGATTCCGGTCAACTGCCAGGCTTTCCACGTCAGCATCGCGACGAGTACGAGGAACGCGCCCTGGGCGACGTTGACGATGCCCATGATGCCGAACATCAGGGTCAGTCCCGCCGCCATCAGGGCGTAAACCCCGCCGATCAACAGCCCTAATGCGATCGTTTGCAAAGCTTGGGTCATGGCCATGCCGGCTTGGGGAACACAATGTTCTGCGTGGTCGCAGCCTCCTTCGGGGACACGACCTCCACCTTGCCGTTCTGCCACTGAGCCAGCATGAACGAGCTCTGCGGTTCACCGTTTGCAGCCCACTTCAGCGGACCGAGGATGGTCGGCACCTCGTTGGCCCGCAACCAGTCCGCCAACGCGACCTGGTCGATCCGGCCGACGTTGGTCACGGCCGCCTGCAGAACCTGCCCCGCGGCGAAGGCGTCCGCGGCGTCCTCCGTCGGCGGGCCGTTGAAGCGCTTGCGGTACTCCGCGACGAACTCGTCATTCAACGGTGTCTTGGCGGTCTCGCTCCAGCTCGTGCTGTAGAAAACGCCTTCGGTCGCGTCTTCGCCGACACCGCTGCTGTACTGGTTGCCGTTGCCCGGCGCGTTGGTCTGGAACAGGACCTTGGGCGAGAACCCGACCTGCCGGAACGCGCGCACCGCGCCGATGCCGTCCTCGAACTGCGCGCCCTGCGCCACGATGTCCGGCGCTTTCGCGGCGATCTGCGCGGCGATCGGCTGGAAGTTCGTGGTGTTGGCCGGATAGGTGTCCGAGTAGACGGTTGTCAGGCCGGCAGCCTCCAGCTGCTGCTGCAGCGATTCGATGGCCGGGCGCGTGAACGGGTCGTCCTGCGTCATGAACGCGGCCGTCTTCGGGCGTTGCGCCTCAGGCAACGACTTGATCCACGCCGTGATGCCGTCCGCGTGGTGCGGCGCGGTCGCCGGTTGGGTGAAGAACAGCATCTTGAAGCCGCGCGTGAACATGTTCGGCGCGCCACCGGCGGGCTCCACGTACAGCATCTGGTTACGCTCGGCCACCGCCGAGGCGGCGTAGTTGAGCAGGGACGAGAAGCTGCCGAGCAGCAAGTCGACACGGTCCTGCGTGATCAGCTTGGTGTAGTCGGCGATGATCGTGTCCTGACTGCTGGCGTCGTCGGTGACGCGCAGGTCGATCTGCCTGCCGAGCAGGCCGCCGGTCGCGTTGACCTTGTCGCGCCAGATCTCGTAGCCACGCTTGGCCTCGCCGCCGGGCTGGGAGAACTGCCCGGTCAACGGCAGCGATGTGCCGATCACGATCGGACCGCTGCCGCCGCCATCGCTCGAGCCGCTGCAGCCGGCCGCCAGCAGTGCCACGCACGCGAGCAGGGCACGCAGTCTCAGCCGGGCAGGTTTGTCTCGCATCGCGGGTCTCCTCGACGTCGTCGGGCGGGGCATCCGGCGGCATGCACGATCGAACCACAGCAAACGATTGCAGCGCAGGCCATCGTGCGCCGGTCGTCGCAGTCTGTCAACCGTCGTTGGGTATCACGGGATGCGGATCAGCACCATCCGCCGTTTGCCGAGTCCGCCGGGATCCGGCGCTGCCGTGGCTCTGCGGGACCCGAATCGAGTCGCTGGATCTGGGCGCTGAACAACCCGGATCGGCCGCAGCGCAGGGATCGATCGTAGTGAAGGGATCATCCGCAAATCCGGTTATCCACAGCTGCCGCGAAAAGCCCTGTCGATCAAGCCCCATCGATAGACTGGATCGGGGACGCCCCCCGGGATGGGCGGGGGCATGTTCTCTTGGTGGGGGTTGTCTTCCGGGTCTGGGTTGTCTTCCGGGTCTGGGCTGTCTTCCAGTCAGGGCTGTCTTCCAGTCAGGGCTGTCTTCCAGTCAGGGCTGTCTTCCAGTCAGGGCTGTCTTCCGGGTCTGGGCTGTCTTCCAGTCAGGGCTGTCTTCCAGTCAGGGGGCATGCCTTTTGATGGGCGTCTTGGGAGCAGGTATCGGCGGAAGCGTGCCTTTTGTTGGTGCGTCGGCGGATCGCGGATACCTGTCGGACCTGAGTCATTGGCTGCCGAAAGGGACTTCGGCAGCACGTGACATGGCATTGGCCTGAACCCCGCCGCGCCGGACCTAACCGATGACTCTCTGAGTCCCGCTGGGGCACCCGCATGCGCCTCGCGGCCTCGATCCGCCTACGAAAAACCAGCCAAAGACCGCAGCATCAGTGCTCGGCGAGGTACTCCTTGGCCAATCGTTTCGGCGCACGGTCGAGCCAGGCTTCCGTAACGAGTTCGTCCAACTCGGGCACCGAGATCTCCGCCAACCGGACCAGGATCGCTGGGTACCCGTCGAAGTGTGGCGTGGTGAAGTACACCGCCGGGTCTTCGGCGAGCAGTGCTTCCTTCACGCCCACGTCAGCGACGCGGACTCCCAAGATCGGGCCATCTGGTGCACTGGACCCCAGGGCCTCGTAATCTGCCTTGCGCAACGGCCGTTCCCAGATGAATGACCTGTCCTTCACCCGCCACTGGATGTGGCCGTAGCCCGATGTGGATTCCTCGACCGACGGCAATGCCATCGCGATCCGGCGTACGTCTTCCCACTCTGCCATGGTTCATCTTCACCGGAGGTGCTCGTCGAAGAAAGTCTCGATTCGCTGCCAGGCGTCTGCCGCCGCCGCTGGCTCCGGGCCCATTCCGGCCACGCGCATGATCACCCGGATCGGCTTGGGGCCGATCTCGGCGTCGTTCAGGAACGAGTGCCCCGCCGTCGGGTACTGCTTGACGTCGTGGGTGATCCCGGCGCGGGTCAGTGCACGTTCGAGCTTGGCGGGGGCGCTGCGCAACGGCAGGTCCTTGCCGCCGTAGCTGGCGACGATCGGGCATGCGCCTGCCAGTGCCGTGTCCAGGTCGCGGGGCAGGAAGGCGTAGTTCACCGAGGAGGCGTCGAACCCCGAGTTGGCCGTGGCCAGCGCGAAGCCACCGCCCATGCAGAAGCCGATCACGCCCACATTGCCTGAGCAGTCCGATGATGCGATCAGCCACTCGCGGGCGGACTCGATGTCGGCGAACGGGCGGCCTTCGCCCTTCGTCAACGCGAGCATCGTCGACACCAGGCACTTGCGGATTCCACCTGCACTGAACAGGTCGACGGCCAGCGCCAGGAAGCCCGCCTCGGCCAGGCGATCTGTCTGCCTGCGTACGACGTCGTTGAGCCCGAGGGCCTCGTGGATGACGACGACGCCTGGCCACGGTCCGTCCCCTGACGGCTTGGCCAGATACCCGCGCAGCGGCTGGGACCCGCCGTTCTTGCTGGCGAGCTCGGTCATGTCGACGTCGGTCATGGGGCTCCCCTCCTGGCGATAACGATCCGACGGTAGTGCTCTCGCAGTGATCCCGCACTCCGGCGACACGCCGGTAGGCTGCGCGGACCTGGGGAGGTCCTTGATGACTCAAGAAGTCGTGACCACTAAATCTTTACCTGCAGTCGCGTGGCGGCCGGTCGGTCTGGTCGCCGCCATCCAGCTCGTCGTTCTGACCGCGTTGTCCGGCCGGTACGGGTTCCACCGCGACGAGCTGTACTTCGTCGCGGCGGGCAAGCACCTGGACTGGGGCTACACCGACCAGCCGCCGATCACGCCCGCGCTCGCCTGGCTCAGCACCTCGATCTTCGGCGAAACACCGTTCGGTCTGCGGGTTGTCGCCACGCTCGCGGCCGTCGCCACGATCATCGTGATCGCTTACGTGGCAAGGGAACTGGGCGGCAACAGCACTGTCCAATGGGTATCGGCCGCGGTCGCCGCGCTGGGGCCGTTCGTGGTGGCGGTGTCGCACATGCTGTCCACGACCACCATCGACATGCTGATTTGGACGCTGCTCGGGTTGTTCGTGTTGCGGCTGTTGCGGACCGGTGACGGGCGCTGGTGGCTCGCGATCGGCGCGGTCATCGGGGCCGGGATGGCCAACAAGTGGCTGATCCTGGTGCTGGTCTTCGGTCTCGCGGTCGGTGTTCTGGTCTTCGGTCCCCGCGCGGTGTTGCGGACTTGGTGGCTTGCGGCCGGTGTCGCGGTGACGCTGGTGCTCGTCGCGCCGATCATGGTGTGGCAGGCGGCGAACGACTTCCCGATGCTCACTGTCGCATCCGGAATCAGCGAGGACGACGGCGCGGAGAACCGGATCCTGTTCATCCCCATGCAGCTGGTCTATCCGACACCCGTCGGCGCCGCAGTGTGGATCGCCGGTCTCCTCCGGCTGTGGCGTGATCCTTCGCTGCGGTGGGCGCGAGCACTCGCCATGAGCTACCCCGTCGTGTGTATCGTGTTGCTGATTGCCGGCGGGAAGCCGTATTACTCGGTTCCGTTGTTGCTGTTGCTGATTCCGGCTGGTGTCCAACCTGTACTGAACTGGCTCACCACTACGTCGCGACGGGCCGTTGTCGGCGTGTTCGCCGCCATTGGCGTCGTTTTGGCTGTGATCACTGGTTTGCCGGTGCTGCCACCGTCCGGTTTGAACGGACCGGTACTGGCGATCAACAAGGAGCAGGGCGAGCAGGTCGGCTGGCCGGAGCTGACGGCGAACGTCGCGCGGGCGTGGACCCAGATCCCGGAAGCCCAGCGCGCCACATCGGTGATCTTCACCAGCAACTACGGACAAGCCGGTGCGATCGAGCACTACGGGCCGGGTTTCGCTTTGCCGCAACCGCATTCGGGCCACATGTCCTATTGGGACTGGGGACCTCCGTCGGACAGCATGACGGGCGCCGTGCTTGTCGTCGGTGGACAGCCGATGCAGTCTTCGTTGATGGCCGGATGCCGTATCGTCGCGGAGAACGACAACGGCATCGGCCTGGACAACGAGGAAAAGGACACACCGATCACGTTGTGCGACAGGACAACCGCGCCATGGTCGGTGATCTGGCCGCAGCTGCGGCGCTTCTATTGAGCCACGGCTGCTGGTATTCGCTCCTTCGCACGCGAGGTCGCCAGTATCGATCCGCCGAGGATCAGCACAAACGCGACGATCGTGACCATCGTCAACGGCTCGTTGAGCACGAGCACGCCCGCTGCCACGGCAACGAGCGGGTTGACGTACGTGATCACCAACGCCTTTGACGGGCCGACCTCGCGGATCAACGCGAAGAAGAACAGGAACGCGACGGCGGTGCACAGCAAAGCAAGGCCGCCCAACGCAAGCAGCACGTCGGTCGACGGCATCTGCTGTGGCCACGTCGCGATCGCGAACGGCAGGTACACGATCGCCGCGATGCCCAAGGAAACCGTGGCCAGCACGAGCCCAGGCACTTCCTGGAGTTTGCGCGCGGCGATGATCGGCGCGACGGCGTAGCCCACCGTGACCAACAGGACCTCGATGATCGACCAAGCGTTACCGCCGCCCAGGTTCGGGCCTGCAAGCAGCGCGACGCCGCCAAAACCGATCGCCAGCCCGATCCACTGCGCCGAGCTGAGCCGTTCCCCGCGCATGCTCACCAGCAGCGCGCCGATCGTCGGCACGGCCGCGATCAGCAAGCCAGTCAACGAACTCGACAGATGACGCTCGGCATCCGACAGCAGGTACCACGGCGCGATGATCTCGGTCGCGGCGAACGCGAGAAGCGGTTTCCAGTGCCTGCGCAGCACATCCCAATCAATCCGGCGCAAGGCGAGCGGCAACAGCACCGCCGCGCCAATGGCCGTCCGGGCGAACACGATCATGGGGACGGACACACCGCCGACCGCCACCTTGATCATCAGGTACGGCAACCCCCAGATCACACCCATCAGGCCGAAAAGAATCCACCCTTTACGTGTCACCGAACAAGCTTCGCCTGTTCAGCCCGGCGATGTCTTGAACGCTGTTGCGGAACACGCCCGGCGTGACGCCGAAAACACGGCGGAACCACCTGGTCAGATGCGCCTGGTCGGCAAATCCCGTCAACGCCGCGGCCTGCGCGGGACGGTGGCCGGCGGCCAGCAACGCCCTCGCCCGTGTGGCACGGTACTGCGAAAGCCATGCGAACGGCGGCATCCCCACTGTTTCCCGGAACGCACGCAACACCTGGAACCGGGATAGCCCCAGGTCAGCAGCGATTTCATGCAGGCCTGGCGGGTCGAGCAAGCGATCGGCCAGCCGGTCCTTGGTGACGCGTGCGACCTGGTCGCCCGCCCGGACGCGCTTGATCTCCTCAGGCCTGCCCGCGTGCCGCTGGACGAGCTCGGTCAGCACCCACGACAGCCGCGACTCGGCCTCCAGCGGGTCCCGCCACTGCGTGATCAGCGCGTGCGTGCGCTGGATCTGCTCGGCCAGCTCGACATCGTGGATGATCGGTGACGGGAAATGAGGGATCTCCGTCTCGGACAAGCTGGTCCACTGTGGATAAAGCACCCGGTATGCGAAACCGCCCGGCGTCGCTGCGCCGCCCGTATGCGTCTCCCCTGGTTCAACCACCACGATGTCGCCTGGGCCCGACATGTACTGCCGGGCACCGATCTGGATCACTTCGACGCCGCTGGTGCAGGCGCCGATCGCGAACTCCTCGTGCGCGTGCGGCGCGAACACGTGCCGGACGAACCGTGCCGTCATCAGGTCGAGCGGAACGCCCTGCCCCGCTTCGACCCGTGTCCACGTAGCGTGCTCCATACCTGGAGAAGCTACCCGCACGCCGCAAGCTGTTTCACTACGTGGATTTCATCGCCGCTCGCGGACAGTGCCCGGCGTGGCGCACAACGTCACATCCGCGGCTCCGGCCGCATGGGGTGGGGTGGCGCGAGGCCCGGATCGGCCGGTGCTACCGTCAACCAAACCGGGAAAACCCCCGACCCTGTACCGCAATATCGACATCAGCCGGACGTCGTCCGGCCGGGTTCACTTCGGCCCGGTCTGATGGTGGCCGCCCGATGGGCGGTGCCCCGCGTGGTGGCGTCGGATCACTCCCCGACACGACCGGCGCCCCACGCGGCGGACCCCACAGGCGTTCAACTCTGGCTTGCCAGCGCGTCCCGGCGTTTCAGCTTCGCCATCCGGCCGTCCGGGTGGTGCCAGACGATCCCCTCGAACTCGGGATGCGCGAGCAACCACGCCATCAAGCCGTCGAAGTCGCGCGGCACATCGTCGAAGACCTCGGCGGTTTCGTGCCGCACCAGCCGATGCCCTTCGTAGGCTTCCGGGTTCCCGTTGAGCTTCGGCCCGCACAGCTCGTAGGTTCCCGGCGAGAACTCCTGCCCCGCAACGGCTTCGTTGAAGAACTTGACGAATGACGACTGCTCGATCGGTTCCCAGCCCACGGTCTTGCCGGTCGCCGGGTCCTGCTGGACGGCGACGAAGCCGGTCGGCGCGGCCTTGCCCGGCTTGACTTCGCGGCGTGCCCACCAGCGACCCGCGTCGTCGAGCCGGACGCAGGTGCCGTCGTACTTGCGCGTGGGGTCGCCTTCACCGGCGAGCACCCACGCACAGTCTGGGTGCACCTCACGAGTGACCCGGCGTAGATCGTCCGGGTCGCGTACGAACAGCGTTGGGATCTTCTGCAAAGTCCGCCTCCATCGGTGTCGAGCACATCGATGGTCGCAGGCCTGTCCAGTCGATTACCTGTGCCTGCCGTCGTAGTACCCGCCCCGGCCCCAATAGCCATCCCGGTCCCGGTAACCGTCACGGTACCTGTTGTAGTAGTACCAATAGGACCAGTATTGGTCCTGATAGGACGGTGGTTCCTCGGTCGGCGGTGGAGTAGTGGTCGGCGGCGGCGGTGCGGGCTTCTTCGGTTTGGGCGGCACGGTTTTCCTGGGCGGCGGTGGCGGGACCGTCGAGGTCGCTGACGTCGCCGCGACCGGTGGCACAACCGGAATGAACACGGTTGGCGGTTCTTCGCCAGGGGACGGGATGTAGCCGTTCAGCTCCTCAGCTTGCGGCACAATGATCTTGCTGCTTCGTGATTCCGAATCGGGTTGATCGGTCATCGTTGTCGCGACGATCGCTGCCAGCACTCCCGACGTGCCCACGGCAGCCCAACTAAGCCTGCGCCTCACCAAAACCTCCCTCGCACTCCTGCGTGACAATGCGTAACCGGACCACAATGGATGGTCAAGCACGCATGTGCGGGAGGCATCGGGGCCCGCCACTGGACCACACCATGGCCCATTGCGTGGGGGATTGCGATTATCGCAACGCCGGTTTACCGTCTTCTGGCATGGATGTGACGGATGAGCTCCGGACGCGAGTCCGTGGGTTGATCCAGGCGATGCCAGGGGCGCAGCGCGACTTCGCCGCGGGCATCGGGTTGGACGAGACCAAACTGTCCAAAGCGTTATCGGGCGCGCGCCGGTTCTCCGCCGGCGAACTCGTCCGGATCGCGGAGTACAGCGGTGTCACGGTCAACTGGCTACTGAACGGTAGTGACGAGGCCAAGACAGTCACTGCGGTTCCGGCGCCTGCCGCGCGCTCGATCCGAGTGCCCCCCGACCTCGAACCACGCCGCCGGATCCTGGAGACGGCGTGGCAGCTGATCGCCGAACGCGGTTACCACCGCGTGCGGGTCGCCGACATCGCCAAGGCATGCGGCACGAGCACAGCGACGATCCACCACCACTTCCCCACCAAAACCGAAGTCCTCAACGAAGCGTTGCGGCGCAACGTGAAACTCGCGTTCGACCGTCAGGTCGCCGAGTTGCACACCGTGCAGGACGCCCGTCAACGCCTGCTCAGACTGGTCGAACTGCAGCTGCCGAAGGACGGTCTGCTGCGCGACGAGTGGTCGGTCTGGCTGCAGGTGTGGAACGAGAGCGCGATCAACCCGAAGATCCGCTCGCTGTACTGGGACTCCTATGACCGCTGGTACAACACCATCGCCATGACCATCCGAAGTGGACAGGAGCAGGGCGTTTTCCGGGCGCAGGACCCGGACAAGGCGACGGCTCAGCTGACCGCTTTGATCGATGGCCTCGGCATTCAGGTGCTGACGGGTCGGCCCGGGAGTTCGGTTGCCGCGATGCGGGAGCTGCTCCACGACTTCATCGAACAGAACATCGCCGCGGAACCAGTGCGGTAAACAGCATTAACGAGCCGGGTGGGCGGCCCTCGGCCCCCGGTTTCCAGTCTATCGAGCATCACCGACAAGACCTGGGCAACCAGGTCGGCCGCCGCAGAGTTGTCCACAGGCTGCGGCGCTTGGCAGAAGCGACACAACAACAGGCCCCAGCGCTTGACAGAAGCGACGCAACAACAGGCCCCAGCGCTTGAAGAAGCGACGCAACAACAGGCCGCGGCGCTTGACCGGATCGGAACCGCGGCCGCACCGCCCGATCAACACCAGATGACAGAAAACCGCCTCAACTAACCACAGCGCGGCCCTCGGCCCCCCCGATTACCAGTCTATCGGGCACCACCGACACAACCAGCACAACAAGATCACTAACAGACGAGTTACCCACAAGGTGGACGCCGGGCTCCGCCCCCGGTTTCCAGTCTATCGAGCACCACCGACACGCCTTGGGCAGCAAGATCACCAGCACTTGGGCTGTCCACAGGTCTTGCGTCGGCTGAAGCGACTGAAATGTGGCACCTAGTCCAACCGGCGCGCCGACGTCCACAAGGGCCCTGATCGGGACCATTCCGGCGCCCACTCGGGCATTCGAGCTCGGGCTGCGGACTGCGCCGCCCGATGGCATCAACCACTGCCTCTAGGAAGGGACGCCGTGAAGGATCGAGTGATCATTACCTGCGCACTCACCGGTGCGGGGGACACCGTTGGCAAGAGTGAGCATGTTCCGGTTACTCCTGAGCAGATCGCGGCGTCTGCTGTGGAGGCTGCCAATGCGGGCGCCGCCGTCGTCCACATTCATGTCCGGGATGTGGAGACTGGGCAGGGGTCGCGGGATGTCGCGCTGTACCGGGAGGTTGTGGCGCGGATCAAGGATTCCGGCGTTGATGTCGTGATCAACCTGACTGCTGGTATGGGTGGGGATCTTGTCATTGACCAGGAGGATCCGCTTAAGCCGGTGGATGGCACCGACCTTGTCAACGGGCTGCAGCGGCTTCCGCACGTCGAAGAACTCCTCCCGGACATTTGCACCCTCGACTGCGGGTCGCTCAACTTCGGGGAGGGCAGTCAGCTTTACGTGTCCACTCCGGACATGCTCAGGGCTGGCGCTCAGCGCATCCTTGAGCTGGGTGTCAAGCCTGAGCTGGAGATCTTTGATACCGGGCAGCTGTGGTTCGCCACCAAGATGATCGACGAAGGGCTGATCGCGAAGCCTCCGCTTTTCCAGCTGTGTATGGGGATTCCCTACGGTGCACCGGCCAACCCGGAGCTTCTGCAGACGATGGTCCATATGCTGCCGGATGGCGCTCAGTGGGCTTCCTTCGCGATCGGGCGGGACCAGCTCAAGTGGGTGGCGCATTCCGCCTTGCTCGGTGGGCATGTTCGCGTTGGCCTCGAAGACAACCTGTATCTCAGCAAGGGTGTCAAGGCGACCAACGGGCAACTGGTGGAGCGTGCGGTGAAGATCATTGAGGATCTCGGCGGCACGACAGCGAGTCCTGACGAAGCTCGCGTTCAGCTGGGGTTGAAGTGAAGACCGTTGCCTGCGTTGGCGCAGGCGTCATCGGGGGCGGTTGGGTCGCGCATTTCTTGGCGCGTGGCATGCGGGTTGTCGCGTGGGATCCCGCGCCGGACGCCGAAGAGAAACTGCGCAGGCTGGTTGACGCCGCCTGGCCCGCCTTGACCGAGCTCGGGCTTGCGGATCACGCTTCGAAGGACAACCTCAGCATCGCCAAGACACTGGCCGAAGCGACCGCGGACGCCGAGTTCGTCCAGGAGAGCGCGCCGGAGAAGCTTGAGTTGAAGCAGAAACTGCTCGCGGACATCGATGACGTGACTCCACCCCACGTGGTCATCGCCTCGTCGACATCCGGGTACGGCATGACCGAGATGCAGGTTGCCGCGAAGAACCCGGACCGGCTCGTGGTCGGGCACCCGTTCAACCCGCCCTACCTCATTCCCCTTGTCGAGGTTGTCGGCGGGAAGCTCACCCGACGTTCCGCAGTCGAGCAAGCCGCTGATTTCTACCGCGGGACAGGCAAAACCGTGATCGTGATGGAACGGGAGGTGCCTGGGTTCATCGCGAACCGGTTGCAGGAGGCGATGTGGCGCGAGGCGTTGCACATGGTCGCCAACGGTGAGGCCACCGTCGAGCAGATCGACCTCTCCATCACTGACGGCCCAGGTCTGCGGTGGCCGGTCCACGGCCCACTGCTGACGTTCCACCTCGCCGGTGGTGAAGGCGGGATGGCGCACATGCTCGACCACTTCGGGCCTTCCCTGAAATCCCCATGGACCAGGCTCGATGCGCCCGAGCTGACCAAACACCTGCGCGACAGCGTCGTCCAGGGCTGCCTTGCGGAAGCCGACGGGCGATCGATCGAGGACCTCGTCGAACAACGAGACCGGGCGATCATCGCGATCCAGCGAGCGGTACGGGACAACCATGCTTGAATACCGCGACACGGTCCGTGACGAGTGGATCGACTACAACGGGCACCTCAGCGAACCGTTCTACGTCATGGTCTTCGGCTTCGCCACGACCGCGATGATGGGCGACGCGGGCATCGACCCGAACGACGGAAATTCGCTCTACACAGTCGAAGCACATGTCCGGTACCTGCGCGAAGTCGCGCCGGCGGCCGAGCTGAAAGTCACCACTGTCGTGCTCGACGTCGGCGCCAAGAAAGTCCGGTTCTGCCACGAGATGTACGTCGGCGACACCCTCGTCGCCACGGAGGAACTCCTCGCTCTGCATGTCCGGGACGGCACAACCGCACCTTTTCCCGAGCATGCGCGGGAACGTCTCAGACACCATCTGTCCCCCGCCCCCGACTACGCAGGACGTGCTATTTCCTAGAAAGCCAAGACCATGGCCGAATTACAGGTCAACCGCCGAGGGTTTCTCACACTGCTCGGCGCGACTCCCTTCCTCACCTCTTGTGGCGCGGGTCAGGCAGCCGTCGACCCGCCGACCGGGCCGCCCAGACGTGGTGGCACGCTGCGTGTCGGCGTGACCGGCGGCGGCGCCAAGGACACGCTCGATCCGCACATTCCCGCGACCAACCCGGACATTGCCCGCACGGTCAACTTGTTCGAGCCGCTCGCCCACCGCAACCACGAGTACAAGCTGGAAATGCTGGTTGCGGAGTCGATCACTTCGTCTCCGGACGCGCAGACGTGGACCGCGGTGATCCGCGACGGGATCCGGTTCCATGACGGGCGCCCGGTCACACCGCCGGATGTCGTGGCCACGTTCCAGCGAATCCTGGACCCGCAGGATCCCAAGGGCGGCGCGGCGAACCTGACCATGCTCGACCGGGTTGTCGCGACCGGCGACCGGACGGTGGAGTTCCGGCTGACGGAACCCTCGGCGGTGTTCGACGATCTGGTCGGCCAGTACGTGATGGGGATCGTCCCGTCCGATTTCTCGCCGGACAAACCGATAGGCACCGGGCCCTTCAAAGCCGGGTCGTTCACCGCAGGCCTGCAAAGCGTCTTCTCGCGCAACGACCTGTACTGGCGGCCGGGTGAACCGTACCTCGACGAGCTGGTTCTGATCAACTTCACCGAAGACGACGCCAGGATCAACGCACTGCTGTCGTCCCAAGTGGACGCCATCGACCAAGTGCCGGTCGCACTGGTCGACGTGTTGCGCAGCGATCCGAGGATCCGCGTCCTCGACTCACCGACCGGGACGTGGCTGCCGTTCACGATGCGGACCGACCGGCCGCCGTTCGACGACGTGCGGGTACGGCAGGCGATGCGTCTGGTCGTCGACCGTGAGCAGATGATCAACCAAGTGCTCAGCGGCCAAGGCCAGATCGGCAACGACCTGTACGCGCCGTTCGACGAGGCCTATGCCCGTGATCTGCCGCAACGCACCAGGGACATCGCCGAGGCCAAGCGTTTGCTCGCCGAGGCGGGCAAGGAGAACCTGGAGGTCGAACTGGTCACCGCGCCCATCCAGGCCGGTGCCGTCGAAGCAGCCCAGGTCTTCCAGCGCCAGGCGCAGGACGCGGGTATCCGCGTACGGATCAACCGCCTCGACACCACGACGTTCTTCGGCGACGACTACCTGTCGTGGGATTTCGCCCAGTCATTCTGGTACACGCGCAACTACCTCCCGCAGGTCGCGCAGGGGTCCATGCCGGACTCGCCGTACAACGAAACCCATTGGGCCGACCCGGAGTTCCAGGACCTGATCAAGCGCGCACGAACCACAGTGGACAAGTCCACGCGGGACAGCCTGCTGGCACAGGCGCAGTGGATCGAATACGAGCGCGGCGGCAACATCATCTGGGGCTTCATGAACCAGGTGGACGCGTATCAGGTGTACGTGGCCGGGCTGGTCGCCGACCGCACCGGGATCTCCTTGTCCGGCTACCAGTTCCGGCACGTGTGGCTGGGAGGTGCGCGATGACCCGCCTGATCGCTCGCCGGATCCTGGTCAGCCTCGCGGTGTTGTGGCTGGTCACCCTGCTCGTCTTCATCGCGACGCTGCTGCTGCCCGGCGATCCGGCCCGCGCGATCCTCGGCCAGCAGGCCACGCCCGAGCGGATCGCGGCACTACAGGACCAGCTCAACCTGAACGACCCGGTGTGGCAGCGGTATCTGGCGTGGCTCGGTGGTGTGTTCACCGGCGACCTTGGCACGTCCACGGCCACCCAGGGCTCGGTCAACGCACTGCTCGGTGACCGGATCGTGGCATCGCTGGTGCTGCTCGTCGCCGCCGCGGCGATCAGTACGCCGGTCGGTCTCATTCTGGGCACGTGGACCGCGATGCGCCGGGGCAAAATCGCCGATCACACGGTCTCGGGCATCAGCCTGGTGATCGCGGCCCTGCCGGAGTTCGTGATCGGCGTCGGGCTGATCGTGCTGCTGTCCACCACGGTGTTCACGGTCTTCCCGTCGGTCACACTCGCCGCGCCGGGTGAGGCGGTCTGGGAAAGGCCGATCCAGCTGGTGTTGCCGGTGCTGACGTTGGTCCTCGTGGTCACGCCGTACATCACCCGGATGATGCGGGCGACCATGATCGACGTCCTGGACAGCGGTTACGTCGAGATGGCGCGGCTGAAGGGCCTGCCCGAACGCACTGTGATCACCAGGCACGCCCTTCCGCACGCGGTCGGTCCGGTCGCCCAGGTGATCGCCCTGCAACTGGCGTGGCTGGCCGGTGGTGTCGTGGTGGTGGAGTTCCTGTTCCGCTACCCCGGGATCGGCCAGGCGTTGATCGACGCGGTGAACAACCGCGATGTCGAGGTGGTCCAAGCTGTCACGCTGCTGATCGCGGCGCTGTACATCGTGGTGAACCTGCTCGCCGACGTGATCGGCATCCTGACCAACCCCAAGCTCAGGACGACGCTATGACCACAGTGGACAAGAAGACCGAGATGGCCGAACCGGTCGCGGTCGCCCAACCGCCAGGTCTGTTCCGGCGTGCGTGGTCGTTCCGGCAAGCCAAGATCGGCGTGGCGCTCACCGCTGTTGTGGTGATCGTGGCGATCGTCGGGCCGTGGGCCGGGCCGTGGATCACCGGATTCGAGGCGAACGACTTCGCCGGCAAGCCGTTCAAACCCGACGGCATCGCGGGCACGGACGGCATCGGACGCGATGTGCTCACTCGATTTCTAGCGGGTGGAACATCTCTTCTTCTCTACGCGGCACTAGCGACGGCTCTCGGTGTGGTGCTCGGCGCGGCGTTAGGGATGCTTGCCGGGTACAGCGGAGGCGTCCTGGACGGCCTGATCATGCGTGGCAACGACGTGCTCATGTCGTTCCCGCAATTGGTGTTCGCACTCCTGGCGATCGCGATGATCGGGCCCGAGGGCTGGCTGCTGGTGCTGGTCATCGGGATCAGTCACGCATCCAGAGTCGCCCGGGTGGCACGGCAGGCGACGGTCACGGTCGTCGGCAACGAGTACATCCGCGCAGCCGAGATGTACGCGACCCCGCGCTGGCTCATCCTGTCGCGTGAGGTATTGCCCAACATCACCGGGCCGCTGATGGTCGAGCTCGGTCTGCGGCTGACCTATTCGATCGGATACGTGGCCTCACTGTCGTTCCTCGGCCTCGGCATCCAGCCTCCCGCGGCCGACTGGGGCCTGATGATCAACGAGAACCGGATCGCCCTGGTCGTCCAGCCGTGGGGCGTGCTGCTGCCGGTGCTCGCGATCGCCGTGCTGACCGTCGGCACGAACCTGATCACCGACTCGCTGGCTTCGGCCGCGGCCGGCCGGGGAGGCAAACGATGAACCTCGTGGTGCGGAACCTGTCCGTGGCAACCGCCGACGGCGAGAAGATCCTCGACGATGTCTCGTACCGCGTCGACTCCGGCGAGATCCTCGCTCTGGTCGGCGAGTCCGGGTCCGGCAAGACCACAGCGGGCCTGGCCGCGCTCGGGCACTTCCGCACCGGGCTGATCAATACTGGCGGCACAGTCACGACAGACACCGACATCCTCGCTTTGACCGAGACCGCACGGCGTGCGCTGCGCGGCAAGACCGTGTCCTACATCCCGCAGGATCCGGCGCTGTCGCTGAACCCAGGCATTCGGATCGGCAAGCAGATCCGTGAGGTGCTGGAAAACCACGGATTCGAGGCCGAGAACCGGGTCAAGGAGGTCCTTGACGAGGTCGGCCTGCCCAGCGACCCGGCCTATCAGCGGCGATATCCGCATCAGCTGTCCGGCGGGCAGCAGCAACGCGTCGGCGTCGCGATGGCTTTCGCCTGCAGGCCAAGCGTTGTCGTTCTGGACGAGCCGACGACCGGTCTGGACGTGATGACGCAGTCCTTGGTGCTGCGGACAATCCGGCAGCTCACCAAGGATCATGGCGCCGCCGCGTTGTACATCACGCACGACCTCGCGGTGGTCGCCGAGATCGCAGACCGGGTGGCGGTGATGTATCGCGGGTCGATCGTCGAGTCCGGTGAGACCACCAAGGTACTGCGCACGCCGGAACATCCGTACACCAGGGAGCTCGTCGCCGCGGTGCCCAGTCTCGCCGGTGACTCCGAAGCTTGCGCCTCGGCCAAGGACGCTGTGCTTGCCGTTCAGAACATCTCGGTGTCCTATGGAGACACTCAGGTCCTGCGCGGTATCGATTTGACCGTACGGGCCGGGGAATGCGTCATGCTGCTCGGCGAGTCCGGGTCCGGCAAGACGACGCTGTCACACTGCATTTCCGGGCTGGCTCGTTACGGCGGCTCCATCACCCTGGCCGGCACCGAGCTGGCGCCGTCCACAAAGGGCAGGACGAAACAGCACCTGCGGGACTTGCAGTACGTCTTCCAGAGCCCGTTCTCATCGCTGAACCCGCGTAAGACGATCGCACAGTCGATCGAAGTGCCGTTGCTGCGGTTGACGGACATGTCCCGTACGCAACGCCGGGAGCGCGTGGCCGAGATGCTGGACCGTGTCCGGCTGTCGACAGCGGCCGCGCACCGCCTGCCTGACCAGCTCAGTGGTGGTCAGCGGCAGCGCGCGGCCATCGCCCGGGCACTCGTGACGACACCACGAGTGCTTGTGTGTGACGAGGTCACGTCCGCGCTGGACGTGTCGGTGCAGGCCACGATCCTCGACCTGCTCGGTGAACTACGGCAGGAGCTGGGCATGGCGATGTTGTTCGTCACGCACAACATCGCCCTTGCCCGGCAAGTCGCCGATCGTGTCGCGGTCCTGCGTGGTGGCGAGATCGTGGAGATCGGTGACGTCGGCCGGATCCTTGACGATCCGCAACACGACTACACCAAAGCCCTGCTCGCCAACACACCTAGCCTCTAGTCAGCTTCAACAGCACGCCGCCGGTGCCGAACGGCACACCACTGCGGTTGCCGAGGACGTAGAGCTCACCGCTCACGTCCTCGGCGAACCCGAAGACCGACAGCGTCTGCTCGAACGCGGCAGGCGGGCGGCTGGTGTCGGTCAGGCCCAGGCGCTTCGCGGCATCACCGAAGCCGCGGGTGTCGACCACCCGCTGCAAGCCGTGCCTGCGCTCCTCCAGGTACAGGATCCGGCCGTAGTTGTTGGTCGGTGTGGTCGTGCTGAACAGCCGCGACCACTCGCCGAACACGTACTTGCCGCGCAGCTGCGGGATGTCGCGACCGCGGTAGACGAACCCACCGATGACCGAGTGACCTTCGTGGTGTGTGTCGTACTGCGCGATCGGGTCCTGCAAGCCCGGCGGCACCGGCCCGAAGGGCGCGCGCTGGGCGAACCCGGCCTTGGTGCCGTTGGGGTTGAAGAAGAGCGTGCCCTCCTTGATCCGCCAGCCGTAGTTGCCGCCGTTGACGACCAGGCTGACCTCCTCGATGTCGTTCTGGCCGACATCGCCGACGTACAGGTTGCCGTTGTCGAACGACAACCGCCACGGGTTGCGGAACCCGATCGCGTAGATTTCGGCGATCAGCCCCGGCAGTCCCGCGTACGGGTTGGTCGCCGGGATGCCGTACTGCTTGTTGGCGGAGTCGCGCTTGTCGACATCGATACGCAGGATGTCACCAAGCGGGTTGGTCGGGTTCTGCGCGTTGCCACCGGCGTGACCGACTTCTTCGTCGTCGGCGCCGCCGCCGTCACCCGTTGGCACGTAAAGCAATCCGTCCGGGCCGAACGTGATGTCACCGGCGTTGTGGTTGAACTGCGGCCAGTCGATCCGCATGAGTTCCCTGCGGCTGGCCGGGTCGACCCCGGTTGCGGTCATCTTCCACTCGGCAAGGACGTTCTGGTGGTCGGGTGCGACACCGGCCGGCAGTGTGGTCGGGAACGTCGGCGGCGCGGTGACCTTCTCGGACGTCCACGTGTACAGCAGCCCGTTGCGGGCGAAGCCGGGGTGGAATGCCGTCCCCAGGAACCCGCGCTCGTCGAACGTGTTGGGTCCGCCGACACCCAGCGGAACCAGGCGCGAGCTGACGTCAAGGACAGTTGTCTGCGCGCCGGTCTTCAGGTTGACGCTGACCAGCTTGCCAACCTGATCGATGACGTACAACCGGTCGTCATGGCCAGGTGCACGAACACCTTTGAGCGGAGCGGTGAGGCCGTCGCTGACTTTCTCGAGGCCGATCTGCACACCACCGGTCTTCACCGGGGCGAAAATCGTGTTGTCGTAGGGGTTGTCCGGCGGATGCGCCAGCGCTGTCCCACTGAGCGGGGACACCAGAAGCACCACGGTCAACACACCTGAAAGCAGGGTTGTCCGTCTCATGAGCCCATCCTGCCGAGATGATCTTCGCGAAGATATCCGTTTGGTCCGATCCGGCACAATCAAGCCGACACAAGGAGGCATAAATGTTGGTCGAATTGGCGGTAGGGGACGCCTATGGCGCGGGATTCGAGTACGCGCCCGCGGGTTTTGTGGCCGCGCGCAACGACTTGAGCGGATACGTCCAGCACGGAAAACACTTAGGTATCAAGCCGGGCCAGTACACAGACGACACGCAGATGACGATCGCGGTGGCCGAAGCACTGGTGTCCGGCGAGGATTGGACACCGCGGAACCTGGCGTCGAGGTTCGTCGAGGCGTTCAAGCGAGATCCCCGCGAGGGGTACGCGGGCCGGTTTTACCAGTTCTTACAAGACGTTCAGGACGGCGCGGACTTCCTGGCCCGGATCCGGCCGGACAGCGAGAAGAGCGGCGCGGCCATGCGAGCCGGGCCTGTCGGGCTGCTGCCGACCGTCGCCGATGTGATGCACCACTCAGCGGTACAGGCCCGGGTCACCCACGACACGCCGGAAGGCGTTGAGGCGGCTCAGGCAGCGGCCTTGGCCGTGCACTACTGCCATTACGAGCTAGGGCCGGTTGCCGCGGTCGGCAAGTGGATCGATGGGCAGGTTTCCCGTGGGGGTTGGGGCCGGGTTTGGCGCGGGAAGGTTGGTTCGAAGGGCCGGATGAGTGTCACGGCGGCGCTGACCGCCTTGGCTGGCAACACAAGCATGAGTGACTTGCTTCGGGCATGCGTCGCGTTCACCGGAGACGTGGACACAGTGGCCACTGTCGCACTGGCCGCCGCGTCCCGGTCCGCGGAGTACACACAGGACTTGCCCGGGTCGTTCATGGACGGTTTGGAGAACGGGCAGTTCGGCCGGAAGTTCCTGGACGAGCTGGATGTCCAGTTGCTACGGAGGTTCTGATCGTGTGCTGCGCCGAACCTGGGTTCCGGCGAGGCGAATGACTCTCCCCCGCCGGAAACCCCTCGCCCCTATTTCAGGTTGATCCTGAACGTCGACGTCGTGTTGCGGATGTCTGTGTGGTTGTTCTTCAGCTTCAGGCCGTGGAAGGTGACCTCGCCGACCGCAGGTCCCTGCCCTGGCTCGGGGAATTCGTTGGCCCACAACCCGAAGCCTGACTTGGCTTCGAACTCGTCGCCGGACTTGCGGGCGCCGGTGACGGTGACGTTCTTGAACTCGGTGTCCTGGATCTTGTTGACCAGCTGTCCGTTGACGTAGTTGGACTGGAACATGATTCCGCTGTACGTCGGGTCCACTATGTCCACATTCGACACCCTGATCGCCTGGAACTTGTTCGTGGCGGAGAACAGCCAGAGGGCGGGGAAGGTCTGGGCGCCGAAGAAGTGGCCGCCCGCTCGGACGATCGTCACGTCGCTGACGACCGTGTGGGCGGGGCCGAAGTCGCGCATGGGGGCGGCGAAGCTCAGCGAGCTGATCGTCGCTCCGCTTCCGGCCAGGGTGTCGGCGATGTAGATGTCCTTGAAGGTGTTGGCTTGTCCGCCGTAGACCGCTATTCCCGCGGCCCGCCATGGCAAGATCGCCGTCAGGTGTTCGAAGACGTTGTTCTTCTGCTCTCCGTCGAAGATGTCCGTTGCGGCCCAGAGGACGAAGCTGTCGTCTCCGGTTGTCCGGGCTTCGTTGTTGATGACGTGGTTGTAGGTGCTTCCGTTGGTCAGGTTCACCGCGTCGGCGAAGGTGTTGCGGAAACGGGAATTCTTCACCGTCGTGTTGTGGACGTTCGAACCCCAGATCCCCACGACCGTGTGCTCTATCCAGATGTTGTCGAACGTCAAGCCGGAGACCCCGGTCAGGTCGAAGACCTTTCCTGGGCCGTCGATCCGGGTCTGGTAGTTGCCGAAGTACGAGAAACCGGCGAACGTCGAACCACTGGCGGACGGCGCGACGTCGAAGCCCGCGTCCGTGTTGTCCGCCGCGGCGGGTGCGTGGAAACGAGTGAACCACGGGCCTGCGCCGATCACCTTCATCGCGGTCCCGGCAATCGTGAGCTTGGCCGGATTGTCATAGGAGCCAGGCGGAAGGTAGACGCCCTGCAGCTTGCCTGTGATGTCGGTGCGGACCTTGTCCACGGCCGCTTGGACGTCGTTGTGGGTGAAGCCCGCCGGGGTGACGAACCGCGCGGGGTCAGGGTTGGGAGCCGGGGCTACCTGTTCCACCGAGATGAAGTCCACCGCGTGGCTCAGCGCCCGCGAGTTGACCAGCTTGATCTTGCTGCCAGCCGGGACGGTCACCCCGAGCAACAGGTTGGCCTCGTCGTAGATGTGGCGCGGTGGGCCTGCGGCAGGGTCGTTGACCGGCCAGGTCTCCGGGCCGTAGAGCCAGGTGTACTTCGAGGTCAACGGGATCGGCTTGAGGAACTTGCCGTTCACGTAGACGTCCAGCGACGAGTCTCGGCCGCCGCCCTGTGGTGCGTCAGGGATGGAGAAACGGGTGACCAACGTGTTGGTCGGTTTGCGGGTGGTGAACTCGACCGCGCTGCCGACAGTATTCAGCGTGACGGCCTTACGACCCGATGCCTCACCGGCCAAGTCACCTATTGTCCGGTTAGGACCGACGACTGCCGCACCACCACTCAGCACCCCATCTTCCGCTTCGTAGGTGTCGTACGGCATCGCTGAACCGCGTCCGATGAACAGGTCTTGCGCGTTGATGTTGTTGCCCCGCTTGATCGGGACCTCGGCGGAGTCGACAGGCATCGTCGAGCGCAGGATGTACTTGCCGTTCGCGCGCGGGTGCCACTTGCCCAGCGGTACTTGCGCGGATGCGCCTGGGGCAAGACGGCCGACGGACACGCCGAAGAAGGTTCCGGCGCGCTTGCCTGTATACGCCTCTTCGACGGTCACCAGGATCGGGTGGACGATTCCCGCGGTCGGCGCGGTTCCCTTGTTGCGAATGATCCCGGTGAACGCATCCGACTCCCAACGGACGTCAGCGACGATGTCCGCGCTGTGAACCGGCGTGATGGTCAGAGAAGCTGCCGATGAGGAGTTGTTCTGCTCGTTCTCCTCGAAGATCTGGGTGGCCTCGTCGACGCGCGCGACCACCTGGTGCGTTCCCGCGTCGAAGCGGCCAAGCTGAACCGGCACCGGAACCGACGCCCCTGCGGCGAGTGGACCGACCTGGCCGGTGGCGGTCTTGGTTCCGTCCACGTAGAACGTGACGTTGGTGGGACGGTCGGATGCCAGCGGCCCGACGTTGGCGACGGTCGCCGTCGCCGTCACCGACGATTCCTGAGGCAGGAGACACTGTCACGCTTGTGACGGTCAGGTCCGGGTTCGGGGCCGGTGTGCCGAAGACCTGGAACTCCGCGATTTGCCCGCCCGAACCGCCGGTGTTGCCGGTGATCCGCAACTGGACGTCGGCGACCTTGGCGGTGACAGGGATGTCGACGCGGTTGCCGCTGGCTGGGTCGAAGGTGTAGCCGGTGGACGCGACCAGGCTGGTGAAGCCCGACGCCGACTGCTCGCGGCCGAGGACCTCGACGGTCTGGGTTCGCGGGCCCCACTCTGGCGCCGGGTTGAGGCGCAAGCCGATCGACGTGATGTCCGCGTTGGCACCCAGCGACACCGTCAACGTGTTCGGGTAGGTGTCCGGCGCGGCTTCCCAGTAGGACGTCGGATCGTCGTCGTTCGCTTTGGTGGCGGCGAAGTTTCCGATCACGGACGATGCCGTGATCGACCTGCCGAGCGCTAGGTTGGTGTCCGCCGCCAGCGCAGGCACGGCGGAGCCTGCCAGGACGAGTCCGGCGACAACCGTGGCCACGGCCAATCGGCGCGGTGATCTGCTGGGAGCCATGGGGCGACACACCTCTTCTTCCGGCGCTCTGCCAGGTAAGCCGCACAATCTATCGAGTTTTTCCAGAAATGATGCCGCCGCTTGCAGCAATGCCCGATAAACCCGGCAGGGCGTGGCTGATCGGGCAACCCCGACCCGATATGGTCAGGATTTCACGACGAGGCCGATGGGGAGCGCCGATGCGGAAACACCTCCTGGCAGCACTGGCAGCGGCAGCGTTGACCGCGTGCTCGACGCCGGCCACCGACCAGCCCGCGGCCGGAAACGCCGACAAAGTCACGTACCTGACCTCGTTCAGCACTTTCGGCCGGGACGCATACGCCTATGTGGCACAGGAAAAGGGCTACTTCAAGGAGGTCAACCTCGACGTCACGATCAACCCCGGCACTGCGACCGTCGATGTGCTCAAACTGGTCGCGAGCGGGCGTGCGGACTTCGGCGCCGGCGACTTCACCGCGACCGCGATCACCGTCGCGAAGGAGAAACTGCCGGTCACCACGGTCGCCATGATCCACCAGAAGTCGCTGGCCGCGATCGTCTCGTTGACCGACAAGGGCATCAAGACGCCGGCCGACCTGGTCGGCAAACGCATCGGTGACCAGCCGGGATCGACCAACCAGCTGATGTTCCCGGTCTACGCCAAACAGGCGGGGATCGATCACACCAAGGTCGAGTTCGTGCCGTCGGCTCCGCCGGCGCTGCCCCAGCTGCTCGCCGCCGGCCAGGTCGACGGGATCGGCCAGTTCGTCGTCGGTGTCCCGCTGATCGAGAAGGCCGCGCAGGGCCGCAAAGCCAATGCGCTGCCCTACGGCGATCTTCTTCCCGATCTCTATGGCAATGCTCTGGTCACCCAGAAAGACCTGCCGGCCAAGAATCCCCAACTGGTCGACCGATTTCGTGGGGCATTGCTGAAAGGCCTGGCGTACTCCATCGAGCACCCGGAGGAGAGCGGCCAGATTCTGAAGAAATACCAGCCGACTCAGGATGCGGCGGTGGCAGCCGCCGAAGTGGCGTTGATGCTGCCCTATGTCCGGCCGACCGACGGGCCGGTCGGCCGCTCGGACGAGTTCCGGGTGGCCAGGACAATCCAGCTGCTGGTCGAGGCCGGTGCGATCCCGGAGAGTTCGGTGACGTCCAAGGATCTTGTGGCCGGCTCATGATCGAGATCGCTGGGGTGCGCCACACGTTCGGAGAAGTCGAGGCACTCGCCGGAATCGACCTGTCGATCGCGGCACACGAATTCGTCACGCTGATCGGCCGCTCCGGCTGCGGGAAGTCGACGCTGCTGAGGATCGTCGCCGGGCTGCTTGAACCGGCAGCGGGGAAGGTCGCGGTGAACGGCGAGCCGGTGATCAAGCCCCGCCGGGACGTGTCATTCATGTTCCAGCAACCCGCTTTGCTGCCATGGCGTTCCGTACTGTCCAATGTGATGCTTCCGGTTGAGATCTTCGGTCTCGACCGGCGCGGCTACACCGACCGTGCACACTTACTACTCGCCGCAGTCGGACTGGCAGGCTTCGAAAAGCGCCTGCCGCATGAGCTTTCCGGCGGCATGCGGCAAAGAGTCTCGCTGTGCCGATCCCTCATCCAAAGCCCGACGGTGTTGCTGATGGACGAACCGTTCTCCGCATTGGACGCGCTGACCAGGACCGAGCTCTCCGAGTTGCTGCAACAGATCCAGCTCGAATACTCGGCCACGATCGTGTTCGTCACGCACTCGATCGACGAAGCCGTGCTGCTGTCCGACCGCGTCGCGGTCATGACACCGCGGCCCGGGCGGATCCATCGGATCGTCGAGGTCGACATCCCGCGGCCGCGCACGCTCGGCCGCAACGCGCACGCGGCCGACGTGGCGAGGATCAGCAATGAACTGCACGACCTGTTGGCACCGGCATGAAAGTAGTCCTGCCGATTGTCGGCCTCGCTGTGGTGATCGGCCTGTGGTGGCTGGCCACGATCGTGTTCTCGATCGAACGCTACCTGGTGCCCAGCCCCAAGGACGTCTTCGACGCTTACACAGCGCAGCAAGGGTTCCTGCTCGACCAAGCGGGCGTCACGCTGTTGGAGACCGTTCAAGGGTTCCTGCTCGCACTGGCCGCCGGGGTGCCGATCGCGCTGCTGATCGCGTGGTCGAAGATCCTCGAGCGGATGATCTACCCGCTGCTGCTCGCGGTGAACGCGGTACCGAAGATCGCCATCGCGCCGATCCTGGTGGTGTGGCTGGGTTTCGACATGCTGCCCAAGGTGATCATGGTGTTCCTGGTCTGCTTCTTCCCGATCGTGATCTCGACGGCGTCCGGGATGAAGTCGACCCCGGCCGAGCTGGTCGAACTGCTGCGGTCGATGGACTGTTCGCGCTGGCAGGAGTTCTTCAAGCTGCGGCTGCGGTACGCGATGCCGCAGGTGTTCGTCGGGATGAAGGTGGCGATCTCGCTGGCCGTGATCGGCGCGGTGATCGGTGAATTCGTTGGCGCGAAAGCGGGTCTTGGTTACGTGATCGTCCAGTCCGGAGCCAGCGCCGACACCTCACTGGCGTTCGCGGCCATGGCATTGCTCGCGGTGATGAGCATCGTGTTGTTCTACGGATTGGTCATGCTGGAGAAAGTCCTGCTGCCGTGGGCGGAAGGAGACTAGCTCTTTTCGGCAACCCACGCGGCGATCTGCGCGCGGGAGGCGAATTTCAGCTTGCGCAGGATGTGGTCGACGTGCACCTCGGCCGTCCGCCGGGAAATGTTGAGGCGGCCGGCGATCTCCTTGTTCGTGGCGCCTTGCGCGACCAGATCGGCGACCTGCTGCTCCCGTTTGGTCAATGGTTTTCACGCGGTTGTAGCATTCGACGCTTTCGCCGTAGCACTTGTCCGCGGTCGGGTGGTCGCTGGTCACCAAAGCTGTGGTCGCACGCCCGTACAAAGCCAACGACAGCAATTCGTCGTCGCCGAGTTGGCGCGCCAACTCCACCGCCAGCTCACCCATCCGGACGGCGGCCTGCCCTTCGCCAAGCCCGGCTGTGGCGTATGCGTTGACCCACAAGGCATGCACCCGGAGGTCATCGGGCAGGGAGAGCGCGAGCACCCGATCGAGCCATCGGCGTCCTTCACCGAAGAACCCGCAGTTGAGCCAGTAGAAGTGCAGGTTCACGGCAAGCCACGCGCCGGTCAGGCCGTCACCGTCGGACAGGCCGAAGCCCAAAGCGGACCTCAGGTTGGCGTGTCCCGGCGCGTCTGCGCGACCAGCTGATCGTCTCCAGCATCCGGTATCGCGCGACGTCGTCGCTGGCGTCGCGGATCAGCACCGGGTCCTCAGCGTCGACGGCGACGTCCACGCAGAGGTCGGCGGCGATCCACGCGAGGTGATGATCATTCATCCGGTCGGCGAAAGCGCAGGCCAGACCGTATGCCTGGGTGAGCGCGGCGGACAGTTCCGGCGTGCGCTCCCCCGATTTCGCGACCGCGCGAAGCCGCTTGAGCAGGCACGGCAACAGGTTGGCGACCACGGTGTAGCGGCGTGCCGACTCACGCCACGTGGCCAGCAAATGATCCAGTTCCATGCACAGCCGCGGGACCGGCGGAGTGCGCGCGGGCTCAGCCATGAACAGCGGTTGCATCAACACGTCACGCAACCGCTCGGTCAACGGCCCGCAGTTCGGCTCGTTCCTGGTGTTCTCGTCGTCACGCCAGCCGAGGAACTCGGTCAGGTCGTCGATGTGCAGCACGCGCGCCAAGTGCGTGAGCACCTCGATGCTGTCCAGCTTGCGCTGACCGCGTTCGACCTGGCGCAGCCACTCTTCACTGCGTCCGACGAGGTTGGCCACGACCCGGCGGGACAGGCCCAGCTGGCGTCGAGGTAAGTACTTGCGAGGGCAAGCGATCGCCTGCCCTCGCACGCGTCTTTCAGTACGGCCGCTGACCTGCGGCGACCTGTGCCAGCGTGTCCCATAGGAAACCCTGAACGTGCATCCACAGCCCGGCGCCCAGCGAGATCCGGGCAATCCCCAGCTCGGCGAGGGCGGCGAAGTCCGGGCCTCCCGGCAGGTACACCGCGTTCACCGGGGCCGGTGCGACCGCCTCGGTGAACGCTCTCAGCACCTCGACATCGTGCACCAGGATCGGGTAGACGCAGTCAGCGCCGGCCTCCAGATAGGCACGTGCCCGCGAGATTCCCTCGTCCAGCACGGCTTTCTGCTCCTCGGCCCGGACGAACACGTCGACCCGGGCGTTCACGACCAGGGCGGGGACCGCGGCTTTGAGGGCCGCGATCCGGTCGGCCTGCTTGCTGGTCTCGACGAGGCCGCCGCCCGCGTGGTCGGTGTCCTCGAAGTTGCAGCCGGCCACGCCGATGTCGGCGAGACGGCTGGCCAGCACCGCCTCAGGCAGGCCGTAGCCGCCTTCGACGTCGATGGTCACCGGGACCGACACCGCACGGGTGATCCGGGCGAACGCCGCGAACGACGTCTCGACCGGCGTGCCGTGGTGGTCGGCGTAGCCGAGGGACTCCGCGACGGCGGCCGAACCCGTTGCCACGACGGGGAACCCGGCCTGCTCGACGAGTTTGGCCGACGCCGCGTCCCACGCGTTCGGCAAGATCAGCGGGTCTCCTGGCACATGCAGTGCCTTCAGGCTGGACGTGGTCACTCCTGGGGCAGCTTCGGGCGGCCGGGCACGTTGACCCGGTTGAACGAGTTGATCACGACCGTCATCCAGATGACGGCCTGGTACTGCGCCTCGTTGAAGACCTTCATGGCCCGCTCGTAGAGGTCCTCCGGTACTTCCTTGGTGTCGGTGAGACGCGTCATCACCTCGGTCAGCTCAAGGGCGACCCGCTCCTCCTCGGTGAACAGGTCGGTCTCCCGCCAGGCGTCCAGCACGAACAGCCTGCGCGCGTTCTCGCCGTACTTGATCGAGTCGCGGGTGTGCATGTCCAGGCAGAACGCACAGCCGTTGAGCTGGGACGCGCGAATCTTGATCAACTCGAGCAGCAACTGGTCCACGCCGGCCTCGATGCCGGCCTGCTCGACTTCCTGGCCCATCGCGACAAGTGCCTTGAAGGCCTTCGGAATACCCATCATGGTCTGGATTCGCTGTGTCATGACGGCAACGCTATCCGGAACTTGTCCACATCCGAGGTCCAGTCTCGGGCCGAGACCGTGGACCAGTTTGGTTGCCGCAGGTGCCGCCGGATGCGACGATGCTGACCTTCGTCCAGCTAGCTAGGAGATATCCGGTGGCTTCCACACTCAACCCGTACATCAGCTTCAACGGCGACGCCCGGCAGGCGATGGAGTTCTACGCGAGTGTTCTCGGAGGAGAACCCGACCTGCGGACGTTCGGTGAATACGGCATGGCGGGGACTCCGCAGGAGAACCAGATCATGCACGGCCAGCTGGAGACACCGAAGGGCTACACCCTCATGGCGTCCGACACGCCGCCCGGCATGGACTACAGCCCTGGCACCAACATCACCGTCAGCCTCAGCGGTGACGACGTGGACGACCTGCGCGGCTACTTCGCCGCGCTGTCCGAGGGCGGCACGGTCACGGTGCCGTTGGAGAAGCAGATGTGGGGCGACGAATTCGGGGCGCTGACGGACAAGTTCGGCATCAACTGGATGATCAACATCACGACCGGATAGTCGGTCACCTGGGCGACTCAAGCGGCGGCAACGGCAAAGGCAGGCCAGGCAAGCCGTCGATGCTGACTGCGATGTGGTCCTTCTTCGCGAAGTAAGCGCTGAGCGACTCGTCGTCCTCACGGGCGAACCGACGGCCGTGCAGGTCGCGGTCCTCCTCGTAGGTCATCAACGGGACCGCGTAGCCACACGTGTCCCGGATCAACTCGGCGTGCACGAGGATGATCGCGCGCAGGCCATGCTCGGTCATGTCCGGGAAGTGCTTGGCCAGGTCCGGGAATCGGGCGTCGTCGCGGAACACCGGTTCGCCGCGGCCGTGGATCCGCACGATGTTCGGCGGGCCTTGGAAAGCACACCACATCAACGTGATCCGGCCGTTCTCCCGCAAGTGGGCGATGGTCTCCGCGTTGCTGCCCGCGAAGTCCAGGTATGCCACGGTTTTCTCGTCGAGGACCGCGAAGGATCCTTTGAGTCCCTTGGGCGACAGGTTGACCGTGCCGTCCTGCCGCAGTGGCGCGGTCGCGGTGAAGAACATCGGCTGCTCGTTGATGAACGTGCGCAGGCGGCCGGTGATCGCTGGATACGTCTTCCCCATGACCTCATCATGTCAGGCATGTCATCCGAATTGAGGACGCTCCGCGGCCTATATTCCCCATAGTGTCCGGTTCATGACGATTCTGGTAACGGGGGCGACCGGCAACGTCGGGCGTCACCTTGTGGCACAGCTGGTCGAAAGTGGACACCGTGTTCGCGCGTTGTCGCGCAACCCGGCGACGGCGAACCTGCCTGCCGAAGCCGAAGTGGTCGCGGGCGATTTGACCGACGCCGCAAGCCTCACAGCTGCCTTCGACGGTGTGACGGCCGCGCATCTGATCAACTTCAACGGCGCGGACGGCTCCCCGTTGACCAACGGTGCCGAGATACTGGCTGCGGCCAAGGGTGTCGAGAAAGTGACCATCCTCAAAGGAGAGCGCGGCAAAAGCCCGCTGGAGGAAGCCGTCGAGGCCAGTGGTCTGGAGTGCACGGCTATCGCGCCGGGTGAGTTCATGTCCAATGTGCTCGAATGGGCCGACTCGATCCGCGCGGAAGGCGTTGTCCACGAAGCATTCGGCGACGTCCAGAGTGCACTGGTACACGACGCTGACATCGCAGCGGTCGCCGCGACCGCGCTGACCACATCGGGCCACGCGGGCAAGCTGTACATGGTGACCGGGCCGGAGGCGTTGACCCACGCGGACAAGGTCCGCATCCTCAGCGAGGTTCTCGGCCGTGACATCAAGTACGTCGAGCTCAGCAGGGACGAAGCGGTGCAGAGGTGGCGCGGGTTCGGCTATGCCGACGAGTTCATCGCGTTCTTCCTTGACCTGATGGACAATCCAGTCGAGGAGGCGCTGACGCCTCAGCCGACGGTCGAAAACGTCACCGGCAAACCCGCGCGGCCCTTCGCGCAATGGGTACGGGAGAACGCGGCGGCGTTCAGCTAGGCACGCTGAGCACGCATTTCACGGCGATGGTGTGGGCTGCGGGGCCGCGTCCTTACCGGATCGACAAGGCGGCCGATCGGCCTAACGGGGATCTCATGCCAGACTGGAGCCATGAAAACGCTGCTCAACGTCATCTGGCTGGTGCTCTGCGGCTTCTGGATGGCCATCGGTTACGTGATCGCCGGGATCATCTGCTGCATCCTGATCATCACGATCCCGTTCGGGCTCGCGTCGTTCCGGATCGCGAACTACGCGCTCTGGCCGTTCGGGCGCACCATCGAGCAGCGGCGGGAAGCGGGGGCCATGTCGGTGATCGGCAACGTGATCTGGTTCATCTTCGCGGGCTGGTGGCTGGCGCTCGGCCACCTCGTCACCGGGTTCCTGCTGTGCCTGACGATCATCGGCATCCCGCTGGCGATCGCGAACTTCAAGATGATTCCGATCTCCCTGGTTCCGCTGGGTTCCCAGATCGTTCCGACCACCTGACCGGCAGCACGACGGTGCCCTTGACCAAGTCCACTCCGGACGGCGGGGCACCTTGTGCGTCTTCTTCCCGCATGATCGCGACGGAATCGCGGTGCTCGAGCTGGATGCGCTTCGACCCGTAGAAGATCGCGGTGAACTCGTTGACGTACGTCTCGGCCAGCGGCGTCCCGCTCTGCTTGCCGCGCCTTTTCCTGATCAGCTCCCATGAACCGACGATGATCAGCAGCAACACGGCAGCCGGGCCGCTCAACGCCAATGCAGTCTCCACACCACGCCCAACGACCCTGCCGCCGTGCGGGTTCCGTCAGAGCTTCTTTCCTACGCCACCGTAAACGTGCGAGTTGAGCTCCGGGTTGTCGGCGATGTCGCCTGGCCCGCGCGGATGCCACAGGCCGCAGCCGACCAGGCCAGGCTCGACGAGCTCGAAGCCGTCGAACATGCGCAGGATCTGATCATGGGAGCGCGGAGTCAACTGGTCCGTGCTGCGTGATTCGCGGATCTTGCCCTGCACCTCGGTGACCTGGTCTTCGCGTTGCTCGGCCGTCACGTGCGACAACGCCAGATAGCTGCCCGTCGGCAACGCGTCACGGTAACGCCCGATCAACGCCCACGGGTCGTCCTCGTCCGGCACCCAGTGGATCATCATCACCAGCAGCATCCCGATCGGCTTGTCGAAGTCGAGCAGCCGCCGGGCCTGCGAGCTGTGCACAATGCTCTCCGGGTCGCGCATGTCCGCCCGCAGGACGTCCGCCCTGTCGTTGTTGCCGAGCATCAATTCACTGTGTGCCACCGCGATCGGGTCTTTGTCCACATACAACACGCGCGCTTGCGGGTTCGCCTGCTGCGCCACCACGTGCACGTTTCCGACGGTCGGAATTCCGGAACCGATGTCCAGGAACTGCGTCACCCCTTGGTCGACCATGAAACGCACCACTCTGCCGAGGAACGCGCGGTTGATCCTGGCGATCTTCGCGGCACCCGGCATGGCCTTCTCGGCCTGTTCGGCGACCATCCTGTCGACAGCGAAGTTGTGCGCACCACCCAGCAGGAAGTCGTACGTCCGCGCCATGCTCGGCACAGATGTGTCGACCTCGTCAGGAATCCAGTTCTGCGTCTGCTGTTCGGTCATGACCGCACCTCCGCGTCAAAAGGCGACAGTGCACATTACCGGCCACGGATACCTCCCGTGATTACCCGATCGGGTACTCGTCCAGGCGGCCGAATACCTCTACGGTAAGTGGTCGACTTGTCACGACCGCGAGGGAGCGGATGTCCGTGAGTCCCCCCGGCACGCTGAGCGCCATGCCGGTCGCACCCGGGCGCTGGCCATTGCTCGGCCACACGCCTTCCTTACTGCGACAACGCTTCGGCTTCACGTCGTCGCTCGCTCAGCACGGTGATGTCGTCAAGGTCTACCTCGGCCCGCTGCCCGCGTACGCGGTCACCAGCCCCGCACTGATCCACCAGATTCTTGTCACCGATGGAAAGAAGTTCGACAAGGGCATCTTGTTCGACCGGTTCCGGCCGTTCTTCGGCAACGGGATCGCGATGTCCAACGACCCGTTGCACGCCCGGCAGCGCAGGCTGGTGCAGCCCGCGTTCCACATCAACCGGATCGCGGGCTACGCGACCGTGATGTCCGAGGCCGCGCAGGCCATCGCCGAATCATGGCGTCCCAACCAGGTGGTCGAGTTCGACCAGGCGATGCACCAGCTGGCCGTGACTATCGCCGGGCGGACGCTGTTCACCACGGAACTCGGTGGTGCGGCGATCGCCGAAGCACAGCGGTCGATGCCGGTCGTGATCAAGCAGGGCATGATCCGGGCACTGTCACCGGGGTTCGTCACCCATTTGCCGATTCCCGGCAACCGCCAGTTCGACCAGGCGATCGAACGGCTGCGCGCGATCGTGCTCGCGGTCATCGCCGAAGGCCGTGAACAGCAGGAAGATCGCGACGGCATCCTCTCGATGTTGTTGTCCGCACGGGACGAGGACACCGGCGAGCCGATGACCGACCAGCAGGTCTACGACGAGGTCGTCACCTTGCTGACCGGCGGGATCGAGACCACCGCGCTGGCGTTGTCCTGGTTCTTCCACGAAATCGCCAGGCATCCGCAGATCCAGCAACGCTGGCACGAGGAGATCGACGCGCTCGGCGGTCGCCCGGTGACCTACGAGGACGTGCCGAAACTGACCTACACCGGCCAGATCTCCAAGGAAGTGCTGCGCCGCTACCCGATCTGGCTGCTGATGCGGCGCACCAACACCGACGTCGACCTCGACGGAACGGTGGTGCCACCGGCGACCGAGGTCGTGTTCAGCCCGCACGCGTTGCACCACGATCCCCGGTTCTACCCGGACCCGTACCGGTTCGACCCGGATCGATGGGACGCGGCCAAGACCCCACCGCCGCCAGGCGCGTATGTGCCGTTCAGCGACGGTTCCCGCAAGTGCATCGGCAACCACTTCGCGCTCGCCGAGATCACCATCGCGGCCGCGACCATCGGGTCGCGGTGGCGGATGGTTCCCGTGCCGGGCAGGCAAGTGCGGATCAAGGTCACCGGTGCGGCGTATCCGAGTCAACTGCCCATGACGGCTGTTCCCCGCGTCGTCTGACGTCTTACTGTCCTAAGTGGAGGTAGTTTCCGTGCGAGCACGGCGTCTCGTTCCCGCGTTGACCGCTGCCCTGGTAGCCGCGGTCGTCGGTTTCCCCGCAGCCCCCGCGACGGCCGCGACCACGTGCCGCGACGTGAACTTCCCGGTGTCACTGGCCGGCACAGCGCAGACGATGTACGGCAGGCTCTGCGCACCGACCGGCGCGAGCACCATCCAGGTGCTGGTCCCCGGCGCCTCGTACAACACCGCCTACTGGGACTTCCCGCACACGCCGGAAACCCGGTCGTTCCGCTTGGCGATGAACAAGGCCGGATACGCCACCCTCACCCTCGACCGCCTCGGCGCCGGCCGCAGCAGCAAGCCGCCTGCCGTGGCACTGACCGCGTTCACCCAGGCAACCGTTGTGCACCAAGTAATCCAGGCGGTTCGCGCCGGGGATGGTGTGCCGCGGTACGACAAGGTCATCCTCGGCGGGCACTCCGTCGGCTCGGCCATTTCGATCATCGAGGCCGGTACGTACAAGGACGTCGACGCGGTGCTGATCACCGGGTTGACGCACGGCGTGAACGTGCTCGGCGCGGTACCCATCTTCGCGTCGCTGATCCCGGCCGGTCTCGACCCGAAGTTCGCCGACCGCGCGCTGGACGTCGGGTACCTGACCACGTTGGCAGGAACCAGATTCGCCGACTTCCACATGCCAGGCAAGCGGGTCACCGGTGTGCCGGAGACCGACGAGGAGACCAAGGACGTGTTCGCGCCGGGCGAGGTGGTCGACACGTTGCTGCTCGGCGCGATCCTGCCGTACTCCAAGAAGATCGAGGTCCCGGTCATGCTGGCGATGGGCAAGGACCCGGCGTTCTGCGGACTGCTCGCCGCGGACTGCTCCAGCGCGGAATCACTCCGCCGTTCGGAAGCGCCGTACTATTCGGCGGCGGCCAACCTGAAGACCTATTTGGTGGGCAGCTACGGCCACTCGCTCAACTTCGCACCGGACGCGCCGCTGTACCACGCGGCCGTGATCAAGTGGGCCGACTCCATGGTCGGCCGCTGACCCGAACGCACTTCAAAGCCGGGGCAGCTCAAGGGTTGCCTCGGCTTCCCATCCGTTCATGTCACCTGCTGCCCGCGGTGATCGCGGGTGCGCCGGGTGGAGTTGGCAGGGACACCGTCTGCGTGAATCCCGCCTCGATGAGGAAGTCCCGTGCCCGCATGTCGTCGAGCATTGTGCCGCCGTAGACCGCGGTCTGCAGGCGGCTCAACGCGGCACTTCCTTCGTTGGCACGGATTTTGGCGTGTCCCATGATCACCCAACCGCCCGGGATCAGCGCCTCCCGGATGCGCTTGAGTCCTTCCCGCAAGGCGGATCCGGACACAAAGGGAGCCGGGATCCACGCGAGACCGTAAGTGTCCACTTCGGTCAGATCGCTGACGTCCTGGTTGCGCAGTTCGACGCGGTGCGGGACCGTGCTTTCGGCGACGTTCTGCGCGGCGAGTTTCAACGCGCCCGGCATGATGTCCAAGCCGACGACGGTCAACGCGGGGAACAGTTCGGCGTACGCGATCGCCAGCGCGCCAACACCGGTTCCCACGTCCAGCATCCGGGCGCCCGGCTGGGCGAGCAGGGCGTCGAGGCCGGGCAGCAGGGACAGGATGACGTCCTTGACCAGCTGGGCGCCCCGCGCACTGAGCCGTCCCTCGGCCTGCATGGTCTCTTCGGACTGATCCGCCCATGGCCGGTCGCCCCGCAGCAAAGCGCCGGACTGCAGGATGGCCGAGGCTGCTTGGACAGCGAGGCCCTGACGGACAGTCATCGGGTCGTTCTCGGCGCTGAGGTCGACGTCGATGCCGAGCGAGTGCAGCAAGGTCAGTGACGCATCGCGCAGGTCGGGCGGTGTGTTGGTGCGCAGGGCGAGCACGAGCGCGGCCGCCGACCAGATCACCTGATCGTTGGCCTCGATGCGGGACTGCAGGTCCTGAACGGTGGTCATGCCGAAATATACGAGTGCACCGGCCGCTGGGATCCCGTGATGGCGCAAACGTGTCACTAAAATCGGCCCGGGAACCGACCACGAGGAGTGACGGATGCATCCACTTGGGCCGCCGCCGGAAGAACAGCACTGGGTGGACACGGCGGCTGAGCTCGCGCGGGAGTTCGCCAAGACCGCGGCCGCGTACGACGAGAGCACCGATGTTCCGCTGGCCAATCTCGAAGCACTGCACACCAGCGGCCTGGACCGTGCGTTGCTGCCAAGGGAATTCGGCGGTGAGGACCTCAGCTACCGCAGCTACGGCGAGATTGTCCGGTTGCTCGCGGCCGGATGCCCGTCCACGGCGTGCATCTGGGTCATGCACGTTGGCGCCGCGATCGGCCTCGTGCAGATGTCGGCGCCCGAGTCGGCCAGGTTCTACGCGGACGAATACATCGCTGGCCGTCGTTTCGCCAACGCGTTGAGCGAGCCGAGCGGAGGCAATCTTTTCCTGTTGCCCCAACAGCACGCGCAGCCGGCCGCAGGCGGGTTCCGGCTGTCGGGCGCGAAACGGTTCACCTCGGGCTGCGAGATCGCCGACCACTTCCTGGTGAACGTGCTGATCGACGACACGCCCACGTTCTTCGGCGTCCCTGCCGACGAGACGATCAAGTACCTGCCGATCGGCGACACAATGGGCTTGCGTGCCAATGGAAGCCGTCTGGTCGAGTTCCGTGACACGCTTCTGCGTTCGGAACGGCGTTGTCCTCCGTCGACCGGTCACCGTCCTAATCGGATCGGCGGTGGCATCGCGTTCTTGTCGCTCGGTGTCGCGGATGCCGCGATCGCCGCGCTGATCGAGCACGCGCGTACCCGGACCATTCCCACGACCGGTCAGCCGCTCGCCACCATGCAGTGGCTCCGGTTCGACCTGGCCGACGTGCACAGCCGCCTTGAAGCGGCGGGAATGTACGCGCGGCACATGACGTGGCTCGCCGACCAGAACGACCTCGAGTTCAACCCCGCCACCATGCGCGCGAAACTCCTGGCCAACCAAGTCGCCGTGGATGCCGCGCAGCTGGCGCTCAAAGCCGGTGGCGGATCGGGTTATCTGAGTACGTCACCGATCCAACGGATCCTGCGCGACGCCTACGCGGGCTGGGTGATGGCGTATTCGGTCGAGGTGTGCCGCGACCGGCTGAGCGCGGATCTGTTCGAGGACAGCAATGCCTGACCGGCCGAGGATGCTGTTCAACGCCTTCACCATGTTCACGCCCTCGCACCACACGCAGGGCATGTGGGCCGAGCCGGACAGCAAGCAGCTGGCGTACAACGATCCAGAGACGTGGATCGAGCTGGCGGATCTCGGCTTCGCCTTCACCCAGAACATCCTGCAGGAGCACCCTTATCCGTTCGCGCGCAAGTTGTCCACATTGGACCACCTTACCGGCGGGCGGGTGGCGTGGAACATCGTGACGACCTTCCTCGAAGGTACCGACCGGAACCTCGGCTATGGCGGCCTTCCCGATCACGACGACCGATATGCCCGCGCCAGGATGAGCGTGTACCTGCACCACGTCCTGAGAACTCGCGGCCTGATCCAGTCCGGGTACTCGCCCGGGACGCTGCGAGAGAAGTTCTTCCCAGGTGGCGGGCCCAGATTGGCCGCGTCGCACCCGGCCCGCCGGCCAGGTCCCCCGGTTGGGGAATAACCCGATAGGCCCAAAGCCGGGGTTGTGGTCACGTAGCAAGATCCCTACAGTGACCGGACGTACCCCCGGAGTAACCCGTCCGGGCTAACCCCATTTCACCATCGGGAGAGGTAATGCGGCCGGTCGTCCTCGCCATCGTGACCGCCCTGCTCGCGTCCCTGTCCGGCTGCGGCCTGCTCGGCGGCTCGTCCGACGACAAGGCAGGGCCGACGGACAAGGTCGAGAAGTCCACGATCCGGCTCGGCCTGTTGCCCGTCGTCGACGTGGCATCGGTTCACCTGGCCATCCAGGAGGGCTACTTCCAGCAGGAAGGCCTGGACGTCAAGCTGATCAACATCCAGGGCGCGGGTGCCGCGATCCCCAACCTGGTCAGCGACAAGGCCGACTTCGACATCGTGTTCGGAAACTACCTCTCGTTCTTCAACTCCCAGGCCAAGGGCGTCGCACAGAACGTCGAAGGCCTGAAGTTCGTCGCGGACGGCTACGTGGCCAAGCCGAACACCTGGATGGTGCTCGCCGGCCCGAACTCGACGGCGAAGAAGATCAGCGACCTGCCGGGCAAGAAGATCGCGGTGACGACGAAGCAAAGCCTGGCCGAGGTGAGCATCCGGTCGGTGCTGAAGGTCAACGACGTCGACGCCAACCAGGTGACCTTCGTCGAAATGCCGTACACCGACATGGGCGCCGCACTTGAGGCCAACCGCGTCGACGCGGCATTGCTCGCCGAGCCTTTCATCACACAGGCCGCCAAGAACTACGGCGCAGTCCAGCTGTTCGACGCGGCCTCGGGCCCGACGGCCGAACTCCCGATCGCCGGCTACGGCACGACGGGGAAGTTCGCCAGGGAGAACCCGAAGACGATCGCGGCATTCCAGCGGGCGTTCGCCAAGGGGCAGGAGGCGGCGGGCTCGGACCGCTCCAAGGTCGAGAAGTTGTTGCCGGGCTACGCCAAGATCGACCCGCAGACCGCCGCACTCGTGAACCTCGGCGGCTTCCCGACCAGGCTGGAAGCCAGCAGGCTGCAACGGATCCCCGACCTGATGCTCGAGTTCGGCATGCTGCAGCAGCGGCTCGACGCGAACACGATGATCCTGGCGAACCCGGCCTCACCAGGCCGATAGCGGCGGCATCCGGCGCCTGGTCAGTGTCTCGTTCAGGGTCGTGACCGACTCTTGCCACCGTCAGCCTGGTTGGAAGAATTCGAGCATTTTCTGGGCGGCGTCCGGTGACATCAGCAATTCCTGGATGTCCGCGGACATCCGGGCGGCGGCGCCGGTGCGTTCGAACATCTCGCGTTCGTATTCCTTGACGGCGCTGGGAAAGTCGTTCGGGTGCGCGGCCAGTGTGAGGCCGAGCACGGCGCCGTCGAGCAGTGCCATGTTGGCGCCTTCGCCGACCGGCGGCATCAGGTGCGCGGCGTCGCCGAGCAGCGTGACGTCTGGCTTGGACGGCCAGGTCAGGCCGATCGGGAGAGTGTGGATCGACCGCGGCACGATCGTGTCGTCGCAGGCGGCGATCAGCGCGGTGAACCGTGAGTCCCAGCCAGCGAGCAGGTCGATCAGCCGCGCCCGGGCGGCGGCCGGGTCGTCGAACGGGATCCCGCTGGTGGCGAACCAGTCCTCGGCGGTGTTGTAGAAGCTGATGCCGATCCGTACGCGGCCGTCCCCGTTGCGCTGCGCCGCCAGGGACAGTCCGTTGCCGAGCACCCAGTAGTTGCCGCGCCCGACCATCGCCGCGAGGTCGGGGTGCGTGCGGTCGATATCGGGAATGCCGACCTCGACGGCGTTCTGGCCGATATGCACTGGGCGGGCGTCGGTGAGCAGCGGGCGGACGCGGGACTGCGCGCCGTCCGCGCCGACCAGTAGGTCATACGTCGCACTGCTGCCGTCGGCGAAGTGCAGCACGCCGTCGGCGGCGGATTCGAACGCGTGCCCCCAACGGACCACGTCTTCGGGGATGGAGTCCAGCAGTAGGTTGCGCAGATCGGCGCGGTCGACCTCGGGTCGAGCCAGCGGGGCGTCGTCGGGGGTGTCGTGCTGGAGCAGCAGCGTGCCATCCGGTTGGAGAAGACGCATGTCCTGGCCTTCGCCGCGGGCAATCGCGTAGAACTCGTCGATCAGACCGGCCTCGCGCAGCGCCCGCTGGCCGGAGTGGATATCGAGCATGCCGCCCTGACCGCGCGCGTCGCGTGACGGTTCACGTTCGTACACGACGGCGTCGATGCCGTTCACGTGCAGCACTCGAGCAAGGGCCAAGCCACCTAAGCCGGCTCCCACAATCGCGATGGTCATAACTGTCCTCGATTCACCGTATCGGTCGATACACTGTATCACGAGCCGACGCTGTATTGTCGTCGGCATGTTGGTGTGGGAGCGGCCGGAGCCACCGGATCGACCAATGCCGGCCCCGCTGAGCAGGGAGCGGATCGTCCGAGCGGCGATCCAACTCGCCGACGCGGACGGCCTGGACGCGGTGTCGCTACGCAAGGTCGCCGCAGTGCTGGACGTCGGACCGATGCGGCTGTACGGCTACATCGCCACCAAGGAGGAGTTGCTCGACCTGATGGTCGATGCGGTCTATGTGGAGATCCGGCCGACCGGCAACGGTTGGCGAGAGGTGCTGCGTTCCCTTGCCGAAACCACCCGGCGCGCCGCCCACCAGCACGAATGGCTCGCCGATCTGCTCGGTGGACGGCCCCAGCTCGGGCCGAACACACTGGCCAGCGGAGAGGCCGTGCTGGCTGCGATGGGCGGCGTCGAGCTGGACACTGTCGTACCGGCGGTCGCAGCGGTCAACGCGTACGTGATCGGCGCGGTACGCCGGGAGATCACCGAGCGGCGCGCCGAGCGAGCCTCCGGGATGGACAAGCAGCAGTGGCAGGTCGCCTTCGGGCCTTATCTGGAGCGGATCTTCGCCACCGGCCGATTCCCCGCACTGGCCACGGTCGTCCGCGATGGCCCCCACCTTGACGCCGACCAAACCTTCTTGACCGGCCTCGAGTTCCTCCTCGACGGCATCGAAGCTCGCATCTCGAGGTAAACCCCGAAAAACTCCTTCCGCGCAGTGGTACCGTCGTGCTCATGATTGTTGCTGGTTCGGTGGTGTGGCGCGGTTCGTCCGAGTAGACGGTCCGTTCGTTCCCCATCGAATCGAGCCGTCTTCGGACGGCCGCTCTGCTCTTCCGCCGCCGAGGACGGCTCCCACTGGCTTTGGGAGTCCAGGTGGAGACCATCATCGAGGTCGGCGACCGGCTGACGGCCGACCATGCGGTGAAGTTGGCCAGGCAGGACCGGATCCTGTTGTGGCGCGGCGATTTCCGCAACGCCCTGCAACTGCTCGCGGCCATGAAACGCAGGCTCAACCGCGTGCGGCGAGAAGCCACTCCGGCGAAGACCTTTCACAGCTACCGCAAGGCCACGGCCCGGCGCGCCCATCTGCTCAGCCGGGTCCAGGTCGACGTCAACCCCGACTTCACGCTCGACCTGCCGCACGCACCCGACGTCTCCGAAGCGTGCAAGCAAGCATTCGGCCAGGACCTGCACCGCATGCCGTTGACCGAAATACTCGGCGCGTTGGGCGCTCATCGGTGGCGCACAAAGGGTGTGCACGTGCCCGTGCTGGGAAGCAAGATCCACCCGCACTACGGCGTTTTCGCGCCGACGCGGCAGGAATACCTCGATCTTGTCGCCGACGCGCCGTGGCCCAACCCGCGGACGGCGTTCGACATCGGGACGGGAACTGGTGTGCTGGCTGCGATGCTTACCAAGCGAGGTGCCGGCAACGTTGTGGCCGTTGACATTGAGCCGCGTGCCGTGGAGTGTGCCCGCGACAACGTCGCCAGGCTGGGGCTGGGCGACAAGATCCGCGTTCAGCACCAGGATCTGTTCCCAGTGGGCAAGGCCGATCTTGTCGTGTGCAATCCGCCCTGGTTGCCTGGTGCCGTCTCGGCGCCGCTGGACGCCGCCATCTACGACCCGGATTGCCGGATGCTGCGCGGGTTCCTCAGCACGCTGCCCGATCACCTGACCGACAGCGGCGAAGCGTGGTTGATCGTTTCCGATCTTGCCGAACGCCTGGGACTTCGGCCGGCGACCGACAAGTTGATCGCCGAGGCCGGCCTGAAGACCCGCGACCGGTTGACCGTCCGCCCACGGCACAAGACGCGCCCAGACGACCCTCTCGCCGAGTACCGGGCGGCGGAGATCACCTCACTCTGGCGGATAGGTCACATGGTGTAACCGCTGAAGTACACAACGCCTTTGTCCAGCAATGCGTGGAACTTCCCGTGCAGGCTTGACTTGTTCCTGGCGTCGTAGTCCGAGGAGTGCATCCACTCACCGGCGCTGTCGACCAATGTCACGAGTTTCGGGTGCACCTCCTTGGTCCAGCCGGGCGTGGCCGGGTTCCACCGGTTTTCCTTCAGCTGCTTGATTCCCGTGTCGTCGAGGTGGATCACGGCGTGGTAGACGGTGTCGGTCGGCCCTGGTGTGCGTGGGTCGCCGCGGGTTACCGCCACCCAGTGCACCTCTTTGATCCCGGTCATCCACGGGAACTTGGCGACGACCGATTGCTTGTCGCCGGACACCTCAGAGGTCTGAGTCACCGTCTCGCCACTCGAGGTCGTGCAAGCGGCCACCAACAGGACACACAGCCCGGCCAACCATTTCCGCATGGTCAGATCGTAGCTCCCCCGTGACCGGCACCACAGCTGTCCACATAGAACTCTCTAGCAGAAACCGCTGGGGAATGCCAATTTCCGCTCATCCTGTCCGAACCGTGGAACGATTTGGTTCCGCGTTCCCCGGTTGGGACAGTGGCAGCCGATCTTCACACCAGGGGAAAGGCAGTCATGGCCGAGCAGGAGAACACACTGTCCGGGCTCCCGGAGAAGCCCAAGCGCAACCGGGGCCTGCTGATCGGCATCGCCGTCGTGGTGGTCGTCGCGATCGCCGCAGTGGTCGTGCTGTTCGCCACACGCGGATCCGACAGTACGGCCGACGGCCGCACCACGGTCCGGATCGGCACCACCGAAGCGGGCGCCGAGTACTGGAGCACCTTCCGTGATCTGGCCGCACAGCAGAACATCGACTTGCAGGTGGTCAGCTTCAGTGACTACACGCAGGCCAACCCGGCGTTGTCGCAGAGCCGGATCGACCTGAACCTGTTCCAGCACTTGCTGTTCCTGACCAACTACAACGTGGCGAACAACGACACGCTGACGCCGATCGCGTCGACCTACGTCGTCCCGCTGTCGCTGTACTCGCGTAAGCACACAGCAGTCGCGGACATCCCCGCCGGCGGCACGATCGCGATTCCGAACGACCCGACCAACCAGGCGCGAGCGTTGCTGGTGCTGCAGAAGGCGAACCTGATCGTGCTCAAAGGCGGCGGCAACGTGCTGTCCACGCCCGCAGAGATCGACAAGGACCGGTCCAAGGTCACGGTGACTCCGGTCGACGCCGCGCAGACCGTCGCCTCACTGCCCTCTGTGGACGGTTCGATCGTCAACAACAACTTCGCGCTCAACGGTGGTCTGGACCCGTCGACGGCGCTGTTCGCTGACAACCCGGCCGATCCCTCGGCCGAGCCTTACATCAACGCGATCGTCGCCCGCGCTGCCGACAAGGACAACGCGGTCTACGCCAAGGTCGCGCAGATCTACAAGGACCCGCGCGTGGCCGACAAGGTCAAGGCCGAGTCGAAGAACACCGCCGTGCTCGTCGACCGTCCGGCGGCCGACCTGACCGCGATCACCGCCCGGCTTGCCGGCACGATCCGCGCCAGCCGCTCGTGAGCGGCATCGATTCCGCTGGGCCGATCATCGAATTCCGGGGCGCCGGCAAGAAGTTCGGCGACGTGACCGCGCTCGCCGGTGTCGATCTGAGCATCGACACCGGCGAGATCTACGCGGTCATCGGCCACTCCGGCGCAGGCAAGAGCACACTGGTCCGGTTGATCAACGCCTTGGAGCGGGCCACGTCCGGCTCGGTCCTCGTGCACGGCGTGGACATCACCACCCTGTCCGAGCGGCGGCTGCGGGACGTCCGGCTGGGCATCGGCATGGTGTTCCAGCAGTTCAACCTGATGCGCTCGCGCACGGTCTTCGGCAACGTCGCGTATCCGCTGAAAGTCGCCGGATGGGCGAAAGCCGACCGGGAACGCCGGGTCACCGAGCTGCTGAAGTTCGTCGGGATCGCCGACAAGGCCTGGCAGTACCCGGATCAGCTGTCGGGCGGGCAGAAGCAGCGCGTGGGCATCGCGCGTGCGCTGGCGACCAACCCGAAGATCCTGTTGGCCGACGAGTCCACCAGCGCGCTGGACCCGGAGACGACCGGTGAGGTCCTGCGCCTGCTCAAGCGGGTCAACAGCGAGTTCGGCGTGACGATCGTCGTGATCACGCACGAAATGGAGGTCGTACGCGAGATCGCCGACCGCGTCGCCGTGCTCAAGGACGGCAAGGTGATCGAGCACGGCCCGGTGCGTGACGTGTTCGCCGCGCCACGGGAACCGACGACGAAGACCTTCGTCGAGACCGTGCTGCGGGCCCGTCCCGACTCAGCCGACCTGGCACGGATCCGGGAACGGCACCCCGGGCGTCTGGTGATCGCGCGGGTGAGCGACGACCGGCGGATCGGCCCGGTGCTGTCGGAGGCGATCAGCCGCTACGACGTGCGGTTCGAGGTGGTGCACGGTGGCGTGAAGGAGCTCGGCAGCACGTCGTTCGGCAGCCTGACGCTCGAGCTGATCGGCGCGGACGCGGCCGTGGACAAGCTGATCGCGGACCTGCGGACCACCACAGACGTGGAGGAACTGGCCTGATGGGCACGAACTGGGACACCTTGCGGCCGATCCTGCTTGACGCGGTCGGCCAGACCCTCTGGATGGTCGCGGCCACGATGGTGGTCGGCGGGTTCCTCGGCCTGCTGCTGGGCATCGCGCTCTACAGCACCCGCCAGGGCGGAATTCTGGCGAGCCGCCCGGTGCACACGGTGCTGAACGTGGCGGTGAACATCGTCCGGCCGATCCCGTTCATCATCTTCATCACGGCCATCGGCCCGGTCACCATCGCGGTGGTCGGCACCCAGCTGGGTACCGGCGCGGCCACGTTCGCGCTGATCGCCGCGGCCACCTTCGGCATCTCCCGTATCGTCGAACAGAACCTGGTCACGATCGACCCAGGCGTGATCGAAGCGGCCCGCGCGATGGGCGCGAGCCCATGGCGGATCATCACGACGCTGCTGGTGCCGGAAGCCTTGGGACCACTGATCCTGGGGTACACGTTCGTGTTCGTGGCCGTAGTGGACATGTCGGCGGTCGCGGGCGCCATCGGCGGCGGTGGCTTGGGCGACTTCGCCATCGTCTACGGGTATCAGCGCTTCAACTGGGGCGTCACGGCCGTGGCGGTCTTGATCATCATCGTGCTGGTCCAGGTCGCCCAGTTCGCCGGCAACCGCCTCGCCCGACGGGTGCTGCGCCGCTAGGTTGCATACCGTACACACCGGCATGCGATGCTCGTCTCCATGATTCGACACGTGCTGGCTGCCGTAGCCGCTCTTGTCATGGTCGCCGGGTGCGGGACTGACCAGGCAGCCGCGCCCTCGGCCGACAGGGAGCTCATCCTCGCCACCACGACGAGCACCCAGGACTCCGGCCTGCTCGACGAGCTGCTGCCCGCGTTCACAAAGGACACTGGCTGGCGCGTGAAACCGTTGGCTGTCGGCAGCGGGCAGGCGCTCGAGCTGGGCAGGCGGGGCGAGGCGGACGCATTGCTTGTGCACTCGCCGGAAGCTGAAGTCAAGTTCGTGGCGGAAGGCAGTGCCGGGCAACGGCGCCTGGTGATGCACAACGACTTCGTCCTGGTCGGCCCCTCGGCTGATCCGGCGGGGATCAAGGGCGTGCCCGCGGTCGAGGCGATGAAGAAGATCGCATCCGGCAGCGCCGGTTTTGTGTCCCGTGGAGACGATTCCGGCACGCACGCGCGGGAAAAGCAGCTGTGGCAACAAGCTGGGATCAAGCCGGCCGGTAGCTGGTACCGCTCGACCGGGCAGGGCATGGGTGCCACATTGCGGGTGGCGGCCGAGACGTCGGCGTACACGCTGACCGATCGGGCCACGTATCTGACGCAGAAACCCGCGCTCGATGTGCTCAACGAGGGTGACAAGGCCCTGCTGAACATCTACCACGTCATCGAGATGACCAAGAAGGCCGGCGAGCGGGTACAGCCCGACGGCGCGAAGGCGTTCGCCGACTGGATGGTCGGTGCCAAGGCCCAGCAGATGATCGGGGACTTCGGTGACGGCAAGCTCTTCGTGCCGGACGCGGGCAAAGACGAAGCCACGTTGGGCAGCTGAATGGACGTACTGGGCGACGGTCTGATCGAAGCGCTTCGGTTGCTGCTGACCGGAGACCAGGACACGTGGGCGATCACCGGGCTGACCTTGCGTGTGTCGATCACCGCGACGCTCATCGCGTTGGTGATCGGTGTCCCGTTGGGTGCTGTGCTCGCGCTCGGTCGCTTCCGTGGGCGACGCGTGCTGCTCGCGGTCGCCAACACGGGTATGGGCTTGCCGCCCGTTGTGGTCGGTTTGTTCGTGACTGTGCTGTTGTGGCGCAGCGGTCCGTTGGGGACGTTCGGTCTGCTGTACACGCCGACGGCCATGGTGATCGCTCAGGCGGGCATCGCGACTCCTGTCGTGATCGCGTTGACCGCTGCGGCGTTGCAGCAGGTTGACCCGGATTTCGTGCTGCAGATGCGCGGGCTCGGCGCGACGCGGGCCCGTGCTTTCGGCGCGTTGCTGCTGGAGGCCAAGCTTCCGTTGCTCGCGGCGGGCATGGCCGGGTTCGGTGCCGTGGTCAGCGAAGTCGGGGCCGCGCAGATGGTTGGCGGCAACCTCGCGGGCGAGACCCGTGTGCTCACCACGGCCGCGGTGCTGGCCACGAGCCGTGGCCAGTTCGCCCTGGCCATCGCGTTCGGCTTGGTACTGCTGGCTATCGCGTTCGCGGTCAACCTCGCGGTCACGTTGGCGCAGCACCGTCAAACGGCGGCCCGGTGAGCATCGGCTGTCGTGAGCTGCGGGTGACCGTAGACGGGCGAGCGCTCGTCACGGTCCCGGCGCTCGATATCGCCGACGGCGAGACCCTGGCCGTGCTCGGGCCTAATGGCGCTGGGAAGTCCACGCTGCTGCGGGCACTTGGTCATCTGACGCACGCGTCAGGCACAGTGCTGCTGGACGGCCAGCCCGCGACCACAACCGCGCTACGCCATGCCGTCGCCGCCGTGCTGCAACGACCTGTGCTGCAGCGCGCGAGTGTGCTCGACAACGCCGCCGCTGGCCTGCGTTTGCGAGGTATGGGGCGTTCCGAGGCCCGTCGCCGCGCCGAGCCATGGCTAGACGCTCTGGGCGTGGCACACCTCGCCGAACGGCACGCGCGAACGCTCTCCGGTGGCGAGGCACAACGCGTGGCCATTGCCCGCGCGCTGGCCGTCGCACCGCGCGTGCTGCTGCTCGATGAGCCGTTCTCAGGGCTGGACGCGACAACCCGTACGGATCTGCTCGCGGACCTTCGTGCCGCCCTCGATCGGCTGAGCGCGGCGGTCCTGCTGGTCACCCATGACCGCGAGGAAGCGCACGCGCTGGCGCAACGCACGGCCCTGCTGGTCAGCGGCGAGATCCGGCAAATCGGGAAGACGGACTCGGTCCTGGATGCCCCGGCCGATCCGGACTGCGCGAACCTGCTGGGCTTCACCACGCATCTGCCGCCCGCTCTCACCGGCCGCGACGTGCTGCTGGTCGCCCGGCCTGAACGGTGCACACCGCTCGGGGACGACGCACCCGCGCCACCGGATTCCCTGGTGTTCGAAGGTGTCCTGCGCCGAGTCGTGCCGCTTGGTGGGGCTGTCCGTCTGGATGTGGACACGGCCACTGGACCGGCCGCGGCGGTGACGACTGCCGACGTGACCTCCACCCCGGGCAGCCGGATCCGCCTCGCTGTCGGCTTCACGCATCTGCGTGCATGTGGCCCGTAAGCTGCTCGGCCATGGTGGACACAGCGAAGAAGGCGCGGCTGACGCTGGGCTTGTTGTTGCTCATCCCGGCAGGGCTGGTCGCGGTGTTCCTCAGCGGCGTCTTGGTGATGGGATCGGCGGGATGCGGCAGCAGTGGGTCGGCCATGATCTGCTCGGCGACCGTCCAAATGTGGGTGATGGTGCTGCCGCCCGCGGGCGCGGTCGCCGGAATGGTCGTCGGTGCCATCCTGGGGACACGTTCCCTGCGGCAAAGCCGCCCGATCACCAACGCGGTTCTCGCCGGCTGGCTGGTTTTCGCCGTCACCGAAGTGGCCGCCATCGTTCTCGGCGCGGCCTGACAGCAGTCCACTATGGATTGTCGTGCGGCGTGGTGTCGCCCATGCTGTACCGGTCGATTCCGGCTTGGACCGTCTCGCACATGTCGATGAACCGGTCGAGGAACTCCGGGTCCACTGCGTCGAAGAACAACCGACGGACGCGTTCAGCGTGTGCGGGCGCGGCCTCGGCGATCGTGGTCTCGCCGTTCTCGGTCAGCATGAACGCGGGCGATCGGAGGTTCTCAGTGGGCACGCGCCGTACCAGTCGGCGCCGCTCCATCCGCTTGAGGTGATGTGACAGCCTGCTCTTTTCCCACTGCGTCGCCTCGATCAGCTCGTACGTGCGCATCCGGCCGTCCGGCGCCTCAGCCAGGTTCACCATGACGAGGTAATCGGCGGCGGACAGCCCGAAATCCGCCTGCAGGTGCTGTACGAGTGCATTGTCCAGCCGCCGTTTGAAGGCAAGGTACGAGCGCCACGCGTGCTCTTCGCGCGGACTAAGCCAGCGCCCTTCTGCCATGTGATCAATCCTAACTACCCGTCCGGCCGTCGCGTACACCCATATCCACAATTCGCCAAAGTCGCCGGACATGACAGTAGCAATCTATACAGGTATAGTGATACCTGTTGATTGCTTGTCAGTTAGCGACGAACGCCAAAGAGGGACGACGTGAAATGACCGACGAAAAGCCATCCGAGCAGCTACTTTCCCGGCGCGGCGCGCTGACCGCACTGGCCGGCGCGGGCGTGGTCGCGACAAGCGCCCAGCTGGCGATGTCCCGGACCGCGGCAGCGGCACCGGCGACGGCTCAACCTGCCGATGTCGTGTTCGTCAACGGTCGGATCACCACGTTGGACCCCAGGAAACCGGTGGCGACCGGCCTGGCCGTGCGTGCCGGGCGAATTCTCGCCACCGGCACCAATTATGAGATCCGCAGGTTCGCCGGCCCGAATACCAAGGTGATCGACCTGCGCGGACGGCGCGTGATCCCCGGTCTCAACGACTCGCACACCCATCTGATCAGGGAAGGTCTCACGTACACCGCCGAACTGTCGCTGGCCGGCGTGACCTCGGTGGCCGACGCGTTGCGGCTGATCAAGTTCCAGGCCGACCGCACGCCCGCGCCACAGTGGATCAGGGTGATCGGCGGGTTCACCAAGTGGCAGTTCCGTGAGAAGCGCCTGCCCACGCTCGCCGAGCTGAACGCGGCCGTGCCGGACAAGCCGCTGATCGTGCTACACCTCTACGACCGCGCTCTGCTCAACCAGACTGCCGTGCGCTTGCTTGGGTTCACAAAGGACACCCAGGCGCCGCCCAACAGCCAGATCGAAGTGGACGCCGCGGGCAACCCGACCGGCCTGCTGATCGCCAAGCCGGATCCCTTGCTGCTCAACAGCACCCTGGCCAGACTGCCCGCGTTGGACCCAGCGAGCCAAGCCACGTCCACCAGGCTCTACATGCGACACCTGAACGCGCGCGGCGTCACCAGCATCACCGACGCCGCCGGTGGCGGAACGCTCTACCCGGAGAGCTACAGCGTCATCAACCAGTTGCACGCACAAGGCCAACTGACCGTCCGAATCGGATACCACCTCTTCCCGCGCACCCGTGGCGGCGAACTCAACGACTACAAGCAGTTCGTCGCGAGTACGAAGGTCGGCGGCGACGACTTCCTCAAGCTGTCCGGCGCGGGCGAGGTCGTCCTGTTCACCTCGGTGGACTTCGAGGACTTCGAAGAGCCCCGGCCAACCCTTCCGTCCTCAATGGACGCTCAGCTACGGGACATCCTCGCGCTGTTCGCCGAGAACGAGTGGCCGTTCCGGCTGCACGCCACGTACGACGAGTCGGTCAACCGGCTACTGAACGGCATCGAACAGGTTTACGGCCCGAGCGGCCCGAAGGCGCCGTTCATCCTCGATCACGCGGAGACCGTGACCGCGGCGACCATCGACCGGATCGCCAAGCTCGGCGGAACCGTCGCCATCCAGGACCGGATGGCGTTCCAGGGCGAGACTTTCCAGCAACGGTACGGCACACGGGCCGCGACGCACACTCCCCCGGTTCGCCGCCTGTTGCGCAGCGGGGTCCCGGTCGGCCTTGGCACTGACGCCACTCGCGTCGCCAGCGACAACGTCTGGATCGCGCTGTACTGGATCACCACTGGGCACACGGTTGGCGGCACGCGGCTCTACCGTTCAGACAACACATTGGACCGCACGGAAGCGCTTCGCCTGCTCACTCAGGGAAGCGCAAGCCTGTCCCGTGAGGACGATCGCAAGGGGACGCTCCGCCCTGGCGCGCTCGCCGACCTCGCGGTGCTCACGGAGGACTACTTCACCGTGCCGGACTCCCGGATCCCGGGGATCGAGTCGGTGCTCACCATGGTCGACGGGAAGATCGTGCACGCCGCAGCGGAGTTCAGCACGCTGAATCCTCCGCTGCCCACGATCGTCCCGGCCTACTCGCCTTTGCTGACCGGAGCCAACCGGCTCTGACGTCAACGCTGTGTCGTGGCCGTCGTCTGCGTTCGCGCGGGCGGCGGCTTCAGCAGCAACGGAGTGACGTCAACGGATTCCTTGAGCAGCCCGAAGTCGGTCATCAGCTTGACGATGCGCTGGATCGGGATCGGGTCGAGGTTCGCCCGGAACACCGGCAGCCGGGTCAGCGCCGCGACATCCTTGTCGATCTTGGCGAACTCCGGCAGCAGCGGCTCGATCTTCGTGCGGTCACTCGACGCGTCGGTCGCCCTGCCAAGCCCGCGTTGGAAAGCCTCGACAGTCTTCGGGTGCGCGTTGACGAACGTGCTCGTGGCGCCGAAACCCGTGAAGGGCAAGTCGCTCAACGGGCCACTGGCCAGATCCAGCAACGGACTGGCACCAACCGAACGCTCGGCCGCCGTGACGAACGGCTCGACCATCATGGCGGCGTCAACCCTGCCCTCGTCCAGCGCGGTCGGCATGTCGGGGAACGGCATCTCCACGAACGTGACGCTCTTGTGGTCGACGTTCTGCGTGGCGATCGCCGAGCGGACCATGAGCTCGGCCAACGTGCCCTTCGCGGTGACCGCGACCTTCTTGCCAGCCACATCCGCCGCGGCGTTCAGCTGCGAACTCTTGCTCTTCATCAGCATCGCCGTGCGCGGCGCGGCGTACGAGTTGCCCGCGACGATCTTGACGTCCGCGATCCCCTTGGAATGCGCGAGGATCAGCGGCGGATAGGTCGAGTAGACGATGTCGTACTGGCCGTTCACCATGCCTTCGACCGTCTGCTGGCCACTGCCCGCGATGGCGACGTTGACCTCTAGGCCCTCCTCACGGAAGAACCCGCTGCGGATCGCCAGTTGCAGCGGCGCGATCTCCACTGTCGGCAGGATCGCGACGTTGATCCGGGACTTCTCCAGCGGTCCGGACGGCGCGGGATCACTTGACTCCCCTGTGATCGCGGAACAGCCGCTGACCAGCAGCGCCGTCACAGCGAACGCGGCGGATAGCACCCGTCGAGGCATCGATGACACTCCAAGGAAAGGCCGGATGTGGCACCCGCCCGGTGGCGAGATCACCGTCCGGAAGAGGCCGCGCTCCAGTCGAGCGGGTGCGCGCACAGTCTGGAGCTCACCCGCTGTCACATCCCTGCCATGACAGCGAATCCGTGACAGGCCCTTGTCAACCCGCTGGTCCAAACCACAAGGGCCGCACCGAATTGCATGCACCGCAACGGAATCAGCATGATCGTCCGTCAAGCGGTTTTGGCGTCTTTCACTTGATCGGCGCAATACTACTACCTGTGGACGACTGCTTAACCCAGTCGCGCCACCGGCGAGGCCTCGATTGGTCCTAATGGGACATACACATAGCGACGTGACGCCGCCCATCACGCGACTTGGGCTCCCTCAGGCCGACCTTTACACAGGCCCACCCAGTCGGTACAACTAATCTAAGACGACCGGTCATATTCAAGGCAAGACAGGAGCACAACCATGACCACCTACGGCGCGTACGAGGTCGACGCAGGCGGATTTCGCCTGGTCGACAGAGACTTGGTTGAGCCGGTCGCTGGGCATGTCCGGATCAAGGTCGAGGCGTGCGGGGTCTGTCACTCCGATGTCGCCGCCGTCGACCAGCTGTTTGGGCAGACCGGGCCGGTTGTGCCTGGGCATGAGATTGTCGGGGTGATCGACGCTGTTGGCGAGGGTGTGCACAAGTGGCATGCCGGGGAGCGTGTCGGCGTCGGGTTTCTCGGCGGCCAGTGCGGTGAGTGTGACTTCTGCCGACGTGGGGACTTCGTCAACTGCACTGATCAGCCGTACACGGGGACCGTTGTCGACGGTGGATACGCCGAGTACGCCTACGCGCGCGCCAGCGGGCTCGCCCGCATTCCGGACGGCCTCACGTCACTCGACGCGGCACCGCTGTTGTGTGCTGGGCTGACGACGTTCACGGCGCTGCGTCAGGTCCATGCGCGGCCTGGTGAACTGGTGGCCGTGCAGGGCATCGGTGGTCTTGGTCATCTTGCCGTCCAGCAGGCCAAGAAGCTTGGCTTCCGGGTTGCCGCGATTGCCCGTGGCACCGGTAAAGCCGCACTCGCCGAGCAGTTGGGCGCGGACGTTTATCTGGATGCCACCGCTGAGGATCCGGGCGCCGCGCTGCAGAAACTGGGTGGTGCGGCCGCGATTCTGGCCACCGCGTCAAGTGGCGCGTCCATGTCGCCATTGTTGGGTGGGCTGCGTCCGCGCGGTCAGATGATGGTGCTTGGGCTGCCGTTGGACCCTGTGCAGGTGGATGCCCTGCCGTTGATCTTTGGCACGCGTTCGATCGCGGGCAGTCTCACCGGCAGCTCCATCGAGAACGAGGACAACCTCGCGTTCAGTGTCGCCAACGGCGTCCTGCCGATGAACGAGGTCAGGCCGTGGACCGACGCCCCCGCCGCATACGAGCACATGATGTCCGGTAAGGCCCGGTTCCGGGTGGTGCTCAGTATGTGATGTCCTCGTGGGTACCCCTGACGTGGAGTGGCACAACTGGTGCCACTGGACGATCATGCAAGGCGAGTACGCACGTCCGACGCAGGGGACATTTCCATGGCACTAGAAGGCGAGTACGTGCCCAGCACGGCCGACTACGCACGCGACCAGGTCGCGTTGTACGAGGACACGAATGGGCAGCAGGGCGGCGACATGCAGGGTCGCCCGGTGATCATCCTGACCACGCGGGGAGCCAAGTCCGGCAAGATCCGCAAGACACCGCTGATGCGGGTCGAGCACGACGGCAAGTACGCCGTCGTGGCTTCGCTCGGCGGCGCTCCGCAGAACCCGCAGTGGTACGCGAATGTGAAGGTCAACCCTCGCGTGGAACTGCAGGACGGCGCTGAGCGGCGCGAGTATGAGGCGCGTGAGGTGGAGGGGTCTGAGCGGGAGCAGTGGTGGGATCGGGCCGTGGAGGCCTGGCCTGACTACGCCGTGTACCAGACCAAGACCGACCGGGTGATCCCGGTTTTCGTTCTGGAGCCGGTCAGCTGAACGTCCCGGTGGTGGGGCCGCCGCCCCACCACCGCCAGATCAGGACGACACCAGGGAGCCCAGGAGCTTCAGCCGCCGCGCGGACTGCGTTCCCGGCTCAGCCCCGTTGAAGATCATGCGCTGCCCCGGGGCGTCAGGCAGCCGGAACGTCTCCTCGTTCAACGTCAGCCTGCCCACCAGCGGGTGGTTGAACTCGCGAACCGTGTGCAGGCAGTCGGTCATCGGGTGCGTCGCCCAGATCCGCGCGAAATCCGGGCTTTTGACGCACAGCTCGGCCACTAGCTCGGCCAGTTCCGGGTCACCGGGATGCTCACGGGTCGAAATGCGCAGATTGGACGCGGAGATGTGCATGATCGTCTCCAGGTCCACGTACAGGTCACGCGCTGCCTGCTCGAGGAACAACCGCCTCGCCAAGTTGGGCCGTTGACCGGGCTCGATACCCAGCAACGCGTACCCGAGCCGGTTCGCGGCCAGCAGATCGGCGCGTCTGCCGATCACCCACGCCGCCTGGTCCGTCGCGCTGTCCAACAGGGCCCGCAGTGAGTCGCGGACCGTTTCCGGGCCGAGGGGCCCGCGGGCGATCTGGGTCGGCCAGGCCAGACGCAGCAGGTGCAGGCGTTCGGTTTCATCCAGGCGCAGCGCGGTGGCGATCGCTTCCAGCACCGAATCGGACATCTGGTGGCTTTCGCCTTGTTCGATCCGGGTGTAGTAGTTCACGCTCATGCCCGCGAGCCGCGCCACCTCTTCACGCCTGAGGCCCGGCACCCGCCTTGGCGCGCCGTGGGTGGGGATGCCGATCTGCGCGGGGGTCAACGCCGAACGCCGGGAGCGGAGGAAGTCGCCTAGCTCTGTGTTCCGGTGCTCACCCACTTCCCGATGATATCGAACGGGCGCACCGACATGACCTACTAAGCAGGCTAGTACAGTGGCGGCATGGGACCCCAGCGGCTGACCACCGGGCCACGCTGGGTCCTGCTGTGCCTGCTGCTCTTCGGCGTCATCGGGATGCACCACTTCCTGCCTGCCGACGCTCAGGTTCACCACACGGCCACTGTGGCCACGACCGATATGCCCCAGCCGCATCCGGACGAGCCCTCACATGACTTGCTGCACCTGTGCATGGCGGTTATGTGCGCTTTCGGTGGGTTTCTGCTTGTCACGATGCTGCTCACCAAGTCCGTGACCGCCTTGGTGCCGCCGTTGCGGACCTGGCGGCACATTTCCCGGGTCGACCGGCCGCCCAGCGGCCGCGATCTGCTCAGTTGCGTCTGTGTGCTGCGGCTGTGATCGGCACGTCTGCCGTCACCACTTCCCAGTACACAGAACAGGAACCCCTACACCATGAGGAAAATCCTTGTTGGTGCGAGCGCGGCTGCCGTGCTCGCCCTCGCCGGTTGTTCTTCTCAGGACAGCGGCCACTCCGCGATGACCACCACGACCACTCCGTCTGTCCAGAGTGGATACAACACCGAGGACGTCACGTTCGCGCAGCAGATGATCCCGCATCATCAGCAGGCCGTGGACATGGCGAAGCTTGTGCCGTCCCGCGGTACTGACCCGAAGGTGCGCGAACTGGCCACCCGGGTGCAGCAGGCGCAAGACCCGGAAATCCAGCAGCTGACGGACATGCTCAAGAAGTGGAACGCCGCACCGCAGGGCATGGACCACGGCTCGGCTGGTCACGGCGGCATGGACACCACGCACCTCGAAGCCGCGAAGGGCACGGAGTTCGATCGGATGTGGCTGCAGATGATGATCGAGCACCACCAGGGCGCCGTGCAGATGTCACAGACCGAACTGAGCAAGGGCTCAAGCCCTGAGGCGAAAGCGCTGGCACAGAAGATCATCGACGCGCAACAGGCCGAGATCACCGAGATGCAGGCCATGCTGAAGTGACCGCACCCTCGTGAGCGGCCCGCCGCTCACGAGGGTTTCAGCACGTCAGCAACCCTACGGTGAGCAGCAGAACCGCTGCGCCAGCCAAGGGACCGGCCGTGGCCGTCAGGCCCGTCAGCACGCACGTCAAGGCCCGTCGCACGGGCCGGACGTGCGGGGCACCGCAGTCGAGCCGAGCGAGCCGGACGTCCACGGCCTGTCTGGCCATGGCCAAGGCGATCCCGGGCGCCTGGCCTGATACGCAGATCAACGCCGAGCGGACGGCGGCAACGCCATGGACACGGACGGCGGCATCATCGGCGGCGAGTTCGACCAGGTCACGCAATGCCGTTGCGGCGTCACGGAAAAGCGGCACGAACGGCAAGGCTTTCCGGACTGCCTCAGCGATCGCGACGATCAGGTGGTGACGTCCACGAACATGGGCGCGTTCATGGGAAAGCACGGCAGCGACACTCTCGGCAGGCAGATGCCGATACAACCCTTCCGTGGCAACGACAACTCCACCGGACAGGCTGAAAGCCAACGGCTGGTCGTGCTCCAGCCACAAAGTCCCGCCCTGTTCGCCACGCGCGGCCAACCGCAGAACGCTCAGATGCTCAGTACGCCGACGAGCCCTGCGGCGAGCACCACGGACCACGATCACGGCAAGGCGAACGGCCAACGCCAGCACCAGGCCACCGGCAACCGCGCCGCCAAAGGCCTCGGCCTGCGGCGGAGCGCCGTGCACGATGTCCCGGCAGTGATGCAAGAAGGACACGAAGTCGTTGCCATGACTGGGAACAAGCAACAACACGACCGCGGTGACTGTCGCGGCCGAAAACCCGACAGTGGACAGCAACCAGGCGACGATCAGCACCCACGGGTCACGTCGCCGCAAATCCACCCGGCGCAACCGGGCAGGCACCAGCCAGCCAACAAGGACGGCACAGGCAAGGAGCGCGGCGGCCACGGTCATCGGCGCCGACCCTTTTTCCGCAGGCCGGAACGCAGAACTTCGACTTCACGCTCGGACACCGTGCTGGCGAACTGCAACAACACGGCCTCCGGATCACCGGATGAATCGAGCACTTCCCGCAGCGCACGGGTCGCGGCCTCGGCACGGGTCAGCGCGGGCTCGTACAGGTAGGCCTTGCCGTCCAACTGCCGGCGAACCCATCCCTTGCGGTGCAAGTTGTCCAGTACAGTCATCACGGTTGTGTAAGCCAGCGGCCTGCCTGTGTCCAGTGTGGCCAGTACGTCACGCACCTTGGCGGGCTCACCTGCGTCCCACAGCACGGTCATCACCGCGGACTCCAGGTCACCCAGCCCGAACATGCCACCTCCCACTCGCCACGACCTCGTAGGCGAGAATAACCGAGGCTGAAGAACCTGCCCCAGCGTCACGCGTCTTCTACCCTGAGGCCATGACGACTGGGGGGTAGGAGAGAAATGGCGACGGTCCGGTTCCGGGTACTGGGGCCAGTCACGATGGAGGTCGATGGCAAACCGGTCGCCCTCGGCGGTGTCAAGCCGAGGACGCTGCTGGCGGCGCTGCTCGTCCGGCCGGACCGGACAGTGGAGACGCCGGCGTTGATCGAAACGGTGTGGGGGGCGAGACCGCCGGGCTCGGCGCGCGGGATGATCCAAACCTACGTCTCGACCTTGCGCCGGGCCATCCGGCAGGCAGGCGGGCCGGACGTACTGCGTGGTGACGGGTCCGGGTACTGGGTGACGGTCAAGGGCGGGCTTGATCTCACCGAGTTCGAGAACGCCGTCGAAAACGCCCGCGACATGCTCACGCACAACCGTCCGAAGCAGGCAGCGGCGCATCTGCGCGGGGCATTGGGGTTGTGGCGGGGCCCGGCCTTCGACGGCGTGACCAACGGTCTGCTCGGTGCCGAGGCGGCGCGGCTGCAGGAACTCCAGATGACCGCGCTGGAGTTGCGAGTCACCGCGGATCTGCGAGCAGGCGACTACGAAACGCTGATCCCAGACCTTCGTGGCCTGGTGGCACAGTATCCGTTGCGGGAGAAGCTGTGGGCGTCGCTGATGCTCGCACTGCACCACACCGGCCAGAATTCGGCCGCGTTGGCGGCGTTCGAGTCGATCAGGCGCAAGCTGGCGGACGAATTCGGCGCCAATCCTGGAAGTTTGCTGCGTCAAGCGCACGAAACCGTGCTGCGCGGTGAAATGACCGGCAAGGAGGCGGTCACCAGCGCAACGCCGGCGAACACCGTACCCATGCAACTGCCCGCGGATCTGACCACGTTCTGCGGCCGGACAACCGACATGGCACGGCTGGACACGCTGAACGCACGGACGATCGTGATCGCGGGGCCTGGCGGGGTCGGCAAAACGGCTTTGGCTGTGCACTGGGCGCATCAGGTGCGGACCCGGTTCCCGGACGGCCAGCTTTTCGTTGACCTGCGCGGATACGACACCCTGGCACCGGTTTCCACCGCGCAGGCACTCACCCAGTTCCTGCGTGCGCTCGGAACACCGTCACAGCAAGTACCGGCCACAGTGGACGAACAGGTCGCACTCTACCGATCGTTGACCGCGGACCGCATAATGCTTGTCGTACTGGACAACGCGGTCGGCACCGACCAGGTTCGCGCGCTGCTGCCGCCCAATCCGCAGTCGATGACGCTGGTGACCAGCCGAGATGACCTGCGCGCGCTGACTGTCCACAATGACGCTCGGGTCCTGCGCCTCGACGCGTTGTCCGAGCTCGACTCAGTGGCCCTGCTGAAGTCGTTCCTTGGCGCGGTCGACGACGGGCCGGTGGAGGAACTGGCTCGGCTGTGCGGATATCTGCCGTTGGCGTTGCGGATCGTGGCCGCCAACCTGCTCGGCAGCGGACATGGCTTGATCACGGACTACATCGAGCGGCTGCGCGCGGACCGGCTGGCGGAACTGACCATCGACGGTGATCCGTCCGTCGCCGTCCGGTCCACGTTCCACCTGTCCTATCAGGCACTCGACGGGCCGGCACGGAGGTTGTTCCGGTTGCTGGGCCGTGTTCCCGGGGCGGACTTCACCGTGCCGGTCGCATGCGCGATCGCCGGTGACGACTCCGAGGCGGACATCCGCCGCGCGCTCGACCGGCTGGTTGCCGCGAACTTGGTGGCCCCACGGCCTGGTGAGCGGTTCCAGTTCCACGACTTGATCCGTGACTACGCCGCGGATCAGGCACGGGCCGAGACGACCGACGATCTGACCGCGTGTGACCACCGGTTGCTGGGCTTCTACTTGAGTGCCATCAAGGACGCATCCGTTCGTTGGCTGGACGACGAACGCGCGAACCTGGTCGCCGTGGTCGGCAGCGCGGCGAGCGACACCGGGACATGCCACTACGCCACAGAGATCACGCTGGCGCTGCGGCAGTACTTCATGAGCCGCGGGCACGCGGCAGACGGTTTGGCGATGTGCGAAGCCGCACTGGCCGCCGCACGACGCGCGGGTGATCAGCGCGCGGAAGCCGGGGTCCTCACGATGAGCGGCCTGATCTCGTACAACTTGAGCGACTACCAGCAGGCCATCGCCAAGCACACGAGGGCACGGGACGTCGCCAAGGCGATCGGTGATCCGCTCGCCGAAGCCGACGCGGTGCACCACCTCGGCCGCGTCCACGCCCAACTCGGCCAGCCGCGCGATGCCATACGTTGCCACGAAAGCGAATTGGCGCTCGCCGAGCAGGCGGGCAGCGAGGTGCTGCGCGCTCGTGCGATCAACTACATCGGGGTGGCGGAGCTGTCCCTCGGCCATGTCGAAGAAGCGGTCGCCAAACACACTGAGTCGCTTTCCATCTTTGAGAAACTCGGTGACCAGGGCGCGACCATCTACGTGCTGAACGGGCTCGGCCTGGCGCATTGGACGGCCGGGCGGCTGACCGAAGCCGCCAACTGCCACAAGCAGTGCGTGGACATCGCGCGCGAGAAGGAAATCCACTACCTCGCCGGAAACGCGCTGGTGTGCCTCGCGGAGACGTACTGCGACCTTGGGCGTTACCTCGAAGCGAAATCCCATGCCTACGAGGCGCTCGTGGTCAGCCGCCAGATCGGCGAACGCCGGTACGAGGCGGGCGCGCTGGAGATCACTGCCACGGTGCAGCGCAGGCTCGGCAGGCTGGCGGAAAGTATCGAGGGTTACACCGCCGCGTTGGCTTTGTCGAGGGCGATCAGCTTCCGCTACGGCGAAGCGTCCATCCTCATTGGACTGTCGATCGCCCACCGGCACCTCGGCGAGACCACCACCGCCATGGGCTTCGCCCGTGCGGCACTGGACGCCATGTACGAGACGAGCATGCGCGTGCTCGAGGCGCCCGCACTGACCGAACTCGCGGCGAACTGCCTGGCCATGGGCGATCTCAGCCAGGCGGACCGGCACATCGAGCACGCGTTGAAACTGGTCGTGCAGGGCGGCCAGCGCCTGTTCGAGGCACGAGCGCTGCACGTGCGCGGCCTGATCACGCAGGCGGCGCAGGGCAGCGCGGCCGCCGTGCCCCATTGGCAGCGGGCATTGGAGATCTTCACCGAGATCGGCGCACCGGAGACGACGGAGCTCAGCCGTGTCCTGAAATCCGCGGTGACCTGCTGATTCAAGGTGCCCACAAGGTTTATCTCTGGTCGGCCCGGCATAGTTGACCATGGCCAACCGCCACACGGGACAGACTTTTACTTCTTTCTCGAGGAAGTAGAAGTTACTGGGGGTCGGCTCCGCTGCCACATCGATTCGGCATCTCGGTAGCGGAGCCGGCGGCGGAAGCCCACCGTGTCATCGTCCGGCCTGACGGAGCCAGCGCACAGTGGAGCGGACGATCTGTTCCTTCACGAAGGCCGCGCGCTTGCCCGTGAAGATCTTCTGCTTCGGCGCGTCATCGGCGTGCACGAGCTGGACGAGGCCGTCTGCCCGGCCGAGGCTCATGCACTGCAGGTAGTACCGGAACGACAACGGCTTCGGCTCCCAGCCGCGCAGTTGCCGTGCGATGTTCTTGCCTGCTCGCTTTCCCATCGGAAGTGCGACGGCACAAGCCATCCGCAAGTCACCGGCGGCGTCGCCGACGGCATAGATGTTCGGATGTGACACTGACCGCAGGGTGTCGTCGACCGCGATCCGGCCACGGTTGTTCAGGGTGATGCCTGTGTCGGCCGCCAGCTGGATGTTCGGCGTCAGGGACGCTGCCCACACGACCACGTCACTGTCGATGTCGTCAGGATCGGCTTTCCGCCCTTCCACCAGGTCGATCCCCATGTCGGTGAACACGGAACGGACGTAGTCACGGGCTCGCGGCGACCACATCTGCCCGATCTCGCCCGCCGTCACCATGCGGACCTTCCAGTCCTGTCCCCGCGAGGCCAGTTCGGTGGCGATCTCGACGCCGGTCGCGCCGCCGCCGACCACAGTCAGCGTGCCCGGGCCGTCGTCGAGGCGCTTACGCAGGTAGCCGGCGTTCTCAGCGGTGAACACGCGGCCATCCGCCGGGACGCTCGCGGTATGGCTGCCCAACGCGTAGACGAGGAAGTCATAGCTGTACAGGCCGCCGTCGTCGGTATGGATCTGTTGTTGGTCCGGATCTATTCGCGTAGCCCGGGCCGCGACGGACGTCACCGGCTTCTTCTGGATGAAGCTCGACAGCGGGTGGGCGATGCTGGGGCGCCCGGCCGCGAGTTCGTGCTCGCGGACCCGCTCGGTGAAGCTGGCACTGGGTGCGATCAACGTGACATCTGCCTGGTCAGCGGCGCGCAGTGCGGCCATCACACCCGAGTACCCGGCGCCGAGGACAACAACTTTGTGCTTGGTCATGCCTCCTGGACGAATTTCCGCCGCGCCGTGTGACATCGGGGATGTCACACCCGAGAGGGTTGTCTCGTCTTGAGGGCATGAGCGACGAAGCACAGCTCGCAGCCCTTCGTGCTGCCGCTGACCGTCGACGCGGCCGTGTGTCCAGAGTGCGGGGCACCGGAGAAACTCGCCTTGCTCAGGAAGGGAACACCATGACAATCGCAGTCAGGGCAGCAGTGGTGATCACCGCGGCAAGCCTCGCCGTGCTCGGCATCTGGATGTGGGCGTGGCCGGACAGCTTCGCCGACTACGTGGCCTTCCCTGTCCACGTGCATTTCCTGCACGACATGGGCGTGTTCCACATTGGACTCGCGATCGCCCTGTTCCTGTCCTTGGCCCAACGGGACTCGATCTTCGTCCTGCTCACCGGGTTCACCGCGATCTGCCTGATGCACGCGGGCAACCACCTGATGGACCACGACCTCGGCGGCACGGCCAACGCGCCGTACATCATCGCGGTGCAAGGCCTGATCAGCGGTGTGGGTGCGTGGTGGCGCCTGCGAGAACTGCGAAAGGTTCCGCTAGCCCAAGCGCGCCGCTGACACCCTGATCCACCACAGCCCGAGAATCGGCAGGACGACCGGTACGAAGCCGTAGCCACGCCCGTAGAACGACCACACGGTCGCGTCCGGGAACAGCTGTGGCGCGAACAGACTGACCGTTCCCACCACGACAACACCGATCAGCTCGACCACGCACGAGATCGTGGCGATCCGCCGGGACGTCTCGGTTCCTTTGATCAGGCACACCAAGGCGACGATGTAGATCACGGCCGCCACGGCGGACAGCACGTACGCCAACGGCGCCCGCTCGAACCGAGACGCGATCTGGACCGCGGACCGGGCCGTCGCGGCGATCACGAAGATCGCGTACACCGCGATCAACAGCCGCCCAGGCCCGGACCGCGTGGCTTCACGAAGATCAGCCATGGCCGTCCCAGATCTGTCGCAACCGGACGATCAGCACCGGAATGGTCAGGCACCCGATCACCAGAACGCCTGAGCCCCAACGACTGCGCTCGGCCGCCGCCCAGACCGCGGCGAGCGGCAGGATCAGCACCGGCCCGGCGAGGTAGCCGATGAACGTCCACTTGTCCACGGCGCGATCGGTCGTGAACACGTTGACCAGGCCGATGACCAGCTGGACGAGCAGCGCGAGTTCCAGCACCAGCACCGCGCCCGCCAAGGCGAGACCGTACGGGCGGTTCAACGCGAACCGCTTGTTGAGCACTATCAGCACCAGCCCCCACACCGCCAGACCAATGGCGGCGAAGGTCAGTACCGTGGCGAGCACGTCGACCATCCAGCCAATCCCTCTCCTCGACCCGTGGACCGGGCACAGTGTATTACTACGGCTTGTAGTACTTCCATTCGCCCAGCACTTGCCGGGTCCGAATACCTCGAAGTGGTTGACCGAAGGCCACTGACGACTACTCGCCATTCCCGTCGAGCCGGAAACGCGGGACGATGGAGGTCATGACAGAGCCGTTGGTGCTCGACGAGAACTTTCTGCAGAACCCGTACGCGATCGAAGCCGAGTTGCGGGCGTCCGCGCCGGTCAGGCAGGTGATAACGCCGGGCCGCCTGCGGGCGTGGCTGGTGACCAGGCACGAAGACGTCAAGGCCGTGCTGACCGATCCGCGTGTGCGCAAGGACTCCCGTCGCGCCACCGAGCTGTTCAAGCGGTTCCTCCGGCCTCAGTCACCAGTTCTGCACCCCACGTACCGCGCTTTGGAAAACCACATGCTCCACGCCGATCCGCCGGACCACACCCGGTTGCGCAAGTTGGTCGGCAAGGCCTTCACCACACGCACTGTCGCGCGGTTGCAGCCCCGGATCGAGCAGATCGCCGACGAACTGCTCGACCAGATGACCGGCGAAGTCGACCTGCTCGAGGCCTACGCGCTGCCGTTGCCGATGACAGTGATCTGTGAGCTGCTCGGCGTCCCCGTCGCGGACAGGGACGCGTTCCGGGACTGGACGCACGTGATCGTGGCATCCGATCCGCGGCGCGATCTGGTCGGCGCTTCCCAGGCAATGAGCGACTACCTCGCCGATCTGATCGAACGGAAACGCGAAGCGCCGACCGAGGATCTGCTGTCCGATTTGATCGCGGTGTCCGACGACGGCACGCGGCTGACCAAGCAGGAGCTGCTCTCGATGGCCATCCTGCTGCTGATCGCCGGACATGACACGACCGTGAACCTGATCGCCAACGGCACACTGGCGCTGCTGCGCGCGCCCGAGCAGCTCAAGGCGCTGAAGGCGGATCCGTCGCTGCTGCCGGACGCCGTCGAGGAGCTGCTGCGCTACGAAGGCCCACTGCACACCGGCACGATGCGGTTCACCGTCGAGGACGTCGAGATCGGTGGCGTGGTGATCCCGGCGAACGAGTTCGTGCTGGTCTCCCTGCTGGCGGCCAACCGCGACGAGCGGCGGTTCGAGGAGCCGGACGCACTCGACATCTCACGGTCCGCTGGCGGGCACGTCGCGTTCGGCCACGGCATCCATCACTGCCTGGGTGCCCCGCTCGCCCGGCTTGAGGGACGGATCGCGATCGGCAAGCTGCTCGACCGGTTCCCCGACTTGCGCCTCGCCACCGATCCCGACACGCTCACCTGGCGGACCAGCACCTTGATGCGCGGTCTTGAGGCCTTGCCCGTGCATACGAAGTGACCACAGCCACGTCCCCTGGCTGTCACAGCGGGTACGGCTGTGCCGTCCAGGCTGTGAGAAGAGAAAGGGGACGTCATGCGCAAGATCCTCGTGGTCGGCGGTGGCTACGCCGGCTTCTACACCGCATGGAAACTCGAGAAGAAGCTGCGGAAGGGCGAGGCCGAGCTGACCCTCGTCGATCCCCGCCCCTACATGACCTACCAGCCGTTCCTGCCTGAGGTCGCGGCCGGTTCGATCGAGGCGCGTCACGCGGCCATATCGCTACGCAGACACCTGCGCCGCACCAAGCTCGTCGCGGGGATGGTGACCGAGATCGACCACGCGCGTCGCACGGTCACCGTCCGCCCGATGGACGGGCCGATGTTCGACATCGGCTACGACATCATCGTGGTCACCGCCGGAGCGGTCACCCGGAAGTTCCCGGTGCCGGGCATCGCCGAACACGCGATCGGGCTCAAGCACATCGAGGAGGCCGTGGCCATCCGCGACCGCCTGCTGACCTCGTTCGACCGCGCCGCGGTGCTCCAACCGGGCCCGGCGCGGCAACGGCTGCTCACGGTCACGTTCGTCGGCGGCGGCTTCACCGGCGTCGAAGGGTTCGCTGAGGTGTTCTCGCTGGCCAAGGCGCTGGTGAAGCGCTACCCCGAGCTGGACGAGAGCGAGCTTCGGTTCCACCTCGTCGAGGCTGCCGGGCGGATCCTGCCCGAGGTCACCGACCGCCCTGGCCGGTGGGTGGTGCGGTCGTTGGAGCAGGGCGGTGCCAAGGTGCACCTCAACACCACGGTCCAGTCTGCTGTGGACGGTCATATCGTGCTGTCGAACGGCGATGAATACGACTCGGGTCTGATCGTGTGGACCGCGGGCAACGCGGCGAACCCGGTGGTGCACAAGCACACCGACCTGCCGACCGACGCGGTCGGGCGGATCGTAGTCACCGCCGACCTGCGCGTGCCCGGTGTCGAGGACGCGTGGGCCGCGGGCGACAACGCCGCCGTGCCAGACCTCGCGTCGGATGTGCCTGGGGCCCTTACTGTGCCCAACGCGCAGCACGCGTACCGCCAAGGCAAGCTGTTGGCCAAGAACGTCGCGGCCACGCTGCGGGGCGGTAAGGCCAAGGCCTACGAGCACCACAGCCTTGGCGCGGTGGCCACGCTGGGGATCGGCCGGGGCATCTTCCAGTGGCGGTGGATCGTGATCAAGGGGTTCCTGGCCTGGCTGATGCACCGCGGCTACCACGTCCTCGCCGTGCCCAGCTGGGAACGCAAGGTGCGTGTGCTGGCCGTCTGGCTCACGGCCGTGTTCTACGGCAGGGACATCGTGTCGCTGGCATCGGTGGAACACCCCCGGGACGCGTTCGTCGCCGGGAGTGATCCAGAGTTCCGTGCCTAGGTGTTGCGCCAGACCGTGCCGCGGCGCTCGTACTCCATGACGGTCTCGATCCGGTTGGCCAGCTGCACGCCGAGGTACCGCTCGACCAGCCAGATCGCGGCGTCCAGACCGGACGTGATGCCGCCACAGGTGACCAGGTTGCCGTCGTCGACCACGCGCGCGTTGATCACCGTCGCGCCCTGCGCGGCGAGATCCGCCTTGGCGCCCGCGTGCGTGGTGGCGGGCCTGCCTCGCGTGAAACCGGCCGCTGACAAGGCCATCACGCCGGTACAGACCCCGACCATGACCGCCTTCACGTCAGCAAGGCGGCGCATGAACGCCTTGTCCGCGAGCAACCGCGCAAGGCCCGATGCCGGCTGATTGGCAAAACCGCCACCCGGCACCACCAGGACGTCAGCGTCCTGCGGCGACCATCCGCGCGGCACATCGATCCGCATGCCCTTCGACGCGGTGATCGTGGTCGGCCTGCCGGTCGACACCAGGCTCGTCCGGATACGGTCGCTCATGTGGCCCGCCATGGACAACACATCGAACGGCGCGACGAAGTCCAGCTCCTCCGCGCCTTCGTACACCAGCACCTGAACACGTAACGGCGACTGTGACGCCGAGGCGATGGGTGCGCCCGTTGCCATCACCCCGGCGGACAGCGCTGACGCGCGTAGGAAAGTACGGCGTTCCAAGAGTTACCTCCCAGTGACAGTCCTCTGCTCACTAGTCGGCTGGGACCCACCGGTCAGTTCCGGGGGAATTTCCGGGGTGAATTTGCGCAGTCTGAGGCTGTTGGAGACGACGAACACCGAGGACAGCGCCATCGCCGCTCCCGCGACCAACGGGTTCAGCAAACCCAATGCGGCGACGGGCAACGCGGCCACGTTGTAGCCGAAGGCCCAGGCGAGATTCCCGCGGATTGTGCGCAGTGTCCTGCAGGACAGGCTGATGGCGTCCACGACGGCCGTGAGGTCGTCACGAACGAGGATCGCGTCCGCCGCCGCGAGTGCCACGTCCGTGCCTGTTCCGATCGCCATGCCCAGGTCCGCCGTGGCCAGCGCGGGTGCGTCGTTGATGCCGTCACCGACGAACGCCACGCCGCGTCCCTGGCTCTGCAGACGACGCACGAGTTCAGCCTTCTCCTCCGGTCGCATACCGGCGTGGACCTCGTCTATCCCGACTTCGTGAGCGATCGCTCGGGCGGTGGACTCGTTGTCACCGGTGACCAGGACGGGGTTCAGGCCACGAGATCGCAGCAGCCGGACGGCGTGCGCGGCACTCGGTTTGGGCTGGTCCCGCAGGGTGATCAGGCCCTTCGCGGCGCCGTCCCAGCCAACCAGGACGACCGTGTCGGTCGAATCCTGTCGCAGTTCGGCGGGCACATCCCAGCCGCGTTCGGTGAACGCCGCGATTCGCCCTGCCAGAACGGTCTTTCCTCGCACAACCCCGATCGCTCCGAGCCCTGGCAGGGCCCGGAAGTCCGTGACTTCGGGAAAGTCCTGTGCGGCTGCGACGATCGCCCGGCCGACAGCGTGTTCGGACGCTGATTCCAGAGCCGCCGCGGTCGTCAGGACATCACCGACGACACTGGACACCTCCATCCGCCCGGTCGTGACCGTGCCTGTCTTGTCCAGCAACACTGTGTCGACGTTGCGCACAGCCTCCAACGCATGCGGACCGCGCAGCAGAAGCCCCAGCTGGGCGCCCCTGCCTGTGGCGACAAGCAATGCCGTGGGTGTTGCCAGACCAAGTGCGCAAGGACACGCGATGATCAGCACTGACAGCGCGGCCGTCAGCGCTTCCACAGTGGACCCGCCGCTGATCACCCAGATCGCCGCGGTCAGCACGGAAAGCCCGAGAACCACCGGCACGAACACCGAGGCGACCCGATCGGCCAGCCGCCGGACCTTGGCCTTGCCCGACTGTGCCTCCTCGACAAGCCGGGTCATCTGGGCGAGCTGGGTGTCCGAGCCGATCCGGGCCGCCCGGACGACCAAGCGGCCGGTCAACGAGATGGTCCCGCCGATCACGGCCATTCCTTGCTCGGTGGCAACGGGAACCGATTCGCCGGAGATCATGCTCGTGTCCACATCGGAGTGGCCGGACTCGACCACTCCGTCGGTCGCGATCTTCTCGCCTGGCTTGACGACGAAGCGGTCATCGACACACAGACTGCCGATCGGGACCAGCTTTTCGGCACCGCCTTGGATGACCGTGACGTCTTTGGCGCCCAGCAAGGACAACGCACGCATCGCGGCACCGGCGGTCCGCTTGGCTCGTGCTTCGAAATAACGGCCTGCCAACAGGAATGTCGTCACACCCGCGGCGACTTCAAGGTAACTACCGCCGTCGGGGCTCGCGAAGACCGTGAACACTGACCAGCCGAACGACACCAGCACGCCCAGGGACACCAGGGTGTCCATCGTTGTGCCGCCGTGCAGCGCGTTCTTCAGTGCGGCCCGATGAAACGGCAACGCCGACCAGAACACGACCGGCACCGCGAGCGCGAGACAGATCCACTGCCAGCCAGGGAAGCGCAATTGCGGCAGGAACGTCATCGCCAAGGACAAGTCGCCCAGCGGAACCATCAGGACCACGGCCACGATCAGCCTACGCCACAACGCCTTCACTGGGTCAGTACGGACCGCGGAGGCCGTGTACCCGGCGTTCGTGATGACCTTGACGAGCGTTTCCACATCCACAGTGGACGTCCGGACGCTGGCACGTTCGGTCGCGTAGTTGACCGTCGCCTGCACGCCGTCGACCTTGTTCAGCTTGCGTTCGACACGGGTCGCGCACGCGGCACAGGTCATGCCGCCGATTTCCAGCTCGATGGTCACGATTCTCCTGTCATCGGCGGATGTCCGAAAGCTTGGCCAGCATCGCGTTGTACGCGGCCAGTTCGTCCTCGGACTCGGGGTTGCGGTCGTGCCGACGGGCCTCGCGTTCGTCCGAACGCGACCACTGCACCAGCAGGGCGATCACCACGACGAGAACCGGGATCTCACCGGACGCCCACGCGATCCCGCCACCAAGGCGCTGGTCGGCGAGGAGGTCACCGATCCATGGCACGGCAAGCGAACGGTAGAAGTTCTCGGCGATCACGTCCTGTGTGGACATGATGATCACGCCGAAGAACCCGTGGAACGGCATGACCGCGAACAACATGGCCAGCCTGCCCAGGTACGGCGGGCGGCGCGGGCCGGGGTCGACACCGATGACCACCCAGTAGAACAAGTATCCCGTCAGCAGGAAGTGAGTGTTCATCAGCAGATGCGCCCAGTGCCACCGCACCGCCTGGTCGAAAAGCCCGGTGAGATAGAGCGCGTAGTACGACCCGACCAGAAGAATGCACGCCACCAACGGGTTCGTCAGGACCCGCGAGACCTTGCTGTGCAGTACAGCCAGCAACCACTCTCGCGGACCTTGGTTTGGACTTAGCGCACGCAATGCCAATGTCACCGGGGCGCCCAGCACAAGGAGCACGGGCGCCAGCATGTTCAGCGCCATGTGCGTCACCATGTGCACGCTGAAAACACCTGGCCCGTAGCGTCCGACTCCGGACGACGTGGCCAGAAGCACCACCAGACAGCCAAGCAACCAAGCGATTGTCCGTCCGACCGGCCAGTGATCTCCACGCCCCCGCAGTGCCCGTACGCCAAGGAGATAGCCGATCACCAGCAGGATGGCCACGGTTCCGAAGATCAGGGAGAACCGCCATGCCGCGAAGAAGTCCCACACGCTGGGCGCGGCCGAGATGTCGTGCCCGATCAGCGTGTCCATCGGTGTCTGAGCTGCGAAGAACCCGGGCGGCGGCTGCCTGGCCATCCCCACCGAGACACCGATGCCGACAGCCATCACCAACACTTGAGCCCACAGTGCTCGCCTGATGAACATCGCCAAGGCCGCGAGGATGACCACTTTGGCCAGCAGCAGAAGGCCGTAGGAGGTCAGCAGGTCTCGCCACGGTGTCAGGACGAGTCCTTCCAGGGCACCCGAGATGGCCAATACACCGAAGCAGATCAGGGAAATGACGTTGTACTTGCTCTTGTACTGCTGCCCCCGGCTGACGTGGACGACAAGCGTGCCCACCCAGACCGCGGCCGCTGTCACGTGCCAAATCGCCGCGTCCGTCGCGATGTCGTGCCCGGCTCCTGCTGATGCGTGCCCGGCCACCACGGGTGGCAGCAGTGCGAACAGTGCGATCAACGTCAGCGCAGCACAAGACAACCAGGTGAGCACAATCCGGCAGGCGATCAGCACGATCAGCACGAGCGCCGCGGAAATCGCCCAGGCTTTGGGGGTTTCCAGCGCGGTGAAGCCACCGACGAGACGCGGGATGTCCATTTCGGACAAGGGCTGGCCCGAAGCGTCGGCGACGTCGAGCACCACCATGGCCGCTGCGGCGGCAAACCACGCGACCGCAGCGTGAGTGGCGATACGCAGCCCCGCGTAACCTTCCGCCTTCAGCACCCCGTCCCGCCGGGCTGGCGCCATGAACACCGCGTACACCAGCCCGCCCACGGTCAACGCCCCCGCGCCGTCCGCTGTCAGCCGGACAAGTGCCGCACTGAACCGCACGAACGCCCCAGGATCGGTGTCGCCGAGCGCGACATGTCCGGACGCGCCGATCAGCGCGACGAGCACGAGGACAGTCACCGCGCCCGCGAGGGCGGCTCCTACCGGTCTGGTCACCTTCCACAAGTCGTACGTAGCGTGCCTACGGTTCCCGGGTGTGATGGCACCCACTCATGGGGTACTCGACGGTCATGGCACACATGAAACTGAGCACGACAGTTCTGGAAGCACCCGACGCGCGTGAACTGGCGGAGTTCTACCGTCAGCTGATGGGGTGGGAAATGTGTGAGCAAGAGGAGAAGTGGGTAACGCTCACGCCACCAGGCGGCGGCACCGGGTTGTCCTTCCAGACCGACCCGGAATACGCCTCGCCGACGTGGCCTGCCAAACCCGGCCAGCAGCAGATGCAGGCACACCTGGACATCGCTGTCGAGGACCTCGAGGCCGCGAGCGCACACGCGCTCACGACCGGCGCGACACTCGCGGACTACCAGCCGCAGGAGCGAGCGCGGATCTTCCTCGACCCCGTCGGGCACCCCTTCTGCCTGTACGTCCCGTACGAGTCACTTTCATGTGACATCCCGGTGCCTGAGGACGGCTGAGTCAGCCCTTGCTCTGGTCGTTGCTCAGCCACTTCTGCGGGCGCATCCGCACGAGCACGGAATGCTCCCCCAGCGCTTCGTCGACGTACAGCTCGGAACGATCCACCGGGAAATAGCGGCTGGCGATCTTGACGGCCTGATCCCGGGTCGGCGGGGCGTCGTTGGCGATGACCGGGCCTTCCACGGTGACGTACTTGTACGGCTCGGTCTCGTTGTGCACGGCGAGGCTGAACGTGCCCGCTGCCCTGATCAGCTTGTCCTTGACGGTGTCGCGTTCGATCCAGATCAGCAGGTCGCCGCCGGGTTCGTAGTCGTACCAGACCGGCACGGCCAGCGGCGCGCGACCGTCCCTGGTAATCGCGAGAATCCCGATGTGCGGCTCGGCCAGGAACGCCATCCGTTCCTCGGCTGTCATAACAAAGGACATGTCTGCAGACAACAGCGCGGTCGTCTTGATCATTCCCGACCCGGGCCAGAGTGCCCGCCACCGGGGCCAGCATGTCTACTTAGGATGCAGGCGGCACGCCGCGTTGCGGGCGCGGTGGCCACCGGAGCAGAGTGGATGGATGGACAGTCTCGGCACACGCATTCTGCGCAACGGTTTCGGCTGCCCACGGGGGCTGCTGGGGCGTGTCGGCGGCTGGCTGATGGCCCGGGGAAACGCCGCGACCGAACGACATGTGGTCTCCTTGGCCGCACTCGGCGAGCACGACGTCGTGGTGGTTCTTGGCCACGGGCCAGGCATCGGTCTTGAAGCAGCCGGAACGAAGTCACGCCATGTGATCGGTATCGAGCCGTCGAAGACAATGCGTGACGCAGCCGCACGCCGCTGCAAGGAGTTGATCCGCGAAGGCAGGGTGACCATCCGCGACGGAGCCGCCGAGAGCACCTCGCAGCCGGAGGCCTCCGTTGACGTTGTCCTCGCGGTCAACAACGTCCAGATCTGGCCGGATTGGCAGGCCGCCTTCGCCGAGCTGCACCGCGTTCTGCGGCCGGGTGGCCGGATGTTGCTGTCCGCCCACCGCAAGTGGCTGCCCGACGGGCTGGAAAAGGCCGTCGAGGACGCGGGATTTCAGCAGGTTGAAACGTCGCTCTGGGATCCGCCGTCCCATGGTGCCGACACCGCGTTCATCCTCAGGGCGACCCGCGCGTAATTGTTAGGAAAGTTTCCTATCAGTATTGACCAGCTTCCCGCTGGCATGTCACGCTCGTCGTCAAACCGCCGCCCTGCACTCGGAGGTTTCCGCCCATGTCCCGTACCAGGGGCACGCTTCTGGTCACCGCGGCGGCGTTCACCGCCTTACTCGGTGTCACCCCTGCCGCACAGGCCGCGCCGCAACTCACGGCGAAATTCACCCAGACCTCGGTGTGGGACACCGGTTACGGCGCCACGTACACGATCGCCAACAGCGGTGACACCCCGTCGACGACCTGGACCGTCGAGTTCGATCTTCCCGCCGGGAGCACGGTCAGCAACTCGTGGAGTTCCACCAGGACCCAGACCGGCCAGCACTACAAGTTCACCAACGCCGCCCACAACGGCGACATCGCTCCTGGCGCAACCGAAAGCTTCGGCTTCAACGTCTCCGGCCTCGGCACTCCCCTGTCCTGCACGGTGAACGGCGCTCCCTGCGGCGCTGCGCCACCCGTCGACAGCCAGGCCCCGACCGTCCCCGGCAACCTCCGGTCGACGGGCGTGACGTCGAGTTCGGTGTCCTTGGGGTGGAACGCGTCCACCGACAACGTGGGCGTGACCGAGTACCAGGTCCTGCAAGCAAGCACTGTCGTGGCAACGTCAGCGACCACTTCGACGGCTGTCACCGGGCTCTCGGCCGACACCTCGTACACGTTCAGCGTCCGTGCACGGGATGCGGCCGGGAACACGTCCGCGGCAAGCTCTCCGATAACTGTCAGGACATCCTCGGGCGGCGGTGGCGGACCTGTTGTGGACGTCAGCACCGCGGCACAACTGCGAGCAGCTCTGGCCAATGCCACACCGGGACAGACGATCAAGCTCGCCGCGGGCATCTATCGCGGATCGTTCGTCACCCAGAAAGCCGGCACCGCGGCTCAGCCCATCACCCTGACCGGGCCACGCAACGCCGTCCTGATCAACGACGGACCGTCCGGTGAAGCACCCTCTTGCCCGGCACCGACCGCCGGCTGGGACTCCGGTTACGGGCTGTGGCTGTCCAACGCTCCTTATTGGAACCTCACCGGCTTCACTGTCGCGGAGTCCAAAAAGGGCATCGTGATCGACAATTCGCACCACGCCGTGGTCTCCAGCGTTCACGTGCACCACGTCGACGAAGAGGCCGTGCACTTCAGGAAGTCCTCCGCGGACAGCGTGATCCGGGACTCGCTGATCACCGACACCGGTCTGGTCCAGAAGGGCTACGGCGAGGGTGTGTACATCGGTTCGGCAGGCTCGAACTGGGCGTGCCACGGCAACAGCGGCGGCGTGGACAAGGCCGACCGGGTGCAGGTGCTCAACAACCAGATCGGCCCAAACGTCGCTGCGGAACCGATCGACGTCAAGGAGGGCACCGCCAACGGCGTGATCCGTGGCAACACCTTCAACGGCCAGGGCATCACCGGCCAGAACTCGGCCGACTCGTGGGTGGACGTCAAGGGAACCGGGTACCTCATCGAGAACAACACCGGCACGTTCACCACCCCCGGCGTCTTCGCCAACGGTTACGAAACCCACAACCCGAGCACAACGCCCTCGTTCGCCAACGGCTGCGGCAACACGTGGCGCAACAACAAGTCGGACCTCGGCGGCGTGGGCGAGTACGCCATCAAGATCACCTCGGTGTCGAAGTGCACCGCCAACCCCAATGTGGTGTACGGCTCCAACACCGCGACCGGCGCGACCAAGGGGCTCACCAACATTCCGGTGACGCCGTAGGACAGCGACGGCGCCTGGGCACCCAGGCGCCGTCAGTCCACGCTGGCGCCCGGCGCCGGCAAGAGTCACAATGTCCCGATGACGGGGCTAGCGGACCTGATCAAGTCGGAGCGACTCGAGCACATCGAGTTCCTCAAGACGCTGACGCCCGAAGAGTGGGCGACGCCTTCCTTGTGTTCCGGTTGGACAGTGCAAGAAGTCGCCGCGCACATCGCATGGGCCCCGGCAGCCTCGCCTTTGGAGACCATGAAGTTCATGGTGCGCAGCGGGTTGCGGGTGAACAAGGGCAACGCCGAAGCCGCGCGGCACTGGGCCCGCCGTGGCCCTGAGGCGATCCTCGCGCAGCTTCAGGTCACCGCCGAGAAAGGCCTGAAACCGCCTGGGGGTCCAGAGAAGGCCGCCTTGGCGGATGCGGTCGTGCACGCCATCGATATCCGTAAACCGCTCGGCAGACCGAAAGCGCTGAACCCTACGGCCTTTCCGATCGTCGCCGACTTCTTCGCCGCCTTGCGGTGGCCGTTGTCGATCATGATCTCCCGTCCGAGGCACCGTGGCGTGCGTCTGATCGCCACGGATCTCGACTGGTCACACGGCGCCGGCCCAGAAGTCCGTGGCACGGCCGAAGCCCTGCTCATGCTGCTCACCGGCAGACCGGTGACCGCGAGCGACTTCACCGGCCCCGGTGCCGAAACGCTGTCAGGCAAGTAGTTTCCGCGTGACGATCGTGCGAGCGCCTAGTACTCCCGTCGAGACTCCGCTGAACCGCCAAGGTGAACGCGTTCACCCTGCGGTCCGAAAAGGATCAGCAGTTCGACCGGCCGGTCGTCGTCGGGCATGAGGCTGTGCGGAGTGTGCGTGTCGAACTCAGCCACCTCGCCCGCCTTGAAGACGTGGTAGTGGTCGGAGAGCATCAAACGCAATCGGCCGTCCAGGACGTAGAGCCACTCGTAGCCCTCGTGTGTCTGCAACTCCGGCGTGTAGCTCTTCGGCCTCGGCGGAATGACCAGCTTGAACGCCTGGATCCCACCGGGCCGTTTGCTCAGCGGCACGAACGTCATGCCGAACCGCTTCACCGGCCGGAGGTGCACACGCGGATCACCGGTCGCGGGCGCCCCGACCAGCTCGTCGAGCGGTACGCCGTAAGCCCTGGCCAGTGGCAACAGCAGTTCGAGGTTGGGTCGCCTGCTGCCACTCTCCAGCCGGGAGAGGGTGCTCTGTGAGATACCCGTGGCCCGTGAGAGGTCCGCGAGCGTGATGTCACGCTGTTTGCGCAGGGTACGCAGCTTGGGACCGACGGCGTCCAGCACGTCACGCAGTTCGTCCATGCCCTAGAACTTGCCGGAACGGCATGAAACTTTGCAAGTCCAGCAAGCCGCCGGTCATGGTGTGACCATGACAAACGCCCGAGAGTTCTGGGAAAACCGCTACAACGGAAAGCGGCGCTGGAAGGGCACGCCCAACGCCCTTCTCGTCGAGACCGTCGCAGATCGAAAGCCTGGTCGCGCGCTGGATCTCGGCTGCGGGGAAGGTGGTGACGCGGTGTGGCTCGCCGGCAAGGGCTGGGAGGTGACAGCGGTCGACATCGCCGCGTCGGCCCTGCGCCACACCAGCGAACACGCCGAAGCCAACGGCGTCCACGTCACCACCGAGCAGCACGATCTCAGCGAGACGTTCCCCACTGGTCCGTTCGACCTGATCAACGCCCAGTACTTGCAGACGCCCTTCGACTTCGACCGGGCCGCCGCGTTCCGCAAGGCCGCGCACGCGCTGGCACCGGGCGGGCTGTTGCTGATCGTCGACCACGGGTCGCTGCACCCGTGGTCGTCGGCCGATCCGGACACGGTTTTCCCGACACCGCAGGAGATCTTCGACGAACTCGACCTTGATCCGTCACGGTGGCAACCCGAACGCCTCGCAACGCCGGAGCGCAAGGCCACCGGGCCGGGCGGACAGATCGCCACCGTGACGGACACAGTCATCGCGGTGCGATCACGGGCTTGAACACGTCAGTGCCCCACCAGGATCGCTGCCACCGGTCGTGTTGGCGGTCAGGCCGAACGTCGTTTGCCCGTTCACCGCGACGGATCTGTTCCCGTCGGTATTCCGCACTGTGACAGGTGATCCCGACCCGACGCGGACGCCGTTCCATACGCTGGTGACCGTCTGGCCAGCGGCGGTCGGCCACGAAACGGTCCAGTCGGACAACGTGGTCGACCCGGTGTTGCGGACGGTCACCTCGGCCTGGAAGCCGCCCGGCCAGGCATTCGTCACCCGGTAGGTCCCCGTGCACGCACCCGGGCTGCCGCCGGGCGGTCCACCCTCGCCGATGCCGGTGACCTCGCCGTTTCCGCCGTCGAAGACCACGTCGGAGCATCCGTAGAAGGTTTCCTTGCTGTCCGAGCGCTTCCACACCGAGTAGATGATGTGCTTGCCGCTCTTGCCTGACGGGAAGCGGCCGCGCCAGTTGTACTGGGCGTCGACCGAACCGACCTGGCCGGTCAGCGGCGGGTGGTCGACCGAGAGGAAAGGCTGGTCCTCGAGGTCGTTCCAGGTCAGCGGCCTGGTCGGGCTCCAGCTGTCCTTGGTGACGTACAGGTAGAACCAGCCGGGGTGCGCGGCCCAGGCGTTGTAGGCCCAGGCGAAGTCCGCGCCCGCGGTCAGGTGGGTCAGTGGCCAGTCGTCGCGGGGCAGGTTCCAGCCGTCGAAGGTCTGGTTGCCGCCGCTGCACAGCTGGCCGTCCGGGACGAACCCGCGGGTGCGGCCGTCGCCGTCGGAGCGCAGCACGCTGAACCAGTTGTACAGCGGGTTCGTCCCACTGACGCCCGCGGCGGCGGCGCAGGCGGGGTTGACCGGGACGATGTTGCCGTTCTGGGTCAGTCCGTCCTTCCAGCAGAAGTACGTCCGGCTACCGGGTTTGAGCATCGCACCGTGGGCAAGCGCGGGGGTGCCGCCGAGCACTATGACCACTGTGGACAGTGCCATGGCGATGGCGGCGAGCAGGGCGAGTCGCTTCATTGCGCTCCTCCGTGAACGCCTTCTGGGAGCGTTCCCAGAATCTGGCTACGCCAAGTCCTTGTCAAGGTGCGGAGTGTGAGGCTACGGTCGATTGGGAGCGCTCCCAGAATCTGGCTCTGCACGCAAGGAGGCGATGCATGAGGCTCCACGCAGCACTGGCCGTCTCAGCCCTGCTAGCTGCGACAACAGTCGCCGCTCTGGCCGCACCGGCTGCGAACGCGGCGCCCGGTTGCAAAGTCGAATACAGCATCACCAACCAGTGGAACACTGGATTCGGCGCGACCGTGGCGATCACCAATCTCGGCGATCCGATCACCGGCGGATGGACCCTCGAATGGGACTTCCCCGGAAACCAGCAGGTCCAACAGGGCTGGAACGCCCAGTTCGGGCAGCAAGCCACCAAGGTGACCGTCCGCAACCCGAGTTGGAACGGCTCCTTGGCGACGGGCGCGAGCGTCTCGCCGGGCTTCAACGGGACCTTCTCGGGTACCAACGACAAGCCGACCTCGTTCAAGCTGAACGGGGTCACATGCGACGGCACCACACCACCGCCGACCGACCCGCCACCAGGGTCCAAGGTGGACAATCCTTATGTCGGCGCCGGGGTGTACGTGAACCCTGACTGGGCAGCGAAGGCATCGGCGGAACCCGGCGGAAGCGCGATCGCCAACCAGCCGACCGCGGTCTGGCTCGACCGCATCGCCGCGATCAACGGCACGGCGACCGCCCGTGGCCTGCGGGCCCACCTGGACGAAGCGGTCCGGCAGGCTGCCGGAAATCCGTACGTGATCCAGCTGGTGATCTACAACCTGCCCGGCCGGGACTGCTCGGCACTGGCGTCCAACGGCGAGCTCAAGGCCGATGAGCTGCCGAAGTACAAGGCCGAGTACATCGACCCGATCGCGGCGATCCTGGCTGACACGAAGTACTCCGCGTTGCGGATCGTGACCGTGATCGAGATCGACTCGCTGCCCAACCTGATCACCAACGTCACGCCGCGGCCGACCGCCACCCCGCAGTGCGACACGATGAAAGCCAACGGCAACTACGTCAACGGTGTCGGATACGCGCTGGCCAAACTGGGTGCGATCCCGAACGTCTACAACTACATCGACGCGGGCCACCACGGCTGGCTGGGCTGGGACGACAACTTCACGCCCTCAGCGCAGATCATGGCCCAGGCCGCCAGGGCCTCCGGCAGCACGGTGAACAACGTGCACGGCTTCATCGCCAACACCGCCAACTACGGCATCCTGAAGGAGCAGTTCTACACGATCAACGACTCCATCAACGGTACCTCGGTGCGGCAGTCGAAGTGGGTGGACTGGAACCGCTACGTCGATGAAGTGTCCTTCGCCAAGGCATTCCGTGAGGAAACTGTGCGAGCCGGTTTCCCGTCGGGCGTCGGCATGCTGATCGACACCTCCCGAAACGGCTGGGGCGGCTCGGCGCGACCGACCGGTCCTGGCCCACGGGACACTGTGGACACGTACGTCAACGGGGGCAAGCTGGACCGCCGGATCCACCTCGGCAACTGGTGCAACCAGGCCGGGGCTGGCATCGGTGAGCGCCCGAAGGCCGCGCCGGAGGCCGGCATCGACGCCTACGTGTGGATCAAGCCGCCGGGCGAGTCCGACGGCTCCAGCAAGGAGATCCCGAACAACGAAGGCAAGGGCTTCGACCGGATGTGCGACCCGACGTACACCGGAAACCCGCGCAACAACAACAACATGAGCGGCGCACGGCCGGACGCGCCACTGTCCGGGCACTGGTACCCAGCCCAGTTCCAGGAGTTGCTGCGCAACGCCTATCCGCCGCTGTAAAGGAAGGAACCACCTATGCCTGGCCGAGCCCTGGTCGGACTGTTGCTGCTGGCATTGACGGCATGCTCACCGCAACAACCACCACCCGACCAAGGGCTCGGTCAGCCCATTACGTCCATCGACGACCTCGCGTCCTTGGTCAAGGAGCGCGCAGGCGGCTGCCGGAATGTCCAGACCGGGACTCCGCAGGAGTTCAGGCAGTTCGTGGGCACGCTGTTCGCGGACATGTACCAGCCGTACGTCACCGAATGGGCGACTTGCTCGGTATCAGCGGACTTTCCCCGAGTGGGCCTGGTCCTGTTCAAGGACTTCAAGGAATTTCAGGCGTCATGGCGGGACGCGATGACCGCCGGCCGCGTCAGCGACAGTCCGCAGTTCAGCTTCGGAAACGGATACGCGGTGACGCAGGGCTATCTGGGCACGGCCAAGCTGGGGCTGTTCTACCTGCGGTGCAACTACAACGACCCCAAGGTCCACCAGATCCCAGCGGACGTCGAGGGCTGCGTGTTCGCCAATCCCGAGCACCGCGGCCACGGCCACTAGTAGTTGCGGCCGGAGGTTCGTCGGGGGTACCGGCGGAACTTCCGGCCGTGACCACTAGGCCGACTGCCGCGTCGTCAACGACACGGGAAGCACCAGCCGCGGCACGGCGGGCTCTTGTCCGGTCTGCAGTTGCAGCAGCATCCGGATCATCTCGCCAACCTGCTCGGCCGGGTCCTGGTGCACGGACGTCAACGGCGGATCCAGCGTCGGCGCCAGGCGCGGGTTGTCGTCGAAGCCGACGACCGCGACATCGTCCGGGACGCGCCTTCCCGCCGACCGCAAAGCCCTGATCGCCCCTGCCGCCATCGGGTCGCTGGCGGCGAACACCGCGTCCAGGTCGGGCACGCGGTCGAGCAGTCGTTGCATGGCGACGTCCCCGCCATGCTGGGTGAAATCGGCCGGTTCGGACATACCGGTCGGATCGATCCCGGCCGCGGTAAGGGTTTCCTGCCATCCCGCGAGACGGTCCCGTGCTGAGCGCTGGTCCTGCGGCCCGGACACGGTGACAATCCGACGACGCCCTTGGGAGAGCAGATGCTCGACAGCCAGGCACGCACCGGACTTGTTGTCGTAGTCCACTGTGTACAGGCCTTTGCCGTTGGTCACCGAGGAACCACCGAACACCACCGGAACCCGCAGCAGACGCAAGGCCGTGGCCAGCGGGTCGCCGATGTGCGGTGCGAAGACCAGTACACCGTCGACGTGACCACCGTCAAGGAACTTCATGGTTCGGGGGATGTCGTCCCGATTGTCCACGAACATCACGAGCATCTGGCTGCCCCGGTTGGCCAGGTCCCGGAACGCCGCGCGCATCACGATCAGGTAGTACGGGTCGTCCAGCACCATCGACTCGGGCTCGGACAACAGCAGCGCGACCGCGCCGGTGCGCTTGGTGACCAGCGACCGAGCCGCCTGGTTCGGCGAGTACCCCAGGTCACGAGCGGCCGCGAGGACTTTCTCCCGGGCTTGCGGACTGACGTAGGTCTCCTCGTTCAACGCGCGCGATGCCGTCGAACGGGACACGCCCGCGTACGCGGCGACGTCCTCCAACGTCGGTCGCCCACCCTGGTCCGGTACCGCCACTCCATGCCTCCCTGGTCCCGCGTGACGACCAGCCTATGGCCAACCCGCCCCGGATCGCCATGGGAGCGCTCTCGGGTGCCTCGGCCTTGACATCAAGCGTGGCAAGAGCCACACTCGCCACACGTCTGGGAGCGCTCCCAGAACTGCCGTCCAATGAGGGGCACGAAGTGCGAAGAATTCTCACCAGCGCCGCGGCCTTAGCACTGTTAGCCGGCGCGACCGCGTGTGGCGGGTCCAGTGAAACACCGTCCGGCCAAGGCCAGCCGAGTGCGAGCGGCCCGATCGAGCTGACGATCGCCACGTTCACCGAGTTCGGCTACGAAGACCTGATCAAGGAATACGAGGCCGCGCACCCGGGCATGAAGATCACCCACCGGAAGACCGGCCAGGGTGGTCCCTACCACCAGGACATGCTCACCAAGCTGAGCGCGGGCTCCGGTCTCGCTGACGTCCAGGCCCTGGAAGAGGGCCATATCTCGACGTTCATCGACAAGGCCGACAAGTTCAACGACCTGAGCGAGATCGGTCCGAAGGACCTGCAGTCCCGTTGGCTGCCGTGGAAGTACGACGCGGGCAAGGCCAAGGACGGCAAGCTGATCGGTTACGGCACCGACATCGGCCCACTCGCCATGTGCGTGCGCACCGACCTGCTGCAGGCGGCCAACATGCCGACCGAGCCGGCGAAGCTCAAGGAAATGCTGGCCACGTGGGACTCGTACTTCGCAGCGGGCGACCAGTACACCAAGGCCACCGGCAAGGCGTGGTTCGACTCGTCATCGCAGATCTTCAACGCGATGGTCAACCAGCTGGACACCGGCTACATCAACCGGGACGACAGCCTGGCGATCGAGTCCAACCCCAAGATCAAGGAGAGCTGGGACAAGGTGACCGCGGCGGCCAAGCGTGGCCAGACCGCGAAGCTGACCGCGTTCTCCAACGAGTGGAACAGCGGGTTCAAGCAGGGGGCGTTCGCCACGAAGACCTGCCCGTCCTGGATGCTCGGCGTGATCAAGCAGCAGGCAGGCCCGGAGAACGCGGGCAAGTGGGCGGTCGTGGAGGCATTCCCGGAGGGCGGGGGCAACTGGGGCGGCTCGTATCTGACCGTGCCCAAGCAGAGCAAGCACCCGAAGGAAGCCGCTGAGCTCGCGGCGTGGCTGACCGCGCCGGAGCAGCAGCTCAAGGCGTTCAAGACGACCGGCAACTTCCCGAGCCAGGTCAAGGCGATGGAGTCGAGCGAGCTGCTGTCGTTCACCAACGAGTACTTCGGTGCCACGAAGGTCGGTGAGCTGTTCGCCAACCAGGCGAAGAAGGTCACCAAGGCGCAGTACAAGGGCCCGCGGGACGGGCAGATCCAGGAGAACGTGACCAGCCCGGCGCTGGCGGCGGTCGAACAGGGTGCTTCGCCGGAGGACGGCTGGAAGCAGGCGGTCGACGGCGCGAAGAAGCTGGTCAGGTAGCGATGTCACAGACGACGGCGCGATCCTCAGCACCGTCCACAGCAGACATCGCGGTCGTCCCGCCACGGCGTCCTTCGCCGTGGCGGGACCGGCTTGCGCGGTTGGACGTCAAAGCATCGCCCTATCTCTACATCGCGCCGTTCTTCGTGGTGTTCGGCGTTGTCGGGCTCTTCCCGTTGCTGTACACGGGTTACGTCTCGATGTTCAACTGGGAGCTCGGTGACGACGACCCGTCGTTCATCGGGATGGACAACTACGTCGAGCTGTTCGGCGACGACCAGTTCTACCGGACGCTCGTCAACACCGTCAGCATCTTCCTGCTGTCCAGCGGGCCGCAGATCGTGATCGCGGTTCTGCTGGCGGCGTTGCTGAACTCGCGGCTGCGGATGCCGACCGCCTGGCGCGTGGGCGTTCTGCTGCCGTACGCGGCTTCGCTGGTCGCGATCGGGATCATCTTCGCGAACCTGTTCGGCCCGAACTACGGCTTGGTCAACTCCCTGTTCGAGCTGTTCGGCCTCGACCGGATCGACTGGCAGGCCAACAGATTCGCCAGCCACATCGCCATCGCGATCATGGTCAACTGGCGGTGGACCGGGTACAACGCGCTGATCATCCTGGCCGCGATGAAGGCCATTCCGCGAGAGATCTACGAGGCGGCCGTGGTGGACGGCGCGTCGCCGGTCCGGCGGTTCTTCTCGATCACACTGCCGCTGCTGCGGCCGACGCTGATCTTCGTCGTGGTCACGTCGACCATCGGTGGCCTGCAGATCTTCACCGAACCCAAGCTGTTCGACGCCATGCCCGGCTCGAACAACGGCGGTTCGACGAACCAGTTCCAGACGGTGACGCTGTACATGTACCAAACCGCCTTCGAAAGCCAGCACTTCGGTTACGCGTCGGCGATGGCGTGGGTGCTGTTCCTGGTGATCCTGGTGATCGCCTCGCTGAACTTCCTGCTGACCAGGCGGTTGGCACGATGAAACGAGCGGGGTTCTGGATATACGGGCTGCTGGCCGCCTTCGTACTGGGCTCGGCGTTTCCGTTCTACTGGTCGTACCTGGTCGCCAGCCGCGACAGCGGGATGCTCACCGACCGGCTGCCGCCGCTGATACCCGGCGGCAACTTCTGGGCCAACGCGCAGCGCGTATTCGACTCGGTGGAGTTCTGGAAAGCGCTGGTCAACAGCGTGATCGTGGCAGGGTCGGTGACGCTGTCCACGGTGTTCTTCTCGACGCTGGCCGGGTTCGCCTTCGCCAAACTCCGGTTCCGCGGGCGCGATCCACTGTTCCTGTTCATCGTCGCGACCCTGGCCGTGCCGACTCAGCTCGGCATCATCCCGCTGTACATGTCCATGGCCGACTTCGGCTGGGTCGGCGGGTTGTGGGCGGTGATGGTGCCCAACCTGGTCACCGCGCTCGGCGTGTTCTGGATGCGGCAGTACACAGTGGACGCTGTGCCGTTCGAACTCGTCGAGGCGGCACGGATGGACGGCTGCAGCATGATCCGGGTGTACTGGCACGTCTGCCTGCCCGCGGTCCGGCCGGCCGCGGCGTTCCTCGGCATGTTCACGTTCATGACGGCGTGGAACGACTTCCTGTGGCCGCTGGTCGTGCTGGACGCAGGCAACCCGACGGTCCAGGTGGCGCTGGAGAAGCTGCAAAGCGGTTACTACATTGACTATTCGTTGGTGCTCGCCGGCACGACGCTGGCGACCATCCCGATCCTGATCGTTTTCGTCGCGCTCGGCAGGCAGATCGTCGCCGGGATCATGCAGGGTGCCGTGAAGGGATGAACCGTGACGTTTCCTGACGGATTCGTATGGGGTGCCGCGACCGCGGCGTTCCAGATCGAGGGAGCCACCACCTCCGACGGCCGGGTGCCGTCCATTTGGGACACCTTCTGCCATGTGCCCGGGGCTGTGCACAACGGCGACACCGGTGACGTGGCAGCTGACCACTATCGGCTGATGGAACAGGACGTCCGCATGATGGCCGACCTCGGCCTGCAGGCGTACCGGTTCTCCATCGCGTGGCCGAGGATGGGTGACCTGAGCTTCTACGACCGGCTCGTGGACACGCTGCTTGCCTACGACATCCAGCCGTGGGCGACGCTGTACCACTGGGATCTCCCCCAGTCATTGGAGGAGACAGGCGGCTGGGCGAACCGTGACACGGCCTATCACTTCGGCGAGTACGCCGAGACGGTCGCGAGGCTGCTGGGCGATCGGGTTCCGAGCTGGATCACGCTCAACGAACCGTGGTGCTCGGCTTTCCTCGGTTACGCCTCCGGCATCCACGCGCCTGGCCGCACCGAACCGAACGCGGCGATCGCCGCTGCCCACCACCTGTTGCTGGGCCACGGGATCGCGATGCACGCGATCCGGTCGTTCTCCCCCAAGGCACAAGCCGGGATCACGCTCAACCTGTTCCCCGTGCACGCCGACGACCCCGCGGACGACGCAGTCAGGCGGATCGACGGCCTGCAGAACCGGATCTTCCTCGACCCGGTCGTCCACGGGTCGTATCCCGAGGACCTGCTGACGGACCTCGCGCCTTACGGCCTGTCGGAGACGATCAAACCGGGCGACCTCGGCTTGATCCGTCAGCCGCTGGACATGTTGGGCATCAACTACTACCGCGATCTGTACGTGCGGTCGGGTACCGAGGCTCAGCTGCCGTCGCCGTGGGTCGGCTCGGAACACGTCGAGTTCCCCGACCGCGGGTTGCCACAGACCGACAGCGGCTGGGACATCGTCCCTGGCGGGTTGACCGACCTGCTGGTTCGGCTGCACAACGACTACCCGGGACTTCCGTTGTACATCACGGAGAACGGCGCGGCCTTCCCCGGTATCGACGACACCAACCGGGTGTCGTTCCTGGATGCCCATCTGCGGGCCGCGCTTGACGCCATCCGCCAGGGTGTGGACCTGCGCGGGTATTTCCTGTGGTCGCTCGTGGACAACTTCGAGTGGGCCGAGGGCTACGCCAAGCGCTTCGGCATGGTCCACGTCGACTTCGACACCCAGGTCCGCACCGCGAAGACAAGCGCCCACTGGTACGCCCAGGTCATCTCCAGCAACACCCTGCCGTAGCCAGACACAAAAAAGCTGGGCGGGCCGCGGGCCCGCCCAGCTTTTTTGTGTTCTTCTAGCCGAAGAGTTGGAAGTGCAACGAGAACGCCGTCGCTATCTCGGCTTGTGCCCAGAACCTGTGGTACGTGAACGTCGGCACGGCTCCACCGTCCAGGTAGGACTGCACCTTGGCCCACTGTTGGTCGGAGCGGTAGAAGGACCGGATCGACAGGAACGTGCTGTTCTGGTCGATCGTGTCGCCGTTCGGCATCTTGCCGGTCCAGCCCGGCGGGACGTACACGCCTTCACCGGTGGACGAGTTGTACTTGTCGTCGAACCGGTTGTAGTCCGCACGGGTCTCCGGCGTGGCGATGCCCACCGCGTCGGCGTGCTGGAGCAGGGAGTTCAGCAGGGCTTCGCCGGTGGTCTTCGCGGCTGCGTCGCCTGACCTGGCCGCGTAGTTGAGCAGGACCTTGGCGTACGAGGCCGCGACACCGACATCCTTGCTGTGGTTGAGCACGCGCACGTGCAAGCCCGCGTTGCCGCCAGGACTGCTCGGGTTCCACGTATCCGGTGCGCCCGTCCACTGCATGTCGTTCGGAATCTGGAAGTTCGCGCCGGTCGTGGTGTTCGCGATCGCCCACGGGACCCACTTGTCCAGGATCTTCTTGGCCCTCGCGTCGCCGGTGATCTGGTAGTACGACGCGACTCGCTCGAGACCCCAGACCTGGAAGCCGAACCAGCGGTTGCTTGGCGGGTCGTGCCAGACCGGCTGCCAGTCGTAGAACATCCCGTAGAACGTCGGCGAACCCGCGGGCGGGGTGCCGTACTGGCCCTCCCAGCTGTTGGTCGCACCGCCTGCGATACCACCTTCGCTGGACTGCAGCCACTGCAGGAACTCCAGCTGCCGGTCGAGGCTCTTGGCCCAGTCCGCGGCGCCAGTCGCCGAGGTCGGCTTCAACGCCGGGTCGTTCGCCAAAGCGTATGCCGCCAACGGGTTCTGGTAGCCCTGGTGGTTGGCGCCGTCACCGATGCGCCATGCCCAGCCTGCTGAGGTGTCGGTCGCACCGCCCCAGGCGTAGTACCAGGACATCAGGTAGTGCGCACTGTCCTTGCCCGTCGCGCCGGGGCAACTCGACGGGCTGGTGCAGTTGCCGATCCGCTTGAAGTACTTGTCGAACATGGCGTACCGCAGGTAGTCGCCCATCTTCGACGCCTTCTTCACGACCGCGCTCACATCGCCGCCCTTGCCTTGCGCAGCAGCCCACCGCTGTGCAAGGAATGCCACCTGGACGGCTCGCGCGTCCGCGTCGGGAGCGTTGGTGTACTTCCATTGCCTGGCGTACGAGGCGTCCTTTGTGAACAGATCGAGATATCCGTTGGGGCCGCCGTGTTTGAACGTGTCACACGAAGGCTGTGGGATCGTCTCGAACACCGACTCGGACGAACCGCGCTGGTAGGTGTTGATGTACGCGGGCGCGGTCGTCCCGTCGCCGCAACGGCCGAACTTGTAGGTGTTGTCGACATCCAGCAGCCAGTGCATGCCGTAGATGTCGTCGCTGCCGTACGCGGCTTTGAGTTCGGCTGCGATCGGGTCTTGGCCGACGGGGATGTTGCCGTCCAGTACCGCCGGATACCGGTCCATTCTGGGGTGTTCCGGTGCGTAGGTCGCTGGATCGGCCGGGTTGTACTTGTTGTTCGTCGGCTGGTCGGCAGTCGACGGGATGATGTACTTCTCGAGGGACGCCCATGCCGCGTTGAACGGCGCCCAGTCGCCCTGGATCTGACCGTAGGCCGCTTCCAGCCAGAGGTAGTAGCTGAAGGCCTCCGAGGTCGTCTGGTGGCCGTGATCCGGGGCCTCGACCAGAAGCGTCTCAATGGAGTGGTACGGCACGAGAAGATCGCCGAACTTGCGGAAGTAGCCGCTGTTCGGGTCCTTGATCTTGTTGTACTGAGTCAGGAACGCCGTCTTGAACTCCGGTGTCGACGCGTCCAGCTCAGTTGCCGTGAACGTCGCCGCCGTGTAGCCCGTGGCGCTGGCCGTGAAAGTCGCACTGGCCAGGGCTCCACCGTTCGCGGCCGAGGTGATCGTGACCGGCTTCGGCGTGTTCCAGTCGGTGGTCGAGAAGGTGAGTTCTGTCGGGCTTGCGGTGAGATCCGCGCTGCCCGTTCTGGTTATGGTCGCTGTGACTGGGCCTGTCGGCTGTGTTGCCAGTGTCACGTCCACTGTGGTCGACGTGCCCTGGCGGAGGTTCACCGTGCTCGGAGTGGCCAGGATCGTTGGGGCACTGAGGACTCTGACCGCCACGGGGCTGGAGATCGTGGACGCGCCTTTGTCGTCGTATGCCCTGGCCGTGACCGAGTGCTGGCCCGGCGCCGCGCCCGTCCAGCTGTGCTGATATGGACTGCTCGTGTCAGTTTCGAGCAGGGTTGTTCCCGCGTAGAACTCGACTCTGCTGATGGTCCCGTCGGCGTCGGTTGCCGTCGCCGCCAACGGAATCGCCGCTTGTGCCGGGTGGCTCGAGTTGTCCGCCGGACTGGTCAACTGGACCGCGGGTGCCCGGTTGGGGCCCACGCAGGCTGTTCCGTTGACCGCGAAGTCCGTTGGCGCGCGGTTGGCCGCGGATTTGCTGCCGTTGAACCCGAACTGCACTTGCCCGCCTGCCGCGACAGCCCGGTTGTACGGGGCGTTGCGGACCGACACGGCAGGGCCATTGAGGTTCGGGGTCGCCTGCCACAGCTGGGTGATGCGTTGGTTGTCCGGGAACGTCCAGGTCAGGTCCCAGCCGTCGATCTGGTCGGTGCCGACGTTCTTGATGGTCACGGCCGCACCGAAGCCGGTGTTCCATTCATTCGTGACGCTGTATTCGACTGTGCAGGACACGGCCGCCGCGGCGGGCTGCGCGGCGACCGTCATAGTCGCCGCCATCAGCCCTACCGCAACTAAGGCGGGCAGGGCGCGTCTGCGTCTCATGGGTCGTCCTCCTCCGGCCTTCGTTGGCAACTGGGAGCGCTCCCAGACGACTGTAACGGTCACGAAACCATCTGGGAAGCCCGCCGCCGGTCAGACGCGTTGGCGAACGGCCTGAGCACCGTGCTGGGAGTACGTCCTAGCCGAGGAGGCCGCGGCCTGTTCCCGGTTCTTGTCGCATCTCGACAGTGGACACCGTGTCCACCTTTGCAGCACGGTGAGTCTCACGTTCCGGCACCACGAAATCCCGGCCTACGTGCATGCCGGGGAATTTCATGGTGCGGGAATGGTGGACACGCGGTGCTGCGAAGGTGGACACGGTGTCGTACATGGGTGAACCTGTCCCTGGCGGGGACGACTGGGTTCGCCAGGGACAGGCTCGGCCGGTGGTGATCTGTCTCAGTTGGTGTCGAGTGCTACCGCGATGTCGGTGACCGGCAGGCCGGGCAACGGGAAGTCGCCGACCTTGGTCGCGGCTCCGGTCAGGATCTCCACGGTGTAGAGCGACCCGAAGGTGTTGCCGGTCATCTGGCCGACCAGGAACGCCGTGTTCGTCATCGTCTTGCCGCCGTTGAGGTCACTGTAGATGTCGTAGCCGGTGTCCAGGTTGAACGGAACCCCGAGTTTCCCGATCGGGGTCAGCGCTCCGTCGTTGGGCGGCAGCTGCAGGACTTCCTGGTCGTTCTTCGTGTCGATGTCGAACAGCAGGGTCTGGGTGTCGCCGTTCAGGTCGTTGTTCGTGTACGCCACCGCCGACACCCCGGTCAGCGACAGCGGCATGTCCTGGTTCGTAACGCCGCCGATCACGTCGTGGCGGAGGTTCTGCCCTGTGTCACTGACGATCCGCAGACGGTCGGCGACCGGGTTGAAGTCGACGCCGAACGCGTTGCCTTGCAACGCGTACTGCAGCTGCGACACCCTCTTCAGCGTCGGCGGGTTGGGGTCGCCTGAGCTGGTCGGCAGGGTGACCGTGTAGATGCCGTTGTAGTTGCCGACCGCGTACAGCTTTCCGTCCTGCGGGCGGTAGTCCACGCCGACCACCGCTGTGTCGTTCCCGGTCAGACCGGCGATCTGCCGCACCCAGTCCAGTTGTCCCGGATTGTTCGTCTTGAACGCGCACATCACTGTGCCTTGGGACAGAATTCCGAACGCCTGCAAGCTGGGCACCGACGCCGCGGTGCTGCTCGCGGGCAGTCCGACCGCCACAGCGGCCGCGGCGGCGACCGCGACGGCCGCCGCCGCTGCGCGCTTTCCGATTCGCAAACCCATGTCTTTCCCCTCATCGTGCTCCATCGGGCCGCTTGAAGCTATTCGGGGCGACTGGACATGGGCTGAACGATCAGGGCAGTTCGCAGTTGTAGACGATTTCCGCGACGCACCGGTCGATGCCTGGACCACCGTCCACTGTGTCATGACCGGGGCCGCCGACAAGTGTGTCGTTGCCGTCGTCGCCGTGCAGCACGTCGTTCCCCATTCCGCCGGTGATGTGGTCATTGCCCTGTCCGCCGAGCACCCCGGCCCGGCCTGGCGAGTACTCGACAGGGTTACTGTGCGCGAACACGTCCGCGCCCGCACCGAGGCAGGCGACCACCCGGTTCGGGCTCGCTTCGGAGAAAATGAAGTCGTCACCCTCTCTTGCGTCCACCACGTCCGCTGGCCCGGTCCAATAGACGTCGTCACCCTCCGTGCCCGTCCAGCGAACCGAGAACGGCACTCCGGTCACCGGGTCGAGGCACGTGCTCGGCGTCATCTCGGCGGTGGCGGTCGGTGTCGCAAGCGTCGCCACAGCCACAGCGGCGATCAGGACGAACGAAAGTTTCACTAAATTCTCCTCCTCCAAATGGCGGCATGGCATTTCTCGTCCCCCTTGCCACACCAGCGGCGCCCTCATAACGTCGCCACCACAGATTGGTCATCGCGACTGGATGAGATCTGAACGACGACTGGACGCGGTGGAGGTGGGACACGTTGCGGATCCAGGTGCTGGGGCCGGTCCGGGCGTGGCGGGACAACGGTGACCAGGTCGATCTCGGGCCGGTCGGACAGCGGGCGGTGCTCGGGCTGCTCGCGTTGAACGGCGGCCAGGGCATGTCCCGTGCCGACCTGATCGACGCCGTGTGGGGACAGCGCCCACCTGCCAGTGCCGTGAACATCCTGCAGACCAGGGTGAAGCACCTGCGGCGGCTGCTGGAACCCGATCGTCCGCCGAGAGCAGGAAGCACTGCTCTGCCACGCGCAGGCGACGGCTACGCCTTGCGGATCACCACGGACCTCACCCGTTTCCGCAAGCTGGCAACGACTTCCGACGCGCACGTGCTCAAGCAGGCGCTGGACTTGTGGCACGGTCCACCCCTCGCGGACATCCCGACGCTCGCCGACCACCCGGCAGTTCTTGCGGTGTCGAAAGAACGACAGGCCGCGATCGCGCGCTACGGGGAGATGATGATCTCGCTCGGCAGTGCCGCCGAGGCGTTGTCGGTGCTGGAAGAGGCCGCCACCGAACAGCCTCTTGACGAAGCCGTGCAGGCACGGTTGATCAGGGCGTATCAAGCCGCTGGCAGGCGCGCGCAGGCTTTCGAGGTATTCCATGCGATTCGCAGGCGCCTTGCCGACGAACTGGGTGTCGTACCTGGTCCCGAGCTGACTGCGGCACACGAAGAGGTGCTGCACGAGGACATCCCGGTCACCGCCAGCCGCCCGGTTCCCAACCAGTTGCCCGCGGACGTGCCCGGCTTCACCGGCCGCGACGCCGAGCTGTCCGAAATGGACGAGCGGCTGGCCGGCCCTGGCATGCCGATCTGCGTGATCTCCGGGACGGCCGGCGTTGGCAAGACGGCGTTGGCCATCCACAGCGCTCACCGGATCCGCAAGCGTTTCCCTGACGGCCAGCTGTACGTCGACCTGCAGGGTTACTCCCCTGGCCGTCCTGTCACGGCTCTCGATGCGCTCGGGCGGTTCCTCAACGCGCTTGGTGTGCCCGGTGCGGAAGTCTCGCTGGACGTGGCCGACCGTGCCTCGCGGTTCCGCACTGAGCTGGCCGGACGCCGAATGCTTGTCGTGCTGGACAACGCCAACTCGGTCGAGCAGATCCGGCCGCTGCTGCCCGGCACGGAGTCCTCCGCGGTCATCGTGACCAGCCGCGACAGCCTGGCGGGCCTGGTCGCGTTGCACGGCGCCCATCGGCTGGACCTGGATCTGTTGCCCGCAGCCGAGGCACAGCAACTTCTCCGCGACCTGATCGGTGCGGACTCCGAGTCGATCGTCGTCCTGGCCGAGCAATGCGCGCGGTTGCCGCTCGCGTTGCGGGTCGCGGCCGAACTGGCCATCAGCCGTAGCGGTCCGTTGCACGAACTGGTGCAGGAATTGGCGGATCAGCAGCGCAGGCTGGAAATACTGGACGCCGGCGGCGACGACCGAGCCGCCGTGCGCGCCGTGTTCTCCCGCTCCTACGAGCATTTGCCCGTCGACTCGGCCCGCGCGTTCCGCCTGATCGGCATTCATCCCGGCGCCCGCGTGGATCCCTACGTCCTCGCAGCGCTCGCCGAAGCCAGCCTTGACGACGCACGCCGGACGCTAGACCAGTTGGCCCGAGCCCATTTGACGCAACCTGACGGATCGACCCACGACCTGCTGAAGGCCTACGCCGTCCAGTTGGCAGAGCAGGAAGACTCGGCTGACGAACGAAAAGCGGCGCTGGTCCGGGTTTTCGACTACTACCTCGCCGCGTCCATGGCCGCGATGCATGTGCTGCACCCGAAGCACCACGACGATCCTGGCCCCTACATCCGGCCTCTGCCAGACGCCGAGGCAGCACGGGAATGGCTGGACGCTGAGTTGCCCACACTGATCGCGCTGTCGGCGTACGGCTGGCCTTCGTACACAACCAAGTTGGCCACCACGCTTCACCGTTACCTCGACGGCGGCCGCTATGCCGAAGCGCTCGTCATCCATGGCCATGCGCTCAAAGCCGCAGACAACGCGACTGATCGTGCCCACGCGTTGACCAATCTCGGCACGGTCCTGTGGCGGGCAGCGCGCTACTCCGATTCCGCCGATCATCTGACCCAGGCACTTGAGCTGTATCGACAGCAGAACGACCTGAGCGGGCAAGCGCGTGTGCTGACCAACCTGGGAGTGGTCGACGAACGGCTCAGCCGGTACGAACAGGCCGAGGACCACCAACGCCGTGCGCTGGCCATCTACCACGAGCTCGGCGATCAACTCGGCGAAGTCCAGACCCACGTGAGTCTCGGGATCATCGACGAGCGCCGAGGCAAGTTCTCGTCCGCCGCCGAGCATCTCAGCGCCGCGCTGGAACTGTGCCGGACGATCGGTTACACATCGGGCGAGGCGTATGCCCTGCTTAACCTCGGTTACGTCGACAAGAGGATGGACCAGTACACGGCGGCGGGCGAGCACTTCAGCCAAGCCATGGACCTGTTCAAACAGTTGGGCGAACGCCGAGGAGAGGCGTACGCGCTGACCAATCTGGGAGAACTGGATGTGCGGCGAAGCCAGCCCCAGGTGGCGATCGACCGGCACTTGGCCGCCATCGCGCTGTTCGGCGAAGTCGGTGAACAGCGAGGTCTGGTGACTGCGTTGAACGGCCTTGGCGAAGCCCTGTTCGCAATTCGTCGCAGCATCGACGCACGCGCCCGGTACACGGCCGCACTGTCGCTTGCCGTCGAAACGGGCGACGAGGACGAGGAAGCACGCGCCCACAACGGGTTGGCGCACACGTACCGGCTGGCCGGTGACGGCGCGCAAGCACGTGACCATTGGGAGAAGGCGCTGGAGCTCTACACCAAGCTGGATGACCCGCAGGCCGAGAACGTCCGGGCGCAGCTGTTGTGATCAGGATCCAGGTACTCGGACCACTGCGGGTCTGGCGGGACGGCACTCTGCTCGACCTCGGTTCGGCGGGTGTCCGTGCGCTGCTTGGCTTGCTCGCGCTCAACAGCGGGCAACCGACGTCCCGCGCGGACATCGTCGAGGCCTTGTGGCGTGATCAGCCGCCGCCCAGTGCGTCGAACGTCATCCAGACGTACATCCGGACCCTGCGACGACTGCTGGAACCCGGCCGGCAAGCATACGGCCACAGCTCCTATCTGCCTCGCATCGGCGATGGATACGCCTTGCGGGTACCGGACCTCGATGTCCTCCGGTTCAAACAACTGCTTGCTTCGCGTCACGACGCCGAAGCGCTGCGGCTGTGGCACGGTACGCCGCTCGCCGACGTCCCGGCTCTGGCCGGTCACAAGAAGGTCCTCGCGCTGATCGAACAACGCCGGGCCGCCCTCGCCCGCTACGGTGACCTCCGGATCACGGCAGGAGCGGCACATGAAGTCGTCACGCTTCTTGAGGACGCTGCCGCTGACCAACCGCTGGACGAAGCCGCGCTCGCTCGCCTGATCCGTGCGTACCAGGCCGTCGGCCGCAGGGCGCAGGCGTTCAGGACGTATCACACCGCGCGCCGAAAGCTCGCCGAGGAACTCGGTGTCGACCCGGGTCCCGAACTGGCGGGCGCGTACGCCGAACTGGTGACGCACGCCAAGCCTGCCCCGGCGCAACTACCGGCGGACGTCGGCGGCTTCACCGGCCGGGCAGCGGAACTGTACGGACTGGACAAAGCACTGGCCGACCATGGCCCCACAGGTCTGCTGTGCGTCATCTCGGGTAGTGCGGGCGTCGGCAAAACAGCGTTGGCAGTCCGATTCGGACACCAAGCCCGCAAACGCTTTCCCGGCGGGCAGCTGTACATCGACCTGCGCGGGTTCGACTCTGAGCAGCCGTTGTCAGCCGATGACGCGCTCGCCCGGCTGCTGAACACGCTCGAGGCACAGCAATTCCACGAAGCAATCACCGGCAAACGCGTGCTCTTGGTGCTGGACAACGTCGGCTCGGCTGACCAGATCGCACCGCTGCTGCCCTGTCCGCCCTCCTGCACGATGGTGGTCACCAGCCGTGACACATTGCCCGACCTGAGCGCACACCACCGCGTCGAACTGGACGTACTGTCCCAACAGGACGCACTCACCCTGCTGACCAAGATGATCGGCACACGCACGCAAGCCGAACCTCAAGCGGCGGAGGCACTTATCGCGCAATGCGCCCAGTTGCCGCTGGCGTTGCGGGTCGCCGCGGAACTCGTCGTGTCCAGGGCGACCACGAGTCTGTCCACATTGGTCGAAGAGTTGGCTGACCGAGGCAGGCGGCTGATGTTGCTCGACGGCGGCGGCGATCAACGGGCCGCGGTCCGTGAGGTGTTCTCGTGGTCGTACCGGCATCTGAGTTTCGAGGCGGCCCGTGCGTTCCGGCTACTTGGCCTGCACCCGGGCCTGGACATCGACATCACGGCGGCGGCCGCACTGTTCGGTACCGAGATCGCCAAGGCATCCCTGCTGCTCGAAGTTCTCGGGCGGGCGCACCTCGTGCACACGACAGCACCCGGCCGGTGGGGAATGCACGATCTGCTGCGTGCGTTCGCCGCCGACCTGGCCGAGGACAACCAAGCGACCCAACGACTGTTCGACCACTACGTGAACACAGCCGAAGCCATGTCGGCTCCGCTTGATCAGGCAAGCCGGGCCTGGCTGGACGCGGAACTGCCCAACCTGACGGCGATCTGCACCCACATGGCGGCTGGGCACATCGTTCGCCTGGCGACCGCGCTCTACCGTTACCTGGACGGAGGCAGGCACGCCGAAGCACTCACCATTCACTCGTATGCCGAACAAGCAGCCGTGCGGTTGAACGATCTGTCCGCCCAGGCGCACGCCGTGACCAACTTGGGTTCGGTCCACTGGCAGCTAGGCCGTTACGAAGACGCCGCCACGCACTACCGACGAGCCCTCGACATCCACCTCAAAGCCTCAGACCAGGCAGGCGCGGCCCGTGCCCTGACCCGCCTTGGCAACGTCGAGGAGCAAACCGGACGGTACGAGCAAGCCGCCGAGCACCATGCGCAAGCGTTAGCGCATGCCCGCGCGGCAGAGCACCCGAGCGGCGAAGCCCGGGCACTGACCAACCTCGGCATCGTCAACGAACGCTTGGGCAACCTCGACACGGCCGCAACCCTGCATGAACAAGCGCTCAACCGCTTCCTGCGGCTGGGTGACTGGGTGGGCGAGGCGGTGGCCCGAACCAGACTCGGCATGATCGCGATGCGCACCGGCGCCCACGACCGCGCGATGCAGGAGCACGAACGTGCACTCGCCATCTCACGCGAATCAGGGCACCTGCGCGGCGAGGCACACTCGCTGATCAATATCGGCGACGTGCACCGGAGTGGCGGCAGGTACACGCAGGCCGCAGCGCATTACCGGGACGCACTGGAGCTCTGCGAGCTGACCGGCCACGAATACGGCCGCGCCACAGCCCTGAACGGCCTCGGCGACGCACTCGGCAGCACCGGGATGATCGCCGAGGCCCGTCAGCACTACGCCGAAGCTCTGGCCATCGCCGTCAAGATAGGCGACCTGGACGAACAAGGCCGCGCCCACACCGGCCTCGCCCGATGAGGATGTGTCACTGGGAGCGCATGGCTTCCTCGAATTCCTTGCGGACTTGGTCGCCGCCTGTCGATCGCCAATTCCGGACGACGTCATCCCATGCGGACACCGGCTTGCGACCGCTGAGGATGTCGTTCTGGCCATCGTTGATGATCGTGCCGAGTTGGCCTTGTTTGCGGGACCATGCGTCGGAGAACAGGCTCACTGTGGGGTCGGCGACGGCGGTCGGGATGATCGAGGCTTGGTACTCGTACGACTTGCGGGTCGCGTCCGGGTTGCCTGGTACGAAGATCACGTCCGGTGAGTCCACGATGTACCGGACGCCCAGCGCGGTCTGCGTCACGCCTGCTTGGGTCTGCTGTGGACCTCCGTCCTTCATCGCATAGTGTGTCCCGGCGATTCCGTACTTGCGGAAGAGGTACTCCTGCGTTCCGAAGGGTGCCGCGAGCCAGTTGCACAGCTGCAGCAATTGCCGGGCGCGGCCTTCGTCGGTCTTCTTCATCACCGTGAAGTTGTTGGTGGCCTGCGCCTGCCATGTTGCTGCCCATCCGCCGCCGTTGTACTTCGGGGGGCGCATTCCTGAGATCGCGAAGCTTGGGCCGGCGATGTTCTCCGCGTAGAACTGGGGCCATGCGGTGTATCGGTCAAAGATGAGCAGTGCGATACCTGCGTTGAACCACTTCTTCACGGGGGCGTTGTTCGTGAAGCTGTCCGGGTGCACCGTGCCCGAGGCGACCAGTTGGGCGCAGTCCGCGAGCGCTTGTTTGAATTCCTCGTACTCGTAGCGGGACTTCAGCTTTCCACCTTCGTCACGCCACCGCCACGGCAGGTCGAGCATCTGCGAGACGTAGTCGGTCGGCGCCTGTGCCAGCGCCCACCGATTGGGTCCGCTGACCTGCTTGCACAGATCCCGGAACTCCGCGAAGCTGCCGGGGTTCGGGTTGACGCCAAAGCTCGCCAGCAGGTCGTCCCGCCGGAACATCAGGCTCCCGCCAACGCCACGCGACACCGGAAGCCCGTAGATCCCGCCGTTGTACCGGCAGTCTTTCCACGCCGCCGTAGGCAGGTTCGCCAGGAACGGGTATTCCTTGGCCGCGTCACCCGCCAGGTAGGGCGTCAGGTCCTGGCACTTGCTGGCCATCCACGCAGGCAGATTGGCCACACCCGCAGGCAAGCCGTTCGGCGTGTACAAGGCGGGCACGATCAGGTCAGGCAGGTCGTCACCGGCCACCAGGGTGGCGAACTTCGTTGCCATGTCGGCGTTCGGCACGATCGTGAGCCGCAGATCGGCGCCGATCCGGCGGTTGAGCTCCTGCCAGTACGGATTCTGGTCCACAGCAGGCGGAACGGGCGATCCCGTCAGCACGAAGGCCGACACCGACCCGCCGTTCATCGGGGGCGTGTTGAACGCCTTCACCGGCGGCTCTGGATACTTCAAGAACGCGTCAAGCAGCCCTTGCTCGTTGCCTTTCAGATCCGGCTGGATTCCGGGATACGGCGTGTACGTCGGCAGTTTGATCCCAGTGACGGTTTGTTCGGGGTTGCCGTTCGACCCGCTACTGCAGCCGGCGACCGCGGTCGCGACAGCACCGGTCAGGAACAAGCGGCGGTTCACGGACATCGTTGTCTCCTTCGCTCGATGATCAGCCCTTCACGGCGCCGACCAACACCCCCTTGGTGAAATGGCGTTGGACGAACGGATAAACCAGCAGCACAGGAATGATCGACAGCACCAGGATGGCCATCTGAATGGCTTCCCGCGGCGGCAGCTCGGTCGCGCCAAGCTGGTCGACCCCGAGTTCGGACTGGTTCACCACATACGTTCGCAACACCAGCTGCAACGGCCACTTCGCGGTGTCGTTGATGTACAGCAACGCCCCGAAGAACGAATTCCAGTACGCCACCGCGTAGAACAGCGCCACCACAGCCAGAACTGCCTTGCTCATCGGCAGAACGATTCGCCACAGCACGGCGAAGTCACCCGCGCCGTCGATCCGGGCGCTGTCCATGACCTCCTGTGGCAGCTCCATGAAGAACGCCCGCAGCACGATCACGTTGAAGGCGTTGACCATCACGGGCAAGATCAGCGACCAGTACGTGTCGAGCAGCCCGAGGTACTTCACGATCAGATAACTCGGGATGATCCCGGGCGTGAACAGCAACGGCAGCAACACGATCGCGAGCAACGGCCGATGCAACAACGTCCCGCGCCTGCTCAGGCCATAAGCCAGCAAGGTTGTGGCGATCAAACTCAGCGCGGTCCCGACAACCGTGACAAGCAGACTCACCACTGTCGCCCGGGTCACCACGCCGCCGGACAGAATCGCCTCATAGGCATCGAAGCTGATTCCGCTGGGAAACATCACGAACCCGCCTGCTCGCGTGACGTCCTCACGGCTGGCGAGGCTGGTCGCGATGATCCCGAAGAACGGCACGATCACGGCCGCGCAGCAGATGGCGAGCACCAGCGCCTTCAGTGACCTGATCATCGGTGGTAGATCCCTTGTTCGCCGAACTTGTGGGCGAGTTTGTTGGCACCCAGCACGAGCACAACGCCGACAATGCCCTTGACCAGACCGACCGCGGCGCTTATCCCCCAGCTGCCGGCGAGAATCCCGTTGTTGTAGACGTACGTGTCCAGCACTTCGCTGACATCCGAACCGACCGCGGCCTGTTGCAGGATTATCTGCTCGAACCCGACCGTCAAGGCGTCACCGAGCCGGAGAATCAACAGCAGGACAATGATTCCGCGCAACCCCGGCAACGTCACGTGCCACAACTGGCGGGCACGGCTGGCACCGTCGATCGCGGACGCCTCGTACAACGTGGTGTCTATCCGGGACAGTGCCGCGAGGAACAGGATCGTGGCCCAGCCCGCGTCCTTCCACAGCACCTGGCTGGTGATCAGTAGTTTGAACACGTCCGGGTTGCCGATGATGTCCACCGGGGACAGTCCAGCCGACCGCAGCGAGTTGTTCAGCAGCCCGGAGTCGCCGAGCATCTGCTGGAACACCGCGACCACGATCACCCAGGACAGGAAGTGCGGCAGGTAGAGCACACTCTGCACGACCTGTTTCACCCGCTCGGACAGCAGGCTGTCCAGCAGCAGAGCCAGGCCGATCGGGATCGGGAACACCACGATGACCTGCAACAACGTGATCACCAGGGTATTGCCGAGTGCCCTGAGGAACGCCGCGTCCCCGCCCAACAGCACACCGAAGTTGTCGAACCCGACCCACGGACTGTCAGCGATCCCGAGATACGGCTGATAGTCCTTGAAGGCGATCACGTTGCCGAGCAGAGGCACGTAGTGGAACACGAGCAACGCCAGTACTCCCGGCAACGCCACCAGGATGAAGATCTTGTCCCGCCGAAGCCGCTGCTTCATAAGGCGTATTTGTCCAACATTCCGCACATGCCGTACGTACGCTGTGCGGGTGCCTGCGCGACCTCGACCTCGCTCTCCATCAGGTAATCCACGTTGCCCGACCGCAAGGAGTTCAGGTGCCGCTGGGTTTGCCTGACCGCCTCGAGCGGACCGTCCTCCCAGCGCTTCTCCCAGTCGTCCAGCCGATCGGCGACAAGCTCGGCAGCCTGCTGGTAGAACTTCGGCAGCGCTCCCGGATCACGGACCAGCTCGAGAAAGCCGCGGACCGCGAGGTCCCTGCGCTCCCGCGGCTTGCGAGTCCGGCGATACTCGACCGGATCGGCCAGTATGTGAGACGGATAGGTCAGCACGGCGTCCCCGGCTTCGGGCAGCCCGCTGTTCTGCATCACGACGATGACCCGCAGCGAGGTGCCGTTGACGGCCCGGTGGATCGTGCCCGGCCCGAACCACACCACGGATCCCGGGATCAGCGGGTACTCCTGCAGTCCCTGCGCTGACAGGGTTTGCAGGCTTCCCGAGCCGGAAACGGTGATGTACGCCTCGGTACAGGTGAGATGGACGTGTGGAGATCCACCACGGCGGCCGTCCTCGGCCTGCCACGGGTAGACCGACAGACCGGAGACGGCGGTCGCGCCTGGGAAGATCACCAGCCCCACGTCCAAACCTGGTCTTCCAGCCGGTCACGGTCCCACGCCCCGTTGCCGATCAGCAGCCGGTAGCGCAGCCTCAACGTCTCGTCCGGCGGCAGGACCAGTTCGTCGTAGAACGCCAAGGACGGGTTGACCACGGCGAACGGCTCGGTGCGGACGAACCAGTGGAAGTCCGGGTTGGCCGGGTCGCCGATGAACAGCAGGGTGGACTTGCGGTCGACCTCGTCGTGCTCGCCCACGAAGGCCAACCAGCCCGCCCTGCCGCCCATCAGCTCAGGTCCCGACTGCCCGTCCGCCGCCAGGACCGTTCCCCCGGTGAACGACCGCGGCCCTCGCCAGAAGAAACCGCAGTACCCGGCCTGTTCCCGGCCGAAAACGGTCGGGCTTCCGAACTCCAGCACCGCACCACGCACGTTGCGCAGTTCGAAAGTCAGGTCCAGCCACCAGAAGTCCGAGCCAACCCCGTAGGAGATCTCCCGGCGCTCGGAGATCCACTTCTCCCCGGCCGCGGTGATCCAGTCGACCTCCTCGATCCCCGGCCCGTCGAACGTCCGGTGCACCAGGGACCCCACGTTCGGCAGGACCTGGTAGCCCTCGCCGGTCACCCACGACACCCCGCCCCAGAAGTTCTCGCCGGACAAGTGGGACGCGGTCATCGCCAAGCCCTTGTGCCAGCGGTGGTCGTGCGGACGGTTGCCCGTCACGACGTCACCGTCGAGTGTCCGCAGTGGATGGAAGCTCGGGCACGGGCATTCGAACGCAGGAGTGTCGGGGCGATAGGTGTACCGGAACAGCTCGACGTCATGAACTCTGAGCGTCAACGTCCGGCCATCGTCCACTACGGCCACGGCTGCGAACCTCCATCCATTCGCTGGGAGAACGGGTCTTCTGGACCGATCTCGCCGCGCCGGACCGGTACCCCGGTGAACGCGGACTTGTACATCGCGGCAATCAGTTCGAGTGCCTCGCGCCCTTGTGGACCAGACAGCGGTGGCCGTTCGCCGCGTTGCATGGCATCGAGGAGGTACGGCAGCTGAGCCGAGTGGGAGCTGCTCACATCGGCGGGAATGTCGGTCCACGACGCGATCCGGTCCTTGTCACGGACATGCACCGCCGGGGTGAACCGCCAGTCCGCGTTCTTGTAGCCGTACAAGTGCGTCAGTTCCACAGTGGCGTCGGCCAGGTCCACCCGGATGTAGGTTTCCTCGCGCGGCGACAACACACTGTTCACAATGGACGCCATCGCACCGTTGGTGAAACGGACCATGGCCATGGAGACGTCCTCGGTGTCCACCGCACGGGCCAACCGGCCGGCCATCGCGCGTACTTCAGCCCATTCACCGAGCAGCGCGAGCAGCAGGTCCATCTGGTGGATGCCGTGCCCCATGGACGGTCCGCCACCTTCGGTCTCCCAACGTCCTCGCCAGGGCACGTCGTAGTAGTTCTGGTCGCGGTACCACGTCGTCTGGCACAAGGCGACCAACGGCTGCCCCAGCGCGCCGGACGAGATCAGGTCAATGGCGTTGCGGCCGCCTGACCCGAATCGGTGCTGGAACACCACGCTGGCGTACGGTCCACCCTCCTGCTCCGCGGCTTCGATCCGAGCGTATTCGGCCAACGACAGACAAGGCGGCTTCTCCACCCAGACCCACACCCCGGCTTCGAGACACCGCACCGCGATGTCCGCGTGGGTCATCGGTGGCGTGCACACCACCACCAGATCCGGTTTCTGGACCGCCAGCATCGCCGCGACGGACGTGTACCCCGCCTGGATGTCGCATTGTTGCTGGAAATCCGCGAGCCGCTCCGGGTCGTTGTCCACCGCTGCGACGATCTCGACCCGGTCGGCCTCCGCGCGTAACGCGGGGATGTGGGCGGATTCGGCGATCACCCCGCACCCCACGATCGCAGCCCGGAATCTCTGGTGCTGTGTCATCGGCGTCCTTACGAGTTGATGGCCCAGTACGCGGGCTTCGGTCGCATGTTCGCGTCGAACAAGCAGGCATCGCCTTCACCGGGGAACACGTCCGGCACCCATGAATGCCGGTCGGTGAACCCCCACGTGGTGAACTCCACGCAGCGCCGCGCCGCGTGGCAGCCATCCCACAACTCCTTGAAGTACTGCGCCTGCGTGGTCAGTTTGGCCGTATCGGCGGGCAACGGCATCCGGACGTCGGCCTCGGTGATGGCGATGTCGAGGCGCAGGGCGCCGAACCGCTTGAGGTTGTCCCGGTAGCCGGATGGGAAGCCGTATTCGAGCGACAGATGAGCCTGGATGCCGACGCCGTCGATCGGAACACCCTGCTGCCGCAGCGAACGGACCAGCTCGTACGTGGCGGTGGACTTGGGGTTGACGCCTTCGATGTTGTAGTCGTTGATGTAGAGCTTGGCAGACGGATCGGCCTGCCGCGCCCAACGGAAAGCATCGGCGATGTAACCGTCGCCTAGCTTCTGTTGGAACACAGTGTCACGCCGGGTGCCGTCCTCGTTGAACGCTTCGTTGACCACGTCCCAAGCCCGGACCTTGCCCCGGAACCGGCTGACGACGGTCGTGATGTGCTGGCGTAGCACGCTTCGCAGCTCGTCCGCGGGCAGATCGTTCACCCAGCTGGGGAGTTGGCTGTGCCAGACCAACGTGTGCCCGCGGATCGTCTTGCGGGTCTGCTTGGCGTAGCGCACGAGTTCGTCGGCACCGGACCAGTCGTACTGGCCTCGGGTGGCTTCGAGCGTGCCCCACTTCATCTCGTTCTCGGGCGTGACACTGTCGAACTCACGCGTCAGCACCGCCCGGTAGTCCCGTTCGGCCAGGTGAGCCGGTGTGACCGCGCTGCCGACATACCGGTGGGTGATGTCCTTCAACGGCGGTCTGGTCAAGTATCCGGCGCCGGCCGACGGGGCCTGCCAGATACTCACCCCGATCAGCAGGGCACCGGCTAACGCGGTTCTTCGCAACATCCTTGTTGCTCCTTGTCGTCGTTATTTCCCGCCGACTCCCATCAGGCCGCTGGTCAGGGCGCGGCGGGCGAACAAGTACGCGATGAAGATCGGCAATCCGGACAGCACGACCGCGGCGAGCAGGCCAGGAACGTTGATGCCGAACTGGGTCTGGTACTCCCACAACGACAGCGTCAGCACGCGCTGCTCCGCCGACTGGGTGAGCACCAGCGGGAACAGGAACCCGTTCCACGCCTGCAAAGCCGAGTAGATGCCAATGGTGGAAATGGCCGATGTGGACATCGGGATGACCAGGTTCAGCAGGACTCGCCAGCTGGTCGCGCCGTCGAGGGCCATGGCCTCGTACACCTCTTCGGACACGTCCCGCATGGCGCTTGACAGGATCAACACCGAGACCGGCAACGAGAACGCGGCCGTGGGAAGCACGACCGCGAGCAGTGAGTCGTACAGGTGCAGCCGGGTGATCACCAGGTAGATCGGTACGACCGTGACCTGCATCGGGATCGCCAGGCCGAGCAGGAACATCCGGAACCCGCTTGACACGATCCGGCTGGGCGAACGCACGATGGCGTACGCGGCCGGAATCGCGGTGATCATGACAAGTGCGACAGTCCCGGCCGTGACCATCACAGTGTTGCCCAGCGCGGTCGCGAAACCCTTGTCGAACACGGAAAGGTAGTTGTCGGCTGTGACTGCGTCCGGCACCGCCAACGGGCCGTTGTCCAGGTAGTCGTCCTGGGTCCGCAGGGTCGCCCCGAACAGGGCAAGCAGCGGGACGGCCACGATGACCAGCCAGAGCAGGGCGATCACATGCCCTCCCGGGTGCTCCGCATCTTCGCGAAACCGGAGATCCGCACCAGGATGATCGAAATCGCCGTCGCGAGCACCACCAACGCGAAGGCGATCGCGCTGGCGTATCCCATGTCGTACGAACGGAACCCGGTGGCGTACATCCGGAAAGGCAGGATGTACGTGGACGTTCCAGGCCCGCCCGCGGTCAGCACGAGCACGGTCTCGAAGTAGGTCAGCGCGCCGACGATCATCAGCACAGATGACGTCACGATCGTATGCCGCAGCTGCGGCAACGTGATGTGCACGAACTGACGGAACTTGTTCGCGCCATCGATCACCGCGGCCTGGTACAGCACTTCGGGGATCTGGCGTGTCCCGGATTGGTAGATCAGTGTGTGGAACGGGATGAACTGCCACGAAGCCACGAACGCCACCGAGATCATCGCGCCCTGTGGCGTCCCGATGAAGTTGCCGTCGCCACCGAAGTAGGACGGCAGTCCCCAGTTCGGATCGAGCAAGGCGTGCCACAGGATCGCGATCGCAGTGCTCGACAACAACAGCGGCAGGAAGAAGATCGCCGACAGGACCGCCCGGCTGCGCTGCTTGCCCGCCGCCCACACCCCGAGCAGCAAGCTGATCGGTGTCTGGAACCCCCAGCACAACACGGTGAGAATCGCGCTGAGCCACAAGGAATCCAGGATGGCCGGGTCGGTGAAGAACCGTTCCCAGTTCGCCAGCCCGGCGAACTCGGGCGTGCCAAGGAGATTCCATTGGGTCAGCGACAAGTACGCCACCAGGACCATCGGCGCGATGCCGAACAGTCCGAACAGGACAAGCCCGGGCACGATCCAGCCCGCGCCCGGCCTGCTGAGCGTGGTGACCGGACGGCGGTCCGGTGGCTGGGTGGCAGCCACCGGACCGGCCCGGTCAAGCAGGGCACTCACTTGACCTGCTCCAGATTGGTCACGAACTGCTCAGGCGTGATCTTTCCGTTGAACAAGTCCTGGATCGTGGTGTGCAAGGTCTGTGCGCCCGCGGACGACAGCGCCTGGTCCCAGGACAACGTGAACGCCGGTGCCTTGCGGACCATGTCGAGCTGGAACCGGGCGAACTCCGGGTTCGGCGTGCTCGCCAGCTTGGGCTCGACCGAGCCGAGCACCGGCACGTCACCGGCGTCCAGCAGGCCCTGCACGTAGGTGTCGCTCATCATGGTCTTGAGGAACTGGATCGCGGCGTCCTTGTGCTGGGACTTCGCCGTGACCGAGAAGAAGTTCGTCGGGTTGCCCACGACGTTCGCCGGATCCCCCGTGCCGCCGTCGACTGCCGGGAACGGCGCGAACCCCAGGCCCTTACGGGCGAAGTCCGGCTGGAGTTCCATGTGGTTGGTGAACTCCCACGAGCCCATCAGGTGCATTGCCGCCTTGCCCTTGGCGAACAACGTCTCCGCGGCGTGCGAGTTGTAGTCGACTGATGCGTAGTTCGTGCCGAACGCACCGCGGTCGACCAGGTCCCGGACCGTCTGTGCCGATTTGAGCACAGCCGGATCACGCCAGGCGCCCGGTTCACCGTTGGAGATGCGCTTGAACACATCCGGTCCGCCGTAGCGGTCCACGAGGTATTCGATCCACATCAGCTCGGTCCACGCGGTCGCGCCGCCGAGGGCGAACGGAGTCACCCCCTTCGCCTTGAATGTGTCCACAAGGGACAAAAGGTCCTGCCAGGTTTTCGGCGGTTGCGCATCACCGAAAACGTCCTTGTTGTAGAAGAGGATCACCGGCTGCATGCCGCGCAACGGCACGCCGTAGTACTTGCCGTCGATCTTGCCGACGTCCAGTACCGCGGGCAGGAACGCCGACTTGAGCGCCGGGTCGGCGTCGAACGCGGGCGTCAGGTCCGCCAGTTCCCCCGCTTTGACGTACGGCGCGATGGATCCGCTGCCCCAGTTGAAGAAGACGTCCGGCGCGTTCGGTGAGCCGATCGACACCCGCAGCTTGTCCGGATAGCTGTCCGGGTTGAACTTGTCGATCACCACTTTGACCGGCGACGTCTTGTTGAACTCGTCGGCCGCCTTCTGCTGGGTCTCGTTGAGCTTGTCCTCCAGCACCCAGACATGCAGCGTGCCGCCGTCGCTTCCGCCGCCGCCCTGCGGGCCCGACGTCCCACACGCCGTGGCTAACAGCAGCACTGCTATCAACCCGAATCTGATCACGGACTTCCTCCGATAGTTTCGAAAGAATGGCGATCTGTTTCGGGGACTGTAGATGCGGCCCGCCATACCGTCAAGGGGCTCGCCATCCGCTCTTCCTGGCGTACACTGCCCGTCATGCCTGCCAAAGCAAGCAAGGTCACGATCGCCGACATCGCGGCAGAAGCCGGGGTCTCGGTCCCGACAGTTTCGAAGGTGATGAACGGCCGATCGGACGTCGCGCCGACCACCAGGCAGCGGGTCGAGGAAATCATCCGCAGGCACGGCTACCAGCGCCGGACCGACGAGCGGTACCGCAAGTCCAACCTGCTCGAGTTGATGTTCCACGAGCTGGAGAGCGCGTGGGCACTGGAGATCATCCGCGGTGTCGAGAAGGTCGCCGGCGAGAACGGCATGGCGGTCGTGCTGTCGGAGTCGCAGGGCAGGCTGCGGCCGGGACAGAGCTGGCTGGAGAACGTGCTGGCGCGGCGGCCGGTCGGCGTGATCGCGGTGTTCTCCGACCTCGGCGCGGACCAGCTCGCGAAGCTGCGTGCCCGCGACATCCCGGTCGTGGTGGTGGACCCGGTCGGTGAGCCGACACCGGAGATGCACTCGATCGGCGCGACCAACTGGCAAGGCGGTCTGACCGCGACCCGGCACCTGATCGAACTGGGACACAAGCGGATCGCGATGATCGGCGGACCACAGAACGTCCTTTGCAGCCGGGCCAGAGTGGACGGTTACCGCGCCGCGCTGGAGACCGCCGGGCTGACCGTGGATCCGGAGCTGATGCGGCACGGGGATTTCCACGTCGAAGCCGGGCACAAGCAGATGTTGGCGTTGCTGGCGTTGGAGAACCGGCCGACCGCCGTGTTCGCGGGCAGCGACTTGCAGGCGGTAGGCGTGTACGAGGCCGCGCGGGCGGCTGGGTTGCGGATCCCCGATGACCTCAGCGTCATCGGGTTCGACGACCTGCCGGTGGCCCGGTGGGTCGGGCCGCCGCTGACCACGGTCCGCCAGCCGTTGCAGGAGATGGCCGCGGCCGGCGCCCGGATGGCGATCACGTTGGCAGGCGGCGGGGATATGGAGCATCACCGGGTCGAGCTGGCGACGAGTCTTGTCGTGCGGTCCAGCACTGCCCCATACACCGGGAGGTAGGCATGGAACCGTGGCGGGACACGACTCAGCCCGTCGAAACCCGAGTGGCCGACCTCCTGTCGAGGATGACACTGGAGGAGAAGATCGCGCAGCTCGCCGGGGTCTGGGTGACCGCGGCGAGCTCGGGTGACGGCGTGGCTCCCCACCAGGACGAGCTCGCCGAGGACACACCGCCGTGGCCGGAGGTGATCAAGTACGGCCTCGGTCAGCTCACCAGGACGTTCGGCACCGCGCCGGTCGATCCGCAGGCCGGTGCCAAGGCGTTGGAACACACCCAGCGCGAGATCATGGCCACCAACCGGTTCGGCATTCCCGCGATGGCGCATGAGGAATGCCTGGCCGGATTCACCACTTGGGGTGCGACCGCGTATCCCGTTCCGTTGGCGTGGGGAGCGACGTTCGACCCCGCGCTGATCTGCGAGATGGGCTCGCGGATCGGCCACGACATGCGGGCTCACGGTATCCACCAGGGCCTTGCGCCCGTGCTTGACGTGACGCGTGATCCGCGGTGGGGCCGGACCGAGGAGACGGTCGGTGAAGATCCTTACTTGGTCGGCACGATCTGCGCCCAGTACGTCCGCGGCCTTGAACAGGCCGGGATCGTGGCCACGCTCAAGCACTTCGTCGGATACTCGGCCTCGCGAGCAGGACGCAACCACGGCCCGGTGAGCATGGGACCCCGCGAACTCGCGGACGTCATGCTGCCGCCGTTCGAGATGGCGTTACGGGAAGGCGCTCGTTCGGTGATGCAGTCCTACACCGAGATCGACGGTGTGCCAACGGCTGCGGATCACCGGCTGCTCACCGAGTTGCTCCGGGATGTTCTCGGGTTCACCGGCGTCGTGGTGTCCGACTACTTCGGAGTGTCCTTTCTGGAGACTCTGCACGGCACAGCTGCTGACGCGGGTGAGGCGGCGCGTCAGGCGCTGACCGCGGGCGTCGACGTCGAGCTGCCGACCGTCCGGTGCTACGGATCACCGTTGGCGGAGGCCGTTCGTTCGGGTTCGTTCGACGAGTCCTTCGTGGATCGGGCGGCGGCCAGAGTGCTCAGCCAGAAGTGCGAGCTGGGCTTGCTCGATCCGTCGTACTCACCCAGCGCCAGTCCGGTTCCCCTTGACTCCGCGGACAACCGCGCCGTCGCCCGGCGGATCGCCGAGGAGTCGGTAGTGCTGCTGGAGAACTCCTCAGGGGTGTTGCCGCTTGAAGCTCGCCGGGTGGCGGTGGTCGGCGGGCTGGCCGACGACCCGCTGGCGATGCTCGGTTGCTACTCGTTCCCCGCGCATGTCGGGGTGTCACATCCGGACGCCGGTCTCGGCGTCGAGATCAAGACGGTCCTTGCCGCACTCCGGGAGCGGTTCGCCGAGGTCACGTACGTCCCCGACGGGCCCGGAGTGCAGGCGGCCGTCGAAGCGGCGGACGTCTGCGTCGCGGTTGTCGGCGACAAGTCCGGTCTTTTCGGTCGCGGAACGTCCGGCGAAGGCTGTGACGCTCCTGATCTCCGGCTTCCGGGTGACCAGACCGATCTCCTGGAGAGCGTGCTGGGCACTTCGACTCCGGTCGTGGTGGTCCTGTGCAGTGGCCGGCCGTACGCGGTTCCCCCCGCGGCGGCGACTGTCCAGACGTTCTTCCCGGGTGAGGAAGGCGCGAACGCGATCGCCGATGTCCTGACCGGCAAGGTCAACCCGTCCGGCAGGCTTCCTGTTTCGGTGCCCGCGCATCCTGGCGCCCAGCCGGCCACTTACCTCGCGGCTCCGCTTGGCCACCACAGTGAAGTGAGCGCACTCGATCCCACGCCACGGTTCCCGTTCGGCCATGGCCTGTCGTACACGAGCTTCGAATACCAGGATCTCCGGCTGAGCTCCACCGAGATCCCGGCAGACGGCAGCGTGGACGTCACGTGCACGGTGACGAACTCCGGCGCACGCGCAGGAACCGAAGTCGTTCAACTGTACCTGCGCGATCCGGTCGCCCAAGTGACTCGCCCGTGGCGTCAGCTCGCCGGCTTCGTCCGTGTCCCGCTTGAGCCTGGGCAGAGTACTGACGTGACCTTCACCGTGCACGCCGATCTCACGTCGTTCACCGGCAGGGACGGCTATCGTCTCGTGGAGCCAGGTTCGGTCGAGGTCTACATCGGACGATCGTGTGCCGACACACCGCTGACGGCTTCGTTCACCATCACCGGTTCTGCCCGCCCGGTCGGCCGGGATCGAGTGTTGCAGTCGTCTGCACGACACTCGTGACGACTGGTCTCGGCACCGATGTGGTTGTTTGTGGGTGGAGCGGGGGCGGTGGGGGATCCTCGCCGCCCAGCGATGTCACGGCGATGATCACGACGGCGGCGACTGCGACAAGCCCGGCCAGAGCATAAGGAACCACTGGCTTTCGCTCCGCCGGCGGCCTGGTCAGCGGAGCGACCGCCGAGTCAAGCGGGAACGGGTTCGACGCTGCGAGCGTGAATCCGCTTTCGTCGGCAAGGAACCGCCGGTAGGTGCCGAGCGCGGCCTGTAACGCTCGAGAGATGTCCATATCAGACGGTTCGACCGATGTGGCATCGGGACACACGAAGCCGTACAACAGGTGCAACGGGCGGCTGTGCTCATCCCTTGGCGCTTCGGTCAACCCGACGTCCGCGCCGGTCACGGTGTGCTCGGCGCGGACAACCGCCAACGTTCGGCCACCGGCGACGATCTGCGCCCCTGTGCCGTCCTCAAGCACGCCGTACTCCTGGGTCTGGATCAGGAAACCCGGCGCGAGCCGCACGGCGTATCCGCTCTGCCGGCCTCTGGCCACGAGGAACGGCCAGCCCTGGGCGGCGGCCATGTCAGGCACCACCGTGCAGCCGGGACGACGGCAGTTTGGCTTCCAGCATGTTGACCTGGTTCTGCATGGACTGCACGACCCGCCGCCGGGCTTGCACCAGCTCCTCGGCCCTGCGATCGGCGTCGCTCAACGCGGCGATCCGGCGGTGGTAGTCCGGGTCAGGATCGGTCCGGGAGTCCATGAACAGCGCCAAACCCGCTTCACCGAGCAAGCCGCCACCCACCGACGTCGCCAGGACTCTGCCCGCCCGTTCGGTCAGGAACGACGCCAAGGATCGCACGGCCTCGCCCGGAGACATCCGGGTCTGCCGGTGCACCTGGGCCAGAATCGCCTGCCGAGTCGTGAAATCCAGCGACAACTCGACCTGGTTGAGCACATCGGGCACCACCGAGGCCAGCGCGACCTCCACATTGGACGGCTCGAAATGCCCGTCCGGCCGCTTGCGCACAACGCCGTCGTGCAATTCGGCGAAGTCGTGCCCGACAGCCGAAACAGGTACCAGCCGGACAATCCGCCGGGCACTGTGCACGTTGACAAGATCACGGAACCCCTCGATGCCCATCAGAACGCGCTGCACCAACTCGAGCCGGATGTTCTCGTCCGGGTGCAACTGGTCGAGCAGGTCCCATTTCGTGACGACGAAGACGATCGGGGCCGGTGTGGTCAGCAGGCAGTGCACCATCGCGTCGAGGGTGGTCTGCAGAATCGCGCGGCCACGCCGATCACCTTGGTACGTCTGCAGAATCCGCAAGCCGTCGATGATCGCGATCACCGCGTGCGCCTGGTTGATCGAGGTCAGCAGGCGCTGCTGCGCGGTCGACCCCGGCGCGTCCGGATCGGTCAACAGCTCACCCGGGTATTCGAGGTACCCGATGTCGAGCATGGCCGTGGCCTCAGTACCGATCAGAGACATGACGCTGAAGTCGAACTCCCGCATCTCGCCCCTGGTCGTACCCCGCGGCCAGTCGTCCTGTGTGCTGGCGACTTCCTGGTACCACTTGTTCAGCTCGATCAGTTGCGTGTACGGCACCTTCAGGAAGTAGCCACGGTTGCCAGGCGCCTGCAACCGCCGGTAGATGCTGGTCAACAGCAGGGTCTTGCCCGAACCTTGCAAGCCGAGCGTGACCACACGGAACTTCGGCACCGGCGGATTGACCACCACGGCCTTGCCCTTGTTCGGTTTGCGCGCCTTGGCTCGGCGCATGAACCAGATGACAGCGAAGACCACAGCCGCCAACAGGACGATCTCCACGGCGCTCACTCCCCCGTTCACCTCTCTCCAACGGCCGGCTGCAGACCATGGTGGCCAGCGAGAACGGGTCTGCCATCAGGGCCAGCCCTGATTGGTGCAGTGCTGATGGAGTGGAACCACCGTGGCGAGGTTGTGACATGTGGACGGCCCGGATTGCAGACAGTGTTACGCCGTGCTCCGATGGGTAGGTGGACCTAAGTCGTGTCAGTGATTTTCTGATCCGGGTCGCCCAGGACAGCGGGGCGGCGTTCGCTGGGGTGTCCACGTCCATTGGGATCCGGTTGGGCTTGTACGAGGCGATGGCAGGCGCTGGACCGATGACGGCCGAACAACTCGCACGCAAGACCGGCTTGGTCGAGCGATACGTACTGGAATGGCTGACCGCTCAGGTGGCCGGGCGATATGTGGAGTTCGACCCGGAGTCCACAACGTACCTTTTGCCCGACGAACACGCTGCCGTGCTTGCTGATCCGTCTTCACCGACGTACGCCGCGGGCTCGTTCACGATGCTGAAGGCGTTGTACGCCACCGAGGATGCCTTGGTCGAGCTGTTCCGCAACCACACGACGCATGCCGGGATGTCGGCGGCCTGAGAGTCAGATTTGTTCACTCTTGCATGCCATCCTAGCTTGAGTTAGGTTAGCCTAACCTGGCTAGTGAATGGGGTTCAATGTCGCGAGTCAAGCCGCCAGAGCGCAGGACGATGATCCGGGCCGCGGTGGCCCGGACGTGCCGGATCAGCGAGAACTTCGTGACGGTCACGGTGGCCGGTGACGAGCTCGCACAGTTCGAGCCGCAGGGGTACGACCAGTGCGTCCGGCTGTTCTTCCGGCGCGACGGGCAGGACGAGCTCACCATGCCCACGTTCTCCAACAACGCGTGGCTCGCGCAGTTCCTGCTCATGCGCGTGGCCCACCGGCCATGGGTTCGCAACTACACCGTCCGCGCGTTCCGGACAGAGCCGCTGGAAATGGACATCGAGTTCGCCCTGCACGGCGATGCTGGACCGGCGTCGGTGTTCGCGACGCGCGCTCAGCCCGGTGATCCGGTCGGTATCTTCGACGAAGGCATCGGTTACCGGCCACCGGAAAGCTCGGCGCGGCAGTTGCTCGTCGCCGATGAGAGCGCGGTGCCCGCCGTGCTGGCCATTCTGGACAACACGCCGGACACCTTGCACGCCGATGTGTACCTGGAAGTGCCGCACAGCGACGACTTCCGTGAGCTCGACACCCCGCCGAACGTCAAAGTGCAGTGGCTGGCCCGCAACGGGTCTGGCGACGTCCCGGGCAAACTCGCCTTGGACACCGTCAAATCCGCGACCTTGCCGAGTGGTTTGGACTACGTCTGGGTTGCGGGCGAAAGTGGACTCGCGACCGGCCTACGCCGATTTCTGGTGCAGGAGCACAGTATCGCGAAGTCCACTGTCACCTTCCTCGGCTACTGGCGGCACGGAAAGGCCAGCCCAGGTTAGGAAGAAGGCCTGCACTTCTCCGCCAGCGCCGCGGTCACCCCGAACACTGGATCGTTGGAGTCGAACTGCGCCAACGGGTCGACGGCGTCCTTGAGGGCGTCCTGTGCGTCGGTCAACGCCTTGGTGCCCGGGTCCATCCAGGCGTTCCCCTTGGCCGCGTCCACCTTCCGTTTGCCTTCGGCGGCGGCGTCACGCGAAGCCGTGAACCTCTCAAGGAAGTACTGCTTCGCCTTGTCACCGTCCTTGAACGGCGACGGCGGCAACGTGCTCAACTCGGTGACGGTCTTGCCTGCCAGGTCAGCCATCTCGCCGAACTCTTTGCTCGCCGACCCCTTGGTCATCACCTGCTCCGTGGCCTCGCCCTGCAGTCTTTCGTTGTTGGCCAGGCGGTAACCGTGTACCGCTCCGCAGTAGCTGTTCAGCCACGCCACGGCGGAAGCGTCCGGTTTCGGTGGTGCCGTCGACGTCACGGATGGTGGCGAGGTGACCGTCACGGTTGCGGTCGGCGGGGGCTGCTCAGACCCCGTGCAGCCGGCCGCGAGCACGCAGACGCTCGCCACCATCCATAGTTTTGTACCGATATTCATCTGTGTTTTCCCCTCTCAACGCCCTTTCAGGCGCTGCCTCACTGAACACACGCTCCAGCGGCACAGTGGGTTGCCATCGGAGTTACCGGATTTCGGCCGAGTTCAACGCCTCGATCGTCCGGCGGACGGTGTCCTCCCACTCGTGGGTCAGGACGTACTTCTCCTCGTCGGGCAAGGAGTTCCACTGCCGTGCGGCGGCACGGACCTCTTCGAGCACGTCCTCGGGCACAATGGACTCGCGCACAATCGCGTGCAGCTGCGTTCGTCCCGCGACCACGTCCCTGGCGAACTCGCCAAGCGCTCCCTTGTTTTCGGCCAGCAGACGCAAGTGGGCCTCGCGGGCTCTGCGACCGTCCACTGTCGACCATGGGCTCGTCATGACACTGCCGGGTGGGAGTACTCACGTACCGGCCACGCCATCGTGGGCTCCCGGAACGCGGCCACGCCCTTGAAGGTGTGCACCGCGGCCTCGATGAGATCCAGTGCGTCACCGACTTTGCTCACGCTCGCGAACACACCGGCGAGACGTTCGCGCGAATGGGTCCCGCCGAGCAAGACGTCGATCAGCGCGTCCAGCAACCAGTCGATCGCCACGCTCAACGCCTGCATCCCGTGGTACGCCGACCGCGCGAAGTTCTGCACCGCCACACCGGCCTGGTCGCAGAACCCGGAGAACAGGCTGGCGTTCCTGGCGTACTCCCACAGCCAGTCCCGCGCTGTCCCGGCCGCGTTGCCGCACCATCGCGGGCCGAGGTCGTTCCAGCCGCGCATCACGTTCGCGCCGATCCGGCCGTACGCCACGGAAACGTCCCGCAAAGCCATGCCTTGGCGCATCAACTCGGCCCAGTTGCCGCTGACGTACTGGGTGATCTTGTCGATCCAGTCCGTGCCGGTCGCGAACTTCACCAGTTCACGCACATGCGGGGCGACCGAGATCTTGTCGAGGATCTCGTTCACCGCACCGGTGATCTCGGTGACCGGCCAGCCGTTTTGACCGGTCGGGGTCGCGGTGCCCGCGTACTCGGACCCGGGCTCACGGGGGCATTCCGCGGCGTCGTAGACGTCGTTGAAAGCGCGCCACGGTGGGTTGTACTGCATGGGAAACGTGCGCGGCGGCTGGACCGGCTGCGGAAAGGTCACGTCCTTGTCCGCCGCAGCGCTTTCCTCGGTTTCCCGGTAGTACTTCGCGGCTTTGGCCAGCGTCTCGGCGCACGCTCCGGCCAGGTGCCAGCCGCGTTCGAGGTTGAACTCGGCGAAGGCCCGGTACTTGTCCAACGCCTCGAAGACGGTGTTGAGCAGCAGCCCCGCGTCGACGTTGCCGGCTGCTGACAGGGCGTGCGCATGGAACAACTGAGCCGCGTCGCACGCGCGTCCCATCATGATCGCCATCGAATCGACGGCCCCGGAGTCGACCCTGAAACCCACTTTGGCAGTGGATCACGCGGCTCTTGCGCTTTTCTCCTAATGCCAGGGTTCGTGCTCGACGCGGACCGGGGCGTCCCGATCGGCGGCCTCCTCGATGGCCAGCGCGATGCGGTGATCCTGGATGCCGTCGGCCAAGGAATACGGCTCCGGGCCTGTTCCAGAGACCCAGGCCGCGGTGTCCTCAAGCAGGGTGGCGATCGCGATTTCCTCGTCGTTCCACCGTTTGCCCTGATAGGGGTTGCGGTAGAGGACGTCGGAGCCGAACGTGATGTGGTCGGTGTCGAAACCGTCGAGGTCCAGGTCGTACCCGGTCTGCCTGCGGACGATCTCGGTCCGGACGATCGTGCGCTCCGCGGTGAGCCGGACGACCTCCTGGTCACGCAGTTCGCCCTTGGTGCCCCGCGCCAGCAGGCGGCGCATGAGCAACTGGTTGTGCCACTGGTTGTCGGTGAAGTCGTACAGGCCCAACCCGCCGTCGTCGAAGGCGACGGACCCGATGGTTGTGACGGCCGGTTTCACCTCGACCGGGTCAGCCCACCCGGTACGCGACAGCGGGTCAGCCAAGGGCGCGGTCGACCGGAACGCCCGGACCTCGGCCTGCCCAAGTCCCTTGCCGAGCAACGCCCGGATGAGCGAGACAGCGTGGTACTGATGCGTCGAGGACACGTCCGCCCTGGTCACGTCGCCGATCACGCCACTTCGGACCAGGTTGGTCCTGGCCGCGTGCGGGGGCATCCGCGTGTACTGCTCGGCGACCTGGACCAGGCGTTTGTCCCCGGCTTCGGCCCAGAGCCGCCTGAGCCCGTCGAGGTCCGGCGCGGGTGGTGTTTCGGCGAGCACCTTCATGCCCCTGCCCACCAGCTCAGTGATCAACGTCGGCGTCACGGCCCAGGGCACGGAGGTGATCATGAAGTCCGGCTTGGCCCGCTGCACGCACTCGTCGAGTGACGTGTACACGGGCACCGGGAGCTGCTTCGGGCTGCGGGAAACGACACCGACGCAGTCAAGGTCTTCCAGCTCGGCCGCGAGCCGCCAGAAGAACTCGGCACGCCACCCCGAACCGACAATCGCGAACTTGGTCACGCCGCGACACTATGCTGCCCGATCGTGGACATCGGAATCCTGCTGCTCGGCGTGGCCGTGTTGATCGGCGCGGTGGTAGTGAGCGCGACCGGCGGGGATCGGAAGATCGCCCGCCTGGACCGCAGGCTCGCCCGGGTCGAGCAGAAACTCGACGCGATCGCCGCGAATCTCGGCGTCGACCTGCCGGAACCCGAGCTGGCCACGGTCAAGGCCCTGCTGGCCGAAGGCAAGAAGATCCAAGCGGTCCGTGCCTACCGCGAAGCCACCGGCGCGGACCTGAAGGAAGCCGCCGACGCCGTCGAGCGCCTCGGCGGCTAGCCGCCAGCACTTCAGCCGCCGGCCACGCCGCCGCTTACCAGCCCGGAGGGCTCCACCAGCGAGCCACCAAGACCAGCCCACACCTCAGCGGCCCGGCGTCGCACCGCTGAGCTGCGCGGATGACTTCATTCGTCCAATCTCTGTGATGTGGCTGCCACGTTTCGTGATGTCTTGACCTGCCCAGGATCACCGCCTATGGTTCACGACTCATAGGACGTCCCATGTCCCATCTCTTAGCAATGACGCTCACTCGGGAGGCGCGCGGTGTCCGGAACTGGTCAGGGGTTCAGCAGGCGGGACATGTTGCGGTTCACCGGCCTTGCCGGTGTGGCGGCTGCGTTCTCGTCGACACTGGCCGCGTGCGGCGGTCCGGCCTCGACGAACGCCACGGGCGGCAAAACCGATTCGATCACCGCGGTGATCGGGTACGGCAACAACCAGACCTGGGACCCGTTACAGACGGCGTCGGCCTTCTCGATGGCCGCCATGCTGCACTGCTACGAGTCCCTTGTGGAGGGTGATCCGATCACCCGCGAGCCCTATGCCGGGCTGGCGAAAGCTCTGCCGCAGGACGTCGACGGCACGAGCCTGAAGTTCGACATCCGGGACGGCGCGAAGTGGCACGACGGCCAGCCAGTCACCGCTGACGATGTCGTCTTCACCTACACCAGGGCACTCGACCCGAAGGAAAACGTTCTCGTCCGGACGTTCCTCGCGGGCTGGCTCAAGGAGGTCAAGAAGACCGGCGACACCAGCGTCGAGTTCGTCCTGGAGAAGCCGTTCCCGTACGCGTTGCAGCGCCTGCAGACCGTGAAGATCGTGCCGAAGCACGTCTTCGACGGCAAGTGGCAGGACGCGGTGTCCGGCAAGGTCGTCGGGTCAGGACCGTACAAAGTGGTCGAGCAGGCACCGCTTTCGCACACCCGGTTCGAGAAGTTCAACGAGTACAACGGGCCTCGGCCGGCTGTGTACAAGTCGATGCTGTGGAACTCGATCGTCGAAGCGTCGCCGCGAGTCGCGAAGATCTCCGGCGCGGCACCAGCGGCGCAGATCGCCGAGAACATTCCCGCCGCCAACGCCGACCAGCTGCAGAAAGACGGGCGCACGGTCGAATTCGCCGACGGCGGCAACAACCTGTGGCTGATGTTCAACACCGCGCACGCGCCCTTCGACAACAAGCTTGTCCGTCAAGCCCTGCACCACGCGATCAACAAGCAGAAGATGATCGAGGTCGGGCTCAAGGGCAAGGGCACCGCGGGCACCAGCTTCATCAACCCCAAGATGGCCGCTTCGCAACCCGCGGCCAACGACTTCGCCTACAACCCCGACAAAGCCAGGCAACTGCTGCAGCAGGCCGGTGTCAGCAACCTGAAGATCACACTGTCCACAACGAACACCACCTTGGTCGCCGACTGCGTCAACGTGATCAAGGAAGGCTGGGACGCCATCGGTGTCGCCACCACATTGGACACCCAGGACACCAAGGCCCTGTTCTCCAAGCTGGACAGCGGGTTCGACTTCCAGGTCGTGGCCACCACCCAGAACGCCGAGCAGTTCGGCAACGACCCCGATCTGCTGATCCGGTACTACTACGCGGGTTCAGGCGTCGCGCCGAAGTATGCGAAGTGGACTGGCGCCGACGCGCAGGCGTTGCTCGGGCTGCTGGACAAGGCGACCGCACAGGCCGACGAGGCGCAGCGCAAGCCGATCATCAAGCAGGCCTTGGACATGATCGCCGACCAAGCTGTTGTGTACCCGATGGTGTTCACGCAGAACGGCACCGCGTGGGATCCGAAGTCGATCTCCGGCGTCCGCGCGCAGGGCTACCCCGGGATCAACCTCAACCAGGCCAAACCGGTGGTGTGATGATCATCCTGCGGATGCTGCTCGGCCGGGTGCTCTCGCTCGTGCCGTTGCTGCTCGGGGTCGCCCTGTTCGTGTTCGTCGTGATGCGGTTCTCCCCCACCGACCCGGCGTTGGCCGCCTTCGACGGCGCCAACGCCAGCGCCGAGCAACTCGAGCAGTTCCGCCGGGACAACGGGTTGCTGGATCCGTTGCCGGTGCAGTACTTGCGGTTCGTCTGGCAGCTGATCCAAGGCGACTTCGGTACCAGCGTGATCACCAAGCAACCGGTTGCCGACACGATCACGACCGCACTGCCGCTCACCGTCCAGCTGACGTTGATGGGCCTGGTGATCGCGATCGTCCTGTCGGTGCCGTTCGGCGTGATCTCCGCGCTGTACCGGGACCGCTGGCCCGACCAGGTCATCCGGATCGTCTCGCTGGCCGGTGTGGCGGCGCCCGCGTTCTGGATCGCGCTGCTGCTCGTCCAATGGCTCGCCGTTGGCCATGGCCTGTTTCCCACCAGCGGGTACGTCAGCATGAACGACTCGTTCAGCGGCTGGCTGAACTCGATGACGCTGCCCGCGATCGCGCTGGCGATGCCGGTGGCCGCCCAGCTGACCCGGATCATCCGCACGTCCATGGTGGAGGAATTGGACAAGGACTACGTGCGCACGGCACGCGGCGGCGGACTGCCGCCGGTGGTCGTCGTCGGCCGCAACGTCCTGCGCAACGCCCTGGTCAACCCGCTCACCGTGCTCGGTCTTCGAATCGGCTACCTGCTCGGTGGCGCGGTGGTGATCGAGACGATGTTCGCGCTGCCGGGGATGGGACAGAACATGATCCAGGCCGTCCTGGACGGCGACACGTCGAAGGTGCAGGGCTTCGTGATCACCATCGCGCTCGGTTTCGTGCTGGTCAACCTGATCGTGGACATCCTCTACCTGATCGCGAACCCCCGGCTGCGGAGCCACGCATGATGCGCCCCGGCCTGACCAAGCGGCTGAGCAGCCCGGGAATCCGGTTGCGCAGGCTGAGCCTCTCGTCGTGGATCTCGCTCGCGGTCATCGTGCTGCTGGCCCTGGTGGCCGCGCTTGCCCCGATCATCGCCGGACACGACCCGTATCTGACCGGTGCCGCAGTCGCCGGGCCCAGTGGTGAGCACTGGTTCGGCACCGACTCCTCCGGCCGGGACATCTTCTCGCGCGTGGTCTACGGCACGAGGTGGTCGCTCGCGGTCGGCCTCGGCGCCATCGGGATCGCGTTGGTCGTCGGCACGCTGATCGGCGCGTTCGCGGCCACGACAGGCCGCCGGGCAGGCGAAGCGATCATGCGGGTGCTCGACGTCGTCATGGCGTTTCCTGGGATCGCGCTGGCCGCGGTGCTGGTGGCGGTGTTCGGACGTGGCCTTCCGGTGCTGATCCTCGCGCTCGGGTTCCTGTACATGCCGTCGATCGCACGTGTGGTGCGGGCCAACGTGATGGCGCAGTACAGCGAGGACTACGTCGCCGCTGAGCGGATCATCGGCGCCAAGCGGCCGTACATCCTGATCAAGCACGTCGCGGTCAACTGCGCGGCACCGATTCTCGTGTTCTGCACGGTGATGGTGGCCGACGCGATCGTGTTCGAGGCTTCGCTGTCGTTCATCGGTGCCGGCATCCAGCAGCCAGATCCGTCCTGGGGGTCGGTTCTGTCCAACGGCAAGGAACTCGTGCTGACCGGCGGCTGGTGGGCGACACTGTTCCCCGGCCTGATGATCCTGGTCACGGTCCTGTCGCTGAATGTGTTGTCGGAAGGCATTTCCGACGCATGGGCGCGGCCTTCGGCCCGCCGGGTCAAGGCTGGCCAGGCCGCGAAGGCGGTCGCGATGGCCGAAGAGCCCACCGAGATCAAGCCGTTGGCCGGTCTGCACGAGGCCGGTGAGCGACTGGCGCTGCGCGCACGCGACTTGACCGGCCGGGACACCGTGCTGGCCGTGGAGAACCTGACGATCTCGTTCCCCGACCGGCACAACGGCGTCAACGTCGTCGACGGTGTCTCCTTCTCGGTCCGGTCAGGCGAGGTGCTGGGCCTGATCGGGGAATCGGGCTGCGGCAAGTCGCTGACCTCGTTGGCCATCATGGGCCTGTTGCCGGCCAACGCACAGACAACTGGGCAGATCCGCTTCGACCAGAAGGACTTGCTCGCGCTGACGCCCAGGCAACGCCGCCGGTACCTCGGCCACGACATCGCGATGATCTACCAGGACGCGCTGAGCTCGCTCAACCCGGCGATGACGATCCGCTCGCAGCTCAAGCAATTCACCAAGCGGGGCGGCACACGCACCCCGGAAGAACTGCTTGAGCTGGTCAACCTGGATCCCGAACGCACTCTGCGGTCCTATCCGCACGAGTTGTCCGGTGGGCAGCGGCAACGGGTGCTGATCGCGATGGCGCTGTCCCGGAGCCCGAAGCTGATCGTCGCGGACGAGCCGACAACCGCGCTCGACGTCACGGTGCAGGCTCAGATCGTGAAGCTGCTGCTCCGGCTGCAGGAGGAACTCGGCTTCGCACTCATCCTGGTGTCGCATGACCTGGCGCTGGTCTCCGAAGTCGCCGACCGCGTTGTCGTGATGTACGGCGGTCAGGTCGCCGAAATGGGCACGATCGCCCAGATCGTCGGTGCCCCGCAGCACCACTACACGCGTGGTCTGCTGTCCGCTGTCCTGTCGTTGGAAGAGAACGAAGCCAGGCTCACGCAGATCAAGGGTGTCGTTCCCGCGCCTGCGGATTTCGAGGCTGGTTGCCGGTTCTCCGACCGCTGTCCCGCGGCTCGCGCAATCTGCCATACCGAGGCGCCTCCCCATCTTGGCGACGCCAACCACCTGGTCGTGTGCCACTTCCCAGCGGAGGTGAGGACCCGTGAACTTGCTTGAGCTCAACGGTGTTCATGTCGTACACCGGATCCGTTCACGGCGGCTATTCGGCCACGACAACGTCTACGCCTTGACCGACGCGAACCTGACGTTGAACACCGGTGAGACCGTTGGCGTGGTGGGCGAATCGGGGTGCGGGAAGTCCACTTTGGCCAAGGTGATCGTCGGGCTGCAGAAGCCGACGCAGGGAACCGTGGAGTTCCGGGGCAAGCACATCGGCATGATCTTCCAGGATCCGTCGACGGCCTTGAACCGGCGGCTGCCGGTCACCAAGATCATCCGGGACCCGCTGGACGTCCATCAGGAAGGCACTCCAGCCGAACGGGCAGACCGAGTGCGCGAGTTGATGTCCTTGGTTGGCTTGCCGACCAGTGTCGCCGACGCCGTACCGGCGCAACTCTCCGGCGGTCAACGGCAACGTGTCGCGATCGCACGTGCGCTGGCACTCAGGCCCGCGTTGCTCGTAGCTGACGAGCCGACATCCGCGCTGGACGTCTCGGTCCGGGCCCAGATCCTCAACCTGCTCGCCGATCTGCGGGAAAAGCTCGGCCTCGCGATGGTGTTCATCTCGCACGACATCCAGACCGTCAAGAAGATGAGCGACCGGATCGTCACGATGTACCTCGGCCGCATCGTCGAACAAGCCCCGGCTGAAGCCGTTCCGCAAGCCACTCACCACCCGTACATGCGGGCGCTGTTCTCGGCGACGCCGAGCCTGTTGCACACCGTGGAACCCATTGTCCTCAGTGGACCTGTTCCGTCCGCGACCAATCCGCCGAGCGGCTGCAACTTCCGCACCCGGTGCTGGAAAGCGACCGACGAATGCGCGGCAGCGCTTCCCGCGTTGGTGACCGCAGGCGCTGACCATACGTACCGCTGCATCCACCCTGAGCTTTAGGAAGGACGATCCGTGCGCAAGACACTGCTGTTGTCAGTGCTGTTAGCCGGGGTGCTGACCGCACCGCAGCCTGCCTCCGCCACTCAGCCGTACCTTCATGAACAGGTTGTCTTCAAAGCCTCACAGGAGCAAGGCTATTGGTGTTTCCGCATTCCCGCGGTCGTGAAGAGCGCCAAGGGGACGCTGCTGGCCTTCGCCGAAGGACGAGTACTCAACTGCGGTGACACCGCCGACATCGACGTCGTGTTGAAACGTTCGACCGACGGCGGCAAGACCTGGCTGCCGCTGCAGTTGGTCGACGAAGGCAAGGGCGACACGCACGGCAACCCTGTGCCCATTGTGGACAGCGTCACTGGCCGGATTTTCCTGTTCACCACGTACAACGCGGGCCGTAAGGACGACAAGGGTTGTGACGTCCCGTGCAAGCGGACACCGCACATGCAGTACAGCGACGATGACGGCGTGACGTGGTCGGCTCCGGTCGACATGAGCACGCAAGTCAAGCTCCCGCAGTGGGATTACTGGTACGCCAGCGGTCCCGTGCACGGGATCCAGTTGACCCGCGGCAGGCACGCCGGCCGCCTTGTCTTCGGCGTCTGCGGGGAGACCAGCGACAACGGATCCACCAAGTCGATCGCGAACGACGCGGCATTGGTCTACAGCGATGACCACGGCAAGACCTGGCAAGTCGGGGCCGTCGACAGCATCCAGTTCCCGGCCGGGGGCACGTTCACCCAGAAGCCACAGGAGATCACGGTCACCGAACTGGTCGACGGCTCGGTGTACGCGGGTGCACGTGAGCAGGGCGGGACGGACATAGGCAACCGCAGCTTCGCCATCAGCAAGGACGGCGGTGAGTCGTTCAGCACGCCGTTCCAGGCGATCCCTGACCTGGTGACACCGACGGTGCAGGGCGCTGTGCTGCGGTTGCAGCGGTTCGGCCGCCCGGATCGCATCCTGTTCTCCTCGCCGTCGGACACCGACCGGCGCCGGTGGATGATGATCAGGTCCTCGTACGACCACGGCCGGACCTGGGAGAACGCCGAACAAGGCACTCGGATCACGTCCGACTGGTCCGGCTACTCCGACATGGTCCAGATCAGCAGTCCCTTGGCGCGGTCGACCGAGATCGGCCTGCTCTACGAGGGCGGCCCAGTCGACGCCCGTGACGAGATCCGGTTCGCCCGGTTCAACGAGGACTACCTCGGCTGGCGCAAACCCACCGGCATGACCACGCCGGACGTCTCCAAGACCGGCAAGGATGCCTTTGCCCTGGGCAAACCAGCTTTGACTCGCGGCCGGTTCGGCTCAGGGATCGAACTGGACGGCGTCGATGACTACCTGCGCGTGCCTTATGACCGCGCGCAGCTTCCCGGCGATGGTGATCTGACCTTCAGTGCATGGTTCCGTTATGGCGAAACCAAAGGCGATCAGGCACTGTTGTGGCTCGGCGGGATGGGCAATACGGCGCCGCAGCTGTGGCTCAGGGCCGAACCCGCGAACAAGCGATTGGTCGCCAGGATGACCACGCCGAACGGCAGTGCGGCGATCAATTCCACGCAGGCGTACGACGACCAGCAATGGCACCACGTCGTGCTGCAACGCTCGGCAGGTCAACTGCTGCTGTGGGTCGACGGCGTCCAGGTCGCGTCCGGCCCCGCGGTGGCCGGGTCGGTCAGCGAACGGGTCTCGTTCCAGATCCACCTGGGCGAGCGGCAGGACTACCTGCAACGCTTCGACGGCACGCTCGACGAGGTCCGGCTGTACACGCGGGCGTTGTCCCCGGCCGAGCTCGACCGGCTTCGATTGTCCAATGTGGACATACGGGACCGTCAGGTGTTGCGGTTGCCGCTCGACAAGATCGGAGGCTGATCATGGTGTTACGTCCGATCGTCCTTTCCTTGCTCGCTTTCGCGACCCTGGCGCAGCCAGCGGCGGCCTCGCCGCGACCCGGCTGTACCTCCGTGCCGTACACCTCCGGGACCGAGGGGTATCACACGTTCCGGATCCCGGCGGTTGTTCGCGCCAAGTCCGGTGCGGTGCTGGCCTTCGCTGAAGGCCGGGTCGAATCGGCCGGCGACACAGGCGCGATCCACGTCGTACTGAAGCGTTCCTACGACGGCGGTTGCACATGGGGACCGATGTCGGTGGTGTCGGCCAACGGCAACGCGACGGCGGGCAATCCAGCGCCTGTCGTGCTGGCGAACGGTGACATTGTCCTGTTGACCACGCGTAACGGCCGGGTCACCGAGAAGGAGATCATGTCCGGCATGGTGTCCGCTGAGGACTCTCGCCGGGTTTTCGTCCAGCGCAGCAAAGACAACGGGCGCACGTGGACAGCGGCTCAGGAGATCACGGCGGTCGCCAAGAAGCCGGACTGGCGGTGGTACGCGACTGGCCCAGGACACGCGATCGTCCTGCGAAACGGGCGCATCGTCGTCCCGGCCAACCATTCCAGTGCGCCACCGGCCGGTTCGGCCGACATCGGCACCGAGCCGAAGTACTACGGCGGCCACTCGCTGATCAGTGACGACGGCGGCCGCACGTGGCGGATCGGCTTCTCCGAGGACCGGGTGAACACCGAAGTCGCGTCCAACGAGACAACGGTCGCCCAACTGCCCGACGGCAGGCTCTACTTCAACAGCCGTAACCAAGGCTCGCTCGGCGGTCGCGTTGACGCGATCAGCAACGACGGCGGCAGCACGCTCGTCGCGCCGTATCGTCCACAGACGACACTCACTATTCCGAAGGTGCAAGCCAGCGTCTTGCAGACGGTCCACCCTGGCTTGCTGTTGTTCTCCGGTCCATCGGATGCCGTTAGCCGCAGGGCAATGGCGATCCGCGTCAGCGCCGACAATGGACAGTCCTGGCGGCGGGCCCACGTGGTCTCGCCAGACCCTGCGGCCTATTCCGACCTCGTACAGCTCGGCAAATCCGTCGGCCTGCTTTACGAAACGGGTTCCGCCGGGCCGTACGAGACGATCAGGTTCACCCAGATCCCATTGCGCTCGCTGAAGGAGAAGCCTTGACTCAGCTCAACGGTGGCGTCGTTCCGCCCGTCTGCACCCCGCTGACGCCGGAACGAGAACTGGACGTCGCGTCGCTGGAACGGCTGGCGGCGTACCTGATCGAAGCGGGCATGCACGGCCTGTTCGTGACCGGGTCGACCGGAGAGGTCGCCTACCTGCCGGATGACATGCGACGGCAGGCCCTCGAAGTGGTCGTGGGTGTTGCGGCAGGCCAGGTTCCGGTGCTCGCCGGTGTCATCGACACCACGACACCACGGGTGATCGAGCACGCCCGGGCGGCCAAGGCGGCTGGCGCGGACGCGTTGGTCGCGACGGCTCCGTTCTACATTCCGACGCACCCTTCGGAGTTCCCTGGGCACTTCCGGGACATCCGGGCGGCGGTGGACCTGCCGCTGGTGGCGTACGACATCCCGGTGTCGGTGGGCCACAAGCTGCCGGCCGACGTCGTGGCCGAACTCGCCGCGGACAAGACGTTGGCCGGGTTGAAGGACTCGAGCGGCGACCTCGACGGGCTGCGCGCGGTCCTGGAGAACACCCCATCGGATTTCCAGTGCTTCTCCGGTTCGGAGACCAACGCCGACCTTGGCTTGTTCATTGGTGCGCACGGCCTTGTGCCCGGCATCGGCAACGTCGACCCGCACGGGTACGTCCGGCTCTACGACGCGGCCTTGCGACAGGACTGGGATGCCGCGCGGGTGGAGCAGGCCCGGTTGCGGCGACTGTTCCAGCTGATCTATGTCGGTGACGGGCGGATCGGCCGGTATTCGTCGGCGATCGGCGCGTTCAAGGAAGGTCTGGTGCTGCGTGGCGTGATCGCCAACGCCACCACGAGCAAGCCGATGATCCCGCTCGATGACGCCGAACGCGCGGCCGTGCGCCAGCACCTCGACGAGGCCGGGCTCTTGTGACCGCTGGACTGGGCCAGGCGATCCGCGACGAGATCACCGGGCTGATCCTGTCGCGGGGCCTGCGGCCGGGCGATCCGCTGCCCACCGAGTCCGAGCTGGTCGAGACGTTCGGAGTGAGCCGCAACTCGATCCGTGAGGCGCTGAAAGCGTTGCAGGCACTCGATATCGTCGAGATCCGGCACGGCCACGGCACGTACGTCGGCAATCTGTCGCTGGCACATTTCGCGGACGGCCTGACGTTCCGTGCCCTACAGGTGCGGTCGATGGCGGAGATCGTCGAGGTGCGGGAGGCGCTCGAGAACGCGCTGATCCGCCGGGTCGCCGCGATCGTTCCGGATGCTGACCTTGCCGCGCTGGACGACATCACCCACAAGATGGACGAGCGTGCCAAGGCCGGTGGGACCTTCGCCGACGAGGACAGGGAGTTTCACGAACTGCTGTACCGCTCCTTGGACAATTCGCTGGTGACGCAGCTGCTGCAGGCTTTCTGGGACGTGTTCCACAGGGTTGGGCACAGCCTCGGTGTCACGGATCCGGATCCAGTGCAGACCGTTCGGCGGCATCGCGCGATCGTGGCGGCCTTGCGGGACCGCGATGTCGATCGGGCCGAGCGGGCGATGACCGAGCACTTCCGGAATCTGGACTTCCGGGTAGCCCAGATCCGGTCGCGGTGACGTCCGAAAATCGCCAGCCCGGCGACGATGATGCTGGTGGAGTGGAGGTATGCCGCATCGCAACCGCGTCACCCCCGCCGGGGACCTGATCACCACCCCGTACCGCGGGACCATGTACGGCAATCGGGGCGTCCTGCACAACGACGACCTCGTCATCGTCCGGCGCCACCAGGTCCGCCGGTGGCTCGTGTGCGTGCTGGAGTTCCGGGGCCGCCGTCGCAAGATTCTGCAGCCGCGCCGCTATACCGAGCTGTTCTTCCACGACGAGGCTGTTGCCCTGGCCGCGGGGCATCGTCCGTGCGCCGAGTGCAGGCATGGTGACTATCAGGCTTTCCGGGCGGCGTGGACCACCGGGCTTGGCCTGCCACAACCACCAAGTGCCGATTCGATGGACCTGGTCCTGCATTCCGAACGCGGACTGGTCGACGGCGTGCGTATGACGCACAAGGCACTGCCCGAGGAACTCCCGGACGGGGTTTTCATCCGGTGGCGAAATGGCTATTGGTTGGTGCATGGCCGGAAGCTGCACCGGTGGACGCCCGCGGGCTACGCCGAACGGGAGGATCTTGTCGGCGGCCCCGTTGACGTTCTGACCCCTTTGTCCACTGTAGTCGCACTTCAGGCGGGTTATCGCCCCATTGCCGACTTGCCCGAGGGCGCCACGGCGGGCTGACAGGATGCCGTCGACCGGCGGCGTCGGTAGCGTCCTACCTGGACACAGATCCAGGGAGGCGCATCATGGGGTTCAAGGCAGTCGGCGTTGCCGCCACGGTGGTCCTGGTGACGAACGGGATGGCTGCCAGTGCGGCGGAGCCCGCGTTGCACGGCGACACGATCTTCTTGCCCAATGTGGATGACGACTCGCGCCGATGTCCGGTCTCACCGACTGATCTGGACGCGTCGGGTGCGGAGGTCGACGCGAAACTGGTTTCCTGCAACGATGCTGGCGATGACAAGGTGAACGGCCGGCAGGACGAGGCCGACCTCGCGCGGCTCACCGCAGGCAGAGTCGGCGGGCGGTCCGGGCGGATCACTGTGGACAGTCAAGCGCGGGTTTTCGTGCGGCGCGGCGGTGTTTTCGACGCCGACACCCGGCTTTCCGAAGCCGAGTTGCGGCAAGGCGTGCAGTTGGGCGTCGAAGGGCGCGACATCATCCGTGACCCGGCCAAGTGGGACGGCTGGGTGACAGTCACGTTCACTGTCGATGGCCAGGTGAAGGCGCGGCACCGGATGCGGGTCGCCCCGCTGGTGCTGCAGAACGACCTCCAACCGGTGACGAAGGTCTTCGCGGCCGCTCCCAACCTTGGTCACGGGCTCGGCGGAGCGTCCGCCCCGCTCGCCGCGCAGTTCCCCAGCGAGTGGGAGAAGTTCAGCACGCCACTGGCCCAGGAGGCGGACACCCAGTTCATCCAGGGCACCGCGAAGTGGTGGAAAGACGTGTGGTGGCAGGACCTGTTCGAGCCCGCCACGGCCAGCATGCCGACCAAGGACGGCATCCAGACCATGCGGGTGGCCATCCGGTCGGCGAACATCTGGCAGGTGCCCGACGCACAGGGCAACCTTGTGCCGACTCCGCGACCGTCAGGCCGCTTGTTGTTCCGCGACTTGCGTGGGCCGGATGTGGGTGTCGTCCAGCAGTACACGGTCGAGGACCGGCAATTCATCACTGACTTGCGCAGTGCCACCGGCAACATCGAGTCACTGCCGCCCTATGAGGGACACCCGCAAGGGCGCATGGTGTACGGCACCGGCCAGTCGATGCAGCCCGACGCCACGTTCATCACAATGCTGACCGCGCAAGGACAACAGCCGCCCGTGGTGATCGATACGTCATGGCTGCTCGTCGGGCACGCTGACGAGACCATGCATGTGATGCGCGCCAACAACTCCCGTGGCTGGACGTTGATGGTCGCCGATCCCCGGCTGGCCGTCAGCCTGTTCAAGGATGTGCCCCGCGAGACCAGGTTCTTCGAGAAAACCTCGACACAGTACAAGCCTTCCGTTGGTGAACTGGTGGACGACGCGGCATTCCTCGCCGGCAACGAGGAAGCCGCGCGGCACATCGACGACCAGGTCAAGATCATGCTGGCGGAGACCGGGTTGCGTGCGGAGGAGCTGATCCGGGTGCCGGTGCTGTTCCAGAAGGCGCCGATGTTCATGGCGTTCACCCCGGGCATCCCGAACGGGCTCTCGGTGACCGACCGAGTCTTCGCGGCACCTGACCCGCACGGCCCGGTCGTCAGCGGCCAGGACGTCTTCCGGCAGGCCACGGAACGCGCGGTGGCCGCGTCCGGCGTCCGGATCCGCTGGGTCGACAACTACCTGTGGGCACATATCGGTGGCGGCGAGGTGCACTGCACCACCAACGCGTGGCGGGACACCAGAACCGCGCAACCGTGGTGGACGTCCTAGGCCACCTCCGGAAGCCGGTCGGCAAGACGGCTCACGAGGTCCGACCGCGTGTCGCTCAATTCCATTGACCGGCTGTGGGATTGGGCGGCCCGCAGGGCGACTCGCAGCCGCGCCCTGTCGTGGGTGGACAGTTGCTCGAGCATCTCGTCCGCGGCTTCCAGCGCGAGCAGTTGTTCCAGCGGGCTGCGCGGCTCGGTGATGCCGTCGATCACGATGTCCGGGTTGCCCAGGTCGGGACGGGCCTTGGTGATCACAAGGGCGATCAGCCTACGGCCGTCGTCCCCGGTGTTCCACAGCGCCCGGGGTTCGTCGGAGGTGAACCTGCGGCGGCGCGCCAGCGCCCCCACCCGTGCGTCCAGCTTCCTGAACTCGGCCTCGTTGACCCGGCCAAGTTGTTGCACGCACAGGCGTTTGTACGCGCTGTGCAGCGACTCTGGGTTCTCGTACCGCTCGACCCCGACTTTCTTGATCTTACGGGCGGTTCGCAGCCGTTCCAGCAACGGCACGACGAGGCCGGCCTTCATGCCGGTCTCCGCCAGCAAGGCGTCCAGCTCCAACGGTCCCCATTCCAGGGCGTCGAGCAGCAATTGGGCCCGGACGTGGAACAGCGCGGCTTCCAGGTTGAGCTGTCCGTCGGACGCCGTTTCGACAAGCACCTGGCGGACGTCCTGTGCCTTGAGGTTGCGGTCGGTCGCCCACACCAGGATCGCCGCTTCGAGCAAGGCCTCCGCCGTCTCGGAACCATCGGCGGCGAGCGGGGCCCCGCCGACCGTGAGCACGTCCCCGCTGACCTCGATGACCAGCCGGTTCTGCGCGGCTGCCCGCTCGACGATCTCGGCCCACTGCGCCGACGCACCGAAGTCGTAGTCGACCATGATCACGTTGGCGCCCGCGTCAAGTACCTGGTTGACCCACGCGATGACGTCATCGGCCAACGGTGTCGGCGAGTCGTAGAACGGCGTCCGGAGTACCAGCAACTCGGCCAACGACAGCGATCGGTCCGAACTGGACACCCCAGCCATCCGGCCGGCCACGTTGTTCTCCGCCGCCGCACGGGTCATCCGTTCGACGAACTGCTCCGCCTTGCGGACGGTGTGCGGCCCGGCCACTGCGACCCGCACGACGTGCGGACTGACCGGGCTCTCCATGTCCGGCACAGCGCTGTCGCCGAACAGGGGTGGCGCGGCTTCCGGCCCGGTCGCGGTGACCGAGCCCGCGATCTGGCGGACCAGGTCGGGCACCTCGTCGGTGATGCCGCGGTCCATGATCTCCTCGGCGAGCCGCTCCCACTGTTCCAGGTGCGGGAGTTTGGCGTAGTACCCGCACAGTTCGGCCTTCTTGATCCGGGTGAGCACCGGCAGGTTGCGGCGGATCCACTGCCAGACCTCGTCCCACGACAACGCTTGCAGCCGGATCGTGCGGGCTTCACCGGGTCCGAGCGGTGCGGTGAGCACGCTCAGTTCGTCCGTGGCGATGACCGCGAGCCGGGCTGAACCACGGCGCATGGTGATCAGGCCGAGGGCGTGCGCCAGCCGCTCGCTTGCCCCGGTCGGGCGGCGCAACAGGTCGCCGTCGTCGATGACCAGCGCGAACGGCACCCTGGCGAGGTCTTCGAGCAGACGTTCCCACCACGCGTCGGAGTCCAGCTTGCCCTGCCGCGCCGGGGTGACGTACCCGCTCGCGTCGATCCGCTCGGCGACCACTTTGGCCAGCTCCAGCACCGGATCCTCGGCGCTGAGCAAGCGTTTGGCACTGATGAACAGGCTGGCGATGCCCTCGTCCAGTTCCTCGATCGCCCGGTCCAGCAGCGAGGTCTTGCCGGTCTCCGGTGGACCGATGACCACGAGCAGCCGGGACGACGTGTGCCCGGACAGCATGTCCACGGCCTCCCGGATCTGGCTCAGCCGGGCGATGAACCGCAGTTCCCGTTGCCGGATACCGAGTTTCAGCGCCAAGTGGCGGCGTGGTGGCGGTGGCGTCGCTCGCGCGGCCGGGTTCATCAACTGGCCTGGCTCGCTGCCGCCGACGAACAGGCTTGGCACGGCCCAGTTGAGCAGCCGGGCTCCGTCGTCGGCGATCGCGTGCCGGGCGAGCCGCAACGCCTGGGCGACGGTCTGGCCGCCGGTGAGGGCCTCGTAGAAGAACTTGGTGAAGATCCGTTCCGTGCCGAACGGCAGGACTGCCTGCATTCCCACGACCATCGGGCACGCGTCCCGTACGCAGACGTCCGCTGTGGAGTATCGGTCCGGGGCGTCGTGCGCGCCCGCGGGCGCTCGTGCCGTTTCGCATCCGGCGAACACAGCGAGCCGCAGGTCGGGCATTTGCTGGAGCAGCATCGCGAAGTCCTGGCTACGCACCAGCAGTCCGCGGCCGCCGCGTTGCTGCAGCCTGAGTCCGTACGGGTTGGCGTGTCCGAGGTAGTGCACGACATGGAAGCCACGGCGCTCAGCGCACATCCGTTCGCGCAGCCGCTCGATGGTCGGCCGGTCCTCCACGACCACGTTCAGCAGGCCTCGGTCGACCAGCGGCTGCAACGTGCTGAGCAGGCTGCGTTTCTCGGCCCACAGGTCGAACGGGGTCTCGGTCTCGTTCGGATCGGCGATCAGCGGGCTGGACATCACCAGCAGCACGTTCAGCGGCGGATCGACCGTGGCTTCGCGCACCGGATACGTCCGCGAGCGGCCGGCCCTCACCAGGTGCACGTCCCGTGCCATGGTCAGGAAACGGTTTGGTTGCTGAGGGTCGGGCATCAGCTCCCACGGCCAGGAACTGACCTCCTGCGGCGCGGCGAGGACCCGGACGAGCAACTGCACGCCGTCTGCCGCCGCGACTCCACGGGTCTGGGCGAGCAGGTTGGCGATGGCGGGCTCGCCGAAGACGAGGTCGTGCAGCACCTGCCCGACTTCGAGGGCACGATCGCCGACCTGGTGCGCCTGCCGGACGTTGGCGGTCAGCCACTCGGCGACGGACTCCGTGTCCAGGCGCCATTCCGGCGGGCGACGAGCCACGCCGAAGACCGAGCCCTGCCGGGACTGCGCGGACACCCATACATGTTTGCCCGCGCCGAGAACGCTGATATCAAACGGTTCGAACATCGCTCAGTCCCCCAGCGTCGTCAAATCGACGACGCTCACGACATCGGTCACCGGGCGAGCGCCGTCGCCGCCGATGGTCACGCGGTAGTCAGCGGGCGGCAGGTCGTACAGCTCGGTACGCCACCAGCCGTCGCCCAGATCGATCAGCGGCACACGTGTCGAGCCGCCGTTGAGCACAGGGGTCAAGGTCGCGACCAGTTCGGTGGCGGGCTGACGTGGCCGGGCACGGATCACCATCGGCTCGTCCGTGGAAACGTCCTGCACCTCAAGGCAAACGGCCTCGTCCTCGGCGGGAAAGACGTCGATCGGCGACTGTTCCGCACTTGTCACCACGCCCGCCACGTGATCAAGGACCGAATCGTCGTTCTGCAGCGACGCGTGCTTCTGGCTGACGAATGAGGCGTTCTGGTAGCCCTTGAGCAATTCGTGCGGTGCCGCGGAGACCATCGGTACGGTGCCGTCGCCGCCTTCTTCCCGCAAAGCGCGCATCGACAGCGCCTTGATTCCGCCGTCTTCCTGCCTCGCGGCCCATCCGGTGCGCTGAAAACTCCCGATCACCGGGCGGACGGTGTAGCCGTGATCACCGCGCTTGATCCGGTCGTCGACCGCTTTCCGCAATTCCCGGTGCACCGACAGGGAATCGGTCAACCTGTCGGCGTCAAGGCCTTTCCAGCCGACCTCGTCCAGATTGAGCCAGGTGTCATCCGGTCCGGCGAGGCACCGATAGGACGGCAGCAGCTGATACACCGACGTAAAAGACCGGATCATCTCGGACAGATCGACTGTGAACGGTCCCCAGCCTTTCACGAACCCGTTCTCAAGGAACGTCAGCGCGTTGATCGACCCCGAGTACGGCGTGCCGAAGGTGATCAGCGACCGGGTGTCTCGCCAGCCGTCGAGAAGCTCCAGGTAGAGCCGGGCGACCAGGCCGCCCATCGAGTGCCCGACCAGAACGAGCTTGGCATCCGGATTACCTGATTCGGTACGCCACGCGGCCAGCCAATCGTGGGCGTTGCGGGCCAGCTTGCGGGCCGCGACCCTGTTGTCACGCCGCCAGTCGTACGGCAGTTCGAAGTAGTTCTTCCCCGGCACGCAGCCGAGGTTTTCGATCATTCTCCGCTTGAACCGGGTGTATCCGTCGATCTTCCAGTCCAGGCCGGGCAGCAGGTGCAGATCCGGCATCACCCTGGTGGCGACCACGCCGTCGCCGAGATCGTCGACGGCCGGATCGTCGCCTGCCAGCGTAAGCCGTTTAATGCTGCGGCCAAGCGAAAGAACCGCGCGCAGTGCCGCACCGGCCGATGGCGCCCAAACCTCCTTGCCGTCGCGTTCCAGCACGGATCCGGAGATACCGGGAATGAGGACGACCACGTCCCCGATGCCGTTGCCCATGATCTATCCCCTCGGCGAAGCTGATATGACAACCTCGGGGTGGATCTCGATGCCGTTACGGGGTTCCCAATCGATTCACCATAAAGAATTCGTCTCAGATATCGAACGGGGAATCGTTCTCCTCATCGATGTCGAAGCCGACCCGGATCTGGATGGCGTGCGGTTCGGTCAGCTCGTCGAAGATCTCCAGCGCCTGCCGCCACATCTCGTGCGCCTCGACCATCTCACCTGCGGCGGAGCACACCACACCGAGGTGGTGGCGGGTGATGGCCTCGCCACGGCGGTCGTTGATCTCCTCGCGCAGCACGAGCGCCTGCCGCAGGAACTGCTGGGCCGCTTCGTAGTCACCGGCCCGGTAGTTGGCGCAGCCGAGGTTGTCCAGCGTGTTGCCCTCGGCGAACTGGTCGCCGATCTCCTGGGAGATCCGCAAGGCCTGGTTGTAGTGCAGGATGGCGTCCTCGTGGCGGTTCAGGTCCTCGTAGACGTCGCCGAGGTTGTCCAGCACAGCGCCTTCGCCGTAGCGGTTGTCGATCTCCCGGCAGATCTGCAGTGCCCGTTCGTAGCATTCGATGGCCTGTTCGGAGCGTCCCAGTTTGCGGTGGATGTCGCCCAGGTTGCTCAGGGTCAGGCCTTCGCCGTAGCGCTCGTGCAGCTCACGCCAGATCTGCAGCGCTTGCCGGTAATGATCGACGGCTTCGTCCAGCCGCCGCAGGCCCCGGTACGCGCCGCCGAGGTTGCGCAGGGTGCTGCCCTCGCCGTACCGGTCGCTGATCTCGCGGAACATCTCCAGCGCACGTTGGTAGCACTCGATGGAGTCGTCGAAGTTCCGCAGCTTGCGCAAAGTGTTGCCGAGGTTGTCCAGCGTGCTGCCTTCGCCGTAGCGGTCGCCGACCTCGCGGCGGATCTGCAGCGCACGTTGGAAGTATTCGGCGGCCTTGGTGAACCACCGCAAGTCGTAGTAGGCGATGCCGAGGCTGTTCAGCGTCCACGCTTCGGCGTACGGGTCGCCGAGCTTGCGCGTGGCCTGTAAGGCGATCTTGTGCACGCTGATCCAGTCCGCCCAGTGCTTGCGCAGGTTGAAGAAACCCAGCAGCGCGGCCGGGAGCTTCCACGCCACGGCGTACTCCCCGGCCTGTTCGGCCTGCCTGGTCGCGGCGACCAGGTTGGCACGTTCGGCTTTGAACCACGTCAACGCCTCGTGGTAGGTCTCGAACGCCTCAGGCTCCTGCACACCGGTCAAACTGGGCAGTGCGGCGCGACGGCGTTGCGGGGCAAGGACCCGGGCGGCGGCGTCGGCGCTGTACAGATACCAGTTGAGGACCCGGCGGACGGCTTCGTCGCGCTCCGGCTCGGTTTCCGCGCCCTCCGCGCACTCGGCCGCGTACATCCTGAGCAGGTCGTGCAGCCGATAGCGGTCGCGGCCGACCTCTTCCAGCATGTGCGCGCCCGCCAACGTGCCCAGCAGTTGCCGGGCTTGCGCGGGCGGCAGGTTCGCGAGCGCACCCGCGGCCGCGATGCTCATCTCCGGCCCGGGATGCAGTCCGAGCAACCGGAACACCCGGGCGGCGTCCGGGTGCAAGGCGTTGTAGCTCCACGAGAACACCGTCCGCACAGCTGCCGACCCGTCCCCGTTGGACAACTGGTCGAGCACACGGTTCTTCTCATCGGACAGTTCGCTGACCAGATCAGCCAGGCGGGCGTTGTCGTCGCCGGCGCAACGCTCGGCCACGATCCGCAACGCCAACGGCATGTAGCCGCACAGTGCGGCCAACTCCGCGCAGGCTTCCGGCTCGGCCGCCACCCGCTGTTCGCCGACGATCTCCGTCACCAAGGCGATCGCGTCCGGCTGCGGCAGCACGTCGAGGTTCACGCGGACCGCGCCGTCCCACGCGATCAGCTCTTCCAGCCGGTTGCGGCTGGTCACCACGACAAAGCACGTCGAGCGGCCGGGTAACAGCCTGCGCACCTGGTCGGCGCTGCGGGCGTTGTCCAGCACGACCAGAACCCGCTGCCCGGCCACCACCGACCGGAACATCCTGGCCTGTTCGTCCAGGTCAGCGGGGATGCGCTGGGCGTTCACGCCGAGCGCGCCCAGCAGTTTGCGCAACGCGTCCGCCGGTGACATCGGCCGCTGGTGCGGATCGAACCCACGCAGGTTGAGATACAGCTGGCCGTCGGGGAAACGATCGGCCATCCGGTGCGCCCAGTGCACAGCCAACGTCGTCTTGCCGACGCCTGCCGGACCGTCGATCACCGCGACGCCGACCTTGTCGAGAAGACCGTCGAGCCGGTCGAGTTCACCGTTGCGCCCGCTGAACCCGGGAACGTCGTTGGGCAGTTCCCGCGGCGAATGCCAGTCCACGATCCGGGCCTTGGGCGTGACGACCCGGCCGACGACCGTGCGCATCAACGGCTGCAAGCGATCCAGCAGACGCGGACGTGATTCCGCGGGCGGCAGCGCGGGATAGGCCGCGGCGGGCAGCTCGTCCGGCCGGAAACCCCACTCCTCCCGCATTTCCTCGCCGTCGTGCAGGGAACTCGCCACGATCGAGTCCGACGGCAGGCCGTAGCGGCGGATCTCCACGTCCACGTCGGCCATCGCCTGGCCAGGCTCGGACGTGGGCGTCAGCAGGTCGTCCGGTACGCGGATCCACGCGGGCGTCATGCTCTCCTCTTTGACGCCGACGAAGACCTCGCGGTAGGTGTCCGGCCGGATCGCCGGGTCGGGCTCGACGACCTGGTGGTAGAACCAGTCCGACACCATCAGCGTGAACACCCCGCGCGACGCCGCGAGAACGGCCTTGAGCGCGGGCGCGTCCAGCATCCGGCAGACGAAGTTGACCGTGTGCCCGGCAATTCCCCGGTCGTCGAAATCGATCTTGCCGACGTGCACGGCCACCCGCAGCCGGATCCGCGCCTCGGCGGCGTAGATGGCGTTGTTGCGGCGCAGCGCGGCGGCGAGCCGGTGCGGCAACTGGTCGACCAGGTTGACGTGCGCGATGTCCGGCGGGACGAGGATCAGCACGCCGTCGCCTCTGTCCTGGCTGGTGTCGCAGTCCTGCCAGGGAATTCCGGCCTCGTTGAACCCTTGCTCGAGCGACTCGTACAGGTTTCGCCGGACGGCGGTCTGCAGCAGGTCCGTCCGGCTGGAGAACCCCTCTACGTCGACCGCGACGATGGCCCGGTGCACGCCAGGTCGAGGCATGTCTGTCCCTCCCCTCAAGACACCCCCAGAAGTTACACAGTAGCTCTGTGCCGCACAGGTCACAGATCCTTCTCGCGAACAAGGTGACAATTGTCTGTCCTTTCCCTCTGGTCGAGTGGGACGGACCATCGGCGACCGCGAGGTTGTGCCGCTTGCGTTCGCGCGGACAATCCCGGTCGGCGGTGCACAGAGCGGTGTTGTTCGCGAACAATTCGGGAGCGTCGATGACCAGGGCACGCCGCAGGCGACCCGGCCACCCGTGGGCCGCGTTGAAGGGCACCGACCCGGCGTTGCACGAACTCGCGCACTACCTGCGCGGCCTGATCGACAACGCGGGCAAGACACTGCAGCAGCTGGCATCGGATCTTGAGTGCAGCACATCGACCATGTCGAAGCGGCTCAACGGCAGCATGCTGCCCGAGCAGAAGTTCGTGCGAGCCGTCGCGCGGGTGTGCGCGCCGGACGCGGCAAGTCTGGACAAACGCTTGACCGAGGCCGGTATGCGGTGGGAGAAGGCGCATCGCAACCAGGGTCACGTCACCGCCACGCGAGCAGCGGACGACGCCCGCGCGATGGTGATCGCGACCCAGCAGCAAGTCATCCAGGCGCACGAACAACTGCACGAAGCCAATCTCCAGCTGCTCGCGAGTGAGCGCGCCGAGCAACGGACAACGAAGATGATCTGGGTCTTGACGTCGCTGCTCGGCCATGTCATGCGTCGCGTGCAGGAGGTGACCGCGCAACGCGACGCCGCCGAACGCGACCTGACCGAGATCCACCGGCGAACGCAGGACCAACTCGATCGGGCGACGGCTGAACACGAACGTGCGCGGTGTCTAGTGCGTGCCGCGGAGAACAAGGTCGCGGTGCTGCACGGAAAGCTTCGCGCGTTGACCGCGCCGGATGAGGTGCGGTCGGTCGTTGACGAGCAGGCGGAGATCGACGATCTGAACGCCGGGCTCGACCGGATGCACCGGCTGCTGGACGAGCAGGAGGAAGAACTCAACCGGCTCACCGAGCAGATCGAGCCGTTCGAAACCGCTGGGGCGACTTTCGAGGATCTCGCGGAGGCGTCCTTCGACGGCATCATCGTCACGGACACGGCGGGGCGCTTCATCCGGACCAATGAAGCGTTCCGCAAGATGATCGGCCACACCGCGGACAAGCTGGCCGAGCTTTCGTTCTTCGAGCTGATTCACCCGAGCAACCGAGAGTCGCTGGCGGTTCAGTACCAGAACCTGATCGACGGTCGGAAACATCGGGCCCTGCTCAGCACCCGGCTGGTTCTCGTTGACAGCACGGTCGTCCGGGTCGACCTCGTCGCGACTCTGCTTCGCCGCTCGGGAGCCTCGTCACAGATCCTGACCGTTGTCGAGGACAACACCGAACTGCGGTTGCTTCAGGATGAGCTTTCCCGTCAGTCGCTGTACGACGTGCTGACTGGCCTGCCGAACCGGCAATACTTCGCGACTCGTCTGGAAACCGCGCTGCGGCGGCAGGCCTCCGGCACTGTCGTGACCCTGTACCACATCCAGCTCGACGCGTTTTCCTTGATCAGCGCCGGGCTCGGGCGCGCAGTCAGCGACAAGTTGCTCATGCTGACCGCGCAACGGCTCAAGGCTATGTTCGCAGCCGAAGACGCGATGGTCGCTCGCTTCGACGGTGACGAATTCGCCGTTTTCGTTGCGAACAAGCCCGACAGCCCTGACATCATCACCACCATCGCCTTGATCAACGAGGAGCTGTCTGAGTCACCTGTGTACTTCGATGGCCGCGGTGTCGCGACCACCGCGTGCATCGGTGTCGTAGATCGGCCACCCGACGACATGGATGTGGCCGAAGTACTTCGCGCGTCGGCGATGACGTTGGCCCGGGCGAGAAACAAAGGCTTCCGGCAGTGGGCGATGTTCGATCCGAACCGCCACATGGGTGATGTCGAGGCGTCGATCCTCGCCGCGCAACTGCCGGGCGCACTCGAGATGGGCGAAATCGTCGTGACCCACCAGCCCGTTGTCGATCTGGCCACCAACTCGGCCGTGCGTTCGGAACTGGTTCTGCGTTGGGATCACCAGACGCACGGCGTCATTCCACACGATCAATGCGTCGAACTGGCCGAACAGACCGGTTTCAGCTCGACGCTTGGTTCAATGCTGCTCACCACGACGTGCCGCGAGCTTCGGGCGGCGCCAGACATCCCGCTGAGTGTGAATCTGACCAGACAACAGTCGGCCGACATGGAATTGGTGAGCATCGCCCTTCGGTCGTTGGACCTCAACCGGGTGCCGCACGAACGGCTCTGGCTCGGCATGCCGCTCGATCTGTTGTCCGATGAGAGTGATGAGGCCGCGGACAACCTCCGGGTGCTCGCCGATCTTGGCATCGAGTTCATCGGGCTGAACTTCACCGGTTCATTGCGGGACTTGGCGTGCCTTGAGCGCTTCTCGCTCAGGGGAGTCCGGATCTCCGCCGCTCTGTCCCACACCACCTTGCACGTGGCGAACCTGGTCCACCATGCCGGAGCGCTCCTGATCGTCGACGGGATCGCCACCGAGGAACAAGCGGACTGGTGGCGGCACGCCGGAGCCGATCTCGCCTCGGGTCCGCTGTGGGGTCCACACGGGACACAATCGTTCCGGTTGGACTGAGTTTCGCCGTTGCGCGAAGGTACGAACCTCCGGGGCGACCCTGCTCACCCGCAGTCCACAGTAGACGAAAAAGCCGTCGCTCGAACGGCGGTAAGCACAAGGCAAGTACCTGGCCACAATCCGATCCCTGAGCCGCGAACGAATGGGGATCGATGATGTTGAAGATCACGGCGGATGTCTTCTCCGGCAGGCCGAATCCCGCGTGGGAGGTCAGCGACGAGAACGAGATCCGGGCCACGCTCCGGGAACTGACCTCGGGTGCGGCGTTGCTCACCGCCGACACACCGCCGGGCGGGCTTGGCTTGCGCGGGTTCAGGCTGGAGCCGCACGCCGACGAACTGGCGTCCGACTTCGGCATCGGCAGCCCGATGTACCTCCCGGTCGGCCCGCAAGCGCTTGGTCCGCGGGCAGCGGAACTGGCCGAGCGACTGATCAACCTCGCCGATCGTGGAGAGGCGCTCACCATCGAAGGCGCGCCCGCACTCGAAACCTCCGCGACCGAGCTGCTGACCGCGCAACTGCAGGAAGTCAGCCAGCTCTCCCGAAGCACCATGACCGACACCGACCGGGCGACCCCCGAGGAAACCGTGGGAGCGGAAGCAACCTGTTTCTACGACCGCACCGCGTTCAACCCGGGTTTCTGGAACAACGACGCGACGGTCATGCGATGCAACAACTGCTACAACTACGCGAGCAACTGGCGCACCAACACCTTCGCGCAACCCGGCCTCGGGTGTGGCAGCATCTACCAGTCGATCAACTGCAACGAGGTCACCAGAGCGGCGCTGTGTGACGGCATGCATCACCGCTTCGACTGCTTCCCCGACTCCGAGATTCCGCGCAACCTGGTGGCGTTGGTCATCGCTCCCCCGCCGGCGTTCGGAAACGGCGACTACCACTGGTTCCGCTACCACCTCGAAGGGTTCTGGGGCCACAAACCCGGCGGGACCGCGGCGCGCAACTACGACAACAGCGGCGTGGTGATCAACAACCCGGAAACTGCCAACCGTGGGCCGTACACTATCTTCTGCGGCTACTTCTACGGCTGCAACACCCAACGACAACGCATCCGCGGCTTCGGTTGCTGATGAAGATCCGGTGAAGGCATGGACGTCCAGATCGACGTGTTCAGCGGGCGGCCGAACCCCACGGTCCGCCTCGGCCCCGCGGCCGAGTTCGTCCAGCGGCTTGCCGGTCTGCGGCCGTCGGCGGGCAGGCCGAGGGAAGGCCTCGGCTACCGCGGTCTGTACGTCCTGCCCGACCCGGATTCCCCGTTCACCGAGGTGTTCGTGTCCGGCGGCGTGGTGCTCGTGCGTGACCGCGACGGACACGAACAGCTCCTCGCCGATCCCGGCCGGGAGCTGGAACGCTGGCTCATCGATGCCATCTCGTCCGAAGTGGACCCGAACCTGCTCGCCAGCCTGCACGACGATCTGCCGTAGCCGGAAGGCCTCCAGGAGAAAACCGCAAGCGCGGCTCGCTCCAATGGGCGACACCGTTGTCGACCTGGAGGGAACCGGACGTGCGAAGAGCTGCGTCATCTATTTTCGGCATGGCAGTGGTGGTGGCGCTGGTCTGCGTCCCACCGGCCATGGCCGCCACCAGCTACACCTTCCAGCCACAGACCATACTGGCGCCGAGAGTTCCCGCACCGGAGGAACAACGCAAACCCGAACAGAACGTCGTCCCGGTCGGCAGTGTGTCGCTGGCCATGTCCAGTACGCAGACCGCGGTCATCAAGTCGGTCATGCGGTTCAACTCGGCGACCGGGCGGGCGCTGGCCGACAACGAGATCATCTGCAAGTGGCCGGGCGGCGGCAAGAACATGGTCATCGGTCAGAACATCCTGCCGGACACCGGGAAGTACCCTGACCTGGAAGACATCGAACTGACCACCCAGTACCTCGTGCACCCGGGTGTCGCGACGACGGTCACCTGCACCGCCCAGGTCAGGTCGATCTCACTGGGGTACGACGACCGGTACTACAACCTCGTCGGCGGTTCGATCCAGTTCACCGACCAGTCCGTGGCCAACACCACCACCGGGCAGCCCATCCAGGCCAGCGTCGCCAGGAACACCTCGATCGACTCGGCCAGCCCCGTTCTGCGCATTCCCGCGACGAACACTTTCGACATCGCACCGGGATTCAAAGGGCTGAAGGTCTTCGGGGACAGCAACTACATGGTCGTCAAGCCCTGCGCTGACTGCACGACGGGCGCGTCCACGGCGAGGTTCACGCTGTTGGTCAACCAATGGAAGGCCGACGGCACCGTCTGCCACAGCGATTCGACCACGCCGATCACCAAAACGATGCTCTACAGCGTTCACCACGTCTACGTTCCGCTGACCAAACAGTTCGAGATCAAGACCGATCCGGGGTGCGTTCCGCGGTTCAACGCCTACGTCAAGGTGGATTACATCTCCGGGTACGACGGCGCCACACACGGAATCGCCAAGGGCCTCACCGACTCGCGCGGCTCGGCGACGACGCATTCCTCGGACATGAGCCATATCTTCGCCGTGCCGTACAAGTGACGGCGTCGACCTCCAGGATCCAGACCGGAATCCAGCCCGGGCGTCTACTTCGGAGACGCCCGCTCAGGTCGGGATTTTGATGAGCGGCGCGTCCCTCGACAACTCCCGGAACCCGACGCTGTAGTACAGCCCGCGTGCCTGGGGATGTCCTGGTGCACCCAGACATGAGACCGTCATATGAGTGGCCCCGGCTGCCCGCGCAAGATGCATCCCGTGCAGGAGCATCGCCCTTGCCAGCCCCATTCGCCGGTAGCCCGGATGCGTCCCGACCGGCTCGAACTCGGCGGTCTTGTTCGCTTCGTCGAGCCACATGATCGTCGAGGACGCCATCGTCCCGTCCGGCGCCTCCACCAGGATGTGCAGATCGCCGCGATACGCCGCCGTCTGCCGGACGCCCTCGTAGCTCTCGGCCGTGTATGCCGTGGGAGCCCAGGCGTCCAGGTGGGCTTGGACCGCGGCATCCGGCCCGGCCTCGTCGGCGGTGCGAAAGCGGAATCCTTCTGGCAGTACCGGATTTTCCACGTCGATGAGGTCGCGCTCGTTGAGCTGGGTCCATGCCCCGGTGTCGCCGAGCGCGGCCGGATCGGTCTGATAGCCGTGCGCCGCCCACCGCTTCAGCGCGAACTCATCGGCGGCGCCCGGCAGCACCGTGCGCTCGATGTTCCCTGCCGTGGCGTCGTACCAGTCGATCACTTCGTCAATCAGCCCGGCGTGGTCGGGATGGACCTGATACGCCAGATAGGCGCCGGTCACGTCTTTCACCGACCCGTCGCTCCGCCTCACCTGGCGCGGAAGATGAGCCCAGCCCCACGCCACCAAATCCTCGCCGGAAAACCACAATCGACGCCGCCAGCTCGCGCGGTCGCTGGCGTGCCCCTTGCCCCAGTTCCACGCCAGCTCGCCGAACGACGCGTCGCTGTTCACCAGGTCCGGGCGCGTGGCGGTGACACGCTGCGCCAGACCTTGCATGAGCTGTACGTCCGCGGCGGTCACCAGCTCGACCTTGGCCATAGTGCGCCACTGTGTCAGGACGCCGGGAAAGCCGTCGAACCGTTTTCTCGTTGCTAGCCCTTGAGGTGAGCAGCTGCGTCGAACAGGACGCGGTTCGACGCGAGCAATGTCAATGATCTACCTGGTCATCGCGCGGTGACAGGATGGGCGCATGGGAAGGTACTTCGAGGACTTCGTGGTCGGGGATGTCTACAAACACCCGCTTGGCCGGACAGTGACCGAGACCGACAATTCCTGGCTCACGCTGCTCACCCAGAACACCGCGCCACTGCACTTCGACCGGCACTACGCCGCGCGGACGCAGTGGGGAAAGCCGCTCGTGGACTCGACGTTCACGCTCGCGCTGGTGACCGGGCAGAGCGTCGTGGACATCTCCCAGCACGTGATGGCCAACCTCGGCTGGGACCGGGTCCGGCTGCCGAACCCGGTGTTCGAGGGCGACACCATCTACTCGCAGTCCGAAGTGCTCAGTGCGCGCGAGTCGAAGTCCCGCGCGGACGTCGGCGTGCTCCAGGTCCGGACGGTCGGCTTCAACCAGGACGGGGTCATCGTGATCACGTTCGAACGAACCCTCCTGGTCTACCGGCGCGGCCACGGGCCCGACTTGGCGTCGGTCGAGCCCGTGTGGGACGAGCGGTCCCGCAAGGCCGCCGGTCTTGATCACTCGCCGGGGTAACGGACCCCCAGCTGGGCGCGGACGTTGTCCATCGCCTCCATGACCCGGACGGTGGCGTCGAGCGGGAAGACCGCCGACTCGGTCTTGCCCGCGGCGAAGCAGCGCGCGGCTTCGGCTGCCTGGTGCCGCAGGCCCGCGTGGCCCTCGTCGGCGACCTTCTCGTACTGGTCGACGAGGTTGTCGTCGCGGTCGTACATCTTGATCCCGGCCGGCATGTAGAACGTGCCGTCGATGTCCAGGCGGCCTGCCGTTCCGCACACCGACGCACTGGTGGCCGACCTGGCGAGCATCGAGGCGTGCAGGACGCCTTGCGCACCTGCCGCGTTGGTGACGACGACGGTTTCCTGGCTGTCGACACCCAGGTCGGTCAACGCGCCGACCGCGGTGATCGACGTGAACGGACCGAGCACGAACTCGGCGAACGACATCGGGTAAACACCCAGGTCGAGCAGGGCTCCACCGGCCAGCGCGGGGTTGGCGAGCCGGTCAGGGCCGCCGGGGTACAGCGGCTGGTCGTGGTCGGCGTAGACCGTGGTGATGTCGCCGATGACGCCGTTCTCGACGACTTGGCGGATCACGTCGTAGTGCGGCAGGAACCGGGCCCACATCGCCTCGATCAGCAACAGGTTCTTCGAACGAGCCAGCTCGACCAGCTCACGGGCTTCCGCGGCGTTGCGGGTGAAGGCCTTCTCGACCAGGACGGCCTTGCCCGCCTCCAGCGCGAGCCGGGCCTGGTGGAGGTGCTCGGAGTGCGGCGAGGCCACGTAGACGATGTCGACCTGCGGATCGTTCACCAGCTCCTGGTAGGAGCCGTACGCCGAGGCCGCCCCGAACTCGTCCGCGAACGCCTTGGCCCGCTCGGCGCTGCGTGACCCGACGGCGGTGATCTCCTGCCGCGTGCCCTGCCTGAGCGCGGTGCAGAACAGGTTCGCGATAAAGCCCGGCGCGAGGATCCCCCACCGCACGGCCGGCGCATCCATCGGGTCCGGCGTACGCGGAGCAGGAAGTGTGCTCATGGTCTTCAAATGTCCCTTCACGATGGACTGCGCAGGGTCTGTCACCTCATCATGCTTGGTAGCGGAACCGCTGCGATCGACCGGGGGGCGGGAAATGCTGCGGGTGCACTTCACTGCCGAGGACCTCACCAGGATCCGGATCAGGGCACATCCTCATCCGTTATGGGAGGTCCTGCTCAGTCTGCACCTGTTGCAGACGCGGCGCGGCGCGGCCATCTTCGGGCCGTGGCGGCGTGACGTGCGGGCCGCGTTGCACCCCTCGGGTGACATTCTGACCACTTTGGCCCCGCCCAAGGGCTACTCGCCGGACTTCCTCACGCCGTTCGTGGACAGTCCTGAGCTGGATGACGGGCTGGAGGTCGTGCTCAGCACGAGCAGCGCCACACTGCGGGCCGACATGACCCGGTTGGCCGAGCAGACCAAGCTGCCGAGCTGGGCGTGGCGGATCGCGGGCGGGGACGCGGAGATGATGCGCAGGCTGGCCGACCGGATCCGCCAGTACCACGCCCAAGCCCTGTTGCCGTACGCACACGTGTTCAAGTCCCACATCCGCGAGGACTGGGCACGACGGGCAGAAATGGCCATGACGCACGGGCTCGAGCACGTCCTGTCCACTTTGCACCCGTCGATCCGGTGGCGTGCGCCCGTGCTCGAGGTCGACTACCCGGTCGATCAGGACCTGAGCCTTGACGGCCGCGGCCTGGTGCTCGTGCCGTCGTTCTTCTGCTGGCAGACCTCGATGACGTTCGCGGATCCGGCATTGCGCCCGGTGCTGGTGTACCCGGTCGATCCGGTGATCGGCTGGGCTTCCCACGCATCGGCCACACCGGACGCCCGGTCGCTGGAGGCGCTGCTGGGCCGCACCCGTGCGACTGTGCTGCGGGTGATCGCCGAAAAGCCTTATCTGAACACCAAGCAACTGGCCCGTGCGACTGGGACCACGCCATCGGGAGCGTCTCAGCACGCGGCCGTCCTGCGGGACGCGGGCCTGGTGAACACCCAGCGGCGCAACAACTCTGTTGTGCACTCACTGTCCAAACGAGGCGCGATGCTGTTGGACAAGCCGGCCCTGCAGGACAGGGCCGGCTATCCGGACATCAGGCTGAGTAACCCTTCGGCGGGATGAGCGTCGCCAGTTGGTTGAAGGTGAGCCAGTAGATCTGGTAGCCGCCGAAGTTGGCGGGGTCGGCGATCTTGACCGTCATGTCCGAGCTGTCGTAGCCGATCACTGTGAAGTAGTGCCAGACGGTGTAGTTGGGGTAGCCCGGCGGGTGGTTGTTCGGCGGGGCGACGATGTTCGCCACGATCGCGTAGCCGTTGTTGATGTCCAGGACGATGTCACGCCACAGCAGATCCCGCTGTGCCTGGGTGGGCGGGTCGTTCGGCATTTCCTTGGTCTCGTACCACCCCGTGCCGATGTGCATGTTCAGCACGCGGGTGACCTGCCCGATCCAGTCGGTGCCGTTGGTCGTGGTGGGCAGTTGCTGCGCGAGCGTCGCTTGGCTCGGCGGGTTGCTCTTCTTCGCCGAGATCGCGATCCTCGTCGCCGCGGGCCCGCACCAGTAGCCGGTCTGCTGGACCTGGTACTGGATGTTGAGCACGGCCATGGCGCCGACGCCCTCGACTTTGGCGGGCGCGGGCATCGCCTTCACCCAGTCCGGCGGCTCCACGACGTTCTTGGTGTTCGCGACGGCCGCCATAGGCGCGCACACGAGACCGGTCACCGTAGTCAGCGTCAAAAGCAAAGCCTTGAGTCTCATCTCGCCGATTCCTTCTTGTGCAGGGACGAAAACGGCGGCGCGCCACGTATCCGACTCTACGCTTGGACATCTGCACGACAAGAAGATTCAATCCAGCATGAATCCAACTGTTGAGCCGGTAATTCGGTACGCGGAGTCCGTCAGCTGGCTTAGCGTTGACCGCATGACCCAGTACGACCGCCGCGCGTTGGCTCAGGCGTACATCGACGCCCAGCGCGAGTACAACCCGGCCGACGGGTACAAGGCCGCGATGCGCGTGTACCACCAGCAGATCCTGTCCGGACTGCAGTACCTCTTCGACTTCTCGTTCGAATGGGGTGCCGTCGACAGCGAGCACAGGCCGATTCTCATGATGGTACGCAACACCGTGGAGTCCAGTTTGGCCCTTCGCACGCCGTGGGCCAACATCCTCGAAGGCGGGCTGATCTTCCGGCGGCTGGAGGAAGCCGATGCCTTGCAACCGGTTCTCGCGGCATCCGACCAGATCGACACTCTCGTCGAACAGGCCCGCACGGCGCATGTGACCATGCTGGAGGCACTGCTGGATCCCATGCTCGGCGACCGGTCGTCGAAGGTCTTCACGTCCGAGGACCTGCGGGAGATCGGAATCGACGACACCCCGCCGGACCGCGCGAACTACACAATCGACTGGGACAACTACTAACGGGTGTCCTTGACGACGGTTCCGTTCTGCACGACGAGAGTGACCCGCTCGCGGTCGGCGAACACCGACGGATCGTCAAGCGGGCTGACGTCGAAACCGACGATGTCAGCCCGTTTCCCGACCTCGATGGTGCCGATTTCTTCGGCGAGGCCGAGGATTTCCGCGTTCTCCCGGGTGGCCGAGACCAGCGCGGCCATCGGCGTCTCCACCTTGGACCGTATGACAAGCTCGTCGCCGCGGTTACGCTGGTTCGGCCCGATCAAGTCCGACCCGAGGCCGATCCGGACACCAGCACGCCGGGCTGCGTGAATCGCGTTGATCATGCCGTCGCGGACGGTCAGTGCCCTCTCGGCGATGTGCGCGGGCAGCCCGATGGTGGCGACATCAGCGAGAACCATGTCGATGACCGCGAGCGTCGGCACCAGTGCGACGTCCTTTTCAGACATCAGCGCGGCGACCTCGTCGTCGATCTCCGAGCCGTGCTCCACACACTTGACGCCCGCGGCGATCGCATTGCGGACGCCTGCGTTGTTGTGCGCGTGCACGGTGACATACGCGCCACGAGCTGTCGCTTCTTCAACCGCGACAGCGATTTCCTCCTGGGTGAACTGGGTGTCGGAGAGCTTGTCGTGAAAGGACACCACGCCACCGGTGACGCAGAGCTTCAGAAAGCTCGCGCCACGCCGGAAAGCCTCACGAGCGTTGCGGCGCATGGCATCGGGGCCGTCCGTCAGCATTGTCCACGCCCTGAGACCCGGGATCTCGTGGTGTACCCAGTCCGCGGTCGGCTCCCACTCGGGCGCCAGGTGCCCGTGCCCGCCGGTCTGGCAGAGCACCGGCCCGCAGTGCAGGATGCGTGGGCCGGGAATCTTGCCGCTCGCCACGACCCCGGCCAGCCCGTTGTCGATCCCGCCGGTGTCGCGGACGGTCGTGAACCCGGCGTCGAGGGTCTGCGCGCAGTTGGCGAACATGTCCGCGGCGAGCTCGGCCACCGACAGCTGGCGGGTGACGCTGGCCTGCAGGTTGCTCGACATCCCGAAGTGCACGTGCGCGTCGATCAGCCCAGGCACAAGGGTCATCCCGGCGCAGTCGAGGACTTCGGCCCCGGCCGGGACATGGCCGCCGACCTGCGTGATCCGGCCGTCCTCGACGAGCACCGCCTGCCCGGCAACAGGTTCACCACCGAGACCGTCGACAACGGTCGCACCCACCAACCACATCGGCATGAGCGCAACCCTAGCCGGAAATCCAAGCCTCAGCGGAAGAGCGCAAGCACGAGCACACCCGCGACCACACCCAGCACAACCCCGGCCACACCGAAGCCAACCCGGTGCTCACGCAACGCGGGCACGTTGCGGTCCAGCGCGTACCGGCCCGGACCGGTCAGCGAGAGTCCCGCGGCCACGACTGTCAGGAACAGCTCATACTCGATGCCGCCGCCCGATGCGAAGAATCCGGAACCCCACATCACCGCGATCGCGTTGACCATCGTGCCGATGATCGCGGCCGCGGCCAGGGGCGTGAACAGGCCGACAGCCAGCGCGAGGCCGCCCAGGACGTGACTCAAGCCGGACAGGACCGCCATCAGCGTCGCCGCCGAGTACCCGCTTGACGCGAAGAACGCCGCAGTGCCGTCGATCCCGCCGCCACCGAACCAGCCGAGGAGTTGCTGCGCCCCGTGCACGGCCATGATCAGCCCAATCGCGACTCGAAGCAGAAGAAGCCCACTGTCCTGCGTGGTAGTGGTGCCGCGCACCTCAGTGGTGACCATGCCATACCTCCTAGGTAGTTCAAATTCGAACAGGACGCCGACTTGACCCACCCGCAGTACGAGGTGCTCAGCAGGCTGTCGGAGGCGGCGGAGGGCTCACTGCGGATGACCGAGCTCGCCCAGGCCGCGGTGACCAGCAAGAGCGGCCTCACCTACCAGGTGACCCAGCTCGAGAAGGCCGGGTTTGTCGCGCGCCGCCACTCCCCTGGCGACGATCGCGGCGTGGTGGCCTACCTGACCGACCAGGGGTGGGCCAAGCTACGCGCGGCAGCCCCGGGGCATGCTCGACTCGTCCGTGAACTGTTCCGGGAAGGCTTGACGGACAAGGAGTTCTCCGGCCTGGCCACCGCGATGGCCGCGATGCATCGACATCTGGGCGACTGAGATCGAGCTCCCCGACCCGCGAGAACTCCACACAGGACGCCGAACCACGTCAGCGTGACGCGGGGGCATTGCGTCCGAAGCGACGGCCTGCCCTCGGTCGAACTTCGCGATCACCCGATCACTCGCGTCCGCTTTGCGCGCTTAGTCCCACAACAACCGCACAGACCAGGCACGAATCGAACCCCATAGTTAGGAAAGTTTCCTAACAGTATTGACCAGGGTTCTCCCCGCGTGTCACGCTCACTGGCACTCGCCGCCATTGAGTTGACACCCTGCGTCGCATGACTCGAGCGAGGAGAAGATGCGAAAACCCCTGCGAACACTGGCTTTGGCGACCGCATTGGTCGCTGGGGCCCTAGTCACCGCCAGTCCCGCGTCGGCCGCGGGCACTGCGTACGTGCCGGGCACGCTCCGGCCGTCGGCGCCGCAGGCCACCCAGGACGCGGCAGTGACGAAGTACTGGAACTTCTGGAAAGCCAACTTCCTGTCCACCAGGTGCGGTTCGGGCACGTACGCGGTGATGTCGAAGGACGCCGACCACCCGTACGTCGCCGAGGGCCAGGGCTACGGGATGACCATCGCGGCCATGATGGCCGGCAAGGACTCCCAGGCCAAGGCGATCTTTGACGGCATACTGAGGTTCGTCAAAGCTCACCCCTCGGTCAACAACAAGGATCTGCACGCGGCTGAACAGGACGCGAACTGCAAGAGCGTCAACGGAAGCGACTCGGCGACCGACGGTGACCTGGAGATCGCGTACGGACTGCTGATCGCCGACAAGGTGTGGGGCTCTTCGGGATCGATCAACTACAAGGCCGAGGCCGTGCGCGTGATCAACGCCATCAAGGCGTCCGAAGTCAGCTCCAGCACCAAGTTCACGCTGCTCGGCGACTGGGGCAACTCCGGGAAGTACGCGACCGCGTCCCGGTCGTCGGACTGGATGCCCGGCCACTTCCGCGCCTTCGAGAAAGCCACCGGCGACTCGGCGTGGGGCCAGATCCGCACCAAGCATGAAAACGCCGTCAGCCAGCTGCAAACCCAGTACGCCCCGAAGACCGGGCTGCTGCCTGACTTCGTCATCAACACCAACAGCACCCCCAAGCCGCCGTCGGGCAAGTTCCTCGAAGGCAAGTACGACGGCGCGTACAGCTGGAACGCCTGCCGTGACCCGTGGCGGCTCGGCGCGGATGCGATCACGGTCAAGGGCAGCGCCGCACTCGCCCAGGTCCGCAAGATGAACGCCTGGATCAAGACCACCACAGGTGGTGACCCGGCGAAGATCGGATCCGGCTACACCCTCGCGGGTGTACCGACCGAAAAGGGCGAGCACCCCTGCTTCACCGCACCCTTCGCGGTCGCCGCGATGACCGACCCCGGCAGCCAGGCGTGGCTGGACAAGCTGTTCACGCAGATCAACGCCTTCAGCCCGGACGCGAACGACTACTACGGCACCGGGATCACCCTGCAGGTACTGCTGATCCTGTCCGGGAACTTCGTCGCACCCTGATTTCTTCGGAAGCCCCCATCCCGCCGCCCCGCACTGGAGGTTTCTTCAAACATGTCCCGACGCATCGCAGCGCTGGGTCTCGGCACGGTCGCGGTCATCGCCGCGGCCACGCTGTCCCAAGGAGCCCAAGCCGCGCCCGGCGCAGGCGCTCTGACCAATTTGGACACATCGGCTGGCAACCGCCGCGCCGCCGTCAGCGGCCTGTACGACTGGAGCAAAGCCGGATATCGGGGCGGGATGAACCTGCCCGGTTCCGGTGACGTCAACTCCAACCAGACGTGTCAGATCACGCCGGATGAGTTGAGCAGCCAGTACAACGTCAAACCGAACGACGGCGCCGACGACTCGGCTGGACTGCAGTCGGCCATCGACGCCATCAAGAGCTCCTGCTCGAATTCCGCCAGCTACACCAAACTGAGCTTGATCACCCTGCCTGCTGGTGAGCTGGTGGTGACGCGGGAGATTCACGTCGACGCGGATTACCTGATCATCAGGGGTGCCGGGATGACCGCGACCAAGGTGGTCTACCGGCCGGATGCCAACACCCTGTACGACACCCTGACCGAGGACAAGTCGGACTGGGACGAAGACGGAATGACCCACGGCAGTGGTAAGGGTGGGTGGTTGTGGCCTGGTCGTGGGTTGTTCCGGGTGCAGTCGCGGGGTGTGCACTCAAGCTACTTCAGCGACTACAACTCCGCCCCGGCCAACCGTAAAGATATTTTCGAGGGCACGGTGAACGTGCACTGGAAAGCGGGCGTGAAGCTGCGGGCCAAGGCGGGTGACACCGGGTTCTCCGCCCGCACCGGCGACCGGGTGGTGCACCTGGCGTCCAGCGGCTCGATCAGCGCGCTCACGGTCGGGTCGTTGGTGAACATCCGGGCGGCGAACTCGCAGAAGTTCTACCAGCACCAG
>NZ_FWXV01000006.1 GCF_900176515.1 Kibdelosporangium aridum
TGGGCGACCGGCACGGCACGCTCGAAGGTGGCGCGAGCATCGTCAGTGGTGGCGCGACCGGCTCGGCAGTCGAACTGGACGGTGTGGACGACCACGTCAGCGCGCCGAACACCATCCGCAACGACAGCGCCTTCACCGTATCGGCGTGGGTGAACATCAAGGTGAACCACGGTGCCCGGGCCGCGGTCAGCCAGGATGGCGCGTTGTTCCCCGGCTTCGCGTTGTGGTTCCGCGCGGAACCGGACGGAACCCGTCCAACGTGGGCGTTCGGTATGCCGAACTCCACGACGTCGAGTAAGGGTGTGCAGATCGTGCACTCGCCGGTCGGTATGCCGCAGCTGAACACGTGGACGCATCTGACCGGCGTGTACGACCCGAAGAACAAGCAGCTGCGGTTGTACGTCAACGGCGTGCTGGCCGGCACCGTGGCGATGGACGCCGTACCGGAGTTCGCACCTGGCAAGGTCAGGATCGGCCGGACCATCTGGGACGGCAAGCCAGGGGTCGACCACTGGAAGGGTGCGATCGACGAGGTCCAGCTGCACGACCGGGCACTGACCGAGGCGGAGATCGCGGCCGCGGTCAGCCAGAACAACGTCCACCTTGGACACTGGAAGTTCGACGAGAAGGACGGCAAGACCGCACGCAACGCCGTCGAAGGCGGCGCGGACGGCGTGTTGTCCGGTGGCGCTTCGTTCGATGAGACGGGCGCGTCCAACAACTCGTTGAAGCTCAACGGAACCGACGGTGCGATGGTGACCAGCGGATCGGTGATCCGCACTGATCAAAGCTTCTCGGTCGCGGCGTGGGTGAACGCGCGGGAGTTCGTCACCGGTGGCGCGTCGATGACGGCCGTCGGCCAGGACGGCACCCGCATGAGCGGGTTCTACCTGCAGTACAACAGCATCATCAACAAGTGGGTGTTCACCCGGTTCAGCGAGGACATCGACAACCCGACGTGGTACGGCGCCGCAGCCGAGCAGGCGGCGAGGGCCGGGGACTGGGTGCACCTGACCGGCACGTTCGACGCCCCCACGCGCAAGATGCGGATCTACGTCAACGGCGAGTTCGGTGGTGAGGCAGTTCTGCCGAACGCCCCGTGGCAGGCCGCTGGTCCGTTGACCGTCGGCCGCGGCAAGTTCGCGGGCAACCCGGCCGACTTCTGGCCGGGGTCGGTCGACGAGGTCCGGGTGTACAGCCGGGCATTGTCGGAGGACGAGGTCCGTGGTGTCGTGACGCGGGACAACGTCAAGTCGGGTGAGTGGAAGCTCGACGGCAACGCCCAAGACACGTCTGGCAAGAACCTGCACGGCACACTGAGCCCCAGTGGGGCGGACTGGTCCGCGGGCCAGAGCATGAATCCCAACCCAGCGGACATGGCCGTGCGGCTCAACGGTGCCAACGGGTTCGTCACCGCGCCGAAGGCGTTCGACACCGACAAGAGCTTCTCGGTGGCGGCGTGGGCCCGGCTGGACAAGATCGGCAGCCAGGCGGCGGTGGTGTCCCAGGAAGGCAGCAACGTCAGCGGGTTCACGTTGCGTGCGCTGGCCGATGGCCGGTGGGACTTCTTCGCCGCGCGCTCCGACCAGGCCGTTGTGGGTGATCAGGCGACCGGGCCGGTCGCGACTCGTGGTGTCTGGACACATCTCGTGGGCACCTACAGCAAGGACCGCAAGCGGATCGAGCTCTACGTCAACGGTGTGCTGGCCGCCTCGGCAGCCCACGACGGCGGGTTCAACGCGACCGGGCCGTTGCAGTTCGGCAAGTCCAAGTGGGCGGGCAACCCGAACGCGGAGTTGTTCACCGGCGCGATCGACGACGTGTCGGTCTACAACCGGCCGTTGTTCGCCAGCGAGATCACTGTGCTGGCCGGCCGGGATCTCAGCCTCGGGCACAACTGGACGTTCGACGAGGGCAGCGGCACCGCCGTCAACGACTCGGTCGGTGGGAAGCGTGTCCTGCTGCAGAACGGCACCGGTTTCGCACAGGGCCGGGCAGGCAACGGGCTGCGGTTCGACGGTGTCGACGATGTCGCCGTCACCGAGAACGGCGTCAACGTCAACACGAACACCAGCTTTACTGTGTCGGGCTGGGTCCATCTGGATGGCAAGTCGTGTGACATCGACCCGGAGACGCTGCGCTGCATGATCAGTGCGGTGTCGATGGACGGCGGGGACAGCGTGCCGCCGAAGTTCCGGCTGGGCTACGTCAAGGACATCGACAACGGCAGGCCCGGCAACTGGATCTTCGAACTGCCCGAGAAGAACGGCCAGGTGACCAAGGCGTCGCTGGACGTGCTGAAGGGTGAGAAGGAAAAGTGGGTGCACCTGGCCGGCGTGTACGACGCGGCTGCCAAGGCTGTTTGGCTGTATGTCGACGGAACCCGGAAGAGCGACGGCATTCTGCTCGAGCCGTGGCAGGCCAGCGGCCAGCTGCGGGTCGGCAGCGCCCACGTGGACGGGCGGAACCAGTTCTGGCCTGGGCGGATCGACGACGTCCGGATGTACAGCGGTGCGCTGACCGACGACCGGATCAACGCGTTGATCAGCTCGTATCCCGCGCAGGACGGTCCGACCCCGCTGCCGGTCGCGGACGCCGGACATTGGAAGTTCGACGAAAGCACCGGGACGACGGCGGCTGACTCGAGTGGGCGTGGCCTGACCGCGACCATGAAGGGCGGTGCGGGCTGGTTCGCCGGGCGGAGCGGCGGGACCGGATGGTTTGACGGTACGAGCGGCTTCGCCGAAACGGCCACGCCGGTGCTCAACACCGATCAGAGCTTCTCGGTCGCCGGGTGGGCGTACCTGGACAACCTCACGCGCTACGTCACCGCCTACGGGCAGGACGGCAACAGGGTGAGTGCGTTCCATGTGCAGTTCGACCCCACGGCCAAGAAGTGGGGCGTGGTGGTTCCCAAGGAGGACAAGGACAATCCTGACCTCGACTACTTGATGTCGGCCGAACCCGCGGTGGCGGGCTGGAACCACCTCACGGTGGTCTACGACTCCGGCCTTGAGCAGATCCGCTTGTACGTCAACGGTTTGCTCTCTGGCGTGCAGGTCGGCGTCAAGATCCGCGCATCGGCTGGTGTGTTCTCGATGGGTCGGTGCAAGTGGAACGGGGCCAACGGGTGCTTCTTCCCGCGTGGTGTCGATGAGGTCCGTGCGTTCCGTAAGCCGTTGTCCGACGCCGAGGTCCGGGTGATTCACGACGATGTGCCGGCGGCGTTGCATGGGTATTGGCGGTTCGATGACAGCACCGTGACGGACAAGTCGTGGCGCAAGAACCCGACCACCTTGTCCGGCGTCACTTCGTATGGGCCTGGTGTCACTGGCAAGGCGTTGCAGCTGGACGGCACGTCCGGTGCGGCGACCGCGCAGTGGGCGGGCACGCCGATGCACGACAGCTTCTCCGTGTCGGCGTGGGTCAAGCTGACGAAGGCCGACAAGGTGGCCACCGTGCTCAGCCAGGACGGCAGCAGGCAGAGCTCGTTTGTGCTGCAGTACCGGCCGGAGATCGGTCGGTGGATCTTCGGTGCGGCGAGTGCCGACCAGGACGGCGCACCACTGACGTACGCCCATTCCTTGCAGGCGCCCACGCTCAACCAGTGGACGCATCTGGCTGGTGTGTACGACGCGCCGCTGCGGCAGTTGCGGTTGTACGTCAATGGCCAGCACGTTGGAACGAAGAACGACGCGCTGCTGTGGTCGGGCCTTGGTGCGTTCCACATAGGTCGTGCCAAGGAGAACGGTGCCATGACCGGCTACTTCAGTGGCGCGGTCGACGAGGTGATGACCGACTACGGTGTCACGTCGCCCGAGCACATCGCGCGCTACTCGAACTGGCCGGCACCGTCGGGCGGACAGCTCGGCCGGTTCACCGTGATCGGGGGTGGAGAGCACCGGTCGGCTTACTCGGCCGGGGGCATCTACGACCCGTTCGGCGAGACTCCGGCTGGCTACCGGTACGAAGGGCCGCTCGGCATGATGCTCACGGAGGCACAGCCGGGAGCACACCGGTTGTACAGCTGCCTGATCAACAACACCGACGCGTTCACGTCGATCGACGCGAACTGTGAGGGGCACACGAAGCTCGCCGATCTCGGTTGGGCCTACATCGAGCCGCCGGAGGGTGTCTCGACGGTCGCGCTGCGTCGGTGCGTGGCCGGTGAAGAGCGGTTCGATTCGATCTCGCCGACCTGTGAGGGCAAGACCGACGACGGCCTGCTCGGGCACCTGGTGGCGTACACGACCTTGAGCCGCTACCACCACGGCAGGGCCGGTGAGCACATCCAGACAACAGGTGCCGCCGAACCCGGGTACAAGTGGGAAGGCACGCTCGGCCTCGTCGCGATGAACGACGAGCCGGGTACGCAGTCGCTGATGTCCTGTATGGACGGAGAGGACCAGTTCCTCTCCACGGACGCTGCCTGCGGCGGCAAGACCGTGGTCCGGCCGATCGGCCGGGTCTGGACGCAGGCACCAGAGGGTCGTGCTGCCAAGGAACTGCTCTCCTGCAAGGTGGCGGGCGGTTCCATGGACGGGCAGCACTTCGCGTCCACCGCGTCGTGCGAGGGCCACACCCAGGTCGCCTCGCTCGGCTATGTGCTGGCATCCGTCCCGGTGCCGCTTCGTCCATGATTCCCGACTGACAGGGAGAGTCGTGCGGTCAAGACCGATCGCGCTGTCGGTCAGCGTGGCGCTCGTCACGACGCTGGTACAGGTCGTGACGAGCCCCGTGGCCGCCGCGGAAACCCAGCCATCAGTGCCGTTGCCATCGACGCCGTCCACTTCCGTGGTCGCGCCGTCGCTGGCCTCCTACGGCGAGGACCAAGCGTCCAAGAGCACGCTAAGCGGCAATCAGCCACCGAAAACGACCTCACCGGACGGTCACGGCACGACAGCCGCGACCTCGTTGGCGCCGTCGGCGAGTTGGAGCGTCGCGTCGCACACCGGGGACTTTTCGTGGTCCTATCCGCTGCGGGTGCCACCGGCGCCCGGAGCGTTGGTGCCCAGCCTCGCACTGTCGTACCGTTCGTCCGAAGTGGACGGCCGGACCAGTGCGACCAACAACCAGCCGTCCTGGGTCGGTGAAGGCTGGAACCTGTCGCCCGGATTCGTCGAACGCACCTACGGCAGCTGCGGTGACGACGACATGGGTGACGTCAAACCTCCTGAAACGAAGGGAGATCTGTGCTGGCGGACCGACAATGCCACCGCGAGCTACAGCGGTAGCGGCGGTCCGCTGATCCGCGACGACGTCACCGGGGACTGGCGGACGAAGAGCGACGACGGTTCGCGCATCGAACGCCGTGAGGGCATCGCCAACGGTGACGACAACGGCGAGCACTGGGTGATCACCTCCATGGACGGTACCCAGTACTGGTTCGGGTCCCAGCCGGACTCGAAGTCGACATGGACCGTCCCGGTGTACGGCGATGACGCGAACGAGCCGTGCCACAAGGACACACTGGCGGCCTCGCACTGTGTCCAGGCTTACCGGTGGATGCTGGACAAGGTCGTCGACCGCAACGGCAACATGATCCGGTACCACTACCTGACCGAGACCAACAAGTACGGGATGAACGAGCAGGACACCGCGGTCGAGTACATCCGCGGTGGCACGCTCGACCGGATCGACTACGGCCTGCGCGACAACGTCACCACGCCGAGCGGCCGGGTCGTGTTCGAGTTGGCGAAACGGTGTGTGCCAGGCAGCGACTGCCTGGAGGCGAGCAAGAACAACTGGCCGGACGTCTCGTGGGACAACGAGTGCAAAGCCACTCCGTGCAAGGAGCGCTACCCGTCCTTCTGGTCGACCAAGCGCTTGGCGAGCATCACCACGCAGGTTCTGCGCGGCACAACGTACGACGACGTCGATCGCTGGGATCTCGAGCACAGCTTCCCGGACCCGGGCGACCGCGAGAAAGCCTCGTTGTGGCTCAAGAGCATCAAGCACACCGGGCTGGTGGGCGAGGGGTCAGTGACTCAGCCCGCGGTGACGTTCGAGGGCACGGCACTGCCCAACCGCGTCGACACGGCAACAGACGGCATCGCACCGATGTACCGCTACCGCATCACAGGCGTGCGTTCCGAGACCGGCGGACTGGTCTCGATCACCTACACCTCCCAGTGCGAACCGGACAGCCTGCCGGCCAAACCGGAAGAGAACGAGCAATGGTGTTTCCCGGTCGTGTGGGCGCCGAAGAACTTCGCCGAGCGCACTGACTACTTCCACAAGTACATGGTCACCAAGGTGATCACCTCCGATCGCCTGCGGGTCCAGAACAACCAGGCACTCAGCAGCCCCGAGCAAGTCGTGAGCTACGAGTACCTGGATGGTGCGGCGTGGCACCGCGACACCTCGGAGTTCACCAAGGACAGCAAGAAGACCTACAACGAGTTCCGTGGATTCAGCCGGGTCCGCACCAGGATGGGCGCTCCCGGCGACCCCTCCGGCAAGGTCACCATGTCCGAAGAACGGTTCTACCAAGGTATGGACGGCGACAAGCTGCCGAACGGTACCCGGCCCGCCTCGGTGAGCGACTCGCACGGTGGTACCTATCCCGACTCGGACTGGTTGCAGGGCTTCGGATTCGAGTCGTCCACGTTCGTTCACGAAGGTCCTTCGGACAAGCCTGATCCGCCTCGGCTCAGCAAGGCCATCAGCAAGCCGTTTGTCCGTGGTCCGACCGCGAAACGCGGCGATCTGACCGCCTATATCGTCCGGACTGAGACCGCACGCTCCTTCACGGCGTTGTCGTCCGGGCAGTGGCGGATCACCAGGACGGACACCGACTACGACGACCGTGGCCTGCCGACGAAGATCAATGACCTCGGCGACATCGACAACGCTGCGGATGATCGTTGTGTCCGGAACACCTACGCCCGGAACACCGACAAGTGGATCCTTGGTCTCATCGGTCACACGGAGACCGTCTCCGTCAACTGTGATACGCCTGCGGTCTACCCGCGGGATGCGCTTTCCGCCACACGCAACACCTACGACGACAACGGCAACACCAAGAAGATCGAGCAGGCGACGGAGCGGCCTGCGTCCGAACCGTCCTACTTGACCAAGTCCACGATGGACTATGACGCCCACGGACGCATCACCGTCCTCAAGGACGCCCATGGCCGAGCGACGACCACTGTTTACACTCCGCAACTCGGCGGTCCGCTCACCCAGACGGTCGTGACCACTCCGGCGCCCCGTACGGGCGTTACCGGTCTGGCGACAACCACGACCTTGGAGCCCGCGTGGGGCTCGCCGACGAAGACCAGTGACCCGAACAACCGGGTGACAACGCTGGTGTACGACGCGGCAGGCCGTAAGACCCAGACGTGGCTGCCGAACCAGCCGACGACAGGCAAACCGAGTGTCAAGTACGACTACCTGATCCGCAATGACGGCGCGAGCGTCGTCACGACCACCAAGCTTGGTCCTAACAAGACTGAGATCACGAGCAAGACCCTGTACGACGGACTGCTGCGGCCGAGGCAGACTCAAGCGCCTGCGCTTGGCGGCGGCAGGCTGCTGACCGACATCCGGTACGACTCCTTCGGCAGGCAGTGGAAGGCGACGCAGCCGTACTACAACAGTGGCAGTGTCGACGACACCTTGTGGCTGGCCTCGGACACCGAGATCCCCGGGCATACCCGGAGCTACTACGACGACGCAGGCCGTGTGTCCGTGTCGGCCTACTTCGCCGGTGCGTTCGAGAAGTGGCGGACGACGAAGACCTATGACGGCGATCGGGTCAACATCACGCCGCCGTCGGGTGCCACGCCGGTCACGACCATCACCGATGCACGTGGCCAGATGGTCGAGCAGCGCAAGTACCACGGCACGAAGGCCGAAGGCGATTACGACGCAACGCTTTACTCGTACACCAAAGCCGGTCACCTGGAGACGGTGACAGATCCGCTCAGCAAGATCTGGCGCTATAAGTACGATTTTCGTGGTCGGATGACAGAGCAGGAAGACCCTGACAGTGGAACGTCTATCACATCGTACGACGACCTTGACAGGGTGACTTCGAGCCGCGACGGTCGCGGCGAGACGGTTGCGTTCGAATACGACAACCTGGACCGCCGGATCGCTACGTACGTCGGCCAAGTCGGCGGTACGAAGCTCGCCGAGTGGACATACGACACTGTCATCAAGGGCAAGGGCCAGTTGGCGTCCTCGACCCGGTGGGTGAACGGCGCCGCGTACACCCGGAACGTCCTTAGCTACGACCAGGTTTACAACCAGACTGGTACGTCGTTGACGATTCCGGCCAAGGAAGGTTTGCTCGCCGGGACGTACGAGACCTACGCCTCGTTCAACGTCAACGGCAGCGTCGGAAGCCAGGGGTATGCCAAGGCAGGGGAGTTGCCTGCCGAGAGCGTCAGTTACAAGTACGACGACCTTGGCCCGGTCCTGCAGAGCTGGGGCGGATACAACGGCAGCACATTCCACTACGGGTCTGCGACGGAGTACACGCGGTACGGCGAAATTCAGCGGTTGCGACTCGGTTCTGGTGACCGCCGTGTCTGGCAGTCGTACTACTACGACACCAGCACCCGGCGGCTGAACCGGTCCATTGTGGATGCTGAGCTGCCGTCACCGATGCAGACGGACACCAGGTACACCTACAGTCCGGCAGGCACGATCACCTCGGTGGCGGACGTACCGCTGGGCAAACCTGCCGACATCCAGTGTTTCCAGCAGGATTACCTGCGCCGGACCACCGAGGCCTGGACGACGACGGCCGCGAACTGGACGGCAGACCAGGGTTGTACAACCCAGCCCAGCCTGACCTCCAGTGGCCCTGCTCCGTACTGGCACTCGTACACGTACGACAAGTCGGGCAACCGCAAGAGCGAGACGCAGCACGGCAGCAACGGCGACACCACGAGGACGTACGAGTATGACGTCCTCGGGCACGCGCACGCGCTGAAGTCGGTCACCACCAAGGGTTTTGGCGTCGATACCAAGGAAGATTACGAATACAACGCCAGTGGTTCGGTGATCCGCAAGGGCGATCAGACCTTCACCTGGGACGTCGAGGGCAAACTGACCGGCGTCAGCAAGGACGGCACGAGCACGACCTTCCTGCACGATGCTGAGGGGAACCGGCTGATCCGCCGTGACCCGGACGCCACCACGCTGTATCTGGGCGGTCAGGAACTGCGGGTGGCTGTTGGTGGCGGTAACCCGACGGTGACCCGGTACTACCGCCACGGCGGACAGATTGTCGCTGTCCGGCAAGGCAATGGTTCGCTCACGTGGCTCGCGGGCGATCACCAGGGCACCGGTCAGATCGCGATCAACGCAGGCACGCTCGAGGTCACCCAGCGACGTCAACTGCCGTTCGGCGCGCCCCGTGGTGCGGCTGTGCAGTGGCCGGGAGATCGAGGATTCGTTGGCGGTGTCGAGGACAAGAGCACAGGTCTGACACATCTGGGCGCACGCGACTACGACCCGTCGACAGGAAGGTTCATCTCGGTCGACCCGGTGCTCAACCCGTCCGATTCCCAGCAGATCAACGGGTACACGTACAGCAACAACAACCCGATCACGTTCAGCGATCCGAGCGGGGCGTTCTGCGACAGCTGCGACTTCTACGGCCGTGAGGACGAGAAGAACGGCGGCAGCGGTTCGATCTGGACCCCGGTCCCGCCCGGTCAGCCCACCAAGCCCAACGCGCCGACCGGATACGACAAGGGCGACAAGATCGGTCAGCGAGCGGCGATCATCGACGGCCGCAACAAGGACGCGACCAAGCAGCCGATCATCTTCGACCGGCGGATGCCGACGTTCGACGAACTCAAGGCGTTGCGGCTGACCGGGGTCGGCTACAGCGACGGTGAGTACGCGAAGGCGCTCAAGGACTGGGCGAAACACGTGTGCCGGCGGTCCGTCGGCAACGAAGGTTTCTGCTCGTACGTCCAAGACTTGGGCATGCTCGACATCGAGAAGTCGCCGGTCGCGGACTTCATCATCGGGCTGACTCCGTTGGGAGTGCTGCAAAGCGCATCGGAGTGCGCCACGGGAGAGTCCTCGTGCTGGTGGATGGTGGCCGACATTCCGGTGCTCAAGGCGGCGAAGCTGCTCAAGAGCGGCAAAGCAGCCAAGGCCTGCAGTTTCACCGCGGACACCAAGGTCGTGATGGCGGACGGAACGACCAAGCCCATCTCGGAGGTGAAGCTCGGGGACAAGGTCCTGGCTGCCGATCCGGAGACCGGTGCCAAGGGCGTGAAGACCGTGACAGGCCTGAGCCGCCACCAGGACAGCGTGCTCGACCTGGTGACCGAGGACGGCGGCACGGTCACCACCACCGCGGACCATCCATTCTGGAACGCGAGTGACGGGCAGTGGCAGCGTGCCGATCAGCTCGACGCCGGCGACAGTCTGGTGACCGCCGCCGGTGACCACGTCGCATTCCGTGAGCTGAAGCCAGAAACCCGGAGGTCAACGGCGGCGTACAACCTCTCCGTGCTCGACCTGGAGTCGTACTACGTGCTCGTGGGCGACGACCCGATCCTCGTGCACAACGAACGCACCTGTGACATCGACGAGATCGGGTTGCCGATCAAGGGTGATCACGTACTGGTGCGTCACGGCGAAGTCATCAACGGAGACATCGAAGGCAACGTCATCGTCCGGGGCGGAACCGTCAACGGCAACATCAAGGGCAATGTGGTCATAACGCACGGCGGGACAGTGAATGGCAACGTGGAAGGCACCGTGGTGCAGGTCGGTCAGATCGGCGACGACATAGGCCCGGAGGTACAGACCAACCTGCTGAGAGGAGATGTGCACGGCACCTTGATGCAGATCGGATACCTCGAAGGCAGGATCTTCTTCCCAGGGTTGACGGTCGGTTAGGCGAGCTCGTGGCGAGTCGGGGGTGGGACACGTTCCCACCCCCGAAGACGCCATCGCCGAGCGGCGCGGACAGTTGGACAGCTGGCCTGACTCACGCCCGGCGACGGCGTGAAGGCAGCAAAAGCGCGAGCAACGACGCGGCCGCGACGAGGCCGCCGATCACGGTGAGCGCGGTCTGTGGCGTTGCCTTGCCGATGATCTGGGCGAGTACGAAACCGCCTGCGGCGAAACCCCAGCCGATGGCCGCGTACTGCAGGCTGAAGCCCATCGCCCGCCGATCGCCGGGGAGGATGTCCTCCAAATGCAGCGATCGCGCGAGCACGACCGGTCCCTCCAGCAGGCCGGCCACTCCGTACAGCAGCACAAAAAGGACACTGTGGTGCACGAAGAAGGCCGACATGATGACGATGCCAAGCAACAGCAGGCATACGTCGGCCTGTTGCTCGTGTGTTCCCGGCCAGGTGCGGCGCATCCCGTAGAGCAGACCGCCAACGGCTGTGCCGACCGCGTAGGCGCCCAATGCGAACCCGGCCAGCGCCGGTGCCGACGCCGCGTCGAACAACGGCGGCGCGGCAACAGTCATCGCACCCAGCATCAGCCGCAGTACGGCGGTGAGCAGCAACGTGCGGTGCAGCACGAGCGTCAATGCCCACAGGCCTGTCCGCGTTTCTCGTGTGGCGTGGCCAGGTGTGCGCGGCAAATACAGCGCCGCCACCATGCCGATCGCCGGGAAGACACCAACCAGCGCGATCGCGGCGGTCGGTGAGGCGAGTCCCGCGCAGACGCTCACGATGATCGGTGCCAGCGCCCAGCACGTCTGGTTGATCACCGTGTCCAGCGACAGTGCCCGGGGCAACGCGGCGGCACCCACGACATGGGTGAGGGTGGACCGGAGGCCGCCGGGCGCTCCCGCTGGAATCGCGCCCGCCAGTGCGGCCACCGCCAACAGCAGCACGTCCGCGCCGTCGGCGATCACCAACAGCGCCAACGTACCGAACAGCGCCGCTTCGATCGCCAGGCACGGCGCGATGGTGCGGCGCGGCGACCATCTGTCCACCAACGCACCGGTGATCGGGGCCGCCAGCGCCTCGCCGAGCGTGTGCGCGGCCACGAGCAGGCCACCGAACACGTAGCCACCGGTTGCCGCGTGACCCACCAGCACGAGTGCCAGCGGCGCCATCGCCACCGGCAGTCGCGCACCGAACGTCGCGACTGCCCACGACAACCACCCCGGCGTCGTCACGACCCCGCGATAGCCGTCCGATTTGCCTAACGACACCACGCTGGCACCCCTCGGCCTCCGTCAGGCCATGGCCGCGAGCTTGGCCAGGAACCTGTCCTTGTTGATGATCGCGCGTTTGTGCGTGCCTTTGCTGACCACCGTGCCGCGCGAGTCGGTGGCGACGAACTCGACGTCGATGGTGCGGCCGTCGCGCCGCATCACCACCTCGAACGTCACCGTGTCGCCCTTCGGCGTCGGCGCGAGGTGCGCCAACTGGACGTCGACGCCGACAGTCATCTCGCCGGGTTCGAGCTTCGGGGCCATCAGGTCGACACAGACCTTCTCCATCGAGCCGAGGATCGACGGCGTCGACAGTACGTGCAGGCCCTCGTTGCCCCACCGGGTCGCGCAGTCGTCGTCCTCGACGAGCTTGCTCCCGCTTCCCTCGATCGTCTCGACCACGGTCATGCCCCCTGCGTGATCTCGGTGCGCGGCGTGAACCGCTCCGCGATGTCCTTGTATATGTTCTTCTTCTGCATCTCGGTGGTGCCGCCGGCGATGCGGATCGCAACGGCGTCGCGCAGATGCCGTTCCACACCTTGGGTCCGGTCGTAACCCATGTGCCCGAAGATCTGTACCAGTTCGACCGCGGAGCTCACCGCGCCCTCAGAGGCTGCGAGCTTGGCGCACGACGCAAGCGCGCTGTAGTTGTCGGCACGGCGGATGAGCGCGTCGGCGGCCGCGTAGGCCAAGTGCCGAGCGGACTCGATCGTCATCCGCATGACGACGATCTTGTCCTGGATGTATTCGTGGTTGCCGATCGAGGTGCCGAAGGCCTGCCGCCGCGATGCACGCTCGACTGTGGTCGGCAGCAACGCTTCCAGTTGTGACGCCACCACGATGCCGTACATCAGGCGGTCGAACGCGAGGAACGAGTACAAGGTCGCAAGACCGTTGCCTGGCTCACCGACGATGTCGTCGCGCGTGACTGTCACGTTGTCCATGAAGATCGGGCCGGTTGGACTGGTCCGCTGCCCCAGCAGATCTTCGTGCTTGCCGGTGGTGAGGCCACGTCGGCCGCGTTCCATCACGAACAGCGTGATATCCCGCTTGCCGATCCCGTCGAGCCGACCGACCACCAGCATGACGTCGGCCTCGGGCGCGTTGGTGATGTGCGCTTTCTGGCCGCTCAGCAACCAGTTGCCGGCACCGTTCTGTTCAGCCCTGGTGTGCACAGCGGCAACGTGCGACCCGCCGGTGGGCTCGGTCGCCGCTGTCGCACCGAGCGCACCGGACGTCAGTGCGGGCAGCAGCCTCGCTTTCTGTTCGGGCGTACCGTGTTCGAGCAGCACGTGCACCAGACCTGCGTGTGCGACCGCTGAGAGCACGAAACCGGAGTCGTCGGCACCCAACGCGAGACCTTCCAGTCCTGCCAGGAAGTCCCACAGCGTGCCACCTTCACCGCCGTACTCGGCAGGCAGGTGCGCGGTCCAGAACCCTTCCTCCGCCAACAACTTCCATGACTCGTGGTGGAACGCCCCAGACCGGTCGCGGTCCGAGGTACCCGGCGCCACCCGCTCGGCGCCGAACACCCGAAACCGCTCCCTCCTGGCCTGCTGTTCCTTCGTCCAGGTGGTCCTCATACAGATCAGCACTCCCCAGTGATGTCGATGAGCGACTCGTTGACCGCACGAGCGAAGAACTCGATGTCCTCGGTAGTGGTGCAGGTCGACACGCACCCCATGCCGCGCGGAGCGATGATCGCGCCACGGTTGAGCAACGCGATGAACAACTGGTGCTGCCGTGCCGCGTCGATCCCGCGCAGGTCGCGGAACGTGTGAACCTTCTTGACGCCGACGTGCAGGTTGAACAGCGACCCGATTCCCGTCACGGTCAGCGCAACAGGTGTCCCGGCGACCGCTTCGGTGACGCTGCGCCGCAACAGTTCCCCCTTGGCGTTCAGGTCGGTGATCGCCGCGGCATCGAGCTTGCTCATCGTCGTGATGCCCGCCCGGATGCTGAGCGCGTTGCCGGTGAACGTCCCGCCCTGGTACAGCACGGGCCCACCGGAACGGGCGTCGTACACGTCCGTGCCGCCACGAGGCTCCAGCAGTGCCATCAGGTCCGCCCGGCCGCCATACGCGCCGATCGGCATGCCGCCGCCGACGATCTTTCCCATCGTGGTGATGTCAGGGACAACGCCGTAGTGCTCCTGCGCTCCGCCGGGCGCTATCCGCAACGTGATGACTTCGTCGAACACCAGCACAATGCCGAGTTCGTCGCACACCTCGCGCATGGCGGCTAGATATTCGCGGTCGGCGGGGATCATGCCGCCGACGCCGAGCACGGGTTCGAGGATGAGCGCGGCAAGGCGGTCGCTGTGGGCGCGCAGGATCGCCGCCGACGATTCGATGTCGTTGAACGGCACCACGATCGTCTCACGCACCCTGGACTCATCGATGCCTGCCATCTCCGGCACCGAGCGCGGCGCGTGCGCGTCACCCGCGAGGTTCGCGGCGGGCCGCACGCTGATCATCACCTCGTCCGTGGTCCCGTGGTAGCCGCCCTCCGCCTTGGCCACCGCGGTGCGTCGGGTGTACGCCTTGGCAAGGCGCAGCGCGAACATCACCGCCTCAGTGCCGGAACCGGTGAAGCGGATCTTGTCCACCGACGGCACCCGTGCCGCCAACAACTCGGCCAGTTCCCGTTCCCCGGTGCGGGAGAAGGAATGCACGGTGCCGGAGGCGACCTGCTCGGCCAGTGCCCGCGTGATGTCAGGGTCGGCGTACCCGAGCGGCAATGCTGTGTAGTTGGCGAGGAAGTCGTGGTAGGTGTTGCCGTCGAGGTCGGTGACCACCATGCCGGCACCTGACTCCAGGTAGACCGGATGTGGCGGCCATGCGTTCAGGCTGCGCGTCGCACCGGCCGGAATGACCTGTGCGACCTCCTCGAAGTGCTTGCGGGACCGGGGAGTCCGCTGTTCGTAAGCCGCGATGACCGTCATCTGGTTGCTCACTCTCATGTGGTTGCCCGGGGTTCGTTCCACGTCATCAACGCCGTGCCCCACGTCATGCCACCGCCGAAGCCGGCGAGCAGCACCCGGCTGCCCGGTACCGCCTGCCCCGCGCGGATCGCGTGGTCGAGGGTGATGGGGATCGACGCCGCGCCGGTGTTGCCGTACCTGTCGACCGTCACCGCCACCTGCTCAGGCAGCAGTCCCAGCTTCTTGCTCATGTCGTCGAGCACGCGGCCGTTCGCCTGGTGTAGCACGAAGAGATCGATGTCCGGCACCGTGAGCTCGCAGCTGTCGGTGACGTCCTTGACCATCGCGGGCAGCCGCTCGTGCACGAACTCCCGCACGAGCCGGCCCTCCATCTTGAAGAAGTGCTGGCCTGCCTCGACCGCGGACACGGTCGACGGTGTTCTGCTGCCACCGCTGGGAATTCGGACGTAGTCGTTCTTGCGGCCGTCACTGCCCAGCCGGGTGTAGTCGATGCGCGCGGCTGTTGCCGACCGGCCGAGCACCACCGCACCGGCACCGTCCCCGAACAGCACACACGTTCTGCGGTCGCTGTAGTCGAGGATGCGGGAGTAGGTATCCGCCCCGACGACGAGCGCGTACGCCAATGTCGGTTCGCAGCGCATCATCTTGTGCGCCACATCGAGTGCGTAGACAAAGCCGGTGCACACGGCGTCGATGTCCATCGCACAGGCGTTGTCAGCGCCGAGATTGGCCTGCAGCTGACAGGCGGTGGCCGGCAGCGGCATGTCCGGTGTGGACGTCGCGACCATGATGAGCCCGAGCTGGTCCGGCCGCACGCCCGCGGCCGCCAGCGCGCGGCGGGCTGCTTTGGTTGCCAGATCGGAGGTTGCTTCGTCAGCCGCCGCCATCCGCCGCTCCCGGATGCCGGTGCGCCCTTCGATCCACTCCGGGCCGACCCCGAGCGGTCCGGCGAGCGCCTCGTTGGTGATCACGAAACTCGGTAAGTAGGAACCTGTCGCCAGGATGCCTGGACGTGCATCCCTTTCCATTGAGCCCCCTGTGTATTTCGGTGCTCTAGTCGGTCAGGAATTCCGCAGTGGGATGGAATGTCGCGATGGACGAGTTTTATCGGTGCTTTTCGTCCGGATTTCGCAGACTGGGCGCATTTCTGCGCGCCACCCCCGAAATGAACGTAGCACCGGCACAGAGCTGTCCACGACGCTCCGACCAACTCAACGCAAGTCGCTCTGGCGGGTGTATTCGCAGGTCAGTTGCGGTTCCTCGGGATTTGAACGCCTGCGAGACCACTCGGATGGGCTAGCGAACACTAATGGACCTTGTCCAACAGATCGGCTGGCCAAATCTGTCGCCGTCCAGTTGAGTAGACGTGGGTGAGTCTCAACCTTCACCGGGCAGGTGATCGTGTCGTGACAACTGCCTGGGCTGATTGCGGCCGGCGTCAGCGAATTTGCGGACCAGACCGGTGTAACCGGCGACAGCGAATGTGGCCGGGGCCCAGACGGCTGCTTGCCGTAGCCAGATGCCTGCGGTGCTGGTGGTCCAGGTCGGGCCCGCACGCCGGTGGAGGCCAGCGGAAGTCCACGGTCGATGCGATGAGCTCCACCAGTGAGCATTGGGCGGGTGCTGCCACCGCGGTGGCGCGAGCGTCGCCCGGCCGGTTTTAGCCGGGCAGTTGGGGCGGGTGCTGGGCGGCGCGCTACCAGATGGTCCGGCCGCAGTACCAACCGTCGAGAATGGTCTGGTTCGACAGCCGAACGCAGGTCGCTGGCTCGATAACGGGAACCGACAAAGCCTAGCGCCGCAACGAGATCACGCTCATGCAGTTGAGCAACAGGATCTTCACCTGAAAGAGGTTCCTACCTGCAGTTACCGCAGGTAGGTCAACTGTGCCCCCGGCAGGATTCGAACCTGCGCTCCCGCCTCCGGAGGGCGGTGCTCTATCCCCTGAGCTACGGGGGCTTTGCCTTGCAAGCAGAGCTTAGCGTACCTGTCATCCGGGTATCCGGTGGGGCGTCCGATTGCGGGTTGCATCTATGCGCATGTCGCTATACGTTGCCTGTGAGTGAGGAGGCTTGATGGGGCACGGACATGGGCATGGGATGTCGCCTGAGCAGGCGGTGTCCGCTGGGGGGCGGCATTTGCGGCGGTTGTGGATCGCCGTTGGTTTAGGGCTTGTCACGTTCGTTCTTCAGCTCAGTGTGGGGCTTGCCACTTCTTCGCTTGCTTTGCTGGCCGACTCCGCGCATGTCTTCACCGATGTCTTCGGGGTGACTCTCGCTGCCGTCGCCATCGTTGTGGCTAGGCGGTCCTCCAGTAAAAAGGGGCGCACGTTCGGCCTCTATCGCAGTGAGGTGCTCGCTGCCCTCACCAACGCCGTTCTGCTCTTCGCCGTCGCGGGGTGGGTGATCTACGAGGCGGTTGGGCGGTTCAGTGCGCCTCCGGAGGTTCCCGGGTGGCCGGTCACCATCGTGGCTGCCGTCGGTCTCGTCATGAACGTCGTCGCTTTCGTTCTGCTCAAGGACGGGGCTGCGGAGTCACTCAATGTCCGGGGCGCTTATCTCGAAGTGATGGCCGACATGATCGGCTCCATCGGGGTTCTCGTTTCCGGTCTTGTCACCATCCTCTTCGGCTGGCGGTACGCCGACCCGATCATCGGTATCGGGATCGGCCTCTTCGTTCTTCCCCGTGCGTATCGCCTTGGTCGCAGTGCGTTGCGGATTCTGTTCCAACATGCCCCCGAAGGTGTTGACGTCAAGCAGATGACCGCCGATCTGCTCGGCCTTCCGGGTGTCTGCGAGGTTCATGACCTGCATGTCTGGACCCTCACGTCCGGTATGGAGGTCGTCTCCGCCCATCTGACCATGGTGGACGGAGCCGATCAGGCCGACATCCTTGTTGCGGCCCAAGGTCTGCTCGCGGACAATTACTCCATCGAACACGCGACGCTCCAGGTCGAGCAGCCTTCCGTCAAATGCCGGGAACTCAGCTGGTAGTTAGGAAGATTTCTTAACTTCACCACGTACACTCGCCTGAGGCTGTCAAAGGAGTGATACGTGGGCAGAACGCCGCAAGTGGGCACACCGGCCGGAATGCGTGAGCTGAACCAACGCGCCGTGTTGGCCCGGTTGCGCACAGCAGGCCCCGCCACCCGCCCGCAGGTTGCCAAGGACACCGGGCTTTCCAAGCCGACCGTCGGCCAAGCACTGCTTGATCTCGAGCGGCGCCAATTGGTCCGCGAGATCGGCCGGACGTCCGCGGGCCCCGGCCGCTCCGCCGTCGTCTACGAGGAAAACCCCGCAGCCGGGTTCGTTCTCGGCGTCGACATCGGCAAGGAACGCCTGCGACTGGCTGTCGCCGACCTGTCCGGCGCCGTAGTGTCCAGAGTGGACGAGCGCAACCGCTGCCGCAGCGCCCGCAGCCTTGTCCAGATGCTCAAGGACCTCGCCGAGGAAACCATCGGGGCGGCGAGCATCAGCCATGCCGATGTGGTCTCCACAGTCGTTGGCAGCCCTGGTGTTCCGGATCCTGAGACAGGCGCGTTGCAGCACGCGCAAAACCTCCCCGGCTGGGGCCGGAAAGGCTTGCTCGAGGACCTGAAAACCGCGCTGGGCCACAGCGTTGTCGTGGAGAACGACGCAAACCTTGCCGCTGTGGGGGAATTGACGGCCGGCGCTGCCCGAGGGGTCGAAACTTTCGTCTGCATCACCGTGGGCACAGGCATTGGTATGGGCATCGTGGTGAACGGTCAGCTGTTCCGCGGTGCGCACGGGGCCGCGGGCGAGATCAGCTACCTGCCGTACGGCACCGCGCGCAGCACGCCACCGGAGCGCGGAATGCTGGAGACCGAAGTGTCAGGCGATTCGGTGGTACGCAAAGCGCACCAGCACGGTCTCGTCGAGGCCAAGAGCGCCAAGGAAGTCTTCGAACTGGCCCGCAAGGGCGACGAGGTGGCCAGCAAAGCGGTCACCGAGGAAGCCGAGCAACTCGCGTTCGTCGTCGGCGCTGTCGCGGCCGTGATCGACCCGGAGATCGTGGTCCTCGGCGGAGGAATCGGCTCGAACACCGACCTGCTCGCCGAACCCCTCGAACAGGCTTTGCGGAGCACGACACCGTTGCGGCCGAGGATCGTGACCGGCGAATTGGGGGAGACCGCCGTGCTCTCCGGCGCGATCGCGATGGGCCTTGGCTCAGCGCGCGAAGTGGTGTTCGATCGCGCGCTTGAGCTCAAAACCTCCTAGCTGCCGGGCAGTGGCTGGGCTCCACGCTCAGCCAGCAGGCTCTTCATGTACTGCGTCTCGCCGGACTGCGAGACCACGATCGTGCGCGCCAGGTTGCGCAACGGCGGCAGCGCCACGTGGTCCTGGCCGTACTGCGCCATCGACAGGCCGCCCTCGTGGTGCCGGATCATCAGCTGCAGGAAGTAGATGTCCAGGTCCTTGCCGGTCTTCTTGCGCAGCGCCGCCAGCTCTTCCTGGCTGGCCATGCCCGGCATCAGCTGTCCTGGCTGCATGCCGGGGTGATCGGGCATCGAGCCGTGCTGGTGCGCCCCGGACGCGTCCCTGGCCATCCAGCTCATCGCCTGCCGGTTCGGCGGCCGCGCCTCCGGCTGCCCCCAGATGTCCAGATAGCCGGCCATCATGCCGACCTGGGCCTTCTGGGTGCCTTCGATGTCGAACGCGAGCGTCTTGATCGTCGGGTCGTCGGTGTGGTCACGCGTCCAGCTGGCCATGGACACGGCCTGCAGGTGATGCGTGGTCATGTCCTGCGCGAACCCGACGTCCACCGAGTCAGGTCCGGGGTTGAGCGCCGTCTGGTCGGTGCTGGCGAGCGTGATCAGCATGCCGATCGCGGCGCCGACAAGCAGCAGTGCCACGGCCGCGGCCGAGAAGATGAGGATCCGCTGCCCGTTGGAGCGAGGGCCCTCATCCTCTTCGGCGACGACTTCGTCGTCCACGCGATCGTCGACGGTCACTGGCTTGGCGGCGGCTGCGAGCCGGAAGCCGGGGCGGACGGCGGAACCTGCGAACCCGACGGGGCGGGCGGCTGCTCCTGGCCGTTGTTCATCGGGGCCTGCGAGGAACCGGTGCCGTCCATCTTCACCGCGTCCGCGGGCAGCGGGCTGGTGTCGAGCGGCGGCGGGTTCGACGGGTCGAAGCCCGGCTGGGTGTCACAGCGCGCACCCGGCTCGGGGAACTGCCAGTTGTTGCGCTTCAGCGACGTGATGAACTGGTCGATCCGCTCGTCGTTGACGGTGTCGACCTTGAGCTGGTGACCCCACGACTGCAGCGAGACCGGCTTGTCCAGGCCGGGGTACGGCGACATCGCGATGAAGTCCTGGCCGGAGACCTTGTTGCGCAGCACGTCCAGGTCGGGACCCTTGACCGTGTCCGGGTTGTAGGCGATCCAGACCGCGCCGTGCTCGAGCATGTGGACCATGTTCTCGTTGCGCACCGGCGTCGCGTAGACCATGCCGTTGCAGTCGGCCCAGATGCCGTCGTGCGGTCCGCCGAACGGCGGCGAGTGGTCGTAGGCCACGCGCTGGTTCGGCTGGACGTGCTGGCCGGCCTCGTACTTGACCTTCACGATGCCCGCGATCTTCTCGGACGGGTCCTGGTCGCTGTCGGACGGCTTCCACGCGGTGGCCTCGTTCACGCGCATGACCGAGTAGCCGATCACCACGACCGCGAGGACGACGAGACCGAAAACGATCGCCACGGTGCCCCACGGCTTCGGCTTCTTGACCGCCGCGGAGCGCAGGGCCTTGGCGCTCTTGGCGCCCTTCGCCGACTTGGAGCCGCCACCTCTGTTCTTCGTGCCGCTGGCCATGCCGATCTCGGACCTCGTTTCGTTACTTACCGACCACCGTGGGACAGTTTAGGGAAAGGGTGTCTGCTGGGTGTCAACTGCCGACCGGCACGGAACCCGCAGGCGCCGGGCTCGGGTCGAACGGCGGCGGGTCATCCTGGTCGAACTCCGGGTTGTCGCAGGTCGCGCCCGGTTCGGGGTGGGTGTACTCGTTCTGCTTGAGCGCGACGATGAACGCGTCAACGCGTGGATCGGCCGGATCGTCCAGCTTCAGCCGGTGCTCCCACGACTGCAGCGAGATCGGCTTGTCCAGGCCGGGGTACGGCGACATCACCATGTACGGCACACCTGTGACCTTCTTCGCCAGTGCCTCGACTCCCGCGCCCGCCAGCGTCTCCGGGTTGTAGGCGATCCAGACCGCGCCGTGTTCGAGCGAGTGCACCATGTTCTCGTTGCGGACAGCTTTGGTGTAGACCACGCCATTACACGCTGCCCAGCTGGCGTCGTGATACCCGCCGAAGGGCGGGCTCTGGTCGTAGGCCACCCGAGTGGGTATCTCGACGTGCCCCGGGTCGCGGTACTTCTTGACCTCGATGCCCGGGATCTTCAGCGACACGTCCTCCGGCTGCGGCGCGGCGCTCGGCGTCGTCGCGGGCGGCGTTGCCTGGTCGGTGCCACTGGAACAGGCAGTGGCCGTGGCGACGAGTCCGGCGGCGAGCAAGGGGCGGATACGCACGGGTAGCGACGCCTTTCGTCCAGTGGTGTTCAAAGAGCCGGTTCGTCCAGGTCGGGGCGCTCTACCTAGACTTCGCGGAGTGAACCCCGCCGCGCTGGCCGAGAAGGTACGGGCCGCTGCCGTCGAGGTCCTCGCTGACCGAGGTCTCGACAGTACCGTGCTGCCCGAAACGGTCATTTTGCGGCGGCCGCGAAACCCGGCGCACGGTGACTTCGCGACCACGCTCCCGCTGCAGCTCGGCGACCGGGTCGGGGTTCCGGCACCACAGCTTGCCCGCTGGCTGGCCGGTGCGTTGACCGAAGGTGACGAAATCGACTCCGCCGAGGCAGCCGGACCGGGTTTCGTCAACCTGCACCTGACGAAAGCTGCACGCGCCGGTGTCGTCGCCGACATCGAGGCGGCGGGCCGGGGGTACGCGGCCCGGCCACACGTGCCGGGAGCGTGGCAAGAAGTCGACCCTGACCTGCGCAAGCGCCGGATCTGGGACAATCCGGTCTTCACCGTGCAGTACGCGCACGCGCGGATCTGCCGAGTGGTGGAGAACTCGGTGAAATTCGGCATGGATCCGGCGGGTGCCGATCTAGGGTTGATGACGCACGAGCGCGAGGACACCGTGATCCGGGTCCTCGGCGAGTTCGACGAGATCGCGGCCGACCGGGTCGCGCGGTACCTGGAACGGCTGGCAGACGCGCTGCACAGGTGGTACGACACCCCGGAGTGCAGGATCCTGCCGAAGGGCGACGAAGAAGTCGCCGCTGTGCACCTCGCGCGGCTGCGGCTGTCGTGCGCGGTGCGGCAAGTCTTGGCGAACGGCCTTGAGACGCTCGGTGTCTCGGCCCCTGAACGGATGTGAGAAGTGAGAGCCCACCCCGCTGGACCACGGCACGCGGACGTCCTGCTGCCCGCGAACACCGCAGGGCCGCGGCCCACGACGGTCGCCGAGATCGACGAGCTGCCTGAGCAGGTGTGGCCGCGCAACGCCGCACGTGCGCAGGACGGCGCGGTCCGACTGGCCGGTGTCGACGTCCGTGAACTGGCCGAGACGTACGGCACGCCGCTGTTCGTGATGGACGAGGACGACTTCCGCTCGCGCTGCCGTGACCACGCGCAGGCCTTCGGCGACCCGGCGCTGGTGCATTACGCGTCCAAGGCGTTCCTGTCGGTCGAGATCGCCAAATGGGTGGCGCAAGAGGGCCTGAGCCTGGACGTGTGCAGCGGCGGCGAGCTCGCGATCGCGCTCAGGGCAGGCTTCCCTGCCGAGCGGATCGCGTTGCACGGCAACAACAAATCGGTCGCCGAGCTGACCGCGGCGGTCGAGGCGGGCATCGGCGCGGTCGTGCTCGACTCGTTCTACGAGATCGCCAGGCTCGACCAGATCGCGCGCGAGCGTGACACCGTCCAGCCGGTGCTGATCCGGGTGACCGTCGGCGTCGAGGCGCACACGCACGAGTTCATCGCGACCGCGCACGAGGACCAGAAGTTCGGGTTCTCGCTGGCGTCCGGCGACGCGCAGGAGGCTGTCCGGCGCACGCTGAAGTCCGGTGGCCTCAGGCTTGTCGGCCTGCACAGCCACATCGGCTCGCAGATCTTCGACGTGGACGGCTTCGAAGTCGCCGCGCACCGCGTGATCAAGCTGCTGGCCGAGTTGCGGGACGAGCACGGCGCCGAGACGATCGCCGATCTGACCACTGTGGACCTCGGTGGCGGGCTCGGGATCGCCTATACGCCGCAGGACGATCCGCCTCCGCCCGGCTGGCTCGCCGAACAGCTGCGGACCATCGTGTCCAAGGAGTGCGAATACGAAGGCCTTGAGATGCCGAAGATCGCGGTCGAGCCTGGCCGGGCGATCGTCGGCCCAGGGACCGTCACGGTCTACGAAGTCGGGACCATCAAAGACATCACGCTCGGTGCGGGTTCCGCGCGGCGCTACGTCAGCGTCGACGGCGGCATGAGCGACAACATCCGGACCGCGCTCTACGACGCGGTGTACGACGCGCGACTGGTGTCACGTCGTAGCGACGAAGGCTCGGACGACACGCAGGCCACGCTCAGCCGGATCGTCGGAAAGCATTGCGAGGCAGGCGATGTGATCGTCCGGGACTGCTGGCTGCCGGACACCGTCGCCCCGGGTGACCTTGTCGCGGTGGCGGCGACGGGTGCGTACTGCTACGCGATGTCGAGCGGTTACAACAGGCTGCCGAGGCCCGCCGTGGTCGCGGTCAAGGATGGCCAGGCGCGGCTGTTGCTGCGCCGGGAGACCGAGGACGACCTGTTCGCACTGGAGGTCCAGTCTTGAAACCGATCAAGGTCGCGCTGCTCGGGTGCGGAACGGTGGGCACCCAGGTGGTCCGGCTGCTGGACGAGCAGGCCGACGACCTGGCCGCGCGGGTCGGCGCACCGGTCGAGCTGGCCGGGATCGCGGTCCGCAGGCCGGACAGGCACCGCGACGTACCCAAGCACTTGCTCACGGCGGACGCCGCCGGGCTGGTGGCGTCCGATGCGGACGTCGTGGTCGAGGTGATCGGCGGGATCGAGCCGGTCCGCACGTTGCTGCTGGATGCCCTGCGCCGCGGCAAATCCGTGGTGTCGGCGAACAAGGCACTGCTGGCCGAGAGCGCGGGCGAGCTGTTCGCCGCGGCCGACGAGTCGGGCGCGGACCTGTACTTCGAGGCGGCCGTCGCCGGTGCGATCCCGTTGCTGCGGCCGCTGCGCGAATCGCTGGCCGGTGACCGGATCACCCGCGTGATGGGGATCGTCAACGGCACCACCAACTACATCCTCTCGGCGATGGACGAGACGGGCGCCAACTACGGCGAGACCCTTGAGGAAGCCAGCAGGCTCGGGTACGCCGAGGCCGACCCGACGGCCGATGTGGACGGTTACGACGCCGCGTCGAAGGCCGCCATCCTGGCCTCGATCGCGTTCCACAGCAGGGTCACCGCGGGCGATGTCTACCGCGAGGGCATTTCGGCGGTCACGTCCGCCGACGTCGCCGCCGCGCGCACGCTCGGCCGGACGATCAAGCTCCTGGCCATCTGCGAGCGCGTCGACGACTCCGTCGCAGTACGGGTGCACCCGGCGATGATTCCCCGCAGCCACCCGCTGGCCAGCGTCAACGGCGCGTTCAACGCGGTCTTCGTGGAAGCCGAGGCGGCCGGTCAGCTGATGTTCTACGGCCAGGGCGCCGGTGGCGCGCCGACTGCCAGCGCGGTGCTCGGCGACCTCGTCGCGGTTGCCCGCAACCGGGTGCACGGCGGCCGCGGACCGCGTGAATCCGCTTACGCCGCACTGGAAGTACGGCCGGTCGGGCAGGTCGAGACGCGTTACCACCTCAGTCTCGACGTCGCCGACAAGGCCGGTGTGCTGGCGAGCGTCGCGGCGGTGTTCGCCGAGCACGACGTGAGCATCGCGGCCGTCCGGCAGGAAGGCCGGACCGACGACGCCAGCCTGGTGATCGTCACCCACGCGGCGCCGGACGCCGCCCTGAAGTCCACAGTGGACAAAGTTGCCGGGCTGCCCGCGGTGCGCGAGGTGGTCAGCGTGATGCGGGTCGAGGGCGAGGATTCATGACTACATCGGTGATCTCGCCTGCCTGGCCGGGCATCGTCAACGCCTATCCGGACCGGATCAGCGTGCCGGACGGTGCCAAGGTGGTCACCCTCGGCGAAGGCGGGACGCCGCTGGTCGAGGCGCCGCACCTGTCGGAACTGACCGGCAGCAAGGTGTACCTGAAGGTCGAGGGCGCCAACCCGACCGGGTCGTTCAAGGACCGCGGGATGACCGTGGCCATGACGTACGCGCTCGCCGAAGGCAGCCAGGCGGTGATCTGCGCGTCCACCGGCAACACCTCCGCCTCGGCCGCCGCGTACGCCGCGCGCGCCGGACTGACCTGCGCGGTTCTCGTGCCGCGCGGCAAGATCGCGCTCGGCAAGCTGGCGCAGGCCGTCGTGCATGGTGCGAAAATTCTTCAGGTTGACGGCAACTTCGACGACTGCCTCGAATTGGCGTGCAAGACCGCGGCCGACCACCCCGTCGCGCTGGTCAACTCGGTCAACCCGGTCCGGCTCGAAGGGCAGAAGTCCGCCGCGTTCGAGATCTGCGACGTGCTGGGCCGCGCGCCGGACGTGCATTGCCTGCCGGTTGGCAACGCCGGCAACATCACCGCGTACTGGCGCGGCTACCGCGAGTACGCCGATGATGGGGTAGTCCCTGCCGCGCCAAGGATGTTCGGCTTCCAGGCGGCAGGAGCAGCGCCGCTGGTGCACGGCGAGCCGGTGAGCAACCCGGAGACCATCGCGACCGCGATCCGGATCGGCAGCCCGGCCTCGTGGACCGGCGCGATCGCCGCGCGCGACGAGTCGGACGGCCTGATCGACGCGGTCACCGACGAGCGGATCCTTGAGGCGTACCGGCTGCTCGCCGGGCGTGAGGGGGTGTTCGTCGAACCCGCGTCGGCCGCGAGCGTTGCCGGATTGCTGGCTGTCGCGAACGACGGCCGGTTGCCAACTGGATCGGTCGTGGTGTGCACGGTCACCGGGCACGGCCTCAAGGACCCGGACACCGCTTTGCTTGCGATGCATGAGGTCGAGCCGGTTCCCGTCGACGCTGGTGCCGTCGCTGCCGCTTTGGAGCTGGCGTGACCGAAGATCTGCTTGCAGGATCGAGCATCGGTGCTGTTGAGGTCACTGTTCCGGCTTCCAGCGCCAATCTCGGGTCAGGTTTTGACGCACTGGGCCTGGCACTGGGGCTTTACGACGTGATCGAGGCCCGTGTTCGGCCACAGGGTTTGGAAATCACCGTCGAGGGTGAAGGCGCGGACGAAGTCGACCGGGACGAGTCCCACCTCGTCGTGCGTGCGCTGCGGGCGGCCGGTGAGGTGATCGGGTTCCGGCCAACCGGTCTGGAATTGCGCTGCCGCAACGCTATTCCGCATTCCCGTGGGCTCGGGTCGTCCGCGGCGGCCATCGTCGCCGGTGTCGCGGCCGCGTACGGCCTCGCGGGAATAGACGTGGACGATCGCGCGTTGCAGGTTGCTGCGGAGTTCGAAGGACACGCCGACAACGCGGCCGCCAGCCTCCTTGGCGGTCTCGTTCTGGCGTGGACAGAGGGTGATCGGTACCGTGCGATGCGGCTCGAACCGCATTCAGGGATCAGGCCGATATTGCTCATTCCGGGTGAATCCTCGAAGACCTCGGTGACCAGGCAACTGTTGCCGGATCGTGTCCCGCACCCGGACGCGGCGTTCGCCGCGGGCCGTGCCGCGCTGGCCGTCCAGGCCATCACGGCCAGGCCGGACCTGCTACTGCCAGCGACCGCCGACCGCCTGCACCAGGACTATCGAGAAGCTGCCTGGCCTGCGAGTTTGCGCATGGTCAAGATCCTGCGCGAGCACGGGCTGGCCGCGACGATCTCCGGTGCGGGCCCGACCGTGATGGTGCTCACTCAGGACGGCAAATTGCCCGATGGAGTGGACCTGGCCGGGTTCGACGCGCGCGAATTGCCGGTGGACAGGCAAGGAGTGCAGGTCAGGGCGGTCTGAGCACACTCGACGCGCCGGGGGGTGGTTGTTGCACGTCCTTGCATCACCATCTACCCTCGGGGGCGTTCAGTCACCGCGCGCACGGGCGCCCGGTGTCGTTCCCAGGGAATTCTTCCTGGGTCGCATCTGCCTTAAGGATGTCGACCCCACCTCACTGGAGTCGATGTTCGAGGGTTTCCCGACAGCCTGGTGACCGATGCTCCGTATTGGCGAATCCATCTCGCGCTTGGCCAAATTCGTGGCCGAGAGCGTGAACAGGGTTAGCCGAAGCAGGAGAGACAAGCCGTTCCGCGTTCCGTCGGGCGGCGGTCCGCTGGTCCACGTAGGAGGCGGGGACCGGTCAGGAAGGACATTAGTGAGCAACACCGATCTGTTGAGCAGCGACACGGCTGCGGGCACTTCTGACAAGTCCCAGGTCGCCGGCTCCAACGGCGGTGCCCCGCGCCGCCGTGCAGGGCTGTCCGGCATGGTGCTGGCGGAGCTGCGCGAGTTGGCCGGAACGCTTGGCATCACCGGTACCACCGGGATGCGCAAGGGCGACCTGATCAATGCCATCAAGGAGCGCCAGGGCGGGTCCACTGGGGGCACCGCGGACACATTGCCGCTCGACAACTTGCCTGCTGTCAAGCAGCCCAGGTCTGCCAAGAGCCCGAAGCCGGCGATCGACAAGACCCCCGCGGCCGAGAAGCCCGCGAAGGCCGAGAAGCCCGCGGCCGACGAGGAGCAGGCACCGACTCGCACCCGTCGCCGCCGCGCAGGCCGCCCGACCGGCAGCCCGGACGCCGAGGCGAAGACGGCCGAGGTCAAGGCCGAGCCGAAGACGGAGCCAGCGGCCGAGTCGAAGCCCGAGCCGCAGGCTGGCCGGGAAGAGCGCCAGGAGCGTCAGCAGGGGGAGCGGCAGGGCCGCGACCGGCGCGAGCGCAACAACGACCGCGGTGAGCGCGGCGAGCGTGGTGAGCGCGGCGAGCGCGGGAACCGTAACGACCGTGGTGACCGCAACAACGACCGTGGCCAGGGCCGCCAGAACCAGGACCAGAGCAACGCGCAGGACGACGAGGACGACGACGAGAGGGGCGGCCGTCGCGGCCGTCGGTTCCGTGACCGTCGCCGTCGTGGCCGTGGCGAGGGCGGCACCGGTGGCGGTGGCGCCGACACCGAGGTGCGTGAGGACGACGTCCTGCTGCCCGTCGCGGGTGTGCTGGACGTGCTGGAGAACTACGCGTTCGTGCGTACCTCCGGCTACCTCGCGGGCCCGAACGACGTGTACGTCTCGCTGTCGCTCGTGCGCCGGCACGGCCTGCGCCGTGGTGACGCGATCACCGGTCTGGTCCGCCAGCCGCGTGAGGGCGAGCAGCAGCGGCAGAAGTTCAACCCGCTCGTGCGGGTCGAGACTGTCAACGGCATGGACCCCGAGCAGGCCAAGGCCCGCCCGGAGTTCACCAAGCTGACGCCGCTGTACCCGAACGAGCGACTGCGCCTCGAGACCGAGCCGCACATCCTCTCGACCCGGGTCATCGACCTGGTCATGCCGGTCGGCAAGGGCCAGCGTGCGCTGATCGTCTCCCCGCCGAAAGCCGGTAAGACGACTGTTCTGCAGCAGATCGCCAACGCGATCGCCAAGAACAACCCCGAGTGCTACCTCATGGTCGTCCTGGTGGACGAGCGTCCTGAGGAAGTCACCGACATGCAGCGCAACGTCGACGGCGAGGTCATCGCCGCCACGTTCGACCGCCCGCCGGCGGACCACACCATGCTGGCAGAGCTGGCGATCGAGCGGGCCAAGCGGCTCGTCGAGATGGGCACCGACGTGGTCGTGCTGCTCGACTCCGTCACCCGTCTGGGTCGTGCGTACAACCTGGCGGCCCCGGCGTCCGGCCGGATCCTGTCCGGTGGTGTCGACTCGACCGCGCTGTACCCGCCGAAGCGTTTCCTGGGTGCCGCTCGCAACATCGAGAACGGCGGCTCGCTGACCATCTTCGCGACCGCGCTGGTCGAGACCGGCTCCGCCGGTGACAGCGTGATCTTCGAGGAGTTCAAGGGCACCGGCAACGCCGAGCTCAAGCTGGACCGCAAGATCGCCGACAAGCGCACCTTCCCCGCGGTGGACGTCGACCAGTCCTCCACCCGTAAGGAAGACCTGCTGCTCTCGCCGGACGAGCTGGCCGTCACGCACAAGCTGCGTCGTGTCCTGCACGCCCTGGAGCCGCAGGCGGCGATCGAGCTGCTGCTCGACCGGCTGCGCAAGACCCGCACCAACATCGAGTTCCTGATGCAGGTGGCCAAGACCACCCCGGGTGCGGACAACGACTGAGTCATCCCCTTCGTGAGTGACCTGCCAGGTCACTCACGAAGGGATCGGCGTGTGTTTGCCCATGGAGCGGTGCAGCCAGGTGATCCTGAGCAGCACTACCGCACTCGGGATGCCGAGGCCGATGGCCAGAATTGCCGGGACGATCATCCCGTGCAGCACGATTCCGGCGACGAAAACTACAAACGCGTACAGCCAATTCAGCCAACGCCACCCGCGCGGTCGGTCGATCGAGTAGCCGACCATCGCGGTGACCCCGGCGGCCGTGCCCATGTGCGCGCTGGTCAGCACGGTGTCACCGGGCGAGCTGAGCAACAGCTGGCCCACTGATGTGAGGCCGAGCACAACGGCCGTGAACAGCACCGGCAACGCCACCCATGAGAGCAGCGGAAGCGGGCGTCGTACGGCGCATTGCACGCGATTAGTTTGTCGGGCGTTCTGCCTGGTCATAACCCAGGGGTCGACCAAGCCCCAGGGTTCTGCGTTGGGCGGCACCCCAGCCACGACGAGCGGGTAAGTGGCCAGCGCCGGAACAAACCTCCGTACGGAGGTGTTGTACGAGCTGGTCAGAGCGTCTGGCACACTAGTAGGTCGAGTCCGGCTCCGGTTCACCCCGAGTGCGTGTGGGGACCCGGCGGCCACAACGAGAGGCGAGATCAGTGAAGAGCGGTATCCACCCCGAGTACGTCACCACTGAGGTGACCTGCGGCTGCGGCAACACCTTTTCCACCCGCAGCACCAAGACTTCCGGGTCCATCCACGTCGAGGTCTGCTCCAACTGCCACCCGTTCTACACGGGCAAGCAGAAGATCCTGGACACCGGTGGCCGGGTCGCGCGCTTCGAAGCCCGTTACGGCAAGCGCAAGAAGTAGCTGTTCGGGCGATGGGCGACGTGTGTCCGCGGAAAGCGCGGACCTCGTCGCCCTCAATTATGTTGGGGGGCCGAGCCCCCCACGCCCCCCACGGTGCGTGCTCCTTCAGACCCAGCGTGGGCGCGTTTGTCCAAACCAGCCCGTTCTGCTCGAAGAGGACACCGTGGACGAGTTGCTCAAGGAATACGCCGAGCTGGAACGTGAACTGGCCGACCCGGCAGTGCACGCCGACCAGGCGCGTGCCCGGAAACTCGGCCGCAGGTACGCCGAGCTCACCCCGATCGTGAAGACCCTGCGCGAGCTTGACAGCGCGCGCGAGGACCTGGCCGCCGCGCAGGAGCTGGCGACCGAGGACGAGGCGTTCGCCGCCGAGGCCGAAGCGCTGACCAAGCGCATCCCCGAGCTGGAAGAGCGCCTGTCCGAGCTGTTGCTGCCGCGTGACCCGCACGACGGCTCCGATGTGCTCGTCGAGATCAAGTCCGGCGAAGGTGGCGAGGAGTCCGCGCTGTTCGCGGGCGACCTGTTCCGGATGTACACGCGCTACGCCGAGAAGCGCGGCTGGAAGATCGACGTGCTGAACGCGACCGAATCGGATCTCGGCGGCTACAAGGACGTCACCCTTTCGGTGAAATCCAAGGGCACCGACGCCGAGGGTGTCTGGGCCCGGATGAAGTTCGAAGGCGGCGTGCACCGCGTGCAGCGCGTGCCGGTGACCGAGTCGCAGGGCCGGATCCACACGTCCGCCGCGGGTGTGCTCGTCTACCCCGAGGTCGAGGACGTCGAGGTGGAGATCGACGAGAAGGACCTGCGCGTCGACGTTTTCCGGTCGTCCGGGCACGGCGGCCAGAGCGTCAACACGACCGACTCGGCGGTCCGGATCACCCACCTGCCGACCGGGATCGTGGTGTCCTGCCAGAACGAACGTTCCCAGCTGCAGAACCGCGCGCAGGCGATGCACGTGCTGAAGGTGCGGCTGCAGGCGCTGGCCGACGAGGAAGCGGCCAAGAAGGCTTCGGACTCCCGGCGCAGCCAGGTCCGGACCGTCGACCGGTCCGAGCGGGTGCGGACGTACAACTTCCCGGAGAACCGGATCTCCGACCACCGGGTGAACTACAAGTCCTACAACCTCGACCAGGTACTGGAAGGCGAACTGGACGGCGTGCTCGACGCGCTGGCCGACGCCGACCGCGCCGACCGGCTGGCATCGGCTCAGGGTTGATTGCTCTGGGCTAACCTGAGCTATGACGCGAACCCCGTTGCGACTGGCCATCATCGAAGCCGAGCGGATTCTGGCTGAGGCCGGTGTGGACAGTCCACGGGCCGATGCGGAACTGCTCGCGTCCCATGTGCTCGGTGTGGAGCGGGGACGGCTGCCGCTGGTGCCGTTGGTCGACGTGTCCGTTGTGGACGAAATCGGCAAACTGGTGCGCCGCAGGGCATCCCGCGAACCGCTGCAGCACATCACCGGATCGGCCTGGCTCGGCTCCATCCCGCTGGTGGTGGGGCCCGGTGTTTTCGTCCCGCGCCCCGAGACGGATCTGCTGCTGGAGTGGGGACTTTCCGTCGCTGCCGAGGCGCCGGTCGTGGTCGACCTGTGCACCGGATCGGGCGCTTTGGCTCTGGCGTTCGCTCATGCGCGACCGGACGCTGTGGTGCATGCCGTCGAACTTGACCGCGTGGCCCTGTCGTGGGCCCGCCGCAACGCCGACATCCGGCGCGAGGCCGGCGACACCCCGGTCCGCTTGCACTCCGGTGACGTCACCGACCCGAAGTTGTTGGCGTCCTTGGAAGGCACGGTCGATCTGGTGCTGTGCAACCCGCCTTACGTTCCCGACTCCACTGCCGTACCACCTGAGGTCGCCGAGCACGACCCGGACATCGCGGTCTTCGGCGGCCCGGACGGCCTCGACATCATCAGGCATGTGATCTCCTGCACCGCCCGGCTGCTGAAGCCTGGCGGCTGGGTCGGCATCGAACACGATGACACCCAAGGATCCTCGGTCCCCGAACTGCTCGCCGCCCGGCGCGTGCTGTCCGAAGTAGAGGATCACAAGGACCTCGCCGGCCGTCCCCGGTTCGCCACCGCCCAACGTGGTGCCAGGTGACCGGCTTAGCCCTCGGGATCTACCTGCTCTGGCTGATCCTTGCCTTCGGCGTGCCGATCGCGGTCACCCGGCGCCGGACTGGCGGGCAGGACTCGGGCATGCGGATCTCCGGACGTCTGCAGTGGGCGGGTGAAGCGGCTTTCGGGGTGACCGGCCTGGTCGGACTGGCCAACCCTGTTCTGGACCTGCTCGGCGTCCTGCCCCGGATCGAACTGCTCGATCAGCTGCCGCTGCGCATCCTCGGCGCGGTCATCGCCGCGGTCGGTGTTGCTGCCACGGTTTACGCCCAGTTGTCCATGGGGCCGTCGTGGCGTATCGGCGTGGATGTCGCTGAACGCACGGACTTGGTCACGGCAGGGCCGTTCCGGGTGGTGCGTAATCCCATCTTCGCCTCGATGCTGCTCACTGGCCTCGGCCTGGCTTTGGCAGTGCCCAACATCCTGTCCTTTGGCGGTCTGCTGTTGTTGTACGCCACGGTGTCCGTGTTGGTGCGCAAGGTGGAAGAGCCGTACTTGATCAGCACGCACGGCGCGGACTACCTCGGTTACGCGCGGCGGATCGGGCGGTTCTTCCCCGGAATCGGACGACTGCGTTCCCCGTGAGTGCGCGCACTCACGGGGAACAACGTGTCAGACCTTCCGCAGGGTTACGACGGTCGTCTTCTCTTCAGTCACCGGGTTGCCGTAGGTCGGGTCGACGGCCGATGCCCTCGACAGAACCTCGGCCTTGCCGGCCTGGAACGGAGTTGTTCCAGTCGGATCTGCCGCAGCCGTCCACGGCACCGGGCCGCCTGGCTTGCAGTCGACCTGGGTGGAGTAGTCACCGCGGATCAGGACCTGGTTCTTGATCTGCGTGACCCGGCCGTTGATGGTGACCTTGGCAGCCACCGTGCAGCTGACGGTGCCCTTGACGTGCGCCTTGCCGTTGATGGAATTGGCCTCGCCCTCGACAGAGATGTCCAGCCCCAGATCGAGCTCGGCCGGTGGCGGCGCGTTGTCGATGTGCACCTCGCCACGCGCGGCGGGTGCCCCGTGCTCACAGTGCTGCACGAAGCTCGCGTGGAGTTTGTGGACGTACCCGTTCGGACCGAACGCGATGTCCTGAATGGTGAACGTCCCGCTCAGTTCGTTGCAGCCACGGTGGTTCCCGCTGAAGTCGAGACCGGGTGCGGCCGCACCTTGGAACGGGTAACGCAGTGCGCCGTCGTAGACGCCGGCAACCAGCGGCTTGCCTTGGACCGCAGCCAGATCCAGGGTCCAGTAGTCGCCGTTCTTCCCGTCCACGCTGACGGCAACGTGGTTCCCGTTGCCCGACACGTTCATCACGTCGCCCGCATCCGTTGTGTAGGAGTACGAGCCACCACCAGTGACCCAGTCACCTGGGTCGCCGCTGGCCGCGAAACTGCCTTGGGTGACCGGCTGCGCATTGGCCGGTATCACCGCTAAGAGGAAAATGCCAGCCACCAAACTGACCAATGTGGCGACAGCACGTTTCCATGACACAAGATTCCGCATGGACCCCCCTTGGTCCCAGTAGGAAATTGCGCGCGTGAGGTCGAAGTTGATCATGGAACTGTTACCGCATGCGAGAACTGTTTCTTCACAATTCACGGGCCCGCTGTTAAATAACCGCCAAACCTCACCGCGCAATTCTTCCGAGTCAACGGGCTGGTCAGCCTGTTCGAAGTGGAGGCTCAGGAACCTTCTGGGGCTTCCCGTAGTGCGGTGAGGTTCGGGAAGCGCTGAGTCCGCGCGATCCCTTTGACTCGGTAGAACTCGGGTTCGGCCGGCGCGAGCGGGGTGATCGAGCAAATAGGATCCATCAAAGGCAGGCCGTTGCGGATCTGAGAAATCGCCGCCAACGTGTCCGGCCGGCACACGGCCGCGGTGAACGTCGAACTGCCTTGCCACACGAGCCAATGCCGGAAATCGCGGAAGGTTTCCTTGGACACCGGGCCGCCGTTGATGACCTCGGCCGCGTCCCACAACGACCACGTCAACGCCTTTCCCATGAACCACCGCAGCGACATCCGGAACTGCGCCTCCTGAGCCGCTGGCGGATCGAATCGCTCGATCGTGTCCCAGAACGCGCGAACCCGGATGAGCACCGCGTCGACGAAGGGCTGAGGCGGCAGGTAACCGTGTGCGTCGACGTAATGGGTGATCAGGCTCGGCGCCCCGTAAATCGTCCGGTCGGGGCCGAGGACATGGATCTCCGCGTTGCCCCATGCCTGCGCGCAGAACGGGCAGTCGTGCGTCCCGCGGGTCGCGTTCACCGGCAGTTCGGCGAGCACGTTCAGCCCGGCGAGGAACGCCGGATCCACCGGGCCGGTCGGGAACTCGCCCGCACCGAGCCAGCCGACGTTGAGGTCGGCAACCTCGATCCCTTCCTCGGCGGTCCAGTACGTGTACGGGGACAAGTCGTCGTAAACGGCCACAGCGCATCTTGACCGGCGAGTGGCCGCCCTGAGCGCGAGGGCTAGAGTCACGGGCGTGAGCACGCTGTACGACTGTTCATTGGCTGAGGACCGGCAGGATGGGCTCGCGGCCGCCGCTGGGGCGGTGCGGTCTGGGCGTCTTGTCGTGATTCCTACCGACACCGTCTACGGCATCGGCTGCGACGCCTTCGACGGCGGCGCTGTGCGGGCGCTGCTCGAGGCCAAGAACCGTGGCCCGGACATGCCGGTCGGCGTGCTCGTCGGAAGTTGGACGGCCATCGACGGCCTCGTCCTTTCGGTGCCCGACCAGGCGCGCAAGCTTGTCGAGGCGTTCTGGCCCGGCGACCTGTCGATTGTTCTGCCGCACGCACCGAGCCTGGCGTGGGACCTGGGCAACACGCGGGGCACCGTCATGCTCCGGATGCCGCTTCACCCCGTCGCCATCGAGCTTCTCCGTGAGGTCGGGCCGATGGCTGTGTCCAGCGCGAACAGGTCAGGGCATCCGCCTGCGTCCACGGCCGAGGAGGCCCGCGACCAGCTTGGCGAGTCGGTCGCGGTATACCTGGACGGGGGGCCGTCCGGCGATCCGGTGCCGTCCTCCATCGTGGACCTCACCGGCGACTCTCCCGTCCTGCTGCGGGAAGGCGCGGTCAGCCGCCAAGCCGTCGAAGAGGCGCTTGGCGTCGAGGTCTCCAGCCCGGCCTGAGCTTGGAAAAGGAGCACTCGGTGACCTTCTGGGGTCCGGACTTCGAGGTTCTGGCCGCGGCCGATCCGGACATCGCCGACGTCCTCCTGCGCGAAGTCGACCGGCTGCGTGCCGGCCTGCAGCTGATCGCCAGCGAGAACCTGGCGAGCCCGGCTGTGCTCGCTGCCACGGGGTCCGCGTTGACCAACAAGTACGCCGAGGGATATCCGGGCCACCGCTATTACGGCGGCTGCGAACAGGTCGACCGGGCCGAGCAACTCGGTATCGATCGGGCGAAAGCTCTTTTCGGCGCCGAGCACGCCAACCTGCAGCCGTATTCCGGTGCCACCGCGAATCTGGCTGTGTACACCGCATTCTGTGAACCGGGCGACGTCGTTCTGGCTATGTCCCTTCCGCACGGCGGGCATCTGACCCACGGCTCGAAGGCGAATTTCTCCGGCCAGTGGTTCCAGCCGGTTTCCTACGGCGTGCGCAAGGACACTGAGCTCATCGACTACGACCAGGTCAGGGATCTGGCGCTGACGCACCGCCCCAAGATGATCATCGCGGGGGCGACCGCGTACCCTAGGCTCATCGATTTCGTCGCGTTCCGGGAGATCGCCGACGAGGTCGACGCGGTGCTCGTGGTCGACGCGGCGCATTTCATCGGTCTGGTCGCCGGCAAGGTGATTCCGTCCCCGGTGCCGTACGCGGATGTCGTCACATTCAGCACGCACAAAGTCCTTCGCGGCCCGCGCGGCGGCATGATCCTCTGCAAAGGGGAACACGCCGAAGCGATTGACAAGGCTGTGTCCCCGGCGATTCAGGGCGGCCCGCTGATGCATGTGGTCGCGGCCAAGGCGGTCGCGCTCAAAGAGGCTTCGACGCCTGCGTACCAGGCATACGCCACGCAGGTCGTCACGAACGCGGCTGCCTTGACCAAAGGCCTTGAGGCAGAAGGGATGCGGCCGGTCTCCGGCGGTACGGACACCCACCTCGCCCTGCTGGACCTGCAGCAGAAGGTCACTGGCGCGCAAGCCGAACAACGCTGTGCCCAAGCCAGGATCATGGTGAACAAGAAGGCGATTCCCTTTGACCCCAGCCCGCCCATGGTCGCGTCCGGCATCCGCGTCGGCACGTCTTGCGTCACAACGCAAGGGATGGTCGAGTCCGACATGGCCGAGATCGCTCGGCTGATCGGTCGCGCGGTGCGCGCCGACGACGACACCGAACTGCAGTCCATCGCCACGGATGTCGAGCGCCTGGTCGCCGACCGGCCGGCATACCCACGGAGCTGACCGTGCCGAGTCCCGCCATCGTCCAGGGCCTGCCGATCCGCGAATACCTGCTGGTCGGCCTGATCAGCCTGACCTTGACGTTCCTGCTGACCGGCCCGGTCAGGCTGCTGGCGTTCAAGATCGGCGCGGTCGCCGTGCCGCGCACGCGTGACGTGCACACCCAGCCGATCCCGCGGCTCGGCGGGCTGGCGATGTACCTCGGCATCTGCGGCGGCATGCTGCTGGCACACCAGCTTCCTTTGCTGCGCAGGGCATTCGACTATTCCCTCGATCCGATCGGGGTGCTCATCGGCGGCGGCGTGATCATGCTGATCGGCATGCTCGACGACCGCTTCGAACTCGACGCGCTGACGAAGTTCGCCGGGCAGACCATGTCCGCGGGCATCATCGTGCTGTTCGGCATCCAGTGGGTGCTGGTCTGGGTGCCGTGGGGCGGCAACGACACCGGCCCGAGCGGGTCGCTGGTCGTGCTGGACATGAACCAGGGCGGACTGCTCACGGTCCTGCTCGCGCTGGTGCTGATCAACGCGATGAACTTCATCGACGGCCTCGACGGCCTGGCCGCGGGCATCGGCGTGATCGCATCGTTGGCAACTTGTACGTTCTCGTTCCACTTGCTGTCACAGACCGGCAATGACGTGGTCAACTACGCGCCAGCTCTGCTGTCGATCACGTTGGCGGGCGCGTGCCTCGGTTTCCTGCCGCACAACTTCCAGCCCGCCCGCCTGTTCATGGGCGACTCCGGGTCGATGCTGATCGGCCTCACGCTGGCCGCGGCCAGCACGTCCGCTGCGGGCAAGCGACTGCCCGCCGAGCAGGGCCCGTCGAACACGATCGCGGTGCTGTCCCCGCTGATCGTCGTGGCCGCGGTGCTGTTCGTGCCGCTGCTGGACCTGCTGATGGCGGTGGTCCGCCGGACCAGGCGCGGGCTCAGCCCGTTCCACGCCGACAAGATGCACCTGCACCACCGGCTGCTGGAGATCGGCCACTCGCAGCGCCGGGCCGTTCTGCTGATCTACTTGTGGGCCGCCGTGCTGGCGTTCGGCGCGGTCTCACTGAGCCTGTTCGACGGGCTCGTCGTGGTCTGGGGGATGGCGATCGGCCTACTGGTCGCGTTGCTCGTTTCGGCGATACCTAGACTCAGGTCGCGATGAGTGAGAACAGCGAGAGCTTCGAGGTCCCCAAGCAGCCCGAATCCCACCGGGAGATCGTGCAGACGCTGGCCGTGGCTATGTTCCGCGGCGCCATCTGGTGGACGGTCGGCACGGTGGCGATCGCTGTCGTGCTGGCCGGGGTGCTGGTCGGGTGGAACGGTGTCTTCGGTGCACTGGTCGGCGGCGCGGTCGGCATCCTGTCGTCACTGGCCACGCTTGTCCTGATGCGGCAGACCGCCGGGATCAAGCCGCACATGCTGCTGCTGGCCGTGCTCGGTGGGTTCATCGTCAAGATGCTGATCTTGCTGGTCGCCATGACGCTGCTCGGCGGGATCGAGGCGCTGCACCGCAACTCGCTGGCGTTCACCCTGCTCGCGACCATCGTGGTGACCGCTACGGCCGAGGTGTTCGCCTTCCAGCGAACCAAGGTCCCTACAATCATCCCGGCGAGCAAAGAGGGCTAAGTAGTACGCCCGTCCGGTTGGGTCTCAGCCGGTTGATAGTGTTCGCCCGAAGGGGCAGTGACGCCCGGTAGTGCGCCGGGCAGCCCCGCTTTCGAGTGCTTGCAGTACGTCAGGTACGTTACGTCCTGATCGTGACGATTCCCCCGGTGGTGTGACACACGGCCGGCCGGGAGAACCGGAAGGAGCCCCCGTTGGGCATGCCGTGGCTGGCGCAGGAGGCAAAGTTCGAGCCGCCTGGCGTCGGAGATTTCTTCCTGCCGCCGATCTTCGGCAGCGTCACCAAGCCGATGGTGCTTGTCGTGCTGTCGGTCATCATCATCGCCGCGTTCTTCCTGCTCGCGTCACGCAACATGAAGATCGTGCCGAGCAAGTTCCAGTTCGCGGCGGAAAGCATCTACGACTTCAGCCGCAACGGCATCACGCGCGAGCAGATCGGTGCCAAGGACTTCCGGCCGTACGTGCCGCTGATCCTGACGCTGTTCACGTTCACGCTGGTGAACAACATCTTCGGCATCATCCCGATCATTCAGTTCCCGACGTTCTCGCACATCGGCTTCCCGCTGGCACTGTCGGTCCTGGTGGTCTATCCGGTCTACCACATCTCGGGTATCCGCAGGCACGGCCTCGGTGGGTACCTCAAGAACCAGCTCTTCCCTCCGGGCATTCCGAAGCCGATCTACCTGCTGCTGACGCCGATCGAGATCTTCACCAAGTTCTTCATGAACCCGATCACCCTGGCGATCCGGGTGTTCGCGGCGATGTTCGCCGGGCACCTGATCCTGCTGGTGTTCACCATGGGTGGCGAGTTCTTGTTGCTCGAGGCGAGCGCATGGCTGAAGCCCGCGTCCATCATCGCCTGGGCGTTCGCCATCGCGATGACGTTCCTCGAGGCGTTCGTCCAGGTCATCCAGGCGTACATCTTCGCGTTGTTGTCCGCTGGATACATCGGAGCCGCACTGGCCGCAGACCACTGACCGGCTGTTCCGGTCCAGTGACAAGTTCCCGGATCCGCGCCATCGCGGACCGAACTCGAAAGGGAAAATCGAAGTGAGCAACGCCATCATGCTTGCGCAGGAAGCCACGACCAACATCAACCCCGGTCTGGCGATGATCGGTTACGGCCTCGGTGCCATCGGCCCGGGTATCGGTGTGGGTGTCATCTTCGCCGCCGTCATCAACGGCACCGCCCGTCAGCCGGAGGCCGAGGGCAAGCTGCGTGGTCTGGCCTTCCAGACGTTCATCCTGACTGAGGTGCTCGCCCTGATCGGTCTGGTTCTGTACTTCATCGCGTCGACCGCCTGATTCATCTCGACGTCAGATCTAGGGAGTTGTCGTGCTGAAACAGTTGACGGTGCTTGCGGCTGAGGGTGAACCGAGCCCGGTCCTGCCGCACACGTCCGAGATCATCCTCGGACTGGTGGCGTTCCTGTTGCTGCTTGGCATCCTCTGGAAGTTCGCCGTCCCCCGGTTCGAGAAGCTCTACACCGAGCGGACCGAGAAGATCGAGGGCGGCATCCAGAAGGCCGAGCAGATGCAGGCTCAGGCCGAGGAGAACCTGCAGAAGTACAAGGACCTGCTCGCCGACGCCAACGCAGCGGCCGCGCGGATTCGTGACGACGCCCGGATCGAGGCCGAGCAGATCCGCGAGGAACTGCGGGTTCAGGCCCAGGAAGAAGCGGCACGGATCGTGGCGCAGGGCCGCAACCAGCTCGAGGCCCAGCGGGCCCAGATCGTCGCCGAACTGCGTGCCGACCTCGGCCGCACCGCCGTCGAGCTGGCCAGCAAGATCGTCGGTGAGTCCCTTGAGGACGAAGCCCGCCGTCGCGGCACCGTCGACCGGTTCCTCGAGGAGCTTGACTCCGTGTCGGCACCCGCGAAGAGGTAGGGGACGGCCAAGATGACGCTGCTGCACGCCGCGAGCCGGGAAGCGCTCGCGGCCGCCGAGCTGAAGCTGCTCGACGTCGACGATTTCGCCACGGTCGGCGACGAGCTGTTCGCCGTGGTCGGCCTGCTCACCCGGGAACCCGGGCTGCGCAGGGCGCTGGCGGACTCGTCGGCCGAGACAGAGCGGCGGACCGCGCTGGTCCGCCAACTGTTCTCCAGCAAGCTCTCCACGGCGACGGTCGACTTGCTCGACTCCGTGATCTCCTCGCGCTGGTCCAACCCGCGTGAGCTGGTCGACGGCATCGAGTCGCTCGCCCGCACCGCGCTGCTGGTCGGCGCCGAGCGCGCGGGCAAGCTCGACACGGTCGAGGACGAACTGTTCCGGCTCGGCCGGATCGTCGCGGGCGACGGTGAGCTCGAGCGGCTGCTGTCCGACCCGGCCGCGCCGGTGGCGGGCAAGCTCGAGCTGGTCCGGTCGCTGATCGCGGCGAAGGTCGACCCGGTCACCGACAAGCTGACCGAGGCGTTGGTGGCCTATCCGCGTGGCCGCAGGGCTGTCGAAGGCCTTGAAGAGCTGGCCGACCTGGCCGCCAAGCGCCGGGAGCGTTCGGTCGCGCACGTCACCTCGGTGGTGCCGCTGACCGAAGCGCAGCAGGACCGGCTGGCGGCGACTCTGCAGCGCATCTACTCGCGGCCGATCGCGCTGCACATCGAGGTGGACTCCGACCTGCTCGGTGGGCTGGTCATCCGCGTCGGTGACGAAGTGATCGACGGCAGCGCAGCGGGTCGCCTTGACGACCTGCGACGCCGGCTGGCCGGCTGAGCTGAAACCTGCTGGCACCCAAGCATTGAAGTAACGAAAGCGAGAGCGGGAAGACATGGCGGAGCTGACGATCTCGTCGGACGAGATCCGCAGTGCGATCGAGAACTACGTCTCCGGTTACACGCCGGACGTGACGAAGGAAGAGGTCGGCACCGTCACCGCGACCGGTGACGGCGTGGCCTACGTCGAGGGCCTGCCCTCGGCGATGGCCAACGAGCTGGTCGAGTTCCCCGGCGGCGTGCTCGGTGTCGCACAGAACCTGGACGTGCGCGAAATCGGTGTCACGATCCTCGGTAACTACGAGACCATCGAGGAAGGCCAGGAGGTCAAGCGGACCGGCCGGATCCTTTCGGTGCCGGTCGGCGACGGCTTCCTCGGTCGCGTCATCGACCCGCTCGGCCAGCCGCTGGACGGCCTCGGTGACATCGTCGCCGACGACCAGCGCGTGCTGGAACTGCAGGCCGCGACGGTGGTCCAGCGCCAGCCGGTGAAGGAGCCGCTGGAGACCGGCATCAAGGCGATCGACGCCATGACGCCGATCGGCCGTGGCCAGCGCCAGCTGATCATCGGTGACCGCAAGACCGGTAAGACCACGGTCTGCGTCGACACGATCATCAACCAGAAGAAGGCCTGGGAGACCGGCGACCCGAAGCAGCAGGTGCGCTGCATCTACGTCGCCATCGGTCAGAAGGGCTCCACGATCGCGGCGGTCAAGAAGACCCTCGAGGACCACGGCGCGATGGAGTACACCACCATCGTGGCCGCCCCGGCCTCGGACTCCGCGGGCTTCAAGTGGATCGCCCCCTACACCGGCTCGGCCCTTGGCCAGCACTGGATGTACGGCGGCAAGCACGTCCTGATCGTGTTCGACGACCTGACCAAGCAGGCCGAGGCCTACCGTGCGCTGTCGCTGCTGCTGCGCCGCCCGCCGGGCCGCGAGGCCTACCCGGGTGACGTCTTCTACTTGCACTCCCGTCTGCTGGAGCGCTGCGCGAAGCTGTCCGACGAGCTGGGCGCGGGTTCGATGACCGGTCTGCCGATCATCGAGACCAAGGCCGGCGACATCTCCGCGTACATCCCGACCAACGTCATCTCGATCACCGACGGCCAGTGCTTCCTGCAGGCTGACCTGTTCAACCAGGGCCAGCGCCCCGCCATCGCGGTGGGTGTGTCGGTGTCTCGAGTCGGTGGTGCCGCCCAGATCAAGGCGATGCGCAAGGTCTCCGGTTCGCTGCGTATCGACCTCTCGCAGCACACCGAGCTGGCCGCGTTCGCCGCGTTCGCCTCCGACCTGGACGCCACCTCGAAGGCCCAGCTGGAGCGCGGTGACCGGCTGTACCAGGTGCTGCGCCAGGGTGCGTACTCGCCGGTCGCGATCGACGAGCAGGTTGTCTCGATCTTCGCTGGTACCCGTGGTTTCCTCGACTCGGTGCCGACCGACGACATCCGCCGGTTCGAGCGCGAGTTGCTGGACAACATCCGGCGTAACCACGCGGGTATCCTCCAGGAGATCCGCGACACCAAGGACCTGTCCGACGAGCTGATCGAGCGCCTGTCCGAGGCGATCAACAAGTTCAAGGAGCAGTTCACGGCGGCTGACGGATCGTCGGTCGTCGACACCCCGGCGGACGCGCTGGAGGCCGACAAGGTCGGGCAGGAGTCGGTGAAGGTGCACCGTCCCGCCCCGAAGAAGTGATCGGGTAGCCACATGGCCGCACAGCTTCGCGAACTACGCCAACGGATCCGCTCCACCCAGGGCCTTGCCAAGATCTTCAAGGCCCAGGAGGTCATCGCGACCACGCGGATCAGCCGGGCGCAGGCACGAGTGGAGGCCTCCCGGCCGTACGCGCAGGAGATCACGAACGTGCTCTCCGCGCTGGCCGGGGCGGCGTCCAACTTGGATCACCCGTTGCTGACCGAGCGCGAGAACCCCAAGCGGGCGGGCGTGCTCATCGTGACGAGTGACCGTGGCCTGTGCGGCGGCTACAACGCCAACGTGCTGCGCGCCGCGGAGGAGCTCGTCTCGTTGCTCCGCTCCCAGGGCAAGCAGCCGGTGCTGTACCTGATCGGCCGCAAGGCCGTCTCGTTCTACACGTTCCGCAACCGCGAGTTCGTCGAGTCGTGGACCGGGTTCTCCGAGACGCCGCGGTACGAGAACGCGCAGACCGCAGGTGAACTGCTGGTCAAGGCCTTCATGTCGGGAGTCGACGACGAGGGTGACGGCCCGGGCGCTGACGGCGTGCTCGGTGTGGACGAGCTGCACATCGTCTACACGGAGTTCCGCTCGATGCTCTCCCAGGTGCCGATCGTCAAGCGGATGGCTCCGCTCGAGGTCGAGTTCTCCGAGGAGAAGCCGGAGACCATCCCGCCGAGCTACGAGTTCGAGCCGGGCGCGGACCAGCTGCTCGCAGCGCTGCTGCCGAAGTACATCAACACCAGGATCTTCTCCGCACTGCTCGACTCGGCGGCGTCGGAGTCCGCGGCTCGTCGCACCGCGATGAAGTCCGCGACGGACAACGCGAAGGATCTCGTGCTCACTCTCTCGCGTGAGGCGAACCAGGCGCGCCAGGCCCAGATCACCCAGGAGATCAGCGAGATCGTCGGTGGCGCCAACGCGCTCGCCGCTGCCGCAGGAAGTGATGACTAAGCGATGACTGCCACTCAAGAAGCAACTGCCACCGGTCGTATCGTCCGCGTGACCGGCCCGGTCGTCGACGTCGAGTTCCCTCGCGACGCGGTGCCCGAGCTGTTCAACGCCCTCAAGGTCGACATCGAGTTCGAGCAGCTGAAGAAGACCGTGACCCTGGAGGTCGCCGCGCACCTGGGTGACAACCTGGTCCGTTGCATCTCGATGCAGCCGCAGGACGGCCTGGTGCGTGGTACCCCGGTGCGCGACACCGGCCAGGCCATCGCCGTGCCGGTCGGCGACATCGTCAAGGGCCACGTGTTCAACGCCCTGGGCGACTGCCTGGACGACCCGGGCTACGCCAAGGACGCCGAACGCTGGACCATCCACCGCAAGCCGCCGGCCTTCGACCAGCTCGAGGGCCGCACGGACGTGCTGGAGACCGGCCTGAAGGTGATCGACCTGCTCACCCCGTACGTGCAGGGTGGCAAGATCGGCCTGTTCGGTGGTGCCGGTGTGGGCAAGACGGTGCTGATCAAGGAAATGATCACCCGTGTTGCCAAGAACTTCGGTGGTACCTCGGTGTTCGCCGGTGTCGGTGAGCGCACCCGTGAAGGCAACGACCTGATCCTCGAGCTGAGCGAGGACGGCACCATCAACGACACGGCGCTCGTGTTCGGTCAGATGGACGAGCCGCCCGGCACGCGTATGCGCGTGGCGCTGTCGGCACTGACCATGGCGGAGTACTTCCGCGATGTGCAGAACCAGGACGTGCTGCTGTTCATCGACAACATCTTCCGGTTCACCCAGGCCGGTTCCGAGGTGTCGACCCTGCTGGGTCGGATGCCGTCGGCCGTGGGTTACCAGCCGACGCTGGCCGACGAGATGGGTGAGCTGCAGGAGCGCATCACCTCGACCCGTGGTCGTTCGATCACCTCGATGCAGGCGATCTACGTGCCCGCCGACGACTACACCGACCCGGCGCCGGCAACCACGTTCGCCCACCTGGACGCCACGACGGAGCTGTCGCGTTCGGTGTTCCAGAAGGGCATCTTCCCGGCCGTGGACCCGTTGGCGTCGTCGTCGACGATCCTCGACCCGAACATCGTGGGCGACGAGCACTACCGCGTGGCCCAGGAAGTGAAGCGAATCCTGCAGAAGTACCGCGAACTGCAGGACATCATCGCCATCCTCGGCATGGACGAACTGTCCGAAGAGGACAAGCTGACGGTGAACCGGGCCCGGCGCATCGAGCGCTTCCTGTCGCAGAACATGCTGGTCGCCGAGGTGTTCACCGGTCAGCCCGGTTCGACCGTGCCGATCAAGGAGACCGTCGAGGCGTTCGACAAGATCGCCAAGGGCGACTTCGACCACGTTCCGGAGCAGGCCTTCCTCGGTATCGGTGGCCTCGAGGACCTGGAGAAGCGCACCAAGGAGCTGACCGGCAAGTAAGCCAGTCATCGAAATACGCCACAAGGGCCGCCCTTTTTCCTGGGCGGCCCTTGTGGCGTCTTCGACGGGCATTCGGCTTACTACTTTTGGCTGTTATGGCTAGTCCACCCCGCGACAAGAATGCCTGTGAACGCGTTCTCTCAGGAGGGGTGAATTGGAACGGTCCCTGTTACGGTCCAGACCCGCTAGAAGTCTGACCGCTGTCGCGATCGCCGGGCTGGCGGTCGCACTCATGCCGGTGCTGGGCACGACGGCACCCGCGGCACCGAACAACCCGTGGACCAAAGCAGATCCGGGTTTGACGGCCGCAAGGTCGGCGAAGCAGGCCGACATCAGGACATCCAAGTTCGCGGGGTTCACCCTCGACCGGTCGTTGATGCGGGGCGAGCTGGGGAAGGCGTCGCTGGCATCTGGGACACAGGAAGTGCTGCTGCCTACTCCCGGGGGCACGTTCCAGCGGTTCGCGCTGGAAGACACCCCGGTGATGGAAGAGGGCCTGGCGGCCGCGCATCCGGAGATCAAGACTTACGCAGGCCGCGGCATCGACGACCCGACCGCTTCGGTTCGTGCCGATCTGACGCCACTGGGGTTCCACGCTTCGGTTCGTTCCGAGAGCGGCTCGTGGTTCATCGACCCTTATTTCAAGGGCGACTATTCGAGCGATGACAGCCTTTACGCCAGTTACTACGGCCACGACTTGCAGAACCCGGCTGGCCCGCTGCAGGACAAGGCGTTGCTGGGCAAGGCGCCGGAAATCAAGGAGCTGGCTTCCAAGGACACCGTGAAGCTGCGGACCTATCGGCTCGCGCTGATCACCGATCCGTCGTACGCGAACTACTTCGGCGCGGAGAACGTCACCGCGGCGAAGGTGACGCTGGTCAACCGGATCACGCACATCTACGAGGACGAGACCGCCATCCGGCTGGTGTTGATCAACGACACCGACAAGACGAACCTGAACACGCCCGCGCAGGCGACCGAGCCGAACGGCCCGTGTGGTGCGGCGCCGTGCTTCAAGCCAGAAGAGCTGCAGGGCTGCGACATCCCGACGATCTTCGCGGTCGGTCCCGCGTTGAGCCAGCTCGTGGGTGCCGACAAGTACGACGTCGGGCACATCGGCTTCGGTCTTGCCGGTGGTGGCGTCGCATGGCTCGGTGGTGTTGGTGGTCCGTACAAGGCCGTCGGCTGCACGGGCGTGCCAACGCCTGTCGGTGACTTCTTCGCCGTCGACTACGTGGCGCACGAGCTTGGCCACCAGTTCGCGGGCAACCACACGTTCAACGGGACCGTGCACAACTGCTCCGGCGGCAACCGCGAGCCGAGCACGTCGGTGGAGCCGGGCAGCGGTTCGTCGATCATGGCGTACGCGGGTATCTGCCGTCAGGACAACCTGCAGCCGCACAGCGACCCGTACTGGTCGCACCAGAGCTACACCGAGATCACGTCGTACACCACGGCGGATCTGCCCAACGTCAACGAAGTCCAGGAAGTGTCGCTGCGCGGGTTCGGCACCGGCGACTCCTTCACCCTTACGTTCCAGGGCAAGACCTCGGAGCCGATCGTGCACGGCGTGAACTACACGCCGGAGGGCGTCAAAGCCGCGGTGGAGAGCATCACCGGTGCCACGGTGACCGTCGCGGGTCTCGGCAACGATCCGGACTACCGGCCGATGCCGTTCGACGAGACCGGTTTCCAGGTCACGTTCGGCGGCGCGCTCGAGGGCAAGAACGTCGAGTCCTTGACGGTGAACGGGGTGACCGGGTTCGCCGGTGAGTCGGTGAAGGGCGGCCCGCAGAACAACAAGGGCTGGAAGATCCGCGACACCCGTAACCACCCGCCTGTGGTGAACGCGCCTGCCTCGTACACGATCCCGGCGCGGACTCCGTTCGCGTTGACCGGAACCGCGAAGGACGCTGACCGCGATGTCGTGACCTACATGTGGGAGCAGAACGACCGCGGCGCGGCGACCGGCACCGCACTGACGAACAACGTCAAGAAGGACGGCCCGCTGTTCCGCCAGTTCGGCACGTCGGCGCTGGTCAGCACCGAGGACAGCTTGAAGTACTACTCGCCGGGGCAGAACGCGGTGAACCGCAACCCCACGCGGGTCTTCCCGGACATGGACCAGATCCTGGCGAACAACACCAACGCCAAGACCGGTGCGTGCCCGCCGGTGCCGCCGCCACCGACGCCGACGACCCCAGTGCCTCAGCCGCTGGTCGACTGCTATTCGGAGTTCCTGCCCACGGCGGACTGGGTCGGCATCGGCAACGACCGGACCATGCACTTCCGCCTGACCGCACGTGACGCCAAACAAGGCGGCGGTGGGATCGGATTCGACGACACCGCGCTGACGATCGCGCCCAGCGCCGGTCCGTTCCTGGTGACGTCGCAGGGTGCTGCCGGTGCGCTGGCCGGAGGTTCGAAGCAGACGATCACGTGGGATGTGGCCGGCACCAATGCCGCGCCGGTCAACGCGAAGAACGTGAAGATCTCGCTGTCCACCGACGGCGGCAAGACCTTCCCGCACGTGCTCGCCCGCAGCACGCCGAACGACGGCAGCGAGCAGGTGCGGCTGACCGACGAGGCGACGACCAAGGCGCGGATCAAGATCGAGGCGGTCGGGAACGTCTTCTTCGACGTCAGCGACGCCGATTTCACGATCAACGCCTCGCCGCGGGTGACCAGCCCGCAGAACATCGCTGTCCAGTACAGCGACGCTCTCGCGCCGGTCACGATCACCGCCGAGGACCCGGACAGCAAGGGGGCGGCGCTGACCGCTGCCGTCACCGGCCTGCCCGAAGGGCTTTCGGTGGCTGAGGGCACGGCCGCGGACAACAAGCGGACGTGGACGATTTCCGGGACCACCAAGGCGAAAGCCGGTGACTACCCGGTCGCGTTCACGGTCACCGACGACACCGGTGTGGCGAGCACGCTCACCGTGCCGATCAAGGTGAAGCCGGAGGACGTCGAGGTCACGTACACCGGAGATTCGTTGGTGTACGGCGATTCCGTGCTGTTCCGGGCGACTGCCCGGGACAACACCGACGCCACTCCTGGCGACATCAAGACCGCGAACGTGACGTTCTCGGCCGGTGGCAAGGCCTTGTGCACCGCGACCATCGGTCTGCTTGGGACTGGTGCGTCCGACGGGTCGGGTAGCTGCGTCGGCAAGCTGCCGGCCGGCGTGACCTCTGTAACCGTTGCGGCGGGCGGGAACTACGCGGCCAGTGCGACCGCTTCAGTGGAGACACAGGCTTCGCAGAAGCGGACCGTGCTCGCCGCCGGTGTGATCACCGCGACCAAGTCGGCCGGAACGTACAAGGCCGATCATGGCACGCCGGTCAACGTCACGGCGTTGCTGGTGCACAACGACGCCAAGACGAAAGGCCTGAGCACGCTGAAGTTCCGCTCGGGTGGCCGTGAGTACGTCGCGTTCGGCAACGGCGTCGAGTCCTTCGGGGCGAAGACGTCCGGTTCGCTCGACGTGCGCACGAAGGTTCTGCTCAGCGACGTGACCAGCGGCCAGGCGATGTTCGTCGCGGCGAACGTCACGCTGCGGGTGACGCAGACCGGGCGCAACGTCTCGGTGACCCTGCTGCAGGGCGACAAACTGTTGTTCTCGTCCGACTGGACGGGCGCGAAGACGCAGGAAATCCCGCTGGCGACCGGTGGATTCCTGATCGCATAACCCATTCACCTCGTGGGTGGTCACCGCGCTGGTGACCACCCACGAGGTTTTTCAAGGAGATAGTCACTTGGCGAGATCCTCGTTACCCACACGTGGCCGCAGTCTGGCCGCGCTCGCGATCGCGGGTATGTCACTCGCGCTCTTGCCGGTGTTCGGCACGGTCGCACCGGCGGAGTCGGAAAACCCTTGGACCAAGGTCGAAGGCAATCCGGTCGCGGCTAGATCGGCGAGACAGGCCGACATCCGGACGGACAAGTTCGCCGGGTTCACCCTGGACCGCGACGCGATGCAGGCAGACCTGTCGCTCGCGCCCCGCGCGGCCACAGCGGGCAAACAAGTCCTGCTGCCGACGCCGGAAGGCACCTTCGAGCGGTTCGCACTCCTCGACGCGCCGGTGATGGAGGAGAAGCTCGCCGCAGCCCACCCGGAGATCAAGACCTACTCCGGCAGGGGAATCGACGACCCGACCGCGACCGTACGCGCAGACCTGACGCCACTGGGGTTCCACGCTTCTGTGCGGTCGAAGCGCGGTCAGTACTACGTCGACCCGTACTACCACAAGGATCAGAGCCTCTACGCCAGCTACTACGGCCACAACCTGCGTAACGACGCCGGGCCGCTGGTGGAGAACGAGGAGATCGAAGAGGTCCTGCAGGACGCCCTTCCCACGGACGCAGGCCCAATCGTCAAGCTCCGGACCTACCGCCTCGCGCTCGTCACGGATCCCTCGTACGCCAACTACTTCGGCGCCGAGAACGTGACCGCCGCGAAGGTGACGCTGGTCAACCGAGTCGCTCAGATCTACGAGGACGAGACCGCGATCCGTCTTGTCCTGATCAACGACACGGACAAGACCAACCTGAACACGCCGGCCCAGGCGACTGGTGCGAACGGTCCGTGTGGTGCGGCGCCGTGCTTCACCACGACCCAGCTCGCTGGCTGCAGCAGCACCTTGTTGAACCGCAACCAGATCGTGCTCGGCCAGCTGGTCGGCGCGGGCAACTACGACGTGGGGCACATCGGCCTCGGTCTGGACGGCGGCGGCGTCGCCGGTCTCGGCGTGGTCGGCGGCAGCGGCAAGGCCCGTGGTTGCACCGGTTTGCCGACGCCGGTCGGTGACTTCTTCGCCGTGGACTACGTGGCGCACGAGCTCGGCCACCAGTTCGCGGGCAACCACACGTTCAACGGCACCCAGGGCTCCTGCTCAGGTGCGAACCGCAGCGCCGCCAACTCCTACGAGCCGGGTAGTGGTTCGTCGATCATGGCGTACGCCGGTATCTGCGCGCAGGACAACCTGCAGCCGCACTCGGATCCGTACTGGTCGCAGCGCAGCTTCACCGAGATCTCCACGTTCATCTCGACCCCGCGGGCGGCGATCAACGAGGTGCAGAACGTCGGCCTGCGTGAGTTCGACGGCACCGACTCGTTCACCTTGTCCTACAACGGCCAGGCTTCCGCGCCGATCGTGCGTGGCACCAACTACACCGCCGCCGGGATCAAGGCCGCGATCGAGGGCATCCAGGGCTGGCCGGCGGGCGCGACCGTGACGGTGTCCGGCTTCGGCGGGTCGCTGTTCAACGACACCGGCTTCCAGGTGACCTTCCAAAGTGGACCGGTTGCCGCGGTTGACGTTCCGGCGCTCGGGTTCACCGGTACCGGAACCAGCGCGGTGGTCGGTGAGACTGTGGACGGTGGTCCGCAGGAGAACACCGGGTTCAAGGTCGAGGACACCACCAACCACGCTCCGGTCGTGACCACGGCGCCGCAGTACACGATCCCGTTGCGCACACCGTTCTCCTTGACCGGCAGCGCGACCGACGCCGACGGCGACAAGCTCACCTACCTGTGGGAGCAGAACGACCGTGGCGGCAGCGCGGGCACGGGCCTGGTGAACAACGTCAAGACGAACGGTCCGCTGTTCCGCCAGTTCGGTACCGCGGCGATCGTCAGCGACGAGGACAGCCTGAAGTACCACTCGCCCGGCCAGAACGCCGTGAACGACAACCCGACGCGCGTCTTCCCGGACATGCTGCAGGTGTCGCTGAACAACACCAACGCCGAAGCGGGTACCTGCCCGGCCGCACCGGCTCCGCCAGCGGTTGTCCCAGCCGCTGTGGTCGACTGCTACTCGGAGTTCCTGCCGACGGCGGACTGGGTTGGCTTCAACAACGACCGCACGCTGCACTTCCGTCTGACCGCTCGGGACTACCGCGCGGGTGGCGGTGGCGTCGGCAGCGCCGACACCGCTCTGGTGCTGGCGCCGAACACCGGCCCGTTCCTGGTGACCTCGCAGGGCGCCAACGTGACCTACCCGGGTGGTTCGGCGCAGGAGATCACGTGGGACGTGGCGGGCACGAACGCCGCACCGATCAACGCCACCGACGTGAAGATCTCGCTGTCCACCGACGGCGGCGTGACCTTCCCGCACGTGTTGTCTGAGCGCACGGCCAACGACGGCAGCGAGACCGTCAGCCTGCCGGATGTGGCGACCCAGAAGGCCCGGATCAAGATCGAGGCGGTCGGCAACGTCTTCTTCGACCTGAACAACGCCGACTTCACCATCCTCGGCGCGCCGAAGATCGCCAGCCCGTCTGGTGCTTCGGTGCAGTACAGCGACGCGGCCTCGTTCCCGGTGACCGCGACCGACCCGGACAGCCCGGTGGAGGGCCTGACCGCGACCGCTGCGGGCCTGCCCGCTGGTTTGTCGCTGACCCAGGCCGGACCTGGCTCATGGACCGTCTCGGGGACGGCCACGGCCGCACCCGGTGACTACCAGGTGTCCGTCTCGGTGACGGATCAGACTGGTGTCGTTGGGAAGTCCGCGTTCGCGATCAAGGTCGCACCCGAGGACGCCGCTGTGACCTACACCGGAGACTCCATGGTGGACGGCGGAACCGTGCAGTTGCGCGCGACCGTCCAGGACAACACGGACGCCACGCCCGGCGATGTCCTAAGTGGAACGTTGACGTTCACCGCAGGCGACCAGACACTCTGCACGGCCGCTTTGGCCCTGCTGGGCACTGGCCCCACGGATGCTTCCGGCAACTGCACGGCCACCTTGCCGGCCGGTGTGCACGAGGTGACAGCTTCGGTCGGTGGCAACTACACGGGAAAAGCACCTGGGCGGGTTGAGGTCACCAACTCGCAGAACCGTCTGGTGATCGGTGACGGCTCGGTGCCGCTGAGCAAGGCCTACGGCGCCGACAACGGGTCCAAAGCGGACTTCACACTGGCGGTGGCGCACTTCAAAGGGCAGTCCTCCGGGGCAAGCCTGGTGACGTTCACCTCCGGCGGCAAGAAGTACCAGATCCGCAGCATCCGCGTCGACTCGTTCGGCTCGAACGCCACGGGTGCGATCGACATGCGCAGCCGCGCCGACCTGGTCGACGTGACGGACCACTGGCGGCCGAAGACCGTGGCCACCGGCCTGACCCTGCGGGTGACCGGCAAGGTCAAGGACGGCCTGGCGTTCACGCTCATCGACGGCTCGAAGCTGGTCTTCTCCACCGCGTGGACCGGTGCGTCGACCGCCGTGACCAAGCTGGCCCGCGGCTCCCTCGTGGTGCTGTAAGCCCTGTTCAAGGAAGGCCCCCGGTCCGCCGGGGGCCTTTCTCATGCCAGCAGGTCGCGCAATGCCTTGATCACCTCGGCCGGGGACTCCTCGGCCATGAAGTGCCCGGAGTTGACGGTGATGTGGGTGAGCTCAGGCGCCCACTTCTGCCAGCGGGCCTTCGCGTCGTAGCTCAGCGCGGCACCCCAGTCCTGCTGCATGACCGTGACCGGCATCTTCAGCGTCTTGCCCAGGTCCTGTGTGTCGTGCTCGATGTCCACTGTGGCTGTTGCCCGGTAGTCCGCGACGATGGATTCGACCGCGTCCCTGGAGGCTTTGAGGTAGGCCTCGCGGATGTCCTCCGGGAACGGGCTGTTGGACCACGCGTCGAGGAAGTAGCCGAAGAACGCGTCCGGTGCCGCGTTGATCATCTGCTCGGGCAGGCCGGGTGGCTGGGCCATCAGGTACAGGTGGAAGCCGACGGCCGCGTTGGCGCCGTGCAGCACGTCCCACATGTCCAGCGTGGGCAGGATGTCGAGCATGGCCAGGTGGGTGACGGTGTCCGGGTGGTCGAGACCGGCCCGGAAGGCGACGTGTGCCCCGCGGTCGTGTCCGGCCAGAGCGAACTTCTCGAAGCCAAGGTGGCGGGCGACCTCGACGATGTCCTGAGCCATCGTGCGCTTGTCGTAGCCGGTCTTGGGCTTGTCGCTGTCGCCGTATCCGCGCAGGTCAGGGCAGATGACGGTGTGGTCGGCGGCCAGGTCGGCGGCGACGTGCCGCCACATCAGGTGGGTCTGTGGGAAGCCGTGCAGCAGGACGATCGGGCTGCCGGAGCCCTGGACCGCCACGTTCAACTCGACGCCTTCGGCGACTGGAATCTTCATGGCACCAGCGTGCGCGCGGTCAATCAGCAGCGGATCAGCGTCCGCTGAGTACAGTGCTGAGTGATGGGTTCCTCGGTGTGGTTCGGCGTGCTGGGTCCGCTGGTGGCGTCGGACTCCGCGGGCCCGATCGACCTCAAAGGACCCCGGCACCGCGCCGTGCTCGCTCGTCTGCTCGTCGCCAGAGGCCGGGTTGTGCCGGTCGACATGCTGGTCAACGACCTGTGGGACGACCCGCCGGACGGTGCCGTCGGCGCCATCCAGACTTTTGTGGCCGCGTTGCGCAAGGCACTGGAGCCGGATCGCCCGCCACGCACCCCGGCCCAGTTGCTCGTCACGTCCGGTCCCGGTTACGCCCTGCGCGCGGAATCGGTGGACGCGTGGGACTTCGAGGCCGCACTCGGTGGTTCGTTGTCTGATTTGGACTCCGCGCTCGCGTTGTGGCGTGGGCCCGCCTATGCCGAGTTCACGGACCAGCCGTGGGCCAGAGCCGAGATAGCCCGCCTGGATGAGCTCCGCCTGCTGGCGATAGAACGGCGAGCCGAGGCCTTGCTGGGGCTCGGCCGTGCCGCTGAGGCTGTGCCTGAACTCCAGGCCCATGTGGACGGACATCCGTGGCGCGAGGATGCGTGGCGGCTGTTGGCTTTGGCGCAGTATCGCGCGGGGCGGCAGGGCGATGCGTTGGAATCTCTGCGGAGAGCCCGCCAGGTGCTGTCCGCGGAGTTGGGAGTCGACCCTGGCCCGGCGTTGCGACAGCTGGAAGCTGACGTTCTCGCTCAGGCGCCTGAGCTGACGCCTGCTGATGTGCCGGTGCTGGTTGGGCGTTCGCATGAGATGGAGCAGTTGAGCGACGCCGCGGCTGAGGTGCTGCGCACCGGGCGGCTGGGGCTGGCGTTGATCAGCGGGGAAGCCGGTGCCGGGAAAACCGCACTGGCGTCGGCTTTTCAGGCCCGCCTCGGCTGGCCCAGCCGGTGGAGCAGCAACCTCGAAGACGCGCCCGCAGGCTGGTTCCTCGATCCCATCGAGGTCACGGACCCGTCGACAGCACGTTTCCAGCGCTACCAAGCGGCGCGGACGCAGTTGGCTTCGGCCGGACGGCTGTTGATCGTGCTGGACGATCTGCATTGGGCCGACGAGGAAACGCTGTCCCTGGTGGCTTCGGTGGTCGCCGACCCGGTTGACGCACCGGTGCTGCTGGTGGGGACATATCGGACAACCGATGCGCCCACGGCGTTTCTCGGCCGTGTCGCACGATCCGAACCGACTCGCGTCTACCTCAGTGGACTGTCCATGTCGGACATTCCGGCAGTCGTACATTCGGCTGTCGGCTTGGATGTGGATGACGACACAGCGTCGGTGATTCACCGGCGCAGTGGCGGGAACCCGTTCTTCGTCAGGGAACTCGCGCGATTGGTCGCGGCAGGCAGTGATCTCTCGGCAGTGCCCGCCGGTGTTCGGGACGTCGTGAAGTACCGGCTGTCCCGCTTGCCCGCCGAGGTCCAGTCGGTTCTTCGCACCGCCTCGGTTGTCGGCGAGTCGTTCACCCTCGACGTGGCCGGCTCGCTGGATGCCGTGGAAGTCGCCGTACAGCACGGGTTTCTGGTCGAGGTCGCGGCTCAGGAGTTCCGGTTCTCGCACGCCTTGGTCCGTGACACGCTCTACCAGGACCTTTCGCAGACCCGCCGGGCTCATTTGCACCTCGCGGTCGGCTCGGCCCTTGAACGGGTCCGGCCCGATGACGTTGCCGCCTTGGCACACCACTTTTCACTGGCCTCGGACCCGCGAGCGGCTGGATATGCGCGTGCGGCTGCTTCTTTGGCCGAGGCGCGTTTCGACTTCGGTGAGGCCGCTCGCCTGTGGCGCATCGCTCTTGCCAGTGCCTCGGCGGATCGGCTTGAGCTGATCATGGGCTTGGTCCGTGCCTTGTCGTTCACCGGATCGCTCGGGCAGGCCCGGGAACTTCGGGCTTCGGCGCTCGACTTGCTCGGCCCGGTCGACGATCCAGAGTTGGCCGCGCGGGTGATCGCGTCTTTCGACGTACCCGCGATCTGGACAACGCCGGACGATCCCGCCTTGGCAGCTCGCGTTGTCGCTGTGACTGAGCGAGTTCTGCCTTCGGTGACGTCTGCTTCCCGTAGCCGTCTGCTGGCCACGATCGCCATGGAACTACGCAGCTCAGGCGGTCATCGCGCGGTTGCAGCGGCGTCGGAGGCCGTGGCGATCGCTCGGACCCTGGACGATCCCGCGGTGTTGGCGTTCGCCCTGAACGCCCAGTTCATGCAGTCCTTCTCCCGGGCAGGGCTTGCCCCGCAGCGAGTGCGCATCGGTACTGAGCTCGTCGATGTGGCTTCACGGAATTCGCTGGTGACGTTCGAGGTCCTCGGCCACATGATCCTGATGCAGGCACACTCGGCGCTTGCTGCGTTCGCCGAAGCGGACACCCATGCCGCCGAGGTCACCCGGCTGGGGCGTGACTATCAGTTGCCACTGGCCGAGGTCTTCGTTCAGTGGTATCGGGCGCTTCGCACTTCGGTGGCCGGCGGAGATGCCGCGCCTTTGTACCGCGCGGCTTTCCTGGCAGGCACCGAGATGCCTGGCCTCGGTGACGGCATCCTGTCGTTCGCCTTGCTGTGTCATCAGCTCCGCAACGGGCTGCCCGTGTCCCGTGACCTGGACTTCGGCGTCTACGAGCCTTGGTGCCGACCTGGCGGCGTGATTCCGCCTTCACCACACGACCTGCTGTTCGAGGCCCGGACTTGCCTGCACGCGATCGCCGCTGTCGAAAGAGGCGATCGTGAGTCGATGGCCGAGCTCTACGACGTGCTGCTGCCAGCTGCTGGGGAGCTCGCCGGGGCCGGAAGCGGGCTGCTCACGCTGAAGCCGGTCGCGTACTACCTCGGCGGACTGGCTCGAGGCCTGGGACGTCACCGCGAGGCTGCTCAGCACGACAAGCAAGCTGCTGCGTTGGCTACACCGTGATCACTGTGCCGTCGAAGGGCGCTTGCGCTCCCGCGGCCAGGACCTCTTTGTATTCCTTCGACTCCGGGTCGAGGATCGGGTTGGTGTTGTTGAGATGCGTGTAGATCCAGCGCTTGCCTGGGTGCCGGGCGATCTGGGCGAGGCTACCCTCCGGACCGGCGATCGGGATGTGGCCCATCGCCCGTTGCGCGCCTGATCCCACGCCTTTGTTCGTGGCGCCCGACATCTCGTCGGGCGAGTAGAACGTGCCGTCCAGGATCACGCAGGACGCGTCCGCGATCAGCTCGTCGAAGCCCTCGGGCCATGTCTTCAAGCACGGCGCGTACACCACGGCTCCGCCGGACGGATCCGAGATCTTGTACGCGACCACCCACGGACCATCCACTGTGGACTGGACGTACTTGGGCTTCTTGTCGCTGATCGGGAAGACCGTGACGGTCAACCCGTCGATCTCGAAATTCCCGGCGGCTGGCCGCCAGTTCCATGCGCCATAACGAGAGACGATTTCCTGCAACGGAAAATCCGTGCGCAAGGCGTGCAAGACAGCAGCAGGAGCCCACACCGAAAGGCCTGCGCCCTCACGCAGCATGGTCAGGCCAAGGGAGTGGTCGAGTTCCGCGTCTGTCAGCAACGCGCCACGCAAAGGCGTGTCGCGCGGGCCTGGACCTGCGGCCAACGCGGGCGTCGAAAGGATCTGCGTGCGGATGTCCGGCGAGGCGTTGACCAGGTACCAGCCGGTGCCGTCCGCACTGATCGCGATGCAGTCCTGGGTCCGGGCAGGCAGACCCGCCTCACACATCCGGCAGGCGCAGTTCCACTGCGGGAATCCGCCGCCCGCGGCCGTTCCCAGCAGCAGAACCTTCAACTGGAGACCACCTTGATCGTGTTCTTGCGCATCACGAGCTCCGGCGGCTCGGATGGCGTGCCGGCCAGGATCGTATCGATCACGCCACGGTCCGGGGACTTCGAGCAGACCGGGTCCGTCGCGCCCGCGTCACCGGTCAGCAGGAACGCCTGGCAGCGGCAGCCGCCGAAGTCGATGCCCTTGCGTGAACAGCTGCGGCACGGGTCGGGCATCCAGTGGTCGCCGCGATAGGCGTTGAACGACTCCGAGCGGTACCAGATTTCTTCCAGCGACTGGGAACGGACGTTGTCCAGCTTCAACGTGGTGATCGACGACGCCGCCGGGCAGGGGAGCACGTCACCGTTCGGTGCCACTGTCAGCTGCCGCGAACCCCAGCCGTACATACAGGGTTTGGGATACGGCTCGTAGTAATCCGCGACCACGTAGACGATCTGCATGGTGTCGCGCAGTCGTTCGATTGCCGCGCGCACGATCGGCTCCGCCTCGGCGAGCTGTTCGGCCGTTGGCATCAGGGCGGACCGGTTGCGCAGGCCCCAGCCGTAGTACTGCGTGTTCGCCAGTTCCAGGCGGTCCGCGCCCATTTCTTCGGCCAGCGCGATCAGGTCCGCGACCTGGTGGTGGTTTGCGCGATGCAGGACCACGTTCACGGTCAGCGGCATGTCGAGTTTCTTCACCGCGCGCGCCGCGGCGAGTTTGTGGGCATGGGCTTTGACGCCGGCGATTCGGTTGGCCATCTCGGCGTCGGCGCCTTGCACGGACAGCTGGACGTGGGCCAAACCGCGGTCGACCAAGTCGGTCAGCCGTTCCTCGGTCAGGCCGAGCCCGCTGGTCACCAGGTTCACATAACATCCGAGGTCTGATGCTCGCTCGACCAGAACCGGCAAATCGGGGCGTGCCAACGGTTCCCCGCCGGACATATGCACCTGCAGCACACCGAGCTCGCGCGCCTGGTCGATCACCGACAGCCATTCGTCCGTCGACAGCTCGTTTTCCCTGGTCACCAGCTCGATCGGGTTGGAGCAGTACGGGCAGTGCAGCGGGCATCGATGGGTCAGCTCGGCGAGCATGCCCAAGGGCGGCTGCGCGATCACTTCCACTCGACAACCCGCCGTTCTTCCAACCGTTTCAGCACGTTCTGTACGTCGTCGGCCCGGACACCGTCGTAATTCTTGCCCAGCTCAGCGGTGATCTGCGCGACCGTGGCGGTCCCGTCGCAGAGCTTGAGCACCGCGGCCGCGGTCTGGTTGGGCACCAGAACACCTTCAGGGAACAGCAGAACGTGCGTTTCACGGGTCTTGTCGTACGTGAGCCGAACGCCACGGCGGAGCCGCGGCGCGGAGTCCAGCCCGATCATCGTCATCGGCTACTCCTTCTTCGCGGCCTGCTCGATGGCGTCCAACATGGACCATAGGACGTTGCACTTGAAGGACAACGCCGCGATGGCTTTCTCTTGCTCAGCACGGGTTTTGCAGTACTCGACCACGATGTCCACAGTGGCCTGTCCTTCGCCGGAGACCACGTCGATCCGGTTGGTGAAGTACGCGAGGTCCTCCCGGCGGATCCATGCGTAGTTCGACAGCATGTCGGTGACGCGCTGGCGCATCAGGTGACCGGAGAACATCTCGGTCAGACCGGACGCGACCGCCTCGACCCATGGCTTGGTGCGTGCGAACGTCACGTACGCGTCGACGGCGAACCGGACACCGGGTGCGACGTGTCGCTCATCAAGAACTTCTTCCCTGGTAAGGCCGACTGCCTCGCACAGTCGCAACCACCGCTCGCGGCCGCCTTCGCCTTCCGCTGTGCCGTCGTGGTACACGATCCTGGCCAGCCAGTCGCGGCGGATCCGCGGAACGGGGCAGTTGCTGATGATCGCCGCGTCCTTCTGCGGCAACATGCATTGGTAGTACCACCGGTTCGCAGCCCACGTGCGCAGCTCGAATTCCGAGAGGCTGCCGTCGTGCAGTCTGCGGTGGAACGGATGTGTTCCCCAGTAACGGTGGGAAAGGCCACGCAACTGGCCGACGAACTCGTCGGCAGGCAGCAGAGTGTTCGAAGTGGACGGTGAGATCGACACAGTCGACTCCTCCATGCAGGGAAACGGAGAGGTGGCGAGGGCCGTGGTAGGGCTTCGGCCCTCGCGCAACGGATGTGCCTCAGTCGTCCATCCGGGCCGCGTAGGCCGTGACCTCCATCGGCGTTTCGTATTCGACGAAGTCCGGAGTGGTCCAGACCTCGCGCTCCGTGTTTTCGATCATCTCTGCACTCCTCGGATCAGTGACGGTCCTGGTGGATCGTCCTGGCAAAGGACCTGTGTCGAGCATCACGACTGTAGGAGCTGAATGGTTTAGAAAGCTAGCCCCCTATGTTTTCTGTGGCGCGCGGACACTCCGATCCCTGTCAACGGGACATCATCTGTCTACCTTGTTACCGATTGTGACGACAATGGTCGGAGGTCTGGGCCCTTGTTAGCTCAGTCGGTGGTAGGACGATCGACACCCTGTGTGTTTGTATGCACTCGCCGCCGTGTGAAGCCCAAGGGATGCTCCAGGAGGCAAACCCATGACATTTCGTCGCAAACTCGCTGTCGCTGCCGCGTCGGCGACGACCGTGATGCTGGCCGCGGGCACCGCGACAGCCGCGCCCGCGGACGTGCAACCGTTGGCGATCAAGCAAGTCGCGAGTGGACTCAACCAGGCCTGGGCAGTGGATTTCCTGCCTGACGGCACGGCTTTGTTCACCGAGAAGGACTCGCGCAAGATCCGGAAGATCGCGCCGAACGGCCAGGTGTCGGACGTTCAGACGATCTCGGGGGTCAGCGTCACCAAGGAAGCGGGTCTGCTCGGCATCGCGGTGTCCCCGACGTACGCGACCGACCAGCTCGTCTTCATCTACTACACAACGAGTTCGGACAACCGGATCGCGAAACTCAAGCTGGGCCAGGCACCGACCCCGATCGTGACCGGAATTCCCCGTGGCTCGCAGTACCACCACGGCGGCCGGATCAAGTTCGGCCCGGACGGCTACCTGTACGCCGGAACCGGTGACGGGCAGAACGGCGCCAACGCCCAGAACCGCAATTCGCTGGGCGGAAAGGTGCTTCGCGTCGACAAGAACGGCGCGGCCGCCCCAGGAAACCCGTTCAACAGCCGGGTCTACTCACTGGGACACCGCAACGTGCAGGGCCTTGCCTGGGTCGGAACCCAGCTGTACATCTCGGACATCGGTGCCAGCAAGGTGGACGAGCTGAACAAGATCACGCCCGGCGGGAACTACGGCTGGCCGAGCTGTGAAGGCCCGTGCAGCAACCCGGCGTACACCAACCCGGTCAAGACATGGCCGACCTCCCAGGCAACGCCAAGCGGCCTGACGTACTACAAGGGCAGCCTGTTCATGGCCTCGCTCAAGGGCGGCACGTTCAAGCTGAACACCAGCGGTGCGGGCGGCAAGCTCTACACCAACCTGGGCCGCACACGGGACGAGGTCGCAGGGCCGAACAACGTGCTGTGGGTCGTGACGCCTGGCGGCATCTACAACGCTGACGGCTCGTGAGAACCGGGGTGGCTTCGCCTTCCCTGCACGGGCGAAGCCACCCCTTACCCGAGGGTCCACTGTGGGGGTTCACAGACATATTTGTGAGCGGTGTCTCAGTTACGCGTCTTGATCGTCGGCGCCAACGGTTGGCCGACGCGTTCGCCAGCGCAAAGCACGTACTCCTGATCGGCAGGCCACGAACTGCCCGAAATCACCCCTTGTCCGCCCATCCGCGACCCCTGATCCCACCTTCGGCCCGCATCACACCGGGAGGGGCGTCGAGGTTGCGAACCCGCGCCGTTTAGACTTGCCGACAAGGGGACACGAAGGAGAAGCGCGTGGCCGAGATTTCCGTTGAACTTGTCGCCGTCGAGCGCCGGCTCTGGTCGGGCAAAGCGACGATGGTCATCGCACAGACCACCGAGGGCGAACTCGGTGTGATGCCCGGCCACGAACCGCTGCTCGGCCAGCTCGTCGAGGGTGGTGTCGTCAAGGTCCGCACCACGGACGGCGAGACCGTCATCGCGGCCGTGTACGGCGGCTTCCTGTCCATCACCGGCGACGGCGTGAGCATCCTCGCGGAGAACGCCGAGCTCGCCGAGGAGATCGACATCGACCAGGCGCGGGCTGACGTAGCCGCGGCACAGGACGCGGACGAGCGGGCAAGAGCAGAAGCCCGGGTTCGCGCCGCCGGACAGACGGTCTGATCCGCGGGACTGGGCGGGGGCGGCCGTGGAGATCCTCTGGTTCATCGGGACGCTCCTGGCGGTCGCGGCCGCCACATTGCTCTTGCTCGGCATCCGCCGGGTCAGACTGATCCGGATGGGCGGCATCAACGTCGCCCTGCGGACGCACCTGGACAATCCACGAGGCTGGCACCTCGGAGTCGCGCGGTATCACGGTGACGAGTTCACCTGGTACCGCGCGTTGAGTTTGCGCAACGGCCCGAACCGGATCATCCAGCGCGACGGCTTCGAGATCGACGACCGGCGCGAGCCAGAAGCCCAGGAGCTCTACGGCGTGCCGAACGGCGCCATCATCCTGCGGTGCCGCGCCGAGCTGGACCCGCCGCGTTCCAAGCGGGCTTTCGGCGGCCCGGACACCGTCGTCGAGATCGCGATGACCCCGGACGCGCTGACCGGCTTCCTCTCCTGGCTCGAATCAGCGCCCCCAGGTCGTCGTCTTCCTTACGCCTCCTAGGCCAGATCCAGCTTGACGACCAGCGCGTCCAGGTTCGGCGTTGTTGAGCCGCCAGCGGGCTCAACCGTGATCGCGAGAGCCACCGCACCTTGCGCGGGCCTCAAGTCATTCGATGAAATGGCGCCGTTGGGGACCGGCAGAGTTCCAGCCGACGTCTGGCCACCAGCATTCAGGTGGCGGACGTACCAGAGCTGATACACGGAGGTCCCCGGCAGCGCTGGCGCGCCCTTGAGCGTCATCACCATGCCGTTCTGGCTCGGCGAAACCACTGCTGTCGCCGTCCCGCCACCTTTGACAGGGCCTGTGACGATCTTCGCGTCCGGCGCGCTCAACAGCGTCTGCAGCCGGGACAACTCGGTCTGCGTCTGCGCGAGCTCGTCCTTCACGTCGTTGTTCGTCACGACCCAGCCCACGCCAAGTCCTGCCGCCACAAGGAGGCTCGCGGCCGCGGCGAACACCGCGAAACGAGAACTCCCGCGTCTCGGGCGAAGTCTCTGCGGCTCGTCGAACGACATCGGCGGGAGCTGCCTGACGTTCCCGATCGCCGCGTGCACCTTGTGCCACAGCTGCGGCGGGGGAGCTGCCGCGGTTGCTGTGCCAAGGCGTGCGGTCGTTTCCCGCAGCTCGGCGACTTCCTGGTGGCACGCGGGGCAGCCGGACATGTGGTCCTCGAACGCCCTGCGCTCCATTTCGGACAGCGCGTCCAGCACGTACGCACCTGTCAGTGTGTGTACATCGTTGTTCACGCCGTCACCCCCATGCAGTCACGCAGCCTGATCAGCCCGTCCCGCAATCGTGTTTTGACTGTGCCAAGGGGTGAGTCAAGCAAATGCGCGACTTCCCGGTAGGTGTAGCCCTGGTAGTACGCGAGCATGACCGACTCGCGTTGCAGTTCGGTGAGTGTGCCGAGACATCGGCGCACTTGTTCGCGTTCCATCCGGCCTGCCACGACTTCGGTGACTTCATCGAACGGACGCGCGGTTTCGGCACGAGCCACGCGTGAATCGCGGTCGGTGCTCGCCTGCGCGGAGCGCACGCGGTCGACGGATTTGCGGTGCGCGATCGTCATCGCCCACGACAACACGGAACCACGTTCCGGGCTGTAGCGAGTGGCTGAGCGCCAGAGCTCGAGGAAGACTTCCTGCGCGACCTCTTCCGACTGCGCTGGATCCCGCAGGATCCGCTGCACGAGCCCGAAAATCGGGGCCGAGAGGTGGCGGTAGAGCTGTTCGAACGCGGTTTCGTCGCCACGCGCCACGCGGGGCAGCAGTTCGTCGAGGGTGGCCGGCCTCGGTCCCCCGGGCTCCCGTGACCGCTGCGCCCGTTCCCGCATGCTCACCCCTCCTCGTACCTCAGCCTGCCCGCCAGGTATTCGCTCCCGGCGTACAAGCGGATTGGTAGAAGAGGTTAGTGGTTTGTTTTGGCGCCGCGGGAGCGACTCAGTCGAGTCACCCCTGCGGCAAGTCGTACTCCCAGTTCACGGATGAAGGCTCGAGGGCCCGAGCTGCCTTCGCGCGGCAGCACGGCTGGACTCACGCGGACGCGGACAGCCATTTCGACCTGCCAGGACGGGCCGGAACCCAGCACCCGTTGACCTTCGGGACGTCACCGGGCTCGGGATCCGGCAGGGCGAGCAATTCTGCGACGACCGCGGCCGACGTGCCGCTGGAGCGCCAGAAAACCTTGTAGGGAAAGAAGATGTCCATCTCGTCACCCGGGATGCGGGTGGCGTCGGCGTCGTGTTCGCCGTAGATCTGCACCACGTCGACCACGCCGTGGTGCACGCGCACACCGACGACAGCGGCCACCTCCCCCGTGGCGTCGCGCGGGTGCGCGAAGCTGAACCCGCGCGCGATCAGCTCCTTGAGCTGGGCTTCGAAGTCATCCATGTCGCCACCTTTGTCACAACAGGACGTCGTCGAATTCGCCGTCCTTCGCCCCAGCGAGGAAGGCAGCCATCTCAGCCCGGGTGTAGATCAGTGCGGGTCCGTCAGGGAACCGCGAGTTGCGGACCGCGATCTCGCCAGACTCGAGCGTCGCGACTTCGACACAGTTACCGACCGCGCCGCTCATCCGGCTGCGTCGCCAATCGACGCCGCCGAGGCGGTCCGCGGAAACCCCGTTGTGTACTGCCGTCATGGAGTGCTCCCACCTTTTCCCCGACTTGCCTTGGCGGCGGCACGTCTGGATCTTCGTGCATAAGCAAGGTAGCACGGCCGGTTGCCCGTGCGCATGCACGTGCATCTGCACGAATTTCACAGTTGGTGGCGTGGGCAGTGATCTTGACGAGTTTTGTCGACAGGGAGTAGTTCCTGGTCGCTCAGGGTGAGATCGATTGCACTCCTACGCCCGCGTAGGGCCCGATTCGTGCCACACATAACCCTCGCGAGGGGGAAAATGTGATGACTGTCGGGCGTGTCGCGAGTGGACAGCGGGCCGTGATCATCGGGTGTTTGCCCGATTGGGCAAACGGGTGCCCGCAACCCCTGACGGGTTAAGACCAGATAACGAATCGAACGAACGGTCCGTTCGCGAATCTGGTTGTCCACAGCCCCTCAGAAACCCTTTGACCAGCCCATATCCCCGATAGACTGGCCTGGGGTCGTCCCCCCGGGAGTGGTGGGGGATGCCCTTTGGTTGGGGGTGGGGGTCGTTGATGTCGGTTGCTGCAGCGCGATGAGGTCTTTCCTGGCGTGGAGGGTTCTGGTGCGGCTGCACAGTGGTCGGCTTCGTTGGGGCTTTGCTGACCACGGGGTGCCGGGAGGTTGGTTTTCGACAACAACCCTGAGTCGAGTCCGCTCGCCACGCCCGCAAGGCAAGGACAAGCCGGGCTTTGACGGAGTCCTGCTGGGAGTGGTGGGGGATGTCCTGGGTTGGGGCGGGCTGCCTGGTGGTGATGGGTCTGGTCGCGGTTGGGACCCGAAGCGTTGTTACAGCGACTTGAGGACCTTCGAGATGGTCCGGCGCGTCTGCTCGGGTGTCTCCGCTTCGACAACCAGCCGATGTGCGGCTTTGTTGTAGACCTCGACCTCGTCGGTCTTGTCCAGGTAGAGCGCGCCGCACAGGTGCTCGAGGTAGACGATGTCCGGAAGTTCCGGTTCGGCGAACCGCAGCAGGGTGAACGGCGTCTCCGCGGCCGACCCGCCCAGCTCGAACGGCAGGATCTGCAGCGAGATGTTGGACATCTTGGTCAGGTCGAGCAGGTGCTCCAACTGGTCGCGCAGTACCTTGCGGCCGCCCATTTGCCGGTGGATGCACGCTTCCTCGACGACCGCCCACAGTCGAGGCGCCTGCGGCGAAGCCAGCAACCGCTGCCGCTGCATCCGCAGGTTGACGCGCCGGTCGATCTCCTCTGGCGGCGCGTCCGGTCTGCCTCGCAGCATCACCGCGCGGGCGTAGTCCTCGGTCTGCAGCAGGCCAGGGATGAACTGCACCTCGTACGTCTGGATCCGGGACGCCGACTCCTCGAGGCCGACGAAGTCCTGGAACCAGTGCGGCATCAGATCGTTGTAGCGCTGCCACCAGCCCGGCTGGTTCGACTCGCGGACCAGGGCGAGGAAGATGTCCCGGTCGCTCTGGTCGGTCACGCCGTAGAGCGTCAGCAGGTCCGCGACATCGCGTTCCTTGAAGCTCACGCGGCCCAGTTCGACCCGGCTGATCTTCGAGCCGGAACCACGGATCGCGTAGCCGGCGTCTTCGCGGCTGATGCCCTTCGCCTCACGCAGCCGACGCAACTGGCTGCCCAGGACCATTCGGCGCGCGGTGGGACCACTACCTGCGGGCTCACCCGTGGGCATGGTCACCTCCTACTCGCCCCTGCTGCTCGCAGCCACACACTCTAAGACCAAAAGGAACACAAAGCGCGGATGTCCTCGCTAATTGGTTCCCGCACCACCCGGTTGCCACAGGACGTCACCGTCCGGGTTGGCCAGGCGACAGAGGATGAACAGCAGGTCGGAGAGGCGGTTGAGGTACTTGGCGGCGAGTACGTTCGTTCGGTCGGCGTCTGCTTCGATCAATGCCCACGTCGCGCGTTCGGCCCGTCGCGTTACGGTCCGGGCGACATGCAGGTAGGCCGCGCCGGGCGTACCGCCGGGCAGGATGAAGGACGTCAGCTTGGGCAGGCGCTCGTTGAACTCGTCGCACCAGTTCTCGAGCCGGGTGATGTAGTCCGAGGTGATCCGCAGCGGCGGGTACTTCGGGTCCTCGACGATCGGGTTGCACAGGTCCGCGCCCACGTCGAACATGTCGTTCTGCACGGCCCGCAGCACGGTGACGATCTCGTCGGGCAGGTTGCCGGTCGCGACGACGACACCGATGGCCGCGTTGGCTTCGTCGACGTCGGCGTACGCGGCAAGCCGCGGGTCGGTTTTGGACACGCGGGAGAAGTCGCCGAGTCCCGTCGTGCCGTCGTCGCCGACTCGGGTGTAGATGCGGGTGAGGTGCACGGCCATGCCCTGAACCTTATGTGACGGAGGCATAGCAGGTCAGCGGGCGCGCGATGTCGCTTATGCGTGGAATACCGGGCGCTGTCATATACCACTTTCTTTCTGCGTCACGCGGCTTGGATGACGATCGGACTAAATACTGGTCCTTAACTTTCCCAGCCCCTAAAGTGATCTGGGTCAACTGTCCAATGGGCTATGTTCGATGCTCGGCTGCGCAGGGAGCGTTGGACTTTGAGAACAAGTGCTAGCGATGGGCCGTCCCTGAGACTGAGCCTCGACCTGGCGCCAGCTGGGCCGATGAAAGTCAAGTCGGCTGCCGAACAGCTGGTTGACCGGCTGATCACGGCGATCGCGCTCGGCGCGTTGCTGCCGGGGCAAAAGCTGCCGCCGGAACGGGAATTCGCCGCCCGGCTCAACGTCAGCCGTACCACTCTGCGGGACGCTCTGCACCAACTCGAATCGCTTGGCTATGTCGGGATCACGCGCGGCCGCAGCGGCGGAGTGCGCGTGCATAGCACATGGGGACCGGAATCCGGGTCGCATATTCGGAGCATGCTGTTGCCTCGATGGCAACACCTCACATGGTTGTTCGACCTGACCCGGTCATTGCTGCCGATGATCGCCGGATTGGCGGCCGAACGGCGTACTGACGAACACATCCGCAAGATCTGGGCGGCAGTCGAGGCGTACGAAAAAGCCGAAGACCGTGATGTCATGCGGACCGCGGACCACACGTTGCATTCCGCGGTCGCCGAGGCAACCGGCAACCCTTATTACGTGAGCATCGACTCGCAGCTGCGTATCCAGCTCACGTTCGGCACTGATTCCCTGCCCTATGACACCGAGATCAGGCAACGCGCGCTCGACGACCACCGCGCGATCGCCGAAGCCATCGAGGCAGGCGACAGCGCACGGGCCGCCGACTTGACCATGCACCACTTCGTTGAGCTCGCCGAGAAGCCGATGTTGCGCCTGCGGCAACGGGTTGAGGCAGCGGGAGCCTCCGAATCCGAGTGACCAAACGGACAGCCGTACGATTGGCGCTCATCCAAGGGTCATTCATCGGGAGGGTGCGTGTCTGAGCACTTCCGGGTTCACGGCGGCGCGAGACTCGTCGGCGAGGTCGACGTCGTCGGTGCCAAGAACAGTGTGCTCAAGCTGATGGCGGCGGCGTTGCTCGCCGAGGGCACGACCACGCTGACCAACTGCCCGCAGATCCTTGACGTGCCGTACATGGCGGACGTCCTGCGCAGCATCGGCTGCGAGGTGAGCGTCGACGGCGACACGGTCGTCATCACGACGCCGTCGGAGCTGAACCACAAGCCGGACGCGGCTTCCATGGGCAAACTGCGTGCTTCGGTGTGCGTGCTCGGGCCGCTTGTGGGCCGTTGCCGCCGTGCTGTGGTCGCGTTGCCGGGCGGTGACGCAATCGGGTCACGTCCGCTGGACATGCACCAGAACGGCCTGCGTCAGCTCGGCGCCACTAGTGAGATCGAGCACGGTTCGGTCGTCGCCGAGGCGGAAGGCCTGCACGGCGCCCAGATCTGGCTGGATTTCCCGAGCATGGGCGCGACCGAGAACATCCTGATGGCCGCGGTCCTCGCGGACGGCACCACGGTGATCGACAACGCCGCACGCGAACCGGAGATCGTCGACCTCTGCACGATGCTCCAGCAGATGGGCGCCAAGATCGAAGGCGCGGGCACGTCCACGCTCACCGTGCACGGCGTCGAGACGCTGCAGCCGACCGAGCACCGCGTGATCGGCGACCGGATTGTCGGTGCGACCTGGGCATTCGCCGCCGCCGTCACCCGCGGCGACCTGACCGTCCGTGGTGTCGACCCGCACCACCTCGACCTGGTCCTCGACAAGCTGCGCACGGCCGGTGCCGAGGTCACGGTGTACGACGACAAGGCCTTCCGCGTCGTGATGGCCGAGCGGCCGAAGTCCGTGGACTTCGTGACGCTGCCCTACCCGGGGTTCGCCACGGACCTGCAGCCGTTCGCGATCGCGCTCTGCGCGGTCTCCGAAGGCACCGCGATGATCACCGAGAACCTCTTCGAGGCCCGGTTCCGGTTCGTCGAGGAGATGATGCGGCTCGGCGCGGACGCACGGACGGACGGGCACCACGCGGTCATCCGTGGCGTGGAGAAGCTGTCGAGCGCGCCGGTTTGGGCGTCGGACATCCGCGCGGGCGCTGGTCTCGTGCTCGCGGGACTGTGCGCGGATGGCGTGACGGAGGTGTGGGACGTGTTCCACATCGACCGCGGCTACCCTGGTTTCGTGGAGAACCTCGTGCGGCTCGGCGCGAACGTGGAGCGTGTCACGCAAGCGCCCGAGCGGTAGACCTTGAGCGGTAGACGCGGAGCGCCCAAGCGGTAGACGCCGCCGCCCGCACGCCTTCCGATCTCGGCAACGAGCAGGGTGGCCATTCAGTTCCAACGCGGACACGGCTGGCACTGAGTGCCAACTCAGTGCCAGCCGACGCGCCGAAGCTGGACCGGCTCCTCAGCGCCAACAGCCAATGGATCAGCGCCAACAGCCAATGGACAGGTCTTCCACAGGCGGCACATAACTCGTGGCGTGAGCATGGTGTCCATGACCGAACCCGAACTGACTTACGAGGGCCGCCGCCTGCCCCGCCCCCACGACGAAGTGGTGGACCAAGGCCTCGGCTTCGACATCGCCACGCTGTTCGACCGCCGACGTGCGCTTCGTCTGCTCGGGCTTGGCGCCGCAGGCGCGGCCGTGGCCGCGTGCAGTCCCAGCACACCACCCAGTACCAGCACGCCGACGTCCACCGCTCCCACCACAGGCGCGACGTCGGGCTCAGCCGCTCCGGCCGCGTTGAGTGAAATCCCGGAGGAGACGGCAGGGCCGTATCCCGGTGATGGCTCGAACGGGCCGGATGTGCTGGAACAGAGCGGTGTCGTGCGCAGCGACATCCGTTCCAGCTTTGGGGCGTCGAGCGGTACGGCCCAAGGCGTGCCGATGACGCTGGAGCTCGTGATCGCCAACCTGGCCCAAGGCGGCTCGCCTTACGCGGGCGTGGCCGTCTACGTCTGGCAATGCGACCGCGAAGGCCGGTACTCCATGTACTCGCAGGGCGCGCAGAACGAGAACTACCTGCGGGGCGTGCAGATCGCCGATGCGTCCGGCCGGGTCCGCTTCACCAGCATCTTCCCCGCCTGTTACCCCGGGCGCTGGCCGCACATCCACTTCGAGGTCTACCCCGACCAGGCATCCATCACCGACGCCGACAAGGCGATCGCCACCTCTCAGGTCGCGTTGCCGCAGAACGTGTGCGACACCGTGTACGCCCAGCCGGGCTACGAGCAGTCCGTGTCGAACATGCGCCGGCTGAGTCTGAGCACGGACGTGGTCTTCCGGGACGACTCCGGCGCATTGCAGCTCGGGACCGTCGCTGGCGACATCGCCAGCGGGTACACGGTCACGCTGAACGTGGGCGTGCGCTGACAAACCCAGCCGGGTGGCTTTCTCGATTTTGTGAGTCAGTGCACGTTATTGGACGGTTACCAGCCAGTACCGTCGGGGAATCACCCGTTACGGAGGTTCCCATGCCGTACCCGAGCGACCGTGAGCGTGACCGGCCGTGGGTCATGCGGACCTACGCCGGCCACTCGTCGGCGACGGCGTCCAACGCTCTCTACCGTCGCAACCTGGCCAAAGGGCAGACCGGCCTCTCAGTGGCGTTCGACCTGCCCACACAGACGGGATACGACCCCGACCAAGAGCTGTCCCGTGGTGAGGTCGGCAAGGTCGGCGTGCCGGTCAGTCACATCGGTGACATGCGGCAGCTCTTCGACGGCATCCCGTTGGCCGAGGCCAACACCTCGATGACCATCAACGCGACGGCCATGTGGCTGCTCGCGCTGTACGTCACGGTCGCCGAGGAACAGGGCGCGGACATCTCCAAGCTCACCGGGACCACGCAGAACGACATCATCAAGGAGTACCTGTCCCGCGGGACGTATGTCTTCCCGCCAGGACCGTCATTGCGCCTGATCACGGACATGGTCGCGTGGACGGTCACCAACGTGCCGAAGTGGAACCCGATCAACATCTGCAGCTACCACCTGCAGGAAGTCGGGGCCAACCCGGTGCAGGAGGTGGCGTACTCGATGTGCACCGCGATCGCGGTGCTCGACGCGGTCCGTGACTCCGGCCAGGTGCCGCAGGAGGAGTTCGGCTCGGTCGTCGCCCGGATGTCGTTCTTCGTCAACGCGGGCGTGCGGTTCGTCGAGGAAATGTGCAAGATGAGGGCGTTCGCCGCGCTCTGGGACGAGATCACCCTTGAGCGGTACGGCGTGCAGAACCCCAAGCACCGCAGGTTCCGCTACGGCGTGCAGGTCAACTCGCTGGGGCTGACCGAGGCACAGCCGGAGAACAACGTCCAGCGGATCGTGCTGGAGATGCTCGCGGTTTCCTTGTCCCGCAACGCTCGTGCCCGCGCGATCCAGTTGCCCGCGTGGAACGAGGCGCTCGGCTTGCCGCGGCCGTGGGACCAGCAGTGGGCCCTGCGGATGCAGCAAGTGCTGGCGTACGAGACGGATTTGCTGGAGTACGAGGACATCTTCGACGGCTCCCCGGTCATCGAGGCCAAAGTGGACGAAATCCTGCGCGGTGCGCGTGCGGAAATCGACCGCGTGCAGGCGATGGGTGGCGCGGTGGCCGCGGTCGAGAGCGGGTACATGAAGACCCAGCTCGTCGGATCGCTTGCCGCGCGGCGGATGCGCATCGAGTCCGGCGAAGAGGTCATCGTCGGTGTCAACAAGTTCGACACCACTGAGCCCTCGCCGCTGCAGGCCGAAGGTGCCAAGGCGATCGAGCAGCTCGATCCGGCGGTGGAGAAGCAGGCGATCGCGGCGATCCGGGCCTGGCGGGCCGATCGTGACCAAGCCGTTGTGGATGAGGCACTGGATGCCTTGCGGGCAGCCGCGAAGACCGAGGTGAACCTGGTCGACGCGACTCTGGCGTGCGCGAGAGCGGGTGTGACCACAGGTGAGTGGTCCGGGGCGCTGCGCGAGGTGTTCGGCGAATACCGTGCGCCAACAGGGGTTTCCGGGGTGTCCACCGGTGAGGCGGGTGCGGAGCTCGCACGAGTGCGCACGCGAGTGCAGGAAACCAGTGCCGAGCTCGGCGAACGGCTGCGCATGCTGGTCGGAAAGCCTGGTCTGGACGGTCATTCCAACGGCGCGGAACAAGTCGCGGTCCGGGCCCGAGATGTTGGTTTCGAAGTCGTGTATCAGGGTATCCGGTTGACGCCGGACCAGATCGTGGCCGCCGCTGTGCAGGAGGGCGTCCACGTGGTCGGGCTGTCCGTGTTGTCCGGATCACATCTGGAAGTCGTACCCGCGGTGGTGGATGGCCTGCGGGCGGCGGGAGCCGACGACATCCCCGTTGTCGTCGGCGGTATCGTGCCGCCCGATGACGCCAAAGCCTTGCTGGACAAGGGAATCGCTCGCGTCTTCACTCCGAAGGACTACGAGCTCACGCAGATCATGGCCGGAATCGTCGATCTGGTAAGGGAAACTCGCGGCCTGACCAGCTGAAATCTCGTCTGTCTACTTCGGATCGTGTTGACCTGCGCGGATGAACCACCTACGGTCGTCGCGTGGCTTCTCGACGACTGCTGCTGCAGGCTGCCGCGGCAGGCGCGCTTTCGCTCGCCTTGCCTGGCTGCACCAGGGTGGATCTGTCCGCAGAGGCGAACGGGGGTTCGTTACTCGATCGGCTCAGACAAAAAGGGGAGGTACGGGTCGGCTTCGCCAACGAAGCGCCGTACAGTTTCATCAACTCCGAAGCGGAGTTGACCGGCGAGGCCGCCGAAGTCGCCAAGGTCGTGTTCAGAAGACTTGGCGTGCCGAACCTCATCCCGATTCCCTCGGAGTTCGGCTCGCTGATCGCCGGGCTGAAGGTCGGGCTGTTCGACGTGATCGCCGCGGGCATGTCCATCCTGCCCAAGCGGTGCAAGCAGGTGCTGTTCACCAACCCTGACTTCATCGCTCCCGCGGCTTTCCTCGTGCCCAAGGGCAACCCGAAGGGCATCAAGACCTTCGCCGAGGTCGCGCAGCAGAACCTGCGGATGGGCGTGTTGATCGGCGCGACGGAGAAGGACTACGCGATCGCCAACGGCGTGCCGGAGAACATGATCACCGCGTACCAGAACCAGCCGAGCGGTCTCGAGGCGGTGAGCACCGGCCGGGTGGACGCGTTCTCGCTGACCGCGATCTCGCTGCGGGATGTGCTGGGCAAGAATCCAGGTGCGCCACTTGAAGTGACGACACCGTTCGTGCCCGAAGTGGACGGCAAGCCGCAGTTCACGTCCGGCGGGTTCGCGTTCCTGCCGGATCAGACCAATGCCGTGGCCGCGTTCAACAAGGAGCTCGCCGATCTGAAGCAGTCCGGTGAGCTGCTGCGCATCCTGCGGCCGTTCGGCTTCACCGAGGCCGAGATGACGGACATGACCGCGCAGCAGCTCTGCGCGGTACCGGAGGCCTGATGTCCAGCGCACAAGTAGGCCTGCTGCTGTACGGCGCGTGGAAGACCATCCTGCTCACCCTCGGCGGGATGGCTCTCGCGCTGATCATCGCTTTCCCGGTTGGGCTGGCTCGAGTCAGCCACAACAAGTTCCTGCGTGTCATCGGGTTCACGTACGTCGAGCTGTTTCGCGGTGCGGCCGTGCTGGTGCTCGCGTTCTGGTTCGTGTACGCGTTGCCTTCCCTTGGCTGGCAACTGGATCCCACCTTCGCCGGAATCCTCGCACTGGGGTTGAACATGGGTGCGTACTCCGGCGAAGTCGTCCGTGGCGCGATCCAAGCCGTTCCGCCGGCACAGGTCGAAGCCGCGACCGCGCTGAACTTCACGCCGTCGCAAGGGATGCGCCGGGTCGTGCTGCCGCAGGCGATCCGGGCGATGATCCCGTCGTTCGGCAACAACGTCATCGAGCAACTCAAGGCCACGGCCGTGGTCGCGGTCGTGTCCATTCCGGAGCTGACGTTCAACGGCCAGCTGATCTGGAGCGGAAATGGCCGTGCCGCAGCGGTTTTCGGCGGTTTGCTGATCGGCTACGGCCTGATGGCGTTGATCTTCATGACCGCGGTGCGGCTGCTTGAGCGAAAGGTCGCGTGGGCATGAACTTCGACTGGAACTACGCACTCGAAATCCTGCCGCGGCTGCTGGACGGGCTGCTCACGGCGCTGATCGCGACCGTGGTCGGCTACGTCGTCGCGTTGGTTCTCGGGCTGGTCTTCGCGTTGGCACGGCGGAGTCATCAGCGCTGGATCAGCATGCCCGTCGGGTTCCTGGTGGAATTCATCCGCGGCACGCCGCTGCTGATCCAGCTGTTCTTCCTCTTCTTTGTGTTGCCGCAGCTTGGTTTGGCGTTGTCGCCGCTCGCCGCGGGCATCATCGGGCTGGGTCTGCACTACGCGACGTACACGTCCGAGGTGTACCGGGCCGGGATCGAAGGTGTCCCACCTGGACAGTGGGATGCGGCCGTCGCACTGCACCTGCCACGCCGTCGCGTGTGGACAAGCGTGATCCTGCCGCAGGCGGTGCCGCGCTCGATTCCCGCGCTGACGAACTATTCCATCGCACTGTTCAAGGATGTTCCGCAGTTGGTGGCGATCACCGTCGCGGAGCCGTTCACGGTCGGCCGCGAGATCATCGCGGACACGTTCCGGCCGTTCGAGCCGATCACCATGGCCGGCTTGCTCTACCTGGCAGTCGCGCTCGTCCTGTCCTATCTGGGCAGGATTGTGGAGCGCCGGTTCAACGGGGTGACAGCATGAGTTTCATCGACTTCAACGACGTCAGCAAACGCTTCGGGGACAACGTCGTGCTCGACGACATGTCGTTCAACATCGCCGACGGCGAGCGTGTGACGCTGATCGGCCCGAGCGGATCGGGCAAGACGACGATCCTGCGGATGCTGATGACGCTGACCAAACCGGACTCCGGGACGATCTCGATCGACGACGAGTTCCTGTGGCACGAGAAGCGGGGTGACGACCTTGTTCCCGCCAGCGAGGCGCACACCCGCAAGGTCCGCAGCAAGGTGACGATGGTCTTCCAGCAGTTCAACCTGTTCCCAAACATGAAGGTTCTTCGTAATATCACCGAGGCGCCGATCCATGTGCTGGGCAAGCAGAAGGACGAGGCGGAGGAACGCGCCCGCGAGTTGCTGGAAATGGTGAACCTCGCGGACAAAGCGGACTTCTACCCGTCGCAGCTGTCCGGTGGTCAGCAGCAACGCGTGGCGATCGCGCGGGCCTTGGCCGTGGAACCGGAGATCCTGCTGCTCGACGAGGTCACGTCCGCACTGGACCCGGAGATCGCCGCCGAGGTGCTTGACGTGCTGCGGGACGTGGCCAAGACCAGCGACGTGACCATGTTGCTGGTGACCCACGCGATGCGGTTCGCACGGGACGTCTCCAACCGCGTGCTCATGTTCAACGAAGGCAAGATCATCGAGGACGCGGCTCCCGAGCAGATGTTCAACGAGCCCCAGCAGGAGCGCACCAAGGCGTTCCTGCGGTCGGTGCTCGAGGAAGTGTGAAAACGTTACTGTCCGGTAGTCCGAACCGTTTCGCCTGGCCGATCCGTATGTCCGTTGCGCCGTAAGGGAATGGAAGGCAGGGGACGATGGGCGACGTTCGTACGTTCGGACTACCGGATTGCGTCGAGGGGACCGAGTCCGACGTCCGGCTGGCCGACGAGTTGGTCAAAGCATGGCTCACCGACGGGATGTTCCAGCTCGCCTGCGACCGGTGGCAGACCCGGAAGATCGAGGACGCCGTCGAAGCCAGCAGACGGTACTTCGCACAGCCGGTGCACCTGAAATCCCGCTGCGTCAGCGACCTGACCTACGCGGGGTACTCAGCGGCCGGCGCGGTGGAGACGTTCACGATCTGCCAGGACATACCGCGCGAGGACGTGCGCGTTGGCGCGAACTGGCCGTGTCACGGCCCGATGCCGTGGCCGAGCATGGAGTACCGGCGCGCGATGCGGATGTTCTGCGACGAGCTCAGCCGGCTCGGCGAGAGGCTGATGCACCTGATCGCGATCGGCCTGAACCTGTCCGATTTCGAAACGCTGAACGCGCTGTCCGAAGACGGCTGGCACCACATGCTCGTCCAACGCTTCCCCGCGGGGACCTACGAGCTCAGCTCGCACGGCCTGCTGATGATCACGGTCGAAGATGGAACGCTGACGGCCACCCCAGGCGAACTGATGGAGTTCCTGACCAACGGACACATCCGGATGACCCCACTCGAAGCACTCGTGCACACCTGCGACGAGGTGGTCATGACGTATTTCCACGAGCCGGTCTTCGACGCGGGCCTGCGACCGGTGCTCGGCCCGATGAACGGCTACATGCACTACGGGACGTACTTCACCGACCTGTTCATGCGGCGCCACCCGGAACGGTCGACCACGCAGAGGATCAAGGCGGAAGACCGGCTGTCCGTGTTGGCGAGCCTCTCGAGGCGAGCTAGCGTCGGAGCATGACCGACTACGAGCACATCCTGGTCAAGACGGACGACGAGACGGTCCGTATCACCATGAACCGGGCGGCCAGGCGGAACTCGCTCTCCGAGGAACACCTGGCAGAGCTGCTGTCAGCCTTTCGCTGGGCTGGAGCCTCGGACGCGACAGGAATCGTCCTCGCCGGAGACGGACCGGTGTTCTCAGCGGGTCACGACTTCGCCGACGTCGCCTCCCGCGACCTCGTAGGCGTCCGGTCACTGTTGAAGTTGTGCACGGAGTTGATGCAGACGATCCAAGCGGTGCCACAAGTGGTGATCGCCCGCGTGCACGGCTTGGCAACGGCAGCGGGATGCCAGCTTGTGGCGTCGTGCGACCTTGCCGTGGCGGCTTCGTCAGCGGGCTTCGCTTTGCCCGGCGGAAAAGGCGGCTGGTTCTGCCACACCCCAGCTGTTCCGGTTGCGCGCTCGATCGGCCGTAAACGCCTGATGGAACTCGTCCTCACCGGCGACACGATCCCCGCATCGGTGGCTTTGGAGTGGGGCTTGGTCAACCAGGTCGTCCCGGGCTCCGAATTGGACGCTGCGGTGGATGCCTTGCTGGCCAGGGCGACCCGGGGAAGCCGGGCCAGCAAAGCGTTGGGAAAGCAGACAATCTACGCCCAGTTGGACCGCCCGGAGGCGGACGCGTACGCCATTGCCTTGGAGGTCATGGCATCGGCTTCGCAGCTTCCCGGCGCCCGCGAAGGAATGGCCGCGTTCCTGGAGAAGCGCAAGCCAGTCTGGCCTGACTAGGTTGGTGCTCCTGTGTGGATAACCGGGAGAGGAGCATTCAGGCCACCGACATAGAACCGGTCGCCGTAGCTGCACCTACATGGTCATCGGAGCGTAGGCGGCTAAGGCTTACGGGCCCGGAACCGGAACCTGGTCTCGGTCTTGGTGATGTCGATGTCCCGGAAGCCCACGGCCGCCAAGCGCTGCGGCAGCGTGTCCGGGTCCACGACGATCATCGTGTCGAACAGGTGGATGAAGCGGAACCGCAGGTTCGGCCTGCTGTCCAGGCCGACGAACAGGCCCTGGGGCTTCAGAACCCGGAACGTCTCGGCGAACAGACGGTCCTGCTCGGCGGGTGACGGCACGTGATGCAGCATCGTGAAGCACGTGACCGCGCTGAAACTGTTGTCCGGCAAGGGAAGTTTCGCGCCGTCGCCCTCGATGACGTTGACGCTCGGGAACTGTTCGGTCAGCAGTCGCACTGACGCGGGATCCACTTCGACGGCGGTCAGGTTCGGCACCTTGTCGATCAGGACTCGGGTGGTCGCCCCGAAACCCGGCCCGATCTCCAGGACGTCGTCGCCGAGGTCGATGCCCTCGAGTGTCCACGGCATCAGGGTTTCGCGGACATTCGTGACCCAGGTGTCCGACCGGCAGAGTTTGCGGTGGATCAGGTTCATCGGCATGACCTGCACGCTATTTCGCTGTCTGGCGCGTCCGCTACGAACTAGACTGCCAAGATATGTCGCGAACCGGACACGGGATCTGGGTGGGCAGCCACTCCCTGCTGCCGGGGACCCGCTTCGACTGGCACGAACACGACGCCCACCAGCTCAACTGGGCCGAGGACGGCGCGCTGACGATCGGCACGGCCACCGGCACCTGGGTCCTGCCGCCCACCCGGGCTCTCTGGATCCCCGCGGGCGTCCGGCACACCACAGGCTCCAGCCGGTCGACGAAGATGCGCAGCCTGCTCATCCACTCCGACCTCGTCCCGTGGACCGTGCCGACCGTCATCCGGGTCGGCCCTCTGCTCGGGCCGCTGCTGTCGTATCTGTGTTCGTCCTTGGCGGCCGGGCCGCGCTCCCGCGCCGAGGCGTTGCTCCAGGATCTCCTCGACCCGGTGCCCACCGCCCCGATCGAGTTGCCGATGCCCCAGTCCGACCGGACGCTGCGGATCGCCGCGGCTCTGCGGATCGACCCCGCGGACGGCCGGACCCTCGCCGAATGGGGCCGGGTCGTCGGGGCGAGTTCACGCACGTTGGCACGCCTTTTCGGGGCCGAGACGGGCCTCGGCTTCGCTGAATGGCGCACCCGTCTGCGGCTCACCCACGCCCTGGGCCTCCTGGCTGGCGGCACGTCCGTGGCCGCCACCGCCCACCTCGTCGGCTATTCGACGCCGTCCGCGTTCGTCTCCGCCTTCCGCCGCACCACCGGCACATCCCCAGCCAGGTACTTCACCGCGGAATGAAGGCTATTCGGACGAGACGATCGCAGCGATGGCGTCGTAGAAGCCCGCTGGGTTGTCCACCATCGCGAAGTGACCGGAATCGGGGACCGAGTACGCCGGTACGCCTTCGAGCATCGGAAGCAGGTACTCGACTCGTTCTTCTTCACCGCCGTAGACGTACGCCTTGTTGTCCATGGCCAAGAACATCTCAAGCAACCGACCGCTGTCCGACCACTCGACGAGCGACTGGGAGATCTGGTGGATCGCGGCGGGATCGCACTTCGGATACCACTGTGCCCACGCCTGGACGTCCTTGCGCGGCGACTGTTTGAGGCGCTCGGCGAAGCGGTAGAACCCCGTGGTGGTGAACATGTCGGAGGACATGCGCGCGGTCTTGCCGCTGACCAACGCACAGTCCTCGGCGACCAGGTTGCCTTCCACATTCACAAACCACGCCAGGTCGACTTTCTGCGCGACCAGCAGCCCAACCGCCCCACCCATGCTGTGCGCCACCACGGAGACCCGCCTGGCCCCATCGACTCGATCAGCTCGACCGAGGCATCGGCATACGCCTCAACGGAGTTCGCCCGCAGACTCGGCGATTCACCGTGTCCTGGAAAGTCGAACGCACACAGGGAGAAGTCCTTCAGCTCGGCGGCGTCGAACGCCTCGGCGTAGGACTCTTTCGCGCAGCCGATGCCGTGCATGAAGACAATCAGGTGGTCACCCGATCTCCTCTGCGCGGCCGCGAGGTTCATTGGCTCAGAACAGCCGGAACTCGTCAGACTCCATACCGCGCAACGCGTCATAGTCGAGCACGACGCAGCGGATGCCGCGGTCCTCAGCAAGCGTCCTGGCCTGGGGCTTGATCTGCTGCGCGGCGAAGACACCCTTCACCGGTGCCAGCAGCGGGTCGCGGTTGAGCAGTTCGAGGTACCGGGTCAGCTGCTCGACTCCGTCGATCTCGCCGCGTCGCTTGATCTCCACGGCGACGGACACGTTCTCGGCGTCCCGGCACATCAGGTCGACGGGTCCGATGGCGGTGGGGAACTCGCGGCGGACCAAGGTCCAGCCTTCACCCAGCGTGGTCACGTGCTCGGCGAGCAGCTCCTGCAGGTGGGCTTCGACGCCGTCCTTGATCAGTCCGGGGTCGATGCCGAGGTCGTGCTTGGAGTCGTGCTGGATTTCCTCGATCGTGATGATCAGCTTTTCGCCGCCCTTGTTCTGGACGGTCCAGAGGCCTTCCTCCTCGGTCAGCCAGCACGGCGGGCTCATCCAGTTCAGCGGCTTGTACGAGCCACCGTCCGAGTGCACGAGCACCGAGCCGTCCGCCTTGACCATCAGCAACCGCATGGCCATCGGCAGATGAGCGGTCAGCCGTCCGACGTAATCAACCTGGCAGCGAGCTATCACTAGACGCACCGGGGCAGGGTAACGGATATGTGATCGCGCCCAGTGACACGATGAGATCATGCAGACGCTCAGCACCCGACAGGTGTACGAAAACCCCTGGATGCGGCTCCGCGAGGACAAGATCCGGCGCGCTGACGGGTCGGAAGGCATCTACGCGGTCGTGGACAAGCCGACGTACGCCCTGATCATCCCGCTCGACGGCGACCGCCTGCACATGGTCGAGCAGTTCCGCTACCCGATCGGCCTGCGCCGTTGGGAGTTTCCCCAGGGCACAGCCCCCGGAATGGCCGACACCGATCCCCTCGAGCTGGCCAGGCGCGAGTTGCGCGAGGAAACAGGGCTGCGCGCGGGCCGGATGGTCGAACTCGGCCTGCTGGACGTCGCGGCGGGTATGTCCAGCCAACGCGGGCGGGTCTTCCTGGCGACCGAGTTGACCGAAGGGCCGCACGAGCGTGAGCACGAAGAGCAGGACATGCGCACGGCATGGATCGAGCGGAAGGAGTTCGAGGCGATGATCCAGCGTGAGGAAGTCACCGACGCCCAGTCCATCGCCGCGTACGCCATGCTGCTCATGCGCGAACGGCAGTGAAATACCTGGCTGGGGATGTGCCGGTGGTGCGGGCGGAAGGCGGAGACGAACGCGGACGGTGTCGAATAGCCAGCGGTCACTTCGCGATGGCGGACAATCCGGCCGGCTTTTACTCCACCGCCGCGGGCATTGTCACTTCGCGGTGATTGTCCATGTGCCGCTGGACTCGATCTGGACGACCGAGGGCCCGGGGAGCTTGACCGTTCCCTGGTAGCTGCCGATTTCGTTCACGGCGAGGCCGAGGCGCTTCGTCGACAGATCGGCATACGTGACAACGAAGTTGCCTTTGCCCTGGTTTTTCACCGTGGCGGATGTGAAGGTGTCCGCGAACATGATGACCGAATCGCCGCGGCCGCTGGCAGGTTTGCCGGTCACGACCTCGATGGCGTCCAGGCCGGTCACCGACAGCTTCCACGATCCCTTCGCTTTCACACTGATGCTGGTGGTCATGCTGCCGTCGGCGAGGTTGATCAGGTGCTTTCCCGTGTAGGCACCGATTGTGTTCACCAGCAGGCTTTCCCTGCCGTCGGACTCGACAACCACGTTTCCGGTGCACTTTGGACACTCGAATGCCACGATGCCCGGCGTCGCACCACGCTTGAGCTCGACGACGTCGTCTCCCTTGCCCTGGAAGACCTCTGGCGGGGGAGGCGGCGGCGGAGGGGTAGTGGTGGTGGTGGTTGTTGTTGCGGTGGTTGTCGGGCTGACTGAAGTGATGACCGCGGCCGGGCTGCCTGCTTCGGGCCGGGATGGGGTCCAGATCGCGACGGCCGCGATCACGACGATCACCGCCCCGCCCGCGACGGCGGGCCATTTCCACGGCTTGTGGGAACGTTGTCGAGGTGCGTCTGGATCTTCGGTCGGCCAGGCAATGCTCATGGCTGCTCATCTCGGCTCGGCGGTCCGTCCGCTACATCGAGCCGTGCCACAACCCATTACGGCCACGCGCTACGGAGGCCTCATCTACACAAAGCCGTTGCCGCGCCGAGACATCGTCACTCTTCGACGTACTGACGGTCGGTCAGGACGGCAGCTTGCTCCACGCCTCGGCCGCGACGCTGCGTGCTGCCGCGCAGGCGGGTTCGGCGTTGTTCGGTGGCAGACGGACGATCACCTGGGCGAGTTCGCGGCCGGTTCCGTGCTTCGCTTCGGCGACACACAGTGTCCTGCCACCGATTTCGGTGCTGTACACACCCGTTTGCCTGCCTGCGATGGATTCCACCTTCACGTCCGGTGCGGTGGACGGCTCGTCGAGGACGAACCGCAAAGTCAACGACGGCACCATCGCCTGCCCCCATCGGCATTGGTGGCCGCCCGGGTAACTGATCACCTCGCCCGCCGGCAGGCCGGGAACCTGGGCCAGCGACACCGTCACCGCCTTGCACGCGTCCATCCTCGCCAATGACGCCGGCGGGTAGTCCACATGCTTCATTCGCCGCGCGGACACGTTCTCCGCGATCGTCGTCGTTGCCTTCTCGGCGATCGAACACAGTTGGGGCACTGTCGCCCCTGGAGTGTCGTAGGTATCGGCCGAGACCGCCATGGTCACGTTGTCGCTGAACATGATGTATCGCGCGCAACGGTCCTTGACAGGGTTCTCTTCGAACACCCGCAAAGTGCCGACGGGTTCGATCTCCTTGGCCTGCAACTCGCCGCGCATCCGCTCCAGCAGTCCAAAACGGACGGCCACTGTGGCGCTGCCGACCGGTAACTTCAGCCAGCAGTAGTCGTACGCTTCCTGATCCGGTTTCTGCGCCGCGCCGAACTGGGTCAGCGCGGCGGGATCGAGCAGGCTGCACGGGTCAAGGGCGCCCGCGTTGCCGATCAGTTCGGCCGCGCTCGACATGGTGCGTTTCGGTGGTGTGTACCCGGGGGCGGGCAACGCCGTACCACCCACTTGACTCGTGCACCCGGCCACCAAGAACCCCGCGATGAGCACAGCCCACCGTGACCACCGCATCCGCCGTCCCTCACTCGTCGAAGCCGCGGGTCACCAGTTCGTCGACCCGGCGCAAGGCCTCCGCGGCGTCCGGGCCGGTCGCCGACACCACCACCGTGTCGCCGCCCCGCACACCCAGACTCATCAGAGCGAGCACACTCGCCGCGTTCGCTTGCTTGTCGCCAAATCGTACGGTCACTTCGGCGTCAAGTCCGGCAACAGTTCGGGCAAGAAGTGCCGCAGGCCGGGCGTGCAGCCCGACCTCGTTGGTCAACAGGAGTTCGGTACCGGTTCCGTTATCCACAGCCTCCTCAGGGGCGCCTGCGGACACTGCGGCGGTCATCACAGTGTCCAGATCGCCGCCGCCCTGCGCGGCAACCGCTGCCGCCACAGCACCTTCCACAAACGGCGCGTCGGCAACGGCTGCGCGAGAAGGATCTCCGAGCATCTCCACGGCCAGGTCAGCGGTCATCTTGGCGCTGCCGAGGTCGTAGAGCAGCAGCACGCCGTCGCCGGATTCGGCACGGTCCACAGCCGTGGACACCGCGTCGAAATCCGTGCCCAGCGTGCCGTCCGACAGCCCGCCTGCCGGCAGGATGCGAACGTCCGGCGCCATTTGGGCGGCAAGTTCGGCCAATCCCTCAGCCAGTCGGGCGCTGTGGGAGACCAGGACGAGGCCGATCACGACGCCGCGTCCGCGAAAGCCCGCAGCAGCAACGCTGTCGACCGCGCTCCGGGATCCATGTGCCCGGCGCTGCGTTCGCCAAGGTAGGAAGCACGTCCCTTACGGGCGACCAAAGGCACGGTGTCCTGCGCGCCCTTGTCGGCAGCGTCCGCGGCGGCCTTGAGCACGTCCGCGATCGACCCGGACGTCTCCCGTGCGGCTGCGACAGCCGGTGTCAAGGCGTCCACCATGGTCTTGTCGCCGACCTCGGCCTTTCCCCGCGCCACAACGCCGTCGAGGGCCGCTTGCAGGGCATCCGCAACGGACTCGGGCGTCAACGTCTCCGCAGTCCCGAGTTTCGCCGCCGCCCTGAGGAAGCCCGTGCCGTACAACGGGCCCGCAGCACCACCCACAGTGGATATCAGCGTGCTCGCGACGATCTTGAGCACCGCGCCGGGGGTGTCGCCCGCATTATCCAGTTTGGACAATACGGCCGTGAAGCCGCGCTTGAGGTTCTCGCCGTGATCACCGTCACCGATTTCACGGTCCAAAGTGACCAGTTCGTCCCGGTGTGCCTCGACCACCTGTGCGACCGAACGCATGGCCGCGATCACACCCTCCGCGTTACAGGTCATTCACGCACCCCACCGCAGCGCCGCGGTCCGCACCGGCGCGTCCCACCAGCGCAGCATCTCGTCGTCCACTTTCAACACCGAAAGACTCATTCCCTGCATTTCCAGGCTGGTCACATACGGTCCGACCAGTCTGCGCTCGACGGTGATCCCGCGCTCGGCGAGCAAGCGCTCGGCAATGCCATGCGCGAGATACAACTCGACCAGCGGCGTGCCGCCCATGCTGTTGGTGAACAGCAACACCCGGTCACCGGAGGAGAAGGGCAGGTCTTCCAGAATCGGGTCGAGCAACGTCCGCACGAGCTGATCCGCCGGCTGGTGCGGGACACGGCGCCTGCCCGGCTCGCCGTGGATCCCGATGCCGATCTCGATCTCGTCGTCCTCGAGCACGAAACTGGGCTCACCCACGTGCGGCACCGTGCACGCGGTCAGCGCGACACCCATCGACCGAACCGACCCGATCACCCGGCGTGCCAACGTTTCGATCTCGTCGAGGCTGTATCCGCCCTCAGCCGCCCCGCCGACGATCTTCTCCAGCAACGCCGTCCCGCCGACACCTCGCCGCCCGGCGGTGTACAGCGAGTCCTTGACCGCCACGTCGTCGTCGATCACGACGGTCCGCACGTCAAGGCCTTCGGCAGCGGCGAATTCGGCCGCGGTCTCGAAGTTCAGCACGTCACCGGTGTAGTTCTTGACGATCAGCAGCACGCCCGCGCCGCCGTTCACGTGCTCGACCGCGGCCTGGACCTGGTCGGGCGTCGGCGAGGTGAACACCGCACCAGGACAGGCGGCGTCCAGCATGCCCATGCCGACGAAGCCGCCGTGCATCGGCTCGTGCCCCGACCCGCCGCCGGAGATGATCGCGACCTTGCCGCTGACCGGCGCGTCGGCGCGGTACACCACGGCTGGGTCGGTCCGTACTCTCAGGATGTCGCCATGGGCCGCGGCCACGCCCCGCAGTGACTCCTCGACGACCGTCGACGGATCATTGATGATCTTCTTCACTTCCGAGCCTCCCGACGCTGGTTGGCAGGGCTTCCGCCTTCCTACCTGATGGGCCCTCGGCGCGAAAGGTGGAAGTTGACCTTCTCCCCAAGATCGAGTCTGGGGAATCCGGCCTGCCTGCGAGCATGTCCGCGACGTGTACGGGGACAGGAACCTGCAAGGACCGGCCTGGCTGGACGGGCGAGCGTGAGCACCACCGACAATTCACGCGTGACGCGGCCGTGCGACAACCGGCCCGCGGACGTTGCCGAGTACTTCAGATCAAGAGCTGGCCAGTTTGGTGGCCACAACCTTGGCGGCGGTCTCCGCTTTGGCGCACGGGTCCTGTGCCGCGTCGGGCGGTGTGCGCTCAAAGGACACGTTGATGTTCTCGCTGCGGTTGCCGGTCAGTCCCCGGTGGATCCACTCGATCTGGCACTTGTTCGGCGAGATGGTCGACTTGAACTTCACCGCGTTCTTGACCTTGTCGGTCAGCTGGACCGTGGTCGGGTTGTACGACTTGGTGGTGGACGCCGGGTCGAAGTCGATCGTGTACTTGACACTGATGTAGGTGTTGCGGGTGGTGTACCGGCAGCCACGGATGTCGTCGGGCTCCTTCTTCACTGGCCCGCCCGTGACGTCGCCCGAGGTCTTGTCGTCGATCGCCGCGCACGGGTCCAGCTTCACCAGGCTGCCCGGCGTGTCCTCGTACTTCGCCTTGCCCTCGGACACCGCCTTGACCGAGCTCTCGATCAGCTTGGTGGCCGCGGCGCACGGGTCGCCGCCGTCCCAGTAGGCCGTGGCGACCAGGCCGTGGTCCGGGCCGCGGCTGGTGATGGCCGTGTAGGAGCAGCCCGTGCTCGTCCGGGTCTCGTACACGCCGAGGCCGCCGACGGTCCTGGCGACCTGTTTGGGCGCGGAGATCAGGTCCGAGCCGACCTTGACCAGCAGCCGGATGTCCTTACCGGACTGCGGATCGCTCACGCTGTACGAGCACTCCGAGTAGCCGCGTCGGTCGGGCACGCCCGACGGCTTCTTCTTGCCGATGCCGCTCACCAGGTCGTCGGCCAGCAACCCACACGGGTCGACGGCACGCAACGCGTCGTCGTTGAACGAGCCCGCGGCCTTCACGGTGGTCTTGTTCGTGACGGTTTTGCCCAGGTCAACCGGACCCGCGCAGGCGGCGAGGGTCAGCACAACGGCAGCGGCCGGCAGGACACGAGCACTTCGCAACACATCGTGCACGGTAGCGACCTGTGCCGCGTCGCGTGCACGGAACACCTCATTTCTGCCCGTCAGGTATCTGCACCGTCAGGAATCCGCACCGGGCGGATGAGCGCCCACGCCGCCATCAGCGCGGTGAACACCAGCATCCCGATGCCGACCCACAGGTTGACGTTGAACCCGCCGGTCTTGATCCGGTCCTGGTCGCTCTCGAAGCCGATCCCGAGCACGAGCAGGACCACGCCGTACACACCGAACAGCAGTGCGATGATCCACCGCAGGTCGAACAGACGCGCCATGGCGCGGCCTCCTCACCAGAAGATGATGTTCAGTACCAGAGTCAGCACGAGCACGCCGCCCGCGAGCACGGCCGGTTTGCGGTACCAGCCGCTGTCCTCGCCCTCCGAACCGTGTTTGCGGCTTTCCCGCGGCGTGAGCGACCACACCAGACCGGTCAGCTCCTCGTCGGGTTTCGGCCGGGTCCGCAGCGACACGATCACGCTGACCAGGATGTCGACCACGAACGCGACACCGGCGCCGACGAAGCTCGGGCCCTGGCTGGACGGATCGCCGAACCACGTCACCGCGCCGGAATTGGCCAGGACGAACACCGCGATGGCCGACAGCGTTCCGGCGACCAGACCGGACCACCCGGCCGCCGGGGTCATCCGTTTCCAGAACAGACCGAGGATGAACGTGGCGAACAGCGGGGCGTTGAAGAACGAGAACAACGTCTGCAGGTACGTCATGATGTTCTCGTAACCGGCCGCGATGAACGCCGTGCCGATCGCGGCGAGCACACCGATGACGGTGATCACCCGGCCGACTTTCAGGTAGTACCCGTCCGGTTTGTTCTTCTTGACGTACGTCTGCCAGATGTCGTACGTGAACACGGTGTTGAAGGCGCTCACGTTCGCGGCCATACCGGCCATAAAGGACGCTGCCAGACCGGTGATCGCCACACCCAGCATGCCGTTCGGCAGCACGTCCCGGATCAGCAGCTTGATCGCGTCGTTGAACTGCACGTCAGTTGCCGCGTTCGGATTCGCGGCCAGCTGTGCCTTCGCCGCCGCGAGTTCGGGCGAGAGCACCGCGGCGAGCATGCCGGGGATCACGATCACCAACGGCAGCAACGCCTTCGGGTACGCGCCGATCAGCGGCGTGCGCTTGGCCGCGGACATGCTCTTCGCCGAAAGTCCACGTTGGACCTCGGCGAAGTTCGTCGTCCAGTAGCCGAAGGACAGCACGAACCCGAGACCGAACACGATGCCGAGCACCGACAGGGTCGCGTCACCGATCCCGGTGATGTTGGTGCCGGGCCACGAGCTCAGCTCGTTGCTCTTGTCGGCGATCCGGTCGACGAGCCCGTCCCAGCCGCCGACCCGGTGCAAGCCGACCACGGTCAGCGGGATCAGCATCGCGATGATCACGAAGAACTGCAGCACCTCGTTGTAGATGGCCGCGGACAGCCCGCCGATCGTCGTGTACGTCAGCACGATCGCCGCGGAGATCACGATCGACACCCACAACGGCCAGCCCAGCAACACGTTCACCACCGAACCGAGGGCGAACAGGTTGATCCCGGAGATCAGCACCTGTGCTGTCGCGAAACTGATGCCGTTGACCAGGTGCGAAGCCGGGCCGAACCGCCGGTTGAGGTATTCCGGCACGCTGCGGACCTTGGATCCGTAGTAGAACGGCATCATCACGATGCCGAGGAACACCATCGCCGGGATCGCGCCGATCCAGTAGTAGTGGACGGTCGGGATGCCGAACTGCGCGCCGTTCGCGGTCATCCCGAACACTTCGACCGCGCCGAGGTTGGCCGACACGAACGCCAGCCCGGTCACCCACGCGGGCAGCGAGCGCCCGGACAGGAAGAAGTCCAGGCTGCTGGAGATCGACCGCTTCGCGAGCAGGCCGATCCCGAGCACGATCACGAAGTAGAAGCCGAGAATGACGTAGTCGACGGCCTGCGCGTCCAGGCGGAAATTCGCGTCAGCCAACAGCATTGCGTCAACATAACCACGACACGCGTAGTCCGCATGACGAGCGAGGGCGTATCGGGCAAATCGCCTCAGGGAGCCAGCAGGTGCCGCCACTTCTCGGCGACACCCATCAGGTCCCGGGTGAAGTGGTCGAGGAAGAGCGCCATCTTCGCCAGCCGTTCGCCCGGGAGTGAATCGCCGAACAGTTCAGCTCCTTCGTGCGCTGTGCGCGCCCAACGCTCCATCGTCAGTCCGCTCGCCACCGACGAACGGAACCAGGCGTCGTCGTCGGCCAGGTAACGATGACGACGCCCGTCGTGCACTCGCTTGATCATGCCGAGGTTGTCGAGGAACCTGACTGCGGCGGAGACGGACGCCGGGCTGACCTTGAGACGCCGGACGAGTTCGGCCGCCGTGAGGCTCTCGCTGTCGGTGACGTACAGGCAAGCCAGCACACGGGCGGCCATGCGTGGCATGCCTTTCTCGATCAGAACCTCGATCATCTTGGCCTCGTACTCGGACACGGTCCGCGTGACGTCGTCCGGTCCGGTGGGTTTGACCGACTTCGGCCTGCGGCCGCGTTCCCGTGTTCGGCGCTCGGCCTGGTCTGGCTGATAGCCGCGGGTGCCGATGTTGCGGGCGACCTCACGGCTGACGGTGGACGTCGGCCTGCCGAGCCTGCGCGCTATCTCGGCGTAACCAACGCCTTCGGCCATCTTGGCGGCGATGAACCGGCGTTCGTCCAGTGTCAGCCGAGGCATGTCCCCTCCGGGAGTCAACGCAACGATCGTTGCGTTCACCGTCAGAACCATTGCAAGGATTGCTTTTACGGGCGATTCCAGGGTCGAAATCACTTTACCGTGGAGTGAACGCAACTGAGGGAGGACAGATGCTGTTGCCAGGACTGCCACTGAACCGACCGGCCGACCGGCCGTTGGACCCGCCCGCCGAGCTCCGCGGTCAGGAACCGTTGACCCGCATGGTTTATCCCAACGGGACGCAGGGGTGGCTGGCCACCAGTCGTGCGGCCGTTCGTGCCGTGCTCGCCGATCCACGGTTCAGCGCCCGGTACGAGCTGCTCGCCAATCCGATGCCAGGCGCGGACGCGACGTTGCCACCGGCGGAACCTGGTGATTTCTCGGGAATGGACGCCCCCGACCACACTCGCTACCGGCGGATGCTCGTGGGTCAGTTCACCGTGCACCGGATGCGCCAGCTCACCGAGCGCATCGAGCAGACGACCGCGGAACACCTTGACGCCATGGAGAATCAGGGACCTCCGGTCGATCTGGTGCGTGCATACGCCGAGCCGATCCCCGCGGTGACGATCTGCGAACTGCTGGGCGTGCCCTATGAGGACAGAGCGCGGTTCCAGGCGCAGGCGATCCTGGTGACCGGAGTCGGCGCGACACCGGACGAGTTCGCCGCGGCGATGGCCGACCTGAAGCAGTACATGGGGGAGTTGGTGGCCGCGAAGCGGGCCAGCCCGTCCGACGACCTGCTCAGTGGGTTGACCGAGACCGACCTGGACGACGTGGAGCTGACCACCATCGGCCTGTTCCTGCTCGGCGCGGGCATCGGTACCACCGCGCACATGATCTCGCTCGGCACACTCGCGATGCTGCGCTCACCAAGGCTTTTCGAAGCCGTGCGCACACCGGAGACAGTCGAGCAGACCGTTGAGGAACTACTGCGTCACCTCACGACCGTGCCGTTCGCGGTACGGGCGGCGCTCGACGACGTCACCGTAAGCGGCCAGCTGATCAAGAAGGGCGAGGTGGTCACGGTCTCGCTGCAGGCCGCGAACCGGGACCCGGCGTGCTTCAGCGACCCGGACCTGATCACACCGGGCAGGCGTACCGCCGGGCATGTCGCTTTTGGACACGGCATCCACCAGTGCCTCGGCCAGCAACTCGCCCGTGTCGAGCTGGCGGTTGCCTACCGGGCACTGGCCACCCGGTTCCCAAGCCTGCACCTTGCCGTGCCGTTCGAACAGTTGCCGGGCCTCAACGACGGCATCACGTTCAACCCGTCCGAGCTGCCGGTCGCCTGGTAGACATGCCCTGGTGGACACGCTGCTGACCGCCGCCGGCGTCTTCGTCGGCACGAACGTCGACGATCTGCTCGTGCTGACAGTGCTGTTCCTCGCCGCTCGGGCAGTCGGCAAGCCGAAGCCGTGGCAGATCTGGGCCGGTCAGTACACCGGAATCGCCGCTTTGGTGGCTGTTTCGGCCTTGGCTGCGCTGGGCTTGACCGTGATTCCGGATCGGTGGGTCGGGCTGCTCGGGCTCGTGCCGATCGCATTGGGTGTGCGTGGGCTGTTCAAAGCACGTGACGACGAACCGCCTGCTGTGGCGACGGGAATGTTGTCGGTCGCTGGCGTGACCATCGCCAACGGCGCCGACAACATCTCCGTCTACACGCCACTGTTCCGCACGATCGGGCTCGGGCCGAGCCTGATCACGGCCGCTGTGTTCGCCGTCCTCGTCGCCGTGTGGTGCCTGGCGGGCTCATGGCTCGGCTCGCACAAGAAGGTGATCGCGGTGGTCGAACGCTACGGGCACTGGATCGTGCCCGTGGTGTTCATCGGCATCGGGACCGTGATCCTTGTCGACGTCTTCTAGGTGTAGTCCCGGAAACCCTTGCCGGTCTTACGACCCAGCCGCCCCGCCGTGACGAGGTGCTCCAGCAACGGCGCCGGAGCGAACCCGGGCTCGCGGAACTCGTTGTACAGGGTTCGCTCGATCGCCAGTGACACGTCGAGTCCGACGACGTCGAGCAGTTCGAAGGGGCCCATCGGCAGGCTGCACGCGGTCTTCATCGCGTTGTCGACGTCTTCGGCCGACGCGTAGTGCGCCTCGACGAGTTTCACCGCGTCGTTGAGGTACGGGAACAGCAAGGCGTTGACGATGAACCCGGCGCGGTCGCCGCAGTGCACCGGGTGCTTACCGACCTTCTCGCAGATCGCGTGGGCCGTGGCGACCACGTCGGCGCTCGTCGCGATCGTGTCGACGACCTCGACGAGCTTCATCACCTGAGCGGGGTTGAAGAAGTGCAGGCCGATCACGTCGGCGGGCCGCGAAGTCGCGGCCGCGCATTCGATCACCGGCAACGAGGAGGTCGTTGTCGCGAGGACCGTGCCGGGCTTGCAGACCTCGTCCAGCGCGCCGAACACCGCCCGCTTCACCGAAAGGTCCTCTGCCACGGCCTCGATCACCAGATCGCAGTCGGCGAGCTCTTCGAACTCGACCGCGGGCACGATCTTGGCAAGCACGGCGTCCCGGTCGGCTTCCGACAGCTTTCCCTTGGCCACCGCGCGATCCAGCGACTTGCGGACCTTCGCCACGGCCGCGTTCGCCTTGTCCTCGCTGCGCGCCCGCAGCACGACGTCGAAGCCCTTCTTGGCGAACACCTCGGCGATACCGGTCGCCATCGTGCCCGTGCCGACCACGCCGACGCGGGCGACATCCCGAGGCGTGACACCGTCCTCAGTGGACTTGCGAGGCGTCTTGGCGTCCGGCACCACGACCGGGGAGCCTGGCTCCTCGTAGGTGTAGAAACCACGGCCGCTCTTACGGCCAAGCAGGCCCGCGGTGATCATCTGCTTGAGCAGCGGGGCGGGTGCGTGCAGCCGGTCGCGGGACTGCTTGTACATCGTGTCGAGGACTTCCGACGCGATGTCCAAGCCGATCAGGTCGAGCAGGGCCAGCGGGCCCATCGGGTAGCCGCAGCCGTACCGCATCGCGGCGTCGAGGTCCTCGCGGCTGGCGTACTTCTGCTCGTACATCCGCACCGCGTGGTTGAGGTAGCTGAACAGCAGCGAGTTGGACAGGAAACCGGCCCGGTCGCCGATCACCAGCGCGGTCTTGCCGACCTGCTCGATCAGGCCGGTCACGTCCGCGATCACGTCCGGCTCGGTGACCACCGTCCGGATCACCTCGACCAGCTTGAGCACCGGCGCGGGGTTGAAGAAGTGCGTACCGACGACCCGCTCCGGCCGTCCAGTGTGGACACTGATCTCGGTGACCGACAGCGAGGACGTGTTGGTCGCCAGGATGGTCTCCGGCCGGGTGATCCGGTCGAGCTCGGCGAACACCGACGCCTTCAGCTCCAGCTGCTCGGTGACGGCCTCGATCACGATGTCGCACTCAGACACGTCCGCGAGGCTGGTGGTGTAGCTGATCCGGCCGAGCAGCGCGGTCCGCTCGTCCGCGGTCAGCTTGCCGCCAGCGACAGCCCGATCGGTCGAGTGCTCGATCAGGCCACGGCCGTGTTCAAGGCTTTCCTGGTCGACCTCCACGCCGACTACCGCGAATCCGGCACGCGCGAACACCTCCGCGACCCCGGCACCCTGAATACCGAGACCGACCACGCCAACTTGCCTGAACTCGCGACTCACCGGAAACCTCCAAGGCCGGGTCCTTACCGTTGGGTAACCACGATGCCTCGGCAATTGCCTGGAATTACGTGAACTACGCCTCAGTATCGAGAAAGATGGCCGTGTCCACCATTGCGGCACGCCGTGTCGACCATTCCGGCACCCGAAATCGCAGCGCACACGGCGGGCAGGGGGATTTCGATGTGCCGGAAAGGTGGACACGCGGTGCTGGAAAGGTGGACACGCGCGTCGGGAGGTGTGTGGCGTGGCTACGACCGGGTAAGTTACCCGCAGTAGATCGCCGAGGAGGGCTCCCATGGCTGCCTACCAGACCATTGTCGTCGGCACGGACGGTTCGGACTCGTCGTATCGCGCGGTCGACAAAGCCGCCGCCGTTGCCGCATCCACTGGCGCGACGCTGGTCATCGCGTGCGCCTACCAACCCGCGAGTCAGCGTGACGTCGAACACGCTCAGGACGAGCTCGGCAGCGACGTCGCCTACCAGGTGGTCGGCTCCGCTCCTGCGGAGGACACCGTCCGGACCGCGTCGGAGCGAGCCGTCAAGGCGGGCGCGGACAAGATCGACACGGTCGCCGTGGTCGGTGACCCGGTGCCGACGCTGACCAAGCTGGTCAAGGAGCGGTCAGCCGACCTGCTCGTGGTCGGCAACCGCGGCCTGAACACGCTGACCGGCCGGATCCTGGGCTCAGTGCCGTCCGAGGTCGCCCGGAAATCCGGCGTCGACGTGCTCATCGTGCACACGACGTGAGCGAGTCCCTGCAAGCCAGGATCGAACGCGTCCTGCTCGGTGGCCGCCGGAAGTACACGCGGCACGAGGTCGCCGAGAAAGCGGGCGTGCCGCTGGAACGCGCCACGGAACTGTGGCGGTCACTGGGTTTCGCCAGCGTCGGCGACGACGAAGTGGTGTTCACCGACAACGACGTCGAAGCCCTGCGGATGGTCCAGGAACTGGCTGACCTGGGGCTCTATGACCTGTCCGTGCAGAACTCGATCGCCCGCGTGCTGGGCCAGCACGTGTCGAGGATCGCCGAGATGGAGATCCACGTCCTGCGCGAACTCGTCGCCGCGCAGCCGTCGTTGCTGGAGGACGAACGCGGTTTCACGCGTTTCATCGACCGCCTGATCCCTGACCTGGAGCGGCTGCACAACTTCACCTGGCGCCGTCAGCTCGCGGCGTACGCGGGCCGTGCGCTCGCGGCGCCCGAAGAACCCCTCGAAGAAGGCAGCCAGGCCGTCGGGTTCGCGGACATGGTCGGCTATACGAGCCTCACCCGCCGGTCCAGCGAAACCGAGCTCGCGTCCGTCCTGGAACGGTTCGAAACCACGGTGACGCAAGCGATCGCCGAACATCACGGCCGCGTGGTGAAGATGCTCGGCGACGAGGTCCTGTTCGTGGCGGACACGCCGCAGGCAGGCGCGGACATCGCACTGACCCTGGTGACGTTGGCCGAGGACGACCCTGAATTGCCTTCACTGCGCGCGGGTCTGGCGTATGGGCGAGTGCTGAGCAGGTTCGGTGACATCTACGGATCGACCGTCAACATCGCGAGCCGCCTGACGTCCATCTGCCACCCGGGGGCGGTGTTGATCGACTCCGAGATGGCCGCCGCGCTGGAGGGCGATCGGGCTTACGTGGTCCGGCAGAAGCGCCCGGTATCGGTGCGCGGCTTCCACCGGCTCAAGCCGTCGGTGCTCAGGCGCGCCTAGTCGGCCTGCGCCGCAGACGGGCGTCCCAGCAGGCGCGATGCCAGTGCCTGCGTTCTTCCACGCTGCCGTACTCGTTCGCGGGCCACGTCACCACATGCGGAGTGCCCGGGCGGATCTCGTGATCACAGCCGGGGCAACGGTAGGTCTTGGTCGTCGCCGTGCCCGAAACAGAGCGGACGTACCAGTCGCCGTCCGGCCCTTGCTCGCTGCGCTGCAAGGAAGCCGCGCCGCTGAGACGTGGCTCGTCGCGCTTGATCCGGTTCCGTCGGGGCACAGGCAAGAACTATATTTCGATACGTGCCGACCTATGAGTTCAAGTGCCGTGACTGCGCTGACACGTTCGAGGTCAACCGGCCGATGAGCGAGTCGAGCGCGCCAGCCGCCTGCCCCGCGGGCCACACGGACACCGTGAAGTTGTTGACCATGGCAGGCCTCGGTGGCCGCGCCGGTGCCGGTTCCGCTCCCGCGATGGCGCCCTCGGGTGGCGGCGGTGGCGGTTGCTGCGGCGGAGGCTGCTGCGGCTGACCCGGCGCTGCTTGCCAGCACACGCCGGGCCAGCGCGACCGCTATGTCCTCTGTGTCCTCTATGTCTTCGCGCCGGCGCCCAGCGTCAGGGCGTCGGCGATGAACTCCACTTCACGGTCCATCATCGGCGTGTCTTCGGGATGCCGGGCGACTGAATGCCGGTAGCTCACGGCAAGGGCGAACAATCCGGCCGCGCTGTCGACGTCGGCCATCGCGATCGAGCCGGCACCCGCGGCGATGATCACCGCTTTCACCTGGTGGACGATCGTCTGGAACCGTGCCTGCAGTGCTTCGCGGACATCCTTGTGCGTGTCGGCTTCCCGCCACAACAGGTGCGACAGGAGCCGGGAATCGGAAAGCCGGGCGTCCAGCTCGGCCACCAACCGCCGCAGGCTCGCGGCCACGTCTCCAGGGACCACTACCTGCGCGGGTTCGATGAACTGGTCGGGCAGCCGCTTGACCAGCGCGGTCAACAGATCTGACTTGCGGCGGAAGTAGTAGTGCACGAGGCCTTTCGGCACTCGCGCGGCTTCGGCGATACGTGAGGTCGGCGTCGCGTCGAAACCCGTTTCGGCGAACAGTTTCTCTGCTGCGGTGAGGATCCGTTCCTTCGCCGAGGGATCGTCACCGGACTTCGACCGGGCCACTGGCAACAACCCCCTCAAGCGGAATGCGCACCGGCATCACATCAAGTCCGGCACGCACTCCGCAACAAGGTTGGGGTAATCCTCAGTGCTGGCCTGCCATCCCGCGGTGTGCGGTGTTGGCTGCCGGCAGCGCTGCCAGCCCCATGATGAGGGTCAGCGCGCCGATGATGAACGAGCTCCACATCGCGCCGGCCATGTCGGTGAAGCCCATGACCCACGGCGAGATGAAGAGCAGAACGCCGAGCACGACCTGCACGTACTCGCCGTAGACGACGCCGGGCATTGCCAGCGAGAACAGACCGTCCAGTGCGATCAGCGCGCCGAGGACGATCAACGTCCAGGTCACGGTGTTCGTCGTGTCCAACCAGAGCGGCGAGAGCACCGCGACCACACCGAGCACCACCTCCACCCAGTCCTGCCAACGGGTCCAGGCCCGCGCTGGGCTCGTCATGTCGCTCATTGCGATCACCTCCACGAAGGAGAAAGGTCCTACGTCTTGATAGTGCGCTTGGTTGGCCGGCCGGTCAAGTCTTCGACCGTGGTTCAGGCAGTGGGTTTGCCGGCATCCCACTCGCGGTAGGTTGGGTGCATGGCTCTTGGCGAGGAGCGTGAGCTCGTACCCCTTGGCGCAGGCTTCGACTATGCGAAGCGCGGCTACAACCGTGCGCAAGTCGACGAGCACCTGGAACGGGTGGACCGGGACATGCGCCTGCTCGCCGCCGACCGCGACGCGGCGGTCTCCCAGGCGGCGGATCTGGCGCGCCAGCTGGAGATCGCCCGCTCCGAGATCGACGACATGCGCGGCCAGATCGAGCGGCTGTCCCTGCCGCCGACCACGCTGGAAGGCCTGAGCGAACGTCTGCAGCGGATGCTGCGCCTCGCGCAGGACGAGGCGACCGAGACCAAGGCCCGCGCCGAAGCAGAGGCCGGGCACATCAGGGCGAAGGCCGAGACGGACGCCAACGCGCTGCGCGCCCGTTACGAGGAGATGCTGCGCGGCCTGGACACGCGGCGTGCCGAGATGGAGGCCGAGCACCGCGAGGTGCTGGCGAAAGCCCGCCAGCAGGCCGACGAGATCACCAAGGCCGGCCAGGACGAGCGGGCCAGGCTGGACGCCGAGTCCGAGCAGCGGCGCGCCCAGGTCGAAGAGGACTTCGAGATCGCCATGGCCTCCCGCCGCACGGAGTCGATGCGTGCGCTGGCCGAGCAGGAAGCCACGAGTAAGTCCGAGGCCGAGCGCCGCGTCCGTGAGGCGACCGAGGAAGCCAACCGCCGCAGGCACGACGCGATCACCGAGTCCAAGGCCCGGCTGCAGGAAGCGAGTGAGGAAGCCCACCGCCGCGTCCGCGAAGCAACCGAGGAAGCCAACCGTCGGATCAGTCACGCCGCCCAGCGCGTCGCCGCGTTGCGTCAGCTGCGCACGCGGGTGGCCAACCAGTTGCGTCAGGCTCGCAGCCTGATCCAGGACGCGGACGTCGTGCTGGAGAACGCGACACCGGTGCTGGATCCGCTGCCGGAGGAGCGTCGCCCGGACGAGTCGCCGACCAAGGCGATCAAGCCGCTGAGCCAGACCGAGGCGGCGGGTGGGCCGCCCAAGGAGCACTGGGAGCCCGCGGAGCCGGACGAGAACTCGAACACCGACGCCACCAAGCCGGTCGCGAAGCCCGTGCACAAACCGCGCCCCTGATTTCGGCAGGCAGTTACACTGACCCGGCGTGCGCTGGAGGGCGCCGCCGGGTCCGCGGGCAGGACAGAGTCCACCTCCGCTGTGCATGAACAGCTGCCCATGACGGCCTCTTTCGACCCCGACGCGGACCACGGGGCTACGAAGGAGACGTCATGCAGTACCTTCCGGCCCGGCCGAACATGACCCAGTTGCGGCATCAGGCCAAAGACCTTCTGCGTGCTGCCAAACGCGGCGACCACGACGCGCTCCGCCGGATCTCCCCACCGGTCATCCTGGCCTCGGCGCAGCTGGCGATCGCCCGTGAATACGGCTTCTCCAGCTGGGCGAGGCTCAAGCTGGAAGTGGAACGGCGCGACGTGTTCAACAGCAGGGACCTGTCCCGGCTGACCAAACTGTTGGCCGAGCATCCCGCCTTGGCCACGACCAAGATGGAGCACTGGTGCGACCACCAGAAGGGCGCTGACGTCCTCGGCTACATGGCGATGCTGCGCTTCGACAGCGCACGACTGGGCTTGCCACGTGACCTGCCGGGCACCGGCACCATCGCCAAAGCACTGATCAGCGCAGGCGCGCCGGTCGACGGGCATCCCGGCGACAGCGAGACCCCGCTGATCACCGCGGCAAGCTACGGCGACGCGGAGGTCGCCCGCGTGCTGATCGACGCGGGCGCGAACCTCGAAGCCGTGTCCGCCCCCGACTCCGGCGGAGTTCCCAGCGGTACGGCGCTGCATCACGCGGCCGTTTTCAGCATGACCGAGGTGGTCGATTTGCTGGTGGCCTCCGGAGCCCGGATCGACAGCCTGGAAATGGCGGCCGCGGCGGGCGATCTCACGGGCTGGCCGCCGCAGCGGTTCCCGCTGCAGAACCGCCTGCGGGCCTTGGTGTTCGCCGCCGATCACGAACGGCTGGAAGTCATCGACCAGCTCGTCGCCGCCGGGACTCCGGTCAATGAGGCCGACGCCGAATGGCAGCGGATGCCGCTGCATATCGCCGCGGGCAGCGGCAGGGCAGCGAGTGTTCGGCGGCTGTTGGCTCTTGGTGCGGACCCGAACGTGCGCGATCCGCAGAGCCAACGCACTCCGCTGCAGTGGTGTCGCGACAGCTCGGGACGCCGTGAGGTCGAGGCGATCCTCAAGCCGTTGACCGCGTCCTGAGGATCGTTGCCAAGAGGTGCAGCCCAAAGGGCACACTTCATTGCAACGAGAGGCACTTTGCGCTGGTCACGGGTTGGAGGCCGCACGTAAATCGTTGGCGCGCACTGAGATCACGCGTGGAAGATCCCCAGCCGTAAGCATGGAGAGAGGACGTTGTGATGACCGAAGTCCGCGCGGCGGCGGGGAAAGTGCGTGGCACGACCGAGGACGGTGTGGCGGTCTTCCGTGGCATCCCCTTCGCTGAGCCGCCGGTTGGGGGCCTGCGGTTCGCCGCGCCGCAACGGGCAAAGGCCTGGGACGGGGTTCGGGATGCCACGCGGTTCGGCCCACCCGCGCCGCAGGCCGGTTTCTTCGGCATGGACACCCTCGTAGAGGACGACGACAACTGGCTGACGGTCAACGTCTGGTCGCCGCCGGGTACCGGTCTGCCTGTCATGGTGTGGATCCCGGGCGGCGCCTACATCCTCGGCATGTCGAGCCTTCCCGAATACGACGGCGCACGCCTTGCCCGGGAAGGCGTCGTGGTGGTCACGTTCAACTACCGCGTGGGCATCGAAGGTTTCGCGCAGATCGAAGGCGCACCGGCCAACCGTGGTCTGCTCGACCAGGTCGCCGCGTTGGAGTGGGTACGCGACAACATCGATGCCTTCGGCGGTGATCCCGGTCGTGTCACGGTTTTCGGTCAGTCGGCGGGCGGCGGGTCGGTCGCGGCCCTGCTGGCGATACCGCGTGCGAAAGGGCTTTTCCAGAGGGCCATCGCGCAGAGTGTCGCGGGCACGTTCTTCACGCCGGAGCTCGCCCAGGACATCGCTACCGCCTGTGCCGCGGAACTGGGGCGCAAGCCAACCGTGGCCGATTTGTCTACTGTGGACCCGAATGGGCTGTCCGGCGCCGGTGACGCGGTCACGGCGAAGATCAGTCAGTTCACGGATCGCTGGGGCCGGCCCGCGCACCGGACCATTCCGTTCTCGCCTGTCGTCGACGGCGATGTCCTGCCCACGGCCCCATGGCAGGCGCTACGCAAAGGCACCGCCCGAGACATCGACCTCATCGTCGGCCACACCCGGGACGAGCAGCGGTTGTTCACCGCGATCCAAGGCATGGTCGGCGAAGTGACCGAGGAGCAGGCGACGGCCGCGCTGGAGATTTTCGCGCCGGGCCAGTATCCCGACGCGGGCCCCGAAGAGTTGTACGAACTCGTCCACGGAGACTGGCTCTTCCGGATGCCGTCGTTCCACCTCGCCGAGGCGCAGGTCAGCGGGGGTGGCCGGGCGTACCTCTACGAACTGACCTGGAGCTCACCGACCATGGGCGGTGCGTGCCACGGCCTGGACGTCCCTCTTGTCTTCGGCAACATCGACAAGGGCCAGCCCGCGATGCTGATCAACGGTGCTCCTGAGGCGGAGACGTTGTCCGCCCGCATGCGTGCAGCGTGGACGGCGTTCGCGAAGAACGGTGACCCTGGATGGCCTGCGTACGACGCTGACAAGCGCCTGACGCAGATCTTCGACGTGCAGTCGACGGTCATCCCGTACCCGGAGGAGGCGTCACGGCTGATCTGGCAGGACCACACATTCGCGGCCCTGCCATTGATCAGCCGGTGAACGTCAGACGCCGCGGAAGTTGTTGATGGCGTTGATGTGCTTGGCGCGCATCTCCTCGTCTCGCACGCCGAGGCCTTCGGATGGTGCCAGGCACAGCACGCCGACCTTGCCCTGGTGGGCGTTGCGGTGCACGTCGTACGCCGCCTGCCCGGTCTCCTCCATCGGGTAGACCTTCGACAGGGTCGGGTGGATCTTGCCCTTGGCGATCAGCCGGTTCGCCTCCGACGCCTCGCGGTAGTTCGCGAAATGCGAGCCGACGATGCGCTTGAGGTGCATCCACAGATACCTGTTGTCGTATTGGTGCATGAAGCCCGAAGTCGACGCACACGTCACGATCGTGCCACCGCGCTTGGTCACGTAAACGCTTGCGCCGAAGGTTTCCCTGCCGGGGTGCTCGAAAACGATGTCCGGGTCTTCACCGCCGGTCAGCTCGCGGATCTTGGCACCCAGGCGCTTCCATTCCCGCGGATTTTGGGTGTTCTCGTCCGACCAGAACTTGTAGTCCTCGGCCGACCGGTCGATGATCAATTCCGCGCCCATTCGGCGGCAGATCTCGGCTTTGGCCGGGCTCGACACGACGCACACCGGGGTCGCGCCGCCGTTCAGGGCGAACTGGGTCGCGTACGAGCCAAGACCGCCGGAGGCGCCCCAGATCAGCACGGTGTCGCCCTGCTTCATCGCGGCGCCGTTGCTGGACACGAGCTGGCGGTACGCCGTCGAGTTGACCAGACCGGGGGAAGCGGCTTCCTCCCAGGTCAGGTGGGCAGGCTTGGGCATCAGCTGGTTGGACTTCACCAACGCCAGCTCGGCGAGGCCGCCGAAGTTCGTCTCGAAGCCCCAGATCCGCTGCTCCGGGTCCAGCATCGTGTCGTTGTGGCCGTCCGGGTGCTCCAGCTCCACCGACAGGCAGTGCGCCACGACCTCGTCGCCCGGCTTCCACGCACCGACACCGGGGCCGGTGCGCAGGACCACGCCTGCCAGGTCGGAACCCACGACGTGGTAAGGCAGATCGTGCCGTTTGGCCAGCTCGGATGTCTTGCCGTAGCGGCGCAGGAACCCGAAGGTGTCCAGCGGCTCGAAGATCGACGTCCACACCGTGTTGTAGTTGATCGCCGATGCCATCACCGCGACCAGCGCCTCGCCCGGGCCCAGCTCCGGCGTCGCGACGTCCTCGACGTGCAGCGACTTCCGGGGGTCCTTGTCCGGGGTGGGCAGTCCCGCGAACATTTCCACTTCGTCCGCGTGCACGGTTACCGCACGATAGTGATCCGGCACATCCAGACCGCCAACGGCGGACAAGTCACCCGAAAGAATGGCGTCACGGATCTTTTCCACGCCTGACCTCCAACGTCGTGATTTCCGGAGGTTACCCACGGGTAATCGGAGATCACCACAAATGTGAGACCTGCGCCACCCGGACCGATTCAGTGTTTATCCGGCTCCACCAATTCGACCAGCACGCCACCGGCCGACTTGGGGTGGATGAACTGGACCCGGCTGTTTTCCGTGCCGTGGACCGGCGCGTCGTACAGCGTGTCGAGCCCCTTGCCGCGGATCGCGTCGGACGCCTGGTCGACGTCCTCGACGCGGTACGCGAGCTGTTGCAAGCCCGGGCCGCGCTTGGCGAGGAACTTGCCGATGGTCGAGTCGGGAGTCAGCGGGGCGAGCAGTTGGATCGCCGTGCCGGAGCCGTCGTCGCCCGGTGCGCGCAGCATCGCTTCGCGGACGCCTTGTTGTTCGTTGACCTCGGTCGCGCTCACCACGAGCCCGAAGGTCTCCTGGTAGAACGCGATGGCTTCGTCGAGGTCGGGTACCGCGATGCCGACGTGGTCGATCGCAGTGACCTTGGCTGCGGCATGATCTGACATGGAAAAGAGAGTAAGCACGTTCCGTAAGCCGCGCGCGACGGTTGTGTGGTGTGCGCGACACAGTCCTTCACACGGAATCGGTGCAGAGGGATACCCATAGGTATCGTCAGGTTAACGAGCGCTCGCATCTTGTGTTGGAGGCAGTTGTGTCCGGTTCCGTCATCGTCGCTGGAGCCCGCACCCCCATGGGGCGGCTGCTCGGGCAGCTCAAGGATTTCTCCGGCGCACAGCTCGGCGGCTTCGCGATCAAGGGAGCGCTCGAGCGGGCCGGGGTGGCGCCTGAGCAGGTGCAGTACGTGATCATGGGTCAGGTGCTGACCGCCGGTGCCGGTCAGATCCCGGCGCGCCAGGCCGCGGCCGCCGCCGGCATCCCGATGAGCGTGCCCGCGTTGACCGTCAACAAGGTCTGCTTGTCCGGCCTTGACGCGATCGCGCTGGCGGATCAGCTGATCCGGGCGGGTGAGTTCGACATCATCGTCGCCGGTGGCCAGGAGTCGATGACTCAGGCGCCGCACCTGCTGTCCAAGTCGCGCGGCGGGTACAAGTACGGCGACGTGACCATGATGGACCACATGGCGCACGACGGTCTGTTCTGCGCGTTCGACCAGGTGGCCATGGGTGCGTCGACCGAGAAGTACAACTCGCGTTACAACGTGACGCGCGAGCAGCAGGACGAGTTCGCGGTCCGTTCGCACCAGCGGGCTGCTGCCGCGCAGAAGAACGGCTTCTTCGCCGAGGAGATCGTCCCGGTGCCGGTGCCGCAGCGGAAAGGTGACCCGCTGGTTGTCGACACCGACGAAGGCGTCCGCGGCGACACCTCGGTGGAGACGCTCGCCAAGCTGCGTCCCGCGTTCGCCAGCGACGGCACGATCACCGCGGGCTCCTCGTCGCCGATTTCCGACGGTGCCGCGGCGGTTGTGGTGATGAGCAAGGCCAAGGCGGAGGAGCTGGGCCTGACCTGGCTGGCCGAGATCGGTGCGCACGGCGTCGTCGCGGGCCCGGACGCGAGCCTGCACGAGCAGCCGTCCAACGCGATCAAAGCCGCGCTGGCCAAGGAGAACCTGGCTGCTGAGGACCTCGACCTCATCGAGATCAACGAGGCTTTCGCCGCCGTCGGCCTTGTCTCCGCCGACCAACTCGGGATCAGCACGGACAAGGTGAACGTCAACGGCGGCGCGATCGCGCTCGGCCACCCGATCGGCATGTCCGGTGCGCGGCTCGCGCTGCACCTGGCGCTGGAGCTCAAGCGCCGGGGTGGCGGCGTCGGTGCCGCGGCGCTGTGTGGTGGCGGCGGCCAGGGTGACGCGCTGATCATCCGTGTCCCCCGATAAATGTGAACAGTGATGTGAACGATCTGGTCGGTCGCGCGCGGGACGGACAGCCGCGCGCGATCGCCAGGTTGATCTCGCTCGTCGAGGACGCCAGCCCGCAGCTGCGTGAAGTGGCTGCCGCGCTGGCGCCTTTCTCCGGACATGCCCGGGTCATCGGGCTGACCGGTCCGCCCGGTGTCGGCAAGTCGACATCCACGTCCGCACTCGTGACTTCCCTGCGCCGGCAAGGAAAACGCGTCGGTGTGCTCGCGGTCGACCCGTCGTCGCCCTTCTCGGGCGGCGCGCTGCTCGGCGACCGGATCCGGATGCAGGAACACGCCACCGATCCCGGCGTTTTCATCCGCTCGATGGCCACGCGCGGGCACCTCGGCGGCCTGTCATGGGCGACGCCGCAAGCGCTCAGAGTCCTTGACGCGGCGGGCTTCGACGTTGTCCTGATCGAGACGGTCGGAGTTGGACAGTCCGAAGTGGACGTCGTATCGCTCGCTGACACGACGGTTGTGTTGCTGGCGCCGGGAATGGGTGACGGCATTCAAGCGGCCAAAGCCGGGATCCTGGAGATCGCCGACGTGTTCGTGGTGAACAAGGCGGACCGGGACGGCGCCGAAGCGACCGTGCGGGATCTGAAGAACATGGTCGCGATGGCCCGTCGAGGCGTCGGCGGCGCCTCGTGGCGCCAGCCGATCGTCCGGACCATCGCGTCCACAATGGAGGGTGTGGACGAGGTCGTCACGGCGTTGGACGCGCATCACCAGTGGCTCGTCGGTCACGGCGAACTCGAACAACGGCGGCACCGGCGGGCGCAGGCCGAGGTCGAGGCGATCGCGCTGGAAGCCGTGCGTGCCGGGTTCGAAGGACGCGGCCACGATGTCCTTGCCGCGTTGGCAAAGCGGGTGGCGGCGGGCGACATGGACCCGTACGTTGCCGCTGACCAGTTGATCGCGGGAATACCGCGCACCGATCCGGCGTCGTGACCTGCAGACTGGGAGAGACAACAGGACGGAGTCACTCGATGCGGTTCGGGATTTCCACGTTCGTCACCGACGATGCCATCGGCCCGGCCGATCTGGGCCGCGCGATCGAGGAACGCGGCTTCGACTCGCTGATCATCGCCGAGCACACGCACATCCCGGCCAGCCGTGAGACCCCGTATCCGGGCGGCGGTGACCTGCCGCCGGTCTACTACAAGACGCTCGACCAGTTCGTCACGCTCGGCGCCGCGGCCGCGGTCACCGAGAAGATCCTGCTGTTCACCGGGATCACCCTGCTGATCCAGCGCGACCCGATCGTCACGGCGAAGGAAGCCGCCACGATCGACCTGATCTCAGGCGGCCGCTTCGTGTTCGGTGTCGGCGCGGGCTGGAACCTCGAGGAGATGCGCAACCACGGCACCGACCCGTCGACACGCGGCAGGCTGCTGGACGAGCGGATCGAGGCGATCAAGGCGCTGTGGGCGGACGAACCGGCTGAGTACCACGGCAAATTCGTCGACTTCGACCCCGTGCACATCCGCCCGAAGCCGGTCCGCCAACCGCACCCACCGATCTACATCGGCGGCGACTCCGACGCCACGGTGCGGCGCGTGGTCAAGTACGACGCGGGCTGGCTTACCAATCCACTCCCGGTCGGGCCATTGACCAAGCGGATCGCGCAGCTGCGGGACGCCGCGAGCCGAGATGTGCCGGTCAGCATGTTCGGTGCGCCGAAGGACCTCGATCTGTGGTCCTCCTTCCATGGCCTCGGTGTCGAACGGCTCGGCCTGTTCCTGCCGTCCCGGCCGCGTGACGAGACGTTGCGGCTGCTCGACGAGTACGCGGCGAAGGTAGCCGACTTCGCCAAGGGGTAGGGATAACCCCACGATGAACTCGGGTGTTTGAGCCATTCTGACGTCCGCTCGTCCTCAATAGCGTTGCCGTCATGAACTCACAGGTGATGATGATGGCGCCGGCGTTGAGGATGAGCGGGGTCACCAAGACGTACGGGACCGGCGCGGGGACCGTGCACGCGTTGCGCGACGTCAGCATCGAGCTGCGTCGCGGCACCTTCACCGCGGTGATGGGGCCGTCCGGCTCGGGCAAGAGCACGTTCCTGCACTGCGCGGCGGGCCTGGACCGGCCGACGAGCGGGCAGGTCTGGCTGGCCGACGCCGAGCTGTCCGGGATGACCGAGACCCAGCTGACCGTGCTGCGCCGCGAGCGGATCGGGTTCATCTTCCAGGCGTACAACCTGCTCAGCACGCTGACCGTGGAGCAGAACATCACGCTGCCGCTGCGGCTCGCGGGCAAGCGTGTCGACAAAGCGGCACTGGCCGAGGTGATCAGGGCGGTCGGGCTGGACGACCGGGTCAAGCGGTTGCCGAGCGAGCTCTCCGGTGGTCAGCAGCAGCGTGTGGCCATCGCGAGGGCGTTGGTGACCAGGCCGGATGCCGTGTTCGCGGACGAGCCGACCGGCGCGCTGGACACCCGGACCGCTCGCCAGGTCCTTGAGCTGTTGCGTCACGTGGTCACGGGCATGGGCCAGACGGTCCTGATGGTCACGCACGACCCGGTCGCGGCTTCGTACGCCGACTCCGTGGTTTTCCTTGCTGACGGCCAGTTCGCGGGCGAGATGCGCAGGCCGACGCCGGAGATGATCGCCGAGCGGATGACGCACCTGGGTGACCGTCACGCGGCCTGAATTGGTGTAGCTCGTACCACTGTGCCGGACGGATGGCCAGGGCAGACTCATGGACATGGTGAAGCAATGGGGGCGGAGCATCGGATACCTGGCCGCGGTCGGGATCAGTGCGCCGGTGGCGATGCCGTTGTTCATGCTGCTGCCGATGAGCGGGATCGCGCTGATCGTGGCGGGGCTGGGGTTCGTACTCTTCCCGATCGTCATCATGACGATCCGGCTGTGGACGGACGTGCACCGCCAGCTGGTCGGCTGGGTGCTCCGCACACCCGTGCCGCCGCAGTACCGGCCGTTGAGCGGCGGGGTGCTCGACCGGGTGCGTCAGGTGGTGACCGATCAGACGACGTGGCGCGATCTGGCCTGGCTGTTCGTGAACATGATCCTCGGGTTCGCGTTCGGCATGCTCGGCATGATCCTTTCGGCGTTCGCGGTGTTCAGCACGTTCTTGCTGTTTTTCTGGTGGGTGATGCCCGCGGACGAGCCCGCCCGGATCATGGACATCGCGATCACGGACGTCGGCCGGGCGATCGTGATCGGCGCGCCCACCTCGGTCCTCGGCCTCGCGTTGGCCTGGTTCGGCGTGCCGGCCCTGGCCAAGGCGCACGCGAACATCTCGAAGATGCTGCTGTCGCCGTCGAAGCTGGCCGAGCGGGTCGAACAGCTGACTGAGACGAGGGCGGGCGCGGTGAACGCGCACGACGCGGAGCTGCGTCGGATCGAGCGTGACCTGCACGACGGCACACAGGCGCGGCTGGTGTCCATCGCGATGCGGCTAGGGGTCGCCGAGAAGTCGTTGGACGAGAAGGATCCTGTGTCGTCGTTGGTCCGGGAGGCGCGTGAGGGTGCCGAGCAGGCCATGGGGGAGCTGCGCGACGTCATCCGGACGATGTATCCGCCGATCCTGACCGACCGCGGCCTCGATGGGGCGTTGGCCGCGCTCGGTGCTCGTTGTCCGGTGCCGACCGTGGTGGAGACCGAGGACCTGGGGAGGGTCCCGGCTCCGGTCGAGGCGGCAGCTTATTTCGTGGTGGCGGAGGCGTTGACGAACATCGCCAAGCACAGTCACGCCACCGCCGCGTCGGTACGCGTGACCCGGGACGACTGCCTCCGGATCACGGTGTCAGACAACGGATTCGGCGGCGTCGACGAGACCAAGGGAACTGGGATCCTCGGAATGCGTCGGCGCGTGGCGGCGCTGGACGGTACGGTGGCCGTGGACAGCCCGATGGGCGGGCCGACGGTGATATCGGTGGAGTTTCCTTGCGCGTTGTGATCGCTGAGGACAATGTCCTGCTGGCCGAGGGCCTCAACCTCCTGCTGCGCACCAGCGGCATCGAGGTTGTGGCCACAGCCGGTGATGGGGACACGTTTGTCGAAGCGGTCAGGGAACACCGGCCGGATGTGACCATTGTGGACGTTCGGCTGCCGCCGTCGTTCCGCGACGAGGGACTTCGGGCGGCGCTGGCGGTCCGGGCGGAGTTCCCGTCGCTGCCAGTGCTCGTACTTTCCCAGTATGTCGAGGAAACCTACGCCACGGAGTTGCTGTCAGACGGCCGCGGCGGAATCGGCTACCTGCTGAAGGACCGGGTCAGCCGGGTCGACGAGTTCGTGGACGCGTTGCGCCGGGTGGCTGGTGGCGGGACCGTGATGGATCCCGAGGTGGTGGCCCAGTTGCTGGTGCGCCGCCGCCGTGGGCACGACCCAGTCAGCACGTTGAGCCCGCGGGAGAAGGAAGTCCTCGGGCTGATGGCCGAAGGACACGCCAACAGCGACATAGCGACAAAGCTCGTGGTCACCGAACGGGCCGTGCACAAGCACATCGGCAACATCTTCGCGAAGCTGGATCTGCCGCCGAGCGACGGCGGGCACCGCCGGGTGCTGGCGGTGCTGGCGTATCTGAACAGGTGAGTCGGCTTCAGCCAGGTGGCAGCTGCGCGGCCTGCTGGGTTTCCCAGGCGTCGAGGTGCAGCACGACAGTGGAACCGTCACGCCATCGCAGTGTGCGGTTGGCCGGGTCGACATGCGGGCGCATCGGTCCGTCGCCCTGCCACAGGGTTTCCACCCGGAACTCTTCCTTGGCGACCCGGATCAGTGCGGATCGGTTGCGCGTCCAGACGAACCAGCACCAGTCCACTTGGTATTGCTGGTGTTCATGCCGTGTCGCGTCGGCGAACTGCACGGCCATGCTGGTGGCAGGGCCGGTCACCTTGCTGTTTCGAAAGCCGTGCGACGGCGTGCCGCCCGACACCATGGCGAACAGCGTGAGCACGATGTTGCGGACCGGCAGGAAGATGCGCCCGAAGAACCATCGGAGCCCCTGCTGGCCCTTGAACGATCCGTTGCGGCGACGCCCTTCGACGTCGTACGCCGGACGGAATTCCTCGACGTGCATGGACAACGCTGGACCGTCGTTCCACATGCGGGCGATCTGATCACGCAGGTACGCGTGCGACTCGGAAACCTTTGTGATCTTCGACCACTCAGTCATCGGCGCTTCCTCGCGGCTGCCAGAAGAACCCGTCGAAGATGCCTTCGGCCAGGTCCTTGATGTCAGCCCAGTCCTCGGTGTTGGTGCTCATCACGGACAACGCCACCAACGTAGTGCCATCTTCGTCGGGCAGCCACGCGGTGAGTGCGTGCTGGGAGATCTCGTAGGTCTCCTCGGGCTCACCGATCTTGATCTCGCTGTCCTCGTGGGACTCGACTGTCACCGCGGGGCCCGAGTCCAGGTGGACGGTGCGGACCAGACCGGACTGCTGACTCTCGTGGATCTCCAGCAGGCCGCTGATCGCCGCCTGCGCCGACGCGTGATCGGACGGCATGACGTAGGCACTGAGCAGCACGAGGATCGGCCGTTGACCGTCGGTCGACTTGAAGACGCCTGCCGACACGTGCGACGCCCCGCCTGCCGCGACACCCGCGCCGACCGAGGCGAGTGTGATGGCCGCCGCCACTGCGCCCGTGTCCAGCTCGGGGACCTGGAAGACCCCCGCGATCTCGCCCGCCAAGGCACGCAGGCCTTCCTCGGTCAGCTCACCAGGCGGAATCTGGACGAACTGCTCGGGCAGGACCAGGTTGAACTCGCGCAGTTGCGGCACCGACGTCACCACGGGGAGTGCTCCTTGACCTGTTCCTTGCCGTACGCCATGCCCAGCCCGACACCGGTCTTGATGCCCGAGTTCACGGTCGCGCCCGCGATCAGGCCGCCGGTGGAGAACGCATCGGTGATGTTCACGCCAGGAATCCAGTTCGCCATCTTGACGCCGTTGGCGTGCGTGTAGCGGGCCGCGTCGTACATCGCGCCCGCCGGATCCGCTCGCAACGCGGCTTGGGTGATCGGCGTGAACGTGTCTTCGCCGACCTTGACCACCTTCGCGCCTGCCAACGGAACCCTGGCTACCCCGCGGCCGGTCCGCGCCGCCTGGACAGCCGCGTTCTTCATGCCCGCGACCGCACGTCCGCCGGGGATCGCGCCGATGGCGTCCATTCCGATGCTGGTCCAGGACACGTCCGCACCCGCGGCCTTGGCCAGGAGTTTCGTACCGGCTGCGGCACCACTCACCACGGCCGCCGCGGTGGCGGTGACCGCGTTCACGCCCGGGATCCAGCACGTCGCGATCGCCACGACACCAAGGACATTGCCGACCGCGCTGAGCACAGTGCCGATCTTCGCGATGACGTCGGCGTGTTCCTTGACGAAGTTCCAGACGTCGGTGGCGAGTTCCTTGACGCCCTCGACGATGTCGCTGAGCGCCTCGCCGATCCGGTCGAAGAAGCCGGGCTCCTCCGGCGCTTCGTCCTTGGCTTTGCGCAGGGCGTCGGCAACCCGGTCGGCCAGGTCCTGGTGCTGTTCGAGCAAGCGCTTGGCCTGCTCCCGGATCGCGGTCAGGTCGTTCTGGGCACTGGTCAGCTGCGCCTTGGCCTGATCAAACCGCTGCTGGGCGTTCTGCAGGGCCTCGTCGCTGTTGAACACCTGCCCGGCGAGCCCGAGATCCGGGTTGTTCTCGGCACTTTGCACGGCCTGCAAGGCCTTCTTGGCCTGCGCCTCGTAGTCCCGTGCGGTGCGCTGCATGGACTCGAGGTCGGCGGCCCAGTCCTGGAGCACTGTGGACGCGTCGCCGAGCGAACGGCGAGCCTTGTCCAGATAGGCCGGAAGTTCACCGACCTTGCCCTGGAAGTTGGTGGCGGCTTGGCCTTCCCAGACACTGTTGGACCGGCCGATGCTCGTCAGGGACGTATAGGCCTCGTTGAGCTCATTGGCCACAATGGTCATGTTGTCGGCGACCGAGGTGACGGAGCCCACGGTGCCGGGTGCGGGGTCGAAGCCGATCGCGGGATAGCTCACGTCCCACCGTCCATCCTGCGGGAGATGCGCGTGTCGCCCTCACCGGCCGGAAAGTATTCCGAAGTGGCCTGATCGGCCTGCTGGTACTGCTTGCGCGTGGCGTCGAGGCCCTCGACCATCTTGCCCGCGCACTCGGCCAGCTTGCCGATGCCGTACTCCCAGCGGTCCTGGAAGGCGTTGCCCGCCTGGTCGATCAGAAAGCTGCCCATGTCCTTGGCGGATGAGTCGCGCAGGTTGTTGTTGGCCCTGGTCATCCGCTCTTCGGCGGTGGCGAGCTGGTTGATCAGCCTGCCCATGCCGCCCAGCTCAAGGCGGTATCCGTCTGGCATCGAACTCCCCGTTTCCTCCTCGCGTGCCGACTGGGACGCAGCGGCGTCGCGGTTGGATCCACTCGGGACGAAAAAAACCGGGGCACGTCAGCGGACGTGCCCCGGTTGTGACGCGGAGATCAGGTCAGCACTTCGTCTTGTAGAAGAACTCGGCCTTCTGGTCCATGTCGTCCTTGGTCAGTGCGACCAGCGGAGCGGAGATGTTGCGCTGGACCGGCTTGCCCTCGATCGCGGCGATGGCCTGCTGCACGCCCGCCTTGCCGATGGTGGCCGGGTCCTGTGCGATCAGGGCCTGGAACGCCCCGGCGCGCAGGCCTTCCACTTCGGACGGGCTTGCGTCGAAGCCGACCAGCTGGACCTGGCCGACCTTGCCCGCGCTGCGCAGGCCGGTCGCGGCACCCTCGCCGGTGTTCAGGTTGGTCGCGAACACGCCGATCAGGTCCGGCGTACTGGAGATGGCCGCGGTGACCTTCTGCGCCGCCACCGACGGCTCGTTCTCGGTGAACTGGACGCCGATGGACTTCAGGTTCGGCGCGGACTTCTTCAGCTCCTCCTCGAAGCCCTTGGCCCTTGCCGCCGTGGTCGACGTGCCCGCCTTGGTGTCCAGTACCAGGACCGAGCCGGACTTCCCGCTGGTCAGCTTCGCCATCGTCTGCGCGGCGAGCTGGCCGCCCTGGGTGTTGTCCGACGAGATCGAAGACGCCGCGACGCTCGTGTCCTGCAGCGCGGTGTCCACTTCGATCACTTTGACGCCCATGTCCTTGATCTGCTTCATCTGGGGCGCCATCGTCTTGTCGTCGGTCGGCGCGATGAGCAGGGCCGCGGGCTTCTTCGCGCCCAAGGCGGTCACGATCGGGGCCTGCAGCGTCGGGTCGAACTTGTCCGGCGCCTGGGTGGTGATCGTGTACCCGGCTTCCTTCGCCGCCGCCTCGGCGCCGCACTGCATGGAGATGTAGAACGGCTCGTTCTTCACGCCCACAACAAGTTCGAGGTTCTTGTTGGCAGGCGCGGCTGCGCTGCTCTGGCCGCCGCCCGAGCTGTTGTTCTGGCCGATCTGGCCACCGCAGGCCGCCACCAGTGCTCCGGCGGCGAGCACCACGACCAGTGTCTTCGTTGACACTCGAACCTCCAAACTATCGCTTGTTCTGAGAACGGCGCCGCTGCTGGTCGAACCACACGGCCGCGACCAGGACCGCGCCGACCGCGATCTGCTGCCAGTACGGCTGCACGCCGATGATGTTGAAGCCCTTCTGCAGTACCGCGGGGATGAACACACCGATCACCGTGCCGAGGATGGTGCCGATCCCGCCGAAGAGGCTCGTACCGCCCATCACCACACCGGCGATGGCGTTCAGGTTGTCCGTGGTGTGCCCGGAGATCGTCGTCGACTGGAAGTACGCCAGCGACATGAAACCCGCGATCCCGGCAAGGAAACCGGTCAGCAGGTAGACGTTCGTCAGGTGCCGCGTCACGCCGATACCCGAGCGCCGTGCGGCTTCCGCGTTCGAACCGATGGCGAACGTGTACCGGCCGAACCGGGTGGTGTGCAACACCAGGCCGAAGATCACCGTGATCACCACGGCGACCACGACGAGGTTCGGGATGTTGCCTTCGAGCGTGCCGAACCCCAGGCTGTCGCGCAGTTCCAACGGAACCGTGCGCACGTTCGTGCCGTCGTTCAGCAATGAGGCCACACCCAGTGCCGCACCGAGGGTGCCCAACGTGACGATCAGCGGCGGGATGTTGGCCCTGGCCACCAGCAAGCCGTTGATCAGGCCCCACACCGAGCCACCGGCGATCGCCACGACCAGGCCGACGATGATCACGCCCCAGCCCGCGTTGCTGGCGTCCTGGTTGGGGCTCATCCATTCCATCGTCTTCGCCGAGATCATGCCCGCGAAGATCAGCACCGAGCCGACCGAAAGGTCGATGCCGCCGGTGATGATCACGAACGTCATCCCGACCGCGATCACCAGCAGCACCGAGGTCTCGATGAACAGCTGCTGGAAGTTGAAGAACGTCAGGAACGAGTCCGGTGCCATCGCGCTGAACACCACGATCAACGCGAGCAACACCAACGCGATCCAGAAGGTGTTGGCCGACAAAAGCCTTGCGCTCAGCGCCTGCCGCTCCACCGTGGGCTCAGTGTCTACAGTGGTCACGCCGCGTCCTCCTGTGTCAACGCACCGGTCATCGCGCCGACCAGATCTTCCAGCGACGCGTCCGCGGCGGTGAACCGGGCCACGCGGCGGCCGAGCCGCAGCACCTCGACCCGGTCGGACACCGACAGCACCTCGGGCATGTTGTGGCTGATCAGCACGACAGCCATGCCCTCGTCACGGACACGCTTGATCACGTCTAGCACCTTTTCCCGTTGCACCACACCGAGTGCCGCGGTCGGCTCGTCCATGAACACGACCTTGCTGGCCCACACGACAGAACGCGCCACGGCGACGCTCTGCCGCTGCCCGCCGGACAACGCTCCGATGGGCACGTCGATGCTTTGCAGCGTTACGCCGAGGCGAGTGAACTCCTCGGCGGCCTGCTTGCGCATCGCCGCCTTGTCCAATACGCCGAGCTTGCCGAGCAGGCCCTTGCGGCGTACTTCCCGGCCGAGGAACAGGTTCGCGGCCGGGTCGAGATCCGGCGCGACGGCCAGGTCCTGGTACACCGTCTCGATGCCGAGACGTCGTGCGGTGACCGGCGAATCCAGTGTCACCGGCTCGCCTTCCAGCAGGATCGTTCCGGAATCCGGGATCTCCGCGCCGGAGAGGCATTTGACCAAAGTGGACTTCCCGGCGCCGTTGTCGCCGATCAGTGCGACGACTTCGCCTTGTCCGACTTCGAATGAAGCGCCGCGCAGGGCTTCGACCGATCCATAGTGCTTGACTATGTTCTGCGCCTGCAAAACAGGTGTCACAACGTTACCTCCGGTGGCAGGCAGCGAATCGCCACGAGCTCACCGTCCACAGTAGCCGGTCCGGCGGCGTGCGGGAACACGTATGTATCGCCCTTGTTCACCGCAACGTCGCCATTCTCGGTTCGGATCGTGCCCGAACCCTCAAGCGCCACAAGGATCGAGAACGACGCGTCGAGCGATGCGCCACCGCGGATCCGTTGTGCCCGGAAGAAACTCGCCGCGTCCGGACCAAGGAGGTCGGTCACCGGCGATTCGCTTTCGGCGTGTCGCACGATCTGCTTGAGCCGGTCATTGTCCCAAGCGGACCGGTCGACGCAGTCGAGTACGACGTCGTATCCGAAGCCGAGGTGTCCACCGGCCTCCGAGTCGAGAAAGTCTTTCCACTCCAACGTGACCGACAGATCGGTCGGCTGCTGGAGCTCCACGATGAACACCCCGGCGCCGATCGCGTGCGGCAGTCCAGCCGGGACGAAGACCGTGTCACCGGGCTTCACTGTCACGGCGTTCAATGCACCGAGCATGGCCGTGGTGTCCTGTTCGGCCACCCAGTCGGCCACCGTGGACTCGGAAAGGTCTTCCTGGAATCCGATGTGGACGTTACCGCCGTCCGCCGGTGTCCCGACGATGATCCACGCCTCGGTTTTGCCGAAGTGTGAGCCCATGTGCTTCTGTGCGAAGGCATCCGAGGGGTGGCAGTGCACCGGCAGCCGCTGTCCGGCGTCGAGCAGCTTCACCAGCACGGCGGGATCGCCGCCGAACCGTGCCGCGTGTGCCTTGCCGAGCCAGTTCTCCGGGTGCCCACGCACCGCGTCCCGCAGCCACTGGCCGTTGTCCAGTTTGGTCAGGCCGTCCGTGGCCATGCCGTACCGGGTGGTGGTGGACCCGACCCAGTCTTCCGGCCCGTGATCCGTCCGCGCTTTGCCCGCACCTCTGAGTGCCTCGATCGAGCCGCCGCCGGCGTAGAACTGAGCAGGCTGGTTGGCGGGCAGCCACACCGGGGATTTCCCGGTTGCGACATCTGGGCTGTTCAAGGGCGTACCTCTCCCGATCCCCGAGGGATGATGTTGGCCGGCAGCACGATCCTGCGCGGCGGTGACGTGTCGCCTTCCATTCGGGCGAACAACAGCTCGGCGGCAGCACGGCCCATGGCGGCGATGTCGTGCGCGAGCACGGTCACCGGCGGGTCGAGCAGATCGGCCAGTTCGAAGTCGTCGAAGCCAGCCACAGCAGGCCGCGCGTCCAACGTGCTCAACGCACGCAACACCATGATGGTGATCCGGTTGTTCCCGGTGATCAGCGCGGTCGCCGGTGCGGTGCCGGACAGCAAGCGGCGGACGGAGCTCGCTACCCCGGCATCGGTGTGCGGCCCCATCACGACGAGCGACTCGTCGTAACGGATGCCTGCTTTCGCGCAACCTTCGCGAAAGCCTCTCAACCGCTCGCTGGCGGTGAAAATGTCGGGCGCGTCGCCGAGGAAGGCGATCCGCGAGTGCCCGTACTGGGCCAGATGCGCGACCATCGCGGCGGTGCCGCCAAGGTTGTCGACCAATACGGTGTCGGCCACGACATCGCCCGCGGGCCGGTCGACGAACACGACCGGTGTGCCCGCGCGCATCTCAGGCACGAGGTAGCCGTGCTGCATCCCGGCGGGCACCACGATCAGCCCGTCGACGCGGCGGGAGCAGAACTCCAGCGCCAGCTCACGTTCCCTGGCCGGGTCCTCGGCGGAAGAACCCGTCAGCACCTGACGGCCGAACGTCCGGGCGACTTCCTCGACGGCCCTGGTCAGCACGGAGTAGAAGGGGTTGCCGACGTCCTCGAGGACCAGCCCGATGGTGCCGGTGGACATGCCCCGGCGCAGGTTGCGGGCGCCGAGGTTACGGCGGAACCCCAGCTGTTCGATCGCGGCCAGCACGCGCTCAGCGGTGTCCGGGTGGACACCGGGCTCGTCGTTGACCACCCTGGAGACGGTCTTGATGCTCACGCCGGCGAGCCGGGCGACATCACTCATGGTCGCCCGGCGGACCTTGCGTGTCCCTGGTTCCGACAACGTTGTCATGGTGGCGCCGAGTATCACGCCGAGACCGAAAGCTGTCAACGGCCGAAGCGAAGCGAACGGCACCCGGGCACGCGCGTGTCCACCAGCGAGGGCATCGCGCGTGCACACCTGTACCTAAAACGCCGGAGCGAAGCGAACGGCCGCAGGGCCACGCGCGTGTCCACCGGCTCCGGCATGGTGTGTTGAACGCGCGAGCGGCGCACGGCGGCACCCAGCGGGGCTGGGTGCGAGTCGAGCAGTTTGACTCACCGTGCCGGAATGGTGGACACGCGCCGGCTCGCGGCCGAAGGAAGCTGCCGACCAAATGCGGTCCTGCAAAGTGCATCTCACCGTGCGGCAAAGTGCATCTCACTGTGCTGGACCGGTGGACACGGTGTGCTGGAGTGGTGGACACGGTGTGCTGGAGTGGTGGACACGTGGGTGGGGGCTAGTGCATATGGGCTAACCGCGTGGATCGACATCTGGTGAAGGGTTGACGGCGGCTGCGACTCTGCGCAGTGTGGCCGACACGAACGGTTGATAGCGACAAGGTTGTCAGTCAATCCGGGAGGCGATCGGGCACATGTCACGCAGAAGATGGTTGGCAGCGACGGTGATCCTGGGGGTCGCGTGGGGCGTCGTCACCGCTCCGGCAGCGATGAGCCAGCCGCGGGCAGCCATCGAGGACTTAGCTCAGTTCGTGAATCCGTACATCGGGACCAAACCTGGGGGACCTGACCATGGCACCGGCGGCGGTGCGGGCAACACATTCCCCGGTGCGGTCGTGCCTTTCGGCATGGTCCAGTGGAGTCCGGACACCGTCACACATCAGCACGGCGGCTACTTCTACGACGACAATCGCATCAAAGGGTTCAGCCTGACGCACCTGTCCGGCGCCGGATGCAGTACATACCAGGACATTCCGATCATGCCGTTCGTCGGCCAAGTGACCACCTCCCCGGCCACGGACCCCAACCGGTACATCGCGAAGTTCAACCGTGCCAACGAGACCGCGACGCCAGGCCACTACGGCGTGGCTCTGGACTCCGGTGCGAAGATCGATCTCACGGCCACGCAACGCACTGGTGCCGGGCGGCTGCAGTTCCCGGTCGGGCCGGTGGCGACCTTGTTGGTCAACACGTCCGGTTCGATCGCGGGCACGGATGACGCCGAGACCGTCATCGGCACGGACACGATCAGCGGTTGGGCGACGAGCGGCAAGTTCTGCGGCACGGACCACCGCTATCGCGTCTACTTCCATGCTCAGTTCGACCGGCCGTTCGAGTCCGTCGGCACGTGGAAGAACGGCAAGGTGACACACGGGCAGCGCGTCGAGCGCGGCGGCGCGCCGCCCAGGGTGGAGCAAAATGCCCAGAAGACCGCCGAACAACCAAAGCCGAAGCCCGTCACGCTCGACACCACAGTGTCCGGGCCTGGCTCCGGTGGCTTTGTCACGTTCGACTCCTTCGAATCGAACGCCGTGAATGTCCGAGTTGGACTGTCGTTTGTGTCCGTCGACGGCGCCAAGGGCAACCTCGCTGCCGAGACCGGCGCTTTCGACCAGGTCAAGGATGCCGCGCGGGCCGCGTGGAACGCCAAGCTGAACCAGATCCAGGTCAAGGGCGGCTCACCCGACGAGCGGACCACGTTCTACACCGCGCTTTACCATTCGTTGATCCAGCCGAACGTCTTCTCCGACGCGGACGGCAGGTACGCCGGATTCGACGGCCGGATCCACACCACCGGCAGACCCGTCTACACGAACTTCTCCGGCTGGGACGTCTACCGGTCGCAGTCGCAGCTGCTGGCCTTGCTGGCGCCCAGGGAAGCATCGGACATCGCCCGCTCGATGATGCTCTACGCCGAGCAAGGCGGCGCCTGGGACCGCTGGACGGTCGCCAACGGGTACACCGGCGTGATGAACGGCGACCCGTATCACATCATCGTGTCGACCGCGTATGCCTTTGGCGCCAAGGACTTCGACGCGTCCAAGGCGCTACTGCTCATGCTGCGCGGGGCGACGCAGCCGACGCAGGGCTACGTCGAACGCCCCGGGCTTGAGGACTACCAGAAGCTGGGCTACGTCCCGATGGGCGCGCCCAACGTGTGGGGCCCGGCAGCGACCACTTTGGAATACACCAGCGCGGATTTCGCCATCGCCGAACTGGCGCGCAGGCTCGGTGACGGCGCGACCTGGAGCACGTTCATGAAACGCGCCCAGAACTGGCAGAACCTCTACAACCCGGACAACGGATATCTGAACCCTCGCAACAAGGACGGCTCGTTCATGCAGCCGTTCAACCCGGCCAGCGGCGACGGCTGGGTCGAAGGCAACGGCGCGCAGTACGCCTGGATGGTCCCGTACAACCCACGCGGCCTGTTCAACGCGATGGGCGGGAACGCGACCGTCGTCAACCGGCTGGACACGTTCTTCAAGGAGCTCAACGCCGGGCCGAGCCGGCCGTTCGCCTTCATGGGCAACGAGCCGAACTCGCACGTGACCTGGCTCTACAACTACGCCGGAGCGCCGGCGAAGACGCAGCAGATCACCCGCAAGGTGCTCACGGATCTCTACAGCCCAAGGGAGAACGGCCTGGTCGGCAACGACGACCTCGGTCAGCTGTCGTCCTGGTACGTCTGGGCCGCGATGGGGATGTACCCGATGATCCCCGGCCGGGCCGAGCTCGTCCTCAACGGACCGTTGTTCGAGGAGATCGTGGTGACCCGGCCGACCGGCGCCAAGCTCACCATCCGTGGCAAGGGAGCGGGGACGAAGTCACCTTACGTCTCAGAGGTTCTGTTCAACGGTCAACCCTCCACAAGGACATGGCTGCCCGAGTCCTTTGTGGAACGCGGCGGCACGGTCGACTTCACCATGTCCGGGACTCCGTCGGCATGGGGCACAGGCGCCGGCGATGCGCCGCCGTCGTTCCGGGATGGCGAGGTTGGACAGCGAGGATATGTCTCGCCGTCAAGGATCGTGCTTCCGGCCGGCACGAGCGGTTTCGTGGAGATCGGTGCTCAGGACTTCTCCGGCGACGGCGCACGGCTCACGTGGACCGCGCCGGGGCCTCCTGGCATCTCGGTGATTCCCGGTGGCAGCGAGTTGATCGTGCCGCCCGGGGCCAAGGCGGGCAGATCGGTCGCCGTGCGGGTCGAGCCCGGCACCCCGGACGCCACCTACCAAGTGGTTGTTCATTTCACTGGGCCGCAGGGTCCGCTGCCGAGTGCGACTCTGCAGATCCTGGTCGCCCAGCCGGGCAGCCTGCGCACTGTCTACAACAATGTCGGGATATCGCCGGACAACGCCATGTCCGTGGCGAACTTCGACAACGTCGGCTTCAGCTACTCGGCGAACGCGTTGGCCAACGCCGGGCTCAAACCGGGCGGAACGGTTACAGTGGACGGTCTGACGCACACCTGGCCGGTCACCGCGGTCGGTGAGCCGGACAACGTGATCGCGGGCGGGCAGACGGTGAACGTCCAGGCTCCAGCCGGGGCGACCAAACTGGCGTTCCTCGGCAGTGCGGCCAATGGGACTGCTTCAGGCACTCTCACGATCACCTACACCGACGGGTCAACGCAGCAGGCCCAGATCGGGTTCTCGGACTGGACCCTGGGCGGCGGTGGCCAACAGCCGTCGTTCGGCAACCGGATCGCGGTCACGTCGACGTACCGCAACTCGGTGAACGGGTCGTCGCAGGGCCTGAACACCTACGTGTTCGCCACCGCACCCGTCGCGCTGGATCCGTCCAAACAGGTCAAGAGCGTGACGCTGCCTTCCGCGGTGTCCGGCGGGACGCTGCACGTGTTCACGGTTTCGGCCGGATAGTCCGAATGGTGTAACCAAAAGACTGATATTTGTATCGAGTCTCCCGCCTCGCGAGATATCTGGCGCGAGGCGGGATACCTTTGCCGGCATGACCGGTAATGGGGGAGATGCGATCGTCGTCTCCGGAATCCGCAAGAGTTACGGTGAACTCACGGCCGTTGACGGAGTGTCGTTCACAGTGGCCGAAGGGGAGTTCTTCGGCATTCTGGGGCCGAATGGCGCAGGCAAGACGACCACGCTGGAAATCGTCGAAGGCTTGCGCGAGCCCGATTCGGGCAGCGTGACGCTACTCGGCGAGAACCCGTGGCCACGCAAAGTGCAATTGCTGCCAAGGATCGGTGTGCAGCTGCAGGCGTCGGCGTTCTTCGAGAAACTGACCGCACGCGAGCAGATCGAGACGTTCGCATCGCTGTATGGCTCTGGCACCAAGAACATCGACGAGATGCTCGAGGTGGTCGGCCTCACCGAGAAGGCGAACACCCGCGAGGACAAGCTTTCCGGCGGTCAGCGGCAGCGGCTGTCGATCGCGTGCGCACTGGTGCACGACCCGGACATCGTCTTCCTCGACGAGCCGACCGCCGCGCTGGATCCACAGGCGCGGCGCAACCTCTGGGACGTGCTGCGCGAGATTCGCTCGCGTGGCAAGACGATCGTGTACACCACGCACTACCTCGACGAGGCCGAGGTGCTCTGCGACCGGGTGGCGATCATGGACCACGGCAAGATCCTCGCGATGGACACGCCTGCCGCGCTGGTCCGTGGCCTGGACGCGCCCACCCATATCCGGCTCGAACACGGTGTGCTGCAAGTGGATGAGGTCCGTGGCTTCATCGGGGTCGATGAGGTGAGCGACGACGGCGACATGTTGACGATCGCCACGCGCAAGCCCGCGCCGGTGCTCAGCGCGTTGGCCGAGCGCGGAACCCTTGACGGGCTTCAGGTCCGCACGGCCACGCTCGAGGACGTTTTCCTTGACCTCACCGGACGGGAGTACCGGGCATGAGCGAGCTTGCGAACGAATCACCCAGCACAGCGTCGCGCTCATGCGACGTAGCTGCCCAAAGCGAGGAGAAGGCATGAGCGCTTTCAAGAGCCTGTCCATCGCGGGTGCCAAGGGGTTCATCCGGGACAAGGCGGCGGTCTTCTTCATCCTGTTGTTCCCGTTGATGTTCCTGGTCATCTTCGGCCTGCTGTTCCGGGACTCGGGCACTGACAAGATCAAGCTCGGGGTGGTCGGCAACGGCCCGGTCGTGCAGTCGCTGAACCAGGTTCCGGTCGTCGAGGTGCAGCGGTTCGACACCGAGGCCGCGGCTGTCGAAAAGGTGAAGTCCGGTGACCTGCCCGGTGCGGTGATCGAGAACGGCGCTGGCGTCCAGCTCCGGTTCGCCGCGAGCGACCAGAACCAGTCCGGGATCGTCAACGGCCTGGTATCCAGTGTGGTCGACAAGGCCAACATCACCGCCACCGGTCAGCAGCCCCGGTTCACCTTCCAGTCCAGCCAGGTCGAGGACGATTCGCTCAGCCCGATCCAGTACCTGACACCGGGCATCCTGAGCTGGGCGGTGGCGTCGGCCGGTGTCTTCGGCGCGGCGATGACGTTCGTGCAGTGGCGCAAGAAGCAGGTGTTGCGGCGCCTCTGGCTGGCGCCGGTGTCGCCCGCGGCCGTGCTGATGTCCCGGGTCGGCGTGACGTTGGGGATCGCGATCGCGCAGGCCGTGGTGTTCGTCGGCATTGCGAGCCTGCCGATTTTCGGCCTGAAACTGGCCGGCACCTGGTGGTTGTCCATCCCGATCTTCTTGTTCGGCATGCTCGCGTTCTTCGCCATGGGCATGCTGATCGGCGCGTTCGCCAAGACCGAGGAGGCGGCGAACGGTGCGGCGCAGATCGTGGTGCTGCCGATGGCGTTCCTGTCCGGCACGTTCTTCCCGATCGAGCGGGCACCCGGCTGGTTGCAGACCGTGTCGCAGATCTTCCCGTTGCGGCACATGAACACCGGTATCCAGGATTTCCTGGTCCGAGGCAAGGGGTTCGAGGCGTTACTGGTGCCCAGCGCCGTCCTGATCGGTTTCACCCTGGTGATCGGGTTTGTCGCGACCCGCGTTTTCCGGTGGGACAGCTAAGGCGAAGCTGACCGCGGCGGCGAGGCTCATCCGGGCGCCCTGGTCGAAGGCGGCGTCGAACTCGGCGTCGCCCAAGGCCTGCCTGCCCTGCTCGGCTCGGCGCTGCAGGGCGTCGTCGATGCGGGGAAGGTCCGGACCGACATGCGGTTCGATCTGGCTGATGACGCCGAGCAACGCGGCGACCCGGCTGTCGTCACCGGTTGTCAGGGCGAGCAGACAGACCGCGGCGGCGACGCCGAGCAGGTCGTGACGGGAGTCCTTGATCCGCAAGGACTCCCGGGCCAGCGCGGTGGCCGCAGCCAGTTCACCTTTGCCAGCCGACACAACGCCGACGGCGAGCAGAACGTAGGCCAGTGACCATTTCTCGCCGTTGTTTTCGCAGATCTCCAGAGCTTCCCGGCAGAGTGTCCCCGCACCGGGCAGATCGCCTTCGAGCACAAGCGCAACGGCACGCGCGACCATGGCCATGATCAGAGTGGCATCCGGATCGCGGTGCCCGGCCGTGACCTGCTCAAGCAGTGCCGAGGCCGTTGCCACGTTGCCATCCAGGAGTTCCGTCATACCCAGCGCGTATGTCGCGTGGACGAGTGACGCTTCATCCGCCTCGGCATCCACCTGCGCCAGCAGTTGCCGAGCGGCTTCCGTCTTGCCCTGCAGTGCGGTGACGTATCCGTTGACCCATAAGGCTTTCCATCGGTCGGTGGTGACCTGCCGGGTCGCTGAGAGGCCCCAGTCCAGCCAGTGCTGGGCTTCGGCGAGCAACCCGTTGCCGACCCAGTGGAACCACAACGCGCCCGCCAGCCGCAGCCCGGCCGCGGCCTCGCCTGGCTCGGTCAAGCAGAACTCCAGTGCCGCACGGAGATTCGCGTGATCGAGGCGGGTACGTGCGGACAGCTCGGCCTGCGCCGCGCCGAACCACTGCTGTTCCCGCTGCTCCGCCACGGTCAAGTACCAGTTGCGGTGGCGTCTTCGGACCAATGGCTGCTCACCGGCCTGCCACAACTGCTCCCTGCCGTATTGGCGCAGCGTCTCGGGTAATCGGAACCGAGCCGGGCCATGGGCATCCGCCCGGACCAGGATGGCCTTGTCCACCAGGCCGTCGAGTACGTCCAACACCGTGTCCAGCGGGATGTCGTTGTACCCGGCGCAGACGTTCTCCACCGCCACCAGGTCGAAGGTGTCCTCGAACACGGACATCCGCCGCCACATCAGTCGCTCGGCGGGCGAGCAGAGTTCGTAGCTGAAGTCCACAATGGCCCGTACGGCCGGTTTGACCCGGATCATGCTGTCCAACCGGGTGACCAGGTCCGGCAGCGGGAGCTCACGCAGCTGGGCCGCGGCCAGTTCAAGCGCCAACGGAACGCCTTCGAGCCGGCAACACAAGGAGATGACGTCCTTGCGGTTGTCGTCGGTCAGCTCGAAACCGTTGGGAACCCGTTGCACGAACAGGGCGACGGCCGGAGCGTCGTCTTCGTCGGGTTCTGGTACAGGCAACGGCCGCACGTCATAGATCTGCTCGGTCTCGATGTGCAGCGGGACTCTGCTCGTCACCAGGATCCGCAGGCCCGGCGCGGCGTGCAGCAACGTGTCGACGAAAAGCGCGCACGCGGGCGCGACTTGTTCGCAGTTGTCCAGCACGAGCAACGCGACTTTGGATGCGAAGTGCTCGGCGAGCACCGTCGTCATGCTCCGGCCCGACTGGTCGTGCAGCTCCAACGCGTCCGCGACGGTGTGCGCGAACAGGCCGAAATCGTGCAGTGCGGCCAGTTCGGTGAACCAGACCCCGTCCGGGTACGAGGATTGGTTGCACTGCGCCACTTGTGCCGCCAGCGTGGACTTGCCGACTCCGCCGACGCCGGTCAGCGTGGCCATCCGGCCGTTGGCCAGCAGCCACGTCACCTCTTCGACGTCGGTGTCCCGGCTGATCACACTGGCCGTCTCCGGCTCGGCGGCCGATGGTTCGCCCGGCAGGTCGATGGCCGGATCACTGTCGTGAATGGCGGTTTCGAGCTCGTTGAGCAGCGCCGTGACCTCGGCATGCGGTCGTGCCATCAGCACGTTCTCCCGAATGCCCAGCAAAACGCCCGTCAGCCGCGCGCATTCGGCGTGCGCCCACGGAGTTGGCACGCAGCCGGCGAGCGGTTTACCACGCCATAACTTCGCGGCATCGGCGAGAGTCCGTGCCACTTGGGCGAAATCACCCGCGTTGAGATGGCGGCGCCCCATCCGTGCCAGTGTTTCGAAGCGTACGGAGTCGACGCACGTCGGCGCGACCGTCAGCCGATAGCCGGATCCTTCGGTGGTGATCAGGCCGTCGAGCCCGGCTGCCCGTAGCTCACGGCGCAGCCGCGCGACGTGGCTGTGCAGTGTCTTCACCGCGGTGATGGGGAAGGCCTCGCCCCACAACGCCTCGATCAGGTCGTGGATCGGCACCTGCTCGCCTGGTGTTGCGGCCAGCCGGGCCAGCAAGGTCCGCTGGTCACTGCCGTTCACCGCGACCGGGCCCGCCGGGGTGGCCAATCGAACCGGACCGAGGAGCAGAACAGCGACGTCGTCCCGCATGAGGGCCTTCCTGATGCCGGAAATGGAAGGCTTGTGACACAACCATTGCAGTGGCATCAGGGCTAGGGCCGAACAAGTGACGCGGCTACCCGTTCGAGTGAAGCGTGGTCGGCGGTTTACCAAGCAGGGCAACGGTATGACGCCTGCTCCCGCGCACGGCGCGGAAGCAGGCGGGTGAGTCAGCGACCCCGGCTGGTCAGCTTCTTGAGGTGCAACGGAAGCGTCAGCACGAAGCTGACGATGGCCACGATGATCGCGCCGAGGAAACCGGCCCAGAACCCGGTGACCTCGAAGGGCAGGTCGAGCTCGCCGGCGACCCAGCCGGTGAACCAGAACAGCAGGCCGTTGACCACGAGTCCGATCAGGCCGAGCGTGAGGATGTAAACCACGCAGCCGGCGATCTTGGCTATCGGCTTGAGGATCAGGTTCACCAGGCCGAACAGCAGGGCGACGCCGATCAGCGTGCCGATGCGGGCCAGCGCGGACCCGGTGAGCAGGTTGATCCCCGGCAGGATGGTCGCCGCCCAGACGGCGACGGCCGAGGCTAGTACTCGATAGACGAATTCCACGCCGGACACCCTCTCATCTCACCGCCGACTTCGCCGATCTTGTCGTGTTTTGCCCCGGGATGAGGCATTTCGCTATGCCTACTGTGGACACGGTAGGGGTGCGATACCGCGATTGTCGTATGCCATCCGGGGTTGTTGGCCGTACTTTGATGGAGTGAGCGTTGCGGTTTTCCTCGCCGTGACCGCTGGGGCGGTGGTGGCACTCAAGTTCGGCCTGACAGCGTGGGCTTCGGCCGTTGTCCTGCTTGTGGCGTTGTTCCTCGGTATTTCCGTCGGTCGACGGACCGTCGTTGTCACTGTTGTGGTTGCGCTCGCCGGATTTGCGGTTGCTGTCAGCTTTGTCGTGGAGTCCTGGTGGGCTGGGATTGGTCCGATGATCCCGGCGGCGTTGGTGACCGGAGCGGCCGTCGGCGACGCCATCCGCAGCAGGCGGGAACTCGCATCCGCCCGTGCGGAACGCATCCGCAGGGACGAGCGGCTGCGGATCGCGCAGGACGTGCACGACATGGTCGCCCAGCACGTCGCCGTGGTGAACGTCCAGGCGGGCGCGGCCGCTCATCTGCTGAAAAGCAACCCGGACAAGGCAGCTGAAGCGCTTGAGCACGTCACCACGACCAGCGCCAAAGTGCTCGACGAACTCGGGTCGCTGCTGGGCGTGCTGCGTGATCCGGTCCTTGATCTGGAAAGCCTGCTCGACGACCGCGTCGAGGTGACCGTGATCGGCGAACGCAGACCACTACCCGCGACTGTGGACGTGACGGTCTACCGGGTCGTCCAGGAATCCCTTGCCAACGCAAGGAAATACGGGACCGGATGGGTGCAGCTGAGCATGGAGTACCAACCGGACCAACTCGTCATCGAGGTCCGTAACGAACGTTCCGGTACGAATGCGCGCGGCACCGGGCACGGCCTGATCGGAATGCGCGAACGCGTGGCCCTCGTCGACGGGAAGCTCAGTGCGGGCCCGGAAGGCAAGCACTTCGTGGTCCGGGCGGTGCTGTGACGATCAGGGTGGTGCTGGCCGACGACCAGGAGCTGATCAGGGCGGGGTTCCGGGCGATCATCGAGACGTGCGACGACATCTCGGTCGTCGGCGAGGCCGCCAACGGTGTGCAAGCCGTCCAGTTGGCGCCCAGGGCGGACGTCGTGCTGATGGACGTCAGGATGCCGGAGATGGACGGATTGGCCGCCACCCGGGAGATCTGCGCCAAGCACGAGCACGTCCGCGTGCTCATCCTGACCACGTTCGAGCTGGACGAGTACGTCTTTCAGGCACTGCGCGCCGGGGCCAGCGGGTTTCTCGGCAAGAACATGGGACCGGCCATGCTGCTGGAGGGGATCCGGATGGTCGCGGGCGGCGAGGCACTGTTGTCCCCGAAGGCCACCAAGGGCCTGATCACCCGCTTTCTCGCGCAGCCCGCGGTCGTGGACGGCGCGGTGCCGGAGAAGCTCAGCCTGCTGACCGGCCGCGAGCTGGAAATCGTCACGTTCGTCGCAAATGGACTGTCCAATGACGACATCGCTGGCCGGCTGTTCCTGTCGCCTGCGACGGTGAAGACGCACCTCAACCGGGCCATGGTCAAGCTCGGTGCCCGGGACCGCGCTCAGGTCGTCGTGCTCGCGTACCAATCTGGCCTGGTGCGGTAGCTCCAAGAGCCCGCGGTGGGTGGATGCCCGTTACGACCCGGTTTGTCCACTCTGCCGGTGTGACGAAGAAACTGCGGCAGGCGCTGGTCCTGCTCCATCTGATGACCGCTTTCGGCTGGTTCGCGGCCACGGTTGCGGTGTTGTTGCTGACCGCGCACGGTCAGGTCGAAGCCGCACTGCTGGTGGACGACCGGCTGCTCGCGGACTGCTCGTTCATGACCGTCTACACCGGACTGATGTTGGCGGCGAACTGGGGCTTCACCCGGTTCTGGTGGATCACGGTGAAGCTCGTGACCACGATCGGTCTCGCACTCGGCGGGCGCGCCTTGTTCCACGACGGCATGTTCGTGGCGGGCGGTGTCCTGATGGTCGCCGCGATCGCCGCGCTGGCCTGGATCGGGCGGATGAAGCCGTGGGGACAGCTCAGGCCGCACGTCCAGGCCAAGCCGTGGCGCCACCCGGCGATCTACGTGGTGATCCTGGCGACGCCGGTGCTCGACTACGTCACCGGACTGCCGCTGCAGGCGATCCCCGCAGCGGCAGTACTAGTACTGGCGTCTAGAACAGCGCGCTGGCCAGGTCGCGGCGTGCTTTCGCGACCCGGGGGTCGTCGGTAGGGAAGAGCCCGAACAGCTCGACCAGGTGCGACCGAACCTTGTCCCGGTCCTCGCCCGACGTGTTGCGGACGGTGTTGATCAGCCGGGCGAAGGCCTCGTCGACCTGCTGCATCGCCACCTGCACGTCGGCCGCGGCGAGCTGCGCCTCGACGTCCGACGGGTCGGCGTCCGCCTTGCCGATGGCCGACGGGTCCGCCGACTCCGCGCGAGCGGTGAACTTCACCTGCGCGAGGGCGGCCTTGACCTCCTCGTTGCCCGGCTCGACGTCCAGGATCTGCTGGTACGCCTGCTCGGCCGCGGCGTAGTCGCCACGCTCGAGTGCGTCTTCGGCAGCGATGATCCGCGGGTCGGTCGGCTCCTCGTACACCTCTTCGACGCCACCCTGCGCACCGGCCTCGGCGGCCGCGATGCCGGGCAGCCGGTCGCGCAACGCGTCCAGCAACGCGCCGATCCACTGCCGGATCTGCGGCTCGGGCTGGGCGCCGGAGAACGCGTCGACCGGCTGGCCGCCCGCGATCGCCACGATCGTCGGGATCGACTGCACGCCGAACAACTGCGCGATCCTGGGGTTGGCGTCGACGTCCACCCTTGCCAGCACCCATGCGCCGCCACCGGCGTTGGCCAGCCGCTCGAGCACCGGGGAGAGCTGCTTGCACGGGCCACACCATTCGGCCCACAGGTCGACGACCACCGGGACCTGGAGCGAACGCTCGACCACGTCCGCCTGGAATGTCGCTTCGGTGACGTCGAAGACGAACGGGCCGCTTGCCGCGGGCGTGTCGCCGCCCGCAGGAGCCGCCGCAGGCTTGCTGGGCGCCTGCCGTGCGGCATCCGCCCGCGCCTTGAGCGCCGACAGGTCGACGGCGCCGGACAGAGCCGCTGACATGGCGGCCGTCTGACGTGGATTTGGCCTTGTCACATATCTATCCTGGCACGTTCCGCGGGCTCGGTCAGGGCGGGCCGCCCCACAGTGCCCGGTGTGCGCAGTGCCACAACCGCCGCGAGCGCGACGAGCCCGGCCGCGACGAGATATCCCACCTGATAGCCGGCTATCCCGGCGCCCACAGCCGTGGCGATGCCCGTGATCACCGCCATACCCGCGGCGGTACCCAGCTCTTGGGACGTGTTGAGCACGCCGGACGCCAGGCCTTGGTCATCGGCCGCGACGCCGGTGGTCGCGGTGATCATGGTCGGGGCGAACGCGAGGCCGTTGCCCGCGGCCACCGCGAGCAGGCCGGGCAGGACATCCGCGAAGTAGTTGCCGTTGCTGTCGATCAACGCGAGATACGCCATCCCGGCCGCACTCAGCAACGCCCCGCACAGCATGAGGTTGCGTGCGCCGAGCTTGCCGACCAGCCGCCCTGCCACCGGTGACACGAGCAGTACGACCACAGTGACCGGCGCGAACCCGAACCCGACCGCCATCGGTGAGTAGTCGAGCGTGCCCTGCAGGTAGAGCGTGCTGAAGAACAGCGTCGCCGCGGTCGTGCCCGCGATCAGGGCCAGCACGATGTTGCCTGTCCGCACGGCTTTGTTGCCGACGAGCGCCCGCACGGCCGCGCGAATCGGCGAGCCACCACGGCTCTCGGTGAGCACACGGGCGGCGATCAGCATGCCTGCGACACCGATCGGGATGTTGATCAGGAAGATCGACCGCCAGCCGAGGAATTCGGTCAGCACACCGCCGATGAGCTGGCCGGATATCGCTCCGACCGAGCCCGTCGCGCCCCAGAACCCCAAGACCCGGTTGCGTTTCTCGCCTTCTTCGAACATCGCCGTCACCAGGGCGAGTGTGTTCGGCGACACCATCGCCGCCCCGACGCCTTGCAGCGCACGTGCGGCGAAGAGCTGCCACGGTGTCTGCGCGATCGCCGCCAGTGCGGAAGCGAGCGTGAACACCCCGAGCCCGATCTGGAAGACACGCAGCCTGCCGTACACGTCACCGGCTCGTCCGCCCGCGATCAGCAGCAGGCCGAACGTGAGCGTGTACAGCACGCCTGCCAGCGCGAGCTGGCCTTCGGCAATCGCCAGGCCCTGCTGGATCGACGGTAAGGCGACGTTCAGCACGACCACGTCCACGATCAGCATGAACTGCGCTCCGCAGAGCACCCCCACAGCGAGTTTCATGATCCCTCCCATTGATTTCTACACCGTAGAGAAGAGATACTCTACGCCGTAGAGATGCGCAAGGAGCGGAATGCCGAAACGGACGCTGACCAGGGAGAAGATCCTGTCGGCCGCACTGGAGCTGATTGACGAGGCCGGGCTGGAGGCGCTGTCGATGCGGCGGCTGGGCCAGCACCTCGGGGTCGACCCGATGGCCGTGTACCACCACATCCCGAACAAGGACGAACTGCTGCGCGGCGTGGTGGTGGACGTGTTCTCGCGGATGCCGGTGCCGGTCTGCACGGGCACCTGGCAGGAGCAAGTGCTTGATTGGGCACGGGCCTACCGTGACCTGGCGTTGGCGCACCCGAACCTGGTGCTGCGCATCGTGACCGACGCCCGTGCGGTGTCTGTCGCCGCCGCGCGCATCAACGAACCGCTGTACGCGGCGTTGGAAGCGGGCGGGTTGTCACCGCGGGAAGTTGTCGGTGCTGTCGGGCTGATCGTCGACTACGTCAACGGTTACGCGCTGGCTGTGTCGTCCGCGAAGGACGCGTCGGACACGTTCATGGCCGAGTTGGCGAGCCTGCCTGCCGAACAGTCGGCGGTCCAGCTCCGAACCCTCCGCGACCCGGAGGCTTCGAAGCTGGATCACTTCGAGTACGCGCTGTCGGTGATGGTGGCAGGGCTTACGACAGCTCCTTGACGACATTGATGTCCATGGGGTTCTGGCGCATCGATTCGTTCTGCTCGCCCAACGACCGGGCGAGGGGTGTCATCAGCTCGACGAGCCGTTCTGTCTTCGCTTGACCAAGCGCTTGCCACGGAGCCTCGGCGGCCTCGTCCGTCCGGCGTTCGATGTCCGCCCGCAGATCACGCCCGGCCTGCGTGACCGCTCCGCCCTGGACGAGACCACGGTCCTGCAGGCGTTGCTCGGCCATCGACCATTCCTCCTCAGACCAGCCACGAGCCGCCCGCATGTACGCGGGATCGACGCCGCGCTCGGTGGTGAACAGCACGAGCGTTTCGATCGGGTCCAATGGCGCCGCGACAAGGGCAGCCACGTGCCCGTCGCCTCGGGACTCCCGCAGCACGGTGGTGGCCTGCCACAGCTTCAGGTGCGGCTCGTCCGGCGCCGGGATGATCGCGTTCGCCGCGGCGAGCGGACGTCCGGCGGTGGGGGCGTTGCGGGCCGCTTCCTGGGCGAGTTCGGCGGCTTCGGACACGTCCACGTCGCCGAGCATCCTGCGCAGCGCGCCGTCGGCGCCCTTCAGCCGCGTCGCCAGGTACTGCTCGGGCGTGGCGACCTGCCACGCGTCCGGGATGGCGCGACAAACCATGCGTGGGTGGAAGTTGTAGAACGACGAGATGACCATCTCTGGCGCGACCGCGCCTAACGGGGCCGCCCGCATGCCGAAGTAACCCATCCATCCGCCCTTGCAGCCCAAGGCGTCGGTCGCTGCGCGGGACTCCGGCGTGAAGTACGTGACGTCGTGGTACGTCTCGAACAGCAGCCACATCCGCCGGCTGGTCAGCCGATTTTGATCAATCGGCAAGGTGCTGCTCCAGCCGTTCGACCTTGGCCGTGATCTGGCCGGTGTAACCGGGCCGGATGTCGGCCTTGAGGACAAGGCTCACCCGGGGCGCGTCGGCCTGCAGGACCTCGACCGCCCGCTTGACGACGGCCATGACCTCGTCCCATTCGCCCTCGATCTCGGTGAACATCGCGCTCGTCCGGTTGGGCAGACCGGACTCGCGGACGACCTTGACGGCCTGTGCGACCGCCTTGGCCACGCCATCGGACTCACCGCCGAGCGGAGAGACACTGAACGCCACCAGCATGTGGTACTCCTTTCCGCGTTGCTGTCCGTATGGATACCGCCTGGTAGCTTTCTGCGCCATGACGTCACGTCCGTTGCCGTTCGACCCGATCGCCCGTGCGGCCGAGATATGGGAGGAGCGCATCGGGCCGTCCGAGGCGATGGCGGCAGTCACCAGCGTGATGCGGGTCCAGCAGATCATCCAGTCGGCAGTCGACGGCGCGCTGCGCCCGCACGGCCTGACTTTCGCCCGCTACGAAGCCTTGGTGCTGCTGTCGTTCTCCAAACGGGGCAGCCTGCCTATGCGCGTGATGGGCGAACGGCTGCAGCTGCACCCGACGAGCGTGACGAACATTGTGGACCGCCTCGAAGCCGACGGCCTGGTGAAGCGGACCCCGCACCCCACCGACCGCCGCACGACGCTGACCGAGATCACCGAAGCGGGGCGGGAACGCCGGGAAGAGGCGACCAAAGCAGTCACCGAGATCGACTTCGGGCTGCGCGGCCTGACCTCCCGGCAGACCAGGCAACTGTCGGAACTGCTTGCCCGGGTGCGGAAATCGGTCGGCGACTTCACCGACTGAATGGTTGACTGCGGGACATGTCTTGGACAGCTCCCGAAGTGACCCGGGTCGACGGGCCCTTCGCCGGCGACGAACGTTCGGTTCTCCTGGGATTCCTGGAGTACCACCGCGCGACCTTCCTGTGGAAGTGCTTAGGCCTGACCGGCGAGCAGCTGGCCCGGCGAGCAGTCCCGCCGTCGCCGCTCTCCCTGCTGGGACTCGTCCGGCATCTCACCGACGTCGAGCTTTCCTGGTTCGTGCACCGGGTAGCGGGCAAGCCGGTCGAATTCCACTTCATCGACACCGATCCGGACGACCCGGACGTCGAGTTCACCAAGGCGACGGCCGAAACCGCGGCACAGGACTACACCAACCTGCTCGTCGCGTTGGACTCCGCGCGGGCCGCGTTGGCCGCGGTCTCCCTCGACCACACCTTCGAGCATCCGAAGCTGGGGACGATCAGCGCCCGTTGGGTGATCATGCACATGATCGAGGAATACGCGCGCCACAACGGCCACGCCGACTTCCTGCGTGAGCAGATCGACGGCGCGACCGGCGAGTGACTCAAGCGAACCGGGCGGTGCATTCCTTGGCGTTGACGTAACCGAGCCGGAAGGCCTCGACCCGGGCAAAGCCTGCCTTCACCGGATTGCCGTTGATGTCAGCGGCGATCAGGCTCTTGCCCATCAACATCTCGGCCACGGCCTCGTCGAGGTCACCGGGGGACAACCGGAGTTTGTTCTCGCCCGACGCCGCCGGTTTTTCCGCGACGTGCGCCCACGCGCCGGTCAGGCACGCGGTGCGCAGCGCGGCTTTCTCGTCGTCAAGGCTCAGGCCGACGGATTTCTGGATCGCCATCGTGTACCGGGACGCGATTTCCGCGAAAGCCGCGAAGTCGCCGATGCCGACACCGTCGGCGCCGGGCTCCTGGCCTCGTTTCGGCGGCGTGCCCAGCGAGGTCAGCTTGGCGAGGTCATAGGCGACCGTGTTGTCCTCGGGGCAGTACGCGACCGGCTCGGTCGCCTTCCCGCTCGGGCACTTCGAACCGTTGCCCTTCAGCTGCGGCAGCTGCGTACCACTGGTCGTGAAGGCCTCGTCCAGGCTGATCTTGATCTTGCGGACGTATTCCTCGTTCACCGGCAGGTTGCCGCGGCGGTAGTCGTCCTCGTCGAACTTCTGCTCGCTGATGCGGTCGTCGATCTCTTTCTGGTCCATCCGCGCGCACCGCTTCGGGCCGTTGGAAAAGCCCGTCTGGAACGCGAACACCCGGTCCCACGCCAGACCGTGCGCACCCTGCTTGTTCGCGTCGGTGCCTGCCGGGTCGCGGATGAAGAACATGGTCGCGAGCACCTTGTTGATGCCTTCGCCGGTGGAGATCTGGAACCGCTTGGAGTTGCCGTCGGCGATCCACCGGAAGAAGCTGCCGGCGTAGCAGTCGGCCTGCTGTTCCTTCACGATCGTCTTCGTGGCCTGCGTGATCCCGCTCTTGCCGCCGAGCTTGAACTGCACGGCGTGCCCGGTCTCGTGCGCGAGCACGGTCACCACGGACATCGGCCCGAACTGCTTGCTCAGCTCGGGCAACAGCACGCCGCGGTCCCAGGCGATGCTGTCGTCGAGACTGCAGTAGAACGCGTTCACCAGACCCGAAGTCGACGTCTGGCAAAGCCGGAGCGCCTTGCCCTTGGAGTCGTAGGAGACAAGCCGGGCGAGCGGCGTGAACTTCTGCCCCTCGAAGTCGGCGGGCATCCGCGCACCCCAGTACTCGTACAGGTCGGCGAGCGCCCCCAACGCCAGCTGGTCCATGTCGCCGTTGTCCGCGTTCTCGGCCGTCAAATCCACGCGCGGCGCGTTCTGCTTCGGCCCGCTGGGCACCGTGTCGTCGTTGGTCACCGCGAGACCCGCGACCGTGCCGGCGTCGATCTCACCCTCGGCTCTCGGCGTGCCCGGTATCGCTTTGGCGCAACTGACCAGCACAAGAACAACGACCGCGAGTGCAATGGGGAGATATGACCGCACGGTGGGCACCCTACTTGGCGGTCCAAACGGCCACACCGCAATCGGTCATATCGGCGTCATGCCAGGTTGCAGGACTTCAGCCCGTCGACTGCTCCCACGCGGAAGGCCGCGACACGTTCGAAGCCGGTCGCGGGCGCCTCGCCTTCGAGGTCCCGCGCCGGGTAGTCGAAGCCGAGCAGGACCTGGACGGCCTCGTCCAGGTCACCCGGCGACAACGCGAACACGTTGTTGCCAACCCGGTTGAGCAGGGACTTGCTGTACGCACCGGAAACGCACAGCGCCGAGCGTTGCGCCTCCGGGCCGGTGAGCGGCTTGTCCAGTGTGGCGAGCATGAGCATGGCGTAGCGGCTGCTGACGATCGTGCCGGTGGCCCAGTCGCCGATCTCGGAGTGCAGCTCGGCCAGCCTGCCCCTGGTCTGCATGTCGATCGTGCGGTCGTCCGGGCAGTACGCCACCGGGCCCTGATCGCCCCGGCTGCAGCGCGGGGTGCTGTTCACGCGGTCGAGTTTCGGCTTGGTCCACTGCTTGCCGAGCTTGGTCAGCTCGCTCTGCATGAACGCGTTGATGTCGGTTTCCAGCAGTTCGACCGTGTTGTCGAACGGCAGGTTGCCGCCGGTGGCCTCGTCTTTCTCGTCGAGGAACCCGCGCTGGGTGAAGGTCCGGTTGTCCACCGAGATCTCCGAGCAGAGCTGGGTGCCCTTCTCGAAACCGTCCTGGAACGCCGACACCCGGTCGAACGCGTCACCGTGCGCGCCTTGCGCGGTCTGTTCGGTGCCGACCGGGTCACGGAACAGCACCATCGCCTCGAGTGCGGGATCGATCGAGTCCCGGTCCAGCCGCAGCCGGTCGGCCTTGCCGTCGGACACCCAACGCACGAACGCGCCCGCGTAGCAGTCGGCCTGTGATTCCAGCAGGATCGTGGGGAACCGCTGCGGGTCGCTGCGCTGCGCGGACTGCGTGATTCCCGCGCGGCGCTGAACCGCGTGGCCCATTTCGTGCGCCAGCACCAACATCACCGACGCCTCGCCGAATCTGTTCTTCAGCACCGGCAACAACGCCACCCGGTCCCAGGCGATGATGTCGGCCGACGGGCAGTAGAACGCATTGCCTTCGACGTCCGAGGCCTGATCGGTGCACGGCGGCGCGGGCGCGGTCTTGTCACTCGTGTCCACCGAGTAGTACCCGCCGCGCAACGGCTGCCATGGCTTGTTGTCGAACGTTTTCGGGAACGCCTCCTGCCAGAACTTCTCGACGTCCTTGACCACGGTCCCGGCCAGCTTGTCGATCTCACCGCCGTCGGAGTTGTTGATGAACGTCGGGTCGACGTCGCTTTGCTGGTCGGGGTTGACCACACGGCCGGTGCCGAGGGCGACACCCTCCACTGTCACCGTGCACGCGGACAACACCAGGGCAAGGGCCAGCGCCGCACTGGCTACGCCGAAGGACCGAGTCACCCCACAAGTGTGCCTGTTGCCAGTGACCAAGGGGCGCCCGATCATGCGCCTGACCGATATCCACGCCCAAAAGTGCAGATCAAGTACGGAAGCGGTCCAGTGCCCTGATCTTGTTCGTGGCGTCGAGCGCGGCGACCTTGTACGCCTCCGACAGCGTCGGGTAGTTGAAGATCGCGTCCACCAGGTAGTCGACCGTGCCGCCGCAGCCCATCACGGCCTGCCCGATGTGCACCAGATCCGTCGCGCCAGTTCCGAACACGTGCACGCCGAGCAGCCGACGGTCCGTTGTGGACACCAGCAGCTTGAGCATCCCGTACGAGTCACCGGCGATCTGGCCGCGCGCGAGCTCGCGATACCGGGCCGTACCGATCTCGTACGGCACCGACGACGTGGTCAGCTCCGCCTCGGTCGCGCCGACGTAGGAGATCTCCGGAATCGTATAGATACCGATAGGTTGCAGCGCCCCGAGCTCGTGCGCCGGCTCACCGAACGCGTGGTACGCCGCCAGCCTGCCCTGGTCCATCGAAGTCGCGGCCAGTGCGGGGAAGCCGATCACGTCACCGACCGCGTAGATGTGGTCGACGCTCGTCTGGAAGTGCGGGCCGACCTCCAGCCTGCCGCGCTTGTCCGCCTCGAGACCGGCTTTCTCCAGATCGAGCGCCTCGGTCATGCCCTGGCGGCCGGCCGAGTACATCACCGCCTCGGCCGGGATCCGCTTGCCGCTGGCCAGAGTGGTGACGGTGGCCTGGTCGTTCACCGCGACGTCGACGACCTTCTCGCCGAACCGGAACGTCACCGCGAGGTCGCGCAGGTGGAACTTGAGCGACTCGATGATCTCCGGGTCGCAGAACTCCAGCATCCGTTCCCGCTGCTCGACCACGGTCACCCGGGAGCCGAGGGCGGCGAACATGGACGCGTACTCGATCCCGATCACGCCGGCGCCGACCACGACCAGCGAAGCGGGAATGGTCTCCAGCTGGAGGATCTCGTCCGAGTCGAGCACCCTGGCCTCGTCGAAGTCCACCGCGTTCGGCCGGGCCGGCTTGGTCCCGGTGGCGATCACGATCTTGTCGGCGCTGACCGTGGTCCGCGCCCGGCCCTCGACCGCGACGGTGTGCGGGTCGACGAACCTCGCGTGGCCGTCGAGCAGTTCGACGTGGTTGCGCAGCAACTGCGCGCGCACGACCTCGACCTCACGGCCGATCACATGCTGCGTGCGGGAGAGCAGATCGGCGATGGTGATGTCGTGTTTGACGCGATAACTCGCGCCGTACAGCTCACGCTGGTTCATACCCGTCAGGTAGAGCACTGCTTCGCGCAGCGTCTTGGACGGGATCGTCCCGGTGTTGACGCAGACGCCGCCGATCATGTCGTGCTTGTCCACGATGGCAACGCGTTTGCCCAGCTTGGCGGCGGCGATCGCGGCCTTCTGCCCACCAGGCCCCGAGCCGATGACGATCAAGTCGTAGTCGTGCGCAGTCACGCCTATAGCCTGCCTCATCCGTGGCCAGGTTGTACCCCACATGAGCGGTTCGGCCGGTCGGCTCCTGCGAATAGGCGACCAGTCGTGAACAGTTCACTGTGTCGTTCATAGTGAGGTTCTGATTGTTTGACAGTCGGTTATGTCACATAAATGACGTTGTTGACCATTGTTGATCGCAGGCAGTGGTGCCCGAATGCGGGCCTGAATGTGGTAGATCCGAATTCGTGCGCATATCGTCGCTGCGCGCACATCGATTCTCGGCGCATCGTCCTTATGCGAGCGCGGCGGTAGTACGCACGAATCCGTGGAAGCGCACCTGACACCAAGCGAGTGGTTGTCAGGGCAGGACACCCTGACAACCACTCGCAAGCGATCACCCGCAGGTGATGGTGGGGTTGGCCCAGTCGGCGTGGTCGTAGTTGATGGTGTCGCCGCCGTTGGTCACCACGAGTCTCAGTTGCTCGGCGTTGGCCAGTGAGCCGGATAGCTGCTTCGCGGCCATCGCGCCGGTCATCGTGCCGCTGTCGGCGATCGTCGTGCCGTCGGCGAACACTTGGAACACAACGGTTCCGTTCGATCCGGCGACTTCGTCATCGATGCCGACACTTGCGGAGAACGTGCTGCACGCGCGGCCAAGGTAGACCGACACCTCGCTGGCCGCGTGCACGCCGAGGCCTTTGGTGTACGTGGTTCCGTTGATGGTCAACGTTTTCCCGTCACCTGCGGGCCGCTCGCCGTTGCTGCGGTCCTTCTCCACCGGGCCCCATCCGTTGCTCGCGGTGTCCCAGCTGAGGTCCGAGACCTGATGCGTGCCCGCTGCGGGAGGTGTGCGCACGCCCTTGCTGACCCGGTACATCACGGTTCCGTGCGCCGGGACTGAAGCGCTGATCGCGCCTGTGGTCGACCGTGTCGACTTCGACCACAGGTCCTTGAGGTTGTAGGAGGACGACTGGCCGATGCCGATCGCCGACGCGGTCGTGCTGATGGTCTGCGTCGAGGAGTTGTTGTTGAACAACGCCACCGCGTAGTCCCCATTGGACAGTGGCTTTGCGATCACGTAGTTGTTGCCGGACACCGAGATCTGCTTGCCCTGGATGCCCAGCCGGTCCTGGTCGACGTCGATGACGTCCTTGTTCAGCAGCGTGGTGAAGTTCTCCTGGCTGACCTTGCGCAGGTCGGAACCGATCAGCAGCGGTGCGGCCATGATGGCCCAGAGGCTGAAGTGCGAGCGGTACTCGGTCGGCGTCATGCCGCCGTTGCCGACCTCCAACATGTCCGGGTCGTTCCATGCGCCTGGCTTGGCGTACTGGGCCAACGGCAGGTTCCGCTTGAAGATGTCGACCATCTTCGAGTACGTGTCGTTGATGTCACCCGTGGTGCGCCACAGGTTTCCGACGTTCTGCGCCCATTCCCACGGCTTGTTCTGGCCCCACTCGCAAATCGAGTACACGATCGGCCGCCCGGTCGCGGCGAGCGCGTCCCGCATCTTGGTGTAGCGCTGTTTCGCGTCCACGCCTTGGTTGTTGCAGTTGTCGTACTTCAGATAGTCGACACCCCAGGACGCGAACAGGTTGGCGTCACGCTGTTCGTTGTTCAAGCCGCCAGGGAAGCCCGCTGTGTTGCAGGTTTTCGTACCCGCGCTGGTGTAGATGCCGAACTTCAGGCCCTTTGAGTGGACGTAGTCGGCGACGAACTTGATGCCACGCGGGAAGCGCACCGGGTCAGGTTCGAGGTTGCCCTGGGCGTTGCGTTGCGGCTTGGCCCAGCAGTCGTCGATGTTCACGTACTGGTAGCCGACGTCTTTCAGGCCGCGTGAAACAAAGATGTCGGCCATGTCCATGACCATCTTCTCGTTGAACTCCGCGCGACAGTGCGTGGTGTTCCAGTTGTTGAAACCCATCGGAGGTGTGCGGGCGAGACCGTTCTCCAAGGCTTGCGCTGGAGCGGCCGTGATGACAGTGGTGGCCGCGACCGCGGTGATGACGAATGAGGCTGTTGTGGACAGTGCGGCGAGGGCCGCGACGAGTCTTCTGCGCATGGGCCGTCCCCTTGACTCGGCTGGCAGGTGCGGGGCGGCGACAATGCACCCGAGTTCACCACGAAAACTAGGCAGCGTGGAGGACGGCGTCAAGGGGGTGGACTAGACCAAGTGGGGGAAGTCGTCGGAGGTTTCGGGGGTCTTGGGTTGCTGCGGCGCGCTGTGGTTGCTGCGGCGCGCGCTCGGCTCCCGCGGCGCGCGCTGTGGTTGGGTCGGCGCTTTGGGTCACCGCGGCTCGCTCTGTGGTTGGTTCTGGCGCGCTCTTGGCTTGTTGCGGCGCGCGCTGTGGTTCTTTCGGCGCGCTCCTGTGAGGGGTCGGCGCGATTTGGTGTGGAGCCTCTGCGCCGCAAAGGACAGGGAAAGCGGGCAGGACCTGCGGCCCTGCCCCGCCGACAAGCTTATTTGCGGCGCCACTCCACACAAAATCGCGCCGACTACCACTTTTGGCGCGCCTTTTGCGCTCGGGGCGCGCCTCCGCTGTTCTTCGGGCGCGCCTTCACTGTGGTCTTGGCGCGCCTTCACTTTCGTTCGTGGCCCGCCTGCGTTGTGGATGGCTGCGCGCCTTGCCCCTCTTTCTGTCAGACCCTCTCGGTACTTTGGGTCATCGGGGGGTGCTCAGGTCGGGCACCGATTTCTGTCGGTGGCATGCCGTAGCCTCGCCGAGCCAGGTCTGCGTCGTCGCCGTGCGTGCCTTCCCGGGGCTTCACTCTTGCCTGGCGTGCCTTCTCTTGCCCCTATTATTCCTCGGCTTGCGCTTTCTCTTCCGCCTCCGCGGGCACCAACCAGATGACTCCCTGTGGCGGCAGTTGCAGGACCGCCGAAGCCGGACGGCCGTGCCACGGTTTGCCCGTCGCCTCGACATCGCCGTAATTGCCGACGCCTGATCCGCCGTACACCTGGGCGTCGGTGTTCAGGACTTCACGCCAGTGGCCAGCCTTGGGCAGCCCCACGCGGTAGTCGTTGTGCGGCATGCCTGCGAAGTTCGCGATACACGCCACCATGTTTTCGCCGTTGGGGTCCATTCGGATGAAGGACAACACGTTCCCTGCCGCGTCGTTCGCGTCGATCCACGAGAAGCCCTCGGGGGATACGTCCGCGACGTACATTGCTGGGTTCGTCCGGTAGACGTTGTTCAGGTCGCCGACGAGTTTCTGGATTCCGGCGTGCAGTGGGGACTCCAGTAGGTGCCAGTCCAGCGAACGGGCTTCCGACCATTCGTCTATCTGGCCGAATTCGCCGCCCATGAACAGCATCTGCTTGCCTGGGTGGGCCCACATGTACGCCAGCAGCGCGCGTACTCCTGCCGCCTTGTTCCAGTCGTCGCCGGGCATTCGGGTCCACAGCGAGCCCTTGCCGTGGACGACCTCGTCGTGGGAGAGGGGCAGGACGTAGTTCTCGCTCCAGGCGTAGACCAAGGAGAACGTGATCTCGTTGTGGTGGTAGGACCTGTGCACGGGGTCGTGGTGCAAGTAGTTCAGGGTGTCGTGCATCCAGCCCATGTTCCACTTGAAGCCGAAGCCGAGGCCGCCGAGATGCGTCGGCCGCGTCACGCCTGGCCAGGCCGTGGACTCCTCGGCGATCATCATCGCGCCGGGGTGTCGCCTGTAGACGGTCGCGTTCAGCTCCTGCAGGAACCGCACGGCGTCCAGGTTCTCCCTGCCGCCGTGGTCGTTCGGCAGCCATTGGCCTTCTTGACGGGAGTAGTCCAGGTACAGCATCGATGCGACCGCGTCGACGCGCAGGCCGTCGATGTGGAATTCCTCCAGCCAGTACAGGGCGTTCGCGACGAGGAAGTTGCGGACCTCGTTGCGGCCGAAGTCGAAGACCAGCGTGCCCCAGTCGGGGTGCTCGCCGCGGCGGGGGTCGGCGTGTTCGTACAGCGGCTGGCCGTCGAAACGGGCCAGTGCCCATGAGTCCTTCGGGAAGTGGGCCGGCACCCAGTCCATGATCACGCCGATGCCACGGGAGTGCAGGTGGTCGACGAAATAACGGAAGTCGTCCGGGCTGCCGAACCGGGACATCGGCGCGTAGTACGACGTGACTTGGTAGCCCCATGAGCCGCTGAACGGATGTTGGGCCACCGGCATCAGCTCGACGTGGGTGAAGCCGAGATCGGTCACGTACTCGGCCAGCTGTTCGGCCAGTTCCCGGTAGCCGAGACCCGGCCGCCACGACCCGAGGTGCACCTCGTACTTGCTCACCGGCCTGCGCCACCAGTCGGTGCGCTCGCGCTCGGCCACCCACTCGTCGTCCGTCCACTTGTAGTCCGAAGTGGACACAATAGACGCCGTCGCGGGCGGCGGCTCGGCGCTGAAGGCGAGTGGGTCGGCTTTCTCGTGCCAGTGACCGTCCTTGCCGAGCAGGCGGAACTTGTAGCGGGTGCCAGGCGGCAGGCCGGGGATGAACAGCTCCCAGATACCCGACGAGCCCAGCGATCGCATGGGGTTGGCGCGGCCGTCCCAGCCGTCGAAGTCGCCGCAAACCCTGGCGCCTTGCGCATTCGGTGCCCAGACGGCGAACGACGTGCCGTCCACGGTTCCGGATGGCGTGTCGTAGCTGCGCAGCTGCGCACCCATGACCGTCCACAGGCGCTCGTGGCGCCCTTCGGCGATCAGGTGCAGGTCCAGCTCGCCCAGCGTGGGCAGCCAGCGGTACGGGTCTTCGACCAGTTCGACCTTGTCGCCGTACGTGACCTCGAACAGGTACTCGGTCGGCGTCTGGGACAACAGCGCGGTGAACAGGCCCGGCGCCACTTGGTCCAGCTCCTGCTTGAGATCACCGGCCAGTACGGTCACCGAACTCGCGCCGGGGCGCAACGCGCGCACTACCGCGCCTGCCGGGTGCGGGTGCATGCCCAGCACCGAATGTGGATCGTGATGTGCGCCGGCGAGCAAGCGGTTGACGTCCTCGGCCGGCGGGGCCGGATCGAGTGGATTCACTCGTATGATCCTAGTGGCCCGGCCGGTCGATCGCAGATCTGCCTGTGATCACCTACGGCGTGTACGTCTCCGACACGCATGGGAAGCTCGTCGGCACGTTGCACACGCTGACAGTGACGCTCATGGCGTCGGCGACGGTGATCGAGACGGGCTTGGTTCCTTCGGTCACCGGGATCGTTTGGATGAGCCGGCCTGACGGTGTGGTGATGGTGAACTTGAAGTTGCTGGCGCCCGGCCCGCGGTCGGTCGCGGTGCCGACGATCGAGCCGCGCGGCCCCCAGGTGATGGTTCCGGCGGTCTTGTGCGCCACGCAGCCGCGCTGACCGCAGACTTCGAAATCCGTGGTGGCCGCCGCGGCGCGGGCGGGAGCCGCCCAGGCCATCCCGGCGAGCACGACCGCGGTAGTGGTCACGAAGGTTGCTCGTAACGGCATTTTCAGTCCCCTCCGGTGAAACAGCTTCGGAAGGGTTCAGCGTCCCGCACCAGCCTTGCAGTTACCTTCCGGTCAGGAGGCGATACGGGCGATCGAGGTCAGCGGGATCGGCAGCCAGTCGGGGCGATTGGCTTGCTCGTACGCCACCTCGTAGACCGCCTTGTCCAACTCCAAGGCCCGCAACAACACTTCGTGGTCGCGTGGGTCACCGTTCGGGGAGACCTCCGCGTACCCGTCGCAGAACGCTCCTCGGTTGCGATTGGTCCACTCACGCGCGCGCACCGCGAGCTGATGATCCTCTGGCTGCCCGACAAGCAATTGGTGCGCCGCGTAGTCGAACGACCTGAGCATCCCGGCCACGTCACGCAGCGGCGAGCGGGGCACGCTGCGCTCGTGCACCGGCGCGGCGGGCTCGCCCTCGAAGTCGATCAACGCCCAGCCGTTCACCGTACGCAGCACCTGGCCCAGGTGCAGATCGCCATGCACGTGCTGGACCGGCACGCCACCGTCCGCCGTGCCACGGGCCTCCTCGAACACGCCGCGGATGGCCTCTTCCTGCGGTGCCAGCGCGGGAACGGTTTCGAGCACAGTGTCCAGCCTGCGGTGCATCGCGTCGACGGCCACGTCCAGCTCACCTGGCTCGACCGGCCGGGAATCCAACGCCCGCGCCAGATCCGCGTGCACGGCCGCCACGGCCGCGCCCAACCGGTGCGCCTCACCCGCGAAGTCGCCGCCGACCTCGTCGGCGTGCAGGTCGGCCTCGGCCATCAGGTCACGCACGCTGGTGGTGGCCATCGCCCAGCCGTCCGCCGCGTCGGCGAGGAACTGTTGCAGCATCCCCAAAGTCGGGCGATCACCCTCGTCGTCGGAGATCCAGCCGAGCGGCTGCGCGATGTGCTCGCAGCCGACCGAGTGCAGCGCGCGGTGGATCTGCAGGTCCGGGTTCGGGCCCGCGGACAGCTTGCGGAACAGCTTCAAGATGTACTGCTGGCCGTAGATCAACGAGGTGTTGCTCTGCTCGGAGGTCACCGCGCGGCCACGCAGGCCCTCATCGAGGTCCACGTCGGTCTCCCGGTGGAACGCGATCGGGCCTGCCGACTCCTCCTCGGCGATCGCGTCCAGCAGGAACGTCATCAGCTCAGCATCGGCCGTGGCCTCGTACCAATGCCTGCCTTCGCTGTCGATCCAGACGCCGGACAGGTACTCCGGCGGGTTGTCCCGGCTGCCCAGCAGCAGCTGGTAGACCGACTTGCGGTCCTCCTGCACGACTTCGACAAGCGCGTGCACCAGCCGGGGATCGTTGTCCAGCAACGTGATCACACGCACCGGCCGGGCCTCGGTGACCGGCCGGTCCTTCCCGCCGAACCACCTCTGGTGGGGCAACCACTTCGGCAACTCGTCGGCCAGCATCCGCAGAACCGGCTCCGTCATCCCTCGTCCACCGCCATGATCTCGAACCAGTAGAAGCCATGCCCCGGCAGCGTGAGCAAGTAGGACAACTCGCCGATCAACGGGAACCGCACCCCGCCGGTCAGCTCGACCGGCTGACGCCCCTCGTACTCCGAGAGATCGAGCTCCACGGGCTGCGGGAACCGGGAGAGGTTGTTCACGCAGAGCACCGTGTCGTCCCCATGCCGCCGCAAGTACGCGAGCACGCTCGGGTTGGACGAACCGAGCTCCTGGAAATCCCCGAGCCCGAACGCGCTGTGTTGTTTACGGACCTCGATCATCCGACGCGACCAATGCAGCAGCGACGACGTGTTGTTCAATTGCGACTCTACGTTGATGGCCTGGTATCCGTACACAGGGTCGGCGATCACCGGTAGGTAAATTCGCCCCGGATCGCATTGGGAGAAGCCACCGTTGCGGTCGGGCGTCCACTGCATCGGCGTGCGCACGGCGTCGCGGTCACCGAGCCAGATGTTGTCACCCATGCCGATTTCGTCGCCGTAGTACAGAACTGGCGAGCCGGGCAGCGACAGCAGCATCGCGGTGAACAGCTCCAGCTGGTTGCGGTCGTTGTCCAGCAGCGGCGCCAGCCGCCTGCGGATGCCGATGTTGGCTTTCATCCGCGGGTCCTTGGCGTACTCCGCGTACATGTAGTCGCGTTCCTCGTCGGTGACCATTTCCAAGGTCAGCTCGTCGTGGTTACGCAGGAAGATCCCCCACTGCGCGCCGGACGGGATCTGCGGCGTCTGGGCGAGGATCTCGGAGATCGGGAACCGCGACTCCCGCCGGACGGCCATGAAGATCCGTGGCATCAGCGGGAAGTGGAACGCCATGTGGCACTCGTCGCCGCCGACCGCCGGGTCGCCGAAGTACTCGACCACGTCCGACGGCCACTGGTTGGCCTCGGCCAGCAGCACCCGGCCGGGGTACTCGTCGTCGACGACCTTGCGGCACCGGCGCAGGAACTCGTGCGTGCGCGGCAGGTTCTCGCAGTTGGTGCCCTCTTCCTCGAACAGGTAGGGCACGGCGTCCAGCCGGAAGCCGTCGATGCCCAGGTCGAGCCAGAACCGCAGTACCTCGAGCATGGCCTCCTGCACCTCGCCGTTCTCGTAGTTGAGATCGGGCTGGTGGGAGAAGAACCGGTGCCAGTAGAACTGGCCGCGGACCGGGTCGTACGTCCAGTTCGAGGTCTCGGTGTCGACGAAGATGATCCGGGCGTCCGGGTAGGCCTCGTTGGTGTCCGACCAGACGTAGTAGTCGCCGTACGGGCCGTCGGGGTCGTTGCGGGACGCCTGGAACCACGGGTGCGCGTCCGAGGTGTGGTTGAGCACCAGGTCGGTGATCACCCGGATGCCGCGCCGGTGCGCCTCGTTGAGCAGGTAGACGAAGTCGTCGACGGTGCCGAACTCGGGCAGCACCGCGCGGAAGTCGGAGATGTCGTAGCCGCCGTCGCGCAGCGGCGACGCGTAGAACGGCGGCAGCCAGAGGCAGTCCACCCCGAGCCACGCCAGATAGTCCATCTTGGACGCAAGGCCACGCAGGTCGCCGGTGCCGTCGCCGTCGGAGTCGGTGAAGGCACGGACGAGGACCTCGTAGAAGACCGCGGTTTTGAACCAGTCCGGTTCCCGCGGCACCAGTCTCGCCGACCGGAAATCCTCGGCCTGGGGCTCCACCAGGTGTCCGTCGGCCATGACGGCCTCACCGGTATGCGGGACGCCCTGCAGGCCCAACGCGGAGTCAGGGCGGGGATCTTCCGGCACAGTCGACACGTTCGCACCACTCGTTCGCTTGAGACTGACACTTTTGTGGTACCCCAAAGCGCGACTGTTTGCACAGTGAAAGCTCTGGCGGTGACGGGACTCTAGCTGGTCAACCGCCGAGCGGGCGAACTACGGTACCCGTTGGAAGAGAAGGGCGCCGGATGGAAGTTCGCAACGGGTACCTGGACGTCTCCAAGGAGCCGGCCTGGCGGGACGAGTTCACTGAGGTGTTCGTCGAGCGCGGCGCCACCGGCGTGCTGCTGTCCGGGGATCACGACGACCTCGGCTTCCTGACCGAGATCCCCGGTTTGCAGGCAGTGAGCTTCCTGCGCGGGATCAAGGACGCGTCCGGCATAGCTGAGGTGCCCGGCCTGAAGGAGTTGAGCCTGCCGTCTGACTACTCTGGACCGCTCGACCTGTCCGGCCTGACCGGACTGGAATCACTGTCGATGCCGTACTCACCAGCCGTGGCCGGTCTGCCCGCGCTGACCCGGCTGCGCTCACTGATGATCTGGTTCTGGCCGAAACGCGTCGAACTGGACGTGCTCGGCCCGAAACCCGAACTGGCTGAGATGCGGCTGGAGTTCAAGCGAGGAGTGCGGATTTCCTCGGCCGCTCTGGCCGCGGCGCCGAAACTTCGGAAACTGTCGCTTTATGACGGCGAACTGACCGATGCCGACGGTCTGTCCGGCCTCTCCGATATGCGCGAAATATCGTTCTTCGGCACGAAGATCGACCGGATCGATTTCGTCGCGGCCATGCCGCGGCTGTTCTGGCTCTGGCTGGAGAAGTGCGGGGACATCGCCGACATCGAGGCGCTACGCGGGCACGCGTCGATGAAACACCTGACCCTGAGCGACGTGAAAATCATCAGCGGAGATCTCAGTCCGCTGCTGGATCTTCCCGCCGCGACCGGTATCGGGATCCACCCCCGATACCGGCACTACAGCCACGAACTCGACGAAGTCAGCCGCGGCTGATCCCGTCACCTTTGGACGGAAATGATGTGGGCGACCGCGTGCCACGGTTCGAGCCGGACATAATTGGCTTGTCCCCAATCCCATGATTGCCCGGTCACTTCGTCGTACGCGGTGAACCGGTCGTGCCAGCGCATGCCGAGTTCGGGCATGTCCAGCCAGACCGTGGCCTGCTCGGCCGAGAACGGGTCGAGGCTGAGCACCACGATGACGGTGTCGCCGGACGCCGGGTCCACTTTGGAGTAAGCCAGGATCGCGTCGTTGTCGACGTGGTGGAACCGCAGGGTCCGCAACTGCTGCAGCGCCGGGTGCGCCCGGCGGATCGAGTTCAGCCGGCGCAGCCACGGTTCGAGCGAACGCCCGTCAGCCAGCGCCTGCTCCCAGTCGCGCGGGCGAAGCTGGTACTTCTCCGAGTCGAGGTACTCCTCGCTGCCTTCACGCACCGGTTCGTGCTCGAACAGCTCGTAACCCGAGTAGACGCCCCACGTCGGCGAGAACGTGGCGGCCAGCGCGGCCCGCAGCGCGAACATGCCCGGGCCGCCTTCCTGCAGTGAGGCGTGCAGGATGTCCGGCGTGTTGACGAACAGGTTCGGCCGGGCCTCGTCGGCGTGGTTGACCAGCTCCTGACCGAATTCGATCAGCTCCTGCTTGCCGGTGCGCCACGTGAAGTATGTGTACGACTGCGTGAACCCCAGGCGCGCCAGCCCGTACAGCCGAGCGGGCCGGGTGAAGGCCTCGGAGAGGAACAGCACGTCCGGATGGGTCGACTTCACCTGGGTGATCAGCCAGTGCCAGAAGTCCGGTGGCTTGGTGTGCGGGTTGTCCACTCGGAAGATCCGCACGCCGCTCTCCACCCAGTGCAGGACGACGCGTAGTACTTCCGCGTACAGCCCGGCCGGGTCGTTGTCGAAGTTGAGCGGGTAGATGTCCTGGTACTTCTTCGGCGGGTTCTCCGCGTACGCGATCGTGCCGTCCGGGCGCGTGGTGAACCACTCCGGGTGCTCCTTGACCCACGGGTGGTCCGGCGCGCACTGCAACGCCAGGTCGAGCGCGACTTCCATGCCCAGCTCGTGCGTGCGGGCGACGAAGTCCTTGAAGTCCGCGAGCGTGCCCAGCTGCGGGTGGATCGCGTCGTGGCCGCCTTCGTCCGAGCCGATCGCCCAGACCGACCCGACGTCCTCCGGCACCGAGATCACGCTGTTGTTCGGGCCTTTTCGGTTGATCTTGCCGATCGGGTGGATCGGCGGCAGGTAGACCACGTCGAAGCCCATCGACGCGACCCGCTCCAGCTCGTTCGCGGCCGTGGCGAACGTGCCGTGCACCGCCTTGCCCGACTCGTCGACGCCACCGGTCGACCGGGGGAAGAATTCGTACCATGACCCGAAAAGGGCACGTTTGCGGTCGACCCAGACCCGGATCGTCTTACCGCGGGTGACCAGTTCCCGCACCGGGTGACTCGTCATGATCCGGTGCACCGGCTCGGACAGCGCCTCCGCGATCCGCGCGGGCAACGGACGGTCCGTGTCGCGCAGCGCCTGCGCGGCCGACGCGAGCAACCGCTTCTCACCGTTGCGGTTGGGGCGCCGGGAAACCCGCTCGAGCAAGCGGGCCCCGTTCTCCAAGTCGTTCCACAGTTCCTCTGGCCCCTGCGCGGCGCCGACCTTCACCTCGACCGCGTGCTTCCACGTCGACCACGGGTCGCTCCAGGCGTCGACACGGAAGGTCCACAGGCCTTCGGTGTCCGGCACGATCACCGCGACGAACTCGTCCGGCTCGACCGGATGCGGCTCCATCCGGGTCTGGCGGGCCACCGTGTCGGTCGGCCCGCGCCAGGCGACGGTCGCGGCGACCGCGTCATGGCCTTCTCGCCACACCGTCGCCTGGATCGGAACATGTTCTCCGACAACGGCTTTGACCGGATACCGGCCACAGTCGACAGACGGGGAGACATTGTCGATGCCAAGACGACCGCTCACAGAGGCTCTCCTCAGGTGTGGGGTTCTGCCTCTAGTCTGCCGTGTCTGAGCGCTTATCGCGTAATGGGGTTGCCCCACACGCGCTGGTAAGCCTGCTGTAACCACGCGTTCGCACGATCACGGTCGGGCCGCTCTGGCAAAGGCGAACTGGTGATCAACTTTTCCAGCTCGGCCTCGAGCTCGTCCGCCGCGGCAAGCGCTTCTTGCTTCGTGTGCTTGCCCTGCCGCAGATCCCGCAGCCACGTCAGCCACGGCTCGGGGATCGGCAGCGTGATCTTGCCGGTCTCCAGCAGCTCCACACCCTGCACGCCGAGCCGCACCATGTGCATCGCGTACTTGGCGTCGAAGCCGTACTTCTCGATCAGCTCGGGCCGGTTCGTGTGCCGTTTCAGGCCGAGCATGCCCGCCCGCTGCGACCGCAGATAGCCGATGAAGCGCATGCCTGCTTGGCGCGACAGCACGATCTCCGGCTTCGCGCGCGCAGGATCGTGCTCTGCGCGGCGATCGCGGCGAACTGCGGACTCGAGTGCTTCATGAGGTGGATTTGTACCGGTTCACCAGGGCGAACGCGTACTGGTTTTCGGCCGGGCTCAGCTCAGTGCGGCTTCCAGCGGGACGGCCACCGGCCGGGGCAGTGGAGCGGTGTTTCCCGCGCGGAACGCCTGAAGCAGATAGGCCACGAACCGCCGGGACGCATCCGCGGTCGCCTCTGGCGTGCCAGCGTGGATCCCGCTGTTGGCCTGCAGAAGAAGCGTCAGGTCGGACGGATGGAAGTCGCGGCGCAGCATGCCCGCGGCTTGTGCACGCCGCACCAGCTCGGCGAGCCCCCGCTCGGCTCGTTCGCGCAGCGCCCTGAACTCCGACGCGTGCGGGAAGGCCGTGACGAACGCCTTGGAAAATCCTCGGTCTTTCGCCTGCATCGCGCACACCTCCTCGACGACCTGGCAGAACGCGTGCCATGGGTCGGGGTCGGCCAGTGCGGTGTCCAGCAGGCCCGCGCACTCGGTCATCTGCTCGGCGAACGCGGCCGCGACCAGGTCTTCCTTGGTCGGGAATCGGCGGTAGAGGGTCGCGACACCAAGGCCTGCGCGGCGCGCGATCTCGCTCATCGGCACGTCCAGGCCCTCCGTCGAGAAGATCTCCCGTGCCGTGTCGAGGATCTTGGCGCGGTTGGCGGCCGCGTCCGTGCGCAAGCGAGGCAATGTCGTCGACACGTCTCTCACTTTAGGCGAAGTGGAAGACTCTGTCCGTTTCCGCTGCTAGAAGTGGAGCATGGCTTCCACTTCCATGCGACTTGTCACGTTCGACCGGTACGGCCCTCCTGAGGTGCTGTCGGTGACCACTGGTCCAGTACCGAGGCCGCGCCCGGGCGAGGTGCTCGTGCGAGTGCGTGCTGTGTCGGTCAACGGCGGCGAACTCGCTGTGCGTGCCGGTCGGCTGCGCCCGTTCAGCGGCAGGCAGTTCCCCAAACGGGTCGGGGTCGACCTGGTCGGCGAGGTGGTCGAGCCGGGGACGAGCAGGTTCGCCGCCGGTGACCTCGTCTGGGGCCTGATCGGGCGGCGGATGGGTTCGGCCGCGGACTACGTCGCGGTACGGGCCGACCGAATCGATCATCTCCCGGCCGGGCTCGACGTCGTGGAAGCCGCCGCGCTGCCCGTCGGGACCACGGCGATCACCGCGTTGCGCGACCTGGCCGCGCTCGCACCCGGTGAGCGGCTGCTCGTCCGGGGTGCGACCGGCGGCGTCGGATACGTCGCGGTACAGCTCGGCAAGGCAATGGGAGCGCATGTGACGGGGCTGGCCAGTGCGGCCAACTTGGACTTGGTGAAGGAACTCGGCGCCGACGAGGCGATCGACTACCGCGCGCCTGGTCAGCTGGGCCTTTTCGACGTCGTTCTCGACACGGTCGGTACCGGTCTGCCCGCCTTCCACCGACTGCTCACCCCTCGGGGACGGATGGTCACGATCGCGTTCGACCTCGACCGCCCGATCCGCTCGGTGGGCTACATCGCGGCGAACGCGATCCGTCGCACCCGCTGGGTCAGAGGCTTCAGCGGCAATCCGACCGCGGCGCTGTTCGCCGAACTCGGCCGCTGGGTCACGGCAGGGGCGATCCAGCCGAGGGTGGACCGGGTGTTCCCGATGGCGGAGGCCGCCGCCGCGCACCGTGCGCTGGAACAGGGCGGTGTGCGCGGCAAAATCGTGATCGAGATGTCCTGAGGCGATCGCCGTTCTGCGCGTTGACCAGGTCCGTTGCGGTGCACAGCGGAACGGTCTTCAAGATCGCCCGCACCGGTAAGTATGGTGCTCGGGGTGAAAGCTGTGCGTCGATTCGCTGTCCGGGCCGGCCTGCCCGAGTCGCTGGCCGAGCTGGGCACTCTGGCCAACAACCTGCGCTGGACCTGGCACCCGCCCACCCAGGACCTGTTCGCCGCGGTCGACCCGCAGGCGTGGGAGCAACTGGGTGGCGACCCGCTGCGGATGCTCGAGCAGGCACCGGCCGAGCGGCTGCGCAGACTCGCCGCCGACGAGGAATTCATGATGCGGGTCCGCGCCGTGTCCGACGACCTGCGCCGCTACATGACCAGCGACCGGTGGTACCAGCGCAGGCAGGAAGAGCTCGCGCACCGGGCGGCCGGTGACCCGTCGGCGACCCGGCTGCCGAAGTCGATCGCGTACTTCTCGATGGAGTTCGGTGTCACCGAAGCGCTGCCGAACTACTCCGGCGGCCTTGGCATCCTCGCCGGTGACCACATGAAGGCGGCGTCCGACATGGGCGTGCCGCTGATCGGCGTCGGCCTGCTCTACCGGTCCGGGTACTTCCGGCAGTCGCTGTCGGCCGAGGGCTGGCAGGTCGAGCACTACCCGGTGATCGACCCGCGTGGCCTGCCGCTGGAGCCGCTGACCGAGCCGTCGGGCGTGCCGTTGCTCGTGCATGTGTCCATGCCGGGCGGCCGCGTGCTGCGGGCCCGGATCTGGAAGGCGAACGTCGGCCGCGTGCCGCTGCTGTTGCTCGACTCGGACGTCGAGGAGAACGACGCTGACCTGCGTGGCGTCACCGACCGGCTATACGGCGGCGACCAGGACCACCGTATCCGCCAGGAGATTCTCGCCGGCATCGGTGGCGTGCGTGCCGTGCGCACGTATTGCGAGCTGACCGGCCACCCGCAGCCCGAGGTGTTCCACACCAACGAGGGGCACGCCGGGTTCCTCGGCCTTGAGCGGGTCCGCGAACTCATGGCGGCCGAGGGCCTCGACTTCGACCAGGCACTGTCCGCCGTGCGCGCGGGCACCGTGTTCACCACGCACACGCCTGTTCCTGCGGGGATCGACCGTTTCCCGGTGGACCTGATCCGGCATTACTTCGGTGGCGGCAACTTGCTGCCGGGTCTCGACGTGCAGCGGGTCCTCGCGCTGGGCGCCGAGGAGAACGTGGGCATGTTCAACATGGCGCACATGGGTTTGCGCCTCGCGCAGCGCGCCAACGGTGTCTCGAAGCTGCACGGCGAGGTCAGCAGGTCGATGTTCGGCGGCCTGTGGCCCGGGTTCGATACGCATGAGGTGCCGATCAAGTCGGTGACCAACGGCGTGCACGGCCCGACATGGGCGGCGCGCGAGATCTTGAAGCTGCTCGGTGAGTCCGAAGTGGACAGTGAGGTCGGGCTGACCGGGTTCCAGCCGGTGACCGACGCCCTGTTGTGGGAACTGCGCTGCGGACTGCGTGAACGCCTTGTGCACGAGGTCCGCCGACGCGTGCGGGAAGCGTGGCTGCAGCGCGGCGCCTCGTCGCTTGAACTGTCGTGGACCGACTCGGTGTTCGATCCGAACGTGCTGACCGTCGGATTCGCCCGCCGCGTGCCGACGTACAAGCGGCTCACGCTGATGCTGCGCGACCCCGCCCGGTTGAAGGCGCTGCTGCTGGATCCTGACCGTCCTGTGCAGCTGGTGGTCGCCGGCAAGTCGCACCCGGCCGACGACGGCGGCAAGGCGCTGATCCAGCAGATCGTCCGGTTCGCCGACGATCCCGACGTGCGGCACCGGATCGTGTTCCTGCCGGACTACGACATGTCGATGGCCCGCTACCTGTACTGGGGCTGCGACGTCTGGCTGAACAACCCGATGCGCCCGCTGGAGGCGTGCGGAACGTCCGGCATGAAGGCGGCGTTGAACGGCGGCCTGAACCTGTCCATTAGGGACGGTTGGTGGGACGAGCTGTACGACGGCCGCAACGGCTGGGCGATCCCGACGGCCGACGGCGTCACCGATCCCGTGCGCCGGGACGACCTTGAAGCGTCGGCACTCTACGACCTCCTCGGTTCGCAGGTCGTGCCCACGTTCTACGACCGCGGTGCCGACGGCGTGCCCTCCAGGTGGATGGAACTCGTCCGGCACACGCTGGCGTCCCTCGGGCCGAAGGTCCAAGCGACCCGGATGGTCCGCGAGTACGTGGAGTCGTTCTACGCACCCGCGGCAACCTCGGCCGCGCGGGCGTCGTCCGAGAGCTTCCAGCAGGCCAAGGACCTGGCTGCGTACCGCGGCCGGGTCGACGCGGCGTGGCACCACGTGCGCGTGACCGACAGCGAGCTGACCCTGCCGGACGGCAAGACACCGGTGATCGGCGAACGCGTCCAGGTCCGGTCGTCGGTCGAGCTGGCCGGGCTGCAGCCCGGTGACGTCGAGGTCCAGGCGGTGGTCGGCCGCGTCGGCGACACGGACGACCTGCTCGACGTCGTCACGGTGTCGATGAAGCCGGACAGCGACGGGACGTACGTGGCTGAGCTGCCCCTGCCGCACGCGGGTGCGCTCGGGTACACCGTGCGGGTGCTGCCCAAGCACGACCTGCTCGCGTCCACCGCGGAGCTCGGCCGGGTCATCCTGGCGAACTGATCCGCATGCCCAGTCCCGTCTCGGGCGGGACTGGGCTATGCCTCGGCCTCCTCGGCCTCGACCAGCGGTTTCGGCCGCACCACCTCGGCGATCTGCTCGGCGATTTCCGTGATCGTGTACTGCCCGGTGCTCGATGCGATCTTGTCGGCGAGCAGCGGGCTTTTCCGGAGCACCTCTTCTTTGGTGATCTGATGCCAGATCGGCAGGATGAACTGCCCTTCGATCTGCCTGGCAAAGAATGCGCCCAACTCGTGCAGGGGCCACGGCCCGTTGAAGAAGGCGGGTGAAAGAACGACGACGCCGAACCTGCTCGACGCGATTCCCCGGTCGATCTCACCTCGGAGTGAATGGCCAATACGCAGTTCGAAAGTATCCATCCAGACGGAGATGTCCATGCTTTTCAGGGCATCTGCCAACGGCTGGGAAACGGCCTCCTTGTCTGCGCCCGCGTACGAGATGAAGACGTCCCGTTCATCGACGGTATCGCTCGGGAGTTTCTTGATCGTGGTGAGGCCGGTGTGCATGTCGTTTCCCGTCGTCCCTTTCGGCAGCTTGCCGGTGATCGTGGTCCACGTGCCCCTGAGGTGGCCGGGCCGTCCACCGAGATCTGCCACGCCGTACCAGCGTCCCGGCCATGGCACGACGAGATCGACTGGTGACACCTGGAAATGCCCGCCCACGTAGGCATACCGTTTCCCGGCTTTCATGCGCCTGAACCCTCGGCTGTCCACGAGGCGTACGTTTGCCGCGTGCCCGTCCATGCTGAACCTGGCGGTCACGCCCTTGGGTTGACGGCCCAATTTGCCTACCCAGATTTTGCCGGGACGCCCGGCGGTGTACTTGACATCCGTACTTCGGTGCAGAAGTTCCCATTTCAGCGATGGCCGGATGAACAACAAGATGAGCAAAGCCGTCTCGACCGCGACGATCCAACCCCAATTGTCGGCTAGCGCATCGAACATGTCAGCCCCGTCAGGTCCATGCGGCCTCAGTGCACGCAATCCTGACAGAAAGGGCTTGTTCGTCAAGCAGGCGTATGGGTGGTACGTAAGGTCGACGGGAGAAATTGACCAAGAATTGGCACAGAAAAGTCCACTAGGCCTGTGCGAGGTCGAGGCGGCTGCGGGTCAATGCGACCCGCGGCCACCACGGCACCAGTCGTTCGGCCTTCGCCAAGGTCTCGCGGGCCTTCGAGTTGTCGCCGGCGGCCATGTACGCGCGCGCGAGCGTGGCCAGGTCGTCCGCGCGGCCCAGGGAGCCGCAGTTGTTCTTGCACGCCGCGCGAGCCAGTCTGACCGCGAGCTGCGGATCACCGGCCAGCAACGCGATCAACGCGCGCACGCCGTCCAGCATGTAACTCGGTTTGCCCAGTTCGACGGCCTCATTCACGGCTCGCGCGGCGACCGGCAGGCCGTCTTGGGCGTTGAGCTGGCCGGCTTCGATGGCCGCGCCTGTGAGTCCGGCGACCGCGGCCAACGCCGCCGCCGCGTCCTGGCCTTCGGCATCCGACATCCCGATGGCCAAGGTCAGGGCTTCGGCGTACCGGCCTCTGGCCTCCAGGACGAGCACCCGCGATGCGCGCACCTTCTGCGCTGAAGGGTTGGCGACCGTCAGCTGGTTGACCAGGCGTTCCGCCGCGTCCAGTTCGCCCGCCTGCACGAGCTCGAGGACCTGCAACACGCCCGGTGTGTCTTCTTTCTCGCGTCTCACCAGGGCAAGGCTCACCACGGCCGCTACCCCGCCCAGGGCTGCCGCGTAGTCGATCAAGGCGGCTGCCGCCGCGACTGCGGTTCCGGCGGTGATCGCCGCTGTTCTGTGCCGGGACTTGACGGAGAACAGTGGGGGAAACGCCCGAAAGGTCACCCTGATGCCCATGACGGGATAGCCCACCGCCGCGGTGGCCACCAACCCTGCCAGCGCGAACAACAGTCCCGCGATCGACTGGTGGATGGCTATGCCCACCACCGCGACCGCGAGATACGTCCCGTAGCGAACTACCCGCACAAGCCAGGGACGTTACGCACCCATCGGTCCTATCCCCATGTCCTGCGGGGTGTCCATCGGGGCAACTTAGGTGATCGGCGTCGTTGTGCCTGGTCGCGTGGGCAGGCCTGCGGCCTTCCACGCCCGGAAACCACCCACGAGGTCAGTGGCGTTGCGCAGCCCGACGGCCTGCAGGTCACGGGCGGCGAGGCTGGCGGCGTAGCTCTCGTTGCACACGACGACGACGCGGGTGTCGGCGTCGAAGCCCTCGATGCGGTGGTCGCCGCTGGGGTCGAGCCGCCACTCCAGCACGATCCGCTCGATCACGACCGATCCGGGGATCTCGCCCTCGGCGGCACGGTTGTGCGCGGGCCTGATGTCGACGATCAGCGTGTTCGGGTCGTCGAGCAGGTCCGCCGACGGCTCGGCCCGGTCGAGGCCCGCGCGGGCAGTGGCGAGGATGTCGTCGATCGCGCTCACGGTTCGACAGGTTCCTTTCGCAGGTCGGCCAGAGACCGGTGGGCCGGAAGCGGCGGAATCTCCGCGGGGATGTCCGCGAGGCTCACGTACTCCCGGGTCGGCACCAGCGGCGGCGAGTACGCGTGCACGCTCGCGGCCGGCGCCTTGGACAGGTTCAGCACCTGGTGGGCCCGCCCGGCGCCGAAGCCGATCGCCGACCCGACGCCGTGTGACTGGCTGCGGATCGGGCCGCCGGGGTACCGGTAGAACTCGGCCACTTCGCCGGTCAGCACGGTGAACGATCCCGCGGCACCACCATGGTCATGTGGCTCAGTCTGCTGGCCGGGAAGCCAGGACAGCAACCAGAGCTCGACACCCTCGGTCAAGGCCAGCCGTGCCCACCAGCGCTGCGGCGACGTGTACCGAAGGATGTTCAGCAACGACGACGTCAACTCGGACGCCACCGTCGACGTGAGGTTCTGCAGCTCACGAGGCGTCCACAGCACGCGGGACGGATGCAGCAGGTCGGGCAGCAGCGGATCGGTGATGCCGGCATGCAGCTCGACATCGGAAACTGACGCGGTCATGACAAGTTCTCCAGGCAACGAGTGTCGGGTGTAGGAAAGCGACACGCGGCACGGAGAAAGAATTCAGAACCCGTACCGCGCGGCGGTACACCCGCACAAGTTGAGCTTCTGGAGGTCAACTGTGCGGTCGCGCCAGGTGAGCAACGACCGGGTCATATGCGCATGGTGCCATGGCCGCGGGGCCTCGGAAAACCGCTCTCACCAGCTGGACAGGGTCAGCGGCGGGCTCGCAGCAGGAGCAGGGACCGTGGCGGCACGGTGATCGTCGCGCCTGGTTCGAGTGGCTCAGGCTCCGAGGGCTTGCCGTCAGGCGACCCGGTGTCCAGTACGGGCTCGAAGTCCTCGCCGTAACGGGCCGACGGCAGCGTGAACGCGGCGGGGTCGGCGCCCGCGTGCAGGATCAGCAGCCACGAGTCGTCGGACACGAGCTCGCCACCGCGGGTCCGGGACAGCGCCTCCGACCCGTCGATCCACATGCCCAACGACCTGGCGCCGTCGTCGAACCAGTTCTCGTCCGACATCGGGCAGCCGTCCGGCCGGAACCACACCAGGTCCGGTTCGCCCGAGCGGGTTGGCCTGCCGTCGAAGAAGTGCGGCTGCCGCAGCGCGGGAGCGTTGGTGCGCAAGCTGATCGCGTGCCGGACGAACGCGGTCATGTCCAGCTGCTCGTCACCGCGCTCCCAGTCCACCCATGAGGTCTCGTTGTCCAGGCAGTACGCGTTGTTGTTGCCGCCTTGCGTGCGCCACCGTTCGTCGCCTGCGACAAGCATCGGCGTGCCAGTGGACAGCAGCAAGGTCGCGACGAGGTTGCGGGCCTGACGGGCGCGTAGCGCGCGTATTTCCTTGTCGTCGGTCTCGCCTTCGGTTCCACAGTTCCACGAGCGGTTGTCGTCGGTGCCGTCGCGGCCGTCTTCCCCGTTGGCCTCGTTGTGCTTGTGGTTGTACGAAACCATGTCGCGCAACGTGAACCCGTCGTGTGCCGTGACGAAGTTGACCGACGCCCACGGCCGCCGCCGGTTCAGCGCGTACAGGTCGGATGAACCTGACAGCCGGTAGGCGAGGTCACGTACGCCCACCGCGCCACGCCAGAAATCCCTGACGGTGTCGCGGTATCGACCGTTCCATTCAGTCCACTGAGGACCAAAGCCGCCGACTCGGTAGCCTTCGCCGGTCGCGTCCCACGGTTCGGCGATGAGTTTGCACCCGGCCAGCACGGGATCTGTCACGATCGCGGTCAGCAAGGGCGAGTTCGGGTCGAACGCTCCGGCGTGTGGTCGCCCGAGGACGCTGGTCAGGTCGAACCGGAAGCCGTCGACACCGAGTTCGTCGGCGAAGTACCGCAAGGAGTCCGTGACCATCCGGACCACGGTCGGCGAGCCGCTGTTCAACGTGTTGCCGCACCCGGTGATGTCCCGGTCGTAGCCATCCGGCCCGAGCACGTAGTACGCCGGAGCATCCAATCCGCGGAACGACAGCGACGGACCGGCGGCACCGCCCTCGCATGTGTGGTTGTAGACCACATCGAGGATCACCTCGATGCCTGCCGCGTGCAGCGCGGCGACCATCGTGCGGAATTCCTCGATCTCGCGGCCGGGTTCGCTCGCGTAACCGTTGTGCGGCGCGAAAAAACCAAGTGTGGAATATCCCCAGTAGTTGCTGCGGCCGGTGTCGCGCAGGCCGGGCTCGGAGCTGATCGCGTGGATCGGCAGCAGTTCCACCGCGGTGACGCCGAGGCGCGCCAGGTAATCCGTCACCGAGGGGTGCGCCAATCCGAGATATGTGCCGCGTTGGTTCTCCGGCACCTCAGGATTCTGTTTCGTGAAGCCACGCACGTGCAGCTCGTAGATGACGGACTCTTCGAACGGCACCTCCGGCTTCGTGCCCGTGTCAGCCCCGCCGGGCGACGTCACGACGGACAACGGCACGGAGCCGAGGGAATCGACACGCGACGGCACGCCGTCCATCAGATGGCCGACGTAGTCCAACGTGTCCGACATACGTGTCACGTCACCGGTGATTCGCCGTGCATACGGGTCCACCAGGAGCTTCGCCGGGTTGCAGCGGATCCCACGACCCGGGTCGTAGGGCCCGTGCACGCGATATCCATACCGCTGACCAGGCGTGACACCGGGAACGATGCCGTGCCAGATGCCAAACGTGTGCTCGGGCAGTTCGATCCGGCGTTCGGTGCCGTCCTCACTGATCAGGCAGACCTCGACGGCTTCGGCGACCGACGACGCCACGGCGAAGCGCACGCCGCCTGACTCCGGATGCGCGCCCAGTGGGAACGGGCGGCCGGCGAGAAGGCTCGGGAACTCGCGAGGTGAAGTCGGCACGGTCCTATCTTCGCAAGGATCACCGACAGGCAGACTCGATCGCGTCGCCAAGCCAGCCGTTCGGAGCATCAAGTGCAGGGCCGCTAGGCGCCGAAGTAGGGGCATAACCGCAGGTCATGAGACAATGGGGTTGAGCCCTGGCTTAGGAGAGGTGCACAGTGAGCACTGTGATGTGGCCGGACCACCTGCTGTCTCTGGCGGACTGGGATGCCCTCCCCGAGGACAACTCCCGTCAGTACGAGCTCGCCGAAGGGGTACTGCAGGTGTCACCACGCCCGGTGTCGAACCACCAATGGGCCATCACCCAGCTGGTCATTCAACTCGGCACGCAATTGCCAGCTGACCTCGCGGTGCTGCCCGATGTGGAGGTCGTCGTCGTCGACAGCTTCCCGCCAACGGTCCGGGTCCCGGATGTAGTCGTTGTTCCCACTGCGGTTGCCAAGGGCAACCCGGCTCGCTACGCCGCCAAGGATGTGCTTCTCGCAGTCGAGGTGATCTCGCCCGGCTCCCGTCGCATCGACCGGGTCACCAAGGTCAATGAGTATGCCGAGGCCGGGATTCCGGATTACTGGATCGTCGATCTCGACAATCCCGTTTCGATCACCGCGTTCCAACTGATCAACGGTGACTATGAGCTCAACGCCGAGGTCGACGACGTGCTCTCGGTCACCGCACCCGCGCCACTCACCGTGAACGTTCGCGACCTCGTGCCGTAAGCCACCACCCCCGGTTGGCCACTGCTGTGCGGGCGGACGACAGAATGAAGGTGTGAGCGAGCAGAGCGTCCCGGACAACATCGACGACCTTGTGGTGCACATGGCCGATGTCGGCGTGCGCCGCGGCGGCAACAAGCTGCTCACGGGGGTCAACTGGAGCGTGGAGCTCGACGAGCGTTGGGTGATCCTCGGCGGCAACGGCGCGGGCAAGACGACCCTGCTGCGGATGGCCGCCGCGGAGATGCACCCGTCCAACGGGACAGTCCATGTGCTCGGCGAGCAGCTGGGCAAGGTGGACATGTTCGAGCTGCGGCCGCGGATCGGGTTCTGCTCCGCCGCGACGGCCAACCGGTTCCCGCCGGACGAGAAGGCGCTCGACGTGGTCGTGAGCGCCGGTTACGCCGTGATGGGCCGCTGGCGCGAGGAGTACGAATCGCTGGACACCGGCCGCGCGCAGCAGTTGCTGGACGGTCTGGGTGTCGGCCGGTTCGCTGATCGCATGTTCGGCACGCTGTCCGAGGGTGAGCGCAAGCGTGTCCTCATCGCACGCGCGATGATGACCGACCCCGAGTTGTTATTGCTGGACGAGCCCGCCGCCGGTCTCGACCTCGGTGGCCGGGAGGACCTCGTGGCCAGGCTCAGCGAGCTCGCCATGGACCCGGACGCCCCCGCGACCATCCTGGTCACCCACCACGTCGAGGAGATCCCGCCGGGGTTCACCCACCTGATGCTGCTCTCGGCTGGCGCCGTGGTCGCCCAAGGCCTCATCGATGACGTGCTGACCAGCGAGAACCTGTCCGCGACCTTTGGCCAGAAGCTGCAGCTGGAACGCTCGGGTGATCGGTTCTTCGCCCGGCGCGCCTGACCTGCCTACTGGAAGGTAACCTCCGAGCATGGGTGAGTTCGTCAAGCTCGAGGTAGCGGACGGGATCGGCACCATCCGGCTGGACCGGCCGCCGATGAACGCGTTGAACCGGCAGCTCCAGGCGGAGTTGCGGCAGGTGGCGATGGAGGCGGGCGAGCGGCCCGACGTCAAGTCCGTGATCATCTACGGCGGCCCGAAGGTGTTCGCGGCCGGTGCGGACGTCAAAGAGTTCGCCAAGATGGGGCACACCGACATCGCGGACTACGCCCCCGAGTTGTCCAAGACCCTCACGGTCGTCGCCGAGCTGCCGAAGCCGACGGTCGCCGCGATCACCGGGTACGCCCTGGGCGGCGGCTACGAACTGGCGCTGTGCTGCGACCGGCGGATCGCCGGCGACAACGCCAAGGTGGGCCAGCCGGAGATCCTGCTGGGCATCATCCCCGGCGCGGGCGGCACGCAGCGCCTCGCGCGGCTGATCGGCCCGAGCAAGACCAAGGACATCATCTACACCGGCCGGTTCGTCGAGGCCGAAGAAGCACTCAAGATCGGCATGGTCGACCAGGTCGTGGCGCCCGACGACGTGTACACCGCGGCGCAGAAGTGGGCGGGCCAGTTCACCGGCGCCGCGACGCGTGCGCTGGCCGCGGCGAAGGCCGCGATCGACGGCGGGCTGGACGGTGACCTCAACGCCGGGCTGCGGCTGGAGACGGCGCTGTTCACCGGACTGTTCTCGACCGAGGACCGGACTGCCGGGATGGAGTCCTTCATCGCCAACGGCCCAGGAAAGGCGACCTTCAGTGGCAAGTGACCCCGCGCCCAACCCGCACGCGACGGCCGAGGAAGTCGAGGCGGCCTGGCAGGACCCGAAGCTCGCCAACGTGCTGTACCACGACTGGGAAGCGGGCACTTACGACGAGAAGTGGTCGATCTCGTACGACGAGCGCTGCATCGAGTACGCCACCGGCCGCTTCGAGTCGGTCGCCGGCAAGGACGGCTGGCCGTACGAGACCGCGCTGGAACTGGGCTGTGGCACGGGTTTCTTCCTGCTGAACCTGATGCAGGGCGGCGTGATCAAGAAGGGCTCGGTGACCGACCTTTCGCCGGGCATGGTCCAGGTCGCGCTGAACAACGCTCGCAACCTCGGGCTGGACGTCGACGGCCGGGTGGCCGACGCGGAGCGGATCCCGTACGACGACAACAGTTTCGACTTGGTCGTCGGGCACGCGGTGCTGCACCACATCCCGGACCTGCCGACCGCGTTCCGTGAGGTGCTGCGGGTGCTCAAGCCGGGCGGGCGGTTCGTGTTCGCGGGCGAGCCGACGAAGATCGGCAACGCGTACGCCCGCAAGCTCGGCCAGATCACCTGGTGGCTGACCACGAACATCACCAAGCTGCCCGCGCTGAACTCGTGGCGCCGTCCGCAGGAGGAACTCGACGAGTCCTCGCGCGCCGCGGCGCTCGAAGCGGTCGTGGACCTGCACACGTTCGACCCGACCGAGCTGGAGAAGCTGGTCCGCGACGCGGGTGGCGTGAACGTTCAGGCGAAGACCGAAGAGCTGGCGGCCGCGTTGTTCGGCTGGCCGGTGCGCACGTTCGAAGCCGCTGTGCCACAGGAGAAGCTGACGTTCGGCTGGCGAATGTTCGCCTACCGCGCATGGCAGCGACTGTCCTGGGTGGACGAGAACATCCTGCGCGGTGTGGCGCCGCGTGAGCTGTTCTACAACGTGATGATCACCGGCACCAAGCCGTGAGCCGTGGGATACCGCTTCACCCTTGAGGACGTCGCCTTCCTCGGCTCACCGGCCGGTGAAGCGGCCCTCGCTGAGATCGACCAGTTGGCGCTGACGTCGGCGAGCTACCTCGCCGACGTCAGCACCGCTCGGCGTCTGGCAGGCGATCGTGCGCCGATGCTGTTGGAAACGGTGTTGCTGCGCCGAAAAGCACTGTCCAAATTAGACGTGTCCGGGTGGCTGTTCACGGATGACGCGTTGCAGCAGGCAACCCCGTGGCAGGTCGCGGCACACCGAGCGCAGCGGTTCGCCGGCCGTGTTGTGCATGACGTGACGTGTTCCATCGGCACGGAACTCGTTCACTTGAACGGTTTCGCGGTGGGTTCGGACCTGGATCCGGTGCGGCTGGCCATGGCACGCCACAACACGGGCCGCCCAGTCGTCCAAGCGGACGCCCTGCGTCCGGTCACGCGTGACGCGGCGATCCTGGCCGACCCGGCCCGCCGGGATTCTTCGGGACGGCGGCGCTGGCGTCCGGCGGATTTCACCCCGCCCCTGGATGCTTTGGCTTCCGTCTACCGGAACCGGGATATGGCGGTGAAGTGTGCGCCGGGGATCGACGCGGCTGACGTCCCGTGGGCGTCGGAGATCGAACTGGTGTCGTTGGACGGCCAGGTCCGCGAGTCATGCCTGTGGACCGGATCGCTTGCCACGCCGGGAGTCACCCGCCGGGCAACGGTACTGCGGTCCTCAATGGACGCTTGGACGATCACCGACGCGTCGCCGGACACCTGCCCGGTGACGCCGCCGGCCGAATGGATCATCGACCCGGATGGTGCCGTTGTCCGCGCTGGGCTCGTCCGCAACTACGCGGCCGCACATGGGCTCGCGCAGCTGGATCCGCGGATCGCTTACCTGACCGGAGACCAGCCACCGCCGGGGATTCGGGCGTTCCGCGTGATCGAATACGGCCGGTACTCCGAGAAGTCGTTGCGCCAGTTGCTGGCCAAGCATGACGTCGGGCGGCTGGAGATCCTGGTTCGCGGGCTGGACGTGGATCCGAACGCTTTGCGCCCCCGCCTCAAGTTGCGGGGAGAGGCGGAGGCGACTGTGGTGCTGACCCGAATCGGCCACACACCAACAGCTCTGCTGTGCAAAGCCGAACGCATTCCGGGCTGACGCCTGCTCGCCTCGACAGCCCGAGAGGCGAGCAGTGGGAGCGTCACCTTGCCCAGGGGAACCGCGGATGACGGGACCGTCGGCCCCCCTCGGGCCGGCGGTTCCGCTCCAGCACCGGGCGAGATCGTCATCGTGCTGGCTCGGGTACCCCTTCGGCCGAGTTACGGCCGAGACGCCACGCCCAGCGCCATCCGTCGAGCACCGCGACCACAGAGCCCCCGACGGCAAGCAGGAACGCCAGTCCTGCGGCGCCTTCCATGGTCGCGGTGCTCAGCACCACCGTGATCGCCCAGATCTGCATGGCTGTGAACGGGATGGCGATGCACGCGGCGAAGAATCCGCGGCGCCACTTGCCTGGGTCCGGAGCCGGAAGAAACGGGTCCATGTGCGCCCCCTCCTTGGGTTTCGTACTTACGATGAAACCCGGAACGGCGCGGAATCTCTGTGTCAGCTGACACAGAAGGGCTAACGAGCCAACCGGCGCAGCTCGTCCAGCCGGTGCACGCGGATCCAGCCGCGGCCGGTGCTGATGATGCCACGTTCGCGCAAGGACCGCAGCGCCCGTGCGTATGACTCGCGCGAAGTCGCCGCGTTGTCGGCGAGTTGCTGTTGGGTCAGCCCGGCTTTGATCTCGATCGTCGAGCCGTTCTGTGCACCGTGCTCCGCGGCCATCTGGGCGAGTTGGGCGTATACGCGATGGCTGGCCGTGCCGCCGCCGTACTCCGCGCGTTGGTGGTTCGTCTGGCCGAATCTCTCGTGCAGCACGCCGAGCAACGTCCACGCCAGTTTGGCGCGGGTCTGCGACAGGTGGATGAACCTGTTGCTGGGCACGGTGATCGCATCGACCTTGTCCAGCGCGCGAACAGTCGCGGTGCGGGGCTGGTCGTACAGCGCGGCCATCTCGCCGAGGATGTCGCCCGCGCTGCGCAGTGCGATCACGACTTCCCGTCCGTCCGTCGTGTGGGTGATCACTTGGACATGCCCGGACAGCACTACGACCACGTGCTTGGACTGGTCACCTTCATGCCAAAGATACTCACCGGCCACGTAGCCACGCCGATGCGACACCTGCTCGATCACGCCGCGCTCGGTGGTTGTCAGCCTCTCCCAGAAACTGTCCGGACCTGTGTCCACTCCTTCAGGTTGCCAAGTAGACGACCTGGAACACAACAATTCTCACCCGGCTGCCAGCTATGGTTGGACTCACAACACCGGCCTGGGGCGGCGATTATGGGGAGTGATCCGTCGTGACCACAGAACACCGGGCGATTGTCGCTGTCGACATCGCGTCCTTCACCGACCCCAGACGCACGCTGATGCATCTGCGGACGGTCCAGGAGGGCTTGTACGACATGCTGCGAGTGTCCTTCGACGAAGCCGGGATGGCGTGGAAACTCGTATACCACGAAGACCGTGGCGACGGCGCGATGATCCTCGTACCGCCGGAGTTTCCCAAGCTGTTGCTGGCCGATCAGTGGTACGGCCGATTGCTCGCGGCATTGCGCCGCTACAACGAGGTGCACACGCTCGAAACGCGAGTGCAGTTGCGCGTCGCACTGCACCACGGCGAGGTTTACGCGAATTCCGATGGTGTGGTCAGCCACGCGGTGAATCTCGCGTTTCGCATCCTCGACGCCAAACCGGCGAAGTCCGCATTGGCTCAGACCGGCGGCATGCTGGCGCTGATCGCCTCGAACGACTTCTTTCAAGACGTGATCGCCCAGGAGCCGAGCGCGGTTCCGTCGGCCTACCGGCGAATCGCGGTGTCGGTGAAGCAGACCGAAACCGTGGCGTGGTTACGCCTGCCCGACGTGCACGTGCCGCCGCCCGCGCCACCGCCGCCACGGGTTCAGGTCACCCCGCTGTCGGACATCGTGGACGCGTTGCTGGAACTGCCGTTCGTCCGTGAGGCGAACAGCAGGGCGATGTTGATCGATCTGCTGCCAAGGGAGATCGCGAATTCGGTGCCGTACTACCCGATCACCAGGATGCATGTCTTCGCATTGGTGCAGACCTGCCTGCGGCACGAGCGGGGTCTGCTCGACCTGATCGAGGCGGTCCGCCAGCTGGATGGCGACTCCGGGGGAGTACGCCGATTGGAGGGTATCAAGCGGCTGCTGTTGTCGGATTCGGTCGACTGAGATATTCCCAATTCGGGCGCTGAGACACGGAGGTGAAACCGTGTGGCCGTTGGCTGGCCTGGGACGGCGGCGGGATGTCTGGCAAGCGGTGGTGGAGACCCTCGAGCAGGTGCAGGTGTTACGCGATCCGATCGGCCGTGGACTGTGCCTTGACCTGGTCTCCCAGCACCTCGGGCTGCCCTTACAGGTCAGGCATTTCCCATCGACCCGCCAGCACATCTACAGCATCCTGCTGGCATGCGACCAGCACCCTGGCGCACTGTCGGCGTTCCTGCGTGTCCTGAGCGAACTGGAGCCCAGGTCGCGCGCTGTGTCATGGGCGCGGCAGATGCTCAGCGGTGACGTGCCGCGCCAGCGCGGTGCCGTTCGGGCCGATCACCCGGTGATCCGAGGAGAAGTGCCGCCACGGGCCGCCGATTTCACGCCTGACGTGGAGCTGCTCGCCGCGGTCCGGGACAGGAGTCCGGCCGTCTTGATCGGTGCCGGCAAGTCCGAGCTCGCCGCCGAGTACGCGCATCGGCACGTGGGAGATCACGACGTGGTCTGGTGGATCCCGTCGACCCATCCGGTACAGGTGCGTATCGCACTGGTCAAACTCGCCATGCGGCTGAAGCTGCCGGTCGAACCGAGCGCGCAGGCGGCGGTTCCTGCCGTCCTTGACGCCCTGCGTACCCGCGACTCGCTGCTGATCTTCGACGACGTCGGCCGGATCGACGACGTGCGGCCGTTTTTCCCCGCAGGCCCCGGACATGTCGTCGTAACGTCCCGTTCCGCCACCGGCAATGCGATCGAAGTTCCGTGGCCACGTGCCAATCCGGAAGTCGAGCAGGACGACTTGCTCAAGGTCTGCGCGTTCTTCGCGGAGGGGCCGATATCGCGCAGGCTCTTCGCCAGTGCGCCGCACCTTCCGTCCCTTCCCGATCTCGCCGCGACCCTGCGCGACCCGGTCCTGCTCAGCCGCGAGATCCGGCGGATCGGCGCGCGAGGACTGGCCAAGGTGGATCATCGCAACGACACCGTCGAGCTGACTCGCCGACTCCCGCGCGAGGAACGGTTCAGACATGACGCGCACCTGATCCTGGCGTACGCGGATCCCAACGATCCGGAGAACGCGGCGAACTGGTCGTGTTACGCCGATCTGCTGCCGCACGTGCTGGCAAGCGGTGTGCTGGACTGCGGTGATCCGCAGGTCCGCAGGCTCGCCATCAACATGGTCGCTTTCCTGTCCGAATGGGGAGATCCCGACGACGCGCGGACAATGGCCGCGACACTCGTGGATCGATGGCGGGACAACAGGAGAGACGCGCTGACCGCCGCACGATGGCTGGCAAGGACATCACGCCAAGCGGGTCTGTTCGAAGAGGCCGGGCGGATCGGCGAGTCCACAGTGGCGCAATCGCGGGAGCACCTCGGTCAGGACCACGAGGACACACTGCTTTCGGCTCAGTCCGTGGCCGAAGACCTGCGTGCTGCGGGGGAATTCGTGTCTGGGATGGCGTTGGGCAAGTTCGCGTACCAGCGCGCTCCTGGTACGTTCGGCGACGACGACCCGGACACGCTTGAGGCCACGAGCAAGTACGCCTCGGCGCTGAGACTCTGTGGCGACTTCGACACCGCACGAAGACTCCACGAGCAGACAGCGGAACGGAAAACCGATGTCTTTGGCGAGAACCATCCCGCCACTCTGTCTACTTTGAACAGCTGGGTGCTCGACCTGATCGCGTGCGGGAAGTGGCCGGAAGCATGCCAGGTCCAGGAAGACACCGTGCAACGCCTTCGCGAGAACGCCGGGATCCGCCACGTGATGACCTTGCGGGCGACCAGAACCCTTGCTGTCGCACGACGTCTGGCCGGTGATGCGGTGAATGCGTTGCCGCTGGGGCAAGTCGCACTCGACGGTCTGATCGGGAGATACGGCGAAGCAGCGCCAGAGGCCATTTCCGCGGCGATGAACGTCTCGGTGACGCTCAGGCAGCTCGGCAGGCTGGAAGAGGCCCGCAGGCTGGGCCTGCACGTTCACACGCTCAGCCAGCGCACCTGGGGCCAGCACCACCCGTTCACCCTCGCCGCCGCCACGAATGTGGCCGTGACCCTGCATGTTCTCGGTGAGCTGTCCACCGCTCGCGGGCTGAACGAGAAGGCGATGAACCGGATGCGCGCGGCACTCGGCGAGGACCACCCGTTCAGCCTGGTCTGTGCCGCCAACCTGGCCAACGACCTGGCCAGGGCCGGCCAGTACGCGGCCGCTAGGGACCTCGGTCTGGACACCATGGAGCGGTCACAGCGCGCACTGCCCGACGACCATCCGCACACATGCGCGGTCGCCACCAACCTCGCCCTGCACCTGCGCGGCCTCGGTCAACTGGACGAATCCGCCGACTTGCAACGTGACAGCGTGACTCGCCTCCGCAGGACTCTCGGGGCGAATCATCCCGTGACGGTCGCGGCCGCTGAGAACCGCCGGATCTTCTGCACCGTCGACATCATCTGAGCAGGCCCACAGGGCGTGTCCACCATTCCGACACCGTGTGTCGCACTTTCCGGCACCGTGAAATCGCAAAAAAGGAAGTGGAGTTTTGATGAAGCCGCAGCGCCCCTACAGTCGGGGGGTGGGCGGGGCGCTGCGGCCTGCCCGCGCCGGAACCGTGCGCGGGCACGCGGCGGACCATGGGGTGAGCCGGCTCAGGGCTTCCGGCTGGTCCGACCGCGGGTTTGTGGGTGCTGGTCAGAAGGTGCGGATGCGTTCACACCTTTCGCCGCGCCGCGGGATGCGGTGGCGACCAGGACGTGTTGAACGATGGCTGGATCGCCCGGTGTCCAGTCGGTGCGGTTCGGAGCTACCCACCACTTGACGAGGTTGCCGTCCATGTGCGTCGGGGGCGCTGGCACCACCGTCAAAGGCCGGGCCAGCACCGCCTGCGGCCAGCGGCTCAGCTCGACGTTCAGCGTCGCCGGAGTGGCGACCAGAAAGTGCGCCATCCGATCAGGTGTGACGATCACGGGGGCGGGATCCTGGCGAAACTTCGAATGTTTGGCGGCACTGATTCCCCAGGACATCGGCACCGAGATCACGTCGAACGCCTTCCCGACGACCAGCAGCACCGCGTGTGGCAGGGTCGCCCACCAAGCTCGCACTTGCTGACGGTCGACAGTGGCATGCTGGCGTGGCACTACCGGCGTCAGGCCGTTGGTGCTCGCATTGGTGATGGCGTTGTAGTAGCGGGATTGCCGCCACACCGAACCCGGTAACACCGGCCAGCCGTGCTGGCTTGCGGAAAGCGCGGCGTCCCGCAGCGAGATCAAACGACGAGCGGCAGTTGTGGAAGAGTTGCACTGTGTGACCCTGAGCCTGGCGGGTACTCGCTCAGACAACGACATCCCCTTCTGTCGACTGCGGCTGTCGGCTCCATTGGCCGTATGGGCATTGAGAGTCGCGGACGTGCCAAGGTGACGTGAGGGGATAACTACCCGAGTACCTACCTGAACCGTTCCTTATTCCTGTTGGCCAGGCCGGGGCGAGGCTGCTGACTGGCTGACGCGGTCTCATTCGGGTGCGGTTGGCGATGTGTTCGGGTGGTGCACCCATCCCCGGAAGGCGGCCTGAAGCCCGGCCTGGAAACGGGTTCGAGCGCCGAGCAGATCCATCAAAGCGCGGGTACGGCGCTGGAAGGTCCGGTAGGACAACCCGAGCTGTGCGGCGATGGCGCGATCAGGCACTCCCGCTGTCATCAGCGCTACGATGCGACTGTCCACTGTGGTGGGGGTATCCGCGATCAGGGCAGGTGTATCCGACCCCGGCAACGGCAACGCCGTCTGCCAGAGGGTTTCGAAGAGCGAGTGAAGCGCTTCCAACACCGCCGACGGGTGCACTGCTGCGATGGAGTCGATCTCGTGGGGAGAAGACTGTATCGGCAGTAGTGCCAGACGATCGTCGGACATGAGCAGCTTGGTGGGGGCGGCGGGCAATACCCTTACCTGTTCGCTGCCTGCCGTGGCCGGCTCGGTCTCGGCTCGCAGATCGAGCGAAGCGACCGTTTCAACGTCATAAAGCGCACGATAAGAAACCCCTCGCCGCAATGTCTCGGCATGCAGAGAAGTCAGAATCTCTGGAGCGAGCACATATGGATGCATGTCGATGAGGCGGATCTGGGTCCGGGCGTCGCGAAAGACTCGCTCGATGCTCTCGGTCACGGCTGCGCGGCCGGAAATCACTTCGATGACGTCCGCCGGGTTTTCGCCTGATGAGGCCAGCCGATGGCGCTCGGCGAGTTGCTCTGTGAACAAGCGAGCCTGGTTGATTTGCTGTTGCTGCTCAAGCAGAAGTATCTCGAGAGCGACGTCGGGTGGTGCCGGGACAAGTCGCCTTGGGTGCCCCCTGGCCCAGGTAAATAACCCGCGGGCTGCCAGATCGTCGAGGGCGGAATTCAGATCAGCCTCGCTGATCGTCAATTCTTGCCGCAGCTCCTCCAGGGTGAGGGGCGGGCTGTTCACGAGCGTCTCATACACCATCTGAGTGCGCGTGTCGAGACCTATGATCTCAAGCATCAGGGTGATCCTCTGCTCGCCCGGATCCGCCGGGTGGCCTTCGGGTAGGCGAATGAATACCAATGACGAGAGTGCGCCACCGTTTGCTGTTCTGCTGCCGCGGTGGATGGGCCATTGTGCGATGAGGGGAGGCTGCGTGGGAGTCAGCACCCATCGAACGGGCGGTGGGCAGGGCACTGTCCTGATGGGCCAGACGAGAAGCAGCCACCCGAGGGCGGGAGTGGAGGATGCCCCCCGGCCAACCACTCCCGCCCGACCACCGGGGGCCGGTCAGGTTCTCCTCGAGCCGACAGGGCTGATCCTGCGGCGCAGCCGGTGGACCGCGGAGTACATGCCTTGCGGGGTGGTTCCCAGTTCGTCTGCGATTTCCTTGCGTGCGCAGCCCGACGTCAACAGTGACAGCAGTCTGCGATCGCTCGGCGAGAGGTCCTTCGACCGCACCGCGAGCCAGCGAGCTTCTGCCCGGTCGCAGGCGGTTTCGGCGGGATCCTCGGCCGGAGGCGGCAGGAGCCGGCGATGTGAACCCAGCCGCTCGACCACTGCCCTGCGACGTGCTTCGTCGACGCACAACCGGAAGATCACCGTGACGAGAAACGGTCGCAGCCACCTGAGCTCCAAGTTGCCTGCCTCCGCGCCGCGGAGGAACGCCTCCTGCACTATGTCCTCGGGGTCAAGTAATCCCTGACAGCGCCACGCAGCGATCCTGAGCAAGGACGGACGGAGCCTGACGCATTCCTCCCAATAAGAATCGTCAGGTGCTTGGCTGTATCTCTTCTTTGCCATGACAAGAGGGAACTTACTCCACACAGCTGGTTTCAGGTAGGCGCGTAGGTACTTCTCCCGTATCGCATTCCGGCCAGGTTGGCGACCCTTTCGGTTCACGGCTGGTTCACCGACTGGCCTCGGCCGATCGACCGTCGTGGCGGTGGTGTGAGAACGGAAGAGGGGTGAACCTGCGCAGATAGTACCGAGCATCCGTAATGGCCAATAGTGGCCACTGACACAACTTCGCCGACGATCTCCGGGTGCCGGGGGCCACTCCGGACGTCATCCTCGACAGCAATAAGTGGCGTCTAACCGGTCATGCCGGAGTAAGGAGGCAACAGAAGATAGAGAGCGAACGGAGGAACCGTCTCGTGTCCTCCGTGTCGACACATCATTTCCTGTATTCCCAGAGATGAGGAATTATGCGTGCCCAACTGACTCGTCACCAGGGTGGCCTATTACGAGGTTGGTGCGGCCTGCGCGCGTTCGTGCTCGGCGTAGCGGTCGCAGTCTCAGCGACGTCGACAGCGCATGCCGGACTCGCATCGAATGACAGCCATCAAGCGGTCGCGCTTGGTGGGCAATCAAGTGCAAGCAGTGATCAACGGCATCGGGTAACACTGTTGACCGGCGACGTTGTCACCTATACCGAAAGCACCGGTGGACAGACGACCGTATCGATCGAGTCGGCGCCCCGTTCCGGTTCGCGACCGGTTTTCGAGACCAGCAGCAGCCCCGACGGCTATTTCGTAGTCCCATCCGATGCCGCGCCCTACCTGGCGTCGGGTGCAGTGGACCCGGAATTGTTCGATATCAAGGAACTTGTCAAGGAAGGTCTTGGTGACGCGGCCAGCGACAAGCTGCCCGTGATCGTGAGCTACGACCGCAACGCGCCCGCCGACGCGGTCACCCGTCAGGCGGACGACCTGCCGGCAAGCGACCGGACAGTGACCTTGCCGAGTGTGAACGCCGCAGCGGTACGCGTGAACCGAACTGAGGCGAACGCGTTCTGGCGGGCTCTGGCCGGAGAGGCAAGAGGCGGCCGAGCCAGCACGAGCGTGCTTGATGGCGGCGTCACGAAACTCCGGCTTGACCGCAAGGTCAAGGCCAGCCTCGACAAGAGCGTGCCCCAGATCGGTGCGCCCGAGGCGTGGAAGGCCGGATTGGACGGCCAGGGAGTGACGGTAGCGGTGCTGGACACAGGCATCGACGCCCAACACCCCGATCTGGCCGGCCGGATCGCTGACTCGCGCAACTTCACCGCGGATCCGGACACCAGTGATGGTTACGGCCACGGAACCCATGTCGCGTCGACCATCGCCGGATCCGGGGCCGCCTCAGGCGGCAAGTACCGCGGAGTGGCCCCCGGCGCGCGGTTGCTCAACGGCAAGGTGCTCGACAGCTCGGGTTCCGGAGAGCTCTCAGAGCTCATGGCTGGTATGGAATGGGCGGTACGCGCCGGTGCGCGCGTGGTCAACATGAGTCTCGGCGGGGGCCCTTCCGCTGGCGACGACATGGTCAGTGAGCTGGTCGACAAGCTCACCGCCGAGACAGGCGCGCTGTTCGTGGCCGCCGCGGGCAACTCCGGTGGCATCGCGGCGGTGGAGACACCGGCTGCGGCCAGTTCCGCGCTCGCGGTCGGCGCCGTGGACAAGTCCGATCGCCTAGCCGCCTTCTCCGCCCGTGGTCCGCGGCTGGGCGACGCCATGGTGAAACCGGAGATCGTGGCGCCAGGGGTGGACATCGTCGCCGCCCGTGCCGCCGGGACCAACCTTGGTCCAGTCGTCGGCGACAAGTACACCCAGTTGTCGGGGACATCCATGGCGACGCCGCACGTGGCCGGCGCGGCCGCGCTCCTAGCCCAGAAACATCCCAGTTGGCGATCCGGCGAACTGAAGGCGTCGCTCACCACGAGCGCCAAGGACGTCGGCGCTCCGTGGTACGAGCAAGGCGCCGGTCGAGTCAACATCCCTGGGGCGTTGGCCGACAAGGTTGTCGGGCCGCCGTCGGTCGCGTTCGGTCGACTGTCCTATCCGGACGGTCAGACCGCGACGACGCGTACGGTGACTTACGCCAACATCACCGAACGGGATGTGACCCTCTCGCTGGCCGCGTCGGCAACGGCATGGGCCGGCGGCCCAGCGCCCGGCGGTGTGGTGTCACTGGACAAGAGCACCGTCGTGGTGCCGGCCAAGGGGAAGGCCACACTCGCGGTGCGGATCGATCCCACGATCGGCCCGGCAGGAGCGTACGGCGGGTTGATCACGGCCATCGACAAGACGGACGGTACCGCCATCCGGACACCGATCAGCTTCTACGACGAGCCCGAGCAATTCCCGCTCACCGTGAAGCTGAGCGACTCTCGGGGGACTGCGCCCCCGCGGCAGCTACTGACCGTCGCCCGTGACGACTTCGACTGGACCAATGCTAAGAACAACGATCCCTTCATCCCCGCGACGTTCGATGTGTGGGTGAACAACGGAACCGGCACCATCACGGTGCCGAAGGGGAGGTATTCGACCGTCGCAGCCGTGCTCGAGGACACGGTCGATGTCCGACGTGCCACCCTGATGGCTGCCACCGAGGTCGCCGTGAATGGGCCGAGCACCATCGCGTTGGACGCGCGCACAGCCGTGCCCATGCAGGTGGAGACCAGGGAGCCGACCGACACCACAGAACGGTTCACCGCAGTGCAGCGCTATCTGCCGGGAGCACCTATGGCCCTCAGCAGCGGTGTGCTCACCCCTGGAGCCGGTTGGCAGACGTACATCACACCCAGTGCGGCAGCGGTACGAGGAACAGTGGGCTCACAGGATCACCTGACGCTGGGGCAGGCCCTGGTGGACCTGCGTGTCCGCGCACCACAGCAGTTGACGCTGCACCCGCTGTACGACGCGTCCAGCATCGCAGCAGGACTCGCCGGCCACCGGGAGTTGCAGGTCGTCTCTGTCGACTCGGCCAAGCCGACGGACTTCCAGGCGGCCAAGGACAAGGTGGCGCTGGTCCGGATCGGCGTTCCCGCCGGAGTCGCCAGCGCCGACTTGCCGGAGCAGGCTTCGCAAGCTGTTCAGACCGCGGTGGCCCAGGCCAGGCAAGCCGGCGCGGTAGCGACCCTGACCTTCCTCGATGCGCTGGGTGCACTGCCCATCCAGGGAGCGGCTGGTGATTCGCAACCGCACCTGTCGTTGAGCCGTGAGGAAGGTGAGCGGTTGCGTGAGCTCTCCCAGCGCGGCGATACCACGCTCTCAATCACTGTCCGCGGCAAGCCGGAGTACATGTACAACCTGTACTTCCGCGATCGCAACGGAGTGCCTGCGTCGCACGTCAAGAAGGCCGACCCGGCCACGCTGGTCGCGGTCGACACCCGCTACCACAGCGACAAGCCTGACAACCTGTTCCGCAAGCGGTGGTTCGCGTTGCCCACGGACGTCCCGTCCAGCATCGCGCTCAACGGAACCCGGTTCCAGGGTCCATCCCAGTGGAAGGAGTACATCGGACCAGCCGATGACAAGGTGTTCTGGAAGCGTTTCGTATCCCAGATGGCGCCAGGCCAAGGCGGAGTGCCCGATCGGTCCACGACGTTCAGCCTGCTGTCCGAAGACGTGTTTCCCACGGCGGGACCAAAATCCCAGGAGCGCTGGTTCCAGGCACCGATCCATAGCGGCGCAGCTGCACATACATACGGTGCTTTCCCCCGGCTGTGCTCACCGTGCCGAGGCGACACAGGTGACTTCCTGCCCGCCGTCCAGTTGATGGATTCCCACCGTGGACACTTCATCGAACCGTGGCTGGCTGGAAAGCAGCCCGGCAAGGTTCGGCTGTACCGCCGCGGCCAGGAGATCCCGGCCCGTGTCGGTCCTCTGGTGGTGCCACTGTTCCCGCTCGGTCAGCAGTCCGACATCTACCGGCTCGAGACCGACGACGAGTGGCCGGCGAAACCCACGGAGGGCCTGCCCAACGGGGCGATCAACCGGCTGACTCCCCGGACCAACACGGTGGCTACCTTCTCCTCGGCGCCACCGGCCCGCACTGTGCCACCCGGCTACGGGTGCCCGGATATCTGGGCCAAGTGTGCCTACCAACCCATCATCCAGCTCGACTACCAACTTGGGCTCGACCTGCTCAACCAAGCGCCTGCCGGCCGCACGCACACCTTCGACGTGGTGGCCGGACATCACGAGGGCGCCGAATCGGCAGGCAAGATCACCGAGTTCCGGTTGTGGTACTCGACCAACGATGGCACCAGTTGGCAGCGCGCTCAAGTGACGGCCAAGGGAGATGGCCGTTACACGGTTCAGATCACACATCCAGCGCTCGACCAGACGAACGGATTCGTCTCGCTGCGCGCTGAAGTGTGGGATTCCGCCGGCAACCGGATGAACCAAACCATGCAGCGCACGTACGCGCTGACTGCGAATCCCGTGCAGTGACCACAAGGGACTGTGCCGCGCAACGCGTGCCGCGCGAACCAAGTTGCGCGGCACAGACCCGGAAGAACTAGAAGCCGAACACCAGCCCGGTGCTCGCCGTCATCTTGCAGGCATTGCGATAGCTTTGTGCGAAGCGCACCGGGATACCTCGCCATTCACCGAGCGCGCTCACCGTCACCGGCTTGTATACACCGCTGCACACCTTGCCCGGTTCCCCCGGGAGCCGGGCAAGGTCACCTTCGGCGACTGCCACGTCGTAGCATGCCGTCTCGGGATATGGGTGGCTTCCACTCGGCGGGTCACACCGCAGTGTCCTTGCTCGCGTAACGCCCGGCTCCAGACCTTCGGAGATCGTCAAGTCCAGCTCGGTGGACGGTTGGGGTACTTGCGGCGAACGCGTGTTCACGATCGTGGCGTGACCCGGCAGCGCTAATCCGCAGAGCGCAAATGCAGTTGTCACTGCAACCACTATAAATGGACATTTGATGGTCAATTCGAACTCCGTGCTCGACTGTGTTGTGATCGTCGTTGTGACTTCTCGCACACTGCTCGATTCAAGAATTGACGAAAAATCGCCAGACGGCGAGATGTCGCCATCTGTACAACTGGTGGTGCCCATGTAGGTGTATCGCGTCGATTGGTTGTTTCTAACGGTGCATCACCCGGATGTATCACGCCAGTTCACTCGAATAGATATAGTCATCGCTTTCTATCTGTGACGCGGGGTAGCCGGTGCCGCTTGGTCGGTATGCCGGGTGCTGGTGGTGGCCGGCTCCGCCGGTGTTACCGCTGCAGCTGCCGCAGGCGCCGGCACCGGGATCTGGCTTGGCGTCCGCGGGCTCGACCTCGAGACCCTGCAGGCTCAAGATGAGGTTCATGTGGCCTCCTGTTGTGGGATAGGGCAGATCGCGGACACGCTGATCACTTCGCCGAACTGCGCTCGTCGAGGAACGGCAGCAGGGCACCGGACCGATCCACCGCGACGGTCAAGGCCCGGAGCACACCGGCTGTGCCAGTGGCGAAGTCCATCGACAGGCGCAGTGACTTGTTGCCGGGGAAGGCGAGTTCGCCGCGGTAGGGCACCGCGTGCCAGCCCAGTCGTGCCAGGTGGCGCGTGAGTGCGCGATCGCCGTCGAAGTCCGCCTGTCCGCGCTGCAGTGTGGCGAGCGCGCCGACCAGTCCTGCCCTGCCCGCGAACAATCCAGATTGGACTACGAACTCCGGGTAGCAGGCGCGCCGCATGGCCGGCAACGCGGTCGCGCACTCCGTGTCCGGTACATGCCGGACGAGTTCCTGGACCACCAGCGCGATCCCGGCAGTGCCGACGTCCAGGTGGGGCAGTGTTTGCCCGCCCTCACCGGGGACCTGTAGCGAGCCGTCCGGCCGCGCGACGCATTCGTCGAGATCCCGCTGCAGGGCACGCGCGGCCATGTCGAGCCAGGAACGGTCATTCGTGTGCTCGTACAGCCTGACGAAGAACAGCCCAGGGCCGGACCAGCCACGCAAAAGGCCCGCCGTGGCTCGAGGTCCACGCCCATCATGCCGAACGGCCGCGATGGTCAGCTTTTCAGCCAACCGGTCGCCGATGGACAACGCCTGCGCCAGATACGTCCCGGACTGCAAGGTCTGACCGAAATGCAGGAGGTTGAGACCGACCCCTGCCAGGCCGCTGTGCAGTCCGTGATCACGCAGTGGCCCGACCAGTGGCGCCGATTCGTCGATCAACATGACCGCTTCGTGCACGTAGCCGAAGTCGCGCAACACGTACGCGATGCCGTGCGTGCCGTCGTAGAAACCCGGCCGGTGCGGGGGGTCTCGGTGGACCGACTCCAGCAGCCAACGCTCGTGCTCCACGTAGCGACCCCCGCCACTGGTCGAGAGTGCGTGCAGCACACCAGCCGCGCCGAAGGCGAAACATGTGCCCCCGACAGTGAACTGCTCGATGTCGCCGGGAAACAGCCGATCCTGGCGGTCCGGCGTCGCGCTGAGCAGGATGGCTTCGATCAGTGACCCGCAGATCGCGCGCCAATCCGGCTGTGCGGAATCGAAGTCCGACGTTGTCGGGGTCCTTCCGCGCCCGACGTTCACCTTTGCTCGCGCCCGCGGCTGGACGTCCCCGACCGATCCGCGCGTCGGCGCGAGCTCAGCAAGCACGACCTTGCCGAACTCATCGGGAACAGGAAAGCGCTCCTGGATGGCTTCCATGTAGAGATTCACCTTGTCGGGCTGGAACCGCATCATGTGCGTCAACGGCAGGAACATGTGCAGCCGCAGGGCGGCGAGTGCGTAATCATCGATCGCCTGCCCGGTGCGGTCGTCCGGCGGGCTGAATCCGGGAGCCGCGAGGACGGGGCAGCCGTCTGATTGGTCGATGGCGAACGCGAGATCGAAGTCCACCAGCGAGACCGAGTCGTCCCCGCCGATCAGAATGTTGCCGGGATGCAGGTCGGCGAAGACGACTCCGCGCTCGTGGATCGAGCGGACCAGCTTCTCGACCTGGTCGAGCACATCCAGTGCACGCCGCGTGTAGGTGGCGAGGTCGGCCTGCTCTGAATCACACTTGGTCAGTGGGTACAAGGCGGCCATCCACTGGTCGAGGCGACGGCCCGGCATGTACTCCATCATCAAGTAGTGGTGTTCCCATGCTGTGAACCACTCGTGCAGCACGGGCACGCCTGCTACGCCCTGCAACCGCTCAAGGGACTTTCGTTCGCGGTGCAGCCGCGCGACGGCGTCCGTTCCGTCGGCGTCGAGACCGGCGTGCGGCCGCGCTTCCTTCAGCACCACCAACTCGTCGCCGCCGTCGCGCCTGGCGAGGTACACACCGCCGCCGTTGGAGAAGTGCAGCGCGCGCTCCACCAGATGCGGAAAGCCCGATTCATGTGGACGGTCGCGCCGTGCGAGGTGTGGTGCCAAGACGTCAGGCACCTCGGCCCAGTCGGGGACACGAAAGACCGGAGTGCGTTGTTCGGGAACGAGAGTTCCGTCGGGACGCTCGATCGCCGGCACGAGCTGGCCACCGTCAGCGGCCAGCCATCGTTCGGTGAACGCGCCGTACCGCACGTAGAGCGGTCCTGCTCCGTACCGTAGGTCCGACAGAATGTACGGCCCGTACTCGCCGGCCAGTTCGGCGGACAGGTCGACCAGCACCCGTTCGAGCTCCGCGTAGTCCGCGGGATAAATCGTTACGAATTTGCCGCTGTCCTCACGCGGCGCGTACTTGGCGTTCCTGGTCAACAAGATCTTCTTGCTGTGCAGGAACTTGAAGCCGATTCCCCGGGGGAAGCAGTAGTCGCAGACCGCCTTCAATATGCGCTCGGCGTTGTCCAGCCTGGCCGACACGTGCACCTTCCAGCCCTGCCTCGGCAGAGTTCCGCCGCGACAGCTCATCGCCACCCATATGTCGTGCCGGGTGCAGTCCCAGCCCGTGGGCAGCGGACGCCACACGTGGTCGAACGAATCGGCGTCGGAGCCCAACCTGGCCGGTGTGTCGTAAAACCAAGGGTCTGCCAGGCAGAACTCCTCGTAACGCATGTCCAACTCGAAATGCCTCTCTACTACCAGGTCTGGGGTACACATGACATTGAAATGAAGTGGCGGCGCTCATGTGGCGATAGTGTTTTGGTTGGGCCGAAGCCGACGTCGTAATCACTCGTGTCCTGCACCGTTCGGCAACCGGCGGACTCACGAGTGTCATGCGAGTTCCTCCGGCCGGGTCCTCACTCCCGCATCATGCTGCCGGTTGTGCGTTTTGCTGCTGACGATGTCGAGGTCGGCGGAACGTTCTGAACCTTTTCAGACCCAATTCTCCTGGCGCGCCAGCCGTCCGGGTGGATCGGTGCAGATCCAGATGGACGTCACCCGTGCGTAGTAGTAAGGTCCTCTTGGAGGATGCCTCGGCCCTATAACCGAAAGTAATTCGGGAATTAGCTCAAACGGGTGCCCCTTCATCACACGTCTGGTCCTTGCGGCCCGTATGGTGTCCCGTCAAAGTTGTCTAGGTTCGCTGACGATACGCTGGATGGGGCAAGGAGTGGAGACGGTTCGGAGGAGCCGTTTGGCCCCTCGGCTCTGGAGCGCTCGTCTGCTCGGCCTACTCCACTCTGGGATAATTCTGCATGGGTGATCCCCATTTTCAGTATGAGGCGCTACCGCGTCTGACCGCATGAGATACGAACACTTCGTGAGCACTCAAGTGACCTATCGGATTCACCGTCGGCGCGCGAAGAAGAATCTGACGGATATGGACGAATGGACATCAGTGCGACTCACCTCTTGGATCCAACAGTCGGGTCGGAAGTGCGCGTTGCGCGAGGAGATCCGCCACAGGCGGACGTCGAAGTGCGTCAGACACGGCCGACGGCACTCGTCACCGGTGCGACTGACGGAATCGGCCGAGCGGTGTCGCAGCGCTTGGCCGGACTCGTTGACACGCTACTGGTGCACGGCCGATGTCCGGAGTCGCTGACAGCGCTGGCCGCTACACTGGCACCGGCGAACCCGGGTACCAGCGTCGTTCCGGTCCTCGCCGACCTGGGGCGGTTCGCTGACGTCGAACGTCTGATTCGGCGGATTCGCACGATCTACGGCCACCTTGACATTCTCGTGAACAACGCGGCAACGGTCGGTCGGCATTCGCACACGTTGACCGAGGATGGGCATGAGCTGGCCTTCCAGGTGAATTACCTGGCTCCGGCTTTCCTGACCGCTGGGCTGTTTGATCTGCTGCTCGTGGCCAGGCGTGGCCGGATCGTCAATGTCGTCTGTGACGCCTATCGTGACGTCGCGACTTTTGACCAAGATTCGCCCGGCAACCGTTGCTATAACCCTGTGGTGGCGTATGCGCAATCCAAATTCGCCCTGGTCGCGCATACCGCATCACTGGTGTCTGCCTGCTCCGGGACTCGGCTCACCGCAGTCTGCGTCGATCCTGGCTTCACCGAGACGAAATTGCAACGTCAGTCGTTCTGCTGGCCTGGTGGGCCGGTCAGCGCGGCGGCCGACAACGTGCTCTATGCCGTGACAAAGCCGGTGCACGACCTGGAGTTCTACGTGCAGGGGAAGAAGATCGTCCAGCCGCTGTCCGAAGTGCTGCAAATTCCCGTGCAACGGCAACTCGACAAGGTCACTGGGGAGGTGTTGGACATGAGCCTGCCGTGGACGGCGACGGGCCCGCTTCGCATGGGCGCCTAGGGCGTGCACGGTACTTCTGGTGCAGGACACTCATATCCACCGCACATGACATTTGCGGCGGGAGTCGACTGGGACGCGCAACGGCCGACTCCCGCCTGAGTCCCCCTCGCATACGCTGGCGCCGACACCGATCGGGGGACCGCCGACCTCCAGCAATACCATGCTGTCCGGACTACCGTGTCGAAACCAATGGCGACGGCTGGCGCATGCTGGACAGTGGCGATTGCTCGCCGAAGTCCATTCCCCAATAGAGCAATGTGCAGCAAGAGGATCGCCTCATGCTTGAGATAGTTGGCCTCGACAGCACTGCGCAGACCGTTTACGAGTTGCTCATCGATAACCCGCCGGCCACGTTCGACGAGATATGCACGCGGGTCGACATTGGTGACGCATGCCTGCGTAAGGTGCTCGAGAGGCTGCTGTGCCTTGGGCTTGTGAAGAGCACGGCGTCTGTTCCGCCCAAGTTCACCGCCACCGCACCGGACGTCGCGCTGGAGGTGCTGCTTCTGGAGCAACAAGAGCGAATCAAGCGCGCTCGGCTGTATGTCGAACAACTCGCTGGTCGTTATGTTCGTACGGCAGCGGGACGGGAGCCGGCTGAACTGGTCGAGGTCGTCTCCGGTCAGCAGGCAGTGGCTCAGCTCGTGGAACAGATCGTTCGGAGCACCAGCCACGAGATTCGTTTCATCGACAAACATCCGTACGCCGTCGGCCCGACCGTGCTCGCCCCGGTCGAGGCGGAGATGCTGCGGCGAGGCATCACCTATCGTGCGCTCTACGACACCGCAGGGCTTGCGACTCGCAGCATCCAGGCTGAGATCGAACCGGCGATCGCGCTGGGTGAACAGGCGAGAGTGATACCACAGGCGCCGGTCAAGTTGATCTTGTCGGATCGTCGCCTCGCATTGCTGCCGTTGCAGTCCAATCCAACGACGATCGACAGTGTCGTCGCCGTCCATCCCTCTGCGATGCTCGACGCTCTCGGAGCGTTGTTCGAGGCGCTGTGGCGGACGGCGCTGCCGATACCCGCTCCCACGGCGAAGCTGGCAGGTGCCAGTTCGCTCACCCCCGAAGACGCCAGGCTCATCGCGTTGCTGACGGCGGGACTTCCGGATCAGGCGGTGGCTCGGCAGCTCGGCCTGTCCTACCGGACGTTTCAGCGCAGATTGGGTGCGCTGATCGAACACCTGGGCGTCCGGACCCGGTTTCAGGCTGGGCTGCAGGCCGCGTTTCGCGGGCTGGTCCCCGCCCCGTCGCCACCCGCGGACCTGCCGGGGGCCCAGGCGCAACGCGAATCGGGGCCTGCCGACGGGGAGCAACACCCGGCACCGAGAACACCGGACGATCGGCCAGACTAAGAGGCTCCGGCGATTGAGCGTATGGGCGGGGCCCAGGCGCTCAATCGCCGGAGCCTCCAAGGGGCCAGTTGACTGGCCGCTTTTCGCCATTGGCCGGTTGAGGCACGATCAACGTGGCGATCCTGTGCGCAGTCACCGATTCGCGGGTGGGTCGCGCCGTGGGGAGCTCCTCCTGGAAACCAACCGGGAGAGTGTGTTGATGAGAAGTGCCCAGTGCGCTAACACATTCCGTTCGTCAGCCGCCTGGCTGTCGTGTGCACTGGCGCGGCCGACCGAGGAGTCCTGGATGACCACGAATGTCCGTCGCGTAATCGGTATAGATGACGTACCCGCCGTGACCAAGCGAGGTGGCGACATTCGCTTGTTGCTCACGCCCTCCACGGTTGGGGCGGCGACCGGATTTCTCGGCGTTGCGATCCTCAAGGCGGGTGAACGGATCACCGAGCACTACCATCCGTACTCCGACGAGTTCCTGTACGTGGTCTGCGGTGCCGTGGCCCTGGACCTCGACGACGAGCCGATCACTTTGTGCGCGGGCCAGGGCGTACTGGTGCCGCGTAACGTCCGGCACCGCGTGCGCAACGCCGGTGAGGTGGAGGCGCGCGTCGTGTTCCACCTTTGCCCACTGGCGCCAAGAGCAGACCTTGGTCACGTGGACACCGAGAAGATACCGTGACCAGCTCGGTCACCCGGAGTCTGTTGTCTGGACGACGACTGTCTTGACAACGACAGATGATGTCCAATTTGGTCAGAAGATCGGGCTTTCGCGTAGTTGCCGGGACGGCTTGATTCGACGTGGGTTTCACGCCGAATCAAGCCGAACCCGTTCGGGTCATTCAGCGAGCTGGCACGAGTCCCGTACGAAGGCGACGACCGCGAGGGCGACCCTCTCAGGGTCCTCTGCGTGTGGATAGTGGCCTGCACCCGGCACCACCAACACAGTCGCCGGGCCGCCCAGTCGACCGGCTGTGGCGGCCGCATCGGCGGCGGGATCGGGACAGTCCGGGTCACGATCGCCGACGACCACCAGTGCGGGACAACCGGCGTCGGGGAGTGCCTGCTCGGCGGCGTGATCCCTCTTGAACATTTCGCAGACCGGCTCGAACCGGCCGGGCTCGGCCAGGCTGGCAGCCAGTTCGTGGCGTCGCTGCTCGAAGTTGGCCGGTTTCGTGGCGAACAGCGTTGGCCAGTGGGACATCCACAACGTCTGGCCCACTCCCGGCAGCGCGGCCAGACTCGTCATCGCCCTCTCCGTAGGGTTGTACGGCGGGTCCTTGACGAACGCCCGGCTCAATACTATCCCGGCCACGGCGTCAGGTGCTTTGGCCGCCGCGATGACAGCGGCTCTGCCGCTGTAGTCGCTGCCCAGCAACACCGCCGGCCGATCGTCCAGCTCTTTCGAGAGCGCGAGCAGGTCGTCCGCCACGTCGTTTTCCGTGTAGGACGGCCAGTCGGTGCTCGACTCCCCGTGACCCCGCAATTCGACCGTCGCCACCCGGAGGCCGCCGGCAAGGAGCAGGCGAGTCAGGTCGGTGAAAGTGCTTCTGAGATCACCAACCCCAGGAGAGCAAACGACAAGTGGTCCTGCTCCGGTGACGGAGTAGGCGAGCTTCCCCCCGGGTCGCTCCAGAAACTGGGTGCCGCTCATGGTGCCCTTTCCCGCTCGCCGACGGGGTATCGGCCGCCAGCAGTCGACGTGCCGGCCGATACCCCGTCGGTCGTTGCCGCACTGGATCGTTGTGTCCTGGCTATCAGCAGCCGCCGATACCGGTGCCCAGCTCGAGCCCGAGGTCTTCCTCGGACAGCCACGGGGACACGCCACAGTGATCGATGCGGATCCCCGCACGCATACCGTCGACCTGCGATTCGAAATGCAGGCCGGACGCCACCGGTCGCGGCGAATGCGGATCGGCATTCGCTCCCGCCGCGAGAGCGACCGGTACGGCGGCGACGGCCATGGTTGTGAGGATGACCCTTGCGATTCGATGCACGCTGGTTCTGCCTTTCGTTGTTGTTATTGGCTCGGTGATTCTGGAGAACATGGAGCCGCTGCCGAAAGGGGTCGGACGGCTGGCCCTGGCGTTACTGCGGCCGGGGGGCATCCGAATGGGTGACATTTTCGACGAGTGCGAACACTTCGGACCGCAGCCCGGAATTCTCGTCCGATGCCAGGAAATGGTTCCCGTCGAGCATCTTGAGGGTGAACGACGCCGACGTGTGCCGCCGCCAACCGGCCAGCGCCGACCTGCGAACGAGCGGGTCGTGTTCGCCACCGAACACATGAATCGCACATGGCAGCCGAGGCTCGGCGCGATACGAATGGGCGAAGCAGAGCTTCAGATCAGCTCGTACGCCTTCCAGGAAAGTACTCATCCACTGCGGTCGATCAAGAAGCTCGGGGGGCAGCCCGCCGATGGTGTCGAGTCCGATCGCCAGCCTGGCATCGTCAAGATCGACCACGGTGGCCAGTGGCGAGACCAGATGTGGCGCCGGGCACGCCGCCACGACGAGGGCGTCAGCCATTCGCTTGCCCGCAGCCCATCGGTGTTTGGCCACCTGGTGCGCCACCAGACCACCCATGCTGTGCCCGAACAGGACATGCGGCTCGTCGAGGACATCGGCCAGGTCATGCGCCAGCAACTCAGCAAGAATCGTCATGTCGGCCGGCAGGGGCTCGCCGTTTCGACCGTCCCGGCCAGGGAGGCTCACTGGGTGAACGTGGATCTTCGTTTCGGTGTTCCGTCGCCACGACCAAAAGGCCGAAGCGCCGCCACCGGCATGCGGGAAACACACCAGCGTCGGGGTTCGTGAGCTCACGTCACATCCCTTCGAGGGTGACGGCGGCCTTGATCCACTTGCTCGGCTCGATCGCGATCGCGACCGCCCGCTCCTTGGCCAGTATCCGATCGCGTAGCAGGTCGAGCTGCAAGAACGGCAGGGCATTACCGGCGTTGCCGACGTCCGCGACGCAGCTGATCTCCGTCACATCCGCCAGACCGAGCTCGTTGGCCACATGCTGTGGCACGCGGCCAGGCAGTTGCGGCGGGAGTAGGTACGACACGGATGCCTGATACCAGCCGGTCATTCCCAGCACCTCCCGCATGGCCTGCCGGGCCAGGAGCGGCACTCGTTGCGCGATGGCCTTGTGGTCCTGCTCGACGGGCTGTTCCGGGTGAGCGAGGTCGGCCGCGCCGAACCAACGGACCACCTGACCGGGAGTTCGGCTGAGCTCGCTGAACCGGTTGAGCACACGGCGCACCGCGATGGAGCCGGGCACCAGTTCGGACGCCAGCACCGCCGCGCCGGCGCCGTCGCCGGCGCCGAAGAGCACATGGCCCGTCCGCCCGACCGAATTTGTGTTCCGGTCCAGCACAAGGTGCTTCACACAGACATCGGCCCCGACGACCAAGCCAATCAGGTGCTCCTCGTCCAGCAGTCGGCAGGCGAGGTCGAGCGCCTGCAGCGCGCCGGCGCAACCCGACTGCAGCTGGTAGGTGGACACCTGGTCGATTCCGAGCCGGTCGGCGATCAGGTTCACCGTGGCAGGCACGAGCGCGTCCGGAGACGACGTGCCGAGCACGAGGAAATCCACATCCCGTGGTTCCAGATCGGCCCTGGCCATGGCTTGCGCGCAAGCCTGCGCACCGAGGTCGGTCAGGGTGTGCGTGACCTGGCCCGTGTTCAGGTCCACGGCGAAGTGTCGTTGCCTGGTGCCGATGAACGCCTCGGCCGAGGCGACATCCGTGCCGAACCTTCGGGCGATGGCTTCGTTGTCGACGGGCTCACCGGGAAGCGCGGTGCCTGTGGACACGATATGGGCGTCAGGAGACACATCGGTCCTTTCGACAGTTCCGTTCGAAGAAGCAAGTCCGCAGAGAATCGCTTTCGCTGCTCAAGCACCACGCCCTATTGCCTCCGCATGACCTGGGTCAGTGTGCTGGCGCGGGAGAAGAGCTGAAAGTGGCCAATCACGCGGCCCTCAACCGCGGTCGTTTTCCACGACGCGGCCCTGTGTGATGGTATTCAGCGGGGGGCCAGCTGTGCGGCCCCTTTTTCGGGTCCTGGCCGCCAAGCAAACTATGGGATCACGTTCCCGGAAATTCCGACGATAATTGGAGTGGACTTGGTCTCGATGGCGCGAAAGAACTGCAGAGGCGATGTCCAAGATGCCGGTTCGATTGTCTCGGCATTTCGACGGCTCCATGAGTCTGACCCTGAGGCGGTTCTCTTCACTTTCGTCGATGACAAGGGCAGGGATCGCGAGACGCTCACCGTGGGCGAACTCGCCGCGGACGCGGACGGGATCGCACTGTCACTGCGGTCATGGGGTGTCCAGGTGGGAGACCGGGCGGTGCTCGTCTACATGCCCTCGTTGGACTTCGTGAAGGCGTTTCTCGGCTGCCTGGCGGCGGGAGTGCTCCCGGTTCCGGTGTGCCCACCCAATCCGTTCAAGCTCAAGCACGACATGGCCACCCTCACCACGATCGTGGACAGTTCCGGCGCCCGGGTCGTCCTGTTCAGCACCGAACTTGATCAGGCGCTGAGCATGGCTGACGCGACTGGCGACGTTCGCTGGCCCGAGATCCCTTGGTACCAGACCGATCTTTGCCCGCCAGGCCCAGCCACGCTGGCAGCCTGGCATACGCCCACCGCGGACACGCCCGCATTCCTGCAGTACACATCCGGCTCGACCGGATCGGCCAAGGGAGTGATCATCACCCATGGCAACCTCTGGCACGAGGTGCGGGCCAACGCCGAGGATCTTGGCCTGGGACCGGATACCCGAGGGGTGTCCTGGCTGCCGCACTTCCATGATCTCGGTCTGATCACCGTCATCCTCAACACCATCGTGGGCAACAGCCTGAACACCTATCTGATGTCGCCGCTGACTTTCCTGAAGCGGCCGGCGGTCTGGTTCGACGTGATCTCACGGGTCCGGGCAACCCACACGGCGGCCCCGAACTTCGCGTACGAGCTACTGGTCCGCAAGACCTCGCCGGAGCAGCGGCGGAGCTGGGATCTGAGCTCGCTGCGGCTGGTGGGTTCGGCGGGCGAGCAGGTACGCCCGGCAACGGTTCGTACATTCCTGGATGCCTTCGCCGACAGCAAGCTGCGGCCGGACGCGTTCTATGCCGGGTACGGGCTGGCAGAGTGCTCCGTGTCGGTGACCGCGGGTGGCAGGACCGCACTGACACTGGACAAACAGCAACTCGAGGCCGGCCGCGCTGTGCCGCTCGACGGTGCCTCGGATCGGCCCGCGGTCAGGTACTTCAGCTGTGGGCGGGTCACCAAGCCGGGGGCGTGCGTGCGCATCGTGGACCCGGTGACCCGTCGGCCATGCCCGCCCGGGCACGTCGGTGAGATCTGGGTCGACTCCCCGACCAATGCGGCCGGCTACTGGGGATTGATCGACGAGACCGAAAAAGTCTTCCGGGCCAGGGCTCAAGGCGAGGAGCCCTCGCGCGAATACCTGCGGACCGGTGACCTCGGATTCTTCTTCGAGGGTGAACTGTTCGTGACCGGACGCCACAAGGACCTGATCATCTTGCGGGGCCACAACCTGTATCCGCAGGACATCGAGGACAGTGCGCGCGAGGCTCATCCATTTGTCCGGCCAGGTGGGCTCGCCGCTTTCTCGGTCCCGCCGGATGACGATTCACCGGACGAGCGGCTCGTGCTGTTCGTCGAAGTTCGTCGGGGGCGGCTGGACCCCACAGATCAGGAGGCGATCCTGCGGGCTGTTCGCAGGCGTGTCCAAGAGGATCACCAGATCACCTGTCACGCGGTTGTGCTCGGCACAGCGGGCACGGTCAAGAAGACCACTAGCGGCAAGATCCGCCGTTCGGCATGCCGACGTGCCTACCTCAGCGGCGCGATTCACTCGGCCCAGACGACAATCGGGGTGTTCCCGACGTCTCAGCGGGACGTGCGTGGCATGGAAGCCGCGCGGTGAGCGGCTTCGCGACGACCGAACCGGCACAGGTGGATGGCCGGCCCGCTGATGGACCGAGGGTGAAGTTCAGTCCCGAGGGGATAGCCGCGGCCGTGGCGGAGATCCGCGAGCCGCTTCACATCGTGGCGGACACCTCCACCGCGTGTGTGGGTGTCGCCCTGGGCAGCCCACCGGTGTCTGGCGATCGGCAAGAGATCGTCGGCATGCTGCCGCCGTTGTATCCGGAGTGGCTCGGCAGCCACTCCTTCTGTACGACGCACTGTACGCGCTTTCCCTATGTGGCAGGGGAGATGGCCAACGGCATCGCCACAACGCGGATGGTGATCGAGATGGCCCACGCGGAGATGCTCGGTTTCTTCGGTGCCGCGGGCCTGGACCTCGTTCGTGTCGAGCGCGCCGTCGACGAGCTCGTCGGCCAGGTGGGCGGCGGTTCGAACTGGGGTGTGAACCTCATCCACTCGCCGGGCGAGCCGCAGTTCGAGGAGCGGGTCGCCGACCTGCTCGTGCGCCGCGGAGTCCCGCGGGTCTCGGCGTCGGCGTTCATGGGGCTGACCCTGCCCGTGGTTCGGTGTGCGGCAACCGGTCTCCGCGCCGACCACAGTGGACGGATCGAACGCCGCACCCAGCTGTTCGCCAAGGTCTCTCGCCTCGAAGTCGCCGAGCGGTTCATGTCACCCGCGCCGGTCAAAATGCTCGATGCGCTGGTAGCGCGCGGGGAGCTGACGGAGGCCGAAGCCAGGCTGGCGGCACGGGTGCCGGTCGCTGAAGACGTCACCGTTGAAGCCGACAGCGGGGGACACACCGACAACCGGCCGCTGGGCGCTTTGCTGCCGGCGGTTATCGCGCTGCGAGATCAGCTGGTCAGTCGGCATGGCTATACCCGTCCGATCCGGGTCGGCGCCGCGGGCGGCCTCGGCTCGCCTGAAGGTGTCGCGGCCGCGTTCGCTCTTGGTGCCGCGTACATCGTGACCGGTTCGGTGAACCAGGCGTCGGTCGAGGCCGGGCTGTCGGACGATGCCAAGCGCATGCTCGCACAGGCGGACGTTGCCGACGTGACCATGGCGCCGGCGGCGGACATGTTCGAACTGGGAGTCCGGCTGCAAGTGTTGCGTCGCGGCACCATGTTCGCCGCCCGTGCCGCCCGGCTGTACGACATCTACCGAAACCATTCCGGTCTTGAGCAGATCCCGGCGGAAGTCCGCGGCAAGCTCGAACGTGACATCCTGCGTGCTCCCATTGACGAAATCTGGTCGGAAACAGCCTGTTTCTGGCAGCGGCGTGACCCGGCGGAGCTGGCAAGGGCCGAGCATGATCCCAAGCACCGGATGGCACTGCTGTTCCGTTGGTATCTGGGCAAGTCCAGTCGTTGGGCCATTGACGGCGAGGTGTCTCGCCGTACGGACTACCAGATCTGGTGCGGTCCGGCGATGGGCGCGTTCAACCGGTGGACGGCAGGCACTTTCCTGGCCGAGCCGGCGAATCGATCCGTCGTGCAGATCGCCCGCAACCTCCTCGAAGGGGCTGCGGTCGTCACTCGCGCACACCAGGTGCGTACCTACGGCGTTCCCGTGCCGGCGGCGGCGTTCACCTTCGCACCGCGCCCGCTGGCCTGAACCAGCACACCTACATTTCGAGGTGATGATCAAGATGATGTCCGGCGACAGCGCCGATGCTCAATCCTGCGAGCAGGTCTTTGGTCATGTCCGGCAGCAGCCCGTTGCCGTCGTAGGAGTCGGCGCCCTGATGCCAGGCTCAACGGATGTCGAGGGTTTCTGGCGTAGCGTGCTGGAAGGACGCGATCTGATCACCGATGTTCCGCCGACCCATTGGCTGGTCGAGGACTACTACGATCCGGACCCGGCAGCCCAGGATAAGACTTACAGCCGCCGAGGGGCTTTCCTGCCTCCGATCGACTTCGACCCCGTCGCGTACGGCATACCGCCGAACACCGTGGAGGCCACCGACACGACCCAGCTGCTCGCGCTGATGGTGGCCGAGAAGGTGCTGACCGACGCGAACGGCGGTGACCTCACCGCGATGAACCGCGAACGGGTAAGCGTCATCCTCGGCCTCGGGGCGCTGGAACTGCTCACCACGATGTCCGCTCGGCTCGAGCGTCCGGTGTGGCTCAAGGCGTTGCGGGAGAGTGGTGTCGCGGAGCCCGAGGCACAGACGATCTGCGACAAGATCGCCAGCCATTACGTGCCATGGCAGGAAGCGACTTTCCCCGGGCTGCTCGGCAATGTCGTCGCAGGCCGGATCGCCAACAAGTTCGACCTGCGCGGCACCAACTTCACCGCGGACGCCGCGTGCGCGAGCTCGTTCGCTGCGGTGGCCAGTGCTGTGAACGAGCTCGCCCTCGGCCAGTCCGACCTGGTGATCACCGGTGGTGTCGATGCGTTCAACGACATCTCGATGTACATGTGCTTCAGCAAGACACCGGCGCTCTCGCCGACCGGGGACTGCCGGCCGTTCTCGGATGCCGCAGACGGCACGGTCCTCGGCGAGGGCCTGGTCATGTTCGCGCTCAAGCGACTGGAGGACGCCGAACGGGACGGTGACCGGATCTACGCGGTCATTCGCGGCATCGGGGCGTCCTCGGACGGCCGCGGAACCGCGGTCTACGCGCCGCTGCCTCAGGGGCAGGCTAGGGCGCTGCGGCGGACGTACGAAGCGGCGGGCTACGGCCCGGACACCGTCGAACTCGTCGAGGCACACGGCACAGGCACCAAAGCGGGCGACGCGGCCGAGTTCGCCGCACTGCGTGCGACGTTCGAACAGACCGGCCGGGCAGGCCGGTGGTGTGCGCTCGGTTCGGTGAAATCCCAGGTCGGCCACACCAAAGGCGCGGCCGGTGCGGCTGGAATGCTGAAAGCCGTGCTCGCCTTGCAGCACAAGGTGTTTCCGCCGACGCTCAAGGTCGAGTGCCCGAACCCCGAGCTGGGTATGGAAAACAGCCCGTTGTACCTCAATACGCATGCCCGCCCGTGGGTACGCGGCTCGACGCATCCACGCCGGGCCTCGGTGTCCAGTTTCGGCTTCGGTGGCACCAACTTCCATGTGACGCTTGAGGAATACATCCCCGGGGCCGGGAACGCCGGTGGCGTCCCGGCGTTGCGCGCCCGCACGATGCCCGCTGAACTCGTGCTCCTCAGTGCGCCCACCATGACGGAACTCGTGGACCGTGCTCGGGGCATCGCCCAGGACGATCTGGGTCAACACGACTTGGCTTGGGTCGCGCGGGAGACGCAGCAGATGTTCCGCCACGACGACCACGTCCGACTGGCAGTGGTGGCATCCGATGCGGGCGAGCTTGCGAGCAGGCTCGAGCAGGCTGTCGCACTAATCGAGAAGAGGCCGGGCGCTTCGTTCTCGACGCCGAATGGACTGCACTACGGGGCCGGCCCCGCGGCACCCGGCGATGTCGCGTTCTTGTTTCCCGGCCAGGGCAGCCAGTACGTCGGTATGGGCGCCGACGTGGCAATGCACTTTCCAGCGGCGGGCGTGGTCTGGGATTGGGCGGCCGCGATCGACATCGGCGATCGGCCACTACACGAGGTGGTCTTCCCGATTCCCGTCTTCACCGATGCCGAACGGGCGGCGCAGGAACGGCTGCTGACCGAGACCGAGTGGGCGCAACCGGCCCTCGCGGTGTCGAGCTTGGCGTTGCTCAACGTGCTGCGTGCGCTTGGGCTGAGGCCGGATTGCGTGGCAGGGCACAGCTTTGGCGAGTTGGTCGGATTGCACGTCGCTGGGGCGTTCGACGAGGCAGCCCTGGTACGGCTGGCCCGACGCCGGGGTGAGCTGATGCGTGACGCGGCGGCCGTTCCTGGCGTGATGGTGGCCGTTTCCGGCTCCCGCGGTGATGTCGAGGCGGTCATCGCCAGCTGTGGTGATGAGAAACTATGGGTGGCCAACGACAACGCACCGCGACAGGTCGTCGTGTCGGGCAGTGCTTCGGCGGTCGAGGTCTTCGAAGGCAAGCTCGCCAAGGCAGGGCTGTTGGCACAGCGACTCAACGCCGCGACCGGTTTTCACAGCCCATTGGTCATGGCGGCGGGTGGCCCGTTGCGGCATTTCCTGTCCAGGATGGACATCCACGGCCCGCGGATTGACGTGTACGGCAACGCGGACGCCGCCAAATACCCGGCGGATCCGGATGCCGTACGCCACCGTGTCGCGGATCACCTCGCGTCCGGTGTGCGGTTCGTCGATCAGATAGAAGCGATGTACTCCCATGGGGTGCGCACGTTCATCGAGATCGGCGCGGGTTCTGCGGTGACCGGCCTGGTCGGCAAGATACTCGGTGACCGCGAGCACACGGCTGTGAGTCTCGATCGCAAGGGCGGCAACGGCGTCACGAGCCTCTACGACGCATTGGGACTGCTCTGCGCGCGAGGCATGGCGATGGATCTGGACGCGTTGTGGGTCGGCTACGCGCCACCTGCGCGACGTCAGCCGGTGCGGAAGTCCAAGGCGGTGTTGAAGATCTCAGGTGTCAACTACAACCGCCGGTATCCCCCGGTCGGCGGTGCGGAGGCGCTGCCGCCGCCGAATCCGCCAAAGCCCACCGAAGATCTGCTCGCAGGATCGAGTATCGGTACCGAAGATCTGCTCGCAGGATCGAGTATCGGTACCGAAGATCTGCTCGCAGGATCGAGCATTGGCGCCGACGTCGTTGGTGATGGGGGGCTGCGTGTTCACGAGGATCTCGCGCGCCGGACGATGGACGCGCATGCCGCGTATCAGCGGGCGATGGCCGACAGTCACGTCGCTTTCCTGAAGCTTGCCGACACGTGGGCACGGGCTCTGCGCGCGACAGTCACGGAGCACGAGGAGTTGCCCGATCTGATGCCGCGGACGTCACGGGACCTGCTTGCCGGGCCGGACACCGAGGATCTGCTTGTGGGATCGAGCGTTGGTACCGAGGATCTGCTTGCAGGGTCGAGCGTCGGTGCCGAGGATCTGCTTGCAGGGTCGAGCGTCGGCACAGTGGACACCGAAGCGGTGGACCTGGCGTCGGTGCTGCTGTCGGTGGTCGCGGATAAGACGGGCTATCCGCCGGAGATCCTCGATGCCGGGATGGAGCTGGAAGCTGATCTGGGGATCGATTCGATCAAGCGGGTGGAGATCCTGTCGGCGCTGCGGGAAAAGGTGCCGGGCCTGCCCGATGTGGATGCCATGGAGCTCGGCAAGTTGCGCACGGTTGGTCAGATCGTCGACAAGCTCAGGGAAGCCACCGAAGACCCGCTTGCAGAGGCGAGTGTCGCTGCCGAGGACCTGCTTGCAGGATCGAGCATCGGTACCGACGGGGTGTCGTCGCTCACCCGGCTCGCTGTGCGGACGGTGCCCGCTGAGGCATCGGGTTTGGCGATGGCCGGGTTGGGCGATGGTCCGCTGGCGGTCACGGATGACGGTTGCGGTATCGCTCAGCTGGTCGTGGACAGGCTCAACGAACACGGCTTGTCCGCCAGTGTCGTCACCGACGTCGTCCCTGACGTCGCCGGTGTGGTCTTCCTTGGCGGCCTGCGAGATGTCGACTCCGAGGAGCAGGCCATAGCCGTCAACGTCGAAGCGTTCCGCGCCGCGTCGACGGTGGCGCGGTGTTTCGAGGAGTACGGGGGCGTGTTCGTGACCGTGCAGGACACCGGAGGGGACTTCGGGCTCGGCGGTCGTGAGCCGACCCGGGCTTGGCTCGGTGGCGTTGCCGCGCTCGCCAGGACCGTCGCTCAGGAATGGACGGCCGCCAGTGTCAAGGCGATCGACTGTGAGCGCGGCGGCCGGACGGCTTCGGCGATCGCCGAGGACATCGTCCGGGAACTCCTCGCCGGTGGGCCGACGCTGGAGGTGGGTCTGCGCGCGGACGGCATCAGGACCACAGTGGAACTTGTCGAGACACGTGTCGAATCCGTTGCCACGCCGAGGATCGGACCGGAATCCGTGATCGTGGCGACTGGCGGCGGGCGTGGGGTGACGGCTGCCTCACTGCGTGCCCTCGCCGAGGCGCACCGCCCGCGAATTGTCCTCATTGGACGCACGCCGTTGCTTGATGAGCCGGATGAGTTGCGAGGCGCCACGGACGACGCCTCGCTCAAGCAGATCGTGACCGAGCTCGAGCGGCGACGGACCGGGCAGCGGCCGGCTCCCGTCGACGTGGGTTCGCTGGTCGAGGCGGTCAGGGCCGCGCGTGAGATCAGGGGCACGATCGAGGCCTTGGAGCGAGCCGGATCCAAGGTGCGCTACTTCCCGGTGGACGTCAGGGATGGCAAGGCATTGGCCGAGGCGCTCGACGAGGTGCGGCGGAGTTGGGGGCCGATTACCGGCGTCGTGCACGGAGCCGGTGTGCTCGCTGACAAGCGGGTCGCGGACAAGACCCTGCGGCAGTTCGGAAGGGTTTTCGACACGAAGGTCACCGGCCTGCTGTCGCTGCTGGACGCGACGGCGAATGATCCTCTCGATGTGCTGTGTGTGTTCTCCTCGGTGGTGGCACGTTATGGCAATCCTGGCCAGAGCGACTATGCGATGGCCAACGAGGTGCTCAACCAGGTCGCGAGCGCCGAGGCGGCGAAGCGGCCGGGCAGCGTGGTTCGGTCGATCGCGTGGGGACCGTGGCATGGCGGCGTGGTCACGCCGGAGGTTGAGCGCCACTTCCGCAGCCGTCAGGTGCCGCTGATCCCGGTTGCCGCCGGAACGAAGGCGTTCGTCGCCGAACTCGGTCGCCCGTCGGGCGAGGTCCAGGTCGTCATCGCGTCTGGCGGAGGTGGCGGCCAGTTGCCAGGGGCTGCCCATCAGCGCGCCATGAGGGCGGAGATCCGGCTGAGCGCGCGGACACATCCGTACCTGGCGGACCATAGCATCGCGGGTGCGTCGGTCGTGCCGGTGGCCATGGTGCTCGAGTGGTTCGCTGCAGCAGCACGGGAGTCACGTTCACCGGAGCGTGCCGCGGTGATTCGCGACATCAGTATGCTGCGCAAGATCAGCCTGGACCGTTTCGAAGACGGCGGCACACGTCTCGCCGTGCGCTGCGCTGCCGACGGTCCGGCGCTGAGGCTGGAACTGCTCGGCGACGATGGCAGGCCGCACTACCGGGCGACCGTGCACTCCGGCAGTGCGGGCGCCGGACCGACGACCACATGGGATTCTCCGCCGGATCTCCAACCGGTGGAGCAGGCGGAGATCTACGACGGGCGTGTCCTTTTCCACGGCCGAAGTTTCCAGGCGATCCGTTCGCTGCACGGCGTCTCGCGCTTGGGAGCGACCGCTGACGTCGTCGGTCTGGAGGCGTTGGGCTGGACCGGCTTGAACGGCACAGTGTGGCGGACCGACCCCGCGGCTACGGACGCCTGCCTCCAGTTGTCCCTGCTGTGGGGCGAGCAGGTGCTTGGCGGTGCCACGTTGCCCATGTCGGTCGGCGAGTACCGGTTGCACAGGGAAGGCCCGGCGGACAGGCCGATGCGGTGCGTCGTGCGGGCCAAACAGGTCCACCTCGACCGTGCTGTATGCGACATCGGTCTTCTCGACGCCGATGGATCACCGCGGGCGGAACTGCTCGCCGTGAATCTCGTGCTGCGCCCGGAATGACACTGGTCATGGGAAGGTGAGGCAGTCCACATGGGATTCGGACCGACTGCCGCTGACGGCGGCCGAAACGTTCCGCTCCGCATGCACGTCTACTCAGGCAGGGATCGCCACGACGCACTGAGGGCGCTGGCGGCAGGCCGTGAATCCGGCCAAGGGCCGGCGCGCTTGGTCATCCTCGCCGCGGGATCGGTGCAGCACGCCGCACGCGCGGCAGCCGCCCGCGGGTGGTTGACAGGTGCTGGGCGGCGACCCGAAGGTGTGGCCTTCTGTGAGACTCCGACAAAGGGCGAGATCGCATTCGTCTTCACCAACGGTGCCGCCGCCTACCAAGGCATGGGCAAGGAGTTGATGCACGAGTTCCCCGAGATCATGGCGACCATCGAGGCACGCTGCGGCTTGCTGGACGCCGCCGGATGGGCGTACATGGACACCAAAGTGGACAGTGTGCCCGCCCTCGACCAGATCTGGGGAGCCGGCTTGCTCGCCCAGGTGCACACCGAGATCAACCGGGGCTTGCTGGGCATCTCGCCGAACGCGGTCATCGGCTACTCGTCCGGCGAATCCAATGCGCTCGTGGCCATGCAGGTGTGGCGGGACGTCCCCGGCCTGGTCGCGGACGCACAGGGATCCGCGCTGTTCACCAGCGCACTGGTGGGTGAGTTCGAGGCGGTGCGTCGCGTGTGGCGTCGGCTCGGGATCGAAGGCGATCGTTGGGCGAGCCACATCGTCAACGCACCAGTGGAAGACGTTCGCGCGGCGCTCGACGGTGAGCCCGCGGTGCACTTGATGGCGATCAACGCTCCTGACTCGTGCGTCGTGGGCGGTGAGGCGGTGGGATGTGAACGAGTCATCAGTCGGCTCGGACCGGGACGTGCGCTGCCCCTCGACTACGAGATCGCGGTGCACGCGCCCGAGTTGCACGAGGTCCGGGAGCACTGGCGGCAGTTGCACCACCGGCCGACTTTCGACGTACCGGGCGTACGGTTCTACTCCTGTGCCACTGTGGACTGGTATTCACCGACGCCCGAAGCTGCGGCGGACGCGCTCACCGCGCAGGCGGTGACCACGGTTGACTTTGCCGCGACGGTCGAGCGCGCATGGGCTGACGGGGTACGCGTGTTCATCGAGCATGGTCCACAGGCGCTGTGCACGGGGTGGATTCACCGGATCCTGGGCGATCGGGAGTATCTCGCGGTCGCCATGGACGGATGTGGTGTGCACCACCTCGTCAACACTGTCGCGGAACTCGTCGCGGCGGGCGTGCCCATGCGGACGGATCCGCTGTTCGACCACTTGGCGCGAAACTGTGCGTCGGCAGCGGAAAATGCCTCTCCACAGACAATGCCGCGTCCGCCGTCGTTGTCAGTGGCCGCCCCCGAGGTACGAACCGCGGACATATCGGCCACGGCGCCCCCTCGGACGGCGTCGCCGGTGGCAGGGGACATCTATCGGCAGATCTCCGTGCGCCATCAGGAATTCCTGGCGCTCCAGGCAGAAGTCCACCAGAGGTTCCTGCTTTCCCAGCAGCGTACGCAAGCTGTATTCCGCGACGCCGTGCGGCGTGGCGAGGTTCCTGTGCCGGTGTCTTCACCACAGCCGCGCGTCAACCAAATCAATGGCATCGACGCCGGTATCGCCGCCGTGCTCGGTGATGCCGGTGCCGATCAGCCCGGCGCGGGCGAGCGATTCCACCGGCTGCTCAGTGCCAAGTTGACCTTCCATGGCAGCCCACCCCAGATCGGTGAGCCGGTTCGCGGCGAGACTCACGTCGACGGATACGGCGACCACGACGGTGTGCGCCTGTCGTTCTTTCGCGGCACCTGGTATGTCGGCGACGAACTCCGCATGACAGCCCGCGACTGCGTTGCCGGCTATTTCACCGAGACGGAACTCGCTGCGCTCGGCGGCGTGCAGTGGGATCCGGCGGCCGAGGTGCTCAGTGACTCCGAACAGGTCGATCCACCGGTTGTCGTTTGCTCGGTTCGCCGATTCGATCCCGACGCGGTGCGCGCGTTCGCAGATGGCCGTCCGGCTGACTGTTTCGGACCCGGATGGGAGCGAACGCGGTGCCACATCCGCAGTCCACGGATGTCGGAGGGCCGGACGCCGCTCATCAACGAGGTGACCGAGTTCGACCCGGCGGGTGGACCGTGGCGGCGGGGCTATCTGCGAGCCGAAACACCCGTCGCGCGGGGGGACTGGTTCTTCGAGGCCCGGTTCACCGACGACCCGTTCATGCCCGGATCGCTGATGCTCGACGGAAGCTTGCAGGCATCGGCGTTCTACCTGGCGGCCATGGGATATACGGTCGACCGCGACGGCTGGCGCTTCGAGCCAGTGCCCGACCACGCCTACCACGTGCGCAACCACGGCCGCGTGACTCCGGACAATCGCGACCTGACCGTCGAGGTGTTCGTCCGCGAGATCTCGGCCGGTCCGCAGCCCACGCTGTTCGCCGACGTACTGTGCACAGTGGATGGAATCAAGGTGTTTCACGTTCATCGCCTTGGTCTGCGGCTCGTGCCAGACTGGCCGCTGTCGTACTGGCGCCAGCTCGGTCCTCCCGCTGTTCAGACCACGGGTGAGCCAGTGGCGCCCGCGGAACTCGCTGGGCTCCGGGGTTACCACGAGAGCAAGCCAGTGGCCGAAGTGGACGGTTTCCGTTTTGACTACGCGTCATTGCTCGCCCTCGCATGGGGGAAGCCATCCGAGGCTTTCGGCCCCGCCTACGAGGCCTTCGACGGCCCGCGTCGGATCACTCGCATGCCTGGCCCGCCTTACGGTTTCATGAGCCGCGTGGTGTCGCTCGATGGCCCGTTCCTTGGTATGAAAACCGGTACACGGGCCGAGGTCGAGTACGACGTTCCCGAGGAAGTCTGGTACTTCGAGCAGAACGGCTATCCGGCCATGCCGTTCGCGGTGCTCCTGGAGGTGGTCCTCCAGGCCTGCGGCTGGGTCGGCTTGTACGTCGGCGGCGCGTTGGCAGGCGGCGACACAGACCTGTTGATACGTAACCTCGACGGCACAGGCACCGTGACCGGTGAGATCCGGCCGGGGACACGCACGCTACGCACTCGTGCCGTGCTGACCCGCGCCTCGCGGGCGGCTGGCGTGATCCTCATGTCCTTCGACGTCGAGTGTTTTGCCGACGGACAACCAGTCTTCACGCTGTCCAGCGGGTTCGGGTTCTTCGCGCCGGAGGCGTTCGAGAATCAGGTCGGCCTGCCTGGATCCGATGCCGAACGCGCCCAGCTTGAGGCATCTTGTGACAGCGTCGTCGACCTCACGCGGCGGCCGGACCGTTACTTCAGCGGTTCACTGCGACTGGCCGGACCGATGCTGCTCATGCTCGACCGGGTCACCGGCTACTGGCCAGACGGCGGCGAGGCGGGGCTCGGCCGGTTGCGCGCCGAGAAGGACGTCGACCCCGGGGAGTGGTTCTTCAAGGCCCACTTCTTCCAGGATCCCGTGCAGCCGGGCTCGCTGGGTGTCGAGAGCATGTGCCAGCTGCTGCAGTTCTACCTCATCGAGCGCGACTTCGGTGCGGGACTGCGTAATCCGCGATTCGAACCCGTGCTGCCCGGCCGCCAGGTGACCTGGAAGTACCGCGGTCAGGTCGTGCCGACGAACAAACGCGTCACGGTCGAGATGGACATCGTCGAGGTCGACGAGCATGACCGCCATGCGGTCGCGCATGGCTGGCTGTGGGTGGACGGCAAGCGCATCTACCACGTGAAGGACCTGGGAATGCGTGTGGTGGAGGACACGAGCGGTGGGGCGTTGGCAAGCTCGGCCGACGAAGTGGTAGTACTGGATCCTGCGGTCGACACCTGGTTGCTCGATCATTGTCCTACTTTCACGGTGCCGGCTCTGCCGATGATGTCCATACTCGATCTGCTCGCCCGCGCAGCCACTGTCCACTCGGGCCGCTGCGTCACAGCCATCCGCGACGTTCGGTTGCGGCGGTGGGTGCAGGTCTGGAAACCGGTTCGCCTGCGCACAGAGGTGAGTGGATGGGGCGACGAGTTGGACGTGACGCTCCTGATGTGGCGTGAGGCGGCGACACCAGCGCTCTCCCGTTTCGAACCGGTTGCCAGCGCCACCGTGCTGGTCGGCAGGCTGCCGGCCGAATACCGTGCACCCGAACCACTGACCGATGCCGAGCCGGCGGCCGACCCGTACAGCTCTGGAGTGGTCTTCCACGGGCCGAGCTTCCAGCACCTCGTGTCGTTGCAGATGGGGAGCGCCGGAGCGTCGGGAGTCCTCGACGCCGGCCGGGGCAGTGTGCCACGCGGAATGCTCAACCAAGGACTGCTGGACGCCGCCACGCACGTCATTCCGCATGATCGGCTCTGGCTGTGGTCCAGTGAGATCGGCCGGGAGTGGGTGGGCTTCCCCCACGAGATCACGACGTTCCAGTCGTTCGCGCCACTGCCGGACATCGGGAGGGTGTACGTCGAAGCACGCTTCGCCGGATTCCACCACGGCAACAGGATGAGGCCGGTCTTCGACCTATGGTTGTCGGACGAATGGCGGCTGCTCGCCACCATCCGTCTGGTCGACGCATTGGTGCCCAAGGGAAGTCTGGGTATGGCCGAACCAGGCGACCGACGGGCGTTCCTGCGGGACCGGCGCTACGTGGACGGCCTCGGTATCTCGGTGACCGACGGAGACGTGACCACAGTGTCTATTGCGGACGTTGAGCAGTTCGACTGGCTGGTGGGAACCGTCGCACAGCTCTACGATCTCCCGCCAGGAGCCCGAGGAAGGGACCACCTACCGTCTATCGCGATACGGGACCACGTGGCGCGACTTGCCCGTGTGCATCCCTCGGCCGTCGCGGTAGCTCTGCGGGAGCACCGGGCATGGCCGAAGGCGAGGCCGGGCGAGGTCCACCATCTGCATGTCGAGCAGACGGCCGATCACCTGACAGTACGCAGTATTGTCCCGCCCACCTGATACGCCTCCTTTCGAACTGTATTCCTCTCGGCATCTGAAGGCGCGACGTCCCAAGGGAACCGACGCGATGGTAGGCCGGTGACCGGATGGTGCCCTCTCACCGGCGTCGGACATGGTGCCTGTGAGGGCTCGGCATTGTCACGGATCCAGTGGTAGGTAGTTGACCCCCAGAAGGACCATGTTCATCCCGGCGTTCTATGTTTTGTTGTATCGCAACGCGTTCGGTGTTGCCGACTGCCCCAATCCGGTACCACCCGACGTCACCGCTGTCGGCTGGGCAGACCAGTTCAGCGGCCCCTTTCGCGATCACGCAAGGAACGTGAGACTGACAAAGGCCCACCCTCGGTGCCGAGCCCGACCGTCGCAGACAGTTGTTGGCAGGGAGTGCGCGGCATGGCATCGACAGTGTGTCGTTTGTACCCGACAAGAGTGTCGCGAGTCTCGTCGGAGTTGCCAATGGAGCAAGGAGTTTCTGTGCAGTCTGGTGTGATTCGTCAGAGCGTGATGCTCACTGCCGCGGTACCGGCGCGCTGTCTCCGGCAGCAGAACCCGGAGTCCGGTGACGGCAGGCGTTCGGCAACCGCGTATCGAACACACCGGTGCCCTTCCGGCGGCGCACCACCGAATCCGCCGACGAGATCACCACAGCCGCACTGGTGATCCTGCACATCGAGCACGACCCCACCGCGTGACCACCCAGCGCAACAAACTGTTGTGCGGAACGACTCACTGACTTGGTCAGGCATGCCCTGACTACAGGAAAGCGCAAGAGCACCTCTGTGGACGCAAGAAGGGAACAACTATGACGCGCCCTGTTGTCACTCGCGAAGACATCTTCGCTGTCGTCAAGAAGAACATCGCCACCGTCATCGAAGGAGCTGAAGGCCTAGAGGTCACCGAGACAGCCAGCATGAAGGACTTTGGCGCGGACTCGCTGGAGATGGTGGAGGTGGTGTCGCGCTCGATGAAGGAGCTACGGATCAAGATCCCCCGCACCGAGCTGTCGACGGTGTCGAACCTCAAGGAGCTGGTGGACATCTTCGAGCACTTCGCCGCAGCCGCTTGAGGTGCCTGATGGAACGGACTTTTGATCAGCGTGTCGTGATCTCCGGTATGGGTGTGGTGACGTGTCTCGGCGAGAGTGTTCCCGAGTTCTGGGCAGGGCTTCTCGCCGGACGGTCGGGGATCACGAACTGGAAGAACATGGACAAGCGTGTGGAGTGCCGGGTCGCTGGTGACCTGAGCGACTTCGACTACCACGATCATCTGGACCGTGTGGGTCGTGGGTATGACGCCGAGCTGACGAAGGCAGTCAAGAGACTCCTTCGCATCACGCCGCTTTCCGGGCAGTTGGCAGCGTCTGCCGCGGTCCAGGCGTATGTCGACGCCGGGCTTGGTCGCGTCACGGTCGATCCTGATCGAGTCGGGCACGTGCTGGCCGGTCACAACCTGAACACGCCGATGATCACGGAGAACAGCCGTATCTTCGCCGACGATCCCGAGTACATGGCACCCCTGCTGGGGATGGTGGTCCTGGACACCGACGTCGTCGGTCTGGTCTGCGAGCTGTTGCAGCTGCGCGGGCCGAGCCTGATGGTCGGCGGCGCGTGTGCGAGCGGCAACTTGGCTGTCCTCAGTGGACTGGACATGATTCGGTCCGGCCGGGCGGACGTGGTCGTCGTCACGGGTGCCCCGGTTGCCATGGAGCCCGCGGTCATCCATTCATGGGTGGAGATCGAGGCGCTGACCTTCCGGTCGTTCAACGATGATCCGGCTCGCGCGAGCCGGCCCTTCGATGCCCGGCGGGAGGGCTTCGTGCCCAGTGAGGGTGCGGGCGCGGTGGTGATCGAGACGATGGCGAGCGCCCGCCGGCGCGGCGCGACCGTCTACGCGGAACTGCTCGGTGGCGCTGCGGCGTCGGATGGTTCCCGGCAGACCCGGCCACACCAGGACGGGCAGGAGCGTGCGATGCGCAACGCACTGCTGGATGCGCGTGTCCGCGCGGAGCAGGTCGACTACGTCAATGCCCATGCGACGTCGACGCCGCTGGGTGACGCGGTCGAGGTGGCTGCGGTCAAGGCCGTCCTCGGCGACCGGGCGCGCAGTGTTCCGGTGAACGCGACGAAGTCGATGATCGGGCACAGCCTCACCTCGGCTGGAGTCCTCGAACTGATCGCCACGACGCTGCAGATCCAGCATGGCGTTCTGCACCCGACGATCAACCAGGACGAGAAGGACCCGGAGCTCGATCTGGATTTCGTCCCGAACGAGGCCCGTGAGCACGCCGTCACTGTGGCGATCTCGAACTCGTTCGGTTTCGGCGGGATCAACTCGTGCCTGGTCGTGGGATGTCTAGGATGAACGCGTTCCTGTTCGCAGGGCAAGGCAGCGAACGGGTCGGCATGGGCGCCGACCTGACCGCTGCCTGCGCGGCCTGTCGCGCCAAGTTCGCCGCAGCGGACGAGGCACTGGGCCAGCCGTTGTCGCGGTGGATCGAGGAAGGGCCCGAGGAGGTACTGCGAAGCACTGAGATCGCGCAACCTGCGCTGCTGACACTCGGTGTCGCGCAAGCAGGACACCTGATGGCGCGTGGCGTCTGGCCAGTGGCACTCGCGGGACACAGCCTCGGCCAATACACCGCCTTGGTGATCGCCGGAGCGCTGAGTTTCAGCGATGCGGTGCGACTCGTCGCGGTACGTGGGCAGCTGATGCAGCGGGCTGTCCCGCGCGGAGCCGGAGCGATGGTGGCTGTCTCGGGCTTGCCGCGGGAGGTACTCGCGGTGGCGTGCAAGCTCGGCAACGAGCACGGTGTGGTTGGTGTGGCCTGCTTCAACGCACCCGGCCGAGCCGTTCTCTCCGGAGAAGCAGACGCCGTCGCGGTCGCTGCGGACGCCTGCGAGGACTTTGGCGGCGGTGTTATCGCCCTGCCGGTGAGTGCGCCGTTCCACAGCGCGCTCCTTGCGCCGATGGTTCCGCGGTTTGCTCGACTGGTGGCCGAAACACCAGTACAGACGCCGAGGATTCCTGTGGTGGACAATGTCACAGCGCAGCCGTTGCGCGACGCCGACGCGGTCCGGAAGTCCCTTGTGGACCAGATTGAAGCGCCGGTGCTGTTCGATGACAGCCTGCGCACCCTGGTAGAGCTGGGCGTTCAGCGTGTGATCGGGTGCGGACCGGGTACCGCGGGGCTGAAGTTCGCATCGCTGACCATTCCGGACGTCCCACGGGCGACGTTCGAGGAGACCGCGGCCGCGGCGAGCCATGTGGGAGGTGCACATGTCGGGCCGGTTTGACGGCAAGGGTTTTGTTGTCACCGGAGGTACGCGTGGCATCGGGCGGGCGATCGTGCTCGGCGCTGCCGCTGAAGGCGCCCGCGTGGTGTTCTGTGGACGCGGTGAATCCGCGCCTGTCGGAGCCGAGGTCGAGGCCGCTGCCCGTGCGGCGGGCGGTCAGGCGCGGTTCGTCCCGGCGGATGTCGCCGTGGAGGCAGATGTCGAGCGGTTGTTCGACAACGCCCTCGGATGGCTGGACGAGGTGCACGTCGTGGTGAACAACGCCGGTGTCACTCGTGACTCGTTGCTCGTGCAGACCACTCTCGAGGACTGGCGGTACGTACTGGACGTCAACCTTCGTGGTCCGTTCGTGGTATGCCGTCGCGCGGTGGACGAAATGCTGGCCCAGGGCAGTGGTGGCCGGATTGTGAACGTGGCTTCGTTCACGGCCAACGGTCTCGCGGGAGCGGCAAGCTATGCGGCCTCCAAGTCCGCTTTGCTGTCACTGACCCGGAGTGTGGCCAAAGAGTACGGTCGCCGCCGGATCTTGTGCAATGCGGTCGTTCCCGGGTTCGTCGAGACCGACATGACCACCGGATACCGTGCGGCTGCTCGGGCAGCACTGGCTCAGCTCTCACCCTACGGGCGGTTCGGGCTCGCGGAGGAAGTCGCGGGGACCGTCCTCTTTCTGGCATCAGATGAGGCATCGTTCGTGACGGGTGACGCGGTGTATGTGGCAGGAGCGGTACGTGACGTGCCGCGGATGACCTCATGACGTCGAAGGAAGCACCTATGCAGTTGGCAGTTGGTATCGACGACCTCACTCTCTATGGCAGCACACTGGCTGTGGACGCCGCCGCGCTCGCATCGGCCCGTGGCACCTCCGATCGTGAGATCCGGAGACTGCAACTGGTGCGCCGATCCTTGCCGCCGAGTTTCGAAGACCCGGTCACCTTGGCTGTGAATGCCGCGCGCCCGCTTACTGATCCGGATGACCCGGACCGTTACGGGCTACTGGTGGTAGCGACAGAGTCCGGTGTGGACTATGCGAAACCGCTGAGCTCCTATGTTCACAAGTACCTCCAGCTCTCACATCGCTGCCGGCATCTCGAAGTCAAGCACGCCTGCTACGCCGGCACGGCCGCACTGCGGCTGGCAAGCGCGTGGGTGCAGTGCAATCCCACCCGCCGAGCGCTCGTGATCACGACCGACATGGCCCGGCGACTGTTTTACGATCCCGGGGAGCCGGCCGAGGGTGCGGGCGCCGTCGCCATGGTTGTCGCGGCCGAGCCGCGGGTGCTCGCGTTTGAGCCGGCAAGTGGTGTGGCCGCGCGGGAGGTCTACGACGTGATGCGGCCGACCCCATCCCTTGAGACCATCCATTCTGGACTTTCTCTGGGCGCATATCTCGACCTGCTGGAACTGGCGTGGGATGGCTATCGCGAAGACGTCGGCGCTGACGTGCTCGACACCTTCAGCCATGTCATCTATCACACGCCGATCACTCCACTCGTTCAGCAGGCGCACGGACTCGTCGTCGAGGCCCATCAGCCGGATGCGGAACCGAGCGCCGTGGCGGAGAGCTTCGAGCGGATGGTCCGGCCTTCGCTGAAGTACTGTCAGGAACTCGGGAACACATACTCGGGGAGTTTGTGGGCAGCACTGGCCGCACTGGTGGATCACGCGCCATCGGTCGCGGCCGGCGAGCGGATCGGCTTGTACTCGTACGGTTCCGGTTCCTGTGCCGAGTTCTTCAGTGGCCGGTTCGGTGCGAGCGCGCGCGAAACCGTTGGCCGCCACCAGATCGGCCAGCACCTCGCCAGCCGCAGGCACGTGGATCTGGCCGTGTACGAACGGATTGTGCTGGACACCGAGCGGAGCCTGACCGAAGCGCATTTCAAGCCCGACACATCACTCGTGCCGGGTCTTCTCGATGCGGCTTACACCGGCCGGTCACGGCTGGTCCTCGAGGACGTGCGCGACTACTACCGGACATACGGCTGGATGTGACCTTGAACGAACGACTTCGGATCAAGCTGTCGGCCGTGTCCGGCCGGCCCACGATCACCGGCCCGCTTATCGAACACATCGTGACCACCCTGACCGAGGCGAAGGCTCGCTACATCACTGTCGAAGGTGAAGCGGGTGCGTTCTGCGAAGGCTTGGACTTGGGCCGTCTGTCGGACCCAGCCGAGGATTGGGCGGCTATCCATCATAGCTACGCGGATATGCTGCGGGCACTCGAGTGTGCTGCATGCCCAGTCGTCGCCCTGGTCGACGGTGTCGCTCTTGGCGGCGGACTCGGGCTTGTGGCCGCGGCCGATCTGGTGATCGCGACGCCAAGGTCCACATTCGGGCTTCCGGATGTCCTGGTTGGACTTGTTCCGGCGATCGCGTTGCCCCAGCTCACCCAACGTCTTGGGGTGGCCAAGGCCCGGCTGCTCGCACTTGACGGCGGGACTGTCGACGCGTCTACCGCGCTCCGGATTGGCCTGGTTGACGAGATAGCCGACGACCTCGACGTCGCGGTTGCCCGGCACGCACGCCGGTGGCTGCGGACGGACATTCGTGCACAGCACGAAGTCAAGGTGGCGAGCGCGGAGATGAACGCCCCGAATGCCGACGCCGAAGCAATGCGCCGGTTCACGAAGCTGCTCGCCACAGCCGAAACGCAGCGGCGAATCGTACGCATGGCGGCCGGTGAGCCACCGTGGCTTGACGACAGCGAAGGAGAGCTGTGACCACTCTTGGAACCATGCGCGACAAGGTCGTGGTCGTCACGGGTGGATCACGCGGTATCGGCCGTGCGGTCGTGCTCGCGGCTGCCGCGGCGGGTGCACAGGTGGCTTTCTGCGCACGGAAGCTTGGTCCTGCGACTGATGAGGTCATCACCCAGGTGGAGAGCCTGGCCGGCAAGGATCGTGGGCTTGCGGTCGCCGCGGACGTGGCCAGCGAGTCCGACGTCGAGGATCTGTTCGATGCGGTCGTCGACCGGTTCGACCGGGTGGATGTCGTGGTCAACAATGCCGGAATCAATCGCGACGCGCTGCTGGTGCACACCACGACCGAGGCGTTCGACGATGTGATCGCCACGAATCTGACCGGCGCGTTTCTCATCTGCCGTCGAGCTGTCCGGGAGTTCTTGGTACAAGGCAGCGGTGGACGGATCGTGTCGATCAGTTCGTTGTCGCAACACGGTGCGACATCCCAGGCGGCGTACGCGGCGAGCAAGGGTGGACTGCTCGGGCTCACTCGGACGATCGCGAAGGAGTACGGTCACAAGTCCATCATCGCGAACCTGGTGACTGTGGGATACGTGGAAACGGACCTCACCCAGCACTTCGATGAGGGTCTGCGCCGACTGCTGCTTGAGGCGACCCCCTTGCGGCGCAACGCAAAGCCGGAAGAGATCGCCGCGGCAGTACTGTTCCTGGCGTCGACGCGCGCCGGATACATCAACGGTGAGGCCGTATCGGCCACTGGCGGCTTGGCCGAGGTGGCGATGTGACCAGCGCACTGTACGGACTCGAACAAACCGCTGACGGCGTAGCCACTTTGCGGATCACCACCGATGAGACACCCCATGTCGGCGACGCTGCCCTGACGGCACTCGCGAATGCTGTCGATGTCATCAAACGTGATCCATCCATCCGCGTCTTGGTGCTCGAAGGTGGCGAGCAGCACTTCTGTAGCGGAGCAACCCGCGACACGCTGCTCGGCGCCGACGCACCACATGCCATCGCGCGGCTGATGGGTGGTTTTCCGCGACTGCTGCTGAGCCTGGAGATCCCGACGCTCGCGATGATGACCGGGCACGCGGTCGGCGGTGGCCTGATGCTCGGACTGTGGTGTGATGTCGCCGTACTGGCCAAGGAGTCGCTCTACGGAGCCAATTTCCTTGCTCTCGGCTTCACGCCGGGCATGGGTTCGACAGCGCTGCTCGAAGAGGTCTTCGGGGTGCCGCTCGCACGGGACCTCTTGCTCACTGGGCGAATGATCAAGGGCCGGGAGATCCGCGAAGCTGGGGTGCCGCTGTCGCACGCCGTAGTGCCTCGTCGTGACGTCAGAGACCGGACGTATGCGCTCGCCAGCGAAATGGCTCAGGCACCCCAGGCAGCGATGGGACTGCTCAAAGGACACATCTCGAAGAGACGTCGTGCCCAGCTCGAACGTGCGATCGCGGATGAACTCGCCATGCATACGACGGTGTTCGGCCATCCGGAGACCCGCACACGCATCAACGAGAGCTACCCCGCGCCGGTCGTCGCCGGCCAGGAAAAGGAGACAGCATGATCATGCCAGACTTCGCCGGCCGGGCGGTTCTGGTGACCGGAGGCACTCGTGGCCTCGGCAAGGCCATAGCGATGGAGTTCGCGCGTGCCAACGCGAGTGTGTTCGTCACGCACCGATGGGGCAGTGTCGAGGAGACCGAGCTCATCGGTGAGTTCGACGCCGCTGGACTTTCACCACCGGTCGTCGTCGAGGCCGACGCGAGCGACCACGCCGCGACGCGCGCCCTGATGGCTCACATCAAGTCACAGGCCAGTCAGCTCCACACCGTGGTCAGCAATGTGTCCTTCGCGAAGGTCGTCAACGACATGGACGACCTGAAGAGGTCCAGCATGGAGCTGTCACTCGGTTATTCGGCATGGCCTGTCGTCGACTTGGTGCAAAGCACACACGCCACATTCGGCTCGTACCCACGGTACGTCACGACGATGTCGAGCGACGGTGTCGAACTCTGCCACGACGGCTACGACCTGGCCGGTGTGTCCAAAGCCGCCCTTGAAACGCTCTGCCGATATCTTGCGGTGCGGCTCAAACCGCATGGTGTCCGCGTGAATGTCGTGCGTGCCGGCTATGTCGATACGCCCAGCTCACGGGCAGTCGTCGGCGATGACGTCGTGAAATCGGTCAAGGAGCGCGTCGACGTCGTCACGATGGACCCAGCCGGTGTCGGCCGGGCCTGCGTGGCCTTGTCGTCCGGACTGCTCGACTCGGTCACCGGGCAGGTCCTGAAGGTGGATGAAGGTATGTCGCTGCTCGGCCCATTGGAATTTCTCGTCGGCCGCCGTGAACGGTCCGAGTTCACCAGCGATGGCGCGGCGTTGGCCGCCGGCGTTGGTCAGGAGGCCCGATGATCGCCACGATGAGCGACGAGATCGCGGCTCTGTACAGGCGCGCCGAGAAAAGCCCGCTGGTCGACGACCGGCCCACGGCGACTGTGCTCGACCGCGCCGAAATCAAAGCGCTGTTGCCGCATCGGGACCCGTTCCTGCTTGTGGACCGCGTGACCATGCTGGACAGCGAACGCGGCATCGTAGTCGCCCGCTACGACCTGGCGCGAGCACGAGAGATATTCGCCGGGCACTTCCCCGGCCGGCCGGTATACCCAGGGGCACTGCAGATCGAGACCGTCGGGCAGGCCGGCATCATCATCGGCGGCATCCGCAACGGTGCGGTCACGAGCTTCTCCATGACGCATGTACAGGCTGCGCGGTTCACGCGGCCGGTACCTCCCGGCGGCGAGATCGAAGTCATAGCCCAGGTCGTCGAGGACGGTCTTTTCGCGACGACCGTGGGGCAGGTCATGCACGGCGGCGAGATCTGCTCGGTCGCCGCGCTATCAGGCCTAAGTGGAGAGTGAACAAGTGACCACCGTGAACGACGTGTTCAATGTCGTGGCCGATGACCCGGCAGCCGAGATGGCCGCCCTGGGACGCGCGCACGGCATCTACCCGTACTTCCTTCCGCTTGAGGAGAGCGAAGGAACCGAGGTCGTCATGGAGGGTAAACGCCTTGTGATGGCCGGGTCGAACAACTACCTCGGGCTGACCGCCCACCCGCGGGTGCGCGCAGCGGCCGTCGAGGCCGTGCAGCGATTCGGCACGTCCTGCACCGGCAGCAGACTGCTGAACGGCACACTGGCCATCCACCTCGAACTTGAGGAGCGGCTTGCGCGGTTCTTCGGCAAGGAAGACGCGCTGGTCTTCGCCACCGGCTACCAGAGCAATGTCGGCGCGATCACCGCGCTGCTGGGCCCGGCTCACATCGCCGTATGCGACAAGGAAGTCCATGCGTGCATCCTTGACGGGGTGCACATGGCCGGTTCCCAACTCGCACGGTTCCGGCACAACGATCCCGAAGACCTCGAAGCCGTGCTGGAGCTGTACGCGGACACGCCTGCCATGGTGATCGTGGACGGGGTTTACTCGATGGGTGGCGATCTCGCGAAACTGCCGGAGATCGTGAGCGTGGCACGCCGCCGCGGCGCCCGGGTGTACGTCGACGACGCCCATGGCCTCGGAGTGGTCGGCCCCGGCGGACGAGGGACCGCCGCCCATTTCGACCGCGTGCGCGATGTTGATCTCATCGTGAGCACGTTCAGCAAGTCACTGGCATCAGTGGGTGGTGTGGTCGCCGGTTCGGCCGAGGTGGTCGACTTCATCCGGCACCATGCGCGGTCGATGTTGTTCAGCGCGGCCCTGCCGCCGTCGAACACAGCAGCGGCACTGGCAGCCCTCGACGTACTGGAGAACGAGCCCGACCGCCCGATCCGCACCCAGCGACATGCGGACCGAGTCCGCCGGGAACTGCGGGCGATGGGATACGACTGCGGCACAAGCGAGACCTCCATCGTGCCGGTCTTCACCCGCGACGAGTCAACAACGGCCGCCGCCTGGAAGGAGCTGCTGGATCGCGGCGTCTACACGAACCCCGTGATGCCTCCAGGCGTGGCGCCAGGCCGGGGGATGCTCCGCACCAGCTACATGGCCACCCACACGGAAGCCCAGATCGACCAGGTCATCGCGGCGTTCGCTGACATCGCTGACATCGTCCGACCAGGTCAGGTCGAGTCGTGAAGGTAGGACGGCAGGCTCTTTCCAAATCCCTGTGAGGCCTCGGGATGCGTGGATTCCGCTTTCAGATCCTGCGGCGCTGATGGCGAGAGCACGGATCGCGCTGTTTGTTCTTGAGGCGCTTCCGAATGCGCGCACGGTACGCCGCTTCGTCGCAGACCATGTGGCGGACATCGCGTTCGTCGGCCTCTCGAACCCCAGGCGGCCCTCGACTGGCGGCTTTCTGGGGCAGGTGAGCCGACATCTTCGGCACTCCGGCTCGGGCTTCATGCCCTACCTCATGGTGAATTCCGGTCTGCCGGACCTCCTGAGGCCGCTCGCGCCACTGACCCAGGATTGGGTCGGCACCAGGGATTCACCCGATGCAACGCCGCTCAAGACACTGTGCGAGCGCCTGCACGTGCCAACGCTCAAGGTTGACGACGTGAATGGCGTGGAGGTCGCCCGCACACTGAGCGTGCACCGGACAGCTTCGGCATGACGCTGCATCGGTTGGGGCCGAGGATCGATACGGGCGCGATCCTCGTGCAAGAGCCGGTCTCGCTTCCCGCCGACGTGACGGCGACGCGTGCCTCAGTCCTTCTGTACATGCATGGCCGCACGATGCTGGAAACCCTGCTCGACGACATCGCTCGCACGGGAGCAGTACCGGAGGGGCGGGACGCTCCGGTACTGCCCTACTGTCCCTTTCCCGACCGACGGATGCTGCGCGACTTGCGTCGCCGCGGACTGAAGCTCACGGACATCCGTGACCTGCGCGACGCGATGAGCCTTTCCGGTGGAAGGAAAGCGACCGTGTGATTCCGAGCTTTGCTCTTGGTGATGATCCAGCATTCGCCGTGTCGAATCGGCAATGCGATCAGTTTCGCCCGGAAAAAGTGGAAGAGTTTGTGCGAAACCTAGCGTGCGCTTCGGGCCAGGGGCCAGTCGAGTGGCCTCCTGTGTTCGTCGGTCAGGGGTCTTAAACTGGAAGTATTCTTCGCGCAATAACGGGGCACGGGATTTCGTTCTACCCTTCGGCCCGGTTCGGCGCTGCGCGAATAACGTGACCGGATGACATTCCCGAGGGAGAATATGGAATGCTTAGGGCCGCAGGGTGAACGATATCGCCATCGTCGGACTCGCCTGCAGATTCCCGGGTGCGGCCAATACGGACCAGTACTGGCAGACGATTCTCCAGACGGCACGCCAGTTCCGTCCGGTTCCCCCGGACCGCTGGCGGCATGAGCTGTACTACACCCCGGACGAGAGCGGCGATCCGCTCAAGGCGTACACAGACCAGGTCTCCTTCCTCGAAAGTGTGGATCAGTTCGATCCGCTGCACTACGGCATACCGCCGCTGCGAGCGGAAGCCATGGATCCACAACACCGGCTGCTCGTCGACCTCGCCAGGGAGGCACTCCAGGACGCTGGCTGGGAACGCCGCCCCTTCGACCGATCGCGCACCGGCGTGTTCATCGGTATGAGCCAGTCCGACTACCGGGACCTGTTGACCACACGTCTACGGGCGAGGTTGCTCGCCGACGGTTCGCTGCACGCGGGACACTCCGACCCCGGCTTGTGCGCCGCGATCGAGGACGCGGCTGCCAGGGCATTCGCTCCCGCCCAGGCGTTCTCACTGCCCGGAACCCTGCTGAACATGGGCGCGTGCGCGGTCAGCTCGGCGTTCCGGCTCGGAGGGCCGTCCTTCGTCATCGATGCCGCCTGCTCGTCGGCGTTGGTCGCGCTGCAGGAGGCGGTGCACCACCTTCGGTCGGGTAGTTGCGCGGCAGCCCTCGTCGGAGGTGCCTTTCTCAACCTCACCCCAGACGCGCTGCTCGGGTTCTGTCTGGTGGGCGCGGTGTCAGCGCACGGCGTGTGCCGGCCGTTCGATGAGCGTGCGGACGGGTTCGTGCTCGGCGAGGGCGGTGCGCTTGCCGTCCTGCGGCCGCTCGATGACGCGATGCGCGACGGCGACCGGGTCTACGCGGTGATCAAGGGGGTGGGGATGTCGAATGACGCTGCGGCCGAAGGCCCGCTGACGCCGCGTGTCGAAGGCCAACTCGCCGCCCTTCGTGCCGCGTACCAGGACGCTGGAGTGCACCCCGAGACGATCGAGCTCATCGAGGCGCACGGCACCGCTACGACGGTAGGGGACCGCGTCGAGATCGAAGCTCTTCGTGCCGCGCGGACGGAAAACTCGGGCTCTGGGAGGGCACACTGCTATCTCTCCTCGGTCAAAGCGCTGATCGGACACACACTGCCCGCGGCAGGCGCCGCGGGACTGGTCAAGGTCGCGCTCGCACTGCACCGCGCGACCATCCCCCCACAGCCTGAGACAGCCCCTGGCTCGCACTTGCCGTTGGCCGAGGCGGGATTCCAAATCCCCGACCAGGCGCTCGCCTGGAACGGCCCCGCCGACCATCCGCGGCGCGCGGCGGTGAGTGCGTTCGGCTTCGGCGGCACCAACGTCCATGTCGTGCTGGAGGAGGCACCGGATCGGCGGGTTTCACGGACAGCCCGCGTCTGGAGTGCCGAGATCGGTGCGAAGCCCTGGCTCTTCGTGCTCTCGGCCGGATCGCTCCTGCTGCTTGCCGAACACGCCGCCGCGGTCCGGGAAAAGATCGCCACGAACCCTGATCTGACACCGGCGTCGGTCGCGTACACCCTCGCGACCCGTGCACCGCTGTCAATCCGCCTGACTCTCGTCGCGGCGACCCGAGACGAGTTGATCGATCGCCTGGGTACGGCGGTTGTGGCCCTGCGATCAGGGGTCAGTGGTGATCTCGGCGCCGACATCCGCGTGGCAGCGGCGCCGTCGGAGAAGGATCGGCCGAAGGTCGTGTTCCTCTACCCCGGCCAAGGGATTCAGCGAGTCGGCATGCTCGGTGACCTTCGCCGTCGTTTCCCGCCCTTCCACGAGGCGGTGGCGAGGCTCGAAGCAGGCGTCAACCGGGGTATCGGCAATTCGCTGACCAGCCTGGTCTGGCCCGCGCAGCTCGCGGACCAGAGCGCCGAGCCCGCACTGACCGACACGAGGATCTGCCAGCCCGCACTGGGTGTGCTGAGCATCGCGATGACGTCGCTGCTCGCTGGGTGTGGCGTTGACCCCGACATCGTGCTCGGCCACAGCGTGGGCGAGTTCCCGGCCGCTGTCGCCGCCGGCGCGCTGGATGCCGGGGACGCGACCGACTTCCTCGTACACCGAGGGGCGGCCATGGCCGATGTCGGCGACACAGGGCTCGGAGGCATGCTCGCCGTTCAGGCGACCGAAGAGCAGTTCGCCGAACTGGTCACCGACATCGACTGGGTTTGGCCCGGTTGCTTCAACCAGCCCGGGCAGATTGTCGCGAGCGGGACGGCTGACGCGCTCGCCCAACTTGCCGAGCGCTGCGCACTGACTGGTGTCCCGGCCATCCCGCTGCGTGTCTCGCACGCTTTCCATTCGCCCCTCGTGGCAAAGGCTGACGCGCGGGTCGCCGAGCAGTTGGCCCGGCTCCCACTGCACCAACCCGACCGCGTTTTCGTCTCCACCGTGAGCGGCCAGGTGTGCGTGGACCCAGACGAGCTGCGTAGCTGTTGGCGACGGCATTGCTCGTCGCCGGTACGGTTCGGCGCGGCCATCCGGGTGGCCGCAGAGGGCGGCAACCGTGTTTTCGTCCAGGCGTTCGGGGGGAACGGGTTGCTCGCGATGGCGCGACAGTCTGTTCCCGATCCCCTCGCCCACCACTTCGTCAGCCTGTCCGGAGCGGAGCCGGACGAGGGACGCACGTTCCTTTTGGGGCTCGGCCGACTCGCAGCGCTGGGGATTCCGGTGGATCTGCTGCCGCTGTTCGAGGAAGCCGAACGCAACTTGGTGACCCTGCCGGCCAGCCCGCTGGCCACACAGCCGTACACGATCCGCAAGGCCGAGCCGGGCCTGCCCGCACGCCGTTGTTCGCAACCGGAGGTTGGTATGAGCGATGTCGTCCAGTTTCTTCGTGACCAGCTTGACGTTCTGCGCACCGCCACAGGTGTCCGTGGCACCGCGGCTGCCGAGGTTTCCCCGTCACCCGCAGTCGTCCCGGCGGTCATGGCCAAGCCGGATCAGGACATCGCGTCACAACGCCCGCCAGGCGCTGGCTCCCCTCCCATCCCGGTCACAGCAGATCAGGACATCCGGGACAGGGTGTTCGGCGCGATCGCCAAGATCAGCGCGTACCCGTACGAGTATCTGCGGGGCGACCACGCGGTGGTCGGCGATCTCGGGTTCGACTCGATCATGCTCGCCGACCTGTTCGCCGCGTTCCAGCAACACTGGCCAGAGCTGCGGGCGGACGCGAGCGACCTGCACGCCGTCACCACCATCGATGACTTCGTGCAGGCCATCGCCACGCGGCTCGGCGCTCGGACACCGGGTGTGGCCGTGCAGCCCAGTCAGGAGCAGGTCGACCCGCCGGCGCACCGGCAGGAATTCGGCGATGGGCCGGAATTCACAGACATATCAGCATTTCCCGAGATCTTGCGGCATCAGGAGCGCTTTCGTCTCCTGACGGAGTCCGGGGTGGCCAACCCGTACTTCCTGACCCATGAAGGCACCGCGCGCGATCTCACCCAGGTCGCCGGCAAAGAGCTGATCTGCTTCTCCAGCTACAACTATCTCGGGCTTTCCGGTCATCCCGCTGTCGGCGCGGCGGCGAAACAGGCGATCGATCTGTACGGCACGTCGGTGTCCGCGGCCAGATTGCTCTCCGGGGATCGTCCGCTGCATCGTGAGCTGGACATGACGCTCGCCGATCTGCTCAAGACCGACGACGCGCTCGGACTCGTCAGCGGTCACGCCACCAATGTCACTGTGATCGGACACCTGTTCGGTCCGGGCGACCTCATTGTGCATGACGCGCTCGCCCACGACAGCATTCTCCAGGGGTGCAAGTTGTCCGGCGCGACACGTAGGCCGTTTCCGCACAACGACATCGCCGCGCTCGAGGAGCTGCTCACCCGGATCCGGAGCCAATTCCGGCGTGTGCTCATCGTTGTCGAGGGTGTCTACAGCATGGACGGCGACATCCCGGATCTGCCTGAGCTGATCCGGGTCAAGAAGAAGCACGGCGCATTGCTCATGATCGACGAAGCGCACAGCATCGGTGTCCTCGGCGCCACCGGCGGGGGCATCGGCGAGTACTTCGGGGTGGACCGCGCCGACGTGGACCTGTGGATGGGCACGCTGTCCAAGGCCTTTGCCAGCTGCGGCGGGTACATCGGTGGCAGCCACGCCGTCATCGACTACCTGAAATACACGTTGCCGGGTTTCGTCTACAGCGCCGGCATGACACCAGCCAATGCGGCGGCCAGTCTCGCCGCGATACGTCAGATGCGAGCCGAGCCCGAGCGGTTGGTCCGGCTGCACCAGCGCGCTCTGTTGTTCCACCGGCTGGCCGACCAGGCCGGTATCGACACCGGCGGCAGTGCGGGAACTCCGGTGATCCCGTGTGTCGTCGGCGACTCCCTGCGCTGTGTCCGGCTGGCCAACGCGTTGTTCGAGCGCGGTATCAGCGTTTGCCCGATTCTGTACCCGGCTGTCGACGAGGAACTGGCCCGGTTGCGGTTTTTCATCACGAGCGAGCACACACCCGAGCAGATCACGCACACGGTGGCCGTCCTCGGCGAGGAACTCGATCGCCTCGAAACAGGTCAAGTGGCGACCACGCCCTAGACCCATGGCCCGCTCAGCCTGATTGTCAGGTAGTTAGGTGAATCGAGTGGTAGACAGTACGGAGAACACTGCCGATCTTCGCCCAGCGGCGACAAAAGCGGGCCTCGCCGCCGGCCCGCCGGTCAATCGGTTGTTGCGCCTGACGCTCGCCAGGCCGAAGAGCATTCTGCTCCTGACCTTCTTCCTCGCCGTGGGCATGGGTGTGTTCGGGATCGGTGCCTTGAGCGAGCTCAAGACCGGGGGGTACGACGACCCCGGGGCCGAGTCGGTCCGCGGCCAGGAGATCCTCGCCGAGCGGTTCCCGCACGCCAATCCCAATCTGGTTCTCCTGGTCGCCAACCCCGGTGGCAGTGTGGTGGATCCGGACGTCACCGAGATCGGGCGAGATCTGACGCAACGACTCGAGGCGACGCCCGATGTCACCGTAGGAGCGTCCTATTGGGACACTCCGGTCGCTGAACTCCGTAGCCACAGCGGTGACGCCGGCCTAATCCTGGCCCGAGTCGCGGGCGACGAGGACCACGTCGCCAATGTGACGAAGCAACTGCACGACGAACTGGCCGGTTGGCACGGGCCGGTTCGGGTGCGGTTCGGCGGTTTGGCCCAGGTCGACAACGACGCCAACGCACAGGCCGCCGCCGATCTCGTCAAAGCCGAATCGGTTGCCATTCCGCTGACACTTGTCCTGCTGCTGTTCGTTTTCGGTACGGTCGTCGCGGCCGGTGTACCGCTGCTGATCGGTCTCGTGGCGATCGCCGGGGCTCTCGGCGTTCTGGGAGCGCTGGCTTACGTCGTCGATGTTTCCGTGTTCTCGGTGAACCTTGCTGCCGCGCTTGGCCTTGGGCTCGCGGTCGACTACAGCTTGCTGTTCGTCTCTCGTTACCGCGAGGAGCGCCGCCGGTACCTGAACAACACGGACGCGCTCGCGGCGACCATGCGCACGGCGGGCCGCACCATTGTGTTCTCGGCGGCGACCGTTGCGGTCGCGATGTGTTGTCTTTTGGTTTTCCAGCAGTACTTCCTGCGCTCGTTCGCCTATGCGGGTGTTGCCGTGGTCGGCGTGACCGTGGTGGGTGCCACGATTGTCCTGCCGGCGTTGTTGGTCCTCGTGGGCGACCGAATCGACTCTTTCGCGTTGCCTTGCCGGAGAATCGACCGTCAGCGGGCAACGGGCTTCTGGGGTGGCGTAGCGCGATCGGTGCTGCGCCATCCTGTCCTCACCGCGACGCCGGTGCTTGCTCTGTTCCTGGTGCTTGGCGCACCGTTCTTGCACGTCCAGTTCGGGATAGCGGACGACCGGGTGCTTCCCCGCTCGGCGGAAAGCCGGGAGGTCACCGAGCGCGTACGTGACGAGTTCGGCTCGACCGGCAACGGGTCGCTCACGGTCGTTGGTGAACACTGGGGGAGCACTGTCGACGCGAAGGAAGCCATTGCCGAGTACGGGCGACGACTGTCCCTCGTGCCGGGCGTGACCCGTGTGGACAGTGCGGCTGGCTCATTTGCCCGCGGTGACCTGGAGCAGCCGCCGATGCCGGGCGCGGAGTTGCAATTCCATTCCGGCGACGTGATGTGGTTGTCCGTCCTCAGCGGAATCGAGCCGTACTCGTCGGAGGGCGCACAACTCGCGCGTGACGTGCGGGCTGTTCCTGTGCCTGACGACCGTCACGTGCTGGTCACCGGGCAGGGCGCCCAACTCGCCGACGTGATCGAGTCGATCGCTGACCGTCTTCCGTACGCGCTCGCCCTGATCGCCCTGAGTACCTTCGTGCTCCTCTTCATGATGACGGGGAGTCTGCTGCTGCCGGTGAGCGCACTAGTGCTCAACGTGCTGGGCCTTGGTGCGGTATTCGGGGCGATGGTGTGGGTCTTCCAGGACGGGCACTTGTCCGGACTGCTCGAGTTCACCCCGACCCCGCTCGCGGTGGTGATCCCGGTGCTGCTGTTCTGCGCCGTATTTGGGATATCGACGGACTATCAGGTCTTCGTCCTGGCCAGGATCAAGGAACAGCACGACGCGGGCGCGGATCTCAAGGGGGCGGTCGTCCATGGGCAGTCGCACAGCGGACCGGTGATCGTTGCCGCTGCGGCGATCCTTTGCGTGTCCCTGCTCGCCCTACTCGCCTCGCGCGTGTCGCTCATCCAACTCCTAGGGCTCGGCGCCAGTCTCGCCGTGCTGCTGGACGCGCTTCTCATCCGGCCGGTCCTGGTAACGGCCATCATGCGGATGATGGGCAGGTGGAGCTGGTGGGCCCCCAAGCCGTTGCGCGCACTGCACAACCGGTTCGGGATGCGCGAGTGACATCCGTTCTCCGCGAAGGCACATTTGCGACAATGATCTCAATACATCATTCCCCAGTGCCAGGATATGGGTGGCTGGCCTCTTACCTCGCCCCAACCCCTGCGGCCAGAATTCCTTCATGAAGGATTGATCGCGCGGATAGGACAAACCATGCTCCCGAACACCACCACCACGAGTGACACCACCACTTTCCTCGATTTGCTGCGGGCGCAGATCCGCAATGAGTTCACCGCGTCACAGCAGTACATCGCCCTTGCCGTTTGGTTCGACGACCAGGATCTGCCCCGCCTGGGCGCATTCTTCTACCGGCAGTCCTTGGAGGAACGTGACCACGCCATGAAGATCGTGCAGTACTTCCTGGACAACGATCTTCCGGTGGCCATCCCCGGCGTCGACGAGGTCCGCAACGACTTCAAGAACGCGCACGAGCTCGTGGCCTTGGCACTGCACCAGGAGCAGGTGGTCACCGAGCAGGTCACCAGGCTCGCCAGCGCCGCCCGCGACGAGGGGGACTACGTCGGCGAGCAGTTCATGCACTGGTTCCTCTCCGAACAGGTGGAGGAAGTCGCCCGGATGAGCCGGCTGTTGCACGTCGTGGAACGCGCAGGCGAGAACCTCTTCCACGTAGAGGACTTCCTGGCCCGCGAGAGCGACAGGCTCGCGGGTCACCGAGCCGACGGTTCCACCGTTCCTCCTACCGCCGGCGGTTCAGTCAACTGAGCGCGACACGCTGCGATCTTGGATCTCGTCCACGTTCAGGGGTTCACGGGTGAGCAGCGTGCTTGTGCTTGGTAAGTCGTACGGCTGCCTCCTCAGCCGTCGCGCCGACCACGTAGGTGCCGCATCTGCCGACCGGGCACGGTAAGGCGAGCCGTGACTCCTCGGGGCGTGGAAGGCGGGGGAAGCTGTTCCGGCGCTTCGGATCGAAATCGGAACGGCCTGGACGAGCCGTCCCTGACACGGCCGTACTTCGACACCCTGTCCGGGGTAGCTGAGTGAGACAGAATCGAGTCAGTGGATCTCCCACAGGAAGGGCGAGATGGAGAGCTGACTATGGATTTATCTGCGGCGGCGTGGCGCAAGTCGTCACGAAGCGGCTCGCAGTCGGACTGCGTCGAAATTGCGATGACAGAGAATCTCTCGCGGCTGTCCGGGACAGCAAGCATCCGGAGAGTGTGCTCATCGTGGACGTGCGCATGCTCGTCAGAATGGTGCGCGTCGGCCGGTTTGACCGCTGACATACACAGAACGGCCCCCGGTAGCCATGGACACCGGGGACCGCTCGGCTGCGCCCAAAACCACGTCGACGCATCGCTCGGCTGTCCTCCCATCGACAAGTCGCTTGCCTACGATCCTGTCGAATTACTCGTCAAGTATGAAGCCGCCGACGATTTCCGGCAGCGTACCCGAGTGGCGCGTACCGGTCGGTTGCGAATACTCGCCAAATCTCGGCTCACTTTGTGGAAAGCTCATACCTGTATTGACTCATGGGTTGCAGAGGCCGGGGGTGGCTTGCTGCTTGACGAAGTCCAACGCGTTGATTCCGGTGAAGTTCACCCGGGTGAGGGAGGTCAGCTGAGGGTCGGTCGGGGTCAGCGGTTTCGCAGGTGGAGGTGACACGAATGGCGTGATAGTGGTGGGAGCGGTCCCGACGACGTCCTCGGGGACGTTCTGCCACAGGTGCAGCAGTTGGATCCCCGTGAGGTCGGGGATGGGGGTCGAAGTGGGGTAGAAGATCTGGTCGGGGGTGGTCAAGGTGTAGAAGGGGCTGGCGAGCACGTATGCCTGACCGGGCTGCAGTACTGTGCCTGCGGGGATGTCGACGACCAGGCCTTTCTTGGTGAAACCGCTGAAGGTGGCCCGTACCCGGAAGCCTCCCTGCGGCACCTTGACGTTCTCGGTGCCGCGGTTGCAGATCTCGATGAATTCCTGCTGTTCGGGATTCGGCAAACCGTTGAGGCGGGTGGCGATTTCGCTGATGTAGATGTCTTCCGGGATGAGCTGTGTCACGTTGTGCTCGCCCTGTGGCTCGGATGCGTTCGCCGCACCGGTGAGTCCGAGAATCATGCCCGCCGCGAGAACGGCGGAAATTGTATGTCTCATTGATTGCAACCTCCCTCGGGAGACTGGTCGGGATGGCGTCCGCAGAGCTTGTGGTAGTCGTAAGGCGTGGGGGAGCTCGGGTCGCCGTGGCGGCTCGAGCTCCCCACGCTTTAGTTGTTATTGGTGGTTTAGTTGTTATTGGTGGTGCTGACTCAGCAGTAGCCGGGGGTGGCTTGCTGCTTGACGAAGTCCAACGCGTTGATTCCGGTGAAGTTCACCCGGGTGAGGGAGGTCAGCTGAGGGTCGGTGGGAGTCAGCGGTTTCGCGGCCGGGGGCGACACGAATGGCGTGATAGTGGTGGGAGCGGTCCCGACGACGTCCTCGGGGACGTTCTGCCACAGGTGCAGCAGCTGGAACCCGGTGAGGTCGGGGATAGACTTCGGGGTGCTGAAGACCAGGTCGGGGGTGGTCAAGGTGTAGAAGGGGCTGGCGATCACGAACGCCTGACCGGGCTGCAGCACTGTGCCTGCGGGGATGTCGACGACCAGGCCCTGTCGTTCAGCGGCGCTGAAGGTGGCCCGTACCCGGAAACCGCCCATCGGCACCGTGAAAGCCTCGGTGCTGCGGTTGCAGATCTCGATGAATTCCTGCTGTTCGGGATTCGGCAAACCGTTGAGGCGGGTGGCGATTTCGCTGATGAAGATGTCTTCCGGGATGATCTGTGTCACGTTGTGCTGGCCCTGTGGCTCGGAGGCGTTCGCCGTGCCGCCGAGTCCGACGAGCCCGAGAACCGCAATACCCGCCGCGAGAACGGCGGAAATCGTGCGTTTCATGAAGGGAATCTCCTCAGTAGGTAACTTCAAGGAATAATGCACATGGCAACATGTGCGAGGTGCCTCGATCACGTTTCTCCAGGACATCGAGGGACCCTGTGTTAGACTTTTCCATCGGGGGGAACTTCGGGAAAGAGGCCGTTGACGCGGCCCCGGTGGCGTCGATTTTCGACCTTGTTGTTCCCCTGTTCCCCTGTTCCCCTGTATTCCACAGTCGCCCGCCGACAGGGTTCTGGCGGTCGACCGGAACCTCACCGTCCGAGCTGCGGCATCTCGTCCTGGCCACACGTTCTGCGTGCAGTGCCCGTCAAGCGCTGGGGGAGACCGCACGTTCACCACCTGCTCGACGAGGCACCACACTCACCGGCGAGTACGCCATCGCCTACGCCCTGAGCCGCAAGGCATGAACACCGACTACCGGTACAACGCGGTGGAGCTCGGGCCGCGGGTGGCCCGAGCTCCATGCGGTTCAGTTGTTGATGTACATGGCAATATGCGCGAGGTGCCTCGATCGCATGCTCAAGTCCGTCGAGGATCCCTGTGTCATCAAACCATTCCACCAGGGCCATTCTTCAAGAAAGTGGCCATTGATGCGGCCCCCGTTGTATCGGTCTGCCGTCTCGCCGGTTTTTCACATCGCCCGGTTTTCGTTCGGGCTCGTGTGGTGGCTCGGCATGCCACGGGGGCCGCTGGAGTACGGCGGCCATCAACCGGTACTTCCTGGCAATGGTCGCTGCATGCCGCAGGCTGGCCAGTGGTATTTGGAGCACGTGGCTCAGCCAGTACAGCCAATGACCCGTTGGAATACGTTTACCCCGTTCCCATCTGGATATGTCGGAGCGCGTAACCGTATCCCGTCCCGAGGCCGCGATCAACGCATCGGCGAGCTCGCGCTGGCTGAGCTTGTGCCTGTGCCGAGCCGACCTGATCAGCTCAGAGATTGACTCAGGTGGCTCTTGATCATGCACGTTCTGTTTCCTGTCCCGATTGGTTTTCCCGCTGAAGCTCTTCTCAAGCCTGGTTCATCGGCAGCAGTTGAGGTCGGCAGGACTTGCGAATGTGAAGCCCATTTCCTGGATACCGTCGACCACCTCGCCGAGGTGCGACGTGCCCAAGTACGGGTGGTAGAAGAAGCTCGCCACGCCGTCACGCACAACCGCGACACGGCGGGCGGTCGCGAGGATTTGGGCGGGCAACCGGCTGCGGTTGTCATTAGCCTGCGTCAGGTCGACGTAGCCGAGTGACTCGGGTATCACCACGGACCCATAGACATCGCGTACCAGGAACGGGAAGCTCTGGCCGTAGATCCGTGAGTAGTCGGGAGTGCCAGAACCGCAGTCGCCGTTGTGACACCACCCGGCGGCGTACTGACCATTGTCGTAGCGAGCCACGAACCGGTCGTTCACCACGGTGTAGTCGATGGCAGAGCCAGCATAGTGCGGGAATTCGAAGATCTCAGGCGTCTCGAAGCCTGCCGCCAAGAACTCCCACTTGGCCGCTCGTAGCCGGCTGGTCGCCCAGGATCGCGAGTCTTCGGGCACCGGACCGACGTAGTTCAACTCCCCCTTGTCGTCGATGCGCACCCGGTAGAACTCGAAATCATCAGCACTGACGCCGTTGTACGGATTGGGGGTGTCGCCGTACTGGTGGGTATAGCCATGCATGATCAACGTGCCGCCCTTGTCCTGCATGTACCGCAACGCCGCGACGACTTCGGGTGCATCGACCAGGGTTCTGTCCGTCGGCTTGCCGTTGTGGTACACGCCGTGTGGGTCCCGATATCGCGGATACACCGCGACCGAGAACGGCACTCGGCGGTCTGCCAGGTAGTCCGCGATCGCGCGCAACTGTGCGGGATCACCATCCGGGCCCACGTCCTCGATGCGCACGAGAGCACGCTTGCGATCCGGGGCGGTTGGGTCGGCGTGCCGCGCCAGCACGTCAGCCGCGGCGAGATAGCGGTCATCCGGTCCGGTGTACGTGAACGGCACTTCGCCGAAGTAGGTCAAGTGCTTTGAGTGCACGATCCACGGGAAGCGGTTGCCATCCGATCGGACTGCCTCCGCCACCGCGCGCGCCTTGTCGGCGTCCTCGATGTCGGCACGCACGATGCCTGAGGGAATCGCGGCACGGTCACGGGTGAAGTCCACGTCCCGGTAGCGGACCGTTGTCACCTCGGTTGTGTCGACGTGGCCTGGCCGCCAACCGAACCGGGTCGCGAAGTTCGCACTATGTTCGGCGAGACGCCAGATGTTGTCGAACATCCACGCGACCGGCGTGCCGCCTTTCAGCACATCGTCCAGGAACGCCTTCGGCAACGGTTCGTCGGGGGTGGAGCCGATGTATATCACCGAGGTATAGCCGGACATCTCACCCGCCCGGTACGAACGGACGGGATGCATGGTCCACGCGCTGTTGTGGGACACGAGGTTTCCGGCCATCACGGCGTACGACTCGCCCAGCCAGCCATACATTCCACCCGTGTCGTACAACACGAGCGTCCGCCGACGGGGATCGGCTCCCGGAGCGGATGGGTAGGTCCGTGTGCGCAGTGGGGCATCCGTGGTCGCTGGACTTGTCGTGGTGTCCTTGGGATCGGGCCGTGTCGCGGGTGGTGGGGCCGGCAGGACGGGCCACTGCCAGCCGCCTGACACATGGATCGGCTGCGGACGGTGGTTCTCTGGCGTCACGGCGATGCCGGGCGCGCTGGGGGTCGCGTTGGCCATGCCGGTGAACGTGATACTCAGCGCGACGAAGATGGCCGACAGCCGACGAACGCGACGGCGGATTGTCATAGGTACTCCTGTGATGGTGGTGATTGCGCCAGTCGTGGCTCACCCGGTTGATCACGTCCATATTGGACAGTCGGGTGTGGACCTCAGGTCAGCGGTGGCCGGCGTCGGAGAGGGACACGAACCGGTAGCCGGCGGCCGTTATGCCGTCGATGACCCGATCGAGTACCTCGGTGCCCAGATAAGGGTGGTAGAAGAAGCTCGCGATTCCGTCGTCGACCACACGAAGCGCCCGAGCGGCGGAGAGGATTTCCCCGATGCGGTGATCGAGTTCGACGGCGTCGGACCACGGCGGGATGTAGCCGAGGTTTTCCGGCACGACGACCGCGCCGTAGACGTCACGCACAAGGTACGGGAACGCCTGCGTGTACATCCCAGCCGGGTCTGCTTGCGCGATGTCGCCGCATTTGGTCGAGCACCAGCCCGGGAAGTAGGTTCCCCGGTCGTACCGGACGCCGAAGGTCTCGGTCGCGGCCTGGTATCCGGCGGCGGATGCCGTGTAATGGGGGAACTCGAACGCCTCCGGATCAGGCAGCCCGACCTGCGCCAGTTCGCCAAGGGCAAGAGCGAATCGCTCGCTCGCCCATCGCACGGAGTCGCCGGGTACGGGTCCGAGGAGCTCGACTGCCTTCTCGTCGTTCAACCGCGCTCGGTAGAACTCGAAGTCAGAGCCGCTGGCTCCGTCCCCGAACTGGTGGGTATACCCGTGCAGCACAATCGTTCCACCGCGGTCGATCATGTATCGCAGTGCCCGCACCACTTCCGGGCGGTCCACGAGCCGTAGCTCGGTCGGTGTCCCTGAGTTGGCGATCCCTTTTGGATCGCGGTAGTACGGGTAGAGGGCGATCGAGAAGGGCACGCCCCGGCTGTGGAGACGGTCCGCGATCTGCTTGAGCTGTACGGGGTCCGCTGTCGGTCCCACGTCCTCCAGCCGCACCAGCGCGCGTGCCGGCTGCGGCGGCGACTGTGAAAGTGTCGCCCGGATCAGGTCCGCGGCCGCGAGATACCTGTCCGTCGACCCCACATGGCTGAAAGGTATTTCGGCCACGTAGGTCAACGTTCCCGAGCGTACCGCCCAGGGGGTTCGGCTGTCGTCGTCATGAATGCTCTCAGCGAGAACCTTGGCTTTCGCGGTATCCAGCAGGCGGGTGCGTACGGATGCGCCCGCCTGGGAGTCACGGCTCAGTCGTACCCCTTTGTAGTCCACCCCCACGATGGCTCGCTCGGCCCAGCCGTCTGGCCGCCAGCCGGTCCTCACCGCGTATCCACTGTCACCGTCGAACAAGCGGTTGATGTCGTATCCCAGCCACAGCACGGGTGTCTGGCCCGCGCGGACATCGGCCAGGAACGCGTCTGGAAGTGGTCCGCCGTCTTCGGGCCCCACGTAGACGACTGCCGAGAAGCCCGTCATGTCGTCCGGCTGATAGTTCGCGGCCTGACGCAGTTCGAAAGCGCTGCTGTGCGAGACGAGGTTGGCGGCTTTTGTCCCATAGACCTCGCCGCTGGTGACCGGGCCGGGAGTGGAGGTGTTGTACAGCACGAGTGTTCGGCGGCCCTCAGGGGCACCAGGAGCCGGATCGCCCGGCTCGCCGGCGAGCGATGCCGAGGGCACGGGTTCCCATCTCGGTTCGGCTGACAGCAACACCGGTGCCACTGGCTTTGAGGTCATGGTCAGCACTCCGCAGATGACTGTCAGTACGCCAAGCAGCAACCGCAGCCATGCGGGTCCCCATGCGGTGCCGGTGGATGACCGCATCATTCGCCCCCCGCTGCCGCGGTCCGAAGCATCGGCGGGGCCGTCGAATCGGCACTCTTCAGGCCGAGCAGGCTGGCGATCGCGTGTTCGGTCCGGTATGCGGCGAGCCCATCGCCGAAGGGGTTGACCGGCCTGTTCTCTGGCAGTAGCGGCGGTTTGTTCAACAGCCGCGACGCGTGGTCCGCGATCGCCCGGGGATCGGTCCCGACGAGCGTCGAGCAGCCCGCCTCCACGGCTTCCATCCGCTCGGTGACGTCCCGCAGGACCAGGACCGGGACGCCGAAACTGGGAGCTTCCTCCTGTACGCCACCGGAATCGGATGCGACCAGCTGAGCTATCGAGAGCAACCGGCAGAACTCGATGTAGTTCAGTGGTGCGGTGAGGTGTACCCGGTCCACCCCGGACACTCCGGCCATGATCTGCTTGCGTACGTCGGGATTCGGATGGACTGGCAGCACGACCTCGACGTCCTTGTGGCGTTCCAGCACATTCCGCAAACCCGCCAGTATGCCTGCCAACGGCTGGCCCCAGGACTCCCGGCGGTGCACTGTGACCAGCATCAGACGGTTTTGTTTGGAGCGCACCCGGTTCTCCACCGCGGCCAGCCTGGAGTCGCTGTATGTCATGGGGCGGCCGGCGATCGAGAGCACGGCGTCAACCACGGTGTTCCCGGTCAGCACCACGTTCGGTCCGGTGATGCCCTCCGCCTGCAAGTTCTCCACGGCGCGCTTCGTCGGAGCCAGGTGCAACGAGCTGATCTGAGCGAGCAGCTTGCGATTGGCCTCTTCCGGAAACGGAGCGTGCAGGTCGTGTGATCGCAGCCCTGCCTCGATGTGCGCGACCGGCACCTTGCGCCAGAACGCGGTCAGCGCCGTGGCCAGGGCGGTCGTTGTGTCCCCCTGCACCACGACGATCGAAGGATTCCGTTGCACGAGTTGCCGGTCGAGCACTCGCACGAGTTCGCCCAGCAACTCGGGCTGGCTTCCGGTCGGGCGCTCGATGCGCAAGCGGACGTTGGGACGCAAGGCGAACGCGTCAAGGGCTTGCTCGAACATCGACTCGTGCTGGCCGCTGGCCACCAGGACAGGGCACATCCGGCCACGCGTCAGCATCGCCTCCGCCACAGGCGCCAGTTTGACCGCCTCCGGCCGGGTCCCGCCGACAAGCATTGCTTCCGGTTTGTGTGCGGCAGCGGCCATAACAGGACGGGGATTCTCCATAAGGGTGACCCCTGGCCTGCTCCGAACAGCGCAGTCCATTCTTACTCCCGCTCAGTGAATCTTGCGCGAAGTCGTCGAGAAGAGTTGCTCGAGACCGTGCAAGGAGGTTGAGTAGTAGCGGTACGTAGAGCTTGCCATGCTCTCTGAATCGACGCAGCAAGTTATCCACTCACTAAAAGGATTGTCAAGATGTCGACTGCTTTGGTCAGTCGGGTAGGAATTCCGGTCTCTCTTGGATTCGCTTTTTCGGCAGGTACTGGCGCTGTTCAAGGCGTTGGGCATGCCGTCGTCATTGTCGCGTCCTTCCTGGTCCTGCGCAGGCTATCCCTGCGGTTGCGGGCGGCGATAGGCGAATAAACCGAAAATGAACCTTCCCGCATTGATGCTCGGGCTTTTGCTCGCCTGGCCGCTCTACAATCTCGTCCTTTCTGTTCTGGGCTTGAGAACTCCTCGGCCGAGTTCGGCCATGGCGGCGGAACAATCAATTTTCTGGCTCGTGGTACCGGCGCTCAACGAAGAGTTGGTCATCGCAGGCACCGTCCGGGCACTGCTCGCTCTCGAGGCATCGGACGCCCAATTACGTGTGCTGGTGGTTGATGACGGCAGCACGGACGGGACACCGGCGGTGCTGGCCGGCATCGACGACGAACGTCTAGTCGTGTTGCGGCGCGAGCCTCCTGACGCGCGTATCGGCAAAGGACCTGCGCTCAACGCCGCGTATCGGTTGATCCGAGAGGTCGCGCAGCGAGAGGGCACCGTGGGTCGCACGGTCATCGGAGTCATCGACGCGGACGGCAGGGCCAGCCCCGGCATCGTGCCGGAGGTGAGCCGCTACCTGGCTGATCCTGCCGTCGGGGCAGTGCAGTGCCGGGTCCGTATCCGCAACCGCCACACCCGGCTCGGCCTGCTGCAGGACGTCGAGTTCGGCTGTATCGCCGACTCCGCCCAGGTGCTGCGCGATGCGATCGGCAGTGTCGGGCTGGGCGGTAACGGCCAGTTCACCAAGCTGTCCGCGTTGATGCTGTTCGGGGACTCGCCGTGGTCGTCCTGCTTGGTCGAGGACGTTGAGCTGGGGCTACGCCTGCACCGGGCGGGTATCCGAATCCGCTATGTCAGACAGGCAGACGTGTCCCAGCAGGCCGTGGTCGACGTACGCCGCCTGGTGCGGCAGCGCGGTCGTTGGGCGCAGGGAAACCTGCAGTGTCTGCGGCACGTGCCCGGTCTGCTCGGCTCACAGCGCGTCACCAGTCTCGGACTACTCGACTTCCTGCACTACCTGATCACTCCGTGGCTGGTGCCGCCGGCCTCGGTGGTCGCGCTGATCTTGCTTGGCCTGAGCGTCTACGGCCAGTTCGGCGAACTGGTCCCGACTCCGCTCGTCGCGAGCGTGGCGGATATGCCGGAGTCCTTGGCCATCGGAGTGACCGCGCTATTGCTGCCCGGGACGATCTGGGGCCTGGTGCACTGGTTGCGGCTGCGGGATGAACCGCTGGAACGCTGCCTTCTCATTTCACTGAGTTACCCGGTGTTCCTCCTGCTCGGCGCCGCCGGGAGTTGCCGGGGGATCGCCCGGCACCTCGCTCGTCGTGACGACTGGGCGAAGACCGAGCGCGTTGCTGAGAAAGCTTGACGTTCCCGCAGCTCAAGCGGGTATGCCCAGACAACAGTTCACGGTTGGAGCGCCCCGGTCGATCAGCCGGGGCTCTCCTGGCGATTGGAGTTCAGATGACCACGACCCGGCTCGCATTGCATGGCATCGCCCTGGTGGTCGGTGCCATGTTGGCCTTCGGGGTGACCAACTGCTCGGCACGTCCATCGTCCACCGGTCCGAGACTCGCCGGCTGGCTCATCACTGTCTATTACACCGCCGTCGAGAGTTATCACGTCGATCCTGCGGAATCCGTCCGCGGGTGCTCGCGACTCGAGTGTGAGCGTGGCGACTCGCCGCTGGGCGAATATCCCAAGGGCTTCGTCGACGCCGTACAGGCGGAGGGCACCGGACGTATTACGAGTGGCCCGAACGCCGGGCGTTACCTGAACTGGTCGCACAATCTCGGCTATTGGTTGGACGACGCCCCACGAGATTCTCGCGGTGAGCGGCTCGAACCATTCGTCAGTGCTGCGGCCGACCCCGATGTACTAGCAGCCGGTACGAATTTCACGATCGCGGAGTGCGGCACACTTGATTCGGGAGAAAAGCCACCCGACGAGGTGTGCGAGCGAATCCGGTCGGCTCACTGGACGGTCCGGGACGAGTTCACTCCCGGCTTGGGCGGGCCTCAGCACATCGACATCTACATCGGTGAGGAACAAGGTCCCGATTTCACAGCCAGTCCGTGGTACTTGTCACTCAAGAACGCCGTGATTGCGCTGCGTTGAGATTCTCAAGGAAGCACCTGTGGACGATCAGCGAAAGCGCCACCTGGTGCGATTGTCGCAGAAGTACCTCGTCAACCCGCCCGCCAGGCTCGCGGTCTTCCTCGGACTCGCGCCGGGGCCACACAATCATCGAGACGACCGGCCGGCGGACCGGGAAGCGCCGCTGGACCGTCGTTGGTGTTCTCCAGGACGGCCATCGCTGTGGATCGTGGCGGAGCAGGGCCGTCACTCGGACTATGTACGGAACCTGGAAGCCAATCCTTTGGTGCGGGTGTGGGTCCGGCGTGGCTGGCGGCGTGGCGAGGCCACTGTGGTTGGAATCGGACGACCCACAGGCCAGACTGGACGCGTTCGAACGGCCTTGGCACGCGAAGGCCGTTCGGCGGGCCGGTACCTCATTGCTGTCAGTGCGGATTGATCTCACCGGGCGATGACGTCGCAGCAGGACCGGCGTCGCGAGCTTTCTTCAGGCTCTGGCAATTGAGTCCACACCCTCAATCGCCGGAGTCTCCTACTGTCGAATCGTGCCGTGAATCGTGCGAAGGCCCATCACGCACACGTCGCAGAGTTCGCCGGTCTGGTGCGAGCCTTGCGCGGGGAAGCCACCGAGAGCGCGGAACGGCACCGCTTGCGCTCCGCACAAGGTCAGAGACGCCTCACCGGTCAGCGGTTCATCCAAGTGCGTCCGCCCCGGAATGATCACCACGTGGAGGATCGGCGGTTCATCCGTGCCCAGCGCCCACACCAGTTCGGACAGCTGCGGGACCCGGTCCGCGTCAGACATGCTGCTTTCCTCTCAACGTCCACAGTAGAACGTGGTGTCCGCGTCTGTCGTCGCGTCGCCTGATCGCATGCTGAACATCTGTTGCGGTCGTTGATGAGGTTGCCGTCGATCAGCACGCACACGGCGCCGCAGCGGGCGAACCACAACGGAGTGCCGTCGAACTGGATCGAAGGCGCGTCAGAATCCACAATGTGGGTCAGTTGCCGGAACACACCCGCGCCGAGCATCGTATAAGTCCCTACGCCGAGTAGATGGAGTCAGGAAGCGATCCGCCGGGTTGATCAACGCACACCGCACATCGGTGAGGTCGAGGCGGACCGGGTGGCCGCCAGGACGGCCGTCCACGGTGGCAGGTCGCGGCCGACCGTCGGCCCACTCGCCCACCGAACCACGCCGCTGTCCAACCGTGAGGGAGGCAGCGGGATGAAGGTTCCTAGCTTCTGCAAACGAACGCCGAGGTGACTCAGGGCACTCAACGTTCTTGTACTGATCGAAGTGGCGGGCCCGGTGAGGAATATCCAATCCGGGCAGTCACCGGGCAGCGCGATCACCGGGCCGGCGAGCATCTGCTGGGACAACAGCGACTGAGTCTCGACGCCGAGCTCAGCCCGCATGACGATGGCGTTCACGTTCTCCGAAACGGCGAGTACGAGACGCCTGGTTGCGGGATCGACGCCGGTCGGCCAGCCGTAGAGATGCTGGTAAGCCATGGCCCTTGCCGCTGCACCGTCCAGAAGGGACGCTTGTTCGTCGAGGCGAGAGACACTGCCAGGCACAGTGAGACACCTTCCTCGTCTTCTCCTTCGCTGGCGTCGTTTCTCGTCAGCGGTTACCGGTGGAAAACCGGCTGCGGTGGAACCCGGCGGGGGACAGGAGGCAGCGAGTCCCACCGCGGCCGGTACCGGACGGCTCGACGGAGTACGTCACGCCGTCCGGTGGTTTTCGAGTGCCGATTTCGAGGGCATGTCAGCCTGGATGTTCGTCTGCGTCCGGCCCAGACCGAGCCCGCGTGCGCCGACTGTCTCCAATGCCAGACGTAGTACGGGATCTGGCGGGCGCCCACGCGGACGTCGGTGCGCCGCAGTGGTTTCAGTGCTGGAGTGTCTGGTGAGACGGTTGGCGATCGCACGCGACGCGACATCTATGCCGACCGTGCCGACCGTGCCGACCGTGCCGACGATGAAGTAGTCGAGCACGATCTAATCCCGTCGCTGGGGCTGGGATGCGGTGAGGCCAGGGACCCGCGCCAACCCAGCCTCACCGCGGCTGGGATGCCGGGCGGCGACAGACAACACCCGAGGGGAGGAGACGCCGCTGTGCCGCCCGGCCGCATCGGTGCCTGCCCTAGCGGGGAACGGAATCCCGGCACCGGAGGTTTTTCCATACTTGCGTGTGTTGGTCGCTTTTCGAATCGCCGTGTGCAGCTGGCGAGCCTGCGCCGTCGTGAAGTAGGCGATCTCGCCGTGCGGTAGCGTCAACGCGATCATTCCGTCGATACTTGTCACTCTCACGGAGCAGCGTCGTCCGACAGCGTCTCGACAATTGGCCGCCCACTCGATCCGAATCATCTTGCACTCTTTCGTGCTTACGTGCGATGTGAATGTCAATTCGAAGGCAACAGAACACGGCCCTCCGAGAGTTCGCCCCGGATGACGCAACATCGTGAACTTCTGCGCCTCCGGCCACTGTCCGGCCGGTCGTTTGATGTCGTCGTACAGTGTGGCTTGGAATGTACGGCGCTGTACATCGCCCATGGGTGTTGTCGAAGCATTAGCCTGACTGGCCCTATCGCAAGTCAGCACGTCTGGTGGAAGCTCCGCAGCGGCGAGAGGAGTGACCAGGTGACATCCGACTACAGCCCCACTGTCCGGCGCAGGCGGCTCGACGCCGAACTGCGGCGCCATCGGGAGATGACTGGTAAGAAGATCGAGGAAGTCGCCGAATACCTTGGTTGCAAGTACCCGAAGATATCTCGCATCGAGAATGGACATGGCTCCATCAGTCCTGGCGATGTCCGTCTGATGTTGGATTTCTATGGAGTGTATGGTCCTGAAGCCGAACGCCTGATCCAGCTCGCGAAGGATTCTCGCGTGAAGGGCTGGTGGCACGGCTATGGTGATGTACTACGGGAATGGCTCGCGACCTACGTCGGGTTGGAGGCGGAAGCCTCCGCGAGTCATGTGTACGAGGGTGAGGTGGTTACCGGACTCCTACAGACACGGGAATATGCTCGGGCGGTCACGCTGGCGACCGTGAACGGAATGTCAGCGGACGGAGTCGACCGGCGGGTGACGCTGAGGATGAAGCGTCAGGACAGGCTGCACGACGAGCGGCCGATCGAATTGTGGGCAGTGCACAGTGAGGCGGCTCTGAGACGTCCGGTGGGTGGTAATGTCGTGATGCGGAATCAGCTTCGTCACCTCATGGAACTCGCGGAGCTGCCGCATGTAAACATGCAGGTGCTGCCCATTTCCGTAGGCGAGCATCCGGCGATGACCGGCCCTTTTACGATCCTCAAGTTTCGTGAGGATGCCGACCCTGACGTCGTCTATCTCGACACCCCGGTCGGCGGTCTCTACCTGGAGAAGGACAACGAAATCACGGACTACACGCGCATATTTGACCAGCTTCGGAGGCTGGCGACGGATCCGGAGGTCACCATCAGTTTCATCCACAAGATCGCCAAGGAGTTGTAGTTGATCAGTCAAGAAATCGTGATACCGAAGGACACGATCTGGCGAAAGGCCAGCCGTAGCGTTGGTGAAGGCGCCTGCGTCGAGGTCGGCCCGTTTCCTGGTCATACCGCGACGCGGGATTCCAAGAACGCCTCCGGCCCCGTGCTGGTGTTCGGCGAGGGCGAGTGGACCGTGTTTCTCGAGTCCGTGAAGTGCGGTCTCCTCAGCTAGTTGTCATGTCAATCCTCCGGGGCGTTCTCGAGCCGCGGAGATAAGCGTTGCCCGGCGCGGGGACAGGACCCGCTCCGACGCGCGCAGGCGCCGGGCACCACAACACCGCTCACCGTCTATTGCTCGTATGCCACCACCGGCGGGCATGCGCTGGTCGGGACCCGGATCTATCTGCCCGAGGACCGACTTGCCGATGTGGCCCGCCGGGACGCGGCCGGCGTCCCCGAGGATGTGACGTTTCGGGCCAAACCCCAACTGGCCCAAGACATTCTCACCGGCATGATCGCTGATGACACCATGCCGCCATGGGTCGCGGGTGACGAGGTCTGCGGCCGCTCAGGTCCCTTACGGAAGTTCTTGCAGGACAACGGGATCGGGTACGTGATGGGGTCGGGTGCGCCTTCCGGGCTGAGCTGGTCCGGCCGGCGGATGCGCGCCGACGCCGTCGTGGCCACTCACCTGACCAGCCGCAAGCATCAGCGGCGGTGGGCGGATCTGCTCGGTGACCGGGTCCAAAGGTGAGCGCGCCTCCGCGTGGGCCTGGCTGACCACCACCAGCCCCGGCACTTCCTGCTGATCCACAAACACCTGCACACCCGCGAGCTGGTCTTCCACTATGCCTACGTGCCACCCGGGCAGCCGGTCACGCTGATGGCCCTGGTGCGGGGCGCCTGCCTGCGCTGGCCGGTCGAGGAGGACTTCGAGTTCGGCAAAGACCACTTCGGACTCGACCACTCCCAGGTCCGCCTGCACACCGCCCTGGCCCGGCGCATCGTGCTCACCCTAGCCGCGCTCGCCGTCACCGTCGCTCAGGCCAGAACCCGCGCATCCGCCCCTGATTCTGCCCGCCACCCCCGACGTCCAGCCGCCCGGGGATCGCGGTCTGATTGCCCTGACCGTCGCCGAGGTCAAACGCCTGGGTTAACCTCGTCATCCGCCACCTGCAAGCCGAAACCCATCACCTGCACTGGGTCTGGTGGCGACGACGCCACCAAGCCCGCGCCCGCTGGTTCCATTACCGCGCCCGGCTCCGCCGCCACATGGCCACTGCATGACGAGATCCGCGACTGCCGCTCCGGTGTCGCGGCGATTGGGGTGGCACAAGAGTTCCAGCGAGTCTGGACCGCCTACGAGCGGCAGAGCCCGACCGGGGCGGTGCAGTGGTGGTTCACCAAGGCCGACCGGCGGGTGAGCTGTTACTACTTTTACTTGTGGGACATCGACTTCGGTCCGGCGTTCGTCAAGGGGTGTACCTACTTTCCTTATCCGGCCAAGGTGTGGCTCAACGGACACGAGTGGGCCAAATGTCAGGCCGAGCGGGCCGGGATCGGCTTTACCGAGCTGTCCAACGGGTTCGCGGCAACCGACGATCCGGTGGTACTGCAAGCGATCTGTGACCGGCTCGGCCCCGGCGTGATCAACGTCTTCCTCCAACGCTGGTTCTCGCGGCTGCCGCTGCCGTTCACCAACAAATCGGGATGCCGGCTACTGGTGGGAGACCTCGATGCGACAGATCGAGATCTCCCGCACGATCGTGTTCGACGCACCCCGCCATGCCCGCGGGTTCTTCGAGGCGCTCATCGTGGACAATCTCGACCTTGGCCGCCCGCACAATGTGGAAATCATCTTCAACCGCCGCATCCGGCGCGACACCCAGGGGACCTTCCGCACCGATCGATCGCCGCGACAACGGCAGGGTGCTGGTCAACGTGTTCTACAAGCACTCTCGCACCAAGCAACACCTGAAAGACGGCCGGGCGATGCGCATCGAGACCGTCATCAACGCACCCCGGGATCTGGGCTGCAACGCCCGCCTGCCCAACCTCGACGAACTCTCGGCGAAGGCTCGTGCATGCAACCAGCGGATCCTGCATGCTGAACGTGTCGGCCAGGGCTGTGTCCTTGCGAGTCCAGCCTTTGAGCGGATCGCGCACCCCACCGTGGATGGGCGGGGCGGAGGACCCCGGCCCTGAGGTTCGGCGATCCTCGGGTCATGGCCCTGACCGGCGCACTCTGCCAGACGCTGCTCGCCGCAACCGGCTTCACCAACAAGAACCTCCGTGTCTTGATCGCCGGGCTGCTCGGCAGCGACTACCGCCCCGGACAGATGACCTACGACCTGCGCCGGCTACGCCTGGCCGGACTCATCCGCCGCCTGCCACACACCAACCGCTACGTCATCACCGACGACGGCATCCGCATCGCCGTCTTCTACACCAAGATCTACAACCGGCTGCTCATTCCACTTACCGCCGCCGACCAACCCCAAGCCCCGCTCGAATTACGCCAGGCCCTGCGCACACTTGATCGCCATGTCGACGGCTACGCCGATCGCGCCCGGCTCACACCCGCCGCCTGAAACTTGACACAGATGTGAAGAAGCCTGCGACCAAAGATCGCTAGCCTGGTTTCTGTACGGAGGCCATGAAAATGGCCGCCTGTGCCCGTCGAGCCGAGAATGCATACTGAGATTTATCCAGCATCTTCTCTCGCGAACGATGATGCTTCAACTGAACCCAAACGCCGCCACTTGTCGAAAGGCAATCGCGATGAGTAAATGATCCCGTGTCGCGCACTTGTTCTGATCGCCATGTCAACCAATTGTCGAGATCAACGGGCGTGGTTCATGGGGCTGCTGGCGTGGCCGACGGCTTCCGGAAAGTGACCGACATCTGGCGGCCACTACACCGTTGTGGTGTACGACGGGCGTGGCTTTCCGCAGCCGGCTAGACGGGCCGCGGTACTGCGAGCGCCGACTGCAGACCGACGCCGACGACGTCCGCTGCCTGATCGAGCACCTGAGCGGTGAGCCGGCGACCATCTACGGCGCCAGCTCTGGAGGAGCTCAGTCCTGGACCTGCTCGCCCGCCACCCATCCGTGGTGCGCACCATCGTTGCGTTCGAGCCGCCGGCCGTGCGTCGACTGCCCGACGGGTTGGACATGGGGACTTCTTCCACGAGGTCACGACCTCTATCGCCGCTCTGGCATCGAACCGGCAGTCAATAAGTTCCGCACGTACGCCCGCACGGACGTCGCCCGGCAGGTCATGGGCCGTGCCCCCGAGAACGAGGCGAACGCCGCCTACTCGTTCGAGCACGAGCTACGCCGGTATCCGGCCGTCGACCTTGATCTTGATGCGCTGATAGCGCGTGCCGACCGGATCGTGCCGCGGTCGGCCGGAACGCTCCAGAACAGAAAGCGAGTATCAGCCGTATGGCAGTAGTCATGACCGGAGCCACCGGATTTCTCGGGCTCCACCTGCTTCAGAGACATCTGACAGCTGGCCGTCGGGTAATCGTGCTCGCCCACGTGAATTCCCCGCCCGCTTGGGAACGCATCGAGTACTTCCTGGCGAACGCCGGAACGGAGAATGTGCCGCCTGCCTTGGTACGCAAGCTCGTCGACGTCGTTGAGGTCGACATCGCTGAGGACCGGATGGGGCTGTCACGGAAGCAGCACCAGCGCCTTGCGCTCTCCGCCGAGGAGCTGTGGCATGTCGCCGCCTCCGTCACTCTGCACCGAGATGACGCGGCGGTGTGGCGTACCAATGTGGTTGGCACAGAACAACTGCTGCGGCTTGCCTCATCGACCGCGCCGCACGTACCGGTGCGCCACGTCAGCACGGCATTTGTCGCAGGACGCACCCCGCACCTCGTCACCGAGGACGACAGCCTGCACGTCATCGAATTCGAGAACACCTATGAGAAGTCCAAGCACACCGCAGAGGGCCTGGTGCGCGACTGGACCCGGTTGACAGGGCGATCGACACTCGTGCTGCGCCCGAGCATTCTGGTGCCGGGCGCGCAGTGGGCATCGGGACTGCCCACGCACACCCTGGAAACGCTGCACCACTCCGTGGCCGTCGTGACAGCGAGGGCTAAACGGTCCACACCGCGGCTGGTGGTGCGGTTCGCCGGAGACCCCAGGGCCGGGATCAATCTGCTCCAAGTGGACTGGGCCGCCGAGGCCATGATGCGGTTGGCGGCGCTGCCGCACCGGTCTGGTACCCACATCTTCCATGTGACGCATCCGAATGACGTACCAATCCTGACCATCGCCGCCGCGTTCGAGGAGCTGAGCCCGGTCCGGATCAGGATCACCCCCGCGCAGCCCGCCGAACCCACGCGCCCGGAGCGGGTACTGTACCGGCGCGTCGCGGGCTTCCTCCCCTACCTTCACCACCGCAGAAGCTTCTCCGGAACACGTCTGGCCCAGGCACTGCCCCAACTGGCGCCGCCCGCACCGATCGACCGCGGATACCTGGAGCGAGCCCTCGGCGTCTGGGCTGCCAACCAGTCGCCCGCCCGCGGGCTGGGGCACTCCGCATGACTCCGCGCAGCGCAACCGACAACAACAGCGGGCACGGAAACGGCAGCCCAGTTATCCCGAACTGCTCGGCGACCTCAAGGTATTGACACCGGACGGCGGTCCGCAGGTCTGGGACAGTCCGCTGCCCGGCACACCCGGCCTCTTCGTGGTCGGCGCGCCCTGCTGCAAGGCGATCTGCGCGAGCACGGCAGGGAAGCCGTCCGGGTCGCCGCCGCGGCACGCCGACTCCTCGCCGGGGCCGCCCGGCAGATCATCCCCATGTCCTGGAAGGCTCGCGATGACACAACAGACTCCGGTCGCCGTGGCGGCTGCGGACTTCGTCCCACTGCCGGCCCGGCTGCGTGCTTCGGCACAACGGCACCCCGATGCCCTCGCGGTCATCGACGCCGGCAAGCGCCTGAGCTACCCGGAACTGCGGGACGCCGCACACCGCCTCGCGCACCTGCTGCTGCGGCTCGGCGCCGCACCCGGTGACGCCGTGGCGGTGTGCCTGCCACACGGCGCGGACGCGGTCGTGGCCCAAGCGGCCGTTCTGGCGGCCGGGCTGCTGTACGTACCCGTCGACGCCGACCAGCCCGCAGAATTCATCCGGCACGTCCTCATCACCACCGCGGTACGGCTCATCATCGGTTACTCGGCCGACCTCGCCGGCTGCGTGGCCAAGCTGGGCCCCGAAGCCGATGCGGTCACCGGCATCGCCATGGATGATCCGGATGAGCTGGCGCAGCTGGCCGCCTGCCCGACGCACACCCCGAAGGCCGATCTCGCGCCGGGCGACCCCGCCTATGTCATCCACACCTCCGGCTCCTCCGGTGCGCCCAAGGGCGTGCTGGTCAACCATGGCGCCATCGCCAACTCCACCAGTGCCCGCCTGCTGCGCTACCCGGAGAGTGTGGAGCGGTTCCTGCTCGTCTCGCCGATGACCTTCGACCCCTCGCTGGCCGGGCTGTGGTGGACCCTCTCCTGCGGTGGCACGCTGCGGATTCCCAAGGCCGGAGCACGCCACGTCCTCGACGAATTGCGCGCCGCGCTCACCGATTCCACCCGGGCGGTCTCGCACGTCATGCTGACCCCGTCCCTCTACCGTCGCGCGCTGGATGGTGTGCCGGTCGGGTCGTCAGGGCCGAGCCGGGTGATCGTCGGGGGCGAGCCCTGCCCCGCCGAACTGGTCACCGAGCACTACCGGCGCTTCCCCGACGCCACCTTGACCAACGAGTACGGTCCTGCCGAGGCGGCCGTGTGGTGCACCGCCGCCGACCTGGCGCCCGGCGCGGACGTCGTGATCGGTACGCCCATCGCGGGAGTGGAAATCCTCGTCCTGGACGACCAGGGCCGGCCCGTTCCGACAGGCACGATGGGCGAGTTGGGCATCGCCGGTACCCAACTGGCCGACGGCTACCTGGGCAACCCCGAACTCACGGCGGAGAAGTTCCGGCCGCACCCGCTGCGCGGGAACGAGCGGATCTACCGGTCCGGCGATCTAGGGCGGCTGCGACCGGATGGCCAGCTGGAGATCTTCGGCCGACTCGACGACCAGGTGAAGGTCCGCGGCTACCGGGTGGATCTCCAGGGTGTCGCCGCGCAGTTGCGCCGCCATCCCGGTGTCCGCGACGTCGCTGTCCTGCTGCGTGAACGCCCATACGACGCGTCGGATCGGATGCTGACGGCGTACGTCGTCCCCGAAGCCGACCTGGAGCGCACCGGCCGGGAACAGCGCAGCGCCTTGGCCGGTGTGGTCGACGATATCGCCGCCAACGCACCGGCACGCGGCAGCGACTTCGATACCAGCGGATGGATCAGCAGCTACACCAGAGCGCCGCTGCCGGACCCGGACATGCGCGAGTGGGTTGACCGCACGGTACGGCTGCTGAGCGAGTCCAGGTCGAAACGGTGCTGGAACTCGGCTGCGGCTCCGGAATGCTGCTGCTGCGCCTGGCCCCGGACACCAGGCGCTATGTCGGCCTGGATATCTCAGCCGCCGTCCTCGACGGACTGCGTACGGCGGTGGACCGGGCCGGCCTACGGCAGGTGGTGGAACTGGTGCACGGCGAGGCGGTCGACGCGGAACGCTTCCACGGCGCGCAGTTCGACCTCGTGGCGTGCAACTCTGTCACCCAGTACTTCGCGGACACCGAGTATCTGCGCCGCGCCACCGACGCCGCGATCCACGCGGCCGGCGGCGGGCGGGTCGTCTCCGGAGACGTGCGCGACCAGTCGCTGCTGGGCGCGTTTCACGCCTGTGTGGTGCTCACCCAGGCCGGCCTCGACACGCCCGGAGCGGAGCTGGCCCGGCGGTGGCGACGTCGCATGGCAGAAGAGGCGCAAATGCTGGTCGACCCACAGTGGTTCACCGGCTACGCGCGGCAGTCGCCCGGCGTGGCCCAGGTCGAAATACGGCCCCGACGGGGACTTCGCCGCAACGAGATGAACGACTTCCGATTCGACGTCGTCCTGCACATCCGTCCCCGGCCAGGCGTGGACATCGACCGATGGCTGGACTGGCCGCGGGAATCGCCGGACACCCGCACCCTGCGACAGCTTCTCCAGACGCGGCCCGAAACCCTGGGAATGCTGCGCATCCCCAACCGCCGCACCGCGGCGGCCGCGGCCCTCGCCGCCGAACTGGCCACCGGAGCCGACCGGCCAACGGTCGAACTGCACGACCTCCAGCGGCAGGCCGAGGCGAAAGCGATCGACCCCGAGGACCTGATCGACCTCGCCGAGGAGCTCGGCTATCGCTGCCACCTCAGCCGGGCCTCGGCGGCACCCGACGGCGCCTTCGATGCGGCCTTCACCCGGATCGGCGCGTCCCACGACGTCGACGCGGTACCGCGTTTTCCCACCGCGCCCGCCCACAGCCGGACCATGGTCACCGAGCCGGTGCGGCAGCGCATCGTGGCCGACGCACGCGGCAGCCTGCTGCCGGCGCTGCGCCGCCACGCCGAGGCATCGCTGCCCGCCTACGAGCGTCCCGCCGCCTACGTTGCGATCCCCGAACTTCCACTGACCCGCCACGACAAGGTGGATGCCGCCGCCCTGCCCGAGCCCGAGGTGGAACGGCCCCAGATCAGCACGCCGTTCGCCGCGCCGAACTCGGAGACCCAGACCGCGGTCGCGGCGATCTGGGCCGAACTGCTCGGCATCGACCGAGTGGGCGCGTACGACGACTTCGTGGAGTTGGGCGGCGACTCGCTGCTCGCCGCGCGCTGCGCGGTCCGGCTCAGCGAATCCTTCGGGGTGCGACTGCCCTCCGGCATCGTGTTCACCGCACCGACCGTCGCCCGGGTCGCGCGGGTCATCGAAGACCGGTTCGCCGGGGCGGACGCATCCTCCGGGCCGACGGCGGACGGGATGGCGCCGAGCCCGCGAAGGCCGACGCCCCGGCTGCCGCTGACCAGTTCGCAGTCGGTCTTCTGGTTCCTCGACCACTACCGGCGCCTCGGCGGATCACGCAATCCCGACTTCGCCCTGCCGGTCCACTACCGCATCAGCGGGCCCGTCGACACCGCAGCGCTGCGCGACGCCGTGGACACGCTCGTCGCCCGTCACCAGGCGCTGCGCACCGCCGTCCACCTCAACGCCGCGGACGGCTATCAGACCGTCAACGAAGCGCGGCCGGGAATCCTGATGGTGCACACGCTCGACGCAGACGACCCCGAGAAGGCCCTGCGGGAGGCGGCAGGCCGCGACGACCGGCGGCCGTTGGACCCCGGCACGGGTGCGGTCTTCACCGCCGACCTGATCAGCGCCTCGCACACTGAGCACTTGCTGATCCTGCGCGTCCACCACATGGTCTGCGACGGCTGGGCTCTCGACGTTCTGGAGCAGGAACTTGGCGAGCTCTACCATGCCCGCCGCACGGGCCGTGCTGCCCGGCTCGGCCCGCCCCCGAGCTATGCGGACCATGTGCACCGCACCGACGAGCGATTCTTCGTCGATCTCGGCTGGCGCGACTGCGAGCCCTACCGCAGCGCGCTCGGCTACTGGGAGCGGTACACAGTCGGGGCCGAGCCGATCTTCCTCACCGACCAGCACAACGCCGGCTCCCGCCGCACCGAGACCTGCGGTGTCATCCTGCCCGCGCACGAGGCACAGGCGCTGCTCGCCGTCGGCCGTGCCCACCAGGCCACGCTCTTCGCGTCCCTGCTGACCTGCCTTGCGCCGCTGCTGGCGGCTGACAGCGACGATCCGAATGTCAGGCTGCTGACCTTGAACGCGGCACGCGACGAACCGGGCCTGGACCGCATGGTCGGCCTGCTGATCGACCCTGTGCTGATACGCGTCCAGGCCCCGAGCGGCAGCAGTTTCGGTGGCCTGCTGCGCCACACCTCCGAGATGGTGCGCCAGACGCTGGCCAACTCGGATGTTCCGCTGCTGGCGCTGTGCGAGCAGATACCCGAACTGATGACGGTCACCATGGAATCGCAGTTCGTGGCGTTCGAATGTCTACCCCCGGTCCGCGGCCTGAACCTCGACGGCTGCCGGCTACGCCGCAGCGACCCCTTCGAACCGGACTTCGCGGGCACCTCGTTCGACCTGCCCGTCGATCTGCTGTTGGTGGCCCGCCCGGAGGCGGACACCGTCCGGCTGGTGGCCCTGTACGACCCGGACACCTTCCCGGCCGAGTATGTGCGTGCGCTGCTCACCCGGCTGCGCGACGTAGCCGCCAACGGAGCGGCGAACCCGTCGGTGACCGTGGACTCGCTGGTCGCCGCGGATCCGTGGATGGCAGGCCAACGACACCGCAAGGACGCGGAATGAGCAACCGGGTACGCGGCCACCCCGTCTACGGCGCAGTCCACGACCGGTATGGCTCAGGTGGTTCCACTCGGCCGACCTGTCCTCGACATGTCCTCAATGGACTGAGGAGCGGGGGTGTGACGCTCCCTGTGCCGCTCGAAAGTCATCGCTGCAGGCGGAACTCGTTGATGAGTCCATTGAGGACGCGGGTGCGTAACAATGCTGCCGCCCGCCGCGCCCGGCAGTGAGCACCACGTCGAGACCGACCAACCAATCAGTGAACTGCTTCCAACCCGGCAGCGCACGAGCGGGTCAGACCGAGTCGTCGACCATGGCTTCCTGCAAGCTCTTCGGCCGCATGTCCGTCCAGTTGTCCTCGATGTACGCCACGCACGCAGCCCGGCTTTCCGCACCGAACACCACACGCCAACCGCCGGGCACGTCGGCGAACACGGGCCACAGCGAGTGCTGTTCCTCGTCGTTCACGAGGACGTAGAACCGTCCGTTTTCGTCGTCGAAGGGATTCGTGTTCATCTTCGCCTCTCAGGGAGCTAAGAATTTCCGCGCTTGTGCGCGAACCAAGTGATCAGCCCGGCCATTCATTCTTCCCACGAAGGCGTACCGGCCGTCGATGCGATGGCGAAGTGACTCGCCTTACTCGTAGCGCCATTCGTCGGCAGGACACCGCGCCAGGGGTTAGTACGGCCGCCGCACAATGTGATCTTGATCGGCGGGTCGTGATCAAGAAGACGGCCACCGCGTGATCAACTTCAAGGTGTGTTGGATCTCCTAAAGAGTGATGTGTTCAGCCTTGTCGAGGTAGCGCTGAAGCACCGGGCCGATCACCGCGAGTGCCTCGGGGTTGGTCATCATCGAGTGCTTGCAGTCGACCGCGTGATCGTGGATCTCACCGCCAACGAACGGACGCCATGCGGTGGCGTTGCGGATGTTGTACGTGTCCGCCGAGGCCGTGAAGAACACGATGTCGCCGTCGTAGCGGCCGGGCTCGAATCCCCGTGCCAGGTCGAACGCGCCGGTGTAGCCGGTGTGGAGCCGCTCGAAGTGCGCGGGAGTCAGCGCCGCGAAGAGAGCGGATCGTCCGCGAACAAGCTCCGCCACCTGGGCCAGGGTGATGTCGTCGCCGGGCAGGTCGATGTCGATGCCGAACTCGTCCAGCAGTTCGGCGATGTCCGTGTCGGCGGCGGAGTCGGCCGGGGGGATGAAGCTGTCCATCATGGCCAGCAGCGCGACGTCGTCGCCGAGGTCGCGCAGCCGCACGGCGGTCTCGTGTGCGATCAGGCCGCCGAGTGACCAGCCCAGCAGATGGTATGGCCCGTTCGGCTGCACCTTCTTGATCTCGCTGATGTACCGCGCCGCCGCCTGCTGGATCGAGTCGAACGCGGTGCCGTCGGTGATGTGCGGCGACTGCAGCCCGTAGAGCGGCCGTTGAGCGTCCAGGTGGGACAGCAGGCCTGTGTAGCACCAGGACAGACCGAGCGCGGGATGGACGCAGAACAGCGGGGACTTGGCTCCGTGTGAGCGGATCGGCAGCAACGGGTCCAGTGCCGCGTCGATCAGGGCGACGGACGGACGGTGGGCCGTGTCGATCCGGCCGGCGATGGCGGCTGGCGTCGGATCGACGAACATCGCCTGCACCGGCACCTCGATGCCGTGCCGCTCGCGCACGGTCGCGACGACGCGGGTGGCCAGCAGGGAGTTCCCGCCCAGTTCGAAGAAGCCGTCGTGCGTGCTGACCGAGTCCATGCCGAGAACGATCGCGAACGCCTCGCACAAGGCCGCTTCCGTCACCGTCCTCGGCGCCCGGAAGTCCTTGTGGACGCTGAAGACCGGTTCCGGCAGCGCCCTGCGATCCAGCTTGCCGACTGGGTCGAGCGGGACCGAGTCGAGCACGGTGATCGACTGCGGCACCAGGTACCCCGGCAGCCGGTCGCGGGCGTGGGCGCGCAGGTCGGCTGTTGCTCCGGGGGCCAGCTTGACGTAGGACACCAGGACTGTCGTCCCGTTCGGCATCTCGTGCCCGATGGTACGGGAGAACTCGACATCCGCGTGTTCGCACAGGACCGCGTCGATCTCGCCGGGTTCGATGCGGAACCCGCGGATCTTCACCTGGTGGTCGGCACGCCCGACGTACTCGATCTCCGGGCCCGCCGTGCGCGGTGACCACCGGACCCGGTCGCCGGTGCGGTACATCCGCTCGCCCGGCTTGCCATAGGGGTTGGCCACGAACCGTTCCGCGGTCAGACCAGGCCGCCGGTGGTAGCCGCGGGCCAGGCCAGGGCCGGCCAGATACAGCTCACCGGTCACGCCGACCGGCACCGGGCGCAGCCGGTCATCGAGGATCATCGCGGTGGCACCGCGAATCGGGCCTCCGATGGTGATGGGGCCGTCCGGCGCCATCGGCGGGCCCATCGTCGTGACGATGGTGGTCTCGGTCGGTCCGTAGACGTTGTGCAGGCCGCGTCCCGGCGCCCAGCGGCCGACCAGGTCGGGTGGACACGCCTCGCCCCCGACCAGCAGATGGGTCAGGTCGCCGAGCTCGCCGGGGTCGGTGGTCGCGAGCGCCGAGGTCGTGATGAACGCGTGCGTGATCCGCTCGGCGGTGAGCAACCGGGTGAGGTCCGTCCCGCCGTAGATCCCCGGTGGCGTGACCACCACCGTCGCCGCCCCGCCGAAGGCGAGCATCAGGTCCAGCACCGCCCCGTCGAAGCTCGGCGACGAGAAGTGCAGGACCCGGCACCCGGAACGCACCTGGAACCGTTCGGCCGTCTCGTAAGCGAAGTTCGACAGACCGGCGTGGGTGACGGTCACGCCCTTGGGCACGCCCGTCGATCCGGAGGTGTACACCAGGTACGCGGGGTGGTCGAGACGCAGTTCGACGCCGGTGACCGGCTTCGGCGACATCGATGCCACCTCGGCGGCGAAGGCCGGGTCGTCGAGCGGCAACCAGTCGAGGTCGCTGGGCAGCTCGTGGTACTGCGCCACCGTGGTCAGCCCGGTCGTGACGCCTGCGTCGGCCAGCATGTGCGCCTTGCGCTGGTGCGGGTACGCCGGATCGATCGGCACGAACGCCGCTCCGGCCTTGGTGACCGCCAGCATCGCGAGCACGGACTCCATTGAACGCGCGAGTCCCAGCGCCACAAAGGTTTCCGGCCCGACCCCCCGGCCGATGAGCGCCCTGGCGAGCTGGTTGGCGCGCCGGTCCAGCTCGGCGTAGGTCAGCTCGGCGCCGTCGCAGCGCAACGCGACCGCGTTGGGGTCGACGGCGACGGCCGCGGCGAACAGCTCCGGGAACGTGACGGCGGCGCCGGGATCCGGTCCACGGACCGCCGATGCCTCGGCGGGCAGCAGCACGTCGAGATCGCCGACCGCCCTGTCCGGATCGGCGACGGCCGCGGACAACAGCCGGACGAACCGCTGTCCGATCGCCGCGGCGGTGTCGGGGTCGAACAGGTCGGCCGCGTAGGTGAGCTGGAGGTCGAGCCCGTCCCGCTCGGTCACGGTGAACTGGAGGTCGAACCGCGCGACGCCCGCGTCGACCTCGGCGACGTCCACGTCGAGACCGGGCAGCCGCACGTCCGGCGCCGGATCCCGCAGCAACAGCGTCACCTGGAAGAACGGCTGGTGCGCGGTGGAACGCCCTGGGTTGAGCTCCTCGACCAGACGCTCGAAAGGGACGTCCGCGTGCGCGAAGGCGTTGAGGTCGTTCTCCCGCACGGCGCGCAGGAGTTCGGCAAACGAGCGCTCGCCCGTCACCTCCGTCCGCAGCACCAGCATGTTGACGAACATGCCGATGAGGGGATCGAGCTGCGGCACGGTCCGGCCCGCGATCGGGGTGCCGATGACCACGTCGCCGGTGGCGGCCAGCCTGTGCAGCAGGACGGCGAGCGCGGTGTGCAGCACCATGAACAGGCTGGCGTCGTGGTCGCGTGCCAGACCGAGCAGCGCGCGGTGCACGTCCGCTTCGACGAACGCCGTGGTCGAGCCACCGCGATGCGACAGGGATGGCGGCCGCGGACGATCGGCGGGCACGTCGAGGTGCTCGGGCAGACCCGCCAATGTCCGGCGCCAGTACTCGACCTGCGCGTCCGCCGCGCTGTCGAGCGTCTCGCGTTGCCAGAGCGTGTAGTCGGCGTACTGGACGTCGAGGTCGTCCCAGCCGGGGGCGAGCCCGTCGCGGCGCCGGGTGTAGGCCGTCATGAGGTCCTGCGCCAACGGGGTCAGCGACCATCCGTCCATCGCGATGTGGTGCAGGACAACGACAAGCAGGTGCGTGTCGGTGTCCATACGGAACAGTGCGGCCCGCAGCGGCTCGTCCACGGTGAGGTCGAAACCGCGACTCACGAACGCGTCGGGATCGTCGGCGGTGATCAGATCGATGTCACCGTCCCTGATCAGCTGGTAGGGACCGTCAGCCGAGTCGGGGTACACGGTGCGCAGCACCTCGTGCCGCTGCCGCACGTCCCGCAGCGCCTGCCGCAGCGCCGTGATGTCGAGCGCGCCACGCAGCCGCATCGCCACCGGGATGTTGTACGCGGCCGACTCCACGTCGAACCGGTTGAGGAACCACAGTCGCTGCTGCGCGAACGAGAGCGGAATCCGTTCGGGCCGCTGCTGCCGCACCAGAACCGGCCGTTCCTGTGGCACGTCCACATCCAGCAGTGCCGCGAGCCGCGCGGGCGTCGGGTGGTCGAACACGGCCCTGACGCTGGGCCGGTGCCCGGTCGCGGTGGCGATGCGGGCCACGACCTGGGTGGCGAGCAGCGAGTTTCCACCGCTGTCGAAGAAGTTGTCGTCGGCGCCGACGTGGGCGAGCCCGGCCACGTCGGCCATGATCGACGCGACCAGCTTCTCGTTCGGGGTGCTCGGCTCGCGCGACGCCATGATCGTGGAACCGAAGACCGGCTCGGGCAGCGCCCCGCAGTCGAGTTTGCCGGTCTCGGTGCGCGGCACGGTTTCCAGCGCCACCACGGCGGCCGGAACCATGTGCGACGGCAGCCGTTCGGCGACGTGGGCGCGGATCGACTCGGCGTCGGACACCGCCACGACATAGGTCACGATGCGGGCGCGGCGCACCTCCGTGTGGGCGAAGCGGACCCCCGGGCAGGCGGCGACGGCGGCGTTGATCTCACCGAGCTCGATGCGGACGCCGTGCACCTTCACCTGGTCGTCGCCGCGGCCGAGGTAGACCAGCTCGCCGTCGGCGGTCCACCGGACGATGTCGCCGGTGCGGTACATCCGCTCGCCTGTGCCGAACGGATCCGCGACGAAGCGCTGTGCGGTCAGCCCCGGCTGTCCGAGGTAGCCGGTGGCCAACCCGCCGCCGCCGAGGTAGAGCTCACCGGCGACACCGACCGGCACCGGGCGCAGCCGCTCGTCGAGGACCAGCGCGGTGACACCGCGCACCGGTCGCCCGATGACGACCGGGCGCTCGGGAGACATCGGTTCGGAAAAAGTCGCGACGATGGTGGTTTCGGTCGGGCCGTAGCCGTTGACCATGCGGCGTCCCGCCGACCAGCGCTCGACGAGCTCCGTCCCGCACGCCTCGCCCGCGGGGATAAGCCCGCGCAGCTGGGGCAACGGCCAGCGAACGGGATCGATGGTCGCGAGCGCGGTGGGCGTGAGGCAGGCGTGCGTGACCCGCTCCCGCTCCAGCAGTTCGGCGAGGTCGTCACCGCCGTAGACGTCGGCGGGCGCGACCACCATCGTGGCTCCCGCGCTGAACGCCAGCAGCAGCTCCAGCACCGACATGTCGAAGTTGAGCGACGCGGCGTGCAGGGTGCGCGACTGTTCGGTGACGCCCAGCCGCTTGCGTTGCTCGGCCGCGAAGTTCGACAGCCCGCGGTGGGGCACCGCGACAGCTTTCGGCGCCCCGGTCGATCCTGAGGTGTAGATGATGTAGGCGGTGTTCTCGATCCGGATCGGCCGGACGCGATCCGCGTCGCCGACGGGAGCGCAACTGAACCCGTCGAGTTCACTGAACGTCAGCCAGTCGACGTCGCCGGAAAGGTCCTGGCCGAGTCCATAGTGGACACAAGAGTCGGCGAGCATGTGCCGGATCCGGGCAGCCGGATGCCGTGGGTCCACCGCCAGGAACGCGGCGCCGGTCTTGGCCACGGCCACCGTCGCGACCACGGAGTCGATGGACCTGGTCAGCCCGATCGCCACCACGTCCTCGGTTCCGACGCCGCGCGCGATCAGCGCCCGCGCCATGCGGTTCGTGCGCTCGTCCAGCTCGCGGTACGTCAGTTCGTCCGAACCCGCGCGCACGGCGACGCGGTCCGGGTGGCGCGCGGCGAAGAGCTCGGGCAACGTGACCGGGCGATCGGGACACCGGCCGCGTGCCGGTGCGAACGCGGCTCGTTCGCGCTCGGTCAGCACGTCGATATCGCCGAGCGCGATCTCCGGGTCCGCCACGACCGCCGCGAGCACCTTGCCGAACCTTTGCGCGATCGTCGCCACGGTGGTGGCGTCGAAGAGCTCGGTGCTGTAGCCGAACTCGAACCGGTCCGCCCCGGTGACGCGCAGTTCGAGATCGAACTTCGCCAGCTCGGTGCCGAGCTCGTCGACCCGCAGCTCAACGCCGGGGAGCTCCAGCCGTGGCAACGCGTGGTCCTCGACCACGAGCGCCACCTGGAACAGCGGATGCCGGGAAGCGGTGCGCACCGGCTTGAGCGCGTCGACAACCCGCTCGAACGGGATGGCCGAGTGCGCCATCGCGGCGAGGGTGGTGTCGGCGTTCGCCCGCAAGAAGTCTGCGAACGTCGCGTGTGGGTCAACATCCGCACGCAGCACGAGCGAGTTGACGAACATCCCGACCACGTTGTCGAGCGCGCCGTCCCCCCGGTCCGCGACCGGTGTGCCGATCGCGATGTCACGTGCGCCGCTCACCTGGCGCAGCAGCACCGCCAACGCCGAGTGCAGCACCATGAACAGCGTGACCCCGTGCCGTCGGGCCAGATCCCGCACCCCGTCGCAGACCTCGAACCGATGGGTGGCGCCGTGGAACGTCGGCGTAGCGGGTCGCGGCCGGTCGTACGGGAGTGGGAGCTCGTCGGGCAGGCCCTTGAGCTGCCTGGTCCAGTAGGCGAGCTCGTCGTCGTGCGATTCCCGTTGCGACAGGGCGTAATCCGCGTACCGCACGGCGAGTGGCGCCCATTCCGGCGTCGAGCCCGCGCGACGGGCCTGGTACGCCACGACGAGATCGTTGGCCAGCGGTGCCAGTGACCAGCCGTCCACCGCGATGTGGTGGATCACCACGGCCAGGCAGTAGTCCCTGTCGCCGGTGCGGAAGAGCTCGGCGCGCAGCGGAGGGTCGACGGTCAGATCGAAGGCGCTTCGGGCCAGAGACCGGAGCCGTTCCTCCACATCGGACTCAACGGTGAACGGAACCGCGGGAGCCGTGTGCAGCACCACCTGGCTGGGACCGTCGTCGCTGTCCGGAAAGACGGTGCGCAGCGTCTCATGCCGTTCGACAACGTCGGCGATGGCCGCACGCAGTGCTGGCACGTCGACCTCTCCGCGCAGACGGAGAGTGAAGGCGACGTTGTATGCGCCCGACCGCGCGTCGCGCTGGTTGAGGAACCAGATCCGCTGCTGCGCGAAGGACAACGGGATCCGGGCGGGGCGAGCCTGTGGCGTCGTCACCCCGTGCCGCGACGGGGGCGCGGCGGTGATCCGGTCGACGAGTCCCGCGACGGTCGGCTCCTCGAAGATGGCCCTGACCTCCAGCTCGACGCCGAAGGCCGCGCCGATCGCCGTTGCGAGCCGGGTGGCGAGCAGGGAGTTCCCGCCGAGGTCGAAGAAGCTGTCGTCGGCTCCGACGTGCTCGTGGCCGAGGACCTCCGAGAACACCTCGGCCAGGCGGCGTTCCCGGTCCGAGAGCGGCACGCGCGCCGCGCGGAATTCGGGTGTTGGCAAGGCATCGCGGTCGACCTTGCCGGACGGTGTCAGCGGGATTCGGTCCAGCATCGTCACCGAGGCGGGAACCATGTAGCCGGGAAGTGCGGCCCGTGCGACGGCCAGCAGATCGGCCTGCGCGACCGGCTGCGTCGTCGTGACGTAGGACGCCAACCGGTCCTGGTGGACTACGGTATGGGCGAAGGTGACGTCGGGATGCGTCAGCAGGGTGGCGTCGACCTCGCGCAGCTCGATCCGGTAGCCACGGATCTTGACCTGGTCGTCGGCCCTGCCGAGGAACCGGAGTGTCCTGTTGGGAGCGACGGTGACGAGATCTCCCGTGCGGTACATGCGTTCGCCCGGCTCGCCGTGCGGGTTGGCCACGAACCGTTCCGCGGTCAGACCCGGACGGCCGTGATAGCCGCGGGCGAGGCCGGGACCCGCCAGGTATAGCTCGCCGGGAACGCCATAGGGCACTGGGTTGAGCCTGCGGTCGAGGACGAGCAGCCGCGTGCCCCTGACCGGACCGCCGATGGTGACCGGCTCACCCACCCGCAACGGCGTGCTGGCGGTCGCGGCGACGGTCGCCTCGGTCGGCCCGTACGCGTTGAACATCCGTCGGCCGACCGCCCACGCGGCCACCAGTTCGGGGCCCGTTTCGTCGCCGCCGACTACGACGACACCGAGGTCGTCGAGACCGGCCGGGTCGACCGTGGCGAGCGCCGCGGGGGTGACGAACGCGTGCGTGACGCGCTCGTCACGCAGAAGGTCGGCCAGTTCAGCGCCGCCGTACACGTCAGTCGGCGCCACGACGACAGTCGCGCCCGCGGCGAAACCCATCAGGAGTTCGAGCACCGACGCGTCGAAGCTCGGCGACGAGAAGTGCAGTGTGCGAGACGAGCCGGTGACGCCGAACCGGTTGGTGATGTCCCGCGCGAACGAGGCCAGACCTGCATGGGTGACCACGACAGCCTTGGGAGTCCCGGTCGATCCGGACGTGTAGATCAGGTAGGCCGGATGGTCCGGCCGCACCCGATTGCCCATCGGTGCGGCCGATATGGCCGTGAGGTCGATGGAGTCCATGTCGAGCCATGTCACCGAATCCGGCAGCGTGGATCGGAACCGGCCCGATGTAAGTCCTATGTGGACTCCACAGTCGCGGATCATGGCGTCGACACGTGCCCGCGGATAGCCGGGGTCGACCGGCAGGAAGGCCGCGCCGGTCTTGGCCACCGCCCACACGCACACGATCGACTCGACGGACCTGGGCAGCGCCAGCGCCACGACCGACTCGGGCCCGGCACCTTCCCCGATCAGCACCCGTGCCAGCCGGTTCGACCGCTGGTCCAGCTCGCCGTAGCTGAGGTCGGCGCCGTCGCAGCGCACGGCGACGGCTGCGGGATCGGACACCGTGAACAGCTCCGGCAACGGCACAGCGGGTTCGGCTGGATCGCCGACGAGGGAACGCGGCTCGTGTTCATCCATAATGGACAGATCGCCAACAGGGTTGTCCGCGTGGTCGGCGACCGCACGCAGGATCGTCGTGAACCGCCGCGCGAAACCCTCGATCGTCGCCGCGTCGAACAGGTCGGTCGCGTAGCCGAGCTCGGCACGCATCTCGGCGCCGACGCGGACCGTGAGCTGGAGGTCGATCTTGACGGTGTCGGTGGAGATCGGGGCGACGGCGGCGGTCACACCGGGTAGTCCGATCGCGAGGTCGGTATCGGGTTCGACGGACAGCATGACATGGAAGAGCGGATGCCGTGACGGCGACCGTTCCGGGTTCATCTCCTCGACGAGGCGTTCGAACGGCACGTCGGCGTGGGTGAACGCGTCGAGATCGGTGTCCCGGACGCGGTCGAGCAACGCCGCGAATCCCTCGCCCAGGTCGATCTCGGTGCGCAGCACGAGGGTGTTGACGAACATCCCGACCAGGTCGTCGATGGCCGGGTCGCCACGTCCCGCGACCGGCGTCCCAACGGCGATGTCCGTGGTCGCGCTCAGCCGGGCCAGCAGCACCGCCAACGCGCCGTGCACCACCATGAACATGGTGACACCGCACCGCGCCGCCAGTGCGGCCAGCGCGCGGTGGGTTTCCGCGTCGATGGTCCAGGAATGGGTCTCGCCTTGGTGGGACGGATGGCGTGGCCGTGGCCGGTCCATCGGAAGATCGAGCTGGCCGGGAAGCCCGGCCAGCCGCTGGGTCCAGTGGTCGATCTGGCGACGCAGTGGGCTGCCGGGGTCGTTCTCGTCGCCGAGCGCGGCCCGTTGCCACAGCGCGAAGTCGGCGTACTGCACCGGCAACGGCGTCCACGCCGGCTCACGGCCGTCCACACGGGACGCGAAGGCAGTCGTGAGGTCGCGCGCCAGAGGCTCGAAGGACCAGCCGTCACAGGCGATGTGGTGGATGACGATCGCCAACGCGTGTTCGCGTTCGGCCGTGCGGAAGAGCGCCATCCGGATCGGCCGGTCCACGGCCAGGTCGAAGCCGGGCGCGGCGAACTCGGACAGCGCGCTCGCCAGCTTACCGGCAGGCACGTCGATCACGTCGAGCGTGACCACTGCCGGGTGAATGACCTGGTGCGGGCCGTCGCCGGAGTCGGGGAAGGTGGTGCGCAGGATCTCGTGGCGGCCGACGACATCCGTGAGCGCCGAGCGCAGCGCCGTGACGTCGAGCTCACCGGACAGCCGCAGCGCGAATGGCATGTTGTACATCGCGGACGTGCGGTCGAAGCGGTTGAGGAACCACAGCCGCTGCTGGGCCAGCGACAGCGGCAGCCGATCGGGACGGTCCCCTGACGACACCCTGCTCGGTCCGTCCGCCGCACGGACGCGAACGGCGAGGTCGACCGCCCTTGGCGCTTCGAACACGTCGCGAATGGTCAGCCGGGCGCCCAGCGTGGCGTTGATCCTCGCGATCGCGCGTGACGCGATCAGCGAATCCCCGCCCAGGTCGAAGAAACTGTCATCGATGCCGACGACGCCGCGGGCGAGCACCTCGGAGAAGACGCCGACCACCGCGTGTTCGACCGCGGTGCGCGGCGGGCGGACCAGGCCGGACACCTCAGGCGCGGGCAGCGCCCCGCGATCGAGCTTTCCGTTGGGGCCCAACGGCAGCTCGTCGAGCACCACGAGCGTGCGGGGAACCATGTAGTCCGGCAGCACCCGCCCCAGCGCGGCACGCAGCGCGTCCACGTTGATGGTGGCGTCACCGGCGGCGACCAGATAGCCGACCAGCTCGTCGCCTCCGTGCGCGGCCGACCGGGCGACGCACACCGCCTGTGCCACACCGGGTTCGGCGAGCAGGGCCGCCTCGATCTCGCCGAGCTCGATCCGCAGCCCCCGGATCTTCACCTGGAAGTCGTCGCGGCCGAGGTACTCGAGGTTTCCGTCGGCACGCCACCGGACGAGGTCGCCGGTCCGGTACATCCGGGAACCGGCGCGGAACGGGTTCGCGACGAACCGCTGCGCGGTCAGCCCAGCGTTGGCGAGATAGCCCCTGGCGACCTGGACGCCCGCGAGGTACAGCTCGCCCGTCACCCCGACGGGCACCGGCCGCAGCCGTGCGTCGAGCACGTAGACCTGGGTGTTCCAGACCGGGGCGCCGATCGGCACCGTCTCCGGCTCCTGGGTGCACGTCCATGCGGTGACGTCGACGGCCACCTCGGTCGGCCCGTACAGGTTGTGCAATTCCACGCCAGGACTGGCTTTCTGGAACAGCCGCACGGTGTGCGGCGGCAGCGCCTCTCCGCTGCAGAACACCCGGCGCAGGCTCGTGCAGCGCTGCGCCTCGGCGAACACCGCCAGCATCGAGGGCACGAAATGCGCGGTGGTGACGTTCTCGTCGGCGATCAGCGATGCGAGATAGGCCGGGTCGCGATGGCCGTCCGGTCTTGCGACCACGAGACGTGCGCCGACCTGCAACGGCCAGAAGAACTCCCACACCGACACGTCGAACGTGGCCGGTGTCTTCTGCACGACCACATCGGTGTCGTCGAGCGGATACGCGTGCTGCATCCAGCGCAGGCGGTTGACGATCGCCGCGTGGGACACGACGACGCCCTTGGGCTTCCCGGTCGAACCGGACGTGAAGATCACGTACGCCGGGTGCTCCGGGCGCACCGTGTTGGTGACCGGTGGGAGCCCGGACTCCTCGACGGTGTCGACGTCGAGCGTCTCCGGAAGCTCGACGGGATGTGCCGACACCGTGAGGACCAGCACCGGATCGGCTTGGCCGACCACGTGCCGGATCCGGTCGACCGGATGGCCGGGATCGATCGGAAGGTAGGCGCCGCCCGCTCTGATGATCGCGTACATCCCGACGACCAGCTCGACACAGCGCGGGATCGCCAGTCCCACAACGGATTCTGGACCGACGCCGGAGGCCGCGAGGACACGGGCGAGCCGGTCGACGCGCTCGTCGAACTCGCGGTAGGTCAGGCTGGCGCCGTCGAACGTCAGCGCGACCGCGTCTGGAGTCCGCGCGACCTGCTCGGCGAACAACGCGTCCAGCGTCGTGGCGGGGACGTCGGCGTCCGTCGCGTTCCAGGCACGCACGACCACGTCGCGCTCGGCATCGTCCATCGGGGCGATCTCGGACACCGCGGTCTGGGCGTCCGCGGCGAGGAACCGGCGCAGGTAGTCGCGGAAACGCCGGTGATGACCGGTCAGCTCGTCGGCCGTGTACCGCTCGGGGTTGGCCTCGAAGTCGACCTGGATGCTGGCGGCGCCGGTGTAGATGTTGACCGACAGGTCCTCCACCGGCCCGGTCGCCAGCACGCGCATCTCGCCGGTGGCCACCCCGAACCGGACCTCGTTGTGGAACAGCATGATGTTCACCATCGGGCCGAAGAACCCGCGGTGGCTGCCCGTGGTGCCGCTGTCCCGTCGGATGTCCTCGTGGCGGTAACGCTGGTGCCGCACCGCGTTCCGCATCCGCACACCGGCCTCGTTGACCAGTTCCTCGACGGTCGTGCCGGGCGCGACCGGAATGCGCAGTGGGACGACGTTCGAGACGAAGCCGGGGCAGCGGCGCAGCGCGTCGGTGGTCCGCGCCGTGACCGGCAGACTCAGCACGACGTCGCGTTCACCGGTCACCGCGGCGAAATACCCGGCCAGTCCCGCGACCAGCAGTTTGGCCTGCGTGGCGGCGTGGCGTGCCCGCGAGGTGAGCAGAGCGCCCGTCTGGTCGTCGAGGAAACCGGATTCGACGCGGCGGCCCGGCGACGCCTGCGCCCGACGGTCGCTGAGGCTGAACGCGGTGGGGATCCCGGACAACTGCTCGCGCCAGAACGCCTTGTCCTTCTCGAAGTCCGGGGACGCTCGATAGTCTACATCGGACTCGTGGATCGTGGACAGGTCCGTCATGGTGGACGGACCTGGGTCGGCGGCGCTGTAGAGCTCGGCGGCGCGGGACAGCAGGAGCATCGCGCCGTACCCGTCGATCGCGATGTGGTGCATCTGGAAATAACAGAAGTGCTCGGTGTCACCGGTCCGCAACACCGCGAAGCGCGTCAACGGAGCGCTCAGGATGTCGATCGGCGCACCGGCCTTCTGCCGCATCCACCGCATGGCCGCGGCGCGCGGTTCGGCCTCGGACCGCAGGTCGAGAACCTCGGTGTCGATCCTCAGCTCGGAATCCGCCGTCTGACAGGGCGTTCCGTCGATCTCCACGATCCGCAGCTGAGGGCTGCGCATCTCGGCCGAACTGCGCTGGAAGACGTCGGCCAGCAGCGCGACGTCGAGTTCGCCTCGCGCCTCGACGTACAGCGCTACGGACAGCGGGACGTCAGGAGCGATGCGTTGCGCGTTCCAGATCCCAGTTTGCCCTGACGACAGGGGAAACGGGCCCCACACGGTCATCGGCCGGCCGCCCAGCGGTACCGGGACACCGCCAGCGGCAGGAAGGCCGCGATGATCGCCACGCACGCGAGGACCGAGTACCCGGCCGCGTGCTCGGCGGCCCACCCGGCGGTGGGCGCGAGGTTCGGGTTGCCGAAGAGCCTCCGGCACGCGTCCGACACGGTGGTGATCGGGTTCCACTCGGCGAAGGCGCGCAGCGGGCCGGGCAGGTTCGTCAGCGAGATGAACGCCGACGAGATGAAGGTGACTGGGTACATCCAGAGGAACCCGGCGCTCTGCGCCACCTCGACGCTGCGCGAGACCAGTCCGACCAGCGCGCCGACCCAGGACATCGCGAAGGCGAACAGCAGCAGCAACCCGTACGCCGCCACCGCGTCGACCACACCACCGTTGATCCGCCAGCCGATCGCCAGCCCGCAGATCGACATCACCGCCAGGCCCAGCACGTTGATCAGCAGGTCGGACCCGGTCCGGCCGAGTATCACCGCAACCCTGGACATGGGCAGCGACCGGAACCGGTCGATGATGCCCTTCTGGAGATCGTTGGCCATGCCGATCGTCGTGAACGCGGCGTTGAGCGTCACCGTCTGCGTGAAGATCCCCGCCATCAGGAACTCGCGATACGGGCCGCCGCCAAGGCTGTCACCGAACACGTAGGCGAGCACCAGGACGAACATGACCGGCTGCACGGTCGCGGCCGTGAGCATCGCCGGGTTGCGACGGACCCCGAGCAGATTGCGCCAGATGACCATTCCGCTGTCGCGCAACACTTTCCGCACGCCGTTCACTCGCCTTCGACCGTGTGCCCGGTCAGCGACAGGAACACATCATCAAGGCTCGGCCGACGCAGACCGACATCCAGCACGCGGACGCCGTCCAGCCGGTTCATCGCCTCGACCAGCGCCTTGGGACCGTCGTCCACCGGCACACTGACCTGCCTGGCCTGCTCGTTCACCTTCGGCTCGGCCGAGCCGACCTCGGCGAACACCTGCCGGGCGACCGAGAGCGCGTGGTGCTCGGCTACCACCAGCTCCAGCCGTTCACCACCGATCCGCGCCTTGAGGTCGTCCGACGTGCCCCGCGCGATCACCCGTCCCCGGTCGATCACCGCGATGGTGTTCGCCAGTCGGTCGGCCTCCTCCAGGTACTGGGTGGTGAGCAGCACCGAGGCGCCGTCGGCGACCAGCTCGCCGATCACGCCCCAGGTCTCCAGCCGGCTCCTCGGGTCGAGGCCGGTGGTCGGCTCGTCCAGCACGACCACCGGAGGCCGTGCGACCAACGCCCCGGCCAGGTCCAACCGACGTCGCATCCCACCCGAGTAGGTCTTGGCCAGCCTCTCGGCGGCATCCTCCAAACGGAAGCCGGCCAACAGTTCTCGCGACCTCCTGCTCGCTTGTGCGCGGGAGAGTCCGTGAAACCGGGCGACCAGGTAGAGGTTCTCGTAGCCGCTCAGGTTCTCGTCGACCGCCGCGTACTGACCAGACAACCCTATGCTGCGGCGCACCGCGTCCGGTTCGGCGAGCACGTCGTGCCCTGCCACCCAGGCCCGGCCCGAGTCCGGTCGCAACAACGTGGTCAGGATGCGGACCGTGGTGGTCTTGCCCGCGCCGTTCGGGCCGAGCAGCCCGAGCGCATGGCCGACCGGGATCTCCAGGTCGATCCCGTCGAGCGCACGGGTCGCCCCGAAGGTCTTCACCAGCTTTTCGATCCGGGCCGCGGGCGAACTGCTCTGCGACTGCATCGGAGATGGTCAGCCTTTCTGCTCTCTCATCGGCGATCCGGTCAATCGTTGCGGCCAAACGAACCTGGTGTCTATCGGCCGAACATGTAGGCCCGCGCTAGCCCGATCGGCCCACGTCGTCAACAACGCATTCGGCGGCACCCACGTCGACACCGTGGCCCCTGCTCGGGATCTGACAAACGATCAGGAGTGTCCACAATGGAGTGTTGGCCTAACCCCGGTCTTTCACGGGTGATCCTGGTTGGGGTTCGGTCGGCGGGTGGGCGTGTGGGTCCGCCCGCTCGGCCGTGTCTGCGGGTGCTCCGGGTCTTACGTGGCGGGGCGTGGTGGCTGGTTCAGGGGAATGCGGCGCGGATGCGGGAGAATGCCTCGGCGATATGTCGTGCCCAGCGCCAGGTCTGGTCGATGCACAGATAGTGGTTGCGGGTGAGGCGGGCGGCGGCGTGCGGCGTAAAGGCCCGTTGAGCTCCGTTGCCGCCGCTCATTCCAAAGTGACCAGAGCTGATCGTTGAAAGTGACCATCCCAGGCGACTCGCCGATGGAGATCCATCAGTTGTCTGCGGGCCCCTTCAGGCTGCGGGTGTCTGAAGTCCGGAAGCCGTGGGGCGGGGCCCGCCTCGATGCTCGCATGGGAGTTGGTTGTGGAAGCACAGGCACTACGACGTCAGGGTTGGTCGATCAGCGCGATCGTGCGGCACTTGGGCGTGGTGCGCGGGCTGTGTTCAGCGAACGTTCGTCGAGCAGTTCGCAGACCTGGTCGAACGTCGGCGACGAAGTACCGCGTGCCTGCTCAGGATGTTGGGACCGGTCGCGTTGGCTGCGGCTGGTGCGGGCGTTACCCGAGCGGCCGGTCTCAGCTCCGCGGGTGCTGGGCGTCGACGATTTCGCGCTGCTGCGCGGATCGGTATATGCAACGTGCTGCTGGACATGGACACGCACCGGCCGATCGACGTGCGTACACGCCGCTGCCCGTGCCCGACTGGATACTCGACGCCTGCGGACGAGAACGCCGACTGGTGAGGCGCACCCGCGAGCGATTCGCTGCTGTGCAAGAACTACGCGTCCAGGGACAATCGCTGGGTGCGATCAGCCGCCAGCTGGATTTGGACCACGGCACGGTCCGCCGCTTCGCCCGCGCGACCACTGTGGACGAACTGCTGGCCAAGGCGGTCAACTGGACCAGCACGCTGGACAAGAGGCCACGCGAAGGTTTCACGAGGCCATACTCGTGTCAATGACACGAATGGTGGGGGTCGAGTCCGTTCGATGCTACTCCGTGTAATGACTGAGCCGATGGTGAATCGGCAGGTCGATCGAGGTGTCAGGTCAGGGCCGTGTGTCGGCGACGTCCGTTCCGGCCGCGACAATAGGTGAATCATAAATCGTTGACGGTTTGACTGGATTGCCCAGTCAAACCGTCAAAAAGATATGTGCTGAACTAAATCGACACGAGGATCGACTATTCTTGGCGGCGGTGCCGGGCACCATGATCTGGCTGGTCGAGCAGGAGCGCGGCGCCGAGTAGCCCGCCGTTGTCGCCGAGCTCGGTCGGGACGACGCGGGCGGTCTCGCTCGCTGGTTGCAGCGCTGACTGTCGCAATGCGTCGTTCGCTTCTTCTATCCAGTTTGGTTGGGCCATCGCGACGCCGCCGCCCAGCACTATCCGCTGAGGATTGAACACGTTGACGATGTCGACGATGCTGGAGACCACGGCCGCTCCGACGGCGGCCAGGATCTTGCGGGCATCAGGGTCACCTTCCAGGGCCGCGACGCCGACGTGGTGGCCTCGTATTGGAGTTCCGCCGAGCGAGTCACGCAGCTTGGCCAGGCCGGATCCGGGATTGGCCTGCGCGTGCCGGTCGGCGGCCCGCCCGATCGCCGGCCCGGCTGCGACCGCTTCGAGACACCCGCGGCGGCCGCAGCCACACACCGGCCCGTCAGGGGCGACCACCACATGACCGAGCTCCCCGGCAGCACCGTCGGCGCCACGCAACAGCTCGCCGTCGGCTATGACCGCGGCGCCGATGCCCGTCGAGACCGTGAGGTACACGAAGTCAGTGCAGCCTCGGACCGCGCCGAAACGCTGCTCGGCGAGCGCCGCCGCGTTGGCGTCCCGGTCCACGACCACCGCCAGGTCCAATTGTTCTCGCAGGTACTGACCGAGGGGCAGGCCGGAGAATCCGGCTGGTGTGTTCGGCGGGTCGTACAGGACCCCGGTCCGCGGATTCACTGGCCCGGTCGTGCTCACCCCAAGTCCCAGCGGCGGCACGGGGCTGGCGGCCCGCGCCTCATCAGCCAGCTGCGCACACAACGCGAGGATCTCCGTCGCGGAACTGGTGGTGGGGTTCGCCTGCTTGCGCGCCCCAAGCAATCGTCCGTCGTGCGTGACCGTGGCGGCACGGATCCACGTGCCGCCGATGTCCAGCGCGAGCGTGGTGTGGTTCTTGACCTCCGGGGAGGCGTTGGCCATCGTTCGTACCTCCAGTCAATCACAGCACCCTGGTGACCTTTTCCAGGTGACGGAACACACCTGGCTCGATGCCGGCGCGCTCGGCGAGTACGACGCTGAGCAATTGCAGCGGGAGGATCTCCGCGATGTGCCGCGCCGCCCCGCGGCAGGCCGCAAGGGAGAGGGCGTCCGGGTCGGGCACTGTCTGGCCGAGCCAGACAACTCGCCCGCCGTACCGGCGAATGTCATCGGCCAGTCGTTGGCCGAGCGGCGCGGTGTGCCGATCGCCTTCGAGCAGCACGACGGTGACGCCCACGGCGACCATCTCCAGCGGGCCGTGCCGGAACTGGCTCGTGCTCAGTGCTTCCGCGTGGTATTTCGCTGCTTCTTTGATGATCAGTGCCCCGGTGCCTGCCGCGGCGAGGGAGGCACCCCGAGCGAGGATGACCAGGGCATCCGGTGTGGATATCGCGTCGCCGATCGCGTCGGCGTGCGCACGCCAGTCGTCAAGGTAGCGTTGCACGGCGCCGACCGCGGCGAAGAGATCGGTGCTCTCGGGCTCACCGAGGGCGAGGCGGACGGCGAGCGCTGACGCGGCGAGCGTGTTGACATACGTTCGAGTGCTCACGGCCCTCTCCTCGCCGGCATGCAGCTCGATGACAACATCGGCCGCCTGGGCCAACGCGCTGTCGGTGTTGTTCACGATGCCCAGCACAGTTGGCCGAGGGTTGACGCACTGCTCGAGCAGAGCCTGGACCTCCGCCGATTCACCGGACTGCGACGCCACCCACAGCAGCGAACGGCCAGTGACCAGTTCGGGCACGTCATGCAGCAGTTCCCCGGTCTCCACCAACCAGACCGGCAGACCGGCCCTGGCCAGGCGCAGGTAGCTCGGGTAGCTCGCGTACAGGGAGGCGCCCATTCCGGTGATCACGATCCGGTCGAAGCCCGCGAGCCCTTGGGACAGGAAGGTGGTCGCCGCCGAGCCGAGCCCCGCGGTCAGTAGGCCGCGCAGGGCCGGGGGCTGCTCCAGGATGTCCTGGACGTAGCGGGGCAACTGCTCGAGAGGTTGCTCAAGGGAGTCGGGCACAGCGTTGTTCTCCTCAGGCGCATCAGGTAGCACACGAACCGCGCGAACGGAGCGTCGCACAGATTCGATCGCGAAAACAACCTAACCGCACAGAATTTCTGTTCGAATCGATTGCAAATTGCTGTTCGTATGGGTACTTTTCGTCCCAATCGACCGAGGATGCGAGGAGACAGGATGGCGAGTCCACCGGCACTGCTCGAGGCTCGCGGCATCAGGAAGAGCTTCGGTCGCGTCGAAGCGCTACGCGGAGCCGACTTCGAAGTGCATGAGGGCGAGGTGGTCGCCCTCATGGGGGACAACGGAGCGGGGAAGAGCACCCTTGTCAAGACACTCTCCGGCGTGCTGACCCCGGACGACGGGGAGATCTGGTCCGCCGGCGAACGCGTGTCGTTGACATCCGCACAGGACGCGCGCAGGCGCGGAATCGAGACCGTGTACCAGGATCTCGCACTGGCCAACACGCTTGACCCGACCGCGAACCTGTTCCTCGGCCGGGAGTTGGTCCGCAAAGGACTTGTGGGCAGGCTCGGTTTTCTGGACCACGCCGCCATGCGGGCACAGGCGCGCGAGGCCTTCGAGCGGCTCGGGGTCACCGTGCGTGCCGAGCACGGTGCGGTGGAGTCGCTGTCCGGCGGCCAGCGTCAAGGCGTCGCGGTGTGCCGAGCGGTGATGTGGGCCAGCCGGGTGGTCTTCATGGACGAGCCAACGGCTGCGCTCGGCGTCACCCAGACCCGCAACGTGCTGGAGCTCATCGAACGCGTCCGGTCCTCCGGGGTGGCGGTGGTGCTCATCAGCCACAGCGTCCCCGAGGTGCTCGCGGTCGCGGACCGCATCGAGGTGATGCGTCTCGGCAGACGGGTCGCCCGGCTTCGTGCCGCCGAGGCGACAACCGAAAGCCTCGTCGCCGCCATCACGGGGGCGGAAACCGAGGACCTGTCGGACGAGCGGGACACACTGAACGGAGGTCGGCGGTGAGCCGACTCAGGCAAGCAGGGCGGCACACGAGTGAAGCCACCTCGGTGCCCTTTTCGGGCGTGACCCGGTTGCGTCGGCTGACCGGCCGCTCCACCAGCATGATCTTCCTCGTCCTGGTAGTCGTCATCGCGATCTTCTCGCTGCTCGCCCCCGCCGAGTTCGCCACCACCGACAACGCAAGGAACATCGCCGTCGACGCCGCCGTGCTGTTGGTGCTCGCGGTCGGATCGACCTTCGTGATCATCACCGCCGGCATCGACCTCTCCGTGGGAGCAGTGCTGGTGTTCTCCGGAGTGGTCTCGGCCAAGGCGATGGGTGCGATGGGCGGGGACGGTTGGGACACCGCGCTTGCCGGTTTGGCCGTGGCACTGGCCAGCGGCATAGCCTGGGGTGTCCTCAACGGTGTGCTCGTCGCGCAGGCGAAGATCCCTTCATTCGTAGTCACCCTCGGCACGTTGGGAGCCGCGCTCGGCCTCGCCTTCATCCTGACTGACGGCCTGGACGTTCGGACGGTCCCTGGCGTGCTGGTGGAGATGGGGGGCGGCCGGGTGGCAGGCGTGCCCTGGCTCGTGCTGATCGCCCTCGGGGTCGCGGGCGTGTTCGGTGTCCTGCTCGCGCAGACCCGTTTCGGCCGGCACACCTACGCCATCGGCGCCAACGTGCAGGCGGCCGAGCGGGCGACCATCAACGTCAAATCACATCTGATCACTGTGTACGCCATCGCCGGGGCGCTGGCCGGCCTCGCCGGTTACCTGTCGTTGGCGCGGTTCGGCACGACCACCATAGCCGGGCACGCGACGGACAACCTGCAGGTGATCACCGCTGTGGTCATCGGTGGCACGAGCCTGTTCGGCGGGATCGGCACGATCCTCGGCACCTGCATCGGCATCTTCATCCCGGCCGTGCTGCAGAACGGTTTCGTCATCATGGGTTTGGTCCCGTACTGGCAACACGTCGCCGTCGGGGCCGTGCTCATCATCGCTGTGCTGGCCGACCAGTTGCGTCGCGCCCGGACTTCCGGTTGACCGGCGTTTGCCGGACCCGGACTCCAACACCACAGGCCACTGCCGGTGTGGAGAGCGAAACATCCAACCACGATCAACTGTGATCAATGAGTAGGAAGCAGCACCACCATCATGCGTACGAAGCTCATAGCCCTCTCCGCGGTGACGCTGGCCTTGGCCATCGGCATCAACGGATGCGGCAATACCGAGGAAGGGGCATCGACTCGGCCCAAGATGACCCTGATCGTGGGGAACGAAGGCGACGATTTCTACAAGGCGATGGAGTGTGGGGCCAAGGCGGCGGCGAACCGCCTCGGTGTGGAACTGGACCTGCAAGGTCCCCGCGCCTTCGACACTTCGCTGCAGGTCCAGATCGTCAACTCGGTGGCCGCGAAACGTCCGGCGGCGGTGCTGATCGCACCTACGGACGACACCGCGCTGTACCCGCCGCTGAAGCAGATCCACGCCGCCGGCACCAAAATCGTGACGGTCGACACCACGTTGAAGAACAAGGACATCGTCGCCGCGGTCGTCGGTTCGGACTACGTGCAGCTCGGCGCCGCAGCCGCCAGGCAGCTCAACACCCTGGTGAACGGCCAGGGCAAGATCCTGGTCATCGCGAGTCCGCCCGGCGTGACAACCAGCGATCTCAGCCGCCAGGGACTTACTGACGCGCTGACTCGATATCCCGGACTTCAGCAGGTTCCCACCCAGTTCAGCGGGGGTGACGCCGCGAAGTCGGCGAGTCTGGTCGCGGCGACGCTGTCCGTGCACCCCGATCTGGCCGCGGTGTTCACCCTCAACGGCGGTGACGCCCAGGGCGTCGTGACCGCGCTTCGCGAGGCCGGAAAACAGGACCGGGTGAAATTCATGTCCGGCGACGCGCAGCCGTTCCAGGTGGACCAGCTGAAGAAGGGCGAAGTCGCCGCGCTGTTGCTGCACAAGCCCTTCGAGATCGGCGAAAAGGGCGTGGAGCAGGCTCTGGCCGCGGTCAAGGGGCAACCCGTCCAGCCGGAGTCGACGACGTCGATCGTGATGGCCACCGCGGCGAATGTCGATGAGCCCGGTGTCGCCAAATACCTTTACCGGCCGTGCTGAGCTCCGCTGCCGGTTACCATGCGCCGGACACGCCGCACCCTGGTCAGCGAGGATTCCGAAAACCCATGAGCAAGCAGAACCGCCACCAGCTGATCCTGGATTTGGTACAGGCCAAGGGAAACGTCCAGGTGTCGGAACTCGCCGCCCGGATCGGTGTGTCGGAGATGACGATTCGCCGCGACCTCGAGGCGCTGGAACAAGTCGGCGCTCTTACCCGGGTGCACGGCGGTGCCGCCGCCCCGCCGTCCCGAAGCTACGAACCGGCCTACCATGCGCGCCGCCTGCAGCGCGTCGACGAGAAAGAGCGGATCGGCCGAGCGGCCGCCGAACTGATACACGACGGCGAAACCGTCATCATCGATGCCGGAACCACCACGATCGAGGTGGCGAAGGCGTTGCGGGGACGGCGAAACCTGCGAGTGCTCGCGCTCAGCCTGCGGATCGCGGACCTGCTCGCCGACGAGCCCGGCCTCACCGTGATGATTCCCGGTGGCATCACCAGACCAGGTGAGCGCTCGATCATCGGTGCGATGACGCAACGGGCGTTCACCGACCTGTATTTCGACACAGTGGTCCTCTCGGCGGGCGGGGTGGACCCCGAAGCCGGTGTCACGGAATACATTCCCGAGGACGCCGCGGTGAAGCAGGCTGCCGCGGCCAGCGCCCGGCGCAAGATCGTGGTGACCGACAGCACCAAGATCGGCACGATCGCGTTCGCCCGAGTCTGCGGAGTCGAGCAGCTCGACACCGTGGTCACCGACACGAACGTCGACTCCGCACTGGCGCACGCGATAGCCGAACGCGGCCCAGAAGTCGTGACGGTCTGACCGGGCCTGCACCTGGATGGCCGGGCAGTGCTCCGTCCTTCAGGGCGGAGGTGAAGACCGGCCACCGGCCGTCAGGTCGGTGCTCACACGCTGGGTCGAGCCTGCTGCTCGATGTACTGGCGTACCACGCTGATCGGCGCCCCGCCGACCGATCCGGCGAAGTACGACCCGGACCACAACCGGACGCCTTTCCAGTACGCGAACCGCAGGTCCTCGAACTCCTTGCGCAACAATCGGCTGGACACGCCTTTGAGGCTGTTGACCAGCTTCGAGATTGCGATCTTGGGCGGGAAGTAACACGGCGATGCGGTTCCGCCTATACCCGGACACGGGACAGGCGCAACGACTCGCGTCGTGGTCACACACCTGCCGCACGGTGTGGAACACCGCGTTGGCACAACGCATCTGGGCGTACAAGTCCGCGCGGCGGGCCACGGTGCGCGCGGTGGAGCAGTGCGCGGAGCTGACCGAGGCCCGCCGCGAGCACGACTGGCTGCGGGACCTGCCCGCCCAATGCGCTCAACAGGTCCTCCGACAGCTCGGCGCCGCCTATGACAACTTCTGGAACCCGCACCACCCGGCAGGGTTCCCACAGTTCAAGAAGAAGCACCATGGCCAAGGCGTGACGTTTCCTGGCCAGGCGGTCGCGGTGCATAAGGTGTCGCGCCGCACCGCGCAGGTGAAGCTCCCGAAGATCGGGTGGGTGCGAATCCGGTTGTCCCGCCCGATCGACGGCACCGTCCGTAACGCCACAGTCAGCCGGGATGGCTTGGCTGGCACATCTCGTTCGGTGTCCACGTCCCCGAGCCAGCGGAGACGCCTGTCAACACGGGCACGCCGGTCGGTGTTGATGTGGGGATCGCGTGCTCGGTGTTCGTTTCCGACGAAGACCGGGAGCGGCAGCGCTCGGCCGCCCTCACTCCAGGCGAGCGGCAGCGCCTGCGCGGTTTGGAGCAGCGCAAGGCCAGGCAGATGGCGTTCGCGAAGAAAACACAACGGAGGCAAGTACAGCACCCGGCTGCGCACGACCATCGGTCGGATCGCGGCCCTGAAGTCTCGGCAGACCCGCAGGCGCGCGGACTGGAACCACAAGCTCACCACCGACCTGGCCAAAAACCACGGCTTGATCGCGGTCGAGGACTGAAGGTTCGCAACATGCTCCGCTCCGCCAAAGGCACTGTTGACCAACCCGGTCGGCGGGTTCGCCAGAAGGCTGGGTTGAACAAGTCCATCGCCAATCAGGGATGGTTCGAGATCCGCCGCCAGCTCGGGTACAAAACCCAGCGGTATGGCGGTGTCCTGGTCGCGGTACCGGCGCACGGTTCGTCGCAGACGTGCTCGAAGTGCCACGTTCGCGACCCCGAATCCCGCGAGGGCTGCGGCCGGTTGTTTGCGTGCGTGGCATGTGGGCACACCGAACACGCCGACCGCAACGCCTCGCGCGCCATCCTTGACCGGGCATTCAGCACCGCCGGACGGAAACCCACCACCAAGTGGGAGGCGGGAGCCCGCACGAGCGGTCGTGTTGGCTCACAGAGCACGCGCAGTCCACACGGGCAAGGCCGCCGCACGGCGAGCCGGTTGCGTGAACCATCCCCAAGGTCGCCGCATCATGACCAGGAGGAATCTCCCGCCTTCAGGCGGGAGAGGACGTCAAGAGCTTGGATGATCCCAGGTCACGACCGCCGTGTCGTAGGCGTTCAATCTGACCTTGCCCCTGGGACCCGCTGTCCGGGGCGGCAAGGTTTCGCGCGCGATCGCGCCTGATGGCAGCACGAGGTCGAACTCCACTTGTGCAGGGCTGTGATTGGTCAACGCGACTAGCCCACCACGGTCACCGAGCAGAACCCCGCTGGTGACGTCGGGGTGGTCGGCCCAAGCGTCCTCCCTGGCGTTGCTCAGCTCGGCCAAACCGGTGTACAAGCCGTACCAGTCCGCGTGGCGCCGGTGCGCGTCGGGGATGCGCGCCAGTAGCAACTCGATTGGGAAAGCGCAGGTCACGGTGTGTCCGTTGGCTCGGTCGGCCACCACGAGGGCCGGGTGCCCGTGCTCGTCGACAGCGACTGTGCGGGCGTCGACGACGTCGAGCAGGACCCCCCGAGTGGACGGGTTGTCGTCGGCAGCCGGAATCTCGATGGTGTCGTCAGGAGCGAACGGCCCCCATGGCTCGACGAAAGTCATTCGCACGGCCGGGTCCGCGGGTTCCCGGTCGAGAATCCGGCAGCCGGCCAGCTCGGTCATCTCGGGAATGGCACTGTCGGCTGACAGCGACAGGTACACCGTTCCTCCCGCGGCGTGGAAAGCGGGTGTGCCTCGCCAGAAGGTGGTCCGCACGTGCCACAGCGTTGTCGAGGTGGTTGTCAACGGTGCCGGTAGCAGCAACAGGCGAAGCTCCGGCCAGTGGTCGTCCTCCGGGCATTCCCGGGGGAAACTGACCGCGATGCCGGCGCGTGCGGCCAGGACGAACGCGTTCAGCCACCCGTGTACGAGAGGTACGACACCCGGATCGGGATTCCACACCGGCTCGGCCGGGGTGTAGATGCCGGACTTCTCGTCGAGGCCGAAGAATCTCCGGTCGTAGGGGTGCACGTACTCGTACGGCACCACGATGCCGGCTCGCGGATCCGGCCCGCGCCCGGCGTAGCCGTCGAGGTCGACACTGCGGATGGCTTCCGCGAACTCGGCCAGCACCCGCCCACGTGGCCGCACCTCGCCGGAGGCATCGGTGAAGCCGAACTGAGTCTCGTGCGGCCATCGCACGTAAGGGACGCGCCGGTAGGCCTCCGGCTCGGCATCCGACCAGCACCAGGACAGAAACCCGATGGCGCCGCGGCCGAAACTCGACCAGAGGAACAACCGGTCGTAGGCCGCGATCCGCTCAGGGTGGTACTGGGTGGAGGAAGCACCGAACTCCTGCAGCATCACCGGCCGGCCCGCGCCGGCCGTCAGCGCCGTCTCGAACGCCGCGGAGTGAGTCATCCGGGGATCGAGCAACCCGTCCGGAAACAGGTCCGGCGAATAGATCGGGTACGGATGCACGCAGGTGAAGTCGAGCAGATCGGCCACTACGTCGGCACGGAAAGGGCCGCCCCTCACCTCCTGCGACGCCGTGCCGATGGTGATCAGGTGCTCTGGGTCCTCTCCGCGCAGTGCCGTGACCAGGTCAGTGGTCCAGCCGCGTGCCTCGGCATCGGTCGTTCCGGCGATGATCCAGTACGGCGGCTCATCGGTGAGATCCCAGCCGAGCACAGCGGGATCGCCACGCCAGCGCTCCGCCAGCATCCGCGCCTGCGCAGCTTGTGCCCGCAGCAGCTCGGCGTCGGTGTGCGGGTTACGCCCGTTGCGCCACGGTATGTCCCAGTACGCGTCTCCGACTTCTCCGCCGACGAACAGGCAGGGATGCAGTAGCACGCCGTGCTTGCGAGCAGCGGCGAGAACCTCGTCGAGGACCGCGAGATGCGCCTCGTCGTACTGTCCCGGAGCAGGCTCCACGGCCTCCCACAGCACGTCGATCCGCGCAGTGTCCAGCCCGAGCGAGGCGAGCTGGGCGAACGCCTCGTCGAACGCCGCGGCACCCACCCGTTTTGCCCAGTCGGGACCCGACCTCGGCACCACGTGCGTGCCTACCGGTACGAACGCCCGGCCATCACGACAGAGGAAGTGCCGTCCCCTGCGTACCAGTTCGGACCCGCCGCTGGTGTGCCGGTCGAGCTCTGCGGATTCTGTGCTTTTGCTGACCATTTCTGAATCACTCCCGAGCGGCGACTCACGAGCCGCAATCCGAATTACGGAACCGGGGAATCGGGCTGCCAATGCCAGCCTGCTTTGGATGCCGTTCTTGGACAAGGGGCCAATGAATCGGCCACTGCCTGTGAACCTATATCGGGTGGACCATGGTTGACGTGGCACACTGGCGATTGAGAGGCGGTTGAAATGTCCCTGCGGCTGCGTGCGATCGTCGGAGTAATGACTCTGGTCGTGCTTTTCGGTACCAGTCCTCAGGCGGCATTCGGCGAGTCATTGCCGCCTGAGACGACTTACTTTCCGCTTGGCCCGCCGACCACCGTTCTTACCCAGTCCGGTTGGGAGACTGAAGCGCCGCACACGTTGAGCGTGGTCGAAGTCCCTCGCGGCGGATACCGGTATTGGGGTTACTACGGTCTTCAAGAATGCGGCGGCATCGGCCGGGCGTGGAGCAATGATCTCGTCAACTGGGTGAAGGATCCCGTTCCCCTGTTTCACGAGCACGGTGAACGGTGGCCATCCGTCCTGCTGATCAAGGATGAGTTCCGCATGGTGCACACCGTGGATTACTGCGGCGACAGCTACATCGTGACGCGGACGAGTCGCGATGGCCTGCACTTCACCGATCCGGTCACGCTCGTTCCACCCGAGAAGGGGTGGCGAAACCAGAATCCGAACCTCTTCAAGGATCCGCGAAGTGGGCGGTACTACCTCTACTGGTATCGCGGTGACGACACCAAGAAGTGGGAGATCCTGGTCAAGTCGGCGAAGTCCGTCCGCGGGCTGGTGAACAGTCCCGCGAAGGTACTCCTCTCCGCGAACACCACTCTGGCGGCACCGAATGTTCTCTATTATCGCGGTACGTACTATCTCGCCGTCGAAGTCCTTCGACGAGGGGTCTGGGAGACCAACGTCCTGACCAGTGTCTTTCCTGACCGTTCTTTCCGTGAGATCAGGCATAACCCGGTGCTTGGCGACGGCTCCGCGTGCCTTTTTCAGCATGTTTTCCAGCACAAGCTCCACGTGTACTACTGCAAGTTGACCGGCGAAGTGTGGACCGTTGAGCACCGGGCGGCGGCCTTGAACAAGTGAGGGCCGGGGCCGCGCAAATGGCCACCTACACTTGTCGAGCATCTGGCCTAGTATTGGGGCTCTGTCGCAGTATGGCGACAATTTCGCGATGAACTGCTTTCGCTTTACTCACCGCACACCAGAGAGGGTTAGATGCGTAAATACTGGTTGTCCACGGTCGGACTCACGACGACGCTCGGTATTTCACTGATGTGCCTCGCCGGTCCCGGGCACGCAACTCCTGCACCGCAGAGTCACTCCGCGCCGCAAGAAGCCAACTGCGGCAACTTCAAAGAAGACAAGCCCTGGGGATCCGCTGAGGGCACGGTCTGCTGGAAGGGCGGGCAGTCCAAGGGAGAGGTGCGCGACAAGAAGGATGACGGGAAGTGCGTCTGGGTACGGCTGTGGTACACGATGGAAGACGGCAGTACCAATAAGGTTGACTCCCCGAAAGCATGCGGAGAGGGCACTGTTGAGTCCGTGACGGGCCCATCGCCGGAGAAGTCCGTCTCGGTCAAGGGTCGCCTTATGCACGGCTGACCAAGACAGGCTCTTCCCGATCAGGGATATCACGGGGTCAGCAGGCCGAGCAAGCTGAATACCCGGTGAACAGGGCAGGCTCCGTTGACTGGCCCTGTTCACCGGGCTGGTTTCGAGTCCGCGCGGGGGCACGATGCAGCCGCCACGCGGCCAAACTCGCCCGGCACGTCCGCATGATCTGACGGCTGGGCAGCGTCGTCGGAACCTCACCGCAGCTCGGGCACGACATCGACACCGTCCCACTGATCTCGTCGACCGCGATCAACTGCGCGCACTCGCACCGACGGCACCAGCGGTGCCCGGTCACCGGGATGACATGCAACGGCGAGCTGACGCACTGGTGAACCCACCTGCGGTGCACCGGGCACGAGAGCCGTTCATGAGGAGACAGCTGTCCGAGTTCCTCGTCGCGGTCTTCGCGGTCAAGCACAGCGTCCAACTGCTCTGCTGCCCTGTGGATGCTGGTGACTGACATCGTGATCGCCTCGCCTCGAGCAGACCTTCACCGGTTTCCACCAGAGTGGAGTCAGGCGAGCACTCAGCACACCGTGACAACTACCTGATTGGGTACCGAGTCGGCGAGTTGTCCAGCTCCGCGGTGGCGAGCCTGCATTGCTGGCCACGTGGCCACTTTTGGCCACACGACGCACGCTTGGCCGAGTCCATACCGGACCTCACCCCGTGTCCTAAGCCTTTCGGCGTGGACCAGTGGCGGCTAGGGGAACCCTGCGAGGATGACCGAGCCTCTACTCACCTTTGGCCACGGCACGGCGAGCGCCAAGCGGATCGTGATGCTCCTGCGCGGGACCGGTATCGATACGTTGGTCGACGTGCGGACCGCGCCGAGCAGCGGGCGCACCCCGCATGTAGCCCGCGGCCAGATCGCGCAGTGGCTGCCTATGCAAGGCATCGCCTACCGCTGGGAGCGCCGGCTTGGCGGCTGGCGCTCAGCGAGACCGGACTCGCCCGACACCGCGCCTTCGCCGGGTACGCCGCCCACATGCGTTCGCCACAATTCCTTGCAGCAATGGACGAGCTGTTGGCTACCGCAGCGGCACAGTGCACTGCGGTCATGTGCGCCGAGGCAGTGTGGTGGCGCTGCCGCCGACGGATGATCGCCGACTTCGTGACACTGGCACGCAACGTGCCGGTCCTTCACCTGCACTACGACGGTCGGCAGGAGCCGCACCGGCCGAGCGACCTCGCCCGGCTACGCACGGACGGCCTGATCGTTTACGACGCCGGCAACACCCGGCCACCATGCCGCTGATGTCCGGCCCTGCCGCCGACATCCGACCGTCCCTTATGGACGGCGTAGCTACGAGGGATCGACGAGGGATAGCCGCGTAATTGGCCCCTTGCCAGAGGCTGACGTCATGAAACATGCTGACATCGGGCACGACTCGACACGGCAACTCCGGCGGGCCGTTTCCAACGGCCCTATCCGATGAGGCCGCACCGCACTGGCTCGATGGGTCTGTGTCCCTCGCGTGGACCAAGGGCCCCGCATGTTCCGACCTGGCGACAGCCTGGGCGACCGGTTCCAGCACGACGAGGCGGGCGTACTCGCTCGTCCTGTCGCCCACATCAAGACCGCCCGGAGCGCTGTATCGGGCGTGGCGCCGACGTCAGGTCGTGGACAGCAAAGCGTGGGGTCGAGACCGCCGTCGGCCTCTCCGCAAACCCGCTGCACCTCTGTGCGACACGGAAATCCGCGAGAGCGAGGAACGACCATGGTGTCAGAACCCGCCGTTCGGCGCTATCGCGTCCACCTGATCCAGGTCGGCCAGGCCGACAATGTCACTGCGGTCGCTACCCCGCTCGACGGCACTCGCGCCGACGAGCCGCGGAACATCAGCAGTCCGGTGACATTGCAGAAGTTCTTGCAGCAACCGGACTTCGAGATTCCCGACGGCACACCCATCGTCCGCCTGGACCTTACCGGCGACGCCGAGTTCTGGCGACACTTCCGCCGAGGCCCTCACCTGAACAACACGCTGCCACTGGGCACGGTTTCGCCGCCCGGCTCCCACGCACCCAGCGCTTACGCCGGACAGACGCCCACCGAGCTGCATGGCTGGTGGGTCGCGGCCGATGTCTACGGCCAACTGGTTGCGCAGGCAGGTCTTGTCGTCGAACACACCAATCCGAAACCGTCGGGTTATTGATAGCAGGCTGGTTTTGTCGCTCCCGATCTAGGTGTGCCGTGCGTGCGTAACCTTCCGAGGTGCGACCACTGGCACGTATGCCCACATGGTCGTGCCGCCCCGGCCCGGCGCCGCGCCCCACCGGGCACACAGGCGCTCGATCAACAGCAGGTGCAGGCCTTCCGGCGTCCAGTTCGACGGAGCGGGCCTGACAACTGGCGGGGGAGCCCAGTCATCCACCTCGACCCGTACACAACCGGGGTCCGGGCGCAGTAGCCGTATTTCTCGAACCCCGCCACGATGCGTCTCGGCGTTGCTGACCAATGCGTTGCACAGCAGCACGACGTCCGCCTGGACGGTTGGCGGCAGATCCGTGACGTGACAAGCGGCCCAATGCCGTACCGCGTGGAGGTCCGCGGGCCTGGTAGGCACCGTGAGGCGCGCGACGCGCTCGTGTTCTCCCGGAAGGTTCACGCTGCGGGCCCTCTCTGCCGAAGACGAATCACTGTGGGTGGTTACCTTGCGAGACCGCTGCGAAACTCTCGACCTCGTGCTCTTGCCCGCTTCGTACCAACCGTTGGTGGCGCGGACGCTTTCGGTCCACCGCAACGCGATTCCCGCACCCGACAGGACCGCATACAGCTCGCCGGGAGTCCGGAACGGGTTGTCCGATGTGGACAGCAGTCGATCATGGACGAACAGTGAAGTGTGTTCCGGCACGCCCAGCGCCGGGGCGAGGTCCACGGTGGCGTTGGTGCAGTAGCTCATCGCATTGGAGTTCAGTTGATCGCCGAACCGGCGGACCTAACTCGCTGATGTGCTCACTATCCGCGCACACGACATATATGGCTGCCCCTGCTGGCGATTTCCATCTCGGCGCCGGTGATCTTGTCGTCGGTCACCAGAACCGCGCGTCTGTCCAATCCTACCTCCGCCAGCCGCGCACTGATCTCACAGGCCAGTGCGGTGTACCGGCAGTTGGAAACGTTCCCAAAGACGCGGATCGTCAGGTCTCGATAACCCATCCTTCGACTGTGGCGCAGGTGCGATGCGCACACAAGTCACCCGATCGAGGCACCAACCTGCCAATAGGCACACCCTAGCGCGCTCGCACCGGCTCCGGAGACTCTCAACTCCGTTGCCCTGAAAGGAAAGTGGCGAGGGGTGACGTTCGCTCGGATGTGAAGGCACTGCCAGGTCTCGAAATTGACGGTTCGTGGCCAAGGACCGCGACCGATCCGCCACAAAGACACGATGCGGCAACGCGACACCGAACACGCCTGGCGCGCACCGCGCACGACGGCAGATCTCGCCAGGTCAATGGCGCCGACCGTCCAATTTGGACCGAGAGGAGGTGGGAGAGCTCGACTCGTGATGGCGCGAACGTCAGAGATACCCACCTGGCTTGTTGTGTCCCTTGTTTGTCAACAAGGCGGCATGTCCGGATGTGCTTTCGGTCGGTGTCGGCTCGGTGGTGGTGAGGATCGTGGAAGGTCCTGTCCAAGACGCGGGTGGTGTGCCCGACGCTGGCCTTGATCATTCGCGGGGGTGGCAGGTTGACGTCTCGATCCTCGAGAGGTCTGGTTCCGCACCAGAAAAGTGCTCCTTGGCTATGATGGGGAATAGGCTTAGATACCTTCATTCTCCCAACCCAGGAGCACTTTTCTCGGTCAGGACACACCTAGCCTCAAGAAGTACCAGAAGCGTCCGTCGCGGACAGCGAGCTTCACGTCCGATCGAGAGGTCGTCATAAAGCTGCGAGCGCAGAGTCAGCGGCAGTGGATACGGACTGGCCAGCTCACTCCACGATTCTGGTAGGTATACTTGTCATGGCGTGCGTAGAACGTGGCTACTGTCCGGTACTGGCCCGACTTGCACCGAACTTTGGTGTGGGCCTCCCCGCCGTCAACGTTCTCCTTCCTGCCGGAACCCTTCGCGACTTCCTTCCATTCCTCGTCGTCGTATTTCTGCAGCCACACTCGTACCCCGACCACGTCCACCCGGCGGGAGCAGTTGGCGCCGGCCTCCGCGTGCACAGCTCCGTCATCCTCTAGCTCCGGGGGATCCACCAGGCCCTCGCATTGCAATTGCGGTAGCGCCTCTGCGGCGGAAGCAGCCCCGGGCAGGAGCCCGGACATGAAAATCGCCACGCCTGCCGCGGCCAGCGAGCGCCGAACAATTGAATTCGTCATGACAGTTTCTCCTCAGTTATCAAGAAATAACTGATCAAATGGGTGGCGCCCATTGTCAGATCGGGATATAGGCGGGGGCAAGTAGCCCCCTTCCCGGCCCCGGAACCGACAGTAAGACGGAGCCAGACGAATGGCCGCCTATTCTTTCCAGACCTCGATAACAGACTGCTTTCCCAGTCAATCACCGGAAACCAAGGCGAGTTCTGTTGCGCTTCGCCTGTCCCTCGTCGAGCTGGTCACCTGTCCGCGAGGTGCAGGAAGGGAAGCCGTGCAAGAGAACACAAAAGAAAGCGAGGCCGAGCCGGACGTTACACCATTCGATGCCGCGGTGGACCTCGGTCTCTGCCGGGGGCCTTCAGTGCTCGTCGTAGTGGTTTCCGTGAGCGGCGTGGCGGTGGCCGTCGTGCACATAGTCGATGTGATCACCGTGCGGCACCGCGACGTGGCCGCAATTCTCACCGTGCTTGTGGTCATGTCCGGGATGCGAGGCGTGTTCGGTCGCCTCACACTCGTCGTAGTGACCCGCGTGGCCTCGGTGCAAGTGGCCGTCATGCACGTAGTCAACGTGATCATCGTGCGGTATGGCGACGTGGCCACAGCCTTCACCATGCGAGTGGTGGTGGCCGACATGCTCGATGTGAGCGATCGTCAGAGACGCCCATATACCCCGCTCGCTTGTCACGATTAGCTCCTTCCCAGAATTGTATCTGCGTGAAACGTCCTATCCGACGATGGGATGTTTGCCTTGTACCTGCGTCACCTTTCCCTATGTCAGACATCGTGCAAGCGTGTATTCGGGTGAGTGTTTGGCGCGTTGTCGCCAATGTCATATTCTGGTCTCAGCAAGTCCAGTGTGGGCGGGCGCCCGCGCTGATCATGGCCAATGTTGGACAATGGTGAAAGCTCGCCAACGGCGGTCGATGTTTCCTTTTGTTTACGTTCTGGCCGCAGGATGGACGGGAATGACGCATAAAAGTGTTCCCCTTTCGTCGTTCATCATTTTGCCCTGACATCTGGTGCCTGGCGTGGCGCCCACGCGGGCCGTAGAAGGGCGAACACGTGTACCTGTCCACCATCGGTCGCCGGGAGAACCGCGGCACGGTGTCCCGGTGCAAGCTTGGCGCGATCGGCTCGAACGTCGTCGCGCTAGGGGCCGTCAGTCTGGTCACCGACATCTCCGCCGAGATGGTCAGCGCGATCCTGCCGATCTACCTGGTGCTCGGCTTGCATCTGAGTCCTGTGGTTTACGGGCTGGTCGACGGCCTCTACACCGGAGCGACCGCGCTGCTCCGGCTGGTCGGCGGTTATCTCGCCGACCGGACGCGCAAGCGCAAGACTGTCGCGGGCATCGGCTATGCGCTCTCTGCGGCCACGAAGCTGGGCATGGTGGCGGCTGGCGGGTCAGTGGCCGCGATCGGCGCCATGATCGCTGTCGATCGGGTCGGTAAAGGGCTGCGGACGGCACCGCGCGACGCGCTGATCACGTTGTCCGTACCGGAATCCATGCTCGGCCGGGCCTTCGGGGTGCACCGCGCGATGGACAGCACGGGCGCGTTCGCCGGTCCGCTGGTCGCGCTCGGGGTGCTCGCCGTGATCGGCTCGTCCGTGAGCGTCGACGCGTTCAACGCCGTGTTCGTCAGCAGCTTCTGCATCGCCGCGATCGGTGTGCTGCTGCTCGTGCTGTTCGTCCGTGACGATCAGGCTCCACGCCCGTCCGTCGGAAGCGTGTCACCGCGCGCTGCTCTCACTCTCCTGCGCGCCGCCGGGGTGCGCCGGCTGTTCATAGCCGCCTGCGTGCTCGGGATGGCGGCCATCGGCGATGGATTCGTGTACTTGTTGTTGCAGCGCAAGGAAGAAATCGCCACCGTGTGGTTTCCGCTGTTCGCCGTCGGCACCAACCTCGCCTACCTGGTGCTGGCCGCGCCGCTCGGCGCGTTGGCTGACCGGTTCGGCCGGCTCCCGGTGGTGCTCTGCGGCTATGGCGCCTTGGCCATGGTCTATCTGCTGCTCGCGGGCCCGGTTTCGGGCTGGCCGGTGCTCGTGATCACGCTCGGGTTGTACGGCGCCTTCTACGCCGCCACCGACGGAGTGCTGATGGCGCTCGTCAGCCCGATCCTGCCGGAGGTATTGCGCACCACCGGGATCGCGCTCATCCAAACCGGGCAGGCATTCGCTTACTTCGTCTCGTCCGTCCTCTTCGGACTTGCCTGGCAGGTCTGGGGCGCGGGCATGGCGATCGGATTAGCTGTGTGCGCTGTGGTGTTCGCGATCGTCATCACCCTGGTGCTGCTGGTCCCGCGCCGGCAATGAAGGAGGCCAAGCTGTGCACACCCGAACACTGATCGCGATCGCCGGCGCCGTGGTGCTCACCACCACCGCTGTCGTCTACATAGGACTTTCTGCTGTGCGCAACCGGGGCGCGGCCGTCGTCGGCACTGCCGGCGCCGTGACCCTCACCCCCGGCCCGGAGTTGCTCGCCCGGAGCACCGCGGACGCGGACCGTGGACACCTGGTCACCGTTTCCGCGACCGACCCCGGCGGTCCACGCGCGGTGTCGCCGGTGTCCTGCACCCGTGTTCACGCTGCTGGCGGCACCGGAATCTGTCTGCGCCAGGACAGCGACCTCACGACAGAGGTCGTCGTCCTCGACGAACAACTCGAGAAGAAGCGGGAAGTCCCATTGTTCGGGTTGCCCAGCCGGGCCAGGGTTTCACCAAGTGGCCGGATGGTCACATGGACCGTGTTCGTCACCGGAGACTCCTACAGCGGGGGGACGTTCTTCTCTACCCGCACCGGCATTCTGGACACGGCGACCGGTGAGGGCACACGCACGTTGGAGGACTACGCGGTGACTGTGAACGGCGAGCCTTACTCGGCGGCCGACGTGAACTTCTGGGGTGTCACCTTCGCCAAGGACGACAACCGCTTCTTCGCGACCATGTCGACCGGCGGCCGTCGCTATCTCGTCGATGGTGATTTCGCCTCGCGCACCGTCCGGACGGTGCGGGAGAACGTCGAGTGCCCGTCGCTCTCCCCGGACGGTACGCGCCTGGCGTTCAAGTCCGCAGTGGACGGTGGCCCGGCGCGGGGATGGCGGCTGTCAGTGCTCGACCTCTCCACCGCCGCCGTGACACCACTCGCGGAACCACGCAACGTCGACGACCAGGCCGTGTGGATCGACGATCGCACCGTCGCCTACGCGATTCCCCGCGGTATCGGCCATTCCGACGTCTGGTCGGTGCCCGCGGACGGCTCCGGAACACCACGCCTGTTGCTCCCAGACGGGGAATCCCCAGCAGTGCTGGGGTGACGTGTGGGTCAAGGCGTTGTAGTACTTCGAGTCGACCACGTCGTCAGACAGGTGATCGCCAGTACCAGCGGTGGAGACGAAAAATCCTTGCACCACACCAGTTCCAGCCGATGGCGTTGAGGTGGTCGATCAACTCCTCGGCAGCCTGTTGGTGCGGAACCTGCTGACCGATCGCGCTGGCGCATAACTGTTCCGCGTCCGTTCGCGGGCAGATATCCGGTAATGAGACGACAGACCGCTGATGGCCGGTCAGGTGGGGGCGCCTGCCGCTGGGGCCGTGACAGTGATCGACGGAAACTCATACTCAGCGTCGCGGCCAGCGCGACGGAGATCTTTTTCATTGCTCCTCCAACATCGAGGGCTGCGCAACGCCGTGTTGGCGTTGCGCAGCCGAAGGTCAACAGGGCTTCCCGGGCACCGCTGTGTCGGACTGGTTGACCGGCTTGGGGCCGACGGCGTCGGTGACTGCCTTGAGCGCTGCGCACAGGCTGGTTTTGGTTTTCCGCGGGAACATCTCTTGCAGCGCGTACCAGTAGAAGCCGCCACCGATACCGTGGTCGGTGGCCAGCGCCGCACGGGTGTACTGGTCGACCATGTACGAGCGATCCGCCTCGAGGCTGGCGTTGTCCATACGGGTGCTGCCGAGCGGCCACACGCGGTTCATGTCCTCACACCACTCGTACACCGACGCTTTCTGGCGCCCGTCGCGTCCGCACCAGTAGCCCAGTTCGCCGATGCCCACCCGCACTTGCTTATTGAGCTTTTTGGACAGTTCGGACACCCGCCGGTCCAGAGTGGACATGACCCGATCGGTGGAGATGCCCAGTGGGGCGTTGTCGGTGAAGACCGACAGCAGCACGACGTCAACATCGGCCATCAGGTCGCGTTTGACACCGTCGCGGTCTGTCCACTGGAGATTGCCGGAGCCAGGTGCGATCCAGTTGAACGGCGAGTACGCCGGTCCCTCGGCACCGAACTCCCAGAACAGCGTCAGGACGGCGGGCGTCGTCGGGCTGTCCTGCTTGACCGCCCGCGCGGCCGCACCGGCCTTGACGTGAATGCGGTCACGCGGGCGCACCGGCTCACCACAGTTCTTGTTGTCGACCCAGCAGCCGTTGACCTCGTTGCCGACCTCCCACGCATCGATCCGCAGCTCAGGGTCGGCTGAACGCCCGTAGTGCTTGAGCAGGTTCCGTGTCCGCGTCACGTACTGCGGCGTGGTCAGCTCGGCCGCGGCGGACGAGTCGGCAATCTCGCCCATCACCCGTAGGCCCGCCTTGTGGGCGTTCCTGATGGCCGTGTCGTAATTGCTGAAGTCGACGGTCGTCCCGTTTTCGAGCTCGAACACGATCCGCACCCAGCCGTAGCCTGCCTGCTTGCCCAGCGGCGTTGTAGCCGCGACCATGCGGCGCCAGACGTTGTCGTAGAACGACGCCGAGCTTGATTCGACGATGGTGGCGCCCAGCCACGGTCGCGCGTCCTGCTTGGGTGGCGCCGAAGCCATCCGCTGCTGGGCGACGCGTGGCCCGTAGTCGGCTATGAAGGCGTCATATGCGGTGTGCAGGGCACTGAGCGCGCGTTCGCCGTGCCGTCCTTGAGTGGGCGGAGACGGGGCATTTCCCACCTTGCCAAGCTCGCTCGTGGCCTGTGCCAACGCGTTGGTGTACGCCGCCGGCGGCTGGTAGCTGGGGACGGCGGCCACCCGTGCCCGCAGGTGGACCTCGACATCCTTGGCCGCCTGGTAGTTGAACACCACCGGCTTGTCCGGCGCCTTGGCGTATCCCTGGCCGCCGTTGTCCATCACCACGTAGGAATAGCCCTTGCCGGTCGGCCAGGCCAGCGCCAGCGCCGGGCCCTTGCCCGACCGCAGCTTCCGCGCAGTGAACGCCAGCCGCAGGTGACCGGCGCCGTCATCGGTCACCCGCACCTCGCCAGCCTTGCCGGGAATCGCCTCCAGAGTCTCCGGGTCGAGCAGTACCTCGCTCGAGCGCACGTCCTTCGGGTCCTTTTCCGAGCTGTGGTGGATCACCTTGAGGCCGTCGCCGACGCTCAGCCGCACCGGCGCCCCCGACTTGTCGAGTGCGTAGAAATCCACCAGGACCTGGTTGTCGGCCGCCTGGACTTCTCCTGTGGTCAGCGCGACCGTGGCCACCGCCGTTGTCAGGACGGTCATCAGTTTCCGTCTTGTGGACATCTGATTCATGCCTTTCATTCCCGTCGGTGTCCCGCGGGGGTCTGCCCTGGGACGAGGGGAACGTCGCATGTGGATCATGAACGGATGATGAAGGGGTGGCGAGCGACTCGGAGGATGGCGGAGTTGCGGTGATACTGGGTGAGTGCGGTTGTTAGTGGTCGAAGACGACGCGGCGATGGCCGCTGTTCTGCTTCGGGGACTACGTGATGAAAAACACGCGGTCGACCACGTCGGCACGTTGACGGCGGCGGAGGAGGCGTGCGTCGTCACGGACTACGCGCTTGTGGTACTGGATTTGGGTCTGCCGGACGGAGACGGGCTCACGTTGTGCAGGCAGCTCAAGGCTGAGGGCCGTACCCGGGTGTTCGTGCTGACTGCCCGTGCCGGGTTGACCGACAAGGTGCGTGGGCTGGATGCTGGAGCGGACGACTATCTTACGAAGCCCTTTGACTTTCCGGAATTCGCGGCGCGGGTCCGGGCGTTGCTGCGACGCCCGGTGACCATGGGCGACACCAACATCGAGGCCGGAGAGATACGCATGGATCTGACGGCACACCGGGTGTGGCGTTCGGGTGTCCTCGTTCCGTTGACCCCAAAGGAGTTCACCCTTCTCCGGTACCTGATGGTCCGGATGGGACAGGTAGTAACCCGTGCCGAGTTGCTCGAACAGGCATGGGACATGAACTACAACGGGCTGTCCAATGTCGTGGATGTGCACGTGGCGAGTTTGCGCCGCAAGCTCGATCTCTCGACCTCATCCGTACGGTTGGAAACGGTGCGTCGAGTGGGTTACCACTTATACGTCCGTTGTACGTCCGACACCGGGAGTTGATGGTGCACCTGCGACGGCTGCGGACCCGCTTCACGCTGAGCACAGGATTGCTCGTCGTGCTAGGTCAGTGGCAGTGTCCCGTTCCAGAGTCGGTGAACGGCGTGTCGGGGTCCGCGACAAAAGCCCAGTCATAGCTCGCCGGGCGCAGGGTGAGCTTGAGGACACCGAAGACATGCGCCTTGCGCACCACGCTGTTCGGCATGACCGTGGCGAATCCACTGTAGAACGAGCCACCCGTGCCGACCACGATCTCGCGGATGCCGCGAGCATCGTCCCGTACTCCGGACGGGTTCTGCGGTGCGAATCGTTCGTACGTGTGGGAGTGCCCTGCCAGCAGCAGATCCACACCGTACCTGTACATGGTGTCCATCAGCGGCGCCACATCCGCGCTGGCGAAGTTGTTGGAACTCCACCGTGGCCGGTGTTGCAGTACCACGGTGCACTTGGCCGGATGCGCCGCGAGGTCGGCGGCCAGCCATTGCTGCTGCGGTGACCCGACGGCGCATCCCGTGCCGCCGCTGATCTTCGTGCACTCCGAGTTCAGCACCACCACGTGCCACCGGCCCACGTCGAAGCTGTACCAGCCTTCGCAGTTCTTCACACACCCCGGCTGCCGCGGGGTCGCCGCGTTGCCGAAGTAGGTGAAGTACCCACCAGCACCGGGCGTGCCGTACTCGTGGTTGCCGATCGCCGGGCGAGTGATCGGCTTCAACCGGCCCCACGACGGGGCGTAGCTGGCGTTGAAGTCGGCAAGCGAGCCGCTGTTGTACTGGGCGTCGCCGAGCATGAACACGGATGCCGGGGCGGTCCGGACAGCGAGGTCCGATGTGGACTTCATGCGACAGCGTCCTGGCCTGCCGAGACCGCCGTTGAAGCCTGGATCGGATGGCGCACAAGCGATGTCGCCCACCGCGACGACCACTGGGTCGCCCGGAAGGGGAGCCGCCGGAGCGTGTGGTGGGGCAACGACGCTCGTGAGCCCGAGCATGAGAAGGATGCAGGCCAAGGCCGCGATGCGGGATTCAGCGGCCACCGTGATCTCCATGCAAGAGCTGATCCAATGCGTCCTGTGCGTCGGCGCGAAGCGTTGTTCCGTCGTCGATCTGACGCCTCGTCAGCGAGAGGTCACCTGCCAGGCATGCCTGTGCGGCCTTGGTGAACTGTGTGATGCCGGCGTTGGCTGCTGTGTCGAGATGCGGGTGCGGTGAACGCCTGCCGTGCAGCAACTGCTGGGACACGCGGGCCAGTTTCTGGCAGATTGTCGTCGCCTGGCTGGACGGTGCGGTCAGTTGCTGTGTCTCGACGAGCGTGTTGTTGAGCTCGATCTGGAGCGCTTCCCGGCCGCTGAGCCATTGCTGGATGGTGAGATTCTCGGCGGGCGGTGCCGCTGTCGCCCGCGGCACCGCGCTCGACGTCATCCATACGGCGCCGCTCAGCAGCACGCCGATGCCGGCTAATACGGCCAAGTTTGTGTGCGTGCTTCTCGTCAAACCGGCACCTCCAGCGTTCTGCGCCTGAAACTCGTCGGCGGAGTGTTCGATCCGCCAAAGAGTTGTCGCAGATCAAGATGGACGTGGAGGTGTACGGGAACCTACTGGTCGATTTCCTGAGGGGAAACGCCATCAGGCTGCGGCTGGCTTAGCGGCCGTCCACGCCGAGGGTTTCGGTGGTGTCGGTGGTGGCGAGAGTGCTGCCGGGGCCGAGGAGGAGGTGGCAGCCGTTGACGCCGCCGAAGTCCCCGAACGTGCTTTGGATGCCTGTGCCGGAGCTGCTGGCCGACGAGTACGTCGTGCGGATTCCGTCGAACTGGAACGTGAGCATGCCAGCCTGTATGACCCACACGCCGGGGCCGGCGCCGGCGGTGAATGTGCCGTCGGGTTTGAATGTGATCGAAGTGGCCGAGTAACTTCCGTCGCATTGCCAGTCAAACCGCTGGGCGTTTTCTGGCATGTACTGATGCAGCCACGGATGCCCACACTAAGGCCGACTGTGTCGGCGCCGGATCAGCAGGATGAGCAGGATGGTGAGTAGAAGGGTGCCACTCGTCACGGCCAGGCCGATCGGGGATCTGCCTGGATTGTCCGTGCTGCTGGAGTCTGCCGCCAGCGGGTTGAGGGTGGGCGTGGGTGTGCGTGTGATGTCTCGCAGGACGTCGAGGTAGCGGTCGCCGTGGGCGATGCTGGGTTCGATATGGGAGTTCTCGCTGAACTCGTTCCAGCTGATCAGACCGAGGGCGTCCGGGGACGAGTTGATCGCGGCCGCGTACTGGCGTCGCAGCGTCTCGCCGTCCCGCCGGTCGACCACGCGCTTGCCGTCGATGAGGCGTGCGTCGAATCCTGGTGCGAACGGTGCGATCCACAGCCCGTTGTGCCGGTGCACGGCCGTGCTCATGGCAGTGAGCTTGGCTGCTGCGCGCTTGTCGCGTCGAGGGTCGACGGAGGACCAGTAGTACGCGTTACCGTCCACTGCGGACGCGATGCGCTCGTAGCCCGCGGGACTCTTTTCCGACCCGAGGACCAGCAGCCTGTCCCGCACCGGCCCGGCGGCGCGGGCAATGTCCTCGAGGGAGAACTTCCAAGTCCCCGACCAGATCACGAGCGGCTTGCCGAACACGGCGAACACCGGGTCGGCCGCGTGGCGCTCCTCGAACCGCAGCAGGTCGGTGGCCACCCGCTCGGTGGGCAGCGGGTTGCGGTCGAAGTCCAGTCCCTGGTAGATGATCGAGAGCTTGAAGTCCTCCGTCCGCGCGACGCCCGTCAGTGTCGCCAGTCTGCGATCCAGCGTGGGAGTGGACTTCCAGCTGACGATGAACCCGGTGATGCCGACGCTCTTGGCCGCCCGGATGTGCCTGCGCATGATGTCGGCGTCGTCGCTGGAGTAGCGGCCCAGAAGGGGATAGTCCGTCTTCGCCCGGTTCCACGAGTTTTCGTTGTACCAGATGTAGTAGTACGCCAGCACTGGCGGGCCGGCATTCCCGCCTGCTGCCGACTGGGGTAGCAGAACCGAGATCAGGACGGCCAGCAGGGCGGACAGTCGTATCACGCGGCCGCCCCCGATCGCTTGCGCAGCCGCCGTCTGCCCACCAAGACGAGCACGGACAGCGTCGTCAACGTGGCGACGGCCAGAGTCGCCATGTCCACATAGGTCATCACGCGGAGCTCGACATACTGGCTGCGGGACAACGCGATCTCTTGAGCCTGCGAGTAACCGGGCCCGGAGGTCTTGACCTGGTAGATGCCCCGGGCGAGGTTCTCCATCGACACGTCGCCGTCCAGGCCGGAGGTGAACCGTCCGGCGCGACCGTCCGGATAGGTCAGTTCGATCCCGGTGACGACCCGGTGGCCGAACAACCAGTCGCGGATCTGGAATCGCACGGACCGCAGCAGCACCACGAACCTGGTGTCAGCCGTTCGGTTGGGGACAAGCCGCTGTTCCCCGGCGTTGACCACATTCGTGCCGTCGATCACGACGCTTTGCACGTAGTAAGTCACCTCTTTGCCGACCGCGGAACCGGCTTCCAGAACTGGCCGCACCGCGGTCAGCCGGACCGGCCGGACACCCTCCAGGGTCAGGTGCTGACCGGAGTCACTGCGGATGGTCAGCGAGGTGATCCGGTCTGGCGCGACCGGCCGGCGAGCCTGGTCGACGAAGCCGTAGCGAACGGTTCGGATGGTCTGGAACGTGGCCTGGATCCGGGTTTTGCGCCCGATCACGAGGGAATCCAGGGACGGGGTGAATGCCTGGTCGGTGTTACCACGCCCGGCCCACCGGACGAAGTCGGCGGATCCGTCGGGTATGTCCAGGTGCGGCGTGAGCAATCGCAGTTGGTGCTTTTCCCGGCTGCGCCGCACGGTCGCGCGCGCCACACCTTTTTCGTCGGTCGTGAGCGGTTTACCGTCCAATGTGAACTTTGCGGACGGCAACGGCGGCACGGTGACCACTTCGAGGATGTTCCATGACGGCGATCGGTCCGCCAGGACTGTCGATGGGAAGCCAACCATGAGGACGGTCGCAAGCATGATGGCACCGATCGATCTGACCATCATCGTATCTCCATTCGGCGGAGCCCCCGGGCTTTAGCCGTGGGGAGGAAGCCGATCTCAGGGCTGACCCGATGATCGGCTTCACAGATCGACTTGCCAACGTGTGAACTGTGGGTAGGACGCTGGTGAAGCGGGCATACAAGTACCGCTTCTACCCAACCGAGCAGCAACAACAGGAGTTGCTGCGCACGTTCGGTTGCGTGCGTCTGGTCTACAACAAGGCGCTTCAGGCTCGTACTGAGGCGTGGTACAGCGAGCAACGCCGGGTGAACTACGTCGAGACCTCGGCCCTGTTGACCGAGTGGAAGAAAACGGACGAGCTGGCGTTTTTGTCCGAGGTGTCCTCGGTGCCGCTGCAACAGTGCCTGCGACATCTCCAGGCAGCGTTCGTAAACTTCTTCGACAAGCGAGCCCGGTACCCCAGGTTCAAGTCCCGCAAGAAGTCCCGCGCTTCGGCGGAGTACACCCGTTCGGCGTTCCGCTGGCGCGATGGTCACCTGATGCTGGCGAAGATGACCGAACCTTTGGCGATTGTGTGGTCCCGTCCGCTGCCAGAGGGGGCGGAGCCGTCGACGGTCACGGTGTCGCGCGATACGGCGGGCCGCTGGTTCGTGTCGATCCTTGTCCAGACCGGCGTTGACCACCACGCCACTACTGATACTGCGGTCGGCGTGGACACCGGCATCACATCGCTGCTCACCCTGTCCCGTCCCATCGACGGGCTCACAGACTCCCAGGGGAAGATCACCAACCCGAAACACGAGCAGCGCGAGCGCGCCCGGCTGGCCAGAGCGCAACGGCGCCTGGCGAAGAAGACCGCAGGGTCGGCCAACCGCGGCAAGGCACGCCGCAAAGTCGCCCGCATCCACGCCCGTATCACCGACCGCAGGCGGGATCACCTGCACAAGCTGACCACTCGGCTCGTTCGTGAGAACCAAACGATCGTGATCGAGGATTTGAACGTGTCCGGCATGCTGCGCAAGCACAGCCTGGCACGCGCTATCTCCGATGCCTCCTGGTCGGAGCTCCGTTCCATGCTGGAGTACAAGGCGGAATGGTACGGCCGGACCGTGATCGCGATCGACCAGTGGTTTCCGTCCAGCAAGACCTGCTCGGACTGCGGGCTGCTGCTCGACAGTCTGCCGTTGGGCGTCCGGGAGTGGACCTGCCCCGGGTGCGGGGCAGTCCATGACCGTGATGTGAACGCGACACGCACCATCCTGGCCGCCGGGCTGGCGGTTGCTGCCTGTGGAGGCGGTGTAAGACCAACCCGGCAACAGTCGGTGAGGCGGTCGCCCGTGAAGCAGGAAACCCAACCCGCGAGGGTTGGAATCCCCCGCTTTTAGGCGTGGGGAGGAAGTCAACGTTGGACACCCTCCCCAGCATCAGCAGCAGACTGCCGCCTGCGGGTAAGCCATCGGCCAATGGGCGCGACGCAGAAGCAACTCAGCAGTGCGAGCACCACCGCGCCGCCGTAGCTGAGGTAGACAACCGTCGCCGGGGCGGGCGCCGGCGGTGCGGTGGAGCGATCGGTGCCGAGCAGCTCTGGCGGCCTTGGCGGCGAGGCGAAGTCGAACGCCCCGTTGATCCCCGCCGAGCGGGCGTCCCGTTCGCCCAGCGGTGCCACACGCCAGTTGTCCTCGATGAACTTGAGCACCGCGGTGTGATCGAGTTGCGTGTGCTCGATGTGCCCACGCCGGGAGTAGGCGCTGACCAGCAGGGCGGGCACCCGGAAGCCGAGGCCGTCGTTGTCCACTTTGGGCGGTGGGACGTGGTCGTACCAGCCGCCCCAGCTGTCGTAGGTCCACATGAACGCCGAACTCGACCAGTAGCGGCTCTTCGCCAGTCTCGCGGTCATCTTGCGGACGAGGGCCTGTCCGGCCCGCACTCGGCTCGGCGGGTTCTCACTCGACCCCGACGACGCGACGTAGGCCACCGCGGGCAGCGTGCCGTCACGCAGGTCCGTGTAGTACTGGGTCAGGTCGACGATCTTGCCGGACAGCTTAGGATCGTCGAGGAATCGGGCGTAGTTCAGCAGTGGCACCCTGGTCGGCTGTCCCGCCTTCGGCCCGCTGCCGGGGGCGCGGAAGGTGATCTTCGGGTCGTAGTTCTCCACGTAGAACTTCCACGGCACACCGGCCTGTTCGAGCCGGTCGAAGATCGTCGGGATGTCGCCGTAGCCGCCTGGCGGTACGCGTTCGCTGCTGCCCGGTGTAGGCACGCCGGCGACCCAGTAGAAACGGTTGCGGCGGCTGCCGGTGCTCGCGGAGCTGAAGAACCGGTCGAAGAGCGTGTACTTCTGGGCGACGTTCCAGTAGTAGGGCAGGTCATTCGCGTCGTAGTAGCCCATCGCATTGGCGCCGTCGAGGCCCCTTTCCCGATATGCCGAGACGAAACCGTCCATCCTGCCCTCCGCGTACTGAGCGCGCTGAGTGGTCGGGCCGTGATCAAGGTGGTCCGGCGACTCGGCGCCCAGCCGGAACGGACGGACGCAGCCGTCCGTGCTGGGTTTGTCCTTGCTCAATCGCATACACGTGCCGGCGGGAATGCCGTCCGCGCCGGGGTAGGTGCCGAAGTAGTTGTCGAAGGAGTGGCCGGACTGCATGAGCACGACGAAGTGCTTGATCGGCGTGCTGGTGGCGCGCGCCGGCTCGGCAGTGGCCGGCCCGGCCACCGTGGCCAGGATGACGAGCACCGTCAGTACGTTTGCCAAGCGCCTGATCATGGTCGCACCTCATAGATGATGATCACGGGTTTCGGTGTGGTCCGGCCGTCGGCCCCGGCCACTTCGACCGTTTCGGTGTGGACGGCCACACCGTTGTACTTGTGCACATAGCGCATCAACCGATCGCCGAAGAACGGCGCCCGGCTGGCCGAGAACGCGTCCCACACCACGTACTGCAGGTCGCCATTGCGCAGTTCCCGGTCCGGGTTGTCGATCGGCTCGTAGGACGGATTGCGGGACAACGGGTTAGGGCTCACAGACAACGCGAAGGCCGTACGATGCCCGTAGAATCGCACCAGGTTCGCCATCGACGGGCCGACCGTCATCAACCGGCTTCCCTGGGGCAGGTTGGCCTCGATCCACCTGCCCGCCTCCCTGCCTGCTGGCACACCGCCGGAACCGGCCAGGAACGTGGTGCTCGGTGCCGGGTTCACGGCCAGCCAAGCCGGCACCGCCAGGCTTGCGCCGACAGCGAGGACGACGGTAGCCCGGGCCCAGCGGGCCGCGGCTGGACGGCGGTCCGACAGCCTGGGCACAGCCACATGGACCACTGTTCGCGCCGCCAGCACTGCCAAGACGGGAACGATTGGCAAGAGGTACTGGTATCCCTTTACCGGCCACAGATGGAAGAACACGAGTGGTACGACCATCCAGCAGACCAACAGCCATTCACGCCAGGTGCTTTGCCTGCGCAGCAGCCAGAGGCCGCCGGCCGCGAGCACGATCACGGCTGGTCCGACCGCCGGGGACATGGTCTCGCCGTAGAACGAGATCCCATGGTTGGCGGGCCGGAACAGCTGCCACACCAAGTAGTTCTGCCCGGTACTGGTCCGGCCGGACAAGCTGAGCGACAGCGGGTACGCGACGACAACCGCGGTCAGGATGACGAGCGCGACCAGCAGGTCGCGTGGCCGGATGCGCAACTCCTGGTGGAGCACGAAGAACACGAGCAGCGCGAGCACCAGGATGGCGGCGCTCTCCTTGGTCAGCAGGGTGAGCCCCATGACGGCGGCAGCGGAATAGAGCCATCGCGGGGTCCGCTCGGCGCAGAACCGTGCTGTGCAGTACAAGACGACCACCGCGAAGAATGTCTCGGGCCCGTCGAGCAGTACCTGGCGGGTGACCACCACGTGGTAGGGCATGACTGCCAGGAAGAACGCCGCTGCCAGACCGGTTTTCCGGCCGTACAGCAGCTTGCCGAGCAGGTACACAGCGACCACTGTGGACAGTCCGAAGGTGGCGGACAGCAGCCGGGCACCGGTGTCGCTCACCCAGACGGAGAACCCGAGCGACAGCATTGCCTGGAACAGCAACGGATGCGCTCGGAAGACCGGGAACAGCCCGGTCAGCGTGGGATCACCGGCCAGCGCGGCGGCCTGCCCGGCGTAGACGGCCTCGTCGCTGTTGAAGCCGACTTCGCCCAGTGCCCACACGCGTAGGAAGCCACCGGCTCCCATGATGAGCACCATTGCCGGCACCGTGCCACCGCGCGAGTGCGCTCGCGTCGGCCATTGATACCGCGGACCCACGGCGGCACTGGCCGCCGTGTCCGGCGTCGCCGGTACACCCATCACGCATACCGGCGGGGCGAGAACCAGTCGTCGGTCGGGCGCGGGACCAGCAGCCTGGGGATCTCGTCCGCCCAGCTGAAGTCGGGTGTGGCCAGCGACCGTGCCCTGATCCGGCGCAGAGCGGCGGCCAGGATCTCGCGTTCCTTCTCCCGCAGCGCCAAGTGGTCGTCCTCACCGATCACAATGGACGGTGCCAGCTGGTGGAACGGCGGGAACTGGTAGGCGTCCTCGGTGTTGGTGAGCAGCGCGCTCATCGCGTCGCGCGGTGACATGTCACCGACGGCGTGCGCTCCCCGCTCGATCACGAACAGCTCGGCCAGCTTGGTCTCCGGCACGATCTGGCAGGGCATCAGCCGGTCCAGCGCGTACTTCGGCGGCGGAACGATCCGCTGGGTGAGCGCGTTCGTGCCCATGATCGGCACGTTGAGGTGGCTGAGGCTCAGCCCGAGCTGGCGGCCTTGCCGTGAGTGCAGCAGGCTCTGCAGCCACAACCGCCGCCACTCTCGGCGGGTCAGTTCGTCGGACCGCACCGCGCGCAGGGTGTGGTGGCTGATCGTCAGTGGCTTGGGGAAGCAGTCGACCCGGCCGTCACCGTGCAGCACGATCATGTCGTCGGAGAGGAACTTCGCGCTGTGCTCCCGGACCAGCCGGAGCACGGTGCCGGTCTTGCCGGTGTCGGTTCTGGCGGAGATCAGCACGCCGACACCGTCGAGTTCCAGGCATGCCGAGTGCAGCAGCATCGCGCCGCGCGACACCGTGACGAACCGCAGCAGCGCCTCGAGGATGTTCGTGTAGACCACGTGCGGCGACCGGCCGAGGCTGGGGGAAACGACCACCTCGATCTTCTCGCCGAGCGAGATCTGGAAGTTGGCGCCGAACCGGCCGAGGTGCTCGGCGTACTCGATCGCGGGTGGGCAGGTGAACTGGGTGATGACAGCGCGCGGCAATGGGCGCCTGCTGCCGACCGGGCCGACTCTGATCTGGATCTCGGTGTTGTTGTCGAGCCACTGCGCGCGGAAGTAGTCGAGTTCCGCGAGCCGCACTTGCGAGCCGATTGTCGCCACGTTCGGAACGCAGTAGCGGTATGGCAGGTACCGTGCCAGGTCGGAGGAGCGCTTCAGGGTGACACCCGTTGAGGCACTGGCGGAGGACGCGACATCGACGACGACCCGAATGGCTTCGCGCGCGGATTCTCCGGCCACCGGTTGGGCTCTGCGGTAGATCGCCGAGTCGGTCGCCACAAGCCGCACCGAGAACAGCAGGCCGAGGGTGATCGCGTTGGACAGCAGCACGCCCAGCCCGAGGCCGTCCACGAGCAGTGCGAGTATCGGCAGCCGCAATGCCAGCAACGCATGGTTGAGCAGGAAGAACCGGACTGCCCGGGAGGCCGTCGTGCCTGGTTTCACGCGTCGGTAGACGAGCGTCTCGGTGAGCACGAACAGCCAGGTTGTGGACGCCTCGGTGGCCAGTGCGGCGGCCAGCAGGTAGGGCAGGTCCAGCAGGTGGTCGTGCAGCAACCACAGCACGGCCGTGTTGACCAGTAGCCCGGACAGTCCGACCAGTCCGAATGCCCCCGCATGCACCAGCCATTTCTTCGGGGATGAGATCGCGCGGCGGTTCGACAGCGACGTTCGCAGTCGGACCAGGTGCCGCACGAACGTCATGCCTTCGCGCAGCGAGGCCTTGCGGCGCCCGGCCTGCCGCGGCTGCGTGGGGAATGGGACCTCTACTGTGCGGAGACCCGGGTGCCGGACCAGGATCTCCATCAGGATCTTGAACCCGGCCGACCGCAACCGGTCGAGGTCGAGCGCGGCACGGCGGACGGCGAAGAAGCCGCTCAGCGGGTCGCTCGGCTGGCCGAGCCGACGCGGGAAGGCGGCCTTGGCGACAGCGGTGGACAGAACGGACACCAGGTGCCGCGACGTGGCTATCACCACGTCCACGTCCCGTGATCGGCCGATCTCGGCCAGCCGGGGCGCGAGTACCGGCGGGTGCCGCAGGTCGCCATCCATCACCACGGCCCACATGCCGCGCGCCTGCGCCAGACCGGCGAGCACCGCGCCACCGAACCCACCGTGCCGCTCGCCCGGCCCGCGATGGATCAGCCGCATCGGGACGGGGGACAGCGCGGCCAGGGAAAGCACGACATCTCCGGCGCCGTCGTCGCTGTCATCGACGAGAAGGATTTCCATCGACGGTCCGGAATGCTCTTCGGAAAGTTGCCGAAACACGGTGGCGAGATTGTCGGTTTTGGTGCGGGCCGGAATGATGACGCTGATCTCGGGCGGCTGGCTTTTCCATGCCGGTCTGATATCGAGTGGCTTAATGCCCGGATCGACCTTGCTTATATTTTTCGTGTTGTTCTGCACGGCATCCCTTTCGCCCCCTCGCGCGGACCGGCAACCAGCTCGACGAGGGAAAGGCGAAGCGCAAGCAGTCGGACTGTCCCGCTGTTACGAGCTTGGTCGAGATTTCCATCCGACCTTTCTTTACGGTTGCGGAACTCGTCTTTGCTTTCCCTTCAGTGCTTGACTCGGAGACAGTCTGCTGGTCGAGGATTGAAAAGAACAGGTGGCCATTCGCTTGGCCTCGTCTCGCTATCGGTTGCGGGGCCGGAAAGGAGGCTACTTGCGGTCGCTTGTGTCTTGATATCACACTGGGTGCCCAGTGTGATCATTCTTCTCTTTCGTGATACCCGGGAGAACTGTCATGACGAATTCAATTGCCCGTCGCTCGCTGGCTGTGGCAGGCGCGGCACTCTTTGCGTCTGGGCTTCTGTCCGGGTCCGCCTCTGCCGGGGAAACGGTCACTGGGACGGATGCAGCGGTGCAACAGTTGCGGTGTAGCACCTACGTGGAAACCCCGTCGCGGGACGACGACACTGTAGGAGCGCGCGCGTCCACCACCTGTGGTCGTCGGGTGGACGTGGTCAGGGTGCGGGTACACCTGGAGAAATTCGAGGACGGCGAATGGAGGAATGTCGCGGAAGGCCGCGACCGGAATCAGGACGCTTACCAGGCGGTGGCCATCGCCGAAGTCCAGTGCCAGCGAGGCCGATACCGGGCGGTATCCGTGCACTTCGCAAGCGAAGGCACGGACACCGACAGCGAACGTCACGAGAGCGAAGCCGTCCAGATCTTCTGCCGCTGACCCCGCCGCTCGCTGTCCACAACGGACGCTTGGGTGGTGACGAGAAAGCCGTGGCATGTCGGCAATCGGTCAGGAATACCATTTCGGTCCCGCTGAAGGCGAGAAGGCACTTGTTCACCCGATGTATGGAGTTTTGGTGTTGTGCTGAGCTGTGTGCTCGCCGTTGTCGTGTTTCCAGCAGGCAGCGCCTCGTCGATCGCGGGAGGCGCCGAGGTACGACCCGGCAATTCCTTGGACTGCCCTCACCCTTCACCGACTTCAGCGTCAAGGTGATTCGGACCGAGCGTCATCCCAGGGGCATCAGCGATGCCCGCAACGCGGACATCGCCCTGCTCACGCTCGAACACCCGGTGTTCATCAGGCCCATCAGTCTGGTCGCCTCGGGCGACACTCGCCCTACCAGGACGCTGGCATCCGCCCCGAGGCCAGCGGTGGCCCGGCCTTCACCGAGACGACCGTGAACGGCAAGGTTCGGTACGTCCTGCTTGGGACGTCCAGTAACCACCGTGGCGCCAGCACATGGGTTTCGTTTTCCATTTCTTGATACGTTGGGAAGGGCTGTTATGGCGAATTCAATTGTTCGGCGCTCGGTGGCCGTGGCAGGTGTGACGCTCTTCATGTCCGGATTCCTGTCCGGGGCTGCCTCCGCCACGGAGGCGGTCGCCGGGACCGCTGAGGCGCTGTCGCGGTTTCAGTGCGAGCTCCGGGCGGATCCCCCGGAGCTAGAGGGCATAGGTGCTGTGGAAAGTGTGCGCGCGGAAGCCGAAGCCAACTGCTCCGACCGGGCGGACGTGTTCGGGGTGCAGATGTGGCTGCAGAAATACGACAACGAATGGATGAACATCGCGATTGATTTCGACCTGAAGATGGACGTTACCGAGGAGGAGGCCGAGGCCGAAGTTCGGTGCGAGTCAGGCCGGTACCGGACAGTAGCCATGTACTACGCACGCCGTGGCGAGGATTCCCACATGGATCGTAAAGAGAGCTGGCCGGTCAGTATCAACTGCCGCTGACCCTCTTCTCGCAGATTCAGCAGATTCATCGGGAAGGCCGCGACCCCGCAGTCAGTGCAGCGGTGCCGCGGCTTCCGCTGACGTCAAGGCTTGTCCACAATCGGCCAATCAACGAAACTCGCCACCTCAGTCCTCATGGGGCTTCAGGCGGAAGTCATGGCGTGTTCTGTGGTGGGTCGGGTACGGTGTGCATCGAGACGACGTGGAGTCCGAGGTTCTGGAACATCGCCAGAATCCCGTGCAAGTGCGAGTCGTCGACCACATCACCGTAGATGATTGTTTCGGGTGCGGCGGGAACGATGTGCATTTCACCAAACTCGTCGAAGGCGTGTCTGGCTCGTTCCGACACGTGCCCAGCCACGCGGAACTCGTAGCGTGTCTGTGACATGGGTGCCATCTCCTCAGGGAGGGATGATTGATGTGCGGCGGGCGGTCAGTTCCGTTCGCCGATGATGCCTGTTCCCTCGTCCCGGACGACTCCGCCATGGACGGCGACGGCCCAGATGACCAGTATGTCCAGAGCGATGACAATCGTCGTCCAGATGGGATGGGCGGCCATGAAGGCCAGTTGACTGACGGCGTTGAAGCTGACCAGGAGGACCGCGACGACGCGAGCCCACGCGGCACCAGTGAACAACGAGAGTCCGGCGAGGACCGCGCACACGCCGACAATGAGGTGGATCCAGCCCCACGTGGTCATGTCGAACACCAGGAGGCCGCTGCTGCTGAGGATGTAGTACTGGTTCCGGAACAGGGCGACGATGCCCTCGATCGCGGTGAAGAACCCGGTAATGATCAAGATGATCGCGGCGAAACCGATCCAGCCCGACCATGTCGAGCGACTGTGCACACCCATCTTTCCTCCTTGCGCCACCGCCGGAGATGTCACCGGCACCGGGATCACCTTCGCCGGTGCGGACGGGGTCCGCTTCGCCCGCACGAGGTGAGATGGATCGCCGAGTGGCCCCGTCCCGTTCGCGGCAGTGTGGTGAGAGACTGATGGCACGCACATTCCTACGCTGGAAGGCAGCGGGGATGCCGGAGGCACGATCAGGTGGGGTACGGCCGAGGATGCCGCGGACCAAGATCGTCGTGCCGGAACTGCCGGCGCGGTTGGTCTCCCGTTCTCGGTTGTGGACAGAGCTGGATCGAGCGGAGGACTGCGCGGTCACTCTGGTCCAGGCTCCCGCGGGTTTCGGCAAGACGCTGCTGCTGGCGGAATGGATCCAGCGAGGACACTCGTCGGCGACGGCGTGGGTGTCGTTGGACTCCGATGACAACGACGACCGGCGTTTCTGGTCGGCTGTGCTGGCCGCGCTGGATGCCTGCCCTGGTGTTCGTGCCGGCAACCCGTTGCAGGAGTTGACATTGCCTGCCCGGCCGAGCAGCGATCCTGGTTTTCTCGCCGAGATCGTCGACGTGCTGGACGACCTGCCGTCACCTGTGCGACTGGTACTCGATGACATGCACGAGCTCACGGCCGCGGAACCGTTGCAAGGCTTGGAAACGCTCATTCGCTTCCAGCCGGCCGGGCTCAGGCTGGTGTTGCTGACCAGGTTCGGTCCCCGGCTTCCGCTGACGCGGTTGCGATTGTCGGGCCAACTGCGGGAAGTATGCGCCGACAAGCTGAAGTTCACAATGGACGAATCCGATGCCCTGCTCGGGACAGCCGGCGTTCGGCTGTCCACGGTACAGATACAGCAACTCGTGCGGCACACCGAGGGATGGGCGGCCGCTTTGCGGCTGGTCGCCCAGGCACTGAACGAAACCGATGCCCAGGAGCGGTTCCTGGCCGATCCTGCCGCGGTCGACCGGGTCGTGGCAGGCTACCTGGTCGACGAGGTCCTGTCTTGTTTCCCGGATGCGACGCGGGATTTCCTGTGTGCGATCAGCGGATGCGAGGAGGTGTCGGCCTCGCTGGCCGCGGCGGTGTCCGGCCGGGCCGACGCCGGTGAGATGCTCTGCCGTCTCGAGCGCGAGACCACATTGGTCGTCAGCACTGGGACCGGACGACGTTGGTACCGCGTACATGCGTTGCTCCGCTCGCACCTGTACACCGAACTCCAGCGGCAAGCTCCCAATCGTGCCGCGACATTGCACGGTAACGCAGCCGACTGGCTCGCGGCGCACCATTGCCCGGCGCAGGCGATCGCGCACGCCTGTCTTGCAGGGGACTGCGAGCGCGTCGGCGCCCTGCTCCGGCGCAACGCACTGCCGCTGATCTTGTCTGGCGAGCACGTGGTGTTGCGCCGTGCTCTCGCTGTGCTGGGCGACGAATCGACCGTCGACGAGCCGTGGGCGGCACTGATCTCTGCGTTGTTGCACCTGGAGTCCGGCGAGCCGGCTGCGGCGTCGGCTGATCTGGCGCGCGCCGAAGCACTTCCGCCGGCAGACGAGACACCCGAGCTCAAATCCTTGCGGCAGTTCGTCCGTTCGTGCCTCGCCCAGTTCGCCGACATGGCGCGGATCACGGAGAGTCCCGGTTCGACCGCCGGGAACGTGCCGGCCGTCGACGCGCTGGCAAAGCTGCACCAGGGCACGGCGTTGCTGGCCGCTGCGAATCGGGCCCGGGCGTGTGAACGGATGCACGCCGCACTCGCGATCGCACGGGACAACGGCTACGAGTACCTATCAGCGCAATGTCTGACGATCCTCGGTCGCATCGCCGCAGCCGAAGGCGACTTCCGGCTGATGAGCGACCTGGCAACGTCGGTCGACGCACGGATCGCGGGCGGATTGCCCGCGAGGACGGCAGGCATGTGGGCGCGTCTGCTGCTCGCGTACGGCGCATTCCTGAGGGCGGAACCCGCTGAATGCCTGCGCCAGACGGCTCGGGCAGCTGGGCTGTTCGACACCGGGGTTCCAATGCCGAGCCAAAGCCTGAGCTTCCTCATGCGCACCCTGCGAGGCGCCGCCCAGTTCGACACCGGTGATCGTGCGGCAGGACTGCGGCAGATGCGCGAAGCCAGGCTGAACGCGGTAGGTGGCCACTTCGCACCGGACGACGTCGCGCTCGCCGTCGTCTTGGAACACAGGGCTGCGACGCTGCTCGGGTGGAGCGGCGTCGCCAATGCCGTGGTGCGCTGGGCGAAAGAGCTGATTCCGGCTTCGGGCGAAGTGCTGCTGGTCCGTGCCCGCGGTCAGTTGGCGCTGCATCGGCACGGTTCTGCCCGGACTGTTCTCAAGCCGTTGCTGGACGGCTCTGTCCGCCCGGCGCTCCCGTGGTCGACCGTCGAGGCGTGGTTGCTCAAGGCGGAGATCGCGCTCCGCACCGCACAGGCCTCTCAAGCGCGCCGCGCACTGCGGACAGCATTGTCGATCGCCGCGCCGATGGAGGCGCTGTATCCGGTCGTGTATGCCGCGCCCGAGGTGATGGCGCTGCTCGCCCGACAGGTGGGCAGGCTCGGTGCGGTCGATGAGTTCGCGAGTCGTGTACTCGTCGTCCGGAGTTCGATCGACACCACGTCGGCGCCGCCGGTATCGCTGACCGAGCGAGAACGCGGCGTGTTGCGCCTGCTGCCGACACAGCGTTCGTTCGCGGAGATCGCGCAGGATCTGACGGTATCGCCGAACACAGTCAAGACACATGTGCGGGCGATCTACACGAAACTCGGCGTGGGTACCCGCCGCGACGCCCTCGCGGTCGCCGTCGACCAGGGACTTCTCGAAGCAACGCGGTGGATCCCCGGTCCGAGAGCCTCCCACTAGCGCATGTCCGGGGATTGGGAACCAATGGCGGTATGTCCACGGATTCGGCGAATTACTTTCGAGTGGATGAGGCAGACCGCTCGAGATGGTGAGCTGCCCGGGTGTACGCCGGGGTGTGTCCCACGCACCAAGATCGCGATACCGCGGGTGCCGGTCAGCTTCGTCCGGCGAGAGCCGTTGCGGCACTTGCTCGACCAGGCAGGGGAAGTCCCGGTCATTGTCGTATGTGCGCCGGCCGGTTATGGAAAGACGCTCGCACTCGCGGATTGGGTCACGGCCGGCCCCGCGGCTTGGGTATCCCTCGATCGCGACGACAACGATGCCAGCCGGTTCTGGTCGGCTGTGCTCAGCGCCATGGCCGAATGTGTGCCCGACGACAACCCGCTACGGGACCTCGCCCCACCGGCAGTGGCCGACGAACCGGGTTTTCTCGCCGAAATCGTCGACGCCCTCGATGCGCTGGACAGTCCGCTGCGACTGGTGCTGGACGACGTGCACGAGATCGTGACGCCGCGGACGCTGCGCGGCCTCGAGACGCTCATTCGATATGTGCCCAAGGGACTTCGGCTGGTGCTGTCCACCCGGCTCGACCCTCCGCTCCCGTTGGCCCGATTGCGCGCGCAGGGCAATCTGGCCGAGATCCGGGCGAACCGGTTGCGGTTCTGTCGCGACGACGCCGCGGCAATGCTCCGTGCCGTGGGGGTCGAACTCGAGGACGAGCAGTTGCGGCTGCTCGTCGACCAGACCGAGGGATGGGCGGCTGGGCTGCGGCTGGCCGCCCTTTCGCTGCGAGACGCGGCCGACCGCGACGAGTTCCTCGCGGACTTCGCTGCCGACGACCGATCCGTGGCCGACTACCTCCTCGGCGAGGTGTTGACTCGTCTGCCGAGGCGGACCAGGCAGTTCCTGCGGGTGATCAGTATCTGCGACGAGGTGTCGCCACCCCTGGCGGCGACGCTGTCCGGGCTGGACGACGCCGGCGTGCTCCTGGATGTGCTGGAGCGTGAGAGTTCGCTGGTGACGAGTGTCGACGTGCGCGGGCAGCGGTATCGGATCCACACATTGCTGCGCTCTTACCTGCGCGCCGACTTCGACCGGCAGCATCCGGAGCGGACCGCCGAGCTGCACCGTATCGCCGCGACATGGTTCGCTTCCGAACAACGGGTGCTGGAAGCGCTCGACCACGCCGGACAGGCCGGGGATCGGGCCATGGTCGTGGCCCTCCTGCGCCGGCATGCCGTCATGTTGCTGGTCACCGGCGAGCACCATGACGTCACCCAGGCGTTGGCGCTGGCCGGCCCCGACATGATCGCGGAGGATCCTTCGCTTGCCCTGATATCCGCGTTCGCGCACCTCGCAGGCGGAGAGCTGACCGCGGCGGAGACGGATTTCGCTCGCAGCCACGCCATCTGGCCATCCAGATGCAGCACCGACATGGCGTTGCTCCGCTGGCTCGTGGGAGCCCATCTCGCGCTCGTCCGGGGCAAACCCCCGGCCGCGTTGATGACGGCGGAGTATCCAGGTGGGTTGCCGTCCATGGGCGCTGGGCTCGAGGCTTGGGCGCGAATGGCTGTCGGCTGGACTTCACTGTATTTCGCAGACCTGGGGACCGCCCGGCGAGAACTGCGGGAAGCTCTCCGGCTCGCCAGCGGGAATGGCTTCGATCACCTTGTCGTGCAATGCCAGACAGTCCTCGGCGTGGCTTGCGCTCTGGACGGTGACTATGTCGCGATGGCTGAGGCGTCGGCGGCGGCGATCAGCCTCGCGAGCGGGCGAGGCTGGTGCCGGTCGCCCTGGCTGGCGACCGACTACCTGATACTCGCCTTCGCACGCCTGCTGCAACTCGATCCGGCTGCATCGAGGCGCTACGCGGCGCAAGCCGAGCGGGTGAACCGTGTGGCGTCCGAGCCGAGACTGCGGTTCATGATCGGCTTCGTCGAAGGGGTCGCCCGATTCGACGCGGGCGACCGCTCGACCGGGTTGCACCGGATGAGGCAGGCGCGCCGGCAGCTCGGTAACGTTGTCCTGCTGCCGGAACTAGCCGCCACAGTCGCGGTCCTGGAGCATCGTTGCGCGCTCATGCTCGGGCAGTATGCCCACGCACGGGAGATCTTCGATTGGACGCGGGGCCGGATCGGCGACACGGCCGAGTTGTCCCTGCTGGAAGCGTGGTGGCTGGTCGCGACCGGGCGGGCTGGTGCGTCCGGGGCGCTGTGCAGTGCCTTGGACGGTGCCCGGCCCGAGTTGTGTCCTATCACTCGCGTCGCGGCTCTGCTGTTGGAGACGGCGATCGCGCTTCGCGCGGGGCGGCGGACCCAGGCGCGATGTGCGCTCCAGACCGCACTGGCGCTTGCCGAGCCGGTGCGGTTGATCCGGCCGTTCGGCGAAGCCGGGCCGATGGTGCGGCGGCTGCTGGCTGATCAACAGGGCGGCTTCGGGCCGCTGGACGACTTCGCCAGCCGGGTCTGCGAAGCGGTCACCGGTTTGGGTGTCGTGTGCGCACGTGGTGTCCTGACCCGGCGTGAGCAGGCCGTACTGACCCAACTGCCGTCACAGTGCTCGCTCGACGAGATCGCGTCGGATCTCACCTTGTCCGTGAACACGGTGAAGACGCATGTGCGCTCGGTTTACATGAAACTCGGCGTGAGCAACCGCCGCGCGGCTGTGGTCGCGGCCCGCGAACTCGGCTTGATCTAACCGGTCACGGGAAGAACGCAGCAGGGTCATTCGTCTGCCTCGCTGGGGGTGTGGACCTGCCAGCGGATTCTGATCACGGACGGTTCGAGCGACAGGCGGCTGACGACGGATTCCATCTGTTTGTCGTCGCGTTGGTCTCCGGCCAGTTCGGCGCGGACCTCGGCGTAGCCGTCGATGGTGCTGTTCGTGCTGGACACGGACAGCAGCCGGAAGTCGGTGCGGGTCAAGGCTTGCACCAGCAGGGCGCGGACGTGGGCTTCGGCGTAGTCCTTGGTTACGGCGAGGAAGGCGTACGAGGTGGGTTGGTCGTCCCCGGTGTTCGGTCTCCGATCCAGCGCGCGCCCGGCCGCGCGCAGCGCGACGTTGACCGCGATCACCACCACAGTGCCGATCGTGGCGACCTGATACAACCCGGCGCCGGCCAGGGCACCGACCGCGGCGGAGCACCACAGGGTGGCGGCGGTGTTCACGCCGCGCACGCTCAGCCCGTCGCGCAGGATCACCCCCGCGCCGAGGAACCCGATCCCGGACACGATCTGCGCCGCGATCCGCGTAGGGTCCGCCGAGCCGGAACCGACGTCCCCGAAGCCATAGGCAGACAGCAGCGCGAACAGGGTGGAGCCCACCGCAACGAGGGCGTTGGTGCGCAGCCCGGCCACCCAGGTCCGGAACTGGCGTTCGATACCGATCACCGCGCCGAGCCCGACACCGGCACCGACGCGCAGCGCCATCTCGACGGTCGTCATGCCCGCGTCATCCTCCTGTGTGGACTGTCACGATCACGACCCTGGCTGGCCCGAAACCCCGCCACAGGAAGGAGCGCACAACCACGACCGCCCCCGGCGAAGTTACAGCGGCGGCCACGACTGGCCGGGACACCGCAAACCGGGGGCATCTTCATCTGGCGGGTGCGCAGTACCAAGACGATCAACACCAGGGAGAGCAGGCCTTCGGTGAACCAACCCTCCTGGAACGCGGCTCGCTCGCCTGGGCTGTCGGTGCCCGAGGCCCACCACAGTGCGGCGAAGGTGGCCAGGTCGAACAGCGAGGACAGCGGGCTGAAGGTGAGCATGAACCGGGTCAGGTCCCCCAGCATCCCACCGGCGCGCGTAATCGGAGTCGACCCGATCCCACGGCAGCGCGAGCTGCGCGGTGTCGTAAAGCAGGTTCTGGATCATCAGCTGGATGGGCAACATCGGCAGGAACGGCAGCATGCCGCCGGCCACCAGGACGCTGAGCCCGTTGCCGAGGTTCAAGCTCGTGGTGATCTTGACGTACTTCAGGCTCGGACACCGGGCGCGTCCACACGGCGATCATCCGCCGCCCCGCCGGGTCGTCGGGGTCCACCATCCACCGGGCGCGCAACCCCGACGGGTCACGAACAATGTGCATACTCATATCGGCTACTCCCCTTCACCTCAGGGGCGTGCGCACACAAGCCGGACATGTCGACAGACCAGAAGACCCAGCTGCGTGCCCAGGACCCGATGAACCCAGTGCTCAACACAGCGCTCATCGCTCAGCCTCGCCACCGCACTCGCCCGCCGCCCGCCGCAGTAGTGACGGAACCCAGCTGAAGAAACGCACATCAACACGGTCAGACCGGCCATAACCTTCGACCGCGTCATCAAACTTTTCATGGTCGGAATTTCTCGATTGTCGTATGGAAAGAGAGTGCTGCTTCTCCAGTCTGTGACTGGCATCACGAGCGCTACAAGAAGCCATGCTCTCGGCCTCTCGCCCGGCTGTTGCACGATCTTTTGGTGACACCGGGCTGGCTGTGGGGAGAGTGTTTGTCCCGTAAGGGAAACTGGGCTTGGCGAGGGTCCAGGTTCGCTGTAGGTTCCTCGGCCCCAACGTGCCTCGTGACTGGGCACGAGCCTCACCCGCTGAGGATGAGATCGCCGGAGTGGGGTGGTGCCGGCCGGGTTGAGGCACTGGAATCCGTCTGCTTTGCGCGGCCAGACAAGCCAGTCATCCCACCTTCGTGAGGTGATGTCCGGCCCGGCGGGTCCGCGCACACTCAGGTGCCCCAAGGAATGTGGCGGCAAGAGGAGACGACAATGGCCACGTTGACCATCTGGCGGTTCGACACTCCCGGCGGCGCGAACCAGGCGGTGCGTACCCTCGAGTCCTTGGCCGCGTCGAGTCTGATCACGCTCCACGACGCGGCGATCGTGTCGTGGGCGGAAGGCGCGAAGAAGCCGAAGACGAAGCAGTTGCGCAACCTCGCCGGCCGAGGTGCCCTCGGCGGGATGTTCTGGGGGATGCTGTTCGGGGTGATCTTCTTCGTGCCTCTGCTCGGAGCGGCGATCGGGGCGGCGACCGGCGCGCTGGTGGGTGTGTTCTCCGATGTCGGTATCGACGACCGGCTGATCGCCCGGGTTCGTGAGGAGGTCACCCCGGGCACGTCGGCGTTGTTCCTGTACAGCTCGGATGCCGTACTGGACAAGATCAAGGAGGCGATGGCCGGTCAGGGCAGGCCGGAGTTGCTGTTCACCAACCTGTCCAACGAGCAGGAGGAAGCCTTGCGCGCGGCGTTTGCCGAGGAACCAGATCCGCCGTTGAAGTGATCCGCGGCGATGCTGTTCGCGCTGGCCACCCAGCAACTGCTGATGGCCTACGACTCGACCGCGATGAATGTCGCGTTGTCCGACATCGTCAAGGATCTCGGGACCACGCTCACCGGTGTCCAGTCGGCCATCTCGCTCTACGCACTGGTGATGGCCGCCCTGATGATCAGCGGCAGCAAACTCGGCAGTCGGCACGGGTATGTCCGGGTGTTCATGGCCGGTGCGGTGATATACGGCACCGGTGCCGTCGTCACCGCGCTGAGCCCGAACCTGCCCGTGATGCTCTTGGGCTGGTCCCTGCTCGAAGGAGTGGGCGCGGCATTGGTCTTTCCCGCAATTCTGTCGATCGCGACTGCGAGGTTCGATGCTGCCACGCGTACGAAGGCGTTGGCTCTGATCGGGGTGATGGCCGGGGTCGGCGCGGCGCTTGGCCCGATCGTCGGTGGGGTGATCACGAGGTTCCTGACCTGGCGGGTGTCGTTTCTGATGGAGACAGTCGTCACGCTGCTGGTGGTTCTGCTCATGCGCCGGGTTGTCGAGCAGCGTGGTCCGCGACCCGGGCGTGCTTTCGACGTTCTGGGCGCGGTGTTGTCGGCGCTTGGGTTTGGGTTGGTCGTGGCGGCTACCCTGGCTGCCGGCCGGTACGGCGTGTTCGCCGCTCGTGACGATCTCATCCTTTTTGGACGGACAGTCATCGTGAAGGGTGGTGTGGCGCCGACGGTGTGGCTTGGCGTGGCGGGCCTGTGCACGCTGGTCGCGTTCGGGTGGTGGGAACATCGCCGCGTCGTGCGGGGCAGGAACCGCTCGTCCGGATCGACGTGCTGCGTGACCGTACGACGCGGGTGGGCTCGTGGTGCCTGGCTGTGCAGTTCTTGGTGACGGCGGGAGTTCTGTTCCTTGTTCCGGTGTTCGTTCAGACCACTCTGGACTATGACGCGTTGCGGAGTGGCCTCACACTCCTGCCGGCCACGGCCACGCTCATCGTTGCGGCGGCAGCGTTTTCCGCTCTGGTCGGCGCGCGCCGGGCGACACACAAGTCGATCATCGTCGTCGGTTTTCTCGCGATCGCGGGTGGTGCTGTTCAGGTCGCGCTCATGCTGGGACCGGGCATCTCGGGGTTGGATCTCGCGCCGGGCCTTGTGCTTGCCGGGCTTGGCCTTGGTGCGTGTGCCATGTTGCCGGACCTGGTGCAGTCCTCCGCTCGGCCGGACAACGTCAGCGATGTCGCCGGGCTGTCTCGCAGCGTGTCCTATCTCGGCCAGTCGGTGGGAGTCGCGCTCGGTGGTGTGGTGTTGCTCGGGGTGCTGCTCAGTTCGTTCGCGGCGGGTGTGCGCGACAGCCAGGTCCTGACCGGCCAGCAGAAGTCTGTGGTGACACAGACTGTCGAGTCCGGACTGCAGGCCGCTGCGGTGAGTGACGCCCAAGCCGTGGCCGTGTTGGCGGACAAGGGGATTACCGGTCCTGCGGCCGACGAACTCGTCCGGATCAATGCCGCGGCGCGAGTGGATGGATTGCGGGCCGCGGTCCTTGCCATGGGCGTGTTGGCGCTCATCGGCATGGCGTTGGCCATGCGTCTGCCTCGCCGGCCACGACTGCACTCAGTACCGGACCGCTAAGAAACATGCACAGGGGCCCGGCGGACTCCAACCCAGCCGGTGCAACAGATGGGACACACCCCGTGGGGTATAGGAGACCCGAAACAGCGTCCGGATCAACTGTGCCACCTGCGCCAGCGTCCAGTGCTGATCATCGCTCCAGCCATGCACCGCAGGCCCAGCGTCCAATGCGGACCGCAACCGCACCAACTGCTGGGCGGTCAGCTTGCCCGGCCCACCCGCCGCACCGCGCGAGACCAGCGCCGCGGTTCCCGTGCACCCAGTCCCGCCGCCATGCATACGCCGACTTCGCCGACACCCGTAGCCAGTCGGCCACCTCCACCGGACTGACGCCACTGGCGAACAGTTCGGCCGCCTGCAACCGCACCGCTTCACGTTTGGCTCGTCCCTGCGCGGTCAGGGGCTTCCCTCCGAGTCACCTGCCTGTTCACCTTGCCCCTCGGGGCCGCGTCAACGGCCTCTTTTCTGGCGGGCGCCCTCAAGGCATGGCCGAGTACGGGATACCTAGACGGCAAGAATTTCGAAGCACCGCGTTCAGGTCGCCGAGGGGATCCCCACTTCCGCTCTGATTTTTCCATGCATCGGATCTGTCTCAACCTTACAGAAGGAGAATCGCGTGAAACGTATTCTTTCTGCTCTTGCCGCGGCGGCCAGTATCGCCGCGCTGGTGCTGGGGACCGCCAGCACCGCGACCGCGGAAGAGAGACAGTGGCCCAGCAGGCGCCCCCGGTCTACATCAGCGAGGTCGCCACCCGCGGTACCGGCCCCGCCGGGGCATTCCAGGACTACATCGAGATCACGAATCCCAGCTTCAGCCAGGTGCCCATCGGAGGTCTGCAGCTGCAGGCGATGGCCGGGCAGCAGCTCGTCACGATCCCGATCCCGATGGGCGTCGTCTTGGGGCCGAGGCAGATGTACACGATCGCCCACGCCCAGTTCACCGGTTGCGTACCCGACCAGGTCTTCACCGAGAACCTCCCTAGTACCAGGTCCCTCCAGCTGCTGCTGGGCACGCCAGGGGGCGCTCGTGTGGATGTCGCGACGGTTCCCCCACACCCGGCAGGTTGGCCAGGTTGTCGCTTCACCGGGTCGCGTTTACCGGAAGCCCTGCCGACTTTGCTCCGGGTCCGCGGACTCCGTGTGTCTTCGACACGACCGCTCCCTCCGCCCGGTGACGCCGGTTAACCACATAACCGATATTTTCGCTGCCGTTTCATACGTACCACTAGGCTGCTTTAGGAACGGCGAATTTAGGAACGGCGAAGCCCGGGTCGCTAACGCGAGCCGGGCTTCGCCGTCGTCCGGACCACCCACGCTCCCGAGACCAGCCCTCTGGTGTTCCGCCGCTTGTCCGGCGAAACCTCTGTCACGCTACCAACGCCCGCCGGATCAACCTCGCCCAAGCCGGCGGCTGGGACGTCTGTGTCATCGCCTCGCCCAACGGACGCCGGTTCATCGACGTCGACGCGCTGTCTGCCAAGACCGGGCACACCGTGCGCAGTCAGTACAAAGAGCCCGACGCACCTGACATCCTCCCGCCCGCCGACGCGATGATCGTCGCCCCGATCACCTGCAACTCACTCGCCAAGTGGGCAGCTGGGATCTCCGACACGCTGCCCCTCGGCCTGCTCGTCGAAGCCGTCGGCAAACGCGAGCCCGTGGTGGCGATGCCGTTCTCCAACTGGGCACAGATCAGCTTCCCGGCCGTCCACGACGCCATGCGCAAGCTCACTGACTGGGGTGTCACCGTGCTTGTCGGCGACGACGTCTACAAGCAACACGAACCTGGCACCGGAGAGAACTACATCCACCTCTTCCCGTGGCACCTCGCCTGGCAAGCACTCCTCAGCCACCCCTGGCACTCCCAGAACAAGTAAACGATCGGCACCGGCGCCGGCGCCGCACCGGAACGCGAAGTTACTGTCCACAAAGGATCAGTATTCGGGTGTTCGACCATCCCACCGGGAAAGCAGGGGCCTGTGACGCCTCGCGCCGGACGGCCTGTCCCGTGTGGACGATCAGGGCTACCTTGCTCGGCGGGTCGCCTGAAGGATGGCGATCGGGCGTTCGCCTGCGGCCTTGAGTGCGGCTCGTGTGCGTAGATAGCGGGGGAGTTCGCAGGTGGGGACAGGGCTGTTGATCGCCGCGCGCAAGGTCCTGGCTTCGCTCAGCAGGCGGGCCGTGTCCTCCCAGCGGCGCTGGTCGGACGCGATCGCCGCCAAAGCCTCGAGCACGCTGGCCATCCGCCACCGGTCGCCGAGTTTGCGGTGCAGGGTAAGGCTTCGTTCAAGCAGCGTGCGGGCTTCGTCCGAGCCGGTTGCGTGGCGTACCAGGCCGAGCAGGTTGAGCGTCCAGGCGATTCCTTCCAGGCATCCGTTGTGCTCGGAAATCGCGAGGGTCTTGGTGAGCAGCCGGAGCGCCTGTGTGTTGTCGCCTCGGTAATGCGCTACCGCGCCTAGGTGCATGAGGGCACTGGCGGTCGACTCGCCGTCGCCTAGTTCCTCGAAGCGGCGCAGGCTTTCGCGCGCCCACTCGGCGGCTGAGTCGAAATCGCCGCGCAGCCATGCGGTGAAGGCACACAGCTGCAGGGCTCGCGCGATGCCTGGAGCGTCGTCCGTGGCTTGGAAGGTCTCCAGAGCGGACCGGTAGTAGCCCAGGGCCTGCTGGTAGCTGGCATGCTCCCGGCAGATCGAGCCGAGCAGCAAGCGGGTGCTGGCGATGCCATGCGCGTCTCCCACCGACTGGTACAAGTCCAGAGACTGCTCGGCCAGCCGTACGGCCTTGTCGTACTCGCATTGGAGGAAGGTGAGGGTGACAGCTCCGGAAAATGCCTTGGCCCGCAGGTCGTTGGGGGCTTGCGCACCATGATCCAGCGCGTCCGCCAGCCATTTTCGGCCGTCCCCGTAGTATCCGCGCAGCCTGCAGTACCGGGAGAGGGAGCCGGCCAGTCGCAAGGCGAGCGTGGGATCAGCAGCAGTGACCGCCCAAGCGACGGCGGCTCGAAAGTTCTCATGCTCAGCGGCCAGCCGGTCCAGCCACTCCACGGCGTTCGTGCCGTCGAGGCGTTCTTCCGCCTGCTCGGCCAGCGCCAGGTAGAATTCGGCGTGTCGTCGCCGCGCGTCGGCCAGTTCGTCTCCCACGAGCTGAGCAGCGGCGAACTTGTGGATCGTGTCAAGCAAACGGTAACGCGCGACAGCGGTTTCCTTGGTCACCAATGACTTCTCGACCAATCGGCCCAACAGGTCGGCCGCGTCGTCGTGCGGCCACAGTGCCGTGACGCCCGCCAGCCCAAAACTCCCGGCGAACACGGCGAGCCGCCGGAACAGTGCGCGTTCGTCGGGATTGAGCAGGTCGTAGCTCCACTTGATGGTCGTGTGCAGTGCTCGATGCTGGGGACGTGCGACATGACTGCCGGAGAAGAGCGTGTGAAAGCGGTCGTGCAGGTGTGCGGCGATCTGGCGAACTGGAAGCGCTGCCGCGCGAGCCGCCGCCAGTTCGAGAGCGAGTGGTAGTCCGTCCAAGCGCGCGCAGATCAGGGCTACATCGTGTGCGGTAGCCTCGTCTGTGCCGATCTCGGCACCAGCGTCCTGTGCCCGGTCGAGGAAGAGCCGGACCGCGTCGTAGCGGAGAAGATCCCGGTAGGGATGTGCGGCGCCGGGGTCCGGGGTGGCCAAGGGCTGCAGAGCGTGGACCGTTTCACCGGGCACATGCAGTGGCTCTCGGCTCGTTGCCAGGATCTGTAGCTCGGGGCAACTGGGGAGCAGCGCACAGGCCAGCTGTGCGCAGGTGCCGATGAGATGCTCGCAGTTGTCGAGGACCAAAAGCAGCGCTTGATCCGCCAAGTGGTCGGCCAGGCTGTCGATGACACTGCGGCCGCCCTGCTCGCTCACGCCAAGAGCGTCGGCGACCGCCCGCGATACGAGGTGGGTTTCGGTCAGTGGGGCCAGATCCACGAAACAGACGGGTTTGGCGTACTGCGCCGCTATGGCCACGGCCAGCCGCGTCTTGCCACAGCCTCCGGGGCCGGTAAACGTCACCAGACGTCGCTGGGCCAGCGACTCCCGCACCGTTGCCATGTCCGCATGCCGGTCGACAAGGCGGGTGAGCGGCACCGGCAGGCGGCCTCTGAAGCCTTGACCGGTCACGGTGGCTTCCGGAGCGACCCACTGATCGAGCGAGGGATCGGCGGTGAGTATGGCTGTTTCGAGCTGGCGTAACTTAGGGCCTGGTTCGATTCCCAGTTCTTCGATCAGTGTGGCGCGGGCGCGCTGGAAGGCGGCCAAGGCATCGGCTTGCCGGCCCGAGCGGTACAGGGCAAGGATCAGCAGTTCCCACAGCTGTTCCCGGAATGGGTGCTGGATGATGAGGAACTCCAGTTCGCCGATGGCGGTGACGTGTTCGCCAAGGGAGAGGCGGGCGCTGATCAGGTTCTCGGTAGTGGCGACTCTGGCCTCATTGAGCCTGGTTGTCTCGGCCCGCCGCCATTCGCTGGAACGGCAGTCGGTCAATGCCTCGCCACGCCACATCGTCAACGCACTCTGCAGCAACTCGGTTGCTGTCTTCGGGTCTCCTGCCGCCAATGCGTTCCGCCCTCGAGCGGAGAAGGTCTCGAAGCGGATGGCGTCGACCGCGTCCTCGGGGACGCACAGTACATAGCCGGAATCCCGGGTGGCGATCAGATCCGTCAGACCGACCTCGCGAAGCCGACGGCGCAGGTGAGCCAGGTGGCTATGCAGGGTTTTCGAGGCAGCTGGCGGTCCCGCGTCATCCCACAACGCATCGATGAGCGCCGTACGAGTCACCGTCTTGTCCGGCGTTAATGCCATGCGGGCGATCAGAGTGCGTTGGCCGCTCCCGTGCAACTCCGCCATTCCGCTGGGTCCGGCTACCTCTGTCGGCCCCAACAGACAGATCTTCACGTTTTCCGGCATCCCACCCCCAGCTGCTTCCCAATCCGCAGGCCCGACACGGATCTGAGAATAACCGATGGTATCCCCTCTCTAGGGCGAGAAAGGGGCTGAGCATGGCTAAGTAGTGTCATTGTCTCAAATTAGACAAATCGAGATGTTGTGTTCCATGGCACTGGCCTTGATCGTTCGCCTGGGTGACAGGTTGGTTCCCGGTCCCCGGATGGATCTTCGGTTTGATTGTCGATGTTGTTGTCAAGGTGCGGTTCAGGCTGGATGCCCGACTGTCGATCCCCTCCTTGCCAGGATCGTGTGAGACACCCGGTGTGAGTACCGGGGTTCCTGACCAAGGGCGGGATCGGAGATCCTTGTGTACGTGTCCACCCCCTCTGACTCTGATGACCAGCCCGGCCCGTCGACTCCGGCGGCCGATCCCGCGCCACGACCGTCTCGGCGGGTGTTCGGCCCGGAGTACAAGCTGGCGATCGTCACCGAGTACGAGAACGCCCCCAACGGCGAGAAAGGCGCGATCCTGCGCCGGGAAGGCCTGTACTCCTCCCACGTCATCGAATGGACACGAGCCCGGGACGCGGGCACGCTGACCGACGGATCCGGCGGCGCCGTCGAAGCGCCCCAGGAAATCAGCTGAGCAGCTCGAGTTGGAGGAACTCCGACGCCGCAACGCAAAGCTGGAAGCTGACCTCACCAAAACCAGGCTGGCGCTGGACATCATGGGAAAAGCACACGCACTCTTGGAAGAACTCTCCGAGAGTGCGGACAACGACGAGCCGCCGAAGACATCATGACGACCGCGTTCACCGAACTGCGCGATGCCCAGATGTCCGTGCAGAAATCCTGTGCGCTGACCGGGATTTCCCGAGCCACCTACTATCGGCACGCCAACCCCCGGGCGGCCAAGCATGGTCCGTGGCTGCCCCCGCACACCACCGCCATCGGCACTGACCGACAGAGAACGAGCGGCCGTGCTCGCCCTGCTCGCCAGCCGTCGCTACGCCGACCTGGCGATCCCGCAGGTCTGGGCCCGCGAACTGGACGAGGGCCGGTATCACTGCTCGATCTCCACGATGTACCGCATCGCCCGCGCCGCCGGCCAGGTCTCTGAACGTCGCCACCACGCGACCCATCCGCCCCGGGTCCGCCCGGAGTTGGTCGCCCGTGGCCCCAGCGAGGTGTGGTCCTGGGACATCACCGCGTTGAAAGGACCGGCGAAAGGGATTTGGTACAAGTGCTACGTCGTCCCGGATATTTTCTCCCGCTATGTCACCGGCTGGCTGGTGGCCGCGGCCGAGGACGCGATCCTGGCCAAGGACTTCCTGACCGACGCGGTCGTGCGCAACGGATGCGAGCCGCACACCATCCACGCCGACCGGGGCGGGGCGATGGTCTCCAAACCGGTCTCCGAACTCCTGACCGACCTCGGTGTGCTGTGGTCTCATTCCCGCCCCCGGACCTCGAACGACAATCCGTATTCCGAGGCGCAGTTCAAGACGATGAAGTACATGCCGGACTTTCCCGACCGGTTCGGGTCGCTGGCCGACGCCCGCGCGTTCTGTGAGAGTTTCTTCCTGGCCTACAACCATGAACACCGGCATTCCGGGATCGGGATGCACACCCCGGCCTCGGTCCACTTCGGCACGGCCGAGCAGATCCATACCCAGCGGCAGGTCACCTCAACCGGGCCTACGCCGCGCACCCAGAACGCTTCACCCGCCGGCCCCGGCCACCCGCACTGCCCGAGGTGGCCTGGATCAACCAGCCCATCGAACAGCCACAACCAGCCCCATAGGCAAACCGTCTCAATTGGACTTGACAACTACCGATCTGCTGACACGAATGACACGATCGGTCACCACGAGCGGTGTACACCGTCTGACGAGTGAGTAGCGAGTGTGGCCACACCTACGAAAGGGCCGATGACCGATGAGCGGGGACACTGTACGCGAGATCACCAGAGATCTGATGCGCTCCTTCGGACTGACTACAGTGTTCGGCAACCCTGGCACCACTGAGGTGCCGTTCCTCCGAGACTGGCCGAACGACTTCAGGTACGTGCTCGGCCTGCAGGAGGCTGCTGTGGTCGCGATGGCGGACGGTTACGCCCAAGCGGGCGGGCGACCGGTTCTGGTGAACCTGCACTCGGCCGGCGGCTTAGGCCATGGCCTCGGTCACATCTTCACCGCCTACCGTAATCGCACTCCGATGGTTGTCCTTGCCGGGCAACAGGTTCGCTCGCTGCTCCCTGGAGAGCCGTTCCTCGGTGCGACAGACGCGGCGAGCTTTCCCAAGCCCTACGTGAAATGGAGCTGCGAGCCGGCGAGGGCCGAGGATGTGCCAGCGGCGATAGCTCGCGCCTATCACCTGTCAACCCAGCCACCCTACGGTCCGACTTTCGTTTCGGTTCCCGCTGACGACTGGGATGTCGAGACCACGAGCGCTGTCACCCCACGACGCAGGATCGCTGGCCCGGTCGCGGACCCCGACGCTCTGCGGGCGCTCGTGTCGGTTGTGGACGGGAGCAAACGCCCCGGAATCGTGGTCGGGCCCGCGGTGGACATCGAGGGCGCCGTTCCGGACATGGTCACCCTGGCTGAACAGATCCAAGCCGGGGTGTGGGTCAGCCCGATGTCCTCCCGGTGCTCCTTCCCCGAGGAGCATCCGCTGTTCCAAGGATTTCTGAACCCGGAACAACGCTTCATCGCCACCGCTCTCGGGCAGTACGACCTGGTGCTTGTCTTCGGTGCGCCAGTCTTCACCCATCACGTCTTCCGTGGTGAGGCCGAGCAGTCGTTGCCGGAACTGTTCGTGCTCAGCGACGACGATGACCTGCTGGCGCGGGCCAGACACGGAACCGGGATCCGCACGATGCTCCGTCCGGCGCTGCGGCAACTGTCAGAACTGGTCGCCAAGATCGACCGACCGGCACCGGAACCGTTGGCGCGCCCAGAAATCACCCTCGACGGCCCGATGGTCTCGGCCAGCAAGCTGTTCGCCGTACTCTCGGAGATGTTGCCGAACAACGCGATCGTGGTCGAAGAGGCGCCGAGCCACCGGCAGGCCATGCACGACCACCTGCCCATTCGCTCACGCCACACGGGTTTTCTCACAGTGGCAAGCGGCACCCTCGGCTACGGCCTGCCCGCCGCGGTCGGTGCCGCGCTGGCCCGCCCGGATCGCCGGATCGTCGCGGTGATCGGTGACGGCTCGAGCATGTACGGAATCCAGGCGCTGTGGACGGCCGCCCGGGAGCACCTGCCGGTGACGTTCGTCATCGTGGACAATTCGCAGTACGCAGCGTTGAAAACCCTGGCCGACGCGGACGGTGTCATGGTCCCCGGCGTCGACCTCGGCGGCATCGATTTCGTCGCGCTGGCAACAGGAATGGGCTGCTCGGGCGTGCTGGTGGAAAGCCTGACCGGACTGCGGGAAGCGCTGAAACAGTCCCTTGTAGACAATGGTCCGACGCTGCTGCACGTGCCCGTGGTCGAAGAGGCCCGCACGCTGTACTGACACGGGTGAGAAACCGACAAGTCTGGGGGAGGCGTAGCCCCAGGCTTGTCCGGGGTGGAGCGTTACTTCTTGCTCGGTGGCGCGACGATCATCTGCGAAACGTCCAACTTGTCTTTGATGACGCCGAACTGCTTCATCAGGTCGGCCACCCGCTGAAGGCGGACCGGGTCGAGCGACTCCGGGTAGTCGGAGATGCGCACCTGCGGCGCGGTCGCGGGATCGATCTTGACGTACTTGATCAGGATCGGCTCCAGCTTTCCACCGCGGTCGGTCTTCACGTCCGTGATGCCTTTGGCCAGGCCGCGCTGGAACGCGGTCAGGGTGTTCGGGTTGGCATTAACCCACTCGCTCAGCGCCGCGAAGCCGGACATCGCCAACTCGGCGGTGGGGCCGGTGGCGATGTCGGTGATCGGCATGGCGCCGATCGACTTCTGCGTCATGGTCACGAACGGCTCGATGGCCACCGCGCCGTCGACGTTGCCACGCTGCAGGGCCGGCCCCATGTCCGGCAGCGGCATCGGCACCCATTTGATCGTGGAGACGTCCACGCCCTTGGACTGGAGCACCGACATCAGGGCCAGGTCGGAGATCGAGCCCGTGCTGGTGACGGCGATCTTCTTGCCGGCAGCCTCCTCAGGACTCTTGATGTTGCCGTTCGGGGCCGCGACCAGGACACCGTGACCTGGGCGGGCGGCATAAAGGTCGGCCACGATCTTGACGTCGGCGACTTTCTTCGCCTGTGCGGCAAAGGCACCTGGATAACTGGTGACGGCGATGTCGAGGTCCCCGCCGATCAGAGACTCGGTCGCCTTCGGACCGCTCGCCGCGGTCACCACCTCGACATCGAGGCCTTCTTGTTTGAAGTAGCCGCTGTCGACCGCGCGGTAGAACGGCGCCATATCGACCACAGGCAGCACGCCGACCTTGATCTTGGGCTTTTCCACAGGCCCGCCGGACGTGCTCGAGCTCGACGAATCGGAGCCGCCGAGTGCGCTGCAGCCGGAGACCGCAAGGATCAGCGCGAGAGCGGTGGCGGCGATGATCGAGAGACGCGTACGCGACCGGGACATCGGTGTGATGTCGCCGCGTCCAGGCATGGCTTCTCCTCAGTGACGGCGTGAATGGATTACAAGATCGCTCCCCCGATGCACCCGCGACACTGTAGAGATCTTGCCGAGCCGGTCACAATGGGATCGCAGCACAATTCTTTTTGGTTGCGCAAGTCGCACGATGGGCTTAAAAGCCCAAACGGACTAATACCGGCGGCGCCGATTGGCGGGCCGTGTCGATATATTCTGCACCAAATGGGATATAGCCCGAATTCTCGCAGTGTCGAGCCGGTTCCCGAGCTCTTTCCCGATGCCGAGGTGACGCCGTCGCTGAACTGGTCGGCCTACGCGGCGATGCGGCAGGTGCCTGGTTCGGCGCCGGTCATGCGCAGCCAGATGCCGTCGAACGGTTCGGAGCTGCCGAAGTGACGCCAGACCATACGGCGGGCTTGGGCTGGCAGAGCACGCCCTGTTGCAAGGAACCACGAGTTTGATGTCTGCGACGGTGCCCGACACCGCAACTCACATTTCAGGCCGAAGTAACTATCAGAAGGTCAGAGCCCGTTCGACTTCGTCAAGCGTTTCGACGACTGTCACCCGGCTCGGGTCGTATGTGGCTTGGCCTGCTTTCACCTCGCGGCCAGTGACTAGGAGAACGATGGTTTCCGTCCGGTTGATCAGGTCGTGTTCGATCGCTTTTTCCAGCCCGGCAAGGGCTGCTGCCCCGGCGGGCTCGGCGCCCACGCCTGCTCGCCCTGCCAATGTGGCGACCGCGCTCAGCAGCGCGTCATCGGTGACTGACACCATTGCTCCGCCGTCCCTGCGCACGACCTCCAGCACGGCGTCGCCGATGGCCGGGCGTAGCACTGCGATGCCATCGGCGATCGTGGCGGTGGGATCCAGCTCTGCCGGCCGGGTGGGTTCATCGAGCCATGCTCGGACCAACGGTTGGCAGCGCTCGGCCTGCACGCCGATCAAGCGTGGTTGCCGCGTGGTGAGGCCGCAGCTGACGAGTTCGGTGAAGCCCTTGTCGAGCGCCACCAATGTGGGGCCGTCGCCGACTGGGACGATCATCACGTCCGGGAGTCGGCGGCCGAGTTGTTCCCACACCTCGAATGCCACTGTCTTCTTCGCCTCGATGGTGAAAGGGTTGGCGCCGGTGTTGCGGTCGAGCCAGCCGAACGTGCGAGCGGCGGCCCGGGAAAGGTCGACAGCGGCCGCGTAGCCCTCGCGCACCTGGAAGACCCACGCACCTGCCTGCGTCATGAGCGCGAGCTTCTCCGGCAAGCAGTCGGTGGATACGAAGATGACGGCCCGCATGCCGGCTGCCGCGGCACCGAAGGCGGTGGCCACAGCCGCATTGCCGGTGGACGCGGTCGTGATCGTCTCCACTCCGCGCCGTAACCCGTCTTCGATCACCAGTGCGGTGGCACGGTCCTTATTGGACGCACTCGGGTTACGCGTCTCGTCTTTGATCCATAGGTACGGCGTGCCCAACGTCTGTCTCAAGGCTGGCGCGTGCAGCAGCGGTGTGCCGCCGATCGGCACCGGGTACCGCACCGGGCCGTCGGGAATCGGCAGCAACTCCCGGTATCGCCACATGGTGAACAGGCCTGGCCGGCCCCGCGCCATCCGCGCGGCGCCGTAGTCGTACTGCAGCCATTCACACCCCGCCAGGTCGACCGACCCGGTCACACTGCCCACGTTGTGGTCCCCTCCCTATCTCAGGCTGACCGGGGAACCGGCGGTCAGTTCGCCGGAGCTGAGCACGTCCTCGCCGTAGACGCCTTGCAGCCAGTTGGTCTGGTAGATGGTGTCGAGATAACGCTCGCCGAGGTCCGGGGCGATGGCGACCGCGGTGAGTTCATGCGCGTCATGCCGGGCCAGCCAGCCCATCGCGCCACTGACCACTGTGCCAGTCGACCCGCCGAACAGGAATCCGCTTCTGGCCAGACGATGACAGGCGCGGATGGTGTCCGCCTCGTCGACGAGCACCACCTCGTCCACATAGGACTCATCGAGCAGCGGTGGGCGGACGCTCGTGCCCAGGCCAGGAATCATCCGGCGGCCCGGCGCGCCACCGAAGGTCACCGAGCCGACGCTGTCCACCGCGACGACACGCACCCGCCGGTGCCGCTCCCAGAAGTAGCGTGCACAGCCCATCAGGGTCCCGGTGGTGCCCGCCCCGACAAACAGCACGTCCAGCCCTGGAAACGCAGCCGCGATCGCTGGCGCCGTCCTGTTGTAGTGCGCCTTCCAGTTGCCTGGATTGGCGTACTGGTTGAGCCACACATACCGGTCGTCGGAAGCGCACAGCGCACGGACGTGTGCGATCCGCGCGCCGAGGAAACCACCGTTGGCATCCGGCTCGGCGATGATGTGCACCTGGCTCCCGAACGCCTCCATCAGCCGCCTGGTCGACAAGTTGCAGCGGGAGTCGGTCACGCACAGGAACCGGTAGCCTTTGCTCGCCGCGATCATGCTCAGTGCCACCCCGAGGTTCCCGGACGATGATTCGACCAGGATTGACTTCGGCATCAGGACTCCGTCCCGTTCGGCGGCTGCCACCATCTCCGCCGCGGCCTTCAGCTTGATCGAGCCGGCGAAGTTGAAGCCCTCGCACTTCAGGAAGAGCGGGTGCCCGAAGATCGACCGGAGGTCGACGTAGAGCTCCTCGGAGTTGAAGTCCTGTGGAACGGAGATGACTGGCACCCTTGCCCCCTTCACTTGTGCGGCAGCGACTCGGCCGCTTATCCGTACCGGCGCAGCTCGTGGAAGAAGTCGTCGATGACGTGCAATTCGCCAGAGCGAACCACCTCGTCGTAGACGTACTTGCCCACCGCGAGGTCGAGCACTCCGAGGCCGAACGGTGAGAACACCACCGGCTGGTTCGTCGGCACACTCACTCGCCCGGCCACCACGTCGTCCAGCGTGCCGTGCAGGAAGTCCCGGTTGCCGGTGAGCTGCTCAGCCAGATGCGGCGAGGTGTCAGCCTTCAGGCAGTGCTCGATGTCGTCGACGATGTTGGTTGAGGCGAGCACGATCTCCGGCGCGAGGTCACGCAGCGACACGTGCAGCACCAATGGATTGTGTTCGAACCACGACAGATCGCCGACATGCGGCTGACCGGCGACGGTCGCGAAGACCACCAGGTCGCTGGAGCGGATCAACTGCTCGGCGCTGTCGTGCACGGTGATCCGGCCGGCAGTGCCTGACTGCTCCAGGTAACCACGGAAGCCGGCGGCGCTATCGGCGCACAGGTCGTGCACACCGATCCCGTCGAACGACCAGCCGGTGCCTGCGAGGAAGGTGTGGATATAGCGGGCGATCAGGCCCACTCCGACGAACCCGGCGCGCTTCGGGCGTGGCCTGCCGCGGGACAGCCAGTCGGTCGCTGAGGCGGCCAGCGCGGCCGTCCTGGTGGCGCTGATGATCGAGCTTTCCAGGCAGGCGAACGGGTAGCCGGTGTCGTGGTCGTTGAGGATCAGCACGGCCGAGGCCCTCGGGATGCCGGTCGCCACGTTCTCCGGGAAGCTGGAGATCCACTTCAGACCGGCCACCCGCACCTGCCCGCCGATCGCGGCCGGCAGCGCGATGATCCTGGCGGACGGGCGGTCTGGAAAACGCAGGAAATAGGACGGTGGGTTCACCGAATGACCGGTGCTGTGCAGCCGGTAGGTGGCCTCGACCAACTCCACGATCAGCTTCTCGCGCCCCTGCAGCGCGCGCTGTACCTGCGCACCGGAGATCACCGCGAACGGTGGCACGCCTATCGGCTCGGAGGTCGCGGACTTCGTTGCGGTGGAACGGATCGTGGTCATCGGGCGATCACCTCGACGGTCGGTGAACAGTCGAACAGGCACACGGTGTCGGCCATCGCGACGAGCACTTCGCGTGGCCCTTCGAAGGGGTCCCTGCCGTGCGCGGTGCGGACATTGTCGACAAGCATCAGGTCGCCGGTCTGCCACGGTTCGCGTGCGGTGTTGGCCTCGTAGACGTTGTTCAGCAACTGCACGACGTCCGCGCGGATGGGGTCGCCGTTGCCGAAACTGGTGTTGAACGGCAGCGCGTCGGCGCCGTAAAGGTCCACCAGGTACTCGCGTACCTCGGGGGCTATCGTCCACTCGTTGAGGAACGCGATCTGGTTGAACCAGCAGCGCCGGCCGGTGACCGGATGGCGGACCACGGCGCTGCGGCGCTGCCTGGTGCGCAGTCCACCACCGGGGTCCCACTCGAACTCGATTGCGTTGGCACGGCAGTAGCTCTCGATGGCACCACGGTCCGCAGTGCCGAACGCCTCGGCCAGGGACGCCCCGACCTCGTCGTTGTAGTTGCGAGTGAGCAGCCAGCCCTCCCGCTCGAACCGCTCGGTCAACTCGCCTGGCAGCGCGTCCAACACAGCCTGCGAGTCGGCCACCGCGGTCGCCCCGCCCCTGGTGGGTGCGCTGAGGCACGCGAACAGCATCAGGCCGGGGAACTCAAGCCGGTAACTCAGTTCGTGGTGCATACACATCTGCTGGCTGGCAGGCCACTTCGATGACGAGTACACGTTGCCGGCGTAGGTCCGCCGGGATGCGAAGGCCTCCTTTTCGGCCATCAGCCCGGTGGCCAGCCGCTGGAAGACCGCACCGATTTCGGCCGCGTCGCGCAGCTCGAGGCCGCGGACCAGGACCGAACCGTGCTCGGCGACGACAGCTCGTAGCGCGTCGGAGTGCTCGGCCGCCCAGCCTGGCGCGTCGCCAGTGGCCTCGGCCTGAAGTATCGGAGGTTTACCGGGGCATAGGTCCACGCCGGGCAGCGACGCCCGGGATGAGGACGACATCTTGGTGTCCTTTCAGTTGCTGCTGGAGGTGCGACCCAGTGACTCGGCGGCGCCCTGCCCGGAGCTGCCATCGAGTGCACCGGCCAGGTCGGCGAGGATCGGGTGGCGGGTGACGTCGGTGAGGGACACCGCGTGATCCAGGGTGATCGCCAGCGTCACGGCCGACAGCGAGGTGCCTCCCCGGTCGAAGAAGTGGTCCCGCCTGTCGATCTGGTCCTGCGGAATACCGAGCACCGCTGCCCATACGGCCGCCAGTCGCCGCTCGGTCGGCGTGCTCGGTGGCTGGAAGCCGTCCCCGACGATGCCGAGTTCCCCGGCGAGCGCCGTCAGCGTCCTCCTGTCGATCTTGCCGTTGGCGGTCAGCGGCAGCCCTTCCCGCCAGTGGAAGGCCGACGGGACCATGTACTCGGGCAGCAACTCGCCCAGCCGGTCCCGCACGACGGCGGAATCGAGCGGCCGCCGGCCCGAGTAGAAGGCCACGAGGCGCTTGCCCCGGTCGGCGTCGCCGGTGACCACCACGGCCCCGTCGCGGACGCCAGGCACCCGCAGCAGGGCGTTCTCGATCTCGCCGATCTCGACCCGGAAGCCCCGGATCTTGACCTGGTTGTCCCGTCGGCCGAGGAACTCCAGCTTGCCGTCCGGCCGCCAGCGGCCGTAGTCCCCGGTCCGGCAGAGCCGGTGGCCCGGACAGTGCGGATCGGTCATGAAGACCAGGCGGGTGCGCTTGGGGTCGTTGATGTACCCGCGACCGACGCAGACCCCGGAGAAGACGATCACGCCGGGGGCACCCAGCGGCACCGGTGACATGTTCTCGTCGACGATGTAGACATTCACGTTGTTGATGGGGCGGCCGAGCGGGACCCGTTCGGCGTCCGGGACCCGGTCCATGACCTCGTGGACGGCGTCGTCCGACGTCTCGGTAAGCCCATACGTGTTGACCAGCTTGATCTTGGGCTGGGCCGCGAACCAGCGCTGCACGAGCTCCTTCTTCAGGAAATCGCCAGTGGGCGACACGGTGTGCAGGTGCGGCAGGTCGCGGGGGTGTTGCTCCAAATAGGACAGTACCACGTCGAGGTACGACGGCACGAGTTGGAGCACGCCGGCCCGGCAGTCGACGACGGTGTCGACGAACCTCTCGACGTTCAGGATCACCTCCTGGTCGACCAGCAGAGTCCGCCCGCCGACCAGGAGCGCGGCAACCAACTGCCACACCGAGATGTCGAAGCACTGGGGTCCGGTCTGGGGGATCACCTCGCCCGCACGGACCTCCAGGTCAGCGATCTTGGCGTAGATGTGGTTGAGCATGCCCGCGTGCTCGCACATCGCACCCTTGGGCTCGCCCGTGGAGCCGGAGGTGAACAGGACATAGGCGAGTTGGTCCGGCGCGACGCCGACGCCAAGGTTCCCGTCGGCGTGGTCTTCGGAGTAGGCAGCGTCCACGGAGAGTTTCCGGACTCCGGGTAGTGAGTCGAGGGCCTGATCGAGCGTGGTGGTACTGCCGTGTTCGGTCAGCACGAGTGTGCACTCGGCACGGGACAATGCTGTCGCGATGCGACCCGCCGGGAAATGCGGTTCGAGGGGCAGGTACACGCCACCGGCTTTGAAGATCGCGAGGACTGCGGCCATCCAGTCCAGGTTGCGCTCCATCACCACCGCGACAACCCCTTCGCGGCGCAAGCCTCGCGCCAACAGAGCTCGTCCCAACCGGTTGGCGCGCGCGTTGAGTTCCCGGTAGGTCCATTGCCGGTCACGGTGCACGGCTGCGACGGCGTCCGGGTGTGCCTCCACCCGCTGTTCGAACAGTTCGTGCATCCGGTGGTCCGGCAACTCCCGGCGAGGGCCGGCGAGCCGGTCGAGTTGGAAGAGGAGTTCTTCGTTGGATAGCAGGCTTTGCCGTCCGTGCTCGGCATCCGGATCGGCCGCGGTCAGTGCGAGCGCGGTGAGGTGATAGTCGGCGATTCTGCCGGCGTAGCCCGCGTCGATCGCGTCGGTCCGGTACCGCAGCCGTAGTACGAGTCGGCCGCTGTGCCATGAGGTTCCCATTGACAGCACGGTGTTCTCGGCTAGCACTGGATCGCCGCCGACGCCCAGGCCGCCGGTCAGATCGACAACGGTCTCGAACGACGGTTCGGCCAGACCAAGCTCGCGCCTCAGGTCGTCGACCGGGAAGTCTTTGTGCGACAACAGTTCTGACTCGGCTCGATGAGTGTCCAGCAGCAACGCTCGCCACGAACCGGGTTCAGTTGTCAGCCGGCAGGGCAACGGCCGCCGGCCCGCCACGGCCACGTAACCGGTCGAGACTTCGCGCTCACCGGACAGCGCGGCCAGCACTTTGGCGTGCGCCGCCAGCAGCACCGAGCTGAGTGGCACCGCGAGCTCATCCGCCAGCCGCCGCAATGTCGCCACATCCTCGCCGGGGATCGGCGCCTCGTGCTCGGCGACGCCAGGCACCCGGTCGAGAGTCCACCGTGGGATTGCGGTGAACCCGCCGGCGAGGAGCCTTCCGCGCCAGAATTCCCGGTCCGCTTCAGATGGTGTTCTCATCGAGTCTCTCCTCCAGCCCACCTCGCCAAGGTGCTGTCACTCAACGAGTTCCTGGACGTGAGCACAGCGGCGCCGACCTTGTCGTGTCGCATCTCTCGGGCCGGGTTTCCGCCCCATCGTGCGTGCGGCGGCATTTCCTCGCCCTTCATCAGGAAGGAGTCGGGCGCCAGCTCCGCGCCGTCGCCCATCGTCACGCCGTAGTGGACGAGGGCCCCGATGCCGATGGTGCAGCCGGAACCGATCGTGATCCGGTCGGACTTGAGGGCGAAGTCCTCCAGGGAGTGGCACTGGATCGAACTCCCCGCGTTGAGCGTGCAGTCGTCGCCGATCGTCACCATGTCCTTCTCCGCCATGTTGCAGCCGTCGTCGAAGAGCCTCCGGCCGAGCCGGACACCCAGCAGCCGCCAGGCCACGCTCTTGAGCGGGGTGCCGTTGAGTGCCAGGTGCATGTGCCCGGTCATCTTGAGGAAACGTTCCCGCCGCCAGCAGTCGAGCTGGTAGATCGAGCAGGACGTCGGCCGAGTGCCCCGGAATCCCGTGGAAGCACGTTCGACGAGCGCGAAGTAGACCACTCCGAACAACAAGGACAGGGCGGCGAACAACGTGATCGCCATCGCCCCCCACGAGTCGTAGAGGTTCGCCGCCCAGAAACCGAGCATGGTGAGCACGAAGGCGTAGCACCACCGTGACAGCAGGAACCACCCGATGGTGAGGGCATTGTGCTTGTTCTTGGCCGCCAGACGGCGAGGTTGCTCGTCCCCGGTCGCCATGTGGTGGAACTTGCTGTCCCGCTCGACCGTGCGCGGGATCTCGAAGCTGGGCGAGCCCAGCAGTCCGACACCCTCCCGGACCTCTCCGTCGATCGGGACAAGGACCTTCGTCGCGAGCAGGCAGTTGTCGCCGGTCCTGCCCTGCGAGGGGTAGACGACGTCGTTGCCGAGGAAACTGCGTGGCCCGATCGAGGTCCGCGCCACCCGGAAGGACGTGCTGGAGAAGTCGGCGTTGACGATCGACAGCCCGTCGGCGATCACCGTGCCGCTGCCCACGGAGACCAGATACGGGGTCTCGTGCTTCACCTGTTTGCCGAAGTTCGCCCCGGTCTGCACGACTGGGGCCAGGCGATACCCGATGCCGCGCAGGTAGCCGACGATGTAGGAGCTGTCACCGAGGAATTCGACGAGGAACTTCCTGTTGGTCAGCCGCGCGATCGCCCGATGGACGGCGTAGTGGATCCCGTATAGGGGATAAACCTTGTCCGGCTTGATGGCGCGGTTGAGCACGCGCGGGACGGTGACCACGACGAGCATGCCGACGAGCACGGAGCCGAAGAAGAGCACGAGGGAGGTCACCAGTGCGACGCCGTAGAACGTCCAACTCGTGAAGGCGAGGGTCTCCGGGCCGAGCAGCGCGGTGAACTGCGGGACCTCGGCGAACAACCAGTCCACGCCGCCGTATGCCAGCGGAACGTAGAAGAGCAGCAGGCTCGCCAGTTGCAGGACGGTGTAGGTGGCCCTTCTCAGGGTTGTCACAGTGCCGCAACCGGCCTCGACCCCTCGGTAGTCCGCCGCGGTCGGCTGCGCCGGGGACCCGTGCCAGCGCTCGCGGCCGGGCACGGTCTGACCCGCGTGCAGCGAGGAGGCATGGCCGAGCTGGGCCCCGTCGCCGAGCGAGGTCTCGATGTCAAGCACCGCCTTCTCGCCGACGAACACGTCCCGGCCGAGGGTGACCGCGCCGGTCTGGATCCAGCCGCCGGAGGCTCGATAGCAGGTGAGGTACGTGTCCTTGCGGATAACCGTGCCATCGCCGATGGTGAGCAGATCTGTGCACACGGGTGCGTGCCGGGAGAAGACCACGACGCCGCGCCCGATTCTCGCCCCCAGTGCCCTGAGATAGAGCACGTAGAGCGGCGAACCGGCGAACAGGACCAGCGGGCTCAGCGTGACGAGCGTCTTGACTGTCCAGAAGCGGACATAGGCCAGACTCCAGATGCGGATCCGCTGGGGCCGCCACCGGCCGATGAGCACCCACTTCGCCAGGATCGGGAGGGTGCACACGCCGAGGAAGCCCGCGCCGCCGGCCAGTGCTGCTCGCAGGTAGGCGTCGAGCAGCGTCTCCCCGGCGGAGATCCACTCGATGCCTTGTTCGAAGGCGAGCGCCGCGAGGCTGGCGTACCCGAGGAGGATAAGGACCTGCAGCGTTCCACAGAGGACGTACTGCCGCATGCCGGTCGGCGCGGCCACCTCAACCGGCGCTGGGGCCTGCTTTGCTGGGGCATTGCTCCGCGGCGTGAGTGCGGTGGCGAGGCTTCTGACCGTGGGGTGCTCATATGTGTCCTTTATGGACACTGATGGCAGGTTCGGTCGTTTCCTTATCCTGGCGCAGAATTGGGCCATCACCATCGAGTCGGCGCCGAGGTCATCGAAGAAGTGGCTGTCGGCCGAGACCTGTTCAACGCGCAGGACGTCCGTCAGCGTCTCGGCGAGGGCCCGCTCGATGCCCGTCGCGTCGGCGCCGTCGAGGGTTCCGCGGTCCACCAACATCTCGCGCCTCCTTTGAGCGGTTCGCCGGGAGTGGCCGTGCGCGGCCACAGCGGGACGCGCCAGCACCCCGCGCCAGGCGGCCCTTCTCAGCGGGCGGATGATCCCCACATTACGAGCGGCAGCGCGCTGAGGGAGGAGCCACTGGCGGCCTTGGCGTACAGGACTTGTTCCGGCGACCACTGGAGCGTCTGCCGATTGCGGTGTACTTGCGGCAGCCGCAAGCGCAGCGCAACCGCAAGCGGCGACTCTTCCCTCGGATGATTCCGGGGCTTCTCCTGTCGGTGGCTAGGCCACGTTGGGAAGGACCAGCCCGGCCCTGAGTGCGACGTTCCAGGCGCCAACGCGGTCGGCGTGGTCGGTGTGCCCGCACCCGAGGCACTGGAACTTTTCGCCGTCGCGGTTCCCGCCGTCCACGTACCCGCATTCGGGGCAGGTGCGGGAGGTGTCGCGGGGGTCCACAGGTATCAGCAGACGACCGGCGCTTTCAGCCTTGTGCGCGAGGATGCCCAGGAACACCCCCAACCTGCGTCGAGAATGCTTCGGTTCAGCCCGGCCTTGGCGGCGGCGCCGTTGGGCAGGAAACCGCCGGGCGTGGCGGCGTCGGGCTTCGGTTTGGGGGCGCGGACCATGTTCGCGATCGACAGGCGCTCGTGCGCGATCACGTCGTAGGCGCGGACCGTCGCCAGGGCGGTCTTGTGTGCGTGGTCGGTGCGCTGGCCGCGCACCTTGCGGCGCAGCGTCGCGACCTTCTCCACCGCCCGGCGGTACTTGGCGCTGCGCTGGTTGCGCGGGAACGCCTTGAGTGCGCGCTGCGCGTCGGCCAGCGCGTCGGTGTTGCGCCTGCCGTGCCTCGGATTGGCCATGTGGACGCCCTCGGAGGTGGTGAGGAAGTGGGTGACGCCCACGTCGATGCTGGTCACCGCCCCAGTAGCGGGCAGTGGTTCGGCGGGCACGTCACAGGCGAGGATGACGTACCACCGTCTGCCCTCGCGCTTGACCCTGACGGTCTTGACCCGGCCCTTCACGGACCGGTGCTGATGCACCCGGACGTGCCCGGTGCCCTGCAGGCGGACCCGCCTCACCGGGTCGTGCGGGGTGGAATCCCACCGGCAGCCGTCCCCGTCCTTCGGAAACTCCACGGTGTCGAACCAGGCCACGCCACGAAACCGGGGATATCCAGTCTTCTGTCCGGCCTTCACCCGGCGGAAGAACCCCTGCATCGCCTTGTCCAGACGACGCAACGTCGCCTGCTGAGCATAGCCCGGACATGATCCGATTCCCTCACCGGCTAAAGCCGATAGTCCTCTCGCTACGTTTCACTGATGTCCGTGCCGCCCAGGCGGGAGCCGGGCGGCACTTGGGTAGGACGTTACGGGGAGCGCACAGGGTGGAGGGAGAGCTGCGCGCTCCCCTGGCCGGTCACCCCGCCGTAGGCAGGTAGGAGGCAGCGGTGTGCCGGCCGGTCGTGGGCGTGCTGCGAGTGTCGACGACGATCAGGTTCTTGTGCGCGGTTGTCCATACCGAGCACGGGTGCGGCCGGCGACGGCGCCATCCGCCACATGCCCGGCAGCGGCCGCGCTCGTCGGGTTCGTGGTCGGCCAGCAGGCTCCGCCATGCGGCCGTCATGCGGGCGATCTCGGAATCGGCCAGCGAGGCACGGGAAGGCACGTCAGCCTCGTTGACCAGTCTGTCCAAATAGTCCAGTCGCTCGTAGACCGCCTTACGCAGGGTCGAGGCCAGGACCTCGTTCATCAGGTTTTTCCTCCTGTGGCCAGAGGGGTTGAGTGTGGTCGTTTCCAGCGGGGCTGGTCTGAGTCGGCAGTCGAGGCGACACAGGCCATAACCGGGGATGCAGGTGGGGCGGTACCAGCTCCGCGATCCACAGCCGGGCCGCGTGGATGTGAAGGGCTGCCGCGTAGAACCCGTGGCACGGCCAGGACTGTTCCAGGCACAGCGGACACTCTTGTGGCTCTCGCGGTGATGGTAAGTGTGCGGTCAGTTTGTCGACCGCCTCGACAGCGCGCCCCAATGGGCTGTCCACGGCGACGACGACAGCAATGATGCCTTGTGTGTCGTCCGGTGCGGTCATCTCGGCGCCGCCCGCCCCGTTGCATGCGGCGCGCCGGCCCCGCGTAGCACCGCATGCGGGTGCCTGCAAGCCGTGTCGTTGGGTGGGGATGAATGACTCTCGCGTTTGATCGCGGTGGTCACTAAGCCGACCTCCTCGTCGGGACGACCCACACAAAGTGGGTCCTGGGCGTGGTGCCTGCGTCCGCCCATCAGCCTGGTGCCTGTCACGGGCGTTTCGGTTCCGGTGCGAGCGGGAACTTTTCCTCGCCGGTCCGCGCTTTTCTGAGCTGGGCGAACACGTGGACGCCGGGGTGAGAACTTCCGGCGTGTGCGTCCCGTCGAACTCGCAGTGCGATCAATCTCCGAGCTACCATCCGTAGCAAGTCCGTTACTCCACCCGCGCAGGTTCAGTACTCCACTCGCATCCGAGGGATAGGACATGCCAAGGAAGTCCGGGGTCTCCCACAAGGCCGAGCGTGATCAACTCCGCGACCGCATGCGCGGCCTGGGGTGTTCGGTCGCTCAGATCACCGCCGAGATGGCTCGCCGATTCAACCTGCGGCCCCGCGTAGCTTGGCGGCATGCCCTGGGATGGACGCAGTGGAAGCTGGCACAGGAGTACAACACTGCACACTCAGGCGCGAAGCTGTCGGACAATCGTGTCAGTGAGTATGAGAGCTGGCCGCATGGCGGTGCTCAGCCGAGCGTGCGCTACCTGGCCAACCTCGCCGCCCTGTTCGGCTGCGGATGCACGCCGTCCCAGCTCGTCGACGCCGACGACCTGGCACACTTCGACCCCGCCGATCGCATCCTGTTCACCTCATCCCTGAACGGAAACCTGCGTGCGTCGCCGGCCACAGCCGTAACTCCCACCTCCTCCCTGTACGGCATGCGAAGTAACAGCGTCCACTTCGATCTTGCGCCGACGCACCTGGATGTCGCCCCTTTTCCCCTTCGGGGGCCCCGTCGCGTTGTGCGCTGCGACGCGCGTGGTCTGCCCAACCGTGAGGAGGTTGTCATGGCAGCCGATGAGTCCGCCCAGTTCCGACGCTGGAGCGCCACCACCAACGTCGACGACGACGTGCTGGAACAGATGGGCGCTGACGTCGCCGATATCGCGAGGCGCTACCTGATCGACCCGCCGGCCGCCCTGTTCACCAGGTTGCTGTGTGCCCGTGACGACGTGTTCGCGCTGATCGCCGGGCGGCAGCAGCCCAAGCACACGATGGAGCTGTACAAAGTCGCCGGGCAGATATGTGCGTTGCTCGCCCATGCCACAGCCGATCTGGGGCACGGCCACGCCGCGCACACCCATGCCCGCACCGCGCTGCATTGTGCCGAGCAGTCCGGCTACACCCAGCTGCGGGTCTACATCCGCTGGGTGCAGTCCAACGTGGCGTACTGGGACGGTCGCTTCCACGAGGCCGCCCAGTTGGTCGAGGCCGCACTGCCGGACGCCTCCAGCGGCACCGCGCGGCTGCGGCTGGCCAGCCAACAGGCCCGCGTCAACGCCGCCCGCCGTCGGCCTGGCGACGTCAAACGAGCGCTGAGGATCGCCGAGTCCGCACCCTCCGACGCGGGTGTCGACGAGCCCGGAGTTCTGGCCTTCGCTCCCGGCAAGGCCGCCTACTACGCCAGCGAGGCCCACCGCGAACTCGGCGGCACCGAGCATATGGGCGCCGCAGTCGCCTGGGCTGCCAGTGCTGTGGATCAGTTCACGGCCGAGTCCCAACCGAACGCCCAGTTCGTCGCGGCCGCGCGCATCGACCTCGCTCGCGCTCACCTGGCTCGTGGCGACCTCGACGCCGTCGGGGAACACCTCAGTCCGGTGTTGCGTTCCACTGTCGCCGAACACCGCACCGTGCCCGTGATGAGCCGCGCCCGCTCGCTGAGCACGCTGCTCGAGAAACGATCCGATCAGGACTCCCACACAGTGGTCTCCCTGAGGGATGATCTCGCTGACTTCTGCGCCCATCCAGCTGTCGGTCCGGTCGAACTCGAGGCCGGCCAGGCCGGCTGATCAACACACGGAAGGGGGACCTGGAGTGCCTTTACAGGTTGCTGTCTGCGGGCCCCGCCACTGCACCGAGGACGACAAGAGCCATGCCTACGAGGTCGGCATTCTGCTCGCGCAGGCGGGAGCGATCGTGATCTGCGGTGGCGGCACCGGCGTCATGGCCGCTGTCGCCGCTGGAGTGCGTGCGGGCAATGGCCTCGTCATCGGTGTCCGCCCTGGCAACACCGCCGCGGATGCCAGTCCCGATCTCTCGGCGGTGATCGTCACCAACCTCGGCGAGGCTCGCAACGCCATCATCGTGTGGTCCGCCGACGCCGTGATCGCGATCGGTGGTTCCTGGGGCACCCTGTCGGAGATCGCCTTGGCGAAACGACGCGGCGACGTCCCAGTCATCACCCTTGGCAGCTGGATCATTCTCGACCGCGACGGCAACCCGCTGCCGGAATCCGTGACGGTCGCCAGTAGCCCTCGGCAGGCCGTCGACCTCGCTCTGGCCGTCCGTCAGGTGAGGCACCAAGAAACCATCTGATTTCAAGGTCTCGTCCCACCTTTCGAAGGCCAGGTAAACGGCCCCTTTTGCCGCTGGGCGGCCGCTCGCCAGTCTGGGCACCCGGCGTTACGAACAAGGAGATGTGATCTAGTGCGCGTTTGTGGACGTGCGGAAAGTTCTGCAACCAGGCTTCGACGAGGCGAAACGCAAGACCGTCGTCTACTGCCGGGTGTCATCCCCTGGCCAGAGGGACGACCTTGCTTCGCAAGTCGCGGCGATGGAGCAGTTCTGTCTTGCTCGTGGACTCGCCGTGGACGAGTGGGTCACCGAGGTCGGTGGCGGCATGAACCTCGTCCGAGGCAAGTTCCTGAACCTGATGGACGCGGTCGAACGCGGCGACGTCGCCATCCTGGTGATCGCGCACAAAGACCGGCTTGCCCGGTTCGGGTTCGACTACCTCAACCACGTCGCGACCAAGAACGGCTGCGAAATCCTCGTCGTCAACCAGGAGTCCCTGTCTCCGCAGCAGGAGATGGTCGAGGACCTACTGGCGATCGTCCATACCTTCTCGTGCCGGCTGGATGGGTTGCGGCGCTACGAGAAGACGTTGAAGGAAGAGCTGTCCGGCGAGGCGACCGAGTGAAGGTCACCAGGGTCGCCTACAGCAGGAACCTCAACACGGGAAAGTACGCGCGGCTCCTCGAGCAGGCTCGCAGGCTTGGTCGTGTTCGCAGCGAGGTGTGGCAGCGATACGGGTCTGTGTCCGGTGCCCGGCTCTCGGACCGGCAGATTCGCGACCGGTGGATGGCCGTGGGCATTGCCACCCAGTTCGGGGTATTGGCCAACGCGTGGAAGGAGACGGTGCGGGACGCGGTCGCGGACATCACCGCGAACCGCGCCGCGGCCAAGACACAGGCCCGCAAAGCGGTGAACCGGCGCGTCGCGGACACGGCCGAGCGCAAGCGCCTGTTCGCCGCGCTGAAGACCGACACCTGGGCCGAGGACCCGTTGCTGTCCCGGCGGATGCGCAAGCACTGGAAACGCGGCCGGAACCGGACCCACAACCAGATCGTGGTCCGCTCGGACCAGTACCGCACGTTCACTCTCACCGACGGTGGCAAAACATCTGGCTCGCCGTTCCCGGCCTGGAACGGCGCCAGTTGATGCGGATTCCTCTGAACACGACCGTGGCTCCTTCGGGGACGCTGCGGCTCGTCCTGCGTGACCAGCGGGTTGAGGTGCACTACCAGATCGACGCGCGCTCCATGACCTCTTCCGCGCGCCCCGCTGGTGACCGCGAGATCGGGGTCGACAAGGGATACACCGAAGTCCTCACCGACTCCGACGGGCAGCGTCACGGTACCGAGCTGAGCGAGCTGCTCACCTCGGAGTCGGACCACCGCAAGATCAAGAACGCCCGCCGGGTGAAGATCCGCTCGGTTGCGGAGAAAGCCCGTGATGCGGGCCAGCACGCCAAAGCCGACCGGATCACCCGCAACAACCTCGGCACCAGGAAACGGGACCGGCGTTCATCCCGCTGGCAGCAGACAGTGCGGACGACCACGTTCCGTGCGGTCCACGCTGTCGTCGACAAAGCCGCGCTGATCGCGGCCGAAGATCTCACCAAGACGTTCACCGGCCTTGCTCGGCGTGGCCGCAACGTCAACCGGCGTCTCGCAGCGTGGACCAAAGGAATCACCGCCGAGGCGCTCGCGAGCGTGTCGGAGCGCAGAGGTTCTGTGCTCACGCTGGTCAACGCGGCCTACACCTCACAAGTCTTTCCATGCTGCCAAGCCCTCGGGCAACGCAGCGGGGACCGGCTTCACCGCACACGGTGCAGGGTGGTGTGGCAGGCAGACCACGCGGCAGCGATCAACGCCCTGCACCGAGTGGGTGACCCCGACATCACCCCGCATACCCCCTACCAGCGGGTGAAACGCATCGTGCGGGAACGGGCCGATCGCCAACCGGATCAGACTGCCGATCCCGGACTCCAGCCCACCTTGTGGGCGGAGAGCGAAACATCCGAACGATCAACACTGATCAACAAGTAGGAAGCAGGACGATGAAACTTACGCCTCGTCTGGCTATCGTCGGCTTGGTCGGTGCGATCATGGTGCCGACATCCGCCACCGCCCACGCAGCCTCTCCGACGCGGGCGATACCAGCCCATTCGTCGTTCGCACTGTCATACGCAGGCTCCGACACCGACGCGGTGGCTGCCATATCGAAACAGGATCGGATGTTCCTCATCACGGTGCATCAGGACAACCTCGCAGAGATCGAGGCGGGACGGCTGGCAGTGCAGAATGGCCGCTGCGAGGCGGTAAAGCGGATCGCCCGGGTGTTCATCAACGACCACTCCCGGATAGACAACGATGTCCAGTCGCTGGCGGACAAGTTCGATGTAGGACTGCCGAATGCCCCAGATGCCGAAGCGCAAAAGCTACTTGCCGAACTGGCGGCACTGTCCGGACGCGAGTTCGATATCGTCTGGCTGCGAATGCGGGCTGCCGGACTTCGCGAAGCGATCAAACTGGGCAAGCAGCAACTGCGGCACGGTCGCTCGCCGGAGGTAAAGGCGCTGGCGACCGCGGCCGTTCCGGTCGTCATGCGCCACCTGAAACTGCTCAACGAGGCCAAGCGCCGCTGCTGGCCGGGTCGCCTGACGCGCCAGTGACCACGGCTTGTCCAAAGTAGACACTATCGCGTGTTCGACGGCCATCGAGCGTGCGCGTTCGCATGCTCGATGGCCGTGGGTCACCGGGATTCTGATCGGTGGAGGCCTGGTCGTTCACGGCCAGGAAGAGCCGATCCGTCAGGTCCGGCCCACATGCGGGCTGGTAGGTGAGGCGCGTCTGCTGCTCGACGTAGTCCGTGATGACCAACAGGGGTACGCCGCCGCACGATCCGGCGAGCTCCGACGGTGTCAGCAATGCTGGCCGGAGACCTAACGACGGGGTGTCACCGGGGTGGCACAAACCACCGCCATGGTGATCATCGTGAAGCAGGTGGTACAGGTGCGGTTGCTGCCGACGCCCGCACAGGCGGCAGCAGCAAGCCTATCGGCACCCCGCAACCGGAGGCTCGGGCAACAAGCCCGTTCCGTCAGGGACGGGTACATGACGAGCTATCGACGTGAAAGCGCAGCGGTGATCGCATCGATCACGGCCCTTCGTCGTTCGGTGTCCTCGCGGACGGATCGGCTGGCCTCGACATGGAGGTACGGGCTGTCGAATGCTGCGGCCGCCCGGCCCTGAGCGTTCCGGGTTGCGCCCAGCCGTCCGCATTTCTCCCGCCATGCGAGGCAGATGGCGAGTCCTGCTCGCTCGAGTCGCAGAGCGGTGTGTTCGGCGACTTCACCGGGCTGGCCGATGCCGGTGGAGAGCACCAGATCCCGTGCCGGCAGGGTCGCGTCGCTGAAGCCGTGCAGCTGTACCTGCGGCAGGCCACGGTCGGCGAAGTGGGCCGCCATGACGTGGAAGATGGAATCCTTGCGATGGGCGACATCCGCGGCCTTGTCGGCGGCGTCGCGGTGCGCTCCGGCGACCATCAGTATCGAGCCGGGGACACGCCGGAACAGGTCTAGTCCCATCTGTTCGGTCTTGAGGTCCGAGTTCGGGTGCGGCACCTCGATCGCCAGCCGCACGGGGGCTGACAGGTCCATCATGTACATCCCCCATGCGCGTTCCGAATCACGTTGGTTCAAGATCAACAGGTACGGGCGTTCGGTGGCGTCGTCGACCTGTTGATCGACCGAGAATCCGAGCGGGCTCAGATGACTGGTGGCAACCCAGACCCGCAGACCTGTCAGCAGCGCCTCGAAGCCGCGCGCAGCCGTGTCACGTTCTTCGCTTGTCGGAGTCCGGTAGGGCCCATCCGGTCGAAGCCCGCCGACGAATTCCGCAAGGCGCTCGGCCGTCCCGGCAACGGGGGGCTCGCCATTCTGTTCAGGCCCCTCACCGATCGCGATGATCACAATGGCTGCCAGCGCGGTGGCGGCCACGAGAGCGCGGAGCCTGCGGATTGCCGATCTGTCGTCCACTTCGGCCAACTCTAGTGGGATCAGCCTGGCGTTGCCCGGTTTGGCTAGGGGCCAGTTGAGTGGCCTCTGGTCCGCCAAGATCACGCGAAGCCAAGATGTCCACGTCCCGCAAGCCGTTATCCGGCTCTGGGGCGTGACCCGGCCATCGCGTACGAGATCCCACCGGGGCACGCCCTTGTCCAGTTCGAACGAACGAAGGCTCGAAATTCATTGCGGTGGTTGAGTCCCACGCGGACGCACATCAGGCTCGTGGTGGGCAGGCGATGACGACGATGTGGATCGGCCGACGCCAGACGCGGCTGGAGAAACAACTTGTCGAGACACGATTTCCCGGAGGTGTAGGGGTGCCTTCCAGTGTCGGGTTGGCACTGTCGTTGTTACTGGCCGTCTTCTGTGCGTTCTACCTCCAGCAACCGGCCACGCCCGCTGTTGCTGAAGCCGTTGTCGAGCCACAGGAACGATTCACCGCGTCGATGGCGCGCACCCTCGCCGCGTCGGTGGCCAAAGAGGTGACGAACCTGCGCGCGGCGGTGACGCCGCCCGCCGCGGGTCTCGCACAGAACCCCGATGATCTGCTCGGTGAGCTCGGCGCGATCTACCCGCGGTGGCGGGGGATGGCGCTGGTCGAAGGGGCGGGCGAACGGATAATCGCCGCACGGGGCGAACCTGTACCACTGGACGAACTGGATCGCACATCGTCGCACACGGCGACCGTCCGGCCGCTTTCGCTTGCCGGACACGGAGTGCTGCTGGTGGCGACCATCCCGCTGGGCGCTGACCACGAAGGACGGCACCTGGTGGCCTGCATCGACCTGTCCAGTTCGGAGATTCCCCTCGATGAACGGCTGGGCCAGAGCGTGCTGCTGGTGACGGCGACCGGCGCGGCCGTCGACACCTACGGCCCTGCTCCCGAAACCGGCGACCAAGCGCTTTCCCCGCTCATCCGTGCGGCAGCCGCTGAGGCGGCGGCGGGCAGGACTGGCAGCGAAGTGGGTTCGCCGTACGCGGACGGCGCGGCACATGGCGCCACTGTGGTGCCCGTGGTTGCCTATGCGCCACTGGCGGTTACCGAGATGTCCGGGACCCTCGGGCTCAGTGTGGTTTCGGTGAGCCGTGCGTCGATCGATCGCGAAGAGTCGCAGTGGTATCCGCTTGTGCCGTCCGGGGCGCTGATCGTTGTGGCCGTTCTCGGATTCGTCCTGGTCCGAGCGGCACTGGTCAAGCCGGTCCGCCGGCTACGAGCCGACACCATCGCGGTCGCGTCCGGGGTTCTCGACCGGACCATCCGGACCTCGAGGGTCGTCGAGGTCCGGCGGATCGCAGCGGCGATCGAGCACTGCCGAGCCCGGTTGCGGGGCGAGGCAGCCCGACCGAATAGGCGCTCAGCACTGGGATTGTCCATCCGGCATGCCGTCATCCTCAGCACAGTTGCGCTGTTCGCGTGGTCGGCACTCCTCGCCACGACCGTGGGTCTTTCCTTGCCCGCGGTACCCGAAGCGGCCGTTCGGCAACGAGCTGTGGAGGTCTCGTGGATCGCCGACTCGGTGCGCCGCAGCCTCGACGAGGGCATGTCCGACCTGAAGGTGCTCGGCCGGTTCAGTGCGCGCAACCAGGAACCGGAGTTGCGAACATCGATGGAGCGACTGGCCGGGCGGGAGATCAGGTACCGCAGTGTCTACCTCGTCGACCAGGAGGGACGGTTTATCGTCCATTTTGGACGTCAGCCATTGCGTGCCGAAGAGCGGCTGCCCGTTGACGAGGAAGGCCTGCGCCAGGCCAACACCAGTGGCCGGCTGCCCGTGATCTTCGCGTACCGCTCGCTGGCGGACGGCCAGCGTGCCGTCGTGGCCGAGTTCGACGTTGAGCACATTTCCGGGCTGCTCAGACAGTCCGCGGGCCGGACCCGGATCGTCGACTCAGGACTGCGCACGATCGCCGACACGCAGGGATACCTGGCCTTCCAGGAATTGTCCGATGACTCCTTGCGACGGAGTGTGGGTGAGGCACGCACAAGAATTTCCGGCGCGAGTGTCATGGACAGTTCCGCGGGTCCTTCCGTTGTCGCCTCGGTGGCGATCGGCGGTTCCAGCGCGGCGACGGCGCTCGGCTGGGTCGTGGTCGCGGAGCAGCCCGTCGCTGAGCTAAACCTGCCCGAGAACGAACTGCGGCGGCGAGCCCTTGTGGTGGCGCTGCTCGGCGCGGTCATCGCGTTGCTCCACTGTGTATGGCAAGAGCTCATGTTCGTCCGGCCGCTACGACGGACCGCCGCCGCTGGCGAGCGGCTGGTGGACGGAGACATCAAGTCCGTGATCTACCCGGTCCGCCAGGACCATGTCGGAACGATCACGTCCTGTCTGGAGATCTGCCGGCAGGCACTCGCCGATGGCACGCACCGTCTGGGTGATGTCCGCCGCCCGCGGGGCAAGCCGGCCGAGATCCGGCCCCGGCGATCCGCGGCCGGCTCCCCGAAACACGCCCTCATCCGACGAGAGAGCTGAAATGTTTTTCTGTTACGTCGTGTACCTCATCGGTTGCTTGCTGACCATGGCAGCCGGCGTGGTCGAGCAACGCCGCCACTACGCCAATCTGCACGACATCCCCGTCCGGATTCTCGTCAACGGCACGCGGGGAAAGAGCACGATCACCAGGTTGTGTGCTGGGGCGCTACGCGGCGGTGGCGTGGTCACCGTCGCCAAGACGACCGGGACCGCCGCGCGGTTCATTCATCCGGACGGCAGCGAAGAACCGGTCTACCGGAAGTTCGACATCGCGAACGTCATCGAGCAGGTGGGCGTTGTACGCCGGGCCGCGGCTTACCGGCCTGAGGCGTTGGTCGTCGAGTGCATGGCTGTGATGCCCGACTTGCAGGAGATCAGCCAGACCAAACTCATCCAGTCCAAGATCGGCGTTATCTCCAACGTCCGGATGGACCACATCACCGAGATGGGGCCGACCGCGGACGACATCGCCCGCTCACTGAGTCGCTCCATGCCGGTGGGCGGTGTCTGTGTCACCGCCGAGCGGGAACGCCTCGCTGTGCTCGCCAAGGAGGCCGAGCGGAGAAACTGTGAGCTCATCGTCGTCGATCCGATGTCCATCACGGACGAGGAGATGAGTGGCTTCCGCTGCGTCACCTTCAAGGAGAACGTGGCGATTGCGCTCACCGTCGCCGAACAGCTCGGCGTGGATCGAAGATCAGCCTTGCTCGGCATGTGGTCGGCCGCACCGGATCCGGGCGCGCTTCGCGTCGAGAAATACCGGATGGCCGGAAAGCACCTGTGGTTCGCCAACTTGTTCGCCGCCAACGACCCGGAATCGACCCTCATGAACATCGAAGGACTACTGGCCGCACAGCTGATCTGCCGGCCGCTGCACATGGTCATCGGATGCCGTCCCGACCGAATCGAACGCAACGGCCAGATCGGCTCCCTGGTCGGCGAGATCGACCCCGAGCGAGTGGTGCTGATCGGTGAGCCGACCCGCAGTGCCAGGGTGGCCATCCCGGCTGGATGGCAGGACCGGACAGTCGACCTCGGTGGCGACCGCCACCCGGCCGAACTGCTCGACGGGATCCTGGCGGGTATCGATCACTACGGCTCTATCGTCGCAGTCGGCAGCATCCACGGCCAAGGTGAGCGGTTGCTGGAGCAACTCGAGACCTTGCAACGTGTCGGGAGCAGCCGGTGACCGCACGCTTTCTCGCGGCGGAGGTCGCGACGATCGGGCTCGCCATCGGCCTGTTGATGGCCCTGATCTGTGTACTGATCACGAATCTGTCTCCAGGCGGGATGATCAGTCCCGGCTGGCTCGCGCTGACCTTGGTCGAGGACTACCGCCGCGCCGCGATCATCGCGCTGATGACCGCACTCACGTATGGGGGCACCAAGGTGATGCGACGCTTCGCCATCCTGTACGGCAAGCGCTTGTTCGCGGCGATCGTCCTGCTGGCCGTGTTGCTTCAAAGTTCGCTGTTCTTGGTGATCCAGCACGACTATCCGCTCCTGTTCGCCCATCAGACATTGGGTTTCGTCGTACCGGGATTGATCGCCTATCAACTTGTGCGGCAGCCCCCTGTCGCGACGCTGCTGGTGACGTCGGCGGTCAGCCTGACCACCTGTGGCGTGCTCGTCAGCGGTGTGCTGGTCGGACTCGTGCCAACGATCTAGAGAAGAAACAGGTGGATTCGCTGATGTCATTGGCCAGGATTGAACTCCGGAAACAGTGGAGCCGGGCGACTCGCGTCACCGCGCTGCTGGTCGTGGTCGGCTTGTCCGTGACCGCGACGCTCCACTTCGGACACAATCCGTCCGGTGCGGGAACCTCGGCGTCGATCAATGCCTTCGAGATTCACGACGCCGCTGTTCCGGTCGCGTCGGAGTACCGTTACGAGCGGCTGGCTCGTCCCGCCCGGACGGTGGTGCGAGACGAGGCGGGCGCGGTGGTGGCCACCTTCACCGATGGAGCTCGCACGGTCGTCCTCACTGGGCACAGCCGGACATTTCAAGAGCCGCGGACGACTCGGGCCACCGTCACCTCCAATGCCTGGGTGCGGCTCATCCCGCACGAGTGGCGGGAGGGCGAGGAGGCCACAGCATGGTTCCGGCCGTGGCTGGATTCGGCTCTGAGCGACCGAAGCCCAGACGTTCTCGGTGTCACCATGGAATACCTCGATGGCGCGCCGAGCGGGACGAACGAGAAGAACGTGCGCTTCCGTGGCGACGCGTCCTCCGGTCCGTCCGAAGCGGACGACCGGACGGCGTCGGCGGCCGCCGACTTCTACGAGTACCTCGGCCTGCGGTGGACGTTTCCGGACGGGGTGCACAGAAAACCCGCCGAGGGAACCTACGGCGCGGTCGACTGCTCGGGCTTCCTGCGGCTGGTGTATGGCTACCGGCTCGGCTATCCGCTGCTCGGCTCGAACACGCGCGGCACGGGATTGCCACGCAGTGCCCATGCGATGTACGAACTCGGCTCCGGTGTGCCGATCATCCCCGACGGCGGCGGACGCGCGCAAGCGTACAACCTGCTGCAGCCTGGTGACCTCGTATTCTTCGATCTCGACCAGGAGGGAGGTCGCCAGATCGACTTCGCTGGTATTTATCTCGGGATGGACAGTGGCCATCATCATCGGTTCATTTCGAGCCGGTCGGCGGCAGACGGTCCTACGTTCGGCGATTTCGGTGGCGCCTCACTTCTTGATGGAGGCGGCCGTTTCTCCAAAGGATTTCGTGCTGCGAAGCGGATCTGACCTGCTCCGTGGGCCTTTTCTATGGCCACTGCCTTCGCTGTGATCTCCTGATACGGTAAGTATGTACGCCTTATCTTGGTCGTGTGCCTTGTGGCTGCGGAGTTGGGCGTCGGAGAATATGCGAAAGCCGCAGCGCTTGTCGTCGCAGGCGTACGCGGAACTAAAGGGGTAAATTATGATGTTCCGCCTTCTTGGGTCATTGGAGGTTTACGGTCCGGACGGCGCGCCGTTGCGGATAACTCAACACAAGCAACGGGCGTTGCTCTCGCTGTTGCTGCTCACCCCGGGGAACTGGGTGAGCACTGATCTCATCCATTCGACGCTATGGGTGGGTAACTCGCCACGGAACGCGTTCGGGAGTATGAAGACATATGTGTCGCAACTCCGCCGAAAACTGGCTGACGCCAATGATCCGGAAAATCGGATCGAAAGTCGTGCCGGTGGATACCGGGTGTTCGCCGATCGGCGGGAACTCGACGTGTGCCTGTTCGAGGAGGCGGCGCGGCGCGGGCGGGACGCGCTGCACGACGGCGATCCTGGCAGGGCCGTCGAACACCTCAACGCGGCGCTCGAACTGTGGCGCGGCGACCCCTTCGAGGAACTGCCCGTGGACGTCAGACAGGCCGAGACCTCCAAGTTGGAGGAACAGCGCTGGGCCGTGCGTGAGGACCTGCTGGACGCCCACGTCGCGCTCGGCCAGCATCACGTCGTCATTCCGACGCTCCGCGCGTTGACGATAGAGTATCCCACGCGAGAACACCTGTGGTGCAGATTGCTGGTCGCCCTGTGTCATTCCGGGCGGCGGGCCGAGGCGCTGGCCGCCTACCAAACTGCATATCGCTTCCTTGTCAACGAGCTCGGCATCGAGCCGGGTGCCGAACTGCGGCAACTGCACCAGCAGATGTTGGCCGGTGATGAGGTGACCGAGCCGTTCCGTCGAGACCTGCGTCAGATCCGCTGAGGACATCGGAGCAGGCCTATACCTTCCATGCACCGGCAATGAACCGTAATCGGGCAGACTGGAAATGGTCGGCAAAACTGTTCGGCTTCCCGTAGGTCGGTGGCGGAATTCGCGTGACCGAGGCGGGGAAATCGCGCGTGGCGGTGACGGTGTGCGGCCCGATCACCGCCACGCGCCTGACTTGGAGTCACGATGATCAGGCTGCGCGAGCGTGTCGACTTCGCCGAGACGGACTACGGGACGGCCCTGTTCGATGAGCTGAGTGGGCTGTACTGGCTTGTCAACTCGACGGGTGCGCTGGCATTGCGTGTGTTGTTCGACGGTGGCGACATCGACGAGGCGATCACCGCGGTGCTCGATCGCTACTTGGTGGATCGGGACACGGTGACCAGGGACGTGCACAACTTGCTTGCCAGGCTTCGCGAAGCCGGGCTGGTGACATGACGAACGTCATGTGGCCAAGAGTGGTCATTGGCGGGTATGCGTTGGTCCGGGTGGCCGATGAGGCGGCATTCTTGTGCAATGCGGATGACTGATCACACCCGCGACCGGGATCGGTGAACACGGCATGGTGGATGTCGCGGTCGTCACCGGCGCGGGCCGGGGCTTGGGCGCCGCGATCGCCGATCGGCTGGCGCGGCGGGGAATGCACGTCGTGGTCACCGACAAGGACGAGGTGGCCGCTCGGTCTACTGTGGACAATCTGCCCGGACAGGGCACGGCGTTCCGGCTGGAGGTCACCGACCCTGAAGCGAATCGGGTGGTCGCGCGGCATGCGGTGGGGATTGGCTCCTTGCGGGTGTGGGTCTGCAACGCCGGCGTGCTGTTCACTGGCGGCGTCGACGAGATCACCGACGAGGAGGTGCGACGCCAGGTCGAGGTGAACCTGCTCGGCGTGATCTACGGCTGCCGCACGGCCTTGGAGGTCATGCGGGACGGAGAGTTGTTGTGCCTGGCATCGTTGGCCGCGCATGGCCCGGTGCCTGGCCTCGCGGTCTACGCGGCGACCAAGGCGGCCGTGCTGAGCTTCTGCCACAGTGTCAACGTAGAGATGCGGGCCGCCGGCAGGGGCGTTCGGGTGCGGGCACTATGTCCGGACGCAACTGACACCGCCATGGTGCGGCAGGTGGCCGGAAGCCCTTCGTCGGCGATGTTGTTCACCGGTACGCGTTTGCTACGCGCCGGGGATGTGGCTGACGCCGCTGTGGGAATGCTCGATTCTCCCCGTGCCGTGCGCACGTTGCCCGCGTGGCGGGGTGTGCTGCTGCGAACCAGCGCCCTGGTCCCACGTCTGGCCGAACGGGCTGTACCGCTGCTGTGCAAGTACGGCGAACGGAGACGCCGACAGTTGCAGTGAGGGGAACTCGATCGTCAGTCGGCTCGGGGTGACAGGAGGCAGTGGTGGCAAAGGGGCGTCAGGGCAACCTGCCAGCTGAAGTGAGCAGCCTTGTCGGGCGCCATCGTGAGGTGGTCGAGGTCAGACGGCTGCTATCCGCTGCTCGATTGGTCACGTTGACGGGTGTGGGCGGGGTCGGCAAGACGCGCTTGGCGGTACGGGTGGCTGAGCAGGTCCGGCGGGCGTTCGTGGATGGGGTGTGGTTTGTCGAGTTGGCGGCGCTGCAGGACTCGGCCTTGCTGGCGCGCACGGTGGCCGACGCGTTGGGGATATGTGATCACTCTGCCCGGTTACCGCTGGCGGCGCTGGCAGAGAGTTTGTCGGGCAAGCAGTTGTTGTTGGTGCTGGACAACTGCGAGCATGTGCTTGAAGGGTGTGCTGAGTTGGTGGCGGCGTCGTTGGCCGCGGCCCCTGGGGTGCGGGTTCTGGCCACCAGTCGTCATGCGTTGCGTTGTGAGGGTGAACATATTTTTCCGGTGTCTCCGTTGCCTTTGCCGGATTTGCGTTATGGGCTCGTTGACGGCGAGTTGGAGCGCAATGAGGCGATGAGTTTGTTTGTGCAGCGGGCGCGGGCCGTGGCGCCGACGTTGCGAGTCGATGCCGGCAGTCGTGCGGCCATCGCGCGGATTTGTCATCGGCTGGACGGTCTTCCACTGGCGATCGAGATGGCGGCGGTTCGGGTCCGGGTGTTGACGCCGGAGCAGATCTTGCGGCGGTTGGACGATCGTTTTCAGCTTTTGGTGGTGGGTAGTCGTTCGGTGTTGCCGCGCCATCAGACCTTGCGGGCTGTGATCGAGTGGAGTTACGCGTTGTGCAGTCCGGATGAGCAGGTTTTATGGGCGCGGGTGTCGGTGTTCGCAGGTGGATTTGATCTCGAGGCGGCGCACACGGTGTGTGCTGGTGACGGTATCGGGCCGGATCAGGTGATCGACCTGGTCGACGGGTTGGTGGACAAGTCGGTGCTGACCCAGGAGCCGCACGGCACCAGACCGCGATTCCGGATGCTGGACACGCTCCGCGAGTACGGCAGGCACAAGCTACATGAACTGGGGGAGGCGGAGGTGTGCCGGCGGCATCGGGACTATTACTTGAGGCTGGCCGAGCGGAACGAGCAGGAGTGGTTCGGTCCTGGACAGGCGGACATTTTCGAGCGGACTCGGATCGAGCATGCGAATCTTCGGGCCGCGTTGGAGTTCTGTCTGAGTTGTCCGGGCCAGACGCGGGTCGGTTTGCGCCTGGCGGGGACGTTGTGGTTCTACTGGGCCGGATGTGGAGTGCTGGGTGAGGGGCGGCATTGGCTCGACCGGGCACTGGGCGCGGACACAAGCCCGAGCCGGGAACGGGCCAAGGCGTTGTGGGTCAACGGACACGTTTCCACATTGCAGGGTGATGTCACGTCCGCCGTGAAAACGTTGGAGGAGTGCCGCGATTACGCACTGCAGGTGGGTGATGAAGTCGCGTTGGCCTATGCCACCCATCGGCTGGGCTGCAACGCACTGGTCGGCGATGACCTGCCCGTGGCGCAGGAACTGTTCGAGGAAGCACAGCAGCGGTATCTGCGTCTCGGCGAGATGAACAGCAACGTGATGATGGCGTGGGCCGAACTGGCAGTCACCGCCGTTTTCCGCGAAGACCTCGACCGGGCCGCCGCCATTTGCCAGGAGGCCCGTGCGATCGTGGAGGAACATGGTGAGCAGTGGGCCCACGCCTACGTGATCTACACACAGGCCGTGATCGCGTTGAGCCGCGGGGAGCACGCTCAGGCAACGGCCCACGGACGCCACTGCCTGCGAACCTTGCGGACCTTCAACGATCTGCTGGGCGTCACCCTGGCCATCGAGGTCCTCGCGTGGAACGCCGCCGCACAGGGCATGCCGGACCGCGCTGGTGTCCTGCTCGGCGCCGCCGCCAGGATCTGGCCATCAGTCGGCTACCCTTTGTTCGGTTCCAAGTACTTCGGCGCCCCACACCAGCACTGTGAGGCTGTCACCCGCCGAGCGCTCGGTGACGTCGAGTTCGATGTCGCTTTCGGCCGTGGCATGGCGTTCACCTTCGACGAAGCCATCGCCTACGCCCTCGACGAGCGCATCTCAGCCTCCGCGCCCGCACCCATGCCGTCGCCCGCACCGCTCACTCGCCGGGAACGACAGGTCGCCGATTTGGTCGCCGAAGGCCTGTCCGACAAGGAGATCGCCACCTCACTCGTCATCGCCAAGCGCACCGCCGAAGGCCACGTCGGACGCATCCTCGCCAAACTCGGCTTCACCAACCGTACCCAACTCGCGTCCTGGGTCATCGGACAAACGAGACTGACGAACTGCCGAAGGTGACGTGAAGGGGGCGGTGCTCTTGGGACAACGCCACCTCCGGCAGCCGCCACGAACACCGCCCGCGAGAGCTGCCCGGGTCCTCCCCCGGCTTCCCGGGTCAGGCGGTGCTGTGGATCGTGACATTGCGGAGTGTCGCCCCGCCGCCCTGCACGTCGGCATTACAGATGTTGATTTGGATGACCCGGCCCTTGCCATCCGTGACGTTGAAACAGTGGATGGTCGCGTTCGCGTTGCCACCCCGGACTTCGACCGTGATGCCGCGCCGGGTCGAAGAAGTGCCGTCCGGGTTGTGTATGACGACATCCACGCCGCGCATGCTCCAGGTCGCACCCGCTCCTACGCCGCCGCAGTCGTCCCGTTGGTTCAGCGGATCCGAGACGATGTTGGCACAGAACGCATCCGCGCTCCCGTCACCAGCAGGCAAGGCCGCCACGCCGGTCACCGATCGCGAGCTGATGCTGCCGTCGCTGTGGTGGTTGACAAGCTTGACGTTCTGGAGGAACAGCCGTCCACCGTGAGCGATCGCCCAGCATTTGTTGAGCTGTTGTTCCCCGACAGGTGCACCAGGTCGATGATTGTTGCAATTCGCCTGTGCGACACCAGGAGTTTGGTTCGTAGTGACCGCGGCGAGCACCGCGTCGCCGCTCACCGGAGCGGTCCTGCGGACATAGATGTCAACGTTCTCCAGGGCCACGTTCCCACCGATGGCTCTGGCGGTGCATCTGGTGCGCTGTATCGCGATGCCGCGTTGACGCGCCAGGTCCTGTGCCGCGGCAACGTTGCCGCAGACCACGGCGCTCGAGGCGGTGCCGCCGACGATCCGGATATCCGCGTCGCCGGCCGCAGCGGGTGCGGCCGTGGATAACCCGGCGCCGAGCATGGCGGAAACCGCGAACACGACGAGCACCATGCGGGTGGGACGAGATCTGTGATTGCTCACGGCTGTTCGGCTCCTTGGCTGGGTGTCCGGCCGGGCGGGTCTTGGCCGTGGATGTCTGTCGCGGCGCCGGTAGTGAGGTCCCGCAGGGCGACCGAGAACGACCGGACGGCCGCCAGGGTGCAGTCCAAGCCTTGTGCTGCTGGGAGATCCACCGTCAGGTTGACGGCACGGACACCGTCCACCGATCCGTTGTCCGCCGCTGTGTAATCGGAAACGTCTTTCACCGTCCCAGTGGCGTGGACAGACATCACGACGTTGCCGGCCCGTTTGCACACCGCGTTGACCGTGCCCCTCGCCATCACCGAGATCGTCGTTGTCGCACCAGGCTCAAGTCCAGCCTCCCGGAAGCTCACGGTGAGGACATCGTCTCGCCAGCTGGCTTCGGCTTCGACAAAGCCTGCCGAAGCATCGGCCCGGCCGCCGGTCGTCACGGCCACGGCGAACACAACCGGAACCGCGGCCAGCCGCCGCAACCGTGTCATGGTCCGCGTCATGGGCACTGTCTTTCCCTCCCTTCTTCGTTCCAGATGGCTTGCGGATTCATCCGGCCGCTCGTTCCCACTCCTGGTATGGGAGCGTGATCACGCGTTCGCAACGGACGAACGCTGTCCCGCCTATTCCGATGCAGTGGTCGGTTCCGTCGCCTCCGTTTTCGAACCCGATGCCTTCGGTGTCCAGGAGCACGTCGTTGCCGTCGTCGCCGAAAAGTTCGTCGTTGCCCGGCCCGCCCACCAGGATGTCCCGGCCAGGTCCGCCGATGAGAACGTCGTTTCCGTCGCGGCCGAGCTGCACGTCGTTGCCCTCGAGACCACATATGACGTCGTCGCCTGGTGTTCCGCGCAAGTAGTCGGCGCCTGGTGTGCCCAGAATCGTGCACTCCAGCGGGTTCGACGGCTCGGCGGTCACCGGGAACAAGCCCGATGAGGCGACAACGACGGCCAAGAGTTGTGTCAATGGTGCTGGCATGCCTCACCTTTCGTTCGGTGTGGCCTGCGAGCCCGCCACGCATGCTCGCAGGCCACAGTGGACAAGAGCAGAGCGGATCAAGGGCTGGACAGACAGTCAATGCGCCCCGCCTGGCCCTGCCTCCTGTCCTAGCCGCCAAGCTGGATGATGACGATGTCGACGTGATCCAGCTTGACGCTTCCCCCTTGCGCGTCCGCGGCGTTCTTGCAGGCGTTGACTTGTCCGGGCGAGGCGGTGCCCTGCAGGTAGTTCACACAGCCGGCGACAGCGGTGGCGTCACCGCCGGAAATCGTGATCTTGACATTGTTGTGCGTTCTGCGTCCATGGCCCTCCTGGTCGACGAACAATGAGACATTCATCAGCTCGACCGAGCCTGCGGTGGCACGCGCGAAGTTCTTGCATGCGTTGGACTGAGGTATCTTGTTCCTTTTCGCGCTCACCTTCGCGTACGTGACGCAGCCGCTGAAAGCGGCGGCGTTGCCTCCGTGAATGTCGATTTTCACGTCGTTGAAGGTTCCGCTCTGGGTCGCGCCTGCCGGGCTGGATAAGCCGCCCATCGCGAAGACTGTTGCGACTGTGATGATCGCGCCGCGCCATGCGCGGCCCACGCTTCGACTCATGAGGTGCCCCACGGGAATGACCTTCTCTCTTGAGAGAATAAATAATGTTCGTGGAATGACGTACGAATAAGCTAAAATCTGCGGCGGCCGACTTGGCGGCCACCATCTCCCGACATCTCGCGACTAACTTTCGCGGGTCTAATACTTATGCCTGACAGCCGGCGTTCGGCAATATCGAGCGGTGGCGCTTACTGGACAAAGGTCACTTCCGGCCATCGGGCGCCGGAGTGGACTGCGGAATGTGCAGCCGCACGGTACAGCCGGACTCCCCAGACCGGATCTCGACAAGGTCACTGATCTGGCGGACGAGCCACAGGCCCTCACCGGGTTCCGAGTGCGGGGTGGGTGGAAGGTGACCGAGGAAGGGGTCGGCGCACCGCCGAAGGGCACATCCAACGGGTCCTGGTGAAACTCGGTTTCACCAAACGGACGCAAGTCGCCGCGTGGCTCAACAGCCGTCGTGGTTAGCGGGTGGCGTGAAGTCGGCGTTGGCCGGTATGCGTCAGCGGCCGGGGTTGACGGGGTGTCGTTGTTGATTCTGGGCTGGTGGGCGGCGAGGCGCAGTGGTCGCGAAGGGGGAATCTTCCGGCGGAACTGGGCAGCTTTGTGGGGCGTCGTCAGGAGATGGCCGCCGCGAGACAGCTGTTGTCGTCGACGCGGTTGCTGACGTTGACCGGTCCGGGTGGGGTGGGCAAGACCCAGCTGGCGTTGCGGGTGGCCGGGCAGGTGCGGCGGGCGTTCGCGGATGGTGTGTGGCTAGGGGAGCTGGAGGCGTTGCAGGATCCGGGACTGTAGACGCAGGCGGTGGCGGATTACCTTCGGGACAAGCAGGTGCTGCTTGTTTTGGATCTGCCATCGGCTGGACGGGATGCCGTTGGCGATCGAACTGGCCGCGGCCTGGCTGCGTGTGCTGCCGCCGCAACAGCTGCCGCGGCGGCTGGATGACCGGTTCCGGCTGCTGGTGGGGGTAGCCGCGCTGCCCCGCCACCAGACGTTGCGGGCGACGATCGACTGGAGCTTCGATCTGTGCACGCCGGAGGAGCAGGTCCTGTGGGCGCGGGCGTCGGTGTTCGCCGGTATGCGTTGTACGCGCTTGTCCTGGCCGAGTTTCCTCAGGGCGAGTTCGAGCAGGCGACTACGCATGCGCGGGAATCGTTGCGGCTCAAGCAGGCCTTCAACGACCTCGTGGGTATGGCGGTGGTCGTTGACGCGTTGGCCTGGATCTCCGGCCGCGGCCGGAGATGGGGAGCGGGCGGCGGTGTTGCTCGGCGCCGTCCAGCAGCTCTGGGTCTCGACCGGCGGCCAAGCCCAGTTAGGTTCCCCGAACTGGGCCGTCCCGCACGAGGTGTGCGAGCGGCAGGCCCGCCACGTCCTCGGTGATCGTGCCTTCGACGCCGCCTTCGCTCGCGGTGCCGAACTCGGCCTCGAGGAAGCGGTCGGCTACGCGCTCGGCGAGGAACCGGAGCCCACCACCGAGGCACCTGCCGCGACGGGCACCGCGGAGGGGTCGTTGACCCGGCGGGAACGCCAGGTTGCCGAGCTGGTCGCCGAAGGGCTGACCAACAAACAGATCGCGGACAGGCTGGTGATTGCCCAGCGCACCGCCGAGGGCCATGTCGAACGCGTCCTGGCCAAGCTCGGTTCACCAATCGCGTCCAGATCGTCGCATGGATGACTGAACAGCGGGGAACCCGGGGCACGTGACAACCCGCAGGTCGAGCCGGACATTCTGTAACATCCCAGCCGAAACCACCAGCTTCATTGGTCGCCGCCGACAGGTTGCCGACGCCGTCCGGTTACTGCGCCAGGGACGGTTGCTGACCTTGGCCGGTGCCCCCGGCATCGGCAAGACACGGCTGGCCCTGCGGGTCGCCGCGCACATGCGCGCCAGGTTTCCCGACGGTGTGTGGCTGGTCGAGCTGGCCGCCTTGTCCGACGTCGGGCTGCTGGACCAGTCGTTCTTGGATGTCCTGGGACTTCAGTGCCGACCGGGACAGTCCGTGCTGGACACGCTGCTGGAGTACCTGGCGGACAAGGAAATGCTCCTGGTCGTCGACAACTGTCACCATCTGCTGGACGCTTGCGTGAGCCTGGTGAGCAGGCTGCTGGCGACAGCGCCACGGCTGCGGGTGCTGACCACCAGCAGGCAGGTGCTCAGGGTGACAGGGGAGCGTGTCCTCGATGTACCGCCGCTGTCGACGCCGGATCCCGATTCGCCGACGACGGCGAGGGCAACGTCCCGATATGAGGCCGTACGACTATTCGCTGATCGTGCCAAGCTTGCCCGGCGGGGCTTCACGGTCAACAAAGACAATCGGACGGCAGTCGCCCGGATTTGCGAGCGGATGGGCGGAATACCACTGGCCATCGAACTCGCGGCGCTCCGCGTTCGCGCGCAGTCACCTGAGCAGATGTTGAACGGCCTGAGCGACTACTTCGAATTCCTCGTCGGCGGAAGCCGGGTCGCCATGCCCCGCCTGGAACCCTTGGGTCGTGCTATCGACTGGAGCTACGACCTGTGCTCGTTCGGCCAGAAGACGTTGTGGGCCCGCTTGTCGGTGTTTCCCTGCGACTTCGACATCGAGGCCGTCGAGGAGGTCTGCGCCGATGCGGGCCTGCCGCGCGTCGAGGTGCTGGACCTGGTGACGGAATTGATGGAGAAGTCGATCCTGACCAGGAGCGACGGTGTCGGTGTCATGCGGTACCGGATGCTGGAGCCCATCCGGCTGTACGGGATGGACAAGCTGCGCCGGGCGGGTGAGGAAGCGGCGATGTGCCGGCGGCACCGGGACCATTACCTCGGTCTTGCCGAGCAGGGCGTGCCCGACTGGTTCGGTCCTCACCAGTCGGAATGGTTGAACCGGCTGCGAATCGAGCACGCGAATCTGCGGACGGCACTGGACTTCTGCCTCAGCGAACCAGGCGAGGAACTCCTCGGTCTGCGCATGGCCAGCGCGCTGTGGTTCTACTGGACGGCCAGCGGCCTGCTGAAGGAGGGACGGCGCTGGCTGGACCGGGCTCTCTCGCTCAATCCGCAGCCGACGAGGATGCGGGCCGGGGCGCTCTGGCGCGATGGCCGGATCACCGTCTTCCAGGGCGACGTACCCGCAGCCGTGTCCAAATTGGAGGAATGCCGGACCTTGGCTCAACAGTTGGGGGACCTGCAGGCGCTGGCGTACGGTACCCAGATGCTGGGCGTGGCCAGCCTTTTCGGTGGTGATCTACCGCGAGCCGCGACACTGCTGGAGGAGGCGGTGGCCCGCCATCACGCCAATCGTGAGCTGACCAGCACAGCGTTGCTCGCCAGTCTCCAGCTCGCCCTGACACGCGCCTTTCAAAGCGATCTTGACGGAGCGGTCGACCTCTGTGAGGAGTGCCTCACGGTCAGCGATGCGCACGGGGAGACCTGGGCTCGCTCCTACGCGCTGTATGTCCTTGCGTTGGTAGAGTGGCGGAGAGGCAAGTGGATGGAGGCCACAGCTTGTGTGTGTGACTGCCTGCGGCTCAAGCGAACCTTCCGCGACATCGTCGGCCTCACACAGGCACTCGAGCTGCAGGCGTGGATCGCCGCGGGGGCCGGTAACCACAACCTGGCAGCCGTCCTGCTGGGGGTCGCCCAGCGGTACTGGCCGACGTTCGGCCTGCCTCTGTTCGGGTCCGAGTACTTCATAGCCCACCACAAGACCTGCGAGTCGCAAACCCTTGGCGCCCTGGGGAAGGAGCGATTCAGTGCGGCCTTCCGGCAGGGCAACCGGTTCACCCTCGCGCAAGGCGTCGCCTTCGCACTCGCAGAGAAGACGGACAGCTCTCAGCTGACATGACAGTTCGGCATTCGCCTCCGCTTTGGGAAGTGGCGGGTCAGGGAATGCCGTGACCCTGGAAGAGCTGATGGGCTTTGGTCCAGGCGCGGCGGCCGGTTCGCTGGCCGAGTTTGCGGGCCTCCTCGTCGCCTTCCTCCAGGTGAATGCCGCCGTAGCGGCGGGAGATGCCGGCTTCGTCGGCGGCGGCGCTGAATGTTGCCCAGGACAGGGTGATGTCGGTCGCCGGTGTGATGCCGGGTTCGATTTTCGAGGAACCGGCCCGGACGGTCGCGGTGAGCCCGAACCTGTCGCTGCGGGTGAACGCCTTCAGCACCTCCGCCGCGGCGGCGCTGAAGGTGGAGTGCCCGGAGGTGAACTCGGCGAACGGCGGGGTAGGGAAGAACGTTGGCTGGTATGGCTTCCAGGTGCCGCCGTCGATCGTCCGGGTGCCGAGGCCGGGGCCCGCCCAGGCCCGCACCTGCTGCCCACGCAACAGCAACCGCACGGCCGTGATCGGCCGGACCGAGTCATAGAAGCGTTTGTTGTCCCAGGCGCCGATGCTCGCGTCCAGCAGCGCGTTGGTCAGTGTGAAGAACAGCTTGACGTCCTCGTCCAGGGTGTTGCCGTCTCGGTGGGACACGAACTGGGCGAACAGGCACCAGTGGCCCGGGGGAGTCTCGCTGCGGGGGCCGTCCGCCCAGTATTCGGCGATCGCCTTGTGCCGGTCGGTGAGGTTGGCGCTGATTGTGAGCATCTCGCGGGCCTGCCGTTGGTAGGCCTTCTTGTCGAAGATGGCCGGGCCGGTGGGGCTGCGTAGTTCATCTCCGGACTTCAGGGCGAACGGTGCGACCTTGCCCCAGTGCGGTGCGAGGAAGCTCTGTGTGACGTGTCGGCCGGACTGGTCGGTGAAGACCAGCGGTTGCCATTTGTTCGGGTCGCGGACCGTGGCGGGGTCGATGGGGGCGGCCACGGTCATTGGAGCGTTGATCGGGCGGTAGCCGGTGTAATCGGTGTACGGGCCGGGTGCGAGATCGCCGAGCTGATTGGCGCCGTCGTGGTGCCGGAAAGCCAGTACCGCGGCGCAGGCGGTGACCCCCACGCCTGCGGGGCTGGTGGGATCGGTCGGGTTGTGCAGAGGGTCGTAGCCGAGTTGCCGCATGAGGTCGGCGAATTGCTGGCTGCCGCCCGGGTACAGGTCGACAGCGGCTCGGTAGGCGGCGAAGCTGATCGCTTCGTTCTTGTTCGCCAAGGTGCGTTCGCGGGGTGGCCGGCGTAGTTGCCCGCCCAGCCGGGTGCCGACCGCCCTGTCGTCGTAGGCGGCCCAGGCGTCGTAGGCGCAGGTGTGCACGATGGCCAGGGCGCGGGCAACCATCGGCGGCCCAAGGGTGCCATCACGGATGGCTTGCAACAGTGCCTCGTTCCAGCGCACAATCTCGCTGTCGGTGGTGTCAGTGTTCACGGCATGTGACACAGGCGCGCTCGGAACGAGATTTGCTGCAGCCGTTATGGTGACGGCGGCCGCCACCAGCCAGCGGCGGACGAAAACACGTGTGGGCATATCAACGCCCTCCTCGAAGTTACCTTTTGTGTGAAAAGGCGTGCTCCTGCCTCGTCGGATTCGGAATCCGACGAGGCGTAGTGTGAACAATGAAGAGCGGATGGTGTCGCGGTAAGGCGGCGGTACTACGCCCGTCCGGCGAACCAACGCTGGTTCTTCTTGTACTTGTCGCAGTACTCGGTCACCACGTACGCGCCGTCTGCGCGATCGGAACGGTAGACACCCATGCACATATCAGTGGCCGGGTTGTAGAAGACGTGGTCGCCGTGTCCCACCCCGGTGATGTGCCATCGCTGCGTCACCCGGTAATGGTCACAATAGTGGAGTACGAGATACGCGTCGTAGGCCCCGGTCACATCCAGGCATTTGTCGCTGTATCCGTGGCGGACGAGATACTCGTCGCCGCCGTAGTAGTCACCGGTCCAGATCTGGCTGTAGCGCCGGTGGTCGCACCGGCGCTGCACGACGTACGTCTTGTCTGGATTGGTGGCCACCCTGGTGTCGTTGTACTTGACATCCAGGCACTTGTAACTGTTGCGGTTGATGATCCTGTGCGGCGGTACCGCGAATGCCGCCACATCGGCCGCCCCGGCCCGGGCTTCAGCCGCGGACGCGGCGGGACCGGCGAACGCGGTGATCCCACCGGCTAACAGTGCGCATACCGCACCCAGGGTCGCTCGAGTCAGAATTCTTCTTGCCCTCCCGGTCATGAGCTCTCCTCCATTCAATGGTCAAGTCGGAAAGTAGTCAGGAACTAAGGCGACGACGTAGAATTCCCTCCAAGGGACGCGAGAGTGAATCCCGACGAGGGAAACAGAGGCGACTATTCTGGTCATACGACCGGGGAGGTTTCAAGGCCATGCGATGGCGTCTTGCGGTCAATGTCATTCTTCAGACATTTCGTGTTTTATAGAACCACGATGTCTCACGTCGCAAATTGTTGGTCATCGGGAGTCAGAAAAGGCAGGGTGGATCGCCATGATTGTCTGATGTTCCATCAACCCATCGAATGGTGATCCTGACTCGATCAACGGGTGCCGGATGCCTCGCGGTCCGCTGGCCGGGGGGATGATCTAACGTCTGCGAGTATGACGTCGATGTGGGGATCGCCCATCGCTGAGCGGGCGCGGGGCTGGTGGCGGGCGCGGCGGGATCCGGGCCAGGCCAAGTTCCTGACCATGGACTCGCTGCGGTGGGTGTTGCGCAACCGGGCCTACACGCCCTGGTACTTGGTCAGGTACTGGCGGCTGCTGAAGTTCCGGCTGGCGAACCCGCACATCATCCTGCGAGGCATGGTGTTTCTCGGCAAGAACGTCGAGATTCACTGTCGGCCGGGGTACGGCCGCATGGAGATCGGCCGGTGGGTGCACATCGGGGACGGCAACGCCATCCGGTGCCACGAGGGGTCGCTGCGGATCGGCGACAAGGCGGTGTTCGGCCGCGCAAACGTGGTGAACTGCTACCTCGACATCGAGTTCGGTGACGCGTCGCTGGTCGCGGACTGGGTGTACATCTGCGACTTCGACCATGTCACCGAAGACATCCACCTGCCGATCAAGGACCAGGGCATCGTCAAGGCACCGGTGCGGATCGGCCCGGACACGTGGATCGGCACCAAGGTCTCGGTGTTACGCGGCACCAGGATCGGCCGTGGCTGCGTATTGGGCGCACATTCCGTGGTGCGAGGGGACATCCCGGACTACGCGATCGCCGTGGGTACACCGGCGAAGGTCGTGCGTGACCGCCTGGCCGATTACGAAGCCAAGGCCGAGCGCCGGGCCGCGATCGCCGATATGGACCGCAAGGCACGCGAGGCCGTGCGCAAGATCCTCGAGGATTCTTAAGCTGACCAGCCGATCACCGAGAGCGTCTTTTGTGGACCCCCGAGCTCATCGGCCTGGGTGGGCACCCACAGTGTCGCGGATCTGCGCGCCCAATTCGGAGTCGGCGGCCCGTGCGCAGTGCGCACAGCAGTAGAAGCGGCCGGCCACCTCGACACCGTGGCCGAGGATCCGGCATTCGCAGTGCTCGCACAGCGGGGCGAGCCTGGTGACCGCACACTCGAAACTGTCGAAGGTGTGCACGTCCCCGCTGGCCGTGCGTACCTCGAAGGTCATCCAGTAGTCGTTCCCGCACACGTCGCAGGTCGCCATCGGGCACACCTCCCATGCTGGGTTGTCCCGGTACCTGTCCACCCTGTGCTTCGAATGACGTAGCCGCAACTGTCCCGGTCTGACGTCTCGTGGTCGATGACGAGATTGCGCCAAGCCACTAGCTTCGCTTTGCCTCGAGTGCGTATGCGATGGCCTCGTCGGTGGTGAGGCGGGTTCCTTCGCGGAATGCGACGGCGAACGTTTCGTCTCCGAGTGACTGGCGGGTTTGTTGCTCGCACTGGTGGTTGGACGGCGCCAGATGCCTGAGCGTGGCCGGTAGTACGCCGGTGGACCGCCAGATTGGGTCGGCTGCCCCGAACAATCGGGCGGCACGTCTGTACTGTCCCTCGGCTGCCGTGATCCAGGCCAGTATCTCGATGCTGTGGACCAGGCTCCACCGGTTGGACGGTTGGTAGATTCGGATGCATTCGTGAATCAGCCGGCCGGCTGCCTGCCTGTCGCCGGTCAGCCATCGACTGATCGCGAGCCCCCACAATGCCCAGGACCTGGACAGGTGGGCGCGGGTATGTGAGAGGTCCAGGCACTCCTTGCCGAGGTCGACGGCACGCACGGGTTCTTCGAGGATCGCGATCATCCCGGTCAGTTGGAGCAGAGTGATCCAGACGCCACTCCGGTCGTCGACCCCGCGGAAGCAGGCGAGCGCCTCTTCGAGGAGCATGGCCCCGCCTGGAACGTCGTCCTGGAAGAACGTGGCCAGGCCTGCGACTCGGATGGCGTGGCCGAGGGCGGATTCGTCGTCGAGCCTCTGTGCCAAGCGGCGGGATTCCTCGGTCATCGACAGCGCCGCGGCGGTGTCGGCCTCGTCGGCACAGACGGCTTCGGCCGCGTCCAGGTCGAACCCGCCGATGAACTCGGACAGCCGAGCCCACCCCTTCTTGCTCCTCGACCGAGCACAGGTCGAAGCTCCAGTCGATCGTGGCCCGCAGCGTCCGCAGGCGGGGCACCGAGACCCGGCTGCCCTCCGCCAGGAACTCGAAATAGTCGTCCAGCCGGCGCAGAATCTGGTGGACCGGTAGCGCCCGCACCCGGACCGCAGCCAGTTCGATGGCCAGCGGGATGCCGTCCAGTCGATGGCAGATCCGGGCGATGGTATCGCGGTTGCCGGCATCCACCCGGAAACCCGGCAGCGCGGCCGCGGCCCGCTCGCCGAACAGGCGCACCGCCGCATACCGCGTCGGCAGGCTCCTTACCTGGGTCAGGTCCGGCATGGGCAGCGGCGCCACCGCCAGAAGGTGCTCGCCAGCGGCTCGCAGCGCGTGTCTGCTGGTGGCCAGGACCCGCAGGTCCGGCGCTGCGCGCAGGAACTGGTCCACCAGGATCGCGCACGCGTCCACCAGGTGCTCGCAGTTGTCCAGCACCAGCAACAGCCGTTTGTCCGCAAGGTGGTCTGCAAGCGTGTCCAGCTGTGGCCGGGCCGACTGGTCCTGGATGCCCAGGACGTCGGCGACTGCTTGGAGCAGCAGCTTGTCATCGGTCAGCGCCGCCAGTTCGACCAGCCACACACCGTCCGGAAACCGCTCATGCAATTGCTGCAATTGCGCGGCTACGCGCAGGGCCAGTCGAGTCTTACCCACCCCAGCGACCCCGGTCAGCGTCACAAGGCGGGCGGTGGACGGCAGGCGCTTGGCTTTGGTGACTTCTCCCCGTCGGCCGATGAAACTGGTGGTCTCGGCAGGAAGATTGCCTTTCAGCCGACGCGACCTGGTGCCGGTCATGGCAGGTCGATGCGGTTGCCGTGTGCGCCTGACACAGAATCGAGAATGCTGCGTGCCCGACTCTTTCGGCAGGGGCCAGTGCCGGCGGACTCTCGCCAGCGGCCACAAGATGCCAGCGTGTGCCGCACCACTTGGGCTCGCCGGCGCTACGGTGGGCTGGCTTCGGATGACACGGGCATCGAGGTTTGAGTCATGGTCGTAAAGCCGCCGCAGGGCAATCTCCCTGATGACGTGTCGAGTTTCGTCGGCCGCACCCGGGAGGTCGCCTCGGCGAGGCAGGTGTTGTCGGGGACCCATTTGCTGACCCTGACCGGTCCCGGTGGGGTGGGCAAGACGCGGCTGGCGCTGCGCATCGCCGCCAAGGTGCGCAACGCGTTCCGGGATGGCGCCTGGCTGGTTGAACTGGCCGCGCTGGAGGATCCGGACCTGCTGGTGCAGGCCATCGCCACGCCACTGGGAATCAGGGACTGGTCGTCCCGGCCGACCCGGGACGTGCTGCTGGACTACCTGGCGGACAAGCACATCCTGCTGGTGCTGGATAACTGCGAGCACCTGATTGATGCCTGCGCGAACTTCGTGCGAACCCTGCAGGGCGTAGCCCCTGAAGCGCGGGTATTGGCCACTAGCCGCCGGTCGCTGCGGATCCAGGGCGAACGGCTCCTGTTCGTGCCGCCGCTGTCGCTACCGGACTCCGCCCGCATACCGCAGCCGGACGAACTCGACCAGTACGAGGCGATCAGCCTGCTGAGCCAGCGAGCAGCGGCCGTGAGCCCCGGCTTTACCCTCACTCCCGACACCATCCCGCCTGCGGTCCGGCTCTGTCGGCGACTGGACGGGATACCGTTGGCCATCGAACTTGCCGCCGTGCGGTTGAGGACGCTGTCGATCGAACAACTGCTTGCCGGCCTGGAACGCCGCTTTGATCTGGTCACCGACGCAAGCGGCACGACACCGCCTCGCCATCAGACCCTGCGGGCGACCGTTGACTGGAGCTTCGACCTCTGCTCACCCGACGAGCAACAGTTGTGGGCCCGGACATCGGTGTTCGCCGGGGAATTCGACCTCGACGCGGCAGAGGGCGTCTGCTCCGGTGACGGCATCGCCCGTGAGGAGGTCGTCGATCTCGTTGAGAACCTGGTGGACAAATCCATCCTGACCCGGACTGACCCCCCGTACAGCCAATGCGCGCGGTACCACATGCTGGACACAATTCGTCGGTACGGACAGGAAAAGCTCCGGGCCGTCGGCGAGGAGCGACGGGGGCGGCAGCGGCACCGCGATTGGTACCGGCACTTGGCTGAGCAGGCCGCGGCGGAGTGGTTCGGCCCGAACCAGGTGCAGTGGGTCGCCCGCCTGCGCGGCGAGCACACCAACCTGCGGGCAGCCATCGAGTTCTGCCTCGCCGAACGGAGTGGAGTCCAGGCCGGGTTGCGGATAGCCGGAGCGCTGTGGTGCTACTGGATGCCGTGCGGGGTCCTTGCGGAAGGGCGGCAGTGGATCGACCGCCTGCTCCCGCGGGACCCCGAACCGACCTGGGCACGCGGCACCGCGCTGTGGGTCTACAGCTGGGCAGCCTCCCATCAGGGCGAACCAGCCGCGAGTCGGGCCAGTGCCGAGCAGAGCCGCAAGCTGGCCGAGCAGTTGGGGGACAAGCAGATGGCGGCTTACAGCCTCCAGGTGGCCGGGCTGAGCGCGCTGAGCAGCGGCGATCTCGCGGGCACGCGGGCGTTGTGCGCCGAGGCGTGGCGCCGCCACTGCGCCCTCGGTCATGTTGCCAGCCCAGCGGTCATGGCACTGATGCAACAGGGTTTCGCCGCGTCGCTGCAGGGCGACTTCGACCAGGCCGTCGATTACGCCGAGGAGTGTGTGCACATCACCAGGGCACACGGCGAGCACTGGACCCGCTCATGGGGGCTCGTCGTGCTCGGCCTCGCCCTGTGGCGCCGGGGTGACCATCGGCAGGCGATCGCGCCACTGCGGGAAAGCATCGCCATCAAGCGCACCCTCCATGACCTGTTCGGTCTCGGTATGGCGGTGGAATTCCTCGCCTGGTCGCTGACTTGTACCGGCCACCACGAAGACGCGGCCCAGCTGTTCGGGACCCTCGAGCGCATCTGGCCGTTGGTCGGCGTCCCGCTGATGGGAATCCAGCCGCTCGCCGATCACCATCGGGAGAACTTGGCGAAAGCCCGTGCCGCCCTCGGTGGAGAAGCTTTCGGCTCCGCGTTCGGAACGGTCGCGGGGATGGATCCATATCAAGCGCTCGACCAGGTACTGCGCGGAGAAGCCACCCGGCGAGACACTCCACCGAAGCGCGAAGACCGGCTATGGTCACCATTGACACGCAGGGAGTGGGACGTGGCCCTGCTGATCGCCGAAGGTCTGTCGAACAAGGACATCGCCGCCAGATTGGTCATCGCGCAGCGCACTGCCGAGGCACACGCGGAACGCATCCTGGCCAAGCTCGGCGTGACCTCGCGCGCTCAGGTTGCCGTCTGGGTCATCGAACGACAGGCCGCAGGCTAGCTACGGCCAGCGCTCAGCGAGGCCTACGCCAGACATGGCGTCCTCCTCGCCGCGCATCTGCCTGAGCAGGGTCTCGTTGTCGTAATAGATGCGCTCGGCGACGAGTTTGCTCGACTCGTCTCCCTCTCCGAAGAGATAGAAAGCGGCCACTTCCACCGAAACCGGCAGGCCCTGGGGCGCGACTCCGCAGTACTCGCCGCGGTGCGTCCCAGAGATCGTCACCTCACGCACGGATGCCCCGAGGGTGTCGTACTCGCCGGTGACGATGACCCGAAAGTCCGGGATGGCCGCTTCGATGATCTGGTAGAAGTCCTGGACACCCTGGAATCCGGGGTAACGGGTGCTGAAGGGGACGACGTCGTAGTACGCCCGCTCGTCCTTCAGAAAGGTCTCATATACGCGCGCCCAGTCATGCTCGTTCTCGCCTCTGATGTGCTCGTCGATCGTCCGGCGTTGGGCGGCGATCCGTTCCTGGTCGGTGATGGCCATGATCGCTCTCCTGGTTTACCAACCGTTTCAGTTTTTCATCGCCGGTCTTTGCCGGGCAACCGGCACCTGCGGCCTGCTTTGGCCATAAACGGACACTGGCGGCCAAGGGGCTTTCTGGCTGGCTATCCCCCTGCTGGCCACTGAGTTGGTAGAACGTGACGATCGATTCCCACAGGGAGGCAGCATGCGCCCACCGCCAACTTCACGAATCATTGCCGCGCTTGCCATTCTGGCCGTCGCCGTCCCTTCAGTAGCCGCCTCGGCGGGTACCGCTGAGACCTCCAGCAGCGGTGTCGCCCTCGCCACCGTCCGCAATGTCAACGGCGCAGTGCTCGGCACCGTCAGTTTCTACATGGTCAACCGGAAGACGTTCGTCAGCGGAAGGCTGACCAGGCTTTCCCCTGGATTCCACGGGTTCCATGTGCACACCGCGGGTATCTGCGACCCGAAAGCCACCGACCCCAGCGGCAAAGTCGTGCCGTTTCATTCGGCCGGCGGCCACCTCAACCTCGAAGGCGTCGGCCATCCCCACCACACGGGCGATCTGCCATCACTCTATGTTTCCGCCGACGGCACAACCACAAGCATCACCGAGAACGACAAACTCACTGCGGCAGCGCTCTTCGACGCCGACGGCAGCGCGATCATCGTGCACGCACTACCGGACAATTTCGCCAATATTCCCAAGCGCTATTCGGCTACCGGCCCAGACGCCGAGACCCTCGCGACCGGAGACTCCGGCGGCCGGGTGGCATGTGGCGTGATCGTCCGACCTCATTGAACCGAAACAGCGCGGTCACCACGATCACGTATCGAGGTCGTCGAACTCGCCAGCCTTGCAGCCTTTGATCCACGCGGCGATCTCGGCTCGGTTGAAGAACACCACGCCTGCGTCGGGGTGGTTGCTGTTGCGCAGTGCGATCGTGCCATCGGCCAGTGAGGCGACCTCAACGCAGTTACCCGCGCCTGCACCGCCACTGCCCGAGAAGCTGCTCTTGCGCCATTCGGCGCGGGCCACGAGGCCCTTGTCGATCATCCGCGCTCTCCTTCGTTGTGGATCACCGGTAGCCCTTCGCGGCCTCCCCGATCAGGTCCACCGACTCGCTGGGTAGCCGCGTGGGGCCTGGCCTTCGACGATCACGCCGTGGTCGTCTCGGAGGGACGTGGGATGCGGATAAGCCTGGAAACTCCGGAAAACGCGCTGCGCCTGTTCACGTTCGGCAGCCACATCCGGGCTCGTCTCGTGTGGTTCAACCCGGACGCGGCCACGCCCGCCGAGGATGACAACGAGGCTGCCTGAAACGGGCGCGCTGTGGCTGCCGGGCCTGTTCCGGCCGCTTCTGCACGCCATTCCCGACACCGAGCGCCACACCGACTTCGACGGCCTGATCGTGCTCTGGGCCGCGTGCGGAGCACCCGCTCTCGGATGGACCGGAAGCGCCCTGTCGCACCCGCCCTGTCGAGACTGCGAACAGATCATCGGCCCGATGCCGACAACGGGCCTGGCCCACCAAAGACAATGGAAGGAGTGACCGGATCGTGGCCCGATCACCTCGCCCGCTGGTGAACCGGCGCATGATCGTCGGATACACCCAAGAGGGTCTGGCCGAGGCGTTGGGCGTTGATCGCACCACGATCGGCCGCTGGGAACGCGGAGAACAGCTACCCCAACCCTGGCAGCGCCCCGACCTCGCCTGCAAGCTCCACATCACGATGGAAGAGCTGGACGGGTTCCTCCGGCAGTCTGACCCCGAGCCGCCGACTTCGCCCGTTTGGCCTGGAGCCACCAGTCTTGGAATCTAACTCTGTGTACAGGATCTGATCATATGGGTAAACATGGAGAGTCGGCCGGGAAGGAGTAGGGGAGACCACGAATACCCGCCTCGGTGCAGGCACCCGCCAAGTCGATCACCGGCGACGTACACGGACTGCGATCTTGACTGCCAGTGCCGATGGCGGTACTGGCTGGTGGACCCGTGGCGCGGGTGATGTGAAGGAGTCCCTTGTGATGATCGGTCAGCTCGACCGTAGCGAGGTCGCCGCTCGGCTGGTGACGCCCGCTGCACCGCCGAGGGGCACGCTGAACGCGTTCGGGCCAGGCTTGGCCTGGCTTCCCGAACTGGTCAGCTGAAGGCGTTGCCCGTGGCGATTTTGGGGCGGCCGAAGGGAACTCGATCGCCTGCCTGCGCCGCGCGGTAGACCTCGGCTGTCGCGGCGGCTATGCGGGTCCAGTCGAAGTCTGTGGACAGCCGTGCCTTCGCTGCTCGGGCTCGGCGGCGGGCGGCAGCCGGGTCGTCGAGGACGGCCCTGATCGAGGCTGTCAGAGCATCGATGTCACCTGGGGTGAAGGACAGCCCCGTTTCGCCGTCGATCACGACCTCGCCGAGGCCGCCCGCAGTTGACGCGACCAGCGGCGCCCCGGCGGCGGCTGCCTCCAGCGCGACGATCCCGAACGGTTCGTAACGGCTCGGAAGTACCACCACATCGGCGGCTGCGAGGGCGGCGACGAGCTGGCGGTCGGTGAGGTGGCCGACGAAGTCCACGGATCGCCGCACCCGCGCTTTGCGAGCGTCCTCGACGAGCTCTGGCCCGTGCCGGCCCTTTCCGGCGACTACAAGGCGGGTGCCGGGGTGCGAGCGCCGTACCCGTGGCAGCGCGGCGATCAGGTCCTGCACGCCCTTCTCCCACTCCAGGCGGCCGAAGAACAACAACATTGGTCCGCCCTGCGGGTTGTGCCGCTGGTGCGTGGCACGAATGGTGGCCGCGGATACACGCCAAGACCTTGTCGTGATGCCGTTGTGGATGACGGTGATGTCGGCCGGGTTGAGGTCGAACAGGTGCGCTGCCTCTGCCCGCATCGCCGCCGAGCACGTCACCAGCGCGTCCGCTCGGTTGGCGAGCCACCATTCCACGGAGTGCACCTGCTGGTTCAACGGTTGGGACAGCCAGCCGCTGTGCCTGCCCGCCTCGGTGGCATGCAACGTGGCCACCAAGGGCTTGCCGGTGTGGTCGGTGAGAGCGACCGCGGCGTGGGTAACCAGCCAGTCGTGCGCGTGGATCACATCCGGGCACCAGTCGTCCAGAAGGGAGAGGCCTGCGCGCACCATGGCGTGTCCCATCGCCAGCGTCCAGGCCACCAGGTCACGCTCGAACATCAGGTGCGGAGGGTCCTCGGCCACCCGGATCACCCGGACCCCCTCGAGAACCTGGTCTGTCGCCGGGTGGGTCGATGCGTCCGTGCCAGCCTGGTGACGGCATAACACGACCACCTCGTGCCCCTGCCCGGCGAGGTGGGTGGCCAGGGCATGCACGTGGCGGCCCAGCCCGCCGACCACCACCGGTGGGTACTCCCAAGACAACATCAACACGCGCATGAGGCGTTGATCCTCGCATCCCCTGCCGCGGAGCTACTCGCCGGTACCCCTAACAAGTGCTTGGGCAAGAATCGCCCACGGGATTCGGCCGAGGGTGCCCCGTCCTTCAGGGCGAGGGTGAATCGGCCGGGCGTTTCCGGATAGCCGGGTCACGCCGCCACGCACGCAAGGTGTCCGGGTCGTACAGCACCGTCCGGCCGATCTTCACTGGTTGCGGGAAGTCGTCGTAGACGTAGCTGTAGCGGTACAGGGTGTTCCGGTCGACGCCGAGCAGTTGGGCGGCTTGTGGCGCGGAGATCAACCCTTCCCGTGCCGGAGGGACGACACCGCACCAGCGGTCGAGCGTACGTGAACCTCAACTCTTGCTCTGGTGAGAGTTGGAATCCCTCGCCGTCAGGCGGCGGAGGATGGCAAGTACGGCCCATGTGCGACGTTGGCCGATATCCGCCACGGCATTTCCCGGTGGGGTCAGTAGGTTTGACCGTAGTTGTGGCGAGTTGCAAGAGGTAGCCGATCCATCTCCTGGAGGGTTTGGATATGGCTGAGCAGAAGGTTCCGGCCTTGTATTCCTGTTCATATCTCGAAGAAGGGCAGGAAGAGCTGGCTGGGCCGCAGGTCGTGGCCCTGAGGAAGGTCCATCCCCCGCCAAGTCTGGCCAAGTTCCACACGTCGGAGATCCTGTTCGGCCCTGGCGCGCTGGCCGAGTTGGGGCATTGTGCGTTACGCCTCGGTGCACGCCGGCCGTTCCTGGTGACCGATCCGGGACTGATCGAGGCGGGGTGGGCGGACGAGGCCATCGGCTATCTCCGCTTGACCGGGATCCATCCGGTGACCTGGGACGACATCACGCCCAACCCGAAGGATCACGAGGTCGAGGCAGCCTACGAGTGCTACATGGAGGCTGGCAGTGACGTGATCCTCGCGGTCGGGGGAGGGTCGTGCATCGACGCGGCCAAAGGAGTGGCGATCTTGTCCGGCAATGGGGGCCGGATTCTTGACTACGGGGGTATCGATCAGGTGCCCAACCCGATCCCGCCCATGGTGATGGCGCCCTCCACCGGGGGTACCGGTGCCGACGTGACCCAGGTGTCGGTGATCACCGATACCGCCAACCTGGTGAAGGTCGCGATCCTCAGCCGCACCCTCGTCCCCGAGATCTCCGTGACCGACCCGCGGCTGCTCATCACTATGCCGGACGAACTGGCCGCCGCCACCGGTCTGGACGCACTCACCCATGCCATCGAGTCGTTCGTCTCGCGGGCGCACAACGTGCTGACGGACAATCACGCCCTGCACGCGGTCCGACTGATCGCAGGCGGAGCCCTGCTGCGCTCCATCGAGCAGCCGAAACTGGCAGGGCCTCGGCTGGCCATGGCGCAGGCCTCGCTGGAAGCCGGGATGGCGTTCAGCAACACGATCCTGGGTGCCACGCACGCGATGAGCCACCAGGTCGGTGGGCTGCTCGACGCCCCGCACGGGACGCTCAACGGCATCCTGCTGCCGCACGTGATCAGGTTCAACGCCGAAGCCGATCCCGCTCGATTCGTGCCGCTGGCCGCTGCGGCCGGGCTGCCCACCGAGTCGGTTCCGGCCGAGGAGGTCGCACTGGAGTTCGCCGAGTGGACTCGTCAGCTGGCCGACTCGGTCGGCGTGCCCAGAGGACTTTCCGCCCTGGGCGTGACCGAACAGCACGTGTCGAGTCTGGCGCGCACCACGCTCAGCGACGCCAATATGACGACGAATCCCCGGGACGCCACCGCATCCGACATCGAAGCGTTGTTCTACGCGGCCTTGTGAGGTCGTCCAGTGTCACGACGCGACGACGAGATTGGTGACCCGGTTGATCTGGGGGCGCTGACCGGGCTGCGCACGGGGAAACGCTCGTTCTACCCGGCCTATGTCCGGTCGAACGAACGGCTGGAACGAGCGGTCGAAGCACTGGACGGGATTTCTCACGCGCTCGTGCGCCGGGCCGAGGGCCCGCGAGCACTGGTCGAAGCGGTCGTGCGCGCAGCGGCGGAGCACTTGCAGGCGAGATGGCTGCTGTTCGCCATCGCCGACGGCACGCTGTGGGCAGCCCGCCCACGGTTCCTGTTGTTGACCGACAACCGGCTGATCGACGACGTCGCGCACCTGCCGGCCGAGGCACGCGAGCAGTTGGACGTGGCGCGCATGCGGCCGTGGGAGATCGCGACGCAGCCCCAGGTGCCCGGCCTGGTGCGTGCGCCGATGGCCCTGGACGGCGAGCCGGTCGGCGGAATCGTGGCCCAGCCGTGCCCCGACATCGAGGTGGCCAGCACCGACCTGGCTGTCATGCGTGTGCTCGCCAACCAAGCCGCAGTCGCGCTGTACAACTCGTATCTGTTCCAGGATGCGACCCACCTGCGTGGCCGCACCGAGCAGTTGTCCGCGGCAGCCGCGAAACAAGCTCGTGACCTCGCGGCCCGCAATGCCGAGTTGGCAGAGACCCAGCAGCGTCTTTTCGCCGCGATGCAGCGGCAGGCGCTCGACGACGAGCGCCGCCGGATCGCCCGGGAACTGCACGACAGCGTCACCCAGTACGTCCTGTCCGCCGGTATGACGATCGAAGTGTGCCGAGCGGAGCTGGCCACGATGGGAACGGCGGCCGCCGAGATCGCGGACAAGCTCAGCCCGGCCAAACGACTCACCCGATGTGCGGTGGAGCGGCTGCGTGGGGCGATCTACGCGCTGCACCATTCGTCGGACGAGCCGCCGGCCCCACTGCCCGTCATGCTGGCCCGTCTGTCCACTGTGCACCTGCCCAGCGAGCTCACCGTGGACGTGCAGGTGTTGGGCACGCCTACGCCGCTGTCACCCGAGGCCGAGCACTCAATTGTGCGGATCACCGGTGAAGCTCTTTTCAACGCCGCGTCGCACGGGCACGCCTGTCGGGCCATCGTCCGGCTTGTGTATGAGGCTGACCGGGTCCTGCTCACGATCTCCGACGACGGGACGGGCGACCCGGTGCAGCTGAGACGGAGAATGCGGCTGTCGCGGGAGGCCGCCTCGGACGGGCGGCATCGCGGTCTGGCGAACATGCTCGCCCGGGCGGACGAGCTCGGCGGCACGATGACCATCCTGCGTGCGCGTGTCGGCGGGATCATGCTGCGCGTGGAGATTCCGCTGCCGGTAGCCGTAAGAGGGGGCGAGACAGATGGTCATCCCTGACGCCCAGCCGGATCAGGTGCGGATCGTGCTGGTGGACGATCACGCGATCTTCAGGCAAGGGATTCGCTCGATCCTCGAACGGGAGCGAGACCTGAAGGTCGTGGGTGAGGCGAGCACGACAGGGGAGGCACTGGTCGTCGTGTCGCGTGAGCACCCCACCGTCGTGCTGCTCGACCTGAAGCTGTCCATCGGGACCGACACCGACGGATTGAACCTGTGCGAACAGCTCACCAGCCGCCACCCGGAGGTGGGCGTACTGGTGCTGACCACCTTCCTGGACGATGCGCTTGTCGTGGAGGCAGTCCAGCGCGGTGCGCGAGGGTATGTGGTCAAGGATGTGGACACCACTGAGCTGGTGCGGTCGATCCGGGCGGTGGCTCGCGACGAGAGCGCGTTCGACTCTCGCTCGGCAGCGGCGGTGGTCCGCTCGATGCGGGCCGAGCCCGCGCAAACTGTGCTCACCGAACGGGAATCGAAAGTGGTGGGGCTGCTCGCCCGCGGACTGTCCAACAAGGACATCGGCGCGCGACTGTACATCTCGGAGACCACAGTGAAGTTCCACCTACGCAACATCATGCGCAAGCTGAACGTGAGCACCCGTACCGAGGTGGTCTACGAGGCCACCAAGCTCGGTGTGCTCTAGCGTCCAGCGCGCCTTCAGCCCACATGGATCACCAGCCAGCCGCCGTCGAACTCTTCGGCGTCGAAACGCATTCCGGTGCGCATACCCATCTCGATCAGCCTGTCGCGGGAGAATCCACGAACGGGCTGGCGAGCCGCATTGGACTCATGGTGGGATCCAACCGCGACGATCACCCGGTGCCGGGCCAAGCGGACAGCCTCGCGCAGTACGTGGTGGCCTTCCTGGTCATCCAGGTGTTCGAGCAAGTGGATCACCGTCACTGTGTCCACCGCGTCGTCGGGCAGCGGTACGAAGGCGGCGTCGCACACCAGTGTCCGCAACGGGGTCCTGCGCCGGGCAGCCACTGCCGCCAGTAGCCGCACCGCGCCGGAAGAGATGTTCGAGGCCGTCACCGTGTTCTGGGCGCGCTCGACCAACAGCAAGGGCAGGAATCCCAAGCACGAGCCGAGATCGAGCACCTCGCCGGCCGGCACGAGCCGCAAGACCCGCTGCAACACATGTGCGCCGTCGGCGATCCAGGACTGCCGTGGGTCCCGCTGAGGCACCCGCCAGTATTCGTGGATACGCGCCAACGTGTTCTCGTAGAACGTGATCCAGGACTGCAGTGGATCATCTCCGGTCGAGCGGGCGACGCCGATGAACACGCGCTCGAACACCGAGGCGCCGGTCAGCCAGCCCGGGGCGAACAGTTCGTCGACGAGCAAGCCGCCGATGTCGGCGTCGAGCTGCTCCGGCTTGAGCCAATGGCTCACCTCCAGCCGACGGTCACACCGGCGCAGGCAGAAGTGCTCGGTGCGCACGATCGGCGGGACACGCTGTGGCCTCGCCGCTGGGTCCTCCCGTACCACCTGGACCAGGTCATCCTGGTCTGGGCCGGAGGCCAACGGGTCCATGGTGAGCATGGGCAACTCTGCTTTCGCGCTGGTGGTCATCGTCCGGTCAGTCCCCCGGGCCGCCCTGCGCGCGAGGTTCCATCCCGCCCAAACCGGCGCACAACGAAGGTAACGCGACGGTAATCGGCGCCAGTGCATCCGCCAATCCCTCGTTGGCTGATCCCGGTCGTGTGGGTATGAAGTCCGCACGGCTGGTCAGGAGGCACCTGCCCAGTCGGATAGGGGGAGAGGGGGCCAGAAGCACGGCGAAAACGGCCGGCCGCGAGAAGTACGGTCCATTCCAGGCACAGCCCAGGAGGATCACATGGCCCCAGACGGCGATGGCAGGCCAGGTCCACGCCGCTCTCCGGCGTCAGCGACCGGCGGTCGTACCGCCACGCCCGAGGCGGTCCGGCTTCCCAACGAGGTGACAAGCTTTGTAGGGCGCCGACAGGCGGTGGCCGCGGTGAAGCATGTGCTGTCCGGGGCGCGACTGGTGACGCTGACCGGTGTGGGTGGCGTCGGCAAGTCACGGTTGGCGCTGCGTGTGGCGAAGGACCTACGTCGGGCGTTTCCCGACGGCGTGTGGCTGGTCGAGCTGGCGACGGCGTGGGATTCGTCGCAGGTGGCGCAGAGTGTGGCGGGTGCACTGAGCTTGGGTGACTGGACAGGACGCGATCTCCAGGAGCTGGCGGATCACCTGGCATGCCGGCAGGCGTTGTTGGTGCTTGACAACTGTGAGCACGTGCTGGCCGGTTGCTGCATGCTGGCGAACGAGTTGTTGTCGACCGCGCCTGGCGTGCGGATACTGGCGACCAGCCGGGAGCCGTTGCGTAGCACCGCCGAACACGTCTGGCCGGTGCCTCCGTTGCCGGTTTCCGCCGTGGACGGGCCAGATGCGGACACCTCGCCGCGCCAGAGCGAAGCGTTGATGTTGTTCGAGGAGCGCGCGGCTGCCTTGATACCGGGATTCACCCTCAATGACGGCACTAGAGCGGCGGCGGCGCGGTTGTGTCAACGCTTGGACGGTGTCCCGTTGGCTATCGAGCTCGCCGCGATGCGCTTGCGCGCGTTGTCGGTCGAGCAGATCCTGGACCGGTTGGACGACGAGTTCCGGCTGCTCACCACAGGTTACCGCGGTGCGTCACCGAGACATCGGACACTTCGGGCCACAATGGACTGGAGTTTCGAGCTGTGCTCGACGGCCGAGCGTGCCCTGTGGGCGAGGTGTTCGGTGTTCCCAAGGGAATTCGATCTCCAGGCGGCGAATCGTGTGTGTTCAGGGGAGGGACTGACCGAGCACGACGTGTTTGAGGGCGTGGCCGGGCTCGTGGACAAGTCCATGCTGATCCGGGTGGAAGGCTGTGGTCGTGCCCGGTATCGGATGCTGGAGAGCATCCGCGAGTACGGCAGGCAGCGGCTGTCCGAGGCAGGCGAGGACGCCCTGCTCCGCCGCAGACATCGGGACTACTACCTCCGCCTGGCTGAGGAGTCCGACGTGGACTCCTGTGGTCCGCGGCAGGACGAGCTGGTGCGCCGGCTCCGTGCCGAGGGGGGCAACTTCGCCGCGGCGCTGGACTACTCGCTGACCGAACCGGGCGAGGCCAGGACCGGTCTGCGAATGGCTGTCGCGTTGTGGTTCTACTGGATCGCGTGTGGCTGTCTCGGTGAGGGACAGCGTTGGCTCGACCGGGCGCTCAGCCTCGGCACCGCGCCCAGTGGTGAGCGGGCCAGGGCACTGTGGGTCGCTGGATGGATCGCCCATCTGCGGGGCGATACGGTCGCCAGCGTGGCACTGCACGGTCAAAGCCGTGACCTGGCTTGGCGTCCGGAAGACAGGACCACGCTGACCCGTGCGGCATTCCTCGGTGACGAGCAGTTGTGGGCAGACAATCTCCTGCGTGCGCTTACGCTGTTGGAGCAGGCGCGAGATCGGCGCGGTGTGCAGGGCTATTGGCCCGCTCCTGCGTTGCTGACCTTTGCCCTGGGCTTCCCGGCCGCGGAACTGCCCGGGGAGATCGACAGTGCTATGGCGTTCTTCAGCGAGTGCCGTGTCCTGTGCGAGTCGATGGGTGAGCGCTGGGCGTCGTCATGGATGGCGTGGAACATCGGCGTCACCTGGTGGGCGATGGGTGATCCGGACAAGGCGTACGAGCATGCGCGCGATTGCTTGCGGACCAAGGCCGAGCTGGATGATCAAGTGGGTATTCCGTGTTGTGTCGAGCTGCTGTCGTGGGTGGCGGCTTGGCAGAGTGACTCGCGCCGGTCGGTTGTCCTGTTCGGCGCTGCGGAGAAGATGTGGAAGCCGCTCGGTCGGCCGCTGCTCGGTTCTGAGGTCCTGCTCAAGTGGAGCCGGGAAAGCCAGGTGCGAAGCCGTGAGGCTCTCGGCGATCAGGCGTACGACAATGCCTATCAGGAGGGCGCACGGCTGCGCCGGGACGAGATCGTCGCCTACGCGCTGGGCGAGCGGACCTCGTCATCCGGTGTCACCTCCCAGCCACCGGCGGCCAAGGACGAGCCGCTGTTGACCAAGCGGGAACGCCAGGTCGCCGAGTTGGTCGCCCGCGGGCTGTCGAACAAGGACATCGCGGCCGAGTTGGTGATCTCGCGCCGCACCGCGGAGGGGCATGTGGAGCGGGTTCTCACCAAGCTGGGCTTCAGCTCCCGTACGCGGATCGCGGCCTGGATCGCCCGCCAGAAGGAGAACTAGCCGTCACAGAACGAGGTCCCGGGCGTCGAGCCGGCCGAAGAGATGGTCCTGGGCGTGGAGCTCCTCGGCCCTGGCCAGGGCGCGGTCGTGATGGCCGAGCCGGAGCAGTTCGGCCAGCTCGCCGAAGCGCTCGATGTGCACCTTGGCGCGGCGCCGGGCGTAGTCGGCGGCGGAGTCCTTGGTCACCATGAACGCCCAGTCGCTGGACAGCGCCAGCAACGCCTCGCGGACAAGCTGGTCGGCGGCGGCGTTCCGGGACGTCGTGCCAAAAGTGTCCACAATGGATAAGAGATCGCGTTGCAGGTCGGCGCCTGCGGCGACCAGGTCGGCGACCTGCTCACCATCCCAGACCCGCCAGTCCTTGCCGGAGCCCCATGAAGACGCGGGCAAATCCACCCTGGAACCCAAGTGGCCCGCGTCGAGCGCGCCCTTGAGCGTGGTCACGCGAACGCCTGCCTCGGGCAGCTTGCGCAGGACCGTTTCCAGCCACGCTGGTCCTTCGTGCCACCAGTGTCCGAAAAGCTCGGTGTCATAGGCCGCTACGACAAGGGAATTCTCCGGAAGTCCGGTCAGCCGGCCGACCACTGTGTCCACGAAGTCGTCAGCATGTCGTCGCACCGCAACGGCTGCGCGCGCGGGATCGTACGGGTGCTTGTCCCACGGCTCGATGTGCTTGCCTGTCACGCGGGACGGCTTGAGCCCGGACGGGTGATCATAGGTGTGGAAGTCGCGATAGTCGGCGTGGCCGGGATATCCGGCTTTCGGCGACCAAACCCGGTACGTGACTTCGAGATCGCGGCCGAAGCAGACCACGTCGGAGTCGCCGACCGTACGTGCGGCAGCCGTGTCCCCGCGCAGGGACGGGCCGTCAACGAGAAAGCGCCGCACACCTGCGGCCGCGTACGTCGCCTCCATGCCCGGCGCGTAACCACATTCGGGTGCCCAGATGCCTTCCGGCCTTCGCCCGATCCGGATTTGCGTGTCCGCCAGGCCAAGACTCAAGGCGTAGTCTCGGATTCTCGAGTCCAGCAAAGGCTGGAACGGATGCGTCGCCGGACCGCCGAGCAGTTCGATCGTGCCCGCGTCGACAAATGGTCGCAGTACCGGCGAAAAACCGTGCCGCCACTGGGTTTCGAACGCGGTCAGTGCCTTTTCCGACGCGCGGTGTTCAGTCGCGGCCAACTCTTTGAGCAAAGGGTCGCCGTGTTGCCAGCGCACGGCGGCATAACATGCCCGCAGTTGCCAGTTTCCCAGCCAGTCATGGAAACCGCTCAGGCAATACGGGTCGTCCAGTTGGGCCGCGAGCACTGGCGTGACGCCCAAAGTCAGCACATCTTCCCGGCCTTCGTCGGCAAACCGTTGTAGCAGTTCGACGACGGGCAGATAGGAATGCGCCCAGGCTTGGTAGAGCCATTCCTCGCCGACCGGCCAGGAGCCGTGATGGGCGAGCCACGGCAGGTGGCTGTGCAGGACGAGGCAGAACGTTCCGATCGGTTTGGTCAAGGCTTGATCGCCACCCCGACCAGGTCGAGGCTCGAGTCCACATCAGACTCGACGATCTCGAAGTCCGCGCTGGTGACGGACTTGACAGCGCTCAGCAGCTCGGCGGGCCACGCCTCGCCGGAGACCGCGACGTCCATCTGTGCCTGGATGATCGACCCGAAAGTCGCATCGGCCTCCCGCAACTTGGGTCCGTGCCGAAGACCAGCCATCAGCTCGACAGTAAAACCGGCCCCAACCAGCAGCTCGGTCAGCTCGGCCGCATTGAGCTCCCGGGTGTGGAACGGGTTGAGCGGCGTATCCCGGCCGGGTGAGAACGTGATCCGGTTGGGAGTAGTGATCAACAACTGTCCGCCTGGCCGAAGCACCCGCATGCACTCGGCGAGGAACCGTTCCTGTTCCCACAAATGCTCGATGACCTGCAGATTCGCCACGACATCGATGGAACCGGACGCGAACGGCAGCATCACGAGATTGCCCCGCAGCATGCGCACCCGGGGGTACTTCCTGGCCACGTGCTTGGTGGTCAGCTCGTCGTAGTCCAGCCCGATCACTGTTCTCGCGCACTGAGCCAACAGATCGGCGCCGTAACCTTCGCCACAGCCTGCTTCCAGTACCATCGCGTCCTGACAGTACGGGAGCAACTTCGAATACGCCGCCTCGTGGCGCCGGAACCAGTAATTTTCCTCAGCGATGCCGGGCACGGTGCGCTCACCGGTCAGCGGCAGCGAAGCAGGATCAGCCGTCACCCACGCAGGCTAACCGGGTGTTTCGCAGAGGCGACCGAGTGGGTGGCACTGGCGTGTGGTGGCCATTGACCAGATTCGGATAGTTCGCCCATGAAGGCGGCGTGTCAGGATTTGTTTCCTGTTGATGTCGGTTCGATGGGCGTGAAGGTGGTGGCCAGTTTCGGGGCGCGGGGTGTTGCCGGCTTTCCCGTGGAGACGACCAGTTTCGTGGATCGGCGGGATGAGCTGGCTGAGGTGCGGCGGCTGCTGTCGGTTGACAGGCTGTTGACGCTGACCGGTGCTGCGGGGGTGGGTAAGACGCGGTTGGCGGTGCGGTTGGCGGAGCGGCTGTCGCGTGCGTTTCCTGATGGTGTGTGGCTGGTGTCGCTGGCGACACTCCAGGATGGTGCGCTGGTGCCGCATGCCGTCGCGGATGTGCTGGGGATCCGTGACGACACGGGTGGCGAGGTTCTTGATGTGGTTGTCGAGTATCTGCGGGAGCGGCGGCTGTTGTTGGCGCTGGACAACTGTGAGCGTGTGCTGGACGCGTGTGCGGCGCTGATGGGTGCGATCCTGCCGAGGGCGGCGGGGATGCGGGTGTTGGCGACCAGTCGGCATCGGCTCAATGTGATCGGGGAATACCTGTTGGAGGTGTCGCCGTTGGGTGTTCCGGTGCTGGAGGAACTGGCCCGGGGCGGGTTCGCGGTGAAAGCTTTTCCGGCTCTTGAGTTGTTCGCTGACCGTGCGGCCACTGTGGTTCCGGGGTTCAAGACGACTGCCGGGAATCTGGGGCATGTGGTTCGGTTGTGTCATCGGTTGGATGTCTGCCGTTGGCCATCGAGTTGGCGGCGGTGCGGTTGCGGTCGCATAGTCTGGAGCAGCTTGTTGAGCGGTTGGATGACCGTTACCGGTTGCTGACCGGTGGCGAGCCCACGGCGTTGCCTCGTCATCGGACGCTGCGTGCAGCGATGGATTGGAGTTACGAGCTGTCGGGTGTGGGCGTTGCTGTCGGTGTTCGTAGGCAGCTTCGACCTGACTGCGGCGGAAGCGGTCTGTGCCGGGGAGGACATCGGGCCTGTCGATGTTCTCGACACCGTCGCCGGGTTGGTGGACAAGTCCGTTCTGGTCAGCGAGCGTCACGGCGAGACGATCCGGTATCGGTTGCTGAGCTCGTTGCGGGACTACGGTCTGGAGAAGTTGACCGAGCTCGGCGAGGTGTTCGCTGCCCGGTGTCGGCATCGGGATCACTATCTGCGTCTGGCCGAGGCGCGCGAACGGCAGTGGTTCGGGCCGCGCCAGCTGGAGATCGCGGAGAACCTCCGGGTGGAGTTGGACAACTTCCGCGCTGCCTTGCATTTCTGCGTCACCACCCCGGGCGAGGCCCCGCACGGCCTGAACCTGGCCGGGACCCTGTGGTGCTACTGGACCCCCTGTGGAGCACACGGCGAGATGCGGCACTGGCTTCACCAAGCCCTGCGCCATGGTGCGAAACCAAGCGGTGTGCGGGTGAAGGCGCATTGGGCTGGCGGCACCTTCATAATGATCCACAGCCGCTCGGCCGCCGCACTGCTGGCCGGCGCCTCACCGGGCAGGTTGGCGCCGCTGCGTGAGGATCTGCCGGTCGCGACACCGGTGGCCGACTACATTCCCGGCTGGCAGCAGGCCAAGGGCGAGCTGGTGAGCTTTATCGTGCTCGGCCGGATCGAGCTTGCCTGCACGCTGGTGTTCCACGCGAGGCCCGACCAGGCTGTGCCGCTGTGTGTTGAGGCCCTCACCATGTGCGAGGCGCGTGGAGAGCAATGGGCCCGGTCGTATGCGTTGCGCACTCTTGCCCTGGCGTGGTGGGTGATGGGTCAGTATGACAGTGCCACCACACACGCTCACGATTGCCTGCGGCTCGAGTATGTCGTGCACGACCGGCAGAGTCTGGGCATGACGCTCGACCTGCTGGCTGCCATCGCCGCCAGCAAGGGTGACGCCGAGCGCGCGGCCGTGTTGCTGGGCGCGGCCGAGCGGATCTGGCGTGACATTGGCCATGGTCCGCTGGAGTTGCAGCGGCGTCAGGTTGGTCAGATCCGGGCGAGTGAGTGGCGGTCCCCGCGAGGTCCTGGGCGATCGTGGCTTCGAGCGGGCCTTCCGGCGCGGCGGTCAGCTTTCGCGGGACGATGTCGTCGTCTACGCCCTGCAGGATCGGCCCAAGGTTCCCGGGCGGCGCGAATCGCCCAGGACGGCCCCGGCCACGGCCGGTGAATCTTCCGGTACTCGGCTGACGCCGCGTGAGTGGCAGGTCGCGGAGTTGGTCGCTCAGGGGCTGACGGACAAGCAGATCGCGGCCGCTTTGGTGATCGCTCAGCGCACCGCGGAGGGGCATGTGCAGCGCGTTCTGGCCAAGCTGGGATTCACCAATCGCGTCCAAGTGGTCGCTTGGTTCAGTTCGACACAGCCTCCAGGCGAACGGCCAGAGTCGCGCTAGTGCCCTGGCCGCCGGGGCCGCGGCATAGCTTGAGCCGTCCGGTGAGTGCCTCGGCCAGCCGTAAGCCCGGGTTGCTGTGGGTGGATGTGGCCTGTGCGGTTCCGTTGCCGAGCAGGCCGGGGCCGTGGTCGGTGACCTCGCACAGTAGTTCCCCGTCGGTCACGTGCAGCACCAGGTGGCCCGAGCCGCCGCCGTGGACGATCGCGTTGCAGGCGATTTCCAACGCGGCCTGGACGAAGGTGCCCCGTACCGGTTCGCTCACCCCGGCCCGGAACAGGCTCTCGGCCACCCTGGCTCGTACCAGTGGGAGGTCGGATCGGGTGAAGCCGAGCCGCAGCAGGCAGTTCTCGTTCACAGTTGCTCCTCCACGTCTGCCTGCACGCTGAGCTGCAACTGGGGCACGGTGTCGGAGCCGAGCCCGCGCAGGACCAGTTCGAGCAGCGGTCCGCAGCGGATGGTGACCTTGCTGCCCTCGGGTAGCGCGGCGGCGAAGGTGATCAGCTGCCAGGCGCAGTGCGCCTCCATGAAGCACAGGTCGGTCAGGTCCAGCTCGAAGTGGAAGGGCGCCCGGATATCCGGCTGTTTCAGGGCTTCGCGCAGGGCCGCAGTGAACTCCTCGCGGGTGGACAGCTCCGCGGAGCCCGCGATCCGCGTTCCGTTTCGGAGTCCGGGTGACATCGACCGCGTCGAGGCGTTCCATGACCTGGATCGGATGAACCGCACGCGTCGCGGCCACCACGTGATCACTGAACCGCCGCTGGTCGTACCAGCAGATCGCGCTCAGGCGAGGATCAGCGAACAGCGGCTCCACCGAGGCTTCGTAGTCCACCACCTCTTCGCTGTCCACGCCTGGCTGCAGCGCCCAGGTCATGTCGGCCGCCACCCGCATCCCCGGCCAGCCTTCGCGACAGGCGCGGTCAAGTTCGGTGGCGTACGTCGCGATCTGACGCTCCTTGTCGAAGGAGCTGTCCGGCAGGTAGACGGACGTATTGCGTTCGATCACCAACTGGCCGCTGTCCAGGGCGGCTTCCACATGACCGCTGCCGCCATCCATCCGTGCCACCGCATCGTCGTCGCTGAGATCACTGGGGTCCAGGACGCACGTCGAACTGTATGCCCCTCTACACCCGTCAGGGGGACGCTCCCGGCAAGGCCACTGTCGGCCAATGCCGGATGCCGCCAGGTATTCCGGAGCGACTAGCGACGAGCACTCCCGGGCCCGGGGACGTTCCAGCTGGACAGATCCAGTTCGTGCAGGTCGGCGGGTTCGGGGGCGAAGTACCGGCCGAGGGCGGTGTCCGCGCCGATCTCGCGCCACCAGTCGGCCTGTTCGGCGGTTTCGATGCCGTCGACGGTGATGGCCGCGCCCGCGAGGTGGGCGACCTCGATCAGGTCAGTCAGCGTCCGTGTGATCAGACTCGACTTGCCGGATCGCAGGCGTTCCACGAGTCGGGGCGCGATCCGGGCGGACGACGCGGGCAGGTCTTCCAGGCATTCGATGTCGCCCGCGGCGCTGCCGAAGTCGTGGACCTCCATGGTGATGCCGTTGTCCGCGAGGACGCGGAAGTTGTCGACCGACTCGCCGCGGTCGGCCAGTAGGACCGACGCGGGCATGCTGATCCGCAGCAGCGAGGGGTCCATCTCGGCTTCCGTCAGGCGGATCAGGACCGCGCCGACCAGATCGGGGTCACAGGCCTGGTTCGCGGTCAACGCCATTGTCAGCGGTAGTGCGGTGCCGTGCTCCGTGTTCCACCACTGGACCTGCTTACCGGCTTCGTCGAGCAGGGTGTCGCGCAGCGGCACGATCAGACCGGTCTGCTCGGCCAGTTCGAGGCACAGCGAGTGCGAGATGACCTCGGACTCGTGCTCCCACCGCAACAGCGCCTCGAATCCGGCACGGCCGCCGTCGGACAGCCGGATCAGCGGACGGCACACGACCGTGATCTCGCCCATCTCCAGCGCGCCCGGCATCTGGGCGGCCAGGCTGAACCTGGAGCGGTCCCTGGCGTCCTCGGCCGAGTCGAACAGGCCCCACTGCCGTCTGCCGTTGGCTTTCGCGCGCCGCAACGTCATGTCCGCGGTCCGCAGCAGCTCGTTGACATCGGCGTCCGCGGGCGGCTTGTGCACCACGCCGATGCTCGCCGACGCGGCCACGCCCCGGCCGTCGAAGTAAATCGGTTCGGCCAGCTCCTCGTTGATCGACGCGATCATGCTGACCAGGTCCGGTGTGGTCTCGGAGTTCTGCACGATGATCGCGAACTCGTCACCGTCGAACCGGGCGACCATCGCGTTCTCGCCGGCCACCACGGCCCGCAGCCGTTGTGCCACGTTCATCAACACCCGGTCGCCGACGCTGCGGCCGAGGCCGTCGGTGATCATCGAGAAGGCGTCAAGGTCCAGGTGGTAGAGGGTCGCGCCGATGTCCGGATCCGCTTGGCGCAGCACGCTTTCCAGCCGCGTGGAGAAGTACTGCCGGTTCGGCAGGCCGGTCAGCACGTCGTGCAGCGACTGGTGCGACAGCTGGCCCTGCAGCAGCGACATCTCGGTCTCGTCGTGCACGCTGACCAGCAGGTGGGTCGGTGTGGAACCGTTGTCGCGCAACACGGTTATCGACATGCTGGCGCGTACGGCTTCGCCGTCCTGGCGGATCAGCCTGCGCTGCTGGTGCAGCCGCTCGGCCCAGCCGTCGGCGAGGTCACGGCACGCCGCCTTGAGGAACGGCGCCTCGTCCGGGTCGACCACGTCGAAGAGCGTCACGTCGTCGAAATCCGTGCGGTCCAACATGTTCTGCAACGCGGGGTTGGCGCGGACGAACGCGCCGGTCAGCTCGACGATGGCGATCCCGCTCGGTGAGGAGGTGAAGATCGCGTCGAACCGGGCCTGGGTCGCGCGTGCCTGGCGCTGCGCGTCGGACCCGGCGCGGACCAGCGCCTCCTTGATGTCCTCCTGCTGGGTGAAGATGAACTGCCTTGCCGCTTCGAGGTAATCCGACGCGATCACGCCGAGCAGCTGGACCGCGCGCTCCTCGCGCTTGTCGTCGATCCGGTAGAGCTCGGGCTCGCTCAGCAGCGCTTTGCCAAGCACGTCAATGGTTCTACGCAGACTCGTCGGACCGGTGCACCTCATGTCGACCAAGCGGGTGCCGACGCCGGTCGCGAGATCCGCGTTGAACGGCTCGCTCAAGGCCGCGTTGAACACGACGTCCACCAGCTCGTGCATGGCCTGGTCGATCTCCTGCTGGGAGAACGGCAGGTACGTGCTCGAGCTGAGCAGGTACGCCCACTTGCGGGCCACCTTGACGCGTGCCCTGGCGTGGTCCGCGGGTGTGCGGGCCGGGCCTGCGGGCGTACGCGAGCCGTCGTGGAGCGGTGAGGTCATTTCCCTCTGCCCAGTTCAGTGCCGGGTGGAGCCGGAGCGTGGATTACTCCGTGGCGAGAGCGTACCGACTGTGGTGCTTGATCGGCCACGTGCCAATCGGCTTCGCTCGATCGGGTGAACAGCCTTCGGCGTTGATCAGGCCAGCCGTCGTCGGCGTCCGGCCTGATCACGGCCGTAAGCAGGGAAAATCCTTCCGTAGAGTAGGAACGGCGACATGACGCCATCGAGCGATCGGCGGGGGCGAATGGTCTGTCCGGCGGACCGTCGCCGCCAGTCGGATGTGACGCTCTGTCACCGGTAAAGCCGCTGATGGGCTATTCAGCTCTGGACACCGTGATGCCGACAGCGCCGGGCCCGACGTGCACGCCGATCGAGGAGGACACCTCGGTGATGACGGCGTCGCGCACGTGGTTCAGCCGTGGCTTGAGTTCTTCGAGGATCGTGCTGGCGCGGCCCATGTTGCCGAAGTGCTCGACCGCGATGTCGACCATGCCTTCGCCCGCACGGGACACGGCGGTCTCGACCATCTTGCGCAGCGCCCGGTCGGTGCCGAAACCCTTGTCCTGTGGCGCGATCTGGCCTTCCTGGACGGTCAGCACCGGCTTGAGCGACAGCGCGCTGCCGACCAGGGCGGCGGCCGCGCCGATCCGCCCGCCGCGGCGCAGGTACTCCAACGTGTCCACGTAGATCAGCTCGGAGCTGGCACGGCACCGCTTGACGGCGGCGTCGATGACCCGGCGGGGGTTGCCGCCGGCCCCGGCGACCCGGGCCGCGGCGAGCACGGCGTAACCCAGGCTCATTCCGCACGTGGCCGAGTCGACGATGTGCACGGGCATCCGCATCTGGCCGGCCGCGCGGCTGGCCGCCTTGCAGGTCTCCGACAGCCGGGAGGACACGTGGATCGACACGATCGCGTCGGCGTGCTGGGCGACCTGCTGGTAGAGCCGGTAGAAGGTGCCTGGGTCTGGCGGCGCGGTGGTGACCGGGGTCCGGTTGCGCATCGCGGAGATCAGATGGTCGGCGGGGACGAACTGCTCTTCGGCGACCTGGTCGCCGATCCTGATCTGGATCTGGGCGATCGACACTCCCCACTGCCTGGCGAGATCCGCCGGAAGGCAAGCGGTGGAGTCGGTCACTACAGCTACACGGCCGTGCATGGGAAGCGAGATTAACTGTTATCACCCGGATGGACGCAATCAGTAGTGATCCACTTGGCCCGCCCAACCGTTTCCGTCGCACGTCACAGGCCCGGGTGAGTACCGTCACGCCGGGCATGTCGAGTGAAAATACTACCGATGGGTAACATAGCCCATGAGTGTCGCAGGCCACCGCGCCCGCACGGGGTCGGCGTGGGATCGTCTACCCAACTGCAACAGCAAGGCCTCAAGAAAACAGCAAGTCGTGTACGGGAGGTCGAAGAAGACCCATGCCTAACATCGTTGTCCTGGTCAAGCAGGTGCCTGACACCTACTCGGAGCGCAAGCTCGCGAGTGCTGACCACACTCTGGACCGTGCGTCGGCGGACGCCGTGCTCGATGAGATCAACGAGCGCGCCGTCGAGGAGGCCCTGCAGATCAAAGAGGCGCAGGGCGGCGAGGTGACGGTGCTGACCGTCGGCCCCGAGCGGGCCACCGACGCGATCCGCAAGGCGCTGTCGATGGGCGCGGACAAGGCCGTGCACGTCAGCGACGAGTCGCTGCACGGTGCCGACATCATCCAGACCGCCAAGGTGCTGGCCAAGGCCATCGGCACAGTCGAGGGCTACGACCTGATCATCGCGGGTAACGAGTCGACCGACGGTGTCGGCGGCGCGATCCCGGCCATGATCGCCGAGCTGCTCGGCCTGCCTCAGCTCACCCACGCGCGCAAGGTCGAGATCGACGGCAGCAGCGTGAAGGTGGAGCGGGAGACCGACACCGGTCGCACGTTCCTCGAGGCGAGCCTGCCCGCGGTGATCAGCGTCGGCGAGAAGATCAACGACCCGCGTTACCCGTCCTTCAAGGGCATCATGGCCGCCAAGAAGAAGCCGGTCACCACCCTCACCGTGGCCGACCTCGGCATCGACGCGGGCGAAGTCGGCCTGGCGAACGCCGCCACCTCGGTACTCGAGTCGGCCCCGAAGCCGCCGCGTGCCGCGGGCCAGCAGATCACCGACGAGGGCGACGGCGGCAGCAAGATCGCCGAGTACCTCGTCTCCCAGAAGCTCATCTGACCAGCCGCGAGGAGGAGAACACAGTCATGGCAGAGGTTCTGGTCCTCGTCGACGAACTCGACGGCGAGGTCAAGAAGGTCACTTACGAGCTGCTCACCCTGGCCCGCAGGCTCGGCGAGCCGTCGGCCGTCGTGGTCGGCGCGCCGGGCACGGCAGGCAAGATCAAGGACGCGCTCGGTTCGTACGGCGCGGCCAAGGTCTACGTCGCGGAGTCCGACGACGCCGCTGGCTACCTGGTGACCCCGAAGGTCGATGTGCTCGCTTCCCTTGTGGAGCAGGCATCTCCGGCCGCGGTGCTGGTGCCGGCCACCGCGGAGGGCAAGGAGGTGTCCGGCCGCCTGGCGATCCGGATCGGCTCCGGTCTGCTCTACGACGCGGTCGACATCGACGCCGACGGGACCACGACGCACTCGGTCTTCGGTGGCGCGTACACCGCGAAAGCCAAGGCCAACAAGGGTGTTCCGGTCGTCTCGGTGCGCGCGGGCAGCGTTGAGCCCGAGCAGGCCGAAGGCGCGGCCGCGGAGAGCGCCGTCGAGGTGCCCGCGGTCGACGCGGCCAAGGCCACCAAGATCACCGGCACCGAGCCGGTCGTCGGCGGTGACCGTCCGGAGCTCACCGAGGCGTCCGTGGTCGTGTCCGGTGGCCGTGGTGTCGCCAGCGCGGAGAACTTCGGCGTCGTCGAGGCGCTCGCGGACGCGCTCGGTGGCGCGGTCGGTGCGTCTCGAGCCGCGGTCGACTCCGGCTACTACCCGCACCAGTTCCAGGTCGGGCAGACCGGCAAGACCGTTTCGCCGCAGTTGTACATCGCACTGGGAATCTCCGGTGCGATCCAGCACCGCGCCGGAATGCAGACCTCGAAGACGATCATCGCGGTGAACAAGGACGCCGAGGCGCCGATCTTCGAAATCGCCGACTACGGTGTCGTCGGTGATCTTTTCCAGGTCGCGCCGCAGTTGACCGAAGAGATCGGCAAGCGCAAGGGCTGATCAAGATCATCCCAGTTGACGGCCCCCGCGCGGTTCTGCCGTGCGGGGGCTCTTTTATTCCCTGATCCTCGCCGTAAGTGATCTTCCCGACGACATCGTCCTATGGGGTGACCCCGTCTCAGGGTATTCACCTATTTTCCACTGACGAGTCAGAAAGTCGGCTTGTCGAAGGTCATCTATCGCGAGTAGAACGATTCCATGACTCAGGCGCAGGTGCTCGTCAGTACCGCTCAGCCCGGAACCGATCTGCCGGAGGACGCACCTCGTTACTCACTGCTGCTCGCTCGCGACTCCGAGGAAGTCGTCGCTGCTCAGCGGCTTCGGTACCAGGTTTTCGCCGAGGAGATGGGCGCGACGCTCAAGTCCGGCGACACCGGGCTGGATGTCGACGAGTTCGACGAGCACTGCGATCACCTCGTGGTCCGCGAGGACCGCACGGGTGAGATCGTCAGCACCTACCGGTTCCTGCCGCCGGACCGCGTGCCCGCGGCGGGCAGGCTCTACTCGGAGACCGAGTTCGACCTCGGCGGAGTCCGGTCATTGCTGCCGGGCATCGTGGAGACCGGACGGTCCTGCGTACACCCGGATCACCGGTCCGGTTCGGTTGTCAGCCTGATGTGGGCGGGTATTGCCAGGTACATGCTGCTCACCGGGCGCACGATGCTCGCGGGCTGTGCCTCTGTGCCGCTCGGCGACGGTGGACACCTCGCCGCCGCGGTGTGGAACATGGTCAGGGACAACCACATGTCGCCGCCTGAGTACCGGGTGCGCCCGTTGCACCCGTGGCAGCCGGACGGAGTTCGCCCGGCTGCGCGCACCATGGTTCCGCCGCTGCTGAAGGGGTATCTGCGGCTGGGGGCGTGGGTGTGCGGTCCGCCGGCACTGGATCGCGACTTCAACGTCGCCGACCTGTTCGTGCTGCTGGACATCGCCAAGGTCGACCCGCGTTACGTGAAGTTCTTCCTGGGGGAGCAAGGGTGAGGGGACATCTTTGGCAGCCGGAGTCACCGTGTGGCTCCAGCTGCATGTCGGGGAAAACGCCGACCGTCAGCCGGCCGCGCCGGTGGTGGCGGTTGATCACCGCGATCGCGGTACTGCTGACCGGGCCGTTCATCGCCATCGGGATGCCACTGTTGTCCAAGCGGGGCCGGGAAGGCGCCGTCCGCTGGTGGTTCCGTCGGATCGCGCGGTCGTTCGGCGTGCGCATCGAGGTCCACAACGGCAAGGTCCTGCGTGACTACGCCGACGCGGACCGCGGCGCGTTGGTGGCGTCCAACCACATTTCGTGGCTGGACATCGTCGCGGTGAACGCCGTACAGCCGATGCGCGCGCAGGCGAAGAAGGAAGTGGCTAGCTGGCCGATCATCGGCAAGCTCGCGAACGCGGCTCGCACGGTCTACCTGGACCGGGAGAACCTCCGCTCGCTGCCGACCGCGGTGGACGAGCTGCGCAAGGCGATGCGCGGCGGTTCGTTGGTGAACGTCTCACCGGAGGGCACCACGTGGTGCGGGCTGGCCAGCGGCCGGTTCCGCCCGGCGATGTTCCAGGCGGCGATCGACGCCGACGTGCCGGTGATCCCGTTCGTGATCCGGTACCGGTTGGCCGATGGCCGGGACACCACGGCGCCCGCGTTCATCGGCGACGAGACCCTGGTCACGTCGCTGCGCCGGACCGCGCGCACCAAGGGCTTGGTGATGGAGGTGCACGTGCTCGACCCGATCGAGCCGAGCAAAGCCGCCAACCGCAAGGAACTCGCCGCGATGACGCATGCCGCGGTGCGGGACACGCTGGACCGCACGCAGACACTGCCGGAGATGGAACACCCGAAACTGGCCGTGGCATAACGGTTTCTTCGCTAGTTTCGCCGATGTGACCATGCGGCTTTCCGTACTCGACACAGCGCCGGTGTGGCAGGGATCCACACCGGCGCAGTCGTTGCGTGACACAGTGGACCTGGCCAAGCACGTCGAACGGTTCGGCTATCGGCGCTTCTGGGTGGCCGAACACCACCTCACCCCCAGCATCGCCAGTACCAGCCCTGCCGTGCTCGTCGGCCAAATCGCCAGCGCCACATCCACGATCCGGGTCGGATCGGGCGGTGTGCTGCTGCCCAATCACCCGCCGCTGATCGTCGCCGAACAGTTCGGCACATTGGCCGCCTTGCATCCGGATCGGATCGACCTCGGCATCGGACGCGCACCGGGTTCCGATCCGGGCACCGTGCGCTTGCTGCGACGGTCCGAAGCCGGCTTTCCGGCCCAGCTGGCCGAGCTGAGGGGCTATTTCGCGAACGAAATGATCCCGGCGGCGGCACCCGTGTGGTTGCTCGGTTCGAGTGCCTCGAGTGCGCGGCTGGCGGGCGAACTCGGTCTGCCGTACGCCTTCGCCCATCACTTCAACCCCGCGGACACCTTGCCCGCCGTGGCGGCTTATCGGGAGTCGTTCCAGCCGTCAGCGGCGTTGGCGCAGCCGTACGTACTGGTTTGCGCGCTGATGATCGCCGCGGACACCGACGAGCGCGCACAGTTCCTCGCCTCTTCGCTGGCGCTGATGATCGTCCGGATGAGCGCGGGCGGTCTGAACCACGGGCGCCACGTACCGCCGGAGATCGCGGTGAACCAGTCGTACACCGACGCGGAACGCCAGCTCGTCAAGGACAGGATGGCGCCTCGGATCATCGGCGGCCCGGACACCGTGCGGCGCGGGATTTCCTCGCTGCTGGCCAGCACAGGCGCCGACGAACTGATGGTCATCACGCTGATCCACGACCAGGCCGAGCGGATCCGGTGCTACGAGCTGATCGCGGACTTGACCTCCAGTGGACTTGAAGTTGCAGACTCGCCGATGTGACCATCACCGACACCGCCGCGGAGCCGAAGACTTCACTGTGGACAGCTCAATACCGTGCTGTCTCAATAGGTATGACGCTGTTGGTGACGCTGGTCGCGTTCGAGAACCTCGGTGTGAACACGGCGATGCCGCGAATGGTCGCGGATCTGCGCGGTGGCGAGCTGTACTCGTGGCCGTTCACGGTGTTCCTGGTCACGAGCCTGATCGCGAACGTTCTCGCCGGACGGCTGTGTGACCGGCGCGGTCCGGCGTTCGGCCTCTACACCGGCGTGATCCTGTTCATGGCCGGCCTGCTGGTCGCCGGGCTCGCCCAGTCGATGTGGATGCTGCTGATCGGCCGTGCGCTGCAAGGCCTTGGCGGCGGCACGATCTCGATCGCGATCTACGTGATGATCGCGTACGTCTACCCGGAACGGGTCCAGCCTGCCGCGTTCGGCATCCTCAGCGCGGCTTGGGTGCTGCCTTCGTTGGTCGGTCCCGCCGCGGCCGGGCTGTTGACCGAGCACGCGAGCTGGCGTTGGGTTTTCCTCGGCCTGGTGCCTCTTGCCTTGCTGGGAGCACTGTTGTTGCTGCCCGCCGTGCGCACGCTGCCTGCCCGGGTGGAGCAGACGGGCCCGGTCCGCGGCGGGTTGGTGCCCGCGGCGATCGCCGCGGCACTGGGGATCGCCGCGTTGACGTGGGCGGCGGAACACCCTTCACTGGCAACGATTTTGCTGGGCCTCGCCGGGTTGGCGATGCTGCTGCCCTCGCTGTTCCGGTTGCTGCCGAAGGGAACTCTGGCAGCACGGCCAGGGCTGCCGGTGACGATCCTGGCGCGTGGCCTGCTTGCCGGTGCGTACACCGCGATCGAGGTCTACGTGACGCTGACACTGACCGCTGTACACGGGTATTCGCCCGTGCTGGCCGGGCTTCCGTTGACCGTCGGTGCTTTGGCGTGGTCGGCGGCGGCCGTGCTCCCGGCGCGCAATCCCGATGTCGACCGGCTCGTGTTCGTCCGCTGGGGGTTCACGTTGCTTGCCGCGGGTGCGTTGGGGATGCTGCTGGTCACGCCGACATGGGGCTGGGGCTGGATTTCCTTTGCCGCGTGGATCGTGGCGAGTGCCGGGATGGGCTTGGGTTACTCCAGCCTGAGCGTGCTGACCATGCGGTATTCGTCTTTGCAGGAGCAGGGCGCCAATGCCGCGGCGTTGCAGGTGTCCGAGCGCGTGTTCAGCGCTGTGCTGGTCGGTCTCGGCGGCGTTTTGCTTGCCCTGCTGGCGTCCCCGCAACGGCCGTCGATCGCAATGGCCATTCTGGACGTCGCGATGGCCGTGATCGCCGTGATCGGCGTTGTGCTGGTCCGGCCGGGCCGCAGGTAGAGACTCACCCCGCGCGGGCACTTTCCGCTCCGACAAGCGGCCCGCGCGGGGTGACCCTTTGTGTCTAGTTCAGTGCCACATTCATGATCCTGGTGTTGCTGTTGTTGCCTGTGCTGTCTTTGTCCCCATTGGACGTTGTCAGCCACAAGCCGCCGGTCACCGGGTTCGGCTCGACCGTGCGCAACCGGCCGTAGGTGCCCTGGAAGTACGCGACCGGGGTGTCCGTGCCGCTGCCGTTGATCTTCATGCGGTACAGGCGTTCGCCGCGCAGGCACGACATGAACAGCGTGTCGTTGACGATCGTGAGACCGCCGGGCGAGGCGCTGGACACGCCCCAGGTGCGGACGGGCTTGTTGTACGCGGAGTTGCCGCAGCCCGAGCCGGACGTGCCCTCACAGCTGGGCCAGCCGTAGTTGCCGCCCTTCTTGATCAGGTTGAGCTCGTCCATCACCGAGTTGCCGAGCTCGGCTTCCCAGAGCCTGCCCTGCGAGTCGAACGCCAGGCCCTCGATGTTGCGGTGGCCAAGGCTCCACACGTACTTGCCGGGGAACGGGTTGTCTGACGGCACTGACCCGTCCGGGTTGAGCCGGAGGATTTTTCCGTTGAGCGAGTTGATGTCCTGCGCCCGGCTGCCACTCTGGCCGTCACCGACACCCGCGTACAGCTTGCCGTCCGGTCCGAACCGCAACCTGCCGCCGTTGTGGTACCTGTTGCGCACGATGCCGGTCAGCAGGACCTGGGACTGCCCCAGTGCACCGTTCTCGTACTTGATGCGGACGATCCGGTTGTCGCTTGGGCTCGTGTGGTAGACGTACAACCAGTGGTCCTGCGCGAAAGTCGGCGAGATCTCCAGCCCGAGCAGACCGCCCTCACCGTCCGTCCCGGACACGTTGGACACCGTGCCGACCGTGTTCTTGGTGCCGGACTGGGTGACCCGGGTGATCTTGTGGGTGTCGCGCTCGGTGTACAGCGCCGAACCGTCCGGCAGGTTCACCAGGCCCCACGGCACGTCGGTGCTGGTCGTGACCTGCTTGACCTCGCCGATGACGTCCCCGCCCGCCTTGGTCCGCACCGAGATCTCGTTGCTGGCGGCGGAAAGGTTCCCTGCGGCGTCGAAAGCCTTGACGGTGAACGGATACGTGGTGTTCGCCTTCAGCCCGCTGATCGTCGCCGAGGTTCCCGTCGCGGAACCGACCTGCTCGCCGGACGAATAGACGTTGTACCCCTTGACGCCGATGTTGTCCGTGGATGCGTTCCACGCCAAGGAAACGCTATTGGCCGTGCTGGCGGTGGACCGTAGGTTGCCGGGCGCGGTCGGCGGTTCGTTGTCGACGACGTCCGGTGGTGTTTTGACCGCGACTGTGTTACTGGCTTGGGAGACGTTGCCTGCGCCGTCGCGTGCGTTGACGTAGAACCCGTAGTTCGTGTTCGGTGTCAGGCCGGTGATTGTGGTTGTCAGCGTGGCGCCGTCGACTGTCTTGACGAGTTGGCCGGTGTTGTAGATGTCGTACGCCACAACACCCTTGTCGTCGGTCGACGCGTCCCACGACAGCTTCACGCTGGTCGACGTGATGTCGCTCGCCCGCGCGTTGCCTGGCGTTGTCGGCGGTTCGGTGTCGGCGCCGACCGTGCCGTAGACCTGGAATTCCTGCAGGGAGTAGCCGTACGCGGAGCCGGTCCGGCAGCGCGTGGTGCCGAAAACCCGGACGTAGCGGGCATTGCCGCCGACTGCGAGGTCGTCGACGCCGCCGTCCCCGGTCGTGGTCTCGTAGACAGTGCTCCACTGTGTCGCGTTGGTCGACAACTCGACGCGATAGGCCTTCGCGCACGACAGATCCCACGTCAGCTTGACCTGGCTGACCGCGGCGACGGCGCCGAGATCGACGTAGATCCACGCGGGATCGATGTTCTTCTGGCTCGCCCATCTGGTCGAAGTGCTGCCGTCGACGGCGTTCGTGCCCGCGTAGGCGCTGCCGCCGGTGGACGAGACGCTGACCGGCTTGTTCTGCGAAAGAAGGACGGGAGCCGCGGTGGCAGCGGGTACGACGGCGAATGTGAGGGCGACGGCCGCCAAGCCGGCCGCGCCCGCCCGCCATCGGGACAGGGGTACCACAAGGTCCTCCGAATGATCGTGAAGGGACTACTCCGGATGCCCGCGGCGGATGAGGCGCGATCAATGTAAACGTTTTCGGTGTGTTTCGTCCAGTAATCCCGTTGCGGAAACGGCGTGCCGGTTCGCTAGGGTCCGCACCGGTACTCACAAGGGGGTTCTCAAGTGAACAAGAGTGTGCTTTGCGCTGCCGTCCTGCTGATGGGACTGACCGCGTGCACATCGGACAACAGCGGTGCGGCACCTCCGCCTGAGGTGTTCGGCCCAGCGGGTTATCGCGGCCTGACACCAGGGATGACCAAGGAAGCGGCGCTGGCCACGGGGAAGCTGGCGGCCGCGCCGACGTCCAATCTGGACGGCTGCACGGACTTCAGCTATGCCGGCGGGCCCGCGCCCGACCCGGCGAGGATGGCGGCGGAGGACGCGGCCGAGAAGAAGTCCCGTGAGCTCAACGCCAAAGCCGACGAGGCCAAGAAGACCGCGGACCAGGGCGGGCAGAGGCAACCCGCGCAGAACGCGGAGCAGGCTGCGAAGAACGCGGAAGAGGCCGCGAAGGGCGCACAGCGGGCCGCGGAAAGCGCGCAGCTCAACGCCGACGCCACCATGGCAATGGTGGAACTGATGGAAAAGCGAGAAGCGCGTGACACGGCGTTCTCGGCAGAAGGCGGCGCGTCCTTCGGCAAGGACGGCCTCCGCCAGCTCGCCGCCCCACCGGCCGCGAAAACCGCGGAAGGTATCAGCACGGGCTCGACGGTCGACGAGCTGAAGAAGGCCTACGAGGCTCGCGGTCTCAAGCTGGGTGAGAACGAGCGCTACCAGCTGGCGATCGCCGACAAGCCCAACTGGCACTACGAGTTCACGGTGAAGGACAACAAAGTGACGTCGGTGTCCATCATCAGCTCGGCGGAGTGTTCCTGACGCGGATTCGCTGGACGGCGTGGGTACACGCGAGTACCACGGTGAGAAACAGCAGCGCAACGAGCACGTAGCCGGCCGGTGCGGTGGACAGCCCATCCTGGTTCAACAGGATGAGTGAGAACACGAAGTCGATTGTGGAGAATCCAGCGATCCACCATCCGAGCCACGGCGACCTGCCTGGCCGGATGGTGGCGCACGCCAACAGAAACAACAGCGGCACCAAGAACAGCAGGATCAACGTCATCCATGTGGCGATGCTGCTCGAACCCGAGGGCACGGACCAGATGACCAGTTCCCGCTTCGGTTCGGTGACGGGCACGACCATCAGAACGGCCAGAACAGCGGTGACCACGCCGTAGCACCGGGCAAAGGCGGACGCGGTGGTGCGCTCGTCGAGTTCCCGTTCGAGGTACTCAATCCGCTCTTGGAGCATCGCCTAACCACCTAGGTTCTGAATGACGAACTCAGCGGCCGCCACCGACTTCGCACACCAGTCCACGCCTGGGGATTGGCTGAACCCCGCGACGTAGATGCCCCGGTCTGGACCTAGCGCGACGCTGACATTGCAGTCGGATGTGTGGTTGTCGTTCGGGAACATCTGCCGCTTCACTGCGGGGAAGCCACGGATCTCGAACGGTTCGAACACCGCGGCACGGTTGAGGTCGTTGGCTTCTTGGTAGGGCCGCAACAGTGTGTTCTTGTCCGGAAGGAGATCGACATCGAACGTTGTTTCTCCTCGTGACCAATGGCACCGTTCGGTCGCATCCAGCCGTTCGAGATCACCTAGGCCGAGAGTGGCGACCTGTGGTGGTGTGAGCGACTCGCAGGTCCGACCGGTGAACCTGCTCATGTCAAGCGTCCGAGACGCAGTCGGCGGCATTGTCGGCCTTGGCACGACCGACGAGCCGGAGCTGGATGGAGGTGCGGTCGGCGTGGTCGTGCTCGGTGGGGTCGCGGATGTCGGCGAGGGGTCAGCGGAGGTCCCGCATGCTGTCGCCAGCACCATGATCCCGATCATCACCTTGCGAATCACGACGGACCTCCGTCCAGTCGTTGGCCGATCAACCCCGGTGGCCGGTTCTGCTCCTCCTGGATCTTCTTGCGTTCCTGCTCGACCTTCGCGCCGAACACGGCCGGATCCCTGGCATCGTGGAAGAACTTTCCATAGTCGAAATCTGCGCCGGTCACATCGATCTCACGCTGCAGGGGTTCGAGGATTGGATTCTTGACCTCCGCGAGGTCACGCTCCTGAACTTCGATCCACCTGGTGAGCTCGGCAAGGCCGTCGTGGAACGAGCTCTCCAGGTTGCTCCTCGCCCGGGTGTAGCTGGACACGACCTCCGGTGCCTCGCTGCCTTCGATCACCACCTCGCCGGTCTTGGCCCCGATGGCCACGAACGACTCGAGTCCCCAGCGGACTACGGTCGCAGCTTTGTCGGGCTTGCCGAATCCGGTGATGCACGCGGTGGCGATCTCGCTCAGAATGCCGATTGTCGCCTTGGTGTCCCGCTCGGCTTGTTTCTTCATCTCCTTGTCGCACGCGGCGATCGTGGCGTCAGCGAGCTCGTAGTAGTTGCGCCGGGCGTTGACCGCGAGAGAGTACGCGGTACCCATGCAGTGCGCGGCGAACAAGATCTGCCGGTTCTGCTGCTCCATGAACGTCTGGATGTAGTTCATCTGGTCCATGAAGGCTTCGGCTCCCGCGCCGGTCCACTCGCCGAGTTTGATCGCCGCGGTGTTCAGCGTGGCCTTGGAGACCGCATCTTCGCCGGTGTCACGCGCGGCCTTCTGCATCCGCTCGAACTCGTCGATGATCCTCTGTGGTTCCAGGGACATGTAGGTCTCAGCGTCCATGACGATGTTCTTGATCAGCGTGTCCACGTACAGCCCGGCCGAAATCCATACCCCCGCCTTCGAGTACATCTCGATGATCTTGCGGCCCAACCGGTTGGCGATGTCGTAGAGCTCTGCGTCCGTCTTCCAGTCGGCCATGTCATCTTTGCCCGTCGGCTCGGCGGTAAAGATTCGCGATATAGCTCAGTGACTGGGCGACCTTCTCGATTCGGTCGCACCCGGCTATCTGCCGGAACGCCACGCTGTCGGTGAATCGCGCGTATGCGCCTTCCATCGCGTAGACCGGCTGGAAACGGCCTGGTCCTTCCAGCCCTTCGTGGGCCCTCAGGATGTTCGCGGGTGCACGAAGCGCATTGGCCACGGCGGGCAGTTCGTGATTCGCGACGTCTTCCAGCTTGGGCAGGCTGACGGTGAATCTGTCCATCGGTTTGGGCATCTCGACCAAGCTTCCCACTCGGTTTCGTTGTCCCTACTCCGACGACCACGTTACGTGATCAGTTCCGTGCGTGGTGTCACAATCTGGTCCGGTCTCTACCTGCCGTCGCGTGGGGCGTGACGTACGTCGCCGAATACACTCATTAGCGATGACCTATCTAGACCACGCGGCGACCACGCCGATGCTGCCCGAGGCAGTAGCGGCGATGACGGAGGCGCTGTCCATCAGGGGCAACGCTTCGTCGCTGCACACCTCGGGCCGTCGGGCCAGGCAGATGGCCGAGGAGGCGCGTGAGTCGATCGCTGAGGCACTGGGTGCGCGACCGTCCGAGATCATTTTCACGGCGGGTGGCACTGAGAGTGACAATCTCGCGGTTAAGGGCATCTACTGGGCGAGACGTAAGGAAGGGCGCCGCCGTGTGCTGGTGTCCGCCGTTGAGCACCACGCCGTCCTCGACGCGGCCGAGTGGCTGGAGGGCCACGACGGCGCCGAGTTGACGTGGCTGCCGGTGGACCGGGTGGGCCGGGTCAACGTCGACGCCCTCAAAGAAGAGCTTGACGACGATGTGGCGCTCGTCACGGCGATGTGGGCGAACAACGAGGTCGGCACCGTCAACCCGGTTCGGGAACTCGCCGAGGCGTGCGCCGAGCGTGGCGTTCCGTTCCACACCGACGCCGTGCAGGCCGTGGGTACGTTGCCGGTCGACTTCGGTGAGTCCAAGGCGAGTGCGTTGACCATGACCGGGCATAAGCTCGGCGGCCCGATGGGCGTCGGCGCGCTGCTGCTCGGCAGGGACGTGCCGTGTGCGCCGTTGCTGCACGGCGGTGGTCAGGAGCGGGACGTGCGCTCCGGAACCGTTGATGTGCCTGCGATTCACGCCATGGCAACGGCCGTCCGTGAGGTCACGAAGCACCGGGAAGAGCGGGCCAAGCAGCTCGCGATGCTCCGGGACGAGCTGGTAAACGCCGTGCGTGCGGCGGTCCCCGACGCGATACTCAACGGGGATCCGGGGCTGCCGGGCCACGCGCACTTCACGTTCCCCGGCTGTGCCGGGGACAGCTTGCTGATGTTGTTGGACGCCAAGGGAATCGAGTGCTCGACCGGCTCAGCGTGTACCGCTGGGGTCGCGCAGCCGAGCCATGTCCTGCTCGCCATGGGCATGGATCCGGCGGCAGCGCGTGGTTCGCTCCGGTTCTCATTGGGGCACACGTCGACGAAAGCCGACGTGGACGCCTTGGCACAAGCGATTGGACCGGCAGTGGAACGGGCCCGCACCGCGGGGTTGTCCGGAATGCGTCGATCCGCAGCGAAGGAGGTGTGAGCATGCGCGTGCTCGCCGCGATGAGTGGTGGTGTCGACTCTGCCGTGGCCGCGGCACGGGCGGTGGCTGCCGGGCATGACGTTGTCGGGGTTCACCTTGCCCTGTCGGCGAAGCCGGGCACGCTGCGCACCGGGGCGCGTGGCTGCTGCACGATCGAGGACTCGCATGACGCGAGGCGTGCCGCCGACGTGCTGGGCATCCCGTTCTACGTCTGGGATTTCGCCGAGCGGTTCACCGAGGAAGTGATCGAGGACTTCGTCGACGAGTACGCCGCGGGCCGCACACCGAACCCGTGCCTGCGCTGCAACGAGCGGATCAAGTTCGAGGCGTTGCTGGACAAGGCGCTGGCGCTCGGCTTCGACGCGGTCTGCACCGGCCACTACGCCCGGCTGACCACAGTGGACGGCAAGCCGGAGCTTCGGCGCAGCGTTGACTCCGAAAAGGACCAGTCCTATGTGCTCGCTTCGCTGACCGCCGACCAGTTGCGGCATGCGATGTTCCCGCTCGGTGACTCGACCAAGCCGCAGGTTCGGGCCGAGGCGGCCGAGCGTGGCCTGTCGGTCGCGGAGAAGCCGGACAGCCACGACATCTGCTTCATCCCGGACGGCGACACCCGCAAGTTCCTTACCGACAAGCTCGGCGAGCGCCCCGGCATGCTGGTTGACGACGAAACCGGTGCGGTGCTTGGCATGCACACCGGCGTGCACGGGTTCACCGTTGGCCAGCGCAAGGGCCTGGGCATCGACGCGCCCGCGCCGGACGGCCGCCCGCGGTACGTGCTGTCGCTGGAGCCGGTGTCCGGAAACGTCCGCGTGGGCACGGCACAACGGCTGGAAGTCCAGGAAATCGCAGGTGAGCGGCCGATTTGGCCGTCCGGTGAGCCGATTGACGGGCTGACCGAGTGCGTCGTGCAGGTGCGTGCGCACGGAGGCACGGCGCCTGCTGTGGCCGAACTGGAGGACGGTGAACTGGTGATCCGGCTTGCTGAGCCACTGCGCGGTGTCGCGCCTGGTCAAGCGGCTGTGATGTACTGCGGCGACCTCGTGCTCGGCAGCGCGACGATCACACGGACTCGATGACGAACCCCGCGTTGCGGTCGACCAGGTAGCCGACGCCGCGGACAGTGGTGATCGGGTCGATGCCCGGCCCGATCTTGCCGCGCAACCTGCGGACGTGCACGTCGACCGTGCGGCTGCCCAGGTGCTCGGCCACGCCCCAGACCTCGGCGAGCAGTGTGGAACGGCGGTGCACCCGGCCGGGGTTGCGGCACAGGAACAGCAGCAGGTCGAACTCCAGCCGCGTCAGCTCGATCGGCGTGTCCTTGACCAGGACGCGGCGGGAGTCCGGCTGGATGCGCAGTCTGGCCGGTGGCAGGGCACGCTGCTGTGGAACCTGCGCACCGTCGACGACCATCCGGTCGATCGGCAGGTCGACGGCGGTACGCAGGGTGTCGACCAGCCTGGCGGCCAGGTTCGGCGCCTGTTCGTTGTCGACGGTGAGCTGGACGATCACAGTCAGCTGTGCCATGCGTTCATCCGACCGGCAGGCGCGTGCGGGTGTCAACGCCTCCCACCTGCTGATACCTCTTACTTGCTTGGGTTGATCACCAGCTTGCCGGTGGTCCGCCTGCCGCGCAGGGCTTCGTGCGCCTGCTGGACGTCGGACATGGCGTAGTCGCCGCCGCTGATCACTTTCAGCTTGCCCGCCTTGACCTCAGCGGACAGGTCCGCGAACGCCTGGTGCAGCAGCGGCGGGTTGCGGAAGGCGTGCGCCAGCCAGAAACCGCTGACCGTGGTGGAGTGCGCCATCAGTGCGGGGAGCGTGACCTCCTTGGGCTGCTCGCGGCTGGCCATGCCGTAGAACGCGAGCCTTCCGAAGGGTGCCAACGACTTCAGGCTTTCGTCGGTGACCCGGCCGCCGGTCATTTCGAGAACGACGTCGACGCGCTTGCCGCCGTTGGCCTCGATGATCGCCTTGTCGAGTTCCGGGGTCGCGGGGTCGAGGGCGACATCCGCGCCCAGCCGCAGCGCGAGATCGCGCTTTTCCTGGGTGCTCGCGGTCGCGATGACCCGGCCAGCGCCCATGGACTTGGCGAGTTGGACGGCGAGCGACCCGACACCGCCGGCCGCGGCATGCACCACAATGGACTCACCTGGCTGGAAGTGCGTGGTCTTCTTCAGCAGCAGCCACGCGGTCATGCCCTGCACCAGCAAGGCGACCGCGGAGACGTCGTCGACGCCTTCGGGGACGTCGAACGCCATGTACTTGTTGACCACGGCTTTCTCAGCGTACCCGCCGTGCCCGATCATGGCCGCGATCCGCCTGCCGTCGGCGGTCCTGCCGACCACCTCACCACCAGGGATCAGCGGCAGCTCGGGGGAGGCGAGGTAGGAGTCCTCGACCTGATGCGTGTCCGCGTAGTTCACCCCGGCCCGGTCAACGTCGATGAGCAGCTCGTTCTCGCCCGCAACCGGATCGGGTACCTCGGTGACCTTGAGCACCTCGGGTCCACCGAACTCAGTGATCCGCACAGCCCGCACGTCCAACGCCTCCTTGTCGTCGTGAGACAGACTAACACTTTGTCTCATTCAAGGGACAATACTGCCAGTTTGTTCCCACTGTGCCTGGCATCACCCGGGGGATGACCGGCGTGCATAGCTTGAATCTGGTCCAGGTGTCCGCCAGGGTGGGCGCGTGAAGTCGATCAAAGTGATGGCCGGCTACGAGTGCAGTCCGCTGTGGCTGACCGGCGGCGGCCACCTGTCGGCCTATGAGCTGCCCATTTCGGACACTCTCGCGGCCGAGCTGTGGGAGTGGGCGGGCATCTACGACGAGGCCATCGACCGCGAAGATCCACCGCGGTCCGGCTTCGAGACCACCGAAGCCGAGCGTCAGTTCTTCGTGCGAGGCGAGGAGCTGGCCAAGCGGCTGGCGGCCGAACTCGGCGACGGCTACTCCGTGAGTTACTGCGACAACGGCACGGTTCGCCCTATCTCGTGAACCTTTGGCGTCACCCGATTGGCCAATGTCGCTGGGTCACTGGGGGTGGTGTGATCCGGACATGCGACGGTACGTCTTGGTGCTGGTTCTGCTACTGAGCGTGATGTTCGTGAGTCCGGTGGCTCAGGCCCAGGTGGACCCAGGGGCGTTGTCCCACTTCGGGTTGGCGCGCAAGGACTGCGTTGGCACGGCCCGCAACACCACCAGCAAGGTGTGGTTCACGGTCGCGGACGGCGTGCTCTCCGACGTGTACGCGCCGACCATCGACAACACCAACGTGGAGACGCTGCAGTTCATCGTCACCGACGGGCGGACCTTCACTGACCTGCAGAGCCGCGACATGACGTACACCGTCAGCGCGGACAGGACCGGGATGGCCTGCCAGGTCCAGTCCAAGGCGAGGAACTACCAGCTCACGACCGACTTCATCACCGACCCCGCTCGTAACTCTGTGCTCATCAAAGCGCGGCTGCAGGGCCCGCGGGATTTGAAGCTCTATGTGCGTTACGACGCGAGCATCAACGGCAACGGCGGTGGTGGGCCGCTGAATGGTGGAGCGGACAGCGCCTCAGCGGACCAGCGCGCGTTGGTCAGCAGCGATCCGAATACCGTGACGAACGCACCGAACCGTGACTACGGCGTCCCGTTGCATGGCGCCCTGGCGGCGAACAAGCCCTTCAAGGCCGTGAACAGCGGGTACGTGGGCACTGAGACGGATGGGCTTGTCCAGCTGGACAAGAGCCGGGGGATCAAGCCGAACGCCAGGGCAGCCAACGGAAACGTGGTTCAGACAGCCCAGATCGACGGGCACGAAAGCACTCTCGCGCTCAGCTTCGCGCAAAGCGCCAACCACGCCATACAAACCGCCGCCGAGAGCCTGTCCACGCCGTGGCACAGGACCTACGACCGCTACATCCAAGGTTGGCGGGACTACAACAGGAAACTCAATCACACTGACGACTGGGTTTCGGTCAACGTCCTGAAAGCCAGTGAGGACAAGACATTTCCTGGCGCGATCGTCGCTTCCCTCGGCAGCCCATGGGGGCATGCTGTCAGCGCGGGCGATCTGCCGGACGGCAAACCGGTGTATTTCGGTTCGTATCGCGAGATCTTCGCGCGTGACCTCTACGAGAGCTTCACCGGTCTGATGGCCGCTGGTGACCGCGAGACTGCGCGCGCGACGGTGACCTGGTTGTTCAACCGGCAGCAGCAGCCGGATGGGCGGTTCCCGCGCAACTCCATGGTCAACGGCAAGAAGGCGCCGGACTCGGGTGGGGATCAGCTCGACGAGACCGCGTATCCGATCCTGATGGCGCTTCAGGCCGGGTTCGACCGGGATCGCCGGCTGTATCCCAACATCCGCAAGGCCGCCGACTTCGTTGTCGCGCACGGTCCTTCGTTCGGGTCGGAGCGCTGGGAGGAGCAAAGCGGGTATTCGCCGTCGACCATCGCGGCCGAGATCGCCGGACTCGTCGCCGCCGGGGTGATCGCCAGCCGCAACGGCGACCAGCAGCGGGCGAGGGTCTACTTCGCGACCGCGGACCACTTCCAGCGCAGCGTCAAGGGCTGGACCGTGGTCGGCGGGCACTTCATCCGGCTGTCCAAGACCGGCGACCCGAACGCCCCGGTCGAGTACAACCTGGGCAACGGCTCGATCACCGTCGACCAACGGTCTGTTGTGGACGCCGGGTTCCTCGAACTGCCAAGGCTGGGCATTCTGCCCGCGGACGATCCTGAGGTTGTGAGATCGCTGGACCGCGTGGACCAGACGATCAAACGAGAAACGCCGAACGGGCCCGGCTGGTACCGCTACGGAACCTCGAATCCAGGTAGTGAAGACGGCTACGGCGACTGCTACGAGCCGGACGCCACCAGCTGTGCGCCGACTGGAAAGCCTTGGCCCACCGGGAATGTCGGCAGTGGACACCTGTGGCCGGTGCTCGCGGGCGAACGCGCCGAGCACTTGCTGCAGACCGGCGACAGGCGTGGCGCGCGCAAACTGCTCGAAGCCATGCGGGCGCAGGCTTCCGGCGTCGGCATGATTCCCGAGCAGATCTGGGAGAACCCGCCGGTGCCGAAGTCGCCTTACGGCAGCGATCCGGCCACCGCGAGCATCGGGTTCACACCTGGCCAGTCGGTGGGCTCGGCATCCCCGCTGACCTGGGCGCAAGCCCAAGCCGTCCGATTGACGCAGAGTATTTCGGCAGGACGTCTAGTCGAACAACCTGCCGAAGTCCGCGCGCGATACATCGAGCACGGAGCGCCGAGAAATATCCCGATCTCATTGCAGGCACCTGATTTGGTCTCCACGCCGACGGTTACCGTGACAGGAACGGCGCCTGCCGGGACAAGGATCGACGTCTCAGCCACCGCGACGGACGCCGGCGGAGCGACCACGGTCGTAACCACTCGGTCGAACGGCACTTTCACCGCTGAATTGCCTGCTCAGCTGGGCACCAATGTGATCACCGCCGCGGCGAGCGAAGGCCGCGACACGGGTTATGCGCAACGCAATGTCGGCTCCGACTTCGTGTCCGGGACGGTGTTGCTGAACGTCACCGACCCGGACAACGACGACAACGGCCCTGGGACGTACGCCTATCCGGCCGCGGGTGATTTCCATCCTGGTGCCTTCGACATCCAGCAGTTCCAGGTGATCGACAGTGGTGAGCGGGTCATCCTGCGGACGAAGCTGCGCAACCTGACTCCGACGTTCGGTTCGCCGCTCGGCGCGCAACTGCTGACGATCTACGCCCGCGATCCGGCAGTCCCGGCGACTTCGACGAAGGCGCCTTACCCGACGCGTAACTACGAAGTCGATCCGTGGAACCGGATGATCGAGGTTCAAGGCTTCGCCGAGCCCGTGTTCGTGGACGCGAACGGTGTCCCGTTGGGTGACGCGTCCGTGCAAGCCAGTGAAACCGCCAGATTCATCACGATCAGCGTGGCGAAGTCGGCGCTCGGCAATCCGACGTCCTATGCGGTGGTGCTGACCGGGCAGGAAGGTGACAGTCCGGACCGGGCACGCAGGTTCACCGCGACGCCCGAGCAGTACACCTTCGGCGTGTGCGCGCCGGGTGGAACGAGCCCGATCTGTGCTGTGGCGCCGACATCCGTGCCCAAGGCAGTTGACGTGATCACCCCACCCGGCGCCGATCAGGCCGTTGTGCTGGACCCGACGCGTGGGCCAGTCGTGGTCAAAGCGGTGTCGTAGTGGTCCAGACCTTGACACCGAGTAGGTGAGAACCTCACATTGGGTGAGTCGCCGCCGCGCCCTGCCAGGAGGGGACTGCACCATGCGCAAATCCCGATTGTTCGGCAGCATTCTCACCGCGCTCGCGTTGGTGGCGTCCACGACACTGGCCGCGAGCCAGGCGCAGGCCGCGGTCGCCCCGATCGACAGCGTCGTTCCTGTCCCGGTTTCAGTGCAGTCCGTGCCCAACGTGACCTACAACCTCACGTCCGGTACGCAGATCCGGGCGGCAGCGGGCGCGACCGACGTCGCGAACCTGCTCGCCACCACGCTCCGGCGGTCGACAGGGTTCGCGTTGCCGGTGTCGCAAGGGACCGGTGACGGCATCTCGTTGCAGTTGTCCGGCGCCGACCCCCAGGTCGGTCAGCAGGGATATCAGCTCGATGTCGCCGCTTCCGGCGTGACGATCAAGGCATCGTCGGCGGCAGGCCTGTTCGCCGGAACGCAGACACTGCGTCAACTGCTTCCGGCGAAGATCGAGGCATCCAGCGTCCAAACCGGACCGTGGCCGGTACCGGGTGCCCGCATCCTCGACTATCCGCGGTTCGCCCATCGCAGCGCGATGCTCGATGTGGCACGGCACTTCTTCACACCGGACGTGGTGAAGCGATACATCGACGAGATCGCCCTTTACAAGATCAACTACCTCCACCTGCACATGTCCGACGACCAGGGCTGGCGGATCATGATCGACAGCTGGCCGCGCCTGGCGACGTACGGCGGCAGCACCCAGGTCGGTGGCGGTCCCGGCGGCTACTACACGAAGGCGCAGTACAGCGACATCGTCGCGTACGCCGCCGCACGGCACATCACGGTGATCCCCGAGATCGACATGCCGGGCCACACGAACGCCGCACTGGCCTCGTACGCCGAGCTGAACTGCAACAACACTGCCCCACCGCTGTACACCGGCACGAACGTCGGCTTCAGCTCGCTGTGTGTGCCGAAGGACGTGACGTACCGCTTCGTCGATGACGTCATCCGCGAACTCGCCGCTGTGACACCCGGCCCGTACATCCACATCGGCGGCGACGAGGCACAGTCCACATCAGACGCCGACTACCGGACCTTCATGAACCGAGTGCTGCCGATCGTGGCCAAGTACGGCAAGCAAACGATGGGTTGGCACGAGATCGCCAAGGTCAACCCACCGACCGGCGTGGTCCCGCAATACTGGGGCACGACCACATCGAACACTTCGGTGCGCGACGCGGCGGCGCGCGGCAACAAGATCCTGATGTCCCCGGCGAACAAGGCCTATTTGGACATGAAGTACAACTCCAGCACACGGCTTGGGCTGACGTGGGCCGGATACATCGAGGTCCGGACGGCCTATGACTGGAATCCCGGTGCTCATTTGAGCGGGGTCGGGGAGTCGGCGGTGCGGGGCGTTGAGGCTCCACTGTGGTCGGAGACCATCGTGACCCGCCAGGACATCGAGTACATGGCGTTTCCCCGGCTGCCTGCGATCGCCGAGGTCGGCTGGTCGCCGTGGTCCAAGCACAACTGGGACCAGTTCCGGCAGCGCCTTGGGGCACAGGGGCCTCGCTGGACCGTGATGGGCATGAACTATTACCGGTCTACGCAGGTTCCTTGGGCTTGACGCGGGATCCGGTCGGGTTCTGGGCGGAGTTCGTGTCCTTTTAGCCTGCATTCCCCCGGGTGCGGCCGATGTCGGTGTGTTCGGTCAGGATGATGACCATCATGGCGAGGCGCCATGAGTGTTCGGCGTCTCGCGGCGTTGGGCGGCGGCCAGTGGGGGTTGCCGCAGGATGGTTGCGTGGGCGCGTGTATTCCCTCGAAGCGTGCCTCTGTGCTGCCCCACCGGACCAAATCCCCGATCCCGTGAAGCGGTGCGGCTTGTGGACAACTGGACCACGACAGCCCAGAACTGTCAGACCCCCATGGTTGACTGAAATCGGGGGATCCCCCAGGCGGGGGCTGGGCTTGGAGGTGCGGCCGCAGAGTATCTCAGGGGTCTGACAAGGCTTGCGGCGTTGTGCTGATGGGGGATGAACATGTCGTTCGAAAGGAGGACTCGGTGTTCACTCGCCGCCGGTAGCGTGCGGGGCCAGCGTCAAAGGGGGAGCGTTGAGCGTTGGACTCGTACTGTCGCTTGGTGGTTTGGCACTGATCGACTCGACCAGTATCGGGACCCTGTTCATCCCGATCTGGCTGTTGCTCGCGCCCGGCCGGGTGAAGGTCGGCCGGATTCTGTTGTACCTCGGCACCATCGCGGTCTTCTACTTCGGCGTTGGCCTGCTCATCTCGCTCGGCGCGGGCGCGGCGATCACTGCTTTCGGTGAGGCGATGAAGACCAAGGCCGTGTTGTGGGGCCAGCTGGTTCTTGGGGTCGGGTTGTTCGTCCTGAGCTTCCGGTTCGACCCCAAGAGGCGGAAGGGGAACGGCGGTGCCATTCAGCGTTGGCGTGAGCGGGCGATGTCGGAGCAGACGTCGGTGCGCTGGTTGATGGCGCTGGCGTTGCTCGCTGGGCTGACGGAGGTCGCCACGATGCTGCCTTACCTCGGTGCGATTGGCCTGATGACGACGTCGGGACTCAGTGCGTTGGCCATCCTCACGCTGCTCGCGGGGTACTGCGTTGTCATGATCGTTCCGGCTGGGGTGTTGCTCGCGGCGCGCATGACGGCGCGGAGCATGGTCGAACCGGTGTTGCAGCGGCTCAACAACTGGATCATGCGCAACGGGGCCAGTGCGACGGGCTGGCTTCTCGCCATCGCGGGGTTCCTCGTTGCCCGTGACGCCGCCGTCAGGCTGTTCTGGCCCCACCTGATGTAGCTACTCTCCCGCTGTGGCTGATCTCGCTTACCTCTCGGCGACCGATGCGATCGCACTGTTCCGCAGCGGGGAGCTGGCACCGGTCGAGCTGATGACGGCGGTGGTCGAGCGGGCTCAGCTGGCCGAGCCCGCGATCAACGCCTTCACCGACCGGTACTTCGAAGACGCGCTGGACCAGGCGCGGGAGGCCGGGGACCGGTACGCCAGGGGCGAGCAGCGGCCCTTGGAAGGCGTGCCGGTCGCCATCAAGGAGGAGCAGCCGATCGCCGGCCTGCCGTGGCGGGAAGGCTCGAACCTGCTCCGCGACAACGTGGCCACGCAGACGCACCCGATCGTGGAGCGGATCATGGCGGCCGGTGGGATCGTGCACGCTCGCACGACCACGCCCGAGTTCTGCTGCGCGGGCTTCACGCACAGCGACCTGTGGGGCGTGACCAGGACGCCGTGGAACCTGGAGTACTCGTCGGGCGGGTCGTCCGGTGGTTCGGGGGCCGCCCTCGCCGCGGGCTCCGCGACGCTCGCGACCGGTTCGGACGTCGGCGGCTCCATCCGGATTCCGGCGTCGTTCAACGGCGTCGTCGGCTTCAAACCGCCGTACGGCCGGGTGCCGAGCATGCCACCGGCCAACTTGGACTCGTATTGCCACGACGGTCCGATGGCCAGGACGGTCCCGGACTGTGCGCTGTTGCAGAACGTGATCGCCGGCGCCCATCCGCTCGACCCCGTGTCGCTGCCCGCGCCTGCCGAGCTCGCGATCGGCGAGGCAGACGGCCGCAGAGTCGCGTTGTGCATGAACCTCGGCGACTACCCGGTCGAGCCCGATGTCGCCGCCGCGACCCTGCGGGCAGCCGAAGCGCTCAAACAGGCAGGCGTGCACGTCGAGGAAATCGAGCTGCCGTGGACACGGGCCGAGATCATGGCGGCCGCGTGGGCCCACTACGGCGCCATCTTCGCCCCGATGATCGAGGCCGCCGCCGAGGGACGTCCGGTTCTGCGGTACACCAACGACTTCCTCACAAGAGCGAACGAGGCGGGGACGTTCTTCGACGCCATGCTGATCGAAGCCAAGATCCAGGACGACCTCGGTGAGGTCTTCCAGCGCGCGGACGCCCTGCTCTGCCCCACATCCGGCATACCGGCTCTGCTGGCCGGTGAGGACTATGTGGACACTCCGCTGATCGTCAACGGCGTCCGGCTGGAGCACAACCTCGAGGCGCCGCTGACGATCCCGTTCAACATCGCCAGCCGGTGCCCGGTGCTGAGCGTGCCGTCGGGCCTGGCGGGAAATCGAGTGCCCACCGGCGTCCAGGTGGTCGGCCGTCCTTATGACGACCAAACGGTCTTCACACTTGGCAACATCATCGCCTCGGCCAACCCCTGGTACTGCACGAAGTCGTGGTCGCCGCCGATTTGACGCCCCATTGGGCAGTTCCCCTTACCCATCCGCCACGACGCCGTTACGCTGCGAAAGAAGGCGGGCTTGGAGGGGGAGCCGATGGCGCGTCCGGAAAAACCTGTATCGAGTCACGACCCCGCACTGGCGGCTTTCGCAACCGATCTCCGCAGGCTCAGGGCCGAGGCGGGCACTCCGACGTATCGCGAGCTCAGCGCGGTCGCGCACTACTCGTCAACGGTTTTGTCCGAAGCGGCGAGCGGCAAAAGCCTCCCCACGCTCGCGGTCACGCTCGCCTTTGTCCGCGCCTGTTCGGGTGACGTGGACAGCTGGCGTGCCCGATGGCTGGAAATAGCCGAAGATTCCGGCGAGAAACCGGACGAAGAAGCGCCTTATGTCGGGATGACCGCGTTCCAGCCGGACGATGCCGGGAAATTCTTCGGCCGGGAAGAACTGGTCGAGGACATCCGGGCCAGGCTGCGGGAGAGATCATTTCTGGCGGTGTTCGGTGCATCGGGGGCAGGGAAATCTTCGGTCCTGCGAGCGGGACTCGCCGCGGCCTGGATCAAAGAGAAGAAGCCGGTCCTGGTGGTCACGCCAGGCGCCCACCCGCCACACCCGCAGGCCGAGAACGACCTCCTGGTCGTCGTCGACCAGTTCGAAGAGCTGTTCACCCTGTGCGAGGACACGGCCGAACGGGACCGTTTCATCCAGCGGATACTGGCGTTGCCCAAGGTCGTGATCGGAGTACGAGCGGACTTCTACGCCCACTGCGCGCAGTACCCAGCGCTCGTCGAAGCCCTCAAGGACGCCCAAGTCCTCATTGGACCCATGACGCCGGGCGACCTCAGCCGTGCCATCACCGCACCGGCCGTGCACGCCGGGTTCATGGTTGAGACGGCGCTGGTCTCGCGACTGACCGCGGAGGCCGTGGGTGAGCCTGGAGTCCTGCCGCTGTTGTCGCACGCGTTGCTGGAGACCTGGCGACGTCGACGCGGCAACCGGATGACGCTCGCCGGATACGAGGAGACCGGCGGACTCCAACACGCGATCGCTCGTACGGCCGAAGAGGCGTTCCTGGCCTTGAACGACGCTCAGCAGGTGATCGCCCAGCAGGTCATGCTGCGCCTCGCAGCCGTCGGTCAAGGAACGGACGACACCAAGCGCCGTGCCAGACGGCAGGAGTTCGACGACAACCCCGGCACCGTGGTGGTCCTGGAACGCTTCGCACAGGCCAGGTTGATCATGCTCGACCAGGACTGTGTCGAGGTCGTGCACGAGGTCCTGATGCGCAGCTGGCCGCGGTTCGCTGAGTGGCTGTCCGCCGACCGGGAAGGGCGGCGAGTGCATCGGCAGCTCACGTCGGCCACCGACGAATGGGAGTCGCACGGGCGCGACCCCGGCACGCTCTACCGTGGCATTCGGCTCACCGTGGCGCGGGATTGGGCGAACTCCCATCAAGATCTCCTTTCCGCAAGGGAAAAGGCGTTTCTCCATGCCAGCAACACCGCGGAAACCATGGAGTACCGGAGAACCCGCAGTCGCGCCAGACGACTGAAACAGCTCGTCGCGCTGCTCGTCGTCTTGGTGTTGGTCGCGGTCGGTGGTGTTACGACGGCTGTCATGAACGAGCAGAAAGCGGCGGAGCAGCACCAGTTGGCCATTGTGCGCAAAGCCGTCAACGATGCGAACGCCATGCGAACCGCCAATCCCGCGTTGGCACGTCAAATCGCGTTGGCGGCGTACCGGTTGGCGCCCATTCCGGAGGCGCGAGACGCCTTGATAAGCATCACGGCTTCGCCCAACGCGACCAGGGTGGCCGGTAGTGCCGGTCCGATCCGTTCGGTGGCGTTCAGCCCGAAGGGTCGGTTACTCGCGACAGGCAGCGAGGACAAGAACGTCGTGGTGTGGGATGCCGACTTCGCCACCCCGCGGATGATAGCGACTCTCATCGGGCACGAGGACGTTGTCAATGCTGTCGCCTTCAGCGCCGATAGCCGGACGTTGGTCTCGGCGAGCCGGGACAACACGGTCCGCCTGTGGAACGTTTCGAACCCGAGCAACCCTCAGCGCCTGCACGTCCTTACCGGGCACACCGGCGGCGTGACATCACTCGCGTTCACCAAGGACGGCCGGACACTGGTGACGGGAAGCACGGACGGAACCATCCGGCTATGGGATCTGACCAACCCGGCTTCACCACAACGCATCGGGCTGCTCAGTGAGCTTGGTGAAATCACGGCGGTTGCCGTCAAACCGGACGCGGACGTCCTGGTATCCGGTGGCAGAGACGGTATGGTCCGGCTTTGGGACATCGCTGACGCGAGAAATCCCGTCCCGCTCACCACTCTCGACAGGCACATCCGAGCGTCGGTACTCGCGGTCGCGTTCTCTCCCGACGGCCGGACGCTGGCCACATCGGGCACTGATTGGGTGGCGCAGCTGTGGGACGTCAGGGAGGTATGGAAACCAACACCGGTAAGTGTCCTCACTGGACAGTTCTTGGCGTTGTCGTTCAGCGCCGACAGTCAGACGCTCGCCGCGGCCGGCAGTGACAGCGAAGTCCGGTTGATCGACGTCACCGAGCCTGCCCGGCAGCAGCCGATGACCACAGTCATCGGGCACAGCAACGATGTCTGGGCGGTCGCGTTCAACCCGGAGACGCAGGTGGTCGCTTCAGGCGGAGCCGACCACACGGTACGGCTGCAGAATCTCGCCGAGTTCACCGTTCTCGGGCAGATCGACACCGTGCTGGCCGTGACACACCGGCGAAAGGACCGAACGGTCGCAACCGCTGGGGTGGATGGCTTGGTGCGGCTGTGGCGCACGCAGTCCGTCGGACGGGCTCGTCTGCTCGCCACGCTGAAAAGCAGTCCAGGGCCGGTCGCGTTCAGCGCCGACGGCGACATCCTGGCGGCAGGTGGCCGAGACGGCACCGTGAAGTTGTGGGACGTCGCCGATCCGACTGCGCCGAAAGAGCTTCCGTCCTTGGGCGGCCGTCAGTCGGCTGTCGGGAAGATTGCGTTCAGCCCGGACGGCAAAATCGTGGCGACGGGCGGCGAGGGGATGGACCGGACCGTGTGGCTGTGGGACATCTCCGCGCGGTCGAAGCCGGTGAGCATCGGGTTCGTGTTCGGCACCGGCGGCGACATCGGCCCGCTCACGTTCAGCGCGGACGCCCGCACCCTCGCGGTCGGTTCGGCGGACAACGCGAAGCTCTGGGACGTCACGAACCCCGGTTCGCCCAGGGGTTTGGTGACCACGAACCAACTGAACTCGATCCTGGTCTTCAGCCCGGACAGCCGGGTCATCGCCGCGGCGGGCCGGGACAGCGCGGTCCGGCTGTGGGACGTGTCCGAGCCGCAGCGGCTCCATGTGATCGGCACACTTGCGGGGCACACCGCGGGAATCTCGTCGATCACGTACAGCCCGGACGGCAGGAGACTGGCCACGGCCAGTCCCGACGGCAGCGCGCGGGTCTGGGACTTGTCCGATCCCCGGTCGCCACGGCTGGAGGTCACGTTGACCGGCCACACCGCGGCGATCCACGAAGTGATGTTCACCGACGACCACGCCCTGATGACCGTGTCGAGGGACAATCTGGCCAGGCGGTGGGAGATCGACACGGACGTCGCCGCCCGTCGAGCTTGTAGGTCTTCCATGCAACCGATGACCGTTGCGGAGTGGCAACAGTACTTCCCGTCGTTGCCGTTCCAGCAGCCTTGTCCGGACTACAGTGCGAAGTAGACGATCGTTCCGGCGATCAGCAGGCCGTATCCGGCTGCCGCGATCCGCATCAGCAGCACCTGGGTCTGCTCCGGCCACCGCGTGAAACCCAGCAGCCAAGCCAAACCAGGCATGATCAGGATCGCGTGCATCGGTACCGCGTGCGCAGGCTTCAACGCGCCGGCCGTCGTGTAAGCCAGTTCAGCGTTGCCCGTGCGTACCGCGGTGACACCGGTCGCGATCATCACGGCCCCTACCGCCAGCGCGACGAGCAGTGCGGCGAATCCGAACCGGAGTGCCAACTGCATGGTCCGGGTCTGTACGGTACGGAAAGCCGCCACGGTGAACGCGATGGTCACGGCGATGAGCACGAAACCGCCGCCGGCCAACGTCATCGAGATCGTCGAGTCGAACGGCGTCTCGAAGTTGAAATGCGACGGACGCCCGCGCCACGCCTGCATCGTGATCAGTGCGACCTCGACGACGCTCGCCGCGTAGAACACCACCAGCAGGAACGTCCGCAGGCCTTGCTGGATCCGCAGAAACGAGGTCGCCCACACGGCCGCGCCGACCGTAAGCCCGAATGACAATCCGAATGTCATGGGCTTACGCATCGACAACGGGCCCATCCAGGTGCCGCCGGTGACCAGGAGCACGACCAGATGCCCGAGCCCGCTGAGCAACAGCAGGCCCCCGATGATGTAGCCGACGCGATCTATGGTCCTCATGCGGCCAATGCTCGCCGCTGCACCCGGCCGGGTCGTCCGCTTGGAAGCGTCACCGCAGGTACGTCATGGGACGTACGTCAGGCCGGTGACCAGTCTGTATTCGCCCCACAGAGGATCAAACAGGCCAATTCGCCCGGCACCTCGCCTGCCAGCCAGGCGGCCAGCGTCGCGGCCGCGGCCGGTTCGACGGCCAGCCGGAACATCTCCCAGAGCAGGTCGCGGGCTTCGATGATCTTGTCGTCGTTGACGAGCACCGACACCGGCTGCGCCGCCTGCAGGATTTCGAACGGAAGCTGTCCGGCCCTGGTCGCACCCAACGCCGACGAGGCGACCGAGTCCACACGCGAGTCGACCGGCGTACCCGCGGCCAGTGCCTCGTGCAGGCAGCAGCAATTGGCCGGTTCGACCGTCACGAGCTTGCGGCCGTCCGCACTCAACGCCGTTCCCGCGGCGAGCCCGCCACCGCCGACGGCGACCACGATCGTGTCCACATCAGACGCGTCCGCGACGATCTCGGCGCCCACCGTTCCCTGCCCGGCGATCACGTCGGGGTGGTCGTAGGCGGGGAGGTACATTCCCGGCTGTTCCTGGGCCAGTTTTGCTGCCTCGGCGTAGTTTTCGCCTGCCCTGACCAGTTCCGCGCCCGCCTGGACGATCCGCCGGGCCTTGCTCTCCGGCACCGATTCCGGCGCGTACACCGTCGCCGGGATGTCCAGCACCGACGCCGCTTCGGCGACGGCCATGCCGTGGTTGCCGCCGGACGCGGTCACCACCCGGTCCGGTTTTCCGCCTGCCAGCAAGGCATTCAACGCACCACGGAACTTGAACGATCCGGTGCGCTGCAGGTGTTCGAGCTTCAACACGAGCGGCTTGCCGTCGATCTCGGTCCGCAGCAAAGGGGTTCTGCGGGCGTACGGTTCGATCCGGGCTGCCGCGAGCTCAACGTCCGTCACCTGGTCATCCTACGTCCAGGACGGGGTGGCACAGATCACGACCGCTGGCTGGACCATCGAGCCAGGGGGTGCTCCTCGCGGAACTGAACAGTGGTTAGGTAGAGGGTGTGGCGCGGGGGGCGCGGGCGCGACACGCCCCCCGCACCACGTCTCAGGGGCTCCAATATTTCTTACTTGTCGAAGCCGCTCGTGTGCGCGTTGTCGCGACGAGTGAGATGACGGTATGTGGCCTAGACCATCTCGTCAATGGGTCTAGACCTCCATGCTGCATAGCGGTGCGATGAAATCGAGTGGGACCCGATCCGCCACACTGTCGGCGTGACGAACACGCCCTGGTCACCAGGAACCGCCACCGGTGTCGGCTCGATGCCGGGCACCGATCCGCTCGAGGCCGCAAACGTTGTCGTCGGCGAATTGCCGGATTTGCCGTTCCTTTCCGAGCTGCCCGGCCGCGGGCTGGGCGCGGACATCATCGGCCGGACCGCGGCCCTGCTGGTCGACCTGCCGATCGAGGTCGTGCCGTCCGGATATCGGACGGCCGCGCGGCCCGGTCATGAGCACCGCCATGCCGTCGACTTGCTCAGGCGGGACATCGACGCCCTTGAGGAGGCCGTTGAACGCGCAGGCGTCCGGCCGCCCGTGATCAAGGTCCAGGCGGCCGGACCGTGGACACTCACGGCCGGAATCGAGCTCGCCCGAGGCCACCGGGTGCTGACCGATCATGGCGCGCTTCGTGAGTTCGCCGACTCGCTCGGCGAAGGCCTCGCGCTGCACGCCGCCGAAGTCAGCCGTCGCCTGGAGACCCCGGTGGTCGTTCAGCTCGACGAACCGAGCCTGCCGACCGTCCTGGCGGGAGCGTTGCCGACGGCGTCGGGCTACGGCACGGTCCCCGCAGTCGCCGAGCCGGACGCACGGGACGTCCTCGCCGGCGTCGTCAAGGCCGTCGGCGAGGCCACGAACCAGCCGGTGATCGTGCATTGCTGCGCACCACGGCCGCCGGTCGGACTGTTCCGTGCCGCGGGCGCGGATGCGCTGGCCATCGACGCCACGCTGCTCGAAGGCATCCCGGCATCCTTGTCCGACCAGCTGGGCGAGGCCTGGGACGCGGGCGTGACCCTGCTTCTCGGCCTGGTGCCCGGCACCACGCCGTCCCGGCCGCCGACCCTCGCGCAGGCTGCCAAGCCCGCGCTGGAGCTCGTCGACCGGCTCGGTTTCCCCCGTTCACTGCTCGCCGAACGGGCTATCCCCACTCCGACATGTGGCCTGGCGGGTGCCGATGCCACGTGGGCGCGCCGGGCGCTCGGCCTGGTCCGAGATGTCGGTAGGGCATTCGTCGAACCACCGGAAAGCTGGTGAGTGGTTTCATACACGCATGTCCCGGGTCGACCGACGAACTCTGTTGCTCGCGGCTGGCGCAGCCCTGGCAGGGGGATGCACGGCCCAGCCTGCGCCGCCGCCAGCCAAGCCCACGCTGGCGCCGACCGTCACGAGCACGGGCACCGGCCGCAGGGTCAACCGGCCAGGAGACCCGAAGGCCAAGCCGGACGCACACAAGATCCTGGCGTGGATGAACACGCTGCCCCAGCGTGACAGCAAACGTGTGGTCGCCGGGCAGCAGCTCAGCGCCGACGCCCGCGCCGACTACGAGAAGCTCTTCCGCGGGATGACCCGTAAGTTCGGCAAGACGCCCGCGTTGATCGGCGCGAGCTTCGACGGCTACTGGAAGCGCGAGACCATCCCCGTGCTGATCAACCACTGGCGGGCAGGCGGCCTGGTCACCATGGAGTTGCACCGGCCGAACCCGTTCCTGCCCAAAGTCGACCCGGAGTCCTACCGCGGTGACCTGTGGGCGCCCAAGGGCGATTTGAGCTCGCTGCTGGCTGACGCCAAACCCAGCCCGGCACGCAGCCGCTGGCGCAAGGACGTCGAACTGCTCGGCGACATCATCCAGGAACTGGACGAGGCGGGCGTGACGCTGATCCTGCGGCCGTTCCACGAGGCCAACGGGATCTGGTTCTGGTGGGGCCAGGACTACAAGACCGGCAAGAGCGATTCGATCAAGCTGTACCGCGACTTGTACACCTATCTCACCGAGACCCGGGATCTGCACAACATCCTGTGGGCGTTCTCGCCCGCGAGACCGTGGGACGGGCCACGGATGAGGTATTACCCGGGCGACGACATCGTCGACATCATGGGGCCGACGAGCTACCTGAACACGGTCAGCTTCGCGGTGGAAGGCCAGGCCGAGGACATCTCCGACATGCTCGCGCCGGAACGCCCGATGGCACTGCTGGAAGTGGGTTCCGGCGAGCCGTTCGACGGCAGCTGGAAATCGACCGAGATCATCGACAAGATCCGCACCCGTTATCCGCAAATGACGATGTTCAACTGCTGGCACGGCTGGGTCGATGCGAAAGTCGCGCTGATCGAGGTCAGTGAAACCGACAAATTGATGAACGACCCGTGGGTCATGTCGCTGGAGAACATCGACTGGCGCGGTTAGAGGGGGCGCAGCCAGGCGCAGGGAAGCGTCATGGTCTCGCCGGTCGGCCTGCTGACGATCTGGCCGGTCACCGCGTCCTTCAGCACACCCTCGACGACGTAGTCGACATCCGTTGGCAGGCCTAGACGTTCCGCGGCTTCCGGCGGCAAAGGCGTGCTGACACGGGAAGTTTCCGCAACGCGGACTCCGGTGACCGCGGGCTCCCCGCTGAGCACTTGGCCGGTTGCTGTCACGGTCAGGTCGAATTCGTGTGTCGCCTCTAGGGTCCAGGAGAGCATCAGCAGGTCGGCCTCGGCTTTGCTGGGATCACCCGTGATGAACCGGGCAGGGTTGTCCCGTTGGGTGATGCGTACCCGATAGGTCTGGCCGACCTCGACGTCGTGCGGACGCATGACAACAGGATGCCCTATCCGGTCGCGCTCGTACCCCGTGCGACTACTCACACGTCCTGGCCAAGGAAGGTTTCTGCAGCGCGAACCTCGCATAACGGACACGGCTGTGTGACTATGGAGGGTTCATGGGGAAACGATGGATGACAGCCGCACTGGCCGGCGTCATCGGCTCGACGATGCTGGTCAGTCCCGCCGCCGCGAGCCTGCATCCGTGCGCCGCCGCGACAGAGTTCTGTGAAGGCACTGTGGAAGTCCCGTTGAACTGGGCGGATCCGCAGTCCGAAAAGATCACCATCCCGTTCACCTTCCGGCCGCACAGCGACCGTGGCAGGCCGTCCGCGGGTGTCATCGTCGGCTTGGCAGGCGGTCCCGCCGCGGGGATGAAGCAGCCCAAGGACATGGAGAAAACGGTCCAGCCATTGCTGACCACCTACGGCATGCTCGCCGTCCAACGCCGAGGTTTCGGTGTGGCAGGGGGACTGCACTGTGACGACGTGGACGTGTACGAACCCGGGACCATCACCGCGTGCGCCGAGCGGCTCGGCCCGAGAATCCAGTACTTCACGACCGACCAGCGTGTCGCTGACGTCAACGCGGTGCGTGCCGCGCTGGGTGTCCCGAAACTGGTCCTGTACGGCATCTCCTACGGCAGCCTCGACGGCCCGGCCTTCGCGGCCCGTTATCCGCAGCACGTCCAGGCCGCCATCTTCGACAGTCCGACGCTGTCCTTCGATCCGCGAACCGGTTACGCCTCAGGCTTTGTCAACCAGGAGGCCATGAACAGCATCACCGGCGCGCTCGACCACGCGTGCGCACAGTCGCGTGCTTGCCGTGAACTGCCAGGTGACGCTGGTTCCCGGATGGCGAAGGTGGCGCAGATGCTGCGCACGAACCCCGATCCGGCGATACCGATGCGGAAACTTCTGGGGACGGGGACTGTCTACGACCCGATGACGGCTCGCGAAGCCAATGCCGCGTTCGTCGCGTACGCCAACGGTGACCGCGCGCCCTTGCATCGGCTCGCGAGACTTGTCGACTATCTTGACGGCGACCCCAACGACCTGCTGCGAACTGCGGGTATGGGCTTCCTTTCCTTCCTCTGCAACGATATCGGCTGGCCGTACGCCAGGAACGCCACGCCCGCGCAGCGGGTGGCCCAGCTGGCCGCCTACTACGAACGGAATCCTGAATATCCCCTTACCTCAGCGGAAATCGACGGCGAGGCGGGTTTCGTGACGGAATGGTGCGCCTACTGGCCGACGCCTCGCGCCGCGCCGCCAGTCCCGCCGAACGCCAAGTTCCCGGACATCCCGGTCCTCACCATCGCCGGCACTTTCGACTGGGGCGCAGCCGAGAACGCGGAGACGTTGGCTGCCATGTTCCGTGACGGCCGCAGTCTGGTTGTGCCTTTCGCTGGCCACGCCACGTCGGTCAGCTTCGACACGACGTATGAAACCTGTGTCTCCACTGCGGTGCGGAACTTCATCATTGGCCAGCGCCGGCTGCCTTCGTGCAGCGGCGAGAACTTCGTTGCGCTCGGCCGTTTCCCGTTGACCAGCGAAGCCTTGTTGACGACGACGTTCCACACGGCCATGGACGCGCTGGCGTCCCGGATTCCCAACTCCTACACGGTGAACACCCGGCCCGAAATGCCCGGCCTGCGTGGCGGGAAGGTCACCTTCGACGGCCCGAAAGCGACTCTGCACGACGTCCGGTACACCACCGACACGGTCGTGTCCGGCGAGATCCGATTCACTGGGACACAAGCCGAAGCCGACTTGACCGCGAACGGAAAACGCGTCCAGCTGACGTGGAAACCATTCGAGGCCAAGGAGAACATGTGGGTCACCGGCGCAGTCGACGGCAAGCGGTTCGCCCGCTGGCTGCCGGTCACCTAGCCGCAGCAGAACGGATCGTCGCAGGGCTTGCCGACTTCACTGCCGTACGCCACGAGGTTCTCGACGGGTGCGAGGACCTCGTCGGCGTTGGTCAGCAATGGTGCCGACCGGTCGTGAGGACGGCCCCAGCTCGGCGGAGTGCCGTCGATGTCGAATCGGGGCACACCGTCCACGAACAGGGTCCACATCGCGTGGTCCGGGAAGCAGTTGAGGCGCAGCACCCACCAGTGGCCGTCGACATCGGCGGCGACGGGGAATCGGTCGTTGCCGGTCCGTTGCCACCGTGGTTCGGCCTGCAGCTCTGGAGGCGCCATATGGCCAGTTTAATGCTTCGCGGGTGACCGGGTGGCCGCCTTGAGCGCGTCCCGGTTCAGCCGCCCGATCGCCTCGAGCGGAATTCCCTTTGGACACACGACTGTGCACTCGCCGGAGTTGGTGCACCCGCCGAAGCCCAGGTCATCGTGGGTGTCGACCATGTCGAGCGCTCGGCTGTACCGCTCAGGCCGGCCTTGCGGCAGCAGCCCGAGATGTGTCGTCTTGGCGGCCGTGAACAGCATCGCGGAACCGTTGGGGCACGCGGCAACGCAAGCGCCACAACCGATGCACGCCGCGGCCTCGAACGCGTTGTCCGCGTCTTCCTTTGGCACCGGAACAGCGTGGGCGTCCGGTGCGCTGCCGGTGGGCGCGCTGATGTAGCCGCCTGACTCGATGATCCGGTCGAACGCCGAGCGGTCCACGACCAGGTCCTTGATCACCGGGAACGGCTTGGCGCGCCACGGTTCGATGACGATCGGCACGTTCGGGTCGAAGCTGCGCATGTGCAGCTGGCAGGTGGTGGTCAGCTTGTTCGGGCCGTGCGCGTTTCCGTTGATCATCAGCCCGCACATGCCGCAGATGCCCTCGCGGCAGTCGTGGTCGAACGCGATCGGCTCCTCGCCTTGGCTGATCAGCCGCTCGTTGAGCACGTCGAGCATTTCGAGGAAGGACATGTCCGGCGTGATGTCGTCGACGACGTACATCACCAGCCTGCCCTTGTCGAACTGGTTGTCCTGGCGCCAGACGCGCAGGGTGAACCTCACTTGTAACTCCGTTGACTCGGTTTGACGTTGTCGAACCGCAGTTCCTCGCGGTGCAGGACGGGCTGCGGCCCGTACTCCCACGCGGCGACGTAGCTGAAGTTCTCGTCGTCGCGCCGGGCTTCGCCGTCTTCGGTCTGGCTTTCCGCACGGAAGTGACCGCCGCACGATTCCGTGCGGTGCAACGCATCGATGCACATCAGCTCGGCCAGTTCGAGGAAATCCGCGAGCCTGCCTGCCTTCTCCAGCGACTGGTTGAGCCCGTCGCCGGTGCCGAGCACGCGTACTCGCCGCCAGAATTCCTCGCGCAGCTGGGGGATCGCGTCGAGAGCCTTGCGCAGGCCCTCTTCGGAGCGTTCCATCCCGCAGTGGTCCCACATCAGCTGGCCCAGCTCACGGTGGATGTCGTCGGGCGACCGGTCGCCGTCCACCGACAGGATCCGGACGATCTGGTCGACGACGTCCTGCTCGACTTGTGCGATCGCCTCCGCGGAGACCGGCGGGAACGGGCCGTCCGCGAGGTAGTCGCCAATGGTGTTGGGCAGGATGAAGTACCCGTCGGCCAGGCCCTGCATCAGCGCTGACGCGCCGAGCCGGTTGGCGCCGTGGTCGGAGAAATTCGCCTCCCCGATGACGAACAGGCCGGGAATGGTGCTCTGCAGGTCGTAGTCCACCCAGAGGCCACCCATGGTGTAGTGCACGGCCGGGTAGATCCGCATCGGCACCTGGTACGGGTCCTCGCCGGTGATCTGCTCGTACATCTCGAACAAGTTGCCGTACTTGGCCGCGACCGCGTCCTTGCCGAGCCGTTCGATGGCGTCGGCGAAATCCAGGTACACACCGAGCCCGCCGGGGCCCACACCGTGTCCGGTGTCGCAGATGTTCTTGGCCGCACGGGAAGCGATGTCGCGCGGAACCAGGTTGCCGAAGCTCGGGTACATCCGCTCCAGGTAGTAGTCCCGCTCGTCCTCTCCGATCATGTGCGGTGGCCGGGAATCGCGGGGTGCTTTGGGAACCCAGACCCGGCCGTCATTGCGCAGCGACTCGCTCATCAACGTCAGCTTGGACTGGTGCGAACCGCTGACCGGAATGCACGTCGGGTGGATCTGGGTGTAGCACGGGTTCGCGAACAGCGCGCCTCGCTTGTGCGCACGCCAGATCGCGGTCGCGTTGCTGCCCTTCGCGTTGGTGGACAGGTAGAACGTGTTGCCGTAGCCGCCGGTCGCGAGCACGACCGCGTCCGCCAAGTGCGTCGAGATCTCACCCGTGACCAGGTCACGCGCCACGATTCCGCGTGCCCGGCCATCGTCGACGATCAGGTCGAGCATCTCGGTACGCGGGTGCATTGTCACCCGCCCGGCGTTGATTTGCCTTGAGAGCGCTTGATAAGCACCGAGCAGGAGTTGTTGCCCGGTCTGCCCGCGGGCGTAGAACGTGCGGGCCACCTGTGCTCCGCCGAAAGAACGTGTGTCCAGCAATCCGCCGTACTCACGGGCGAACGGAACGCCCTGCGCCACGCACTGGTCGATGATCTCGACGCTGACCTCGGCCAGCCGGTACACATTGGACTCGCGGGCGCGGAAGTCACCGCCTTTGATCGTGTCGTAGAACAGCCGGAAGACGCTGTCGCCGTCGTTGCGGTAGTTCTTCGCCGCGTTGATCCCGCCCTGGGCCGCGATGCTGTGCGCCCGGCGTGGACTGTCCTGGTAGCAGAAGGACACCACGTTGTAGCCCAGTTCGGCCAGTGTCGCGGCGGCCGACCCGCCCGCGAGGCCGGTGCCGACCACGATCACGGTCAGCTTGCGTTTGTTCGCCGGGTTGACCAGCCGGGCGGAGAACCGCCTTTGCTCCCAACGCTTGTCCAGCGGACCGCCGGGGATCTTGTGATCGGCGATCGGTGCCCCTTCGGTGTACATCGGCTATCCCACCAATCCGGTGATAACGGCGAACGGCACGGACAGGAACCCAACGGTGAGCACGAAGGCGAACCCGAAGGAGAAGGTCTGGATGGCTTTCTGCCGCGCCGCGCTGGACGCCCCCAGGCTCTGTAGCGCGCTCCACAACCCGTGCCGGATGTGGAAACCCAGTGCGATCACCGCGGCCGCGTAGAACAGAACCACGTACCAGCGCTGGAAGGAGGCGACGACGTTGTCGTACACCGCCAGATGAACGCCGTTCGGGTTCAGCACGCCCGCGGTCAGATCCAGGATGTGGTACACGATGAACAGCGCCAGAATCACGCCGCCCCAACGCATTGTGCGAGCCGCGTAACTGCCTTGCACCTTCGTGCGGTGTTTGTAGCCGGCCGGGCGCGCCTTCTGCGCGCGCCGAGCCAGCTGGATGGCAGCCGTCATGTGCAGCACCACGGCGGCGACGAGACCGACCCGGGCCACCCAGACGAAGCCTTCGTAGCCCAGCAGGCCGTCGAGCAGTTCACGCAGCCAGACCGCGTATCCGTCGATGTTGTCCCGGCCAAGGAAGATCTTGAGGTTCGAGGCCATGTGCACGGTGACGTACAGCAGCATGGCCAGGCCCGTCACGCCCATCACGGCTTTCTTGCCGATGGTCGACGACCAGATCCGCCCCGGAGTGCTGCGCCGGGCCGCCTCGAGCACTGTCACAGCACTCAGTAAGCACCTTCGCCGATGAGTCGTCCAATATATCGAAACGCTCAATTTGATAGTCTCGAACTATGGAAAGGGTTGACCGGCTCACCTTGCAGCAGCTCAGGTACTTCCTGGCGGTCGCGGACACCAAGCACTTCACCAGGGCCGCCGAGCAGGCCGGTGTGGCGCAACCCTCACTGTCCAAGCAGGTGCAGAGCCTCGAATCGGAGCTCGGAACGCCCCTGTTCAGCCGGGTACGCGGCAACGTCACGCTGACCCCGGCAGGAGAGGCGCTGCTGCCGATCGCCCGTCGCATCCTCGCCGACGTGGACACCGCCCGCCACGAGGTCGCCGAACTCGTCGGCCTGCGTCGCGGGCGCTTGCGTGTCGGCGCCACACCCAGCCTGTGCGCAAGCGTTTTCGCTGACGTCCTCGCCCGGTTCCACGCGGCCTACCCGGGCATCCGCTTGCTCGTAGAGGAAGGCGGCTCACGGGATCTGTCGCGTTCGCTGCTGCGGGGCGACCTGGACCTCGCGTTGATCATCGTTCCGCCCGAGGGACCCGATCCGGCCTTGACGACTCGGGTGGTGTTGCGGGAGGACCTGATGGTGGCGTCCGCGGCGAGCCTGCCCCCGCTGGTGAACCGGCCGACGATCCGCCTGATCGATCTACGTGACCGTCCGATGGTCATGTTCCGTCAGGGTTATGACTTGCGCGAGACCACGCTTCAGGCTTGCCGTGGCGTGGGGTATGAGCCACGCCTGGCCGTCGAGGGCGGTGAAATGGACGCGGTGTTGCGCTTTGTTGAGGCGGAATTGGGCGTCGCCATCGTGCCGAGCATGGTTCTCGCCAACCGTCCAGGGTTGCGTGGCATTCCCATTGCCCCGCCTGGCTTGAGTCGCACGGTTGCGTTGGCTCATCGCACGGACGTGCCGCCGACCAACGCGGCTCGTGCGTTCAGCGAGGTGCTGATGGAACACGTCGCAACTCTTCAGCCCGCGTAGACCGTGGTGTTGGTGGTGATGAACTGGGCCGTTCCGGTTTTGACCATGAGCGCGTCCGGGACGGGGCCGCCTGGGGTCGGCTGCATCGCGGGGGACTGCACGGTGAACGTGGCCTGGAAGGTCTGACCTTTGATCAGGATCTTCGGGCCGTTCTGCGACTGGATCGTCAGGTTCGACGGGGCCAGCGTGAGCGTCAGCATGCCGGTTCCCGGCGTCACGAAAGGCGGTGCTGTGTAAGGCAACGGGCCTCGCAGCGACTGCGGCAGCTCGTCGCCCTGCAGGCAGACGAACTGGCCGTTGACCTGGACGTCCGTGCTCGAACCCTTGAGCGGTACGGGAGCTTGGATGGCCGGCACGATCACCGGGGGCGGGATGGTGATCTGGACCATGTCCCCCGTTTTGATGACGAAGTCGCTCGGCACCTCAGCAGGCTCTCACGAGATTCCCGCAGATCCATGCACCTTTGGGCGGCTCAAGGTGCTCGGAACGCGCTGAGCTCGGGAAACGCCGCCACGTAGCCGTCGAGCGTGGCCGCGGCGGCGGCCACGGAGTCGACGAGCGGGTGCGTGGCCATCGCGAACAGCGCGTCCGCCCGGTTCTGCGACTTCGCGGCCTGGATCGCGGCCTGTTCGCAGCCCTTCACCTGCAGCATCAGGCCGAGGCTGTGCGGGTCGACGGGACCGGTCGCGATCGGCCGTGGCCCGTTGCCGTCCACGAAACACGGCACCTCGACCACCGAATTGCCCAGTCCCGCAACGACTCCGCGGTTGCGTACGTTGAGGATCAGCTGGTCGGGCCGATTGCGCGTGATCGAGTTCATCAGCCGCAGCGCCACCTGCTCGTACCCGCCGCCGTCCATGTCGCACGCGGCACGGTCGGTCATCCCGGCGACCGCCCGGCCTTCGGCGAGGTACGTGCTCTCCCGCTCGGATCGTGTCTCCAGCCAGGCCTGCAGTGCGGCCTGCGGGTTCTCGCCGATCCGCTCGTAGAACGACTTCTGCTGGTCCTTCAGGAATTCGCCGCGGGTGGTCTCCTGGGCGCGCATCTGCTCCAGCGTCTCCCGCGCGAAATAGTAATAGTGCAGGTACTCGTTCGGCACCGAGCGCAACGTCCGCAACCATTGCGCGCCAAAGAGTTTGCCCTCTTCGAACGAGGTCAACGCGGTCTCGTCGCCGAACAGGCCGGGCAGCACGTCATGGCCGTTCACCATCACCCTGCGCAGCCAGCCGAGGTGGTTCAGGCCGACGTAGTCGAACGTCGCGTCCGATTCGGACACTGCAAGGGCGGCAGCCACCCTGCGGCACAAGCCCACCGGCGAGTCGCAGATGCCGATCACGCGGTCGCCGAGCACGGAGGACATCGCCTCGGTGACGATCCCGGCCGGGTTGGTGAAGTTGATGACCCACGCGTCCGGTGCGCGCCGCTCCACTTGCCTGGCGATGTCCATGGCTACCGGGACGGTCCGCAGTGCGTAACAGATTCCGCCTGGGCCAACGGTTTCCTGGCCCATCAGGCCGTGCTTCAGCGGTATCCGCTCGTCCAGGCTGCGGCCGCCGAGGCCGCCGACCCGGATCGCCGAGAACACCATGTCCGCGCCGGACAACGCGTCGTCGAGCGATGTCGTCATCCGGATCTTCGGCCGCCACGCGGCGCCCTGCGCCTGCTGGTCCAGCACCGCGCCGATCGCGGTCAACCGCGGTACCAGCACGTCCTGCAGCACGATCTCGTCGACCAGCCGGTCCGGATCGGCCAGCAGACTATGGTGCACGAGCGGCACCCGGAACCCGCCACCGCCAAGGATCACCAGCTTCATGCCTTGAGCACCTCAACCCCCACCTCTCGCATGGCCCGCACGCCCGGACCGGTCGCGTCCGCGTTGGTCACCAGCACGTCGATCTCCTCGGGGCCGCAGATCCTGGCGAGCCCGCCACCAGGGAACTTGCCGCGATCGGCGAGCAGGACGACCTGATCGGCGGCGGCCACCATGGCCCGCTTCAACGGAACCTCGACCACGGTGTCGTCCATCACCGACCCGTCGTCACGAACCCCAGCCGCACCAAGGAAAACCCGGTCCGCGCGGACTTGCCGTAACGCGTCTTCGGTCAAAAACCCGACCATGGAACGGTAATTGCGCCGCACGACCCCGCCGAGCAGGATCAGCTCGACCGCGTTGTCGTCGGCAAGCTCTTCGTACACCGCGAGGTTGCTTGTCAGCACGGTGATTTCGCGGCCACGCAGGTGCGCTGCCAGCCTGTGCGTGGTCGTCCCGATGTCCAGCAGGACTGATTCCCTGTCCTGCACAAGCGTCGCGGCCGTTTTGGCCACCGCGTCCTTGTCGCCGCAGTCCTCGCTGGCCACGCGGTCGAACGGGCGCTCGTGCGACGGCGCGAGCACCGCGCCACCGTGCACCCTGGTCAGCACCCCTTCGCGCTCGAGCCAGATCAGATCACGGCGGATAGTCGCCGGGCTGGTGGCCAGTTGTTCGCACAGCGCGGTCACCGACGCTGACCCATCCTGAGTCAGACAGCGCAGGATCTCGGCGTGACGGCGCTGGGGGAGCACAAGTGAACAATATCAGTCAGATTACGTCAGACAACTTGTCAATTCTTTGCAGATGGGTGCAGACTCGCGGGATCGCGAAAGGAGGCGCACGGTGTCGACCGATCCAGCGGCTGGGGGCCCTGAGCTGGACATTCTTCTGTCGGGGACGGTGTTCCTCGACATCATCTTCACCGGCCTCGATCACCTGCCGCAGCCGGGCACGGAGGTCTGGGCGACCGGGCTGGGGTCCAGTCCGGGCGGAATTGCCAACCTGGCCGTCGCGCTGAGCAGGCTGCAGTTGCGGACCGGGCTCGCCGCGGCGTTCGGCGAGGACGCGTACGGCGACTTCTGCTGGGACGTGCTGGCAGACCAGGAAGGCGTGGATCTCACTCACTCCAGGCGGTTCTACGGCTGGCACTCACCGTTGACCGTGTCCATGGCGATCGACAGGGACCGCAGCATGGTCACGCACGGCCACGCGGCGCCGATCAGCGCCGACGAGCTGCTCGATCCGCCGCCCGCGACCAAGGCGTGTTTCGTGCACGTCGATCTGCACGCCGACCAGTGGGTGAAGAAGGCGAAAGAACAAGGTGCGCTGCTGTTCGCCGACGTGGGGTGGGACCCGACGGAGCGTTGGGAACCGTCCATGCTGAGGCAACTGCTGAACGGGTATGACGTGTTCTTGCCCAACAGTGTCGAGGCGATCAGCTACACCAGGTCGGACGACGTCAAGGCGGCGGCGAAGTCGTTGGCGGAGATCGTTCCCGTTGTCGTGGTCACCAGAGGCGGCAACGGTGCGTACGCCATCGATTCGAGCACGGGCGAAGAAGCCGAGGTCAAGGGCCTGAACGTGGCTGCGCTCGACCCGACTGGCGCCGGTGACGTGTTCGGTGCGGGGTTCGTGGTCGGCACGCTGGCCGGTTGGTCCTTGGCCGACCGGGTGCATTTCGCAAACCTGTGCGCGGCTTTGTCCGTGCAACATTTCGGCGGCTCGCAGTCCGCGCCGGGCTGGGGTGACATCGCGGCGTGGTGGCGGCTGGTTGGCCGCCGGGACGAACGCGAGCTGCGTGGCTACACGTTCCTCAACGACCTGCTGCCCAGCCATGGTGACACCAAGGTCCGTCGAGCGAGCGCGACCATCGGATTGCGAGGAATATCTTGAGGCTGATGGCTCTCGCGGCCGTCGCGGTGGTTCTTGCCGCGTGCGCGCCAGGATCGGAGAACAAGCCGGCTCAACAACCTGCTGGGGAAGTGAAGACCGACGTCGCCGCGATGGGCGACGTGACACTGACCATCTGGGACCAGGAAACCCGTCCCGCGCAGGAAGCGCAGATCAAGGAACTGAACGCGCGGTTCCAGGCCAAGTACCCGAACATCAAGCTCAACCGGGCGGCACGGTCGTTCGACGATCTGCGCAGCACGATCAAGCTGGGGCTGACCGCCAACGACGCGCCGGACGTCGCCCAGGTCAACAACGGCAAGCAGGACTTGGGCGCGTTCGTCAAGGCCGGTCTGCTGCGCCCAGTGGACGCCTATGCCACTGCTTACAAGTGGACGGAACGTTTCCCGGAGTCCGTCCGCAAGCTCGCGAGCTATCCGGACAGCGGCGATGTACTCGGCCAGGGCAAGCTCTACGGCGTTCCGCAGACCGGTGAACTGGTCGGGATCTGGTACAACAAGGCCAAACTGACCGAGCTCGGCCTGCAACCGCCGAAGACGTGGGAGGAGTTCGACGCGGCGCTGGCGAAAGCCAAGTCCGCGGGCCAGGTCGCGCTGCAGATCGGGAACTTGGAGAAGAGCTCGGGCCCGTACCTGCTCGCGCTGGCCATGCACCGGTTCAGCAACCCCGCGGACGAAGCCAAAATGGCCACTGGCACGGCGGACGCGAACTGGCTGACCGAGCCCAACCGCCAAGCCGCGCGGCAGGTCGCCGACTGGGTCGACAAGGGGTATCTGACAACGGGTTTCGCCGGTCTCAAAGGTGATGACGCGACCGCGAAGTTCGCTTCGGGCGAGGGCGTTTTCCATGTCAACGGCACGTGGAGCCTGGCGACGTTGAAGGACGCGATGAAGGACAACGTCGGCTTCGTGCTGCCGCCTGGTGGCACGGTGACCGGCGGAACCGGGTTGCCGTGGGCGATCAGTTCGAAGTCTCGCAACCCGGACGCGGCCGCCGCGTACATCGACTTCATCACCACCCAGGACGCGATGAAGGTGGTCGCTTCCAGCGGGAACTTGCCGGTCCTCGACGCCGCCCAGCAACCAGGATCGGGTCCCGAACGGGACGTGCTGGACAAGTGGCAGGAAGCGTCGACCTCGCAGAAGATGGTGCCGTACTTGGACTATGCGACGCCGAACGCGTACGAAGTGGTCGGCGGCGCGGTCGAGCAGTTGATGGCCAAGCAACTGGACGTGGAGGCGTTCCTCGGCAAGCTCCAGGCTGACCTGGAGTCGAGCCGTGGCGGTCGGTGAACCGAGGCGGGTGGGGTATCTGTATGCCCTGCCCGCCCTGCTCGTCTACGCGGCCTTCCTGCTCTTTCCGTTGCTGCACAGCGGATGGCTGTCCCTGTTCGACTGGGACGGACTGTCTTTGGGGACATGGGCAGGGTTGTCGAACTACGCGGACATGTTCTCCGAAGAAGGCGCCGGCGCGGCCTTCGGGCACGTGGCCGTCCTGATCCTGTTCTTCTCGGTGCTGCCTGTCTGCATAGGACTCGTACTGGCGACGGCACTCCATAGGGTGCGTATACGTGGGTTGCCGTTCTTCAGGACCGTACTGTTCCTACCGCAGGTCATAGCTATGGTCGTGGTGGCTGTGGCCTGGCAAAGAATCTTCGCGCCGGACGGCGCATTGAATTTTCTCCTTGGTACACAAGGGAAAGCCTGGCTCGGCGACTCCGCGACGGCCCTGCTCGCGGTCGGAATTGTCGGTACGTGGGTGCAGACTGGCCTCGCGATGGTTTTGTTCCTCGGTGGGATCGGGAAGGTCTCCGCCGACCTGTTCGACGCCGCCCGGCTGGACGGCGCCGGACCGGCGGGGGAGTTCCGCTCGGTGATCCTTCCGGCGTTGCGAGGGGAGATCGGGGTGGCACTGACGCTGACCGTGATCGCCGCGCTGCGCACGTTCGACTTGGTCTACATGATGACCCCGTTGGGCGGGCCGGGCGGCTCGACGACCGTGCCCGCGTACGAGATCTACCAACGCGCCTTCCACACCGGCCAGGTCGGCTCAGCCGCCGCGATCGGTGTGGTCATCACGGTTCTGGCGTTCCTGGTGACGTACGTGATCACGCGGGTCGCGGGGAGGGAGCGAGCATGACCGTCTCCCGGTTCGAACGCGTCGGCACCTATCTCGTCCTCGGTGTCTTCACCATCTTCGCTCTCTATCCCATGCTGTCCATCCTCTTCACCGCGTTGCGGTCCGAAGTGGTCGGACAAGGCGGGATCCACTGGGAGAACTTCGCGAAGGCCTTCGACGAGGCCCGGTTCGGCAGCTACCTGTTCTCCAGCCTCCTGGTCAGCGTTTCGGTCGTCGCTCTGACGGTCGTGCTTTCGATCCTGGCCGCGTATGCCTTCGGCACCATGCACTTCCGTGGCCGCGACGCCCTGTTCTACCTGATGTTGCTTGGCCTCACCGTGCCGAGTGAGGCCGTGGTCGTCCCGCTCTACTACGACCTGCGCGACCTTGGGCTGACAGATACCTATGCCTCCCTGATCCTTCCGCAGGTTGCCCAGTCCGTCGCGTTCGGGGCGTTCTGGATGCGGACGTATTTCCGGTCGACCTCGCGCGGCATTGTCGAGGCCGCAAGGCTCGACGGCGCCGGGCATTGGCAGACACTCTGGCGGGTGTTGGTCCCGATGGGGCGGCCCGCGTTGGTCACGTTGATCGTGCTGGTGTTCATGTGGACGTGGAACGAGTTCCTGCTCGCCCGGGTCATGATCACCAGTGAGGCGTTACGCACGGCCCCGTTGGGCCTGCAGTTCTTCTCGGGCCGGTCCGATACCAGTGTGCCGCTGCTCGCGGCCGCTTCGGTGCTGGTCGCACTGCCGGTGGTGGTGCTTTATCTGTTCCTGCAAAGACATTTCATCCGCGGCATGGTGGATGGCGCGGTCAAAGGCTAGGAGAGGAAACAGTGCGCTGGGTTGCCCTGCTACCCCTTGTTCTTCTCGCCGGTGCGACAGCGGTTCCCGCTCAAGCGGTCGAACGGGATCGTGCGGAGCTGGACGTGCTCTTCGTCGGCGCGCACCCGGACGACGAAGCGGGCTCGCTCGCTGCGCTCGGCCAGTTCAAAGTCCGGTCCGGCGTGGTCACGGTGACGCGTGGCGAAGGCGGCGGGAACGCCGTAGGCACCGAGGAAGGCCCGGAGCTCGGCCGGCTGCGTGAGGCCGAGGAGAGACGTGCGGTCGGCAAAGCCGGGATCACCGACGTCTTCAACCTGGACAAAGCCGACTTCTACTACACCGTCAGCTCGCCGCTGACCCAGCAGGCATGGGGCCATGAGGACTCGCTCGGCAAGCTGGTCCGGGTGATCCGGCAGACCAAGCCGAAGGTCGTGATCACGATGGACCCGGCGCCCTCGCCGGGCAACCACGGCAACCACCAGTACGCGGCGCGGCTGGCGATCGAGGCATTCGACAAGGCGGCTGATCCGAAGGCGTTCCGTGAACAGGGTTTGCGCCCATGGTCGGTGTCCAGGTTGTTCACCAGTGGCCTGAAAGGCGAGCGGACCCGCGGCCCGAACTGCGTCAGCGCCTTCACCCCGACCGAGCCGACCGACCGGGTCTGGGGCGTGTGGGCGGGCGCGTCGGCGTATGGCGGGCAGACGTGGGCGCAGGTCGAGCGAGCCGCGCAACGTGAGTACGCCAGTCAAGGCTGGGCCGGTTTTCCCGACGTGCCAACCGATCCCGCGCAGATCGGGTGTGACTATTTCACCCAGATCGCGAGTCGGGTGCCGTATCGCGTCGACAACCGCGGCCCGCTTGGCATCCTCGAAGGCGCGATCGTCCCAGGCGAACTGCCGTTGGGGACGAAGCTGTCGGCGAAGCCCTCGAAGTACGCCGTGACAGCGGGATCCCAGGTGAAGATCGATGTGACGTCGTCCGTGCGCGGCCCCGTCACATTGACCCCACCTTCTGGATGGACTGTTCGAGGTGACACCGTCACGGTTCCCGCCGATGCCAAGCCCGGCAAGGCGCGGATCGGTGTCCGTGTCGCCAGTGGCGGGAAGTCCGGATCCACCGAGGCATTAGTCGAGGTCGTGCCTGCGCTGACGGCCACGCAGCAGCCGCTGCCGCAGGTCGCGCAGTACCAGCAGTGGGCACAGGAGGTCGGGCACCTTGAGCTGGCCAACTTGGTCGCGCCGGTGTTGGCCCTGCCGTCCGGTGGCAGCCGGGATATCGACATCACGATTCGCAACCAGAGTGACGTCGCGCGGGAGGGCGCCGTCTCGTTGACGATGCCTGCGGGGTTCGAGGCGAGTCCCGAGCAGCGCTTCCCGAGCCTGGCGCCCGGTGCGACCGCGGTCGTGAAGTTCTCGGTCCGCAACACCGATCCAGCACTGCCGACTGGAATGCGTGGCGGCGACTACCGGTATGCGATCAACATTTCGGGCACCACCGCGCACGCCGCGTTGGAACTCGTACCCGCGACCACGATTCAGCAGGCGGGTGTTTCGCCTGTGGTGGACGGGGTTTCCGGGACAGGAGAGTATCCAGGGCCGGAATTGGACATCTCGTCGCGCTGGGAAGGCGATGACTGTACGTCGGTCAACGACTGCTCGGCGACCGCCCGACTGTCCTGGCGGGACGACACATTGTTCGCCTTGGTCACAGTCACTGACGATGTACTCGGTACCCGGCTGGCCACGGCGGACTGCAAACGGCATTGGCGCACCGACTCGGTCGAGCTGACCATCGACCCGCGTGGCCGTTCGGAGAACACCTCGACCACCTACAAGCTCGCCGTTCTGCCTGCCACCGCGGAAGGACCGCCGTGCGCGTTGCGGGACGCGGACAACAAACAGGGTGGTGCGCCCGGTGTGCGGGTCGCGTCGAAGATCACGGAAACGGGATATGTCGTCGAGGTCGCTGTCCCTCTTTCGGAGGTACCCGGCGCGGTCGATCCGGCTTCCACCGGCCTGAACGTCCTTGTGTACGACTCGGACACGCAGGACCGAACTGGGCAAACGCGAATCGGATGGTCCACTTGGGGCGGCGTGCAAGGGGATCCGTACCGCTGGGGACGTGCCAAGCTGGACGGTTACACACCGCCACCGGACCGGCCGATCGATCCGCCCGCGCCGGTACTTCCGTTGGAGGCATTGGCCTCTGTGGATTCCCCTCAATCGCTCGAGCAGTCCATTCGGCTCGGTCTCGCGCCCGGCGCGGCACCGGCCGCCAGACCGATCCATATCCGCCACGGATTCCTGCTGACCAGCGAAAAGGGGACGGCCTATGTGTTCGCCAACGGGCAACGGCATGTGCTGCAAGTGGCTCCAGGACTGACAAAACTGCCGCATGGCCAACTTTTGTTGGGGTTCGTCACGACGAGAGGAGCGACCGCCGCGGCTGAATCACGCTAAGGGCGGTACTTTTCCGCGCCGTCCTACGTCACCGTAGGAGTTTCGGTCCCCTACTTTCCGAGAGGGTGCTGGATGACCGCTTTATCCGGCCAGCGGATGCACTACTGCGGCAAATGTGTGTCCGGCGAGCACGATCTCGGGATCGACAACTGGGAGACGAAATTCTGCCGGTTGCAGCGCGAACTGTGCCAATGCGACTGCGACTGCCCCTACTATCGCGTCCTGATCGAGGAACCCCGCTGCCATCGGCGCCGAACCCCGCGCCGATGGCACGCCGGAACCCGCCACTCCCGCAACTGGGCCCGCCGCCACCTGCACGAAACCATCGGCCCACCCATCCTCAGCCCCGAGGAATACATCGACGGCCCCCGATCCACATAGGACCCCACCCCACCCAAGCCACCCCACGCCCAAGCCGCCCCACTCGCGCACCCGAGCCCGCGCTCCGCCACAGCGAAACCCCCTTCCGGCGCCGCGACATACACGTTCCGGCATGGCGACATGCGCGGTCCGGCACGGTGACATACACGTTCCGGCACGGTGAGGTCTCCGTTCCGGCACAGCGAGATCTCTGTTCCGGCAACCGTGACATGCGCGTTCCGGCACTGCGAAGTCCTCCTTCCGACACGGTGAGATACCCCTTCCGACACAGCGACTTCGCCGTTGCCGCACCGTGAAGTGGCCGTTGAGCCATCGTGAAGGCACCCTGCAGCCGCCACGCAGCCGCCGTGGGATCCAGTGTGAAGTTCGCTGAATTGCACTGCCGTTGTCCCGCGACCTACCCATGTGGACGTGCCTGTCGCGGTCGCATAGTGGACTCGGGAGTCATACCCTTTGGCTATGACTCCCGATCTGGAGTCGTTGCGTCTGCTGGTGCTGGTCGGGGAACTGGGCAGCATCGGCAGGGCGGCGGCCAAGCTGGGCATCGCGCAGCCCTCGGCGAGCAAGCGGCTGTCCAGCCTTGAGCGCAAGTTCGGGTTGGCCCTGGTCGACCGGACGCGTCGTGGGTCGGCGCTCACGCCGGACGGACGTGTGGTCACTGACTGGGCGAGACGTGTGCTCGACGAGCTGAACGTCCTGGTCACCGGGGCCGAGGCGCTGCGGTCGAGGCGTGCGGCCGAACTCCGCGTCGCGGCCAGCCTGACCGTCGCCGAACACCTTGCGCCGGGCTGGATCGGCGAGCTGCGCCGGTCCAGCAATGACCTTTATGTCGGTCTTGTCGTGACCAACTCCAGCTTGGTCTGCGATCTTGTCCGGGGTGGTGAGGTCGATCTCGGCTTTGTCGAGTCGCCGACCGTGCCAACCGAACTGTCCGCGCGCCGGGTTGCGACCGATCGGCTTGCCGTGGTCGTCCCGCCTGGTCATGCCTGGGCACGTCGCCGCAAACCACTCACCGCGGCGGAGCTGGCGGAGACTCCGCTGGTCGTCCGCGAGCACGGTTCCGGGACGCGGGAAACCTTGGAGCGAGCACTGCGTCGGGCCAAAGTGGGCGCGCTGCATCCCGTCGCCGAGCTCGGGTCGACGACAGCTGTGCGTAGTGCGGTCGTTGATGGCGCCGGACCTGCTGTCCTCAGTGTTCTCGCGGTCGACGCCGACCTGTCCGAGGGGCGTCTCGTCGAGGTTGCCGTGGACGGGCTGGATCTCCGCCGCCAACTTCGTGCGGTTTGGCCTGGTGGACGCCGCCTCCTCGGCTCAGCGGCCGAGTTGCTCGCCGTCGCGCTGCGGGCGTCAGGGACCGACCGCGATGGGTGATCCCGCGCCGGTGATGAGCACCCGTGCGCCCAGCGGCGAGCGAAGGGTGACCTCGAACGGGCGCATTTCGCTCCTGCCCGGCGCGCACGGCCGGGTGTTGCCCGCCGTCGCGTAAACCGTCACGGACGTCGCTGATTCCTTTGCCTCGCCTCGAAACACAGGCGGGCCGGAGCCTGGACACGGTTCCGGGCTGTGGAGCAAGGACACCGTTAGTTTCAGCCCGTCGAGCCGTGCGGGCGGCGTCTCCCAGGAGAACTGCGGGATTTTGCCGAGCTTCCAGAACGCGGTCGGCGTCAACGCGGGCCACTCGATGACCGGCGATGTGTCGAACCGCCAGACCGGCAGCGTCACGTCGCCACGATCGGTCTCGAACTGCGCGGAGGTCAGCGTTGCCTGCACGGCCGGGCCGCTGCGGTACGCACCCATCGCGGTCACGGCTTCGTCGGCGCTGATCGTTCGCAGTTCAGCCGGGCCGTCCGGCAGCGTGACGGCCATCGTCGCTGGTGGCGTGGGCGCCGACGCCAGCGTCACGCTCATCCCCGGCTTCGGCAGCGGATCGAGCAGCACGATCGGCCGAGGTTTGCTGTCGACGGGGAATGCGGTCCAGTCCAGGTCCGGGTGCGTCACACTCGCCGTCTGCGGCGACACGGGCGGTCGCTGCGAAGACTCCGTACATCCGGCGAGCACGAGCACCGGCACCATCAACCAGATCGTGCGCACGGACCACCCCCAGGAAATCTCGTTCTCCAAGTGGACGTGTCCGGGGACGGCTAGGTTGTCGTGAGTGAAGTGGTTCAGGCGACGTCATCCCGAGCCCGCGCCTCAGTGTGATCCCGCCGAGGCGGCGGCCGAGTTCTGGCGCGGATGGGTCGAGCTGCTGCCTTCCGTCAGCGCCGCGTTGGGCGACAAGGAGCCGAACCGGGTCGAGAACGACCTGTGCGAGCTCGTTGCCGTCGTGCACCCTGAACTGCACTTCTCGCTCGAACGTGGCCAGCGCGCCATCTACGCCCTGGTCATCTCCGGTCAGGAGGACCCCAGGCTGCGGCCGTTCACCGACGCCTGGAAGGCCGCCGCGCCGCCCGAAGACGCGATCTGGGAGTACCACGACTCTGTTCCGCCCGTGCCCGATCCGACTGAGGTGACCGTCAACCTGGGCATCCATCGCATCCCGCTCGCGGACGTCCGGGTCGCGGTGCAGGTGGACGAGGCCGAGGGCGTCGTCGACGTCGCGGTGCACCACCCGCAGTTCGCCGAGCTCGATCAGGCGGCACGTGAGGCGCTGACATACCTCCCGCTCGACGCCACTCTCGGTGAGCGGCTGGCGGCCGAACGACTCCGTCGGGTGGAGACCGCCGAGGCGGAACCCCAAGGTGCGATCGGCCTGCTGGAGCTGCGCGAAATTGTCAGGGGCCTCGGCTAGTCTCCGGAGCGTGACCAGCACTGACGATGCCGAAGGCCTCGAAGACGTACCGGGCGACGCCCGCACGCGCCACGCGGAGCTAGCCGAGGAGATCCGCGGCCACCAGTTCCGCTATTACGTGCTGGATTCGCCAACCGTCAGCGACGCTGAGTTCGACAAACTGCTGCGTGAGCTGGAGTCGCTCGAGGAGCAGCACCCCGCCCTCGCCACGCCCGACTCGCCGACCCAGCAGGTCGGCGGCACGTTCTCGACCGAGTTCACCGCGGTCGACCACCTCGAACGCATGCTCAGCCTGGACAACGCGTTCAACGCCGACGAGATGAACGCGTGGTTCGACCGGGTCGCCAAGGAGGTCGGTGACGCCGCGCACTACTTGTGCGAGCTGAAGATCGACGGCCTCGCGATCAACTTGCTGTACGAGAACGGCCGCCTGGTCAGGGGTCTGACCAGGGGCGATGGACGCACAGGCGAGGACGTCACGCTGAACGTGCGCACGCTGCAGGGCGTGCCCGAGGTGCTGACCGGCACGGATGAGTACCCGGTGCCGAAGCTGGTCGAAGTCCGCGGCGAGGTCTTCTTCCGCGTCGAGGACTTCCTGGAGCTCAACGCCAAGCAGGCCGAGGCCGGCAAGCAGGTGTACGCCAACCCGCGCAACACCGCGGCGGGCTCGTTGCGGCAGAAGGACCCGAGCATCACCGCGAGCCGCAAGCTCCGGCTGATCTGCCACGGCCTCGGCAAGCGCGACGGCTTCGAGCCGGACCGGCAGTCCCACTCGTACGAGGCGCTGCAGGCGTGGGGCCTGCCCGTGTCGACGCACACCAAGGTGCTGTCCACGCACAAAGAGGTCAACGACTTCATCAAGTACTGGGAAGACCACCGGCACGACGCCGAACACGAGATCGACGGCATCGTGATCAAGGTCGACGAGGTGCCGCTGCAACGGCGGCTCGGCACCACGTCACGAGCACCGCGCTGGGCGATCGCGTTCAAGTACCCGCCGGAAGAGGTCACCACCAAGCTGCTCGACATCCGCGTCAACGTCGGCCGGACCGGCCGCGTGACTCCTTATGCCGTCACCGAGCCGGTGTCGGTCGCGGGTTCGACGGTCGCACGGGCGACGTTGCACAACGCCAGCGAGGTCAAGCGCAAGGGCGTGCTGATCGGTGACCGCATCATCCTGCGCAAAGCCGGTGACGTCATCCCCGAGATCCTCGGGCCGGTCGTCGACGCACGCACAGGCGACGAACGTGAATTCGTGATGCCGGTGTCGTGCCCGGAATGCGGCACGCTCTTGCGCCCAGAGAAGGAATCGGACGTCGACATCCGCTGTCCGAACGGCCAGTTCTGCCCGGGCCAGCTGCGTGAGCGCCTCGACTACATCGGCAGCCGGAGCGCGCTGGACATCGAGGTCCTCGGCTACGAAAGTGCCGCCGCGCTGGTCAACTCGGACGTCTACGAGAACGAGGCAGACCTGTTCGACCTGGGCGAGGAGGAGCTCAAGCAGGTCGAGTTGTTCCGGACGATCTCCGGTGAGCTGTCCCAGAACGGCGCCAAACTGGCCGCGAACCTGCAGGCGGCGAAGGAACGTCCACTCTGGAGAGTCCTGGTCGCGCTCTCGATCCGGCACGTCGGGCCAACCGCTGCTCGCGCGTTGGCAATGGAGTTCGGCTCCCTCGACCGGATCTTCTCGGCAACCGAGGAGGAACTCGCCGCAGCCGAAGGCGTCGGCCCGACGATCGTGACGGCACTGCAGGACTGGTGGGCCGTCGAGTGGCACCGCGACGTGGTCGAGCGCTGGCGTCAGGCCGGTGTGAAGATGGAGGACGAACGCGACGACTCCGTGCCACGCAACCTCCAAGGCTTGTCCATTGTGGTCACCGGAACCCTGCCGACCCTGTCCCGTGACGAGGCGAAGGAAGCCATCATCGCCCGCGGCGGCAAGGCTGTTGGGTCGGTGTCGAAGAAGACGTCGTTCGTGGTCGTCGGCGACTCACCGGGCTCGAAGTACGACAAGGCCGTTCAGCTGAAGGTGCCGATCCTGGACGAGGACGGCTTCCGGGTCCTGCTCGACCAGGGCCCAGAAGCCGCCACCGAAGTAGCCACCATCGGGGGCGGCGAGGACGAAGAGGCCTGACCCCGATGCGCGAAATCGCGTCGCCCCAACCACCTTCGCTAGCGACCGGCAGAACCATCGCGTGACGTTGCCAGGAAATGGAAGCAGCCTGCTTCCTGACTCCGGACATGCACGAAAGCCACTTCCGGCTGGCTCAGCACGTCCTTCAGCGCGGCCTCGTGGTCGTCCTCGTTGCCCAGGAAAGTGATGTGGTCATAGGCCCGGGCGCCGGTGTGGTCAAAGGGGTTCAGGATCGCTTTGCTGCGCAGGTGTGATGCGGGGTACTGGTCCGTGGCCGAGTACCCCGCACACGCCTCGTAGTGCACGAACACCGGTCCCGCCTCCATCCACGGACTCGCCGAGTCCCAAGGCGAGTAGCAGATCAGCGCGATGTCCTCGTCCTGCGATGCCTTGCGCAGGCAGCAGCGCAGCGGCTCCCAGCCCTCCGCCACGCGCAACTGCCACTTGTTGCCGAACTCGTCCTTGCCTTCTTCCCGCATTGCTTCCAGTCGCTCCACCGGGATCGCCGTGTACTGAATCTCCATGGCTCAAGCGTGCTCAGGAGCGCCGTTCTGTGCTGGCGGTTTCCGGACTCCGCATCCGGGCTCGTCGCGCCAGGACCGCGATGGAGAACAAGGCGACCACGGCCAGGACGATGATGTACGCCGACACCGACAGCGATGTGCCGGTCGACTCCAGCAACAACACCATGATGAACGGCGCCAGCCCGCCGCCGAGGACCGCGCTGATCTGGTAGCCGAGGGACGCGCCGGTGTACCGCATCTCCGGGGTGAACAGTTCCGCGAACAGCGCGGCTTGTGGGCCGTACATGATGCCGAGGAACGTGCTCGCGATGAAGCTGCTGACGGTGATCGCGAAGTAGTTGCCAGTGTCTATGAGCAGGAACATCGGTATTGCCCAGATCATTATCCCGACAGCGCCGAACGCGTAGATCCGGATACGTGGCACGCTGTCCGACAGCTTCGCCGCCAGCGGGATCACTACGAATTGGGTGAGGCTGACCAGGATCGTGATCGTCAGCACGGGACCGCGCGGCAAACCGAGATGCCGCGTGGCGTAGTCGAGCACCCCGGTGAGCAGGATGTAGAACGTCGCCGTGTTCACCGCGAACGAGCCACCGGCGAGCAACACTGTGCCGAGGTGCTTGCGCAGAACCACGCGCAACGGTGATCCACGATGCTCCTCGGCGGCCATTTTTGCTTCCGCGGCACGGAATTCCGGCGTCTCCTCGACCCTGGTGTGGATGAACCATGCCAGCACCAGCACGAAAATGCCGACCAGGAAAGGAATTCGCCAGCCCCACGACGCGAAGCCGGAACCAGTCACCTGAACCGCGAGCAGGAACACAGTGTTCGCCAGCACGACTCCAATAGGGACACCGAGCTGGACGAAACTGCTGTAGAGGCCACGCTTTCCTGCCGGCGCGTACTCTGCCGCCAGCAGCATCGCGCCACCCCACTGCGCACCGACCGCGAGCCCTTGCAGAACTCGCAGCACCACCAGCAGAATCGGCGCCATGATGCCGATCGACTGGTAGGTCGGCAGCAGGCCGATCGCCGTCGTCGACAGGCTCATGATCACCAATGCGGCCACCAGCATCGGCTTACGGCCGCGCTTGTCGCCCAACTGACCTGCGATGATCCCGCCGATCGGGCGGGCGGCGAAGCCGACTGCGAACGTCGCGAACGAAGCGAGCACTCCGGCGACGGGGTCGTCCGCCGGGTAGAACTGGCGGCCGAACACAAGTGCGGCCGCCACGCCGAAGATGAAGTAGTCGTACCACTCGACTGCCGCCGCCAGGCCTGCCGCTGTCGCGATCCTCCGCCGATGCCGGACGTCGTTGTCCATGAGCCTCAACCTCGCTGAAGAAGTAGGGGCTTGCGTCGTCTGAAGTTAGCAACCGCTTAGTATGCCGTCAACGGACGCATGCGGAAGTCGTTACAGCACAGACAAGTCAGAGCTCTTCGAGTTTGCGCTGGAGCTTGTTCATCCCGCCGATCCAGCGGTCGTTCTGGGTGGCGCGGGCCGCGTAGTACTCGGCGACCTCCGGGTGCGGCAGGATCAGGAACGAATCTCCGGCCAGTGCCTTGACCACTGTGTCCACGACCTGCTCCGCGGTGATCGCGGTCGGCCCCATCAGGAACTTGCCGCCCGGACCGGTTTTCTCCAGCATCTCGGTACGGACCCCTTGCGGGCAAATGGCTTGTACACCGATCCCGCGATGCTTGTACGTCGCCAGCAGCCATTCCGCGAAGGCCAAGGCGCCGTGCTTGGTGACCGAATAGGACGCTGAGCCAAGGCTGGTGAGCAGCCCCGCCGCGGACACGGTCGCCAGGAAGTGCCCACGGCCACGCTCAAGCCACGCGGGCAGCAGCGCGCGGGCCGCGCGGACGTGTGCCATCACGTTGATGTCCCACGTGCGCGCCCAGTCTTCCTCCGGTGCGTCCGCCCCGCCCAGCGGCGCGATTCCGGCGTTGGCGCAGAACATGTCGATCTCGCCGAGCGCCGAACGGGCTGCGTCAACAAGCCGGGCGACGCCTTCCTCGCTCGCCGCGTCCCCGACGACCGCGGTGGCGCCGAGTTCCGACGCGACTGAGGAAACCGCATCGTCCACATCGGCCAGAACCAGGCGGGCTCCCTCGGCGGAGAACCGGCGGGCCAGCGCCGCGCCGATGCCGCGGCCCGCGCCGGTGATGACGACGCCGGAGTCCTTCAGTGTGAAGCTCACAGGCCACCGCCCAGCGTGATGCCGCCGTCGAGGGTCAGTGTCTGCCCGGTGATCCAGCTGGCCTCGTCGGACAGCAGGAACGCGACCGCGCTGGCGATGTCGCTCGGCACACCGAGCCGCTTCAGCGGGTAGAAGTTCGCCACCGCTTCCTCGTTGTCCTGGACCAGTGCCTCGGCGAACTTCGTCTTCACGATCGCGGGCGCGACCGCGTTCACCCGGATGCCCGGGCTCAGGTCGACGGCCAGTTCCATGGTCAGCCTGATCAGGGCCGCCTTGCTCACGCCGTACATGCCGATACCGGGCGAGGCGCGCAGGCCGGCGATCGACGCCACGTTCACGATCGACCCGCCGTGCTCGCCCATCCACGCGTCGCGTGCCTTGCGGGTCCACGCGAGCGGCGCGAGCACGTTCACACCGAGGATCTTGGCCGCCGCGCCCGCGTCGATGTCCACGATCGGGCCGAACACCGGGTTGATGCCGGTGTTGTTGACCAGCATGTCCACCCGGCCGAAGGCCTCCATCGTCCGGGCGATCGCCTCGTCCTGGTGTGCGGCGTCATCCGCCTTGCCGGGTACGAAGATCGCCCGATCCGGCCCGCCGAGCTGGCTGGCGGCCTCTTCGAGCGCCTCCGGCTTGCGCGCGGTGATGCACACCTTCGCGCCGCGCTCGGTCAGTTCCTTCGCGATGCCGAAGCCGATGCCGCGACTGGCACCGGTGACGATCGCCACCCGGTCCTTGAACGACGTCACGAGTGCCGTCCTTTCCTAAGCACGCGCTTAGCGTGCGACTACTGTTTGGCTATGACGATGTCGCAGCCCGCCGACCTGTGGCCGGACGTCAAACCGGACGCTGCCCGACGGCTGATGTTCGCCGCGGTCGAATCCTTCGCCAAGGTCGGCTTCCACGCCACCACGACGAGGGACATCGCCACTGCCGCCGGGATGAGCCCGGCGGCGTTGTACGTGCACTTCCCGTCCAAGACTGCCCTGCTGTTCGAGATCAGCCGCACCGGCCACGAGCGGGTGCTCACGCTGGTCCAGGACGTGATCGACCAGGGCGATCCACCCGTTGACCGGATGCGCCTGCTGGTCGAGAGGTTCGTCGAATGGCACGCCAAGCGCCACATCGTGGCCCGTGTCGTGCAGTACGAGTTGGGGGCGCTGCCCGAGCACGAGTACACGGTCGTGGCGGGCTTGCGGCGCCGGATCGAGCAGGCCGTCCAGTCGTTGATCACCGACGGCGTGCGGGCCGGGGTCTTTTCGGTCCCTGACGAGAAGGTTGCCGCGCGAGCCGTGCTGTCACTGGGCATCGACGTGGCGCGGTGGTACAGCGAGCGGGCGCGCAAAACACCGAGGGCGCTCGGGCGTGAGTACGCCACCCTCGTGCTGCGCATGCTGGGTTCCTCCGCGGAGTAAGCAGTTCTCGTTGTCCAGTAGACATACCAGCTGGTATGCGAATCTGCATACTAAGCGGTTGCTTAGCTCACACCATTCACGAGGGGTATGGCGGGAACTCCGGCGGGCGCCGCTCCAGCCAGCTCACCACGCCTTCTTTGGCCTCCGGGTGCAGGAACGACTCGGCCATCAGCTCGGCCGCCCGATCACCCGACTCGGCCAGCGGGATCGCCGCCTCGTCGAGGATCTGCCGCTTCATCACGGCCATGGACCGCGGGGCGCTGTAGGTGGCCAGCTCGGACGCGTACGCCTTGGTCGCGGCGAGCAACTCCTCCGCCGGGTAAACCTCCTGGACCAGGCCGTATGACAACGCGTCCTCGGCGACGAACGTCCGGCCGGACAGCAGCAGGTCCATCGCGCGGCCCCGGCCGACCAGGTCGGGCAGCAGCTGGGCGATCCCGTACTCGGCGATCAGGCCGCGCCGCGCGAACGCGGTGGTGAACTTCGCCCCGGCCGCTGCGAACCGGACGTCGGCCGTGCAGGCGATGACGAAGCCGAGACCGGCACAGCCGCCGTTGATCGCGGCGATCACGGGCTTGCCGACGAAAGCCGCCGACAGCACGTACTCGACCTGGAAGTCGATGCCGCCTTCGGGGATGTCGTCGGCGAGGACGTCGAGGTCAGCGCCGGGGCAGAAGGAGTTGCCCGCGCCGGTGACAACGATGGCACGCACGCCCGTGTCGGCTTCCAGTATCCGCAGGACCTCGCCGTACCGGCGTTCCATCGCCAGGTTCATCGCGTTGTTGCGGTCCGGCCGGTCGAACGTCACCGTCGCCACGCCGGAGTCCACCGAGTAGCGCACGCCGTCCTCGAGTGTCATGTCGACATGCTAAGCGGTTGCTTAGGTCACGTCGAGGTTTGACGAGGACATACCGAGCGGTATGGTTGCCGTGTCTGGGAATACGGAGGTAGCCGACGATGGCACGCAGGCCAGTCAACACCGCGTCCGGAGTGGACGACCGGTTGCTTGCCGAGGCCACGAAGCTGTTCGCCAAGCAGGGCTTCGACCGCACGTCGGTCCAGGAGATCGTCGAGGCCGCAGGCGTCACCAAGGGCGCGATGTACCACTACTTCGGCTCGAAGGACGACCTGCTGCACGAGATCTACGGCCGGGTGCTGCGCGAGCAGACCTGCCGGCTGGAGAAGTTCGCGGCCAGCGAGGCACCGGCGGCCGAGCGGGTCAGGGGCGCTGCGGCCGACGTCGTCGTCACCACCATCGAGAACCTGGACGATTTCAAGATCTTCTCGCAGTCCATGCACCACCTCAGCCCGGCCAAGCAACGGGCCGTGCGGGCCGAGCGCCGCAAGTACCACGAGCGGTTCCGTTCCCTGGTCGAGGAAGGCCAGCGCGCGGGCGATTTCCGTGACGACGTGCCCGCTGACCTGGTCGTGGACTACTTCTTTGGCTCCGTGCACCACCTCGGCGTCTGGTACCGGCGCAACGGCAGGCTTTCGCCGGCCCAGATCGCCGATCACTACGCAGATCTGCTGCTCACCTCGCTGCGCTAACACCTTCTGGAGGAGACTCAATGACCAAGGTCGCGATCGTCACCGGTGCCGCGCGCGGCATCGGTGCGGCCGTCGCACGCAGGCTGGTAGCCGACGGGTTCGCCGTCGCGTTGCTCGACCTCGACGAGGCAGGCGTCAAGGAAGGCGCCGCCGCGATCACGGCCGAGGGTGGCAAGGCGATCGGCCTTGGCGTCGACGTCAGTGACACCGAGCAGGTGGAGGCGTGCGTCACCCGGATCGCCGACGAGCTCGGCCCGCCGGTCGTGCTGGTCAACAACGCCGGGATCACCAGGGACAACCTGCTGTTCAAGATGACCGACCAAGACTGGGACTCGGTGATCGGCGTCCACCTGCGTGGCTCGTTCGTGATGAGCCGCGCGGCGCAGAAGTACATGACCGAGGCCAAGTGGGGCCGGATCGTCAACCTGTCCAGCACGTCCGCGCTGGGCAACCGCGGCCAGGCCAACTACTCCGCGGCCAAGGCGGGCCTGCAGGGCTTCACCAAGACGCTGGCGATCGAACTGGGCAAGTTCGGTGTCACGGTCAACGCGATCGCGCCGGGCTTCATCGCCACCGACATGACCGCGGCGACCGCCGAGCGGCTCGGGATCTCCTTCGAGGACATGAAGGCGGGCGCGGCGTCGCAGATCCCGGTCGGCCGGGTCGGCGAGCCGGAGGACATCGCGCACCTGGTGTCTTACTTCGTCAGCGAGGGCGCCGGGTTCGTGTCGGGACAGGTCGTGTACGCGGCCGGCGGGCCACAGGACTGAGGAGGGCACATGCGGGTTTTCAAGGACGTCGACGAGCTCGCGGCCGCGAAGGGCGAGGTGCTCGGCACGGGTGAGTGGCGCGAGATCACCCAGGAGGCCGTGAACATGTTCGCCGACGCGACCGGCGACCACCAGTGGATCCACGTGGACGTGGAGAAGGCGAAAGCCGGTCCGTTCGGTGGCCCGATCGCGCACGGCTACATGACGCTGTCGCTGATCCCGGTGCTGGTCAGGGACATCTACAAGATCGAGAACGTGGCCATGGTGGTGAACTACGGCTCCAACAAGGTCCGGTTCCCCTCGCCGGTCCGGGTCGGCGCCAGGGTGCGTGCCACGTCGGAACTGCTGGACATCACGGACGTCCAGGGTGGCAAGCAGGCCGTCACCAAGGTCACCGTCGAGATCGAGGGCAGCGACAAGCCCGCGTGCGTCGCCGAGATCGTCAGCAGGATCGTTTCATGAGCCTCCCGGGACTGGATCTTGAGAAGCTGCGCGGCAAGCTGGGTGACGGGCCGCTGTCGGCGGAGCTCGTCGAAGGCGGCCGTTCGAATCTGACCTATGTGGTCACTGACGGCACTCAGAAATGGGTGGTCCGAAGGCCTCCGCTCGGGCATGTGCTGCCGACCGCGCATGACATGGCGCGTGAGTACCGTGTGATCACGGCGTTGAAGGACACCAAGGTTCCGGTGCCGGGTACGTTGTTCCTTTGCCAGGACACCGAAGTGCTCGGTGCGCCCTTCTATGTCATGGAGTTCATGCCCGGGGTTCCGTATCGCAGCAGGGAAGAACTCGGCAAGCTCGGTCCGGAAAGGACACGGGTGATCGCGCTGAACCTGATCGACACCCTGGCCGACTTGCACGCCGTGGATCCCGTATCGGTAGGGCTCGGTGACTTCGGACGCCCGGAGGGGTACCTGGAGCGTCAGCTTCGCCGGTGGGGCAAGCAGCTGGACGCGTCGCGCAGCCGTGACCTGCCTGGCATCGACCGGTTGCACGATCGCCTGGCTGAACGGCTGCCTTCGTCAACCGAGGCGACGATCCTGCACGGTGACTACCGGCTGGACAACACGCTGGTGCTCGACGACAAGATCACCGCTGTGCTCGACTGGGAAATGTCCACTTTGGGCGACCCGCTCGCCGATCTCGGCCTCACGGTCGCGTACGCCACCCGCGAGGCGCCGGACGACTCGGTGATCGCGAACGTCAGCGGCGCGCCCGGCTACCCGAGCACGGACGAGGTGATCGACCACTACGCCAAGCGCACCGGCCGCGATGTGTCCAACTTGGACTGGTACATCGCCTTCTCGTTCTTCAAGCTCGCGGTGATCACCGAGGGCATCTACTTCCGGTTCAGCCAAGGCAAGACCGTGGGGCACGGCTTCGAACAGGTCGGCGCGCTCGTCGAACCGGTCGTCGCACAGGGCAACGCCACCCTCAAGGAGAACTGATGGACTTCGGCTACGACGCCCGCACCGAGGAACTTCGCGAGCGGCTCAACGCGTTCATGGACGAGTTCGTCTACCCGGCCGAGCCGGTGTTCGACTCGCAGATGGCTTCGGCGCGGGACCCCTGGGGAATCCCGCCGATCGTGGAGGAGTTGAAGGCCGAAGCACGCAAGCGCGGCCTGTGGAACTTCTTCCTGCCAGGAGAACACGGCGCGGGCCTGACAAACCTGCAGTACGCGCCGCTCGCGGAGATCACCGGCCGCAGCCCGCACCTCGCCCCACCGGCGCTGAACTGCGCGGCCCCGGACACCGGCAACATGGAAGTGCTGGCGATGTTCGGCACCGAGCAGCAGCAGAAGCAGTGGCTGAACCCGTTGCTGGAAGGCGAGATCCGCTCGGCGTTCGCGATGACGGAGCCGGACGTGGCGTCGTCGGACGCGCGCAACATCGCGACCCGGATCACCCGCGACGGCAGCGACTACGTGATCAACGGCCGGAAGTGGTACATCTCCGGCGCGATGAACCCGCGTTGCCAGATCTTCATCGTGATGGGCAAGACGGACCCGGAAGGCGAGCCGCACCGGCAGCAGAGCATGATCCTCGTCCCGCGTGACACACCCGGGATGACGATCAAGCGAGGAATGCACGTCTTCGGCTACACCGACGGAGACCACGGCGGCCACGCCGAGATCGAGTTCAACGACGTGCGCGTGCCGGCGGAAAACCTGATCGGTGAGGAAGGCAGCGGCTTCGCGATCGCGCAAGCACGACTGGGCCCCGGCCGGATCCACCACTGCATGCGCCTGATCGGCATGGCGGAGCGCGCGATCGAGTTGATGTGCAAGCGGACAGTGTCCCGCTCAGCCTTCGGCAAACCCATCGCACAGCAAGGCGTCGTGCAGGACTGGATCGCCGAGTCGCGGGTCCGGGTCGAGCAGCTGAGGCTCTTGGTGCTCAAGACCGCATGGCTGATGGACACCGTGGGCAACCAGGGCGCGCACACCGAGATCCAGTCGATCAAGATCGCGACCCCGATTCAGGTCGAGTGGATTCTGGACAAGGCGATTCAGGCACATGGCGCTGGCGGCGTCAGCCAGGACACGCCTTTGGCCGGACTTTGGGCTCACGCTCGGACTTTGCGTCTGGCCGATGGTCCGGATGAGGTGCACAAGCGCTCCCTCGCCCGCCGGGAGCTGGCCAAGTACATCGGCTGAGCGACCGGAGCGAAGGGATCACCGGCAAATCCAGTTGTCCACAACCGGCCGGTAATCCTTTGACCTGCCCATATCCCCGATAGACTGGCCAGGGGACGCCCCCCCGGGAGTGGTGGGGGTGTCCTTTGGTTGGGGTTGGGCGTCCGCCGAAGTCCGGCTTGTGCTCAGGTAGGCAGGATCGTCTGCGGCGCGGGCATCAGGAGTCGCCTGGTCACTTGTGGGCTCAGGCGGGTTTTTCCGCGCTGTGCACCAGATCGGCGATGTGGTTGGCGATCGTGCACCAGAGCTCACGCGGCAGGTTGTGTCCCATCCCTTCGAAGATCACCAGCTTCGAGCCTGGGATTGCCGCCGCCGTCGCGCGACCGCCTTCCACGGACGGGTCGGCGCTGCCGTGCAGCACCAGCGTCGGCACCTTCACGTGCTTCAGCTTCTCCGTCCGATCGCCATAAGCAAGCACCGAAATGCCCTGTCGGGGGAACGCACCCGGATCATGGCCTCGGTCGTACGCGAGCGCCGTCGTCGCGCGGACGGTCGATTCGTCAAAAGGGAACCCCGGGGACGACGCGGTCAGCCGCGTGGCCTTGACCATCCAGTCGATGTAGCCCTCTCGGTCTTCCGCGGGTTTGCCGAGGCTGGCGAGTGCGCTGAGGTCGGCCTGACCTACCTTTGGGTCTCCGGTGTTGGATGAGATCGACGTCAGCGACCGCACCCGGAACGGGTGCTCGATCGCCACCGTCTGCGCGATCATTCCGCCCAGCGATTGCCCTACCAGGTGCGCACTGTCCAGGTCGAGCGCGTCGAGGAGGCCTACGGTGTCGTCGGCCATGTCGGCCAGGGTGTACGACGCTGACGAGAAGTCGCCGTTCAGTGCTGCTGCGAAATCGGGTACGGGTGCGTCGCGGAAATGTGTTGAGCGGCCTGCGTCTCGGTTGTCGAAACGGATCACGTGCAGGCCTCTGGCGATCAGTTCCGAGCAGAAGCCGTCCGGCCAGTGGATCATCTGGGCGTTGCCGCCCATGATCAGCAGTACCGGGGGATCTGCCGGATCGCCGAAACGCTGGTACGCGATCTCGATTCCGGTTGGGCCGACGTTCACCGCGGTCTCTTCTCGCACAATCCGAAAGGCTAACTTCGGCGGTGTCCCGGAAACGATAGGAACAGCACCTATTTCACCCGGGAAATCAGCCACCGGTTAGCCTGCTCTGATGGGGCGTATCGGGGCATGGCTCGGCGCAGCGGCGGCAGTCGGTGTCACGCTGTGGCTGTTGTTCACCCACGACAGCTCCAACATCGAGCGCGTACTGACCGACTACATGGGTGCGCACACGGATTTCGACACGTTCCACCGGTCGGCCGTCGCGTTGCTGCGCGGTGAGTCGATCTATGACACGGGTGCGTGGGTCGCCAATCTCAATCCGCCGTTCTGGACTGTTCTGCTCGCGCCCCTCGGGCTCACCGACACGCTCACCGCGTACCGGGTGTTCAGTGTGATCACCGCTGTTCTCGTTATCGGTGCGGGTTTCCTTGTCGCACGGGAACTGCGCGTCCCCCACTGGACAAAGTGGATTGTTCTGGCCGCGTTCCTGGTGTCCTCGCCGTTGATGGGCACGGTCGCACTTGGCCAGGTCTACGGCGTGCTCGTCGCAGGGTTGGCCGTCGCGTGGGTTCTGCAGAAGCGCGGCAGGCATGTGGGCGCGGGCATCGCGCTCGGCATCGTGATCGCGATCAAGCCGACACTGATACCGATCCTGCTGCTGCCCGTCGTACAACGGCAATGGAAGACGTTCCAAGCCGGCGTCCTCGCTGGCGCGGCGGCAACGCTCATCGGCGTGGCCGCCGCGGGTGTGCAGGCGTTCCTGCGGTGGATGGAGGTGCTGAAGGCCGAGCAGCTCAGTACGTTCAGCGACAACGCGTCGCTGCCCAGTTTCGTCGCACGGCTCGGCGGGCCCGCGTGGATCGGGTTCCTCGCCGGTGCCCTGCTGCTGATCTACACGCTTCGGAAAGTTCGCAACGATCCGGACATGGCACTGTGGGCTGTGACAGCCGCCACTCTGCTGCTGTCGCCGGTCGCTTGGCACAACTACCTGGTGCTCTGTTTCCCAGGTGTGTTCGTCGTGTTGCGGCACCGCCAGTTCGCTACGGCCGCGTTACTGATCACGCTGCCGCTCATCGGCGTCGAGTGGAACACCGCGTTCTGGCAGGGCGACGGCTTCGTGGACCACGTCGGGCAGTCGTTCTACTGCTTCATCCTGCTGACCTACTGGTACGCGCTAGCCGTCCAGCACAACCGCGATGATCCCGGCCAGGTGCGCCAGCCTGGCGACCTCGGCGGCGCGGAACATCGGCCCGCCAGGGCGGCCGACCAGTAGCACCCGGTCCGGCTTGCCCAGCGGCGTCGCGGCCAGCTCCGTGCCCAGTTCACGCCAGGTCTCCGGGACCCACGGCTCCTCGCCGTCGAGCACCGTCGCCTTGGCGAGCGGCATGAACGGCAGGTCGATGGTGAGGATCTCCGGCGCCGCCGGGCTCGCCGCCAACGGCTGGGTGCCGCTCGCGTCGTGCTGGATCACCACGGCCCACCCGGCCCGGATGATCTTCGGGACGCCCTCGGTGAACGTGATCAGGCCGTCCTTGGGCTCGGCCGCCACTTCCTCGACCAGTTCCAGCTCGCGGTGCGTGTCCAGGACACCCGCGTACGGCCGGACCGCGTCCACTTCCACACCTTCGACCGACTCCGCCGCGGTGATCAGCATGTCCGGCAGGCGGCCCGACGGCAGCTCGACGACCAGGTCGTCCACGGCTACGCCCGCACCACGCTCGACCACGTCCACGCTGAGGATGTCGGCGCCGATCTTGCCGAGCGCGGACGCCACCGCGCCCAGTGTTCCCGGGCTGTCCGGGAGTTGCACCCGGATCAGGAAGGACAAGGCGAACGCCTCCTGCGTCGTGCGCGGAACCTTGCCGTCCGCACCTGCTGCCGGGCGCCGATTGTCGCAGATGGGCGCATGCCCCAAGGAGCAGGCGTCCGGGTCTAGTGGGTTACGAACAGCGGCACGTCGGATAACCCGTTCGGGCCCCGGCCAACCCTCGCCATAGACTCACCAGGTCCCAGAATGAAATGTAATCCCCCGGGGGTTCGTGGAGTGCCAACCATCTCCCGCGACGAGGTCGCGCATCTCGCCCGGCTGGCCAGGCTCGCGGTGACCGAGCAAGAGCTGGACAAGTTCGCAGGCCAGCTCGACATCATCCTGCAGTCGGTCGCGCAGGTGACCGAGGTCGCGGCCGACGATGTGCCGCCGACCTCGCACGCCGTGCCGCTGACCAACGTCTTCCGTGAAGACGTCGTTCGCCCGGGACTCACCCAGCAACAGGCGCTGTCCGGCGCCCCTTCCGCTGAGGACGGCCGGTTCCGCGTGCCCCGCATCTTGGGAGAAGAGCAGTGAGCGAACTCACCCGGCTGACCGCGGCCGAGCTGGCTGCCAAGATCCAGGCCAAGGAGGTGTCGGCGGTCGAGGTGGCACAGGCCCACCTGGACCGGATCGCCGACGTCGACCCGGCCGTGCACGCGTTCCTGCACGTCAGCACCGAGAGCGCGCTGGCTCAGGCGCGCGCGGTCGACGAGGACGTGGCGGCGGGCAACATGCCCGCGTCGCCGTTGGCGGGAGTGCCGCTGGCGCTCAAGGACGTCGTCACGATGCAGGGCGCGCCGACGACGGTCGGCTCCAAGATCCTTGAGGGCTGGGAGCCGCCGTACGACGCGACAATCACGACAAAGATGCTCGAAGCGGGCATCGTGATCCTCGGCAAGACCAACATGGACGAGTTCGCGATGGGCTCCTCCACCGAGAACTCGGCGTACGGCCCGACGCACAACCCGTGGGACCTCAACCGCGTTCCCGGCGGCTCCGGCGGCGGCTCGTCGGCCGCGCTCGCGGCGTTCGAGGCTCCGCTCGCGATCGGCACCGACACCGGTGGCTCGATCCGTCAGCCCGCTGCGGTGACTGGCACGGTTGGCGTGAAGCCGACTTATGGCGGCGTTTCCCGCTACGGCCTCGTGGCATTCTCGTCGTCGCTCGACCAGGCCGGGCCTTGCGCGCGGACCGTTATGGACGCGGCGTTGCTGCACGAGGTGATCGGCGGTCACGACTCGCTGGACGCCACGTCCATCAACGAAGCGGTGCCCGCGGTCGTACAGGCGGTGCGCGAAGGTTCGATCGGCGACTTGCGCGGCCTGAAGATCGGTGTCGTCAAGGAGTTCTCCGGCGAGGGCTACGAGCCCGGCGTCATGGTGTCGTTCAACGAGGCCGTCGAGCAGTTGCGCACGCTGGGTGCGGAGATCGTCGAGGTCTCGTGCCCGCACTTCAAGTACGCGCTGTCGGCGTACTACCTGATCGCGCCGAGCGAGTGCTCGTCCAACCTGGCCCGCTTCGACGCGATGCGCTACGGCATCCGCGTGGGCGACAACGGTGAGCGCAGCGCCGAAGAGGTCATGTCGCTGACCCGTGAGGCCGGCTTCGGCCCCGAAGTGAAGCGCCGCATCATGATCGGCACGTACGCGCTCTCGTCGGGCTACTACGACGCCTACTACGGCTCCGCCCAGAAGGTCCGCACGCTGATCAAGCGGGACTTCGAGGCCGCGTACGAGAAGGTCGACGTGCTCGTCTCGCCCACGACGCCGACCACCGCGTTCCCGATCGGCGAGCGCACCGACAACCCGATGGCCATGTACCTCGCCGACCTGTGCACGATTCCGGCGAGCCTCGCGGGGCATCCTGCTATGAGCGTGCCGAGCAAGCTGTCGGGGATCGACGGTCTGCCGGTCGGCCTGCAGATCATGGCGCCTGCCTTGCAGGAGACCAGGATGTACAAGGTGGCCGCGGCTTACGAAGTGGCACGCAACGAAGCGGACGGCGGCCCGCTGATCAACCGGGTGCCGGAACTGGAGGTGGCACGGTGAACTTCAAGAAGGCTCGTGGCCTGCTCGGCCTGGTCGGTTCGGTGTTCGGCGCGGTCAGCGCGGTGCAGGGTTTCCGCAACGCCCGCAAGGACAAGGACAAGCTGCTGCTCGTCAACGCATCCGCCAGCATCCTCGTCGCGGTCACGGGTGTGCTGCTGACCATCCGCTCTATTCGTAAGGACGAGCTGAAGTGACGGCTGCTGCCGAGCTGATGGACTACGACGAGGTCATCGCGAAGTTCGACCCGGTGCTCGGGCTCGAGGTGCACGTCGAGCTGTCCACGCACACCAAGATGTTCTGCGGCTGCCCGGTCGCTTTCGGTGCCGAGCCGAACACCCAGGTCTGCCCGACGTGCCTTGGTCTGCCCGGTGCGCTGCCCGTGGTGAACGAGACCGCCGTGGAGTCGGCGATCCGCATCGGCCTCGCGCTCAACTGCGAGATCGCCGAGTGGTGCCGGTTCGCCAGGAAGAACTACTTCTACCCGGACATGCCGAAGAACTTCCAGACCTCGCAGTACGACGAGCCGATCGCCTTCAACGGCTGGCTCGACGTCGAGCTGGAAGACGGAACCGTTGTGCGCGTTGACATCGAGCGCGCGCACATGGAAGAGGACACCGGCAAGTCGCTGCACGTGGGTGGCGCGACCGGTCGTATCCACGGCGCGGAGCACTCGCTGCTGGACTACAACCGCGCGGGCGTGCCGCTGATCGAGATCGTCACCAAGCCGATCGTCGGGACCGGCGAGCGGGCACCGGAAGTCGCCCGTGCGTACGTGACCGCGCTGCGGGATCTGCTGCGTGCCTTGGGTGTCTCGGACGTCCGGATGGACCAGGGCTCGCTTCGCTGTGACGCCAACGTGTCCCTGATGGCCAAGGACGCCACGGAGTTCGGCACGCGCACGGAGACGAAGAACGTCAACTCGCTGCGTTCGGTCGAACGGGCCGTGCGGTTCGAGATGACCCGGCAGGCCGCGGTGCTGGAATCGGGCGGCACGATCCGCCAGGAGACCCGGCACTTCGACGAGTCGACCGGAAGCACGTCCCCTGGCCGTGCCAAGGAGACTTCCGAGGACTACCGGTACTTCCCGGAGCCCGACCTGGTGCCGATCGCCCCGTCGCGGGAGTGGGTCGAGAAGCTGCGGGCGACGCTGCCGGAGATGCCCTGGGTGCGGCGCAAGCGGATCCAGCAGGAGTGGAACCTCTCGGACCTTGAGCTGCGTGACTTGCTCAACGTGGGCGCGGTCGACCTGATCGCGGCGACGGTGGACGCGGGCGCGTCCCCGGCGGAAGCCCGCGCGTGGTGGGTCAGCCAGCTGGCGCAGGAAGCCAACACCCGCGGCATCGAGTTGGCAGATCTGCCGATCAAGCCCGGTCAGGTTGCCGAGATCATCAAGATGGTCGCCGAGGGCACGCTGACCAACAAGCTGGCGCGTTCGGTGGTCGAGGGCGTGCTCGCGGGCGAGGGTGAACCGGCTGCGGTCGTGGAGAAGCGTGGCCTCAAGGTCGTTTCGGACGACTCGGCGCTGATCGCCGCGGTCGACGAGGCACTCGCCAACAACCCGGACGTCCTCGACAAGATCCGCAGCGGCAAGGTGCAGGCCGCGGGCAAGATCGTCGGTGACGTGATGCGTGCGACCAAGGGCCAGGCCAACGCCAAGCGCGTGCAGGAACTGGTGCTGGAACGCTCCAACGCCTGAGAAGTCAGCTGAAGAGATGCCCTCGCGGCTTGGCGGTTTCTAGGGGTCGTCGCAACACGAGTGGTTAGCTGGCGTCGGCCAGCAGTTTGGCGAGACGTTCGGCTGGGGGTGTCCCAGCCGAGCGTTTTGCGTGGGCGGCCGTTGAGTTGGACGGCGACCGTGTCGAGGTGTTCGCGGTTGTGGACGGTGAGGTCTGTGCCTTTGGGAAAGTATGGCGCAGCAAGCCGTTGGTGTTTTCGTTGCTGTCGCGTTGCCAGGGTGAGTGGGGGTCGCAGAAGTAGACCGGGATGTCGGTGGCGATGGTGAACGCGGCGTGGCTTGCCATTTCGGCGCCTTGGTCCCAGGTCAGTGACCTGCGCAGCTGGGTGGGCAGGTGACTCATGGTGTCGGTGAGGGCGTCGCGCACCACATCAGAGGTGCGGCCGTCGGGCAGGTGCACGAGCATCACGTAGCGGGTGGCGCGTTCGACCAGGTGCCGATAGCGGATTTGTTGTCCTTGCCGATGATCAGGTCACCTTCCCAGTGTCCCGGTACGGCGCGGTCGTCTGCTTGGGCGGGGCGTTCGCTGATCATGACCATCGGTGTGATCATCCGCGGTGTGCGCTGCTGGGCTTGGCGGCGCGGGCGGCGTATCGCCCGGCCGGTGCGCACCGCGCTGGTGAGTTCGCGGCGCAGCTCGCCTCGTCCTTGGACGTAGAGGGCCTGGTAGATCGTCTCCTGGGTCACGTGCATCTCCTGGCGGTTGGGAAAGTCCCGCCGTAACCGTCGCACGATCTGTTCCGGGCTCCATCGCAGGTCCAGGCCTGCCTGGATGGCCTGGCACAGCACGGGTTCGCGGCGATCTTGCCGGTCTTCGGACGTGGACGCCGCGCGTCGGCGCGGGCCTGGGCCGCGTGTGGGCGATAGTCGCCGCTGTCGGGATGGGCGTTGCGGCGCAGCTCCCGGCTGATCGTGGACGCGGCACGGCCAAGCTCGGCCGCGATCTGCCGGATCGAGGCCTTCTCCCGGTGTCGGTCGGCGATATGGATCCGCTCGTCCTCACGCAAATACCGCCACGGGCCAGGAGGCGGTGCCACCGAGGTGATCGGTGGCACCGCCCGGTTGTGTCGTGTCTGGTGATGGCCGTTGCGCCATCGTTTGCCGGTCCGATAGTTGACACCAACGATCCGGCACGCCTCCCGGCTGCTCACACCCTTCCGCACAAGATCAAGATATGCGGCTCGTTCCCGAACCAGTCGTCTAGCTCCCTGCGGCGAACGGTCCCTGCGGATCTCGAAGTCCATCGCGTCCCCGAAGATCGGGTGTTGCGACGACTCCTAGAACCCAAGCGTCCGTGGGGGCATCTCTGTGCGTACGCCCCAGGCGTGAGGGCGTGTATCTTTCAATGATCACGACTTACCGATTCTGTCCTACTTGGGTTTTCGGCGTACCAGCTTGTGTCAAGTGGGTGCATGCATTGATCACTCGAGGGCGGTATTTCGCAGGTACGCCGCGCAGTGCGACAGCTATTTGCATGGTACGCCATCGCGTGATGGCAACTTCTCTGCGGTAAGCGATCCACATTCTGATCACTGCTGCCAGAGGAAGTGTGATCGCCAGCATCAAGTCCATGGGTGTTTCCTCCCGTCGTCGATGCAGCGACTATTCCCGAGCCCGCAGGTTTCCCTCTAGAGTCTGGGAAACTCTCGGAAACTCTGGAGGATGTCGCGATGACAAGCGGACGTCCACGGCAGGGCAAGATACAGCGTTACCCCGAGCTTGCTGAGCTGGCGCAATGGTTCCAGCGGGCGCTGGCATCACAGAACTTCTCCAGTCCGAACGAGTTCGCGCAGCACATAGGACTGGGATCCAGCACGCTGTATCGCCTGTACAACGGCGAGGCGATGATCAGTGTGGATATCTTGAAAGCTGTAGCAGGTGGTCTGCATCAGGACGTCAGGCAGGCCGAGCAGGTGTGGATCCGTGCCAAGGAAGCCGTGGATCGTCGGGCTGTTGCACAGCAACTGGCCAAGGCACCGCGTTTGGATTCCTGGGAGCAACGCCCGCGTCCGACTGTTTTGGAGCCGGCGTTGCGCAGCCTCCTGGAATCGCTCAGCACAGTTACGGACGTCCTGCCATACCGCAAACTCGGTCTCGAGCCGCCGCCCCTGTCGGCGGTCCATGTACGCCAGCTTGTCCACCACACCGCAGTCCAGGCCGAGCAAGCTGAAATACGGGACCGCCGACAGGCCGTTAAGGACCGCCAAATGCCTGCCCCGAAGGAGCAGGTGATCACTGCCGACGATGCCTTCAAAGAACGAGAACACCTGGTCCTCATCGGAGAGCCCGGCAGTGGCAAGTCGACATTCAGCCGGCACCTGGCCCGTCATCTGGCCCGAATCTGGCTGGGCGAGGAATCCGCGACCCGCGCGCCACTGCGTGAACCAGTGCTGCCAGTCCTGGTGGTGGCACGTGACCTCGTCGAGGAGCGGCCCTGGCCAGAGGTGCTTGCCAAGGCCGCTGGGCGAACCTTAGGACGAAAAGCCATCAGTCAGCCCCACCCGGCATTGTTTGAACGCCGCGCGCAGGGCGCGCGCTGGCTGGTGTTCGTCGATGGCCTGGACGAGATCATCAACCAGGACGCGCAGGCAAAGCTGGTCGCTGATCTGGCTACGCACACCCGCCCCGGCTCGCCATACCGGTTTGTGATCACCACTCGCGGACTGACAAACCCGGAAAGCAGCCCATTGCGTGGCGACCACGTCGGTATCTACACGATCCAGCCCTTCGGCCGCCCACAGCTGATGGTCTTCGCGAAGAAGTGGTTCGACACCCAGCGTGCACCAGAACTGGTCGAGCGCTATCTCCATCAGGTCTCTGATGGTCGACTGCGGTCTCTGGTGGGCAGCCCGCTGCTCGCCACTATCGCTGCCATCGCGTTGACCACCCAGCCTGATCGCCCGCTACCCACGAGCAGAGTGGACCTTTACTCGCGTTTCTACGACTTGCTCACCGACGAAGAAGCGTCCGGGCGTCCTGCTGAACGAGATTTCCTGGAATCCTGGGCGACCCAGCCGAGCAAGCAGCGGTTTGCTACCTGGATACATGACCGCAGGCACAACCTCGTCGACCGCCTCGCGCGTCATCAAATCGAGCAATCTGGCGGCTTGCTGGCCGAGGCCACGAGATGGGTGAGCGAGAATGGGTCAGAGCCTGAAACCTTTCCCCGCGACTGGGAGCAGATCCTGCGCGAGATTCTTTTGGCTACCGGTCTATTTGTATGGGACGATCGCGATCTTAGGTTTCTGCACCATTCGCTGGCCGAGTTTGTAGCGGCTAGCGCTCATGTGCAGGACATTCCTGCTGATTTCCCGGAACTTGACGATTGGGTCAAGCGTGGTTTGACACCGGGGCAAAGAACATTTGCATTGTTCACGTTCGCATTATGGGTGAAACGCGGCAATGATCTGGACCTGGTGTTGGACCGGCTCCGAGTTGGCACCGTGGAGCACCTGTTGCTGGCCGGTCGTTTGCTCGCCGAAACCGGCACGAGCGAGGGAGCGGCGGTTGTCAAAGGTCTGGTCAGTGTGGCCGTCGCACAGTTGATAAAGGCCAAATTAGCTATTGGCTACAGCTGTCCGGAGGCTTTCGTCGTGCTGGCCGAGCTGACCGGGAATGAGGTGGCTGCCGAAAATCTTCGGCACATCTTTGAATGCGCCGAGCTTCGGGTGATAACTCGAGTGGAGGCTGCTATCGCTTTCGGTCGCGTGGTCGGACCTCAACAAGCATTGCCTTTTCTATCTCAGCTGGCGAAAGAGGGGGACGTCTGGGAATTGCTGCGAGTGGCGACAGGGCTGAATGAACTCTTTCCTGACGATTCTAGCCACGCGGCTGGACTGCTACTTTTATTGTGCGATGATCTTCCCCATTCAGTTACCGCGCGAGCGGTTCTTGCGAGTGGCCTGATGGCCGTCAACGAGAACAATCGTGCTATCGACGTCGCGCGGTCTGTGATCACTGATCCACAACCTGCGGTCGAGGTGCTGGCTGGAGCCTGCGAGACATGGTTAACAGCCGCCGGGAATATGGCTGCGCACGAAATAGTCGAGGCTGTCACCAGTCGACCCGATTTCGGCTCGTGGAACCCCACCCCGCTCGTCTCGGCCCTCCTCAAACTTGGGTGTCGAGACGAGGCAGTCGCTTTGGCCCGGAGAGCCGTAATCGATGACCAGAGACTCGCAGCGAATCTGGATGACGCCGCTGAGGCGTGGCTGACGGCAGCGGGCGACCAGGTGGTGGATGAAATCCTCATCATTGTCGCGAGCCGCGAGGTAGACCCCTGGGCGAGGGCACGTCTCAGCAAGGTCATCGCCAAGACTGGTCGTCACGACGTCGTCGCCGACTTTGCCCTTCAGGTCCTTCGCGATCCTCGGTCAGACTCAACCGACCAGGCGATCGCTGCTGAGGCGGTGGTCGCTACTGGGCCCGCAGACGCCGTCCGCGACGTAGTTACGTTACTTGAAGCGCGGGCAGGCACCTCGCTGTGGGACCGGGCAGTCTTGGCTGAGACGCTCGCTGAGCTCGGTGAGTCCAGGCGCTCGGTCGAACTGGCCCAGACAATCGTCGCCGCACCGGAGTCAGACGGAGTTGACCTCGCAGTGGCTGTCAGAGCCTGGTTCGCCGCGCAGGGCAACGGGGCGTTGGGGAACGTCCTTGCGGCGCTTGCGAAGCGGCCGCGTCTCAGCGTAGCCGAGCGAGCTGCCCTTCTCACGACCTTGGCCACCAGGGGTGGCGACCGTCAAGCGGCTGCCTGGGCATGGGAAATTCTGGGAGACTCGACCGCGACACGCGATCATGCACAGGAAGCCATTGAATGCCTGCTGTCAACAGTAGGTTTGGAGGCTGCTAGCAACATCCTAAACCTCGTACAACAGAACCAGACAGCCCAAAGTCTCCACGCTATAGCCAACACTCTCGCGGAGTGCGGTGCTCTGGCAGAGGCGACGCATTTGTGGCAGGAGGTAGTGGTCGAGCGTGCAACGGCCATGCGAACCCGTCTCGCTGCGGCAGAGTCGTTAGTTGACTCGGGAAACAAGATGTTGGCCATCGAGAGCCTGCAACAGGCGCGTGTCAGGAATAACGACCGCACAGAGCGGAGACGACTGCAACAACTCCTTGCCTGGGTTACGTTGAGCAATCCAGACATGGAGTTGTGCGAGCATTTTGGAGCGAAGAGTGTCCGTCTGCCTTCATGAGCGGCCAGACGGGTGAGACGGCCCAGATACCTTTGCGAAGCCATCCCGATCGCTGTTGCCGACCCTAGCGGTTGCTCAGTGCGATCTCTCTGAGCGCCTCGACATCCCTCAGCCTAATCTCGCCTCGAGCAGTCTCGACGATCTCGTTGTCTCGTAGGAGACCGAGGGTTTTCTGCGCGGACTCCACCGATATGCCCGCGAGCGAAGCCAGGTCTGACTGCGAAAACCGGAGGACATTTCCCTCCGCCACGCCTATGTCGATCAACTCGACGATGGCTTTCGCCAGCCTTCGTCCGGCGGCCAGGTCGGTGTCGACGATCTTGCTTGTTGCTTGTTGGAGCCGCTGCTGCGTGTGCAGGAGCAAGGCGTGCATCAGCCGTGGTTCGCGGTACAGGAGGTCCACGAAAGCATGGCCCGGCAGGTGCTGAACGACGACCTCGTCGTGCGCGATGACGGTCGCGGCTTGTGGTTCCTGCGTGATCGCCGCCATCTCGCCGACCAGATCGCCGGGCTTCCTGATGGCCACGGCGCGAGGCGGGTTGCCGATGACCCCGCGGACGTGGCCTTCTTTGATGAGCAGGACCGCGCCGGACTGCTCGCCTTCCCGGAAGAACACGTGGCCAGTCGGTCGGCGCAGGGTCTGCGCCAGCTCAGCCATCAGGCTCAGTTGGTCCGTGGTGAAGAGGAGATCGCCTTTGCGGTACCGCGCGTCGTCCACGGCATCGAATGTCGCACAGCCGAAAGCGGGCCATCCCCCGATGGATGGCCCGCTTTCGTCTTCCCCGGGTCAGTCCGCGAGGACCGGAACCGGCTTGGCCGGACTCTCCTGCGCGTCTGACGAAGAAGCGACGGTGAAGTCCCGCAGCGGCTCGGACTTGACGAACCACGAGACCACGAAGCCGATCGCGATGAACACCGTGGCCCACAAGAAGATGCTCTGGATCCCGGAGACCATCCCGCCGAGGTAGGCGTCCCTGACCGGAGCGGGCAGCCCTTCGATCATCTTCGGGCTCAACTGCCCGCCGCCGCTCGTCAGCTGAGCACCGGCCGACCCGAGAGCCGACGTCATGCTGTCGTTCACCCGGCTGCTGAAGATCGACCCGAGCACCGCGACTCCCAGTGAGCCACCGATGCTCCGGGCGAAGGTGGCCGTGCTCGTCGCGACGCCCAGGTCACGCATCTCAACGCTGTTCTGCGCGATCAGGTTGGTCGTACCCATCAGGAAGCCAAGCCCCGCGCCGATCACGACGATGTACATACTCGACGTGAACGAACTCGTGGTCAGATCCAGCTGGGTGAGCAGGAACGTGCCCACCGCCATCACGCCCATGCCGATGATCGGGAAACTGCGGTAGTGCCCGGTCCGGCTGGTCAGCTGGCCTGCCACGGTCGAGAAGACCAGCACTCCCGCCATCATCGGCAGCAGCAGCAACCCGCTGTTCGTCGCCGACGCGCCTTGCACGATTTGCTGGTACTGCGGCAGGAAGCTGACCGCGCCGAACATCGCGAAGCCGGACATGAACGCCAGTACCGAGGCCAGCGTGAAGTTGCGGATCTTGAACAGCTTCAGCGGCAGGATCGGCTCCGCGACGCGGTTCTCGACCCAGACGAACGCCGCCAGCGCGACGACCGTCAGCACGCCGAGGCCGACGATCTGCCACGAGCCCCACGCGTACTCCGTGCCACCCCAGGTCGCGAACAGCACCAGTGAACCGATGCCCAGCGTCAGCAGTCCCGCGCCCCAGTAGTCGATCACGGCCTTGCCGGCGGTGCGCTTCGGCAGGTTCAACGTCGCGCCCACCACGAACAGGGCGAGGATGCCCAGCGGCAGGTTCACGTAGAACGCCCAGCGCCAGTCCAGGTAGTCGGTGATGAACCCGCCGAGGAACGGCCCGCCGACCATCGCGACCGGCATCACGGCCGCGAACATGCCCTGGATCTTGCCGCGCTCACGAGGCGGGACCATCTCGGCCATGATCGCCATGGCGCCGACCATCAGGCCACCCGCGCCCAGGCCTTGCACCGCGCGGTACGCGATCAGCTCCGTCATCGACCCTGACGTGCCTGCCAGCGCGGAGCCGATCAGGAACAGCACGATCGAGGCCATGAACATGCCTTTGCGGCCGTAGAGGTCGCTCAGCTTCCCCCAGATCGGCGTGGAGACCGCGGAGGCGAGGGTGTACGCCGTGACCACCCAGGCGAAGTGATTGAGGCCACCGAGGTCCCCGACGATCGTCGGCATGGCGGTGCCGACGATCATGTTGTCGAGCATGGCCAACAGGATGCCGATCATCAGTCCGGCGAAGACTGTGTACTGCTTGCGCTTGGTGAGAGGTGCTGTCGTCATCCGATCCCCGCTATGCTTACTTGCCGCCCGGCTAGGTAACTTGCTAGCCGTACGGTAAGCTAACCGCTAGCCGGTCGTCAAGTAAGTTCGGGAGAGAACATGGGCACCAGGTCCGATACCAGGGAAAAGATCCAGGACGTCGCCCTCGAGCTCTTCGGCGAGCAGGGCTACGACAAGACCTCGCTGCGGGAGATCGCCGAGCGCCTCGGCGTGACCAAGGCGGCGCTGTACTACCACTTCAAGACCAAGGAAGAGATCATCACCAGCCTGCTGCAGGCGGCGGGTGAACGGCTCGACAAGGTCTCCGAGTGGATGGCCGGCAAGGACCCGACCCCGGAGAACCGCCGTGAGCTGCTGGAGCGCTACGCGGCGGCGATCAACGAAGGTGGCGGGCACTTCAAGCTGATGCGCCTGATGCAGGAAAACCAGCCCGCGCTACGGGAGCTGGCGGCGGGCTTGAAAGGCCATGAGCGGATGAAGGCGTTCGTCGAGTTCCTGGTCGACCCGGGTGCCTCGCTGACCGACCAGCTCAAGGCCCGCCTTTCGATCATGGTCCTGCACATGGGCCAGTTCGCCCTGCAGGAGACGGACGCGACTCAGGCGGAGAAGCAGGCCGCGGCCCTGGAAGTGGGCCGCGGCCTGATCGGCCAGTGACTCAGGGCATGCAGAACCATTGGGCCGCGGTCATCAGGCCGCGGATGCCCTCATGGTTGCCGATAAGGACTTCGTCGTCGGTGACGTCGCCGTAGCCGTACGTCAGCGGCAGTTTGTCGGCCTGGATCGGAGTCCACGTCCCGTTGCGCCACAAGCCCGGAATGACAGGGCTCGGCCCGTACCCGCCGAACAGGGTGTTGTGGCTGTTGACGCCGAGAGCCTCGACACCGAGGTCGTAGGTCGCCACGAGCTGCCCGCGAGTGTTCCACTCCGGGAGCGACCCGAAGCCCCAGCCGAAGATCCGCTCGTTGTCCAGCACGAACGGTGCCGTCGCGGCCAGGTCCACACTGGTCCTGGTGGCGAGGTCGAACAGGATTCCCTTGTCCGTCAGCACCTTGCGGTCCGTGGTCACGAGGACCGCCGTGCCGTCACCGACCACTGTGTACTCCGGCTTGTCCCGCTCCCACACGACCGCCGTGAGTTGTGCTGGGTCGGAGACGGACGTGAGCCCGCCCGCGATGTCGCCGTTGTCGTTGATGGCCGTGGCGTACGAGTGGTGGTCTGGTGTCGTGTACAGCGTGAAGAAGCGGCCGAGCAGCTGCCGGTATGCCCGCAGGCCATTGCCTGCCACCTGTCCGACGACCACGCCGTGCTTGTTGACGCCGGTCGGACTCACGATGCTGTTGGGCGGTGACGGCAGCACTTGGTGGATCGCGCCGTTGCGCCAGAGCACAGCATGCTGATTGCCCTGCGCCGAGTACGACCCGAGGACCAACCTGTCGTCGCTGGAGGACGCCACAGCGAACGCTCTGTCAGCACCACTAGGTATTGGCAGGTCGCGGGCGACGTATTGGCATTGGGTGGGTGCTGCGGCGGCTGACGGGGCGACGACTGCCGCCAAACCTAAGCCTGCCGTGACCAACGCGGTAAGCAGCTTCATATGTCCCCCTTGAGTCACGGTGCGCAGAACCATTGGGCCGCGACCCTGTCGCCACTGGTGGCGCGGTAGTTGCCGGTGATGACTTCGTCGTCGGAGATGTCGCCGTAGCCCGACGTGATCGGAAGCTTGTCGGCTTGGATGGCGGTCCATGTGCCGTTGCGCCACAGACCCGGGTTGACGGTGCTTGGGCCGAAGCTTCCGAACAGGGTGTTGTGGTTGTTGACGCCGAGCCCTTGGACACCGAGGTCGTAGATGGCGACCAGCTGACCGGAGGTGTTCCACTCCGGGATGGACCCGAAGCCCCAGCCGAAGATCCGTCCGTTGTCCAGGGAGAACGGCTCGCGCGCGCCCAGTGACACGCTGGTCTTGGTGTTGAGGTCGAACAGGAGGCCTTCGTTGGTCAGCACCTTGCGGTCGTTGGTCACGAGGACCGCCTGGCCGGGGCCGACCACCGTGTAGCCAGGCTTGTCCCGTTCCCACACCACTGCGGTTCGTACGTCCGGCCCGTCGATCGGGAAAATCGCGCCCGCGACATCGCCGTTGTCGTTGACGGCGGTCGCGATCGAATGGTCGCCCGGTTCCGTGTGCAGCTTGAAGTAGCGGCCGATCAGCTGGCGGTACGCGGTGTAGCTGCGAAGGTCGTCCATCCAGCCGACGATCACGCCGTTTTTGTTGATACCTCGTGGAGTCATGCGGGGCGGGTAAGGCGACTTCATCACCTGGTAGATCTCACCGTTCCGCCACACCACGGCCTGCAGCTCAGGATCCCCGTAGACCTCGCCGACGAGTAACTTGTCATCGCTCGACGACGCGATGACCTCCGCACCCGTAGCCCCAGCGGGGATCGGCAGGTCGCGGGCGACGTACTGGCATTGCGTGGGTGCCGCGGCGGCTGACGGTGCGGCGACCACCGTCCCCAACCCCAAACCTGCCGCGAGCAGGACTGTGCACAACCGCTTCATGAATCCCCCTTGATCCGAATAGGTCGATGGGGGAACTGTGGCACGTCAAATGTCCATAAAAGCGTGCAACAAACGGCAAGCAGCCACTCGCCGAGCCATGTTGCGCCGTCTGGAAGCTAGTCCTTGCCGCCGCCACCCACGTTGGGCGGCACGATCGACACGAGGATGACCCGGTCATCGCTGGACACCGGGGTGCCTCCGGACTTGTTGACGGTCCCGGCCAACGCGTAGGTCGGGTCCAGCACGGCCATCCCGCCAAGCCGGCCGAAGCCCTCCTTGTCCTGCATGGACACCGTGGGCTTCTGGGTGATCACGCCTTCCGGGCTGAGCGGCAGGTTCTGCATGTTCCCGGCGGTCGACGTGGCCACCATCAGCAGCGAGGGCGTCACCACACAGCCTGCGACACCGGGCCTCTCCGGCCAGCTCCACACCGGATTGCCCAGCGGCTTGCCCGGATCCACCCGGAAGACCGCGTCCCGCTGCGCCGACCGGTCGGTCACCCACGGACGGCTGTCCACGCCGACGCAGATGCCGCCTGGCGAGTGGAAACCACTGGCAAGCACGGCCGAACTCGGGTCTGGATTGCCCTTGGCGGGTTTTCCGCTCGTATCAATGCGAAGCAGCTTGCCCGCCAACGACTTCGGGTCCGCCGCCAGTGCGGGGTTGCCCGCGTCGCCCGTTGCCACAAGCAGATTGCCGGTGCGGTCACGCAACAACGCGCCACGGTTGCCGGACGGACCGCGAGGAATGCCGGTCAGTACAGGCTTCGGAGTGTCACCAGCGGTGAAACGGACGACACGGTTGTCGGTCGGCGTCGTGATGTACGCGTAGACCAATTGGTCTTCGGCGTACGACGGCGACAGCGCGAGACCGGTCAGACCGCCGTCGGTCGTGCCGTCGACTGGGAGCGTGGTCACGGCGCTCGGGTCGGAGCCGTACCGGACCTGCATCACGCGGCCGGACTTGCGTTCGCCCGCGAGACCCGCGGGCGGGTCGCTGTTCGGGAACGGCGCCACCGAGTCGATGGTGTCCATGCACGTGCCCACCACGGCCGGGTGGAAGTCCTTGCAGCCCTCCGGCGGGGGAACCGGGGCCGGTGGGCCGCCTTGGTTACCGCCGCCACCTGGGCCGCCGCCACCGCCGGGACCACTGCCCTCGTTCGGGCCGGTCTCCGGGGCCAGGTGGGGCTGCTCGGTCCAGTGCGCGGGCGGGGGTTGTTCGGCGAACGACACGCAGCCGCTGAGTGCGAGGCCTGCGGCGACGCAACAAGCGGCGAGCCGCCATCCGGAACGTGACACGTCACCCAGGCTAGGTGCGCAGCCGTGAACCGTAGGTAAGCGCGGGCGGGATCAACGCGTCGATCGGATCGCGGCTCGGTGGCCGGGCCAGGTCCCGCGCACGCTCGACCGCGACGACCCTGCGCAGCAACATGCGCAGCTCCTCGACCACCACATCCGGGGCTTCGAGCGGCAGGAAATGGCTGGTCGGGACGATCCGGACGCGGGCCTGCGGCAGCATCGCGACCGGTTTCGCCGCCCGCTCCGGCGAGGCCATCAGGTCGTACTGCCCGGCGAGCACGGTGATCGGACACGTCACGCCCCGCAGATCCCTCGCGGGTACGGAACTGACAGCGAGTGCCAGGGTGAAGTACCAGCGCCAGTCGTGCTGCACGAACTGGCGCAGCATGCGGATGACCGCCTGGGTGTCCGCGCCGGGCAGCATCAGGCCGCTGTGCTGGGCGACTGTCGCGGTGACCTTGTTCATCGGGACGCGCTGCATGACCGCGTCGATCAGCGGCGACATCGCGCGCAACGCGTGTGTGCCGGTCAACGTGAGCGCGCGGCGCAGTACTGCCGGAATTCCCAGCGAACTGAGCATCGCGCCGAACAGATCACCCGGCACACCCGCGGTGAACATCAAGCCGGAGACCCGTTCCGGGTGTCTGCGGGCCAGTTCGGCGGCCACCATCACACCGACCGACCAGCCCATCACGACACAGCGCCGCACGCCCGCCGCGTCCAGCACGGCCAGCGCGTCCGCGACGTGATCGGCCAGCTCGATCCGGCTCTCGTCAGCCGGTCGGTCCGAACCCATCGTGCCGCGCGGGTACCACGACAGCACCCGGGCGCCCAAGTCCGGTACCAGCAGCATCGGCCACACTTCCGGCGCTGTGCCCAGTCCCGGGCACAGCAACACCGGCGGGCCCGGGTTGTCGGTGCGCCAGCCGCGAATCCTCGTCCCGTCCGGCGAGGTCACGTCGTGTTCGTGCATCGACGCAGAGTCTGCCCTAGTCAGGCCGCCCAAATGAATACGGCCTACTGTTGTTTTCGTGCCGATCACTGTTCTGGTACCTGATGATCACGGAATGTCCGTGCTGGCCGAGCTGCCAGGCGTGCGACCAGTCCGATTCGAGGTCGGCGAACCCTTGCCACCCGGCGCCGGGCAAGCGGACGTGCTGATCCCCGGCTTCCAGGCGGGAGCGCGGGCGATCACGTACCTCCCGCAGCTGCCGAACCTCAAGCTCGTGCAGCTGCTCTCGGCGGGCGCGGAGAGCTGGATCGGCAAGGTGCCGGACGGGATCATGCTCGCCAATTGCCGAGGTGCGCACGGCGGCAGCACGGCCGAGTGGGTGATGGCCGCGCTGCTGACGATCTACCGTGAGATGCGCGAGTTCGCCGCCGCGCAGGCCGACCGCCGCTGGGACTTGCACAAGACCGACACGCTGCAAGGTAAACGCGTGCTGACAATCGGCGCTGGCGACCTTGGAAATCAGCTCAAGCGCAGGTTGGAAGCGTTCGACGCGCACGTGACGATGGTCGGCACGACCGCGCGGGAAGGCGTTCACGGTGTTGCCGAACTTCCCCAGTTGCTCGGCGATCACGACGCTGTCGTTCTGATGGTGCCCGTCACCCCGAAAACCGTCGGAATGGTGGATGCGGAGTTCTTGTCCCAGATGGCAGACAGTGCCGTGCTGGTGAACGCGGCCCGAGGATCGGTTGTGGTCACCGACGACTTGCTGGCCGAACTGCGATCGGGCCGGTTGCGCGCCGCGCTCGACGTCACCGATCCCGAGCCGCTGCCGTCGGATCATCCACTGTGGACGGCCCCTGGCCTGCTGCTGACCCCGCACGTCGCCGGGACGTGCGCGCGCAACTTCGAACGCGCCTATGCCGTGGCGGCAAGCCAGATCGCGATGTTCGCGGCGGGTGAGAAACCAGCGAATCTCGTGCGTGGCGAATACTGATAAAAACTTTGTAGAGCGTTTTCCCGCGTTATCCCGTACCCTCCCCGCCGTGAGTACCGACGATGACCGCTCGAGGACCGCGGGCGGGTACCCAGGTATGTATTCCACGGGCGGCGACGACTACTCCGGTGCGCACCGGATGAGTGAGCCGTCGGACGAGGATTACGGCCGGTACGACGATTCCGGCTACAGCAGCTCGTCCACGACAACCGTGCTGTCCAGACCGGGGGCCGACGAGGAGGAGCGAACCAAGCCGGTTTACGCGTGGCACGGCGGCCTGGACTTCGGTCTGCTCGTGCTGCGCCTCGTGCTCGGCGGCACGTTCATCCTGCACGCGTTGCAGAAGCTGTTCGGCCTGTTCAACGGCCCGGGCATCGACGGGTTCGCGCAGTTCCTCGGCACGCAGGGCTTCAGCCAGATCACGATCCTCGCCTGGGCGACCGGCGTGTCCGAGCTGGTCGGCGGCGTGCTGCTGGTGCTCGGGCTGTTCACCCCGATCGGCGCGGCGGCGATCCTCGGCGTGATGGCCAACGTGGTCTTCCTGAAGTGGGGCAACGGGTTCTTCAGCCCGCCGCGCGGCTTCGAGTGGGAGCTCGCGCTGGGCACGGCGGCGTTCATGCTGCTGTTCACCGGCCCGGGGCGGATCTCGCTGGACCGCCCGACCCCGTGGGGTCGTCGCCCGGTCCCGCTGGGGCTGTTCATGCTGATCGTCGCGGCTGGACTGTCCGTCGTCACGCTTGTCGTGTTCAGGTAAGGACTTCCGGGTTGACCAAGGCCCGGGGGCGATGCCCGGCGATGCCGTTGAGCAGGTTCTCGACGGCGAAAAGGCCCATCGCCGCCCGGGTCTGGACGGTCGCACTGCCCAGATGCGGCACGAGCGTGACGTTGTCCAAGTCCAGCAAGGTCTTCTCGACCTGAGGTTCCCGTTCGAAGACGTCCAGCCCAGCCGCGAAGATCTCGCCTGCGCGCAACGCTCGCGCCAACGCGGCCTCGTCGACAAGGGGCCCACGCGCGGTGTTCACCAGAACCGCGGTGGGCTTCATCCTGGTGAAGACATCGGCGTTGAAGAGGTGCTTGGTCTCAGGCGTCAGGGGCGCGTGAACCGAGATCACATCGGACTCGGCGATCAAGGTGTCGAACGGGACGCCACCTGAGCGGGAGTTGTGAATCACCCGCATCCCGAAACCCTCGGCCCGTTTCGCCGTCGCCTGCCCGATCCGGCCGTAACCGACGATGCCAAGGGTTTTGCCGTACAGCTCGTGACCGAGCATCATCCGCGGACCCCAGATCCACGGGGTTTCCGTGCGCAGAAACCGGTCGCCCTCGGCGATCCTGCGGACACACGCCAGGATCAGCGCCCACGCGAGGTCGGCGGTGGCCTCGGTGAGGACGTCGGGGGTGTTCGCCACCAGCACGCCACGCCTGGTGCATTCCGCCACGTCGATGTTGTCGTAGCCGACCGCGTGATTGGCCACGATCTTCAACTGGGGGCCCGCCGCGTCGAGGAGTTCCGCGTCGACCCGCTCGGACAGCATGGTCAGCAGGCCGTCTTTGCCGTTGGCGCGCTTGAGGAATTCGTCGCGCGGCATGGCCTCCGGCGGACCGGTGTACAGGTCGACCTCGCACTGGCCTTCCAGTGCGTGCATCGCTTCGTCGACCATCTCGCGAGTGACCAGGACCTTAAGCACACGCCGACGATAGCCGACTGGACTACACGTGGGGCCGGAACTGGATCCGTATTTCTAGCCCGATCGCCGATGCCGAGCCGATACGCGGATGACCCAGTAGGCCACTATGGACAACACCACGTAGACCGGGAGACCCGCGACGAACTGGTGGGTCATCTTGGCCAAGGCGGTGTACTCGGTCGGCGGTGGCATCACGATCGAGTGGTCGCCGAAGTGGTGGGTGACGAACGCGGCGATGGGTGTGCCTCTGGCCACGAACATGTCGTGTGCCAGTGGGCCTGGGATGGTGATCACCGCGAACGACAATCCGAACACGAGCGGGAACAGCCAGCGCGGCCGTCCGCGGATCAGCCAGACCGTCAGTGGCAGCAGCACCGCGATGATCGGGGTGAGCGCGATGAAGCCGAACGACGAGTCCAGCGCCCAGTGCAGGTACGGGCTGATCGCCGGTCCGCCTTCGTTGAAGTGGATCGCGTGCACGAAGAACATCGCGGCACCGCCCACGTAACACAACAACAGCGACGTGACCAGCAACGTCACCCGAGCCAACGGGTCACGGTAGAACTCGGCGACGGCGCCGAGTGGTCCTTTGTGGACAGGGGGAGCCGTTGGCTGATCACGGAAGACCGCGTTGATGTCCGGGACGGCGACGGTTTTCGTCATAAGACCACCTCTTGTGATCTGGTGACAGGACGCGCGCCGGACCTCAGGGTGCAACAATCCGTAGCCATACGAAAATGACACGAAAGCCGGACAAGAAATGCCGTGAGCCGACGCACCTAGGTGCGCCGGCTCACCTTTGACAGAGCCAAATCATTGAAGAAGTCAGGACGGGATGCGCCGCACCGCGCCTGTGGACGCGTCGGTCGCCATGTGTGCGTACGCCCGCAAAGCCGTGGTGACAGGGCGATCCCGGTCGACCGGCTGCCACGGCCGCTCACTGGACTCCATCTTCGCCCGTCGCTCGGCCAGAACTTCCTGCGGCACAAGCAGTTCCAGTGTCCGGGTGGTCACGTCGATCAGGATCTGGTCGCCGTCCTGGACCAGGCCGATCGTGCCCGCGCCCGCCGCCTCGGGCGAGATGTGCCCGACCGACAAACCCGATGAGCCGCCGGAGAAGCGGCCGTCGGTGATCAGTGCGCACTTCTTACCCAGCCCGGCACCCTTCAGGAATGCCGTGGGGTGCAACATCTCCTGCATCCCTGGGCCGCCCGCGGGGCCTTCGTAGCGCACCACGAGCACGTCGCCCGGCTGGATCTCCTTGTTCAGGATCACCGACACCGCCTGCTCCTGGCTTTCCACCACGCGCGCAGGACCTTGGAACCGGAACAACGACGGATCGATTCCAGCCGACTTGATGACCGCGCCGTTCTCGGCCAGGTTGCCGCGCAGCACGGCCAAACCGCCGTCAGCGGTGTACGCGTGCTCCTTGTCACGGATACATCCGGAAGCGGCGTCGGTGTCCAAAGAAGACCAGCGGTTGGTCGTGGAGAACGCCTCCGTGGTCCGCACGCCGCCAGGCGCCGCGTGGAAGAGCTCGATCGCCGCGTCGGAAGCCGATCCGGATCGGACGTCCCATTCGGACAACCAGCCCGACAGGTCCGCGCTGTGCACCGAGTGGACGTCCCGGTTGAGCAGGCCCGCGCGGTCGAGCTCACCGAGGATCGCCGGAATCCCACCGGCCCGGTGCACGTCTTCCATGTGGTAGTCGGAGTTCGGCGAGACCTTCGACAGGCACGGCACGCGGCGGCTGATCGCGTCGATGTCGGCCAGCGTGAAGTCGACCCCGCCCTCCTGTGCCGCGGCCAGGATGTGCAGGACCGTGTTGGTCGAGCCGCCCATCGCCATGTCCAACGCCATCGCGTTCTCGAAGGCCTTGCGGGACGCGATCGAGCGCGGCAGGACACTGGAGTCGTCGGAGCCGTACCAACGCTTGGCCAGTTCCACGACGGTCGTTCCGGCCCGGGAGAACAGGTCACGGCGCGCGGCGTGCGTGGCCAGAGTGGAGCCGTTGCCCGGCAACGCCAGCCCGAGCGCCTCGGTGAGGCAGTTCATCGAGTTCGCCGTGAACATCCCGGAGCACGAGCCGCACGTCGGGCAGGCCGAGCGCTCCACAATGGACAAGCCGTCCTCGTCGACGGACGGGTTCGCGGAGGCCGCGATGGCGGTGATCAGGTCGGTCGGTGCCTGTGCGACACCGTCCACGATCACGGCCTTGCCCGCCTCCATCGGCCCACCGGAGACGAACACCGTCGGGATGTTGAGCCGCATGGCCGCGTTCAGCATGCCCGGCGTGATCTTGTCGCAGTTGGAGATGCACACCAGCGCGTCCGCCTGGTGCGCGTTGACCATGTACTCGACCGAGTCCGCGATGATCTCGCGGGACGGCAGGGAGTACAGCATTCCACTGTGGCCCATCGCGATCCCGTCGTCCACCGCGATGGTGTGGAACTCACGCGCGACACCGCCCGCCTCGCGCACGGCTTCGGCGACGATGTCACCGAGGTCGCGAAGGTGTACGTGGCCCGGCACGAACTGCGTGTAGGAGTTGGCGATCGCCACGATCGGCTTGCCGAAGTCGGAATCCGTCATACCGGTCGCACGCCAGAGCGCGCGGGCGCCTGCGGCGTTGCGGCCGTGAGTGGTCGTGCGGGAGCGCAACTGGGGCATCGCCCCTCCAAAGGTCAGAACGTGGTGGATCAGCCGCGAGGTTACTCCGCCGAGGTGTCCGGTGTGGCCGGAGTTTCCTCGTCGCTTGCTTCGGGATCGGCAGCAGGGTCGGGGATACGGCCGCCGCTGACTCGGGAAAGCAGTGACACGTGTCGCAGTCGGACACCCGGCAACCGGGTCACGGTGCCGTCGGTGCCGACCGCGGCCACCCGGCCGCGATCGATCTTCAGCGACGCCAGGTCGTCCCATTTCATGGTCTTGCTGGTGAACATGTCGCGTGCGGTCAGGCCGTCGGTGTCAGCGGTCGTGCGATGGCGGACCACCCAAAGGATCATCGCGATCGGTATCGCGTAGATCCCGAACAAGCCCGGCGCGGCGAAAGCGAACGGCGTTGCGGCAACGGCGAGCAGTAGCGCACCGAGGTGGGCGGTCGGTGGGGTCCGGAAGACCACCTTGCTGACGGTCACGTACTGATGGTGCCTGTTCAGCGTCACCGGCCGGTCGGCGGGTCCCCCGATCGGGTCCACTATTCGGGATTGGCGTCCCGCAGATTTGACGCGTGCGCACGATCCGCACTACCGTCGCCCTATGTTCAACCCGATTGGTCTCGTACTTCCCAAGCGCGTCGACGCTTAGGGCTACAGACTCGTCGACGCGCGACCCTCGTGCGACCCATCCGGTCGACGGGGGTTTTTTCGTGTCCGGACCCCATAACCGACCACTGACTCACGAGGCAGAACCGATGACGAGCGCTACATCGCGACCCGCCGCGAAGCCCGGGGCGCCGAAACCGGGAGCTGATCCCAAACCAGGGGATCACTCCGCCCCGGCCAACCGTCCGAAACCAGCGCCGCCCTCCGGCGCCCCGGTGCGTGTCAACGGCGCCCAGTCGCTGGTCCGTTCGCTCGAGGCAGTCGGTTGCGAGGTGGTCTTCGGCATTCCCGGAGGAACCATCCTGCCGGCGTACGACCCGCTGCTCGACTCCACCAAGGTCCGCCACGTCCTGGTCCGGCACGAGCAGGGTGCCGGCCACGCGGCCACCGGGTACGCGCAGGCCACCGGCAAGGTCGGGGTCTGCATGGCGACCTCCGGTCCTGGCGCGACCAACCTGGTCACCCCGCTCGCGGACGCGAACATGGACTCCGTCCCGGTCGTGGCCATCACCGGCCAGCAGACCAGGGCGCTGATCGGCACCGACGCCTTCCAGGAGGCGGACATCTGCGGCATCACGCTGCCGATCACCAAGCACAACTTCCTCGTCACCGATCCGGCGGAGATCCCGCGGACCATCGCCGAGGCGTTCCACCTGGCTTCGACCGGCCGACCCGGCCCGGTGCTGGTGGACATCCCCAAGGACGTGCTGCAGGAGACCACCAGCTTCTCCTGGCCGCCCGAGATCCACCTGCCTGGCTACCGGCCGACGACCCGGCCGCACGGCAAGCAGGTGCGCGAGGCCGCGAAGCTGATCGCTTCGGCTCGCCGTCCGGTCCTCTACGTCGGCGGCGGCGTGATCAAGTCGGAGTCCTCGGCCGAGTTGCTCAGGCTCGCCGAGCTGACCAACATCCCGGTGGTCACCACGCTGATGGCGCGGGGCGCGTTCCCCGACTCGCACCCGCAACACCTTGGTATGCCCGGAATGCACGGATCGGTGGCGGCGGTGGGCTGCCTCCAGCGGTCCGACCTGATCATCGCGCTCGGTGCCCGGTTCGACGACCGGGTCACCGGCAAGCTCGACTCGTTCGCGCCGGAGGCGCAGGTCGTGCACGCCGACATCGACCCGGCGGAGATCTCCAAGAACCGCAAGGCCGACGTGCCGATCGTGGGTGACTGCAAGGAGATCATCACCGAGCTGATCACCGCGGTGCAGGCCGAGCACGAGCGGCACAAGGCGGACCTGACCCAGTGGTGGGCGCAGGTGAACAGCTGGCGGGAGACGTTCCCGAAGGGCTACGAGTGGCCGTCGGACGGCACGCTGTCGCCGCAGTACGTGATCGAGCGGATCGGCGAGCTCGTCGGCCCGGACGCGATCTACACGGCGGGCGTCGGCCAGCACCAGATGTGGGCGGCGCAGTTCATCAACTACGAGAAGCCGATGACGTGGATCAACTCCGGTGGTCTCGGCACGATGGGCTTCGCGGTCCCGGCCGCGATGGGCGCCAAGTTCGGCATGCCGGACACGCAAGTGTGGGCGATCGACGGCGACGGCTGCTTCCAGATGACCAACCAGGAGCTGGCCACGTGCGCCATCGAGGGCGCGCCGATCAAGGTTGCCGTGATCAACAACGGCAACCTCGGCATGGTCCGCCAGTGGCAGAACCTGTTCTACTCGGAGCGCTACTCGAACACCGATCTCGGCACGCACAAGCACCGGATTCCGGACTTCACGCTGCTCGCTGAGGCATTGGGCTGCGCGGGCCTGCGGTGCGAGACTCGTGAGCAGGTCGACACCGTGATCAAGCGGGCGATGGAGATCAACGACCGCCCCGTCGTGATCGACTTCGTGGTCGGCAAGGACGCGCAGGTGTGGCCGATGGTCGCGGCGGGCACCGGCAACGACGAGATCATGGCGGCCAGAGGGATCCGGCCGCTGTTCGACGAGGATGAGATCTGATGTCCACCCACACACTGAGCGTTCTTGTCGAGAACAAGCCGGGTGTGCTTGCTCGCGTTGCCGGATTGTTCTCCCGGCGCGGCTTTAACATCGAGTCGCTCGCCGTCGGACCGACCGAGCACCCAGACGTGTCCAGGATGACCATCGTGGTCGCGGTCGACGAATTGCCACTCGAACAGGTGACAAAGCAGCTCAACAAGCTGGTGAACGTGATCAAGATCGTGGAGCTCGAACCGAGTTCCGCGGTCCAGCGCGAACTGTTGTTGGTGAAGGTGCGCGCGGACGCGACCGTGCGCAGCCAGGTGCTGGAGACAGTGCAGCTCTTCCGTGCCAAGGTGGTGGACGTCTCGCCGGAGGCGCTGACCATCGAGGCGACCGGGACAGCCGACAAGATCGAGGCGCTGCGCCGGATGCTCGAGCCCTACGGCGTGCGTGAGATGGTGCAGTCCGGAATGGTCGCCATCGGCCGCGGTCCCCGCTCCATCACCGCGACGGCTGTTCGCTGAAAATCGCACCCGAGATTTCCCACAGGTTGACTAAGGAAACAACTAGATGAGTGTCGAGATCTTTTACGACGATGACGCCGACCTTGGCGTACTGAGCGGCAAGAAGGTCGCGGTCATCGGCTACGGCAGCCAGGGCCACGCGCACGCGCTGAGCCTGCGTGACTCCGGTGTCGACGTGCGGATCGGGCTGCAGGAGGGCTCGAAGTCCCGCGCGAAGGCCGAGGAGCAGGGCCTGCGTGTGCTGACCCCGGCCGAGGCGTCGGCCGAGGCGGACATCGTGATGCTGCTGGCGCCGGACACCAAGCAGAAGAAGATCTTCGACGAGGAGATCGCGCCGAACCTGCAGCCGGGCAACGCGATCGCCTTCGGCCACGGCTTCAACATCCGCTACGGCCTGATCCAGCCGTCGGCCGACATCGACGTGTTCATGGTCGCGCCGAAGGGCCCGGGTCACCTGGTCCGCCGCCAGTTCGTCGACGGCAAGGGCGTGCCCTGCCTGATCGCGATCGAGCAGGACGCCACTGGCAACGCGCAGGCCATCGCGCTGGCGTACGCCAAGGGCATCGGCGGCAGCCGGGCGGGCGTGATCAAGACGACGTTCAAGGAAGAGACCGAGACGGACCTCTTCGGCGAGCAGGCGGTGCTCTGCGGTGGCACCGCGGCGCTGGTGCAGAACGGCTTCGAGGTGCTCACCGAGGCCGGCTACGCCCCGGAGATCGCGTACTTCGAGGTGCTGCACGAGCTCAAGCTGATCGTCGACCTGATGTACGAGGGCGGCATCGCCCGGATGCGCTACTCGATCTCCGACACCGCCGAGTACGGCGACGTCACCCGTGGCCCCCGCGTGATCAACCCGGCGGTCAAGGAGGAGATGAAGAAGATCCTCGGCGAGATCCAGGACGGTTCGTTCGCCAAGGAATGGGTGGCCGAGGACGCCGCGGGCCGGCCGAACTTCCAGAAGCTGCGTGAGGAGGGCGAACAGCACCCGATCGAGGAGGTCGGCCGCAAACTGCGTGGCCTGATGTCCTGGGTGGACCGCCCGATCACCGAGACTGCCTGATCTTTCTTCCCCGCGAATGCCCCTTGGGAGATAGCTCCTGAGGGGCATTCGCATTTCAGTTCTGGGCGGTCGGCCGGACAATCAAGGCCGGCCGGGTGCTATACCTAGCGCTTATGAGTGGTGACAGCGCGCCGATCTACGACGACAAAGCCCATGTTCGCGGGAATCTCGACCTGACGAACGCCGAATGGCAGCGCGCCGCCGAACCGGGCGCCGACCCGGACGGTGAGTATGTGGAGATCGCGTTCGTCGAGCACACCGACGGCGTCACCTACACGGCGATGCGCAACTCGAAGCACCCGGACGGGACGATTCTGGTGTTCACTCCCAGTGAGTGGGATGCGTTCGTCCAGGGCGTTCGCGCAGGTGAATTCGACGAGCCCTGGTAGTGCGGCATAACTCATTCGTAACGTGTCTGTGAGGCTTTAGACTCCTGTGCGTCCGGGCCCGGCGTTGTACCCGGTCTGTCTCCCACATCATGAAATGATCAATTGGAGTGCGTTGCCGTGACTGCAACCAGCCGACCTGTTGTTCTGATCGCCGAAAAGCTGGCGCCGTCCGTGCTGGACGTATTCGGCGAGGAGGTCGAGGTCCGTCACGTCGACGGCACTGACCGTCCCGCACTGCTCACCGAAGTCGCCAACGCCGACGCGTTGCTCGTCCGGTCAGCGACCAAAGTGGACGCCGAGGTGCTTGGCGCGACCTCGCGGCTGAAGGTCGTCGCTCGTGCCGGTGTCGGCCTGGACAACGTCGAGGTCCCCGCTGCCACTGAGCGCGGCGTGCTGGTGGTGAACGCGCCGACGTCGAACATCGTCTCGGCCGCCGAGCACGCCGTGGGCCTGCTGCTCGCCGTCGCCCGCCGGATCCCCGCGGCCGACCAGAGCCTGCAGGGCGGCGCGTGGAAGCGCAGCGCGTACTCGGGCGTCGAGATCAACGGCAAGACCGTCGGTGTCGTCGGCCTCGGCAAGATCGGTCAGCTGTTCGCCGCGCGGCTCGCCGCCTTCGGCACTTCGTTGATCGCCTACGACCCGTACGTCTCGCCCGCGCGCGCCGCGCAGCTGGGCATCGAGCTCGTCGAGCTGGACGAGCTGCTGGCCAGGGCCGACTTCATCTCGGTGCACCTGCCCAAGACCCCGGAGACCAAGGGCCTGATCGGCGCGGACCAGCTGGCCAAGACCAAGAAGGGCGTGCTGATCGTGAACGCCGCCCGCGGTGGCCTGATCGACGAGCAGGCGCTGGCCGACGCGATCCAGTCGGGCCAGGTCGGCGGCGCGGGCATCGACGTGTTCGCCACCGAGCCGACGACCGCCAGCCCGCTGTTCGGCCTGCCCAACGTCGTGGTCACCCCGCACCTGGGCGCGTCGACGGCGGAGGCCCAGGACCGCGCGGGCACGGATGTCGCTCGCAGCGTGCTGCTCGCCCTGCGCGGCGACTTCGTACCCGATGGTGTGAACGTCGCCGGTGGCGCGGTCGGCGAGGAGGTGCGGCCGTACCTGCCGCTGACCCAGAAGCTGGGCCTCGTCCTGGCGGCGACGGGCAGCGGAACGCCGACGTCGATCACCGTCGAGGTGCGTGGTGAGCTGTCCAATGAGGACGTCTCGATTCTGCCGCTCGCCGCACTGCGCGGTGCTTTCCACGGCATCGTCGAATCGCAGGTGACCTTCGTGAACGCCCCGCGCCTCGCGGAGGAGCTGGGTGTCGAGGTCGACCTGGTCAAGGAGTCGGAGAGCGCGGCGCACCGCAGCCTCGTCACCCTCCGCGCGGTCTACGCGGACGGCGCGAGCATCACCGTGTCGGGAACGGTGTCGGGCCTCGCCCAGGTCGAGAAGCTCGTCGGGTTCAACGGCCGCAGCTTCGACCTGCGCGCCGAGGGCACCGTGCTGCTCGCCGCGTACCCGGACCGCCCCGGCGTGATGGGCACGGTGGGCACGCTGCTCGGCGAGGCGGGCATCAACATCGAGGCCGCGCAGATCAGCCAGACCAAGACCGGCAACGACGCGATCATGCTGCTGCGCGTCGACCGCCAGGTGGACGCCTCCGTGCTGGACTCGATCGGCCTGAGCATCTCGGCGACCAACATCCGCGCCGTGCAGTTCGACGCCTGATCAACGACCGCGAGTAGCAGGGCAGAGCCTCGGCTCTGCCCTGCGTTGTTGCTGGGTGGGGCTTGGTCTTTGCCCTGCACCGTTGCTGGTGGGGTTTCGGCCTTGCCCTGTGTGTTGTTGCTGGGTGGGGCTTGGTCTTTGCCCTGCACCGTTGCTGGTGGGGCTTGGGCCTTGCCCTGTGTGTTGTTGCTGGGTGGGGTTTCGGCTTTGCCCTGTGTGTTGTTGCTAGGTGGGCTTTGGCTCTGCCCTGCGCCCATTGATGGGCGGGGCTTCGGGCTTGCTCTGCGTGGCATTGTTGGGCAGGGCTTCGGCTTTGCCCTGCGTCATTGCTGGGTAGAGCGTTGGCTCTGCCCACCATCGTTGCTGGGAGGGCTTCGCCCTGGCCAGCGTCACCGCTGCTGCCCTGGTATCGCTCCCAGTCGTGCCCATTCCCCTAGCCGCCCGCCAGGGGGACCCCTGATTTCAGGCTATTGCAGGGGGAGTTCGCGGCGGAAGAGCGGCGGGGCCGTGCCTGTGGATAACCGCTGTCTGTGGACAACCGGGGGCATGGCTTCAACCCGACCAGCTGAAGTTCGCCCGAATGTACTAGGCCGCTACGCCATTCGCGGATAGGTTGCTTTCCGGCATCAACGATGCGCGGAGAGTGAGGCATGCGTGGCCCGTCCGACCGGGTGGAGAAGGCGTCCGGTGATCGCTACGGTCACGCTCGTGCTCGTCGCGAGTGTGACGACCGCGGGCACCGCGATCAGCAAACCAAGCGATTTCCCGCTGGCGGCGAGCCTTCCGGTCAGACAGCTGCCCGGCGCCGACAAGGTTTCCGCGCGTGTTGTCAGCTCGGGGCCGGTGAGCGCGTTCGTCGAGTTCGCCAAGCGTCCTGCCGTGGACGTCTACAACGAACAGTCCACTAGGGCCGGTGGCAATCGCGAGCAGGCCAAGCGGAAGGCCCGTGAAGCCGCCGACGACATCAGTCGGACGGCTGACACGCTGTCCGGAGCCCTGAAAACGCGAGACTCGAACGCTCACCTCGTCTACACGACGACCAACGCAGTCGCGGGCATGGTCATCCACGCCGATGCGGAAGCGATCCGTGAGCTGGCTGCCAAGCCTGAGGTGCAGTCGATCCGGCCGGTTGTGCCGAAGACACGCACGAACGCCAGCGCCCTCCAGGTCACCAAGACCCTCACCGCTTGGCAGAACACCGGCAAATTCGGCGACAAGGTCCGGATCGGGATCATCGACGACGGCGTCGACTACACCCACGCCACGTTCGGCGGCCCCGGCACGCCGGACGCCTACGCCGCGATCGACCGGACCAAGGTCGAAGCCGGCTACTTCCCGACGGAAAAGGTCGTCGGTGGCACGGACCTCGCGGGCGACCAGTACGACTCCTCCGGCTCACTCGGCTCCAAGGCGCCAGCGCCTGACCCGAACCCGATCTCGTGTGGCGATCACGGCACGCACGTCGCCGGGACCGCCGCGGGCTTCGGCGTGAACGCCGACGGCACCACATTCCGTGGCGACTACACCAAGCTCAAGACCGACGACATGCGGATCGGCCCCGGCTCCGCGCCCAAGGCCTTGATCTACGCCATCAAGATCTTCGGCTGTCTCGGCGCGACCGAGCTGACGTCGAAGGCCATGGACTGGGCGCTCGACCCGAACGCCGACGGCGACTTCAGCGACCGTCTCGACATCGTCAACATGTCGCTGGGCAGCGACTTCGGTGCGCCGGACGACCCGGACAGCCTGTTCGTCCGCAAGCTGGCGCGCAATGGCGTGCTGTCGGTCATCGCGGGTGGCAATGGCGGCGATGTGTACGACATCGGCGGTGCGCCCGGTAACACGCCTGAAGCGCTGACCGTCGCGAGCACACGCGACCCGTACGTGCTGCGAGACGCGGTCGAGGTGACCGCGCCCGCTGACGTCGCGGCAGCTGCGGGAGGCCAGTATGGCTTGGCGTACAAGGATTACGACCAGCTGGATCTGACCAAGCCCGTGGTCGCCATGACCACTGAGTCCAACAAGGACGGTTGTGATCCGTTCGCCGAGGTGGACAAGGCGCGAGTCGCGGGCAAGTTCGTCTGGCTGGAGTGGGAGGCGGACGACTCCGAGCGCCGTTGTGGCTCCGCGGGCCGCACCGCGCACGCGAAGGTCGCGGGGGCGGCCGGGGTGCTGTTGCCCTCAGCCACGGATCATTTCGACGGGGGTATCGCGGGGCTCGACAGCCTGCCGATCTTCCAGTTCACCGCGACCGCGACCAAGCCGCTGCTGCCCGCATTGCAGGCGGGCACGCTGACCGTGCGGATGCTCGGCTCGAAGCGTGGGACGTACAAGAGCCACTCACCCGAGATCAACGACACGCCAAGCGTTTTCACTTCACGCGGAGTACGCGGCCCGGCCGTGAAGCCCGACGTGGCTGCGCCCGGTGACACGATCGCGTCGGCGCTGTCCGGAAGCGGCAACCAGACCTTGGTGATCAGCGGGACCTCGATGGCCACGCCACTCGTCGCCGGGATCGCCGCGCTCGTACGGCAGGCGCACCCGGACTGGTCGGTCGAGGAGGTCAAAGCCGCGGTGATGAACACGGCGGGCGATGACGTACGCACCGAACCGAACGGGATTCTCCTTGCCCCGCAACGGGTCGGTTCCGGCCGGGCGAACGCGCAGTCCGCTTTGGACAATCAGGTGCTCGCGATGGTGCTCGAGGCGCCGGGCGCGGTGAGCGTCTCGTTCGGCACTGTCGAGGCCATGAACCGGATGTCTGTCGCTCGGACGGTCAAGCTGGTCAACAAGGGCAGCAAGCCCGCCGAGTTCGACGTGGCCTATCAGGAAATCACCAAGACCCCCGGTGTCCGCTACGAAGTCTCGCGTGGCCCGGTCCGCGTGCCGCCGCGCGGTACCGCGGCCGTGACGGTCACGCTACGCGTCGACGACCCGCTCGCGATGCGCAAGACGATCGACCCGACCGTCGCACCGGTACAGGAGGACTACGCCCGGCAGTTCGTCGCCGACGCCTCTGGCAGGCTCGTGCTGACCCCGAAGTCCGGTCCGGCACTGCGGGTTCCGGTGTACGCGGCGCCAAAGCCGGTCGCCAAGCTCAGCACCGAGCCGCAGGTCAGCTTCGACAGCAGGGAACAGGCCCTGCTGGCGCTGCGCGGCAAGGGACTGGCTCAAGGCGAGGGTCGCGAGTCGTACCGTTCGCTGATCAGTGTGCTGGAGTTGCAGGCGACGTCGCCGCAGTTGCCGTCGTGCCGTCGCAATCTGACAAAGGGTTGCACGGTCAACGACACCGCCAAGGGCGGCGATCTGAGGTACGTCGGCGTTGCGTCCACCGCACCCTATGCGGTCGAACAAGGCAAACCGGAGAATGCGATCCTCGCCTTCGGCATCGCGACTTGGGGGAACTGGTACAACGTTGGCAGCAACACGGTTCCGTACGTCGACATCGACACGAACGGTGACGGCAAGTGGGACTTCGAAGCGGCAGTGACGAAGCTCACCGGCACGGATGTCTGGGTGGTGAACACAGTGGACTTGGCAAAGCCCGGCACCCCGTCGGTGGCGCGCGTGGCTTTGAACGGGTCGCTGGGCGACGTGGACACCGGTGTGTTCGACACGAACGTGGCCGTGTTGCCGGTGCCGCTCAAGGCGATCGGCATCGACCCGGCCGCGGGCTCCGCGCGGATCTCGTACTCCGTGGGAGTGGCCGGGTACTACAGCCCGCCCGGTGCCGGCACCAACCTGATCGACAGCGTGGAAGGGATGTCGTTCGACCCGCTCAAGCCAGGTCTGCGGGCGACCGGTCAAGGCGAGGACGCGCTCGTGTTTCTCGCCAAGCCGGGAACAGCGCTGTCCATCAGGCGGGACAAGGCCGTGCTCAGTCTCGACAAGTCGGAAGGCCTGCTGGTTCTGAGCCACCACAATGCGACCGGTGATCGTGCCGCGGTGGTGCGGATTCCCGCACAATGAGATTTCGTGATCCGAAAGGGGGACCCCCAAAGCGTGGTCGAGGTACGGATGACCGGGTGGGTGCGGGTAGCCTTCCCTGAACTGTGTGGCCCGAAGGCTGGGCCTGTATCCACGGAGGTGTCTGCATGCGGCTCGCGGTGATCCCCGGTGACGGGATCGGGCCGGAAGTGATCGCCGAGGCCCTCAAGGTGCTCGGCGAGGTCATTCCGAGTGCTGAGATCACCCGGTACGACCTTGGGGCCGCTCGATGGCACGCGACGGGGGAGTTGCTGCCAGAGTCGGTTCTCGGCGAACTCCGGGAACATGACGCGATCCTGCTCGGCGCGGTCGGTGATCCGTCGGTGCCGAGCGGAATTCTGGAGCGGGGCCTGCTGCTGCGGCTGCGCTTCGAACTCGACCACCATGTGAACCTGCGCCCGGCGCGGCTGTACCCGGGCGTGCGCAGCCCGATCGCCGACCCGGGTGACATCGACATGATCGTCGTCCGTGAGGGCACGGAAGGCCTCTACGCGGGCAACGGCGGACTGTTGCGCAAGGACACACCGCACGAGATCGCGACCGAGGTCAGCGTGAACACGTCGTTCGGCGTGGAACGCGTTGTCCGCGACGCGTTCGCCCGTGCCGCGGCCCGCCCACGCAAGCACTTGACCCTCGTGCACAAGACAAACGTGCTCGCGCACGCGGGTTCTTTGTGGTCACGGGTGGTCGAGGAGGTGTCGCTGCAGCACCCGGATGTGACTGTGGCGTACCAGCACGTGGACGCGACGACCATTCACATGGTCACCGACCCCGGCCGGTTCGACGTGATCGTCACCGACAACTTGTTCGGCGACATCCTCACGGACCTCGCGGCGGCGGTGACCGGTGGCATCGGCCTCGCGGCGTCCGGCAACCTCGACATCACCCGGCGCAACCCGAGCATGTTCGAGCCGGTGCACGGCAGCGCCCCGGACATCGCGGGCCAGGGCGTGGCGGACCCGACGGCCGCGGTGCTGTCGGTCGCGCTGCTGTTGGATCACCTGGGTGAGCGGGAAGCGGCGCGGCGGATCGAGGCCTCGGTGGCCTTCGACCTGGCGACCCGCGACCACTCCTCACCCGGCGGCACGTACGCGATCGGCGACCGGCTCGCCGCGCTGGTCTCGTCGAACTCCTCGCGCACGACTGCGTAGTTTTCGCAGCTCAAAGGCCGCCTTCACGATCTCGTGGAGGCGGCCTTCGCTGGTTTGAGGCATCATCCCCGGCGCCCGCGAGTACACAGTGGACTGACGACGTGAGCACGGTGGCGGGGGTTCGGGCAATAGAGAGCCGGTTGGTACAGAGAGCTGGTGAGATGTGATGGCGGAGAATTGGAACGGGCCACCGATCGGATATTTCGCGGAGATCATTCCGGTCCAGCGTGTGGCGGCCCGATCAGACGTCGCAGTCGTAGTGCTCGTCGAGGTGCGGTGCTATCGCCAAGGCATCCTCTTCGAGCTCGTCGCAGCAACAGCGCGTACGCACCCGACGATGGACAATGAAGCCGACCAGTTCATCCACACGATCAGCCCGCCGATGTCGCAGGAGGAACCGCGCGACGAATTTCTCCGGTTCTATGTTTCCGGCCCCGGGATCACCGCGTCCAGCGCGGACGCTGTCCGGTTCCGCCGTCAGGCCATGGCTCCAGGAGATGGAGAATTCGTCCTGAACCCTGTCGCAGGTCGAGGGCGTTTCGGGCCGACGGTGTTCGAGTATCGCCAACCGCTCTGGTTGTCGCCGTTGCCACCACCACAGCCCTTCGACCTGGTCACCGAGTGGCCTGCGCACGGGATCGCGGACTCCCGTTTCACCCTGGACGGGCAGTACCTGGTCCGAGCAGCGGAGAACTCATCGTCCTTCTGGCCGATGTCCCCACCGGATGAACCTGGTGTGGAGGAGTGATCTCGATACCACAGACTTACCGCCTGTACTGGCCGATGAACGCCGTCGGCGCCTGGACGCAGCAACAACAGCGGTGACAGCAGATCGGTTGTGGCGCAATCACTTCCGGAAGGTTGAGCTTGCTGTGCGATGCCGTTCGTGAGGGCATGCTCGCCCTTGGACCAGTGGGCACTGGAGAACGGCCAAGTGCGTCATCGGCCTGAGTCATGGCGGCGTTCGCGGGCATTTCGGCGAATTCGCTTCGCCGGGGTGTCCGCGAGAGTATTTTGCGGCGAATGATGCGGATCCTGGGGCTGGTCGTTCTGCTTCTCGCTGGGTGTGGCGTGCGGGGTGCGCCTGAGCAGGCGCCGCCGGGTTCGCTTGAGGCGTGACTGAGCGGATGCGTGAAGCGACGTCGGTCAGGTTCGACGTCGAGTTCAAGTCGGAAGGCCGTCGGTCCTGGTGGTGGACGCGCAAAGGTGAGATGAGCCCCTTGTCCAAGGGGCGGCATACGCAGGGGACGCCGGAACCGACTCAACGGATGATCGAGCGCGTCAAGTCGTTCTACTCCGACGCGGTGTTGGAGTCCGTGGCGATCGAGCGGTTCTCGCGCGAGATCTATCTGCAGGACACGCGGTTGACCCTGCCGCAGGGCAAGCGCTGGGTGAAGCTGGATCTCAACACGTTCCCGAATGTCGAACGGGATGTGGTGATGACCTTGAACGACTTGCATCCCGGCAGCGTGTTCACCGACCTCGACCCCAGGACACTGGTCATTTCGCAGGGCACCGACGACCAGGGCGTGTGGCGGTACGAGCTCACCGCGGCCGCGAATGTCGAGTCCAATCCGAACACCGCACGCAAGAAGCCCGTCGAGGCGACGGTGTGGGTCAACCACGACGGGTTGCCGGTGAAGGTCGAACAGCGGTCGACCGGCGACGACGGCAACAGGAACACCAAGGTCACCAAGTATTCCGACTGGGACGCGACGCCTCCGGTCGAGCTACCGCCTGCTGCTGAGATCGCCGACGCCAAGACCGCGACGTGGACTGACCGCTACTGATGCGTCCCACGACCTGGGAGCGCCAGACCGGGGAGTGGTATTCGGACTCACGATGTGGTTTCATGCTCACCATGACCGCGTATGCCGTGATCATTATCGACCAGCGCGCTGGGTAGCTGAGCTCCACACCCGGCGCGCCGACCTCTCGCATCCTGCGGGAGGTTTTTTGTTTGTCCGGCACCGCTCGACAGCCCACCACCAGGAGAGACCGTGACCCGCACGACCCCGGCCGGCACACCGCTCGGCGACGACTTCCACGTGTACGACACGACGTTGCGGGACGGGGCGCAGCGCGAGGGCATTTCCTACTCGGCTGCGGACAAGCTGGCAGTCGCGAGGTTGCTGGACGAGTTGGGCGTCGGGTTCATCGAAGGTGGCTGGCCGGGTGCGTTGCCCAAGGACACGGAGTTCTTCGCGCGTGCGGCCGAGGGGGAGCTGGAGCTCAAGCACGCCGCTCTTGTCGCGTTTGGATCGACCCGCAAAGCCGGGACCACGGCCGCGGAAGACCCGCAGGTCCGGGCACTGCTGGACTCACAGGCACCGGTGGTGACGTTGGTCGCGAAGTCCGACCTGCGGCACATCAAGCTGGCGCTGAAGACCGATGTGGACGAAGCGTGCGAGATGGTCCGTGACACGGTCGCGTTCCTCGTCGGCGAGGGCCGCCGGGTTTTCCTTGACGCGGAGCACTTCTTCGACGGCTACGCCTACGATTCCGACACAGCGCTGAGGGTGCTCACGGCCGGTGTGGACGGTGGCGCGGACGTGGTCGTGTTGTGCGACACCAACGGTGGCCAGTTGCCGTTGCAGCTGGCCGACACAGTCAGGGAAGTGATCGACCGGACCGGGTTCCGGGTCGGCATCCACTGCCAGGACGACACTTCATGCGCGGTCGCGAACTCCATCGCGGCTGTGCAGGCGGGCGCGACGCACGTGCAGTGCACCGCCAACGGATACGGCGAACGAGCAGGCAATGCCGATTTGTTCGCCGTCGTCGGGAATCTCGTGACCAAGCTCGGCATGCCGGTGCTACCCACCGAATGCGTGCCCGAGCTCACCCGGGTCTCCCATGCTCTTGCCGAGATCGCGAATCTCGCACCCGACACCCACCAGGCCTACGTCGGGTCGTCAGCGTTCGCCCACAAGGCGGGCCTGCACGCGAGCGCGATCAAAGTCGATCCGGAGCTGTACAACCACATCGATCCGGCCGTCGTCGGCAACGACATGCGGGTACTGGTCACCGAGATGGCCGGTCGGGCCAGCCTGGAGCTCAAGGGACGTGAGCTCGGGGTTGACCTGGCCGGCCGACCGGCGGCGCTGTCAGGAGCGGTCCGCAAGGTGAAGGAGATGGAAGCGCGCGGCTGGTCGTTCGAAGCCGCGGACGCGTCATTGGAGTTGTTGCTGCGCGCGCAGGTCGCGGAGGCGGATCAGTCCCCTGTGGACACGCCCCCGTTCGTGCTGGAGTCGTACCGGGTGATCCTGGACCACCACGTCGGCGGCACGGTCGTGTCGGAGGCGACGGTGAAGGTGCACGTCGCGGGCGAACGCGTGATCGCGACAGCGGAAGGGAATGGTCCGGTGCACGCGTTGGACGCGGCGCTGCGCAAGGCGCTGGTGCCGCATCTGCCGTGGCTGGACCAGGTGGAGCTGGCGGACTACAAGGTCCGGATTCTCACGGAACACCCAGGCACGGACGCTGTCACCCGTGTCCTCGTGGAGTCGACGGATGGTCAGCGTGAATGGACCACGGTCGGCGTGCACGGGAACATCGTCGAGGCGAGTTGGCTGGCGCTGTGTGACGCGTTGGTGCACAAGGCACTGCGGGTCAGTACGTCAGTGTCCTGAGGAACGAGGACCAGGCGGCTCGGTCGAAGGAGAGGATCGGGCCGCCAGAGTTCTTGGAGTCACGAGTGGCGACACGGTCAGGGAGGGTGGCGACCTCGACACAATCGCCGTTGTTGCCGCTGAAGCTACTCTTGGCCCAAGCAACTTCGACGCAGGTGCCGTTGTTGCCACTGAAGGAGCTTTTCATCCAAGCAACCTCGACGCAGGCTCCGTTGTTGGCGCTGTAGCTGCTCTTCCTCCATCGCATGGCGCCCTCCAGGATTCAGGTCAATCGATCAACCCCCTGATCAGATTCAGTGATTTCGCAGGGGAGAGAGCGACCGACGTGAGATTCTCGACAACCATTTTATAGGTCTGCACGTCGTCTTGGTCCTGCACATAGACAGCGCCATCCACCCTTTCGGCGTAGGCGATGGACTGCGCCTGGGCGAAATCCAGCAAGTAGAACCCGCCTGAGGTCGCTGCATGCGGGCCATCCTCAGGGCGGATCGCCTGGATAGTCACGTTCGGCATCTTGGCCAAGGTCAGCAAGTGTCGGTACTGCGCTTCCCGAACATCGGGATTCCCAACATTCAGCCGGAGAGCGGCCTCGCCTATCACCGCATGCAGATGTAGCGGTGTCTCATCGGTCAGTCGCTTGGCTCGGGCCAAGCGGAAGGACACGAATCTCTCGGTCTGGTCGCGGCGGACAAACCCAGTCGCATCAGTGATCGCCTGGGCATACTTCTCGGTCTGCAACAGGCCTGGCAGCACCATCGGCTCGAACACGAACTCCGACTCCGCCAAGCCTTCGAGCCCCACGAAGGTCCTGAACCAGTCGGGAACCAGGTGCTTCCAAGGAGCGAGCCATGACTGGCCGCTGCAGGACCCGGCGAGGGAGGCCATGCGGTCGACATCCCGTTGCGGCGCACCATAAACAGTCATCAGGTTCGCCACATCGTCCGGCCACTGGCCGTACTTCCCAGTTTCCATATGGCCGAGTTTGGGTCTCCCGATTCCGGACTTCTCGGCTGCCTGCAGGATCGTGAGACCCGCCTTCTTGCGGTAGTGCACCAGCTCAGTGCCCACGAGCCAATGTAGAGCCGGTGGGTCATTTCTTGTCATACCAACATTTTCTGCGCTGATGGGGTCAAGTTTCATCACTCAAAGGTGTCATTGCTGCGATCTAGAGTTCTAGCTAGCGTCAGAAAGGTGAACATGGCTGAAGAAGTACTCCAAGGACTTGCTGACAGGGCAAGGGAAACTGCGCCACGTACGTTCTGTGTGTACGGCGTTCGTCACGACCGTATGGGCGACGAGAGCGACACCTTCATGGCATGGGGGTTGGAGTTCTCCAACCCGCCCAGGGCCGTCCTGCTCCACCGCGACGGCACCGTATGGATGTCCGACTCGGCCACGCGAGCCCTCAACTCCCATCAGATCGGGGCTGAGGCGCGGCTGCTCTGGCTCGACTAAGGTTCTGTTCGTGCGTATCGCTCGTATTGCTCATTCCGAAGGGTTCGCCTACGCCGCGCTGGGCGACGCCGACGGCCAGGAAGTCGCGCTGGAGATCGCCGAGCAGCCGTTCGTCAAGCCCACGTTCAGCGGGCGCAAATGGCCGCTCGCCGACGTCCGGCTGCTTGCGCCGGTCCTGCCGACGAAGGTCGTCTGCATCGGCAAGAACTACGCCGACCACGCCCGTGAGATGGGCGGCGAGCCGCCGGCCGACCCCGTCATCTTCATCAAGCCGTCGACCAGCGTGATCGGCCCGAACGCGGCCATCAAGCTGCCAGCCGACTCGTCCAGAGTGGACTTCGAGGCCGAGCTCGCCGTCGTCATCGGCCAGCCGTGCAAGGACGTCCCGGCCGAGAAGGCCTCCTCCGTCATCTTCGGCTACACCGTCGGCAACGACGTCACCGCCCGCGACCAGCAGAAGGCCGACGGGCAGTGGACGCGTGGCAAGAGCCACGACACGTTCTGCCCGCTCGGCCCATGGGTCGAGACTCAGCTGGACGCGTCCGACCTCGCCATCAAGACCGAACTGGACGGCGAGGTCAAACAGGACAGCAGGACTTCACTCCTGCTGCACGACGTGCCCAAGCTGATCGAGTGGGTTACGCGGGTGATGACCCTGCTGCCTGGTGACGTAATTCTCACCGGAACTCCGGCAGGCGTCGGGCCGATGGCCGACGGTCAGACCGTTTCAGTCACCGTCGAGGGCATCGGCACGCTGACCAACCCCGTGGTGGCCAAATAGTCACCGCCTGGCGAAGTCCGGGGCGTGCTCCGGACGGACCCCGATCGCGATGACGTACGCCGGAACCGCGCGCAACGGCGGGAAAAGCCGTGTCAACACCGTCGGCGCCTTGGGATACGAGGTCCTCTCGCCCTGGAGTACCGGGGCGAGCACCTTGGCGTGCAGGAACCGTTGCAGTCCCTGGGCGACGACCATCGGCAGCCAGCGGCGCTTGCGCACTTTGGCCAGGTCGTCCGGGCTGACTCGGCCGCGCCGCAACGGTTCGGCGATCAGCCGGGCGGCCGCCGCGGCGTCCTGGACTGCCAGGTTGATGCCGATCCCGCCGACCGGTGACATCGCGTGCGCGGCGTCGCCGATGCACAGCAGACCGTCGCGGTGCCACTCGTGCAGCCGGTTCAGCTTGACGTCCAGCATCTTCACGTCGTCCATGTCCTCGATGCTGTCCACCCGGTCGGCCAGCTTCGGGTTGATCCGGACGATCCGGTCGCGGAACGCCTGCAGCCCTTCGGCTCGTAGCTTCGGGTCGGCGCCTTTCGCGCCGAGGTAGGCGATCTGGAAGTAGCCTTCCCGGTTGATCATCAGCAGCAGTTCACGGTCGCCGATGTGGATCTGGATGCCGCCGACTTCACCTGTTTCCTCTTCGCGCCGCGGCAGCCGGAACCACCAGGCGTCCAGCGGGACCGGGAATTCCTCCGGCACCAGCCCGGCCTCTCGGCGCAACAACGACGTCCGCCCGTCGCACGCCACCGTCAGATCGGCGTGCAGCTCGCCCTCTTCACCGTCTTTCGTGCGGTAGCGGACACCGGTGATCCGGTCGCCTTCCTTGAGCAGGCCGGTGACCTCGGTGTTCATCCGCAAGGTGTACGTCGGCTCCTGCTTGCCCGCGTCGGCCAGCAGGTCGAGGAAATCCCACTGCGGCACCATCGCGATGAAGTTGTACGGCGGGCGAAGCCTGCTGATGTCACCGAGAACCGTGGTGCCGTCGCCCGCGGGAAAGCCGACTGTCTGCAGTTTCGACTGCGGCAGCTTGCGGAACTCCTTGCCCAGCCCCAGTTCGTCGATCATCCGGATGGTCGAGGCGTGCACCGTGTCGCCGCGGAAGTCCCGCAGGAAGTCAGCGTGCTTCTCCAGCACGGTGACCTCGATCCCGGCGCGCGCCAACAACAAGCCAAGGAGCATGCCCGCCGGACCGCCCCCAACGATCGCGCAGGTCGTGCGCTCCATCTCGATCCCTCCTCTTTTTCATCGTTTGTTGAATAAGTTGAGGATGCTCCTCATCGGGTGCCACGTCAAGTGGGTAGCCTCATGACTGTTATGAACACGACATCGCTCGCGGGCGTGAGAGTCCGCTTCTGCCCGTCCCCGACGGGGACCCCGCACGTCGGGCTGATCCGTACCGCGCTGTTCAACTGGGCATTCGCCCGGCACCACGGCGGCGAACTCGTCTTCCGGATCGAGGACACCGACGCGTCCCGTGACTCCGAGGAGAGCTACGCCGCGATCATCGACGCGTTGAACTGGCTGGGCATCGACTGGGACGAAGGCCCCGAGGTCGGCGGCGACCACGGCCCGTACCGGCAAAGCCAGCGCAGTGAGATCTACGCGGATGTCGCGCGCCGCCTGCTCGAAGCGGGCGAGCTGTACGAGTCGTTCTCTACTACCGAAGAAGTGGACGAACGCCGTAAGGCAGCAGGGCAGGACACCAAGCTCGGGTACGACAACTTCGACAGGGACACCACCGGCGAGCAGAAGGCCGCGTTTCGCGCGCAAGGCCGCGAACCGGTGCTGCGCCTGCGGATGCCCGACGAGGACATCACGTTCAACGACCACATCCGTGGTGAAGTGACGTTCAAAGCGGGCAGTGTGCCGGACCCCGTGCTGGTCAGGGCGAACGGCGCACCTCTGTACACGTTGACCAACCCGGTCGACGACGCGTTGATGCGCATCACACACATCCTGCGTGGCGAGGACCTGCTCCCGTCCACCCCGCGGCAGATCGCGCTTTTCCACGCGCTCAAGCGGATCGGCGTTGCCGAGTCCATTCCGGACTACGCGCACCTGCCGCTCGTGCGTGGCGACGGCAACCGGAAGCTGTCCAAGCGGGATCCCGAGTCGAACCTGTTCACCTATCGGGACCGGGGATTCCTGCCCGAAGGGATGCTGAACTACCTCGCGTTGCTCGGCTGGGCGATTGCCGACGACCGGGACATATTCAGTATGTCCGAGATGGTACAAGCCTTTGACATCAGCAAGGTGAGCTCCAACCCGGCCAGGTTCGACCTGAAAAAGGCCGAAGCCATCAACGCGACACACCTGCGCGCACTGGCGCAGGACGATTTCGTGGAACGCACACTGCCGTACCTCGCGACGGCCGGACTGGTTGCCGAGAAACCAACTGATGAGCAGCGCGCGTTGTTCACCGCCACGGCTCCGCTGATTCAGGAACGCCTGGTCGTGCTGTCCGATGCGGTGGGTATGGTCAGGTTCCTGTTCGAATCCGAAGAGGACTTCGCACCCGAACCCGACTCCGCGGCCAAAGCGCTGGGAGAAGACGCGAAACCAGTCCTGGACGCGGCCATCGCCGCGCTCGAGCCGCTGGCCAACTGGACCACACCGGCCATTGAGGAAGCCCTGAAGGGCGCGCTCATCGACGGACTGGGCCTCAAACCACGCAAGGCGTTCGCGCCAGTACGTGTGTCAGTCACCGGTCGCACGGTGTCACCGCCGCTGTACGAGTCGATGGAGTTGTTGGGCAAGCAGAGAACCCTCACCCGCATGAGGCAGGCCCGTAACACCTGACGGTTGCCGATCCGATACAGGCAGTTTGGCCCCCTTGGAGACAAGGGGGCTTAACCGTGTCAGTGCTCCAACAATCACCTCGTTAGACGAATCGAAAACGGGTGGGACGCGCCTATCGTCTCTGGATGGCATCAGCGCTGGAGTTGCGGTCGGAGCTTGACAGATCGGTGGGCAATCCACCGGAAATCAAGGCGGTCTGTCTGGACATCGACGACACACTCGTGGATTTCACCTCAGCAGCGCGTTCCGCATTATTCACGCTGATCGGTCGCGACGACATGTGGCCGGCATGGCAGCACACCACAGACGAGTACGTGGCCAGAGCGGTAGCCGGCGAACTTGATCCCAAGACCATGCGTTTGCAACGAACCAAGGCATTCCTTACCGACATGGGCGTACTGCTCGACGACGAGACAGTGCAAGTACTCGAAGATCGACGACAGACCCAGATGTGCAGCGGCTGGCGGCTCTTCACGGACGCGCTGCCGTGCCTGGACTGGATGCGCGCGGCAGGCCTCAAACTCGCGGCTGTGACGAACGCCTCGGGCCCCGCGCAGCGAGACAAGATGGCGTGCCTCGGCCTGACCCGCTTCTTCGACGCGGTGGTGATCGCAGGGGAGCGAGGCGTGGCAAAGCCCGCCAGCGGCATCTTCCACGCCGCCTGCCAGGAACTTCAGGTCAACCCAAGCAACGCGGTGCACATCGGGGACCGCCTCGACCTCGACGCGATCGGCGCCCGCGACGCCGGCCTGCACGCCATCTGGCTCAACCGCGAAGACGAGCCCGCGGCACACGCCCCAGCGGACGTCCACGTGATCGCAGACCTGACAGAACTGCCATCACTGCTTGTCAGCGAGTACGTGACACCGTCCGTGAGCGTGCCCGCCCCACGATGCTGACCCCGATTTTTACCCCGTAGGGCCCATCGCGTACTATCTGTCCCGGCGCCAAGGACAGCAGTCCGAGACGCCGGTGGGGTATGGTGTAATTGGCAGCACGACTGATTCTGGTTCAGTTAGTCTAGGTTCGAGTCCTGGTACCCCAGCGGAAGAGCCCCTAGGAGCAAGTGCTAGGATTCCTCCAACAAAAGAAAACAGAAAGTTCCTGGCCCCGTCGTCTAGCGGCCTAGGACGCCGCCCTCTCAAGGCGGTAGCGCGGGTTCAAATCCCGTCGGGGCTACGCGGGTAGCGGGTGCTGGTCAGATGCTTCGCATCTTTTCCGGCACCCGCTTCGCTATTATTTTGGGGGGCCGAGCCCCCCACACCCCCACGGGGGCTTTTCTTGCTTTCCAGCTTTTTGGCTTGGGCTTTGTTTCTTCGCCTTCGCTGCGTGGTGGGGCCTGGCGGGGTGTCTTTTGCGGCGGTGATCCGCCTACGTAAAGCAGGTCCGAGCGGTGGCTGTACGGATCGCCGCCGTCCTCTGTGCGCGGTAGCGCAGGGGGGTGCTTCGTGCTCCCTTCCTCCCGTCTGGCCTGGGCGAAGCCATCCACGGGCTGTCAAGGGGGTCCGCCTACGCGAAGCGACCCCGAGCGATTGCCGTACGGACCTCCTTGACAGCCCGTGGTTCCCTTGGGCAGGCCGGACGGGAGGAAGGGAGGGCGGCCCCTCTCCTCTTGGTGGCCTCCCTGCGATCTTTGAGGAACCTCAGGTCTCAAGGCGAGGCGGAGTCTTTTAAAGAACCTCTGAACACGCTGCGAAGAAAAACTCCACTGTGGACGTCTATTAGGGACGTCCACAGTGGAGTGAAAAGCGAGGTCAGAGGCGGTTGTGGAGGGCGTCGGCGGCGGCCAGTAGATCTGCTGCCCAGCGGGAGCCGGGGCGGCGGCCCATCCGGTCTATTGGGCCGGAGACCGACACAGCAGCCACAACATTCCCAGCACCATCACGAACCGGAGCAGACACACTGGCCACTCCTGGCTCACGCTCCGCCACGCTCTGCGCCCAGCCGCGGCGGCGGACCTCAAGCAGGGCGCGCTCTCCGAACACCGCGTCGTTCAGCAACGCTCGCTGCGTCGCGGGATCTGCCCACGCGGCAAGGACCTTGGCGCCCGAGCCTGCGGTCATCGGCAGGCGGGCACCTACTGGGACGGTGTCGCGGAGGCCGGAAGGGGGTTCTGCCGCGCAGATGCAGATCCGGTGCATTCCGTCACGCCGGTAGAGCTGGACGCTTTCTCCGGTTATGTCACGGAGTCGGGGCAGGACCGCGTTCGCGGCGTCGAGAAGTGGGTCTGTCGCTCCGCCCGCGAGCTCTGAGAGAGCCGCGCCCGGCCGCCAACGCCCGTCGGATCCCCGGCGTAGCAACCGATGTACTTCCAGGCCGACCGCGAGCCGGTGCGCTGTCGCGCGCGGCAGGCCGGTCTTCGTGCAGAGTTCCGCCAGACCACAGGGTTCTTTGGCAACGGCCTGCAGCACCGCCATTGCCTTGTCGAGAACACCGATTCCGCTATGCTGTCCCACACAACGATACTAACTTCCCGATATCTGAGATGTCCAGTATCTGGGAACCCACCACGAAATCTGCGTTGGAGGAGCGATGGGCCACACGCTCGCTGAGAAAGTGTGGGACTCACATGTAGTACGGCGAGGCGAAGGTGATGAGCCGGATCTGCTCTACATCGACTTGCACCTCGTGCACGAAGTGACCAGCCCGCAGGCGTTCGACGGGCTGCGTCAGGCGGGCCGCAGGGTCCGCCGCACCGATCTCACTGTCGCCACCGAGGATCACAACGTCCCCACGGTCGACATCCAGCTGCCGATCGCCGATCCGGTGTCCCGGACCCAGGTTGAGACGCTCCGCAAGAACTGTGCCGAGTTCGGCGTCCCGCTCTATCAGATGGGGCACGACGAACAGGGCATCGTGCACGTGATCGGCCCGCAGCTCGGTCTCACACAGCCCGGGATGACCGTGGTGTGCGGCGACAGTCACACTTCGACGCACGGCGCGTTCGGCGCGATGGCGTTCGGCATCGGCACTTCCGAGGTCGAGCACGTGCTGGCGACTCAGACGCTTCCGCTCAAGCCGTTCAAGACCATGGCGATCAACGTCTCCGGCTCGCTGCGTCCCGGGGTCACCGCCAAGGACATCATCCTCGCCGTCATCGCGAAGATCGGAACCGGTGGCGGACAGGGATATGTATTGGAATATCGCGGCAGCGCCATCGAAGAGCTGTCCATGGAAGCGCGGATGACCATCTGCAACATGTCCATCGAAGCGGGCGCGCGCGCCGGTTTGATCGCACCGGACGAGACGACCTTCGCGTACCTCAAGGGGCGCAAGCACGCTCCGCAGGGTGCCGACTGGGATGCCGCCGTGGCAGCGTGGACAGAGCTGCGCACCGACGATGACGCTGTCTTTGACAGTGAAGTGAACCTCGACGCGGACACCCTCACGCCGTTCGTGACGTGGGGCACCAACCCCGGTCAGGGTCTGCCGCTGTCTGAAAAGGTTCCTGACCCGGAACAGATCGCCGACGAGAACGAGCGCTTCGCCGCCGAGAAGGCCCTGTCCTACATGGACCTCAAGCCGGGCACCCCGCTGCGCGAGATCCAGGTCGACACCGTCTTCCTCGGTTCATGTACCAATGGCCGGATCGAGGACCTGCGTGCCGCGGCGAGCGTGCTGCGTGGGCACAAAGTCGCCAGTGGGGTACGGATGCTGGTCGTCCCCGGTTCAATGCGCGTTCGCGAAGCCGCGGAGTCCGAGGGGCTGCACGAGGTTTTCCTGTCGGCCGGTGCCGAGTGGCGCTCCGCCGGGTGCTCGATGTGCCTTGGCATGAACCCGGACCAGCTCAAGCCGGGCGAGCGCAGCGCATCGACATCAAATCGCAACTTCGAGGGCAGGCAGGGCAAGGGCGGCCGCACGCACCTCGTCTCGCCGCTCGTCGCCGCCGCCACTGCCGTGCGCGGCACGCTGTCCTCTCCCGAAGACCTGCTTGCAGGGTCGAGCATCAGCACAGAAGACCTCCTGGACTGAAAGAAGAAGCACGTCATGGAGCCTTTCACCAAGCACACGGGGGTCGGTGTCCCCCTCCGCAGGTCCAACGTGGACACGGACCAGATCATCCCGGCCGTCTACCTCAAACGGGTCAGCAAGACCGGTTTCGAGGACGGTCTGTTTGCCGCGTGGCGCCAGGACGAGCAGTTCGTGCTCAACCAGGAGCCGTACCGCAACGGCAGCGTCCTGGTCGCCGGACCGGACTTCGGCACCGGTTCGTCGCGCGAGCACGCCGTTTGGGCGCTGTCCAACTACGGCTTCCGCGCCGTGCTGTCGTCCCGCTTCGCCGACATCTTCCGCGGCAACGCGGGCAAGCAAGGACTCTTGGCGGCAGTCGTTGAGCAGCACGACATCGAGCAGCTGTGGAAGTTGCTTGAGGCCGAGCCGGGTACCGAAGTGACCGTCGACCTGCGGGAAAGGCTTGTCACAGCGAAGGACTTCACCGCGCCGTTGCGCATCGACGACTACACCCGTTGGCGCCTCTTGGAAGGGTTGGACGACATCGCGCTGACACTTCGACACGCCGACGCGATCGATTCGTTCGAAGCTTCCCGCCCCGTCTGGAAGCCCTCCACAACCCTTGCCTGACGGGCTGATTCCGGGCCCAAATGTCACCCCGATGGGCGGATCGCAAAACTCATAAGCAAAAATATGGCGTGGCGCGTGGTGGTCGCGCGCTTTTCGGCATATGGTGGCGAGAAGTCGGCCGCAAAAGGCCGTAACCGTCATGTGGTCATAGTGGAGGACAGAAGGGTGAACAAGGCCCAGCTCATCGAGGCGCTCACGGAACGCCTGGGCGACAAGAAGACCGCAGGCGCTGCGGTCGACGGTCTCGTCGACGTGATCGTTCGTACGGTCAACAAGGGCGAGAAGGTCAACATCACCGGCTTCGGCGTTTTCGAGAAGCGCGCCCGTGCAGCCCGTACCGCGCGCAACCCGCGTACCGGTGAGACCGTGAAGGTCAAGAAGACCAATGTGCCAGCGTTCCGGCCCGGCACCGGCTTCAAAGAGGTTGTGAGCGGCGCGAAGAAGCTGCCGAAGGTTGCCGCCGCCAAGCCGGCAGCCTCGCGTAGCACCGGCACCAGCACGCGTGCCGCTGCCACTCGCACCACGGCTTCGACGACCCGTAAGACGGCCGCCGCGAGCACCGCCCGCAAGACGGCCGCCACCAAGACGGCCAAGACTGCTGCGAAGCCGGCAGCGAAGACCACGACGACCCGTCGTGCAGCTGCGAAGCCTGCTGCCAAGACGACTGCGAAGGCCACGGCGAAGAAGACCTCCGCCGCCGCCGCGAAGAAGCCGTCGACGCGCAAGAAGTAAGCAGTATCCACAAAGCCGTGAGGGCCGCCCGGGGACGCCTGGGTGGCCCTCACGGCTTTGTTGTGCGCCGGAACAGGTCCCGGGTCATCCAGTGACCCCTGTCGCGCCTGTGGCGCTCACAGGCGTCTCAACGGGGCAGTTGTGTGCGCCGGATGCCTCAGGTGTGACATTGGGGGCATAACGAGGGTTCCGGACGCTCCGAACGCCACTTTGGGGGCATTGCGACGGTTCTGCGGATGCTCCCCACTCCACTTTCGGGGCATCGTCACCAGCATCCGCGGGCGCGCCGCCCCGAACGCCACTTCGGGGGCATATCCAGGGGTTTCAGGCATGCCCGGAAAGCCGCGCCGGGGGCCGTCGGATGCACCCAATGCCACTTTGGGGGCATAGCCGGTGGTTTGCCGGGGAATTGCCCCAACGGTGTTTCAGGGCTTCGGAAGTGGGCTGGGATAGTAATCGGCCGCAGCCAGCCTGAGTCCCGCATGGACGAATGTCAGCAGCCACACACTGCCCTTCTTGGCACGCACTTCGGGCAGGTCAAGGCCCGATTCCTTGGCGCACGCAGAGATCAGGCCGGGGATCACGCCGCCCTGGCTGGACACCACCGGGATCCCCTCGCTCGAGGCGATTTCGCGCAACCGGCGCAGGGTGGCGTCGGGGGCGCTCGAATACTCCTGTTCGCCAAGCGACGGCTCGACCTCCACCGTCCTACCGAGATCTTCGGCCAGGCCCGCAATCGTCTGCACACACCGCGCGGGCGGCGCCGAATACATTCGGTTCGCGCCGAACAGCGGCAGCAACTCCCGCAGCGCGGCCGCCTGCCGCCGACCGGCAGGCGACAGCGGTCGCTCGATGTCGGGGCCTGTCCAGCCTTCTCGTTTCCCGGCCTTCGCGTGCCGTACCAGCAGCACAGTCGCGGTGACGGCCGGCAGCCGGGTGAACTCCGTGAGCACGTCGGCATCCTGTGGGTAAGTCAGGATTTCCCGTGCCTTGTCCACCGGCAGCCAGCGCAGCTCGTCAACTTCCTCGTTCGGCTCGAAGGATCCGCCGACCGCCTTCGCGGCGAAGTAGTCCACGCGCTTCGCCGAGCCCTGCACCGAATACCGAATGGTGTTCAGGTGCCTGCTCAGCACCACGCGGAAGCCGGTCTCCTCGGCCAGTTCCCGCACCGCCGCGTGCGGCACGGTCTCGCCGGCGTCGACTTTCCCCTTGGGCAGCGTCCAGTCGTCGTACCGGGGACGGTGCACCACGGCGACCGTCCCGTCCTCTTGCCATGCGACAGCACCCGCTGCCGCGATAGAGCGGTGTGACACGTCAGCCCGTTGCCCCATGCAGCAGGATCATTTCCCGTTGGTGGTCACGCACCTGCTCGCTGTCTTGCGGCGACGGCTCCCATTCGCCGTCCGGTTGCAACACCCAGCAGCGGGTGTTCGGGTCGGTCGCCGAATCGAACATGGCGTCCAATTGTTTTACCAGCCGCGGATTGCGGACCGGTACCTGCACTTCGACCCGGCGATCCAGATTGCGGTGCATCAAGTCCGCGCTGCCGATCCAGTGCTCGGCCGCCCCGGCGAAATGGAGCACCCGGGAGTGCTCGAGGAAGCGACCGAGGATCGAGCGCACCCTGATGTTCTCGCTCAGCCCCGCGATCCCCGGTTTGAGTGCGCAGATTCCCCGCACCACCACGTCAACCGGCACACCGGCCTGGGAAGCCCGGTACAGCGCGTCGATGACCTGCTCGTCCACCAACGAGTTCACCTTGATCCGGATCCCCGCGGGCTTGCCCGCGCGGGCGAATTCGATCTCTTGTTCGATCCGCTCGACGATGCCGCGCCGGATCCCGTGCGGCGCCACCAGAATGCTGCGGTACGTGTCCTGTCGTGCGTATCCAGTCAGCACATTGAACAGGTCGGTCAGGTCCGCGCCGATCGCGGGCTCGGCGGTGAGCAGGCCGATGTCCTCGTACAGCCGCGCGGTCTTCGGGTTGTAGTTACCCGTTCCGATGTGGCAGTAACGCCGGATCGTCGATCCTTCCTGGCGCACCACGAGCGAGGTCTTGCAGTGCGTCTTGAGCCCGACGAGGCCGTAGACCACGTGCACGCCCGCCTTCTCCAGCGCCCTCGCCCACTTGATGTTCGCCTGCTCGTCGAACCGCGCCTTGATCTCCACCAGCGCCACGACCTGCTTGCCCGCTTCGGCCGCGTCGATCAACGCGTCCACAATGGGCGAATCACCCGATGTTCGGTACAGCGTCTGTTTGATCGCCAGCACGTGCGGATCGCTGGCCGCCTGCTCGATGAAACGTTGCACGCTCGTGGAGAACGAGTCGTACGGGTGGTGCACCAGGACGTCGCCTTCCCGCAGCGTCGCGAAGACGCTCTTGGGTGTCTCGTGTTCGGCGAACGCGGGGTGCGTCGCGGGCACGAACGGCCTGTCCTTGAGGTCCTTGCGGTCAACGGCATGCAGCTGCCAGAGGCACGACAAGTCCAGCAGCCCGTTGATGACCACGACGTCATTGGGCGCCACTTCGAGCTCACGCAGCAGCAGTTCCTGCATGTGCTCGGACATGTCGCTGGCGATTTCCAGCCGAACCGGCGGGCCGAACCGGCGCTGCGCCAGTTCCCGCTCCAGCGCCAGCAACAAGTCCTCGTCGCGGTCCTCCTCGACTTCCAGGTCCGCGTTGCGGGTCACCCGAAACTCGTGCACCTCGGTGACTTCCATTCCGGTGAACAACTCACCGAGATGGGCTCCGATCAGGTCTTCCAGCGGCAGGAACGTGGCACTCCATTCGTCCCCATTGGACTGCACCTGCAGCAGCCGCGGCACGTTGTCCGGCACCTTCACGCGGGCGAACCGCTCGGTGCCCGCCTCCGGGTCGCGAACGGTGACAGCGAGGTTGAGCGACAGCCCGGAGATGTAGGGGAAGGGGTGTGCCGGGTCGACCGCGAGCGGAGTCAGCACCGGGAAAACCTGTTCGGTGAAGTAGACGTGCAGCCGGTGCTTGTCGTCCTCGGCCAGCTCCGCCCAGCGCACGATGCGAATGCCGCGATCGGCCAGTTCCGGCCGGATGCGCTGTTCGAACGCCAACGAGTGCTGTTCGACGAGTTCCTGGTTGCGTTTGGCGATGTACGCCAACTGCTCGCGCGGCGTAAGCCCGTCCGCGCTGCGCACCGAAAGGCCGGTCTCCCTGCGGCGTTTCAACCCGGCGACCCGGACCATGTAGAACTCGTCCAGGTTCGACGCGAAGATCGCGAGGAACTTGGCCCGTTCGAGCAGGGGCTGAGACTCGTCCTCGGCAAGGGCCAGCACCCGGGCGTTGAAGTCCAACCAGGACAGTTCCCGGTTGAAATACCGGTCGTCGGGCAGGCCGTCGATGGCCGCCGCCGCGGTCGTGGCCGCTGGCGGCGCCGACGGAACAGTCCGCTCGGGCCGGTTGGTGGGAGCCGGCGGTGGGGCCGGGGCGATCGGCTGGTCGCTGCTGTCGGTGCTCACAGCCTGATTGTCCAGGACTTATCGCCGAAGTGCGCGTCTGTGTGCGGACAACGTGGTTAACACTCGATCGGCCCACATGCCATCGCGCACAGCAACTCGGAAGTCCGCTGGCCGAGGCCCAGATCACGGGCCACCAGAAGATCTTCGACGGTATCGACGTCACACCGCAGGGAATCCCAGCTGTCGGTGAGCGCCATCGCGCCGGAGGCGGCGTGTTTGCGCGCCGAGCCTATGCCGAACCTGGGATTCAGCGGCTCGCCTGCCGCCGAGAGCAGCAGCGTCGTTCCGGTTGTCTGCCGATCAGCGCAGAAAGCACGCCTGCCATCAGCGGTTTTGATCGCAGCGGCCAAGTCGGTCGGCCGCAGTGCGGGCAGATCCGCCTGGAGCGCCCCTATTTGTCCGGTCCTGTCCGACTGCCGCAACACCGCGGCGCCGTGGCGGAGTGCTTCGTTGAGACCAGGGGACCGGCCTTCGGGCACGCACTCGAACCCTTCGGCGGCAAGCACGCCGGCGACCGTCGGATCCGAGCTCACCACCAGGACCCGGCGTACGCCGTCGGCCTGCGCGGCCGCGGTGACTGTGTCCAAAAGCACGGCCAGCACCAGGTTGGTGTGCTCTTCCGGACGTACCGTGCCCCGCAGCCGCGACTTGGCATCGGGCAGCCTTTTCACGGGCACGACGAGATCTGTCTGCACCTTGAGATTCTGCATCAAAACTTGGACCGTGTGCTGGGTCCTACACTCCCATGCAGTCGTTTCGCATAGGAGGAGCCTTGGCGCGTCGTGAGAAGGACGGGATCTGGGTCAAGATCGCCGCTGCGGTGTTCTACCCGATCACCTGGTTGGGCAAGCGGGTGACGCGCGGCGCGGAACGCATTCCCCGCCAAGGCGGTGCGATTCTGGTCTTCAACCACATCTCCCACCTCGATCCCGTGGTCGACGCGGTCTTCGTGCACCGCAACAAGCGGGTGCCGAGGTTTCTGGCCAAGGACAGCCTGTTCCGTATCCCGGTCGCTGGCAAGATCATCGGCGGGGCGGGAACCATCCCCGTCTACCGGGGCACGGCCAACGCCGCCGACAGTCTGCGTGCGGCGAACGAAGCGTTGCGCGAAGGCAAGCTCGTCTGCATCTATCCGGAAGGAACGATCAGCAAGGACCCGGACGGCTGGCCGATGCGGTCCTTCCCCGGTGTGGCGCGGCTCGCGCTGACCAACGACGTGCCGGTGCTGCCGATCGCGCGGTGGGGCACCAACCACATCTTGAACGGGTACACCAAGACCTTCCGGCCGTTCCCGCGCAAGACGGTCACGATCTACGTCGGCGAGCCGGTCGACCTTTCCGGGTTCCGCGGCGAGGATCCGCCAAGCAACACCACGTTGATGCGGGTGACCGAGTTCATCATGAACGACGTGAAGGCGTTGCTCGCCGAGATCCGCGGGGAGAAGGCCCCTGACGGTTTCTTCAACCCGAAGAAGGCGGAGAGCTGAGATGTCCCTGAGGCGGATCGCGGTGCTCGGCGCGGGTTCATGGGGAACGACCTACGCCAAGGTGATGGCCGACGCAGGCCGTGACGTCGTGTTGTGGGCGCGCCGCCCGGAAGTCGCGGCGGCCGTCACCAGCGAGCACGAGAACCCGGACTACCTGCCGGGGATCCGGCTGCCGGACAACCTGACGTCCACATCGGACCCCGCCGAGGCGCTGGACGGCGCCGAGGCGGTCATCTTGGCGGTGCCGAGCCAGAGCCTGCGGGCGAACCTGTCCCAGTGGCGGCTTCCGGCCGGTGCCACGCTGGTCAGCCTGGCCAAAGGCGTGGAACTGGGCACGCTCAAGCGGATGAGCGAGGTGGTCGCGGAAGTCGCCGGTGTGCCGTCGGATCACGTCGCCGTGGTGTCCGGACCGAACCTGGCCATGGAGATCGCGCGGGAACAGCCGACCGCGACCGTGATCGCGTGTGAGGACCACGATCGTGCGATCGATCTGCAGCACGCGAGCACGACCGGGTACTTCAGGCCGTACACGAACACCGACGTGATCGGCTGCGAACTCGGTGGGGCGTGCAAGAACGTGATCGCCCTGTCCTGCGGCATGGCGTCCGGTCTTGGCTTCGGCAGCAACACACTGGCCACGCTGATCACCCGCGGCCTCGCCGAGACGTCCCGGCTGGGGATGGCACTCGGCGCCGACCCGATGACCTTCGCAGGCCTTGCCGGGCTGGGAGATCTGGTCGCGACCTGCTCGTCGCCGTTGTCGCGCAACCGGACTTTCGGTGAGCGGCTCGGCCGTGGGCAAACGGTGGCCGAGGCGCAGGAAGCGACGCACGGACAGGTGGCCGAAGGCGTGAAGTCCTGTTCGTCCATCCGGGCGCTGGCCGTGCGCCACGGTGTGGACATGCCGATTACCGAGGTGGTGCACCGGGTCTGCCACGACGGTCTTGACCCGCGTGAGGCGGGTGCCGAGCTGATCGGCCGAAAGGTCAGGCCGGAGCGATGACGGACTACGGCGACGGGACGCGTTGCGTGCACGGCGGTCTGGCCGAGCCGGAGCCGGGAAATCCTTTGCTGGCTTCACCGGTTTTCGCGACGGGGTTCCACGCCGGGCACGAGTCCTATGGCTACGGCAGGTCGGACAACCCGACGTACCGTGCCCTGGAGTCCGCGATCGGCTCGTTGGACGGCGGGGAATGCGTGGTCTTCGCGTCCGGGATGGCCGCGATCGCCGCAGTGCTCGGGCTGGCGTCTGAGAAAGTCGTGTTGCCTTCGGACGGTTACTACTTGACCCGATCGCTCGCCGCCGAGTTGCCGGTTGCCGTCGTCGAAGTGCCGACGACCGGACCGTGGCCGTCCTTCGCAGGCGCGGACCTCGTTTTGGTGGAGACGCCGTCCAACCCGGGTCTCGATGTGTGCGATATCACTGTGTTGGCTGCGGCGGCGCACGACGCTGGCGCCCTTTTGGCTGTGGACAACACGACCGCGACACCCATCGGCCAGCGTCCGTTGGAACTGGGCGCGGACATCGTGGTGTGCAGTGACAGCAAGGCACTGTCCGGGCACAGCGATGTCCTGCTGGGACACGTGACCTGCCGCTCGGCTGAGCTGGCGGCGAGAATTCGCCAGAGCAGGACGCTGCGCGGCGGGATCCCGGGGCCGTTCGAGACCTGGCTGGCGCACCGCGGGTTGAGCACTTTGGATCTACGGCTGGCCCGCCAGGCTCAGAACGCCGGGGCGCTTTACTTGGCGCTGCGCGGGCATCAGCGGGTGTCGGGCCTGCGATGGCCTGGGGCCGTGGCGGATCCGTCCCACGTCATCGCTGCCAAGCAGATGCGCCGGTTCAACGGGGTTTTCACGTTCACCCTCGAATCACGTGACGCGGTCGAGCGGTTCCTCGCCGCGTCGAAGCTGGTGACCGCGGCGACGAGTTTCGGTGGCGTGCACAGCACTGCCGACCGGCGGGCACAGTGGGGCGATCCGGTGCCCGAGGGGTTCGTCAGGTTCTCGGCCGGATGTGAGGACACCGACGACCTGGTGGCCGACGTCCTCGCGGCACTCGACGCCTGACGTCCACAACAGACACTGCTGCCGCATGTGTCACACGTGTCACATGCGGCAGCCCGGTCCACTTCGTGGACGTGATTTGACGGACTTCGAGTCCGCTGCTTTCCTATTCGGCATGATGCGCGCTATGGCTGACGGACGGGGTCACATCGACCTCGGTTTCGTCGCGAGCGCACTGTGTCTTCCTCGGTGATCGGCCCGCTGTCATCGCTCACGCCATTTTCCGAGGAATCTCCATGTTCGCCGTACCCGAGAACACCGTTGCCCTAGCTGCTGCTCCTGCCCACAAGCACCCGGCCCGGATCGCGACCGAGTTCGCGCTCGACCGGGACCGCTGGAAGAGCCACCTGCGCTACGACCCGGTCGAGCGGTTCTCCACGTTGCTGGAGCGCACCGACGACCACGAGGTCTGGCTGATGAGCTGGTTGCCGGGTCAGTCAACGGATCTGCACGACCACGGCAGCGCGACCGGTGCGTTCACAATCGTCTCAGGTGTACTGACCGAGCGCGTCATGCGCGCCAACACGACCCTTGAGTTGCAGCCGGGACAGTCGCGGGTGTTCGCGCCGCACTACGTGCACCAGGTGTCCAACAACGGCCCCGACCCCGCGGTGAGCATCCACGTGTACCGCACTACCCGCGAGATGCGTACCTATCCATAACGTGTGCCGGGATCTCCCAGCCCGATGAGAGGTCGTCGCTGGGGACCGGCGCGCTCCACTGCTGCGTCAACGGAAGCACGCCGGCCCATGCGACATCGTCGGAGATGTCTTCGGGTTCGTCGCCGGGACCGCCAGAGCGGACCTTCACAGCGGCCTCCTCCAACGACAACGCCAGCACTGTCGTCTTGGCCAGTTCCTTCGCATTGGGCTGGCGGCTGTGCTCCCACGAGCCCGGCGCCATGTGTTCGGTGAGCACGCGCAAGCCGTGCAGGCGTTCCTCCGGGGATTCGACCAGACGAGCGGGTCCGTGGATCACCGCCGAGCGGTAGTTCGCGGAGAAGTGGAACACCGAACGGGCGTAGACGATCCCGTCGAGCAGTGTGACCGCGACACAGATCTCGTTCTCCAGCGCACTGCGCAGGCTCAGCGCGCCACTGGAGCCGTGGATGTACAAGGTGTCGCCGTCACGGCCGTATCCGGTTGGCAGCACGACGGGCGAGCCGTCGATGACGACGGACAGGTGGCAGATGAGCCCGGCGTCGAGGATGCTTTCCAGTACGGCCCGGTCGGTGACGGCACGTTTCTTCCCGCGTTTGATTGTGCTGCGGGGTGTGGGCGATAGTTGAGGTCGGGTCACGGCTACCAGTGTCTTTGGCAAAGTGGCATCATAAAAGGGCCACAAAGATCGAAAACCGAAAGGCCACTTCTGGTGTCAGCCGACCCGCCAGCGCCACCGGTCACGTTGGACCGTGAGTCCGAAACGCCGCTGGCCGTTCAACTTGCCGACGCGCTGCGCTCGGCTGCCGCGGACGGCAGGCTGCGCAGCGGGGACCGTCTGCCATCGACTCGCGCGCTCGCCACGCGGCTGAACGTCAGCCGGACGGTCACGTCAGCGGCGTACGAGCAACTGCATGCCGAAGGGTGGATCGCGGGCAAGCACGGATCGGGCACATATATAACGACAGCCCCGCCGGGCAGCCTGCCGGAATCCACGCCCCGGCCGAAACGCGGTGCCGCCGCGCAGACTTTGATCGACTTCACGCCTGGAACGCCGTGGGCAGGCGGAATCGACCGTGCGGCCTGGCGACGGGCGTGGCGCGCCGCCGCCGACGCGCCGCCGCTGATGCGACCGGAACGCGCAGGCCTGCCGGAATATCGTGAGGTCATCGCCGAGCACCTGTTGCGGCACCGCGGGTTGCGGGTCGGCGGTGAGGACGAGACCGTGCTGGCCACGAGCGGCACGTCCTCGGCCGTGTCCGAACTCGCGTTCGCTGTGCTGGGACCTGGCGCGACCGTGGCGATCGAGGAACCGGGATACCAACGTGCGGCGGCGGCGATGACCGCCGCCGGGCTGAACGTCATCCAGGCACCCGTTGACGTGGAAGGATTCCGCGTCGACTCGGTGCCCGCCGGGGTGAAAGCGGTCTACTGCTCGCCCGCGCACCAATATCCCTTGGGCGGCCGGATGCCCGCGGGGCGGCGGGTCGAGCTCGTGGAACGCGCGCGCCGGGACGGTTTCCTTGTCATCGAGGACGACTACGACGGTGAGCTGCGGTATGACGTGGCGCCGCTGCCTTTGCTCGCCGCGCTCGCACCGGATGTCGTGGTGCACCTGGGAACCACGAGCAAGATCCTCACCCCGACGCTGGGCACCGGCTGGATGGTCGCGCCGCCCGCCGTGGTGTCGGCGATCCTGGAATTCCGTGACCGCACCGGGATCGGACCCGCGATCGCCGGGCAACGGGTGCTGATCGAATACGCCCGCAACGGCGACCTGGGCAGGCACCTGCGGCGGTTGCGCCGTGAGCTGTCCGAACGGCGGTGGCTCGTCGTGGATGCCTTGCGCGAAGCCGGTTTCGAAGTGCTCGGTGACGACGCGGGCGCCCACGTCGTCATCCCGTTGTCCTCCGCCCGCGCGGAGCGGGATGTAAGGGTCAAAGCCGAGGAATTCGGTGCCAGGATCGACGGGCTGACCAGGCATCACGCCGGCAGGCCCCGGTGGCACGGGATCGCGCTGGGGTACGCGGCATGCTCCCGTGACGAGCTGAACAGTGTGTTGCCGCAGCTGATAGACCTACTGAAGCAGGCAGACCGGGCATGAGACCATCGTGAGTCTCACGGACTGAACACTCACAAGGGTTTCTTGGGAAGGGTTTTTCCGATCAGGCTGGAGATGTCCTGCAGCGGGCCGGTTCCCGCGCCGCGTGGGATCGTCAGCGCGACGTACACCGGCCGGTCCGCCAGGTACCAGGTGGTCGCGGTCTCGCTGTCGAGCGGCAGCCACGCGACGCCGTCGATCGCACGGAGGTTCTGCGTGGTGGACGTCAGCTCGGCCGGCTTGTCCAGACCACAGCGCAACACAACCGGATCGGAGCGCTGGTCGGTCCACGCCGCCGACGCGGGCGGCGCGGGCTCGGCCAGCGCTGCCTTGGTCAACGTGGTGGAGCCGGACTGCAGCGTCGCGGGCAGCTTCTGGACAAGAGTGGTGCAGTCGGCCGACCCGGCATTCGGTGCGGGCACAGGCACAAGCGCGACCGGACCGGTCCGCAGTGGAGCCGGTGGCACAGCGGGCTCGGCCGTCTGGTCGTCCCCAGAACCGAACACGAGGCTGACGATGATCACCCCGGCGACGAGCAGGCCGGCCAGCCCGGTCGCGATGACAACCCTTGTCCTGTCCACAAACCCACTACAGCACGGCTCAGAGGTGGACCACCGGGCAGGTCAGCGTTCTTGTGATCCCGTCCACGTTCTGGATCCGGGCGACCACCAGCTGGCCGAGCAGGTCGACACTGTCGGCTTCGGCGCGCACGATCACGTCGTAGGGGCCGGTGACGTCCTCCGCGGTGGTGACTCCCTGTATGCCGGCGATCTCCGCGGCCACCGCGGCCGCCTTGCCGACCTCGGTCTGGATCAGGATGTAAGCGTGGACCACCGGCGTGCCCCTTCGTCTGGACAAGAATGCTCAAGGTAGGAACGTGGTCAGCAACGTACCCCAACTGGGGAATGTTTGGTGATCCGAACATTCGGTATCGGAGGCTTTTGTGCGATCGGACACGCCGGATCAGGCCGGCACCGTCGCCGAGTTGGGTGAGTTCAACCTGATTCAGCGGTTGACCGGCGGGCGCGCCCAGCCACCAAGCACCCTGCTCGGACCCGGTGACGACGCGGCCATCGTGGTGGCGTCCGACGGACGGGTGGTGGCGAGCACCGACGTGCTCGTCGAAGGCGTGCATTTCCGGTTGGACTGGTCCACACCGGAACAGGTTGGACACAAGGCGGTCGCGGTGAACCTCGCGGATGTCGCCGCGATGGGCGCGACGCCGACGGCCGTGCTCGTCGGTCTCGCCTGCCCGCCGGAGACCACAGTGGAGCTGCTCGACGGGATCACCGCCGGGATGTGGAAGGAAGCCACCAGGGCACGGGCCGGGGTGGTCGGCGGGGATGTCGTCAGCTCCGAGACTTTGGTGATTTCCGTCACTGCGCTGGGGGATTTGCAGGGACGGCAGCCGGTCACGCGGGCCGGGGCGTTGGCTGGGGACGTCGTGGCGGTGTGCGGACGGCTGGGGTGGTCGGCGGCCGGGCTTGCCGTGCTGGGCCGTGGGTTCCGCTCACCGGTGACGGTGGTCAGCGCGCATCGGGCGCCGGAACCGCCCTATGAGGCAGGTGCGCAGGCCTCGCTGGCCGGGGCGACCGCGATGATCGACGTGTCCGACGGGCTGCTCGCCGACCTCGGGCACATCTCGGTGGCGTCGGGGGTGGCGATCGACGTCCGCACCGATCTGCTTGAGGTGAACCAACGTCTGGTCGACGTCGGCACCGCCCTCGGCGCCGATCCCCGGCACTGGGTGCTGACCGGCGGCGAGGACCACGCACTGGCCGCGACTTTCCCCGGCCCGTCCGAGGTTCCGGAGGGCTGGGTCACCATCGGCACGGTAAGACGCGGCGAAGGGGTCACCGTCGACGGCCGTCCGTACGAAGCTCCGGCAGGCTGGCAACACTGGCGTTGACCGCTCAATAAATATCCACTGTGGAGGATGACTTGCCCATCTATGCCCTTGGCGACAAGGAACCGATCATCCACCCGGACGCGTACGTCCATCCAGATGCGACAGTCATCGGTGACGTGACGCTGCGGGCGTTCGCGTCGGTGTGGCCGCAGGCCGTGCTGCGCGGCGACTCCGGCAGCATCCAGATCGGCGAACGGACCAGCGTCCAGGACGGCAGCATCCTGCACTGCACCGAGTTCCACCCGACCGTGGTCGGGGCCAACTGCGTGATCGGCCACAACGTGCACATCGAAGGCGCGACGGTCGCGGACAACTGCTTGATCGCCTCGGGATCCGTGCTGCTGAACGGTTCGGTGGTCGAGGAGGGCGCGGTGCTCGGCGCGGGCGCGGTGATGTCCTTCAACGGGCACATCCCCGCGCGCCGGATGGCACTGGGTGTGCCCGCTCGTATTCGCGAGAACCATGAGGTGGCCGCGATGGCGACGGTGCCGATCGTGGACGGGTACGTGGAGCGGATCAAGATCTACAAAGCGGGCCTCCGACGCCTGGACTGAGCCCATTTTCTGGGCTGGGCTATCCTCCGGCGGCATGGCACGCCCTTTGCACGAAGTCATGGACGCCGGTTGGGCACAAGCACTTGAGCCGGTCGCGGACCGGATCGCCGCGATGGGTGAGTTCCTGCGCGCCGAGATCGCCGCGGGCCGCACGTACCTGCCTGCCGGGGAGAACGTGTTGCGCGCGTTCAAACAGCCGTTCGACGACGTCCGTGTGCTGATCGTCGGGCAGGACCCGTATCCGACTCCCGGGCACGCCGTCGGCCTGTCCTTCTCGGTCGCGCCCGACGTCCGGCCGATTCCCAAGAGCCTGATCAACATCTACAAGGAGTACTGCGACGACCTCGGATATCCGAAGCCGTCCAACGGAGACCTCACGCCCTGGACCGAAAACGGTGTGCTGTTGCTCAACAGGGCGTTGACCGTGATGCCCGGCAAGCCGAACTCCCACCAGGGCAAGGGCTGGGAAGAGGTCACCGAGCAGGCGATCAAGGCGCTGGCCGCGCGCGGCACGCCGCTGGTGTCGATCCTGTGGGGCCGCAACGCCCGTAACCTCCGGCCGTTGCTTGACCCGTTGCCGTGCATCGAATCCGCGCACCCGAGCCCGATGTCCGCGTCCGGTGGCTTCTTCGGATCGCGCCCGTTCAGCAGGGCGAACGAACTGCTGGAGCAGCAGGGCGCTTCGCCAGTCGACTGGAAGCTGCCTTAACCTGGTCGCAGTGATCACCGCGCTCGTTTTCGACTTCGACGGCCTGCTGATGGACACCGAGTCCACTCAGCTGGAGAGCTGGCAGTACGAGTGGCGTCGGCACGGTCTCGAACTGGACGTCGCGACCTTCTTCGCTGACCACGGTGGAGATGTCAGCGAACTCAGGTACGCCGCTTTGGCCGCCGCCGTTGGCGCGGAGTACGACCGTGTGTCGAGCCATGATCGTCGCGTGGCGTATCGGGATGCGTTGAACGCGGAGTTGGTGGTCCCACAGGGCATTCAGAAGTGGCTGGCGGAAGCGGAAGGCCTGAGGTTGGCGGTGGCCAGCAGCTCTCCGGCGTCGTGGGTGCTGCCTTTGCTGGAGCAGACCGGTTATCGGTCCCGGTTCGAGGTTGTCGCCTGTGGTGACGAGGTTTCCGCGCACAAGCCGGACCCCGCCGTGTACCACCTCGCTTTGGGACGCCTGGGGGTTCAGGCTTCGGAAGCCATCGCTTTCGAGGACACACCGCATGGCGTCGCCGCGGCCAAAGCGGCGGGGCTGCGGTGTGTCGCGATCCCGAACCGGCACACCGACCCGGCCAGGTTCACCGCCGCGGACTTGGTGCTCGCGAACGCCGCTGACATGACACTCGCGGAGATTCTCGGCCCGTAGCGAAAACCTGTTTCTTCCTCACCGTGATCGTCAATAGCTTGGGGCGATGCGGCGGGATCTGGGGTTGATCGTCACCGGTGTCGGCATCTCCATGTTCGGGGCGAGCCTGATCAGGCTTGTGCTGATGGTGCGGCTGAAGGACGAGGGCGCACTTGTCCTGGCGGCGACGATGATCGCGTGGATCGCGACTGCCCGATCCGCCGGACTCGTCCTGGGGACCGGGATCGGCGGTGTGCTGATCGAGATTGTCGGTGAGCGGCAAGCGATCCTGGTGGGTGCGGCAACGTACATCGTGCAGGCGCTGCTGTTGCTGTTGTTGCGAGTCGACCGGGATCCGCGCGCGGAGAACGGGAACACGCGCCGGGAAAAGGGCGCGGCCATGGCCGGTATCCGGCACCTGAGGAGCGACCGGGTCATCGTGGTCAGCATCGGTGGTCTCGCGATCGTCGCCACCTGCGTGACACTGATCAACGTCGCGGACGTCTTCCTCATCCTCGACGTACTGCAGGGCGGACCGGTGCTGGTCGGCTGGGTCTACGCAGTGTGGATGGTCGGTCAGGTGTTCGGCGCCAGAACCGCGGGCCGGTTCGTCGGCCAGCGCTCGATGATCCGCACGCTGAGCTGGGCCGGTGTGACGCTCGGGCTGGCGATCTTCATGCCGGCGGCCTTCGCGTACACCGCCGTGATCCTGGTCGCATTTCTGTTCGGCGGGTTCGCCAACGGCATGCAGATGGTCGCGCGCCAGGCCCTGGTGCGGATGCGTACGCCGGAACGTCTGCACGGCCGCGCGTTCGCGGCGAACGACTCCGTGATCCGGATAGCAGGCGTGCTCGGCACGTTGATCGGTGGTTTCGCCGTCGCGGGCGCCGGGCCGCAGTGGGCAATGGGCACCGCGGGTGTGGTGGCTGTGCTGGTCGGGCTCGGCACGTTGCTGATGACCCGGGAACACAAACCGGCCCGGGTCGCCGAAGCAACCCGGGCCGGATGAAAGAGCGAGAGCGTCAGCCCCGGACGACCTTGCCCGCCTTCAGGCAGGAGGTGCACACGTTCAGCCGCTTGCGCTGCGAAACGCCCAGCTTGGCGTGCACTGTCTGGATGTTCGGGTTCCACCGCCGGTTGGTGCGCCGGTGGGAGTGCGAGACCGACTTGCCGAAGCCCGGCCCCTTACCGCAGACGTCGCACACAGCAGCCACGTCAGTGTCCTTTCCTCTGGGTTGCCGGCGGATCAAAGCCGACGACGGATAGCCCGGGCCTGCCAGGCAACTACGACAGGGTAACGGGTGGCGTCCGGCGGTTACAAACCGGCCCCATTCTCGGCGGCCGGCGTGTGTTCGTGGTTACTCTCGCGCGAACCATCTCGACAGCGGGAGGACACGACCGTGCTGCAGGCCCTGGACGCCGCCGCGATCCGCCGCTGGGCCGCGGTGAGCGTGCAGACGCTCGACGCGCAGCGTGAGGCCATCGACGGGATCAACGTGTTCCCGGTGCCGGACGGTGACACGGGCTCCAACCTGCTCGGCACCATGCGTGCCGCCCTCGAGGCCCTGCTCAGGGCGCCGGTCGACGAGCGTTCGGAAGCCGGAGCCGCCCTGACTGTCCTGGCCAAGGGCGCTTTGGCGGGGGCGCGCGGCAATTCCGGCGTGATCGTGTCCCAGATGCTGCGTGGCCTGGCCGAGTCGCTGCGTGACGTGGACCAGGCTGGTGCCCATGACCTGGCGAAAGCCCTGGTCAGGGCCGCTGAGCTGGCCGCTGAGGCGGTCGCGGAGCCCCGCGCGGGCACGATGCTGACGGTCCTCACGGCCTCCGCCGCGGGTGCGCGCCGGGTCCGTTCAGGCGTATTGCGCGAGGTCACGACCGCTGCGGCGCGGGCCGCGTCGGAGGCGTTGGCGTTGACGCCACAGCAGCTCGACGTGCTGGCTGAGGCAGGTGTGGTGGACGCAGGTGGGCGTGGCGTAGTCGTCTTGCTGGAGTCCCTGGTCACGGTCGTGAACGAGCGTGACGAGCCGGTTGTGCCGTACTCGACCTCTCAGCCGTCGCCGCTGGCGGCCCGCGAGGCTGGGTCGACCGAGTTCGGCTACGAGGTGATGTACCTGCTCGACTCCACGACCGATCAGAAGGCAACCGGGCTCCGCGAGACGTTGATGACGCTCGGCGACTGTGTGTCCGTTGTGGGCGACGGTGACGGTCTGTGGACGGTCCACGTGCACTGCAACGACGTCGGCGCGGCGATCGAGGCTGGCGTGGAGACAGGCCGTCCGCACCGGATCATGGTCGCTCGCTTTGCCGACGCCGAGGGCGCGCCATCACGGTTCGGACGCGCGCGGGTTGTGGTGATCCCGGCTCGTGGCGCTGGTATCGCGGCGCTGTTCCGTACCGAGGGCGCGTTGGTGCTGGAGATCGGGCCGAACGACGAGCCTGACGTGTGGGACCTTTTAAACCTCATCACCTCGACGGGCGCGTCGCACGTGACGGTGTTGCCTGGGGACGAGGGCCTGATCGGCATCGCCGATGAGGCCGCGACCAGGGCCGTTGCCGGCGGTCAGGACGTGATCGTGATTCCGTGCGCCTCCCCGGTGCAAGCGCTTGCGGCCCTGGCCGTGCACGACCCGGCCCGGCGCGCGGGCGACGACGTGGTGTCGATGGCGGAGGCTGCGGCCGCGACCCGGCGCGGCGAGCTCGTGGTGGCCAGCGAGGACGCGATCACGTGGATCGGCCCGTGCAAGGCAGGTGACCTGCTGGGCTTCGCCGATGGTGACGTGATGCGGATCGAGCACGGTCCCGTGGACGCTTCGATGATCGTCCGGGGAGCGTTCGCGGTCGTGGACCGGATGCTGGCCGCGGGCGGCGAGCTGGTCACGGCTTTGCTGGGCACTGACGCGCCGGACGGCCTCGCCGACGAGCTGGAGAAGCACCTCCGGAAGGAATTCCCGGCGGTGGAGTTCGTCGCTTACCGAGGTGGACAACGGGACACCGTGGTCATGCTCGGTGTCGAGTAGAAGTGTCGGTGGGGCTCGATAGTCTGGCCCACGATGAGTTCGTTCGATGACAGCCTGCAGCCTGTACTGGGCAAGAAGTCGGCCGACGCCCTGTCGGCCGCCCTTGACCTGCACACGATCGGCGACCTGTTGCGGCACTACCCGCGCCGGTATGTCGAGTTCGGCGAGCTGACCGACATCGCCGGGCTGGAGATCGGCGAACACGTGACGATCCAGGCCGAGATCACCAGGGTCACGCGGCACCAGATGCGCCAGCGGCACGGCACGCGTACCGAGGTCGAGATCACCGACGGGCAGCGCAAGCTGACCATGTCCTTCTTCAACCAGCTGGGGAAGTACAAGGAGCAGCTGCAGGTCGGCAAGCAGGGCTTCTTCGCGGGCAAAGTCGGCATGTTCAACAAGAAGCTGCAGCTGCAGAACCCGGAAGTGCAGATCTTCGAGGACGAGGACGACGGCCAGCTGCAGAAGATGCGGCCGGTCTACCCGGCGGCCGCGAAGATGCCGACGTGGAAGATCAGCAACTGCGTGAAGCAGCTGCTCGAGGTCTGGGACGGCGCGGACGACCCGCTGCCGCTTGACCTGCGCAAAGACCGCGGAATGATGCCGCTCGACGCGGCGCTGCGGGCGATCCACATGCCCGAAGGCTGGGATCAGATTGGCGCGGCCCGTAAGCGCCTGAAGTGGGACGAGGCAATCGCCGTCCAGCTCGCGCTGGCGCTGCGCCGCCAAGCCGCCGCAGCCCGGCCCGCGCCGTCGTGCCCGCGTAAGTCCGGCGGCATCCTGGACGCGTTCGACGCCCGCCTGCCCTTCGAATTGACCGCGGGACAACAAGAGGTCGGCGAGACCATCGCGGCGGACCTGACCAGCCAGCACCCGATGAACCGGCTGCTGCAAGGAGAAGTCGGCAGCGGAAAGACGATCGTGGCGCTGCGCGCGATGCTGCAGGTCGTCGACTCGGGCAGGCAAGCCGCGATGCTCGCCCCGACCGAAGTCCTTGCCGCGCAGCACGCCCGGTCATTGCAGGAAATGCTCGGCGACCTGGCCCAAGCGGGGGAACTCGGCGGTGCCGAACAAGCAACCCGGCTGACTTTGCTGACCGGCTCATTGCCTGCGGCGGCTCGTAAGCAGGCTTTGCTGGACGCGGCATCCGGCGCGGCGGGGATAGTGGTCGGCACCCATGCGTTGATCCAGGACAAGGTGTCGTTCGCCGACCTGGGCTTCGTCGTCGTGGACGAACAGCACCGTTTCGGCGTGGAACAACGAGATGCTCTGCGCACTCGTGCCGCCGACGGTTCCAGCCCGCACGTGCTGGTCATGACGGCAACGCCGATTCCCCGCACGGTCGCGATGACTGTGTACGGGGACTTGGAGACTTCGGCTCTGCGCGAGTTGCCGCGTGGACGCTCGCCCATCGCCACGAATGTGGTGCCGGTTGCCGAGAAACCTCAATGGCTCGAGCGAGTCTGGCAACGGGTACGCGAGGAGATCGCCAACGGCCACCAGGCCTACGTGGTCTGCCCACGCATCGGCGAGGCAGGCGCGGAGGAGATGGAAGAGCCACCGTTGAACGACGACGGCCGCCGTCAGCCACTGGCCGTCGAGGAAGTCGCACCCATGCTGGCCGCCGGCCCGTTGAAGGGCCTGCGGATCGCGGTACTGCACGGCAAGATGCCCCCGGACGACAAGGACGCGACCATGCGCGCCTTCGCCTCAGGCGAGGTCGATGTTCTGGTCGCCACGACGGTGGTCGAGGTGGGCGTCAACGTCCCCAACGCCACCGCCATGGTGATCATGGACGCGGACCGATTCGGGGTGAGCCAGCTTCACCAGCTGCGCGGCCGCGTAGGCCGGGGAAGCGCCCCAGGCCTGTGCCTCCTGGTCAGCGAGGCCCTGGAAGGCACAACAACCCGCGAACGCCTCGACGCCGTCGCGTCCACATTGGACGGCTTCGAGCTGGCGCAGCTCGACCTGGAAATCCGCCGCGAAGGCGACATCCTGGGCGCGACCCAGTCAGGCCGGAAATCCCAGCTGAAGATGTTGTCGCTGCTGCGGGATGCGGAAATGATCGCTGAAGCCCGCGAAGTCGCCCAGCGATTGGTGACAGCGGACCCGGGTCTGCAAAAGAGCCCTGGCCTGCGCGCGATGGCCGAAACCCTGATCGACTCGGAACGAGCGGAGTTCCTGCAGAAGGCCTGACGCTGCCCCAATTGGTACAGGATCCAGCCAGCGAACCGGACCTTATCGCGGTACCACTTCGCTGTCAGGCTCGTGGCCATGACAACAGCGATCAGACCAAGCATCGAGCGCAAGCTGGACGGCCAGTTGCTCCTCCCAGGCGACACCGGCTACGACGAGTCCCGCACGGTATGGAACGGCATGATCGCCCGGCGGCCACGCATGATCATCCGTGCGGCGAGCGTCGAGGATGTTGTGACTGCGGTGCGTACCGCGCGTGAACTCGACCTTGAGATCGGCGTGCGGTGTGGCGGGCACAGCTCGATCGGCCTGGCGGTTCCGCAAGACGGCCTCATGATCGATCTGGCCCCGCTCACCGGCGTGCACGTCGACCCGGACCGACGGCGTGCCTGGATCCAGGGCGGCGCACTGCTGGGCGTCCTCGACCAGGCCAGTCAGCGCTACGGCCTGGCCACCACGGCCGGCAACGTCTCGCACACCGGCGTCGGCGGGCTCACCCTCGGCGGCGGCATGGGATGGCTTGCCCGCCAATACGGCCTGGCCTGCGACAACGTGGCGTCGTACACGATGGTCACCGCCGACGGGGAAGTCGTCAGGGCGAGCCAGACCGAACGTCCCGAGCTGTTCTGGGGCCTGCGCGGCGGCGGCGGAAACTTCGGCATAGTCACCGAGTTCGAGTTCCGCCTGCACCCGATCGGCACCCGGACACTGGTCGCCGAATACACATTTCCCTTGGACAGGGCCATTCCCGCACTCAAAGCGTGGCGCGACCTGAACATCGAGGCGCCGCGTGAAGCCACCTTCACCGCCAGCATCGGCCAGGACAACGCGGCCACCCTCGGCTTCGTCTGGGTCGGCGACCCCCAGCGCGCCAGTCGGCTGCTGCACAACTTCCAGGCGCTCGGCACGCCAGCCGCCACCCACATCACCGAAATGTCCTATCTAGACCTTCAGCGCCGCGAGGACACGGTGGAACGGCATTCGCTTCGCCGGTACTCCAAGGGCCACTACCTCCAGCAGTTCCCGGACGCCGCGATCGAAGCCTTCGTGCATCGGGGTGGCTCCCGGGTCGGCGTGGGCCTGCAGGCCTACGGCGGCGCGATCGCCGACGTGCCCGACGAAGACGCGGCGTTCTCCCACCGCGCCACCCTGTTCGAGTTCGGCACCGGCACGACCTGGACCGACCCCGCCTCCGACGCGGTCCGGATCGCCGCCGCCCGGCGCAGCGCCGCCGCCATGGCCTCATTCGCCCACGGCGTATACGTCAACGCTCTGTCCGACGAGGGCGCCGAGGGCGTCCGGCGCGCCTACTCACCGGCAAAGCTCGCCCGCCTGATCGCCCTCAAGGACGCCTACGACCCACACAACGTGTTCCACCTCAACCAGAACATCCAACCCAGCACAGGACGCGACCAGTGAACGACACCGCGCCACAGGCCCGGTTCACTTGTCATCGGCCGGTTTTCGTGGCGGGCCCGAGTCACAGGGTGGATCGGAGGAAGCATCGTTGGGGTGGCCTCCGGCCCCCGGAATCCAGCCTAGGCGGCGGGGACGGTGCGAGACAGTTGGTGCAAGATCGACGTGTGGATAGCGGGTGGCTGGGGATAACTGCCGCTTGAACCGCTCGCCAGGTCCAGGGCTTGTCGGTACCCGTCATTAGGCTGGTGATCGGGGGCCGGAGGCCGCCGCGGCAGGGGAGTCAGGTGCAGGCGGGGTGTATTGGCGGTCTGTTTGTGGATGGATTGGGTGATGTGGGTTGGGCTGACCGGCCTCGGCGGTTAGACGGGTGATCCGGGTGGGCCGTCCACGGGGAGCCATGGGCTGGGCGGGGCGCGGTGTCTCAGCGGATTGCCTGTGGACAGGTGGGCAATGTGGATCTTCGCTCGCCCGGGGTTGTCGGTGGTCGGCCGTAGGCTGGTGTTCGTGGGGCCAGAGGCCGCCTGCGAGAGGGCATGGGCAGAGTGCGGTGCCTCGGTGGTCCGCTTGTGAACAGTGGCCGAATGTGGATGTTCGCCCGCCTGGGGTTGTCGCTGGTTACTCGGGGCTTGTGTTGGAGGGCGGAGGCCGCGCACAGGGGCGCGCGCAAGGTTCGGTGTCTTGGTGGTCTGCCTGTGGACAAGGTGGGCAATGTGGATCTTCGCTCGCCCGGGGTTGTCGGTGGTCGGCCGTAGGCTGATGTTCGTGGGGCCAGAGGCCGCCTGCGAGAGGGCATGGGCAGAGTGCGGTGCCTCGGTGGTCTGCCTGTGGACAGGTCGCCGATGCGCATCTTCGCCTAGCCGGGATTGTCGGTAGTCGCCCGTACGCTGGAGACCGGGGCCGGAGGTTGCCTGCACGAAAGTCACGCGCAAGGTTCGGTGTCTTGGTGGTCTGCCTGTGGACGGGTTGCGAGTGTGGATTTTCGCCCACCCGAGATTGTCGGTGGTCGGCCGTAGGCTGGTGTTCGGGGGGCCGGAGGCCGCCCGCAAGACGGCACGCACAGAGTGCGGTGCCTCGGCGGTCCGCCTGTGGATAGGTTGCGGGTGCGGATGTTCGCCCGCCCGCGGTTGTCGGTGGTTACTTGTGGGCTGGTGTTGAGGTCCGGAGGCCGCCTGCGCGAAAGTCACGCGCAAGGTTCGGTGTCTTGGCGGTCCGCTTGCGGCAAGTCGGCGGTGCGGATGTCCGCTCGCCCGGGATCGTCAGTGGTTATTCGTGGGCTTGCGGCCGGGGCTGCCCGCAGGGGAACCAGGCGCAGGGTGCGGTGGCTCGGCAGTCTGCCTGTGGACACGTTAGCGGTGTGGATCTTCGCTCGCCCGGGATTGTCGGTGGTCGCCCGTAGGCTGGAGATCGGGGGCCGGAGGCCGCGCAGCCAAACCGCCACCGCCCAGCCAAGCCGGAAGCCGCGCACAAAAGAGCGCGGCCCGATTCAAAGCCCCGAGCAACAGCCCGCCGAGCAACAGCCGCGCTCATGCAGCCGCCGCTCATGCAGCCGGTCACGACGATCCTCAGCGAATCTCCAAGGCCGAAACGCCCAAACAGAAGCCCTGTCCAGGCGCTACTTCTCGTCGGCGTCGAAGTGCTTGATCGCTTCTTGGACCGCCTGGTTCGTTGCCGCGAGCCGTTCCGCGATCTGGTTACGGAGCTCGATCAGCCGCTTCGTCGAAGTGTCCGCCTCGGTCTGCTTCTGCTCGGCCTTCGACAGGATCTCCGCTGCGATTTCCTCCGCACCCGACTTCGTCTCCGTCGCCACGCGTTCGGCGTCGGCCAGCTGGGCGGCGATCGCCTGCTTGGTTTCCTCGGACAGTTTGTTGCGCTCGGCCGCGGCTTGTTCGTCGAGCTTCGCCCGGGCTGCCGCTGATTCCTTCTCGAGGGCTTCGGCTGCTTTCTTCGCGTCCGCGACGATCTTCGCCGCTTCTGCCCGCGCCTCGGTCATCAGCTGGGTGTGTTCGGCCGTCAGCTTTGTCTTGAGCTGGTCGTATTCGGCGTCGAGGTCGTTGTGGTGCTTGGTGTACTTCTCTTCCAGTTCCGCCCGGCGCCGGTCCAGTTCCGCCATCCGGGTGTCGTGCTGGGTCTGCAGTTCGCCTGCCAGTGCGTCGGCTTTTGTCCGGATCTTCGCCGCGTACTTGTCCGCGTCGTCTCGGATCTTCACCGCGTACTTGTCCGCCGCGAAGCGGGTCTCCGTTGAGTATTTGTCCGCTTTCGCGCGAAGTTCTTTCACGTGTTCTTCGCCGCCTCGGCGAAGTTCCGCCACTTCTTCCTCGGCCAGGCGCATCATCTCGCGCACGCGCTCGGTCATCGCCGTCGCGCTGCTGGGGTTGGTGGCCATCCGTTCGAGACGGGCCTTGGTGTCCGTCAGCTCCTGCTGCGCGTAGTTCAACGCCTTGGTCAGCTCGGCCACCCGCGCGTTCGCCTCGTCGCGAGCTATCGAGGCGTCTTTGAGATCGCTGACGAGCCCTGTGACCCGCTCGTTCACCTGCTTCTTGTTGTATCCGTTCAACGCGGAGTCGAAGTAGGTGGGCGTGGACTTCTGGGACTCGTTGGCAACGGCCATTGCACCACTTTAGTGAATCCCTCGATCGCGCAACGTGTGAGGTGCGCCCCGCAGGCAGTAGTGATCTTGGTCCGGACGGCCCATTGGTGATCACCTTGTGGACTGACCCGCATGCGGACAGTCAATTAGCCCTAATGGTCCAGACCTGTCCGTCGCCGGTCGTTTACCCTGTGTCCACACCCCTATGCGGCGTGGCGGGAAGTAGGCCGCACTATGTCGGAGTGCCGACACACGGTCGTCCTGCGTTGCGTGGACGGCCTGCTAAGGGATGCGCTTGCCAACTGGATAGCGTCTTTGCCTGGATATCTGGTCGCCGGAGCAGCGGCGACGGGCGATGGTCTGCTGCGACTGTGCACCCTGCGATCGCCCGACACGGCAGTGGTCGAACTGCGTTCGGCCGCTCCGGAAGAGCTCGAGTTCGTCGGAGAACTGCGTGCGGTCCGCTGTGAACCGCACATCGTCGGCCTGCATCGCGCACTGGACGCGCGCAGCCTCGCGTTCCTGCACCACGCCGGGGTCCACCGGCTGGTCAGCACGCGGTTCGGCGTCGCGGGACTGCGTGACGCGCTTGCCGAGGCCGACGAAGGCTGGCGGCCCGTGGTCCCCGGCCATGGGCTGAGCGCCCGTGAACTGGAGATCCTCGCCCTGATCTGCGCGGGCTGCTCGGCCGCGGAGATCGCCGGGGAACTGGGCATCAGCCCGCACACCGTGACCAACCACAAACGCCGGATCTTCGCCAAGCTGGACGTGCAGAGCCGCACGCAGGCCACCGCCGAGGTCGGCAGGCTCGGCATGCGGCTGCCCGGCCAGCAGACGCGAAGACCCAACGGCGAGGCGCCCCGCAACCTGACCAAACGGGAGCGCGACATCCTCGACTCGATCGCCAGGGGCGAATCGGTCCGGCAGACCGCGCAGGCCCTCGGCATCGCCATCAAGACCGTCCAAAGCGAACAGCGGCAGCTGTTCTCCAAGCTCAGCGCCCGCAACCGCCCGCAAGCCCTGACCAACGCGCGCGGTTACGGCCTGGTCGATTCCAACTAGTGGACACGTCCGCATGACATCGATCACCTGAACCCGTGCCCCGGATGCCTCCGACCGGTAGCGTTCTCCGGACGACCAGCGCGACCAGGAGGTATCCGGGCGATGTTCCGCAAGATACTCGTCGCCAACCGCGGCGAGATCGCCATCAGGGCGTTTCGCGCCGGCTACGAGCTCGGCGCCGGAACGGTTGCCGTCTTTCCTTACGAGGACCGCAATTCGCTGCACAGGCTGAAGGCCGACGAGGCGTACCAGATCGGTGCGCAAGGCCATCCAGTACGGGCGTACTTGTCGGTGGACGAAATCGTGAAGGCTGCTCGTAAGTCCGGTGCTGACGCCGTGTATCCCGGTTACGGCTTCCTGTCGGAGAATCCCGACCTGGCACGGGCCTGTGCCGAAGCCGGAATCACCTTTGTCGGCCCGACCACCGAGGTGCTCGAGCTGACCGGCAACAAGGCCAGGGCGGTCGCCGCGGCCAAGGCTGCCGGGCTGCCGGTGCTCGAATCGTCCGCTCCTTCGTCCGATGTGGACGAGTTGCTGGCCGAGGCTGAGCGCATCGGCTTCCCGGTCTTCGTGAAAGCGGTCGCCGGTGGTGGCGGCCGCGGTATGCGACGGGTGGAGCAGGCGAGCACGCTTCGTGAGTCCATCGAGGCCGCGATGCGCGAGGCCGAGTCGGCCTTCGGCGACCCCACCGTCTTCCTCGAGCAGGCCGTGATCGACCCACGGCACATCGAGGTGCAGATCCTCGCCGACGGTACGGGCGAGGTCATGCACCTGTTCGAGCGTGACTGTTCGATGCAGCGCCGCCACCAGAAGGTGATCGAGCTGGCGCCCGCGCCGAACCTGTCCGAGGAGCTGCGCGAGCGCATCTGCGATGACGCGGTGAAGTTCGCCAAGCACATCGGGTACCGCAACGCCGGCACGGTCGAGTTCCTGCTCGACCCGTCCGGCAAACACGTCTTCATCGAGATGAACCCGCGGATCCAGGTCGAGCACACGGTCACCGAAGAGGTCACCGACGTCGACCTCGTCCAGTCCCAGCTGCGGATCGCGGCTGGTGAGACGCTCGCCGACCTGGGGCTGAGCCAGGACAACGTGCGGCTGCGCGGGTTCGCGATGCAGTGCCGGATCACCACCGAGGATCCGGCGAACGGGTTCCGGCCGGACACCGGCATGATCAGCGCCTACCGTTCCCCTGGCGGCGCGGGCATCCGGCTGGACGGCGGGACGGCCTTCGCGGGCACCGAGATCAGCGCGCACTTCGACTCGATGCTGGTCAAGCTGACCTGCCGGGGCCGCAACCTGGAGATGGCGGTGGCCAGGGCGCGTCGTGCGGTCGCCGAGTTCCGGATCCGTGGCGTGGCCACGAACATCCCGTTCCTGCAGGCCGTTCTGGACGATCCGGACTTCCGGGCAGGCCGGATCACCACCGGCTTCATCGAGCAGCGGCCGTACCTGCTGACCGCGCGCAGCTCCGCCGACCGCGGTACGAAACTGTTGTCGTACCTGGCGGACGTCACGGTCAACAAGCCCAACGGCGAGCGGCCGCGGTTCGTCGACCCGGTGGAGAAGCTGCCGCCGATCGAGCTCAACGGCAACCCGCCCGCGGGCTCGAAGCAGAAGCTGACCGAACTCGGCCCGGAGGGGTTCGCGCGCTGGCTGCGTGAGGCCAAGCTGGTCGGCGTCACCGACACGACGTTCCGTGACGCGCACCAGTCCCTGCTGGCCACGCGAGTACGAACCAAGGACCTGCTCGCGGTGGCGCCGCACGTCGCCCACACCATGCCCGAGCTGCTCTCGGTCGAGTGCTGGGGTGGTGCGACCTACGACGTCGCCTTGCGGTTCCTCGCCGAGGATCCGTGGGAGCGGCTGGCGAAGTTGCGGGACGCGATCCCGAACATCTGCCTGCAGATGTTGCTGCGTGGCCGCAACACCGTCGGGTACACGCCGTACCCGACGGCCGTGACGCAGAAGTTCGTCGAGGAGGCCACGAAGACCGGGATCGACATCTTCCGGATCTTCGACGCGCTCAACGACGTCGAGCAGATGCGCCCGGCGATCGAGGCGGTACGGGAGACCGGTTCGGCCATCGCCGAGGTGTCCTTGTGCTACACGTCCGACCTGTCCGACCCGGGCGAGCAGCTGTACACATTGGACTACTACCTCAAGCTCGCCGAGCAGATCGTCGGCGCCGGTGCGCACATCCTCGCGGTGAAGGACATGGCAGGCCTGCTCCGGCCGCCTGCCGCGGTGAAGCTGATCACCGCGCTGCGCAAGGAATTCGACCTCCCGGTCCACCTGCACACGCACGACACCGCAGGTGGGCAGCTCGCGACATATCTGGCGGCGATCCAGGCCGGTGTGGACGCTGTCGACGGCGCGACCGCGTCGATGTCCGGTACGACCTCGCAGCCGTCGCTGTCGGCGATCGTGGCCGCGACCGACCACAGTGAACGGGAAACCGGGCTGAGCCTGCAGGCGGTGTCCGATTTGGAGCCGTACTGGGAGATCGTGCGGCGGGTGTACTACCCGTTCGAGGCCGGTCTGCCCGGTCCGACGGGCCGCGTGTACCTGCACGAGATCCCCGGTGGTCAGCTGTCCAACCTGCGCACGCAGGCCAAGGCGCTGGGCCTGGGCGACCGGTTCGAGGACATCGAGACGATGTACGCGGCCGCCGACCGGATGCTCGGTCACCTGATCAAGGTGACGCCTTCGTCCAAGGTGGTCGGTGACCTGGCGCTGCACCTGGTCGGCGCGGGCGTGGACCCGAAGGAGTTCGAGGCCGACCCCGGTCGCTTCGACATCCCGGACTCGGTGATCGGCTTCCTGCACGGTGAGCTCGGCGACCCGGCGGGCGGCTGGCCGGAGCCGTTCCGTACCAAGGCGTTGCGCGGCCGGTCGGCGCCCAAGGGCATCACTGAGCTGTCCGACGAGGACAAGAAGGCGCTGGAGGAAGACCCGCGCGGCACGTTGAACAGGCTGCTGTTCCCCGGGCCGACAAAGGAGTTCCTTGCCCACCGCGAGCAGTACGGCGACACGTCGGTGCTGGCGAGCAAGGACTTCTTCTACGGCCTGCGCCCGGCGACCGAGTACCCGGTCGACCTGGAACCCGGTGTCCGGCTGCTGATCGAGCTCGAAGCTGTCGGTGAGGCCGACGAGCGCGGCATGCGGACCGTGATGGCCACGCTGAACGGCCAGCTGCGGCCGATCCCCGTGCGGGACCGGTCGATCGCGTCGAACCTCCCAGTCGCCGAGAAGGCCGAGAAGGGCAACGCGAACCAAGTGCCCGCGCCGTTCGCCGGTGTGGTCACGCTGGCGGTGTCCGAGGGCGACGAGGTCGAAGCGGGTGCCACGGTCGCCACGATCGAGGCGATGAAGATGGAGGCCGCCATCACCGCGCCGAAGGGCGGCCGGGTGCAGCGCCTGGCGATCGGGTCGGTGCAGCAGGTGGAAGGCGGCGATCTGCTGATCGTGCTGGCGTAAAGCCGATAGGCTGCCTCCAGCTTTCGAGCCTGGGGGAGCACATATGCGCGGATTCGGCATGCCGGTGGCCGTGATGGTGACGGGAGTCCTCATCGCGGCCACCGCTTTCGCGATCAGCTTGTTCGGTTATCGGCGGGTGGTCGAGCCCGCGGGGTCGATGGAGCCGACGTTCGGCCCTGGTGACAGGTTGTCGATTCGCGAGATCGCTGGCGATCAGGTCAACCGCGGTGACATCGTCATCTTCACCGCCGGTGCGTGGGGTGACCCCGACTTCGAGCTGGTCAAGCGGGTCGTAGGCGTCGGTGGGGACACGGTCGTGTGCTGCGACGCGCGCAAACGCATCACGGTGAACGACAGGGCGGTCACCGAGGAGTACGTCAAGGACGACGAAGGCCCGCATCCGAACGAGGAGTACACGGTGCAGGTCGAGCCAGGCCACGTCTGGGTACTCGGCGACAACCGGGGCAACTCGCGGGATTCCCGCACCGAGATGGAGACCCGGACCAAGGGTGCGATTCCGGTCGGCGACATCAAGGGTGTGGTGGTCAGGGCGGGTGGCGACAAGATCGTCCCGACCGAGGCGTTCACCCGGGCGGGTCTGCCGGGTGAGCCGTACCAGAACAACCTGAACATCGTGGTGGGCCTGCTCATTCTGCTAGGCGGATTCATCTTCCTCGCCAGCGTCGTGTGGCTCTTGGTGGCGATTCGAAAGCGTGGTGCGTGATGCAGATTCATGCTGTGCCGCAACGGCAAGGCGCGTTGGTGGACAAGGCGCGTCTCCTGCCCGCGGGATGCCTTGCGCTGAGCCGGCTGGCCGGTGACATCGCGGGCGTCAAGCCGTATGTCGTCCCTGTGTCCACTGGGGACTCGCCTGCGGTCGACGGGGTGGCCAACAGGGCGGCCTTGATCGTGAACCGGACGGCCCAGCTGGCGGCGTTGGAGGCACCGGGCGGGCCGGTGCTGACGATCGGCGGCGACTGTGGCTCGGACGTGGTGCCGATCGCGGTGGCGCGGTTCCGGTTCGGCGAGAACCTCGGTGTGGCGTGGTTCGACGCGCACCCGGACTTGAACACACCTTCGACCTCGCCGTCGGGCGCGTTCCACGGCATGGCGTTGCGGGTGTTGTTCGGCGAGGGTGATCCGGAGTTCGTTGCCAGCCCCGCTTTGCGGCCTGGCAACGCTGTTCTGGTTGGTGCGCGGTCGATTGACGAGGGCGAGCAGGCCGCGATCGACCGCGGGCTGGTCTCGTTCGACTCGTTCCCTGGCGAGCAGATCTATCTCCATGTCGACTTGGACGTGCTGGACCCGTCCGAATTCGGCGGTGCGACCTACCCGGAGCCTAACGGGTTGGGCATCGCCGAGGTGGCGGCAGCGATCGACGGGATCCCGGTGCCCGTGGTGGGCGCCGGGATCACCGAGTGCGCGACCGCCGACGAAGCGGAGATCCGCAAGCTCGCGACGCTTATCGAGGCTGTCGTAGGAGTTCTACGGCGCGGCGCTCAAGACTGAGGCACTCGTCGACGATCTCGGCCATCGCCGGGTAGTCGTGGCTGGTCCTGGCCTTCTGGGCGAGCCTCGACCACGCCGCGCCGGACTGCCGGAAGAGCTTCGCCGGTTGCGGCCTGCCCACCTCGTCGAGGAAGTCGGCGTACAGCGGACGGGTCGCGCCGGGCGCGGTGTACTGCTCCTCCAGGCATTCGTACAGGCGCTTGGTGCCGTGGTCGGTGTCGCCGAACCGCTTGGTCCACCCGGTCTTCGTGCGGGTGTCCCTGAGCTGGCCGGCCAGTTTGGCCATCCCGGAGAACCCGAAGTTCGCGTCGAAGTTGTTGCCGAGAACCGGGCCGGTCATGTGGTCCACAGTGGTCTTGATGGCGTCGTCGACGGCTTTGCCGAGGTCGGCTTCGCCGGCTTTGCCGATGACGGTCGCGTGGTGCTTTCCTTTGCGATAGGCCGACCACGCCTTGGCGAAGTCCGCAATGGACAACTCGTGCCGCTCGACGTCGATCAGTGACACTGTTTCCGATATGCCGGTGACCAGGACGGTGTACGGGTCGTAGCCCGCCCATGGCGACGGCTCGTGCCATGGCAGCGCGCTGCGGTCCACTTCGGCGAAGACCGGTCCGGTCGCCTTGCGTAGCTTGGTGATCCCGGCCTCGGCCTTGCCGCTGTGCTGCTCCACAAAGGACACGTTGAGCCGGTTGAGGACCGCGGGAACCCACGGATCCGGGTGGTGCTGGGCCACGATGGTCATCAGCGGGTGCATGCCCTTGTACTCGAAGACGGCGTACATGAACCCGATCCCACCGGCCAGCCCGGTGATCATCGCCTCGCTGTACTCGTCCTGCAACGCGGTCGCTACCAAGCGGGAGACCCGGTGGCGGGGCTTGGTCTTGCCGGTGATGTGCCAACGGGCGGTCGTGTAGCTCTCGCCGGTGGCGGCCATCCGGTCACGGACGAGGCGCTTGAGTTTCTTGTGGTCGGTCATCGCTCTCCCAGGACAGCCGTCCAATGCTGTACCCCACGCCCGCACCGGGTGCCGTCCGCAGTCGTCGCGACATGCTCGACCACTCGCGATGACAAGGGCCACCTTCGCCTCCGCTCAGCCGGGCGGCGTGGGCACCCGGTCAGGAGGTCAGGCCCGCGAGCGGGCCAGGCAAGGACTATATCGGTTGGCGGGCTCGCTGCCAGCGCGTTATCAATGCGGTATGGACTTCGGTTACGCCGACCCGCAGGCCGAGAAAGTGCTCCGGACGTTCATCAGGAACGGCCACCTGGTCCGCTTCCCCGCGAAACGCGGCCGCAGGCGCATCCTGCTCGAACACATCGCGGCCAGCTTCGAACCCGGCCGACGCTTCCCCGAGAAAGAAGTCGACGTGGTGCTGCGCGCCTGGTGCGACGGAGGCGCGACCGACTACGTCACCCTCCGCCGATACCTGGTCGACGAAGACCTCCTCAGCCGAGAGAACGGCCACTACTGGCGCACCGGCGGCTGGGTCGCCTAGCGCGTGTCCACCGTTCCGGCACCCCGTGTCCACCGTTCCGGCACCCCGTGTCCGCCTTTCGCGCACCCCGTGTCCGCCTTTCGCGCACCCCGAAATTCCCCATCGGCGGTCAGACCGGGATTTCGATGTGCGGCACAGTGCATCTCACGGTGCCGCAAAGTGCATCTCACTGTGCCGCAGTGGTGGACACGCGGGGACTCAGCCGGGCCAGTTCTCGTCGGTGGTCAACACCGTCAGGCGCTGGGTGGCGCGGGTGAGGGCGACGTAGAGCGCTCGGGGGCCGGTCATCGACTCGGTCACCATCTCGGTCGGCTCGACGAGCACCACCGCGTCGTACTCAAGGCCCTTCGCCTCGATCGCGTCCACGATCTTCAGCCGGTCGTCGTCCACTTCGGACATCCACGACCGCACCTTGTCGATGCTGGTCATCGACGCGATCACGCCGACCGTTCCGTCGACCTGATCCAGCAGTTCCCGTGCCGCGTCACGGACTGCGCCGGTCAACGAGCCGGGCACGACGGCCTCGACCAACGGTTCGATGCCGGTGTCGCGGACCGCGCGTGGCAGTTCGTCGTCCGAGGCGACGTCACGGACCACGCGGGCGGCGAGGTTGAAGATCTCCGCCGAGTTCCGGTAGTTCGTGCGCAGGGTGAAGCGGCGGCGCGTGGTTCGTTTGCCCAGCGCGGTGTCCCGCGCCTGCTGTGCCTCTGCCACGTCCGGCCACGTGCTCTGCACGGGGTCGCCAACCAGGGTCCAGCTGGCGTATTGGCCGCGCCGCGCGATCATCCGCCATTGCATGGGCGAGAGGTCCTGCGACTCGTCGACGACGATGTGCGAGTAGTCCTCGTAGTTCTCGGGACGGCGACGGCCGCTCGGGTCCGGCTGTTCCTCGACCACGACACGGCGATGACGGCGCTTGGGCGGCGGGCCGATCAACGTGCGCAACTCGTCGAGCAACGCGATGTCGGCGACGGACCAATCGTCGTGCCGCCACGAGGCCGCCAGTTGGTCGACTTCGCGTGCTGACAACGTTGACCCGGCTGCACGGGCCAACCGGGCACGGTCACCGAGCGAGCGGAGCACGTCGATTGGGGTGAGGATCGGCCAGAAGACCACGACGAACCTGTGGAAGTCGATCCGCTCGCCGAGGTCGATCAGCAGGTCCTTCTTGCTGACGTCGTAGCCGTCGTAGCTCTCTGCCTTGTGCCACAACGCTTCCAGCAGTGCTTCGGCGGCGTCCACACGGGAGCGGTTGGGCAGCCGGCCCAGCGAGTGCACCTGACGGCGGACCTTCGCCAGCTCCTGCTCGTCGAGCTTGAGAACCTCGCCGCGGTACGTGATGCGCATTTCCGTCGGCGCGTCCGGCGGGGTGTCGCGCAGGGCTTTCTTCAGCACACGCCGCATTCGCAGCGAACCCTTGATCGCCGCGATCGGTGCGGGGTCGATACGGGTCGCCTCGATACCGTCCAGCAGGTTGCCCAGCGAGCGCAGTTCGACGCTGTCCTCACCCATCGAAGGCAGCACGCGCGAGATGTACGACGTGAATGCGGTCGACGGTCCGAGCACGAGAACGCCAGCACTGCCCATGCGCTTACGGTCGCGGTAAAGCAGGTACGCCACGCGGTGCAGCGCCACCGCCGTCTTGCCCGTGCCGGGGCCGCCGGTGATCTCCGTGACGCCCCGCCATGGCGCACGGATGGCCTCGTCCTGCTCCTTCTGGATCGTCGCCACGATGTCGCGCATCTGGTCGCTGCGCGCGCGGTTGAGCGACGCCATCAGCGCGCCTTCGCCGACCACCTGCATGGTGTCCGGCTGCGCGTCGGGCATCAGCAGGTCGTCGTCGATCTCGATGACCTGCTGGCCGGTCGAGCGGATCACCCTGCGGCGCACCACGCCCATCGGCTGCTCGGCCGTGGCCTGGTAGAACGCCGCGGCCGCGGGCGCGCGCCAGTCGGTCACGAGGTTCTCGAACTCCGCGTCCCGGATGCCCAGTCTGCCGACGTACAGCGTCTCGCCGGTGTTGTCGTCCAGACGACCGAACACCAGGCCCTCGTGCTCCGAGTCGAGCGCTTGGAGGATCCGGTTGGCGTGCCGGACCATCACGTCGCGCTCGTAGAGCATGGACGCCTGCTCGAACACGGCTTCGGTGCCCGCACCGTGTGCGAGCCGGTCACCGCGATCACGCATCTCTTCAGCTTCGACCCGCATATCGGCAAGGCGTGCGTAGACAACGTCTACGTGCTTCTGCTCGATGGCGATCTCAGCCTGTCGGACTGCGGCCTGCGACACCCACGACCCCCGGTTCTTTCTTTGGGACGGAAGAGCCACATTACGCTCTCTCAGCGGTTGACAAACCAGTTGTCCAGTGGATGTTGGTCCAGATCACTATCCACGTATGTGAAAGCTTGACCAACTGTCCCGCCGGCCCAAGATTATGCCCCTATGACTCTGACTGCACTCGTCACAGGTGGCGGGACCGGAATCGGCCGTGCCATCGCATCACAGCTGGTCAGCGACGGCGTGGCGGTGGTGATCACCGGGCGCAGACCCGATGTGCTCGCCGCGACGGCCGCCGAGATCGGCGCCAAGCATGTGGTGTTCGACGCAACTGACCCCCAAGCGGTCCAAGCGGCACTCGACCAACTGCCCCAGACCATCGACATCCTTGTCAACAACGCGGGCGCCAACATGGCCCGCCAAGGGCTCGCGGCCCCAGCGGGCGATCTCGCCGCGTTGAAGAAGCTCTGGCTCGCTGACTACGAGTCCAACGTCATCTCCACGGTCCTGGTCACCGAGGCCGTGCTGCCGAGGCTGGCCGAGAACGGCCGGGTCATCAGCATCAGCTCGATCGCGGGCGTGCGCGGCAGCGGCTCGTACGGGCCCGCCAAGGCCGCGATCGTGCCGTGGAACGTCGAGCTGGCCAAGAAGCTCGCCGGCCGGGCGACCGCCAACGTGGTGGCGCCGGGCATGACCGTCGAGACCGAGTTCTTCAACAACACGCTGACCGACGAACGCAGGGACTTCCTGATCAAGGAGATCCCGTCCGGCCGTCCCGGGCTGCCCGAGGACGTCGCCAAGGCCGTGTCCTACCTCGCCTCACCTGGCGCGGCCCACGTCACCGGGCAGGTGCTGCACGTCAACGGAGGCGGCTACAACGGCCGGTGAGATCATCACCCGGTGACTCGGATAGTGGCAGGTACGGCCGGCGGCCGCCGGTTGGCCGTACCACCCCGGGGCACCCGTCCCACGTCCGACCGCGTGCGCGAGGCGTTGTTCAGCGCCGTCGAGTCGTTGATGGATCTTTCGACCGCCCGCGTCCTGGATCTGTACGCGGGATCCGGCGCGCTGGGGCTTGAAGCGTTGTCGCGCGGCGCTTCCTCGGTCACCTTCGTCGAATCCGACCGCAACGCCGTGGGTGTGCTCAAGGCGAACATCACTTCGGTCGGCCTGCCTGGTACTTCGGTCGTCCAGGCGAAGGTGCTGACGTTCCTGTCCGGCGAACCGTCGGCTTTCGACCTCATACTCGCCGATCCGCCTTACGACATGGACGTTTCCGCCGAGGTGTCGGTGCTGTCCAGGTGGACCTCACCGGGCGCCTTGGTCGTACTCGAACAGTCCGTACGCGCCACCGCACCATCGTGGTCCGCGCCGCTGGAGTCGTTGCGGGTGAAGAAGTACGGCGACACAGTGCTGCACTGGGCCGAACACCCGGAGGAGTGACCGGCGCCACGGGAGCAGTGGCCGAGCCCGATCGGCTGCTACCTTTCGGCCTATGCGGAGGGCGGTCTACCCAGGCTCCTATGACCCGGTCACCAACGGGCACCTCGACATCATCGAACGGGCGGCCGAGGTCTTCGACGAGGTCGTGATCGCCGTGATGATCAACAAGGCGAAGCAGACCCTGTTCACGGTCGAGGAACGCACCGAGATGCTCAGGGACGTGACCAGCCACCTGCCGAACGTGCGGGTGGACTCCTGGCACGGACTGCTGGTCCAGTACTGCGAGAAGCACGGCATCAAGGCGATCGTGAAGGGCCTGCGCGCGGTCAGCGACTTCGACTACGAGCTGCAGATGGCCCAGATGAACCAGCAGCTGTCCGGAATCGACACGCTGTTCATGCCGACCAGCCCGGCGTACAGCTTCCTGTCCAGCTCACTGGTCAAGGAAGTCGCGAAGTACGGCGGCGACGTCTCGCACCTGCTGCCCGCCCAGATCAACGACCGCCTGATCAAGCGCCTGGCCGAACGCGGCTGAGAACTGGTCTCAGCGTCGCGTCAGTACGTTCGCCGGGTGAGATCGTCGAACGGGTCACCGGCGACGATCTGACGGACCAGTTGCGACGCCGGGTGTTCACGCCCGCTGGGATGTACGCGACCGAACTGCCGGACCATCGGTTTGTCTGGGGCCGCACGCTTCTGGCCATGGTGAACGCGGTCAACCTCGAGTTCTGCGGCGAACCGTGGCGCCCGCCCGCCGGGCGCACGAGCGTTCAAGACGTCAGGCTCATGCTCTAGATGTGAACGAGCAGGTCCGGGTGGCGGTCTACGCCCACTTCGCCCGCACTGGCACTGCGCCCACGGTGCAGGATTTGGCTGCCACGACGGGCTTTGCCGCCGCGGATGTCCGTGGGGCGCTCGGTGCCCTGCACGCGAGCCGGGATCTGGTTTCGCGAGACGGCCGGATCGTGATGGCCCATCCCTTCGCGTCGATCCCGCTCGGGTTCTCGGTGATGGGCGCGAGCACGCTGTGGTGGGGCGGATGCGCCTGGGATTCCTTCGCCATCCCGCACTTGCTGCACGAAGAGCCGGGCGTCCTGGTCGCCACTCGCTGCCCGGCGTGCGACACCCCGCACGCGTGGGTCGTCGGCAGGACAGCGCCGCCGGCGGGCGATCAGGTCGCGCACTTCCTCACCCCAGTCGACCGCATCTGGGACGACGTCGTGCACACGTGCGCGAATCAGCGCCTGTTCTGCTCGACCAGATGTGTCGAGGCTGTGCACAAGGAACCGGGTTACGTCATGGACCTTGCGACGCTGTGGCGACTTGCTCGCGGTTGGTACGCCGGCCGTCTGGAATCCGGGTACAAGCGGCGTGATCCGGTCTCGGCCGCGGCCTATTTCGCGGAAGTGGGCCTGCGCGGGCCGTTCTGGGGTCTCACAGCCTGAGCTTCATGCCGATGTGGCTGGCCTGGAAACCGAGCCGCTCGTAGAACCGGTGCGCGTCGGCCCGGCTGGCATCGGTGGTCAGCTGCACCAGGCCACATCCCCGGGACCGGGCCTCGTCGACGGCCCACTCGATGAACCGCTGCCCGAGCCCCGAACCGCGGTGATCCGGGTGGATCCGGACGGCCTCGATGGTCGCCCGCTTCATCCCCAGCCGTGACAGCCCTGGCGTGAACGTCAGCTGCAGAGTCCCGGCGACGACACCGTCCACTTCGAGTACCGCCAGGAACTGGTTCGGGTCGGCCGAGATCTCCTCGAACGCCGCCAGGTACCGCGGATCGCCTGGGCTTTCCCTTGACGCCCCGAGCTGGTCGTTCGCGATCATCGCCACGATCGTGGGCACGTCAGCGGCCTCAGCTCGCCTGATCTCCATAGGCACGCCGTTCATGATTCATCCGGGTGTCACACGACCGGGTTAGTTTCGGTTAATGACCAACATCACATTACGTGTAGTGAAGGTCCTGGTCGCGCTCGTGATCGGCCTCGTCGGCGTCGCCGCGCCCGCGAGCGCCGGTCAGGCGGCCATCCAGGCCGCGTGCGGCGACACCTCCGGGTTCACCCGGGTCAACCTCTCCGCCCTGCCCAGCCAAGCCACTGACACCGTCCGGCTCATCCAGCGCGGCGGGCCGTTCCCGTATCCGCAGGACGGCACCGTTTTCCAGAACCGCGAGCGACTCCTGCCGCTCTGCTCGACCGGCTACTACCACGAGTACACCGTCAAGACCCCGGGCAGCTCCACCCGTGGCGCGCGGCGGATCGTCACCGGCAACGGTGGCGAGTACTTCTACACGTCCGACCACTACCGCAGTTTCCGGCTCGTCAACATTCGCGCCTGACACACCCCGCGAGGTCCACCCCTGTCTGTCGGGAAACCGGCAGACTGGGGTGGGAGAAAAGTGCGTCTGGCGAGGGAGACAACAGGGTGTACCGGGTGTTCGAGGCTCTCGACGAGCTCGTCACGATCATCGAGGAGGCCAGGGGCGTCCCGATGACCTCCAACTGCATCGTGCCGCGAGGCGACTCCCTCGAACTGCTCGATGAGATCCGCGATGCCATCCCCGGCGAACTCGACGACGCGCAGGACGTGCTCGACAAGCGCGACGAGATCGTCGGCAAGGCCGAGCACGAGGCCGCGACCAAGGTCAGCAAGGCCACGTCGGAGTCGGAGAACACGCTGGCCGCGGCGCAGGCCGAGGCCGAGCGGATCCTGGCCGAGGCAAGAGCCATGGCCGACCGCATGATCAGCGAGGCCGAGCAGCAGGCCGACCAGGAGATCGAGAAGGGCCACGCCCAGTACGAGGAGCTCGTCGGCCGCGCACACGCCGAAGCGGAGCGGATGCTGCAGGCCGGCCGCGAGTCCTATGAGCACGCTGTCGAGGACGGCAGGCACGAGCAGGCCCGTCTGGTCTCGCAGACCGAGGTCGTGCAGGCCGCGCACGTCGAGTCCAACCGGATTCTCGAGGCCACCGCGGCCGAAGCGGACCGGCAGCGCGCCGAGTGTGACGCCTATGTGGACGGAAAGCTGGCCGAGTTCGAGGATCTGCTCGCGCACACGCTGCGCAGCGTCGGCAAGGGCCGCACGCACCTGCGCGCCACCCAGGCCACCGGTATCCACACACCGAATCCGCACGTCCAGCCGGTGCTGCCGCAGAACAACGGCGCCGCACCCTTTGACTACGACAGTTGACAATGCCCCGATTTCGCACCCAGCCGCCCAGTCACGTACGCTTGTCGGGTTGACCTTTCCCGACCAACTACCTTCTCGAGTTCTGACATGTCCGAAAACCGGCAGGCCACCACCCGGAACGCCGCCGCCAGCCCGTGGGTGCTCGACACCCGTGAGCTAGGCCGCCGCCCGGGAAGCAGTCGTGCCGTGCACCGGGAAGTGACTCTCGAGTCACCGCTCGGCATCGAAGACGTCATCGCCGCCCCGCGCGGCGCCGTTGTCGACGTGGACGTGCTGCTCGAATCGGTGGTCGAGGGCGTGCTGGTCTCCGGCACCGCGTCGGCGCCCGTGGAGGGCTCGTGCGCACGGTGTCTCGACCCGCTGTCCAGCCGGGTCGAAATAGATCTGACGGAGCTGTTCGCGTACCCGCACAGCGCCACGGAGGAAACCACGGACGAGGACGAGGTCCCGCGCCTCGTCGACGACCGGATCGACCTGGAGCCGGTGGTGCGCGACGCCGTTGTGCTCGCGCTGCCGCAGGTCCCCTTGTGTACGCCCGACTGCGCTGGGCTGTGCCCCGGCTGCGGGGGGAAGTGGGCCGATCTCGGCCCCGACCACGGGCATGAGAAAATTGATCCCCGCTGGGCCGCACTGCAAGAGCGGCTCGGGGATTCCAGTGACCGACCTGAGGAGAAGTAGCCGTGGCCGTTCCCAAGCGGAAGATGTCGCGCTCGAACACGCGCTCGCGCCGCGCCCAGTGGAAGACCACCGCGATTCCACTTGAGCCGTGCAGCAACCGTGCCTGCCGTCAGCCCAAGCCCCAGCATGTCGCCTGCCCGAACTGCGGCCAGTACAACGGCCGTCAGGTCACGCAGCCTGCTTGATCGAAAAGGCGGAGGCACAGAGGGCAATGGGAGGTAGGGGCGGCCGGAACGGCACAGGAGATCCCAGTTCGCTGATGGACGCGCTTGGCGTCCAGTTGGACTCCGATTTGTTGCAGCTCGCCCTGACCCATCGCTCGTACGCGTACGAGAACGGCGGCCTGCCACCGAACGAGCGGCTGGAGTTCCTCGGCGACTCCGTGCTGGGAATGGTGATCACCGATCACCTGTACCGCACGCACAGCGAGTTGCCTGAGGGCCAGCTGGCCCGGTTGCGGGCGAGCGTGGTGAACATGCACGCGCTCGCGCGGGTCGCTCGTGGTCTCGGTGCGGGAGGACTTGGTGCGCACCTGTTGCTCGGCCGCGGTGAGGAACTCACCGGCGGCCGGGACAAGGCCAGCATCCTCGCCGACACGCTTGAAGCCGTGATCGGCGCGGTCTACCTGCAGGAAGGTATCGACGTCGCACGCAAGGTCGTGCACAAGCTGTTCGACCAGCTGCTCGACGAGGCACCCCGCCGCGGCGCGGGCCTCGACTGGAAGACCAGCCTGCAGGAGCTGTGTGCGTCGGCTGGTCTCGGCGTACCGGAGTACCGGGTCGAGGAGGAAGGGCCGGACCACCGCAAGGAGTTCAAGGCGACGGTGGTCGTCGCCGGGCAGAGCTACGGCAGCGGTGACGGCCGGACGAAGAAGGAAGCGGAGCAGAAGGCGGCCGAGGCGGCGTACCGCGAGCTCTCGGAGGTTCACTTGCCGCCCGAGAACGGCTCTGGTGCCTGAGCTCCCCGAAGTAGAAGTCGTCCGCCGCGGTCTCGCGGACCACGCCGCAGGCAGGGTGATCACCCAGGCTGAGGTGATGCACCCGCGAGCCGTGCGCAGGCACCTGCCTGGCGCACGCGATTTCGAGGCGCGGCTGGCCGGGCAGCGTATTGACGCGGCCCGGCGGCGCGGCAAGTACTTGTGGGTCGAGCTGTCCGGTGGCGACGCGATGATCGCGCACCTGGGCATGAGCGGTCAGATGCTCGTCCGGCCGGTCGGAGCCCCTGACGAGAAGCACTTACGGGTCCGGCTGCGCTTCGACGACGACGGCCCCGAGCTGCGTTTCGTCGACCAGCGCACGTTCGGCGGCCTGGCACTGTCCGATGTGGTCGAGGTGGACGGTGACCGGCTGCCGTCCCCGGTCGCGCACATCGCCCGTGACCCGATGGATCCGCAGTTCGACCAGTCCGCGGTCGTGAAAGCCCTGCGCCGCAAGCACACTGACGTCAAACGAGCCCTGCTCGACCAGACGCTGGTCTCCGGCATCGGCAACATCTACGCCGACGAAGCCCTGTGGCGGGTCAAGCTGCACTGGGCAAAACCCACCGACCGGCTCACCGCGCCCAAGGCCGGAGCACTGCTGGACGCGGCCGCCGAAGTGATGAACGAGGCCCTGGCCGTCGGCGGGACGTCGTTCGACGCGTTGTACGTCAACATCAACGGCCAGTCCGGGTACTTCGACCGGTCGTTGAACGTCTACGGCCAGGAAGGCAAGCCGTGCACCCGATGCGGCAGGCCGATCAGGCGTGAGTCGTTCATGAACCGGTCGTCGTTCTCGTGCCCGCGCTGCCAGCCACGCCCGGCCGCCTGACTACTCCACGATGTACACGCCGTTGATGCCTACGTCGGCGCCCCAACTGCGGGCGTCCCGGTAGAAGAACTTCCCCGGACCGGAGTGCTCGCCGGCGATGAGCTGGAAGCCGAACGAGACCGCGGCCACCATGTCCTTGGTGTCGATCAAGGGCGCGCTGTCATCCGGTCCGGACGCGTAGCCGGTCCGCGTGTCGCTCCAGCGGTGGCCGTGCAAGTGGAACGCGTGCGGATAGCTGTCCATGCCTATGACGATCCACTCGACGCGCTCACCCTGGCGGGCGCGGAAAGTAGGTGTGTTCGGCGCGACGAGATTGTTGATCGATTCGTTGTTCATCACGACCACGAACTGCTTGTCCGGCAACAGGTCGTCGCGCCTGCGTACGACCAGCGCGCCGTACAAGCCCTTCGCCATCCCCTCCGAGCCGTGCTCGCCGCCTAGGGCATGGTCGTGATACGGCCAGTAGCCCGCGCTTCCGCCGTCCAAGGTGCCGTCTGCGCGGCGGAACGGGCGGTGGCTCTTCCAGACGTAGATCCGGCGTTCGCCGGGCTGTACCACGCCGCCGTTCATTGGTGTTCCGTCGCTTGCTATGTCGTAGTCCACGCCGTGGGTGTGCAATGACAGCGGCCGGCCGGCGTTGTTGACGAGCTCGATCGACAGCGTTTCGCCTTCGACCATTTCGATGGTTGGGCCGGGGATCGTGGCCTTGCCGGGGATCAGGCCGTAGCCGAACTTGTCGCCAGGCAAGGCTTCCGCGTAGAGCCGCATGCTCCGATGTGTCATCTCAGTGCCCGTGGCCCATTGAGGACGGCATGCCCGGCATCGGTGTCACGGACATGGTCTTCATGTGCTCGACGTGTTTCTCCATCCCTGGCGGCATGCTGCCGTCCGCGTTCTTGACCAGGAACAGCCCGACCATTCCCGCGTCCGCGTGCAGTTGGACGTGGCAGTGGTACATCCAGGCGCCTGGCCCGACATGCTCGCCCGCCCGTACTTGGAAGCCGTACGAGACGCCCGGCAGCAACGTCTTGGTGTCGATGACCGGCGTGGACGGGTTGGTCGCGTAACCGGTACGGGTGTCGCTCCAGCGATGTCCGTGCAGGTGGAAGGTATGGACCTGGAAGCCGTGCCCGATGGCGATCCACTCGACTCGTTCGCCGAGACGGGCTTCATAGGTCGGGCTGTTCGGCCAGTACGTGTTGTTCAGCGAGCCGTTGTTCATCACGACCACGAACTGCTTGTCCGGCCGCAGATCGCCGCGTCGGCGTACGACCAACGCACCGTACAGACCTTTCGCGATGCCGTCCGTGCCGAACTGGGTGCCCATCGCGTGGTCGTGGTAGTGCCAGTAGCCTGCGCTGCCGCCGTCCCAGCTGCCGTCTCTGCGTCGGTAGGGGGCGTGCGTGCGCCAGGTGTACGTGCGCTGCTGTCCTGGTGCGACGGTCCCGTTGTTGAGCGGGGTGCCGTCGCTGGCCATGTCGAAGTCCACGCCGTGGGCGTACAGCGAGATGGTCTGGTCGGTTGTGTTCACCAGCGTGACCTCTGCCTTCTGGCCTTCGGTCAGCTCGATGGTCGGGCCGGGGACGCTGGCTTTGCCCGGTGCGAGCCCGTACCCGATGAGATCTCCGGGAAGACGCTCGGCGTAGAGCGTGATCCGCTTGGTCCCGCCGCTGGCCGCGGCAACGGAGGGCGACACCTCGGACCCGGCCAAGAGCAGCGCACCGGTGGCCACACCGGCGCCGAGCAGCACCGACCTGCGCGGGACTAAAGAGCCCGCATCATCACGTTCCATGTCCGTACTCCCGCTGTCCGGCGTCGTGGGCGTACGGAGCTTCGGCGTCGCCGCTCAAGATGCTCTCGACGACGGCTCAACGACCGGAGAGCTTGTCCAGGAGCGTTACGGTCTGTTGCAACAGCTCTGGGTCTGCCAGATGCAGCCGGTTGAGCCGGTCGGCGAGTTCACGGGCCTCGCCATGAGCGAGGGACAACAGCAGGTCGCGGCCTGCTTCGGTGATCACGACACGGATGGCGCGGCCGTCCGCCGGGTCGGGTTGCCGGCGGACGTAACCGGCCGCTTCGAGGCTGGCGACGGCGACCGTCGCGGTCGGCTGCGAGCACGGCACCCCGGCGGCGAGTTCGCCGACGCGCATCGGTCCCGTGCTGACCAGTTGCGTCAGCACGAGTGTCTGCGTGGGCTGCAGTGAGTCCTCACGTACCGCGTGCCGCAGCGACCTGACCAACCGATGCAGCGCGACCACCATTTCGAAGGCCTGCTGCTCGGTCGTCGCGACGTTGTTCACGCACGTTAGAACACCACTTCGGGTTGATAGATGTCCAGCCATGTCGCGAAGGAGAGGATCCGCTCCACCGTGTAGCGGTGCGCGCCGGACAGAACCTTGCGGTCTATCAACGAGAACACTGGGTGGTCCGCGGGCAACTCGTTGGCCTGGCGTTCGATGTCCGCGGCATACAACGGGTCCTGTGTGGACGGATACGGGCTCTTCACCCGTTGGACGACGGACTGCGGCAGCGCGTCCTTGACCGCGCCGCGCAGCAGGCTCTTCTCCCTGCCGTCGTAGGTCTTCATCGACCACGGCGTGTTGTAGACGTACTCCACCAACCTGTGGTCGCAGAACGGCACGCGCACTTCGAGGCCGACAGCCATGGACATCCGGTCCTTGCGGTCCAACAGGGTCCGGACGAACCTGGTGAGGTGCAGGTAGGACATCACCCGCATCCGGTGGGTGAACTCGTCCTCGCCGTCGACTCTGTCCACTTCGGCCACGGCCGAACGGTAGTTGTCGTTCAGGTAGGTCCGCAGGTCCAGCGCTTTTTCCAGCTCAGGGGTGAGTGAAGACTCGCGGCGCATGTCGCGGGCGAGCAGCAGCCACGGGAAGAAGTCGGCCTGCTGGATGACGGGGTCGTGGAACTGCTTGTACCCACCGAAGACCTCGTCGGCCGACTCACCGGACAGTGCGACGGTCGATTGTCCACGGATCGCTTTGAAGAGCAGGTACAGCGACGCGTCCGTGTCACCGAAGCCCAACGGCATGTCGCGCGCCGTGATCACCTTACGCCGCAGTTCGGGGTCGGACAGCGCATTGTGGTCCAGCACGATGTCGGTGTGGTCGGTCTTCACGTAGTCGGCCACGTCGTGCACATAAGGTGAGTCGGGCGTGCCGCGCAGCTCGTCCGGCTGGAAGTTCTCCTCCTGGCCGACGAAATCGACTGCGAAGGACCGCACCGGTTCGTTGAGCTGGTCGGCCGCGATCGCAGTGATCGCACTGGAGTCGAGTCCACCGGACAGCAGGACGCAGCGGGGCACGTCGGCGATCAGCTGCCTGCGCACGATGTCGTCGAGCAGATCCCGCACGTTCAGCACGGTGTCCTCGACGGAGTCCTTGTGCGGCTTGGCTTCCAGCCGCCAGTAGGTGCGCGTCTTGATGCCGTTCTCCGACACGGTCACGATCGTGCCCGGCTCGACTTCCTGCATGCCCCGCCAGATCGCGTTGCGTGGCGTCTTGACCAGGCCGAACAGCTCACGCAGCCCGTTGACGTCGACAACGCGCTTGGGCAGCGGGTTGGCGAAGATCGCCTTGGGCTCGGAGCCGAACAGCACGCCGTCGGCGGTGGGGTAGAAGTAGAACGGCTTGATCCCCATCCGGTCGCGGATCATCACGAGTTCCTGGGTGCGTCCGTCCCAGATGGCGAACGCGTACATGCCGTTCAGCCGGTCAGCGACGGCGGGTCCCCACCTCAGGTACCCCCGCAGGACGACCTCGGTGTCGCTGTCTGAGAAGAACTCCTGATCGCTGAGCTCGTCGCGGAGTTCGGTGAAGTTGTACGCCTCTCCGCTGTAGACCATCACCACGTCGCCGTCGGGAGTGGAGACGCGCATCGGCTGCGCGCCTCCGGGGAGATCAATGACGGCAAGGCGGCGGTGACCCAGGGCGACGTGCGGCTCGGACCACGTACCTGCCGCGTCCGGACCGCGACAGGCCATGGTCTGCGTCATCGCGTCGATGGTTGCCTGCTCGTGGGTGAGATTCCGCCGATAGGAGACCCAACCGGTAATTCCACACATATGTCACCTCCTGAGTACTGTCCGTACAACTCAATAGTGAGCTAATGCAACTAAGTTACGCAAGGGTGATCTCGGCTAGACCGATCATGATCAGGTCTGCCATCTGCTCCGGATCGGTGAGTATCGCCAGGTGGTGAGCGTTTTCCCGGTGTACGAACCAGCCAAGGCGCTCGGCGTGGTCGGCCGCTGTGTCGTACGGCTCACTCAACCGGATGTACGCGGCTTGCCGGATGGCTGGCGTGACTGGCGCGGGCTCCGCGAAGTAAGCCAGCGGGAGCCGGGGGATCTCGGCGAGGAACTGTGTCCGAAGTGGTCCGTCCGGGAGCGGGAGGTCTTCGGGGGCGAACCATTCGTGCCACGGTGGGAGTTCGCCTTCTGTGGCGAGACCGCGCAGTTGCGCCTGGGCTGGTGGTGGCGCGATGTCGAACCAGCTTTGACCCGGGTGCGGCAGGAGAGCGTCGACGAAGATCGCGGTGTCGGCGATCGCGGGAAGCAGGGCTCCGGCCCCGCTGTGGCCCACGGCGATCACGGGTTCGTCGCAGGTCGCGGCACTGATGAGTTTTTCGCGGTATGGCGGCCCGGTGACCGTCATTGTCGGAACGTGGACTCGGTACCCCTTGCGGCGCAGTACTTCTGCGGTCGGTTGCCACGTTGTGGGCCCGATCAGGGGACTGTGGATGAGCAGGAGCGTCCGTGGTCCGGTCATGAAGCCGATTGTGGCGGGCCTCGCCGGGTGCGAGGCCCGCCCGGTATCACGGGATCACGGCCAATGAGTGGGTGCCGCGAGGTGTTGTGATCTCGGTGGGAAGTTGCTCCAGCCGCGGGTGCTGACCGCGGTGCAGCCGCCAGAACTGCACCGCGCCGCGGCCGGCCTTGGCCCCGTTGAAGTCGAACACCGCGACCGCGAGGTGCTCGCCGGTGCGGTCGAAGACCACGCCTTCCGGCAGGATCCCGTCGAACGGGTACTCGCCGGCCACCTTGGTCGCGCCGGTGTCCCGGTCCAGTTCGGCCAGCGTGATCGAGCTGGTCGTCGGCGGGCGCAGCGCGTCGAACCCTTCCGGCAGGTGGCTGTAGCGCATGTTCACGGTCACCACGTGCTTGCCGTCCGGGCTGATGGCCAGGCCCTCCGGGTTGATCCCGGTCCTCGCGCCTCGTATGACCTCGTGCCGCACCTCCTTGGTCGCGTCAGTGTCAAACCGCACGCTGTACAGCGAACCGGGCGGGCTGTTGCGGTCGGAGACGGCCGGCTCGTCCCACTCCATCGACGCGGTCACGAACAATCGTCCATCCGGTGTCCACCTGCCGGGGAACGGGAACTGGCCCGCAGCGACCGGCTGTCCCCACGGCTGCAGCTTGCCGCCAGTCAATCGGTAGAACGCGACGAGGTTGCGTGGCCCGATGGTGACCGCGAGGAATTCCCCCGACGGATGCCACGCGACCGTGTTCGGGTAGACGAACGGGCCCGGAATGTCGTTGAGCCCGAACAATTGCGGGGCGCCGAGCCGCCCGTCGCGCAACGGGATCAGGCTGAGCTGCCGGCCTTGTCCTTCGGGAATTCCGGTGTCTTCGCCGGGTGCTGCCCAGTTGGCCACCACGACGTAGTCACCTCGGGGGCTGATCGCCAAGCTGTGCGCGGCGAACCCGCCTGTGTCGGTTCGCTGCACCACCCGGGGTTTCCCGCCGCGCAGGTCGACGACCGCGATCGTGGTGCTGAATTCCAGGTCGTCTTCGAAGCTCTGGTCGCCTGGTTCGCGCTGCCGCTTCACTTCCAGCACGACCGCGTGGCTTGCGTCCGGCGTGACCGCGAAGGTGGTCGGTGGTCCCCAAACCGAGTTGGACACCGCGACGTCCGTGCGTCCGCCGCGCCAGATCGCAGTGAGCGTGTCGGTCGCGCGGATCGCCGGCCCGATGTTGTCGTCGACGTACGCCTGAGCCCGGGTATCCACATCAGACAGAGCGAGTAAAGCTGTTGCGTTGAAAGGGATTCCGCCATGCTCTGCGGTGGCTTCGCCAGTCACGGCGGTGGCCAGCCCGGCGAACACCGCGAAGGCGGCCGCGGTGCGCCTGGTCTTCGATCTCATCACCATGTCCTTTCCGTCCGGTTTACCCAGCCACCTTGGAAGCGGCGGAGCGGAAGGTGAAGAGACCTGTCGAGGCTGGTACAGGCTGTACCACCCGGTTGCCGTCCGGGCAGCGCCATACTTGCCGCATGTCTCGCGAGGAGCTCGCTGCCTTTCTGCGCAGCCGCAGGGCACGGCTGCAACCGGGTGATGCCGGGCTGCCCGAGACCGGCGTCCGGCGCACGCCCGGTCTTCGTCGCCAAGAGGTCGCACAGCTCGCCGGGATCTCCGTGGACTACTACATCCGGCTTGAGCAAGGCCGTGGCGCGCGGCCGTCGAATCAGGTGCTGTACGCGCTGGGCCGCGCGCTGATGCTGACCATCGACGAGCGCGAATACCTGTTCCGGATCGCTGACCGGCGGCCTCCGGCCGTGGCGAGCCCCACGTTGACGCTGCCGCCGAGCTTCCGCCACCTCCTGGACGGGTTGCCGACGATCCCCGCCTACGTCGTGGACGCGAAGTACGACATCCTCGCGTGGAACCGGCTGATGACCTACTTCATCGGCGACCCGGACACGGTGCCCGCCGAGGGGCGCAACGTGATCAGGTGGATCTTCGCGCAAACCGGGCCGGAGAACGTGTGGTCCGACGAGCAGATGCTGCGGTTCGCCCGGACCACAGTCGCCGACCTGCGCGCGGCCTATGCCCGCTACCCCGGCGAACCCGGCATCGCGTCCTTGGTCACCGAATTGCTCGGTACCTCGCCCGCGTTCGCCGAGATGTGGGCAGCGCACGATGTCGAGGTGCGCGGGGTGATCACCAAACGGATCGACCACCCGGAGTTCGGCACGCTGGAGTTCGCCTGCGAGATCCTGCATGTGCAGGCCACCGACCAACGTCTCATCCTCTACTGTGCCGAGCCGGGCACAGCGACGCACGCGGCGTTCGCGCGGATGGCCGTGGCCGCGCAACCTGCTGGATAGCATGTCCGGTTTTTCGGCCCAGCGGCCTTCGTTGTTGCGGCCTTGAGAGCGCTTGACCGGGGATTGCTTTGTGTGATGGCTCACTGGCCGATGTGTCCCCCGAATGGGGTAGTTGCGGGACTGTGCGTGACCGGTGACCTCAGGATCGCGTAAACGCGGTGGTTACGCGCATAAAGAGCCCATCAGGCGATCCCCGGCCGGGCGGTGCGCGGATGCACGCTCATCTCAGCCGGGTCACCATCGGGGTGACCCAGTCGCTTGAGATGGGAGCGCACATGGCCGACTTGGCCTATGCGGTGCTGCTGATCGGCATCTTCGCCGTGCTGGCACTGGCCTTGCGTGGGCTGGAGCGGATGTGAGCGGGACTGGGGATCTCGCCAACATCATCGCCGGTGTGCTGGCCCTCGCCCTCCTTGTCTACCTGTTCGTCGCGCTGATTCGACCGGAGAAGTTCTGATGTCCGCCACATGGGCCGGCCTGGTGCAGGTCGGCCTCCTTCTGCTGGCCTTGGCCTTGGTGTACAAGCCGTTGGGCGGCTACATGGCCAGGGTGTTCACCTCGGCGAGGCACCTGAAGCTCGAGAAAGCCGTGTACAAGGCCGGGCGCGTCGATCCCGGGTCCGAACAGCACTGGAAGACCTACGCGTCCAGCGTGCTGGCGTTCTCGTTCGTTTCCGTTGTGCTGCTGTACCTGATCCAGCGGCTGCAACACTTGCTGCCGTTCGACTTCGGGCGCACGGCCGACCCCGGTGTCGCGTTCAACACCGCGATCAGCTTTGTCACCAACACGAACTGGCAGTCTTACGTGCCCGAGACCACGATGGGCCACGCGGTTCAGATGCTCGGCCTGACCGTGCAGAACTTCCTTTCCGCTGCCGTGGGTCTCGCGGTGGCGATCGCGTTGGTGCGCGGGATCATCCGTGCCAAGACCGACCGGCTCGGCAACTTCTGGGTTGACCTGACCCGTGGCACGGTCCGGATCCTGCTGCCGATGGCCTTCGTGTTCGCGATCGTGCTGATCGCACTGGGTGTGGTGCAGAGCTTGAAGTCCGGTGTGGACGTCACCAATCCGGACGGCAGCACGAGCCGGATCGCCTTGGCGCCTGCGGCTTCCCAGGAGGCCATCAAGGAACTGGGCACGAACGGCGGCGGCATCTTCAACACGAACTCCGCGCATCCGTTCGAGAACCCCAACTCGTGGACCAATCTGATCGAGATCTTCCTCATCCTGGTCATCCCGGTCAGTCTGACCAGGACGTTCGGCGTCATGGTCGGCAACAAGCGGCAAGGCACGGTCCTGCTGTCCGTGATGGGTGTGCTGTGGGGCGGCATGCTGGCTGTCATCTGGTGGGCTGAAGCGCACCCGAACGGTCCGTTGGCACTGCTCGCGGGCGGTGGCATGGAAGGAAAGGAAGTCCGGTTCGGCATCGCCGGCTCCGCGCTGTTCGCCAACACCACCACGGCGACGTCGACCGGCGCGGTCAACTCGATGCACGACAGCTTCAGCGGCCTTGGCGGCGGCGGGACGTTGCTCAACATGATGTTCGGCGAGCTGAGTCCCGGCGGCGTCGGCACGGGCCTCTACAGCATCCTCGTGGTGGCGATCATCGCGATGTTCCTCGCCGGCCTGATGGTCGGCCGCACACCGGAGTACCTGGGCAAGAAGCTGGGCAAACGTGAGGTCACGTGCGCTGCCATCGCGATCCTCGCGATGCCGACCTGCGTTCTGCTCGGCATGGGCGCGGCGCTGCTGTTGCCGGGTACCGCGGGGGCGTTGAACAACCCTGGGGCGCATGGATTTTCCGAAGTGCTGTACGCGTACACATCGGCGAGCAACAACAACGGCAGTGCCTTCGCGGGCATCACGGTGACCAGCGACTGGTTCCAGTCCACTCTCGGCGTGTGCATGGCATTCGGCCGGTTCATTCCGATCATCGCTGTGCTGTGCCTTGCCGGTTCGCTTGCCGCGCAACGCAAGGTGCCGCAGACCGCGGGCACTTTGCCCACCACCAGCCCGCTGTTCGCGACCATGCTCGTCGGCACGGTCGTGCTCGTCGCGGCGCTCACCTTCATCCCGGCCCTGGCGTTGGGCCCGATCGCAGAGGCATTGGCATGACGGTGACCAAGACGGGGACCATCACGCGCACCCCGGAGGAGGAGACCCGGCACCACGTGCAGAACGCGGGCCGGGTGGGTGCCGGGGTCTTCAACCCCAAACAGCTCGTCGAGAGCTTCCCGGACGCGTTGCGCAAGCTCGACCCGCGTCACCAGGCACGTAACCCGGTCATGTTCGTCGTGTGGGTCGGCTCCTTGCTGTCCACGGTGTTCGCGATCGGTGACCCGGACGTGTTCACCATCGGGACCGCGCTGTGGCTGTGGTTCACGGTCCTGTTCGCCAACCTGGCCGAGGCTGTGGCCGAAGGCCGGGGCAAGGCACAGGCCGAGACCCTCAGGCGGACCAAGAAAGAGACGGTCGCTCGCCGGCTGGTCGAGGACGGCATCGAGGAACGCGTTCCCGGTGCTGAGCTGAGGATCGGCGATCTGGTCGTGGTCGAGGCCGGAGAAGTGATCCCCGGTGACGGTGACGTCATCGAGGGCATAGCGACCGTGGACGAATCGGCGATCACGGGCGAGTCCGCGCCGGTGATCAGGGAATCGGGTGGTGACCGTTCCGCCGTCACGGGTGGCACCACGGTTCTGTCGGACCGGATCGTGGTGCGGATATCGACGAAGCCAGGCGAGTCCTTTGTGGACAGAATGATCGCTCTTGTCGAGGGTGCGCAGCGGCAGAAGACGCCGAACGAGATCGCCTTGACGATCCTGCTGTCGACTTTGACGATCATCTTCCTGCTCGCGGTCGTGGCGCTGCAGCCGATGGCCGGGTTCGCAGGCAGCTTGCAGTCCGTCATCGTTCTCACCGCGTTGCTGGTGTGCCTGATCCCGACCACGATCGGAGCGTTGCTGTCCGCGATCGGCATCGCTGGCATGGACCGGCTCGTGCAGCGCAATGTCCTGGCGACGTCAGGACGTGCCGTCGAGGCCGCCGGGGACGTGAGCACGCTGTTGCTGGACAAGACCGGCACGATCACCTTCGGCAACCGCAGGGCGACCGAGCTGATCCCGGTCGGACAGTCCACAGTGGAAGACTTGGCCCGCGCTGCCCGGTTGTCCAGCTTGGCGGACGGCACACCCGAGGGCCGCAGCATCGTCGAGCTGTGCACCAAGGAGTACGGCCTGCCCGCAGTCCCGACCGATCATGAGCGTGGCGGCGAGTTCGTCGAGTTCTCCGCCCAGACCCGGATGTCCGGCGTCGACCTGGACGGCACGGCGGTCCGCAAGGGCGCTGCCAGCGCGGTCAAGGCCTGGACCGGCCAGGACGTCTCGCCCGATGTGGACGAGATCGTCGATCGGATCAGCTCGCAGGGCGGAACTCCGCTGGTCGTCGCGGAGGGCACGGTGATCCGTGGCGTGATCCGGCTGTCGGACGTGGTCAAGCCCGGCATGCGTGAGCGGTTCGACGAGCTGCGGGCGATGGGCATCAAGACCGTCATGATCACCGGCGACAACCCGTTGACCGCCAAGGCGATCGCCGAGGAAGCCGGCGTGGACGACTTCCTGGCCGAAGCCAAGCCGGAAGACAAGATGGCCCTCATCCGCAAGGAGCAAGAGGGCGGGCGGCTGGTCGCGATGACCGGTGACGGCACCAACGACGCCCCCGCCTTGGCGCAGGCTGACGTGGGCGTGGCGATGAACACCGGCACGATGGCCGCCAAAGAGGCCGGCAACATGGTCGACCTGGACTCCAACCCGACCAAGCTGATCGAGATCGTCGAGATCGGCAAACAGCTGCTGATCACCCGTGGCGCGCTGACCACGTTCTCGATCGCCAACGACCTGGCGAAGTACTTCGCGATCCTGCCCGCGATGTTCGCGGGCATCTATCCGCAGCTGGACAAGCTCAACATCATGCAGCTGCACTCGCCGTCGAGCGCGATCCTGTCCGCGGTGATCTTCAACGCGTTGATCATCGTGGCGCTGATCCCGCTCGCACTGCGCGGCGTGCGGTACCGGCCGTCCAGCGCGCGGTCGCTGTTGCGGCGGAACCTGCTGGTGTACGGCCTCGGCGGGATCGTCACGCCGTTCATCGGCATCTGGCTGATCGACCTGCTGGTCCGACTCATCCCTGGAATGTGAGACATGGTCAAGCAAGCATGGGCCGGGCTCCGGATCCTGATCGTCCTGACAGTGATCACCGGCATCCTCTATCCACTCGGCGTCTGGGCCGTCTCCCGGATCCCTGGCCTGGAATCCAACGCCGAGGGCTCGATCATCAGCCAGAACGGCCAGAACGTCGGCTCTGAGCTGATCGGCATCGACCCGGTCGCGCAAGATCCGAACCACGACCCGTGGTTCCACACCAGGCCCTCGGCGCTGGCCAAGGACCCACTGGGCCCGGCCGATCCGAGCAGTTCACTGGCGTCGAACAAGGGCGCGGCCAATGAGGACTACGTCAAGGTCGTGCAGGAACGCAAGGACGCCATCGCCAAACGCGAAAACGTGGACCCCTCGCGGGTGCCGGCGGACGCCGTGACCGCGTCCGGATCGGGCTTGGACCCGCAGATCAGCCCGGCGTACGCCCGGCTGCAGGCGCCCCGGGTGGCCGTCCAGAACGGCATGACCGAGGCCGAGGTGAACGCCCTGATCAGCGAGAACACCACGCAGGGCATCGGTGATCCCGGGGTGAATGTGCTCAAGCTCAACCTCGCCGTCGCGGCCATGAAGCGCGGGTGAACGGCCCGAGAGCGCACACTGACGACGTGGACTACAAGCGTCGTCGCGGAGAGCTGCGGATCTACCTGGGTGCCGCACCCGGTGTCGGGAAGACCTTCGCCATGCTCGGCGAGGCCCACCGGCGCCGGGAGCGCGGCACCGACGTGGTCGTCGGCCTGGTCGAGACGCACGGCCGGGCCAAGACCGCGGACCTGCTCAACGGTCTCGAAGTGATGCCGCGCAAGCACATCGAGCACCGTGGGAAACAGTTCGACGAGCTGGACGTCGACGCCGTGCTGGCCCGCAAGCCGGAGGTCGCGGTGGTCGACGAGCTCGCGCACACCAACATCCCCGGCTGCCGCAACGCCAAGCGCTGGCAGGACGTCGAGGAGCTGCTGGAAGCCGGGATCGACGTGTTGTCCACGGTGAACGTGCAGCACCTGGAAAGCCTCAACGACGTCGTCGAGCGGATCACCGGCGCCCGCCAGCACGAGACCGTGCCCGACGGCGTGGTACGCCGGGCCGAGCAGATCGAACTGGTCGACATCACGCCGGAGGCGCTGCGCAGAAGGCTCGCGCACGGCAACGTCTACCCGGCGCACAAGATCGACGCCGCGCTGGCCAACTACTTCCGGCCCGGCAACCTGACCGCGTTGCGCGAGCTGGCTTTGCTGTGGGTGGCGGACCAAGTGGATGTGGCGCTGCGGCGGTACCGGGCGGAGAAGGCGATCACCGACACCTGGGAGGCCAGGGAACGCGTGGTCGTGGCGATCACCGGCGGCAAGGAGAGCGAGACGCTGATCCGGCGCGGCAGCCGGATCGCGGCCAGAGCGGGTGCCGAGCTGATGGTCCTGCACATCCTGCGTGGCGACGGCCTCGCCGGGGTGAGCCCTGGCGCGTTCGGCAAACTCCGCAAGCTGACCGAGGATCTCGGCGCGACCTTCCACACGGTCGTCGGCGACGACGTGCCCACGGCGATGCTCGACTTCGCGCGGGGCGTCAACGCGACGCAGCTCGTGGTCGGCACTTCCCGGCGGTCCCGGCTGGCCAGGGTGTTCGACGAGGGCATCGGTGCGGCCGTGGTCCAGCGGTCCGGGCCGATCGACGTGCACATGGTCACCCACGAGGAATCCGGTGGCCGGCTGCGCGCGAAGCTGGCCCGTAGCCCGATTTCACGTCGCCGCCGGATCGTCGGGTGGTCGCTGTCGGTGGTGCTGCCCGCGTTGGCCACGGCGATCGGTGTTTGGCTGCGGGACGACCTGATCCTGTCGACGAACGTCATCGACTACTTCCTGGCCACGATCATCGTCGCGCTGGTCGGTGGCCTGGGGCCCGCGCTGTTCGCGTCATTGCTGAGCGCCGCCTTGCTGAACTTCTTCTTCACTGAGCCGCTCTTCACGCTGACCGTCGACGCACAGCAGAACGTCGTCACGCTCATCGCGATGGTCGTCGTCGCGATCATGGTCGCGGTCGTGGTCGACGGTGCGGCGCGCCGGGCCGAATTGGCGGCCAGGGCACGGACCGAGGCCGCTTTGCTGGCGTCCTACTCGCGGACTGTGCTGACGCATGACCAGCCGCTGAACAGGTTGCTGGACAAGGTCAGGGAGAACTTCGGCCTGAATTCGGTGGCACTGCTGGAGAAAACCGACGGCGAGTGGAACCGGGTGGCGTGCGTCGGCGAAAGCCCGTGTGACGAGCCCGATGAGGCCGATGTGGACATCCCCGTCACCAACGACGTGCATTTGGCGTTGCGTGGCAAGGCATTGCCCGCGCACGATCGTCGAGTCCTCGAAGCGGCGGCAGGCCAGGCTCTGCTTGCGCTGCGCCAGCAGCGGATGGCCGCGCAGGCAGATCAGGCGCAACGCCGCGCGGAGACCACCGAGCTGCGGACCGCTTTGCTTTCGGCCGTGGGGCACGACTTGCGCACGCCGTTGACCTCGATCAAAGCCGCGGTGGGCAGTCTGCGCGCGCCCGATCTGGCGCTGTCCGAGCAGGACACCGCGGAGCTGCTGGAGACCGTCGAGGAGTCCGCCGACCGGCTCGCGGGACTGGTGGACAACCTGCTCGACTCGTCAAGGCTGGCCACCGGAGCGGTCGAACCCCGGATGAAGGCCGTCGGGTACTACGAGGTCGTGGCTCGTGCACTGTCCGGTTTGGATGGACGCAACACGGTCGCGGTCGACGTGGACGAGCGGCTGCCGTTGGTCCGCGCCGACGTCGGCCTGCTGGAACGAGTGATCGCCAACGTCGTGGACAACGCGGTACGGCACGGGACTTTGGTGCCGCGCCGCAACGTCGACGTGGACGGCGACGGCCGGGTGAGCGTGGACGAACCGTCGGTCGCATTGCGCGCCAGCGCATACGGCGATCACGTCGAGCTCTGGGTGGTGGATCACGGGCCCGGTCTGCCGAAGGGCTCGGCACCGACTGTTTTCCAGCCGTTCCAACGACTTGGCGACCGCGGCACCGGCGTCGGGCTGGGGTTGTCCGTGGCGAAGGGCTTCACCGAGGCGATGGGTGGCACGATCAGAGCCGAGGACACCCCCGGCGGCGGGCTGACCGTCGTGATCTCACTTCCGGAGGCGAAGTCATGACGAAGGTGCTGGTGGTCGACGACGAGCCACAGATCGTCCGCGCACTGCGGATCAACCTGTCGGCCCGCGGGTACCAAGTGATCACCGCGCACGACGGCGCGGCGGCGCTGCGCGCGGCCGCCGAGGGCAAACCGGACGTGGTCGTGCTTGACCTTGGCCTGCCGGACATCGACGGCACCGAAGTGATCGCCGGCCTGCGCGGCTGGACGACCGTGCCGATCATCGTGCTGTCCGCGCGCACCGACTCCGGCGACAAGGTCGAGGCACTGGACGCGGGCGCGGACGACTACGTGACCAAGCCCTTCGGCATGGACGAACTCCTGGCGCGATTGCGGGCGGCCGTCCGGCGCTCCACAGTGGCCGGTCCAGGCGAGGAAGAGGCCGTGGTCGACACGGGCTCGTTCATCGTGGACCTCGCGGCGAAGAAGGTGCTCAAGGAAGGCACCGAGGTCCACCTGACCCCGACCGAGTGGGGCGTGCTGGAGGTCCTCGTCCGCAACAAGGGCCGGTTGGTCGCGCAGAAACAGCTGTTGCAGGAGGTCTGGGGGCCTGCGTACGCGGCCGAAACCCACTACCTGCGGGTCTACCTGGCGCAGTTGCGGCGCAAACTCGAGCCGCAGCCGTCCCAGCCGAAGCACCTGCTCACCGAACCAGGCATGGGTTACCGCTTTGAGGTGAATTGATCCTAGGTCCACGCCACGGGATTGCCGGTCGCCACGGACACTTCGCACAGAATCCGCAGTGACTCGACGATGGGCTCGAAGTACGCGGGCGTCAGCGTCCGGGAGGCGACGGCAAAGCGTTGACCGGTGAACGGCTTGTCGGGCCACACCACCGAACGCTCACCATCGGTCAGGGTGGCTCGGCCGTTCTCGACGATCTGCTCGAATCGGGCTGTCCGGAACTTCGGCTGCCCGTCCACCTGCAGGAAGAACCCGCTGGGAGTCACGCCTGACCGGTAACCAGGTCCCTGGCAGACGACTCCGTCGTAGGACGGGACGTAGACCATCACGGTGGCGGCGGTGTCCTCGTTCACCAGCCGGGTCTCCTCGCCTACCTGGGGTTGAGCGTTGAAATAGGCGAGTTCGTCCAGCACGACGGCTGCCGCCGCCGCGGGCATCTGCCCGCCGTTGGCTTCGGGCAAGTTTGCCTTCAGCGCTGGGAAATGCTGCCAGCCGACGTGCTTCAACGCCGTTTGGAAGAGCCGGTACGCGCTCCAGTTCGCCACGCGTTCCTCGGCCGCTTCCATGTTCGGGTGGGGACATGCGTCGTACTGCCACCGGTCGACGGCCATCGAGTTCTCGAGGGTGTCGTGCTCGTCGACGATCTCGAACATGCTGTTCTCGACCCGCAGCCATTCGGCCGGGATCGGCGGTGGGGTGGCCAGCCCGTCCTGCCAGCAGCGGCACATCACGAATGCGTCCAGCCCCACCGGTTCTCCCAGCTGATCAGCCCTTGTAGAACGAGGCCAGCTCCGGCGCGAGCACCTCGTTGGGAACACCATGCCATTCGCCTTCAAGGCGTTTGTGCACGGCATTGGGGATCAGCTTGGCGACCTGCTCGACGCCGTCGTGCATGTCCTTGCCGGTGGCCGTGCTGTCGAGCACCAACGTGGGCGTCGGGACCGCCGTGATGTGCTCCGGGCTCGTGGTTCCCGCGATCGTCCAGTCGTACGGGTAGGTGTGCGCGATCTTCTCGAGCATCGGCTTGATCGGGTCCATCTGGGCCATGATCTCTTCCGGCACGCCGATGACCTGGTGGAAGAGGTCCACCGCTGCGCCTCGTTTCCCCTCCGCGACAAGGGCTTCCAGCTGTTCCCGGACTTCGTCGTCGTGTTCGTCCGAGCCGCCGTACGGTGGTTCGAACACCGCGAGCCGGGTGATCGGCAGGCCGCTCGCGGCTGCCCGCATGACGAGCAAGGCGCCCGACGACCAGCCGTAGACGCTGGCCTGCCCGCCCGCCGCGTCGATCACGGCGGCGAGGTCCTCGATCTCACGCTCGACCGCGTAGGGCTGGTTGTCCGTGCTCAGGCCCCGCCCGCGACGGTCGTAGGTGTAGGTCGTGAAGCCTTCCTTGGCGATCAAGTCGGCCAAGGGGCGCAGCGAATTGAAATCACGGTAACCGCCCGCGGCGTCCACCAAGATCACGGCGGGCCCCGTGCCTTCGCGTTCGTAAGCGATCTTGGTGCCGTCCGCGGATACTGCCGTGCCCATAACGGTGTCCTCTCTTTGCGGTGTTCTGCTGAGAGGTAGACGGTCCGCGCGGCGCAAACTCATCGGTTAGGCCGAAAGTGGTGCCGGTATAACGTCCCGGTTACGGGTGATCACACGATCGGGCGGTTTTTGTTGCTTTGGACCAGACCATTCCGAGATTCTTTCATATGTGGAGGGCCTGTTCGCCAGCGACGACGAAGAAGGTGAGCAGTGTGAATGAGTGCCCAGTCTGTCTCGGGTCGGGAATGGCACCCAATCGCAGGGACTATTGTCGTGCCTGTGGCGGTGTCGGCCAGGTACCCAAGTGAGTGCCCGATGTGCCAGGGCGCGGGCGTGTTGCGGTGGCAACAGCCTTGCCCCGACGGGGTGCTGCGCGAACTAGAGCACCCGTGCCCCAATGGTTGTGGTGACGGCTGGCGCCATCCCAATGCGGAGAACAACCAGGTCATCGAGGTTGTCGCGGACCACGGTGGCGAACTGGAGCAAGCCGAGGACGATCGGCCGAGCCGCCGCATCGGCCGCGTCGATCAGGCCAACACCCTCGGCGGCGAGTTCGTCGCCACCGCATTGGAAGCTTGGGGTTTCACCGGGAAAGAATGATCATTTTCCGACAGGCCGCCGAGTCCGCGGGCTCGGCGGCTTTGTCGTCCAAGAAACCGCATTCTTACGGATTCGCGATCGAGAACTGATCAGTATTCAGCGAGCCTGCCGCTGCCTTCAAGCCGCGCACGGGCGTGCGCTCTCGATAGTGAAAACCTGTTTCAGAAATGCGTGCTGTCAGAAGCCGAAGTTCTGGGTCCAGTAGAAGCCGTTGGTGTCCACACCGACACCGATCGTCTTGAACCCGCACCTGAGGATGTTCTCGCGGTGTCCGTCGGACTTCATCCACGCGTCCATCACGGCCTTGGCGGTTCGCTGGCCCTGCGCGATGTTCTCGCCACCCGGCCGGGGATAACCCTCTGCCCTGATGCGGTCGGCGAAAGACCTGTTGTCCTTCGACGTGTGCGAGAAGTAGTCCTGCTCGGCCATGTCACTGCTGTGCTTCTGGGCCGCCCTGGTCAACCGGTCGTCGACGGTCAGCGCGCCGCACTGCGGCACGAACTGGCTGCGGGCCTGGTTGACCAACTGGACGACTTCGCCTGCCAGGCCTGGACTCGGGGCATCCGGCTGGGGCGGCGGTGCGGGCTGCTGGGGCTGCGTCGGGGACGGCGACGGCTTGGCCGAGCTGCTTGGCGGCTGGGACGGGCTGCCAGACGAGGGCGGGGCCGAGGAACTGCTCGCCGGGCTCGACGTTGTCGGGGATGTCGAGCCGGTGGCTCCGGGGGAACTTGATTCGGCGGACAGTGCCTTCGCCGAATCGGAGGGCGGGGGTTCGTCCGTCTGTCTGGCGTTGTCAGCGCCTTCGTAGCCGATAGCCAGTGGAACTTGGGGGGATTTTCCACTGGGCAGGGCCAAAAAGGTCGCCCCACCGGCGATTGCCGCTCCTGCGGCGAGCGCGGTGAGGCTTACCATGATCGTGGCGCGTCGGGGTCGCGTTTCACTCACGGTCGCGCAACGTACCACTAACGGGTGATCTCCACAGCCTTCCGGACGCATTTTGCTAGGAACGGCAGCTCAACGCGTTTTCCGGCGTATGGCGGAATTTCAGCCGGTCGTAGGTGGTGGCGGCTCGGTCGTCGGTGTAGTCGACGAAGGCGGCGGCGAGACGATGGTCGACCCAGGCGGCGTCTTCGTCGGCTCCGTGGGCGTCGGGGTCGGCGTGGGCGCGCCGGGGTTGCCCGGGTTGGGCGGCGGTGGGGCCGGCTGGTTGGGCTGTCCCGCCGGCTGGTTCGGCTGCTGCGGGTTGTTCGGCCTGTCGGGCCGGTTCGACGGCGAGTTGCCGTCCGAAGGCGCGTCGGAGGGCGTTTCCGTGGCCGATGTGTCCGTCGACGACGTGTCGGACGAGGACGGCCCAGGGCGTGGGGTGCTGCGGGGCGCGTTCACCTGCGAGATGTTGGTGTTCGAGTCGTGCCCCGGCTGTGCCTCGCCGCCGCCCGCCACCGCGAAGCTGGCCAGCGCCGCGCACGCGGTGGCGACACCGACGCCGGCCGCCGCGAGCAGCGCGTAGGAACGTTTGCTGCCGGGCCTGGTCTCGTCAGCCGGGGGCTGGACCTCGGTCCGGTCGGGTGTTTCGGCCATGCGGGGGGCTCCTCCTCGCAAGCACTGTGAAATTTCCTGTCCGGCCCCGACTGGACGGACAGGCAGTCACGGCCCGGTAACGTACCACTACCGAACGACACCCGTTTGATGCGACTGCGATCATTCGGGGCATGCCATCAACCGCCGATCAGCCTACGGTGCGGCTGACCGCTTGGGTGCACGGGTACGTGCAAGGAGTCGGTTTTCGCTGGTGGACGCGTGCTCGCGCGCTTGAACTCGGCCTTGTCGGAGGTGCTCGCAACCTTCAGGACGGCCGGGTGGAAGTGGTCGCCGAGGGAGCCAGGGCAGAGTGCGAGCGCCTGCTCGCTTTGCTGCGCGGCGGAGATTCACCCGGTCGTGTTGACACGGTGGTGGAGCGGTGGTCCGAAGCGCGTGGTGGTCTCACCGGCTTCGTGGAGCGTTAGTCAGTAACCGCCGGACTGCTCGGAGCCCTGGTCGTTGGAGGCTGGGCCGTCGTTGGGGGTGCACGCGGCGAAAACGATCGTCGCCAGCACGCCGATGAGCGCGCCGACGGCGCGAGCGGCGATGCCGTAGCTCATGCTTCTCGCTCCTTTTTCCGGGTTCGCTCCTTGTACGTACGACACTTGACGAAGGTTCACCCTCTTGGCTTGAACCAGCCGGTCAGACACGGCGTAATAGACGCCGTGGGGAGCACCCCTGAGCAGCGAGACGCCCTGATTCGCGAGCTCTACGAGAAGTACCGCCGTCCGTTGCTGGCATATGCGCTGCGATCGGTCGGCGGCGATGTACAGCGGGCGGAGGACGTGGTCCAGGAGACGTTGTTGCGCGCGTGGCGCAATTCCGACACGTTGAGTGTCGATCAGGCCGGGCCGTGGTTGTACACGGTGACCCGCAACCTGATCGTGTCCGGCTACCGTCGAGCAGGTGCGCGGGTCACCGAGGTGCCGATGCCGGCGCAGGACCTCCCGCACACCGATGACGACTTCGACCGGGTGCTGCAGAGCTGGCAGATCGCCGAGGCCATGCGCGCGTTGAGCAAGGAACACCGCGCGGTGATCGGCGAGCTGTTCTTCCGCAGGCGCACGGTGGCCGAAGCGGCATCAGTGCTCGGCATCCCGCCGGGTACGGTCAAATCGCGGTCGTTCTACGCGCTGCGCGCGTTACGCGACGCACTGGAGGAACGGGGGGTGACCGGGCCATGACCTGCCGCCATACCGTCTCGCTCGGCGCCTACTTGCTTGGCGCGCTCGACCCGGCCGACCGGCCCGCGTTCGAACGGCATCTCGAGACGTGCCCGACCTGCACGGCCGAGATGCTCCGGCTCGCCCCGATCCCCGGACTGCTCCAGCGCGTCACCCCTGAGGACTTCGAAGCGATCCAGCTGCTGGACACCGAGCCGTGGCCGGTCGAGCTGGTCGCGCCGGTGGTCGAACCGCTGCCCGAGCCCGCGCCCGAACCCAAGGTGAGCTGGTGGCGCAGGCGCGGCGTGACGCTGGCCGCGGCGGCAGCCGTGGTCCTGCTCGCGATCGGCGGCATCTTCGTGTTCCGGCCGACGGGCGGCACCGACACCACGGCCACGCAGGTGACGTGGACCGCCGTGGACCCGACGACGGGCGTGCACGGGCGGGTCGATCTGACCAACCGCGCGTGGGGCACAGAGGTAAAGGTGTCGATGCAGGACGTCCCGTCCGGCCGCAAGATCTGCCACCTGGTCGTTTACGGCCGCGACGGCAGCCAGGAAGTCGCGGGCAAGTGGACCGCGGGCTACTACCGCGAGGTCGACGCGATCCCCGGGAGCAGCTCGATCAAGCTCAAGGACATCGACCGGGTCGAGGTCGTCGCGGGCGGCGGGGTGCTCGTCGGTATGCAGTCGCCGTAATCGCGGGTGTCCGGCCAGCTCTGACGGGGTATCCCCCGACGCGGGGAGCCCGCCTGCGCGGTTCGCGCAGCGTGCCCGGGTACCCTCGGGCGGATAGACGTGCCAGTACCCAGCGAGAGGTCGACCGTTACGTGCACCTCAAGAGCCTGACGCTGAAGGGCTTCAAGTCCTTCGCCTCAGCGACGACGCTGCGCTTCGAACCAGGGATCACCTGTGTCGTCGGGCCCAACGGGTCCGGCAAGTCGAACGTGCTCGACGCGCTGAGCTGGGTGATGGGTGAGCAGGGCGCGAAGTCGCTGCGTGGCGGCAAGATGGAGGACGTCATCTTCGCCGGTGCGGGCGGCCGTCAGCCGCTCGGCCGCGCCGAGGTCACGCTGACCATCGACAACAACGACGGGGCACTGCCGATCGAGTACTCCGAGGTCTCGATCACCCGCCGGATCTTCCGTGACGGCGCCAGCGAGTACGAGATCAACGGCAACAGCTGCCGCCTGATGGACATCCAGGAACTGCTGTCGGACTCCGGTATCGGCCGGGAGATGCACGTCATCGTCGGCCAGGGCCAGCTCGGCGCGATCCTCGAGTCCAAGCCGGAAGGCCGCCGGGCCTTCATCGAAGAGGCCGCCGGTGTGCTCAAGCACCGCAGGCGCAAGGAAAAGGCGCTGCGCAAGCTCGACGCGATGCAGGCCAACCTGACCCGGCTGACGGACTTGACCGCCGAGCTGCGGCGTCAGCTCAAACCTCTGGGCAAGCAGGCCGAGATCGCCCGGCGGGCCCAGATCGTGCAGATGGACCTGCGCGACGCGCGGCTGCGGTTGATAGCCGACGACCTGGTCAGCGCGCGGCACGAACTCGCCAAGGAAGAAGCCGACGAGGCCACCGCACGCGCCAAGCGCGGCGAGACCGAGCGGGCGCTGCAGTTCGCCCAGGCCGAGCAGAACGAGATCGAGGCCAGCCTCGCCGAGGACGCTCCGGCGCTGAACGCCGCACAGGACGCCTGGTACCGGCTGTCGGCGTTGGCCGAGCGGCTGCGTGGAACGGTCCGGTTGGCTGCCGAACGCGCGCGGCACCTTTCCGACGAGGGTGCACGGGAGAACCAGGGCAAGGACCCCGAGGTGCTCGAGGCCGAGGCCGAGGAGGCCGCCGAGCTGGAGGTCGAGCTCGCCGAAGGCGTCGAGGTCGCCAGGGAAGCGCTGTCGGAGGCATTGGCCCGGCGATCCGAGCTGGAGAACGCCGTCGCCGCGGCGGAAAAAGCGCACATCGCCGCGGTCCGGGCGATCGCCGACCGCAGGGAAGGCTTGGCGCGGCTCGCCGGTCAGGTCGAAGCGCTGCGCAGTAAGAACGGTGCGACCGCCGAGGAAATCGAGCGGTTGTCCACGACTTTGGCGGAAGCCGAGGAGCGCGCCGAGGCCGCGGCCGTCGAACTGGCCGAGACCGAGCTGGAGACAGGCGTCGAGGAATCCGACGACGAGTCGCTGCACAGCCGCCACGAGCAGGCAGTCGCCGCGTCCGAGCAGGCCAAGGCGAGGGTCAACGAACTGGTCGCCGCCGAGCGCGCGGCCGAGCGGGAGATCGCCTCGTGGCGTGCCCGCGTGGACGCTCTTTCCCTTGGCCTGAGCCGTAAGGACGGCGCCGGTGCGCTGCTGGCCGCCGGGCATCGGCTGCCCGGTCTGCTCGGCTCGGTCGCGGCGTTGCTGACCGTCGAGCCCGGTGCCGAAGTCGCCTTGGCCGCGGCTCTCGGCCCGATCGCCGACGCGGTGGCCGTCGCGGGCGGGGATGACGCGCTGACGGCGTTGTCGCTGTTGCGGGACAACGATGCCGGGCGGGCGGGGATCGTGATCGGCGGTGGCCAGTCCACTGTGGACCGCTCGACCTGGCCGTATCTCCCCGGCGGTGCTCGGTGGGCTGTCGACTTGGTGCGGTGCCCGGAAGCGTTGCGCCCGGCCTTGGAGCGCGCCCTCGACCGAGTCGTTGTCGTTTCGGACCTTGTGGTCGCCCGGCAAATCATTGCGGCGCAACCGTCTTTGCGTGCGGTCACGACGGATGGTGACCTGCTCGGCGCGGACTGGGCCGTCGGTGGCTCGGGCCGCAGCGAGAGCGTGATCGAGGTACAAGCGGCGGTTGACGAGGCGAACGACAAGCTGACCTCGTATGAGCACACGCTGGCGGAAACCGTTGGGGCGCTTGCTGGTGCGCGTGCCGAGCAAGAGGCCCGGCGCAACGAGGTGAACGCGACCAAGGAAGCGTTGAGCGAGGTCAAGGTCCGCAAGGCGCGATCCGGCGAGCGAATCGCCCGGATGCGCCAGGCAGCGAATACCGCCATGGCCGAGGTCGAGCGGATCCGCAACCAGCGCGCCAAGGTCGAGCAGACCAGGGAAGAGCAGCTCTCGAAGCTGGCCGAACTGGAGGAACGCCTGGTCGGCGCGCAAGAGCAGCCGATGGACGACGAACCGGACTCGCGGGTGCGCGACGAAGCGGTCGCCCAGTTGAACACCGCGCGGCAAACCGAAATGGACTCCCGCCTGGCCCTGCGTACCGCGGAAGAACGGGCGCGGGCAGTCGCGGGCAAGGCCGAAGGGCTCCGCCGCGCAGCCCGTCAAGAGCGCGAAGCCCGCGAGCGTCACGAGCGCGTCCGTCAGGCTCGGGCACGCGGCAAGCGCGTTGCCGACGCCGTGGTCGAGGGCGGTGAGCTCGCGATCGAGCGGATCGAGCTGTCGTTGCAGCGTGCGGCCGCCCAGCGCGACGAGGTCGCGTCCCGCCGGACCCAACGCGAAGCCGCGCTGCTGGACATCCGCGGCCGGGTGCGTGAACTGTCGACGGAGCTGGAAAAGCTGACCGACGCCGTCCACCGTGACGAGGTCCTGCGCGCGGAGCAGCGGCTGCGCATCGAGCAGCTGGAAACCAAGATCGCGGACGACTTCGGCATGGGCCTGGACGACCTGGTCCTTGAGTACGGCCCGGACCGCATGATCCCGCCACCGGCCAACGAGCTCGCCGAGTACGAAGCGGCGAAGGAACGCGGCGAGGACGTCACCCGCCCGCCGTCGACGCCCTACGACCGTGACGCCCAACAGCGCCGGGCCAAGAAGGCCGAGCGCGACCTGGCACTGCTGGGCAAGGTGAACCCGCTGGCGCTGGAGGAGTTCGCGGCGCTGGAGGAGCGCTACAAGTTCCTGTCCACCCAGCTGGAAGACCTCAAGGCGACCCGCCGCGACCTGCTCACGGTGGTCAAGGAGGTCGACGACAAGATCCTCGAGGTCTTCACGTCGGCTTACGAGGACGTCGCCCGCGAGTTCGAGATCGTGTTCAACACGCTGTTCCCCGGTGGGGAAGGGCGCATGCTGCTGACCGACCCGGACGACATGCTGACCACCGGTGTGGACGTCGAAGCCCGCCCACCCGGCAAGAAGATCAAGCGGCTGTCCCTGCTGTCCGGTGGCGAGAAGTCACTGGTGGCGGTGGCGATGCTGGTGGCGATCTTCCGCGCCCGCCCGTCGCCCTTCTACGTGATGGACGAGGTCGAGGCGGCGCTGGACGACACGAACATGCGCCGGTTGATCGGGCTGATGCAGGAGCTCAAGGCGAACTCACAGCTGATCATCATCACCCACCAGAAGCCGACGATGGAGATCGCCGACGCACTGTACGGCGTGAGCATGCGCGGCGACGGTGTCACTCAGGTGATCTCGCAGCGCCTGACCAACAAAGACTGACGTCTACTTGGCGTGCTCGTACGCGTCGTGCCAGTTCCACCACTGGTACGGCGGGGTTTGCGGGTATCCCTCCGGTGAGTCCTCCCATTGCTCCTGCCGCCCGAGTGCGGTCATGTCGAGGTAGCTCCAGGTGCTGCCCAACGCTTCGTCGCCGCGGTTGTTGATGAAGTAGGTGCGGTACACCTGGTCGCCTTCGCGGATGAACGCGTTGGTGCCGTGGTACTCGTCCACACCGAAGTCGGCGTCGAACTCGTCAGTGATCGTGTACCACGGCATCTTCCAACCCATCCGCGCCTTCAGGCGTTCGATGTCCGGCTGGGGCGCGCGGGAGGCGTAGGCGAACGCCGTGTCACGAGCCTTCAGGTGCGTGACGTCGGCGACCTGGTCGGCCATCAGGGAACAGCCGACGCATCCGTGGTCGGGCCAGCCGTGCACGCCTGGCTCGAAGAAAGCGCGGTAGACGACCAGCTGCCGGTATCCCTCGAACAGGTCGAGCAGGCTTGCCTTCCCGTTCGGCCCGTCGAACTCGTACTTCTTTTCCACCGCCTGCCACGGCATCCGCCTGCGCTGGGCAGCCAGTGCGTCGCGGGCGCGGGTCAGCTCCTTCTCTTTCACCAGCAGCCGTTCGCGGGCGGCTTCCCACTCGTCTGGTGTCACGATCGAGGGTGTTCGCATTGCTGTATCAGCCTTTCAGCGTCAATTTCTCAGCGGTCGAGGTGGTCCTTCAACGCGTTCAGCGGCCCGTCCCAGTCCCGGGCCAACGCGGCCAGGAACTGTTGTGCCACTTGCATCGGCGCGGAGTGCACCCGGTAGCGGACTCGGCGCCGCTCGCCCGGCTCGGCGGTCACCAAGCCGGCTTCGGTCAGCAGAGTCAGGTGTTTGGCGATCGCCTGCCGCGTGATGGGCAGCCAGCCGGCCAGATCGGTCGCGGTGGCCGGGCCGCGCGAGGCCAGTGCCGCGAGGATGGCCCGGCGACTCGGGTCGGCGAGGGCGACGAAGACCTGTTCGGCGATCGCCTCGTGGTCAGGCGGCATCGAGGTAGTCGACCAGTTCACCCAGTTCGCTGGCCCAGCCCTCGGTGTGGCCGTCGTAAACCTTGCCGTAGTGGTCGTCCGGCAGCTGAGCGAAGCCGGTCTCGACCACGGTGAGGCGCGTGCCCGTACTGATCGGTTCAAGTGTGAACTCGACGTAGGTGCGGCGCGGGTCGTTCTCCGGCAGCCCTTCGATCTTCCAGGTGAACCCGAACACCGTGGGTTTCTCCACCCGCTCGACGCGCATGTCGGCGGTGTGCCCGCCCGTCCATGTCATCCGCGCCGCTCCGCCAGGGCGCAGGTCGATCGTCGCGTCGTTGCCGAACCAGGTGCCGAGCCCTTCGGCTGTGGTGAGCGCGGCCCACACCTTTTCCGGCGGATGTGCGACTTCCAGGGTCCGCTCGATGCGATCAGGGAACCCCATGGCAACCTCCCAGTTAGTAGCAACCGAACGGTTGCCACATTATGGCAACCGGTTGGTTGCGTCAACTGGGTCGGGTCGAATTACCAATCACGGTCGACGCTGAGCAAGCTCCGTGCTCCCTCCGTATGGCGTTTACAGACACGCTGTCCCGGTGCGGGGACCGCACCGGGACAACCCCCAGTGTCTGTGGCGTCGAGACCACTTTGGTGTGTCACGCGCACAGAATCCGCACAGTGCCCGCACACCTCGTCCCAGCGGGGCGCCGGACTGTGCCAGACGTCACGCACAGATCCCGCACAGAACGCGCATGGAATCCGCCGGGCGGAGGTTGGGTGATCGAGTCCGCTACGGGACGATGGACCAAAGAGAGTGACCGATGAGGGGACAACGGCGTGGAGTTTCGACTCCTGGGGCCGCTTGAGGCATGGCACGCTGGCGAGGCCGTCGTGTTGGGCGGACAGCGACAGCGGACAGTGCTTGCCGCATTGCTGATGCGGGCGAACTCGTCGGCGAATGTCGGCTACCTGGCCGAGGCGGTGTGGGAGAAGCCGCCAGTGGCGCCGGAGTCCAACCTTCGTACGTACGTCGCTGGGCTGAGGCGTGTTTTCACCGCCGCGGGCGAGAATCGACTCGTTACCCGCCCGGGCGGTTATTTGATCACGGTCGAACCGGGCGAGCTGGACCTGGAGACCTTCCGGCAGCTGGCGCGCACCGGAGATCAGGCTTGGCGGGACAGCGACTTCGGCTCAGCGGCCGAGCACTTCGAGCGGGCGTTGAGCTTGTGGCGCGGGCAGCCGTTGGCCGGGTTGACGCCCGGGCCGGTGCTGCGGGCGGAGATCGCGCGGTTGGAGGACCTGCGGCTGACCATCGCCGAGCGGTACGCCCACGCGCTGGTCGAACTGGGCCGTCCGGAGGCGGCCGTCAGCGACCTCCGCACGTTGCTCGCTGAGCATCCGCTGCGGGAAGAACTGTGGGCGCAACTGATGGTGGCGCTGCACCGGGCGGGCAGGCAGGCGGAGGCGTTGGACGCGTTCGCCGACGCCCGGCGCCACCTGGTGACGGAGCTGGGCCTTGAGCCGGGTGCGCGACTCCAGCGCGTGCAGCAGGAGATCCTCGCGGGCGAACAGCCACAGGACACGGAGATCAGTGCGTGGCGACAGCTGCCGATGGACATCGCGGAGTTCACCGGACGCCAGGCCGAACTGCGAACCTTGCACGCACTGGCCGAGCCCGCTTCGCGCACGGCTTTGACAGTGGCGGTGATTCACGGAATGCCGGGCGTCGGCAAGACGCGCCTCGCCGTGCACTTCGCCCACCAACTGGTCGACGCCGGGCGTTTCGACGAGATCCAGCTGTGGACCGACCTGCGCGGGTTCGACGCGGATCGGCCGCCGATCTCTCCTGCCGCCGTGCTTGAGCACTTCCTGCGCCTGCTCGGCGTTCCCGGTCAGCAGATCCCGCAGGAACTCGAGTCCCGCGCCGCGCTCTACCGGTCCCGGCTGGCCGACAAACGCGCGCTGGTGCTGTTGGACAACGCCGCGTCCGAGGAGCAGATCAGGCCGCTGTTGCCCGGTACCAAGGGCAGCCTGGTGCTGGTCACCAGCCGTCGTAACCTGGCCGGACTGGTTGGCGCGCGCGGGGTTCCGTTGGATGTCCTGCCGGAGACCGACGCGATCACTCTGTTGTCCTTGATCGCAGGCGACGATCGCGTCGAGGCCGAGCCGCAGGCCGCGGCACGGACGACTGCCCTGTGCGGACGGCTGCCGATCGCGCTGTCCCTCGCCGCACGGCGGCTCCGGAAGCGTCCGATGTGGACCGTCAAGGACCTGGCCACACGGCTGGAAACCGCGGAACGCAGACTGGACCAACTCGCGCCGGGCACGCGCGAGATGCACGCCCTGTTCACCATGTCCTACCAGGGTTTGCCGCAGCCGCAACAGCGGATGTTCCGGTTGCTCGGGCTGCATCCCGGTGACGACTTCACCGCCGAGTCGGTGGCCGCGCTCGCCCAGTGCACGCCGGAGGAAGCCGAATTCCACCTGGAAGCCATGCTGGACGAACACCTCGTGCAGCAGATCACCCCGCGTCGCTACCGGTTCCACGACCTAGTCCGCCCTTATGCCCGCGATCTCGCGCAGGCCAACGAGACTGGGCAGCCGGTGCACCGGCTGTACACCTGGTATCTGTACGCGGCCGAGTCGGCCCGTAATGTGTTCGACCCGCATCGAGGCCGGACGTTCGACCTGCATCCGCTGCCGGAACACAGCGTGGTCCCGCAGTTCGCGGGCCACGACGAAGCCCTGGCCTGGTACGAGTCCGAACGCGGCACGTTGCGGGCTGTGGTCAAGGCCGCCGCCGAGGACGGGCTTCCCGAAGTCGCGTGGCAGCTGGCGTGGGTGCTGCTCAGCTTCTACTACCGGCGCAGCCACTGGGACGACTGGATCGCCACCTTCCAGATCGCGCTGGACGCGACCCGATCGCTGGGCGAACGGCGCGGCGAAGGCATCATCTGGCTCGGACTCGGCGTGGCGTACAGCGATCTGCGCCAGTTCACCACCGCCATCGACTGCCACCAGAAAGCGCAAGCGATCTTGGAGGAAGTCGACGACCGGCGCGGACAAGCCTGGAACCTCAACAACCTAGGTGTCGTCTACGTCTACCTCGAACGCCTCACCGCGGCCGCGGACTGCTTCCACCGGGGACTGCTGCTGTTCCGCGAAACCGGAGACCGCCAAGGCGAAGGCATCTGCCTGAACAACCTCGGCGACACCTACCGCAGGCTCGACCGGCCGTCCAACGCGATCGGTCATCTGGAACAGGCGTTGAGCATCCAGCAGGACACCGGCGACCAACGGGGCCTGCAGTTCACCCTCGGCACGCTCGGCGACATCCACCACGACGCCGGAAATCACAAGCAAGCCGTGCGGAGCTACGAAGAGGCTCTCGCGGTGAGCCAGGCACTGGGCGATCAACGCACGGCTGCTCGGATGTTGGCCAATCTGGCGCAGACGCTCGACGCCGACGGGGAAAGCGCTTCGGCGCGGATCCGGTGGCAGGAAGCCATGACCATCTTCGACGAGCTGGGTGACGCGCAGGCGGACACCATTCGTGCACGTCTCGGCTAGCCTGGCAGGGCCTTGATGAGGTTGGTCGCCGGTTCTTCCGCGGCTGGGCTGCTTCTGACGTTGTTCATGACGTAGCCGAAGGCGATCCCGGTTTCCGGGTCGGCGTATCCGAGCGAGCCACCGAGGCCGGAGAAGCCGAACGCGCTGGGCGAGTACCAGGCGGCGTCGGGCGTGGGCAGGCCGAAACCGAGACCGACGTGGAACGGCAAGCGAGTGACGAGGTCAGGGCCGCCGACGTGCTGAGTGGTGGCCTGCCGGATGGTCTCGGGCGAGAGAATCCGGTGGCCGTCACCGATCAGCCCCGCATAGAACCGGGCGAGTGCGCGTGCCGTGCAAATGCCGTTGGTGGCCGGGATTTCAGCGGTCTGCTCGTCGGGATCGTTGTGGTCGAACGCGGGCTCGACGCAGGCGTATGCCCGTCGGGTCAACGAGGTCGGATCGGCGAATGCCTCCGCGAGTTGCCGGATCGGTTCGGGAAGATCGTCCGGGAGCGGGTCGAAGTTCGGCGGTGGCATGACGAGTTTGCTGACGCGGTGCTGTTCAGCCGCAGGCACACCGATGTGGAAGTCAAGGTCCAGCGGTTCGGCGATCTCGGCACGGAAGAAGCCGCCGAGGCTGCGCCCGGAAACCCGGCGGACCACCTCGCCGACGAGCCAGCCGAACGTCAGCGCGTGATAGCCGTGGTCAGTGCCCGGCTCCCAGAGAGGTTGTTGTGCGGCAAGTGCTTCGGCCATCGGGTGCCAGGACAACGCTTCGTCGCGCGCCACCGGCTTGTCCAAAGCCGCGAGTCCGGCTTGGTGGGTCAGCAGCCACCGGACCGGTAGCCGATCCTTGCCCGCGGCAGCGAATTCCGGCCAGTAGTCGGCCACCGGCGCGTCCAGATCCACCTCTCCGCGCTCGACGAGCAGCAGCAAGCACGCGGCTGTCGCGGCCTTGGTGGTGGAGAAAACGACCTGGAGCGTGTCCCGCTCCCATGGCCGTTCGGTGTCCGGGTCGGCGATCCCGCCCCACAGATCGACGACCGGCTGGCCGTGGAGATACACGCTGACGGCCGCGCCAACTTCAGCGCCGGCTGTGAAGTTCGCCGCGAACGCGTCGCGGACCCCCTCGAATCCCGGCGCAGTCTGCCCGTTGATCACCCGAGGTCCCTCCTGACGGCAGCACGGTCCGCGTAGCCTATCCCGCAGCTCATGCAGACCGGTGGCCGACTAGATCAGGTTCTTGATGAAACGGCCGGAGCGATCCGCCCAATTGTCGTAGCCGAGTGTGCGGTAAAAGGCGTGTGCGGCATCCCGGTGGTTGGAGCTGGTCACTTCCATTCGGCCGCAGCCGTTTTCCCGGGCGAAGTGCTCGGCGGCTTCCGTCAGTTCGCGGCCGATGCCGTTGCCCCGGGCGGATTGCGCTGTCACCAGCGCGACAATCCTGCCCTGCCAGCCGTCGCGTTCCAGCACCGGCATCGCGGTCACGGCTATCACTCCAGCCACAAGACCATCGCGTTGTGCGACAAGGACTGTGCTACGTGGGTGATTCGTCCAGATTTCCAGTCGCTTGTGGACACTGTCCGGGTTGTTGCCCGGATAGCCGAGTTCGGCCAGCAGTGCGGAAATTCGCGGCGCGTCTGCGCCATTTGCTGGTCGCACAGTCATGGTCTGGAAGTTTACGCTGGTTGTGTGGCTGATCGGATCTGGAGTGAAGGACATCCGGTTCGGGAGATCCTCCACGCGAGGCGGGCAAATCGCTCGTTGCCCGGCAGGCGGGAGGATCCGTACAAAGTCGGTCTCGCCATTGAGGGCGGAGGGCTGCGCGGCATCGTGTCGGCGGGCATGCTTGTCGCACTTGAGGAACTCGGGTACTCCGATGCGTTCGACGAGGTGTACACGAGTTCTTCCGGTGCCATGAACGGCACGTACTTCATCCTGCGGGACACCTGGTTCCCGCTTTCCATTTACTACGACGACCTGACGACGCGGGAATTCGTCGATTTCGGGCGGGTCCTGCGCGGTCGCGCGCCGATGAACCTCGACTACCTCTTCGACGAGGTTTTCGTGGCCAGGAAACCCTTGGCCTACCAGAAGGTGATCACGTCACCGCAGCGCCTGCACGTGATGGTCACCGACGTCGACGCGATGAAGATGGTCGATGTCTCCGACTTCCATTCACCCGACGACCTCAAGGAGACGTTACGGGCGAGCGCATGGTTACCGTTGGCTACCAAGGGAACCACGCCGTTTCGGGGCAGATGTGCAGTGGACGGCTCTGTGCTGCAAAGGCACCCGTTCCGGACAGCCCGATCTGACGGGTGCACGCACATCCTGTCGTTGAGCACCAGGCCGATGACGTCGGTTCAACGCAAGAACTCCTTGTCCAACAGGATGATCGCGAAGTACCTCGACCGGCTCGCGCCCGGCCTGGGTTCGGGGTACATCGAGGCGTTGGGCGTGTACATCGAGGAGGACCGGCCCTACCTCACGAGGAGCAGGCTGCAGCCCGAAGCGGACCCGGCCGTGCTCGACGTGGCGCCCATGCCGGGCACGCCGGAGGTCAGACGGCATGAATCCAACTTCGGTGTCCTGCTGCAAGGTGCTCGGTCGGCCTACCGCGCGTTGCACGTCGCCTTGGAGGGCAAGGATGTCTACGTCGTACCGAGGCTGACTGTATACCGGTGATCGGCAGGGCTTGCGCGGTTCGGTTCGTTTACGGCATTCTTGTCGGCGTGATCGAGCTGAAGGGCGGCTTCCGCCCCATCCGATGAGCCAGTGGCGACTGCCAGGGGCAGTCGACGACAGGCATACTTTCTTCGCGCACGCGCTGGCTTTGGCGGCCGCGCACGGTCCCGGCCCGTGGCCGGACGGCGGATACCCGCTACCGGACGAGGAATCCCCACCCGTGATGTCGGGATCCGTCCACGACGGCATCCGGACACATCACTTCGCGGTCAACGACGGCACCCAAGCCGCGGTCAAGATCGCCGAAGCGATCAGCGCGATCGTCGAGTCACCGCCGGATCTTGTTGCGGTTCAACGGCTTCATGACTTGATAGCCGAGCATGACACGTTGACGATCGCCGACCCGCTCACCGATCGGCTGCTCGGCGCGGACCGTGATCGAGTCCGGGAGGTCGGCCGATGGCTGGCCGAGTACGGCACTCGGCGCGACGCGGTCGCGACCGGGATCGTGCTGATCGGTCTGACCGGCGACGAGCGCGACCGGGAACTGCTGCTGTTACTGGGATCCATGGAAGATCTCGCGTTGTACGCCGTTGTCGCACTTGGCCGGACGCAGTCCGACCGCGACATGGCGATCTTCGAACTGGCACGGCGTGTGCGGGCGTGGGGCCGCATCCAGGCCGTCGAACGGCTCGAAGGCACAACGGATCCCGAGATCAAGGCCTGGTTGCTGCGGGAGGGCTTCCGCAACGGGGTGATGAACGAGTACCTGGCGTACATCGCCGCCACCACAGGCGGTCTGGCCGACGCGCTGACGGAGTCCGAAGTAGACGACGAAGTGCTTGACGCTGCCGGGGACATCCTGGCCGCGTTGTCCGATGTCGGCGGCCCGGCCAAGGACATCAGGAGTTACCCGGAAGGTCACGCGATGATCGACCGGTACCTCGCGGTGGTCCGCCACCGGCCTTCGGTGTCCCGGATCCGTGCAGTTCTGCAGCTTGACCAGTACCTCGAGGACGGCAGGTGCGAACAGCTGCTGACCGACCTGGCGTGGATCGGCGTCGTCCGGCGCGCGCTGGACTCCGCGGACCTGGACACGTTCACCGACGCGCTCTGGCCTGCCAAGCAAATCGGGCTGAAGACCGCCGACCGGATCGCCGCGTGGCTGGAGCGGTACCCGTGCGAGTGGGGCCTGTGGATCTGGTTCAGGGACGCGGAAGACGCAGTCAAGACCGCCGAGCGCTTGCTTCCGTTGGAAGATCTGGTGACCGGACCGGCGTTGGAGCACGGCTTCGGCCCGGAGTTCCAGGCAGACCGGGCCCTGGGTCTCGTGGTCGAGCGCGAGGACGTGCGCAGCTGGCCTTTGGTCAAGACCGCACTGTCCAATCGGTTGATACGCAACAGGATCGCCGCGGTCCGGGCCCTGAAAGCCTGGCCGAGGGACAGTTTGCCCGCCGACGCACTACCCGCTGTCCGTGCGGCCGCGGCGATCGAACCGGACAATGAGATCAAATCAGCCCTGACGGAACTGTTGGCGGCCTGAAGCTCGTGTCCACCATTGCAGCACACCGATACACACACTCCGGCACACTGAAATGTCCATTGCGGCACCTGTCGGGCATTTCATGGTGCCGGAAGTGGAATTTCATGGTGCTCGAGTGGTGGACACGGCGGGGCGCAGCTGAGCTGAGTCATACCCAGGGCTGACAATCCACAGCCTGATGTGCGCGGCCTGCCGGCCCGGCAGGCTGCGTACATGCGAAAGATCGTGATTGTCCTTGCGGTCCTGTTCCTGCTCGGCGGCAACGTCTCCGCGCACGCGGCGACCCTGGAGTTGCCCAAGCCCACGGGAAGAAGCCCGGTCGGCGTGACCGAGCTGCACCTGGTGCAACACGGCCGCGCCGACCCGTGGTTCCCCACTGAGACCAGGCAAGTGATGGTCAGCGTGTGGTACCCGGCGTTGCCCATTGGCCGCCGTGCGCCCTATGTCGCGCCCGCATTGGCCAAGCACTACGAGACCGAGCCACCGATCGGGGTCCGGACGGATTGGGGGAGCGTCCGGACCCACTCCTACGTCAACGCACCGGCCCTGCCGGGAAGGTTCCCGGTGGTGCTGTACTCGCCAGGCGTCGGCAATTCCCGCACGATGGGCACGATCCTGGCTGAGGAACTGGCCAGCCGTGGGTACGCGGTGGTCACGGTCGACCACACCTACGAGACCGCGATCGCGTTCCCCGGCGGGCAAGTCAAGACCGACAAGGCCTTCGACCTGCCCTACGAGGACCCGGCCGAGATCGAGAAGGCCAAGCAGCGGCTGATGGACGCGCGGGAGCACGACGTCCGGTTCGTGCTGGACAGCCTCGGCGGGCTGAAGATGCTCGACCTGTCCAGGGTCGGCATGGTCGGTCATTCCGGTGGCGGGGTGACCGCGTCCCGTGTCATGCAGGTGGACCGCCGGGTCGACGCGGGGATCAACATGGACGGCTGGTTCTCCTTCGGCTACAACCGTCCTGAGCTGGGCGTGGACCGGCCGTTCATGTTCATGGGCGCTGCGTCGTCGCCGCAAATGCCGCCGCTGTATGGAAAGCCGCGCACCCATCTGTCCGAACCGGACTGGCAGAGGTTCTGGCAGGCGTCCACCGGTTGGTTGCTGGACCTGAACGTGCCCGCGGGCAGGCACTACACGTTCACGGACGCGCAGTGGCTGCTGCCTCAACTGGGCGGCGATCACACCGGCTTCCTCGGCACCGTGGACCCGGCCAGGGCGATCGACGCCCAGCGGGCGTACATCACCGCGTTCTTTGATCAACACCTCAAGGGGCGGCCGCAGCCGTTGCTGACCGGATCGTCGCCGCGTCACCCGGACGTCTCGTTCATCAGGTGACCTGCGGCACGGTCGCCACCGTGACCGTGCACTGAAGGGCCAGCTCAACCGCGTTTTCCTGGGCTCGGACGGCAATAATTGAACGCGTGTTCACCGATGGGCGTTAAACCAGATGCGCACAGCCGTTCGAGCGTTCAGGATTTCAGTCATGACAAAGATCCGTCCGGCTACGCGGGCCGATCTGCCGGCCGTCGTGTCGCTCATCGCGCGGCTGCAGGCCGATCCCGCGCACCACATCGGTTTCTTCGGGTACACCGAAGCGGAAATCGCTGACGAGCTGGCCGGCGTCCAACCCGAGTGGCATGAAGGCGCCCTGCTGGCCATCAGGTCCAGCGGAGCGATCTGTGGCGTGCTGAGCACCGACGTGAACACCGAAGTGGGCAGGGCCTGGCTGTACGGCCCGCACATCGACGTGCCCACCGGCCATCCAGCGACCCCGCAGGCATGGCACAAAACCGCCGACATGCTCTACGAGGCCGCGTTGCAGCTGCCTCACATGCGAACCATCCAGGACCTGAATCTGTACGCCCACACCGAGCACCGGGAGCTCGCCGAGTTCGCCAAGCGGCACGGCTTCCAACGGGAGACCCCGACTCGGATATTCACTTTGACCGGCGCCGACCTGCGGTGCATGCTGACCCAGGACACCGAGGCGGTCGAACGACTACCGTCCGACGGCAGCATGAACGCCCAGTTCACAGCGCTGTTCGACCGTTGTTTCCCGGACACCAGCAGCACTGCCGACCAGCTGTTGTACGGCAAGCACACGGTTGTCGCGCTCAGGCAAGCCGACGGCAAGCTCGCCGGGTTCGCCGCGGGCTATACGCAGGAGGCCGAGCACTACGTCGACTTCGTGGCCGTCGAACCCGACATGCGCTGTGTCGGTGTCGGCAGACGCGTCGTCAAGGGCCTGGTGCGCGAGCTGGACGCCGAGAACGGCGCCAAGCCGCAGGCTGGCGCCGTCGTGAGTGTCGAAAACCACGCCTCGGCGGGGATGTTCACCGGCCTCGGGTTCCAGGTCGAGCTAGTGCTTGTCTCCTACCGGCGAAAGCCATGACTGCAATGCCCACCACCACCGCAACGAGTGCGCGAGCGAACCGTTGCCGTTCGGCGTCGGGTCGAACGAAGTCAGCTCGGCCATCCGGCGAAGTCGGTGCTTGACCGTGTTCGGGTGCACGTGCAGGGCACCGGCCACCAGATCGGTACGGCCGCCATGTTCTAGATAAGTCAACGCCGTCTTGGCCAGCAGCTGGTGGAACTCGTCGTCCGGGTCCAGGCCGACCAGGTGTTCCGTGGCGAGCATCCGCCCCAATGCCGGGTGAGTGTCCACGCTGAGCGGCAAAGCAAGCGACGTCAGGTGCTGCAGACCTCGCAAGTTCCGTCGGCGCGCTGAGGCCAGAGCCGTCTGGCACAGGCGGTAAGCGCCGGCGAGGTCCGCCGCGGGGACAGCGGGCGCGGCCACGAGCAAGATCTCGAATTTCCGCTCCGGCAGTCGCCCGCTGACCGCGCACAGATAGCCGTCCACCATGCCGCACAAGCCATCGGCGGTCGTCAGCGCGGCTTCGAAGGCACGGGCCTCCCGCGGCGCGCTGACGTCGGCGATGATGCAGTGGTACTTCTTGCGGGGATCGAGCCCGACCGCGGCGACATTGCCCGTCGGTCCGTTGTGGAGCAAGCTGCGCAACGCCTGCAGCCGTACCGCGTGCGTCGTCCTGGTCAAGCTCAGCTCGGTCTCCCGGTACACCTGGACAAGCCGGTTCTGCATCTCGTTGGCCAGTGCGTCCAGCTCCATCAGGCAGGCGAAGACCTCGTCCGGTTCGACGTCGGTGTTGGCGGTCCGCTCGAAGATCTGGGTCATCACGTAGTGCCTGCCCGCCTGGAAGCCCTCCAGCAGCGAGGCCAACGGGATGCCCTGCAGCGCACGGTCCTCAGCGAGCCGGTCGGCCACGTGGATGCTGTCGCCGAGCTCGACGCCGTCGATGTACGCCGACGACACGGCCGCCATCAGCGCCGCGATGTGCCGCTGGACGTCCTGTTGCGGCAGCGCGGCGACCAGAGCCGACTTGGCCCTGGCCGCCGACGTCACGCCTTCGACGGTGTCCGGTTCGGCACGCATCTGTTCCAGCAGCCGACGAAGTCTCGTCCGACCAGCAGGCATCCTTGCCTCCTCGCAAAACCTTCATCGGTGAAGGTATTGCGAGAAGGACAGATCAGCCAAATGACGCGACAGCCGCCGCACTGAGCACGCCGAGCCGCTCACGCTGCGGGAAGTGCCCAACCGGGATCGATGCCACCTCTTTGGCAGTTGCGTAATCGATAACAGAGATGGCATTCCGGTTGCTCAACGACACCAGGCAGTGCTTGCCGTCGACGCTTGTCGTCGTCCAGTACGGCAGGCTGTCGGTCGGATAGTGCACGTATCCCTTCGCGCTCAGACCCGGCCGGTCGAGGATGACCGTGTAGTCGTCGATCGTGCCCGCCGCGCAGATCCGGTCACCGGAGTACGCCATACCGTGGTGCGCGGAGTTCTGCGGGTAGTCGTTCGGGTCCATCGCCGCGGCCTTCTGGCTGTACGGCAGTTGGACGGTCCGCACGATCCGCCCGGCCTGCAGGTCGTACTCGACCAGGCCGTTGAGGTAGGACAGCTGCGCGTACATCGTCTTGTTGTCCGGCATGAACAGTGCGGGCCGGATGCCGTACTCGAACTGGTAGGTGCGCTTGACTGTCCAGTTCGTCGGGTCGACGGCGGTCAGCTGGCGCTTGCCCTTGGCCCAGTTGAAGGCCTTGATCAACGACGTGGTGCCGATGCTGGAGTTGTACAGCGTCTTGCCGTCCGGCGAGTAGTCGTTGGCGTGCGGGTAGGTGCCGGTCGGGAAGGTCGCGGTGATCGCACCGGTCCTGGTGTCGAACACGTGCGCCTTCTCCACGCTCAGCGCGGAGACGATGAACTTGCTGCCGTCCGCCGAGATCGCGGCGTGGTCGGCCTTGAAGCCCTCCACCTTGGTCCGCCAAAGCTGGCGCTTGCTCGCCACGTCGTACGCGACCACGTCGGCCAGGTTGCCGCGGGAGACGTACAACGTCGTCCCGTCCGGTGACAAGGCGAGGTCGTCGACGAACTTCTTGTACCCCTGGATCGAGTTCACCGTCTCGTACCCGATCCGTTCGATCGGGTTCATCGCGGCGAGCCGCTGTTCGAGGTCGGGGATGGCGTTGAGGGTGCCGATGACCTGGAACGTGTGGCCGTCGAGGAAGCTGACCGTCCCCGCCTGCGCGTTGCCGACCAGCACGACGTCCCTGAGCTGCTGGGCCTGCGCGGTCGCCGGGACGACACCGGCCAGCGCGACGAGAACACCCACGGCGGCAGCCGCCAGCCGCTTGGAGCGCATCGAGTCTCCTCTCCATCGAGGGTTCACTCCGGGTGACAAGTCTGTTTTGCGGCGTGACCGGGAGCCAAGGCCGGTCAAGCCAACGGATGGCCGTGAGACTGTCGGCAACCGCCAATGAACCTTGTCGGACTGAGCGGCGTAGTACCGGCATGGGCAGATTCAAAAGGCACTGGAAAGCGTGGCTGATCGGCGCGATCGCGCTGGGACTGCTGGCGTTCGTCGGTGGTCCGTGGTTCTACATCAACGTGCTCTCCGAGCCCCCTGCCCAGGAGCTGGCCCTTAGGGAAGGCCAGCAGCAAGGCGGTGGGGACGCCGTACCGGTCGACGGGACGTGGACGGTGTCGGAGGGGTCGCAGGCGGGGTACCGGGTGAAGGAGATCTTGTTCGGCCAGAACACCACAGCGGTCGGCCGGACGGGCAAGGTGACTGGCACGGTCGCGCTCAGCGGTACCCAGATCACCAGCGGCACGGTCACGGTGGACATGGGGTCCGTGGCGACCGACAAGAGCGGACGGGACGCGCAGTTCCGCGACAACATCATGTCGGTGTCCCAGTTCCCGACGTCGACCTTCGCTTTGCAGGGGCCGGTCGACTTCGGATCCGTACCAGCCGCCGGGCAGAAGGTGACTGTCAAAGCCGCCGGCCAGCTCACCTTGCGCGGTGTGAGCAAACCGGTTCAGCCGGAGCTGAGCGTCGTCCGCACCGGCGACACGATCCAGGTCCAGACGAGCATCCCGGTGGTGTTCGCCGACTACAGCATTCCGGATCCCGGCGTCCCGGGCATCGACATCGAGGACAACGGACTGATCGAGATCCTGCTGAACCTCAAGAAGGCGCCGTGATCGCGGCGACCGCCAACCGGGTGACCTCGTCGCACAGGTCGTCCAGCGGTCTGCTTCGGTTGTGCATCGACCAGTAGTACACGAGTTCGTTGACCGCGCCGATGAACGCGACCGCCGTCAGGTGGAAGTCGCGCGGCGTCGCTTCGCCACGGTCGACGGCCCGGTTGGCCTCGCCGACGAGGAACTCGATGATGCGTTCCCGCCAGCGCAGCCTGTGCTGTTCGACCGCCGGTGAGACGCCGACGACCTCGACGTACGCCAGGCGTGTCCACTTCGGATCGCTCGAGGTGGTGTTGATGTACGCCCGCACCATCTTGCCGACCCGGGCGCGCAGCGGATCCTCCTCACAGCCCGCGAGGGCCGCGAGGGCGTTCTCCATTGCCCGTTGGGTGATGCGGTCGTGCAACGCGACCAGCAGCGCCTCCCGGCCGGGGAACTCCTCGTAGAAGTTCCGGGTGGACACACTCGCCGTCGCGCACAGCCGCTCGATCGACGTGGCGGCGTAGCCTTCCGAGCCGAACAGTTCGAGGCCGGCCTCCATCAGACGTTCGTGGCGTTCGGCTCGCCGTTGCGCGTCCGACCTTCCGCCGTAGTGCCTGCGCGGTGCACGCGTGGTGCCGGTCATGCCGTCCCCTCCCAAAGGTGCTCCCACAATAGACTCCTTCACCCTTGGGAGGGGGTGCACGTTATGCGGCCTTGACCGCAGTCTCGGGTTGTTCGGTGTCCGGCGGAGTTGTGGGTGCGCGGTGCCGCAACGAAAGCAGCCCGCCGACCAGGAGCGTGATCACCACGCCGAGCACCGGGTACCACGGGTAGGCGAGGCTCACCGACGTCGCGGTCGGCTTGCCGAAGTCCACCGCGAGGAACTCGCCCGTCGCCTTGGTGAACTTCAGCCCGAGGATCACGAACGCCACCACCACGACGGTCGTCAGGAACGCCACGATCGCGTCCAATTGCCTGGCCCTGCGGAAGATCAGGCCGAGCAGGAACGCGCCGAGCAGTGCGCCGGAGGTGAAGCCCGCGATGGACAGGCCCTGTTCGACGATCGGCTCGCCGCGCCGGAAGAACGTCGCGAACAGCCCGGCGACCACGACGAGGATCACCGCCCATATGACTGTCCAAATGCGACCCTGCCGGAAGATCTCCGCGTCGGTCAGCTTGCGCCGCACTACTTTCTGATATATGTCGGTCACGGTCGATGACGCCAGTGCGCCCAGCGACGAACTCAGTGCCGCTGCGAGGATCCCGGCGAGCACGAAACCGGACAGACCGGTCGGCAGTTCGTTCACGATGAAACTGGCGAACAGTTCGTCGTTGTTGTTCAGCCCGAGTGCCTGTGTCGGCGACGCGCCGTTGTAGAACGCCCACAGCATCACGCCGATGAACAGGAACAGCGCGAACTGCAGGAACACCACGATCCCGCTGCCGATCAGCGCCTTCTGGCTGGCTTTGACGTCCCGGGTGGCCATCAGCCGCTGCACGATCAACTGGTCGGCACCGTGCGAGGACATCGACAGCACCGCGCCGCCGATCACCGCGGTGATCAACGCGTACTGGTTGCTCAGGATCGGCGAGGAGAAGTCGAACAGCTGGAACTTGTTCGCGTCGGCCGCCCGGCCCAGCCAACCCTCCGGCAACCGGTCCGCCAGCACGATGATCACCGCTGCTGCGCCGAGGATGTACCAGAGCATCTGGATCGCGTCGACCCAGACGACCGCGCGCACACCGCCGAAGTAGCTGTAGACGACCATCGCGAAACCCAGCGCCGCCACGATCCACCAGTAGTTCACGTCCGGCAGGCCGAGGCTGGCCAGCACCACCTTGATCGGGATCGCGGTGGCGAACAGCCGCAGGCCGTCCGCGAGCAACCGGGTGAACAGGAACGTCACCGACGCCGTGCTCTGGATCCCGGAGCCGAACCGCTTGCCCAGGAAGGCGTACGCCGTCACCAGATCACCGGCGATGTACTTGGGCAGCAGTACGTACGACACGACGATGCGGCCGATCACGTAACCCAAGGCGAGTGACAAGAACGTCATCCCGCCCGCGCCGGGCGCCGCGAGGTAGGCCACGGTCGGCACACTCAGCACTGTCAGGGTGGACGTCTCCGCCGAGACCACCGACAGGCACACGACCCACCATCGGATCTTGGACTCTCCGACGAAGTAGTCGTCCGACGACTTCTGCCTGCCGCCGATCAGGACACCCAGCAGCGGCATGCCGACTAAGAAGATCGCGATGATGAGCAGGTCAAGAACGCGCAAGAGACCCTCCCAGTGTTGCTACGACTCGCAATTGCCTCACGGTGGTTGTCGCAGGGGCGGGCATGCGCAGCGGGTCGCGGCCCGGCGTGATGCTGCCGAGCAAGCGCGGTCCGTCGGCGCCGGTCCGCGGATCGGCCGCAATTCCGTGCCACGTCAGAAAACCGAGCAGGGCGGTGAGGTAGGCCTCCTTGGCGTCACTCGGAATTCCCAGTGCATCACTGGTCACGATGTCCAAGTGGCGAGCAAGTGCGGCCATCAGCGCAGGGTTGCGTACCCCGCCGCCCGACGCGACGACGCGGTGCCCGGCACAGGCGTCGGCGATCGTGACGGCGGTCAGTTCGACGAGCGTTGCCATCAGGTCCGGACCGGTGACCTCGGGAACCTGGGCCAGTGCGGCTTTCAGGTAGCCGATGTTGAAGTGTTCCTTGCCGGTCGACTTCGGCGCGGGGAGGCGGTAGTAGGGGTCTTCCAGCAGCAGGTCGAGCAGGTCCTTGCGGACCGTGCCCGCCAGCGCGAGGGCCCCGCCCTTGTCGAAACGTTGGCCTGTCAGCATTTCCGCGGCCGCGTCCAGCAGTGCGTTGCCAGGACCAGTGTCGAACGCCGCCCGGTTGCGGGGTCCGGTGTTGCCCGTGGCCTGATTGTGGGGTCCGGTGTTGCCCATGGCCCGGTTGTGAAGGTCGCTGTTGTCCGTGGCCTGGTTGTGGGGTCCGGTGTCGAACGCCGCCCGGTTGCGGGGGTCGGTGTCGCCCGTGGCCTGGTTGCGGCCGCCGCTGTTGTCCGTGGCCTGGTTGCGGGAGCCGTCGTCGTCCGTGGCCTGGTTCCGGGCGCCACTGTCGTACCCAGCCCGCGCGCGCTCGTCTGCATTGCGCATGTGCCCCCGCGCGCGCTCGCTTCCATCGCTCAACGCCCGCGTGCCGGGGAAGGTTCCAACCCGATCAAAGTTGTCGCTGGGCAGGGTGATGTTCGCGATCCCGCCGATGTTCAGTGCAACGTCGTCCTGCAGCCACAACCGGTCGAACAGTCCGGCGAGCGGCGCGCCGTGCCCGCCTGCGGCGACATCGCGGGCCCGTAGGTCCGAGATCACCGGCAGCCCGGTCTTTTCCGCGATCCACGCGGGTTGCCCCAGCTGGAGGGTTCCGCGGCAAATACCGTCTTCCACCCAGTGGTAGACGGTCTGCCCGAGGGATGCGATCACGTCGGCCTGGCCGAGCTCGCGGATGGCTGTCGCAGCGGCATTGGCGAAGGATTGTCCGATCCGCGTGTCGAGTCTGCACATCTGCTCGGGATTGCAGGAACCGGCGGCCAGTAGTTCGTCTCGCAGGTCCGGCGGGTAGCCGACTTCGGTGTGTCCGCCGGGAGCCAGTTCGATGACGTCACCGGTGAGACGCAACTCGGCCAGTGCCGCGTCGATGGCGTCCACCGACGTACCCGAGATCAGCCCGAGAACCCTGCACACCTCCATGAACGTGTGGTGTATTCCACACATCGGGATATGGCAAGACTTTCGGTGAATTCTTGACCTAAACGAGTTAAAAGCCGTTGAAGCTTGTCGAAGCTATGGATGCGAGGATGGCGGGGTGTCCACCGAACTCATCGTGATCCTCGCGGTCGTCCTGGTCCTGATCGCCGTGGCCGTGGTCACCGGGCTGGTACTGGCCAAGCGCCGCCGGGTGAGCCTGACCGACACCGAGAAGAAGCCGGTCGAGGACAGGCCGAAGTACCAGGCGGGCAGCGGCATCAGCCTGTCGTCCGGCGGCGGCAGCACTACCGTTGAGCCGCCGGTGCACCCGGTGGAGGATCGGACCGAGGTCGACGGCCAGCCGGGCGTCGGCGACGACGCCTCGGTGCCGCGGGATTCCGAGAAACGCGACATAGTCGACATTCCGCTGCCTGATTCCGTGGCGGTGGAGGAGAAGCCGCAGCTCGACGAGATCGAGCCGACCGCGGGTCGTCTCGAGCGGCTGCGCGGCAAGCTGGCGCGGTCCCGCTCGACCTTCGGGCAGAGCCTGCTCGGCCTGCTGGGCGCGGGTGACCTGGACGAGGACTCGTGGACCGACGTCGAGGACACGCTGCTACTCGCCGACCTGGGCGCGGCGACCACCGCGGAGATCATCTCGAAGCTCCGCGCAGAAATGACGTCTCGTGGCGTCCGCAACGCCGAAGAGGCCCGCGCGGTCCTGCGTTCCGTGCTCGTCGAGGCCCTGCACCCGGAGATGGACCGCTCGGTGCGCGCACTCCCGCACGAATCCAAGCCCGCGGTCGTCCTGGTCGCAGGCGTCAACGGCACCGGCAAGACGACGACGACCGGCAAGCTCGCGCGCGTTCTCGTGGCCGACGGTCGTACCGTCTTGCTGGGCGCCGCTGACACGTTCCGCGCGGCAGCCGCCGAGCAGCTCGCCACGTGGGCAAGCCGCGTTGGTGCCGAGGTCGTGCGTGGCAAGGAAGGCGCCGACCCGGCCGCGGTCGCTTTCGACGCGGTCAAGCGTGGAACCGACACCGGCGTGGACGCGGTCCTTGTCGACACCGCGGGCCGGCTGCACACCAAGACCGGCCTGATGGACGAGCTGGGCAAGGTCAAGCGCGTGGTGGAAAAGCAGGCCAAGATCGACGAGGTGCTGCTGGTGCTGGACGCGACGACTGGTCAGAACGGGCTCACCCAGGCCCGGGTGTTCTCCGAGGTCGTCGACGTGACCGGGATCGTGCTCACGAAACTGGACGGCACCGCCAAGGGCGGCATCGTCTTCCAGGTCCAGCGGGAACTCGGCGTGCCGGTCAAGCTGGTCGGCCTCGGTGAAGGCGCCGACGACCTGGCGCCGTTCGAGCCGGGCGCGTTTGTCGACGCTTTGCTGGGGTAATTCACGCGACACTGCCGGTCGTTGCAAGAACTATGTCCACTTTGACCTGCGTTTGCGAGGATTCGCGCGCGGGGATGTAAGGCCTGGGCTACAACGGTTCCTGTGGGGGGTGCCGCTGCGAGTCCCCGCCTTCGTTGCTGAAGGGGACATGGCTTGACATCGCGAAGATCCGCACGCTTTCTGGCGTGCGCTTTGGCATGCGTTCTGGTGGCCGGCGCGCCACAGGCCTCTGCCGAGCAGGAATCCAGCCCTCCCGGTGTTTCCGGGCAGGGAGTTCCTATTGAGCTGCCCGAACTGGGCTCCGAGACGACCCGGGTGTTCGCCAACCCGTCCGGTACCAGGACTCTTGAGCAGTTCGTCCGGCCGTTCCGTGCGCGCACACCGGAAGGCTGGGCCCCGGTGGACACGACCTTGGTGCGTGACGCCGACGGCTCGGTACGGCCCAAGGTCACGCCGATGAAGGTGCGGCTGTCCGGCGGCGGGAACAGCCCGCTGGCGGCGTTGGAACGGGACGGGAAAACGCTTGCGTTGTCCTGGCCCCGCGCGTTGCCTTCGCCCGAGCTGGACGGTGCCACGGCCACCTACCGGGAGGTGCTGCCGGGCGTCGACCTGCGTGTGACGGCCGATGTCGAAGGGTTCTCCCAGGTCCTGGTCGTGCACAACGCCGAGGCCGCGGCGAACCCGGCACTGCGGGAGATCAAGTTCGCCACGTCCGGCCTGCGGATCAAGGCGGGCGAGAACGGCAAGACCTTGGCCGTCGACGAGAGCGGGAACGCGGTCTTCGAGTCGGGCACACCGACGATGTGGGACACGCCTGCCGCCGCCCGATCCGCGGTGGAGCAGGAGGTCGAGCACCACCCGATGGGCCTGCGCGTCGACGACGGCGAGCTGACCATCGTGCCCGACGCCGAGATGCTCACGTCACCGGACACCAACTTCCCGCTGTACATCGACCCGTCCTACAGCGGTACGCAGAACCGTTGGGTCTCGGTGGACTCCTACTCCCCGAACACCGAGTACTGGAGCACAGACCGGGACACCGCACGGGTCGGCCTGCAGACGTTCTCGTCGCCCAACGGCCTGCACCGGTCGTTCTTCCAGGTCAACACGGCCCCGATCGCCGGTGCGCAGGTGTTGAACAGCTGGTTCGCGATCACCCTCGACCACTCCGGCGACTGCGCCTCACAGCCGGTGGACCTGTACCAGACCAAGGGGATCGAGGCGGGCACCAAGATCACGTGGAACACCACCACGGAGACGAGCACCGACAAGAAGTGGTGGCTGGCCAAACTGGACAGCCGGTCCGCCCACGCCAACGAGGCGGGCGGTTGCGGTACGGCACAACCGGACGTCCCGATGGAGTTCGGCTCGGCGGCGCTGACGACGTTGGTGCAGAACACGGCGAACGCCAAGACCGGCACGCTGACCTTCGGCTTGCGGGCGCCGAACGAGACCACAAGGCTGCAGTGGAAGAAGTTCTACCAGAACACCGCCCGGCTCGTGGTCGAGTACAACAACAAGCCGCGCGTGCCGACCAACTTCACGACCGTCCCACCGACTTCGTGCGGCACGGCCGCGGCACCGATCGCACTGAACACCGCCTCCCCGACGTTCTCGGCGATCGCGTCCGATCCGGACGGTGACAACGTCAAGGGACGACTGGAGATCCTCGACGGCGACACGCTCGTACACAGCCAGGACACACCGTTGTTCCGGTCCGGTGGTGCGTTCTCGTGGTCGTCCGTGCCCGCCGGAGTCCTGCCGGACAACCAGCCGACCAAGGTGTACAACTACCGCGCCCGCATCCTGGACTCGCTTGTCGCGGGACCTGATTCGCCGCGCTGCTACTTCACGGTGGACCGGACCCGTCCAGTGCCGCCGACGATCTCGTCCACGGACTTCCCGGACAACACGCCGGTCCGGTCGGTCGGCGAGCTCGGCACCGTGACGTTCAGCCGAGGCGGAACGGACACGGACATCGCCGGTTTCCGATATGGCTTCCAGCAGGACAAAACGACCATGTGGGTCGCCGCGGACGCGCAAGGCTCGGCCACGGTTCCGATCACCGTGTGGGACGACATGTCCAGCCGTCCGCTGTACGTCCGAGCCGTGGACCGAGCGGGCAACATCAGTCCGTTGAGTCCATCGTGGACATTGACCGCCCAGGTCCGGACCGTCCCGGGCACGGCGGTGCGCGCGGACACCAACGGCGACCGGCGCGCGGACTTCGCGATGCTGTTCGACCAGAGCAACGGCCGGACGGCGGCGTGGAACTTCCTGTCGACGGGCGACGGTTTCTCCTCCGGTTACGTCGGCTGGGACACCGACGTCAGCGGTGGGTTCCCGATGTACCGGATCAAGAGTGCCAACGGTGACTTCGACGGCGACGGCCGCAGCGACATCGCGGTGCTGCGGGAAGACCCGGATCGCAAAGTCCGGCTGTACCTGCTGCGCTCGGACAGCAACCGCTTCGACGCGGAAAGCGAACCCGCGTGGACCGGCGACTATCGGCTGTCACACCTGCGAATCACCGCAGGCGACTTCGATGCCGACGGTGATGACGATCTGGCCGTGTTCCAAGGCCTTTCGGGAGCACAGACCAAGCTGTGGGTGCACCGCTCCAGCGGTGGTGTGTTCGCAGCCCCCGTGCAGCAGTGGGACAGCGGCGCCAACGGCCTTGACGTCAACCACCTTTCACCGGTCGCGGGTGACTTCGACGGTGACGGCGACGACGACATCGCAGGCTTCCGCGGGGCTCCTGGCGCGTTGCAGACCAAGCTGTTCCTGCACGTGTCGAACGGTTCTACGTTCGCGGCTCCGGCTTCGCAGTGGGAGAGCACCACGTTCGACCGGTCCAAGGCGACTTTCGTGACGACGAACGTCAACGGCGACACCACGGGCAAGGACGAGATCGTGGCGGCCTACAACCGCGGTGGGACCTCGACCCAGGTACAGATCTTCGCTGCCAACGGCAGCGCCTGGTCTGTGGCCGTCGGGTGGGAGAGCACGGCGTTCGACTCGCTGAAGTCCTCGCTGGCGGCGGGTGACTTCAACGGCGACGGCAAGGGCGACATCGCATCGCTGTACGACACCGGCAACGGCCAACGGCAGATGTACACGTTCGTCTCAACCGGAACCGCGTTCGCCGACAAGCGAACCGACTGGCAAGGCGCGGTCGCGGACGTCGCGGACGCCGTCTACATCGAACCGGGCCGCAAGTACCGCCTGCAGCCGAGCCACACCGAGAAGTGCAGCGGAATCCCGTCGGGCAACGTGGCCGACGGCGGGCCGTTCCAGCAGCAGGACTGCGTCGCGTCGGCGGCTCACCAGCAGTTCGAGCTGGACCGGATCGGCAGCACGCCGTACTTCCAGATCAAGACGGCGGCGGGCAAATGCCTGGACATCCCGAGCTGGAAGCACGAGGACAACGTCGCGATCGGCCAGTGGACGTGTGAGCCGACCGGTGCACCGCAGGCGAACCAGCAGTTCCGGCTGGATTACGTGCGGGGTAGCGGGATGGATGTCGTGGTGCAGCCTCGGATCGTCCACAGTGACAAGTGCGTGACGGTGGCTGGCGGCGGTACCGCGACCAACACGGCGATCACACAGGTGGCTTGTTCGGGAGCCGCATACCAGCGGTACATCCTGAGAATCGAGCCCTGACGTCAGACGCTGTGAAGGCTGCCTTCACAGCACAAAACACATCGGCGGGGTGGCCAAAGCTGCCACCCCGCCGATGTGTGTTCCGGCTAGATGTGTTCCGGGAAGTACTCCGCGATGTCCCGGAGATCCTCGCTCGGTGAGTCGCGGACGGCATCCTTCAGCAGATCAAGGATGTCGAGGCGGTTGACCTGCTCGAGCAGGACCGCCAGCCCGCGCAGTTCCTCCCACCGTTCGGGATCCGGGTTGGCGATCTCCCTTGACGACAGCGCTTCCAGCCGCGGGTCGCGCATGTCGGGTGGTAGCCCGGCCAGGATGTACCTGGCGCGGGCGGCGTACTGGCTGTTGCTCAAGGCCGCCTCGAACACCTCAGGGAACAATTCCAGCACCAGTTCCGCCCGTTCGGGTGCGCGGTCACCGATCAGCCGCAGCGCGGCATGGTGACCGTTCTGCCTGGCGAACACCGAACGCAGGAACTCGACCGCGTTCTCGTCGTCCAGTATCGCGTTGCCCGCCCGGATGTAGGCGATCTCAGCTTTCCGCAGCTCCTGCCACGCCTCTTCCACTTCTCACCTTGATTTCTTCTTCGGGTACTTCTTCACCTTCTGCCACTCCAGCCCGGCGATCTTCGCCTTGTACTCCTCGAAGGACATGTTCCTCGAAGCGTAGATCGTGTGGTGACCTTCCGGGTTGTTGTCGAAGACCCAGTCGAGGCCCTCGGGCAGCTTGGCGTCCTTCGGCAGACGGTACAGGTGCATACCACTGGTCGACAGGCGCTTCTCGAGGTTCTCGGGGCTGTTGTAGGTCGAGAAGCCCTTGATGTCCTCGATGTCCTTCCCCTCCTGGGAAAGAACCATGTCGCCTACCTTTTCGTAGTCCGCTTCCTTCTTGATCTGCGGTCCTGAGGCGTTGGCGATCGCATAGAGATCCGGCCGTGGTTCGGTCTTCTTCTTCGGCTGCCTCTTACGCGGCTGCTTCTGTTCCTTGGGCTTGTTCGGGCCTTTCTTCTTCTTGGCCTTCCACTTGTTCACCCACTTTCGGACCTTCTCACGAGCCTTCTTCAGCCGTTCGACGTTCTTCTTGCCTATCGCCTTGGCTATCTTCTTCTTGGCTTCTTTCCAGACCTTGCTCTTCTTTATTCGCTGGATCGTCTTGGCTACCCATTTGACCACCCATTTGGCGACGATCACCGTGACGGTCTTGGCCACCTGCACCCACTTGGTGCTGACCAGCTTCTTGAGCAACCAGCCGATGAAGCGCACGACCTGCTTGGCGACCCACACGAACACGCGCCGCAGCACGGGAACGAGGACTCGCGTCAGCACCGGCACCAAGACCCGGACCGCGATCGGGATCAGTACGACCACCCAGTAGCGGCCATCCGGGTCGGAGAACGTGACCGGGTTGTTGTTGGCGTAGGCGAACGCGTTCAGCTGCTGCGGCTCGACGTAGTCGATCTCCGGGTCAGCCGAGATGAATCTGCCCGTCGCCGTGTCGTAGGCCCGTTCGCCGAGTTGGGTCAGGCCGGTGTCGCCGTCGATCGTGCCGCCGACGAAGCCCTTCTGTCCCGGCCACGACGTCGGCTGAGTCCCACGGGCACCACCGAACGGGTCGGTGCGGCGCCGCGACACTTCCTGCGTGTCCGCGTCGATCGACACCTCGGCCGTGCCGACGTGGTTCGAGTCGAGCCAGTGCAGCTTGCCGTTGGACGTACGGATGGCCACCGTCTCGTCGTCGTGCACGTAGCTGCGGGTCGCCTGCAGCGCTCCCGCCGGGTTCAGCAGCACCTCGGTGGCGCCGAGGTACAGCGTCACACCCGTGCTGTCCCGCCGGATCAGGCGGTTGCCGTCCGCGTCGTACACATAGGACGTGACCTTGCTGCCCTCGGTGACCTTGGTCAGCAGGCCTTCGGCGTCCCACTCCAGCGTCTGTCCCGGCGCGGTGCCGAGCTTGCGGCTGGTGGTGTTGCCGGTCGGGTCGTAACCGAACTCGTCGACCTTCGTGCCCGACGGCCCGGTCGTGGTCACCTTCTGCACGGCGTGCGGCTGTGCCTGGCCGGGTGCGGGGTAGGTGTAGACACTGGACGTCGTCTTGCCGTCCGGCGTCACCTTGGTCTCGCTGGTCCGGTTGCCGGCCTTGTCGTAGGTCCAGCCGTGCCAGTACGGTGCCGCGCCGCCCAGGTTCGCCGAACTCGGTGCGGCAGCACAGTTTCCGTCGCGCGGCGTCCACGCACCGGTCATCCGGCGCAGGTAGTCGTGCTGGAAACACTGCGTGTCGGGAACTTCACCGGTGTCCGCACCTGGCTGGTTGTGGATCCTGGTGATGTTGCCGGCCGCGTCGTAGGTGTACGACACGTTCGACACCACGCGACCGGGGGTCTCCCGTTCGGTGATCGTGCGCTGCACCCGCCGGGTACCGATCTCGTATTCGGCGGAGCGCTTGACCCACTTGCCACCAGCGGACAGCGTGACTGTCTGCGGTTCCGAGTACGGCGTGTAGCTCGTGTTGGTGACGTACGAGGTCTGACCGGTCAACGTGGTCGGCAGGCCGAGGCTGTTGTACCCGAAGGTCAGCTTCTCCTCGGCCAGTCCGGCGACCGCGGGCAGCGTCGTGTCGGCGACATCGCCGTCGGCCTTGTAGTTGGTCGCGAACTTGTAGGTGCCGGCCAGTTTTCCTTCCGATGCCGGGATCGTGATGCTCATCCCGGTCGGCCGGTTGCCCGAGTCGACACTGGTGATCGCCTGGGTGTAGGCGTTGCCGTTGACGTAGCGCGTCGAGGAGGTGGCCACACCGGGCACTGAGGTGCCGTCCGGCAGCTTGTCGAAGCCCCACTCGACGAGTTTCGGCCCCGCCAACGAGCCTTCGTGCACCGCGGTGGTGCGGCCGATGTCGTCGTAGGCGAACGCCAGTACCTTGCCGGTGGCGTCCTTCTTCGTCGCCACCTGGTCGTAGTTGTCGTACGTGATCTCGGTGACGCCACGGTCCGGGTCGGAGACCTTGATCTCACGGCCGAGCATGTCGTACTCGTGCCGCCAGACGTTGCCCGCCGGGTCGGTGACAGTCTCCAGCTGGCCGTGCGGGGTGTAGGTGTACGTCGTCTTGTCGTACTCCCCGGTCGGCGCGTTGCCCTTGTACTGGCGCAGCTCGACGAGCCGGCCCTCGGCGTCAGTGATCTTGGTGGTCGGGGTCTCCCCGTCCGGCGGATCGACGCTGTACTGGCGACCGTCGTACGAGTGCGTGGTGCGCCACTTCTCGGTGCCTTCGACCTTGAGGATCTCGGCGGTCAGCCTGCCCTCGCCGTCGTACTCGAACACACGCTGCGTCGGCAGCATGGCCTCGTCCGGCGTGACCACGTCGGTGCCGGGCGGGGCGTCGTTGTAGAACGGGCCGTTGGTCTTTACTTCCAGGCCACGCGAGTCGTAGATCGTGTCGGTGATGACACGACCGCCACCCGGTGCGGGTTCCTGCGACTGGCGCTCCCGCATCTGCCCGTCGTACAGCTCGATTTCCGTTGTGTACTCACCGTTGGGCTGCAACGTCTTGTTGGTGACGACGTTCGGGCCGTTGGTGCGGATCAGGTAGCTGTGTTCGGTGCTCGGGCTTTGCGAGCGGTCACGTCCCGGCAGCCACGACTTGATGACGCGGCCGAGTGGGTCGTGCAGCTTCTCGGTGCGCTTGTTGTTGGTGTCGGTGATCGCGATGGGCTCGCCCCACGCGGTCTCGTACTCGGTGCTCGACTTCTGACCGAGTGGGTTGGTGGTGGTGACCTTGGTCACCGGACCGCCCACAGTGGACTCATACGTCGTCGTACTCGTCTTGCCCGCCACGTCGGTCGCTTCGACGGCACGACCGTAGATGTCGAACTTCGCGCGGCCGAGCGTCTTGAACACCGGTGCGCCGTTCACCCAGCCGTTGAACACGTCACGGCGAGTCGGGTCACCCTTGACCGGTGCGGCACCGAACGTGTCGCTGTTGTCGTAGTACGTGCGTTCGATGCTGACGAGGTCCGCGGGGAGGTTCGGTGTCTTGTCGCACGCGACACGGACCGTTTCCTCTTGGATCTCCGCGTCCATCATGTGCGTGGCCGCGTTGTGCGCGTAGGTGTAGCGGGTGCACGTGTCGTCGTTCGGGTCGGCGAGGTTGTGCAGTTCCTCCTTGCGCTGCACCAGACCGCCCGCGTCGAAGACGTTGTTGGAGCCCGACTTCAGTGCCGATCCGTCCGGCTTGATCTCGGACCGCCGGACCGCGGACTCGCCGACCTTGTACGCCTTCGTCGTGCCCCAGCTGCGGACCCGGGTCGCCGTCGGCGCGGACACCCACTGGTCGGTGATCTCCCGGCTGATGACCTTGCCGCCGGCCTTGTCGTAGGTGATCACCTCCCGCTCGGATCCGGCGAGCTGGTTGCTGTCGTCCACCGCGACACCGTTGGAGTCGACGACCTTGACGTCCTTCAGCGCGCCCGCGGCCGTCTTGTCCTCGTCCATGCCGCGGAAGTAGAGGACCTCGGTCTGCTCCTGCTCACCGCCCTGCTGGCCCTTCAAGGTCTGCACGCGGTCGTAACCGCGCCACTGCGACCAGGACTTGCGCTCGGCCGGGACCAGGCCGTCCTCTTCGTCGTGGTGCCATGCGGGCGTGCCGACGTAGTTGATCTTGGTGACCTCGGGAGCCAGCCCGGTGGTCAGATCCTTCTCGGTCACGTCCGACACGACGTACTTGTGGAACCAGTCCGTCCGCTCCTTGGCCAAGTCGTCCAAGGAGTCCGGCGTCCACTTCAACGGGTGGCAGCGCTTGGTGTTGTTGTCCTCGGCGGGCAGCGCACCGGGTGCGGCGCACTCCTTGGGCAGGTAGTTCACCGCGAGCTCGGCACCGGTCTCGGTGCGGATCGCCTTGAGGCGCCACCAGTTCATCGGCGGGATGCCTTCGATGCCGTCCACCCGGTTGCTCAGCTGGATGCCCTCGAAGGTGGTCGCGGGCAGCGTCGCGGTGCCGCCGACCAGGCCGGTGCGCTGGATCGAGTCCAGCCACATGCCCGCCCTGGTGCCGTCGCCGGGAGCCGGGTAGCTGTGGGTCAGCGTCCACTCGTCGACGTTCTTGAAGGCGGTGCCGTTCCACACCTTCGTGGTCACCTTCGCCAGCCGCTTCTGCGTCCAGAACGACGGCGTGTACTTGTTGCCGCAGTTCGTGGTGCTGGTGCACAGCTGGTCCAACGGGGTGTCGGGCCAGTTCTGCGGCTGGGTGGTGACGCACTGGGTGCCCGGGATGCACCGGTCGGCCACGGTGAACGCGACCTGGCCGACGGCGGGCTTGGTGTAGACCTCGCCGTCGCGCTGGCCGTAGTCGATGCGCTCGATGTAGCCGTCCCGCACGTAGTTCGAGACCTTGGTGGCGGTCAGGTTGCGGGAGTAGTTGTTGGTCTCGGTCTTGTAGAAGTAGCTCATGGTGTTGCCGTGCGGATCCACGACGTAGTCGAGGTTCCACCGCCACGCCTGCTGGCACCACGAGGTGTCGAACGAGCCTGCCTTGTAACAGTCCTCGCCTGAGTGGTTGCCGAAGACCGGGACCGTCCACGCGGAGTTCGTGGTCTGCTTGCCCGTCGCCCAGCCCGGCAGCTTGTTCAGACCGAAGAAGTACTGCGTGCCGTCGCGGGTCGTGATCTTCCACGCCTCGCCGTTGTTGTCCCCGTTGTCCTTGTTGGACAGCTTCTCGATCTTCGATCCGTCGTCGCCGCGCAGCGTCCACGTGCCGCTGACGTCGTCGCGCACCATTTCGCCACCGCTGCCGTTGAGCTGCAGGGTGGCGTTGTCGGTGCGCCAACACAGGTCGCCGGTCTTCTTGGTGTTGTTGCTGTCCTTGGTGTCGGTGGAACAGCTGGCGTACCGGCGCTCGATGTAGCCGCCGGGGTTGAAGTCGAAGCCCTCACCGGCCCAGCCAGGCTGGTTGTTCGTCGCCGAGGTGCGCGCGTCGACGTTGCCCGAGGAGTACGACAGTTGCAGGTCCGGTTCGGGACCTTCCAGGGACGGCGGCGCGTCCATGTCGTATTCCCACGAGAAGTCGCCCGACGAAGCACCTGCCGACCACGTCGAACCCGGCGACATCGAGGAAGCCTGGTAGTCGCCTGCGCCCGACGACGCGGTCGCCGTGACGGCGAACAACTGGTTCGGGCCGGGCGTGACGTCGGCCGTCAGCGTGCCCGAGCCGTCGTTGCGGGTGCTCAGGTTCTTGGGCTGGCAGTCAAGGGAATCCGGCGTGGTCAACGCGCAGTCCGGCAGGACGGCCAGCTTCAGGCGGCTGGCCCAGTCACCGCCGTACGCGTCGCGGAAACCGGAGTAGTCGACCTCGACGGCGAGTTCCTGGTCCTCTGCGCCGGAAAGCCGGAACGCGGGCCCGTCCAGCCGCTTGGGCAGGACCTCGACGCGGATCGTCGAGTTGTTCGCCGCACGCGCGTTGTCCTTGCGGGACACCCGGATCGGTCCCGACGCGGCGGCACGTTGTTGTGTACCGCCAAGGGACAGCTCGGTCGTCGCCGGTGCGGGGAACTCGACCTTCGGTGAGCCCTTGAGGGCCTTCTCCTCGGCCGCGTCGGGCCCGACGGGCGCCGACGGAATGGTTTTGACGGGAACGGATTTCTCGGTGCGTGGCGTGAACTCGGCCTCCGGTGCCGCCACGGCAACCTCAGGCAGCACCGTGACCAGCGTGGTGACGATCGCGAACGCGATCCCCACACCGGCCAGCCGGTGTCTTCTTCGTGTCATGCGGTTGTGCCCCTCCAGCGTAAAAAAGGCATACCCCCCAGACCGCTGATTCTCGGGTCTTCCCGGCAACCCCATGACACCGTTTGCGCGATGTGCCAAAAAGCTTCCGAAATGCCGCTTCTTGTGTTAATTCGCTGTTAGATTTAGGGCAAAACCGCAGGTGGGAACGTCTGTGAAAAGTGTGAACCCGTGCTCAATGCGCTGTTCGGCGTAATCCGGTGTGAGATTAATCCGTGGCCGAATATAAAAAGTTCCTTCACCAGTTCCGGGGTGCGCGTGTGACATCGGGCCGTCGCCGCGGAGGCCGTCAATAGTCGAAGATGGTGACCCATTCCGCGTCGATCACGACGTAGCCAAGCGCGGTCATCAGATAGGCCACGAGCGGAGGGACGTGCGCGGCGCCGTAGACGATCGCGACGTCGATGTGCTCGTCCTGTCGTTCCTCGCAGATCTTGGTCACCGCCTGGATCAACAGGGCGTCGCGGTCGTCTTTGATCAGCCGGTCCAGGCCCAGTTCGGGGCGCCACTCGTCGATGTCGGTGTCGTCGTCGGTGGCCAGCTGGCGTGCCAGCGCTTCGCGCGTGCCGAACGTGCGGAGGTACAGGCCGGTCAGGGGAGCGGCGACGTTGGCGACCGCTCGCTCCACCAGCGGCAGCTTGCGCCACTTGTCAGCGAATTCGGCGCCGGACATGTCCGCCCAGAGGATCGGCACGCCGACTTCGTACACCGCACGGGTCTGCCCGACGAGCCCGAGCCGCTCTGAGGCGGAGGCCAGCCGGTATGCCTGGGTCAGCCGGGACGCTGTGGAGTGCGAGCCGGCCGGGCCGTTGATGCCCTCGGCGACGATCAGGTCGTGGTCACGCAGCCGCCGGGACACCTCCGCGTAGAACGCCGGCTCGGCCAGGTGGACCATCGGGTAGATCGTGAATCTCAGCGGTGTCTCCCGCCGGGCCAGTTGTGACACCGCGGCCCGCACGCCCAGCAACCCAGCTTCGACGACATCCATGTGATCCCCCCGCGTCCGATGGTACGGACTTCCGCGGGGAATCAGCCGGTGCTGCGGGCGTGCAAGGTGTCGGAAATCGCCTCGGCGACCCGTTGCACGACCGGCGCGACCTTCTGGACGATCTCGTCGGTCAGCCGTCCCTCCGGACCGGAGATGGAGATCGCGGCGGGGCTCGGCGTTCCCTTGACGGGCACGGCGATGCACCGGACGCCAAGCTCCTGCTCGCTCTCGTCGATGGCGTAGCCGCGGTTGGCGATCTCGGCGAGGTGCATCAGCAGCAGATCCGGGTCCCGGAACGTGTTCGGCGTGTACGCGGGCATCCCGGTGCGCTTGAGCAGTTCCCGGACGTCCTGCTGGGGCATCTGGGACAGCATCGCCTTGCCGACGCCGGTGCCGTGCGGCAGCAGGCGGCGGCCGACTTCGGTGAACATCCGCATCGAGTGCCGCGACGGCGCCTGTGCGACGTACACCACCTCGTCGTGTTCGAGTACGGCCAGGTTCGCCGTCTCGCCGACCTCGTCGACCAGTTCGGCCAGCAGGGGCCGTGCCCACGTGCCGAACTGGCGCCCGGCGTTCTCGCCCAGGCGGATCAGGCGTGAGCCCAGCGCGTAGCGTCGGTTGGGGTGCTGACGGACGTAGCCGAGCGTGACCAGGGTTCTGATCAGCCGGTGGATGGTGGGCATGGGCAGCCCGGACGTCGCCGCCAGCTCGGACAGGCTGGCTTCGCCGCCCGCGTCAGCCAAGCCTTCCAGCAGGTCGAAGGCGCGTTGCAGCGACTGCACGCCGCCGTTGGTCCCTGGGGCCAATGCCGCCTCCCGTCACGTTGAAGTTCCGCTATCCAAAAATTATAGTCCGTAACGCAGAAAGAAAGGAGTCATCCCTTGTCCGATTCTGATCGGATCCTGACGCCTGCGGCCCGCGAGTTCCTCGCCGGACTGCACAGCGCGTTCGGTGCCCGACGAGACGAACTGCTGGTCAAGCGGGCCGAACGGCGTGCGGAAGCCGCCCGGACCGGGCGCCTGGACTTCCTTGCCGAGACCGCGGAAATCCGTTCAGCGCAGTGGCGCGTTGCCCCGGCTCCGGCCGACCTGACCGACCGCCGGGTCGAGATCACCGGCCCGACCGAGCGCAAGATGGCGATCAACGCCCTCAACTCGGGCGCCAAGGTCTGGCTGGCCGACCTCGAGGACGCCAACACCCCGCACTGGGACAACGTGATCAGCGGCCAGGTCAACCTGTACGACGCCGTCCGCGAGACCATCGAGCTGACCACGCCCGAAGGCAAGGAGTACAAGCTCAAGCCGGGCAAGCACGCGACGATCGTGATGCGCCCGCGTGGCTGGCACCTGGACGAGCGGCACCTCGAGTTCGAGGGCAAGCCGGCCGTCGGTGCCCTCGTCGACTTCGGCCTGTACTTCTTCCACAACGCGAAAGAGCTGCTGGACCGCGGCAGTGGGCCGTACTTCTACCTGCCCAAGATGGAGAGCCATCTTGAGGCGCGGCTGTGGAACGACGTGTTCACGCACGCGCAGCGCGAACTGGGCATCCCGCACGGCACCATCCGCGCGACTGTGCTGATCGAGACCATCCCGGCCGCGTTCGAGATGGAGGAGATCCTCTACGAACTGCGCGACCACGCCTCCGGCCTGAACGCGGGCCGCTGGGACTACCTGTTCAGCGTGATCAAGTACTTCCGGGACGCGGGCGCGAGCTTCGTGCTGCCGGACCGCAACTCGGTCACCATGACCGCACCGTTCATGCGGGCGTACACCGAGCTTCTGGTGCGTACGTGCCACAAGCGAGGCGCGTTCGCGATGGGCGGCATGGCCGCGTTCATCCCGAACCGCCGTGACCCCGAGGTCACCGCCAAGGCGCTGGACAAGGTCCGGGACGACAAGAGCCGCGAGGCAGGCGACGGGTTCGACGGCTCGTGGGTCGCGCACCCCGACCTCGTCTCGGTCTGCCAGGAGATCTTCGACGGCGTGCTGGGTGACAAGCCCAACCAGCTCGACAAGTCCCGCGACGAGGTCTCGGTGACCGCGGACGACCTGCTCAACGTCGCCGCGACGCCAGGGGCCGCGACCGAGGCCGGGCTGCGCGCCGCCGTCGACGTGGGTGTCCGCTACATCGCCTCCTGGCTGGGCGGCAACGGTGCTGCGGCGATCCACAACCTCATGGAGGACGCCGCGACCGCGGAGATCTCCCGTGCCCAGGTCTGGCAGTGGGTCCGCAACGAGGTCGTGCTCGACAACGGCGCGACCGTGACCGCTGACCTGGTTCGCGACGTGCTCGCCGAGACGCGCAAGGAGCTGGACGGCCTGCCGCACCTCGACGCCGCCGTGGAACTGTTCGACCAGGTCGCGCTGGCCGACGATTTCGTGGACTTCCTGACCCTGCCCGCGTACGCGAAGATCGACTGATGCTGCTCGACGGACCCACGATCGCGTCGCTCACCGCTCGTCTGTCTGAAGTGGACCGGCGGCGGGCGGCGCGTTATCCCGGCGGCCGTGGCGGGCGCCAGCCGGTGCACACGTGCTACGTGCCCGCGTCCCAGATCGGCCCGTCCACCCCGCGTGAGTGGGGCGAGCAAGCGCTTGCGGCAATGACGGAGCACGGCTTCGACCTGTCCAAGGACCTGACCGAGCGGGTCAAGGCCAAACTGGCCCGGGAACCGGTCGAGGACCTGCGGATCGACTTCGAAGACGGCTACGGCGCGCCGTCGACCGAGGACGACGACGCCCGCTACGCGGCGGGCTGCCTGGTCCGCTGGCATGCCGAAGGGATCGCGCCGTACTCGTCCGGCCTGCGGATCAAGTCGTTCGACACGCCCGCGCTGCGCGACCGTGCCATCCGGACGCTGGACATCTTCCTGGAGACCCTCCGCGACCTGCCGCCCGGCTTCGTGATCACGTTCCCCAAGGTCACCGCGGCCGAGCAGGTCGAGGTCTTCGCCGAACTGCTGGAGGTGCTCGAGCAACGGCTCGGCTGGCCGACCGGCTCGCTGACGTTCGAGATCCAGGTGGAGACCACGCAGTCCATTGTGGATAGCGAAGGAAAACTGGCCATCCCGGCCTTCATCACCGCCGGCGGGCAACGCGTGGTCGGCCTGCACTACGGGACGTACGACTACACCGCCGCCGTCGGGCTTGGCGCGGCTCAGCAGAACCTCGCGCACCACGCGGCCGACTTCGCGCGGCACGTGATGCAGGTGTCCGCGGCCGGGACTGGTGTGCGGTTGTCCGACGGGTCGAGCAATGTGTTGCCAGTCGGCGACACCGCCCAGGTGCTCGCCGCGTGGCGCGTCCACTACGGACTGGTCAGGCGATCCTTGGAGCACGGTTTCTTCCAGGGGTGGGATATGCACCCTGCCCAACTGGTCTCCCGGTACGCCGCCGTGTTCGGGTACTACCGGGAAAGCCTGGAAAGTGACGCTCGGCGACTGGCCGCTTACGCCGCGCGCGCCAACAGTGCTGACAGCGGTGGGGTTCTGGACGAACCGGCGACCGCGCAAGCGCTTTCGGCGTCATTGTTGCGTAGCGTGGACTGTGGCGCGGCCACGGCCGAGGAGATCACCCAGGCGACTGGACTTCACTTGGACGTGCTGCGCGCGTATCACAGGAGGGCCGCCAGTTAGGGCAAGCTGGAGGCTTGGAGGTGTGGCGTGGATTTCCTGCGTCCTGAGAGCCTCGGCGAGGCCTTGCGGATGAAAGCGGCTGTGCCGGACGCGGTGCCGATCGCGGGTGGCACGGACGTGATGGTCGAGCTGAACTTCGACCACCGCCGTCCACCCGCGCTGCTGGACTTGACGCGCGTGCCTGAACTGGCCGACTGGTCACGGGACGGCGCTCTGGTCACGATCGGCGCCGCGTTGCCGTACACCCGGCTGATCAACGAGCTGGGCACCGATCTGCCTGGTCTGGCGATCGCGTCCCGGACTGTCGGATCGCCACAGATCCGCAACCGGGGCACGGTCGGCGGCAACCTTGGCGCCGCTTCACCCGCCGGGGACACGCATCCAGTGTTGCTGGCATGTGACGCTGTCGTTGAGGTCGCGTCTGTCCGTGGCACCCGGACGATCCCAGCGGACGAGTTCTACCTTGGCGTGAAACGCAATGCTTTGCAGCCGGACGAACTGATCACCGCGATCCGGCTGCCTCGCGCCTCGGGCCCGCAGCAGTTCGCCAAAGTCGGGACGCGCAACGCGATGGTGATCGCGGTGTGTTCGTTCGCGATCAGCCTGCACGCGGACGCCCGGGTCGGCGCCGCGATCGGCTCGGCCGCGCCGACCCCGCGCCGCGCCCGGCAAGCAGAGGAATTCCTGGCCGCGGAACTGGACTTCGCTCAGCCACGGCCGTTGCTGGACTCGGTCAAGCAACGCTTCGGAGAGCTCGTTTCGGCGGAGGCGTCACCGATCGACGACGTCCGGGGCAGTGCGGCGTACCGGAAGCACGCGCTGGCGGTGCTGGCGCGGCGGACGCTCGGCTGGGCGTGGGACGCGTATCGCGAAGGAGAACGGTCATGCGCGTGAACTTCACCGTGAACGGCGAAGCGCGTCAGGTCGACGACGTCTGGCCCGGTGAATCGCTGCTTTACGTGCTGCGAGAGCGAATGGGTTTGCCCGGCTCCAAGAACGCCTGCGAACAGGGCGAATGCGGCTCGTGCACGGTGTACATGGACGGTACGCCAGTGTGTTCGTGTCTCGTCGCGGCCGGTCAGGCCGAGGGTCGTTCGGTTCAGACGGTCGAAGGGCTGGCATCCGGTGATCAGCTCGACCGGGTCCAGCAGGCCTTTGTGGATGCTGGTGCCGTCCAGTGTGGATTCTGCACACCTGGTCTTGTGGTTGCCGCGCATGACCTGCTGGCCAGGACACCACATCCCACGGACCCCGAGATCCGCGAGGCACTGGCCGGGAACCTTTGTCGCTGCACGGGTTACGAGAAGATCCTGGACGCCGTCAGAATGGCGGCGCAGTCATGACCACGACTGTCGCCACGCAGGGTGGTATCGGAACGAACGCTCAGCGCCCCGACGGCGCGTTGAAGGCTCGCGGTGAGTTCGCGTACTCCTCGGACCTGTGGCATGAGGACATGTTGTGGGGCGCCACTTTGCGCAGCCCGCACCCGCACGCGCGGATCGTTTCCATCGACATTGCTGAGGCGCTGAAGGTGCCGGGTGTCTACGCGGTTTTGACGCATGAGGACGTGCCGGGAACCAATATCTACGGCCTCGAACACGCAGACCAGCCTGTGTTGGCCGTCGACGTGGTCCGCTACCAGGGCGAACCTGTGGCGGTGGTGGCTGCGGACCATCCCGAGACGGCTCGGCGCGCGATCAAACGGATCGAGGTCACGTACGAGGTGCTCCCGCCGGTCGTGGACACCGAGGACGCGGCGCATGGCCGTGCGGAACCCTTGCACCCGCATGGAAATGTCGTGCGGCACGTGAAGATCCGGCGCGGCCCGCAGGACGCCGTCGCGGACGTGGTCGTCACCGGCGAGTACGAAGTCGGCATGCAGGACCAGGCCTTCCTCGGACCGGAGTCGGGGCTCGCGGTGCCCGCCGAGGACGGCTCGATCGACCTGTACATCGCGACTCAATGGCTGCACGTGGACCAGCGACAGGTCGCCGTCGCGCTGGGGTTGCCGCTGGACAAGGTCCGGCTGACGTTGTCCGGTGTCGGCGGGGCGTTCGGCGGCCGGGAAGACCTGTCGATGCAGGTCCACGCCTGCATGCTGGCGCTGCACACCGGAAAACCGGTGAAGATGGTCTACAACCGCGAGGAGTCCTTCTACGGGCACGTGCACCGGCACCCCGCGCGGATGTACTACGAACACGGCGCCACTCGGGACGGAAAGATCGTCTACGTCAAGTCCCGGATCTACCTGGACGGCGGCGCGTACGCCTCAAGCACCGGCGCGGTCGTGGCGAACGCGGCCACGTTGGGAATGGGGCCGTACGACGTTCCCAGCGTGACCATGGACTGCTGGGGCGTCTACACCAACAACCCGCCTTGTGGCGCGATGCGCGGCTTCGGTGCCGTGCAAGCGGCTTTCGCTTACGAGTCGCAAATGGACAAGCTCGCTGCTGCCCTTGGACTGGATCCGGTCGAGCTGCGGATCCGCAACGCGATGAGCGAAGGCAGCATCATGCCGACGGGACAGCTCGTAGACTCGCCTGCGCCCGTGGCCGAGTTGCTGGCTTTGGTCCGCGACAAACCGTTGCCTGCGACGGGAACCGACTTGACCGACATGCCAGGCGGCGTATCGAACACCACCCATGGCGAGGGCGTTGTTCGCGGTATCGGCTATGGGGTCGGCATCAAGAACGTCGGTTTTTCCGACAGCTTCGACGATTACTCGACCGTCCGGGTGCGGTTGTCCGTGATCGGTGGGGAAGCCGTGGCGTCCGTGCACACGGCGGCGGTGGAGGTGGGCCAGGGCCTGGTGACGGTCCTGCAGCAGATCACCCGCTCTGAGCTGGGTGTTGATGTCGTGACCATCGAGCCGATGGACACGTCGATCGGCGACGCGGGCTCGACATCCGCCTCCCGCCAGACGTATGTCACCGGCGGTGCGCTGCGAGCGGCCTGCGATGCCGTCCGAACCGCTTTGTTCAAACGCATCGGACACGCCGACTTGCCGCTGGACAGCAGTAAGATCGTCGAAGTGCTGGGCACGGACGTGATCGACGAGACCGTGGAATGGCGGCACCGCCCGACTTATCGGATCGACGCGGAGACTGGCCAAGGCGATGCCCACGTGCAGTACGCCTTCGCCGCACACCGGGCCGTTGTCGACGTCGACGTGGAACTCGGCTTGGTGAAAGTGGTCGAGCTGGCGTGTGCCCAGGACGTCGGCAAGGCGATCAACCCGGACGCGGTGCTCGGCCAGATCCACGGCGGGACGGCGCAGGGCCTCGGGCTGGCAGTGATGGAGGAGATCCAGCTGGCGGACGGGAAGATCCGCAATCCATCGTTCACCGACTACCTGATCCCGACCGTGCTCGACATGCCGCCGATGGTCATCGACGTCCTCGAACGCCCGGATCCCCATGCGCCCTACGGACTTCGCGGAGTCGGCGAGCCACCGACGATCTCCTCAACCCCGGCCATCGTGGCCGCTGTCCGAGCCGCGACAGGCAAGGCGTTGACCCGTGTGCCCGTCCGGCCAGAACACATCACGGAGACCCTCTGATGGAAGAAGAATGGCTGGCCAAGGCGGTCCGCCTGGCCACCGAGAACGTCGCGTCCGGCGGCGGCCCGTTCGGCGCGATCGTGCTGCGCGACGGTGAGGTGATCGCGACCGGTACGAACCAGGTGACGCCGACCCTCGATCCGACCGCGCACGCCGAAGTCGTCGCGATTCGCAACGCGTGCAAGGCAATCGGGGATTTCAAGCTGTCCGGATGCGTCCTGGTCTCGTCGTGCGAACCGTGCCCACTGTGCCTTGCGGCATCGCTGTGGGCACGGCTCGACCGGGTGATTTACGGCGCGGACCGTGATGACGCAGCCAAGGCAGGCTTTGACGACCGCGCCTTCCACGATTTGTTCGGCCGGCCACGGGAGACGTGGCCGTTGCCCGTGTATTCGTTGCGTTCCGGTTCCGAGGAGAATTTCGAGCCGTTCTCCGCGTGGCTGGCCAAGCCGGATCGCGTGGACTACTAGAGGAACCGGCCGAAGAACTGGGGGATGACCCGGTACTGGATTTTCAGCCCCCGGTCCGGATCGACCGTGCCGATGAACTGTTCGAACTGGTCGGCCGGCAGGCCCAACGGCTTGACCAGCTGCGGAAGCACCACCTGCAGGTCGGAGAAGTTGTGGTGGCGTCCGCCTTCCAGTACGAAGGACTCCTTCGGCCCTTTCTGGTTGGCCCAGAACAGGCCCCAGGACGGGTCGAGGTCCGTGAACGGTGAATGGTCCTTCAGCACGCCGGTCTCCGGGTCGGGGAATTGCCCGCCCAGCAGCATGAACGGCCGGTCGAGGCCACGCTCGGCGACGTCACCGAAATCAGGGAACATCGAGCCGTCCATGTTGATGCCCGCGTCGATCCGGCGGTCGTGCAGCATGGTCTCGCCGGCGGTGAAGCCGCCGTACGAATGGCCGAACATGCCGACCTTGTCGAGGTTCACTCCCTTGCGGGCGAGCTGGTCCAGGACAAAGCGAGTGTCGCCGACGCGTGCTTGCAGTGCCTTGCCCATCTCCGCTTCGGAGATCGTCACCGGAGGTTCGACGCGGCCACCGGGGAATTCGACAGGAGTCTCGAAGGTGTGGTCGATCGTGACGACGACATTGCCGCGTGACGCCAACTCCTGAACGAGAACGGACCCGACAGACCGTGGCCCGCCAAAGCCCGGAGAGTAGAGGATGACCGGCCACTTGCCGTGCTTGACGGGCGCGTTGACGTGCCCGGAAGTCCTGGCGGCCGTCCAATCAACGGACCCCTTGGGGATCCCCGCCTGCTCGGCGAAAGTCTCGACGGCGGGGACAATGCCGTTCGGCAGCCATTGCTGCCGGGGATAGTGCCTGGTGTCCTTGGCGGGATACCAGACGCTGACCATGAGTTCCCGCTTGCGATCCGGTTTCCAGGGATCCGGTCTGGTGTGGTCGACGAGGTGCAGATCCGTGGTCCCCACCTGGTAGCGACCCGTCGGCGACGGGATCGAGAACGTCACCTTCGCTTCGGCCGAAGCGCTGACCGGCGCCGCGACCAGGACAGCGGCGCTCACCACCCCCGCGGCTAGCGTTTTCGTAAGTAGCGACATGCTCCCCACAGTGCCAGCTCTGGGCTTGTCGCGCCTCGGTCCCGAGATCGACGCCCGTCCTCCCTGCGGACGACTTCGGCCAGCATGGTGCAGGATTGCCGGATGGCGATGTTGAGCTACGCGGACGCGGTGAAGTTGCTGGGCGCCAAGGAAAACAAGATCGTTGGGGCGCTTGACAAGCTGCTGGGCGGCGCGTTGCTCGCCGGATCCGGGGTGGACCTCTGGGGACTGCTCGGCTGGTTCGACGCGAAAGCCGAGTTCATCCGCCTCTCACACGACCTGGCAACCAAGGTCTCCGGGCGCAAGCTGTCCCGTTACGACCGCACGCAACGCCTGCACGCTGCGCACACCGTGATCGTGCTGGTCGCGTTCTTCGAGGCGTTCGACGAGCTTGAGTTCCCGCTGACCACCAAGGATCTTGGGCCCACCAAGCAGAAGGGGACGGGACTGCCCAGCCCCACGGTCTACGGCGACGAAATGCTGTATGCAGCCGTCCCGGTGCCCGGCCCGGCACTTCCGCATGATCGCTACACCGACGAGCTGACCTCCTGGTACGCCGAATTCGCGAAGGATCTTCGCAAGACGGTGAACCAGTTGGCGATCTGGGACACGCTCAACGCGACGCAGCAGGACAGACTGCACGACCTCATCGGAAACGACCTGCCCGCGAAGGCCGTGCGCCGGTACGAAGAGCTGTTCCTCCAGTTGACCGCGGACTTTCCGGAAGTCGCGTACTGGCGGCAGTCGCACGAACTGCGTTCCATGGGAACGGCGTTGGCGCGGCTCGAGGAAGCCCTTGTGCCGATTGGCGACTCACCCACCGAACGGCGTGCCGAGTTGGCCCGCAAATACCAGGCCGTGCTCAACCACCCGATCATCGAGCCAAGTCAGACGGTCTCGGTGCCTACGCTCGCCGAGTGCTACGTCGACCCGTACTACCAGGTCTGTGACGCGGGCGCCAACACCGCGTTCGCCAGCAAATCCTGGTGGGACGACAAACCGGTCCGCCAGGACATCCATCGATTTCTCGCGGGCTACCTGACGTCGCCCAAAGCCACCGAGCGGCCGCTGCTGGTCTTGGGCGACCCCGGCTCAGGGAAGTCAGTGCTCACGAAGGTCCTCGCGGCACGCCTGCCGGCCAGCGACTTCCTGGTCCTGCGCGTGGAGTTGCGGACCACGCCGACCGAGGCGGACATCCGCGAGCAGATCGAGTACGGCCTGCGCGAGCTACTCCAAGAACAGGTCAGCTGGCCGACGTTGACGCGATCGGCAGGCGCGGCGCTGCCCGTGGTGCTCCTCGACGGCTTCGACGAACTGCTGCAAGCCACCGGCGTCAGCCAAACCGACTACCTGACCAAGATCGCCCGTTTCCAGCAGGACAGCGCGGAGTTAGGGCGCCCGGTGGCGTTCGTGGTGACCAGCAGGATCAGCGTTGCCGATCGCGCGGTCACCCCGAAGGACACTGCGGTGTTGCGGCTCGCGCCGTTCAAGCCCGAGCAGATCGACCGGTGGCTGCGCGTCTGGAACCGGGTCAACGCCCAGTATTTCCGGACATCAAGCCTCAAGCCGCTGACCGGCGGGACCGTCGCACGGTACCCGGACCTCGGTGAGCAACCGCTGCTGTTGTTGATGCTGGCGTTGTACGACGCGGATGACAATGCCCTGCAACACACCAGCCGCCAGATCCGCGAAGCCGAATTGTACGAACGGCTCCTGACCACCTTTGCTCTCAGGGAAGTCGCCAAGGGTGGTGGCGGAGACGTAGAGGCCGAACTGCAAAGACTGTCCATTGTGGCCTTCGCGATGTTCAACCGCGGCACGCAATGGGTTTCCGAGCAGGACCTGGACAAGGACATGGCGGCATTGCTACCGCGCAACCCAGTCAGGGCAGGCAATCGAGAGCCACTCGGCGCGGGCGAGGCTGTCCTGGGCCGGTTCTTCTTCGTACAACGGGCACAGGCGGTCCGCGATGAAAGGACACTGAGGACTTACGAGTTCCTGCACGCGACCTTCGGTGAGTATCTGGTGGCCAGGGCGACTTGGCAGATCCTGAAGAACATGCTCGCGGTGGAAAGCCATCGGCATCGGACATTCGCAGGGGCCGTTGACGACACAGAGCTTTACGCGCTGCTGTCGTTCGCGCCGTTGTGTGCACGCACCCCGGTCATCGAGTTCCTGAAGGACATGTCGGGAGAGTTGGCGATAGAGGAGCGCGCTGCTCTGGCCGAACTGCTGATCGGCTTGTTCCAGACAGTCCATCAGCCGCGAGCGAACCAGGCGCTCACCGAATACGTGCCGTTCGAGCAGTCACCGGCCGCACGATATGCCCACTACAGCCTGAACCTGGTTCTGCTCATCACTGTGGTAAAGGGTGTAGTCACCGCTCGCGAGCTGATGCTGAAGGGGGCCGACACCTATTTGTTCTGGCACGGCTTTGCCGTGCTGTGGCAGTCGCAGTTGGCCGAGGCGGAGTGGATGTCACTGTTGGACACGCTCCAGCTCACTCGGTTCTGGCAGGGCGACAAGCGCGATCTGAGCATCTCCATCGGGCCGACTCCGACCATCCCGCCGGTCGACCTGTCGTGGGTGTTCGGCCGGGAAGGTTTCAGGGTCATCGAGTCCGACTTCGCCGAGCGATTCCGGCAGGAAGCCAACTTCTTGTGCGGGCCATGGGGCGATGTGATCAGCCACACCATCGCGCCGCTGGCCGACATGGTTCCGGCCGCTATCGGCACACTCATACTGCCGGGAAATCGTGAAGGGCTGTCGAGTGCGCACGCACTGCTGACCTTGCTGCTGGATCCCGCGAGCACGGAGATCCACACTCTCAACTCGATAGCGGCGTACTTGCCGTTCAGATCGACCGAGGGCCAGGGCCGGCTGCTGACCCGCGCACTGATCGACATCCTTCGGACACGAGTGGGCATGTTCGACGTTCTTGAATTCACGGACCTTCCGCAGATCACCTCCAACGTTGGCACCTGGATCCTGATCTGTGAGCGGATCGGCAAGGGCGAGGACGACTCCGCGCTGACCGAACGGCTCTGCGGTAGCTGGGATCAAAAACGGGCCTTGCGCGAAATCCCCGAGTACGTCCTCGATGCCTGGTTACGCATGGCAGAGCGACGCTCCGACCACCTTGGACCGGTCCTCGAAGAGGTCGTCGCGGGCATCGACATGACCGCCATCGAGCGCAAACGTCCGGACCTGGTCTTTCGGCTGGAAGCCTTCCGTTAGAACATCGGCAGGCTGTACCAGGCGTCGCCTTCGTCCTCCGCGTCGTCCCGGATCACGCTGCCCTCGATCAACCCGTACGGCCGGTCCGCCGCATAGAAGACCTCGTTGTCGTTCTCCAGCCCAAAAGGAGATAAATCGACAACGAAGTGGTGCTTGTTCGGCATGGACAGCCGGATCTCGGCGACCTCCGGCCGAGTCTCCACCACGGCCGCGCCCATCGCGTAAAGCGTCTGCTGCAACGACAAACTGTGCTTCTCCGCGAAGGTCGTCAGCAAGATCGAACGGATCGCGGAGAAACTGGCTGACCAATCAAGCGCGGCGCCCTGGTAGCGCCACCGAGCCGTCACCGCCGTCGCCAGGATCCGATCCGTGGTCTCTGGCAGCGTCGTGTACTTGTCCTTCGGATATCCGTGGAACTCCGAACCGGTGGTCTTCAGCACCACAAGATCCCGGAGACCGGACACGACCCAGTGCTGATCGCCCGACACCGTCACAGCCGTCGTACGGACCTCGGAGGAGCCGCGGGCGAAGGAATGCTGGTTGATCCGATCCCACCCGTGCGAGTCGATCAGCACCCGCGCACCGGTGATCTGAGAGAACGACGAAACGAAGTGCCGCCCGAGCCGCAGAGCGAAATCCTCGATCTCCCCGACCGGCTCCTCTTTGGCGAACGCGAACACGGTGTTCTTCTGCGTATCCGTCGCCACGACGTCGCTGTTGTCACCAGTCAGGTGCGTCGCCTCCAACGACCCGCGCAGTGACGTACTCACCGTGAGGTCCTGCAGCGAATGGGTCGAGCCCGAGCGCGTCACCGTGACCATGCGGACCTCGGCCTTGCCGTACTGGTTCGGCCCCAGGCTGTACGCCAACTCAGCTCCCTCGATAGGTCGAATACGCGAACGGGCTCAGCAGGATCGGCACGTGGTAGTGCCCCTCGGCAAACCGGAACTCCACGGTGATCGTCGGGTAGAACGCCTCCGGGCCGTGGTAGGCCGCGATGTCGAACACCAGCCGGTAGACGCCCGGGGCCAGCGAGGAAGGCCCCAAGGTGCGCAACCGTCCATCCGAATCGGTGACCCCGGAAGCCACGACACCGTCAGCGGACTCCAGGCGCACGGGAACACCGGCCGCTGGGCGGCCCAGAGCCGCGTCCAGGACGTGCGTCGTCACCGCGCTAGACAACCAACTGCTCCAACCGGCGCAATGCGATCTTGGCCAGCTCGCCGTTCACGATCCGCAGTTCGTCGGCGGGCGAGTTGCCCAGGCGCTCCTCCAGGATCGCCAGCAGCTCCTCACCACTTCGGCCCGAAGCGAAAACCAGGTAGATATGCCCGAATCGTTCCTCGTACCGCTCGTTCGCCGAAGCGAGGCGCGATCCCAAGGACTGGTCAACCCCGGATTGCTCCGCCTGTGACCAAGCGTCGCCGTCGCGTCGCTCACCTATTCGAGGATGCGCGGCCATCGCCTGGTGGAGCTCGTCATTGCTCAGCTCGCTTGCCCGGGAGAAGGCCACGGACAGTAATGTCGCACGGTCGGCGAACGGTCGCATGGCGAGCACCTCGTCGGCCCAACGAGGCACCGCGAGACAATCTCTCAGCATCGGACGAAGCTCTTCGGCCGGGGCCGAGTTGAATAGGCGCAGGTTGACGGCAGGCACGGGCCCACATTAGCCCGCGATCCTGTTTCACGAAGCGGAAAAGCGCGAAGCGGAAAGAGGGTGGCAGGTGCTGGACCTGGTGTTCCGGGCCCGCAGGATGATCACCTCGGCTGGCGAGACCGAGGGGACCGTTGGCGTGCGGGAGGGGCGCATCGTCGCCGTCGAACCGTTGAACAGCGCTCTTGACGCCGACCGGGTGATCGAGCTCGGCGCGAACCAGGTGCTGCTTCCCGGCCTCGTGGACACCCACGTGCACGTCAACGACCCCGGCAGGACCGAGTGGGAGGGCTTCAAGACCGCCACCCGCGCCGCCGCGGCCGGTGGCATCACGACCATGCTCGACATGCCGCTCAACAGCCTCCCGCCGACCATCGACGTGGACGCCCTCGAGGTCAAGCGCAAGACGGCGGAAGGCCGGTTACACATCGACGTGGGCTTCTGGGGCGGCGCCGTGCCCGGCAACATCGAGCAGCTGCGGCCCATGCACGAAGCCGGGGTGTTCGGCTTCAAGAGCTTCCTGCTGCACTCCGGTGTGGACGAGTTCGGCCACCTGACCTTCGCCCAGTTCGAGGCCGCGTTGAGCGCGATGAACCGCTTCAACGGGCTGATGATCGTGCACGCCGAGGACGGGCATTCGATCACGAAGCCGACCGGCCGCAGGTACGCCGACTTCCTGGCGTCCCGCCCGGACGAGGCCGAGAACACCGCGATCGCCAAGGTGATCGAGCTGACCCGCAAGACCGGCGCGCGGGCGCACATCCTGCACCTGGCGTCGGCGAGCGCCTTGCCGATGATCGCCGAGGCCAGGGACGAAGGGCTCGACCTGACCGTCGAGACGTGCCCGCACTACCTCACGTTCGTGGCCGAGGAGATCCCGGACGGCGCGACGCAGTTCAAATGCTGCCCGCCGATCCGCGACGCGGCCAACCGGGAGGCGCTGTGGCAGGGCCTGGCCGACGGCGTGATCGACTTCATCGTCAGCGACCACTCACCGTGCACGGTCGAGCTCAAGCGGTTCGACACCGGCGACTTCGGTGACGCGTGGGGCGGGATCGCGGGCCTGCAGGTCGGCCTGCCCGCGGTGTGGACGCAGGCCCGCCGCCGCGGCTTCACGATGTTCGACGTGGCCGAGTGGATGGCCCACCGGCCAGCCGACTTGGCGGGCATGCAGCACAAGGGCCAGATCGCGCCGGGCTACGACGCCGACTTCTGCGTGTTCGCGCCGGATGAGGCGTTTGTCGTGCAGGCCGAGCAGCTTTACCACCGCAACCCGGTGACGGCGTATCACGGCATGCCGCTCGCGGGTCGAGTTGTGTCGACGTGGCTGCGCGGTATCAAGGTCACCGGCGAGGAAATGCACGGCGACCTGTTGGGCCGGGAGGATGCGTGAGCTTTCAGGACAGCCCTGACCTGGCCAACCGCAGGTTCGGCGGCGCGGTGGTGTGGGCGAACGACGAGCTGTTCGCCGAACGCGAGAACCTGATCAAAGCGAGCGAGCCGGTCTTCCAGCCGTACACGTTCGGCCACAAAGGACAGGTCTACGACGGCTGGGAGACCCGCCGTCGCCGCGAATCCGGCGTTGACCAGGCGGTTGTCCGGCTCGGTATGCCCGGCGTGATCAAGGGCGTGGTGATCGACACGGCGTTCTTCACCGGCAACTACCCGCCGTTCGCGTCGGTCGAAGCGTGCAGCGCCGACGGGTACCCGAGCCCCGAGGAGCTGACCGGGTGGACCACCGTCCTGCCGAAGTCCCCGCTGGACGGTGACACCAAGAACCTGTTCGAGGTCACGGATTCCCGCCGCTACACACATGTCCGGTTGACGATTTACCCCGACGGCGGCGTCGCCCGGCTGCGCGTGCACGGATCACCCGTCGCCGACCCGAGGTTCCTGAACTTCGACCACCTCGACCTGGCGGCGCTGGAGAACGGCGCGGAAATCGCCGACTGCAGCAACAAGTTCTACTCGTCACCGAACAACCTGATCGCGCCGGGACCGGCAGCGGTGATGGGCGAGGGCTGGGAAACCGCGCGGCGCAGGGACGACGGCAACGACTGGGTGTCGTTGCGCCTCGCGGCCAAGGGAATCATCCGGCTGGTCGAACTGGACACCAGTCATTTCAAGGGAAACGCGCCCGGCTGGGCGACGGTCAGCTGCGCGGACGCCTCCGGCGAGTGGAAGCAACTGCTCAGCCGGGAACGCCTGCAGCCCGACACGCGTCACCTTTTCCGCGTGACCGAGGAGTACGAAGCCACGCAGGCCCGCTTGGACGTGTTCCCCGACGGCGGTATGGCCCGGTTGCGGCTGTGGGGTTCGCTGACCGACGAAGGCCGTGGCCTGCTGGTCTCCCGCTGGGAAGACCGGTTGCCGTAGTTTGCGCGTCGCCGCGGCTGTCAATCCCTTGGCGAAGGGAGTTGGTCCTCGTGGTTGACGTTCGTGCCCGCAAGGCAACGCAGATGCTTGGCCGGTTCGGGATGGTCTGTTACGGCGTTGTGCACCTGCTCGTGGCGTGGCTCGCCCTCCAAGTCGTGTTCGGCCAGTCGGAGCAAGCCGACCAGAAGGGCGCGGTCAGTTCACTCGCCGAATCGCCTGTCGGCCCAGTGCTGTTATGGGGTTTGGCCGTTGGCTTGCTGGCGTACGCGCTCTGGCAGATTCTGATGATCTTCAACGGGTACACCTGGGTCGAAGAGGGCAAGCAACGGTTCCTCCGCAAGTTCGGTGCGGGATCCCGTGCGTTCGTCGCCGCCGCGATCGGCATCTACACCATTGAGCTGGCCACTGGATCGGGCGGCGGCGGTTCGAGCAACCAGTCCACCCAGGAGTGGACGGCCAAGCTGATGGCCCAGCCTTTCGGCAGGGTCCTGGTCGGGATTCTCGCGCTGATCATCCTCGGTGTGGCAGTGGCGGCCATCCGCCGTGGCGTGAAGAAGAAGTTCATGGAGGATCTTGACCGCGCGCAGCTGCCGAAACCGGCTGAGCCGCTCGGCGTTGTCGGTCACTGCGCCAAAGGCGTGGCATACGGAATCATCGGGCTCCTGGTCGGCATCGCCGCGATCAACGCGGACCCCGGTCAGGCGCAAGGCCTGGACGGCGCGCTGAAGACCCTGCAGGCTCAGACGTTCGGCTCGATCCTGCTGTTCGTCGTCGCGCTGGGATTCGCCGCGTACGGCGTGTTCTGTTTCGCTGCGGCAAAGGCCCACAAGGGCTGAGTCAGCGGAACTTGTTGCGGCGCGAGGAAATGACGCCGGTGTCGAATCCCGCGAGGTGCAGGCCGCCCGCGAACCGGGCGTGCTCGATCTTCACGCAGCGGTTCATCACGACGTTCAGCCCGGCCTCTTCGGCCCGCTGGGCGACGGGCTCGTGCCACAGGCCGAGCTGCAGCCAGAGCGTTCGAGCACCGGCGTCGATGACCTCCTCGGCCACGCCAGGAAGGTCGTCGTGCTTGCGGAACACCGAGACCAGATCCGGCGGTTTCGGCAGGTCGGCGAGTGACGGGTAGACCGGTTCGCCCAGCAGGGAGTCGAGGCGGGGATTGACGAAGTAGATCTCGTACTTTGTGGAGGACAACAGGTAGGTGGCAACGAAATAGCTAGGCCGTGCGGTATTGGCTGACGCGCCGACCAGCGCGACTCGCTTGGTGTCCAAGAGGATCGCGCGTCGGCGCGCAGCCGAAGGCCCTTCCCAGCTCATGCCTTCTCCTCGCCGTGGCCACCCGTGTGGCATGAGCCGGGCGCTGTGTTGAATGATTCGCTCGCAAGCTCGCTCATGCCTTCACCGCCTGTGCGAGTGCCTGGTCGATGTCCCACAGGATGTCGTCGATGTCCTCAAGCCCGACCGACAGCCGGATCAGGTCCGCGCCAACGCCGGCCGAGGCGAGCTGCTCTTCCGACAGCTGCTGGTGCGTCGTGGAGGCGGGGTGGATCACGAGGCTGCGGGCGTCGCCGACGTTGGCCAAGTGGCTCAACAACTCCACGGACTCGACGAACTTCTGGCCCGCTTCCCGGCCGCCCTTGACCCCGAACGAGAACACCGCGCCCGGCCCTTGCGGCAGGTAGCGCTGCGACCTGGCGTGATGCGGGTGCGACGGCAGGCCCGCGTAGCCGACCCAGGCGACACGGTCGTCCTGCGACAGCCATTCCGCCACTTTCCTGGCGTTCGAGACGTGCTCATCCATCCGCTGCGGCAACGTCTCGACACCTTGCAGCAGCAGGAAAGCCGAATGTGGTGAGAGCACGGCACCGATGTCACGCAGTTGCTCGGCCCGCAAGCGGGTGCAGAAGGCGTATTCGCCGAAGTTCTCCCAGTACTTCAACCCGCCATAAGAAGGCACGACCTCGGTCATCCGCGGGAAGTTGCCGTTGCCCCAGTCGAACCGCCCGGACTCCACGACCACGCCACCGAGGGTCGTGCCATGTCCGCCAAGGAATTTCGTGGCCGAGTGCAGCACGATGTCGGCGCCATGTTCCAACGGACGGCAGAGATACGGGGTCGCCAGTGTCGCATCGACGACCAGCGGGATCCCGTGTTCCCTTGCCAGTGCGCCGAGGCCTTCGAGGTCGGCGATGGTGCCGGACGGGTTGCCGATCACCTCGGTGTAGATCAGTTTGGTCCGGTCGGTGATCACGGCCGCGTAGTCCTCGACCTCACCGTCGACAAAGGTCGTGGAGATACCCAAGCGCCGCAAGGTCCCGTCGAGCTGGGTAACTGTGCCGCCGTAGAGGCCGCTGGCGGAGACGATGTGGTCGCCTGCCTCGGCCAACGCGGTGAACGTGAGGAATTCGGCGGCCTGCCCGCTGGCGGTGGCCACGGCCCCGATCCCGCCTTCGAGGCTGGCGATCCGCTCCTCGAACGCGGCCACGGTCGGGTTACCGATCCGGCTGTAGATGTTGCCGTACTTCTGCAATGCGAAAAGGTTCGCCGCGTCGGTCGTGTCCTCGAAGACGAAGCTCGTCGACTGGTAGATCGGTACGGCACGGGCCCCGGTGGCCGGGTCAGGAGACCCACCGGCGTGCAATGCCCGCGTCCGGAAACCCCATGTCCGTTCACTCACAAGGCACACCGTAGCTGTCGCGGGACGGTCATCCCACCAAGCGGGAGAGCCGCTCCAGTCGCTCAGCCGGCTTCTGCCTGGGACAACTCGTGCACTTGTCCTCGTCCACGGCGGTGTAGATCAGGCAGCACGACACCCGCCTGACGAATTCCTGCCCCTTGACCTCGACGTACCGCGGCGCCGGCAACTCCGGCCCGATCATTGCCGCGAAATCAGCGGCCTGCGACGTCTTGCCCGCCCACAGCAGGCGGGTCGCCAAAGAGTCCGCGGCAATCGCCCACAGCTGCCGTTCCCGCGCCCCACTGACCGCCGCGATCGACGAGATGGCCGTCGTCAGCATCTCGTGCGTCCGGGCGGGCAGATCCCCGTCGAACACCGGCGAACGCGCCTCACGCACCCGGCCTTCCGGATCCAGCGCCAACGTCAGCGCACTCAAGGCCGGATCCCGCGACTCCACGACCGCACCGAACAACACAGAACTGGCCGAGTACCACCACAGCACCCCGAGCGCGACGCGGTCGCCCAACGGATAACGCTTCGCCGACAAGGAAAGCTGTGCACGTAACCACTCGGAGTCCGTGATGGCCGTGCCCGGGACTTCGATCACGGTTCTCTACGGTAGACGGAAACAACGAACGCCGCCGTCACCGTCAACGTCCGTCTGATAGCGGCCAACGCCGACGGCGGCACGTGATACGCGTTGGGTCCCATGTGGACAACCCGGTGCACGTCCTCCGGCTCGAGCGTCAGTTCGATCTCGCAGTCGTGCCGCCCGGTCAGCGAGAACTGGGACTGCAGCGAAGAGTCGAGCCTGGTCAGCTTGTCCGCGTCCACCTCGAGCATGTCGATGTACGTGCGTAGCTCCGACAGGTGTGTCGAGTCCGGCGTGACGACAACGAGGGTGCCGTCCGGCCGCAGCACCCGGTGGCACTCGATCAGGTTCCGGGGCGCGAAGATGTTCATGATCACGTCCGCCGCGCCGGTCTGCACCGGCCACGGCTTCCACAGATCCCACGCCACCGCGCCGATCCCCGGGTACGCGCGGGCTGCCCGGCGCAAGGCGGCTGTTGACGTGTCCATACCCAGTCCGGTCGCCGCGTGGGCCCGGGCCAATGTCGCCGCAAGGTAGTAACCCGTACCGGTACCCGCGTCCACAACCAGGGCGTCTCGCCGCAGGTCACGCGCGGCCTCGTGGGCGACCAGCCGGGCGAGCGGGGCGTAATGTCCCGCTGAGAGGAACTCGTCGCGGGCGGTCACCATCTCTTTGGTGTCGCCGACCCCTGAGCCCATCAGGTTCACGTACCCCTGCCGGGCCTGGTCGAAACTGTGCCCGGACGTGCAGCGCAGCGCCCGCCCATGCTGGCTGAAGGGCGACTGGCAGTGCGGGCAGCGCAAAGCGCCCAGCGCGACCGGTGGGAAACCCACCGGCTGGGCAGCCTTCTCGTCGCTCCTACCTCGGCTCATCGTCCTATGACGCTATCCAGCCGTGAGCGGCCAGACAAAGCGGGATGTCCGATTGGTAACGATTCGACCGCGACAGAGATGGGGACCAGGCAGGAAACGCGCTCGTAACAATGCATGTCGCACAGTTCACAGCGGCGAAACGCGCGGTGCCATCTCAGGAAACACCGCTTATCGATCCTGCCGGAGCAAAACACAGCACGGGAGGACGATGTGAACGCAGGAGACACAGCCTGGATCCTGGCTAGTGCCGCCCTGGTCATGTTGATGACACCAGGGCTCGCGTTCTTCTACGGCGGCATGGTCCGCTCGAAGAGCGTGCTCAACATGCTCATGATGAACTTCATCGCGCTTGGCGTAGTCGGAGTTCTGTGGGTGCTCTACGGCTACTCGTTCGCGTTCGGCAACGACGCGTTCGGCGGCCTGGTGGGCAACCTCGACAACGTCGGGCTCGAAGGGACGATCGGTGCCGTCTCCGGTACCGCCCCCACCCCTGAGGATCCGGCTGGTCACCAGTACCCGGTGCTCGCGTTCGTGATGTTCCAGCTGATGTTCGCGATCATCACGGTCGCCCTGATCTCCGGTGCGATCGCCGACCGGACCAAGTTCTGGGCGTGGACGATCTTCGCCGGGCTGTGGGCGACCATCGTCTACTTCCCGGTGGCGCACTGGGTCTTCGCGTTCTCCTCGTCCGACGGTTCGGTGGTCGGCGGCTGGATCGCCAACCAGCTCAAGGCGTTGGACTTCGCCGGTGGTACGGCCGTGCACATCAACGCCGGTGCCGCCGCTCTCGCGCTGGTGATCGTGCTGGGCAAGCGGACCGGCTGGCCGCGGGAGACCGGCCGTCCGCACAACGTGCCGTTCGTGTTGCTGGGCGCCAGCCTGCTGTGGTTCGGCTGGTACGGCTTCAACGCCGGTTCGGCCCTGGGCGCCAACCAGACCGCCGCCGTCGCGTTCACCACGACGACTGTGGCCACCGCCGCCGCGGTCATCGGCTGGCTGCTCGTCGAGCAGATCAAGTACGGCAAGCCGACCACCCTCGGCGCCGCGTCCGGTGCGGTCGCCGGTCTGGTCGCGATCACACCGGCAGCCGGTTTCGTCAGCCCGCTTGGCGCGTTGGCCATCGGTGTCATCGCCGGTGTGCTGTGTGCGCTCGCGGTGAGCCTCAAGTTCAAGTTCGGCTTCGACGACTCGCTCGACGTCGTCGGCGTGCACCTGGTCGGTGGTCTGGTCGGCACCCTGCTGGTCGGCCTGTTCTCGACCACTTCGGTGAACTCCGCGGGCGCCGACGGTCTGTTCTACGGCGGTGGCTTCGCCCAACTGGGTAAGCAGGCGGTCGCTGCCGGCGCGGTTCTGGCGTACTCCTTCGTGGTCACCCTTATCCTCGGGTTCCTGATCAAGGTCACCATCGGGTTCCGGGCGTCCAAGGAGGACGAGGTCTCCGGTGTCGATGAGGCGCTGCACGCCGAGAGCGCCTACGACTTCGGTGGTTTGGGCGGTGGCGGCGGGTCGAGCAACTCCGTCAAGCCCACTGGCGCACACTCCGCGGCTTCCCTTGAGGAGAGCAAGGCATGAAACTCGTAACCGCGATCATCAAGCCGTTCACCCTTGACGACGTCAAAGCAGCGCTCGAGCAGTTGGGTGTGCTCGGCATGACGGTCAGCGAGGTCCGTGGCTACGGCAGGCAGAAGGGCCACACCGAGGTCTACCGCGGTGCCGAGTACGCGGTGGACTTCGTGCAGAAGGTGCGCATCGAGGTCCTCACCGACGACGCGGCCGTGGACAAGGTGGTCGACGCCGTCGTGGAGGCGGCGCGGACAGGCAAGATCGGTGACGGCAAGGTCTGGGTCACGCCGGTGGACACCATTGTCCGGGTGCGCACCGGGGAACGTGGGACTGACGCCCTCTAGGAATCAGCACTGTGAATTCCGCGGGGGAAGTCCCGTCGGCTGCTGATCTCGTGCAGGCCCGCGACCGGTTGCTCAAACCGGTCGCGGGCCAGCGCAGGCTCACGCCCGACGCGCTTCGCGAAGCACTGACCGATCTGCACGAGTTCTGGCTGACCGCGCACGCGGCCCAAGCCGGAATCGGCGCGGACCAGGGGGTCGCGCTGGTCGCGGTCGGCGGTCTCGGCAGGAGGGAACTCGTGCCGTACGCCGACCTCGATCTGCTGTTGGTTCATGAAGGCCGCAGCGGTGCTGTCACTGAACTGGCCGAGCAACTGTGGTATCCACTGTGGAATTCGGGGATCGGCCTCGACCACTCGGTCCGCACCGTCGGCGAGGCGCTTGACGTCGCCGCCAGCGACTTGCGGACAGCGGTCGGCCTGCTGGACGTCCGGTTGATCGCGGGGGATGAGCAAGTCGCCGAGCGGCTGGCTGTCTCCGCCCGTGACCGGTGGCGGACCGGTGCCCGCAAACGAGTTCCGGCGCTGGCCGAGGACGCGCGGGCACGCTGGCAACGCAGCGGGGAAGTGGCCCACTGGGTCGAACCGGATCTCAAGCACGGCCGTGGCGGCCTGCGGGATGTGGGCCTGTTGCGGGCCTTGGCCGCGGCCCAGCTGATCGACCGGCCGAGCGACGAACTCACCCAGGCGCACCGGCTGTTGCTGGACGTCCGGACCGAGTTCCGGCGGATCGTCCGGCGCGCCAACGACGTCCTGCGTGCTCAGGACGCCGACGACGTCGCCGCCGCGTTGGACAAGGGCGATCGTTTCGACTTGGCCCGTGCGCTATCCGGGGCGGGCCGGACCGTGGCGTACGCCCTCGATGTCGCCTTGCGCGGGGTCGCCTCCGAAGGACCTCGCCGAGTGCTCAGCAGGCTCAGACGCGGGCCGGAACGTCGACCGCTCGACGAAGGCGTTGTCTTGCATGGCAACGAGGTCACATTGGCTCGCGACGCCGAGCCGACCCGTGATCCCGCGCTGCTGCTCCGGGTCGCGGCAGCGGCGGCGCGTACTGGAAACCCGATTTCGCCGGCGACTTTGCAGCGGCTTGCCGAGACAGCACCCGAACCTCGTTCTCCGTGGCCAGTGCAGGCACGTGACGAGCTGATCGCGTTGCTGGGGGCGGGAGACGGCCTTATCGACGTGATCGAGGCGTTGGACCGCACGGGGTTGTGGGCTCGGCTGTTCCCGGAGTGGGGCGCGGTCCGCGACCTGCCGCCACGGGACGCGGCACATAAGTGGACCGTCGACCGTCATCTCGTGCAGACCACAGCGCACGCCAGCAGGCTCGTCACCCGGGTCGCCCGGCCGGACCTGCTGCTCCTCGGTGCGCTGCTGCACGACATCGGCAAGGGCAGGCGTGCCGACCACTCCGAAGTCGGTGCGGCACTGGCCAATCAGGTCGGTGAACGCCTCGGGCTGTCCAAACAGGACGTGGATACGCTGTCCGCGATGGTCCGCCATCACTTGCTGTTGCCGGACACCGCGACGCGGCGGGACGTCGCCGACGAGGCCACGATCGTCCGGGTCTCCGAAACCCTCGGCGGCGACTCGGTGTTGCTGGATCTGTTGCACGCCTTGGCCGAAGCCGACTCATTGGCGACCGGTCCGGGCGTGTGGACGGAGTGGAAGGCCGCATTGATCGGCGATCTGGTCGCCAACAGCCGCCGCGCGATGGCGGGCGAGCCGATCCCCAGGCCCGACCCGCTCGACTCGCCACACCGGGCCCGTGCGGAAGCCGTTGCCGCGTCAGGAAAACACGACGTCGACGTGGAAGCGTCCGGCCGGGTCGCGACCATCACGGTCTTCGCTCCCGACCGGCCGGGTCTGTTGTCAAGGGCTGCGGGCGTGCTCGCGTTGAACTCCCTGGAAGTGCACGCGGCGAGCGTCGACTCGTACGCCGGGATCGCGGTCGACGTGTTCACCGCGTCGCCACGGTTCGGCTCATTGCCCAACGAGTCATTGCTGCGTGAGCAAATGGGTCTGGCGCTGTCCGGCAAGTTGAAGCTCGCGGACCGGCTGGCGGACAAGGAACGTGACTACGGCGGTCAGCCGCAGGACGCGCCCGAGCCACGAGTGCTCTGGTTCGACGACGAGGCAGGCAATGACTACCCGGGCGCGGTCGTGCTCGAACTGCGTGCCGCGGACCGCATCGGACTGCTTTACCGCATCGCGGAAGCGCTGGAGCGATGTGGTGCCGACGTGTTGTGGGCCCGCGCCGCTACTCTGGGTGCCACGGCCGTCGACTCGTTCTGCATCCGGGCGGCCGACGGCGGCGAGTTCTCCGCCGCCAGCAGGCAGGAGCTGGCCGAAGCCGTTCGCCTGGCGGCTATTACCTGAACCAGTTGAGTAGTCCTACGCACCCCTATTCGGGGGCCTTCACGCTGCCGGCACACCCCTGTTGAGCGGCAGTCTTGTCCTTGTCACGAGGAGGCAGGTGCGAGAGGGGACACGGAGCAGGAGGGAACCGTCCGGACGGGGGCCGGGCGGTGGCCGTGACCGCGGGTGCTTGCTCGGACCGTGAACCGCCCGGCTGGCCCATCGAGGGGTAGGGCCTACCGGGCGGTTCTCAGCGTTCATGCCCACCGCGTGTCCACCACTCCAGCACGCCGTGTCCACCGTTGCAGCACCCCGAGACGCACTTTCCAGCACACCGAGTTCGCGGCTAGTACTCCTCGGTCATCAGCTTCCCGAACATCTCACCTTGCTCGATCGCGTCGTCCAGCGCGTTGTGCGTGTGCTTCCGATTCGAGAGCAAGCGCTTGGGCATGGTCCCCTTGGCCACCCCGCTGATCGGGCGCCCGGCCCGAGCGGCGAAATACGTCTTCATGTCCAGGCACCGGGAGTGACCGAACGGGCTCGACCCGGTGAAGCGCATCACGTACCAGTACGTGAACATCCAGTCGAAGCTCGCCGGGTACGCGGTGAACACCGCGGCCGCGGGCCCGGAGACCTCCTTGACCCACGCCGCGAAGTCCCGCATCGCGCCCGCGGGCTCGGCGCCCGATTTGACCAGGAGGGCACGGTCCAGCCCGCTGACCGCCAACGCCTCGGGCACGAACTGGTCGCTGATCGGTCTTAGCTCCCGGTAGAACGTCTGGACCTCGGGATCCACCGGGGTGAACACGTCGCCGTCATGCCGCCCGGCGACGCACGCACCCAGCGAGATCATCGAGTAAGGACCCGGAATCGGACCGTCGGCTTCGACGTCGACTGAGATGTAGACACTGGCCTTTGCCACATGCACATTTTCCCGCGACTACCCTGGTGGTGATACCCACGACATGCCTGGGAGTGCCGTACCCGTGTTCGACACCCTTTCCGACCGGCTCACATCGGTCCTGCAGAACCTGCGTTCCAAGGGGCGACTGACTGACGCGGACATCGACTCCACCGCGCGCGAGATCCGCATCGCGCTGCTGGAGGCCGACGTCGCGCTGCCGGTCGTGCGTGCGTTCATCGCGCAGATCAAGGAGCGCGCGAAGGGTGCGGAGGTCTCCGCGGCGCTCAACCCCGCGCAGCAGGTCGTCAAGATCGTCAACGAGGAGCTCATCGCCATCCTCGGCGGGGAGACCCGCAGGCTGCAGTTCGCCAAGCAGCCACCGACCGTGATCATGCTCGCCGGTCTGCAGGGCTCCGGTAAGACCACGCTCGCGGGCAAGCTGGCCCGCTGGCTGAGGGAGCAGAACCACGCGCCGATGCTGGTCGCGTGTGACCTCCAGCGGCCCAACGCGGTCACCCAGCTGCAGGTGGTCGGTGAGCGCGCCGGTGTGCCGGTGTTCGCTCCTGAGCCTGGCAACGGCGTCGGCGACCCGGTCGACGTCGCCCGCCGGGCCATCGACGAGGCCAAGCGTGCCCAGCACGACGTGGTCATCGTCGACACCGCCGGCCGGTTGGGTGTCGACGAGGAGCTGATGAAGCAGGCCGCCGACATCCGGGACGCGGTCCAGCCCGACGAGGTCCTGTTCGTCGTCGACGCGATGATCGGTCAGGACGCGGTCACCACGGCCGAGGCGTTCCGCGACGGCGTCGGCTTCTCCGGTGTCGTGCTCACCAAGCTCGACGGTGACGCCCGCGGTGGTGCCGCGCTGTCGGTCCGGCACGTCACCGGCCAGCCGATCATGTTCGCGTCCAACGGCGAGAAGCTCGAGGACTTCGACGCGTTCCACCCCGACCGGATGGCCAGCCGCATCCTGGGCATGGGTGACGTGCTGTCGCTGATCGAGTCGGCCGAGAAGGTCTTCGACCAGCAGCAGGCCCAGCAGGCGGCGGAGAAGCTCACCGCGGGCCAGCTCACCCTGGAGGACTTCCTCGAGCAGATGCTCGCGGTGCGCAAGATGGGCCCGATCGGCAACCTGCTCGGCATGCTGCCCGGCGGCGCGCAGATGAAGGAAGCCGCGGCCAACATCGACGACAAGCACCTGGACCGGCTGCAGGCGATCATCCGCGGTATGACCCCGGCGGAACGGGCCGACCCCAAGATCATCAACGCTTCCCGCCGTGCGCGCATCGCCACCGGCTCCGGTGTCCGGGTCGCCGAGGTCAACGACCTGGTGAACCGGTTCTTCGAGGCCCGCAAGATGATGCAGCAGATGGCCGGCCGGTTCGGCTTCGGCGGCGGTGGCGGCGGGATGAGCCGCAAGCAGAAGAAGGACGCGCGCAAGAAGGGCCGCAAGGTCAAGGGCAAGGGCAACCTGCCCGCGCTGCCCGGCTTCCCACAGGGCGCGCCGGACCTGTCCAAGATGCCGCCCGGCCTCAACCAGCTCCCGCCCGGCCTCTCCGGTCTTGACCAGCTGCCGCCCGGCTTCGACCCGTCCAAGCTGAAGTTCCCGAAGAACAAGGACAAGTGACCGCGCTGCACCTGCGGGGAGTCGTGCTCCCCGGCGAAGAGACCCGTGACCTCTGGGTGGTCAACGGCCGGATCCGGTTCACGCCGGTGCCGCACGCGGAAACGGTGGTCGACGGCGGGTTCCTGGTGCCTGGGCTGGTGGACGCGCACTGCCACATCGGGATCTCGCCGTCGGGCAACCCGACCCTCGAGGAAGCAGCCGAGCAGGCCGAGATCGACCGTGACAGCGGCGCGTTGCTCGTACGTGACTGCGGCTCGCCGATCGACACCAGGCCGTTGCAGGAACGCCTCGACCTGCCGCGGATCGTCCGCGCGGGCAGGCATATCAGCAGGCCCAAGCGCTACATCCGGTATCTCGGCGTCGAGCTCGAAGACCCTTCGCAACTGCCGGACGCCGTGGCCGAGCAGGCCGCGTACGGCGACGGCTGGGTGAAGCTCGTCGGTGACTGGATCGACCGGTCTGTCGGCGATCTGGCGCCGCTCTGGCCGGACGACGTACTGGCCAAGGCCATCAAGGTGGCCCACGACGCCGGCGCGCGCGTGACCGCGCACGTGTTCGGGGAAGACGCCATTCCAGGCCTGCTCGCGGCCGGAATCGACTGCATCGAGCACGGCACCGGGCTGACCGCGGACACCATCGCGACGATGGCCTCGTCCGGCGCGGCGCTCGTGCCGACGCTGATCAACATCGAGCTCTTCCCTGACCTCGCGGCGAATGCGACGAAATATCCGATCTACGCGGCGCATATGAGGCAGTTGCACGCTTCGGTCCGCGACACCGTGCGGATGGCCGTCGAGGCAGGCATTTCCGTGTACGCGGGCACGGACGCGGGTGGCGGTATCGACCACGGCCGTTTGGTCGACGAGATAGAAGCCTTGCACAGCACGGGAATGAGCCGTACGGACGCACTCGCGGCCGGATCGTGGGCAGCGCGTGGCTGGTTGGGCTATTCGGGTATCGAAGACGGCTCCGCGGCCGACATCGTCGCCTATCCGGCCGATCCGCGTACCGACCTGAGCGTGCTCCGATCACCCACTCGGATTGTCTTGCGTGGTCGGATCGTGCGGTGACACGCCGAATTGCTCGGTGACACGCCGAAACGCGCCGTAGTCTGCCAATCAGGCCGCGCGCACTTGCCGGAGTGCGCCGTTGATCGCGCTGTCGGAGGACGCCCGTGACACCACCACCGCCACGGGAGTCTGAAACAGTGGCCGCGGCACCGATCGAGCCGCCGCCCGCGCCGGACTACAGCCACAGATGGGGCATCGGCGCGTTTCTGCTCGTCGAGGCGGTCTTGCTGCTCTCGGCCGCGTTCATCAGCGCGATCCTGCAACCGAGCTCGTCGAACGAACCGGTCAGCGTGGCCACGATCGTGATCGGGTCGATCCTGCCGGTGCTGATCGCGACCGGGGTCGCGTTGCTGATCACGCGGCTGCGCGGCAACGGGCCCCGGATCGACCTGAAGTGGTCGTATTCGCGCGAGGACTTCAAGGTCGGCCTGAAGTTCGGCCTGATCGGCCTGGTGCTGACCACGGCGGCGGCGATGATCTGGACGAAGATCGTCGGCGAGGACAACGCCACGTCGGCCTTCAGCGCGTTGGTGGACAGCCGCTCGCTGCCGATCGCCGCGGGCATCGTGATGTTCCTGTACGCCTGGCTGGTCGGGCCGATCTGCGAGGAGATCATCTTCCGTGGCCTGCTGTGGGGTGCGCTGGAACGCCTCCAGTGGGGCCGCTGGACGGTTTTCGGCCTGAGCACGGCCGTGTTCGCGGTCAGCCACCTCGAACCGCTGCGGACGTCCCTGCTGATCGTGATCGGCATCCCGATCGGGCTCGCCCGGCTGTTCACCGGGCGGCTCGGCGCGAGCGTGATCGCCCACCAGGTCAACAACTTCGTGCCCGCGTTGACGGTCTTGCTCGTCTCCCTTGGAGTGATGGCCCCCTGATGGACCTGAACAGCGATCTCGGCGAAGGCTTCGGCGTATGGAAGCTGGGTGACGACGCGGCTTTGCTCGGCGTGGTGACGTCGGCGAACGTGGCGTGCGGCTTCCACGCGGGCGATCCGCGAACCATGCGGTCGGTGTGCGAACTGGCCGCGTCCCATGGGGTCGCGATCGGCGCGCAAGTGTCCTATCGGGACCTCGCCGGGTTCGGCCGCCGCTTCATCGACATCGATCCCGTTGAGCTGGCGGACGATGTGCTGTACCAGATCGGTGCGCTGTCCGCGTTCGCCTCGGCTGCGGGCGTGCGCGTGGCGTACGTGAAACCGCACGGCGCCTTGTATAACGCCGTTGTTCATCACGCTGAGCAAGCCGCGGCAGTGGTCGCCGGGGTCAAGGCATGGGGCGACATACCTGTTCTCGGCTTGCCTGGGTCCGCGTTCTTGGCGGCAGCGGCGGAAGCCGGGCTGAGGACCGTTGGCGAGGCGTTTGCCGATCGTGGCTACACGCCGTCCGGGACGCTTGTGTCGCGCCGCGAGCCAGGTGCGTTGCTGACGGACACCACCGCCGTTGTCGAGCGGGCTGTCCGGTTGGCCTCGGACCGCCAGATCGTCGCCGTGGACGGGACCGTCATCGACGCTTCGTCGGTCGAGTCCTTGTGCCTGCATGGCGATACGCCCGGTGCTGTGCAGCACGCCCAAGCCGTCCGTGCCGCGTTGGAGGCGGCCGGGGTCACGCTCGCCGCGTTCTGAATCCCGGTCCAGCCGGGATCTTTGCCCGCCAGTCGTGGGTTCTGCCCACTGGCGGGTAGGGATCCGCAGGTCCAAGGGTATGTGGATCACTCGTTTCGCAGAGGAGATCCGCATGTCGCTCAACCGACGATCCCTGCTGACCGCGTCCATCGGGGCGTCTGTGCTGCTTTTGCCCGGCGTCGCCGCCGCTGCATCAGAGTTCCCGCCCGTGCCGGGAATGCTCGGCGACCGTAGAGCCAACGAGATGTGGTACCAGTTCGACGAGGTCGCGTTCTACAACGCCTCGCAGGAGATCCAGGACACGTACGCGCGGCTCGCGGCGCATGTCGGCGTGCCGAACTTCGTCGACGGGTTCCGGGACGTCTGGCTCGACCTGAGCGCCAAGCCTGGCTACCCGGGCACCTACGCCGACTTCGCCCGGCCGGTCCGGCGTGAGCTGCAGACGCTGTCGACACTGCAGTTGACGTCGTTCGACACGTACTACTCGCCCAACAGCACCCGGTTCGCCGACGCCTTCGGCTGGTTCGGCGAAGGCGTGTTGTTCGACCCGCGCCGGGCCGCTCTGGAGCAGCAGGTCCACACCATGGTCCCGATCACCAACTACCACGGCTGGCACGCGTACCTGCGGGCGATGATGCTGCTGGGTATCGACACGGTCCGCTGGGCGCGTATCAACCCGGTGATCGGGTTCGCGTGGGCCGTGCAGGCCGTCGCCAACCCGAGCGCCAATACGCCCAACCCGTCGTTGCCCGTGGGGACGGTCAGCGCGTTGCGGGCATCATGGTTGCCACGGACGTCAGAACGCCTGGACCGTGACTTCAAGTCGATGCCCTACCCGGCCGAGTGACTTGAGTCATCAACAGGGGTGATTGTGACCGGGGCGGACTTGTCTGGCAGAATACTTGGCTGTCCGCTGTGGCTGGACCCTCTCACCACGCCATGGCTGCCATTCGGGCCTCGCCCCCGTGCCCCACGCGGGTCGCGCGAGTTCCACCCGTAGCACCAGAACGTCGAGGAGTACCACAACCCGTGGCAGTCAAGATCAAGCTGCAGCGTCTCGGAAAGATCCGGTCGCCGTACTACCGCATCATCGTCGCCGACGCGCGCAGCCGCCGTAGTGGCAAGGCCATCGAGATCATCGGCCGCTACGCGCCCAAGGAAGAGCCAAGCTTCATCGAGGTGAACTCGGAGCGCGCCCAGTACTGGCTGGGTGTCGGCGCGCAGCCGACCGAGCCGGTGCAGCACCTGTTCGAGATCACCGGCGACTGGCAGAAGTTCAAGGGCCTGCCGGGCACCGAGGGCACGCTGAAGGTCAAGGAGGCCAAGCCGGACAAGGCGGAGCTGTTCGCCGCCGCGCTGGCCGCCGCCGGCGAGGAGCCGGTGACCGAGGCGACCACGCCGAAGCGCAAGAGCAGCAAGAAGGCCGACGCCAAGGCTGACGAGGCCAAGGCGGATGAGGGCGCCAAGGAAGACGCGTGAGCTTCCTCGCGGACTCGCTCGAGCACCTGGTGCGCGGGATCGTCGACCACCCGGACGAGGTCCGGGTGGAGCTGGTCACCACGCGCCGGGGCCGCACTCTCGAGGTCCACGTCCACCCCGATGATCTGGGCAAGGTGATCGGCAGGGGCGGGCGTACCGCCACTGCCCTGCGCACGGTCATGGCCGGGATCGGTGGCCGGGGTGTCCGCGTGGACGTGGTGGATACCGACCACTAGCGCCCATGGATGTCGTCGTCGGCCGCGTGGCCAAGGCGCACGGAATTCGCGGTGAACTCGCCGTGGACGTGCGCACAGACTCGCCCGAGCAGCGTTTCGCTCCTGGCGCGGTCGTGGCCGCGCGGCTGCGCGACGGTACATCTCGGCCTTTGACGCTCTCCGCTGTGCGAGCACACGGTGAGCGTCTCCTCGTCTTTTTCGACGAGGTCCCTGACCGGACCGCCGCCGAGTCACTCCGTGGGGCTTTGCTCCTCGCGGACACCGACGCACTGCCGCCGACCGACGACCCCGACGAGTTCTACGACCACGAACTCGAAGGGCTCGCCGCCGTGCTTGCTGATGGGTCCCCGGTGGGAACCGTCCGCGAAGTGGTGCACAGCCCGGCAGGCGAGCTGCTCGCCCTGGACGTGGCCGGACGCGAAGTCCTGGTTCCGTTCGTGCGGGAAATCGTGCCCGAGGTGGACATCGCCGGGCGCCGAGTGGTGCTGGACCCGCCAGAGGGTCTGCTGGACTGAACCATGCGCATCGACGTCGTCACCATCTTCCCCGAGTACCTGACGCCCCTGCGTGCGGCCTTGCTCGGCAAAGCCATCGACCGTGGCCTGCTGGATGTCCGCGTCCACGACCTACGCGACTGGACCCACGACGTCCACAAAGCGGTCGACGACAGCCCATACGGCGGCGGCCCAGGCATGGTCATGAAACCCCAGGTATGGGGCGACGCCCTGGACTCCGTATGCACGGGAGACACGCCCCGGTTGGTCGTCCCAACGCCCGCGGGCAAACCGTTCACCCAAGCAATGGCCCGCGCATACGCCACGGAGTCACGCCTGGTCTTCGCATGCGGCCGCTATGAGGGCATCGACCAACGCGTGATCGACGACGCAGCCCGCAGAATGCCCGTCGACGAGGTCTCCATCGGCGACTACGTGCTCGTCGGCGGAGAAGTCGCCGTCATGGTGATGGTCGAGGCCGTCGCCAGGCTGTTGCCCGGCGTCCTCGGCAACCCGGCATCGGCGGAGCAGGACTCGTTCTCCGACGGCCTGCTCGAGGGCCCGAGCTACACCCGCCCCGAGGTCTGGCGCGAGTTCGCGGTCCCGGACGTCCTGCGCTCCGGCAACCACGCCGCGATCAACCGCTGGCGCCGCGACCGAGCGCTGGAACGAACCTTCCAACGCCGCCCTGACCTGCTCGAACGCCTCCCCGAGGACGCGCTGGACAAGCACGACCGCGCCCTGCTCGAGCAGCTGCGCACGGGGGCGATTTCGCCCCCGGCATGACGACCTGTCATACTTGCTCGGTTGCTGCTGTCGGGCCCTGTTTCCGACGCGCGCCAGAAAGCCCTCTCCCAGGTTGGCTCAAGGTTGTTCTCATGCCTGCCGGGAGACACGAAGAACACACCCGATGACGAGGACGGACACACCGATGAACACCCTGGATGCACTGGACGCCCAGTCGCTGCGTTCCGACATCCCGGACTTCCGGCCGGGCGACACCCTCAAGGTCCAGGTCCGCGTCATCGAGGGCCAGCGCGAGCGGACCCAGGAGTTCCAGGGCGTCGTGATCCGTCGCCAGGGCGGTGGCATTCGCGAGACCTTCACCGTTCGCAAGATCTCCTACGGCGTCGGCGTCGAGCGCACCTTCCCGGTGCATTCCCCGAACGTCGCCAAGATCGAGGTCGCCAAGCGCGGTGATGTGCGCCGGGCGAAGCTCTACTACCTGCGCGAACTGCGTGGCAAGGCCGCCAAGATCAAGGAGAAGCGCGAAACCCCTTCGGGCGCGTGACGCGACCGGCGCCTTCTGCCGTAACCTGGCGACGTGGTTAATCCCGTGCACCCCAACGCACCCGAGGATGATCCGGAACGTCCGGAAGAAGTCACCGGTCCGCTGGAATCCCAAAAGTCCGAAGCGCGTGAGCCCGGTATTTACGAGTCTCGGCGCGGACGCCCGGCGGACAGCGATGAGTCGGAATCAGGCAAAAAGCCCAAAAAGAAGAAAATGTCTTTTTGGAAAGAGCTGCCGATCCTCATCGTCGTGGCTCTTGTCCTGGTCTTCCTGATCCAGCAGTTCCTCGCGCGGGTGTACGTCATCCCATCGGGCTCGATGGAGGAGACGCTGCACGGGTGCCCTGGCTGTCAAGGTGACCGGATCCTGGTCGAGAAGGTCACCTATTACTTCACCGATCCGGCGCCTGGCGATGTCGTCGTCTTCAAGGGCCCGGGTCCGTGGGTGCAGAACGAATTCACCGGCGAGCGCTCAGAGAACGCGTTTGTGCGTTTTCTCGAGCAGCTCGGTTCGGTGATCGGGCTCGCTCCGCCGGACGAGAAGGACTTCGTCAAGCGCGTCATCGCGGTTGGCGGACAGACCGTCCGCGGTGACGCCGACGGCAGGGTCTACGTCGACGACAAGCCTCTCAACGAGCCGTACGTGTACTGGGAAGGCGGCGCGCCCAACGGCGACCAGCAGTTCGAGCCGGTGACAGTTCCGCCGGGCACGCTGTGGGTCATGGGCGACAACCGCAACAACTCGTCCGACTCGCGCAAGCAGGGCAACACCCGGCTCGAGGGCGTCGTGCCCGTCTCCGACGTGATCGGCAAGGCACAGGTGATCGTGCTTCCGCCGAACCGCTGGGGCGGCATCTCCGACCCGAACCCGCAGGCGCTGGCTTGGGCTCCGGCGTGGCAGCAGGGCATCCCGCTCGGTGTGGGGGTGCTGCTGGCGTTCCCGGTGTGGCGGGCTTCCCGACGGGTTGGCCTGGCCGTTTCGCGTTCGTTCAAGGGTTCCTCCGAGCGGGAGTAGCCCAGTGCCGGTCACCATGAGCCTGCGCCCGCCGCGCGTTCCGATCCGGCGTGACGCCGGGACCTGGGCGCTGCAGGGTGCATTGGAACGTCGCGGTCTGGGACCGGTCGTCGGTGTCGACGAAGCCGGCCGTGGTGCTTGCGCGGGGCCGCTCGTGGTGGCTTCGTGCATGCTGAAGCCCGGTGACGCGGCGAAGTTCGAGGACCTCACCGACTCGAAGCTGATGACCCCGGCCGCACGCGACCGGATGTACGACATCGTGCGTAAGCGTGCGCTGGACTACGCGGTTGTCGTGATTCCACCCGATGAGGTGGATTCTCGTGGCGTGGGCTACGCGAATCTGGAAGGCATGCGCCGGGCCGTGGCGTGGCTGAAGGTGCAGCCGGGATACGTGCTCACCGACGGTTTCCGCGTGTCAGGGTTCACCGCGCCGAGCATGGCGGTGATCAAGGGCGACCTGGCTGTGGCGTGTATCGCAGCCGCGTCCGTGCTCGCCAAGGTGACCAGGGACCGGATAATGGGTGAGTTGCACGAGGAGCTACCGGTCTACGGGTTCGACGAGCACAAGGGCTACATCACCGGCCGGCACCACGCCGCGCTCGGTGAGCACGGTCCGAGTGCCGTGCACCGGTGGTCGTACTCGAACGTGGCGTCTGCGGGCCTCAAGCACGGCCTGCGCCCGCCGCGCCGGGTGGCGCTGAGTGTGGCGGCGGCTGACGTGGTTCACAATGGGGGCTCCCCTCGGCAAGAGGCGGAATCAGAGCGAGGAGGAGCTCGGGTCGGATGAGTGCGGAGGATCTCGAGAAGTACGAGACCGAGATGGAGCTGCAGCTCTACCGGGAGTACCGCGACATCGTCGGCCAGTTCTCCTACGTGGTGGAGACGGAGCGGCGGTTCTATCTGGCCAACTCGGTCGACGTGCAGATCAGGGACGCGGACGGCGAGGTGTACTTCGAAGTACGCATGTCCGACGCCTGGGTCTGGGACATGTACCGGCCCGCTCGGTTCGTCAAGAACGTCCGGGTGATCACATTCAAGGACGTGAACGTCGAAGAGCTGGACAAGCCGGAACTGCGGCTGCCTGACGAAGGCCTGGGTTCCTAGCCGAGCAGGTGGGCCCGGAGCAGGTCGTTGAACTCAACCGGGCGCTCGATGTTGGCCAGGTGAGCCGCGCCCTCCAGGACGGCGAGCCTGCTGCGAGGGATGGCCGCGGCGATGTCCCGCAGGTGCTCTGGCGGCGTTGCTGGATCCTCGGAGCCCGCGATGACCAGCGTCGGCGTCGGGATCTCCGCGAGCTCGCCGGCGAAGTCCCATGACCCCAGAGCGGAACAGCAACTGATGTAGCCGTCAGCGGGCGTGTTGGCGACCATGGCGCGGATGGCGGCGCGCTGCTGTGGGTCGTCGAAGTCCTTGCTGAGCCAGCGGCCGAGCGAAAAGTCCGCCAACCATTCGGTGCCCTTCGTACGCACGTTCTCAGCGCGCTCAGCCCACGCCTCAGGCGGCGCGAAAGACGACGACGTACAAGCGAGCACAAGCTGATCGAGCCGATGCGGGTGGTAGCGCCCAAGCCACTGCCCAACGGCCCCGCCGAGCGACAGACCACAGAAGTGGGCCTTCTCGATCTCCAACTGATCGAGAAGAGCGAGGACATCGCCGGCTAAGTCAGCGATCGTGTACGGACCCGCCGGGACAGGCGACTTGCCGTGTCCACGATGGTCATAACTGATCACCCGGTACTCATCGGAGAGCGCGGCGCGCTGCGGCAGCCACATGTCGAGATTGCTGCCCACCGAGCCGGAAAGGATGAGGACGGGCGCGTCCTGCGGGCCTTCGATCGTCCGATGCACCTCGACGGGCTTCACTGAGCTCCCTTCTCCGCGCGCTCGCCTTGTCCGGGCCGCTAACACACTAGTGGCATCCCGCTTGCCGAGACACCCGCCAATCGAGCGCCTACCACACACAGGCGACAAAACCTCGCCCCCAAGATCGCAAATCCGCGAACGATCCACAACCAACCACTTATCCACAGCCCCATCCCCACCCTCTGGCCCCAAACCCACCCCACAGGAAAGCTGGAATCACCACCAGCCGACCACAGGGGACAACGATGAAGACCACGGCACCGAAAATGCCCAACCCACACCATGAACTGGGTCGCAAGGGCGAAGACCTGGCGGTGGCTTACCTGACCCACCAAGGCCTGGTCCTGTTGGACCGCAACTGGCGCTGCAAAGAAGGCGAACTCGACCTCATCTTCACCGACGGCTCGATGGTGGTCGTCTGCGAGGTCAAAACCCGTGCAGGCACAGGCTTCGGCGATCCCGAGGACGCGGTCGACGACCGCAAAGCCAGACGCATCCGCCGCCTCACCCACATCTGGCTGTCCACGTTCCGCATTCCGTGGTGCGAACTTCGCTTCGACATCCTCGCCATCACCTGGCCACCCCACGGCAAACCCCGCATCAACCACCTCAAGGACGCCTTCTGATGGCACTGGCACAAGCATGGTCGGTAGCACTGTTCGGAATGGACGGTCGAATGGTGGAAATCGAAGCCGACATAGGAAAAGGCGCGTCCAAGATGGTCATCGTCGGCCTGCCTGACGCGGCCCTCAACGAAGCCAAGGACAGAGTGCACGCAGCGGTCCGCAACAGCAATGAGGACTGGCCGAAACAGCAGATCACGGTTGGCCTCTCGCCTGCGGCCGTCCGAAAAGGCGGCTCGAGCTATGACCTGGCGCTCGCCTGCGTGATACTCGCCGCAGCCAAGGCTGTCCCGCCTGATCTTCTCCGTACCACGGTGATGATTGGCGAACTGGCGCTCGATGGCCGCATCCGTGACGTACGCGGCATCCTGCCATGTTTGTTGGCAGCTCGCCGTGCTGGCGTGAAACGCGCGGTTGTCCCCGCAACCACGTTGTCAGAAGGAGCTTTGGTCTCGGGCATGGATGTCTTGGGCGCCCGGGACCTGAAGAACGTTCTCGACTGGTTGCGAGGGAACGATGACGCTCTCGAAATGCCAGGCCCTACAGAGCCGATTCGTGCTCAGCGTTTCCCAGATTTGGCTGACGTCGTCGGTCAGCCTGAAGCGCGTTGGGCATTGGAGGTCGCCGCTGCGGGCGGCCATCATCTTCTTTTGGTTGGGCCACCCGGCACAGGAAAAACTATGCTCGCCCGGCGACTACCAGCCCTATTGCCGCCTCTCACACACGAACAGTCGTTGGAGGTCACAGCGGTGCATTCGGTTGCGGGGCTGCTGAAGCCAGAAGCACCGTTGATCACAACGCCTCCGTTCTTCGCGCCTCATCACTCGACATCGGTACCCGCCCTTGTAGGTGGTGGTGTCGGGCTCGCCAAGCCCGGCGGCATCAGTAGCGCTCACTGCGGAGTCGTCTTCCTTGATGAGGCGTGTGAGTTTGCTCCGGACAGGCTGGAATCCTTGCGTACCGCCATGGAGGAGGGAGAGATCCGTCTGGCACGCAGAGATGGGGTTGTGCGATATCCCGCGCGGTTCCAATTGGTTCTTGCGACCAACCCTTGCCCATGTGCTCCGCCAAGGGAAACCGAATGCTCTTGCCCGCCAAACACTCGCCGTCGATACTTCGCGAAGCTGTCCGGCCCATTCCTGGATCGGGTCGACCTTCGTGTCCGCATGCGACCACTGACCGCGATGTCCACAGCAGATGGGACTGAGCCCGAGAAAACGGAACACGTGCGGGCCCGTGTGTGGCGGGCGAGAGAACGTGCGCGACAACGTTGGGCCGAACACGGATGGACGACGAACGCTGAGGTACCCGGCCCATCCCTGTGGCGCGAATTCGCCTTGCCACGCAAGGTGACCGCACTTCTCGATCGAGGACTCCATTCCGGAGCGCTGACCGGGCGTGGAGCGGATCGGTGTCTGCGTGTTGCTTGGACCTTGGCGGACCTGGCTGAAATTGACCGGCCGGATGCTGACCATGTGGCGGCGGCGTTGGAGTTTCGTGATCGGAGGGCGGCCTGACATGGTGACGGATGAACAGCGGCTGGCGTGCGCCTACTTGCTCAAGGTGGCCGAGCCACCTGCGTACGCGTTGAGAAGGTTTGTAGCCGAGCACGGGCTGATCGCTGCCGCGGAGGCTGTGCGGGCGGGAGAGGTTCCTGATGCCGTCTCGTTGGAGACCTCGGCGAGACGACATATCGATACGGCGGCGGAGGATCTCGCTGCCGGGGAACGTGCTGGTGCGCGACTCGTGACGCCGGAGGATGAGGACTGGCCAGCCTGGCCATTGCTGCCGCTGACCAACGCGGCGGCTAGGGGGCTCAAGTGGGCGAGTGCGCCGCTGGGGCTATGGGTGCGGGGTAGCGTGCCGCTTGATGAGGCGTTGCAGCGTGCGGTTTCCGTTGTCGGCGCCAGAGCGGCCACTTCGTATGGCGAGCATGTCGCTGCCGAGATGGGTTATGGGCTCGCCAGTCGTGGCATGTCAGTCGTTTCTGGTGCTGCTTATGGCATTGATGGCGCCGCGCACAAGGGCGCCTTGAACGCCAACGGATGCACGATCGCTGTGCTGGCATGCGGCATTGATAAGGCCTATCCGGCCGGACATAGTCTGTTGATCGACCGGATCGCCGCCCAGGGACTTGTGATCACCGAGTACCCGCCCGGGACACCGCCAGGCAGACACCGTTTCCTCGTCCGCAACAGGATCATCGCCGCCCTTGGCATCGGCACAGTGGTGGTTGAGGCTGGTCAACGCAGCGGGGCTCGCAACACAGCGGCATCTGCTGCTGCGCTGGGACGCGTGCTCATGGTTGTCCCTGGGCCCGTGACGTCGGCGATGTCCATGGGGTGCCATGACCTGCTCCGCGATGGGCTTGCCACATCGGTGAGTTCGGTGGCCGAGGTGATCGAGTCTGTTGGCCTGTTCGGCGAAGACTTGGTGACCAGGACTGGCAGTACCGCACGACCCACCGACGGCTTGGACTCGGAGTCGCTCAGAGTCCACGAAGCCCTCGAACTCCGGGCCACGCATTCCGCTGAACGGATCGCTGAGGTCTCCGGAGTCCCGTTGCCCAGAGTACGTGCGGTGCTGCCGGCGCTTGAACTCACTGGCTTGGCTGACCGGTGCGAGTCCGGCTGGCGCAGGGCCAGCGTGGAGGTTTAGGTGCGCGCCAACGCGTTGCGAAGCCGGATACCGCTGAAACCGAGAGTGCTCGTGATGACGCCGTCCCAGAACTCCAGAGGTTGGCCATGATCCGCAGTTGGATGCCCGCGTCCTCGTGCAGGCGCAGAAGGTCACCGACCGGCTCCGGCGGCCCCAGCGGGTCAACCGGCACCGTCGAGACGCTCGCGTTCGGCACTGGGCTGCCGAAAGGCTGGAAATGCTCCGCTGGCAACCGATACGCGAACAACTTGACGCTCAGCATGCGCTCCAACCAGCGGTACTCGATGGCATGCACCCGATCGCCACCGCCCGGCCCGAGGATGTGCTCCCGGTCGGCGGCCGAGGTCTCGGGTGTCACCCACGCCATCCCCCGCGGACATTCGCGTGGGAACCAGTAGTCCGGAGCACGGTCGTAGTCCACTGCCCACACGTACGCGTCCGGCTGACGAGAGGTCGGCGCGACATGAGGAACGAAGCGGGTGATAGTCGGATCTTCGGAAAAGTGGAGCACCTGCCCAGGATCAGGTCGCATGCCCTCAGTATCCGCTGTCCTCAGTATCCGACGGTGAAACGTCGCTGGATGAACTGCGGGCGCTCGGCTTCGTCGATGAGGGCCATGGCGAGGTCTTCCGCGGAGATGTCGCTTGTGCCGTCTTCCATCACCAGGAGTTGGTTGGTGCCTGTGCGAAAACGTCCGGTGCGATCGCCGCTCTTGACCAGAGCCGCTGATGGGCTGAGGTAGGTCCAGTCGCGGTTGGACAGACGATAAAGGTTCAGTGCCTCACGGTGGGCGAGCACTACCTTGCTGTACTCGGGTGGGACGCCGAGGGCGGCCGGCAGCTGCTCCGTGAAGCCGTCGACGTCCACGACCTGCAGGCCAGGCTGGACCTCAAGACTGCCCGCGCCTCCGACGATGAGCAGCCTTGTCGACGGACGCCGGTCCAGCGCGGCCAGCAATGCCCTTGCGGCGCTGGGCAAAACGTCCGCGTTGGCGATGGCGTCAGGGATGTCGTCGCCCGCGTTGATGGCGTTGACGACCACATCGAGTCCTGTGATCGCGGTTGTGACGCTGTCCGCGTCGAGCACGTCAGCGACCTGCCAGGTCACTGCACTGGCGTCGGCCGGGATCTTGGACTGGTTGCGAGTGAACGCGCGGACTTCGTGGCCACGGCTTACGGCCTCCGCCACGATGCGTTGGCCGATCACTCCGGTTGCTCCGAACACACCGATTCGCACAGGTACACCCCAGATTGTCTCAACAGCATTCACTTATTGAACGCCGTGTAGTAACTGTACGGCCGATAGTATGCCAACGCTGTAGCGTGTCAACCGTGAAAGAGGTGGTGCCCTCAAGGCGCGAACGGCTGCGGGCCGAGACATCCCGTGAGATCAAGGCGATCGCGCTGAAGCTCATGGCCGAGAGCGGGCCGGATGGCATCTCGCTCCGGGCGATCGCTCGGGAGATGGGCATGACCGCCGGGGCCATCTACGGCTACTTCGCCACGCGCGACGACCTGATCACCACACTGATCTCGGACGTCTACACCGATCTGGTCGACCAGATGGAGGCCGCGCGAGACTCAAAACGTGAGGACGATGCCGGTGGGCGGCTACTGGCGTGGGGCGAGGCGTTCCGCGAATGGGCGGTGGCGAATCCGCAGGGGTTCCGGCTGATCTACGGCGACCCGGTCAACGGCTACCAGCCGCCGGAGGGCGGTGCGGCACCCGAGGCTGAACGCCGCGCATGCATTGGCCTCGCCGGACTGGTCGCTGCCGCATGGCCGGATGCCGAACCCGCGCAGTCGAACGTGAACCATCGCTGGTCGGACTTCGATCCATCCCTGGTCGCGGTGTTCCGGGAATCATTTCCCGGTCTCCCGCCCGCCGCAGTGGCACTCTCGTTGCGTGTCTGGGGACGCATGCACGGACCGGTGGCCTTGGAGATCTACGGCCACTTCGCAGCCCAGACCCAACACCCCGCGAAGCTCTACCGCGCCGAGTTGCTCGATCTGCTCGCCGCGTTGCGCATCCCGGTCTCGGGAAGGCGGAGCTAGATGCCTGGGTCGGCGGGACCGTAGTTGTCGCGTTCCCACTCGACGGCGGCAACGCCGGGCACGGCCATCAGGGTGTCGACCGCCTCGGGGGCGATCGAGCCGGTGACCGTGCCGAGCGCTTCGAAGACCTCGTCGACCAGCAGGCCTGCCCGCCGTAGGTCGTCGACCAGCCGGGGCATGTCGCTCATGCTCTCGTCGTCGATGGAGACCATGATCTTGGGCACGTCAGCCTCCTAGCGTTCAGGAGACTGACGCTAGCCTACGGAGCCTGAACGAGGCCTGCTCCGACGTCAGTCGAGGGCAGGTTGAGCCGGGTGGCGGTCTGCACGAGGCGCGCCCACAGCTCCCACGACTTCGCGCCGTACTGGGCCGAGATCAGTGCGGCGATGCCTGCCACGTGCGGAGTGGCCATGCTTGTGCCGCGCAGCCGCTTCTGTCCGCCGCCTGTCCAGCTCGACAGCACGTTCTCGCCCGGTGCGACGACGTCCACTTGTCCGATCAGGTCCATGGAGCCGCAGGAGAAGTCTGCGATCGCCTGGGCTTCATTGATGGCACCGACCGACATGATCGACGGGCAGTTCGCCGGGTGGCTGACCGACGCGATGTGGCCCGCACCGCGAGAGCTTTCGTTGCCCGCCGCGGCGATGATCAGAGTTCCCGCGTCCATCGCGCGCTTGGCGACCTGCTCGAACACCGTCGAGTGCGGCGTACCGGGTTGCGTGGGCGCGCCCAGCGACATCGATACCACGCGGCAGCCGTTCGCGATCGCCCACGAGATGCCGGCCAGGATGCCACCGTCAGAGCCGGAGCCCCGGTTGCTCAAGACCTTGCCCGCGTAGATGTCCGCGTTGAACGCGACGCCGTAGCCGGGTCCGGTCGCAGGCTTACGGGGACCGCACGCGGTTCCGATGCAGTGCGTGCCATGGCCATGACCGTCCTGTACATCCTCGCCCCGGATGAACGAGGCAGTGGTGACGTTGCGCCCGGCGAAGTCGGGGTGGCGCACGTCGAAACCAGTGTCGAGCACTGCGACGCGCACTCCGGTGGCATCAACGGGACAAGCCGACGCGCGGACGGCCTGCAGGCCCCAAGTGAACGCACTTTCGTCGGCCGTCGCCACTGGCTCGGCCGGAGCTTCAGCCGTGATCGCGTGCACGATCCGCTCAGCTTCGACCGTCGCGATCGGACCAGGCTCAGCCGCGGCGACAGCGAGCCGACTCGCCTGGTCCTCAGCCGCGGACACAACAGCGACGCCGATCTCGTGCAAGATCAGGCCGTCGGCCTCATTGAACATCGACGCCACCGACGCACCCGCCGAGTCGGCAGTGCTGGCCATCCGAAGACCAGCGACCTTTGTCATGGCGCGAGCACCGGCAGCCACCGCGTCGTCCTCGAGCAAAACCAAATAACGGCCGGTCAAACCGGCATCTTGTGGGTTCGTCATGCCTCCCCCTCCTTGTTTTCCGTCCCCAGGTCTAAGCAGGATCGAGACGATCAAGCGGGACGTAACGGGCAGGCCGTTACTCCTTTCGGGCTATTTCTCCGCATGTCGAAAACAACGGTGCACCTGAGCGCCCTGTGGGTGAACCACCCCACCGGACCAGGCAAAACCCGGGGACGTGAAGGCAGCGGCCAGGGCGGGAGTACTGCCGCAGTCCGTTGCAGCGCCGCTGCCGCCGCAGGGCTTGCCGGGAGCCGAATTGGGCCGCCCTCTGCGGTGGCCGCCAAGGGGCGGCCAATGCCAAGCATGTATCGCGACTTATGCGGACCCATCGGTACTTCACGTGTCGTTGACGGAACTGGGGAGATCACACTTGGTCCGGCTTGGCCGCTGGACCCGCAACTACTGGGGACGAGGCTGATCTGGGACAGCGGGCGGTGCCCCAGGGTGAGTTCCGAGGGTCGATCTGTGGCTTGTGACAGTGTCGTCCTTGCGGTGGCTGCCGACGTGCGGTCGATGCCGAGCACGTGCTGCGCCACGAGAGGTGAGCGGGGATGGTCGTGCAGAAACTGCTTGAGCAATGGACTCCGGAGATCAAGCGCAGCGGCGCCAGTTCGACAGCGAGTCCCGCGTCATCGCGCTTATCGGGGTGGCGTGATGGGCCTTGGGATTGTGCCTTGGGATTGTGGAGTGCGTCGTGGTCGTGGTCGTGGTCGGGTTGGGTGTAGTGCTGTTGTGGCCGCCGAGGCTATCGCTGCCGTCGGCTGTGCCCCGGGCGTTTATCGTCGCGTCGACACCGGACACGATGTTGACCCTGTCCTGGGCGTTGGGGGAGCCGTTGGTTACGGGCAGGGGGCGCGCTGAACTAGGTCGTTGAGGGGCCTGGTTGGCGGGCGGGCGCGCTGGTTGGTGCTTGTGGGTGGTGTTGGGGGTGTGGCGGGGCAACACGCCAGGCTGGGGGGTGCTTGACGTGGTTGCTGTGGTCGCGCAGCGTTGGGTTGTGTCGTCGAGTGGTCGTGGTCGGGTTGACCTGCTTAGGGTTCGGGGGGAGTTGCCGGCTTCTGATCAGGAGATGGTGGACGCCTACGAACGCCATCTTCGGGCTGAGCGGGGGCTTTCGCCGCACACTGTGCGTGCCTATGTCGGTGATGTGGTTTCGCTGCTGGGGCATGTTCATGGGCTTGACGTCGTTGGTTCGGGATCGCCTCCGGTGCAAGGGAAACTTGACCTCGCGGGGCTTCGGGCGTGGCTTGCCGCGCAGCGCACGGCCGGCACTGGCCGAACGACGTTGGCGCGTCGTTCAGCGGCTGCCCGGACGTTCACGGCGTGGGCTCACCGGCGTGGGTATCTCTCCTCCGATCCTGGGGCTCGGCTTGTCGCGCCCAAGCGGCAACGCACTCTTCCGTCCGTGCTGCGCCAGGATCAGGCTGATGACCTGATGCGGGCGTCGCAATCCGGCGCGGCGGAACGGAATGCCGTCGCGATGCGGGATCACGCGATTGTCGAACTGTTGTACGCCACCGGGATCCGCGTTTCCGAACTTTGTGGTCTTGACGTCGACGACGTCGACATGGATCTTCGGGTGGTGCGAGTCATCGGCAAGGGCGACAAGGAAAGGACCGTTCCTTTCGGGCTGCCCGCGCAACGCGCTGTGCGGGACTGGCTGACGGATGGGCGGCCACAACTGGCTTCGGCGAACTCGCCACCAGCGCTTCTGATCGGTGTGCGCGGCGGCAGGCTGCAACCCAGCAGCGTGCGGCGGATCGTGCACGACGCGCTCAAGGCGGTCCCCGGGGCACCCGATCTCGGTCCGCACGGTCTGCGCCACACTGCGGCGACCCATCTGCTCGAAGGCGGAGCGGACCTTCGAAGCGTTCAAGAACTCCTCGGACACGCCACCCTTGCGACCACTCAGCTGTATACACACGTGACAGTCGAGCGACTACGCGCTGTGCACGATCAGGCTCATCCCAGGTCCTAGCGGTAAACGTGTTCCGGACAGCGGTACGGTGCGACGCGCCGTGACAATTTGAGCGCACTAGGGGGCGAGATGAGCACGGAAAGCTCCTAAGCTGGACGGCATGTCGCGCGGCTCCAGGCTGGATCAGGTCACCCCCGATCCAACGAGATCGGATAACGCAGGGAGAGGTTCTCGTACCGTGGCCGTACCCGAGCCCGAATCCGAGCCCGCGAAGCCGAGCACCAACGGACGCGGCAGCGCCGCCCCGTACGGCATCGGCCAGCCCAACGGTGTCCTGCCTGGTGACCACCGAACCGCCGACGACGTCGAAGCCGGCATCGTCGCCCTGTGGACCGAGTACGGCAAAGAGCGTGACCAGCCGCTGCGCGACCGGCTCGTCCTGCACTACGCCCCGCTGGTCAAGTACGTCGCCGGCCGCGTCGGCACCGGCCTGCCCGCGCACGTCGACGTCGGCGACCTGATCCAGTCCGGCATCTTCGGCCTCGTCGACGCGATCGAGAAGTTCGAGCCGGAGCGCGGCCTGAAGTTCGAGACCTACGCGATGCAGCGCATCCGCGGCGCCATCCTGGATGACCTGCGCCAACAGGACTGGGTCCCGCGTTCGGTACGCGGCCGGGCGCGTGAGGTGGAGCGGGCGCTTGAGCGCCTCGGCGCCAAACTCCAGCGGCAACCGAGCGACGCCGAACTCGCCGCGGAGCTCGACATCAGCGTCAAGGACCTGCACGAGCTCTACGCCCAGCTGCAGCTCACGAGCGTTGTCGCGCTCGACGAACTGGTCGCCGCGGGCCGTGGCACCGCCTCGCTCGCCGAGACGCTGCCCGACGAGGGCGCCGAAGACCCGGTCGCGACGCTGGTCGACCTGGACAACCGCAGGCAGCTCGCCGGAGCGATCGCCCAGCTGGCCGAGCGCGACCGGATCGTCGTAACGCTGTATTACTTCGAGAACCTGACGCTTGCCGAGATCGGCAGAGTCCTCGGCGTCACCGAGTCGCGCGTGTGCCAGCTGCACACCCGGGCGGTGCTGCGGCTGCGTGCCAAATTGGTCGAGCAGTCCGACGTCTGAGGACGGCAGCAGACGAACCCGGCCACGGGATAGCAGTCTGAGCGGATCCAGGTAGTCCTCGCCCCGGCGAGCGCCCCAATGCAGACACGCGACCGGGCAGTGACCGCCCAGCAAATGCCCGATCACGTCTCCTCGGCGCACCCGTTGGCCACGCGTCACCAAGGGAGTGACGGGCTCATAGGTTGTCCGGAGGCCACCCGAGTGCTCGATCGAGACGAGGGGACGGTCGACGACCACGCCCGCGTGAACCACTAGGCCGTCGCCCGCCGCCATCACCTCCTGCCCGCCAACGCCCCCGATGTCGACGCCGCGATGGCCCGGGCCATAAGGGCTGACGGGTGGGATGAACGGGCGAACGACTGGATGCGGCAGCGGAAGCGGCCAGGAAAACTGCGTGCGCGTTCGGGAAGAAAGTGGCGCTGCCGCTGTCGCCGGTGCGGCGATCAGCAGGGCCACGATCATGGCGGTGAGCTGGGGGAATTGGCGCACAGTTCGAGGTTGCCGTGATCGGCGACTTGCGGCCAGTGCGTCAAGATCAAGTTGTGGATAACTGGATGGCTGTGGACAAGTCGCCCTGGAAGGGGTAGAGCGGTTAATGGTTTGTCGGTTCGGCGGCGTACACTGCTCACGCGGCCCGTGTGTTCACGGGGCGACTTCGCGTGCCAGTACAGCCGGTCGATCTGATCGGTGACGACGCCCGTCGGTCCCACTTCAGCGTGGGTGCGGGCGCCGGTACTGCCACCAGGGCGGCAGACCACCCGGTATGCCGCGAGAACCGACTAGCGTGCCGGCCTTCACGATGAGACCGGTATGCCCGAGCAGAAGAGGTGCGAATCCGGCCATGGCCGTCGTCACCATGAGGCAGTTGCTCGATTCCGGCGTGCACTTCGGGCACCAGACCCGCCGCTGGAACCCGAAGATGAAGCGATTCATCTTCACTGAGCGCAACGGCATCTACATCATTGACCTGCAGCAGACGCTGACCTACATCGACCGCGCGTACGAGTTCGTCAAGGAGACGGTCGCGCACGGTGGGTCGATCCTCTTCGTCGGCACCAAGAAGCAGGCGCAGGAGGCCATCGCCGAGCAGGCGCAGCGCGTCGGCATGCCCTTCGTCAACCAGCGCTGGCTCGGCGGCATGCTGACCAACTTCTCCACCGTGCACAAGCGCCTCCAGCGGCTCAAGGAGCTGGAGTCGATGGAGCAGACCGGTGGCTTCCAGGGTCTGACCAAGAAAGAGATCCTGATGCTGACCCGCGAGAAGGACAAGCTGGAGCGGACCCTCGGCGGTATCCGCGACATGTCCAAGGTGCCGAGCGCCGTCTGGATCGTGGACACCAAGAAGGAGCACATCGCCGTCGGCGAGGCCCGCAAGCTCAACATCCCGGTCGTGGCCATCCTGGACACCAACTGCGACCCGGACGAGGTCGACTACCCGATCCCGGGCAACGACGACGCGATCCGGTCGGCCGCGCTGCTGACCCGCGTGGTGGCCGAGGCCGCTGCCGCAGGCCTGATCGCCCGCTCGGGCCGCAACGGTGCCGCTGCCGAGGGCGAGGACAAGCCCGAGCCGGGTGCCGCCGCCGAGCCGCTGCCCGAGTGGGAGCGTGACCTGCTGGTCAGCGCGACCGCCGACGCCGGTGAAGCCCCGGCCCAGACCGAATCCTGACGAAGCTCTCATGAGGTGCCCGCTCTCCGCGCCAGGGGAGCGGGCATCACCCAAGAACAAGGACGGAAACACGCACGATGGCGAACTACACCGCCGCGGACGTCGCGCGCCTGCGCAAGCTCACCGGCGCCGGAATGATGGACTGTAAGAAGGCCCTTGAGGAGACCGGCGGCGACTTCGACAAGGCCGTCGAGTTCCTGCGGATCAAGGGTGCCAAGGACGTAGGCAAGCGCGCCGAGCGCGCCACCGCGAACGGCCTGGTCGTCGCGGACGGCGGCGTGATGGTCGAGCTGCGCTGCGAGACCGACTTCGTCGCCAAGAACACCGAGTTCCAGGAGCTGGCCAGCCGGATCCTCGAGGTCGCCAAGGCCACCAAGCCTGCGGACGTCGAGGTGCTGAAGGCCGCCGACCTGGACGGCCAGTCGGTCGCCGACGCCGTGCAGGCGCTGTCGGCCAAGATCGGCGAGAAGCTGGAGCTGGCCAAGGTCGTCGTGCTCGACGGCCCGGTCGCGCTCTACCTGCACAAGCGCTCGGCTGACCTGCCGCCGTCGGTCGGCGTGCTCGTCGAGTACCAGGGCGACGACGCTGAGGCCGCCCGTGGCGCCGCGATGCAGGTCGCCGCGCTGAAGGCCAAGTGGGTCACCCGCGACGAGGTGCCCGAGGACCTGGTGGCCAACGAGCGCCGGATCGCCGAGGAGACCGCGCGCGAGGAGGGCAAGCCGGAGGCGGCCCTGCCCAAGATCGTCGAAGGCCGCGTCAACGGCTTCTTCAAGGACGTCGTGCTGCTCGACCAGCCGTCGGTCACCGACTCCAAGAAGACCGTCAAGGCTCTGCTCGACGAGGCAGGCGTGACGGTCACCCGCTTCGCCCGCTTCGAGGTCGGCCAGGCCTGACCCGAAGTTTCGGGTAGAACGGGCGATGACAGCATGGGCGGGGTCGCGGGCGCGTCTGGAGACGCTCGCGGCCCCGCCGACGCATGCAAGGCCGCAGGAGGAGATGTGACCGACCCGAAGCCGTTCCGCAGAGTGCTGCTCAAGCTCGGTGGTGAGATGTTCGGCGGTGGTGCCGTCGGTGTCGATCCCGATGTCGTGCAAACAGTGGCCCGGCAGATCGCCGAGGTGGTCAGGGCAGGCACCCAGGTGGCGATCGTGATCGGCGGCGGGAACTTCTTCCGTGGCGCTGAATTGCAGCAGCGGGGCATGGACCGGGCGCGCGCCGACTACATGGCGATGCTCGGCACCGTGATGAACTGCCTTGCCCTGCAAGACTTCCTTGAGCAGGCCGAGGGCGTCGAGACGCGGGTGCAGACCGCGATCACGATGAGCCAGGTCGCCGAGGCGTACATCCCGCGGCGCGCCATCCGGCACCTGGAGAAGGGCCGCGTGGTCATCTTCGGTGGCGGCACCGGCATGCCGTACTTCTCCACCGACACCACGGCCGCCCAGCGCGCGCTGGAGATCGGTTGTGAGGTCGTGCTGATGGCCAAGGCGGTCGACGGTGTCTACGACGCCGACCCGCGCACGAACCCCGACGCGAAGATGTTCGACCACATCACGCACCGCGAGGCGCTGGAGCGTGACCTGCGGGTGGCCGACACGACTGCGTTCAGTCTCTGCATGGACAACAACATGCCGATCGTCGTTTTCAACCTGCTGACCGAGGGCAACATCGCCCGGGCGGTGCGTGGTGAGAGGATCGGCACGCTGGTGAGCACGCCCGCGAGTACGGTTCCGTTCTAGGCGGTTATGTCCGTACTGACGGGTTCGCTGGTAAATCGCAGTCCAACGAACGGCACGAGCAAGGAGCAGCCGTGATCGACGAGACACTTCTCGACGCCGAGGAGAAAATGGAAAAGGCGGTGACGCACGCCAAGGAGGACCTGGCGTCGGTGCGCACCGGCCGGGCCACCCCGACCATGTTCTCCCGCATCGTCGTCGAATACTACGGTTCACCCACGCCGTTGAACCAGCTTGCCGGCGTCAGCATCCCCGAGGCCCGGATGGCCGTCATCAAGCCGTACGACGTCAGCCAGCTCGGCGCGATCGAGAAGGCGATCAGGGATTCCGACCTGGGCGTGAACCCGAGCAACGACGGCACCATCATCCGCATCGTCATCCCGCAGCTGTCCGAGGAACGGCGCCGCGAGATGGTGAAGCAGGCCAAGGGCAAGGGCGAGGACGCCAAGGTGGCGATCCGCAACGTCCGGCGCAAGGCCAACGAGGAGCTGCACCGGATCGCCAAGGACGGCGAGGCGGGTGAGGACGACGTCGCACGCGCCGAGAAGGAGCTGCAGAACGTCACGGACCGGTACGTCGCGCAGGTGGACGAGCTGGTCAAGCACAAAGAGGCAGAGCTGCTCGAGGTCTAGTTGACTACGGAGATGGGCAGCACAGCCGGCACCGAAACGGGCGAGCCGGCCGGGGACGACAAGCCGAAGAAGTCCCGGGCCGGCCGTAACCTTCCTGCCGCCATCGGGGTCGGGTTGCTGCTCGGCGCCGCGGTCATCGTCTCGCTGGTGACCGTCAAGGAGATCTTCATCGGCGTCGTGGCGCTCGCCGTCGGCGTCGCCACATACGAACTGTCCGGTGCGCTCAAACGCAGTGCCGGGATCCAGGTCGCGTTCTGGCCGGTCTTCATCGGCGGCCAGGCGATGGTGTGGCTCGCGTGGCCGTTCGAGCGCAACGGCGTTGTGTCGGCGTTCGTGGTGACGATCCTGGCGTGCCTGTTGTGGCGCTTCCGGGGCGGCACCGAGAACTACCTGCGGGACATCTCGGCATCTGTGTTCACGGCCGCGTACGTGCCGATGTTCGCGTCGTTCGCGGCGATGCTCGTGGTGCCGGACGACGGTGTCGCACGGGTGCTGTGCTTCCTGATCGCCGTGGTCGCCTCGGACACCGGTGGCTACGCGGCGGGCGTGTTGTTCGGCAAGCACCCGATGGCGCCGACGATCAGTCCGAAGAAGTCGTGGGAAGGCTTCGCCGGATCGATGACCGCCGGTGTGGTCGGCGGTTGGCTGTCGTTGAGCCTGATGCTCGACGCGCAGTGGTGGCAGGGCGCGCTGTTCGGTGCCGCGATCGTGATGACCGCGACGCTCGGCGACTTGGTGGAGTCGCTGATCAAGCGCGATCTCGGGATCAAGGACATGGGCAATCTGCTACCGGGACACGGTGGCCTGATGGACCGGATGGACTCGCTGCTGCCCTCGGCAGTGGTGTCCTGGTTGCTGCTGCGGCTGTTTGTGCCGAGTTAGGTCGTGAGTGTTTAGGCCGGCTCTACTGACCGGACTAAACACTCACGGGAGTTTCAGTCGTCGTACGGATCGTCGTTGCCGACGCCGAGTTCCTCTTCCGAGGGAGCGTGCGGAGTCTGCCGGTTCGACGAGTCGATCAACGTGAACACGGCCCCAGCGGGATCCTCGACCACCGACAACCGGCCGAACGGGGAGTCCGCCGGTTCGGAGAGCAGACGTCCGCCAAGCCGCACGGCCAGCACGGTTGCCTCGTCGGTGCCCAGCATCGGTCCGACTTCGAAGTAGATCATCCAGTGCGGTTTGGTCCCTGCGGGGAAGTCCGGGCCGAACCGCATCCTTCCGGCGACTGGTTCGCTGTCGCCCAGCAGCGTCCATGTCGTGTAGTCGAAGTCTTCGCCGTCGCCGATTTGTTCGAGTTGGTAGCCGAACAGGTCGACGAAGAACTTGTCGGCCGCGTCACCGTCCCATGTGTTCAGCTCGGCCCAGCGGAACTCGCCCTTGGTGCCGGTGGCGAACGGCCACGGCGTCGCCGGCTCCCAGAAGCCGATCGTCGCGCCGGTCGGGTCGGTGGCGACCAGGAGGCTGCCTTGGCCGTCGAATTCCTGTGGTGGCATCAGAATCTGCCCACCCAATCGGACAATTCGGTCAGCGGTTCGGTGGCTGTCCGAAACGGCGAGGTAAAGCGTCCACGCCGGCGCGTCCGGCATATCCGGAACTCGATAGAAGCCGGCCGCTGGAACGTCGTCGGCCAGTGCGGTGAGATAGTCGCCTGTCGGATTTGCCCGATATTGCCAGCCGAAGAGGCCGCCGTAGAAGTCCCTGCTGGCCTTCGGGTCCGTCGTGGCGAGGTCGATCCAACAGGGTGTGCCGAATCGCATGGCGACCTCCGGTGGGGAAAGGGGCGGAACAAAGCCCACCGTCGGACGATACGCCTCAACAATGCGTTGTGGTTTGCTGTTTTGGTGTCAAGGTCATGGCTTCCTGGTCTCGTTTCCCGTGCGCGGGAGGTGTTGCTGGCGGGCGTTCGCCCTGATGACGTTGTGCCGAGCCCGAATATCTGGCACTGGCCGGAGCTCTACGAGGTGGAGAACCGGGCGCAGGATGCGGACGGTGAGATCTGGCGAGTCCTGGCCGAACGGTGCGAGTGGACCGGCCTCGATGTGCTCGATCTTGGCTGTGGCGACGGCTTTCACCTGCCGAGGTTCGCCGAGACCGCACGGTCTGTTCTCGGTGTCGAGCCGCATCAGCCGTTGGTTCGCCGTGCCAGGCAACGGGTTGCCAACCTATCGTCGGTTGAAGTGATGGTTGGTGCCGCGCAACGGATTCCGTTGCCGGATGCGTGCGTCGATGTCGTTCACGCCAGGACGGCGTACTTTTTCGGGCCCGGCTGCGAACCCGGACTCGCCGAGGCGGACCGGGTTCTGCGGCCGGGCGGTGTGCTGGCGATCGTGGATCTTGACGGCGGCAGCGCGCCGTACGGCGACTGGTTGCGCGCCGATCTGCCGAAGTACGACCCGGCGAAGATCGAGCAGTTCTTCGCCGACGAAGGTTTCGACAGCCGGGACGCCGTTACCACGTGGCGCTTCGAGGACCGCGCGAGCCTGGAAGCCGTGCTGCGGATCGAGTTCTCCGCGCCGGTGGCCCGCAAGGCGATCGCCAGCGTCACCGGGCTGAGCTTCCCGGTCGGCTACCGCGTGCGCAGCCGTCGTAAACCAAGTGGTCTAGTCCATAGCGACGGGTAGTGTCGTCGTATGGCGATCGACCTTCGTTCCGTGTCCCTTGTGACGACGCGCAAGCACCGCCCGGCCCGTGTCCTTGACCTTGTCCGTGCACGGGTCGACGAGGACGAATCCAGAACCGACGCCGTGCCACGGCTGGAGCGCCGGGTCGCCGATCTGCTGGGCAAGCCGGCCGCGGCGATGTTCCCGACCGGCACCATGGCCCAGCAGGTCGCCATGCGCATCCATGCCGACCGCCGCAACAGCAACATGATCGCGTTCCACCCGCAGTGCCACATGGAAGTGCACGAGCACAAGGGTTACCAACTCGTGCACGGCCTGTCGGCCGTGCTGGTCGGCGACTACCACTCGCTGATCACGGTCGCCGATCTCGAAGCGATCAAGCAACCGGTTGCCGCGCTGCTGCTGGAGTTGCCGCAGCGGGACATCGGCGGCCTGTTACCCGCATGGGAAGAGCTGGTCGCACAGGTCGACTGGACGCGGGAACACGGTGTCGCGTCCCATATGGACGGTGCGAGGCTGTGGGAGGCGCAGCCGTACTACGGTCGCTCGCACGCGGAGATCGCGGCGCTGTTCGACAGCGTGTACGTGTCCCTCTACAAAGGACTGATGGGGATCTCCGGCGCGCTGCTGGCCGGGGACGCCGAGTTCATCGAGCACGCCAAGATCTGGCGCAACCGGCTCGGCGGCAACACCGCGGCGGCGTGGCCGATGGCGCTGGCGGGCGAGCGCGGCCTGGACGAACTCCTGCCGAGGATGCCGGAATTCCTGGTCAGGGCCCGCACTCTGGCCGGAATGCTAGCCGGCATCCCTGGCGTGCAGGTGGTGCCGGAACCGCCGCAGACGCCCTTGTTCCACGTCCACCTCGCAGCCCAGCCCGAACGGGTGCTTGAGCACGCCAAGCTGTTGGCCGAGAAGACCGGGCTGCGGGTGTTCGGTCAGGTGCGCCGCTCGGCGAACCCGATGACCTGCAGTTTCGAGATCACGGTCACCGAGCAGTTCGACGACGTCACCGACGCGGAAGTCCGCGACTTCGTCGGCGAGTTGATGCTGGCCGCGGGCTAGCGGGCTCACTCGCTCGAGCCCAGGATCGCGTAGATCGCGCGCCTGGTCTCGTTCAGCGTGTCGATCGCACGGGCCTTCTGCGTGTCGGTCGCGGCCTGCGACACCTGCGCGACCGCTGAGACCAGTTGGTGCAGTGCGGTGTGCAGTTCGATTTCCTGCTCGCCGACCTCGTCGGTGACCTGCTGCCACGGCGGGGTCTGCTGCTGCTCGGCCTGTACGCGGCCTTCGTCGGTCAGCATGTACTGACGCTGGTTGCCCGTGCCGCCTTCCTGGCTGAGCAGGCCGCGATCGGTCAGCATCTGCAAGGTCGGGTAGACCGAGCCAGGACTCGGCCGCCAGTAACCGCCGCTGCGCTCGTTGATCTCCTGGATGATCTCGTAGCCGTGCATGGGGCGCTCAGCGAGCAACGCCAGCACGGCCGCCTGTACGTCGCCACGGCCACGCCTGTGGCCCCGGCCGCGTCGTGGGCCCCGGCCGAATTCGCGTTCGAAGCCGAACCCTGGTGGGAATGGCCCTCGCCGGCCCCGGCCGCCGTGCCGTCGCATGTCGAAATCGTGTGGGTGATGCATGGTTTCTCTCCTTAGTGAGTCAGTCGGGATCTATCCCGATGCGTCAACGATATATCGGAACCGATCGCGATGCAACACAACTTTGCCGACCAAGAGGTGAGTGAGTACTCTCTCACCTATGCAGACGGCCAAAGAACGGATCGTCCGGGTGGCGATCCCGTTGTTCGCGGAACAGGGCTACGCGGGCACGAGCGTCGCGGACATCCAGCGCGCGGCTGGGCTCGCACCCGGCTCAGGCGCGCTGTACAAGCACTTCCGGTCCAAGCAGGAAGTGCTGGCCGCCGCGATCGACTGGCACATCGCGGACTTCGAGCGCACCAGTGTGCTGCTGGTGTCCTCGTTGCCGAAGGATCCGGTCGCCGCGTTGAAGATCATCACCGAGCAGCTGATCGGCTCACTGGACGCGAACGCGCAGCTGATCCGGATCACGTTGCGGGACTTGGACGCTCGCCCGGAGCTGGCCGACAAGATCGCCATACGCATGCTGGGCGCGCTGCACGACGCGATGCGGTCCTGGCTGGACAAAGCCGTCGCCGACGGTGGTCTACGCCCGCACGACACGGAAGCCGTCGCGGCGCTGCTGTTCTCCGCGATCTCCTACTACCCGGTCGTCGACATCCTGCTCGGGCAACCGCCGGCGAAGATCGAGCCCGACCGGACTATCGCCGCGCTGGTTGATCTGCTGGCGAAAGGGCTCGTGGCAGCCTGAGTGTCACGTCAAGGCCGCCGTCCGAGCGTGGCGACGCCTCCACGTCGCCCTGATGCGCCCGGCTGATCGCGCGTGCGATCGACAGCCCCAGCCCGAACCCGCGTTCACCCGCGGTGCGTTCCCGCTCAAGCCGGCGGAACGGCTGGAACAGCACGTCGATCTCGTACGGCCGGACGACCGGCCCGGAATTGCTCACGGTGACCGTGCTCCACCCGTTCTCCGACCCGGTTCGCACACTGATCCAGCCGTCCGGGACGTTGTGCCGGATGGCGTTCTCAACGAGGTTCTGGGTCAGCCGTTCGATCATCACCGCGTCGCCGACCACGGGCGCTGGCGGCAGTACGGCGATGCGGATGTCCACGCCCGCGTCGCGCGCGGCGGGTGCGAGCTGGTCGATCACGTGGTCGGTGACGTCGGCCAGGTCGAGCGGACTGCGTTCGACTGGTTCGTTCGAGCTGTCGGCCAGGGTGAGCAGGCCGTCGATGAGCCGCTCGTGCCTGGCGTTGATCTCCAGCAACGACTCGCCCATCCGAACCGCGTCCTGCGAGGTCCCGGGTCTGGTGATGGTGATCTCGATCAGCGCCCGCTTCACCGCCAGCGGTGTGCGCATCTCGTGGGACGCGTTCGCGATGAACCGCTGTTGCCCGTCGAACGAGCGGTCGAGGCGTTCCAGCATCGTGTTGAAGGTCTGCGCCAGCTCGGTCACCTCGTCCCGGGGACCGCTGTGCGTGATGCGTTCCTGCAGGCCACGGCTGGCGTCCGAGGCCGCGATCCGCTTGGCCGTCTCAGTGATCTTGTGCACGGGCTGCAAAGCGCGCCTGGCCAGCAGCCAGCCGAGCGCCGCGGCGACCAGCCCGACCCCGATCAGGGTGACGACGCCCTGCGTGAGAAGTGAATTGAGGATGTCCTGGCGTTGCTGCTCCTGCGCCACCCTGATGCTGTCGACCAGTTGCGCGAACTCGGCGCTGCTCTGCCCGTTCGGCAGCACCCCGAGGCGGCTCAACGTCACGCGGATCGCGTCCGAGTTGGGGACGTCCATCTGCGACCGGTTGAGGATCTGCCAGACCAGCAGGTACATCAGCGTCAACAGGATCGCGCCCGCCGCGAAGAACAGCGAGCCGTACAGCGCGGTCAGCCGGCCGCGGATCGTCCAGTTGCGCAGCAGAAGGCGGTTCATCGGATCCGGTATCCCACGCCTGCGACCGTTTCCACGATCGGCGGATCACCGAGTTTGCGCCGCAGCTTCATCATGGTCACCCGCACGACATTGGTGAACGGATCGATGTGTTCATCCCATACCTTTTCCAATAGGTGCTCCGTGGACACGACCGCGCCGTCGGCACGGACGAGCTCGGTGAGCAACGCGAATTCCTTGTTCGCCAACGTGATCGCCTGGCCGTCCCGGCTGACCTCGCGCCTGCCCGGGTCGATCCGCAGCCCGGCGCGTTGCAACACCGGAGGCGCGGCCGGCCTGGTCCGGCGCAGCAAGGCGTGTACACGCGCGGACAGTTCCACGAAGGCGAACGGCTTGGGCAGGTAGTCGTCGGCGCCCAAGCCGAGCCCCGCGACCCGGTCACGGACCCCTGAAGCAGCCGTGAGCATGAGGATGCGCGTCTCACCGCCCGCGACCGAGCGGCACACCTCGTCGCCGTGCACGACCGGGATATCACGATCCAGCACGACCACGTCGTAGGAGTTCACGGCGAGTCGCTCCAGCGCTAGGTCCCCGCGATGCACGACGTCCACAGCGAACGCCTCACGCCGCAGCCACTCGGCGATCGCGTCCGCGAGGATCGGCTCGTCCTCGACCACCAGAACTCGCATGTACCCATCATCCGCGAGACGGCCATAACGTGACCGTTAACTCCAGCCAATCGAGTTACGCGCGGGTTATGGCCACCCTGCTCGACTGGCAACCATGCGACGGATCATCACTGCGATAACCCTCCTGCTGCTCCTCGGTGCGTGCGGCAGTGAAGGGAACTCCAATCAAGGGATCGCCTCAGCAGGCGGCAACAGCTCCGGCGCCCCGCCGACAAGCACGACGCAGTCCGGCAGCACCGATGAGCAGATGCAGAAGTTCGCCAAGTGCATGCGGGACAACGGTGTCGACGTTCCTGACCCGGACCCGAACGGCGGCGGGGGCGCCTGGGACGAGTCGAAGATCGACCGCAACAGCCCCGCGTTCCAGAAGGCCATGGAGGCGTGCAAGCAGTTCCTGCCCGGCGGCGGCGATCTGTCCAAGCTCGACCCGAAGCTGATCGACCAGCTCCGCGCGCTGACGCAGTGCCTGCGGGACAACGGGATCGACGTACCCGACCCGGACCCGAACAGCCCGAACCTCGGCTTGGGCGCGTTGCAGGGCATCGACCGTGACAGCCCGGCCTTCAAGAAGGCGATGGACGCGTGCCAGGACAAGGTTCCGGGACGGCTGGGCCGATGAAACGCGCTACTCGCATGGCTGTCGGACTGGGTGCGGCCGTTGTCGTGGTTGGCGCTGGGGGTGTTGCGGCGTTCGGGTTCGGTGGAACGGACGCGGCGCCGCCACCGTCCACCGGGCTGCCGCCGAGCAGCGCCAAGGTCACGTCGACCACGCTGACCAGCACCGAGAAGGTGTCCGGGACCTTGGGCTACGGCACGCAGCACCCGTTGATGCGAACCGCTCCGGGGACCGTGACGTGGCTGCCCGCGGCGGGTGAGGTGATCACTCGGGGCGAGAACGTGTATTCGGTCGACGATCTGCCGGTTCCGGCGTTCTACGGGAGCATTCCGCCGTATCGGGTGTTGAAGTCCGGTGTCGACGGCAACGACGTCAAGCAGTTCGAGGAGAACCTGCAGGCGTTGGGCTACAAGGGGTTCACCGTCGACAACGAGTTCACCTCGGCCACTGCGACCGCGGTGAAGCAGTGGCAGGAGGACCTCGGCAAGCCGGAGAACGGCACGGTGCAGACGTCGGACATCGTGGTCGTGCCCGGCGAGATCCGGGTCGCGGAGTTGCTGACCCAGGTCGGGGGACCGGCGAACGGCCAGGTGATGAAGTACACGGGGACGACAAGGACCGTCACCGTCCAGCTCGACGTGGCCAAGCAACACCTTGTCAACCAAGGGATCTCGGCCACTGTGACGTTTCCGGACGGCAAGTCGGTCGGTGGCACGGTCGCGTCCGTCGGCAGTGTCGCGGTCGCCCAGCCCGCGCAGCAGGGCAGCGCCACCACGAGCACGATCGAAGTCGTTGTGACGCTTGCTGATCAAGCCGCGGCAGGCAGGCTGGACTCGGCGCCGGTCGACGTCACGCTGGTGTCCGACAAGCGGGAGAACGTGCTCGCCGTGCCCGTCGGCGCGTTGGTCGCCCTGGCTGAAGGCGGTTACGGAGTCCAGGTCCTCGACGGTGCTACCAGCAGGTATGTCGCGGTTGAGACCGGCATGTTCGCCGACGGCAAGGTGGAGATCCGAGGGACGGGGATCAGCGCGGGAACGGTTGTGGGAGTGCCGAAGTGACCCCGGTCGTCGAGCTTCGCGGTGTCAGCAGGGTGTATCCGGGCGGTGTGACGGCGTTGCGAGAGGTCAGCGTGGCCATCGGGCGTGGCGAGCTGGTCGGGATCGTCGGGCCGTCAGGTTCAGGGAAGTCGACCATGCTCAACATGATCGGAACGCTGGACCGGCCGAGCGCGGGATCCGTCCACGTCGAGGAGTACGACGTGCATTCACTGAGCGACCGTGAGCTGTCCGCGCTCAGGGCGCGCGTGCTCGGATTCGTGTTCCAGCAGTTCCACCTGGCTGCCGGGGTGTCCGCTTTGGACAATGTGGCCGACGGTCTGCTCTACACCGGAACGAATTTGCGGGAACGCAGACGTCAGGCCAGAGAAGCTCTCGGCAGGGTCGGGCTGGGGCATCGGGTGGACCACCAGCCGCACGAGATGTCCGGTGGCGAACGGCAACGTGTCGCGATCGCTCGTGCGGTCGTTGGTGAACCGGCATTGCTGCTGGCCGACGAGCCGACCGGCAATCTCGACACGCAGTCCGGCGCCGGTGTGATCGCGTTGCTGCGTGAACTGAACGCGGCGGGCACAACGGTTGTGATCATCACCCATGACCGCGACATCGCGGCCGGTCTGCCACGCCAGGTGGACATGCGCGACGGCGAGATCGTGGGTGATCACCGTGGCTGACCTGCGACCAGCGCGGCTGAGCGTGCGTGACGTGCTTCGAGTGGGCGGAGCGGGGCTGCGGGCCAGGCCACTGCGGGTGTTCCTGTCCGCACTGGGCATCGCGATCGGGATCGCCGCGATGATCTCGGTCGTCGGGATCTCCACGTCCAGCCGGGAGAACCTGGACCGCCAACTGGCCGCGCTCGGCACCAACCTGCTCACCGTCGGCCCCGGCCAGTCGCTGTTCGGCGAGCAGAGCCACCTGCCGGACTCGTCGATCGGCATGATCGACCGGATCGAGCCGGTGCTGTCCACGTCGGCGACCGGAAAAGTGGTCGGTGCCAAGGTGTACCGCAACGACCGGATCCCGGAGACGCAGTCAGGCGGCATCGCCGTCCTGGCCACAAGGCCGGATCTGCCAGACACGGTCGGCGCGACGGTGACGAGCGGCGCGTTCCTCAACGAAGCCAACGCGCGTTATCCCGCGGTTGTGCTTGGTCACAGAACGGCGGAACGCCTCGGCGTCGGTGTTGCCGGGCCAGATCAGCGCGTCTACCTCGGCGATCAGTGGTTCACGGTGGTCGGCGTGCTGAACCCTGTGCCGCTCGCGCCCGAGCTGGACACTGCGGCGTTGATCGGCTGGCCGATCGCCGAACAGTCGCTGAAGTTCGACGGTTACGCCACGACTGTCTACACGCGAACGCGTGAAGACGCCGTCGAAGCCGTGCAGGCAGTTCTCGCGGCGACGGCGAACCCGGAGAACCCCAACGAGGTCTCGGTGTCCCGGCCGTCCGACGCGTTGGCCGCCAAGCAAGCGACCGATCAGACCCTGAACGGGTTGCTGCTGGGCCTTGGCGCGGTCGCCTTGCTGGTCGGTGGCGTGGGTGTGGCCAATACGATGGTCATCTCCGTACTGGAACGCCGGGCTGAGATCGGTCTGCGGCGGTCACTCGGCGCGACCCGTGGCCAAGTGCGGATCCAGTTTCTCGCGGAGTCGTTGCTGCTGTCGGCTTTGGGTGGGCTCGGTGGTGTGCTGCTCGGTGTCGTGGTGACTGTTTCATATGCGGCGTACCAGGATTGGCCTTCGGTCGTACCGGCTTGGGCATCCGCGGGCGGCGTGGTCGCGACGATGATCATCGGCATGGTCGCGGGGCTCTATCCGGCGATCAGGGCAAGCCGATTGTCACCGACTGAAGCGTTGGCGACGCCCTGACACCCGAACAGGCGAATTGATCCCGGAACCGAGTACAGCGCCATCGCGGGTGGGTAAAAAAGAAGTATGCGGGTGCTTCTCATCGCCGTCCTGGCGTTCGTTCTCGCACCCGCACTTCCGGCGGTTGCGCAGACAGACATCCTCGCCCAGCTCAAGCTGGTGCCGGGGATGACTGTCGTGTCGGAGTCGGCCGCGCCCGCTGGCTACCGGTTCTTCATCCTCACCTACTCACAGCCCGCTGACCACGACACACCGTCGGCTGGCTCGTTCCAGCAACGCATCCAGTTGATGCACAAGGAAACGAGCCGGCCAACGGTGGTGCACACCAGCGGATACACCATGCGCGCCACGCCATTACTGGCTGAGCCGACGCAACTTGTGGACGGCAACCAGATCTCGGTGGAGGCGCGGTTCTTCCAGCCGTCCCGGCCACAACCGGCGGACTGGAAGCACCTGACCATCAGACAGGCCGCATCGGATCACCACCGGATCATCGTGGCGCTCAAACAGATCTACCGCGGCAAGTGGATCGCCACCGGATCCAGCAAGGGTGGCATGGCCTCGGTGTACCACCGTAGGTTCTATCCGGCCGATGTGGACGGTGTGGTGGCGTATGTCGCTCCGAACGATCACGACAACGACCAAGACGAGGCGTATGACAAGTTCTTCGGCACTGTCGGGACATCGACTTGCCGCGCGGCGCTGGCCACCCTGCAACACGAGGCACTCAGACGCCGTGCCGAACTCGTACCCAAGTTCGAGGCGTGGGCTACCGCGAGCGGGTACACGTTCACCCAATTGCACGGCACAGCCGACAAGGCATTCGAGTTCACGGTGCTGGACACGATGTGGGCGTTCTGGCAGTTCCACGGACCGTCCTACTGCGACAGAGTGCCTGGCGTGGCGGCGATGACCGACGACATCTACCGGTTCATCGACGTCATCGACGGCTGGTCGACCTACACGGACCAGGGCGCCATGCCGTTCGTGCCGTACTCCTACCAGGCAGCGACCCAATTGGGCTGGCCCTCGTTGAAGTTCGAGCACCTTCGGGGCGTGATGCGTTACGGGCCGTCGTTCTACGGTGCGCACTCGAACCTGCCGCCGGAGTTACGCTCCCCGCACGACCCGGAGCCGATGGTCGACATCGATACGTGGGTGCGCACGCAGTCGAGCCGGATGCTGTTCATCTACGGGCAAAACGACCCGTGGGGCGCCGAACCCTTCGTGCCCAGCAAGAACGACTCGTACAGCTACACCGCGCCGGGTGCCAACCATGTCACGGCGAGTATCGCGGCCTTGACGCCAAGCGAACGTGACGCCGCTGTGCAGGCCCTGCGCCGATGGATCGGGTGAACTAAGGGGCGGTTTCCGCTGGTTAGCGACTTCAGTAGCTATCCGGTCTGGCACTTTCTTGCCAGAATGCGCTGGTTCGCCGCTGGGAGTGAGGAGATCGGCGTGTTACTGCGAAAAGCGTTGGTGGCCGGTGTGGCCGCCGCGTTGACGTTCGGCCTGGCGCCAGCCGCCACGGCTGAAGAGGACATCGTGGCGCGGCTCAAGGACGTGCCCGGACTGACGGTGGTGTCGGAAGGGACGGCACCGGCGGGCTACCGGTTCTTCATCCTGAGCTACTCGCAGCCCGCCGACCACAGGCATCCGTCCGCGGGCCGGTTCGAGCAGCGTTTCCAGTTGCTGCACAAGGCAACCGACCGGCCGATGGTGCTGCACACCAGCGGCTACAACATGCGCACGACCGCGTTCCGCTCCGAACCGACGCAGCTGATCGACGGCAACCAGATCTCGGTGGAGCAGCGGTTCTTCGAGCCGTCCCGGCCCAGCCCGGCCGACTGGGACGACCTGAACATCTGGCAGGCGGCCACCGACCACCACCGGATCGTCGAGGCGCTCAAGCCTGTCTACTCGAAGAAGTGGATCTCCACCGGTGCCAGCAAGGGCGGCATGACCTCGGTGTACCACCGGCGGTTCTACCCGCGTGACGTCGACGGGGTGGTCGCGTACGTCGCCCCGAACGACGTGATCAACAACCACGACAAGGCGTACGACAAGTTCTTCGAGGCGGTCGGCAACGACGCCGCGTGCCGTCAGGCCCTGAACGACGTCCAGCGCGAGGCCCTCGAGCGGCGCCCCGAACTGCTGGCCAAGTACGAGGCTTGGGCCTCGGCCAACGGCCGTACCTTCAACCAAGTGCTTGGCAGCGCTGACAAGGCGTTCGAAATGACCGTGCTGGACACGGTGTGGGCGTTCTGGCAGTACTCCAAGCAGGCCGACTGCGCGAAGGTGCCGGCCGCGACCGCGTCGTCCGACGTGATCTACGAGTGGATCGACGGAATCGCGGGCTGGTCGTTCTACACCGACCAGGACGTCTTGGCCTATGCGCCGTACTACTACCAGGCCGCGACCCAGTTGGGCGCGCCCGCGTTGAAGTTCAGGCACCTGCGGGGAGTGACGAACTACCCGCCGTCGTTCTACGAGGCCAACTCGAACTTGCCGCCGTCGCTGCGGTCCCGCCACGACCCGTTGCCGATGCTGGACGTCGACTTCTGGGTCCGTACCCAGTCAAGTCAGATGTTGTTCGTCTACGGTGCCAACGACCCGTGGGGCGCCGAGCCGTTCGTGCCCAGCAAGCGTGACTCGTACACCTACACGGCGCCGGGCGCCAACCACGGCGCGAACATCTCCCAGTTGGTGCCCGCCGATCGCGAAGCCGCGACCAAGGCGTTGCAGCGCTGGGCAAACGTGACCGCACCCGCCACTGTCGCGAAGACGTTGAGTGTCAGCGACTTCGACAAGTTGGAGGACGCACGGGACCGCTTCCCGCGCTAGGTTGCCGAGTGGGCCGGGCGATTGTGCCCGGCCCATTCTTGTACTCAGACGACCTTGTCGTCGTCGTCTTCGTCCTCGTCGTCTTCGATCGTCCACTTGAGCTGGAACTCGATCTCTTCCTCGCCATCGCCCCGCTCGTGCTCGATGGAGAACTCGGCACGCTTGGGTACGCGGATGCGCTCACCCGCGATCGAAATGCGGAACGGGGTCTCGGACTCCAGGGCGTCCGCGAGCCTGCGCAGCTTCGCGACCACGTCAGCGGTGGAGTAGATCTTCTCGACATCCCGTGTTGCGTCGGCCATGTGACCTCCGATCTCCGGGCCCCCAGTGCAGGCGCCTGTGCGCCGTATTCAACCGTGGGTGCCGAAAACTCAGACACAGACCCAGGTATACAGCCGTTCGCCCTGTTCAGTCGCGTGCCGGGCCAACTCGACGAGCTGCTTGAGCACATCGGTGAGGACATCGGGATCGCCGTAACCCCAGAATTCCTCGGCCAGCGCCCACTGCGCCGCAACCTCCGGCAGCCGCGCGTCATCGGCCCGCGCAAGCGCATCCGTCAACTTGTCCGCCACGCCACCGATGAACAACCCCGATTCCTCATCGTCATCCTCAGCCACCAGCCGACACCATTGCGGATCAGCGGTGACGGTGTCGTAGTCGTCGCCCGTCAACGCCGTCGCCAATCTGGCCAACGTCACGGCAGGCTCAATCCCCTTCGTCTCCACAGTCTTGAACGGCGGATCCGCACGCAGCGGCCCGCCTGGCGCATGCAGGGCGGTCGCCGCCAACTCGTCGGACGCGGCAGAGAAGTAATCGGTGAGAAGCCCCATGCCCGGCAGCATGTCAGGGTTCGGCACGTGTTGACGCGGGTTCAGGACTGAAGTGTCCAATTGGCTGGTTCGGCGAACACCACTCTATCGTGTGACAGCATTACTTACACCTAGACGTAAGTTTCGCTGCCATGAGCTGTAAGATTTGCTGCATGGAAGCTGCTCGTGCGTTGGAGTTGCTCGGTGAATACACGGCGGGCCAGTGGGGGATGGTGACTACTCGGCAGGCGCTGCTGCTTGCGGTCGACGACGTTACGTTGCATCGGCTAAAGGCGGCTGGCTTGCTGGAAACCGTGCGTCACGGCGTGCACGCTGTGACATCGGCCGCCGTGCCCGACGCGCGTCCTGAACAAGCAGCTTGGTTGAGCCTGAGACCTGAAGTCGCTGCGTGGGAACGTCCCCGGATCGATCCAGACGGTGGAGTCGTCTCGCACGAGTCCGCCGCTCGGCTGCACGGCCTGGGGGATCTGCCGAACGACCGCGTCGAAATAACTGTTCCTCGTAGGCGGACGACTCGTGATCCCAATGTGTTCCTACGTCGAGGGGATCTGAATGAATCCGAAGTCATGCTGCTTGACGGCCTGCCGGTCACGACTCCGATCCGTACTATCCAGGACCTGCTCGACCGGCACGCCGACGCCAGTCATGTCGCGACGATGATCCGGCAGGCTTTCGAGGCCGGTCAGATACGGCTCGATGAGTTACCCCGTCAGATCTCGCCATATGCCCGACGCTATGGCGCCGCACCTGGTGATGGCGCTGACTTGCTCGAACAACTCATGGCGCAGATCGGGCTTTCCGTGGACGATTTGGCAGTCCGAGCGCTGCGCGACACCTTGGGTTGGCCGACCCGCTCGAGTTGGGCTGACTTGCGGAACAAGAACATCACGTGGGGTGAGCTGGCACGGATCTCGCCGGAGATCATGCGACGTGTGCTCAACGATGCGAACCAGCAAGCCGCACCTGACCCGAACGACAAAGAATGAAGCCGCTGAAACCACTTACTTTCCGCGCGTTCACCAGTTCGCTCAAGGCCCGCGCGGTCAACGCCTCAAAGGTCACCGGAGTGCCGACAGGTGAGCTCCTGGAACGCTACTACCATCGCCGCCTGCTGGCACGTGTCTTCCATGTGGACGGAGAGAACTGGGTTCTCAAGGGCGGCCAGGCTCTTTTGGTGCGTTGGCCCAAAGCCCGTTATTCGACCGATGTCGATCTATGGCGAACCGTCGAAGACACCACCGTTGATGAAGCCGTACGTGCCTTGATCACCGCAGTCTCCATTGATCTCCACGATCACCTGACGTTCGAACACCACGACACATCCGTTGAGACAGCTGCGAATCGTCCTTCCCGCAAGGTTCGGTTCAAGGTGATGTTCGGCTTGCGTCAATTGGGCATGGTCAGCGTTGACGTAGTCGTCACTGGTCTTCGACCGATGGGAGATCTCCTCGTCGGAGACCTGGAGGCGCCATTCACGATGGACTGTTCGGACTGGCCAGCCGTCCGGATGTGGCCATTGGAAGACCACGTCGCCGACAAGATCGCGGCGATGTTTGAGCGTCACGGTGACCAACAACGCCCATCGTCGAGGTTCAAGGACCTCGTCGACCTCATGGTGATTGCTGTCAAGTCCCCGGTGGACGGATCGACGACTCATGCGGCATTGCACGCGGAAGTGGACAGGCGCAGGGCAGCGGGTACGCACCTCGTGCTTCCTGAGAAGTTCGTTGTCCCTGATCCGTCATGGACTGCCGGATACCGTGCCGCTGCCGTTAGGGCCTACGAACTTCCGTCCGAGTACCGAACTCTCGGCGGTGCAATGCCTTTGGCTGAAGCTTTTGTGACACCACTGCTGCAACAGCAGGACCCACAAGGCGCGTGGAACCCCGAGCGTCTCGAGTGGCGTTGACTTGATTAGAGGGAAAGCACGCGCCGGAGGCCTTTGTCCACATCCCGCATCAGGTTGGGTGGCAGCGTGCCGACCTGCTCGCCAAGGTCGTTCTTGTTCAGGGTGATCAGCGCGGTCACGTTGACCACCGAGTCCTTCGGCAGCCCGGTCGCGGACGTCGGCAGGAAGACGTTGCCGGGTGCACTGGCCAGCTTCGTGTTGGACGTGATCACCGCGACAAGCACGGTAGCCAGCCGACTCGCGTTGTAGGGGTCGGCCTGGACGACAAGGACCGGTCGGTGTTTGGCGGGCCGTGATCCTTCGGGCTCGCCAAGATCAGCCCAATGAACGCCGCCGCGTTCGATCACCACTCGTCGTCAGCACTTGCCAGGTGACGCCGCCCCGCGGCCACCGCCACCTCACTCGACTCGTCAACGCCATCCAAAGCCGCGTTGATCTCGTTGGTCAACGACTGCTGTTCCAAATGATCAAGGTAGAACCGGGCCGCGCGCGTGTAGAACTCCGAGCGCGTCACCCCCAAGGACTTCGCGCTCTGCTCCACCTGCACGAACGTCTCGTCCGGCACAGAGATCGCTGTCTTCATGCCCCCGAGTATAACCCGGTATAACCAGGTCGAGCACTAACAGACTGGCATGTGGTATGCCTCAGGCAGACTCGCGGTACACCCGCCGAGCGATCTCCTCGACCTGTTCAACGGTGAGAACCGGAGCCGAAGGCTCGTGCAGGGCCTGCGTGAGAATGCGCCTCACCAGCGCTGACGTGGGGATGTGTTCTGCCTCGGCGCGGGCCTTGAGCTCTGCGACCAACGACGCGGGCACACGCAGCGACAGGGCAGCCTGCTGGTTCTCGCTGGCTTCCGCAGCGATCGCCGCCGCCTCCTCTTCCGCGATCTCGTCACGCAATTGCGCGTGTCGCAGGAGTCGTTCCCGCTTGATTGGGTCACTCTCGTTCTCGGCAGCGGCCCGCTTGATGGCGATTTCTTCCTGGATGGCAGCGAGAGCTTGTTCCTTGGTGGCGTCGTCGGTCATGGCGTGCCGTCCTTTCCGTCGGACTCCTCGCGATATGCCCGCAGGTCGGCTCCGCTGGTCTTCCAGGCGGTGACCCCGGAGTGATCCACAGGATCGATGATCACGGTGACAACGAATCCCGCCGAAGGTGCGAAGCCTGATCGACACAGCTCGTTGTGACACACCTGCACACATTTGCGCACACGCGTGAACAACGCGCAAGCGTGACGCTCTTAGCCTTCGGCGGCGAGCTGGCCGCAGGCTGCGGCGATCTCCCTGCCTCGGGTGTCGCGGACGGTGCAGGCGACGCCCTGGGCGTTGACCCGGCGGACGAATTCGGTCTCGACAGGCTTGGGCGACGCGTCCCACTTCGAGCCTGGGGTCGGGTTCAACGGGATGACGTTGACGTGGGCGAACTGCCCGAGGTGACGGCGAAGCAGCTTGCCGAGAAGGTCCGCACGCCAAGGCTGGTCGTTGATGTCCCGGATCAGGGCATATTCGATCGAGACGCGGCGGCCGGTCTTCTCCGCGTAGCCACGGGCGGCCTCCAGCACCTCGGCGACCTTCCAGCGGGTATTCACGGGCACCAATGTGTCGCGCAGTTCGTCGTCCGGGGTGTGCAAGGACACGGCGAGGCGGACTTGGAGGCCTTCCTCGGTCAATTTCCGAATGGCGGGAACCAGGCCGACCGTTGACACCGTCACTGAGCGCTGGGAGATGCCCAGGCCGCCAGGTGCTGGGTCGCAGATTCGGTGGACCGCGGCGACTACGCGCTTGTAGTTCGCCAGTGGTTCACCCATGCCCATGAAGACGATGTTCGAGAGCCTGCCTGGGCCGCCGGGCAGATCGCCGTCACGCATCGCTGCCGCGCCGTGCCGGACCTGGTCGACGATCTCGGCCGTCGACATGTTTCGTTGCAGGCCGCCTTGGCCGGTCGCGCAGAACGGGCATGCCATGCCGCAGCCGGCCTGGCTGGATACGCACAGCGTGGTGCGGTCGGAGTACCGCATCAACACGCTCTCGAACAGGGTTCCGTCATGTGCGCGCCATAGCGTCTTGCGGGTGGAACCGTCGTCACATTGCACGTGTCGGACGACGGTCAGCAGCGGCGGCAGGAGTTCGTCGGTGAGGCGCTGCCGGGCGTCGGCTGGGATGTCTGTCATCGCCGACGGGTCGGCGGTCAGCCGTGCGAAGTAATGGTGTGACAGTTGGTTGGCGCGGAACGGTTTCTCACCAAGTGCGACGACCGCTTCCCGGCGTTCGGCGGCGGAGAGGTCAGCGAGGTGACGCGGCGGGAGGCCGCGCTTGGGCGCGTCGAAAACGAGAGGAAGAGCGGTCATAGCTCTACCAGTGTGGCACAGCCCTACGAATGGCGGATCTGAAGCAAAGGCCGAGGCCACTACCCTCCGGCGGAACCCATGAGGGAGGACGACGTGGTGCGTTCGATCATCGTGGCCGGGGTCATAGTGACCGTCTCCGTGTGCGTGCCGGCAGTGGCGTCCGCCGCCGACACGACACGCGGTCCGTGCCAATACACGAAAACCCCCGAAGAACCGCCTGCCCGGCCGGTGCCGTTACCCCCTGACCCGCGTAGGACGCCGTCGCACGGCACTGTGCGGGTCGACCTGCCGACCAACCAAGGCAAGATCACCCTGACGCTTGACCGCTCGAAGGCGCCCTGCACCGTGCAGAGCTTCCTGCACCTGGCCAGGCACCGTTTCTACGACTTCACGTCCTGTCATCGGCTGACCAACTACCCAACCCTGAAGGTCCTGCAGTGCGGTGACCCGTCAGGCACCGGTGAGGGCAGCCCTGGCTACCGCTACAAGGACGAGCTGCCCACGAACCTGCCGCCCGCGCCGACGGACCCGACAGGTGAGCGCAAGGTGTACGCCCGCGGCGTGCTCGCCATGGCCAACGCCGGACCGAACACCAACGGCAGCCAGTTCTTCCTGGTGTACGGCGACTCCGCGCTGCGGCCGAACTACACCATCTTCGGGACGGTCGGACCAATTGGACTGTCTACACTGGACAAGGTGGCCGCCGGTGGCATCGCGCCGCCGGGGACCGTCGACGGCAGGCCGGCGCTGCCCGTCGACATCCGCAAGGTCAGGGCGTACTGCTGACCTGAATGACGATCGCGGTCGCGTTGTCGTTCCCGCCCGCGGCCTCGGCATGCGCGAGCAGGTCCCGCACCGCCACCTCAGGCTCTTGGCCAAGGAGCTCGAGGATCCGGTGATACGGGACCTGCTCGGCAATACCGTCCGTGCACAGCAGGAACACATCCCCCGGCAACGGATCGACGTGCATGATGTCCGGCGCGGGCGCGCCGGGATGCCCGATATAGCGAGTGAGTTGGTAGCGCGCCGCGGCAGCCTGCGGCGAGTCGAACGCGAACCACCCGTTCACCGCGCCCAGTCAAGCCATGGTGTGGTCGACCGTCAGGATCTCCAGCAGACCGGCCCGCAACCGGTACAGCCGTGAGTCCCCGACCTGCACGACCAGAAAACCGTCTTGACCTTCCATCAAGGCGGTCAGCGTGCACCCAGCGAGACTGCCGAGCTTCCTGCCGAACTCGCCCACTTCCGTATGTGCGGCCATGACCGCGTTACGGATCCCAGCGACTGTCGGTTGGACGGCGGCCATGATGTCCACAGTGGTCCGTCCCGCCATCGCACTGCCGGGGCCGTCACCCATGCCGTCGGCGACCACGGCCACCAATGGCTCCAGGTTCAGCCGGTGGGCGTCGAAGTTCGCCCGGTACCGGTTTCCGATCGCACTCCCGGCCGCCGCCTTGATGGTCATCGCAGTACCGTAAGGCGGGTGGAGATCTGGGTGAATCCGGCCTGCTCGAAGTGCCGGTCCGCGGTGAAGATGTTGGACGAGGCCGGCAGCGAGTACACGATCCGCCGATACCTCGAGGACCCGCCGACCGCCGAGGAACTCGGGGCAGTCCTTGACCGGCTGGGGCTTGAGCCGTGGGACATCGCGCGCACCCAGGAGAAGGTCGCCAAGGAGCTCGGGATGGCCAAGTGGCCCAAGGAGCGCGACCGCTGGATCGAGGCGATGGTGACGCACCCGATTCTGATCCAGCGGCCGATCATCACCGCTGATGACGGCACGACAGTCGTCGGCCGGTCCGAGGAAGAGGTCCGGAAAGTTCTCTGACCGCCGATATTTGGCGCACATTTTTGGCCAAATCCGCCGACCCTCACTGGCATCCAGCCCACTTGCGGCTGAGGCATAAAGCCCATCCAATGAGGACGTTTGGAGGAACATCGGTCGTGTGCGCAATCGGGTGGGGATCCTAGGATCGGCGCTGTTGTTGGGCTTGGTCGCTTGCACAGGGCCTGAGCTGGCCGGCCCGCAGCCGTTGAACACCGATCCGGTCACCGATGTGGGGCCGGAGGTCTGTTCACTGCTGCCGCGTTCGGCAATTGCTCATATGACCGCACGCGCCGAGGAGAATTTGATATCGGTCGGCGACATCACCGTCGCGCCGAACATTGACCGCGGTCAATGTGAGGTGCTTGTCTCGGAGAATTCCGGGCGACGAACCGTGGCGTCGTTGCGAATCGACGCCGATCAAGTCGGGGCCATCACGCGGGTCACGACCGCGATGCAAGTTGCCAAGGAGCGTTCCGCGCGTGCTCCGGTTGGCAACCCGCTGCGGACCGGGACCGACAACAAGCCGGACATCTCGCTCGCCATCACGTGCGGCAAGCGTTTTGTCCACATCGGAATCGAGATCACCGGCTACGACGTCCGGCGCAAGATGGTCGACCAAGATCTTGCGGATCTTTCCGGAATTGTCGCAACAAAGTACGGCAACCGGCTGGGGTGCCGTGCTGAAGTCGCGCCGCCGTTACCCGAGGAGCCACGCGGCTCCGTGCGGATGATGGCAGGCAACGGCGGGATCAATGTCCCAAGTGGACCTTCGCCGGGACCGTCCACAAGCATCGGTCACGTCGAAGCGCTGACCACAGCGGCAGATGGAGCCGTCTACTTCGTCGGCCGCAAGTACGCCAGCTCCGTCGACCCGCGCAACGCGGATGAAAACGGGGGCCGGTGGGGCGATACGTTGCGGATCTTACGGATCCGCACCGACGGCGTGGTCGAAGTGGCGTGGGATCCCAATCTCGCGCCGTTCTCGACCAACAACGATCCGGTCGCCGGGGACATCTCCGAGAAACTGCGGCTGCAAGGCAGCGACACCTCCGGGTCGGTCAGCGCGATCGAGCTGCGCAAGGACCAGGCATGGCTGCTGCCCCCGAGTACGCCCTCGCGTCGGGGGAACAGCCGGTTGAGCCGCCCGGTCCGGATCGTCCAGCTCAGCACCGGCCGCGCGGTCGACCTGCGGGCCATCAAGGCCCCGACCGAGGCGGACACCACACGGATCAAGGACCAGAACGGCCGTCCCGTACCCGACGGGGTGAACGTGTGGAACACAGCGCAGTTTGCCGCGCTCACGTTCGACGGCGACACACCCGTCCTGCTGGACGCCGCACAGGCCATGGTCTGGCGAATCGACGCCCTGCGGGACGGCAAGGTGCTCGACGCGACGATGCTGCCGATCGGCGTGGAGATCCCGTCGGGAACCGGAGCGGCCGGGCTGACCGGCGGCCGGCTCGCGGTCAGCACGCAGCAAGGCGGCCTGGCGATCCTGGATTCACGTGGCCGGGTGATCCTGTCGACGCCAGTGATCAACGCCGACGTCGACGGCATCGGCCCGTGCCCGCTGGAACTGGGCAGACGGCAGATCGCCGCGGCCGGTGACGACGTGGTGGTGCACGCGATCGCGAGCCAGGTCTCGGCGCCCGCGGTGGTCAGAGTCGACAGCCAGCGCGGCACGGCGAAGACGATCCAGATCAGCGGCTACCCAGGCCCACGCGATCCCACGAGTGAAGTGGAGACCACGCGGTTCGCCAAGTCGTTCGGCACAGCTGCGCACGCCACCTCGCTGTTCGCGACAGGGTGGCCCGTATCCGCGTTGGGCGCTGTCGGACAGCACGTGCTTATGGCGCCCTATGGCACGAGAATCCTGTACGAGCTCGTGCCGCGCAGGTGATCAGCGACGCCAGGAAGTCCGGCGCCGGATCTGGTCGATGACCAGCAAGATGACCAGGCCGGCGCCGGTCCCGATCAGCCAGAGGTCCTCGGTGCGGCCGGTGTGGTTGCCGATCAGCATGAGGAACATCGCGAACGCGGTGAACCAGCCCGCGATCCGGGTGCCCTTGGGGAAGCTGCCGTGCCAGCCCCACTCGGCCGACGGCTCGTCCTGCGGGCTGACGGTGTGCGCCGGAGCCTTTTCGGGCGTCGAGCTCGCCACGGGTCCCTCCTTGATCATGCTGCTTCCTGCTTCATCGTCGCACACGGCCCAGTGGCGGGCTCCCCAGGCCCAGTCGGGGACAATGGGCGCGATGTCCGCAAACATTCGCTCAGTTCTCCTGCTCGGTTCCACTGGGTCGATCGGCACCCAGGCACTCGAGGTGATCGCCGCCAACCCGGACAAGTTCCAGGTCGTCGGGCTCGCCGCGGGTGGCTCGAACCCCGCCATACTGGCCAAGCAGGCCCATGACTTCGGCGTCAAGGCGATCGCTGTGCCCGACGCGTCCGGCGCGGACTTCGGTGACGCGCGGGTCTTCACCGGTAGCCGTGCCGTGCTCGATCTGATCGAGGCGGTGCCCGCCGACGTGATCCTCAACGGGATCACCGGTTCCCGTGGTCTCGAACCGACCCTGTACTCGCTGGCCTCCGGCGCCCGGCTGGGGCTGGCCAACAAGGAGTCGCTGATCGCCGGCGGTCCGCTGGTGCTCAAGGCGGCCAAGCCCGGCCAGATCGTGCCGGTCGACTCCGAGCACTCCGCGCTGGCGCAGTGCCTGCGTGGCGGGCGCGCCGAGGAGGTCGAGCGCCTGGTCGTGACCGCGTCCGGTGGTCCGTTCCGCGGCCGGAGCGCGGCCGAGCTCAAGGACGTCACGCCCGAGGAAGCGATGGCGCACCCGACCTGGTCGATGGGCCCGGTGATCACGGTCAACTCGGCGACCCTGGTCAACAAGGGCCTCGAGGTGATCGAGGCGCACCTGCTGTTCGGTGTGCCGTACGACCGGATCGACGTGGTGGTCCACCCGCAGTCGATCGTGCACTCGATGGTGACCTTCTCCGACGGCTCCACGCTGGCCCAGGCCAGCCCGCCGGACATGCGGCTGCCGATCTCGCTGGCGCTCGGCTGGCCCGAGCGGCTGCCTGGCTCGTCGCAGCCCTGCGTCTGGGACAAGGCCACCTCGTGGACCTTCGAACCGCTCGACGACGAGGTCTTCCCAGCCGTCCGGCTGGCTCGCCAGGCCGGTGAGGCCGGCGGCTGCCACCCGGCCATCTACAACGCCGCGAACGAGGAGGCCGTCGAGGCGTTCCTCGAGCTGAACGTCGGTTTCACGTCGATTGTGGAGACTGTTCAGCGAGTATTGGGCGAGGCGGACGCCTGGCGAGGCGCGCCGAGCGGGGTCGATGAGGTCCTTGCCGCCGAAGAGTGGGCAAGGACACGCGCCCGGGAAATTCTGGGAAGGAACTGAGCGTGATCTTCTTCATCGGAGTCGTGCTGTTCGCGCTCGGCATCGGCCTGTCGGTCGCGCTGCACGAGGCCGGGCACATGTTCACGGCCAAGTGGTTCGGCATGAAGGTGCGCCGGTACTTCATCGGCTTCGGTCCGAAGATCTTCTCGTTCCGCCGCGGTGAGACCGAGTACGGCCTGAAGGCCATCCCCGGCGGCGGGTTCTGCGACATCGCGGGCATGACCGCGCTGGACGAGATGACGCCGGACGAAGAGAAGAACGCGATGTACCGCTATCCCGCGTGGAAGCGTGTCATCGTGATGGCCGCGGGTTCGGTCACCCACTTCATCCTCGGCTTCATCATCCTGTACATCCTGGCGGCCACCATCAGCCTGCCGAACCTGGCCGACCGGCCGGTCGTGGCCAGCACGTCGTGTGTCCAAAGTGACACCATCAACATGGACACGACGAAGCCACGGCCCGGGTGCACCGCGACCGACCCGAACCCGGCCGCGCAGGCAGGTCTGCGGTCCGGTGACCTGATCGTCGCGGTGAACGGCACGGAAACGTCGACCTTCCCCGAACTGCGGGCGGCGCTCAAGCCGCTGTCCGGTCCACAGCGGATCACCGTGGAACGTGACGGCAACGAGCAGACGTTCACTGTGGACGTGACCGTCGCACAGCGACTGATGCTGCGTGACGGCAACCGCGTGCTCGAACCCCAGGGCAGCATCGGTGTGGTGCAGCAACGGCAGTTCGAATACGACGCGTGGAGCGCGGTCGGCGGCACGATCTCGTTCGCCGGCGACATGTTCGCCAAGACATGGGAAGGCCTGATCCGGTTCCCCGAGCGCATTCCGGCTGTGGTGCGCGCCATAGGTGGCGGAGAACGCGATCCGGACACCCCGGTGAGTGTCGTCGGCGCGAGTATTCTCGGTGGTGACGCGGTTGAGCGTGGCCTGTGGGACGTTGTCTTGCTGCTGCTGGCGAGCCTCAACTTCTTCATCGGCGTGTTCAACCTGCTGCCGCTGTTGCCGCTGGACGGGGGACACATAGCGGTGATCGTCTACGAGAAGATCCGCAACGCCCTGCGCAGGATGCGCGGGAAACCGGCGGGTGGCCCCGTGGACTACTCGAAGCTGATGGCCGTCACCATGGTGGTGGTGTTCATCGGTGGAGCGGTGATGCTGCTCACGATCACCGCGGACATCGTCAACCCGATCAGGCTCAATTAAGGAGATCTCATGACCAGCGGCGAAGTGCTGCTCGGCATGCCGTCGCTACCACCGCCGGTTCTGTCGGAGCGCCGCAAGACCCGGCAGTTGATGGTCGGTTCGGTGGGTGTCGGCAGCGAGTTCCCGATCTCGGTGCAGTCGATGACGACCACGCTCACTGCCGACGTGAACGCGACGTTGCAGCAGATCGCGGAGTTGACTGCGTCGGGTTGTGACATTGTGCGGGTGGCGTGTCCGTCGCAGGATGACGCGGAGGCGTTGCCGGCGATTGCGAAGAAGTCGCAGATCCCGGTGATCGCGGATATTCATTTTCAGCCGAAGTACGTGTTCGCCGCGATCGAGGCTGGGTGTGCGGCGGTGCGGGTGAACCCGGGCAACATCAAGAAGTTCGACGACAAGGTCAAGGAGATCGCCGCGGCGGCCAGGGATCATGGCACGCCGATCCGGATCGGGGTGAACGCGGGTTCGTTGGATCCGCGGTTGTTGGCCAAGTACGGCAAGGCCACGCCGGAGGCGTTGGTGGAGTCGGCGTTGTGGGAGGCGTCGCTGTTCGCCGAGCATGACTTTCATGACATC
>NZ_FWXV01000009.1 GCF_900176515.1 Kibdelosporangium aridum
ATCACCGTCGCCGGCATCGTCGGAAATGCCTGCAGCAACTCACGAATCCGCGGTTCCACAGCATCCACAATGGACCCCTTCGGCTGCCGCACGTACTTCGGCGGCGCATCCGAGGCCAACGCGGCGCGCACCGTGTTCCTTGAGACGCCCAACACCCGGGCGATCGCCTTGATCGGCAACCCTTCCGCCCGGTGCAACCTGCGAATCTCAGCCCAATCTTCCACGGACAACACCCTTCGTCCTCCCTGGCTCGGCTCGAGCCAGAGTCACCGGACAGGGGGTCAAAATTCGGATGCCACGCCGGGGTCAGTTTTCACGTGCCGTCGACAAAAGGTGAGGAGTGCGCACCGTGGAAGGTCTTGAGCTCGTCCCAAAAGAAGGGGCCGAGGCGGCGAAGCCGCGTGCGCTGGTCCAGACGAAACGCGCCCAGCGCTGGAAAGTGAGGAGCTCGCACCGTGGGGGGTTTGGGGGGCTCGGCCCCCCAAAATGATGACGGCCGACCCGGCGAGCCCGAGCAAAGCGAGGCGAGCAGGGTCGGCCTGAGGCCGTGGGCGCAGCAGGGTTCGAACCTGCGACCCCCTCCTTGTAAGGGAGGTGCTCTTCCGCTGAGCTATGCGCCCTTCTCCGGCGGTACCGCTTGGGTACCGCCGCTGACAATCATGCCAGGTCGGCTACAGCTTTTTTCCAGCCCTCCTGGTCGCGTGCGTCTCCGGGCTGGTTGACCTCGGTGAAGCGGACGACTCCTGCCTTGTCGATCAGGAAGGTGCCGCGCACGGCCATGCCCGCCTTGTCGTTGAACACGCCGTAGGCCTTGGCGACTTCGCCGTGCGGCCAGAAGTCCGAGAGCAGGGGGAACTGGTAGCCCTGCTGTTCGGCCCATGTCTTGAGGGCGAAGACGTGGTCGACCGACACGCCGAGGACCTGGACGTCGGCGTCGTTGTACGTCGCCAGTTCGTCCCGGACCTGGCAGAGCTCGCCTTGGCATTTGCCGCTGAACGCGAACGGGTAGAACACCAGCAGCACGTTCTTCTCGCCTTGGAAGGACGAGAGAGTCACCGGCTGCTTGTTGTAGTCGTTGAGCGTGAAGTCCGGTGCCTTCGTGCCGACCTCGACTGTCATACCCGTGTCCTCCCAGGTGCTGCGCGGAGTCTGTCGCTGCCCAGCCTAGTGCGCCCGTCTGGGCGACGTCCCAGACGGTTCGCTCCTTGGGATCTCAGCGGCGGGTGTTGGCTGACTTCGGCGACACCAACCTGGTCGCGGTCCAGTCGTCGCCGACACTGATGTTCGACGTCTGCGCCATGCCAGCTGTCGACACCGCCTCCGAGATCTCGCTCGGCTCCACGTGCCCGTCGCGCCCCGTTTTCGGTGTCAACACCCAGATGACCCCGGTGTCGGCGAGCGGACTGCGGACATCAAGGAGCGTGTCGGCGAGGTCTCCGTCGTCTTCCCGCCACCACAGCAGGATGACGTCCACCACCTCGTCAGCGTCCTCATCCAGCAGGTCGCTACCGCTGCGCTCTTCGATGGCGGCACGCACGTCGTCGTCGACGTCCTCGTCCCAGCCGATCTCCTGGACGACAATGCCTGGTTCGATCCCAAGCTTCTCGGCGACGCCTGCTTTGCCGGCGTCTCCCGCGGCCACCACGGCTTCCACTCCTCCATGTGAACCAATGCGGCGCCGGAGGCACCGCGTGTTAGGCGATAGCGAACACTTTCAGTACCCGACTGCGCAACCGTCCACACCGGTTCAAGCCCCAACTGTGTCCGCGCGGGAGTCCAACCGTGCCCGCACTATGGTGACGGTATGCATCGGATCGTCCCGTGCCATGTAGAGGCAATACCACTCCTGTGAGTGTGGGGGACACCGCCATCGGGTTACTCACCAGTAGTGATGACGTGAGACCCGATCGGGACGACGATGAGGTATGACGCACGCCAACCGGGTTGAATTGGCGTAGGAAACAACGAGAGAACCAGGCGAGGAGACCCCTTGGCCCCGCAGACCAACTCAAACAGCGCCAGTGCCCCTGGCAGGGTGCACGTTATCCGCGACGGCCTCGCCGCCCACCTGCCCGACATCGACCCGGAGGAGACGTCGGAGTGGCTTGAGTCGTTCGACGCCGTGCTCAAGGACGGCGGGCAGCAGCGTGCTCGCTACCTGATGCTGCGGCTGCTCGAACGCGCTCGGGAGGGCCGCGTCGGCATTCCGTCGCTGACGAGCACCGACTACGTCAACACCATCCCCACCGAGCAGGAACCGTGGTTCCCCGGTGACGAAGAGGTCGAACGCCGTTACCGTGCGTGGATCCGCTGGAACGCGGCGATGACCGTGCACCGGGCGCAGCGCCCCGGTGTGGGTGTCGGTGGCCACATTTCGACGTACGCGTCCTCCGCGACGCTCTACGAGGTCGGGTTCAACTGGTTCTTCCGTGGCAAGGACCACCCTGGCGGGGGCGACCACGTCTTCTTCCAGGGCCATGCGTCGCCCGGTATGTACGCGCGCGCGTACCTGGAGGGCAGGCTCGCGGAGAACCAGCTCGACGGCTTCCGGCAGGAGTACTCGCACGCCGGGATGGGCGGCGGCCTGCCGTCGTACCCGCACCCGCGGCTGATGCCGGACTTCTGGGAGTACCCGACGGTCTCCATGGGTCTTGGCCCGATGAACGCCATCTACCAGGCCCGGTTCAACCACTACCTGCACGACCGGGGCATCAAGGACACGTCCGACCAGCGAGTATGGGCGTTCCTCGGCGACGGTGAGATGGACGAGCCGGAGTCGCGTGGCCTGATTCACGTCGCGGCCAACGAGGGCCTGGACAACCTGACCTTCGTGATCAACTGCAACCTGCAGCGGCTGGACGGCCCGGTGCGGGGCAACGGCAAGATCATCCAGGAGCTGGAGGCGTTCTTCCGCGGCGCGGGCTGGAACGTCATCAAGGTCATCTGGGGCCGTGAGTGGGACACGCTGCTGCACGCCGACCGCGACGGTGCGCTGGTCAACTTGATGAACACCACACCCGACGGCGACTACCAGACCTACAAGGCCAACGACGGTGCCTACGTGCGTGAGCACTTCTTCGGCCGTGACCCGCGGACCAAGGACCTGGTGCTCAACCTGGACGACCAGGAGATCTGGAACCTCAAGCGCGGCGGCCACGACTACCGCAAGGTCTACGCGGCCTACAAGGCGGCCACTGAGACGCACGGCGCGCCGACGGTGATCCTGGCCAAGACGATCAAGGGCTACAACCTCGGCTCGCACTTCGCGGCGCGCAACGCGACGCACCAGATGAAGAAGATGACCCTGGACGACCTGAAGGGCTTCCGCGACACCCTGCGGATCCCGATCAGCGACGCCGAGCTGGAGAAGGACCCGTACCTGCCGCCGTACTTCCACCCGGGCATGGACTCCGCGGAGATCCAGTACATGGTGGAGCGGCGCCGTCAGCTCGGCGGATTCGTGCCGGAGCGCCGCGCCAAGTCCAAGACGCTGGTGCTGCCCGGCGACAAGGTCTACGACGTGATCCGCAAGGGGTCGGGCAAGCAGGAGGTCGCCACCACGATGGCGTTCGTCCGGCTGGTGCGCGACCTGGCCAAGGACCCGGAGATCGGCGCGCGGATCGTGCCGATCATCCCGGACGAGGCCAGGACCTTCGGCATGGACTCGATGTTCCCCACGCAGAAGATCTACAACCGGCAGGGCCAGCTGTACACGTCGGTGGACGCCAAGCTGATGCTCGCCTACAAGGAGAGCGAGCGCGGCCAGATCCTGCACGAGGGCATCAACGAGGCCGGGTCGACCGCGTCGTTCACCGCCGTGGGCACGTCGTACGCCACGCACGGCGAGCCGATGATCCCGATCTACATCTTCTACTCGATGTTCGGGTTCCAGCGCACCGGTGACGGCCTGTGGGCCGCCGCCGACCAGATGACCCGCGGGTTCGTCCTGGGCGCCACGGCAGGCCGTACGACGCTGACCGGTGAGGGCCTGCAGCACAACGACGGCCACTCGCTGCTGCTCGCGGCGACCAACCCGGCCGTCGTCTCGTACGACCCGGCGTGGTCGTTCGAGGTGGCGCACATCGTCAAGGACGGTCTGCGTCGGATGTACGGCGATCAGGCGGAGGACATCTTCTACTACCTGACCGTCTACAACGAGCCGTACCAGCAGCCCGCCGAGCCGGAGGACCTGGACGTGGAGGGCCTGCTGCGCGGGCTGTACCACTACAAGGGAGCGCCTGCGGGCAACGGCCCGAAGGCGCAGATCCTCGGTTCCGGTGTGGCGTTGCCGTGGGCGCTGAAGGCTCAGGAGATGCTGAACGACGAGTGGGGTGTCCAGGCGCACATCTGGTCGGCCACGTCGTACTCCGAGCTGCGTCGTGACGCCGTGGATGTCGACCGGCACAACCTGCTGCACCCGGAGGCGGAGCCGCGCGTGCCGTACGTGACGTCGGTGCTCTCGGAGACCGAGGGCCCGGTTGTGGCGGTGTCGGACTGGATGCGTGCGGTTCCGGACCTGATCCGGCCGTGGGTGCCCGGCGACATGGTCAGCCTCGGCACGGACGGGTTCGGCTTCTCCGACACCCGCCCGGCCGCGCGGCGGCACTTCCTGGTGGACGCCGAGTCGATCGTCGTGGGTGTGCTGGCCGCGCTGGCCCGCCGCGGCGAGGTCGACAAGGCCAAGGTGGTCGAGGCGACCAGGAAGTATCAGCTGGACGACGTGTCCGCGGCCGGTCCGCAGACCTCGGACCCCGGCGTCGCCTGAGTCGTCGCCGGAGTCACCGGTGGCGTAGGTGTGGGCGGCCTTTTCCGGCCGCCCACAAGCGTTTCCGGGGCAAGGGTCCACAAGCCGAGCGCCAGCACCGAGATGACCGCGGACATGGTGAAGGCGGCCTGGTAGGACCAGAAGTCGGCGACCGCGCCCGCCAGCAACGGCCCGATGATGGCGCCGAGGTCGGTGGTCATCTGGTAGAACGCCAGCACTGGGCCGCCTCGGACATTGGTGCCGATCAGGTCGGCGACGGTCGCTGTCTGCGCCGGGCTGATCAAGCCCGATCCGACGCCCGCGACGAGCGAGGCGACGTAGAACATCGGCAGTGAGGCCGCGAACGCCAGCAGCAGCGACCCTGCCGTGAGGATCACCAATCCGGTCACCACAACCGGTTTACGCCCGCGCAGGTCGGCGATCCGGCCCGAGATGAGCAGGACGGACGCGGTGCCGACGGCGTAGATCGACAATCCGATGCCCGCGGCGGTGCTGGACTCGTGCAGTGCTGCGACCACGAACAACGGGATGAGGGAGAACCGGACTCCGAAGGAGATCCAGCCGACCGCGAACGCCGACGCCAAGGACGAGCGGTACGCCTTGTGCCGCAGTGCCTGCCGCACCTTGAATTCCGGCTGGTCGCGGATGTCCGAGGCGTTCTTCTCACCGGACTGCTTGAGCAGCAGCCAGATGACCACGGCGGCGAGCATCGTGCCGGAGCCGTAGATGATGAACGGCAGGCGGATCGACTCACCCGCGAACACACCGCCGGCCAGCGGGCCGGCCATGTTGCCCAACAGGAAGCTCGTGGACCACAAGCCGGAAACCCGGCCCCGCAAGCCGACCGGGCTCAACCGGAGAATGAGCCCGACGCCCGCGACGGTGAACATCACCGACCCGATGCCCGCGACCGACCGGAACACGAGCAGCTGCCAGTACGTCTGGGCCCAGCCGCACGCGCCGGTGGCGACGGCGTTGATCACCAAGCCCCACAACAGAACGGGCCGCTCGGCCAACCGGGAGATCAGCTTGCCGCTCGCCGGGGCGAAAGCCAGCCGGACGATCGCGAAAGCGCTGACGACAAAGGAAGCGGCGGTGACCCCGACGCCGAAAGTGGTCGCGAAAGCGGGAACGACCGGCGCCATCATCCCGAACCCAATGGCCACGAGGAAGCACGCCAGCACCATCACCCAGACTTCGCCGGGTACCCGTTCACGACTCACCAGCACATCCCCAGAGTTATCCACAAGGACATCAAACCCCCAGGCCAGTCCGGGTGGGTGGCCGTGTGAGCGCGACCACCCACCCATTTCCTGTCACACCTGCCCGGTACTTTGGGTCATCGGGGGGTGCTCGATTCGGACTCGAGTTTCTGTCGGTGCCCTCCGCTAGCCTGCCAGCGGAACTCTGCCTACGCGCGGCACCAAGCCAGCTCCCTTTCCTCGAATGCCACATCATTGAGGGCACCGAGCACTCCAAACGACCCCGCAGCTCGAACGGCACCTGAGCCAGCGGCAACCGTGCTCCCAAACGTTGGTGGCATTGAGCGCTCCCAGCGCCGAACCTTTCAGCAGCGGGCGACTGGCGTGCCTGCGACCAGTTCGAAGTCGGCGCGGGCATCAAGCAGCAACGGGATCAGCGGCCGGGCCTGTTGGGCCAAAGGCACGAGCCTGCCGTCCCCGTCACGCCGAGAATCCACGCCGTGCAACGACAACTTCTCGGCCACCTGCGTGTACTGCGTCGCGGTCAAGCGATACCCGCAAGGCGGGTTCGGCTCGACCTCACCGGCCGGCGGTGCCTCGTTGTCCGCGCCACCGAAGAAGATCGGACCACGCTGGAAAGGCGCGGTCAACCGGCTCACCGTGGTCGCGGTCTCCAGTTGAACGCGGCGCTCGACGACCAGTTTCAGAGTCCCGTCAACCGCGTACTGATGGGAAACGACGCGGCGCCGGGCGGCCGCGGGCACGTCCTCGCCGGGGTTCGGGTCGACGTTGGTCTCCACGAGCAAGCCGAGTGCGTGCTTCAAACCCGTGGTGTTGCGCAGGATCCGCTCTTGCCCGTCACCGGCGATCTGCTCGGTCGGCTCACCGGTCACCGGGTCGATCAGGAAGCCGTACACGCCACTGGTCAGTCCCCGTGATTCCACCGCGGGACGGATGTACGACCGGGACAGCACCTCAGACTCGTCATGCACCCGCTTGTGCACGTTCAGGTTCCGCGGCCACAGCCACAGCACGTCCTTGTCGTACACCAACGGCCGGGGCCCGAACTCGTGCAGGTCGTGCACGATGTCCGGCTGGTAGTCCCGGATCACCCGCGCGAACGTCCGGCCCTCGGGAGTTTCCAGAGCGATGTGGTCACGGTTGATGTCGACACCGTTGGCGTTGCCGCGTGTGTCGGCCTCCCGCCCGTCGGGGTTGGCGTTCGGAATGAACAAAAGCGTGGTTCCCGGTGGGACGGAGTCCTTGCCGTAGGCCAAGTCCCGGATCTTGATCAGGCACGCCTCCCGCCCGGCCGGTTCATCGCCGTGCTGCGAGCACAGGAACAGCACGGTCGTCGGCCCGCCTCGGCCGACCCGCACCAGATGGATCGGACGGCCCTGCACGGACGTGCCGATCTTGCTGACGTTCACCTTGCGGCCCAGCTGCCCCAGCAACTGGTGTTCCTCGGCCATCGTGGTCCACCGGGCGCCCTTGGACAGCTCGAAGCCCGTGCGTGGCAAGTCCCCAGTGGCAAGTGCAGGTAAGCCCGACAACAGTAGGCCGGCCGCGGTCAGCGCGGCCAGTTTTCCGGATATACCCATGTCATGGGACGTCACCAGACGGCGACACCGGCTGTCAACGGTCGCCCGTAGGGTTGCTGTTATCGTGCTGAATGCTTTCGGTGAAAGCGATCTTGCGCTTGGTCCAGCTGACCGTCCGGACGCGGCATGTTCCGCCGAGGTCGTTGGTGACGTCGTCGGAGAACTGCCAGGAATGCGCCCGCCGCTGGCAGCAGTCGGGTTACGACCCGGCGGCCAGATGCCCCAAGCACCCGATCGGGTATTAATTCCGGGTCGTCAGCGCGCGCAGCTGGTTCAGCAGTTCGCTGCGGCTGCTGGCGCCGAGGCGTTGGCGCATCCGGGCCATGTGGTGCTCCACGGTCTTGGCCGAGATGAACAGCTGGTCGCCGACCTGCTTGTACGTCATGCCCTGCAGCACCAGCGCGGCGACTTCCTGCTCCCGTTCGCTCAACGGCGAAGTGGCGGCCGGAGCCGGGTCGGTCACGGCCTGTTTGCCTTGCAGTTCACGCGCGCAGTCCAGCAAGGTCACCATGGCCTTGCGGTCCGAGGTGCGGATCGCGGCCTGACCGGCCAGCCGCGAGCCGTCCCAGACCAGGCCCATGTCGTGCAGGCCACGGGCGGCGGCTTCGGCGCGGACCGGGTCGACCTTGCCTGACACGATGTCGAGCCAGCACTGCGCGGCTTCGCCCAGTGCGCGTCCGAACCGGCTGTGGTTCTTGGCAAGCGCGGCAACGTGGTCCGCGGCTTCCGAAGGCTGTTCGGCGACGATCGCGGCGTGCAGGCCACCCCAGTGCAAGGTCGTGGTCCACAGTCCCGGGTCGCCGAGCTGCGCGGTCAGGGCGTACGCCTCCCGCAGGTGCGGACCGAGGCGGGCCTGGTCGCTCAGCTTCGCCGCGGCCACGACGAATTCGCCGAGCGGCAGGATCGTGAACAGGTCGACCGGGTGCCGCACAACGGCTTCGCACGCCTGCGCCCAGATCCGGCGCAACGCCTGCACGTCGCTGCTGCGCCGAGCGATACCGACCTCAAGGGCCACGGCGAACAGCCAGTCTCGTGGCTCACGTGGCCGTGTCTCGGCCAGATGCTCCGCGGCAGTGGACAGTTGGCCACGGATCATGCAGATCCACGCCTGCAGCAACCGATGCCGCGTGGCCAGCAACGGCCCGCCCATGTTCGACTGCACGGCCCGGTCGAGCACGGACTCCGCGACGCCCAGTTCACCGCAGTGCAAACCGACCAGCGCGGCCAGCGCGGCGGGACTGTCCGGCAGCAGGACTCCGCGCCCGGCAGGCTCGAGCAACCCGGCCGCACGGACCAAAGAGGACAGTGCGTCGACCGGGGAACCGCAGACCGATTCGCGAACGCCTTGTGCCATCAGGGAAGCGGCGCCCGACAGCAATGTGGGCAGGCCGTCCGGCGAGTCGACGTCGACCAGCTGACCGGTCCCGATCAGGCCGATCGCGGCGAATGACGTGTCACCGGACCAGCGGTACAGCTCAGCGCTCCGGCCGAGCTGGCCGCGATGCGCCAGCGCGGTCGCCGCGACCCTTGCGCCGTCCGCCTTGTCCTCCGAGCCGGAAATCGCCTGGTCAGCAAGGCGCATCGCGGAATCGAGGTCACCGGCCAGCGCGGAAGCGTGCGCCCAACCGGCGGCGCACTGCGCCACTGGACGCCCAGCGGACACGGCCGCGGCGAACAACTTCGCCGACAACGCTGGGTCCTCGGTCAGCGATTCGTGTGCGGCGGCGTTGAAGGCAGCCGCGACACCAGCACCACCGACACCGCTGCCGAGCAGCGAACGAGCCAACGGCAGCACGGACTCGCCGCGCTCCAGCAGAAGCTCGGCAAGCCGTTGCCGGACAGCCAAAGCGCGCTCGGCGGGAATCACCGCGCGGATCGCCCGGTGGCAGATCGGCAGCAGGGTGCCGTCGTGCCCGAGCAATCCGGTGGCCCGGGCCGCCTCCATCACGGTTACGACATCGTTGGCATCCCGGCCGAGCAGGCTCGCCAGCAGATCGGTCCGTAGCCCGGCCCCGGCCTGCGCGGCCAGCACGTACTGCAGGACGTCCGGCTCGAGGAGATCCAGGTCGTAGCGGAACGCCGCCAGGGCCGCGTCCGGGACTTCGGTCACCGGCCGTGACGACATCGCCGACACGAGACGATCCACGTACGCCGGAACACCGCCGGTCTGTTTGAACAGGAACTCCACGAGTTCAGCCGCGGGCGCCGCGCCGAATGCGCCGGACGCATGCGAACGAACTTGAGCGCGGTCCATCGGCGCGAGCATCACGGTCTGCCCGAGCGTCCGAGTGAGCTCGCTCAGCTCGGTCGAGCGGGGCCACGGCCGCAGCGCGATGATCAGCCGCGGCACGTCCGCTTCGGCAAGTTCCCGCAGGCGGGCGGCGGGCAGCTTGTGGGCGTCGTCGATGACCACGGCCGCCTCCGCATCCCCAGGACGGTCGGTCACGCGGATGCCCGCGTTCTCGTACACGCGCCGGAAAGCCTTGAGAACAGTGGTTTTGCCATAACCGCCCGGGGCGATGACCGCCAGCGCCACGGGCGCCAAGGGGTCGGCCTCGGTCGCGTCCAGCACTCTCTTCGCCGCCTCGTCCATGACGGTTGTGGTTCGTGCTCGGGTCGCTGTTCGTTGGCTCAACGGCCGTCCTCGCCTGTCTTGGTGGCAGTGGATGACTTGGTAGCGCTGGACTTCTTCGACGACGACGAAGAAGAAGGCGGTGGCTGGCTGGGTGTGGCGGTCGGGGTGACGGCCGGGCCCGACAAGGGCGTCGGCTTGCTGTTGTTGACCGGCGCGACCGCGGAGGACCCGGGAGCCGGTGGTTTCGGGGGATCCTCACTGCGCATGTAGAACGTCAGACCGACGCCCGCGGCCAGCACCAGCGCGCTGACTCCGCCGACGAGCTTAGGTTTTCCGGTCAAGGCCCGCATCGCCTTGCGCGGCGCGGGCAGTTCCAGCGGCGTGACCTCGATGTGCGGCCGTGGCGGCGGTGGTGGTGCCTCGTCTGAGGAGGTCACGGGTGCCGGCGCGGCCTGCGGGGCTGGTGCGAGACGGCTGGCCACGATCGCCGCGCCGCGGGCGCATGCGAGTTCAGGCTCCGGTGCGATCACCGTGCGGCTGGGCACTTCGGCTTTGACGAGCTCGCTGACCAGCGGAATCCGGGCGCTGCCGCCGGAGACTACGACCGTTTTCAGGTCGGTGGCCGGACGGATGATCCGCAGCAGTTCCTCGATGCCCGCCTGGACCGAAGTCCGGATCATCTCCTCGAACTCTGCCCTGGTCAGCAGTATTTCCCGGACTGTTGCCTCGGTGCTGGCCGACAGGAACTCCTTGGCGGCGACGCATTCCTGGCGCAACCTGGCCAGTTTCGGCCACGCGTCGGGGTCGGCGGGGTCGATCCCGCCACCTTGGTTGCGCACGTACTCGAAGACCACGTCGTCGAAGCTGTAGCCGCCGTTGGAGTCGACGCTCTCCGCGGAGTTGAGCACGTCGAACGTGCCGACCTGGGAGCGGCGGACCACGGCGACGGCGAGGCCCGACGCGCCGAGGTCATAGACGCCCAGTGCGTCACCTGGCTGCACGTCTTCCGCGGCGGCGTGGTTCTCGCTGATGGCGACGGGTTCGGGCAGCAGCGTGACGTTGTCGAGGTTGGTCTGGCGCAGTGCGCGGTGCAGCAGGCGCCTGCGGTGATTTCCCCAGTCCGCGGGGTGGGTGACCACCACATGCTTAGGGGGTTCGCCCTCAGCGGTCGACACCTCGTTGACCGCCCAGGTGATCAGCACGGCGGTGAGCGTCTCGGCCGTGCAGACCTCACGCCCGACCATCAGGGGAACTTCGTCGCCGATCCGCCTGGCGAAATCGCGCGCGGCGTTGGCGGGGTCGCTGGCCGCGTTGCGGTCGGCCGCGTCGCCGACGACCACCGTGCCGTCAGCCGCGAAGTACACCACCGTCGGTGCGGTGGCGGTGCGCTCGCCGAGCTGCACAGCCTCGGCGTCGCCCCAGGTAGAGCCGTTCTGACGGCAGAGCGCGGCCGCGGTGCGGCAGGTGCCAACGTCGATCCCCAAGACGTATGGCATGCAGGAGTGCCTTCCGTACTAGATCGATCGGGCCCCCGTCCGGGTTACCCCCGAATGGGTCACATCTTCATACCAACCCCGCGCTCGCGGCGGTGAATCGGATCGGAACTCATAGGGGGATACCCTAATGCCCCTAATGGGGGAAACAGCCTAACCCTAGTCGGGGGTGGTGATGACTCGGAGTGATCCCCGATGCCGGGGGTGGGCCCCAGGCCATAACTTTCTGGGGCATCGCCGGGCAGCCATGGCCTGGCTCACTGACCAAGATCGACAACGGTGTCGCCCTCGGTGAGTGGAACGAGCAGCTTGTGGTGACCGCCGAAACACCGGTGTCGATGGCCTGCAGTGGATATGCACTGGCTGGCCCCGGGTGCCGCACCGTCGGATCGAGATCACCGCACTGCTGCCCGGTTGTTGCCCCTGTACCCCACTAGGAGAGATTCCCTTGGTTCGCGACGAGGCTCCCCAGCCGACCCCTGCCCCTGCTCCGGCCGCCGAGGCGACTGCGACCGCCCCTGGCGCCGAGGCGTCGGCCGGTGGTTCCGCGGAGCCCACCACGCTGCACGACTTCTGCCTGAACCTGCTCAACAACGCCGACGCGATGAAGGCGTTCGAGCTGGACCCGCAGGGCTGCCTGGACAAGGTCGGCCTGGCCGACATCACCCCGGCCGACGTGCACGACGTTCTTCCGCTGGTGACCGACCTGGTCCCGACCGGCGTCGGTGACCTGCCCGCACTCAACGGCCTCGGCGGCGTCGGCGACGTGTCCGGCCTCGACGCGCTTGGCGGCCTGCCCAGCCTGCCGAGCGTCCCCAGCCTGGACAGCCTGACCAGCGGCGTGACCCTGGACGGCGAGGCCGGTGCCGACGGTGGCTGGGCCCAGCTCGGTGCCGAGACCCCGCTGGGCGCGACCGGCGCCGCCGGCGGCCTTGACGCCTCCCTTGACGGTGCCCGTCTGGGCTACCAGGCCGGCCAGAGCACCCCGGTGGGTGACTTCGGCGTCGGCGGTGAGGTCAACGCCGGGCTGGACAGCGTGTCCGCGAACGCCGGTGTCTTCACCCCGTTCGGCAACGTCGAGGCCGGTGCGCACCTGATCGACGGCGACGCGGGCGGCCTGGCCTACGGCGGCATCTCGATCGAGGGCCCGCTGGACAAGGACATCAGCCTGACCACCACCGACGGCATCGGCCTCAACCAGGAGATCATCCCTGGCCTGTCCGGCAACGTCACCGACATCGCGGGCAAGGGTCTGTCCGACCCGACCGCGGTCACCGGTGCGCTGCTCGGCGCCGTGCCCGCGCTGCCGGCCATCCCTGGCCTGCCGCAGCTGCCGATCAGCGACCTGCCGATCCCGGAGCTGCCCGTGGACCTGCCTGTCGACCTGCCTGTCGACCTGCCGCTGCCGGCCAACGCGCCCGCCGCGGTCGACAGCCTGCCCACCGACGCCGTCACCGACGTGGTCAGCGACGTCCAGGGTGCCGTTCCGACCGACGTCGTCGGTGACCTGCCCGCGGTCGGCGACCACCTGCCGAACGTCGGCGGCCTGCTGCCCGACCTCCCGGTCAACCTGCCGGTGGACCTGCCGTCGGTCAACGTGCCGAACGTTTCCGACGTCGTGTCGAACCTGCCGGTTGTCGGCGGCGACGCCAGCGGCCACAACGTCGTCGGCGACGTGGTCGGCCAGACCGGTCTCGGCAATGTGATCAACGACAACCCGGTCACCGACGTTGTCCACAACGTCGTCCCGGACCTGGGCCTGCTGTAAAGAGCCCAGCTCAAACGGCCGGAGGCCGGGTTCTCCCTCGGGGGGCGGACCCGGCCTCCGGCTTCTTTTGCCTCCGATGGTCTTCACCCGATCGGTCGAGCAGGGCACACTGTTCGGGTGACTGCGGCGACCTGGCTCGAGGTGCTGGACCAGACCATCGGGGCATCCGTCGTCCACCACAGACCTGATCTGGCCGAACGCCTGCGGGCCAAACGGGCCCAGCTGCTCGACCCGCAGATCAGGGTGATGGTGATCGGCGAGGCGAACCAAGGCAAAAGCCAGCTGGTGAACGGCTTGGTGAGCGCTTCGGTGTGCGCGGTCGGCGACGACGTGACGACTGTGGCCCCCACGATCGTGCGCTACGCCGAGAAACCTGTGGCCGCGCAGTTGCTGCACGACGGCCAAGGCGCGGAACCACAACGCATGCCGATCCCGGTCGACCAGGCGACCAACCGCGGCAGCGACTCGGTGATGACCGAAGTCCGGATCCCGCGCCAGATCCTCGCGGCCGGGCTCGTGCTCATCGATACGCCCGCTGTCGGCAATCTGCACCAAATGCGCGCGCAGAACACCTTCGCGGCGCTCAGCGGAGCCGACGCGGTGCTGCTGGCGTCGGACGCGTCGCAGGAGCTGTCCGCGACGGAACTCGAGTTGCTGCGCCAAGTTCACCGGATGTGCCCGACGATCCTGGTGGCACTGACGAAGATCGACCTGACGTCGCGCTGGCGGCAGGTGGCCGAGCGCAACCGGGAACACCTTGCCAAAGCGGGACTCCAGGCCTCGGTGGTGCCGGTGTCGTCGGCGCTGCGGCTGCGTGCGGTGGCCAACGACGACGAAGCGCTGAACGCGGAGTCCGGCTTCCCCGACTTGATCCAGCGGCTGCGCACGGACGTGTTGCCGGTCGCGTCGAACCCGACCGCGCGCCAGAACTTCGCCGCGATGACGGGAACGGTCCTCGCGGAACTCGTCGGCCAGGTCAACAAGGAACTCGCCGCGCGGCCGGACGACCGCAACTCGCCCGCGGTCGCGGAGTACATGGACGCCCAGAAGAAGATGGCGGACCTGCGGCGCCGGTCGACCAAGTGGCAGAACGTGCTGGCCGACGAGATGGCGGACCTGGTCGCCGACCTTGAGTACGACCTGCGCGACCGTACCCGCAAGATCCTGCGGGAAGTGGACAACGCCTACGACGAGGCGGACCCGGCGAAAACCTGGGACCAGTTCGAGGAATGGCTCAACGAGAACCTGACCGAAGCGGCCCAGACGAACTTCAACTGGCTGGTGGAACGGTCGTGGTGGGTGGCCGACCGGGTGGCGGAGTGCTTCCCGGAGCGCACGGACCTGTTGCCCGACAGCGTGATCCCGGCGGACGCGGACATGGATCCCGGCGACCCGAACCGGCCGAAGCTGGAAGCCTTCACAGTGGGCCAGAAGGTTTTCAGCGGTATGCGCGGTTCGTACGGCGGTGTGCTGATGTTCGGTCTGATCACCACCCTGGCCGGACTGCCCCTGCTGAACCCGATCTCCATCGGTGCCGGTCTGGCACTGGGCGCGAAGGGCATCGGGGAAGACGGTGAAGCGCGGCTCAAGAGGCGCCAGCAAGCGGCGAAAACGGCCGCCCAGCGGCACGTGGACGACTTCTTCCTGAGGTTCTCCAAGGACTGCAAGGACGCCGCCCGCCGGATCCAGCGCGGGCTGCGTGACCACTTCGCGGAGCTGGCGGAGCAACTGCAGCAAGGACTGGCGGACGCGGCGGCGGCGGCGCAGAAGTCGGCGCAGGTGGAACTGGCGGCCCGGCAGCGCCGCGACCAGGAGCTGCGGCAGGCGTTGACGCAGTTGAAGGAACTGCACGGGCAGATGACCCGGATAGCGGGGGCACTGCCTGCGTCGAGGAACCCATTGGAGATCTCCGCGTGACCCGTACCGTCGACGAGGCGGTCTGGGCGATCCTGCACGAGGCTTTGCGGCTCTACCAGGACAGCCCACGAGCAACGAACTGGCTGCGTCACCACATCACCAGGTTCGATTCGCCACTGCGGATCGCGGTGGCCGGGCGCCCGGGAAGCGGGAAGTCGACGGTGGTGAACGCGGTCGTCGGGGACGAGGTGGCCCCGCTGGAAGTCGACGGCCCGGTCTTCACCTGGTACCAGGACGGTCCGCAGCCAAGGGCGACGGTCTACATGCGACACGGACCGCCGGTGGAGCCGCCGATCGGCCGGATGGGCCGGCGGATGGACATCGACCTGAGCCAGTTCGAATCCGGTGGCGTCAACCGGATCGTGGTCGACTGGCCGGCGCGGGTGTTGCGAGACGCGACCCTGATCGACACACCGCCGATCGCCGACGAGATATCGGAGCAGATCGCGGCGGAAGCCGACGCGCTGTTGTACGTGACGCCACAGGTGCACGTCATGGACGTCCGGTTCTTGCAGTCCACACAGGACCATCCAGTGGCCCGCGCGGCACCCGTGAACGGGATCATGCTGTTGTCCCGCGCCGACGAGGTCGGTGGTGGCAAGATCGACGCATTGACCACGGCCAAACAGATCGCCCGCAGGTATCGGCGTGATGCCCGGGTGCGCGGCCTGTGCCAGAACGTGGTGGCGGTGTCGGGATTGATCGGCCAAGCAGGCCGGACAATGCCGGACGAGGAATACCAGTCGTTGGCCGCACTGGCGACAGCACCTCGTGCGCAGACAGAGGAGTTGCTGCTGTCAGCCGACAGGTTCACCCGCGCCGAGCACATGTTGTCGGCCTCAACGCGCCGGGAGCTGGCAGACCGGCTGGGGATCTTCGGAATCCGCTTGGCGCTGACGTTGATCAGGCAGGGTGCGGACAGCCGGAACAAGCTGGCGTCGGAGTTGGTGCAGCGAAGCGGGTTGAATGAGCTACGAGACTCCATTGGCCGGTTGTTCGTGGACCGCCGCGAGGTTTTGAAGGCCCGGTCGGCGTTGCTCGGCTTGGACGTCGTGCTGCGGATGGAGCCTCGGCCGGGCGCGGCGAAGCTGGTGACTGAGGTGGAGCGCGTCCTCGCGGGCGCGCACGAGTTCCACGAGCTCCGGCTTCTCGGCGGGTTGTTGTCCGGCCGGACTCGCCTCCCGGAGGAGCTCGGTACCGAGGCCCAACGGCTGATCGGCGGTTATGGCACGGATTTGGATGCCCGCCTGGGGTTTGACCGCGAGGCTACGCAGGCCGAGGTGCAGAACGCGATTTACGACGCGTTGGCGCGTTGGCGTGAGCAGTCGGAGAACCCGATGCTGGGTAGTGCGGAACGTGACGCGGCGAGGGTAGTTGTGCGCAGCTGCGAGGCGATGCTGACCTAGGAAAGGTTGAGGCGCGACGGCCGTACGGCCATCGCGCCTCACCCTCGCCCGTCTAAGACACCGGGGTGGTTCGATCGCTGGCGATCTCTGCAGCCGAGAGCGTCCGGTTGTAGACCCGGACATCATCGATCAGCCCGGAGAAGTACTCACCCCAAATCAGGTTCCCGCCGATCCGAAGTGGATTCCCGGACACGGTCATGCTCTCGGCGCTAGGAGCCGTGGCAACCTGAACCCCGTTGACGTACAACCGAATAGTCGTAGCGTCATAAGTCACGGCAAGGTGAGTCCACGTGTTGGCAGGCACGGCCGCCGTACCGTCAACAAACCGGTCATCCGCGCCAACTCGCAGCCACGCCGAAGGGCGAGAACCCGCGTTGTCACTGTAAAGCCCGTACGACAGACCGTCAGGTCGTTCCTTCAACAACACTGTCCGCCAAGCGGCCCCGACGGACGACGGGCGAACCCAGGCCTCAAGTGTCATCCCGTTCGTGAGATCCAGCAGGTTCGAGTCCTCAATGGTCACGAGGTCGTTGACGCCGTCGAACGAAAGAGCCCCGCCGGTGTTCCCTGCGCCCCATGAGGCCCCGGCGATCGTCCCGTGATGCCCGTTGCCAGTCCGGTCATTCAACACCGAACCAGAGCCCTCGTTGAAGTTGTACGCGGCAACTGGCGGAGGAGGCCCGACGTTGTTGACCGTCACCGAAACCGCAGCCGACGTAGCCGAGTTGCCGACAGCATCCCGCGCCACCGCGGTGATCTGGTGCGGACCGTTGCCCACGGATCCGCTGTTCCAACTGAGCGTGTACGGAGCCGCGGTGTCCTCAACCCCGACATTGACACCGTCAACCCGGAACTGAACGCCAGCAACGCCACCGGCGTCCGAAGCATTGGCCGTCACATTCACTGTCCCGGCGACGGTGGCGCCGTTCGCCGGAGCCGTGACCGAGACAGTAGGCGGAGTCGAGTCGCCAGTGACCGCGGCGGAAGCCTGATTCGAAGCAGCCGACGAGTTCCCTGAAGTGTCACGGGCGACGACCCGGTAGTAGTACGTCCCCGCGGCCAACCCGGTGTCCGTGAAGTTGGTCGTAGTCACGGTCGCGACCTTGTTGGCAGGGCTGGGAACGGACACCGGGTTGGCGAACCGGTGCACGTCATACCCGGAAACGCCCACGTTGTCCGTAGACGCGGCCCACGACAGCGCCACAGTCCCGACTCCGCCTGTGGCGGTCAGGCCCACAGGTGCCGTTGGCGGAACCCCGTCGCCGGCAACGGGAACGTCCTTGTTCGCCAGGACTTCAGCCGCGGACAGCGCCCGGTTGTAGACCCGGACGTCATCCATCTGCCCGGCGAAGTACTCGTTCCACAACAGGTTTCCGCCCAGCCGCAACGGCGACGTCGATGTGGTCATCGGCCCGGCGGCCGGAGCGGTGGCGACCTGTTCTCCGTTCACGTACAGCCGCAAGGTGGTTCCGTCGTAGGTCACCGTGAGATGCGACCACGCGTTGGCGGGCAATGCTGGCCCGTTGACGAACCGGTCTCCGCCAGAACTCGTGAACCAGGACGAGGAGTAGCCCGGCCCAGAGGAGTAGAGGCCGTAGGACAGATTGTCCGGACGTTCCTTCAGAATCACAGTCCGCCAGTCGGTCACTGCGGAAGGCCTGACCCATGCCTCCAATGTCATCGCGTTGGTCAACCGCAGGTCTGGAGCGTCCGCAATGGTCACCAGGTCGTCGACACCGTCAAACGACAGTGCACCACCGGTGTGCCCAGCGGCCCAGGCTGCCCCGGAGATCACCCCGTTGTGCCCCTTGCCAGTCCGGTCGATCAGCGCCGACCCAGCACCGTCGTCGAAGCTGTAGGCCGCCACCAGGGAAGGATCTCCGCCGGAGACCCGGGCGAAGTCGGCCCGATAGGTCGTATCGGTTGTCCCCACGAAGATGTCCTGAACCCGTGGCCCGCCGTGCGCCCAGTTCTGGAACTCGTACGTGTCCGCGCCGGCGACCTGAGTCTGTGCGGCGGACAGCGACAACCGGGATCCTTGAATTCCTTGCAGCGTGAACGGAGCCGGTCCGGACTTGCCGCTCACCGAAGCCGTCAAGCCGGACGGGTTCGTCTCGATCGTCAAGGTGCTGACGCGAGGATCCAAGCGCTTGCTCGCCGTGGTCACCGCACCGGTCCGGTCTGCCGCGGTGAGACGCAACTCAAGGTAAGCGGGATACTCGTGATCGGGGGCGGGGAAGCTTCCACTGGCCACGCCAGGGAAACTCGTCAGCTGGTGCTGGTGGCAGTTGTCGATCGTCGGGCAGTGGTGCAGGACTACCTGCCAGTTCAGCGCCGACGCGGGCAGGGCGCCTTCCTCAGGATCCACCGCGGTCCCGCTGAAGTTGACCGTGTCCCCGACAGCCCAGGACGTGACCGGCGTATTGATGGTCACGTTGGGCGGAGTCGTCCCGGCGAAGACCCGCTTCGAAGCGACATCGCTCAATCCGGCTGGGTCGCTGACCCGCACGGAGACGTTGTACACCTTGGCGGTTGTATAAGTGCGGGAGATCGTGGCACCGGTGCCGTCGTTGAAGTTCCCGTCGCCGTCCAGGTCCCACGCGTACGACAGCGTCGCACCTTCAGGATCGTTCGACGCCGACGCGTTGAACGACACCGTCAAAGGCAGGTTGCCTTGGGCGGGCGAAGCCGTGATCGCGGCGACCGGAGGCTGGTTGCCGGAGTTGTACCGGAACCGCCGAACCTCGCCCGCCGCGATGTCCACATAGAACAGATCGCCGTTCGGGCCGATCTTCAGGTCCACCGGGAAAGCGTTGTTCTTGAAGGCGATCCGGGTGGCCGGGTCCGGCACGCCGCCCGCTCCCGGGAACATCGTCCAGATGCAGCGCCTGCTGTAGTCGGCGAAGAACAACGCACCCTTGTACTGCGCGGGGTAGGAGTTACCGTTGTAGAAGGCCGCGCCGGACACTGCGGAACCGGTCGCGGTCTCACATCCGTCGCCCGGCACAACCGCATCACCGTGGTTGTACGTGTAGTGCGGGGGAGTGTTGGGCACGGCCCCGCTGTAGATCCGTTCACACATCGTCAAACCGAAGTTGTACCCGCCGGACCGCTGGTTGCCTTCCATGCACGGCCAGCCGAAGTTGTCGATCGAACCGTCGATCGGGTTGGTGATCCGGTTGATCTCCTCCCAGGTTCCCCAGCCGACGTCCCCTGCGTAGATCTCGCTCGTCCCCGGCCGGAATGCGAACCGGAACGGGTTACGCAACCCGGCCGCCACAACCCGGCGCGCGTTCGCGTCGGGGCTGCTGATCATCGGGTTGCCGGGAGCGCCTTGTCCCGTGGTCGGGTCGATCCGGATGACGGTGCCGTCGAGCCCCATAGGGTCGCTCATGGTCTGGTAGTCCTGCGAGCGCAACGCGCCGCCTTCAGCGGTTGGCGCCGTCTGCGTACCGCCAACCGGAACAGGCGGGTCGCCGCACGGGTTCTTCGGGCTCCCGGCTTGTCCGTAGTCCGCCCAGTTGAAACTCGCGCCGTCACCGGCGCTGGCGTAGAGGTAGCCGTCCGGCCCGAACTTCAGGTCACCGACCGAGTGGCTGGGGAACTGCTGGCACCAGTCCTCGATCAGGACGTGTTCGGCACCTGAGGCATCCAATCTGGACAAACGGCCCGAAATGACACAACCGTCACCGGTCGCGCCGGGCGGATTGGGACACGAGTCACTTGTGGCATTTGGCGTACCCCATCGCGGTGCTGTCGCACCGATAGCCGCGTCGTGTGCGTAAAGCACATACACCGACGGGTCGTTCGGGAAGCTTGGCGACAGCGCGAGACCCATCATGCCGCGGTCGAGTTCGTTGTAGACCTTCGTCCGCATGTCGGCGAACACGCTCGGCGTGGCGTCGCCGAGGCCGTCGAACACCTTGATGACACCGCTTTTCTCGGCGACGAAGACGCGGCCGTCCTCGCTGAAGTCCACCGACATCGGCTGTTCCAGGTTACGGAAGATGGTCTGCTCGGTGAACCCGGCCGGCAGTGCCGATGCCTGCGGCGCGGCCGTGGAGATGACCACGAGCGGCGCGAGACCGCAGACGAGCGTGATGGCAAGGGGTTTCCACTTTGGCCGCATACGCCCCTAACCGTTGATAACGCGGGTTTCGTTACGTGCCGGGAAAAACGAAAAACGGGAACTAGATCCAGCCGCGTTTGGTGGCTTGCCAGATGAGCTGGATTCGGGTACGGACACCGGTGATCTTGATCAGGTCGTGTAACCGGCGTTGCACCGTTCGGGTGCTCAGGCCCAGTTGCGCGGCGATCGACTGATCGGTGAGACCAGCCAGGAGTAACGAGAGCAGCCGCATGTCACCCGCGGTCGGCTCCTCACCGGCGTGATCTTCGTCCAACTGCCCGGCGGCGCCGACCAGGATCGGTGTCGAGGACTGCCAGAGCGTCTCGAACAACGCGATCAGGGCGGCCAGCAAGCCGCTGGGGTGCAAGAGAATCGCGGTGGTCTCGTCACCCGGCTCCGCGTCGATCACCGGGACGATCGCCAGGTCGTCATCGCCGATGACCAGCTTCAGCGGCAGGTCGGCCGCGATACGTGCCTCCTCGCCACGGGAAACGGCGTCTGAGACCTCGTACGGATCTCCTGGCAGCAAAAGCAGTTCGCGGTCGTAGATGACCCGGAACCGGACCCCTTCGGCGAGCGCGTCGTACTCAGCGTCATTGTCCTGCGCGGAAACCGCCACGACTGGCGGCTTGACGAGGCCGCGCACCTCCTTGCGGGCATTGCGCTGCAACTGGTCCACACGCTGTGCGATCGCTTTGGCGCCGTGCACCACTTCCACGAACCCGGATGGGTCAGCGCGGCTTCGATACTCGTTGGTAAGCAAGGTGATCCGGGCCCGGATCTCACGCAGTTCCTGCTCCCTGCTCTGCACGAGCGGGCCGAAAGCAAGGTCCGGAGGGGCAGGTCTGTACCGCCTTTCCGGGCCGGGCATGACGGTGGCCATGCCCCGGGTTTCCAGCGACAGCAGCAGTTGCGCCGCCTGCAGGGGATCGATCGCCAGATCTTCGGCAAGTTCAAGGTCGGTGGCCGCGGACAGTCGCAGCAAAGCGCGGTAGGCGGTTTCCTCGGTGGCGGTCAGGCTTGCGACGTCATGCATGCGACCCCCTTGTTGGTTCTTTTCCTGCTACTTCGTTTCTCCGCCGGAAAACGTGACGGAATCACGCCATGTCATCAGTCCGCCACCGTCAGGCATGGAGCGCAGCGTATCCGACTGCACACAATCCGAAGATCCCTCCGTGTTACGTCTTGGCGATCGATGGGGGTGAATGTCCTTCTCGGAGGGCCGAAAAGTGTTTTGACGGCCGTGCTTTGCGCCGAGCGGCCCAATGTCGCGGCCCATTCGCGGATTGCCGCGAGACAGGAGCGCTATGTCCACGCGTAGACGGAGCGGCGGGTTACTCAGGGCGGCTTTGGTCGCAGTGCTCGCTTTCGTCCTTGCGACTGTGTATTCGAGTCATGCAACGGGTTCCGCTGGTCCGAACAGCGGAACTTCGGCGGCCGGACAGGTCAACCCGGCGTCCAAGATTGACAGTGCTGTCACGAAATCACTGACAGCGGCCGGTTCCATCACCTTCTTCGTCGAACTGGCCTCGCGGGCCAACCTCAGCGCGGTGTCCTCGACCGGCAGGGCGGGCACCCAGCGGACCGCGGATGTGTTCGCCACGTTGACATCCCACGCGGACCAGACCCAGGCCGGGCTGAGGGAACTGCTCACCTCCCGGGGCGCGGAGTTCACCCCGTTCTGGATCGTCAACACCATCAAGGTCACTGGGGACGCCGCGCTGGTCGACGAGATCGCCGCGCGGCCCGAGGTCAAGCAGATCCTGCCCGAGCGGTCCTACGAGCTGCCGCAGCCGACGCCCGCCGAGGAGCTGGCGCAGATCAACGCGGTGGAGTGGAACATCGACCGGGTACGGGCCAACAAGGTCTGGAGCGACTTCTCGGTCCGGGGCGAGAACGTCGTCGTGGCCAACATCGACACCGGCGTCCAGTACACGCATCCCGCTCTGGTTGGGAAGTATCGCGGGAACAAGGGCGACGGCACCTTCGACCACAACTACAACTGGCACGACCCGTCCAAGGTCTGCGGCAACCCGTCGCTCGCGCCGTGTGACAACAACAACCACGGTACGCACACGATGGGCACCATGGTCGGTGACGACGGTGGCGCCAACCAGGTCGGTGTCGCGCCGAACGCCAAGTGGATCGCGGCCAAGGGCTGCGAGGCCAGCAGCTGCTCCAACACCGCGCTGCTGTCCTCCGGCCAGTTCATCGTGGCGCCGACCGACCTGAATGGACAGAACCCACGGCCGGACCTCGCACCGGACGTCGTGAACAACTCCTGGGGCGGTGGCGGCAACAACCCGTGGTACCAGGCGACGGTGGACGCCTGGGTCGCCGCGGGCATCTTCCCGGCGTTCTCCAACGGCAACAGCGGTGCGCTGGGCTGCAACAGCTCTGGCTCACCGGGTGACTACGCCGTGTCCTATTCGGCCGGTGCGTTCGACGTCAACAACGCCATCGCGTCGTTCTCCTCGCGTGGCCCGGGTGCGGGCGGCTTGATCAAGCCGAACATCGCCGCGCCGGGTGTCGCGGTCCGCTCGTCCATCACCAACAACGGTTATGGCTCGTTCAACGGGACATCGATGGCCTCGCCGCACGTGGCCGGTGTGGTCGCACTGATCTGGTCGGCGTCCCCTGCCCTCGCGGGCGACATCAACGCCACCAAGGCGTTGCTGAACCAGACCGCCGTGGACACGGACAGCGCCCAATGCGGTGGTACCCCGCAGAACAACAACGTCTGGGGCGAAGGCAAGCTGGACGCGTTCGCGTCGGTCGAGTCCGCGCCGCGCGGTCCGACAGGTGCCATCGCGGGCACGGTCGTCAGCGGCGGCAAGCCCGCGGACGGTGTGAAGATCGAGATCAGCGGCCCGGCCACGGTGGTCAAGACCACTGGTGCGGACGGCAAGTTCACCCTCGACCGGGCCCCTGTCGGCAGCTACACGGTCAAGGCCAGCAAGTTCGGCCTGGTGACCAAGGAGCAGAAGATCGTCGTGGAGGAAGGCAAGACGGTCGCGGCCGACTTCGACCTCGCCGCCGCGCCGAGCTTCACGATCAAGGGCGTGGTCAAGGCTCCGGACGGCTCGGCTCTCGGCGCCGCCGAGGTCTCCGTGGCCAACACCCCGGTGGCCGCGGTGAAGACCGATCCCGCCGGTGCGTACACGCTCAGCGTTCCCGCTGGGACCTACGAGGTTGTCGCGGACTACGGCCGTTGGCTGCAGCCGCAACGCAAGAGCGTCAACGTCAGCGGAAACGTGACCGCGGACTTCTCGCTCGAACCCAAGGTCGACGCTTACGGCTACACGCCACGGCATGTCGCGCCGTCCTGGGTCGCCGCGTCGACCGCGCTGTCGCTGACCGGTGACAACGCGTCGGCGAACGTCACCTTGCCGTTCCCGGTTACGTTCTACGGCAAGACATACAAGACCGCAGCCGTGCACACCGACGGTTACCTCGCGTTCGCGGGTGTCGGTGCGCCTGGTGGCGCGATCCCGGCACCGGCCGCCCCGAACGGCGCGATCTACGCCTTCTGGGACGACCTGGTCGTGGACGCGCAGGCGAGCGTGCGTACGCAGACCGAAGGTGCCGCGCCGAACCGCCGGTTCATTGTGGAATGGCGGGACGTGACGGTGAAGTCGGCGCCGGGCAGCCGCCTGTCCGTCGAGTTGATCCTGACCGAGGGCGGCCGTCTTCAGCTGCAGTACCAGGGCATCGACCCGTCCAACCCGGCTGAGTCCGGCGCGGGCGCCACAGTCGGCCTTGAGAACGAGACCGGCACGGTCGCGTTGCCGTACTCGGTGAAGAAGGCCTACCTGGCCGACACCACCGCCATTTCGGCGCGGGTGCCGAACACCGGTCTGGTCCGCGGCACGATCATCGACGCCAACGACAAGCAGCCGATCGCCGGCGGCTCGGTGGCGTTGCAGCGCTCGGGCAAGACCGTGAACGCGGTGTCCGACTCGACCGGGTTCTTCCAGGCCGAGGTCGCTCTGGGCAGCTTCACCGTCGTGACGAGCCAGCGTGGCTACGAGACCGATCGGGCCAACCTCACTGTCGGCTCTGAAGGCACTGTCCTGGTCAAGGACTTCGCCCTGCGGACACCGGCTTTCGAGGCGAACCCGTCGGCGCTGGAAGTCATCGTGCCCGCGGGGGAGACCCGCAACCGCACGGTGACCATCCGCAACTCCGGGTCCGCCACCGGAGCCTGGGAGTTCAAGGAGGTCAGCGGCGGCACGACCGGTGAGCCGGAGGCACAGGCCAAGGGCTTGGTGGCGAAGGCAAAGGCACAGGGCGTGAAGGGTTACGACCCGAACGCCCGTACCACGGTCGGCCTGGACACCGCGGACGTCAGCAAGGCGGCGGCACCGCTGTCGCCGGGTGACTCGCTGAAGTCGTTCCCGCTCAACGAACTCACCAAGGGCTGGGGCGCGGGCTTCAGTTCGGGCAACGTATGGGTGTCCGACGCGAGTGCGACGACCTCCGGCGCGGTCGCGCGGTACGGCACCGACGGCGCATTCGGCCAGACCTTCCCGTCGAACTTCGGCGGGTGGCCGGGCGACTTGGCGTTCGTGCCCAGCCGCAACCTCGTCTGCCAGGTCACTGTCGGCGGGGACAACGCGATCAAGTGCCTCAACCCGCAGACCGGTGCGCTGGTCAGCAGCATCACCGGCAGCCCGTGGACCTCGATCTCGCAGCGTGGTCTGGCGTACCGGGCCGACGATGACACGTTCTACATCGGCGGCTGGAACGAGGGCACGATCTACAAGGTCAAGGGTCTGTCCTATCCGGACCCGGGTGCGCTGGTCAGCAGCTGCCGTCCGGCGGCGAGCCTGACTGCGATCTCCGGCCTGGCGTACTCACCGCGCGGTGTGCTGTGGGTCGCGACGAACTCGTCGACCGACACGATCGCCGCGCTGAACCCGGACACCTGTGCCCAGGTGGCCACGGTTCCCGACCCGGACGCGACGACGACGTTCTCCGGTGCCGGTCTTGAACTCGACGAGACCGGGAACCTGTGGGTGATCTCGCAGTCGTCGGCGGGCAAGAGCAAGGCGACGCTGATCGAGTCCCCGATCCCGAGCTTCGCCGATGTCCCGTGGCTGTCGCAGAGTGCCGTGACGGGCACCCTCGCGGCGGGTGTGGGACAGCAGATCGAGGTCAGCATCGACGCGACCAACCTCAAGCCGGGCGTGCACGGCGCGAGCATCTTCCTGGTGACGAACTCGGCCAAGCGGTCGACGATCACCATCCCGGTGAAGGTGATCGTGCCCAAGGCCCGGATCGGCGTCGACGCCGGTGGTAGTGGCGGTGTGGACGCGCTCGGCGACACCTGGAGCCCGGATCAGGCGTACTCCACCGGTGGCCTCGGCTGGCTCGGCCAGTCGTCCAAGCCGGTGAGCACGACCGAGGCGATCTCCGGAACGTCCGAGCAGTCGCTGTACCAGACCCAACGGGAAGGCGCGTACGAGTACCGCTTCGACGGGCTGGCCAAGGGCGTCTACCAGGTCGAGCTGAACTACGCCGAGCTCGGCTGGACCGACCCGAACGCCAGGCTGTTCGACGTCATCATCGAGGGCAGGCTCGTCACGCCCGCGCTGGACGTCGCCGGTGAGGTCGGCGGGTTCGCGGCCCTGGCCACTTCGCAGTTCGTCCAAGTGGACGACGGTCAGCTCAACGTCCGGTTCGTGACACGGGCGGGTGCGCCGATCGTCAACGGGGTGCGAGTGACCGAACGGCCTGATCGCACTACTCCGTAACGCTGATTGCTGAAGGTGGCCCTTGCCCGGCATGATCGGGCAAGGGCCACTCTTCGCTGCTGTGGTGAGGTGGAAGTGTTACAGGACACGGACATCACCGCGATCGCCGGCAACGATGCCGTCCAGCTTTCGCTGGAGCCGCCGGGAGTACAAAAGCGTTCTCGCCGCGCGGCGCGAGCTGCTGGGTGACGACCATCCCGACACGGTCGCCACCCGCCACTCACTGGACCGGCTGCGCCAGGGCGGGGTGGTCGCCGCCAGCCATCTGGTGTGATCAGAACTCCGAAAAGAAGTACGGGACATTCCGCGGGAACAGCTTGGCCAGCTCCGAGACCGCCTCCGCGGGTACGGAACCGAAGCCGCGCACGGCAATGTCCTCCGGAGAAAGCACTCCGTAAACCAGGCCGGAGAAACCCGCCGCGGTCAGTGTCACGGTCGGGTCGCCGGACGTGACCTCCAGACTGCTGGATGTGCCGTCCAGCATGTACTTCCCGGCGATGAAGTCGTCGTCGACGATCTCGACGCCCACGCGGCCCTCGCCGACCTGCATGCCCTGCAACGCTTCCACGGACAGCACCCGGGCCATGGGCGCGCCCCCGGTCGGGAACGACACTTTCGTCTCCACGTGCACAGCCAGGTCCGTGGCCCACAGCTCGGGGAACTCGTCCGGCGCGACCGTGACCTCGATGTCGGCCACTTGGTCCACGTGCCGGGCGAAGAACTGCAGCAGCAGCGCGCGGCCCAGCGGGCTGGTGTACAGCAGGTTCCGTGCCTGGAGCGTCCCGCCATGATCAGTGATGCGGTAGACCGACGCACCGATGATCTCGTCGCCCGATTTGGCGGTGAGCAGCCAGTTCTCGTTCTTGTCGCGCAGCTGGACGGCACGCTCGTCGGGGAACACCGAGAAACCGTGTCGCTGGGACAGCAGACGCTCGGTGAATTCGCGGTAGAGCGGGTAGCCGGAGTCGATCTGCTGCCACTCGGTGCTGCCGGGCAAGTCCGCTCGCAGCAGATGGCCGAGGTCGGCGGGGTTGAACCGGACGTTGCGGACCTTGGGCGTGCCGACGAAGCCGAGCCTGCCGTAGAACGACGCCCGGAACGGGTACAGCGCGGACACAACATGGCCCTCGTCGCGTACCTGGCCGAACAGCTCAGTCAGCAGAGCCCTGATGTGCCCCTTACGTCGCACGTGCGGCTGCGCGGCCACGGCCGCGATACCGGCCATCGGGTACACCGTGCCGCGGACGTTCTGCCGCATCGAGATCGAGGTGCCTTCCGCGACGGCGACGCCGTCCTCCTCGGCGACGAGGGTCAGTCCGCCGCCGGCGTAGTCGACGCGGCCCTCTCGCATCTTCGTGCGGCCCTCCTCGGGGAGAGGTGAGCGGCTGAAGGCGTATTCCAGCGTCCGGAAGTCCTCGCGTTCGTCCGCAGGGACTCTGCGAATCTGCATCCAGTGCAACCTATCTACTCGGCGGTAGCATCTCGCGTATGACGTGGATGGTGTACGGCGCCAACGGGTATACCGGCAAGTTAGTTTCCCGGCTGGCCGTGGCCCGAGGGGAACGGCCGATCCTCGCCGGGCGCAGCCCCGAGGTCCGGGAATTGGCCGCTGAGCTGGGCCTGAACCACCGGATCTTCACGTTGGGCGCAGCCGCGGACAACCTCGACGGGGTCGACGCGGTGGCGCACTGCGCGGGCCCGTTCTCGGCGACCTCCAAGCCGATGGTGGACGCGTGCCTGGCGACCGGGACGCACTACCTGGACGTCACCGGCGAGATCGACGTCTTCGAAGCGATCTTCGCCCGGTCCGACGAGGCCGCCGCGGCCGGAGTCGTGCTGCTGCCCGGTTCGGGCTTCGACGTGGTGCCCAGCGACTGCCTGGCGGCCTCGCTGGCCGCGGCGCTGCCCGGTGCCGTGGAGTTGAAACTGGCGTTCATCGCCGGCGGCGGGTTCAGCGGCGGCACGCTGAAGACCACGGTCGAGGGAATGGCGACGGGTGGACGGGTCCGCAAGGACGGCGTGCTCACGACTGTCCCGATTGGACACTCGACCTTGGTGGTGCCGTTCCCGTCCGGCAAGCGCAGCGTGCTGTCGTTGCCGTGGGGCGACATCTCGACCGCGTACCGGTCGACCGGAATTCCGAACATCACCAACTACATGGGCGTCGGCCTGCCCGCGGGCGTGGTCAGCCAGGTGCAGCAGCTCTCGGCGCCGCTCATGCGGACACCCTTGGCGCAGCGGATCGGCAAGACGGTGGTCGGGCTGATCTCCGGGCCAGGGCAGAAGCGCCGAGCCGGCAACCGCTCCGAATTCTGGGGTGAGGCTCGTTCCGAGGACGGCCGAACCGCCAGCGCCACCCTGGTCACGCCCAGCGCCTACGACATCACGGCCGATGCGGTCGTCCGGATCGCCACCGGGATCGGCGGGGTCGAGCCGGGTTCGCACACTCCGGCCACGGCGTTCGGCGCGGACTTCGTGAAGACCTTGGACGGCGTGACCGCCGGTCCGATCACGGTCACCTCAGGCTGACCTCGTGAACCGCAGGAGCCACGCTCCCTCGGTGATCTGATCGGAGTCGAACCGCCAGCCGTGCTGCTCCGCGAGCTTGATCAGGTCCTGTTTCGGTACTTCGCCGAGCCGGAACCAGTCGAACTCCAGGGCCGGCCCGGTGGCGGCGCCGAAGAAGCCGGTCGCGGCCGTCCGCTGGTCCTGGTCGTTGCGCCTCCTTGGCAAGAACATCGTCACGATGGCGCACAGGATGATCAGGCCCATCGAGCCCAGGAACAGGGCGTAGCCGATGTCAGAGGTCAAGGCGGATCCAGGCCATGACCAGGGTCATGGCGACTCCCGCGACCAGCACGCTCAGGCTGACTCGGTCGCGGGTTCCTCGATCTTCGCGGTCGCCGCGGCGAGGGCCGCTGCCTTGGCCTTCTTGCGCTTGCGGATCGTCCACACCACGAACAGCGCCAGCACCAGCCCGGCCACCACGACCAGGCCACCGGTGTTGAGGTACTTCTCGATCTGCTTGGCGGCCTCGCCCAGTGCGGCGCCGATCGAGATGTGGGCGAGTGACCACGAGGCGGCGCCGAGCACCGCGGCGGGCAGGAACTTGCGGTACGGCAGGCCTGCGGTTCCGGCGGCGGCAGGCATCAGCGTGCGCACGACCGGCAGCCAACGGCCGAAGAACACCGCCCAAGCCCCGCGTTTACGCAGGATGCCGGTGGTCTTGTCCCAGCCTTCCGCGCCGTACTTCTGGATCAGCTTGGTCTCCCGCAGTGACGGCCCGAACCGGCGGCCGATGGCGTAGCCGATCGAGTCACCACAGGCCGCTGCCACCGTGACCACGGCCCACAGGATCAGGAACCGGGACAGCGAGAAGCCGCCAGGGCCGGCGGACACCGTGGTCGACGCGATCAGCAGACCGGCTTCACCCGGGGCGATGAACCCGAGCCCGATCGTGCATTCCAGCAGGATCAGCCCACCGGTCGCACCCACAAGCGCGGGCTGCGGAAGCTGCGCGAGCCATTCGAGTACGTCGCTGACCAAGGCCACGGGTTACGTCCCTCCCCTGTTTCGGGCTGTTCGCCCATTGAGAGACGCGTATCCCAGTACCGCGGTTGCACGGACGTCCCCCAGATCTTGGCGTCCACCCTACCGGGAAAGCAGCGAGCCGATCTCCTGGCTGGCCGGGCCCTGCTCGGCCAGGTGCGCGAGGTGCTCGGGAACCGGCTGGCCGCGGTGGGCCATGGCCTGGGCGTAGAGCCGTCCCGCGCGGTAGGAGGACCGCACCAACGGCCCGGCCATCACGCCGGCGAACCCGATCTTCTCGGCCGCCTCCTTGTGCTCGACGAACTCCTCCGGCTTCACCCACCGGTCGATCGGGTGGTGCCGCGGCGACGGGCGCAGGTACTGGGTGATCGTGACGATGTCGGTGCCCGCCTCGTACAGGTCACGCAGCGCCTCGGTGACCTCTTGCGGCGTCTCGCCCATGCCCAGGATCAGGTTCGACTTGGTGACCAGGCCGAACTCACGGGCCTTGGTGATCACCTCGAGCGAGCGCTCGTAGCGGAAGCCCGGCCGGATCCGCTTGAAGATCCGGGGAACGGTCTCCAGGTTGTGCGCGAGCACCTCCGGCCGCGAGCCGAACACCTCGGCCAGCTGGTCGGGGTCGGCGTTGAAGTCCGGGATCAGCAGCTCGACGCCGGTGCCCGGGTTCAGCTCGTGGATCTGGCGGACCGTCTCGGCGTACAGCCAGGCGCCGCCGTCCTCCAGGTCGTCACGGGCGACACCGGTGACCGTCGAGTACCGCAGGCCCATCGCCTGAACCGACTCGGCCACCTTGCGCGGCTCCTCGCGGTCCAGCGCGGCGGGTTTGCCGGTGTCGATCTGGCAGAAGTCGCAGCGCCGAGTGCACTGGTCGCCGCCGATCAGGAACGTGGCCTCCCGGTCCTCCCAACACTCGTAGATGTTGGGACAGCCGGCCTCCTCGCACACCGTGTGCAGGCCTTCCCGCCGGACCAGGCCTTTGAGCTCGGTGTACTCCGGGCCCATCCGCGCCTTGGTCTTGATCCACGGCGGCTTCTTCTCGATCGGCGTCTGGCTGTTGCGGACCTCGACACGCAGCAGCTTTCGTCCTTCCGGCGCCACAGTCACGGATCAAAGGTTACGCCTCGTCCAGACGTGTCCGGGGTCACGCGGCCCCCTAGGGGATCAGCCATTCCCCAGGCCGATGTGAGGCTGCCGGATGATCCTTAGCGTTGGCCAGGTCATTGACGACTTCCTGGGGAGGAAAGATGCGACCACTCATCTTGGCGCTCGGCGCCTTGATCGTGGGCACGCTCGTCACACCGACCACAGCCAGCGCGGCACCGGCATGGGCACCGTGCCCGGACGGACTGGCACTCGAATGCACGACGGTCAGCGTGCCGCTGGACTACCGCAAGCCCAACGGCACGAAGATCGACATCGCGGTGTCCCGCAAGAAGGCCGCCGACCCGGCTACGCGGCGCGGGATCCTGCTGCTCAACCCCGGCGGCCCTGGCGGTCCTGGGCTGGACATGCCGCTGCTGGTCGACCAGGTGGCGCCGCAGCGCCTGAAGGACGCGTACGACCTGATCGGGTTCGACCCGAGGGGCACCGGCCGCAGCACGCCGAACACGTGCGCTCTGACACCCGAACAGTTGGACGGTTCCAAGGTCATTCCCTACCCGGCGGCCAATGGTGACATCTCCGAGTCGGTCGCGTACGCGCGTCAGGTCGCCAAGCAGTGTTTCGAGCATTCCGGCGACCGGCTGCCGTACGTCACCACAGCCAACACCGCGCGGGACATGGACCAGATCCGGGCCGCGTTGGGCGAGAAGAAGATCTCGTACTTCGGCGGGTCGTACGGCTCATACCTTGGTGCCGTGTACACGACGTTGTTCCCGCAGCAGTCCGATCGGATCGTGCTGGACAGCGTGGTCGACCCGCGGGGCATCTGGCGTGGCGTCTGGCAGAACTGGGGCGCGGCGGTCGAGGAACGCTTCGAGGACTTCGCGAAGTGGGCGGCCGAGCGTGACTCCACGTACGGCCTCGGCGCCACACCGCGGGCGGTCCGGGCCACGTACTTCGAGTTGACGGCCAAGCTGGACGCGCAGCCCATCGAGGGCATCACCGGCAATGTCCTGCGCGGTGTCACCCGAGGAGGGCTGTACGCCGACCAGGTATTCCCGACGATCGCGGAACTCTGGCAGGCGGTCAAACGCGGCGAGGCGGGGCCGATCGTCAACTTCCCGATCACGCAGGGCTTCGCGGCGACGCTGTGGGGCATCGCGTGCGGTGACGCTTCCTGGCCTCGGCACACCGGGCTTTACCAGTGGCAGGTGCTGGCCGACCGGAAGAAGTACCCGCTCACCAACGGGATGCCGTCGAACGTGTGGCCGTGCACGTTCTGGCCGTCAAAGCCGATCGAACCGGCGGTCCGGATCACTGACCGTGGCCCGCGCAACGTGCTGCTCACCCAGAACCTGCGTGACCCCGCTACTCCTTTGGTGGGCGCACGGAACATGCGGACAGCATTGGGCGACCGCGCCAAGCTGGTGACGGCCGATCAAGGCGGCCACGGTACGTACCTGACGACCGACAACGCTTGCGTCAACGAGATAGGGACAGAGTTCCTGGTGAACGGCACGCTCCCGGCCAAGGACGTCCATTGCGGACCTCCGGCGCGATCACTGTCGGCGACGGACGCGCGGGCCGAGGTCGCGCGCAAGCTCTGGCAGAGGCAATTCCCCTTCTGAGGAAGGGTTGACAGCCGCACCTCCCAGTTGACTGACTTGCCGCAGTTCACTGGGAGGTGCTTTTTCGTGCATTTACGTCCGGTTGGCAGAGTGCTCGCCGCATCGGCGCTATCCCTGCTCACGGTCATCACCCTGGCTCCGGCCGCGGCTGGCGCGCCGTCGCGGTCCCCGAAAGGGGAGGAGCCGGGCAACGGCCCGGAGCGCAACGAGGTCGCGGCGGTCGATCCGCCGTCGATCGGAATCGCCGCGCGGTCCGCGTCGGGCGAGAACAAACTCGGCTCGCGGGAAGGCTATCCACGCACCACACAGCTGCGGGTCTACCCCGAGGACCCCGCTGACAAGGCCATCAAGCTGGGGCTGGCGCCGTATCACGCGATCGCGCCGAAGCTCAACGAGCTGCAGGGCCGCAGCAACCGGATCTCGGTCGAGGTCGTCGGCCAGTCCGGCCTCGGCCGCGACCTCTACCTGGTCACGCTGACCGCGCCGGAGCGGCCGTCGGAGACGCGCCAGCAGGAGCGCTGGCGCGACAAGATCGAGAACGATCCGGCCGCCGCGGCTCGCGACCGCCAGCTCGCGCGGGAGTACAAGACGCCGATCTGGATCAACAACAACATCCACGGCGACGAGTGGGAAGGCACCGACGCCGCGCTGCGGCAGATCGAGTACCTCGCCACCACCAGGGACCGCAAGGCGCTGGACCTGTTGTCCCGCAACAGGGTCTACTTCAACGTCACGGCGAACCCGGACGGCCGTAACCTCGGCACCCGGGCCAACGCCAACGGGTTCGACCTCAACCGTGACTTCGTGACGTCGTCGCAGCCCGAGGGCATCGTGATGCGTGACATCGTCAAGACGGTCCAGCCGGTGATGATGCTCGACGAGCACGGTTACGTCCCCGGCACGCTGATCGAGCCGACGGGTCCGCCGCACGGCCAGAACTACGACTTCGACCTGTACATCAAGCACGGCTACGCCAACGGGTTGAACATCGAGAAGGCCGTCAAGGCGCTCGGCTACCCGGAGGCGCAGGACACGCAGATCCCGTTCCGGGACTACCCATCCGGCGAATGGGACGGCTGGGCACCGATCTACACCGCCCAGTACTCGATGTTCCACGGCGCGATCTCGTACACGATCGAGATCCCGATGCGGGTCAACCGGGGCGACTACAACCTGCCGGAGACCGAGCTGCGCCGCCGCTCGGCGATCAACACCGACGTGTCCGAGGCGAGCATGAAGGCGAGCCTCGATTACGTGCACGACAACCGGTCCGCGTTGATCGCCAACCAGATCGAGATGTTCCGGCGCGGCGCCGCGGGTGAGGCGCAGCGGTTCATCCCGGACGGGTTCGTGCCCGGGTTCGGTCCCGAGGACCGGTTCACCACGAAGTTCCCGCGTGCGTACGTGATCCCGGCCGGAGCGACCCAGCGGTCCGGTGCGGCGGCGGCTCGCCTGGTCGACCTGCTTGTCGCGCACGATGTCCGGGTGCGTCAGGCTGACCGGCCGTTCTCACTGGCGGGCCGGACCTACCCGGCTGGTTCGTACATTGTGGACATGCACCAGCCGAAGCGTGCGCTGGCCAACGTGATGCTGGAGCAGGGGCGCGATGTGTCGGCGAGTGCCGAGGTGATGTACGACATCTCCGGGTGGAGCCACCGCTTGCTGTGGGGTGCTTCTGTGGACATCGTCCAGGGCGGTGACCTGCGGGTGTCGAGCAAGCCTGTGGTCGCGGCCTCGCCGACCGGCGGCGTGGACGCTGGCCCTGGGCAGGACTTGGCGATCACTGTGCGGGACGGCAAGGACGCGGCGGCCGTGAACGATCTGCTCGGCCGTGGCATCGAACTCAAGCGCAGGGCCAACGGTTCGGTGATCGTCCCGGCTTCGGCGCGGGTCGCGGCTCTGCAGGTGGCCGACCGGTACGGCGTGCGGTTCAGCCTGGCGCCTGCCGGGGATACCGGGGTGGTGATGAGGCGGCCGACCATTGCGGCGGCAGTCGGCCCGGATGAGCTGTTCGCGTTGCGGGACATGGGCTTCGAGGTACGGCCGGTGTCCACGGACGCGTTGAACGCGGGCTTCGATCTGTCCAGGGTGGACGTTCTGATGGTCTCGTCCGGCCTGCGTTACGACCTGCTCAACGCGTCGGCCAAGGCAGCCGTCGACGCCTTCGCAGCACGCGGCGGCGTGGTCACACGTGGCGCGACCGGGTCGAAGTTCAATGCCGACGCGAAGTTGCTGGACGTGACCGCGGTGGCCGGGCGCGGCGACGCGAACGGGATCGTCAACGTCATCAACGGCACCGGCCCGATCGGCGCCGACGCACTGGCACAGTCCTTTGTGTACTCACCGCAGTGGTTCACGGACCTCGGCACGGGAGTGACGGTCGAGCAGCGTTATGCGACCGGCAACCCGCTCGCAGCCGGGCATTGGCGTCCCAACGAGGACGGCACCGGTGGACCGCAGGCCGCGAGCGGTCAGGCCGTCGTGGTTTCGGGCACCGACGAGCGCGGCGCCAAGGTCGTGATGTTCGGTACGGAGCCGTTGTTCCGTGCGCACCCCAAGGGCATGTACGCCCAGGTGGCCAACGCCGTCTACTGGAGTGCCACTAGAAATCCGGTGTGACGCCGGTCAGTTCGGCTGTCACGTCCCAGAGCCGCCGCCCCAGCTCCTCGGAGAAGGCGGCGGCTCTGGGCCGCACCTTCTTGGGTGAGCCCCAGAGTTCCATCACCCACTTAGGACCGAAGTAGTCCCCGCTGCGCACACCTGGCTCGGTCGCGGCGCGCAGTTGCGGCAGGGCGCCGACCTCGACCGACTGGCAGAACTGGGCCATGCCCCACTTCAGGACCGAGCCGACGACGTTGTTGGTGGCACGCAGCTTCATCGAGTTGCCGACCAGCTCGGTCGCCGCCATGCCCGGATGTGCGCCGGTGCTGACCAGGTTGAGCCCTGCGGCTTGCGCGCGCCTGCCCAGCTCGACCATGAAGATCAGGTTGGCCAGCTTGGACTGGCTGTAGCTCGTCGAGATCGAGTACCGGCGGCGTTCGAAGTTCGGGTCGTCCAGGTCGAGTCCCCAACCGCGGGCGGCCTGACTGCCGACCGTGACCACCCGGCCGTCCTTGATCGCGGGCAGCAGCAGCCATGTCAATGCCGCGTGCCCCAGGTGGTTCACGCCGAACTGCAGCTCGAAGCCGTCCGTGGTCCTGGTGAACGGCGTGCCCATCACGCCCGCGTTGTTCATCAGGATGTCCAGCTTGTCGCCAGTCCGTTCGCGAACCTGCGCCGCGGCTTTGCGGACCGAGGACAGGTCGGCCAGATCCAGCTCGACCAGTTCGGCGTTGCGGCCGATCTCGGCGACCGCCCTGTTGCCGCGTTCGGTGTCACGGGCCGCGACCAGCACGCGTGCCCCCATCCCGGCGAGGACTTTCGCACTGCGCAGGCCCAAACCGGAGTTGGCACCGGTGATCAGCGCGGTGCGCCCGGTCTGATCGGGGATGTCGGCCTCGGACCAGTTAGCCATTCGGCGAATATATGCCGCCTCAGGCGCTTGCCACGAGCCTGCGAAGGAGTTGTTCCACCGGGCTGTGCCGACGAGAGGGCTTTTGTGCTGCCGTTCGGAGCAACGTCTGGAAGGCCGCGCCGACCCGGGTGATCTCCTCGGTCGGCTCGTGCGTCTCGGCCAGTCCGGCGGCCAGCGCCAGCGTTCGCTGTTCGGCCTGCAGCTGTGGCCACAGCGCCTCGTAGCGGTCGGCGTGCGCCTCAAGCACCGCGTGCAAGGTCGCGTTGTCCGCGACCGCCTTGCGCCACGCGTCGGAGATCGCGTCGACCAGGTCGATCGACGGATCACGGTCCGCCTCGGCCAGCACCATCCCCAGCCTGCCGGTGAGCTTCAGCGTCCACCGGTAGTGCAAGGCCAGCAGCAGCTCGGCTGGGTCGCTGAAGGCGGGGGACGTGGGCAGTGGACCGGCGGGATCCTTTTCCGCGCGGACCAGTACCGAGTCAATGGCGTCGCGACGCTCGTAGTAATCCGTCCAGCTCATGGCGTCCCTCTCCCTGCCGTGAGTTGGGTCATACCGCTGGTCTGCGGCATACCGTCGGTATGTTCCGACACGGCCAACATACCACGAGTACGTACCGACGGTATGTCCTAAAGTTGTGAGGATGGCAATGATGCGGTCGCGTCGCGCGGACTACTCGGAGTCCACCAAACAAGCGTTGGTCGACTCCGCATCCGACCTGTTCACCAAGAACGGGTATGCGGCCACGTCGCTCGACGCGATCGTCAAACGCGCCAGGGTCACCAAAGGCGCGCTGTACCACCACTTCAGCGGCAAGCAGGCCTTGTTCGAAGCGGCTTTCCACCAGGTCGAGACGCGCGCGATGGCGCAGCTGACCAAGGCCATCGACGGCGGCGGCTCGCCGTGGGAACGCGCGCTGGACGGCGTGCAGGAGTACATCAAGGTCTGCCTTGACCCCACCTACCAGCGGCTGGTCATCCGTGAGGCGCCAGTGGTGATGGGCTACGAGCGCTGGCGCGAATGCGAGGAGCGCTACAGCTTCGGCATCGTGCGAAGCGTGCTCGAAAGCCTCATCGAGGCAGGTGAACTCGGTGATGTCCCCATCGAGGTGACCGCGCGGATGATGTTCGCTTCGCTCGCCGCGGGCGCGCAGATCATCGCCGAGGCGTCCGACCCGAAGAAGGCCAGTGCCGAAGTGTTCACCGCCTTGATCCACATGATCGAAGGGATAAGGCGGGACCGCTGAGTTACGTTAGATCCGTGGAATTCAGGATCTTTACCGAACCGCAGCAGGGTGCCACCTACAGCGACCTGCTCAAGGTGGCCAGGGCAACCGAGGACGCCGGCTACGACGGGTTCTTCCGGTCCGACCATTACCTGAGAATGGGTTCGGCCGACGGGCTGCCCGGGCCCACCGACGCGTGGACCACGCTGGCCGGGCTGGCCGTGCAGACCAGCCGGGTCCGGCTCGGGACCCTGATGACCGCCGCGACCTTCCGGCTGCCAGGGCCGCTCGCGATCACCGTCGCCCAAGTCGACCAGATGTCCGGCGGGCGGGTGGAATTCGGCATCGGCAGCGGCTGGTTCGAGGCCGAGCACACCGCGTACGGCATCCCGTATCCCGCACTCGGCGACCGTTTCGACATGTACACCGAACAGCTCGAAGTGATCACCGGGCTGTGGACGACGCCGTTGAAGGAGAAGTTCTCCTACACGGGCAAGCATTACCAGGTCACCGACTCGCCCGCGCTGCCGAAGCCCGCGCAGCGCCCGCGTCCACCGGTGATCATCGGCGGCAGGGGAGCCAAGCGCACTCCCGCGCTGGCCGCCCGGTTCGCCGACGAGTTCAACGTGGCCTTCGCGGAAGCTCCCGTGGCCAGCGAACAGTTCGAGCGCGTCGACGCGGCCTGCCGCGCCATCGGCCGTGACCCCGCCGGGATGATCCGCTCCATCGCTCAGGCGGTGTGCGTCGGCTGGGACGACGCACAGGTCGCCCGACGTGCCGCGGCGATCGGCCGTGACGTCGGCGAGTTGAAAAGCAACGGACTGGCGGGCACCCCGGCCGAGGTGGTCGACCGGCTGGGGCAATGGCGTGAGCAGACCGGCGTCAGCCGGATCTACCTGCAGGTCCTGGACTTGCACGACCTCGACCACCTGGAACTGATCGCCGCTGAGGTCGCCCCTCAGCTCTAGCCGCGTGTCCACCATTCCAGCACCGTGTGTCCACCACTCCAGCACACCGAAATTCCCTCGCGGGCGATGAACTTGGCGATTTCGTGGTGCCGCAATGGTGGACACGCTGTGCCCCAATGGTGGACACGCGTGGGCGGATCGGCGCGTTTGGGCGATCCTCATTAGGATCGGGGCTATGCGCGTCGTCGTCGCCGGGTCGTCCGGCATGATCGGGACAGAGCTCGTTTCGGCGCTGCGACGCGAAGGGCACGATGTGCTGCGGTTGGTACGCCGCGCGTCGTCAGCGCCGGATGAGCGGTCGTGGGACCCGCCGGCCGGCAAGATCGAGGACGGCGCGTTGGACGGCGCCGATGCCGTTATCAACCTGTGCGGCGCGGCCATCACGCTGACCAGGTTGAGCAACGCCCGTAAGCAGCTGTTGCTCGACAGCCGTGTCGAGCCGACCGAAGTGCTCGCGGCCGCCGTCGCCGAACGCGAAATTCCTTTGCTGGTCAACGCTTCCGCCGTCGGTTACTACGGCGACACAGGCGGCCGCGTCGTCGACGAGACGACCCCGCCTGGCACCGGGTTCCTCTCCCAGATGTGCAAGGAATGGGAAGCCGCGACGCAACCCGCCGCCGACGCGGGCGCCCGCGTGGCGATCCTGCGGACCGGGCTTGTGCTCAGCAAAGAAGGCGGATTGCTTGGGCCGCTGCGGTTGCTGTTCTCGTTCATGCTCGGCGGGCGCCTCGGTGACGGACGCCAGTACATGCCGTGGATCCACCACGAGGACCACATCAACGCGGTGCTGCACATCGTCAACACCGAGAAGCTGGCCGGGCCCGTGAACATGACCGGGCCGAACCCGGTGACGAACGCGGAGTTCACGCGTGCCCTGAGCCGCGCGCTGGGCAGGCCGGCGCCGTTCGTCGCGCCGAAGTTCGCACTGCGCCTGGCATTGGGCGAACTCGCTGACGAAGGCGCGTTGGCCAGTCAGCACGTCATCCCGAAAGCCCTGCAGGACAACGGCTTCACGTTCCGCTACAACACCGTGGACGAAGCCTTGGGGTCGGTGGCCAAGCGTTGACCCGGGCCTACGCCTGGGGGATCGCGCTGGTCGCTGTGTTCATCCTGCTCGGAATCTGGGTACGCGACTCGGCGTGGCCGCTCGACCTGGTCGTCGCCGACGCGATGTGGGGCTTCTGGCAGACATCCGGCGGTGACGTGGTCTGGGTGATCACCGACATCCTGGGGCCCGTACTGCCGATCGCGATGTTCTTCGTGATGGTGTTCTTCGCCGTGCGGTTGCGGCGAGACGCGTACGTGCTGAACGTCCTGTTGCGGTCCATAGTCCTGTTGGCAGCGTGTCGAATGGTGTCGTTGTTCAAGGGAGTGTTCGAACGGGACCGCCCACGGGACTATGTGGACTTCAGCTATCCCAGCGGACACGTCGTATCCGTCGCCAGTGTCGCGTTCACCGGGATAGTGCTGTGCGGCTGGCTCGCACGACGTTTGCTGCGCCGCGTGATCGTTCTCGGTGCGACACTCGTCGTGATTGCCGCGGCCTGCCGTGTGTTGCTGGATGTGCACTGGGTCACGGACGTGCTCGGCGGCACGCTGGGGGTGACGGGAACTGGCCTGCTTGTCGCGGCGGCGTTGCACTTGATCCCGCTGCGGGAGCGTAAGGTTTCAGGGTGATCGAGACATCCTGCCGTGCCGCCACGCAACCCGTGGACACGCGTGAGATCGGCACTATCGACTACCTCGCCGCGTGGGATCTGCAGCGCGAGCTCGCCGAGGCCCGTGCCTCCGGCACCGGGCCCGACACCCTGCTGCTGCTCGAACACCCTTCGGTCTACACGGCGGGCAAGCGCACCCAGCCCGACGAGCGGCCGACCGACGGCACACCGGTGATCGACGTCGACCGCGGCGGCAAGATCACCTGGCACGGCCCAGGCCAGCTGGTCGGCTATCCGATCGTGCAACTGGCCAACCCGATCGACGTGGTCCAGTACGTCCGCCGGATAGAAGAAGCACTGATCGCCGTGTGCGCAAGGCTCGGCCTGCGGACCGGCCGCGTCGAAGGCCGCAGCGGCGTCTGGCTGCCCGCCGACTCCCGCGGCCCCGAACGCAAGATCGCCGCCATCGGCATCCGCGTGCAGCGCGGCGTGACCATGCACGGCTTCGAGATCAACTGCAACGCCGACCTGTCGGCTTTCGACCGGATCGTGCCGTGTGGAATCAGGGACGCGGGCGTGACGTCACTGAGCTGGGAGCTTGGCCGGGACGTCACGGTGGCGGAGGTGCTGCCTTTGGCCCGTGACCTGGTTCTTGAGGCGCTGGAGGGCACCTTGCCGGTTGCCGACCACTGGCTGCCGCGCGCCGAGGCGCCCGGAGTTACGTTCGCCCTGAAGTCCTGACCTGACCACCACGCCCGACCTAGACAAACCCCATCCCCAGAAAGGACACCCCGCGCCACTCCCGGGGACGTCCCCTGGCCAGTCTATCGGGATAAGGCCTGGTCAAGAGGGTTACTGGGCGGTTGTGGACAGCTGGATTCGCGAACGGATCCATTCGCGAACGTGATTGTCCACAACCCGCCGTCAGGCGTTGCGGCGCTTGTCCTCCTCCGCCTTGCGGCGGGTGTACTCGCGCATTCGCTGTGGGTAGCCGACCTTGTTCGTGTCGTAGACCGGGATGCCGAGTTTCTTGCCGAGGTGGTACGCCGCCTCGTCGTTCTCGATGCGCCTGCGGGTCCACTCGCCGTCGAAGGCGACGAGGACCACAGTCGTGTGTGTCACATTGGTGCGTGGTTCGACGTAGGCTTCGACACCTCGCCTTGACCGAGCCCATTCGGCCAGGTGATCAGTGTCTTTCGAGGTGGCGGTCCGCGTCACGCCCGGCCTGGGCTTGCGGCGCAGTTTGTCGAATATCCCCACCTGGACGACCTCCCTTGCTGCCCTATACCGGACATTCTGCTCCGACGACCTGAGACACAGCTGTGCGGTGGCTGAACACACCTGGCCAGTTCGCAAGCCTGCCGTATGAAGTGACAAGATGGCGTGTGGTCGGACCAGGGGCCTTACCCGGCTGGTCCGAAAAAGACGAAGCTGTCGAGGAGACCTTGTGAGTGACACCTCCGCTGACCTGGTGATCTTGGGTGGCGGGTCGGGCGGTTATGCCTGCGCGTTTCGCGCCGCTGAGCTCGGCCTTTCCGTGATCGTGGTGGAGAAGGACAAGCTCGGCGGGACGTGCCTGCACCGTGGGTGCATCCCCACGAAGGCGCTGCTGCACGCCGCCGAGATCGCCGACAACGTGCGTGAAGGTGACCAGTTCGGGGTCAAGAGCTCGCTCGAAGGCATCGATATCAATGGCGTGAACTCGTACAAGGACGGCGTGGTCAGCCAGCTGTACAAGGGCCTGCAGGGCCTGGCGAAGCTGAACAAGGTCCAGATGGTCGAGGGCACCGGCACGTTCGTCGCGCCCAACGCGGTCGACGTCAACGGCACCCGCTACACCGGCAAGAACGTCGTTCTGGCCAGCGGGTCGTACGCCAAGACGCTGCCCGGCCTCGACCTCGGCGGCCGGATCATCTCGTCCGACCAGGCGCTGAACCTGGACTACGTGCCCGAGCGGGTCGTCGTCCTCGGTGGCGGCGTGATCGGCGTCGAGTTCGCCAGCGTGTGGCGCTCGTTCGGCGCCGAGGTGACCATCGTCGAGGCCCTGCCCCGGCTGGTCCCGCTGGAGGACGAGTACGCGTCCAAGCAGCTTGAGCGCGCCTTCCGCAAGCGCGGCATCAAGTTCAAGACCGGCGTGCGGTTCACCGGCGCGACCCAGACCGACGACGCGGTCACCGTGTCGCTGGAGTCCGGCGAGCAGTTCGAGGCCGACCTGCTGCTGGTGGCCGTCGGCCGTGGCCCGAACACCGCCGCGATGGGCTACGAGGAGGCCGGGGTCAAGATGGACCGCGGCTTCGTGCTCACCGACGAGCGGCTGCGCACGAACCTGCCGAACGTGTACGCGGTCGGCGACATCGTCCCTGGCTTGCAGCTCGCGCACCGCGGCTTCCAGCAGGGCATCTTCGTCGCCGAGCAGATCGCCGGGCAGAACCCGAAGGTGATCGACGAAGCCGGTATCCCGCGCGTGACGTACTGCAAGCCCGAGGTGGCGTCGGTCGGCCTGACCGAGGCCGCCGCCAAGGAGAAGTACGGCGACGTGCAGACGCTGGTCTACGACTTGGCCGGAAACGGCAAGAGCAAGATCCTGAAGACGTCCGGGGGCGTGAAGGTGATCAAGGCACCGGACGGCCCCGTGGTCGGCATGACCCTGGTCGGTGAGCGAGTCGGGGAGCTCATCGGTGAGGCGCAGCTGATCTACGGCTGGGAGGCGTACCCCGAAGACGTCGCCCCGCTGATCCACGCACACCCAACGCAGACCGAAGCCATTGGCGAGGCCTTCCTCGCCCTTGCCGGCAAGCCCCTGCACGTGCACGGCTGACGCACGGGCTCGAGGTCAGCCAAGCTCAAACGCACGAGGAGTAAGCGAAACCATGGCCTTCTCCGTCCAGATGCCGGCCCTCGGTGAGAGTGTCACCGAAGGCACGGTCACCCGGTGGCTGAAGCAGGTGGGCGACACCGTCGAGGTCGACGAGCCCTTGCTGGAAGTCTCCACCGACAAGGTCGACACCGAGATCCCGTCGCCCGCCGCCGGTGTGCTCGAGCGCATCGTCGCCCAGGAGGATGAGACCGTCGAGATCGGCGCGGAACTCGCGGTGATCGGTGACGGCAGCGGCGCGAGCGACAGCGAAAGCTCCGAGCCGCAGCAACAGGAAGCACCGGACCCACAGCCGGAGCCCCAACAAGAGGCCCAGCCTGAGGAGCCGGAGCCTGCCCCGCAGGCGTCCGCGTCGTCGTCCGGTGGTGGTTCGGCGTCGGGTACGCCGGTGACCATGCCGGAGCTCGGCGAGAGCGTCACCGAGGGCACCGTGACCCGGTGGCTCAAGCAGGTCGGTGACTCGGTCGCGGTCGACGAGCCGCTGCTGGAGGTCTCCACCGACAAGGTGGACACCGAGATCCCGTCCCCGGTGGCGGGCACGCTGCTGGAGATCACCGCGGCCGAGGACGAGACCGTCGAGGTCGGCGCCCAGCTGGCGATCGTCGGTTCGGCCGACGCGGCGCCCGACCAGAAGGCACCGGAGCCGAAGCCGGAACCCAAGCCCGAGCCGAAGCCCGAGCCCAAGCCGGAACCGAAGCCCGAGCCCGCCGCCCAGGCCCCGGCGCCCAAGCCAGAGCCGAAGCCAGAGCCCAAGCCCGCTCCCGCCCAGCAGCCCGCGGCGGTCAACGGCAGCAACGACGCCCCGTACGTGACGCCGTTGGTGCGCAAGCTGGCGTCGGAGAACGGCATCGACCTGTCCACAGTGACCGGTACCGGTGTCGGTGGCCGGATCCGCAAGCAGGACGTGCTCGCCGCGGTCGAGGCCGCGAAGAAGCCCGAGCCTGCCCCGGCGGCGGCTGCATCCGCACCGGCGGCCCCGGCTGCGCCCGCGGCGGCCGAGGTGTCGGCACTGCGTGGCAAGACCGAGAAGCTGTCGCGGCTGCGGCAGATCGTCGCGCAGCGCACCCGCGAGTCGCTGGCGGTCTCGGCGCAGCTCACGCAGCTGTTCGAGGTGGACGTCACCAAGATCGCCCGGCTGCGCGGCCAGGCCAAGGACTCGTTCCTGGCCCGCGAGGGCGTCAAGCTGACGTTCCTGCCGTTCTTCGCCAAGGCCACGGTCGAGGCGCTCAAGCAGCACCCGAAGCTCAACGCGTCGATCAACGAGGAGGCCAAGGAGGTCACCTACCACGGTGCCGAGCACCTGGGCATCGCGATCGACACCGAGAAGGGCCTGCTGAACGCGGTCATCCACAACGCCGGTGACCTCAACCTGACCGGCCTCGCGCACAAGATCGCCGACCTGGCCGCCCGTGCCCGGTCGAACAAGATCAAGCCCGAGGAGCTGGCGGGCGGCACGTTCTCGCTGACCAACCTGGGCACCGCGGGCGCGCTGTCGGACACCCCGATCATCCTGCAGCCGCAGGTGGGCATCCTGGGTGTCGGCGCGGTCGTCAAGCGCCCGGTGGTGATCACCGACGAGAACGGCGCCGACTCGATCGCCATCCGCTCGATGGTCTACCTGTCGCTGACCTACGACCACCGCCTGGTCGACGGTGCGGACGCCGGTCGTTTCCTGACGACCATCAAGCGCCGCCTGCAGGAAGGCAACTTCGAGGCCGAGCTCGGTCTGTAAGGCACTCCCCGAACGGCCCCGCACTCCCGGTGCGGGGCCGTTCGGCTGTCCGGTCACGACGTTCGGACGTAGCTGGGCTGGTCTGGCCTTTGCCACGCTCGGTGCATGAAAGTACTCACAGCGTTGACTGCGGGCCTGTTGACGGCCCTGACTGTGCAGGACGCGTCAGCTGCGCCTGTGGCCACTCCGCAGCAGGGGGCTGAGGAAGTACGCCTCGCGCCGGCGGCCAAGAACGTACGGCTGCGCACCACGCTTCCCGGTACCGAGCGGGCGATCTCGATCGCGTTCGCCCAGTACGGCCGCCAGGATGTCGCGTTCGTCAGCAGCGAGTCCGGCTTGCAGACCTTCGACGTGACCGACGTCGACAACCCGAAGCTCCTCGACCACCTGACCAAGCAGGAGATGGCGTTGCCGGGCGACGATCCGTCGCAACGCTTCTGGGAGAACGAGGACATCAACGTCGACCCGAAGCGCAAGCTCGCTTTCCTTGCCCGCGAGGTGAACTCGTTCGGTCGCGCGTTGCCCGGCGACCGGCCCACGGGCAACTACATCGTGTCCGCGGTGAACCCGGCGGACCTGAAGATCCTGGCGTTCCACCGGCAGAACACCGGCCACACTTCGACGTGCGTCAACGACTGCCAGTACCTCTGGACGGCAGGGCGGGACAGGTCGGCGGAGAACACCGGCCGGATCTACGTCACGGACATCCGCGATCCCCGCAACCCCAAGGAGTTGCCGGTCTCGGTGGACGTCCGCGGCGCGGGCAAGATCACGCATGACGTCCAGGTCGACGCGATGGGAATCGCTTGGGTCGCAGGCGATGACGGCACGCGCGGCTACTGGACTGACGGTTGGCACCGCGATCCGTTGACGGGCATGTTCCGCAAAGCCACGGCGGCGGACCCGGTTCCGTACGCGGGCGGCAACGTGCCGCAGATCGACATGCCGACCCGGTTCACGCACAACTCGTTCCGCCCGGTCGGCCGGACGTTGTTCGACGGTCCGCGCCCGACTCGTGAGAACCCGGCGGGCAGCCTGCTGCTGCACACCGAGGAAGCGTTCGGGTCGTCGACGTGCAAGGACCAGGGCCGGTTCGTCATTTCTTCCTTGCGGGGCACGGAAAACGGCGAAGGCTGGGGGAGTACGCCGAAGGAGATGAAGACCGTCGGCGTGTGGAGCCCGGACGACAAGGAAGGCACCTTGCCCGGTGACGTCACGTGTTCCGCGCACTACTTCGACGTGCAGAACCGGATCGTCGCCTACTCCTGGTACGAGCAGGGAACCCGGTTCATCGACATCTCCAACCCCGCCAAGCCGATCCAGATCGGGTACTGGCGGCCGGACGCGGCGACCTCATGGGCGCCCTACTGGCACAAGGGGAACGTCTTCGTCGCCGACATCGTGCGCGGCGTCGAGATCGTGTCGCTGACCAAGGGTGCTTACGAGGCGCAGGAAAACGGGACCAACGTCCAGCTGGTCACGGGCGGCCCGGTGAAGGTCAAGGTCGGGCCGGGCGACAAGCAGCGCCTGCCGCTCGTGCCGCACCCGGACTACGGCTACGCCTGTCCGATGATCGCCAGCCGAGGCGGCTGCGGCCCAGGCTCAAGTAGCTGCTGCTGACGAAAAGGCCCCCTTGCGCGCAAGGGGGCCTTTTCGCTTGGTATGTCAGCCGTTCTCGGCGATGTCCGCCAGCGTTGCCGCGATCGTCCTGACCGGAACGCCTGTGCCGCCGCGGGTGGTGTAGCCGAACGGGCCGCCGCTGTTGTACGCCGGGCCTGCCACGTCGATGTGCGCCCACTCCAGGCCGTCGGGCACGAACTCCTTCAGGAACTGGCCCGCGGCAAGCATTCCGCCCCAGCGGTGGCCGGTGACGTTCGCCAGGTCGGCGACTCGGGAGTCCAAATCGGACCGGAGCTCGTCCGGCAGCGGCATGGCCCACGCGTTCTCGCCGACGGCCTGGCCGATGCCGGCCACGCGGTCGCGGAAGTCGTCCGAGCCCATCACGCCCGCGGTGCGCTTGCCCAGCGCGACCACCTGGGCGCCGGTCAGGGTCGCGGTCTCGATCAGGTAGTCCGGGTTGTCCTCGCCAGCACGCACGATCGCGTCGGCCAGGATCAGCCTGCCTTCGGCGTCGGTGTTGAGCACCTCGACGGTCTTGCCGCCGTACATCGTCAGCACGTCACCCGGGCGGTACGAGGTGCCGGACGGCATGTTCTCGGCGATCGGCACGGTCGCGATCACTTCGAGCGGGAACTTCAGCTTCGCCGCGAGCACGACCGCCGCGACCACGGCCGCCGCACCGGACATGTCGGAGGTCATCTCGTCCATGTTCGCCGCAGGCTTGATCGAGATGCCGCCGGTGTCGAACGTGATGCCCTTGCCGACCAGCGCGACCTTCTTCGACGCCTTGGGGCCCTTGTAGGCCAGGCGAACCAGCCGGGGCAGCCGGGACGAGCCACTGCCGACGCCGAGGATGCCGCCGTAGCCGCCCTTGCGCAGCGCCTTCTCGTCGAGCACCTCGACGGTCAGCCCGGCGGCCTCACCCAGCTTCGCCGCGCGCTCGGCGAACGACGCCGGGTACAGGTCGTTGGGTGGGGTGTTGATCAGGTCACGAGCGGTCGCCACGGCCTCGGCGATCGCGGTGGCCGCCTTCAGCGTGGCCTTGTTGTCCTTGTTGCTCGCCGCGGAGAAGTCCACGCGGCCGACCGGGCCGTCGCCCGCGTCCGATTTGTACTCGGTGAAGGTGTACCCGCCGAGCACAGTGCCTTCGACCGCGGCCTGCAGGTCCACAAGAGACAGGAAGCTGTGTGCGCGCTTGACACCGGTCAACGCGCGGGCCGAGGCACCGGCCGCGCGGCGGACCTGCTCAGGCGTGGGGTCGGCCTTGCCGAGGCCGACCGCGAGCACCACGCCCGCCTTGAGCTTGCCGAGCGTCGGGACCTTCACCGTCTCCTCGGCCTTGCCGGTGGCACCGAGGCTGGTCAGCACTGCGACGAGCGATCCGTCGAAGACGGCGTCGACGGCCTCACCACCCGGAGCGAGGGTGAAGCCTCCGCCGTCCTGCTGCACTGTCCCGATCACCACGACGTCGGCCGTGATGTCGGTGACTGCGTTGTCGGACAGGGCGAGTTTGGGGGCGGTCACTGGCTACTCCTCGTCGGGACGGCTGATAGTAAGGGATGCTAACGACCCCACCCTGGCACGTGACCCGTCAGGGTGACCCACGACTTGCTGCCAGAGTCGAGCATCGGTATGGAGAAAACGAGTGAACCAAGTGCCGAGCTGTTCCTGTGCACCGGGCCGGTCTGACACTGTGTCCGGGTGCAACCTGCCGTCCCCGACCGGCTGAAGGTGACCGCCGGAGTGGTGCCTGGGCTGTCCGCGATGCTGGGGGCCGGGCTGCTGGTCGCCATCTCGCCCGCGGCGGCCGAGGCCGGGACCTGGCTGCTGCTCAGTGTCGTGATCGCCTTCCTGGCCGCGTTGTGCGGCGCGTTCTCCACATCGGACCAGTCGCGCCGGTTCGTCGGGATCGGCGGTGGATACCTCTACAGCCGCCACCAGCTGGGTGTTCTGCCTGGCCGGATGGCTGGCAGCACCGCGTTGGTCGGCCGGATCGTCGCGGGTGCCGCGATCGCGGGCACGTTCGGTGTGTACGTGGTGCCGCAGTACCCGGTGACCGCTGCGATCGTGGTGAGCCTGATCGCGGCGGCGGCCGACGCGCTCGGCGTCAGGCCTTCTCGCGGCGTGACGACGGCCGTGCTCGTGATCACACTCCTTGGGCTCGCGTTGTTCGTCGCTGTGGCGTTCGCGATCGCGCCGCCGGAGGCGTTACCGCTGCCCGCGGACGTCGAAGGCGGTATCAACGGCACGGACGATCCGAGCGGGCTGCTGGCCGCCGCAGGTCTGATGTTCTTCGGTTTTCTCGGGTTCGAGCAGGTCACGTCCTCCTCCGAGCAGGAGTACACGGTCCGCCAGCTGCACGTCGCCATCCCGGTGATCATGGTCGGCACGCTGGTGACCACCGTCGCCGTCGCCGGTGCCGCACTGCACCAACTCGGCGGCCCCAGGCTGGCGCTGTCGCCCGCGCCCCTGATGGACGCACTCGCCGCCGCCGACGCCCAGTCGTTGCAGCCGTTCATGGCCGGAGTCGCCGGGATCGCCACACTGTTCGGGCTGCTGATGGCGATCGGTTCGATCAGGCGCACGCTCAGCGCGATGGCCGAGTTCTCCGACGTCCCGCCCGCGTTGGCGATCGTGGGGTCGCGTGGCGTCTCCGCGCCTGCCGCTGTGCTCAGTGGCGCGGCTGTGGCCGTCGCCGCGGCGTTGCTCAACCCGCCGCAGGCGATCGGCGTGGCCGCGTGCCTGCTGTTGTTCTACTACGCGTTCACCAACGCGGCCGCCCGTCTGCTCATGCCCGCGGACCGCACATGGCCGCGTCGCGCGGCGTGTTTCGGACTGGGCTTCTCGGTGCTCATCGGGATGAACATGTCGGTGAAATACCTGGTCGTCGTGGTGCTCGTGATGATCGTCGGCTGCGTCGCCGGCGCCATCAGCTCGAGGTACGCCAGAAAGTAGCCAGCCAGCCCGAGGGGAGATCGATCATGCGTGAGGTCCTGCTTCTCGGCCACATCTCCTTCGCCGCGATCTGGATCGGCAGCCATATCGGCATGCTGGCCATCGGGTCCCGTGCCTTACGCGAAGGCCCGGAACGCACGGTGCAGTTCATCCACGATTCGGACTGGCTGGGCAACCGGCTGCAGGCCGTCTCCGCGATCCTGGCGCTGCTGTTCGGCATCGCGCTGGTCGTCGTGGTCGGCTTCTCCTTCGGCGACCTGTGGATCCTCCTGGGCATCCTCGGCTTCATCATCCTGTTGATCATGGGTATCGGCTACCTGACGCCGCAGTCGCGCAAGATCCTCGAGGCCGCCGAGCAGCACGGCGCCGGCGCGCCCGACGTCCAGGCGAAGATCAAGACCGTCCGCCGGGTGGCCATCGCGCAGGCCGCGGTGATGCTGCTGATTGTCCTCGACATGGTCGCCAAGCCCGTCTTGTAAGTTCGCTGACGTGACTGAGCAGCTGCTACGAGGGCCCTTGCACGACCTGCACGCGAGCCTTGACGCCACCTTCGCCCCGTTCGGGGGCTGGGAGATGCCGATCCAGTACAAGACGGGCGTGGTCGCCGAGCACACGGCGGTCCGCGAGAACGTCGGCATCTTCGACGTGTCCCACCTGGGCAAGGTCCGGGTGACCGGGCCGGGCGCGGCCGACTTCGTCAACCGGTGCCTGACCAACGACCTCAACCGGATCGCACCGGGCAAGGCCCAGTACACGCTGTGCTGCACCGAGACCGGCGGCACGGTCGACGACATCATCGTCTACCTGGTCGGCCCGCAGGACGTCTTCCTGGTGCCGAACGCGGCCAACACCGCCGAGGTGGCGCGCAGGCTGATCGAGGCGGCGCCGGAGGGCATCTCAGTCACCGACGAGCACCGCCAGCACGCCGTGCTGGCCGTGCAGGGCCCGCGTTCGGCGGAGCTGCTCGACGGCCTCGGCCTGCCGACTGAACTCGAGTACATGGCGTACCGCGACGCCGAATGGCGTGGCCTCAAGGTGCGTGTGTGCCGTACGGGCTACACCGGTGAGCACGGCTACGAGCTCATCCCCGCGTGGGGCGACGCGCCGGTCGTATGGGAGGCGCTGCGCGAGGCGGGCGGCGTGCCGTGCGGGCTGGGCGCCCGGGACACGCTGCGCACCGAGATGGGCTACCCGCTGCACGGCCACGAGCTGTCCCTGGAGATCAGCCCGGTCCAGGCCGGGTCGACGTGGGCGGTCGGCTGGAAGAAGGACGAGTTCTGGGGCCGCGAGGCGCTGATCGCCGAGCGCAAGGAACCCGCGCGGCGGCTGCGCTGCCTGCGTGCGCTCGACCGTGGCGTCCCGCGTCCGGAGATGCCCGTGCTGGACGCCGACGGCAAGCAGATCGGCGTGACCACGTCCGGCACGTTCTCCCCGACGCTGAAGACCGGGATCGCGCTGGCGCTCATCGACACGTCAGCGGGCATCGACGTCGGTGCGGAGGTCACGCTGGACGTGCGTGGCCGCAAACTGCGCTGCGAGGTCGTGAAGGCGCCGTTCGTGCAGACGAATGTAAAGAGCTAGATGCTGGCGAGCGCCGCGATCAGCAAGATGACGGTGAGTACGAGGGTGAGCACGAACGGGCCGCCCTCGACGTCACGCGGGAAGAACTTCTTGTTGTGCTTGCGGCGCCACCACACCGCCCACCACACCGCGCCGAGCAGGCCGAGGATGATGCCGAAGACGCCGATCCACGCGTAGCCGACCAGCACCAGCATGCCCAGCCCGAACGGCATGATCGCGCCGACGGTGGCGACCCGGAAATCCGAGCCGGTACCAGCGCTCACGGCGTTCTGTTGTGTGTTCGCCACAGCGCCATCGTAGTGCGCGCGGCGGGGTGTACCCGAAAGTAGGACGTCCGATCCTCGGGATACGGATTTTCTTCGACGCTAACGACGATTAACGTACTCCCATGACGTCCACGCTGTCGTTCACCCAGACCTCCAGCCCGAACCCGGCGACCCCGGAGCGGCTCGCGGAGGTACTGGCCAATCCTGGCTTCGGACAGCACTTCACCGACCACATGGTGACCATTCGCTGGAGCAACGACCAGGGCTGGCATTCCGCCGAACTCGAGCCGTACCACCCGCTCACGCTCGACCCGGCCGCCACCGTGCTGCACTACGGCCAGGCGATCTTCGAGGGCCTCAAGGCCTACCGCCACCAGGACGGCTCGATCGTGGCGTTCCGCCCCGAGGCGAACGCCGAACGGTTCCAGAACTCCGCGCGCCGGATGGCCATGCCGGAGCTGCCGACGGCACTGTTCATCGAGTCGCTGCACCAGTTGCTGGCGGTGGACGGCCGATGGGTGCCCGACCGCGCCGAGGCTTCCCTTTACCTGCGGCCGTTCATGATCTCCGACGAGTCCACTTTGGGCGTGAACCGGCCTGCGAACCACTACCTGTACGCGCTGATCGCCTCACCTGCGGGCCCGTACTTCGCCACCGGCGTGAAGCCGGTGAAGGTGTGGCTCTGCACGGACTACGTGCGCGCGGCGCCCGGTGGCACCGGCGCGGCCAAGTGCGCGGGCAACTACGCGGCCTCCTTCGTCGCGCAGGCCCAGGCCGTCGAGCAGGGCTGCGACCAGGTGGTCTGGCTGGACGCCGTAGAACGCCGGTGGGTCGAGGAAGTCGGCGCGATGAACCTGTTCTTCGTGTTCGGCAACCGGCTGGTGACGCCGGAGCTGTCCGGTTCGCTGCTGCCCGGCATCACCCGCGACAGCCTGCTGACACTGGCCCGTGACCACGGGTACACAGTGGAAGAACGCCGCGTGTCCACAGAGGAGTGGGAGAAGAAGGCCGAGTCCGGTGAGCTGACCGAGGTCTTCGGCTGCGGGACGGCCGCGGTGATCACTCCGGTGGGTTCGGTGAAGAGCACTGCGGGTGAGTTCACCATCGGCGGGGGGCAGCCTGGTGAGGTGACCATGAAGCTGCGGCAGGCCCTCAATGACCTGCAGCGCGGTGCGGCTCCGGATCCTCACAACTGGCTGCACCGGTTGGCGTAGGAAGGTTTCCGGCGCCGCTGTGGTTACTTCGGCGCGCTCTGTGGTCACCTTCGGAGCGCTCCTGTGACTGGTCGGCGCGATTTGGTGTGGAGCCTCTGCGCCGCAAAAGGCAGGGAAAGCGGGCAGGACCTGCGGCCCTGCCCCGCCGACAAGCTTATTTGCGGCGCTACTCCACACAAAATCGCGCCGACTACTGCTTTTGGCGCGCCTCTTTTCGTGGCTTGGGCGCGCTTCCGCTTGGGTTGGGCGTGTCTTGGTGTTGTGGTTGGGTGCGCCTTTTCGTGGTTAGGGCGTGCCTTCCGCGACCTGTTCATCCTCGACCTGCCGCAAGCCCCCTGGAGCTTGCACTGGTCGCGACTAGGGCGCGTGCAGGCTCATCGGGCCGTAGACCTCGGCCTCGCCGTGCAGCAGTGTCACCCGATCGACTCCGGCGGCCAGCAGGTCCTGCCATGAGTCCCTGAGCCAGTCCTCGGCCTCGGTCTGTCCGGCGAACAGCGTCTCGTCGCCGGGGATGTCTCGGCCGCGCTCGTCCTGACAGCGCCATCGATAGTCCACATCGACTCCCGCTCAAGCGGTAACTTTGGCCCGAGGCTATGTCACCCGGCGACGTGAGGGACATGTGACGCGCAGGACACTGGTTTTGGGCGGGGCACGATCCGGCAAGTCGGCGCACGCGGAAGGCCTGCTGCCGGCTGACGAAGAGGTCCTGTACGTGGCCACCGGCCGCCGGGACCCGAACGATCCGGAGTGGACGGCGAGGATCGACGCGCACATCGCGCGCCGTCCGCATACGTGGCGCACGGTCGAGGCATCCCGTGAGCTCGCCGACGTGGTGCGGGCCGCGAAGGGCTGGACGCTGGTCGACGACATCGCCACGTGGCTCACCGGCGTGATGGACGCGGCGGGTGCGTGGGAGGGCGCGGGCCTGGATTTAGTCCGCCGGGAAGGCGCGATGTTGGTCGAGGCGGTCGCGGCGACCGAGGCACGGGTGGTGCTCGTGTCGGCGGAGGTCGGCCTGGGCGTCGTCCCGCACACGCGCTCTGGCAGGCTCTTCCGCGACGAGCTCGGTGCCCTCAACACCGCATTGGCGCAACGCTGTGACGAGGTCCTCCTGCTCGTGGCCGGTATTCCGATGCGGTTGCGTTAACGGAGGTTTGGGGTGTTCCCGTACGTTTCCCCACCCGACGAATCGGCTAAGCGCGATGCGCTGGCCAGGCAGGATCGGCTGACCAAGCCGGCTGGCGCGCTGGGCAAGCTCGAACAGCTCGGGGTGTGGGTGGCGTCGTGCCAGGGCGTCTGCCCGCCGAAGCCGTTCACCCGGCCGCGCGTGATCGTGTTCGCGGGTGACCACGGCATCGCGGCCAAGGGTGTCTCGGCGTATCCCACCGAGGTCACCGGGCAGATGGTGGCGAACTTCCTCAACGGCGGCGCGGCGGTGAACGTCCTCGCCACGACGGCCGGTGCGACGGTTCGCGTGGTCGACATGTCGGTGGCCTCGGACGTGGCCGAGTCCGTCGCCGAGTTCAAGGTGCGCAAAAGCTCGGGCTCGATCGACCACGAGGACGCGTTGACCGAGGACGAGGTCAAGGCGGCGGTCGAAGCGGGCAAGACCATCGCCGACCAGGAAGTCGACGGCGGCGCGGACCTGCTGATCGCCGGGGACATGGGGATCGGCAACACGACCCCGGCCGCGGTGCTCGTGGCCGCGCTGACGGGTGCCGAACCGGTCGCCGTGGTCGGCCGTGGCACCGGGATCGACGACCAGACGTGGATGCGCAAGACCGCCGCGATTCGTGACGCCCTGCGCCGCGCCCGCCAGGTCAGCGCGGAACCGATGGCGTTGCTGAAGACGACGGCAGGCGCCGACATCGCCGCGATGGCAGGGTTCCTCGCCCAGGCATCGGTCCGCAAGACCCCGGTCATCCTCGACGGCGTGGTGTCGACCGCGGCAGCGCTGGTGGCTGAAGAGTTGGCGCCCGGTGCGCGGCTGTGGTGGGTGGCCGGGCACCAGTCCACCGAGCCCTCGCACAAACTGGCACTCGAGCAGCTGGGCCTGGAACCGTTGCTGGAGATGGACATGCGCCTCGGCGAAGGCTCCGGCGCGCTGGCGGCGTTCCCACTGGTCGCGATGGCGACCCGGATCCTGGCGGAGATGGCGACGTTCCAGGACGCCAACATCTCCGGACCCGCGGACTAGTGCTGCTCGCCTTTTCCTGGCTCACGGTCCTGCCCATCCGCGTGGACCACGTCGACGCCCGGGCAGGCCGCCGCGCGATCGCGGTGGCACCCGTGGTCGGCGCGGTCCTCGGGCTGCTTGTGGCGGCCGTGTTGCAGGGGGTGCCGGGACTGCTCGGCGGGTTTCTGTGCGTCGGGCTCGTGGCTCTGGCGACTCGGGGTATGCACCTCGATGGCCTGGCGGACACGGCTGACGGCCTGGGGTGTTACGGGCCGCCTGAGCGCGCGTTGGCTGTGATGAAGGAGGGCGGCGTTGGCGCTTTTGCTGTCGTCGCCCTGATCGTTGTGCTTGGGCTGCAGGCGGTTTCTCTTGGCTCTGTCCACTGGGGAGCCGTGGTGGTGGCCTTCGCGGCGGGACGGGCGGCTTTCTCGTGGTGCTGCCGTCACGGCGTGCCCGCCGCCCGGCCCTCCGGGCTCGGTGCGCTCGTGGCCGGGTCGCAGCCGGTTTACGCGCCGGTCGGGTGGCTTGTGTTTCTTGGGGCGGTGGCGATTCCTGTCGTCCCGTCCCGGCTTTGGGCCGGTCCGCTGGCCGTTGTGGTTGCCGCTGCGGTGCTTGTGGCTTTCGTGGCGCACGTGCGCCGACGACTCGGCGGCATCACCGGCGATGTTCTCGGTGCCGCGTGTGAGCTGACGGTCACCGTCGTGTTGGTCGTCTGTGCTCTGGCTTCATCTTGAGTGCCCTTTGCGCGGCTTTCTGCGGCAGGTCAGGGTTTTGGACTGCGATGTCGATGAGCTGCGCGAGGTAGTGGCTGTTCACTGACTCGACCTCGACCAGAGCTTGGAGGTCCTCGGCAGAGCCGGACAACCTCGTGCGATAGGCCGCGTGCGATGTAGGCGTAGCCCGCGACAACTGACGGGGACCCGCCCTCCCGCAGCCCATCGACCGCAGTGGGCTCTGTATCGCGCAGTACGGCGAGGCCCGCGTATGACTCGGCATTCCCTGGCGCTTCAGCGATCGCAGCTGCGAAGTATTTCGCCGCCTCGGCCGGATTGCCCCCGCAGTGCGCCATGACCTCGGCGATGGCGATGTACCCGGACCTCTCCATGAACGGGCAGCGTAGCCAGGCTGTGTACTCACGACAGCGCGCGGACTTGATGCATGCGAGGCAGTTATGGGTCACGATCGCACCGGCGCCCACCACGGCGGCCGCGACCACGTGCTCGTCGTCAGGTCTGGACAGTCGAACTGATTAGCGTTGCGAAGGATTTGGCCGCTAGGTTGGGCACATGGAGTTTCGGAGACTGGGCCGCAGTGGCCTGACGGTCAGTGAGATCTCGTACGGCAACTGGCTGACGCACGGGTCTCAGGTTGAGGAGGAGCAGGCGGCAGCCTGCGTGCGGGCGGCTCTGGACGCCGGGATCACCACGTTCGACACCGCGGACACCTACGCCAACACCGCCGCGGAGTCCGTGCTCGGCCGGGCGCTGGCCGGCGAGCGCAGGGAGAGCCTGGAGATCCTGACCAAGGTCTACTGGCCGACGGGCCCGGGTGGCCCCAACGACAGCGGCCTCGGCCGCAAGCACATCATCGAGTCGGCGAACGCGTCGCTCAAGCGGCTGCAGACCGACTACATCGACGTCTACCAGGCGCACCGGTTCGACCGGACCGTTCCGCTCGAAGAGACCATGCTCGCCTTCGCCGACCTCGTCCGGCAGGGCAAGGTCCTCTACATCGGTGTTTCAGAGTGGACCGGCGAGCAGATCACTCGGGGTGCCGCGCTGGCTCGCGAACTGCAGGTGCCGTTCGTGTCCAACCAGCCGCTGTACAACATGATCTGGCGAGTCATCGAGCCGCAGGTCATTCCCGCTGCCGAGCGCGAAGGCCTCAGCCAGATCGTGTTCTCCCCGGTCGCGCAGGGCGTGCTGACCGGCAAGTACCTGCCCGGCCAGCCGGTTCCCGCCGGGTCACGGGCCACCGACGAGTCCGGCAAGAACTTCGTGTCCCGCTGGCTGCGTGACGACATCCTCGAGCGGGTGCAGCAGCTCAAGCCGCTGGCCGAGGAGGCCGGTCTGACGCTGGGGCAGCTCGCGGTCGCGTGGGTGCTGCAGAACAAGAACGTCGCTTCGGCGATCATCGGCGCTTCCCGGCCCGAGCAGGTCACCGAGAACGTCAAGGCCGCGGGCAAGGTCCTGGAGAAGGACCTGCTGGACAAGATCGACGCGGTGCTCGACGGCGTCGTGGTCGACGACCCACGGCTGACCCAGGTGCCCTGAGAAAGCGAGAACCTCCAGGGGCCCGGCCCCTGGAGGTTCCTCCACAACGCGTCAGCGGGGGATCGGGTCACCCGGGCGCAGCCGCGGCTTCGGCACGCGCAGCTTGCGGATCTGGCTCGCCCGCACGAACGCGTACCAGCCGATCGAGCCGCCCTTGACGATCTCCTTCGGGAACCTCTCCCTGGCCAGCTTGGTCACCCGGCGGCCGTTGATGATCCCTTCGAGGATCATCATCAGCAGCATCGCCAGGCACAGCAGCGTGGCGTAGTTCTGGATCGCGGGGTTCGGCACGAGCAGCGCGACGAACACGACGATCGCCAGCGGCATGAACAGGCCGAGCAGGTTACGCCGCGAGTCGACCACGTCACGGACATACGCCTTGACCGGGCCGCGGTCACGCGGCATGAGGTACTTGTCGTCACCGGCCATCATCCGCTCGCGGCGCTCAGCGGCCGCGGCGCGACGCTCCTGCTTCGACGGCTTGGTCTGCCGGGCACGGCGCATCGCCTCGCGGGTTGTCTGCGGCGCGGGCGCTACCGGGCCGCGCCGACGGGCCTCCGCGTCGCGGCGCTTCGGCGTGGGCGCTCCTTTGCCCGCCGTGTAACCCTTTTTGGTGAGCTCCGCCTCGACAGCGACGTCTGTCTCCTCGACGTCGGTGGCGTCGGTCTTGTCGGCTGAGTTGCGGCGCAGGAACCTCACGTCTCATAGGTTATGACAAGCCCTGATCGTGTGGTTCGCCGGATACGCTGCGATCTGTGCGCGTACTGATCGCTCCTGACTGTTTCGGCGGCACGTTGTCCGCCCCTGAGGCCGCCCAAGCGATGGCCGACGGGTGGCACGCGTCCGCCCCGGACGACGAGCTGGTGCTCCGCCCGCTCACCGACGGTGGTCCTGGCTTCGTGGATGTGCTGCACACCGTGCTTGGCGGCACGTTGCACACACTCGAAGTCACCGGACCGCTCGGCGAGCCCGTGACGGCCACCTGGCTCGAACACGATGGAACGGCCTATGTCGAATCGGCACAGGCGAACGGCCTGCACCTGGTACCCAAAGCCGACCGCCGCCCGCTCGACGCCACCACGCGTGGCGTCGGCGAGCTGATGGTCGCCGCGCGCGATGCAGGCGTACACACGATCGTCGTCGGTCTGGGCGGTTCGGCCACGACCGACGGCGGACAAGGAATGCTGGAAGTCGCGGCGCCGATGCTCGATGCTGCGAGCACGTCTCCGGCGGTTGACTGGCCCAAGATCATCGCCGCGACCGACGTGGAGAACCCCCTGCTCGGACCGCACGGCGCCGCCCACACCTTCGGGCCGCAGAAGGGTGCGTCCCCGCAGGACGTCGACGAGCTGGAAGCCCGTCTCGAAGCCTTCTCGGCCGGGAAAGGACCGCATCTGCGCGACCAGCCGGGTGCTGGTGCCGCGGGCGGCCTCGGCTTCGGGCTGTTCCTGCTCGGCGCGACCAGGGTGTCCGGCGCGGGCCTCGTGCGGGACCTGACCGGGCTGGACAAGGCGATGGCGACCGCCCAGTTGGTCCTGACCGGCGAAGGCAGCTTCGACTGGCAGTCGCTGCGCGGCAAACTTGTGACGTCTGTCGCATCGGCGGCCGCCGAACGCGGCCTGCCGTGCCTGGTCCTCGCCGGTCAGGTGAGCGTGGGACGCCGGGAGGCCGCGGCAGCGGGCATCGAGGCGGCGTTTGCCGTGGTCGAGCACGCCGGATCGGTCGACGCGGCGTTCGCCGACCCCGCGGGCACGCTCGCGGCGCTGGCCAGACACGTCGCGTCCCAGTGGTCGGCATGACCACCTGGACAGTCGGACACATGTGTCACCATGGAATAAGACACCACGGCGATGTGTTCGCACCGCTGTAGTCGGATCTTCAAGGGAGTGCCATGACGACCGCGCAGGAGAACACGACCGAAGCGGCGACCACGCACGGCGTGACGTTGACCGATACTGCCGCGAGCAAGGCCAAGGCGCTGCTCGAGCAGGAAGGTCGCGACGACATGCACCTGCGGATCGCCGTCCAGCCCGGGGGCTGCGCCGGTCTGCGGTACCAGCTGTTCTTCGACGAGCGTGCGCTCGACGGCGACCTCTACCGTGACTTCGGTGGCCTCAAGGTGGCCGTCGACCGGATGAGCGCGCCGTACGTCGAGGGCGCCGTGATCGACTTCGTCGACACCATCGAGAAGCAGGGCTTCACGATCGACAACCCGAACGCCACGGGTTCGTGCGCGTGCGGCGACTCGTTCCACTGAGTCGTCAGACGAACGGAAAAGGGCCGCTGTCCTGGTCTGGGACAGCGGCCCTTTCAGTTGCTCTACACGTACTCGTCCAGGTCCTCGACCTGGGCGTGGCACTTGTCGGTGACCTCCCACGACGGCGCCAGTCTCGGCAGCGGCGGGTGCGACGGGGACTGTCGGACTGATGGCGGGATGTCGGCGCAGTCGGCGATCAGCTCGTCGATCGAATCGGCCTCGGTGATGTGCACGAACGCCACGTTATTGACCACGATTAGAGCTGGACAGGCTTACCAACCGGTAGTGTGCTGAGGCAGCCGATGAACCACCCGCATGGGTGGCCGCGTCGGGTGTCTTGCCGGACCTAGTTGCCCGTACGAGACAGGAGGGCTGAAGTGCCCGTAGCCGTATCCGGAAGCATCGCCAGCGATCATCTGATGCACTTCCCGGGCCGCTTCGGCGAACAGGTAGTTCCCGAGCAGATCCACCGGCTCTCCCTCAGCTTCCTCGTAGACGACTTGCAGGTACGGCGCGGCGGGATCGGCGCCAACATCGCGTTCGGTATGGGTGTGCTCGGCGCCAAGCCGGTGCTGGTCGGCGCGGCCGGCAAGGACTTCGGTGACTACCAGTCATGGCTGGAGCGCCACGGGGTCGACTGCAGTGGCGTGCACATCTCCGAGACCGCGCAGACCGCCCGGTTCGTCTGCACGACCGACGAGGACATGTGCCAGATCGCGTCGTTCTACGCCGGTGCGATGGCCGAGGCGCGCAACATCGAGATCAAGCCGATCGCCGACCAGGTCGGTGCGCTGGACCTGGTGATGATCAGCCCGGACGACCCCGAGGCGATGATCCGGCACGCGCAGGAGTGCCGTCAGCGCGGCTACACCTTCGCGGTGGACCCGTCCCAGCAGCTGGCCAGGATGACCGGCGAGATGGTCCGCGAGTTCGTCGTCGGCGCCAAGTACCTGTTCAGCAACGACTACGAGTGGGAGTTGCTGCTGAAGAAGACCGGCTGGTCCGAGGCCGAGGTGCTGGAGAAGGTCGGCATGCGGATCACCACGCTCGGCGAGAAGGGCGCGGAGATCGTCGACCGCAAGGGCCCGGTCGTGCACGTGACCGCGGTGCCCGAGCTGACCAAGGCCGACCCGACCGGCGTCGGTGACGCCTTCCGCGCTGGCTTCCTGGCCGGTCTGTCGCACGGCTTGGACCTTGAGCGGGCCGCGCAGCTGGGGTCGTACATCGCTGTGCTGGTTCTGGAGACCATGGGCCCGCAGGAGTGGACGTTCGACGCCGCCGAGGCCGTGACCCGCATCAGCGGCGCGTACGGACCCGAAGCCGCACAGGACATCGCAGCCGTCCTGCCATGAGTGGCGACCCTTCGTGCGACGTGGCGCACGGCAAAGCAGCCCCCGAGGTCGAACACCGCGGCTTGGTCGCGGTGTTCGACACCCCGGTCGCCCAGCACCTCGTGCGTTACGCCAAAGACTTGGGCTACAACGCTTTCGTCTACGAACCGGGTGAGGCTCTGCCCGAGCTGGACGGCTCGTACGACGTGGTGGTGACCAACCACCACCGGGAAGAGCTCGGCACCGTACTGCGTGACGTACTGGCCTTCCCGGTGCGATGGGTTGGTGTGATGGGAAATCCGCGGCACGAAGGCCCGCATGTCAAGGCGCTCAAGGACCTTGGCGTGCCCGACGAGCAGATCGCACGCGTGCACCGGCCGGTCGGGCTGAACATCGGGTCCCGTACGCCACCGGAGATCGCCATCGCGACCATCGCGGGCCTTGTCGCGGACCGCAATGGCCGCCCTGGCGGGTTCGACTTCCAAGCCTCTATGTGAGATTGAGCCTGCGGCTCATGTCCGAGACGAAAACGCCTTCCGGGTCGACGGAATCCCGGATCTTGCGCCACTCGTCGAGCCGCGGGTACATCTTCGCGAAGGTCTCCGCGGACGTGCGGGAGTCCTTCGCAGTGTACAGCCGTCCGCCCGCCGCGAGCACGGCCTCGTCCAGTTCGTCACACACGCGGCCGAGCCCGTCCTTGATCGGGAAGTCGACGCTGAGCATCCAGCCAGGAGCCGGCCACGACAGCGGCGCCTGGTTCGCCTCGCCCATCCGCTTGACCACGTTGAGGAACGAGTAGTGCCCCGATGTGGCGATCCGGTGGCAGATCGCCTTGAACTCGTCCTCACGTCCAAAGGGGACGGAGAACTGGTACTGCAGGAAACCCTTGGAGCCGTAAGCCCGGTTCCACTCGCCGAGCATGTCGAGCGGGTGGTAGAACCGGGTCAGGTTCTGGATCTGGCCGCGGGCGCCGCCCTTGGGCACCGTGCGCTGCCACAACTCGTTCACCAGGCCGAAGGTCAGCTTGTTGGCCAGCCCGTTGGGGAACAGGTCGGGCAGCGTCGCCAGCTGCGGGGCGTCGAACTTCAACGGCTGGCTGCGCAGCTTCGGCGGCAGTTCGTCCACTGTGGCCAGTGAACCGCGGGAGAACGTCGCCCGGCCCATCCGGCTGTCGGAGGAGATCAGGTCCGGCACGGCCATCGAATAGTCGTACGCCAGGTCCGAGCCGTCCATGAACAGCGCCAACGTCTCGTCGAGGCTGTTGGTCCGGTCCGCGTCGACCACGAAGTAGGCCGTCTCGGTCTTCTTCATCCGGATCGTGGCGCGGGTGATGATCCCGGTCAGCCCGATCCCGGCGACAGTCGCCCAGAACAGCTCCGAGTCCGGCTTCAGCGTGCGAACTTGCCCGTCCGCGGTGAGCAGGTCCATCGACACCACGTGGTTGCCGAAAGTGCCCGCCGAATGGTGGTTCTTGCCGTGGATGTCGTTCGCGATGGCGCCACCGACGGTCACCTGACGCGTCCCCGGCAGCACCGGCACCCACAACCCGTGCGGCAGCGCCTCACGCATCAGCTTGTCGAGGCTCACACCGGCGTCCAGGTCGACAAGACCCGAGCCGGGATCGATCGAATGGATCCGGTCCAGCGCGGTCATGTCGACGACCAGGCCACCCGCGTTCTGCGCCGGGTCGCCGTAGGAGCGGCCGAGACCACGCGCGATGACGCCACGCGAGCCCGCCGAAGTCACCGCCTTCGCGATGACCTCGACGTCCGGCGTGGACAGCACAGTGGCGACGGATGGGGCGGTACGGCCCCATCCGTGCAGCGTCCGGAGTTCTGTCACGGGTCAGAGCCGGACCGGGTAGTGGGGCTCGGGAACCTGCGGGCGGATCCGGCCTTCGGCGAAGATGCCGTACCAGATCATGAACACCAGCAAGGCCCACAGCCGCCTGCTGTGGTCGATCTCGTTGCGGCGGTGCTCTTCCAGCATCTCCAGCACGGCCGCCTTGTCCAGGAACGGGTCGGTGGCCGAGTCGCGGATGATCCCGGCGGCCCACTCGTACATTTCCTCACGCAGCCAGTGCCGCACCGGCACGGGGAAGCCGAGCTTGCGCCGGTTGAGCACGTGTGCGGGCACGATGTCGCGCATCGCGGCACGCAGCGCGTACTTCGTGGTCTCCTTGGTGATCTTCTCCTCGAGCGGGATGCGCGAGGCGACCTTGAAGACCTCCGGGTCCAGGAACGGCACGCGCAGCTCGAGCGAGTTGGCCATGGTCACCTTGTCGGCCTTGACCAGGATGTCGCCACGCAGCCACGTGAACAGGTCCACGTGCTGCATCCGGGTCACCGGGTCCCAGTCCTTGGAGATCCGGTAGTACGGCGCGGTGACGTCCATGTGGCCGATCGCCGGGTTGAACGTCCGCAGCACCCGCTGGATCTGGTCGTCGCGGAAGATGCGCGCGTTGCCGTAGTAGCGCTCTTCCAGCTTCAACGCGCCGCGGCGCAGCAAGTCCTTGCCGCGCTTGCCTTCCGGCAGCTTCGTCGACAGGTTGCCCATCGCCTTGCGCAGCGCGCCGGGCACCTTTTCGAACGCCGCCAAGGAAATCGGCTCGCGGTAGATCGTGTAACCGCCGAACAGCTCGTCCGCGCCCTCGCCGGAGAGCACCACCTTCACGTACTGCCGGGCCTCGCGGGCGATGAACCACAACGGCACCAACGCCGGGTCGGCCACCGGATCGTCCAGGTACCACACGATCAGCGGCAGGGTCTCCATCACTTCCTGCGGGGAGACCGTGCGGACCACGTGTTTCACGCCGATGGCCGCTGCCGATTCGGCGGCGACGTCCACTTCGGAGTAACCCTGGCGCTCGAACCCGGTGGTGAACGTGATCAGGTCCGGGTTGTGCTGTTTGGCCAGTGCCGCGATCGCGGTCGAGTCGATACCGCCGGAGAGGAACGAGCCGACTGTCACGTCAGCGCGCATGTGCTTGGCGACCGAGTCGCGCATCACCGCGGCGATGTCCGAGTGCAGCCGGCCTGACTCGTACTGGCTGACCGACAACGGGCGGAAGTTCGGGTCGAAGTACCGGTTCATGGTCATCGTGCCGTCCGGCGTGACCGTGAACGACGTGCCGGACTCGATCCGCCGGACCGTGTCGTGCATGGTCTCCGGCTCCGGCACGTACTGCAGGACGATGTAGTGCTGCAGCGCCGTCTTGTCCAACCGCGGCGACATGCCCAGCGTGCGGCCCAGTGCGAGCAGGCTCTTCTTCTCGCTGGCGAACGCCATCCCGCCGGGGCCGGACGCGTAGAACAGCGGCTTGATGCCGAACGGGTCCCGCGCGCCGAACAGCGTCTGCCGGTGCGAGTCCCAGATCAGGAACGCGAACATGCCGCGGAAGCGCTTCACGACATCGGGGCCGTAGAAGTGGTACGCGGCCACCATCGCCTCGGCCTCGCCGTCGGTGGCGAACTTGAGGTTGAACTCGCGTTTCAGATCCGCGCGCAGCTCGAGGTAGTTGTAGACCTCGCCGTTGAACAGGATGGTGTACCGGTTCGGCGCCTCCACCGGGCCCCAGTGCAGTGGCTGGTGGGAATGCGCGATGTCGACGATCGACAACCGGTTGAAGCCGAAGATCACCCCGCGGTCGGCCCACGTGCCGCTCTCGTCGGGGCCGCGGTGCCGCTGGCAGCGCAGTGCCGCGTCGACCGCGCTACGGGCCGCGTCGGCGTCGAGTTCAGAGGGGCAGACCAGGCCAAGCAGACCGCACACGCTCTCGGATACCTTCCGGTCGAGTGGTGTTTGAATGGCCAGTATGCCCTCTGCGGGATTCGGCGCGACGCGCGCAGGGCCCTGATCCACGTCACATATGTCGCTGAGCTACGCTCCCGCAGGAGCGAAACGCTCAAAGACTTGCTTGCAGAGCCGAGCATCAAACCCTGCAAGTCGCGGCAAGGAGGAGAGCGAACGGTGAGCCAAGAGGAGCGCTCGCGCAAGCGCAGGCTGGCCAAGGTCATCGGGCTGGTCGGCCTGGTCGCGTTCGCGGCGACCGGCTGCTCGACCGATGAGGTGCTGCGGTTCGGCTGGCCGGTGGGTGTCACCGAGCAGGCCGACGACATGCGCAGGCTGTGGACCGGGTCGGTGATCGCGTCACTGGTCGTCGGTGTCATCACGTGGGTGCTGATCCTGTGGCCGGTCGCGTTCCACCGCAAGAAGGGCGACAAGCTGCCCCGGCAGACCCAGTACAACAACGTGCTGGAGCTGATCTACACCGGTATCCCGGTGATCATCGTGGTCGTGCTGTTCGTGTTCACCGCGAGCACCGAGAACCGGGTGCTGGCCAAGACCGACAAGCCGGACCTGAAGGTCCAGGCGCTGGCCTTCCAGTGGAACTGGGACTTCAGCTACCTGGAGTCCAATGGCACCAAGCCGACCGTCCAGGGCGGCGGCGAAGTGCACACGGTCGGCAGCACGCGGGAGATCCCGCTGCTGGTCGTGCCGGCCGGGCGGGTGGTCGAGTACCAGCTGCGGGCGCGGGACGTGATCCACTCGTTCTACGTGCCGGAGATGCACTTCAAGCGGGACGTCTTCCCGTACCCGGAGAAGAACAACCAGGACAACACGTTCCAGAACAAGATCGACCGTCCTGGCTCGTTCGTCGGCCGGTGCGCGGAGCTGTGCGGCTCGTACCACGCGTTCATGAACTTCGAGGTCCGTGCGCTGCCGGGTGAGCAGTTCGACCAGTACCTGCGCCTGCGGACCCAGATCAACCCGCGCACCGCGGCGCCGTACACCGCCGCAGAGGCCTTGACGCAGATGAACTGCGGCGAGCTGTGCACGCCGTACGCGGTGACCACGTCTCCGTTCAACCCCGACCGCACCGCGCGGACGGCTTCGGGCTGAGGGGCACGGGAGAAGGAACCATGAAGGTCGAAGCCAAAATCTTCCACATCTGCACGGCGTTCTTCTTCGCCGCGGCGATCCTCTACGGCTTCTGGGCCAAAGAGGTGGTCGGCATCGTCGGGCTGACCCTGACCGGCGGCCTGTCGCTGATCGTCGGCAGCTACTTCAGCTTCGTGGCGCGCCGCGTTGAGGAGCGCCCCGAGGACAACCCCGAGGCCGAGGTCAGCGACGGCGCGGGTGAGCTGGGCTTCTTCAGCCCGGGCAGCTACTGGCCGGTCGGCTTGGCCGCGTCGGCCGCGCTGACCGGGTTCGCGCTGGCGTACTTCCACATCTGGCTGCTGGTGATCGGCATCGTCTGCATCCTGATCACCGTGGGCGGCCTGGTCTTCGAGTACCACACCCAGCCCGACAAGGACTGACACACAACTGCATCGCGAAGGGCCTCCCGCTGTCGAGCGGGAGGCCCTTCGCGCATGTACGGCGCGACCGAGCCGCGCCCGCATGGCCTTCACCGCTGAGCGCGACGTTCTCGTCGCGGTCACCGCGTGCGCCGCCGAGGGCGTATGTGGCCAGGCCCGGCCGGTTCAGGTCGAGATCACTTAGCCAGCGCGCTCGACACGGCCACCCAACGGTCCAACAGGGTCGCCGCTGCGCCCGAATCCACCGCATCGGCGACCTGGGAGAGCCCGGCCGCCAGATCGGCTGCCAGATCGCCCGTGAAGCCCCGATACGCGGCCACCGCGCCCGCTGCGTTGAGCAGCACCGCGTTGCGGACGTGGCCCTGCTCGCCTGCCAGCACCTGCCGGACAACTTCGGCGTTGTGCTTGGCGTCTCCGCCGCGCAGGTCCTCGGGTGTGCAGAGGTCGAGCCCAAATGTGCCCGGATCGATACGTTCGGACCGCACCGTTCCGCCGTCGACGACCCATGCCGAAGTCGTTGCGCACGTGGTGATCTCGTCGAGTCCGTCGTCACCGCGCACAAGCAGCACAGACGCGCCACGCAGTGCGAACACCTCGGCCATCACCGGCGCGAGACGTTCGAACGCGCAGCCGATCAGGCCAGCCGCGGGCTGCGCCGGGTTGGTCAACGGCCCCAGCACGTTGAATGCCGTGGGAATCCCCAACTCCGAGCGCACGGGACCGGCGTGCCGCAGTGCCGGGTGGTACACCGGCGCGAAGCAGAAGCCGATGCCCAGTTCCTCGACGCACCGCGCGACACCCTCAGGGCCCAACGAGATCGCGATGCCCAGAACCTCAAGCACATCCGCGGTTCCCGCCTTGGACGACGCCGACCTGTTGCCGTGCTTGACCACGGGTACCCCGGCGGCAGCCGTCACGATCGCGCTCATCGTCGAGATGTTCACGCTGCCGGACCGGTCACCGCCCGTGCCGACCACGTCGACCGCGCGGATGTCCAGCGCGACCCTGGTGGCGTGCTGCAGCATCCCCGCCGCCATCCCGGCGATCTCGCCCGGCGTCTCGCCTTTCCCGCGCAGACCGACGGCGAACCCGGCGATCTGGGCGTTGGTGGCGTTGCCGGACATGATCTCGTTCATCGCCCACGAGGTGTCCTCGGCGGTCAGGTCACCGCCGCCGACTAAGTGGTTGAGCAGCGCCGGCCAGCTGTCGCGCCGCATCGCGCTCAGCCCCGGACGGTGGGCAGTTTGTGCGACCGCAGCACGTCCGCGACCGTCTCAGCGGCGGTCAGCGGGTCGAGCGGGTGCACGAGGACGGCGTCCGCCTGCGACCACGTCGCCAGCCAACGGTCGTCCTTGCGACGCACCGCGATCACGATCGGCGGGCAGTCGTCGATCTCGTGCTTCAGCTGGCGGCACAGACCCATGCCGCCGGTCGGCTGCGCCTCGCCGTCGAGGATCGCGAGGTCCGTGTCGCCCGCGTCCATGTGGTAGATGACGTCGGCGACCGTCTCGGCCTCGACGAACGTCACCCTGCCCAGGTCAGCGGCCGGGCGGCGGCCGACGGCTGTGATGATGCTCTCCCGCACCTCGGGCCGGTGGCTGAAGACCAGGATCGTCAGCGGCTGCGTGCTCATATCTCCAGCGCCCTCCGGCTCTCTCACTAGGCCTGATCACGACCAGTGGAATGCTATCGCCACGGGCCCGCGACACGGCCCGCGACCCAACCGGTACCCGACCGGGCGAGGCGGATAACCGCAAGACATAATGCGTCGCGTGACAACAGCTACGCCTTCGATCAGCCAGCGTGTGCACTCGCTGAACCGGCCGAACATGGTCAGTGTGGGCACCATCGTGTGGCTGTCCAGTGAGCTGATGTTCTTCGCCGGACTGTTCGCCATGTTCTTCACGGTGAAGGCGCAGAACTCCACCGGTCACTGGCCGCCACCGCTCACCCCCGGCGGCGAGCCGATCCACCTGGACGTGGTCTTCGCCACGCCGTTCACGGTGATCCTGATCCTCTCGTCGGTCACCTGCCAGCTCGGCGTGTTCGCGGCCGAGAAGGGCGACGTGTTCGGCCTGCGCCGCTGGTACACGCTGACCCTGGTGATGGGTGCGATCTTCGTTGCCGGCCAGGGCATCGAGTACGTGAACCTGATCCAGGAGGGCGTCACCATCCCGTCCGGCGGGTTCGGCACGGTCTTCTACCTGACCACCGGCTTCCACGGGCTGCACGTGATCGGCGGTCTGATCGCGTTCGTGTACCTGCTGATCCGCACCCGGATGAGCAAGTTCACGCCCGCGCAGGCCACGGCCGCGATCGTGGTCTCGTACTACTGGCACTTCGTCGACATCGTGTGGATCGGGCTGTTCGCCGTCATCTACATCGTGCCCTGACGCTTTCGCATGTAGCGGATAACCGAAACCCGAACTGACTCCAGCAAGGTTGCCCATCACCATGACGAGTAAGAAGGCGGAAGCCGCCGGGGAGAGCAAGGCGGCGCGCAAGCAAGCCCGCTCCTCCAAGCGGCGCCGGCGGATCTCCGGCCTGCTCGCGTTGGGCGTGGCGCTCATCGGTGTCGGCGCGTTGTACAGCGCGATCGCCCCCGAACCGCAGACCGCCAACGCCGCACAGGACCCGGCGTTGGTCCGCAAGGGCGAGCAGATCTACAACAACACCTGCATCACCTGCCACGGTGAGGGCGGCCAGGGTGTGAAGGACCGTGGCCCGAGCCTGATCGGCATCGGTGAGGCCGCGGTCTACTTCCAGACCTCGACCGGCCGGATGCCGATGGCCGCGCAGAACGCGCAGGCCGAGCGCAAGCCACCGAAGCTCTCCCCCGAGGAGATCGACGCGGTCATCGCGTACATCGAGTCGAAGGGCGCGGGCGGCCCGAAGCTGCCTGAGGAGCACGGCCAGCAGCTGCGCGGGGACAACCCGGCGCGCGGTGGCGAGCTGTTCCGGATGAACTGCGCTTCCTGCCACAACTTCACCGGTCGTGGTGGTGCGCTGTCGTCCGGCAAGTTCGCGCCCGAGCTCGACCCGGCGACCGAGGAGCAGCTTTACGCGGCGATGCTGTCCGGTCCGCAGAACATGCCCAAGTTCTCCGACCGCCAGCTTTCGCCGGAGGAGAAGAAGGACATCATCGCGTACGTCAAGTCGGTGACCGACGGGAACAACAACCCCGGTGGCGCGCCTCTGGGCGGACTCGGACCACAGTCCGAGGGTCTGATCGCGTTCATCGTGGGGATGGCGGCGCTGATTGGCATCACGTTGTGGATCGGAGCCAAGTCGTGAGCGAGCAGAACAAAGAAGGCCTGCCGACCGAGGCCGAGCTCGCCGAGATGGACCGCGACCAGCTGCTGAAGCTGGGCGGCAAACTCGACGACGTCGAGCTGGTCGAGTACACCGACCCGTGGCCGGTCAAGGGCACCAAGGCGGAGAAGCGCGCCGAGCGCGCCGTCGCCGCGTGGTTCACCTTGGCCGGGCTGTCCGGGCTGGCGTTCATCGGTGTGTTCCTGTGGTGGCCGTGGCACTACGCCCCGGCCAACACCGACGGTCACGTCCTGTACCTGCTGTACACGCCGTTGCTGGGGCTGACCCTGGGTCTGTCGATCCTCGGCGTGGGTGTCGGCGTGGTCATGTACGCCAAGAAGTTCCTGCCGCACGAGGTCGCGGTGCAGCAGCGGCACGAAGGCCGCTCGACCGAGCTGGACCGGCAGACCTTCGTCGCGCACATGGCCGACGCCGGTGACCGCAGCACGATCGCCCGCCGGTCGATCATCAAGCGCTCGGCGCTGTTCGGTGCGGGTGCGTTCGGACTGGCCACCGCCGCGTTGCCACTGGGCAGCCTGATCCACAACCCGCACAAGGACTCGACCAACGAGAACGGCCTGTGGCACACCGGCTGGCTGGCGCACGACGGCGAGCGCGTGTTCCTGCGCCGCGACACCGGCGACGCGCACGCCCTCGAGCTGGTCAAGCCGGAGGACCTGGACGCGGGCTCGATGGAGACGGTGTTCCCCTTCCACGCTCCGAAGAGCGCGTCCGGCGGCGTGGACTACGCCAAGCTGGACGGCATGCTGGCCGGTACCGAGCGGGTCGACGAGCACGAGCTGGTCGAGGCACTGCGCCGCTCGGACAACCCGGTGATGCTGATTCGCCTGCGCCCCGAGGACGCCAAGCGGGTGGTCAAGCACCAGGGCCAGGAGGACTTCAACTTCGGCGACTACTACGCGTACACGAAGATCTGCAGCCACCTCGGCTGCCCGACCTCGCTGTACGAGCAGCGGACCAACCGGATCCTGTGCCCGTGCCACCAGTCGCAGTTCGACGCGTTGCAGTACGCCAAGCCGATCTTCGGGCCCGCCACGCGCAAACTGGCGCAGTTGCCCATCGAGGTCGACGAGGTGACGGGTTACCTTTATGCCCGACACGACTTCAACGAGGCGGTCGGACCGGCCTTCTGGGAGCGTAAGTCATGAGCGGTCTCACCACGCCAACGAAACAGCAGAACCCGGCGGCCAAGATGGCCGCGGCGGCTGGTAACTGGGCCGACGACCGGCTGCACGCCGCGGGTGGCCTGCGCAAGCAGCTCAACAAGGTCTTCCCGACGCACTGGTCGTTCCTGCTCGGTGAAGTGGCGCTGTACAGCTTCATCGTGCTGCTGCTGTCCGGTACGTACCTCGCGCTGTTCTTCGACCCGTCGATGCAGCACGTGGAGTACCAGGGCGCGTTCACCAACCTGCGTGGCCTGGGGATGTCGCGGGCCTACGAGACCGCGCTGAACCTGTCGTTCGAGGTGCGCGGTGGTCTGTTCGTCCGCCAGGTGCACCACTGGGCGGCGCTGCTGTTCATGGCCGCGATCGTGCTGCACATGTTCCGCGTGTTCTTCACCGGCGCGTTCCGCCGCCCGCGTGAGACGAACTGGGTCATCGGCATCCTGCTGTTCATGCTGGGCGCCATCGAGGGCTTCGCCGGCTACTCGCTGCCGGACGACCTGCTCTCCGGTGCGGGCCTGCGGATCATGTCGGGTCTGATCCTGTCCATCCCGGTGATCGGCACCTGGGTGAACGCACTGCTGTTCCGCGGTGAGTTCCCGGGTGAAGAAGTCATCCCCATGTTGTACACCGCGCACATCCTGCTGATCCCGGGCATCCTGCTCGCGCTGGTCGCGGTGCACGTGGGTCTGGTCTGGTACCAGAAGCACACCCAGTTCCCCGGTGTCATGCGCACCGAGAAGAACGTCGTCGGCGTGCGGATCATGCCGTACTTCTCGCTGAAGGGCGGCGGCTTCTTCGCCATCGTCGTCGGTGTGACCGCACTGCTCGGTGGCCTTTTCCAGATCAACCCGATCTGGAACTTCGGCCCGTTCAACCCGGCGCACATCTCCGCGGGAACCGTGCCCGACTGGTACATGGGCTGGACCGACGGCCTGATCCGGTTGTGGCCCGCGTGGGAGGTCTACCTCGGGGACTACATGATCCCGGCGGCGTTCTTCCCGTTCATGCTCGGTCTGCCGTTGCTGACCGGTATCGCGGCGGTGTACCCGTGGATCGAGCGGAAGTTCACCAAGGACTACGCGCACCACAACCTGCTGCAGCGGCCGCGTGACGTGCCGGTCCGCACCTCGCTGGGTGCCATGGCCATCACGTACTTCATGGTCGCGCTGCTGTCGGCCGCGAACGACGTGCTGGCGGAGAAGTTCGACATCTCGCTGAACGCGACGACCTGGATGGGCCGGATCGGCCTGCTGGTCCTGCCGCCGCTTGCGTACTTCATCACCTACCGCATCTGCCTCGGCCTGCAGCACGCCGACCGCGAGGTGCTGGCGCACGGTGTGGAGACCGGCATCATCAAGCGGCTGCCGCACGGTGAGTTCATCGAGCTGCACCAGCCGCTCGGCCCGGTCGACGACCACGGCCACCCGATCCCGCTGGCCTACCAGGGCGCCGCGGTGCCGAAGAAGATGAACAAACTCGGCTCCGCGGGCCGTCCGGTCCGGGGCACGCTGCTGACCCCCGACCCGATCGAGGAGACCAAGGCGCTGGAAGCGGCCCGCGCCGCCCAGCACAACGGTCACGGCAACGGCCAGGTCGGCGAGCACAGCGAAGGACCAGGCTCGCACAGCCACGGCTGAGTCTCGTAGTACCCACCAGGACCCCCTCCCCATCCCGGGAGGGGGTCCTGTCTTATTCGGGACCTACGTCCCTGGGTGCCCGCTATCCGGTGTGAACAGAATGAAAGGCGGGGACCTGGGGAGGCGCCGTGAGCGGATTGACCACACCGACAAAGGGACCGAACCGGGCCGCGAAAGCCGCGGCCGCGGCGGGGAACTGGGCTGACGACCGGCTGCACGCCGCGGGCGGGATCCGGCGCCAGCTGAACAAGGTCTTCCCGACGCACTGGTCGTTCCTGCTCGGTGAAGTGGCGCTGTACAGCTTCATCGTTTTGCTGCTTTCCGGGACCTATTTGGCTTTGTTCTTCGATCCCTCGATGCAGCACGTGGAGTACCAGGGGGCGTACGCGAACCTGCGGGGCGTTCAGATGTCCCGGGCCTACGAGTCCGCGTTGAACATCTCGTTCGAGGTGCGCGGTGGTCTGTTCGTGCGCCAGGTGCACCACTGGGCGGCGTTGCTTTTCATGGCTGCCTTGGTGCTGCACATGTTCCGGACGTTCTTCACCGGCGCGTTCCGGCGGCCGCGTGAGGCGAACTGGGTGATCGGGATCGTGATCTTCCTGATCGGCACGGTCGAGGGCCTGACCGGCTACTCGCTGCCGGACGATCTGCTCTCCGGCGCCGGGATCCGGGTGACCTCGGGCTTGATCATGTCCATTCCGGTGATCGGGACCTGGCTGAACGCGTTGCTGTTCCGCGGCGAGTTCCCTGGCGAGGAGTTCATCCCGTTCATCTACACCGCACACATCCTGATCATCCCCGGCATCATTCTCGCGCTGGTCGTGGTGCACGTCGGCCTGGTCTGGTACCAGAAGCACACCCAGTTCCCCGGGCACCTGCGCAAGGAGTCCAATGTGGTCGGTGTGCGGATCATGCCGTACTTCTCGTTGAAGGCAGGCGGTTTCTTCGCGATCGTGGTCGGCGTGATCGCCCTGCTCGGCGGGTTGTTCCAGATCAACCCGATCTGGAACTTCGGGCCGTTCAACACCGCGCACATCTCCGCGGGCATCGTGCCGGACTGGTACATGGCGTGGACGGACGGGCTCGTCCGGCTGTGGCCCGCTTGGGAAATCTCGTTCTGGGACTACACGATCCCGGCCGCGTTCTTCCCGTTCGTCCTCGGGCTGCCTTTGCTCACCGGGCTTGCCGCGGTCTACCCCTGGATCGAACGAAAGTTCACAAAGGACTACGCGCACCACAACCTGTTGCAGCGGCCGCGTGACGTGCCGGTCCGGACTTCGTTGGGTGCCATGGCGATCACGTACTTCATGGTGATGCTGCTGTCCGCGGCGAACGACGTGTTCGCGGAGAAGTTCGACATCTCGTTGAACGCGACCACGTGGATGGGCCGGATCGGGCTGCTTGTGTTGCCGCCGTTGGCCTACTTCATCACGTACCGGATCTGCCTTGGCCTGCAACGGTCTGACCGCGAAGTGCTGGCGCACGGCATTGAGACCGGCATCATCAAACGGTTGCCACACGGCGAGTTCATCGAGCTACACCAGCCACTGGGTGACCGTCCGCTCGTGTACCAGGGCGCGGCCGTACCGAAGAAGATGAACAAACTCGGTTCGGCCGGTCGCCCGGTCGCCGGAACACTGCTGAGCCCTGACCCGGTCGAGGAGACCAAGGCACTGGAAGCGGCTCGGCGCAACGGTCATCCAGAACAGCGCTAGTCGGCGTCCTCGGAGCCGATCGAGAAGGCGGCTTCGGTGTCCTGCCGGGAGTAGGACCGGAACGCGATGTGCGTGTCGGTCGCGACCACACCGGGGATCTTGCTGATCCGGCCGGGGATCAGGTCGGCCAGCTCCTCGTGCTTGGCCACGCCCATGATCGCGATCAGGTCGACGTCACCGGCGCACGAGTACACCTCGGTGACGCCGGGGACATCGGCGATGGCCTGCGCGGTCTCGGGAATGCTCGCCGCATCCACCTGGATCATCACGATCGCCTTGATCACGGGTGTCCTCCCTGGTCGTCTGCCAAGGCACAGACTAGACCGCGACGTGACCCGTGGTGACGTCGATGTGCCCTGGCACATCGTCGTGTCGATCACCCACTGACAGCGTCCCGGTCGGCTCGACCAGCAGGACGGACGCGCCCAGCTTGGACGAGGGCTTGTGGAACGTGCCGCGTGGCACGACGAATATCTGCCCCTGCTGCAGCGTGACCGTGCGCTCGCCGGCGTCCTCGCGTAAGCCGATCTCGATCTCGCCACTCAGGACCAGGAAGAACTCGTCGGTGTCCTCGTGCACGTGCCAGACGTGCTCGCCGGCGAACTTCGCGATCCGGACGTCGTAGTTGTTGATGTACGCGATGATCCGCGGGCTCCACGGTGCGTCGAAGCCTTCCAGCGCGGCGGTCAGGTCGATCGGATTCATGGCTTGATCCTCCGGCCTGGTGCGGCGGTGCGGTGAGTGCTAGGAATTGCACATGCCGCAAGAATCCTCGCACCGGGTGGCGGTGATCGTCGACGAGGGGTCGAACCCGTTCGAACTGGGCGTGGCCACCGAGTTGTTCGGGCTGCGGCGGCCGGAACTGCACCGGGACTGGTACTCGTTCACGGTGTGCGCCGCGGATCCGAGCGTTCGGATGCACCTCGGGATGTTCACGATGAGCGGCATCGCGGGCCTGGAAGCCGTGGACGCGGCGGACACCGTGATCGTCCCGAACCGCCCGGATCCGCTGAACACTCCGGGTTGTGCGGTCCTGTCAGCGATCGCTCGCGCGGCGGACCGTGGCGCTCGCTTGGTCAGCTTCTGCACGGGGACTTTCTCGTTGGCTGCCGCGGGTGTCCTCGATGGACGCCGTGCGACCACGCATTGGCAGTGGGCTGACGAATTCGTGGCGCGATATCCGACCGTCCACCTTGAACCGGACGTGCTTTTCGTCGACGACGGCAATGTTCTGACCGCGGCGGGCAGTGCGGCGGCTCTCGACCTTGGGCTGCACCTGATTCACCGCGATCACGGCGCGGAGATCGCCAACGCGGTGAGCCGTCGGCTGGTGTTCACCGGTCGCCGGGACGGTGGCCAGCGGCAGTTCGTCGAACGCCCGATTCCGGACGTCCCGGACACGTCGCTCGCGCCTGTCCTGGAATGGGCCCGGTCCCAGCTGGGCCAACCGTTGACGGTGGCCGATCTGGCCTCGCGGGCGGCCACGAGCCAGGCGACGTTGCACCGCCGGTTCCGTACTGAACTCGGGACTACGCCCCTGGCTTGGCTGACCGGTGAACGCATTTCGTTGGCGTGCCGTCTGATTGAACGCGGAGAACAGCGGTTGGATTGGGTGGCGCGGGAAAGCGGCTTCGGCACGGCCGCCAACCTGCGGATACAACTGCGGCGGCACACGGGGTTGAGTCCCTCCGCGTACCGCCGCAGGTTCGGTCCGGTCTAGCGCTCGTCGTACTTCACCTGGATGCGCAGCGCCGGTGCGGTCGGGGAGTCGCAGTGGTGCTCGATATCGGCGGCGAAGCGGGTCACGTTGCCGTCCGCGGTGCGCTCGAGTTCCATGATGTCGACGGTGGCGTAGTCGTCTGCGCAAGACAGCGCCCCGGAGCGGCCTCCGGCGATCACCCTGATACCGACGCCGGTCGGGTTCTCGCTGATAGAGCGGACGTTCTCGTATCTCCCGGTCGTCAGTTGCTCGCCGGGGCTGAGCTCGACCCGCATCCACTCGAAGCCGTTGGCGCTTTCGCCGTCGAGGTTGAGCAGCCCGTCGTACTGGAAGACGTTCACGGTGTACCAGGTGTCGGGCTGGACATACGTGGGGAACGCACCTGGTTCGGTGGTGAAGGTGAAGGCACCCACCGAGTCCTGTGCTGCGGCCGAAGCTGCCCCGAATGTCAACAAACCTGCAGCGGCCAGCGCGAATGCGCGCGCGATGATGCGCACTGAAACCCCCTCATGTTCTGTTGGTGGCCGCAGGCTATCCAGCTCAGTCGAGCTGTGGACCGCTCCAGACTGATTCCGCGCGTTTCAGCCATGGCCGCCAACTTGCCGCCGAAGCCGCCGGGACTGTCCATGGAGCAGTGCACCGGACCATCCGTGTCCCGGGCTTCTCAAGCCAACGCAGCACGGCCCCAACCTCCTCGTGCGGCGCGCCGTACAGCGGCCCAGCCGACGGGATGACGGTCTCAGCGGACGACACAAGCATCTCGACGACCGGCATCGGGGCTACACCGCGAGGAGCGTTGCCCGCCGACGCGAGCCTGCCGTGCCGGACCACAGCAAAGTTCCAACCGCCCGTGCCGTCCGGGCGTGCTGCGACGAGCTCGGCGATCGAGGCGAGTGACGCGAGCCGCTGGCCATGGTCAAGTGCTCGCACGAGCAGAGCAAGGCGGTCACGTCCCTCAGCGGCTTGCTCAAAACGCTGTGCATCTGACAACTGCACCAATCGCGCGGCGGCGCGCCATAACGCGTCCACGCGGTGTCCCGCGACAAGACCGCGCACTGCCTCTACGTAGGGCTGGTACTCGTGGACGCTCTGGTGCCCAGCGCACGGCGCGCCACATCGGCCAATTTCTGCCAACAGACACGGTGTGCCCTTCGGTGACCGCGCCGGGATGCGCTGAGTGCACGGCCGAATGCCCGTACCTTCTTGCAACGCGACGGCCGCGCCCTCCGCGGAGCGCTGCGAGCGGAACGGTCCGAGCGAGCCGTCGCGAGGCGAGCGGACTATCGACAGCCGTGGGAATGCCTCGTCGGTGAGCGTGAGCCACCACGCTTGGTGCTTGTTGCGGGAACGTCGGTTGTACGTCGGTTTGTGCGCCGCAAGCAGACGTAACTCCCTGACCTCAGCCTCAAGGGCGTGCGCGCAGGTCACGGAGTCGACGCGGACAGCGAGGCCAACCATCTCGCGCAGCCGACGACGTGTCTCACTGGCCGTGAAGTACTGACGGACACGGCGGCGCAGGTCGGACGCGGTGCCGACGTACAACACCTCCTCGCGCGGCCCACGGAACATGTACACGCCTGGCTCGTTCGGCAGATCGGCCGCGAGCGTACGTTTGCGGCGCTGCTCGGGCGTGACCTCAGGTATGTAGTCGAGCAGCTCCTCCAGGGACTGCACACCGACGGAGCCGACGCGTTCAAGCAGACCGTGCAGGACGTCGACGGTCGCTCGCGCGTCAGCCAGTGCCCGGTGAATGGGCGTCGTACTTGCACGGAACAGCTGGGCCAAGGCGGACAGACGGCAACTCGGTGCCTCCTCGCGGCTCAGGACGCGTCTTGCGAGACGCGCCGTGCACACAACGGCCGGGCGCGGCCAGTGGTAGCCGTAACGACGGCACGCAGCTTTCATGAAACTGACGTCGAAGCCCGAGTTGTGCGCGACCAGCACCGCGCCCGCGGCGAATTCGAGGAACGCGGGCAGCACCTCGATCAGCGGGGGCGCCTGGTAGACCATGGCGTTGGTGATGCCGGTGAGCGCCACGATCTCCGGCGGGATGCCCCTGCCCGGGTCGACCAGCGTGGCGAACTCGCCGATCACCTCGCCGCCGCGGACCTTGACCGCGCCGATCTCCGTGACCGAGTCCTGCTCCGCGCTGCCACCCGTGGTCTCCAGGTCGAAGACCACGAAAGTAGTGGTCCGCAACGGCGTGCCGAGTTCGTCGAACGACAGCTGCGTGTTCATCGGGCGAGACACTAAGGGTCCACACCGACAGTTTCTGATTGTCCTCGCTTCGCTCGGACGGGCTTTGTCACCAAAGCCGACCACGTCAGCCGGACCGCACCGCGAGGGGACGACACTGGGTGGACTAACTGGAACCCAGCGGGTCATTTAGACCTCGGCCAACTAATCTGGAGAGATGGCGCCGCGCGAAGTGGACGAGGCCGACGAGCCGGTGGACGAGCTCGCCGAGACCTCCGAGGTGGAGTGGGACGGCATCCCCGATGCCGTGCGGTCCCGCCTTGCCGAAATCGGCGCCGAAGCCATCAGCGGCCTCAACCGCGTGGACATCCCGCAGCAGCTCAGAGCGGTCGCCAAGTTCGCGCCAGCCAAGCGTGCCCGGCTGGGTGGCTCGCAGATCATGGCGGCGCTGCGTGACTCCAACAGCTTCCGCACGGCGGTGGTCGAGTGGTGCCGTGAGCATCGGCCCGCGGTGCTTGAGGTCAGCGGTGCCGAGCCTGTCGCAGCCGCGGCCGCGGCGGTGCTCCTCGGCGACGAGACGGCCGTGCACTACATCGAGCTCGTTTCGCGCCGTGCGGGCGACGCCGTGCTCAGAGCCGAACGAGATGCGGCGCTGACCAGGGCCGACCGCTTGGAGAACGAGCTCAAGCAGACCAGGGGAGAGCTCGAAGTCGCCCAGGGCGCCGCGGACCTGGTCCGCGCGGACGCCGAAATCGAGCTCGACCGGCTGCGAAAGCGTTTGCGCGAACAAGGCGTGAAGCTCCGCGAGGCCAAGGACGCGGCGGCAGCGGCCGCTGAGGAGATGGAACGCCTTCGTGTCGAAGTAGCGGCCCAGATCGCCGACCTCACGAGCCAGCGAGACCGCGAACGTGAGCGTGCCGAAGCCGAACGCAAGAAAGCCCGCCGCGCCGAAGCGGACGCCGAGGTCGCCCGCCAATCCGCCCGCGAAGCCCGGCAAGCCGACGAAGTCCGCCTCGCCCTGCTCGTGGACACATTGGACGGGGCGGTCACCGGGTTGAGGCGCGAACTGGCCCTCGGTGGTGGTGGCCCACGTCCCGCCGACCTCGTCCGTGGTGCCACGGCAGCCCAGGGCACCGTCGGCCGTGTCGAGGACCCGGCCGCGTTGGACCGTCTGCTCGCGTTGCCGTCCGTCCACCTCGTCGTGGACGGCTACAACGTCACGAAGACCGGCTATCCCGACTTGCCTCTGGCCGATCAACGCGAGCGCCTCACACACCAGCTGTCGGCCCTCGCGGCGCGGACGTCGGCTGAGGTCACGCTCGTGTTCGATGGTGCTGGCGTTGTCGCCGTGCCGTCGGCTGCACCTCGCGGGGTGCGCGTGCTGTTCAGTGACCCGGGTGTGCTCGCGGATGACGTCATCCGGGCATTGGTCGCCGCGGAGCCCGAGGGACGGCCGGTGGTTGTCGTGACCTCGGACCGTGCCGTGGCGGATTCAGTGCGGCGACGGGGTGCGCACCCAGTGCCGTCCGCCGTGTTGCTCTCGCGGCTCGGCAGAGTCTAGGAAGGCCATGACCGACTTCGAGCTGAGTGGATCGTTCGAAGGTGGAGCAGCACAGAACATCTACGGCTCGATGTCCCAACTCGGTGACGTCTCCGGGCCAGGGTGGGTCTCCGTCACACCACCGTTCGCCCGCGTCGAGCATGCGGTCCGCGGCCGCGACAAGATGCTTGACCAGTTGGAGAAGTTCACTGGGCTGGTTGTGCTGTCGGGCGCGGGAGGCTTCGGCAAGACGACCGTGGCCTTGGCACTGGCTGCTCGGATGAAGTCCGTGCGCAAGGTGTGGTGGGTTGATGCCACGACGTCGGACAACCTGGTGGCCGGTATGCGGGAAGTCGCGTTGTCCGCTGGCGCCCCGCGCGACGACGTGTCGGCCGCGTGGCGAGGTGAGATGTCGGCCCCAGACCTGTTGTGGCGCAAGCTGGACCAGTCCCCGCCATGGTTGCTCGTGATAGACAACGCCGACGAGCCGTCACTGTTGAAGGACTGGATCCGGGTACCTGAGCGTGGCCTGCTGCTGGTGACGAGCCGCGAGTCCCGCAACTCGGTGTGGGGACGCCGCGCACGTGTCGTCCCGGTCCCTGTGTTGTCCCAGATGGACGGTGGTGCTGTGCTGCATGAGCTCGCGCCCGAAGGCGGGACTCGCGCGGAGGCCGAGACTTTGGCTGCCCAGCTGGGTGGGTTGCCGCTGGCGCTGTTGGCTGCGGGCAATCTGCTGAAATTGACGCGTGACACCCCGGAATTACCGGGTGTGGACGAGCCCAAGACGTTCGTGGACCTGATGGACCAGATCGCCGCGGTGACGGTGGACGAACAGGTCGCACGCACCTGGGAATTGTCTCTGGATGCGCTGGAACGACGAGGTTTCGCTGTCGCTCGGCCCTTGTTGCGGCTGCTGTCCTTCATGGCGCCGCAGCTAGTGCCAACGATGATGCTTGACGCGGCGATCATGTCCCGCTTCGAGATGTTCAGTGAGGTGACGCCGCAGGATGTCGCGCAGGCGCTGAGGGAACTGATCGGCGTCGGGCTGGTGACGCATGAACCAGTGCAGAACATCGACTGTGTCACGATGCATCCGTTGGTAGGCGACGCGACCCGTCACCATGTCGACGCTGTGCAGGACGTTCTTGTCTTCAGCATGCTCTATCTGGAATTAGTCCGTGCCGGGATAATCTCGCTCGGCGTCCTTGCTTTGACACATCTGCCTCGAATGGTGCTGCTTCTTCGGCATTCCAATCAAGCATTGGATATTATAGGTCCGAATATTCAAGAGATTCTGGATATCCTGGTGTCTGCTGTTCGGTCGAATCCGACGGGCATTGTTGATGGCGAGCAGGTGGCAGATTCGCTGAGGTTGTTAAGCCAATACTTTGGGGAGCTTGGGCAGCTTCTGGACGGCCTGAGCGACAGGCTCTTCTTGCTTGACTCGGAAACCTTGGGCCCGGAGGACCCGGTCTACCTTTCAGGTAGTGGAGAGTTGTTGCTTGCTCCTGGTGCGGCGCAAGACGGGGAAGTTCGGCGGCGAGGATCGTATGAAAAAAAGTTGGCGCGACTGGATGCCGAAGAGCCGGTGACGCAGCGCACTCGATTCAATCGAGCCTTCCATCTGAAGAAATTGGGGCGGGTTGCCGAGGCGGAAACTGAGTACCGGGCAATTCTCGCGACGCAGGGCGACGACGTCAGCGAGTCTGCCGATCTTCAATCGAGTGCTCACCTCAGTCTGGCCTACATCCTCTTGGAGCGTGGTGACCGGACTGGAGCCGAGGCTGAACTACGAGCTGTGCTCGCAGAGGACACGTCCGTGCTGGACGCTCGATTTCCCGGACGGGTCCAACACGTTGAGCACGTCCTCGCCTGCTTGGCGTGGTTACGTGGCGATACAGCCGAAGCCGAGGCCGATTTTCGGAGGATCTTCGCGGATTGCTCCGCCAAGTTAGGCCCAGAGCACACGCACACGCAGCGTGCGCACCACTTCATGGCCTACGTGACCTGGCAGAGGGGCGACTTGACCACGGCCGAGACCGAGTTTCGGCGTCTGGTCGCGGATTGCAGGCGTGTTCTAGGGGAGCGCAACCCTAGGACGGTCGCGGCATCCAAAGGCTTGGCGGCAGTGGTCGAGGAGCGTCGGGCGGCGAGTAGCTCCGATCTATAAGTGGTCAGGTCGTGACCATCTCTACACCAATTTATAGGCCTCTAGCTGCTGTTTCACCCACCTGAAGGCTGGCATGTTGACGGGTTGAAAAGGTTTCCATACAGTCAGCTTCGGCTATACATCCGATCTTTAAGCGAGCTCAGTGTGGAGTGCGGATGGATATCTCTCGTCGAGGGCTGCTGGGTGGCGCGGTCGCGGGAACGATGCTCGGGGTCCTGCCCACGGCTCAGGCGCAGCAGCAGGGGATCGACTGGCCGCGGTTCCTTGGGGCTTGCGACATGGTGTGGCAGCGGGTGCCGCGTGCTTGGTACGAGGGACCGTTTCTGGGCAACGGGTTTCTGGCCGCTGCGGTCTACCGGGAGCCTGGGGCGAACGCAATCCGCATCACCGTCGACCACAGCCAAGTGCAGGACCACCGTCCGCAGTTCGGCAACGAGTGGGGCGTCGCGCGGCTGCCCGTCGGCAAACTCCTGCTCACGCCGAAGGGCACCATCACCGGCGTCGACATGCGTCTTGAGCTGTGGAACGCCGAGCTCACCGGAACCATCAAGACTGATCAGGGTGACGTCGGGATCCGGCTGTTCGTGCACGCGGAGACCGATCTGCTCTGCCTGGAAGTCCACGGCGACCACACTCTGGTCTTCGAACCGGCCGAGGCACTGAGTCCGAGAACCATCCGGGAACCACCGCCCGCGAACTTCCCCCGCAACCCGAAGCCGATCACCAAGACCGAGCGCGACATGACTGTCGTGGTGCAGCCAATGGTCGCGGGTGGACAGACGGCTACGGCGTACCGCAAGCGTGGCAACACGTTGCTGCTGTCGGTGAAACACACCTATCCCGGCGTTACCGCCGAAGACCAAGTCAAGGACATCGTCCGGTTCGCCAGGCCCGAGCGCCTGCTCCGGCAGGAACACCAGAGCTGGTGGCACGCCTTCTACCGGAAGAGCTTCCTGTCCATTCCGGACGAACTGCTGCAGAGCTTCTACTGGATCCAGCTCTACAAAATCGCTTCCGCCTCCCGGCACAGTGGCCCGATCATGGCGACGACCGGCCCGTGGATCGAGCCGACGCCATGGCCGTCGCTCTGGAACAACCTCAACGTCCAGCTCGAGTACTGGCTGGCGTACGGCTCCAACCACCTCGAACTCGACCCGATCCCGAGGACGATCAAAGCCACCCAGCGGATCCTGATCGACGCCCTGCGGCCGCAGTTCCGTGGCGACTCGATGGGTGTGCGACGCAGCACCGACGCCCAGTTCGACGACGCGGGGTTCGTCGGCGCGCCAGGATTCTCCTCACCGGACCCGGAGATCGGGAACCTGCCGTGGATCCTGCACAACGTGTGGCTGCACTACCGGCACAGCATGGATCCGGCGATCCTGGACATCCTGTTCCCGGCTTTGCGCCGGGCGATGAACTACTACCTGCACTTCCTGAGTAAAGGCATGGACGGCAGGCTGCACCTCGCGCCCACGTTCTCCCCGGAGTACGGCACCGCGCCGGACTGCAACTTCGACCTCGCGCTCATCCGGTGGAGCTGCCGGACGCTGCTGGAGATCAAGCCGGACGATCCGCTCGCGCCCAAGTGGCGTGAAGTGCTCAGCACACTCGTCGACTACCCGGTCGACGCCAACGGGTTCATGGTCGGCACCGGCGTGCCGTTCGCCAAGTCGCACCGGCACTACTCGCACATGCTCGCGGTGTACCCGTTGTATCTGGTCAGCGTCGAAACCGGGCAGCGGGCGCTGATCGAGAAGTCGCTCAAGCACTGGATCAGCTTCGAAGGCGCGCTCCGCGGCTACAGCTTCACCGGGGCGTCGTCGATCTCGGCGGGACTCGGCCACGGCGACGACGCGCTGAAGTACCTCAGGGAGTTCGTCGCCCGGTTCGCCCAAGCCAACACGATGTACTTCGAGGCCGGTCCGGTCATCGAGACGCCGCTGTCCGGTGCGCAGTCGGTGCACGACATGCTGTGCCAGAGCTGGGGCGGCGTGATCCGGATCTTCCCCGCTGTTCCCAGCACCTGGCGTGACGTGGCACTGCAGGACTTCCGGACCGAGGGCGCGTTCCTGGTCACGGCGTCAAGGAAGGACGGCAGGACCGAGTTCGTCAGGGTGCGTGGTCTCGCCGGCCAACCCCTCAAACTCAGGACGGACATCCCGGACCCAGAGGTCCACGGCGCGAGGAAGTGGCACCGGGAAGCCGACGGAACGCTGGTGATCGAGTTCGACCAGGAAGTCCTGATCCACCAGGCAGGCGCGCGGCCGGACCTGACCATCAAGCCCGTACCGATCAGCACACCGGCAAAGCCGTGGGGCCTGCCCGCGCTGCCGAACCAGCCAACGCTCACCGTGGACCTCGCAGCCGCACTGAACAACGACGGCTTCACCAACGAGTTCCAGATGAACGACGGGGACTTCGACGGTGCGGGCAACACCTACCCCGCGGCGCAGCTCCCGCAGACCGGCCACGCTGAGGACGACGGAATCCCGTTCGAATTCGTCAACGGCAACGAAGGCGCCCCGAACAACATCATCCCCGCCGGGCAGACCATTCAGCTCCCGCCTGGCAAGTACCCGACCATGCACTTGCTCGCGGCCAGCGACAATGGCAACACCAACACAAAGCTGACTGTCACCTACGCCGACGGGACCGCCCAGGTTCCGTTGCAGATCACCGACTGGCGGGCATCGCCCGCGTTCGGTGAGACGGAAGCCCTGCGGACCAGGCAAATGCACACCCGAACCGGACCGGCCGAGACCAGGCTTTCGATCTTCCACCAGAAAGTTCCGCTCGACCCGGCTCGCGAACTGCTCTCCGTCACCCTGCCCGCGGCCGCGAAACCCAGGCCGCACATCTTCGCGATCACCCTGCAGAAACCGTAGCGAACCTCCGCCGCACCCTGCCGAAGGAGGAAAAGTGACCGAAAACATCAATCGTGCCCCAATGAATCGACGCAGCGCATTGGCGCTCGGCGCGGGCGCTCTCGGCGCGCTCACCATGGGTACGGGCACCGCATCTGCCGCCGCATGGCAGCTCAGGTGGAGCCCGGACCCGGCCAGGGACGGCCTGAACGCCTTCGAGGGCCTGGAAGACGACCGGGCCAACTCGCACTCGGGCGTGAAGCACATCTATGTCGAGGGCGACCACTGGCGCTTCGACATGCACACCCGTGACCGCGACGGCTCGGACCGGCAGCGCAACGAGTGCAAAGGCATGCGCCAGAACGGCAGCATCCTGAAAATCAACAAGGACACCACCTGGCGGCTGTCGTACCAGGCGTTCTGGCCGAGCTCCTTGACCGCGACCACCCGGTTCACCCACATCATGCAGATGAAGGTGCAGGACGTCGGCGGTCCACTCTGGACGCTGACACCGCGGCAGAAGAGCAAGCCGACGCTGACCGTGCTGACGCTGAAGGACGACGACTCCAACACCGAGCACATCCTCGGCGACTACGCGCCGCTGCAGAACAAGTGGATCGACATCGAGTTCGAGTTCAAGGCGTCCAACAGCGGCGGCTACTTGGCGTGGAGCATCAAGGAAGGCTCGACCGTCAGGGCCAGCGGCCGCACGACCAATGTGGACCTGTGGCGGGACAAGAACTACCTGCGGCCCAAGTGGGGCATCTACCGCAGCATCGAGAGTTCCGGGCTGCAGAACACCTATCAGCTGATCCGCAACTACCGGGCCTACCAGCTCGTCTGAGAGGACACTGGTGAAAAGACTTGTAGCACTGGCGGTCGGGCTCGCCTTCGTCACGGTCCCGGCCGCCCCCGCCGCGCAGGCGCTGCCGGACAAGCTCGCACTCACCCCGCCGATGGGGTTCAACAACTGGAACGCCACCGGCTGCGCGATCGACGAGAAACTGATCAAGGACACCGCGGACATCTTCGTCACGCAAGGCCTGAAGGACGCGGGCTACCAGTACGTGAACATCGACGACTGCTGGGCGGCACCGCAACGCGACGCCAACGGAAGGCTGACACATCACCCCGAGCGATTCCCCAGTGGTATCAAGGCCATCGCCGACTACGTGCACTCGAAGGGCCTGAAGCTGGGCATCTACACCAGCGCGGGCACGCAGACGTGCGCGAAGACCATGCCGGGTGCCCTGGACCACGAGGAGGTCGACGCGCAGACGTTCGCCGACTGGGGCGTCGACTACCTGAAGTACGACAACTGCAACAACGAGAACCGGCCCGCGCTGGAGCGCTACACCAAGATGCGTGACGCGCTGAAGAAGACCGGCCGGGACATCGTGTACTCGATCTGCGAGTGGGGCCAGAACAAGCCGTGGGAATGGGGTGCCGACGTCGGGCACCTCTGGCGGACCACCGGCGACATCAACGACACCTGGCCGAAGGTCGTCGAGATCCTCAAGAAGAACGCGCCATTGGCGCAGTACGCCAAGCCGGGTGCGTGGAACGACCCGGACATGCTGGAAGTCGGCAACGGCGGCATGACCGAGACCGAGTACCGGTCGCACTTCAGCCTCTGGGCGATGATGGCCGCGCCGCTGTTGATCGGCGCCGACCTGCGCAAGATCTCCCCGGCGAACATGGACATCCTGCGGAACAAGGAGATCATAGCGCTGGATCAGGACCGCTTGGGTGTCCAGGCTCGCGTGATGTCCCAGGTGGACGGCAAATGGGTGTTCGTGAAGCCGTTGGCCAACGGTGACACCGCGGTCGCCTTGTTCAACGAGAACGACACCGCGGCCAAGGTAGGTACTTCGGCGTCGGCATTGGGACTTCCGAGGCGTCCCGGCTACACCGTACGGGACTTGTGGCAGCACAAGGACTTCCAGACTGCCGGTGAGATCTCCGCGATGGTTCCGGCGCACGGCACAGTCGTGTACCGGGTGTCGGGTAAGAACTGGTGGAACGCGCAGCCGCTGGTGAGTGCCGGCTTGGAGCTCGGTGCGAACGTCCCGGGCATTCCGGCGAGGATCACGCCGGTCGGCCGAGCCTTCGAAGCGACCGTCACGGCGACGAACCACGCGGTGGTTCCCGTGATCAACCCGCGTGTCCGTCTGACGGCGCCTCCCGGTTGGCGGGTGGAAGTCATTTCCAGGCAGCAGAAATGGGTACTGCGAACCGGCGAGTCGATATCCGGGCGATGGCGGATCTGGCCGGCGGCGACCGGTACTCCCGAGCTGACCAGCAGCGTGGCGTTCGGCGACGTCACCATGACGAGCAAGACCGAGTTGATCGTCCCGAGGGCGGTGCCACGTGGCACGTCCGCACTCGGTGACGTCCCGTCAGCTTGGGAAAGTGGTGGTTACGGGCCTGTCGAACGGGACATGTCCAACGGCGGCTGGCAACCCGGTGACGGGAAACCGTTGACGATCAACGGCAACGTGTACGCCAAGGGCCTGGGCGCGCACGCGCCGACCCAGATGGTGTTCTACCTCGACGGCAAATGCTCGGGCCTGACCTCGATCGTCGGCATCGACGACGACCGCAACGACGCCAACAAGGTCGGCTCCGCGTCATTCGAGATCTGGGCCGACGGTGCCAAGGTCGCCGACAGCGGTGTGCGGACATGGCGCGACGACCCGATCTCCATCTCCGCCGCGCTGGCCGGTGCGACCTATCTGCGGCTGGTGGTCACCGACGGCGGTGACACCTACAGCTACGACCGAGGCGACTGGGCCAACCCCACCCTCACCTGCTGAAACAAAACGGCTCCTCCCACCTACCTCTCGGCAGGTGGGAGGAGCCGTGCAGGGATATTCAGAAGGTTCGCAGCCAGACCGCGGTGTCCGCAGGCAACTGGTCGCCCCGCAGCGGCCCGCTGGCCAAGATGATCGATTCGTGCCGGGGCAGCGGTACCGGCTCGCTCGACAGGTTCACCATGCACGTGAACCCCGGGTCACGGGTGAACGCGATCACGTCTGCCAACGACATGACCCAGCTCATCTCGCCGTCACCCAACGCAGGCTCATCCCGGCGGATGCGCAAAGCCTTGCGGTACAACGACAGCATCGAGTCCGGATCGGCCGCTTGGGCGTCGGCGGTGTACCCGGCCCATTCCTGCGGCTGCGGCAACCATGACCCGCCCGTGCCGAAGGAGAAGGGTGGTTTCTTGTCGCCCCAAGGGATCGGCACCCGGCAGCCGTCACGACCCGGGTCGGCGTGCTTGGTCCGCTCGAACACGGGGTCCTGCCGCAACTCGTCCGGGATGTCCTCGATCTCCCACAGGCCCAGTTCTTCGCCCTGGTAGACGTACACGCCACCGGGCAAGGCCATGGTCAGCAACGCCGCCGCGCGGGCCCGCCTGGTCCCCAGATCACGGTCGACCGGGGTGCCGTGCCTGCGGTCGGCGAACTCGAACCCCGTGTCGCCGGACCGGCCGTAACGGGTTACGTGCCGGGTCACGTCGTGATTGGACAGCACCCACGTCGGCGGCGCGCCCACCAGCGAGTGGGAGTCCATACTGGACTGAATGACCTCGCGCAGCCGCTTGGCTTCCCACGGACAGGACAGGAAGTCGAAGTTGAAGGCCGAGTGCATCTCGTCCGGCCGCAGGTAGCGGGCGAACCGGATCGGGTCGGGCAGCCACATCTCGCCGACGAAGATCCGCTCACCGGGGTACGAGTCGGAGATCTTGCGCCAGGCGCGGTAGACCTCGTGCACACCGTCCATATCGGAGTACGGCAGCGGGCCGGTGGTCGCGCCGTGCACATCGGGCAGTGCCGGGTCTTTGATCAGCCCGTCGGCGACGTCGATCCGGAACCCGTCGATACCCCGGTCGAACCAGAACTTCAGGACGTCGAGGAACTCGGCGTGCACCTCGGGGTTGGTCCAGTTGAAGTCCGGCTGGCGGGAGCTGTAGAGGTGCAGGAACCACTCGCCATCAGCTACCCGGGTCCAGGCCGGTCCGCCGAACCGCGACTGCCAGTCGTTCGGCGGCAGCTCGCCGTTCTCGCCGCGGCCGGGGCGGAACCAGAACCGTTCCCGCTCGGGCGATCCCGGGCCGGCGGCCAGTGCGGCCTTGAACCACGGGTGCTCGTCGGAGGCGTGGTTGGGCACGATGTCGATGATGATCCGGATGCCGAGCGCGTGTGCCTCGGCGATCAGCAGTTCGGCTTCCTCGAGTGTGCCGAACGTCGGCTCGATGTCCCGGAAGTCGGAGACGTCGTAACCGCCGTCGTCCATCGGGGACGGATACCATGGGCAGAACCAGATCGCGTCGATTCCCAAGTCCGCCAGGTAAGGCAGGCGTGCGCGGACACCGGCGAGGTCACCGATCCCGTCGCCGTTGCCGTCGGCGAAACTACGGATGTACACCTGGTAGATCGCCGCGTCACGCCACCAAGCCGTTGGCGTGTCCGGAGATATCTCATTCGTAACGGACACGGTTGGGTTCCTCCCTGTGAGTTACGAGTGGTTACGACCACCGGGCTCAGCCCTTGACGCTGCCGGCGGTCAGGCCGGCCAGGATGTGACGTTGGAAGAACAGGAACAGCAGCACCATCGGGACGCTGGCCAGCACGAGACCGGCGAGCAGGATGTTGAGCGGCATGTCGATCTCCATCCGCTGCAGCGCCACCGACAACGTCTGCTTGGTCGGGTCGGGGAACACCAGCAGAGGCCAGATGAAGTCCTTCCATGCGGCCACGATGGCCAGGATCGACACCACGGCGAGGATCGGCTTGGAGATCGGCAGCACGATCCGCCAGAGGATGCGGATCTGGCCCGCGCCGTCCAGCACCGCCGCTTCGAGCAGCTCACCGGGGATCTGGTCGAAGAACCGTTTCAACAGGTAGATGTTGAACGCGTTCGCCGCTGCAGGGAACCAGATCGCGGTGGGCGAGTTGATCAGGTTGACGCCGAAGATCGGCAGATCGGTGATGGTGACGTACGTCGGCACCAGCAACGCGGACGCGGGCACCATCAGCGTGGCCAGCATCAGGGCGAGGATCTTGTTGCCCAGCACCGGACGCAGCTTCGACAACGCGTACGCGGCCGGTACGTCGACGGCCAGCTGGATCAGCCAAGCGCCGAGCGCGACGAGCACGGTGTTGCCGAAGTAGGTGAGCAGGTTCAGCCGTTCCCACGACTCGCCCCATACCTCGGGATGCCACTGGGTGGGGATCACCGTCGGTGGCGTGCGGGCGAGTTCGGTGGGATCCTTCATCGCGCCCGTGATCGCCCAGTACATGGGAAAGATGAACGCCAGCAGGAACAGCAGCATGACGGCGGTGAACACCGTCCAGTAGATGGCTTTGCCGCGGCCGCTGCGCAGCTGGGTCGGCGAGACCAAGGTACGCATCAGTCCTCGCTCCTTGTCCTCGTCAGCCGCAGATAGAAGCCGGAGAAGATGGCCAAGGCGATGAGCAGCAACAAGCTCATGGCACTGGCCGAGCCGAAGTCGTTGTACGTGAACGCATACCGGTACAACAACAGCAGCACGGTGACCGTGGACTCCTCTGGGCCGCCGCCGGTCATCACGTACGGCTCGGTGAAGACCTGCATCGTGGCCACGATCTGCAGCAGCAACAACACCAGCAGTACGAACTTGGTCTGCGGGATGGTCACGTGCCACAGCCGTTTGAACAGTCCGGCACCGTCCAGTTCGGCCGATTCGTAGAGCTCACCCGGAATCGTCTGCAACGCGGCCAAGTAGATCAACGTCGTCGAGCCCATGTTGGCCCATGTGGACACGATGACCAACGAAACCATTGCCGTGCTTGACGAGTCCAGCCACGCGCCGCCGGGCAAGCCGACCGCGCCGAGCGCCGCGTTGGCCAGACCCGGGCCCGGGTTGTAGATCCACTTCCACAGCATCGCCACGACCACCGGCGGCAACATCACCGGCAGGTACACCGCGACCCGGAAGAAAGCCTTGGCGTGCCGCAACTCGTTGAGCAGGACCGCGGTCACGAACGGCACCGCGAACCCCAGCACCAACGCGATCACGGTGAACTCCAACGTGTTCAGCCACGCGGTGGCGAACAGCGGGTCGGCGAACAACCGCTCGAAGTTGTCGAACCCCACCCACTTGGGCGGATCGACGAAGTTGACCTCCTGGAAGGACAACAGGATCCCGCGCACGATCGGGTACCAGGAGAACAACGCGAAGACCACCAGCGCGGCGGCCAGCAACCCGTACGCGGTCAGGTTGTCGTTGACCTTGCGCCGCAGCCTGGAAACCGTTTTGCCGGCGGGCGGGACCTCGGCAGGCCAGGCGATCTGGCCTGCCGGGGCCGGTGCCTCACTTGACTTGAGCGAGGGCACTGTTGACCTTGGCTTCCGCGTCGGACAGCAGCTGGTCGATGTTGGCGTCCTTGTTGGTCAGCACACCCTGCATCACGTTGTCCAGCACGGCGTAGACCTGCTGGGCGTTCGGTGGCTCCAGGTTGCCCTTGAGCCTGGTGTTGCCCTCGAGGTACGCCGCGAAGTTCTTCTCGGGCACGTTGGCGTACTTGGTCTTCAGCTCGGCCTGCTTGGCCCTGGTGTCACCGGTGTAGATGTCCGGGGTGGGGATCGCGGGCAGGCCGATCGGCTGCTGCTCAGCCAGGTACTGGTTGATCCGCTGCTCGATCCGGTTCGGGTCGAGGTACTTCCAGTCGATCCACTTCAGACCGGCCTTGATCTTCTCCGGCGACGCCTTGGGGTTGATCATGTATCCCTCGCCGCCGAGCAGCGTTCCGGAACCAGGCAGCGCGGCGACGCCGTAGTCGTCGTACTTGCCCTTGAACTCCTTGACCAGCACTGGGACGTTGTCGGGCGCACCCAGGTACATACCCAGCTGGCCCGCTCCCATCAGCCGCTGGACGTCGGTGGCCTCAAGCAGTTGCTTCTCGCCCATCGAGTTGTCGGTCCAGCGCATGTCCTTCAACAGCTGCAAGGCCTGCTTGACCTTGGCGTTGTTGAAGTCGGCCGTCCACTTCTCGCCTTCCTGCCTGGCGATCTGGCTGCCCATGGCGTACGCCCAGGTCACCAGGTGCCAACCGCCCTGGTTGTTCTTGCTCAGGTCGGCGAAGCCGATGGTTCCGTTGCCCAGCGCGGAGATCTTCTTGGCCGCGTCACGCACCTGGTCCCACGATGTCGGCGGCTTGTCCGGGTCGAGGCCCGCCTTGGTGAACAGCGTGCGGTTGTAGAGCAGGCCCATCGAGTAGTTGGCGGTCGGCAGGCCGTAGATCTTGCCGCCGCGGTCCTTGAAGATGTCCAGCAGCGCGGGTTGCAGCTGCTTGACCACCGCCATGTCCTTGATGTGCTCGGTGATGTCCGCGGCCTGCCTGCGGGCGATGATGTTGGCCGGGTCGGTGAAGTAGACGTAGTAGACGTCCTCGAGCTGGCCACCGGCCAGTTTGGCCGAGAAGGTCTTGGGGTCCATGAACCCCTCGTGCGGCACGATGTCGATGTCCGGGTTGAGCTTTTCGAACTCCGCCACGTCCGCGTCGAAGATCTTGCGTTCGATCGCCTGGCTGCTCGGCGGTTGCCCGGTGACGGTGATGGCGACCTTGCCACCGGGTGCCGGCTGATTCGATGACTCGCTCCCGCAGGCCGACAGGCCTAACGCCGTGACGGCGACTAAGAGTGTCGTCCTGCGGGTGAGGGTTCTCTGCATGGCAAGCGCCCCATCTCAGCTATCCAACGACGCTGTGTGATGGCGCTCACCCTAAGAGAAGCGAACGCGAGAGCGCAATATGTCGATGAGACTTCGCAAGTAACGAACAGCTCACCGTGTGCTGGGTGCAGTCGACCCCCTGACGACGAGTTCCGGCTCGAACAGCAGCTCTTCATCGGTCACCGAAGCCCCGTTGATCTGCATAGTCAGCAGTTCGACCGCGGCGCGGCCCATGGCTTCGATCGGCTGGCGGATGGTGGTCAACGGCGGGTCGACACAGTTCATGAACGCGGAATCGTCGTACCCGATCACTGAAACATCTTGCGGGACCGACAGCCCTTGACGGCGTACCGCGCGGATCGCGCCGAGCGCCTGCGGGTCACTGGCGCAGACGATGCCGGTGATCCCACGTTTGACCAGGCGAGCGGCCGCGGCCTGGCCGCCTTCCAGCGAGTACATCGCGTGCTCGAACCAGTCCGGTTCCACGTCGATGTTCGCCGCCTTCGCGGCGGCCTCGAACGCGTGCTGTTTGCGGCGGGAAGGCACGTGGTCATCCGGCCCGAGAACCATGCCGACCTTGGTGTGCCCCAGCGACACCAGGTGCGTCAGCGCCTGCTCGGCGGCGACCGCGTCATCACACGAGACCGTGGGGAAACTCAGATCCTCGATGGCCGCGTTGATCAGCACGGTCGGCAGGTTGCGCTCGGTCAGCCTGGCGTAGTGCTCATGCGCGGCGTCCGCTTGCGCGTAGTTGCCGCCGGCGAACACAACGCCGGAGACGTGCTGCTGCAACAGCAACTCTATGTAGTCGGCCTCGGTGACGCCGCCCGCGGTACGGGTGCACAGCACGGGCGTGAAACCCTGCTGTGCCAACCCGTTGCCGATGATCTCCCCGAACGCCGGGAAGATCGGGTTCTGCAGCTCAGGCAGGACTAGTCCGACCAGTCGAGCCCGTTCGCCCCGCAGCTGGGTCGGTCGCTCGTACCCCAGTACATCCAGTGCTGTCAGCACCGCGGTACGGGTACTCTCCGAAACACCCGGCTTCCCGTTGAGCACCCGGCTCACGGTCGCCTCACTCACCCCGACCTTGCGGGCGACTTCGGCAAGTCTTCGCGTCATGTCCGCAACTATAAGACAATCCTTGCAGTCCGCTTGCGGCCATTTGCAGTCAGCGTCATGACCGGGCCACCGCGCGCAGCTCTTCGCGGGTCTCCGGCAGACCGGCCTTGCGCAGCCAGATCAGCGGGTTCGCGATCTGCCCCCAGTTGCGGTCGTGCTCGGCGATCGCCGACACGAACTGCCGTTGAACCGGCGTCAACTTGCCATCGAACGGGGCCGGGAACGCCTTCGCCAGCAGCGGGCCCCAGTCGCTGTCGACGGTGTAACCGCTGCCGAGCGGGACGACAGCCAGTGCGGCGGGCAGTAGCTCCTCGAAGGTCTCGGTCCGGTCGATCGCCGCGCTGATCAGCGTGAACCGGAACCAGCCGTCGAACTGCGGCAACGGTTCGGGAAACCAGCCGTCCGCGGTCGCCGGGTCTTGCAACGCGTCCAGGATCAGCCGCGTGGCCTCTTTGTTGTCCGTGCACGTCAGCGCGGCGCACACGGCAACGGCCGGGTCGGCGTCTTCCAGCAGGGCTGAGGTGTCCGCGCCGATGGCGCCGAGACCGAACACGGCGGCGGCACGTTCTCGCCGGTCGGTGCTGCTGGCGAGGATGCGCTCGAACAGCCGCGCGTCGGCCAGGTCGGGCAGGGCGGTGACGACGCTGAGCGCGGCTTCCCGGACCGTCAGGTCGGGATCGTCGACGTAGGGCAGTGCGGCGGTGTAGATCTCCGGCAGCACCGCACGGCACGCCTGCACGTCCGGATCGTCCGCGTCCTGATAGGTGGCCGACTCGGCGAAGTTGGCCAGCCACTCGAGCAGCGCGGCACGCAGCGGCCGCTCCCGGTCGTCCCACGGGTAGGCGCTTTCGCTGGCCGCGAGGGTGGCCTTGGCAGGCAGGATCGCCGCGATGTAGCGCGCGGCCGGCGCGGTCGAGCTGTAGATCGACCCTTGGTGCAGCACGGACATCTCGATCTGGCTGAGTGCGTACGCCTGCTTTTCCGGATCGTCGTCCAGCAGTTGGGCCAGCAGACCGGGCGTGTCACCGGCGGGTCCGTACGCGTGCTGGAGACTGTCCCAGTCGGGCTCTTCGAGCAATTGGTCGGGTTTCACGCGCGTCATCCAATCGTGTGTCACCAGATCGTGTCGTTACGGAGTACGGATTCGCCCGTTGTGCCTGGTGTGCGGGTTGGTGCGGCGCTGCTGTCGGTGATCGTCATGCTCGGCGCGCAGCCGCCGGAGGAGGCAGGCGTGGCGCCGGGCGCGGCCGTGCCAGACTCCCGGCCCGGTGAGGCGTTCGCCTATCCAGTCGTCGCGCAGCTGCAACGGACCGCCACCGACGTGCAGCGTGAGCTCGGCACGCTCGCCAACGACATTCATCTGGCCGAACAGGCGGTGCGCGAGTCCTCAGCCGCGCTGGACCAGGCGCGTTCCGCGCGCGAAGCGGCCAACGCGGCTGTCCGGGCACGTCAGGCGGACGTCGACCGGTACGCCTCGGCCATCCTGAGCTCGTTCGGCCGCCCCAACCAGTTCCAGGTGCTGTTGCTGGCCCGCTCGCCGGACGACTTCCTCGACGGCTCCAGCCTGATGGCCCGCGTGCAGGAGGCGGAGGCCGAGGAGCTCACCGGCGCGGTGCAACGCCATCAGGCGGCCGTACGCGCGGAGGAAGCGGCATCGAACGCCGCCAAGGCCGCCGCTGACCGTAAGGCGGATCTGGACCGCCGCAACGGTGACGCCACCAACCGCGCGGCGGCGATCACCGGTGAGTTCCGGAGCAAACTGGCTCAGACCAACTCCACAGTCGTGGCCATGCAGCAGGCGCAGCGCACGCGCAACGACCAAACGGCCGCCAATTGGCGTGCTTACCTCGACAAGCTCGCCGCCTCGGGCATCCGCCCGGGGCCGGCGCCGACCGAAGCGACGCTGCAGTCGGGCGAGCGCTTGGTCGTATGGCCGGAGGCGACCATCCGCGCGGTGACCACTGCCGTCGGGGCCCTCGGCAAGCCATACGCGCCGCAAGGCGACGGTCCCGACGCGTATTCGTGCGACGGGCTCACACGCGCCGCCTACGGCTTGAAGGGGTCAGCGGCCGAGCAGATGGCTGTGCTGCAGCCCGTCAACGACCCGCAACCGGGCGATCTCGTGTTCATCGGGCCGGAACGGTATGGCGTGCAGAACGTCGGTGTCGTGCTGGACCCGCGCACGATGATCAGTGCGGACGCACGGCTCGTCGGTGTTGTCGTCACCGACATACCTACGGCGGTTCTCGGGTACGCGCGACCGTCATTGCCTTTGCGGCCCGCGCAACCGGTGCCGCAACGTACGGATTCCGGCTTGGTGTGGCGGTGCGGGGGAGTGGATCTGCCCTCGGGTGGGTGGAGCGGCTACCCCAATGGGCTCATCCCGGCTTCCGCGCTGTGTCCTATAGGGATAGGTGACCACCGGTTGCGGTGCGATGCTGCGTTTTCCTTCCAAGGGTTGGCCGCCGCGTTCGGTTCGGCCTTCGGGCGGCCTATGTGCGTGACTGACTCGTATCGCACGTTCGAGGAACAGGTCCGGTTGTACGGCGTGAAGCCCGCTCTGGCCGCTGTGCCTGGTACGAGCAACCACGGCTGGGGCCTCGCGCTGGATCTCTGCGGTGGCGCGCAGTCGTTCGGGACCGCGGAGTACGCCTGGATGCGTGCCAACGCGGGCCGCTTCGGTTGGCAAAATCCGTCATGGGCATTGCCGGGACGCGGCCGTGAGGAACCGTGGCACTGGGAGTACGGAATTTGACGGTCTTTCGGCCCAAATGTGGCCTGTGACCTGCGCGAACGATAGCCCGTCCAAAACTGTCGGACCTGACCGCTAAGGTGACCTCAATCGATCGAACATACGATCGAACGACTGGCTTGGGAGCTGGACATGGTCGTCGACTGCGACAGCTGTGAAGTGCGCGGGAAGGCTTGCCAGGAGTGTGTCGTCAGCGTCTTGCTCGGCCCGCCGAGCACGGTCGACCTCGACTCGTCCGAACAGCGGGCGATCGATGTGCTCGCCAGCGCTGGAATGGTTCCCAAACTGAGGCTGATTCCCATTACCCCGGTGAACACACCCGAGGTCGCCTGATCAGGCGCCGAACGGTACCGATTGGGCGACGAGCGGCAACAGACCGTGGTGACCTGGGTGTTGTTGTGATCACACCGGGCATCCGGCCCTGCTCCATTGGGGTTTCGGCGATTACTGAGGAAGATTTTGCGTTGACTGGCTGGACGGGTGCCGCGTTCCTTCGTAACCTGTCCGAGATCTCGCGGCCCCCGATCACCCACCAAAGGGTGATGACGTGAGATCGCCGCCGAGTCAGCACCCCAGGCAAGTCGGGGCTGGGAGCTGAACCGGAACACCCCACCGGTTGGGAGAACGTGCCGGCGCTTGGAGTGCGTGTCCACTCGCTTGCTGGCCCGCTCTTTGGGTACCCCCGTGCCCATTGAGCCTGGGTTCCCTTCCCTCGGCGGTAGGAGAGACGAAGGAGACACGCGCGACGTGGCGTCGCAACGACTCAAGCGCGGCATGCGTGGAGCATTGACAGCGTCCGCCATCATCGCGATGGTCAGCACCTCCCCAGCTCCGGCAATCGCGCAACCCCCCGCGGGCAACACCGAATCGGACGCGCTCAAGAGGTACAACGACCTCAACAAGCAGGCCGAGGTCGTCAACGAGGAACTGAACAAGGCCAAGGACGACAAGGACGCCAAGCAGGCGGAGTTGGACAAGGCCACGGCTGACCTCACCGCGGCCACTCAGGCCAAGGACGCGGCGGCGGCCACGGAGGAGCAGTTCCGCGGCCAGGTGGAGAACTTGAGCTCCGCTTCGTTCCGTGGTGCTCGTTTCAACAAGCTGTCCGCTCTGCTCACCGGCACCTCCGCGCAGGACTTCCTCGACAGGTCCTCCGCGCTGAACGTGCTGGCGACCGACAACAACAAGGCTCTGAGCGAGCTGCACAAGGCGGTCACCACCGCCGCGGACTCGGCCACGAAGGCCGCGGACGCGCAGAAGCGGGCCACTGAGGCCCGTGACGCGGCAGCCAAGCTGCAGGCCGACATCGAAGCCCGCAGCAAGGACCTGCAGAAGCAGATCAACGAGGTCAAGTCCGCCGCGAACAGGCTGTCCGCAGCGGACAAGGCCACGCTCAAGGGCACCGAGGACACCGGCGTCTACATCGGCGGTCCTGGTGCCGCTGGTGCAGCTGTGAACGCCGCGCTGAGCCGTCGTGGCGACCCCTACGTCTGGGGCGGTGCGGCTCCGGGTGGCTTCGACTGCTCGGGCCTGACCTCGTGGGCCTACAAGCAGGCCGGCCTCACCATCCCGCGTTCCAGCCGCGCTCAGTTCGGGGTCGGCAAGTCCGTCCCGCTGAACGCGCTGCAGGCGGGTGACCTGGTGTTCTACGGCAGCAGTGCCGGCTCGATCCACCACGTCGCCATGTCACTGGGCGGCGACAAGATCGTGCACGCCTCGACGTACGGCAAGCCGGTCGCGGTGACCACCGTTCGCGGTGGTGGCTCCGACGTGTTCGCCGCCAAGCGGATCGTCGGCTGAGTTTCGACTGTCAGACAGTCGCGAGACGCGACCCCTGGCCGGTGGTGCGGGTCAGGGGTCGCGTCGTTTTCACACACCGGGCAATACGATCTCCCGTGTGGCCCGGTTTCGCGCCCTGTTGGTGGCCGGAGTAGCGATCGCGCTGCTCGGCGGCCTCGCGCTGGTCGCAACCCAGCCGACGGGCCATGACGTCATCGAGCAGGCGCCCGCTCCGGCGCAGGTCTTCACCCCACCGAACCAGGGCGCGGTGGCTCCCCAGACCGACGAGCGCGCCGTCGCAGTCCAGAGCTTGTTGCGCGCGCGGGCCGATGCCCTGCACCGGCGCGACGAGAAGGCCTTCATGGCCAGCATCGACCCAAAGGCCGAACCGGCGTTCCGCGATGCGCAACTGATGTTGTTCCGCAACCTCGCCAACGTGCCGCTGCGTGAGTGGTCGTACTCCGTGGTCACACAGCGATCGCTCGATCCGTCGGTGTTGCCGAACGTGGAAGGCGCCCAGGAGTTGTGGGCGCCGGAGATCGACCTGGTCTACGCGTTGCGCGGCGCCGACCCGTCGCCCACTCGGCGGCCGATGGGCTACCTGCTGGTCAAGCGGGCCAACTCGTGGTTCATCCGGTCGGATACCGACCTGCTCGGCGTGGGCAGGCGGACCTGGCGCGGCCCGTGGGACTTCGGCCCGTGCCTGGTGATCACGACCGGACGCGGTCTCGTACTGACCCACCCGGCCAGGGAGGCGATGGCCAGGCGGGTGGCGGCCGAAATCGACTCGGCCGTGAACGCGGTCAGCAGTGTGTGGGGAACCGACTGGCCCCAGCAGGTCGTGGTCGTGCTGCCGGATTCCAGCGACGAGATGCGCGCGATGGTCGGCTCCAACTTCCCGGTCGAGTCCGTGGTCGCCGTCTCGGTCGCCGACCGGGTCGACACGGACAAGAACTCCGCCGAGGGGCAACGGGTCGTGATGAGCCCGACCAGCGCTGACGCGTTGTCCGTGACCGCATTGCGAATCGTGCTGCGCCACGAGTTCACCCACATCGCCGCCCGAGGCTCCACAGTGGACGGATCGCCGATGTGGCTGCTGGAGGGGTTCGCCGACTACGTGGGCTACCGCGACAGCGGGATCCCGCTCGGGCAGGCCGCGCCGGACCTCAACGCGTCGATGCTCACCACCGGCCCGCCGAGCAGGCTGCCGTCCGATGAGGAGTTCCGCGCGCAGGGCCGCACCCTCGACATGGCCTACCAGCAGTCGTTCTCGGTAGCCCGGTTCGTCGCGGAGAGGCTGGGCGAACCCAAGCTGATCGAGCTGTACCAGGTGCTGGCCAAGGCAGGCCGGGCAAGCCCGGAAGAGATCGATGACCTGCTGGTCTCGGTGGTCGGGCTGAACCGGGAGCAGTTCGTGGCGGGCTGGCAGGAATACCTGCGGGAGACCCTCGGATAGGGTGCTGGCGTGGCTCGGACGCTTCTGGTGACCAACGACTTCCCGCCCCGGCCTGGCGGTATCCAGGCGTATCTGCAGGCATTGGCGACCAGGGTGCCCGCGCGGGAACTGGTCGTGTACGCGCCGTCGTGGGAGGGCGCGGCTGAGTTCGACGCCTCGATGCCGTTCCCGGTGGTCCGCCACCCAACCTCGCTGATGCTGCCCACACCGGACGTGGCCAAGCGCGCCAAGGAGATCCTGCGCGCCGAGTCGTGCACCTCGGTGTGGTTCGGCGCAGCGGCACCACTGGCCCTGCTCGGCCCGTCCCTGCGTGACGCCGGGGCGCAGCGCGTCGTCGCCTCGACACACGGACATGAGGTCGGCTGGTCGATGCTTCCGGTGTCCCGTCAGGCTTTGCGGCGGATCGGGTCCACAACGGACGTGGTGACGTACGTCAGCAAGTACACCCGGTCCCGGTTCGCGGCGGCCTTCGGCCGATACGCGGCACTGGAGTACTTGCCATCCGGTGTGGACACTGGCTTGTACCGCCCGGACCCGGCAGGCCGTGAGCTGGTTCGCAAGCGCCACAACCTTTCCGACCGGCCGACGATCGTCTGCGTGTCCAGGCTGGTGCCCCGCAAGGGCCAGGACATGCTGATCCGTGCCCTGCCCGCGATCCGCCGCCAAGTCCCTGACGCGGCACTGCTTCTGGTCGGCGGCGGAAGGTACTCGGACAAACTCATGGCTCTGGCCAAGGAGAACGACGTCGCCGACGACGTCATCCTGACCGGAACCGTGACGTGGGAAGAACTTCCGGCGCACTACGTCACCGGCGATGTGTTCGCCATGCCGTGCCGCACCCGCGGTAGCGGCTTGGACGTCGAAGGCCTCGGGATCGTCTTCCTGGAGGCCTCGGCGTGCGGACTTCCTGTCGTGGCAGGCAATTCCGGCGGTGCGCCGGAAACTGTCCGCGAGGGCGTGACGGGGCATGTCGTGGACGGCCGTAACGTCACCCAGATCGCCACGCGCATCAGCACTCTGCTGGCCAACCCGGACACTGCGGCCGCAATGGGCCAAGCAGGCCGCGACTGGGTCACGTCGGACTGGCGCTGGGACACCCTGGCCAGTCGTTTGTCCACTTTGCTGTCGGGCGACGGCTCCCGTTTCTCCGCTTTCCGCGGCTGACCGAACGCCGATTCTTGTGTGACACTGTTTTGATGCTCGACTTCCCTCGCCGCGCCGTCAAGCAGGTCGCTCTAGTGATGTCCATTCACGACATCACGGGCCAAAGCGGCCGCGCCGACCAAGCCCGCGTCGTCGCCTAGTTGCGCCGTGCGAATGCGGGCCAGCGGCCGATACCCGGCGCCAGTCACGGCATCGCGGTAGATCTCGCGGGCGTCGTCCAGAAACAGGGGAGCGGACTCCGACACGCCCCCGGCGATCACGATGACCTCGGGGTCGTAGATGTCGGCGACGAGGGCCAAGCCTTCGCCGAGCCAACGCGCCAGCTCAGCCATCGCGCGCAGCGCCACGGGATCACCATCGCGAGCGGCCCCGGCAACCTTCCGGCCGGTGATGGACCGAGCGTCGCCCGCTGCCTCGCGGGCCAGGACCGTCGACTGCCCTGGATGCCCTGCGAGCAGTTCGATCGCGGTCGCACTCAGAGCCGTGCCACTGCAGTACCGTTCCCAACAGCCGGACTTGCCGCACGAACACGGTCGGCCGTTCGGCACGATCCGCAGATGCCCCAGCTCAGGAGCTACACCGTAGGCGCCGCGGAAGATCTTTCCGTCCAGGAGCAGGCCTGCGCCGATGCCCGTGCCGATCGCGATCAGGGTGACGACCTTCGCGCCGCGCGCCGCGCCGTAGCGGAACTCCGCCAGGGCCGCGGCGTTGGCGTCGTGTTCGAGCACCACGGGCAGGTCGATCTTGCGGGAGATCCGCTCGGCCACCGCCGCCCTGCGCCACGCCAAGTGCGGGGCGAACATCACCGTCTTCAGGTCCGTGGCCACGAAACCGGCCACTGCCAGGCCGACCGCCGAGATCGTGTGACGGGCGGTCAACGAGCTGATGACCGAGACAATCGCGTCGTTGAGGGCATCCGCTCCTGACGGCGTGCCCACTCGCGCGGTGTCCAAGATTGTTCCGCGTTTGTCGACGACACCGGCCCGCACGCTCGTCCCGCCGATGTCAACGCCGACTGTCAGCATCTGTCGCCTTTGAAGGGATCGCGCCGGACCTGGATGTGTTGCACCGGCCTATTGTTGCTCCGGGGCTGCTCGGCCGCGCGACCGGGACGTCCGGCAGGCCGGAAACCGGGCATGTGCGGCACACCGGGCTCCCACCTGTCGGCGAGTACCGCCCGTAGCAAGGCAACGATGTCCGCGGCACGGTCCAAAGTCGTCGCCGCCAGCTCGTTCGGTTCGCCGCGCACCAAGGCCCCGATCGCGCACAGTGGACAGTTGTCCGGCGGGCCGTCGTGTTCGGCCGCGACCCGATCCAGGTACGGCCCAAGGCGTTCGGCCACCGCGTCCAGCAGCAGCACGATCTCTTCAAGCAGCCGGGAGCCCGGCTCGGCGCTCACGGCGTCGTCCCGGCGAACTGCAACAGCAGGCCGTCACCGTCCACAGAGGCGTCAGCGACCTCGTATCGGCGCAACACCGCGGGCAACGGGACCAGCCTGCGCATTCCGTCCACTGTGATCGCCAGGTCGTCACCGATCCTTGCCAGATCCACATCGGACTGCTCGGTCAGCGGGATGGCCACGCGCAGAACGTATCCCGCGCCTTCCGGCCGGATCTGCAGCAGCGACGGCGGCCTGGACACGCTGGAGCCAAGCGGGTCCGACCGGCCGTACAGCTCGTCGGCCAACGAAGCCAATGCCTCGAGCCCGACCGGTTCGGCCGCACGGTGTTCGACGACGTGCAGCTCGATCGGCGTGGACGCCCGCAGCTCGGCCAGCACCTCGTCCTGCTCGCCTCGACGCGTCCGCAGCCATGTCGCCGCCGGGCCGCGCCGCATACCTGCCTTGGGCACCAGCCGGTTGGCGATCATCCCGTCCACCCGGATGTCCCGCAGTGCCAACGCGGCAAGCGTGCGCTTGCTCTCGGCGACCACCAGCCGCTCCGGCGTCAGCACCAACCGGACCCCGGTGACCTGCGGATCCGCCAGCAGATCCCGCAGTTCCGCCAAATGCGCGGCCAGCCTCGTGACCGCGTCGACCCAGCCTTGTCGTCCCACACCGGAGACCATTCCCCGAACCGACCTGGCCGGAAACGCGCGCTGCAGATACGTCGCGATCGCGTCGGGCAACGCCAACAGCCGCAGCGTCTCCGCGGTTGGCCCGCAGTCCACCACGACCGTGTCCCAGTTGTCGGTTTTCGCTAATCTGGCGACCTCGGTCAGCGCGAGCAGTTCGTCGAGGCCGGGCACCACGGTCAGCTCTTCGGCGTCCAGCTCGTCCACCCCGGCGCCTGCCAGCACCGCCCGCAGCTGTGCCCGCAGCTCGTCCCAGGCGGAATCGACCAGGCCACGGGTGTCCACGTGGGCCGCGTGCAACCTCGTGTCCACTAGGGAGGGTTCGCCGGTCAGCCGGGTGCCGAACGCGTCCGCCAGCGAGTGCGCCGGGTCGGTGGACACGACGAGAGTCTCGCGCCCACGCCCGGCCAGCCGTACCGCGGTGGCCGCGGCAAGGGTGGTCTTGCCCACCCCGCCCTTTCCGGTGAACAGCAGGATCCGCAAGGCGGTGGTTACAACCCTTCGGCGCGGCGCTTGAGGTCCTTCAGCGCGATGTCCATGATCATCTTCTCGGCCTTGCGGCGGAACATGCCGATCATCGGCACGGCCAGCTGCACCGACAGCGTGTACGTCACCTTGGTCGCGTCGTCACCCTGCGGCTCAAGCAGGTACCGGCCGCGCTGTGACCGCTGCATCTGGCCTTTCACCAGCGTCCAGCTCACCGAGAGGCCGTCCTGCGCCCAGTCGTACTCAAGGGTGTAGGTGTCCTTGAACATGCCCGCGTCGATCACGAACCGGACCTGGGTGGCCTGACCGTCGGCGTCCTGCGCGAGCACTTCGGTCTCCTTCACCGCCCCGGTCCACTCGGGGTACGCGGCGAAATCGGCGATCACGCCCATGATCGTGTCCGCGTCTGCCTCTACGGTGATGGACTGGGTGGACTCGTCGGCCATGCCGGGCAGGCTACCTGGTCAACTCACCAGTGCAGCACGTGCGGCACCTGGGTTCGCTGGAAATGTCCGACATTGATGCAGTCGGTCGAGGCGAACCGCATCCTCGCTGACAGTGGTTGGTGCACGTGACCGAACAACGACCAGCGCGGCCGTTGCTCAGTGATCAGTTCGCGCAGCGCGTACGACCCGAGCTCGGTGCGGCGCGCCACGACGTCGTAGGTGAGTTCCGGCACAGCGGGCGGGATGTGCGAGCACAGCACGTCGACTTCGGTGAGCTTGCCGACAGAAGCGTTGTAGTCGTCCTCGGTGCGCAGGTAGGGAAACCAAGCGCCGGAACGCCGTACCCGCCCGCCGGGCGCGAGCAGCGCGCCGCCGACGAACCCGAACCGCAACCCGTCGATCTCCGCGACCTCACCGTCCAGGAAGGTCAGCCCGTCACGCGCGAACCGTGACCACAGGTCCGGCACGTCGACATTGCCCGGCGTGGCGTACGTCGGCACGGTCATCGCCGCGAACAACCGCGTGTACTGCTCGAAAAGCGCTTCCTGCACCACATCGCTGGCGTTGTCCAGGCTCGACCACAGCGAGCGCGCGTACTCGCCGAGTTCCTTGAGCTGACGGTTGCGCCGCAGCTGCGCGAACTTGGCGACCTTCTCCGCGCCGAACACCCGGCCGAGGATGCCGCTGCCGTGGTCGTGGTAGTCGACGAAGTCGATCAGATCACCGAGCACGACGAGCGCGTCGGCGCCTTCGCCGGCCCTCGCCAGAGCGTCCGAATTGCCATGGACATCGGAAACCACGTGGACCCGCACGAGTTCACTCTACGGCGGGCAACCGGGACGGCGTCCATCCTCGAGTGTGGTCTTCAGGTCGAACGCGATGTTCTTGGCAGCGAACTGACGGCGGGTGATTTCCCGCCGGATGTCACGTGGACCGGGCCGGCCTGGCAGGTCGGCACGCAGGAAGTAGTGCAGGAGCGTGCCGTCGAGCATGGGCTCGAGCCAGACTTCCATGGTCCCGGTCAGCGCACCGCGCACGGTCCACCGCAGTCCTTCGTTGCCGCGGTCGGCGTACACCTCAAGAGTGAGATCCGGCCACAGCCTGCGCCACGAGCCGGGGTTGGCGAACGCGGCTTTGACCACGGGCGGGGGCACGGCGAGGAATGTCTCGTCGACGACGTCCACTGCAGGCACAGGTGCATGGTGTCACGAGGGCTGTACTAAGTTCACGTGACGTGCGGGAATACAGTGCGCCGGCCACGGTAACGGTGACCGACGAAGAGAATCTCACCGACATGGTCTGGGCGAACGCGGATCGCTTCGGTGACGCGGTCAGCTTCCGTCGGCTGGTCGACGGCTCATGGGTGGACGTGACCGCCCGCGAGTTCGCCGCGCACGTACTGGCGGTCGCGAAAGGACTGATCGCCTCCGGGCTGCGGCCGGGTGACCGGGTCGCGCTGCTGTCCAAGACCCGGTACGAGTGGTCGTTGCTGGACTTCGCGATCTGGTCCGCGGGGTGCGTGACCGTGCCGATCTACGAGACGTCCTCGGCCGAGCAGGTCGAGTGGATCCTGTCCGACTCGGGTGCGCGGGCGATGGTCGTGGAGACCGCCGGGCACAAGGCGACCGTCGACGGGCTCGTGGACAGGCTGCCTGAGCTGACGCGGGTCTGGCAGATCGACGCGGGCGTGGACCTGGCTCCCGCTGTCGACGAGCTGACCGCGCTGGGCGCGGAAGTCGACGAGGACGCAGCCCACGAGCTGCACCGCAGCGTGCGTGCCGACGCGGTGGCGACGCTGGTGTACACGTCGGGCACAACGGGTCGTCCCAAGGGCATCGAGCTGACGCACCGCAACCTGCTTGCTGAGGTGCGCGCGGACATCAAGGCGTTCCCGCAGTTGCTGAAGTCGGGCAACTCGATGCTGGTGTTCCTGCCGCTGGCGCACGTGTTCGCCAGGGCGATCTCGATCTGCTGCGTCTACGCCCGCACCACGCTCGGTCACCTGCCGGACGTCAAGACGCTGGTGAACGACCTCGGCACGTTCCGCCCGACCTTCGTGGTCGCGGTGCCGCGCGTGTTCGAGAAGGTCTACAACACCGCCAAGCAGCGGGCGCACGCCGAGGGCAAGGGCAAGATCTTCGACGCGGCCGAGGCGCTGGCGATCCAGTACAGCCAGACGGCCAAGCCGGGGATCGCCCTGCGGGCCAAGCATTTGGTCGCCGACCGGCTGGTGTACGGCAAGCTCCGGCTCGCGCTCGGCGGCCGCTGCGAGGCGGCGATCTCCGGTGGCGCGCCGCTCGGGGCGCGGCTGGCGCATTTCTTCCGCGGCATCGGTGTCCCGGTCTTCGAGGGCTACGGCCTGACCGAGACCTCCGCGGCGATCGCCGTGAACACCAACGCGAACTTCAAGGTCGGCACGGTCGGCAGGCCGGTCGCGGGCGCATCCGTGCGCATCGCCGACGACGGGGAAGTGCTGCTGTCGGGCGACATGGTGTTCTCCGGCTACTGGCACAACCCGGAGGCGACCGGGGAGTCGTTGCGGGACGGCTGGTTCCACACCGGCGACCTGGGCTCGCTGGACGACGACGGTTTCCTGGCGATCACCGGCCGCAAGAAGGAGATCATCGTGACCGCGGGCGGCAAGAACGTGGCGCCCGCCGTGCTGGAGGACCGGCTGAGGATGCACCCGCTGGTCAGCCAGTGCCTGGTGGTCGGCGACCGCAAACCGTTCATCGGCGCGCTGATCACCATCGACGAGGAGTATTTCCAAGGCTGGAAATCCCGCAACGGCAAGCAGGGGACGGTCGCTGAGCTGGCCGACGACCCGGACTTGCACGCTGAACTGCAGTCAGCGGTGGACGAGGCGAACAGGGCGGTGTCGCGGGCCGAGTCGATCCGCAACTTCACCGTGCTGCCGCAGGACTTCAGCGAGGAGCGCGGCGAGATCACGCCAAGCCTGAAGCTGCGCCGCGAGATCATCGCCTCGAAGTACGCCGACCGCATCGAGGCGATCTACGCAGGTCACTAGGTCACTAAACCTGGGCGCCGTTGTCCCCGTCGTCGTTGTGCTGGCGGATCCTCAAGACCACCAGGCCGATGCCGACGGCGGCGGACACCAGCGCGATCGGCGTCGCCACCCGGGTGGCCAAGCCGATCAAACCGGGCGCGACCAGCAGGAACAACGCGATCAGCATCAGCACGAGCGCGAGGATGGTCAGCGGGCTCGGCCGGGGGATGGGTGGCGGCTCAGGCGGGACGTAGTGGTCGTCGTCGGAACTCCACGCCCAGTCCATCTCGGTCTCGTGGCCGCGCCAGCCCGCGGTGGCCGGAGCGGAGATCTCCGGCAGGTCCGGCTCGTCCAGCGGTTCGGATTTCCTGGACTTGGCGGGTTTGTCCGGTTCTTGCTGCGGCGGCGACTCGATGTCCGGCTCGGCCACGGTGTCGTTCTCGGCCACGGTGTCATTTCCGGCCTCGCGGTCCAAGTCGGCTTGCACGGACGAACCAAGGCCTTCGCGTTCCAGGTCGGCGACGATCTGCGCGAAGGCGGCGTCAACGTCCTCCGGTCCGTCTGACCCGCCCTTCATGACCCTCCTCAAGCTCAACCTCGTTACGCCATCGTCGCACGGACACCGGTGCGGTTGGCCAGTTACTTCTGGCTCTTTTGCGCGTTGTTATCCGCGACAGTGCTGATGCTCGACTCTGGCAAGCAAGTCTTCGGTCCTCGCGGCCAAGCGTGGGGACGGTCGCGTTGTGCACGAGCGGGCACACTTCGTAGGCTGTCCGGCGGGCTCATCGCGGGTAGTCAGGCAGGAGGCGCTCTACACGGTGCTGTACTTCTTCATGAAACACGTCCTGCTGGGACCGATCCTGCGGCTGTTCTTCCGCCCGGAGGCGGAGGGGCTTGAGAACATCCCCAAGACGGGCGGGGCGATCCTGGCGAGCAACCACCTGGCGGTCTCCGACTCGTTCTTCATGCCGTTGGTGATCCCGCGCAGGCGGGTGACGTTCCCGGCGAAGATGGAGTACTTCACCGAGAAGGGCATCAAGGGCGCGTTCAAGAAGTGGTTCTTCACCGGCATGGGCCAGATCCCGATCGACCGGACAGGCGGGTCGGCGGCGCAGGCGGCGCTGGACACCGGTATCCGGCTGCTGCGCGAAGGCCACCTGCTGGGCATCTACCCGGAAGGCACCCGGTCACCGGACGGCAGGCTGTACAAGGGCAAGACCGGGCTGGCCCGGATCGCCCTGGAAGCGGGCGTGCCGATCATCCCGGTGGCGATGTTCGGTACGGACATCGCCAACCCGATCGGCTCGAAGATGTGGAAGCCGACGAAGATCAGGGTCAAGTTCGGCAAGCCGCTGGACTTTTCCCGCTACGAGGGCCTGACCGGCGACCGGTTCGTGGAGCGGTCGATCACCGACGAGGTGATGTACGCGTTGATGGAGCTCTCCGGCCAGGAGTACGTGGACATGTACGCCGCGAAGGTCAAGGAGATGCAGACGACCGACGGCAAGGCACCGAACGGCGTGCCGGCCCAGCGGGAGCCGGATCGCATCCCCGAGACCAAGGCCGGATGATTCACAACTAAGGTTGCCGGGTGCGGTTTTTCTACGATACCGAGTTCATCGAAGACGGAGTGACCATCGACCTGGTGTCGATCGGTGTCGTAGCCGAGGACGGCAGAGAGTTCTACGCGGTGTCGACCGAGTTCGACCCGAACAAGGCGGGCCAGTGGGTCCGCGAGAACGTCCTGGACAAACTCCCAGCGCCCGGTGACAAAGCCTGGCGCAGCCGGGCGCAGATCCGCGAGGACCTGATGGAGTTCCTCAGCCCGCGCGGCGAGAGCGTCGAGCTGTGGGCCTGGTTCGCCGCGTACGACCACGTGGCCCTGGCTCAGCTGTGGGGTGCGATGCCCGCGTTGCCGCGCCAGCTGCCCCGGTTCACGCGTGACTTGCGTCAGCGCTGGGAAGACGTGGGCAAACCGCAGCTGCCGAACCCGCCGACGGACGCACACGACGCCTTGGCAGATGCCCGGCACAACCTGGCGCGGTGGAACGTGATCGAGATCGAGCGCCTGCGTAAGGGCTTCCCGGTCCGCTAGCCGTGTCGGCCTTGCACGGCGTGTCCACCGTTCCGGCACGGCGTGTCCACCATTCCAGCACTGTGAAATTCCCTGACTCGTGGTGCGTCCTGCCGCGCCATCCGAAGTGTCCGATTTCAAGTACTGAGATGGTTTCCCGCCTGTTAAGCGGGGGTCGGTTGCTTTACCGATCCAGCCCGTGACACCCTTCACGCATGCGTATAGGCGTACTCACCGGTGGTGGCGACTGTCCAGGGCTGAACGCGGTGATCAGGGCCGTGGTCCGAAAGGGCATCGAGGCCCACGGCTGGGAGATCGTCGGGTTCCGCAACGGTTGGCAGGGTCCGCTCGAAGGCAAGTCGAAGCCCATCGGGCTCGACCAGGTCGAAGACATCCTCACCCGCGGCGGCACGATCCTCGGCTCGTCGCGCACCAACCCGTACAAGATCGACGGTGGCGTTGACCGGATCAAGGCTGTGCTGGCCGACCAGGGGATCGACGCGCTGGTCGCGATCGGTGGCGAGGACACGCTCGGCGTGGCCAAGAGGCTGACCGATGACGGCGTCGGCGTTGTCGGTGTGCCCAAGACGATCGACAACGACCTTGGTGCGACGGACTACACCTTCGGTTTCGACACCGCGGTGCACATCGCGACCGAGGCGATCGACCGGCTGCGGACCACGGCGGAGTCGCACCACCGTGCGCTCGTCGTCGAGGTCATGGGCCGGCACGCCGGTTGGATCGCGTTGCACTCCGGTCTCGCGGGTGGCGCGAACGTGATCCTGGTGCCGGAGCGGCAGTTCAGCGTCGACAAGGTCGTCGAGTGGGTCGAGCGGCGGTTCGAGCGCGAGTACGCGCCGATCATCGTCGTGGCCGAGGGTGCGGTCCCCGAGGGTGGTGCCGAGGTGCTCACCAGCGGCGAGAAGGACGCGTTCGGGCACGTCCGCCTTGGCGGCGTGGGCACGTGGCTGGCCGAGGAGATCGCGCAGCGGACGGGCAAGGAGTCCCGTGCCGTGGTGCTCGGTCACACGCAGCGTGGCGGCACGCCGACCGCGTACGACCGTGTGCTGGCAACCCGTTTCGGTCTGCACGCCGTGGACGCGGTGCACGACGGCGACTTCGGTGTGATGGTCGCGTTGCGTGGCACCGACATCGTCCGCGTGAAGCTGGCCGAGGCCACCGCCGAGCTGAAGACTGTTCCGCTCGAGCGTTACCAGGAAGCCGAAGTCTTCTTCGGCTGATCGACCGCAAATCCACTCAATGCCCCCAATGCTCGCATTGGGGGCATTCTCGTGTCCACAATGGAAATCGAAGAAATGCCGTGCTGACTGCGACCCAAAGGGCAAGCGGCGCCGAGCAATAGTGAGAGTTGTTGCCGTTGACTCTCTAGACTTTTCGGCAAGCGCACATACTGAGCACCAGGCATCAGGTCAGGGCTCGGTCAGGATCACGGGCCCGTCTGGTGTCACCGCGATGGTGTGCTCCCAGTGCGCGGCCCGTGTCCGGTCCGAACTGCGCAGGCCCCAACCGTCCGGATCCGTGGTGAACGTGTCCCGGCCGCCCGCGATGAACATCGGCTCGATCGCGATCACCAAGCCCGCTCTCAGTTTCAGGCCACGCCCGGCTTTGCCCTCGTTGGGCACGTGCGGTTCCTCGTGCATCTTGCGGCCGACGCCGTGACCGCCGTAGCCCGCCAGCAAGCCGTAGCCGTGCGAGCGGCCGACTTTGCCGATGGCGTTGGAGACGTCGCCGAGCCGGTTGCCCACTTTGGCCGCGGCGATGCCCGCGTACAACGCTTCCCGCGTGTGTTCGCTCAGCCGAGCGTCCTCTTCGGTCGGCTCGCCGATGAAGAACGTGATCGCGGCGTCGCCGTGGAATCCGGCGACGTGTGCACCGCAGTCGATGCTCACCAGGTCGCCTTCTTTGAGCTGGTAGTCGTTCGGGATGCCGTGCACCACCAAGTCGTTGACCGACGCGCAGATCACGCCGGGGAACGGCGTCGGCGCGAAGTGCGGGTGGTAGTGCAGGAACGACGACTTGGCGCCCTTCGCCGCGATCACCTCGGCCGCGATGGTGTCCAACTCGCGCAGTGACACGCCGGGAGCCGCCGCTTGTTTGGTCGCGGCCAGCGCCGCGGCCACTACTTTGCCCGCTTCGCGCATCAGCTCTAGTTCGGCAGGTGTCTTGAGTTCGACCATCACGCTCTCCTGGGCTGGGATAATTATCCCAGTATTTTTATCACATTTGCCGGGTGGCGTACCCGGCCAAGGCCGCCCAGTCGACCACCGGCACGTCCAGGCCGCGTTTGTCCAGGTACAGCAACGAACGTTGCCTGCCCTGCACGATCCAGTCCTGTCCGGGGCCGACTTCGTGCTCGTCCGGCAGCGCGCCCGGGATGCGCTCCGGCGTGAAGCCCGAGTCGCCCAGCGTACCGGTGACCAGCAGTGACAGCATGCCACCGGAGTTGCCGTCGTGCCGGTGCCACAACAAACTCGCCGGTCCTGGCTTGCCTTCGAACGGTTGCAACGGACTGACTGTCAGATCTTCACCCACTTCGGCACGCACGGAGTACGGGTGGCCACCGGAGTCCAACGCGGTGAGCACAGCCGTGGGGTACCGGGTGATGGCGTCCTTGATGCGTTCGGACATCGGCACATTCGATGACGGGTACGGCTCCAGCGTGCCGCCGACCGGGGTCGTGTCGAAGACGTGAACACGATCCAGGCTGACGAACATGGGCAGACGCCAGTAGTACCAGTCCATCCTGGCCTGGTACTCCGGATCCTGGAGGTCCTTCGCGTAACCGGGACTGCGGGCATACACGGCACGCCAGAAGTCGGCGAGCTCCTCAGTCCCGGCCACCGTCGCGGGCGCGCTGGCGGTGCCTTGCACAAGCACTGCGGTCGTGCCGTCAAGGCCGCTGCCGGACATGTCGGAGTACCAACAGGGCGACCCTGCCGTCTCGGCGGATGTTGAACACCTTCTGCGGGAACGCGGGTGGTGTCGTGAGCACGATGTGCTGCTTGTCCGGGACCCAGATCGCGGACATCGGATATGCCTGCGGACGGCCGTCCTTGCCGATGGTGGCCAGTTCGACCACGCGCACGCTGGACAACACCTCGGACACTCGGGAGTCGACGTACATGAGCCGGACGCTAAAACCTCAACCGAGGTCGAGGTCAATCCTGTGCTGATTCTCGACTCTGGCAAGCAAGTGTCCGGCACTATTATCGGGCCATGGTTCGACCACCGCTGACCCCCGAGGACCGCGAACGCGGCGTGCGCCTCGGCGAGGCGTTGCGCGCGGCCAGAGCGGGCCGGACAACGGTCGAGGTGGCCGCGGCGGCCGGGATCTCGGTGGAGACCCTCCGCAAGATCGAACACGGCCGGATCCCCACACCCGCGTTCTTCACCGTGGCCGCGATCGCCAAGGCGGTGGATCTCCCGCTGGATAAGCTGGTCGGGTGACTGAGGGGCAGCGGTTCAGCGACGAGGACTGGTACGGCGAGGAACTCGACGGGCGCGCGTACACGAAGTGTTCTTTCTTCGGCGTGGACATGACCGAAGTGGTGAACAACGGCAGCACGTTCGAGGAATGCACGTTCGGCAACGTGAAGTTCAACGCCTCCCGGCACGCAAGTACCGCCTTCGTCAACTGCACTTTCAAGCGCTGCAACCTTTTCGACACCGAGTTCGAAGGGTGCAAGGTCGTCGGCAGCGTGTTCTCCGAATGCACGATGCGGCCGATGCGGGTGCGCGGCGGCGACTGGTCGTTCGCGGTTCTGTCCGGTTTGGACCTGCGTAACTGCGTGTTTCGTGACGTGCGGATGCGGGAGATCGACTTGACCGCGGCCAACTGCGAGAAAGCCGAATTCCTCAACGTGGACTTGGCTTCCGCGCAGCTGGACCGGATCCGGCTCGTGGGCGCCGATTTGCGGGGCAGCAACCTGGCGGCGCTGAACCCGTTCGACGCCGAGTTGAAAGACGCGATCATCGGCGTGGAACAGGCCATGACGATCGCGCAGTCCATCGGTTTCGACGTGCGTTAGACATCTGGGCGCCAGAGATCTGGCCGCTAGAACCAGGGGCGGACCTCACCCCAGCCCCAGGTGGGCATGGGTTCGGCGACGGTGGCCTCGACACCTGGCTGCGAGAACATCAACGCCATCCGCGTACCCCACTCCAGATATCCGACAAAGGCCGACCGGAATTCCGCGTCGGACGGCAGCCCCACTTCGTCGGCGGTGTCGATCAGCACCCGCACCCATTGCCTGCGCTGTTCTTCGGTGAGCGCACGGCCGAGATGCCGGGAGATCATGTGCGGATGGCCGCCGTGCTGCTGTGAGTAGATCTTCGGGCCGCCGAATACCTCACCGAGCCATGCGGCGACGTGTTTCGGGTGGTTCGGGTTCATGCCCGCGAAAACCGGTGCCAGCACAGGGTCTTCCGCGACTTTGCGGTAGAACGCGGTGAAGAGCTTGTCGAACGCCTCGGCACCGCCCGCCCATTCGAACAACGTCGGCGCGAGCGCAACAGGTTCCTCCAGCCGCTTGTCCGTCGCGAACGGCTGGTATTCGGCCAGTTCCGGAATGTCCTGCGGTGCGACCCACGTGACTCGCAGCGTGTACTGGTTCTCGTTGCGGGACAAGTCATAGGTGCGGCAGTAGGGCGACGCGGACAACGCCCGCGCGGCTTTCGAACACGCCGTTTCGAAGTCCCCGGCCAGCTCGGCCGGAACGACGTAGTGCACGTACTCGGTGATCACCGGTGCAGTCGACCACTTTGGCAAAGCCGGTTCAAGTACGTACTTTCTGGTGCGTGAGCGCACGAAGGTACTACTGCCCGGTCGAGTTCGCAGTCGACACCATCGGGGGAAAATGGGCCGTGGTGATCCTCGCGCACCTCAAAGAGGGCGCGCTGCGTTACGGCGAACTACGCCGGTTGATCCCGGACATCACCGAGAAGATGCTCACCCAACGGTTGCGGGAACTCGAAGCCGCCGGTCTGGTCGAGCGCACGGTCGAGTCACAAGCACCACTCGCCGTGTCGTACCGCCTGGCGGACGAGACGCTCAGGCCCGTCCTCGAAGCGCTCTACGCCTGGGGGCAAAGCCGCGCGACCCAGGTCGGGACCAAGATCGAACCAGCGACACGCCGGTAGATCTGGGGGTGTGTTTCTCGCCTGAGCACTACATGTAGGGTCTGCGTCGTCGATGCGACAAGGGAACCCGGTGCGAGTCCGGGACTGCCCCGCAGCGGTGAGCGGGAACGACCGCCGTCATTGAAGCACTGGGCGTGAGTCTGGGAAGCGACGGCCAGTAGGTCCAGGCATGGGTGCCCGCGAGTCCGAAGACCTGCCATCGATGCGTGCGCCGTCCGGCGTGCGCGTGTCCGGAGCCTCGCGGGAAGGCCGGCACGGCGACTTGTTCTGCCGTGCTTCTCGCTGTGGGGTTTTCTGGGCCGTCGGGCTCGCGAGGAGAGGGCTGTGACTGCGACAGCTGTGGGTTTTGAAAGCCGTGTCGCCGACGCGTGCGCCGGTCTGCCCGACGTGGCAGCCGAACTGGTGATCGCCGAAGTCGAGCGCAACATCTACCAGGGCATCACCGACCGCGAACTGGACGACGCGCTGATCATGTCGGCGCGCGCGTTCGTGGAGACCGAGCCGAACTACTCGTTCGTGTGCGCGAGACTGTTGCTGGACAAGCTGAAGCGCGAAGTCCACGCGACCGTACCGGAGGACAAGTACTTCCACGAATACATCCGAAAGGGTGTCGAACTCGACCGGATCGACCCGGACCTGGCGACATTCGACCTTGACCGGATCGCCGCGGCGATCAAGCCGGAACGCGACCTGCAGTTCGGGTTCATCGGCCTGCAGACGCTGTACGACCGCTATCTCCTGCACGAACACGGCGTCCGTTACGAGTTGCCGCAAGCGTTTTTCATGCGTGTGGCAATGGGTTTGTCGATCCGCGAGGACGACCGGGAAGCCCGTGCGATCCAGTTCTACGAACTGCTGTCCAGCTTCGACTTCATGTGCTCGACCCCGACCCTGTTCAACTCGGGGACGACCCGGCCGCAGCTGTCGTCGTGCTTCCTGACCACTGTGGACGATGACCTCAGTAGCATCTTCCAGGGCTACCGCAACAACGCCCTGCTCGCCAAGTACTCCGGCGGCCTCGGCAACGACTGGACACCGGTGCGCGGCATGGGCGCCCACATCAAGGGCACCAACGGCCAGTCCCAGGGTGTTGTGCCGTTCCTGAAGATCGCCAACGACACCACGGTGGCCGTGAATCAGTGTTTCGCTCCCGAAACGTTGGTGTACACGGCAGATGGGGCGCGGCCGATTCAGGAAGTCCAGGTTGGCGACCTGGTACTCGGGGTCAGTGGAAGTTACCGCGAAGTGACTGAGGTTTTCGCCTACGATCAGGTGGATCCGATGGTCGAGGTGAGTGTCAAGCATTCCGTCGAGGCGCTGAAGGTCACCGCGGGACACCCTTTCTACGCGATCAAGGGCGTGCCGATGGGCCAGGACAGTGCCCGGACTCTCAAGTGGCTGGCCAATGGCAAGGTCCAACCCGAGTGGGTGGATGCGGGCAACCTGGAGAAGGGTGACTACATAGCCCAGGTCGTCCCCAAGGAGACCCTGCCGGTTGGAGGATTCACCGAGGACAACGCGCGGCTGTACGGCATCCTGCTGGGCGATGGGCATCTGTCGAAGGACGGCCAGCAGTGGGGCGTCTCGGGCAACCCTGAGTTGGACACACACCTCGACTTCGTGCGTAGTTATCTCTCAGCACGCGGAATCCATTTCTGGGAGTCTGGCAGGGACGAGACCTATCTCCAGATTCACTGGGCTTTCGGGCGCGGAGTGCGTCGTGACTCGGTGACGGGACGGATCACGGGAGCGGGTGACCCGACTCTTCCGTTCACCTATGAGGACCTGTACGACGCGAACAAGAAGAAGCGGATCGCGCGCAGATTCTCGCACCTGCCTCACGCGCAGACGCGGATGTTGCTGAAGGGCCTGCTGGAGACCGACGGCGGCGTGTCCCGTGGGATCGAGATCTATTTCACGACGACTTCTCGGCCGCTGGCCGCGGGCATTCGTTACCAACTGCTTCGCTTGGGCGTCCCGTCGGCTGGACAGTACCGCGAACGAAACCAGGATCATGTCGGCACACGTTCCGACGGCTCAGAGATAACCTTCTCCGGAGTTGTGAAGGCCTTTGACATTCGCGTACCCGCGGTTCCTGGTGTTGCCGAGCTCGTCGGCTGCCGCCCGCTGGTCAAACGGAACTGGATCGAACACGGCGGGATGGTCTACTCACGAGTCCGCGACGTGCGGCAAACCGACGTTGTCCCAAGGGTCTTCGACTTGAAGGTCGAAATTGACGAGTCCTACATGACCGCCGCCGGGCTTGCTCACAATGGCGGCAAGCGGAAGGGCGCTGCCTGCGCGTACTTGGAAACGTGGCACATCGATGTCGAGGAATTCCTTGACCTGCGCAAGAACACGGGCGACGACCGGCGTCGTACGCACGACATGAACACGGCGAACTGGGTGCCGGACGAGTTCATGCGGCGAGTCGAGGCCGACGAGCAGTGGACCTTGTTCTCCCCGGACGAAGTTCCCGACTTGCACGACTCCTATGGCCCGGCCTTCGCACGCAAATACCGCGCGTACGAAGAATCAGCCGATCGGGGCGAAATCCGGGTGTTCCGGCGTGTGCGTGCCGTCGACCTGTGGCGTCGGATGCTGACGATGCTGTTCGAGACGGGGCATCCGTGGATCACGTTCAAGGACCCGTGCAACCTGCGTTCACCACAGCAGCACGCCGGTGTCGTGCACTCGTCGAACCTGTGCACCGAGATCACACTGAACACCAGCGCGGACGAGGTCGCTGTGTGCAACCTCGGTTCAGTCAATCTGGCGAATCACGTTTCGCCCGAAGGTATCGACCACGTGCGGCTGAAGCGGACCGTGCAGACGGCCGTCCGCATGCTGGACAACGTGATCGACATCAACTTCTACACGATCCCGCAAGCGCGTCAGTCCAACCTGCGGCACAGGCCGATCGGCCTCGGCATGATGGGGTTCGCTGATTCGCTGTTCACTCTTCGGGTTCCGCTGGCGTCAGCCGAAGCGGTGGACTTCGCCGACCGCAGCATGGAGGAGATCAGCTACTACGCGATCACCGCATCGGCTGATCTGGCCGAGGAGCGTGGCAGCTACGAATCCTTTGCCGGATCGTTGTGGAGCAGGGGGATCCTGCCGATCGACTCGGTCGCCCACCTCGGCGAGCACGCCGACATGTCCACGACCTCCGCGCTGGACTGGGCACCGGTCAGGGAACGCGTGCGCAAAGGCGTGCGCAACTCGAACATCATGGCGATCGCGCCGACCGCGACGATCTCGAACATCTGCGGCGTCGGCCAGTCGATCGAACCGCTGTACCGCAACCTGTTCGTGAAGTCCAACATGTCGGGTGACTTCACCGTGGTGAACGCGGCGCTGGTGCGGGATTTGAAGGAACGCGGCCTGTGGGACGCGCGGATGGTCGCCGACTTGAAGCTCCACGACGGCGCACTGGCCCCGATCGAGCGAATTCCGAGTGACCTGAAGGCGTTGTACGCGACGGCGTTCGAGATCTCCAGCGACTGGCTGATCGAAGCGGCGTCACGCAGGCAGAAGTGGATCGACCAGGCGCAGTCGCTGAACCTGTACATTTCCGCGCCGAGCGGCCGAAAGCTGGACGCGCTCTACCGCCTTGCCTGGCGCAAAGGCCTGAAGACCACCTATTACCTGCGCTCGCAGAGCGCCACCCACGTCGAGAAGAGCACCCTGCAGGGAACCGACGGAAAACTCAACGCCGTCGCGGTGGAACCTGCCGCCTGCTCGATCACCGACCCCGATTGCGAGGCCTGCCAGTGACTGTCACGAATGAGCCCTTGATCGAGCGAGGCGCGTCCCGCGTCGACGTCGAAGACAAGGCGATGATCAACGCGCGCGCCGACGTGAACCAGTTGCTGCCGCTGAAATACCAGTGGGCGTGGGACAAATACCTGGCTGGGTGCGCCAACCACTGGATGCCCACCGAAGTGTCGATGCAGGCGGACATCGCCTTGTGGCGTTCGGCCGATGGGCTGACGGCCGGCGAACGTCACACGATCAAGCGAAACCTGGGTTTCTTCGCGACCTCGGAATCGTTGGTGGCCAACAACATCGTCCTCGCGGTGTACCGGCACCTGACCAACCCGGAATGCCGCCAGTACCTGCTGCGTCAGGCCTTCGAAGAAGCCGTGCACACTCACACCTTCGAGTACATCTGCGAATCGCTCGGCCTGGACGAGGGCGAGCTGTTCAACATGTACCGAGAAGTGCCGTCGATCACCGACAAAGCCGCGTGGGCACTGGACTACACCCGCAATCTCGAAGACCCCGGCTTCACGACCGGAACCCCGGAGAACGACAAGGCGTTCCTGCGCGACCTGGTGGCCTTCTACGTGGTCTTCGAAGGAATGTGGTTCTACACGGGCTTCGCCCAGATCCTCTCGCTCGGCCGACGCAACAAGATGGTCGGAATCGCCGAGCAGTACCAGTACATCCTGCGTGACGAGTCGATCCACCTGAACTTCGGCATCGACGCGATCAACCAGATCAAAATCGAGAACCCGCACCTGTGGACCGACGAGTTCCAGGCCGAAATCCGCACCATGCTCGGCGAGGCGTGTGAGCTGGAAGTGGCCTACGGCCGCGACACCATGCCCAACGGCCTGCTCGGCCTGAACGCGGACCTGTGCGAGCAGTACATGCACTTCATCACCAACCGCCGGTGCGCGCAGCTGGGCCTCAAGCCGGTCTTCGGGCAGGCCGAGAACCCGTTCCCGTGGATGTCGGAAGCGATGGACCTGAAGAAGGAGAAGAACTTCTTCGAGACCCGGGTCACCGAGTACGCCAGCGGTGCCAGCCTCGACTGGAACTGACCCGGGAACAGGGCTCCGCTGTGCACCCAGGGGAGCCCTGTTCAAGCCGGCTGGTGATCTGGTGGGGCGCGCAGCAGGATCAGCTCGGCACCCGACTTGACCACGCTGCCAGTGCGAATACCACGATGCCGCAGCGCAACGGTGTCATGCTTGGCCAACCAGGCGAATCGCCGACGAGGCCTTCGCGGAAGTGGAGTCTCGCACCACCACAAAGCAAGTCTGCCTTGATGATCGCCGTCGAGCCGGCCACACCCCGTTGAGACACCGCCAAATCCCGCCATCAGGGGAGCCCTTGATTTAAGTCAACCAGAAGCGGCCGACAGTTCTTGGCTTGCGTGACACGTTCGGGTAGTCCAGTTGGCTCACCCGGCGTTGGTACCGGTTTGGCTTCATAGCACCGTTTCCGGTCCGTTCGGCTGCCCAAAAGGGCATACTCCTCGCGCAGCAGCGCACACGTCACCCCGGTGAGTGGTTATCGGGGTGCAAACCCTGATAACCACTCACGAGGAGTGTCGAGGGAGGTGCAATGCCCACGAGAACGCTGGCGCTCGCCGTGGTGTCGGCCGCGCTGTTCGCCGGCCTGACGACTCCGGCATCGCCCGCGCAGGTGGATCCGCCGTCCGTGGACTTCACGATCGGACCTGGCGGCCATGCCACCGTGACCAAGAAAGTGACCACACCGGTGGTCCCGCCGAATCCCGACATCGTTTTGCTCGGCGACACCACCGGCAGCATGATCGACGTTCTGGAGAACGTCAGGGCAAACGCGAACTCGATCACCAGCCAGGTCCTGCGGGCCCAGCCGTCGGCCAGGTTCGCGGTCGCCGAGTACAAGCACAACGTCGACGGCGCGCAGGTCTTCACCGTGAACCAGGCTCTGACCAACAACCAGGAGCAGGTTCGGGCGGCGACCCAGCGGTGGATCGACAACGCCGGCGGCGGCGGGCTCCCGACGAGCGACTTCGTCAACGCGCATTACCGGATCGGAACCGACGCCATCGCGTTCCGGCCGGACAGCAGCCGGATCATCGCGTGGTTCGGTGACGCACGCTCGGAGAACCCGAGTCTCGGGCGTTCTCTGCAGCAAGCGATAACCGCGTTGCAGGGCAAGCAGGTCAGGGTCATCGCCGTTCCCATCTCGGGTACGGACGGTGGCGGCCTGGACGGTCGTGGCCAGGCCAGCACCATCACGGCACAGACCGGTGGCGTGTTGATGCCGGACAGTTCCGCGGCCGAGGTGGCCAACGCCATTCTGGATGGCATCAAGAACCTGGACGTCACGGTGACCCATCGGGTGTCCGACTGCGCCTCGCAGTTGACCACCTCGATCACCCCGGCGAGCAGGCAGGTCCAGAGTGGACAGACTGTCGAGTTCAACGAGGTCATCGGGGTCAAGGAAGGGACGCCGCCGGGTGTCTACCGGTGCAAGGTCGACTTCCTGATCAACGGCACGCCTGAGGGACTGACGCAGAACATCACGGTTCGTGTGCCAGGAGTGGAGGTCGAAGGCAACTATCTCAACGAGGGCAGCTCCGCGTCGGTCAGTGTGAGGTTGGACCAGCCCCCCACCACGCCGGTCACAGTGCACTACGAGACCGTCGATGGGACAGCGACTGCGGGTTCGGACTATGTCGCCGCAGAAGGTGATCTCGTATTCCAGCCCAGGGAGACCATCAAACAGATAGCCTTCCAGTCCGTCGAGGACTACAGCTACGAGTACGACGAGACGTTCGCGGTGCGGTTCACTCAAGGCGGCCGAGTTGTCGGCACTGCCACGCTCGTCATCAGGGATGACGACGGTGATGTCACGGTGCACTCGTGTACCGCCAACGCCGTGAAGCTGCTCAACAAGAAGGTCGCGACGGCCAACCCGGCCAAGTCGACGTGCAAGAACGACAGCAAGTCGGTGGCCTCGGCGAATCTGGAAGCCGGCCTTGTTTCCGTCGAAGTCGACGGTTTGTCGGCCAAGACGGGCAAGGACAACGCCAAGGCGTCGGCAGGTTCGGTCAAGATCACCGCACTCGACCAGGTCGTCGAGATCGGCCTGATCGAGTCGAATGTCAGTGCCACCTGTGGCAAGGGCAAGACGAGCGGTAGCTCGACGGTCGGTTCGGTGAAGATCAACGGCGAAGCCGTGAAGGTAGGCTCCGGCCCGGTCACCATCCCGTTGGCGGTCGGTTCGCTGAAGCTGAACAGAACGGTCAAGACGGCGACGTCGGTGACTCAGCGCGCTGTCTCGCTCGACACCGCGCTTGCCGACCTGGTGATCGCCGAGTCGCAGGTCGAGTGCCCGAAGAGGAAGTGAACCCCGCCAGGTGGGCGGGCTTCGGCCCGCCCGCTTTCACTCCTGGGTGTCACCAAGGGATTCCAATAGCTCCCGCAGAGTCTTGGCCAGTGTGTCCCGCTGTTTGGCGGTGAGTCCGGCCAGGACGCGGTTCTCCGTCGCGATGTGCTCAGGCAGCACCTCGTTGATCAGATCCCAGCCTTTGTCGGTCAGTGAGACGACGACGCTGCGCCCGTCCACCTCGTTGCGCGAGCGCCGGACCAGTTCGCGCTTTTCCAAGCGGTCCAGTCGTTGGGTGACCGCGCCCGACGTGACCATCGAGGACTTCACCAGGTCGTTCGGCGTCAGATGATGCGGCGGCTCAGATCGCCGCAACGTCGCGAGCACGTCGAACGAGGCCCGGTCGAGGTCGTATCGGGCGAACGTCCTCTCCAGTTCGCCGCTGATCAGCCGGTTCACCCGGTTCAGCCGCCCGATCACGCCCATCGGGGAAACGTCCAGGTCAGGACGCCTTTGGTGCCACTGTTCGAGCACCATGTCGACATGGTCCGCCATACCGACATGGTAGCGAAATATCTTAGCGGTGAGCTACTTCACCCTGGCCAGATAGCTTAGCTCTAAGATACATTGTCTTAGTGCTAAGCAATCGGATCGCTCTCATCCTGGTGACCGCGCTGGCGCCCATGATCTGGGGGACCACCTACTACGTCACCACCGAACTGCTGCCGCCCGACCGGCCGCTGTTCGCCTCGCTCGTCCGCGCCTTGCCGGCCGGACTGTTGCTCGTCGCCGTCACTCGCCGGTTGCCGACGGGTGACTGGTGGTGGCGCGCCTTGGTTCTCGGCACCCTCAACATCGGTGCCTTCCTGCCGTTGCTGTTCCTGGCCGCGTATCGGCTTCCCGGAGGTGTCGCCGCGACTGTCGGTGCCATCCAGCCGCTGATCGTCGTTGGCTTGTCCGCGGTCGTGCTCAACGACCGGTTGACGCTGCGCAAAGCGCTGGCGGGCGTCGGTGGCGTGTTCGGTGTCGCCCTGCTTGTGTTGCGTGCCAACGCACAACTGGACATGCTGGGCGTTTTCGCTGCGCTCGCAGGTGCGTTCGTGATGGGGACCGGCGTTGTGCTGAGCAAGCGCTGGGTGTCGCCAGCACCGGTGCTCGCGACCACTGGATGGCAACTCGTCGCTGGTGGTGTGCTGCTGCTTCCCGCCACGTTGATCGTCGAAGGCGTCCCCTCGGAGATCACCGGGGAGAACGTGCTGGGACTGGCGTATCTCTCGATCATCGGCGCCGCGATCACGTACGCCTTGTGGTTCCGCGGGATCCGGTCACTGACGGCCGTGAACGTGACGTTCCTGAGCCTGCTGAGCCCGGTGGTCGCCACCGTGGTCGGCTGGCTCGCGCTTGACCAGAAACTCAGTGCCGCACAACTGATCGGCGCGTTGATCGTGCTGGTGTCGTTGATAGCGGCCCAAACTCAAGGAGTGAGCAATGCGGATGACCGTGTTCGGAGCCGGGGGAACCGCCGGACGCCGAGTCGTAGCCGAAGCCTTGTCTCGAAACCATGACGTCACAGCGGTAGTCCGCGATCCCGCCCGATACCCCGACATGGCCGCGGTCGCGGGAGATGCCTCGAACGCTGACGACGTTACGCGGCTGACCGAAGGACAGGATGTCGCGATCCTGGCGACGCGTCCGGCGCCCGGCCGTGAGCACGAAGCCGCCACCACGACCAAGGCGGTGCTGGCCGGAATCGCCCCAGGAGTCCGGCTTCTGGTGATCGGCGGCGCCAGCACGTTGACTCTGCCAGGCGGCGGCCACGTGATGGACGCACCGGACTTTCCTGTTGAGTTGCAACCGATCGCGCAGGCCTCGGCGCAGCAACTCGACGTGTGCCGCGCGGAAACTTCCGCCGATTGGGTGTACTTGAGCCCGGCCATCGTCCTCGAACCCGGTGAGCGGACAGGAAAATACCGAGTTGGTGGCGACGAAGCGTTGGTCAACGCCGAAGGCTGGTCGTTCATCTCGATGGAAGACCTCGCGGTTGCGGTGCTCGACGAACTGGAACAACCCCGGCACCACCGGACCCGCTTCACGGTCGGGTATTGATTTTCAGCCCATCAGCCGATGCAGCCCGGTACTCGTGGCCGCGAGCATGCCGCAGTGGTCGGCGAACGCGATGTCGTTCACGGCACCGAAAGTGGTTTCGCGGCCACGAGGCCTGCCGGTGTAAGCGTCCAGCCAGGACACTCCGGCAGCGGTGCCGACGGCCAGAGTCCGTCCATCACCGGTGAAGCAGAGAGTGCCGGTGCGTGACTCGATCTGGTGATTCCACGCGGTCTCACCTGTACCGGATCGAGTGGCCACGACGCCGGTCGGATGAACCCACATGGCGATGAGTTCGCCGTCGGGGGAGAAGCGGAGCGTGCCGGACACCTCGGAGCTCCACGGCTGCGGATCCCGCCGGTCGTAGCGGTGCCGCAGATGGCCGTCCCGTCCGATATCCAGGACGGTCAACCACCAGCTGCCCCGCATCGAATTGCCGACCGCGAGCCTGCGGCCGTCCGGCGAGAACTGCGGTGTGACCCGGGCGTCGCCAAGGCCCTCCCAGTCAGCGTGGTCGATGTCCTCGTCGCTGGCGAGCGTCGCGCCGGTCACGGTGTCCACGATCCGGAGCTTCTGGTTGCCGCCGATCGCGAGCTGGTCCCCGTCCGGCGACATGGCAAGACAGCCGGTGGGGACGTCGGGGAGTTCGTGCGTCAGCCGGACCGCGGCCCATTGCCTGAGCTGAACGGACTTCTCCCCGGCGAACGCGACAAGCGGACCCGTGAACGACCCGACCGGCCCCCGTAAGTCGGTGCGTGAGCCGACCCGCATGATCTCCAACGGCTTGATCTTCGGCTCAAGCTCCCACCGGACAAGGACGGTGCCCCGATACATGGTGGTCAACGCCTCAGCCCGATGCGGCCGGATGGCAACGGTCTGCTGAGGCCCGTGCTCGACCTCATCAAGCCCCAACCGCGCCGACCGCCCGTGATAGCGAAGCCTGCGCGCCATCCGCTCCCGCAACTCAGAAGGGCCGGCGGGTAAAAGATCCTGCGGCAGATCCCCGAACTCATCCCGGCTACCCGGATCAGCACCGCGCTCGAGCAGCATGTCGGCGACATCCGTCCACCCGAACTCGACAGCACGGTGGAGCGGAGAAGTATCCCCAGTCGTCCGGACCGGAGCACCAGCGGAAATGAGCAGCCGGGCGATATCCGGATCCTGCGCGATCTCAAGCGGCGTGTTGCCGTCATCGTCGGTGACCGACAACGCCGCCCCAGTCGCGAGCAGCGCACGGACCGCATCCGCATCACCGCTCGCTACGGCGCTATGCAGGTCCACGGCTGTCACGTTAGGTCCCGGGTCGATCAACCGTCCAGCAAAGCCCGCAACCACCCAGTGACATCCGCCATCACCGCCTCATCGGTCATCAGCGAGACAGATCCGGCACGGGCGAGCTGTCGGGTACTCATCGAGATCGGACTGGCTGCCGCAGATCTTCACGTAAGGTCCGGTCCACTGCGAACCTCGTGTCGGCGTTCCACTGATCGTCCGGCATGTGGCTCGATGAAGGACGAGGTTGTTCGGGTTCAGGCTTCGCTCTGCGTTGATGACGTAGAGATCAGGGTGCGCTGCTTGCCACGCGAGGTAGCCCTCGTCGTCATCGACGAATGTCTGCGCCGCTGCTCTGGCCATGGGGCCTTCTCTCAGTGCGGGAATGCTCGCCATGCCCGTCGTTCGATGTGCTCGCGGTGTTGCCGGATGTCCGTGGCGACCTCAAAACGTAACGGCGTCAATCCCAAGATGTGAGAGCAGGGAGCGGTACGCGATCCGTACCGGTTGGACGCCAACTTGGGGGAACGCATACACCGTGCACGGCAGTTCTGCCGAGGTCAATCACGAGGTCAGGACCCGTGCGAGGAGTAACCGTGCCCCTGTTCGGTTGCCGGGTGGTCGCGGCAACGCCTGGCTGCAATCACATGTCCATGTCCAGCACCGTTAAATTGGTAAAGGACAGGTAGGCGAGTGGACCCCCTTGCCGATGTCACGCAACGTAAGTGCCGAGGGGATGCCGGCGTAGACGTCAGAGCCGCGATGAGGATCTTCTCGGCGTTCCGCACGCGGGTGAACAGCGGCGGTTCGGACAACGAGAACACTTGGTCGAGGCTAGCTGGAGGATGTGTGCAAGGCTCGTGCTTTCCCGGTAACCTACGTGCCCTAGGCCGAGAGGCGCTGCAACGGACCGCGCCGGTCCGCCACGCTCGGTCTGCCACGAAGGCTAACAAGGGCGCCTCCCAGATGATGGGAGGCGATTCATGAGCAAGTCTCTGCAAGATCTTCTCCGCGAGCGCGTCGTGGTGCTGGACGGCGCCTGGGGCACGATGCTGCAGGGCGCGGGCCTCACTGCGGCCGACTACCGGGCCGATTTCATCGCCGACGACCACCCCAAGGACGTCACGGGCGACCCTGACCTGCTCAATCTCACCCGCCCGGACGTCATCCTCGACGTGCACCGCCAGTACTTGGCCGCGGGCGCGGACATCACCACCACCAACACCTTCACCGCCACGAGCATCGGCCAGGGTGACTACGCCCTGCAGGCGCTGGTGCACGACATGAACGTGCGGGGCGCGCAGCTCGCGCGCCAGGCCGCGGACGAGGCGGGTGGCAAGTTCGTCGCGGGTTCGATCGGGCCGTTGAACGTCACGCTCTCGTTGTCGCCGAAGGTCGAGGACCCGGCGTATCGCGCGGTCACGTTCGACGAGGTCTACGCCTCCTACGCCGAGCAGATCAAGGCGCTCGCCGAGGGCGGCGTCGACCTGCTGCTGATCGAGACGATCTTCGACACGCTGAACGTCAAGGCCGCTGTCGCCGCGGCCAAGGACGTCGCGCCGCACCTGCCGTTGTGGATCTCGGTCACGATCGTCGACCTGTCCGGCCGGACACTGTCCGGGCAGACCGTCGAGGCGTTCTTCAGCTCGATCGAGCACGCGGATCCCCTGATCGTGGGAGTCAACTGTTCGCTGGGGGCTGCGGAGATGCGCCCGCACGTCGCCGATCTGTCCCGGCTCGCGGGCACGTACACCGCCAGTCACCCGAACGCGGGTCTTCCGAACGCTTTCGGGGGATACGACCAGACACCCGACGAGACCGCCGCGTTGCTCAAGGACTTCGTCGAGCAGGGCATGGTCAACATCGTCGGCGGCTGTTGCGGCACCACGCCCGCGCACATCAAGAAAATCGCGCAGGCCGTCGAAGGCCTGAAGCCGCGTGAGATCCCGGCGATTCACCCGAAGACGCGATTCAGTGGCCTCGAGCCGTTCGAAATCGGCAAGGACACCGGGTTCGTGATGATCGGTGAGCGCACCAACGTCACCGGATCGGCCAAATTCCGCCGGCTGATCGAGGGCAAGGATTTCCAGGCCGCCGTCGACGTCGCGCTCGACCAGGTGCGCGGCGGCGCGAACCTGCTGGACGTCAATATGGACGCCGACCTGCTCGACAGCGAGCGGGCGATGACCACGTTCCTCAACCTGATCGCGACCGAGCCCGAGGTCGCGCGCCTGCCGGTGATGATCGACAGCTCCAAGTGGACTGTGCTGGAAGCCGGTCTGAAGTGCGTGCAGGGCAAGGGCGTCGTCAACTCGATCAGCCTCAAGGAAGGCGAGGAGCAGTTCCTCGAGCACGCCCGCAAGATCCGCAGTTACGGCGCGGGTGTCGTGGTCATGGCCTTCGACGAGAAAGGCCAGGCCGACAGCACCAAGCGCAAGGTCGAGATCTGTGCGCGGGCGTACGACCTGCTCACCCAAAAAGCCGGCTTCCCGGCTGAGGACATCATCTTCGACCCGAACGTGCTCGCCGTCGCGACGGGAATCGCTGAGCACAACGGGTACGCCAAGGCGTTCATCGACGCGTTGCCGTTGATCAAGCAGCGCTGTCCGGGCGTGCGGATCAGCGGCGGTATCTCCAACCTGTCGTTCTCCTTCCGTGGCAACAACGTTGTCCGTGAGGCGATGCACTCGGCGTTCCTGTTCCACGCCGTGAAGGCCGGGCTGGACATGGGCATCGTCAACGCCGGTCAGCTCGCCGTGTACCAGGACATCCCGGCCGACTTGCTGGAACTGGTCGAGGATGTGCTTTTCGACCGCCGCGAGGACGCCACCGACCGGCTGGTCGCGTTCGCGGAAACGGTGAACGGCAAGGGAACCAAGCGTGCGGTCGACCTGTCGTGGCGGGAGGCGCCGGTCGCGCAGCGCCTGGAACACGCGCTGGTGCACGGGATTGTGGACTTCATCGAAGAGGACACCGAGGAGGCGCGCCAGGACGCGGCCCGCCCGCTCGACGTCATCGAAGGTCCGCTGATGGACGGCATGAAGATCGTCGGCGACCTGTTCGGCTCGGGCAAGATGTTCCTGCCGCAGGTGGTCAAGAGCGCGCGGGTGATGAAGCGTTCGGTGGCGTACCTCGAGCCGTTCATGGAGGCCGAGAAGGAGAAGCTGCGCGCCGAAGGCAAGATCGACACCAGGCACGGCAACGGGAAGGTCGTGCTCGCCACGGTCAAGGGCGACGTGCACGACATCGGCAAGAACATCGTCGGGGTGGTGCTGGGCTGCAACAACTACGAGGTGATCGACCTCGGCGTGATGGTGCCCGCGGCGACCATTCTGGACACCGCGATCGCCGAAGGCGCCGACGCGATCGGCCTGTCCGGTCTGATCACGCCGTCACTCGACGAAATGGTCAGTGTGGCAACGGAAATGCAGCGCCGTGGGATGAAGCTGCCGTTGCTGATCGGTGGTGCGACCACGTCCCGCCAGCACACCGCGGTCCGGATCGCGCCCGCGTACGACGGCTCGACCGTGCACGTGCTGGACGCGTCCCGCGTTGTCGGTGTCGTCTCGCACCTGCTCGACGACGGCAAAGCGGCCGTGCTGGACGAAGCCAACCGGGTCGAGCAGGCTCGGTTGCGTGAGCAGCACGAAGCCAAGGAGCGCCGTCCACTGTTGACGATCGAGCAGGCGCGGGCGAACCCGGAGCGGGTCTCGTTCGACGACCTGCCGAGGCCCGACTTCACCGGCGTGCGCTACCTGGAGCCGGACCTGAACACCCTGCGCGAGATGATCGACTGGCAGTTCTTCTTCCTCGCGTGGGAACTGAAAGGCAAGTTCCCGGCGATCCTCGACCAGCCGGTGGCCAAGGAACTGTTCGACGACGGCACCGCGCTGCTGGACCAGATCATCGCCGACGGTTCGTTCCACGCCCAGGGCGCGTACGGGTTCTGGCCCGCGCATTCCGAAGGCGACGACATCGTCCTCGATGGACAGTTGCGGCTGCCGATGTTGCGCCAGCAGACCGAGAAGCCCACCGGCCGGCCGAACCGGTGTCTCGCCGACTACATCGCGCCGCAGGGCGACCACATCGGCGGGTTCGCTGTGGCGATCCACGGCGCCGAGGACCTCGCGGCGAAATACGAGGAAAGCAACGACGACTACCGCTCGATCATGGTCAAGGCATTGGCCGACCGGCTCGCCGAGGCGTTCGCCGAATACATCCACCTGGAAGCCCGGCGCGCCTGGTTCGAGCCGGACGTCGAGCCCAAGCTGGAGGACCTGCACGCGGAGCGCTTCCGCGGCATCCGCCCCGCGCTGGGCTATCCGGCCAGTCCGGACCACAGCCAGAAGAAGCAGCTGTTCGACCTGCTCGACGCCGAAAAGGTGGGCATGGCGCTGACCGAGTCGTACGCGATGACCCCGGCGGCGGCCGTCAGCGGCCTGATCTTCGCCAACCCCGCGTCCCGCTACTTCACCGTCGGCAGGATCGGCCGCGACCAGGTCGAGGACTACGCACGACGCCAGGACGTGGGCATCGAGGTGGCCGAGCGCTGGCTGCGGCCGAACCTCGGCTACGAGACCAACTGAAGGAACTGGTCGTAGAGGCCGGTCTTCAGCTTCAAGATCGCTTCCTCGACCCGGACGGAACTCTGCCGGGCCCCAGCCGACTCGGCAAGCTGCGAAAGCCGCATGCCGAGTCGGCCGGAGTGCGTGAGCGACAGCGGTGAAGCCGCTGCCAGCGGCCGGGATTTCGCGTCATGGACGTGATGCGGGTGGTAGAAGACCGAGCGCTTGAGCAACAGCTCAATGAACCGGGGTGGGATTCTTGACCGGAACCTAGGACTGCGCGCCGAGCTCGAGGTAGGCGGCGAATGTGCCGAGCCAATGTTCGGCCGCGTAGCCATAGCCGAACACGTAATCCCAGCCGACGGCGGAATGCGCCTCGAACGCCTCTCTCGCCAGCGAGACGTACCTGTGCGAGGAGGGCAACGACTCGGCGATCGAGCGCCACGCCCAGGCACGGGACAGGATCAGCCCGGACAGATGCGAGCCGTGGGCGCCGCTCGGGTCGTCCACGGGCGCCGGCTCGCGCAGGATCTGCCAGCGGTCGGCGGTCAGGTCCGGCAGGAAAGCGTCGAACCATTTAGCGAACTCGGTGCCGTCCATGACCCGGCGCATCAGGTCGGCCTCGGCCAGTGCGGGGGAGAGGAAGTCGGCCGCGTCCGGCTCGAAGCCGCCGTATCCGGCGTCGTCGAAATACCAGCGCAGTGCCGCGGACGTGCACGCCTCAGCGAGTTCGGTGTCACCAGTGGCGCGTGCGGCGTCCAACACGAGACCAACTGCGAACGCGGTGTTCGCGTGGGTTCCCACTCGGACAGGGAAGCGTGCGTCCTGGATCCAGGTGAGCCAGTTCGCCCGGAGAACTTCATTGAGCGGAGCGACCGACCAAGCGGTTCCGGCGAGTTCCGCGTCCAACGTCAACAACCATGCCCAGCCGTACGGGCGCTCCCAGTGGCGACCGGCGCCGGTGGAGAAGTACGCCGCCTCAGTCGTGCAGCCCTCGGGAGTGATCAACGAGGTGAGCACGGATTTCGCCGAGGCGGCCCCGGGTAAGTCCGGGTCGTGGCGCAGCAGCCGGGCCGCCAGCCAGGTCTGGTGCACGCACGAATGCCAGTCGTACGACCCTGCGAACACCGGGTGCAGTGTGCGGTGCGGCACCAGGTCCTCGGGACCGGCGATCAGCCTGGTCCAGTGCACTGGATAGTCACGCTGGACGTTGGCGACGGCGGTGTCGAGCAACCGGTTCGCGGTCTGCCTGTCCAACCGGGTCGTGCGGGGAAGTGGGGACATGACCCCCAATCCTGCCTGACGATAAAACCGTCTTGCCGACCTCTTAGGCTAGAGGGGTGAACTGGACCGTGGACGTGCCCGTGGACACGCTTCCCGAACTGCCCCCACTGCCGCCGCACCTGCGCAAGGCGCTCGACGAAGCCCTGGCCAAGCCGGCCGCGCAGCAGCCGGAGTGGCCGGACCAGGACAACGTGCGCAAGGTCCGCACGCTGCTGGAGTCCGTGCCGCCGATCACCGTGCCCGCCGAGATCGACCGGCTGCACCAGCGGCTCGCCGAGGTCGCCAACGGCGAGGCGTTTCTGCTGCAGGGCGGTGACTGCGCCGAGACCTTCGCGGACAACACCGAGCCGCACATCCGCGGCAACATCCGCACGTTGCTGCAGATGGCCGTGGTGCTCACCTATGGCGCGAGCCTGCCGGTGGTGAAGGTCGGCCGGATCGCCGGTCAGTACGCCAAGCCACGGTCCAACCCCACCGACGCCCTCGGCCTGCCGGTCTACCGGGGTGACATCGTCAACTCCCTGGTCGCCACGCCCGAGGCGCGGGTGCCGGACCCGTCCCGCATGATCCGCGCGTACGCCAACGCGGGCGCCGCGATGAACCTGCTGCGTGCCCTGACCGGCGCGGGCATGGCCGGCCTTGCGATGGTGCACGACTGGAACAAGGACTTCGTGCGTACGTCCCCGGCGGGTGAGCGCTACGAGGCGCTGGCCGCCGAGATCGACCGTGGCCTGCGATTCATGCAGGCCTGTGGCGTGCACGACTACTCGCTCGAGCACACCGAGATCTTCGCCAGCCACGAGGCGCTGTTGCTCGACTACGAGCGCGCCCTGCTGCGGATGGACGTCTGCGGCGAGGAGCCGAAGCTGTACGACCTGTCCTCGCACTTCCTGTGGATCGGCGAGCGCACCAGGCAGCTCGACGGCGCGCACATCGCGTTCGCCGAACTGCTGTCCAACCCGATTGGCCTGAAGATCGGCCCGACCACCAGCCCCGAGCTGGCGGTGGAGTACGTCGAGCGCCTAGACCCGCACAACAAGCCGGGTCGTCTGACGCTGATCAGCCGGATGGGCAACCACAAGGTGCGCGACGTGCTGCCGGGCATCGTGGAGAAGGTCGAAGCGTCCGGCCACAAGGTCATCTGGCAGTGCGACCCGATGCACGGCAACACCCATGAGTCCTCGACCGGCTACAAGACCCGGCACTTCGACCGGATTGTCGACGAGGTCCAGGGCTTCTTCGAGGTGCACCGCAGGCTCGGCACGCACCCCGGCGGCATCCACGTCGAGCTGACCGGCGAGGACGTCACCGAGTGCCTCGGCGGCGCGCAGGAGATCTCCGACACGGACCTGTCCGGCCGCTACGAGACCGCGTGCGACCCGCGCTTGAACACGCAGCAGTCGCTGGAGCTGGCGTTCCTGGTCGCGGAGATGCTCCGCTCCTGAACACGTCCATGAGAATGCCCCCGGCGCGCCGCGTCGGGGGCAATTTCATACGCCAAAGTTTTCCGGCAGCCGTCGTCGCAACCGCCCAGGGGGACCCCCGAATTTCACGTTACCCCAGGGGTCCGACAGTTTTAGCTGCCGAAGAAGTTCACCGCCACCCGGACCGTCGAGCCCTTCTGCACCCGGCTGCCCGGGTTCGGGCCCTGGGCGAAGATCCGCCGGTTGCCGCGGTCGTCACCGAACGCCAGCTCCAGCTTCAAGCCGAGTTTGTCCAGCTGTTCCTTGGCGTCGTTGATGCGTTTGCCGTTCAGGTCCGGCACGGTCACCGCGTTCGACACGGTCAGCGTGACCTTTTTCTCCTCGGACACGGTTCCGGCCACGGGGTCGGTCGAGATCACCCGGCCGCCGTCGACCCGTTCGTCGAACCGGGTGTTCACCGTGACGGTGTATCCGGCTTCCTGGACGAGCTGGCGCGCCTCGGCTTCGGTCTTGCCGCGTACGTCCGGCAGTGGCTTGAGCGGGGCCGGGCCCTTGCTGAGGACCATTATCACTTCGTCGCCGAGCTTGAGCTGTGTGCCCGGGCTGGGGGACAGGGCGACCACGCTGCCCTTCGGCGCGTTGTTGTCGAACCTGTCCTCTTCCGTGGACAGTTTCGGCTTGAGGTCCTGGGCCCGTAATGCGTTCTCGACGTCCGGCACGGTCGCACCGGGTTCGACGTCCGGCACGATCGGCGGGCCGACCGAGACGTACACGTTCACGCCGGATCCCGGGATGAGCGTGCCGGTCGGCGGGTCGGTCCTGATCACCTTGTTGCGGGCGACCGAGTCGCTGCGGGACTCCACCACGGTGGGCACCAGTTTGGCGTCCTCGATCCGTTTCAGCGCGGACTGCTTGTCCGCGCCGACCACGTTCGGGATGGCGACCGGCTCAGGCCCGGCGGTCAGGAAGATCGTCGCGACGATCGCCGCGACGGCCAGCACAGCGGCCGCGATGCCCCAACGCGGGATCGGGAAACGTTTGCGGGGTGGTTCCTTCTTCTTCTCGACCGGGGACCGGGGCGGCTTGGACGGTGGGTCCAAGTCGCTGCGCACCATGGCCCGCGTTCCCTGCGGACCGGGGACAGTTGGCGCTGCGGGCGGCACAGGCTCGGTCTGGACCGTGGGCATATCCGTGGCGACGCGAGGCACGGTCTGCATGCCGTGCGCTGCAGCTGGGATCGGCACGAGTGGAGCGCCAATGGCGTGTCGCACACGCTCGACTTCCTGCAGAAACGCTCCGGCGTCAGCTGGCCGTGCCATCGGGTCACGGCGCGTCGCGCGCAGCACCAGCTCGTCCAGTGCCTGGGGGATCCCGGGTGCCGACAGGCTTGGCGGCGGGACGTCGTCGTTCACGTGCCGGTACGCCACCGAAATCGGGGTGTCGCCGACGTACGGCGGCTGGCCGGTGAGCATCTCGTACAACAGCAGGCCTGCCGAGTACACGTCGCCGCGGGCCGTTGTCACGCCCGTCGCCACCTGTTCCGGCGAAAGGTAGGCGACCGTGCCGAGGATGACGCTGTTGCTCGTGTTGTTCCCGCTGGCCATCGCCTTGACCAGGCCGAAGTCGCCGACCTTGACCACGCCGGACTTGCCGATCAGCACGTTCTCCGGCTTGACGTCCCGGTGCACCAGGCCGTTCTGGTGCGCCGCGGCCAACGCCGACAGCACCGGCTCGAGCACCGACAGCGCCAGCGGGACGGTCAGCCGGCCGCGTTCGACCAGCAGGTCACGCAAGGTGCCGCCGTCCACCAGCTCCATCACCAGGAACACGTGGTCCCCGTCGAAGCCCTGGTCATGCACTGCGATGACGTTCGGGTGGTGCAGGCTCGCCGCGGCTCTCGCCTCACGCTCGAACCGGTCGACGAACGACTGGTCCTCGGCGAACCGGTGATCCATCACCTTGATCGCGACCGGCCGCTCGAGGCGCATGTCCATGCCACGGTAGACAGCCGACATACCGCCGCGGGCCAGCGGCGCGTCGACCCGGTAACGCTGCTCAAGCAACGTCGCCATTCCAAGCCCGCCTCTTTCCTGCACGTGTGCGATCGTACGGATCGGTTTGCTCCTTGTGGGTCGGCCTGCCTCATTTCTCATACGTGTGGCGTGTGGCATCGTGTTCATCCGTGAGTGCGATTCCCATTGCTGACGATGTGCTCGACCCAGCGGTGGAGGTGTTGACCCTGCGGGAGGTGGCCGATCGCGTCGGCCGTCCGGTCAGCCGTGTCCAGCAGGCCCTTCGGGACCACCAGCTGATCGCGGTGCGCAGGCGTGGCGAGCTGCTCGTTCCGGCGATCTTCCTGACCGACAACGACGAAGTGGTCAAGGGCCTGCCAGGGACGATCACCCTGCTTGTCGACTCTGGCTACTCGCCGAGCGAGATCCTGCGGTGGCTGTTCACGGCCGACGAGTCGTTGCCGGGCACGCCGATCGAGGCGCTGCGTGGTGACCGGGGCCGTGAGGTCAAGCGCAGGGCCCAAGCCCTGGCGTTCTGACCAGCGGCTTTCGTCGCAGCCGGCAGGGCGACTCGCAGTCGCTGGCCGGTGGGCACGACCGCGCGCCGGTTCAGGATCTCGTAGTCCACGGCGACGATCTCGTCGAGGATGCCGCGGTAGAGCTTCGCCGCGGTGCTGACACACGGCCTTGACCAGGGCCGAAGCAGCTCGATGCCTGGCTCGGCGCGGCGGTAGATCGCCACCGTGCGCGCGACCATATGGGCTAACGCCCTGCGTATGTACGGGTCATGCCGCCCTGTCCTTCTGGCCCAACGCAACCGGTCGCGGTCGACACCGAACGCGGCCAGCTCGTCCATCGGCAGGTACACGCGGCCACGGTCGAGGTCTTCGCCGACGTCCCGCAGGAAGTTGGTGAGCTGGAACGCCTCGCCGAGCGCGGCGGCGTACGGTTCGGCCTCCTCCTGCGGCGACACTGTGCCGAGGACGGGAAGCATCTGCAGGCCGATCACGCTGGCCGAGCCGTAGACGTACTCGGCCAGGTCGGCATAGGTCTCGTACCGCTTGACGTGCAGGTCCATCCGCATGGACGCGAGGAAGTCGGAGAACAGCCGCCGGTCGATCCGGTAGCGCCGGACGGTGTCGGCCAGCGCGCGCAACACGGGTTGCCCGCCGTCCCACATGGTCCGCTCGAGCGCCAGCAACTCCATGGTCTGCTGGGACTTCGGCAGCGAGCCGTCCACGATGTCGTCCGCGACGCGCGCGAAGCCGTACAGCGCGTGCACCGCCGGGCGATCTGCGATCGGCAGCAACCGGGTCGCCAGGAAGTAAGTCCGGCCGTGACTGGCGTTGATGGCCTTGCTTTCGGCGTACGCGGCGCGCAGTTCAGGATCCGTGATCCCGGCAGCGTCCAGTTCACGCGTACTCACGAACACCCTCCCCCGACAAACACCGCGGCGCCAGCCTAGGTCATTTCGGCGAGCACCCGACCCACTGGGCAGGCGGGCATTGCCCCACACGGCCACGGTATGCGTCGACGAGTTGCCGGGCCAAAGCGTGTGCGGAAGCCGGGTCGCCCGTGGCCGCGACCTCGTCGACGACACAGCCAGCGGTGCAGAATTTCAGCTGCTCATCGGGGATTTTGCGCCAGTCAGGGCCAGTGGCGACGCCGTACTTCCAGATCTGCTTGTCGTCTTTGCCCGCGTCGTCGCGGATCACGTAGACGTGCTGGTTGCCCTGCGGATTGGCCACTGGAGTCTCCGCAGAGCTCGCCAACGTGCGCAGGCCGGTTGGATCAGGCGGCGTGATAAGCGCCATAGCCGTCCATTCGGCGCCATACGGATGCTGCCCGGGCACGGACTGCGCGCGGCGGTAGAACTGCGTCCACTGCGGCGAGGACAGCGTGCACGTCGCGCTGCCTGCCTGGCTGGGCTGCAAGGGGCCGACTCGGCTCTCGCACGAACCGATCACGTTGCCGCCACCGGTCCACGTCGCCTTGACTGCCACCCGTACGGCCTGTTTGCCCACGTTGGTGAGCTCGACCACGATGGCGCAGCTGCTCACGCCGCAGTTCTGGAACTTGTGCGTGCCCTGCTTGACCCCGGTGAACGGGTCGTACGCGGTCTCCAGTTCGGCGGTCTTGGCCGCGAGGTCACGGTAGAGCGCGGCCATGTCACTGGTGGCGTCCGAAACGCTGAACGCCAGGTCACGCACCTTGGTCGGATCCGTCTTGCCCGACTTGGTCAGATCGAACCGGACCAGTCCGTACGGCGGGTTCACGCCCAGGTAGAGCACGCCCGCGTCGGTCGGCACCTCCAGGACGTCCTGACCGGCGACTTTGGTGCGTTTGACGGCGTCCGGCGTCTGGTTGGCGAGGGGTTTGCCGAACAGGCCCGGGAGCGTCTCGGTGTCGAAGATCCGCTCGATGTCGACGCCGAGCAGCACGCCGGGCGCTTTGACCCAGTGGTCGGCGACCGTCGGCGCGGTCGAGTCGGGGACACCGGACAGCTTCAGCCAGAAATCCAGCCCGGCCTTGAGGTACAGCGTGTGGTCGACGACCAGCACGGTCGCGGGCAGCCCGTTCACCGACAGCTCGCCGGTCGCCTCACCGGCCTTGGTCACGGTCACCTGCATCGTGACGTTGTCGCCGGCCGGCGCGGTCAGCGAACCGTTGTACCGCACGGCACCGGCACTCCTGAGGTCCACAATGGACTGAGCGACCGCGTCGGCCGCGACCAGCTTGGGCGCGGGAGCGGGGCCGTTGGGTGACGGCTCGTCGCCGGTGCATCCGGCGCATAGCAGGACCGTCACCAACAGGGTGCCGAGTCCGCGCCGTATCACGCGTTCAACGTTAGTTGACTACTGGCCGAAGTCGACTCGACGGCACGGTCCGGCACATATTCGCTACCTTCCGGTGATTCTCTGCGCGGCGAGCCGCCCGGAGATCACCACCGGTGGAATCCCGACGCCAGGAGTCGTGCCACAGCCCGCAAGCACGGCGTTGTCCACGCCAGGCACCAGGTTGCGTGGCCGGAACGGACCGGTCTGGCGGAACGAGTGCGCCAGCGAGAACGGCGTACCCGCGCCCAGGCCCTGAGCTTCCCAGTCAGCCGGGGTGATCAGCTCGGACACCTCGATCGACGAGCCGAAGCCGGTCAGCCCGCGCTGTTCCAGCACCTTGATCAGCTCGTCGCGGTACCGAGGACCGACACGCGGCCAGTCGATGCGGGAAGTCCGAAGATTCGGGCACGGCGCCAGCACCTGAACCACCTCACGGCCGTCCGGCGCGAGGGTCGGATCGGTCGCGGTCGGCCGCGTGACCAGCAGTGACGGATCGCTCATCAGCCGCCCACGCTTGATGATCTCGTCGAACGTCTTGGACCAGGCGCGACCGAAGAAGATCGTGTGATGCCCGAGCGACTCCCACGACCGGTTCACGCCAGCGTGCAGCACCACGGCGGAGGGCGACCACTGCAACGGCACCAGGCGGCGTGACGGCAACCCCAGCAGGCCACGGGCAATCGGCAAGTCCGGCGTCAGAACCACGGCGTCGCAGGAGATCCGCTCACCGGCAGTCGTACGCACGGCCGTCACGCGAGAACCGACGCGTTCCAACCACGCCGCGCCACACGAATAACGCACGTCCGCGCCCGCGTCGGACGCCGCCTTCGCCATGTGCTCGGCGACCGCAGCCACACCACCGCGCGGAAACCACACGCCCGCAATGGTGTCCATGTACGCGATCACGCCGTACGCCGCCAATGCCCGCTGCGGCGGCACACCCGCGTACAGCGACTGGAACGAGAAAAGCCGCTGCAACCGCTCGTCCGACAGGTACTTCGAGATCGCTGGTCCGAGCCGCCCGAACCCACCCAGCGCGACCAGGCTCGCCAGCTGAGAACCCAGCAGGTCCAGCGGCGAGTCGAAGTTCGCGCCGATGAACGAATCCCGCTCGACCCGGTACAGCTCGGTCAGCCATTTCCGCAGCCTGCGGTACCCGACGGCCTCGGCGGGCCCGGCCACGCCGCGGATCTCGTCCTCCATCGCCGCGGCATCGGAGTGCACGTGGATCGTGCTGCCGTCGGCGAAATGCGCGCGGTACGCCGGATCCAGCTTGATCAAGTCCACCATCGGGGCCCCGACCTGGGCCAACGCGTCCTCGATCAACCCGGGCATGGTGAGCACGCTCGCGCCTGAGTCCACCGTGTACTCGCCGATCCGCATCCGGCCCGCGCGCCCGCCAGGCGTGGAGCCGGTTTCCAGCACCGTGACCTGATGCCCGGACCCGAGCAGGTGCAACGCGCACGACAACCCCGCGAGACCGGCGCCAACCACGATGACATGGTCGGTCCGGCCGGTGACCGTTCTCAGTGGTTCCTCCTGGTCGCGGCCACCGCGAGCTCGGCAAGCCGGTCACCGGCAGGCTCGGCGAGGTCAGCCGCCTGCAGCGCGTGCATCGCAGTGGACGTGAGCGCCTCGATCTCCGCCTCGACCGCGTCCACAGCACCGGACTCGAGCAGCACCGCGCGAGCCCGCTCAACGTCGTCGCCGGTCAGGTCCTGGTTGCCGAGGCAGTGCCGCAGCACGTCCGCGCCTGCCTGCGTGGCTTTCTGCAGGCCGAGCGCCACGAGCAGGGTCCGCTTGCCCTCACGCAGGTCGTCGCCCGCGGGCTTGCCGGTCACGTCGGTGTCGCCGAACACGCCGAGCAGGTCGTCACGAAGCTGGAAAGCCACGCCGATGTCCGCGCCGAACGCCCGCAGCCGCTCCACCACCTCGGGATCCGCGCCCGCCAGGGCAGCGCCCATCTGCAGTGGCCGCTCCACTGTGTACGCGGCGGTCTTCATCCGGGCCACCCGCAGCGCCGCCTCGGGCGATTCGTCGCCCTCCACCTGCGTGAGGATGTCCAAGTACTGGCCCGCGAGCATCTCCGAGCGCATCGCCTGCCACGGCTCACTGGCCGCAGCCAGACGATTCGCCGAGACACCAGAGCCGTAGAACATGTCGTCCGCCCACGCCAGCGCGATGTCGCCGAGCAGGATCGCGGCCGCCATGCCGAACCGCTCCGAGGTCCCCAGCCAACCCCGCTCGCGGTGCAGCCGCTCGAACGTCACATGCACGGTCGGCGAACCCCGGCGGACCGCGGAAGCGTCCATCAGGTCGTCGTGCACGAGCGCACACGCCTGGATCAGTTCCAGGCCGCTGATCGCACGCAGCACAGCCGGAGCGTCCGGCTCGCCGCCCGCGCCACGCCAGCCCCACCACGCGAACGTCGGACGGATGCGTTTGCCGCCCCGCAGGATGAATTCGACCAGCGCGTCGAGTGCGTCCGCCAGCTCCTGGGTGAGGCTGGCCATAGTGGACTGCTTGGCCGACAGGTACTCGGTCAAGGTCCGCTCGACGTGGGCTCGGACGGACTCGTCGATGGTCATCGGATGCACACCTCCATCGTGACCCCCTGCTCAGTTGGCCGACGCGGCGGGGTCGGAAGTCCCGATAGGCTTGAGGTATGACGTCCGTGCTGGAGCGCATCAATGTCGGCAGAGCAACGTTCTCCGTCGAGTTCATGCCGCCCCGAGACGACGCCGACGAGCAGATCCTCTGGCGATCGATCCGTGAACTCGAAGGCCTGGACCCGGCCTTCGTGTCGGTGACCTACGGCGCGGGCGGATCCCGGCGTGACCGCACGATCCGTACGACCGGCCGTGTAGCCAGAGAGACGACGCTGGTGCCGATGGCGCACCTGACGGCCGTCGACCACTCCGTCGCCGAGCTGCGCAACGTCATTGGCTGGTACGCGGCTGTTGGCGTGCACAACGTCCTCGCGCTGCGTGGCGACCCGCCCGGCAACCCGATGGGGGAGTGGGTCAAGCACCCGCAAGGCCTCAGCTACGCGGAAGACCTTGTCCGGCTGGTCTGTGAGCTCGGCGACTTCTGCGTCGGCGTGGCCGCGTTCCCGTACGGACATCCCCGCTGCTCAGACATTGAGACCGACGCGGACCGGCTCGTGCAGAAGTTCCGCGCGGGCGCCCAGTTCGCGGTCGGCCAGCTCTGCTACTCGGCCGAGGACTTCCTCAGGCTGCGTGACCGGGTCGCGGCCCGGGGCAGTGACGCCCCGATCCTGCCCGGTGTGATGCCTCTCACGACGCCGAAGATGCTCAGCAAGGTCGTCGAACTGTCCGGCGCGCCCGTGCCACCGCAGATCGCGTCCCGGCTCGAGCCGTTGGTGGACGACCCGAAGGCGTTCCGCTCCGAAGGCATCGACGTGGTCACCGAGATGTGCCAGCAGCTGCTGGCCGAAGGTGTGGACGTGCTGCACTTCTACACGTTCAACCGGGCGAAGGCGACCAAAGAGGTGCTCGGCAGGCTCGACCTGGTGCCCAGCCGCACGGCGTGAGTCAGCAGCACAAGGCCTTCAGCCCTGCTGTGGACAACTAGCTCGAGCCAACGGTCCGTTCGCGAATCCGGTTGTCCACAGGGTTCTCGACGCTGACCGAACCCAGCCGGACCCACTGGATTCCGCGCCTTCTGTCACGCGGAGGATCCCGGAACCCCTGCGCGGGACGGGTGGCCGGCCTGGCTAGACGTACTCCGACATCTGCTCTTTGCGGCGGCTGCGGCGGTGCGTGAACAGGGCTAAAGCCAGCACGATCAGCGCAGTCCCGACCGCGCCCGCGCCGACCAACAGCACCCATCGCGTCCACGACATCCCGGATTCCGCGTTGTACTGGGAAGTCGCGCTGATGTCGGTGATCCGGCCGGGGCTGAGCTTCCACGAGATGTTGTTGTCCATCTCCAGGATGCCGTTGGTGCGGCCGATCGGACCAGGGAACGCGATCTTGAGCTGGACGTCGGTCCCGTCCGGCCGCAGCTGGGTCAGATCAGCCACCCCGGCGAGCGAGACGATGTCGCCCGACCGGCGGAAGTTCAGCCGGTACCGGCTGGTCAACGAGCTGATCGACTCGGTGAGTGTGCGCAGCTGGTCGAAGCTGAGCTGGGTGAACCGGACTGTCTGGCCCACGTAGCCCTCGGCCTTGTACGGCTCCATCGTGACCTGGCTGGACAGCTCGGCCGGAATGGTCAGCGCCGGGCCGATCTCCTCGGGTTTGACCTGGACAGTGGCGATCTCCAAAGTGCCGGAGATCAAGTCGTTGGCGTCGACCGCCATCGCCGCGCGCACCCGCACGCAGCCGCTGAGCGCGAACGCCAGCACAAGCAGGAGTGGCACAACAGCCCACCGGCGGGCTGAACGGTGGGGAGCCTGGTGCACGCCGGTCACTATGCCAGGGGTGTCCAGTCCTTTGCGAAATCCGGCGGGTTCATCGCATAACCACACCGGGTAACGTCCCGGATATGGCCAATCACACTGCGGGGGTCCACGGAGCGAGTGAGCGGTTCGTGGACGAGTACGCCACCCTTGACCCGATCACCGCCACATATGCCGGACTGACCGGCTATGAGTCGGAGATGACCGATTTCTCCCCTGACGGTCACCGGCAGCGCACCGAACTGGCTTCCCGTGCCGTTCGCGAGATCCAGGCGCTAGAACCCGCTGACGAGACCGAGAAAGCGGCAAAGGCGCATTTCCTGGAACGCATCGGGCTCGAACTCGAGCTGGCCGAGGCCGGTCTGGATATCGGCAACATCAACGTGATCTCCAGCCCGGCGCAGAACGTCCGGGCGGTCTTCGACCTGTTGCCCGCGCAGACCGCGGAGCACTGGGCGGACATCCACGCCTTGCTGGCCAAGGTGCCCGCGGCCGTCGACGGGATCAAGGCGAGCCTGACCGACGCGGCGAACCGCAACCAGCTGGCCGCCCTGCGCCAGGTGACGAAAGTCGCCGAGCAGTGTGAGACCTGGTCTGGCGGCAAGGGAGAGTCGTTCTTCAAGACGTTCATCCAGAACGCGCCGCAGTCGTCGGCCGAACTCGAGGGCGCGGCACAGCGGGCTTCCGAAGCGTATGCGGACCTCGGGCGCTTCCTGCGGCAAATCGCCGACCGGGCGCCGAAGAAGGACGCCGTCGGCGAAGACGTCTACAAGCTGTGGTCGCGGTACTTCCTCGGTGCGGAACTTGATCTGCGCGAGGCGTACGACTGGGGCTGGACCGAGTTCTTCCGCGTGGAAAAGGAAATGATCGCGGTCGCCGAGCGGATCAAGGCGGGCGCATCGCTTTCCGAAGCCGCCGCGGTGCTCAACGCTGATGCGCGTTACCGGATCGAAGGGCGCGCCGAATTCGAACAGTGGATGCAACGGCTGTCCGACAACGCGTTGAGCGCGTTGCGGGGGGTGCATTTCGACATCCCGGATCCGTTGATGCGACTGGACTGCAAGATCGCACCGGACGGCGGTGGCGCGGGCGCGTACTACACCGGGCCGAGCGACGATTTCTCCCGCGCGGGCGCGATGTGGTGGTCGCTGCCGAGCGGCCGCGACGACTTCAGCACGTGGCGCGAAGTGTCCACTGTGTACCACGAGGGTGTGCCGGGGCATCACCTGCAGATCGCGACCGGCGTGTACCAGGCCGAGTCGCTCAACCGCTACCAGCGGCTCTTCGGCTGGGTTTCCGGGCACGGCGAGGGCTGGGCGCTGTACGCCGAGCGGCTCATGCAGGACCTCGGCTACCTCACCGACGACGGTGACCTGATGGGCATGCTGGACGCGCACCTGTTCCGGGCGGCGCGGGTGATCATCGACATCGGCATGCACCTTGAGCTGGAAATCCCGGCAGGCAGCGGGTTCCACGACGGCGAGCGGTGGACTCCGGAGCTGGGTCTTGAGTTCATGCTGACCCGCACGCTCACCGACGCCGATGTCGTACGTGACGAGATCGACCGGTACCTCGGCTGGCCAGGGCAGGCGCCGTCGTACAAGCTCGGCGAACGCTACTGGCTGCAGCTGCGTGACGAGGCGCGTCGCCGCGACGGGGAAGCCTTTGACATCAAGGATTTCCACATGCGTGCGCTGCGCCTCGGCTCAATGGGACTGGACAACCTCGCGGCCAGCCTGCGTGGTTAGCCCGGCGAGGACAAGGGAGCAGACGGCATCGAACGCCTTGCCGATGCCGTCCTGCGCCCAGTCACCCGAGTAGCCAGGATCGTGGAACCGGCTTGTGGCGTCGAAAACGGCACGAGCGGTGTTCTCGACGTCCTCGATCGGCGCGAACTCGCCCGCTTGGACGCCGTCCCGCAGGATCCCGGCGATCTCGGCGGTCAGTTCGGCGATGTGGTCGGCGACCACTGTGCTGTTCTCCTTCACCAGTGCGGAGAACGTCGCGAACAGCTCAGGGTCGTCCAACACCTTGTGCCGCTTGGTGTCGAACAGCGTCGACAACCAGTTGCGCAGCTTGTCGGGAGCGGGCAGATCGGCCTTGGCCGCTTGGGCGACCGGCGCGTGGTTGCGGTGCAGCCATTGGCGTGTCACGGCTTCCCTGAGCGCGGCCTTGCTCGGGAAGTGCCGGTAGACGCTGCCGTGGCTGACGCCGAGTGCGCGGGCGACGTCCACGACGGTCGCCTTGCTCGGGCCGAAGCGGCGCAGGACTTCCTGCGCCGCTTCGAGGATCTGTTCCGCGGTGAGCGTTTCGGCCATCAGCGTTCGCTGTCCAGCGTCTGCATCTGAGCGGGTGCGTACCGGTCACCCGCGGCCGCGTCGGACGGCACGGTCTGCTCGATCACGTCGAGATCTTCCTTCGACAGGTCGACGTCCAGCGCACCGATCGACTCGGCGAGCCGGTCCCGCCTGCGGGCACCGACCAACGGCACGATGTCTTCACCCCGTGACAGTACCCAGGCGATCGCGATCTGAGCGACAGACACCGACTTGCGGTCAGCGATCTGGCGCAACGCCTCGACCAGCGTCAGGTTGTGCGCGAGGTTCTCGCCTTGGAACCGCGGGCTGTGCGCACGGAAGTCGGTCGCGGTGTTCGCCCTGTCCTGCGACCAGTGCCCGGACAGCAGGCCGCGGGAAAGCACGCCGTAAGCGGTCACGCCGATGCCGAGTTCCCGCAGCGTCGGCAGGATGTTCTCCTCGATACCGCGGCTGATCAGCGAGTATTCGATCTGCAGGTCGGCGATCGGGTGCACCGCGTTCGCCCGGCGGATGGTGTCCGCGCCGACCTCGGACAGGCCGATGTGGCGGACGTAGCCTGCCTGGACCATTTCGGCGATCGCGCCGACCGTGTCCTCGATCGGGACGTTCGGGTCCAGCCTGGCGGGCCGGTAGATGTCGATGTACTCGGTGCGCAGGCGACGCAGGGAGTAGGTCAGCGCCGTCTTCACCGCGTTCGGGCTGGCGTCGTAGCCGAGCCACTGACCGGCGGGAGAGCGCTGCGCGCCGAACTTCACGCTGATCGCCACGTCGTCGCGGTTGCGGTCCTGCAAGGCGCGGCCGATGAGCATCTCGTTGTGGCCCATGCCGTAGAAGTCGCCGGTGTCGATCAGGGTGACGCCGGCGTCGAGCGCGGCGTGGATCGTGGCGATGCTCTCGGTCTCGTCGGCCGGACCGTACATATCGGACATTCCCATCGCGCCGAGTCCCAGCTCGGACACCTCGGGGCCGGTCTTGCCAAGTCGACGGTTTCGCACGGGATTCCTCCTAGCTGTGATGGTGGATCAAGTATGCACATTGCGATGACAGATTTCAATATTTGTCAGTTGACTGGTTGCGAACGGTATCTAACCACTTCCCGTGCGTAACGCCACTCGGGCCACCCTAACCGGTGAAATACGACGTTTTAGCAGGTCAAAGGTGGTGTGACGGTGCTTACCATCGGCCTCGCCCGGATCTTCGCCGGGGAAAAACCACAAGGAGAATCCGATGTCCAAACGATTGCCCGTAGTGCTGTCGTTGGCAGCACTGGGCCTGGCCGCGGTGGCGCTCCCGAGCGCCGCGGTCCCGAACCGGGCCGACCAGGTCCGGGTCGAATGCACGGCCGACACGCCAGCGGTCAAGACATTGACCGCCGCCATGAAGGCAGTGGACGCGGCTGCCGCCGACCCGGCCAAGCTGCAGAGTGCGCTGGGTGACGTCTACAGCGCGGTCACGGGTGCGCAGGAAGCTGGTTGTCTGCCGTCGTTGCCCTCGTCGACGGCGACACCACCGGCTCCGCCCGCACCCCCGGCACCTCCCGCGCCACCTGCGCCTCCGGCTCCGCCCGCGCCTCCCGCGCCACCGGCTCCGCCCGCGCCCAAGGCTGCGGACGCGTGCCTCGCTCCGACGGTCGACTTGCTGAGTGCAGTGCTGGGCGGGGTCAGCGCCACACTCAAGACGCCACCGGACGCCGCCGCTACGACCGCCGCGGTCACCAAGCTGGGCACGGCCGTCACCGCGATCAACACTGCCAAGTGCCTGCCTGTCGCACTGGCTGTTCCTGGTGCGGCAGCGCCACCTGCGCCTCCGGCTCCACCGGCTCCGCCCGCACCACCGGCGCCTCCGGCACCTCCGGCTCCGCCCGCGCCACCGGCTCCGGAACCGCCTGCCCCGCCGGCGCCACCGGCACCGCCTGCCCCGCCGGCGCCACCGGCACCGCCTGCCCCGGAGCCGCCGGCTCCGCCAGCGCCATTGCCTTAAGTGAGCGGCAGAATCCCCTCGTGAGTGGCTGGTCTAGGACCGGCCACTCACGAGGATGACATCGGCAGCTGACGTCCCAGTACGGCGAACGGCCGTGGATCACCGGCGAACCGGTAGTTGCGCAGCACGTCGACGAACCCGACGCGGCGGTACAGGCTCCAAGCCCTGGTGCGGCCTTCGGGGGTGGACAGCAGCACCCGGTCGTTGGGAACGCCCTCCAGCAGCATTCGCAGCAGGCGCTCGCCGGTGCCCCTGCCTTGGCTGTCCGGCCGCACGTGCAGCTCGGTCAGCTCGAAGTAGTCACGCATCCAGTCGTCCGCGACGCCGGGGCCCGCCAGTTCGACCACCCCGCGCCGGACTTGTTCATGCCACCACTGGCCGGGTGCTCCCCGGTAGCCGTAACAGATCCCGGTCAGCTCGTCGTTCTGGTCCAACGCCGCGACGCAGCGCCACCCCTCTCGCAGCATGTGCGCCAACCACATCGGCGCCCTTTGCTCGGCGGTTCCCTTGGGGTAGCCCATGGCCGTGACGTACAGGCCTAATGCCTCGTAGAGCCGCGACCGCAACGCGTCGGCCGACAGCTCGACGAGCTGGCTCTTGTGCGATGGCACCGCGGTCACGTCAGGAATCATCCTCCACGCTTCGAACGTCCGCAGCCGTCCCCCCGGTGAGGGCGACCAGCTGTTCGAACGTAGTGGGGTACACGGATTTAGGGTGCCCAGCGGCCGCCCAGACCACCGCGTACGTGGCCAAATGGTTGTCCACCAGTGTGCGGATTCGTTGCGGGTGGCCAGAAGGCGCGACCCCGCCGATGGCCTGACCGGTGCTCTCCTTGACGAATACCGGGTCTGCCTTGTCGATCCGGTCCGCGCCGACGATGGCCGCGACCCGCTTCGTGTCCGCGCGGTGCGCACCGGATGTGAGCACGAGCAGCGGCTCGACCTTGCCCCCGTACGTCGCGCGGAAGATGAGGCTGTTGGCGATCGCGCCGACCTCGATGCCCAGCGCGTTCGCGGCGGCCGCCGCGGTGCGCACCTCGTCGTCAAGGATCCGGATGCCGGCCGCCGAGTCGGTCAGCCCGGCCTCTAGCAGGGCCGCGGTGAACTTGGCGACGGCTGGATGGTCGGTGGATGTCACCCGCTAATCACACCATGACCTCGGTTTGAGCAGCTTGAGCGGTTGGCGGCACCCAGGTAGACTCGAACACGTGTTCGAAATCGAACACGGCTGCCCGGTGGTGGGGCGGGGGAAGCGCCTCGCCACCGGGTCCACCGGCTTCCCCACGGTGGGTTCGATGCGGCCGCCCTGGCCGTTTCGAGGCGTGAGGAGGCCAGATGTCAACCACAGTCGACTTCCCAAGCTCCCCCTCGCGTCGAGGCAGTCGCTCATGGGCATCGGGAACACCGTCCGCGCTGCTTCGCCAGGCCGAATGTGGCATCGCGGCAGCGGAGGCGGAGACCGAACCCGCCGAGCGGTTCGCTCAGGCGTATCTGTCCGCGTTACGAGCGGCCGCCGCGATGCTCGCGCACCGCGGCCGTCCGCACCGGGGCCGCGCCCGCCCCACCAGTGCGTGGACGTTGTTGTCGTCCGTCGCGCCCGAACTGCGCGAGTGGGCCGCCTTCTTCGCGGCGTGCTCGTCCACCAGGGCCGCGGTACAGGCCGGCCGTGTCCGGCTGGTCAGTGCCCGCTCGGCGGACGACCTGGTCAGGCAGGCAGGTCAGTTCATCGGTTTGATCGCCCGGGTTGTCCCGGGGTGAACGGAAAGGCGCTGATCGATCAGACAAGGCTGCTGGACGTCCTGGAGATCGAGGCCACGGTGCTGGCCGAGACGGTGGACGGGGCGAGAGAGGAGCTGAGGATCCCGAACTGTCCGGGCCTGACCGTCGGGGAAACGGCCAGGCACGTGGGCAGCGGGTACCGGGTGGCGCTGGAGTGGATCAGGACCGGGGACTCCCCGGAGACCTGGCAGCGTGAGCCGGGTCCGTTCCAATCGTTGCGGGACTACGTGATCAGCGGAGTACGTGAACTGGTCGACGAACTGTCCCGGCACGAACCGTCGGAGCCGTGCTCCACCTGGTGGGCAGCGGATTCGACGTACGGCTTCTGGCGGCGCCGGATGACGCATGAAACCGTGATCCACCGGGTGGACGTGCAGGCGGCGATGGACCTGGAAATCGGCGAGATCGCCGACGACATCGCTGTCGACGGCGTCGACGAGATCCTCACCCTCTGGCTCGGCCATCGCCTGACAGTCCAGGGAGTCGTCGGCACAAGGGACGGCACAGTCGCCGTCCGGACCGGCGAGAAAGCGTGGCTGGTCCGCGTGACGACGGGCGGCCTCGGCGCATGGCGCGTCCCGGGCACGGACATCGACAGAACCGACCGGAGCCGCATCGACGCCGAGATCACCGGCCCACCGTCGAACGTCTACCGCTATCTCTGGGGGCGAATGCCAGAGATAGCGGTGCACAGGGAAGGAGACATCGACGCGATCAACCAGATGTGGGCCCTGCTGCGGGTAGCAACCCGCTGAGACGACGGTCGCCACCCCGCGCGGCGACCATCCGGAGCGGGAGGGCGCTGCGCTGACCAGTCCGCAGCCAGCGCCCTGCCGCGCAGACTTTCCTTGTCCCGCAACATCAACCTGAAAATGTCGGTAGCGGCTGCTAGCTTGCGCCCATGGCTACCAGACTGGTGAACGTCATCTTCGCCGCCGCGAACCCGGAAGCGCTCGCTGACTTCTGGTCGCGGCTGACGGGGTGGCCTGTCGTGGCCGAACACGGCGAGATCGACGTCCGAGCGCCGCAGTCCCAAGGCTGGGAACTGGATCTCGTATTCGATCGCGTCGACGAGCTCAAGACCACCCGCAACCGGGTGCATCTCGACCTGGCCAGCGCCAGCCCCGCTGATCAGGCCGAGATCATCGAGCGGGCCAGGGACCTCGGCGCGAAGCCGATCGACGTCGGGCAGGGCAACGTTCCGTGGGAAGTCATGGCGGACCCCGAGGGCAACGAGTTCTGTGTCCTCGAGCCGCGTGAGATGTACCACGACTCGGGCCCGCTCGCGGCGATCGTCGTCCAGGCGGTGGACGCCGACCGTCTGGCGAAGTTCTGGGTCGAGGCGACCGGTTTCGAACGCAAGGTCGAGACCGGCAGTGCTGTGGGGCTGCGTCCGCCCAACGGCCGAGGGCCCTGGTTGGAGTTTCTTGGCGGTTACCAGCCGAAGACCGTCCAAAACCGGCTCCACCTTGATGTCCGGCCAGCCGCCGATGACGACCAGCAGGCCGAAGTGGCAAGGCTGCGCGCGGCGGGTGCCAAGTCGATCGACATTGGCCAGGTAGACGTGCCGTGGGAGGTGATGGCTGATCCAGAGGGCAATGAGGTCTGTGTCCTGACGCCGGGTTAGACCAAGTAGCCGAGAAACTGCTCACAACGCGTCATTGGCCGATCGTCGACAGATACGTAGGATGATCCGTCGGCGGGGGTTGAAGACCAGTTGGGCGGTGACATGAGCGCGGGCGCGAGCACGATCAGCGATCGGGCGGCGGACACCCGGGTGACCACCGCGCGACGAGTACTGCTCATCGCCGGGATTCTCCTGGTGGCGGCCAATCTCCGAGGTGCGCTGACCTCGGTGGGCCCGCTGCTGGAGACGATCAGGCGATCCGAAGGACTCAGTGCCGGGCAGGCGGGATTGCTCAGCGCGCTGCCGCTGCTGACCTTCGCGGTGTTCTCCCCGCAGGTGCCGCGGCTCGCTCGCCGGGTCGGCATGGAGCGGCTGACCTGGTGCGCGTTGCTGGCACTGGCCGTCGGCATCGTGCTGCGCTCGGTGCCGCTGAGCGGCATGCTCTGGCTGGGCACGATCCTGCTGGGCTTGTCCATCGCGGTGGGCAACGTGCTGCTGCCTGCGCTGCTCAAGCGGGACTTCCCCGACCGCGTCGCACCGATGACGAGTCTCTACTCGGTGACAATGGGCGTCGTCGGAGCAGTCGTGTCCGGGCTCGCGGTGCCCTTGGCTGGTGTGCTGCCAGGTGGTTGGCGCACGGCATTGGGTTCGCTGGCCGGGCTCGCACTGATCGCGTTCGCGATCTGGGCGCCACAGGCATTGGGCCGCCAGGCACGGCCCGTGATGGAGAGGGTCTCCACCACGCGCACGCCGTGGCGCTCGGCGTTGGCCTGGCAGGTCACGGCTTACATGGGCCTGCAGTCCTTCGGTTTCTACATCGTGCTGTCCTGGTTCCCGGCGATCATGAACGACAACGGGATCAGCGAGGAGAACAGCGGCTGGCTGTTGCTGCTCCTGCAGGTCCTGGGCGTCACCATGAGCGCAGCGATCCCGTTGGTAGCCAACAAGATGCGTGATCAACGCCTACTGGCGACGGGCGGTTCGCTGCTCAGTCTCGCTGGTTACGTAGGCATGCTCATCGCACCGGAATTCGCCGTGCTCTGGGCGATCATCGTCGGCCTCGCCAGCGGCATCTGCTTCGTACTCGCGTTGCTCTTCTTCACACTGCGAGCCGCGGACTCCTACGGCGCAGCGGCACTTTCCGGAATGGCGCAGTCGATCGGCTACCTCTTCGCCACCACCGGCCCAGTCCTTTTTGGAGCCCTGCACGACTGGACCCACAGTTGGTCACTGCCGCTGATCGTCCTGATGGTCGCAGTCTCCGTGCAGGCGGCCATGGGCCTGGGCGCAGGCCGAAATCTGACGGTCCACTAAAGACAGACGGCGGCTGGTCCTTCGCATGAAGCGCCCTGCCGTGTCCGCAGATCGCCGTCGGCAACAGGGCTTTGGCCATCGCTGCGGCGCGCACCGCCGGGGGTGTCCCGCCCTTGGGCGAGTCCTGGAGATCGCCCTCGCACACACATCCATCGGCTGTGCGGTTGTGCTCACTGCCGAGGATTTCACGATGCTGCCATTGGGGACGGCTGCTGTTTACCTGACATTGGCTGTGCCGCTGGGGCCGGATCGCGGACCGGGTAGGCCGCTGGCGGCTGTTTCAGGTCGACCATGTCCTTTCAGCGCCCGGTACCTCGCCCAGTTTCCGGCCGGACCGCGTCGCTCGCCAGTCCTGCGTCGGCCACACCCCAAACCGACCCGTCGTGCTGCCGATCGATTCCTGGAATCGCAGGTTCCCCGCCTCTATTGTCCGTTGTCGCCTCGCCAGAACCATTGGGATTCCCTGGCTTTGCGCATGGCTTCCTTGCGCACGTCCGCCTCCAGCCGGTCCAGGTAGAGCTTGCCGTCGAGGTGATCGGTCTCGTGCTGCAAGCACCGGGCCAGTTCCTTGGTCCCGGTCACCGAAATCGGCTTGTTCTTGGCGTCGACGCCCTTCACGGTCGCCTGCGCGGCGCGCCGCGTCGGAAACCACAGTTCAGGCACGGACAAACACCCTTCCGGCCCTTCCTGCACCTCCTCGGACAGTTCGACGATCTGCGGGTTGACCACGTATCCGTGCAATCCACCGACGTTGTAGCTGAACACCCGCAGCCCGACGCCGATCTGCGGCGCGGCGAGCCCGGCGCGCCCAGGCAGCAGCACCGTGTCCATCAGATCGTCGATGAGCGCCTGAAGCTTGCGGTCGAAGTGGGTGACTGGATCGGCAGGTGTGGTGAGGACCGGGTCGCCAAGGTACCTCAGCTCTCGGACGGCCATGTCGTCTCCTGTTCGACGGGAAGCAAGGGGAACAACCGGGCTACTGCGGCAACGGGTCGGGCAGCCGGACTGGGGTCGCGGGTGGCGTACCGGGCGAGCACCGCCCGGATCTGCGCACCGACTTCGGCCAGTTCAGACGGTTCGAGAAATATCACCGAGCTGAAGGCGTCGTCGATCGACCATTCGGCCGGAGCGCTGTTCTTGTTGTGCAGCCAACGCTGGTAACCCTCGTCCTCCAGCTCTCTGGCCAGCAGGCCGAGGTCGGGTCCTTCGTCCGGTTGGCGGGCGAGCCGCCAAGGCCGGACACGCCCGTCGGTCGCGTCGGCTTCTTCGACGTAGCCGTACCGCGCGAGCTGACGCAGGTGGAACGAGCACAACCCGGAGCTGAAACCCAGCGCCTGCGCGGCCTGGGTCGAGGTCACGGTGTCCCGTTCCTGTAGCAGCGCGAGCAACGCGGTGCGGATCGGATGGTCCGGGGGAGGCACTTTGCAAAGTCTACTCTTTGCAAAGTTGCAAAGCCAGCTAGGTACGGGCTTGACCTGGGCTGTTAGGGTGATGAAATGCAATATATTGGTCGGCTGGATCGGGCGCTGCTCAGCGAACAGGCGCTCACGGCCATCCGGCGCGCGATCGTCGCGGGCGAACTGGCCCCGGGGACGTCGGTCAAAGACGTCGAACTGGCCGAGCGGATGGGCCTGTCCCGCACGCCGGTCCGCGAAGCGCTGGCCCGGTTGACCGACGAAGGCTTGATCGAAACCAAACCGCACAGCTACACCCGGGTCACGCGGCTGGACTCGGCCGCAGTCCGGGACGCCCACGCGGTCGTGCAATCAATGCACGGATTGGCCACGCGGCTCGCTGTTCCCAAACTCACCCAGCGACACCTCGACGCCATGCGCGCGGCGAACATGAAGTTCGCGGTGGCAGTCGATGCCAGCGCCTTGGAGGACGCGATCGCATGCGACGACGCGTTCCACGACATTCTGGTGCAAGCCAGCGAGAACCGTGCGATCGCGGCCACGATCCGCCGGTACACACCGTTGCTGCACCGCGCCATCTACTTGTACCTGGGCTCGCCGCTCGGCCGTGATTCAGCGCCGATGCACGAGCGGATCATCGCCACATGCGAGGCGGGCAACGCAGAGGAAGCGGCCGACCTCGCCGAACGCAACTGGGCGACATTGGCCGTGTTGATGGAGAAGAAGCCATGACATCGCGGCTCAGGCACGGGTGGTGTTGTGGCCGCAGGTTCACCGCGGTCCGATCCCATATGCGGCTGGGACGTTCGGTACCAAGTCGTGAGAAGAAGTCATGACGTCGCGGCCCTGGTGGTGTGGTGCTGCACCACCACCGCAGTCCGACGCCACACGCGGCGGAGATTTCCCCCACCAGCACGGTCTGCGACGCCACCACACTGACCTGAGCGAACGTTCGGCGCCAAGCCATGAGATGAAGCACTGACACCGCAAGCCAAGTAGTCATTCTGTTGGAGAGAAAACCATGTCCCTCGAGAACTTCGCCCGTTACCCGTTGCTGTTCGGGCCGTCCCCGATTCATCCGCTCGAACGCCTCACCACACATCTGGGCGGAGCTCGGCTGTGGGCCAAGCGGGAGGACTGCAACTCCCCGCTTGCCTTCGGCGGCAACAAAACCCGAAAGCTTGAATATCTTGTCGCCGACGCGATCGCGACCGGCTGTGACACGCTCGTGTCCATCGGCGGCGTGCAGTCCAACCACACCAGGCAAGTCGCCGCGGCCGCGGCCCGTGCCGGCCTGAAATGCGTTCTGGTGCAGGAAAAGTGGGTGGATTGGGAGGACCCTGGCTACGCGACGACCGGCAACATCCAGCTGAGCCGGTTGATGGGCGCCGACGTCCGGCTGGACCCGTCCGGATTCAGCATCGGTATCAGGGAATCGTGGCAGAAGGCGATCGAGGACGTTCGTGCGAGCGGCGGCAAGCCGTACTCGATCCCGGCAGGCGCATCGGACCACCCACTTGGCGGCCTCGGTTTCGCTGGATGGGCGGAAGAAGTGCGCCGCCAGGAAACCGAACTCGGTGTCTTCTTTGACACGATCGTGGTGTGTTCGGTCACCGGCAGCACCCAGGCCGGCATGGTCGCCGGGTTCGCGGGGGAGCGCAGGGTAATCGGCATCGATGCCTCAGCCAAACCAGGGGAGACACGTGACGCGGTCACGCGGATCGCCAAACACACCGCCGACTTGATCGGAACGTCCATCTCGGACAGTGACATCGAACTGGATGAGCGGTATCACGCTGGTACGTACGGCATTCCGGACGACCAGACGACCGAGGCCATGAAACTCGCCGCGCGCACTGAGGCGATGATCACGGATCCGGTCTACGAAGGGAAATCCATGGCCGGAATGATCGACCTGGTCGCTTCGGGTGAGATCGGCAAAGACTCGACAGTGCTGTACGCGCACCTCGGCGGTCAGCCCGCGCTGAACGCGTACAGCACTATGCAGTTCTAGACCGAAGAATCTCAGTCAGTGGGCGGGTCAGCTCCGCAAGTCCAACGCGACCCGACGCCCTCCAACGACCTGCGCCGTCACTGCTCCTCAAGCGGGATGTCCGGGTTGGCCAGCCGGTCCGGGTCGACCTGCTTGCGGGAGCGGATCAACGCCTTGATCGGGTCGACCACGTCCCAGATGTTCACGTTCATCCCGGCGAGGACACGATTGTCCTTGAGCCAGAACGCGATGAACTCGCGGCCAGGCTTGTCGCCGCGGAACACCACGCGGTCGTACCCGGCGATGTCGCCGATGTACTCCATACCCAGGTCGTACTGGTCGGTGTAGAAGTACGGCAGTTCGTCGTACGTGGCTGAGCCGCCGAGCATCCCGGTCGCGGCGACCGCGGGCTGGTTGAGCGCGTTCGCCCAGTGCTCCACGCGGACTCGCTTGCTCAGGAACGGGTTCTCCGCGTTGGCGATGTCGCCGGCCGCGAAGATGTCCGGGTCGGATGTGCGCAGCGAAGCGTCCACAAGCACGCCGTTGTCCACGTCCAGCCCGGCATCCTTGGCCAGCGACACGTTCGGGGCCGCGCCGATCGCGACCAGCACAGCGTCAGCGTCCACGACCGTGCCGTCCACCAGGCCGACGCTCTTGGCGCCCACCTGGTCAACCTCGACACCGAGGCGCAAGTCGACACCGTTGGCGCGGTGCAGGTCCGCGTACACCTCGGCCACCTCGGAACCGATCGCGGTGATCAAAGGTTGCGGGGCGGCTTCGAGAACGGTCACCTCGACGCCCGCGGCACGTGCCGCGGCGGTGACCTCAAGGCCGATCCATCCCGCGCCGATCACGATCAGCCGTGACGAGTTGGCGATCACGGACTTGATCCGCTCGGAGTCGCCTATCTTGCGCAGATACAGTGCGTCCTCGGCGCCGGGGAACTGGCGTGGACTGGATCCGGTGGCCAGCAGCAGTTTCGCGTATTCGACAGACGAACCGTCGGCCAGTCGCACCTGGTGCGCGGCGCGGTCAATGGCCGTTGCCGCGACGCCGAGCCGCAGGTCCACGTTGTTTTCGTCGTACCAGTTCGGGCCGTGCACGAACGCGCTGTCGCGTTCGGCTTTGCCCTGCAAGTAGTCCTTCGACAGCGGCGGCCGCTCGTACGGCCGGTCCTGCTCCTCGGTGACGAGCACGATGTCGCCGTCGAACCCTTGGTCTCGCAGCGCTTCCGCGGCTTTGGCGCCGGCAAGGCCGCCGCCGACGATGACGAAGGTGGTCACGCGAATTCCTCCAAAGATTCAGATGTGGACGCCGCTGAGTGCGAAGAACTCCTGGCGTGAGCGGACATCCTCACGCAGGCTGCCCAGCAGTGTTGACGTGACTGTGGTCGAACCGCTCGCCAGCACACCTCGCAGAGTCATGCAGGTGTGCTCCGCTTCGATGACCACGCCGACCCCACGCGGGTTCAGGTGGTCGTTGAGCCAGTCGGCGACCTGTTTGGTGAGCCGTTCCTGCACCTGCGGGCGGCAGGCGAAATACTCGACGATCCTGGCGAGCTTGGACAGCCCGAGAATGCGCTCGCCCGGCAGGTAACCGACGTGCGCGGTCCCGACGAACGGCAACAAGTGGTGCTCACACACCGACCGGACTGGGATGGCACGTGCCAGGACGAGTTCGTCGTAGCCCTCGTCGTTGGGGAACGTGGTCAGGTCGAATGGCCGTGGGCTGAACAGCTCGGCATAAGCACGCGCCATCCGGCCGGGCGTGCCGCGAAGGCTCTCGGTGTCTGTCGACACGCCGAGAGCACGCAGGAAAGCCGCAGCGGCGTCCTCGGCTGCGGCTATGTCGACCCCGGTGTCCGGTTCGTGGACGACCCGCAGGGCGGTACCGGCACGCATACTCACTCCTCTTGACCCTGGTTACACCAATAAATCTTGGTCTTATGAGGAGAGAAGGTCAAGAACTGGGAAGGACCTGTTTTCGACCACATTAGTTACCGATATGATGGTGAGGTGAGCTCGCCGGAGATCAAAGCCGTGGCGGCGCTGGACGACGATCTGCGCTGGCGGATGTACACGTTCATCCGAGCCGAGCGTCGCCCGGTGACCAGGGACGAAGCCGCGGCCTCGGTGGGGATCTCGCGCAAACTCGCCGCCTTCCACCTCGACAAACTCGTTGACGCCGGTCTGCTGAAGGCCGGCTACCAGGCCGCGGGGAAGGTAGGCCGAGCCCCGAAGGTCTACGAGCCGACCGACGTGGACATCCGGGTAGCCATCCCACAACGACAGCATGACGTGCTGGCCGAAATCCTGCTGGATGCGGTCGTGGCCAAGGACGTGAGCGACGAAGCTGTCAAAGCGGCTGCTCAGCGCGGCGAAAACCTCGGCACGAACGAGCGGGACAAGGCAAAACTTGGCCGTCTGGGCGCCGAGCGTGCGCTGACCGTGGCCGAGGGCGTGCTGACGCGCTACGGCTTCGAACCAGCCAGGGAAGGTCCGACCTGCCTGCGGCTGCGTAACTGCCCGTTCCACCCGCTCGCTGCCAAGGCGCCTGACCTCGTCTGCGCGATCAACCAAGCGTTCCTGAACGGGTTGCTGGACGGATTGGAAGCTCCTTCGGTCCGTGCGGTCCTGGAACCGGCGCCAGGAGAGTGCTGCGTACGCCTGCGTGGAGATTGAGCGCCGCAGATTTCAGGCACTCAGCAAGCACGGGTGCTTCCGGGATGACCATCGCATGCGCCACCGCTGCCTTCCCTGTCATCCATCAGCCCATGTAGACACCTCTACCCAAAGGTGTGGGGTGCGCCAGTCACCCGGCGCACCCCACACGAAGGTGTACTACTTGGCCGTCATTCCTCGGCGGCGGCCAACTTCTGCGATGCCACGTTGATGCCACCGACATCGACGGTCGGTCGCCGGGTGGGTTCGTGCGACGCCTGCACGGTGATCGACTCACCCGGCCACAGCGCCACATAGTTGTCCGACCACGTCACCGGCAGCAGCTGCGAACCGTCCGCCTTGCGCAGCGTCAGCTGCACCGCCGGAATGATCGTCGTGGACGTGTTGCGAACGGTCACCGTGGTCTTGTCACCGTGGCTGCGAGCACGCACGTCGACCGACGCCTTGGGCAGCGTCGCCAGGCCCTTCAAATCCGCGAACTGGCTGACCGGCGTGTAGTACCACTGGCTGTTGTCCCAGTCCGGCACGTCCGGCTTCGACGACAGCCAATAGGTGTTCTTGCTGATGTCCTTGCCCTGCGCGTCGGTCAGCTTCAACCGGACGAAGTACGTCGACGACAGGTTCTGCGGCTCGGGCAGCGTGAACACCTCGGCCACACCCGGCAGCGAGACCGAGATCCCGCTCTTGGTCTGGCTGTGCACCAGCTTTCCGTCGATCGTGTAGACCTCGGCCAGTGCGGTCAGCTTGTCGGCCTTCTTCGGCGACTGGCCGACGATGACCACCGAGCGATCGTCGTAGGAGTACTGGATGTGGATCGACTCGTTCGCCTTCTTCGCACCGAAGTAGGCGCCGGCCGGGTTGAGGTCGTAGCTGTACAGGTGCCAGTTCAGCGACGGCCACGCGTTGTTGAGCATCCAGTAGATGAACCCGGTGGCGGGGCGCTCCGCGGTCATCCGTCGTGCGTTCGCCTCGAACTGGGCACGGACCTGCTCGTAGTTCGCTAGCTGCGCCTTGTCGACGTAATCGGCGAGACTCGTCGGCGTGCCATACCGCTCTGCCAACGCGGTGCTGAACAGGCGGAGATTGTTGAACGGTTCGTTGCCGCGACCGGTGTGGAATTGCGGTGTCGCGGGCTCACGCCAGAGTTGCTCTTGTTCGGTCGCGTTCAGCATGCCCTTCACTGTGTCCAGCGCAGGGATCGAATGCCCGGCGCTGAGCTCGCCGGCGAACCCGAAGGCCGCACCGAGCTTGTCGCCGTACCAGTACACCGGCGGAACCCAGTCGTATGGGCCTTCCATCTTGCTGCCGGACGGCCCGAGCGGCGGCTGCGGGCCACCATTGAGCGAAGCCGCGGGCAGCACCGGGTTCGGCCAGCCGACCTTTTCGAACTCACCCAGGTACATCCGCTGCACGTCTTCCGGCGGTGAGATGTCGCTGCCGATCAGGAACGCGATCACGCTCGGGTGGTTGCGCAGGAAGCGGGCCTGGGCGTTGAGCGAACCCTGCGCGATCGGGTAGTCCTCCGGCGTCCAGGCTTCGCCGCCCCAGCCGGTCCACGGCTCCCACTTGTCACAGCATTCCCAGCCGGGCAGCAGCATGATGCCCAAGCGGTCGGCCAACTCGTAGAACTCCGGTGTTTCCAGCTTGCCTTCCAGGCGAATGGCGTTCAGGCCCATGTCACGCGTGTAGCGCAGCTGGGCGCCAAGGCGGTCCGGTTGCGTGCGCAGCAACAGGTCGGAGGCCCAGCCACCACCGCGGATCTGGATTTGCTTGCCGTTGACGATGAACTGCCGGTCACCCTTGGCATTGAGGTTCGACACGACGTCACGGATACCGAACGTCGTACCGGTGCGGTCGGAAGTGCGCCCGTTCACCCGAGCGGTCAGATCCAATCGGTAGAGCGGCTGCTCGCCGTACTGGTACGGCCACCACACCCGCGGGTTGCGCAGAGTCTCGGGTGCGAAGGCCACGGTTCGCGTCTCGCCCGCGTTCAGCTGAACCACCTGGTTCAGCCGTCGCGACGCGACTTCTCCCTGAAGAGCAACCGTTTGCGGAGCGGCGGTGTTATTGCGGACTTCGGCGAACGCCTTCAGTTCGGCGGTTTCGAAGCCGGGCAGCGCGAGCTTGGTGTGCACGTACGCCCCGACCAGGGAGACGGCTCCGCCACGAGCGATCTCGACGTCACGGAACAAGCCCATGTTGTTGTCGGGGGCCGGCTGTGCCCAGTCGATCCAGCTGATGGTGAAGTGCTTCTGCGGGTCCGCGGGCGCGACCTTGATCGCAAGGGCGTTGCGGCCGGGCTTGACCAGCGAGCTGATGTCGAAGTCGCGGGCGTTGTACGTGCCGACGACATCACCGAGCTTGGTGCCGTTGAGGAACACCTCGCCCCGCGAGGTCACGCCCGGAATTTTCAGGACGGTGTTGGGGGAGCGGTCCCGCACATGGAACTCGGTGCGGTACCACCACGGCACCTGGAAGTCGGCGCGATTGACGTTGTCGCGCATGTTCGTGCCGTGGAACAAGTTGGGATAGCGCCCGTTTTGCACCAAGCCGGCCAGCACGGTCGATCGTGGGCCGACCCGGTACCACCGGGAACCGTCGTAGCGCGACTGGGAGATCTCCTCACCGGTCGCGGATACCTGTGCGGACGACTGGATCTGCCAGCCGGAGATCGCGGTGTTGCCGGACTCGGCCTCCGACAGCGTGGTGACCAGGTCGGCCGGGGCCGCGGTGCTGGGCTGTGCCAGCGAGAAGGTCAATAGGACGGCCAGGACAAGGGCGACACGCACCCGTAACGAGGACATGCGGGGCCTCCTCGGCGCCAGGGACCGCCTATTAATAGGGAACTTTCTTTACGAAGTCAATGGTCAGCGCGCAACCTGCCGCTGCGCGAAGCGCCTGCGAGGGTGGGTCCGTCGAGCCGCCAGCGGCCTCGATGCTCTGGCCGTCAGCTGGGTTACGGTCGGCGAGTAAGCGAGGACCAGGTAAGCACGCGTTGCCGTAGCCGAATTCTCCGGGCGACATGCCCGCTCTCATCCGGCGAATTCAATAGGTGCATCCACCCGGATGTGGAAGTCTCCTTGACGTTGACGGGGACGCGCCGATAAGAGTCGGCGACGGAACTGTGCCGGACGACTTCGTCGTAGAACCACTCGGATGTGATGACAGCGAGCACGCCAGGTGACTCACGAAACGCTTTTTTCAGCTCCGGGGCGTCCGCCAGCCGGAAAGTCAGATTGATCGAATTGCCGGTGACACCGTGTTCGTCACGCGCGATCTCGCCCGCGTGCATGGCCAGCCGCAGCCGGATCCGTTCCTCCGGCGGATGCCGGGAGTTATGTCTGCGCAGCGCCTTGGCCAGCGCCGCGGGCAGAGCCTCGACCAATCGCACCTTGTCGGTCAAAGTGGGCGCGAGGATGAAGACACCATCGCCCCGGTCGACGTGGTGGCATCTGAACCAGTGCACACCGGCGGCGCGCAAACCTTTGCGGACCGCCCGGTACATCGTCTCGCGGACAATGAGCTGACTCGGCCTGATCCTGGTGTAATCGCCAAAGCCCTCCACATCGACGACAACAATTGTCCGATTGATAGCAGCTCGCCGCTTCACGGCGACTGACCCTATCCGTGATCGGCAACATGCAAGTTGCAACGCACCGCGCTAGTCACCCGAAGGGCTTACCCCGGATTATGGTGTCGGTGTTTTTTCCGGCATTTCTAGCGCAGCGCGGCGACGAGCAGATCCCGCAACGCGGGAGCAGCGAGCTCCTCGACAGACCGGATCTTGATGTGCCGGTGCACCTTCCCAGTGCCCTGCATGAGCTTCGCCGGATCCGGCAAGCTCGCCCCACCCGCGATCCCCAACCGCACATAACCAGTAAAAGGGGCGACGGTGAACTTCAGTCCTTTGTAGCCGGTAGTGGTGCCGTACCCGATGTTCTCGCTGTCAGCGGTGAGCACCGCATCCGGAAACACCTCAAGCAAGAGCTCATGCAGCTCAATCGTCAGCGGCCCACCCTTGTCGAGCAGCGCCCTGACCTCCGGCGCGACGGCATCGTCCATGCCTGCAACGTACCGCCCACGCGACATCCGCAATGGGAAAAACGAACGGTGAGTGCGAACGCCCCAACGTGGACCTGCCTGGAACCATGCCTCAACAGTCGTTGGCGAAGCGCTGACGGCCCTGACCAGCGCGCAGGTGCGGGTGGCCATGGCCTTGAGGACTGGCTAGTGACAATTCGGAACCAACGACAGAGCAAAAGGTCTTGGAACCTGGTGCGAAAGTCAGCATTGCGGAGGGAAGGGGTGGAGGTTCGGCAGGCGGAGGCCTTAGGCGCGGACGTCGGTGTTGCCGGGAGTCTCGGCGAGGTATGGGGAGAGGCGGCGAGGTTGCGAGCCGGGTAGAGGCGTGTGGATGTGGCGTGGAAGTTGGTGTTTGTAGGAATGAGAGCGAGATGTGAGCGCCGTTGAGATAGGCGCGGGACGGGCCTGTTTCGAGCAGGCGGCGCGGAAGTCAGCGTTGCGTGGTGAGGGATGTGGGCGAGAAAGCGATGTGGAGGTCGGGTGCGGAGGTGGAGGCGTTGGGGCGGGTGTGCGGAAGTGAGCGTGGGCGAGGTGTTTGGGGCCGGTGTGGAAGTTGGTGTTGTGGAGGCGGAGGTGAGGTGTGGGCGAGGCGTTTGAGGGCGGCGTCGCGGTGGGTGTTGCGGAGAAGTGCGGGCGAAGTGGAATGGGAGGTGTGTTGGAGAGGTGTGGGCGAAATGGGATTGGGGCGGTATGGAGGTGCGAAGGGATGTGGAGTGCGCGGGCGCGGAGGCAAGTGCGGGAATGAGGCCTTTGAGGGCGGCGCGGAAGCTGGCGGCGCGGAGGTGCGGGCGAGGTCGGCGGTGGGTGCCGGTGGCCGGGCGGTCTGCGGCGTTGGCGCGGATGCGAAGCCTTTGGGTCGCGGAAGTCGACCTCGCGGGGTGAGTGGGATCGAGGTTGGGCTGTGTGAAGGCTTTGGTGTGCGTGGAAGTTGGTGTGTAGAGGATGGGTGAGGTTGGGGTGGAGCGTGTGTGGGGGCTAGGCGCGGGAGCTGAGGTCTTTGGGGCGGTGCAGAGTGTGTCGGCGTCGGTCGCTGGGAACTCGGTGAGGTGTCGGTAAGAGGGATCGAGGTTGGGCTGGGGCGAAGGCTTGGTGTGGTGTGGAAGTTGGTGTGCACGGAGATATGCGAGAGGTAGGCGTGGACCGGATGTGGTGTTAGGTGCGGGGACTGAGGTTTTTGGAGCGGCGCAGAAGTGTGTCGGTGTCCGTCGCCGGGGGCTCGGCAAGGTGAGGTGTGGGCGAGTGGGGCCGAGGTAAAGGGCCGGGGTGGAAGACATTGGGTGTGGTGTGGAGGTTGGGGTGCTGCAGGGATGCTTGCGAGGTGCGAGCGTTGTTGAGGTAGCGGTGGGTGAGCGCGTTTGTGAGGTGGTGGTGCGGAAGTTGGTACTGCGGAGGGAAGTGGGGGAGTTAGGGCGGAGGGGTGTGGAGGTTAGGTGTGGGACCGGAGGCTTGAGGTCGGCACCGAGGTTGGTGGCGCGGAGGTTGCGACGCGAAGGTTGGCGGCGTGGAGAAAACCCTTCTCCCAAACCGAACCTGGCAACCGAACCCCGCAACCGAACCTGGCAACCGAACCCCGCAAACCGGCCCCGGCAACCGAACCCCGCAACCGAACGCTACGGGGCGATAGCGCGCCCTGTGCGTTGATGAGTTCGATCACGGCGTTGTCGTCGTGGTGCGGGCGAGGTCGGTGGTGGGTGGTGGGGCGGGCGGTGTGCGGCGTTAGGCGCGGAGGCGGAGGCCTTTGGGGGTGGCGCGGAAGCCGGCGTCGCGGAGGATGTCGGCGAGGTGGGAGGTGAGGGCGATGTCGCCGTCGGCGCGTTGGACGGCGAGTTGGCCGAGCCAGCCTTCGCGGACTGCGCGGGAGAGGGCTTCCGCGGCGGCGCGCAATGCCTTGTCATCCTCGGTGAAGGACAGTAGGGATTTTCCGCCGCGTTCGACGTAAAGGGCGGGTTCGCCGTCGACGAGGACGGCGAGTGCGCCCGCTTTGCGGGCGGGGCGGTGTTTTCCATCGCCGATGGTGTCGGGCCACGGGAGGGCTGCGCCGTACGGTTGGGCTGGGTCGGCGGCGGCGAGTACCACCGCGCCGACTGGTTCGGGGTCTTTGCCTGCTGCGCGGGAGAGGGCGCGGAGGCGGTCCACTGCGCCGCGGGCGGCGAACTGCGCTGCGCCAAGGCCTTCCACCACATAGCCGCGGACGACCTGGCCGGATTCCTCCATGGCGCGCAGGACTTTGTAGACGCCGCTGAAGCCGCCGGTGACGCGTTCGGTGTCAAGGGCGCCGCGCGTCAGGACACCATGGCGTTCAAGGAAAGCCTCGGCACGGGCATGCGCTCGGCGGGTTGGGTCGGGCTCACGCTCGACTGCGAGCGACCACCGGCCGCCCACGGTGGGCGGGCCTGTTCTGCTGGGCATGGTCGGTCGCTGGGCGCGGATGCGTGCGTAGCGGCCGCGTGGTGCCGAACGGCGTGGTTTGTGCGTCGCGCCGCGGCCGGAAACCAGGGCGCGCAACGGGTTGAGCGTGTCGTTGGTGACCAGGCCGGCCCACACCAAGTCCCAGAGGGCGGTGACCACCTCTTGGTCGTCGGTGGAGCCGGTCCGGTCGACCAGTTGCCGGAAGAACAGCGCACCACCGTCCAAAGCGGACAGGATGGCCTGGTGCACCGGCGAGTCAGGGACGTTGTCCTCCACATCCGGCAACAACAAGTCGGCGACGTCCGTTGGCGCGAGGGCGATCCAGCCATCGCCCCCGGCCAGCGAACCACTGCCACACCACGTGACCTCGCCTGCCGCGGTGAGCTCGTCGAGCAGAGCAGGAGAGAAGCCTGGCAGCCGTGCCGGCAGGATCAACGACTCGAGCGCACTCGCCGGGAGGGGAGTCCCAGCGAGCTGCTCCACCACGGACAACACGTCGTCCGCTGTCGGCGCCGTGCGCAAACGTTTCCCCACGCCGTGCCAACTTGGTAGAAATCGCCCGAGCGCGGCCTGCTCGACCGGCTCCACTTCAGCCCTGAGCCGCGCCAACGATGCTCGGCGCAACCGACGCAACACCTCGGCGTCGCAGTATTCGGTGTGCGTGCCGCCTGGTCTCAACTCGCCACGGACGAGCCGGCCGGTACCGGCCAGCCGGTCAAGCACACCTGTCACCACCGCTGTGCCCAGCCCGAACCTCGCCGCGGCCTCGGCGGCGGGGAACGGACCGTGCGTGCGGGCATAGCGGGCCAGCAGATCGCCGAGCGGGTCGGCGACCGGTTCGGTGAACGCCTCCGGCACGCCCACCGGAAGCGCCACACCGAGCGCGTCCCGCATCCGGCCGGCATCCTCGATGCCGACGACGCGGTCCGCACCGGCGATCCGCACCCTGATCGCCCGGCGCTGGGCGATCAGTTCGGCAAGCCACTCCGGCTTTACACCGCGAGCGGCCGCCTCGTCCACGGTCAGGTCACCCAGGAAACGGAGGAGGTCGGCCGCATCCTCCGCGTGCCTGGCGTGCCGGTCCGGGTCCAGCCGTTGCAGTGACCGCTCGACCTCGGCCACCACGTCGGCATCCAGTAGCTCCCGGATCGCTTCGGAGCCAAGCAGTTCGGCCAACAGGGACGAGTCGAGTGACAAGGCCGCGGCACGCCGTTCGGCCAACGGCGTGTCCAGCTCGTACAGGAACATCCCCACATAACCGAACAGCAGGCTACGAGCGAAGGGAGACGCTGTCGGCGTCTCCACATCGACCACACGCACCCGCCGGGCGCGGACGTCCGTCATCAGCTCACGCAAGCCGTTCAGGTCGTACACGTCCTGCAGGCACTCCCGCATGGCCTCCAGCACCACGGGGAACCGTTCGTACTTCGAAGCCACTGACAGCAACTGCGCCGCACGCTGGCGTTGCTGCCACAGTGGACTGCGCCGCCGTGGGTCCCGTCGTGGCAGGAGGAGTGATCGGGCGGCGCATTCCCGGAACCGGGCCGCGAACAGCGCCGAACCACCCACCTCGGTCACCACGATCTGCTCGATCTCCTCCGGATCGAGCAGGACATCCTCGGCGCTCGCGGTCACCTCCGCGCCCGAGTCGTCCACGGCGTCCGGCAGCCGCATGACGATCCCGTCGTCGGAGTGCGCCATCTGCGCCTCGATGCCTCGTTGTTCGCGCAGCCGCGCGGCGATGGCCAACGCCCAGGGTGCGTTGACCTGCGCGCCGAACGGCGAGTGCACGACCAGCCGCCAGTCACCGAGTTCGTCCCGGAACCGCTCGACGAGTACCGTCCTGTCATCCGGGATGTGTCTCGTGGCCTGTTTCTGTTCGGCCAGATACATCAGCAGGTTGTCCGTCGCCCATTCGTCCAGACCTGCTGCCGCGGCTCGCGCCCTGGCCTTTTCGTCTTCCAAAGTGGACAGTTCGCGCAGGAACTTGCCCATCGCCCTGCCGAGTTCCAGCGGGCGTCCGGGAGCGTCGCCCTTCCAGAACGGCATCCGGGCCGGCTGCCCCGGCGCGGGCAGCACGATCACCCGATCGTGGGTGATGTCCTCGACCCGCCACGCCGACGTGCCGAGCAGGAAAGTATCGCCGACTCTGGACTCGTAGACCATCTCCTCGTCCAGCTCGCCGACCCGTGACCCCGCGCGCCCGTCACTCGGCGGGGTCATCACGGTGAACAGGCCGCGGTCGGGAATAGTGCCGCCGGACGTGACCGCCAGTCGTTGCGCGCCCGGACGGCCACGCAACTCGCCGGTGATCCTGTCCCACGTCACGCGAGGCCGCAGTTCGCCGAACTCCTCGCTGGGATACCGCCCGGACAGCATGTCCAGCACGGACTCCAAAGCGGACTGCGGCAACGACGCGAAGTTCGCGGCCCGCCGGACCACTGTGGACAGCTCGTCGATGGTCCATGCTTCGAGTGCGACCATCGCCACGATGTGCTGCGCTAGTACGTCCAGCGGATTTCGGGGATACCGGACCGCCTCGATAGCCCCATCGCGCATGCGTTCCGCGACCACAGCGCACGACACGAGGTCGCCGCGGAACTTGGGGAACATCACGCCACGGGACACCGCGCCCACGTGATGCCCTGCCCGGCCGACACGTTGCAGGCCGGACGCGACCGTCGGCGGCGCCTCGACCTGGATGACGAGATCGACGGCGCCCATGTCGATCCCGAGCTCCAGTGAGGACGTCGCGACGACGCAGGGGAGCCGACCGGACTTCAGCTCCTCCTCGACGACGGTGCGCTGTTCGCGCGCCATCGAGCCATGGTGCGCCCTGGCGATCACCGGTGAAGCGCCACCGGCGATCCCCGACTGGCCGATTGCCTCGGCTGGGAAGCGATCCAGCTCCCAGGGCTGCTCTTCCGCGAGCTCATTCAGTCTGGCGGTGAGTCGTTCGGCGAGCCGCCGGGAATTGGCGAACACGATCGTTGACCGGTGCTGGCGCACCAGGCTGAGGATGCGTTCCTCGACCGCCGGCCAGATCGACGGCCGCCGGGTGGCGCCGATCTCGCCGGTGATCTCCTCAAGCGTGCCGATCCCGCCCTGAACCGGGAGCTCACCGGTGGGGTCGGGCACTTGAGGTGTGTCGATGGCGGTCATGTCCTCGACCGGGACCTGGACGGTGATCTCCACGGTCTTGGCCGACTTCGGCTGGACGACCGTGACCGGGCGACCACCGGCGAGGAACGCGCTGACCTCCTCGATGGGCCGGACGGTGGCCGAGAGCCCGATCCGCTGCGCCGGTTTGGGCAACAACGCGTCCAGCCGTTCCAGAGACAACGCCATGTGCGCGCCGCGTTTGGTGCCGGTCACCGCGTGCACCTCGTCGACGATGACGGTCTCGATGCCCTTGAGTGACTCCCGCGCGGCCGACGTGAGCAGGAGGAAAAGGGACTCGGGCGTGGTCACCAGGATGTCCGGAGGGGTCCTGGCGAACGTTCGGCGTTCGTCGGCAGGGGTATCCCCGGTCCGCATGCCGACGGTGATCGAAGGAGGCGTCAGGCCCAGCCGGTGCGCGGCCTGACGGATGCCGGCCAGCGGGGCCCGCAGGTTGCGCTCGACGTCCACCGCGAGCGCCTTGAGCGGGGAGATGTACAGGACCCGGCAGCGGTGTTTGGGCTCGCTGGGAGGCGGCTGAACGGCCAGCCGGTCGAGGCCCCAGAGGAAGGCCGCGAGCGTCTTACCGGATCCGGTTGGCGCCACGACCAGCGCGTGCTCACCGGCGGCAGCCGCACGCCACGCCCCGGCCTGCGCCTGGGTCGGGGCGGCAAAGGCTCCCGCGAACCAGTCGCGGGTCGCCGGTGAGAAGAGGTCGAGTTCTGCCACGCTGACCATCATGCATCGGGGGTCTGACAGTTTTGGATTCGTGCCTTCTGAGCTGCGGAAAGTCGGCGGGTGGGGTGCGCTGGGGTCCAGCTGTCGGCGGTATCCGATGCGGCGAACGGCAGCGTTGTCGACTATGCGGGACATCTGTACGGTTTGGTTCGTTTCTTGTTCTCAAGGGGGTTCTCTTTCATGAATAAGGCAAGGCGTGCTGGTCACGCCGTGCTCACGGCTGTCGCCGGAATGGTGCTCGCGCTGACGACGCCCATGGCCGCGCAAGCGGCGACGGCAGAGGTAGCACCTGCGGCGTGCCCGCAGCCCGGGCAGCGGGTCAAGACCTCGTCCAGCCCCGCGATCTACCTGGTGGACCCGGATTTCCAGCTCCGGTCCATTCCGGACGAGGCGACGTACTTCCGGCTGTGGGACAGCTGGAGTTACGTGATCAACGACAGCGTCCTGTCGTGCTTCACGGATCCCATTCCGTTGTACGACGCCGAACTGGTCAAAGAGCCCGGCGACCCGCGGGTGTACATCTGGGACGCCTACTTCGGGTTCCGGCACATCGTCGATGCCGAGGTGTTCACGAAGTACGGCTTCTCGTGGCGCAAGGTCACCGAGCGCACATCGGTCGATCCGAACCCGGACAGGCCCTGGTTCCAGTGACCTGGTGGCAGGGTGGGACGCCGCGGCGGCGACTCACCCTGCCCCTGTTCGCCGGTAGCGATTCCGCTACGAGCAGAGAAACGTGACCATGGACCGTGGTTCGCGAAAGGCTCAGTGCCGTGAGGGTCCTGGTGCTGGGCGCAACTTCGTGTCCTTCCAAGGCAGTCGCGGCAGTGGGGGTCCGCCGCGGCGGACGAAGCCCAGCACGGGACCTTCATCTCGAGCATCAACGCATACGCGGATGAACGGCTTTGACCGGCCCATGAAGCTCACCCCGGCGGAAGCGGAGGTCCGGTTACCAGCCCGTTGACGTGCGCGTAGGCCACGGCATGCACCCGGTCACGCAACCCGAGTTTCGACAGCACCCGTGACACGTGGGTTTTCACGGTCTCGTCGCCCACGTGCAGCTTCGCGGCGATCTCGGCGTTGCTGTACGCCGCCGCCACCAGTTGGAGGACTTCCCGTTCCCGGGCGGTGAGTTGGGCGACTTCGGGTGGGGTGACCGGTGGGGCGATGCTGACGGCGAATCGCGCGATGAGGCGTTGGGTCACCGAGGGGTCGATCAAGGCGTCGCCGCGTGCGGCCACGCGGATCGCGGAAATCAACTCTTCGGGTGGTAATGACTTCAGCAGGAAGCCACTGGCTCCGGCGTTCAGCGCACGGTAGACGTATTCGTCGCTGTCGTACGTCGTCAGCAGGATGACCTTCGTCCGGTTGTTCTGGTCGGACAGGATCGCCTCGGTCGCCCCGAGACCGTCCAATTTGGGCATTCGGATGTCCAGTACCGCGACGTCCGGGCGCAGCCGGGCGACTTCGGCGACCGCGGCGCGACCGTCGGCGACTTCGGCGACGCAGTCGAGGTCCGGTTGCGTCTCGAAGATCGCGCGCATCCCGGACCGCAGCATGGCGTGGTCGTCGGCCAGCAGCACTCGCAGCGTCATAGTGGGAACCTCACGCTCGTCCGCCAGGTCTCGCCGTCCGGATCGAGTCCGGCTTGCGTCCGGCCGGCGAACATACCGGCCCGGTTGCGGATTCCTACCAGGCCGCGCCGAACGGTTCCACCCGATTGGCTGCCTGTACCCACCTTGTTGAGGGAGGTCACGGTCAGCGCATCAGGTTCGTACTCCAACGAGATCAACACACCATCCGAGCCACCATGTCGCAAAGCGTTGGTCAGCATCTCCTGCACGATCCGGTACACCGTTATCCCCAGCGACTCCGGGACGTCCCGCTGAGTGCCCGAAACCGCGAGCCGTGCGGGCATACCGGCTGCCTGGATGTTCTCGAACAGCTCGTCGAGGTTGTCCAGCCCAGGCTGGCTGGCGCCTTCCGAGTTGTCGCCGTGCAGCAGGTCCAGCAGGTGACGCAGGTCGACCATGGCCGCTCGGCTCGCAGTCTCGACCGACCGCAAGGATCCCTCCAGCTTCACGTTGCCGGCGGGGAGTCCTAGCCGCGCGGCTCCGGCATGCAGGTTGATCGCGCTGACGTGGTGCACGATCACGTCGTGCAGATCGCGGGCGATCGAGCTGCGTTCCGCCGCGATCGCCCTGGTCACCGCTTCTTGCGCGTCTCGACGCTCCAGTTCCGTGCGTCGTTCCATTTCCGCGAGGTAAGCGCGGCGAGCGGCGGTGTACCGGCCAACCAGGAACGGCAGGACAGCGGCTTTGATCATCGCGACGACGCCCCACTCCAGGCTTCGGTCGATGATGGAGCTGCATGCCAGAAGACTCGCTGCGAGAACAACGAGGGAGGCGATCGCGGGCCCGCCGTGCAGCCACGCACCCGCGCGGTATCCCGCGATCAGAATTCCGGCGTCGTTGGCGGGTGACCAACCGCCCAGCAGAAGCATGGTGATCGGGATGGACGCGTGCGCGAAGGCGATGACACCGGACAGACGCGCCGGACCGGCCAACGCGGCGTCGACGGCCAGCGTCATCACGAGCGTCAGCCAGTTCTGCCACGTCTGACAGCCGTGGAGCAGTACGGCCGTGCCGTCGGCAATCATGCACACGGCGGCGACCAGCCACGACTGGCGTTTCAACGACAACCTGGTGGTGAGCATCGCCTTGGATCCTGCCCCATCCCCTGACCTGCGTCCTCCCGCGTCTCGGGGTTGTTCGTCCCCCGTGCAGGGGATCCGGTTTCCACCGCCGAAGGGACGAATTCGGGCTTCTTGTCCTGGTTGTATCCGTGGCGATGCGAACTCTGTCGACAGTGCTGCTCGCGCTGGGGATGCTCATCGGGATCGCCGCTCCGGCGCTGGCCGACGGTGCCCAGACCGGCGCCGACATCCACGTGGCCCAGACACTGGGCGACCGCGAGCTGACCGTGATCATCCGCAGGGTCGCCGAGGTGCCCGGCCCCGTGCACATCGATCTGGTGACGCACACGGGATCGCCACCCGGCGTGGTCACGGTCAGCGTCAGCGCGGCCGGATCGCCCACCAGCTCCACGAAGGTGGAACTCGGCGCGACTCCTGGCTTCTACGCGGGAACGGTTCAAGTGGACCGGCCTGGGCCGTGGGAGCTCAAGGTCGACGAAGCCACGATCCCGTTCATCGTCCCGGCGATCGTGTCCTCTCCGTGGGAGAACGCGACCTACGGCGGGTTCGTCGCGGCTGGGCTTCTCCTTGTCATCGCGCTGGTTCTGGCTGTTCGAGGCCGTGGCGGCATGGCGATCGTGCCCGCCGCTGGGATGATCGTGGCGGTCACGGTCGCCGTGACGGCCGCTGTGCTGGCTCCGGTGATCCCGCAGCCGCCTGCCCCGGGCACGGACCTGGATCCGACGTTCGACAACGTCAACGACCCGTATCAGCGAACGTCCATAGTGGACTTTTCGCGGCCACCGGTGAACTTGGTGCCGACCATGGCGGGCAACGACCTGAGGCTGAGTCTGACCGACGGGTCGTCCGGTCGTCCAGTCGACGACCTTCTGGTGCACGACAACGCGTTGATACACCTTGTAGTGATTTCGCCAAGCGGTACGTTGCAGCACCTTCACCCGATCAGGGTCGGTCCGGGTGAGTACCGGGTGCGGCTCAGGACCGGGCCTGGGGTGCACGCGATCGCGGCCGAAATCGCCAGGCGCGGCGGGGGAGTGCAACTCCTGCGTTCATCCGTATCGGTGACCGGCGAGGCGAACCTTCATGCGAATGAAGGAAAAGCGGACCTCTCGACGCAGATCCGGCCGGCAGGTTCGCCGAGCACGGTCACGGCCAGGTTCGGGACGAGGGATTTGCAGCCGTGGCTGGGAATGCTCGGTCACATGATCGTTGTCGGACCGCTCGCCGACGGTCAGAACCACGCGGCAGCACCGATCTGGGCGCATGTGCACGCGATGCTCCCATCGACGCCAGGTCTGCCGGACAAACCGGACGAGAGCGTTGCCGCGTTCGGGCCGGACGTGTCGTTCACGTACTCCTTCCCGCTGCCGGGCCGGTATCTGGTGTGGGTGCAGGTCGAGCGTGACTACTCGATCGTCACCGTGCCGACGGTCGTCGAAGTTCCCAAGGGAGCACAAGGATGAAAATCATCTTGACCGCACTCGGGGCGGTGATCGTCGCGGCAGCCGCGCTGCTGCTCTGGCCGAGATCAGGCGACACCCACCAACTCCTCGCGGACACCGCGCGGTACAGCTTCAAAGTCGCGGCTCAGCCGCTGAAGCCGGGCGGCAACTCGCTCGACATCGAGATCACCGACCGCACCGGCAACCCGGCGACAGGCGACGTGACGGTCGAGCCTGCGATGCCGCAGATGGGGCACGCGCTCAGCCCGATCACCGCCGCGCCGACACAGCCGGGCCACTTCCGGGTGGACAACGTGGACCTGCCGATGGCCGGTCAATGGGAGATAACCGTTTCGCTGGGGACCGACCGGGTCGTGATCCCGCTGCTGCTCAACTGAAAGGAGTGGATCAATGGACATGACGGCATCAATGGCCACGAGCGACACCGCGGCCAAGAGTGTGCCGAGGGGAGTGGTCCCGGCGGGTTTCGTACTCGGTGGGACCATGCTTTCACTCGTCGGCCTGACCTGGGACATCCAATGGCACTCGGATGTCGGGCCGGACACGTTCTTCACCATGCCGCACCTGTTCCTGTATTCCGGCAGCGCCGTCGCCGGAATCGCCAGTCTGGTCGTTGTTCTGATGGCCACGGCCGCGCAGCGCCGTGGCCGGGACATCAACCCGATCGTGGGAGGTCGTGCGGTCGGCGTGTTCGGCCGGACGTTCTCCGCGCCGGTCGGCTATCTGATCTCCGGTATCGGCGCTGCGTCGTTCCTGTTGTACGGCCTGTGGGATCAGTGGTGGCACAGCCTGTACGGTTTCGACGCGGTGATCGCGTCACCACCGCACATCGGCCTGCTGCTGTCCATCTCGATCACAATGGTGGGCGCGGTCATGATATTCGCGGCGGCCCGCGAACACCGATGGGGTGTGTACGGAACCGTCAGCAGTGCGTCCGTGCTGCTGTCATTCAGCATGGTGACCGTGATCGGCCTGGAAGCTTTGCCGGATGGCACGGTCGATCCGGTGGAAATCGGCGTCACGTTCATGTCGGTGCTGATCCTGATGATGGGCGCGGGAGCCCTCGCCCGACGGGGTGGCGCGCTCGCCGTCGCTCTGGTCGTGGCGGCGCTCCAAGGTGTGTTCTGGTGGTTCTCGCCGTGGGCGGCAAGGGTTTACGCCGATGCGACCGGCCTGCCAGTGCGTGACTACGTCGATGGCGTGCCAGCGCTGCCGTCCATGATTCCGATGAGCCTGCTGATCGTGGCAGTGGCGGTGGAGCTGCTGCGCAAACTGCCCGCAGTGGTGAGCGGAGCCGTCGCCGGCCTGATCATCAGCGCCTGCGGACCGCTGCAGGACGTACTGGTGTATGACGCTTCACTGCCGCGCACCAGTACCTACATCATCACCGTCGTGATCGGCACTGTTTTCGGTGCCCTTGCTGGGATGCTCGGCAAGCGTTTCGGGCAGATGCTGCGACACCTCGCGCCAGCAAAGGAAACCAGTCATGCGTAAGACACTGTTGGGGATGCTGGCAACCGGTTCGCTGCTGTTCGGGCTCGCCGCACCGGCGTCTGCTTACGATCCGGTCAACATCGTGCACACGGAGAAAGTCCAGGCCGGACCGTACAACGTGACCGTCGGCTTCAGCACATGGCCGCTGAAAGCCCTGCAGTCACTGGACTTCACGTTCGCGCCGGACGGTGGTATCGCTGACAAGGGCGGTCGCGTGGTCTTGTCGCTCGGCGACGAACGGATGGGCGATCCACTCGCCCGGCACCCACGCAAGCGTGAGGTCTGGGGCCTGGACGTGTTCAGCCTGCCGGAACCTGGCGACTGGACGATGCGCTTCACCATCGAAGGGCCAGCTGGTACCGGAACGGGTGAACTGCGCAATCTGAAAGTGATGGAGCAGCCCGGTCCGCCGATGGGGTTGAGCTGGGCGATCAGCACGATCCCGCTGTTCGGGTTGATCGCGCTGATCGTTGTCGCCTGGCGACGAACCCGCCGCCCGGTCTAGTGCAGAGCTCGGGTGCCGCCGGCCGCCGAACCAGCGGCACCCGAGACCATCACCGGCGGCGTCGTGTCCGCCGGAAAATCTCGATGTAGTCGACTAATTCCGTCCAGCCGTCACGAAACGCTGTGGACAAGGGCCGGGGTGGCATGTTCGTGCTCCCATCGCGCTTGGGTGAACCCACGCAGTCCCTCGACCAAGCGCTCCACGTCCTGTTCAGGACGGACCACCAGGCGGACGAACTGACTGTTCATCCCTAGTTTGTTGCCGCATTCCCGGATGAAGACCTGATGCCGCTGCAACAGGTAGTCCCGCAACGCCATGCCGTCGATGTTCGGCGCCAGCTTGACGAGCAGGAAGTTCGCCTGTGACGAGTAGACGGTCAGATCTGGTTGCCTGGCTAGTTCCATCCCCATCCGGTAGCGGTCGCGGGCCAACAGCTGCAGGCTCTCCGCGTAGTCGCCTGCGTGCTCTTCCAACATGAACACGACCGTTTCGGCCAAAGAGTTCAAATTCCACTTCGGCAATGTCTTGGCCATCTTGCCCGCGAGCGCGGGGTTGGCCACGAGGTAGCCGAACCGGATGCCGTGCAGGCCGAAGTTCTTGCCCAGGCTCTTCAGCACCACCACGTTCGGGCGAATCGTGGCGTCCGTCGCCACCGATGGATGCCGTTCGACCTCAACGAAGTCGATGAACGACTCGTCGATCACGACGAGATCGAGATCGGACAACTCGTCCATGAACCGCACGATCTCCCGCCGTGGCAGGTAGCCGCCATCGGGGTTGTTCGGGTTGCACAGCACCGCGACCCGGGACTTACGCTTCCGGATGAACTTGATGTAGTCGTCGATGCTCAGGTTGAAGTCGTTGCTCTCCTGCAACGGGTACATGTCGACGCGCTTGCCGGTCTCCAGTGGCTGATCGGTCCATCGCCCGAAAGTGGGAATCGGGATCGCCACGCTTTCGGAGAACCACAAGTGGTCCATCCAGGTGATCAGTTCGGTGGAACCGTTCGACATGGCGATGGTCGCCGGGTTGAGCCCCAGGATCCTGGCGAGCCTGCCCGCGATGGTGCTGGCGTCACTGGGGTAGAACTTCAGCACCATCTCAAGGTTCTTGGCCAGTTCGCCGAACATCTCCGGCGTGGGAAAATACGGGTTGCACGGGATGCAGAAGTCCGCGATCTGCCTGCCGTTGTCGCCCATCCCCCTGGTCAGCTCGAAGTACGACGGACTGTGCGCTGCACGCTGGAACAAGCTGGTATCGACACTATGTCCATGTCGCACGCGATCACTCCCGTCTCTTGGCTGCACTGGTTCATACGGGCGATCGTGTGCATCCGGTTCAGGAGTTATCCCGATCAAATCACAGGTCAGTTCGTGACAACCGTGTGCGGCCTGTCAAGGGGAGTCCAGTAGGAAAACGGTTCGTGGCCCATTTTGGAGTGATCAGCCAGGACGTATGCGTGCCGTGCGCTATGCAGCATCGCGTATTTCAAGTGCGCTTGTTCCAGGCTGGGTGAGCACAAACCTCGTTCCGGACTGAGTCCATCTGTGCCGAGAAACACCTGATCGGCGCCGATGTGCCGGAGTTGTTCGGTGACCGTCGCGCCGACGATCGCCGCGTTCGGCTGGCGCAACCGTCCACCTAGGACAATCAGCTCCACTGTGGTGCTCTCGGCCAGTGCGAGGATGGCCGTCAGTCCATTCGTCACGACGGTCAACCTGCGGTGGGCCAGATGCGCGGCGAGCCTGCCGGTGGTGGTGCCCGCGTCGAGGACGACGATCTCGCCGTCCTCGATCACAGCAGCCGCTTTGTAGGCGATTTCATCCTTTTCGGCACTGTTTCGCGCATCTTTCTCGCGCACGCTGCGCTCCACCGCGCCGCCGTAAGTACGGACGACGTGGCCGTCGCGCTCGAGCAAGGTGAGGTCGCGGCGGATCGTGGACGGGGAAACCCGGAACTGGTCAGCCAGATCATGGATGTGACCGGCCCCGCCGCGGACCTCGTCGAGCAGCCTTGCCCGTCGTTCTCGTGCGTTCATCCGCCTGGGTACGCCTCGCGCAGTCGTGGGGCGTACGGAGCGAGGTCTACGGCAGCACGGAACGCGGCGACCATCGTGCCGTGTTCGGCACGTCCCGTCCCTGCGATGTCGAAAGCCGTGCCGTGGTCGACCGACGTGCGCAGGATCGGCAGACCGACGGTCACTGAAACCGTGCCGTGGAAGTCCACTGTCTTCGAAGCGATGTGCCCCTGATCGTGGTACAGCGACAGAACGCCGTCGTAACGGCCTTCAAGTCCTTGGTGGAACACCGAATCCGCGGGAATCGGGCCGTAGACGTCCAGCCCGTCGGCCTTTGCCGCCTCCACCGCCGGGGCGATCGCGACGATCTCCTCGTCACCGAACTTGCCACCCTCACCGCCGTGCGGGTTCAGTGCGGCAACCGCCAGTCTGGGTGAATCGTTGCCGAACACGCGCAACGCCGTGTACGCCTCGCGGATCGCGTGCTCGATGTTCGGCTTGGTGATCTGCTCGACCGCCTCGCGCAGCGACAAATGCCGGGTGGCGAAGAAAATCCGGAGGCCACGGACCCAGAACATGGTGTTGAACCGGTCGGAGCCGGTCAGCTCGCCGAGCATCTCAGTGTGCCCGAGGTGTTTCGACCCGGCCGCCCAGATCGACTCCTTGTTGATCGGCGACGTCACCACCGCGTCCACCTCGCCACGCAGAGCGGCTTTCGTGGCTTGTTCGATCGCGGCGACCGCGGCTTGGCCCGCTGTGGCGTTCACTTGGCCCCACGGCAGGTCACCAGGGGCGATACCGAGATCGAGGATGTCGATCGTGCCAGGCTCGAACTTCGCCTCGGCGACGGATTTCACCGCGTTCACCTTGGCGTCCAGGCCGAGCACGTCGATCGCCCGGCGCAGCACCGGCGCGTCACCGACGGCCAGTGGTCGCGCGGTGTCCGTGGCTTCCGGCGCTGCCAGGGTTTTCGCCGTGATCTCCGGTCCGATCCCGACCGGATCGCCGAGTGTCACTGCGAGCACGGGCTTGGTCATGTGCTTCCTCTCAGCCGTTCGATGCAGGCGACAGCCGCTGTGTGGTCGCCGATCAGGCCGCCTTTGGTGGCGAACGGCAGCCCGTTGAACGGGCCGCCGGCGAGCCTGCCGACCACAGCGAGCGGCACCACCTCGTCGTCGATCACGAATCCGTCGGTATCCAGCGCCGTTGTGATCGCCGTGGCGATGTCGCCGCCGGTGGCGTACAGACCGCCGATCCTGTGCTGTGTCAATACTTTCCTCGTGACCTCGGCCAAAACGCTCGGCAGTTTCGCCGCGAGCGCACGGTCGAGCGCGGCGGCCATCGTCCGTACACCGACCACGTCGATATCCCGCTCGATGAGCTCGGAGACTTTGGCGACTATCTCTTCGGGTGATTCCGTTCCGGTCACCGTCACGTAGTGCGCGCCGAGTGTTTGCTCGGTTTCCTGCACCTGGTCGGCGGTGATCGCGGTGATGCTGCCGATCACGGCGAACACCGGCGGCCTCGGCTGGTCGCCCGGTGCGATGCCCAAGGCCGCGGCGAGCCGCACTCCGAACGGGCCGGAGTCGACCGACAGCCACTGTTTTGACACCTGCGCCGCCGCCTCGGCGATCACCCGAAGGTGTGAGTTGCGGGTCGCGTCGCACACCACGATCTCGCTGTCGGACCGAAGCGCCCCGGCGACCGCCTCGACGCCCTGCTCTACGACGTCCAGCGGAACTTCGGTGATCGATCGTGTGGTTCCGGCTCGGAGAATCGTCGCCACGCGCGAAGATTTGACCGGATTGAGCGCATCTCGCGCGGCCGCTGTCTGAGCGAGCGGGACACCGTCGACGAGGTGTAGCCCGCCCACAGTGACACGTCCGGCGTCAGGGAACGCGGGCACGACCAAAGCTCGCACGCTCAACGCCTCGATAGCGGCGTCTGTCTCGGCGCCGACGTTGCCACGAAGGGTCGTGTCGACTCGTTTCACTACAAGAGGTACATGTCCGGCGGCCTCGATCGTCGCTTTGACCGCGGCTCGTGCTTCCTGCGGCGGTGCGTGCCGGTTCCCCAGATTGACGACGAGCGCCTCGATGTCGGGCAATGCCGCGCCGCCGTGCACGGTCATGGTGCGCATACCGAATCGGGCGAACAACGCACCGGTCGCGTTGCTGCCGGTCAGGTCGTCGCCGATCACCAGGACGCGTAGATTGCTCATTCTGAGCATTCATCGTGCTCAAAATGAGCAGAAAGTCAACCCGCACCCGCCCGGACCTGTCGGCATGGCAGCATCTGACCCGGTCATCCGGTCGCATCAAAAGGGGAGATCAGTGCGCGTCCTGTCAGTTGACCTCGGCACGTCCAACACCGTGGCGGTGTTGTCCGCACATGGGCGGCCTCCTCGTGTCGTCGAGGTCGACGGCTCCGCGACCATGCCCTCCGCGGTGTTCGCGGGCGAGGACGGAAACCTGGTTGTCGGCCGAGACGCTGAGCGACGCGCACGGTTGGACCCATCCCGTTTCGAGCCCAACCCCAAGCGCAGGGTCGACGAAGGCACACTGTTGCTGGGTGACACCGTCGTGCCGGTGACCGACGCCCTCGCCGCGGTGCTGAGCCGTGTCGGTGAAGAGACGACACGGCAACTGGGCGGTGCGAAGCCGGATGAGGTGCGGCTGACACACCCAGCGCAATGGGGGCCAACACGCCGCAACGTCCTGATGGCGGCGGCACGGCTGGCCGGCTTGGGCGACAACATGGTCCTCGTGCCGGAACCGGTGGCCGCGGCCGCGCATTTCGCCTCGTTCCCCGGGCAGTCGTTGACACCGGGCCGAGCGCTCGCGGTGTACGACCTCGGTGCGGGCACATTCGACATCGCGGTCGTCGGCGCGACGCAGAACGGCTTCACGGTTCTCGCTGAGGACGGCCTGCCCGACCTCGGCGGCCTGGACGTCGACCAGGCGTTGCTCGAGCACGTCGGCCGTGAGGTCTCGCATCGGGACCCGGCCCGTTGGCAGCGGTTGTTGCGTCCGGAGACCACAGCGGACCGTCGTGCGCAACGCTCGCTGCGTGAGGACGTGAAGGCAGCCAAGGAAGCGTTGTCCCGGCACCCGCAAACCGAAGTGCCGATGCCAGAACCATTCGACGACGTGCTCGTCACCCGGGCGGAGCTGGAGGCGTTGGTCCGGCCGAACCTGCTGCGCAGCGTGGAGTTGCTGGCCGCGACCATCCGTTCGACCGGGATGACGCCCGACCGGCTGCTCGGCATCTACCTCGTCGGTGGATCCAGCCGGATGCCACTGGTCGCGACGCTCATCGCGGAGCAGTTGCGTGTCGTGCCGACCAGCCTCGACCAGCCGGAAACCGCCGTGGCGCTGGGTGCGCACCACGTGCCGCGCGAGGGTATCGGCGCGCGTACCCAGACGCAGCCCGTGCAGAGTGCGCTGACGGAGGATCAGCCGACCGCGACGATGACGCCGGTGCGGCCGAATTTCCGGCCACCAACCCCGCCCAGCGGCGGTTTTCCGGCGCAGCAAGCGCCCCAACCCGCGCCGCTGCCCAGCAACTTCCCGACGCTGACGCCCGCCGCCTCGGCGAAGAAGAAGTCGAACCGCAGGCTGCTGATCGGCGTCGCCGCGCTCGTCGTCGTGGCGTTGGCAGTGGTCGGCGGCATTTTCCTGTTGCCGTCCAACAGCGCCATCCCGTCAGCCGAGGACTGCGCGTCGGTGGGGGACAAGGACGACAAGGGCTTCACCAAATGTTTGCGCCAGCTCGCAGGCACGGTCCCGGACAACAACTCTTGCAAGTCGGGTGTGGAAAGCAGTGGCCTTGACGCTGCCGTGGGACTGAGCGTGACCTGCACCCTCAGTGAGGACTACCAGGTTTCGTACCTGCAGGCCTCGTCGAACGAGGAGTCCGACAAGCAGGCGCTCGCCGTGATCGGTTCGCTCGGCGGCGACACGGTGCGGGCCGACTGGACAGGCAACGGCCTGACCGGCCAGTACCAGGCAGCCGTCAGCGGCGGCACCGGCAAGCTGGTCTTCTACGTCAAAGACCTGCCGATCCTTGGCGTGCTGAGCAAGGTGCAGCTGCGCGACGCCGGAACGCCCGACGAGATCGCCACCTACTGGGAGAAGAATGTCCAGCCCGGTACTTCTTGACCGGATGGCGGCGAACTTCGCCGAGCACTCGTGCCACCTGCACCGCAAGACCGCGGGAATGACCGTCGTCGAGACCGATGACTTGGTGATCGCGGACGGTGACGTCGCCGACGACACGTTCAACATCATCACCGGGACTCGATTCACTGAGTCCACTGTGGACATACGAATCGCCGAGACTGTTGCGATGATCGGCGGCCGGTTCTCGTGGTGGGTGGATTCGACGTCCACACCGGGCAACTTGTCGGACCGGATCGCCGCGGCGGGTTTCCCCGCGCTGGAGCCGGAACCGGGCATGGTCGCCGACCTGGCCTCGTTGCCCGCGTTGGAAGTTCCGCCAGGGCTGCGGATCGAGCGGGTTCGTGACGCGGGTCAACTCGCGGACTACGCCGCAATCCTTGCGGCGAACTGGAGTCCGCCCGCGTCCGGGGTGATCCGGTTCTACGAACGTGCCGCGGTGGCGGCTTTGGATCCGGCTTGCCAGACTCGGTGCTTCGTCGGATATGTCGGCGACGCGGCCGTCTGCGCGGCGGAAGCTTTTCTGGCGCACGGGGTTGCCGGGATCTACAACATCTCGACGCTGGCCGGTTTCCGGCGACGTGGATTCGGGCGTGCGATCACGCTCTCGGCTTTGCTCGCGGCACGTGCCGAGGGCTTCGGCACAGCCGTTCTGCAGACGTCACCTGACGGGCAGGAGCTCTATCGAGGGCTCGGTTTCACCGTCGCGGGCAGTTTCACCGAACACAGCGTCACTGGTTCTCGGCGATCTGATCCCTGAGCTTGTCCTCGCCTTCCTTGAGCTCCTCGGTGTACGTCTCGGCGTAGTGCTCGGCAGCGTCGACGACCTGGCGTACCTCGAGGTTGGTCTCGATCTCCGGCGGGCTCGGCACGCGGCTGGCCCAGTCGATCGCCTCTTCCAGCGAGTCGACCTTGATCATCCAGAAACCCGCGACGAGCTCCTTCGACTCGGTGAACGGGCCGTCGGTGATCGTGGTCTTGCCGCCGGACATCTGCACCCGCGCGCCTTTGCCGCTGTCCAGCAGGCCTTCGGCGCCGACCAGGATGCCCGCGTCGGCCATCTCCTGGTTGAACTGCGCCATCGCGGTGAACTCGGCCTCGGACGGCACCCTGCCGGCGTCGGTCTTCTCGTCCGACTTGATGATGATCATGAAACGCATGGTGTGCACCGCTCCGATCTCGCCTCGGGCGCAGACCTTACTTCAGCGCCTCCGGTTGTTGCGCAGCCAGAAGATGACCGTGATCAGCGCGGCGAGCACGCTGGCGATCGCCAGGACGGTCAGGCCCATCGACTCGAGTCCACTCGGTGCTTCCACGCTCACTAACCTAGTCGTCGATGCGTACCACGGTCTTCCGCAATCTGATGTCCACCGAGTTCGGTGCTGTCCGCGCCGAGATGCTCGCCCGTGACCACGTGCTCGGCGCGCTCGGCGGTCGCACCGTCGACCAGGCGCTCGAGGCAGGCTTCGAACCCAAGGAGATCTGGCGCGCGGTCTGCGACGACTTCGGGGTCCCACCCGAGAGGCGCTGACCGGCGTGTCGCGCGAACGGCTCGAACACGTGTTCGCTACGATGGCTGCGCACCGGGATCGGCGGTCCCCCGAAATTGTCGGTCCCCACCCGTAGCGTCTCCTCCGACACAGACCGCTCGACCCAACGAGGTGGACATCAGATGGCACCAGCAGCACCCGACCGGGGCAAGGCACTCGAGCTCGCCCTCGCCCAGATCGACAAGCAGTACGGCAAGGGCTCGGTCATGCGTCTCGGCGAAGAGGCGCGTGCCCCGATCAAGGTCATCCCGACCGGCTCCATCGTCCTTGACGTCGCGCTCGGGATCGGCGGCCTGCCCCGCGGCCGCATCGTCGAGATCTACGGCCCGGAATCCTCCGGTAAGACGACCGTCGCCCTGCACGCCGTGGCCAACGCGCAGAAGGCAGGCGGCATCGCGGCGTTCATCGACGCCGAGCACGCGCTCGACCCCGAGTACGCCAAGGCGCTCGGCGTCGACACCGACGCACTGCTGGTCTCCCAGCCGGACACCGGTGAGCAGGCGCTGGAGATCGCGGACATGCTGATCCGCTCCGGCGCGCTGGACATCCTGGTCATCGACTCCGTCGCGGCCCTCGTGCCCCGCGCCGAGATCGAGGGCGAGATGGGTGACAGCCACGTCGGTCTGCAGGCCCGGCTGATGAGCCAGGCGCTGCGCAAGATCACCGGTGCGCTGAGCAACTCCGGCACCACCGCGATCTTCATCAACCAGCTGCGTGAGAAGGTCGGCGTGATGTTCGGCTCGCCGGAGACCACCACCGGTGGCAAGGCGCTGAAGTTCTACGCGTCGGTCCGGCTCGACGTGCGCCGGATCGAGACGTTGAAGGACGGCGGCGAGCCGGTCGGTAACCGCACCCGGGTCAAGGTCGTCAAGAACAAGGTGGCCCCGCCGTTCAAGCAGGCCGAGTTCGACATCCTTTACGGCCTGGGCGTCAGCCGTGAGGGCTCGCTCATCGACATGGGCGTCGACCAGGGCATCCTGCGCAAGTCCGGCGCCTGGTACACCTACGAGGGTGACCAGCTCGGGCAGGGCAAGGAGAACGCCCGGCGGTTCCTGCGGGAGAACCCGGACGTCGCCAACGACATCGAGAAGCGAATCCAGGACAAGATGGGGATCGGCCCGAAGCTTGACGCCGAGGAAGCGGCGCCCGCCCCTGTCGACTTCTGATGCCAGACGATTCTGGCGATCTGACGTGGCTCAAGGACTGGGTGACAGACCAGCGAGCCCAGGCACCGGCGGAACCGGGTATCGACCCTTGGGCCGGGGAAGAACCCGACCTGCCGGCGCCGACACATCCCGCGCACCGGCCTTCGGAACCAGACGTGGCGCCGAAGGCCGGGCGGGATGCCCACCCCGAGCCCAACTCGCCCGAGTCCCGGACGACTGAACCCGGCTCAACTGGGTCCGCGTCGACTGAGCCCGGCTCGACTGGGTCTGCGCCGACTGGGTCTGCGGCGATCGAGTTTGCGGCGACGCAGCCGACATCGCAGGAAACTGACGCCTCGCCGGAACCGGACGAGGTCATGGCTGATCTGCGCAGCCCGATGGCCGAGATTTCCGCCGCACGGCCTGTGCCTCAAGAGGCACGACCTTCCCGGGACGCTCGGCTGGCTCGAGTGCCGCAGCAGCCCCAGGTTGTGGATCGCGCCGAGTCACGAGGACAGCGCTCGGAAGGTGTCGAGCAGTCACGGGATGCGCAGTCTTCTCGCGATGGTGGGCTGGCAGATTCGCGTGTTGGTGTGGCCGAGGTGTCTGAAGAGCCTGTGGCTGGTGGTCGTGCTGAGCGAGGATCGGGCGCGGAGGGTGCCGCGGCGTCTCGGTCTCGCGGTGCGGGATCTTCCCGGGAAGCTCGGCCGACAGATTCGCGTGTTGGCGTGGCCAAGGTGTCTGAAGCGCCTCAGGATGCGCAGTCTTCTCAGGATCCGCGGCTGGCAGAACTGCGTGCTCGGCTGGCTCAGGTGTCTGAACAGCCTCAGGCTGTCAGTCGTACTAAGCCGCAGCGGCCGCGCGTCGCGCAACCTCAGCCCCAGGCTGGGCGGCGACCGGTCGCCGACACGGATTCTTCAGCCACGGACAGCGCCGTCACCGATCTACGGGATCGGAGGGCGAGTCGGCGGCGTGGTGATCGGCGGCGCCGGGGTGGTTCGGACACAGGCGAGGGTGAGGAACGCCGTCCGCGCAAGGCCGCTGAGGTTGACCGTGACCCCGAAGCTCACGCCAAGGACATCTGCCTGACTTTGCTCACTGCTCGGCCCAGGACCCGTTCTGAGTTGTACAAGGCTTTGTTGCGCAAGGAGATCGCGCCCGAGGTTGCTGAGCGGGTGCTTGGTCGGCTTGATGAGGTCGGGCTGATCGATGACAAGGCGTTCGCCGAGATGTGGGTTCGCTCTCGGCACACCTATCAGGGCATGGGGCGCAAGGCGTTGAGCGTCGAGCTTCGTCGTCGGGGTGTCGACAACGACACGGCCGCGGAGGCTGTTTCCGCTGTCGACGAAGAGGCTGAGGAAGAGCGCGCGCGTCAATTGGTCCGCAAGAAGCTTCCGTCCATGCGGTCCGCCGACCAGCAGACCAAGATCCGGCGACTGGTCGGCATGCTTGCCCGCAAGGGGTACACGCAGGGCTTGGCCTATCGCGTCGTCAAGGATGAACTGGCCAGCTTCGGCGAGGAGACCGATCTCCTCGACACCCTGGAGTGAATCTTTACTTCGACGAGCTCAGCTTGATCAACGCTGTCCCGCCTGCCGCCTCCAGCTTCACGTCCGCGCCATAGGTGCCGTCACGCAGCAGGTTTGGTGTGATGAAGGTGGCGCGTTGCACCGAGCTGTCCTTCATGAAGACCAGGATGTTCCCGCGCTGCATGAACACGTCCTCCATGTCCACCTTCGCGCCGACCTCCTTCTCCACGAGGTCGCGGCTCACCGGTTCCGGCGAGATGTAGACCTTGTCCCAATCGCCGCCGGTCAGGTCGCGCAACAACACCGACCCGCCGTTCTGCCGCAGATCAGCCAGCTGCTTCGACAGGTTCACGTCCTCGGTCAACTTTCCCCCTCCGTCCGTGCCGCACGCGGCGGTCAGAAATCCCGCAAGTATGACGATGAAGCCCGCCACCAGCGCTCTAGTTGTCGTACGTGCCGTAGTTGTCGCCATCGCTGCCCGGGTTGTAGCCACCAGAAGTGTTGTCCTCGTACTTGTCTTGTGGTTTCGGATCCTGACCGCCCTCGGCAGGCGGGCCCTCGGCGCGCCCAGTCTGGCCCATCGGAACCTCGTTGCTGCGCACCAGTTGCCCGTCCGGGCCGACGACCACCATTTCGCCGTTCCGTACCGCCTGCTCGACCAGGCCTTTCAATTCCTCCGGGCTCGCGTCCGGGTGCTCGGCCGCGATCCGCCTGCCGACCTCGTTGTTGTGCAGGTCCATCGCTTCCGCCGCGGCACTGTTCGTCCCGACGCGTTCGTGCGCGGTGGTGTACTGCTCGGTCCATTCCGGGCCGAACCGGTTGGCCAGCATCGCGTTCCAGTAGGCGTGCCGGAACGCGTCGGAATGCCCGTCGGTCAGTCCTTGCCGGTCGAACACGTTCTCCGCGTCGTGCACAGCGGTTTTGTAGATGTCGTACGCGTCTTTCGTGCCGGCGAGGCCGATGTCGTCCAGCAGGGCCGCTTCACCCGCGGTCATGTTCATCGGCTCGATGCCGAATTTCTCGAGGACCCAGCCGAGGGCGCCGTCCGGATAGCTGACGATGCCGCCCGGGTCGATTGAGACGTTGTATTTCTTCAGCAGTTCTTCGTGCAGGCTGCCTTGTTTCTCGCCCTGTGCGCTGGCATCCGCCAGACTTGTCGCGCCGCCGTCGGTGATCTGGCCGCCCGAGATCTTGTCGAGCACCCCGGACAGGAACACATCGACATCGTTCGCACGCTCAAGAATCGTGCTGACACGGTTCGCGAGATCGGCCATGACGCTGATCTGGTCGAAGAAACCACCATCTCCGGCGGTGGCCTGTGGAACGATCTGGCCCTCGTTGGTGATCGAGAATCCGTTGGCCGTAGCCACATCGTCGGTTTCGCGCACCAGACGTTCGAGCACGGTGACCGAGTCCGAGGCGTCCGCGACGGCGCGCCGGGCGGCAGCGACACCTGCGACGACGTGCTCCATCCGATCGGTTGTTCTCGTCCGTGCCTGCTCGGCCTCGTTGGCGCCGGAACCGACCCAGCTGTCGGGTTTTCCACTCGCGGAGAGCTCGTCGCTCATCCCGAGGAGTTCATCGCCCCGTTTGTTCAGTTCCCCGACCGCTTCGTCCAGCGCGGCCGCACGCCACTGCTTGACATCCCCGTAGCTGACCATCACTCGGCCCGCATTCCGCCGCGAGTGCCGCCGACGCGGAAATCAGCCGCCGCGGCCTGCTCGTTCTGCTCGTACCGGTCAGCGGCCGAGGACAAGTTCGCGGCGTACGCCTTCGCGTCAGCCGCCCACGACGTGACCTCGTTCTTCCAGTACGGCATCAGCCGATTCACTGAACCGGCTGATTTCGAACCGGGCAAGGCCTGGCCAACTGGACCGATGGCGGCGGCTAGATCGACTTTGCCCGCGATTTCCGCCGCGTCGTCGGCTGCCGTCGACGCACGGCGAATCTCGTCGATGACGACTGCGTAGCCCGTTCCCATGTCCCCTCCTCGATGCCGCCAGTGAGACGAAGCGGACGATGGGGTGGTTCCGGACGATCAAGAACGCAGTGCGGCAGTCGCCTTGGCCAGGACCTTTACGCGATTGAAGTCGTTGTGCGACAACGCGTATTTCGGTACGAGCCAGGATCCGCCGACGCAGCCGACGTTCGGCAGGGCTAGGTAGTCAGGCGCTGTATCGGCGGAAATCCCACCTGTGGGACAGAACCGCAGTCCTGGCAAGGGGCCACCGAGCGCTTTGAGGTAATCCACACCACCGGATGCTTCGGCGGGGAAGAACTTCAGCGCGGTCAGCCCGCGTTCTGCCATTCGCATGGCTTCGGTCACCGTGCTCACCCCTGGCAGGAAAGGCAATCCGGTTTCCGCGCAGGCGTCGACCACACTTTCGGTTGAACCTGGGGTCACTAGGAAGGACGCGCCCGCGTCGCGGGCTTGTGCGGCTTGTGCCGCGGTGACCACCGTGCCCGCGCCGACCAGGATGTCTGGGACTTCCTTGTGAATACGCTGGATCCCCTCGATCGCGACCGGCGTACGCAGGGTTAGCTCGATCAGTGGAACTCCGCCGGCCAGCAGTGCTTCGGCGACCGGGACCGCATGATCCACGTCGTCGATCACCACCACCGGGATCACCGGCGACAGGTCGAGCAATTCGTCCGCGCTGTTGGTCGTCACACCAGATCCCCAATCGAAGTCGACAATCCACCGAACACCGTGGCTCCGTGCTCGGCAGGGCCCACCGCGCCACGCAAGGCGCCGAACAACTCTCGCCCGGTGCCTTCCCACGCAGGCCGCGGAACCTCCACCATGGACCGCGCCGCGAATTCCGCGGGGTCCGCCAGGATGTCCAGCCTGCCGTGTTCGGCATCGAGCCGGATCACGTCGCCGTCCCGCAACCGGGCCAGCGGACCGCCTGCCACCGATTCGGGTGAAACTTGGATGGCTGCGGGGACTTTCCCGGACGCACCGGACATCCGGCCGTCGGTCACCAGCGCGACCTTGTGGCCGCGGTCCATCAACGCTCCCAACGCGGGCGTCAAGCCGTGCAGCTCCGGCATTCCGTTCGACTTAGGACCCTGGTTTCGCACAACCACAACGACATCGCGGTTGAGCTCACCTGCTTTGAAGGCAGCGGAAAGCTCTTCCTGCGACTCGAAAACGCGCGCCGGCGCCTCCACGGTCCAGTTCTCGTGCTGGACCGCGCACACCTTGATCACCGCGCGGCCGAGGTTGCCGGACAGTATCCGCAGGCCGCCGTCCGGCTCGAACGGGTCGTCAACACTCCGCAGCACCTCGGTGTCAAGGCTTTCCGTCGCACCGTCGCGCCAGATGAGTTTTCCGTTCTCCAGTACGGGTTCCTGCCGGTACAGATCCAGGCTGCCGCCTGCGACCGTCTTGACGTCCCGGTGCAGCAGGCCTGCGTCCAGCAGCGTGTTCACCAAGAACTGCACGCCGCCCGCAGCGTGGAAGTGGTTGATGTCCGCGCTGCCGTTCGGGTACACGCGCGCCAGCAAAGGCACCACCGCGGACAGGTCTGCGAAGTCGTCCCACGTCAGCTGGATTCCCGCAGCCGCAGCGATCGCGGGCAGGTGCAGCGTGTGGTTGGTCGAACCCCCGGTCGCGAGCAGTGCGACCACGCCGTTGACGATCGACTTCTCGTCCACGATCTCGGAGATCGGGGTGTACTGCCCTCGCGTTTGGGTCAGCCGAACGACCTGACGGCCGGCTTCTTCGGTCAGCGCGCGTCGCAGCGGCGTATGCGGGTGTACAAAACTCGCGCCAGGCAGATGCAGGCCCATCACCTCGACAACCATCTGGTTGGAGTTGGCCGTGCCGTAGAACGTGCAGGTTCCAGGCCCGTGATAGGACGCTGACTCGGCGGCGAGCAGCTCTTCGCGAGTAGCGAGACCCTCGGCGAACAGTTGCCGGACGCGCGCCTTCTCCTTGTTCGGCAGACCGGACGTCATCGGCCCCGCCGGCACCAGGATCGACGGCAGATGTCCGAACGACAGTGCGCCGATCAACAGTCCCGGCACGATCTTGTCGCAGACGCCGAGCAACAACGCGCCGTCGAACATCTCATGTGACAGCGCGATCGCCGTGGCCATCGCGATGACTTCACGGCTGAACAGCGAGAGTTCCATGCCTGCGCGGCCTTGTGTGATGCCGTCGCACATCGCGGGCACTCCACCGGCGAACTGCGCGACGCCGCCTGCCTCGCGCACTGAGTCCTTCAACCAGTCCGGGTACTCGTGCAGCGGCTGGTGGGCGGAGAGCAGATCGTTGTACGACGACACGATCGCCACGCCTGGCTTGGTCAGTCCACGCACGGCGACGCGGTCCGCACCTTCGCACGCGGCGAAGCCATGCGCGAGGTTGCTGCAGGCCATCCCGGCCCGCGCAGGCCCGTCGGTCGCCATGCCACGTACCCGGTCCAGATACGCCTGACGGGTACGCGCACTGCGTTCGGCAATACGTTGCGTGACATCGCCGACGACGCGGTGGAGCTTCGTGTGCACTGCGGCCTCCCGATCGGTGATGACGGCAACGCTGGCGTCGCACACGGTGTGACAAGGCACAACGTAGCCACTGGTGGCCAGCGGATCAAAATCGATTAAGAAAAATCGGGGTGAGTTCAGGGGTGAATCCGAGACGGTTGGCTGGCCCCTATCGACCGGATCGCAGTATCGATCCAGTTACAGTGAGTTGAACAACTGGATGTCGCTGTTCGGAATGTGCCTCGTTGTAGATGGTTTGCGGCCAGACGGGCCGCCGCGCCGCCGAGAGGGGCTTAGCCCTCGATTATCTGTTGGCGGCACTCATCGGAGCGTCGATTGTGACGTTCTCAACATGCGGTCCGACGTTCCACTTTCTGGACACATGGCACGTTCGAAGCGTTTGGATGTGCCCGCTGTCACAGGTGCTTCCCGCTTGCGGGGACCGAGGCCCAGTATGAGCCGGTGACATCGGACACAGAAATCGATCCAGGGCGAGCCGGGCGCGTGTTGGGCCGGTCACAGCGCGGATCATGTCCTGTGGTACTTGTCACAAGGTCACCGGCGCGGCACAGTCGGCGGCATGAGGGCGTCCACCACCACCGGCCCGATAGCGATTCAGGCCGATCAAGGACGCACTTGAAGTAGCTGACGTGTGTTTCTGGACGGTGAAGGAGTCGGGTCATGTCGATGAGCGACATCACGGAGCTGCAGCGTGCCATCGGGCAGGTCAAAGCGGCTGTGGGTGAGTTGCGAGCCAAGTACGGCGACATTCCCGCCGTGCGCAGGCTTGTCAACGACGTCGAGCGGCTGGATATCGACACGTGCGACTTCCGCAGCGAGCCGGACACCCCGCAACCGCGCCGCCCACAGGTTTCCGAGCACGAGGTCGTGGTCGTGCCGGACACCCCGTACGACCGCGAGATGTTCCGGGCCGACGACGAGTACGTGCGCCACGACGACTAGACAAAGAAGTCAACACCCGAACTGAGGACAGATGACCGCTGGAATCAACGCGCCGGGCCGGGCGCGGATCCCGGTGCGCAGTTTGCGCACCGACCGGTGGTGGCTCCCGCCGCTGATCACCAATCTCGGCCTGGCGACGTTCGTCATTTACGCGACCGTCCGGTCATTCATGGGCGAGTGGTACTGGGTCAACGACTACCACTACCTGACACCGTTCTACTCGCCGTGCATCAGCGAGTCGTGCGTACCGGGCTCAGCGCACTTTGGCGAGTGGATAGGCGAGTTGCCCGGCTGGATCCCGATGGGTTTCCTTGCCCTGCCGTTCCTACTGGGCTTCCGGCTCACCTGCTACTACTACCGCAAGGCGTACTACCGCTCGGTCTGGCAGTCGCCGACCGCCTGCGCGGTGGCCGAGCCGCACGCGAAGTACTCGGGTGAGACGAAGTTCCCGCTGATCCTGCAGAACGTGCACCGCTACTTCTTTTACGTGGCGGCCATTGTCGCGGTCATCAACACCTATGACGCCATCGTCGCGTTCCACTCGCCGGACGGCGGGTTCGGGATGGGCCTTGGCAACGTCATCCTTCTGGTCAACGTGATCATGCTGTGGGCCTACACGTTGTCCTGCCACTCCTGCCGCCACATCGCCGGCGGCAGGCTCAAGCACTTCTCCGCCCATCCGATCCGGTACAAGTTCTGGACTTTCGTGTCCAAGCTGAATGTCCGGCACATGCAGTTGGCATGGATCACTCTCGGCACGTTGATGCTCACCGACCTGTACGTGATGCTCGTTGCCAGTGGTGCGATCTCCGACCTGCGCTTCGTTTGAGAAAGAGGAAGTAAATGACCCAGGTCGAGCGGCACACGTACGACGTCGTCGTGATCGGGGCCGGCGGAGCCGGTCTGCGAGCCGCCATCGAGGCCCGGCAACGCGGTCTGCGTACCGCCGTGGTCTGCAAGTCCCTGTTCGGCAAGGCCCACACGGTGATGGCCGAGGGCGGCGTGGCCGCCTCCATGGGCAACGTGAACAGCAACGACAACTGGAAAGTGCACTTCCGCGACACCATGCGTGGCGGGAAGTTCCTGAACAACTGGCGGATGGCCGAGCTGCACGCCAAGGAAGCCCCGGACCGCGTCTGGGAGCTGGAAACCTACGGCGCGTTGTTCGACCGCACCAAGGACGGCCGGATCTCACAGCGCAACTTCGGCGGCCACGAGTACCCGAGGCTGGCACACGTCGGTGACCGGACCGGCCTCGAGCTGATCCGCACGTTGCAGCAGAAGATCGTGTCGCTGCAACAGGAAGACCACAAGGAGACCGGCGACTACGAGGCGAAGATCAAGGTCTTCCAGGAGTGCACGGTCACCGAGTTGCTCAAGGACAGTTCTGATGGCACTGACCGGATCGCCGGTGCGTTCGGCTACTGGCGTGAGTCGGGGCGGTTCATCCTGTTCGAGGCGCCCGCGGTGGTGCTGGCCACTGGCGGGATCGGCAAGTCCTTCAAGGTCACGTCGAACTCGTGGGAGTACACCGGCGACGGCCACGCGCTGGCGCTGCGCGCGGGCGCGACGCTGATCAACATGGAGTTCATCCAGTTCCACCCGACCGGCATGGTCTGGCCGCCGAGCGTCAAGGGAATCCTTGTCACCGAAGGCGTTCGCGGTGACGGTGGTGTGCTGCGCAACTCCGACGGCAAGCGCTTCATGTTCGACTACATCCCCGAGGTGTTCAAGGACAAGTACGCCGACAACGAGGAAGAAGCCGACCGCTGGTACACCGACCCGGACAACAACCGGCGCACGCCGGACCTGTTGCCGCGTGACGAGGTCGCCCGTGCGATCAACTCGGAGGTCAAGGCGGGCCGTGGATCCCCGCACGGCGGCGTGTTCCTCGACATCTCCAGCCGGATGCCCGCCGAGGAGATCCGGCGCAGACTGCCGTCGATGCACCACCAGTTCAAGGAACTGGCGGACGTGGACATCACCGCCGAGCCGATGGAAGTCGGTCCGACCTGTCACTACGTGATGGGTGGTGTCGAGGTCGACCCGGACACCGCCGCGGCCACCGTGCCCGGCCTGTTCGCGGCCGGTGAGGTCGCGGGCGGCATGCACGGCTCGAACCGGTTGGGCGGCAACTCTTTGTCGGACTTGCTCGTGTTCGGCCGTCGCGCCGGTGCGGGTGCCGCCGACTACATCGAAGGGCTGTCGGCTCGTCCGGAGATCGCGCAGTCCGATGTGGACGAAGCAGCGAAGATGGCCGTCGCACCGTTCGACCCGACGGGTGACGGGGTCGAGGAGAACCCGTACACACTGCACAGTGAGATGCAGCAGTCGATGAACGACCTGGTCGGCATCATCCGCAAGGCCGGCGAGATGCAGCAGGCGCTGGACAAGCTGGAAGAGCTCAAGGGCCGCATCCGCAACGTGGTCGTCGAAGGACATCGCCAGTTCAACCCGGGCTGGCATTTGGCCATCGACTTGCGCAACATGTTGATGGTGAGCGAGTGCGTCGCCAAGGCTGCCCTGATGCGCGAGGAGAGCCGCGGCGGGCACACGCGTGACGATCACCCGTCGATGAACAGCTCCTGGCGCAACAAGCTCCTGGTCTGTTCGATCGCCTCCGGCGACGCGGTGGTACCCGGCATCGACGTGACTGAGAAGCCACAGGTGCCGATGCGCCAGGAGCTGTTCGAGCTCTTCGAGATCGGCGAGCTGGAGAAGTACTACACCGACGAGGAGCTGGCCGCGCACCCGGGAAGGAAAGCCTGACATGGGTTACAAAGCGCAATTCCGGGTGTGGCGGGGCGACGACGAGTCCGGCGAGCTGCGGGACTACGTCATCGAGGTGAACGAGGGCGAGGTCGTCCTCGACATCATCCACCGCCTGCAGGCCACGCAAGCGCCCGACCTCGCAGTCCGCTGGAACTGCAAGGCGGGCAAGTGCGGATCGTGTTCGGCGGAGATCAACGGCAAGCCGCGGCTGATGTGCATGACGCGGATGTCGACCTTCACCGAGGACGAAGTGATCACCGTGACGCCGATGCGGACGTTCCCGGTGGTCCGCGACCTGGTGACGGACGTGTCGTTCAACTACACCAAGGCACGTGAGGTGCAGTCGTTCACGCCGCCGCCGGACCTCAAGCCGGGCGAGTACCGGATGCAGCAGGTCGACGTCGAGCGCTCGCAGGAGTTCCGCAAGTGCATCGAGTGCTTCCTGTGCCAGAACACGTGCCACGTCGTGCGTGACCACGAGGAGAACAAGGAAGCCTTCTCCGGTCCACGGTTCCTGATGCGCGTGGCCGAGCTGGAGATGCACCCGCTCGACACCGCGGACCGCCGCGACGCCGCGCAGGACGAGCACGGCCTCGGCTACTGCAACATCACCAAGTGCTGCACCGAGGTCTGCCCGGAACACATCAAGATCACCGACAACGCCCTCATTCCGATGAAGGAACGAGTCGCGGGCAAGCGGTACGACCCAGTCGTGTGGCTGGGCAACAAGCTGTTCCGGCGTTCGTCGAAGAAGAGCTGATCACCCCGTCGCCTGCTCCTGGCAATGGTGCCGGGGGCAGGCGACGACCTATCTCCGCTACGCCGAAGCCCGAGTCTGGGCTGGGCGCGTGCCTTCGCATTCCGTACCGGACAGGCGACGACCAGCGTGGGACTTCGCGCGAACGGTCCGTTCGCAAATCTGGTTGTCCACAACCGCCAGGTAACTCTTTGACCAGGCCATACCCCCGATAGAATGGGATCGGGGTCGCCCCCGGGAGTGGTGGGGGGGTCGGCAAAGTTGATCATCCGGTTCATGGGTCGGGCACGGCGTCGTTGGTCATGTGATTGTCGAGGTCCCATGATCATGAGAGAGCCGTGCCGGTGGTGGAATTCTGCTTGATCCCTGCTGCGTTCGGTGGACTGGCCTCTGTTCCTGACGGCGATGCGGAACCGGTGATCACCCCGGGAGCAGGTGGTTGACCTGCGGGATTACCTGGCGCTGGTGCCGGATCGGCGGGATCGGCGGGGTGTGCGGCATTCCGCTGGGTCACTGTTGGCTGCGGCGGCGGTGCTGGCCGGTGCGCGGTCCTTCGCCGGGATCGGGGAATGGATCTCTGATCTGTCCCGGCGGCCGCTGGCGATACGGGGTGCGCGGTTCGATGCCTGCCGTGATCGGCATGTGGGCGCCGGAGGAATCGACGGTGCGGCGGCTGGCTCAGCACGTGGACGGTGACGTGCTGGATGCCGCGATCAGCGCCTGGCGCACCGCCCGCACCAACAACCAGGCCGGGGACGATCTGGCCGCAGGCAGCCCGCCGGCGGCGGTCGCGATCGACGGGACATCGGTGCGCGGCACGTTCACGCGCACCGGCGGCGCGGGCGTGCTGTTGCTCATCGGCGGTCACCCACACCGCCAGTGAGCAGCGCAGCGAGGGAATCGTGCTGGGCCAACGGCAGGCCCCGCCGCGACCAGCGAGATTGCCTGGTTCGCGCCTCTGCTTGACCAGATCGACCTGGCCGGAAAGGTCGTGACCGCTGATGCCCGACACGCAGTCCACCCCGCGCAGGTCGCGGCCTATGTCCGCAACCACTGACGCATCGAAAACCGGCTGCACCGGGTCCGGGATGTCACCTGCGCCGAAGACCACTCCCGGGGTCCGCACCGGCAACGCACCCCGTTTCAGGGCCTGCCTGCGCAACTTCACCATCAGCACCCTGCGCCACCTCGGATACACCAACATCGCCCGAGGCCTACGCCACACGAGCCGAGACACCACCCCGACCACTCACCCAGCTCGGAATCTCCACCTGACAACCACAAACCGACTTCGCCGACCCTCTGCCGGGGAGTGGCGGGGGATGCTCTGGGGTGGGGTTGGGGGTTTGTCGTGTTTCAAAGTCGGTCGCTGTGGTCCAACCGGGACTGTGGTTTGTCCTGGATGACGGGTGACTTTCTTGGTGCGGCAGCGCTGGGGATTCCCTCCGGTATGGCCATGGAGCGGCCTACGCGAACCAGCCCCGAGCGAGGCGAGGTGCGTGGGCTCAGTGGCGGGGCCAGCCTGCGCCGGGTGCTGGGGCTGGGAATGCCTGTACTTGGCCTGTTGGGTCACCGCCGAAGGGGTTTTCCGGGTTCCACTTCGCTGCCATCACGTACAGCGTGTCTTCGCTGAGCATGCAGGCGAAGGCGCTGCGGTCCAGTTCTATTCGTTGCAGGACTTCGCCTCCTTCTTTTATCCGGACCACGTCGTGGTCGGTTTCCGAGGTCCAGATCGAGCCTTCGGCGTCCATCGTTATTCCGTCTGGGCCTATGTTTTCGGCCCAGATTCGGCGGTTTTTCAGTGTGCCGTCGGGGGCGATGTCGAATGCGGTCAGGCGGCGGGCGAAGGACTCGCTGATGATCAGGGTCTTGTTGTCCGGTGTCACCACCATGCCGTTGGCGAAGTGGATGTCGTCGGCTACTTCTCTTTTTGTTCCGTCCGGGGTGATCAGGGTGATCGTTCCGGTTCCGAATTCGGCTTCTCCCTTCAGGAACCCCATGAAGTCGAAGCCCACCGCGTTCACGTAGACGTTTCCCCGGCCATCCACCACGATCTCGTTGAACTCGCCGTCCGCGAGGCGGGTCAGTTCACCGGATGGCTCCTGGCGGAGCAGGCCGCCTTTCTTCGACACGATCAGCATCCGGCCGTCCGGCAGCCAGTCGATCGAATGGGCTCCGCTGCCCACCACTTCCGACTTGCCCGCCGGGTCCATCGCGATCACTTCGTCCGGTCCCCAGTGGCAGAACCACAGGCGTCCGTCGTGCCAGCGCGGTGACTCGCCGATCACCAGATCACTCATCAGGATCATGTCGTCTCCTGCAGGTCGAGGGGCTTCTCGACCTCTACACGAACGAGCGAAGCCCGGATCGACACATCTCCTTGGAGACATTCCACAGCCGTTCCGCATTGGCCGCGTCGACCGCGTACCGCGCCACTCCCTGCATCGGCACGTCCGGGCGTTTGTCCACCACCGGTGTCTCGTTGCAGTCGACGAAGTACTTGCCGCCGATGCCTTCCAGCAGGGGGGACGTGGCGAGCACTACCGACGTGGCTGCTCCCTGCTGTGGCGTCTTCATCAGTTCGGGCGGAATTTGTCCCGAGCCTTGGCTGCCGATATGCCGCTGGAGGTTGGTGAGGATCGCGCCGGGCATCAGGGCGTTGGCGGTGATGCCGTCGCTTTCCCACCTTCGGGTGGCTTCGACGGCGAACAGCACGTTCGCGGTCTTGGACTGGCCGTACGCGAGCCACGGGTCGTAGCGGCGGAAGGCGAAGTTCAGGTCGTCGAAGATCACGGGTGACAGCATGTGGCCGCTGGAGCTGACCACGACGATCCGGGCGCCTTCGGCAGCCAGTGCGGTGTGCAGTCCGGTGGTCAGCGCGAAATGGCCGAGGTGGTTGGTCGCGAACTGCAGTTCCCAGCCCGGTGAGGTGAATGTCGCGGGCGATGCCATCACGCCCGCGTTGTTCACCAGGATGTGTATTGGGCCGTCCCAGGCGTCCGTGAAGGCATTGATTGACGCCAGGTCGGTGAGGTCCAACGGGTCAACGTGGACAGCTTCATTGCCTGTCGTGGCTGTGATGTCCTTGGCTGTCTGAGCGCCGGCGTCGGTGTTCCGGACGGCCAAAGTGACTTCAGCGCCAGCAGAAGCGAGCGCACGCGCGGTTTCTACGCCGATACCGGACGCTCCACCGGTGACCACGGCGCGGCGGCCCGCCAGATCGATGCCTGAGACGGCTTCTGCCGCGGTTGTGCTGAATCCGAACGATGTCTTGATCATGATTTCCTCTCCTGGCCGTGCCACGGAAGGACCCTGCCGAACTGGACGAGTTCGCCGTACGTGGCCGGGTCGAAGTCCGCGAGCACGAAATTCAGCACGCGCCGTGCTGCTTCGGCAGGTGTCAGCGCTTTGTCCATGGCGTCGAACCACGGCCGAGAGGCCCGTGTGTCAACAAGACCTGGACAGATCGAGGCGACGAGCGTGTTGTCCTCGATGTCCTCGTCCCGGCGTTGCGCGGCAACGGCACGGACCGCGGCCACCTGTGCCACTTTGGACGGAATGTTGATCCACTGTGGCCACAGGTCCGCGGTACCCGCGTGGATTTCGGCCACCCACTTGGCGATCGCGTCTTCCACCTGATCGAGCGAAACGTTGTCGAACAACGGACGCAGTCGCGGATCGAGGCGATCCAATGTACCCAGCGCGCTGGCGACCACGATGAACCGCCCGCCGGGCCGCAGAATCGGCCCGAACGAGCGAAGCATCGCGTGCGTCCCGCCGTTGGCCACCGCGACGAATTCATCGACCTGCGCGGACTGCGGCCGGTCTGGCGTGAGCGGGCCGATCGCGTTGGAGAACACGATGTCGACCGCGCCGAGTTCGGCTGCCAGCTTGGCCACGGCGTCCACGTCCGTGACATCCAATACCCGGCCCTCGACCTGACCACCGATCTGCGCAGCGGCCTTCGCGACTCGTTCCGGGTTGCGGCCGGTGAGCAGGATCCGGTCCTCGTGGCCAAGGCGCGCGGCGAGCTCCTCGACGAGTGCGAACCCGATTCCCTGGTTGGCTCCGGTGACTAAAGCGATCATGTCCTTGACGCTATGCCGGATCCAGCCATGCGAGTAACGAAAGTTACGCAGACCTGGTATGCGTAATAGTCATGGACTTCATGGACGTGTCACTGGTCGCCCTGCGGGTCTTCCGCGAGGTCGCCGAGCGGGGCACGCTCACCGCCGCGGCGAACGTCCTCGGCTACACGCAATCCGCTGTCTCACGCCAGATCGCGTCGCTTGAACGGGTCGCCAAGGCGCAGCTGCTGGAAAGACGACACGATGGTGTACAGCTCACGCCAGCAGGACATGTGGTGCTCAGAAGAGCGGCCATCGTGCTCGACCAGATCGACGCGACCGGGCGGGAACTCGCCGGATTGCCTGCCGATGGCGGCACCGTCCGGCTTGGCTGGTTCCCCACGGCGGGCGCGGTCGTTGTGCCGCAAGCGATTTCGGCACTGAGAAGAGCTCATCCGGCGATCACCGTGCTCACCAGGGAAGGAGGTTCGGCCAATCTGGTGAGAGCACTTCGCGCCGGCACCATCGACCTCGCGTTGCTTGCCGCCGCGCCGCCGTTCCGCCCGTTCGACACGGAAACCCCGGCATTCCGGACACGGGTCTTGGCCGAACGCACCCTGCGGCTTGCGGTGCCTGCCACGCATCCGTTCGGCAGCAGGGACTCGGTCGATATCGACGAACTACACGATCAGGTATGGATCGCCAGCGCGTCCGCGACCGAGATGGGGGTGTGGCCAGGATTGGACGAACGACCGCGGATCGCTCACACCGCGCGCGACTGGCTCGCCAAACTGAGCATGGTCGCCGCCGGGTGCGGCATCACGACCGTGTCCGACTCGCTCGCTCCGGTCGTGCCGCCGGGCGTGCGGATCGTTGACGTCCGCGGCGGCTCCAGCGAAATCCGGCGAACGGTGTTGGCGTGGCTGCGCGACCCGCTCAGCGAACCGGCAGCCGGCCTCGCCGAAGCCATCGCCGCACACTATTGAGCGAACTTCTCGAACAGCTCCCTGCCCTGGTCGGTCAAGTAAGGCTCGAGGCTGACCATGAGCACGTCGTTGACCCGGTTGGCGTGGTCCGCATCCGTGGGATCGCCGGTGAGCTCCATGTGCGAGAACCAGCTGTCGGAGATCAGCCAGACGTTCATCAGCAGGTCGTCGATGGTTCGCGGCAGCCGGGGCACCCGGACCAGGTCCTGCAGGACCATCTGCTGGACCAGTACGCGCAGCTCGCTGAACCTGCGCTCGAAGGTCGCCTGGTAGGCCGCTCGTATCCGGCTGTCGGCACGGACCAGCAGGATCAGTTCACGGTTGACGAACCTGTACTCCCAGCGCATCTTGTTCAGCTCGGCAAGGTTCTTGACCACCATGGCGATGTTCTTGGCGGGGTCCTTGGCCGGCCGCCAGTCGCCGTCCAACGCGTGGATGTACTCGTCGAACAGCGCCCGGATGATCTCCTGCTTGTCGCGGAAATGGGCGTGCAGGTCGCTTGCGCTGACCCTGGCCGCGGCCGCGATGTCCTCGATGCTCACCGCAGCCGTGCTCTGCTCGTTGAACAGGTCTTTCCCGGCTTTGAGCACCTTGTCCCGCGTTTTGGAGCGCATCTGCGAATTAGAGCACGCTCGGTGCACGACCTGTCGCGTCGCGGTCCGCACAGTGAAACTCCTGCGTGCGGTGCCCAAATAGCAAGAAACGGCCCCGCTCACCGGAGCGGGGCCGTTCGAGAGGGTGATTTACCGTGCTGCTCCGCCCGCGTCGGCGTCGGTTCCGATGTGGACTTCGACCTTCTCGATCTTGTCCGCCTTGACGCCCCTGGTGGGGCGGTTGCGGCGGGACAGTCGTTGCTCCAGTTTGCTGGCCAGCAGGCTCAGCAGCATGTTGAGCACGATGTAGATCGTCGCGACCACGATCAGCGTCGGGATGGTGTTGGAGAAGTTACCGGTGATCCCGCCCGATGTACGGATCAGTTCCGTGTAGCCGATGGTCAACTGACCGGCCAGCGCGGTGTCCTTCAACACGACGACGAGCTGGCTGACGATGGCGGGCAGCATCAGCGTGACCGCCTGCGGCAGCAGGATGTTCGTCATCACCTGGGTCCTGCGCATGCCCAGCGCCTGCGCGGCCTCGCTCTGGCCCTTGGGCAGGGCGTTGATGCCTGCCCGGAACACCTCAGCGAGAACGGAAGCGTTGTACAGCACCAAACCTGTGACCGCCGCGAACAACGGCCGGATCTCCGCGTCGATGTCCGTGTAGCCCGCGTACAGCTCCGCGGCGAACACCATCAACAACAGCACCGGGATCGCGCGGAAGAACTCCACTATCACGCCGGCCGGGACGCTGATCCACTTTTGGTGCGACAGCCGCCCGATGCCCAGCAGCGCACCGATCGGCAAGGCGATCACGATTGCCAGCGCGGCGGCTTTCAAGGTGTCCAGCAGGCCGGGGATGATGAACTGGTCCCAAGTGGACCACTCGACGAACGGCTTCCACAGCGCGCCTGCCCACTGGCCCTTCTCGTCGAATCCACTGTAGACGAGATACGCGACCCACAGCAGCACCACGACGAACACCACGTTGATGATGTTGTTGCGGGCCTTCGCCTTCGGCCCGGGTGCGTCGTAGAGGACGGACGGGGCGCTCATCGCTTGACCTCAACCTTCTTGGCGACCCAGCCAAGCAGCAGACCGACCGGCAGGGTCAGGATCACGAAGCCGATCGCGAAGACGAGGAAGACCAGTAGCAGCGAGTCGGACTCGTTCTCCACCATCTCCGACATCAACAGCGCGGCCTCACCGACGCCGATGACCGCGGCGACCGTGGTGTTCTTGATCAGCGCGATGAGCACGCTCGCGAGCGGTGCGATCACCGACCGGAACGCCTGCGGCAGCACGATGATCCCCAGCACCTGGATGAACGTCAGGCCCAGCGCCCGAGCCGCCTCGGCCTGGCCGACCGGCACGGTGTTGATGCCCGACCGCATCGCCTCACAGACGAACGTCGAGGTGTAGACGATGAATCCGAGCACAGCCAGCCGGAACGAGTTGTCCGCCAGCGAAGTCGGCGAGTCCTGCGCGGCCAGCTGCACGCCGAGCGTGTACGACAGGCCGAGAGACGTGAACAGGATCAGCACGGTCAGCGGGGTGTTACGGATGACGTTCACGTACACCGTGCCGAACGCGCGCATGATCGGCACTGGGCTGACCCGCATGGCTGCCAGGACCGTGCCCCACACGAGCGAGCCGATCGCCGAGAAGAACGACAGCCGCACCGTCGTCCAGAAGGCTCCGAGCAGGTCGTACTCGCTCAGGAAGTCAAACATGGAACTCCTTGCCGCCCAAAGCTTCGGGGACACCCTCGCGGGTGCCCCCGAAGTCATGAGGAGGATTTACAGTTCGGTGATCGCCGGCGGGTCCGGGATCTTGTAGCCCGACGGGCCGACCGTGCTCTCCAGCGCCTTCTTCCACTCGCCGCTGGACTGCATCTGCTGGATGGCCTTGTTGATGGCGGCCTGGGCTTCCTTGTCGTCCTTCTTCAGGCCGATGCCGTACTTCTCGTCCGAGAAGCCCTTGCCGACCAGCTTGAGCTTGCCCGCCTGCTGCGCGGCGTAACCGGCCAGGATGATGTCGTCGGTGGTCATCGCGTCGAGGCTGCCGTTGGTCAGCGGGGTGAGGCAGTCGGAGTACTTGCCGAACTCCTGCAGCTGCACGCCCTTGGCGTACTTGTCCTTGACGTTCTGCGCGGGCGTCGAGCCCTTGACCGAGCAGAGCTTCTTGTTGTTGTTCAGCGACTCAGGGCCGGTGATGTCCGTGTTGTCCGCGCGGACCAGCAGGTCCTGGTGCGCGACGAAGTACGGGCCGGCGAAGCTGACGTCGTTCTTGCGCTTGTCGGTGATCGAGTAGGTGGCGACGATGAAGTCGACCTCACCCTTCTTGATCAGGTTCTCGCGCTCGGCGGACTGGGCTTCCTTCCAGGTGATCCCGGACTCGTCCACACCCAGCTGCTTGGCCACGTACTTGGCGACCTCGACGTCGAAGCCGGTGTACTTGCCGTCCGGCGTCTTCAGGCCGAGGCCGGGCTGGTCGAACTTGATGCCGATGGTCAGTTTGCCGGTCTTGGCCTTCGCGACCAGGCCGGAGCCCGCCGCGGGGGCACCGCTGGTGTTGCCCGAGCCGGAACCCGAACCGTTGTTGCTGCCGCCACAAGCGGTGACGGCGAGGGCCAGTGCCGTGACAACGACGCCGGCACGCATAGCCCGACTGAACCGCATTAGCTGTTCCTTCCGATCTACTTCGTTTCCCGCTGCCCCTGCCAAGCGCGGGTCAGTGCGTCAGGATCTTGCCAAGGAAGTCCTTCGCGCGGTTGGACTTCGGGTCGGTGAAGAACGAGTCCGGAGTGGAGTCCTCCACCACCTCGCCGTCGGACATGAAAATCACCCGATCGGCTGCTTTGCGCGCGAAGCCCATCTCGTGGGTGACGACCAGCATGGTCATCCCCTCCTTGGCGAGGCTGGTCATCACGTCCAGCACCTCCTGGACCATTTCGGGGTCCAATGCGGAGGTCGGCTCGTCGAACAGCATCACCTTGGGACGCATGGCCAGCGCCCGAGCGATCGCGGCACGCTGCTGCTGGCCGCCGGAGAGCTGTGCGGGGTACTTGTCAGCCTGGTTGGCGATACCGACCCGCTCGAGCAGTGCCATCCCGGTCTTGCGGGCCTCGTCCTTGGAGACCTTGCGGACCTTGATCGGCGCGAGCGTCACGTTGTCCACGATGCTTTTGTGCGCGAACAGGTTGAACGACTGGAACACCATGCCCACGTCCGCACGCAGCCTGGCCAGGTCCTTGCCCTCGGCGGGCAACGGCTTGCCGTCGACCTCGATCTCGCCGGAGTTGATCGGCTCCAGCCGGTTGATCGCCCGGCACAGCGTCGACTTGCCCGAACCCGACGGACCGAGCACGACGACGACCTCGCCCTTGGGAATCTCGAGGTTGATGTCCTTGAGGACATGCAACGGCCCGAAGAACTTGTCTACCGCCTTCATCCGAATCATCGGAGGCGCGGCAGCTACTTCGGTCATCAATCCTCCAAAACTCCGCGAGCGTGCGTTGGCGGAAACCTAGGGGCCTCGGCTCACACAGTCCAGCGACCTTGAGCAACACTTAGGGTCTCAACTCTGTCACATGGTCATGACACATGCGGAGGGACACGCGTGCGAGTGCTCCTTGTCGAGGACGACGACCGGGTCGCACAGGCGCTGGTCCCGGCCCTGGTCAAGCGCGGCCTGGCGGTTCGCAGGCTGGCCCACGGGCGTGGCGTGCTGGATCTGGTCGGCGAAGTCGACGTGATCCTGCTGGATCTGGGGCTGCCCGACATCGACGGGATGACGCTTTGTCGCCAGATCAGGGCGGTGAGTGACGTCTCGGTCATCGTCGTGTCCGCGCGCGGCGAGGTGGACGACCGCATCCTGGCGTTGCAGGCCGGCGCCGACGATTACTTGGTGAAACCGTATGACGTCGGTGAGTTGGTGGCCCGGGTGCACGCGGTTCGGCGCAGGAGCACGGATCGTGGTCAGTCGAACACGGAACCCATTGTCTTCGAAGACGTCCGTGTCGACATCGGCAGGCACGAGGTGACGGTCGCGGGCAAGCCAGTTGGTTTGTCGAGGAAAGAATTCCAAGTCCTGACACTGGTGATGTCCGCGCGGGGCGCGGTGTGCCCGCGGGACCAGATCCTCGCCGAGGTGTGGGGCCGCAGCGGTACGGCGGAGAACCGGTCACTGGATGTGCATGTGGCGACGTTGCGCACGAAACTCGGGCGGCCAGCGCTGATCGAGACCGTGCGCGGCGTGGGATACCGGCTCGCTGGCCGTCCGGAGTGATGCGATGCGCGTCCGGCTGCTCGGCATCGTCCTGTCACTGGTCGCGTTGCTCGTCGTCGGCCTCGGTGTGCCGCTGGCGCTCAGCGTCGCGCAGCGCGAGCAGCAGGACCTGTTCCTCGACCGGCTGACCGACACCAGCCGGTACGCCTCCTTGGCGCAACGGCCGTTGCTCGACCAGGAGGAGGAAGCGCTCCGGGACGAGCTGATCAGCTTCCGCACCACGTACGACATCGACGCGGTCGTGTTCAACCGGGACAGGGTTCCCGTCGCCAGTTCGAGTGCCTCGCAGCAGCCGCCGTTCCAGGCAGACGAAGTCACGCAGGAGCTGAACAACGCGCTGGGTGGCAAGCATCCCGAGTCGGCTTCCCTGCTGCTGCCTTGGGACAGCGAGCTGTTGGTGATCGCCGAGCCGGTGCTGGTCGACGGCGAGGTGCAGGGCGCGGTCATCACCCGATCACCGACCGGCGCGGCGCGTGGCCGGGTCTTGTTCTGGTGGGCTGTGATCGTCATCGGCGGCGTCTTGGCCCTCGGTTTGGCGGTGCTGGTCGCGTTGCCGTTGGTCGGCTGGACGTTGCGGCCCGTCCGCAGGCTCGATCAAGCGACAGGATCGTTGGTGGCCGCGGTGATGAGCGGTCGCCCGGTGCCACCGGTCGACGACGGGCACGGGCCCGCGGAGCTGAGACACCTCAGCAGATCCTTCGACCAGATGGCCACGAGTGTCAGTGACACCCTTGCCGCGCAACGGGCTTTCGTCGCGGACGCGTCACACCAATTGCGGAACCCCTTGACCGCGCTGCGGTTGCGACTGAGCAATTTGGAGGGGCACGTCGACGCCGAGGAGGCCGAGCATCACGTCGCCGCGATGGCGGAGACGGACCGGCTGAGCCAGATCGTCGACGATCTGCTGGCGATGGCCCGTGCGGAAAACATCGGCGGGGAACTCGTTCCAGTCGCCTTGGTCGCCACGGTGAGTACGCGGCTGACCGACTGGGAGGCGGTCGCGGACTCTCGTGACGTGACGTTGGAACTGTCGGCTTCAGCCGAAGAGGTATTCGCCAAGGCGCCGCCGCGCAGCGTCGAGGCGATGCTGGACGCCTTGCTGGACAACGCTTTGAAGTTCACCGCCGAAGGATCGGTGGTGAACGTCGACATCACCGAAGATGACACGAACGTGTACATCGCAGTGCGTGACCACGGACCAGGTCTGCAGCCGGAAGAACTCGAACGGGCGACGGACAGGTTCTGGCGCAGCCCGGCGCACCAGAACATCACCGGATCGGGTCTTGGCCTGGCGATCACGCGCAGGCTGGTCGAACGAGCAGGCGGCGACGTGAAGCTCGACCTGCCCGACGGCGGCGGTCTGCGCGTCACCATTCAGCTGCCGAGCGCCTAGATCCGTTTCTCGTCGCGGTAGTACTCGCGCGCACCGGGATGCAGCGGGACTGGCTGTGTCTCCACGGCCGAGCGGATGTCGATCGAGTTGGCCGCCCTGCTGACGTTCGCCAGCTCCTGCTGAGCGGCGAAGATGCCCTGGGTCAGTGCCTTGGCGGCGCCCGCGGACAGCCGGTCGGTCACCATCAGCAGGTTCGGCACGGTCAACGTGGTCACCGGCACGGTGTTGGCCGTCCGGTAGGTCGACAACGGGATGGTCGCGGCGCCGTAGTACCCGAAATCGCCGCGGATCGTCCTCATCTGCTCGCTCATGTCCAGCAGACGGATGTTCTCGTCCTTGCCCAGCTGGACGATCTCGTCGGTGGGCAGGCCGCCGGACCAGAAGAACGCGTCGATCTCGCGGTTGCGCAACGCCTCGGTGGAGCGCTGCAGGCCGTACTCGAAGGTCTCGGCGTTGATCTTGGTGATGTCCAGTACGCGTTTGGCGATCGTGATGACGCCCGAGTTCGCCGCGCCGACCCCGACCCGCTTGCCGTCGAGGTCGGTCATCGTCCGGATCGGGGAGTCCGCGCGCACGACGATGTGCAGGTAGTCGTCGTAGATCCGGGCGAGCGCGCTGAACTTCTCGTTCCGCCGGTCGACCGCGACGTCGGCCGCGCTGAAGGCGATGTCCGCCTCGCCCGATTCCAGCCGGTTGACGTTGTCGTTCGACCCCTGGGTCTCCAGCACGGCAGGCACCGCCATGCCGGTCTGCTTGGACCACTCCCCCGCCAGCGCCCGGCCCAGCTTGTAGTACACGCCGCTGGAGAACCCGGTCGCGATGGTCAGCCGGAGGTTCTCGGTCACACTGGTACAACCGGCCAGGACCAGCAGCACCGCAATCAGCGTGACGAGCTTTCGAGACACGGTCACGATGGTGCCAGACGTGGGAACTACCCTGATTGGGCGAGACACCACCTGTTGAGGAGTTATTGTGACTCGGAGTTATGCCATCCGCACGTTCGGTTGCCAGATGAACGTGCACGACTCCGAACGGCTGGCCGGCATGCTCGAGGAGGCCGGGTACACGGCCGCGGCCGGCGACGAGACGCCTGACCTGATGGTCCTCAACACGTGCGCGGTCCGGGAGAACGCGGACAACAAGCTCTACGGCAACCTCGGCCACCTGCTGCCGACCAAGAAGGCCCACCCCGGCATGCAGATCGCCGTCGGCGGGTGCCTCGCGCAGAAGGACAAGGGCGAGATCGTCAAGCGCGCGCCCTGGGTGGACGTCGTGTTCGGTACGCACAACATCGGCTCGTTGCCGACGCTGCTGGAGCGTGCCCGGCACAACGAGGAGGCGCAGGTCGAGATCCTCGAGGCGCTCGAGGTCTTCCCCTCGTCGTTGCCCGCGCGGCGTGACTCGGCCTACTCCGGCTGGGTGTCGATCTCGGTCGGCTGCAACAACACGTGCACGTTCTGCATCGTCCCGTCGTTGCGCGGCAAGGAAAAGGACCGTCGTCCCGGTGAGATCCTCGCCGAGGTCCAAGCGCTTGTGGACGAGGGCGTGCTCGAGGTGACGCTGCTCGGGCAGAACGTCAACTCGTACGGCGTCGAGTTCGGCGACCGGCTTGCGTTCGGCAAGCTGCTGCGCGCCACCGGCGAGATCGAGGGGCTCGAGCGGGTCCGGTTCACCTCGCCGCACCCCAAGGACTTCACCGACGACGTGATCGCGGCGATGGCCGAGACCCCGAACGTCTGCCACCAGTTGCACATGCCGCTGCAGTCCGGCTCCGACCGGGTGCTCAAGGCGATGCGCCGCTCCTACCGCTCCGAGCGCTACCTCGGGATCATCGAGAAGGTCCGCGCTGCCATGCCGGACGCGGCGCTGACCACCGACATCATCGTCGGCTTCCCCGGTGAGACCGAGGAGGACTTCCAGGCCACGCTGGACGTGGTCCGCCAGGCCCGGTTCATGGGCGCGTTCACGTTCCAGTACTCCAAGCGCCCCGGGACGCCCGCCGCCGACATGGACGCCCAGGTGCCCAAGCAGGTCGTGCAGGAGCGCTACGACCGGCTGGTGGCCCTGCAGGAGGAGATCTCCTGGGAGCTGAACAAGGAGCTGGTCGGCAAGACCCTCGAGGTGCTGGTCTCCGCCGGAGAGGGCCGTAAGGACGCTGACACGCTCCGGATGAGCGGCCGGGCCAGAGATGGTCGGCTGGTGCATTTCACGCCCGGAGAGGCTCAGATAAGGCCCGGAGACGTGGTCGAGGCGACGGTGACCTACGGCGCGCCGCACCACCTCGTGGCCGACGGTGAGCTGGTGAGCCACCGGCGGACCCGGGCGGGCGACAACTCCGAGGCCGGTCTGCGGCCGAAGACCAACGGGATCAGCCTCGGGCTGCCCGGCTTCGGCAAGCCACCGGCGGTTGCGACAAGCGAAGAAGGATGTGCGGTCCGATGAGCGAGGTCGACCACCTGCGCGAGGAGATCGACGCGGTGGAGCGCAAGGCGATCCGTACGGTCGACCTTGGCGCGAGGGCGATCGTGATCTCGGCGGCGGTGATGGTGCTGCTGATCGGCCAGCTGCTGCCGTGGATCAACGGTGCGAACGGCTGGCAGGTGCTGCTCGGCCACGTCGAGGGCAAGGCGGGCGTAGTGCCCCGGCTGTTCGCCGCGACTTCGGTCGGGTTCGGCGTGCTGGCCTCGATGCTGGCCTTGATCACCAGGCGATGGGCGTTGACCTGGGTGTGTGCCATCGGTGGCTGGTTCGCCTCGGTCGACGGCGTGCTGGCGATCTGGTCGCGGCAGTCGACACCCGACGCGTCGCCGGGCATCGGGCTGGTCATCGCCGAGATCGCGATGGTCGTGATCGCGACGTACTGGTTCCGCGCCGCGTGGTCGCGGCCGGATCTTCCGCATGCCGACAGGGCGACCGACTGACCGGGCGGCCTGATTTTCCTGTGAAGGGCCGACTTTCGGCCGATTGATCGGTATCCGAGCGCGCTCATAAGCTCGCGGGACAGGCTTTTCTTTCCCTGCTTCCTTCCGGAAGGAATGTCATGTCCCCACCCGGCCGTCGTTTGCTTTCGTTAATGGTCATCACGGGCTTAGGCGTGGCGCTCGCTTCGGCGCCCGCATACGCCGCGCCTGGCAGACCATGGCCGAGCACGGCGGAAGTCCTCGCCCCCGTCGACCCGCAGAACTGGGAGAACCCGGACGCGATGACGTGGCAGGACCTGCGCAAGGTCCCCGACATCGACTGGTCCGATCCGAACCGCAAGGGTTCGGTCCGCACGATCAAGGCAGCGCTCGTGCTCGGCGATTACCCGAACGAGCAGTTCGCCATCACCCGAGCCCGCGGCAGCGACATCTACGGCAATCCGCGCTCGGATCTCCAGCTCGACCCCAAGCAGGTCGCGAACTTCTACCGGGATTTCCTGAACAAGCCGCAGGAGATCAACCACGGCCTGACCATGCACGGGTACTGGATGGAGACCTCCAACGGCCGGATCGGCGTCACGCTCGACGCGTTCGGCGTCTACCGGATGCCGGGCAAGAAGCACGAATACGGCTTCAACGAATGGGACCAGGCCGCGGGCAGCTGCCCGACGGGCGACCGCTGCAACCGCAGCCTGCGCACCGACCTGGGCGGTGCGTGGCGGGCCGAGCAGGGCTCGGACATCGACAGCAAGTACGACGTGATCTTCTACCAGACCGCGGGCAACGACGAATCCTCGACGTGGCAAGAGTTCGGCGAGATGAAGTTCGCCAACTGCGAATCGATCCCCGCCGAGTTCGGCGGCCCGGACCTGACCAAACCCCGGTGTGCCAAGACACGGTACGTGCCATGGACAACGTGGCAGGCCGCGGCGAACCACTGGCCGAACGCCTCGGGCAAGACGACGACGCAGGCCGAAAGCTCCGGCCTCGGCACGTTCTCGCACGAGCTGAGCCACGTCTTCGGCATCGCCGACAACTACAACAACCCTTACGGCACACCGCAACGCCGTGCGGGCGCGGGGCCGTGGAGCATGCTCGACCGCGGGACCTTCAACGGTCCGGGCGGTCCGCACACACGGTTCCACATTCCCGCGACGCAAGGCGGGGCCGCCGGTGTCCAGCACACGTTGCGCGACAAGATGAAGCTCAACATCGTGGACGAGGCGAACATCCTGCGGCTGTCGCGGGAAGCTCTGGCCTCATCGGGTGTCGTGGTGATGAACGTGACCGCTCGCGCGATTCCGATGGGCCCGGCCGGCCGGACCGGCCTGACGGGCGCGAACATCACGATGAACCGCGACTTGTCGCCGACGTGCAACACGTCCACGGATCCGTTGTGCGACGGCGGGAACTACAACAACTACACCGTCGAGGTGGTCGACCGGATCGGCTACGACTCCTTCACGCCGGACTCCGGCGTGATGTTGTCCAAGACCAAGAACGCCGACGCGACACCGTTCGTGTGGGTCGTCGACTCGCACCCGGAGGACATCCGGACCGTCGACTTCGTCCGTCCTGACGGGACGAAGCAGTACTACACGATCGGTGACTACCGTCAGCTGTCGGATGCCTTGTTCCATGCGGGAACGAACTCAGGCACGAAGTACGAATACGTCGACACGGCAAACCGCCTGCACTTCTACGTCCTCGACGTCAACCGTGACGCCAAGGGAGTGCTCAGCTACAAGCTGGCCGTGCGGTCGCTGGACGGCCAAGGCCCGCACACCCGCGGAGTTTCCGTCAGCCGGGGCAACCCGGTCGGCCGGGTGCCCGCCGAAGTCGCGACCTGCCAGTTCCCGTTGCGCAACACCGGTCAGGTTCGTCCGTTCAGCAACGGGCACCCCGAGGACGTCAGCGCCTATGTGGACTCTGACGTCTACCGGCTGTCGGCTTCGGTGTCCGGCAACGGCTGGAGCGTCCAGCTGCCTTCGGAGATCGTCACCGCCAAGGCCGGGACGACCGTGAACGTACCCGTCAACGCGGTGCGTGCGGCCGGTGGCATGCCGCACGCGACGGTGACGCTCACCGCGAAGTCGGAGAGCAGCCCGACCGCCACGAGCACGGCGACCTGTCAGCTCTCGGTGATCAACACGATGCCGCCGCTGCACTGACACCATGGGGGCGCCCCAGCGGCAAAAGCTGGGGCGCCAACCCTGTCACCTGCGGGACAGGCCGAAGAAGTCGATCGCGTACTGGGCCATCCCGGCCGTCAGGATGTTGTGCGAGCCGTTCTGGATGCTGATGGCCTCGACTTGGCTGCCGTAGCGTGTACGGGTCCATGTCGATTGTGGACGGTCGGTGCTCGTCGGTGTCTGGCTGAGGCCCGACACGTTGGTCCACTGCTTGATCTGTTCGGTGAAGTTGGGATACCGCAAGGTGCTGTCCGCTGTGCCGTGCCAGATCTGCATCCTCGGCCGGGCCCCGGTGTAGCCGGGGTAGGCGGCGCGGACCAGATCACCCCACTGCTGCGGGGTTTTGACGAGATTTCCCTGGGCGCACGTGCTGTTCCAGCCGGAGCCGTCAGTCGTGGCGAAGCAGCCGAAGGGGACGCCCGCGAACGCGGCGCCCGCTTTGAAGACGTCCGGGTAGTCACCGAGCAGGACGTTGGTCATCATGGCGCCGGAGGAGGAACCGGTGACGTAGACCCGGCCTGCGTCACCGTTGTAGCGCTGCAACGTGTACCGCACCATCGACATGATCCCGACGGGGTCGCTGCCGCCGTTGCGTTTCAGCGCTTGCGGCGAGGACACGTCGAAACATTGACCGCTTCGGGTGGCGGACGGGTACACGACGATGAACCCGTAGCGGTCGGCCAGCCGGGCGAATTCCGTGCCCGAGTGGAAGGCCGGACCCGAACCGGTGCAGTAGTGCACGGCCACCAGGACAGCGGGCCTGCTCGGCACGGTGTCCGGGACGTAGATGTGCATCCGCAGGTTCGTCGGGTTCGTGCCGAAGTTCGTGACCTCGGTCAGCGTGGCCGCGGATGCCTTACCAGGCAACAAAGTCAGCAGCAACGTGACGACAGCGATCAGTGCAGGGGAGAACTTCCGCATGTCTTCCTCTTTCACCGCTCGAAAGTATCGGTGGGCGGTGACGCGTCGTAGCCACTATGCGGTCGCAAGTGCAGGCGTGGCAACAACTTTCGAAGAAGTTTCGAAAGAAGGACCGCCCGGCCCTGCGGCGGGCCGGGCGGTCCACAGTGTACTGAACTAGCGGGTCGCGACCGCCTGCTCGGCGGCGGCCAGCCACTCGCGCCACTGCGCGGCCTGGGCCTCGGCCTGCTCGGCGCGGCGGTTGTCGCCCGCGGCACGCGCCTTGGCGGCCTTGGACTCGAACTCCTCGACGCGCTCGCGGAACTGGGCCGCGCGGGCCTGCGCCTCGGGGTCGGTGCGACGCCACTGCTGGTCAGCGGCTTGGCGGACCTTCTCCTCGATCGTGCGCAGGCGGCCTTCGAGCTCACGGACCCGCTCGCGCGGCACCTTGCCGATCGACTCCCAGCGTTCCTGGATGCGGTGCAGGTGCGAGCGGGCCGCGTCCAGGTCGTTGGTGTTGATCTTCTCGGCCTCGGCCAGCAGCTCTTCCTTCGCCTTGGCGTTCTCGGTGAACTCGGCGTCGCGCTCGTTGAACGCCGCCGAGCGCCGGGCGAAGAACTTGTCCTGCGCCGCGCGGAAGCGCTGCCACAGCGCGTCGTCCGAGTCCTTCGGCGCCCGCCCGGCCGCCTTCCACTCGGTCATCAGCTGCTTGTAGCGGCCCGCGGTCGGGCCCCAGTCCTCCGAGTCGGCCAGCTGCTCGGCCTCTTCGACCAGTTCCTGCTTACGGGCCTTCGCGGTGGAGCGCTGCCGGTCCAGATCCGCGAAATGCGAACCGCGCCTGCGGTTGAAGGTGTCCCGTGCCTTGGAGAACCGGCGCCACAACTGCTCGTCGGTCTTGCGGTCGACACCGCGGATGGTCTTCCACTCGTCCAGGATCGCCCGCAGCCGGTCGCCCGCGGCCTTCCACTGGGTCGACTCCGCCGCGATCTTCTCGGCTTCCTCGGCCAGTTCCTGCTTGCGCGCCACCGACGCGGCGCGTGCCGCCTCACGGGCCTGCTTGGACGCCTCGATCGCCTGCTTGGCGTGCGCGAGCACGTACTCGACGCGTGCCTCCAGTGCGGCCAGATCACCGACCGCCGCCGCGTCGACCAGGCTTTCCTTGATGTGCTTCGCGCTCGTCAGCGACTGCTTCGGGTCGCCTGCCCCGGACACGATCCGGGCTTCGAGCAGCTCTACCTCGGTACGGATGTCGTCGAACCGCCGCGCGTAGTGCGCGAGCCCTTCCGCCGGTTCGCCCGCTTGCCATGAGCCGACCGAGCGTTCGCCGTCCGCGGTCTTCACGAAGACCGTGCCCGACTCGTCAACGCGGCCCCACTTGCCCGGGTCGGTGGACGCGACCGGAACCGGCGCGGGTGCTGTCAGCGCTTTAGCAGCGGTGTCGGCCGGAGCAGCCGGCTCAGCCACAGCCACCTCCGCCGCTTCGACCTCAGCCACGTCCGTGCTCTGGGTTGTTTCCCTGTCCGTCATCGCCGGCTCCTCCTCGCCTGCGTGCCCGCGCCTCCCACGGGCGCCCCGTCGTTCGCCGGGGCCCAGCAACGTGAAATCCGGTCGCGTAGGCGACTGGTTCCGCGCGCATTCAAACAGGTCAACGCCCGAGTCGGAACCACCAGGCTCAGCTCCGATCATCCTAGTAACGTTCCTCAGCGTGATCGTCCGCGCCGCTGTCGTGCCTTACCCGCCGCTTTTAGTGCCCGAACTGGTGGTCGCCGACGTGCCTGAGGTGTCCGAGGTGCGGCGCGCGTGTGTGGCGGCGGTCCGCTCGCTGGCGGCGAGTTCCCGCAGGTGGATCGCTGTTGCGCCGGGATTCGGCGAGGTGGCGGGCGATGCGGCCGGCAGTTTCCGAGGCTTCGGCGTGGATGTCCGAGTCCGGTTGAACGAGAACACGGAGGGTGACTTCGACCCGGAACTGCCGTTGCCGATTTTGATCGCAGCGTGGTTGCGGGAGCAAGCAGGTGCACAGGTCGTGAGCGTCCAGTTGGTCTCACCGAGTGCGACTGGTGCCGAATGCCGCGCGTTGGGCGCCCGGCTGGCCGAGGGCGAGAACAGTCCAGTTGGCCTGCTTGTGCTCGGAGACGGCTCTCCTAGGCACGGTGAGCGGGCGCCGCTGCGTCCGGACCCACGAGCCCCGGATTTCGACAACGAAGTCCACACGGCGTTTGAAAACGCTGATACGGAGGCGCTGCTCGGCTTGGACGAAGGCCTGGCGGCCGATTTGGGCGTACCGGGGCGGGCCGCCTGGCAGGTTCTTGCCGGTACCGGTTCCGGATGGCAGTGCGTCACCAGTGAACTGATGGTGCCCTTCGGCGTCGGCTACCACGTTGCTGTCTGGGACCGCGGGCATCTCTGGGATCGTGTGGTGTCGTGACCAGACCCATCGCAGTCGTCGGCCCCACCGCGACCGGCAAGTCCGACCTGGGCATCGCACTGGCCGAGAAACTCGGCGGCGAGGTGGTCAACGCCGACGCGTCCCAGCTCTACCGGGGAATGGACATCGGCACGGCCAAGGTCACCCAGGCCGAACGCGAGGCGGTGCCGCACCACCTGCTCGATGTCCTCGACGTCACCGAGACCGCTTCGGTGGCCGCGTACCAACGGCACGCCCGCCAGGTCGTCGAGGAGATCCAGGCGGCGGGCAAGGTCCCGATCCTGGTCGGCGGTTCCGGCCTGTACGTCCAAGCCGTGCTGGACGATCTTGAATTCCCCGGCACGGACCCGCAGATCCGCGCCCGGCTCGAACAGGAACTGGACACCGTCGGCGCACCGTTGATGCACGAGCGGCTGGCCGCACTGGACCCGGTGGCGGCGGGCGCGATCCTGCCCAGCAACGGCCGCCGTGTGGTCCGCGCGCTGGAAGTGATCGAACTGACCGGGCGCCCGTTCTCGGCCACGATGCCCAAGCCCGGCCCCGCCCGGTACGGCACGATCCTGGTCGGGCTGGACCGTGAACCTGCCGAACTGGACGCCCGGATCGACGCCCGGGTGACCAGGATGTTCGCCGCCGGGTTCGTCGACGAGGTTCGCGAGCTGGAGAAACTCGGTCTGCGTGACGGGCTGACCGCGTCGCGTGCACTCGGCTACCAGCAGGTCCTCGCGGCCTTCGACGGCGAGTACGACCTGGAAGAGGCGGCTGTCCTGACCGCACAGGGGCATCGGCGGTTCGTGCGCAGGCAGCGGTCCTGGTTCCGCAGGGACAAGCGGATCACGTGGCTGGACGCCGGTGCCGAAGACCTCCTCGACGAGGTGCTGCGGATCGTCACCCCGTAACCTGAGTGGGGTGCGGGACATCGACTTCGTCAAGGGACACGGCACCGAGAACGACTTCGTGGTGCTGCCAGACCTCGACGGCACCTTGGATCTGACCGCGTCGCGTGTCCGGGCGCTCTGCGACCGCAACCGCGGGCTTGGCGCGGATGGCGTGCTGCGCGTGGTCAAAGGTGCTGCTGTGGAAGACGCGCCCTCCGATGTGGACCCTGACGGCTGGTTCATGGACTACCGCAACGCCGACGGCTCGATCGCCGAGATGTGCGGCAACGGCCTGCGGTTGTTCGCCGCGTACCTCGTCGACGCCGGGCTGGCCGAGCGAGGGGAATTCGTGGTCGGAACCCGTTCGGGCCCGCGTCCGGTCAAGACGCACGAAGACGGGTCGGTCACGCTCCACATGGGACCGGCGCGGGTGTTCGGCCGGTCGCACGCGACGGTGTCCGGTGAAGGTTTTCCCGGCGTGGCAATCGATGTCGGCAACCCGCATCTGGCGTGCCTGATCGACAGCGACCCCGCGGACCTGGACCTGACCGTGCCGCCCGGACACGATCCGGTGCTGTTCCCGCACGGTGTGAACGTGGAACTGTTCCGCCGCAAGGGTCCTGACGCGATCCAGATGCGTGTGCACGAGCGTGGCGTGGGGGAGACCCGGTCCTGCGGGACGGGCACTGTCGCCGCCGTGGCCGCGATGCTGCACCTGGCGAACCAGCCGACCGGCGCGTCCTATGTGGATGTTCTTGGCGGCAGGGTCCGCGTGGAGATCACCGAGGACGGCAGCACGCTCACTGGCCCTGCGGTGCTGGTTGCTCGTGGCCGGCTGGATCGACGGTGGTGGGACTCGGCGTCCTGACCGTCGTCCGGATGGGCGAGAAAATCAGCCACAGCCAGGACAGCGACAGACCCACGGCTGCGACCCAGAGCGTGCCGCGCACCGTGATCAGCTCGCCCAGCACGCCGCCGGCCAGCGACCCCAGGGGGAACGCGCCCCAGATCATGAACCGCATGCTGGCGTTCATCCGGCCGAGCAGCCGGTCCGGGCAGATCGACTGCCGGAAGCTGACCTGCGCGATGTTGTGCACCGTGACGCCGTACCCCACGCCGAGCATGCCGATCACGATCAACCAGACCATCCAGCCGGGCTGCGCCAACGGGATCAGCAACTCGAACGGCGCGATCGCCAGCAACGACACCCACATCGCCCGGGCGTTGCCGATCTTGCGGTACCACCAGTTCGACGTGACCGCGCCGAGCGCGCCGCTGAACCCGCCGACCGCGAGCACGAGCCCGACTTGAGCCGCGTTCAGGTGCAGATCCTTGGCCAGGAACAAGATCATGGCCGCGGTCTCCATCTGGAAGAAGAACCCCGCGGTGGTGCCGGTCAACGCGATCGCGCGCAGCATCTTGTTGTGGAAGAGGAACTTCAGGCCCTCCCACACCTCGTCCCGCAGTCTGCGGTCGGCTTTCCGCTCCGGCTGTGGCTCGACTTTCTTGATACGCAGGAGAAAAAGCCACGAGGCGACAAAACCCACGCCCACCGCGGCCGTCGCGTTCGCCGCGCCGATCAGCGTGGCCAGCCCACCGCCCGCGGCCGGGCCGGACACCAGCGCGACCTGCTGGCTGGCCTGCAGTTTGGCGTTGCCGTCAAGCAATTGGTCCCGGTTGACCAAAGTGGGCAGATACGACTGGTACGACACGTCGAAGAACACTGTGCACACGCCGACCAGCAGGCCGACAACGATCATGTGCGGCAACGTGAGCACATCGGCCCACCACGCCACCGGGATGCTGAGCATCAGCACCGCCCGCGCGATGTCCGCGCGCACCATCAGCGTCCGCCGCCGCATCCGGTCCACCCACACCCCCGCGGGCAGGCCGATCAGCAGGAACGCGGCCGTCTCCGCCGCGGTCAGCAGGCCCATCTCGAACGGTGTCGCGGCCAGTACCGTGACCGCTACCAGCGGCAACACCGTCTGACCGACGAAAGTGCCGAACTGGCTGATCGTGTCGCTGGCCCACAGCAGGCGGAAGTCGTGGTGGCGGAAGAGGGACACCCGACCACCTTGCCCGAATCACCCGGCCGATGGGAACGAAACGGGTGGTTCCCGGCGTTGTACCCAGTGCGATAACCAGTCGGCGGAATCGGCTGGTCGTGCGAGTATGGGCAGGCAACATAAAGACAACAGGTAAGGACAGGGCTTACTCAATGACGGAAGACTACGCGGAAGAACTGGTCTCGACGGGGGAGTTGGAGCTCGAGGACCGTTCCGCGCTACGTCGAGTGGCCGGGCTGTCCACCGAACTTTCCGACATCACCGAGGTCGAGTACCGGCAACTGCGACTCGAACGGGTGGTTTTGGTCGGCGTGTGGACCGAAGGCACCGCCGAGCAGGCCGACGCGTCGCTCACCGAGCTGGCGCGGCTGGCCGAGACGGCGGGCTCGGAGGTCCTCGAAGGTCTCATCCAGCGGCGTGACCGGCCGGATCCGGCCACGTACGTCGGTTCGGGAAAGGTCGACGAGATCTTCCAGACCGTGCTGGCGACCGGCGCGGACACGGTGATCTGTGACGGTGAACTCTCGCCGGGTCAGCTTCGCCAGCTTGAGGCACGCCTCAAGGTCAAGGTGATCGACCGGACCGCGCTGATCCTGGACATCTTCGCGCAGCACGCGCGGTCCAAGGAGGGCAAGGCCCAGGTCGAGCTGGCTCAGCTGCAGTACCTGCTGCCGCGGCTGCGCGGCTGGGGTGAGTCGCTGTCCCGGCAGGCCGGTGGCCGGGCCGGTGGCGGCAACGGCGGTGTGGGTCTTCGTGGCCCCGGTGAGACCAAGCTGGAAACCGACCGGCGGCGGATCCGCGCCAAGATCTCCAAGCTCCGGCGCGAGATCGCGGCGATGTCCGGCGTGCGGGCTACCAAGCGCGGCCGCCGGGTGGCCAACGAGGTGCCGAGCGTCGCCATCGCGGGCTACACCAACGCGGGCAAGTCCAGTCTGCTCAACGCCATCACCGGCGCGGGCGTGCTGGTCGAGGACGCGTTGTTCGCCACATTGGACGCGACCACGCGACGTACCCAGACACCGGACGGGCGGACGTACACGCTGACCGACACGGTCGGGTTCGTGCGGCACCTGCCGCACCAGCTGATCGAGGCGTTCCGCTCCACCCTTGACGAGGTGGCCGACGCGGACCTGCTGGTCCACGTGGTGGACGGCTCGGAGGCGAACCCGGAGTGGCAGGTCAACGCGGTGCACGAGGTGCTCAACGAGATCGCTGAGCGCAACGACACGCCGATGCCGCCCGAGGTCCTCGTGGTGAACAAGATCGACGCGGCGGACGAGCTGCAGCTGGCCCGCCTTCGCCACCTGCTGCCTGGTGCGTTGTTCGTCTCGGCGCACAAGGGACTCGGGCTCGACGAGCTGCGGGAGCACTTGGCCACGGCGCTGCCACGGCCGAACGTCGAGGTCGACGTGCTCGTGCCGTACGCCCGTGGCGAGCTCGTGGCCAGGGTCCACCGGGAGGGTGAAGTGCTCGCCGAGCGTCACACGCCGGAGGGCACCCAGCTGCACGCCCGGGTGAACGGCGACCTGGCCGGGGCGTTGGGCCAGTTCGCGAGCAACGTGGCACCGGCCTGAGACGTCTAGTTGTCGTGATCGGGGTTAAGCGGGTCTTGGCGTGGGGAGGCGCCTTGGCCCTGGCTTTGGCGCTCGCACCGGTGACAGCGGCACACGCCGATCCGGTGGAGCGCTGCAAGCTCAACGTCAAGAACATCGGCGAGCTGTCCGGCCTGGCGTCGGACGGCTCGAAGATGTACGCGACCAACGACGGCGGCACCAAGGTCAGCGTCAGTGTGCTGAGCAAGGACTGCAAGGTCGAGCGCACGATCACCAACAAGCTCGACCCGTTCGACGTCGAGGACATGGCGCTGGCCAAGGACGGCACGATCTGGCTGTCCGACACCGGCGACAACAGCAAGAAGCGCGAGACCGTCGCGTTGATCGCGCTGAAGCCGAACGGGAACGCGACGCTGTACCGACTGACCTATCCGGACGGTCAGCACGACGCGGAAGCGTTGCTGCTGGACCAGAAGGGCGTTCCGCACATAGTCACCAAGGAGCCGTTCGGAGCGGCCGAGGTCTACCGGCCCGAAGGCGACCTGGCGAGTCCCGGGCCGACGAAACTGACCAAAGTGGGCTCGGTGGACATCAAGACCACCGAGACTCCCGGTGGCCCGACCCGTATTCCGCACGCGATCGCGACTGTGCTGGTGACCGGTGGCGCGGTGAGCGCGGACGGAAAGGTCGTGGCGCTTCGGACCTACACCGACGCGTACCTGTTCAGCGCGCCTGACGGGGATATCGCGGCGGCGTTGAAGCGCGAACCCGTGCGTGTTCCGCTGCCCAACGAACCACAAGGCGAGACGATCGCGTTCGAACCGGACGGGACATTGCTGACCGGATCGGAAGGCGTCGGTCAGCCGATCCGTACGATCGCGGGCGCGTCCGGAATGGTGTCGCCAAATCCGCAAGGTGGCAGCAGCCCTGGGAATTCCGATGGTGCGGCAGGGGACGCGAATGCCGCACCGGCCACATCGGACTCAGGCTTTCCGTCGTGGCTGGCGATCATCATCGGTGTGATCGTGGTGCTCGGCGGCCTGGCGTTCCTGGCCCGTAAAGGCACCGGCAGCAGCCGCTAGTCCAAGGCGCCGGCCCGTTCAGTCCGCCCCCGACGGGACTGAACGGGAGATATTCGCCTTGGCTTCACAGACGTCGCAGGACTGCGACCACCTTGCCGAGGATCGTGGCCTCGTCGCCCGGGATCGGGTCGTACGCGTCGTTCTGCGGCAGCAGCCAGACATGGCCGTCACGCAGCTTGTACGTCTTGACCGTGGCCTCGCCGTCGATCATCGCGGCGACGATCTCGCCGTTGTCCGCGACCGACTGCTGGCGCACGACCACCCAGTCGTCGTCCGCGATCGCCGCGTCGATCATCGAGTCACCCGCGACCTTGAGCAGGAACAGCGAGCCCTCGCCGACGATCTCCTTCGGCAACGGGAAGACGTCCTCGATGGCCTGTTCGGCCAGGATCGGCCCACCGGCGGCGATCCGGCCGAGCACCGGCACGTACGCGGGCGTCGGCGCCGGGGTGTCCTCGCTGACCAGTTGGGCCGCGTCGGCGTCCGGCGGCAGCACGCCGATCGCGCGCGGCCGGTTGTGGTCCCGGCGCAGGTAGCCCTTCCGCTCCAAGGCTTTGAGCTGGTAGGCGACCGATGAGGTGGACGTCAGTCCGACCGCCTCGCCGATCTCCCTGACGCTTGGCGGGTAGCCGACCCGTTCGACCCAGGCCCTGATCACCTCGAGCACCGCGCGCTGGCGCGGCGGCAGGGTGCCCGAGTCCAAGTCGTCAGCCTGCTCAGGGAAGGGGCGGATGTTGTCGCCCTGCTCTGGTGTCTTGCTGCGCTGCGGCACCGCTTCCGCCTCCAAAAATCCTCGCCCACCTGTGGGCGAGCTCGATCATCTTCACCGACCGTAGTCCGCTTCGACCTGGAGATCAAACACCTGTTCGAGGGACACGCCGAGCAGATCTCGATTTTTGTCGGTGGTTGGTGGTACACATTCGCACGGACGTTCGATCGAACCGGTGTTCGATCTCAAGTCGCGCGAGAAGGGTACGACATGGCGGCTCCGGTACGCACGAGGATCGACCTGTCGAAGCTGGATGAACGGCCGGTGCTCCGGCTGGTGCCGCCGCTGCCCGAGGTCGAGGAACCCCAGCAGCCTGCCAAGAAGCCGCCGCGCAAACGGCAGCGCCGAGTCGAGACCAAGGCGCCGCGCGTGGCAGGCCGCCCCTCGCAGACTCGTGTCGCGGCGTGCAGTCCAGTCATCCGGCGTCGGAGGCGAGTCGCGGCGTCCATCCTGATCGGACTCGGCATGTTCCTTGCCGTGCTCGGCGTCGGCGCCCTGGCGAACGCGTTCACGGCCAACACGGTTCCCGACCGGACCGCCGTCGTGTGGGTCCAGCCCGGTGAGACCCTGTGGGATGTCGCCGAGCGATCGGCCCCGGGCTACAACCCGGAGGCCGTGGTCGCTCGGATCCACGAACTCAACGACATCACCGGTAACACCGTCCTGGCAGGGCAGGCGCTGGAGGTTCCGTCCGCCCCTTGATCCCGGACCGCTGTGGTGGAACGCCTCAACAGAAGTCCAGGGGACGCGCGATGTCGAGCACATCGCGCAGGAAAGCACGGCGCGTCACGCCCAAGCAGCGCAACGCCTTACCATGATCCGCCGCCACGACAACGGTGGTACCGAAGAGCAAGAGCCGCCACGCGGCCATGACGATCCGGCTGCTCCGGCCGAACGCGTCCCGCAGACGCTGGCTGTGAAACGGCACATGCCGCTCCTCGTCCCGGAGGATCCGGCCGGCCACATCCGTGATCAGCGGGTCGGACGTGCCGTCACGCAGAGCCCGGTAGTACCGCAGCGCGATCACCTCAGCGACTAGCAACACCATCAGTTCGAGCCGCAGCCCTAAAGCCCGGCGGAGCTTCACGAACACCGTGTCGCTCCAATGCCCGGTAAGGGTCGATGCTCCGGCCGCGTTCAGCAGCAGCGCAAGCATTCGCGCGTGGTTCTGCTCCTCGGCAACGAACAACCTCACGGCGATCGAGTACTCGGTGTCGCCGGCTTGCTCAGCTTTGGCGATCAGGTTCGCGCCGTCACCGGCCTCACCGACCTGGAACCGCTGCACACTGCGGACGACATCCAGGTGCATCCGCGCGCCGTCCGCCCAATGCGGGTCACCGGCCTCGTTCCTGCGCTCGGCCTCAGCCTCGAAGTCACGGACCCATTCACCGAAACCCATTGTGCCTCCTGTCCCGTTGTTGGAAGAGACGGATGGTGCGAAGCTCGGGTTGGGCGGCGGATGTGCGGATGTGGTGAAGGTTTCGTGCAGGCTCACCCATGATCCGGACCGGAAGAAAACCGGGAGCGCATCGGGAGAACACTGCGTGACCGGGCTGATCTACTCCTCGCCGTACCCCGAACCCCGGGAAGCGGCGAGCGAACGACCGCGCCCCGGGGCATCCACGACTGAGGAGTTCCCTGTGCGCGCGCACTTCCTTTCGCATGCCCGAAGATTGTGGGCGACTCTGCTGGCTTTCGTGTTCGCCGTGTCCGGAATCGTCGTTGCGACAAGCGTTCCGGCCTACGCTGACGCGTCATGTTCCGGCAGTGTCTCGGTTTACGGCGTCCTGCCCGACGGGCGCCTGACGTACACGATGATCGATCCGAACAACGGCAACATCCAGCGCGTCCTCGTGTCGTCGCAAGCCCTTGGGTTCACAGCGAAGGCGATGGCGACACTGAACTTCAACACCATCCTGGTCACCTCGACGGGTGGTGTGTTGCACCGCGTCGATATCATCACCAACGGGAACGCGCTGACGTTCGGAAAGCCTGTCGTGATCAACGGCGGCTGGACCCACAACTTGCTCACCTACGACGGTCACGGCCACCTCTACGGCACGACATCCAGCGGAACCTTGTTGCAGTACTTGGTTTCGCAGCCCAAGCCGAGTGAGCCGCACATTGGCCAGCGCCGCGAGATCGGCAACGGTGGTTTCACTCTCAAGACGCTTGCCGCCGCGGGCGACGACCGGCTCATCGCGACCGCGGGCGGGCAGCTGATCAGCTATGCCATCGACGCCAACGGTGGTTACAAGCGCTCCCAATTGGACGATGCCGGCTGGTCGAGTTTCGAGAACTTCGTCTCGCCGGGCGGTGGCCTGTACTACGGCAAGAACCCCGACGGCGCGATGTACTGGTACGAGGACAGAAACCCCGCCGACGGTTCCGGCGCGGACATCACCTACCACCTGAGCGACCCGGTCGCCTCGCGTGGCTGGACGCAGTACCTGCTTTCGGCCGACCCGACGACGTGCAAGGCCGTCACGCCGACGAACACGCTGCGCTCGAGGATCGGCACTGTGGCCACCAACGAGATCGGCCAGGCCGAGCACTCCTGCGACAAGTACCACGAGAAGTGCGATCGCGGTGACCTCCACTGGTGCGCGATGTTCGCGACCTGGGTGTGGCAGACCGCCGGTGTGCAAGGCGTGCCCCGTAGCACCTTCATGGCTCGTGGCCTCGGCGAATGGGGCGTGGACCGCGGCCTGTTCAAGTACCGCTCCGGCGCGGGCAAGGGCAGCCCGAAGATCGGTGACTGGGTCATCTACGGCCCGCCGGACGGCGGCGGGGGCGGGCACGTCGACGTCGTCACCGCCGTGCGTCCCGACGGCACGCTGACCGTGGTCGGCGGCAACGTCAACGACAAGGTCACCCGCAAGACGATCGACCCGGACACCTATCGCTCCGGCGCGGGCAACTACCTCATCTCCGGCTATGTCTCGCCGCCAGGCGCCTGATCGGGGAACTGACCATGAATCTCAAGAAGACACTGTTGGCCGCGGCCACGATCTTCGCCCTCGGTGCGACGACGGCCAACGCGATGCCTGTCGGGGACATGTCCCCGCAGATCATGTACCCACACGATCCCTGCGTGGCGGGTGGTCCGACGGCGGCTGACAACGCCGCGGCCGCCAGGCTCAACAACGTCCTGACGGGCAAACTCAAGAACGCGATGACCGGATATCGGGTGTCCTGCGCGAGGATCGTGCTCGACACGGTTCGCGACAACGGTCTTGGCCAACGCGCCGAGGTCATCGCGATCACCACGACCATCGTCGAGTCGCTGCTGGAGAACATCAACGAGGAGCTCGACCACGACAGCCTCGGCCTGTTCCAGCAGCGGGCGCACTACGGCACGAGGGCACAGCGGCTCAACCCGGTGTGGTCCACCAACGCGTTCCTTGACGAGATGCAGCGCGTACACCCCGACGACAGTTGGCGTACCAAGCCGATCGGCGAGGTGTGCCAGGACACGCAGCGCTCGGCTCACCCTGACCGCTACCAGCACGAGGTCGCCGACGCGCAGCGGATCGTCGCCGAGCTCACCAGTGCACCGATCCCGAAGACAGTCTCGATCTACGGCACGCTGGCCGACGGCCGCATGACGTACTCCACGATCAACTCGGCCAACGGCAACCGGACCAAGACGCTGGTCTCCACCGACAAGCTCGGGTTCACGCCCAAGGCGATGGCCACGTTGAACTTCAACACCGTCCTGGTCACCTCGACGTCCGGTGTGCTGCACCGGGTGGACATCGTGACCAACAACAACTCGTTGCACTTCAACCCGCCGGTGGTGATCAACGGTGGGTGGACCCACGACATGCTCACCTACGACGGTTATGGCCACTTGTACGGCATCGCGGGCAGCACGTTGATGTCCTATGTGGTCTCACGACCCAAGCCCAGTTCTGTCCATATCGGACAGCGGGCCGTGATCGACAGCGGCTTCACGATGCGGACGCTGACCGCGACGGGCGACGACTGGCTGCTGGGTGTCAGCACGACCGGCGTGCTGCGGTCGTACCGGATCAACGCGAACAACACGTGGACCGGTGCGACGCTCGGCGAGAAGTGGGCCGGGATCGACCAGATCGTGTCACCGGGCGGCAGCCTGTACTACGGGCAGACCCGGGAAGGCGGGATGTACTGGTACCTCGATCAGAACCCGTATGACCTGAACGGTTCGGATCTGGTCGGCCACTCCAGCGATCCGGTCGACCCAGGCGGCTGGACCCAGACCATGCTGTCCGCTCAGCCGTTCAGCCCGGCCACGTGAACCGGTCAACTTACCCCGCCCAGCCCTGACGGCTGAGCCCTCCAGGTGCCCCGCGCTCGCCGAGCGCGGGGCACCTAGCATGTGCGGGCCGTGGGCAGTAGCCCTCTTGGCGTTCGCTCGAACGGCTGATTGCGGTCTGTGGTTCGGTCTGGATCGACACCGCGTGTGGCGTTCGCCACTGCGCGTTCACGACTGGGCGAGACGGCCGAATTTGATCGGGGTGTCGAGTTGCATGTCGTAGGCCTCGGGCATACTGTCACCCCAACATCTAGTAGTTACACCGCTGTAAGTAGTCCACAGGTTGGGGCTGGGGCCGGGCAGGTTGTCCACGTTCCATCCACAAGTCGATCACCAACCAGGCTGTTGCGGTGACGCACGGGTGTTGCCGGATGACTGTCAGTGTTGTTCTCGAGAGTGAGAGGTGCCAGCGATGAGGTGTCCGTTCTGCCGGCACTCCGACTCTCGGGTCGTCGACTCCCGTGAGGTCGACGAGGGTCAAGTGATCCGGCGCAGGCGGTCATGCTCGAGCTGCGGCCGCCGGTTCACCACAGTCGAGGAGGCCGTGCTCGCGGTGGTCAAACGGTCCGGCGTGACCGAACCGTTCAGCCGGGACAAGGTCGTGCGCGGCGTGCAGCGGGCATGCCAGGGGCGGCCGGTCGACGAGGACGCGCTGCAGCAGCTGGCCCACAAGGTCGAGGAGACGATCCGCTCGAGCGGTGCCGCCGAGATCCCGAGCCACGAGGTGGGGCTTGCCATCCTCGGCCCGCTGCGCGAGCTCGACGAGGTCGCGTACCTGAGATTTGCCAGCGTGTACCGGTCGTTCACGTCGGTTGAGGACTTCGAGAAGGAGATCGCGGATCTGAAGCAGGCGATCGCCGAGCGGGCGGAGGCGGACAAGTGAGCCGCAGGACGCGCGCACGCAACACAAAGAATTCGGTGCAACCGGATCGGACGGGGACCCCGGCCGTGGCCGCGCCAGTTATCGCTAGTGATGAGGGAGAGGGACTGGTCATGACGGAGACGGTGGGTGTGCCCGCTGGGGGAGATCAGCAGGTCAAAGGCCTGCGGATGCAGCGGGTCTACACGACCGAGGGAGTGCACCCGTACGACGCGGTGACGTGGGAACACCGCGACGTGGTGATGACCAACTGGCGTGACGGATCGGTGAACTTCGAGCAGCGCGGCGTCGAGTTCCCCGACTTCTGGTCGGTCAACGCGGTCAACATCGTCACCAGCAAGTACTTCCGCGGCGCGGTCGGCTCGTCGGTCCGCGAGAGCAGCCTGCGCCAGCTGATCGACCGCGTGGTGAAGAAGTACGTGGCCGCCGGTGTGGAGCACAAGTACTTCGCCACGGCCAAGGACGCCGAGATCTTCGAGCACGAGCTCACCTACATGCTGTTGCACCAGGTGTTCAGCTTCAACTCGCCGGTCTGGTTCAACGTCGGCACCGCGTCGCCGCAGCAGGTCAGCGCCTGCTTCATCCTCGCGGTCGACGACACCATGGAGTCGATCCTCAACTGGTACAAGGAAGAGGGCCTGATCTTCAAGGGCGGCTCTGGCGCGGGTCTGAACCTCTCCCGGATCCGTTCGTCCAAGGAGCTGCTGTCCTCCGGCGGCACCGCGTCCGGCCCGGTCTCGTTCATGCGTGGCGCCGACGCGTCCGCCGGGACGATCAAGTCCGGTGGCGCGACCCGCCGTGCGGCCAAGATGGTCGTACTCGACGTGGACCACCCGGACGTCGAGGAGTTCATCGAGACCAAGGCCAAGGAAGAAGCCAAGATCCGCGTCCTGCGTGACGCCGGCTTCGACATGGACCTCGGTGGCAAGGACATCACCTCGGTCCAGTACCAGAACGCCAACAACTCGATCCGCGTGTCCGACGAGTTCATGCACGCGGTGGAGAACAACGGCAAGTTCGGCCTGCGCGCCCGCCAGACCGGCGAGGTGATCGACGAGGTCGACGCCAAGGACCTGTTCCGCAAGCTGGCCAAGGCCGCGTGGGAGTGCGCCGACCCGGGCATCCAGTACGACAGCACGATCAACGACTGGCACACCTGCCCGGAGTCGGGCCGGATCACCGCGTCGAACCCGTGCAGCGAGTACATGCACCTGGACAACTCCAGCTGCAACCTCGCGTCGCTGAACCTGATGAAGTTCCTGCGTGAGGACGGCACGTTCGACGCGCAGACCTTCGTCAAGGCGGTCGAGTTCGTGATCACCGCGATGGACATCTCGATCTGCTTCGCGGACTTCCCGACCGAGCCGATCGCGGACACCACCCGCAAGTTCCGCCAGCTGGGCATCGGTTACGCCAACCTCGGCGCGCTGCTGATGGCGACCGCGCACGCGTACGACTCCGAGGGTGGCCGCGCGCTCGCCGCGTCGATCACCTCGCTGATGAACGCCGTCGCGTACCGCCGCTCCGCCGAGCTCGCCGGTGTCGTCGGCCCGTACGACGGCTACGCCCGTAACGCCGAGCCGCACATCCGCGTGATCCGTAAGCACGCTGCGGCCAACGACCTCATCCGCACCCTAGCCTCGGACGACACCGCGATCCAGCGCATCGCGGGCGAGGAATGGCGTCGCGGCCTGGAGATCGGTGTCCGCGACGGGTGGCGCAACGCCCAGGCGTCGGTGCTCGCCCCGACCGGCACCATCGGCCTGATGATGGACTGCGACACCACCGGTATCGAGCCGGACCTGGCGCTGGTCAAGTTCAAGAAGCTGGTCGGCGGCGGCTCGATGCAGATCGTCAACCAGACCGTGCCGCGTGCGCTGAAGGCACTGGGCTACCAGGACGAGCAGATCGAAGCGATCGTCGAGTACGTCTCCGAGCACGGCCACGTCGTCGACGCGCCCGGCCTGCGCCGCGAGCACTACGAGGTGTTCGACTGCGCGATGGGCGAGCGCTCGATCGCACCGATGGGTCACGTCCGGATGATGGCCGCGGTGCAGCCGTTCATCTCGGGTGCGATCTCCAAGACGGTCAACATGCCGGAAGCGGCGACGATCGAGGACGTCGAGGAGATCTACTTCCAGGGCTGGAAGCTGGGCCTGAAGGCGCTGGCGATCTACCGCGACAACTGCAAGGTCGGCCAGCCGCTGTCGGCGGGCAAGTCGGCCCGCGCGGACAAGGGCGCGGAGAAGGAGACGGTCGTCGAATACCGGCCGGTCCGCAAGCGCCTGCCGAAGAAGCGCCCGTCGCAGACTGTGTCCTTCACGGTCGGTGGAGCCGAGGGCTACCTGCACGCGGGGTCGTACCCCGACGACGGCCTCGGCGAGATCTTCGTCAAACTGGGCAAGCAGGGTTCGACGCTGGCCGGTGTGATGGACGCGTTCTCGATGTCCATCTCGGTCGGTCTGCAGTACGGGATCCCGTTGGAGTTCTACGTCTCGAAGTTCCAGAACCTGCGCTTCGAGCCGGCGGGCATGACCGACGACCCGGACGTGCGGATCGCGACGAGCGTCCTGGACTACCTGTTCCGCAGGCTGGCCCTGGACTACCTGCCATTCGAAAAGCGGGCACAGCTGGGCATCTACACGGCGGACGAGCGGTCGGCCCAGGTCTCCAACGACTACGGTTCGTCCGATGTGGACATCGAGGGCATGCGGTCCACTGTGGAGTCTTCGACGGCTTCGGCTCCGGCCCCGAAGAAGGAGGTCGAGAAGGCGGCGCACAGCTCGACCGAGCTGCTTGAGCTCCAGCTCGGCACGGTTGCCGACGCCCCGCTGTGCATGACCTGCGGGACCAAGATGCGTCCTGCTGGTTCGTGCTACGTCTGCGAGGGCTGCGGCTCCACCTCCGGCTGCAGCTGACCGGTTGACTGAGTGGAAGAAGCCCCGACCGCTGGTCGGGGCTTCTTTCATGCGAACAGTGGTTCGTACGGGTTGTTCTCCGGGGTGAAGATCAGCACGAAGTCCTTGTTCGGGGCGGTTGCGACGTCGCGAAGGCGGGCCAGCACCTCTGCCTCGGTGGGCAGGGTGAGGCCGAGAGCCGCGGCGATCCGGTCGCGGTGGGCGGGCAAGTCGGGCTCGTCGTCCAGGTACTCGGCTGCCGCCTCGGCGCTTTCCTCCGCGGTGAAGCCAGGGCAATCGCGCCACCACGGCACGACCAGGACAAGGTGGAGGAGCTCTTGCAGGCCGATGTCGACCAGGCCCGCGCTGCCTTCGGAGTCCGCGTATAACACCGGGCGTTCTTCGCCGCCTTCGCCGCAGAAGAAGAACGTGCCTCCGGAGCCGTCACCCGCGAAGCCTTCCAGCTTCGCACCCGATGCCAGGTGGACCTCTTCGACGTGGTCGCTTCGGTCGAGTTCGAAATCGCACGGCCAGCGTAGGAATTCCGCGGCCTCGGGGTGTTCGGCTATGGCTGTGAGCAGTGATCGCATGCGCCACCTTAGCGGCGGGATTACCGTGGCCGGCATGACTGGGGTGGAGCTGTTCGAGGGGCAGCGGGCCCGGATGTTCGGTATCGCGTATCGGATGCTCGGGTCGGCCGCTGAAGCCGAAGACGTGGTGCAGGACGCGTTCCTCAGGTGGCACGGGGCGGATCACGCCAAGATCGAGACGCCATCGGCGTGGCTGACCAAGGTGGTCACGAACCTGTGCCTAACGCGGCTTTCGTCCGCGCGGGTGCGGCGGGAACAGTACGTGGGGCCGTGGTTGCCTGAGCCGGTGCCGACTGCCGGTGGGGCGTTGGGTCCATTGGAGACGGTCGAGCAGCGTGAGCTTGTTTCGCTTGGGATGCTGGTGGTTTTGGAGCGGTTGACGCCACCGGAGCGGGCTGTGTTCGTGTTGCGGGAGGCGTTTGGGCATCAGCATCGGGAGATCGCTGAGATTCTCGAGATCGACGAGGCGCATGCGCGGCAGCTCTACAGCCGGGCTCGCAGACATGTGACGGAGGCGCGTCGGCGTTTTCCCGCCGATCGGGCTCAGCATGAGGCGATTGTGCGGCGGTTCCTCGCCGCGACCATGCAGGGTGATGTCGCTGGGCTTGAGCGACTTCTCGCCGAGGATGTCGTGTCTTGGGCCGATGGCGGCGGGAAGATCACCGCCGCGCGGCGGCCGATCGTCGGCAAGGCCAAGGTCTTGCGTTATCTGCTGGGTTTCCAGCGGCGTCCTGAGCTCAAGGAGGTCAGCGCCGAAATCGTGGAGGTCAACGGCCAGCCTGCCTGGGTCCTGCGGTGGAAGTGGGTGACGGCAGTGTTCGTGCCAGAACTGGATGGCGAGCGGGTCACCGCGCTGAGGTTGATCATCAATCCGGACAAGGTGTGGGCTGTCACAAATCGGCGTCCTGCGTAGTCAGAAGGACATGACTCCTCGCGTTGTGATCCTGGGCGCCGGATACGCGGGCCTGAGCGCCGCTGGGGTGCTGCGCGGCGCCAACGTGCACCTGACCGTGGTCAACCGGGTCGACCACTTCGTCGAACGGGTCAGGCTGCACCAAGTTGCCGCAGGTCAGGACGTCAAGCACTGGCCTTTGCCCGGCGAAGGCCTGGTCGTGGGCACGGTCGACGGCATCGATCTGGAGAACAAGGTCGTGCACGTCGGGTCGCAGGAGATCCCGTACGACACGCTCGTGTACGCGTTGGGCAGCAGCGCCGACGTGGACTCCGTGCCGGGCGTTCGAGAGCACGCCTTCACGGTCGCCGATCTGGAGTCGGCCACGAAACTGCGGGCTCAGACCCCGTCGGAGGTCGTGGTGGTGGGCGCCGGGCTGACCGGTATCGAGACCGCGACCGAGCTCGCGGAGATGTACCCGAGACTGCGGGTGAACCTCGTCGCCGATGGTCCTGTCGGCGGCTGGTTGTCCGCCCGCGCCCAAAAGCACCTCGCGAAGGTCCTGGCGCGGATGGACATCGAGGTGCACAACGGGCGTGTCGTGAAGGTTTGCCCGGACATGGTCACGCTGGACACGGGACACAGACTGCTCGGCACGGTGGTGTGGACGGCCGGGTTCCGGGTGCCGGACCTCGCGCGGGAAGCCGGCCTGGCGGTGGACGACACCGGCCGGATCGTCGTCGACGACTGGTTACGCTCGGTGTCGCACCCAGATGTGTACGCCATCGGCGATGCCGCGACCGGCAGGCGGATGTCGTGCCAGACTGGCCTGCCGATGGGGAAGTACGTCGGCAAGGTGATCGCGGGGCGGACAACCAAGCCCGCCAGGATCCGTTACGTCTGGCAGAACATCAGCCTCGGCCGCCGGGACGGCGTCACTCAGTTCACCCGCGCCGACGACAGTCCACTATGGGCAGTCGCGACGGGCAGATCCTCCGCGTGGTTCAAGGAGTTCATCACTCGGAGCGCAGCGTGGTCAGCACGTCGTTGAACGCGGCGAAGGCAGCCTCGTCGAACAGCACGAACCGGACGGCCTCGATGCCTGGCGCATCCGTGGCCAGAACGGTCCGCAGAGCGATATCCGCGGCGGACTTCAACGGCCACCGGAAGATGCCGGTAGAGATCGCCGGGAAGGCCACCGTTTTGGCGCCGAGCGAGACGGCCACTTCCAGCGAGTTGCGGTGACAATCGGCCAGTAGCTCGGACCGATCTTCCTGGTCGGACCACACCGGGCCGACGGTGTGCACGACCCACTTGGCAGGCAAACGGCCCGCTGTGGTCGCTACGGCTTGGCCCGTGGGCAGGCCACGGCCGTATTTGCTCGCGCGCAGGGACCGGCATTCGGCCAGGATCTGCGGGCCGCCCTTGCGGTGGATCGCGCCGTCGACACCGCCTCCGCCGAGCAGGGACGAGTTCGCGGCGTTCACGACGACGTCGGTGTCCTGCTCGGTGATGTCACCCTTGGCCAGGTGGATATGCCGCGACAAAACCATGACCCGAGATTAGCGTGACCGCCGTGAACCTTGATCTGCGAATCGTCGCACCCGACCCGGGAAGCCTTGTCGAGGTTAGAATTTCCAGTGATGTCACTGGAATCGGCTTATCGATCGTTGGATGGTTTATCTGTCGGGGACGCCCTTGGCGCCCAGTTCTTCATGGTCGGTCGTTCGCTGCCCGCTTTGATCGCGGGAACCCCGCCCGCAGGCGCGTGGGAGTGGACCGACGACACCGAAATGGCCTGCAATCTGATCACCGAGCTGCGTGATCACGGTGCGGTGAACCAAGATCGGCTCGCGGCGGCGTTCGCCGACCGCTGCGAGCCCTATCGGGGTTACGGCGCAGGGGCGTTCACAATCCTGCACAAGATTCGGAAAGGTGTTCCGTGGCGGGATGCCGCCGGCGCCGCCTTCAACGGTGCCGGATCGTGTGGCAACGGCGGCGCGATGCGGGGCGCGCCGTTGGGGGCGTACTTCGCCGACGATCTGGACAAAGTGGTCGAGCAGGCGCGTATGAACTGGGCAACGGGTCTCGGGTGACCGCGCAGGACACCGTGCCGTTCACGTTGTGGGTCGCCGCTACGTACCTCGACGACTACCCGCAAGCGATCACCAGCTGCATCGAGGCCGGGGGAGACGTCGACACCACCGCCGCGATCGTCGGCGGGATCGTAGCGACCCGTGCGCAGATACCGAAGCTGTGGCTTGAGTCCCGGGAGCCACTACCGGAGTGGTCCACACAGGACTGTTACCTCCCGTGTAATGGACGTGGAGTGTCATGATCGACATTCTGCGGGCATGACAAGACGTTTGGTGTTCCTGGCGGTCGCGGTGATGGCTTCGGTGTTGGTACCGGCTGGATCCGCGGCCGGAGGCGCGTTGCCCGGAAACGTCCGGGAATTTATGCGCGCGTACGAGAAATGGGGTGCGGCGCCCACGGTCGAGGCGTACATGGACCTGTTCACCTCAGATGCGACGTTGATGGACAGCGGGCTTGCCGCGCCGATCGAGCGGCCGCGGATCCGGGCGCAGATAGAGGCTGTGCTGAAGGTGATCCCTGATTTCCGGTTCGATCCGTTCACCGTGACGGCGAGCCGTGATGGGAAGATTGCATTCATCGAGGCGCGCAACACGGGCACGGTTCGTGGCAAGACCGTCAGTTTCACCACGATGCACCGGCTTGTCCTTGACGGCTCGAAAGTCCGGCAGGGGCGCCGGTTCTGGGACCAGACTGAGCTGTTCCGGCCCGTCGCGCCGGAGTTGCCGAACTTGTTCGCTGGGCTCGAATCCGCCGATATCACCGAAAAACGCACTGGGCTGAGGGAATGGGCGTGGAACGCCGAGCAGCCGGCCGCTCTCGTCGCCGGGACGAGTTTGCGTGGGCCTGGTCTGACCACGCCGCTTTCCATAAGGGGCGCGATCGCTTACCTTGAGCGGCTCTTCGAGGCAGTCGACTTTGACCTTCGGGCGGGACATGAAGTCCAGCAGGACGGGACCTCGTATCTGGAGTGGGCTGGGACGGCTGAGATCGGCGGCGAGTATCCGCGGACCGTGTCGTTCGGGATCGTGGAACGGTTGAAGCGCAACGGGGAATGGACGCTGTCGTTCGACACGCTCGACATGGTCGCGTCACCGGCGAGGATCGCCGAGCTGCGCGGCTTGATCTTCGGGCTGTGATTTCGGGAGAGCCGGGGGAATTGCCCTCCCCCGGCCCTCTGTGCGCCGCCACTTGGTGCCGCCAGCACGTTTGAAAGGAGCGGATCACGTCTGAAAGCCCCGCGTCCTACGATTGGACCACTGGCCCATGATGGCGGGCCAGGCTGGAGTTGAACCAGCAACTCAGGTGCACTCGTCCGTTCCTGGTCGATCTGGCGATCGACGGCAGAATACTGAAACTGGAGCGATAGTTTGAAATTCTTGGCGAGCACCCGTTGCCTCTGCCTGTTGGGCTACCCGCCCATGTGGTGGGCGGAGGAGGATTCGAACCTCCACTGGTGAGCACTCTGGTCAAACTGATTTTTCAGTCTCAGCTTGCGCTCCTGGCGCGGCACCGACTCTAGCTGATCACCCGCGGCTCAGGCGAACAGATATCCGAAGACCTTCTCGCCGGTCTTCTGCTGCGTGATCTCCGCACCGTTGGCCTCTTCGCGGGCGAACTTCACCGCCTGCTGCAATTTTTCCACTCGCTCGACCAGTTCGTTGATGCGTTTCGCCGGCATCGCACCGGAGAACTTCACGGTCTTCCAGTAGCCGACGGTCACGTCCTCGTAGTACACCTCGACCTGCGCCGGGTGCTTCTCGGTCGCCTCCGCCTTCACGTGGTTGCGCGGGATCTTCTTGGTGCGCACCGTCTGCACCGGCTCGGTTGCCCAGCAGTCGGCCGACGCGTCGTACTCCCAGGACTCGGCTGCGTCCAACCTCGGCAGCTTGCGCACGAACGTCAGCAGGTCGACCAGCTGCTTCTCCAGGAACAGCAGGTAGCTGACCGGGACGTCGGCGAGCAGCGTCTCGCCGTCGATCTTCACGTCCGCCTTCGCCGTGCGGTTCGCCCAGTCCTTGGTCGCGGTCACGTCGAAGAGCCGGGTGAGGATCTCGCCGGTCTTGCGCAGCGTCTCCTCGGCCTTCACCTGGACCTTGGTGGATTCCGCCGGCAGCTGCTCGCCTTCCTCGTCCTTCGGGCGGTAGGTACGGGAAATACCGGAAAGCAGGCCGGACTTCTGCAGTGCGTGGTGCGCGTCGGTCAGTTCCTGGAAGGAGCGGGTCTTGATGCCCTTTTCGACTGCGACGATCTGGTTGAGCTTCGTCAATGAAAAACCTTGTCATACTTGAGAATTTGAAGTTACGTCAAGGCTATCAACGCGAGGCAACCAGTTTTGGCGATTCGGGATCGTTGTTGTCGATGACGATGTCCGCGTGGCTGAGCGGGTCGGCCAGTGCCCGATAGTGCGCTTGCCCGGGCAGATACCGCAATGTGTAGCGTTCTCGCACGGCATCGCCGAAAAGGCCTCCGTCACGGATCAGCGCGCGGCGCAAGGTCTCCTCCGGGCGCACATCCAGGTAGATGCTCAAATCCCAGTACGACCGCAGTTCCGGCCGGAGCAGGAACACTCCGTCGACGATCAGCACAGTGCCCGGACTGCGTGGCTCGAGCAGGTGTGCACGAAAGGCGTCATAGTCGAACGTGTCCTCGTAGTAGCCCTTGGGCGACAACGATCCCTGCCGCCTCCGGATCTCCGGCGGGTTGTGGAAATCGTCCACACTCACCCTGACTACGTTCCGGTCGAGGCGTGCGGCGAGTTCGGAAGCCATGGTTGTCTTGCCGGCCGCGTCGGGTCCGTCGATGGCGACACGGGTGATCCCTGGCGCGGTGATCCGTTGGATGATCCGGTCGAGTACAGGCATCCTGCGTGAGGGTAGTCCCTCGACGATGGAGCGCAGATGGGTTTTCCGCCGGCCGCGTACCAGCCCAAGCCGGGCAGTGTCATCGACGTCGACCGTGCCTTCTACGACCGGCTCGCGACGGGAGCGCGCGAACTGGTCGACGAGTTCGTGGTCCCGATCCGCTCGGGCCGCGCGTGGGAGGTGCCCGCGGGCATGCTGTGCCGGTTGATCACCACACCTGCCGGGCCGCAAGTCGGCGATCTCAACGTCTGGAACAGGCACAACCCGCGTGAACGGCTGTGGGCGGCGCGAACGCGCCAGCTGCAACGCGCTCATGTGACCACGTACGACCGGCTTTGGTCGACATTGCCCTATTTGCGGCCGTTGCTGACGATCACCAAGGACACGCTCGAGTCCTATGGTGTGGACGAAGAAGGCGGCCGGGTGCACGACTTGCTCGGGTCACGCTGTGATCCGTACGTCAACCGGATCCTGACCGACGAGGACTTCGACTTCCACTGTCATTCCAACCTCGTGCGCGCGGTCCTGCCGTACGGGCTGACCGAGTTCGACGTGCACGACGTGCTGAATGTCTTCCAGTGCACCGGGTTGAACGACGAGGACAAGTACTTCATGAAGGCGTCCCCGGCCAAACCCGGCGACTTCTTCGAGTTCTTCGCCGAGCAGGACCTGTTGTGCGCGTTGTCCACGTGCCCGGCCGGTGATCTGTCGATTCCCTTGTGGGGACCGGATGCGCGTGATCCGCTGGAGGTCTGCCGTCCGATCGCCGTCGAGGTGTACCGGCCCGATCCCGGGCTCACCAAGGACTGGCAGCCGCCGGTCAGCTCGGGATATCAAGGGCTACACGGTATCCGGCTGCCCTAGCGTCCTGCGGACCGCGCGCTTGGCGTGCCTGATTGCCGCATGGTCGCCGTGCAGTTGCAACGCCTGGTTCAGGCCCGGTCCGAAAGCGACGATCTCGAACACGGCTTGGTCCACGTCGATGTCCAGCCGCGCGCGGAGCAGTTCCGCGCGCAAGAAGGACCGCCAGCTGCGCCACGATTTCAGGACGGCGTCGTGTACTTCTCCTTCGCGGCCGTCGAATTCCGCCGCCGCGGCCGTGAGCAGGCAGCCGCCGGGCAGTCCGGTGTCGGCGAGGTAGTCGAACCAGTTGTCGCATAAGGCAAGCAGCCGCTGCACGCCTTCCGGCAGGCGCATCGCGGGCTGGATCACCCGTTCCTGGAAGTCGGCGATCACCCGGTGCACAGCGGCCAGCTGAAGCGTCTGCTTGGTGCTGAAGTGGTTGAGCACCCCGGATTTGCTCATCGCCAGCTCGGTGGCGAGCCTGCCGATGGTCACACCCTCGAGGCCGTCGAGCGACGCGATGTCCAACGCGGTGGTCAGGATCGAGTCCTTGGTGTGGCGGGCTTCGGCGGCCGAGCGGCGAGGCGACATGCCGACGACTCTACTTTAGCGATCGACAGGTCGCTATAACGTGCTATAGAGTCCGAACGATCGGTCGCTAAATGGAGGGGATCATGCGTGTACGCAGGCTCGGCTGGGCTGGACTGGAGATCGAATCGGATGGGCAGACCGTGGTCATCGACCTGGTCGCCGAGGCCAAACCCCTGTCGTCGGTGTTGCCGGAAGGCGCGCTCCTCCCTGCCCGGCCGGGTGCGATGGCGGCGTTGTGCACGCACCTGCACAGCGATCACGCGGACCCTGCCGCGATCGAGCAAGTCCTTGCCGAGGGCGGAGTCGTCTTACGTCCCAAGGAGACGAACACCGCGTGGACTGTGCAGGCGGAGATGTGCTTTGCCGCGCGTTCGCTCACTGTCCGGATCGTCCAGGACTGGGAAACCGTGACGGTCGGACCGTTCGGCATCACAGCCGTGCCTTCGGTGGACGGACTCGGCGACCCGCAGGTGAATTGGGTGGTCGCTGCCGGGGGAAGGCGGGTTTTCCACGGCGGTGACACGGTTTTCCATGGGTACTGGTGGGAGATCGCCGATCGCTGTGGTCCGCTGGACGCCGCGTTCCTGCCCATCAACGGTGCCACCGTGAACTTCCCGCACCTGCAGCCCGCGAGCCCGTTGCCCGCGGTGCTCACGCCGGAGCAGGCCGTCGTGGCCGGGATGATTCTCGATGCGCGGCACGTGATTCCGATCCACTACGGCATCGAAGGGCAACCCGCGTACGTGGAAGTCGACGATCCGATCGAGAGCCTCCACATCGCCGCCAAGCAGTACGGCGTCGACATCCTGGTGGCCGAGCCAGGCGTGGAGATCTCCGTCTAAGCGGGCCTACGGCGAGCCGCGCGCTCCTCGATCAGAGCCTCCAGGCCGTCGAGGTAACGGCGCACACCGAATTCACGGCCGTTGTCCCGTGACGCGCCGTTCGCCCCGGAAGTCGCGGCGGTCAAGGCGGGGAAGCGATCGCCGTAGCGGTACAGCAGTTCCTGCATCAGCGGCGTGACCTTCTTGCCCGAGTCCCACGGTTGTGTGCCCGCTGTGGACATCGACTGCGTGTTGCGGATCAGGCCGAAGAGGATGAACACTGCGTCGAGTTGTTCGGCGCCGGTCAGGCCGGTGTCGGCCACCGCGCTCACCGCCGCCTCGATCCAGCCGAGCTCGCGTGGCCCCATTGGACGGTCGCCGAGCGTGGCCCACGGCAGCCATGGGTGCTGCTGCCAGACAACTGCGAGCTGCCGCACGAACTCCTCGAGCTTGCCGCGCCAGCCGCCTGGCACCTCCTGCAGGTCGGGCGGGTCACCGACGGCCAGTTCGATCATCACCGCGAGCAGGTCGGACTTGCCAGAGACGTAACGGTAGAGGGCCATCTTGGTGAATTCGAGCTCGCCGGCCACGCGCTGCATCGAGACCGCCGCCATGCCCTCGCTGTCCGCGATACCCATCGCCACCCGCGCGATGCGTTCGACGCTCAGTGCGGGCTTCGGGCCACGGCTGGGTGGCTCCTTCAGGCCCCACAACAACTCGACGACGCCGGTCTGGTCACCGAAGACGTTCTCCACGCCACCCGCTTTCCTCGTCCGTTTTGTGGGGTTGTCGACACCCTGAAACTGTGTCTAGCATACGCAGCGTCCAGTGGACACAGTTTACGCCTGGTCAACATTTTACTGGTGGGAGCGACAAGCTGATGAAGTTCATGATCCTGATCAGAGCGACAGAGGACATGGAGAACGGCGTCATGCCGAGCGAGGCGGCGCTCACCGAGATGACCGACTTCAACGAGAAACTCGTCAACGCGGGGATCATGATCGGCGGCGACGGCCTGCACCCGAGCGCGAAGGGCGCGCGGGTGAAGTTCGACGGCAAGAAGACCTCCGTCATCGACGGCCCGTTCGCCGAGGCCAAGGAACTGATCGCGGGTTACTGGATCTGGGAGGTCGGTTCGCTGGAGGAAGCCATCGAGTGGGTCAAGCAGGTGCCCAACCCCGACGGCGGGCACGGCGAGATCGAGATCAGGCAGGTCTTCGAGGCCGACGACTTCGGTGACAGCTTCACCGAGGAGGCGCGCGCCAAGGACGCGGCGCTGCGAGCTCGCGCCGGCGAGTAAAAGCGGCGGAAGCCTCGTGCGTGACCACGCACGAGGCTTTTTCTCACTGCAGGTAACCCTCGACTTGCTGGGCCGGGCGGGCCTGGGCGTCATCCGGGTTCTCCCCGGCGCCCCGCCGGGCGCGGCGCTGGCGTAGCAGGTCCCAGCACTGGTCAAGCGATTCCTCAAGCGACTTCAGCTTCGCCTGCTCCTCGGCTGAGTCGATCTCGCCTGCCACGCTGCGGTTGCGCAGATCGTGTTCTTGATCAACCAGGGTCCGGATCTGGCTGAGGATTTCGCGTTCGTTCACAACTTGAGATTAACCAGGTCACCCGGCTCCCGCTTCTCAGCAAGGTTGTCCTAGCCTCAATGCTGTGGGGAGTCTCCGCTCGCGCGTCATGACGTGGTTCGCACGCATCTACCTGAGCCGTGCCCGGAAAAAGGGGTTCGACCTCGGCAAGATGCCCATTCCTGAGCCCGCGTTGATGCCGTTGAAGCGCAACGGCCTCGATCCGGTGCCCGATCTCGGGCAAATGCGCCAGGACACACCGATCGGCAAGCTGCCCATGCCTTTCGGGCTGAACTTGTGGTTGGTCAGCGGTTACGAAGAAGCAAAGGCCGTGCTGAGCAACACGAAGGCATTCAGCAATGACTTCGCTCACTTGACGGGCACCGGTGCGACCAGTGTTCAGCAGAGCCCCGGCGGGCTCGGGTTCGCCGACCCGCCCGTGCACACCCGGTTGCGCAAGCTGCTCACGCCGGAATTCACCATGCGCCGCCTTGCCAGGCTCACGCCAGGGATCAAGGCGATCATCGAGCAGTGCCTCGACTCGATGGACGAGGCCGCGGGCCCGGTCGACCTGGTCGCCGAGTTCGCGCTGCCCATCCCGTCGCTGGTGATCTGCGAGCTGCTGGGCGTGCCGTACGACGACCGCGAGGACTTCCAGCGCCTGGCGATGACCCGGTTCGACCTGTTCAGCGGGGCGGACGCGTCACTGGGCGCGATCTCCGAGTCGCTCGACTACCTGCTCGGCGTGGTCAAGCAGCAACGCGAGAACCCCGGTGACGGGCTGCTCGGCATGATCATCAAGGAGCACGGCGACGAGATCGACGACCTCGAACTGGCCGGGCTCGCCGACGGCGTGCTGACCGGCGGTTTCGAGACCACCGCGAGCATGCTGGCGCTCGGCGCGCTGGTGTTGTTGCAGGACGAGGAAACCTTCAAGCTCATCCACGACAACGACGACGCGATCAATAAATTCGTCGAGGAGATCCTGCGCTACCTGACGGTCGTGCAGGTCGCGTTCCCGCGATTCGCCCGTGAGGACATCGAAATCGCCGGTGTGACCATCGGCAAGGGTGACGTCGTCATCGCTTCGCTGAGCGGCGCGAACCGGGACGAGGTCCTCGGGACCGGTTTGGAGACAGTGAATCCGCACCGGGACCCGACTTCACACCTCGCCTTCGGCTACGGCGTGCACCGCTGCATTGGCGCGGAGTTGGCGAGGATGGAGCTGCGGGCGGCGTATCCCGCGCTGGTGCGCCGATTCCCGAAGATGCGGCTGGCCAAGTCCGCCGACGAACTGGAGTTCCGGAAGGTCTCCATCGTTTACGGCGTCGACTCGCTTCCGGTGTTGCTGAAATAGCTCTGGGTAACATTTTCGGCGCAAGGGGTGTGCACGGTGTCGCGCGGCCCGATAGGTTTCAGGTCAGCAGCTTGGCACGCATTTTTCACCAAGGTGTCACACTCAGGTTGGTTCGCACGCGACGTCGGGGGGCGTTGAGCGCCCTGGGGGTGACCCTGACCACGGGGGTGTCCCTTGTACACGCGTCGACTCAGAACCGGGGCCACAGTGATGATCACTGGGGCTGCCGCTGGGTTGCTCATTCTCGGTACGGCACCGGCTTTCGCCGATCCCACGGCCACACCGTCGGAAACGCCGCCGGAAACAACGACGTCCTCGTCGGTTCCGCCTGAGCCGGAGGCACCGAAAGCCCAGCCGGGCGACACGCCAGTGCCTGCTTCGCCAAAGGCTGCCGCCGCCGCGGTGCCGGATCTGGTGATGGAGCCGTTGACCAAGCCCGCTGGCAAGTACGTCGAGGGCGAGACGTTCACTGTCAGCGTCACGATCGCGAACATGGGCGAGGGCAAAGCCGAGCTCGTCAAGGCCGCCATCAGCGTCCAGCCCGGGGCGAAGTTCGAGGTCACCGACTGGCAAGGCCTCGATCCCGCCGGATCCGGTACGACGTTGGAGCCCAAGGAGAAGCGGCAGCTGGTCTTCAGCGTCCGCGTCACGGAGGCGACGGAAGCCACTGGCCGGATCGAGTTCACCGTCTCGGCGAAGGACGAAACGAACACGACCGACAACAAACAGCAAATACCTGTCGATGTCGTGCCGTGGACCACGAAGGGTGCTCTCAGCGGAACCTTATTCCTGGACAAGGACAACAACGACAGGTGGAGCGCCGGCGAAGGCGTCGCGGGCGTGGACGTGACCGTGGACGGCCCGCGGGTGCGCGGCTTGAAGGTGAAGACCGACGCGAACGGCAGGTTCACCGCCGCGGACTTGTCCGCGGGGGAGTACAAGGTGACCCCGCCGGGCTTGCCGGACGGGTGGTTGGTCAAGCCGGGCAGCATTGTCGTCCGCGGTGCCACCACCGACCTCCAGCTGCGTGCGGTTCGGCCGTTGACCGACACGCTCACCGTGACCGCCAAGTTCAACGAGGGCTCGTACAAGCCGGGCGCCGGTGCCAGCCTGACGATCACGTTGGCGAACGGCGGGTCCAGGGACCTCAGCGTCGTCGCGAGCTGCGACTTCGACCCCGACCCGGAGGGCCCCGGCAAGACCCACCTCGAAGGCACGGACAACTCCTTCTTCTGGGGCAACTTGGTTCCCGCCCAAGCCGGTGTGCCGGTCAAGGCTGGACAGACCGAGACGGTCACGGTCAGGGGAACCGTGCCGGTCAAGGCGATCGAACGCGGCGTCGTGCACATCCACTGCGCGTTCGGTACGAAGGACAACCCGTTCGTCGACGGCTTCCCGCAGGTCTTCGCGCTGGCCAAGGTGCCGGGCATGGACGGCGTGGGCAACGGCCACTTCTTCGAGGACCGCGACGGCGACGGCCAGCCCGCCACGAGCGAGGGCATCAAGGGACTCGTCGTCTCACTGCTCGATCCGTTCGACGGCAAGGTCGTCGCCACGACGACGACCCTCGACGACGGCGGCTACAAGTTCGAGAAAGTCCCCGCCGGCTGGTACATCCCGGTCCTGAAAGGCCCGTGGCAGCTGAAGTACAACGAGTTCCTCGTGATCGCCGCGGACGGATGGGGTGACAAGCGGAAGCTCCAAGTGGTGCCTGGGCCTATGCCGGCACCAGATCCGGTGCCCGCCCTGCCCAAGCACCCGCCAGCCAACCAGGGCACCACGTCGAACGAGACGGTCGCACTGGCCAAGACCGGCGCCAACGTGATCGGCCTGACGATCGGCGGTGTCGCTGTGCTCCTGCTCGGCGTCGGTGCGCTGGTGTTCACCAGGAAGCGTCGCCGTAGCTGATTGACAGTACTTCCAACGTAGCGCTGGGTATCAGATCGACGCGGAGGGTGTGCGCGCCCGGCTCGGATGGAGAACATCACCTCGAATCCAAGTCCGGTACGTAGAACTTCGTCGTGGCCTCGACCGCGGCCGCGACCTGTTCCGGGTCGCCACCAGCGGCGAGATGAGCCTGGCCCCACGCGGCGGCGCTGCGCCGGCTGAACTCGCGACCCTCGGGCGACTTGTCGAACTCGGCCAGGTTCTCGCTCTCGTCGCCGGCCAGGAGCCGGGCCAGGGCGAGCAGACCCAGGTCCCAGCCGACGCCGCCGGCGCCGGGGCCGTAGGTCGGGAAGTAGTGCGGGTCGGCGACCGACGCGTGGATCAGCTCGAACTCGGTGTCGCCGGTCGGGCCCGGGGCTAGGCGCACCTCGACTTCGCTCGTGCCGGGCCAGTCGTCGGCGTCCGGGCCGAAGAGCCAGGACACCTTCAGCAGCCGCGGAGGCTCGCACCGGAGGATCTCGCCGTGCCCCATACCCTCCAAGTCGAACTTCCCGCCCAGCCGGAGATCCCCGGTGACCGGCTTCAACCAGCGGCGCAGCCGCTCGGCGCTGGTGATGGCGTCCCAGACGTCCTCGATCTCCGCGTCGTATCGGCGCCGGAGCTCCACTGTGTACGCCTCGCCGGCTGGCACGCTGCCCTTGCCCATCACCCGCCGTACGGCGGCCAGCTCGTCCAGTACGTCCTTCATGTCATGTCCTCTCGGTTGGTGGATCGGTCCTGCCCGGATCGGTGCGGAACCCGGACGGCTGGCCGAGCGCTCCACTGGCTCGGTGCGTGCACGAAGTGAGAACGTACCGGCTTCGACTTATATAAGTCAACGCTGTAATTCGGGCCTCCATGCGCACGAACGTCGGCGACGCAGATGCGAAGGGGGCCAAGGCCTTCCGGCGCTTGCCAGACGGGTTCTGGTTACATGGGGCCATGGACAAGCGGCGCTGGCGGCGCCTGGCTCTCCGGCTCGGGCTGATCACCGTCGGTGTGGCTGCTGTGGTCATCGGCGGCAGCATGACGTGGTCGTACTCCGCCTCGGCGAACCACCGGTTCGAGGTGGCCGACGCGCCGAGTGCCCCGGTGGCGATCGTGCTCGGGGCCAAGATCCAGGACGATCGTCCGCTGCCGTTCCTGGTCGGCCGGTTGGACGCGACCGTCGACCTGGTCAAGGCAGGCAAGGTCAAAGCTGTCCTGGTGTCCGGTGCCGCGGACGGCACGTCGGGCAACGAGACCAGGGCGATGGCCGAGTACCTCGCCGAGAAGGGCGTGGACCCGAAGGTGGTCGTCGTCGATCCATTTGGCCTCGATACGTACGACACATGCGCACGTGCGGTGCAGGTCTACGGAATTGACCGCGCGTTGTTGGTTACGCAGTCCTATCATCTGCCGCGGGCCGTCGCGCTGTGTCGCACTCTGGGGATACAGGCCGATGGCGTCGCCGCGACCTGCGATTGCTCTGTTTTCAGCCTTGCCCGTAACCGCGCCCGGGAGTGGTTGGCCACGGTCGGCGCCGTTCCCGAGGCGATCTGGAACCGCGCACCGGCGGTACTGTCCACACCAGACGCTGCAGTACGTGACCTGGTCGGGGCACAGCCGCGGGGCAGCCGGTGATGGCATGATTGCTCTGACAAAGAGGGGGAGACATGACTGAGGACGAGCGGCCGCCGCCCGCGGTCGCGAAATCGCCTGAGTCAATGTGGGAACCACTGCCGCGCCCGGAGACCATCCAGGTCGTCGACCAGCGGCGCAACTCTCCGCTGGCGATCATCGCGGTGCTCGGGCTCGTGCTCGTGGTCGTGATGGCCATCGGCGCGCCAAGCACGTTGAAGTTCACCAAGGAGGTAGCCGGCACTCCGTTAGCCGGGCCGTCGGTGGAGAACAAACCGAACGCTGCCGCGGCCCCCACCACCAAGGCGAGCCCGTCGACGGGCAACACGCCGGCCAAGCCGCGCTGGCAGGAGCTCACCGAAGCCAACACGCTGTTGGTCCCTGGCATGCAGCTGCCGCAGATCACCTGCAAACTGCCCGCGTTCGGGCGGTCGGCCGACCAGTTGCGCGGCTACTACGAGGCCATGATCGGCTGCCTCGACGAGGCGTGGAAGCCGCTGCTCGTCCAGTCCGACCACGTCTTCGAGTCGCCGAAGCTCAACGTCGACGACAACCCGACGAGCACGTGCGGCACCCCGGGCAGGCAGGAGGCCGTGGCCTTCTATTGCCCACGGGACAAGGGCATCTTCATGCCCCGCAACCGGGTCATCGAGTCCATGGGCAGCAACCAGGGCGGCCACATCATGGTGCTGGCGCACGAGTACGGCCACCACGTCCAGGCCATGAGCGGGATCAACCACGGCATGGGCCTCAAGATGGTCGGCATGGCGGAGGACGCGGTGGAGTACCTGGAGCTGACCCGCCGGATGGAACTGCAAGCCGACTGCTTCTCCGGCATGTTCATCGGCGCCGCCGGCGGCCGCGGGTCGATCACCAAGGCGCTGAGCAACTCCGCGTCCTCGGCGTTCCGCAGTTCGGTCGCGGACAAGACACACGGCAGCGTCAAACACCAGATCCAGTGGGGCACAGCCGGTGTGAAGAACAACAACACCGCGTCCTGCAACACCTGGCTGGCCCCGTCCAGCGAAGTCAGCTGAGTTTCTCCCAGAGGAACTCGAACACCAGCGCCCACTTGAACGCCAGCTGCTCGTTGTCGGCGGCGGCGCCGTGCCCGCCTTCGATGTTCTCGTAGTAGCGCACGTCGTGACCGTGCTCGCGCATGCGTGCCACCATCTTGCGAGCATGCCCTGGGTGCACCCGATCGTCCCTTGTGGACGTCACGAACAGGATGGGCGGGTAGTCCGCTCCAGTCTGGACATTCTGGTACGGCGAGTACGGCTGGATGTACGCCCATTCCTCGGGTTTACGCGGATCGCCGTACTCCGCCATCCAGGACGCACCGGCCAGCAGCTCGTGGTAGCGCTTCATGTCGAGCAAGGGCACCTGGCACACGATCGCACCGAACAACTCCGGGTAGCGGGTCAGCATGACGCCCATCAGCAGGCCGCCGTTGCTGCCGCCCTGGATGCCCAGCTTGCCCGGTGTGGTGATGCCACGGTCGATCAGATCCTTCGCCACCGCGGCGAAGTCCTCGTACACCAGGTGCCGGTTTTCTTTCACCGCCTGGAAATGCCAGTCCGGGCCGTACTCGCCGCCGCCGCGCAGGTTGGCCACGACGTAGGTCCCGCCGCGCGCCAGCCACGCCCGGCCGACGTGCCCGAGATAGCTGGGCGTCAAGGAGACCTCGAAGCCGCCGTACCCGGAGAGCAAGGTGGGCCGGGAGGCCGGATCCTGTTTGCCGACAACGAAATACGGGATCTTGGTGCCGTCGGCCGAGGTCGCGAAGTGTTGCCGCACCTCGATTCCGGTCGCGTCGAACCGGGCCGGAGCCTGCTTGAGGATTTCCGGTTCGCCATCGATCACGCCGCGCCGCAGCGTCGCGGGCTCGGTGTACCCGCTGGAGTTCATGAAGTACTCGTCGCTGACATCCGGATCGGTGTCGATGATCTCGGTCAGCGCACCCGTTGGCACACCGGCCAGTGGCGCGCGCTGCCAGCCGTCCGGGCCCGGTGTCAGGACTTCGATGCGGCTCTGCACGTCGTGCAGGGTGTTGAGGATGACGTGGTTCTTGGTCCACGTGTGGTACGTCAGCGCGGTGTGCGCGTCCGGTTCGAACAGCACGTCCATTTCCCGCGCACCGGCAAGGAAATCGTCGAACTTGGTGGCCAGCAGGGCACCCGCCGGATATGTCGTCTCGCCGATCGTCCACGGCGAGCGCAGGGTGATCAGCAGCCACTCGCGTTCGACGCCCATCTCGGCGTCCTCGGGAATCTCGATCCGGATCAGGTCGCCGGAATCGCCGCGCAGAAAGCGTTCCGAACGGTAGAAGTCGATGTTGCGGCCGACGAAGTCGCGCTCGTAGCCCGGAGTCGGGTCGTGCGTCGCGTACACCGAGACGTCCTCGGGCTTGCCCTCGAACACCGTGACCGCTTCGGACAACGGCGTGCCGCGCCGCCATTCCTTGACAATGCGGGGATATCCGGACGAGGTCATCGAGTCCGGGCCGAAGTCCGTGCCCACGTACACCCGGTCGGCGTCGATCCACCGCAGGAAGCTCTTGGCCTCCGGCAGTTCGAACCCGCCGGGCACGAACTCGCCGGTCTCCAGGTCGAACTCGCGGACAACGGCGGCGTCCGCGCCACCGCGTGACAGGTTCACCAACGCCAGCCGGTACTCGGGCCGCAGCACGGCGGCGCCGTCCCACACCCAGTTCTCGCCTTCGCGTTGGCCCAACGCATCAACATCCAGCAATATCTGCCAGTCGGGCTCGGCAAGCCGGTACTGCTCCAACGTGGTCCGGCGCCACAACCCGCGCGGGTTGTCCGGGGTCTGCCAGAAGTTGTAGAGGTACTCACCTCGGCGGCGGATGTACGGGATCCGGTCGTCGGCGTCGAACACCGCGCGGATCTCGTCGCGCAGCTCGGCGAAGCGCGCGCTGCCGGTCAGCTCGGCGACCGTCTCCGCGTTGCGCTCGCGGACCCACGCCATCGCGTCGTCCGCGGTCACCTCTTCCAGCCAGAGGTAGGGGTCGTCGTGCTCACTCATGACCCCAGTGTGTCAGTCGCCCCGCCAGGATGCGAGGACCGAGTCGATCTTGAACCGGATGGTGGCCCTTGCCTCGTCACGGTCCACTCCGGACATCAGCAGTTCGTCGTACTCGGTGTCCTCGTGGCGAATCGATGCCACCACCGCCCGGGTGATCGCTTCCTCGTCCAGCGCACGCCCGGCTGCCGAGCGGCCGACGCGTCCGCTGCCGCGTAGCCCGGTGTGTCGCGCGATGGACTCGGCTCGGTCTGATGGGCAATGCGGGAACAAGGTGCCGATCAGGTCGGTCATCTTCGCGATCAGCACGACGTCCTCATTGGCGCGGCGTTCCCGGTCGCGTTCGCGGCGCCGCAGCCGGACTTCCTCGTCCGCCAGGCAGGACTGTTCGGCCTGCTCCAGCGCGGATTCCTCGATCAGGATGCCCTGCCGCTGGTAGCGCTTGCGGCTCTTGTCGAACTTCACCACCACCGCGGACAGCCCGCTGGCCTTCTTCGCGCGCCTGGTCAGCGTGGCGTTCCCGGCGGGCAGGAAGAGCAAATGGTCCATGTCCGCGCAGGTCAGGCAGAGCGAACCGGCGTTGTCCATGATCAGGTACGGGCCGGTGTCCTGGCAGCCCGCGCACGTCCAGTCGGCCTGCGGGATGATCACGACCAGGTCCGGTGCGGTGTTCTGCTTGCGTGTCAGGGTTTCCCGCCGTTTGTCGGATAGCTCCGGCGATGTCCAGTGCATCCGGTACGCCCGTTCGGCCGATTCTTCCTGCCGCGCGGTGAATTTCAGCGGCTTGCGCCCGCGATTGGTTGACACATAAGTGCTTTCGCCGGGCGTGAGGCCTTTCGCGGCTGCCCAGCGCTGGAGGATCTCCCGGGCGTCGGTGAGTTTCTCCGGCCCGACGGCCGCGATCGACTCGAGGGTGTCGACCTGTTCGCGTTCCCAGCGCTCGATCTTGTGCAGCCAGCCCATCCGCCGGAACACGGCGATCGGCGTGACGATCTTCGACTCGGCCAGCTGCTGTTCGGCGGCGGCGGCCACACGGCGTTCGAGTTTCGTGCGCGGCTGAAAATCCGGCCTGAATTCCATCGTGGGCGGCTCCAGGGAGGCGGTAACGTGCCGTGCCATGGTCCCAGCCGTTCGCGTCGCGTCAGCCGCCGAGTTGCCCGCGCTCGGGGCCATCGAACGGGCTGCGGACGGGGTCTTCGCGGCCGTCGGCATCGTGTTCCCGCCAGGCGGCACAGTCATCGGCACCGCGACGGATCCGGCGGACGTGCTGGTCGTGGGGGACCCACCGGTGGCGTTCGCGTACGTCGGGCAGCTTGACGAGCACCTGCACCTGCATCAGATCGCGGTCGATCCAGCGTGCGCGCGGCAGGGGTTCGGAACCGCGCTCATGGAGGCCGTCATCGCTCGCGCAGGCGCACGCGGTGTCACGCTGACGACATTCGCCACCGTGCCGTGGAACGGTCCGTGGTACTCGAAGCTCGGCTTCTCCGTCATGCCTGAACCCGGCCCTGAGCTGGCCGAACTCGTGCGCGAGGAGCGGCTCGGGGGACTGGACGGGCTCGGTGAACGATGGGTGATGTACCGGCCCTCACACATCGGAACATAACGGACACATTCCGTGATCTGTTGCTGATCACCTCAGAGCGCCTAACCTCCTTGTAGGCAGTGTCACACCGGTGGTTGGGATGGAGGCACCTGATGCGGATCGCGGACCTGTTGCGCAGCAAGGGTTCTACCGTGGCGACGGCCGAGCCGGGCACGCCGGTCAGAGAGCTTCTCGCCGCACTCGCCGAGCACAACATCGGCGCGATGGTCGTTCTCGCCGCTGACGAAAGCGTGGCAGGCATCGTCTCGGAACGCGACGTGGTGCGCCGGTTGAACGATCACGGCGCCGCGCTGCTCGAAGCACCGGTCGCCGACATCATGAGCACCGAGGTGTTCACGTGCGGGCCCGACGACTCGGTCGACAGCCTCAGTGTGCTGATGACCGAGCGGCGGATCCGGCACGTGCCCGTGGTGCGGGATGGCCGGCTGGTGGGCATCGTCAGCATCGGTGACGTGGTCAAGAGCCGGATCAAGAAGCTGGAGGAAGACCAGCAGCAGCTCGAGGCCTACATCACCCAGGGCTAGATCCGGTCCCGCAACTGGTCACGTTCGGTGTCGGTCAGCTCGATGCCGAACGTGCCAGGCAGGACGTCCATGACCTCGTCCGTGGTGAGGGTGCGCTTCTCGATCTCGCCGCTCGGCCGTGCCTTGACCAGCTCGTTCCCGACCAGTGCCTGCCGGAACTCCGGGCCGGTCCGCTGGACGACCAACCGCCCGACGAAGTGGGACGTCGGCGCCGTCGCGGTGTAGATGTTGCCCACCTCGTAGTCAACGGGGTACTGCCGTTCAGTGGTGAAGCCGTAGTAGTCCACCCATTTGCCGTCGGTCAACGACTGCAGCACCCACTGCTCCTCGACGCGTGTCAGACGGTACGTCCACGCACCCTGCTGCATCGTGCCTTCCTCGAACGGCATGGGCTCGAGCAATCCGCCGCCACCCCAGCCGACGTCGGTCAGCCACTGCCTGCCGTCGACTTCGGCCACCGCCATCATGTGCGTCCGTGGCCTGGGCGGTCCGCCACCGATACGCGGCCGGGCAAGCAGTCGCTGGACCGGAATGCCCAGCCGGTCCAACGCGGCTGCGTAGAGCAGGTTGTGCTCGAAGCAGTAGCCGCCGCGGTCACGGTCGACCATCTTGGCTTGCAGGCTCGGGATGTCCAGCTTGGGGATGTCACCGAGCACGACTTCGATGTTCTCGAACGGGATGCTGGCCACGTGCCCGGCGTGCACGGACTTCAGCGTCGGCTCGGTCACGCCGATCCGCCGCAGATACGCGTCCAGGTCGAGCTCCTCGGCGCCCCATGTCATTCCCGCCACCCCTGTAGTTCCACGCCGCGCGCCACGTCCACCCGGAAGCCGACGCGGATTTCCCCGGACTTGCCGGGATCCAGCGCCAGCCGCCATGTCAGCTCACCGAGATCGGTGCGCTGCTGGGGTTCGGGCTTGCAGCTGATGTCCTTGACCACGATCCCGTCGTCCCGCGACACCGGGATTTGGTCAAGAACAGTGACTTTTGTCGGACGCTTGCTGTAATTGCCGACGGTGATCAGGTATTCCGCCTCCCGGCGCTTCGTGCCACCGATCACAGCCTTGCCCGCGGTGCGCTTGACCAGTTCGCGCTCGACCCGGATCCGGTCGTCGATGCCCAGGTTCAGCTCGGCTTCCTCGCCGGGTGCCCACGTGTCGAGGGTGGTCGTGCCCACGAACTCGGTGTCGTGGAAGACCGAAGCCTTACCTGGCCGGAGGGTGTGCTCCGAGTTGTTCACGGCGGTGGCTCGAAGGTAGGCGTCGAGGCTTTGTACTGGTGCGGTGACGTGGTCGACCGTGGCGGAGAGGTCGATGACCGCGACCGTCGTCCGATGGGACGTCCCGTCCGACGGGACGGCCACTTGCCTGGCTGGACGGTAGATCGTCGCCGCTTCGCCGTGCTCTGCCTGCATCGCCGAGTATCCGACTGGCGCCGCGGCGTCGGCCATGCCCTGTGCGCCGTAGACCGCCTGCTCGGCGGCCATCATCCTCGGCGCGGGCAGCTGCGGTGCCGGTGGCTGCTGCCGGTCCAGGTACCACGGGTCAAGCTCGGGGATCTTCGCCGAGATCGCCGGCCGCGCGGTGGACAGCGCGAGCTCGCACTCCGGCCAGTCCTCGCCGGTGAACTGGGTGATTTCCGCGTGCCACGTGAGCGTCAAGGCTTCGTTGTCGAGCCGGATGTCGTAGCCGGACGTCCACGAGGCCTCGTTGACCACATAGGACAGTTCGATCTCGACGGTCGCGCTGGCCTTCGTCTCCAGGTCGATCAGTACGGCCTGCCGGTCGGGAGTCTGTTGTGCCTGCAGCGTGGCGAGTTCACGGGTGACTGCCTCGAACTCCTCCTGGACCCTCCGCTGGTGCTCGGCGAGTTCTCGTTTGCGGCCAAGGACTTGAGCGAGCTGGGTGCCGATGGCGTCGGTCAGATCGGCGATGCGGTCCGGCTGGATCTCGTCCTTGGCCAAGGCTTTCGCGAACGTGCCGCCGGCCCGTTGGCCCAGTTTGGACAGTAGCGCGACGCGGCTGTCCTCGACCATGGCGTTGTCGGCCAGTTCTTGCAGCCCGCCGGTCAGCTCGACCAGTTTCCGTTCCAGTTCAACGACTTTGGCGTCGGCCGACCGAGGTTCGTGGCGCATCGCGACTTCGACGCTCAGCACCGTTGCCTGACCGCGGCCGCTGACCCGGACGGAGTCCCGGAGCAGGCCGAGTGGCAACCCGCCTACTTCGACTCGCTGCTGTCCTTGGTCAAGCGCCACTGATGTCCGCCGTGTCACCCGTGCCTGCCCCGGGTACACGGTCACGGCCACGATCGGTGCTTCCACGGTGCTGGTCACATCGCGAGGCTACCGCTTGCGCGCGCCAGGTCCGGTGGATACGTTGTTACGCGCGTGCCGGAGGTGGGCCGGCCATTAACTGGGGGCGATTCTGTGAACGATTTCTCGCGATTTCGGCTGCGGTGTATCCGGCGCAGGGCCATTCGGGGGTAATCGCCTGCTCGCTTTGGGCGCGAGTAGTTCGTTGGGTCCTTTCGCTGGGTGAAGTCTGTCTTTTTCGAACGTACAAGGGTGGGAAAAAGCATGCGAAGATCGCTTGTCTACAGTAGACGGCTCGGCTACGGCGTCGCGTCCGTCGCGATGGTCACCAGCCTGCTCGCGCCTGCGGCGGCCTATGCCGCACCTGCGACGCCGCCGGCGATTCCGCAGGTAGCGGCCGATGCGGCGGCGACCGCGGTGCCGGAGTCCACTGAGGTGGAGAAGGTCCGTGCGGTGCGGGCGATCGAGGTCGGTGAGGCGACCGACGAGTGGCTGATGTTGTCGGACAAGAACTTCGTGTTCCGCGTCTACGACAAGATCAATCCAGGTAAATACCCGCTGACCAGGGCGGAGGCCTACCGGGTTTACCGGATCGTCGTAGGAACGCCGGACGCGCCCGATGCGACCGCGTTCATCCGGACCGGTATTCACGATTTCGTCGACCGCGACCACATCGAATACGCCAACCGGGTGGAAGAAGCCCGCCAGGCCAGGGAAGCCAGGCAGAAAGCGGCTGCCTTCGCGGAGATCCCGGCGGATGCGGCGATGCTGGACGGCAACGACCAGAACTTCGTCTACCAGGTGTGGCGTCGCTCGACTGGGCCGAAGGTCAAAGAGGGCGCCATGAACGCCTGGGGTGGTGACGCGGTGGCGTGGAAGACGTTCATCACTACCACGATCTACACCCTGCACCTCGCCGATCAGCGGGATGCGATTGAGAAGGCCAAGCAGGAGAGCGAGGAGGCCGCGCGGATCTTGGCTGCCAAGCAGGCCAAGAAGAACGCTGCGGCGGTGCTGGGGATCATCGCGCCTGAAGGCTGGCTGACTTTGTCGGATGACAATTTCATCCGGCAGTTGCTGACCACGGCGGAGTTGGCTGATCCTCGGCACGTTGAGGTGAAGAACGCTGCGGATGCCGCGTTGCGCAGCAGTAATCCGGCGGACTGGAAGGCGTTCATCGACACGGGGTTGAAGGCCGCTGATCAGCGGGATGCTGCGCGGGAGAAGGCTATCCGGGAGGAAGCCGACCGGCAGAAGGTTCGTGAGATCAAGGCCAAGGCTGAGGCGGGCCGGGTGCGGCCGCGTCTGGTCGCTGAGGCGAATGCCGCGCTGGCGGGGACTCCGGCTGACGTGACCAAGTTCTTGTCGGAGACGCAGTACGCGGTGTTGAACCAGTCGCTGATGACCACGACGCCGGGCGTCACGGGCTGGTACGTGCACACCGGCGGTGGCGACGCTTGGATCACGCCGGGAACACCCGGCAACGCGGGCGAGACACCTCTTGGCGACGCCACCTGGAAGGTCGTCACCGGTCTCGCCGACGCGAACTGCTACTCGTTCGAGTCCACCGCGCACGTCGGCAGCTACCTGCGTGTCCAGGACTACCGCGTCAAGCTGCACGCCAGCGACGGCAGCGCCGCGTTCAGCACGGCCGCGACCTGGTGCCCGAAGGCGGGCTTGAGCGGGACGGGTGTTTCCTTGGAGTCCAAGGCGCTGCCCGGCCGGTTCCTGCGGCACTACGGCGCCCAGCTGTGGGCGGGTGCCAAGAGCGGCGACACCACGGGTGACCTGAACCCGCACGTGTTCGAGGTCGACGCGACCTGGAACATCGTCGACCCCAACCCGAACGTCACCACTCCGATCATGCTGCGCTGGCACAACGACGACGCGCTGCGCGCCAAGATCGGTAACCCGAAGGCCGCCGAGGTCCACGAGAACGGCGTCCGGTTGCGGGACTTCGAGCGGGGCAGGTTGTACTGGACCCAGGGCACCCAGCCGCGGATGCTGGCCGGCCCGATCATCGCCACGTTCGACGCGTTGGGCCGGTTCACGATCAACGGCACACCCGCCAGGCTGGAGATCGACCAGACGACGGCACCGGACGGCGTCGGCCAGTACGTGCACTACAACCCCGAGCGGATGCTGTCGATCTACTGGTCGCCCACGACCGGCTCGCACTGGGTGCTCGGCGCCATCCGGGACAAGTGGGCGAGCCTTGGCTGGGAGAAGTCGGCACTGGGCTATCCCACGAGCGACGAATACGACATCCCAGGCGGGCGTCGCAGCGATTTCCAGAACGGCTACTCCATCTCCTGGAACGCCACGACCGGCGAGACCACAGTCTTCCGCCGGGTGGTCGTCCCGATCAACTGATTGCAATTCCGCACCGGCCCGGTACCTAGTGCCGGGCCGGTCTCACGCGTGGGAGTCCTTTGTGAAGTTACGCAGCGCTGTGGTGGCGTTCGCGGTGCTCGCCGGTGTGGTCAACCCGGCGGCTGCGGCACCCGAACAGCTGAGAACTGTTGCGATGGCTCAAGATTCCGAGCCGCCGAGACCAATGCCGCCTGATCCGTACAAGGAGTGGGACGGTAAGGCGGGTGTTGCGGATACTGGTGATCCTCGGTTGCGGCAGTTGGTGGCTGACAATGCCGAGTTGGCGGAGGATGTTGAGGTTCGGGATGCTGCGAAGGCCGCGTTGGATGGTGGTCGTGCGGCGATCATGGCGTTCCTCAACACCGGTCTGAAAGAGGCGCAGAAGCGGGCTGCGGAGCGTAAGGCGCGGGTCGCGGCGGAGAACCGGGCGGCGATTGAGCCGTTGCGTGGCACCGGAGGCGCATACCTTCGGGCCGAAGTGGACCGTGTGCTGGCGGGCACTGACTTGGACCGTGTGCAGTTCCTGGCATACGGCCGTTCCATTGCCGAGCAGCGGGATGCTGCGGCGGCGCAGAGTGTGCAGCAGCGGGCGTCGGAGAACCGTGCTCGGGTGCAGATGCTGGTGGGGGTGGGTGGTCCGGAGGTCAAGAGGGCCGCGCAGACCGCGCTGGATGGCGGGGACGCGGCGGTTGAGCAGTTCCTGGCTTCTGGGTATGTGGAGGCGGCCAAGCGGGACGCCGATGCCCGGGAGAAGTTCCTGGCCGATGAGGAAGCTCGGATTAAGGCCGCGGAGGCGTTGTCGGAGTTGGCGAAGAAGTCCGCTCGTGCCAACGAGGCGCGTCGGGTGTTGTTGGTGCAGCACGGTAACGGTATTCGGGCGTTGCAGCGTTCGTCGAATGCGTTGATTCTGGCGGGGAATGAGGCGCGGCGGGCGGAGCAGATCCTGGCTGCGAACACCGCCGGTGGCCAGCACCCGGTCGATGCGTTCGACGGGGTGAAAGCCGAGGTCGCCCGCCAGTGGGGTAATGCACGCGCTGCGGTGGATGAGGCGCAGCGGGCGGCGGTGCAGGCGCAGGTGCAGGCGGAGATCCTGGTGGAGACCGGGTTGCCGTATGGCGCGCAGTGGGCACAAATGGCGTTCGGGATGTCCCAGGCGGCGCGGGCGGCGGTCTCGGCGGTGGAGACGGCGTCGCATTCGATTGATGCGGCGGCGTTTACTGATCAGGCGCGGAATGCTCAGGAGCGGGCGGAGCGGCACGCTGAGCAGGCCAAGAAGTGGCGGGAGACCGCTGAGGCGCATGCGCGGGCGGCGGCGGATTTGGCTGAGGCGGCTCGGGTGCAGATGGAGGCCGCGCGGGACGCGGCAGCCCGGACCAAGGCCGCCCGTCAGGCGGCGGAGGTCGCGGAGGCGCAGGCCTGGGCGGCGGCGGAGCGGACCCGTCAGCAGCGGATCATCGCTGAGCGGGAGGCGGCGACCGCGGCGGCGCAGCGGGCGATTGCTGAGCGGGAGCGGGCCAACGCCGCGGCGGCGCGGGGTCGTGCCGAGCAGCAGGCCGCGGTGGCGCGGGCGATGCGCGGCGAAGCCGAGGCTCAAGCTGGGATCGCGGCCGCGGCGCGTGGGCGTGCTGAGGCGGCGGATGGTGCTGCGGCACAAGCGGAAACCAACGCGCGTGCTGAGGAAAGCAGTGCGGTGGCGAGCCGTGATGCGGCGTACAAGGCGGAGCGCGAGCAGCGTGCGGCGGAGGCGCGTGCGGCGGCGATGGATGCAATGGCCGCGGCTGCACGCGGTGGTCCTCACGCTGAGGCGGCCCAACTTGAGGCCAACAATGCGCGCGGCGAGGCCATGACCGCTGCGGGGGCGGCTGGTGCGGCTCGTAACGCAGCGAACGCGGCGACGGGTGCGGCGGCTGGTGCTCGTGGTGCGGCTACCGAGGCGACGCGTGCTGCGGCTCGTGCTCGCGCGGCCGCGCAGGCTGCGGCAGCTGCGGCTGCTCGGGCGAACGCGGCTGCCAACCGTGCGGAAGCGGAAGCCGCGGCGACGCATGCTGCTGCGCTGCGGGCGAATTCGGCGGCGTCGGATGCGACGTTCCAGGAGGCCAAGGCAGCTGAGGCGGCGCAGAATGCGGTGAACTTGGCCAACCAGGCGGCGTCGGAGGCGATGCAGTCGCAGATGTCGGCTGAGCGCACCAAGGCCGAGGCCGATGCGGCCGCGCATGAGGCGGTGTCCGCTGCGACGCAGGCGAGTCTGGCGTTGCAGGCGGCGTCGGCGGCGAAGTCGTCCTCGCAGGCGATCACCCAACCGGCGAACACGGCGATTGCTGTGGTGGCGCCGTTCACCGGCCAGGACATCGACGCGGATTTCGTGGTCCGGGTGGCCGAGCAGGCTCGCGCAGTCGGCGCCGAGCAGGCCGCAGCAGCCGAACGCCGTGCCGCGGAAGCACTAGAGGCCGCACGACTGGCGCAGGAGGCAGCTGATCGGGCCGCGGCGGAGGTCAAGCCAGCCTATGACGCGGCGGCTGCGGCGGCGAAGTCGTCTGCGGCGGCAGCACGGTCCGCGGCGGACGCGCAGAAATACGCCGCCGAGGCGGCCGTAGATGGTGCCGCGGCACGTGCAGCAGCGGCACGTGCCAACCAAGCCGACGCCCAAGCCCGCGAAGACGCCCGCAAAGCACGGGCAGCGGCCAATGCAGCAGCCAACGACGCAGCCATCGCCGGACGCGCCGCATCGGCCGCGGAAGCCGATGCCGCCGCGGCACGTTCGGCCGCCAGCAGGGCCGAGGCTGACGCCGCAGCCGCCCGAGGAGCCGCGGACCGTGCTGAAGCCGACGCCACCGCGGCAGCGGCTGCGGCCGACAGCGCACAGCAACACGCCAACGGTGCGGCGGAAGCGGCCAAGAACGCTTACGCCGCAGCGGTTGAGGCAGGCAAGGCCGCCGACCGGGCCGAAGATGCCGCGCGCAAGGCCGAAGCGGAACGTCGTAAGCAGCAAGCCGAGAACGGCGACGGCGATCCAGGGCTGTCCGCCGAGGACGAAGCCCGGTTCCTCGCGGACTTGTCGCAGGAAGCGATCGACGAGTACCGGCAGGCCGCCGACATGGCCAAGAAGGGACTCATCGGCTTCATCATCGAGAACGGCGGGCAGATCCTGCTCGACGAGATCGGCTACACCGACGCCAAGAAGTGCTTCGGTGAAGGCGATGTGGCCGCCTGCCTGTGGACAGTGATCAACGTCGGTTCACTGCTGACGCTGATCGCGAAGCTGCCCGCGGTGAGCAAGGCGATCGCCAGGATCGCGGCCGGGCTGGTCCGGTTCCTCGAAGGTTCGGCGGCCGGCACGAAACTGCTCAACACGATCAGGAGCATCGCGGACAAGTACCGCAAACTCCCGCCGTGTGTCGGTGGCAAGGCATCCCGGGCGTTGACCGACGACCCGGATCCCGAGGACTGTCTCGTCACCCCACTGGGCCTTGGGCACACCGGGAAACACAAGAACCTCACGATCAACGAGAAGATCGCGATGGACGAGGTGATGTACGACCCGAAGGCAGGCGAGGTCCTGCCGATCACCCTGAAAGATCCCAGGTGGCCCGCGAAGGACGGGTGGGTGAAGATGGCGCAGGAGGTCAACGGTGTGCGGATCCACTACCTGTTCAACGAAGTGACCGGGCACTACGACGATTTCAAGGTCAAGGCCGTCGGAGATCCAGACTGATGAGCAAGGAAGAAAACGACAGGGCAGCCGTCGAAGGCATTCGCGGCTCCCGGCTGTCTCAGGAATGGCCGCCTTCGGCGTTGCCCGCGGGAACCCGCGTGCGCGTGGTCCACGACCCGGCCTGGAAAGGCCCATGGGCCCGTGAGTTCTACGGCCACATCGACACAACCGGTGCGCCGGAACCGGTTGTGCACGCCCAGGCCCAACCGGGCGAGCTGCAGTACTGGGTGACCTTCGACGAACTCGAGTACGACGCCGACGGCGACGGCCCGTTCCGCAAAGCCCAAATCTGGGGCAGGTACGTACAACCCGCGTAGCGGTGCAGGATTGCCGGTGGCTTCGGCCACCGGCATACTGTGCGGGTGACTATGGTTAAGGAGCACCCCGCGAACAGCGGATGAGCGCCCCAATGTGGGTGCGAACCCCCACGGAAATAAAGCGCCAGCGCCGCCGAAAAGCGCACGCCTGCTGGGACCACCTGATTATCGCGCCCCTCTGGCCCATGCACGGCGCAAACCTCGGCACATTGCTACGAACCTGCGACGCCGTCGGCGCCTGCCTGGCAGTTCCCCGTTTGCCTTGGGTCCCAACGGCACTGGAAATCGGCAACACTCTGCGCAAGCCGTCCTGCGTGCACTGGGTCAACAATCCGATACGGTGGCTGCAAGCTCAACGTGCCTCGGCGGAAATCGTCGGCGTGGAGCTGACCGACGAATCCGTCCGCCTGGCATTCCTACAACCCGCCCGCCGCCGCACGGTTGCGGTGTTGGGCAACGAACGTACCGGAATTCCGCCCGAGGCAACGGAATTACTGGACCTTGCCGTGGAAATCCCCATGGTCGGCACGGGTATGAGTTTGAACGTTGCCGTCGCCGGATCGCTTGTCGCGTATAAGCTCTCAGGCCTCGTCTGATGTGGAGTGACAGAGTGGAACGAATCGGACCACATGTGCTGCCGTCATTACTGGTCGAGTTGGTCAATGCCGGGCGCTGGCGTACGCCCGACGACGAGGACTTGCTCCATGCGGTGTTCACCGACGAACCTCAGAGCGCCTGGTTCTACGGATTGGCCGACATGACGCGGCAGAACGAGTTCTTCCACCGGATGACGCCCGAGGATGCGTTCAACAACACCGGGATCGGCATCGACCCGAACCACGCGGTACTGATCGGTGACCTAGGCGCGGACATGCCGATAGCCCTGGACTACCGGACGAGTGCCACCTCGCCCCGGGTGCTCTATCTCGCGGAACCCGGATGGATCGAAGTCGCCAAGGACTGGCGAGTTGACTAACTATATCAACGTTTATCGCACGAATTCCGGTTTCGTGCACGGTGCGCCAGGTGGCGCGCCATGATCGACCTTTCGAAGGTGATTGAGAACCTTATTCTGTACCGTTCGATGTGGACATCAGACTCTGTTGGCCGCATTGCGGTTAATCTGGCACGGAGACTGGGTGGATCGATGGATTGGGACGCAGACGCGGGAGAGACGTGGGCAAGTGTAATAATCGACGATCGCAGGGTTGCCATTATTTCGACCGCGCTCCCGCTAGCTTTCTCGGCAGAGGATGTAGACTGGAACCCGGAAGAACGTGCAGAGGTTAAATCGATAATACCTGTCAGTTCATTTGACGCTGCGATTTTTTGCTGTGATACTACGATATTGACCCGCGCGTTTGGAAGCCCGGACAGGCTTGAATTGGTCGATCATGGAAGGTTTTCTGCAGATGATCTGTGGTATGCCACGATCTGAACTGATTCCGGATCGTCAGTTGTAGCAGAGGCGCGTACGACACTGAGGTGGTCTCAACGAATTTCGCGTAGTCCGGCCGTACTTCGAAATACGTGATAGTGAGTGTGGCTTTGACGATGTCGCCGATCTTGGACAGGTTATCGGACGTCGCGAGCAGCGGCCTCTTCCGGAGTGGGCGCGGTACCGCCGAGGTGGGCGGGCAGCCACCATGGATCATCAGCGGCCTGCGGTGTGTCCGGGTAGTCGCGCTGGGCTTGGTCGAGCAGGGCGGTCATCCGGGCGCGCAGGTCTTGGGTGAGGGCGTCTTGGTCGTCCTGCGGCGTTGGGTAGAAGGGTTCGCCTGCGCGGATCAGGATGGGGACGTGGCGCTGGGTGAGGTTCTTGGGGTGGCCTTTGGTCCAGAGGCGTTGGCTGCCCCACACGGTCATCGGGATTACCGGGACGCCTGCTTCCGCGGCCATCCGTACCGCGCCGGTTTTGATGCCCTTCACGGTGAACGACTGACTGATGGTCGCCTCGGGGAACACCCCGACCACCTCACCGGCCCGCAGCGCGGTTACTGCTTGCTGGTACGAGGCTTGGCCTGCGTCCCGGTCGACCGGAATGTGGTGCATGCCACGCATCAGTGGCCCGGCGATGCGGTTGGCGAAGATCTCTTGTTTGGCCATGAACCGGGTCTTGCGATTCACCGGCAGCCCGGCCAGCCCACAGAAGATGAAGTCCAGGTAGCTGACGTGCGTGCACGCGAGCACCGCGCCGCCGCTCGCCGGGATGTGCTCGGCACCCTGCACGTCCAGCTTCAGATCCAGCACGCGGAACAGGGTTTTGCAGGCCAGGATGACCGGCGGGTACACGAGCTCCACGGGAGCCTCATTTCGTCGAGTGTTGTCCGTTTCGTGCGGATACTCCTTCCCATACTCCCAGCCGGGACGCTCAACCGTGGGCCGCTGTGGCGCTCAGCACTCTTAGCCCGTCGTCGCCATGATGCAGTCGACGAAGCGCAAGGTGGCTTCGGCCACCGGCGTTCTATGCGGATGTGGTTCCACACCTGCCGCGAGTTCTCCCCGCCCTCGAGACCGACAACGCCTAGCATTTCGGACGCCGTCCAAGGCAACGGAATTACTGGGCTTGGCTGTCTGATGTGGAGTGGCTTTTGATTTGATCGCGACGCGAGTCCGCCGTGTTGACTTGCGATCAATGATTTGGTTGTCGTGCCGCTCCAATTGGACTGAAAACCGTCATGCCAACCCACTGTAGTGGCACGGCAGGGCGGCAATCGCGAGCGGTCGGGTACTTATAGCGGTCAAGGATTGCCAGCGGAATCACCACGTTACTATGTCGAGACTGACATACTCCCCACGTCACCAGGAGGTAAGCGTCCGGAAAGTGGGCGGTTGGTCTTCGGCGCCAGGGGAGAAGTATGGTATACCGGTCACTACGATGATGGCTTTGTGCAGATTAGAGGGCCGCACTGTGGATGTTAATGAACCGGGAGCGCCGCCGTGGGTGCCGGAAGGAATGTCTCTGAAGCCGTGGATTCAGCTGGCAGACATTTTTCCGTGGCTTCCACTGCGCCCTTATTTTTTGGATGACGAGAAAGAAGCGGAGCTGCTCGCCGGATTGCGTTCGTCTGGCTTTATGATCATTGATGTTCAGTGCAACTTCGAACTCGATGACGCGGAACGAGAGTTTCTGTCGGCGTTGAGTCCGAAATTTGGCTTCGATCATTGTCGGGTGGATGCCTGGTCGGCCTTTTCTGTTCGAATCGACGAGATGCTGAAGGCTGTCGACGAGTCCCCGGTAGCTGTGGTAATCCAAGGTCTGGACGAGTTGGTTCGCCGTGATATGCACACATTTGTGAGATGTGTGTCCAACCTGATATCGACTACCGAGAACTTGGGTTACTTGGATTGGCGTGCCAGTCGTCAGGTCGAATACTTCTTTATTGGCAGGTTTGCGTCCAGTCGTTTGGTCTAGCTTGTGTTATCTCTTGTGTCGGTAATGGGGGCCGTCTCGATTCCGGCGGGAATGATTATCGAAGCGGGCCAGGAGGATAAAATGATCGATCGTTGGCATCCGGCTGCGCCTCCGTGGGCTACTGACGGGCTCGTGCGAAATTGGGTGGCCCCTAGTCAAGAGCTTCCGTGGCTTCCGCTGCGGCCGTATCTCGTAAAGAACGAACGTCTCGTTGAACTGGTGGCAGGTTTGGAGTCGGTCGGCTTTCGCGTTGTTCGAACAGATGTTGACGTCGAGTCGGCCGACGTGGAAAATAATCTTCTTGTGGGTCTCTCCCAATCTCTCGACTTAAGCCTGCTGGGAGCTGGGCATTGGTCGGCCTTCGCTGACCGTATGATCGACTTGAAACGGTCCGATGGGCCGCCTGTCGCTGTTGTGATATCCGGCTTGGACGCGGTGGCTTCGCTTGATGTATACCGATTTACCAGGTGTGTAACGAATCTTTTGACAATCACTGACGGTTTGGGGGCTCAGGATGCATCGGCCGGTAGACAGGTCGAGTACTTTTTCGTCGGTAGTTAAATAGGCCTTTCGAACCCGCATTGCCACCTAGCATGAGGGGGTGTGTTTCATGCTATTATCGGCGCGGGTGGCACTGGGGAAATGCTGACGACTTTGGCTGTATCGCGTCGGTGACCGGGATACCATTGCGGGTGTCGCTTTTAGCAGAACGATTCTGAAGCGTCACCGCTGAGATGGTTTGAGGACCGCTTCCGTGCGTCCGGCTATCGGAGGTCGCAAGTAGCGGCCTCTTCAGGTGTGGGGGCGGTGCCGCCGAGGTGGGTGGGCAGCCACCATGGATCATCAGCGGCCTTGGGTGTGTCTGGGTAGTCGCGCTGGGCTTGGTCGAGCAGGGCGGCCATTCGGGCGCGCAGGTCTTGGGTGAGGGCGTCTTGGTCGTCCTGCGGGGTTGGTTGGAAGGGTTCGCCTGCGCGGATCAGGATGGGGACGTGGCGCTGGGTGAGGTTCTTGGGGTGGCCTTTGGTCCAGAGGCGTTGGCTGCCCCATACCGTCATCGGGATGACCGGGACGCCTGCTTCCGCGGCCATCCGTACGGCGCCGGTTTTGATTCCCTTGACAGTGAATGACTGGCCGATGGTCGCCTCGGGGAACACCCCGACCACCTCACCGGCCCGCAGCGCGGTTACGGCTTGTTGGTACGGGGCTTGGCCTGCGTGCCGGTCGACCCGGTGCGTGAATCGGTGGCACCGCTTCGTGTCATCGTCTCTAATCAGGGCTTCTTCACCGACGACGACTACTACACGGGGCGGAAGTTGACGGCCAAGATCCTCAGTCGTGTCGAGGACGGACCTCATGTACAGCCGCAACGGCGGGACGCCGACGCGGCGGCGTTGTCCTACCCAGTTCCGCACATCGTGGGCGCCGGATCACTTTGAGATCAGTGGGGATTCTCGGTATCGGCGGTTCTGGACCGGTGGTCTACGTCGATGAGGACCGGGTACCCAGACAAGTCGGGCGGTCCTTCGAGGAGTTCTTGGGCATTCGGTATTGATTGAATGGTGTAATGGCTGGTGGCGTACAATATAACCTTTTACAGCCAAACTGCGTTGGAGGAGCCTGAATCGGCCATGGCCAGGCTCTTGCTCGAGATGACGAACGCCGGGACATGCGTTCTTGCCTCCGGGCGCTCATTCGGCGCAGGGTGGACGCACGCTGGCTTGCATCTTGAGTCGGAGTCTGCCGAGAATGCCGTCCTGCTCGAGGTCCGCAACGACGCGCAGATTGTCCAGGCGATGATTCGTGAGGTCGAATGTGAGGACTTCTCTGGGCGGGTCAGGCAGGCGAACACGGTGTTCACGCTGACCTTGGTGGGGACGGACGTCAATTGGGGGCTCGTGCGTGCGGTGTGGCAAGGGATCGAGGCTCTGTGGCCCACAGTTGCCTACGATGAGGCTTCCGGGTTCGATGTCGGCGTCGACATGATCGGATGAGCAGCCCTTCGGAAGTGACTGGTGAGGTCGTGCCAAGTGGGTTCTGGGATGGTGAGGGTGCCTGCGGTGCGGTTCTTGGTGTCGCGAATCGCAACGATGCCCGGGGTGCAGGCGACTTCGACGCAGGCGGACTCAGTGCCGCTGTAGCTGGACTTGCGCCAGCGGGCTTTCTCAAGATCCATTTTGTCTCAGCTTCTGTCATAGTGGGCTGCCTTGTCGGCCAGGAAGTTCACCGATTCGAGTGGTCCCAGCGCTGTCTTCATCAGCGTAGTGGTCGCCTGGTGGAACGGGGCTACGTCTTCTGGCTGATCGATGAAGCCCGATGACCTCTTGTGCTCCAGCAGGACGATTGGGCGGGCCTTCGGGAACTCGAGGGTGATGAATGAGCCGTCCAGGCCGGTGTGGGCGCCGCGAGCGAAGGGGATCACACGCACCTCGATATTGGGATATGTGGCCAGGGTGATGATGTGGCGTAGTTGTGCGGCCATCACATGTGGGTCGCCGACGGGGCGGCTGACGGCGGCTTCGTCGATGATCGTGAGGTACTGCGGAGGGCGGGGCTGGGTCAGGATTCGTTGGCGGCCGATTCGCGTCGCCACGAGCGATCTCATTGTGGGCCCTGGAACCTGGCCAGCCATCATGAGTTCGCGGATGTACTCCGGGGTTTGCATCAGACCTGGGATTCGGAGCATCGCGATTTCGACGATGCGAGTTGCCTCGGACTCGAAGTTGATCAGTGCCCGCAGGTGCTTGGATGGCGCCGCATCCGTTGTCTCCCACCACTCCGGCAGGTCTGCTTCGCGGGACATCGCGAGTAGTCGCTCTCGTTCCGCACCTGTCACTCCGTAGGCCACCAGCAGCGCTGACATGTCTTCCGGCGTGACGACTCGGTTTCCCCGCTCCATCCGGTTCAGGCTCGCCGGCGACATGCCTACGCGCCTGGCTGCGTCGCGCGTGTTCAGGCCTGCCGATGTACGGAGGTCTTTCAACTCTGCCGCCAGGCCTCGGATCCGGGCTGTTCCGCGCTTCTTTGTCATGCGCGGATTCCATCGCTTCCGCCACCTGCCCCGCCATTACACGATTGGGGCAGGTGTCTCCCTCGGTGGGACGAGACTCCTCAGTCCGCGTGCAGCGTTATCGTCGTCCAGGCTCCGATGTGGACACGATCACCGTCTTCCAATGTCCTGGGGGTGTTGGGTTTCAGCATGTCCCGCCGGTAGTTCAGCGTCGTTCCGTTGGCGCTGTTGATGTCCACGATCGCCCAGCCGCCATCTGCTTCCGCCACCAGCAACGCATGTAACCGGGACACTCCCGGGTCTTCCGGTGGCCCGGTCAGGTCGATGTCCGGTTGGATTCCTCGCGTCGCGCTTCGCCGCCCGATGCTCACCTGCTCGCCGTGCAGTTCGAAGTGACGGTCCGGGCAGTACGGCGGGAACATGATCGTGTCCGCGTCCGGTCCTCCGTCCGCTTTCACGCTCTCGTAGTACTTCCGGTCCGCCGACACCACCACTGACCATGTACGTGCAGTGGTGACCGGCGGCGGTTCTTCCGTAGCGACAGCAGGAGCGGAACGGGGTTGGGGTGTGGCGAGCGAGTCCGCGCCGCAGTCCTCGCAAAACCTGTCATCCAGGGGCGCGCCGCAGGACGGGCACTCGCGGACCTGCACTGGCTCCGGTGCCACTTCGGCCACCGGTGTGGGTGAGGACGCGGCGAGGCCGCAGATCTCACAAAAGCCGTCTTCTCCCCATGAGTGTTCACACGTCGTGGACATCAGTCCTCCTCGGACTTTCTGCCGACGCGTTTGGTCACCTGCGATCTGCTTTCCAGCGTCATCGCGTCGACCGCCGCCACTTCACGCTTCAGCCGGATCGTGCCGTGCGCGGGGTCCACCACGTCCACTACTTTCGCCAACAGCTTCGCCGTGTCCTCATGGCCGGATTCGTGGGCCAGTTTCACCGCACGCCCCAGCTTCGCCGTCGCCGTTTCGATCTGGCCGGCTCGTTGGGCGTCCAGGCCTTCCTCGATCACCGATGCCAGTTCCGCTTGGCCGGTGTAGTGGGCCACTTCCGGATTGATCTTCGTCGACAACGCCGTGTCGTCGGTCCACACCGCCAGGATTTGGCCTTTGCCAAGCACGTCCCCGGTTGGCGAGACCAGGCTTACGCGGCCAGCCAGCATCTTGTCGCCGATGTTCGCCGGGTTCACTTGGATGCACACGTGGTAATCGCGGCTTTCCGAGCCCCACGCTCCGGTCGGGTAGTCCCCGCTTCGGGGCGCGGACTCCACGCGACGCCCAGTCAGATCGGTTAGGGTCGGTTCGACCTGCTTGACGAACTTCACCGTGGCACCTTGCGGCGTCCACAACCGCAGCGCCACGTCCGCGATCTCCTTGCCCATCGCGTTCGACGTCATCGCGCGGAAGTCCGCTTCCAGACCCGACGGCTCCGCCACGATGTCCACCGTGCCCAGCAACGCCGTGGAGATCTTCCGCAATTCCTTGACTTCCCAGTCCGTTCCGACGCCACGGCAGTCGCAGACGAAACTCCCGGTGACCGTTTCCAGGATCCGCTCGAGCTTCTTCGGGCGCTCGTGCACGTTCTGGCCGTCGGTCAGCAGGATCGCGTGCCGCAACGGGTTCTGCTGAGTCGCGAACAGCTCACGCGCCAGCAGAAGCCATTCGCCCATCGCGGTTCCGCCGTCGGCACGCAACGCGCTCACCGCGCGCTTGGCTTCCTCGCGTGACAAGGCCGTCGCTGGGCGCATGCCGAGCCGAGGCGGGTACACCAGGTCGGCACGTTCCGAGCCGGACACCACGGCGAAGTTCACGCCGTCGCGCAACGCGTCGATCGCCGCGTTGGTCGCGACCTTCGCCGCGGCGAGCTTGGTCGGTGGGTGCTGCATCGAACCCGAGGTGTCGATGATGATCACTTCGGCGGCTTGGGCGTCCGACGTCACTGCCGGAGTAGCGTTGCCCGAAGCCGTGACTGTCACGATCGCGTTGACCTCCGCCGCTCCCTGCGGCAGATACTCGTTCTGGTAGACCTCGATCTGAAAATCCGTCACGGCACTCTCCCCTCCCAAGGAACCACCACAACGGTGATGTTGTCGTGCCCGCCGAGCTCATTGGCGATACTCGTCAACTCGGCCGCGACTTTCAACGGTTCGGCGTCCGCGACCTTCGCCGCCAACGACTCCGCGTCCGGCAGGTAGTTCCACAGGCCGTCACTGCACAACAACAGCCTGCCCGGTGCCTCCGGCTTGAGCACCGTCACGTGCGGCGGCGCCTGCTCGGCGTCCGCGCCGACCCAACGGGCCAAGGCGTGCGCGTTCAGGCTCGCCGACGCCTCTTCCTCGTCCATCCCGGCCGCGACCAGCTGCGCCACCAACGTGTCGTCGGTGGTCAGCCTGCGGGAGGGCACATCGGGGGAGGAGGACACCCAATAAGCCCTGCTGTCACCGATCCAGCCGACCGTGATCTCCGAAGGCGTCACGACGGCCGAGACGAACGTGCACGACGGCGCTGTTTCCGGAGAGTTCGGGCGCGCCAGTTCGCTGGTCGCCGCATAGGCCGCCGCGGCGCCATCCTCCGTCGCCGAACGCGGGGAAGAGCCGGAGAGCAGTGAGTCCACAATGGACTCCAAGGCCGCGTCGACCGCTGTCTGGGACGCGGAGTCCGCTCGTTCCGTCGAGCCGACGCCGTCGCACACCACCGCGACAACCGTTTGCGGCGAGCCCAACGGACCCACCACGCCGAAGGCCATGGAATCCTCGTTACGCACCCGCGCCCTGCCGCGGTCACTCACCCCGGCCACCAGTTCGAGGTCGTACTCCATCCGGTCCCGTCCGGCCGGCTGGGCCCGGCCGCACGTCTCGCAGAACCCGTCGGCCGCCACCGCGGAACCGCAGCCGACGCACCCGGCATCGCCGACGCGGCCGATCGGCCCGCCGGACGGTGTCCTGCGCAACTGCAGGCTGCCGCCGCAGTTCTCGCAGTAGCGGTCGGTCGCCTCGGCAGGCTCTCCGCAGTCAGGGCAATTCACGTGCTGTTCTCCCGCTCAGATCCAGGTCTTCGGCCGGATCCGGTTGGCGTGGTCGACCAGCGCGATGCGCTCCCGGCGGGTGGCGGCCTGCCGGGCCAGGGTCCGATACCACTTCTCCAGGCCGCGCCGGAGATCGTCTTCGACCAGCCGGCATCCCAACACCGTTCCAGATGCGCCCCGCGGCCCGCCACGGACCCACGAGTACGCGGATTCCAGCAGGTCACGAGATGCTTGGGCGCGCCGCGCGTCGTCAAGTTCCAACCCGGCCAACTGCCCACCGGCCACGACGAGATCCTGCTCGGTCAGCCCGTCCGAGCGGGAGATCCCGGTCCGCGCCTTGATCGCGGCCAGTTGCGCGGCGAGGTAATGACTCGATGTGTCCGGCACAGAATTCAAGACGTCCACGGCCTCATGTCGTTCCCCCTTGGCCAGCAAAGCTCGCGCAAGGCCGAACGCCGCGCTGATGTACGACCTGTCCGTGCGCCACACCGCCCGGTAGTACCGGTCAGCGTCGGCCATGTCCCCCGAGGCCTCCGCGCACGCCGCGATCGCCAGTTTGGGCGCGGCCTCACCAGGAAGGATGTCGTACACGGTCTCGAACGACATCCGCGCCTGCGGGGCGTTGTGCGCGGCCAACGCGGCAAGCCCACGGTGCCACGGCAACCGCCAGTCGCCGGGCTCGCATTTGGCCGAGTTCAACGTCTTCTTGGCGGCCATCTCGTCGCCGATCTCGACGTACGCGCGCGCCAGCCGCAGTTTCACCTCCACGCTCTGCATCGGCGCGGTCTTCAGCTCCTTGATCAGCTCCTCGGTGCTGTCGGTGGCGATACCGGCGAGGAACCCCGCACCGGGGTCGGCCGCGTCGATCCGCGGGATCGGCAGCGACATCGCGATCTCGGCCATCTCCGGGGTCTTCTTCCCGATGCCGAAGGTGCGGCGTTCCGCGGTGAACTCGACCGAGATCCCCGGCCGGGGCTGGCCGTCCTCGGTCGCGGCCACCTCGCGGAACACGCCCTCCAGTTGGTCGCGCATCTCCTCGGCGGACCCGAAACGCTGTGCCGGATCGTTGTGCGTGGCACGCAGAAGCAACCGGTAGTACGACTCAAACTCGCCCAGCAACGGCTGTTCTGCCGTCCCGGGCAGCGAATTCTTGTACGTGGCGTGGAAATCGAACGGGAACGTCATCACGGCCAGGGCACGCCCGACCGTGTAGACATCCGTCACCGGCGACGGAAGTTCCTTGCCCACCTCGGGTGCTTGATACCCGGCCGTGCCGTAGATCGGGCTGTCCTCGTCGTCGACGTGCCGCACCGCGCCGAGGTCGATCAGCTTGAGCTGTTCCTCGACCTGGATCACGTTGTCCGGCTTGAAATCGCAGTACACCAGGCCGATCCCGTGCAGGTAGCCCAGCGCGGGCAGGATCTCGAGCGTGTACGCGATCGCCTGGGTCAGCGGCAGGCACGCGGTCTGGTCGCCGTTGGTGCGCAGCTGTTTGATCATGTCCTTGATGGACTCGCCGCCGACGTACTCCATCACGATGTAGCCGGTGGTCGACTCGCCGTGCTGGTGCTCGACGAAGTTGAAGATCCGCACGATGTTCGGGTGCTCGACCTGCGCGAGGAACCGTCGTTCGGCCATCGCCGCGGCCATCGCGTCCGCGTCACCGGTGTCCAGCAGGCCTTTCAGCACCACCCAGCGGTCGGCCACGGCGTGGTCCAGCGCCAGGTAGATCCAGCCGAGCCCGCCGTGCGCGATGCACCCGAGCACCTCGTACTGCCCGGCGACGACGTCACCGGCCTTGAGCTTGGGCGTGAAGTCGAAGTGGTGCCCGCATTTCGCGCAGAACCCGGTGACCCGGCCCGGCCTGCCTTCCCTGCCCCGGCCGACCTTGGCGCCGCACTTGCTGCAGAACCGTTTGTTCTCAGGGACTTCCGGGTTCTCCAGTACCGCTTCCCGCGGATCGCGTTTGGGCACAATGGGAACGTCCACGATGCCGCGGCCAAGCAGCCCGCGCCTGGTAGATCGCGTCGCACCCCGGCGGGACCGGGAGGTCGGGCCGCTGCTGCTGGACGTGGGCGTGCTCCACGCGGTCGGCTTGCTGGCCGACGAAGTCCGTACCGAAGATGAAGCCGTGGCAGCGGTTGCCGGAGACGGAGCTTCCAGACCGCACGTGTCACAGAAGCCGTCGTCGTCGATCGACCCGTCGCACCCCGAGCGCGGACAACTGGTCATGACGCACTCCTCTTGTCCTGCAGTGCTTGCTGGTACCGGTTGACCGCGCGAGTCGCGGCAGGAAGGTCACAGGGCGACGTGTACAGCACGCCGTGGGCTATCCGGTGCAGTTCGGCGAGTTCGAGGTCTTCGGCGTGGCCGAGCCGGTTGGCCTTGGCGCGATACGCCTCCAGACGGCCACGCAACTCCAGCCGTCGGTCCAACAGTCCGGTCCCCAGCCGCAATTGGGTACGGGCCTCGGCAAGGGCACTGGTCGCGTCCCGTTCCAGCTCTTCCAAGCCGGTCGCGAGTTCACGCCACTGCCCGGCACGCCATAGCTCTGGTAACTCAGCGAGCCGCGCACGCAGTGGGGCGACTGCTTCGGTGAGTCGTGGTAACCCGGGAGAGGCGATCTTCTGCATCACGATGGCGTACGCGACTTGCGCCTCCTCGTACGCGGCGCTGACCTCACCAAGCAACGCCTCAATACGAGCCATACGGTCGTCGAACGTGTCCTTGGCTGACGACAGGCGGCTCAACCGTGCACGAACGTCGGCCAGTTCGCTCGCCACACGTTGCGGCGGTCTGGCCGTATCGATGGCCATCGGATCCGCCAGGGCCAGCTCGCGGATCTGGGCGAGTTCCGCGTCGATCTTCGCCAGCGCGGGGTCGTCGACGCCGAGCGACGCAGCCAGCGCGGACACCGACCGCAGCTCCATTTCCAGGGGGTCGATCTGCTGGATCGTCGTGGTCCACGCGGTGTCCGCGGCGGCCAGCACCTCCGTGATCGCCTTGTAGGCGGCCTTCATCCGCTCGACGAGCTCGGTCAGCGTGACGCTGTCGACCACCATCGCCGGACCGGTCAGGCTGCGTTGGTCGATCGGCAGCTGCTGCGCGTTCAACTCGACGACCGGGTCGGTCAGCAGCGTCGTCAACGAGCCGAGGTCTCGACGGTCCAGCATGTCCTTGGCCAGCTCGACCATCCTGCGGTGCACGTTGAACTGTTCCCACAACACGGTCATCGCCGAACTGGCCTCAGCCCACCGCTGTTTCGTCAGCCCGGTCAGCGTGGCGTTGCGCAGCAGCTGATGACCGGCATGGGTGTCCATCGCGACAAGGGCGTCGGCCATCCGGTCGCTTTCGGAGCTGAGCCGCTGCAGTGCGCGGTCCGCCTCCTCATGGCTGAACACGGCCGATCAATCCTTGTACCGGGGCACAGGCGGGGCGGGCGGCGGTCCAGGGATCAGGCCGTCCAGCCAACGGTCGTAGGAGCTGCGCCACGTGCCGTTGGCCCGTGCCTGCTCCAGGACACCGTTGACAAACCGGACGAAATCCTCGTTTCCCTTGGGAATGGCCATCCCGTACGGCTCGGCGGCCACGGAGGGGCCGACGACCTCGGTGTAGCGGTCCTGCGCGGCCATGCCCGCCAGGATCACGTCGTCGGTGGACACCGCGTCGACTTGGCCCTGCTGCAGCATCACCAGGCAGTCGGTCCAGTCCGACACGGACACGCCGATCGGCTTGGACGGCGCGTTGGCGATGTTGCGCAAGGAAGTCGACCCTCTCGACGCGCAAACTCGCTTGCCGCCCAACGAGTCCATGCCGGTGAAGCCGGAGTTCTTCTTGACCAGCACCTGTTGCTGTGCCTCGTAGTACACCGCGGAGAAGTTCACGTCCACCAGCCGGTCGCACGTGATGCTCATGGTGCGCACCACGATGTCGACGTCACCCGCCTTCAACATCGGGATCCGCTGGTCGGACGTGATCGCCCGGAGCTGGATGGCGTTCGGGTCGCCGAACAGCGCGGCCGCGATGGCACGGGCCATGTCGATGTCGAAACCCTGGATCTCGCCGGTGAACGGGTCGCGGAAGCCCATGTGGTAGGTGTTCTGGTCCACGCCGACGCGCAGCTTCCCGCGCGCGACGATCTTCGCCATCGTCGAGTCCGCAGGCATGCCGCCCGGCGTGGGCATCGGGTTCAACGGCCGCAAACTGGCCAGTTTGTCGCCGCATTCCTGCACAGCGGCGGACGGTGGCGCGGTCATGTCGGCGGCGTTCGCCGGCTTGGGCACCACAGCACTGACAGTGGGGATCGTCGTTGTGCCCGTCGTGGACGTACAGCCCGCCAACACCGTGACGGCTGCGGCCAGCACCAGTGCGAGTCTCATCTGTACTCCTTCAGGCGCTGCCAGATCCCCGCCGTTGCCCCGACTGCGACGACGATGGCCAGCAGCGACACCACCACAACTGTGCCACCTAACGCGTCACTTGCGTCCGCTACGCGAGCGTTGAACGTGGCCCTCGTCCGGTCGATCGCCTCCCGTAGGTCCGTGTCGAGGTTGTCGACCGCTGTGCCGGAGCTTTCCGGGACAGGCGCGATCGCCAGCCGCACGGCGGCGGTGTAGTTGCCGCCGTCGTCCTGCCTGCGGATTTCTTCGTGTGCCTTGGCCCATGCCGCGCTGTTCGCCCGCGCCGAGGCGATCTCCTGGCTGACCGCTCCGTCGGTCACCTTGGACCCGGCCTCGTTGAGCAGCCCGGTCAGCTTCGTGCTCACCTGGACGTAGTCGTCCTGGTAGACCTTGCCGGTGCCGCGGGCGACGAGCGTGAGCGTCTCGTCGGCCCGGGCCTGCAGGGTCGCGATCCTGGCCCTGGCGAGCACGTCGACCTGGGAAGACCCCTCGACCCGGCTGTCGTCCACGCTCGAGATCACGCTGAACGTCGCGATGGACACCCACAGCAGCGAGATCACCGCGGCGCCGGTCGCGGCGACCAGGCCGACGTTGAACACGCGGTTGCTTCGCTGCCGGACGTACACCTGGGCGACGACCAGCACGCCGAGCACCGAGAGGCCGAGCAGCAGTTCGGCGATCGGGAACCCGCCCGCGCGGTCCTGGTCGGCGGACACGCGGGTGACTTCGGCGTCGTAGAGTTGTTGCGCCGCAGGCAAAAGCTGCGTCCGCATCAGGTTCGAGGCCTCACGCTGGTACGCGATTCCCAGCGGCAGGCCCTGGCGGTTGTTCACCCGCGCGGTCTCGACCAGGCCCGTGTAGACCGGCAGCTGGCCGGAAAGCGTGGCCAAGGGGCTGTTCGCGGCCGTCACGTCGCTTGTTTCGCGTGCCGCGACGGCGATCGCGAGGGCGTTGCTGGCCTGCGCGATGTCCTGCTCGTACCGGGCTCGCACGGCGGGCGGCTCAAGGCCGCCGGCCAGGAACGCGCCGCTCGCGGTGGCGTCCGCGTCCGACAGGCCCCGGTAGATCTCCTGCGCGGCCACGCTCAGCGGGCCGCTGCGGCTGGCCAGGTCCTCCAGGGCCTGGGCCCGGCGCTGCACGCTGACCGCGCTGAACACGCCCGCGGTCACGCCGACGACGATCAGCAGCAACGCGAGCGCGCCCAGCACGCCAGGTGTTGTCCGTGCCAGGTCCGTGACCTGACGTAACGGTCCGTTCTTCAACGCTCGATGGCTCGTGATCGTCATCCAGGGTCACCCGTGAACATGCCGCGACCACACCCCTCGCTACCCGGTTAACGCCCCGTTGCCGGTGATGATCCCCACAGTAACCCGAGGTGTGAACGGATGAGCTCAGATCGCAGCAACACCGGTGCCCCGATGTGATCCGCCTACTTCCCGAGCAGGGCCTTGATCTCGGCCAACAGGGCCTTTTTCACCTCTTGCGGAGCGTAGGAGGCTGCTACGCCGGTGCTCGCCAGCTCGGCAAGCTGGGCACGGTCGAAGGTGAACACTTCGTGACAGAGCAGGTACTCGTCGTTGAGCGTCGTGTGGAACATGCCGGGATCATCGGTTCCCAGGACGACTGGCACGCCCGCGGCGATGAGGTCGGGCAACGGGTGGTTCTCGATCGCGGCCACGGCTTTGGTGCGGATGTTGGACGTCGGGTTGACCTCCAGGGGGATGCGGTGCTCAGCGAGGTAGCTGACCAGCCGCGGATCCTGGATGGCGCTCGTGCCGTGACCGATGCGTTCGGCGTGCAGCTCGTTGATGGCCGCCCAGATGGTCTGCGGCCCGGTCGTCTCGCCCGCGTGAGGCAGGCAACGCAGCCCGTTGTCGGCAGCGACCGCGAACTGTTCACGGAACCATTCGCGCGGCACACCGATCTCCGGTCCGCCGAGGCCAAGGCCGACCGTTGCTTCCGGGCGGTGGTTGAGCACCCAGTCAAGGGTCGTCGGGCCGGCCTCCTTGCCAAGAAAGCCGTCGATGTCGAAGACCCAGGCGAATTCGACGCCGTACTGCTGCTTGGCGAGAACGCGTGCCTTGTTGAGGGTCTCGGTCAGCTCGTCCGGCTCCATCTCCTTGTTCAGGTGGGCTGTCGGCGTGACGGTGACCTCGGAGTATCGGATGTTGCTGGCGGCTTGGTCGCGCGCGAGGCCCAGCAACAGCGCGAGGACGTCCTCGCCGGTCCGGACGATGGAGTCGACTTTGACGTAGTTGTCGATGAAGTGCGCGAAGTCGTGGAACTCGTAGAAGTCGCGCAGTGCTTGCTCTTCGGTGGGCACACCGCGGTCAGGGTGGCGGCGGGCGAGCTCGAGGACCGTTGGGATCGAAGCGGATCCCACCAAATGGACGTGCAGTTCGACCTTGGGCAGCGCGGCGACGAAGTCTTTCATGACTCGGGAAGTCCTTGTGGTAGCCGGGAACAGACACACGTGTACTGCGGGCGTGCGTCAGCTAGGGAGCGAGGTCACCCCGCTCGTGGTCTTCCCCGTACAACGGAAATTCCGGCATGTGCCCAGCATAGGGTTGACGTCAAGAGTGATCAGTACTGAGATGCCACAATGGACTCACTGGAGCGGCCGTTCGGGGACGTCACGTGGCGTAAGGCAGCTAGGCGGCTGGTGCCGTACCTGGGGTTGCTGTACTTCATCAACTATCTCGACCGGGTGAACATCGGCTTCGCCGGCCCGGCCGGGCTGTCGAAGGAACTGGCGCTGACCGCGACCGCGTTCGGCTTCGCCTCAGGCATCTTCTTCATCGGCTACCTGATCCTCGAGGTGCCGAGCAACCTCGCGCTGCACAAGTTCGGCGCCCGTCGGTGGATCGCCCGCATCATGATCAGCTGGGGTGTGGTGGCGACGGCGACCGCCTTCGTGCCGAACGCGACCGTACTGATCATCCTGCGGTTCCTGCTCGGCGTGGCGGAAGCCGGCTTCTTCCCCGGCATCATCCTGTATCTCACATACTGGTTCCCGGCTCGTTACCGCGCTCGGATGGTCGCGTGGTTCATGGTCGCCATCCCGGTCTCCAGCGCGATCGGCGCGACCATCTCCGCGTTGCTGATCCGCCACGGTGAAGGCGTTTTCGGCTTGAGCGGCTGGCGGTTCATGTTCCTCGTCGAGGGCCTCCCGGCGATCCTGCTCGCGTTCGTGACGTGGTTCTTCCTGACCGACCGGCCCACCGAGGCGAAGTGGCTCACGCCTGCCGAGGGCAAGTGGATGCAGGAGCAGCTCGACGCCGAGCGGGCCAAGACCGAACAACAGCACCATTGGCCGTTGCGCAAAGCCCTGACGCACGGCCGGATCATCGGTCTCGCCTTCGTCTACTTTGGAAACGTCTACGGCCTGTACGCGCTCGGGTTCTTCCTGCCCAGCATCATCGCCGGGTTCCAGCAGCAGTTCGGCACCACGTTCTCGATCGTCGAACGTGGACTGATCACCGCGGTTCCCTATGTCTTCGGCGCGGTCGCGATGGTCTTCTGGGCACGGCACGGTGACCGGACGGGCGAACGTGTCTGGCACGTCGCGCTGCCGATGATCATCGGTGGCGTCACGATCCCGATCGCGTTGTACCTCGGCAGCCCGTTCGCCGTCATGGTCGCGGTGACCGTCACCGCGATCGGGATCTGCTGCGCGCTGCCCACCTTCTGGGCGTTGCCGTCGACATTCCTCGCGGGCACGGCGGCCGCGGGCGGCATCGCGCTGATCAATTCACTGGGCAACGTCAGCGGGTTCGTGGCGCCGTACATCACGGGCGGCCTCGAGGACTTGACCGGGTCTCAACGAACCGGTCTCTGGGTCGTCGGTGGCGTGATGATCGCCGGTGCGTTGCTGGCGATCGCGTTGAAGGCGGCACCGGGCAAGAATGCGACTTCCGGCGCCTTGACTGAAGAGTCCGGCACGGTGAAGGGTGCTGACTGACCTGGTCTGAGACTCTCTTTGGGGGTTGTCGTGCGGCGCGTACTCAGCGTGCTGGCAGCGGTTGCCGTAGCACTGCCTGTAATCCCTGCGTCCGCGCAAGCGGCGCAGGGACCTGTTTTCAAGGACGGTCAAGCACAGCCGGTGTTCGACCCAGCCGACATCGTCCGCGACAACGTATGGGTGACCGCGCCGGTCGACAGCGACCGTGATGGCAAAGACGACCTAGTACACGTCGAGGTGGTCAGACCCAGGGCCACCGAACAGGGTCTGAAGGTTCCGGTTGTCTACCAGGCATCCCCGTACTACGCGGGCGGTAACGACGTCGCGAACCACAACGTGGACGTCGAACTGCATTCGCCGACATGGCCGGGGCACCACCGCAACGGCACAGCCGGTGACGAACGCGTTGCCGCGGCCGTCGGCCCGAACCCGGCCATCACATGGCGTTACGAGCAGTACTTCACCGCGCGTGGGTTCGCGGTGGTGTACGCGGAGTCGTTGGGCAGTGGTCAATCGACCGGCTGCCCGACCTCCGGCGGCCGCAACGAGACCATCGGCGCGAAGTCCGTTGTGGACTGGTTGAACGGCAGGGCCAAGGCACGCGACGCCAACGGAACCGCGGTCAACGCCAAGTGGACCACCGGAAGCGTCGGCATGATGGGCGTTTCCTACAACGGAACGCTGCCGAACGCCGTCGCCACGACCGGTGTCCGTGGCCTGGACGCGATCGTGCCGATCGCCGCGATCTCCAGCTGGTACGACTACTACCGCCAGGACGGGGCCGTCGTCGCGCCGGGCACGTTCCAAGGCGAGGACCTCGACGTGCTCGCCGAGTACGTCTACACCCGTGCCGACAAGGAGATCTGCAAGCCGATCATCGAGGAGATCCGGCAGAAGCAGGACCGGATCACCGGTGACTACAGCGCGTTCTGGCACGAGCGCAACTACCTCAAGGACGTGCACAACGTCCGCGCAGCGACCCTGGTCGTGCACGGGCTGAGCGACTGGAACGTCAAGGACCTGCACGCCGAGCAGTGGTACGAGGCGATCAAGAAGGTCGGTGTGCCGCACAAGATCTGGTGGCACCAGGGTGCGCACGCGGACCCGTACAACATCCGCCGCGAAGAGTGGCTGGTCGCGCTGAACCGCTGGTTCACGCGCTACCTGTACAAGCAGCAGAACGGCGTGGAACGCGAACCGCGTGCGACCATCCAGCGTGAGGACAAGTCCTGGATCGAGGAAGCCGAATGGCCCGCGCCGGGCACCGCTGATGCCTCGCTGTACCTCGGCGCCGGTGGCACGGCCCGAGGCACTCTGGGCACCTCACCGACCCACCGCCAGGGCGTGGAGTCGCTGACCGACGACGCGACCAAGACCGCTGAGACGCTCGTCAACGCGGCCAGCTCGCCGCACCGCCTGTCGTACTCGACGGGCACGACCAAGAAGGACGTCCGGTTGTCCGGCCGGGGCAAGGTGGACCTGCGGGCCTCGTTCAGCCGTCCGGCGGCGAACATCACCGCGCTGCTGGTCGACCGGGCACCCGACGGCACCAGCAAGATCGTCACCCGGGGCTGGACCGACCCGCAGAACCGGCTCAGCCCCTGGCTGACCATCCCGGTCACGCCGGGGCGCGAGTACTCCGTCGAGGTCGAGTTCGAGCCCAAGGACTACGTCTTCGCGGCCGGTCACAAGATCGAGTTCGTGCTGTTGTCGAGTGACTTCGATTACACCCTGCGGCCCAAACCAGGCGCCGGGATCTCCCTCGACGTCGACGAAACCAGCCTTGACCTGCCGATTGTCGGTGGGAAGAAGGCGCTGCGGGAAGCGTTGTAAATCTTCGCCGCGTTGATGTTCTCAGTGGCGGGCATGCCTCGCGCTCAGCTGATGTTCAGCTGACCAAGGGACCCTGACAGTACGCGGCTGTCGGGGGCCGCTTGGCAGAGGTGGAGGGGCGCGACATGCTGCGCAACGAGGTGATCAGCTGGGACACCGCCAGCCGTCAGGGCGGTAGGCAGTTCAACGCGGACGCGGTCGGCGCGTCCAGGGACGGCGAGAGCGTGGTCTTCGCTCTCGCCGACGGAATCGGCGACTCGATTTGGGCGGGTGAGGCCGCCAGGGTCGCCTCAGGCGTAGCGGCCCGCACGCCCACGGCTGCGGGTCCCGTCGAAGCGGTACTGGCGGCTCAGCGCGCGCTGGAAGCCCTGAACACGGGCTCCGACGCGGTGCTTGTGGTCGCGATGCCGTACGCCGACGGCTATCAGGTCGCGTGGGTCGGAGACGCACGGGCGTACACGTGGGACGGCGTCTCGCTGGAGCAGGTGACGTCCGACCAGACCATGGCCGAGTACTTCCGGCTGCACGACTCGGTGCCTACGCCTCGGATGGAGCACGTGGTGACGAACTCACTGCGGACGACCTCCGAGGAGCGCATCGGCCGGGCGACCGTGACCGACTTCAAGAGCCTGCTGCTGTCCAGCGACGGCGTGCACAAGGTCGTTTCCCCGGAGACGATCCAGGCCGTGCTGGCCGAGCAGGGCACGACCACACTGTCCCGTGTGTCCACTTTGGTGGAGACCGCGATGGTGCTCGGCGGCAAGGACAACGCCACCGCGCTGCTGGTCACCAGTCACGAAGCCGAATGATCCAGTCGAGTGCTTCGGCGGAGCGGTTGAGCACGGAAATGTGACCGTCTCCTGGACTGCGCCGTAGTTCGGCCGTCGGGCATTGGGCGGCCAACCACACGCTATGACTCACGGGGATCATCCGGTCCTCGTCGCCGTGGAGCAAAAGCGTCGGGGCTGTTATCCGCGCAGGATCACAGCCCCACGGCGTGACATAGGCAATGTCGTCGTCGATCAGCCCATCCGGCCCCGCTGCGACCGCCGGGCCGACAACATCGTTGAGCCACGACTGCGAACCTGACAGTGCGTGGTGGTCCGCGGCGGTGAAAACCTCGGGATCGAATTCGGCCGACGCCTCATGTCTTTCCTTCGCCTCCCGCCCGGCTGTCGCGGCTCGGAGCGAGGCGGCACTGTGCATCCCGCCGAACCAGTCGAGTCCTTCGGCGTCAAAAGGAGCGACTGTGGCCATCGCGGCGACGGCGATCACCCGGTCTCCCAGCAGGGCGCCACAGGCGACCGCATGCGAGCCACCACCGGAGTGACCCATGACGGCGAACTCCTTGATGCCCAAGGAGTCAGCGACCGCGCTGACCAATCCTGCCGCAGAGCCGACAGTTCTGCCAGGTACGGGTGTGGACGTGCCGTAGGCCGGTCGGTCGTATGACACCCAGCGGATGCCGCGGGTGTTGGCGAGTGGTGGGGGAGGTGTCCCGAGATTCGGTGTGCCGTGGTGCCAGAACACCGTCAGGTCTGCCGGGCCAGTGTCGTAGATGTGCAGAACCTGCCCGTTCGGCAGGTTCAGGTCCCTTTCGATCACTGGGCCGAGAGTACGAGAACGCCGGTATGCGCGCGCAGGCAAGCAGCGCATACCGGCGTAGCTTTTCCGGTTACCAGACCTTCAGCAGTTTGGTGCCGTGCGGCGGGATCGTGGCTTCGAATCCGTCGCGGTGCTTGCCGAGGTACTTGTCCGCCCACACGTCACGCACGTGCTTGCGGCCGTCAAAACCGAAGTCCTGCCAGTTCGCCCGGACGGTCTTGGCCTCGGAACCGAGGTTGAACAACGCGACGGTGTACGAGCCGTCCTTGTTGCGTGCCCACCAGACCGGCTGGTCGGTGTTCGGGTCGACCGGCTTGGCCGGGCGGCCCTGCTGGTTGAGCGCGAGCACCTCGCGGTTGGTCAGCAGCTTCACACCCAGATCGTCCAGTTTGGTCACATCGTCGCCGACGTACAGCGGGGACGCGGTGATCGCCCAGAACGTCATGTAGCTGTAGCGCTCGTCGACGGTCAGGCCGTCCATCTCACCGTTGCCGACGTTGAGCGTGTCCAGGTCGTGCCAGCCGCCCGGGCCGGAGTGCTGGATCCACGGCGGCAGGTCCTTCCACCGGTCGTTGACCGAGCTCTCCCACGTCACCAGGGTCGAGCAGTAGCACTCGACGTCGGTGTCGATCCGCCAGCCGTTCGAGGAGGACTTCCAATCCTCGATGTAGTTGATGTCGATCGACCACGAGATCTCGATGTGCACCTTGCGGCCGGTCTTGTCGAACGCCTTGCGGTACGCGGCGATCTCGTCGCGGTTGTCGTACTGCGGGCCGCTCTTCCACGAGCCGGGGCCGACACCGTCGATCTTCAGGAAGTCGTAGCCCCAGTCGGCGAACATGGTCGCGATGGAGTCGATGTACTTCTGCGAGCACGGGTTCGAGAAGTCGATCTTGTACGAGCTGTCCCAGCCGTTGGTCGTCCGCTTGTCCGGGTAGACCAGGTCGTGGGTGCTGCAGCCGGGTGCGTCCTTGACCGGGAAGTCACCGTTGTCCACGACACCCTTGGCCAGCCCGACCGGGATGTAGATACCCGCCTTGAGGCCCTTTTCGTGGATGTAGTCGGCCATCCACTTCATGCCACGCGGGAACCGCTCCTTGTTCGGCGTGGGGCGGCCGTACTCGTCGTAGCCGAAGTTCCAGGCCCAGTCGGCCCACCAACCGGCATCCATGTTGATGTACTCGTAGCCGTAGCGCTTGAGCTTCGAGGCGACGGCGTCGGTCTGCTTGATGACGTTGGCCTCGCTCAGCCAGCTGTAGTCGCCCTTCGGGTTGAGCCCGGGGTACTTGCTGGACTGCATGCTCCAGCTGCTCCAACCCATGTACGGCAAGGCAGCCAGCTTGTCACGGCCGTAGCCGCTGTCGGCCTCTGGTGACGCCGATGCGGGAACCGTGACGGTGAGCGCGAGCGCCGCACCGAGCAGGTAGGTGAGTGGTCTTCTCAGCATTGGCCCTTCCCTACGAGTTGATCTTGAAGATGACCGCGTCCTCGCTCGGCACGGTGATCTCGGTGCGGCCTCGGGAACTGAACGTGTTGCCGGACCACAACTCCGTGAAGGTGTTGCGGTTCTGCAGACCGATTCGCTCCGGGTCGATCTGGAACTTGCGTGGACCCGACTTGTCGAAGTTGAACACGGCCAAGTACGTGTCGTTGCCGTTGTGCGACACGTACATGTTGTTGGCCTTGAAGCCGGTGTCCCCTTCGACCGGGCGGAACGTCCGGCCGATCTTGGCGATCGCGTTGATCCGCGGGTTGTTCAAGAACTTCTCGGCGCGGCGCTTGAGCTCCGGGTCACCCTTGGCGCTGTAGTCGTCGCTGATCAGGTAGACACCCGTGATCACGGCCGAGGTGACCCTGGCGCGGTTGTAGTTCTCCGGCCAGATCCGCGGCTGCGCCGGGTTCGTGCCGTCGAACAGCAGCGCCTTGTTGTCCTTGTCGTAGTAGTAGTTGCCGAACTGGATGTGGTCGCCGTCGTTGTACTCGTAGACCTCGTCCAGCCACCAGCCGTAGGTCACCGAGTTGAGCAGGTTCTCGGTGCTCTTCTGGTACAGGTCCGGCTTTTCCTCGTGCCAGTTGTTCATCGAGCCGTGCACGTCGCACGAGATCCGCCGGGCGTTGCCGTACTGGCCCATGAACAGCGGCGAGATCGCCAGGTCGATGAAGGTGTCCGGACCGGCCCAGTCGACGACCTTCTTCATCCCCTTGTGGAACGCCTGAAGTCCGGTGTGGACTGCCGGGTCGTACCAGCTGTCGGACTCCAGCATGCCGTGCGTGAAGAAGTCCATCTTCACGTAACGCACGCCGAGCTCACGGAACTTCGTCAACGCCAACCGGGAACGGTTGAGCACGCCAGGGTTCGTCGGGTCCAACGCCCAGCCGCCGTTGAGCATGATCGGCTCACCGTTGGCCTTCAACGCCATCTGCCGCAACGTCTGGTTCGGACAGCCGTCGCACAGCGCGGTCCCGCCGATCTGGTTGTCGATGCCTTCCTTCCAGAAGTTGGTGAACGGCTGGAAGTACAGCGCGGGCTCCTGGCCGTTGGCCTGCACGTGCGCGACGTAGTCCTCGACCTTCTTCCAGCTGGTGCCCGGGCTTTCGAACTGCCACTGCGGGTCCAGCATGGCGTCCCAGTACGAGTCGATGCCCACGTAGGGCTTCGTCTCGCCCTTGAACTCGGGCAGTTTCTGGGCGATGAAGTCGCTGGTCTCGTTCATCAGCGCGGGGTTGGCGACGGTCGAGCCCAGTCCGCCCCACGAGTTGTAGCCGAACGGTGTGCCCTTGTTCCACGTGCGGGTCCCGGTGACCTTGGCGTTCGCGCGGCCGAAAGTCTCCATGCCGGTGCGCCAGTCGTCGAAGTAGCCGACCATCATCCGTGGCGACGTCACGGTCGTGCCGGAGATCGGGCGGTGTGGCAGGGAATCGCGGTGGTGCTGGTACTTGTTGTCGGCCGTGCCGTAGTCGTACTGGTAGTCCGTCAGACCGGCGGTGACTTCGAGCCGGTCGAGCTTGCCACGACGGCCCTGCGCGGTGATGCCGGACTTCCAGGTGTCGTGGTCGATCGAGCCGAACACGAACCCGCGCCTGCTGGTGTCGTCGAAGACCGTGGTCACCTCGAAGCTGCGCTGCTTCGGCGTGACGTCGTTGATGGGCTTGGACTCGTAGCGGACCCACGCGTCGTTGTCGACCGGGACCAGCAGCATCCGGCGGTCACCATTCGTACCGATGTCCACGCCGCCGGGGGAGTCGACCACGATCGGGCTGATCTTGTTCGTGGTCAGTGTCGTGCCGGACGACAGCTCGACCTGGACGAAGAAGTGGTCGGGTCCGTCGAACGTGAACTTCTGCTTGAACGTCGGCAGGCCGTAGCGCTGACAGGTGACTTCGTTCGCGCGGTACCGGCAGGCGTTGCGATAGTCCTTTGTGGAAATCGTGCGATCGCCGAGCTGCACCTCGCTGGTGAAGTCCTTGATCCGCTTGGCACCACGCCAGTAGACGTCGGCGGTGCCCTTGCTCGTCTGGTAGACGACTCTCAGGTTGCCTTGGCCGAACGAGGCCGTCGAACTCGCTTCGGCCGGGCTGACCAAGCCGGCCAGCAACAGCAGCGATAAACCGGCTACAACACGTCTCTTCATTGAGGCGCCCGACTTTCTCTAAGAGATGAACAGCGTCTGCACGGCAATGGCCGCCGCGCCACGTGCCCACTCCTCGAACGGCAGCGGGCGGAGAATGAGTTCGCAGTGCGCTGCGGCGCCGAACGCCTGCGTGGCGAAGGTTTCCCGGATCTCGTCGGCGAACAGGTCGTACGCGTCCAGCCCTTCACCGGACACGATGATCCGTTCCGGGCCGACCAAGTTCGCCATCGAGGCCAGGCCACGGCCGATCGCGACACCCGCCCTGGCGAACACTCGCCGCAAGGCGGCGTCGCCGAGCCGGGCGCCCGTGATGACCTCTTCCATGGTCAGCCCAGGCTCGCCGGTCGCTGTCCTGGCTTGCGCCACGATCGCGTCGGTCGAGGCGATCGCTTCGACGCATCCGGTCGCGCCGCAGTGGCACAACGGGCCGTCGCCGAAGACCGGGATGTGCCCGATCTCGCCCGCGACACCGTGCGACCCGGTCACCACGCCGCCGTTGACCACGAGCCCGCATCCGATCCCGGTGCCCAGCGTGACCAGGGCGAACGAGTCGGCGCCGACGCCGTTGCCGAACCAGCGTTCGGCCACGGTGATCGCCTTGACGTCGTTGTCGACCGTGATCTCCAGGTCGGTCTTGCCGGTGTTGATCTTTTCGGCGAGCAGGCCGGCCAGCGGGACGTCTCGCCAGTGCAGGAAAGGGGAGTACCGGACAAAGCCGGACTCCCGGTCGACGTCGCCCGCGACGGTGACGCCGACACAATGCGTGCGCTGCTTGTACGCCTTGGACTCGGCGAGCAGCTCGGTGACCATTTCCGAGACACCGTCCACCACCGCGTCGACTTTCCTGGACGGCAGCTGGTGGAACTTCGTGACCAGGATCTGCGACCGCAGATCCGTGACCACTCCGATCAGTTCCCGGTCGGTGATCTTGACGCCGAGGAAGAACTCGCGATCGGTACGCAGGTCCAGCGGGCTGGCCGGGCGTCCGACACCGCCTTGCGCCGAGTCCATCTCGACCAGGTATCCGGCCTCGATCAGGGGCCGGGACGCCTTGGTGACCGCCGCCGAGGACAGGCCCGTGCGGCGAGCCACGTCCACCCGCGACACCGGGCCCTGGGTGAGGACCGTGGTGAACACGGTGGCCGCCGCCGGACTGGTGACCGGCGCCCGCCCGCTCTGGCGTCGTGGCGTCATGCTTCGGTAGCGTAGGTTTCATAAATTAACTTCGTCAAGAAACTAAGTCCTTCCAGGCAGGAAACGCGAGGTCCGCCGCATGGCTGAGGTGATCTTCGACGCCGACCAGCGACTCTGGCTGCTGACTACGGCGACCACGTCGTACGCGCTGCGGCTGGACGACTCGGACGTGCCCAAGCACGTCTACTGGGGCCCGGCGCTGACCATCGGGCAGGCCGCGTCGATCAAGGTCCCGGTGCTGTCGAAGATCAGCAGCGTCGACGGGCTCACCGACGAAGAGCTCCTGGTCGAAGGCGGATCCCGGTTCGACGCGCCGTCCCTGCAGGTGAAGTTCTCCGACGGGACCCGTGCTTTCGAGTGGAAGTACGTGGACTACACCGTTGACGACGGCCACCTGGCGATCCGCTTCACCGACCGGCACTATCCGCTGGAAGTGGTGCTGCACTACTGGATCGGTGCGGGCACCGACGTGATCGAGCGCTGGACGACCCTGCGGCACACGGGTACGGACGACCCGATCACGTTGCTGCGTACCGATTCCGCGTCGTGGTTCCTGCCGTACCGCTCCGGGTATCAGGTCACGCACACCATCGGCGGCTGGGCCAGCGAGTTCCGGACGCAGCAAACGCCTGTGCCGTATGGCGAAACTGTGTTCACGAGCCGTCGTGGGACGTCCAGCCACCAGGCGAACCCGTTCCTTTTCGTTCATGCTGGTGACGAGGTGTGGAGCGGTGCGCTCGCGTGGAGCGGTTCATGGCGGATCACCTTGCGCCACACGGCCAACGGGCAGACCAGCTTCACCGGCGGCTTCGGGCACGAAGGCCTTTCCTGGCGGCTGAACCCGGGCGAAGAGTGGGAAACGCCTGTGTTCGCAGGGCTTTACACCGCTGACGGGCTTGAGGCCGCGTCCCGGCGTTGGCATGCCTATGTGCGTGACCACGTGTTGCCGCACGCTGATGAGACTCGGCCGATCGTCTACAACTCCTGGGAAGCGACGGAGTTCGACGTCAACGTCACCAACCAGAAGAACCTCGCCGCACGGGCGGCCGAACTGGGCTGCGAACTGTTCGTGATGGACGACGGCTGGTTCGGTGGCCGTACGCACGACGCTGCTGGGCTCGGCGACTGGACCGTGAACCTCTCCCGGTTCCCCGGTGGCCTGAATCCGCTGATCGCCGAGGTGCATCGGCTGGGCATGCGGTTCGGCCTGTGGGTCGAGCCGGAAATGGTCAACCCGGACAGCGAGCTGTACCGCCAGCACCCGGAATGGGTGATGCACATGCCGAACCGGACGCGCACGACCATGCGCAACCAGCTCGTGCTGAACTTCGCGCGGACGGATGTCGCGGAGTGGGCCCACAAATGGCTGGACCAGCTGGTCGGCCAGCACGAGATCGACTTCCTGAAGTGGGACATGAACCGCTCCTTCAGCGAAGCGGGCTGGCCGGCGGAAGCAGACCAGGACAGGCTGTGGCTCGACCACGTCCGGCACGTCTACGCGATCATCGACCGGTTGCGCGCCGACCACCCCGGCCTGCGCATCGAAGCCTGCTCGGGTGGCGGCGGCCGGATCGACCTCGGCATGCTCGCCCGGACCGACCAAGCCTGGATCTCCGACAACACGGACGCCTCGCAGCGCATCGACATTCAGCGCGGCTACAGCCTGGTCTACCCGGCACGCACGATGTCCGCGTGGGTGACCGACAGCCCGAACCCGTTCACCGGCCGGGTGGTGCCTCTGGCTTTCCGGTTTCACGTGGCGATGGCCGGAGTCCTCGGCATCGGCGGCAACCTGCTGAACTGGTCTTCTTCCGACCTCGCCGAAGCCAAGGAATTGTTGGCGCAGTACAAGGAAATCCGGCACGTCGTGCAGCACGGCGTACAGCACCAACTGTCCGCCGGGCCTATCACGGGCGTGCAGTACGTCCTGGGCGATGAGGTCGTCGTGCTGTTGTGGCGGCCGACGGTGAACTTCGGCCTGCCGCAGCTTCCCGTCCGCCTCAAGGCTTTGAACCCCGCTGCCCGGTACAGCACCGGCTCCGCCGAGTACGACGGAGCCGTGCTGCTGCACCACGGGTTCGAGCCTGAACTGCCTGCCGGTGACTACGCCAGCACGATGCTGCACTTCACCGAGGTCACGCCTTCCTGACCTCGACCTCGTTGGTGGTGTGGTTCAACAGGATCACGAAGTCACCGCGGCGCGTGGCCTGAACGCCTTCAGGTAGTCCACTAAGGACCGGTGAGACGGCCGCACCCGCGGTGACTTCGTTCATCAGGCTCCGCATGGCCTCTTCGTCGAGGCGCGTGCCGAGATACCACGCGACACCGCTGCCGAACTCGTTGCGGGTCAGCGCGGGACCGAAATCGAAGCTGCCCTTGACCGCCGCGGTCTCCGGTTCGATCTCTTCCGACCACAGGGTTCCGGTCGCCGCGCTGCCCAGGACCTCGACCGTGATCTCGTCCTGCAGCGGCCGGAATTCGGGGATCTTGATGCCGAGCATCTCACGGAACGGCGCCGGGTAGCCGCCGAGGTGGACGCGGTCGTTGCCGTCGACGATGCCGGAGAAGAACGACATCAGCAGGTGTCCGCCGGAGCGGACGTAGTTGGTGAGGTTCGCCGCGTCCTTGACCAGATACAGGTTCGGGACCACGACGAGTTTGTACTTGCTCAGGTCGGCGTCCGGGTGCACGACGTCGCAGCCGATGTTGGCTTCGAACAAGGGCGTGTAGTGGCTCAGTAGCGCGCCCGTCTGCGTCAGCGCTGTGGACGGATGGGAGTCCAGTTCCAGGGCCCACCAGCTGTCCCAGTCCAGGATCAACGCCACCTCGTTGTCCGGCTGCGTGCCGAGGATCTCGGAGTATTGCTGGAGTTCCGCGCCGAGGGCTGCCACTTCGCGGAAGGTCCGGCTGTCCGGTCCGGCGTGCGGGACCATGCCGGAGTGGAACTTCTCCGCACCGCCTTGCGACTGACGCCATTGGAAGTACAGGACCGCGTCCGCACCATGGGCGATCGCCTGCCAGCTCCACAGGCGCATCTGGCCGGGGGCTTTGACCGCGTTACACTCACGCCAGTTCACCGCACTCGGCGCTTGCTCCATCAACATCCACGGCTGGCCGTTGCGTGTTGACCGGATCACGTCGTAGCTCAGGCCCGCCAGGATATGGGCCTTCTTGTCGAACGGGTCCGGGTAGGAGTCGTAGCTGACCACGTCGACTTCCTTGCCCCAGGCGTACAGGTCCAGGGTCTTGGCCAGTGGCACGTGGTTCGTCGTGACCGGGGCGTCCGAGTGGCGGCGGATGACTTCCTTTTCCCGCTTGAAGCATTCCAGCAGGGCGTCCGAGGAGAACCGGGCGAAGTCCAGCTGCTGCGTGGGATTCGCGAACGTCGGGGCGCTGCGGGGTGGCAGGATCTCCTCGAAGCTGTCGTAGCGCTGGGACCAGAACTTGGTCGACCAGGCCTCGTTGAGGGTTGTGATGTCCTGGTAACGGTTTTCCAGCCAGCCACGGAAATCTTCCGCCGACACGTCGCAGTAGCAGGCGCGAGTGTGGCAGCCGTATTCGTTGTTGATGTGCCATAAGGCAAGCGCTGGATGATCGTGGTACCGGCTCGCTACTTGGTCGACGAGCCTGGCCGCGTGGTCACGGTAGATCGGGCTGGACGGGCAGTAGGCCTGCCGTGCTCCGGGCCAAAGCCTTGTGCCGTCGGCCTTCTGCGGCAACGTTTCCGGGTGCAGCCTGGCCAGCCAGGGCGGGGGAGAGGCCGTCATCGTCGCGAGGCAGGCCGCGATGTCTGCGTTCGCCAGATTGTCCATCACGCGGTCGAACCAGCCGAAGTCGAACTCGTTCGGCCGCGGCTCCACCTCGGCCCACGAGAAGATGCCGACGCTCACCATCGACACGCCCGCCTGGCGCATCAGCCGGATGTCCTCGGCCCACACGTCTTCGGGCCACTGCTCGGGGTTGTAGTCCCCGCCGAAGGCGAATCTGTCCAGCGGCCAGCGCATGCATCTCCTTAGGTAGGACGTCCTACATCCATCCGGCGGCAGAATACACCAGATCCCCCACCCAGCCGCCTAACCAAGATCAACAAAACCCCACCTGTCCACAATAAGCGGTTGTCCACAGCGCCCAACCCAGACATCTGCCCGAAAACCCCACCCATCGGCAGAGTGAAAGCATGCAAACACAGCACCGCCCCCGAATAGCGATCCGCGACACCGGCGAACTGATCGCCGCCGTCCCCTACCTGCTGGGCTTCCGCCCAGCTGAGTCCGTGGTGATCTGTGTATATGCGGGCGCGACCCGCACGCAGCTGAGACTGTGCCTGCGTGCCGACATACCGACGCCTGACCTCTACTACTCACTGGCCGAACAACTCAGAGACCCCGTACTGCGCGCCAATTCCTGTGGCGTGTCGGTGATTGTCGTCTGCGAAGGCGAGGTGAGACCGCCAGAATCCTTGCCGCACAAGAAACTCGTCGATGCGATCGGCGCGGTCTTCGCCGCGTCCGGTGTGCTCCTGCACCACGCGTTCTGGGTGCCCGCGATCGAAGAGAACCTCACATGGTGGTGCTACACGGATCTGGAATGCAACGGACTGGTCCCCGATCCAACCTCGTGCACGCTGGCGGCGACAGCCACCGCGATGGGAGTGGTGACGTATGACAGCAAAGAAGAACTCCGCACAACGCTGGAACCAACGGATCGTGCCCCGCTCGCGGAACGGGCCGAACGCATCGAGGCCGCGGCGAAGCTGAACCAGGACGAAGCCCACGGCAGGCGACTGCTCGAAGAGTTGATCGAAGAAGCACGGGAGGGAACATGGACACTCAGCGAGGAACGACTCGTCGACTTGGCGGTAGCACTCAGCAACGTCCGCGTCCGCGACGGATGCCTCCGCCCCGAAGTAACCAGCATCGGCCACCCCATCGAACAAGTCTGGACCGAACTCACCCGAGCACTACCCGCCCCCTACCGCGCACAACCAGCCTGCCTGCTCGCCCTCACAGCATTCCTGCGTGGCGACGGCGTCCTGGCAGGAGTCGCGATCGACGTAGCCCTCCACGCCGACCCCGAACACAGTTTTGCGAATCTGATGCGTACGTCATTGGATTTCGGTCTACCGCCCGACGCCGTAGCAAGCGCCATCGCCGAATCCTTCCTCCAACCAACCCCTCCCGAACCTCCCGAACCTCCCGACGAACGTGGTGTCCCGACCAACTAGCCGACGCTCAACCATCACCTCGATCCAGCGGTCGAATGTCCCGCTGCTCCTGGATCCCGGTCGCACTCCTGTGAGTGTGGTGCCTGGCTCGATGGGCTTCGGTCTCCAGTCCGTGATGGCGAGTGCCATGTGGAGTTTCCTCCAGCCATTCCCTGCCGAACCTCCCGAACATGCCCGCGCGGACGGGCTCGAACCACGAGCGGCATCGTTGAGCAACGAGGGTGGCGGTGGCCCGGCCGGGGCTGATCACCGGTCTCAATGAAGGACTCCAGATCCATGGTCAGGACAAGGCGTCCCGCGCAGGGCCACCACCACAACGTACCTGCCATCGCACGGTTTCAGCTCAGTGCCCGAGGCCCCAGGCGTCGCCAGGTGACGGCGGAACACACGTTGAGCGAACCCCCGGACGGACCATGCAGCCGATCTCTCAGAAGACCTGCGGTGGTCGTGTTAGGAATAGGCTTTCGTAGGCCGCCTCGGGGCGTTCGACTGTTATTAGGTTGGGAACGCGGCTGGCGGGTGGTTTGCCTGCGAGTGCGGTGTGGCCGTGGTGATTGTCGGTGTACAGGCATCGCGGGAGCGCTGCTCGTCGTTCGGTTTCTGTCTGGTCGGGGCGGGTGTAGGCCGATTCGTCGAGCGGGGTGCGGTTGACGCGTTCGACTTTGCCGTTGGTCTGGGGACGGCGAGGGCGCGTGCGTTTGTGGGTGATACCTGCGTGGCGAGGGTGTCGCGCCGGAGGTGTGAGCGGTAGCAGGATCCGTTGTCGGTGAGGACACGTGATGAACGGTGATCCTGTTGGCGTGGAAGAACAGTTGGGTTCGTTGCCAGTATGCGGCCGCGGTCTGCTGGGGCTCGTCGGTGAGGATCTCGGTGTAGGCGTGCCTGCTGTGGTCGTCCACGGCGTTGTGCAGGTAGCTGTGGCCGAGGTTGGCCCGCCGGCGCCCCTTGCGGGGGTGGGCCGGGTCGCGGTGTGCGGAGCTGTTGCGGTGGCCCGCTGTGCGGCCGTGGACTGTGTGGCCGCCGCCGTCCGGGGATGTTGCCCAGCTTTGTGATGTCGAGGTGGATGAGATCGCCTGGTGCGGGATGTTCGTAGCGGCGGATTGGTTGGCCGGTGGCCCGGTCGACATGCCGCAGCCGGGCGAGCTGGTAGCGGGCCAGTACCCGGTGCACGGTGGACGGGGAGAGGCCGAGGTAGGCGATGCGGGCCGGTCCCCCTCGGTGGTCGAGCCGGATTGTGATGATCCGGCGTTCCCGTCGTGCGGGTGTGCGGTTCGGGCTGGTATGCGGACGTGAGGACCTGTCATTCATTCCCGCGGGGGCCTGTGCGCGGTAGCGGTCGGCTCATCGTGTCGCGGTGCTCACCGATATCTGGAAATCGGTCTGCGGCCTGACGCAGAGACCACCGGTCATCGACGACACACTGGGCCAGGCGCAGCCTGCCCAGCTCGGTCAGTGGTGCGTTGGCGTGAGGAATGAGGGGCTTCCAGGGTCGCCGGTGCAGATGTCGCAATCCACCCCGAACCCGGAGGCCCTCGTTCATTCCAAGATCATCCGGCCACATGTCGCCAAAGCGTTCGCAACGCCCTATGTCAGTACAAGTAGCCAATGCTCAACCATCGCCTCGATCCAGCGATCGAATGTCCCGCTGCTCCTGGATCCTGGATGCCGTTTGTGAGTTTATGCCTGGCTCGACGGTGGCGTGGACACGAAAAGTTCCTGTTCACGATGCGGATGTCCTTTTCTGACAAGGCGATCCGCCGCGTGATGTCATCGCAGGGACAGGAGACGTTCTTCGCCGGCCATGTCGCGGCGTGCATCGAACTGGGCTGGGCCGGCCGGTGTGATCCATTACGACAACTTCTCCACCGCGCGAACTTTGGTGCGGAAAACCTGGTGGTATTCCATGGTTCGACCGAGGTCGCACGACACCCCGGTTGACCACCGGACCACTGTCTCCAAGTCCTGGTCGGGAAACCAGGCGCGTTGTGCGGGGCGGCCGTCTTGGTCCAGGCGCGGGAGAAGGGCTGGTTCACCGCCACCCGCCACGCGTTTTGGGCCGCCGCCCGCGCCAAGCATGTCGACCCAGCTGGCACGCGGCTGCTGATCGAGGTCCTGCTGCACCGGGGAAGTCGTGCTCGGTGGCTGGGGCGGATGCGCCATGTGGACGTGGTCGTCGGCATCCGCGTCGCGTTGGAGTCCGGGTCGATCTCGCCGGACGTGGTGACGATCGAAGCCCGCACCGGCACCAGCAAGTCCCCACCCGCTCATCTGGCTGGCATTGCCGCCGCGGAAGCCGGATTCCGCAAGGTGAAGCCAAATCAGAGTGCCGCATTGCGCTGTTGTGTGGGCTAGCGTGATCCGCATGTCGTTGGCGATGACGGTTGAGGAACGCCAGGACTTCCTGGCGCAGGTGCACGTCGCGGTCGTGGCCGTGGCTGACGAGGACGGTCGCGCGCCGTTGGCCATCCCGCTCTGGTACGACTACCGCCCCGGCGGCGAGGTCGCCCTGATCACCGAGCGGGAAGGCCGCAAGACCGCCCTCATCCGGCGCGCTGGCCGGATCACCCTGTGCGTCCAGGGCACCGTGCTTCCCTACCAGTACGTCTCAGCCGAGGGTCCGGTCACCGCGATCGAGGACACCGTCACCGTCGAGCAACGCTGGGCCCTCGCCAGTCGCTACCTCGGCCCGGAAGGTGCCGACGCTTACATCGAAAGCACCCCCGGCTCCACCGAACGCATGGTCCGCATTCTCATGCGCCCCGAGCACTGGCTAACCCGCGACTACACCAAGGTGTCCACCTAGCCGCGCCCGTTCCTCTGCGCACGCGGATCGCCGAACCTCTCGAAGATCCCCAGTGCTGGCGGTGGCCCGTTCCATGCCGCCGGTCTTCCACCTGCCTTGGAGTCGCTGCAGGTCAGCACCGCTCGTGAGGCGGTTCGTTGACGCATTCCGATATAGGCATATGATGGCCGCCATGGCACGAGCGGCGACGACCTCGGACGCGTTCAACGCGATCGCCGAGCCGCTGCGGCGGGAGATCCTGGTCCTGCTGCGGGGCGGCGAGCGGCCGGTGACCGAGCTGGCGCGGAATCTGGGGATGAGCCAGCCGCAGGCGTCCAAGCACCTGCGGGTGCTCCGGGAGGTCGGGCTGGTGCGGGTCCGCGAGGCGGGCAAGCAGCGGCTGTACGGCCTGGACGCCCGCGGGCTGCGGCCGGTGCACCAGTGGCTGGGCGGCTTCGAGCGGTTCTGGAGCGGCAGCTTCGACCGGCTGGACGAGTACGTGCAGGACGTGAAACAGGAGGAATCACCGGATGGCGACGACCAGTAGCGGCGGCGAGCCCGAACACGCGACCGCGGACCGCGAGATCGTGATGTCCCGGGTCATCAGTGCACCACGGGAGCTGGTGTTCGAAGCGTTCACGCAGGTCCGGCACCTGTCGCGGTGGTGGGGACCGGAAGGGTTCTCCACCACCACGCGGTCCTTCGAGTTCCGTGTCGGCGGGGCCTGGGACTTCGTGATGCACGGGCCGGACGGGACCGACTACCAGGAGTGGATCACCTGGCGGGAGATCGTCCGGCCGGAGCGGATCGCGCTGCTGCACGGCGAGTCCCACGACGACCCCAACGCCTTCGAGTCGGTCCTGGCTTTCGAGCCGGTCGGTGACGAGACCCGGATCGTGATGCGCACGGTGTTCCCCACCAAGGAACTCCGCGACGAAGCGGTGGAGAAATACCACGCGGTCGAAGGCGGCGAGCAGACCCTGCGCAACCTGGCGGCCTACGTCGCCGAACTCGCCCGGAACGAGACCACCCCGACGGGAGCGGAAAGCTGATGGCCGGGAAGGTGTTCTTCAGCGTGACGATGTCGCTCGACGGTTTCATGGCACCCGAGGCCGTGCCAGTCGAGGACGCCTTCTCGCCCGAAAAGCGGGATGACCCGGGCGTCAGGCGCTGGATGTCGAAGTGGGCGCGACTGCAGGCGTGGGCGTTCCCGCAGCGCTGGTTCCGGGAGAACCTCAAGCTCGGCGAGGGCGGCGAGGAAGGCGTCGACAACGACATCGCCCGGGCGACGTACGAGCGCACCGGCGCGAGCGTCATGGGCAAGCGGATGTTCGACCTCGGCGAGCAGTCATGGCCGGAGGAGGCCCCGTTCCACACCCCGGTCTTCGTTGTGACCCACCAGAAGCGTGACCCATGGGAGCGGCCGGGCGGCACGACGTTCCATTTCGTCAACGACGGCATCGAGAGCGCGCTCGACCAGGCCCGCGACGCCGCCGGCGACCGCGACGTCCGCATCGCCGGTGGCGCCGAGACGATCCAGCAGTACCTGGACACCGGCCTGCTCGACGAGTTCTCGGTGACGCTCGCGCCCGTCCTGTTCGGCACCGGCATCCGCCTGTTCGACCGTGTGGACCCCGACCGCCTGACGCTGAACCAGGTCCGCACCGCCGCCTCGAACCGCGTGACCCACCTGACCTACACCGTCAGCAAGCGGTAGCCAGCGCCACACCAGCCGGCTGAGCACGCTGGGGATGGTTGATGCTGGTGTGTGACGGGGCCGAGCTCGGGTTACTCGTGGAGGGGCACGCGATGGCGTCGGGAATCGAAGCAGTCCTGCGGAATGCAGAACATGGTGATGTCGCGGCCATCTGCCGGTTCGGCGACGCGCACATTCGATGCCACTACGAGCCGCTGATTGGTGCGCGGGCTGCGGATGAGCAAGTTCGCAGGTGGTGGAACGAGACGGTCATCGGTGCTGCTGTGGCTGAGGGTTTGGTGGTCGTCGCTGAGGTGGACGGGCAGCTTGTTGGGGTTGGGCAGCGCGGCCGTAGGGGAGACGACCACGTGATCTACAAGCTTTACGTCCACCCTCAGCATCGCGGTCGTGGACTAGGTCCTCAGTTACTTCGTGCGCTCATCAGTCGGTTGCCCGCTGGCGCTGAGCGGCTTTACATCGAGCATTTCGTGGGCAACGAGCGTGCGGGCGACTTCTATGAGCGAGAAGGCTTCACCGTGCAGCGGATCGAACCTAGTCGCACGAGCGATCCCGCGCTTGGGGTGATTTGGCGTGCCCGGCGGTTGGGTTCACCACCGCAGGAAGCAGAGCGATGATCAGATCCTCAGCGTGGGCCGGTAGATGAGTTCCTGGGTGCGGCCGTCGAGCGTCCGGCTCTCGATCAGCTCGAGGTCGAAATCGGCCGCGTCCTTGAAGATCGGGTCCACTCCGGTCTGGCCGGTGATCACCGGGAAGACCGTCACATGGACACGGTCGACCAGACCGGCGGCCATCAGCGCCCGGTTCAGCGACAGGCTGCCGTGCGAACGCAACGGCACGTCGGACTCCTCTTTAAGGCGGGCGATGATGTCGACGGCGTCGCCGCTGACGACGGTCGCGTCCGGCCAATCGAGCGGTTCTTGCAATGTGCTCGACACAACCGTTGCTGGCAGGTTCCTCATCCGGGTGACCCATGGGTCACGCACGTCGGATCCCTCGGTGCTTGAGGCCAGCATCTGCACGGTGGCCCGGAACGTGGTGGCCCCGAAGACCATCCGATGCTCCTCGCTGTACAAGGCGAGGCGGCGGTCGAGCAGCTCGGGGCCTTGCTTGCCCCAGTAGCCGCCCCACCGGCCGGTGTGGGAACCGAAGCCGTCGAGGCTGGAGAAGACGTCGAAGGTGTAGGTCGCGGTCATGGTGCTCTCCTCGAGTGCGGTGGATCAGGTCTCACCCTGGCTACGAACTGGCTCGACGCCGTTCGACACCACCGCGAAAAAATCTTGGATGCGACCAGTCGAGGCCCGGAAAACGCCGAGGCACCCGTGGCTCGTGCCACGGGTGCCTCGGGTAACGGTGTCTAGCGGGACTGGGTGAAGGCCCAGGCGTCCTGCACGATCGTGGCGATGTCGGCCCGCTCGGGCTTCCAGCCCAACTCGGTGCGGGCACGCTCACTGGACGCCACGAGCACCGCTGGGTCACCGGCGCGGCGGGGGGCGACCTTGGCGGGGATTTCATGGCCGGTGGCTTCCCGGCAGGCTTCGATGACCTGCAGGACCGAGAAGCCGGTGCCGTTGCCCAGGTTGTAGATCGCGTGCTTGCCCGCGGTCGCGTTCTCGATCGCCAGCAGGTGCGCGTCCGCGAGGTCCGTGACGTGGATGTAGTCGCGGATGCAGGTGCCGTCCTCGGTGGGCCAGTCGTCGCCGAAGACCTGGATGTGCTCGCGCTGGCCGGTCGCGACCTGCAGCACCAGCGGGATCAGGTGGGTCTCGGTGGCGTGCCGCTCGCCGTAGCGGCCTTGGGCGCCTGCGACGTTGAAGTACCGCAGGCTGACTGCTGCCAGGCCGTGGGCCGCGGCGTACGAGGTGATCATGTGGTCGACGGCCAGCTTGGTGGCGCCGTAGGTGTTCGTCGGGCGGGTTGGCGCGGTCTCCGGGATGGGGACCTCGTCCGGCTCGCCGTAGACCGCCGCGGTCGACGAGAAGACCAGGCGTGGGGTGCCGTGCTCACGCATGGCGTCCAGCAGGCGCAGCGTGGTCACCACGTTGCCGTGCCAGTACTTCGCCGGATCCTGCATGGACTCGCCGACCAGGGACTTGGCCGCGAAGTGCAGCACACCGTCGAAGCCCTCGCCCAGCACCGTGCTCGCCACGTCGGCGAAGTCGGCCTGGATCAGCCGGCAGCCCTCGGGCACCGCGTCCGCGTGCCCGGTCGACAGGTCGTCCACCACGACGACCTCATGGCCTGCCTCGACGAGCCGTGCGGAGCAGTTGCTTCCGACGTACCCAGCACCGCCCGTGACGAGCAGCTTCACTGGTGAACCACCTTTCAACGATCTTGCCCGGCACCCGCTGAGGGCACCCCCGTGAACATCCGTGGCGCGGTGAACGACCGCTTGGCGAAGGCCTCGGTGACCGCGGCCTCGACCTCGGCGCGGGCGTCGCCACGAACCAGCGCGATCGCCGACCCACCGAAGCCGCCGCCGATCATCCTGGCACCCAGGGCACCGGCGGCTTCAGCCGCCTCCGCCGCCACGTCCAGTTCGTCGCACGACACGCGGTAGTCGTCACGCAGGCTGGCGTGCGAGGCGCTGAGCAGCGGGCCGATCTCCGCGTACTTGTCCTGCTTGAGCAGGGCCACGGTCTGCAGCACACGGTCGTTCTCGGTCACGACGTGCTTGACGAGCGGGCGCAGCTCCTCGGGGAGCTTGGCCAGCGAACCGTCGAGCTCGTCTAGGGAGACGTCACGCAGGGCTGGGATCCCGAGGATCTCGGCGGCCTGCTCGCAGCCGCGGCGGCGGGCGCCATAGCCGGACTCGGTGTGCGAGTGGCTCGCACGAGTGTCGATGACGAGCACCTCAAGGCCGTGCCGCGACGCGTCGAACGGAACCTGCTCGGCCTCGCCGGAACGCACGTCGAGGAACAGCACGTGCGCCTCGGTGCAGTTCAGCGACGCCGTCTGGTCGAGAAGACCCGTTGGGGCGCCGACGAAATCGTTCTCGGCCTGTTGGATCCACTTGGCGATGTCGCTAGTGGACTGTGTCGAACCGGCCAAACCCAGTAGCGCCAAGGCAGTCGCGCATTCGAGCGAATGCGACGAGGACAGGCCGGCGCCCGCGGGCACGTCACCGGCGATCACCAGGTCGGCGCCGGCGCTGATGCCCTGCTGGCGCAGCACCCACGCCACCCCGGAGGGATACGCGGGCCAGCCGGAGATCGTGCCGGGCGCCAGGTCGGAAATCCGGACCGGGTCGGCTGTCTCGGCACGGCCGCGGTCGTGCAGCGTGGACACCTTGATCGTGTCGTCGTCACGAGGGGATGCGGCGACGGCGGTGCGATGGGGGATGGCGAAGGGCAGCACGAAGCCGTCGTTGTAGTCGGTGTGCTCGCCGATGAGGTTCACGCGGCCAGGCGCTGACCACACACCGGCCGGAGACCGGCCGTGCAGTCGCTCGAACGCCTCGGCCGCTCGCGCGGCCTGGTTCACTCGGACCGCACCAATACCGCGTGCAGCACCGAGGGCTCCAGCTGGACGGAGTTGCCCGCGCCGCTGACCTCGATCAGGTTGCCGTCACCCTTGGACGGGCCCACGTTGACGCTCTGGCCGGGCAGCAGGCCGACCGACCTCAGCTCGGCCATCAGGTCGGGGTCCATCTGCACGTGCTCGGCGATCCGGCGGATCTCGACCTTGCCGCCGCCCCGGCGGGCCACCTCGTCGATCCGGACCAGTTCGGCCTCGGCGGGCGGGGCGGGCTCGCCCTCGCCCAGCTTGTCCAGGCCGGGGATCGGGTTGCCGTACGGCGAAGTGGTCGGGTTGCCGAGCAGCTTGACCAGCTTGCGCTCGACCGCCTCGCTCATCACGTGCTCCCAGCGACATGCCTCGCTGTGCACGTGCTCCCATTCCAGGCCGATCACGTCGACCAGCAGGCGCTCGGCGAGGCGATGCTTGCGCATCACGGCGATCGCCAGGTCACGTCCGTGATCGGTCAGTTCGAGGTGACGATCGTCGGCGACCACGAGCAGGCCGTCGCGTTCCATCCGGCCGACCGTCTGGCTCACTGTCGGGCCGCTCTGCCCGAGCCGTTCCGCGATCCGTGCGCGGAGTGGCACCACACCTTCTTCTTCAAGCTCGTAGATGGTGCGCAGGTACATCTCTGTGGTGTCGATGAGCTCGTTCACGCCGCTACCCCTTCGTCGGCGTCTATGGTAGTCGCACCCCCCGACAGTTCCGGCGCCCGTCACGTGGCCGTCACCGGCTGTCGCGGGCCAGGATGGAGAGGTGCGCGCACTTGTCTCCACTTCGGAACTGGCCGATTCGCTGAACAATTCCCAGCCGCCCGTCCTGCTGGACGTCCGGTGGGTGCTGGGCGGCCCGCCTGGGCGGGAGTCCTACGTGGCCGGACACCTGCCCGGCGCGGTGTTCCTCGACCTGGACGCCGACCTCGCCGCGCCCCACGACAAGCAGACCGGCAAAGGCGGGCGGCATCCGTTGCCCAAGCCGGAGGACCTGCAGGAAGTCCTGCGTGCCGCGGGCGTGCGCGAGGATTCGGCGGTGGTCGTCTACGACGGTGGCAACGGCTCCGTCGCGGCTCGCGCTTGGTGGTTGCTGCGCTGGGCGGGTCACTCGGACGTGGCTGTCCTCGACGGTGGTTACGCGGCGTGGGAACAGGAAGGCCGCCCGGTGACCACGGAAATCCCGCAGCCTGAACGCGGTGACATCGTTGTCCGGCCGGGAGCGATGCCCACGGTCGACGCCGATGGCGCGGCGGACCTCGCCCAGAGCGGTGTGCTGCTCGATGCCCGTGCGCCGGAACGGTATCGGGGCGAGACGGAACCGATCGACCCGCGCCCTGGGCACATTCCCGGCGCGGTGAACGCGCCATTCGCCGGCCACATAAACCAGGAAGGCCGGTGGCTGCCCGCGGCCGAACTGGCGGACCGGTTCCGTTCACTGGGCGTGCATCAGGGAAGCGAGGTCGGCGCCTACTGCGGTTCGGGCGTCACCGCTTCGTCGGTGGTGCTGGCTCTCGAAGTGGCCGGGGTGACCGATCCGGAGCACCCGGCCGTGCTCTACCCGGGTTCGTGGTCGGAATGGTCGTCGGATCCGCAGCGGCCCGCCGAAACAAGCTGACTTCAGCTGTTGCCGGGAAGCTTGCCGAAGACGTGCCGTGCGAGCTTCTCGACGGTGGTGCAGATCGGTTCGGCCGGACCGGACAGCACCAGGCTGACCCACAGCACCCGGAACTTGACCGACTGGTCGTCGGTGAGTGCGATACGCAGGTCGCAGGTGGTGTCGATGGTGGTGAGCCGGAACGCGCTGTTGCCCTCGAACGTCGTTGACTGTGTGTTCTCGGCGTCCAGCGACTCGTGCAGCACGATCATGGCCACGCCAGCCGGAGTGCCGGACCGGTCAAGGGTGTAGCTGCAGAAGCCTTTGTCCTCAGGTTCGGCGGTGGCGGTCGTACCGGTGAGGCGACCGACGTCGGTGGGTGTCACGAACGTGGCGCACGCTGGGGCGGTGGTCAGGGTCTTGCGCTTGGCGATGGCGAGCGGCGGACCCGACGTGGTGGTCGTCGGCAGGCTGGGGCGCGTGGTGTGCGTGGGATACGACGGTTCGGTGGTGGGATAGGGCGGTTCCTCGGTCGTCGTGATCACCGTGTCGCCTGGCGCGGCGGCGACTGGCGTCCCTTCCGTGGGCTGGGTACAGGCGGCAGTCAGCGAGACGAGTGCTACGCCGCACACGAACCGTCGGATCACGAGGATCAGACTAGTGTTGTCCCATGGGTACGCCAGCCGCTGTCGTATGGGACCCCGCACTTCTCGGTTACGACCTGGGTGGGGATCATCCGTTCAACCCCGTCAGGCTTGAGCTGACCATCGAGTTGGCCACGCAGCTCGGTGTTCTGGACGGCGTCGAGTTTCTGCGCCCGGAACTCGCGCCGGACGAAGAGATCGAACGAGTCCATGATGCGGAATACATCGCCGCGGTCAAAGAAGCCCCGATGGTCGGCTGGGATGTCGGCCACGGCCTGGGTACGCCGGACAACCCGGTGTTCTCGAACATGCACGAGGCCTCCTCGCTCGTGGTCGGGGCAACGCTGTTGGCCGCGCAGAAGATCGCGTCCGGTGCCACGAACCGTGCCGTCAACATCGCCGGCGGCCTGCACCACGCGATGCGCGACCGCGCAGCCGGGTTCTGTGTCTACAACGACTGTGCCGTAGCCATTTCCTGGTTGCTGGACAACGGAGCTGAGCGAGTCGCTTACATCGATGTCGACGTGCACCACGGCGACGGGACGCAGGCGGCGTTCTACAACGACCCGCGCGTGTTGACGATCTCCTTGCACCAGAGCCCGATGACGCTTTTCCCTGGCACCGGCCGGGTGACTGAACTCGGCGGCCCGGACGCGCAAGGCACCTCGGTGAACATCCCGTTGCCGCCGTTCACCCGTGACCCGGCTTGGCAGCGTGCGTTCCACGCCGTGGTTCCCTCGCTGCTCAAGGAATTCCGGCCGGATGTCCTGGTCACCCAGTGCGGTGTGGACACTCACGAGGAGGACCCGCTCGCGGAGCTGTATCTCAGTGTGGACGGTCATCGCCAGACGTATCGGACACTGCGGACACTGGCCGACGAGTACGCGGGCGGCAAGTGGCTGTCCATGGGCGGTGGCGGTTACCAGTTGCTGCGGGTGGTGCCCCGGTCGTGGACGCACCTGATCGCGACGGTTCTCGACCGCGACGTCGAACCGTCGACGCCCCTTCCGCACGACTGGGTGAACAACGTCCAGCGTCGCGCGCCGAACGCGATCCTGCCGCGCACGATGACAGACGAGATGGATGTCAGCTTCGAACCGTGGGACGGCACCGTCAGCGAACCGGTCGACTCGGTGATCCGGGACGTCCGGCACGCGATCTTCCCGTTGCACGGTCTCGATCCGGACGACCCACGGGACTGAACGTGACAGACTTCGATCCTTACGACTACCCGCGCCGCTGGGAGGCGGACGTGGTGCTGTCGGACGGCGGCACCGTCCACCTGAGACCGATCACGCCGGACGACGCCGACCGGCTGGTCGCGTTCCACGGCCGGTTGTCCGAGCGGACCAGGTACTTCCGCTACTTCGGGGCGTACCCGCGGATCCCGCCGCGGGATCTGAAACGGTTCGTCACGCTCGATCACCACGACCGGGTGGGTTTCGCGGCGATGCTGGGCGACGACATCATCGCCGTGGGCCGGTATGAACGCCTGCAGGGCAGCGATCAGGCCGAGGTCGCGTTCGTGGTGGAGGACGGCCATCAGGGCCGGGGCATCGGGTCGATCCTGTTGGAGCACTTGGCCGCCGCGGCTCAGGAGAGCGGCCTGAATCGGTTCGTCGCCGAGGTGCTCGGCGAGAACGGCCAGATGGTCCGGGTCTTCAAGGACGCCGGGTACCAGATCAGCCGTGCGCTCGAGGACGGCGTGATCCACCTGGAGTTCGCGATCGACCCGACCGAGGAGTCGGTGGCGGTCGCCCGATCCCGGGAACAGGCCGCCGAGGCGCGCAGTGTCCACAATGTCCTGCACCCCAAGTCGGTCGCGGTGATCGGGGCGTCGACCGATCCGACGAAGGTCGGCTACGCGGTACTGACGAACCTGCTCACGGCGGACTTCGCCGGCCCGGTGTTCCCGGTCAACGCCGAACACCCGGCAGTCCGGGGCGTTCGCGCGTACCGCAGGGTGCTGGACATCCCCGACCCGGTCGACCTCGCGGTCGTGGCAGTGCCTGCCACGAGCATCAACGAGGTGATGGACGACTGCCTGGCCAAAGGTGTCAAGGCCTTGGTCGTGGTGACGTCCGGGTTCAGCGAGATCGGCGACGAGGGCCGCAGCGCCGAGCAGAAACTCGCCGAAGAGGCCAGGGCACACGGTATGCGCGTGGTCGGCCCGAACGCGCTCGGCGTGGTGAACATGGACCGCGCTGTGCGGCTGAACGCGAGTCTGGCGCCGAAGCTGCCTGGCTTGGGGCGTACGGGTTTCTTCTGCCAGTCGGGTGCGCTGGGGACGGCGATTCTGGCCGACGCGGCGGCGCGTGGCCTGGGGCTGTCGACGTTCGTGTCGGCGGGCAACCGGGCGGATGTGTCCGGCAACGACTTGCTGCAGTACTGGATGACCGACCCGGCAACCGATGTGGTCTTGTTGTACTTGGAATCCTTCGGTAATCCAAGGAAGTTCGCCCGGCTGGCGCGCCGACTCGGCCGTACGAAACCGATTGTCGCGGTGAAGTCGGGGCGCAATGCCGTGTCGCCCGCGTTGGCGGCCACGTCGGTCCAGGTCGACGAGCCCAGCGTGCAGGCGGTGTTCGAACAGGCCGGTGTAATCAGGGTCGAGTCACTGGCCCAGCTGTTCGATACCGCGCTTTTGCTTGCGCACCAGCCGTTGCCGGAAGGCAGCCAGGTCGCGGTGGTCGGCAACTCGACGGCCATCGGTGTGCTCGCCGCTGACACGGCATTGGCCCAAGGCCTCGAACTGGCCGGGGAGCCGGTCGACGTCGGGCCACAGGCGAGGCCGGAGGAGTTCGCGGCCGCGGTCCGGGAAGCCTTGCTGCGCGAGAACGTCGACGCGTTGGTCGTGGTCTTCGTGCCGCCTTTGGCTGTGCCGGGAACCGCTTACGCTCGTGCGCTCAAGGAAGCCGTCGCGGATTTGGCCGAAGGACAAGGAAAACCGATCGTCTCGACCTTCCTGGCCGCCGAGGGCGTTCCGGCCGAGCTCGCCGTGCCGGGACCGGACGGTTCGCCGGGACGTGGGTCGATTCCGTCTTATCCCAGCCCTGAACGGGCTGTGCTGGCCCTTGCCAGAGTCACCAGGTACGCCCGCTGGCGGTCAGCGCCACGCGGGACTCTCGTCCGCCCGCACGGCATCAAACCGGACGCGGCCCGCGAGCTGGTGCAGTCCGTGATGGACGGCGGAGCCGAGTGGCTGACCGACACCCAAGTCGTCGAGCTGCTGGGCTTCTACGGCATCGAAGTGGCGCCCTTCAAAATCGTCAGCAGCCCGGACGAAGCCGCGGACGCGGCCGAGAAACTGGGCTTCCCGGTCGCGGCGAAGGCGTCGAACTCGTTGCTGAAGCACCGCTCCGACCTGGTGGGCGTGCGGCTGGACATCAGCAGCCCGGAGACGATGCGGGCGGCATACACCGACCTCCGCCAGGTGTCCGGTGTGGACACCGTGTACGTGCAGCGGATGGTCGCCAAAGGCACTTCGTGCACGATCGGCCTGCAGGACGACCCGTCCTTCGGCACGCTGGTCTCGTTCGGACTGTCCGGTGTGGTCAACGACCTGCTGGGGGATCGGGCATATCGGTCGATTCCGATGACCGACGTGGACGCGGCGGGCTTGGTCCGCGCGCCGAAAGCGGCACCGCTCCTCGCGGGTTACGGCGGCAGTCCCATGGCGGACCTCGGTGCGCTGGAGGATCTGGTGCTGCGAGTCGCGGCGCTTGCCGAGGACGTGCCCGAAGTGCGCAGGCTTGAGCTGGAACCCGTTGTGGCGTCGGAATCCGGCGCGAGTGTCGTCTATGCCCGTGTCGCGGTCGGCCCGCCGCCGTCACGGCATGACACCGGGCCGCGGCGGCTGAGGACCATGAACTAGACCACGTGGGGTGGACAGGTCCTACGTGGAGGGTGTCTACTGAACGACGGCCTGAAGGAGGTGAGCCGAGTGTCCGCTGATGGAAGTAGTTGCCGATACCTCGCGGGCTCGGCTCGACGCTAAGCCGACCCGCGGACAACCGTGGGGAGGTCGCGTGATGACCACTGTGCAGATGTCTCTGGGCGAGATGGGCCTGCGGATCGCGGCCGGGGTTGGTCTCGGCGCGCTGATCGGGTTCGAACGTCAGTACCGCGCCCGGATGGCCGGGATGCGGACGAATGCATTGGTTTCGGTCGGGGCGACGTTGTTCGTGTTGCTCTCGGCGCACGGGTTCGGCGGCATGACGGACGCCGACCCGACCCGGGTGGCCGCGCAAATCGTGTCAGGGATCGGGTTCCTTGGTGCTGGCGTGATCCTGCGTGACGGCGCCAGCATCCGAGGGCTCAACACAGCCGCCACTTTGTGGTGCTCGGCCGCGGTCGGTGCGCTGGCCGGAGCCGGACTCTACGTCGTCGCGGCCATGGGAGCGGTGACCGTGCTGGGCACGAACATCGTGTTGCGTTGGGCGGCAAGGAAAGTCGATCGGCAGAACGGGGACTGATCCCCGCGACCACGTAAGTGCTCCGGGCCGGCAGGACGATCCGGAGCACTCACGTGGTGCAGGGCATTCACCTTGGTGGGTGGGGGCTCGCTCCCGCCGCCAGACTGAACGAGCCCCCGTCTAGGGAGGGATCAGCACGTGCTGGATCCCAGTGGGGTGCAGCGGGCCGCCCGGCGGGGATCCCAGTGCCGCCGGACACGAACCCGCTGCTCATCGCACCCCCGGTGCGGTTATGTCGGGACAGTGTCACCGCCAGCGGTACGAAGACCGCGGCCGTGACCACGACCTGCACACTTGGCTCGGCAAAGGTGAGCGCAGTGGCGAGAACACTCGCGAGAACGCCCGCGACGACAAGCATCGCGAGGGTCACACGCTCATGTGTGCGCATCTGGCTCCTCCTCGTCGAGGACCGTGGCGGCAGGGTGAATGAAAGTTAAGGCACAAAACCGGCCTGGGTCAAGAATGTGACTTGAGTTCATGCACGTGAACACACGCTCCCAGGTTACTTTGAGCTCACGCCCAGGGTGCTCGCGGTTACACCCGGCATACCTGATGGCATGACCGGCACCCAAGCCTCCCCCAGGCCCCCAGGGGGTCCTGCGGCGACGAAGACCGTCACGGTCGACGTGGTCGTCCCCGTGTACAACGAGGAACGCGCGCTGCGTGGCTGCGTCGAGGTCCTGAAGACCTACTTGGCCGAGCGGTTTCCGTTCGAGTGGACGATCACCATCGTCGACAACGCCAGCACCGACGGCACGCTGCCGATCGCCACCGAGCTGGCGGAAGCCGACGACCACGTTCGTGTGCTGCACCTCGACGAGAAGGGGCGAGGCCGGGCATTACGCACCGCGTGGCAATTCAGCGACGCCGACGTCGTCGCGTACATGGACGTCGACCTGTCCACTGGGCTGGATGCCTTGCTGCCGTTGGTCGCACCGCTGGCCAACGGTCACTCCGACATCTCGATCGGCTCGCGCCTCGCGCCGGGAGCCAGAACCGTCCGAGGGCCCAAACGTGAGCTGATTTCCCGCTGCTACAACGCACTCATCAGACTCAGCCACGGCGCGAAGTTCTCCGACGCGCAGTGTGGCTTCAAGGCCGCGCGCACGGACGTGATCCGTCCGCTGCTGGACCACGTCCGGGACGACAACTGGTTCTTCGACACCGAGTTGCTGCTTCTGGCCGAGCACAACGGATTGCGTGTGCACGAAGTCCCGGTCGACTGGGTGGAGGACGTCGACACCCGCGTGAAGATCGGATCGACAGCGCTGGAGGATATCCGCGGGCTGATCCGGGTCGCCCGCGCCAAGGCAGGTGGGACCGCACGTGTGCGGGATCTGCCGCAGCGTCCGGAGCCCAGTCCGGCGCATCCGGACGCCGTCGTGTCCAGAAGGGACACCGGTCTGGTCTGGCAGCTGTTGTCATTCGGCGCCATCGGCGCGGTGTCCACGGCGGTCACACTCGTGTTGTACGCGATGTTCAGGTCGGTGATGAACCCGTTGGCCGCCAACCTGGTGGCGCTGATCGTGACGACGATGTTCAACACCGAGGCGAACCGCCGGTTCACGTTCCTCGGCGCGCGCGGGTCGTCGAGCCGGGTGCATTTCCAAGGCCTGATCATCTTCGGGCTGTACTACGCGTTCACGTCGGCCGCGTTGCTCGTGCTGCATTCCACTGTGGCCGAACCGAGCCGGATTCTTGAGCTCACCGTGCTGCTCGGCGCGTCGCTGCTGGGCACGGTCGGCCGGTTCGTGCTGCTGCGCGGATGGGTTTTCAAACAGGGAAAGGGAAAAATATGACCGCCGCTGCTGTCAGGCACGCGGACGACACGGACGTGACGATCACCGAGCGACGAACGTCGACATGGCATCGTTATGCCCTCGCGGGGATCCTCTTCGTGGGTGCCGTTCTGTACGCGTCCGTGCTGTGGAGCGGAAGCTGGGGCAACACCTACTACACGGCCGCGATCAAGTCGATGTCGTTGAACTTCACCAACTTCGTCTTCGGGTCGGTCGACCCGGCCGGAGTGGTCACAGTGGACAAACCGCCGCTGGCTTTGTGGCCGCAGGTGATCTCGGTGTGGATCTTCGGCTATCACGGCTGGTCGGTGCTGCTGCCCCAAGTGATCGCGGGCGTCGCGGCGATCTTCCTGCTGCACCGGACAGTCCGGCTGTGGGCGGGGGAGAACGCCGCCCTGGTCGCCGCGTTGATCTTCGCCTTGACGCCGATCACCGTGGTCACCAACCGGACCAACAACACCGACACCATGCTCGTGCTGATGCTCGTCGCCGCGGCATACGCGTTCACCCGTGCGATGAAAGCAGTCGAGCCGCGCACGAGGACGAAGTGGTTGTGGTTCGCGGCTTTCCTGATCGGCTGTGGGTTCCTGGCCAAGATGCTCGCCGCGTGGATCGTCGTTCCGGCGTTCATCGCCGCCTATCTCGCGGGAAGCAAAGCCGGTTGGCGTCGCAAGGTCTTCGACATTGTCGGTGCGGCAGTGGTTCTGTTGGTCAGTTCACTGTGGTGGGTGGCCCTTGTGGACCTGTGGCCGGGGCAGAAGCCGTACATCGGTGGCAGTACTGACGGCACAGCACTGGACCTGGTGCTCGGCTACAACGGACTCGGCCGAGTGTTCGGTGGTGAAGGGCCAGGCGGCGGTGGCGGTGGAAGAGTCGTTGTCGGCGGCGGCGGTGGGCCTGGTGCTGCCAATGCCGCGTTCGGCGGTGAGGCCGGTCCTGGCCGGATGTTCGGCGAGGCGGTCGGTGGTCAGATCAGCTGGCTGCTGCCGCTGGCCCTCATCGCGCTCGTCGCGGCCGCGGTGTTTGGGTTCCGCCGGTTCCGCAGGTTCGCTCCCGCGGACACCGCTCAGCGTGCCGGTTGGACGCTGTGGGGCGGTTGGCTGATCGTCAACGCCCTGGTGTTCTCCTTGCAGGAAGGCATCTTCCACCCGTACTACACGACTGTGATGGCGCCCGCGATCGGTGCACTGGTCGGCGTGGGATCGGTGTGGACGGTCAAGATGTACCGGGAGCCCAAGGGGCTCAGCTGGCTGGTGCTCCCCGCCAGCGTCGCGGTCACGGCCGCGTGGGCCTGGGTACTGATCTCACGGGACACGGCATGGAACGGCTGGCTCAGGTGGGCAGTTCTCGGTGTCGCGGTGGTCGCGATCCTGGTTCTGGTGCTGCGTAAGGCCAAACGAGTGGCCATTGTGCTCGGTGCGGTTGCTGTCTTGCTCGCTCCGAGTGTGTGGTCGGGCGCCGGAGCGTTCGCGTCCACCGGCAACCCTGGGATTCCCATGGCTGGACCGGCAGCGAACAACGCCGGTGGCTTCATGCTGCGGCTGCCGCCTGGCGTGACGACCCCGCCGCCCGGCATGGTGCCGCCGCAAGGCGGTGGCGGCCCAGGTGGTCCTGGTGGACGGGCGACCGGCACGCTCACCGCGGACCAGCAGAAGATCGTGGACTACGCCAAGGCGAACTCGGGCGGCACCGAGTACCTCATGGCCATCGAGGGCGGGGCACAGGCCGCCGCGCCGTACATCATGGCCACCGACGAGAACATCGTCAGTATGGGCGGCTTCAGCGGCCGCGACCCGGCACCGACCGCGGAGCAGCTCGCCGCGTGGGTCAAGGAGGGCAAGCTAAAGTTCGTCCTCGTCGGTGCCCGAGGCGGTGGTGGCCGCCCGGCTGCCGGCGGCGGAACCGGTGGCAGTGCGGGTGGTAATGCTGGTGGTGGCGGGATGTTCGGCCAGCCGTCGGCGACGTCCACATGGGTCCAGGACAACTGCAAGCCAGTGCTCACCGTGGGCAGCCAGCAGCTTTATGAGTGCACCGGCGGATGACTCACAGAATGTTCCCAGGTTGTTCCCAGGTTCGTCGTTGACGCTGGTCAGGTGGACTCCCAGCAGGCGACCGTGCTCGTGGTCGACGACGAACCGAACATCCTGGAGCTGCTGTCGGCCGCGCTTCGGCTCAGCGGGTTCGTCGTACACGCGGCGGACTGCGGGGCCGAAGCGCTGGCCGCGGCCCGGCGGGTGCGGCCGGACATCGTGGTGCTCGACGTGATGCTGCCCGACACCGACGGCTTCACCCTCGCCCGCAACCTGCGCACGGTGCAGGACCGTCTGCCCGTCCTCTTCCTGACCGCACGTGACGCGCTGGCGGACCGGATCGCGGGCCTGACCGCGGGCGGCGACGACTACGTGACCAAACCCTTCAGCCTGGAGGAAGTGGTCCTGCGCCTGCGCGCGATCCTGCGTCGTACCAACGGAGGCACCGAGATGCCACGCGACGACGGCACATTCCGCTACGCCGACCTGATCCTGGACGAGGACGCCCACGAGGTCTACCGCGCGGGCAAGCTCGTACAGCTCTCGCCGACGGAGTTCAACCTGCTGCGGTACCTGATGGTCAACGCGGAGCGGGTGGTCAGCAAACCCCAGATCCTCGACCGGGTCTGGAACTACGACTTCGGCGGCGACGGAAGGATCGTCGAGTCCTACATCAGCTACCTGCGCCGCAAGATCGACTCAGTGCAGCCTGCCCTGATCCACACCATCCGCGGCGTCGGCTACTCGTTGAGACTGCCACGGGACGAGCGCTGATGGCCTGGGGACGGCCCTGGACGCTGCGGATGCGACTGGTCGTGGCGATGCTCTTGCTCACGACGGTCGCACTCGGCGTGATCGGTGTGTCCAGTGTGGTGCTGATCAGGGAATCGATGATCGCCAGAATGGACGATCAGCTCAAGGAGCTGGCCAAGCGGCGCCCGCCACGACTCCTGCCACCCCCGTCTGGCGATGAAGCGCCGCCCCGGCGCAACTCCGAAGGCCTGCCGACCGAGTTCACGGTTTTGATCTTCAGCCCCAACGGGATGCTGGAGGCCGGCAATCCCAACGTCGGCCCGGCGCTGCCGGTCAGCAGTCCCGCAGCGCTCGCGCCGATCCTCGACCGCCCGTTCATCGCCGAGGACAAGCAAGGCGGCTCGCCGTGGCGGGTGCTGATCACGCATCGGCAGACCCCCGATGGCCTGGCCACCATCATGGTGGCGCAGTCGCTGGAGACCACGGAGGCGACGGTGACCAGGCTGATCTGGATCGAGGTCGGTGTCGGGGTCGCGCTGCTGATCGCCATCGGCGGCGTGGGGTTTTTGCTGGTACGCCTGGGCTTGCGGCCACTGACCAAGATCGAGGGAACCGCGGGGCACATCGCGGGCGGTGACCTCGACCGCAGGCTGGAGTCCGACTCGCGGACCGAAGTCGGCAGGCTCGGCGGCGCACTGAACACCATGGTCGGCAGGCTCTCTTCGGCGCTGCGCCAACGTGAACAGTCCGAGACGCGGCTGCGGCGGTTCGTCGCGGACGCCTCCCACGAGCTGCGCACCCCGCTGACGTCGATCCGTGGCTTCGCGGAACTGCATCGGCGCGGCGGAGCGCCCGAACGGGCCGATGTGGACAGGTTGATGAGCCGCATCGAGGGCGAGGCCATCCGGATGGGCCTGCTGGTCGAGGACCTGCTGATGCTGGCCCGGCTGGACCAGGAACGCGCGCTGGACCTGACCGAGCTGGACATCCGGACTCTGGTGGAGGACGCCGTGCACGATGCCAGGGCCCGTGACCCGGAGCGCGAGTTGATCGTGGAGTGCGCGCGCAAGCCCATCCGCGTGACAGCGGACGAGCACCGGATGCGTCAGGTCATCACGAACTTGATCAGCAACGCGATGACCCACACACCCCAGGACGCCGCGATCCGGGTTCGCGTCGGCCTGCCGGCCAACCGCAAGCAACCACCCGTCGCCATAGCCGGCGCTCTGGAGCACTACGGCCGGGTGGTGCTCGAGGTCGTCGACGAAGGGCCTGGAATTCCCCTCGAGGCCGCGCCGAACATCTTCGACCGGTTCTATCGCGTGGACGCGGCCCGGTCGCGCACACGCGGCGGAACCGGGCTCGGCCTGGCGATCACAGCGGCCATCCTGGAGTCCCACGGCGGCCGGGTCGAACTGCGAACCGCGCCGGGGGAGGGCGCCCGGTTCACGGTGCTGATGCCGTTGCCGTGAACCGAGCGGCCGCGATGGGCCGCTGTGCGACGGTGTAAGTCCCGGTTGAGGACGTGTTGACGCTCCACCGGTACCGCGTGAACGCCCCAGTGGAATCGGAGACGTAGAACATCATGTGCCCGAACCCGACGCCCTCACGGTCGTTCACGCCGTCGATGAGCCGGATGTCCGGGTACGCGTGATAGTTCCCGACGCCAAGAACCCCATGCGGATCCGACGTGCAGTCGATGACCTCGACCGCGTACTGGGTCTCCCCGGGGAAGTTCAGCGAAGAGCTGGGCGCGACATAGGTTCCCTTGATCCGCCGGACCATGACGATGTGCCCGGTCTGCGTGGGTTGCCCGTTGTTGTTGTCGATCGCGATGAAGTCCCCGGCGCGCAAGTCGGCCAGCCGGGGGATGGAGAGCCACCCGGAGACGCCGCGAGCGAAGCCCTGGCGGTACTGCCGGGCATTGGGGCTGCGTGACCCGAACTCGGCCTCGAAGTGCTCGGGAGTGGCCGACGGATAGGTCCGGCGCAACAGACCGGTCAGGAACGACGCGCACTGCGACTGGTTGAACCACGTCGAGGGCTGCCCGGGTGTGCCCCACGTGAGCACGTTCGGCGTCCCGTCGTCCTTGTAGTTGTTGTTCTCCCGCGGGCAGGACGGCAGGTTCAGGTACTGCGCGAACGTCTCCGCCTCGATCACGTGCGGGACCGTGGGCAGGTAAGGGTCCGCGGGCAAGGCGGCCGCGGAAGCCGGGACACTGCTCGACGCGGCGAACACCGCACCCGCGCCGAGCAGGACCCGTCTGGATAAGGACGTCATATTCCCAAGTTAGAGGCTCCGGCGGAGCCTGTTAATGCTTGGCGAGCACTCCGTCCCGGCGTCGGGTGATGCCGAGCGGGTTGGCGTCCTGCAGCTCCGGCGGGAGCAGCTCGTCCGGCCACGTCTGGTACGTCACCGGCGAGAGCCAGCGGTAGATGCCGGGCACGCCGATCGAGGTGTGGATCGCGTTGGTCGTCGCGGGCCACGGACCGCCGTGCTGCATCGCCCACGCCAGCGCGATACCCGTCGGCCAGCCGTTGTAGATCAGCCGTCCCGCGATCTTGTGCAGTTCGGCAGCCACGGCCGCGGCTTCCTTGTTCTCCGACGGCGACGCGTGGACCGTGCCGGTCAACGTGCCGGGCAGCTTGGCCAGCACTGGCAGCACGTCCGCGACGTCCGAGTACGTCACGATGATTCCCGAAGGCCCGAAGTTCTCCTCGGTCAGCTTCTCCAGGTTCGCCACGAACGTCTCCAGTGGCACGGAGAACAGCGCGGGCTTGCCCGCCCATGCCTCGTCCGGCGCGTTGCCGGTCGCCACCAGCGCGACCAAGTCGCTGTTGGACAACGCTTCCACGTGCGAGCGGTACGAGTCGCACATCCGCTCGTTGAGCATCGCGCCGCCGTTCGAACCGGCGACGGCCTTACCCAGTTCGTCCACAATGGACGAAGGGGCGAACACCAGTCCCGGGTTGGTGCAGAACTGGCCGACGCCCATGGTCACCGACTGCGCGAAGCCCGCCGCGATCTCCTCGGGCCGCTCGGCAGCCGCGCCGGGCAGGATCACCGTCGGGTTCACGCTGCCCAGCTCGCCGTAGAACGGGATCGGGTCCGGCCGGGAGTTCGCCAGGTCGTACAGCGCCCGCCCGCCGCCGATCGAGCCGGTGAAGCCCGCGGCCTTGACCAGCGGGTGCTGCACCAGGCGGACACCGGACTGAGTGCCGTAGATGACCGAGAACAGACCCTCCGGTGCGCCACCTTCAGCCAGCGCTGCCGTGACAACGCGAGCGGTCTCCCGCGTGGTGTTCGGGTGCGCGGAGTGGCCCTTCACGACCACCGCGCAACCAGCCGCGAGGGCCGAGGCGGTGTCGGAACCCACTGTGGACAGGGCGAACGGGAAGTTGCTCGCCGAGTACACCGCGATCACGCCGATCGGGCGCAACACGCGCCGCACGTCCGGCCGCGGCGGGATGATGTCCATGTTCGGCGAGTCGATCATCGCTTCGACGTAGCTGCCTTCGCGCAGAACGTCCGCGAACATCCGCAGCTGGTTGGTCGTGCGCTTCAGCTCGGTGGTCAACCGGGGCACGCCCAGCGCGGTCTCCGAGTCGCAGACGCTGATCAAGTTCTCGGAGTTCTCGTCCAGCCGGTCGGCCACCAGGTCGAGCACCCTCGCCCGATCCTGCGCACTCCAGCCCGACCACACCTCGAATGCCGAGTGCGCGGCCTCGCAGAGCCGGTCCACCTCGGTGTCCGAAGTGGCCTCGAGCGGGTCGCCGAACGGCTCACCCGTCCTCGGGTTGTAGCCCTGCACACTCACCGTCCTGCCTCCTTCACAGCTGTGTTGAAGTCCGGGCCGCACCATGCGCCGCCCAGGTAGCGCGCGGCGTACGAGTCCGGGTCGAGTTCGCCGTGCCGCGCGAGCACTTCCTCGGCGTACGCCTCGGAGTCGTCCTGCGACTCGAAGCCGAGCTTGCGGGCCTCATCCAGGGAGAACCACCGGCGGGTGTTGTCCGAGACGCCCCAGACGATCCGGAAGCCCGGCTCCGGCGTGGCCAGGCACGCTTCCAGCAGCCGGGCGCAGTCGGCGGGCGACAGCCACGTCGAGAGCATCCGGACGTCCTTGGGCTTCTCGAAGCACGATCCGATCCGGACGCAGATCACGTCCATGCCGTACCGGTCGACGTACATGCTGCCCAACGCCTCGACCGCGACCTTGCTGACGCCGTAGTTGGTGTCCGGGCGGGGGAATTCGTAGTCACCCGCTTCGCCGTCGGCCTTCTTGACGTAGCCGACGGCGTGGTTGGAGCTGGCCAGCACGACGCGCTTGACGCCCTGCCTGCGCGCGGCTTCCAGGACCACGTAGGTGCCGTTGATGTTGACGTCCAGGATCTTGGACCAGACCTGTTCGAGGCTGTGCCCGCCGAGATGGATCACCGCGTCCACGCCCGCGCAGGACTTCTCCATCGCGTCCATGTCGGTGATGGACGCCTGGATGATCTCGGTTTGCTCGCCGTCGGCCGCGGCGGGCAGCTCCGCGATGTCCAGCAGCCGCAGTATCCGATCGTCGGCGGCAAGCCGAGGGCGCATCAACGTCCCGACTCCGCCTGCCGCACCGGTGATCAGGATGCGTTGGGTCACGTTCTTCTTTCCCTTTCGGTTCAAGCGGCGCCTAGGAATCCAGCACAGGGGTCAGCGACCGAACTGGCGAAGCAGCTCGGTGATCGTCTTCGCACCTTCGAGCAGCGCGGTGACTACTTGGTTCTCGTGGTCGGTGTCCAGCCTGCCCAGCGGCACCGAGCAGCTGATCGCGTCGATCACCGGGTTGCGGTACGGCAGCGCGACGGCGAAACAGCCGAGTCCGGGCGTGTTCTCCTCGCGCTCGTGCGCGTACCCGGCCACCCGGAACTTGGCCAGCTGCTCGTGCAGTGCGGCCTTGTCGACCACAGTGTTCGCCGTCAACGGGCTCAGTTTCTCTGGCAAAATGGAGTCGACTTCCGCCGCCGGACGTTCGGCCAACAGTGCCTTGCCGAGGGAGGTGGAGTGCGCGGGCAGCCGCCGGCCCACCCGGGACACCACGCGCAGGTGGTGCTCCGACTCCCGGCTGGCCAGGTAGACGACGTCGGCGCCGTCCAGCCGAGCCAGGTGGACTGTTTCGTTGACCTCGCGGCGCACGTGTTCCATCACCCGGATGGCCACCTGTACGACCGGATCGTGGTCCAAATAGGACGTACCGACGAGCAGGGCGCGCACGCCGATGCCGTACGTCCCGCTGGCGGGCTCCACTTCCACCCAGCCGCGTGCGACCAACGTCTGCAACAACATGTAGAGGCTGGACTTCGGATAGCTCAGCTCATGGTGCAGCTCAGTCAGCGTCAGCCTGCGCTCAGAGGACGCAAGCGCCTCAAGCAGTTCGACGGTCCGGTCGGCCGACTTCACGGCGGCCGGGCGGGTGGGCTGGCTTGCCGTTTCTCGGGCTGGTTCGACCGCCACTTGGGTCCTCCTTTGGCAACAACCCCGTCACGCGTCCTTGACAGTAGTCGTGCTCGATTCTTACAGTCCCGGTCGCGGGTTCACAAGTACGACCGAACTTCGCATATGTGAAAAGAAGCGCCCCTCAGCAGGTCGGAGTGGTCCAATGCCGGACACCGCAGTCTCGCGCTCGTCTCTCAGATCGTCTGTCACGTCACGTGGTCTCAAGGTGACCGCGGCCGCCACAGCTTTCGCTGCGGTGTTGACCGGGTGTGGCACATCAACATCTCCTTCCGCCCCGCAAGGCGATCCGAACGCACCGCTTGAGGTCTGGACTCGCAGCCAGGAGTCGGCTGCAAAGGTTTACACGAGGATATTCGACGAGTTCACCAAGAAGACCGGCCAGAAGGTGGAGTACAAGGCCGTCTTCAACGATTTCGACAAGCAGATCCAGCAGCGGGCCGCCAACAAGGACCTGCCGGACCTGGTCATCACCGACACCGGCTCGCTCGGTGTCTTCACCCAGCAGGGCCTGGTCGGCGAGGTCGACCGCAATTCGATCGCCGGCTCCGCCGACGTCAGCGAGCGGGCGTGGGGCAACGCCAAGACCGCGGACGGCAAGTTCCACGCGGTGCCGTGGTCAACGCAGGCGAACGTGACGCTGGTGCGCAAGGACTGGCGCGAGAAGCTGGGCAAGCCCGTGCCGACCACGCACGAGGAGCTGCTCGACCTGGCCAAGGCCTTCACCACGCAGGACCCGGACGGCAACGGCCAGGCCGACACCTACGGCATCCTCGCCCCGGCGACCACCGACCGCGGCTACACGCTGTGGTGGGCGTCGAACTTCCTCTGGCAGGGCGGCGGCGACGTGCTGAAGGACAACGGCGGCGGCAAGTTCGCGGTGGCCATCGACTCGCCGGAGAGCCAGAAGTCGGTCGAGTGGATCCGCGGCCTGTTCTGCGACAGCAAGGTGATGAACCCGAACGCGCTGACGCTGACCACCAACGACGCGCACCCGCTGTTCGAGACCGGCAAGGTCGGCGTCTACACGACCGGCCCGTACATGTTCAACCGGTTCGACAAGAACCTCGGCAAGGACAAGTACGAGGTCATCCCCTCGCCGAAGGGACCGGGTGGCGACACCGTGCTCGGTGAGGGCGAGGACATGTACATCATGGCCGGCTCGCCCAACCCCGCGGGCCAGAAGAAGCTGGTCGAGTTCATGCTCACGCCGGAAGCGCAGCAGATGGGCATGAAGGTGCAGTCCGGTGAGACCCCGGTGGTCCGCTTGCCGGTGAACAAGAACGTCGACGTCAAGACCGTGCTCAACGACCCGCGCTGGGACACCACCAAGCAGGTCTACGAGTCGGCCGGTCGCCCGTTCCCCGCGGTGCCGAACTTCCAGCCGTTCCGGCAGAAGACCTCGGAGTCGCTGAACAAGATCTTCACGTGCACCACGGACACCAAGGCCGAGCTGACCAAGCTCGCCGGTGAGCTGAACAAGGAACTGTCGACGCAAGGCATCAAGCAGTGACGGTTGCGCACGAAGCGACCGCTGCCCCGGGCGAGACCAAGCCCGCCCGGGGCAGCGGTGTCACCGCGCGTCCGCCCAAGCGGAACAGGTCATGGCGGTCGTTGATCCCGTGGCTGTTCCTGGCGCCCGCGCTGCTGTTGTTCCTCTACTTCAAGTTCATCCCGATGGCCGAGGGCATCCGGCTGAGCCTGTACAAGGTCCAGCCGTTCCTCGGCGACATCTTCATCGGGATGGACAACTACACGTCCGTCCTTGAGGACACCGCGTTCCAGGAAGCCGCGTCCCATACGGTGATCCTGGCGTTCGGCCAGACGTTCGGCGCGATGCTCGTCGGCTTCTTCCTCGCACTGTTGCTCGAGGGGCAGGCCAAATCGCTGTGGTTCGTGCGCTCCGCGGTGTTCCTGCCGGTGGTGGCCGCGACCGCGGTCGTCGGTGAGATCTGGCGGGTGCTGTACTTCCCCGACCCCAACGGGTTCCTCAACGAGGTGCTTTCCTGGGTCGGTGCCGGTCCGTCGACCTTCCTCGACCACCCGGACACCGCGCTGACGTCGGTGATGATGGTCGGGATCTGGAAGCACGCGCCGTACGACATGGTCTTGATCCTCGCCGGTCTGGCCGGGATCGACCGGGAGCAGTACGAAGCCGCGGCGATCGACGGCACCAACGTCTTCCAACGCCTGTGGTACGTCACCCTGCCCGCGTTGCGGCCGGTGATCACGATTCTGCTGACGCTGGCGGCCATCCGCGGTCTGCGGGTGTTCACCGAGGTGTACGTGCTGACCGGCGGTGGTCCCGCCGGAGCGACATCCGTGTGGATGACAACGGTGTTCTCGCGAGGCTTTGAGAAGAACGACATCGGTGTGGCATCGGCAGCGTCCGTCATGCTGTTCCTGGTGACGTTCTTGCTCACGGTGGTTGTGCAGGTGTGGCGGCGAGCGAGGGAGAACCGATGAGTACTCGGGTCGAAACCCGGCGCAGGCCTGGGGTCTCCTCGCGGCTGGACACCGCGCTTGGCTGGTCAACCGCGCGCAACGCCTACGTCAGCAGGGGTATCCGGATCCTGCTGTGCACGCTGGCCGTGCTGATCTTCACCGGACCGTTGATCACGGTGTTCTCCGGTGCGTTCGACGTCAACCGGGATCCGACGCAGCTGTCGATCCTGCCGAACAACCCGACACTGCAGAACTACGAGGAAGCCGGCGCCAAGAACATCTGGGGCTACTTCGCCAACTCGTTGTTCATCGCGGGCGGCGCGTTGCTGCTGCAGCTGCTCGTCAGTGTGTTCGCCGCGTATGCCATGGCGCGCAAGAAGTTCCGTGGCCAGGCGATCATCCTGCTGCTGATCCTGACGACGATGATGCTGCCCGAGGAGGTCATCGCGATCCCGCTGTCGCTGGTGATCGGTGACCTGCCGGTGTTCGAGCTGAACCTCAGGGGGACCCTGCTCGGGGTCATCCTTCCCCTGGGTGCCTGGGGGTTCTCCATCTTCGTGATGACGGAGTTCATGAAGGAGATCCCGGTCGAGCTGGAGGAGGCGGCCAGGGTGGACGGCGCCGGTGAGCTGCGGGTCTTCGCGCAGATCATCCTGCCGCTCTGCCGGCCGGCGCTCGCCGTGATCGCGGTGTTCGGTTTCAACATGATCTGGGACCAGTACCTGCTGCCCCGGATCGTGGCCAATGACCCCGCCGACTACACGCTGACCGTCGCTTTGGCGGACTTGCGGTCGGATATCGAGGTGGGGCCGGGCATCGTGCTGGCAGGCGCGCTGCTTGCGCTGGTACCCAGCCTGATTGTGTACCTGTCGCTGCAGAAGTCGTTCCTGCGTGGGATAACCACAGGTGCGGTCAAGGGTTGATCGCCGGTCGAGATTGAGGTCAGTATGCAACTGGATGGAGTGCTGTTCTTCCCGGTGACGCCCTTCGATGCCGCTGGGGGAGTCGCCGTGGACGTGCTGGCCGAGCACGTCAAGCACGGTGTCGCCGCCGGACCCGGCGGCGTCTTCGTGGCGTGTGGGACGGGCGAGTTCAACGCGTTGGACGTGGACGAGTTCGAGCAGGTCGTCAAGGTCGCGGTGGAGGCAACCGCGGGCCGCGTGCCTGTGTTCGCGGGCGCGGGTGGACCCGTGCCGCTCGCGAAAAGGTTTGCGGCGGCAGCGAAGTCCGCGGGCGCGGACGGTTTGCTGTTGCTGCCGCCCTACTTGGTTTCCTCGCCGCAGGCCGGTCTTGTCCGGTTTGTCGAGGAGGTGAGCCAGGCAAGCAACCTTCCTACGATCGTCTACCAACGTAACAATGCTGTGTTCACCCCGGAGTCGGCCGTACAGGTTGCTTGCCTGCCCAACGTCATCGGGTTGAAGGACGGCCTGGGTGACATCGACCAGATGCAGCGGATCGTGCTGGCCATCCGGTCGCAAGTGGACAAACCGTTCCAGTTCTTCAACGGGCTGCCCACCGCGGAGCTGACCGTGCCCGCGTACCGCGGCATCGGCGTGGATCTGTACTCCTCGGCGGTGTTCTGCTTCGCGCCGGACATCTCGTTGGGCTTCTACAACGCCGTGACTTCCGGCGACACCGCGAAGATCAACCGGCTGCTGACGGACTTCTACTGGCCGCTGGTCGAACTGCGTGACAAGGTGCCCGGCTACGCGGTGTCCCTGGTGAAGGCGGCGGTCACCAAGACCGGGCTGGACGTCGGCGGCGTCCGCCCGCCGCTGGTCGACCCGGCACCCGAGCACCTCGAGGAACTGGACCGGATCATCGCCGCCGGACGGGCCGCTTTGGAGGACTGACAGGTGAAAATCACTGAGATTGTCCTTACCCCAGTAGCGTTTCGTGATCCGCCACTGCTGAACTCGGCCGGTGTGCACGAGCCGTGGGCGCTGCGCACGATCGTCGAGATCCACACCGACGAAGGCATTTCCGGTGTCGGCGAGACCTACGGCGACATCGCGCACATCGAGCGCCTGCAACAGGTCATACCGTCGCTGATTGGGCTGGACGCGTTCGCGCTCGGCCCGATGCACCAGCGCGTCGCCGCTGCGTTGGAAGGTGTGACCGGCTTCGACACGCACGGACTGACCGGGAAGTTCTCCGCTCCGGGCACGATCGACCGGGTGTACTCGCCGTTCGAGGTCGCTTGCCTTGACATCCAAGGCAAAGCGATCGGCCGTCCAGTGGTCGACCTGCTTGGTGGCGCGGTGCGGACCGAGATTCCGTACAGCGCCTACCTGTTCTACAAGTGGGCCGGGCACCCCACGTCGAAGCTGGGGGATGAGCAGCCGGACCAGTGGGGTGCGGCGCTCGACCCGGCCGGTGTGGTGGCACAGGCCAAGCAGCTGATCGACGAGTACGGGTTCAAGTCGATCAAGCTCAAGGGCGGGGTTTTCCCGCCAGAGCAAGAGATCGAGGCGATCAAGGCGCTGCGTGAGGCGTTCCCGGGGACACCGCTGCGGCTGGACCCGAACGCCGCGTGGACACCGGAGACCGGCATCAGAGTCGCTCAGGAACTGGACGGGATCGTCGAGTACCTGGAGGACCCATCGCCGGAGATCGAGGGCATGGCCGAGGTCGCCAAGGTCGCGCCAATGCCGTTGGCCACCAACATGTGCGTGGTCTCGTTCGAGCACCTCGCGCCCTCGGTGGCGCAGAACGCCGTCCAGGTCATCCTGTCCGACCACCACTACTGGGGTGGGCTGACCCGGTCGGCCAAGCTCGCGGCGATCTGCGAGACGTTCGGCATCGGCCTGTCGATGCACTCCAACTCGCACTTGGGGATCAGCCTCGCGGCGATGACACACCTGGCCGCGGCCACGCCGAACCTGACCTACGCGTGCGACACGCACTATCCGTGGAACGCGGCTGACGACGTGGTCAAACCGGGTGTGCTGTCCTTCAAGGACGGTTCACTGACCGTGCCGTCGGGTCCGGGCCTCGGCATCGAGCTGGACCGGGATGTGCTGGCGCGGCTGGCCGAGAACTACCGGACGTGCGGGATCCTCAAGCGCGACGACACGAGCTACATGCAGAAGTTCAACCCCGAATACGAGAAGAGGCGTCCGCGGTGGTGAACCCTTCTGGGGTGAAGAGCGTCGCTCACGTCTATCCCTGGGATGTCGTAGGCGATCCTGACGCGGCGGCGCGGTATGCCTCGCTGGGTGTGGACGCGGTCGCGCTGGCGGCCTCGTACCACACCGTGCGGGCCGCGACCCCGCTTCACCCGGAGCACCGGCTGATCGACGCCCGGCACGCGGCGTTCTACCTGCCGGTCCGCGAGGAAGCATGGCAGGGCAAGCGCTTGCGCCCGGCCGAGCCTTCGTGGGTGGCGGCGGACTCGTACCGCACCGCGCGTGACGCGCTGAAGGCCGCCGGGCTGCCGGTGTACGCGTGGACAGTGCTGACGCACTCCAGCCGCCTCGGCGATCTGCACCCGGACCTGACCGTGGTGAACGCTTTCGGCGACCGGTACCCGTACGCGCTGTGTCCGTCCAACCAGGACGTCGTGGAGTACTGCCAGACCCTGGTCGAGGAGATCATCGCGCTGGGCTCGCCGGACGGGATCATCCTCGAGGCGTGCGGCGCGCTCGGCTTCGTGCACGGCGGCCACCACGAGAAGACCGAGGGCTCCGACTGGGGCCCGATCCGGCAGAAGCTCGCTTCGGTGTGCTTCTGTGCCGGGTGTTCCGCCAAGTACCCGGACGCTTCCGCACTGCGCTCGCAGATCCGGGAGGCGATCGACGCGGGCGAGCCCGACGAGATGCCACTCGACTCGTCGATCGCCGAGATCCGTGCCTCAGTAGCCGGTGACCTGCGGAAACGTCTGGTGAACCGGATCAGGGAACTCGCGCCGGACATCCGCGTGATCGTGCACGCGAACTCCGATCCGTGGGCGACCGGCCCGTTCGCCACGGTCGCGCCCGAGCTGGGCGTCAACGTGGACGCGCTGGTGGCGATGGCCTGGCCGGGGCCCGCGGCGAGCGCACCGAACATCCAGGCACTGCGCAAGATCGCCCCGGACAGTCGGATCGCCGGGTACGTGCTGGCGCTGCCGCCCAAACCGATCGACGGGCAGGCGATGCTCGCCGAGATGCGGGCACTGGCCGAGGAAGGCGTCGAGGAATTCCACCTCTACCACGCCGGACTCGCCTCAGGCGCCAGGCTCGACGCTGTCCGTGAAGCTGTGAACGCGCTTCGTGCAACCTGACCCGTAGGTGGTTCCGTCCTTGGTGCATGAGACACCTAGCGACAGTCGGAGCCAGTGTGCTGCTTGCGCTGAGTGCCGCGTGCGGTGCTCAGACCCAGACTGGCTCCGCTCCACCACCGTCAGCTTCAGACCTGCCGAGCGAGTCCACGTCACCGTCTGAGCCGGAACTGCCTGGTGAGGGTGCCAAACTGGTGACCAAGGTCGATGCGGCCAAACTCCCCGAGGGCTACCCGAGAAAAGTGTGGACCGAGGGTGACGGCAGCAGACTGGGCGTCACCGCCCAGGAAGGCGGCTGCAGCAGAGCCAGCGTCGAGATCGGTGAGCAGAGCACGGACAAAGTCGTGCTGACGCTCGTCGAGACCTCGCCGGCGACCGAGCAGATGTGCACGATGGACATTCGCTATCCGGTGTTCACCGTGAACCTGAACGCACCGCTGGCCGAACGCCCGGTGATCCTGGACTACCAGCAACGCAAGGTCTGACTTCCATCCGATAGATGCCCAGGGCCGGTATGCCCCACCGGCCCTGGGCATTCCCTTTTGGGCAGTGTTCACTACTGCATTTGGGTGAGTGCCATAACTGTTTTCCCAGTTCGGCGATACGTGGGCATAGGGGAGTATCAGCCGAGGGAGAGCGTCACCATGGCCATGTTGGTGATTGAAGGTACTTTCCGGATCGTCGGGGCACGGCCGGACGGCGACTCCGTCCGGTTCTATCCGAACAACCTCGACGACTGGAACAAAGTCGAAGGCGGGCGCAAGGTTCGCCGCAACAAGAGCGGCGGTGCCCAGTTACGGCTGGACGGCATCGACGCGTTGGAAACCCACTTCCGCACCGAGGACGGCGAAACCCACCAGCCGCCGCGGTTCGCGGACGCGGCTTCGGCCGAACTGCTGGATTTCCTCGGGTTCACCGATGTCGTGCGTCGCGAGAAGGACGGCACGGTCACGGCGTCTGAACCGTTGCAGGCGCCCGGTTACATCTTCACGCGGACCGCGGACATCTACGGTCGTTGTGTCGCGTTCGCGGGCAAGGGCGAGGCGCCGGGCAAGAGCGGCACGAAGATCCACGTTGACGTGCCGATGATCCAGCGGACCGTGAACTACCACCAGCTCGCGCACGGCCTGGCGTATCCGACCTTCTACCTCAAGCTGTTCCCGGACCTGCGGGCGTCGATGGCGGAGGCCGCCACGGCTGCTCGTGCCGGGCATTTGGGCTTGTGGCCCAAGGACGTCACGCAGACCGGCGGCCGGATCGCCGAGCCGCGGTCGCTGGCCGAGGACTTGGTCATCATGCCGAAGTTGTTCCGGCGCCTGGCGGACTACCTGGCGTTGAACGACGGCGACCTGTCGCTCGGCGGGTTCCTCGACTTCCTCGACCAGAAGGACGACCGGCTGTTCATCCTGTCGACCGGGCACTGGACGAGCTTCGACACGATCGTCGAAGTGATCGACGACGACACCGTCCGGCTGACGGTGCCGCCGGAGGACATCATTTTCGAGGAGAAGTAACGGCTTGCGCGATCGCGACCTGCATCGGCTGCAGGACGTGCTCGCCGTCATCGATGTCCCACAAGGAGTTCTGCAGCGCGCGGCCGGCTGTCCAGATGGCCGCGCGCTCGCGGTCGAGCTCGAGTGCCTCGGTCATCAGGTCGAAGCGCCTGAGCACGGCCTTGGTGACGTCACCGGTGGCCACGATCTCGTCCCACCGGTTGTCCAGCACGGGCATGATGTCGAAGCCGGGGTCGCCGACGAGCGGCTTCGGGTCGATCGCCAGCCACGGCTCACGGTCGGCGGCTAGCACGTTGTCGTAGTGCAGGTCCCAGTGCAGCAGCCGGTCGCCGGGTTCGTCGAGGACTTCTTCCACTGCGGCTGCCCAGTTCTTGAGCATCCGCTGTTCGTCCGGATCGGACAGTTCCGGGATGGCCTCGGGCGTGTTCGCGACCATTTTGGCCGCGATGTCCTTGAGGTGCCGGATGTTCTCCGGTCCCGGGACGCTGACCAGCCGGGCCAGGATCCCGGCGATGATCTCGGTCGCCGCGAAGTCGTCCGGCATCGCCGACAGTGGACGGTGCTCGTCGAGGCGTTCGAGCAGCATCGCGCCGGTGTCCTGGTCGTGGTCGAGCAGCCGGACAATGCCGTCGCCGTCCCAGATCCGCAGCCCGACCGGCTCGCCTTCGTGTTCCCAGTCCACCGGCTGCAGCTTCAAAGCCGCCTTCTCCCCGTCCTTTTCGACGGGAAGAACGAGGGAAGCCATGCCGTGCATGGGTTTGCCGTCGAGCTTGAGCTGCCACTGCTCCAACATCCGCTCAGCCAGTCCCGGCAGCCCAGCCAGCCACTCCTCGGGAAAATTGTCTCGAAGGGACTCGGCCAACGCCTCCGGCACCCGGATCACCCGCGTGTCCACCTTTCCGACACCATGAAACGCACATTCCGGCACCATGTTTTCGCACTCGCCGCTCGCGCGCGAGGGAATTTCATGGTGCCGGAATGGTGGACACGGCGTGCTTGGCGGGCTGGTTACTTCCGGAAGCTGATCTGCAGGGTAGGTGCCGAGGTCTCGGCGAAGAAGTCGTTGCCCTTGTCGTCGACCACGATGAACGCGGGGAAGTCCTCGACCTCGATCTTCCACACCGCTTCCATGCCGAGCTCCGGGTACTCCAGCACGTCCACCTTGCGGATGCAGTCCTTGGCCAGGCGGGCGGCCGGGCCACCGATCGAACCGAGGTAGAAGCCACCGTGCGACTGGCACGCGTCGGTCACCTGCCGGGACCGGTTTCCCTTTGCCAGCATGACAAGCGAGCCACCGGCTGCCTGGAACTGCTCCACATAGGAGTCCATCCGGCCCGCCGTGGTCGGCCCGAACGAGCCGGACGCGTAACCCTCCGGGGTCTTGGCCGGACCGGCGTAGTACACCGGGTGGTCCTTCATGTACTGCGGCATCGGCTCGCCCGCGTCGAGGCGCTCCTTGATCTTCGCGTGCGCGATGTCGCGGGCGACCACGAGCGGGCCGGTCAGCGAAAGCCTTGTCTTCACGGGAAGTTTGGACAACGTCTCGCGGATCTCGGCCATCGGGCGGGTCAGGTCGATCTGCACGACCTCTTCGGACAGATCCTCGCCGTGGATCTCCGGCAGGAACTGCGCGGGGTCACGCTCAAGCTGTTCGATGAACACTCCGTCGGGCGTGATCTTCGCCTTCGCCTGACGGTCCGCGGAGCAGGAGACCGCGATGCCGACCGGGCAGGACGCGCCGTGCCGGGGGAGCCGGATCACGCGCACGTCGTGGCAGAAGTACTTGCCGCCGAACTGCGCGCCGATCCCGAACTGCCGGGTCATCTCCAGCACCTGCTGCTCGAGGTCGACGTCGCGGAACCCGTGTCCCAGCGCGGATCCCTCACGCGGCAGGTTGTCCAGATAACGCGCGGAGGCGAGCTTGGCGACCTTCAGGTTGTGCTCGGCGGACAGGCCGCCCACGACGATCGCGAGGTGGTACGGCGGGCACGCGGCCGTGCCGAGGCTGCGCAGCTTCTCGTCGAGGAACTTCGCCAGCCGGTTGGGGTTCAGGACGGCCTTGGTCTCCTGGTACAGGAAAGTCTTGTTCGCGCTGCCGCCGCCCTTGGCCATGAACAGGAAGTCGTAGCGCGGATCCGTGCCCGGCGCGTTGTAGAGCTCGACCTGTGCGGGCAAGTTCGTGCCAGTGTTGCGCTCGTCCCAGAACGTCACCGGTGACATCTGCGAGTAGCGCAGGTTCAGCTCCTGGTACGCCTCGAAAACACCGCGCGACAACGCTTCCTCGTCGATGCCGCCGGTCAGGACGCCTTCGGTGCGCTTGCCGATCACGATGGCGGTACCGGTGTCCTGACACATCGGCAGCACACCACCGGCGGAGATGCATGCGTTGCGCAGCAAGTCCATCGCGACGAACCGGTCGTTTCCGGACGCCTCGGGGTCGTCGACGATCGCGCGCAGCTGAGCCAGGTGTGACGACCGCAGCAGGTGCTGGATGTCCTTGATGGCCTCCTTGGCCAGCAGGGTCAGCACATCGGGGTGGACTTCGAGGAACTTGCGGCCCGCGGCTTCGACCACTCGGACACCCTCCGAGGACACCAGCCGGTACTCGGTCGTGGTGTCGGGGGCGAGCGGGAGCACGTCGGTGTACTGGAACGAGGTGGTGGTCACGCGGGCTCCTTTGCGCGCGGTCGGGAACTTCCCGTGACGTTACCGTTCGCGCGCAGACACACCGTGGCGACCTGGTGTTGTTTTCGATCACACGACTGTCCGGACCGCCCGTCACGGGCCGGCGGAATCGCACCCCTGTGATCCCGCCGGCCGTGACGTGCGGAGCTGGTCCCCAGATTCCCAGTGACTTTCCCCGGACATATCGGAAGGCCGCGCCAGCCCCCGACCGCCGCGACCTCCCGGGGAAAGCGATTACGCACGGTCAACCGACGAGCGCATCGCGTAGTCTATGTTTCGCCCGACTAAGTATCGTGACGTAACTCACTTCGCACTAGTGCCGTTCGGGTGACCTGCATCACTTCGTCAGCTCGCGTACGCCCGGAGCTTCTCCGCGCGCTCGCCCTGGCGAAGCTTCGACATGACCTCACGCTCGATCTGACGCACCCGCTCGCGGGACAACCCGAAGCGCTTGCCGATCTGGTCGAGGGTCCTGGGCTGGCCGTCATCGATGCCGTAACGAAGCCGGATCACGTGCTGCTCACGCTCATCCAGCGTCGCCAGTACGCGACGGAGGTCGTCCTGCAGCAGGCCGGAGATGACCGCGCCCTCGGCGTCGGTCGCCTCGGAGTCCTCGATGAAGTCACCGAGCGGCGCGTCTTCCTCGGCTCCGACCGGCATGTCCAGGCTGACCGGGTCACGGGAGTGGTCAAGCAGGTCGGCGACCTTGCTGACGCTCAGGCCCGACTCCTTGGCCAGCTCCTCGTGCGTGGCCTCGCGGCCGAGTTGCTGGTGCAGGTCGCGCTTGATCCTCGCCAGCTTGTTCACCTGCTCGACCAGGTGGACTGGCAGCCGGATGGTGCGACCCTGGTCGGCCATGCCCCTCGTGATGGCCTGCCGGATCCACCACGTGGCGTACGTGGAGAACTTGAACCCCTTGGTGTAGTCGAACTTCTCGACCGCGCGGATCAGACCCAGGTTGCCTTCCTGGATCAGGTCGAGCAGCGGCATGCCGCGCCCGGTGTAGCGCTTGGCCAGCGAGACGACCAGCCGCAGGTTCGCTTCGAGCAGGTGGTTCTTGGCCACGTGCCCGTCGCGGATCAGCGACTTGAGGTCCATCCTGCGCTGGGCAGGCAGCTGCGGGTTGGTCTCCAGCATGTGCTGGGCGAACACCCCGGCTTCGATCCGCTTGGCCAGGTCGACCTCTTGGGCGGCGGTCAGCAGTGCGGTCTTGCCGATCCCGTTGAGGTACACGCGAACCAAGTCGGCCGCTGGTCCCTGCGCGTCGAGGTCCAGTTCGGCGGCTTCAGGAACATCGCGGTCAAGAGTCTGCGGGACGGTCATCGGACTCCCTCCCCCTGTCTCGGGCTGGCGGTGGCTCGTGTCACGACCTACGAACCACGGTCCGTCTGGGACCTTGCTGCCCGTTGGTTGGACACTAGAGAAAACGTGAGCGGATCGAGATTCGTTCCCGCTTTCTCAAACTGGATGACGTCGGTACCGGCCAACCGGTTGCGCCGCAGAGCCTGAGATATTCCTGAGAGAAGCCCACTGTCCACAGTGGCTGAGAAAATCCTTAGATTTCGACGAGGACGGTGAACGGACCGTCGTTCACGCTCGTTACTTCCATCATGGCCCCGAATTCGCCCGTTTCTACATGAGCTCCCCGATTGCGCAGCTCGTCGACGACTGCTCCGACAAGGGGTTCCGCCTGCTCGGGGCGTGCGGCGCTGATCCACGACGGGCGCCGACCCTTACGGGTTTCCCCGTAGAGGGTGAACTGGCTGACCACCAACAGTGGCGCGCCGGATGTGGCACATGACTCTTCGTCCCGCAAAATGCGAAGCTCATACAGTTTTCGGGCCATGATGGCTGCCTTTTCGGGCGTGTCGTCCGTATGCACGCCCAGCAATACCAACAGGCCCGCTTTGATCGACCCGACGATCCGACTGTCCACAGTCACACTGGCGCTCTTCACGCGCGCCGCGACGGCTCTCATGCCGGCACCAGCATCCCGTGCCGGACAAGCTCGTCCACCAACGGAAGCGCGGCCACGACGAGTGCGTCGGTGGGCACGCCGTGTGCCGCCGCGAGCAGCTCCAGCAAGTCTCCCAACGGCAACAGACCGCGACAACCCGCGAGCAGTGCGCGCACGAGCTCGTCGATTTCGTGTTGCCACCCGGGCCCGTCGGTGCGGTGCAGGCGGCGGACGACGGCCTCCCACCCTTCGTCGCCGGGTGACGAAACCTCTTCGAGGACAACCGATTCGGCCACCTTCAAGTGCGCTCGAAGCAGAGCGTCAGGTGACGAATGCGCTCGCAGCCAGTCGATCCGGTCCAACCAGCCCGCGGCTTCCTGGCCGAGCGGGTCGTCGAACGCGTGCCGCAGGTCCTCGCACACGATCCGTGGCTCGCCGTCGGTCCGTCGCAGTGTCACGAAACCGAAGCCCACTCCGGCGACCTTGTTCTCCGCGAACCAGTCCAGCCACTTCGACGCGCGCGCCGAGCCTTCCGCCGACCGCGGGTCGATGCCCGCGTCCCGTAGCCACGTGCCCACGTAGAGGTCCGGATCGGCGACGTCTCGTTGCACGAACCACGCGTCCACACCGCCGGGCAGCCACGAGCTGACTCGCTCCTGCCAGTCCCGGCCGGGCAGATGCAGCCAGGACGCCAGCAACTGGCCGACGCCGCCCCGCGTGAGGTATTCGGGCAGTGCCGCGATCACGAGCGCGCTCGCGTCGTCACCGGCGAGCCCGGAGTCGCGGTACGTGTAGTCGACCCGGGACGGCCCGACCACGAATGGTGGATTGCACACCACTTGGTCGAAGCGGCGGCCGGTCAACGGTTCGAACCATTTGCCTTGCCGCGTCTCGACGTCCAGTCCGTTGATCCGGAATGTCGCGTTTGCGAGCATCAACGCGCGGGCCGACAAATCAGTCGCCGTAATGCTTCGGGCGTGCCTGCTGGCGTGCAATGCCTGTACGCCACAACCGGTCCCCAGGTCGAGCACTGTTCCAACCGGACGGCGGATGGTCGCCCGGGCGAGGCTCAACGACGCGTGCCCGACACCCAGCACGTGGTCGACCGGTACCTCGGAGCCGAGCTGGTCGGAATCCAGGTCCGCGAACACCCACCACGAACCTTGGTCATCGCCGTACGGGCGTACGTCCAGCCCGGCGCGTACTCGGTCGTCACTGACCCGCACGAGACCGTTCGCGACCGACTCCGGCCACGGCAGGACGGCCTTGACCTCCTGCTCGGGCAGTTCGTCACCGAGCAGGAAAAGCCTGACGAGCGTGCCCAGCTCGGCGCCGTCCTTGGTCGCGCGGCGGGCGGGCTCCGGCTCGCCGCGACCCAGCGCGGCGTGCGCGGACTCGCCGATCAGGCGCAGTACTCCATCAGCGTCGTAGCCGGCGCGCTCGAAGGCGTTCCGCAGAGCGGAACAGAACTCTGGGGAAAGATCATCGGCCACAGGCGGAATAATTTCACGGCGGGGGCATGCTGTCGCTTCGGGCCTTCAGTGGCAGGATGAGAGGTGGAGGTGGTGCCGTGAAGAGCACAGGGAACAACCCCGATGAGCGCGGCGACACCCCGGTTCTGATCACCGAGGCCGCGCCGTCGTTCGACGAACAACACGCCGCACGGAAACGCAAGTACATCACCATGATGGCCCTGCGCCTGCCGTGTCTGTTCCTGGCGTTGATATTCGCGCAGATCTCGTGGTGGCTGGCGCTTGGGTTCCTGCTGTTGTCGATCCCGCTGCCGTGGGCGGCCGTGCTGATCGCCAACGACCGGCCGCCGCGCAAGGCGCAGCGGTTCAAGCGCTACAAGCGCGAACAGGGTGTGCCGAGCGCCGAGGTGCTCGAGCGCTCGAACAACCACCAGGTCATCGAGGGTTAAGTCAGCGGGATCGCGCCGATCCCGGTGACCACTTTCGTGGCCGCGCTGACCCCTGCCCGCAAGGCCACTTCGGGCGTCTCATCGGCCAGCCACGCCGCCAGGAAACCAGCGTTGAAGGCGTCGCCGGCGCCCGTGGAATCCATACAGGACACTGATTCGGCCGGGACGCGGATCGTCCCGGAGCGGTCGGTCCAGCTGACGTCGCCGGCTCCGGCGGTGGCCGCGACGGCGGTGACGTAGTCCAGCAGGTGATGGCCCGCGGACAGCAGAGCGAGCTCCTCTTCGTTGGGCAGCAACAGATCGACGCCCTTGATCCAGTCCAGAAACGCCCCGGGATCAGGGATCAGCGCGGCCGACTGCGGGTCGACAGACGTGGTCAACCCGTTGTCGTGAGCGGCTTTCAACATCGCCAAGCCCGCGTCGCGAGATGCCGGATCCAGCAGGACGTAGCCCGACAAATGCAGGTGCCGCGCGGTTTTCAGCAGCTCCGGCCGCAGGTCGTCGGCCTGCAGCCACGCGCCGGCACCGTGGTCCGGCAGCATCGTGCGCTGCCCGCTCTGGTCGACCATGATCACGACACAGCACGTCGCGGCGTTCGGATCGATCGCGAGTTCACACCGCACACCGGCGGCCGCGAGGTTGCTGAGCACCTGACGGCCGGCCAGGTCGTCGCCAATGCGCCCCACCAGCACGACGTCCGCGCCCTCATTGGCCAGCCACGTCGCGGTGTTCGCGCCCGCGCCGCCCATCGTGACCCGCACCTGGGCCGAGGTGTCGCCGCCGTAGACAACCTCGCTACTCGGCAACACCATCACGTCGAGGCCGGCGTCCCCGACCACGAGGACTGTCATCAGCGTTCCGCCAGGTCGGCGGCGATCTGCGCGGCGAGCGTGACGTTGGCCACGACCAGGGCCTCGTTGGCGTCAAGGCTCACACCACTGCTGGCGGTGTGGAAGTGCTCAAGCAGGACCGGGGTGACGTCACGGCCCTGGACGCCCCGCTCGTCGAGCAGCTTGACCCCGTCGGCCAGCAGCTGGTCGTGCAGCTCACGGTCCATCTCGTACTCCGGCGGAATCGGGTTCGCCAGCAGAATGCCCGCCTGACCCGGCACCTGCCAGTGCGCGTGCACGACGTCGGCGGCCTGCTTGGGCGTGTCCACCCGCCAGGACAGTGCGTACGCGGATTCCCGCAGGTAGAAGCCGGGGAAGTGGTCGGTCTGATAGCCGATGACCGGAACCGAGCGGGTCTCCAGCAGCTCAAGCGTTGCCTCGATGTCGAGCACGGACTTCACCCCGGACGACACGACCAGAACCGGAGTCTCAGCAAGAGCGTCGAGGTCAGCCGACACGTCCCAGGAGCTGTGCTTCCCCGGAAGCGGAAGGTGAACGCCACCGAGCCCGCCGGTGCCGAACACACCGATGCCCGCCGCGTGCGCGATGGCAGCCGTGCTCGCGACGGTGGTGGCGCCGTCCTGATTCATGGCGATCGCCGGGCCGAGATCCCGCTTCGAGAGCTTGACCAAGCCGGAATCGGCCGCGCAGAGCCGGTCGAGCTGCCGCTCGTCCAGCCCGACCCGGATCTTGCCGTCGAGAACCGCGATCGTCGCCGGCACCGCGCCAGCCTCCCGCACGACGGCTTCGAGCCGCTCGGCCACCTTGCGGTTGCGGCCAGACGGCAAACCGTGGGAGAGGATCGTGCTTTCCAGGGCGACAACACCCCGGCCCGCCGCGAGCGCGGCGCGTACTTCGTCAGCGATGGCGATGATGGTCACGGGACGCCATTCTTTACGGGCGACCGGGCAGCGGTCCACTTGCGTCCCGCCCGATGGGCAGCGAGGACTGCCCGAAGATTCATCTCACGGGACCCTCAGTCGAAGATGGCGCGTGGCCTGGCGACTTCGCGGAGCCAGCCCTCGATCTGCTGTTCCCAGTTCGTCGCGCCGACCCTGGCGTAGTCCACGGGAAAAGCGCCCATGAACGGGCGAGCCTGTGGTCCGAGCCCGCTGCCCTTGCCGACCCGGACCTTCTTCTGCACGTCCAGCACGACCTGCATGCCCGACGAACCCGCCAGGAAAGTCACCGCGACCTCGAGGAATGCCTGCGCGAAAGCCGGGCTCGGGGCGAAGCGGATCTCCTGGTAGAACGGCAACTGCTGGTCGAGCCCGGTGATCTTGTTCTTCTCCAGCGCACCCGCCCGGAACTGGAAGCCGAGCCGGGCGAACGCGTCGAGGATCCGGTGCTGTGCGGGCAGCGGTTCGATCGCCACCGCGTCGATGTCCTGCGGGTCGGCCATGGATCCGCCCAGGTCAAGCGCGGTTTGCAGGCCGATCGCCATGCCCGTTAGGTGCTTGCCGAGCACCGTCGTGATCGGCGTTTCCCACGGCAGGTGCACCTCGAACGGCACGGTCAGTGTCTGCCCTGCTCGCACGACCGCGTTGCTGGCCAGGTTGATGTTCTGGAACGGCATGTCCACCAACGACACGTCACCGCGTGCGTCGGCCTGCTCGACCCTGGCGAGCAAGGTCACGCCGAGACCCTGCACTTCTTGATCGACCTGGCCGCCGACCAGCATCACCTGGCCGCGCAGCGGCCCGCCCGGCCGGACGCTGTGGTCGATCAGCTGTGCGTCGACCTTGGCACCGCCCTGCCCGAAACTCGCCAGCACCTTGGAGAACATGCGCGCATCTAACCAGGATCGGCCCGGGTTTGATGCAGAATTGGTCTCGTGAGTACCTCCACCCAGACGCTGCCTGACGTCGACACCAAGGATTCGACTGGTGACGACACCCCGAAGATGTTCCACTACGTGCAGAAGAACAAGATCGCCGAGAGTGCCGTGATGGGCACCATGGTGGTCGCTCTGTGCGGCGAGGTGTTCCCGGTGACCCGCTCACCGAAGCCGGGCTCGCCGGTCTGCCCCGAGTGCAAGCGCATCTTCGACTCGCTGGACCCAGGCAAGCAGTCCTAAGTCTTCGCACGCGAAAGGGCACCTTCACGAGGAGTCGTGAAGGTGCCCTCTCCTGCGTTTCTAGTCCACGCCTGCCGGGATCCGCTCCGCGGGAGCCGGATTGCGCCTGGCCTGGCGCCGGTTGCGTGACCGCTCTTTGACCCGCTCGACCATCGTGTAGAGCGTCGGCACGAGCACCAGCGTCAGCAGCGTCGAGCTGACCAGGCCGCCGATCACGACCAGCGCGAGCGGCTTACCGATGAACGCGCCCTCGCCGGTCACGCCGAGTGCCATCGGCGCCAAGGCGAAGATCGTCGCCGCCGCGGTCATCAGGATCGGCCGCAGCCTGCGCCTGCCGCCCTCGACCACCGCCTCCTGGATGCCCATTCCTTGCCTGCGGTACTGGTTGACCAGGTCGATCAGCACGATCGCGTTGGTCACCACGATGCCGACGAGCATCAGCAACCCGATCATCGCGGGCAGGCCGAGCGCGGTGTCGGTGATCAGCAGCAGGCCGAACGCGCCGGTCGCCGCGAACGGGATGGACACCAGCAGGATCAACGGCTGCACGAAGCTGCGGAACGTGGCCACCATGATCGAGAACACGATCACGATCGCCGCGAGCAACGCCAGCCCGAGGTCACCGAACGCCTCCTGCTGATCCGCGCTCACCCCACCGATCGCGTACGTCGCACCGCCGCCGAGCGTGAGGCCCTTCAACGCGGCGTCCAGCTCTCGGTTGACCGTCCCGAGGTCCTTGCCGACCGGCTTGGCCGTCACGCTCGCGCTGCGCTCGGAGTCACTGTGCTTGATCAGCACAGGGCCGTCGACGGTCTGCACATTCGCGATCCGTTCGAGCGGCACCACGCCGGTTGGCGTGACCAGCGGCAACGCCCTGATCGCGGCGACGTCCTTCGGCGGCGTGCCCGACCGCAGCACGATCTGCTGACGCTCACCCGCGATGGACACCTCCGCGACCGGGAACCCAGCGATCGCCTGGCTGGTCAGCTGCCCGACAGCGTCCGCGGTGAGGCCCGCGGCCGCGGCGGCGCGCTCGTCCACATCGATCTGCACCCGCGGCGCGCTCACCGCCAGATCGCTTGTCACTTCGGACAATCCGCTGACACCCGCGACCTTCTGGCGGACCTGTTCGGTCGCGGCGCGCAACGCCTCGTCGGTCGGTGCTGTGACATTCACCCTTACGTCGGTGCTGCCGAAACCGCTTGCCTCGGCACCGAACTTGACCTCACCGACGCCCGGACGACTGGCCAGCTCACCGCGGAGCTTCTCCTCCAAAGCCTTGGTGTCCGTGCCTTTGCGCACCGTCACCTGGAACTGGTTCTCCGACGACACCTGCCCGCCGAAGCCCGGCTCCGACCCGATCGTCACCTGGTACGCCTCGACCTCACTGGTCGACGCCAGCACGCTCTCGATCTTCTTCGCGGCTTCGTCACGGGTGCCGATGCTGCTGCCCGGAGCCAGTTTCTGGCTGACGTTGACGCTGGTGGAGCCGGAGCTGTCGAGGAAGTTCGTGTCCAATCTGGACAGCAGGCCGAACGTGCCACCCAGTATCACCACCGCGATCAGCAGGGTGGTCCACCTGAACCTGGTGGCGAACCTGATCACCGGGACGTAACCGCGCTGCAGCACGCTGCGCCGTTCCTTGGCCTCGGCCCGTTCGCGGATCGCGGTGACGTTCTCGCCTGCCTTGGGCGGCTTGAGGAACCAGTACGCCAGCACCGGCACGATCGTCAGTGACACGAGCAGGGAAGCCAGCAATGCCACCGTGATCGTGATAGCGAATGACGAGAACAGCTGTCCGGGCAACCCGCCGACGAACGCGATCGGCAAGAACACCGCGACCGTGGTCAGCGTGGACGCGGTCACCGCGCCGGCGACCTCCCGCACACCGTCCAATACCGCGCGTTGTTTGCCTTCGCCGTACGCCAGATGTCGTTTTATGTTCTCCAGCACCACAATCGAGTCGTCGACCACCCGGCCGACCGCGATCGTCAACGCGCCCAACGTCAACAGGTTCAGCGACAGATCGCCCGTCCACAACGCCAGCAGCGCCACGAGGACCGACAGCGGGATGGACACCGCCGTGACCAAAGTGGACCGTACGGACAGCAGGAACAGCAGGATCACCAGGACCGCGAACCCGAGACCGAGCAAGCCCTCGGTGGTCAGCCCGTTGACCGCTTCTTCGATGTACGGCCCCTGGTCGAAGATCACGGTCAGCTCGGCGCCTGTCGTCTGCCGCAGGCTGTTCAGCTTGTCCTGCACTGCCTTCGAGATCTCGACCGCGTTGCCGTCGGTGGTCATCATGATCGCGATGCCGAGGCTGGGCTTGCCGTTGGTCCGCGTCACCGACGTCGTCGCCGCCAGTTGCGGCTCGACCGTCGCCACGTCCGCGAGCCGCACCGGCTGGCGTTGACCCGCCAAGTACATGTTCCGCAAGGCATCCACGGACTCGAGCTGCCCGCCGACCTGAACGGTGAGCGTCCGGTCGCCCTCCGTGAGCGCGCCTGCCGGAACGGGTTTGCCAACGGACTGCAACGCCGTGACCAACGCGTTCGGCTGCACACCCGCCACCGCGAGCTTGCCGTAATCCAGCGTGATCGTGACGGTTTCCTTGGCGGCGCCGGTGACGTTGACGTCGCGCACGCCCACGATCTTCTTCAGCTCCGGCACGGCTTCGGCGGCCAATTGGTCCGCGAGTTTCTGCTGATCCCCGGTCGTGCCTGCGGCCAGCACCATCGCGGGAAAGTCCGACGTGCTGCCCGCGTTCACAGTCGGCCGGACGTTCTGCGGCAGTTGCGTGCCCAGCCGGTTGATTGCCTGCTGCATACGGTCGACGGTGCGGTCCATGTCCGTGCCGAACTTGAACTGCGCCACGATCGACGCGACACCCTCGGCCGAGTCGGAACTGGTCTCCTCAAGCCCTTCGATGCCCTGCAGGCTGCCCTCGATCGGCTCGGTGACCTGTGCGGCGACCGAGTCCGGTGCGGCACCGGGATACGGCGCGACGATCACCGCGGTCGGCGGCTGGATCGACGGGAACAGCTGTTGTTTCAACGAAGGCACGGCGAACAGGCCGAACCCGATGATGGCGAGCGTGATCAGGGCGATCAGGCTTCGGTTGGCAAGGCTTAATCGCGCGAGCAACCACACTGCGGTCGTCCCCCTCCAGGAAATGAGAGGAGCCTGCGCCGGACGGGTTGCCCTCCCGCGCCGACGCAGGCTCCTGCAAACACATCGCCCGGTGCCCCTGGGGCGATGTCCCAGAGCCTGTCACAGGCCGCGCGTGTGAGCATGCACCTATGGCGTGACTTTCGAGTCGTTCCTAGGGATGAGTTTGTGTTGGCCGCGAGGATGACTCCGTCCGGCTGACATCCTGTGCACCCTCTGTGGTGACGTTCTCGGAACGGATGTGCTCGGCCACCCGCTCCATTTCCAGCCGCCGCCACCGCCGTCGTTGCCGGCTGGTCATCTTGGCAGGCCACAACTCCTGGATCGCGGCGTTGAAATGCGCACCGAGGACTATGGCGAACCCGATGAAGAAAGTGAACAACAACAACGCGATCGGAGTGGCGAGCGCGCCGTACGTGTAGCCGGTCGTGGTGATCCACTCGATGTACAGCCGCAACAGGCTGCTGGACAGCATGAACACGGCAACCGCGAGCACAGCGCCGGGCACACCACGGTGCCATGGCAGTTTCCGTGGCAGCGCGAGCTTGTACAACGTCGTCACCGCGAGCAACGCGAGGATGCCAAGAGTGGGGTAGTACAACAGGTCCACGTAGAAGGAGACCTGTTCCCGCCATGACGCCGGGAAGAAGTTCGGCAGGATGTCCGGGCCGAGCGCCAGCAGCGGCAACCCGACGATCAGGCCGACCAGGCTGACCATGTACAGCAGCAACGCGAAGATCCGCTGCCACAGCGGATTGCGCACGGTGTACTGGTCGTGCGCGGAGGTGATCGCGTCGACGAACGACGCCATGGCCGACGAGCCCGCCCACAGCGAGATCAGGAAACCGATCGACACAACCTCGCCACGCCCGGTGCGCAGGATGTCCTCGACCGTCGGCGTAACGATGTCGCGGACCACGTTGTCGCTGAAGATCGTGAACGAGAACCCGACGATCCGGTCCTGCACTTGGTCGAGGATGTGGGGGCCGAACCAGCCGGACACGAAACCCAGGCTGCCCAGCAGACCCAGCAGCAGCGGGGGGAGCGAGAGCGTCTGCCAGAACGCCGCTTCGGCTGCCTCGGAGAAGATGCTGCCGTCCCACGCGCGTTTGAAAGTGCGTTTGACCAGCCCACCAGGACCACGGCGTGGTGCCACGCCGTTGGCCGCCTGTGGATGCCCGTCGCTCATAACAGTCTCAAGCATGGTCCATGGACCGTGATTTGGCCGACTCGACCCGCCTGTTGAGCAGCGACCGCGCGGCACGCCCGGCGGGCGGAAGGTAGGCTGCGAGAGCCCTCAACGAGTCCAGCGGGACACGCCCTGAGGGCATTCGTGTGCGAAAGGAGCCGAGAGTTACGTGGTAGCGCCCGACTACGCACCCCCGGCCCCGCCAGCGTCACCAGCCCAACGCCCGCTGCGTGCGTGGCAGCGGCGTGCGATCACGAAGTACCTCACGGCCAAGCCAAAGGACTTCCTCGCGGTGGCGACGCCGGGTGCCGGGAAAACGGTGTTCGGCCTGCGGCTGGCGTTGGAGCTGCTGGCCGACCGGACGGTCGAGTCGATCACGATCGTGGCACCGACCGAGCACCTGAAGCACCAGTGGGCGGCCTCGGCTGCGAACTTCGGCATTCCGATCGACTCGAACTTCAGCAACGGCCAAGGCCAGACCTCCCGGGACTACCGCGGTGTGGCGGTGACGTACGCGCAGGTGGCGGCGCACCCGACGTTGCACCGGGTGCGGACGGAGAACCGCAAGACGCTGGTGATCCTCGACGAGATCCACCACGGCGGCGACGCGAAGTCGTGGGGTGACGCGATCCGCGAGGCCTTCACGCCGGCGGTGCGACGCTTGGCGCTGACCGGAACACCGTTCCGCAGCGACGACTCGCCCATCCCGTTCGTCAACTACGAACCCGACGTCGGCGGCTCGATGCGTAGCGTCTCCGACCACACGTACGGCTACGCCGACGCGCTGCGCGACGGCGTCGTGCGCCCCGTCATCTTCATGGCGTACTCCGGCGAGGCGTCCTGGCGCACGAGCGCGGGGGAGGAGTTCACCGCGCGCCTGGGCGAACCGATGACGCAGGAACAAACCGCACGCGCCTGGCGGACCGCCCTGGACCCCAGCGGCGAATGGATGCCCGCGGTCCTGAACGCGGCGGACGTACGGCTGCGGCAGCTGCGCGCCGGTGGCGTGCCCGACGCAGGCGGCCTCGTCATCGCGTCCGACCAGACCACAGCCCGTGAGTACGCCCGGATCCTGCACAAGACGACCGGTGAAGAGCCGACGGTCGTGTTGTCCGACGACCCGAAGGCCTCCGGCAACATCCAGAAGTTCTCCGAGTCCGACGACCGCTGGATGGTCGCGGTCCGGATGGTGTCCGAAGGCGTCGACGTCCCGCGCCTGGCCGTGGGCGTGTACGCGACCAGCGCCTCAACCCCGCTGTTCTTCGCCCAGGCGGTCGGCCGATTCGTGCGAGCAAGGCGCCCGGGGGAGACCGCGAGCGTCTTCCTGCCCAGCGTGCCAGTGCTGCTGGAGCTGGCCAGCCAGATGGAAGCCCAGCGCGACCACGTCCTGGGCAAGCCACACCGGGAGAAAGACGGCTGGGACGACGAGCTGCTGGCAGCGGCCAACCGGACCGAAGACGAACCAGGCGAAGAAGAGAAGGCGTTCACCTCACTGGGTGCGTCGGCCGAACTCGACCAGGTCATCTACGAAGGCTCGTCCTTCGGCACGGCGGCAGGCGTCGGCTCCGAGGAGGAACAGGACTACCTGGGCCTGCCCGGCCTGCTGGAACCCGAGCAAGTGCGGACTTTGTTGCAGCAGCGGCAGGAAAAGCAGCTGGCTTCCCGCTCTCGCAAACACGCCGAGCAAGCCGCCCGGCCCGCGGCGCCCGCCGAGAACCGCCCGCAGACCGTGCAAGAGCGCCTGACCGGCCTGCGCAAGGAACTCAACACCCTGGTCGCGATGTTCCACCACCGCACAGGCAAGCCCCACGGCGTCATCCACGGCGACCTCCGCCGCCAATGCGGCGGACCGCCGACAGCCATGGCATCGGTCGAACAACTCGAGGAACGCATCGCCACCTTGCGCTCCTGGTGAGGACTTGACATCCCCTGGTCTGTTCCGTGACAGATAGTCAGACGTAGATCACTGATCGTGAGATCTGTGCTCTAATCGGTCGCGAACAGTCACGGAGACCAGCATCAGGGGAGGTGCGAATCCGTGAGTTCGCCGCGTGAGGCCACCACAACGCCGATACCTGCCGAGTTCCCGCCTGTCGTGTACTTGCCGGTGGCTGAGACAGTCACTGACGCATCGTTCGCGCAGATCGAGTTGAGGCGAACCAAAGACGGCCGGATGGCGCTGCTCGCATACTCGGCGCTGGACCGGCTGCACACGTGCTGTGGACGGCAGCAGCCGTGGATCGTGATGCCGACCGCCGCACTCGACGAGGTGCAGCGAGCCTATCCGTTCCAGCTTCTTCTCCTTGACGTGATCATTCCGGAGGACAAGCGGCATGGCGGTGGCACGTGAGCCCGCCGGTGGATTCGGAAGTGGACGCGGGTGTTCTCGACGGCATCGCGAGCACACTGCGCAGAACCAGTGCGGAAGTCGACGCGGTCGGCAACTCGGTTCCGGCGGCGCCTGACGCGGGCGATGGGACTCCCGCGATCGTGGGAATCATGGCGCGTCTGGTGGACAACGCGGGGCAGTTGGTGATCGGCGCCGCCGCTGCCGCCGAGGCGGTCGCGAAGGGCAATTCCCGATACCAGGAGAACGAAGCTGCGACCGCCGGGAACCTGAACAACGCAGGCGGAACGGGCTGACATGCCGATCGACACGAGGATCGCGGGCAATCCCGAGAGTGTTCGTGGCGTCTCGCATTGGCTCAGAGGATCACTGGCCAAGGAGCTATCCGAGGCCGCGAGCCAGATCTATGCCGCGCGCAACCAGGCCGACTCCGGCTGGCGCGGCGCTGCCAGTGCGGCATTCCGCGCCAAGATGACTGACGGCGCGCAGAAGACAGACGGGCTGGCGACCGCCGCTTCCGACGTAGCGCAGAAATTCGACGACTTCGCGGCGCAGTTGCATCGAGCGCAGGAGGACATGAGGACGGTCCGGGCGAATGCGGCGGCGGCCGGGCTGAAAGTGGACGGGGACACGATCCTGGAGCCAGGTCCGCCACCACCCACGCCGCCTGCGGCAGACGCAGCCACTCCTGAAGCCGTCAAAACTCACGACGATGCCGTGTCAGCGCAACGGATCCACGCGGCACAGGTGGACGCGTACAAGGCCGCGGAAAAGGGTGCCGAGGCGGCGCGGATCGTCGCCAAACTGGCCGCCGACACACTGAAGAACGTCCTCAACGACGTGTCCAGCAAGTGGTTCCTGGTCATCGGAGACTTGGCGAACGGCGCAGGCGGCACGCTGGCCGCGGCCCATGCGTCGATCCTGATGCAGCAGTCCAAGCACCTGGCGGGCGAGGCGGCGAGGTACTTGGAGATGGCCAAGACCGCGCCCGCGGGGTCCTCGGCGGCGACGATCTACAGGGACTTCGACGCTTCCCGGGTGGCGGCGCACAGCGCAGACGAAGCGGCTGCCGCAGCCGCGAAGACCGAGGCGACCGCGGGACGAGTCGGACTGAAAGTGGGCGGCGCGCTTGCCGTGGCGGGTGTCGTGTACGACGTCGTGGCCACGGACAAACCCGTCGGCCAAGCGATTGTTTCCGGTGCCGCCGGGTTCGGAGCTTCGGTCCTGGCAGGCGCCGTGATCGGGACGGCGATCCCGGTTCCTGTGGTCGGCACCGCACTCGGCGCGGTCGGCGGCGCGTTGGCCGGCTTGTTCACGTCCGGTGCCGTTGACGCGATCTACCAGAACGGAATCGGAACGGTTGGCGACGCCATCGAAGCTGGTGCGGCCACGGTCGCGAACGCGGCCAAAGCCGTCGGCGGAGCACTGGGAGACGCCTGGGATGCCATCTTCTGACCGGTTGCCGTGGCCTGCTGAGTGGCCGCACCATTCGGGCCGCCGTTATGTGCCTGGCATCGTCCTGCTCGTCCTGTTCGGGCTCGCCGCGTTCGCGGCGGGCCTGGGATTTGTTGCGATCGGCGCTCCCGGCGGGTTGAAGTACGGCTCCTTCGCCGCACTCCTGTTCATGTTCGGCGCTTTCTTCATCTACTACACCCGAGTCCGAAGGCCAGCCGGCTACGCGGACGTGCGGTCCGGTAACCAGGCGACGGAAGTGCGGTATTCGCTGGTCGCCTTCGTTTGCCTGATCGCGCAGATGGGCTGCTTCACCGCGCTCTTCGTGTTCGCCGTCGTGGATTACGCGCGCCACGGGATCACTGCGGCGGCTATCGCGTTCGGGGGACTGGGCTTGGGGGTGGCGACATTTGTTGTGGGTGTGCTGTCGGGGCGGGTTCGGCGTGGTCGGCTGACGTTGTCCGCTGACGGGATCGAGCAGCGCGGGTGGACCTTCTCGTCGTTCCTGCCTTGGGAGGCGTTCGCCGGGGTGAAGGCCGCCTACAACGGTCGACCCGAGGTCCTCGTCATCGCCTACGCCAACGCTGAGTGGCGGAAACAGCAGGTCGTGCGGTTCTGGAAGATCGACAGGCTGCCGCCCGTTCCCATGATCGAAGTCGACTGCGCCCAGTTCGCCGTGCCACCCGAGGGCCTGTACGCACTGCTCAAGCACTATGTCGAGCATCCCGAGGCGCGGACCGAACTGGGCACCGACGCCGTCCTCGCCCGACTCCGCCGGTGAGGTGTCCAACAAACCCCAGTTTGTTGAAGGGCAACCCACATTGTCGGTATTTGGTGTTTCATACCCCACTGCCGACAACAAATTAGGCCGGGGTTCGGGACACTTGACGTCCGATTTGTCCGCCTCGGTCGAGTTGATCACTCACCAGCCGTAGTGAGGTCGTCACTGTTCAGGGGGTCGAGGCCCTTCGGTTACGTCGTCGTTGCCACTTCGTATCCCACAAAAGCTTCTGAATCGAATCAGTGTGCTTCCAGTCACGTGGGTACCGGGCATATGTTGTGGCGCACAACATTTTCGAGTCCCACTGGAAGGACGACGAATGCGTAGCAAGACCCTTGCCCTCGCCGCCGTGGGTGCGGGTGTCGCCCTCGTGCTCTCTGCTTGCGGGGCCAACGAGGCACCGGCGCCCGGTGGCGGTGGCTCCACTCCGGGGGCGTCCGCTCCGTCAGGCGGCGGTACCAAGATCGGCGTCATTCTGCCGGAAACCGCCTCCTCTGCCCGGTGGGAGGGCTTCGACAAGCCGATGATCCAGGAGGCCATGAAGGCGGAGGGGCTCGAGGCCGACGTACAGAACGCCCAGGGCGACACCGCCACCTTCACCCGGCTGGCCGACGGCATGATCAGCCGAGGCGTGAAGGTCCTCGTGATCGCGTCGATCAACAGCGAGCTCGGCAAGACCGTCGCCGCCAAGGCCGCCAACGCCGGCATCCCTGTCATCGACTACGACCGCCTCAACCTGGGCGGCAGCTCCAAGTACTACGTCTCGTTCGACAACACCAAGGTCGGTGAGCTGCAGGGCGCGGCCATGGCCGAGGCGCTGAAGAGCAAGCCGGGTGCGCAGGTCATCGAGATCGAGGGCGCGCCGACGGACAACAACGCCACGTTGTTCCACGCCGGTCAGCAGAAGGTCCTCAAGCCGCTGTACGACGCGGGCACTCTCAAGCTGGTCAAGTCCCAGCCGATCGACAACTGGGACAACCAGAAGGGTGGCCAGCAGTTCGAGCAGATCCTGACGCAGAACGGCGGCAAGGTCGACGGTGTCGTCGCGGCGAACGACGGTCTCGCCGGCGCGGTCATCACCGTTCTGAACAAGAACGGCCTGAAGGTCCCGGTCACCGGTCAGGACGCCACCGCGGCAGGCCTGCAGGCAGTGCTTCGCGGCGACCAGTACATGACTGTGTTCAAGCCGATCAAGCAGGAGGCCGAGGCTGCCGCCAAGCTGGCCGCCGCCCTCGCCAAGGGTGACACCGCCGCCGCCGACGCGATCGCCACGCAGACGGAGAAGGACCCGACGGGCAACCGCGACGTCAAGTCCGTCCTGCTGACGCCGCAGACGATCACCAAGGCGAACGTCAAGGACGTCATCACCGCCGGTTACGTCAAGGTCTCCGAGGTCTGCACCGGCGATGTCCAGCCGCTGTGCGCCCAGGCAGGCATCTCCTAGTTCGCCCGATCTCCGGGGTGGGTGCCTGCCCCCGACTGGCACCCGCCCCGGTTCCATCACGGAGTACAAACCATGAGTAGTGATCCGATCCTCGAGATCAAGGGTCTCAACAAGAGCTTCGGTCCGGTCCACGTCCTGCACGACGTGGACTTCACTGTGCGAGCGGGTGAGGTGACCGCACTCGTCGGTGACAACGGCGCCGGAAAGTCCACTTTGGTCAAGTGCATCGCCGGGATCTACGGTCACGACTCGGGAACCGTTACATTCCAGGGCAACGAGGTGCACATCCGCGGGCCGAAGGACGCCGCGCAACTGGGCATCGAGGTCGTGTACCAGGATCTCGCGCTGGCCGACAACCTCGACATCGTGCAGAACATGTTCCTTGGCAGGGAACGTGGTTCGCGATGGATGCTCGACGAGGCCGCGATGGAGAAAGCCGCGCGCGAGACACTCGCGTCGCTGTCGGTCCGCACGGTCAAGTCGGTGCGTACGCCGGTCGCGTCGCTGTCCGGTGGTCAGCGGCAGACCGTAGCCATCGCCAAGGCGGTGCTGTGGAACAGCAAGGTCGTGCTGCTCGACGAGCCGACCGCCGCGCTGGGTGTCGCGCAGACCCGTCAGGTGCTCGACCTCGTCCGCAGGCTGGCCGAGCAAGGCCTCGGTGTCGTGCTGATCAGCCACAACATGGCGGACGTCTTCGAGGTCGCCGACCGGATCGCGACGCTCTACCTCGGCCGGATGGTGGCCCAGGTGCCGACGAAGGAAGTGACGAACACCCAGGTGGTCGAGCTGATCACCGCCGGACGGTCCGGTGAGCTTGGCCTCGCCCGTCCCGACACCGTGACCATCTGACGCCGACCGCCTGAAATACGAACTGGACCCCACGCATGACTGAGAAGCCTTCCGCCACCGGCACGCACAGCGCGCCGGAGGAAGCGAAACGCGCCGGTGCGATCTCCGACTTCGGGATCGACACCACTTCGAAGACGACCAGCGAGGCGATCGGCGACTACTTCGCCAAGGTGCGCGGCGGTGAGCTCGGCTCGTTGCCCGCCTTGGCAGGCCTGGTCGTCCTGGTGATCTACTTCGCCACGCAGTCCGAGTTCTTCCTGTCGCTCAACAACATCGCGAACCTGTTCCAGCAGGGCGCCAGCACCGTGATCATCGCGATGGGCTTGGTGTTCGTGCTGTTGATCGGCGAGATCGACCTTGCCGCTGGTACGGCATCAGGTGTGTGTGCCGCGGTCATGGCGTTGCATGTCGTGCGCAACGGCAACCTGTTGGGCGGCATGGGCGGCACGGTGTTCTACGTGTTCTGTGCGCTGCTGGTGGTGGCGCTCGGGCTCGGCCTGCTGATGAAGATCTGGGCAGGCGCGGCGTTCGCGTTGGTCGCGCTGCTCATCACGTTGGTCGGTGTGCCCGCCAACGCATGGCTGGAGATGCTGCTGGCGATCTCCGTCGGCGCGTCGATCGGCTGTGTCACCGGCTTCCTGGTCGCCAAGATCGGTATGCCGTCGTTCGTGGTGACGCTGGCACTGTTCATCACCTGGCAGGGCGTGATCCTCAAGCTGATCGGCCAGGGTGGCACGCTGCCGATCAGCTCGGAATCGCCGACGCTGAACGCGGTCGCCAACGGCAACCTGAGCATCTCGGGCAGCTGGATCTTCTGCGTGATCGCGGTCGCCGGATACGCGGCCGTCACGCTCGGGCAGCACTTCAAGCGGCTCAACAGCGGCCTGGTCACCCAGCCGACACCGATCGCGCTGGCCAAGGTCGCCGCGATCGCCGTGCTGGCCATCGTCGGTACGTACGTCTTCACGATCAACCGCTCGCAGAGCGCGATCGTGATCGAGGGCGTTCCGTACGTCGTGCCCATCGTGCTCGGCATCATGGTCATCGGGTTGTACGTGCTCAACCGCACCCGCTACGGACGGCACATCTACGCCGTCGGTGGCAACTCGGAAGCGGCCCGCCGTGCCGGTATCAACGTGTCCAAGATCCGTGCCAGCGTGTTCGTGGTGAGCTCGGCGCTCGCGGCGATCGGCGCGATCGTGTACTCGTCGAAGGTCGGCTCGGTCGACCCGCAGGCCGGTGCGCTGAACACGCTGCTGTTCGCCGTTGGTGCGGCCGTCATTGGTGGTACGTCGCTGTTCGGTGGACGCGGCCGGATCACCGACGCGGTCATCGGTGGCACGGTCATCGCCATCGTGCAGAACGGTCTCGGCCTGCTGAACTACGGCGCCGCCGAGATCAACATCATTACTGGCATCGTATTGCTGGTCGCGGCCACGGTCGATGCGTTGTCGCGCCGTCGTGCGGCGGCTGCCAAGTCCTGATCGCCGTGACTACTTCGCCGACCGCGGGGGCTCGGCCCGACGAGGTACGCAGGCACAACAGGACAGCACTGTTGCGACGCCTGCACATCGACGGGCCGTGCACCCGTGCGGCGCTGACCACGGAACTAGGACTCAACCGCAGCACGATCAAGGCGCTGGTGGACGGCTTGGCCGAAGCCGGCGTGGTGGAAGAGCGAGTGCCGCTGCAACGCAGCGGCGCTGGCCGCCCATCGCTGCTCGTCCTGCCCCAACCACACGCGGCCGTCGTTCTCGCGATCGACATACGCGTCGAAGGCGTCGCCATTGCCCTGGTTGGCCTCGGTGGGCAGATCCTCGGCCGTAACAGCTGGAACCTCTACGGACGCGCCAGCCAGCCCGACGAGGTCGTCGCACACATCGTGGACTCAACCCGTTGGCTGGTCGGTGAACTCTCTGTCGAGACGGCCGCGGTTGGCGTGTCCGTGCCGGGTGTGGTCCGTGGGTCTGACGGGCTCGTGCACGAGGCGCCCAACTTGCACTGGACCGACATCCCGTTAGGGGAATGGCTCTCTACGGGCCTGGGAATGCCCGTACGACTGGGGAACGACGCGGAGCTCGGTGCGTTGGCCGAGCACGTCCGCGGCGCCGCCCGTGGCGCATCTGACGCGGTGTACGTGTCGGCTGATGTCGGCGTCGGCGGTGGCGTGATCTCCAACGGCTCGCCGATGCGCGGAACAAGCGGATACTTCGGCGAAATCGGGCACATGGTGGTCAAGCCCGGCGGAAGGCCGTGCTACTGCGGAAGCCACGGCTGCTGGGAGACCGAAATCGGCGAGGCCGCGATGTGCAGGGCGCTGGAACTGCCCGAGGGCTCGCCGCGCGGCGCGATCGTGGCCGCGTTGAAGGAACTGTCCGCGCACTCGTCACTGGCGCGCGAGCAACTCGCGGAACTGGTCGACTGGCTGGCCCTCGGCCTGGTCAACGTGGTCAACATGCTCGGCCCCGAGCTGGTGGTGCTCGGGGATCTGTTCACGTCCCTGCCCGCCGCGCTGATCGCCGACGTCGGCCGCGAGGTCCGGACCCGCAGCCTGGTCAGCAGGGCCGTTGGCGGGACTCGAATCGTGCCTTCGGTGCTCGGCGGTGACGCGAAACTGATCGGGGCGGCCGAACTGGCCTTCGAACCGGTGCTCGGCAAGATGTGAGCCGTCCAGGCGGTGCTTGTCCTCGCTTGGACAGCAGTAGGGGCGGGACTCACGCTCAGAGTCCCGCCCCGCACTACGTCTTGGCTGTGATCGTGGTCTCAGCCCTTCTGCAGCTCTGCCTCCAACTCCTTCAGGCGCGCCTCGTGCTCGCGCGCGTGGTGACCGCAGAACAGCAGTTCTCCTCCTGAGGGCAGGATCGCCCGAACCTGCGCGGCTGCCCCGCAGCGGTCGCAGCGATCGGCGGCTGTCAGTTCGGGGCGGGTGAGCGTGGTGTTCATGGTAAATCTCCCTCCGTCCCGGCACCGTGGTCGGTGCCCTCGTCAGGCTGCGACCACTGGGTCTCCCCTGGCTTCGGTTGCCGGCGGGATACCCGATGTTCGCTACCTCTACTCTTGCAGACGTTTTGGCGATCGTCAGTGTTCCCGCGCCCGAGAGAGACAGCCGTAACAATTGGTTCGCCCGGTTGCCGTAGTGGCTGTCCCGATATTCAGGATCTTGTGGTGTCCCGGCCGAGTGGCGTGGTACAAGCGCGCGCTTCGCCGCGGCGATGGGCCTTCGCCCAGCTCAGCTTGGCGTGGCGAGGCGGGGGACACGGCGGGCTGACACGTTCGTGTCGACTTACACGCTCAGTGAGGGCGATGGTGTGATGTACGTCGCTTTCTTGGCCGACGGGTATGCGTGCGGTGCTCGTTGCTCCCGGTCAGCGTGGCGATGATCGGTTCGCTGGCGGGCTCACCCTCCGAGTACGTGAGCCCGCCTGGCGACTCGGCTAGTTCACGCCGAGCAGGTCGACCACGAAGACCAGGGTCTCGTTCGGCTTGATCGCCGCGCCCGCGCCGCGTGCGCCGTAGCCCAGGTGCGGCGGGATGGTCAGCTTGCGACGGCCGCCGACCTTCATGCCCGCGACGCCGCGGTCCCAGCCCTGGATGACCCGGCCGCCGCCGAGCGGGAACTGGAAGGTCTCGCCGCGGTCCCATGACGCGTCGAACTGCTTGCCGGTCGAGTGCGAGACGCCGACGTAGTGCACGGTCACCGTGTGGCCTGCCTGGGCCTCGGGGCCGTCGCCGACGGTGATGTCCTCGATCTCCAGCTCGGCAGGCGGGTTTCCAGTGATCGGGCCGATCTCAGGCTTCGTCGCCACGAGGTGTCCTCCATAAAGCGTGCTCCTGCAAGTACCAGGACAACGTACTCAAGCGCCCTGGTCAGCGCTGAACAGGCTCGTCGAACGCGGCCAGTCCGGTGTGCCAGGCGCGGTCGAGGTCGGCTCCTGGCGGAAACCGGCCCTCGAGTTCGAGGATCACCATCCCGTGTGCGAACGCCCAGATCGCTCGTGCGCGATGTTCATCGCCGCCGACGACACGAACCAACGGCAGTGCGGCCCGGTCTTCCACACCATCGGGTAGCAGATGCCGGGGGAGTGGTCCGGAGTTCATCAGCCGGTACAGGTGCGGGTGCGCCAGTGCGTAGGCCCGGTATGCGGCTGCGAGCTCGGTCAGCGAACTCGTCGATTCCAGCGAGCGGGCGACCTCTTCCATGGCGACCGCGATGACCTGGGCTTCGACCGCGAGTTTGTCCGGGAAGTGCTTGTAGAGCGAGGGTGCGCGGATGCCGAGGCGGTCGGCGAGCGCACGCATGGTCAGCGAGGACGTTCCGCCGTGCTCGATCAGCGCGCGGGCCGCTTCGACGATCTGCGTGCGCCGTTCAGAGACGCCTGCTGCCATCGAGGTTCCTCAATCCATACCCGAACGTGCGATCCATGGCGATGTGGAGCAGCCACGCCAGACCGGCGGCGAACAGCGGGACCATATCCAGATCCGAGAAGCTGTAGCCGACCAGCACCACCAACGGGATCCACGGCCGGTGCACCGCGTTGTAGAACGGCACCGCTTTGGGTGAAAGTCTGCCGTCGCCGCCTGACCGCATGTCGATGAACATCGTCAGATCGGGTGCGATGAACAGGGCGAGCGCCGTGGCCCATGACCAGCCGCCGTGCTTGACCACCTCGAAGATCAGGAACGCGAGTAAGAACAGCGCCAGCGCCGCCCAGGCGACGCGGTGGGCGATCGGGCGGACGGGTGCGAGTACCTGCGACATGGCAACTCCCCAGATGGCTAACGTTGTTAGCTTCACGATAAGGCTAACAACGTTAGCCGTCAAGGCGATGAGAAAGCCCCCGGCCGCGGCCGGGGGCTTTCTCGGAAAAGAACGCCGATCACTCGAGGTAGTCGCGCAGCACCTGGGACCGCGACGGGTGACGCAGCTTCGACATGGTCTTCGACTCGATCTGCCGGATGCGCTCCCGGGTCACGCCGTAGACCTGGCCGATCTCGTCCAGGGTGCGGGGCTGGCCGTCGGTCAGGCCGAAGCGCAGCCGCACCACGCCCGCCTCGCGCTCGGACAGCGTCGCCAGCACCGACTGCAGCTGGTCCTGCAGCAGCGTGAACGAGACCGCGTCGACCGCGACAACGGCCTCGGAGTCCTCGATGAAGTCGCCGAGCTGGCTGTCGCCCTCGTCGCCGATGGTCTGGTCGAGCGAAATGGGCTCCCTGGCGTACTGCTGGATCTCCAGCACCTTCTCCGGGGTGATGTCCATTTCCTTGGCGAGCTCTTCGGGCGTCGGCTCGCGGCCGAGGTCCTGCAGCAGCTCACGCTGGATCCGGCCGAGCTTGTTGATCACCTCGACCATGTGCACCGGGATACGGATGGTGCGGGCCTGGTCGGCCATGGCGCGGGTGATGGCCTGCCGGATCCACCAGGTGGCGTACGTGGAGAACTTGTAGCCCTTGGTGTAGTCGAACTTCTCGACCGCGCGGATCAGGCCCAGGTTGCCTTCCTGGATCAGGTCGAGGAACGCCATGCCGCGGCCGGTGTAGCGCTTGGCCAGCGACACCACCAAGCGGAGGTTGGCCTCCAGCAGGTGGTTCTTGGCGCGCTCACCGTCACGCACGATCCAGCGCAGGTCGCGCCGCATCTGCGGGGTGAGCTTCTCGCTCTCCTCCTCGGCCTTGCGCACCCGCTCGGCCGCGTAGAGGCCTGCCTCGATCCGCTTGGCGAGTTCGACCTCCTCCTCGGCGTTGAGCAGGGCGACCTTGCCGATCTGCTTGAGGTACGCACGCACCGAGTCGGCCGAGGCGGTGAGCTCGGCGTCCTTGCGGGCCTGGCGGAGGGCCTCGGACTCCTCCTCGTCCCAGACGAAGTCGCCGCCGCCCTCCTTGGCGTCCTTGGGGAGCTTCTCTTCTTCCTCGTCCGGCTCTTCCTCGACCACCGGCTCGTCGACGAGTTCGGCGTCGTCGGCCTCGAGGTCCTCGAGGTCTTCGAGCTGGACGTCCTCGAGCTCGCCTGGCTCGTCGGGATCGCCTTCGCCGGACTTCTTGGCCGTGGCCGGGCTCGCCTTGGCCGCCGGCGCCTTGGTCGCGGTCTTCTTGGCAGCTCGGGGTTTGGCTGCGGTCTTGCGACCCGCCGACGCCTTGGCCTTGGCGCCCGCCGTCGCGGGCTCTTCGGCGTCGGTCTTGCCGGCAACCGAAGCGGTCTTGGTCGTCTTCGCCGCGCTCGCGGTGCTCGGGGAGCGTCGGGTTGCGGTCTCTGCGGCTGCCACGTACGCCCTTTCGAAACGGTCGACAACGGCAACACGGCGGGGGTCGAGTTGCCGGGAGTTCGGGGAGAGCCTCCGGGCTTTGCCGAAGGCGCTGTTCCATTGTAACGACGCCCGGCGAGTGCGGTGACACAACAAGGGCGTGAAGCCAGTTCCTACGGGTGCGAATAACCCGCGAATCAGTGCTGGACGCCGATATCCGCCGCCACGGCGGCGCCGACAATCCCCGCGTCGTTGCGCAGTTCAGCGGCCACTACTTTGGTACGAACGTCCAACAAAGGCAGCCACTTGTCCGCCTTCTTGCTCACCCCGCCGCCCGCGATGATCAGGTCCGGCCAGATCAGGTCCTCCAGCCTGCGCAGGTAGCGGGTGACGCGCTTGGCCCACTCCTCCCACGACAGGTCGTGCTCCTCCTTCACCGAGGCCGCGGCCTTGGTCTCGGCGTCGTGCCCGTCCACTTCGAGGTGGCCGAACTCGGTGTTCGGGACGAGCTCGCCGTCAAGGAAAACCGCGCTGCCGATGCCGGTGCCGAAAGTCAGCAACACCACCACACCACTGCGGTCGATATCTGATCCATAACGGATTTCCGCCATACCGGCCGCGTCCGCGTCGTTGAGAACCACGATCTCGTTCGGTTGCCTGCCGAGTCGTTCGGCGAACAACGCGTGCGCGTCAGTGCCGATCCATTTCTTGCTGATGTTCGCGGCCGACAACGCCTTGCCGTGCTTGACGACGGTCGGCAACGTCACGCCGACCGGTCCGTGCCAGTCGAACTGCTCGACGGTCTTGGCGACCACGTCGGCGATCGCGTCCGGTGTCGAAGGCTGCGGGGTGTTCGTCCTGACCCGCTCACCGACGAGCGATCCGGCCTGAAGGTCGACCACGCATCCCTTGATTCCGGAACCGCCGATGTCTACCCCGAAGCCGCGGGTGCCAGCCATCCCCGTGGTCCTTCCTTCTCGATTCAGTTCCCAGGTGATGGGGGGACCATAACCGATGTGGTCGGATGTACCCATGGTCCATCTGCGGGACACTTTGCGCCAAGTTGCCGTCCGGGTGGCGCGCGAGGCGGGCGAATTGATCGAGACGACGCGACGCTCCGCTGTGCGGGACGTGTCGACCAAGTCCAGCGCCACCGATCCGGTCACCGCGGGTGACCGCGCCGCCGAGCGACTGATCCGTGACCGGCTCGCCGAACTGCGACCAGGTGAACCGGTGCTCGGCGAGGAAGAAGGCGGCGCCGTGGCCGTCGACGGCGTGCGCTGGGTCGTGGACCCCATCGACGGCACCGTGAACTACCTCTACGGCTTCCCGTGGTACTCCGTGTCGGTTGCTGCCCAGTTGGACGGCATCACCGTCGCAGGGGCCGTTGTGGAGCCCGCAAGCGGCCGCGTGTGGTCGGCCGCGCGGGACGGTGGCGCCACGCTCGACGGCCAGCCGCTACGAGCCAGCGCGGTCGAGGACTTGGAGCTGACCCTCGTCGCCACCGGGTTCGCCTACCGGCCGGAACGCCGGGCCAGCCAGATCGAGGTGGTCCGCAACGTGCTCACCCGGGTGCGCGACATCCGGCGGACCGGATCGGCCGCGCTGGACCTGTGCATGGTCGGCGCCGGATGGGTGGACGCCTACTTCGAGGCCGGCCTCAACCCGTGGGACTGGGCCGCCGGTTCGCTCATCGCCGAGGAAGCGGGCGCCGTCGTGGAGTTGCCGGGCACGGGCGAGCTGGGCGACGCCGTGCTGGCGGCAGCCCCGGGCGTGGCCGCCCAGCTGCGCAAGCTGCTGATCGAGGCGGGCGTCTAGCAGGGTGCCCGGCGGATCGCGTCGATCCACGCCTGGTCGAGCTGCGGGCCCGCGCCCTCGACCGACTGCAGCCCACCGGACTGCGGCGGGTGCTGTGCGCCCCACTCGGTCAGCACACGCAGGATCTGCCGGGTCTCGGCCTTGATCGGCAGCTCGTCGAACTTGCGCCCGACCACCAGCTCCACCGACGCGTCCTGGCGGTTGTCCTTGACCAGTTCCATGCACGGGTCGAGCAGGCTCAACGTCCGCGCGGCGGCGACGCCCTGCGGGCCGAACCGGATCTGGCCACGGCACGTCATGTCCCGCGACGGGTACTGCGGGTCCTCGGCCGGTGCCCCGACCTGGGTGAAACCGAGCTGCTTCAAGCCTTCCGAGACCAGTGCCGCCTCGCCGCGCTGTGTGCTCGCGTTCAGCACCCTGACGCTGACCTGGTCGGGCGGTGCCGCCGAAGTCTGGTCAAGGCCGGTCTGATCGACGTGTTCCCCGGGTGGTGGTGGTGGTGCTGGCGGGGCGGATTCGCCGGACGCCGCGGTCACCGGCGCCCCGGGATCGCATCGCACCCCCTTGGCCTCCGGCTCCTTGCTGGCCACGTTGAGCCAGACCACGGCCGCCCCCAAACCGAGTAACAACAGCATGATCAGCGCAGGAAGAGGCCGCCGCTTGCGATATCTGGGGGCCTGCTCACCCCCGTTGAAGCTCCCCGCCGTCACGTGTGCCCGCCCTCCATCGCCGGCCAGATTCCCCTGCTGTATCTGTCGACTGGCTGTTGACTTTTGTTGCTGTGATCAGCCTAGGCGTTTCCGCCGGACTACGGGCATCGGGTCGAGTACATCCAGTAGCCGTTGCCCGATGCGACTTCATGATCGCGGACAGTGAGACACTGCAGGTATCCGACCATGACCGGGCTTTGGCGGCAAGTCCGTGCCGTCCCCCGATCGCCTGGTCGGACCGGTCCGGACGTGTGCGGCAGGGCCGCTGCGCGCAACCGGGAACACACCCGGATGGGTGATGCGTTGACTGAACGGGCGTGAGATGGGCTACCCTCTGCGCGCTCCGGTCGCCGAAGACTGAAGGCCGAATCGATTCGGTTGGCCAGAAATCCTCCCGCGACCAGGGGAGACGTCCGTCACTCCAATGGCGGGCACAAAATCGGGCCCTGGAACGTTGTCCAGCGGCACGAGTGCATGGTGATGATATGACCGCAGGGGTGAAACAAGATGGCGACCGACTACGACGCTCCTCGCCGCAGCGAGGCTGACGACCTCGCCGAGGACTCCCTTGAGGAGTTGAAGGCGCGCCGCAACGAGACGCAGTCCGGTGTTGTCGACGTCGACGAGTCGGATACCGCTGAGAACTTCGAGCTCCCCGGTGCCGATTTGTCCGGCTTGTCCGGCGAGGACCTGACCGTCAAGGTGATTCCGAAGCAGGCCGACGAGTTCACGTGCTCGCACTGCTTCCTGGTCCACCACCGCAGCAGGCTGGCCGAAGAGCGCGACGGCCTGTACGTCTGCCGCGACTGCGCCTGAGACCGGGCGTCGACCAAGAAGAACGAAGAGATATCCGATCCGGGTACCTGGCCTCGTGAGCCAGGTACCTGGCTGTGTCTGGATCGGCTGTCTGGGCAAGCGGGGCGTCCCGCTATGTCTGGGTGGCGTGCTGCCGCAGCAGCGCGGCGAGTTTCTCGGGGGAGCGGGTGGAGAAGATCCAGTACGGCGTGGGGTCGTCCGGGTCGGTGAGATGAACCCGCAGAGCGGTCGGTATCCAGCCGCGGTGCAGTACGAACGCGGCCGGGTCGAGATCACGTCCCAGCGCGCGGCGCTTGTCGTGCACGCCGAGCACCTCCACCTCGCCGACGAACTTCAACGGCAGGTGCGCGTCAGCGACCCACAGTTCGCCGTCGGCCACCTTGACCTTGGCGCGGCCCGCCCAGAACAGCAGGAACGCCATCAGCGGCAGCAAGATCACGTACGGCAGCCAGGACCGGATTCCCTGGTAGCCCAGGTGCACGGTGGCCGCCATCAGCGCCGCGCCGATCATCGGCATCGGCCAGCTCCACCAGGAGACCGAGAGCCGTTCGGAATGGGCAAGCGAGGTGTCCGGCACGCCACCAGGGTAGTCTCGCCGCTCGTGCCCAGCGTGCAGGTCCTGATTTCCCGGCTCGACCCGGGTGTGCCCATCCCGTCCTATGCCCGGCCCGGCGACGCCGGGGCTGATCTGGTGACCACGTCGGACGTCGAGATCGCGCCGGGTGAGCGCGCCATCGTCGGCACCGGGGTGGCCATCGCGTTGCCGGACGGCTACGCGGCTTTCGTGCACCCGAGGTCCGGCCTCGCCGCCAGAGTGGGCCTGAGCGTGGTGAACACGCCGGGCACGATCGACTCCGGGTACCGGGGCGAGATCAAGGTCTGTCTGATCAACCACGACCTGCGTGAGCCGATCCGGCTCAGCCGGGGCGACCGGATCGCACAACTGGTCGTGCAGCGGGTCGAACATGCGGTATTCCAAGAGGTGGAAGAACTGGGCGACTCGGCGCGCGGCGCGGGCGGGTACGGGTCGACCGGTGGGCATGCGGTTCTCGCGTCCACACGCGGGAAGACGGAGGAATAGTGGCACTTTTCGGGCGGCGCCGAGCCAAGAACGACGAGCCTGCCGAGGACTATGACGACTTCGACGGCGAGGACTACGCCGAGGAGGACTCGGCGGAGGGGGCCGTCCAGGGCGATTTGGCGTCTATGTCCGGACCGTTCGACGAAGAGCCGCCGGACGACGGCCTGCCGCGACTGGACCTCGGCTCCGTGCTGCTGCCCGTGCCGGACGGCGCGCAGCTGCAGGTGGAGATGGAGCAGCCAGGCGTGGTGAAGGCGGTGCACGTCATGACGCCGAGCGGCCAGATGACCGTCACCGCGTACGCCGCACCGAAGTCAGGCGGTCTCTGGGAAGAGGTCTGCGGCGACCTGGCCAACGAACTGAAGGCCAACGGCGCCCAGGTGCGCAGCGCGTCAGGCGAGTGGGGCCAGGAGCTGATGGCCAACCTGAACGAGATGTCGTTGCGGTTCGTCGGCGTGAACGGACCCCGGTGGATGCTGCGCGGCGTCGTCGCGGGCCCGCCGGAGCAGTCCGCGCAGGCCGCGCACGGCCTGCGGTCGCTGATCCGCGGCGCGGTCGTGGTCCGTGGCACGCAGCCGATGCCCGTCGGCCTGCCGTTGCCGATCGAACTGCCCGACGAGATCGCCCAGCACATCGCGGCCCAGGGCGGCTGACTCTCCGGCTCGCGCGCCGAGCCGGCCTTGGCGCGCGGGGGCTTCATGTTCCCGTCATGCCGGTTTCCGACAGCCGCGGATCTGTCCATCATGGCCACCAGCTGCTGATACTGGCCGCACCTTGTCCACGGGGGCGGGAGTTCAGGAGCCAGTGTGAGAACGTTGAAACAAGCGCTGCGCGGGATCGTCTTCGCCGTAGTGCTCGGCGTCGGTGTGACAGCGGTACCGGCGCACGCCACCCCGGCCGACCAAGCCCGGCAGACCGTCGAAGCGCTCGACTGGGCGCGGGTCGACGACTTCGCCGCCCGTCTCGGTGTCGACCACGACGAGTTGACCGGCGACGTGATCAACCCGGACGACTACCAGTGTTCGGCTGCGACGCCGGTGCGGACCTGGCTCGCCGGCCAGGTCGCGGACTGGACGTCGGTGGATCGCGGGTACGCCAACCTCGGGCAGCAGTTGGTCGTGCTTGACGCGGTGCTGTTCCCCGCGGGCACGAGCTTCGGGCTCAACGGCGAGTACACACAGGACATCACGACCGTCTTCCGCGATCTGAAGACGTTCTGGGACATCGACGGCAGCACGATCAAGGTCGCCCCGCTCAACAGCACGATCCTGCTCAGCCAGCCCCGGCTGTCCAGAGTGCTGCAACTGCTGTTCGGCCTGCCGCCGCAGACGATCGACCCGGTGGCCGCCGCGTTGGTCACCATCTACGACCAGCCGCAGTTCGACCACGGCAGGCATCCGTTCTTCAGTTTCAACGCGTTCGCTCAGCAAGGCGGACTGGAGATCCCGGGCGTCGGAGTCATCCCCGACGAGATCCTGATGGGTGACGGCGTGCTCGCCGGGTTCGCCGCCGTGGGCCTCGGCGACGTGAGCGCGAAGGCCATCTTCGCCCACGAGTACGGCCACCACATCCAGTTCAGGCGCAACCTGTTCGAGTCGGATCTGACCGGCCCGGAAGCCACCCGGCGGACCGAGTTGATGGCGGACGCGTTCGGTTCGTACTACCTGACGCACGCCAGGGGCGCGACGATGCAGTGGAAGCGGGTGCAGCAGTTCGAGCAGATCTTCTTCCAGCTCGGTGACTGCGGGTTCGCTGCCGTCAGCCACCACGGCACGCCCAGCCAACGGCTGCGCGCCGTCGAGTGGGGGTACAACGTGGCGGACAGTGCCCACAAGCAGGGGCATGTCCTGCCCACGTTGACCTTCGCGGACCTGTTCGACCGCACACTGCCGGAGCTTGTGGCGCCGGACGCCTAACGGTGTCGTGCGGCTGCCGCGACCGCGGCGCTGGCGCCGATGATCAGCACCACAGTGGTTATCGCCCAGCGCCGCTTCTTCTCCGTGTCCGGTTTCCTCGGCGCCGCAACGGGTTTGGCGGACGGCGGCGGGCTCTTGCGAGTCTTTGTCGTCGTCGGTGCCGGGGGCGGTGATGGCGGTGGCGGCGGCTGGATCACCTGCCGCACAGGCGGTGGCGGCGGAGTGGTCGTCGTCGGACGCGGGGTGCTTGTCCTTGGCGGAGTGGGCCGTTGGGACGGGGGTGGCGGGGGCGGAGGCGGTGGTTGGGGTGGCGGGGCTGGTGGCTCGACAACGGGCGGCGGGGTCAGGCAGCCGGCCGCGTCCGTGGTGTCGGCGGGCGCGAAGGCCGCCACCTCAACGGTGTTCTTCGGTGCGTTCAACGGAATCCGGTACAGCCGGCTCTTGCCGTGCGACCGGTTGACGATCGCGTACAGGATCCGGCCAGGAGCCATCAGCACCGCGCCGTACGTCCCGACCGGCAACCCGGAAGGCTTGGCCACCACACGGACCTTGCCGGTCAACGGATCGACGCTGACGACCATGCCGACGCTTGTCACGCCGTACAGCAACGCGTCCGAACCGAAATCCCAGTCGTCGACGTGCGCGAGCCACGACAGCCACTTCGTCCTGGTGATCTGCAAGTACGTCGGGCTCGCCGGGTTGATGTCCAACGACACCAGCTTCAGGCCGTCACGCAGGAACAGGGTCGACCCCGAGATGGCTCCCGCGGTCGCGTCGCCGATGCCGCGCACTTTGCCCCGGTCGACCGCCGTACCACCGCGATCGAGCGTCACCACGTGCGAACGGGTCGATACGCCGTACAACAGGTTCTGGCTTCGTGAGTAACCGATCGCGTTGAGCTCGTTGGAGAACTTGCGCAGCTCCGCCCCTCGGCCCTCCGGCAGCGCGAGCCTGACCAAAGTGGACATCGAGCCGTGTTTCGGGGTGTACACCTCGAAGGCGTCGCACTCGCCGTCGGCCGCGCGGGCGGAACCGGAGCCGGTCAGGCCACTCGCCATCACGATCGAAGCGGCCAACGCCAGACTGGGCAGTCGCATCAGTTCAGCCGGTCCAGCACGGCGGTGAACGCGTCCGGGCCGACCGCGGCGCCGCCGCTGAACGGGTTCTGCAACTGGTAGATCGCGAACAGCAGCAACGTGATCGCGGCCGCGAGGGTGCCGGAGATCAACGCGTGCGAGAGCACTTTCGGCCCGCCGTGCAAGTAGATCAGGCCCATCACCATCACGCTGCCGATCAGCAACGCGAACCAGACCACCGTGCTCACGCCGCCGCCCGCGGCCGCGTCCAGCCGGGCCTGCCTGGCTTGGTAGACCTCCCATAACTGGTCGGTGGCCGCGGCCTTACGGCTTTCCTGCCATGGGTCGTCCGGTGTGGTCGGCGCGTGGGCGATGGTGTCGCGCAATTGCTCGAGCTGCTGCCAGCCTGCCGTGCTGTTGACCGTGCCCCGGTCGCTCATCTGCGGCCATTCCTGGCTGACGACCGTGTTGGAGTACTCCATCGTGATCTGGCGGACCTTCGTGCTCACCGGTTCCTGCAGCGCTTCGGCCGACCAGGACACCGCGACCAGGTTGTTGGCTTCCCGCTGCGAATCGCCCTGCGCCGCGCTCACGCCGTCGAATAAGGAAATCAGCACGAACGCCAGCAGCACCGCGTGCAGACCCGCGACGATCGTGAACACCTGTCCGGCGACTTCGTTGTTCCCGCTCAGCCCGACGGTTGCCGGTATCCGGTGGACGAGGACCGCGACCAGTGCGGCGACCACACCCGCGCCAATGATCCACAACGCGCCGCTCAGGTAGATGCTCACGCCGCGGAAGGCTCGTGCAACACAGTGTGGCCGGACAAGACCTGCGCGTGATTACCACTCTTCGACCACTCCGGTTTCGCCGATTCGGAGCAACGCCGGTTAGCTCGGCTGCTCCAAACGCGTGATGCCGATGGCCCTGAGCCACGCGAGAACCGTCGCGCGGCCAAGCGATTCACGATCATTCCCCAAGGCGCGCAACGTTGTTGTGCACAGCCGGGCGTTGGGGATGGTCGATGCCCAACGCTGCGCGACACCGATCGGGTGGACCGGGTCGTCCGAACACCCAGCAATTCCCGTCGGCACGGTGATCTGGGCCAATTCGGTCAATTCGGGTGCGGGTCGCGTCGCCGCCACGTCCAACGAATCCGCCAAGCCCGGTTCGGCCCGTCGCCACGCACGGGACAACTCAGCCGCCAGCCACGGCTCGGCGTCAACTGTGGCGAGGGTCGCGTCGACACCGTACTTACGTACCGCCTGCGCGCTCAGCCGCGCCGAGACGGCAGCGGGTGCATTCCCGGGTGACCCATTCCACGCCGGGAGGGCGAGCAGCAACCCGGCGCATCGTCCTGGGTTGGCCAGCGCCCACTCCACCGCGAGGTGTGCTCCCAGCGAGATCCCCCCGGCGAGAACCGGCTCGCCAGAAAGGTCATCCAATGCCTTCAGATGCGTTTCGGCCAGCGTTTTCCCGGGTACCGGGCGGGGCGCGACCAACTGAATACCGATCGTACGAAGCGGACCTTCGAACACTGACCGGACAAAAACCTCATCCGAGGCCGTACCTGGCAGAAGAATCGCGGTCTGAATCGTGTCCGACAGGGAACGCCCAACCCCCACCTGACGTTGGTGTACTGACACGGTTCCGGCCTCCTGCCTACGGTTACGCTTGATTGTGCACGGGTCGGAGTCGGGGCCGATCCCACCATTGAGGAGCAGGCATGGGTGTCGACAAGGGGGACGGATATTTTCGCCGTCTTGTCCGCAAGCTGACCAGCGACGTCGAAGAGCTGGACGCCGATGACCTGTCCGCCAGCGTTGAGGCGAGCGGCGCCATCAAGGCGTGCGACTGCCGCTCCGGCCAGGAGGTGACGGTGCTGGGCAGGCTGCGCAGCGTCGAGCTCTCGCCGGGTGACGCGGTCGCCACGCTGGAGGCCGAGCTGTTCGACGGAACCGAGGGTGTGACATTAGTCTGGCTCGGCCGACGGCGGATTCCCGGTATCGAACCGGGCAGGACGGTGAAGGCGAAAGGCCGGATCGCGGTGCGGGACGGCCGCAAGGTCCTCTACAACCCCTACTACGAGCTGCAGACGACTACATGACTGATGAGACGCCCAAGCCAGAGTCCGAGAAGGCCGCGCGGGCTGAGCAGGTAGACCCGGCCGAGAAGCCGATGCCGACGCTCTGGGAACAGATGGGCGGGATGGTCGGGTTCATCTCGGCCTCCATCCCGGTCGCCGTTTTCGTGATCGTGAACTGGGCGACCAGCATGGGTCCGGCGATCTGGAGCGCGGTGGGCGCCGCGGTGCTGATCGCGGTGATCCGGATCATCCGCAAAGAGCAGTTGATGCCCGCGGTCTCGGGCATCTTCGGCGTGGCGATCGCGGCCTTTATCGCCTACCGGGTCGGCGAGGCCAAGGGCTTCTTCCTGTACGGCATCTGGGTCTCCGGCGTGCTCGGAGGGTCGTTCCTGGTCTCGATGTTCGTCCGGTGGCCGCTGGTCGGCGTGATCTGGTCGACGCTCAACGGGCACGGGCTCGGCTGGCGCAAGGACCCGAAATCACGGCGGGACTACGACATCGCGACCGCGGCGTGGACGCTGGTCTTCGCCTCGCGCGTGGTCGTGCAGCAGTGGCTGTACAACGCTGACGAGACGACGTTGCTCGGCGTCGCGCGTATCGCCATGGGCTATCCGCTCACCGCGATCGCGTTGCTGGTGACGGTCTGGGCGGTGCGCCGCGTGGACAAGCGCGACAAGGCTCGTGAGGAAGCCGAGAAGGCGGAGAGCGAGACCGTCGAGCGTGAGCTACGCGCGAAGTACGACACCCCGGCCCAAGAGTCCCCCTGAGGTATTACGGGATTAATCGGAGCCTCACCGGATGTGGCCGGGGCGGTGACTCCGCGACGCTGGCGCCATGAGGAGATCAGCCAGCAAAACCGTGGCCGGCCTGGTTGTCGTCACCGGCTTGCTCGCATCCGGTGCCGCCGAGGCGAGCACCGGCTTCGAGTACCAAAGCCTTGACGGCAGCGGGAACAACCGCGCACATCCGGATTGGGGCAAGGCAGGCGGGGCCTATCTGCGGGTGGGGCCCGCGCACTACACCGACGGGATCGGGGCGCCGTTTGGTGGCCCGAATGCCCGCTACATCAGCAATCGCGTGTTCAACGACGCCGGTCAGCGGTTGTCGTCCCCGCGTGGCGTGAGCCAGTGGGCGACCGCGTGGGGCCAGTTCGTGGATCACACTTTCGGTTTACGTGTGGGCGATCCGAGCGCTCCGCCGGGAGGCATTCCGTACGACCAGAAAGATCCGTTGGAGAGTTTTCCGAGTGGTCTGGATGTCGTGCCGTTCGGGCGAAGCAAGCCGATCGATGGAACTGGCGTGGACAAACCACGCGAACAGGTGAACGCGCTGGGTTCATACATCGACGCGTTCGCGGTCTACGGCACGGCCGACCGCCTGGAGTGGATGCGCGAGGGTCCGGTCGACGGCAACATGGCCAACAACAGTGCGAAACTGTTGATGCCAGGGGGAAATCTGCCGAGGCGGGACGCGCGTGGCGACATCAGCACGGCTCCTGGGGCGGACGACGGCGCCGGGCGGATGCGTGGCAACGGCATGGTCGCGGGCGACGGACGAGCCAACGAGAACACTGGTCTGCTGGCCGTGCAGACGCTGTTCGCCCGTGAACACAACAGGATCGTGGACCGGTTGCCGAAATCTCTACCCGAAGAGGTGAAGTTCCAGATCGCCCGGCGCGTGGTGATCGCGACGCAGCAGTACATCACCTACAACGAATTCCTGCCCACGCTCGGCGTGCACCTCAAGCCGTACCACGGGTACAAGCCGGACGTGAACGCGACGCTGGGCAACGAGTTCGCGACCGTCGGATATCGCGGCGCGCACAGCATGATCCACGACGACATCCGGCTGAAGGTGCCCGCTTCGCGCTACACCCCGGCGCAGCTGGATGCGTTGCGGGCCAAGGGAGCCGTGGTGAAACTGGTCGGTGACACCGTCGAGCTCACGATGACCGCCGCCGAGGCACCGTTCAACCCGGACCTGTTCGAGGAACTGCGCCTCGGGCCGGTGCTGCAAGGGCTCGGCCGGTATCCCGCCGCCGCGTCGGACGAGCAGATGGGGGAACTGATCCGCAGCATCCCGTTCAGCGTTCCGGGAACCACGATCATCTTCGACATCACCGCGGTGGACATCGAGCGCGGTCGTGACCACGGCATGCCGACGTACCAGCAACTGCGCGCGACATACGGCCTTTCGCCGAAGACTTCGTTCCAGGCGATCACCGGGGAAGCGACCGAGTCGTTCCCCGCCGACCCCGAGTTGGATCCCGGCAACGAGATCAACGACCCGGACTCGTTGGATTTCATCCGATTGCGCGACAAGAACGGACGCGAAGTCCCGGCGGGTAGCGAAGAGGCCGTGACCGGTGAGCGCAGGACCACCACGGCCGCGCGGCTGAAGGCCTTGTACGGCGACGTTGCCAAGCTGGACGCCTTCGTCGGCATGGTCGCCGAACCGAAGGCGCCCGGCCGCGAGTTCGGTGAACTGCAGACCGCCATCTGGCAAAAGCAGTTCGAGGATCTGCGAGACGGCGACAGGTTCTTCTACGGCAACGATCCCGTGCTCACGATGATCAAGCACAAGTACGGCATCGACTACCGGCAGAACCTCGGCGACGTGATCGCCCGCAACACCGACGTGCCGCGCTATGACTTGGCGGCCAACGTGTTCAGGGTGTCCTGAGCCCAGTCCTTGAACGTGGCTGGTGGCCGGCCGAGGACACGCTCCACGTGGTCGGTCACCACCGCGTTGCCGCCGTTGCGGACGATCTCGAAACCTTTGAGCATGAAATCGACCGATTCGGGGGACATACCCTGCGCCAGCATCGATACACGTGCCTGATCGGGTGAAATGTCGATGGTCGTCAGTGTTGTGCCAAGGACCTCGCTGAGGATTTCGACCTGTTGCGGGGTGCTCAACAGCTGCGGGCCGGTCAGCGTGTACGTCTGTTTGTCGTGGTCGTCGGTCAGCAACGCCTTCGCGGCGACCGCGGCGATGTCCCGGGGATCGACCACGCCGTTGGTGCCGTCGCCGCAGTAACTCGGAATCGGTTCACCGGCTTCGATTTGCGGCAGCCAGACCAACGCGTTCGACGCGAACGTCGTCGGCCGCAGAATCGTCCACATCAGACCGCTCGACCGCAGTGCCTCCTCGCCAGGCAGGTGCCAGCTGCTGGTCAGCTCGAAGCCAGGAGTGCCGGTGTGGATCGCGGAGATCTTCACGACCTTGCGGACGTGCTGTGCCACGTCCAGCAACGCCAAGTCGTGCTCGGCGGTCTTGCCAGGAGCGGACAACAGGAAGACCGTGTCGACGCCGTCGACGGCTCGTTTCAGCGAGTCGGCGTCTTCGAAGTCCGCACGAAAGCCTTGTCGCCGTGACATCACCCGGACTTCCGCGCCGCTGTCGACCAGTAGCGGTACCAGGTGACTGCCGATGGTGCCTGTCGCACCGGTAACCAGAATCATGGGTCTCACGGTGTCAAGAAGTCCGATCAGGACCTAGGAAGATTCGGCTATCGTCGCGAGCGTGAAGCCCTGGGACATCCACGCCGCGTGCGAGTTCTCCGGCAGACGGACGACGCTCACCCGGCTGCCGAGCACGAGTACATCGTTGGTCTTCGCGCTGTTGCCCAACGGCGAAAGTCAACTGGTCGTGATGGGTCCGCGCACCCGCGCGTCGTACTTCCCGCACAAGGACATCCCGCTCACCGTCAACGCTCAGTTCCACGCTGGCTGGGCAGGCATGTTGACCGGCGTGCCCGTCAACGAACTGACCGATCGTGTGATTCCGCTGAGCGATTTGTGGGGCGCGGACGGCACACGACTACACGATGAGCTGACATCCGACCCGCGAAATGCAACCGATCGGATGGAAAAAGCCCTAGCCGCCAGGATGTCTGACAACCCGGCGGGCTTGCTCGTCCGGGAGGCGACTCGATGGCTGGACCGGGAACGACTGCCGGAAACCGCGCGCCGCCTGAACATCAGCGAACGACACCTGCGCACATTGTTCACCGGTGCGGTTGGCGTGTCACCGAAGCGGTACGTCCAGGTGAACCGCGTGCGTTCGGTGCTTTCCCGTGCTGGGGCACGCAAAGGCGCGCAGCTCGCGGCCGAGAGCGGCTACTACGACCAGTCCCACATGACCGCGGAGTTCCGCGCCACCATGGGCGTTCCGCTGAGCACGTACCTGAAGGGCGACGTGCCCGCGACCTCAGCGTGCTGATCCCCTGATAGCCCGGGGCTGCCTATCGGCCACGGCGGCCGCGACCTAGGCCGGGCCCGTGCTGTCGGTGCGTGGCCTCCGGCCCGGATCGGTCGACGTGGCTTTCAGGTCCGGTTGGTCGACGTGGCCTCCGGCCCCCGATTCCACGCTACCGGACGGGTCGGACAAATCGCCCTCCGCAAGATCCACAACGCCGGGATTGTCCACAGAACGAGGTTGTCCACAGCCAAGCTCCCGCCGCGCTTCCCCTTCCCGAATCCCCACCAGTAGCGTTGAAAACAGGGGGTCCCCTCGCGGGCGGGCTCTGATTGGTGTGCGCAGGAAGGCTGGCGGTCTAGCCACTCGGATGGGCTCTGGTTGACGTGCGCGCCGAAGCGCTGGCGGTACCGCCACTCGAGGTGGTGTGCGCAGAAAGGCTAGCGGTCTGGCAACTTGCGGACGGGCTCTAGTTGGTGTGCGTGCAGGAACGCTGGTGGTCAGGCCACTTGGGGCGGCTCCGGTTGGTCTGCGCGCGAAGGTGCTAGCGGTTTGGCCACTCGGATGGGCTCTGGTTGATGTGCGTGCCGAAGCGCGGGCCGTCTGGCAACTTGCGGGCGGGCTCTGATCGGTGCACGCAGGAAGGCTGGCGGTCTGGTCACTCGGGGGCTCTAGTTGGTGCGCGCGCAGAACGTTAGCGGGCTGGCCACTCGAGGGCGGGCTCCGGTTGGTCTGCGCACGGGAGTGCTAGCCGTCTCGCCATTCGCTGGCGAGGATGGCGAACACGATCTCGTCGGTCCACTCGCCCTTGACGAACTCGTTCTCCCGGAAGTGCGCTTCCTGGCGCATCCCGAGTTTGGTCAGCACCCGCGCGGACGCCGTGTTGCGGCCGTCGATCCGGCCGATCACGCGGTGGACCTTCAGCTCCTCGAACGCGATCCGCAGCAACGGCCGCGAAGCCTCGGTCGCGAAGCCTTGGCCGTAGTGGTCCGGGTGCAGCACGTACCCGATCTCGGCCTGCTGGTGCTCGCCCGGCAGCCAGTTGAGCACCACGTCACCGATCATCGCGTCGGTGTCCTTGCGCACGACCGCCAGCATCAACGAGTCGCCCGGCGCCGTCAGCCTGGACATCTTGGCGATCCGTTCGTCCAGTTTGGCCTGGACCTCCACCCGGCTGAGCGCCTCGGTGTAGAGGTACCGGTTCACCACCGGCCGTGACCGGATGTCGTAGAGCTCGTCGAAGTCGGCCGGGGTGAAGACGCGCAGCCAGAGCCGGTCCGTCTCGATCTTGCCGGAAGGGGCGAACACCCTTCCGACATTATCCGATCATGCGCCCAGGGCAGTGCGGATTTCGTGTTCGACGTTCGCGGCCGCCACGAACAACAGCTCGTCGCCCGGTTCGAAGGTGTCCTCCGGCTGCGGCACGATCACGCGGCCGCCGCGCAGGATCGTCACTAGCGCCGCGTCGCGGGGCAGTGAGATCTCCTGGACCGGTTTGCCCGCCAGCGGGGTGTCCTCCGGCAGGGTCATCTCCACGAGGTTGGCCTGGCCCTGGCGCAATGTCAGCAGCCGCACGACATCGCCGACGCTGACCGCCTCCTCGACCATGGCCGCGAGGATGCGCGGTGTGGACACTGCCACGTCCACTCCCCACGCCTCGGTGAACAGCCATTCGTTGGCCGGGTCGTTCACGCGGGCGACCACTCTGCGGACCGCGAATTCGGTCTTGGCCAGCAGCGAGACCACGAGGTTGACCTTGTCGTCGCCGGTCGCGGCGATGACCACGTCGCACAGCTGCAGGCCTGCGTCCTCAAGGGACGACAGCTCACACGCGTCGGCCAGCACCCACTCGGCCTGCTCGACGGTGTGCGGCTCGAAATGGGAGGCCTGCCGCTCGATCAGCATCACCTGGTGCCCGTTCGCCACGAGCTCGGCGGCGATGGACCGGCCGACGGCGCCCGCGCCCGCGATCGCGACCCGCATCAGTTCTCCTCCTCCGGTGGCTGCGCCGCCGCGTTCGTGGCGTCGCTGACCGTGCCGGACAGGGCCGCCACGTAGATCACGTCGTCAGCCTGCACCACTGTCTTGGCGGCGGGAAGCACACCCGTGCCGAACCGCATGATGAACGCCACACGTGCGCCGGTGGCTTCCTCAAGGGCGCTCACGCGCTTGCCCGCCCACGACTCGTGCACAGGCAGCTGCAGCACTGCGACCTTGCCCGATGGCTCACGCCATGCGGACGCGACACCGTCCGGAAGCAGCGTTCGCAGGAAACGGTCCGTGGTCCACGGCACCGTCGCGACGGTCGGGATGCCCAGCCGCTCGTAGACCGCGGCACGCTTCTCGTCGTAGATCCGGGCCACGACGTGCTCGACGCCGAATGTCTCCCTGGCCACTCTGGCGGAGATGATGTTTGAGTTGTCGCCGCTGGAGACCGCCGCGAACGCACCCGCCCGCTCGATCCCCGCCTTGATCAACACGGTCCGGTCGAAGCCGATCCCGACCACCTGCGAGCCGTGAAAATCCTGGCTCAGCCTGCGGAAGGCTTGCACGTCCTTGTCGATGACGGCGACCGTGTGGCCAAGTCGCTCAAGCGCGGCCGCGAGCGACGACCCGACCCGGCCGCAGCCCATGATCACGACGTGCACGACCAGCCTCCTCGAAGATCTCTCGCCTCGTCGGGCAAGAACCTACCGTCCGGTGCTCCACCTGGGTGACGGGAGGACATACTCTGTGACCCCGTGTCGAAGTTCTCAACCGCAGCGAAGCGCCTCCTGGTCGGTAGGCCCTTTCGCAGCGACAGCCTTGGCCACACGCTGCTGCCCAAACGGGTGGCGTTGCCTGTGTTCGCCTCGGACGCCCTGTCGAGCGTCGCGTACGCGCCGCAAGAGATCTTTCTGACCCTCAGCATCGCCGGGATCGCCTCATTCGTCTACGCGCCGTGGATCGGTCTTGCCGTCATCATCGTGCTCCTGACGGTGGTCATGAGCTATCGGCAGAACGTGCATGCTTATCCCAGCGGCGGCGGCGACTACGAGGTCGCCACGGTCAACCTGGGGCCCAAAGCGGGCCTGACGGTCGCCAGCGCACTGCTGGTGGACTACGTGCTGACGGTCGCGGTGTCCATTTCGTCCGCTGCTGAGAACCTTGGTGCGCTTGTGCCTTGGATCGGGCACAACAAGGTGCTGTTCTCGGTCATCGCGATCGTGCTGCTGACCGCGATGAACCTCAGAGGTGTCCGTGAGTCGGGCACCGCGTTCGCCATCCCGACGTACGCGTTCATGATCGGCATCTTCGCGATGCTCGGCTGGGGCTTTTTCCGGACCCTCGCCCTCGGCGACGACGTCAGGGCGGCCAGTGCGGGCCTTGAGCTGCACGCCGAGAACGACCACCTGATGGGCTTCGCGTTGGTGTTCCTGGTGCTGCGGTCGTTCACCCAGGGATGCGCGGCGCTGACCGGTGTCGAGGCCATCTCCAACGGTGTCCCGGCGTTCCGCAAGCCGAAGTCCCGCAACGCGGCCACCACGCTGCTCCTGCTCGGCATGATCTCGGTGACCATGTTCATGGGCGTGATCTACCTCGCTCAGCTGACCGGTGTGGTGCTGGCCGAGCACCCGGAGACCCAGCTGGCCAACGCGCCTGCCGGATACCAGCAGCAGACCGTGATCGCGCAGCTGTCGCAGGCGGTGTTCTCCGATTTCGTGCCCGGGTACTTCTTCGTCATCGTGTTCACCGCGCTGATCCTGGTGCTGGCCGCGAACACGGCGTTCAACGGCTTCCCGGTGCTCGGGTCGATCCTGGCGCAGGACCGCTACCTGCCGCGCCAGCTGCACACCCGTGGCGACCGGCTGGCGTTCTCCAACGGCATCCTGTTCCTGGCCGGGTTCGCCATCCTGCTGGTGATCGCGTTCGAAGCGGATCCGACGAAACTGATCCCGCTGTACACCGTGGGCGTGTTCGTTTCGTTCACACTGAGCCAGAGCGGGATGATCCGGCACTGGAACCGCCTGCTGCGCACCGAGACCGACCCGAACGAGCGGCGCAAGATGCGGCGTTCGCAGGGGATCAACGCGTTCGGCCTGGCGATGACCGGGACCGTGCTTGTGATCGTGCTGATCACCAAGTTCCTTGTCGGTGCGTGGATCGCGATCGCCGCGATGACGGCCATCTTCGCGTTGATGACCGGGATCAAGAAGCACTACGACCGGGTCGCCGACGAACTGCGCGAAGCCGAGGAAGGCCGGCCGACCGTGATGCCGTCGCGCAACCACGCGATCGTGCTTGTGTCCAAACTGCACCTGCCGACCCGGCGCGCGCTGGCTTACGCCAAGGCCACCCGGCCGGACGTGCTGGAGGCGGTGACGGTCAATGTGGACGACCGGGACACGCGGATGCTGGTGAAGGAGTGGGAGTCCAACGGGTTCAAGATCCCGCTGAAGGTGATCGAGTCGCCGTACCGGGAGATCACCAAGCCGGTGTTGGACTACGTCAAGCGGATGCGCACCAAGAACCCGCGCGACGTGGTCACGGTGTTCATCCCGGAATACGTTGTCGGTAGGTGGTGGGAGCATTTCCTGCACAACCAAAGCGCGTTGCGGCTCAAGGGGCGGTTGCTGTTCCAGCCTGGGGTGATGGTCACCAGCGTGCCGTGGCAGCTGGCGTCCTCCGAGAAGGTGCACGACAAGGCCGTGATCGCGCCCGGATCAGTGCGGCGCGGACTGCACGGCGAGGACAACAAGTGACCGCCAGGGAAAAGCTGAACTGGAAGGGCCGCAGGCTCGACGTGGAAGTCGGGCCGGTAGCCCACGGCGGGCACTGCGTCGCCCGGTACGAAGGGCGCGTTCTCTTTGTGCGTCACGCGTTGCCGGGCGAACGCGTGACGGCTGAGGTAACCGAGGACAAGGGCGGCTCGTACTGCCGTGCGGACGCCGTGGAGATCATCACCGCGTCACCTGATCGGGTAGAACCGCCGTGTCCGTTGTCCGGGCCCGGAGCCTGCGGTGGTTGCGACTGGCAGCACGCTTCCGGTGAAGCACAACGGAAATTGAAGGCCGCTGTGGTGTCCGAGCACCTCAGCAAAGCGACCAACCGGGACATCCCGGTCGTCGTCGAGGAACTCACCGGTGGGCTGCTGGGCTGGCGTACTCGCGTGCGGATGGCCGTCGGCTTCGACCAGCTGCCCGGTTTCCACCCGCACCGCAGCCACGCGGTGATCCCCGTCGGGCATTGCCCCATCACGGTTCCCGGCTTGGTCGAGTCGGTCGCCGGCCAGGAGTTCGCCAAGGACAGCGAGCTCGAACTGGTCCGTGACGGCAGCGGGCGGATCCACGCCCGCCAGCTCAAGCTGGTGCGCGGCTACCGAGGCCGGATGCACTACCAGCGCAAAGCGGTCGCCGGGAACGGCGAGCCGGCGGTCGAGTTCGCCGCAGGCAGGCACTGGGAGATGAACGCGTACAACTTCTGGCAGGTCCACCCGGCGGCCGCGGACACGCTCGCCGCGGCGGTCGGGGAGTGGGCACAGGCCTCGCCGGGCGCGTGCGCATGGGACTTGTACAGCGGTGTCGGGATTTTCGCGTCCGTCCTGGCTGCTCAGGTCGGACCGGAAGGCCGGGTACTGGCCGTCGAGCAGGCCGGCCAGTCCTCATTGGACTCCGAACGGCTGCTCGCCGACCTGCCGCAGGTCACGGCGGTGTCCCGGAAAGTCGAGTTCGCGCTGCGGGAAGGGCTGCTCGACGGGCCGGACCCGGAGGTGGTCGTGCTCGACCCGCCCCGAAAAGGCGCCGGGCATGAGGTCGTCGACACCATCGCGGGGCGGCATCCCGCGCGCGTTGTCTACGTCGCCTGCGACCCGGCAGCACTAGGCCGGGACGTGGCCCGGTTCATGCTGCACGGGTACAAGTTGGAGTCGGTGCGTGCCTTCGACGCTTTCCCGATGACGCACCACGTCGAGGCAGTCGCTTTGCTTACTCCGGGCGACTGAACCAGTACTGCGGCCCGGGCTTCAGGTTCTGGTAGATGTGCTTGGCTTCCTGGTACTCGGCCAAACCGGCGCGGCCGAGTTCCCGGCCGACGCCGGAGCGCTTGAAGCCGCCCCATTCGGCCTGCGGCAGATACGGGTGGTAGTCGTTGATCCAGATGGTGCCGTGCCGCAAACGTGAAGCCACGCGCTGCGCCTTGTCACCGTCCTTGGTGAACACTCCACCCGCCAAGCCGTAGTGCGTGTCGTTGGCGATGCGGATCGCGTCGTCCTCGTCGGTGAAGCGCTCGACGGTCAGCACAGGGCCGAACGCCTCCTCACGCACCGCGTAGCTGCCCTGCTTGACGTCGGTGAGGATCGTCGGCAGGTAGTAGAAACCGTCCTTGAGACGCTCTTCCTCCGGCCGCCAACCACCCGTACGCAAAGTCGCGCCCTCGGTCATCGCCGCCGCGACGTAGTGCTCGATCTTCTCCAGGTGAGCGGCGGAAATCAGCGGGCCGGACTCGGCCTCGGGGTCGAACGGCCCGCCCAACCGGATCCGTTCGGTGCGCCGGACGATCTCGTCGACGAACTCGTCATGCAACTCGTTCTGCACGATCAACCGGGCACCGGCCGAGCACACCTGGCCGGAGTGCAGGAACACCGCGGTGATCGCGTAGTCGGCGGCGGTCTCGAAGTCGGCGTCGGCGAACACGATGTTCGGGTTCTTGCCGCCCAGCTCCAACGCGACCTTCTTGACCGTGGCCGCCGCCGCGGCGGCGATCCGGGTGCCTGTGGTGAGCCCACCGGTGAAGGACACGAGGTCGACGTCCGGATGCTCCGCGAGCGGCGCGCCGGCCATCGCCCCAGCGCCGAGCACGAGGTTCGCCACCCCATCCGGCAGACCGGCCTCCTGCAAGGTCCGCATCAGCATGATCGCCGTGCTCGGTGTGAGCTCGCTCGGCTTGAGCACGAACGTGTTCCCGGCGGCGAGCGCGGGCGCGACCTTCCAGACAGCCTGCAGCAGCGGGTAGTTCCACGGGGTGATCAGTCCACAAACACCAACCGGCTCGTACACGATCTTGCTGGCGATGTTCGGGTTGCCGGCGTCCACGATCCGGCCGGACTCGTTGGCGGCCAGCTTGCCGAAGTACCGGAAGCACGAGATGACATCGGCCATGTCGTACTCGCTCTCGACCAAGCGCTTGCCCGTGTCGAGCGACTCAGCGCGGGCGTAAGCGTCCTTGTCCCGGCTGATCAGATCGGCGACGCGGAGCAGCAGATCGCCGCGTTCACTGGCCGGAGTACTGGGCCACGGGCCGCTGTCAAAGGCACGCCGCGCGGCGTCGATCGCCGCCTCGGTGTCGGTGCCGTCCGCCTCGTCGACCGTCGCGACCAACGATCCGTCAGCAGGGCACCGGATCTCCCGCGTCGCGCCGGCGAACGCGGAAACCCACTCTCCGCCAATGAACAGCTCGGCCATGCAGCACTCCGATCTTGTCTCGCAGTGCATCCACCCTACGGGGTTTCCCAGCGATTCCCAGAACTCGCGAAGCCCAGTGCCGCCATCCGCAACAGCTAGTTGCCGTAGCCGAATTCAGCCTCATGGAACACGTCGGAGCCTTCGGTGCTCTCGTAAGTGACGCCGCACTCCTGGCTGAGCATGGCGTGGCCGAGGTTCGCAAACGTCAGCCACGCGGTGATCAACCCCCCGATGAGCAGGAAGACGCCCACAGTGCCCGCCCCCGCCCGAAACGCCCAAGCCACCAGCATGGCCACAGCCAAGGTGATCGCAGCGGTGAGTACGGCACGGATGAGGTACGTGCGCCGTTCGCGAGCCACGTCCTTGCGGGACGCGGCGTAGATCGCCACCGTCGCCCCGCACTGCCAGCACTTCACGGTCATGATGGCCGGTTCGGTGTCGTGCCGCTCAAGCGCGTAGACATCACCGCCCGGCGCGCTCAGATGCGTCACCCGCGCGGACACGTGCGTCGCGATCCGGAACAAGCCCCACCCTCGAATCTCCCCCAAACCGGACAATGGCCAGCAGCAGGATCCTCCGCCTGACCGCGCCGAAAGGGCAAGCGGCCAGCCGGCGGACTACTGCTGCCCTGGATGCGCAGGTGGCGGCGGCACGACGCCTTCCGGCGGCATGCTGCTCACCAGCCCACCCGCCTCAGCTTGAGCGGACAACGGACCTGGCGGTGGCGTGGCGGCAGGGGGAGCGCCTGGAGGCCCGCCGAAGGGACCACCTGGGCCGAAGCCTTGCGGACCGCCCCCGAAACCGGTGGGTCCAGGAGATCCGAGTGGGTTCCCACCCGCAGGTGTCCCCGGCCCGAACCCAGTTGGCCCGGGTTGAGGTGTTTCTCCTGGTGAGGTGGGTCCGAATCCGGTAGGTCCGGGTGGTGGCAGTGGGGTTCCGCCGGGTGGCGTGCCCGGACCGAACCCGGGCGCTCCTGACTGCGGCATTTCATCTGGTGGTGTGCCCTGGCCGAACCCGGTCGGGCCGGACTCGCTTGCTGACGTGGCACCGAATCCGGGTGGCGGCAAGGGCGTTCCGCTGGGCGGAGTGGGTGGTCCGAAGCCTGCTTGGCCTGGCCCTCCGGGCACTGGGCCACCCGCGAAGCCTCCAGCCGCGCCTCCTGCGAAGCCAGGTGGCGTGGCTGCGGGGCCTGGTGGCTGCATGGGCGCACCGGCCGGGCCATGTGGTGGCGTGAACTGCGACGCCCCTGAAGGCGCTGGGGCTGCTGGTCCGGGCGCGGCTCCGGCGGGCGCGGCGCCTTGTGGCGGGGGACCGCTTGGCGCGGGTGTTCCAGCAGGTGCGGCTGGCCCAGCTCCAGCTGGTCCGCTGCCTGGTGCTTGGTCGGCGGCCGGTGGCAGGCCCGCGCGGGCTCGTAGCCACTCGGGGATGTGGGCATCCTCACGGGGGAATTGCCGCAGCTCGTCCTGGAACCCGATCGGCGGCGGCATCCTGCGCCAGCGGGGCTCGGTGTCCGGTTCGAACTCCGCGCTGAACTTCGACGGGTGATCCAGCAGGTAGACGCCGGAAAGCCAGGTCCCTCTGCCCGGCCTGTACATCGCCGCGCGCAGCTCGCCGAACAGCTCGACCACGTCCATCGGCGGGCGGATCGGGAACGTCTGCTCGTCGTTGGTCGTCACCGCCACGTCGGCCTCGATGTGCCGGCCAGCCGACCGGTACTCCGCGCGGATCTGCTTCCAATTCGGCGGCGCCGCCCCAAGTAGCGCCCGGCCGATCCGCCTGATCAGCTGCTGCTGATCAACTTCTGGCACGCTCATCTCCCCCGGTCCTCCCTGACCCAGCGTTCCTGCAGGGACCTTACAACTTACGGGCTGGCCATAAGGCCACGTTCGTGCCGCCGGGGCCGCATTGCCGAGCCGTCCGTAGACTGGCTGGAAGCCGGTTGGGGCGGGAAGCCGGGCACACGAGTACGGAGTGGAGCGACTCAGACGAGGTGGAAGCAGTGACTCTGCTGGAGAACCTGCACGGACCGACCGACTTGAAGCGCCTCACCGACGAGGAGGTGATCCGGCTCGCCGGCGAGATCCGCTCGTTCCTGGTCGAAAAGGTCGCACGGACCGGTGGGCATCTCGGGCCCAACCTGGGGGTCGTCGAGCTCACCCTCGCGGTGCACCGGGTCTTCGACTCGCCGAGTGACGCGATCGTCTTCGACACCGGTCACCAGAGCTATGTGCACAAGATCGTGACCGGCCGTGCCGGGGGCTTCGACACGTTGCGCCAGCGCGGTGGCATGTCGGGCTACCCGTCGCGTGCGGAGAGCGAACACGACTTGGTGGAGAACAGCCACGCCTCCACCGCACTGTCCTATGCCGACGGTCTGGCAAAGGCATTCCAACTTCGTTCCCAGCGGCGGCACGTAGTCGCGATCGTCGGCGACGGCGCGCTGACCGGCGGTATGTGCTGGGAGGCGTTGAACAACATCGCTGCGGACCGCACCCGCCCCGTTGTGATCGTGGTCAACGACAACGGCCGTTCGTACGCGCCGACCATTGGCGGTCTGGCTGATCACCTCGCGTCGCTGCGCCTGCAGCCCGGATACGAGAAAGCCCTCGAGGGCGGCCGCAAGGTGCTGCAGAACACGCCGGTCGTCGGCAAGCCGATCTACGCGGCGCTGCATGCGGCGAAGCGCGGCATCAAGGACGCGCTGAGCCCGCAGATGATGTTCGAAGACCTCGGCCTGAAGTACGTCGGCCCGGTCGACGGCCACGACATCCACGCGATGGAAGCCGCGCTTCGCCGGGCCAAGGAGTACGGCGGCCCCGTCGTCGTGCACGCGGCGACGCGCAAGGGCAACGGTTACGCGCCTGCCGAGAACCACGAGGCCGACCAGATGCACGCCACCGACGTGATGGACCCCATCACCGGTGAGCCGGTCAACCCCAAGAAGGCGACCTGGTCGTCGGTGTTCTCCGAAGAGCTCGTCCGGCTCGGCGCGGACCGCGAGGACATCGTGGCGATCACGGCCGCGATGCTCGGACCGACCGGCCTCGACAAGTTCGCGGCCCGGTTCCCCGGGCGCTGCTTCGACGTGGGCATCGCCGAGCAGCACGCACTCACCTCGGCCGCCGGTCTGGCCATGGGTGGCCTGCACCCAGTCGTCGCTGTGTACGCGACGTTCCTCAACCGAGCGTTCGACCAGTTGCTGATGGACGTCGCGCTGCACAAGCAGCCGGTCACCGTCGTGCTGGACCGCGCGGGCATCACCGGTCCGGACGGCGCCAGCCACCACGGCATGTGGGACATCTCGATCCTGGGCACCATCCCCGGCATCAGGGTTTGCGCGCCACGGGACGCCAGGACGCTGTCCGAGCTCCTGCGCGAAGCGACGGACGTCAACGACGGTCCGACGGTGCTTCGGTTCCCGAAGGCCGCGGTCGGCGCCGAGATCCCGGCGGTCGAGCGGGTCGGTGGCATCGACGTGTTGCGTCGGCCGACCGAAGGCGAAGACATCCTCCTTGTCACAGTCGGTGTGTTCGGCGAACTGGGCTTGGCCGCCGCCGAACGCCTCGCGGACCACGGGATCGGCGTTACGGTCGTCGACCCGCGGTGGATCACTCCGGTTCCGGCCCAGCTCGTCGAGATGGCCGCACGGCACCGGATGGTCGTGACCGTCGAGGACGGTGGCAGGCACGGCGGCTTCGGCTGGGCGCTCGCCGCTGCGATGCGTGACGCCGAAGTGGACGTTCCGCTGCGCGACCTCGGTGTGCCACAACAGTTCCACGACCACGGCACCCGCGCGGAGGTGCTCGCCGACCTCGGGCTGACCGCGCAGGACGTGGCCAGGCGGGTCACCGAATGGGCCGCTGGACGGCTCGGCGAACCCGCCGCCGACGAAGTCCGAGCGTCCACAAAGGACTGATAAGTGCGAGTTCTGGTAGTCGAGGACGAAGAGGCGCTGGCCGAGGCGATCGCCCGCGGCCTGCGCCGGGAAGGCATGGCCGTCGACGTCGCGTTGGACGGTGACGCGGGCCACGAGAAGTCCACGATCACGCGGTACGACGTGGTCGTGCTCGACCGTGACCTGCCGGGCATGTCCGGCGACGAGCTGTGCCGCGAGATCGTCTCCTCCGGCGCGCTCACCCGCGTGCTGATGCTGACCGCGAGCGGCACAGTCGAGGACCGCGTCGAGGGCTTGTCTCTCGGCGCGGACGACTACCTGGCGAAGCCGTTCGCCTTCCCCGAGCTCGTTGCCCGTGTGCGGGCACTGGCCCGCCGGGCCACACCCGCGACACCGCCCGTGCTCACGGTCGGCGACCTCGAGCTCGACCCAGCCAAGCGCACTGTCAGCCGGGCCGGTCGCGCCGTCGAGCTGACCCGCAAGGAGTTCGGCGTCCTCGAGGTGTTGCTCGCGGCAGGCGGATCGGTGGTGAGCAGCGAGGAGCTGCTCGAACGGGTCTGGGACGAGAACGCCGACCCGTTCACCACCACGGTCCGCGTGACCGTTATGACGTTGCGCAAGAAGCTGGGCGAACCCGGCCTGATCGACACCGTGGTCGGCTCCGGTTACCGGGTCCCGGTGGCCGGCTCCGAAGAGGGGTGACCACCAGGCGCGGGCTCCGCCTGCGAGTCCGCATCACGTTGCTGGCCACAGGTCTGGCCGCAGCGGTCAGCGTGATGTTGTTGTGGCTCGGCTGGTTGCTCGCCGGTGACGTGGTCGGCTCGGTGCCGACGCTGCCTGGGGACACACCCGTCGTGGTGAACGGCAGGCAGATCGACGCGTCCGAGCTCGCCAAGATCATGCAGGATGACGTTCGCGACCGCATCCTGCTGTTCGGTGGCATCGCCTTCGCTGCTGTGGTCGCTGCCGCGGCCCTCCTTTCCTGGACCCTCACGGGTCGCATACTCCGGCCCTTGCGGGAGGTCACCATGACCGCCCGCCGACTGTCGGCCGAGTCGCTCAGTTCGCGCATCGCCTACGACGGTCCCCGCGATGAACTCGCTGAACTGGCCGACACCTTTGACGCCATGCTCGCCCGCCTGCAGGCGGCTTTCGAGTCACAGCGCCGGTTCGTGGCCAACGCGAGCCACGAACTGCGCACGCCGCTGTCGGTGATCCGCACCGAACTGGACGTGACCCTGGCCGATCCGGACGCCGACGTCGCCGAACTGCGCCGGATGGCGGGCGTGGTGCGCACCGCGACCCTCCGGTCAGGTCAGCTCGTGGACGCCCTGCTGCTGCTCGCCCGCACCGACGGCATGGGCTTGGGTGTCCGCGAACCGGTCGACTTGGCCAGTACGGTCGCCACCGCCTGGCACGGTGTCCGCGCCGAAGCCGAACCACGCGGCATAACCCCGACATTTCATGCCGCGCCGGCGCCGGCCATCGGCGATCCGGCCTTGCTCGAACGTGTCGCTGGCAACCTCCTTGAAAACGCCGTCCGCCACAACGTGGACGGTGGATGGATAGATGTCCGTACCTCAGCGACCCCGGAATGGGCGACGCTGCGCGTGAGCTCCTCGGGCCCGCACATCGACGCCACCCGCGTCGGCGAACTCTTCGAGCCGTTCCGTCGCGGCGGCGTCGATCGCACAGCCCAGTCCGGCACCGGCCTGGGCCTGTCGATCGTGCGAGCCGTTGTGATCGCCCACCACGGCCAGGTCAGTGCCTACCCTGTGCCCGAGGGCGGCCTGTCGGTGGAAGTCCACCTCCCAGCCAAGCTCTGATCCGTCGTTGTCCACGCGAGACGACAGGGGCGGCCGCTGCCCGCGTGCGTCCTATGAGGACGTGACGTCACCACATCCGGATCGTGGTCCGCATGCGCGACTCCTTTCGCAGGATGCGGGGAAAATCCATGCCTACTCCCAGATCTGGATGGCTCTCACGACGAACGGCGCGTCGGGGACGAACGTGCCGCCCTTGGGGTAAGTCGTGAACTCCGCTTCGGTCGAGCAGGTTTCCCCTTGATAGACAGTGACATCTTTGGTCAGGCGATTGGCGATCGACTTGGCGACGAGGCCGCCGAGCGGGACGCACTCGCCCGGATTGGCCGTCTCCAGGTTGTGTCTGACCGCGGTGCCCGCGTAGTTTTCCTTTGCCCAGGCACAAAACTCGCCACGGTCGCACTTTGGCACGGCTTCCGCGGCGGCCGCGGGCACGACGGACAGGGCGGTACCCGCAGCGAGCAGGCTGGTGAAAACGGCGCGCTGAACAAGCTTTGACATGTGTGAGATCCCCTCGGTGACTGCGGCCGGTTGTTGGCCGCACCACTCCAGGTTCGCGCGTCCCGGGGCCCTTTGTCCGCCGATTTCGGGATTGGTCACCCTATTGTGTTAATGGGAGGCGCTTTCGTAACGCTATGGCGTCGCCGGGTGCCTTCACTTTGATGTCGTTGTCAAAGTAGACATACGTGTCCGTGTTCCACTGCCGGATCCTGTCGGCCCACATGTCAAGCGCTTCATCGGAATACCCGCTGGCGTAGAGCTCGACGTCGCCGTGCAGTCGTATGTAGACGAAGTCCGTTGTGACGTCGTCGAAGTATGGGAACTTGCCGGCAGTGTCGGCGACCACCATGGCAATGTCGTTGCGCTGCAACAGCTTGATGAACGAAGGATCGGCGAAACTTGGATGCCGCACTTCAACGGCGTGGCGGATGGGGCGATCGGCCGATACTTCGGTCCACGAGCGACCGTCCAACCGGGAATCGTGCCCTTGCGCAAGCGTGGCCGCTGAGCACGTGGAGCGCGGCAGCATGTCGAAGAAGCGGCTGAAAAGGTCCTCGTCGTAGGGGAAGTTGCCGGGGAACTGCCACAGAACAGGACCGAGCTTCTCCTCGAGCGCGAGCACACCGGACGCGAAGAAGTTGGCAAGCGGTGTCTCGACATCCCTGAGACGCTTCATATGGGTGATGAACCGCCCGCCTTTCACGGCGAACAAGAAATCGTCCGGCGTCTCGGCGGCCCACCGCTGGTAGCTGGCCGGCCGCTGCAGCGAGTAGAAGGACCCGTTGATCTCCACGGAGTCGACCTGCCGGGAGATGTACTCCAGCTCCCGCCGGTGTGGCAGCCCTTTCGGATAGAACACGCCACGCCACGGCGGGTACAGCCAACCCGAGGTCCCAATCCGGATCACAGATCAGATGTACCCGCCAACGGGCGTCACCACACGTCGACGAACACCGGGTTGGTGTAGCACCACAGGTCCTTGAAAGGATCGGAGTCGCCGATGACGTCGGAGACCGGCTCGATGCCGCCAGGGGAGTGGCGATTGCCGTCCGTACCACGGACCCGCGCGTAGAAAGGTGCGCGGACATCGCGGAAAGTATGCTGGAACACGACGGTGTGCCCGGGCCACCAGCGAGGCGCGAAGGATTCCGCTACGATGGTGCCAGGGGCGGACATAGCATCCGGTGAAGCGGTTCCAGTGGTGTGGCCTGTGATCAGGTCGAGACGACGTAGCTTGGGGATCGAACCGCTTCCGTTGGGGCGATAGGCCAATCGAGCCGCGATGACCACGGTGACTGAGGAACCTCGGCGAACCCGGATGCGCTCGCCGTATGTGGCGAACTGGCCGTCGCCATAGGCGGCGAATTCAAGGTTGTCGACGAGACCGCCGTGGGTAACCCAGATTCGACCGGCGCGGAGGGCGGACGCGACGGCGGAGTGGGTGCGTGCGGTCGCGCCGACATAGGTCCGGCTGAACTCGCCAGGGTAGAAGTCGGCATAGGGCGCGAGTAGTTGTGGCACACCGGAGTTGACCGGGTCCGGATACTTCCCGGTCTTGTCGTAGTAGTCGCCGGGCACGGCTGGCCGGGTCAGCACGTCGCCCCTGTTGTAGTGGGAGTCGGAATTGCTCGTGATCCAGAAACCCTTGCCCTCGGACAGAAGGGAGTCCCAGACGCCGCCTAGTTTCGCGGTCATCCAGTCGAACCCGCCGTAGGTCCGGTACGCCTCGGCCGGGTATCCGGGCCACGAATCGGAACCGGGGTTGTTGACGTAACCGCCGCGCGCGCCGCCATTCCCGTTCGGCTTAGGGAAACCGTCGGCTTGTGCGCCGGGTGCGCCTTCCATACCGATGACGAGACCGGTGTCGCGCATGGCACGTAGCTCGTGCGGGGCAACGCGACCGTTGCGGCTGGGGTGGTTCACGACGACGATCGGGTCGCGCGTGTTCTGCCGCAACCAACGGACAGCTGCGAGTGCTTTCGCCTCATTCTCGGGCGACCCCGACCCCGAGTTGGTCAGGCGAGAGTCGTGGTCGCGCTCGAACGTGCGCAGCAGCGTGGCCTCGTGGGTTCCTGGGGCGAAGAAGACAGTGGCGTGCTCGGCACCGGGCACATTCCACTCGATTCCTTGCCACAGCAGGACCTCACGGTGCTTTCGGCGAGCGGCTCGAACGTCCTCGTTGGTCGGCTCGACCGAGGACTTCTCGTGCGCCTGATACCCGTGATCGGTGATCACCAGCCAGTCGACACCGTGCAGGCGGGCACCCGCCACCACGTTGTCCACGGTGTACATCGCGTCATACGAGTACTGCGTATGCGTGTGGTGATCGCCGATGAGCCAGCGGTACCGATTGCGGCCGAGCAAACGCCCCAGCTCGCTGGTGATGTCGGCGGAAACCGGTGGCGCGGCAGCCAAAGAGGTGCCCGCGACCGCAGCGCCCAGCATGAGAAAACGTCTTCGGGAGGAGCTCATGCGCCGGACGCTAAGTGTCCAACATGGCCACAACATGACCAACAGGTGGCCCCTGACGCCAGATGGAGGTGGGTGCCCAGGGCCAGGGTGAAGGCAAAGTCGTGATGATCGCGGACGGGATGCAGCCAGGCGCGGCGACGTCCCCAGTTGGTTAATCGACTTGTTTCTGCTCAGCGGCGGCGTAGGCGGCGCTGAGTCGCTCGAACGCGCCCGGGCCATCATGCGGCTTCGGCGGGGCGCCGAGGTGGCGAACGCGGAGCTCGTCCATGAGCTCCTCGATGAACGCCGGACCCTCGTCGCGCATGAGCTGCTGCCGGCTCCGGAGCTCGGCGCTGCCCGGGCGCCAGTCAAGGCCCCAGTTGCCGAGAGCGTAGATGATCGGCAGAGTCTGGATGCCGGCTTCGGTGAGGCTGTAGCGGGCGCGCTGCCCGCGGGCTGCGGTGCCGCGAGTGAGGATGCCTGCTTCGACGAGTCGCACGAGGCGGTCGGCGAGGATGTTCGACGCGATGCCCTCAAGCGACCCGGTGAGCAGCGCCCGGAAGTAGCGGCGGTCGCCGAAGATGACGTCGCGCAGCACGAGCAACGACCAGCGATCTCCGAGCACCTCGACGGCGGCGTTGATCGGGCATCCGGACCGAGGTTCCACGACTCCTCCTTGACACCTAGTTCGACCCCAATATAGTGATTGCAGATTGCAAGCACTACGGGGAAGAGCGGCGATGGGCAGGTTCGTGTATTCGATGAACGTGTCCCTCGACCTGCGGATCGAGCAGGTTCCGGGGGACAACGGCGCGGGCGAATGGCTGCGCATCAGCGAGGAACTGCACCGCGAGTGCAACGCGCGGACGCGCACGCTCGCGTTGATGGTCCACGGTCGGGTCATCTACGAGACGATGGAGGAATACCAGCCTCGGGCGTGCGGGGACTCGTCGCTGCCAGACGTCCTTCGTGAATACGGCGAGATCTGGACTGCCAAACCCAAGGTGCTCGTCTCGCGTACCCGCTCCAGTGCCGATCACAACACCCGGATCATCGGCGGAGACAACGCGATCGAGCAGCTCGCCGCCGTCCGCGCCCAGACCGAAGGCATCATCAGCGTGGGCGGCGCGGCGCTTGCCACCCAGCTGCTCCGGGCAGGACTGCTGGACGAGCTGATGCTCTGGACCCATCCCGCGATTCTCGGCTTCGGCCGACCGCTGTTCGACGACTACGACATGCCGATCGAGTTGGACCTGCTCGAGCAGCGCTCGTTCGCGCATGGCGTCACGATGCACCACTACGCCATCCGGGATGCAAGGGAGACGAGCTCATGCTGAAGCAGGTCGCGGAGGGTGTGCTGGTCCACCAGAGCGAGTTCGTGCAGACCAACGCCGTTGTGGTGCAGGGCAGGGCCGGTGTGTTGCTCATCGACCCCGGGGTGACCGACTCCGAGATCGACTGCCTCGCGAACGACCTTCACGGGCTGGGTCAGCCCGTCGTGGCAGGGTTTTCCACGCATCCGGATTGGGATCACCTGCTCTGGCACGACCGGCTCGGCTCGGCGCCCCGTTACGGCAGCGCGCGCGGCGCGGCCGCTGCCCGAGAGCAGCTGTCGGACCCAGGCGCGAAGGAACGCATCGCCGACCATCTACCGCCGGAAATCGCCGGGCAGGTGCCGCTGGACCTACTCGGCCTGATCACCGGCCTGCCCGCCGAAACTGCGCAGATTCCTTGGGATGGCCCGAAAGCCCGGATCATCGAGCATCAAGCGCATGCCCCGGGCCATGCGGCGCTGCTGATCGAGGAACGCGGGGTTCTCGTCGCCGGCGACATGCTTTCCGATGTCCTGGTCCCGATGCTCGACTTGGACGACACCGCCGACCCGATCGAGGACTACCTCACCGCGCTGCAGCTGTTCGAGAACGTGGCAGGCGAGGTCGATGTTGTCGTCCCGGGTCACGGTTCAGTCGGCGGATCCGACGAGGTACAGGTTCGGATCGACCTGGATCGCGCGTACGTACTCGCGTTGCGCCACGGCCAAGTCCCCTCCGACCCACGCGTCGGCCCGTCGGCCAAGCCTGGCTGGGAGTGGGTGAGCGACGTGCACGAAGGACAACTCCAACGCCTCGCCCAAAGAACCGAGCGCGACGGGACGCCCCGCTAGCGTTGTCCTCATAGGACGGTGCGGAGCGTCGACGACGCGCCTGCCGATACGGAGAAACAAACACAGGTAGCCCCTGGCAAAGCAGGGGCCACCTGAGGAAACGAGAAACTAGCGGGGAACGCTCGCCACGCCGGGCTCGAGGAACCGCTTGCCAGTGACGCGCTCGGACACACCCGAGCGGTCGAGGTACGGCGTGATGCCGCCGAGCCAGAACGGCCAGCCTGCGCCGAGGATCAGGCACAGGTCGATGTCCTGGGCTTCGGCCACGACGCCTTCGTCCAGCATGCGGCGGACCTCGTCGGCCAGTGCGGCCAGCGTGCGGTCGAGCAGTTGCTCGGCGGTGGACGGCGAGTCGCCTGCCTGCCAGAGCGCCGCGACCTCGGGGTCGAGGGTCTGGTTGCCTTGCGCGTCCCACTGCCACACCGCGGTCTTGCCTGCTTCGACGAAGCGCTTCATGTTCTCGCTGACGCCGAACCGGTCCGGGAACGCGTTGTGCATGATCTCCGCGACGTGCAGGCCCACGGCTGGGCCGACCAGCTGCAGCAGGATCATCGGCGTCATCGGCAGGCCGAGCGGGTCCAGTGCGTGATCGGCCACGTCGAACGGCGTGCCCTCGTCCAGTGCCGCGGTGATTTCCCCGAGGAACCGGGTGAGCAGCCGGTTGACCACGAACGCGGGCGCGTCCTTGACCAGCACCGACGACTTCTTCAGTTCCTTGCCCACCTTGAACGCGGTGGCCAGGGTCGCGTCGTCGGTCTTGTCTGCACGGATGATCTCCAGCAGCGGCATGACCGCGACCGGGTTGAAGAAGTGGAAACCCACAACCCGTTCCGGGTGCCGCAGCTTCGCCGCCATGTCCGTAATGGACAGTGAGGAGGTGTTGGTCGCCAGCACGCACTCGGCCGAGACGTGCTCCTCGACCTCGGCGAAGACCTGCTGCTTGACTTCCAGGTTCTCGAAGACCGCCTCGATCACGAAGTCGGCGTCGGCGAACGCGGCCTTGTCCAGCGAGCCGGACACCAAGGCCTTCAAGCGGTTCGCCTCGTCCGGGGAGATCCGCTTCTTGCCCTGCAGCTTGTCGACCTCGGTGTGCACGTAGCCGACGCCCTTGTCCACGCGCGCCTGGTCGATGTCCGTCAGCACAACGGGAACGTGCAACCGACGGGCGAACAGCAGCGCCATCTGCGACGCCATCAACCCTGCGCCGACAATGCCCACCTTGGTGACCGGGCGCGCCAACGACTTGTCCGGTGCACCTGCTGGGCGCCGGGCGCGCTTCTGCACGAGGTTGAACGAGTACAGCCCGGCGCGCAGTTCATCGCTCATCACGGCGTCGGCCAGCGCCTCGGTCTCGGCCGCGTAGCCGCGGTCCAAGTCGTTGTGGCGAGCCAACTCCAGCAGCTCGACGGCCTTGTTCGGGCCGGGTGCCGCGCCGTGCGTCTTGCCTTCGACGATCGCGCGGGCCCGGGCGATCGCGGCGTCCCACGCCTCGCCACGGTCGATTTCCGCGCGCTGCACGGTGGTTTTGCCGTTGACGACGTCCGCCAGCCACAGCAGGGACTGCTCGAAGTAGTCCGGCGAGTCCAGCAGCACGTCCGCGATGCCCAGCTCAAGCGCCTGCTTGGGCTTGAGCATCTTGTTCTGGTTCAACGCGTTCTCGATGATCACGGTCACCGCGCGGTCGGCGCCGATCAGGTTCGGCAGCAGCTGCGTACCGCCCCAACCCGGGAACAGGCCGAGGAAGCACTCCGGCAGCGCGATCGCGGCCACGTTCGACGCGATGGTCCGGTAGTGGCAGGACAACGCCAGTTCGAGGCCACCGCCCATGACCGCGCCGTTGATGAACGCGAACGTGGGCACCTTCGAGTCGGTGAACTTGCGGAACACGTCGTGTCCCTGCTTGCCGATCTCCAGCGCGGTGGCGTGGTCGGTGACCTGGCCGACGCCGGTCAGGTCCGCGCCGACGGCGAAGATGAACGGCTTGCCGGTGACCGCGATGGCGGCCGGGTCGGCCTGCACGGCCGCGTCGAACGCGGCGCTGAGGCTGGCGAGGCCCTCCCGGCCGAAGGTGTTCGGCTTGGTGTGGTCGAAGCCGTTGTCCAAAGTGATCAGTGCGACCGGCTTGCCGAGGCCGGGTACCCGGATCGTCCTGGTGAACGCGTGAGTCACAACTTCGTCAGTCACTTGCCGCTCCAGTGTGGGTTCTCCCAGATCACGGTGCCGCCCATGCCGATACCGATGCACATGGTGGTGATGCCGTAGCGCACCTCGGGGTGCTCGGCGAACTGGCGCGACAACTGCGTCATCAGCCGCACACCCGACGAGGCGAGCGGGTGGCCGGTGGCGATCGCGCCGCCCCACTTGTTCACGCGTGGGTCGTCATCGGCGATGCCGAAGTGGTCGAGGAACGCCAGGACCTGCACGGCGAACGCCTCGTTGATCTCGAAAAGGCCGATGTCCTCGATGGTCAGACCGGCCCGCTTGAGCGCCTTCTCGGTCGCAGGGACCGGACCGACGCCCATCACCTCGGGCTCGACGCCCGCGAAGGCGTAACCCACGAGCCGCATCCCGATCGGCAGACCGAGCTCACGCGCGGTCTCCTCGTCAGCCAGCAGCGCACCGGTCGCACCGTCGTTCAGACCGGCGGCGTTGCCCGCGGTGACCCGGCCGTGCGGGCGGAACGGGGTCTTGAGTTCTGCCAGGGCTTCGACCGTGGTGCCAGGCCTCGGTGGCTCGTCTTCGGTCGCCAAGCCCCAGCCGAGTTCGGCGGACCGGGTCGCGACGGGCACGAACTCGGGACCGATCTTGCCGGTCTTCACGGCCTCGGCGTACTTCTCCTGCGAGGTGGCGGCGAACTTGTCCGCGCGCTCCTTGGTCAGGTGCGGGAACCGGTCGTGCAGGTTCTCCGCGGTCTGGCCCATCACGAGCGCGGAGGGGTCGACGAGCTTGTCGGCCAGGAACCGCGGGTTCGGGTCGACGCCTTCACCCATCGGGTGACGGCCCATGTGCTCGACACCGCCCGCGATGGCGATGTCGTACGCGCCGAAGGCGATACCGCTCGCGGTGGTGGTGACGGCGGTCATGGCGCCCGCGCACATCCGGTCGATCGCGAAGCCCGGGACCGACTTCGGCAGCCCGGCCAGCAACGCGGCGGTCCGGCCGATGGTCAGGCCCTGGTCGCCGATCTGGGTGGTCGCGGCGATCGCGACCTCGTCGACGCGCTCCGGCGGCAGCTGGGGATGCCTGCGCAGCAGTTCGCGGATGACCTTGACGACCAGGTCGTCCGCGCGGGTCTCGGCGTAGATGCCCTTCTTGCCTGCCTTGCCGAACGGCGTGCGGACGCCGTCGACGAAGACGACGTTGCGAAGGGCTCGCGCAGCACTGGTGGGTGCTGGTGCGGCCACGGCAAGTCCTCCCTCGTGTCTCTGGGTTACCCGCCGGTAGGGGCAGCCGTGCCGTCAACTCTAGCCCTTGTTACCCGCCGGTAACTACAGTGGTCCCCCTGTCGTGTGTGTCACGCCTGCTGTCAAGTCCCAATGGGCGAATCGCGCCGACTTGTCCACAGAAGGCCGTTGTCCACAGCGGCTCGCGCACACGTCTTACCGAACCGCATCCCCGCCAAATAGCCTGGAATCAGGGGTCCCCCTTGAGGGTAGGGAGTGATTTCGGGAGGGCTGGGAGCGATTCCAGGGTGTGCCTGGGCGGTCCTGTGGTTGCCTTGGTGAGGTCTGGCGCTGATGGCAGGGCAGGCCAGAGAGATCGGCTCGGTGGCGCCTGTGATTACTCCGCGGGCGGTGTGGCGTGCAGCGCTTTGCTCAGCAGTTCCGCCACCAGGCCGACCTGCCATTCGCGGGCGCCGCCCGCGCGCAGGGCCGCCGCTGTCCCGTCAACGTCGATCGAGGCCGGGGGTGTCCAGCAGATTCGGCGGATCAGGTCGGGCTGGACCATGTTCTCCACCGGCAGCCGCAGGGACTCGGCCAGTGCCGAGAGGCTTGCCCGGGCCGCGGAGAGCCTGGCCGCCGCCGCTGGGTCCTTGTCCGCCCACCTGTTCGGCGGGGGAGGGCCGTCCTGCTGTGGGGATGGGTCTGGCAGTTCGTTACGGGGCAGCTGTGCCGCTGTCTTCAGCGCACGCGCCCACGTGCCTGCCAGGCGTCGTTGGGAACGGCCGCGGAAAACGGGGAGCTTGATCAGTGCGGTTTCGTCGATGGGCGCCGCTACCGCCGCGTCCACGATCGCGCTGTCGGGCAGCACGCGACCAGGGGCCACATCTCGTTCCCGGGCGATGGAGTCCCGCACTTCCCACAAAGCACGTACGAAGGCCAATGCACGGGCCCCACGAGCCCGATGAATGCCTGAAGTACGCCGCCACGGCTCCTTGCGTGGCTCAGGCGTCGGAGCGTCCCTGAGAGCCGCGAATTCCTGCAGCGCCCAGTCGAGTTTTCCCTGGGAGGCCAGCTCGGCTTCCAGTGCGTCGCGCAGCTCCACGAGCAGTTCGACGTCCAGCGCCGCGTAGTTCAGCCACTCGCGCGGCAGGGGACGGCGCGACCAGTCCGCGGCGCCGTGGCCCTTTTCCAGCCGGTACCCCAGGACGCGCTCGACCAAGGTGCCGAGGGCGACACGGTCGAAGCCCGCAAGGCGTCCGGCCAGTTCGGTGTCGAACAGCTTGCTCGGCCGCAGGCCGAGCTCGGCAAGGCATGGCAAATCCTGGGATGCCGCGTGCAGCACCCACTCCGTGCCGTCCAGCGCCTCGATCAGCGGGTCGACTTCGTCGTTCAACGCGACCGGGTCGACCAGCACTGTTCCCGCGCCCTCGCGGCGCAGCTGAACGAGGTACGCCCGTTGTGAGTACCGGTATCCGGATGCGCGCTCGGTATCGACCGCGACCGGCCCATGACCCGCCGCCAGAGCTGCGGCCGCGCGCCGCAGCTCTGCCGGCTGAGTCACCACTGGTGGCGTGCCACCCGCTGGTTCGACCAGAGGAATTGGTTCCGGCTGGTCGCTTGTGGGAGATCCGGGTGTGCTCACGGCGGGAAACCCTACGTCAGGGTCACCCGCCGATCGCACGTTTTCGGGCGAACAGCGTTTCAGCGGATCACGCCGGCACGCATGGCCAGCGCGACCATCTGAGCCCGGTCACCGGTCCCGAGCTTCCTGCCGATGCGCGACAGGTGGCTCTTAACAGTGAGTGCGGACAGGTTGAGCGCCTCGCCGATCTCCTTGTTGCTCTGGCCATCGGCGACCAATTGCAGCACTTCAACCTCACGGGCGGACAGCTCACGGGGTGTGTTGTCGGTCCCTGGAACCCGGGTTCCCGTCGCGAGTACGGGAGCGACACTCGGGTCGGCGTACACGCCACCCTCGAGCACTCGCCGCACTCCGTCGGTCACCACCACCGGCGATGCGGACTTCAGCAGGTAGGCCTGGGCCCCTGCCTGGAAGGCCGAACGCACGGCATACGGGTCGTCGGACGACGCCAGCACCACGATCCTGGGCCACCCATGGCTACGGAGTTCCGTAACCAACTCGATGCCGGAGCCGTCGGGCAGCCCGAGGTCGAGGATCGCCAGGTCGCATGGCCCTGTGGCCAACGCCCGTGCCCTCGCCTCGGCCACCGAAGCGGCCTCGTGCACCGTGCCCGCGCCCATCTGGGTCAACCGGGCAGCTATCGCCTCCCTCAACAACGGATGGTCATCGACCACCAACACCGAGAACAACTCTTCCCGCGGGTGCGGGACCATGTTCGCCGGCAACGCGCCGGCTGGCGTGGTTCGAACGGCCTGACCTAAGCCGACGGCAGCCACGTCACTACCTCCCTGGAGTCGGTCGTGCCCCCCGACCGGCACCGGGACTTTCCGCCAATCAGCCGCGCCGCTGATGGACCGAAAGTGGTGTCGACGAGGGCAGCCTAGCCGCCCAAGCGGGTCAACGGGACGATCAATCGGGTATGTATCCGATCGGGTTGTCACTTTCTGGAGGAGTTGTCACACGATCAGGTGACTCCGGTATTGGTGACGTAACGGATGCACGCCCCAACGCGATGGAACGAGGTCATGGGTAATGAAGTCCGCAGGATTTGACCGTGCGGTCGCTCTTCTGGAAGCGACCCAATTGGCCGACGGTCACAACGATCTGCCGTGGGCTCTGCGCGCGATCGCCGGCCCGGATCCGGCTGCCGCGGTCGCCGCGACCGACCTGACAATCCCGCAACCGGGGTTGCATACCGACATCCCCCGTCTGCGCGCGGGCGGAGTCGGGTTGCAGCTCTGGTCGGTCTACGTTCCGTGTCAGTTCGAGGGCCATTCCGCCGTCACCGCCGTGCTCGAGCAGATCGAGGTCGTGTACCGGCTCGCGGAACGCTACCCGGACGATCTGGCGATCGCCACGACCGCCGACGAAGCCGAAGAGGCGTTCCGAGCAGGCAAGATCGCCTCGATGCTCGGCGCGGAGGGTGGCCACTGCATCGCCGAGTCGCTCGGCGTGCTGCGGGCGCTGCGGCGCCTGGGGGTCCGCTACATGACCCTCACCCACAACCTGAACACCACGTGGGCGGACTCCGCGACGGACGAGCCGGCGCATGACGGGCTGACCGATTTCGGCCGCGAGGTGGTCAGGGAGATGAACCGGATCGGCATGATGGTCGACCTCTCCCACGTCGCCCCGGCGACCATGCGGGACGCCATTGAAACGTCACAAGCCCCGGTCATCTTTTCCCACTCGTCGTGCCGGGCGGTCAACGATCATCCGCGCAACGTTCCGGACGATGTCCTCGAGTCACTCGCCGCGAAGGACGGTGTGTGCATGATCACGTTCGTCCCCCGATTTGTATCGCCTGCATTGTCCGAGTGGGATGAAGCGCTTCAGCAGGCGATGACGGCGCAAGGTCTCGATCACCGGGACGTGGATGTCCGGGAGAAGTTCGCCGAATCGTGGGATGGGCCGAAGTCGCCGGACGCGACTCTTGACGAAGTCGTGGCGCACATCGAGCACGCCCGTGAGGTCGCCGGCATCGACCACATCGGCCTCGGCGGCGACTACGACGGCGTGGGCTCGTTGCCCATCGGCCTTGAGGACGTCTCGAAGTACCCGGTCCTGCTCGGTGCGCTGCTCGATCGCGGCTGGAGCGAACAGGACTGCGCCAAGCTCGCCGGGCGCAACACCTTGCGGGTGATCCGGGCGACCGAGGACGCGGCTGAGAACTAGGGCTTGAAGAGGGTCACCCCGACCGGCGGCAGCCCCACCACACTGGCCAACAGATCGCAGAAGGCCTCGCCGTGTGGCTGGAGCTCCGCCGTGCGGGGCGTCCATGAGGCGCGCAGTTCCAGGTCGTCGGTCCTGGCCGGGCCGGCGATGTCACCGAAGCGGGCGGACGAGGTCTCCGTGACGGTCCCGCCCAGCGCGGCGAACTTGGCGCCGGACGCCTCGAGCGCGTCGGTCAGCCATGACCAGCCCACGGCGGGCAACAGCGGGTCGGAGGCCAGTTCGGCGTCCAGTTCGGCACGCACGTAGGTGACCACTCGCAGCACGCCGTCCCACGCTTCCTGGCCCTGGGGGTCGTGCAGCAGCACGAGCCGTCCGGTGGCCAGTACCTCGGCCGGTCCGTTCACCTCGGCTGTGATCGCGAAGGCCCATGGCGCCAGCCGCTGCGGCGGCCGGACCTCCTCCAACTGGACCTCGGGTCGCGGCCGGACCGACCGCAGCGCCGCGACGGCCTGGCGAAAGACCTCGGGAGCTTCGGGAGCCTTGGACGCAGTCACGACAGGTAACTGTAGGACCACCCGAGTCGGTGAGCCTGGATGGCGCGCCGAGCAACACCGCATACGTTGGGTCGATGAAGTTGATCAGTGTTCGTGACCTTGTCCGGACGTGCGACCCCGAACGGTGAACCGGCGTCCTCGCGGTCAGAACCGAAATGACCCGTTCGGCGGTGTGGAACGATAGGTGAGGTGACCACAGCCTCGTCTGCACAGTCGGTCCGTCGCGACCTAGCCAACGCTCCTCTGCTCGCCGCCGCTCGCGGTCAGGACCCGGCCCGGACGCCGGTGTGGTTCATGCGGCAAGCGGGCCGCTCGTTGCCGGAGTACCGCAAGCTCCGCGAGGGCACGCCGATGCTGCAGGCGTGCTTCACGCCGGACATGGTCGTCGAGGTCACCATGCAGCCGATCCGCAGGCACGGCGTGGACGCGGCGATCTTCTTCAGCGACATCGTGGTGCCGCTCAAGGCCGCCGGGATCGACTTGGACATCGTGCCGGGCACCGGGCCGGTGGTGGCCTCGCCGGTGCGCGACGAGCAGGCCGTGACCGCGTTGCCGGAGCTGGACCCGGCGAACCTCGACCCGATCGCCGAGGCGGTCGGTGTGCTGGTCGGGGAACTGGGTGACGTGCCGCTGATCGGCTTCGCCGGTGCGCCGTTCACGCTCGCCTCCTACTTGATCGAAGGGGGTCCGAGCAGGCACCACGAGCGCACCAAGGCGTTGATGAAGGCCGAGCCGGACGTGTGGCACGCGCTGCTCGGCCGGATCGCCGACTACACGCTGGAGTTCCTCAAGGCCCAGTTGCACGCGGGCGTCGACGCGATCCAGCTGTTCGACTCCTGGGCGGGCGCACTGTCCGAAAGGGACTACCGGGAGTTCGTGCTGCCGCACTCCCAGCGGGTGCTGGCCGGGCTGGCGTTCGCCGGTGTGCCCCGGATCCACTTCGGTGTCGGCACGGCCGAACTGCTGCCCGCGATGCGCGAGGCCGGTGCGGACGTGGTCGGCGTGGACTGGCGGCTGCCGCTTGACGAGGCCGTGCGCAGGCTTCAGGCCGCCGCGCCGGACGCGCCAAAACCCGTCGTGCAGGGAAACCTCGACCCTGCCGTGCTTTTCGCGGGATGGGACGTCGTCGAGCGCGAGGTCCGGCGGATCGTCGCGGAGGGCAAGGCCGCGGCCGGGCACATCTTCAACCTCGGGCACGGCGTCATGCCGGACACCGACCCGACCATGCTGACCAGGGTCGTCGAGCTGGTCCACAGCATCCGCTGATGGCTGCGAAGGTTGTTGTCGTCGGTGGCGGCATCGCCGGGCTGGCAGCCGCCTACCGGCTGCGGACGCTGCACCCGGCCGCCGAGATCACGATCATCGAGTCCGCGAAGGAACTCGGCGGCAAGTTGCGGACCCGGGAACTCGCGGGCAGATCGGTCGACGTGGGCGCGGAAGCGTTTGTCACCCGCAACCCCGCCGCGGTCAGGCTCGTCGAAGAGCTTGGCCTGACGGAAAATCTCGTACATCCGGTGCTGTCGGCAGCGACCGTGCGTGCTGCTGGGCGCACGGTCGCCTTGCCAAAGCGGACCTTCCTGGGGCTGCCCGTCAGCGCTGACGAGGTCAGGGACGTGCTTTCGCCTGATGGCGTGGCGAAAGTAGCGGGTGAGCGCGACCTGCCGCCGTTGCACGTCGAGGCGGATCCTGATGCCCCGGACGTTTCGGTGGGCCAGGTGATCGGTGAACGGTTCGGCCGCGAACTGGTGGACCGCCTGGTCGAGCCGTTGCTGGGCGGTGTGTACGCGGGCCGCGCCGACATGCTCGGACTACGCGCCACGATGGCTCCCCTGGTGGGCAAAGCACAGACGTTGACTGAAGCCGTTGGCAAAGTCCTTGGCCCGCCACGACAAGGCACGCAGCCTCCGGTGTTTGGCGCGCTGCGCGGCGGTATGGCGTCGATGGTCGACGAGTTGGCCAAGCGCGCGGCGGCGAGAATTCGCCTCGGCTTGCCGGTCCGGGCACTCACGAGAACCGCGCGTGGCTGGCGGCTGGAAATCGGCAGCGCGGCGGCACCGGAGTTCCTGGACGCCGACGCGGTCATCCTCGCGGTGCCCGCACCGGCCGCTCGCAAGCTCCTGGAAGATGAAGTGCCAGCGGCATCTGCCGCGTACGGCCAGGTCGAGGTGGCCTCGATGGCGGTCGTGAGCCTGGCGTTGCCACCGGACGCGGTGTTGCCGGAGTCGACGGGCGTACTGCTGGCGGTGGGGGAGCGGCACGCGGACGGAACTCCCTTCACTGCCAAGGCTTTCACTTTCACCAGCCGGAAGTGGGGGCGTGCGGACGGCGAACCGGTTCAGTTGCGCGCGTCAGTCGGCCGGTACGGCGAAGCTGAGGCGCTGCAACGGGACGACGACCAGCTGGTCGCCGCGGTGGTGTCCGATCTGTGGGAACTCACCGGAGTCAAGATTGCGCCAGTCGAGCGAATCGTGACCCGTTGGGGTGGTGGCCTTCCGCAGTACGGAGTAGCCCACACCGCCGCGGTCGCCTCGATCATCGACGCGGTCAATAAAATGCCTGGTCTCGCCGTTGCGGGCGCGACTTTGCGCGGTGTCGGTATCCCCGCGACGATCGACTCGGCCAACACCGCGGCATCGGCGATTGGCGCTTACCTGACGTCGCGATCGGGCGAAATTAGTGCGCCGAGTGGCCTAGTGGGTGACTAACCGCCTGTGCTACAGTGCGGCACCGTTGTGGTCGTTTATCAGGTGACTCACAAAAGAGTATCGTGCGTCGATCTCTTGCGGGTGTCGCGAATTATTTGAAAAGTATTCGACACCGGTGGAGTATCGTGAGATTTCTGGGTGACCGGCACCAGGGCCACGGCTCTATCCGGACGCGACTGACCGCGGTCGTGGTGTTTTCCGCAGTCGCTCTGGTTGTCATGTGGCTGGCTGTGAGCATGCCTCGGCTGTACGACGCGATCTACTTACGCGCGGTCAGCGAAGCGATGCAGGAGACCATGCCGAAGGCGGTCCGCGCGCTCGCCGCCGTGCAGGCGGAACGCGCGCAGAGCTTGTCCGCGTCAGGTTCCGGAGCCGAGCTGGCCGACAAACGCAACCAGACCGACGTGTCCGTGCGCGACGTCCGCACGTTGGTCGAGCCGCTGCTGCCGGACTCGCCGCAGGTGGTGCGGGATCGCTACGCCGACTTCACCAGGGCGCTCGACGAACTGGCCGACATCCGCGGCAAGGCCGACACCAAGGCGATCGGCCGGCCGGAATTGTACGGTTTTTACAACAAACTCGCCGACGTCAGCATGACGGTTTTCGAGACCATGGCCCGTGCGGTGCCCGATCAGCAGACCGCGTTCAGTGGTGTCGAGGTGACTTCGCTGTTCCGCGCGGCGGACCTGATGTCACGAGCGGGCACGGTGGTCGGCGGCGCAATTACTACCGGTGTACTGAATCAATCCGACCACATCGAATTCACCCGGCTATCGGGCGCTTATCGGCAGCAGCTCGAATTGTCCACAGAAAACGGTTCGGAAGAGGTGCGGACCGCCTACCAGGAGATACGCGCCGGCGAGGACTGGAAACGGCTGACCGCCGCAGAGGACGGCTTGATCAATCAAGGCCCCTGGACTGTGGTCACTGGCCGCAACCGGACCGAGGGACAGCTCGCCGCGCCTCCGGTGAGTGATCAAGAGTGGCGGGACGTCACCGGAAAGGTCTACGCCGATCTGGAGCAGCTGGGCGTCCGGCAATTCGCCGACTCGGCCAGGCTGGCCGACGAGAAGTCCAGCGCCAGCCTGACTCAGGCGATCATCGGTAGCGCCATCGCGTTGCTCGTCGCCCTGATCGTGATCATCGCCGCGCTGCGCATCATGCGCTCCACCGCACGCAGGCTGACCAGGCTGCGGTACGAGACGCTTGACCTGGCCGTGGAGAAGCTGCCGCCGATCGTGTCCCGGCTGCGCACCGGCGAGCAGGTCGACGTGCACAACGAACTGCCGCTGCTGGACTTCGGCAAGGACGAGATCGGTCAGGTCGCCAGGGCGTTCAACGCCGCGCACGCCACCGCGGTCGAGGCGGCCGTGCAGGAGTCACAGGCCCGTGCCGGTGTCCGCAACGTCTTCCTCGGTATCGCCCACCGCAGCCAGGCGCTGGTGCACCGGCAGCTGAAGATCCTCGACAAGCTGGAGCGCGAGCAGGAGGACCCGCAGCAGCTCGACGCGCTGTTCACGCTGGACCACCTGGCCACCCGCGCCCGGCGCAACGCCGAGAACCTGATCATCCTCGGTGGTCAGCAGCCCGGCCGTGCGTGGCGCAAACCGGTTCTGCTGGCTGACATCCTGCGCGGTGCGGTCGCGGAAACCACGCAGTACAAGCGAATCCGCTTGCAAGGCGTGCCACGCGTGTCATTGGTCGGTTCGGCGGTCGCGGACACCATGCACCTGCTGGCGGAGTTGCTGGACAACGCCACGTCGTTCTCGCCGCCGCAGGCGCAGGTCAGGCTGTCCGGTGAACCGGCGGCCAAGGGCATCGTGGTCGAGGTCGAGGACAACGGCCTTGGCATGGACGACGACGAACGCGACCGGCACAACCTGGTGCTGGCCGACCCGCCGGACTTCGAGGCGATGGCGCTGAAAGGCGACCCGCGGCTCGGCCTGTTCGTGGTCGCCCGGCTCGCGGCCAGGCACGGCATCAAGGTCGAGCTGCGCTCGTCCTCCTACGGCGGCACCAGGGCGATCGTGCTGATCCCGGCGACTCTGCTCGTCGAGGCCGACCAGGACGACACCTCGCCGTTCGAGCCCGTGCCCTCCGCCCGGGCCGCGTCGCCGGATCCGGACTACGTCGACGACGTGCTGCCGTTCCGGGTTTCGTTGTTCCAGCCCGCGGAAACCCCCGCTGAGAACGAGGCGGAGGAAGCCGGCCAGGTCGCGACCGGGGAACACGACTGGATGCGCGGCTGGGCGGAACCCGAGCCAGCGTGGCCAGAAGAAGACATGGTTGAACCAGCACAGCCCGAGCCGAGTGTGCAAGATGTGCAGCACATGTCAACCGGGCAGACGTCGCCAGGGATCATGCCGGTCGCCGCACCTGACGCGGGCACACCGGAGAAGCCGGCGTTGCCCCGTCGCCGCAGACAGGCCAGCCTGGCGCCGCAGCTCAGAGAGATGACGCCGATGCGCCCGGAGGACGACGACCCGGCAGGAGGTCGGTCGCCCGAGGAGATCCGCAGCATCATGTCGGCTTTCCAGTACCAGACCCGGCGCGCTCGTGATGAGGATCAGTAGGGGAGAACTGAATGAAGAAGGCGAACTCAGGGGCGGACCTCGACTGGCTGCTCGAAGACCTGGTCGGCCGGGTGGTCGGGGCGCGGCACGCGGTCGTGCTGTCCGCGGACGGGCTGCTCGTCGGCCGGTCAGCCGCGTTGTCCAAAGAGGACGGTGAGCACCTCTCGGCGGTCGCGTCGGCGTTCCAGAGCCTGGCCCGCGGGACCGGCAGGCAGTTCGGCGGCGGCAAGGTCCGGCAGACCATCGTGGAGATGGAACACGCCTTCCTTTTCGTCACCGCAGCGGGCCAGGGCACGTGCCTCGCGGTGCTCGGCGAGGAGGACGCCGATGTCGGCCTGATCGCTTACGAGATGAACCTGCTGGTCAAACAGGTCGGCTCGGTGCTCAACGCGTCACCGCGGGTCGAGCACCTCGGCGTGCCGACGTCATGACCGCCGGCCGCGACAACTGGGTGGACGACGAGGCCGGTCCGCTGGTCCGTCCCTATGCGATGACGCGTGGACGGACCCGGCCGGCGAACCGTGATCTGAACATGATCACGCTTGTGGTCGCGGCGAAGGATGTCATCGACACGGTCGCGTTGGACGCCGACTACGTGGCGATCCTCGAACTGTGCCACCAGCCGCTGTCGATAGCCGAGCTCGCGGCTCGGATGAACGTGCCGATCGTGGTGGTCAAGGTCCTGGTGTCGGACTTGATCGAGCAGCGTGAAGTAATAGCCCGCAACCCCACACGCGATGTCAGGGTGCCAGACATGAAACTACTGCAGGCGGTGCTCGATGGTGTCCGACGGCTCTGAGGAGATGCCCAGCGCGGTCAAGATCCTGATCGCCGGTGGGTTCGGTGCCGGGAAGACCACGATGGTCGGCGCGGTCAGCGAGATCGCCCCGCTGTCGACCGAGGAGCTGCTCACCGAGGCGGGGATCGGCGTCGACGACCTGGTCGGGATCGAGAACAAGCGGACGACGACGGTCGCGCTGGACTTCGGCCGGATCACGCTGAACGACCAGGCGATCCTGTACCTGTTCGGCACGCCGGGGCAGGGCCGGTTCTGGTTCATGTGGGACGAGCTGGCCTACGGCGCGCTCGGCGCGGTCGTGCTCGCCGACACCCGGCGGCTGGACACGTGCTTCCCGTCGATCGACTTCTTCGAGAAGCGCGACGTGCCGTTCGTGATCGCGGTGAACTGCTTCGACGGGGCCGCCCGCTACGAGCTGTCCGAGGTGCGCGAGGCGCTGGACATCGGCCCGGACGTGCCGATCGCGATGTGCGACGCGCGTGACCGGGAATCCGCCAAGGAGGTCCTGGTCACATTGGTGGAGTACGTGCTGCGCAGGCAACCCCTCGCCCGTGCCACGATGTAGGCATGGCTCGCCTGAACTACGCCGAACTCAACGACACGATCCGGTACACGATGTGGTCGGTGTTCCGGATCGAACCGGGCAAGCTGCCCGACGACCGCGGCCCGGCGGCCACCGAGGCGCAGAACTACCTCGACGCCCTCGAAGGCAAAGGTGTCACGGTTCGTGGCGTGTACGACGTGGCGGGCCTGCGGGCGGACGCGGACTACATGATCTGGTGGCACGCCGAGGAGATCGAGCAGGTGCAGGCCGCGTACACCGGGCTGCGCCGCACCGCGCTCGGCCGGGCGTCCACACCGGTCTGGAGCCAGGTCGCGCTGCACCGGCCCGCGGAGTTCAACAAGAGCCACATCCCGGCGTTCCTGGCCGGTGAGGAGGCTCGCAAGTACGTCTGCGTGTACCCGTTCGTCCGGTCCTACGAGTGGTATCTGCTGCCGGACGAGGAGCGTCGCAAGATGCTGGCCGAGCACGGCCAGATGGCCCGCGACTACCCGGACGTGCGCGCCAACACCGTCGCGTCCTTCGCCCTCGGCGACTACGAGTGGATGCTGGCGTTCGAGGCGGACGAACTGCACCGGATCCTGGACCTGATGCGCCACCTGCGCGGCAGCACCGCACGTCGGCATGTGCGTGAGGAGATCCCCTTCTACACCGGTACGCGGCTGCCCGCGGCCGAGCTCGTCGCCAACTTGCCTTGATCGGCACAGGGATCGACGCGTCGCCGTGGGCGGCGCACGATCCGGTGCTGCCTGGGCGATTCCGCGTCGGTTCAGCGGCTGCGGCTTGCGTGCACGCGACGACGCAGGCCGCGGCTGACCTTTTCGCCGCACGTGGCGGAGATCCAGGGCCGGTGAGCGTGGATGTGCGGCACGCGGCCGCGCATTTCCGCAGCGAGCGATACCTGCGGGTGGACGGTGAACCGGCCGGCGGCGAGGACCCGTTGACGGGCAACTACAAGGCCGCGGACGGCTGGGTCCGGCTGCACTGCAACTACCCGCATCACCGCGACGCGGCCATGCAAGTCGTGGGGACTGACTTCGCCGCCGGAGTGGCCTCCCGCAAGGCGATTGACGTCGAGCAGGCCGTTGTGGCCGCCGGAGGCGCGGCCGCGGCGCAGCGTTCCCGCGAGGAGTGGGCGGCTCATCCGCAGGGTATTGCCTTGCGGCGGTTGCCTTTGCTGTCGATCGAACAGATCGGCGACGCGCCGCCGATTCAACTGTCCAAAGCAGACCGGCCGCTGTCTGGCGTGCGGGTGCTGGACATGACGCACGTGATCGCCGGACCGGTCTGCGGCCGGACGTTGGCCGCGCACGGGGCTGACGTGTTGCACGTGGGCGCCGAGCATTTGCCCGTGGTGCGGCCGATCCTGCTCGACACCCAGTTCGGCAAACGGTCGACGTTCATCGATCTGCGTACGGCCGAAGGAGCGGACACGTTACGCGCCTTGGTGCGTGCCGACGCGGACGTGTTCATCGAATCGTTCCGGCCGGGTTCGTTGGCGGCCAAGGGCTTCGGCCCAGCGGACCTGGCGGCGATGCGGCCGGGGATCGTCGTCGTGGAGATCTCCGCGTGGGGCTGGGAAGGGCCGTGGCGAACGCGCAGGGGCTTCGACAGCCTGGCGCAGCTGGCCAGCGGGATCGCGGCCGGAGATCCGCCGGTGCCGTTGCCTGCGCAGTTCCTTGATCACGGCACCGGCTGGCTGGCGGCTTATGGCGTGCTGACCGCGCTGCGCAGGCGGATGGAAACCGGCGGCTCGTGGCTGGTGAAGGTGGCGCTCGCCCGGACCGGGTTATGGCTCGATGAACTCGGGAAAACAGAAGTGAACGGCAAGCGGCTGATTGTCGACGATCTGCTGACCACAACGCCCAGCCCATTTGGACTGCTCACTCACATTCGTATGCCCGGCTCGCTTCCTGGGGCGCAGCCGAATTGGGCGCACGGTTCGCCTGTTCCGGGCAGCGCGAAGCCCGAATGGTGGTGAAACCATTCGGGCTTTATCGCTTGAGTCGTGGTCGATCAGTCGTAGCCCATGCCGTCTGTGCTGGTACCGCAGTCGTAGCCCATCCCGTCTTCGCAGGCCACGTCATAGCCCATGCCGTCGGGGCCCGGTGCCGCGATGGCGGTGGCCGCGCCGGAAATCGCCAGTCCCGCGACGGCTGCCGCACCCGCCAGCACCATCGCGATACGAGTTTGTGTCCGCATGATTCCTCCGCACGCCGACTTGTGGAGATCGGACGAAATAGTGACTACAGAGTGGCAGTGCGTCAGTAATCGGCGGTGGAGCGCGCAGTAAATAATTGCCCAACGATTGGTTGCGCGCCGGAAAGGTGAACAGAGCTGAGCGGTGCGAACAATTCTATGACTGTTCTTAGGCTGGCTAATGAGCATTGTTAAGATCGTGTTCACCCAGTATTATTCCGATCATGTCGCGGCCAGGAGCACTCGTCGGCCGGGGTGCGGAGCTGGCCCGGCTTTCCGGGTGGCTGCGTGCCCTGTCCACCGGTCGCGGTCAAGCGGTGCTCGTCGAGGGTGAACCGGGCATCGGCAAGTCCATGCTGGTCCGGACCGCTTGTGCGGCAACACCTTTTCCCGTGCACTGGGGTTCGGGTGACGAGCTCGGCCAAGACCTGCCGCTGATGCCGCTGCTGGACGGCATGCGGGTGCACAGCGCAGCGGATGCCCGGCGGCAGGACATCGCACGGCTGTTGCGCGGTGAGACCACGATCGGCCATGGCATGGACGTCGCCACTGCCATCGCTGAGCATTTGTTGGCACTGTTGGAAGAACTGTGCACGGATGGTCCGGCCATCCTCGTGGTCGACGATCTGCAGTGGGCGGATCGGCACACCGTCTCGCTGTGCGGCAGGTTGGCGCGGCTGGTCCAGCAGATCCCGTTGCTGTTCATCGGGATCATGCGACCGGTGCCCCGGCGTGCCGAACTGATCTCGCTGCGCCGGACCATTCCGGCGGCCGACCGGATCCGCCTGAGTCGCCTGGCGGACACCGAGATCGAGACGCTGCTGACTGAGCTGGCCGGTGGCACACCCAGTGAGAGGCTGCGCAGACTGGCCGCGGGCGCGGCTGGAAACCCGTTGTACCTGACGGAATTGGTGGGCTCGCTGGAGCGTGGCGGGCGTTTGTACACGACCGAATCCGGGTTGGTTGAAACAACGGTCGAACGCACACCGCGGTCGTTGTCGGCCGCGATCACCGAGCGGCTCGGTTTCCTGCCGGCGCAGGTGCTCGAGGTGCTACGGGTGGCGGCCTTGCTGGGCACGGACTTCTCTGTCGGCGACCTGGCGGTGGTATCCGGCCAGACCACCGCGCAGCTGGTGCCCGCGATCGAGGACGCACGAGCCTCGGGGATCCTGACCGAAGCGGGCGATTTGCTGGCCTTCCGGCATCCGCTGATCAGAATCGCCCTGTACGAACAGCTTCCGGTCGCTGTGCGAGCCGCGTGGCACCGGGACGCCGCGAAGGCATTGGTCGAGGCCGGTGCTCCGGTCGACCGCGTCGCCAGGCAGATGCTGCCTGCCGCCGTCACCGATGAGCAGTGGGTGGTTCGGTGGCTGGACAAGGCCGCGCCCGCGCTCGTCGGTCACGCTCCGAAGGTCGCTGTTGAACTGCTCCGGCGTACGAACACGTGTCCGGAGTTGTTGGCTGACGCGCTGTACCGGATGGGAGAGCCCGCTGAGGCTGCCGTCGTCGCCGATCGTGCGCTGAGCGACGATCCTCCGCCGGATCGGCTGGTCGAGCTGCATCGGATCATGACCCAGTGCCGGTCACTCGCCGGGCGGCCCGCGGAAGCACTGGAGGCGTTGCAGGCCGCCTTGCAGACGCCCGGTCTGCCGTCGGTGCACCGGGCGAGGTTGCTTGTGCTGGCGGCCCGCGCGAACAGAGGGCTCGGCCGAGTCGACGAAGCGGAAGCTCTCGCGACCGAGGCGTTGGACCAGACCGACGACCGCTGGGCGACGGCGTGGGCGTTGCACGTGCTGGTTCTCGTGTCGATGATGCGCGGTGCGAGCGATGAAGCGCTTGCCTTCCTGGAACGGGCTCTCGTGGTCGCGGGCGATGATCCGGAACTGACCGATCTGCGGCTGCTGGTGCGGATCAACCAGGCTGTCACGCTCGGCGATCTCGACCGGTACGACGAGGCCATCGAAGTGGCCGGCCAGATGCGCCAGGAGGCCGAACGCACCGGCAGTCTGGTCAGGCTGACCCAGGCACAGAGCGCGATGGGCCAGCTGCTGCTGGAGACCGGCGGCTGGGACCACGCGCTGGCCGAGGTGGACGCCCTGCCCGCCGAGGTGAAGGACCCGAGCGTGGTCTGCTGCGACCACGGCATCGCGGCCACGATCTGCTTCCACCGCGACGACCCGGAGACCGCACGGCGGCATCTCGCCACTGCGGCGCCCTATGCCGACCAGGTCGGGTTGCGTGCGGTCGCCCAGCTTTGCCTGGCCCGCAGCCTGGACGCGGAGTACTCCGGTGATCCCGTGGCGGCCCTCGCCGAACTGGTCGACGGGCTGGCGGACAAGACCGAGATCGAGGACATGCTCCCGGACGCGGTCCGGCTGGCCGTCCAGGTCGGCGACCTTGGCACGGCGACCACTGCCACCGCCCGCATCGAGTCGCTTGTGGACTCTTCACCGCGCTGGCACGCGGCCGCGTTGTACTGCCGTGGCTTGGTCGACCAGGACTCCACGATGCTGCTCGCGGCCGCGGGGGAGTCCGAGCGGCCGCTGTTCAAGGCCAAGGCGTTCGAGGCGGCCGCGACGGCCTTTGTCGCCACCGGGGACTCGAGTTCCGCGCGTGCCGCCTTCGCCAGAGCGACCGCTGTCTACGAGGACCTGGCTGCCGCGTGGGACATCGCGCGGCTGGCGGCGGTGCAACGGGCGGCCGGGATCCGGCGAGCGCCGAGGGTCGCGCACAAGAAAGCCACGCACGGCTGGGAAAGCCTCACGCCGACCGAGTCGAAGATCGCCGCACTCGTGGTGGAAGGCTTGACCAACAGGCAGATCGCGGCCCGGTTGTTCCTGTCACCGCGGACTGTGGGCACGCACGTGTCACACATCTTGAACAAGCTTGGCGTGAACTCGCGGACCGACATCGCGCGGGAGGCCAGCCGTCGCGCGTCCGGCTGAGTTGGCCGGAAACTTGCGGATGTCGGCAAACCGGCTACTCGTCCGGCGCCGACTGGCACACGAAGATGCACGGATGATCGTCGAACTCAGGCAGTACACCCTCAAGCCAGGTGCCCGTGACACGCTCGTCGACATCTTCGAGCGGCACTTCATCGACACCCAGGAGGCCGTCGGCATCACGCTGATCGGTCTGTTCTACGACCTCGACAACCCCGACAAGTTCGTGTGGCTCAGAGGTTTCCCCGACATGGACAGCCGCAAGGCCTCCCTGATCGCGTTCTACGAACAGGGTGAAGCCTGGAAGACGCACGGCCGCGCCGCGAACGCGACCATGCTCGACTCGGACGATGTCCTGCTGCTTGAGCCCATCGGTGATTTGCCACCGGCGTCGGCGTGCGGGCAGTACACCGCCGTGATCTCGCCGACGCCGGTGGATGTGGCGGAGCCGGTCATGCGCTTCAAACCTCTTGCCGCCCAGAACACCTACCCGCGTTTGCCGGTACGCGAGGACCAGATGTTCGTCACGGTGTTCGCTGGCGACGGTCAAGGGCTGAGGCTGAAGCCCACTGCTGCGTCCGCGATGCGGTAGGCCACGGATCCGGGTGCGGATTTCACCTGATCAAGAGCGTCGGGGGCACGACCAGGGGGCTGAAACCCGCGCCCGGATCCGGGCTGCGGTCAGTGTTCTACCGGCGGGAACGCACCCGGTGCCACAAAGGAAGCACGTACCAGAAGAACACGAACCACGCCAAGGCGCCGCCGGCCAGCCACGAACCCGCATGCATGCCGAGCACGACGGTCAAGATGAGCAACAGAGCCGAGGTCAGCGCCAGCATCAGCAGGCCGAGCCCGCACAGCGCGAACCTGTTGGAATACCGGACCAGCTGTTCTTTCAGCCGTTGCCGGAACACCACGCGGTGGAAGGCCGCAGGCGCGATCAACAGCGCGTTGGACGCCGCGCCGAGCACCAGGCTGGCGACGTAGATATCGCGCTGGAAGTCCGTGAAGCTGGCGAACCGGGGCGTGAAGGCAACGGTCAGCAGGAACGCCAGCAGTAACTGCACCCCAGTCTGGGCAACACGCAGCTCTTGCAGGATCTCGCCGTAGTTGCGGTCGAGCCGCTGGATCCGGCTCTCGCCGCGCATGGCGAAGTTCCAGCGTTCGTGCTCGATGTCTTGGATGCTGTGTCGGGGTTGCATGAATACACGATGTCCCGAAGGTGAACGGGAGACATCGGTCGACTGACGTAGATCGGAAACCGCGACAGCCGGACAAAGCCGAGGACGCGGCGGAACGCGAAGAAGCCCTGCTCGCGGCCGCGAGCAGGGCGAGGCGTGGGTGAGAACCTTGGGCCGTGGATCCGGATGCGGGTGCCACCCCGAAGTCACTGGGAACACCTCGTCGTAGCGTCGGGGGTTTCCATGTCGAGATGTTCGAAGCGAGGGGCTCAGGCTGGCACCCGCCCCGGATCCGCGACTTTCCTCATCGGCGGGTTCGTACCCTGCTCCGCAACGGCAGCAGGTACCAAACGAACACGAACCACGCCAACGCGCCGCCTGCCAGCCATGAGCCGACGTGCAAGCCGAGCACGACGGTCACGAGCAGCAGCAGTGCCGACGTCAACGCCAGCATCAGCTGGCCAAGCCCGGACAGCGCGAATCTGGTGGAATATCGGGCAAGGTGATCTTTCACCCGGCGCTGGAACACCGCCTGGTGAAAGGCTGCCGGGGCCTTCGGCGCCGCGCTGGCTGCCGGGCAGCGACGTGGACGTCGCGCGGCAAGCCGGTGAGGCTGGAGAATCTCGGGGTGAAGGCCACCGTCAGCGGGAACGCGAGTAACGACTGCACCCCGGTCCGCGCCACGCGGAGCTTTCGCGGGATCCTCGCGGTGGTTCCGGCCGAGCCACTGGATCCTGCTTCCTGCTCGTACGGCGAGGTTCCAGCGGTCGTGTTCGCCGAGGTCGCGGTGCATGAATGCATGATGTCTCGAATATGAACGAGAGACATCGGTCAGTTGACGTAGATCGGAAGAAGGGGGCGGAGCGGCCCCGGGTGTGGGGGCAGGCCCGAAGCCGCTCCGCGGGTGAACAGGTCAGTTGAGCTTGTACGCGTTGATGATCGTCTGCTCGACGGTGTTGCCTGCCCGGTCGGTCGCCTTGGCCCGCAACGACACCGAGGTGGCGTCGTTCGGGTGCTGGACGATGGCGAACACGTTCGCCACGACTGTCGCCGCAGTCCACGTCTGGCCGCCGTCGAACGACGCCTCGACAGTCAGCGACTTGGGCACCGTGCCCTGTCCGCTGTTCTGCGCCTGCACGGACACCGGCACGATGAACGACTCACCCGCCGGGGCGGAGTTCGTCGCGTCCAACGCGGGCGTGTACCGCACGGTGGACAACGGCAGCCGGACCGGGTCCGCACCCGCCGGGCCGGACCGGAAGGTCCACGCACCGCGGACCGTCGTGGACACGTCCGAGACGCCACTGCGGATCGCCTCAGCGGTCAGTGTGTACGTGCCCGTGTCGGCGGGGACGTCGAACTGGCCGTACGCCGGGTTCGGCGACTCGCCGATCTTTTTGCCGTCGCGGTAAAGCACGGTCGACCCCTTGTCCACAAGGGACGAACCGGCGTTGCCGGAGGCGTCACCGAACAGCGGGATGTTGACCGAGATCTTGTTCTCCGTGCGGGTGACGTACTGGTTCGGGAACCGCGTCTGCGGCATCACCGGGGCGAACACGCCACGGTTGTACGACTCCTCGTACGTCCTCCCGCCCTGGAACACCTTCACCGGGCTGGCCAGCTGTGCCTCAAGGGTCCGGCCGTCCGCACTCAGCTGGTACAGACCGGGGCTCCAGGCCGCATCCTCGGTCGTGTAGTACTCGTTGCGTTCCCCAGGCAGTTTCACCGGCAGCAAGACCGCCCAAGCGCCTGGGCCAGTACCGAACTTCGGGTACGGGAACGCGTACCGCAGGCCCGACTTGCCCGGCACGGTCGCCCCGAAGGTGCCGTGCACGTGCGCGAGAGTCTCCTTCTTCACCGCCTTGGTGAAGCCGGTCGGCATGGAACCGTGTTGGTAGAAGGCCAACCCGTAGTAGTCACCAGCTGGCGTGTCCCACTGGGTGTTGATCTGGGTCAGCAGTTCCTGCGGGGAGAGTTCGGGACCGACGTGCGCGGTGTGCAGCGTGCTCAGGTCTCCGCCGAAGAGCACCCAGCCGAAGCCGAAGCTGGTCTTGCCCGCGATCCGTTGGTACGTCACGTCGGCGAGCCGCATCAGCGACGCCGGATCCACCGGTGTCACCTTGGTCGGCTTGGTACGCCGGAAGTCCAGGTCGATCGTGGTGTCCTCGGTCAGCGTGAACGCCGGGAACGCCAGCCAGTTGATGGCCTGCTGGCCGACCAGCGAACTGTCGACCGCGTAGCTGCCCTTGGGCAAACGCAGTGACGGGCTGCCGTCCGGATCGAACGCCGAGGTGTACTTCCCGGAGTCCAAGCCGAACAGTGCGGTGCGGTAGCCCGTCGCGGGCGCGCCGTCCAGTCCGATGTGGTTGATGGTCAGCGTGTAGCTCTCCGGCTCGCGGTTGATCGCCACCGGCGTGTTGACCGTGAGGTCACCCGCGGTCGCGGTCAGCGTTCCGGAGTAGATGCCGTCCAGCGCTTCGAGCTTGGTGTTGCCGGTGATGGTCACCGTGGCCTCGCCACCGGCGGGCACGGTCACCTTGGCGGGGGAGGCGGTCAGCAGACCGGCTGGCGCGGCTTTGCCGTCCGGGCCGAGCGCGTTGACCGTGACGTCGAACGTGACGTCCGTCTTGCCTGTGTTGCGGTAGGTCAGGCCCTTGTTGACGGGCTGGTCGTCGTCGTGCGGCCACAGTTGCGTGCCGAGGCTGATGCTGGTCGGCGTGGTCGTCACGGCCTGCGTGACCGCCTTGGCCACGTCGATCCGGCCGGATCCCTGCTGGAACGCGTTGAGCTTGCCGTTCGGCTTCGCGGACGCGGTCAGCGTCGCCTTGATCTGCTCGCCGGACCAGTCCGGGTGCACCTGCGCGAGCAGGGCTGCGGCACCGGCGACGTGCGGCGTGGCCATGGATGTGCCGGACGCGGCGACGTAACCGTCGGCGACTGGCGTGCCCATCTGACCGTTGGCGGCCTTCGCCGCCGCGATGTTGACGCCGGGTGCGGTGACGTCCGGCTTGATCGCCGCGTCACCGATACGCGGGCCACGGCTGGAGAACGGGGCCAGGGTCTCGTCGCGGTCGACAGCGCCGACGGTCAGCGCGGCGTCCGCGCTACCTGGCGAGCCAACTGTCTCCTCCCTGGGACCGCTGTTGCCCGCGGCGATGACGAACAGCGTGCCGTGCTTGGCCGACAACGTGTTCACGGCTTCTTCGAGCGGGTCGATGTCCGGTGTGTCTCCGCCGCCGAGGCTCAGGTTGACGACCTTGGCGCCCTGTTCGACCGCCCACTGCATGCCGCCGATGATCCAGGAGTCGTAGCCGTAGCCGCCGTCGGCGAGTACCTTGCCGTCAATGATGTTGGCGCCGTACGCGACACCCTTGTACTTGCCGTTCGCCTTGGCGCCAGTGCCCGCGATTGTCGACGCGACGTGCGTACCGTGCCCGTAGCGGTCGACGGCGTCGGGGGAGTCGCTGAAGTTCTTCTCGGCGACCTCGCGCGTCGCCAGGTCTGGGTGCGTCTGATCGACGCCGGTGTCCAGCACGGCGACCTTCACGCCCTCGCCGGTGAACCCAGCGTCCCAAGCGGCAGGGGCGCCGATCTGCGCGGTGCTGCGGTCCAGCGAGGCTTTGCGCTTGCCGTCGAGCCAGACCTTCTTCACGGTCGCGCCGGTCAGCGACTGCCACGCGGCGCCGCCCTTGGTCGCCGTGACCGCGGATGCGTTGATCGCGGCCAGGTTCGCCGTTGTGGTGGCACCCGCGATGCTCGCGCCCGGCGCGTGGCTCACGATCAACGGCAGGGTGTTGTTCCGTTCGCCGTCGCGGTAGTCCGACTCGGACAGCAGGGTCACGTCGAACAGGCGCTCGTCCACACGCCCTTGCGCGATAAGGGAAACAGCGTCCTGCGGGACGACGTAGTGGTGACCGTCGCGTTTGTACGTCGAGAATGCGAGTTTCTCCCGGCCTTTGCCGGGAATGATGGCGTGCACGCTGTACGCGTCCTCGACCATGACAACTCGGTCGCCCGTGATAAGTGTGACCGACCGGCCGTTGGGCTGAGCTACCGGCGCCGCACTGGCCACTTGTGCCGTGCTGAGCGCCACCCCCAGAACGAGAGCCCCGACGCAGATACGTCTAGCGGCTCGTCTCTTGGCTGAATGCACCTGAAAAACCTCCCGATCGGTTTTCTGCGCACGCCCCAGACATCGACGGTATGGAGTCGATGAACCACTGTCAGTGGTCACCGCAAGCTATCGGGACCACCATGGGGTGACAAGTCCTCGACAGGACAATCTCGAAAGTAAATTTCCCCAGCGAGAGATCACCGGGTGTTTACGGACGTTCGCTGACCGTCCCATCGGGGGACACCAGTACGCCACCTTGCGGTGTGCCGCCTCCGCAGTCCGGACCAGACGGATAGCGGACTTTCGGGCTGACCGTCAGCCGTGGCGCGCCGATCTCGGCACGGGCTGGATCGATCAACCGCAGCGTGACCTCGACCGGTCCGGCGGGCAGTTCCGGCAGGTCGGCAAAGGAGTTCTTGCCACCGGTCGGTTCCATTCGCGCACCGCACGCGGTGTCCGGGCCGGTTGGCGTGCACGGCAGCGCGCTGGCAGCGGTCGACGGGTACAGCTCAAGGTCTTTGTCCTGGCACGAACCGTTCCAGCATGCGGTCAGCCGGGCCGAGCCGACCTTCGGCGCGTAGGCCGGGTCGATGTCCAGCGAGATGCCCTTCCGGATCGCCGCACCGCTGCACGGCACGCCGGCGCCCTGCAGCGTGGACCCGCATCCGGTCAGGACGGTGCAGGCAAGGGCGAGCGCGGCGGTGAGATTCCGGTTCACGTTTCTTGGACGTGCGTCACCGGTTTTTCGTTGCACGCCTTCGCTGCCACCACCGCACCTTCGGCAGATGTCCTTCAGCCCGCAACCATTCCACGAACGCCCACGCGTCATCGCGCATCCGTGAACCGTCCTTGCGGGGATGCGCCTTGGCGTACTCGGTGAACAGCGGGACAAATCTGTCTTCGAGGTCCGCGCACACGTCCGGCTCGATCATCGCCACGATCTGCCGCCGTTTCGACCGCAGTGCCTTGGCTTCGACTTCCAGTCGTCGCGGATCAAATCCCGGTGGCGGTGGGCCTTCTGCCAGCAAGGCATGCAGCAATTGTGCTTGCTGCTCGGCGAGACGGTCTCGTTGCGGCTGTGTCATAGCCGTTCCCGGATCGCCTGCAGCTCGGCGGCAAGGTCCGCGTCGGACGGGTAGTCACCGTCGCGCTCCAGCAGGACGCCCGGCGGCTTGGTGCGTTTCACCAACTCCGCCAACAGGTCCAGTACCTCCGGCAGCACTGGGTGCGTGTGCGTGTCGTGGTAAACGCCGTTGTGTTCCTCGCCGCCCGCGACATGCACGTAAGCCACACGTTCCAGTGGCAGTTCGTCGAGGAGCTTGACTGGATCCTGGTTCAGGTTGCGGGCATTGGCATACATGTTCGCAACGTCCACAAGCAACAGGCAGTCCGTCCGCTCGGTCAGCTCGCCGAGGAACTGCGCCTCGGTCAGCTCGACGTCCGGCCACTCCAGCAAGGCCGCGATGTTCTCCAGCGCGAACGGCACATCCAGGTTCGCCTGCACGGTTTTCACATTGGCGACAAGCACGTCCAACGCTTCTCTGGTCCGCGGCACCGGCATCAGGTGCCCGGAGTCCAAGCCGCCCGCCCGTACGAAGCAGACGTGGTCGCTCGCGACCGGCGCGTCCAACACGTCGGCGAGCCTGGCCAGGTGCTCGACCCGTTTCATGTCAACGGGTTGTGCGCCACCGACGGACAACGACACCGCGTGCGGCAGCACTGGCAGACCGCGTTCCCTCAGCAGCACAACGGATTCCGGTAGCCGGTCCGGGTTCAGGTTCTCCGCGACGACCTCGACGAAGTCCACGCCAGGCAGCCGTTCCACGGTGATGTCGATCTCCGAGCGCCAGCCGATGCCCACTCCGAGAGCGTCCATTCGCTACACCCCTCCCGAACCGCACCCGATGCCGCTGGACCAAGGGCTGTCCTTGTCGATCACCTTGCTTCGCAATGCCTTGGCGGCGACAGGGCCAGGGTAGTTCGCGAGCCCGCCCAACGCGACCAGAGTCGCCGCGTCTGTGCCTTCGGTGGTCTTGATCACGTACCTCCCGGCTGTGGTCCGCTTTATCTCATAAGGCATCCAGCGTTGCGGAACCAACGCGGCAATGAGCACCACGAAGGTGACGACCAGCAGCAGTGGGTCGAACAGGACCACGCCGAGCGCAGCGGCCACGATCAACGGTGACGCTGCCTTGAGCAGGTGGATGGGCGTGAGGCGGAGCAGCAATCCGCGCTGCGCCAACGACATCTCTGCCTGTTTGATCGCATCATGGTGCTGCAGCGTGACTTTCAGGCGGTTGATTGTAGTGCCCGCCTCGACCCTGCCGAGGATCACCCGTTCCAGTTCCGTGCGTGGCTTGACGTTGCGGCGACTGCCGAGACTGAGCACACCCTCGCGGCCGATCCGGATCGCCTTGCGCTCCGAGAGGGTCACGATGCTGGTCTCGACCATCCGCTGCCAGCCCGCCTGGAGGAAGGCAACGTCCTCAACGGTCGGGCTGAGGCCGGCCAACGGCACGTCGACCGACCTCAACCGGGCTCGTAGCACCAGTGTCGCGATGGTCGCGATCACCACCACGCCCAAGTGCAGCCAGAACTCTGTCACTCAGGAGCCTCCGCCACCACAACCACCGCCGCCTCCTCCTCCGCAGCTGCTACCTCCGCCGCCACCGGAACTATCGCCGCCACCGCCGCCGAAGAAGCCGTACGTCGCAACGCTGGTCCCGGCGTACGCCGAGCCGCGGCTGCGGGATGACCGCACCCGCCGCGGCTCTTGAAGAAGCCGGGAGATCGTCACGTCCGGGTAGCCCCGCATCCCGTGCCTGGCCACTGCGGTCGCTGCCGCTTCGACCGCGTTGCCCCGCTCATCGAGGGCCTGCCTGCCCGCGCGGGTCGGACCGGCCTTGATCTCCCGCATCGCGAACAGAGTCGCGATGACGGTCAGGATCAGCAATCCGGTCAGGTAACCCACCGGGAAGCCGAGGTTGATGCCGTTGATCCACCGCGCGATGCCGATCACCAGGAGCGCGACCAACGGCAGCGCGGCGACGAAAACTTGGCGGCGGCTGCTGCCGTAGTAGTACAGGCCTTTGTCCGCGAGGGACGTGCTGATGGCCTCGTACTCGGGCAGGTTGGTCATGGACGCCAGGTGGTAGTGCAGCGGCCGTCCCTGCCGCTTGGTGATCCGGTTGACCAACCGCTCCTCCAGCACCGACTCCGGCCTGGCCGTGGTGTCGCTGACCGGATACAGCAACCCGTTGCGCTGCACGCGGATCACGTTGCGCTCCACCAGGTTCGCCAGCGCCGACTCGACGACGCGGACCCAGCCGCCCGACAGGAAGGCGGTCTCGTCGACCGTCAGCGGCTCGTGCGATCGCTGGGTGGACGCCGAGCGGATCCGCCTGCGCAGCAGCACAGTCACGACTCCCGCGACCAGCAGGCCACCGATGTACAGCCACAGGAATTCCGGACCGGACAGGCCCCAAGGGTTTTCCATGACCCTCTCCCCTCTTGTGTGTACGGGTAGGCCCGGGGACGCGTGTCCCCGGGCCTACCCACCTCCCCCTGCTACCCCTTGCAGTTGCCTTCCGTGCCGCAGCTGATGGGCACGCAACCGCTCATCCCCCCGGATGTGACACCCCTCCGGCCCGTCAGTGCGTCCCGGATCATCCGGTCGGGGTGCCTGGTGAACCCACCTGCCGCCACCAGCTCGGCAGGTGCGGTCACCGAGGCACGCCCGACCGCATTCGCCCCCTCGAACGTCCTCGGGCAGATCGCCTGCCGGTACATGGCGTAACCGATCACCCCGCTGCAGATCAGCAACACCGTCAACCACCCGACAGGCCTGTCGCCGGCGGCCCCCTCAAGCCACCGCACGACTCCGACCGAGAACACGACGACCACCGGGACCAAGCTGATCACCTTGCGGCGCTTGGCCAGCTCGTCGTCCACCAGATATCCCGCGCCCACAAGGCGAGCGACCACTTCCTCGACGGCGTCGGACTCCGCCAGCCTGCGCGTGAGGATCGAGATCGACCTGCGTCCGTGCCTGCTCACGTCGGCGACGACCGTGCGCTCGACCGGGTCGCCACCCCCGGACCTGCCCACCAGCTGCAGATAACCGTCCCGGGAAGCGCGCAGCTGGCCGGTGTCGACCAGCTGCGCGACCGCGGCCTCAACCACTCGCCGCGGACCCCCGGTCAGGCATGCCAGCTCCTGTGCCGACAGTGCCTGAATGGGTGCGGTTGTGGTGGCCGCACCCGAACGAGTGAGAATGCGAACAGCGAACGCGAACAGCAAAGCGATCGAAAACCCGAGCAGATAAATACCGATGAACGTCGGCTCGGGTATTCCCCAAGTGTCTTCCATGATCTTCCCCCTCTCTCCTAGGAGAGCCGGAAATCAAGTGGAGACACCACTTTCTTCGTACCGGGGGCACCCGGCAAGACACCTTGACTAAGATTTAGGGTTGTGTTGGGGGTAACTTAGGATTGCTGGTCCGGGCCGTCGTCCGGCCGCAACGTCAGCGAGATGCTGTTGATGCAGTAGCGCTGGTCAGTCGGGGTCGGGTAGCCCTCACCCTCGAACACGTGGCCAAGGTGGCTGTGGCACGTCGCACACAGCACTTCGACGCGGACCATGCCCAATGACGCGTCCTCGCGGAGAATAACAGCGTCACCGGCAAGCGGTGAGAAGAACGACGGCCACCCGCAATGCGAGTCGAATTTCGTCGAACTGCGGAACAGTTCCGCACCGCACGCCCGGCACGCGTACACACCGACAGTCTTCGTGTCGGTGTATTCACCGGTGAAGGCACGCTCGGTACCCGCCTTGCGGAGTACCGCGTACTCCTCGGCGGTCAGCTGCTCCCGCCACTCCTGGTCGGATTTGACCACGCGCGGAGTGACACCGGTAACGGGCTTCATGGACACCTAGCCTCCGAAGCTGGTCAGGATGAACACCAGTGAGTCCCACACCGCGACACCCACCCCGATCAGGATCAACCCGATGAACAGCAGGGCAAGCATCCGGTAGTGGCCACCGAGGCGGTTCGCCGAGTCCGCGAAGTCCGAGATCCCGCCGAGGTATCCCTCGACGGTGTACCCCGACCGGCTGGTCTCGATCCGTTCGAGATGGGCCGCGAACGCCTTCACCTCAGGGTCATGAGGATCAAGGCCTTCAAGGTCCTCGCGAAACCGCTGTGACGCGGGCTCATCAGGGGACGCGTTCACTGCCATATCAACACCGTAGCCGGTCAGCTTGATTCCCGGCTCCCCAAACCGCGCTCGTCAGCCACATCGCCGGAACGGACGTGGACGAAAGAGGTGTATCCCCATTCCTCCAACCTGCCCAGCTGCGTGCCGAACTTGCCGCGCCGCTTGATCGTTGTGACCTGGCGGCCCTCGGCGCGCAGCCGCCGCGCCACGGCCAGTACCTCCGCCGGGGTGACATCGGCTTCGTGCAGCACAGCGACAGCGTCCGTACGCGGAGCGTTGTCGAGCAGGTTCACGATCCGCTCGAAACCGATAGAGAACCCACAGGCGGGGACGTCCTTGCCGAGTGACCGGCCGATCAGCTTGTCGTAGCGGCCGCCGCCGGCCACCGACGCGCTCGTGCCCGGGTGGCTGATCTCGAAGATCTGCCCGGTGTAGTACCCCATGCCGCGCACCAGAGTCGGGTCGAACTCCCAACCCAGCTCACGGGTTGTGGCCAGTTCGGCAAGCGCCGTCGTGGTCGTCACGAGATCCTCGGCGACGTTCTCCGCCAGGTTAGGCACGGCGTCGGTCAGCTGGTCGGTCAGCTTGGCCGGATCGAGGCCCTGCAACGCGGTTATCGCCGTCTGCACGCCGTCGACCTGGGCAGCGGTGAACCCGGCGCGCTCGGTGAGCTCCTTGCGCACCCCGTCCCAACCGATCTTGTCCAGCTTGTCCAGCGTGATGAAGAAGGATCCCTGTGCCTCCGGGGCAACCCCGGCGCCCTCGGCCAACGCGGAGAGGAACCGGCGGTCGGACAGGCGGACGGTCGTGCCAGGCAGGCCCGCGGCCGCGAGAGCGTCGGTCGTGGCTTCGATCAGCTCGGCCTCGGCGAGCACGGACTCCTCGCCGATCAGGTCGATGTCGCACTGGTTGAACTGGCGGTAGCGGTCCTTCTGCGGCTTCTCGGCGCGCCACACCGGGCCGAACTGGAAGGAACGGAAGGGAACCGGCAGGGCGGCGTGGTTGTTGCCGTAGAAGCGCGTCAGCGGAACCGTGAGGTCAAACCGCAGCCCGAGGTCGGCCAGCTCGTCGAGGCTGTCCGGCAGCTCGGTCAGGCCACGGCGGAGGATCTTGTAGATCAGCTTCTCGTTCTCGCCGCCCTGCCCGCCGGTCAGCCGCTCGATGTTCTCGATGGCTGGGGTCTCGATGCGCTGGTAGCCGTACCGGTGGTAGACCTCGGTGATCCGGGCCAGGACATGGTCGCGCACGGCGACTGTCGCGGGCAGCAGGTCACGAGTGCCCCTGGCGGGGCTGTTGTCCATCTTCACCGGTAGTCCTCATCTCGCGGATAGGTCCTCTAAAAGTACCGGGCGCACGCGAGGTGTTTTACGCCTAGGGTTGCCGCATGGCGTCGAAGGCGATCGAGCTGACAGTCGGCGAACGGACCGTGCGCGTGTCCAATCCGGACAGGGTGTATTTCCCGGAGCGCGGGATCACCAAGCGCCAGGTGGTCGAGTACTACGTCTCGGTGGCCGAGCCGTTGCTGAAAGTGTTGCGGGACAGGCCGACAACCCTGAAACGCTACGTCGACGGCGTGACCGGGGAGGCGTTCTACCAGAAGCGCGTACCCAAGGGCGCGCCTTCCTGGGTGGAGACCGCGACGATCAAGTTCCCGTCCGGCCGGGCGGCCGACGAGGTGTGCCCGACCGAGATCGCGGTGATCCCGTGGGCGTCGAACCTCGGCACGTTCGATTTCCACCCGTGGCCGGTGCGACGCCCCGATGTGGACCATCCCGACGAGTTGCGCGTCGACTTGGACCCGCAGCCGGGCACGGACTTCTCCGACGCGGTGAAGGTCGCCGGAGTACTGCGGGAAGTGTTGGCGGACAACGGGTTGACCGGCTACCCGAAGACTTCGGGCGGACGCGGCATCCACGTGCTGGTCCGGATCCGGCCTTCGTGGGACTTCATCGACGTGCGGCACGCCGTGATCGGCCTGGCCCGTGAGGTCGAACGCCGGATCCCTTCGCTGGCAACGACCGCGTGGTGGAAGGAGGAACGCGGCGAGCGCGTGTTCCTCGACTTCAACCAGGCGGCCAGGGACCGGACGATCGCCTCGGCGTGGTCGGTGCGTGGCACGCCCCGTGCGACCGTCTCGATGCCGCTGACATGGGACCAACTGTCCGATGTGGATCCCGATGACTTCGATATCTTCACTGTGCCGGATTTGCTTGCCTCGCAGGGCGATGCGCACGCGGACATCGATTCGGCGGTGTTCGGCATCGAGTCGTTGCTCGAGTTGTACGCGAGTGATTCGCGCGGGGAGATGCCGTATCCGCCGGACTATCCGAAGATGCCGGGGGAGCCGAAGCGCGTGCAGCCGTCGCGGGCCCGCCCGGACACCGACTGACCCTGCGGAAACCGAACCGCGCGCGCCTTAGCGGGCTGCGGTCACCCGGGTAGGGCGCCGACCGTGTCCCGAATTTGCGTGCCGAGGCCGCTCGCCCCTTGCCGTGCACAGTGCGCGCAGCAGAAGAACCGGCCCTCCACTTCCACGCCGTGTCCGAGGATCCGGCATTCGCAGTGTTCGCACCGCGGCGCCAGCTTCTGGATCGCGCACTCGAAGCTGTCGAACGTGTAGACGTCGCCGCTGACGGTCCGGACCTCGAACGCCATCCAGTACTCGTTGCCGCAGACGTCGCACTTCGCCAAATCATCCATGGCCTGAGCGTGCGCGCTGGGTCCGGCATCGGCAACTCGAGACCCGTCCCGGCGGCCGCGATCGTTGACCCAACGGCAACAATTGTCGCCGCAAACAATAAGAAATGTTATATACCGTCGCACTTTATATTGTGGATTGTGTGATTACTTGAAAATTGTGGGTACTGCATTTGGCGGCTTTCAATGCAAACGTGTGCCGCTACTCTTCGGCGCTACTTGAACGATGCCGTGCTGCGCTGATGACCCATTGAGAGGACAACTTCACATGCGTCGGAAACGACTTGCCGTTGCTGGCATGGCAATGGCCTTGGCGGCGGCGACTGGGGGCTGCGGTGCGCTCGGCGAAACCGCTGAATCGTCGCAGGGTACGACGGGTGGCGGCCTGGAGAAAACCACTGTCAAGGTCGCCGAACTCAAGATCATCGACGCCGCGCCGATCCACCTCGCCATCGACAACGGGCATTTCAGGGCCGAAGGCCTGAACGTCGAGCTGAGCATGGGTGGAAAAGGCTCGGTCAACATCGACAACGTCATCGGCGGCACCATCGACATCGGACTGAGCAGTTATCCGCCGGCGATCATGCCGGTGGCCAAGAAAGTGGCCGAGTTGAAGGTGGTCACGGACGCGATCACGACAACCGAGAACCTCTTCCTGCTGGTGGTCAAGAAGGACGGCCCGATCAAGTCCATCGCGGATCTGGCGGGCAAGAAGATCGCGGTCAGCTCGCAGGGCGGGATCGGCGAACTCGCGCTGCGCACCCAGCTGAAGATCAACGGTGTCGAGATCACCAAGGAGCAGTACATCTCGATGCCGTTCGCGGACATGCCCAACGCGCTCAAGAACGACAACGTGCAGGCGGCGATCATGAACGAGCCGTTCCTGACGCAGACGTTGCAGAACGAGGGCGTGACCAAACTCCTGTCGCCGTTCAGCGGGTCCACGGCGAACTTCCCGACGTCCGGGTGGATCGCGTCGAAGAAGTTCGTCGAGGAGAACCCGAAGACTGTCGCGGCGTTCCAGCGCGCCATGGCCAAGGGCATCGCCGACGCGCAGCAGCGCAGTGTTGTCGAGGGCGTGGTGACGAAATACGTTGGCGTGCCGCCGAATGTGGCCTCGCTGATGACGTTACCGACTTTCCCGTCCAGCACGGACGCCACCCGGTTCCAGCGCGTCGTCGACCTGATGGTGGAGACCGGCGAGCTCAAACCGGAGCAGCGGATCGACATGCGCACGATGGTGATCGACCAGAAATAGCGATGCGGGCCGGGGAGATCGCGCCTCTCCCCGGCATTTCTGGTCAGGACAGGCGGTGCGTGCGGTAGAGAGTGGCGACGAACGGGACGCCGAGCGTTGGCGTGCCACGATCCTCGGCCAGGCCGGTCAGGTGGTCGTAGAGCTTGCCCAGCAAGGCAGCACGGTCGTCGTCGCCGAGCGAGATGATCGCGCTGTAGGTGCTGTGCATCGCGCAGATCTCCTGCGGTGTCATCTCCCGTTCGTAGCCGATGACGTGTTTCTCAACGGGCGAGAAAGGCAAATCCTCCGGCAGTTTCAGCTGATGTATGGGGCGGGACGGGTTGTGCGCGGACAGGATCACGTCCTGCACTTCGTCCAGCCACATGTCGCTGTGGCCGCGGTCGTGCCAGGAAACACCCAGAACACCACCTGGTTTCAGGCAGCGTGCCGCTTCCGCGCCCGCTTTGGCGGGGTCGAACCAATGCCATGCGTTGCTCGTCAGCACCGCGTCCGCGGCCGCGGTGGAAACCGGCAAATGCTCGGAGCTGCCAAGATGCACGGTAGCGTCGGGAAACCTTTCCCGTAACCACGCACACATCTGCTCATCCGGGTCGACCGCGATCACCTTCGTGGCTCGGCCGAGCAATATCCTGGTCAGATGGCCGGTGCCGGCGCCGACATCAACGACGACATTGCTGTCCTGCGGTAACAACCATTCTGCGGCGAGTTCCGGTACAGCCGGTCGATGCTGGTCGTAGTGGGCAGGGTCGACACCGAAAACCAATCCGGGCTGGGCCGTCATCAAGCAATCCTCCAGTCGGTGGCGAAAAGCACACCGAGGCTAGCGGTGCGGTGTTCACCGCCGGTACGGCCAATTGCCGTATTAGCCAACCGGATTGGCCCGCGCGTTGATGACTCGCTCAACGGGAACACCGCACTTCTCGGCCCGTTCGCATCCTGTCGACAACCAATCGAGCTGGCCGGGTGCGTGCGCGTCGGTGTCGATGGCGAACTCGCAGCCGATCTCGACGGCCAATTTCAACAGGCGCAACGGCGGATCAAGCCGCTCGGGCCGTGAGTTGATCTCCACAGCGACGCCGTTGTCGCGGCACGCCTCGAAAACAGCCTTGGCGTCAAAGGTCGATTCCGGCCGATTGCGTTTGGCGGTACGCATCCGCCCGGTGCAGTGGCCCAGGATGGTGGTGTGCGGATTGCTCACGGCCTTGATCATGCGTTTGGTCATCTGCGGCGACGGCATGCGTAGCTCGGAATGCACGCTGGCGACGACGATGTCCAGCCGTGCCAACAGTTCCTCTTCCTGATCGAGCGCGCCGTCGAGCAGGATGTCGACCTCGATGCCGGTCAGGATGCGGAAAGGCTTGAGCTCCTCGTTGAGCTCGGCGACGACATCGAGCTGTTTGCGCAGCCGTTGCGCGGACAGTCCGTTGGCGACAGTGAGGCGCGGGGAGTGGTCGGTCAGCGCCATCCACTCGTGCCCGAGTTCGATCGCGACCTCAGCCATCTCCCGGATCGTGCTGCCGCCGTCAGACCAGTCGGAATGCACATGGCAGTCACCCTTCAACGCGGCCCGCAACTCCTGCCCGCCGGTGACCGGCAACGTCGCCTCGGCAATGAGCTTGCTGAGGTAGTCGGGCTCACGGCCGGCGACGGCGTCAGCGATGACACCGGCGGTGGATTTGCCGATGCCCGGCAGTTGGGTGAGAGTGCCGCGTTTGGCCCGCGCTTGGACTTCCTCGGCGGGCAGTTCGTCCACAACGGCCGCGGCTTTGCGGAACGCCTGCACCTTGTAGGTGGGCTCACCGTTGCGCTCGAGGTAGAAGCCGATCAGACGGAGTGCCTTCGCGGGATCCATGCGTACATCATCGTCCTTAGTACGATGGATCGAGTGCACAAGGTGGAGGGAGAGCCGATGTCGCAGGACTACGTCGTGCGGTACGTCGGCGGACCGCTTGACGGACGCGTGGACACATTGTCGGAGTTGCCCGCGACCCTGAAGGAAACGGTGACGCACGTGCACCTGCACGGCGGGCCGAAGATCGTGCACCACTACGACCTGCACTACGCGGTCGAATACGGCTGCGAGTACCGGTTGCGCGGTGGTGCAGAGTAAGGAGCATGCTCTCCGACAGCGACATCACCCAGCTGCGCGACGCACTGAAAGCCGGCAAGCCCCCGACAGTGTGGTTCACCGGACGCGCAGTAGGCGTGGATGCGGGGAAGTCGGGGAAAGTGGTGTCCTTCGCGTCACCCGAAGAGGGCGACTTCATCGAAGTGAAGCCAACGGGATCGAAGGACACGCTGTCGTTCTCGAAAGCGGAACTGACCCTCAACCGCCCGAAGCAGCGCCCAGCGGCGCCGAAGAAGCCGGCACCTGCGCCTGCTGTCGTTGAGGAAGAGATCTACCAACCCGCCCCGGCTTCGTCCTCGTCTTCGTCTCGGGCCTCGTCTCCGTCGTCGGCTTCGGCTCCGGCTTCGGCTGAGAAGAAGTCAGCGCCCCGCCGCCGCGCGATGCCGCCCTCGGAAGTGACGGTAACCCTCCACTCAACGCCCCGCGGCGACTGGACAGTGGACGTGGTGGTCGGCAAGAAGCGAAGCGTGCGCTCAATGCCGATCCCAGCGGCAGCGATCCACAAAATAGCCAAGGAACTCCCCGACCAAGTCGAAACAGCGATCAGCGCCGTGATGGCCGCCGCCCGCCAGCAGCACGAGGAACGCATCGCCCTACTGCAAGCCGAACTCGACGCCGCCCGCCGCGCCCTGAACGAACTTTCGTAACTCTCCGGAATGTCCGGTGACTCCTTGGTACGTTCCAGGACGTGCAGGGGAGACACCTTTTGGCCGTAGCCGCGTTGGTCTTGGTTTCGTGCACCTCGGAAACACAAGGTGTGCCGACGGCCAGCGACTCGACTGCGGTTGCACGCCCGACACTTCCTGGCGGAGGTGGCGCGTCCCGGAGCAGGACGGTTCCTCCCAGCAAAGCGGTCCCCGGCAGCTCGGTACGCGACCTAGATGTGTGCACACTGCTGACCTCCGCGGAACAAGCAACCCTCGCGGTGGCTCCCGGACAACCGAAAGACGGCCAGACCGACGTGGACAAGGGCTGCGTGTGGCGTTCTGCGGACAAAGGCGAATTCTTGATCCAAATCAACGCGTATGGCGAGCTCGGCCACAAGGATGTGGTGAGCACCGGAGAAGTGAAGACCTTGCCGAATATCGGCAAGCATCGAGCGGTGCAATTCTCGATGGACCCGGTTTGCGCGGTGAGCCTCGGGATCACAGAGAGCGCGCGTGTCGACGCGACCGTAACCACTGGGCACAACCTCCAAGAGGCCTGTCCGATCGCCATGCGAGTCGCCCAGATGATCGAGCCAAAGGTGCCAAGCGACAGTTGACCCGTCGCGGCAGGCAGAAAGAGCCACCACCGGCTCAGCGGACGTCCGCACGCCGACAATCCCTTGCCAGTCCGCTCCGGAGCACTGTCACTACGAGTCTGGCGCGTTCACGGCCAGAGCCTTGCCTGTTGCACGCGGGTGACTGCGCACTGTGCTGCCCGAACGGCTGGACAAGATCGCTTCCTTGGTTACCCACGGCGATCGCCCGTCCAGGTGATCCGCCATGTCTTGGGAACCACTTGCGCCCCAGTTCCGTCACAGTCAAGACGGGTCACGTCACCCCTTGATACCGTGGCCCGGGGAGGCTGGAACGAGGGGACGGCATGTACGAGGACCTTGGCGGAAGCGCCCAGCCCGAGATCGGCTGGGCCGACATCGGCAAGAACATCGGCAGCATCGGCGCCAGCATGGGCGCCTTCGCGAGCGCGGCCGCTGCCGGAGGCTTCGAGGTCAACGAGACCGGTGGCAAAGCCCTGCTCAAGGCCATTGAGAAAATGCAGGACTGGGTGAACGGGCAGGTGCTGGACCTGCGTCAACTGGCGCAGCAGCTGCCCCTTGGGCAAAGCAATGGTGCGAAGGTGATGAAGCCTTACCTGCAGCAAGTCGCCTCCGACAGCCAGGGCTTCCTGACCCAGCTGACACAGTTCAATGACTCGCTGGCCAAAGCGGCGGAGGGAATAAATACCGCTATGGCCAAGTACAAGGAAACTGAAGCAGCCAAGAGCGCTGCGTTCCGGCAAGCTTGAACCAATCGGGCGTATCTACTACGAGAAAGAGTCGGCTACCTGTGCAGCAGCTACCGTTGAAGCGTTCGCTGGTTGGTTTCGCGGTGTTCTCTGTTCTGGCTTCCGGAACTGTGGCGTGCACCAGCGAGATCCCCGGTACGCCGACTCCAGGAAACCAGCCGTCTGCGACCTCGCGGGCAACGATCCCCGGCGGAGGTGGTACCAGTGGTACTCCAAGCGGTACCAACAACCCTGGGGCGAATGCCAGTCCGATCAAGGGACTGGACCCCTGCACCCTCCTGTCCGCGGATGAGGCCTCGGCGTTCGGTGCGGCTGCAGGGACGCGGAAAGATGGCCTGAGTGACGCTGTTCGAGGGTGTCGTTGGACGGCGTCTGGTCAGTACAGCATCCAAGTGGACCTCTTCGACGAAAACGGCATCAACGATGTCGAGGCGACCGGGGAAAAGAAGCCGGTTCCGACTGTAGGAAAGCATCAAGCAATCCAGTTTCTTTACGGGCCGTCTTGCACGATAAGCCTGGCAATAAATGAAACCTCTCGTGTTGACGTGGCTGTAGCTTCGGGGAACGACACGACAAAGGCATGTGGGATTGCGATGCAGGTGGCTCAAAAAGTTGAGCCGAAATTGCCGGGGAGCTGATAGTCATGCCGCCGAAGCACGCGCAGCCAGAATACAATCCCAATATTCAAACGGCTTATCACCCGCCGACCCACCGCGGCGACACGCACGGCGTCGACATGCGGGGGCAGTCGGACACCCGTGGTCAGGTGCAGACGGAGGTTGAGCATGACGTCGATCAGGAGATCGATGGCAAGCCACTGTGGCCGAGGATCTTCGCCCAGATTTCGCGAGAAGGCACGGTCCAGGACCGTGTGAATCAGCAGATGGCAGATCAGGCCAAGGCGCTTGCGCAGGGCGTTGAGACTAGGCCTGGGCCGCCAATGCAGTGTTCGAACTACCAGATGTACGAACACCAAGACCTTGAGAACATGGTCAAGAAGGATGTCCATCCTGACCGCGTTGGTGAAGTCGGGGCCAAGTGGCTCGATGCGGGCAACAGGATGGTCGAGTTCCAGACCGACGTGGTGAACGCGATCACCAACAGTGAGGCGGACTGGCGTGGGCAAGCCGCTGAATCTGCCCGTAAATTCATGACTGACGTGGGCAACTGGGTAGGTAAAGCCGGGCAGAGTGCTCAACTCGCGGGAACGCAGACCCAGCAGTACTCGGCCGCTCTCGCGACGGCGAAGAACTCGATGCCGCCGCCCGTTGACTTCAACGTTGACGCGGCGAACGCGGATCTGCGGAACACGACGAACCCGTTCGCATACGCCGTCAAATTCGGCACCTACATGCACAAGTACAACCAGCAGCAGGAAGCCAAGCAGCAGGCCGTCCAGGTTGTTGGCACGTATGACAGTGCGCTTGGTGGTGCGAGCACCATGCCGGCGTTCGCGCCTCCGCCGACGATGGCGGGTGGGGGTAATCCGCCGCAGCCTCCGCCTCCGGAGCCTCCGCCTCCTCCGCGTCCGCCAGGCCCCGGTGAGCCGGGTGGTCCTGGTGGGGGGCCGGGTGGCGGTCCTGGGGGTGGCCCTGGGTTTGGGCCCGGTGGTGGTCCTGGCACTGGTCCCGGTGGCATCGGTGGGGGCACTGGTGGCGGCACCGGTTCTGGCACTGGGCAGCGGCCTGGGGCTGGCATTGGCACGGGCACTGGTACTGGTACCGGTACTGGTGGCCGGGGTCCGGGTAGTGGCACGAGCGGCCAGGGGTTCATTCCCAACACCGGTGGCCGGGGCACCAACGTCGGCAACAACCAGGGCGGGTATGACCCGACCGCTGGTATGCCGCCTGGGTTCATTCCGGGTGGTGGCCCTGCGTTCGGGCCGGGCGGTGGTGGCGGTGGGGGCACTAGCGGTGGCCGTGGCTTCGGGCCTGGTGGTGGCGGCAGTGGCTACGGCGGCACCGGTTCTGGGGCTGGCCGTGCTGGGCTTGGGCCGGGTGGTGGGCCTGCTGCTGGTGTTGGTGGGTACGCCGCTGAGCAGGCTGCCGGTGGTGGCCGTGGTGGTGCGGCCGGTATGGCGGGCGCTCGTGGTGCCGCGGGTATGGGTGGCATGGGCGGTATGGGTGCCGGTCGGGGCGAGGGTGGCGAGGACGAGGAGCACCAGCGTCCGTCGTACCTCGTTGAGCCTGACCCCGACAGCATGTTCGGCACCGATGAGATGACTGCTCCGCCGGTTATCGGCGGGTAGTGGCTAGGCCTCTGGGCGGGCGCTGCGTGTGGCGCCCGCCGAGGCCACCACGACGCTCAGGACCGCGACCCACTGCAGCATGTGCAGCGACTCCTGCAGCACCAACAGGCCGACGAGGGCTGCCACCGCTGGTTCGAGGCTCATCAGGATCCCGAACACGCGCGGCGGGATCTTGCGCAGCGCTTCCAGTTCCAGCGAGTACGGGATCACTGAGGACAGCAGGGCCACACCGAGTCCCACGATCAGCACCCACGGCTGGAACAGCGCCGTGCCGCTCTCGGCGATGCCGAAGGGGACGGCCACCACTGTCGCGACGACCATGCCGATCGCCAGCCCGTTGCCTTCCGAGGTGTGCCGGCCCAATGCCGCGCTGAGCAGGATGTACGTGCCCCAGCACGCGGCTGCGGCGAGGGCGAACAGGAAGCCGACGAGGTCGAGGTCGCCGCGTCCTTCCATCAGCAGGACGACACCGCCCGCCGCCAGCAGCGCCCAGAAGGCGTCCAGCCATCGGCGGGATCCGGCCAGCGCCACCGCCAACGGGCCGAGGAATTCGATCGTCACCGCGATGCCCAGCGGGATTCGGTCCAACGCCAGGTAGAAGCACAGGTTCATGGTGCCGAGCACCACGCCGTAGCTCACGACCACAGTCCACGCGCGACGGCTCATACGCAGTGACGGCCGCCACAACAGCAGCAGCACCAGTGCGGCGAAGAGCAGTCGCAGTGCGACGGTCCCGGTGCTGCCCACTACGGCGAACAGGTTCTTGGCCAGTGCCGCGCCCACTTGGACGCTCACGATCCCGAGCAGCACCTGTGCGGACGGCGGGATCGCGCCCATTGCCTGTGCTGCCATGGCTAGCGGTTTGAACCGGGGGAACGGGCCGCGTCCGGCCCGGTCGACGTGCATCGTGGCCATGCCCCGGATAGTGGGTGATCCGGTGCCGCCAAGTCATATTGTTTCCAGAATCTGGGACGCAGGTACCAGTCAACACCCCTCACGGTGTTCTCACGAACGCCGTGCGAGGCTGACGAGCATGGGCACCTTGGCGCGTCGGGGGATTGTGCTGCTCGCGGCAGTTGCCTCCATCACCACCGCGTGCACGGCCGCGCCGTCGCAGCGGCCGGCGATCGTGGTCAACGACGGTCCGCTCGAGCAAGTCGCGCCGCCCCCGGTGGGCGCGTCACAGGTGCCGGTGCCGCCGCTTGAGGAGCCGACGCGCTCGTCCGTCACGTGGGCGGACTGCGACGAGGTCATCAAGAACCGTTTGACGATCTACAACGTTCCGTCTGTCCCGGTGCAATGCGGGCGCGTGCAGACCATCTTGGACTCTCCGAGCCTGCCTGGCCGTAGCCCGATGCGGCTGTCGGTTCTCAAGGCCGGTACGGGTAAAGCGCCCATCGTGGTCGTCAGCGATATTCAAGGCGAACCGGGCACGGTCAAGGCCGCGCGGCTGGCCGCGAGCCTGCCGCCGGAGTTCCTCACGAAGTTCTCGTTGGTCGGGGTGGACCGCCGCGGCTCGGGCAGCTCCGAGCCCGTCCGCTGCATCCAGGAGGACATCCGGCTGGACATCGTCAACTCCGATCCGGCCGCCGAGGACCTCGAAGACCTGCTCGACGTCGTCCGCCAGGCAGGCCAGCAGTGCATCATCGCGCTGGAGAACCGGCTGTACGCGATGGACACCTGGCGCACCGCCGCAGATCTGGAGAAGGTCCGTGAAGCCCTTGGGCTGCAACGGTTGAGCGCGATCGGCATCGGTGAAGGCGCACGCGTGCTCGGTGTTTACGGCGACCGGTTCCCGGATCGGGTCGGCCGTATGGTGTTCGACGGCCTGCCTGACCCGAGCGGCGACTCCATGGTCACGATGGACGGCGCCGCAACCGGAGCCGAGGCCACCTTCGCGGAGTTCGCCAAGGACTGCGTGGCCAGGAACTGCGCACTGGGCCCGGATCCTAAGCAGACATTCCTCGACCTGATCCGCAAACTGCGCGCGAGCCCGATTCCCAGTGTCGACGCGGGGTTGACGGCCGGCGGAGCGACGCGTGCGGTGCTCATCGGCCTGGCGAACCGGTCTGGCTGGCCCGCGTTGGCCGACGCCATCGCGAAGGCTAGGGACAACGACGGCGCGGCGTTGGTCAGCTACATCAAGCCGCTCGTCAACGACAGCCGGGAACAGCCGACCGCGTTGGACATCGGGCTCGTGACCGGGTGCAACGACACCAAGACGCGATTGGCGGTTGAGCGCCTCAACACCACCGGCAAGGAGTGGCGCACCCGGCATCCGTTGTTCGGTGGTGTGATGGCGCAGAACCTCGTGCTGTGCAGCGCGTGGTCGGTCGCCGCGCAGCCGCCGCTGGCGATCAACGGCCGCGGTCTGCCGCCCATTGTCGTGATCAGCACCGCGACCGATCCTGTTACGCCGCAGGCCGGAACCGAGCGTGCCGCACAGCAGTTGCCAAGCGCTGTACTGATTTCGTGGCAGGGCGGGGGCCATGGCGCTCTTGGCCAGTCACCGTGCGCCACGGACGCTGTGCGCGTTTTCCTTGGTGACGGCAAGGTTCCGGCCGCGGGCATGGCCTGCCCGCCCTGATCTCAGCGCAGACCGGCCACCAGTTCGTAGGAGCGGACGCGATCGGCCGCTGAGTGCACCATCGTCGTGATCATCAGCTCGTCGGCTTCGGTTTCGGCGAGCAGCTTCTCGATGCCGCGCTCGACCGTCGCCGGGCTGCCGATGATCTGGTTGGCCAAGCGGTCCTCGACGATCAGTCGCTCCACGTCGGTGTACGGGTAGGCCGCGGCCTCCTCGGGCGTCGCGATCAACCCGGGCCGCCCGGACCGTAGCCGCAAGAACGACAGGGCTCCAGGACCCGCCAAGTACTGGGCTTGCTCGTCGGTCTCAGCGCAGATCACGGACGCGGCCACCATCGCGTACGGCTTGTCCAACATGGCCGAAGGCTGGAAGTGCTTGCGGTACAAGGCAAGCGCGGGCAAAGTGTTCTGTGCGCTGAAGTGGTGGGCGAACGCGAACGGCATCCCGAGCATCCCGGAAAGCTGTGCGCTGTAACCACTTGAGCCCAGCAGCCAGATCGGCGGCTTGTTCCCGGCGGCGGGCACGGCTGTGATTCCCGTGGCGTCACCGGAGAAGTACGAGATCAGCTCGCTCAGCTGCTCGGGGAAGTCATCGGCCGACAGCGGCGCGGGGGAGCGGCGCAGTGCGTGCGCGGTACGGGGATCCGTGCCGGGTGCGCGCCCGAGGCCAAGGTCGATCCGGCCGGGGTGTAGGGCTTCGAGCATGCCGAACTGTTCGGCGACGACGAGCGGCGCGTGGTTGGGCAGCATCACGCCGCCGGAGCCGACGCGCATGCGTGAGGTGGCTGAGGCGACGTGTGCGATCAGCACGGGTGGCGCCGAGCTGGCGACGCCGGGCATGTTGTGGTGCTCGGCCACCCAGAACCGGTGGTAGCCCAGCTCCTCGGTGCGTCGGGCGAGCTCGATCGAAGCTTGCAGGGCTTGGGCTGAGGTCTGTCCTTCGCCGACCGTGGCAAGGTCCAGCACCGAGTAAGGAATGGCCATACCCGGGCTAACCGGCGGGAGGCTCCGTTTTATTCCCTGCCCGCTTCTAGTTGGATACTGTTGACCTCGCCACGCAGCACCGCGTCAAGGTCGTACCGGACAGGCTCCTCGAGCTGCGTGTAGTCGCACGAGGAGGGCTCACGGTCGGGGCGCCATCGTTTGAACTGCGCGGTGTGCCTGAACCGGCTCGGATAGCCGCCTTCGGTGTGCTCGTACCCGACCTCGACCACGCGCTCCAGCCGGAACGGGACCCACTCGGCCTGTGCGCTGCGCCACCGGTTGATCTCGCCGGGAACCCTTGTGCCCTCGGCGATCTCGCCGAGCCACGGGTGGTTCTCCGCACCGCCGGGGATCAGGTACGCCAGCTCGGCCGCGAGTTCACGGCGGCGTTCGGCCGGGAACGACCCGACCACGCCCACGCTGTGCAGAACGCCTTTGTCGTCGTACAGACCGAGCAGCAACGACCCCACCGCCGTGCCGGGCTCGGTGTCCTTGTACCACCGGATCCCAGCCACGACGCAGTCCGCTGTCCTGGAATGCTTGAACTTCAGCATGGTCCGCTTGTCCGGTGTGTACGGACCCTGCGCCGGTTTGCCGATCACGCCGTCCAGTCCGGCGCCTTCGAAGAGCGTGAACCATTCCCTGGCCAGGTCGGCGTCCTGGGTCGCGGGCGTCAGGCTGACCGCGTCGGTGCCGGACACTAGCTCGACGAGGATGTCCCGGCGCTTCACGCCCGGCTCGTCGATCACCTCGCCCGAGGGCACCTGCAGCACGTCGAACGCCACGAACGTCGCGGGTGTCGTCTCCGCCAACATGTTCACGCGGCTGGCCGCCGGGTGGATGCGCTCGGACAACGCGTCGAAGTCCAGCCGCCCGTTGCGGCCGACGACCAGTTCACCGTCCAGCACCACCCCGGAGGGCAGGCCGTCCCGGAGCCGTTCGACCATCTCGGGGAAGTACCTGTTCAGCGGCTTCGTGGACCGGGACTGCAGCACGACGTCGTCGCCGTCCCGGAAGACCAGGCAGCGGAACCCGTCCCACTTCGGCTCGAAGATCAGCTCAGCGCCGTCGGGGATGCTGCCCGCCGACTTGGCGAGCATGGGTTTGACCGGTGGAGTCAGCACTCAGCGACGATAGGCCAGCATCAGGAAGTCGTCATCCCGCAACGCCGCCGCAAGCCGCATGCGCCGCGCCTGCGCCAGCACCGGCCCGGCCGCGATCCGGCCGGAGTCACCCGCCGTGAGCAGGGGGGACATGGTCAGGTTGAGCCGGTCGACCAGGTTGGCGGCGATCATGCCGCCGAACAGCCGCGGCCCGCCCTCGCAGTTGACCCGGTTCAGGCCGCGTTTGCCGAGTTCGGCGAGCACCAAGTTCAGATCGACGTGCTCGTCGCCGACGATGACGACCTCGGCGCCCGCGTCGGTCAGCGCCTCTTTGCCCGGCGCGGCCTCGGAGGTGAACAGGATCGGCGGGACGAGCGTGTCGGCGATCAGCAACGAGTCCGGCGTGACCGAGCATTTCCCGGTGACCACCGCGATCGGCGGCAGTGGTGCGAGACCGAGCCGTTCCCGGCGTTCCGCGCGCACCTCGTTGGGCTTCAGGCCGCGGTACCGCTCGACCAACGCGGTCGTCGCGCCGACCAGGATCACGTCGGCGAGGTCGCGTTGCAGATGGAAGACCTTCTGATCACCGGGCCCGGACAGCTCCGCCGACCTGCCTGCCACCGTGACCGCGCCGTCCAGGCTGGATACGAAGTTCACCTGGACGAACGGCCGATCCAGGCCAGCGGGGTAGTCGTAGAGCTGCTCCAGTGCGGTGTCGGAGAGCTCACTACCATCGGGGTCCGGCCAGAGGGTCTGCACGGATGCAATGAGACCATGCCGGGCATGCCCGCTCCACGCCTGGTAGACCGCCATCCGGAGATCGCAGCGCAGGAGCTGGTCGCCGCTCTGGTTCCGCCGCCGCGGTTCGCTGATGTCCGGTTCGACACGTATGTGCCGAACCCCGGCGAACCCAGCCAGGCAGCGGCCGTGGTGGCCGCGGAGAAGTTCGCGCAGGGCGTCGGCGTGGTGCGCAGGACAGGCGGCCTGTTCAACCGGATGTTCAGCAAGCGTGTGCCGGAACCCGCGCCAGGGCTGTACTTCGACGGTGGCTTCGGCGTCGGCAAGACGCATCTGCTGGCGTCGTTGTGGCATGCCGTGCCCTTCGAGGCGAAGTCGTACGGCACGTTCGTGGAGATCACGCATCTTGTTGGTGCACTTGGCTTCGCGGAGGCGGTGCGGCGGCTGTCCACGCAGCGGCTGCTGGCGATCGACGAGTTCGAACTGGACGACCCCGGCGATACGACCTTGGTCACGCGGCTGCTGACCGAGTTGACGGACGCGGGCGTGCATGTGGCCGCGACGTCGAACACGTTGCCGGACAAGCTGGGTGAAGGCCGGTTCGCGGCGCACGACTTCATCAGGGAGATCCGCACGTTGTCGGCACGGTTCACCGTTGTGCGCGTGGACGGTCCGGATTATCGGCACCGCGGCCTGCCCGATGCGCCGGATCCGTTGACCGACGAGGAAATCGACGCCAAGGCGGCGGCGATCCCAGGTGCCACTGTGGACGACTTCGACGAGCTCTGCGCGCATCTGGCGACGCTGCACCCCTCGCGGTACGGCAAGCTCGTCACCGATCTGCCTGCCGTGTTCATCAAGGGGCTGCACGCGGTGCCCAATCAGGACGTCGGGCTGCGGATGGTCGCACTGGCCGATCGGCTGTACGACCGGGCAGTGCCGGTCGCGGTGTCCGGCGAATCGTTGTCCGCGTTGTACACCGATGAGATGTTGCGCGGCGGTTACCGCAAGAAGTATCTGCGTTCGATCAGCAGGCTGACCGCTCTCGCGCGCGACGCGGGCGCGGCTGGTTTTCGCCAGTGAGGGCAGAACTACCCGCAATTGAACCCGTCGCATTGTGGGTTTCGTCGCATATCAAGAATTGATCACGAAATGCGGCATACAGTGTTCGGGCGGTTACTCGATCGACCGTGCCAGTTGATCTATTTCGTTATATGGAATTACTTCGGAAAATTTCCAACGAAGATCAACTTTTGGAGCTGACATGCGCGGATGGGATTCTGTTGCGCCTTATGATGTTGGTGTGTTAGGACTCACGGACCAGCATGAGTGGTCTGCATGGCTCCGTCCGATAGTGGGTTACAGGCAGTTAGCCTGTCGTTTAAGGTCCGGGCACGCCCGATCGCTGGCGGTATTCGAGGGGGTCAGAAGAAAATTGAGGAACGTGTGTTGAGACGGTCCATGGAAACCGTGCGCCAAACGAGCACGTTGAGCCGACGGACGCTGCTCGCGGGTATGGGGGCGTTCGCGCTGAGTGCCTGTACGGATTCGTCCAAGTCACCGACGAATCCCACACCGGAGGTCCCGGAGATCCGCCTCGGTGTGCTGGAGGTAACCGACACCGCTCCACTCTTCGTCGCGCAGCGTGAGGGAATCTTCGCCAAATACGGGCTGAATCCGAAGTTCGTCACCATGGAGCTCACCGGTGACCAGCGGCCCGACTTGGAGCAGGGCGGGCAAGCCGATGTGACCTTCGACAGCTGGGTCACCATCTTCCTCAACATCACCGACGGCGCCGACTGGGTCGTGCTCGGTGAGGCCTACCAGGCCGCGCCGCGGACAACGGGCCTGGTCATCGCGCAGAGCGGGATCAACCGGCTGCGCAGTGTGGCCGACCTGAAGGGCAAGCCGATCGGCGTGAACAACCTGCGCGGCCTCGGCGTGTTGTTGACCAACAGTTTGTTGCGTACCAACGGAATGGTGGCGACCGACGTCAACTACGTCGAGCGGCCGTTCGACCAGTTGGCCCAAGCGGTGTCGAGCGGTGACGTGGCCGCGGCGTGGATGGTCGAGCCGTACATGACCCGGTCGCAGCTGGAGACCAAGTGCGTGTTGTTCGCCGACACGGCGGTCGGCCCGACGGCTGACTTCCCGCAGTCCGGCTACGCCTGCGCCCGCAGCTTCGCCCGTCGCAACCCCAACACCGTCCGCGCGTTCCAGCTGGCTCTGGCCGAGGCGCAGCAGCGCGCACTGGACCGTTCCCTGGTCGAGGAAGTGCTGCCGGAGTACATCAAGGTGAGCAAGAACGTGGCGCAGCTGATGAACTTGGGCGCCTACCCCAGCACCACGCTGGCCATTCGGCCGCAGCGCGTCGCCGACCTGATGCTGGAGCAGCAGTTCCTGAAGACCAGGATCGACGTGACCTCGCGGATGGCGTCGGTGAACCCGCCGTCCTGAGCGGCGCTGCAGACAAAACAGCTGGCAGGCAAAACAAATGAGCACGGCATGATCGCCGTGCTCATTTCGCGTCCTGGGGCTATTTCTTCTGGCGGTTGGCGTTGACCAGGGTCCACACCGAGACCGGCCGCCTGGTGTCGTCCGAGGTGGTCGCCGCGGGTGCCGGCTTGGCCGCCGGCGTCGCCTGCGGCTGCGCGCGCTCGACCCGCGCCCGGGGTTTCGGAGGACTGTCTGCCACGGCTCGTCGTGAGCTCAGTTCTTGGCGGAGTTGGTCGTAGATCGGTGTATCAGTCACCGCCGTCCTTCCGTCGCCGTGGTCGATGCCACAAGATTACGCCCGGTGCGCAAGTCCCTTCACAGCGCCACCCCCATAAGTCGGAGACGGCGTCAATCCGCCACTCGGCCGTAGCCCGGCTTGCTCCCGGGCGGTCATGGCTTCATCTCGTACGCACCGGCCAGTGCGACCACTTGCTGCCAGACTTGGTCGTACGCGGACGTGACCGGCTTGCGGATCGCGGAGATCGCCCACTCCTGCTGCGCCGGGCTGGAGCTGCGCTTGCCGTGCAGCGCTGTCGCGTGCGCGGAGAAATCCCGTACCAGTACGTCGAACACCACACCGAGCACGTCCTGGTCGAGTCCGATGATCTCGGCCTGCTCGAGGATCAGCTGCCCGTAGACGATCAGCGTGAACAGCTCGCCGAGGGTGAGTGTGAAGTCCAGATCCGCCTGCTGGTCCGCGGACGGCGGAGCGGTACGGATCAGCTCCGCGAACGACTCGGCCTGCTCGGTGAACTGGGCGACGGCCGGCACGTGGGCGAACCGGCTGTACGCCTCGTGCCAGTCGTGGAACCGGATCTTGCCCAGGCCGCGCGCGGGGCCCTGGCGGAACAGGAACTCGTCGTCCGCGCTGTCGGTACGCCTCGGCACCGGCGGGTACTCCTGCGGCTGGAACAGGTACGCGGGCATGAACTTCAGGATCAGCGCGAGGTTGACCGCCACGGTCCCTTCGAGCTTGGGCAGACCTGTCACGTCCGACTTGGCGACCGTCATGAAGCTGTCGGTCTCGAACCCCTTGGCCGCCACGATGTCGCCGAGCAGCCCGATCACCTTCTCGGCCTCGGTGGTGACCTTCATCTTGGTGATCGGGTTGTACAGCAGGTAGCGGCGGTCGTCCGGGTTCGCGCTGCGGAAGTAGTCCACGGCGCGGTCGGAGAACAGCCGCATACCGATCAGCCGCGCGTACGCGTCCACGAAACCGGCGCGCACGTGCGGGAAGTTCGTGACCGGCGTGCCGTAGAGGATCCTGTTGTGCGCGTGCGTGATCGCTTCGTACAGCGCGTGTGTGGCCAGGCCGATCCCGCCGAAGCAGAGGTTGAACTTGCCGATGTTGACGGTGTTCAGCGCGGCGGAGAAGGCGGCTTCGCCGGTGTGCAGGATGTCCTGTGCGGCAACGGGATAGTCGCTCAGCTCGAACTGGGAGACGTACATCTGTGCTGGCACGACGTTGCGCACGACGTGGTAGTTCGGGTGCGTGGAGTCGGCGGTGAAGAACACGTACTGGTCCGGGCCCTCGACGCCGGCGATGCGACCGAACACCGACACTGTGGTCGCGCAGTCGCCGTTGCCGATGTAGTACTTCCCGCCGTTCGCGCGGTAGCCGCCGGAGCCGTCGGGAGTCAGCACCATGTCGGTCGCGTAGATGTCGGCGCCGTGCTCCTTTTCGGACAGCCCGAACGCGGCGACCTGGCCTCGGGCCAGCTCACTGGCGGCTCGTTGACGGGCCACGGCGTTGTCGCTCTGCCACACCGGCCCGAGGCCGAGCACGGTGACCTGCCACGGGTACCAGTAGTTGATGCCGTAGAAGCCGAGGACCTCCGACATGGCCGCGATCCGCGCGGTGTCCCACCGCCGGTCCGGGTTGCCGTCGGCGTCGCGGGCGGGCGTGAGGAAGGTGGCGAAGACGTCCTGTTCGCCGACGAAGTCGAGGAAGTCCTGGTAGCGCACATGGGCGTGGAAGTCGGCGAGGAGCTTGCGCTTGCCGCGTGACTCGAACCAGTCGATGGTCGCCCGCAGCAGCCGCCTGGTCTCGGGGTCGAAATGATCGGGCGCGTAGCGGTGCGGATGCAGCAACAGGTCGGTCGATGGCATGGCAGGCCTCCCGGACAGCTAATACTACTTACGAGTAGTAATAAACTACTGTAGGGTAGTTTTGTCTAGCGGGAAAGCGGGGAGGGCATGTGGCGGTGAAGACACAGGGCAAACGACGCCCGTACGCGCCGCGCGTGCCCGCTGAACAGCGCCGTGAACAGCTGCTGGACGCCGCGCTGCGCGTGGTCGTCACCCAGGGACACAGCGCCGCCACCATGGATGCCGTCGCCGAGCAAGCCGGCGTCACGAAACCCGTTGTCTACAGCCAGTTCCGTAGCCGCAACGAACTGCTCACCGCGCTGCTGCGCCGGGAGCAGCGCGGCGCTTTCCTGCAAGTGGGGAAGATCCTGCCGACTGAGGCCACCGGCGATCCGGCCGCGGAGGTCGCCCGGATGCTGGCTGACTTCCTGGACGCGGTTCAGCAAGCTCCGGACCGCTGGCACTGCATCGTGATGCCGATGTCCGACATGCCGCCGGAGTTCCACGCCGCCAGCGCGCGGGCCCGGTCACTCGCGCTGGCGCAGGCGGAGAAGATCGCCCGGTGGCTGCTGGAATCCGTCCAGGCGCCCGCTGAGCTCGACGCCGAGATCGTCGCCCACACCGTGGTCACGCTGTTCGAGATGGCGGCCCGGTTGGTGCTCACCGATCCCGGGCGCTACCAGCCGGAACGATTCGTCGCCGCGATCCGGGCGGCCATCGGGCTCACCGCGTCCCGCTAGCCACGGGTTGCTGGGGCTCAACAGTTGTCCGCGCGCGTCGACCCGCCACGCGATCGATCAGCAGCGCAGTCGTCAGTACGACAACGATAGCCACGCCAGCGCCGCCCACGGTGTCGGTGACGTAGTGGTACTTCATACCCACGAGAGCCGTGGCGCCGATGACGGCGATCACGAGCGCGCCCACGATGGCCAGGATCGTCCACGACTTCCGCATCGTCACGGTGGCCAGCACGAGCACGGTCAGCACGGACACCATTCCGGTGGTGTGCCCGCTGGGAAACGCCAGCGACCCGTTGTTGATGGTCCGGCCGAACAGCGGCTTCAGGACCGGACTGCTGAGCAGGGACGCGATCAACGGCCCGGCGACCGCGAGAACCGCCAGCCGGGGCCGGTGCCGGGCGATCGCGACCATCACGATCAGGCCGATCACGATGACCAGAAGGACGGGCTCGGTGGGCACCAGCATCGCCTCAAGCAACCCACGTTCGCCGACGAACTGCTTGTACACCGTCCAATAGACGTTCTCGTCCAGCGCGCTGCCGACGCGCTGGCCGCTGAAAAGTAAGCCGAGTGCGGCGACGACCAGGCCACTCGCCGAGGCGAGGACGACGAAAAGCGGGACGAGCCCTGCTGGGACCAGTCGGGTGACCGTCGGATGCACCGTTCCACTATGCCGGAGGAAAACAATTCGCGATCACTTCGGCACTGTGTGCACCATCCCCCGGTGGGGTTCCTCGACGCGAGCGCGCTCGCATACCGGCTGCCTGATGGGCGAGAACTGTTCCGTGACGTCACGTTTCGCGTGAGCGCGGGATCGGTCGTGTCCGTCGTCGGCGCGAACGGTGTCGGGAAGACCACATTGCTGAGAATCCTCGGCGGCGAATTGTCGCCGATGGAGGGCGGCGTCCGCGTCGAAGGCGGTCTGGCGGTCATGCCGCAGTTCGTCGGCTCGGTCCGTGACGACCGCACCGTGCGCGATCTCCTCCTCGCCGCAGCGCCCATGGCCTTGCAGAAGGCCGCTGCTGAGCTGGACGACGTCGAGCTCGCGTTGATGGAGGACGACAGCGAACCGGTCCAGATGCGTTACGCGGAAGCGCTTGCGTCATGGGGTGAAGCAGGCGGCTACGCGGCGGAGGTTCTCTGGGACACGGTCACCGTGGCCGCGCTCGGCGTGCCGTATGACCGCGCCAAGTACCGCGGCGTGAAGACGCTCTCCGGCGGTGAGCAGAAGCGGCTCGTGCTGGAAGCGTTGCTACGCGGGCCGGAACAGGTGCTGTTGCTTGACGAGCCGGACAACTACCTGGACGTACCCGGCAAGCGTTGGCTGGAGGAACGCCTCGCGGAGACGCTCAAGGCCGTCTTGCTCGTCAGCCACGACCGTGAGCTGTTGTCGGTCGCCGCGACGCACGTTGTCACGGTGGAAGGCGGCAGTGCGTGGGTGCACCCCGGTGGGTTTGACACGTGGCACGAGGCTAGGGAAGCGCGCTGGGAACGGATCGCTGAGCAACGCACGCGCTGGGACGAGAAGCACGAGCAGCTACGCCAGCTCGTGATCACGCTGCGCCAACAGGCCTCGTACAACGACGGCATGGCGTCGCGGTACCAAGCCGCGCAGACCCGGTTGCGCAAGTTCGAGGAGGCGGGCCCGCCACCGTTGCCACCCAAACAGGAGCGGCTCAAGCCACGGTTGCGTGGCGGCCGTACCGGCGTCAGGGCGATCACCTGCGAGAACCTCGAGCTGACCGGCCTGATGAAGCCGTTCGACCTGGAGATCTTCTTCGCTGACCGGGTGTGCGTACTGGGCTCGAACGGCTCGGGCAAGAGCCACTTCCTCCGGCTCCTCGCTGGTGACACCGTCGAACACACTGGGGTGGCACGGCTCGGCGCGCGGGTTGTGCCCGGCTTGTTCGCGCAGACACACGAGCACCCGGAGTGGGTTGGCCGGACGCTCGTGGACATCCTGTGGCACGGCGACGACACGCGTCCGGGCATCGACCGTGACCAGGCGATCGGCGCGTTGTCCAGGTATGGCCTCGCCGCGCAGAACGACCAGCGGTTCGAAACGTTGTCCGGCGGTCAGCAGGCGCGGCTGCAGGTGCTCCTGCTGGAGCTGTCCGGTGCGACTTTGCTGCTGCTCGACGAGCCGACCGACAACCTCGACCTGAACTCGGCCGAGGCTTTGCAGGCCGCACTCGCGCAGTTCACCGGTACCGTCGTGGCGGTGACGCACGACCGGTGGTTCGCGCGGTCCTTCGACCGCTTCGTGCTGTTCCGCTCGGACGGTGAAGTGTCCGAAGTGGACGTGCCGGTCTGGGACGAGGAGAGGGTGCGACGCGCGCGATGAACGATGTGGTGGTTGTCGGCGGCGGGCACAACGGACTGGTCGCGGCGGCGTACCTGGCGCGTGCCGGGCTGTCCGTGCTGGTGCTGGAGCGGCGTGCCGAGGCGGGCGGTGCCGCGGTGTCGTTTCGTGCGTTCGACTCCGTCGACGTCCGGCTGTCGCGCTACTCGTACCTCGTCAGCCTGTTGCCGCGCAAGATCGTCAAGGACCTGGGGCTGAACGTCGAACTCCGGCGGCGCCGGATTTCCTCGTACACCCCGGTCGGCACGGGCGGGTTGCTCGTCGACACCGAGGACGCCACGTCGCTGGGTGCGGAGTCGGAAGCCTGGCAACGGTTCTACGCGATGACGGCGTCTGTCGCCGAGCGGGTCTTCCCGACGCTGACCGAACCGTTGCCCAGCAAGGACTCCCTGCGTGCGCTCGTCGATGACGACTACGCCTGGAGTGTCCTGTTCGAACAGCCGCTGAGCGAAGTGATCGAGTCAACTTTCACCGACGACACCGTGCGCGGAGTCGTGTTGACCGACGCGTTGATCGGCACGTTCGCGTCTGCCGACGATCCGTTGCTGCGGCAGAACAGGTGCTTCCTGTACCACGTGATCGGCAACGGCACGGGCGACTGGGACGTGCCGGTCGGCGGGATGGGCGCGGTCACCGGTGAACTCGCCAGGGTCGCGGTGGCCGCCGGGGCACAGATCGTCACCGGTGCCGAGGTGACGTCGATCGACCCGTCCGGCGAGGTGACCTACCGGATCGGGGACGAGGAACGGACTGTCGCGGGTGGACACATACTCGCCAACGTCTCGCCGCACAGCCTTGCTGTATTACTCGGTGGACCGCCTGCGGCGCAACCGGAAGGCGCCCAACTCAAGGTGAACATGGTGTTGCGCAAGCTGCCCCGGCTCAAGGACGGCAGCGTCAACCCACGGGACGCCTTCGCCGGGACATTCCATATCAACGAGGGTTACCAACAGCTGGCAGCGGCCTACGCGGAGGCCGAAAGCGGCCGGATCCCGAGCCTGCCGCCATGCGAGATCTATTGCCATTCCCTGACCGATCCATCCATCCTCGGCCCCGCCGAACAAGCCGCGGGCATGCAGACCTTGACGCTGTTCGGCCTGCACATGCCCGCCCGGCTTTTCCGCGCGGACAACGAGACGGCTCGTGAAGAGGCGTTGCGGGCGACGCTGAAGTCGTTGAACAGCGTTCTGGACGAGTCCATTGAGGACTGCATCGTGCCCGGCTGTATCGAGGCCAAGACACCCGTCGACCTGCAGAAGGAGCTGCGCCTGCCCGGCGGTCACATCTTCCACGGCGACCTCTCCTGGCCGTACGCCGACGAGGGCCATGAAGGCACTTGGGGCGTCGAGACCGCACACGAACGGGTGCTTTTGTGCGGGGCTGGCGCCCGGCGCGGCGGCGGAGTCAGTGGCATTCCGGGGCACAATGCGGCGATGAAAGTACTGAGAAGTCGCTGAGACCAGGGGTCTCGTGGTACTCGTGACGCATGCAGCGGGACTACGTGGACAACTACTGCGAGCGGACCGACGGTTCGTTTTGGAGTGAACCGCTCAACGCCGTCAGCAACGTGTCCTTCCTGATCGCCTCGATCGCCGCGTGGCTCGTCATCCGCCGTACCGCCCGTGCCGCGGGCAAACCGGCGGTGGAGCTGTACGCGCTGCCCGTGCTGATCTTCGTGATCTTCTTCGGCAGCAGTGCCTTCCACACCACCGCGACCCGCTGGGGCCTGGCCCTGGACAGCGGGTCGATCGGGGTGTTCATGCTCTATTTCATCGTGCTGTGGGCCCGGCTGTACTGGGATCTGCCGTGGTCACGGGCCTGGATCGCGGCACCGATCTTCCTGGCGTGGACCGCGTTGATCAGCGTCCTGCCGATCGGCATGCCCGGCACGTACCTCGCCGCCGTGCTCGGCCTGCTCGTACTCGCGGGCCTGCTGTTCTGGTCACGGCACGCCGACCGCAAGGTGCATTGGCGTTGGTATGCCACCACAGCGCTCGTGTTCGCCGTCTCGCTGACGTCCCGCACGCTGGACCAGCCGCTGTGCGCGGAGATACCTATCGGCACGCACTACATCTGGCACACGCTCAACGGTGTCGTGCTGTACCTCGTCACGCACGCGGCGGTCGTGCGGTGGCGTCAGCGAGTGACGGCGACCGTGCCGGTTAGCTGAGGACCTCGGCGATCGCGTCGACGCCGAAGTCGATCTCCTCGCGGGTGATCACCAGCGGCGGCGCCACGCGCAGCGTGTTCTCCTGCGTCTGCTTGCACAGCACGCCCCGCTCGGCGAGTGCCATGGAGGCCTCCCAGCCGGTGGGACCGCCCTCGGCGATCTGCACGCCCGCCCACAGGCCGCGACCGCGGACCTCGGCGACGCCGTCGAGTTCGCCGAGGCGGGAGTGCAGGTACGCGCCCAGCTCGCGGGAGCGTTCCTGGAACTCGCCCGTCGCCAGCAGCCGCACCACGGCACGGCCGATGGCACACGCCAGCGGGTTGCCGCCGAAGGTCGAGCCGTGCTCGCCGGGCTTGAGCAGGCCGATGATGTCGCGGCGGCCGACCACTGCCGACACCGGCATGATCCCGCCGCCCAGCGCCTTGCCCAACGTGTACAGGTCCGCGCGGACGCCTTCGTGGTCGAGTGCGAGCAACGTGCCGGTGCGGGCGAGGCCGGACTGGATCTCGTCGGCGATGAACAACGTGTTGGTGTCGTCGCAGACCTGGCGTACCTCGGCCATGTAGCCCTTGGGCGGGACGATCACGCCCGCCTCGCCCTGGATCGGCTCGAGCAGCACGGCCGCCGTGCGGTCGCTGACCGCGGCGCGCAGCGCGTCGATGTCGCCGTACGGCACGACCTTGAAGCCCGGGGTGTACGGGCCGAAGTCGTCGCGGGCGTCCGAGTCGGTGGAGAAGGAGATGATCGTGGTGGTGCGGCCGTGGAAGTTCGAGCCGGCCACGATGATCTCCGCGGTGCCGTCCGGCACGCCTTTCACCTGATACGCCCACTTCCGGGCGAGTTTCACGGCCGATTCGACCGCTTCGGCGCCGGAGTTGGCCGGCAGGACCATCTCGGTGCCGGTCAGCTCGGCCAGCTCACGGCAGAACAGCCCGAACTGGTCGTGGTGGAACGCCCTGCTGGTCAGCGTCAGGCGGTCGAGCTGGGCCTTCGCGGCGGCGACCAGGCCGGGGTGGCGGTGCCCGAAGTTCAGCGCCGAGTACCCGGCGAGGAAATCGAGGTAGCGCCGACCGTCCACATCGGTCATCCAGGCGCCTTCGCCCTCGGCGAGGACTACCGGCAGCGGGTGGTAGTTGTGGGCGCTCCATCGCTCGTCCAGTGCGATGTAGTCACGTGTGGTGGCGGCGTCCGCAGTCATATCGACAGGTTAAGCCCTGATTGCGGCGATTTCAGCCGACAGGCGTTGCTTATAGCGACGATTCATTGCGTGATTGCCGGATCTGGTGTTCGATCATTGTTCCGGCGGCTGGTCGGATATTCTCGCCGGATGGGTACAGGACGGGTCCGCGAGGCGCTGCGAGCGCGTCGTGACAAGAAGTTCGGTGTCAAACCAGGCGACTACCCGATCGGCCCGACGTCGAAATCGAACGCGGCGAAACAGCTGTCCACCACCGCCGAGCGGCTCGATCGGCTGCAGGAGGCGCTGTACGCGAGCGCGTTCCAGAGCGTCCTGCTAGTCCTGCAGGGCATGGACACCTCGGGCAAAGGCGGCACGATCCGGCACGCCTGCGGTCTGGTCAACCCGCAGGGCCTGCACATCCGGTCGTTCAAGAAGCCGACCAAGGCCGAGCTGCGGCACGACTTCCTGTGGCGCATCCGCAAGGCACTGCCGACGCCGGGGATGATCGGCGTCTTCGACCGTTCGCATTACGAGGACGTGCTCATCGCCCGGGTGGACAGCCTGGTCAAGCCGGACGTCTGGGAAGCGCGCTACGACCAGATCAACTCCTTCGAGCAGGAGTTGGCCGACAGCGGCGTGGCGATCATCAAGTGCTTCCTGCACATCTCCCCGGACGAGCAGCGCAAGCGGTTGATCGCCCGGTTGGAGCGCCCGCAGAAGCACTGGAAGTACAACCCGGCGGACCTGGACGCGAGGTCCAAATGGGACGTCTACCAAGCGGCATACGCCGAGGCGCTCGCTCGATGCGACTCGGACGCGGCGCCCTGGTACGTCGTGCCGTCGGATCACAAGTGGTACCGCAACTGGGCCGTCTCGCAGCTGCTGCTGGAGACGCTCGAGGAGATGGACCCGCAGTTCCCGGAGCCGGATTTCGACGTCAAGGAAGAACTCAAGCGCGTGAAGGCCCTCGACTGAGCCACGGCACGGGTTCGACGTCGATCTCCTGCATCCGCGACACATAGGTGCCATAACGGCGACGGGCTTCGCCGTGGCTGCCGACTGCGACAAGCGCACGCACCAAGGTGAGATGCGCGGCTTCGTCGTATCGATCGCGCTCCAGGATGCGAAGGCAGTAACGACTCGCGCCGACGTGATCTCCGGCTCGTGTGCAGTGGTCCGCGAGTGCGGCGGCGACTTGGAGGTAAGTCAGCCGGGCCTCGGCACGTAATTCCGTGGCCCAGTCCTCATACGGGTCCTCTTCAAGGAAGTCACCGGTATACGCGGCCTCCGCCACCGTCAGGGACTCGATGTCCCTGGGATCACGCAGTCCTGCCGTCGCGGCCCGCAGAAACGCCGTCACGTCAACGTGAACCACGGCCGGGTCAAGCCGGACGGAGTCGTTCTCGGTGATCAGCGCGCCTTGCCCGAGGATCATCCGGGCGGTGCAAAGTGCTACGGAGAAACGATTTCCGAGTTTCCGGCACGGCGTTGCGGGCCACAGCAAGTACATCAGCGTTTCCCTTGGCACCGGACGCCCTCGCTGACAAATGACGATCTTGACCAGATCGCGGGCCTTGCGGGACGGCCACTTCGCGATCGGCACGGGCTCGTTGTCCCGCAACACCCGGAAGCCCCCGAGGGTCTCGATCCGGACATGGCTCAGCACCTTGGTTTCCACCTGTGTCACCCCCGACCAGTAATGAGCGGGGGACGCCGCCTGAGATACGTGCATTTAAGACCACTCAAACCCGCGCGGTGAGGCTTGAGCGCTGTCAGGCGCAAACAAGCGAGGGAGGATTTCCGATGCGCGAGTTCACGAAATGGGCCACTGTCGCGGTGGTCGCGCTCTTGGTAGGTGCGTTGGCGATGGGCGGCGTGGCGTACGCGTTCCCGTCGTTCTTCGGCGGCACGACGACCAGCATCCAACGTGATATCACCGAGACTGCCCCATGGAACAGCCCGCTCGCGGCCACGTGGCACAACGTTCCGTCCACGGCGATCGGCGTTACCGTTCCCGCGGGCGAGGTGCGGATCATCGAGTCCACGTTCGGCGCGGAATCGGTGTGCGTCCAAGCGGGATACTGCTCGTTGCGGGTCGTCTACCTCCCGGCGGGCGGTGCTCCGGTGGAGTTCAGCCCGGTGGTGGGTACGGACTTCGCGTTCGACAGCCCGTCGGGCGGGCCGCGTGAGCAGCACAGCATGCACCGGGTCACCAGGCTCGGCGGCGGCACGTACACGGTTCTGGTGCAGGCGCAGATCGTCGGCGCGGCAGCGGGTTCAGTCTTCCAGCTCGACGACTACACGCACTTCGTCGACCTGATCGACCCGTGAGCCTTGGTCAAACCTCGTGAGTGGTCATCAGCCGCGCTGATGACCACTCACGAGACCTGACCTGGGATTTTCCGGTGCCATGGCGCAGATCGGCGGTTTGTGGGCCGGTGGCCGAGCCCAGGTCACCCAGGTCAAGCCTAGCGGATCGTCAGACCTTCTCGATGATCTTGCCGTAGGCGTTGAGGGTCTCCTCGCGCTGGTCGTGCATCAGGTAGAGCGAGAACTGGTCGACGCCAAGCTCTTTGAGCTCCTGCAGCCGCTCGATGTGCGCGGATTCCGGGCCGACAAGGCAGAACCGGTCGACGATCTGGTCGGGCACGAAGTCCGTCGACGGGTTCCCGGCCTTGCCGTGGTGCGCGTAGTCGTACTCCTGGCGGCCCTTGATGTAGTCGGTCAGCTCGTGCGGCACCGGACCGGAATCCCCGTATCGCGCAACAAGATCCGCGACGTGGTTACCGACCATCCCGCCGAACCACCGCAACTGGTCGCGCTGGTGCGGGATGTCGTCGCCGACATACGCCGGAGCGGCGACGCACATCGTGATCGACGCCGGATCCCGGCCTGCCGCTTCGGCCGCCGCCCGGACCGAGCCGATGGTCCACCGGGTGATCGCCGGATCGGCGGTCTGCAGGATGAACCCGTCCGCGTGCTCACCGACCATCTGCAGCGCTTTGGGCCCGTACGCGGCCATCCACATCTCCAGCTTGCCGTCACGAACCCAGGGGATCCGCACCGGCGTGCCGTGGTGCACGACCTCACGGCCTTCCGCGAGTTCCTTGATCACGTGCATGGACTCGCGGACCGTGGCCAGCGAAGCCGGTTTCTGGCCGATCACCCGGCGGGCGGAGTCGCCGCGGCCCATCCCGCACACCGTCCGGTTGCCGAACATGTCGTTCAGCGTCGCGAACAGCGAGGCCGTCACCGACCAGTCGCGAGTGGACGGATTGGTCACCATCGGCCCCACGATGAGGTTCTTGGTGGCCGCGAGGATCTGCGAGTAGATGACGAACGGTTCCTGCCACAGCACCACGGAGTCGAACGTCCATCCGTAGGTGAAGCCCCGCTCGTCGGCGGCCTTCATCAGGCGGACCACTTCGCTCGCGGGCGGATCGGTCTGCAGTACGACGCCGAAGTCCATTCCAGGCTCCTAGTTCAGGTACTGGCACAGCTCACGGGACAGGAACCGGCCGTGCCCGGCCGAGCCGTGGAAAGCGTTGCCCTCCACGACGACCCGGCCACGTGACAGCACAGTGTCCACTTTGCCAGTGATCCGCATGCCTTCGTACGCCGAATAGTCCACGTTCATGTGGTGGGTCTCGGCCGAAAGGGTCTGCGTCGCCGCCGGGTCGTACACCACGATGTCCGCGTCGGACCCTGGGGAAATGGTGCCCTTGCGCGGGTAGAGCCCGAACATCCGGGCCGGCGTGGTCGACGTGATCTCGACCCATCGGGCCAGCGAGATCTCCCCGGCGACCACCCCTTGGTGCAACAGGTCCATCCGGTGCTCCACCCCGGGGATCCCGTTGGGGATCTTGGAGAAGTCACCCCGGCCGAGCTCCTTCTGCTCGTTGAAGCAGAACGGGCAGTGATCCGTCGACACCACCGAGAGGTCGTTGGTGCGCAGGCCGTTCCACAGCGAGGCCTGGTGCTCCTTGGGCCGCAGCGGGGGAGAGGCCACGTACTTCGAGCCTTCGAAGTCCGGCTTGGCCAGGTCCTCAATGGACAGGTACAGGTACTGCGGGCACGTCTCGGCGAAGACGTTCTGGCCCGTGTTGCGCGCACCGGCCACAGCCGCAAGCGCTTCCGCGGCCGAGAGGTGCACGATGTACAGCGGGGAACCGGTCACCTTCGCCAGCGTGATGGCCCGTGACGTCGCCTCGCCCTCCAGCGCCGAGGGACGCGTCAGTCCATGCTGGACCGGGTCGGTCCGGCCTTCCTGCAACGCCTGTGCGACCAGTTCGTCGATCGCGATGCCGTTCTCGGCGTGCATCATGATCAGACCGCCGATGTCGGCAGCGCGTTGCATCGCGCGCAGGATCTCGCCGTCGGTCGCGTAGAACACGCCCGGGTAGGCCATGAACATCTTGAAGCTGTTCACGCCCTGGTCGATGCACGTCTGCATCTCTTTCAAGGACGTGTCGTTCACGTCCGAGACGATCATGTGGAAGCCGTAGTCGATGGCGCAGTTGCCGTCGGCCTTGCTGTGCCACTTGTCCAGAGTGGACTGAAGCGTGGTTCCCTTCGCCTGCACGGCGAAGTCGATGATCGTGGTCGTACCACCCCACGCGGCGGCGGTGGTACCGGTCTCGAACGTGTCATTGGAGTGCGTTCCGCCGAACGGCATCTCCATGTGCGTGTGTCCGTCGATGCCGCCCGGCAGCACGTATTTGCCGCCTGCGTCGATTACTTTGTCCGCGTCCGAGGACAACACTGCTATTCCTGGAGCGGAGAGCGCGGCGATGGTCTCGCCGTCGACCAGGACGTCCGCCTTGACCGCGCCGGTCGAGCTGAGCACGGTCCCGCCTGTGATCAGAATGCGCATCAGGGCTTCACCAGACCCTCGTAGGTGTCCGGCCTGCGGTCACGGTAGAACTGCCAGAGGTTGCGGACCTCGGCGAGCTTGTCCATGTCCAGGTCACGGACGACCACTTCTTCCTCGGTGTCGGACGCCGCGTCGCCGACAAGCTGCCCACGCGGGTCGACAAAGTACGACTGCCCGTAGAAGTCGTTGTCACCCAGGGGTTCCACGCCGACTCGGTTGATCGTGCCGACGTAGTACTCGTTCGCGACCGCGGCAGCGGGCTGCTCGAGCCGCCACAAGTACTCCGACAGGCCGCGGCTGGTGGCCGACGGGTTGAACACGATCTGCGCACCCGCCAGGCCCAAGGCCCGCCAGCCCTCGGGGAAGTGGCGTTCGTAGCAGATGTACACGCCGATCCGGCCGACCGCGGTGTCGAACACCGGGTAGCCGAGGTTGCCGGGCCGGAAGTAGAACTTCTCCCAGAAGCCCTTCACCTGCGGGATGTGGTTCTTGCGGTGCATGCCCAGGTACTTGCCGTCGGCGTCGATCACCGCGGCGGTGTTGAAGTAGACCCCGGGCTGCTCCTCCTCGTACATCGGTACGACGAGCACGACTCCGTGCGTCTTGGCGACCTCCTGCATCAGCTTGGTAGTCGGCCCGTCCGGGATCCGCTCGGTGTAGGAGTAGTAGTCCGCGTCCTGCACTTGACAGAAGTACGGCCCGTAGAACAGCTCCTGCAGGCAGACCACCTGCGCGCCCTGGGAGGCCGCGGACGCGATGTGGTCGACCGCGTTGGCGATCATCGACTCCTTGTCACCCGTCCACCGCTGCTGGATCAATCCGGCTCGTACGATCTGCGGCACTGGCTTCCTCCTCGGTCTTCTTGGCATTGATGGAAAGCAGTAGGTACGCCACATAGCCGACGACAGCGCCGATCACCCAGCTGTAGTCGTAAAGCGGCTTCAGGAAAGGAATCAGGCCGTCCTCGGGGAACGGTCCGCCGTACGCGCCACCGACCGCGAGCACGCCGGCGAGCACGGTCGCGAAGACCGCTTTCCAGTTCCAGCCCGCGTTGAACCAGTAGGCGCCTTCGCCGTCCTTGTACAGGTCGGCCAGCTTCAACCGGGTCTTGCTGATGGTCCAATAGCCCGCGACGAACACACCCGCGATCGCGGCGAGCAGGCCGCCATAGAAGCCCAGCCAGGCGAAGATGTAGATGCTCGGGTCGGAGATCAGCCGCCACGGCTGGATCAGGATGCCGATCACGCCGGTGATCAGGCCACCCATCGCGAACGTGATCCGTTTCGGGAACGCGTTGGAGAAGTCGTACGACGGACTGACCACATTGGCCGCCAGGTTCGCCGACACGGTTGCCAGCACCAGCGCGACCAACGCGACGATCACCAGGATCGGGCTGTCGAACCGGCTGGCCAGCTTCGCCGGGTCCCAGATCGCCTCGCCGTAGAGCGAAACCGCGCCCGACGTGGTCAGGATGGCCACGATCGCGATGAACGACATGGTCGTCGGCAGGCCGAGGATCTGCCCGGTCACCTGCTTTTTCTGGCTGCCGCCGAACCGGGTGAAGTCCGGCATGTTCAGCGACAGCGTCGACCAGAACGCGATCATGCCCATCAGCGCGGGCGCGAACACCTGCCAGAAGTCGGCGCCCCAGCCCAGTTTCGACGGCTCGGACAGGATCGGGCCGAAGCCGCCTGCCTTGATCACCACGTACGCCAGCAGGATCAGGAAACCGACCGACACCAGCGGCGCGGTCCAGTTCTCGAACCGGCGGATCGCCTCCATACCCCGCCAGATGATCAGCATCTGCACGACCCAGAACAGCCCGAAGCACAGCCACAGCGTCCACGGCTGGCCGCCGACCTGAGCGGCGTTGATCCAGCCGTCGCCGGCGAGTTTGCCGACGATGACGAACAGCGCCTCGCCACCGACCCACGTTTGAATACCGAACCACGCGCAGGCGATGAACGCACGCAATAACGCTGCGAGGTTGGCACCGCGCACGCCGTAGAAGGCGCGGGCGAAGACCGGGAACGGGATGCCGTACTTGGTGCCGGAGTGGCTGTTGAGCAGCATGGGGATCAGCACGATCAGGTTGCCCAGCGTGATCGTGAGGAACGCCTGCAACCAGTCCATGCCCAGCGCGATCAGCGAGGCGGCCAACGTGTAGCTGGGGATGTTGTGGGCCATGCCCATCCACAGCGCGAAGTAGTTGTAGGTGTTCCAGTGCCTGCCTTCGACCGGCACCGGCGCGAGCTCGGGGTTGTAGAAGCGGCTGCCTGCGATGGCCGATGAGTCGATCAGATCGACGCGGCCGTCGGGATGGGTCATCTGGGGCGATCCGGCCATAGGTCACTCCGCGTCATCGGTGCTCTGTGTCGTCGGTGATCTGGGCAAAGTCGTGGGTTATCCGGGCATCTCATCGCGGCCGGTGAGGCACACGGCAGAGTCACTGTGTTCACCGTTGAGCCACTCAATGCACAGTATGTAGCTTGCGGGCTGATCTTTCGACTGTTGCGCCATCAGCCACCCTTATGGGCATTTGGGTATCGGATGCCGCGATTTCCCTGGTTACGGTGGCGCCTGCCGTATCCCAAACCCTGCATCGCAAAGGAGATCACGGCATGTCGCACTACCCCCGTGCGTCCAGGACAGCGGTGGTAACAATCGCGTTTCTCGCGATTACGACCCTGTCATCCACCGCGGACGCCGCTCCGGTTCCGGTGACCCCGGCCCCGGACATCGCCCCTGAAATGTATGCAGCCCTGCAGCGGGACGTCGGGCTGACCCCCGACGCGGCCCGCGCCCGGCTCGCGGCTGACAAGCACGCGAGCGACACCGGAAACACCCTGCGCAAGCACATACCGGCAAGTTTTGGAGGCGCGTGGATCGACGCAGGCAAGCTCGTCGTCGGCGTAACCGACAGCAAGGCGCTGGAAGCGGTGCACGCGGCAGGCGGACAAGCGCGCCTGGTTTCCCGCACCGAAGGACACCTGGACGCCGTCAAGTCCAAACTGGACGCCAACTCCGCACTGGCACCCGCCACGGTGCCCGGCTGGTTCGTCGACCCGACGAGCAACAGCGTAGTGATCAAGTCCCGGCCGTCTGATTTCCGCGCCGCCTACCGCTTCGCTGCCGTGTCGGGCGCCGACATGTCGGCGATCCGCGTCGAGGCCAGCGAAGAATCACCCCAGCCCCTGATCGACGTGATCGGCGGAAACGCCTACTACATCGGCAGCGGAACGCGGTGTTCGATCGGCTTCTCGGTGAACGGCGGATTCGTCACCGCAGGACACTGCGGCCGAACCGGCGCGACCACAACCCAGCCCAGCGGAACCTTCCGCGGGTCCAGCTTCCCAGGCAACGACTACGCCTGGGTGCAGGTGGCGGCAGGCAACACACCCCGCGGCCTGGTGAACAACTACCAAGGTGGAACGGTGTCCGTCAGCGGCTCGCAAGACGCAGCCGTCGGCGCAACCGTCTGCCGCTCCGGCTCAACGACCGGCTGGCACTGCGGCACGATCCGTGCCCGGAATACGTCGGTCACCTACCCACAGGGAACGGTGTCCGGCCTGATCCAGACCAACGTATGCGCCGAACCCGGCGACTCCGGCGGCTCACTGCTGGCCGGAACGCAGGCACAAGGCGTGACCTCGGGCGGATCGGGCAACTGCAGGTCCGGCGGGACAACGTACTTCCAGCCGGTGAACGAGATCCTGCAGACCTACGGCCTGACCCTGGTCACCGGCGGTGGCGGACCCGGCCCCGGCACCTGCGAGAACCCGCAGAACACCTACAACGGATCACTCACGTCCAACCAGAGCGCGTACCAGCCGAACGGAGGTTCGTACACATCGAACGCTTCGGGTGCGCACATCGGTTGCCTGAACAGCCCGGCAGGCACAGACTTCGACCTGTACCTGGAGAAGCAAAGCGGTTCAACGTGGACAGTCGTGGCAAAGTCCGACAGCCCGCAGAACACCGAAACCATCAACTACAACGGCACAGCGGGGACATACCGGTACCGCGTGCACGCCTACAGCGGTTCCGGCACCTACACACTGGGTGTCTCGAAGCCATAGGTGAGTAAGTGAATGGCCCCTCACGCGCCCTGCACGTGAGGGGCCATTCCAAGCGGCGGGCCCACCTAAACACGCAGCTGGCTCGGCGAGCCTAGAGCACCCCACCGACAAAAAGTCGCGCCCGAACTAAGCACCCCCCGATGACCCAAAGTACCGAAGGGGTCTGACAAAGGTGCGCCGCAGCCGAAGCGAAGGCACTCAACCCAAGTGGAGGCGCGCCCGAAGAACAGTGAAGGCGCGCCCGGGCCCTAGTGAAGGCGCGCCCGGAGCACGAAGAGGCGCGCCCTGAGCAGTAGTCGGCGCGATTTTGTGTGGAGTGGCGCCGCAAATAAGCTTGTCGGCGGGGCAGGGCCGCAGGTCCTGCCCGCTTTCCCTGTCCTTTGCGGCGCAGAGGCTCCACACCAAATCGCGCCGACCCCGACACAGGGGCGCGCCGAAGGCGACCCAAGAGCGCGCCCTAGCCACCCAAAGTCCTCTTACCAGCGAAAAACGTCATTGCTCTCCGCAGCCGCCACACAGTGGTTGGCGTAAACGAACTCAAAATCAACCCGCTTACCCTTGTACCTGCCCTTAGCCCGAGCGGTAACCGGGTCGTAAATCATCGGGCAGTTCGTACCAACGGTCGCAGGCAGTTTGGTGAAGTCACCACCTACCTCGTCGATCGCCGCGCAGGCCCTTTCCCTGCGCGGGTGCGAGCCGGTGACGTTCTCCGGGTCGTCACACCCAAGGGTCCGTGTATCCGGAACGATCAAGGTGTGCTCGTCCTGCAGGGACAGCACCAGGGTCGGCAGCGCGGGCGCGGCGGACGCGGGCGCGAGTAGCAGTGCGGCTGCCAGCGCCGACACGCATGCACCGACAGCGATGGGTTTGAGGGAAGACTGCATACCCGATCTATCGGCCCGTCAAACCTCACGCTGTGTTACTCGTCTGGGTGATGTGCCTGCACATCCAGGGTCAGTAATGCCACATAGAGCGACAGCATCGATTCAGGGTCTTCCAGTGACACGCCGAGGACCTGCTCGATCCGGGAAAGCTGTTGGTAGTACGCGGTTCTGGACATGTGCGCTGCCGCTGCCGCCGCCGACTTGTTGCCGCCCTGTTCACAGTAGTGCCGCAGGGTCTCCACCAGGCGACTGCCGTGGCTGGCGTCGCGCGTCAGCAACGGGCCGAGCTCACGGTCGGTGAACGCCGTGACGCGTTCGTCGTTGGCCAGCAGATGGAGCAGGCCACGCAGCCGTACGTCGTCGAGCCGGTGATACAAGCGGTCCGAAGTGGACCGCAAGGCGGCGTCGGCAACATGGGCCGCTTCGACCATGGTCCGGCGGGCACCCGTGACCCGGTCGACGGTCGTACCGACGGCCACCACAACCGGCTGTGCGCGTTGCGTGGCCGCGGCGGCGTGGTGGACCTCTTTGGCCAGTTTGCGCAGAACGTTGGCGACTTCTGCTTGCGGCGGCAGGGAAAGCAACGCCCGTACGCTCGTGTCATCCACAACGCCGACCAACGCGGCCGTCTGCGCGCGCCGGGCCGCGAGAGCCGTGGCCTCGGCGAGGTCGCGCAATACCTCCTGAGTCGCCATAGCCGGCGCGGGGTTCACGCCAGTGCGCGGCCGTACGGCGACGCCGACGAGCCTGCGGTGTTCTAGCGGTACGCCAAGCGCGGCGGACCGTGCGTTGATGTCGGCGCCTGGGGTGGACAGCATCTCCGTCAGGAGCGTGCGGTGCGCGTGTCGTTCCAGGCCTTCCCGGTCGCGCGCGACCAACCGGTGTACGGCCAGTGCGGACGCGGCGCGTTCGGCTACCACGATGTGCCGGTGCGGCGGTGGCTCCGGGCACAACAGCACGAGTCTGCCCCAGTCATTGCCCCTCGCGCCGACGACGGTCACCAGCCAACCCACCTCAGGGTCGTAACTGGTCCGCTCGGTGAGTTGGACCGCGCGCGAGCGCCGTGCCCAGTCGCGCAGCAAATCGCCTGGGTTCCCGCCAGCTGTGTCATACGCGAGGACGTCATGGGAGAGCGTCTCGAGTACGACAGGCCGTCCGACCGTACGGGCAACCTCGCGTAGGACCTCGGCGGGTTCGGCGCCCGCGACGGTCAGCGCTGTGAACGTCTCATGCACCTGCTCGGCCGCGCGCAACTCGGCGACCTGGGCATCCACGATCAGCCCGACCACGGCCTCGGTCACGCTGACGAACCGCGTCTCCTCGGACAGCGTCACCAACGGCACGCCGCGGCGCTCCGCGGCGGCGACGAAGGCCTGCGGCAACTTGTCGCTCCAATGCCGCAGCAACTCGACCACGATGCCCGCGACACCGACTTCGGCCAGCTCGTCGACGTACTTGGTCAGGCCGTCCGGTTCGTCCGGTAGCGCGATTCCGGTGGTCAGCACGAGCTCGTCACCACGCAGCAGGTGCGCGATGTCGGCGACCTCGGCGACGTGCACCCAGCGCACGCGCCTGTCCAGCGCGCCATGAGCCGCCACAACACGCGGCTTGCCCTCCCTGATCGCGGGCAGGGCCAGTGCGTCGGCGACCGTCGGGTACACGAACACAATGTAAGGCTTCGACGCGGGTTCGGGTACAGGTTGTCCGTAGTGGTCTCGGGGCGGTTCCCAGCACACTCGACCACAGGAACCCGTGGATCCCGGAGGTTGCTGTGCCCGATTCAGTGCCCCAAGACGACCTGCTGCAACGACACCGTGCCGTCCTGCCGACCTGGCTGTCGCTGTACTACGCCGAACCGATCGAGATCGTCGGCGGTCAGGGGCGCCGGGTCACCGACTCCAACGGCCGGGAGTACCTGGACTTCTTCGCGGGCATCCTGACCAACGCGATCGGCTACGACATCGGCGAGATCAGCGACGCGATCCGGGCGCAGGTCGACTCGGGCGTCCTGCACACGTCCACGCTGTACCTGATCCGCAAGCAGGTCGAGCTGGCCGAGAAGATCGCCGAGGTGTCCGGGATCCCGGACGCGAAGGTCTTCTTCACCAACTCAGGTACCGAAGCCAACGAGACCGCGCTGCTGCTGGCGACCCAGTACCGCAAGAGCGACCAGGTCCTCGCGCTGCGCAACTCCTACCACGGCAGGACTTTCGCCGCGATGGGCATCACCGGCAACCGCGGCTGGTCGGCCAGTTCGCTGTCGCCGTTGAAGGTCAGTTACGTGCACGGCGGCTACCGGATGCGCGGCCCGTTCGCCGCGTACAACGACGCCGAGTACATCGCCGCGTGCGTCGAGGATTTGCGGGAGATCCTCGAAGTCACCACGGCGGGTGACGTGGCCTGCATGATCGCCGAGCCGATCCAGGGCGTCGGCGGCTTCAACGTCCCGCCGGACGGGCTGTTCGGCGAGATGAAGAAAGTACTGGACGAGTACGGGATCCTGTTCATCTCCGACGAGGTGCAGACCGGGTGGGGGCGCACCGGCGAGCACTTCTGGGGCATCCAGGCGCACGGTGTCGTACCGGACGCGATGACCTTCGCCAAGGGCCTGGGCAATGGCCTCGCGATCGGTGGCGTGGTCGCTCGGGGGGATCTGATGGACTGCCTGAAGGCGAACTCGATCTCCACGTTCGGCGGCAACCCGATCTCCACGGCAGGGGCGAAGGCCGCGCTGGATTACCTGCTGGACAAGGACTTGCAGGCCAACGCGGCCAAGCTGGGCAGCATGCTGATCAACGGGCTGCGTGACGTCTCGGCGGAGAACCCGGTGGTGGCCGATGTGCGCGGCAAGGGCCTGATGATCGGTCTGGAGCTGGTCGGCCCGGACGGTCGCTCGCCGAGCCCGGCCGCGGCCGCCCGGTTGCTGGAGGAGACCAAGGCGCGCGGGCTGCTGGTCGGCAAGGGCGGCCTGCACAACAACGTGGTCCGGCTGGCGCCGCCGCTGAGCCTGACCGAGGACGAGGCCGAGGAAGGCCTGGCCATCCTGAGCGAGTCGATCACCGTGGTGGACAAGGAGAACAAGGCGTGACGTCGAGGATCACCCACTGGATCAACGGCAAGCCATGGGACGGACCCGCTGAGAAGACCGGCGAGGTCTACGACCCGGCCACCGGCCAAGTCAGCGGGCACGTCGACTTCGCGTCGCAGTCCGAAGTAGACGCCGCGGTGGCAGCTGCGGCGGCGGCCTTCCCGGCGTGGCGCGATGCTTCGCTCGCAAAACGATCAAATGTGCTCTTCAAGTTCCGTGAACTTCTGGCGGCGCGGAAAAGCGAGCTCGCCGCGATCGTGACCGCGGAGCACGGCAAGGTGCTCGACGACGCGGCGGGTGAGGTGCAGCGGGCCCTTGAAGCCGTGGAGTTCGCTTGCGGCATCCCGCATCTGCTCAAGGGCGGTTTCAGCGAGAACGTCTCCACGAAGGTGGACGTGTACTCGATCCAGCAGCCGCTGGGCGTGGTCGCGGTGATCTCACCGTTCAATTTCCCGGCGATGGTGCCGTTGTGGTTCGTCCCCAACGCGATCGCTTGTGGCAACACGGTTGTGCTGAAGCCGTCGGAGAAGGACCCGTCGGCTTCGGTGTTCATCGCGGAGTTGTGGGCCGAAGCCGGATTGCCCGACGGCGTGCTGAATGTCGTGCACGGTGACAAGGTCGCCGTCGACGGTCTGCTGGAACATCGTTCGGTGAAGGCTGTTTCGTTTGTCGGGTCGACGCCTATCGCCCGGTATGTCTACGAAACCGGGACACGGCACGGCAAACGCGTGCAGGCCTTGGGTGGTGCCAAGAACCACATGGTCGTCCTGCCGGACGCGGACCTGGATCTGGCCGCGGACGCGGCGGTGTCCGCCGGGTTCGGTTCGGCGGGGGAGCGGTGCATGGCCATCTCGGTGGTCGTCGCGGTCGACCCGATCGGTGACGAACTGGTCGAGAAGATCGCCTCCCGGATGGCTTCGCTGCACATCGGTGACGGCAGGCGCACGGGGTGTGAAATGGGCCCGTTGGTGACTCGCGCGCACAGGGATCGCGTCGAGTCCTATGTGGAGGCGGGTGTGGCATCGGGGGCCACACTGGCCGTTGACGGGCGTGATCACCCGGTCGACGGGGCGGCCGAGGGCTTCTGGCTCGGGCCGACACTGTTCGACCGGGTGAACACAGACATGTCGATCTACACGGACGAGATCTTCGGCCCGGTGCTTTCGGTCGTGCGGTCGCCTTCGTATGACGAAGCACTGGAGTTGGTGAACAGCAACCCGTACGGCAACGGCACCGCGATCTTCACCAACGACGGCGGGGCAGCGCGGCGGTTCCAGAACGAGGTCGAGGTCGGCATGGTCGGCGTGAACGTGCCGATTCCGGTGCCGGTCGGGTACTACTCGTTCGGCGGGTGGAAGGATTCGCTGTTCGGCGACACGCATGCGTATGGCCCGCATGGGATCCACTTCTTCACGCGGTCCAAAGTGGTCACCAACCGGTGGCTCGACCCGTCACACGGCGGGGTCAACCTGGGGTTCCCGCGTAACGTGTAGGCCATGCTGAAGGTGATGGCGTTCCTGGTCCGAAAGCCCGGGCTCACGATGGACGAGTTCGTGGACCACTACGAAAACCACCACGTCCCGCTCATCGTGAGCCAGGGCCACGGGCTGCTTGGCTACAAACGCAATTACATCCGCGACGGTGCTGACGGGGTCGATGTGGTCAGCGAGTTCTACTTCGCGAACGAGGCTTCGTACCGATCGTGGGCCGCAGCCATGTACTCACCGGAAACCGGGGTGGCTGCCGATGAGGCGAACTTCCTCGACCGCTCGAAGACTCGGTCGTACGTGGTCGAGGAGCACACCAGTTAGGTCAAGCGGATCGGGTTGACGATGTCGGCGGTCACCGTCAGAGCGACGAACAGGCCGCCGATCGCCACAAGCGCCATGGTCACCGTGGCCAGGCGGTTGTAGTCGACCGGACCGAGAGCCGGGCGGCCACGTGCTTGGCGGATCCGGTCGCGGACCTTCTCGTACCACGTGACCGCGATGTGCCCGCCGTCCAGAGGCAGCAACGGCAGCAGGTTGAACACGCCGAGGAAGAAGTTCAAGCCCGCCAACAACATCACGAAGATCGACCACAGCCCAGCCTCGACCGCCTCGCCGCCGAGCCTGCTCGCGCCCACCACGCTCACTGGTGTGTTGGGGTCACGTTCGCCGCCGAACACCGCGTGCACCAGTGCGGGAACGCGTTGCGGCATCTCGATCAGGCGCTGGAATGTCTGGGCGAACATCTGCCCGGTGAACGCGGTCGAGGCGCCCACCGCGTCGACCGGACCGTACTGGAAGTTCGTCTGGATGCCGGCGCCGATCACGCCGATCTCGCCGACGCCCTCCCGGTACACCCTTGGAATGTCCACAGTGAACGTCAAGGTCTCCGAGCCGCGCTGTACCTCGACCGGAGTCGGACCGGACTGGGCCCGGACAACGGCCACCATCTCCTGCCAGGTGGTGGTTTGCTGACCGGCCACCGACAGGACCTGGTCGCCCGGTTGGATGCCCGCCGCCGCTGCCGCCCCACCCGCCGTGTCGCCAAGGACGGGCTTGCTGGCGGTGTTGGGCAGGCCCAAGGTCATCGCCATCACGTAGAGGATCAGGAACCCCAGGACGAAGTGCGTCAACGGCCCGGCCGCCATGACAGCGGTGCGCTGCCAGGTCTTGAAGTTCCACATCGGACGCTCGTCCTGGACCCGGTCGTCCAGGGTCGTCATGCCCGAGATGTCGCAGAAACCGCCGATCGGGACGGCCTTGAGACCGTACTCGATCCCCTTGCGCCGGAACGAGAACACCGTCGGCCCCATCCCGACGAAGAACCTGCGCACCTTCATCCCGAAGGCCCGCGCGGTCAACATGTGCCCGGCTTCGTGCAGCGCCAGCGAAAGACACACGCACACTGCGAACAGCACGATACCGGCGATGTAGGCGACCACCGGGCGACTCTCTCACCTGAGCCGTGAAGCCGGCGTTCGGAAGCGGCCAGGTCCGATCGACGCTTGGACCGTTGCCTCCGCCAACTGCAGCTTGAGCCCTGCACGATGCATGATCGGCAGATCGAACGCCTCGAAGAGGTATTGGCGCCGACCGTCCTGGGTCAACATGTGCCTTGTTCGGTATTTGTTCTCGTTGCAGTCAGATCCGATCGGCTCGTGATAGGCGTCATAGCCTGGCGGCAGAACAATGCGGTAGGTGACATATTTGACATCCTGCTGCACGAATTTGAACGCGAAGTCGTCCGCGACGGCATGCAGCATCAGCGGCGCACACTTTTGCGGCCAGTCCATGGACACCACGAAGCTGATTTCGCTGCCGATACGCGGCGGCGTCGGCATCGGGACGATGAGGTCGAGCTTCCCGTCGCACAGCCATGAATGAATCACCGGCGGACTGGTGCCGAGCACGTTGCCGGGCAGGAGATTGCGCACCGCGAGTCGTACTTTGCTGCGGAATTTGGCAGGCTGATGCCATCCGCAACCGAAGATGAACCGGATTAATTGCAGGTCCGGCCGCAGGACCCGGGCGCGGATGGTAACGAACTCCTGAGTGTCGCCCTGCGCGTTGAGCACGTACGCCACCTGCTCCCAGGACAGGACTTGGTACATCGGGTGCAGTTCGTCAATGAACTTGCTGTACCGGGAGATCAGGTGCTGGTGCACGGCTAGCTCGTCGCGCAGCGACCGGCGGAAGAACCTTCGCAGCATGCCTCGACCCTCCTAGGAGCCCCAAAGCATGTCCGATCTGCTGATGCCGCCCTGACCCGACTACGTCAATGGTATCCGCTCTGCCGCTGGTCGCGTGTGCATTTGTACCTTCGCCCTGGATCGATTCACCCGTGGGAACCTCGGCGCGGCCCCACGACCTCGGTGAGGGTGGAAGGGGGAAGCGTGACCGAGTCCGACTGGTTCGCCGCCTTGTACCGCGGTGCTTACCGAGAGCTTGTGTTGGCGGTGTTCGCGCTGACCAGGGACCTGGCTGAGGCCGAGGACGTCGTTCAGGAGGCGTTCGCGGTCGCGTACCGCCGGCGTGAGCGGGTCCGGCACGTCGACAACCAGGTCGCCTGGTTGCGCACAGTCGCGATCAACCTGGCGCGCAAACGTTGGCGGCGGCGCGAGATGTTCGATCGGCTGCTCGGCAGGCACCGGGCCGAGCCTGGGCTTCCCGCCGAACTCGGCACTGACCGGGCCGACCTGCACGCGGTGATCCATGAGCTCGGGCACGAGTACCGGTCGGTGATCGTGCTGCACTACCTGGCCGATCTGCCGGTCGATGAAGTGGCCGCGGCGCTGGGTGTCCCGGTCGGCACCGTCAAGTCCAGGTTGTCCCGTGCACGTGCGGCGCTTGCCGGGCATCTGTCCGAGCACGCCAAGGAGAACGACCATGCCTGACCTTGACAGCGAACTCGCCACGGTCCGTGCCGAGACCTCGGCGATCATTCAGCCGCCGGACTTCGAGCAGGTTCTGCGACGCAACGACCGGCACACCGCGCGCCGCCGCTCGGTCCTCGCCTTCGCTGCCGTCGCCCTGGTTCTGGTGATCCTGGTACCACTGTTGCAAACGCGGGAAGTCGCTCCGGCTGGGCTTGATGGCAACGTCGTCGCCATCGACTTCGCCGACGCGCAACACGGGTTCGCTCTGTTGACCGACTGCTTGGCCACGGAGGTCGAACGTCCCCAGTGCCTGTGGCGGCTGGAAGCGACACGGGACGGCGCCACCTGGCTTCCCCGGACCGTGCCCCCGCTCACCGGCGGGCCTGATTCGGACGTGCAGGCCCTCGGCAAGGACACAGTGGTCATCACCCAGGGCGGGGTTCGCTGGCTGAGCAAGGACGGCGCTCGTACCTGGACACGTCTTCCGGTCGGCCTGACGTCCCCTGTGGACAGTTTCCCGCCCGGTGCGGAGATCTTCGTGGGGTGCTCGGATTGGCGTCTCACCGACTGCGACAAGCCGCAGCTTCTCGTGACGCTGCCGGATTCCGGGGCGGTGGCGCCGTTGGTCGGCCAGCCGCCCGTGGACATGAGCCGGGCGATCGCTCAGCCGGTTCCTGCCGCTGACGGCAGTTGGTGGGTTTACAGCGAGGACCGGATGACGTCCCGGATCACACTGGCGGTGAGTCGTGACGACGGCCGGACCTGGCTGCTCAGCAACCCACCTAGCCCGCAGAGCCCGATAGCGGGTATGCCCGACGAAGGCACATTCATCGAGGGATTCACTGTTGTCAGCGGCAACGGTGTGCTCTACGGACTCGCGCACGGCTCGCCTTCCCACGTGCCCGGCAAGCCCTTCGCCAGTTTCTACGCCATCTATCGCAGCGAGAACGGCGGCCGCAGCTGGGGGATAGCGCATCAGGCCACTGTGGACCGGGTGATCCGCTCCGTTTCGGCCACCCCGGTGGTCACCTCAGCGGGCGACATCATCGTGTCCACGCCGGAAGACCCGCGGCAACGGGTGCTGATCAGCAAGGACGGCGGTCGGAGCTTCCAGCCGGCGCAGCAGCCCGAGCTGGACTGGATCACCTGGACCCGAGCCGGGTACTTGAACACACGAACCGGTCCGATACCGGCGCATTGGCTGTCCACCGACGGGATCACGTGGCGCCAGCTGGGTCAACGCTGACGTGCCGACGCGTCCGCTGTACTGGCGGACGCGTCTGGGATTTGTCTTGTGCGGCCAGGTGATCACCTCCCGACGATCTGGTTGATCACGGTCTTGGCGTCGTTGATCGGGATGGCGAAACCGATCCCGACACTACCGGCCTTACCGTCCGCTGTGGACACAGGCGAGTAGATCGCCGAGTTGATGCCGATCACTTCACCGTTGGCGTTCACCAACGGCCCGCCCGAGTTGCCCTGGTTGATCGACGCGTCGGTCTGGATCGCCTTGTACTGGGTCTGCTCGTCGCGCCCGTTGCTGGCGAACGGGTTGCCGCCCTGGTCCTCGGAGATGTTCACCGGACGGTTCAGTGCGCTGACGATGCCCGTGGTCACGGTGCCCTGCAAGCCGCCGGGCGAGCCGATCGCGACGACCGCGTCGCCGATCTTGACCGCGCTGGAGTCGCCGAGCGTCGCTGGCGTCAACCCGCTGGCGCCCTGCAGTTGCAGGACGGCGAGGTCGCTCGCCGCGTCTGTGCCCACGATCTGCGCAGGGAACTCACGGCCGTCGTTCAACGTCACCGTCACCCGCGAGCCGGCGTTCGCGACGACATGGTTGTTGGTCAGGATCCGGCCGTCGGAGGTCAGGATCACGCCGGAGCCGATGCCTTCGCCCTGCGCGGTCGGCACGTTCACCTGCACCACGCTCGGTAGCACCTTGTTGGCCACCGCGCTGACGTCAGTTGGCGTGTTGTTGCCGACGGTCTGGGAGATCGGCGTCGAGGCCGGTGGCGTCGTGGCGCCCTCGTCTCCGCCGATCAGGCCGCCGGTCACACCGCCCACCAGTCCCGCGGCGACCACGGCCGCGATCGACAGGGACACGGCTCCCCGGCTGAAGCGGCGCGGCTTGCCGGGGCCAGCCAGTGCGGGCGGCACCGGCCCACCCGTAGGTGGTAGTCCACCGCCGTAAGCCGGGGGAGGCGTGGACGCAGGGTACTGCGCCGGGCCGTAGTGGTGGTGCGGTTGCTGCTGCTGGGGTTCCTGCATCGTCGTCATGACACACACTCTGCGGTGCTTGCATGAGAACACCCTGAGGATCGCCAATAAGGTTTCCAAGAAAGGCTAGGGTTTGCCTGTGACTCGCGAGACATCGTTCCTGCAGCTGCAAGCCCGCACCCAGCGGTTCACCCTGGGGATCCCCAAGGAGATCAAGGTCGCGCCGGACGGCGGCCGGGTGTTGTTCCTGCGGTCACCGTCCGGTGAGGAACGCAGGCACAGCCTCTGGCAGCTCGATCTGGCCACGGGCAAAGAATCCGTGCTGGCCGACCCGGCCGTGCTGCTGGCCGACGGGGACGAGGAACTGTCCGCCGAGGAACGTGCCCGCCGCGAACGCAGCCGGATGCAGGCCAGCGGGATCGTCGGCAACGCGACCGACGCGCAGGCACGGATTGTCGCTTTCGCCTTGTCTGGCCGTCTCTATGTCACCGACGCCCTGACCGGGGAGACAAAGCTGCTGGACACGGCCACCCCGGTGGTCGACCCGCGGCCGGACCCGACCGGGACCCACATCGCGTATGTCTCGGACAACGCGCTGCGTGTGGTGAATGTGGACGGTACGGGCGACCGGGCGCTGGCCGAGCCGGAAGGCGATGACCGGGCGTACGGTCTCGCGGAGTTCATCGCGGCCGAGGAGATGAGCCGGTCACGCGGTTACTGGTGGTCGCCTGACGGGCAGCGCCTGTGTGTGACACACACCGATCGTTCGGCCGTGCATTTGTGGCATATCTCGGATCCGGCGAACCCGGCCGCGCGGCCGCACACCGTGCACTACCCGGCCGCGGGTACGCCCAACGTCAAGGTCCAGCTGCTGGTGCTCGGGCTGGACGGCTCGCGGGTCGAGGTCGACTGGACCGGCGCCGAGTACCTGACGACCGTGCACTGGTCGGCCGGTGGCCCGCCGCTGATCGCCGTGCAGACCCGTGACCAGCGGACCATGCAGATCCGGACGGTCGACCCGGACACCGGCGAAACCGAGTTGCTGCACGAAGAGACCGACCCGCACTGGGTGGACATCGTGACTGGTGTCCCGGCGTGGACGTCCGACGGCAGGCTGGTCCGGGTCGTGGCCGGTGAGCACGCCTACCGGCTTGTCATCGACGGCAAGGAGGTCACGGACGTACCGTTGCAGGTGCGTTCGGTGCTCGACGCGGCCGATGACGTGCTGTTCACCGCGTCCGCTGAGGATGCCGCGCGGGTGCACGTGTACCGGGCGGGCCCGGACGGCGTCACGCAAGTGTCCTCTGTAGACGGAGTGTCCTCGGCCGCGCGGGGTGGCGACGTCACCGTGCTGACGACGTGGCGAATGGACGTGGCCGGTCCGGATGTGACTGTGCTGCGCGAGGACGAGGCGGTCGGGAAGATCGACTCGCTGGCGGTCGTGCCGTCACTGGAACCGAAGGTCATCGAGTTGACGCTCGGCGAGCGAAAACTCCGTGGTGCCTTGATGTTCCCCACCGGGCACGAGCCTGGCAGCGGCAAACTGCCCGTGCTGCTCGACCCGTACGGCGGCCCGCACGCGCAACGGGTGCTGGCCTCCCGCAACGCCTATCTGACCTCACAATGGCTGGCGGATCAGGGTTTCGCGGTCCTGGTGGTCGACGGTCGCGGCACGCCGGGCCGTGGTCCGGTATGGGAACGGGCGATCGCCTTCGACTTCGCCGACGTCACGCTGATCGACCAGGTCGACGGCTTGCACGCGGCCGCCGAGCAGTACCCGGACCTCGACCTTTCCCGCGTGGGCATTCGAGGATGGTCGTACGGCGGGTATCTGGCGGCGCTCGCCGTATTGCGCAGACCTGATGTGTTCCACGCGGCGATCGCGGGTGCACCCGTGACCGACTGGCGGCTGTACGACACCCACTACACCGAGCGTTACCTCGGGCACCCCGACACTCACCCACAGGTGTACGAACGGAACTCGCTGCCGCCCGACGCGCCGAACCTGGAGCGCCCGCTTATGATCATCCACGGGCTGGCGGATGACAACGTCGTCGTAGCCCACTCCCTGCGGCTCTCCTCCGCGCTCGTGGCCGCCGGACGGCCGCACACACTGTTGCCGTTGCCGAACGTGACGCACATGACGCCACAGGACGAGTCGACTGCGGAGAATTTCCTGCTGTTGCAGACGACCTGGCTGCATGAAGCACTGGGTAAGGTCCGGTAAGGCGAAAGAAGGGAATATGTGAATGGGCCGCTGGGGCATCACGCTGCCGTTGACCGCAGTTCCGCTCGCCGAGCACCGTGACCTGGTCAGAGAGCTGCCAGACCTGGGTTATACCGACGCTTGGACCGCCGAGACGGCAGGCACGGACGCGTTCACCCCGCTCGCGCTTGTCTCGCAGTGGGCTGGAGAACTGCGGCTGGGCACGGCGATCGCCCCGGTCTACACGCGCGGCCCAGGGCTGCTCGCGATGACCGCGGCCACGATCGCCGAACTCGCGCCGGAGAAGTTCGTGCTGGGCATCGGCACTTCGTCGCCGGTGATCGTGCAGGGCTGGAACGCCCAGCAGTTCACCGAACCGTACGCGCGTACTCGAGACACGTTGCGGTTCCTGCGTTCCGCGTTCGCCGGCGAGAAAGTGACACACAAGTACCCGACCTTCGAGATCTCGAAGTTCAAGCTGGAACGCCCGCCGCAACCACCGCCAAGGATCATGCTGGCCGCGCTGCGGCCCGGCATGCTCAAGCTCGCGCGCACCGAGGCCGACGGCGCGATCACCAACTGGCTGGCGCCGTCCGACGTCCCCAAGATCCGCGCGGAAGTGGGCGAGGGCTTCGAACTCGTCGCGCGGGTGTTCGTCTGCCCGACCGAGGACGTCAACGCGGCCCGTGGCCTCGGCAGGCTGCTGATCAGCAGCTACCTGACAGTGCCGGTGTACGCGGCCTTCCACGACTGGCTCGGCAGGCAAGAGCTGCTCAAGCCGATGCACGAGGCGTGGGCCGCGGGCGATCGGCAGCGTGCCAACGAGGTGATCCCGGACGAGGTGGTCGACGACCTCATCGTGCACGGCAGTCCGCAGCGGTGCCGTGAGATCGTCAGCCAGTACGTCGAGTCCGGACTGGACACTCCGGTGATCAGTGTGCTGCCGACCGGCGAGGATCCACGCAAGGTGGTCAGGGCGCTGGCACCGGAATGATCGAGCCGTCCATCCAGACTGGCGTCGCGCGGCTGTGCTTCCCGCGAGGCGCACCCGGCGCGGTGATCACCAACGGCGGCGCGGAATCCACGCTTCTGGGAATGTTGCTGGCGAAGAAGGACGTGGCCGGAGCGCCCGTGCAGGTCGTCTGTGCGCGCAGCGCCCGGCCGGGTGTGTCCCAGGCGGCCGAACAGCTGGAGTTGCCGCCGCCAGTGGTGCTCGACTCGATCGCGCAGCTCGCGGACGCGTTGGCCGAGATCAGGACCGCGACAGTGGTCGTCGCGTCGGCGGGAACGGCCGACACCGGTTCGATAGACCCGTTGCGGGACATCGGTCGCCTGTGCCGCAGGCGGGGCAGCTGGTTACATGTGGACGCCGCGGGCGGGGGAGCGGCGCTGTTCAGCGATCGCTTGCGGCCGTTGCTCGACGGGCTCGACCTCGCCGACTCGGTCACGGTCGAATTGCCCGAACTGGGTGCTTCGACGGGTTTGCTGGCCGTGCGCGACGTGGGGTCGTTGACCGGTGTGCGAATGATGGGCCATCCAGAGATTGCCGCGGTGTTCCGCGCGTGCCGTTCGGACATCGGGCCTGCCGCGGAACGGCGGTGTGACATGGCATCCGCGGTCGCCGACGCCGTTCAGGCCAGGTCCTCACTGCGGCTGTGGGATCGTCCGACATTGGCGACGGTCGTCTTCCGCCCGGTCGGCGCGACTGACGAAATGGTCGCCGACCTGGCTGGCAACGGTCGCGAAGTGACCACTGTGGACGGTGAGCGGTGGTTGCGGATCACCGTCACCGACCGGCCGCTTCGGGACTACCTGGCGTTGCTTGAGGTAGACCACGTCCGGCTGATGGGAACCACCCCGAATGACTGATGAAACAACGGGGTTGATCACGTAATCTGGCTGTTGTTTCACGCAGTGTCCGGTCCGATCTAACTCTCTGTGAGGTACGGATGGCTCAGGAACAGGCGAACACACCCCCGGCAAGCGGCCTGCTGATCGGCGTCGAGCCGCTCACCACCGCCGTGGACCGGGGCAAGGCCAACGGTGCCGTGACCGACAACGACGGCAACGACTGAGTGGCCGCATCGCTCACCCTGGCTGACCTCGTGGCACCGCTCGAGGTCAGCCAGTTCCTCGGTTCGGTGCAGGGCAAGACCCACCGCCGGTTCCAGGGAACGGCGGGCCGGTTCGCCTCCTTGATGCCGTGGTCCACGTTGAACGACGGGCTGCGCCACCACCGCCTCGACTTCCCACGGCTGCGGCTCGCCCAAGACGGCGACGTCGTCCCCGCTCACACGTACACCGAGATGGTGACGCCCAAGCGTGGCCCGCAGATCCCGAAGCTGCTGTCCGCGCCCTTCACCGAGCATTTGCGCAACGGCGCCACCTTGGTGCTCGACGCCGTGCAGGAGCTTGTCGACCCGGTCGCCGATCTCGCCGCGCGGCTCGAACACGACCTGCGGGAACGCGTGCAGGTGAACCTGTACGCGGGCTGGGGCAAGACGCATGGCTTCGACGTGCACTGGGACGACCACGACGCCTTCATCCTGCAGATCTCCGGCCGCAAACGCTGGCGCGTGCACGGCCCGACGCGACCCGCGCCGCTGCACCGTGACGTCGAACCGCCCGCGCAGCCGCCGGCCGAGCCCCTCGAGGATTTCATTCTCGAGGACGGTGACGCCTTGTACGTGCCCCGAGGCCATTGGCACGACGTGTCAGCCATCGGCGAGGAGTCGCTGCACCTGACGATCGGGTTCAACCCGGCCACCGGTGTCGACCTGGTCAACTGGCTGGCCGACCAACTGCGGACCGAAGAACTGTTCCGCGGTGACCTGCCCCGATTCGGCACGGAAGCGGAACGGCACGACCATGCCACCCGGATCAAGGCCGGCATCGAAGCGCTGCTGGACCAGCACGTGATCGACCGTTTCCTGACCGACCGGGACGCGCACGGACCGGCTCTGACCAGGATCGGCCTGCCCTGGGCGGCCACTTCGGACCTGCTGCCGGCCAACGACACGGCGACTGTTCGACTGCTCACGCCTCGTGCGGTGCTGCAGCACCAGGACTCGACAGTGACGCTGCTCGCATCCGGCAGCCGCTTCACCTTCGGCGCCGCGGCAGGGCCTGTGCTGTCTGCCCTGCTCAGCGGGACGCCGGTGACCGTCGAGACGCTCGTGGAGATGGCCGAGCCAACGCTGGACCGGGCAACTGTCCGCGCGTTACTAGGTGAATTGATCACCCAAGGGCTGCTCGCCGTGTCCTAGGCATGTAAGATTAGGTATGCCTAAGGTAAGTCGCCGCGTCAGGGGGTACTCGGTCATATGACCGCGCAACTCTCTGGCGCCGCAGCTCCCTCCGGGAAGCTGCCGGGCTGCGCTGTGGTGGCGCGGATGCTCGGCGGCTCACCTGCGGGAACTGCCGCGCACATGCGGGCCTGGCTGCTGATCGAGTTCCCCGGCCCCTGGCCGTCGGACGCCCTCGAGCAGGCCCTTGACGAGGCGTTTCCCGCCGCGCAGCGGGAACGGCTCGACCAGTTGCGCGGCCAAGGCCTGCGCCCCTTGCTGATCCGCCAGCCCGGCAGGCACACCCGCGAACCGCATCTGGCGGGCAGGCGTGTCTTCGTCGGCGGGACCTCCGGCCCGAACGGGCACTGGATGGAGTCGTTTCGCATCAACGACCTGCACGACCTCGCGGAGCTGGATCTCGACGCGATCCTCGACGGCCGCGGCGGGATCGGAAAGCCGTACCAGGGCCCGATGTTCCTCGTCTGCACGCACGGTACGAAGGACATGTGCTGTGCGCTGCTCGGCAGGCCGCTCGCCAGCTCGCTCGGCTCGACGTACCCGGGGCGTGCCTGGGAAGTCAGCCATGTCGGCGGTGACCGGTGGGCCGGAAACCTCCTGGTCGTCCCGGATGGGTTCCTGCACGGCCAGCTCGACCCGGACGAGGCCAAGGTCGTGGTGAAGGCCGCGCTGGCCGGTGAGGTCGACCCCGAACACCTGCGTGGCCGGACCGCCGCGCACACCCAGTGGGCGCAGTACGCCGAGATCGCCGTCCGCAGGCACACCGGACTTCGCGGAATCGACGACGTGGTCACGCTTTCCGAGCGTGAAGTCGAAACCGACCTGGAGAACGAGGCCCGCGCGGTGACCGTCCGCGCGGCCCACGAGACCTACGAGGTCACCATCTCCCGTCGCGCCGTAATCGGCCGCGGACCCAGCCGCTGCAACGCGTTGGTCGCGCCCGGCGGCTACATCACCGAGAAAATCACTCTGACGGCAACAACTTACTGACAATCGGGCTAGCCAGGTTCGCCGCGGCCGCGCTGGACAGCGCGATGCCCCAGCCGATCGGGCCCAACGGAGTGCAGCCGAAGAACTGGCTGACGCCCGGAGTCTGGATCACGCCACCGAGGATCGCGGCAGAACCCAAGCCAGCAGTCAGAACTGTGCGGTCAGTGCCGCCGGTGACCATGGTCTGCCCGAGTTGTGTGGCGACAAGCGCTGCCAACGCGACTGTGCTCGCTCGACGAGCACGGCCGGTGAACCGTGCGGCCGTCCATGCCGCCGAGGCGCCGAGTGTCGTGGTGACTGCGCGTGCGGTGATGTCCCGGCCGAGTGCCGCGCCGAGCGAGGCGCTTGGCCCTTCCCGCAACAGATCCGGCACCGCTTCACTGTCCGGACGGGACAGTGCGATGGCGAGTGCGGGCGCGAGGTCCGTCAACAGGTTCACCAGCAGAAGTTGCCGGGCGCCCAGTGGGGATCGCCCGGTGAGCACCGAACCGAGCACGCTGAACGCGATCTCACCGGCGTTGCCGCCCAACAGGATGCCGAGGGCCTCGCGGACGGACGCCCACATCGCGCGGCCTTCGATCAACGCGGCGATGATCGTTTCCAGCCGGTCGTCGGTGACCACCAGGTCCGCTGCGGCCCTGGCCGCCGGAGTTCCCCGTTGCCCCAACGCGATTCCCACATCCGCGAGCCTGATCGCCGGGGCGTCGTTGGCGCCGTCACCCGTCATGGCGACCACGCGGCCCATTCTGCGGTACGCCTCGATGATCCGGACCTTCTGCGCTGGGCTGCACCGGGCGATGACGTCCACATCGGGCAGCAGCTCGGCCAGTTCGTCCTCGCCGAGTTCGTCGATGTCGGCCCCGGTGACCACAGTGGACTCGCTGGATCCGTTGACCCGGCTGGCAATGGCCTCGCCGGTCGCCGGGTGGTCGCCAGTGATCATCACGATCTGCACACCCGCTTCACGCAACGCGGCCGCGGCAGGCGGTGCGCTGTCACGGACTGGATCGCTCAACGCCACAAAGCCAAGGAGCTTCAGATCGCGCACGTTCTCGTCGGTCACGTCTGTCTCGTCGACAGTGCGCTCGGCGACGGCGAGGACGCGATGCCCTGCGGCAGCGAGCTTTTCCGCCCGCTTGAGCATGCCCCGCCGGTTGCGGCAGCGCGGCAGGATGATCTCCGGCGCGCCCTTGACGCTCAGCACCAGCTTCTGCCCGGACTTGCCCACAGCGGCGTGATAGCCGCGGGAAGGCTCGAAGGGCAGCGCGGACACCTTCTTCCAGCCGTTGATCTCCACCTGGGCCTTGCGCGCTCCTTCCAGCACCGCGCGGTCGGTCTGGTGGGCCAGATCCTTCGGGTTGTCGGCGTGCGGCGTGGCTCGCAACGCGGCCGTCAGTACGTCGTCCGGTGAGTTGCCAAGCGAATCGACCCGGCTGACGCTCAGCTTGCCTTCGGTGAGCGTGCCGGTCTTGTCGAAGCACAGCACATCCACCCGGCCGAGCGCTTCGATCGTGCGTGGGTTGCGCACCAGCGCGCCCTTGTCGGCCAGTCGCCGAGCGGCTGCCAGCTGAGCCGCGTTCACGAGGAACGGAAGTCCTTCCGGGACGGACGCGACGGCCAAGTTCACCGCTGCGCCAAGGCTTTCCCGCATCGGAACACCGTGCAGCAAGCCCGCTCCGGACACCGCGGCCGCGGACCCGATCGCCACGGGCAAGGCATGCCGCGTCAGTTCGGCCAGCCGCGCCTCGACACCGGTGACGGGCGTGTTCTTGTGCGCGGCCGCCATACTGCGGCCGACTTCAGTGGCGTCGCCCACCGCCACGACAACGGCTTTCGCGCGACCGGCCGCGATCGTGGTTCCCTCGTAAAGCATCGAGGTGCGCTCGGCCAGTTCGGCGACCACAGGCGCCGGTTCTTTGGTCACCGGCAAGGATTCCCCGGTCAGCGAGGACTCGTCGACCTCAAGGCCGGGGCCTTCCAGCAACCGGCAGTCCGCGGGCACGACGTCTCCGGCCTTCAACGTGACAACGTCACCAGGGACCAGCTCATCGGCGTTGATCCGCGTGCTCTTGCCGTCACGCAAGGCAGTGGTGCGCACAGCGGAACGGGAAAGCAGCTCGGCCAAGGACCGTTCGGTCCGAACCTGTTGCACTGCACCGATCAACGCCGAAACACTGGTGATCCCGGCGACCAAAGCCGCGTCGGCGGGCGACCCGACGGCGGCCGACAATGCGGCGCCACCGGCGAGTACCGGTGTCAGGGGATTGGCCAGCTCGGACAGAAAGGCGCTGCCCAGAGAGGTCTCCGGGACGCCGTCCCGGATAGATGTGCCGCGGCGCCTGCGCTTGACCTCGTCCGATTTCAGTCCGTCCATATCGGACCGGACCATTTTCACCACCATGTCCGCGGGCATGAGGTGCCATGGTTGCGCGGAATCCGGTGTCTCGCTCTTGCCGCGCAGCTGCCGTGCCCGCCATACGCCGTCGGCGAACGCCAACGCGGCGCCGCCGTTCACCGCGCGCAGGCTGCTTTCCGCAGGACTCGCGCGGCGGGAGTTCAGCGCGCCGACAGCGCCGATCCCGCTCGCCGCCTGCGCGAACCGGATGCCGTCCCGGTTCACCAGACGTGCCGCCTGGATCGCCTCGATCAGCAGGACGATGGCGTCCGAGTCGCTGCCCACCAGCACGTGCGCACCCCACGGCGGAGCCGTGCCGTCATCGTGCACGCCGACGCCGAAGTCCGCTGTGCCAAGGGCTTTCCGATCGGCGGAGACCACCATCACGACATGGTCCTCGCCCTGAAGCTGACGGATCGTGCCGACGAGGTTCTCCCTGGCTGTCACCAAGCGCAGCCCGGTCTCGTTGGCGGCCGAGGTGATCGCGTGCACGGCAGGCGAAGGTTCCTTGTCCACGGCCAGAACCGCTTCGAGGTGATCGCCATGCGTCAGGCCGAGTACCAGCTCGCGGTCTTCGAGCTTCTTGAGCTGCCGGGTTCCCTTGCGCCCTTCGATCTCCAGCTCGTCGATCGGGCCGAGCGACCAGTCGTCGTTGTGCCGCGCGGTCTGCGGCTCGGTGGGGTCGAACAGCTCGAAGGCCCGCTCGACCAGATCGGAGGGTTCGTTGCCAGGCAACGGAACCAGATCGCTCAGCAGCCAACGACCGGAGCTCAGTGAGGTCGCATCGAGCACAAGAACATCGACGCTGTCCAAGAGACGCAACGCGGACCGGTCCATCACGAGCGCACCCCGCCTCGCCAGCACGCGCCCGAGTTGCGCGGCGAACGAGGCTCGCCCGACTCCGACCGCCTTGGGCAATGAGGCCAACGCCAGCCCGGCGGCCCGCCTCGGCCCGGCGAAAGGCAACGCGACAGCGCCCGCCGCTGCGCCCGTGACCAGCGCGCGGTGGGCGTAGCGCTCGGCTGGGCCGTCGGGCAGCGGCCGTGGCCGCTCGGTGACCACCGGGTCGGCGCCCGCGTCTTCCGGGCCCTTGATCAGCTCGGCTTCGACCTCGCACCACGCGTCCTTGTGCGCTTTGGCTTCGCGCCATTGCTGCACCCGCTGGGCCGCGTCGAGCATTGTGCTTTCGCTGCGCGCGGCCAGTCCGTGGGCCACGGCCATCATCATGGAGGTCGCTGAGTCGGCGCGCTCGTGGCCGTGCAGGTACTGGCCGAGCCGGGCCTTCAGCTTCGGGTGCATGTCGATGGCCGACAGCAGGCCGGCCACCTCGGCGGGCAGCGGCGCCCACGGCGAGATCTTGTTGATCGCGGACAGGACCAGGCCGAACGCGTCCACCGCGAGCGTCGGCAGCAGCCGTGTGCCGGTGGCGCCGTCCGCGGGGTGGTGCAGTTCGTCCTCGGCGATCCGTTCTTCCTCGGTGTCCGGCTCGGCTTCCGCCTTCTCGACGACCTTGATCAGCTGGGACTGGCGGGCGTGGTCGTCGACGGCCACGATCACGCGTGACGAGGGGGCGTTGACCTTGGCCCAGAGCACTCCAGGCTGCTCGGCCAGCCGTTTTTCCACGCGCTGGGCCACCCGTGCGCCACGCGGCCCGTGCACGCCGTGGACTTCGATGTGCAGGCGTCCAGGGCACGACCAGACGTTGCGCCTGTCTCGGTCGAGCAACGCCTCGACGATGCTGAACGGCGTCGGAACGGGAATACCCAGCAGCTTCACCCACTGGGTTTTCCCAGTTGGTCAACGCCATGAAACAAGCACGCGTGCTTGATTTTGGATCCGGGTCGTGCCACGGTGTGAGGTGTGAGCGCCGATGTATTGGGCACGCCTGAGCGTGACGCGCTGAGGCAGACTGTGCGGCGGTTCATGGCGGCTGAAGTCCTGCCTCATCAGGATGAGTGGGAACGAGCCGGTGAGCTTCCCCGCGAGCTGCACCGCAAGGCGGGCGACCTCGGCCTGCTGGGCGTCGCGTTCCCCGAGGAAGTGGGCGGAGGCGGCGGTGACTACCTCGACGGGCTGACCGTGGCCGAGGAGATGCTGTACGCGGGCGCGGCCGGTGGCCTGATCGCGTCCCTGCTGACCTGCGGGATCGCCGTTCCGCACATCGTGTCGGCCGGTGACGGCGAGCAGATCGCCCGGTGGGTCCGGCCGACCCTGGCCGGGGACATGATCGGCTCGCTCGCGGTGACCGAGCCGGACGGCGGATCGGATGTCGCCAACATCCGGACCGTCGCGAAACGGGACGGCGACGACTACATCGTCAACGGCGCCAAGACCTTCATCACCTCAGGCTGCCGCGCGGACTTCGTGACCACGGTCGTCCGGACCGGTGAAGCGGGCGCGCACGGTATCTCGTTGCTGGTGATCGAGCGTGGCACGCCCGGGTTCACGGTGTCCCGCAAGCTGGACAAGATGGGCTGGCTCTGCTCGGACACCGCCGAATTGTCCTTTGTGGATTGCCGGGTGCCCGCGAAGAACCTCGTCGGCGCGGAGAACTCGGGGTTCATCCAGGTCGCGCAGCACTTCGTGACCGAGCGCCTGTCGCTGGCGGTCCAGGCGTACGCGGCCGCCCAGCGCGCGTTGGACCTCACGCTGGAGTGGGCACGGATGCGCCAGACCTTCGGGCGCCCGCTGATCTCCCGTCAGCTCGTCCAGCACACCTTGACCGACATGGCCCGCAAGATAGACGTGGCCCGCACGTACACCCGCAGTGTCGCGATCAAGTACCTGGCAGGCGAAGACGTCATTGCCGAGGCGTGTTTCGCCAAGAACACTGCTGTCGAAGCGGGCGAGTGGGTGGTGGACAAGGCCGTGCAGCTGCACGGCGGCCTCGGCTACATGCGTGAGGCGGAAGTCGAACGGCAGTACAGGGATATGCGGATCCTCGGGATCGGCGGCGGTACCTCGGAGATCCTCACCGGCTTGGCCGCGAAACGATTGGGATACACACAATGAGTTTTGTCGAGTCCGATGAGCGGCTCGCGCTGCGCAAGGCGGTTTCCGACCTGGGCAAGCGGTACGGCCATGACTACTACGTCCGCAAGGCCCGCGAGGGCGGGCACACCACCGAGCTGTGGCAGGAAGCCGGGAAGCTCGGTTACCTCGGCGTCAACGTGCCGGAGGAGTACGGCGGCGGTGGCGGTGGCATCGGCGACCTCGCGGCCGTGTGCGAGGAGCTCGCCACAGCCGGGTGCCCACTGCTGATGATGGTCGTGTCCCCGGCGATCTGCGCGACGATCATCGCCCGGTTCGGCACCGACGCGCAGAAGCAGGAGTGGCTGCCGCGCTTCGCCGACGGCTCGGTCGTGATGGCGTTCGGGATCACCGAGCCGGACGCCGGCTCGAACTCGCACAAGATCGTCACGACTGGCCGGCGGGACGGCGGCGACTGGGTCCTCAGCGGCCAGAAGGTGTTCATCTCCGGCGTGGACGGCGCCGACGCGGTGCTGATCGTCGGCCGGACCGAGGACGCGAAGACCGGCAAGCTCAAGCCCGCGCTGTACATCGTGCCGACCGACGCGAAGGGCTTCACGTACCAGAAGATCGACATGGAGATGGTCTCGCCGGACCGCCAGTTCACGTTGTTCCTCGATGACGTGCGACTGCCCGCCGAGGCGCTGATCGGATCCGAGGACGCCGCGCTGGCCCAGCTGTTCGCCGGACTCAACCCCGAGCGGATCATGGCCGCCTCGTTCTCCACAGGGCTCGGGCGGCTCGCGCTGAACAAGGCGACCGAGTACGCCAAGACCCGCAACGTCTGGGGCACTCCAATTGGTGCGCACCAGGGCCTCGCGCACCCGCTGGCGGACGTGCACATCAACATCGAACTCGCCCGTTTGATGACCCAGAAAGCCGCTTCCCTCTACGACGAGGGCAACGACATGGCCGCAGGTGAGGCCGCCAACATGGCCAAGTACGCGGCGGCTGAGGCCGCGGCGAAGGCAGCCGACCAGGCACTGCACACCCACGGCGGCAACGGTATGGCGAGCGAGTTCGGCCTCGGCGGGCTGGTGCTGGCGACGCGAGTCGGCCGGATCGCCCCGGTGAGTCGTGAGATGATCCTGAACTTCGTGGCCCAGCACTCGCTGGGGCTGCCGAAGTCCTATTAGGAGTCCAAGGTGCGCCAGCCGCAACAGGACCGCAGCCGCGCCACCCGGCAGCGGCTGCTGGAGTCCGCGATCGAGGCCCTCGCCGAACTGGGCTGGCAGGGCAGCACGGTGGCGGTGGTCGCGGAACGGGCCGGGGTGTCCAGAGGTGCGGCGCAGCACCACTTTCCCACCCGCGAGGACCTGTTCGCGGCGGCCGTGGAATACGTCGGCGAGGCCAGGCGGACCTGGACCCGCGAGCACAGCGCGGACCTGCCGACCGGCCCGGAGCGCACCCGCGCGGTGGTCGACATGATCGTCCGGATCTACACCGGCCCGCTTTTCCGTGCGGCACTGCACTTGTGGGTGGCCGCGACCTCGGACGAGCAGCTGCGCACGTCGATCGTGGAGCTGGAAGCACGAATTGGGCGCGAGCAGCACAAACTCGCACTCGAACTGCTCGGCGTGGACGAAAGCACGCCGGGCGTAAGGGAAACCGTGCAGGCGACGCTGGACATGGCCCGTGGTCTCGGCCTGGCGAACTTGCTGACTGACGACAGCAAGAGGCGCGCGGGAATCATCGACCGCTGGGCGGAGGTCCTGGACGCGACGCTGAACGCCGGCGCCCGCACATGATCGAGGTCGTCGACTACGACCCCGCGTGGCCACAGCTGGCCGCGGCGGCGATAGCAGACCTTGAAGGCATGTTCGTCGAGATCGAGCACATCGGCTCGACCTCGGTGCCGGGCCTGGCGGCAAAACCGGTGATCGACTTGATGGCAGCGGTTGAGGACCTTGCCGACGTGCCGACGGATTCCCTTGCGGCCGTGGGCTTTCATCAGCATGACAACGGCATGACGGACCGACTCCTGTTCATCCGCACGCGTGACGGCGTGCTCACGCACAACCTGCACGTCGTGACACTGGCCAGCTGGCCCACGCGCAACCAACGCATTCTGCGCGACTACCTTCGCGAGCATCCTTCGGACGCGGCGCGTTATGCCGCCCTGAAAAGGAAACTGGTCGCGTCCGGCATCCACCCCGGCGACTACGCCGCCGCGAAGACCGAGCTGATCCAGGAGCTGACCGACAAGGCCCGAACCCTGCTGGGACTGCCCCTTGTGGACGTCTGGGAGAAGTGATCGAGGCAAGGCGCCTTGCCTCGAGCTGCCGCGTCAGACCTGAGCGAGGCTCATTCGCTGCTTCTCCGCGTCCACATCGAGGACCTTGACCCGGACCTCGGTGCCCTCAGCCAGCTTGGCGCCGACCAGAAGACCGTGGATGTCCGGTGCCATCTCGACGAAAACGCCGAACGGCATCTCACTGACGACACGTCCAGTCAGGACAGTGCCGTCCCGCTGTGCCGCGATGAACGGTGCAAAGGGTTCTGTCATGCTCTCACCTCCTCTCCCAACACCAGTTCTGCCGACTGGGCGGGGGAGGGCGGGCCGCGGGCCCGCGGGGTGGTCACGACAAGGCCGGGGATCCCGTCTGTGCTTGGCGCAAGGCCGACCCGGTAGTCACGCCGGAGAGATTAGCACGAGAAAGTGATGCCCTGTAAAGCGTTGCCTGGCACACAATCAGGCAACCGAACCCGTTGACGCCCGTTTGCCATCGTGCAAGCCGGACGGCAGGGAGGGTGGCCTGCCTGCCGCTTCAGCTTGTCGTTGTTCAGGCCCTGCTCGCTACAGTGGCTGGAGGCTGACCGGCAGGCCGTCGGAAGGTGCCGGAAGTGCCGTCGAGTCCCAGCGCACCTTGTAGTCCTGCGGCACCGACCACTTGTACCTGGTGAGCATCTCGTGCAGCAACGTCTTCACTTCAAGCATCCCGAAGTGCATGCCGATGCACTTGTGCGCCCCGCCGCCGAACGGCATCCACGCGTACCGATGCGCCTTGTCCTCGCGGCGTTCCTCGCTGAACCGCTCGGGATCGAAGTGCGCGGGATTCGACCAGTACTCCGGAAGCATCTGGTTCACCCACGGCCCCAACGCGATCATCGTGTTCGCTGGCACGTAATGCCCGAGAATCTCCGTCTCCCGCACGGTCTTGCGCGCCAGCGAAGGCACCGGAGCCACCAGTCGCAGCGACTCCTTGATGACCAGCTCGAGATCGCGCAACCCTTCCAGCGCATCGATATCCAGCGGTCCCGGTCCCGCCGCGGCACACTCCGCGCGGACGCGGTCCTGCCATTCCGGGTGCTTGCCGAGGTAGTAAGCCGCGGCGGTCGTCGTGATGGTGGACGTGTCGTGTGCCGCCATCATCAGGAAGATCATGTGGTTGACGACATCGTCATCGCTGAACGCTTCGCCGTCCTCGGCTTGGGCGTGGCACAGGCCGGAGAACAGGTCGTTCGAATCGCTCGCTCGTTTCGCGGGGACGTTGCGGCGGAAGAAGTCCTCAAGCAGTTTCCGCCCTTGCAGGCCCGCGTTCCACCGCCCGCCCGGCACCGCGAAACGGATCATCGATGTGCCCGCGCGAACCGTGGCCACGAAGGCCTTGTTCAGCGCGTCCTTCTCATTGCCCAACGCCGAAGCCATGAACACCGCGCCCGCGATGTCCAAAGTCAGTTGTTTCATCCGCGGGTAGACGTGGAATGTCCCGGTCTCCCATGCCTTTACACCCTCGGCCGCCACCGATGCCACGTGCTCGAGGTATCCGGTGATCCGTGGCCGGGTGAAGGCTTGCTGCATCAGCCTGCGGTGGAACATGTGTTCTTCGAAGTCCAGCAGCATCAGGCCGCGCCGGAAGAACGGGCCGATGAAGTACGTCCATCCTTGCTGCGAGAACGTCTTGTCCTTGTTCGTCAGCACGACCTGTGTCGCGTCGCCGCCCGCCGCCGCGACGATGTTCACGCCGAAGGCCTTCATCCAGGAGACCGGGCCGTAGGTCTCGTAGCGCTTCAACCCGAAGTCCAGGCCCAGCCGCAGCGCTTCCAGCGAGTGCCCGATCAGCGGCAGGCCGCTGTCACCCGGAACCGGCTTGAGGTCCGACCCGGCCGGGACCGCGCCGAAGTCCTTTCTGCGCCACGTGTTCTCCAGCAGCCATTCGTCGAATTTCGTCGCGCCGGCCATGTGCGTCGTTGCCACTGCCTGCCTCCGCTGCTGTGTCCAGTACGGCTACTGCGAGTCCGGTCAGCTCGACCACCAGCCCAGGTCTGGTGGTCACCCGAGGTGTCCGGGTGAGGTCGTTGACGATGGTCAATGCCGCGTGCACGGCAATCCGAGCTTCCGGTTCCGGCAGGTCAGGCGCAACGGTTCGGAGCAACGTCACCCATTCGGCGACGTACGCGCGTTGCACTTTGACCAGTTCTTTCCGGTCCCGGTCGGGCACGTTGCCCAGTTCGCTCGCGAACACCGACAACAGGTCGTCCGATCGCCACACGATGTCCACATAGGACGCGACCAGGCCGGTCAATGCCTCGCGTGGCGATGGTGCGTTCTCGATTACCCGGCGGGCGTCCATCTGCAGGCGGTCGGCCATCCGGTAGCCCGCCGCCATCAGCAGTTCCGCCTTGCCGTCGAAGTGCCGGTAGACGCTCGGCCCGGCGATTCCGGCCGCGGCGCCGATGTCCTCCATGCTCACGTCCCGGTAGCCGCGTTCGCGGAACAGGCGTGTCGCCACGGTCAGCAGCTCCTCGCGGCGTGACAGCTGCACGGGCGGGCGCTGCCACTCGTGCCTGGTGCTGACCGGCGATTCGGGCAGCGAGCTGCGGAAAACCGCGCAGGCCATCCTGCCGAGCAGCTGCTCGAACCGGCGCTTCGGCAGTGACACGTGGTGGTCGGCGACACTGCCGAACACGCTCAACGCCGCCCAGCTCAGCAGCTCAGCCTCGGGTAAGGCCAGGTCAGGCCGGGCGTCGCGGAGTGCCGACACCCAGTCGCCCATCAGTTCGGCGCCGCGCTTGACGATCTTGATCTGGTCGGCTTTGTCCAGGTGACGGCCCTGCCAGCGCCACAGGGCGGTGATCTCACGGCGCTCGACCGCCAACGCCGACACCGACGAGACCAGGGCGGGCAGTGGCTCGGGCTGGGCCAGTGCCTGGTCGGTGACCAGGCCGAACTTGTCCAGGCCGGTGAGCAGGACGTGTGCCAGTACGTCCTGTTTGCCGCGGAAATGGCGGTACACGGCGGGGCCGGTGACACCCGCCGCCGCGGCGATGTCGTTGACGCTCACGCCGTGGTAGCCATGCCTGCGGAACAGCTCGGCAGCAGCGTCTGTCAGCTGCTCCTTGCGGTTGCGCGGTCGGCTGTTCACGGCGGGAGTGACCTCCGTCTCGTAATCGGTCCATAGCAAAGCTAGATCAGCCAGTTCTGCTTGACAAGCAGCGGATTCGTTCCATGATGTGAATGAGCATTAGCACCAGCGCGGGTGAGAGGAACTTCGGCGTGAGCACAGAAGCGTTCATCTACGAGGCGATCCGAACGCCTCGCGGCCGGGGAAAGAAGACCGGCTCGCTGCACGGCGTCAAGCCGATCTCGCTGGTGACCGGGCTCATCGACGAGATGCGCACCCGTCACCCCAACCTGGACACCGACCGGGTCAGCGACCTGATCCTCGGTGTCGTCTCGCCCGTCGGCGACCAGGGCTCGGTGATCTCCCGGTCCGCCGCGATCGCGGCCGGGCTGCCCGACACGGTGGCCGGTGTGCAGGTCAACCGGTTCTGCGCGTCCGGCCTTGAGGCCGTCAACCAGGCCGCGCAGAAGGTCCGCGCCGGCTGGGACGAGCTGGTCATCGCCGGCGGTGTCGAATCGATGTCCCGTGTGCCGATGGGTTCCGACGGTGGCGCGTGGGCGATGGACCCGGAGACCAACTACGAGACCTACTTCGTGCCGCAGGGCATCGGCGCGGACCTGATCGCCACGATCGAGGGTTTCTCACGTGACGACGTCGACGCGTACGCCCTGCGCTCGCAGGAACGTGCCGCCAAGGCATGGGCGGGCGGTTACTTCGCCAAGTCCGTTGTCCCGGTCAAGGACCGCAACGGCGTCGTGATCCTGGACCACGACGAGCACATGCGCCCGGACACCACGCTGGAGGGCCTGGCCAAGCTCAGCCCGTCCTTCGCGGGCATCGGCGAGATGGGTGGCTTCGACGCGGTGGCGCTGCAGAAGTACCACTGGGTCGAGAAGATCAACCACGTGCACCACGCGGGCAACTCGTCGGGCATCGTGGACGGCGCCGCGCTGCTGCTGGTCGGCAACGAGCAGGTCGGCAAGGACCTCGGGCTGACCCCGCGGGCGCGGATCGTGGCCACCGCGGTCACCGGATCCGACCCGACGATCATGCTGACCGGCCCGACGCCCGCGACCCAGAAGCTGCTCAAGACCGCGGGCCTCGGCGTCGAGGACATCGACCTGTTCGAGCTGAACGAGGCCTTCGCCTCGGTCGTGTTGAAGTACCAGAAGGACCTTGGCATCCCGGACGAGAAGCTGAACGTCAACGGGGGCGCCATCGCGATGGGGCACCCGCTCGGCGCGACCGGCGCGATGATCACCGGGACCATGGTCGACGAGCTGGAACGCCGCGAAGCCCGCCGGGCCGTGGTCACTCTCTGCATCGGTGGCGGCATGGGCCTGGCCACCCTGATCGAGCGCGTCTGAGGACACCTGACATGACTGAGAACATGATTCGTTGGGAGCAGGACGCGGACGGCATCGTCACGCTGACGATGGACGACCCGGACCAGTCGGCCAACACGATGAACGAGACGTACGCGCGCTCCATGCACGATACGATCGAGCGCCTGTACGCCGAGCAGGACAACATCACCGGTGTCGTGCTGACCTCGGCCAAGAAGACGTTCTTCGCCGGTGGCGACCTGAAGATCATGAGCAGGACCGGCAGGGCCGACGCCGCGGCCATCACCGACCACGCCAACAGCATGAAGGCCGACCTGCGCAAGCTCGAACTGCTGCCCAAGCCGGTCGTGGCCGCGATCAACGGCGCCGCGCTCGGCGGTGGCCTGGAGATCGCGCTGGCGTGCAAGTACCGGATCGCGTTGGACGCCAAGGGAAGCCAGATCGGCCTGCCCGAGGTCACGCTGGGCCTGCTGCCCGGCGGCGGCGGTGTCGTGCGAACCGTTCGCCTGCTTGGCATTCAGAACGCGCTGCTGAACGTTCTGCTGCAGGGGCAACGGCACAAGCCGGCCAAGGCCAAGGAAATCGGCCTGGTGCACGAGGTTGTCGCCACGCCGGAGGAGATGATCGCGAACGCCAAGGCGTGGATCAAGGCCAACCCCGAGGCCGTGCAGCCGTGGGAGGTCAAGGGCTACAAGATTCCCGGTGGTACGCCTGCGAACCCATCCTTCGCGGCGAACCTGCCCGCGTTCCCGGCGAACCTGCGCAAGCAGCTCAAGGGCGCCAACATGCCCGCGCCGCGCAACATCATGGCGGCCGCGGTCGAGGGTTCCCAGGTGGACTTCGACACCGCGTCGCTGATCGAGACGCGGTACTTTGTGGACTTGCTGACCAGCCAGGTCGCCAAGAACATGATCAAGGCGTTCTTCTTCGACCTGCAGCACATCAACTCCGGCGGCTCCCGCCCGGACGGCTACGAGCGCTACACCGCCCGCAAGGCTTTGGTGCTCGGCGCGGGCATGATGGGCGCCGGTATCGCGTACTCCTGTGCCAGGGCGGGGATCGACGTCGTGCTCAAGGACGTTTCCCTTGAGGCAGCGGAAAAAGGCAAGGGTTACTCGGTCAAGCTGCTGGAGAAGGCCGTCTCCCGCGGCAAGATCACGCAGGACAAGGCCGACGAGGTGCTGGCCAGGATCCACCCGACCGAGAAGGCCGAGGACGCGGCGGGCTGTGACCTGGTGATCGAGGCGGTCTTCGAGGACCCGTCCTTGAAGCACAAGGTGTTCCAGGAGATCGAAGGCTTCGTCACACCGGACGCGCTGCTCGGCTCGAACACCTCGACGCTGCCGATCACCGGCCTCGCCGAAGGCGTGCAGCGCCAGGAGGACTTCATCGGCCTGCACTTCTTCTCGCCAGTGGACAAGATGCCGCTGCTTGAGATCATCCGGGGCGCGCGGACCAGCGACGCGACGCTGGCCAAGGCGATCGACGTGGCACAGCAGATCAAGAAGACCCCGATCGTGGTCAACGACAGCCGTGGCTTCTTCACCAGCCGCGTGATCGGCACGTTCCTGAACGAAGCGGTGGCCATGGTCGGCGAGGGCATCGCCGTCCCGTCGATCGAGCAGGCAGGAAGCCAAGCCGGTTACCCGGCCCCGCCGTTGCAGCTGATGGACGAGCTGACGCTGACCCTGCCCCGCAAGATCCGCGAGGAGACCAAGGCGGGTATCGAGGCAGCGGGCGGTACGTGGACTCCGCACGCGTCCGAGGGCGTCATCGACAAGATGGTCCTGGAGTACGACCGCAAGGGCCGCTCGACCGGCGCGGGCTTCTACTCCTATGTCGACGGCAAGCGCACGGGCCTGTGGGACGGGCTGGCCGAGGCGTTCGGCTCCGGCTCGAAGGAAATCCCCTTCGAGGACATGAAGGAGCGGATGCTCTTCGCCGAGGCGCTGGAAACCGTGAAGTGCTTCGACGAAGGCGTGCTGACCTCGATCCCGGACGCCAACATCGGCTCCATCATGGGCATCGGCTTCCCGCCGTGGACCGGTGGCGTCATCCAGTACATCAACGGCTACCCCGGTGGCCTGGCCGGGTTCGTCGCCAGGGCCCGTGAGCTGGCCGAGCGCTACGGCTCCCACTTCGAGCCGCCTGCCTCACTGGTGGCCAAGGCCGAGAAGGGCGAAATCTTCGAGTAAGTCCTGGTTGTCACCGGCCGCCCCGGGTGCCACGCACTGTGGCCCCGGGGCGGCCGCGCGCTTCCCTGCTCTGAGCGGCATAAGTGCTGGTCACGAGGCGATCGGCGATCAACCACCAGGCGGGCTACCGTGGGAGTCATCTCACCTGCCGGTTGATTTTTTCGGTGGTTAGTCCGCGCATGCCCTTGGGTACCCGGGCCTCACGACGGAAATGACCGGGGTGGGGAGAGAACACACCATGACGTACACGAAGCGACTGCCCAAGCCAGTGGTCGAGCAGTGGGACTGGCAGCTGCAGGGCAACTGCCGTGGTCAGGAGTCTGCGGTCTTCTTTCATCCTGACAACGAGCGTGGGCCGGCCCGTCGCACCCGTCAGGCCAAGGCCAAGCAGGTCTGCCAGACCTGCCCGGTGATCGTTCAATGCCGCCAGCACGCGTTGCGCACGCGTGAACCGTTCGGTGTCTGGGGTGGACTGGACGAGGACGAACGCCGCGCCATTTTCTCCAAGCGCACCCGCCAACAGCACCAACCCGCTGCCTGAGAAGTCGGATCCCCCTCCTCCGCTACGTTGTGTCAGTGTGGACACGTTCATGGTTGAGCAGCTGAAGCTGCGCTGGCCTGCGGACTGGACGAAGCTGCACGTGTATTTCGTGCCCGATCCCGCCGAGATCAAACCGATCGCCGATGCCTACCGGGGTGTCCTGGACAGCTTGGATTGTGTGGCGCGGCAACCGGAAGAGTGGCTGCACGCGACGATGATGGTTCTCGACGGCGTGCCCGCCAGGGACGTGCCCGCCGAGCAGCGCGCGGAGCTGATCGACCGGCTGGGTAAGGCCGTTGCCGAAGTGCCCTCGTTCACCGTGACGTGCGGCCCTGCCGTGGCGGGACGCAGCACGGTGACGCTGGACATGGTGCCGGACAAGGACTTCGTCGCGTTGGCCGAGCTGGTGAAGGCCGCCGCGGGCGAGGTGTTCGGCCCGGAAGCGGTGAAATACACCAACAATCGGCCGCACATCACGCTCGCGTACGCGACCGGGGACGGCGACTCCGGAATCATCCAGGACAAGCTGCGGTACGCCACCGACCTGCGTGTCCCGCTGACGGTCGATGCCGTGCGGCTGGTGGATGTCCTTGTGGACGCGGAGCTTTTCCAGTTCAGGTGGGAGGAACTGGCCGCACTGCCGCTGAGGAGCTGACTTCGTCACGCACGCGGCTGCGGATTTCCTGGACAGTGGCGTCGTTGGCGAAGGCATGGGAGACACGGATCAGCCAGTCACGTTCGGCGTTGATGTCTCCCGTGCCTGCGTTCGGAGTCTCGGCGGTGCGTGGGTCTGGGTGGTAGCGCACGCCCGCCGCGTGCGCTTCGAGCGCGCTCGCGGTCACAGCGGCCTCCACCAGGACTTCCACTTGGTCACCTGTGATGCCGCGCTTCTCTGCCCCTTCGGTCGCCCACGCACGCACCTCAGGATGGCTGTACGCGCGCAGCGCCAGGTTCGCGTCGCGGATCTCTATCACCCTGCGGTAGACACTGAAGTCGTCATCATCGACCGCCAGCTTGATCTCGGGCAGCACATCGTGCACCTGGCTCCACAACGGTTCAAGCGCACGGAGATGACGGGCCGTGCGGGCGCGACGCAGCGGATCCCGGACATAGCGGACAACCAGCGGCACCACACCACCGATGGCGATCAGCGCCGCGGCCGTCGACGACAACAGCGCGGTCACCTCAGCCTCAGCCGCCACCGGCGACGAGCTCAACCGGTTGATGACGAGGACAACGGTCTTCCATGCCGCCCACAGCAATCCCGCGAACGCGCCCAGCATCATGATGTTCAGGCCGACGCGCAGCGCACGTTCCGGCGCCGCGGCCGAGTAACGGCGAATGAGTGCCACGAACGCGCCCAGACCCGCAGCGCAGTAAGCGCTGAACAACGTGAGGTACGCGGTGATCGGCGGACGGTTGCCGTACACGGTGACGAACTCGATCTCGAACTGCGTGTCACCAGCGAACAGCAGGACACCCAAGGCGAGCACGACGAAACCGGCGATCACACCGTGCAGCACGACCAGGCGACGGGCCCGCTCCCCGTCCCGCACGGTGTACGCCAGGATCGCGATCACGCACCACCCGGCCGCGATCACCAGGCTGTTGCCCACCCAGCGGCCGAAGTTCGGCAGCGGCTCGAAGGTGTGGATGAACCGCAACGCGCTGGGGGCGATCGCGAAGGCGGCGAGACCGAGTAACGCGAAGCACGCGATGGCGAAGCGCGCCGCGTTGTTCGCGGCCCCTTGCTTGGCCTTGAACACGGCGATGGTCAGGCAGAGCACGCCGACGACGAGCTTCACGTAATCGACCAAGAGAAGCCACCTATCCGAAGATCGAGCCCAGCCGGTCGATGCCACCGGCGAGTTCGGGGTTGACCGGGTGCGCGGGGCGGGCGCGACCACCGCGGATGAGAATGACAGACGCGAGCATCTCCGCCTCGGCCTCCTCCGCTTCGGAGTACACCGTGCGCCCGAGCACCCGGCTGATCAGTTTGGCCGAGAGGTTCTTCATCAGCAGCGCGGCGACCGACTCGTGCAACGCGCTCGTTCCCTTGTGGCCGCACAAAAGATGCCCGATCTCGTGGGCGATGATGTGTTCCTGGTGCAGCCGCGTGGTGTTGGACGCGTAGAAGACGTAGTCGGCGTCCGGCGTTTCGACGAACATGCCGCACGGCGTGTCCCTTTTGGCCGCCATCCCGACCAGTTCGATCCGCCTGCCCCTGTGCTCGACGAGCGCTGTGACGAACGCCTCGGCGCTGAACGGTTGGGGGATGGGCAGTGTCTTGGCGAGCTGTTCACAGCGTTGACGCAGGCGTGATGGATCCTCAAGTGACACGCTCACCCCCGTGATCGACCACCAGCCGACGGCGAGCCGGCGGCACATGGACCAGCCTAGCGGGGGCTGATCATGCATCCGTGGGGCCGGTCCGCCGTTCGGCCTCGCGCCTGGCGATCACGTCGATCATGTCGTTGATCGTCCCGAGTCCGTCCTCGGACAGGTTCACCGCGCGCAGTGCGACGTTGCGGACCTCGGCATTGCGCAGCGCGCCGAGCAGCTCAAGCTCGGCGTGGATCTGTTTGCCCTGGTCGTCGTCGAAGAAGTACGCGACGGGCACGTCGAAGAACTCGGCGAGCGCCTCCAGGTGCCGCTTGGTCGGGTTGTCCCGCCGGCCGGTACGCAACTGCCAGAGGTACGTGGCGGAAAAGCTCTCCCCGGTCGCCTCCCGGCACGCGGTGGCGACCTCCTCATTGGTGTACTGCTCGCCGTCGGGCCTGCGGACGATCTGGAACAACCTGTCGATCTTGGCAGCAAGCGTCGGCGCGGTGCCCTCACTCATCTCGAACCTCACCCACAGCTCATGTAAATCCCAGTCCCCAGGGATTCATCCTAGTTGACAGAGCGGCCGTTGCCACTAGACTCGCCCATGAGCTGAGATGAATTAGGGGGGAAACCGATTCACCGCAGCTGGTCGTGGCGGTGTTCCGGGAGGTGGGGGTCTCCCGGAGCACTGTTGCAGATCGACGGCTTTGGGTCTGCGGCGCTCATGGGTTGGTTTCGGCGCTTTGTGATTGGTTTTGGCGTGCTTGTGGCTTGCTGCGGCGCGCTCTGTGGTTGCTTTCGGCGCGCCCCTGTGAGAGGTCGGCGCGATTTGGTGTGGAGCCTCTGCGCCGCAAAGCAGGACCAACACCGCGGGCAGGACCTGCGGCCCTGCCCGCCGACAAGCTTATTTGCGGCGCCACTCCACACAAAATCGCGCCGACTACCACTTTTGGCGCGCCTTTCTGTGCTCGGGGCGCGCCTTCGCTGTGACTTGGGGCGCGCCTCCACTTGGGCCGGGGCGCGCCTTTTTCTTGGGGCGCCTTCACTGTGGTTGGGGAGCGGCCATGGACTCATTGGTATGGCAGGGAGTTAGCCTTTTCCGAGCTGTGGAGCGCCCATGTCTTCGCTTCGGCCTGCACTCCAGAATCGCGTGTCCACCTTTGCAGCACACCGTGTCCGCCTTTGCGGCACCGCGAAATTCCCCTTGCCCCAGCCCCTTACCCCACCCACATCCCAGCCGCTTGTCCTATGAGGACATCACTCTTCTTCGAGCATGCCCTCGCGCAGCTTCTGCAGCGTTCGTGCCAGCAGGCGGGACACGTGCATCTGGGATATGCCGATCTTCTCCGCGATCTGGGTTTGGGTGAGGTTTCCGAAGAACCGCAACAACAGGATGGTTCGTTCTCGCTCCGGCAGGTCGCGCACCAGCGGCAGCAGTGACTCGTGGTTCTCCACGCCTTCCAGCGCCGAGTCGGGCTCGCCGAGCATCTCGCCGAGTGACGTGTTCTCCGAGTCCTGCGTCAGCATGTCGTCCAGTGACACCGAGTGGTACGCGTTGCCTGCCTCGAGGCCTTCGTAGATCTCGTCTTTGCTTAGGCCGAGGCGGGTGGCGATTTCGCTCGGTGTTGGGGCGCGGCCGAGTTGCTGCGACAGCTCGTTCCCCGCCGCGGTGATCGAGAGGTGCAGTTCTTTCAGCCTTCGTGGCACTCGGACGGACCAGCTGGAGTCTCGAAAGTATCGGCGGATCTCGCCCATCACGGTCGGCACGGCGAACGACAGGAAATCCGTTCCCCGTGTCGGATCGAAGCGGTCCACCGCGTTGATCAGGCCGACCGTCGCGACTTGGACGAGGTCCTCGCTCGATTCACCGCGGTGGGCGAACCGCCTGGCGATGTGCTCGGCTACCGGCAGGTGCCCGGTCACCAGTTCGTCACGCAGCTCGATGCGGCGCGGGTCGTCCTCTGCCAAGGCCGCGAGCTCGTGGAACAGGGGCGTCAGGTGCTCGTAGCCGTTCTTGGTCCTCGCTCGTGTCGTCACGCCCCACCTCTGCCACGCTTGGCCAGCTCGATCAGCACTCGGTACCCACCGGGAACCTGCTCGACCCGTGTGCTGGCGGTGTCGGCGAGCGTCGTCAACACCCGCCAACCGAACGATGCCGTGTCCAGCAATGCGTCTACTGTGGACAACGCGGAGGCCTGCATGCCGATCGTGTCGTCGCTCACGCGGAACCGGCACCGCAACTCCGTTCCCGGCCACGCGGCGCCCGCCAGCATCGAGCACGCCTCGTCGACCGCCAGCTTCAGGTCGGCGACGAAGTCGAGATCGAAGTCCTCGCGCATCGCGATGGTGGCCGCGAGCGACCTGATGATCGGCAGGTACCTCGCCTCCGCGGGAACTCTCAGCTCGATGTCACCCATGTCAACCGAACTGTCCACGGTGGACTTGTTGGCCGCGGTCATGATCACCGCCCCTCTAATCGTATGACGACTGCATGCCTGGTTAACCCGCGGCCGGGGGAGTCAAACGCATGTGACGGTGGGTAGCGGCCGTGAAGTCGAATGGTTGAAATGCCGTTGACCTGGGTAACTACCCGGGGCCCTGCGCCGATCATCAGGGTGAACCGCACGCCTGGGGAGGTGGACGAGAGATGAGCGACGAGTGTCCGCTTGTGCAGATCCGGGCTCGCGCCAGGGCACTGGTCGCGATGGCCCGCGACGGCGACACGGCCGGCCTGGTGGACGCCCTCGACCGGCTGCTGGCCGAACAGGCCGAGGGCGGGCCGGGCCCGCACCAGATCGTCGGCGAGCTCATCTGCGCGGCAGTCCAGATGGTCACGCTCCGGGCGGGTGAGGTGCCCGCGCACACGCTCTTCGCCGTGGACATCCGGGACGACACCGACCAGGCAGTCGCGATCGACCACCTCGAACCGCCACTGCGTGCGACCATCCGGGCATTGCTCGCCGAACTCAACGGCCATCCGGATGACGCCCGGTTCCAGCTCGAGCTCGCGTTGCGTGACATAGATCTTGAGTCGACCCTCGAGGTGGTCGTGCACGCTCTACTGTGGACGATAGGAATGTTGGAGTGGTGCGAGGAACAGGGCGTGGACGCCCCGGATTGGCTCAGGGGAGCGGGTTTGGCGGCTTAACCGATACGGTATAGCCGTGCCGGGTGACCTGAGTGAGTATCGCCGTAAACGTGATGCCGCACGCACTCCTGAGCCCGTTCCCAACGAGGCGGTCCTTCCCCACGGGGATGATGACACCTTTGTCATCCAGGAACACCACGCCCGTCAGTTGCACTGGGACGTCCGATTGGAGCGCGGCGGCGTGCTCGTGTCATGGGCCGTGCCGAAGGGGCTTCCGACCGATCCGAAGACGGTCCGGCTGGCGGTGCACACCGAAGACCATCCGATGGAATACGCCACCTTCGAAGGCGTGATCCCGAAGGGTGAGTACGGCGCCGGGAAGATGACCATCTGGGACCGTGGCACGTACGAAACGCTCAAATGGGAGGACTACGAAGTCGACGTCGTCCTGCACGGCCAACGGGTCGACGGTCACTTCACGTTCCTGAAGCGCAGCGAGGGCTGGATCGTGCGCAGGCGCGGCGCCGCGCAGGACCCGAACTGGCAGCCGCTGCCCGATGAGATGACGCCGATGCTGGCCACGGTCGGCTCGATGCCGCCCGCCAGCCAGAACGACAAGTGGGCGTACGAGTTCAAGTGGGACGGCGTGCGGGCACTGATCCGTGTCGAAGGCGGCAGGCTGCAGATCTTCAGCCGGGCGGGCAACGAGGTCACGGCCAGCTACCCGGAACTCGCTGAGCTGGGCAAGGAACTGGGCAGCGCGCAGGCCTGGTTGGACGGTGAGATCGTCGCGTTCGCGGGCGGCAAACCGAGCTTCGCCGAGCTGCAGAAGCGGATGCACGTCGCCAACGCCGCGCAGGCGCGCAGGCTCGCCGGTCAGGTCCCGGTCAGCCTGCTGCTGTTCGACCTGCTGCACTTCGAAGGCCGGTCGCTGCTGAAGTTGCCGTTCGCCGATCGCCGCGCACTGTTGGAGAAACTCGGTCTGCGTGGCAGTCATTGGTACACCGCGCCGTCGTATCCCGGCGCCGGTGACGCGGTGATCGCGGCCAGCCGCGAACAAGGCCTCGAAGGCGTGATCGCCAAACGGCTGGACTCGCGCTACACCCCCGGCCGGTCCCCGGCGTGGATCAAGATCACCGATGTCCGGCCGCAGGAGGTCGTGATCGGTGGCTGGCGGCCCGGCGAAGGACGCCGCGAAGGTGTGCTTGGCGCGTTGCTGCTCGGGATACCCGAAGAGGGCGGTTTGCGGTTCGTCGGTTCGGTCGGCACGGGGTTCTCCGACACCGATCTCGAGTCGCTGACCGAGCAGTTGCGTCCGTTGGCTCGCAAGACGTCACCGTTCAACGGCAAGTTGCCGCCGGAACGGGCGAGGGGAGCGAAGTGGGTCGAACCCGAGCTGGTCGGGGAAGTGGTGTTCCGGATCTGGACGCCCGACGGCCGGATGCGCGCGCCGGTCTGGCGCGGCCTGCGCCCGGACAAGTCGGTGGGCGAGGTGGAACTCAATGGGTGATCAGCTGGTCAAGGTCGACGACCGCACGCTGAAGCTGACCAACATGGAGAAGGTGCTCTACCCGGAGGCGGGGTTCACCAAGGGCCAGGTGATCGACTACTACGCCCGGATCGCGCCGGTTCTGCTGCCGCACCTCGCCGACCGGCCGGTGACCTTGCGCCGGTATCCCAACGGCGTCGACGGCCAGTCGTTCTTCGAGAAGAACGTGGCACGGCACGCGCCGGAGTGGGTCCGCACCGAGCGGCTGCCGACGCCGGGCAGCAGCAAGGGCAACGAGTTCCTGGACTTCGTGGTGATCGAGGACCTGGCCACGCTGGCGTGGGTGGCCAACCTGGCCGCGCTGGAGCTGCACATTCCACAGTGGAAGATCGGAAACGATCCAGACCTGCTCGTGTTCGACCTGGATCCCGGTCCGCCCGCGACCGTCGTCGAGTGCTGCCAGGTCGCGCTGTGGCTGCGCGAGGAGCTGGCCGAGGGCGGCTACGAGGCATGGGCCAAGACCAGTGGCTCCAAAGGAATGCAGCTGTATGTGCCGGTCGAGCCCGGCGAGATCGACACTTGGTCGTATTCCCGCAAGCTCGCCGAGCGGCTGGCCCGCGAGTATCCCCGGCAAGTTGTCGCCACGATGGCCAAGGCGCAGCGCGGCGGCAAGGTTTTCATCGACTGGAGCCAGAACCGCCCGGCCAAGACCACGATCGCGCCGTACTCACTGCGCGCCCGGCCGCAGCCGACCGTGTCGACCCCCGTGACCTGGCAAGAAGTCGAGCAGTGCGATCACGTCGAGGATCTGACCTTCACCGCGGACGAGGTGCGCGCCCGCGTCGACGAACTCGGCGATCTGCTCGATTACATCTAGATGGTCGGACGTTTGCGCCGATACGCGAAGGAAACGGACTGTTAACCCTCGCCCACTCGTTCAAGCGAACGACTCAGTTGGTGGCTACCACTCTATGAAAACAGGGGTAATCTGCCCACGGGGTCGGTTGGAAGGGAGTGGTTCACGGTGTCACGTCAGCGCTCTTCTGTCGTACCAGTCGGTACGGTGAAGCCGAGAACCTCGCCGGAGCATCGGCGGTTACGCGCCGACTTGCCCCGGCCAACCCTGGCGCTGACGCCCGGTCTGCAATTGCGACGTGCTGTCGACATTGCACTCCACGATCTGCAAAAGGTGTCGCAGGCGGAACGGTCCGAAATGCTCGGCGCGATGCGCCGGGTCAACGACAACCTGCACGGCGCGCTCGCGCACACCGCCGCCATCGGTGAGACGTGCATGGTCGCGTCCGCCGTCCAAGCCGTGCACGCTGCCGAAGAACACCTCGAAGCCTCCGAACTGAGCCAGGCCCGCGTCGCGCTGACCACAGCCCGCGAACGGCTCACTCCGCCGACGGCCAAGCCGAGGGATCTGTCCTGAGCGAACCCATCGACGAAGATCTGGCGGCGCTGGCGCGCGCCCATGGCGTGGCCACCTGGTACGAGGACGCGGACCAGCGCCGGGTCGAAGTGGACCGTGCGGTCGTACTGGAAGTCCTCGAACAGCTCGAAGTGGACCCTGCCGCGCCCGCTGCCGCCACCGGCTTGCCGGACACGATCGTTGTCCGGCAAGGAACTCGGTACGAAACCGGTTCCGGACTGCTGCGCACCGAGGACGGCGCCCGGATCGGCATCACCGACCGGCTGCCCGCCGACCTTCCGTTGGGCTGGCACGTGTTGGAGGCCGAGGGCCGGGAAATCCCGCTCGCGGTGACGCCCGCACGGATGCCGGACGTGCCGCGTGCGTGGGGCTGGATGCTCCAGCTCTACGCCGTGCACTCGCGCGAATCGTGGGGCATGGGTGATTACGGCGACCTGGCGTCGTTTGCTCGTCAAGCCCAGGGACAGGGCGCGGGCGTGCTGCTGGTCAACCCGGTTCAGGCGATCGTGCCGACGTTGCCGGTCAACCGGTCGCCGTACTCGCCGTCCAGCCGCAGGTTCGCGAATCCCTTGTATATCAAGGTGACCGACACCGCGGAGTTCCATCGGGCGGACCCGTCGGTGCGTGCCCAAGTGCTTGCTTTGGCGCCGGGGCCACTCGGAGACCTGATCGACTACGATGTGGTCTGGGCGGCCAAGCTCGCCGCGCTGGAACTCCTGTGGCCCGGCGAGATTCGCGATCTGGAACCCGGCCTGCGCGACTACGCGACCTTCTGCGCGTTGGCTGAGCGGCACGGCGGCGACTGGCGTGAGTGGCCCTCCTCGCTGCGGCACCCGGACAGTCCCGGCGTTGCAGCCGCCCGCCGCGAACTCGCGCCGCGGGTGGCATTCCACGCGTGGCTTCAGGAAGTCTGCGAGGCACAGCTGGGCACGGCTCGTGCGGCCGCCAGTGACATGGCGGTCGGCATCATGCACGACTTGCCCGTCGGCGTGGATCCCGGCGGCGCGGACGCGTGGGCGCTGCAAGACGTCCTCGCGCCACGCGTCACCGTCGGCGCGCCGCCGGACGCGTTCAGCCAACAAGGCCAGGACTGGCGGCTGCCGCCGTGGCGTCCGGACAAGCTCGCCGCGGCGGGATACCAACCTTTCATCGAAGTTTTACGCAGTGTGCTCAAGCACGGCGACGGCATCCGAGTCGATCACGTCGCCGGACTGTGGCGGCTGTGGTGGATCCCGCCGGGCGAACCGCCGAGCCGTGGCACATACGTGCACTACGACTCCGAGGCGATGCTGGGCATCCTGGCGCTTGAGGCGCACCGTCACTCCGCCGTGGTGGTCGGTGAGGACCTCGGCACGGTCCAGCCGCACGTCACGCGGACGCTGCACGAGCGAGGGATGCTGTCCTCGGCCGTGCTGTACTTCCAGCGTGACTATGAAGCCCCTGGTCACCCGTTTGTGCCTATCCGTTCGTGGGAACCCGCTTCCATGGCGAGCATTTCCACCCATGACCTGCCGACCGCCGCCGGATTCCTCGAGGCCGAGAACGTCCGGGTGCGCGCCAGGCTCGGACTGGTCGACGACGCGGAGAAGGAGTACGACCGGGTGGCTGCGGAACGGCGTGACTTGATCGACTTCTTGGTGAAAGAAGGCGTACTGGAGTCGCCAGACGCGGACGAAGGCGAGATCCTGGTCGCCATGCACGCAGTGCTCACCCGCGCCCGCAGCGCGCTGATTCTCACATCACCCCCGGACGCACTCGGTGACCTGCGACAACCCAACCTGCCAGGAACGGTCGACGAGTACCCGAATTGGCGAATTCCGCTGCCTGTGCCGGTCGAGGAGTTGTTCTCCCAGCCCGGTGTCCAGCGGGTCGTGCACGCTCTGGGCCAGGGCGCGAACCCTGGGTGACATCGCCGTGCCCGTGATGAGCACGGCGGCGACCTCTTCTAGGGTCGTCGCAAAGCAACACGAGGAGCGAGTGTGCGGCCCTGGCCCGGATCCCCTTACCCGCTCGGCGCCACGTATGACGGCGCCGGGACCAACTTCGCGCTGTTCTCCGAGGTGGCCGAGTTCGTCGAGCTATGCCTGATCGACGACGACGGCCGGGAGGCGCGTATCAAACTGCCTGAGGTGGACGGGTTCGTGCACCACGGCTACCTGCCGACCATCGGTCCAGGCCAGCTGTACGGCTACCGCGTGCATGGGCCGTACGACCCGGTCAACGGGATGCGGTGCAACCCGAACAAGCTGCTGCTCGACCCGTACGCCAAAGCGGTCGCGGGCAGCAACGTCGACTGGCACGAATCGCTGTTCGGGTACCCGTTCGGTCACCCGGACGAGCGCAATGACGCCGATTCGGCCGGGCATGTGCCGATGGCCGTGGTGGTCAGCCCGTATTTCGACTGGGGCAATGACCGGCACCCGAAGACGCCGTACAACGAGTCGGTCATCTACGAGACGCACGTCCGCGGCTTGACTCTTCAGCATCCGTTCGTGCCGGAGGAAATCCGTGGCACGTATGCGGGTCTTGCGCACCCGGTGGTCATCGAACACCTCAAGAAGCTGGGCGTGACCGCGGTCGAACTGATGCCGGTGCACCAGTTCATCACCGACCACGCGCTGTCCGAGCGTGGCCTGCGCAACTACTGGGGCTACAACACGATCGGGTTCTTCGCGCCGCACTCCGCGTACTCGGCCGCCGGCCGGGGCAACCAGGTGCAGGAATTCAAGGCGATGGTCCGCGACCTGCACGAAGCGGACATCGAGGTCATCCTGGACGTGGTCTACAACCACACCGCCGAGGGCAACCACCTCGGGCCGACGTTGTCCATGCGTGGCATCGACAACGAGGCGTACTACCGGCTCGTGGACGACGACCGCCGCTTCTACATGGACTACACCGGCACCGGGAACTCGCTGAACGTCCGCAACCCGCACACCCTGCAGCTGATCATGGACTCGTTGCGGTACTGGGTGACCGAGATGCACGTCGACGGGTTCCGGTTCGACCTCGCCGCGACGCTGGCCCGCGAGTTCTACGACGTGGACAGGCTGTCGGCGTTCTTCGACATCGTCCAGCAGGACCCGGTGATCAGCCAGGTCAAGCTGATCGCCGAGCCGTGGGACGTCGGTCCCGGTGGCTACCAGGTCGGCAACTTCCCTCCGTTGTGGACGGAGTGGAACGGGAAATTCCGCGACACCGTCCGGGATTTCTGGCGCGGGGAGCCTGCGACGCTCGGCGAGTTCGCCTCCCGGATCACCGGATCGTCGGACCTGTACCAGGATGACGGGCGCAGGCCGTTCGCGTCGATCAACTTCGTCACCGCACACGACGGCTTCACGTTGAACGACTTGGTGTCGTACAACGACAAGCACAACGAGGCCAACGGCGAGGAGAACCGCGACGGCGCCAACGACAACCGGTCGTGGAACTGCGGTGCCGAAGGCCAGACCGACGACCCCGAAGTCCTTTCCCTGCGGGCGAAGCAGCGCCGGAACATGATGGCCACACTGATGCTCTCGCAGGGCGTGCCGATGCTGCTGGCCGGCGACGAGATCGGCCGTACCCAGGGCGGGAACAACAACGCCTACTGCCAGGACAACGAGATCTCCTGGGTGGACTGGGAACGGGCCGAGGACTTCGCTGATCTCAAGGCGTTCACGTCCGCGCTGACCAAACTTCGCCGTGAGCACCCGGTGTTCCGGCGTCGCCGGTTCTTCGCCGGACGGCCGATCCGCAAGGGCGACGAGCTGCGCGACATCGGCTGGTTCACCCCGTCCGGCCAGGAGATGACCGAACAGGACTGGGAATCCGGGTTCGGCCGGTGCATCGTGGTGTTCCTCAACGGCGAAGGCATCGCAGACCTCGACCAGCGCGGCGAACACGTCACCGACGACTCGTTCCTGATGTGCTTCAACGCCCATCACGAGGACATCGACGTGACACTGCCCAACGGCGACTACGCCGAGAACTGGACAGTTGTGGTGGACACCGCGACCGGTGAAGTCGAGGCCGGGCCGACCATTCCGGCCAAGTCCACGCTCAAGGTGGTTGCCAGGTCCCTGGTCGTGCTGCAACGAACCGAGGAAGAAGAGTAGATGATCCCCAGCTCCACCTACCGGCTGCAGCTCGGGCCGGACATGACGTTCGAGCATGTCGCCGAGATCGCGGACTACCTTGCCGCGCTGGGCGTCGGCGCGGTGTACGCCTCGCCGGTGCTTGCCGCGACGCCGGGTTCCACGCACGGCTACGACGTGGTGGACCCGACCGTCGCGAGCTCGGTGCTCGGCGGCGAGGACGCGCGGATGCGTCTGGTCGGTGAGCTGCAGGAGCTGGAGCTGGGACTGGTCATCGACCTCGTGCCCAACCACATGGGCATCGCCGATCCGCCGTCGAACCGGTGGTGGTGGGACGTGCTGGCCAACGGCCGGTCGTCGCAGTACGCGACGTTCTTCGACATCGACTGGGACGCCGGGCCGGTCCTCGTGCCCGTACTCGGATCCGACTCGCTCGACGATCTGTCCATTGTGGATGACGAGCTGCGGTACTTCGATCACCGGTTCCCCCTCGCCGAGGGGACTTCCGGTGGAACGCCGCAGGAGGTCCACGAACGCCAGCACTACCGGCTGGTCAACTGGCGCAGGGGCAACTCCGAGCTGAACTACCGGCGGTTCTTCGACATCACCACGCTCGCCGCCGTGCGGGTGGAGGACCCTGTGGTGTTCGAGGCGACGCATTCGGCCGTGCTGCGGTGGATCTCGAACCTGGAGGTCACCGGGCTGCGGATCGATCACCCGGACGGCCTGGCCAATCCGGGGGAGTACCTGCGGCGGTTGCGCGAGGCGGCACCGTCGGCGTGGATCGTGGTGGAGAAGATCCTTGGCCCGGACGAGACTCTGCCGTCGACGTGGCCCGTGCACGGTACCACCGGCTATGACAAGCTTCGCCTTGTCTGCGGGCTGTTCATCGACCAGGCCGCTGAGGCGAAGTTCTCGGAGCTGGCAGGCAACCAGGACCTGCTCGCGATGGAGCTGGACCGCAAGCGCTGGGTTGCCGAGAACCTGCTGCGTGCCGAGGTTCGCCGGATCTCGCGGCTCGGTGTCGACGAGAACGACGTCATCTCCTTCCTGCCACGGTTCCCGGTCTACCGGTCCTATGTGGCCGATGGGGTGATGCAGAACCTGCCGCCTGGTGCGATTGCTGAGCGGATGCTGGCCGAACCCGGCGGCGAGTTGACCTCCCGCGTCGAGCAGACCGCGGCGATGGTGATGGCCAAGGGCGTCGAGGACACGACTTTCTACCGGTACAACCGGTTCGTCGCGTTGAACGAGGTCGGCAGCGACCCCGGGCGCTTCGGCGTGTCGGTGGAGGAATTCCACGGCAAGGTGGCGTCGGCCACCGAGACGAGCATGACCGCACTGTCCACACACGACACCAAGCGGTCCGAGGACGTCCGGGCCCGGCTCGCGGTGCTGTCGGAGATCCCGGACGAGTTCGCCGATCTGGTGCAGCGGTGGACGGCGAAGGCCGGCTTGTCCGAACCGACGCTCAACCTGTTGGCGTGGCAGACGGTCGTGGGCGCGTGGCCGATCAGCGAGTCCCGGCTCGCCGCGTATCTGGAGAAAGCCTCGCGGGAAGCCAAGATCGCCACGAGCTGGACCGACCGCAACGCCGAGTTCGACGCCGAAGTCGCCGCGTGGCCTGGACGCGTGCTCGCCGAACTGGGCTCGGAGATCGAGGAGTTCGTCTCGCGGGTACGCGGCCCGGGGTGGTCGAACTCGTTGGGACAGAAGCTCGTCCAGTTGGCGATGCCCGGCGTGCCCGACGTCTACCAGGGCACCGAGCTGTGGGACTACTCGCTGGTGGACCCGGACAACCGGCGGCCGGTGGACTTCGAACTGCGCCGCGAGATCCTGGCCGAGATCGAGGACACACCGCCGCCGATCGACGAGTCCGGCGCGGCCAAACTCCACGTGGTGTCCCGGATTTTGCGGCTGCGGTGGGAACGTCCCGAGTTGTTCACCGGCTACACGCCAGTTTCGGCCTCAGGTCCTGCGGCGGATCACCTGATCGGGTTCGCACGTAACGGCCTTGTCGCGGCGGCGACCCGGCTGCCCATCGGGTTGGAGCGGTCCGGCGGTTGGCGTGACACCGTTCTTACGTTGGACGGGGAGTGGTCCGACGCGTTGACGGATCGGTCGCATTTCGGCGATGTCGAGGTTGCCGAGTTGTTCTTCCAGTATCCGGTGGCGTTGTTGGTTCGGAGCGGCCAGTGACTTTTTCGGTGTGGGCGCCGGGCAAGTCCCGGGTCCGGGTGCGGGTCGACGGCGAGTTCCACCCGATGACCGAGGAGTCTGGCGGCTGGTGGCACGCCGACGTCCCGGGGACGAACTACTCGTTCTTCGTGGACGACGATGAGACCCCGTTGCCGGACCCGCGCTCGCTGCGTCAGCCGGAAGGCGTTTTCGGGCCGTCCCAGGTCTACGACCACAGTGCTTTTGCGTGGACCGATCAGGCGTGGACGGGCCGCGCGTTGCCCGGAAGCGTGCTGTACGAGCTGCACATCGGGACTTTCACGCCGGAAGGCACGTTCGATTCGGCGATCGGCAGGCTTGATCACCTGGTGGATCTGGGCATCGACTTGGTCGAGGTGATGCCCGTCAACTCGTTCGACGGCACCACAGGATGGGGCTATGACGGCGTTCTGTGGGGCGCGGTGCATGAGCCTTACGGCGGGCCGGACGGGTTCAAGCGTTTTGTCGACGCGGCGCATGCTCGTGGCCTCGGTGTGGTTCTGGACGTGGTCTACAACCACATGGGGCCTTCCGGCGCCTTCCTCGACCGGTTCGGGCCCTACTTCGCCGGGCGCAACCTCTGGGGACCGGCCCTGAACGTGACCGGCCCTGGCTCCGACGAGGTCCGCCGGTACGTGCTCGACAACGCCTTGATGTGGTTTCGGGACTTCCACGTCGACGCGCTGCGGCTGGACGCCATTCACGCCATTTTGGACACTCGGGCCACGCACATCCTCGAGGAAATGGCCCAGGAAGTCGACGCGCTGTCGGCTGGGCTGCGGCGGCCGTTGTCGTTGATCGCCGAGTCCGATTTGAACGATCCTCGGCACGTCACGCCTCGCGCGGCCGGTGGTTACGGCCTCGCGGCACAGTGGTGCGACGATCTGCACCACGCGCTGCACGTGTTCATGACCGGCGAAACACAGGGCTACTACAAGGATTTCGGCGCGCCCAACGCCCTGAAGACCACACTGGAGAACGCTTTTTTCCATGCTGGAACATGGTCGTCGTTCCGTGACCGCACGCATGGCCGTCCGATCGACAAGTCCGTGACGCCAGGCCACCGGTTCCTGTGTTTCCTGCAGAACCACGACCAGATCGGCAACCGCGCCACGGGCGACCGGATGTCCGCGTCCGTCTCGCCGGGTGTGCTCGCGTGCGGTGCCGCGATCATGTTCTGCTCTCCCTACACCCCAATGGTTTTCATGGGTGAGGAGTGGGCGGCTTCGACGCCGTGGCAGTTCTTCGCGTCCTTTCCCGATCCCGGGTTGGCCGAGGCGGTCCGGACCGGTCGCCGTAAGGAGTTCGCCGAACACGGCTGGGGTGAATCCGAGGTCCCTGACCCGATTGACCCGCAGACGGTGGTGAACTCCCGGCTGGACTGGTCCGAACTAGACAGTCCGGTGCACGCTTCCATGCTGGACTTGTACAAGTCACTGATCGCGTTGCGGCGCAAGCATCCTGAGTTGTCAGATCCGCGGCTGGACAAGTTCTCCGTCGAGCAGGACGACCGGGTGGTGACCTTGCACCGCGGCCGGATCACACTCGTCTGCAACCTGGGCACGACCGACGTTCAGCGCCCGCCGGGCGAAGTGCTGCTTTCGTCCCCAGGGGTCCGCGGTGACGTGGTTGCGCCGGAGAGCTTCGCCATCGTCATCCACTGAAGGCATCCGTGCGGGCCTGGGGGACCGACGTCTATTGTCGGATGTAGTAGGTCTGCTACATTTCGATGGAGACGTTCGACCAGGAGGATCCTGATGATGGGGGATGACCTCGTGCTTGACGTACGCGACTTACGCATGCGGTACGGCACGAACGATGTGCTGAAAGGCGTGAACTTCCACGCCTGTCGCGGGGAGGTGCTGGCCTTGCTCGGCCCGAACGGCGCGGGCAAGACCACGACGATCGAGATCCTCGAAGGCTTCCGGATGCGGTCCGCGGGCGAGGTGTCGGTACTGGGGGTGGACCCCGCGCACGCCGACGAAGCGTGGCGGGCGCGGCTCGGGGTGGTCCTGCAGTCCTGGCGTGACCACGGGAAATGGCGGGTCCGGGACCTGCTGGCGCACATCGGCAGCTTCTACGAGCCGTACCAGAAGCCGTGGGACACCGACGAGTTGGTCGAGGCGGTCGGCCTGACCGAGCACGCCCGCAAGCGGGTGATGAGCCTGTCCGGTGGCCAGCGGCGGCGGCTTGACGTGGCTGTCGGCATTGTGGGCCGTCCTGACCTGCTGTTCCTCGACGAGCCGACGGTTGGTTTCGACCCGGCTGCCAGGCGGGAGTTCCACGACCTGGTGCACCGGCTGTCCGACGACGAGGACACCACGATCCTGCTTACGACGCACGACCTGGCCGAAGCGGAGAAGCTGGCGGACCGGATCCTGATCCTCGCCGGTGGCCGTGTGATCGCCGACGGGTCGGCGGATCAGTTGTCGCTGCAGATGTCCACTGAGTCGGAAGTGAAGTGGACGCTGCACGGCCAGCGTTACGTGCACGCGACGACGGAAGCGACCAAGTTCGTGCACGACCTGTTCAAACAGCACGGTGACGACATCGGTGACCTTGAGGTGCGCCGCGGCAGCCTCGAGGACACATACATGGCCATGGTGGTGGCTTTCGAATCCGGCCAAGCCGAGCGTGAGTTCGTGGAGGTGACCCGATGAACCCGCTGGCGGCGGCCGCCAGGGCCGGGTTGCGCCGTGGCGTGATCGAGTTCAAGCAGTCGTTCATCACCGCGCAGGACCTGGTCGGCCTGGTGGTGCCGAACCTGATCCTGATCATCGTGATGATCTTCATGCGCGGCTCGACGGTTGGCACGACCGGGTTTTCCCTCGGCACGATGTCGTTGAGCGGTGTGCTCGGAATGAGCGTCGCGTTCAGCGGCATGATGACCGTGATGCAGCACCTCACGATCGAACGCGAGGACGGCACACTGCTGCGTGCGAAGGCGCTCCCGAACGGGATGTTCGGCTACCTCGTCGGCAAGGTCGTTGTCGTGTCCGGACTGACGGTGGTCGGACTGCTGGCGATCCTGATTCCTGGGTTGTTCCTCTTCGACGGTCTCGCGTTCGATACGGTCGGTTCGTGGCTGACATTGATCTGGGTGCTCGTGCTCGGGCTGATGGCGACGATGCCGATCGGCGCGGTGCTCGGTTCGATGTTCTCCAACCCGCGCAACGCGGGCGTGACGATGCTCCCGGTGATGGGCCTGGTCGCGATCTCGGGGATCTTCGTCCCGCTGACGGAGATGGCGAGCTGGCTGCAGCCGATCGGGCAGCTGTTCCCGATTTACTGGCTGGGCTTGGGAATGCGGTCGGCGTTGCTGCCTGACCAGCTTGTCGTGGTGGAGATCGGCCAGTCGTGGCGGCACCTGGAAACGGTCGGTGTGCTTGGTGCGTGGGCGATCGCCGGCTTCATCGTGGCGCCGATCATCCTGCGCCGGATGGCCCGCCGTGAGTCGGGTGCGGCCCTGGCCCAGCGTCGTGAGAAGGCACTGCAGAGGATCACCTGATGAGTGGCGAGGTCATCTACAACCGCATCGCGATGCTGCGGGCGGAGCGCGGCATCTCCCGCCGCCAACTGGCCGACGCCCTGGGCGTGCACTATCAGACAATCGGATACCTCGAACGCGGCGAGTACAGCCCCAGCCTGTACCTGGCACTGAAGATCGCGGAGTACTTCGAAGTCGCGGTGGAGGTGGTCTTCTCCACCGCGCCATTCCCCCGTATCGGAGCGGAAAAAGCCGGCTGACTCCGGGCGCCGCTCGCGGGCCCGAAACGACAAATTCCCGCATTCATCGAACACTCAGCACCGTGCCGTCCAATTGGATTGGCCGGGAAATGCGCGACCTTGATCAAAACCGGATTTCACCTGTTCGGCCTACACGTGCGGCGCCTTGGTGTGCTTCAATGGCGTCGCTTTGGGGATGACTGGGGTCCGGAAAAGATCTGCTTCCCGCGTGAGGCGGCTGTCCGGAGAGATCAATTTCGTGTGGTGATCCCGAGGGTGGTCGAACAAGGTGCCGCCCCCGGCGGATTCAGTGCGGCCGGAATACCGGTGTTGGGGGAATTCGAATCATGGGGAAAGCTCGGCGTTTATCTGCTTTGACCTCCCTGGCGGCATTGCTGCTCGCTGGGGTTTCGCCGGTTGTGGTGCCTACCGCGACAGCGGCGGAGACTGCCGTTCGTGCGGCGGCACCACCGTCGCCCCGTTGCGCGCCTGCACCGGCTGCACCGCAAGGACAGCCTGCGCCCGCGCAGTCGCCTGTCGCCCGTGACGTGCAGGCTGAGGTCGCGTCAGCGGGATACGCCGCACCGGACACGCCACGGCGGATGATTCCCGGCGACGAGTACGTCGTCCGGGTAACGGTCACCAACACCACGCAGCAGCCACTTGTGGCTGGCAGGCACGTCTTGTCGTACCACTGGACGTTGCCAAGCGGAGCCGACGCGACCCCGATCGATCGCATCGAGACGGCTTTGCCGGCGAACCTCGCGCCCGGTGCGAGCGTGGCGCTCGACGCCAAGGTGAAGGCGCCGACGCTGGCCGATCTCGGCAACGATCGCGAGCAGTTCATCCTGCGCTGGGACGTGCTGGACAAGACGACTCGCAAGTGGCTGTCGGAGACGGCGGGCGTGCCGACGCTGGACTTGGCCGTACGAGTGGAAAAACCGACGTCCAACCAGCTCGGCCTCGAGCAGTTCTACAGCTACGGCGGCCTGGCCACCGGCTCGGGTGGCAACGTGCTGGTCAACCAGTTCTCGGGCAACGCGGTGTGGAACCGCGACGTGCTGTCCAACCCGAGCCGTGGACTGGCCAGTTTCACGCGGTTGTCGTACAACTCCGCGGACACCTCGGACTCGTATGCCGGATACGGCTGGTCGGTCACAGCGTCCACATTGAACAGACTTGGCACGCCGTTGGAGTTCGGCGGCCTGTTGCCGGGACTGCTCGGCTGGCCCTCCACCGTCACACTGGTCGACGGCGATGGCACCAGCCACGTGTTCGAGCTGAACAAGCACAACAGCGGCGACCAGTCCTTGTGGACGTACGACTCGCCCGCCGGAGTGCACTTGTACTTGCAGTACCTGCGCACCGGTGGTGACGACCGCCGCTGGGTGTTCACCACGCCTGAGCGGACGCAGTTCTTCTTCGACAGCCAGGGATACCACTCCGCGACCGTCGACAAGAACGGCAACACCATGTCGTTCACCTACGAACGAGCGCTGGTGGGCAACCGCAACACCGGTGTGTTGAAGCACATCACCGACGCGACCGGCCGCCGGACGCTGACGCTGGACTACTACCGGCGCGGTGACGTGTTCTCCTACATCCTCAACGGCAAGAAGCTGACCGGCACCAACCTGGACAACCTGTTCATCGTCAACAAGCTCAAGTCGATCACCGACGTGTCCGGCCGGACGGTCGCGTTCACCTACACCGACAAGGGGCATCTCGGTGAGGTGATCGACGGGGTCGGCGATCCCGACGCGAAGCCGTTCACCTTCTTCTACAACGAGTCGGCGGCGAAGCTGCTGTCCGTTGTGGACCCGAACGGCGGGACGACGAAGGTCGACTACTTCACCGACGCCGGTGACCCGTTGCGCCGGTGGAACGTCCGTACCCTCACCGACCGGCTCGGCGCGGTGACCGGCTTCGACTACACCGACCCGGACGGCAGTGCCGGCTCGAAGATCGACTCGACCCTGGTCGACGGCAACGGGCACGCCACGAAGACCCGGATCGACGGCTTCGGCCGTCCCGAACGGACGACCAACGCGAAGAACGAGACCACGCAGCTGCACTGGGACGCGGACAACAACGTCATCCGGCTGGTCGAGAACAACGGTGCGACCCAGACATGGGTCTACGACCAGAAGACCGGGTTCCCGGTGGAGATCCGGGACGCGGAGGCCAATCGCGTCAACGGGCCCGCGACCAGGCTCGGGTACCGCACCGCACTGGACGGGCACGTGGCCGACCTGACCGAGAAGGTTACCCCGGAAGGTCGCAAGTGGACGTTCGTCTACGACGACAAGGGAAACCTGATCGCGGTCACCGACCCGAAGGGAACCGCGACACCGGACCAGAACGACTACACATCCAGGTATTCCTACGACGGGTTCGGTCATCTGATCAGACAGACCGACGCCAACGGCAACACCACGACGTACGGCGACTACGACGCGAACGGCTACCCACGGCTGATCACTGACGCGTTGAACTGCACCACGGTCTACCGCTACGACGACGTCGGCAACGTCACGTCGATCACCGACGCGCGCGGCAAGACCAGCACGTACACCTACGACATCTTCAAGCGCCCGCTCGACACCCGTGAGCCGAAAGACCAAGCAGCGGGCGTGTACATCGTCACGCCAGGTCCGCGATACGACCGCAACGACAACATCGTGACGAACACGGCCGCCAACGGCGCGGTGACAAAGATCGTCTACGACGCGATGGACCAGCAAGTCGGTCTGTACGCGCCCAAGGACGACCCCAAGGGCCCGGAGAAGCTCACCACCTTCGGCTACGACGCGGTCGGCAACCTGATCAAGCAGACCGAGCCCAAGGGGATGCTGACCCCGGCCGATCCGGACGACTTCACGTTCACCTACGTCTACGACCAGGTCGACCAGTTGCTGCAGGCGACCGACGTGGCGGGCAACAAGATCACCGCCGAGTACGACGACGTGGGCAACCTGGTCAAGGAGATCGACGCCCGCAAGAACAAGACGGCCGATCCCAACGACTACACCACCCGCTACGTGTTCGATGCCAATCACCAGGTCATCGAAACCATCGACGCGGACGGCAACTCGGCCAAGACGCGGTACGACCGGGACGGCAACGTCATCGCCAGCACCGACGAGGAGGGCAACGAAACCCTTATCTCCCTTGACGAACGCGGGATGCAGAAGGAGGTCCGCTCCCCGCACGACAAGCCCGGCGCCTCGATCCGGTACTTCACCACGCGATACGAGTACGACCAGGTCGGCAACTTGACCAGGACGATCAACCCGCGTGGCGTGGAGACCGCGAAGCCTGACGACTTCGTCGCCCAGACGGTCTACGACGAACTCAACCGGGTTCGTGAGGAGATCCTGCCGTACGACCCTGACGACGCCGAGCACAAGACACCGGTCAGCACGATCTACACCTACGACGAGGTCAGCAATCTCGCGGAGATCAGCGCGCCGCCCTCGCACAACGAGTCGGTACGCAACATCACTAAGCAGACGTACTTCGACAACGGCTGGCAGCGCACGTCGACCGATCCGTGGGACATCAAGACCGCCTACGACTACACCGCTACCGGCCAGCAATCCAACCGGACGGTGACCAGTGCGGGCGGCGGTGCGCAGCGAGTCGAGACATGGGAGTACTACCCGGACGGCAAGCTGAAGAAGCGGTCCGACGAAGGCGCCCCGGTCGGCCGCAACGTGGTCGTGGTCGACGACTCCAGCAGCGCCCGGACGCAGGCGCTCGGGCAGTGGCGCTCGCAACAGTCACAGAAGTCCTTCCAGGCAACGACTTACCGGGTCACTGACGCCGATGATGCTTCGTTCACGTGGAGAACGTCGGTGCCCGCGACTGGCACGTACGAGGTGCTTGTCCGTTACCCCGAGGGTGGCGCGACCGATGCCACATACACGGTCGAACACGAAGCTGGCACCAGCACTGTGCAGGTCGACCAGACCAAGCGGACCGGGGAGTGGGTCAGCCTCGGCAAGTACCGCATGTCGTCGGACAAGATCCGCGGTGTCACGCTTTCCGGTAGGGCCAACGGACCGGTCGCCGCGGACGCCGTGCAACTGGTGCGGGACAACAGTGCCGAAGCCGACAACGAGAAGAAGGTCTTCGAGCACAAGTACGACCCCAACGACAACCTGACCGAACTGACCGACTCCACGCCGAACACGGCGATCGACACCTACCGGGTGACCTACGACCGCCTGAACCTGGCGGAGAAGATCGAGGAACTCGCCAGCGGCTCGGTCAAGCACACGACGGACTACCGCTACGACGAGAACGACAACCTGACGTTCGCGAAGTTCGACGGCAAGTCCGCCACCTACAAGTACAACTCACGCGACCTGGTCGAGGAAGTCCGCAACAAGAAGGACGACGGCGACAGCGGCAAGGTGAACACGTTCACCTACACCAAGCGCGGCCACATCGAGCGACAGGTCAAGAGCAACGGCAACACCGTTGACTACACCTACTACCTCGATGGCCTGCTGCGCAGCCAGGTCGAGAAGAAGAAGGACAACGGGCCGGTCGTCACCGAGCACAACCTCGAGTACGACGCCAACTCCAACCGCCTGCGTGACAACGGCAAGAAGCAGAACGCCGACAACCACGGCGCGACGATCGACACTGACGCCACGTACACCTACGACCCGCGGGACCGCGTCCGGAAGGTGACGAAGAAGAACGGCAGCGGCGAGCGGACCGAGGAGTACAAGCACGACGACAACGGCAACGTCTGGGACCAGCGAATCGACGGTACGCACACCGCGTTCGACTACGACCGCAACCGGTTGGTCTCGTCCACGACTGGCGGTCAGCGCGCCGACTACGACTACGACGCCTTCGGTCGCCTGTTCAAGGTGACGCAAGGCTCCACGCAGCTGGAGAAGTACACCTACGACGGGTTCGACCGCAAGATCGAGCACGTCAAGGGCGAAGGCGCGGCCGCGAAGACCACCAAGTACACCTACGACCCGCTGGATCGCCAGCAGACGAAGGTCGAAGGGGACAAGACGACCGCGTTCCACTACCTCGGGCTGTCCGACCAGGTACTGACCGAGGACGAGAACGGCAAGCTGCGCAAGGCCTACAACTACTCCAACGAAGGCGAACTGCTCGCCCAGATCAAGTTCAAGGACGACGGGACGCAGGAGGAGTCGGTATACGGGTTCAACCCGCACTCCGACGTTGAGCAGGTCACCGATTCGCAGGGCGACACCAAGTCCACCTACGGGTACTCCGCGTACGGCAAGGACGACGAGAAGGAGTTCTCCGGCCAGGACAAGCCGGATCAGGCCAACCCCGACAAGCCGGAAGAGAACTCGTACCGGTTCAACACCACGCGGCACGACAAGAACTCCGGCACCTACGACATGGGGTTCAGGGACTACGCCCCTGGGCTCAACCGGTTCCTGACGCTGGACCTGTACAACGGCGCACTCGCCGACCTGGCGCTGACCACCGATCCGTGGACGAACAACCGGTACGCGTTCGGCGCGGGCAACCCACTGTCGCAAGTGGAGATCGACGGGCACGGCTGGTTCGACGACGCCGTTGACTGGGTCAAGGACAACGCCAAGGAAGTCGGGCACGCCGCACTGGACGTCGCCGGAGTGATCCCGGTCGTCGGCGAGGCGGCCGACCTGGCCAACGCGGCCTGGTACACCGCCGAAGGCGACTACGCCAACGCCGCGCTGTCGGCAGCCGCGGCAGTGCCGTTCGCCGGGTGGGGTGCCACCGCGGTCAAGGCCGGGAAGTACGCCGTCAAGGGAGCCGAAGCCGCGCAAGGAGCGGCGAAGGCGGCCGACGCCGGGCAGAGCGCGGCCAAGACCGCGAGCAAGGCCGCTGATGCCGGGGCGAACGGCGCGAAAGCCGCGCCCACACCGAAACCAGCGCCCAAGTCCGGCGGCCCGAGCAGTGGCAAGCCGTCCGGCGGTGGCGGTGGCAAGGCAGGGGGCACGGAATCCACCGGCAAGAAGCCGTCCGGCGGCGGTTCCGGCGGTGGCCAAGCGGCGAACGGCGGCGGGTCCAGCGCGACCAAGAGCGCGAACAGCGGCGGTGCCGCGAAGGACCTGGCCAAGTACCGGGAACGCCAAGGCATGCCGCGTGCGGGTTCGGCCGACGACGCGCACACCGCGGCCCGGCTCGATGTGGGCGGCCGGAGCTTCTACGGGCACAACGCGCACGGCAGGAACATCGACATCAAGGTCAACGCGCAGACCAAGACACACGCGGAGGCGGACGTCTTCCAGCAAGCCAAGAACGCGAAGGTTTCGGCTGACCGGGCCACCCTGCACGTGGACCGCGATCTGTGCGACGCGTGCGGCATCAAAGGCGGAGTCGGGTCACTCATGCGCGGCGTCGGAATATCGCGGCTGACCGTAAACTCGCCGTCCGGGCGGTTCGAGATCACCGCAAGCCGTCCATCCGTACCCCGACGAATCAATGGATGAGGCGGAGCCGAAATGGGCGATATCAGAATTCGAAGCTGGCATGGTCAGAAGGCCGATTCGGAAGTGGTCGAAGGCGCTTCGGAAAGCCAGTTGCGTGACGCGATCGACGCGCTGGACAACAAGGTGACCACCGAGGTCACCGTGGACCAGGCGGACGGCTCCTACCTGTCGATCGGTGGTGGCGCCGGCCGGTACCACGTCTCGTACGGCAATTCTGAGGACGAATACTTCACCCTGCAGGACGAGTCCCGGTCCGGTGGCGAGGAAAAGCTGGTCACCGGTGGTCAGCTCGGCGTGTTCGACGCGGCGAGCGTGGTCGGCAAATCGCTCGCCGTGCGGGCGGCGGCGACGTTTTTGGAGTCCGGCAGGCTCGACGACTCACTGACCTGGAAGGAAAGCTGACGATCAGGGAGGGGATCGGTATGAGAAAGGCTGGGGGTGTCGCCGCGCTCACGGTGGCGATTTCGGTGGCGACTTCACTGGCGGCGGCACCCATCGCGGCGGCGGGTCAGGAACTGCCGTTGTCCGGGTTCGGCGACGTGGCTGTGGACAACGCGCGCCAGCGGGTGTTCGTGTCCGGCGGGTCGTCGTCCAACGGTGTCGTGGTCACGGACTTCTCCGGACGTGTCCGGGCAGTGATCGAAAACCAGCCCGGCGCGGACGGACTGGAACTGAGTGCCGACGGCACCCGGCTTTACGTGGCTTTGTCCGCCGGCGACGCGATCTCGGCGATCGACACCTCGACACTGGCGCAGACAGCGCGCTTCCCGACCGGCGCGGGCACGTGCCCGACCCATCTGGCCCGCACCGGGAACGTGATCTGGTTCGGCTACGGCTGCGTCGACGGGAACTGGTCCGGCAAGATCGGCAGGCTCGACCCGGCCGCGGCGGAGCCCGTCCGAGGCGACCAGCAGGGCGCGGCCCGGTTCCAGCGAGCTCCGCTGCTGGCGTCCTCCGGTGGTGCGACCGGGCCGGTGGTGGCCGGCCAGTTGTCGCTGAGCCAGTCGATGGTGCAGGTGTACAGCGTGACCGGCGATGCGTTGTCCGCGGGCGCTTCGGGGGACGTGGTGGGCGCGAGCCTGACCGACGTCGACGTGAGCAACGACGGCGTCACCCTGTTCACCGCGGCCGGTTCCCGTGACCGCGTCGAGGGCTTCGCCACCTCGGATCTGGCACGTGCCGGCGCGTACGCCACGCGGCCCCGCCCGACCGCTGTGTCGTTGTCACCGGACAACGGGCATCTGGCAACCGGTGCGTTGACGACCGACAACAACGACGTTCTGGTCTACCGCGTCGGTGGTGTGACGCCGGTGAACACCGTGGCGCTGGACAGCGGCGAGACGGTGCAGCCGCGTGGACTCGCGTGGTCGGCAGACCAGCGTTACCTGTTCGTCGTCACGCGGCATAACAACGATCCGCAACCGCACCTGGAGATCGAGCGCGACCCGACGGACGACTAGAGGTCTGTTGTCCTTGTGGGGCCGGCCGGAGCGACACGGTCGGCCCCACATCCATGTGCACGCTTGATGTAGGCTTGAGACAGCGTCCAACCTGAGGGTGATCCTCGTCACGCGTCCGTGTGTCGCCTTGACGGGGGCCTTGATTAATTGGCGCGCGCGTTCGCCCTGCTCAGGGCTACAATTTTAAGCGGACCTGACCTGTTCGAGTGATGCTGACCGGCACAGGCGTCATGCGCCCATGTGTCGACCGTCCCATACGTGGAATACCTAGCAGACAGGTACCGTTGAACGCTGCGTAACCGGCAACACCGGTGTACCCCGTTCGCCACCCCGAGCCGATCCAAGGCGGCGTGGGGTAAGACCTGCGCGCCCTGAAAGGGGGAGACCATGTCCGTCGAGACGACCAAGGCCCTCGTACGCACTCGCGAAGACGCCGATCTGGTTGGATACTACCTGGCCGAGGTCGGAGCGACACCACTGCTCACCGCTCAGCAGGAAGTCGAGCTCTCCAAGCGTATCGAAGCCGGACTTTACGCCACCGAGCTGCTGCGCCGCCACGCCGATGGCGAGGAAATCGCGCACGACCCGGCCGAGTTGAAGATCATCGCCCGGGAGGGCGTCAAGGCGAAGGACCACATGATCCGCGCCAACCTGCGGCTCGTGGTCTCCCAGGCCCGCAAGCGTTCGCAGGCTGGCCTGCCGATGCTCGACGTCATCCAGGAAGGCAACCTCGGCCTGATCCGGGCGGTCGAGAAGTTCGACTACTCGAAGGGCTTCAAGTTCTCCACGTACGCCATGGCCTGGATCAAGCAGGCGATCGGCCGTGGCCTTGCCGAGCAGACCCGGACTGTCCGGCTGCCGGTCCACGTCGTGGAGGAGCTCGCGAAGTTCCGCCGGGTCGAGCGCAAGCTGGAGACCAAGCTGAACCGCGATCCCACGCCGGAGGAGCTGGCCGAGGAGGTCGGCACCACCGCCGAGCGGATCGTCGAGCTGCGGCGCGCCGGGCGCGACGCGGTCAGCCTGGACACCCCGGTCGGCGAGGACGGCGACTCGAAGATCGCTGACCTCGTGCCCGACGCGGAAGCGGAGAACGCGGCCGAGATCCTCGAGCGTGAGGAGCTCTACGGTGAGCTGCGCAAGCAGATCGCCACGCTCCCGCAGCGCGAGGCGTTGATCATCTCGTTGCGGTACGGCCTGCACGACGGCCACGAGTACACGCTGCAGCAGGTGGCCGACCGGATCGGGCTGACCCGTGAGCGGATCCGCCAGCTGGAGAAGCACGCTCTGGCCGAGCTGCGGCACCCGAGCCGCAACCAGAACCTGCTGGCACTGGCGGGTTAGTCAGTTCACCACCTGGGCGAGCAGGGCCGTGAAGGCCTTTCTGTCCACTGTGATCGGATCGGCGGCCAGCCAGCCGCCGATCTCCCTGACGAAATCACCGGGAACCATCGGCGGGATCACCGCGCCCGCGTAATCCGTGGTGATCTCCCCGGGCCTGCTGGGATACAGCAGCACCACACCCCGCACCTCGAGCTCCGGCCACTGCGCCCGGAAGGCCGGGATCTGCTCGATCAGCTGAATCGACCCTCCCCTGAACGGGTGGTCGTTGCGCCAGACCTCACCGTCCTCGTCGACGTCGTAGTGCCCGGGCAGCCACATCTTCGATTCGATCAGCACCAGCCTGTGCCCGCACAGCACCGCGTGGTCCACGTCCGCGAACACGGATCCCGGCTCGGCCAGGCCGTGGAAAATCCGCACCGCGGGCAGCCGCGTGAAGTACGTGGCCAGCACGTTCGCCGTGAGCCGTGCCGCGCGGTGGTCGGTGCCCGTGCCGGGCGTTCCGTAGATCTGGTTCGCGCCGAACCGCGCCATGAACGCCTTGTGGGCCGTGCGTCCGTCGAGATGCCGCCGAACCGATTTGAACAGCACGGCACCGGACGCGATCAGCGCGAGCAACCAGATGACCAAAAGCGGGATCGGGGGCGCGACCAGCAGCAACGCCAGCAGCATGATCACCCACCCGGCGACAGCGGCGGCCAGTATCGGCGGGTCCGGCTTGATCGGCGGCGCCGTCACCGCCTGCGCCACGGTTACGCTGTGCCACCACGGGATCGTGTCGGCCGGGATCTCGGCCAGCGCCGGGACGTAGTTCGGGTCATCCCGCACGATCTTGCGCGCCACCCGTCTGACGGGCGCGGGTGCGGGAGGTTCTTCGTCTTCTTCGTCCTCGTCGCTGTCGTAGTACGCCCGGCGCTCCGGGTCGGACAGCGTCTCGTACGCCTCGCGGAGCAGGCGGAACGTTCCCGCGGTGCCGCCCGCGTCGGGGTGCATTACCTTGGCCAAAGCCCGGTACGCCGACCTGATCTCGCTGGCTGTGGCGTTCTCGTCGACGCCAAGCAGTTCGTAGTAGTCGACGTTCTGCACGTGCACAACGATATTGGGTCCCGGTCGCGCTCAACGAAACGGGCCACTCACAGCGTGTGGGGTGTGAGGAGCTATGAGGGGGCGGCCGTGACGTTCGAAGAGTTCGCCGAGGCCCGGACACCGGGCCTGCTGCGCTACGCCACCGTGCTGACGTGCGATCCGCACCTGGTGCCTTTCTCGCCGGAGGCGTTCGCCGAACTCGGCTTGGTGACAGGAGATTCCGCGGCCCAGTACGACGAACGGGACCTGTTGCTGCGCGACATCGCCGCGTTGCCCCGCAAGCAACGGGTATCCTGACGGGGACGCGGCGTTCGTGTGGCCACTCGAATTCACGTGGCTTCCACAACACTCGCAGCCAAGCGGGTTCAGTGTCTTCGGCACCACCCCGGAGCAGGTGGATGTGGGCGCGACCGCACAGACTATTCCGCCGACACTCCAGCAAGGCGTCTCGGTGAACATCCGCTCGCGGGATCCGAGGGAAGGCCCACCCGGAGGCGAGCCGGTGACCGTGCGCGGCAAGCAAGGCCTGTTCATCTCGGGCGAGCTCTCGGTGGAGCTCGAGCCGGGACGGTGGCTGGAGGTCAGGGGCCCGCTCTCGCAGCAGGATCTGGTCGACATCGCCAACGGGATCAGGATCGGCCCGTTGCAGTACCCCTGGATCGGGACGCGTTAGACGCCGTCCGCAGCTGGTCGGCTTGATCGGTCAACGAACCGATCCGGTCGGCCAGCTCAGGGTGGCTGGTACGCAAGCGATCCCGTACCGCCGCGAGTGGTGCGAGCAGCGCGGTCGGGTCGTCATCCGACAGTGCCGCAGCGAGTTTGCGTGGACGCATGCCCGGCAGACCCATGATTTGTCCGGCCAGCTGGCGCAGTACTGCCGAGTTCTTGCGAGCCCATTCGCTGACCGCGCGGTCGGCTGCCCTTTGGTCACGGACCTCCCGAACCCGTTCCTCGCCAACGGATGTGCCCGATGGCAGGGGACTCAGGCGCAGATAACGGCGCTCCGCGGCCTGCCTGCTGGCCAGGCCGAGCGCGGGCGCGATCGCCGCCCAGCTCGTGCCCAGTTCGCGCGCCGCGGTGATGAGTTCCGGTTCCCAGCGCGCGAGGTCGTCACGTAACTGCCGCAGGACAACCAAAGCAGCGAGCAGTTCGGCCGATGTCGGGCGTTCGCCGCCCTCGGCGACGCGCTGCACCAGGCTCATCGCGTCCGCCGCGGACGACTCCGAACCCGAACCCCAGCCCTGATCGTCCAGGTAGCGCCGGGCTTCGTCGTAGCTGTCCATAACGTCATCATGATGATGACATTGCCTCTTGTCAACGGACTGACGACAGTGCTACAACATAGGTACGTGCGTGACAACGACACCAAGAAAACCAAGGGAGGGTTCGACAATGTTGATGCGCACCGACCCGTTCCGTGAGCTCGACCGGTTGACCCAGCAGTTCTTCCAGCCCGCCGGGACATGGACGCGGCCGGCGTCGATCCCGATGGACGCCTACCGGGACGGGGACCACTTCGTCGTGCACTTCGATCTGCCCGGTGTCGACCCCCAGGCAGTCGAGCTCGACGTCGAACGCAACGTGCTGACCGTCAAGGTCGAGCGGCGGCCCGCGCACAAGGGCGAAGTCCAGATGCAGGTGTCCGAGCGCCCGCTCGGCGTCTTCTCGAGGCAGCTGTTCCTCGGTGACACCCTGGACACCGAACACATCGACGCCGCGTACGCCAACGGTGTGCTGACGCTGAGGATCCCGATCGCCGAGCGCGCCAAGCCGCGCAAGATCGAGATCTCGGCCGACACCGAACAGAAGCAGATCACCACTAGCTGAGAAATCCACACAGGACAGTGAAGGGGCCGGCCCGCGACGGGTCGGCCCCTTTTTCGACTCGCCAGCCGGAATCGAACCGTGCGTCCTCTCCTGCGCGGTGCTGCCACCGGCCTGAGTGCTCTCCCACTTGAGCTATGGCGAGGGCCATATTCTCACTCGACTATGCGTCCCTTCTCTACGCCCTTTCGAGTGCATGTCATCAAAGTGTCTGCCACCATCCGTCAACCGCGGGCGGGGCGTCGATGTCCACTCGTTCACCCGGTTTGGGGACAGCGAGCGTCACATCCTGGGCTTTTGCCTCACGCCACAAGCGATCCACGGGTTCGGCCCATGCGTGCGGCGCCAACGTGAAAGTGGCCCAGTGCACGGGAATCAGCACGTGCGCCTGCACGTCCATATGCGTGGCCACGCCTTGCTCGGGCGTCATGTGGATGTCGGGCCACATCGGGTCGTACGCGCCGATCTGCACGAGCGCCACGTCAAACGGCCCGTGCTGCGCGCCGATCCGCGCGAAACCGTCGAAATATCCCGTATCTCCGCTGTAGAACACGCGGCGCGTCGGGCCGGCGACGACCCACGACGCCCAGAGTGTTCCATCACGTGAGAAGCCCCGGCCGGAGAAATGCTGCGCCGCGGTGGCGGTCAGCCGCAGTGGACCGGCCGTCACGCTCTCGTCCCAGTCCAGTTCGACGATCCGGTCGGCCGGCACCTGCCAGCGTTCCAGGTGCGCCCCGATTCCCAGTGGCACAACGAATGGCGCACTCTGCGTGCGCACGAGGGCACGCACCGTCGGGAGGTCGAGGTGGTCGTAGTGGTCGTGGGAGATGACGATCGCGTCCAGCGTGGGCAGCTGCTCGATCGATACGGGTACGGGGTGTAGCCGACGCGGGCCCACATGAGCCGAGGGTGACACCCGGTCGCTCCACACTGGATCGAACAACACACGCGCGCCGTCGAGCTCGACGAGCGTGCTCGCGTGTCCGTACCAAGTCACGTATAGACCGTCAGTGCGGGCGTCGTCACTCGACTGTGCCACAAGCGGGACTGGGCCGCGTGGCTTACGGCGATCCTTGTCGGCCCGGTAGCGCCGGATGAGGTCACCCGCGTCACCGTTCGGCGTCGTCTGTGTTGGGTGTTCGTTACGGAACTTCCCATCACGGAACTGCGGCGACCGCCGCATACGCTCAGCGCGCTCACCACGCGGCGCGCCACCCATGGCCGACGGCACGCCCCAGGCCGCCCTGGCGAGCAGGCCCGCCGCGGTCAGGCACAGTGCGGTGCGGACCATCCTTTTCATACGTCCCACCAAGTCAGAGTACCTTTGTCCACGTGTAGCGTGACGAGCGTGACCGCGTTACTACTGTGTGATGTCCAACTCGGGCTCGGCGGCCCGAGAGTGGATGTGGCCGTGACCGACGGGCGTGTCTCGGCGATCGGGCCCGGCTTGCCCCGCGAGGGTGAGCTCATCGACGGCCGTGGCGGAACGGTGTTGCCCGGCCTGGTGGATGTCCACGTGCACATGACGCAGTGGGCCAGTTCCCGGCGCCGTATTCCCTTGGCGCATGCGAAATCCGCGGCCGAGGTGGTGGGCACGATCGTCCGGGAGAGCGCTGCGAAGCCGGGCGAACTGGTGATGGGCCACGGTTTCCGTGACGGCGCCTGGCCTGACGTGCCGCACAAGGACCTGCTGGAGCGTGCGCTGCCCGGCCAGCCTGTCGCGTTGTTCAGCAACGACTTGCACACGCTCTGGCTCAGCCCGGCGGCGCTGCGGTTGATTGGCCGCGAGCACCCGACGGGCGTGTTGCTGGAGAACGATTGCATGGCCGCGACGGCCGAGCTCCCAGCCGCGACCGACGAATGGGTCCTGGAGGCGACCGATGCCGCCGCAGCCCGTGGCGTCACGGAAATCGCTGACTACGAATACAGCGACACTGTCACCGATTGGTTGCGACGATTGGCGTTGCGGCAGCTCGGTGTGCGTGTGTCCGCGGTGATTTCCCGGCCGCTGCTGGACACCGCGATCGAACGCGGGCACCGCACCGGCGAGCTGATCCCGGGCGCTGACGGAATGCTGAAGGTAGGGCCGTACAAGCTGTTCGTGGACGGCTCACTCAACACGCGGACGGCCTACTGCCACGACCCATACCCCGGTCAGAACACGCACGGTCTGCTCGAGCTGCCGTTCGACGAGCTCGTCCCGTTGATGGACAAGGCGTCCCGGCACGGGATCAGCCCCGCTGTGCACGCCATCGGCGACCGCGCCAACACGATCGCGCTGGACGCCTTCGCCAAAGTCGGGTGCGCCGGCCGGATCGAGCACGCGCAACTCGTGCACCCCGACGACCTTCCCCGGTTTGCTCAGCTAGGCGTGATCGCGGGCGTGCAACCCGCACACCAGCCGGATGACCGGGACGTCGCCGACCAGCACTGGACCGGCCGTACCGCGAACGCTTTCCCATACGGCGCTTTGCTAGCCGCAGGAGCGACACTGGAAATCGGCTCGGACGCGCCGGTCTCGCCACTGGACCCGTGGGACGGGATCGCCTCGGCGGTGAGCCGGACCGACGACGGCCGCCCGGCGTGGCATCCAGAGCAATCGATCGCTTTGGACATCGCGCTGGCCGCGGCCAGCCGGGGTCGTCGCAGTATCCAGGTCGGCGACGTGGCCGACCTGACGGTCACCGGGATCGATCCAGGAACCCTTGCGCCGCACGAGCTTCGGGAGATTCCGATCGTCCTGACGATGGTCGGCGGACGGCTGACGCACGTCGGCTAGTCGTGCCATTGTGGACTTCACATGTTCGCCGAGAATTCCCAGAACTCCTCGATGTACTGGGGTGAATCGGCGTCTTCCACAGCCAGTTGCGTCAGCAGGATCGCGATCTGCCCGGTTGACGGGACGATGTACGCCGAAGTCCCCGTACCGCCGACCCAGCCATAGCGGCCGGGCACGTTGCCTGCGACCCGGTGGGTGAGGTCGACCGAGCCGCCGAAGCCCCAGCCTTGTCCTTGCAGGAAAAGCTCGCCGCGCTCGCGCTGCTCGTCGGTGAGGTGGTTGGTCGTCATCAGCTTCCTGGACTCGCCCGCGACAAGGGTGTCGTCGAGCAGCGCGCGACCGAACTTGAGCCAATCGTCCGCGGTCGACACCAGCCCGCCACCACCCGACGGGAAGGCCGGCGGCGTGCTCCACTGCCCGTCCGGAGCATCAGCAAGGACAAGCCCGCCGCGGTAATAGCTGGTGAACCGGTGGATCTTCGCTGGTGGAACCCAGAAAGCCGTGTCCACCATCCCCAGCGGTTCGAAGATCCGTTCGGCGAGGAAGTCAGGGAACGACAGACCGGACACCCGCGCGATCAGCACCCCTTGGAGGTCGGACGCGGCGTGGTACAGGAATTCCTCGCCGGGCTGCGCGGCCATCGGGATGCCCGCGAGCTTGGCCACCCACTCGTCCGGCGGGGGCGGCGCCTGCACGTCGCGGCCGTCCCAGCCCATCACGTCGCCGAACATGCTCACCGCAGGCCGGTCGAACGGCGCCGCGAACCCATACCCGGCCCGGGAGGTCATCAGGTCGAACACGGTCAGCGGGCGTTGCGCGGGCACCACGTCGTCAACCGGGCTTTCCGGCGTTCGCACGACCTTCGGGCCGGCCAGTTCCGGCAGCCACTTGCCGACGGAATCGTCCAGGGCGAGCTTGCCGTCCTCGACCAGGAGCATGACCGCGGCGGCGGTGATCGGCTTGGTGATCGACGCGATCCGGAAGATCGTGTCCCGCTCGACCGGCCCGAACGTCCGTACGTCGACGTCGTCACCGCGGGCCACCAGCGTCACGACACCCGGCAGCTTGCCGGAGTCGACGTAGTCCTTCAGGTCCATGTCAGCTCAGACCTGCCCTTCGGGAAGAACTCATCGGTTGAGCCCACTGCATTCAAGACTGCGAACACGGTGAAATCCAGCGGTGACGAAATAAACCGCCTGGTCAATTCACAGCGGCCCGTGCCGTCTCGATGAACTGGGCAAGCCTGGACGACCGGTTACCTGCCTGCCAGAGGATCAACGTCCGGTACGGCGTCGCATCGGTCACCGGCCGGTACGTCACGTCCGGCCGGACGTTCATCGCGGCCAGCGACGCGGGCACCAACGCCACGGCCTGTCCGAGAGCAACAACCTCCAGCAACTGAGCGCTGTCCTGAACGACAGGGCCGTCAGCGGGACGAGCGGGATTTCCAAGCCAGTACTCGCGGTCGACGACCCTCGGGTCGCTCCACCGCGGCGCAGGCTCGGCAATCAAGTCGGCGGTGCTGAGGACCTCGCGCATGGCCAACTCGTGTCCCGCGGCGAGAGCCGCAACGCGTGGCTCGGCCGTCAACGGCTCGACCTCCAGACCAGAGCCGTCCACGCAAGCAGCGATGGCCACGTCCGCGCGACCGTCGCTAACCATGTCGGCCTGTTCCCCGAATCCGCTCACCACAACGCGGATCTCCGGAACCTCCGCGCGGATCCGCTGCAGCAAACGCGTCGCCACACCTGGCTTAGCCGTGACAACGAGTTCACGTTGCTGCGTCCGGCGCACCGCGGATTCGAGAGCGCCGAGGACCACTGTGGCTTCCTTGCGGAGAACGACGCCTGCCTGGGTCAGCGTCAGCCGGGGACCCGAGCGGTCGAAGAGCACAACACCCAGCCGGCGTTCCAACTGACGGATGGCCCGCGACAGCGGTGGCTGTGCGATTCCGAGCCGCTCAGCCGCGCGGGTGATGTTCTTCTCGTCGGCCACGGCGCAGAAGTAGCGCAGTTCGCGGATCTCGGGCATACCGCAAGGGTATGGCGCACTACCCGATCGGTCTTTCCGTTACGGCGCAACATCGGCTGGGGTTGTGGGCATGAGCGAAGTAGCACTTGTCACTGGTGGCAACAAGGGCATCGGCCGGGAGATCGTCCGTCAACTGGCCGGACGGGGCTTCACCGTCTACCTCGGTGCCCGTGATCCGCAGCCTGTCGAGGACGCCCGGGTCGTGCGGCTTGATGTCACCGATGCCGCGTGCGTGGCCGAGGCGGTCAGGACGGTCGAGATCGAGGCCGGGCGGCTGGACGTGCTGGTCAACAACGCCGGGGTGATGCTGGAGTGGGGCGTTGAGGTCACCGCGGCACTCATGCGGGACACCTTCGAGGTCAACGTCTTCGGCGTGGTCACGGTGACGTCGGCCTGCCTGCCGTTGCTGCGCCGCTCCAGCAACCCGCGGATCGTCAACATGTCCAGCGGGCTCGGGTCACTCTCGATGCTGAGCGACCCGACAACCCGAGGCTTCCTTGCGTACGGCGCGTCCAAGGCCGCCCTCAACGCGCTGACACTGATCTACGCGAACGCCTTGCGGGCCGACGGAATCAAGGTCAACGCTGTCAGCCCAGGCATGGTGCCGACCGACCAGAACGCGGCAGCACCTTTCCCGCGTGGCGAGCGCACCACGGCTGATGGCGCTGAAATCCCGGTTTCGCTGGCGACGATCCCCGCCGACGGGCCCACCGGCGTCTTTCACGGGCCGGACGGCGTCATCCCGTGGTGAGTCACGGCATGCGACCGGTGATCGCGACGATCCGGTCGGTCAGCGGGGCATCGGGCGCGACATCGACCGAGGGGCCCCACAGTCCCGGGACCGGCGCCTTCGGGACGAACTCGGCCACGTGGTCGTAGCACGCCCGCAGCGTGTGTTCCGGCAAGTCGAAGGGCTGGCCGGTGGCCTTGGCGAGGTCCCAGGCATGCACGACGATCTCCGTGAACGCGATCCGGCCCCACACCTCGTGGGGCAACTCCACGCCGGCCGCGGCGCTGATGCCCTCCCAGGCTGATGGCTCGTCCCATGCCTTGCCGAGCGCGAGCACGTGCTCGGCGACGCTCGGGCCGGGGTCGGTGATGCCTGCCATCGCGGCAAATCCGACCGCTGCCTCGTCGACATGGGCGATCAGGTCGGCAACGGTGTACTCAGAGCACGGTGTGGGGTGGGTGAGCTGGTCATCGGTGACGCGTGCCAGCAGGTCGGCCATGTGGTGGCACGCGGGCTTGAAGTCAATCACGACAGTGCAGACCCGCCCCGGCCCGAAGACTCATCGGTGGTGCGCCGATGGTGTGATCTCGGACCATTATCGATTGAGTGACTTTGCATGCTTGTGCATAATCATCCATATGACTGTACGGGTAGGGGTGGCGGGAGCGAGCGGATACGCGGGTGGTGAGGTGCTGCGCCTGCTGCTCGGGCATCCCGATGTCCAGATCGGGGCGCTGACCGCCGGTGCGAGTGCGGGCATGACGCTCGGCCAGTACCAGCCGCATCTGCTGCCGCTCGCCGACCGCGTGCTCGGTGACACCACGGTCGAGCAGCTCAGCGGGCATGACGTCGTGTTCCTCGCGCTGCCGCACGGCAAGTCCGCCAAGATCGCGGCCGAGCTGGGGGAGGACACCCTGGTCATCGACTGCGGCGCGGACCATCGGTTGGAGGACCCAGCGGCCTGGCAGCGCTGGTACGGCGGCGACCACGCAGGCACCTGGCCATACGGCCTGCCGGAGCTCGCGGGGCAGCGGGAAAAGCTCAAAGGCGCGAAGCGTGTCGCGGTGCCCGGGTGCTATCCGACGGTCTCGTCGTTGGCCTTGGCTCCTGCGTTCAAGGACGGTCTGGTCGAGCCCGAAGCCGTCATCGTCGCGGTGTCGGGCACGTCGGGCGCGGGCAAGTCGCTCAAGCCGCATCTGCTGGGTTCCGAGGTGATGGGCTCGGTCAGTGCGTACGGCGTCGGCGGTACGCATCGGCACACCCCGGAGATCGTGCAGAACCTGAGCAAGGTCGCCAACGAGAAGATCTCGGTGAGCTTCACGCCCGTTCTCGCGCCGATGCCGCGCGGCATCCTGGCCACGTGCAGTGCCACCCTCAAGCCGGGCAAGACCCTCGATGACGCCCTTGCCGCGTATGACAATGCATACGCCGACGAGCCGTTCGTGCACGTTCTGCCGAGCGGGAGCTGGCCGACGACCGGTGCCGTGCTGGCGTCCAACGCCGTCCAGTTGCAGGTCACGGTCGACCCGGATTTGCGCAGGCTGATCGTCGTCGCGACGATCGACAACCTGACCAAAGGCACCGCCGGTGCCGCCGTGCAGTGCATGAACATCGCTCTCGGGCTGCCCGAGACGACCGGGCTTTCTACTGTGGGAGTCGCACCGTGAACCGTGACAAGGGTGTCACCGGGCCTGCCGGATTCCGGGCCGCCGGGGTTGCCGCGGGTATCAAGGCGAATGGCGCTTTGGACTTCACGTTGGTGGTGAACGACGGCCCGAACAACGCGGCCGCGGGCGTGTTCACCACCAACAAGGTCAAGGCCGCGCCGGTGCTGTGGTCCCAGCAGGTGCTCAAGGAGCGCAAACTCAAGGCCGTTGTGCTCAACTCCGGCGGCGCGAACGCCTGTACCGGCCCTGAAGGCTTCCAGGACACACACGCCACCGCCGAGAAGGTCGCGGAAGTCCTTGAGTGCGGCGCGATCGAGGTGGCGGTCTGCTCGACCGGCCTGATCGGTGAACGCCTGCCCATGGACAAGGTTCTGTCCGGTGTGGACACCGCGAAAGCGAGCCTTGACAACACCGTCGAGGCCGGGTTGAACGCCGCGACAGGCGTGATGACCACGGACACCCGGCCAAAGCAGTCGTGGAAGGCACACGAGCAGGGCTGGTCGATCGGCGGCTTCGTGAAAGGCGCGGGCATGCTGGCGCCCAACATGGCGACCATGCTCTCGGTGATCACGACCGACGCCGACGTCGACAAGGACACCCTGGACGCCGCGCTGCGCAAAGCGACCTCGAACACGTTCGACCGCCTCGATGTCGACGGCGGAACGTCCACGAACGACACCGTGCTGGTGCTCGCCTCCGGTGCGTCCGGGATCAAGCCGGCCGGCGAGGACTTCGAGAAGCTGCTCACCGAGGTGAGCGCCGACCTGGTCAAGCAGCTGCAGGGCGACGCGGAAGGCGTGACGAAGGAAATCTCGATCACCGTGACCGGCGCGGCGACCGAGGCCGAGGCTGTCCACATCGGACGGATCGTGGCCGAGGACAACCTGGTGAAGACCGCGCTGTTCGGCTCGGATCCGAACTGGGGCCGGATCGCGATGGCGCTCGGCCGGGCACAGGCGCAGATCGACCCGGACCAGCTGTCCATTGTGATCAACGGGATCCGCGTGATGGACAAGGGAACCCGCGGCGAGGACCGGTCGAACGCGGACCTGTCCGGCCGGGACATCGACATCATCATCGAACTGGCGCTTGGTCAGGGCGCAGCGACCATTCTGACCACTGACCTTTCGCACGACTACGTCGAAGAGAACAGCGCCTATTCGTCATGAACAACAACGCGGACCGCAAGGCTGCGGTGCTCATCGAGGCTTTGCCGTGGCTACAGGAGTTCCACGGCGCGCTCGTGGTGGTCAAGTACGGCGGCAACGCCATGGTCGACGACGAACTCAAGCAGGCTTTCGCCCAGGACATGGTGTTCCTGCGACTGGCCGGGCTGCGGCCGGTGGTCGTGCACGGCGGCGGCCCTCAGATCGGCTCGATGCTGTCCAAACTCGGCATCGAAAGCGAGTTCCGCGGCGGCTTGCGGGTCACCACACCGGAAGCCATGGACGTGGTACGGATGGTCCTCGTCGGCCAGGTCGGCCGCGAGCTCGTCGGCCTGATCAACGCGCACGGCCCGTACGCGGTCGGAATCTCCGGTGAGGACGCGCATCTGTTCACCGCTGAACGTCGCGGCTTGGAGATCGACGGCGAGGAAGTCGATCTCGGCCTCGTCGGCGACGTGGTGACGGTCAACCCGGCTGCCGTGGAGGACATCGTCGCGGCCGGAAGGATTCCGGTCGTGTCCACAGTGGCCCCGGACGTCGACGGCATTGTGCACAACGTGAACGCCGACACCGCGGCGGCCGCACTGGCCGTCGCGTTGAAGGCACGCAAACTTGTCGTCCTGACCGATGTGGAAGGGCTGTACAAGAACTGGCCGGACAAATCGTCGCTGGTGCACCGGATCGGCGCGGTCGAGCTGGAGAAGATCCTGCCGGACCTGGCAAGCGGCATGGTGCCGAAGATGGAGGCTTGCCTGCGCGCGGTCCGTGGCGGGGTGCCGCAGGCACACGTGATCGACGGCAGGCTGGCGCACTCGGTGCTGCTTGAGGTGTTCACGAGCGAAGGTGTCGGCACGATGGTGCTACCTGACGAAGGGGAAGCGTGATGACGCTCCAGCAGCGGTGGGAAGCCGCGATGATGAACAACTACGGCACGCCGAAGTTGGGACTCGAGCGAGGCGAGGGCGCGTACGTCTGGGACACCGACGGCAACCGATACCTTGACCTGCTCGGCGGAATCGCGGTGAACGCGCTCGGGCACGCGCACCCGGCGATCGTGGCCGCGGTGACCGAGCAGATCGGCAAGCTCGGCCACACCTCGAACCTGAACATCAACCTGCCTGCCCTGGAGCTGGCCGAGCGCCTGCTTGACGTCGCGGGCGTCGAAGGCAAGGTGGTGTTCACCAATTCCGGCGCGGAAGCCGTTGAGGCGGCGCTGAAACTGAGCCGTCTGACCGGGCGCGCCAAACTGGTCTCGACCGATGGCGGTTTCCACGGCCGCACCATGGGCGCGCTCACACTGACTGGCCAGCCGCCCAAGCGCACCCCGTTCGAGCCGCTGCTGCCTGGCGTCACGCATGTTCCCTTCGGCGACGTGGCCGCGCTTGAGTCCGCTGTGGACGGTGAGACCGCCGCGTTCGTCGTCGAGCCGGTCCAAGGCGAGCAGGGCGTCGTCGTGCCGCCAGAGGGATATCTCCAGGCGGCACGGGAGATCACCGCGAAGCACGGCGCGTTGCTGATCCTGGACGAGGTGCAGACCGGCGTCGGACGGCTGGGCACGTGGTTCGCGTTCCAGCAGTTCGGTGTCGTGCCTGACATCATCACACTGGCCAAGGGCCTCGGCGGTGGATTGCCGCTGGGTGCGTGCATCGCGTTCGGTGACGCGGCGAACCTGTTCCAACCAGGCCATCACGGCACGACCTTCGGCGGCAACCCGGTGTGCGCCGCGGCCGGCCTCGCCGTGCTGAACACGATCGCCTCGGACGGTCTGCTAGACCAGGTTTCCTCGGTGGGCAAGGAAATCGCCGCCGGAGTGGAAGGGCTGGAGCACCCGCTGGTCGGCGGTGTCCGCGGGGCCGGGCTGTTGCTCGGTATCATGCTGCGGGAGAAGGTCTCCGCCGCCGCCGCCGCGAACGCCCAGCAGGCCGGATATCTGATCAACCCGATCCAGCCGGACGTGATCCGGCTGGCACCACCACTGATCCTCGATCACGACGACGCCGCGCGGTTCGTGGCCGACTTGCCAGCAGCTTTGGAGGGATTGTGACCGTCCGGCATTTCCTGCGTGACGACGACCTGTCACCGGCCGAACAGCTCGCGGTCCTCGACCTCGCGGCCGAGCTGAAGCGCGACCCGTTGGGGCCCAAGCCCTTGGCCGGTCCGAAGAGCATCGCGGTGCTGTTCGAGAAGAACTCGACCCGGACCCGGCTGTCGTTCGAAGTCGGCATCGCGCAGCTCGGCGGTCAGCCGATCATCGTGGACGGCCGGATGATGCAGCTCGGCCGTGAGGAGACCATCGAGGACACCTCGCGCGTGCTGTCGCGTTACGTGCACGCCGTGGTGTGGCGGACGTTCGCGCAGAAGCGCATCGACGCGATGGCATCGGTGTCCAAGGTCCCGGTGGTCAACGCGCTGACCGACGAGTTCCACCCGTGCCAGGTGCTGGCTGATCTGCAGACCATCCGGGAGCGCAAGGGAAAGCTCGCCGGGCTGACGCTGACCTACCTCGGCGACGGCGCCAACAACATGGCCCACTCGTTGATGCTCGGCGGTGTCACGGCCGGCATGCACGTCCGACTGGTTGCCCCGGAAGGGTTCCAGCCGCAGGACGACTTCGTGGTGGACGCCAAGAAGCGGGCCGCGGAAACCGGTGGCAGCGTCACGATCCTGACCGATCCGGACGAAGCGGTGGACGGCACGGACGTGCTGGCCACCGACACGTGGACCTCGATGGGCCAGGAGAACGACGGCCTTGACCGCGTGACGCCGTTCCGTCGCCTGCAAGTCAACGCTTCGATGCTGGAACGTGCCGCGCCGGAGGCGATCGTGCTGCACTGCCTGCCCGCACACCGCGGCTGGGAGATCACCGACGAGGTGCTCGACGGCCCGGCCAGCGCGGTGTGGGACGAGGCGGAAAACCGGCTGCACGCGCAGAAGGCACTGCTGGTGTGGCTGCTGGAGCAGTCGTGACCACCGCGGGCACCCGGGTCGCCAGGCAGGCGCGGATCGTCGAGCTCGTGTCCACAATGGCCATCCGCAGCCAGACCGAGCTGGCCAAGATCCTTGCCGCGGAAGGCGTCGAGGTCACCCAGGCGACGCTCTCGCGTGACCTCGACGAGCTCGGTGCGGTCAAACTGCGTGGCCCCGACGCGGGCGCGCCCGTGTACGTCATCCCGGAGGACGGCTCGCCGGTGCGCGGCGTGCAGGGCGGGACGACCCGGCTGACCCGGCTGCTCGGCGAAGTTCTCGTCTCGGCCGACTTCTCGGCCAACCTGACTGTCCTGCGCACCCCGCCCGGGGCCGCGCAGTTCCTGGCCAGCGCGATCGACCGGGCCGCACTGCACGAGGTGGTCGGCACGATCGCGGGCGACGATACGGTGCTGGTGATCGCCCGCGAGCCGCTCACCGGCTCGGACCTGGCCGATCGCTTCAGCACGATGGCAGGCCTGAAAGACCCCTCGTGAGTGGTTGGCCGGTTGTGACCGGACAGTCCACTCACGAGCTTTGACCAGGGAGTTTGCACAGTGAGTTCGTTGTGGGGCGGCAGGTTCGCCTCTGGCCCGGCCGACGCGATGGCGGCGCTGTCCGCGTCCACGCACTTCGACTGGCGGCTGGCCAGGCATGACATCGCCGGGTCACGGGCGCACGCCCGCGTGCTGCACCGCGCCGGTCTGCTGACCGATGACGAGCTCGAAGGCATGCTCAAGGCGCTGGACACCCTGGAGGCCGACGTGGTCTCCGGCGCGTTCACCCCGACCATCGCCGACGAGGACGTGCACACCGCCCTCGAACGTGGCCTCATCGAGCGGGCGGGACCGGAACTCGGCGGCAAACTCCGGGCCGGGCGGTCGCGGAACGACCAGGTCGCGACGCTGTTCCGGATGTGGCTGCGGGACGCCGCCCGCCGGGTCGCCGCCGGAACCCTCGACGTCATCGACGCGCTGGTCGCCCAGGCCACGCAGCACGACACCGCGGTGATGCCGGGCCGCACGCACCTGCAGCACGCCCAGCCCGTCCTGCTCGCGCACCACCTGCTGGCCCACGCGCAGTCCCTGACCAGGGACATCGAGCGCCTGCGCGACTGGGACGCCCGCGCGGCTCTGTCGCCGTACGGCTCGGGTGCGTTGGCGGGTTCGTCGCTCGGCCTCGACCCGGCGGCCGTGGCAGCTGACCTGGGCTTCGACGGTCCGGTCGAGAACTCGATCGACGGCACGGCGTCCCGTGATTTCGCCGCGGAGATCGCGTTCGTGCTGGCCATGCTGGGCGTGAACCTGTCGAGGATCGCCGAGGAAGTGATCATCTGGACCACCGCCGAGTTCCGGTACGCGGTGCTCGACGACGCGTGGGCCACCGGCAGCTCGATCATGCCGCAGAAGAAGAACCCGGACGTGGCCGAGCTGACCAGGGGCAAGTCAGGACGGCTGATCGGCAACCTGACCGGCCTGCTGGCGACGTTGAAGGCGCAGCCGCTGGCGTACAACCGTGACCTGCAGGAAGACAAGGAGCCGCTGTTCGACTCGGTCGAACAGCTCGAACTGCTGCTGCCCGCGATCGCGGGCATGGTCGGCACGCTGACGTTCGACACCGACCGGATGGCCGAGCTCGCGCCGCAGGGCTTCACGCTCGCGACCGACATCGCCGAATGGCTGGTCCGCGAGGGCGTGCCGTTCCGGATCGCCCACGAAGCCGCTGGTGCTTGTGTCCGCGCGGCCGAGGCCCGCGGTGTCGGCCTCGACGAGCTGACCGACGCCGAATTCGCCGAGATCAACGCGAACCTCACCCCGGAAGTCCGGGACGTGCTGACCGTGTCAGGGTCGATCGCGTCACGTGACGCTTACGGCGGCACCGCGCCCGATAGAGTCGCCGAGCAGCGCGAACGTCTGAACGTCCGGCTCGCCGAGCACAGGACGTGGGTGAGGGGAACGTAGTGGCTCTTGATCATCTCGTGTACGCCGTGCCGGACCTGGCTCTCGCGGGCGACTTAGGCATCGACCTGAGCGAAGGCGGCCGTCACATCGGCCGAGGCACCCGCAATCTGCTGGCCGACCTGGGCGACGGCGCGTACCTCGAGGTGATCGGGCCCGATCCGGACCAGCCGGAGCCTGACCAGCCACGGCCGTTCGGCATTGACACGCTGACCGAGCCGAAGCTGGTGGCCTGGGCGGTCAGGGTGAAGGACATCGAGGACGTGGTGGAGCGTGCGAAGGCCCAGGGCTACGACCCTGGGCCGGTCGTGCCGATGTCCCGCGAACGCCCGGACGGCGTGTTGCTGCAGTGGCAGCTGACGCCGATGCTCCCGGGCCTCCTGCCGTTCCTGATCGACTGGGGCAGCACACGCCACCCGTCGGAGGATGCCGCGCAAGGCGCGCAGCTGGAGCTGTTCCAGATCTCCGATCCCAACCCGGATGACGTCTACAAAGGACTGAAGGCGCTCGGCCTCGACTACCCGGTGGCCAACGGGCCGACCGGACTGCAAGCCACCATCAGGACACCGAACGGTGAAGTGGTCCTGCGGTGAGGCAGCTGACTCGTGACGAACTGGCCATCGATCCCGTTGACGCCTCGAAGCTGCTGCTCGGCAGCGTGCTCGAATCCCATAGCCCGCAAGGGATTGTCCGGGTCCGGCTGGTAGAGGTCGAGGCGTACCGGGGTGGCGACGATCCTGCCTCGCACTGCTACCGCGGCCGGACCCCGCGCAACGACGTGATGTTCGGGCCGGCCGGCCATCTGTACGTCTACTTCGTCTACGGCATGCACTTCTGCGCCAACATCGTCTCGCTGACCGACGGCGTTCCCGGCGCGGTGCTGCTCCGCGCGGGCGAGGTCGTCGACGGCATCGACCTGGCCCGCACCCGCAGGCCGAGCGCACGCAACGACTCCGAGCTGGCCAAAGGCCCGGCCAGGCTGACCGGTGTGCTGGGCATCGACCGTGCGCAGAACGGCGTCGACCTGACCAGCCCCGACTCGCCGGTCCGGATCTACGAAGGGGAGCCGGTCGCGGAGGTCTACAGCGGGCCACGCGTCGGTGTGGCCGTCGCGATGGACGTGCCATGGCGGTTCTGGGTGGATTCGCCCGCGGTGAGCACGTACCGCCGCGGCGGGAAACGGACGAAGCAAATCTCGTGAAGATCACGCTGCCAGACGGCTCAACGGCATGGCTGGTCACTGACTTCGACGCCGTCCGCGCTGGCCTCGCCGATCCGCGGCTGTCGTTGAGCCGCGCCAACTCCACTGGCGGGTACACCGGCTTCAAACTGCCGCCCGCACTGGACCGGAACCTGCTCAACCTGGACCCGCCCGACCACACCAGGCTGCGCAAACTGGTCGCGGGCGCGTTCAGCGGACGCCAGGTATCCGGGATGCGCGACAAGATCCAGGCGACTGCTGACAGGTTGCTCGACGGCCTGACCGGCACGGTCGACCTGATGGCTGCGTACGCCGCGCCGTTGCCGATCATCACCATCGGCGACCTGCTCGGCGTGCCGGCCGATCGCGTCGAGGAGTTCCGTGGCTGGACAGACGCGATGATGACAACCGCATCCCGCGATGCCATCGCCAGCATGTACCAGTTCATGCTCGACCTGATCGCGGCCAAGCGGACAACACCCGCCGACGACCTGATCTCGGCGATGATCGAGGCCCGTGACGGTGCCGAACGGCTGTCGGAAGAGGAACTGCTCTCGCTGGCGTTCCTGATTCTCCTGGTCGGCCACGAGAACTCCGTGCACCTGATCGCCAACAGCATCCTCCGTCTGTTCGACGGCCCTGCGGACACCGAGGAACTGCTCAGGGTGGCCAACCCGAACCTGCACGCGATCCGTCGATTCCCCACTGAGGACGTCGAAATCGGCGGCGAGACCATCCCAAAAGGACAGACAGTGCTGCTGGGCATCCAGGCGGCCAACGAATCCTCGACGCAGCACCTGACCTTCGGTGCGGGCATCCACTACTGCGTCGGCGCGCCGCTGGCCCGGATGGAACTCGAGATCGCGGTCGAGACACTGTTCCGCAGGTTCCCGCATGCGACGCTCGCAACGGACACCTTGACGTGGCGGGAGTCGTTCCGTAGTCGTGGACTGCGGGAGTTGCCCGTTACGCTCACGTCGTGAAGGTGATCGTCTACGGCGCCAGCGGCATGGTCGGGTACGGAGTCCTGCGGGAATGCCTTCTGGATCCGGACGTGGAGCAGGTGCTGTCGGTCGGCAGGCGGCCGTTGGGCCAACAGCACGAGAAGCTGACCGAAGCCGTGCTGCCTGACCTCACCGATCAGTCCGCGGTCGACTTCGCCGGCTACGACGCGTGCTTCTTCTGCCTGGGCGTCAGCTCGGCGGGAATGAGCGAAGACGCTTACAGGCGCGTCACGTACGACATCACCATGGCCGCGGCCAACCCACTGCATGAGGCCAACCCGGATGCGTGCTTCATCTACGTGTCCGGGATGGGCACCGACAGCACTGAGCAGGGCCGCACGATGTGGGCGCGGGTGAAGGGCAAGACCGAGAACGACCTGCTCAAGCTGTATGCGAACGCGTACATGGTCCGGCCGGGCTTCATCGAGCCCAAGCACGGCGCCACGTCGAGCACGACCGCCTACCGGATTGCCTACACGATCCTGCGCCCGGTCTTTCCGCTGATCAGGCGGATGAAGGCGGTGACGAGCACCGAGCAGATCGGCAAGGCCATGCTGGCGTTGGCCAAGCACGGCGGCGACAAGAAGATCTTGTACCCGCAGGACATCAACGCCGTGCGATAACCCCTCGACGCGGTGAGGGATGATGAGGACCGTGAGTGAGCACATCCTTGATGAGTTGTCCTGGCGCGGCCTGATCGCGCAGTCCACCGACATCGACGCCCTGCGCCGTGATCTCGACTCGGGCCCGCTCACCCTCTATTGCGGCTTCGACCCGACCGCACCCAGCCTGCACGCGGGCAACCTGGTCCCGCTGCTTGGCCTGAGCCGGTTCCAGAAGGCCGGGCACCGGCCGATCGTGCTGGCAGGCGAGGCGACCGCGATGATCGGCGACCCGCGTGACACCGGCGAGCGCCCGATGAACGCCCTGGACGTGCTGGCCGAGTGGACCGAGCGGATCCGCGGTCAGCTCGAACGGTTCGTCGACTTCGACGCCTCGCCCACGGGTGCGCTGATCGAGAACAACCTGACCTGGACGGCGAACATGCCGGTCCCGACGTTCCTGCGGGACGTGGGCAAGCACTTCTCGGTCAACGTGATGCTGGCGCGCGACACGGTCAAACGCAGGCTCGAAGGCGACGGCATGTCGTACACCGAGTTCAGCTACCTGCTCCTGCAGTCGAACGACTACCTGGAGCTCTACCGCAAACACGGCTGCACGCTGCAGATCGGCGGCCAGGACCAGTGGGGCAACATCATCGGCGGTGTCGACCTGGTCAGGAAGGTCGAGCAGAAGAGCGTGCACGCGCTGACCGCGCCGCTGGTCACGGACTCGCAGGGACGCAAGTTCGGCAAGTCCACCGGTGGCGGGAACGTGTGGCTCGACCCGGCTATGACCTCGCCGTACGCCTGGTACCAGTACTTCGTGAACGTCGACGACGCGGAAGCGCTGAAGTACCTGCGCATGCTGACGTTCGTGTCCCGTGAGGAGATCGACGAGCTCACGCTGCAGACCGAGGAAAAGCCGCAGATGCGTGCCGCACAGAAGAGGCTGGCCCAGGTCTTCACCGATCTCGTGCACGGGGAGAAGGAGACCCAGCAGGTGATCGCCGCGTCGCAGGCCTTGTTCGGCCGCGGCGAGCTGCGTGAGCTGGACGCCGGCACGCTGGACGCGGCCATGTCCGAGGTCCCGACGGGTGAGGTACGGCTGGCTGACCAGCCGACGATCATCGACGTGCTGGTGGCGAGCGGCTTGGTCGCGGGCAATGGGGCTGCGCGGCGGACCGTCAGTGAGGGAGGCGCGTACGTGAACAACACGCGTATCGCCGCTGATGACTGGCGTCCGACGGCCGATGACCTGCTGCACGGCAAGTGGCTGGTGGTCCGTAAGGGCAAGCGCAACATGGCCGGAGTCCGTGTCTCACCCTGAACGGGTAGTTCCGTAGCACAGGCCGTCAGTCGGTACGACTGGCGGCCTGTTCGCATGTTTGCCCAGGTCATGGGCGGATTTCATGGTCAAAACCGGGACCGGGAAACAAGTTGGTGTGACGGGCGACACACTTGCATACTGGCTGAGGTCCGATAGCGTGGCGGTAGCCCCGTTGTAGGGCCGCTCACCTGCGGCTTTGCTCCGCAGCGGGGCTTGAGGGGCGCGATTTGACCTCTCACTGGCAGGCGTGTAACTTATTCCAAGTCAGCGCGGAACGGGCCCCGGAAACCGGGGGACGAGCGCAAGACCAAAAAAACTTAGAAGTAAAGCCTTCTGAAGGCGCCGTTGACGCGGCCTCTGATGAATGTGCGTGTGTTGTTTGAGAACTCAACAGTGTGTCGATCTATTGAAAGCCAGTAGAGCTTTTATTTGAACCTCGTCTTGAGGTTCCTTTGAGATGGACAGATGGACCAGATTGGTTCTGGTTTGTCAGGACGTCGAATTTTTCAACTAGAGCATTGTTGGAGAGTTTGATCCTGGCTCAGGACGAACGCTGGCGGCGTGCTTAACACATGCAAGTCGAGCGGTAAGGCCCTTCGGGGTACACGAGCGGCGAACGGGTGAGTAACACGTGGGTAATCTGCCCTGCACTCTGGGATAAGCCCGGGAAACTGGGTCTAATACCGGATACGACTTG
>NZ_FWXV01000033.1 GCF_900176515.1 Kibdelosporangium aridum
CATCCCGTTCGAACCGGAAGCGGCGAACCTGTTCTTCCAACTGGTTTCCTCCCGGTATGAGCGGGCCAGCTTGATCGTCACCAGCAACAAGGTCTTCGGCCGGTGGGGCGAGGTGTTCGGTGACGACGTGGTCGCCGCCGCCATGATCGACCGCCTCGTCCACCACGCCGAAGTCATCGCCCTCAAGGGCGACAGCTACCGGCTCAAGGACCGCGACCTCGGCCGCGTCCCCACCGCCGGCACAACCGAAGAGTAGAGATCAATTCCCATGCAGGGGGTCAACATTCAGATGCCGGAAAGGGGTCAAATTCGGGTGCCGTTGACAACTGGCGACGACCGGCGAAGACGGGACGGTGCGGGTCTGGGATCCCGTGATCGGCCGGTCAGTTGGCAAACCGCTGGTCGGTCACACCGGGTGGGTTCGGACACTATGCGCGGTGCGGCTCTCGGACGGTCGGAGCATGCTGAACCCCTGTCCGCACAACAAAAGAGTGTTCACATTCGTCAGGCTCCGTTACGCCGGCGGCATGGCTTGGGACTCAGATCTCCCGCCCGAAGACGTGTTTCTTCCCGTCGGTAGCGCTGGGACTGGACTTCCGTGCCGGGACTTCTGACCGGTGTGGCCGCCCTTGGCGCCTTGATCTTCACTGGGCAGTCGAGCAAAACAAGACACCCAACGAATCGAACGCAGATCAGATAAACCAGTCGCAACCACACGTCCCACGATCATGCCTTGCCCGTAGACCGGTGCGATCATCGCAGGTCAAGAACGCGGCGCAGCGTTTTGGAACCTCACAGGCACACCTGACGCTACGCCACGGAAAACTTGACTCAAATGTCGAGGTTCGAGGGGCCTAGTTGATCTAGCGACGCCACGATATGATCTTGGTAGCCCCGGATCATGTGATCAAGTACCGCGGAATGTCCGCTGGTTCGCCGTCGGCTCGGGGCTATGACGCCCTGATCCGACGGTCGATTTCGCGGGTCACGTCCTGGCCGCCGTACTCGGCGTTGGACAGCATCGCCACGTCCAGGTCGTCAGCGGGGTAATAGCGCGCGATCCCGCTGGCACCGGGGCTACCGCCGTCCTTGTAGTAGTTCCAGACCGAGCCGTCCCGATCCAGGGTGAACTCCAGGCCGAAGCCGTACCACACGTCGCCGGCGTCGTGCTTGTGGTGCAGGACCTGCGGGGTGAGGAACTGCTTGGTGCGCTCGGCCGACAGCAGCTCACCGGCGCGCACGGCTCGCAGGAACCGCACTAGGTCGTCCACGGTGGCGTGCGCTCCGCCGTCGGGCGAGCCGATCGGCGGATAGCTGAAGATGTTCTGTTTCCACCCGGTGATCCGCCCCTCGGTGTCGACGATCGGATCCCAGCCTTCGGCGACGTCCGGCGCTGCCTCCCGGCGGTCGTAGAAGTCCGACGCGGTCATGCCCGCGCGGGCGAACACGGCGTTGCGGACCTGGTCGCGGTAGGTGGTTCCGGTGATCTCCTCGATCGCCAGACCAACGAGGACGTATCCGGCGTTGCAGTACCGGCACCCCTCGCCCGGGGGAAAGTTCGGTGGCTTGTAAGCGAAGTGCGGCAGGTGATCCCGCGTCCGCATGACCGCGTAGACCGGCCTGTCGACCCACAACGCCTCGTAGCTCTCACCGGCTTCCTTATCCGCGTCGTCGGCGATCCCGGAGGTGTGCGTGAGCAGGTGCCGCACGGTCACTTCGGGTGAGATTGTCGTGCCGGTCAGGTCGGCGATCTCGGTGATCGGCTCATCCAGGTCCAGACGCCCCTCGTCCACCAGCTGCATCGCGGCCACCGACGTGAAGAGCTTGGTGATGGACGCCGTGTCGAACCGGGTGGCGAGGGTGTTCGGCACGGGCCACCGGCGACTGGCCCAGCCGTAGGCACCCGCGAATACCGTCTGGTCCCCGCGGCGGATCAGCACCACCCCGGAAAACTGGTTGGCGGCAGCCCGGTCGCTCACCCACGCATCCAGCCCGGTGAACGACATCCTCCGACGGTAGCGAGACCAGCCCCACCGCGCCACGAATCCCCGATTGTTGTCGCGATGTCGCCACGTGCGGGTACTGGCGCGCGCTGAAGAAATGCAACGGCACTGAGACTCAAGCTCGGAGCCATCTCGTGAGACAAACCGAGAACCCGCATGTCACAAAGATCGACATGTAACGCGAGTCGAGACCCTACAGACAATGTTGTGTTGTAGGGTCTCAGTTCTGGCTGCATTTTCTCAGTGCTGATTGCATGCCCATTGCATTTGTGCAGCGTTCGTGAAACAAGTGCCCGTTCTCGGTGAAGGTTGCGGAGTCTCACTGGACATCTGGCGTACCTTGCTGATTCTCACGTAGTGGCTCTTCGAGGGCCCACTCTTCACTCTTTGGGCTGGCGCTGGCCTCACTGGGGTTGGCTTGTCTCATCGAGGTGTCGAGGTGCGCGGCATGGATCTTGTGGGGCGGCCCTCGGAGTTACGCAGGTTCGACGTCATATGGTTGGGCCGGCAGGGCGAGGTACGGCTTCGGTCGGCCAAGGCGGCGGTGACAGCGTTCGAGGACGTCCGCCGGTCCGGGACTTCCCTCCTACCGAGGTCAACGCCATTTTCCTGGTCTTATTTGGCCGGTCACGGAGTCGGATTATGTGATCTATGAATCCCAGTTGGAGTTGGCTCGCTTGTTGTCCGCCGACTTTGACGTGTCAGTTGAGCACATCGTGGCCCAGCCGTTAGAGCAGTAGTTCGGGTTGCCTGGGCATCGCTGAGCCTGTCCGCGTAACGGTCTGTTGCGCTTCAGTTCGCAGTCGCGTGCGGCATGTGCCGAGGTGCAGGGAGGCGAGTATGTCGTGGGCGTAAGCTCGGGTATTTAAGGTCTCTGGCCCAGCCACCGCGACATCGGACGCCGCTTCGGCACTCGGTTGCCTTTGATGGCTGAAGATTGAATATCCCTACTCGACTGCGAGAGAGGGTAGTGATGGACCCGAAGAGCCACATGCTGACCGTGCGGCGAAGCCAGCACCGGGTGCACGCCGAGATGGTTCCCGGGATCGGGACGCCGATCGTGCTGATGCACGGCTTTCCCGACAACACCCACCTCTACGATCGCCTCCTCCCACACCTGGTCGGCCGTCGGCCCGTGGTGTGTTTCGATTTCCTCGGCTGGGGCCGCTCGGACAAGCCGGCGGGCTACCCGTACACCGCAGCGAATCAGGTAGGCGACCTGGCTGCCGTCGTCGACGCCATCGGCGAGCACGTGGACACCGACCAGTTGGTGCTGGTGGCTCACGACTCCTCCGGACCGCCGACGATCGACTGGGGGCTGGCCAACCCCGGGCGGGTTGCGATGCTGGTACTGCTCAACACCTACTACCACTGGACCCCGAGCCTGCGTCGCCCGCCGGCCATCGCCTTGTATTCCACACCGTTGGTCCGCGGCGTTGCCCGTGCCCTCGTGCGCCGACGGCCCGAGCTAGACCGGCGCCTGTATGCCTGGCAGGTTGGCCGGTTCATCCACGACGCCGAGGTACGTGACCCGCTTGTCGCACAGCTTTACGAGCAATTCATCCCGGCCCGGCCGGCGTTCTGGCGGCTCAACGATGACCTGCTGGGCACGGTGCTGACCCATCGGCGTCGTATCCCGGAGTTGCGCCGTTTCGCCCCGCCCGTTCGGGTGATTTTCGGGATCCGCGACCGCTATCTCAATCCCCGGGTTGCACGGGAGTTCGCCGCTCTGTTCCCCCATAGCGAACTGCATTTGCTCGACCACGCCGGACACTACGTCCAGGTCGACCGCCCTCAGCAGGTAGCCGATCTCATCATGGCCGAGTGAAACCGAACGGCCACCACACTGCGTGTCTTGAGGACAAAATCCACCAACGGCTGTGTGAGCCTCAAGGAGTCGCGGCTTGAAATTCTCGTCCCGAGGCTCAGGAGCGTCCTCGTCGGTCAGCACCTGTGAAGACCTTCCCATGAGAGGTCAGGCCGTGACACGCCGGGACGAGGTTCGCTACCCGAGTGACCCACTCCTCAACATCCGACGTGACGTCCGCGGCTGCGCCGTGGTCCTGCACATCGTCGGCGAGATTGATGTCACCAGCGCGGGCATTCTGAGCGAGCACCTGAAGACCGCCGAGGCTCTCGCGACGTCACCCGCACCGGTCGTTGTCGACCTCGATCGGGTGACATTCCTGGGCTCGTTCGGCATCGCAACCCTCATCGATCACCACCAGCGATGCCGCGAGCAGAGCACCCCTCTGCGACTCGTCGCCACCCACCACGCCGTCCTCCGCCCGATCGAGACATGCGGACTGACCAGGCTGTTCACCATGTGCGACAGCGTGGCCCACGCGTTGACCCCCACCGCCTGATCACGCTCGAGCACACAGCCCCCGCTAAGCGGCAGGCACCTCGCGTCACTCCGTGCCCTGCTCTCCGGCAAGCACAGCGCGCACGCCGAGCGCGGGCGGCTGCAACGGGCGGCTGCACTATGTGCTCAGCAGGACGATCGATCTCGTGCCCGCGACGTCGGCTCGTCGTGTCACCCGCATCGACGCCGAGTGTGCATAAACTGGTGATCAGCAGCGGGTGACCTATACCCGCGACTACCCGCGAAACGATCTGACGGCCCCAAGACACCTCCCCCGTGGTCTCGGGGCCACCGCCTGTCCAGACTAGACAGGACGCTGCGCGAGACCGCTGGCATCAGTGCTCGTCGACATGGTCTCCATGAGCGGCGTGCCGGTGGCCGTCATGCACGTAGTCGACATGATCACCATGTGGCACCGCAACGTGGCCGCAGCCTGCGCGGTGCGTGTGGTGGTGCCCGTCGTGGAAGACGTGTTCGGTCGGCTCGCACTCGTCGTAGTGCCCCTCGTGGACCCGGTGCACGTGGCCGTCGTGCACGTAGTCGACATGATCACCGTGCGGGATGGCCACATGGCCGCAGCCCTCCCCGTGCGTGTGGTCGTGGCCAACATGCTCCATGTGAGCGGTTGTCATCACTGTCCACTCCCTCCACAGGAAAAGCCCATCGATCCTCAGCGGGGCTCATCATGCCCCCGACAACATGGGCAATCACGCCACTGGCGTTCGTTCGCCATCACGGGCCTTTCACACCATCGCCACGCGCCGGCTCGCCGAGGTCCAGCACGCACACGCACAACCAAGGCGACCAGCTCACCTCACCTGACCACCTGGGCGAGGTGTGATCACCTTGCCCCGCAACCTGATTAACCGACGCCGACCGCGACCGCGTGTGCGAACTACACGCCGAGGGCAAGACCCGCAACGACATCGCCCGCGCGATCGGCCCCTCGCCGTCCACGGTGACCAAGATCGCCCGCACGCTCGGGTTGTCGTTCGATCGCCAAGACGGCCGCTGCGACGTACGTCCGGCAGGTCGACAACCGCCCGGCGTACCGAGATCGCCGGCCGACTTTACGGCCGCGTCGAGCAGATCCCTAATGTTGCTTGGTGTCCACAGGGTTCGAGCGCGTAGGTGATGGCTTCGTCGGTGGTGAGGCGGGTTCCTTCGCGGAATGCGACGGTGAACGTTTCGTCTCCGAGTGACCGTCGGGTTTGTTGCTCGCACTGCTCGTGGGACACGGCGGTGTACCTGAGCGTGCTCGGTAGGACGCCGGTCGATCGCCATAAGGGGTCGGCTGCCCCGAGCAGCCGGGCGGCGCGTCTGTGGTGTCCCTCGGCTGCTGCGATCCAGCTCAGCATCTCGATGCTGTGGGCCAGGCCCCATCGGTTGGTGAACGGTTGGTTGATGCGCAGGGCATCGCGAACCAACTGGTTGGCGCCCTGCCGGTCGCCGGTCAGCCATCGACCGATGGCGAGTGTCCACAGTGCCCACAATCTGGATAGGTGTGCGCGGGGATGAGACAGGGTCAGGCACTCTTCGCCGAGGTCGATGGTCCGCTCGGGTTCGCCGAGGATCGCGGTCATCACGGCCAGTTGGAACAGGGCGACCCAGAGACCCGCGCCGTTGAGCCGGTGGAGGCGGGCGAGCGCGTCCTCAAGGAGCCCGATCCCACCCGGGATGTCGTTCTGGAAGAACGTGGCCACGCCGGTGATCCGGGTGGCATGGGCGAGGGCGACCTCGTCGCCGAGTCGCTGTGCCACGCGGCGGCATTCCTCGATCATCGGCAGCCCCGCGGCGATGTCAGCCTGGATAACGGCGATCTCGCCATTGAGCCACAAGGCTTTGGCCCGTGCTGGGCTCGGTTGCGGATTCGACTCCAGAGCCCGGCCGAGCCAGTATCGGCCTTCGGTGTGGGAGCCGGACAGAAACCAGTAGAGCCACAGTGTGGTCGTGATCTCCAACCCCGCTCGCTGCTCGCCGGGTTCGGTCAGGCAGAACCGCAACGCGGCCCGCAGATTGGCGTGCTCACGCTGAAGCTGGGCGTACCGCTCCACCTCGTCCGGCCCGAGCCAGGCTCGCGCTGCCTGCTCGGCCAGGCGCCCGTAGTGATCCCGATGCCGCGCCTGTATCGCCGTCCGGCGGCCGGACGACGCCAGTCGTTCCTGACCGTACTGGCGAATGGGTTCCAGCATCCGGTACCGCACCCTGGTTCCACTGCTGTCCCGCGTCAGGATCGACTTGTCCACCAGGCCAGCCACGAGGTCGAGGACGGCCTCGGCGGGAATGCCCTCGCCGGAGCAGACGGCCTCGGCCGCGTCCAGGTCGAACCCGCCGATGAACCCGGATGCCCGTACCCACATGTCCTGTTCCTCGACCGAGCACAGGTTGAAGCTCCAGTCGAGGGTCGCGCGCAGCGTCCGCAAGCGGGGTACGGAGATTCGGCTGCCCTCGGCCAGGAACTCGAGGTAGTCATCCAGCCGGCGCAGAATCCGGTGGACAGGTAGCGCCCGCACCCGGACCGCGGCGAGCTCGATGGCCAGCGGGATGCCATCCAGCCGGCGGCAGATCCGGGCGACGGTCTCGCAGTTGCCGGCATCGACCCGAAATCCTGGCAGGGCGGTCGCGGCCCGCTCGGCGAACAGGCGCACCGCCGCATGTCGCGTTGATGGGCTTTTTGCCCGGGGCGGATCCGGCACCGGGAACGCGCCCACCTCAATCTGGTGCTCGCCAGCCGTACGCAGTGTGTGCCGGCTGGTGGCCAGGACCCGCAGGTCCGGCGCCGCGCACAGGAACCGGTCCACCAGTATCGCGCACGCATCCGCCAGGTGCTCGCAGTTGTCCAGCACCAGCAGCAGCCGCTTGTCCGTGAGGTAGTCCGCGAGCGTGTCCAGCAGTGGCCGGGCCGACCGGTCCTGGATCCCCAGGACGTCGGCGATCGCGTGGGGCAGCAGCTTGCCATTGGTCAGCGCCGCTAGCTCGACCAGCCACACACCGTCCGGAAACCGCTCGTGCAGGGCTGCTGCCACGCGCAGCGCCAGCCGGGTCTTGCCCACACCGGCGACGCCGGTCAGGGTCACCAGGCGAGCGGTGGACAGCAGGCGTTTGGTGGTGGTGATCTCTCCCCGGCGGCCGACGAAACTAGTGGTGTCGGCCGGGAGATTGTTTTTCGGCGTCTGCGTCTTGATGCCGGTCATCTCGGGGTCTCGTGTTTCACTGTCGAGTGATCGGTTGAGCGGGGAGACCGAGTCCAGTCTGGACAGTCCACGACCAGTGGAGCCGACCGCGCCACGACGCCCTTGTCGACAGTCTGTGATAGCCCGACTCCCTTCGCAGTGGCCGTGGGCGGCGGAGTCTCGCCAGTGGCTAGTAGCTGCCATCGTGCGCCGCGCTGGTGTGGGGCGATGATTTGTCCGTGGATCCGAGCCAAGTGGTTCGGGGCACCGTGTGTCGAGTACGTGCTCACGGATCAGGGGTGCGAACCGGGCTGCGCTGGCATGGTTGGCGTGGCGTTCGATGGAGTGGCCCTGGCGCGGACCCGTGTGACACGGGCGGACTTGGGTAGTCGTGTGCAGGGCAGGTGAGGTGACCCGCGGTGCGACAGTTCGATAGTGGCGGTCCCCGGGCACAGGGCCCGGTGGTGGTGTGGGCTGGGCTGGACGAAGGGCCTGCGCTGGTGGTCGTTGATCCGGCCGGTGCGGCCACGCGTGCGGAGCTGCCCACCGCCTGGCGTCCGCTTGCCGAGCGTTTCCAGATCGCCTGGTGCCGGGTGCCGGTCGGCGGCGGGTCGCTGCGGGACGTCGAGGATGTGCTGGAAACGTTGGCGCAGGACCACACCCGGGCCGACCTGGTGGTCAGTGGACTGGTGTCCGAGGGCGCGATGGCGCTGGCCGCGCTGTTCGGGGCCACCGTTCGATCCGTACTGCTAGTCGACCCCGCACCAGTGGAGCCCAACGATCGGGTGCGTGCCGACGGGGTGCGGTCCCGAGTCGTCGCCCGCAGCGTGGGTGGTGACCGGGACCGGGTAGAGCCGCCGATCCCTCTCGGCCATCCGGATGTAGTGGAGGGCATCATCACCGCGTTGGCGGACGCCGACCGGGAACCATGGCCTGATATCCATGATGGCTGAGCCCTCCGAGAACATTGTTTGTCCCATGTCGTCATTGTTTGAAAGTCTGCCGCCCGTCCGTGTCGGTGGAGGCGCGACGTCGTAGATCTCGAACACCGGTGGGTCACAGCGGCTGTGGTAGGGCAACGGGGGCAAGTAGCGCGCCGACCACGCGCCCGGTTGTCGCCGGCGGTCTTGGCTGAGAACACTCGGTGTCCGCTGGCCACACCGGCATCCGGTCACGCATGGGCGCTGGGTAGCCAACTGAACGGCTCTCTCGTGGAGCAACTATGTGCGACCTACCGTGTGTGGAGACTGGAAGGAATCCAGTCCAGGGCCTCCTCACGGATTCGCAGTGTCCGGCACTGCGGATCCGGGCGTTCGCCTGTCATCTTTCGAGAGAGATCCCGTTGCGTATACGAACCCGCTCCTAGTAGTGCTTTGTTAGGTCCGGTGATGAAGTCGATGCTCGATTCTTCTGGAACCAGACGATGGCTTCGTGGCGAGACGCGACGTTGTACCGCTCGAAAAGTCATCGTTGCACGTCAAGCAGCGTATCGGTATTCGTTGATGAGTCCATTGAGGATGCGGGTGCGTCGCGGCTTGCGGGCGTTGGTCGTGTGTACCGTGTCTGGCTGTTGGTGGGTCTCGGGTGGTCGTTGTTGCCGGGCTTGGTGAAGGCCGGTGCTGGTTGTAGTGCTGCTGATATTCGGCGAGAACCTGGCGGGCGTGCGTCTCGTTGATGATCAGAACGTGGTCACAGAGCTCGGGGGCGGAGGGTTCTGATGACACGTTCGCAGTGTGTGGTCATCCGCGGTGCCCGGGGTGCGCTGGTCAGGATGTCCATCTCGTCGGCTTGGAAGACGGCGTCGAACGTCGAGGAGTTGTTCCCGTCGCGGTCGGGAAGCAGGAATCGGAATGAGTGGGTGCCGAACTGGGCGGTGAGGTTGCGGGCTTGTTGTGTCGTCCACTCCTGGGTCGGGTGTTGGGTGACACCGGCGATGTGTGGCCGCCGCGTGCCGTGCTCGAGGAACACCAGGGCATAAAGGCGTTTGCCGAGGACGGTGTCGATGTGGAAGAAGTCTGCGGCGATGATGCCGTGGGCCTGGCTGGCCAGGAACTGTTTCCAGGTGGGACCGGTGCGACGCGGTGCGGGATGGATGCCGGACGAGTTGAGGATCTTCCAGACGGTCGATGCGGCGATCCGATGTCCGAGCCGGGTCAGCTCGCCGTGGATTCTCCGGTGGCCCCA
>NZ_FWXV01000002.1 GCF_900176515.1 Kibdelosporangium aridum
TCCGAACAGCTCGGGCTGTAGACAACCGCGGTGTCCAACGACGCGCTGACGACCGGCTTGTCATGCAGGAAGGTCGTGTCGTATTCGAAGTACGCGCGTGCTTCGCCGATTCCGTTGCACCAGCCACCCAGGGAAGCCGGGCATTGTCCGATCTGCGCCCACGGGTGATCGCCACTGGTCCACCAGTACGGCTGGCTTCCCTTGCCGGACAGCACGGTGGCCCAGTTGTAGATGCCCGGCGGGCTCCACGGCGGGTCGACCGTGACCGGGTAGACCACGGCGGGGTCGGCCAGGAACTTCTGGTCCGGCACGATCTGCAGCGAACCGTCCACGAACGACACATCCACCGCCGCGGACTTCGACGTGGCCGGACCGGGCATCGGGCCGCTGGAATCCCACATCACCGACGTCGGCGAGCTGAACACCTCGGCGCCCGTGTCGTCGAGCGCCTTCAGTGACCCCTTGTCCGACTGCAGCGTCAAGCCCGGCGCCCGCACACCCAGCCTGACCTTCGCCAACTGCGGGTTGCGCGCGGCCTCGGCGGACTTGATCACCAGATGCTGCAGGTAACCACCGCGCTCGGCGATCATCACCAGATCCACGCCCGGCAGCACTTCCGGGTAGGTCGCCGTGTTCTCCTGGAGTACTGGCTTCGGCAGCGCGCCGGGCCATTGCAGGGCGAACTCACGGCCGTCCTTGCTCATCCTGGCCAGATCAGATCCCTGACCGCCGCCGGACAGCCGCAGATCACCCTCCGCGGCCTTCGGCCCAACCGTCCCATCGGCTTTTTGGACTATGGTGGTGTCAATGGTCGCCCACGAGTCGCCCTGCTTGACGCGGACCGGCACTGCCGAGAACTCCGCGGTCATCGTGCCGCCCGGGTTCGCGTACACAGTGCGAGTCGGAGTCCGCTCAGCGGCGATCTCCACCGGCGAACCCTGCAGGCTCGCCAGGTGCACGGCCGTGGCGCCGTCCGGCGCCTCCACGACTCTGTCTCTCGGCGGTGGCGCTCCAATCGGAATACTTCCGCTGGTTATGGTCAAGATGGACCCCACCAAGGCAGTGATCGTCCCGCCGATCACGACACGACGCAGGCGCACGAAGGCCTCCCCCTCAATCACCGATACCGGAGACACATCGTGAGCAGGGCCGGCTTCACGGTGGCTTCAGTTGGGCAACAGCACTGAAATCGGGCTTCAAGGTGGGATTTAGCGCCGTTGACCTGGGAATGTTGGAAAACTGCATGCCTGCGGCCGTGATCGAACACAGCCACCGCGAAGGCACCATCTTCGCAGGTCGGCATGGCCTACGTCGGCGCCCTCACCGGGCCGCTCGCGGTATGACCACAGTGCACTGACCCTCATGATCGCCGCGGCCTGAGCACAGTTTCTCGCGACATAAGACAAACGGGCGGCGAGCCGAAGCTCGCCGCCCGTCCACTCAGGACACTGTCGGTGTCTCTTGTGAAGCACCTATCTCCAGGAACTGCTGATAGAGGAGATACAGCAGTGCGGCATAGGCGTGCTGCGCACGAGCTGCCGCTTGATGCTCCTCGGACTCGCTGACATCGATCTGCTCGATGCGCCGCATGAGTTCCTCGAGCAGTGCCAGGACGTCCGTGGGCGCCAGCTTGAAGACTCCCTCTTCCACATACCGGATCACTGTCGTCACATACAAGTCGGCAAGTACCAGATCGCTGTGCGTCATGATCAGGTCTTCGCCTGGCCCGGTTCGAGGGATCCGTACCTCACGCCACAAGGTGTAGGCGTCCATGAAATTCAGCATCATCTACCTCTGCGCGGAGTTCGGATCGCTGAGTCGTTCCAGTACCAGAACGTAACAACCTTGTTGGTGCCCTCGACGACAAACCCGCCCATACCGGTAACGGGGTCCACGATCTTCCGAACATACTGCCCGTCATAGTAAGGCTGCCGCGAAACGTTCTGGCGTGCCGTGCCGCCTGGCGCCATCACGCGCGCAGCCCATTCGGCCGAATCCCTCAGATACTCCTCTTCCGACACAACGCTTCCGTCCGAACGTGTCTTGTGTTCGTTGTAGTGGTACATGAAGTTGTTCTCGGAACTGCCCCGATCGGCGTGGTCCCAGACCTCTTCGGTCCGTCTCGGACACCGGTTGTGGACCAGTACTGGCAAGTCGCCTGCCAGTACGTAGAACGTGCTGAGACCTTGTACCGAGAGGTTGTGAGCGGCAGCCACGCGCCGGGTCTCACCGCGCAGCCCGCTGAACACGCTCCGCTGACCCGAGGCAGTCAGCAGTTTCTCGCCGATGCCGATCGCGTCGGCACGCTGCCATTGGCGATCGCTCTCGTTCCAGAACGGGTGGTCCTCGGTCGTGGTGACCTTGGCACCGTTCTCAAGCACAAGATCCTGCACGAAGTCCAGGTGCACGATCACGTCGGTTACCTGCCTGGGCTCGACGCGGCCGCTTTGCGGATCGGCGGCCATCACCTCGTCGCCGACCTTGACCTCGGATATCGGCTTCGCCGTCCCGTCGGCCATCAACACCTTGGTGTCAGCGGTAAAGCTGCAGCCCTTCTTGGCCAGGGTGGCCGCGTTGTCGGCGGCCCTGGCCGCAGTACCCGCGGTACCGATGCCTGACGCCATACCGCCGACCGAGATACCCGCGTCGACCCATTCACCCTCGACCGCGTAGATGACCGCGTTGAGGCCATCACAGATCTGGGATCCGATCGGGACCTCTGTCGTTCCACAGATGTCGAGGATCAGGTGTGCTTCCTCGGACGTGATCCCCCGATGCGGCGGAACCACGCAACCACTGATGAGGTAGCCGTTGCCTGGAACGGTTCCGGGCGGACAAGCAGAGGCCGTCTTGCATGGCTGCATGCCGTACCCGCTGCTGGCGAGTTCGGTACAACCCGCCTTCGCCTTCGCTGCCGCCGCCTGCTTCGCCCGCTGGTTGGCCGAAGCCTTCCGGATCTTGCTCGTCACGGCCGCTTCGCGGTAACCGGTCGGCGCGCCTGGTTTGGTCTCCTGGTTGGGCGGGACTGGAGTCCAGATCGACTCCTCGCCCTTGTTGTGGTGGTAGTAGTCGCAGCTGTCGCAGAACGCGCCAGTCGGGTCGCTGAACGTGATCGGGTTGTTGTTGCTGTAGGTGTATCCGTTGATCTGCTGCGGGTCAGCCGGGTTCATCACCGGGTCGACCGAGATGAACCGGCCAAGCGCCGGGTCGTAGTCCCGGGCGCCCAGATGGGTCAGGCCGGTGCTCTTGTCCTTGGTGCCGCCGACAAATCCCAGCTGGGTCGGCCACGGCACCTCCTCGCCGCGAGGTTCACCGAACGGCAACTGGCGGCGACGGGTGACCTGCAGCGAGCCCGCGTCGATGGTGATCTCACCGGTGCCCTGGTGATCGCCCGCGAGCCAGCTCAGCGAGCCGTTGTCCTGCCGGACAGCGATGATGTTCCCGCCGTGGCTGTAGTAACGCGTGGCCTGCGGGTTTCCACCTGCGACATTGAGCCTGAGTTCCTGACCGGGCAGGTACAGCGTCGTGCCTTCAGGATCGCGGCGGATTAGCCGGTTTCCATCGGCGTCGTAGACGAACGTGGTGTCCTTGCCGTCCGTGACGACCTTTGTCAGCGCGTTCTCGACATCCCACGTGAACTCCTGCGATCCCTTACGCAGGACGGCACCGTTGGCGTTGTACTCGTATAGGTCGGTGGTGTTGACGCCACCACCGTTGGTGCTGACCGACTTCAACGCGTGGCCATGCCCCGGAACGTCGTAGTTGTACGTCCGGTTCGTTGTCCCGATTTTCGCGCGCTTGGTCTCAGTCTCGCGGTTGCCGGACTTGTCGTACGTGTACGTGTGCCAGTAAGGCGCAGGGCTGACCGTCGCCGAGAAGCTCGGCTCGGTCTTACACCCTTCCTCCTGCGTCCAGTCACCTACATTCGCAGTCCAAGCCTGTGTCAATCGGCGGAACTGGTCGTGCCGGAAGCACTGCACGTCCGCCGTTTGACCGAGCGGAACGTCCGCAATGGACGTGATCGTGCCTGCCGGATCGAAGGTGTACCTGGTGTCCGACTGCATCGGCGACGGCACCTCGGCGTCCACAATGGACCGTGCCAGCCGACGAGTGTTGGCGTCGTAGTAGAAGGACTGCCAGACCTTCTTGTCACCAGACCCAAGCCGCAGACGCTGGACTTCACCGTAGCGGGTGTATTCGGTCGCCGAACCGTAGTGGAAGGTGCGCCCGTTGTAACCGCCCCAGCTTTCCAGCAGCGCTCCGAGATCGTCGTACTTGTAGCTGACGCTCTCCTCGGGAAGCAGCCCTGCCTTGTCGAACGATTCGCTCGACATCGAGCCGTCCACGTTGTACGACGCGAATGTCTCGTAACTACCGGCGAGCAAACCCTCACTCGCCGGGATTGTCACCGACGATTCGGTCGGCAGGTACAACGGGTTGTAGCTCAGGACCTTCCGAGTGTAGGCATTCTCACCGACCCACCGGGTGGAGGACGCCATCTTCCCCACGCCCTTGATGGCGGTGTCATAGGTCCACTCCGCGAGCGGCTTGCCTGTGACTTCCTCGGCATATACGCCGGTCTTGCGGTCGAGGCCGTCGTAGGAGTATGCAACGGTCTTACCGCGCGCGTCCTTCTGCTTGATCAGCTTGTTGACGTCGTCGAACGTACGGATCGATATCCCGCTGTCCGGATCCTCGTTCTGCACCATACGGCCACGCAGGTCGTACGTGTAGCGCCAGACCTTCGACATGGGGTCCGTGACCGTCTCGAGCTGACCGGCCTTTGTGTACGTGTAGAAGGTCGCGTCGTACGAACCTTCCGGCTTAGGGCCGTGGTAACGACGTTGTTCGACCAATTCACCGCGAGCGTTGGTGATCCCGGTGGTCGCCGTGCCTCCCGCTGGCGGGGTCACGTGGGTCCGGTCGCCGCCGTACGTGGTCGTGGTGCGCCACTTCTCGAACGCGCCTCCATAGTAGACAGACGCCGACGGACGGCCGGCATCGTCGTAGTAGGTCCGGGTGTGCCCGGGGATGTCAGTGTCCTGCGCCAGCCAGACCGTGTCGTCGATGGTGCCGCTCTGGAAGTAGGGCTGGGTCGTCTTCCACTGCCTGCCCAGCGAGTCGTAGCGGGTGTCGACGATCAGCCTGCCGCCGCCCATCGCGGGCGTCTGGGTCTGCCGGGGTCGCAACAGACCGTCGTACAAGGTCTTGCTGGTGATCTCCGTCTTGTTAGGACTGAGCGTGGTGGTGGTGACGACACTCGCGCCGTCGTTGCGGATCAGGTAACTGAATTTGACGCTGGGCTTCTCGGCCGTGGGCTGGTTCGGCAGCCACGCATGGGTTTTGCGGCCAAGGGCGTCGTAGACCATCGTGGTCGTACGGTTGTTCGGGTCGACGGCCTTGGTCGGCACGCCCCATGCGGGATCGATGGTCGTGGTGGTCACCAGACCACCCGCCTTCACACGAGGTTCCGGTGTGGTGACGGTCGTCTGCGTGAGCGGACCCGATTCCGGCGTGAAGACAGTGGTTGTCGCACGCCCCAACGCATCGGTGACCTTCTTTGCCCGGCCATACTTGTCGTAGTCCGTCGTAGAGGTCAGCACGTAGTCCGGATCGGCGGCCGGGCGTTCCTTCGCCACCTCGACGGTCTTGACGTTCCCGTTGTCGTCATAGGTGTTGCGGGAAGCGGAGATCGCGTCCTTCGGGAAAACTGGCGTCGCGTCACAGTTGACTGAGACGGTCTCGACAGTGCCCGGCAGGTTAATGATCCACTTGCCCGCGTTGGGCGCGTACACCGTCCTGGTGCACTTGTCGTCCGCGGCGGTCTTGAGGTCACCGAGATCATCGGACTCGACAGGCAGACCACGGTCGTCATAGTCCGTTTTGGACTCTGTGACGTACCGCTCGCCCGAATCCCGCTCGGTGAAGGTCTGTTGTGAAGCCGTCCGGACGATGTAGGCCTTGAAGTTCCCGCGGGTCGCGGTCGGTCCCTTGACGTAGGGCTTGCTGATCGACTTGGTGATCCGCGGCGGGTCGGGCTGATCGAGTCGAGTCGGCGCCTCGAAAGCGAAGTTCGCTGACTCGAAACCGAACCCCTGCAACCAGTCCGAGTCTGGATAGTCGACGTTCTCCGAGTCGGTGACCTTGGCCGCCCGGTATCTCGGTTGGCCGTCCGGGCCGTTGGGCAGCTTGTCGCCGTCCATGCCACGGTAGAACCGTTTCTCGGACATGGTGATCCGGCCGGAGAGGTTGTCGGGCGCACCGACCCGGGTGCGGACGCGGCCGAAACCGCGGAACTCGTTGTACCCCTTCTTGCTTTCCTTGGTGAACTCCGAGGTGTCGCGGTGCCAGGCGGCACCGCCAAGGTACTCGTAGCTGACCACCTGTTCCTGACTGCTGAGTTTCGTGTCGTTCTGCACGTTCAGCCGGTCGGAGGTGATCACCTTCGTGACCACGTACTTGTGGAAGTAGTCCTCGCGTTCAGCGAAGTTCTTCGGCGCCCACTTGACCGGGAAGCACCACTGGTCGTTCTCCTCGGGCTTGGTGGGCTTGTTCTCCGCCGTGCACTGCGAGGAGTACGTGATCGACGTCAAACCGCCCGACTCAGACCGGATCCCGGTGATCCGATAGCGATACAGCGGCGCGATCCCGTCAGCGGCGGTATCGACGCGGTTGGGCAACGCGGTGCCCTCAAACGTCACCTTCGGCTGCTCGATCGACCCGTCGCCGACCAGACCGGTGTGCGTGATGCTCTTCAACCACAGCGCGGCCTTCTCACGGTCACCCGGATCTGGGAAGTGATGCTCCAGGTCCCACCGGTCGACATCGTCGTACGCTCCACCCCGCAACACCTGCGTGGTGACACTGGCCAGCCGTTGCGTGGACCAGAACGACGGCGAATGGTGCTTGCACGGCGTGGCATCGCACTTGTTCTCCCACGCCACATCCGGCCAGTTGTTCGGGTTCTTGTCGTCACAGATGCTGTTCTGAACGCAGCGATTGGCCACAGTGAACAGAACCCGGCCGCTCGCAGCGGTGCCGTCATCGCGCAGTCCGTAATCGATCCGGCTGAGCGTGCCACCACGGACGTACTCGACCGCGGTGTCCTTCTCGTTCATCCCGTACTTGTTGGTCTCCTTCGTGTAGAAGTACCGGATGACGTTGCCGTTGCGGTCGATGACCTTGTCCAACAGCCACCGATAGGACTGCACGCAGGACGACTCGGCAAGGGTCGCCTTGTTGCACGGCTCGTTCTTGTCGTCACCGAAAACCGGAACAGTCCACGTGGAGTTCGCGTCCAACTGCGACCCGAACCAGTACTGCGTACCGTCCGGACTGGTGATCTGCCAGTGCTCGCCGTTGTCGTCGCCGTTCAGAATGCCCTTGTCGTCCTGGAACCGCACAATGCGCGAACCGTCATCGCTCTTGGTCCGCCAGGCGCCAGACGCATCATCCCGGATCAGTGCACCGCCACTGCTCCCGTAAGCGGCAGTAGCGTTGTCACTGCGCCAGCACAGATCACCCATCGACTCCGGCGGCTTCACACCACCCGGATCGTCATCCTCGGCACAGGGGCCGTAGGTGCGCTCGACGAACCCGGGCGAAAGACTCCACCCCTCACCGGCCCAGGAAGGCTGGTTGTTGGTGACACTGGTCCTGCCATCCACTTCGGACGACTTGTAGGACAGCGCGAGCTGAGGCATCAATCCGCCAGGAGACGGCGGAACCCGCATGGGATACGTCCAAGAGAAGTCGCCCGTGTGCGAAGCAACAGACCAACTCGCGGACGGCGCGAGCGAAGTCGCGGCAGTCGTACCGCTACCAGGCAGAGCTTGCCGCTCGCGCTGGTTGCCGTCGAGCTGACTCCCCGCCGCCTGATCTTGCCTGTACGGGTTCAGCGACGGCGAGACAACACTGGTCGAAGGCGTCGCCGGCAACGGTACGGACGGACCACCCGCCGCAACGGCGGCAGACGGCACCACCACGACTTGAACAAGAGTCGCGACCAGCATCATGCTGATCGAAAGAGCGATCGATCTGGAACGCACAGATCTCAACTCCCCCACGAGTCCGGTAAGCATCCAAAAACCGCAGCCCACTCCGGCTCGGAGTAAGCTGCGGTCATCTCGTCGGAGCCTGACGAAACCCGGTTTCAGCCGGGCAACAGGACGGCATCACCGCTTCAAAGCGGCTTCAAACCCACCCGCACCACCATGCGGACCAAAACAGTAGTCCATCCAGCAGCGAAACCGCGGAACGCCGTGAACACATCCGATGACGGCCTGGGTGACCCAAACCGTTCGATTCCTCGCCATGGACATCGAAAACCGGATACCGGCGCGATTCCTGATCCGACGACGGACTCCCGCGTCCTCGTCCATCTGCTCGACGCCAAGCACGACGCCCGGCCGTACACCTGGATCACCGTGCTGAACAGCTGACGTCCCTGGCGCGGCAACGCCGCTCACTAGGCTTCGAGCTCTCCGGTGTTCGCCGCGTAAAACGGCTTCCGGGACAGGTGTTGTGAAGGCGACCTGCTCGAAACTGACGTCGCCAGCGAAGGTGACCTGCTCGAAACCGGCCCAGGCGGTGAAGGTGGCCTGCGCGAAGTCGGCGCGGCTGGCGAAGGCGGCAACAAGCCGGAATCCCAGAAGGACGCCAACCGGGATGAAAGGCTTCCTGTTTGCGGAAAGCGCAAACAGGGCTCTCCCCGTCTCGACCTGCCTGTTTGTCACGCCGAGCGCCCCCTGTCGCTGTGCGGACTTGTGCGGGCATTCCGGCCACGATTCCGGCCAACCCGCCGTTCCTTGTTCGATTACCGCGAGAGCTCACAGAGAAGTTCAGAAGGGATCGACATGCGAGTTACACGGGTGGTCGCAGGATTGACAGCCGTCATTGCTGCTGTTCTTGGGCTGAGTCTGGCAACCGCCGGCTCCGCCGCCGCAGCTGACGAGGCCGGCCAATGGCGGTCGTACGGCAACACAAATCCGGTTACCTCCAGCCCCAGCACGTGGCGTTGCGCTGGCACCCAGATAGTCATCATCGATGTGGTCGCGCAGGTCTGCGCGATCAGGACGATAGCTGGGGGCGACGTACAGGGAGCAGTGATCGTGCGCAACAACCTATCCGGCGTCTACTCGGTGACAGCAAGGATGAGCGTGGTCAACTCGTCCGGCGATGTGCTGGGCAACTGGAGGTGCCCGCCGTCAGGGGTCGGAGCGAACTCGTGGTCAGTGTGCTTCGGCAAGACCTTCACCCATAACGGTCGGGTGAGGGCGACGGCTGGAACCGCCAACGGTGTACCCCTCGGCACGTCGCCGTTTGTCTGAACCGAGCGTCTAGGTCCGTGACGTCGGTGCGGCGAGCTCAGCCAGGTGGTGCAGCCAGTTGGTCAGATGCCAGTGGCCGAACGGCCCCCGTTTCCCGGTGCACCAGCTCGAGCCCAGCCACCAGCTCGCTGAGCGGGCTGGCTCATCGCGATCCGGGTCCGGTCGATCGTCGATTCGCCGAGCTGGATGCGGATCACCGGGGCCAGCCTAATCCCGCACCACTGCCCCGGCGGGCCGTCTGAGATGGCACAGGGACTGTGCCGCAGCACTCAGGTCCCTTGGAGGGGATCTCCATGACCGTGTGGCCCGACTCGTTCTTGATGATGATGCGGGGTGGCCGGTGCGGGCTCTTGTCCCCCGTGAGAGCTACACGGGTTGTCGTTCCCAGCGGGATTCCGCAGCCTGCCTGTTTTCCTAATCTCTGTGTCTCGTAAGGAGATCACCACAGAGAGGACCGCGACAATGGCTCGATCGACGGACGTTGAGGGGAATGGAAAGCTGCGCAGGTTCCGGTTTCCTGTGTTGCTGGTTGTGTTCGCCGTTGTGATGTTGGCGAATGCCGGGATCATGCAGCTCGTGTCGCCGATCGTGCTGCTTGCGCTGCCGGTGGGTATCGGCGCTGCCATTGCCGTTGTGGCTGGATACCGCCGGTTGTCGCGGGTCGTGGAGCAGCGGACGGACGTTCCTGAGATCGCCAAGGCGGGGATGTGGACCCAGCTGCGGCGCGGGGCGTTGCTCGGATTCGGTCTGTTCGTCACGTTGATGCTGCTGATCGCGATGTTCGGCGGCTGGCAGGACCTGTCGTGGGGCTCGATCTGGGGATGCCTCGGCACCGCTGGTCTGACGGCGAGCGTCGCAGTCACCGAAGAGGTGCTGTTCCGCGGGGTCCTGTTCCGCATCATGGAGGAACGTATCGGGACGGCGATCGCCCTGGTCGTGTCGTCGCTGGTGTTCGGCTTGACGCACTCGATCAACGTCAACGCGACGCTGTGGGGCGCGCTGTCGATCGCCTTGACGGGCGGACTCCTGATGACCGCCGCCTACGTCGCGACCCGCTCGCTGTGGCTGCCGATCGGTCTGCATTTCGCCTGGAACTTCACCCACGCCGGCATCTTCGGTGTCGCCCTGTCCGGCTCGGGCGAGCCGCCTCACGGCCTGCTGCAGACCACGCTGTCGGGCCCGGCCGTGCTGACCGGTGGCACGTTCGGACCCGAAGCGAGCCTGATCGCGCTGCTGATCTGCGTGATTCCCACTGTTCTCCTGCTGCGGCGCGCGGCGCGCATCGGCCAGATCCAGCGCCGTCCGCGCCGCGTCGAACTCTCGTCCTGACCAGTAGGCTCGCGCGATGCTCGTAGTGTGGCAACGCATGCCTCAGTCCACTAAGGACAGTGCGTTCGCGCTGGTTTTCACGGCCCTGGCATTCGTGCCAACCCTGTCGGCTGTCGGGCCTCAGCTCGGTGACCTGCCGAAGCGCCCGGCGGACACGCTCGCGCTCGTGCTGGTCGTGGCCCAAGCCGCACCACTGGCGCTCCGGCGGCGCTGGCCGGTGGCCTGCCTTGCGGTCATAGGCATCGCCTTCGCACTGCACCAGTCGTTCGGTTACCCGGATACGTTCGCTGGCATCGGGTTCTACGTGGCGCTCTACACGGTCGGCGCCCATCAGGCCCGGCACCGCTGGGTGCTGGCACTCCTGGCGACCGCGGGCTATGCCGGGCTGGCAGTCGTCTTGCACCTGCTGGGATCTCCCAGCCAGCTCCAAGTCTTCGTCGTGTTCTATCTGAGTCTGGTGGTGATGTGGATGGCCGGGGCCGCGATGCGCCGCTGGCGGGCCGAGGAGACGGAACACCGTCGGCTGAGCGTCGAGGTAGCCACTGCCGCAGAGCGGGCCCGTATCGCCCGCGACTTGCATGACGTGGTGACCCACCACGTGACAGCCATGGTCGTGCAGTCGGACGCGGCGCAGTTCCTCCTCGACGGCGCGCCGGAACGCGTCGGGGAAGGACTCGTCGCCATCAGCGACACGGGTCGCCGGGCACTGACCGAACTAAGGCACTTGCTCGGCGTGCTGGAGGCGACCGGTGACTCCGCGACCGCGGACCGGTCGCCGGCCCTGGGCCGGGTCAGTGATCTCGTTGAACAGGCCCGCTTGTCCGGCCAGCCGGTCGAACTGTCCAGGCGTGGCGATCAGCGCGAACATGCCGTCGACATCGAACTGGCCGCGTACCGGGTGGTGCAGGAGGCGTTGACCAACGCGATGAAGTACGCGACCGGCCACCTCACCAAGGTCGAGATCGACGATCACGATGACCGGATCGAGATCGAGGTGACCACCGAGGGGACCAGCCGAGGCACGCCCGCTGTCGCGTCGGGCGGGCGCGGACTGAACGGACTGCGGGAACGAGTACGCATGCTCGATGGTGAACTTGTAGCCGCGGCCCGGCCCGAAGGCGGGTTCCGCGTGCACGCACTTATCCCGTCGCGGAGGCAGGCATGACGGTGCGGGTACTGGTTTGTGAGGACCAGGCGCTGGTGCGTGCCGGCTATACGACGATCTTCTCGGCGCAGCCGGACATGGAGGTCGTCGGCGAGGCGGCGGACGGCAGGCAGGCCGTCGAACAGGCGTTACAGCTACGTCCGGACGTCATCGTGATGGACATCCGCATGCCCATCCTCGACGGCATCGAGGCCACCCGCCGGCTGGCCGGCCCCGGCGTGGACAACCCGGCGAAAGTGTTGGTGGTCACCACTTTCAACGTCGACGAATACGTCTACGAAGCGCTCAAGGCCGGCGCTAGCGGGTTCCTGCTCAAGGACGCGCCACCGGCGGAACTGATCAACGGCGTGCGCACCATCGCCGCCGGTGACTCGCTGGTGGCCCCGGCCGTCACCCGCACCCTGATCGGTCACTTCGCCGAGCGCCTGCGTCCCACCGACACCACCCGGCCCGCCCTGCAACAGGTCCGGCAGACACTGGCCCGCCGGGAACTCGAGGTGCTCGAACAGATCGCCGCGGGCCTGTCCAATGCGGAGATCGCCGAGAAACTCTGCATCACCACCGAAACCGTGAAGACCTACGTCTCCCGCATCCTGACCAAACTCGACCTGCGCGACCGTGTGCAGGCTGTCGTCCTCGCCTACCGGGTGGGACTGGTCGTCGCCGAGTGAAGTGATGGCGTCCCTGCCCGCATGCCCGACGAGTGTCGCGGTTGGACGCACTCAACCGCTGATCTCGGCGAGGGTGTGTTCGACGGCCAGTGCCTCGGGCACCCCTAGCTGCTCGTAGAGCACGGATGCCTGTCGTAGCCTGCTGATGCCCTCCTCAGCGGCATCGGATGTCCTAAGTAGACAGCGACCGATTCCTTCCAGCGCATAGGCCTCGTACAGGCGTGCGCCTATCTGTTGGGCTTGATGGAGTGCTTGCTCGTAGTGTTCGCGGGGGTTTCCTGCCTGCGGCCAGTCGACGGCCAGGGCGGCGAGGTTGATCAAGTTTTCGACCTGCCCTTCCCTGTCGTCGGTCAGGAGTACGTGTGCGCGGGTGAAGCTCTTCAGAGCCTCGGAATAGTCGTGTGTCGCGTGCTGGACCATGCCGAGGTCCTTGAGTGCGTTGGCCTCGCCTAGGCGATGGCCAAGCTGGACATACAGCGCATGGGCACGGGTGAGGCTGGCGGTCGCGTCGGCGAACTTTCCGCGCAGGCGCTGCACGTTGCCGAGGTCGATGAGGGCGTTGGCCTCGCCTAGGCGATGGCCGAGTTGGGTGTAGAGCGTGTGGGCGCGGGTGAGGCTGGCGGTCGCGTCGTCGTAGTGGCCTCTCAGGTACTGCAACATCCCCAGATCCGCCAGCACCGTGGCTTCGCCGACTTGGTTGCCCAGTTCGGTGTAGAGCGTGAGCGCATCCGTGAAGCTGCCGACCGCTTCGGCGTAGTCCCCACGCAGACGCTGCACGATTCCGAGGTCCTTGAGCGCGTTGGCTTCGCCGAGACGATGGCCAAGCCGAACGTAGAGCGCACGGGCGCGGACGAGACTGGTCTCCGCGTCGGTGAAGTCGCCGCGCAAGTACTGCAGGATGCCGAGATCAGTGCGTGTGTTCGCCTCACCGATCCGGTTGTGGAACATGGAGAACAGGTTGTGCGCACGAGTGAGGCTCTTGGCCGCCTCGTCGTACTCGCCCCTGAGGTAGTGGATCACGCCGACATCGGCGAGGACCGCTGCTTCGTCTGCGAACTGGCTTGCGGCATAGGCAGCTGTGACCGCTGTCTTGTGCAGGCAGAGGGCATGGTTCCAATGGCCCTGCTGCCTGAGATACGGGTGTATCGCGGTCGCGAGCTGCGCTGCCCGCTGAGCGCGTCCGTGATTGGACGCATAGATGACGCAGGCGCCGATATTGGCTCGTTCGTTGGCCAGCCAGGCGGCAGCCGCCTCCGCGGAGCTCAGGTCAGGGGCTTGTGCTGGCGGCTTCGGCGAGACGGCCAGGTTTGCGATGTGCCGGGTGGGCAACTGCCCGACCGCGGTCGCGGTGGCGTAGAGGTAGTAATCAACGAGCCGGTCGATGGCCGACTCGCGGAGCGCGACGGAGTCACCTGTCGCGAGCGTGACCGCGTACGCGTTGATCAAGTCGTGCAAGCGATAGGTGCCTGGAGTGGGCTCTTCCAGAAGGTGGTCGAGATACAGCGCCTCGAGTCGTTCACGGGTGTCTTCGACGTCCGCGTCATCCAGGACAGCCGCGGCGTACACGTCGATGTGCGCGCCGGGGTGCTGGCTCATCCGCCGGAACAGACGCTGTTGGTCGGGAGTGAGGTCGCGGTAGGACAAGTCGAACGCGGCGGCCACCGTCTGGTTCCCCGCCCGGATGGCGCGCGGCCGGTTGCGTGAACGCGCGAGTTCCTCAGCCAGGTGCCGCACCGTCCAGGTCGGGTGGCTTCGCCATCGACCGGCGGTGAGCGCGATGGCCAGCGGCAGGTATCCGCAAAGCCGCACGAGTTCGGCGGCTGCCGTGGCTTCGCTGGGGTCAGGGGTGACGCGGGCAACACGGTGGAGCATCGCCACGGCGTCGTCGGGAACCAGGACTTCCAACGACAGTGGCTGGACGTCCTCGAGCGCTTCCATCCGGCGGCGGCTGGTGACGAGGAGAAGGCTGCCTGGGCAACCAGGGAGCAACGGACGCACCTGTTCCGGCCTGAGGGCGTCGTCGAGCAGCAGGAGCACCCTCTTGCCCGCGAGCTTTTCCCGCCAAAGCCGGGATCGTTCGTCGAGGGTTGCCGGAATCTGTTCGACCGCGATGCCGATCGTCAACAGCAGAGTGAGCAGGGCGTCGGCCGGTTCGACGGGCGCCTTGCCGGGAGTGTGCCCGTGCAGGTCGAGGAAAAACTGGCCGTCGGGGAACCGGCTGGCCAGGTGGTGAGCGACGTGCACGGCGAATGTCGTCTTGCCGACGCCGGGCATTCCGTCGATCGACAGGATTGTCGCTCCGAGTACGTCGCCGTCCGCAGCGGTCGTGACGATGTCCACGAGCCGGGCGACTTCCTGGGCGCGGCCGGTGAAAGCACGGTTGTCGAGAGGCAGGTTCGACATCGGCGCGGCGGCGGCCGAGGGCAGCGTGGAGTCGATTGGCGGCAACGCCGGAACGTCGCCGAGCTCCGACGGCACGTAACGCGGTTGTCCAGTCAGGACCCGGAGCAGATCCTCGATCCCGGCTTCGGTCAGCTCGCTGACCTGGTAGTGATCCGCGCAATAAGGCTGAAGAAAATGCGGGATATCGTCACGCGACCCGCCGGGGAGTATCACCGGGAGCGTCTTGCGGATCCACTGCTCACGATCGCGATAAAGAAGATCCCGCAATAATGCGGATTCACTGTGGACTCCTCTGCTCTCAGTCGCTGGACCGGCTCCGTCCGCGACGCTCGCGTAGCGCGGGGATGCGATGACAATGGTGAAGTCGGACTCCGTGATGTGTTTGATCATCCACGCGTACCAGTCGTGCCGCTGGTCGTTGTCGAAGTAGTCCAGTACGGCGTCGATGCCGTGTTCACGCAGCAACGCGCAGAACTGCCGGACATCCGACTTGTGCTGCTCGCTCTCGTGGGAGTAGGAGATGAAGACTCGCGGCGCCGGTCGGGGCGGGTCACCGTGGGCCACTATGTTCTCTGTTGACGCCATTGCAGCATCTCCCGCCACGAACACCACTCACGCTGCAATCAAGATTACCCCGCACCGCAACTGTTACCGCCGGTCTTACCTATTCGAACAGTCGTGTCCAATGTGCCCCCGATAGATGCATAGGAGCACGGACTTCGACTACCGACAGCAATTGATCTCGGGACAGAAATGCATGATTCCGCATTGATGCGGTGATCTTCTGCCTGCCGGGCAATTGCACTCCACAGTGGACATCGACACTGAGCAAAACGGACGTACTTATTCACGAGCGATCCGGATCACCATTGGGTCGTCTGGTGCGGCCGCACGACGTCACCGAGGTGACCGCCGTCCTTGCCGGCGACGGTGCCGCTGGCATCACAGGTGAGGACATCAATGTGTCCGCTGGTTTGGTCATGTACTGACCTCTGATCACCGTGGTGTCGACGCGCCTATCGGCTCACCGACACCAGAAATGCCCGCGGGGCCTTGCAAGATAGCCGCGACCGCAGCGCCTGCGAGCGCTGTCACCACTGTGGTCGCGGCGGCCACCACCAGGGTCGTCACCGGCGTGACCAACGCGCCTGCCTTGCGGAAGTCACGCAGCTGGCCCCAGCGCAGACCTGCCGAGCGACTCAGCCGCCACTCCCAGAACAGTCCAAGGCCGATACACAACACCGTGATCTGGCCGGCACGGATCGCTACCGCGAACGCGATCTGTTCGGCCGACGCGGCGGGCGTGAGCACTATCGCGAGCAACTCCGGAACCAACAGCGCCACCAACAGCGCGCTGGCCTTGGCGATCGGACGGTCACCGCGCAGGGCCGGGTAGAACAACCCGAACAATGCGCCGTAGACCACCCAGCGCAGCACGGACCTACCGTCTCCCAACAGCTCCAGCGTCGACTGTCCACTGAGGTCGGTTCCTGGGCTGAAGAAGATCAGGGACGCTTCGTAGGCCATGATCGGCAAAGCGAGCGCCGCGGCCGCTCCCACGCCGGCCAGCAGGTTCGCTCTCGGGGAGAAGCCGCCACCGGAACCCAGCGCCGCCTCGTGCAGGTTGATCCCGGCCCTGGCCGGTTGGACGGACGCGGACCATGTTCCGTACAAGGTGCTCAACGGCACCTCGCCCGCTGCTGCCCGTGCGATGCCTGTTCGGTGCGTCTCGCGGGCGACCTGGTCGACCAGCCGCTGCCAGATCTCCAGGCGCACCAGCCGGACGTGGGTCCGCCGACCGATCGCGGCGAGCCTGGCCGCACGGTCCGCACGGTTGGCCGGGACCAGCCAGATCAACGTGAACGTCAACGACAGCAACGCGAGTACTTGGCCGAGCGTGGAAACCGAATTGGGGATCACGGCGATCACCACGATCACGAACATCGCCATCCGGATGATCGGGTCGGCGTACGCGTGCGCGTCCGTGGACAAGCGGATTATCAGCACGATCAACAAGGTCACCAACGCCGCGACCAAGATCGCCGCCGCGTCGGTCGCGAAGGCGAGCGTGACCCGCCGCGGATAGTCCCGCACCACAGTGTCGACGGCGTCCACGACCAAAGCCGCGGCGGGCAAGAACAACACAGCGGACACAACAACCGCGATGGTGTAACCCAATGCCTTGCGTCGCGCGCCGATTGCCGCGGCAAGGCCGATTGCCACCGGAGCCGCGAGCAGGCCGAGAGTCAGCAGCGCGAATCCGCCGTAAGGCAGCGCCGATTGTTCAACGAGGAAGTCGACCAACGGCGCGCCACACACCAGAGTCACACCGATCAGTGCCGCAATCGCCGCCCAGCTTCGACGACCTGCGATCCACGCGGCCGCAGCGAGGCTGGCTCCTGCGGCCGCACCGCCGCCGATCAAGGTCAACGCACTCCCAGCAGGCAACAAGGCAGCAGCCGTCCCTACTGCCAGGACAAGAGCACCAAAGGCCAGCCACTGCACCTGTCTGCCAAGCGGTTCCACACCTCGCACGGCACGACACCAGATCAAGGTGAGAACGGGAGCCACCATGAAGATGCCCGACAGGATGACACCGGCCGTGCTGGGGATCCACAACAGCATGGCCCCCAACGGCGGAATGCTGAAGACGTAAGCGATCGCGCCTGCGCGCAACGGTCCGCGCACCCTGTGCCTGGAGCGGTAACCAAGGAACAACACCAGCAACCACGGCACGCCCATAGCGATGTGCCACAGGGCAGGCCCCTGGCTCAGTGACCAGCCTGTCCACTGCGTACTGCCCGATTCGACACTGACGTAGATGTACCGGTTGATCGGGCCGGTGAACTCGATCCGATCTGGACCCATCAGTGCTGGACCTTCGTCGCTGTGCAGCTCAACGACGCTGACGCCCTCGGTACGAACCCGCAATGTCCGTTCCCACACCTGCCCGCTGTGGTAGGACGACGGGCGTTCGATGTAGCCGTCCGTATCGGACAGCGTCAGTGTGCCGGAGACCAGTACCTTCGCCCGCAGGTCGTCCCGGCCGAACTCGACGGTGGGAGGAGAGAACACGCCGGTTTCCGGGGCGCCCGCGATCGAGCAGGCCACCGCCTTCCCGTCCACCACACCTGTCCGCACGGCGTCGATCAACGGGTCCCGACGAAACACATCGATCACGTAGTCCGCAGTGACCTCCACGCCTCGCACAGTCGAGCGCAGCAGGACCGAAACTTCCGCCTCACGAGGCGCGTTCACCCGGATGGCCGCCTCTTGTGGATCGACTTCCCGCGAAAACTCGACAAGACGCAGGTCATCCGGCGTGTAGATGACAGCGCCGATTCCCAGCGGCAGCAGCACCAACACCAGCGCGAACACGTACCGCACGGCAGTCACGTGCTTAACATAGGGTCACATGGTGTCGTAACCCCAGCCGATGTTGGGGTGAATCATGTGTATTTCCGGGTGTTGTTGGCGCCCCCGTTGGGCTACCCGAAGCTAGATGTTCGTGGTGACATACCGCTTTCCGTCCGTGGTCTCAACCAGCACAGAGGTGATGTCCTGCGCGGGGATCAATGCAGAGCCGTCCAGGGTCGTTCCCCCGGCTTCGTTGTTCGGGACCACCCAACTGCCTGCTGATTCACGGGTGCCGTCCTTGCCGACCACGATCAGCCGGCACTGTTCCCCGGCGGGAATCCCACTGACCGCCGCGTTCACCCGTGCCCAGCCCGCGGCCGGGGTGACCCGGACGACAAGTCGCGCACCGGTTGTGCTGTCGGTCGAATTGGCGAATCGGACACCCTGGGGTTGTGTCGTCGTCGGGATGGCGACCTGTTGCGGTTGGCTCGTCGTCGACTGGCCGACGAGGACGCCACCGGTCACCAACGCCGCCGCGGCGACGACAGCGGCTGCCGCGGTGAGAAATCGGGAGCGGCGTCGTGCCGCTGTCTTCTCCGTTCTCACCTGACGCAAAGTCCGCTGCAGGACCAGGTCCGCGTCGTCCGGGTAGCCCTCCAGCATCGCTTCCGGCGGCACTTCGCCTAGGAACTCCTGCATTTCCCGCAGCGAAACACTGTCCATCCGGCACACCTCGCAGCCGTCGATGTGCTTCTCGACTCCGGCGGCCTGGTTCGGCGCCAGCAGACCAGCGACGTAGGCGTCGATGTCCACATGTTGCTCGGACATGTCTCAGGCCACTCCTTCCATCCCTGTCTCGCGCGCGGAGAACATGTCGCGTAACGCACGCAACGCGTAGTGCGAACGCGACTTCACTGTGCCCGGCGGGATGCCGAGGGTTTCCGCGGTCTCGTTGATGTTCTGTCCCCGCACGTAGATCTCCACGAGCACGGATCGGTGCACGTCCGGCAACTTCTCGAGGGCGTCGAGCACGACCATGGAGCTGACCACCTTGTCGGCGTGATCACGCTCGATCGGCACGGCGGTCGGCGACTCGGCCACCTCTTTCGGCCGGGCGTTACGGGCTCGCACCTTGTCGGTGATGATGTTGCGCACGACCGTGAGCAACCAGCCCCGCACCGAACCCTTGCCGTTGACCAGGACGTCCGGGTTGCGCCACGCCTTGATCAACGCCTCCTGCACGACGTCCTCGGCCGCCGCGCGTTCGCCGGTCAGCCTGGTCGCGTAGGCGAGCATGGCGCGGCCGTGCTCTGCGAACAACGTCCGGATCAACGCCTCGTCGGCGACCTGCCGATGACGAGTCATCCGTTACACCTCCACGACTCCCGATGCCCGGGAGTTCCCCTCATTGACACGGATGCGGTGCCCTGTTCGGATCACCGCCAATGGCACTGGATACGTGACGCCGCTCACGGCATGCCGGGTGGCGATCAGTTGCCGCTCTTGGCTTTCTGCCCGGCTTTCGAGCCGTCCGGCGCGACGGCGAACCACGTTCTGCCTGCCCCTTGGCCGTTGGTCTGGCCGGGCACGATGTCCTTGACGTAGCGGTAAACCGGACGGCCACCGATGGTCACCTGCTGCGTGCCGTCCCTGCGGTCGAGCACGCCGATCTCCGACGGGCTCAGGTTCTCAAACGTGATCTTCTCGTTCGCCAGCACCGGTGGCCACTGCCGGGCGCACGCACCCTCGCATGTGGACTTCGGCGGCGAGTCGGAGTCCTTGTCGAACCGGTAGAGCGTGAATCCGCGGCCGTCGAGCACGACCGCACCGAGTGTCAGGTTTTGGCCCAGCTGCACCGACTTCGGCCAGTAACCGCCCTCGTCACTGCGCTGACCGAGCGTCTCTTCCAGCGCGGCGGCGTCACTGGCCAGTGGCACGCCGGTGGTCTGCTGGCCACACCCCGCGAGTACGGCGATGCCTGCGAGCGCCAGGCCGCTCAGCCACGTCTTCGTCCACATTGGCCTTCCTTCCGGGTCGCACGTCCCGCCTGACACGGATCAGGCACCCGGCTGGTTCACACTCGTCGCCAACTCGGCGGAATCCAGTCGCAGGCCGAGCACACCGATGTCGACAGCGCCGTCCGGACCAGCCTCGAACCGCCATGCCGCAGCCGGAAAATCCCCGGCGACGAGCACAGCACCCGAGTTGCCCGACCGCACCGCGAACTCGGCCAGCAACTGCAGATCCGGTGGCGTAAGCGGGCTCGTGACAACGATGAGCTGCCCGCCCACCGAGTCCGCGATTCCACCCGGGCCACCCCAGATGGACAGCATTCCCGTCACATCGGGAACAGGCATGCCAGACGCGCCAATGACTTCACTGATCGTCCGTGCCACGTGGACACGTCCGGGTGGAAGTTGCACGCTCGGCGGCGGACCGATGATGGTTATGGCGATCCCGGCCGCGCCTGGGTTCGTCGCGATCTGTTTCAGCACAGCCATGGCGGCTCTGTCAACGTCTTCAGGTCGGCCGGTTATCGCCACGATTCCCGGAGCACGACCGAGGTTCACCGATGTCTGTTCGCCACCGATCGTGCCTACGCTGGCCAGCAAGGGAAACGGAGTTGGACCGTCCGGTGTGCTCGCGTCCAGTTGCCAGATCGGCGCCTCCCACACCGCGCCGTCTTCCTTGACACGCCAGGGATGCGGCGCCGGAGCGAGCGGCGGAGTCAGCCGGAGTGACAAGCGATCGGGGCCTACGACAGCCGCGTACATCGGCGGCAAGGGGCTACCTGCCGCAGCGATGTGCCGTAACGCCCGGTCAAGCACCGCTGGCAGTTGACTGTTCGGCTCTACGACAACAGGTTTACGCACCGGCCTACGGCGTCCGCGGACCAGTAGCACGGTGACGATGACGATCGCAGGAAGCAGCACTCCGCCGCCGATTGCCAACGCGAGCGCCGGAGTCAGGCCGAAGACTGTCTCCTGTGGCACGGCAACAGGTGCGGCCACCCTCGGTTGGGGTGGCCGTGCCGTGGGCGGTGGCCCGATCCGGATCTCGCCGGACCGGGCGTCCTTGGGTAGCACCAGCGTCCAGCCAGACCGCAGTTCACCCGGGTTGCCGAGAGTGCTGCCGTCCGGCTGCACCCGCCCGACGTTCAGCTCGAAGATCTCCGGCCAGCGGTTCGGGTCGCCCAGTGTCGTACCGGCCACGTCGAAGAGGTTCCTGTCGCTGGGCTGCCCCGGCTTGCCCGGCACCACGTAGTACGGCACCGGGTCCTGGGCGGCCAGCGCCGACGCGGGCGCGAAGACCAGCAGGAGCAGGACGAACGCGGCGAGTACCCGAGAAAACATGACGACCTCGATCACTGGTGGGACGAAGGTTCCCGCCCGACACGGATCTCGGCCCGACCTGGTTCAGTCGGCTCGGCGACGGCGCTTCACACCGTCGGCGATCGAGCCCTCGGCGTCGCCCGGCCGCTTGTCGCCGAGCTGGGGACTGCCCGGCACGGGGTCGTCGCGCAGTTCCTTGATCATGTTGGCGGGCACCTGGTTGGTGCGTTCCAGCTGGTCGATGAGGTCGCTGCGGCTGAACTGACCGCCCGGCCCGAACAGCTTGGGATAGGCGTCCTGCATCGACATCATGTGCTGGCGGAGCACGTCGGTGTTCAGCTTGTTGCCCATCCCCTTGGCGTCGAACATGGCCCACGGCTTGTCCAGCAGACCATGGTTCGCTGGCAGGTTCTTGCCACTGCCCAGGATCGTTTCGCCTTGCTGCAACGCACCGGCGATGCCCGCCTCGTTGTGCCCGCCGGTGCTGGTCTTGTTGCCCACCGCGGTGAAGTTGAAGTTGTTGCGCAGGTCAAGCAGGCGGTTGTTGATCCGCGCCACGTCATTGGGGCTGACGTTGCCCGATCTCACCACGTTGTCGATGTCGTTGTTGATCTCATCGGCGACCCGGTCGAACTCCCCGCGCATGTTCTGCGGCGGCTTGGTGAAACCTGGGTACTGCTGAAGGCGGGTCAGCAAGTCGCGCTGCGCCAGGATCGCCTGCGCGGGAGTCTTGTTCTTGACCGCGTTCTCGCCCATGTGCGTCATCGACACGAACGGGGTGCCGTGGTCGCCCTGCTTGCCGCGTACGTTGGTCGGCGGCCTGCCCTTGACCTTGACCGAGGTGATCGTTCCGTCGGGGCGCAGGTTGACGTCCGTTTTCATGCCGCGGAACTTGTCCGTGCCACAGGGCGCGAGACCGAGCGGGTCGATCAACGCCGTCGGGTTGAGCACGTAACCATGCGGGTCCAGGGCTGGCGCGAGACCGAGCGGGTCGTTGGAGACGTACCGGCCGATCGCCGGGTCGTAGTACCGGTGGAAGTTGTAGTACAGACCGGTCTCCTCGTCGTGGTACTGTCCGGGAAATCGCAACGGCGTCCCATCGACGGTATCGATCCCGTTGCCCCACAACGTGTTGTTCGCAGTCCACCTGATGTGGCCGTGCTCGTCCACCAGTTCGGTCGGCATACCGACGAGGTCGGTGACGATCGCACGGAACCGGGCATCGGTCCACTCCTGGTCACCGGACCGCTCGACCTGGCTGATCGGTTGGTACGCGCCCGGCTGCCAATCCCAGACGGTGACCGTGCCGTTCGCCGATTCCTCAACGATTTCGGTGCCGTCCCACGCGAACTCGATCCGCTCGATGATCTCGACGCCGTCCATGGTCACGCGCTGCTTCGCGATCCGCCTGCCCAGCCCGTCGTAGTGGTACTGCCAATGTTCACGTTCCGGTGTGATGACAGCGATCAGCCGGTCGAGACCGTCCCACTTGTAGCGCCACACCCGCTGGCCTTCACGGCGCTGCACCAACCTGCCGTCCGCGTCGTAGTCACGATCACTGGTGTCGTTCACCAGCGTGCCCGCCTCGTCATAGGAGTAGCGCTCGGTCCAGTTCTCGCCGAATACGCCGGTAACGCGGCCAGGACCATCCACTTCGTACTGACGCACGCCTCGCAGCAGGTCGTCGACCGAGGTGAGCGTGCCGTCCTCGCGGTAGGTGTACTTCCTGCTCTGGAGGGCACCCGGCGAGCCGTTGAACACCATCTGGCTGCTGATCCGGCCGCCCGCGTCCCACCTCTGGGCGACGCGCAGGCCGCCCACCGAGCGGCCGATCTCCCTGCCAGCCACGTCGTAACCGAACTTGATGATCCGCCCGGCTACGTGCAGAGCCGTCGGCTGACCGGCTTCGTTGTACGTCCAGCCGCTTTCCGCTCCGGACGGCGTGCGGCGACGGATGCGCCGTCCCGCCAGGTCGTAGCCGTTGGTGACTGTGCGGCCGTTGACCGTTTCGCTGAGTACCCGGCCCAACGCGTCGTAGGTCATCGCGAGGTCGGCGTGTGGACTGACCGCCCGGACCAGCCGACCTGCCGCGTCGTAGGAATACGTGGTGTCACCGACCTGCGCCAGCCTGCCGTTTTCGTCCCACGCGATCTGCACGGTCTGGCCGGACGCGTTGGTCCGCTCCACCATTCGGCCCGCCGAGTCCACTGTGTACCGGAGCTCGCGGTTGCCGAAGTCGATCTCGCGTACCAGGTTGCCTGCGGCGTCGTACTCGTATCGCCAGGTCTCGCCACGTGCGTTCGTCACGGAGGTCAGCCGCAACTCGGTGTCGTACGCGTACTCGGTACGGCCCGTCTGCGGCGCGATCTCGGCGACTGGAAGGTCGAAGTGCCCGATCTCGGCCCGTGTCACTTCGCCTTGCGCATCGACGCTCTCCCGCAGGTTTCCCTCACCGTCGAAGGTCCATCGCCGCACGCTGCCGTCCGGCTCGACGATCTTGGCGATCTCCCCATTCTCAGCCCAGGACAACCTTGTGACTTCCCCAAGCGGGCTGGTAACCGTTGCAATACGACCAAAGGCGTCGTAGGTATAAGCATTTCTGGCGCCGAGAGGGTCGGTGATCTGGACGGGAAGGCCCGCGGGGTTGTATTCGATTTGGGTCACCGCACCTATCGCGTCCGTGACCGTAATCGGACGGCCCGCTTCGTCGTGCGTGAAGGTCGTGCGTGCCCCTGTCGGATCAGTCGCCGCGATCAGATTCCAGCGGGAGTCATAGTCGTAACGCCATTCGGCGCCGTCCGGCTCGATCCTGCGTGTGGGACGAGTTGGGCTCAAGTACTCCGTCAGCGTTTCCGTGCCGTCGGGCGCGGTCACTGTGAGCAGGTTGCCCTCTTCGTCGTAGACATACCGCGTGGTGTTGCCGAGTTGATCCGTACGGGTAAGCAGCCTGTCGTAACGGTCCCACTCGCACTCGATCACGCCGCCGAGCGGGTCGATCTCGCGCACGACTTGGAACGCGTCGTTCATGTGGAACGTCTTGGTGTGGCCCAACGAGTCCGTCACTCGGGTGACAAGGTCCGTGTACTCGAACGTGGCGCTGAGGTAACCGCCTGCTCCACGGGTCTCTACACACCTGTCCTGCGAGTCGTAGACGTACTCGTACCACATGCCATTGCGGTCTTCCCATCGCACGATCCGTCCTGCGTCGTCGTATGAGAACCGCAGTGGTTCGCCTTCGGGCGTCACGACCTCGACCAGCTTGTCGCCTTCGTACCGGTATTCGGCCACGAGGGTGCCGTCCGCCAAGCGCAGATCGGTGACCAGACCCTCGTGAGTGCCTACCGTCAGTTCGTATCCACCGGTGTGCGAGATGCCAGTGATCGTGCCGTCTTCGTCGTACCGGAAGTCGATCCGGTCACCCGAGCCGCTCAACACGGCGCTGATCGGGTGTGCACTGTGGTCACTCGGCGCGAAGTAGAGGAGTCGTTCGTCTTCCGGGACCATGATGGCGTAGCCGCCGTCGTCGGTACGGGTGAGCGGCCACCGCGGGCCCTCGTGCGGGAAAACCACGCCGTCGCCGGGATCCGGGTAGTCCAGCATCGTCGCGTCTTCGGCCGCGAACGAGACGCCCTGCTCGTCCACCTCGATCCGCTGATCCAATGTGGACGACCAAGATGGACCGAACCATCGGCCGATCCGGTACGACGACAGGTGCGTACGCGTGAACACCAACGGCAGCGAACCGGCCAGCTCCAGATCGGTCTGCGGGGCCACCATCCGTCCGGTCGCCACCTCGATCGGATCGATGATGGCCTTGACGTCCTTCTTCGGCTGAGAGTTCGCCCTGGCCGGCACATTCGCGCCACGGATGCCTTTGTTGACGGGCGGTGGTTGGACGGCCTTCGGTGGCGGAATCTTGCCACCGATGTTGCGGCCCGCTCCGCCACCCACCGAGCTGATCGCGTTGCCGATCCCGGACTTGACCGAACCACCGAGGCCTTTGCCGAGCTTGATGGCGTGCTTCATCAGTTTGCCGCCAGGGATGAACCCCAGCGCCAGACCTGCGAGCGCGATGCCGAGCGCTGCCATGTCGCCCTTCAGCGCGGCGGAGGCGATCTCGATCCCCGACGCGAGCAGGCCGATCGCCATGCCCAGCGGCGGGAAGATGAACGAGGCCAATGTGGCCAGTACGTCGAGGATCGTGACGATCCACTCGGTCACCGTGCTGATCAGGAACTCGAAGAAGTCCCGGAACGCGTCGCCGATCTTCTCCCAGATCGACCGTTGTGGCGCGTCGTCGGCCAGGCTGTCCAACACGTCCCGAGCAGACGCCGCCGCCTGGTCCCGCATCGCGATCGCCTGGTTCAGCAACGACTTCGCCTGATCCAGTTCCTGCTGAGCGGCGGATCCCTTGCCTTCGGCCGCAGTCACGTCGTCTTGTGCCAGAGTCGCCGCGTCACCGGTTGCCGCGGCCAACGCGGCCTGCGCCACAGCGGCGGATGCCGTCGCGGCAGCCTTGTCCTGCGACGCCTGACGCGCTTGGTTCAAAGCATTCAGCGACATCGACTGCGCCTCTTCAAGCGCAGGCTGGTAACGCGCGTACGCCTCCGCGGCCTGGCCATAGGAGTTGGCCATCACGTCCAGTCGCCGTGGGACTTCGCCGAGCAACTCCCGGTAGGCCACCATGGCTTTGCCTTGGCCGCCTTCGATGCTGCTGCCCGACGTGAGCAGCTGGAACGCCTCGCGGGTGGTCGAGGCAAGGTCCTGGTAGGCCGTACGCAACTGGGTGAGCGCGGCCGGATCGCCGGGTACCGGGTCCTCGTCGAGATCGAGCGGCGCCCATTCGCCTGATGCGGGACGTGTCATGACGTCCACTCCTCCCCTGCGGTGACTAGGAATCGCGGCAGACACGTGTTTCGAACCGGATCGGTTCACCATCCGTGCATGCGTCATGAGCCTGATTGAGATACCGGCGGACGAGCTGCGGCGAGTAGCCGATCTGTTGCAGCGGACCAAGGATCTGATGGGCAGCGACCTGGTGAAGTCGATGGGCGACGTGGTCGAGGCACTGGCGGACCAGAAGTTGGAGACCGCGGCATGGGACTTCGAGAAAGCATGGGGCGACGGCAGATACGTGCTGGGCCGCGACCTCGACGGCCTACGCGACGCAAGCCGTGCCGTCGCGGACGCCTTCCAGCAAACCGATGAACAGACCGTGAACGCTCTCACCGAAGGCGAGAATGGCCAATGAGCACGACATTCCAGATGACCCTGCCAGACCACTGGTACGACCTGTCCATTGCGGACGAAACCAGCGAGAACACCGTCGCGGGGCAGGTGTGGGACCAATACACCCAGGCTGGTATCGACGACCAGATCATCGGCCAGTTCACCGAATCAGTGCGCCGGGCAGTCCGGCATGCCCGCCGCTCGGGCGCCCTGCACGCAGGCGGCACATTCGAGCTCTACGAAGACGGTCCACTCGTCGCGACAGTCGTCGTGTCGGTTGTCACTCCGCCAAGCGGTGGCGACATCCTGCGCGCACTGATGGCGGCCGACCCCGAGTCTGGTGTGGACACCTGGAGCAGGGTGACCACAGCCCAGCTCCAGGGCATCGGCACAGCCGGACGGGTGCACGGAATCCAGGACGTGACCATGGACGGACTGACCATGCGATGTGCCGTCATGCACACAGTCGTGAAAGTGCCGAGCTCCAGTCAGGTGCTCGTGGTGACCGGGACAAGCCCGAACATCGCCGAGGCGGACGGCTTGTTCGAGCTCTTCGACACGATCACCGGCACCCTGGTTCTTTCCTGACTGACCCATGCCCCCAAAGTGGCCTTTGGAGCCGCTTTGGGGGCATGTTCGTGCTTCAGGCAGCCGCCAAGGCTCCGGCTTCGGTCAGCGGTACTTGAGCGGCGCGAATCACGCCGTCGCCAAGGTGCAACAAGATCCGGCCAGGCCGCGCCGGACCCAGTTGACCACGCGACAGCTTGGCACCCAGCAACTCCGCGTCACCCAACGACTGCGGCCCGATCAACGCTCCCTGCCGGTTGCGCCGGGCGTCCACATGCCACCCGCCGAAGCCGGCAACCAGCCCTTCGGTCGTGCCTGCCATGATCAACCCACGTCCCTGCTCGGCACCACTGCGTGCGATCACACCGAGTTCGCTGCCGGCGTCGCACTTGAGCAGCAACTCCGCATCGTCGATCACCACGACGGCAGGTCCCGAGGCCTGATCAAGGGCTGTGATCAATTGGGCAGTGGTGAAGTCCGTGCCCGTCGCCACGTCCAGCACACCCGGAGCGCCAGCCAGCTCTCGCAGCGGTGAGCGACGAGGAGCAGCGATCACCACAGGAGTGCCTGCGTCCAACAAGGACCACACCATCGTCAACAACACTGTGCTCCGGCCAGAACGCGCCGCACCGCCGATGATGAACGTCGGGTTGACGCTCAGGTCCGGCCCAAGAGCCGCCAGCTCGTCACCGCCGACACCAACGAGTGTCCACAACGATCCTGTCGGACGAGGGAACTGTTTGGCGTCCGCAAGGCTCAGTTCGTCCGGCAGCACGTCCACTCGGAACGGACGATCGGTCCCAGTCGGGCAGCTGACGGCGATCGCAGCCAATGCACGGGCTTGGGCCTGGCCGGACGGGTCCGGGCCGAGCAGGGCGATCTGAGCCTCCGCGGTATCGGTGGCCCGCAGCGCCCGGCCAGGCAGGATCTCGTCAGGCAGGTTGCGGTGGTTGACGCCGATCACGCTGTAGTCCGACCGCTCGTTGAGACGCAACACCAGCTTGTCCTCTGTCGTGGACGAGACCCGCGTGGAGAACAACGCACGGTCTCCTGCCAACACAAGATGGATACCGACGCTCGCACCTTCGCTCATCAACGCGAGCACTCCGGCCATCAACGCTCCGCCGTCGTGGTCGGCGAACGTCTTGTCGAAGACCTCCCACCGATCGACCAGCAGCAGAATGTGCGGCGTGCGCGCATCCGGGTGAGTCTTGCGATATTCGACGAGGTTCGCGGATCCGCTCGAGGCCAGCAACTGCTGGCGCCTGGCCATTTCCGTCTTCAACCGCGTGATCAGGCGCGTCAGGCGCTCTGCCTCGGTGCGCTGCACGATCGCGCCACAGTGCGGAAACGCGGACAAAGCAAGCAAAGCGCCGTTACCGCAGTCGATTCCGTACATGTGCACGTCGTCCGGGGAAAGCGTACGGGCCACCGCACCGGCGAGGGTACGCAGCGCCTGCGAACGGCCGCTGCGAGCCGCACCGACAATGTGCAGGTGGCCCAAAGTGGCCAGATCGAGGACCAACGGCTCCTGCCTTTGCTGCTCGGGCAGGTCAACGATGCCGTACGGCACGGGAGGCAAGTACCCGGTCGTCGGTACCGCAGGCAGCGAGTCCACTGTGATCTGTGTGGGCAGCGCGGGCAGCCACGGGCTGTGCTGCGGCGGCAGACCCAATCGGGAGGATGCGCCACGGATCGCTTGCACCAGCACGGCCAGATCGGTCACTTCGCCGTCCGGCTGCGCTCCGCCCGGTCGTTGCGGCGCTGGGCGTGCCATGTCGTTCCACGTCAAGGGCATGAGCCAAGGCGCGGGCCGTTCTGTGGTGCGGGCGCCGGGGCGGAACCCGCCGACCCGTCCGGCTTGGAACGGCACGAGCGAGGACTGCGCCAATCGCACGTACGCGCGGCCCGGCGTCGACTTCGCGATCGCGGCCGCGTCCGGCGCGTTAAGCACGTCCTGACTTTCACTGGAGTCGGTCACCCGCAACGCGATCCGCAGGTTCGTGTTGGCGCGGATCTCCGGCGACACCACACCGCCCGGCCGTTGCGTCGCCAAAACCAGGTGAATGCCGAGCGAACGGCCACGCTGCGCGATATTGACCAGACCAGTGACGAAGTCCGGCAGGTCACGGACCATGGACGCGAACTCGTCGATCACGATCAGCAACCGAGGCATCGGCGGCAGCTCCGGAAGCTCGGCCCCGTCAGCAGTTCTTCGGTCCAACAACAGGACATAATCGTCAATGTCCTTGGCGCCCGCATCGGCCAGAATGTGCTCGCGCCGCTTCAACTCCGCGGACAACGACGTGAGCGCCCGGCTGACCAGGTGCGTGTCGAGGTCGGTGACCATGCCCACGGTGTGCGGCAGCGACACGCAGTCCTTGAAAGCACTGCCGCCCTTGTAGTCCACCAGCACGAACGTCATCGCGTCCGGCCGGTTGGCCACTGCCAACGACGCCACCAGTGTCTGGAGCAGCTCGGACTTGCCCGACCCGGTTGTGCCCGCGACCAAGCCATGCGGGCCGTCTTGCTTGAGGTCCAACGAGAACGGGCCATCCAGCGACTCGCCGACCACTGCGACCGTTGTCCGACCTCCGGTCGCCCAGCGCGCGGCGACCGCATCGGGTGTCGGCGGATCCAATGCCAGCACGTCGAGCAGCCTGCTCGCGTCCGGCAAGCCGCCGCCGTCCCCGCTGCTCCCGGTGTCACGCACCGGGGCGAGGGCCCGCGACACCGTGCGGCACCACTCGCGGGACACGAGATCCGGCCGCACCTGACCTACCGGCTCGGAGCGGGTACGAGACACGCGCAGCGAACCGTCGCCCTGTTCAGTGATGACCGCCTGGCATTCCTCGGGCAGCAGCCGTTCCTCGTCGTCCACACAGATCGCATAGACACCGACCGCCGGACCGTCCCGCAGAATCTGCGTGATACCGGGCAACGACCGCAGCCTGCGGGCGCCGTCCAGAACCACCAGCACATCCCGCTCGGCAGGCTTGCCCGCCCGCGCGGAGATGATCGCTACAAGTTCGGCGACACGTCTAGCGAGCGTTTGCGCGTCCACGCCGATAGTGCAGACGGTGTCCTGTCCGTTGCGTGGTGCCACGTGCGGCAGCCAACGCGTCCACTCCCAGTTCTGCCCTGTACCAGCGAGAACGTAGATTTGCAGATCTTCCGGGCTGTGCAGGACTGCCGCCTGGGCAAGCAGCCAACGGGCAACGGTCCGCGCAACGCCACCTCCAGCGACACCCAGCACACCGTGCTCGCGCAGCGGAACCGTGACCGGTACGTCCAGCGCGGTCCATCGGATCTCACGACGGTGCTCGTCCTGTGCCGGATCGGTGAGGACGACCTCGGACGGCAGATCGGCCGTGCCCGCCCGCAGGTCCAAATAGTCCGGGTCGGCACGACGGCGTTCCCACAGGCGACGGCGTGGGCCGACCGCGGTCAGCAGAACCGTTGCCGGATCGGGGAAGTTGGTCCGGCGAGCGGCGCGCTCCAATGCCAGCGCCTCCTGTGCGTCCGCGGAGATCCGGGCCTTCTTCTCCTCGAACTCGGTCACCCGCTTGCGATATGCCAAGCGGCTCTCCCTGCGCCCGCCCAACTGGCCCGCGATCAGGATCAGCGGCGACAGCAGCGCGAACAGCAAGGTCAAGGGGTTACGGGTGATCGCGAACATGGCACCGGACAGCACCAGCGGCGCCGCGGCCGCGATGAAAGACAGCGGACGACGCTCTGGTGGCTGCGGCGGCGAAGGCAGCGTGAACTTGGTGACGCGTGGCGCGGGCAGGAGCCGAGGCGGACGGTTGTAGTCCAACCCCGTCCGGTCTTCCGAAGGTGCCAGCGCGGCATCCGGTGGCTGTGGACGCGCAAGTTCCAGCAGCGACGAACCGACGGCCAACACGGAGCCGTCGGGCCACGGTCGCGGTTCGGTCACCTCGACCCGATCCAGCCGCACGCCGCTGCCCGTCAAGGCAACGAGCTCGCATCGGCCGTCTGGCAGAACACGCAGTCTGGCCCGCGCCGGTGGTCCGCCTGGGTCGGCGATCCGGATCCGGCAGGTACTCGCCGCGCCGATCAGGTAGTCACCGATGTCCAGCCGGATCACCACACCGGCGTCGTGGCCGCCGACGAACCGGATCTCGGCGACCCCGCGCGGCTCCACCCAGACCGCGCTCACCGGCCGGTCGAGACCGACGACCACGCCTTGGCGCAGTGGTGAGTCACGCAGGTTCAGCTGCGGGTCGACCGGCGCGCCCGCGACGAACAACGTCGGCGTCCGGCCCGTGCCCAACGCCTGTGCCAGCTCGCCGACGGTGGTGTCGGCGGACGTGTCGAGCAGGTGGTCGACGACCGTGCCGACCTTGTCCACAGTGGTCAGAACGAAACGCACGAAAGGCTCCAAAGGCCAACAGGGGCCGTGCGGCGCTTTTCAACGGCACGGCCCCCTTGGGGATCATCGGAAGGTCACTCAGCGGCCGAGGCTGCTGGACGTCTGGTTGTCGGTGTCCTCGAAGGCGGTGCCGACCTGCTCGAGGTACTGGCTGATGCCCTCCATCCCGCGCAGCGTCTCGTCCACACTGGACTTGTACTCCTCGAAGTACGGGCCGAACTTCGCCTGCGCCTGCGGGGTGTTGTAGCCGCCCTGGATCAGGGTGTCGATCTTGCCCTTGGCCTGGGTCATCCCGTCGAGCAACGTCTGCATGTTCTGCTTGAGCCAGGCCGAGCTCTCCTGGATGTCCTCGGACTGGATGTGGTACGTGGGCATGACGTTCTCCCCTGTGTTCAATGCTGGATTCGCCGGTTCCCCGGCTCGTTGACCACCCCCACACGGGTCTCGCCGCGAAGGGGTTCACCGGATTTGCCGTTACGGGCGTGGCAAGCACCTGCCATCCCAAGCCGGTTCTCCTTTTCCCACGTCCGTGGTATGCGAGGATCCGTTTCGTGTCATTGTCGTTGCGACCACTCGTGTTCTTTTCCGTGCTGTGCGCTGTCACAGCATTGGCCGCCTGCAACAGAAGTCCCGGTCACGGCGAGCACGCCAGATCCAGCGATTCGTACTACGTGGACATTCAGCAGGTCCCGGTTCGAGCGCAAGCGCCTGCCGCGCAACCGGGCGCCAGCACTGGAACCTGGCAATCGCAGTGCGGCCGCAACGAGAACGCTCATCGCAACGCCGACAACGTGGTGGTTCAACCAGGGTTGCCGGGTGGGGCGCACCACACCCACGACTACGTCGGAAACGTGTCGACTGACGCCTTCTCCACGGATCAAAGCCTGGCCGCGGCGGGAACGACCTGCCGGGCAGGCGATCGTTCGACCTATTACTGGCCGGTGCTGCGGCTGACGGACGAGCCTGGCGGCGACGCGCACACGGTCGGTGGCGGCGTCGACGGCAACCATGGCCGGATCGTGCAGCCCGATTCCGTGCTGGTCCAGCTACGCGGCAATCCGATGTCCAACGTCGTGGCCGCACCACGTTTTCTGCGTGCCATCACCGGAAATCCGGTGGCGGTCTCCCAGGACGGCGAACACACCGAACACGTGCAGTGGACCTGTTCGGGCGCCCGCGACCGCGTGACCAAGCAATACCCACGCTGCGCCGAGGGCCAGCAAGTGATCAGGGTGTTCGACTTCCCGAGCTGCTGGGACGGCAAAGCCACCGACAGCACGCTGCACCGCGGCCATCTGATCTTCCCGGCCGCCGGGGCGTGCCCGATCGGCACGTTCCCGGTGCCACAGCTGCACATCGAGGTCGCCTACTCGATCCCGGCTGATGCCGGCTACGCGATCGACTCCTTCCCCGAGGAGGGACGCGATCCGATCACCGACCACGCGATGGCCATCGGGGTGATGCCAGAACCGTTGATGGCGCAGGCAGTCGCGTGCATCAACGGTGGCAGGCACTGCTGAAACCAGGTGTGACCCAGGACACTCCGAAATTGTGTGAACCTCTTCGGTCCGAGTTCCGTGTCTTGCCCCGAGCGGGTCGGAAACAGGCCGGAACCGCATCTCACTTTTGGAGTGAAACCCCATGTTGCGTAAGCATGTTGTGTCCTTTGCTGCCCTGACGGCGGTCGGTGTCGCGGTTCTGTCGGCGTGTGGTGGCCAGAACGGTGCTGCCCCGCCATCAGTCGACACCGGCACCACGCCTGTCGTAAAGGCGGAGGACGTCAGCTCGGAGGGTCTGTCTTTGTTGTCTGGCACGGCGAAGTCGAACAACGCACAGGCGAACACGGGCGACTGGGCCAAGGGCTCGGACGGCACGGCGAACACCGCGGCCAAGGACGTCGCCCGTAAGTGGGTGGCCCTCAAGGCAAGCAAGGCGGGCGCGCTGAACCCGGTCGTGGTCAACGGCGCGGGCCTGACGCTGTACCGGTTCGACGACGATGACGCGAACCCGTCGAAGTCGGTGTGCAATGGCGAGTGCGCCGTGACCTGGCCGCCGGTGACGGTCGAGCGCGGCACCAAGGTTTTCATCGCCGGGATCAAGAAGCAGGATGTCGGAACGGTCCGTCGCGATGACGGTTCGCTGCAGCTGACGGTCGGTGGTTGGCCGGTCTACCGCTTCAACAAGGACAAGAAGCCGGGCGACACCTTCGGTCAGGGCGTCGGCGGCAAGTGGTTCGGTGTGACCCCGACCGGCGGCAAGGCCGGTGTGCCCGCCACGACCGCCCCCACGACCCCGCCCCCGGCGAACAACCCGGATGGCCCGAAGGCCGGCAGCGCGATCCTCTTCGACGACGCCAACTTCAGCGACAACGGCGCGTCACAAGGTGTTGCGGGCAACGGCTGCCAGAACCTCGCCCGGCCCAACGTGACTTCGTCGATCTCGGCGACCGGCTCGATGAAGCTGTGGTCGGAAAAGGACTGCAAGGGCAAGTCGCTCGTGGTCGACGGTGACGTCACCGACTTGGCGGAGTTGAAGTTCGACAACGACGTGGCCTCGATCTTCTTCGGCTGAGGCTGACACTTCACCCACAGACAGGTGTGGCGGTGCGGGACCCCCAGCGCACCGCCACACCGCCATGCGCGGGGGATGCTGGACCTTGCCCCAGGGGCAAGCCTCACGATAGGCAGGACGACGAAGGGGGAAGCGGTGGAACTCTGGACGATCGGGGTGTTCGCCCGGGCCGTGCGCCTCTCTCCGAAGGCATTACGCCTGTACGACGAACTAGGGCTCTTGCCGCCAGCGGTCGTCGACCGGGAATCGGGGTATCGCCTCTACCACCCCAGTCAGCTCGAACAGGCCAGGTTCATCGCCTGGCTGCGCCGGCTCGGCATGCCCCTCGCACGTATCCGCACCGTGATCGGCCTCAACGAGGAAGACGCCGCAGCCGAAGTCGAGGCGTATTGGGCCGAGGTCCTCGCGGAGACGGCCAATCGTGGCCGGCTTGCCACCTTCCTCGTCGACTACCTCAGAGGCAGGGGCAGCGCGATGACCGAACTGGGCATCCGTTACGCGGCTCGCACCGACATCGGAACGGTGCGCACGAGCAACGAGGACGTGGCGTACGCGAGTGGCAGGTTGCTCGCCGTCGCCGACGGGGTCAAGGGCGGCGGGGACGCCAGCGCCGCAGCGATAGCCGCGTTGAAGCCGTTGGACACAAGGGCGGTGCCCGCCGGAGAGCTCCTCAACGCTCTGGCGGCGGCGGTCGGTGAAGCCGAACGCGTCCTGCAAGGCAGCGAGGCGTTCACCACGCTCACCGCGATGCTGTGGTCGGATTCCCAGCTGGGTCTGGTCCATATCGGCGACACTCGGGCGTATGTCCTACGGGACGACGAGCTCTTGCAGATCACTCACGACCACACTTGGGTGCAGTCACTGGTTGACGAGGGACGGCTGTCGCCGGACGAAGCCGAGTCGCACCCGCAACGCGCCATGCTGGCGCGGTCCATTTCGGGAACCGGCCGGGACAAGCCTGACCTGTCCGTGCACGAGGCCAAGATCGGCGACCGCTACCTGCTCTGTTCCGACGGCCTGACCCGGGTCGTGTCGATCGAGCAGAAGCGTGCCGCATTGCGGCGCGAGAATTCACCGGACGAATCGGCCGAGGAACTGATCGCACTGGCCTACCAGGGTGGCGCACCCGACAACATCGCTGTCGTCGTCGCCGAAGTAGTCATGCTGTGAAGCTGAGTTCCTACGTCATTGACCGACGGCCCTTGCGAATTCCCGCCTTCCGTCGACTGTGGACGGCTTCCGCGGTTGCGGCGGTCGGCGGCTCGTTCAGTCTTGTCGCGGTCCCGACTCAGCTGTTCACGCTGACCGGTTCGTCCGCGACCGTCGGCGTTTCCGCGGTGATCTCGACTTGCGCCCTCATCCTTTCAGCGCTGTGGTCCGGTGCGCTGGCCGACACAATGGACTGTCGCCGGCTTTTGTTGGCCGGTAACGCTGGCCTCGGGTTGGCTTACGTCGGCCTGTGGTTGAACGCTGAGCTCGGCTCTGTTCCGGTGCTGCTCGTACTTGTTGCCTTGTACGGCCTCAGCTTCGGCGTCACCATGACAACGATGGGCGCCGCAGTGCCCCGAGTTGTGCCGACCGAACAGCTGGTCGCGGCCAACAGTCTCAGCGCACTGACCCGCTACACCGGCGCGGTCGTCGGACCGCTGCTCGCTGGGTTGTTGATCCCGGCCGTCGGTCTCGGCACGCTCTATCTGCTCGATGCGGTCGCGTTGCTCGTCGTGCTCTGGGCCGTGGGCAAGCTGCCGGCGATGCCCCGGCCCCGTCATCGAGGCATCGCGCGCCAGCTCGGCGAAGGCGTCCGTTACCTTGCCAGGGAACGGATCCTGATCGCGATCCTCGTGGTCGACTTGGCCGCGATGGTTCTGGCAATGCCCGTGGCGCTCTTTCCTGAGTTGGCCGAGCAGACATACGGCGGTTCTGCTGGCGGGGGCGTAGAACTCGGCCTGTTGTTCGCCGCGTACCCGACCGGAGTGCTTCTCGCTGGGCTCATGTCCGGAACGTTCAGCCGGGCGAAACGACATGGAGCGCTCATGGCTTCTGCCGCAGTGGCTTGGGGTGCTTGTGTGGTGATACTCGGTCTGGCCGCGCACCTCTGGATCGCTGTGCTTGCGTTGGTCGCGGGTGGCGCCGTCAACTTCGTGTTGAGCACGTTTCGCAACGCCATCGCACAGGCGTACACGGATGAGGCGTTGCGCGGACGGATTCAAGGCGCGCTGACGGTTGTCCTGGTGGGCGGTCCACAATTGGCCAACGTGGTACACGGTTTCGGAGGTGCCTGGATCGGCGCTCAGTGGGCGATCGGCATCGGCGGCGCACTCGCCGCGTTCACAGTGCTGCTCGTCCTGCGAGCTGTGCCTGAACTGTGGCGTTACGAAAGCGGCTGAGGCAGGGTGGGGCGATGGCTGTACGTGTGACCTTCGCGGGATCCGGTGATGCTTTCGGCAGCGGTGGCCGGTTTCAGACTTGTCTGCACATCGCGCGCGATTCTGGGCCACCGGTTCTGCTCGACTGTGGCGCGACGTCACTTGTTGCGCTGAAGCGCCTGGAGATCGAGCCGAACGAACTGGCCGCTGTGTTCGTCTCACACCTGCACGGTGACCACTTTGGAGGGTTGCCGTTCCTGATTCTGGACGGGCAGTTCCGTCGACGCGTTGAGCCACTGGTCGTCGCCGGACCGCCAGGGCTGAGGCAACGGCTGTTTGCGGCGATGGAGGTGTTCTACCCCGGATCTGCCAGTGTTCAAAGGAAGTTCGATGTCGAGGTCGTCGAACTGACGCCTGGCGAGCCGACTCAGGTCGCGGGAGTCGGCGTGACCGCTTGGGAGGTCGATCACGCCAGCGGCGCACCGCCTCTCGCGCTCCGGCTCGACGTCGACGGTGCCGTGATCGCCTACACCGGCGACACCGCGTGGACCGACACGATCCCGCAGGCTGCAGCTGGGGCGCGGTTGCTCGTCGCCGAGGCGTACTACTGGGACAAGGAAATCCCGTTCCACCTCAACCACCGCACCCTGCTCACCCACAAGGACTCCCTGAACTGCGAGCGGATCGTTCTGACGCACATGTGCGCCGACATGCTGGCGCACGTGGATCAAGCCGCCTTCGAAACGGCGCACGACGGCCTGACTATCTCACTCTAATGGTCCGCTATGTAGCACAATCGATGGCATTGTGCCGATAGTGAGGTGATCGGATGTCGACCGCACTGACCACCCTGCGTGTGCTGGACGAAGTCGCCCAACTCCAGCCCGTCGGCGTCACCTCGATCGCCGAACGGATGGGCATGCCCGGCGGTTGCCCGAGGCGCCCGCGATGTAGTTGGGCGGGAATTCCTCCGCGGCGACGCCGATGATGTTCAGGACCGCACCGTGCCGCGACTGGGCGATCTTCGGATACAGGCTCTGAGTGAGGAAAATGTAGCCGTACACCTTGAGATCCCATGCCCGCCGCCAGGTTTCTTCGCTCACGTCCGGCAATCCGCCAGGAGGAATCGCGCCCGCGTTGTTGACCAGGATGTCCAGCGAATCGACCGCGCTGACAACTTCTCGCCGACCGTCCTCTGTCGACAGATCGGCGGCGAGCACATCAACCTCGACACCGTGATCGGCACGCAACCGCTTGGCGATGTCTTCCAGCTGCGGCTGGCTTCGCGACACCAGGACAAGGTTCGTTCCTTCGGCGGCAAGGGACTCGGCGATTGCGGCACCGATTCCCTTGCCCGCACCCGTCACCACGGCACGCAACCCGCGTAGTCGCAGATCCATTGGTTCTTCTCGTGCCGTCATCTGGCACAAATTTTGCCAGCGTGCCACTCTACGAACCACAGTATGGTCGCTGTGGTGGAACGTCAAACAGAGGACGAGCGTCGGACGGGAGAATTCACTGGGAAGTGATCCGCTGTGCCGCGGTCATGGCGCCGTCGGTCCGGATTCCGGCGGACACCTCCTTGGCGCTGGCCACCATCTCCGGCCGCAGGACGAACTCCACCGCCTCGGCCAGTTTGTCCGGTGACTGCTCGCGGCCGATACCGAGGTGCTCAACCTGTTCCGCCCAGTAGAACTGGTCGAACATCTGCGGCATGATCACCTGCGGAGTTCCTGACAGCGCCGCCGTGGTCGTTGTGCCCGCCCCACCGTGGTGGACGACGGCTGCCGAGCGCTTGAAGACCTCCTGGTGGTTGACCTCACCGACGATGATGACGTCGTCCGATTCGTCCACAAGGGACAAGTCTGCCCAGCCTCGCATCACGATCGCGCGTCGGCCGAGCGCCCTGGCCGCGTCGATGGCTGAGCGGCTGTACTCGGGTTTGACGAACATGCTGCCGAAGCCGAAATAGATCGGCGGCTCGCCCGCGTCGAGGAATTTCGCCAATTCCGGCTCGAGCGGGCGCTGGTCCTTCCGCAACCACGCGCCTGTCTGGTCAACGCTGGTGTCCGCCGGGTCTGGCCATGGCCCCAGAACCGGGTCGGCGGCCAGCATCGGCTGTTCGCCGAACATGTGCGAACGGAGATCGGATATCGCCGGCAGTCCCGCGGATTCCCGGCACGAATTCAGTACGGGCAAGAACCCGTTGAACCGGACCCGATCGGCCTCCCAGAGCGTTTCGTTGTCTTCCGTCCTTTCCCGCGACTCGCCCAGACTGCCGAACGCTGGCGGTGCGTGGTGCGGTGAGGGAAAACTCAATGCGCAAAAGGTGCCGAAGAAGTACGGCACACCCAGCTTCTCCGCGGCCGAGTGGGCCGCGAACTGCAGCATTCCAGCGCCGACGACGGCATCGAAGCCCGTGCCAGCCGTCGAGATCACCTCGAACTGGTCGATCACGCTCTGGTCCGCGGCCTTGCGCATTTCCTGAGGCGTCATGCGCTTCGCGGTGAGCCGCACTTCCGGCCCGACCGGTACGAACGGAATCCCGGCCGCGCCGACAAGGCCACGGAAGTCCGGCGGCGCGACCATCCGCACTTCGTGGCCGAGTTCCTGCAATCGCAGCGCCAGCGCCATCGTCGGCTCGATCTCCCCGCGCGACCCGATCGCGGACAGCAGCACTCGCATGGAGATTCCTCGCTTTCACCGTGTGAGCCAGCGATTGTGCGGCACACCCCGGGTCTTGCCACAAGACCCCCACCCTGCTATAAGTTGAAAATGGGTGGAGGTCGCCCATTCACCCGAACCCTTCCTTGTCTGATCAGGCTGATTCCGGAATCATTGGCCGGTGATCGTGACCGAGGTGATCCCCGCCATCGACAGCGTGGACGAAAGCGATGCCCACCTCGAGGTGAAGGTGCGGTTCGGGCCGCACCTCCAGCGGGTGTACTGCTACTTCGAGGAGCACGAAGGCGGCCCGGACAAGGGCTACATCGAGGTCGGTTTCGACGAGTACACCGGGAATGCCGCCGAAGTCGTGGTGATCATCCGGCCGGCGGGGACCGGAGTGTTCCCCGCTGACGTGCCGGTCGTCGAAGGCTCGATCCGGGCGAACCTCGATCGTTGGGCCGAACTGGCCGACCGCTCGGATCCGCGGATCAACTTCGTCAGGCAACGCGGCGCCATGTCCGTCTCCACAAAGGACAAAATGACCTACTACGCGTTCTCGGCTGCCACACCGGACCGGTTCGTACGATCGGGTTCTGTCGGGTTCGGCGTCGGCGAGGCCGGTGAGCTGCTGGGCTTCGTCACCGGCCTCGTCGCCTGATTCTCAGCCGCCGCAGCGGCCCGAGAACACGTCCGCCTTGCCGTCACCGGTGAAATCGGCGAGTGCGAGGTCGTTCGCCGGACACGAGACCGCCCGCAGCTGGGCCCACGAAGTGCGGCCGCCTGAGGAGAAATACCAGCCACTGCTGTCCGAACGGAACACGTCGGTCTTGCCGTCGCCATCCAGATCGCCGAACTTCAGCGACGGAGCCGCGTAACCCGAGTTGGCCAACGGCTGCCACGCGCTGACACCACCGGCTGAGAACTGCCACTGGTTTCCGACCAACGCGAACACATCGGTCTTGCGGTCGCTGTCGAAGTCGCCGAACCCCAACGATTCCACCGGCAAGGATGCCCCGGCCAACGGTGACCACGACGCGCGGCCACCTGCCGAGTAGTACCACTTGTTGCCGTCCACCTTGAACACGTCAGTCCGGCCATCACCGTCGAAGTCCCCGAACCGCAGGTCCGCCAGGGGAACGCCGGACGTTGCCAGTGGCTGCCACGATGTGACGGCACCGGATGAGAACTGCCACTGCTGGCCGTTCACCGAGAACGTGTCGGTCTTGCCGTCACCGTCGAAGTCGCCGAAACGCAGGTTCTGCCGAGTTGTCCCGGCGAGTGCGGCGGGCACCCAACGCCCAGTGCCACCTGGCGAGTAGTACCACCGGGCACCGGTAGCCCTGAGCACATCGGTCTTTCCGTCGCCGTCGAAATCACCGAAGCCGAGTTCGGAGGTCTCGAAGGTGTACGGCGCCAGCGGAGTCCACGCCGCCGTTCCACCCGCGGACACTTGCCACGCCGCGGGTTTCGGTGAGCCGTGGCAGTTGCCGGTCGTGGTGTTGTACGTGTTCGAGCCGATGTTGAGGTTGCCCGTGAAGAACGTCTGCAGGATCGCCGTGCTCGATGAGGTGTGCGCGAAACAGTTCCCGGAGACGTACGCGCCAGTCGCAGGCATGCCTCGGACCTTGATGGCGGGCTCTACTTTGGACCGGAAGCTGTTGTGCTTGATGTGGATGACATCCCCGGCATAAGGCGCGCCGTTGCCACGGGCCTCGTTCTCGCCGTGCATGTCGAAGCCGTGCGATCGGGCGTTGTCGACGACGAGGTTGTACCTGGCGTCGTAGCGTTGGGTGCGGATGCCGTTGCCCGCGATCGCGTGACGGTTCTGGGTGAACGTGTTGTACTCGATGACCGCACTGGAGTTGTCGACCAGCACGATCCCGTACCCCAAGCCTGTGCGGCGATTGTGATGCACGTTGTTGCGGCTGTACCGCGCCTCGATGGTGTCACGGATGAACACTGCACTGTGCGACCAGGCTGAGAGTTCATTGTTGTCCACAGTCAGGTCGGAGGCGTTGACTGCTTCAATGCCCCGCGAGTTGTCGTATTGGTAGGCGTTGTCCCTGATCTCGGAGTCCGGGCCGCGCAGCCGCAGGCCGGTGACCCGCGTACCGCTGCCGGTCACCGTGAACTGTGACCACGTTTCGCTTTGCCCCAGATCGAGTTCTGTGTTGTACAACAGTGCGCCCGGTGCACCGTTCGTGCCACGGTCACTGGCCAGAGTGACGCCAGGTGGGATGGCGATGCGCTTGTAGCCGGTGAGATTGATCGATGCCCCGCCTGCCACGAAGACCGTGTCCCCAGCGGTCGCATTGGCCAAGGCCGCGATCAATTCATCCCGCGTGGTGACCGTGACCGTGCCTGCCGCTGCCGGGCTGGCCAACGTCGCTGCGACTAGCGCAGCGGTCGGTAAAACAACCGCGAGTCTCATGGGTTCCCCTCAGTGCTGATGAACCCAAGCTCCTTACCACGATCTGCGCTAAGATGGCATCATCATCTGGATGTTAACAGTATCTGTCCTGGCCAAGGGTGGTGAGCAAGTCTTCGTGCAGGTGAGACCAGACAGTGTGATACGCGTCCATCCGGTCGGTCAGGTAGTCCACCTGGCCACCCTGGGCACAGCTGAGCGCGTGGGCGAGCCGGTCGCGATGACGCTCGAATCGCGTGATGGCCGAGGCAAGGACCGTCAGCACAGCGTCGGCTCGCTGATGGAATTCGGTGAACAGGCCGAGCACCTTGGCGTCGTACGCCGGGTCGGCGTGGTCGTTCATGGTTGCCACCCCGTCGACAGACCGCATCTGCCACGCCGTGCACAGGTCGAGCAACTCCGGGTTGAGGACCATGAAGTCCTCGAACGCTTTGGTCACCTCCGCTCGCGCGCCGGACGCATCCAGTTCCGCGGCAACACGTTCGGTGTCGGCCGCGCGTCCGGCGTCGGTGACGTTCCAGCCGCCGAACTCACCGGGAACCCGGGTGACGAGCCCGTCGATCGCGAGGTCGATGAGTTCGGACTCCACTTCGGACTCGGGCAGCCCGGTGGTCCCGGCGAGGCGCTCGAGTGCGGCGAAGCCGATGCAGCGGAGGGTGTGCAGCACCAACAGGTCGGCACTGGTCTGATGCGGGGAGTTAGGCACGGCCCAAGGTTACCGCCATGACGTGGATACACCAGCTTTCCGCGGAACTTGACGAGACAGCAGATGTCCTTGGTAGCAAGGCTTTTGGCCTCGTGACACTGCTGCGCCTCGGCCTGCCCGTACCACCGGGGTTCGTCATCGGCACCGACGCCTGCCGTGAGTTCCTCCACAAAGGACATATGCCTGACGGCTTCGACGATGAGCTCGCGGCCGCCATGAACGGCTTCGATTCGGTGTCCGTTCGCTCGGGCAGCAAGGTGTCCATGCCCGGCATGATGAACACAGTGCTGAACGTCAGCGATCCTCGATTCCTGAGATCTGCGATCATCGAGGTGTTCGAGTCGTGGAACACGCCGCGCGCCAAGGCATACCGAGCACTGCACGACATCCCGGACGACCTCGGCACAGCCGTGACCGTGCAGGCGATGGTGTACGGGAACCGCGACGACCACAGCGGCACAGGAGTGGCGTTCAGCCGCAACCCGAACACTGGCGAGCCCGTCCCGTACGGAGATGTCCTTTTCCGACAGCAAGGGGACGCCGTCGTATCCGGGTCACAGTCCACGTCACCGTTGGCGGAACTCGCCAGCGAGCCTGCCGTGTGGAACGGACTTCTCGATGGCCTGAGGCGGATCGAGCAGCATTACCGGGACGCGTGCTACGTGGAGTTCACGTTCGAATCCGGCGAACTGTGGTTCCTCCAAGTGCGACCCGGTCGATTCGTGGGTCGTGCCGCGATCAGACTAGCGGTTGACCTTGTCGACGAGGGCATGATCAGCGAGGCGGAAGCCGTGCGCCGGGTCACCCGGAACGACGTCGCGAACTCCAGCACTCCCCGCATCGTCGCCACGGATATTTTGGCGCGCGGCATCGGCGCCTCACCCGGTGTCGCAACGGGTGTCGTCGTGACCACTTCGGATGACGCGGTGCGCGCGCCGGTCCCGGTCATCCTGGTGCGACCGGAAACATCACCGTTCGATATGCACGGCCTTGCCGCCGCAGCGGGAGTTGTGACCGCGCGCGGAGGGCCGGCCAGTCACGCGGCCATCGTCGCCCGATCGATGGGCAAACCCGCAGTCGTCGGAGTCTCCAGCCTCACCGTCGAAGACGCCGCGATACACGCGAACGGCCAACGCATTCCAGCCGGCGAGTCGATCACCATCGACGGCACCAGCGGCGCCATCGTGGTCGGTCACGCCGACGTCACCACCGCTGCGGTGGATCCGTACCTGACGAGATTTCTCGGATGGGCGGACGCTGGTCCGCCCATCCGTTGAGTCAGGCCGAGTCCGCCAGCGGCGAGTTGACCAGACCGGAATCAATCAAGGCGGGGCCGGCTGACGCCGGTTCCGCAGGTGCCGTGTCGTCCAGATCGGCGAGTGCCTCGGACACGTCCAGCGACGGATCCAACTGCTTGGCGCCATGCAGCGCACCGCGCAGCAACTCGACCAACGCGTCGACGACCCGGTCAGGCGTGAACGGTTGCCCGGCGTCAAGCCAGGCATCCGCCGCCGAACTAGCGGCCTTGACGAAGACGGTCATCGACATGCTGACGGCCGGGTGTTCGCTGTCGAGACCAAGAGTCCCGCAGATGTCCCGGATAGCGGCACATCGGCCGGAATCGAGGACTTCACATGCCTCTGGACCCGGCTCGGCGCCGCCGAGGATGAGATTGCGGGCAATACCTTCGTTCTGTGCAATGAAGTCCACGTATGCACGCAGCCGGTAGCGGATCTGTTCGCCGGGCGGCGCCGTCGGATCCGACTGTGTCGCTTCTGCCAACTGCCTGGTGACGTCGCGCAGCGTTTCGGCGTACAAGCCTGGCTTCCCGTTGAAGTGATGGGAAAGCAGGCCGTGCGCCACGCCCGCGGCCTTGGCGATCTCGCCGACCGTCACCTCGGCGTAGGGACGACGGGAAAACTCGTCCATCGCTACAGCGAGAAGCTTCCGGCGCGTCTGTTCCGCGGACATCTGCCGACGAGTCGGCGGCCTGTCTGCCACGCCGAGCTCCTTTCTCTGTTGTCGCACAGGGTAACCCCGTTTGCGGTCTGCTACGAGGCCACCATCCGGGATGACGAGTGGTTCGGCAAACCACCTGGCCGAGAGTGGCTTAAAAGCGCCGGTCACCCGTCCGTTGTGAGCAGCAGTTTTGATAGTCAATGACAGTGACTTTACATCCTGATCGACCTGGACAGACGTCAACGAGACGAACAGGTCGGCCAGACCTGCGCAGACCCCGTGACAGCAAGGGAAAGCAGAGCAATAACGGAACAGTGCGACATCACCCACAGCGAGGGCTGCAGGTCTATTGTGGACGTATCAACTCGTGACACACGAGGGATGACTCCGTGACATGATCGATAAAGCGTTGCCGCGCAAAGAAAACCCAAGTGCCACCAACGACGTTTTTGCCGCAAGCTTGAACGGCGGTCTCCGGGGCTGCGGACACTTTGGTGTTCGCGAACTTCAATGCGACGGAGATTAAGGTTTGCCGAGCCGCCGGACTGCAAGCCGAGCGTGTTCCGGTGACCGACAAGGTGAGCGTTTTCCCTTGTAGCTCAACCCAAGGGGGACGCAAGTAGCGCCACGACACCGTGCGGTTTGCAGAGTTCACGCGATTCCCGAGATTTGTTCGAGTTTCCTACTCTTGCCGTCCGTGCCGTGAGGGCAACACGATAGAACTTGCAAGGAGGTATTTTTTACGAATTTATGTTTCAAATGGTTTGATGGGGAGATGGCCGCGGAAGAAGGGCAATAAACGACCGGGGCGGGGTAATCCGTGGCGGCCGCGCGATCGGCATCCACAACGGGCAGCGACCCCAGCCATGGCCGCCACGATCGACAGGCACAACGGGCGACAACCCCAGCCATCGCCACCGCAAAACGGCATGCTCAGCGGGCGGCAACCCGGCCAATGTCGCCACCGCGAACGGCATGCACAGTGAACCCCCGCCCCCGCCGTGGTCGCCGCCGCCCGCGCAGGCCTTCATCTCACCAACGGACAATTCAGCAAGCCGTGAATAGCCATCCAGCCGGGCATCCCGGCCGTCGCGACTCGCTTACACCGAAGCCGTGAGGCGGCCGTCGATCAGGATCCGCCCTAGGTCGACATATGGGCCTATCTGCATCTCCCTGAGCAGTGACCGCCAGCCTTCGCCGCTGGCCAGCGACATGATGTCGGCGGTCGGCACGGACACGCAGAACTGTTCGGCGGCCGGTGACCAGAGGACCATGGTCACTGATTCGGCGCTCGCCTCGACCACGCGTGGTCTGCGGTCCGGTGACATGATCGCGCCGGTCTGCCTGATGATCTCCAGCTTGGCGACTTCCACGGCGCGGTCGTCGATCCCGGCTTCGAGCAGGCGGATCTTCTCGGCCAGTGCGTCAAGGCCGAAGACCGCGCGGACGATGAACCCGTCGGCCTCGGCGCGCAGGAAGGCAGGCGCGAGGTCGATCAGGGACTGCCGGAACACGTCCATCGGCTGTTGTTCCAGGCTGGCCCAGCTGCGTTCCATGGTGCGCGGGAACTCGCCGATCCAGCGTTTGGTGACGAAGTCGACGTAGATCAGCGGCCCGTCGGCGCGGTACTCCAGGCCGCAGCCGCCGCAGGTGAAGCACTGGAACGTGCCTGCGACGATCTGCTCGACGATCTGGGGCACGCGTGAGCCGTGCAGGCTCATCGCCACCGTTTCGACATTCGTTGTGCCGCAGGCGGTGCAGACTATCGACTGTGGACGGAACACCGACATGGCTATCTCCCGCCTGGCAGTTCCTGACGGACCTCGAAGGTGCCGTCGGATTTGCGCAGCACCCGTGATCGCCAGAACGGCCTGCGCGAAGTCATGTTCCAGTACTCGACGACCTGCTGGCCGTCGACGCTCACCACTTGCGGCAAGGTCATCACCGCGGGGTTGCCGGACTGCTCGATGGCAAAGTCGGTCAAGAACGGCGTCCCCGGGTTGCCTTCGAGCTTGCCGATCGCACCGGCGACCACCTTCGGGTCGACCTCGCGTTCGCCGTACCCGAGCGCCTTGAGCACCAGGGAGACGTTCTCGTCGAAGTCGAAGTGCAGGTCACCGTCGTAGACGCCGGTCGCGTTGCTACGTGAGTCCTTCGGGTCGTACGCGTGGAAGACGAGCAAGCCGGGCACGGCAGGCCCGACCTCCACCCGCATGCGGTCCTTGTCCAGCCGGAGCTTGCGGTGCAACGCCGATCGCAGATCTGCCTCGTTCACTTCCGAACTCCCACACGCGGAAAGGGCCAGTACAGCGACAAGTATGACGATCCTCAGTGGACGTATCACGGGAAGCCGGGCCCGGTGCTGCCGTCCGGCAACAACGGCCCTGGCCCTGCTGCGCCCTCACCACCGGTGGCCTGGTCCACGTTCACGTCGAACCACGCCTTGGTCGCTGGGTCGGCCGCGGCGAGGATCGCGCCTTTTGTCGGTGGAGCGTAGTACGCGTTGTACGCCTCGGCGATCCACTCACCCGGCGCTCGGAACTGGTAGGACGACACCTTCCTGGCCCTGGTCGCTGGGTCGTAACTCCACCATTGGGACGCGTACGCCTCCTGGTAGACACGACCGCCCAGTGTGACTCCCCCGTCGTCCGCGGGCCGGTACCACGGGTTACCGGGGTTCTTGTCGGCAAAGCAGATCTGCAGGGCACGTACCGCGTTGTCACCAAGGATCGCTGTCTTCGTGGCCGCGTCGAGCGATGCCCAGAACGACAGTGCCTCAAGGCGCGTCTGGATTTCCTCGGGCACGCGGTCGGTGATGACTTCCTGCAAAGCATCGACAACAGCGGTCTTCTGCTCTGGCGGCAACCCGTTGATCGTGCCGCCACTCGCCGAAACCAACGTCGCCGCGAGGGAACCGCCGTCGCCGTGTGCCTGCCAGTTGCCTCCGGCGGCGTTACCGATGCAGTAGGTCTGTGACAAACCAAGCCTGTTGTCCACGGCGTGTCCGACTTCGTGCCGGACCACACCGTCGAACAGGTTCTGTCCTTGCAGTGGCGCCGGAACGACGCTCATGCCGCTGCCACCTGGGTTGGCCACCGGATCGACAACGCCATCACGGGCACGCAAATCGCCGTACCCCATGGCGATCCGACGGTCGCTGCCGTAGTACCCACCAGCCGGGCCGGTGTCGCGATACCGGTCGATCCGCAACAACTCTGGGTTGCCCTCGACCGCACCAGGAGGCAACGACTGCAACACGTTGTACATCCGGCGCAGGCTCGCGCCGTCCCATTCCTCGGCCACTTCGCTGCCGGAGGTCTGGGTGCCGAACTCGATCCGGAACCGCAGTTTCATCCACAGCTTCATCGTCTCGACTTCGGAATCGGGCGTGGCGTCGAACAACACACGCAACGCGCCGTGCTCGGCGTCACCGATCGTCGACGAACGCACGAGATTGTCGGCAAGACGCGCACGGCTAGTGCCACCTAGCTTCTGTGCCAGTGTCGCCTGTTGCGCGGGTTGCAGCGCGACCAGAATCCGGAAGACGCCGGTGGCATCGTCGTCGGTGATCGCCCAGTCGAAAACGCCGTAACTGAGCAGGCTGTCGACGTACGGCTGGACCGCGTCCGGGCCCATCGCCACAAGGACCTTGGTGAACGCCGAAGTCTGCCGGACGTTGGCCGGAAGGTTGTCCAGCAGGCGGGTCTTGGCGGTCTGCGAGAGCCTGCCCAGCGCGGCGGCCAGCGCGGGCGCGGGCAGTCCCGCCAAATCGTTGAGGGACTCCGTCGCCTCCTCGTCGGTGACGGCCCAGTCGGTGACCGAATAGGACATCCGTTCTTCGACATCGCTGACCACGTCACGCTGGACGGACAAGAACCGCGACATCGCCGCGTTGCCCGCGCCCTGCAGCCCGGCGACGCTGGTCGGGGGTAAGGCGGGTGTGGCACGAGCCTGGTCGTCAGGCTGCTGCTCGATTCTCCTGGCCATAACTGCCCCTTTGCCGTCAAGCCGGGACGCTAGAACATCCACTTGGCCTGCGACATGCCCAGAAGGGCAGACCGGCGTACGCCGTTTCGGCCGCGCCCGGCATGATCAGCGAGTGAGCGCACTGATGGTGACGATATTGGTCCCGTTGATCCTGATCATCGTCGTGGTCGTGATCGTGACCAACAACAACAAGAAGAAGCAGGGACCACCGAACCAGTACTTCGGTCCGCCCGGGTACGGTCCGCCGCCACCCGGATACCCTCCGCAGGGCTTCGGACCGCCTGGCATGGCACCCCCACCGCAAGCGTTCGCGCCGCCACAGGGACACCCGCCACAGGGATATCCACCACAGGGCTACGCGCCACAGGGGTACGCGCCACAGCCACAGCTGCCGCCGCCACCGCAGCCTGGCTACCAGCCGCAGCCACAAGATCAGTTCGTCACGGCGGCCAACGGCTATCAGTTGGCGCTGCCCCAGTTCACGCCCGACCACAGGGCGATCATCAGCATCGCCGTTGTGGCGCAAGGGAAGGTGTGCCTGCGCGCGATGCCGAACGGCACCGGGGTGTTCGGCGGTGGGCTCGACCTGGTCAGTGGCCGCAGGCACCCCACCGAGGACGTGCTCACGACCGTGCGTCGGGTCCTCGCCGAGGAGATGGGCGGATGGACAGGACGTCCACTCGCGACCGTCGGCCACGCGGAATGGGATCTCGGCAACGGCCAGGAACACGAGATTTGTTACGCCGTACTGCTGGACCTGCCACCGAACGCCCCGCTTCCCGCTGCGGGAATGTGCACGTGGGCGGCGCGGGGAGACCTGGCGTCACTGAAGGATCTCGGGCCACGGGCACCTGTCGCGTGCAAATTCGCCGACGACGCGCTGTCGGCCGCCGGGGTGTGAGTGCGACATACGGGTGACGCTGTAACAGCGGGCGGGGGTTGAGCGAGTAGCGGCTACCAGACGACACAAAGGTTTGGGGCCGCGCTGTGAAGTCAAGCAAGTTCCGCAAGGTACTGACTGTCGCTGTCATCGTGTTCGGCGTGCTCATCATTGTCGGAACAGTGCTGAGCTTCGTCCACCTCACACTGTCCGACAACAACTCGCTTGCCGGTATTGTGAGTGGTTTGGTCGGGCTCATCACCGGCTTCGCCGCTGTTCTCGGGCCCTTGCTCCGCAAAACCCAGCCACCACAGGTCCCTGACGAAGCGCGCGCGCTCGTGCAGAAACTGCTTGAGCAATGGACTCCGGAGATCAAGCGCAGGCGGCGCCAGTTCGACAGCGAGTCCCGAGTCATCCCGTTGATCTGGCGGAATTACCAGCAAAGAACGGTCACGCCGCCGACGAACGCCGCCACCACGAGAATCAAGGACGGCCGGCTGGATCGCAACCCGGACAAGGCTGAGGAGCAACTGGCCGACGCTTTCAACAACATCCCGAACAGACGGCTGGTGATGCTCGGCGAGCCCGGGGCTGGCAAGACCTTCCTCGGGATCACCCTGACCGTCGGGCTGTTGCACCAGTACACCGACGGCAAACCGATCCCGATCTTCCTCTCGCTCTCCTCGTGGGACCCGGTCACCGACGGGCTCGACGACTGGATCATCGACACCATGGCCGCCAAGTACTACGGCGGCTCGGCGCGAGTGCCGCGGGCATTGCTCGCGAACAGGCTGATCCTGCCTGTACTCGACGGCCTCGACGAGATACCCGAACACCTGCGCCGCCGGGCGATCAGGGAGATCAACGAAATTCTCGAAGGTGACCGGCCGCTGGTCCTCACGTGCCGGTCAGCCGAGTACGAGGACGGCCTCGCCGGTGGCGCACCGGTCCTGCTCCGGTCACCCGTCGTCGAGATCGGAGCGGTGACGATCGCCGATGTCCGAGCCCACCTCAGCGGCAACCCGGCTTGGGCGAAAGTGGTGCGGCACATCGAAAGCGACCCGCATGGTGCACTCGCTACGGCGCTGACCACTCCGCTGATGCTGTCGCTGTTCACGGCCGCGTACCGGGACCGTGATCCCGAGGAGCTGCTCGACACGAAGTGGTTCGACACCCGGCACGCCGTCGAAGACCAGCTCGTCGACGTGATGGTCGAATCGGCCTACCCACCGGATGAGGAGGACAGGCGCTGGTTGCCGTGGCGGCCGTGGACGTCCGGCCAAGCCACCCGATGGCTCGCCTACCTGGCCAGTTACCTGCACAGCTACGAAGAGCGCGACCTGACCTTGTGGAACCTCGCTCGCCGCAAACAGTCCATCTGGACCGCGCTTGTCGCCGTGGCCGCCGTGCTGGCAATCCTGGTCCTCATTGGACAGCTGGCCGTGTTCGCCGGGCTGACCAGCGCTTCACCGACCAAGGACCTGGATGACGTCATCAGTACGCTGCCTTTCTTCGGCACGCTCCTTGGACTGGCGCTGACCGGGACGATCGTCGAACGGCGAGGCGGCTTCCAGGGCGAACGGCCGTTTCGACGGTACTTCCGGCTGGCCTTGACATGCATCGCGACAACTGGATTCGCGGTCGTGCTCAGCATCCACATCCTCCTCAGCGAGCGTACCGGCTACCGGTGGGTTGTCAGCTTCTCCGTGGATGCCGCACAGCTCGCGGCACAAGCGATCCTCACGGCCGGCGCGGTCGGCTTGTACAGCGTCTTGCTCCAACGCGCGGACTCATCGGCCCACCACGATCCGAGGCAATTCCTTCGGCGCAATCGCCGGATCGCTGTACGCGCTGCGGCAGTGAGCTCGCTGCTGTGGGGAATCACCTGTCTTATCGTGACCGCGATCGCGGGAACCCTCGGGGGACACTTTGGTCAGCGCATCGCCAGACTTCTCGCGATGCCCACCAAATCGGATCTTCAACTGCCGGCACTGAGCAAACACGTGGGATGGGCAGAGTTCCCTGACAGACTGTCGCTGTTCATCACGGCAAGCATCGTCATCACAGTGACGCTGTGTTTCTTCTTTCTCACCACCCATCCTTCGCTCGGATTTCTCGCCGCGCGGATCAACCTGGCTGTCACCAGGCGGCTGCCGTGGCGGATCATAGGTTTCCTTGAGGACGCCCACCACAAAGGCCTGTTGCGCCGAGTCGGCGCTTCCTACCAGTTCTGGCACATATCGATGCAAGAACGGCTGGCCACTCCCGACCGGTACCCCAAACCCGACGAGCAGTCCTTTCGTCGACGGCGCCTGATAACCGCTGTCGTCAGCGGCGTCGTTCTCACGACGTCCGTCGTCCTCGTCGCCGCCAACGAGCCGCCCGACTGCTCACGTACCGACTGGCCGGACGTCGATCGCCGGATGCAACGAGTCGACGACCATGGCGACTCGTTCTGTTTCGTCGCCATCGATTGGGATGACTGGACGAAGTTCCCGCGGCCACGTCACGACGGCGACCTGTTGAACCAGATCAGATCGGCCGGTGAAGGCCAACGTGCTCTGGGGACAGCGGAAGCCCTTTCCGTGCTCGGCGATTTCGTCAAAGTGGACACGCGCGACTGGCGCGAAATCCTGCAGGGCTTGATCGTCGCACAGGCGATCCACGACGAGGTGCTGATCGTCAAATTCATCCATGTCGACAACGAAGGTGATCACGAGGACGACCGCGATCTCAACGCCCTGTCGCGACGTTACATCGGCCTTGGCTACGCTGGCGGAATCAGCATCGATACCGCAGCGTCCGATGTGCCTGCTGCCCCAATGGCCGAGGCGCTCGTCGCCATCCAGAATCTGAACTATGCCCGGCTGGCTGAGGATTTCAGGGACAACTACGTGGACTACTGGCTGGCCTCGTACAACAGCGATGAACGGCCAAGTGACGCGGAGCTGCAGACCATCAGCACCGACGGGTGCAAGGCGCCCAAACCGACATCTCTGCGCTACGACTTCCGCAACCGGCCACTGGACACCCGAGTGTTGGCCCGCCTCAACGAGTGCGGAACCATCAATCTACTGGTCAGCGAGCAGCAACGATCTCAAGTGCCTCCCCTGCTGGACCGGTTCCCCAACATATCCTTCTACCGGGTGGACAACAGATCGGACACCATTCCCACGCAATGCTCCGAGACCCTTGGGCAACGGGCCACGCCGCGATCGCTGTCCACGTGCGTTGCCGCGCTCGCCTCAGCGAACGACTTCCGTGTGCAGATCTCGCAGATCTACCGATGATCTCACTGGCCCGGCCGGACAAGACCGGTCTCGTAAGCGAGGAAGACCAACTGCGCTCGATCGCGGGCACCGAGCTTGGCCATCGCCCGGTGGACGTGTGTCCGCGCGGTGGATGGGCTCATGAACAGCTTGCGGCCGATTTCCTCATTGCTCAGACCACCTGCGGCCAGCGCCATCACCTCACGTTCGCGGCCCGTGAGTGGGGCGAGTTTGCTCTGGTCGGCCGGAGCTTGGCGCTGGGCGACGAACTGGGCGATCAAGCGCTTGGTCACGCCCGGGGACAGCAACGCCTCGCCTGCGGCCACGACGCGGACGGCCGAGCGCAGATCGGCCGGTTCGATGTCCTTGATCAGGAACCCACTCGCGCCCGCGCGCAGCGCCTCGGCGATGTAGTCGTCCAGCTCGAACGTGGTCAACACGATGACACGGGTGCCGGTCAGGGCCGGGTCACCGACGAGCAGCCTGGTGGCTTCGATCCCGTCCATCACCGGCATTTGCACGTCCATCAGTACGACGTCGGGCTTGGTCGAGCGGACCACGCGCATGGCTTCGGCGCCATTGCCTGCTTCGCCGACCACGGTGATGTCGTCGCTGTTGTCCAGCAGGCCGCGCAGCCCCGCGCGGACAAGGGCCTGGTCGTCGACGAGCACTACCCGCACAGTCATGTTCTGAGCTCCGCCCGCACCCGGAAACCGCCATCCGGCAGGAAGTCAGCGGCCAGCCTACCGTCCAATGCGGACACCCGCTCGGCCATCCCAGTCAGTCCGAACCCACTGGTGTTGCCCTGCTGAGTATTCGTACCGTTGTCCGTGACTTCGATGATCAGGCTGTCCGGCGCATAACACAGTTCCACGGTGACTGTGGTCGCGTTGGCGTGCCTGATCGTGTTCGTCACCGCTTCCTGAACGATCCGATACACCGTGCGGTCGACCTCCGCGGACATGGGTCTTGGTTCACCAGAAGTCATACTGGTGACTCGCAGGCCTGCTTTGCGGGCCACGTCCAGCAATTCGTCCAGCTGATCGATCCCCGGCTGACGGGTCTCGCTGCCCTCCCGCAGCACTGTCAGCATTGTTTTGAGCTCCTGCAACGCCTCCTTGGTGGACTGCCGGATCACCTGCAGCGCTTCTCGTGCCCGCACTGGATTCTTGTCGAGGACGTCATCGGCCAGACCGGCCTGAACGTTCACTGCCGCGATCGTTTGACCGAGCCCGTCGTGCATTTCCCGCGCGATGCGCAACCGCTCGTCAGCCACTCGTCTGTCGGCCTCGGCCTCGACGCGTTCTCGTCTGCTGCGCAAGGTTTCCCCGAGCAACACGATCGACACGAGCAGTGCGGCATCAGTGATCACCGCACTGGCGACCGGAAGCGTGGCCATGTCGAACTCGATCACCCTGGCCACCAGGCCACCGACAACCACAGCGGCGGCGACCAAGATCGCCCAACGGAACCGGCCTGCGACAGCCGCGGAGAACAAGGCCGCCGACAGGGGAACCGCAGGCGCAAGACCGGGATAGTCCAGCGAGTAGTAGGTCAACAGGATGGCGACAGTCGCGAACAGCACAGCGAGCGGCCATCGCCTGCGTAGCAACAACACCGCGCCCATCAGGCCGCCGAGGGCGTACGCAAGGAAGTCCGCCTGGCGCTCGATCGGCTCGCCCGCGACTTGGATCGCGATCGCCACAGCGGCCGCGACAGCCACAGCCAGCGCCGCGTCCACCAGGACCGGTCTTCGCCACCACTGTTCGGCCACGGCCTCAACTCACCGATGCGCCGTGGTAGAAGTAGATCCCCAGACCGACGGTGAACATGAGCATGCCGTAGAGCGCGTGCTCCACCGAGACCGTGAACAGCGACCGGCTTCTGCGGTACCGGGACGCGAATATCCAGCCGCCTGCGGCGGACAGCACCACAGACACCCAGTTGCCGAACGCGATGTGCACGAACCCGAATGCCGCCGCACTGGCCGTGATCATGCCGATCCCGTCGCCGAAGATCGGCTGGTATCGCTGGAACATGAATGCCCGGAAAATCAGTTCCTGCGGGTACACGCTGAGCACCGGGTAAAGCACCATCACAAATCCCCACACAACCGGTTCGGTGCGTGGAAACCCGAGAAACAACTCCGGCGTCGTGAACAGGATGACCACCGTCGAGCCGACCGCGGTCACGAACCAGAGAAACGCGATTGACGGCAGTTCAGCGCACAAACGGCCCGGCCGCCAGAGCGAACCGCGGTCGAAAGCAGGCGAGCGCAGCAGGTACAGCACAGCCGCCAGAGCGAGGACGACCAGGACAGGAATCGGGTTCGAGCCGGTGAACAACACCGTGTAGGCGATCACAACACCGAAGAAGATCACCGCGTACTCGGCGCCAAGGTAGGCCTTGCGCAGCCGATCTGTGCTCAGCGTTTCGCCGGACATGGCTCGACGATACCCGCGGAAGGCGGCGTGAACGTGCCAATACGCCCGATGCCGTACACCCGAATAGGTACTTACGGCAAGTGCCGTAGCTGACTGACGGTCACGGACGGATTCGCTGGACAGCGGCGAAGTCCTACGAATTGTGGTCATGTTCGAACCTCTGGAAAACGCCGACACGACCGTCGCGGCGCTGCACTTCCTGGTGTATTGGATCGTCGGTTACCGGACGGGTCAGTTGGCCCTGCTGACAGCCGATGCAGCCCAGCGGTCCGCGCGCCGGATCCGGATTTGGATTCGGGTGGGTTTCGGCTTATACCTGGCACGTTTGGTCAGCATCGGCTGGCTGTGGACGTACGGCTGGGACTTTGCGGAGAACCGCGTCCTGGTCTCGCTGCCACTGGTCACCTTGCCGCTGGTGGCCGTCGTGATCTGGTCGTTGCCACGGGTGAGCCGGGTCATCGACGGGTCCGATGTGGACCGGCTCGACCCGAAGCTGGTTGTGCCCGTGCAAGCCACCGCGGCCGGCGGGCTGTTGACGGTCTGGGTGGCGTTCGTGTCCCGTCCAATACCGCCACACGCCGACGAACTGCTTACCCATGGTGGCCCATTGGCAGTGATGACCGCGTTGTTGTGGTTGCGACAATCTCGACGCCGCCTGACGCGGCCCAGCCTTCTCACGAAGGTGGCCGCCTTCCTGGTGATCGTCGGTCTGGTCACCGGCGGCGTCTTCTATGGACTGTCAGCGAGCCGCCTACCCAGTCATATGAGCATGATGGACCACAACCTGGTCGACCACGGCGGCGGTCCGCCGACCTCGCACGCCGCTCGTACCAGCGTGGATGCCCTAACCGGACCCCGGGATATCGTCCCGGACAAGGTGTTCACCCTCACCGCCGAGCCGGGCAAGATCTCGTTGTCGTCCGGAGGATCCATCGACGGCTGGACGTTCAACGGAACATCGCCCGGCCCCGAAATCCGGGTGCGGGAGGGCGATTTGGTCGAGATCAAGCTGTACAACAAGATTCCCGATCTCGGCGTGACGCTGCACTGGCACGGTCTGGACGTCCCCAACGCGCAGGACGGTGTCGCGGGCCTCACCCAGGAGGCCGTGCCGAACGGAGGCAGCCACACGTATCGATTCCGTGCCGAGCAGGTCGGTTCATTCTGGTACCACACGCATCAGGCGTCGTCCGAGGCTGTCGCGAAGGGCTTGTTCGGCTCGCTCATCGTCGAGCCAAGAACCAGGCCCGCAGTCGAGGACATCACTGTGCTCTCACACGTCTGGAACGAGGAGATATCCGCCTTCGGCACGGCGGATACGATGCAGCGCAAGCGGATCAAGCCAGGCACCCCGGTACGGATCCGGCTGACGAACACCGGGATCAACCCGGCTTCCGACACCACGTCCACGGAGTTCCTGTTGACCGGAACGCCGTTCCGGGTCACCGCGATCGACGGGACACCCTTGCACGGCCCGACCGAGTTGCGTGACACCACACTGGAACTGGCCAACGGCGGCCGGTACGACCTGTCGTTCACCATGCCCGACGGCCCAGTGCGGCTGGTGGACCGGAACGCGCCGGACGCCGGTCTGCTGCTCGAACCGAATGAGGGCGGACCAGTGCCCACGCTCCCCGAAGATCCACCCGCGTTCGACCCGTTGTCCTACGGGAGCCCGGAAACTCCGAGGTTCACCAGGTTCGACCGGAGGTTCAAGCTGATCCTCGACGACGGCCTGAGCTTCCACGACGGCGTCTTCGGCCTGCTGCCGATGATCAACGGAACCCAGTTCCCGGACACACCGACGTTGATGGTGCGCGAGAACGAGGTCATCCACACCACGTTGATCAACCGCAGCCACGAGGTGCACCCGATGCACCTGCACGGCCATCACGCACTCGTCCTGTCCCGCAACGGCGTGCCGTCGACTGGAAGTCCATGGTGGACGGACACACTGGACGTCCGACCTGGCGAGATCTTCGAGATCGCCTTTGTCGCGGACAACCCCGGCATATGGATGGACCACTGCCACAACCTCGAACACGCACGCAACGGCATGGTGATGCACCTCGCGTACGAGGGTGTGACGAGCCCGTACCACGTCGGTCAGCAGAGTGGGAACCAGCCCGAATGACGATTCCTTGGTGGGTTCTGCCCCAGTCCGCCGCACTTGCCGTTGTCCACTTGTATTTGTGGTGGCGATTGGTGCGTAACACAACCGTACGCAGACGAAGGCTCGGCACGATTCTGATCATCGTGCTGTGGGCGCTGATCGTAGCCGCGCTGGTCGCGATGCACGTGTGGGATCCAGCGGTCGCGGCGTGGCTGGTGTGGCCAGGTTTCGGGTGGTACGCGTTGATGATTCACCTGACCTTGTTGCTACTCCTGGCAGAGCCGGTTCGAGCGGTCATCGCGTGGCGCCGCCGGTCAGCTCCGGTCGACCCGCAGCGACGGCTTGTCTTGGCGCGCGGTATTGCTATTGCCGCAGGCATCGCGGCGAGCGGTGTCACGACTTATGGCGTGGCCACGGCGTTTTCCGCACCCGCCGTGGAACGAGTGGCTGTCCGGCTTCGCCGGTTGCCGCCCGCGGCGTCCGGGTTCCGGATCGCGGTCATCTCGGATGTACATCTGGGTGTGATGCTGGGAAGGGCGCACACCCAACGGATCGTGGACGTGGTCAACGCCGAGAACCCGGACCTGATCGCGATCGTCGGTGACTTGGTGGACGGCACCGTCCAGCAGCTCGGCCCGGAGGCGGAGCCGTTGCGCGGGCTGCGAAGCAAGCACGGGACCTACTTCGTGACCGGTAACCACGAGTACATTTCCGGCGTCGAAGCGTGGGTGCAAGAACTGAGCCGCTTGGGAATCCGGACCCTGCGCAATGAACGCGTGTGGTTGCCCGGGTTCGATCTCGCCGGGATCAACGACGTAACCGGCGAAGAGACCGGGGACGCTGCGGACTTCGCCAAGGCACTGGGCGGCCGCAATCCCGACCGTCCCGTGGTTCTGCTCGCACATCAACCTGTGCACGTGCACGAAGCCGCGACACACGGAGTCGACCTGCAGTTGTCCGGGCACACCCACGGCGGGCAGTTCATCCCGGTGAACTTCTTCACCAGGCTGGAACAGCCGATGCTCGCCGGGTTGCGGAACTTCGGCGGCACACAGCTGTTCGTGACCAGGGGTGCCGGTTTCTGGGGACCACCCGTGCGGGTCGGGTCGTCGCCGGAGATAGGCGTTGTCGAGCTGATCGCTATCTGATCGCGCGGACGGCTGCGGCCAGTCTGGCGATGCCGGGATCGATGTCCGGCTCGTTGATCCGGCTGAAGGACAGGCGCAAGTGCTCGGTGTCCGCGCGTTCGGCGAAGAAACCGGCGCCAGGGACGAACGCGACATCGGTGCCGCGGGCGAGTTCGGAGGTGTCGACGCCGGGCACGTGCAGCCAGGTGAAGAAGCCGCCTTCCGGTTCGGTCCACGTCGCCAGACCGGCCATGTGGGTGGCGAGCGCAGCGGTCGTGGCAGTGCCGCGCTCGCGGTAGAGCTCGCGCGCCACGGGCAGGTGGGCGTCGAAGTACCCGGCGCGGAGGTACTCCTCGAGCATCCGCTGGCCGAGTGCGCCCGCGCACTGGTCGGAGTTCTGTTTGGCGACAACGAGTTCCCTGACCACCGGGGCCGGCCCGGCCGCCCAGCCCAGCCGGACACCGGGGAAGAAGGTCTTGGAGAACGTGCCGATCTGCACGACCACGTCCGGCGCCAGCGACCACAGGCTCGGCCGCGGCTGGCCGGCGAACCCGAGCTGCCGGTAGGCGACGTCCTCGACGATCAGGATGCCGTGCTGCCTGCACAGGTCGATCAGCTCATGGCGGCGCCGGACGGACATCGACCGGCCGCTGGGGTTCTGGTAGTCGGGGATGGTGTAGATCAGCTTCGGCACCTCGCCCGCCACCACAGTGGCCAGTTCGGCGACGTCGAGGCCTTCGTCGTCGATCCGCACGCCCCGCAGCCGCGGGCTGAACGCGGCGAACCCGGAGACCGCGCCGAGGTAGCTCGGTTCTTCGACCACCACGAGGTCACCGGGGTCGAGCATGCTCTTGGCGAGCAACGTGACCGCGTCGATCCCGCCGCTGGTGATCATCAGCTCGTTGTCCGCGGGCCGCCTGTCCTCGGTCTGCTTGAGGTACCCGGCGATCGCGTCGCGCACGCTTTCGATGCCCTCGCTCGGCGCGTACTGCAGCGCCACCGCCGCGTCCTCGGCGATCAGCTTGGCCGCGATGTCGCCGAGCAGCTGCGTCGGGAACAGCGACGGCTCGGGGAACCCGCCGGAGAAGTTGATCACCCCTCTGGCGTTGGCCAGCGCCAGGATGCCGCTGATCGCGCGGGACCCGTTGCGGGACCGGGCGGCCAGCCGAGTCTCGAAGTCGATCACGCCCCGCCTCCTATTACATCTGCCAGGCGACTCCTGCACTGAGCCTTACATGTCTATACTCAGCATGCCTAGACGCCTGACGAATGACAAGGGGACCCGGGTGACTGACTGGATCAAGCCACTCGGCGCCATCGCCGAGCACACCTCGGTACCGTCCGACCCCGTCCCGCTGGACACCACTGACCTGCAGCTCCTGCTGCTGCTCAGCCAGGATGCCCGCACGTCACAGCGCAGCCTCGCGCGTGAACTCGGCATGTCCGCGCCAGCCGTCGCCGATCGCATCGCACGACTCCAGCGGCTGGGCGTCATCGAGGGCTACGGCATCCGCCTGAACTGGAGCACGCTCGGCTACCCCACGATCGCCTACCTCACCGTGACCGCGGGCCAAGGCTACGAACAAGGCCCGATCATGTCGGCCCTCGCGGAGTTGCCCGAGGTGGAAGAGGTCCTGCTGGTGACCGGCAACGTCGACATGCTCGTCCGAGTACGCGTGCGTGACCACACACACCTACGGGAACTGCTGATCAACGGCGTCTGGCAGATCGAGGGCATCCAACGCACCGAGACGTCGTTGTCCGTTGCCGAGATGAAGCCGAAGAACACCACCAGCGAGTTGCTGACCGACATGCTCAGGCGCGCAGGCGAAGACTGAGTCCTCTGTGGACTTAGTCGTCCGCGTAGGTGTGCGCGAGCAGGCACGCTTGTGGCCACTTCTGGCCGTCGGCGTGCAGTCGGGCGGTGACCGCGAACCCGGCTTCGGTCAGCAGCTTCTCGACCAGGTCCGGTTGCAGCAGATATGCGTCGTACGAAACCGGGTGACCATAGGACGTTTCCGGGCGTAGGTGCTCGTCACCGACGTGGAAGCCGAGTACCAGGTGCCCGCCGGGCGCGAGGGTGCGGTGGAACTCCGCGAACACCACTGGCAAGCTCTCCGGGGGTGTGTGCAAGATCGACCACCACGCGACGATGCCCGCGAGCTGCCCGTCCGGCAGGTCCAACGCGGTCATCGACCCGACCTCGAAACGCCGTTCGGGATACGTCCGCGCGGCGATCTCGACCATCCGCGGCGAAAGGTCGATGCCGAACGCGTCCAAGCCGAGTGCGGCAAGGTGTTCGGTGACGTGGCCCGGTCCACATCCGACGTCGGCGACCAGTCCGCCGCCGCCGGCGTGCACGATCTCAGCGAACGCGGACAACATCGCACGGCCCAACGGCTCCTGGGCGAAAAGCGTGGTCACAAGCTTGGCGTAGTCCTCGGCGACGGTGTCGTAGGACGAGCGGATCGCTTCTAGGAAAGCGGGTTCGGTCACGGCCGGACAGCGTATCGGTTTACACATACGGCGGCTTACGAATCGCCATAACTCGAACAATGATGATTGCTTGTCATCGCAGGAGAGGGAGAGCTGTGGCTGCGAACGCGCGCAAGGTGGACAGAGGCATGCCTCCGAAGGCGTGTCCCGTTCAGCGCAACCCAGACGGGACATGGCAAATCAACGGGTACGCCGAGGGTCGCGCGTTTCTGCGCGAACACGACACCGTCCAAGCAGGTCTCGGCGTGGAGACCGTGGAGAGCTTTCCGCAGAAGATCCGGCGTCCCGTGCTCTACCGGGACGGTCCGGAACACCGTGAGCACCGCAAACAGACGGCCAAGTTCTTCACACCCCGGCGCGTCGACGAGGCGTACCGCCCGGTGATGGAACGTGCGGCGGAGCAACAGATCGCGGTGCTGCGCAAGGGTGGACCGGTCCACCTGGCCGATTTGAGCTTCCAACTGGCCGTCGACGTGGCGGCCGCGGTGATCGGCCTGACCGAGAGCAAGCCGGGGATCAAGAACCGGCTCGACTATTTCTTCCCGGAGAAGTTCGGCTCACCCGGTTTCACCAGCCTGAGCGGGCTTTACTGGGCTTACCGGCAGGTGCGCGGCTGGGGGAGCCTCTACTTCGCGGATGTCCAGCCCGCGGTGAAGGTCCGGCGCAAGCACCGTCAGGACGACCTGATCTCGCACCTGCTCGACGAAGGTTGTACAGCTGCCGAGATTCTTGGCGAATGTTTGACATTCGCGGCCGCGGGCATGGTCACCACGCGTGAATTCATCGTGATGGCCGCCTGGCACATGTTCACCGATGACGAACTGCGGGCGAAGTACCTGGCCTCGGCCGAGCCGGAGCGCCTGCTGATGCTGCACGAGGTGCTGCGCCTTGAACCGGTCCTCGGGCACCTGAAACGACGGACCACCAACGAGATCAAGGTGGGATCGGAAGTCGTGCCGTCCGGCGCCGTCGTCCGGATCCAGATCGACCACGCCAACCTGGACACCGGAACCGTCGGCGAGGAGCCACTTTCACTGTGCCCTGGGCGGTCCATGGGGCCGGGCGGCAACCCGACCGGCCTGTCCTTTGGGGACGGTGCGCACAAGTGCCCCGGCTCACACATCGCCATCCTGGAGACGGACGTCTTCCTGCACAAACTGTTCTCGGTGGACGGCGTACGAATGGTCACCGCGCCTCGGATCACGTTCAAGGACGACATCGCCGGCTACGAACTGCGGGGGATGCAGGTCGCGGTGGACTGAGGATCAGCGAATGTGGACCGCCTCGATCCACGCGGGCGGTTCACGTTGCTCCTGCCCGACAAGCCCGGCGATCACCCGGCACGACGGGATTTCCTCCGGCCACGGCGTGTATCCGTCGGTCAGCACGATGATCACTTGTGGCCGGTCCGGTGCGGACAACGCCGCCTGAATGCCCACGCGCATATCGGTTCCACCGCCGCCCGCCAGTTCGATGTCGGCCGCTTTGGTCACGCGCGCAACGGTGTGGACGTCGGCGTCACACGCGAGCACGGTGACTCGGTTCCCGCGGATGCCGACTTCTCGCAGAACACCGGTGACTTCGGACAATGCCGTGTTCAGTTCGGCTTCGCCCATGGATCCCGAGGTGTCGATGACGATCGCGACTCTGGGCAACGGCCGCCGCAGACCAGGTAACACCACACCGGGCATCGCCGCCGCCCGGCGAGATGGGCGGCGGTACGTGTAGTCCATCGCGCCACTGGCCCATGCGACCGCTTCACGAACCGCGCCCGCGAGCACGACCCGCCAGTCGACGACGGGCTCCAACAGCTGGTCGGCCCACAGCTTCCACCCCGCGGGCAGCTTTCCCTGGGCGCGAGCGTGCGCCCGCATGGCCTCCGCGGTCTGCCGCCGGATCGCTTCTGCCTCAACAGGACTGACTCCATTGCCGTCTTGGGTTTCCCACGGCACGGCGTGGCCGTGTGCGCCCGACCCGCAGTCGTGACTCATCGGTGTTCTTGGCACGTGCGGCAGATACTGCTCGAACAATTTGCCGTTGGGCTGATCGAAATCGCTGGGCACAACCCGGAATTCCGGCAGGGCGATGCCGTCCGCGATCAGGTCATCGTTGATCTCGCAGTCCTGCGCGAGATTGATCCGGTGATGATCGTTGATCGGCAGCTTGGCCGCACGGCCATGGTGGTCGCGCAGCAAGTGCGCGACCTCGTGCATCCACACTCCGGCAAGCTGGTCGACCGGTGTCCGCGCCACAAAGGCAGGCGACACATAGCAACGCCAGTACTTGTCCACGCCCATTGTCGGCACCTGCACACTGGGCACAATGGACAGTGCGTACATCGCCGCGGCGAGATACGGCCGTTGCGTCGCGGCCTTGTACCTGGCCGCGAGGAGCTTGGTCCGGTCGAGCTCCACCATCACAGCGCGCCGGACATTTCCAGCAGCTCAAGGAATGCCTCGATGCCGCTGGGCACCGGCCACTCGGGTTTGCGCATCACGGCGAGATCCCCGGCTGCCCGCGCCGCGACATCGGGCACGCCCGCGTCCACCGCCTTGGCGAGCACCTCCCAGCCGGCCTCCCACCGCTGCTGCGTGAGCCTGCCTTGCACGGCCGCCACGACGGCGGTCAGGAACGCCAGCTGCCGATCACCTCGCTCCGGCAACGCGAACTTCGCCGGATCGGCCAGCACCCGGTCCGGGTCAGGCAAGTCGAGTTCTTCCATGTACGAAAGGAATTCGACGCCCGCACCGTCACCGACAGTGCCGACCAAAGCGGTCGCCAACGGCTCCCGTTCCGCACCGCAGGCGTATCCCACGGCCAGCAGTTTCAGGGCCATTTCCCACGTCCTCGGGGACGGCCACGCCCGGCCGCGCGCCTCCGCGTCCTGCGGGAGGTGGTGCACGAGACCCGGTCGTGCAGTCAGGAAGCCCGAGATCGCACCGCGCGCCTTCGCGACGGCGGTACCGATCCGGCTCCGGTCGACCACCGGAATCGCCAGCTCGGGCCACGTACCTGCCATGCCTCGGGCGACAACGCGAGGGTCGTACGTCCAGTCCAGGTGCACGAACCGGTTAGCCAGCGGCGGGGTCAGGTGCCACCCGTCTGCCGCACTGGACGGCGGGTTGGCCGCCGCGACCACTCGGACCGGTTCGGGCAGCCGCAGACTGCCGACCTGACGTTCGAGGACCACCCGGAGCAACGCCGCTTGGACCGCTGGCGGCGCCGACGACAGCTCGTCGAAGAACACCATCCCGCCGCCGTTCCTGGACAGCCTGAGCGCCCAGTCCGGCGGCGCCATCGTGACGCCCGAGTTCGCCGGGTCCGCGCCGACGACCGGCAGACCCGCGAAGTCCGACGGCTCGTGCACGCTGGCGATCACGGTCTCCAGCGGCACACCGAGTCCGTCGGCGAGCTGCTGCATGCCCGCGGACTTGCCAATTCCGGGCTCGCCCCACAGCAGCACCGGCAGGTTCGCCGACACGGCCAGGGCCAGCGCAGCCAGTTGCGTGCTGGCGCCAGGTTCGGTCCGCGCGGCGCGGATCCGCGCGGTCAGTTCGTCGGCAGCGTCAAAGCCATCCGTGGTCATGTGAGTTCGTCCAGCAGGAAGTCCAGGTCGGTCCGCTTGGTGCCGGCGATCCAACGGGCGAGTTCGGCTTTGTCGGAGGTCGCGATGTCCACGCGGGCGCCCGCATCGAGGAGCGCCTTGATCACCTCAGCCGAGCCGTCTTCGAACACAGCGACATAGAGCGGTGTCCGGCCGTGATGGTCGACCGCCTCCAGATCAAGACCCGCATCGAGCAGGCGTTGCAGCAGAAGGCGGTGGTCCATCTGGTGGATGTGGTGCAGAAGGGTGCGTTTGCTTGCGTCACGGACCCGGATGTCGACTCCAGCGTCCAGCAACTCGATCACCCCGGCCGTGTCCCCGTGCCTGGCCCGGCCGAAGATCTCCTTGCGGAGTAACCGCAGGTGTTTCGGCAGTTTCCCGCCCTCGGCCCACGCCGTGCGTACCCGGAAGCAACCTGACGCAGTGCCGCCGAGGGCCTGGAGGGCCTGCTCACGCCGGTGCTCCTGCTCGGTGTGCGGGCCGCTAATGATCCCGTCGCGTGGCGCGATCAAGTGCCACACGCCCTGACAACGCACCCTGATCGGGTTCAACTCGTACCGAGGCACAGGCTCACGCTCGGGCAATGCGGGGAACAATGCCGACCTGACCAGCGGATGCAACTGCTCCGGCCTGATCTTCCCGGCACGCAGCAGGTCCAAATCCGGTAGCCGGTGCGCGACGACGTGCGGCAACTCAGGCAGGTCGGCAGCGTCCATGTAGTTGCCCCCGTGCACCAACGGCCTGCCGCGGCCAAGGTCAACGACCATCGCGTTGTAGAAGTTGAGCCGAAACGCGTAGCGGGTGTGGTGGTCCCACGCGCTCAGCATGCGCACCTCGTCCGCGAGCCGCGACAACACGAACGGCCACCGCTTGAAGTACCGGCTCACGTCACCGAAGTGGTAGCCGGTCCTCTTCGGCTGCATCGTGTCCAGCGCGAGACCGGCGGCCGCGAAGGCATCCTCCAGCTGGTCATTCTCCTGCAGGACCGTCAGCCACTCGGTTCGCGCCGCCGGGTCGGCGGTCCCGGGGTCGCTGGTCGGCAGCTTGGCACGCGAGCCATCCGCGTTGAAGAACGGCGCCCTGTCCCCACCACCACAGCGCACACGCAGATCATCACTCTGGGTGGCATCCCAGAGGTAGCGACTGGTACCCCAGTTCACCGTGTGCTCGGCGGTCTCGACATAACCGACCTCCAGCCGAAGCCGCTGCGGCCCACTCGGCCGATCTGGGGTACGGACATACAGCAACGGACCGACGCGGTCGCCATAGCTGGCGAGGACCACCTTGCGGCGCGTCAGCAACGTGTCCAAGCCTTCAAGGAACCTCGGCATGTGCCAACGGACCAGGTCCGGCGCCAGGACCGTGAGATCCTCCAACAGCTTGACCGCGACCTCGACGCCGAACTGCTCGGTCACCTGATCCAGGTCGAACAGGACGTCCACATGGGCAGCGGCGCACGCACCCTGCCAGTCACCAGCCAGCCGCCGCTCAGTCGCACGCTCGATCATCGACGGAGGCACCCCGAACCGGCGGGCGCGGACCCAGCTGTTCGCCACGTCAGGCTCAAGTACCGCCTTCATCCCCACTCCCCACTCGATGAAGTCCACCCGCAGACGCACTTCCGGCGAGCAGCGATCAGACGTAGCCAATCCCGAATTTACCAGCCCTCCCAACCGATTTAGCAAAGTTCAGTGTGGACAGCCGGGTCAAACCCGTCCAAGGCGGCCAGCGGCAGACCAGGAGCATGTTTCTTCCCAACGCGGCGGCAGCACAGGGGTGGCACTTCCGGCGCGACAGGCTTCCCCGGTGCGGCAGCTCTTCCGGTGCGGTAGCACAGGGGTGGGCTTCGTGGGTGTTCCGTCAGGCAGGCCGTACCGGAGGGGACACACACGCCCACCAGACAACGGGGAAATTCGAGCTGAAAGCCCTCTCCCTCTGGGTGGCCTCCCTGCAATTCTTTCCAGGACCCGAGCTTGCCCCGCTTTCACGGACACCACTTGTGATCAGAGACTGTGTGTTCCTGGACATGGATGTCCATCATGGTTTCCGTGGGTAAGAACAATCAGCGACCGCGGGCGGAGAATGCCCGGTTGCGCCAGGACGTGGAGAGCCTCAAGCGAGCCACGGCTTTCTTCGCGTCAATCTCATGATCCTTAGTGCCACCAGAGCTCGCTCCTGTCTTCGCTGCCCTGGCACACCTCATCCAGGGCGGCTGCAGGCAGGGGCATGGCTTCGCTTGGGTCAATCGGCTGCTAGTGCTGTGACGGGTGTTGCTCGTGCTGCGCGTCGGCCGGGGAGGACGGAGGCGATCATGCCGGCGACCACGGCCACTGCCGCGACGATCAGGGTTTGGGGTAACGACATGGCGAAGGACACTGTGCTGAAGTTGAGTTCCTTGCTGATCGCGTGTGTGCCCACCCAGCCGAAGAAGACGCCCGCCAGGATGCCGACCACCGTACCTGCCACGCTCAGCAGCACGGCCTCGATTGCCAGCATCGACCGCAGTCCTCCGCGCTGCATGCCTAGTGCCCGTAGGAGCGCGGACTCCCGCGTGCGCTCAAGTACGGACAATCCCAGCGTGTTGCCGACGCCTGTCAGTGCGATGAGTACCGCCACAGCCAGCAACATGGTGGCCACCATGAGCAAGCGGTCCAAGAGCTCGGTGTAGCTGGCCTTCGCTGATAAGCCTCCGCCGACTTCGGCGCCGGTGATCGGCGCGACGACGTCACGAAGCTGCGACCGCAGGGCGGTGATGTCCGCATCCGCCACCGCGTCGGCCCAGATCGTGCCCACATCAGCATCTTTGTCCAAAGTGGACAATACGTTGGGTGAGACTACCAGTGTGTCCGCAGGTGCCAGGTAGTTGTCGACGGCTGGCAGGGTCACGGACCCGGTCTTGCCGACGAGGACCGCGGACTTCAGTCTCAGGTAGGGATCTGCGAGGACCTCCGTATCGCCGACACCGGGAACGCCCAGTACACGGAGGTCCTTGCCGTTGGCTTGGACCCGCGTCGACCGAAGCTCCCGGACGTTCGTGATTCCCGGCACGGCCGCGATGTCCCGGGCCGCGTCTGGCGGCAGGGCACCGTCGAACAATGTGACCGTGACGTCGACCGGGAACCGGGTTTCGAGGTTGCCGTTCGCGGTGGCCTTCATGCTCGCCGCGCCGACTTGAAGGGTGACGATGATGCCCACCGCCACGATCAGCGCCGCCCCTGTCGCCGCCACTCGCCCAGGGTTTCTGATCGTGTTGTTCCCAGCCAACCGAGCCGTCGGACCGAACCGGGCCAGCAACCCGGTGCACGCTCTCAGCATGAACGGCAGGTAGGTCCCAGTCGCCGCAAGCAATCCGACCGCGAACACAAGCAGCCCGCCTACGGAAAACAACAGTGCGAATGGCGTCTCGCCCGTCCCGAACCACACGGCCGCCAGCCCGATCAGCATCAGGACTGTCGAGATCACCGCGCGGAACCGTGATGTCCGCCGCTCGGTCTGCCGGTCAGCAACCGGACGCAACGCCTCCAACGGAGAGATCCGGATGGCCCGCCGCGCAGGCACCACCACCGACAGAACGGCCAGCAGCACCCCTACCAAAGCCATCGCGGTGACCTGTCCGACCGGAACGGTCAACAGTTCACCGAGCTGGAACGCGACCACCGCCGACACACCGACCCCGAGCAGGACGCCCAGCAGCGATCCGACCACCCCGATCAGCCCGGCTTCCAGCAGCAGGCCGCGCCGGATCTGCCCATTGCTCGCGCCAAGCGCCCGCAGCAGGCCGATCTGCCTGCGCCGCTGGGTGACCAGGATGAGGAACGTGTTGACGATCATGATGCCGCCGACGAGCAGCGCGATCGCTCCGAACACCAGCAGCAACAGCTGGAAGACGTACACCCCGCTGGTCTGCTCGGCCATCTTGCGCCGCGCGAAGTCCGACGACGTCTCGACCTTGTCCGCACCGGCGACCGCTCTGATCCGCTCGGCCAGCTGATCGGGATCCGCCGCCCCGGTTCCGATCACCAGGATCTCGGTCTGCAACGACGTGCGGATCGATGTGCCGCCGGTGTAGAACGCCGGTGCTACGAAAGAACTCTGTGCCAGTCCTGAGAGCAACGAATTTCCTTCGTGCGTCAGCCCGGTCACGCGCAGGGTCGCCGACGAGTTCGCGTCGTTGATCGTGATCTCGTCGCCGATCCGCATGTTCAACTGCTTCGCGGTGACCGTCCCCAATGCGATCTCATCCGGCCCGACAGGCCACGCGCCCGCTGCGAGGTCGGTCCACCGCAACGCGGGGTTGTCCGGCACCGACTGCTGCTGCAACCACTCCGACGAGCCTGTCACCCGGCCATGCGACAGGTAGCTCAGATCAGCGGACGCCACGCCCTCAACACCCCGGATTGGCTGCACCAGAGCCGAATTGTTGTCGGCCAACGTCACCACGACGTCGGTATTGGCCGTTCGTGCGATGATGCTTCTGTCCATTGTGGCGCTCTCGCTCGCGAGCACTGTCGCCGATGCTACGAGATACCCGACACTGATCATGATGGCCACGACGACCGCCACCAACCGCCGGGGGTTCATGCGCACTTCCGCTACGGCGTTGCGCAGCGCCAGGAACCTCATGCCGCCAGACTCCTCATCGCACCGAGCACCGAATCCGGTGTGGGGTCACCGATTTCGTCGACAACGCGCCCGTCGCTGAGCACCAAGGCTCTATCCGCGAACGAGGCCGCGATCGGGTCATGCGTGACCATGACAATGGTCTGCCCGAGGTCACGGCAGGACGCGCGTAGAAAAGACAACAGTGTCGAGGCTGTGGTCGAATCGAGCGCACCCGTTGGCTCGTCAGCGAACAGCACGTCTGGCTGGGTGACCAACGCGCGCGCGATCGCGACCCGTTGCTGCTGCCCACCGGACAGTTCACTGGGCCGGTGGTGCAACCGGTCGTGGATGCCCAGCGACTGCACCACGGAACCCAGTCTGTCCCGGTCGGCCTTGCGGCCCGCCAGGTCAAGGGGCAGCAGGATGTTCTGCAGCGCGGTCAGTGTCGGGACCAGGTTGAAGGACTGGAACACGAAGCCGATCCGGTCCCGGCGGACCTTCGTGAGCTCGCGGTCGGACAGCGCGGTGATCTCCTCACCGCCGACGTACACCTCGCCGTCGTCGGCTCGGTCCAGGCCCGCGAGGCAATGCATCAGGGTTGACTTGCCGGACCCGGACGGTCCCATGATGGCGGTGAACGTGCCCGCGGGGAACTGCACGGTCACGCCACGCAGGGCCGATACCGCCGTATCGCCCGTGCCGTATGTCTTCGTCAGGCTTTTCGCCGCTGCTGCGCTTCGCACGCTTTCGAAGTTACGAATTCGGGCGCTTCGGTACATCGGACCACGGTCCAGAGTTGTCTATGACCGTGGTCCGATTGCCGGTTCAGGACGACTCGATGGCGCGGATGTCGCGGTTCTGGTCAAGTTCGGTGATCTTTGACCTCCACAGGGGTGGGGCCCCGCGGCATCATCCCACCGGGGATCACCGTGCGCAGTAGACGTCTCGCACTGGTCGCTGACCTGTAACCAGGAAAGCGGTCACCGAGTTGTCGCCACAGACGTTGCCTTGCTGCAGGTAGACGCCGTGTCCGCCGGTCCCGACAGTCACCATCTTCGCCCGGTGCCCCAGCGCGTGCCGCAACTGGAGCGCACCTACCAGCGGTGACGCAGGGTCACGAGCGCTTTGCAGCATCAGGATGTTGCTCGGTCCGTCCGACGAGACGCGGACGGGCTTGTCCGGCTGGTACGGCCAGAACGCACACGGCACGATATTGCCCGGCAGGCCTGCCGACAACGGATGCTGGGCACGCAGGCGCAGAACGTCTCGCTGATACACCTCAATGGACCTTGGCCAGGCGACGTCGTTACAGATCGTGGCCGCTGCGACGGCCGCCGTGTTCTGCAGGACGCTCTCCGGCGACAACGGAAGGGCCGGCGGCGCGCCACCGTCGCGAGCGGCGATCATCGTTTGCGCGATGAGCGGAAAGCCCGCGTCGCTGTTCATGCCGCGCAACAAGGCTTCCCGCAACGTGTTTCCGGTGAATTCACCGATCGGCGCGCGGTCCAGCCGGGCAGCCAGGTCGAGGAACAGCGGGCGGACGGCAGCAGGCGAATCGGTCACCCGGTGCGGGTTTCCTGGCCGGCTTGCCCACTCGGCGAAGTCAGGAAAACGGTCGTCGACACCGATCGCCTGATTGGCCATCACCTTGCGCCAGAGTGTTTCCGGATCAGCCTCGTCATTGCTGTCGAGCAGGACCCGGTCGGTGTTGCCCGCGAAAAGTGTCGCGTACACGGCACCGACGTACGTGCCGTACGAATGCGCCCAGTAGGATATCTTCTTCTGTCCCAATGCCTTCCTGATCTGATCGATGTCCCGCACTTCGTTCTGCGTGCTGACGTGCCTGAGCAATGGGCCCGCTTTGGTTACGCAGGCGTCGGCGAATCGTCTGGCCTTGGCGACGTTCTCGCTGATGTCACCGTTGGGCGCAGGCCATTGGCTCAGGCTTCGCACGTCCGCATAGGACAGTTCACAGCTGATGGGATTGCTCCGGCCAGTACCACGCGGATCGAAGCCGATGATGTCGTAACGGTCCTTGACGTCTTGCGGAAGGCGCGCGCCGAGCGTCCACGGCCGATTCAGGCCTGGATTGCCGGGGCCACCGGGAATGAGCAGCAGAACACCGCGCCTGAGTTCCGGACGAGCCGCCGGAATCCTCGACACGGCAAGGGAAATCCGGTCACCTGCCGGTGCGGCGTAATCCATCGGCACGGACACGGTCGTGCATTCCTGGCCGAGGTCGACGGAATCGGGCGGGCACTCACCCCAGTCGAGTGCCGGTTCCGCCGTCGCCGGAGCTGCCGTCAGTATGGCCGCGAAAACCACTGAAGCCGCTAGTTTTCTCATGTCGCCAAGGCTGGCCTGGTGGCGTGCACGGAACCATCAGGCCAGCATGACCATCAATGGTGAGGACAACCCTACGGTTTGCGAGCCATGAAATAGCCCTGTGGACCCTTCTCATTGGCGTCCGCCGCCCGCTCGAGCGTGGCGACCTCCACAAACCCGGCCTGCTTGGCAAGCGAAGCCACCCGATCGACGGGCATCCAGTACACGTCAAGGGAAAGGTCGTGACCGTACCCCTGCGAGAGGTGCCGTTTCTCGTCGCCCGCCTTGAACGCGACCACCAGTTCCCCGCCTGGCTTGAGCACGCGGAAGAACTCGGCGAAGATCGTGGGCTGCACCTCGGGTGGCATGTGGATGATCGAGTACCACGAGACAACGCCGCCGAGCTGGCCGTCCGGCAGGCCGAGCGCGGTCATCGAGCCCACCTCGAACCGCAGTCCGGGGTAGGAGCGCCGGGCGACGTCGATCATGCCGGGCGAGAGGTCGACGCCGAACACGTCGACTCCGAGGCCGGCGAGATGCTTGGTCAAGCGGCCAGGTCCGCAGCCGATGTCGGCGACAGTGCCCTGCACGCGCTCGGCGAACACCCCCAGCACCGCGCGGTCGAACGGCATCTCGTCGAGCATTCCGTCGACGAGGTCGGCGTAGGCCGTGGCGACGGTGTCGTAGGAACTCCGGGTCATAGTGAGGTAGTCGGGTTCGGTCACGACCCCAGACCTTAGTCCGACACACCTCTGGACCGTGGTCGGATGTGGAGAGCAGCCAACGCGCCTAATGTGGCATCGTGGTAAATCGCCCGTGGATAGCGGACACGGTCTGGGCGGCCGTTCTGGCCGTCTTGAGCGTGTATTCCTCGTTCCCCAACATCACGGCGTGCCTGCTGGCGTTGCCCTTGTGCGCATCGCTGGCGATCCGGCGCACGTTCCCCGTGGTGGCGTTCGCAGTGGGTGCTGTGTCCGCCGCAGCACAGACATGGCTTTTACCGCACGTGAATGTGTCGGCCGCGGCCGTGCTGGTCATGGTGTACAGCCTGCGCCGCTGGTCCGGCCGAACGCTGGGCTTGATCGGCCTGGGCACCGCGCTCGTATGGGCGGTCATAGCACCGTTGATCTGGCTGCATGGATCGAGCGCCAAGGACATCGCGACCACCGCGTTGTCGTACTCGCTCATCGTGCTGACCGTGTACGGCTTTGGCCTGCGTGTACGCGAACGCGAGGAGGCGGCGCTCATGGCCGCGCGTGCGGAGGCGGCCGAGGAACGGAGTGAAATCGCGCGGGAAGTGCACGACATCGTGGCGCACTCGTTGTCGCTGATCGCCGTGCAGGCCGAGGGCGGGCGCTCGCTGGTAAGCAGGCGGCCGGACCGGGCAGCGGAGATCCTCGATGTGATCGCGGACGAATCCCGTAAGGCTTTGAACGAGATCCGCGAGATGGTCAGCGTGCTCAGACGCGGTGGACTGCTGGAGGACCAGCGTGGTTCGGCCGGAATCCGCGAACTGGTCGAGCGGATCGGCGATCGCGCCACGCTGACCGTCACCGGCGAGATCAACCCGGCACTCGGCTTCACGACCTACCGGGTCATCCAGGAAGCCCTGACCAATTTCCTCCGCCACGCGGGACCAAAAGCGACAGTGGACGTGCAGGTGGCGGTCGACGCGGAGAAAGCCGAGATCACCGTAAGAGACAACGGAAACGGGACCGCTGCCGCCACAGACGGCAAAGGACACGGCCTGACCACAATGCACGAACGCATCCAAGCCCACGGCGGCACGATGACAGCAGGCCCGCAACGCGACGGCGGTTACCAGGTCCACGCGGTCATCCCGGTCGGCGCTTCGAAGGACGCGGCGCTTTTATCGGGAGCGGGGATGCTGTGAAAAGCGCGGTTTTCTGATGGCTTGAAGTCGTCTGCGAAAGCCGGGCCGCAGGGCGGCTAAAGAAGCCGCCTTGCCGACGGCAGGCCGCAAGGGTGGCCGTCAACCCAAGACCAGGGCGTCGTGCGAGCAGTTATCGGTCTTTCACGCCAGACTTGTAGTGGAACGTCTCGATGCCGTGGGGAGCTGTGGTCGCGTGAGCTTGTCCGTGTTCCTTGTCGACGATCAGCGACTCATCCGGACCGGGTTTCAGATGATGATCGAGTCCGACCCTGAGCTGCGGGTTGTCGGGGAGGCCTGCGACGGCTCGGCCGCGGTGGAGGCCTTGCGGCAGATCGATGCCGACGTCGTGTTGATGGATATCCGGATGCCGGTCATGGACGGCGTCCAGGCCACCGCCGAGCTTTCCCGGATGGGTCATCGCGCCAGGGTGCTGATCCTCACCACGTTCGACCTGGACGAGTACGTCTTCGCCGCACTCAAGGCCGGTGCCGCCGGCTTCCTGCTCAAGGACGCCCGCCAGGAGGAGTTGCTCTCCGCCATCCATGCCGTGGCCGACGGCGGATCGGTCGTCGCGCCGACAGCCACCCGGCGGTTGCTGAGCCACGTCCTCGATTCCCTGCCTGGCAAGGCCGCCGATCCACGGCTGAAGACGTTGACCGGTCGTGAGGTCGATGTACTGCAACAGATCGCTGCCGGTGCGAACAACAAGGAGATCGCTGAGCGGCTGCATTTGGCCGATGGCACAGTGAAATCGCACATCGGCAGCCTGTTGTCCAAACTAGACTGCCGGGACCGGGTCGGCCTTGTGCTCTTCGCCTTCGAGTCCGGGCTGGCCAAGCCCGGTGGCGAGTACTTGTCATAGGTCCGGCAAGTCCACAGCTGATCCACAGGTACGCCACAGCCTGGACTTATCCGCGGACCGGAGAGTGTGCAGCCATGACACCCGGCCCTGACCTGCGACGAGCCGACGGGAATCCGATCCGTGCGCTCGTCGTCGACGACGAACTGACGCTCGCTGAGTTGATCACGATTGCCCTGCGGTTCGAAGGTTGGGAGGCCAACAGCGCCACCGACGGCCTGAGCGCGGTCAAGCTCGCCAAGGAGTTCCGGCCGGACGTGGTCGTGCTCGACATCATGCTGCCGGACCTCGACGGCCTCGAGGTGCTGCGCAGGCTCCGCGCCGACGAGCCGAACCTGCCGGTGCTGTTCCTGACCGCCAAGGACGCTGTCGAGGACCGGATCGCCGGGCTGACCGCGGGTGGCGACGATTACGTGACCAAGCCCTTCAGCCTGGAAGAGGTCGTTCTACGACTACGGGCGCTGCTGCGTCGGACCAGGGTCGTAGCCGCGAACGACGGCACCACCCTCACGGTCGGTGACCTCACGCTCGACGAGGACAGCCGGGAGGTCACCCGGGGCGGCGACTACATCGAGCTGACCGCGACCGAATTCGAGCTGCTGCGCTTCCTCATGCGCAACCCGAAGCGGGTACTGAGCAAAGCCCAGATCCTCGATCGGGTGTGGAACTACGACTTCGGTGGGCAGGCCAATGTGGTCGAGCTCTACATTTCCTACTTGCGCAAGAAGATCGACGCCGGGCGGCAGCCCATGATCCACACGATGCGGGGCGCCGGCTATGTCCTCAAACCAGCGGGTTGACCGGCGCTGGACGCTGCAGGCGCGGCTGCTCGCGCAGCTCATCGGCCTGCTCGCGGTGATGTCGGCGATGATCGGCGTGATCACCGAGTTCGCACTGAGCGAGTTCCTGGTCGCGAGGCTGGACCAGCAGCTGAGAGAGGCCCACGACCGCGCGGCGTACGAACTCGACAGCCCGAAAGGACACGACGAGCCGCAAGCGACCGACAGCAAGCCACCCAGCCCGGAAACACTGCTGGTCGAGGGCCAGAACGGCGGCACGTTCGGCGCACTGATCTACCGCGGCGAGGTGCTGGCACGGGTGGTCACGACCGACGGCACCCACGCGGTGAACGTGCCCGCCGAAACGATCAACGACATGCCCCTCGACCGGACCCCAGAGACGTGCAGCCTCGGCCCTGAGCTGGGGCAATACCGGATGACGGCCAGCCGCACCCGCCTCGGCGACGTCATGGTCATCGGCCTGCCCATGGCAGGCGTGAACTCCACGCTCATGCGCCTCGGCTGGATCATGGGTGGCGTCACGCTCGCCGGGCTCGTCGCGGCCGGAACCGTGGGTGCGTTCGTCGTGCGTCGGACGTTGCGGCCGCTCAACCGGGTCGCCGCAACTGCGGGCCGAGTCGCGGAAATGAAGCTTGACCAGGGCGAAGTCGCGTTGTCCGAGCGTGTGCCAGCCGACGACACAGATCCGCGTACCGAGGTCGGCAAGGTCGGACACGCCCTCAACCAGATGCTCGAACACATCTCCGCAGCCCTGGCCGCCCGTCAGGCCAGCGAGACCCGGGTCCGCAAGTTCGTCGCGGACGCCAGCCACGAGCTGCGCACGCCCCTCGCGGCAATCCGTGGTTACGCCGAGCTGGCCAGGCGCAGCGGCGACGAAGTGCCGCCCGCCATCGCCCACGCGATGAGCCGTGTCGAATCCGAGTCAGCCAGGATGACCACGCTGGTGGAGGACCTGCTTCTGTTGGCACGCTTGGACTCCGGCCGACCGGCCGTGAGCGAGCCGGTGGACCTGTCGCGGGTGGTCACGGACGCCGTCGCCGACGCGCACGTCGCGGGCCGCGACCACCACTGGGTTCTCGATGCCCCAGGCGTCCCGGTGATGGTCGTGGGCGACAGCGGCCAGTTGCACCAGGTGATCGCGAACCTGTTGAGCAACGCCAGAACCCACACCCCGCCGGGAACGACCGTGACCACAAAGCTGTCCACTGAGGACAATGACGTGCTGGTCACGGTCGCCGACAACGGCCCGGGAATTCCGGCCGAGCTGCAGCCTGAAGTATTCGAAAGGTTCGCGCGTGGCGACAGTTCACGATCGCGTGCGGCCGGAAGCACAGGCCTGGGCTTGGCGATTGTTGCCGCGGTTGTCGGCGCGCACGGCGGGACAATCGCGCTAAGCAGTCAACCCGGACAAACTGTGTTCACGATCCGGATGACCAAACCATTACAGGATCGATAGGTTCTTCACAGGAATGGCGCGTAGGTTCAAGAAGTATGAGCGAGCTTGCGAGCGAATCGTTCAACACAGCGAACCTGCTCATGCAACGAAAAGTGAGCACAGCGAGGAGCAGGCATGAGTACCTACAACGCGACTAACGGCCGTCGGACTGCCGCTGGGCTCGTGAGGTTGGCCGGCACCGCACTGGCCGTGCTGCTGATCGCGCACATTGCGTTCGTGCTGTTCAACGCGAATTTCAACAACGGCTTGGTGAGCTGGGTCGCGCAGTGGTCCGAGGTGGTCGGCCTGTGGTTCGTGAACCTGTTTGACACCGGGAACACCACGTTCACGATCATCCTCAACTTCGGCTTGGCCGCGGTGTTCTGGCTGGTCGTGACCGGGATCATCGCCAGAGTGCTGCGGAGCGTCGGCTAACCCCGGCAGAGGATCTCGCCGTGCAGGAGGCTGAACCACCCGTCGGGTGACGCGGCCCATTCGCACCAGCCCTCGGAAATCCGTTCGAGGTCGGCCCGCGTGGCGTAGCCGTAATCCACCGCGTGGTCGGCGATCGCGGTCTGCAGAATGCGGTCCGCCCACATTCCACCCCACCATGAACGCTCCTCAGGGGTGGCATAACACCAGACCGAGGCGCTGCCGGCAACATCGGTGAATCCCGCCGCGCGCGCCCACGCGAACAAGCGTCGGCCCGCGTCGGGTTCACCGCCGTTCCGGTACGCGACCTTCTTGTACAGCGTCAGCCAGTCGTCCAATGCCGGGACTGCTGGATACCACGCGAATGCCTGGTAATCGGAATCCCGCGCGGCCACAATTCCCTTGCTCACCCGGCGCATTTCCCTCAGTGCGCCAACGGGGTCATGCACGTGCTGCAGAACCTGGTGCGCGTGCACGACGTCGAACGTGTCGTCCTCGTACGGCAAGGCATGCACGTCGGCAACGTCGAACCGAACGTTCGGCTGCTTCACGAAGTCCTGTGCCAGGGCAAGGGCTTCCGGATTCGGCTCGATGGCTGTCACCTGCGCCACCAGCCCGGCGAAGTCCGCGGTGATCGTGCCCGGACCGCAGCCGACGTCCAAAAGGGACATGCTGGAATCGAGGTGCGGCACCAGATACGCGGCGGAGTTCGCCGCGGTCCGGGTCCGGTGGGACCGCAGGACGGCTTCGTGGTGTCCGTGCGTATAGGTCGACACGTCACCCAGCCTAACTCCAGTTCCTATAATTTGGGAGAACTATCCCGTAATATGGACAGCTCACGTCGCAAGTTCTCCCGCGCGGGAGCGTCCCACCGGGCAACAGCTTGGGGCGTATGGAAAAGATCGGTGCGTTCGAGCAATCCACGCAGCACCTTCGATCGTCCCGCACGCCACAACTCGTCGGACACCGCCGAGTACTCCGCCCGGACAGCGACCGCATAGCCGTCGTACACGACTGGATCCGCGCCGAGAATCGACAGATCCGCGTCCAACAGGATGTGTGCGAGCGGATCATCGGACTGGTGACCCACAGTCGCGAGCACGAGCTCCGAGACTTTCACGATGTGCCGCTCAGCCAGCCCAGCCTCAGTCAACTTCTCGCGCGCCCACGCCGCGCTGGCACGCTCGTCGTCTCCGGGCCGGGCGTCGTAGACGACGTCGTGTGCGCAGATCGCCAACGTCAAGATCGCCCAGTCTTCCGCGGACACATCCGCGATCTCCCACGCCTCACGGAGCACTGCGGCGATGTGGAAGGCGTTGTGATAGGCGCGGTGTGGTTCCCCGTAACGCTGCGTCAGATCCGCGGCGGCATCGGTCGGCACGCCGCCGAGTACCTCGACAGCCCGGTTCCACTGGTCTTCCACGACATCAGGCTAGTCGCCGATTTGGTCTAGACAACTCGCCGATCAGGTTCGCACAATGTGGGTCCGGTGGCACCCTGCCTCGCCACCCGATGGAGGCCGCAATGTCGCGATCCACCGTGCGGAGATTATCCGCGCTGTTCACCGCGTTCGCCCTGATCGTCTCGGCCATGGTGGCAGGCGCCGCGCCTGCCGGTGCGGCCAATCTGCTCAGCAATCCCGGCTTCGAAGCCGGTTCCACGTCCGGCTGGACGTGCCAGAGCGGCACCGTCGTGTCGAGCCCGGTACGCACGGGCAGTCATGCGCTCGCGTCGACCGCGACCGGGCAGGACATCGGCAAGTGCTCGCAGACCGTCTCGGTCGTCCCCAACACGACGTACGCCGTTTCCGCATGGGTCCGCGGAAACCCCGTGTATCTCGGGATCACCGGCGGACCGTCGACGTGGACGGCCGCCACGAACTACGCCGAGCTGAAGCTGAGCTTCACGACCGGCGCCAACCAGACGTCAGCCGAGCTGTACCTGCACGGCTGGTACGGCGCGGGCACCTACAACGCCGACGACATCAGCCTGGACGGCCCCGGCGGCGGAAACCCGGGAGCCCCTGGTACACCAGGAAATCCGACCGTCGGCTCGGTCACGAACTCCTCGATCGCGCTGTCCTGGGGAGCTGCAGCCGGGACCGTGACCGGTTACCGCGTGTACGAAGGAACCACTGTCCGCGCGACGGTCACGGGCACATCGACCACGATCACCGGGCTCGCGGCGTGCTCCACGCACAGCTACTCGGTGGCCGCGTACAACACCGCGGGCGAATCAGCCAAGACCACGCAGGTTTCCGGCACCACAACGGGTTGCACGAACGTGGGCCTGCCGAAGCACGCGTTGATCGGCTATCTGCACGCGAGCTTCGCCAACGGCTCCGGCTACCTGCGGATGGCCGACGTGCCGGACACGTGGGACATCATCAACCTCGCGTTCGGCGAGCCGACCTCGGTCACGTCCGGCGACATCCGGTTCCGGCAGTGCCCGGCCGCGGAATGCGGAGGCGTCGAGTCCGAGGCCGACTTCATCGCCGGGATCCGCGCCAAGCAGGCCAAGGGCAAGAAGGTGCTGATCTCGATCGGCGGCCAGAACGGCCAGGTCCAGCTGACCTCGACCGGCGCGCGGGACGCGTTCGTCAACTCGGTCAGCGCGATCATCGACAAGTACGGCCTCGACGGGCTGGACATCGACTTCGAGGGCCACTCGCTGTACCTGAACGCGGGCGACACGGACTTCCGCAACCCCACGACGCCGGTGATCGTCAACCTGATCTCCGCGTTGCGGACGTTGAAGAACAAGTACGGCTCGCGGTTCGTGCTCACGATGGCTCCGGAGACGTTCTTCGTCCAGGTCGGCTACCAGTTCTACGGCGGCGCGGGCGGCGGCGACAACCGCACCGGCTCGTACCTGCCGGTGATCCACGCGATGCGGGACGCTCTGACCGTGCTGCACGTCCAGGACTACAACTCCGGTCCGGTGATGGGCCTGGACAACCAGTACCACAACATGGGCGGCGCGGATTTCCACATCGCGATGACCGACATGATCAAGGCCGGGTTCCCGGTTGCCCGTACCGGACACACCTTCCCTGGCCTGCGTGAGGACCAGATCGCGTTCGGCCTGCCCGCCGCGGTCAGCGCCGGAAACGGTTACACCGCACCGGCTCAGGTGCAGGCTGCGGTGAACTGCCTGGCACGTAACCAAAGTTGCGGCGGTTACACGTTGCGCGGCGGCGCCTCGCCAGCGTTCCGCGGGCTGATGACGTGGTCGATCAACTGGGATCGTTACTACAACTGGGAATTCCAGAACAACCACGAGCCGTTCCTGAACGCGCTGCCGTAGGTTCATGGGGGCGGCCGATAAGGTCGCCCCCATGAGTCCCCCTGTGAGCCACCGCGCGAATCTGGCCGAGCATGATTTCGAGGACGACGTCGCGTACCGCGCGCTGGACTACACCGGGCTCGACTTGACCGGTCGCACGGTCGAGTCGATGGAGATCGACCAGTGCCGGTTCACCGACACCCGGCTCGCCGCCGTGACCATGGTCAAGTCCGTGTTCACCGAGGCGGTGTTCGACAACTGCGATCTCGCGAACATCAACGCCCGCGTCACTTCCCTGGTCGACAGCACCGTGAGAAACAGCAGGCTGACCGGCTCGAAATGGGCCGAGTGCGTGTTCCGGGGTACCACTTTCGAGTCATGCCGGATCGACCTGACGAACTTCCGGTTCGCCACGTTCAAATCGACCGTGTTCCGCGGCTGCAATCTGCGTGAGGCCGACTTCCAGAACGCCGACCTGCGGCGGACCCGGTTCGAGTCGTGTGATCTGCAGGGTGCCCAGTTCGCGAACGCGCAACTGGCCGAGGCCAAGTTCATCGACTGCGGGCTGCTCGGCATCGGCGGGGTGACCAGCTTCCGAGGCGCCGTTGTGGACAGCGACGACCTCGGAAGCCTGGCTTACAGCCTTGCGGCCGCGTTGGGGATCAAGATCAGCAGTCGAGGGTGATCACGACCGCGCTGCCGGCCTTGAGGTTGAGGTTGAGCGAACCGTTGCGGACGCGGACGTTGTCCGGGCGTGCCTTGAGGTGACCGCGACGGTCCACAGTGGTCCCCTGGACCGCCGTGGCCTCCTCGGCCAGGTTCGTGCCGGTCATGGTCAGCACCTCGGCGTTGCGCACCCGGTTGCCGACCTTGATGTCGAGCTTGACCGGCGCCGCGGTCGTGTCTTCCTTCTGCACCACGGCAATGCGGGTACGACCGTCGTCACCCTTCACGGCGTACGCGGTGATGTTGCGGTCGGTGCTGAGCTGCAGCGGCAGGAACTTGCCCGAACCCATCTGGCGGGCCATCCACAGGCCGTAGTAGATCGGCATGGCCTTGTAAACCTGCGCGAGCTCGTCTTCCTTGTTCGCCGCGCAGAACGGCGTGTAGCGCTGGAACCGGCCGTTCCAGATCGGCTCGTTGCACACGCCAAGGCCACCGTGGATGTTGATGCCGGACACGCCGCCCTGGGCCAGCTGCAGCGCGTAGTCCATGCTCCACAAGGCCGACGCGTACTTGTTGCTGACGCCGTCGATGCCACCGCTGTACGTGGAGTTGGCCTCGTCGACGCGGAACGGCAGATTCTGCTCCTTGGCCGCGGTGAGGTTCGACTGCAGTTCCCTGAGCTGCTTGGCGGCGAGCTCCGGCGAGAGCAGCGTCGGGATCGTCGTCGTGGCACCGGCGGGGTACTGGTGCACAGTCAGCATCGACAGCTTGTCGCGCTCGTCCTTGGCGAGGTTCGCTGCCCATGAGGACGACGTGCCGGCGGTGTCGGGACCTGCGATGCGGTTGTTGCCGACGGCAGCGGCACAGACCGCCCAGTCCTTGCGGTAGTCGGCGTACGCGTAACCCGTCGGCTTGTAGCCGCGCAGCACCCACTGGTCCGGTTCATTGCCGCACTCGGCCCCAAGGAGACGGTTCCCGAGGATCTTGAACATCTCCTTGGCCTGGTCCGGGCCGAGCACCGGGTCCCAGCGGCCCACGTTGATGCCGACCTCGGCCTTCCAGCCGGTGGCCTTGAGCAGCCGGTTGAGGCGTTCGATGTCCGCGGGCGTCAACGTGTTCGCGACCCACTCCGGCAACGGGTTCGGCGGCTGCTGGCCGCGCGGCACCCAGAGCGTGTCGCGGTCGAGCGTGTTGCCCGCGAGGCGGATGTTGCTGTCGCGGCCAAGCGTCTTGAACATCTGCAGGACGTTGCCCTTGCTGATGTCCAGGTTGCCGATGCCCAGCTCACGGATCTCGAACGACAGGCCGACGAAGTCTCCTCGCAGCCGTCCGGCCGGGTTCGCGCTGTCGATCGTGATGCTCGCCGCGGACTGTGCTGATTCCTTCTGGCCAACGGCTAACGCGGTCTGGCCTGTCCCGGCCATTGTCAACGCGACGGCCGCGCACACGGCCGCCCTGAACTTGCGCATACCGGTCTCCTCGGATGTGAAGCGTGAAACCGGCGGCGCGTCCTCTCGGACGGTCGATCGGACCCTACGTGGTCCAGACCAGGGAATCAAGATCGCCGGAAAATGGCATTGACGGCAATACCCGGCATGCGTCATAGTTTTGAACATCAAACAGCGAATCGAGCTTGGAAGGACAGTCATGGTCATCAACCTGAAGTGTCAATCATCCAAGCTCGAACTGGAGCGCTGTCGGCTCTCGCCATGACCTGACTGGGTCAGCACACGAGAGCCGCCCGCCGGAATGACCGGCACGGGCGGCTTTCTTTATTCAGGCTGCCCATGAATGGCCGATTCGGCTAACGGTTAGGCCGTCAGGTTTTCACCCTGAAAGCCCGGGTTCGACTCCCGGATCGGCTGCTGTTTTGCCCAGAAAAGGCGCGTTGGTCCAGCGGTACGGACATCGGTCCCTCTCACCGAAGACACGGGTTCGATCCCCGTACGCGTCACGATGCGGTTCTAGCCCAACTGGCAGAGGCACCAGGTTGAGGGCCTGCTCAGTGGGGGTTCGACTCCCCCGGACCGCACCACACCCCTGTAGCCCAACGGAAGAGGCAGCGCGCTCAGAACGCGTACGGTGCAGGTTCGAATCCTGCCAGGGGTACGTAGTGATTCCCGGTTGGTGCAATTGGCAGCACAACGGATTTTGGATCCGTTGATCCAGGTTCGAACCCTGGGCCGGGAGCGTTTCACCACGGAGGATTGGCCGAGTCTGGGAAGGCAGCCGTCTCGAAAACGGTAGTCGGTGTGAAAGCCGCGCAGGTTCAAATCCTGCATCCTCCGCGGGTCGTTAGCTCAATTGGTAGAGCAGCTGCCTCTTAAGCAGCGGGTTCGGGGTTCAAGCCCCCGGCGACCCACGTTTTTCCATGGCCCATGTCACGACGGTCGTGTGATGGCCTGCAAAACCATCAATACCGGGTTCGACTCCCGGATGGGTCTCGTTTCACGACAGGAGCTCCGCCATGTCCCGAGGATTGCTGCTCTTAGACGTCGACGGTCCGCTCAACCCGTTCGCCGCCAAGCCACACCGCAGGCCACCCGGCTACGAGACCTTTCGCAAGCAGACTCGCATGCGCAGGAGTCTGCGCGTCTGGCTCAACCCCAGGCACGGTCTGCTCCTGCGCGCGCTCGCCGAGGAAACCGGCCTGACGCTGGTGTGGGCGACGAGCTGGCAGCACGAGGCCAACGACTACATCGGTCCCGTGATCGGCCTGCCGCCGCTGCCCGTCATCGAGTTCACCGTCCGACGCGACTGGAAGTGGCCCGCTGTCACGGAATACGCGGCCGGCCGGCCACTGGCGTGGTTCGACGACCAGTTCGACCGGGGAAGGCAGGACTTCGAGGTGGAACGCGGCGACACGCCGACCTTGTTGTGCCACGTCGACCCCGCGTCGGGGTTGCGTGACAGGCACTTCGAGGCGGTTCGCGCGTGGGCTAAGCGATTGCCTTGACCGGCATCAGCACGGCATCGATGAACTCGGCGGGCGGTCGGTACCGGTGGGCGAAAATGTAGTGGATGATCAGCATCGGGGCGGCGTAACGGATCCCTGATGCGCTGACTACGTGGATCTCACCGGTACCGCGGTAGCGGGAGCAGAAACCGCAGAAGTGGAAGCCGCGCAACTTGTTGCGGGGCCTGGTGCCGAGTTTGAGCAGCGCGTCCACGAGGTGGCTCGGCACTGGGCCGCGGGGGAAGTGTTCGCCCGGCTCCAGCCATCCGACGTTGACCATCGGCTGGTCAACCACGGTGTATTGGTACGGCGAGAGGTCGGGGTAGTAGGTCACTTCCTGGCCCTGCAGGCGACGTCGAGGCTTGGTGGGAGCTCGGTGACTGGGGTGACCGAGCTCCCGACAGACATCCTGCCAATCGCACATTTCATATCCCTGTCATGACGTTGACAGCGGCATGCGAAACATCCGACGACAGGGGTTGACTGGTATAGACCATTCGCGGTTTAGTGATGGGCGTCATATGACACTCCGCGTCCTTCCCTGCACCCTAAGGAGCCAGCAGTGTCGATACTCCGGCGTGCCCTCACGGCGTTTGCCGTGTTCGCCTCCCTCGCGATAGTCGTCCCTGCCGCGCCTAGCTCCGCCGCCACTTTCATCGTCACCCAGGCGCAGTTCAACCAGATGTTCCCGAGCCGCAACAGCTTCTACTCCTACTCCGGGCTCACCCAGGCGATGGACTCGTTCACCGCGTTCTCGGCGAGCGGTAGTACGACCGTCCGCAAACAGGAAGCGGCCGCCTTCCTGGCCAACGTGCACCACGAGACCGGCGGTCTCGTGCACATCAAAGAGCAGAACCAGGCCAACTACCCGCACTACTGCGACCGCAGCCAGCCCTACGGCTGCCCCGCGGGCCAGGCCGCGTACTACGGCCGCGGGCCGATCCAGCTGAGCTGGAACTTCAACTACAAGGCCGCCGGTGACCACCTGCGGATCAACCTGCTGAACGACCCGTGGCAGGTCGAGCGCAACGCCGCGACCTCGTGGAAGACCGCCCTCTGGTACTGGATGACGCAGCGCGGCCCCGGCACGATGACCCCGCACAGCGCGATGGTCAACAGCCGCGGCTTCGGTGAGACGATCCGCAGCATCAACGGCAGCCTCGAGTGCAACGGCGGCAACCCCGGCCAGGTCCAGAGCCGGGTCAACAAGTACCGGCAGTTCACCCAGATCCTCGGTGTGCCCACCGGGAGCAACCTGAGCTGCTGATGTCGGTTTCACGCGTCCTCGTTCGTCGTATCAGTAGACGAAGGAGGACGCGTGACCTATGTACAGCTCCCGCCAGAAGACCAGCTCCGGCTGATGTACACGTGCTGTCACCCGGCGTTGTCACTGGAAGCGCAGATCGCGCTGACGTTGCACACGCTCGCCGGGCTGTCGACAGCCGAGATCGCCAGGGCTTTCCTGGTCGACAAGCAGGACATGGCCGAGCGCCTGGCCGTGGCACGACGAACGGCCAAGGACGACCGGGAATTCTCGGAGCACGACCGTACGCCCGCAGTCCTCACGGTTTTGTACTTGCTGTTCAACGAGGGGTATTCGGCGAGCAGGAGCAATCTGGCCGATGAGGCCATCCGGTTGGCCAGGGTGATCGCCAAGCCCGGCAGACCGGAGGCGCTCGGCCTGCTCGCCTTGATGTTGCTGCACCACGCCCGCCGGCACGCGCGGCTCACGCCCGAAGGCGATCTGGTGACGTTGGACGAGCAGGACCGGTCCCGGTGGAACCGCACCGAGATCGCCGAAGGCCTCCAGGTCCTCGACGCCGCCGAGAAGCACGAACAGCGTGGGCCTTATCAGATCCAGGCCGCGATCGCCGCGTGCCACGTCACCGCGCCCAGTGCCTCGGACACCGACTGGCTCAGGATCGCCGAGCTGTACGGCCTGCTCATGCGGTTGACACCGTCACCGATTGTCGAGTTGAACCGTGCGGTGGCGATCGGGATGGCCGACGGACCGGGTGCGGGGCTGGCGCTTGTCGAACCGCTGACCGCGAGCCTTGGCAGCTACCACTTGTTGCACGCGACCCGCGCCGAGTTCCTGCGTCGCCTCGGCCGTCACGCTGAGGCGGCCCAGGCTTACACGCAAGCGCTTGCGCTGACCAACAGCCCCGCGGAAAGGCGTTACCTCACCCGGCGATTACGGGAGACGGGCGGCTAGATCACCCGGCGGGACGGCCTTGCCGTACCTGTCACCGATCACGAAGTCCGCACCCGCCATCCGCCACCACTGCGCCTGGCTTTCGGTGTGCACGCCGTCCACAATCACCTTCGCACCCGACCGGTGCACGAGCGGCACGAGCGTCGTCAGCGCGGCGGTGAGCGGTGCGTCGACGGCCGCTTCCGCCTGCCGTTCAACGAGCCTGCGGGCGAAGCGGACGCAGTCGACCGGCACGTCCTCGATCGACGCCAGCTCGTCCGGTGCCGTGCCGAAGTCGTCGAGCATTGTCCGGACACCCATGTCCGCCAGCACTTTCAGGTTGTCGACGACCTCGGGTGAACGCATGGCCCTGACCGGGAAGCCGATCGTCAGCTGATCCGCCAGGTCCACGGTTCGCAGCACCCGGGACACGAGGTCCGCGTCCGCCGACTGGTTCGGGGTCAGGCCGACGAGCAACGGCAACGGCCGGCTGGCCCGTTGCCGCCACCACCCGGCTTGCCTGCTCGCGGTCTGCAGCAGCCATTCACCGAGCGGCAGGATCAGTCCTGTGTGTTCGGCCAGCTCAACGCATTGGTTGTGGGTCAGCGTGCCGATGTCGGGCCGGTTCCAGCGCAGCAACGCTTCCACGTACGCGATCCGGCCGTCCTTCAGGTCCGCGACCGGCCGGTACACCACCTCGATCTCGCCGGTCTCCCACGCGCCGGGCATCGCCGCGGCCAGCGTGTACGTCCGGCGGTCCCGCTCGTCCTGGTCGGTGTGGAACAACTCCCACTGACCGCGCCCGGCCGCTTTGGCGCGCCGCAGCGTGAAGTCCGCTGCCCGCAACAACTCCACCGGGTCCATCGCCCCGGACGGCCGGTGCACCACACCGATGCTCGCCGACACCGCGACACCGTGACCGTCCACATAGATCGGTTCGGCCAGCTCGGTGTTGATGTCCTCGACGATTGTCGAGACACCCGGTGTGCTCTCGGTGTTCTCGATCAGGATGCCGAACTCGTCGCCCTCGAACCTGGCCACCATCGCCTTCTCGGCCGCGACGACCGCGCGAAGTCGTTGGGACACCGAGACAAGCAGCTGATCGCCGACTCGACGACCGAGACCGTTGCAGATCATCGCGAACGCGTCGAGGTCAAGGTGGAACAGCGTCACACCGTACGTCGGATCCGCGCGCCGCAGCGCGATCTCCACGTTAGTGCTGAAGTACTGGCGGTTCGGCAGACCGGTGAGCACGTCGTGCAGTGCCTGCCGGTTCAGTTCTCCTTGCAGGAGCATGAGTTCGGTGCCGTCTTCGACGACCGTGACGAAGTGAACCGGCCCGCTGTCGTTGCGCAGCACCGAGGCCGAGAGCGTGATCCGTGCGATGTCGCCGTCCTTACGGAGCATGTGCGCGGGTTGCTTGATGCGTTCCTTCTTGCCTGCCAGCAGATCCCGGTAGTCGTCACGGAGAACCACGGCCTGATCCGGGTGGACGAGGTTGAACAGGGTACGCCCGGCCAGTTCTTCGGTCGTGTAGCCGAGTATGTCGGCGATGGCGCCGTTCGTACGGACCAGCAGGCCGTCCGGGTCGGTGATGATGATGCCGCTCGCGGACGACATCGCGACCTCGTCGAACTGCGCCTCGCTCTGTCTGAGCCGCCACTTGGCGTCCCTGACCGCTTTCAGCAGCGAGAGTTTCATGTTCTCCTGCTGGTCCAGCGTCGCCTGCCGGTTGGCTTTGGTGAACCCGCTCGACAGTGCGCCGAGCGTCAGCACGACCGGCTCGGCGAACCTGGACACAGGCTGGAACTCCGGCAGGCCCAGCAGGCCCTTGCCGAGCGTCTCCATGGTGGTCGGCAGCGCTTCGTCACCGATGCAGCCGAGTTCGACCAGCCGGCTGCCCACCTCTGCGGCGGGCTTCGTGTCGAACGGCTCGCTGTGGACCACACCGCACAGCACGTCAAGCAGGGCGGCCAGCTCGCGTTCCAGCTGGTTCTGCTCGAAAGTGAAGAAGACGTTGCTGTGCAACACATAGGCCCATTTGCGCGACAAGATCAGCCGATCACGAGCGTGGTCGTGCGGCTGCTGTTCTCGTCTACTGGGGTCTGGCATGGCGGTTATTCAGGTTTACGGCCTACGCCCGCGTACACGAGCATGTTCATATCCGGATTATCCGCCACATCGCCCGGTCCGCCTGGGCGCCACAGCGCGCAGCCGACCAGCCCCGGCTCGACGAGCTCGAACTCACCGAACATGGACAGGATCTCGGCGTGGGAGCGCAGGTTGACCTGGTCCTGGCTCTTGCTGCGCTGGATCACGCCGGTCGCCTCATCCAGCTCCTTGCCCTGGTTGTCGCCGGTGACGTGGGTGAGCGCGAAGTAGCTGCCGGGCGCGAGCGGCGCACGGTAGCGCTCCAGCAGACCGTGCGGGTCGTCCTCGTCGGCGACCCAGTGCAGCATCAGCAGCATGAGCAGGCCGATGGGCTTGTCGAAGTCGAGCAGCTGCCTGGCGGCGTCGCTGTTCAAGATCGATTCGGGGTCACGCATGTCGGCCTGCACGATCGCGGCCCGATCGTTGCGCCCCAGCATCAGCTCACTGTGCGCAACCGCGATCGGATCGCGGTCGACGTAGACCACGCGGCACTCCGGATCTTCCCGCTGCGCGATTTCGTGCACGTTTCCGACGGTCGGAATGCCCGAACCGATGTCGAGGAACTGCCGTACCCCGTTGGCGACCATGAACCGAACCACCCGGCCGAGAAAGGCCCGGTTGACCCGAGCCGCCTGCCTCAGGCCGGGCATCAGGGTCTCGATCTGGTCGCCCACTGCCCGGTCGACGGCGAAATTGTGGCCACCGCCGAGCATGAAGTCATAAGTGCGAGCCATGCTGGGCACCGACGTGTCGACGCCAGGCGGGACCCAGTCCTGCTGTTGCTGCGTCACCGGGGAACACCCTCTTCATTCTCGCGAAAACTCAAAGCTTACCGAGCCTCGATGAATCGTAGTTGACCCATCGGTGTGACCGCTTCCCACCCGATCGGGCGCTGTCGGTGCCAGCCAATTGGCCCCTATTGTGGACCGTCCCTTCATCCTTGGAGTTATGGATGCCCGTCCCGGTGGCACCAGGTCGTTGGCCAGTGCTCGGGCACACCCCGGCGATGCTGCGACACCGATTCGGATTCACCGCGGGTCTGCCGAAACACGGCGACGTGGTGAAGATCTATCTGGGCACGATGCCCACGTATTTCGTGACCAGTCCGGAACTGACCTACCAGGTGCTGGTCACCGACGGTGCCAAGTTCAGCAAAGGCGCGATGTTCGACAAGTTCCGGCCATACGTCGGCAACGGGCTGCTGTTGTCCAGCGGAGCCTTTCACCTGCGACAACGCCGGCTCATTCAGCCCGCTTTCCACCACGAGCGGATCGCCCGTTATGCCGAGATGATGATCGGCGCGGTGAACGACCTTGTCGAAACGTGGCGGCCGAGTGCCGTCCGGCAGATCGACGAGGACATGCAAGGCCTCGCCGTGACGGTCGTCGGCAAGACGCTGTTCTCGACCGAACTGGGTCAAGAGGCGATCGAAGAGGCCAGGCGGTCCATTTTCGTGGTGATCAAACAAGGGATGATCAGAGCACTGTCTCCGTCATTCCTGGAAAAGCTGCCGATGCCGGGCAACCGGGAGTTCGACCAGGCCATCGCCCGGATGAAGGCGGTCGTGTTCAAGGTCATCGAGGACTGGCGGGCCGACGGTGCCGACCACGGTGACCTGCTGTCCACTCTGCTGCTCGCGCAGGACGAAGCCGGGGAAGGCATGTCCGACCAGCAGGTCTACGACGAAGTGCTGACCATGCTGACCGCGGGCATCGAGACCACCGCGCTCGCGCTGGCCTGGCTGTTCCACGAAATCGCGAAGAACCCGGCGGTCGAACGGAAGCTGTTCGACGAAATCGACACCGTGCTTGACGGACGGCCGTTGACCGTCGCGGACATCCCGAAATTGATCTACACGCACCAGGTTATGAACGAGGTACTGCGGATGTATCCGGTGTGGATCCTGATGCGCAGGGCGATCTCGGAAGTGTCACTCGGCGGCGTGCGGATCCGGCCGGGATCGGAAGTCACCGTCAGCCCGCACATGCTGCATTTCGATTCCCGGTTCTTCGCCGAGCCCCACCGTTTCGACCCCGACCGCTGGGCGCCTGACCAGGCGGGAAAAGTGCCACGCGGCGCCTTCATCCCGTTCGGTGCCGGTGTCCGGCAATGCATGGGCAATACGTTCGCGCAGACCGAGATCGTGATCGCGGCGGCGACCGTGCTGTCCCGTTGGCGACTGTTACCGGTGCCCGATCAACCGGTCAAGGTCAAGTTCACATCGGCCGCCTATCCGAACCGGATGCCGATGATCCCCATTTCCCGCTGAAGAGTCAGCACTGACCATCGAAAGGTAGTTCTCGTCGTGCGTTTGTTCCACAATGGACGGAAACGAGTGCTCGCCGGGACGATCGCCGTTCTCGGCGTGACGCTCGGCCTGGCACCGGTATCCGCTCAGGCGGCAGCGACCTGCCGGAACATTGATTTCCCCGTTTCACAGGGGACAATGCACGGAAAACTGTGCACACCGGACGGTGCCGACACGGTCCATGTGCTGATTCCCGGTGGGACGTACAACAGTTCCTATTGGGATATCGGTTATTCGCCTTCGTCCCGTTCGTACCGCATGGTGATGAACAAGGCGGGACACGCGACGCTCGCCCTCGACCGGCTCGGCACCGGCCACAGTTCGAAGCCGTTGAGCGCCTTCGTGACCGCGTCGGCGCAGGCACGCGCGGCGCACGAGGTGATCAAGCAGATCCGCGGGCAGTTCTCCCGTGTGATCATTGGCGGTCACTCGATCGGCTCGGCGATGGCCATGATCGAGGCGGGTACGTACCGTGACGTCGACGGCGTGCTCGTCACCGGAATGACCCACCGGATGAACTTCGCGACCGTGGCACCGGTGTTGACGCAGATGATCCCGGCGCCGCTCGACCCGCAGCTCGCCTCGCGTGGCCTCGACCTCGGCTACCTCACCACCGGCCCAGGCACGAGGTACACGTCGTTCCACACGCCCGGCCCCAAGGTCGACGGCGCGATCGCTTTCGACGAGTCCACAAAGGATGTGTTCGCGGCGACCGAGGCGGTGGACACGGTCGCACTGACCAACATCGTCATCCCGGCGTCTCGCGGCATCAACGTGCCCGTGCTGCTGATCGTGGGCAACGACAACCACTTCTGCGGGCCGCCGCTGGGCAGCGACTGCTCGTCACCCAGTGCGTTGCACGCTTCGGAGCGGCCGTTCTTCGGCCCATCGGCCACGCTCACGACGCACATCGTGTCCGGCTATGGCCACTCGATCAACTACGCACCCAACGCCGCCTCGTACTACGACGTGGTCGCCAAGTGGGCGTCGTCGATCAACTGAAGGCCGCGGCCTCCTCATAGTCGAGGCGATCCAGCTCGCGGCGCACGGTCTCGTCGTCGAGGTCCCCGTCATCACGGGCCTTGGCAAGCGCTCGCCGTTGCGCCGCGAGCATCGCCCTTCTGACGGAAACGGTGAGCTCCCGCAGGCTTTGGACCCGGCTGTCCATGTCGTCGTCCATCGCGCGGCGTGCCTGAGCCGCGGCAACGTACCGGTCCTTGAGCTTCTCGAGCATCTCCGGGCTGACGCCGGGATGCGGCTGGTTGTAGAGGTCGATCATCGTCGCCTTGACGGCGTTCATCGAGATCTCCCGCGCCTTGCGGTTGGCGGCTTCCTCCTCGGTCTCCTCCGCCGGATCGGTGATGTCGAGCTTGCGGATGAGGAACGGCAACGTCGGTCCTTGGATCAGCAACGTCCCCACGGCGACCACGAACGCCAACGCTTGAATGGTGTCCCTCTCCGGCACCGACTCCGGCACACCGGCCGCGGCGGCGAGCGTGACGACGCCACGCATGCCCATCCACGAGATGACCGCGAAGTACTTCCACGGCAACGGCTCGCGCTTGCGCAGCTTTCTGGTCAGCCAGTTCCGGCCGTATGCGACCGTCATCCACAGTGGCCTGACGATGAGTACCGTCAGCAGGATGGCCGCAGCCGCCAAGGCGAACTTCACCCAGTTCTCGGGGTGCAGCTCGGCGAAGACGAACCGGCACTGCAATCCCATGTAGGCGAAGACAAACGCCTCAAGCAGGACGTCAAGCGTGCTCCACACCTGCCTGGCCTGCAACCTCGTCGCGAACCCGGCCTCGGTGTTCTTGTGGCCCAGCACAAACCCGGCCATGACAACCGCGAGGACACCGGAAGCATGCACCTCTTCGGCCAGAAGATAAGCAGCGAAGGGTACGACGAGACCAAGCGCCGTTTCCAGGCCACTGTCCTGAACGCGCATCCGTATCCAGTGCACGATCAGGCCGAGCACGAACCCGACCACGCTGCCCACCAGCGCGCTGTACACGAACAGCAGAACCGGGTTCTCGAACAACGTGTGATCACCGGTGACCGCGGCGACCGTGAGCGAGAAGATCGTCAACGCGGCGGCGTCGTTGACGAGGCTCTCCCCCGTCAGGATCGCCATCAGCCGCTTCGGCAGGCCCAGCTCACGTCCCACCGCCAGCCCGGCGACCGCGTCCGGCGGGGCGACGACAGCGCCGAGGATGAGCGCTGGAACAAGCGCTAGGCCGGGCACGATCCACCACCCGACGGCACCAGTGGCCAGAGTGGACACAACGACCATGCCGACCCCGAGCGCCAGGATCGGCCGGAGGTTGCGCGTGAACGCCGGAACCGAGAATTTCAGCGCGGCGGAATAGAGCAGTGGAGGCAGGACCACGCTCAGGATGAGCTCCGGCTCAAGCTCGAACCTGGGCAGCCCGGGGATGAACGAGACCGCAGCCGCCAGCACGACCACGACCAGGGACGGCTGCATGCCCCGTCGATGGGCGACCGCCGTCACCGCGATCGCACCGACCACAACCAGCAGAAGCTGCATCCTCGCCTCCCTCGTGAATGGCTATCGGTGTTCTGACTCCGACAACCACTCACGAGGTCTATCAGTCGATGCGGCCGGTCTTAACCTGCCACGCGGGGAGCACCCACTTGTACGCGACCTTCTGCTCTGTCGTCCGTTTTCACCGGTGCCGCAGCCGACGTCGAGCACGTCGCCGCTGACTTTCCGGCTTTGACCATGCCTCTTTCGCTGGACGATCTCAGTGGGTACGGTTGTTGTATACCGTATGCAGATGTCGTTGGGAGATGAGAATGACCCCCGATGCGCTGGAGCAGCGAGTGCGGGCGGTGGTGGACGCACATCGCGGCGACCGGGGCGCCCTGCTTCCCATCCTGCACGGACTACAGGCCGAATTCGGCTACGTCAGCCACGACATGGTGCCGATCGTGGCCCGTGAACTGAACCTTTCCCGTGCTGACGTGCACGGTGTGGTGACCTTCTACCACGACTTCCGGCCGGAGCCCGCCGGCCGGACCGTCGTGAAGATCTGCCGTGCCGAGGCGTGTCAGTCCGTGGGGGCCGAGAAGCTCGCCGAGCACGCCCAACAGGTCTTCGGCGTCAAGCTCGGGCAGACCACTCCCGACGGCTCCGTCACCATCGAGCAGGTTTTCTGCCTCGGCAACTGCGCGCTGGGCCCGGCCGCCCAGATCAACGGCCGGATGTACGGGAAGCTCGATGAGCAGCGGCTGGACAGGCTCATCCGCAGTGCCGAGGGGAATGCATGACCACGATCTACGTGCCGCGTGACTCCGCCGCTGTCTCGGTGGGCGCGGACGCGGTAGCCGAGGCTGTCCGGACCCAAGCCGAGGCGCGCGGCCTGGATGTCCGGCTTGTCCGCAACGGCACGCGCGGGATGCTGTGGCTTGAGCCGCTTCTGGAGATCGACACGCCTGAGGGCCGCGTCGGCTACGGCCCGGTTGAGCCGCACCAGGTCGCCGAGATCCTCGACAACCCGGACCACGAGCTCAAAGTCGGGCTGGTCGACGAGCTCAAGTGGATGAAAGACCAGACCCGGCTGTGCTACAAGCGCGTCGGCGTAACCGATCCGCTGTCCGCGGACGACTATCTCGCCAACGGTGGCATGGCGGGCCTGCGCAACGCGCTGGAAATGGACAAGGCCGAGGTCGTCAAGGCCGTCACCGACTCCGGGCTGCGTGGCCGTGGCGGCGCGGGTTTCCCCGCGGGCATCAAGTGGAACACCGTCCTGAACACGCCCGGAGAGCTCAAGTTCGTGTGCTGCAACGCGGACGAGGGCGACAGCGGCACGTTCGCCGACCGGATCCTGATCGAGGGCGACCCGTTCTGCCTCATCGAAGGCATGGCGATCGCGGCATACGCGACAGCCGCGACCGAGGGCTACGTCTACCTCAGGTCCGAATACCCCGACGCGGTCAAGACCCTCCGCCAGGCCATCGAGATCGGTTACGCACGCGGCTGGCTGGGCGAGAACATCCTTGGCTCAGGCCTGAAATTCGACCTGTACGTCCGGGTCGGCGCGGGTGCGTACATCTGCGGTGAAGAGACCTCGATGCTCGAAAGCCTTGAGGGCAAACGGGGCATGGTCCGCGCGAAGCCACCGATCCCTGCCATCACAGGGCTTTTCGGCAAGCCGACGGTCGTCAACAACGTGCTCACGCTGGCTTCCGTGCCCTCGATCCTCGCCGACGGCGCCGAAGCGTACGCCGCGCTCGGCATGGGCCGATCCCTTGGTACACAGGTTTTCCAGCTCGCCGGGAACATCGCGCGCGGTGGTGTCTACGAGACCGCGTTCGGGATGTCCTTGGCAGAACTGATAAACGAATACGGTGGCGGCACCCGGTCCGGGCGTCCAGTACGAGCGGTGCAGGTCGGCGGCCCGCTCGGCGCATACCTGCCCGCCGACCGGCTCGACATCCCGCTCGACTACGAGGCGTTCGCCGCGGCGGACGCCATGCTCGGGCACGGGGGTGTGGTGGTGTTCGACGACACCGTTGACATGGCTGCGATGGCGCGCTTCGCGATGGAGTTCTGCGCCGAGGAGTCGTGCGGCAAGTGCACCCCGTGCCGGGTGGGCTCGGTGCGCGGCGTCGAGACCATCGACAAGATCGTCGCTGGTCAGGACACGGACGCGAACCTGGCTGTGCTGAACGACCTGTGCGAGCTGATGACAGACGGCTCGCTGTGCGCGATGGGTGGTCTGACGCCGAACCCAGTGCTCAGTGCGCTGAAGCACTTTCCAGACGACTTCGCTGTAAGAACTCCTAGGGCATCCCATCAGGAGACAACGTCATGACGCTGATGAAGGAACCCGACCTTGGCACACCCGCCAAGCCGGGCGAGGCGACCGTCACGGTCGAGATCGACGGCATGCCGGTCACAGTGCCGCCAGGCACCTCAGTCATGCGGGCCGCTGCCCTGACCGGTGTTGACATCCCGAAACTCTGCGCGACCGACACCCTTGACGCCTTTGGTTCCTGTCGCTTGTGCCTCGTTGAAATCGATGGCCGCAAAGGAACTCCGGCCTCGTGCACCACGCCGGTCGCCGAAGGCATGAAGGTGCGTACCCAGACGCCCAAGGTGGAGAAGCTCCGCCAAGGCGTCATGGAGCTGTACATCTCCGACCACCCGCTGGACTGCCTGACCTGCTCCGCCAACGGCGATTGCGAATTGCAGGACATGTCCGGCGTCGTCGGTCTGCGGCAGGTCCGTTACGGCTACGAGGGCGAGAACCACCTCGACCTGCTCACCGACGACAGCAACCCGTACTTCGACTTCGAGGCGTCCAAGTGCATCGCGTGTTCGCGATGTGTCCGCGCCTGCGGCGAAATCCAAGGCACGTTCGCGCTGACCATCGAGGGCCGTGGCTTCGAGTCCAAGGTCTCCGCCGGTGGCGTGAACTTCATGGACTCCGAGTGCGTTTCGTGTGGCGCGTGCGTGCAGGCGTGCCCGACGGCCACGCTGCAGGAGAAGTCCGTGGTGGAGCTCGGAATGCCGACGCGCAGCGTGGTCACCACGTGTGCGTACTGCGGCGTCGGCTGCTCTTTCAAGGCCGAGATGCGCGGCGACCAGCTCGTGCGGATGGTGCCGTTCAAGGACGGCGGCGCGAACGAGGGTCACTCGTGTGTCAAGGGCCGCTTCGCTTTCGGGTACGCCACGCACCCCGACCGCCAGATGAACCCGATGATCCGCGAGTCGATCACCGACGAGTGGCAGGTGGTGGACTGGGACACCGCGATCACCTACACCGCGCGGAAGTTCCTTGAAATACAAGGAAAGTACGGCGCGAGCGCGATCGGCGGGATCACCTCTTCCCGTACCACCAACGAAGAGGTCTACGTCGTGCAGAAGATGGTGCGCGCGGCGTTCGGCAACAACAACGTCGACACGTGCGCCCGCGTCTGCCATTCGCCGACTGGTTACGGCCTGAAGCAGACGTTCGGCACGTCCGCGGGAACGCAGGACTTCAAGTCGGTGGCCGAGGCCGACGTGATCATGGTGATCGGCGCGAACCCGACCGACGGCCACCCGGTTTTCGCATCGCGGATGAAGAAGCGGATCCGCGAGGGTGCCAAGCTGATCGTGGTCGACCCGCGCCGGATCGACCTTGTGCGCTCGCCGCACATCGAGGCGCAGTACCACTTGCCGCTGCAGCCGGGCACGAACGTGGCGATGGTCAACGCTTTCGCGCACGTCGTGGTCACCGAAGGCTTGGTGGACCAGGACTTCGTGGCTGCCCGGTGCGAGGGCTACGAGGAGTGGGCGCAGTTCATCGCCCGCCCGGAGAACAGCCCGGAGGCCACCGAGTCGATCACCGGCGTTCCCGCTGCCGATGTTCGTGCTGCCGCGAGGCTGTACGCGACCGGCGGCAACGCCGCGATCTACTACGGCCTGGGCGTGACCGAGCACAGCCAGGGTTCAACGATGGTCATGGGTATGGCCAACCTCGCCATGGCTACCGGCAACATCGGCCGCGACGGCGTGGGCGTGAACCCGTTGCGTGGTCAGAACAACGTGCAGGGTTCGTGCGACATGGGTTCGTTCCCGCACGAGTTGTCGGGGTACCGGCACGTGTCGGACGAGGCCGTGCGCGAGGTGTTCGAGACGCTGTGGGGCCGGCCGATCCTGCCCGAGCCGGGCCTGCGCATCCCGAACATGTTCGACGCGGCCATCGACGGCACGTTCCGGGCCCTGTTCGTGCAGGGTGAGGACATCGCGCAGTCCGACCCGAACACCAAGCACGTCACCGCGGCCCTCGCCGCGATGGACCTGGTCGTGGTGCAGGACCTGTTCATCAACGAGACAGCCAAGTTCGCGCACGTCTTCTTGCCTGGTACATCGTTCCTGGAGAAGGACGGCACATTCACCAACGCCGAACGCCGGATCAACCGGGTCCGCCCGGTGATGGCGCCGAAGACCGGCATGCACGAGTGGGAGATCCCGTGCCGCATCGCGCAGGCGATGGGTTACGAGATGTCCTACAACAACCCCAGCGAGATCATGGACGAGATCGCCGCGGTCACCCCGACCTTCTCCGGTGTCTCGTTCGAGAAGCTCGACAAGCTGGGCAGCGTGCAGTGGCCGTGCAACGACGCCGCGCCGACCGGCACGCCGATCATGCACGTCGACGGGTTCGTGCGGGGCAAGGGAGCGTTCGTCCCGACCACGTTCGTGCCGACCGACGAGCGCAGCACCCGCAAGTTCCCGTTGATCCTGACCACCGGCCGGATCCTGTCGCAGTACAACGTCGGCGCGCAGACCCGCCGTACCGCGAACGTGGCCTGGCACCCGGAGGACGTGCTGGAGATCCACCCGCACGACGCCGAGGTACGCGGGATCAACGATGGCGACATGGTGTCCTTGGCCTCGCGGGTCGGTGAGACCACGCTGAAGGCGACCATCTCGGACCGGATGCCGGTCGGTGTGGTGTACACGACGTTCCACCACCCCGTGACCGGCGCCAACGTGGTCACGACCGAGAACTCGGACTGGGCCACGAACTGCCCCGAGTACAAGGTCACGGCGGTCCAGGTCGGGCTGCGCACCTCGGCCGCCGCGGCCGAGGAATCCGCTCGCGAAGACATCCCGATGGCGGTGGACTGACGTATGCACACCCAATCACCGCAAGTCCGCATGGCGAACGAGATCGCGGTGCAGTTCCACCACCAGCCGACCCGGCAGGCGGCAGCGGCGATCGCCCAGCACATCAGGCTGTTCTGGGACCCGCGGATGAAGGCGGAGCTGCTGGACAAGGCACAGACCGAGGCAGCATCGCTCGATCCGCTGGTGCTCGATGCGGTCACATACCTCAAGCCTTGACCTCAACCTCTGTTGAGGTTCAAGACTGGCGGTATGCGAGCGATCGAGATAGCCGAATACGGCGGCCCTGAGGTCCTGAAGGTCATCGAGGCCCCTGACCTGGTCCCGGAAGCCGGCCACGTGCTGATCGACGTGGCCGTGTCCGGGATCCAGTCGTTGGACACCTACCTGCGCCGCGGTCAGTGGCAGGACTTCTTCCCCACCACGCCGCCGTACATCCCGGGCATGGAGGCCGCTGGCGTCGTCACCGCTGTCGGTGAAGGCGTCGACCCTGGGTGGGTGGGCCGAAAGGTCGTCGCCAGCGTCCAGAACGGTTACGCGACACAAGCCGTCGCCGACGTCGGCGCGGTCATCCCGGTGCCGGAAGGACTCGGCCTGCCGGAGGCGATGGCCCTGCTGCACGACGGCAGCACAGCAGCCGGTCTGCTTGAGGTAACCCCGGTCAAAGCGGGCGAAACTGCGCTCGTCCAACCTGCGGCAGGCGGTCTGGGCACTGTTCTCGTCCAACTGTTGGCCACGGCCGGGGCACGGGTGATCGGGGTGGCGCGCGGCGCTGAGAAATTGGCTCTGGTGAAGGATCTTGGCGCCGATGTCGCGGTCGACTACACCGAGCCAGACTGGACCACGCAGGTCGGGGTGGTCGACGTTGCATTCGATGGTGTCAGCGGTTCTTTGGGCCAGGCGGCGTTCAGCACTGTGCGGGACGGCGGCCGATACTCCAACTACGGCAACGCAAGCGCCTCCGATGAAGGCGTCTCGCCCGAGCGCGGCATCACCGTGCGTGGGATCGACCAGCTTTCGGACCTGCGTGGCGGCTACCGCCCTCGTGCCGAGCATGTCTTCGAACTGGCCGCGGCCGGGACGATCCGGGCGGTGATCGGCCGGACCTACCCGCTCGACCAGGTGGCTGAGGCCCATCGAGCCGTCGAGGCCCGCGAGGTCCTCGGCAAGGCGCTGCTCATCCCTTGAGCCCGGTCTGCGCGAGGCCTTCGACGAAATGCCGTTGCGCGATGACGAAAACGGCCAGGACAGGCAGGACCGTCGTGACGGACGCGGCAAGCTGGACGTTCCAGATGTTGCCGCCGTAGACGTCGACGTACTGGGTGAGCGCGAGCGGCAAGGTGAACATCTCCTTGTCGCTCAAGTACACCAACGGTTCCAGGAAGAAGTTCCACGTGTTGAGGAAGGTGAAGATCGCGACGGCGGCCAGCGCCGGGCGGGCGATCGGCAGCGCGATGCGCCGGTAGAGCCCGAACCGGCCAAGGCCGTCCAGCCGTCCCGCCTCTTCCAGCTCGTCCGGCACCGTGATGAAGAACTGCCGCATCACGAACGTGGCGAGCACACTGGGCGCACCGAAGATCGGGATCACGATCAACGGCCAGTGCGTGTTGGTCAGTCCCAGTTCGTCGACCATCCGGAACAACGGGATGATGGTGACCTCGCTGGGGATCAGCAGTCCGATGAGGACGACGACGAACAGCTTGTCGCCGCGGAACTTGATCCTGGCGAACGCGTAACCTGCCAGCGAGGCCACGATCATCGTGCTGACCGTGACGACCACAGCGATGTACAGGCTGTTGAAGTACTGCCGCGCCAACGGGTAGTCCGCGAACGCGGTCGCGTAGTTCTCCCATCTCGGAGCAGTCGGGAACAGCTTCGGCGGGTAGCTGAGGACTTCGTTGGCAGGCAACAAGGACGCCGTGATCATCCACCACGTCGGGAAGACGAACGGCACGGCCAGAAGGATGAGCAGTGCGTACAGCGCCTTACGCCTCATAGAAGACCCACCGCTTCCGCATCCGCCACTGCAGCGTGGTCAACAGCGCGATGATCACGAACAGCACGACCGCGAGCACGGCGCCGTAGCCGAAGTCGTGGTTGCCGAAGGCTTGTTGGTAGAAGTAGAAGACCAGGACGTTGGTGCTGTCCGCGGGTCCTCCGAGCGTGAGGATCTGGATCTGGGCGAACACGTGCAGCGCGCCGCTGACCGTGATGATCGCGGTCAGCAAGGTGGTCGGACTGATCATCGGCAGGGTGATCGTCCGGAACCTGCGCCAGGGCCCGGCGCCGTCCAGTTCGGCGGCTTCGAGCAGAGATCGCGGCACGCCTTGCAACGCGGCCAGGAACAGCACCATGTTCAGGCCGACGTTCTTGATCACCTGGACCACGATCACCGAGATCATCGCGGAGTTCTCGCCACGCAGCCAGTTCGGCCCGTCGATGCCGACCGCCTGGAGCATCGCGTTGATACTGCCGTTGTCCTGCAACATCAGGTTCCACGCGATCGTCCACGCGACCAGTGAGACCACGACCGGCGAGAAGAAGATCGTCCGGAACACCGTCGTGCCGTGTAGTTTCTGGTTCAGCAACACGGCGAGCAGCAACGCCAGGCTGAGGTTCAGGACCACCAGCCCGACGCAGAACAACACCGTGGCGCGGGCGACCGACGGCATCACTGGATCGTCGAGCAGGTGCTCGTAGTTCTCCAGCCCGGCGAACTCCGTTGTCCCGGCGAGCAGATTGGTGCTCTGGAAGCTGTACCAGATCACCGCGATCAGCGGGCCGAGCACGAACAGGAAGAACCCGAGCACCTGCGGCGCGATGAAGGCCCAACCGACAAGTGCGTCACGCCGCCGAGGCGTCCAGAACGGTTTCGCGGCCGGCGGCTCTGGCGGTGCCGCCGGACGCAGTTCGGTGTGGACAGTCATTGGCTGAGCACCGGGTTGATCGCTTTGCAGACACCGTCAAGGACAGTCTGGACGTCGGCGTCCGGCTTCCACAGCGGATCCAAGGCGGACTGCACCAAGCTGTTGATCTTCGCGCTGTTGGTGTGTGCGGGCAGCACCTCGCCGGTCTTGATCCCGTTCACCACCACGTCCTGCAGCTGCTCGGCACTGAACAACGGGCTGACCTTGGCCAGGCTCTGCGCGTTGATCAGGCTTTCCCGTGCCGGTGGGAAGAACTGGCTGAGCTTGGCCGAATTCGCCGGGTTGGTGAAGAAAGCAAGGAAGTCGGCGGCAGCCTCCTTCTGCTTTCCCTTGACTGGCACACCGATCCCGGCTTGGCCGATCACCTGCGCGTTGGCTTTCGGGCCTGCGGGCAGCGGCACGATCCCCCACTGGAAAGGCTTTTCCTTCAGCAGCCCGGCCCGGCTGATCTGCGCGACCGTCATACCCGACTGACCGGCGAAGAAATCGGCGGTGGTTCCCGGTCCTGGCAACGCTTTGTCGGTGAAAATGGCCTTGTGCAGGAATCTCATCGCCGTGAGCATCTCCGGGCTGCTGAACCCACAGGCTTTTCCGTCCGCTGGCCAGGCATCGGCGCCGAAGCCACGCCACACGGAAGCGAGCGTGACCCACGTCTTGTACTCGAAATCGCGGATCACCAACCCGGACTTGCCGGTCGACGAGGCCACTTTCGCGGCCATCTGCATCGCGGTGTCCCAGGTCCACCGACCCGCGGCTTGTGCCTGCTCGGGCGTCTCGGTGATGCCCGCCTGGCCGAACAGGTCCTTGTTGTAGAACATCCCGAAGGGTGATGTGGAGAACGGGTATGCGTAGAGCTCGCCGTTCTTCTGCCACAACTTCGTCGACGCGGGCGTCAGTTCTTCCGCGTTCTTCAGTACCGGGCTGAGGTTGACCAATGCCTTTGACTCGACGAAATCGGGTGCGTCCCGCTCGAGGATCCACGCCAGGTCAGGCGGGTTGCTTCCGGCCAGTTGCGTTGTCAGTGCGGTGTTGTATCGGTCGAACGGAACCACGTCGAAGGTGATCGACTTGACGTTCGGGTGCGCTTGTCTGTATTCGTTCGCGATCTCGTCGAACAGGGCCAGCTGGGATTTCTCGCTGGTCCACACGGTCATTCGCAGGTTCACTTCGGCGTTGCCGGTACTGCTCGAACAGCCGGCGACGAGCAGCAGCAGGGCCAGTAAGGCGACTCTCATGGTCAGTATCCTTTGATCTCCGGCCAGGCCAGCTCGACGCCGCGCTTGACCAGCACGGACTGCAGATCGTTGAGCAGGTCGGGCTTCTCGCGGACCGCGTGCGGAGGTTCCCCGGTCTGCAGACAGCGCGCGGCGAGCGCACCGGCGGCCTCGCCGATGTTCCACTCGACCGGATGCAGCCGGTACGCACCGTTCGTGATGTGCGTGGTGCCGATATTCTTGTTGGCGGGCAACAGGTTCCGCATCCGGATCGGGAGCAGTGCGCCGAGCGGGATCTGGAACGGTGTCGAAGCCACATCCAGATAGTTGTCTCCGCCAGTCGACGGATGCAGATCGATCCGGTACATCCCGACGCCCACGGAATCCTTGTACTGCGTGGCGCCGTGCTCACCACGGACGGCCAATGACACATCGGTTTCCTTGATGGTCTCGACTGCTTTGATCCGGCGCGATTCCCGGATGTACGGCTCCTGCGCGAGACCATCTGTTGTGCCGAGGATGTCCGGACGCATCCGGAGACCGGGAAAACCGGTACCGCCGTCCGGCCTTGGGGCTTGCGTCTGCATCCAGTACAACGCCGACAGCGAGAGTTCTTTCATGGCCGCGCGGTGCCGATCGGCATCGTCCACTTCGAACACCGGACCGTCCAGGTAGTCGATCATCGGCCAGTTCACCAGCGTGATGTCACTGGCGTACGTGCCCGGCTCGAAGACGTTGCGCGCGGCGATCCGGCGAAACCGCCACAGGTCCAGGGTTCCCGGGTTCTTGCTCTGGTCGGCGACCACCGAGAGCGGGTCGTCGTCCGGGTTCGGGTCCAGCCAGCCCTCCGCGGCCTCGAGCGTGCGCGGGTCCGGCCAGCAGAACGCAAGGAGGTCACCCGGCCAGACCTTCGGCCGCGCGGCGCGCCAGTAGTCGTACGTCGCCGGGCGGTCGATGACGTGGTTGCCGTCCACATGCTCCATTGCGAAACACCACGACGCAGCCTGCATGTTCAACGGCTGAGCCTCGGCTGGAGCGCTCGGTTCACCCGTGTCCTGTTGCGACTCGAAACCTGTCACGTACTCGACGTTCGCCAGTGGCAGCAGGTCACCGGTTTCCGTGGCGTCGATGACGTAGCGTGCCGTGATTGTCAGGTCGTGGGTGAAGTGGACGGCCTTGACCTGGTCGTTGTCCACTTCTGTCCCGATCGGACTGTACGGCTGCAACAGCTGGACGCGACCGGATGCCCGGTGCGGCGCCAACATCGCTTCCAACACTGCCACAGCGACCCTCGGCTCGTGGCACAGCGGGCTGACCAGCCCACCGCCCGGGTTGAGTCTCCGGTGCTTACGGGCCGCGGCTGTGAGCGGATAGTGCTGGCGGTAGTAGCCGCGGATGCCGTCTCGTAATGCCCGATAGGACGCCGTGACGCCGAACTGCTCGCTCCATGGGTGTTCGTCCGGCGGTACGGCCTGTGCCGTGAGCTGGCCACCGATCCACCGGTCGCCTTCGACAAGGATCACCCTGGCCCCACCCTCGGCCGCCGCCAACGCGGCCGCGACCCCACCAAGCCCGGCTCCGACGATCAGGACATCCGTGTCCACGCTGCGCCCCATCCGCTGATTATTCGAATTAGCGAACGGTAAACACCCTGCTTCGGCTGTGTCAACAGGTCAGTTTCCCGCGGCGGTGGTCGAACCCTCGTGGATCTCACACGGCAGCAGCACAGACTTGGGCTTGCCGCCGTTGACCAGCTCGATCAACATCCGGACCGCCCGCACGCCCATCTCCGTGCGCGGGATGCGGAACATCGACCAATCCGTGTCCGACGTGGGCACGGCGTGGCTGGGCTGTTGCGTCGGATCCGGATCCCCGAGCACGACGACGGAGAGGTCCTTGGGCACGTCGACGTAAGCCTTGATGCCGTCGGCCATCGCCATGCTCTCCACCAACAGAGCGGTCGCTTGGTTCTCCCGGGCCTCCCGAAGGGCCCGTTCCGGATCGTCCGCCACGATGACCAGCGGTGCCTTCTTGTGCTTACGGGCGGCAGCCTGATACCCGGCCCGCCTGTCCAAAGTGGGCTCGTTCTCCTCCGGGACGCTCAGCAACGCGATCTTGCGGTGCCCGATCCGCCACATCCACTCGTAAACGTCCCGCGTGGACGCGACATAGTCGGCGCCGACATAACTCACCGGCCCGGAGGGCGAATCCCGCCTGCCAATGAAGACAAAGGGAAACTGCTCATCGACAAGCCGCGCGAGCTCAGCGGGATCGTTGTGCCTGCCAAGCAGAACGCACCCGTCGGCGATCCGCAACCGGTTGGTCTCGCCCTCGTAGACCCGCCGCCGCCCGTCCTTGCGGCCGGGACTGGTGAACAGGAGCAAGTCAAATCCCTGAGCCTCAGCCTCTTGCTCGATACCGAGCAGGAACGGCCGGTAGAAGTCGGCGACGCCGGACGGGAAAACGGACTCGTAGGTGAAAACCCCCAGAATCTGGTTGGTCTTGCCGCGCAACCGCCGCCCCATGATGTCGACCGTGTAGCCAGTCGACCGCAGCGCGTCCTCAACCCTTTTGCGCGTCTCCGGCGACACCCGGACACTGTCGGACCCGTTGAGCACCAAGGAGACGATCGCCTGCGACACGCCGGCGATGCGCGCCACCTGCGCCTGCGTGACACGTCCCGCCATGGTCCCACCCTCTCACCGGTCCACCTCAACCCAAGTATTCACGACTACCTCCGGAGCGCTGAGCCGACGTTGTCCGGGTCGGCGAAGTGGCCGGCCTCGACACCCGGGTCGGGGCCTTCGTGCCAACGGACGTCACCCGCGACGACGTAGTCGAACCCGGTGCCCTCCTCCACCACGAAGAACACGTCCTCGTCGTCATAAACGACCTTCGGCGTCTCGGCCTCGATCCGCTGCCGTTCCGCCTCCGTCGCGTGCCGGATCCGCAGGCCCGCGTACCAACCGCACAGCTTCTGCACCCGGACCAGCCTGAACAGGACGTCGATCCGGGTCACTCCACCGCTGCGCAGCAGCAGCTGGCTCTTCGTTGCCGTGTAGTCGTACGGCTGGAAGTTGCGGTCTGAGGCGAAGATCCAGGTCATCACCGCATCTTGCCCGAACTGTCTACTGCGGACTAGCGCGTTTCTCGACGTACGCGGCCACTCCGTCGAGGTAGAGCTGCAGGCTGAAGTCGAAGTCGGTGTCTATTCCGTCCTCGTCCCACAATGAGTCCTCGTCGAAGACGCCTGCTGCCACCAGTTTCGTCAGCGCGGGAAACTCGCGCGGGTCGAGGATCTGCGTCAACGCGTTGTGGTACTGGCGGCCGAAGGCGCTTGGGTCTTCCCGGTATCCGGCCGCCAGCTGCGCGCGTAGTTGGTACTCGCCGCGCAGGAAGGTCAGCAGGCCCATCACGACACCGGCCTTCTCCGGCTCGGTCAGGTCCGTCTCGCCCAGCGTCGCGAGCCCTCGGTCGAACCACTGCAGGTTGTGCGGCCCAAAGGGCGGCGCGCTCACCGGGATCTCGTGGTACCACGGGTGTTGCGCCACCGCGGCGATGATCGCTTTCGCCCACGTCTCCAGGCCTTCGCGCCAGCCCGTGTTCTCCGGGAACTCCGGTGGCGGCTCCAGCGCCGCGTCGCCCATCAGCATGAGCAGTTCGCGCTTGCTCCTCACGTAGCGGTACAGCGCCATCGTCGAGTTGCCGAGGTGGGCGGCAACCTTCGCCATCGAGACCGCCGCCAGTCCTTCGGCGTCCGCGATCGCGATCGCGGCCTCGGTGATGTCGCGGACCTTCAGTGCCGGTTTCGGCCCGCGCCGTGCCGTTTCCCGCGCGCCCCACAGCAGCGCGATGTGTTCCGGCAGCTCGGTCTGGTCGGTCATCCGCTCCCTCTCCTCGCGGCCAGTTTAGAGAAGCCGGGCTTGCGCAGCCTTACTGCGTAGATGCTACGCTAATTCGCGTATCACATACGCAGTAGCGGGGAGGGGCAATGATCGTCGAGGTAGAGGGCCTCAAGAAGGCCTACGGGGACAACGTGGTGCTAGCCGGGATCGACCTGCACGTGCCGGAAGGCTCGGTGTACGCGCTGCTCGGGCCCAACGGCGCGGGCAAGACCACCACCGTGCGGATCCTCACCACGCTGACCCGGCCGGACGCCGGGAAGGTGCTGGTCGCGGGGCACGACGTGGTGCGTGAACCGGCGAAGGTGCGCGCCGAGATCAGCCTGACCGGCCAGCACGCGGCGGTCGACAACGAGCAGACCGGCCGGGAGAACCTGGTCATGACCGGCCAGCTGATGCATCTCGGCCGGTCGGCGGCACGGCGGCGCGCCGACCAGCTGCTGGAGCGGTTCGACCTGCTCGACGCGATGCACCGCCGGGTCAAGACGTACTCCGGCGGCATGCGCAGGCGGCTGGACCTGGCGATGAGCCTGGTCGCCGAGCCGAAGCTGATCTTCCTGGACGAGCCGACCACCGGCCTCGACCCGGCCAGCCGGACAACGATGTGGGACGCGATCAAGGAGCTGGTCCGGGCCGGCACGACCGTCGTGCTGACGACCCAGTACCTGGAAGAGGCCGATCGGCTGGCCGACTGGATCGTGCTGATCAACAAGGGCGCCGTGGCCATGTCCGGCACGGCCGACTCGCTCAAGGCCCAAGTCGGCGGCGAGCGCATGGAACTGACCTTCGACGACGAAACGAGCGTCCTGCGGGCCGCGGAACTGCTGGGAGGCCAGGTGAATCGCGAACGACGCGTGCTCGACCTGCCATCGGACGGCACTGCGGCGCACGTCCACTCAGTACTGAATCACCTGGAGGCTTTCCGCGTTTCAGTCGCCCGGGTGTCGTCGCACAGGCCGACCCTTGACGACGTTTTCATGGCCGTCACCGCGGACCGTCCCCGTGAAGGAGCGAACGCATGACCACCGCAGCGATCCGGCACGGCGGAGTCGCCAACGCCTTGAGCGACGCGCTGACGATGATCGGCCGGAGCATCCGGCTCACCCGGCGCAACGGCGAAACCCTGTTCCTGTCAATCTTGTTGCCGCTGCTGATGATGGCGTTGTTCGTGTACGTCTTCGGCGGCGCGATCAACACCGGCACCGCGTACATCAACTACGTCGTGCCGGGAACAATCCTGCTTTGTGTCGGATACGGCGCCGCATCGACCGCGATGTCCGTCGCCGACGACATGAACAACGGCATGATCGACCGGCTGCGATCCATGCCGATCAGCACCTTCGCGGTGCTGACGGGCCACGTCGTCGCAAGCATCGCGCGCAACGCGCTGACCACCACGATCGTGATCGGCACGGCGATCGCCATGGGCTTCCGCCCCAACGGTTCGTTCGTCGACTGGCTGCTCGCCGCCAGCCTGCTGCTGCTCTATGTCCTGGCTCTGTCCTGGCTCGCCGCCGGGCTCGGCGCGATCGCGAAGGGCGTGGAATCCGCCAGCGGGTTGAGCTTCTTCATGCTGTTCCTGCCGTACCTCAGCAGCGCGTTCGTCCCGACCGACACGATGCCGTCGTTCCTGCGCGCGATCAGCGCCAACCAGCCGATCACACCGGTCATCGAGACGACCAGGGGGCTGCTCACCGGAACGCCGATCGGCGACAGCGGCTGGACCGCGCTTGTCTGGTTGGCTGGGCTGCTGGCGTTCTCGTTCACGCTGGCGATCCTGCTGTATCGCGTCCGCACCCGTAAGTGATGACTGCACCGGCCATGTCTCTGGCATGGCCGGTGTCAGGGCCGTGTCAGTCGCGTGTCTGGTGCCTCGTCGATCGTGGTCGGCAACCGCCACGAAAGGACATCCGATGAGCCAGACGGTCCCCATCCCGCACGGCCTGCCCATGGACCGCGACGCAAGCCCCTTCGATCCGCCGAGTCAGATCACCCGGCTGCGCGACGCTCGGCCGGTCAGCCCCATGGTCTTTCCCGACGGTCACCAGGGTTGGCTCGTCACCGGGTACGAGGCGGTCCGCCAACTGCTTGCCGACACCCGGTTCAGCTCCCGTCAGGACATCGGCATCCTGCACATGCCGTACGAGACTCCCGGGATGCCCGCCCCCACCGAACCGTCCCCGCAGATGCCGGGCGTGTTCGTCGCGATGGATCCGCCGGACCACACCCGGCTGCGGCGCAAGCTCATCGGTGCCTTCATGGTCAAGCGAATGAAGCAGCTCGAAGAGCACATCATCGACACCGCCGAGCGGCAGCTGGACGAGCTGGCGCGGCTCACCCCGCCGGTCGATCTGGTCACGCATTTCGCGCTTCCGGTGCCATCACTGGTGATCTGTGAACTGCTCGGTGTGCCCTACGCCGACCGGGAGACCTTCCAGGCCAACTCCGCCAAGTTCCTGGAGAAGGACATCACGCTCGAGGACAAGATGGCCGCGGTCGGCGGACTGACCACGTACCTGGCCGAACTGGTGACGCGCAAGCGCGCCGAGCCGAGCGAGGACATCCTGTCCGACCTGGCCGGCGACGAGGACCTCAGCATCGAGGAACTGGTCGGCATCGGTTTCATGCTGCTGCTCGCCGGTCACGAGACCACAGCCAACATGCTGGCACTGGGCACCTTCGCGCTCCTGGAGCACCCCGAGCAGCTCGCCGAGCTTCGTGCCGACCCGGATCTGGTGCCTGACGCGGTCGAGGAACTCATGCGTTACCTGTCCGTCGCCGACATCTTCTTCCGCTACGCCGCGGACGACATCGAGCTCGGTGGCGAGACGATCAACAAGGGATCGACCGTCATCGTCTCGTTGCTGGCCGCCAACCACGACCCCAAGCGCTTCGACAACCCCGACACCCTGGACATCCATCGCAAGGCTCGTGGTCACCTGTCCTTCGGCCACGGCGTGCACCAGTGCCTCGGCCAGCAATTGGCCCGCATCGAAATGCGCGCCGGTTTCGCCGGTCTGCTGCGCCGTTTCCCGACCCTCGAGCTCGCCATCCCCGCCAGTGAGGTGCGGCTGAAGACCGACATGAACATCTACGGCGTGCACGAACTGCCGGTCACCTGGACCGAAACGGCTCCGTAGCACGCTAGGCCACGAGAGAGTCGCGAACGGCCCCTCGACATCCGCGACTCTCCGTGGCGTGATCTTGGACTGTCGCGGGCGCCGATCGGTTCCCTGTCGTTACCGTCGTCCGCCGAATTCCCAGTCGTGGACCTCGATTTCGGCGTACCGATGCACCGTCAGCAAAGACCGTGCCGTGTCGGGGTCCGATGCCTGGACCAACATCGCCGTCCCCAACCAGTTGGTGCCGTCGTCGGACAACAGCGGCCCGTACGCGATCAGCCCGTCCTGATCTGCCGGCACGTCGAGATCAGCTGCTTCGCCCGTGCCGAAGCCGAGCACCAGGTACCGGTTGCCACCTTGCATGCCACCTGGGAAGTCCCACATCGTGCGACCCAACATGTTGCGCCACCGGCGAAGCAGCACATCCCGGTACGCTCCTGCCTGATAGTTGGGCTCCTCGAACGCGAAAGCCCTCGCCGCCACGGGATCCGGCAGATCGACGATGTGCACGCTGCCGGTCGGGACCTCACCGACGAATGTCGGTCCGCGCGCGATCAGCTGACTCTCGAACCGGTCCATGTAGGACCAGTGCGCTTCGATCAGCTTCTCGCGCAGCGGCAGCGACCCGGGCCGGTCCCGGTGGTAGCAGAAGAACTCCATACCCCATTCTTACCTAAGCTCACAGGTGAGCAGGGAGAAGTCCAGCGGCAGGTCATGGTGGGCGGTCACGGTGAATCCCGCCTCGGCCAGGAGCTCACGGTAGTGGCTGATCGTGCGCTCCCGTCCGCCGACGTTGCACAGCATGTGCACGTCCCATGCCACGGCAAGGGAAGGAAGTCGAAGACCTCGGCCACTTGGCCGAAGATCGACGCACTCGCGGCCATCGCTGTAGCAACTGCCGCGGGTTCTCCTGCTGAGCAAAGCTGCTGATCAGACGAACTTCGAGGTCGGCCTGGGTTCGCACGGCGCGAACGGAAGACTGACCCTCCTTCAGGATTCCTGAAGGGTCTCTGACATTCATGACACCTGATCTTCGTGAACGAACTGAAGGAGTCGCGGTGAGGCTGGCTGTCGTGCGGTCCGCAGGAACGGCCGTGCGTTCGCCGTCGCCGCTAGAGCTCGATGACTTCGAGCAGGAGCTCGTTGACCAGTACGCGCTGGCGGCCGCCGCTTCTGGCACCACCGACAACCACATCGCGCACGAACGCTCCGTGCTCTTCGCCTTCATCCGGCACATCGGCCGTCACGTGTGGACCGCGCAGCCGCTGGACGTGGACGGATTCCTCCACCAGCAGCGCAAGGGGTTGGGGCTCGCTGGGAGCACGGTTCACGGCAAGGCCGGCGCCCTGGCTCGGTTCTACGACTCGTCATCTGCGACGTGCTGGACTGCCAAGCCACCGACCTGCTTGTCCGTGAGCCGGACAAGGTCGCCGCTCGCCGGCCTAAGCGCGCGGCCGACAACACCGCCACCAGGTCAACGTCTGTGATGCCACGACTCGGCAGGAACAGATCACTGCCGCCGGCGTGACGTCTCCGCGTACTTGTTCGACGTGCAAGTTGCGGCCTGTCGCTACGCCTCGGCATCAGCACTGCTACCCGTGCTCACCGGGTGGACCGGTCACGCCACCGCCGTGTCGGAAGTGTGGTTCGTCCGAGCTCTACTACTCGGCCGCGCTCTGTCAGCGGTGCCATCGCTTCGCACCCCAGGTGATCGACAGTTGCGTGGACTGCTTGTGCTGGGGCGTCACCAGGACCAACAAGTGGTTGTGCGAGTGATGCCGCGGTTTGCGACGGAGGTTCCCCGCTCCAGGAACCTGCTTGTCGTGCCACCGCACCATCACCGTGAACGCGGACGGCTTCTGCCGACTCTGCTGGCGCCAGTCGGTTGGAGAACGTCCTCACGGCACAGGTTTGAGCATCCTCGAGGCCAACCGGCACGGACAGCAGCTGTACTTCGCTGATCTGTTCAGGCAAAGGCGCTCAACACCCGCGCCGCCCGCAACACCTCGGCGCCGCCACCGCGAGTACCCAGTCCTGCACCGCCAACTCAGCTTGGTCGACTTGACCCGCGACATCGCCCGCGGTCAGCGGCGAGGATTTCAGGATCCGCCCGATCCCGAGTTCGCCAGGCTGCTCGACCTGGCCGCGCACGAGCACGCCTCCGCGCACGGATGGAGCAAGACAAGGCTCAACGATGCCCGCAAGGGCATCCGCATCCTGTTGTCCATTCAGGACACAGCAGGAAGCGTGATCAGGACGACCGAGGTCTCGCAGCTCGAACAAATCTCGCTGGCCGTACAACCAGTGCTGGATGTGTTGGAGTCCGCAGGACTTCTCGACAGCGACCGGAAACCTGCATTGCTCGCATGGTTCGACCGGCAGACCGAGTCCCTGCCCGGTCTGATGCGTGACGAAGTCCGTGTGTGGTTTGACGTTCTGCGGCTGGGCAGCACCACTCCACCGCGGTGCCGTCCACGGGCCGAACCCACTATCCGGCTGCGCATCCGCTACGCATTGCCCGCACTGCAGGCGTGGGCCGCCGACGGACACACGTCCCTGCGTGAGATCACACGTGACCAGGTCAAGACCGCCCTCCCTGACCAGGGCAGCGACCGGTCGCTGGTCGGGCAAGCCTTGCGGTCGTTGTTCCGGTTGCTCAAAGCACGCCGGATGATCTTCACCAATCCGACCACCCACATTCGCACGGGCAGGCCCGAGACACGGACCCCCATGCCTCTGCGGGTCGCGGCACTCCAGCAGGCGTTGAACTCCAACGACGCGGCCCAAGCCGTCATCGCTGCCAGCGCGACAGGAGGAGACGTCCGTCGCCTGTGCGATCTGTTCGGCATCAGCGTAAAAGCAGCCGAGCGCTACGCCCACGCACTCGGGCATCCCAAGGTCACAGGCACATCCCACACCAATCCAGCAGAAGTTTGTCGCTGAGCCAGACGAGCGACGCTGTTTGTCACTTGCCAAGGTCAGTGGACCACCGCGTTGCCAGCGATGGGACCATCCTGTCGCTTGGCGGCTTGGTGTGAACACCTTCTAACGAACGATGTCGGCGTGTACATCACGTCCTGCCGATGACGTCCTCTTCTGCCGATGAGCGAATGATCGAAACTGGCTTTCCGGGTAGTTGAGCCCGATTTCTATACTTTGCTCGCCACCACCATGTAGTTCTCGGCCTCAGGGTTGAACGTGCTCATTTCCGTCCGAAGTCCGACCCGGCGCAACTCGACTTCGAGTTCGTCGTATCGGTAGGGCCAGCACGACAGCAGTTCCGAGCGGACAAGAACCGACCCAGCCGCATCAACTTGCGCGACTGCAATCTCGATGTGGTGCTCCTCCTCCCAAAGCGGTGCAATCTCCCAGCGGTAGACCACGACGGCATCGCGACCGTTCCGGCGGACGAGTCGGTCACTGATGTTCAGTCGGGAACCTCTGGCCCTCACGAGTTCCCACGTGCGGGAGGTGAGCACCAAGCGTCCACCACGGCGCAGAAGCCGTGACATCGACTCCAGAGCAGCAACCCTGCCTCTCGCGCCCACGGCATGATGCAGCGAGTTGCCAACGCAGAACACCATGTCGAAGGTGACGTCATCAAAATGGTCGGGCAACTCTTCCCAGTCCGCCCGCACTGTCCGGACAGATGCACCGAACTCCTCAGACAACTCCGCAGTCCGACGAACCATCGCTTCGCTGGCATCAGTTGCGACAACCTGGATGCCAAGACCGGCGAGGCCAACCGCTAACTGTCCGGTTCCGCACGAGCAATCGAGGACGTGAGCGTTCGACGGCAGGAGACTGAGGACGTCATCGAACGACGCAGCGAACTCGGCCGGAGCCAGCTTCGCATCGGAGATGAGCCACTCGTACACCTCGGCAAGCGCGTCATAACCCGTCACAACTACTACCTCCGTCACGTGGCCCACTCACGGTGGCACATCAGTACATCAGCGGAGCAAGTCGGTTCACCAATGGTTTTGCAGGAGCAACCCGTCCGCTCATGCCGTGTCGAACACGCGCGCCGTGCTCGCAACCGTGAAGTTCACGACCGCTGCACCCGACGGAGCGAAAGTCAGCTCTGGATCCGCAGTCAAGTTCCCGACCAACGTAGTCGTGGTCTGTCCAGCCATGGCGATCAAACTCCCCAGTTCTATGAGGAAGGCTCGACGAGACTTCGTTGCACGGCAACGATCAACTGGCCGCCGTACTGTCCGGTTCACGAACTCCAGTGGTCGGCCATGGTCAGCACACGACCTGCACCCGTGAGTTCCAGCCGTACATGGCTTCAGAAATCGCGAACCCTCGGGAAACGCGGGTGAAGCCGAGTTCCGGGCGCGCGGCGAAGTAGTCGAAGTGGTGCGCACCGAACACGTGCTCGAACGCGTCCTGCCCAGTCCGGACGGCGTGTTCCAACGAGCCGAAGGACTCATAGAACGATCCGCCGTAGAGCAACGCCAACGGGTGCAACGAATACTGCGCGTCGGTGCGGAGCAGCTCGCCCAAGGAGGTCAACGCGTAACCGCCGCCAGACGCACGTAAAACGCCCAAGCTGGCCAGATATCGCAACAATCTGAGCAGACTGTCCGGATGAGCGCCGACCTTCTCCGCCAAGTCCTCAGTGGACTCACTGTCGGCCAGGTGGTCGAAGATCCGCAAGGACGCTGCGACTGCCAGAGCCTGGGTCTGCCAGGCACCCGTCATCAGGCCGAGCAAACGGTGGGCCGGTGCTTTCCGCACGGTCCGCGGAGTGGTGATCGGCTCACCACCGAACTCGGTTGCTTCCTCGTCAGGCACGTCTCCCCCACGGCGACTCAGACTCCGATGTAGTTCTCCGCGAAGAAGTCCTGGTGCGCACGCGAGTCGCGGAGACTTTCCAGCCGCGCGCGCTGCAACGATCGCAGGAAGACCGAATCGCTGTCGTTCCCGAAAGGGCCGTGCAAGAGGTCGATCATCCAGTGCGAGAACTCCTGCGCACGCCAGATCCGGGGCAGCACTTCCGCGCTGTAGCGGATCAACGGCTGCGCGTCGCCGAGGTTGATCTGCGTGGCCAGGGCCCTCGCGAGCACTTCCGCGGCCATCAGTGCGAGGTTCGCGCCCTTCGCCGCCGACGGGCTGATCAGGCTGGCCGCGTCGCCGGCCAGGAACAGCGTGCCGTGCTGGATCGGGTCCATCACGTGCGATGTCATGTCCACGACCCGGCGCTCGACGAACGGCCCGGTGCGCAGTTCGCCGTGCTGGTCGGCCCGCATCCGGACGTGCAGCTCGTCCCAGATCTCCTTGTCCGACCACGCATCCGGATCGAACCCCGGCGGGACTTGCAGGTAGTACCGGGTGATCGTGGCGGTGCGGGCCATGTGTCCCGCGAAACCGTTGGGGTGAATCGCATACATCACCGCGGCCATGCTCGGCGGTGCCTGAGCCAACAGCGCGAACCACGAAATCCCGTGATCCCAGTGGTACACCTGCGCGGGAACGGCCTGGCGGGAAACGCCGCGCTGCCCATCACATCCGGCCACAAAGCGACCGGTCAACCGGGAACCGTCGGCGAGCAGCAGAGCCGCGTCGTGCGGGTCGATCTCCTGCACTTCCGTGGCGAAGCGGATTTCGCCGCCCCTGTTGAGGAATTCCGCGATCAGGTCACGCACCAGGTCCTGCTGCGGGTACACGGTGTGGATCTCGCCACGGCCCAACCCGCTGTACTTGAGTTCGAACTCGCCGTGATCACCGCGAAACACGCACGTGTCATGGTGCTGTCCGTTGGTGTGCAAGCCTTCCGCGAGCCCGTTCTCGCTCAGGATCCGGACGCTGTTCGCGGCGAGGAAGCCCGCGCGGGTACGGCTTTCCACGTGGGCACGGCTCTGCCGTTCCACGATCAGGCAACGAATCCCCTCGGCCCGCAGTATGTTCCCCAGTACCAGACCCGCCGGCCCGGCACCACAAATGAGCACGTCCGCGCTCGACGTGGACATAACAACCCCCAGTGGTCCTTACCACCGTACAGGCGTTGGCAAGGTGACTGGGGGCCGGTCGATCATGTTGCTTGCGCGGGCAATACGTGTTTTCCGGTCCGGTCGGTGCTCAGGCACAGCGAGCAGATCACGCCGCCCTGCGCGCTGGCCAGGACGTCCGGCCGTTCATAGCTCTGTTCGCAAACCTGGCAGGTGTAACGCTTTGCGCTCGGGTTGCCGTCCTCGTCCAGCATCGGCTCGTCGATTCCGTCGTCGGTCCGGCGCAAGTAGTAACGGCCGCGCGTCACGATCGCCATGAGCGGCGTGAGCACAAGGGCGATCACCACTGCGGCGACTGGGGAGAACGGCTGGACGCCCGAGCCGAAAGCACCGAAGTAGATCGCGATGGAGATCCCTGAGGACGCCAGGAACGCTGTCAGGCCAACTGGATTGAAGCCGTACAGCATGCCGCGCCGGAACTCCGGCTGCTTGGGCGAGAGGCCGAGCAAGTACTTGTTCACCATGATGTCGGTGGCGACCGTGACGACCCACGCGATGGCGCAGTTGGAGTAGAAGCTCAGCAGGTTGTTCAGGAAGCTGAACATGTCCGCTTCCATCAGGACCAACGCGAACGCAAGGTTCACCACCACGAACACCAGCCGTCCCGGGTATCGGCGGGTGACCCGGGTGACGGAGTTGGTCCACGCCAAGGAACCCGAGTACGCGTTGGTGACGTTGATCTTGACCTGGCTGAGCACGACGAGCAGCAGCGCCAGCGGAACCACCAGCCACAGCGGCATCATCTGCTTGAGAGCGCCGGTGAACTGCTCGATCGGCTCGACCGCGGCCGTCGCCCCAACGGCGTCCAAAATGTACACGGCGAGGAAGACACCGATGATCTGTTTGGCTGCCCCGAAGAACACCCAGCCGGGCCCGGCCGCGATCACCGAGATCCACCACGAGCGCTTGTTCGCCTCGGTCTTCGGCGGCATGAACCGCAGGTAGTCGATCTGCTCGCCGATCTGCGCCATCAGCGACAGGCAGACCCCGGCACCGAGCATCACCGCGGCGACGTCCACACCGGACTTGTAGGAGAGAAACCGCTCAACCGAACCGGGATCGGCGATGACCAGGTACCCGATCGGCGCGACGATCAGCACGAGCCACAGTGGATTGGTCCACGTCTGCAGCTTGGCAAGCGCCTTCATCCCGTAGATCACCAGCGGGATGATCACCAGTGTGGAGACCAGATACCCCAGCCAGAGCGGCATCCCGAGGCCGTAGCGCAGGCCCTGCGCCATGATCGAGCCCTCGAGGGCGAAGAAGATGAACGTGAAGCTGGCGAAGATGACACTCGTCAGCACCGAGCCGTAGTACCCGAAGCCCGAGCCACGGGTGATCAGGTCGAGGTCGATGTTGTAGCGGGCTCCGTAGTACGCCAACGGAAAGCCGGTGACCAGGATGATCGCGGCGGCGAACAGGATCGCCAGCAGCGCGTTGGACGTGCCGTGCGTCAGGCCGATGCCCGCACCGATGGAGAAGTCGGCCATGTAGGCCATCCCGCCGAGTGCGGAGGCCCCGACAACCGCCGGCGACCAGCGCCGGTAGCTGCGCGGCGCGAACCGGAGGGTGTAGTCCTCCAGTGTTTCCTTCGTAGCACCGCTGCGCTGGGTAGGTACTGCCTGATCGAGTGCCATCCTGGAAATTTAGGAACGGCAAGTTTCGGCAGCCCTTACCCAGCGATGACGGGCTTGTTACCAGCTGTGTCAGTGCCGCGTGACCCTAGGGAGACAGGATCGGGCGCCTTCGAGTGGTGTCCCGGACCTCGAAGTCCGTGTTGCCTGCCAACTGCTTGTAGGGCAGTCGCACGTGGTTGCGCTGCAGACCGTAGATCAGAGCCGTTACCAGGATCAGGAAGAAGATTGTCTCAGCCATGGCAGAAATTATTCTTTAGGCAACTTCCCGCCAACAGTGGCAGTCCTGACGTTGTCCAACAAAATCCTGCCAAGTAGCATGGCGGCATGCTCAAAACCGTGGCGGCGGTGCTCGTGGACGAGTTCGCCCCGTTCGAGTTCGGCGTGCTCTGCGAGGTTTTCGGGGTCGACCGCACCGACGACGGCGTGCCGCCGTTCGAGTTCCGGGTGTGCGCCGAGCAGGCGAATGTCCCCCTGCGGACGTCACTCGGTGTTTCGCTGATCCCGGAGTACGACCTGAGCGCGCTCGACGACGCGGACTTGGTCGCGATCCCGGCGTGCAACATCCGTGACGAGTACCCCGAGCCCGTTCTCGATGCCATCCGCAAGGCCTCCGCGCGGGGCGCGACCGTGCTCACGGTCTGCAGCGGGGCCTTCCTGCTGGGCGCGACTGGATTGCTCGACGGCAGGTTGTGCACAACTCACTGGCGGCACGCGGCGGATTTCGCCGACCGTTTCCCCGATGCCAAGCTCGATCCGGACGTCCTGTTCGTCGACGACGGCGACATCATCACCAGCGCGGGCACAGCCGCCGGAATCGACGCCTGTCTGCACCTGGTCCGCCGCGAACTCGGCTCGGGACCGGCCGCCGCGATCGCCCGTCGGATGGTCGTCCCGCCCCAGCGTGACGGCGGTCAACGCCAGTACGTCGAGCTGCCGATGCCGCAGACCGGTGACAGCCTCGAGCCGGTGCTGACCTGGATGATCGAGCACCTCGCGGTCGAGCACACCGTTGCCGACCTGGCCAAACGCGCCCAGATGTCGGAGCGGACCTTCGCCCGCCGATTCGTCGCCGAGACCGGGACGACCCCGCTGCGCTGGCTGTCCACGCAACGCGTCATGCACGCGCAGCGGCTGCTCGAGGAGACCAGTCTGAGCATCGAGGACATCGCACAGCAGTGTGGTTTCGGCGGCGCGGCGTTGCTCAGGCACCACTTCAACAAGGTCGTCGGAGTGGGGCCGAAGGACTACCGCCGGACGTTCGCCGCGAGCCCGAAAGGGCAGAAATCCGGGTGACCGGGGCCACTAACCGACACGTTCGAGTGATCATTCCGGATATGGCCGTCAGACAGGCCCTGGGGAGGCGTCTCATCGCCGCAAGGCCCTGAAAGCTGGAGGAGGCAGCGATGACACGCGACGACCACACCGAGATCATCACGACGGTCACCTTCGACCTGGTGTCCGCCCACCCCGTGCCCGTGGATGTCGAGCTGCGCTACGACACCCGCGACCCGTTCGCGGTGTACGCGCTGTTCGAGCCGGAGGGCGCGCGGGCAGTGCAGTGGATCCTGTCCCGTGACCTGCTGGCCGACGGCCTGATCGTGCGCAGTGGCGACGGTGACGTGCGGGTGTGGCCGGACCCCGAGAACGAGGAAATGGTCATCATCGAGTTCGTCACGCCGAAGGGACAGGCCCGGTTCGAGGCGCACGCCCAGGACCTCGCCGACTTCCTGGACACCACCTACGAGGTCGTCCTGCCGGGCGCCGAGGAGAACTGGTTCGACTTCGACGCCGAGATCGAGCGGATGATCGCCGCGGGCTGATGCCACGTGTGCACCGTTTGCCTCCAATGTGCTGCCAGAGGCCCTTCTGGCAGCCGCATTGGAGGCGAAACCACGCGCGTCAGCCGATCCGGGGGACAGCCACGCCGACACCGGCGAGCTGGCTGTAGAGCGTGCGAACCGAGATGTCGTCGCCGTACTTCGACAGCCGCCGCACCACCGAAGTCAGGCACACCTGGTCACGAACCGGGCGGATAGGTGCCACCCTGGGCACCACCTGCGAGGTGGTCGCGCACGCTTCCTCGACCTTGCGCTGGTCCGCCAATGCCGATGCGAGCAACGTCCTCGTGCACAACCGGACTCCGGGCCACCGCTCGCTCAACTTGACCGCCGTGCGGGCAAACCCTTCCGCCTCACGCGGCCAGCCGAGGAACCGGAACGACAACGCGCACCCGGACGCGAGGTACAGCCGGTCAGTCGGCTCGGACGAATTGACCGTCTCCAGCGACTTCTCCGCCTTGCGCAGCACCTGCAAGCACGTGTCGCGGTCGCCCATCATCGCGTAGCAGGACGCCGCCATCGAGGCGACTTCCACCCGCAGCAAGGTCAACCCGGTCTTCTCCGCGGCCTGTTCGGCCATCCGGATCACCGGCACCGCTGATTCGAGCGTGCCGTGGAACAACGACTGGAAGCTCAGTGCCGCAAGGATCTCCGCGGACAGAGCTTGTTCACCGGACCGCCTGCTGAGGTTGAGCGCGATCCGCATCCGCTGGCTGCCCAGCGCGACCTCACCCTCGTCGAAGGCGTACCAACCGCCGCGCAGGTACGACTCCGCCGCCGCACGGAAGACGTTCTCCGTCGGCGCTTCGGGCTCTTCGGTCGCCTCGTTGCCGAGCCACCGGAACAGCTGCCGCATGCCGAGGCCGACCTGGTCGTCGGGCCTGCTGACGGTGCGCAGCGCGTTGAAACCGCCTTCGCCACCGGCGAATTCGGTCTGCCGGGACCCGGACAGCTGGAACCACAGCAGCCGCTGCGGAATCTTCAGCGCCTTCGCCCAGCGCTCGAGCTTGTCGAGGTCGTGGACCTGACTTCGATCGCGCTCGATCCTGCTGATCTGCCCCTGGCTTACCCCCAGCCATTGGGCGACTTCCGCCTGGCCGACATTGCTGGCCCGCCGATACTCACGAAGTAGTTGGCCGAAGTGACGTTCCGCGGCCGCCGCACGCATGGGTGCGGCGTCCCAGAACTCGTCCGGCCGGGTCGGCGCGCCGGCCCTGCCTGACCGGCGAGGGGTGGTGTCCACCCCGCCGTGAGCGCTGGTTCGCCCACCTAGTTGCTGCTTCATGTCAGAACTCCGCTCCTTCTTCGCGGCCGAGGACAGGGTTGCTCAGCACCACAGGTGGAGCGTCATCGGTACGCATGTCGTCCCGCTCGCAGATCCTGACCCAAATGAGGACCAGTCCGAGTACCAAGTTGTCGCTGGCCTGATCGCCGGCTGCGGGGCTCCGGCGCTGGCAGGGGCGGGGGCCTGGTTGCGCCCCAAGATCGTCGTGGTATCTGAATTTGTCTCGTTTTTTGTCTCGGCCGCGCCAGCGAGACCGTGCATCAGCGTGGCGGCGACCGTCGCGGTGGCGATGCCAGCCGCGGTCAACATGATCATCCGAGAATCAAGGTGGCCACTTACCGCACGGGACCGCTGGCGGGTCGCTCTATGCCGTGCGCGCATACATGAACCTCTCTATCAGCTCGAACCTGCACCCTGGTCTGACGGCGGCGCCTACACCACGACTTCAACTCACGTGGAAGATCTGGTGAATCACCCCCAACAGGAGTAGAAATACGCCGACCGGAGCATAGGGGTGCGACGCACAGTGTTCAACCCTTGCCTCAGTGTTTCGAACGAGTACATTGTCGACGCGAATGAGTGAGGAGGGGGATATGACCCGTGTCGGGGAGGGTCTGTTCGCCGCGGTCCTCGATGACCTGTGCCGCCATCCACCAGCTAGGCGCAGGCGACTGAGCAATGTGGAACTAGCCGCGGCGATCAGGGACCGCGGTGGGGACATCGGTCACGCGTACATCGCACAACTGCGCAAGGGCCAGAAGGACAATCCGACTCGCCAGGCCATTGAGGACCTGGCCGGAGCGCTGGGTGTGCACCCGGCCTACTTCGTCGGCGGGCGCCGCGAACTGGCCGAGGGTGAGACGCCGCACTGGCGTCACGAAGCTTTGAAAACACTGTTCGACACCGCGCACGGAACGGTGTCTCCAGAGGACGTAGCCGCCGCCATCAGCTCGAATGGCCGGTTCGGGTCGATCTCGGCGAGCTACATCAGAGAATTGCTTAACGGTGTTAGCGACAATCCCCGGTTGAAACACATTCTGGGATTGGCTGAACACTTCGACGTGCCTCCTGCGTACTTCTTTGATGACAGGCTGGCTCGCTGGGTCGACAGCGAACGCGCTGACCTGGTGCAACTGCGGGAGCTTGGTGTGGTCGAGTTCGTGACTCGGCTCGCGGGCAAGGTTCCGGAGCTGTCCCAGCAGACCCGACGGGCTACCATCCAGGCGATCGCCGATGCGCTGGAGCCCGGGAAGTACGAGGGCTGGTTCATCCGGCGGGACCAGGAGTCAAGATGAACAGACGCACCCGCCGTGCGCTGGTCAATCGTGTCATCGGTGAGCTGAGACTCGCGCCGACGGCCACCTACCAGGAGGCCGCCCGGCGCGTGTGCGAGCTGATGGGCCAGCACCTCGGCAAACACGTGGAAGTCCGCTTCGCACCGCTGCCGGACGCACGGCTGACCGGAGTCTCCGCGCTGCTGGCCAACGGCAACTACCTGGTGATCTGCGCGGACTCACCGCGCTGGTACCACCGGCTGCAGATCCTGCTGCACGAGTTCGCCCACCTGATGCTCGGTCATCAGCCGGTCACCCTGACCAAATCGGAAAGTCTGCGACGGCTGGCCCCGAACCTGTTGCCTGACATGGCGCGGTACGTGGCCGGCCGTACTGCTTTCAACGACCATGAAGAACGCGCCGCCGAGGAACTCGCCGACGAGCTGCTCGACGCCATCACCGATCAGCGGTCGTTCGGCGACCCGGGCATGCCAGGCCACGTACGGCGAATCGTCTCGTCGTTCTCAACCGACCACGAGGCCGCCCATGACGTCTACATTTGACGTCATCTTCATCGGCGGCGCCCTCGTCGGCGGCCTTGCCTTGTCCTACAAGGCTTTTCGACTCTATCGCCATGGCGGTCACGCGCGCTCATGGGCATTGACCATCACTTTGGCTTATGCCGTCGGCACGGCGATCATGTCGGCGCCGACGTTCGCCATCTGGTTCGACTCGTTCATCGGCATCGACAGCTTCTCCACACTGCTGGAAGCCTGCATGGAAGCGGGCTTCGCGTGCGGGGCGTTGTCGCTGGTGACGTACTGGCGCTATCCGCTGGCGCGGGCATGTGAACTGGTGTGGCGGTTCAGCAAGATCTTCTTCGGGCTCGTGTCCGTGATGGTGGTGCTGTTCGCGATCTCGTCGTTCCCTGGCAGCCACGAGGTGGACTTCATCAGCAAGTACGCCCACCAGCCAACGGTTTCGGCGTTCGTGCTCGTCTATCTGATCCCCACGACGATCGCGACGGCCGCATCGACGCGCGGCTGCGGCCAGGCGGCGAAGGACCCGGCGATCGCGGAGTTCCCGTGGCTGCGCCGGGTGTTGCGATGCCTGCAACTGTCCGTCGGGTTCGCGATGCTGCACCTGTTCGGTGAGTACATCGCGTTGATGGCGGCCTGGTTCGACTGGCATTCACTGGACTGGGTCTCGCCTGCGGCGTCCGCGGCGTCGGCGTTCGGGTTCATCCCCGGCGCGCTGGCGGCGGCCCTGCCAGGCATCGAACGTCTCAAGCCGAGGCTGGGGCTGGCGCTCGAACGCTGGCAGGTGTTCGTGTTGTTGCGCCCGTTGCACCGGTCGCTGCGGTTCGTCAACCCGGAAGTCGTCTTCGTGGCGAGGGGAAAGCGGTTCTGCCCGCACCACCGGGTGCGCAGGCAGTTGCTGGAACTGAGCGAGTGGCGATGGACGCTGGCCCCGCGCTTCGATCCGGACGTCCGAGCGGCGGCGGAACGAATAGGCAGTATGCGTGGACTTTCCGGAGTGGACCTCGACGCGACGGTGGAAGCGGCACAGCTGAAAGCCGCGATCAACCACTCCCGGAGAAGGGGATCGGGCCAGCCGTGCCCGGAAGCGACACACGACGGCTCCGGTTTGGACAGTGAATACGCCTGGTGGGTCGCCGTGGCGCACGCGTTCCGGAACTCAAGTGTGGTGTCGGCCGCGCTCACCGAGGCAAGAGTGCACCGGGTGCGGGGGTTCCTGTTCACATCGTCCGGTCGTTGAGCGAACGGCGCAGCGCCCGCACACCGTGGTACATCCGGGACTTCACCGTGCCCGGCGGAACCCCCAGCATGTCCGCGACCTCGTTGACGGTGCGGCCACGCAAATAGGTCTCCTGGATCACCTGCCGTTGCGCCTCAGGCAACTTGTCCAGCGCACGATGCACAACCATGGCCGAAACCGTTTGGTCAGCGGGATCCGGAACACTGACATAGTCCTCGTGAGCCTCTTCGACCTCATAAGGACGCGCCTGCCTGCTCCGCCGGTCGTCGATGACAACACGCCGCGCGACCGTGCACATCCATGCGCGGAGCAAGTGCGGTCTCGGATCGAGTCTGCTCGCGTTGCGCCACGCCCTGATCAGGGTTTCCTGCACAACGTCCTCAGCCCACTGCCGGTCGTAACCGGTCAACCGCAACGCGTACGGCATGAGCGAGACGCCCATCTCCTGATACAACACGTGACCCATACCCACATCGTCTTTCGTTGCGGCACAAGGGTCCAGACGCTAATCGACATTCGCATACGGCCTGCAACGGTTATCAAAACCCAAGCACGGCAAGCAACTTCCTACCGAGAGTCAGAGCATGCAGTCCACACGCAACACAAGCGGCTGACCAGGCAACACATGACATACCCCTCGGCTGGGCCGACGTGGCCAGGACCATGAACCGAATCGCACTGAAACGACAACTCTTTGAGAAACCCCAACCCCCACCCCCAGAACAGCCCCCACCACTCCCGGGGGGCGTCCCCTGGCCAGTCTATCGGGGATATGGCTGGTCAAGGGAGTTTCTGGGTGGTTGTGGACAACTGGATTTGACGATGGTGCCATCGGCTCGGTGTAGCGGCCGCGGTCCAGTGTCACCAGCGGGGCTTGAACCGACCACCCCGGGGAATGGTCAACGAGGCTCGATGGCTCCGCGCATCCTGGATCCAGCAGCCGCTGTGCTCAAGCTTGAGCACACTTCTACCAGCGTAAAAGCCTTGCCAGCGCTTAGAGATCGAGGCGTGCCCTATCCGTAGCAGACCTAGTCTGGGAGGGCTCCCGGACCGCTGCCGGGAGAATCGGAGCACAGCTACGAAGGTGGGGAGGGACATGGCCAGTTTGGGGGTGAAACTGACCAGGCCCCTCCCTCAGTTGGCGGCTGGTGCTGGGGACACCGCAATGCCGCCGGCCGCCTCGCAGCCGTCGGGCGAGGTCGGGCCGTGCCATGCGAGCACGCCCGGCGTGGGTAGTACTACCGTTGCCAGTAGGCCTAGCCGGTTGGCACGCTTGTGCTCTCAACTATCGCCGAGCAACTACCGACTCGCGAGTAGTTGACTGTTGCCTCGTCAGTAGGCAACGAGTGGTCGACACCAGGAGGGGCTTTGTCCGCGTTCGGCAAGCGACTGCGGGAGGCCAGGCAGGCCGCCGGCTGGTCGCTGCGCGAACTGTCGGCCCGGGTGCACTACAACACCGGTTATCTCAGCAAGATCGAGAACGGGCTGCGCCCCGCTTCCGTCGAGCTTGCCAAGCGGTGTGACGCGGAACTCGGTACCACGCTGGCCCAACTGATCCCGCCGTCGGTTCCGCGGTCGATGCAACGGCCTGCGCCAAGGCAATTGCCCGCGCACGACCCGCGCATCGTCGATCGCGCCGACGACATCCAAGCTCTTGACGACATGCTGGACAGCGACCGGATGACGATCGCCGTGCTGTCCGGCACCGCAGGCGTGGGCAAGACCACTCTGGCTCTGCATTGGGCGCACCGGATTCAGCATCGCTTCCCTGATGGCCAGTTGTACGCGGCCATGCGCGGTTTTGGTGCGCAGCCGCCGTTGGAGGCCAGTCGCGTGCTGCGGGCTTTCCTGCAGGACATGGGGGTCGCGCCGCAGGCCATTCCGGCCGAAGAGGATGAACGGGCCGCGATGTTCCGCAGTTTGTTGGCGGACAAGCAGATTCTTGTCGTCCTTGACAACGTGCGCGACAGCGACCACGTGCAATCGTTGCTGCCTGGGAGTTCCGGCTGTGCCGTGATCATCACGAGCCGGGACCGGCTGGACCGGCTGGTTGCCCTTGAGGGCGCACAACGTCGCACGCTCGAGCTGTTCGATGTGGGTACGAGTCGCGAGCTGCTGTCGATGCGCCTCGGCAAGGAGGCCGTCACGGCCGAGCCACGGGCCGCGACCGAACTGGCCAAGTTGTCCGCGGGACTTCCGCTCGCGTTGAGCATCGTGGCGTCACGGGTCAACAAGGGTTTCCAGACTCCGCTGCAGTGCTTGGTCGACGAGCTGACCGACACCCGGCTCGACGGGCTTGATCTCGGCGAGACCCTTGATCTGCGAACCGTGTTCTCATGGTCGTGCGAGCGGCTTTCGCCCACCGCTGCCCGGATGTTCCGGCTGCTGGGCATGTTTCCCGGTCCGGACATCAGCGCGCACTGCGCTGCCGCGCTCGCCGGAACCGACGCCGGACAAGCCAGGCGTGATCTCACCGAGCTCGTCCGCGCGCACCTGCTGAGCGAGCTGCGTCCGGGCCGGTTCGGGTTCCACGACCTGCTCCGGGTCTACGCCGCCGAGCAGGCAGCGCGGGAAGAGTCCACACAGGACGCTGTCGGCCGCATGCTCGACCACTACCTGCACACCGCGTTGTCCGGTGACAAACAGCTCTACAGCAATCAATCCGCGCTCGTCACCGATCCTCCGGTGGAAGGCGCGCGGCCGATGGAGCTGACCGACTATCCCAACACGCTGCGGTGGTTCGATGAAGAACACCACTCGTTGATGGCTTGCGTGCAGCTGGCCGCGGAGCAAGGCTGGGACGACCACGCGTGGCAGCTTCCCCGTGCACTGGCAGGGTTCCTGCGGCTGCGCGGGCATTGGCAGGACTGGGTCAACACGCAGCGGATCGCTTTGCGCACGGCCAAACGGATAGGCAATCAGGGCGCGCAGGCAGACGCGCATCGGCTGCTGGCACAGGCGTATCACAACCTGTGCGAGTACTCCGAGACCGTGCACCACGCCGAACACGCGATCGACCTGTATGGACGACTAGGCGATCGCACCGGTGAAGCGTTGGCACACCGGCATTTGGCGTGGACTTACCACGAGAAGACCGACTACGAAAGGGCGATGGCGCACCACCGCCAAGCCCTCGCGTTGTTCCGGTGGAGCAACCACCGGCTCGGCGAGGCCAGCAGCCTCAACGGTCTCGGGTGGACGACCGCCCACCTCGGCGATCACCAGGCCGCGCTCGGCTTGTGCGAGCAGGCACTGCGGATCGCCGATCAGTTGCGGGACAAGCACATGCAGGCCGCCGTACTCGACAGCCTAGGCTTCATCTACCGCCGGATCGGTTCGCTCGGCCGGGCAGCCGAGCACTACCGGCAGGCTATTGCCGGGTTCAGCGAACTCGGGAGTTCTTACTTCGAAGCCTTGTCCCTCAACAATCTCGGTGACGTCCAGCAGGCCGAACAGGACCGGGCCGGCGCGGCCGAGTCATGGACGGCGGCGAAGGCCATTTTGGACTACCTGCGTCACCCGAAAGCGGCCGAAGTGGCCGCGAAACTCTCCTAGCAACGGCGGAAGGCCCGCACCCGGATCAGGGGTGCGGGCCCCACGCGACTTACTCAGTGCTGATCAGATCGCACGCACGCTCTGGGCCTGCGGGCCCTTCTGGCCCTGGCCGATCTCGAACTCAACACGCTGGCCCTCGTCCAACGACCGGAATCCGCTGCCCTGGATCTCCGAGTAGTGCACGAACACGTCGGCGCCCCCGCCGTCCTGCTCGATGAACCCGAAGCCCTTCTCGCCGTTGAACCACTTAACGGTGCCTTGCGCCATACCACTATCTCCCTGAAATACAGCCCGGGTCCTCACAGCGATGACCCGCGGCCAGCGTCCATACTGCCACCCATTGGCTCCACTGGCATAGCTGACTGGGCGAACTGATCGAAAAAGCATCGCTGACCTGCGGTGAAAGAAAACCCTATTGGCCCGTGACGGCGAGTGCGGCGGCCTGACGGCGTTGTCTGAGGCCGTCGAACGTGAGCACGGCCAGCGCCAGCCACACGAGTCCAAACCCGAGCAACCGGACCGGCGGCATGTCCTCGCCGAAGACGGTGACGCCGAGGGCGAACTGTAAAACGGGCGTGATGTACTGCAGCAGCCCCATCATGGTGAGCGGCAACCGCTGCGCCGCACCGGCGTACAACAGCAACGGTATACCGGTGATCGGGCCTGCCAGCACCAGCAGGACGGTATGCCAGGCAGACCCGGAAACGAACGTGTTGCCGTCCGGACCGGCGAAGAACAACGTATACACCAAAGCGACCGGGGCGAGCACCAGAGTTTCCACGGTGACGCCTTCTGTCGCGGGCACCGTGACGGACTTCTTGATCAGACCGTAGGTTCCGAACGCGACCGCGAGGGTGATCGCGATCCACGGCAACCGTCCATACGCGACAGTGAGGATCACGCCCGCGGCGGCGCCGATGCCGACGGCGACCCACTGGAGTCCGCGTAACCGCTCCCGCAGCAGCGTGACGCCGAGGATTACGGTCAGCAACGGATTCAGGAAGTAACCAAGTGAGGTTTCAACTACCTGGTTCGTGTGCACGCCGTAGACGTAGACCAACCAGTTGATCGCGATGACCACCGCGGCGAGCACCAGCTTCGGCTTGACGGCGGCTCGTAGCCCGCGCAGCCGCCGCAGTGCGGCGAGCATGAGCACACCGAACACCGCTGTCCACACGCAACGGTGTACCAGAACCTCAAGGGGCCCAGCGGGTTTGAGTGCCGTGAAGTACAACGGGACCAGTCCCCACCACGCGTACGCGGCAATCGCGTAGCCAAGTCCTCTACGGCTCTCCACCAGGCCAGTGTCCCGGTAGCGCGCAAGCCAGTTGCGCACGCCCGGCGATCCCGAGCTTCCGGTATACCTTCGTCAGGTGCTGTTCAACAGCACGCTGCGTGACGTACAGCTCCGCCGCGATCTCCCGGTTGGTCCGGCCGCGGACGGCCATTGCCGCCACGCACATCTCTTGGTCGGTGAGGCTGCACGAGTCCTGCCGTGACCGCCGTCCGCCTGCGGCGCGCAACTCGTTCGCGGCCACCGTCATGATCGGGATCGCGCCGCACGCCTTGGCCAGGTCGTGCGCCCGCCGGTACACCGGCCGCCGGTCCGCGGGCGGCAGGAAGGCGCCCCAGGCGAGCAGGGAACGCGCCAACTGCAGCCGCGCCGGGGAGTCGGTGAGCACCTCGACCGACTCCGCCAGCAGCTCAGCGCCCTGTTCCTGAGCGGCAATACCCGCCACGCGCAGGGCGTTTCCGAGCGCACGCGGGCGTCCCCACCGCCTCGCCAGCGCGACTTCTTCCTCGGCGAGCCGCAGGGCGTCGGTGGGACGGCCGAGCGCCAGGTACTCCTCGGCCGCGTGCGAGCGCCATGCCGTGCCACCCGGGTTGACGACTCCGCGCTTGATCAACCTCTTGCCGCATTCCAGCAGGTCAAGCAGGGCTCCACCGTGATCACCGAGCCGGGACCGGGCGATGCCACGGTGGTAGAGCACGCGGTCGAACCGCCGGGACTCGGGCACCGCGCCGTCCAGCCGGTGGCTGGCGAACAGCTCGAGCGCCCGCTCCGGATCTCCCATCTCCGCCCAGGTCGAACACAGGGCCGTGAGCGCGAGCGTGACCACGCGCTGGCGGCCGAGCTTGAGCTGGTCGAAGATCTCCAGCGCGGTCCGGCCGTCCGACTCGGCGTCGGCCAGCCGGCCAAGCCGCAGGTAGAGGTGCGCCCGCAGGGAGTGCACCTGCGCGAGGGCGACGGGCACGTCCCGGCCGGCGGTCACCGCGAACGCGTCGTCGCAGAGCTTCAGCGCGGTGTCCAGCTCGTCGGCGATCATCAGCGTGATCACGATGTGGGTGAACGTGGCCCGGTCGATGATGTCGCCGACGGCGCCTTCGACCAGGCGGGGTGGCGCGGCTTTGGCCAGTGCGGCCGACCTGCCGGGATCCTCGCCGCGCAGGCAGTCACGAAACGCCAGCAACGCGGTGAGAAACCGCTCGTTCTTCGCCGACATCGCCGGTTCGGCGCGCAGCCGCTCGAACCTGGGCGGCAGGTCGGCGTCGACGCATGACTCCTCAAGGATCAGCCGGGCGGCGTAGAGCTGCAGCGAGTGGCTCAGATCGGGGTCGATGCCGGTGACCGCGCTCGCCGCGGAGTCCAGCGCGGCGACGGCCCGGCCTCGGTCTTGGCGTTCGGCGATCTCGTACGCCAGCGTGAGGGTGAGTTTGGCTTCCTCGACCGGATCGGTGATGTGTCCGCTGGCCTTGGTCAGCGACTCGAACGCGGCGTCCGGATCGAGATGCGTCTCGAGCAAGCCGAGCTGTCCGACCACCTCGGCGCGTAACCCGCTGTCATGCAACGGTTCCCGCAACAAGCGACGCAGATAGCGGGCGGCGCGGTCCGGGCTTTGCTCGCGGCGTGCGGCGTCACGCAACGCCTCAATCGCCCAGTCTTCCCCGAGTGGGGCGCTGGCCAGCAGGTGTTCCCCGGCGTTTTCCCCGCGGCTGTGCAGGAACCGCGCGGCCCGGCCGTGCGCTGCTTCCCGTTCCGGGCTGGTCATGCTGTGCAACAAGGCTTTCCGGGCGATCGGGTACGTGATCGCCAGCGGTTCCTCGTCCACGAAGCCGAGTTCGGCGAGCTTGGCCGCCGCGGCCATGCCACGTTCGAGGTCCAGACCGGCGACCGCCGCGGCGAGCGGGATCGTGATCCCCTCAAGCAGGGCAACGGCTTTGGCCATGGCAAGGACGTCGTCACCGCACCACGCGAGCCGCGGCACCAGGCTGATCGCGACCGTGCTCGCGGCGGCCTCGATGCCCTCGGCCGTCTTCGGCTTCTGCGCCGCCAGCAATTCCCTGAGCAGGTAAGGATTTCCGCCGGTGGCTTCGCGGCAGGCAGCGACGTACTCATCGGGCGCCGGTCCGATCATGCGGGCGCACCCGGCGAGCTCGAGGCCGCCGAGCCGGATCCGCTCAAGGGGTCCGACCAGCTCGTTGACCAGGCCCGAGCGAACGGGGCCGCACGTGAGCACCATGCTCATCGACAGGTCGGCGAGCCGGTGATGGATGAAAGTCAACCACCGCACGGACTCCTCGTCGGCCTTGTCCACGTTGTCGACGCCGAGGAACACCGGGTGCTGCACGGCCAGCGCCCGCAGGTACTGCGTGGCGTGCCGGAGCACTCCGTGGAGGTCCCCGTCGAGGTCGAAGCCGTCGAGTTTGCCCGGGAAAAGTTGATCGACTACACCAAAAGGAAGATCACTTTCCACAGCCGACGCGGCGGCAGTGCGCACAGTGAATCCAGACGCCTGCGCCTGCCGCGCCATTTCGGCGAGCAAGGAGCTCTTGCCAGAACCGAGCCTGCCTTCGACACACGTTATTCGATGCCGCACCCTTGCCCTCAATTCAGGCACACCGTTTCTGGCATCGATAACGCCGGTCATCCGATTTACCCCCCGGTCAAGGTGTGTAAAATAATATCACTCGACCCATTAGCCGGTACCCAACAATCAGCCATAACTCTACGATTATGACCGATCACCCTCGCGGTTACGCCACCAAGTGGCGTAAGCCGGACGGGACCGCATGACGTCCAGGTATCCGGCAAGCAGGCGATCGTAGACCTCGCCGGCGACCGCGGCGATCGGCGAGTCGCCGCGCCAGGCCACCAGCAGCCTCCGATAGTGCGGATTGCCGGCGATGGGCCGCAGTACGACATCCTGCGGCGGCTCTGACGTGGGGAAATAGCAGCCGACGGCCTCGCCTGACGCGATCAGCAGGCCGGCCGCGACCGAGCTGGCCACCCGGTGGCGCACCTGCGGCGAGAAACCGGCGGCACCGCACGCCATCCGGAAGCTCGCCAGCCCGCCCGCCTCGTCGTCCGGCGGCAGCACCCAGTCGGCTTTCGCCAGGTCAGCCAGCACGATCTCGTCCTGGCCGGCCAGCGGATGACACACGTGCAGGCCGATGAAGAACGGCTCGGTGACCAGCACCCGGTGCTCGATGCCGGGGCCGAGGTAGATGGGGTAACGCGGGAACTCATGCAGCACAGCTATATCGAGCGTGTTGGATCCGAGGGCCTCGATCACCGGCCGGACCTCCACGGAGATCCAGCTGGACACGTCGGGGTCGGGCAGCACCTCGCGGATGACCGTGACCAGCGCGGGAGTGTGCCGGTTGTCGATCCCGCCGACCCTGATCACGGTGTCGTGCGTGCGATCGGAGAACTGCTCACCGGCCTCACCCAGCCTGTCGAAGCGTTCGACCAGCTCACGGGCCTCGTCGATGAAGTGCTGGCCGAGTTCGGTGACCACGATGCCGTCCCGGCCCCGGCGGAAGAGGTGCCCGCCGACCTCCCGCTCGATCCGTTGCAGCTGCGAGGACAGACCAGGCTGCGTGACCTGCAGGATCGCCGCGGCGCGGCTGATGCTGCCCGCGTCGGCGACGGCAAGCACCGTGCGCAGGTGTCTGATCTCCAGCCGCATTGCCGAAACCCCCTGGTCCGAAGCCGTTTGCGATCGTAATCCCCTACTTCGGCCGTCCGAACACACTATGCGAAAGTAGGTTATTCACCCGACCTGCCCCTTGTATGCTCCGACCATACGAGTAACGTCCTGAAGAGTGACCCGGTTCAGCAAAGAAGTCGAATAGTCAATGCCCACGATCACCGACATGTACGACGGATTTCTGTTCGAACTGGAAGGATTACTTGACGGGAACACCGGGGTGATCCCTTTCACAACAGAAACGGTTGATCATCTCTATCCCATCGCTTTCCTGAGCACCGACGCCACCCGGTCCGCTGCCGCGGTGGCGTCGTCGCTGGCCGGGCTGGGCATCAACGCCCACCAAGCCCAGGTCGTGACCCAGTCGCACGCGGCGGCGCGACTGTTGACCGGCCTGGTGCCTGCCCAGTCAGCGGACGAGTTCGTCCTCGGTACTGCACATACCGAGGACGAACCGCCGTCTCAGGCGCCGGCGTCGTACCCGGAGTTGCTGCGCGAGGCCATCCACCGCACGAGGGCGCGGTACCCACTCGCGATCGGCCAGTCCATGCGCTTCGTCGCAGCGGCGCGCGCGATCCACATCCCCAGCGTGCTGATCCTCAACGAGTCGACGAACCTGCGCTCGTTGTTGCTCACGTCGCCGGATCAGCGGCCCACGTTCGTCGCCACCGACCTGCGGGACTTGTTCCGCCGTCAGCCGATCGTCGACTGCGAGGCGCGCTACTGGGAATGTGAAGGCTGGATCGCCACGGTGACCCAGGGCACGCTCCAGTTGTACCCAGGCCCGTCCTCGACGCTGGCCGCGGGCGCCCGTGTGCTGTGCGCGGCGGCGTGGAACTTCCGAGGGCCGGACCTGGACATCGACTCAGCCGTGGATCTGTTCACTTCCCTTGCTGCGTGAACACGACGAAGTCGTCCTCGTCGTCACACAGCACCAGCTTGACGTCACCCTTGAGACCGCTCGGGCTCTCGTAGCTGACCATCGATCCGTCGTCGCTCTTGGCCGACCACCCGCGCGCGTTCACGGCCTTGGCGATGCTGTCCTTGACCACCTGAGGGTCGGCATCGATGACCGCGGCGATCTCGATGGAGTCGCCTTTCTGCTTGCCCCTCGGGTCCTGCACGCTGTCGTCCGGCAACGGCGGCACCGGATCGGGCTTGAACTCGTCGACAGGCAGGCCCGTCGCCATGACGTCCTTGGCCACCTGGCACTTCTGCATCTTGTCCAGATCCCGCACCGGCGCCGAGCACCCAGCCAGCACCAGTGCGAGCACGATCACCAGTACCCGCACCCACCCTCCTTTGTCGCCCCGACCCTATCCGGATCTTCGCAGCCGTGACGGCGTTTTGGCCGACCGCGATGGGACAAAAAGGACACAGCGTTCACAGAAGGTGTTACGGGGCCCAGCTTCTGGCGAGCCCTGGTGCCATAGGGCCCAGGTTCTAGAGGGCCCTGTTCTATAGGGCGCAGTGCAAGGGGCCGCCGTTGTAGGTGACCGCGTCGCTGATCGCGGCGAGCAGGTTCATCTCGGTGTTCGTGGCCTCGGCGTACGCGCGGTGCAGGTTGAGCACGATGCGTTCGGCGTCGGGCAGGGTCGCGAACTCGCCGAGGTCCAAGTCCTTGGCGGCGTCCAGCGGGGTCCAGCCGCGGTCGAGACCGGAGGCCGCAGTGGCCTGGACCATTTTGTAGTAGCGCGCGTGGGTGTCGAGGACCTCGCCGAAGTCGGGGCCTTCGAGCAGCGGGCCGTGGCCCGGAACGATGTAGGACGCGGGGAAGTTGCGCAGCCACTCCAGTGACCGCAGTGCGCCGGAGACCGAGCCCATGAACACGAGCGGGGTGACCTGGTTGAAGATCAGGTCACCGGTGAACAGCACCTTGGCTGACGGCACCCATGCGATGGCATCGCCGGGCGTGTGCGCGCTGTAGCCGGGGTGTTCGAGCGACACTTCTACCTCGCCCGCGTGCAAGGTCAGCGAGGAGTCGAAAGTCACAGTCGCCGCACGGATCTCCGAGATCCCCCAGTCGGGGCTCGGTGACCAGACCGGCGGCGTGTTCTTCAGGATGAAGTCGGCGAGCAGGCCGTTGCGGGTATGCGTCTGGGACACGATGACCGTCGACGCGGGCAGCAGGGCATTTCCGTACGTGTGGTCGCCGTGCAGGTGCGTGTTGACAGCCAAGTCGATGGACGCGCCGTTGGTCGCGGCGGCGACCGCGTCCAGGAACAAGGTTGTCCGGCGGCGGGTCGCGCATGTGTCGACGAGGACCACCGAAGAACCGCTGTGCACGGCGCCCGCGTTGTTGAGCCACCACGAGCCGTCGGGCTGGACCCACGCGTAGACGCCCGCTGCCACTTCATGCAGTGCCGGTTCGCTCATGCACTAGAACCTATAGGAGTCTGAGTTGACGGCTCCGCTTAGCCGTACGGCCTGCCAGTTTTTCGGCAACTTGTGGCCCAAGACTGGCCAGGAACGGCGAAGGTTCGCCACGGTGGCTGAGGTACAGGTGTTTCTGTGCACGGCTGACACCGACGAAGAACAGCCGACGCTCCTCATCGGTCTGCTCGGCCCAGCGCATCGGCAGCAGTCCTTCGCCGCAGCCGACGATGAAGACAACAGGGAACTCAAGGCCTTTGGCCGCGTGCAGGGTCAGCAGGGAGATCCGGTTGGCTCGCGGATCCCAAGTGTCCACTTCGGCACCCAGTGTGAGTTCGGCGAGGAAGGCGGCCGGATCCAGCCGTGCGGCCAACGGGTTCAGCAGCTCGAGTGCGTCCTGCACGTCGACCGACTCCGACACCCGCTGGGCGGCCCTCTTGAGCAACAGAGGTGTGTTTGGACTGTCCACAACGAAGTGGTCGATCAGTTCCCGGACACCGGGATGTCCCGCCAACTGGGAGTGCGACCGCTTCTGGAACGGCAGACCTTCCCGCGCCAGCACCTCCATCACCGGCTTGGCCTGGGCATCCGTCCGGTAGAGCACCGCGATGTCGTCAAAGGACAGTCCACCTTCGACACCGTCACCGGCGACCCTGCCGGAATCGTGGGCGTGAAATGACGAGCCGCCCAACAATTCCTCGATGGTCTGGACCACAAACTCGGCTTCGGCCTCATCCGAGGCCGCCGGATAAATGCCGATCAATGAACGGTCGCCAGGCGCCGTGCGCATCGCCTGCAATTCTCGATCGGGCACCAATGTGGCCGGTTTGACCGCAGCGAGCGCACCGGCCACGATCACCGGGCTCGACCGGTAGTTGCGGGTCAGCTGCACGGTTCGCGCGGTCGGGAAGTCACGCTGGAAACGCAGGAAAAAGCCGACGTCAGCACCACGGAACGAATAAATGGCCTGGTCAGGGTCGCCGATCGCGCACAGGTTGCCGTTGGGCGGGGTCAGCTCCTGCAGCAGCCGGTACTGCAGCTCGTCGACGTCCTGGTACTCGTCGACACAGATGTAGTTGAACCGTGAGCGGTAGTGCTCGACCAGCTCGATCTGCCGGGACAGCAGCGTCACGGGCATCGCGAGCAGGTCGTCGAAGTCGACCAAGTCCTTGCTGTGCAAGGCTTTGTCGTACCGTTCGACCAAGCCGATCAGATCACCGTCGATCTCGTCGCCGATCGGCAGCTCACCGGCCGCCGCTGCCGCCATCCCAGCGGCAAGCGCTCGTTTGGCGCGGGAGATCTCCTGCAGTGCTCGCCGAGGCTCCTCGCCGACGATCTCGCGCAGCACGGCGATCCGCGTGGCCTCGTCGGCGACGCCGAAATCCGGGGCGAGCCCGAGCACGGCGTGCTGTTCCCGCAGGATCATCAGGCCGAACTGGTGGAACGTGGCCACCGTCAGCTCAGCCGCGGCGGGGATCAACGCGGCCAGTCGCTCCCGCATCTCCTCGGCGGCGCGCCGGGTGAACGTGATCGCCAGCACCGATGAAGGCGAAACGTCATGGGACAACACGAGATGCGCGATCCGATGGGTCAACGTCCTCGTCTTGCCGGTGCCCGGCCCGGCGACGATCAGCAGCTGACCGTCCACAACGGACGCGGCCGCGCGTTGGTCCGGGTCGAGGCCGTCCAGCAACGACGACGTCGGCGGTGTGATCATCAACGGCGTCGTGAGCTTGGGCGCCGGAATGTCCACAATGGGCTTGATAGCCCGCCGGGACACCACGATCTCCTCCACCGTCGGCACGTCGAACAGGCCAGGCGACTGGTCGGTCGGCGCGTCCAGCTCGCCGGGCGCGAACATCTTGATGGTGCCGTACTCGCCGTCGAAGCCCGGATCGCACCGGACCTGTCCTCGACGCAGCCGGTCGATCGCCTCGTGCACAAGGGGATTGCGGATGTCCTCAAGCGGAGCTTCCATCAGCAGGGGAAGTTCCGGGCCGTGCGCGTTGACCAGGTCGGTCACCGCGTTGGTGACGGCCTTGCTCTTCGGGCCGACCTTGAGGATCTCGCCCATGATCTCCGGCAGCGGCACGATGCTCCAGTACTCGCCCGCGTTCGCCGGCCGCACACCGGGTTCCCGGTCGGCGAGCTCGGCGATCCGGTGCAGCACACCGACTGTGAGCGGCTTCGAGCACGTCGGGCAAGTGCCACCGAGCTTCTTGGTGTCGCTCGGCTCCATCCGCACATCGCACTTGCGGTGCCCGTCAAGGAAGTACTTGCCCTCCTCGGGAAACATGTCCACGGTGCCGACATAGCCCGTGCCGTCACGCAATGCGTCCCGCAGCTTGAAGTAGTCCAGCTCGGTGTCGAACACGGTGGCGTTGCGGCCGAGGATCGGCGGCGAGTGCGCGTCGGAGTTGCTGACCAGACGGTATTTGTCGAGCCCGGACACCCGCCAGTTCATCGACGGGTCGCTGGACAGGCCCGTCTCGACGGCGAAGACGTGGTCGGCGAGGTCGGCGTAGCAGTCCGCGACGGCGTCGAAGCCCGATTTCGAGCCCAGCACGGCGAACCACGGCGTCCAGACGTGTGCGGGCACCAGGTACGAGCCCTCGCCGGACTCCAGCGTGATCTCCAGCAGGTCACGCGAGTCCAGGCCGAGGATCGGCCGCCCGTCCGAGCCGAGGTTGCCGATCTTGGCCAGCGCCGCGGTGAACTTGTCGGCGGCCTCGAACGACGGCACGTAACACAGGTGGTGCACCTTGCGGGTGCGGTCATCACGCTTGTAGATCGTGGAGATCTCCACCTCGAGGACGAACCGGACCTCGCCGTGGCAGCTCGCCGGCAGCTTGCGAAGCACTTCGTCGTCGACGTCGTCGCGCAGCTTGAACAGGCCAGGCTCGGCGGGAACCAGCGTTTCGCGCAGCTCCTGCGCCCACGCGGGATGGGTGAAGTCACCGGTCCCCAGCACGGTGATCCCCTTGCGCCGCGCCCACCACGCCAGGTTGCGCACGTCGCAGTCGCGGCTGCACGCCCGGCTGTACTTCGAGTGCACGTGGAGATCAGCGTAATAACGCACCGCCGGATACTGCCATGACCGCGGCAAAAACCCACGGAGGGTCGGCGGCACGCCACGCCGGAAGCGCGGATGATCATGCCGGTTCCACGTGGATCAGCGGATATCCACCGATCGGTTAACCAGTCAGTGGATGTGGCGGTACCGCCGATCCGGTGACGATCAGGCCATGGTCAGCCGTCGCACACTGCTCGGAGCAGTCCCCGCACTCGCCCTCGCCGCCAGCGGCAGCACCGCCGCGGCGGCCCCGCGCAGGCCGCTGCCGCCGTGGTTCGACGAGGTCAAGCTGGGCATCTTCATCCACTGGAACGCCGCGGCCATTCCGGCGTTCGCACCGGTGCACCTGCTGCGCGACCTGGCGTCCACCAGTGATCCGAATCTGCCGCTGCGGCAGCAACAACAGATCTGGCGGACGCTCCCCTACGCGGAGATGTACCAGAACACGATGGCGGTCCCGGGCAGTGAAACCGCCCGCTATCACGCCGAACGGTACGGCGACACGCCCTACGACGGCTTTGTCGGGCAATTCCGCGACAAGATGATCCCGGCGTGGGACCCGCGGCCGTGGGCGGAGTTGTTCCACCAGGCTGGGGCCGGGTACGTGGTGCTGACCACGAAGACCGAAGACGGGTTTCTGTTGTGGCCCAGCGCACACGTGAACCCGCACAAACGCGGCTGGCAGTCGAACCGGGATGTGGTGGGCGAACTGGCCAACGCGGTCCGTGCGCGCGGGATGCGGTTCGGCACGTACTACTCGGAGGGAATGGACTGGACCTTCGGCGGCCTGCCGATCACGGACAACACAAAGCTCCTCGAAGCGTTGCCGCAGGGCGAGCAGTACGCCAGGTACACCGATGCGCATTGGCGCGAGCTTGTGGCGCGCTACCGGCCGAGCGTGCTGTGGAATGACTACGGCTACCTGCCCAACCAGGACGCCGAGGCGCTGTTCGAGACGTACTACGAGGAAGTCCCCGACGGGATTGTCAACGACCGGTTCGACATGGGCCTGCCCTCAGATTTCGTCACCCTGGAGTACGCGGAGACGAACGGTCCGGCGGATCGCAAGTGGGAGGCGTGCCGCGGGATCGGAACGTCGTTCGGCTACAACAGGATGGAGTCCGACGCGAGCTATCTCAGCGAGACGGAGCTCGTCCGGATGTTCGTCGACATCGTCGCGCACGGCGGGAACCTGCTGATCAACGTCGGCCCCACCGGCAGCGGCCAGATCCCGCCAGAGCAACGACAGCGCCTGCTCGCATTGGGCAAGTGGTTGCGTACCAACGGTGACGCCATCTACCGGACTCGACCTTGGGAACGTGCCAAGGGAATCACCACCATGGGTCGGCAGATCCGTTACACAGCTTCGAAAAACGCGGTCAACGCGATTGTGTTCGACACGTCGGGGCCGGTTGTGGAGATCGATATGCGCCCTGCCGCTCATGCTCGGGTGACGATGGCAGGCAGCAGGGACCGGTTGCGCTGGGAACCGACGGCACACGGCGCTCGTGTCCACCTGCCACGTGACTCAGCACCCCAGCCCGCGTACGCCCTGCAAATTTGGCACTGAGTGTCAGCGCTCGAGAGCGTCCTCGATCCGGCTCATCACGCTGGCGAGCGGCATGCCCCTGCGCATCACCGCGACGACGACGTCGTCCACCTCTTCGGAACGGGCCGCGGTGACGCCGAGGGTCTCCCGGATGTAGCGGAAAGCACGGTCGGCTTTGCCGAGCACGTCGCCCTTGCCACCGGCCTTGAGGTACTGCCGCAGCACGTGGTTGTGCGCCGCGACGACAGCGGAACCAGCCACCTCGGCCCACAGCGCACCGTCGGGCTCGTCGCCGACGCGGTCGACCAAGTAGCGGGTGACGGCGATGTGATAGCTGTGCGCACTAGCGATCTCGCGAGAGCGCAACTGAGGGAAATCGCGGGTCAACCGGTACCGCTGTACTGCGATAACACCTTCGTCGAGGTATGCCTCGAGCACACCGTGAACGGCGCGGCAGGCAACCGACAGCGGGGGCTCGTCGTGCGGGGCCGTGGCGAAGACCTCGGCGACGCGCAGCAGGCGCGCCTCATGGTCCGGGAAGATCACGTCTTCCTTTGACGGGAAGTACCGGAAGAACGTCCGCCTGCCCACCCCAGCCGCCGCGGCGATCTCGTCGACGGTCGTCTCCTCATACCCCTTGGCCAGGAAAAGGTCGATCGCGGCCGCGGTCAGCGCCTCGCGGACCCGTCTCCTGCGATCGGGCACCCCGCTCGTCATGACCGAAAAAGTAGCACGGGGAGTTGCGCAATGGCACTGAGTGCCATTAGTGTGTTGAGTCACGCTCACCAACGGAGGTCGCGATGAACCCCAGCACCGCTTGTCTGTGCGTCTGCGCCCCAGCCGGCCACCACCACAGCACGTGCCAGTCCACGGCTGAACCGGGGCTGAGCGTTGCCTTGAGCCAGTCCGTGACCAGGCCCATCCGGGTGCCGGCCTGCCGCCCCTGCTACGAGGCAGTCCGGCGCGCACTCTGGGCCGGCGTCGGCTTGCGCCTGCACCCCGCGACCGCCGCCAGCGCCTGAGTGCCACGGGGTGCCGGATCGGGCTGTGGTCCGGCATCCCGTATCCAGGACATCACAGCAACCCGTGGTCTCTTGCGTAGATGGCTGCTTGGGTGCGATCGCGTAGTCCCAGCCGTCCGAGGATCCGCGAGATGTGGTTCTTCACCGTGCCCTCGCTGAGGAACAGGCGGGCGGCGATCTCCCGGTTCGTTGACCCGGATGCGATGAGTTTCAGGACGTCGGTTTCCCGTTCGGTCAACGTATCGACGCGACTCGGCGCCGGGTGCGAAGACAGTGCAGCCGCAACATGTTGCGCCGCAGCGTCGTCGAGCTGCGTGACACCGGCATGCGTAAGGCGCACAGCCTCGGCCAGCTTGGCTGCGGGTAGGTCTTTCAGCAGGTAACCAGCTGCGCCCGCACGCAACGCCTGGACTACGTATTCCTCGTCGTCGAACGTCGTGAGCATCACGACTTTGCACTCGGGCGCACGGCGGCGCAGGACGGCGACCGCGTCGACGCCGTCCATTTCGGGCATCCGGACGTCCATCAGCACCACGTCCGGGCTCAGGGCGATGACTTGGTCGATCGCTTGCTTGCCGTCGGCGGCCATGCCGATGACCGAGATGCCTTCTTGGATGTCCAGTAGCGACGCGATGCCTTCTCGGACAAGCCTTTGGTCGTCGACGACGAGCACTCGGACGTTCATCGCGGCACCGTCACCGCGACTCGGGTGCCTGAACCGGGTGCACTGTCCACTGTGATCGATCCGCCGACGAGCGCCGCGCGTTCTTTCATTCCTGGTAAACCGAAGCCGGTGTTCGGTGCTTCGGTGTGGAAGCCGCGGCCGTTGTCGCTGACGACCAAGCGAGTGTCTGCTTTGCCGAAGGTGACCGCCACGGACACCCGATCTGCCTGACCGTGCCGGCGGGCGTTGGTGGTCGCTTCTTGTGCCGCGCGGAACAACGTCATCACCGTGGCGCGATCGAGGGCTGGTTCGTCTCCTTCGATTTTCAAATTGACGTCCAGCGAGGTCAGCGCACTCACCAAGGTCCGCCCGGGAAGCGTGCTGACCGACGTTCGGACCTCGTCAAGGGCGTGTGCCACCGATTCCCGGGCGTCGGCAAGCGCTTGCTTGGCGACGGCCGGGTCACGGGAGGCGAAGGCTGAAGCCTTTTCCAACTGGATGGAAACGGCGGTCAGGTGGTGACCGAGGCTGTCGTGGATGTCGCGGGCCATCCGGGCACGTTCGGCCTCGGCGGACAGCTGGGCGAGCCGGGCGGAGCTGCGGCGTTCCCGGACCGCGACATCGGCCATGGCGATCGCCAGCACCAGCCCGAGGCTGAACATCAGCACGTCCGATACGTAGTTCGCGTCCCGATACCAGCCTGGCACCCACACGATGAAACTCGTGAGCAATAGGGCTAGACATAGCGCGCCAAGTACTAGGCCGATAACCCGGCCGAATGTGAGGTACGCGGCGAACGGCACCAGCACGAACAGAACCCGCGACAGGCTCGACTCGTCCAGTGCGACGACGACGAAAAACAGAGCCAGCTTGGCAATGAGGAACCACGCAGAACGGCGTTCCAGCGCGTCGAGCACGAACAAGGCCGCGATCCCGGCGACGAAACCGAAGACCCGCAACGGGTGCGGGTCGCCTAGACCGGCAAAGACGTAGTAGAGCCCAGCCAGCAGCACGACGCCGTACACCGCGCCGGACACCCAGGGCATCTTCATTCCCTGAGCCTACGGCGGCTTGGACACGGATTGAGCAAAGTTTGGCCAAAGGTCATGTGCCCCCACCATGCCCCTCGGCACTTACGGCCGGGCCACGGCAACACCTAGCTTGATCCGGGATATCCCTTATCTGCCAAGGAGTTCACATGTTATCCGTGTGGTCAGGCGTCCTCGCCGGTCTGTGCATCGTGCTGACCGGGATGGTCGAGGCGGTCACCGGGGAGACCGCGGCGACGAGCTTCGTCATCGGCCTCACCCCCGCGCTCGCGCTTCCGCTGCTGGTGGCACTGCACTTGCGTCAACGGGAGACGACCGGCGAGGTCGCCTACACCCTCAACCTGATCGGGCTCGGCCTGTTCGGCGGTGCCGCGTTCACCCTGAACATGGTGCTCTTCCACCTCGGCAAGCCGGTCCTGCCAAGCTCGACCACGATAGCCCTGCTCGGAAGTGCCGTGGTGTTCGCGATCGGTACCGTCCTTTTCGGAGTGACGATGTTGCGGGCGAGCATCCATCCGAAGGTCCCGACCGTGGCGTACATGGTGGCGTTTCCCCTGCTCGCTGTCGCCGCACGGCTGCCGGACACCCCGTTGACCAGTGCCGTGCACGTTGTGGCCGGTGGATCGTTGGTGTGGTTGGCGCTCGCGATGGTGCGTCAGCCGTTGAGGACTTCCTGAGCGACGGCCATCGCGCGGTTGGCTGTCGGCACGCCCGCGTACACGCCGACCTGGAGCAGCACCTCGGTGATCTCCTCTTTGGTCACACCGTTGCGCAGCGCGGCTCGGATGTGCATGGCGAGTTCGCCTTCATGCTGGAGGGCGGCGAGCAGGGCGACGGTGATCAGGCTGCGGTCCCGGCGCGGCAGGCCGGGCCTGCTCCAGATATCACCCCAGGCGTTGCGGGTGATGTAGTCCTGGAATGGCCGCGTCACATCGTCTGTCCGAGCGACCGCGCGGTCGACGTGCTCGTCACCCAGCACTTCGCGTCGTACCCGCATGCCCTGCTCGTACCGCTCCTCGTCGTTCATGCTGGCAACAGTAGGCAACTGTCGCCGAACTCGTGCCACAAGTAGCCCTCGCGCGCCGCAGCCTCGTAGGCCGCGTCCACCAGTTCGCGTCCGGCCACGGCCTGCAATAACTGCAGGTGGGACGCTCCTGGCGCGTGCCATCCGGTGATCAGGCCGTTGACGACCGTCGCCGGACGTGACGGACCTAGCACAAGGTCGGTCCATCCTTGGCCACCGTGCGGAGCGGACTCCAACGCCCGCGTGACGGTCGTTCCCACGGCGATGACCCGACCCCCAGCGGCACGGGTCATCGAGACCAATCGAGCGGTCAAAGCGGGCACATGGAACCGTTCGGGCAGTGGCGGCTTACCCTCCTCAATGGACGAGACGCCCGTGTGCAAGGTGATCGGCGCGATGAGAACTCCCGCCGAGACAAGGGAAGTCACGAGCTCCGGGGAAAACGGCCGTCCGGCGCTCGGCATCTCCGCACTTCCGGACTCCCTCGCGAAGACCGTCTGGTAGTCGGCCAATGGCCATTGCTGCGGGACGTACGAGTACTTGATCGGCCGTCCGAACCGTGCCAGCAATGACGGCACGTCCACGGAGACTCGGGCTCGCCACAGCCGCCCCGGCACGTACGGCTCGACCAGTTCCAGATATCCCTCGGGCAATGAAACCCGTTGCCCGACATGACCTTCGGTGCCTTCCGGACGCAACTCGACGACCCACGAGCCGTCGTCGAGCCACGTTGAAAAGTGGACGGTCAACTCACCGTCCACCGCCGCTGGCATGGTCCCGGAGGTGTTCACCACGACCAGATCACCGGGCCGCAGGAACTGCGCGAGGTCGTTGAAGTGCGCATGCTTCACCCCCGACGGGCTTGCCACGAGCATGCGCACCCCGTCACGCGGAACCCCGTGCGCCTCCGGCGGTTCAACAGCCGAGATCATCATTTCGTGTACCGCCCACTCGGCGGACGCTCGTCCAGCAGCCGAAGCAGCGACGGCACGACCGTCGACGGCTCAGGACGGTCCGAGATGTCCTCACCCGGGAAAGCGGCCTGGTGCATCTCCGTCCGCATGTCCCCAGGATCGAACGCGTACACACGCAGTGACGGCTGCTCAACTGCGAGCACGGCACTGAGGCGATCCAGGGCGGCTTTGCTTGATCCGTAACCACCCCATCCCTCGTAGGCCTCCACGGCCGCGTCCGAGCTGACGTTCACGATGGTTCCGTCTACTTTGGTCAGCAATGGCAATGCGAGTTGCATCAAGGCAAGCGGGGCGACGACGTTCGCCTCGTAGAGATCGCTGAAAGCCTCGAGCGGATAGTCGGCAAGAGCGGGCAACGGACTCGGCCCGAGCGCACTGGCGTTGTTGACCAGAAGGTCCAATTGGGACACCGAGTTGACCAGTTCAAGACGATGTCCCGGATCGGTCACGTCACCAGGGATCACGGTGACCGACGGCCCGAATTCCGCGGCCTTCAAGGCTTCCGCCCCGCGTGCGTCGACCACGAGCTGCCAGCCCCGTGCCGACAGCTCGCGCGCCAGTGCCAGGCCGAACCCCTTGGAAGCCCCTGTGACGATGGCTACCGGCATGACATTTCTCCTTGCGTTCGATTCCCCCTGCCTGCCATCCTGATAGTTCAAGTGAACTTGAAGTCAAGGGCGGCTATGCACACCAAGGACCTGCTCGCGGTCGGCGAGGTCGCGCGGCGCAGCGGATTCGCGCCGTCGGCGTTGCGCTACTACGACAGCCTCGGCCTGATCTCCTCGACGAGGACGACCGGCGACCAACGCCGGTACGAACGAGGAGTGCTGCGGCGCTTGGCTTTCATCCGCGCGGCCCGCAACGTCGGCCTGACGCTCGAGGAGATCGCCGAGGCACTGGCCACGCTGCCGCAGGGCCGCACGCCGACGAAATCGGACTGGAACCGGCTGTCGCGGGGCTGGAAGGACCGGATCAACGAGCAGATCCAGGCCCTCGAGACGCTGCGGGACAGCCTCGAGTCGTGCATCGGATGCGGCTGCCTGTCCCTGCGGACGTGCACGTTCTCCAACCCGGACGACGAGGTGGCGTCCCACGGGTCGGGAGCCCGCTACCTTCCGCGACGGCTGCGTGCAGCCGACACCGCGTAAGGTGGTTAACTCCGCGTCATGGAATACCAGCTCAAGGCCGAGGTCGCCCCGCCGGCGGGCACCCCGGAACTGGACGCACTGCACCGCCACGGCGTCGTGTCGCTGCTCGACGAGCAGCTTGACCTGCTGGCCGGCATCGAAGGACCCGACGGTGTCGAGATCGAACCGCTCGATCACGAAGTGTCCGCCCACCCGGGTGGCGCGTCGATCAAGTGGCTGGTCGAAGCTCCGGCGCTGGCGTTCGCCGAGGAGGCGGCCCGGGCGGTGCTGACCGAGCTGCTCGAGCGCACCGAGCTGCTCGCCGACTGGACGGTAGGGACCTGCGAGGTCACCGTCAGCGACGAGGACCTCGAGACCGCCCTTGAGGACGAGCCGGCCGAGGCTGAGGAGCTCGAGGACGACGAGGTCGAGCTGATCGAGCTCTCCGGGGACGAGCTCGACGAGCGCCGCGACCTGCTGGCCACCGCCTCCGAGCTGGTGACGGCGCTGGGCACGGACGCGTTCGGCACCGAGGACGGCGTCACGCCCGAGCAGGCCCGGCTGGTGCAGGGCGCGCTCGCTGAGGCCGTCGTCGTGGTCATCGACGAGCTGTTCGACGACGTCAAGGCGCTCGACGAGGACGACACCACGGCCGACCAGCACGAAGAGCTGCTGGTGCTGGACGAGCTGCCGAAGGCGTTCGCCGACCAGTACTCGGCCTGGTTCGCCAAGCGGTTCCTGATCGCGACGGTGATCGTGGGCGAGCGGCTGACCGAGGACGAGTGGCGCTCGCCGACCAACGCCGCCGAGGCGCTGGTGCTGCACGTACTGAAGGGTCGCGCGCGGACCGAGCTGGCCGCGTCCGGTCTGCTGGACGAGGACACGCTCAAGCTCGCCTTCGCCGCGTTCGACGAGCAGGCGTTCGACGACCTGGAGCACGAGGACCTGTACGCGGACGACGCCGAGGGCTCGGTCGTGGACTGGCTCCCCTCGATCGCCAAGGCGTAAGTTTCGTTCCGGCCCGGATGTCGAGTCCGGGCCGGTTCGGTCGTCATTCTCCTGAAAGAAGGAGGACGAATGCGCTACATGTTGTTGATCTACAACTGCCACCGCGAGCAGATGCCGGACGGCTACGACGAGGTCGAGGCGTACGTCAAGGACCTGAAGGACCGCGGTGTGTTCCTGGCGGCCGATCCACTGCACCTGCCCGAGACAGCAACGACGGTGCGTGTGCGTGACGACGACACGCTGATCACCGACGGGCCGTTCGCCGAGACCCACGAGCAGCTGGGCGGGTATTTCATCCTCGACTGCAAGGACCTGGACGAGGCCATCGAACTGGCGTCCTTGTGCCCGATGGCCAAGCTGGGCTCGGTGGAGATCCGGCCGGTGCTGGAAGTCGACATCCGGTAGATGCACGCCGTCGAGCTGGTGTTCCGGGAGCATCGGACACGGATGCTCGCAGCGCTGACGCGAGTCCTCGGCGATATGGAGCTGGCCGAGGACTCGTTGCAGGACGCGTGCGCACAGGCGTTACGAAGCTGGTCGACGGTGCCAGACGACCCGATGGCGTGGCTGCTGACGGTGGCCCGTAACCGCGCGATCGACCGAATCCGGCGTGCTCGTCGCGCTCCGGCGCATGCCGTGGCCCCGGTGTTGGAGCACAGCGAAGACACGTTGCTGAACATCGGTGACGAGCGGCTCTCGTTGATCTTCACGTGCTGCCACCCGGCGTTGGCCATGGAAGCCCGTGTGGCGCTGACGTTGCAGGCGGTCGCTGGGTTGACCGCGGCGCAGATCGGCCGTGAGTTCATCGTGCCGGAATCCACAATGGCGCAGCGGTTGGTGCGTGCGAAGCGCAAGATCCGTGACGCCGGGATCTCGTTCGCTGTGCCTGCCGATCACCAACTGCCGCAACGCCTTTCGGCCGTGCTTGCGGTGGTGTATCTCGTGTACACGCAGGGGTACACGGCCGCTGATCGTGTTCTCGCGGACGAGGCGATCCGGCTGGGGAAGTTGATCGCTTCGCTGATGCCCGGCGAGCCGGAGGCGCTCGGGTTGCTGGCGTTGATGCTGTTGCAGGACTCGCGACGGGATGCGAGGCGTACACAATCGGGTGATCTTGTCCTGTTGGAAGACCAAGACCGGACACTCTGGGACCACGCTGAGATCGCGGAAGGGATCGGAATCCTCGACCGAGCGCTGCAGATGCGCCGACTCGGCAGATACCAACTGCAGGCCGCAATCGCCGCCGTGCACTCACAGGCCGCACGCGCCGAGGACACGGACTGGCTGCAAATCGTTGCACTGTATACGGAGTTGGCGTCTCGGTACCCGACACCAGTGATCAACCTGAACTTGGCGGTCGCGGTGGCGATGGCTGACGGCCCGGAGGCCGGGCTGAAGCTGATCGATGCCATTGAGGGGTTGGAGAAGTTCCATCTGATGCACTCGGCCCGGGCGGATCTGTTACGCAGGCTTGGGCGTGCGGAGGAAGCGGCCGAGGCCTATCGGCGCGCGCTTTCGCTTGCCGCCGAAGAACCTGACCGCCGCTTCCTGCGGGCAAGGCTGGACCAGCTCGGCGTGTCCACCTTTCCGCCACAGTGAAATGCACATTCCAGCACCGCGAGTTCACCGTTCCGGCCTACGCACGGGAATTTCATGGTGCCGGAATGGTGGACACGGCGGCTAGCCGCGGTGCAAGAACGTCCCGTCCCACTCCGGTACGTCGAGAGCGTTCAGGGCGTCGACGATTTTTCGTTCCTCGTAGGCGAAGTGGGATTCCATGATCGCTTCGATGCCGTTGAGTTCCCGCTGGGCTTCGGCTTTGTCAGCGAAGTCCAGCTGTTCCAGGCGGTTCAGCAGCATCGTGATCATGTCGTGGTCCTGCGTGAGCTGCTCCAGAACGGGTTTCAAGGCGGGGAACTGCCTTGCCAGTTCGGGAAACGCACCACTGTCCTCACCGGTGTGGTGTGTGGTGAGCGCCGAGCAGAAGGTCAGGCAGTGTGCCTGCAGCTTCCTTGGCTGGGCGGTGCCGGCGTCGACATCCGCGCGCAGCTGCGCCAGCTGCTCGCGCAGCCAGTCATGTACTTCGATCAGTTGGGTACCAAAAGCCGCGATACGGCTCGTCGAATCCAAGGTGTTCCTTGTAGTCCCACGCCTCCGCGCCCTCGACGGTCTCTTTGCCGGGTGCACTGCGACGCTGCCTTCGATGAGATCACCGGTCAGGCCGATTCGTCAAGTACCTCCGGTTCCGGGTCTATCCACACGACTTCGAACGACTCACCGAACAAGAAGGACAGTGACGACATCGATTGGAAGCGCCCGCTCATCCCCGGTGTGTCGGAGTGAACGTGGACGTGATCGGCGGACGCGAGCCCCCACGCGATCAGCGCGCCGTCGAAGCCCGCACCGGAAGGCCGGATTTCGCAGATCGCGAATCTGCTAGGCGGGTTCTGCCCAATCCAGGTGTTGAGCACATCGAGGACTTTCTCACGGGTCAGCACGGAAGTCATGGATGCACTGTGGCACAAGGGAAAGTTGTCCCAGCACATGAAACAACCACCCCGATCGTGTAGTGGCGGCCGCGATGTCCCACCCGGTGCACTGGAGTCATGACCAAGAAGCGCGGCACAGCGCGAATTCGGGGCCTGGCGGCGGAACTGAAGGACCTTCGCACGAAGGCAGGCCTGAACACAAGGGAAGCAGCGGCGAGGGCAGGGCTGTCGGCATCGACGCTGAACAGGATCGAGCTGGGCAATCGAGTGATAGAAGTGGAGGACATGGCGGCACTGCTGGTGGTCTACGGAGTGGCAGGAGTTGAGCGAGAACGATTGCTGAATCTGACAAGGGAAGCAGGACTTCCGGGGTGGTGGGAGACCACAGGTGCGAAACTCCCCAAAGAGGTTCCAGCTCTGATCACCTTTGAGTCGGATGCCACCAGGATCGTCGAGATGTCGATGCTGCGGATCCCTGGCCTTCTGCAGACCCCGGCCTATATCCGCGAAATCCTCACATCGGCGGGTGTCACCGGGTCGGCCAGAGAGGCCATGGTCGCCGCGAGGCTGGGGCGCCGGGCGATTCTCACCCGACCAGTCCCACCTCACTATGTGGTCATCATCGATGAGGCTGCCTTGCGCAGGCCGATCGGCGGCCCGCAGGTGATGGCTGAGCAGCTGCGGCATGTCATCGCCCACGCGGACTTGCCCCATGTGGAGGTGCGGGTGCTTCCCTTCGCGCGAGGGGCTCACACCGGCCTCGACGGCACCTACGTAACTCTGGATTTCGCCAAGGCTCGCTCAATCGTGTACCTGGAGCACAAGCGGTCTTCGCTGTTCGTTGATGAGCCAGAAGATGTAGCTCCGTTTCAAGAAGCGACCGATATCCTGATGGAGGCAGCACTCGATTCACCCGAATCGGTGGAGTTCCTGTCCCGCGTTGCAGCCGACTACGACAGAAGTTGAGACAAGATGGATCTTCAAACTGCCGAGTGGCGCAAGTCCAGCCGCAGCGGTTCCAACGGCGGATGCGTCGAGGTTGCCTTCGTGCCCGGCATCGTCGCTGTCCGTGACACCAAGAACCGGTCCGGCGGCACCTTGGCCTTCCCCGAGTCGTCCTGGCACCACTTGCTCCACATTTCTTCCGGCTCGGTGTCGAGTTCCGGCTGACCTGGTCGTCCTTCGGGTCAGTTGGTTCCGACTCGAAGGGAAAACACCATGTCAGGCGAAGTCAACTGGTTCGAGCTCGCTGTCGACGACACCGCCAAGGCCACGAAGTTCTTCGGCACCGTGCTCGGGTGGCAGACCGCGCCGTTCGAGGGCCAGGACTACCACCTCGTCACCAACGGGGCCGCGGGCGCGATCGCGCCGAAGTCCGCCGAGCTGCCTGCCAGCCGCGTCTACTTCCACGTGGCTGACCTCGACGCCACCCTCGCCAAGATCGGTGAGCTCGGCGGCAAGCCCGGCGACACCATCCCCATCCCCGGCTTCGGCCGGATCGCGCACTGCCACGACGACCAGGGCACGTCGTTCAGCCTCTTCCAGCCGAACTGACCCCAGGTCATCTGGGCTGGTGGGACGATCCCGTCCCGCCAGCCCGCGGCCCGGCGAAGAACACCGTGTCGTCCTCGAACTGCACCGACCAGTGGTGCTCATCGGCAGGCAACGCGAACGTGACCAGCCGCAGCCCGTCGAAGTCCATCGTCAGGTCCAGGAACTTCGACACCTCCACGCCCGTCAGCGTTCTGCCGTCCAGCTCGGTGATCATTCCCCTGATGTAGTCCCGGTCGTCCCCGCTCGCCACCAGGAACTCTTCGTCGTCCTCGATCCGCCACGCGGCGTCGTTGACCAACACCAGGCAGCCACCCAGCTCGATCGTGACCGACGAACCCGACAGCAGGTTCAGCCGCGCTTCCTGGACGGTCCAGCCCACCAGGCCGTACACGCGCTCAAGGCTCATCGGATCGCCCATGTCGTGCCCGGGCCGATGTCCCATACCTCGCCGTCGGGTGAGCGCAACGACCACTGCTGCCACGACTGCGTCTCCTCCCGCGCGGTGACTGGGAACACCCGCAGTGCGCGCGTGGAGAACCTGAACGTGGTGTCGAGGCTTGGCAGTACTATGTCCACGCCCTGCAGGCGTCGGCCGTTGAGCGCACGCGCGGTGGCGAAGACCTTCGTCGCCGATTCGACCCGCCACGCGTTCGAGTAGATCCACACGGTCCACCGCTGATCATCCGCGTGACTGAGCAGGAACGTCAGCACGCCGTCCTCGCGGATCCGAATCCGGTGGGCGGTCATCCCGCGCAGCCTGGCCGTGCGCGCCAGGACTGGCTCGAGGTCGATCACTTCACCAGGGTCGCACGGCCGCCGGACAACCGACCGCCGTCGGCTAAGTTTGAAAGGGTCATGACACTCACCGAACTCGTACCCGCCAGCCCTGACCCGGACGCCCTCTTCGACGCGTTCTCCACCTGGGCGGCCGACCGTGGGCTGAGCCTCTACCCCGCGCAGGAGGAGGCCCTCATCGAGGTCGTCTCCGGATCGAACGTGATCCTGGCGACACCGACCGGCTCGGGTAAGAGCCTGGTCGCGGTGGGTGCGCACTTCGCAGCCATGGCCGAGCAGCGGCGCAGCTACTACACCGCCCCGATCAAGGCCCTCGTGTCGGAGAAGTTCTTCGATCTGTGCGAGGTGTTCGGGGCCGAGAACGTCGGCATGATGACCGGCGACTCCAGTGTGAACGCGGGCGCGCCGATCATCTGCTGCACCGCCGAGATCCTGGCCAACATCGCGCTGCGTGACGGCGCCGACGCCGACGTCGGCCAGGTCGTCATGGACGAGTTCCACTTCTACTCCGAGCCCGAGCGCGGCTGGGCGTGGCAGGTTCCGCTGCTCGAGCTGCCCAAAGCCCAGTTCATCCTGATGTCCGCGACGCTCGGTGACGTCACACGGTTCGAAAAGGACCTCACGCGCCGTACCGGGCGACAGACCACTGTGGTCAGCTCGGCGCAGCGGCCGGTCCCGCTTTACTACAACTACGCGATGACGCCGTTGCACGAGACGCTCGAGGAACTGCTGTACACCAACCAGTCCCCGATTTATGTCGTGCACTTCACGCAGGCGTCGGCGATCGAACGCGCCAGCGCGTTGATGAGCATCAATGTCTCCACGCGCGAGGAAAAAGACCAAATCGCCCGGATGATCGGGCGGTTCCGGTTCACGTCCGGCTTCGGCAAGACACTGTCCCGCCTTGTCCGGCACGGCATCGGCGTGCACCACGCGGGCATGCTGCCGAAGTACCGGCGGCTGGTCGAGCGTCTCGCCCAGGCCGGACTGCTGAAGATCATCTGCGGTACGGACACCCTCGGCGTCGGGATCAACGTTCCTATTCGGACCGTCCTGTTCACCGGACTGTCCAAATACGACGGCACGAGGACGCGGCACCTCAAGGCGCGTGAGTTCCACCAGATCGCCGGGCGGGCCGGTCGCGCGGGATACGACACCGTCGGCAACGTCGTCGTCCAGGCGCCGGAGCACGAGGTCGAGAACGAGCGCTTGCTCGCCAAGGCGGGTGACGACCCGAAGAAGCGCCGCAAGGTCGTCCGCAAGAAGCCGCCGGAGGGCTTCGTCTCGTGGAGCAAGCAAACGTTCGAGCGGCTGATCGCGGCCGAGCCCGAGCCGTTGACATCCAGCTTCGCGGTCAGCCATTCCATGCTGCTGAACGTGATCGGCCGCCCCGGCGACGCGTTCAAAGCCATGCGGCACCTGCTTGAGGACAACCACGAGGACCGCGCGTCACAGCGCAAGCTCATCCGCCGGTCGATCGCGATCTACCGCGCCCTGGTCGCCGCGGGCGTGGTCGAGAAGCTGGACGAACCCGACGAGACCGGCCGTACGGTCCGGCTCACCGTCGACCTGCAGTTCGACTTCGCGTTGAACCAACCGCTCTCCCCGCTGGCCCTCGCCGCGATCGACTTGCTGGACAAGCAATCGCCGAGCTACCCGCTGGACGTTCTCTCGGTCATCGAGTCCACTTTGGAAAGTCCACGGCAGATTCTGTCGGCGCAGCAACACAAGGCGCGCGGCGAAGCCGTGAACAAGATGAAGGCCGAGGGCATCGAGTACGACGAGCGGATGGCGTTGCTGGAAGACGTCAAGCATCCCGAGCCGCTCGCCGAACTGCTGCACGCGGCGTACGAGATGTACCGGCAAGGCCACCCGTGGGTCGCGGACTACCACCTTGAACCCAAGGCCATCGTGCGCGACATGTACGAGCGCGCGATGAACTTCGCCGACTACGTCAGCTTCTACCAGCTCGCCCGCTCGGAAGGGTTGGTACTGCGGTATTTGGCGGACGCGTACAAGGCCGTCAAGCAGACCGTGCCGGACGAGGCCAAGACCGACGAGCTGCAGGACCTGGTCGAATGGCTCGGCGAACTGGTCCGCCAGGTCGACTCCAGCCTGATCGACGAGTGGGAGAAGCTGGCCAACCCGGACGACGAGGAAATCCAGCAGCAGGACGACATCCCGCCCGGCGTCACCCAGAACGCCCGCGCTTTCCGTGTCCTGGTGCGCAACGCGTTCTTCCGCCGGGTGGAACTGGCGTCCCGCCGCAACTACTACGAGCTTGGCCAGCTCGACGCCGCCGACGGCTGGGATTACGAGGCATGGCAGGAAGCCCTCACGCCGTACTTCGAGGAGCACGACTCGCTTCCGGCAGGTCCCGAGGCCCGCGGACCGCACCTGTTCATTGTGGAGCAGAAGCCGGACATGTGGCTGGTCCGGCAGATCATCGACGACCCGGCCGGTGACCACGACTGGGCGATCTCCGGTGAGGTGGACCTTGCGGCTTCCGACGAAGCAGGCACCGCGGTCGTCCGGATCACCGAAGTCGGCAACTAGCGCACCCTTGTGATCGGCTTGCAGTCGATCACAAGGATTGCTGGAGTCGCGTACTTCAGTCTTCTTGGCATGAAGAAACAAATCGCTTCCGTACTCACTGGGGTTGCCGCACTGGGCGCCATGGCAACCATCAACGCCGGAACGGCACACGCCGATGTCAAGTCGAACTGCAATCCCAGTTTCTGCATCGCAGCCGACATCTACGACGGCTCCAATGATGTGAAGCGGGTGGCCGACGTCACGCTCTCGGTGCGCAATGGCGATGCAAGGCAGCGCCTCAAGATCTTCATCGCCAGCAACAGCTGGACCTCGCCGACGCCTCGCCAGACGTACAAGGTGTACCCGAACAGGAACTACAAGGACGGCACTCTGATCTGCGGTTCTACCCTCGCCTCGACTGACTACGTCTGCGTCAAGGTCTGACCATTGACGTGAAGGGCCGCGTCCGGACGCGGCCCTTCACGTCACTTCAGGACTGCGGTGTCGGGAACGCGACCGGGCTGCGGTGTCCTGCCTTGTCGTAGGCGCGGACGCCGAAGAACACGTTGTCCTTGGACAGGTCGATCACGGCTTTCGTGACGTCGCCGACGTCGATGTAGTGCGTCCAGTCGTTGGCTGTCGTCTCGCGCCAGACGACCTCGTAACCTGCGAGGTCAGGCTCGGTTCCACGCTGCCACAACAGATCTGTCTCGTTGGTCAGCCTGGATGTGTTGATCCGGACGCCTTTCGGCGTGCCGGGACCGTTCGCCAATGACCAGAGTGTGGCCGCGTTGACCTTCGCGACCCTTGCGATGTATGGGAAATCGCAGAACTCCGGCAGGTCGCCGAACTGCACACCGTTCTCCACCCGGACATCCTGGTGCTGGTGCGCGTAGTTCTCGTTCGGCTCAGTGAACCTGGCCGCGGGGTAGGCCTGTTCCAAGAATGGGATGTGGTCGCCGCCGCGCAGATACCTGTCCCTGCGGTAGATCACGCGTACGTTCATTCCGGTCGCGTCGTTCACCGCGACACTTCGCACGAACCGTGAGAGCTGGCGTGAACTCGAGTCGTTCTCGCCACCGACAGACCGCCGGGTATTCGCTTCCGCAGGGGTTTCCGCGGTCGGGACGCCTTCGGCGAACAGCCGTACCGTCCGGGGGTCGCGGGTGCCGTCGTCGGCCGTGCTGCTGCCGATGATGTCGTTGGTGAACATCGCTTGGATGTCCGCCCCCGCGGCCTTGTACTGAGTCGCCATGTGCCTGGCGCCGTGCAGGCCTTGCTCCTCACCGGCGACGGCCGCGAATACGATGGTCGCTTCCGGCCGCCGCTTCGACATGATCCGCGCCAGCTCCATCGAGACGGCGACACCTGAGGCGTCGTCGTTCGCGCCTGGCGCGTCTTTGGTGAAGTCGTTCGCGTCGGTGCAGCGTGAGTCGTAGTGACCGGAGACCACATAGATCCGGTCAGGAGATGTGGATCCCCGCAGGGTGGCCATGACGTTGGTGATCCGGACCGCCTCGGGGATGCGGGGCGGCGCAGGCTGCTGGATGTAGGACTGCAGCTCGACCTTCATGTTCTCGTTGGCCCATTTGCTCATCTCGGCGAAGATCCAGTCACGGGACGCGCCGATGCCTCGAACCGGATCATCCTGCGAGGACAGCGTGTGCCTGGTGCCGAACGAGGCCAGCTTGCGGACGATCGCCTCGATCCTCCGGTGATCGATCTCCCGCAGGATCTGCTTGAGCTCGGCGTCCGGCGGTTGTGGCTTGACCGGCTTGCCGGGTCCGCGGTCCCCGAGTTGCTCGGCACCGGCCGGGATACCGGCGCTCGCCACCGCGGCCGCGGCGATGGATGCAGACAAGAACGTTCTTCTCGTGCCCATGCCGTCGTCCTACGCGCAACCGAAGGTCATGTCCAGCCCCAAAAGTCGCGCGCCAACGCGGCGCTGCGTTGGTATGGTGCGCCAGGCCGCGCTCAAGGAGAGGAACCAGGCGACGATGCAGGCGTCAGAGGTTCCGCGTGCGGTGGACGCAGCCATGTCGATCGCCTCATCACTTGAGCTGGCAGTCGAGGACGCGATCGTCCTGCAGGACTCGAACAAGCTCACTTTGCGTCTGCTGCCTTGCGACGTCCTGGCCCGAGTGGCACCCGTAGCGAATCAGGTCGCACAGCTGGAAATCGAGCTCGCTCAACGGCTCACCGAAGCCGGGAGCCCAGTGGCTGTTCTCGAGCCTCGAGTGCAGCCATGCGTCTACGAGCGTGATGGCTTCGTTGTCACGCTATGGACCTACTACGAACCTGCGACGCTTCCAGAGATCTCGGCGGCTGACTACGCCCATGCCCTTCATCGGCTGCATACCGGCATGCGGAAACTCGATGTGCCCACGCCGCACTTCACCGATCGAGTCGAACAGGCCCAACAACTCGTGGCAAGCCGCGATCGCACTCCGGAGCTCGCCGACGCGGACCGGATGCTTCTCGGCCACACGTTGCGAGACCTGAGACAAATGATCAGCGAGCACGGTTGTGCCGAGCAGCTGCTGCACGGCGAGCCGCACCCAGGCAACGTGCTCTCCACGAACAATGGGCCGCTGTTCATAGACCTTGAGACGTGCTGCCGCGGGCCAGTCGAATTCGACCTCGCCCATGCTCCCGACGAAGTCAGCGAGCACTACCCGGGCGTCAATCAGGACCTGCTACGCCAGTGCCGGATCCTCGTGCTGGCGATGATCACCACGTGGCGCTGGGATCGCGGCGACCAACTGCCCAACGGACGTCAGCTGGGCATGCAGTGGCTCGACCAGATCCGGGCGGCGCGCTAGGCGAGCTGGCGCCAGGCCTCACGGCGGCGACGTTGCTCTTCGGGGTCGGCAACGGGCGCTGCGGCGAGCAAGCGTTGGGTGTACGGGTGGATCGGCTCGGCGAGCACGCCGTTTGTCGGGCCCTGTTCGACCACGTGGCCGCGGTGCATCACTGCGACGCGTCCGGCTAGCTGCTCGATCACCGCTAGGTCGTGGCTGATGAACAGGCACGCGAAGCCGTGTTCCTCCTGCAGGGCACGGAACAGGTCGAGCACCTTGGCCTGCACCGACACGTCCAGCGCGCTGGTCGGCTCGTCCGCGATCAGCAAGGTCGGATTGAGGGCCAATGCCCGTGCGATGCACACGCGTTGCCTTTGCCCGCCGGACAATTCATGGGGATATCGAGTCCGTAGCGACGCGGAAAGCTGGACTGATTCCAGCAACTCGGCGACCCGTTTGTCCACACCGGACCCGTTGAGTGCTTTGTGCAGCCGGATCGGCTCGGCCACGCTGTCGCCGACCGGGGTACGTGGGTTCAGCGACGACAGTGGGTCCTGAAATACCACGCCTATGTTGCGCCGCAACGCCTTGGCCGCTCGGCCGCGTACGCGCGCGATGTCGACGCCATTGACCCGCACGCAGCCGCTGGTCGCCTTGACCAGGCCGGTGACCGCGCCGGCCACCGTGCTCTTGCCGGAGCCCGATTCACCGACCAGCCCGAGCACCTCACCAGGCTCGATGTGCAGGCTGACCCGGTCGGCCGCGTGCACGGAGATCGCCCGGAACCTGCCGCCGTAGACCACCGACAGGTTTTCCACGCTCAGCACCGGCTTGTCGGCGGGCACGTCCGGCACGGACTCCGTCGCCGGGTGGTCGGCGACCGCGAGGTGGTTCTCGCGGACCACCAGGTCTGAAGCAAGCGCTCGTTCGACGCCCTCGGTCGCCCGGGAGCCGAGCGTGATCACCGAACCGAGTAGCTCCTGGGTGTACTTCTCCTTCGGCGCAGTGAAGATGTCGGTCACCGTGCCCTGTTCGACGACCTGGCCGTCGTACATCACCACAACCCGGTCGGCGAGGTCCGCAACCACGCCCATGTCGTGCGTGATCAGCAGGATCGCTGTCTGGAGCCGGCTTCGCAGGTCCCGCAGCAACTCCAGGATCTCCGCCTGGACCGTGACGTCCAGTGCGGTGGTCGGTTCGTCCGCGATCAGCAACTTCGGCTCGTTGGCCACCGCCATCGCGATCACGATCCGCTGCAGCTGACCACCGGACAGCTCGTGCGGGTACGACCGGAACCTGCGGGCCGGTTCGGGCAGGCCGACCAGTTCCAGCAACTCGATCGCCCGGCTGCGGGCGTCCGCTGTGGACAGTTCCTGATGCGCCTTGATCGCCTCGACGAGCTGGTCGCCCACGGTGAAAACCGGGTTGAGCGCGCTCATCGGTTCCTGGAACACCATGCCGACGTCACCGCCGCGGACCTTGCGCAGGTCCGCGGGCGGCATGTCGTACAGGTCCCGGCCGTCCAGCAGGGCACGGCCGGACACCTTCGCGGTGGACGGCAGCAACCCCAGCAGGGACATGGCCGTCACGGTCTTGCCCGAGCCCGATTCCCCCACCACGGCAACGACTTCGCCTGCCGCGATGGAGTAGGAGACCGAGCGCACCGCTTGGACGGAGCCGAAGCTGACTTCGACACTGTCCAAAATCAACAAATGGCTACGTTCAAGCAGATCCGTCACTGAATGATTCCGAACTGCCGGTAGTCCGCGTACGCCGGGAACCGGCCGATCTTCACGTTGCCGACCTTCGTACCGTGCAGGTACGAGTTGCGGGTGTAGATCAGCGGGACGACCGGGGAGTCGGCCAGGATCTTGCGGTCCAGCTCGGCCCACTTCTTGCCGGCCTCAGCCTGGTCCACAGTGGCCTGTGCCTCGGTGATCAGCCGGTCGACCTCAGGGTTGTTGTACCGCGCGGTGTTGTAGCCACCGCCACCGATCTCAGTGGACTGGAACAGCGGCTGGATGTTGGCGTTGGCCGACGGGATGTCCGGCTGCCACGAGGTGAGCACCAGGTCGTAGTCCGGGTTGTCCTTGTTCTGCACCTCGGCGGTGAAGGTCTCCTCGTCCAGCGGCTTGATCGTCACCTTGATGCCTGCGGCGGCCAAACCCGACTGGATCGACTCGGCCTTGCGCGGCCAGTCGTTCTCCGCACGGGTCGCCAGCACCAGGCCATCCAGGCCGTTCGGCAGGCCGGCCGCAGCCAGCATGTCCTTGGCCTTGCCCGGGTCACCTTCCGGCTTGGTCTGGTACAGGTCGAACTGCTCACGACCGGCCAGACCGGGCGTGATCAGCGTGGTGGCGATGTCACCCGCCAGCTGCGCGTTGCCCGCGCTGGCGACCTGGAAGGCTGACTTGTTGACCGCGTACTGGAAAGCCTTGCGCACGTTGACATCTGTCAGCTTGCCGCGCTGCGTGTTCAGCGCGAGGTAAGCAAGCGCACCGGATTCCGACGTGACCAGACGGGACTTGGCCGACGCGTTGCCGGTGATCTGCGCGAGCTGCGCGGGCGAGGCGAACGAGACACCGAACGCGTTCTTGTCGTCGCCGCTGTCGTCGATCAACCGCTTGGAGATCACGTTGGTCTGCTGGCTGAACTGCCAGACGACCCGGTCCGGGTACGCCGGGCGCGTCTCGTCGCTCTTCGGGTCGAAGTTGGTGTTGCGTACGAGCACAGCCTGCTTGCCGCGCTCGAACGTCTCGATCTGGTACGGGCCAGAAGCGACCGGCTTCTCGCCGTAGTTGGCCTCCGCACCCTTGCCCTTGGGCACCGGCGCGAACGCGGGCGTGCTGGCCACCCAGTTCCAGTCACCGTACGGGCGGGCGAGCTTGAAGATGATCGTCTTGTCGTCCGGCGTCTCGATCGAGCTGAGCTCCTGGCCGCCTTCGAACGGGCCCTTGTACGTCAGGCCGGGCGACAGCAAATCCTTGTGGTAGGCCAGACCGCCGGAGAACGCGGGCGCGAACGACCGCTCGAGGCCCCACTTGACGTCCTCGGACTTGATCGGCGTGCCGTCGCTGTACTTCAGATTGTCCTTGAGGGTGAAGGTCCACGTCTTGCCGCCGTCGCTCGGCTTGCCGGTGTCGGTGGCCAGGTCGGGCACGATCGTCGTGTCCTGGCCGGGCGCGACCTTCCACGACGTCAAGCGCCGGTGCACGAACTGCAGGCCGGTCACGACCAGGCTGGAGCTGCGTGCCGGGTCGTACTGCTGGGTCGGCGAGTCGGCCAGCAAGTAGAGCGTTCCACCCTGCTTGACCGTGCCGCCCCCGTCCTGCCCCGCCGGCTTGTCGTTGGCGCCGCAGGCGGCCAGCAACACGGCCACCGCTGCGATCCCGGCGAGCGAATGCCTGCGTTTCATGGGTTCCCCTTCATGTCAGGCGTGCCCGTGGGTCGAGCACACCGTAAAACAGATCGACCAGGAAGTTGACGACCGTGACCGCCAGCGCCGCGAACAGCGTGACGCCAAGCAGGATCGGCAGGTTCAAGCTCCTGATCGAGTCGACGAGCAGCATGCCGACACCCGGCATGCTGAAGATCCGTTCGGTGATCACGGTTCCGGCGAGCAACAGGCCGAGGTCCACACCGAACACCGTGACCACGGGCAAAAGGACGTTGCGCAACGCGTGCTTGCCAACGACTTTGCGCTCGGTCAGGCCTTTCGCGCGGGCCGTGCGGATGAAGTCCTCACCGAGGGTCTCCAGCATCTGGCCCCGCGTGAGCCGCGCGTAGATCGCGGCGTGCAGGAAAGCCAGCACCAGCCACGGCGTGACGAGATGCCACGCCCACTGCACGACGTCCTCGCCGATGGGCACGTAACCGTTCTTGGGCACCACGTCCAAACCGAACGCGAAGATCGTGATGCCGAGCATTCCGGCGAGGTACGCGGGCATCGACACACCCGCCATCGCCACGCCCATGGTGATCCGGTCCAGTGGCGTGCCACGCTTGAGCGCCGAGACGACACCGAGCCCGACGCCGGTGATCAGCCAGATGATCGCGGCACCGATGGCGACCGAGACACTCACCTCGACCCGGTCGAGGATCTGGTCGAGCACCTCGGCGTTGTTCTGGAAGTCGTACCCGAAACACGGTGCCGGGCACTGGATCGCGGTCTGGCCGGACCCGAACGTCCGGCCGGTGAAGATCCCGCCGATGAAGTCGAAGTACTGCTGGTACCAGGGCACGTTGTAGCCCATGAAGTCACGCGCGAGTTCCAGCGCCTGCGGCGAGCACGGACGGCCGCACGCGAGCTGAGCCGGATCCGACGGCAGGACGTAGAAGACCAGGAACGTGATGAACGAGACGAGCAGCAGGACGACGACCATGCCCGCGAAGCGGCCGGCCACGAATTTGAAGACGCGCATCAGCCCCGGCCCTCCGACCTCGGGTCAAACTCATCCCGGATGCTGTCGCCGACCACGTTGAACGCCAACGTGATCAGGAACAGCATCAGCCCGGGGAAGACGAGGTACATCGGATCGGTCTCGAAGTAGTCGATGGCGTCCGAAATGGTGCGTCCCCAGCTTGGCGTCGGCGGAAGCACACCGGCACCGAGGAACGACAGCGCGGCCTCGTTGCCGATCATCGACGGGATCGTCAGGCTGGACACGATGATGATCGGCGCCCACAGGTTCGGCAGCAGCTGCTTGATGAAGACATGCCACGTACCGCCGCCCATCACCCTGGACGCCGACACGAAGTTGCGCTTGCTCAAGCTGAGCACCTGCGCGCGGACGATGCGTGCGACCCGCGGCCAGCCGAATATCCCGAGCACGACGATCAGCAGCAGCTGACGCGGGAACTCGATGGGTGCGACGGCGCCGAGCGCGATCATGAAGACCAGGGACGGGAAGCCGAGCATCACGTCCGACGCCCACGAGACCATCCGGTCCCACCAGCCGCCGATGTATCCCGCACTGGCCCCGATCAGCACACCGAGAACCGTGGCCAGGACGGTGGCACCAAGGCCGACCAGCAGGCTGACGCGTGCGCCGTAGGCAACGAGCGCGAACAGGTCGACGCCTCGCAGCGGCTGGACGCCGAACCAGTGATCGCCACTGACACCACCAAGCGCACCGGCAGGCAGCCCGTCCGGGCCGAGCGCGTCGAGATTCTCGCCCAGATCCTGGCCCTCAATGGCAACCCAGAGGTCGGCGCCGACAGCGAGCAGGACAATCGCGACAACCATGATCGCGCAGGTCAATGTCCACGCATCGCGGCGAATCGCGCGCCACAGGGCGGCCGGGAGCGAACGCGCGGCACCCGGCGTGACATCGCCGCCAAGCGGTAAGGGGTCGGACAACGGCACCTTCCGTAGTCGGCTGTTCGGGTGACCAGCACGGACCTTAGGCCTGGTCCGCGCCTGGCCACGCATCATCTCACCATGTGGTCGGCAAGTAACACCCGCCAAACCGCCGTCCCATTGGACGTAACGCATCCGAGTGAACACCGTACGAACGGACCGTTCGCACGGACAAGTCCCCTGATCTCGCAGGCCAGACGCCATTTCCCGACTAGAATTGACGCTCGGGGCCGCCCCACCCCCTTGGGATGGGCGGGGGCTGCCTTGGGGCTGGTTGGTGATCTTGGCGACTTCGCTGGGTGTTCGGTTTGTGAGTTTTGGGCGGAGTTCTTCGTCCACGTTGTGGTACGTGTCGCCGTGTGGACTGGACGCAGGAGATCGCCACGATCAGGCGGCTGGTTACCGAACGCTATGTCGTCCCGCGCATAGCCACGATGGTCGCGCCGAGCCGTTTCATCGGTCAGGCCGCGGCGCGTGCGGTCAGGGGGCGGCGGCGCAGGTCCGGGTTCTCCAGGGCTGGGGGTTGGTAGGCCTGGTCGAGGGTGCCGATGTCGGTGCCGGGCGGGACGATTTCGTCGATGCGGTCGAGGATGTCGTCGGTGAGGGTGACGTCCAGGCCGGTGAGCAGGCTGTCGAGGTGGTCCATGGTGCGGGCGCCGATCAGTGCGCTGGTGACGCCGGGGTGGGCGATGGTGAACGCCATCGCGAGGTGGGTCATGGGCAGGCCTGCCTCGGCGGCGAGGGGGATGAGCTTTTCGACCGTGTCGAGCCGGCGCTCGTCGTTGAAATGCTGGAACAGGCCGGCGCGCAGTAGGTTGTTGTCCTCGTTCTTGCGCACGCGGCCGGTGAGCAGGCCCTGGCCGAGCGGACCCCAGACCAGGACGCCCATGCCGAAGCGCTGGGTGGCGGGCAGGACCTCACGTTCGATGCCGCGGTTGAGGATGGAGTACGCCGGCTGCTCGGTGTGGAATCGTGCGAGGCCGCGCCGCTCGGCGACCCACTGAGCCTCGACGATGCCGGACGCGGGGGTCTGCGAGGCGCCGATCGCGCGGACCTTGCCACTCTGGATCAGGTCCGTCAGCGCGGAGAGGGTTTCCTCGATGTCAGTGCGGGGATCGGGGCGGTGAAGTTGGTAGAGGTCGATGTAATCGGTCCGCAGGCGACGCAGTGAGTTCTCCACGGCGGTGACGATCCAGCGCCGGGAGGCGCCGTGGTGGTTGGGGTCCTGCCCGGCCGGGAGGCCGAACTTGGTGGCGAGCACGACGTTGTCCCGGCGCCCTTCCAGGGCCTTGCCGACGACGTCCTCGGAGTCGCCGTAGCGGTCGGCAGTGTCGATGAAGTTGATGCCGGCATCCAGCGCCTTGTGGATGATGCGGGCCGAGTCCTCGGGGGCGTTGCCCATGGCGGTGGCGAACATCAGGGTGCCCAGGGCGTAGGGGCTGACCTGGATGCCGGTCCGGCCGAGTGTGCGGTACTGCACGGGTTCTCCCTGCGGTGGTTGGGATGCCGTAGGCTCACGGTAAGTGGAAAGCTTTTCCGGAACTATACGGAAAGCTTTTCCGGTTACGCAAGCGGAGGAGATGTGGTGCACCCGAACACGACGCCGCGCCGGCGCCGGGCCGACGCGCGACGCAACGTCGACGCGTTGATCGAGGCCGCGAGGACCGTCTTCGCCACCTCCGGCGTGGACGCACCGGCGAAGGAGATCACCGACCTGGCCGGAGTAGGAGTCGGCACGCTGTACCGGCACTTCCCGCAGCGCTCTGACTTGGTCAAAGCCGTCGTGGAAAGCGGGATCGACGCCGTCGCCGACGCGGGCCCGGAACTGAGTGCCGCGCACGAGCCGGCAGAAGCCCTCGCCCAGTGGATCCACCGGTTCACCGAACTGCTCGCGACCAAACGCGGACTCGCCTCGGCGCTGCACTCGGGCGATCCGGCATTCTCGGGACTACCCGGCTACTTCATGCAGCGACTCGGCCCCGCCCTCGCGGCGCTGCTCGACGCGGCAGTGGCCGACGGCACGGTTCGCGATGACATCAGCGCCGAGGATCTCCTGCACGCCATCACTCAGCTGTCCCAGCCCGTCCCCGGGCGAGAGCCCGAACACAACCAGCGCATCGTTGCGGTCCTTGTCGACGGTCTACGCCACGGAGCCACGCGACGGCCTCCCGCACGCTGACTCTTCAGCTAGTCAGGAACCAGGCCCGCGTCCTGGGCCAGGATCGCGGCCTGCACCCTGGACTGCAGGTCCAACTTGGTCAGCACCCGCGACACGTGCGTCTTCACGGTCGTCTCACCGATGTACAGCTTGCGGCCGATCTGCTGGTTGGACAGTCCTTCCGCCAAGCAGATCAGGACTTCCCGTTCCCGTTCGGTCAACTGGTCGAGCCCGGGCGGGGTGCGGGCCGGTTTCGGTGCGCTGGCCGCGAACGCGTTCAGCAGACGCCGCGTCACCTTGGGTTCGAGGACGCCGTCGCCTTCCGCGACGTGCTTGATCGCCTCGACCAGGCGTGGTGCCTCAACGGACTTCAGCAGGAAGCCGGCCGCACCGGCGCGCAACGCCCCGTGGACGTACTCGTCCAGGTCGAATGTGGTCAGGACCAGGACGTCGCACACGTCTTCGCGGACCAGTTGCTCGGTCGCCTCGATGCCGTCCATGCCGGGCATGCGCACGTCCATCAGCACCACGTCGGGCCGCAATGTCCGGGCCATCCGCACGGCCGCGGCGCCGTCTCCTGCTTCGCCGACGACTTCGATGCCGTCCGCGCGGGACAGGATCAGCACCAGTCCGGCGCGGATCGCCGCGTGGTCGTCCGCGACCAATACCCGAATCAACTCGCCACTCCTCCCGTGGGCAACACCGCACGCACCCGCCAGCCGCCGCGCCAGGGACCTGCCTGGAAATCCCCGCCGACCGCGTGTGCGCGTTCCCGCATGTTCACCAGCCCCGTCCCGGTGCCTTTGCCCGGCGGTCCGGTCATTTCGTTGGTGACTTCGATGACCAGCTGATCGTCCACGGCCTGCACCTCGACCCGCGCGTCGCCGCCGCCCGCGTGCTTCAGGGCGTTCGTCAGCGCTTCCTGGATGATCCGGTACGCCGCCAGGTCTACCGCGACGGGCAGCTCGTCGAACGACTTGCGCACTTGCAGCGAAAGCCCGCCTGCTTTGGCGGAGTCCAGCAGCTTGTCCAATTCGGCCAGACGGGCAGGCGCGGTGCGTGGGTCCGGCGCGCCGCCTTCCGCGCGCAGCAGGTCGATCATCGAGCGCATCTCGGCCAACGACTGGAGGCTGTTCTCCCGCACGGACTCCAGCACCTTCCGGACGAGTTTCCGCTCGTTCTCGTCGTCGATCATCGACAACAGGGCCTCGGACTGGATCGCGATCGCCGAGAGATGCCCGGCGACCACGTCATGCAGGTCGCGGGCCATCCTCGAGCGCTCAGCGTTGACCGCGGTCCGCCGGTCCAGCTCGGCGATCTGACGCATCTGCCGGGACTGCTGCCGTTCGGCGTGCAGGAGCTCGTCGTGCTGGCGGATGTTGAACGACCACCAGACCGGGACGATCAGCAGCGTGAACAGGTTCACCATGTTGAAGAACGCGCGCCGCCAGTTCTCCGACACGATGCCGTCCGTCACGGAGATGCCCAGTGCGAGGACGGTCATGACGCCCAGGATCACCCAGGCCGCGCGTTTGCTGGCGCTCAACGTCGCGCTGAACAGCAGGTCGATGAAGACCAACATCACCGGAAGAGGCAGGTCGTAGGTGATGTCGTAGAGCAGGATGCAGGACGCGATCACCAACGCGGGCAGCGGCGCCTTGCGGCGGAACATCTGCGTGACACACAACACCGCGGACTGGATGACCAGAATCCACAGAGGAAGCTGGTTGTCGGTCCTGAGCGCGTACAGGTCCAAGGCGTAAAGCACGAGTGCGACGGCGAAGAAGACCCCAGCCACGAACACGTTCCACCAGGGACGCTGTCCGTAACGTTGGAATTCTCCGGTCATAATCACGTCGACAATCACAGCACAGGTTCCGAACGCGCCGGGTCGTACTAAGGGATGACAGGCACCTGTACTCATGCGTGACGTCTTCTCCCACTGCGATCACGCAGGCTTGGCGCATGCTCATCGTGACGTTGATCCTGGCGTGCGAGATCGGGTTCTGGGTCGTGCTCGGCGCGGGCCTGGTGGGGTCGGCGGGGACCGTCCATGGGCTGGCCGCGGTGTACCTCGGCGTCAGTGTCGCGTTCGGACACAGCATGATGCGCTGGGCGGATCAGCGGTCCGCCGCCGGTGAAGCCGCCGAAATCGGGATCGGCGCGCGTCCGCTACGAATGGCGCGAGTGGGGGAAATTCATGCTGGCGTACGCGATCGCGTGCGGCGTGATGGCATTGCTCATCTTCGTCGTGAGCACGCCGGAGCACACCGCGGCCTTGTGGCGGGACACGATCCCGACGTTGTCGGTCGTCGCCGGGATCTGGCTGCTGTGGCCGTTGTCGGCGACGGTCAAGAAATCAGATCCTGCCGCGAGCTGACGCCCATTTTGCGCAGGATGTTGGCGACATGCTGCTCGACGGTCCGGCGGGAGAGGAACAGCGCCGAGGCGATCTCGCGGTTGGTTTGCCCGGCCGCCAGCAGCCGGGCGACGTCGAGTTCCCTGGGGGACAGCTCGTTGCCGTAGCCACGGCGGCCCCGGCGTGAGGGGACGGGGCCGCCGGTGGTGCGGATGAGGTGCCGGCAGCGGGCGGCGTCCGTGGTCGCGCCGAGCAGTTCGTACTGCGCGGCGAGTTCGTTGAGGGCTTCCGGTGTCGTGGCACCACGTTCAGCCAGTTGTGCCGCGCGATACGGCTGGCCAAGGCTGTCGTAGTGGCGCCGGGCGGCTTCGAAGGTCTCGAAGCCGAGGTGGGCACGGCACACGGTCAGCGCGGCCCGCGCCAAGGGTGCGTCCAGCGAGATCAATGCCGTTGCCAGTTCACGAGACAGCGCGTGGGCGTCCTCGTCGCGACCGGCTTTCAGGTACGCCTCAACGGCTTGACCGGCGATCTCGCCGGCCCAGGACCAGACTCCTTTGCGGCGCAGAACCTTCAGGCCGATGTCCGCTTGGCACGCGGTGCCTTCGGGATCGTCACGGGCCAGCAGCAACGAGACCATCCCGCCGAAGGCCGCGATGACGACCGGCGCGATCGCGCTTTCCGGTGCGTCAAGGCCGGTTTGCCGGAAGCAGCCGACCGCGGTGTCCCAGTCGCCTTGGGCCGTGGCCAACCAGCCGCGCACCAGGTAGAGCTCGGCTGTCACCGGCTGCAGGTGTTCGTAGACCTCGGCGAGCTGGCGGGCTCGTTCGTCCAAACCGGACCAACGGCCGGCGAGCCAGTCCAGCCTGATCCTGGTGGCTTCCGCGGTTCCCACGATGTAGGGCGCGCCCGATCGGGTCGCCAGGTCCAAGCCGGTACGCAAGTACCTTGCGGCCCAACGGTAGTGGCCGACCCACGAATACGAGTCGGCGATGTTGTTGTACAGCCGCGCGAGTTGCCGGGTGCTTTCCGGGTCATCGGCCTGCGGTGGAGTGAGCTCGTCGATGACGCCTTCGATGTGGATCCTGGCGCCTAGGACGTTGGCCAGCAGCGCGATCCGCACCGACGGCGCGTCCGGGAGGCATTCTTCGACCTTCCGCAGCCACACCAGGTGCTCGGCAAGCGGTGCCGTGCCAAGGTATGGCATTGCGAGCACTGCCATTCCCCGCAACGCGCGTTCCGGACGATGCGCCAGGGCAGGCAACGCCAGCTCGATCTCGGTCCGCCCCCGGTCGATCTCGTCATAACCGCGGACGAGGACAAGCCCAAGGCCAAGCTGTACCTCGCCGCGAACCTCGTCGGACAGCCGCGGATCGGCCAGCAGGCGCTCGAACTGCGCGGTCACTTCATGCTGGTGCAGGCCAGCCAAGGCGTCCTGGCACAGCTTCGTGGCCAGCCGGTCGACATCCGCGGCGGGCACTTCGGGTTCGGAGACCAAGGCGCAGCGCAGCTCGATCGCCGTGGACGCGTCGCCCGCGTCCATCGCGGTGTCAGCGGCTTGCTCGCCGTAACGCAACCAGTCCTGCAGCAGTCCCGCGCGCTTGCAGTGCTCCGCGAGTTGGACGAGCGGCCGTGGTTGGAGTCTGGAAAGGACACGCACCGAGCGCAGGTGCAATTCTTGGCGACGCGGGCCGGGCAGTGAGTCGTACACCGTGCGGCGTGCGAGGGCATGCCGGTAGCCGTACTTGTTCTGGATCGGTTCGATCAGGACACCGGCTTCGAGCAGTTTCGTGATCGCTTGCTGGGTACGTGCCTGCGTCTCGACAGCGATCGCGCTCAATGCCTCGATTCCCGCGGGTACGCCCAGAACAGCTGCGGCTTCGGCGATACCGCGCGCGATCGTGGGCAGGCCGTCAAGCCGCTCGATCATGGCTTCCCGCAGCGACGCAGGGACTTCGACCGTGTCCAACAGGCGTGCGTCCGGATTTCTCAGCGCGCGCATGGTCTCTTCGACCACGAGCGGAATTCCGGCCGTGCGCTTGTGCAAGGTCGTCGCGAACTCGTGCGAGACAGGCCTGCGCAGAATCGCTTCGGCGAGGCTGCGGACGCTGTCCGGATCCAGTGGTTTGAGCACGATGTGGGTGCTGCGCTTGGGCCGGAACGCTCGGCCGAGGGTGGTTCCGCCTGGGAGGTCTTCTCGCCGGTAGGTGAGAACAAGCGATAGTTCGGGCGGCTGGTCGGTCAGGATGAACCGCAGCAGCTGGCGGGTGCCTTCGTCGGCCCAGTGAATGTCCTCGATGACCAGGGTTAGCCTGCCCGTGGCGGTGATCAGGTCGCGGACCGCGCGAAACAGCCGGTGCCGCTCGGCCGCGGGATCGCCGAGCGGCTCGGGCGGCAGACGGTCGGCCAGCTCAGGGAGATACGGCCGGAGCGCGCCCGTGATCGCGCCAAGACGGCCGGTCAGCTTGTCCGCCGACGCCCCAAGACATTCGAAGATCACGCCGTACGGGAAGGGATCACGCAGCGGCTGGCAGTGCCCCACCACCCCTGCCAGTTCGGCGACCAGGCGGGTCTTGCCCACGCCTTCCTCACCCTCGACGAACACCACCGACGGCGCGTTCGTGACGGCAGCGGTGAGCATGGCCAGTTCCTCGCCGCGTCCCACCAACACTGGTGAGGTCATTTACGCAGGGTAGGGAGCATTCAGCCGGATACGGAACCGTCTTTCGGGCCGATCACGGGCAAAAGATACGTACCCCTACGGATCGGTACCTCGGTTGTTCCCCGGTGCACGCCGCCGGATGGTGCTGGGACATCCCTGCAACCGAAACGGAGCACCTATGCGAGGGGCAATACTCGCCGTGGGCTTGGCTGTGTTGTTCGGCGGCGCACCCGCTGTCGCCGCGGCACCGGCCGCCAGTGGTTACATCGTCATGCTGAAGCCGGGCGCTTCAGTCAGTTCACTTCTTACCGAGTACCGCGCGGATCGCCAGTACACCGCGCTCGGTGGTTTCTCGGCGAGGTTGACCGCGGCCGAAGCGCGTGCTTTGGCCGCCGATCCGCGCGTCGATTCCGTGGCGCCCGACGGCATTGCCCGGATATCGGACACCCAGAACAATGCGACCTGGGGACTGGATCGAATCGACCAGCAAAACCTGCCGTTGGACACCAAGTACACGTATGCCAACAAAGGCGAGGGCGCCACGGTATATGTGGTCGACACCGGCGTGTACTTCGCGCACCCGGAGTTCGGCGGCCGGGCGAAAAGCGGGTACGACTTCATCGACAACGACTCGGACGCCTCGGACTGCCAGGGCCACGGCACCCACGTCGCCGGAACGGTCGGCAGTGCGACCTACGGCGTGGCCAAGAACGTCAGCATTGTTTCGGTGCGAGTGCTGAACTGCCAAGGCACCGGGCAATGGTCGCAGATCATCAGCGGTATCGACTGGGTGGCCCGCAACGGCACGAAGCCGGGAATCCTGAACATGAGCCTCGGCGGCGGTTCCCAGTCCTCAGTGGACGACGCGGTTCGCCGTGCGGTCCAGGCCGGTTTCGTGAACGCGGTGGCGGCGGGCAACAACAACGGCGCCAACGCGTGCAACACTTCTCCGGCACGTACGCCTGAGGCGATCACGGTCGCGTCTTCGGACAGCAACGACAATCGGTCATCGTTCTCGAACATCGGGACTTGCGTGGACATTTTCGGCCCCGGCTCGTCGATCACTTCGACGCGCAACGGCGGCGGGACGACTCAGATGTCCGGGACTTCCATGGCGACACCGCACGTCGCCGGTGCGGCCGCACTGGTTTTGACCCAGCACCCGGCTTACACACCTGCCCAGGTTCGTGACGCGCTGGTGAACAACGCCGCCTCCGGCGTGTTGAAGAACGTGGGCTCCGGGTCGCCGAACAAGCTGCTCAACACCCAGTTCATCGGGGGCGGCGGGCCTCCTGCGTGTGATGTGAGGACCAATGACACCGATGTGTCCATTCCGGACGCTGGAGCGGCTGTGACCAGTTCGATCGAGAACGCCGGGTGTGACGGCCGGGCTTCTTCGAGCCTCCCGGTCCGGGTGGACATCGATCACACGTACACGGCCGACTTGGTGGTTGACCTGATCGGCCCTTCGGGTGCCGTCTATCCGCTGCACACTGCCGGTGGCATCGGTGAACCTGGCGGAATTCACCAGACGTACACGGTGAATGCCGCTGGTGAGAACGCCAACGGGACTTGGCAGTTGCGGATGCGCGACGTCTACACGTTCGACGCGGGTGTGCTGACCGGCTGGTCGATCACGTTCTGAGGGAGCTTGTGATGAGATTGGTTCTTGGAGTCACCGCTGCTCTCCTTTTCGCCGCGACACCCGCCTTCGCTCAACCCGAAGGCGTTGTCATCCAAGCGAAGCAGCACATTGCCGGCAGCTACGTCGTGCAGACCAAGCCGGGCGCTTCGGCGTCCGCACTCAGTGTTCGCTATGGCGGCACTCTGCACGCTGAATACAGAGTTTCTTATTCTGGGTTCACTGTTCGGAACATGTCCGAGGCCCAAGCCCGGAGGCTGGCGGCGGACCCGAGGGTCCAGGCGGTCTACCAGGACGGCACGGCCAGGATCGCGGACACGCAGAACAACCCGCCATCCTGGGGCCAGGACCGAGTGGACCAGAAAGCCCTGCCGCTCGACAGCAAGTACAACTACGCCAATTCGGGCGAGGCCGTGACGGCGTACGTGATCGACACCGGCATCGCACCGTCCAATCCGGAGTGGGAAGGCCGAGCGAGTTACGGCTACGACTTCGTGGACAACGACAGCGAAGCACAAGACTGCCACGGCCACGGCTCACACGTGGCGGGCACGATCGCCGGTAAAACCTACGGCCTGGCCAAAAGGCCAAGATTGTCGCGGTCAGGGCGCTTGGATGTGGCGGCACGGCACCGGATTCCGCGGCGGTGAGTGCCATGGAATGGATCGCGCAGAACGCGAGGAAGCCTGCCGTGGTGAACATGAGCCTCGGCATGGACAACGTCGGCGTGGGCGACGCGCAAGCGAAAGCGTTGGTACAAGCTGGTATCACGGTCGCTGTCGCGGCCGGGAACAGCAGCGCCGACGCGTGCAACACCTCACCGGCCCGGGTTCCCGAGGTGATCACCGTGGGGTCGACCGAACGCGACGACGGCCGGAGCAGTTTCTCCAACTACGGCTCCTGCCTCGACATTTTCGCGCCCGGCGGCAACATCGTGTCCACCGGCATCAACAGCGGCTCGGCCACGATGTCCGGGACGTCCATGGCGAGCCCTCATGTCGCGGGCGCGGCGGCGCTCTACCTGACCGCCAACCAGTCCGCGACGCCACAACAGGTTCGCGATGCTCTCGTGGAGAACGCAGGCAACACAGTGGGCAATCCGGGCAACGGTTCGCCGAACAAGTTGCTGTACACCGGGTTCATCGGTGGCGGGCAGAACCCTGGCTCGTTCACCCTGGCGCTGTCCCCGTCTCAGGGACAGGTTGACGCTGGCAAGTCCTTCTCCACAACGGTCACGACCAAAGCAGGCGAACAGGGAACCGAAGCCGTGAGCCTGACCGCGTCAGGTCTTCCGGCAGGCGTGAAGGCGACGTTCCAGCCGAGCGAGATCCAGTCCGGCCAGAACGCCAAGCTGACCATCGAGACCTCGGCGTCCACCCCGTCCGGCCCGCATCGGATCACGGTGTCCGGCAAGGGAACGAGCGAAACCAAGACAGCCGACTTCACACTGACGGTCGGCGGCCCGCCCGCCGGGGACGTGAAACTGAACGTGTCACCGGGGTCGGGCACGGCACGGCCAGGCGGCTTCCTGACCGCGATCGTCTCGGCGACCGGCGGGACAGGCACGATCACGCTGGACGCGACCGGCGTTCAGTTCAAGCCGTTCTTCAACCCGCAGACCGTCAGCCCGGGCGGTTCGTCGCAGATCAGCATCATCGCGCCGTTCCAGGCAGGCACGTACAAGATCACCATCACCGGCACGGACTCGTCCGGTAAGACCGGCAGCACCGAGTATTCCCTGACAGTGCGATAGGAACCGCTCGTGAGTGTTTGGCTCAACTGGCCAAACACTCACGAGGGTTGATCAGCCCTGGAGCTCGCGGAGGGCTTCGTCGAACCCGGCGACCATCTCGCTGACCTCGGAGTCCGTCATCGTCAACGCGGGCGAGATCTGCAGACCGCCCGCACCGACCGCCCGTCCGGACACGCCGTGCTTACGCAGCAAGCGAATCATGGGAAAGACGTCCGCGGCGTCGGCCATCTGCACTGCGGCGACGGCGCCAAAGCCACTGCGCACCTCGGCGACAGCGGGGTGCACGGCAAGCGTGCTGACCTCCTTGTCCAGAGTGGACTCAAGGCGGGCGGCCGAGGACAGCAGGTCCTCCCGTTCCACGATGTCCAAATTGGCCAGTGCAACCGCGGCACTGGTGGCGTGGCCCGAGTACGTGTAACCGTGCCGCCACCACACACCCGGCTTGAAGAACGGTTCGGCGATGTGCCCAGCGATCAGCACGGCACCCATGGGCAGGTAACCGGACGTCAGGCCCTTGGCCGTGGTGATCATGTCCGGGTCGAGGTCGAACCGCGTGCTGGCGAACCAGGCTCCGCCGATCCGGCCGTAACCCGTGATCACCTCGTCGGCGACAAAGAGAATGTCGTTGTCCCGGCACACTTTCCGGACTTCGGCCAGGTATCCGTCCGGCGGCGGGTAGACGCCACCGGCGCCGATCACGGGCTCGCAGAAGAACGCCGCGATCTTGTCGGCACCGATCCGGGAGATCTCCGCGCGCAAGGCGTCAGCCGAGTCCCACGTGACCGTTGCGGCGTCGGGCATCAGCGAGCCGTAGCCCTCCCGGTTGCCTGGGATGCCTGCCAACGCCGTGCCGCCGACGTGCGTACCGTGGTAGGCGCGCTCACGGCCGATCACGATGTTCTTCCCTGGCTTGCCCTGCTCGTGCCAGTACCGGCGGGCCAGCTTCAGTGCCGTGTCGATCGAGTCCGACCCGCCGCTGGTGAAGAAGACCTTCGTGTCCTTCATCGGAGCGATCGACGACAGGCGTTCGGCGAGTTCCACCGTCGCCGGCGTTGCCACGTCACCGAACGTGTAGTACGCGGCGATGTCGCGCATCTGCTTGGCCGCGACGTCAGCCAGCTCCTGACGGCCGTGTCCCACATTGGCGAACCACAACCCTGCGGTCGCGTCGAGATACCTACGGCCTTCGGTGTCCCACACGTACACGCCCTCGCCACGGGCGACGACGAACTCGCCGTTCTGGGTGACCGCACCCATGTCCGAGAACGGGTGCCACAACGCCCCCATGTCCAAAGCCCTCCTAGTCAGCGGAATGCGGCCTGACCCGTGAGAGCCTGACCGATCACGAGCAAGTGCACCTCACTCGTACCCTCGTAGGTAAGCACTGATTCCAGGTTGTTCGCATGTCGCATGACCGGATACTCCAGGGTGATCCCATTTGCCCCGAGAATCGTGCGGGCTTCCCTGGCGATCTGCAGCGCCGCTCGGACGTTGTTCAGCTTGCCCACGCTGATCTGCTCGGCCTTGAGGGTGCCCGCGTCCTTCAGCCTGCCGATCTGGATCGCGAGCAGCATGCCTTTGCCCAGCTCGACGGCCATTTCGGCGAGCTTGGCCTGCGTCAGCTGGTACGCCGAGAGCGGCTTGTCGAAGACCTCACGGTCGGCGGCGTACGCGATCGCGGTCTCCAGGCAGTCCCGGCCCGCGCCGATCGACCCGAAGATGATGCCGAACCGGGCCTCGGTCAGGCAGCCGAGCGGGCTGGACAAGCCCTTGCTCAACGGCAGGACCGCGTCCGCGGGCAGCCGGACGTCCTCAAGCACGAGCTCGCTGGTGATCGAGGCGCGCAGGGAGAGCTTGCCGTGCACGGTGTTGGCCCGGAAGCCTTTGGCCGTCGTCGGGACCACGAAGCCGCGAATGCCCTCGTCGGTGCGCGCCCAGACGACCGCGACGTCGGCGATCGAGCCGTTGGTTATCCACATCTTGGTGCCGTTGAGCACCCAGTCGGACCCGTCCTTCTTGGCGTTGGCGCGCATGCCGCCGGGGTTGGAGCCGAAGTCCGCCTCGGTCAGCCCGAAGCAGCCGATCGCCTCGCCGGTGACCATCCGGGGCAGCCACTCGTTCTTCTGCTCTTCGCTGCCGTACGCGTAGATCGCGTACATCGCCAGCGAGCCCTGCACCGAGACCAGGCTGCGTACGCCGGAGTCAGCGGCTTCGAGCTCGTGGCAGGCCAGGCCGTAGGAGACCGCGTTCGTGCCCGCAGCGCCGTAGCCCTTCAGGTGCATGCCGAGCAGGCCTAGGTCGCCCATCTCCCGCGCCAGGTCGCGCGCGGGCAGGTCGCCCTGCTCGAACCATTCCGCGAGGTGCGGACGGATCCGGTCGGTGCAGAACTTGCGGACCGTGTCGCGGATCGCGCGCTCCTCGTCGGAGAGCAGGCCGTCGGCGTCGACGAGGTCCAGCGGGGCAAGACGGGTCATGACTGGCAGGCTAACCCAAAATTGGATCCAATATCAATTCTCCAATGATAGTGTTCACACCGTGCAAGCTCTCGAAGGCGTGACGATCGCCGACTTCAGCCGTGTGCTGGCCGGGCCGTACGCCACGATGCTGCTCGCCGACCTGGGTGCGACGGTCATCAAGGTGGAACGGCCGGGAACCGGCGACGACACCCGGGCCTGGGGGCCGCCGCACGTCGACGGCGTCTCCACGTACTTCATGGGCCTCAACCGGAACAAGCGGCTGGTCTCGCTGGACTTGGCCGATCCCGCCGCCTTGGAGCTGGCTTCGTCGGCGGATGTCGTGGTCGAGAACTTCCGGCCAGGCACGATGGCCCGCTACGGCCTGGACTACGCGTCGCTGTCGGCGGTGAACCCCCGATTGGTCTACTGCTCGATCACCGGTTTCGGGCCTTCGTCCTCGCTGCCCGGCTATGACCTGCTGGTTCAGGCCGTCGGCGGGTTGATGAGCGTGACCGGAACGCCTGCTTCCCCTACCAAAGCCGGAGTCGCGTTGGTGGACGTGATCACCGGTTTGCACGCGATGGTTGGCATCCTGGCGGCTTTGCGGCACGTCTCGATCTCCGGCGAAGGGCAGCTCGTCGAAGTCTCGCTGCTGTCGTCACTGCTGTCCGCGCTGGTCAACCAGTCCGCGGGGTACGTGATGGCAGGGGCCGTGCCAACCGCGATGGGCAACGCGCATCCGAGCGTCGCGCCTTACGCGGTGTTCGAGGCACGGGATCGACCGATCGTGCTTGCCGTCGGCAATGACAAACAGTTCGCTGCCTTGTGTTCGGCGTTGTCCCTTGAGACCGACCCCCGGTTCGCCACGAACTCGCTGCGCGTGGCCAACCAGGACGCGCTGACTTCCGCCATCAATGCCCGCTTGTCCACACAGGACGCTTCGCACTGGTTCACCGTGCTGAATGACACGGGTGTCCCTTGTGGACCTATCAACAACGTGGCCGAGGCGGTGTCCCTGGCTGACGCCGTTGGCCTGTCACCGGTCGTCTCGATCGACGGGTTGTCCCACATCGCCAACCCCATCAGCCTCAGCCGTACCCCTGCCGAGTACCGGAGCAACCCTCGATGAAACGCCCGCTTACCACGCAGGAATTCGTGCTCGCCGAACTCCGGCGGGCCATCCTGACCGGCGAGATGCCACCCGGATCCGCCGTCCGTCAGGACGCACTCGCCGAGAAACTGGGTGTCAGCCGCGTGCCGCTGCGCGAGGCCTTGCGGACATTGGAAGGCGAGGGCCAGGTCATCTACCGGCCGCATCGCGGCTACCAGGTCGCGGACTTGTCGCTGGACGATCTGCTTGAGGTGTACCGGATCCGCGAGCTGCTGGAAACCGAGGCGACGCTGCGGGCCGTACCGCTGATGTCCGCTGAGGACATCGAACGCCTTGAGCAGGCCGAAGAAGACATCATGCGCGCGGCCGCGGCCGACGACATCGTGGGCATGGCGGCGGCGAACCGGCAGTTCCACTTCACGGTGCTTGAGGCGTCGGGTATGCCCCGGTTGACTCGCCTGGTGCGGGTCATGTGGGACGCGACGGACGCGTATCGCGCCCTGTACTACAGCTCCGCGGACAGCCGAGCCCGCGTGCACACCGAGCACAAGGCCATCATCGCGGCTATTCGCGCAGGTGACGCGGATGAGGTCGTCCGCCTGTGGAACGAACACCGGGCCGGGGCCGTGTCCGCGCTCCAGCGCATCGTGCAGTAGCGCTACTCCAGGGATTCCAGCTGACGGCGGGCACGTTCGGCTGCCTTCTCCGCTGTCCGGAACACCGCTCGGGCCTCACGAACCTCGCGCGCAGTCTCCTGTTCAGCCTCGCGGGCCCGTTCCAACTCCGCAGTCAACTCCGCGACCTGCCGTGCAGCGCGTTCGGCTTTCTGCTCGGCGTGCGCCAAAGCCGACTGCGCCCGGTCGCGGACTTCCGCGGTGTGTTGTGCTTCCGCTCGGGCTCGGCCTAGTTCCTGACGGCGACGCTCCGCACGTTGTTCACGCCGTAGGGCGACTTCGTCAACTACCGGTTCGGGTGGTTCTGGCCAGGCTTCTGGCGACGACAGGTCGTTTGTGGCCGAAAGTGTTCCGGCTTGCAACACTTCAGTCACCGCTGGATCCGCCAGCGCCGCCGCGAACACGGACTCGATGTCCCGGACGACCGTCTCGCTGAGCTTCTGGCCTTCGGCTGACGCCAAGGACCTGACCTGCGCGACCATCGCACGCACCAGCTGGTGTCGTTGTTTGGACAGTTCACGCAGTGTTTCGCCGTCGAATCTGCCGTGTGCGTCACGCAATGACGCACCCAGGTTCGCGAGACGTTTGAGTTCGGCCGGTTCTCTGCGCGCCAGCAGGTTCAACGCCCACGCGGCCGTCGACGGCTTGCGCAACTTGCCGATCGCCGTGGCCGCCTGCTTGTCGCCTTCTTCTTTCGCCGCGCGCACGAACTCCGAGCGTGCGGCCATGAATTCGGTTGGCCGCAGCGCGTAGAGCTGGTCCGCTATGGATTTGAGATCCATGGTCACTAGTGTGGCTCAGATGTACGAGGAATCCGGCGGACGCGCCGCGCCCGTGCTGGCCGATCGATACCGGCTGATCTCGCAACTCGGCCGCGGTGGCACCGCGCGCGTGCTCAAAGCGTGGGATCAGCGGTTGGATCGCGAGGTGGCGATCAAGATTTTCCAGCCACACGCCGATCCCGTCGGTCGCTTGCGGTTCGAGGACGAAGCCAAGCTCCTCGCCGGATTCGACCACCCGCGACTGGTCAAGGTGTTCGACTCCGGTGTCGCCAACGGCGAACCGTACCTCGTTCTTGAGCTCATCAAAGGCCCGCAGCTCGGCCGCCGGATCGACGAAGGGCCGATGCCCGTCGACGAGGTGCGCAAGATCGGTATCGGGGTCGCCGAAGGCTTGGCGTACGTGCACGCCAAGAACGTCGTGCACCGGGATATCAAGCCTGGCAACGTATTGCTCGATGCCGACGGCTTCCCGCACCTGGCTGACTTCGGATTGGCCAAGCTGCTCGCCCGCACCGGTATCACAGCTTCGGACCGCTTGGTGGGAACCGCGGCCTATCTTTCACCCGAACAGGTGCTTGGCACCGAGGTCGGTCCGCCTGCCGACGTCTACGGTCTTGGCCTGATCCTGCTCGAGTGCCTCACCGGTGAGATCGAATATCCCGGGCTCGATGCCGAGACCGTCCTGGCGCGGCTCAACCGGCGGCCGAAGATCCCTGAGGACATCCCGGAGCCGCTCGCCGAAGCGCTCGATCTGATGACCCGCAACGACCCGGATCAACGCCCCACTGCGAGCGAATGCGTGCAGCTACTGCGGGCCGAACGCCCGACGACTCCGCTTCCTCGGCCACAACGGCGTTTTCTCCCCAAAGCCGCGGCCATCATCGGCGCGGGCCTGACTGCCGGTGCGATCGCGTTGTTCGTTGCCGCGCCGACAACTGACGGCGCTCGCGACACTCCGATCCGTATCCAGCCCGATCGCGACCAGACAGTCGACTCATCGGTCGCCGGTGGATCCCAGGTGCCGCAACAACAACCCGTGAACCAGCAAAAAGAACAGCCGCGGCCGTCGGAGCAACGCGACACGGTCGCGAAGACGCCAGGACCGACGTCATCGGCTCCGCCGCCCGCGGAGGAGACCGAAGTCGCCGAGGAGGAACCGGGCGACCCGCAGAACACGAGCAAGACCAAGAAACCCAAGAACAGCAGAACCAAGACCAGAACACCGAACGCGAGCTCGTGAGTGGCCGGTTGCTGACCGGCCACTCACGAGCCGGGTTCAGCTGGACAAGCCGAAGGCCAGCAGTGCCGTCGACGTGAAGTCGATCGCCGGTTCCGAGCTCGGCCATGACCTCAGGTCGTCGAAGAACCGGGAACCCTTGCCGTCGAAGGCCTGGTAGGAGTTCGAGCACGGGATCGCGCCCGGCGGCATGTCACCGATGTGCTCGAAGTTCGACGCGCCGTTCGGGCCGTTGATCACCGCGCCGTACAGCACCCGCTTGCCGCCGTTCGGGTCGCCCGCGAGGTTCGCCGCCTGGTGGTGCGGACACTTCGGGGAGTTCGAGCCGGCACCGACAACGAGCGAGATACCCCACGCGTTCGAACCCAGTGCGAAATTCCGTTGCTGCACACCGAAAGCGTCGTAAGTCCGGTCACCGGTCACCGCGCGGTAGAGCCGAGCGGTCGCGGCGAAGCCAAAGCTCTTGCTTGCCGCGTCGAAGTTGGTGATGTCCACGGCAGTCCGGAATGGACTCGCGGCTGCTCCCTGGACGCCTTGGTTCAGTTGCCGCTTGAGGTCGTCGATCAATTGCCGCTCAGTCACCTCGGCGCCGTGCACACCGCGCCGCAACAACCCGATGAGCTCAGCGTGCGCCAAAGCACTGGTGTCGTACAGGTTCAGCGTGTCCTTGTCAGTGCTGGCGATGTACTGACCGGCCCAGTGGGTCGCCTGCCGCGCCCAGCCGAAGTACCTGTGATCACCAAGTTTGCGAGCCGCCAACGCGAGCTGTGTCGCGCCGAGCTCCATGTCGTCCAGCCATGACGACTCCGGGTAGTAAGCGTGCGGGAACGCGGTCACGAGCTCACCGACGTCCGTTGTCTTGGCAGCAGCGAAAATCGAGGCTGCCTCTTCCAGATAACGCCTTGCCTGCCGTGGATCGCGCTCGAGCTGGGCACCCAGGGCGAACGCCGCCGCGACACGGCCGGCGAGGTTCGGGCTGACGGCGGACCCGGCGGGCCCGGCCGGGAACACCGGGCGGTACTTGATGAAGTACTCCAGGTCACCTGGCTTGACGTTCAGCTTGTCGTCCGCTTCCGGCAGGCGCCACACGTCGTGGTCGCCGACGAAACCGAACTCCGCGCTGCCGGTACCGATTCCGACCTGCGCGTACAGCGTCTTGGTCCGGGCGTCCCACGCCTTGTCCAACCAGTCGAGGCCGTGTTCGAACTCGGCGTGCAGCTGCGGGTTTCCGCCTTCGCGCTGGACGTAACCCAGCTCTGCCAAGGAATACGCGGTGTTCGACGTGAACTTCACGAAGTCGCCCGCGTCGAACCAGCCGCCTTCGACGTCGACCGGCCCGCCGATCGGCTTGAGCGGCTCGGCGGGCTCGTCGCCGCCTTCGCCTTTGAACTTCGGCTCGGCGTAGACGGTCGCCTTGGCGTCAGTCAGGTGTGCCTGCTTGCGGTCGAGCCGTCCAGGGATGACGTTCCTGCCGTCGCGCTGCGCCTGGAAGAACTCAGTTGTGGCGCGCACCAACGGCTGGAACAGCGCGGCCGCACGGTCCACTTTGAAGCTTGGCGATTCGGCGGCGATCTTGCCGGAGAACTTCACCCGGTACGTACCCGGCCGGGAGATCTTGGAGAAATCAACCTGGTGCACGGCGGTGTACGTGTCGTTCCAGCCGCCCAGGCTGTCACCGACCTTGCCGGAGTACACCGTTCGGCCCGCGGCGTCGACCACGGTGAACGATGCGCCGGACACCGCCTCGGTGCCGAGCAGGTATCCGATCTTCGCTTCGCTCGTCGCGTATCCGACCTGGTCCACGCGGACAAATCCGGCGGGGACCGCGGTCGCCGGAGTCGCGGTCCCCGCTAAGCAACACAACGTGACCACGGCAACCGACCCACGTCTGAGCATGGCTTGGCTCCATCCTGGCGGCGAATTAAATAGGAAACTTTCCGAACAGTAAAGACTCAGCCGCCAGGATGGTCAAGAGCTAGTGCCGTGACGTGTACGCGACGAACGGCTCGTGCTTGATCAGCGCGCCGAGCTGGTCGTAGCACTCCACGTTGCGGATCGTGGCGTCGCCGAAGAAGCTGTTGAACCACACGTCGCCCAGCACGCAGTAAGCCGGCCCCTTGCCGAACGCGGTCACCTGCATGTGATCTTCATGCATGCCGATCGTCTTGAACGTCACCAGGTACTGCCCGCCGCCGAAGGAGACGGTGTTGGCCGCGCCTGCCGAGTTGAAGCTGGTCATCGGCGGCAATGCGGGGGTCGCCCAGATGTATCCGTACCGCTTCGGCGGGCCGGACTCGCCAATGAGCGGCAGTTCCCTGTTGTAACTGAGAGTCCACGCGGTGTCGAACGGCATGCTGGCGCCGTCGAAGCACGCGACGATCACCGTCTGCCCGTTGGCCGACGGCACCCATTCGGCGATCTTGCAACGCGCGGGTTTCGACCCCACCGCGGTCACCTGGAAGTTGCCGTTCGGCTCATTGAAGCCCTTCATCGGCAAGGACACCTTGTAGATCCCGGAACCTGGGCCGCCGTGGCTGACCGAGTTGGTGAAGCCGGACGAGTTGAAGTTGGCGAGCACTGTCCCAACCGCGTCGGCGAAGACGTACGCGTGTACCGGGATGGCCGGAATCGTTGGGACCGGGCTGCTTTCCGTTGCCATCACGGCGAACCGGCTGTTGTCGAGTGCGCCGCCGTGCTTGAAGCACAGGATGAACACGTGCAGGCCGTTGTTGCCGTTCTGCCATCCTTGGACCTGGCACCATCCTGGCGTTTGCCGTTCGGCGGTGACGTGCACGGTGCCGCGCTTGACCACCGTCTTCGGGAACAGCACCTCGTACTGACCGACACCGGGCGAACGCACTTCGGCGCTCGCACCGCCGTTCTTGCTCCATTGACGGGCCGGATCCATCGGTGTGAATCCGGCGAGCGGGGCCAAGTGGTTGTTGTAGGCGAATGCCCAGTCGTCGCCGATGGCCGCAGTGGCCTGTGGGACCGAAACAATGATTCCCAGTAACGTGATGATCGATATCAGGACAGATCTCAGCCGCATGACACTTCTCCTGTCGCCGGGCGGTAATTCCCCCTTGTGTGGGTCAAATCGTGGGTTTGTTCCCGGCTGTTAGGGGCCCCTGCGCGCAATCTTTTTAGCCCGAACGGCCCTTGCCATGCTGGACTAGACCAATTCACACTGCAGAATCATGGGTCGGGCGCGACGACTTCATGGCACGTATGACAACGCTGTCAAGGAGACGCCTGATGACCAAGCGCCGCAGAAGTGCCCTGGTCGCCCTGCTCGGAGCGATCCCCATCCTGTTGTCCGCCGTCCTGCCGATCTCCTCGGCGAGCGCGCACGGCTCGACGATGAACCCGCCAAGCCGCACGTACCAGTGCAGGTTCAACGAGAACCCGGAGAACCCGACATCAGCCGCGTGCCGGGCCGCTGTCGCCGCCGGTGGCACGCAGGCCTTCTACGACTGGCACGAGGTCAACCTGCCCAACGTCGCGGGCAACCACCGCGCGTTCATCCCGGACGGCCAGCTCTGCGGCGCGGGCCGGGCCAAGTACACCGGTCTCAACCTGGCCCGCAACGACTGGCCTGCCACCCGGTTGACCTCGGGCGCGAACTTCACGTTCCAGGTCAAGGCGACCGCCGCCCACCTGGGGGTGTGGACGACGTACGTCACGCGCAACGGCTACGACCCGTTGACGCCGCTGCGCTGGTCGGATCTCGAGCAGTTCAACCAGGTGACCAACCCGCCGATTTCCAACGGTGTGTACCAGATCGCCACCCGGCTGCCGAGCGGCAAGTCCGGCAGGCATTTGATCTACACGATCTGGCAGCGGCAACTCCCGGACAGCGGCGAAGCTTTCTACTTGTGTAACGACGTCATTTTCTAATACTCAGGGGCGGCCAGTCGAACGACCGGCCGCCCCTGAGTGTTGTCAATTGTTACTACGTGACCGCGTTGATCTGAATCGTGCCGTTGCCGACGATTCCGCCGTCACTGGTCCGGACGGTCAGCTCGCCACGCAGCTTGCGTCCCGCGGGCGGCACCGATGCGGCGGTCACCGTGCCGGACGCGTTCCACGTGGCCCCGGTGAGCCGCTGGGCGTCAGTATCGTTGATGGCCAACGTGCCCAGCTGCGGCGAGGAGAACACGTCCTGGTAGTCGAAGTCCGTGGTTCCCGCGGGAACCGCGAAGCCGTCCACCAACGAGATCCACACACCAGCCGCCGGGTTGGGGACGCTGACCGATTCCTCGGAGTCCGCGTCCGCGCTCTGCGCCGTCAGCACACAGGTGCCGGTGGTGCAGTTGAACAGGAACAGGTCGAGGTCCGCGCCAATGTCACTGGTGTTGCCGATCGCCACCCGCAGCGAGGTCGAGCCAGGCAGCACGTTGATCTGCCGCTGCTGCTGAGCCAGGTGCGCGATGTTCGGACGCTCCTGCAGCGCGCTGCTCAGCGGGCCGCCGACGAGGCGGCCGTTGAACGCCGCGGCGGAGTTGGTCACCGTGTAGTTGCGGGCCAACGGAACGCCGGCCTGCAGCGACTCGACGACGTCCGGGTTCGGGCTGATCTTCGTGGTGATCGCGGTCGCGGTGACCGAGAACGGAGCCGAGGCGGTGTCCGACGTCCGCCGAGCCTCCACATAGAACTCCCAGACACCCGGCATCGGGTTGTTGACCGTACGGGTCGTCGGCGAACCGGTCGAGCAACCCGCGCCGGCGTTCGGGTTGTAGCAGTTGGTCGTCGACGTCACGTCGATCGGGATGCCGCGCGGGTCGACCCGGATGAACCGGACCTGACCGGCACCCGCCGCCTCGCCGCCGCCAGCCAGGTCGATCTTCAGGCCGGTGGTGCCCTGCGGCACGTTGACCCAGAAGTTCTTGGTCTGGTTGCGGTCGATCTTGCCGCTGTGCGAGACGGTGAACTTGTTGCCCGCGTCGAACTGCTGCGCCACGAACACGGTGTTCAGCAACTGCGTGTCCGTGCCGGAGGTGAACGGGTTGTCCAGCTCCAACACCGCCGAGTGCACGCCTGTGTTGCGCGGGTTGACCTTCACGTCGAACGTGACCGGCTTGTTCAGCGGCAGGTTCACCTTGTCCGGCGAGGAGAACGTGCCGTCGTTGCCGATCCACTTGAGACGGTACGGAACCGTGCGGTCGCTGCCGGATGTCCGGGTGAAGGTGTAGGTGCGGGTGTACTGCTTGCCCTGCACCACGCCCTCACGGTCGTGGATGCCGACACCGACGCCCGGCTTTGGCAGGAAGCCCTCCAGGACCGTGTTCACCTCGACCGAGCTGCTCACGGCGTCCGGGTTCGGGTTGGCCGCGAGGTGGAAGAACGCGCCGAACACGTCGAACAGGCCGTTGCCCTGTTCGTACGCGCCAACGCCGTCGATGAAGCGAGCTGACGAGTAGATCGCGTTGCGCAGCGCGACCATGCTCGGGCGCTTGCCGCCGTGCGTCGCCTTGTAGGCGCTCACCAGCAGCGCTGCGGCACCGGTCGCCTGCGGGGCGGCCATCGACGTGCCGTTGAAGTGCGCGTAGCCGTTCGGCAGGGTGAACGTGCCGGGCAGCGGCTGAGCGGCCTGCCACAACGGGATCGACGAGATCGCCGAGCCGGGCGCGATGATGTTCGGCTTGAAACCGCCGTCCTCACGCGGGCCGCGCGACGAGTACGGGTGCAGGCCTTCCTTCTTGGCCGTCTCCGAACCGTAGTTACGCAGCCAGGTCTCGCGGGTGACGTACGAGCCGACGCTCACCGCGTCCGTGGCCACCGACGGGTCGCCGACGGTGTTGGCCCCGGAACCGCTGTTGCCAGAGGAGATGAACAGCTGGATGTTGAACTGCGCGATGACCCGGTTGTAGATCTGCGCGCGGGCACTGTTGCCGTCGTTGAGCGGCGGCAGGCCACCGATGGAGATGTTCACGACGTCGGCGCCGTTGCGGGCCGCGTAAAGCACACCGTCGGTCAGACCGCTGTCGGTGCACGACGGCGTCGACAGGCAGGCCTTGATGGCCATCAGCTTCGCGCCAGGCGCGGCACCGGCCATCTTGCCGTCCAGGATCGCGTTGCCGGAGGTGATACCGGCGACGTGCGAGCCGTGCGCGGCAGCGGCGATGCCGAGGCCGACGAACGGGGTGTCCTCGGTGCCGTAGACCGACTTGTCCGTCTGCACGACGAACGGAACCGACTCGCGGACACCCGGGGTGGCCGGGTTGTCGGTGCCGAAGTGGCCGACGTCCTGCTTGACCTTGTAGTCGATCAGCGCGGTGTCGTCGGTGAAGTTGCCGTTGCCGTTGAGGTCGACGCGGACCTGCTTGGTCGCGACGTCCTGCAGCACGCCGAAGCGGTCCGCCTTGTCACCGTCACGGTTGACGTCACCGCCGATCTCGCTGGCCGCGTTGGCGAAGTCGTTCACACCGGCGTTCTCGTTGAACACACCGATGCTGTACGGGCCGCCCGTCGCGGGTGCGGTCCAGGTGCGGCCCGCCGCGGTGAACGTGCCGGTGAAGGTCTGCTGGGACATCGCGACCCAGGTGCTGTCACCGGAGTCCGGGGAGTTGGCGTTGTACCAGTCGACGATCTTGCGCTCGCCCGAGCTGGTCTTGGCCAGTGCCGGGTGGTCGAGGTCGACACCGCTGTCCAGGACCGCGACGAGCACGCCCTTGCCGTCCCAGAACGGGAACACCTGGCCGAACTGGGCGGCCTTGGTGTCGCCGGTCGGCAGGTACGGGTTGTCCCGTGGGGTGTTCGGCCCCGGCGCGGGCTGCGGGATGGGGTTGGTCATCCCGTCGGTGCCGGTGCCCGGCTCGTCCCTGGCGATCAGGCCGTCCACGTCGATCGCGCGCACGGCGTCGAGCTTGGCGGCCTGGCGTGCCTTGCCCGGTGGCAACGTCACCTTGAGGTAATCGACGTCCTTCTCGACGGACTTGACGTTCGCACCGATCGACCGCAGCTCGTTGGCGGCCGCGTCGGCACGCCCCTTCTCGGCGGCGACGAGGACTGTGACGGACTGCTTGCCCGCCTTCTCCGCCTCGGCGACCAAGGCGCGGTCCCGGGAGTCAAGCGTCTTCTCGTTGGCGGGCACCGGCTGTTCCGGTGCGGGTGGTTGCGCGGCGAGCGCTGCCGCGGGCACCGCAAGGCCGAGCGTGGCGGTGCTGAACGCGAGCACCGCCAACCCAGCGCATCTGCCCCACGTGAATCGGGGAAGTGGAGATCGTGATGTCACAGCCAAACCCTTCATGGGGATCGTGGCAAAGAACTGCCACCAGAGCACATCCCCGCGAAGCGGTATAGACAATCAGACAACTGGCCTATTCCACGTAGTCCACATTGGCCTGTTCGGCGTAGCACGGTGAAACATGACGCGTACCCGATCTCGATACCGTAACGACCCTGCTACTCGACCACGGTCCGCATTCGAGCGTGTGCGCTACGAAGCGGTGGTCAGCATTTGCGGAACACCGAACCACGTAGCCAATTCCTCACGCAGTCCACTCAGGACACCGTCGCCCGCCCACACGACATAGCCGTCCGACCGGACGAGGAGCACGTCCGCATGCGCATACGGCGATTCAACTTCGACTACGTCGACGCGGTCGTTCCACTCCGCCGCAATGTCCTTGAGTGCGGGGTTTCGGGCGAAATCCACCAGTACCGGCCGCGCGTCCCGCAACTGCTCGATGGGCACCGCATCCGGTACGAACCTTCCGGCCAGCGAGTGGTTCGTCCCCGTCGGATAGCGAATGTCCGACCCCGCCATGGTTTCCGCGATGTGCGCGGCAACGTCCACCTTGGCCATCAGCTCGGTGAAGAACGCACGCAACGCGGTGACCTCCGGCCCAGGACCAGTCAGCGCGGACTGCGCCTGGGTGTGCAGGACAACCCGTTCGGCGGCTGGACGCCGTTCGGCTTCATAGGTATCAAGCAATCCGTCCGGCGCCCAGCCGTTGACGTGCGCGGCCAGTTTCCAAGCGAGGTTGGCCGCGTCCTGCAGGCCGAGGTTCAGGCCAGGGCCGCCCATCGCGGAATGCACGTGTGCCGCGTCGCCGATCAGGAACACCCGGCCGTCGCGGTACTTCTCAGCTATCCGGGTATTGCCGCCGGATGTCCGGCGCAGCAGGTGCGGGCCGTCCCCGCTCGGCTCCCCGATCGGCACGTCCGCGCCGAGCACCCGGTGAACGCTCTGCCGCAGTTCGTCGATGGTCATCGCAGTGTCGTCCGCTGGATCCCATTCAACGGTCACCACCATCGGTTTGCCCTGCTCCAGCTCGATGTGGAAGAACACGCCGTGCTCGGTGCGGGTGTGCACGCCTGGCGGAATCCGGCCGAAGCCGGGCACGTCGAGTTGTCCGTCGACGAGTTCGGGCAGCGTCACATGCGCCACCCGGACCACACCTTTCTCCGTGGACACACCGGGGAAGTCGATCCCGGCGAGCTTGCGGACCGTGCTGTGGCCACCGTCCGCGCCGACAAGGAAGTCCGCACTCAGCCGGTACTCCCCTTGCGGGCCACGGACCTCGATGTCCACTCCGGACTCGTCCGAAGTGAACGCGACGACCTCGTGTCCGCGCCGGATCTCCACCCCGAGCTCGAGCGCCCGCTCCTCCAGCACCTGCTCAAGCCGCCGTTGCGGCACAGGCAGAATCGTCAACGGGTTGTCGTCGAGTGCGCTCAGATCCAGCGGCAGCATGCCGAACATGAAGCCCGGTGTCCGGAATGGAGTCTCGCTGCCCAGGCGCGGCAGCAAGCCGCGGCGGTGCAGCAGCCGGACCACTTGGCCGACCATGCCGTTGGCCTTGGGTTCCTGGCTTCGTTCGGGCAGTCTCTCCAGCACGACCGGACGTACCCCGGCCAGCGCCAGCTCGCAGCCGAGCATCAGGCCGTTCGGCCCGCCCCCAGCGATCGCGATCATGGTTCTCCTCCTCGTTTCAGGTAACCCAGCGCCTGCCGGATCAGCGGGCCCAACGGCACCAAGGGATCGGCGTTCATCCACTGTTGCTGCGCGGTGCTGCATGCCGCGCCGACCGCACCTGCGATCACGCGTGGATACATGTCCTGCTCCACGTCCGTGCCGAGGCGCTCAGCGATCGCCTCGGCCAGCGCGCGCGTCATCGCCGCGTCGGCTTTGAGGTACTCGGCCGTCAGCAACGGCGAGCTCACCAGCTCCCGTACGCCCTCGGTCCATGCCTTGTCGGGCGGCGTTGTCTCGTCGTCATTGCCGTAGATCGCAAGCACGGCATGCTCGATCGACTCCCAGAACGGTTCGTCCCGCGGACGTTCCCGCAGGATGTCCCCGATCCGCACCATCCGGTCCAGCTCACGCCAGACGATCGCCTCGTACTTGCTCGAGAAGTAGTTGTTGAAGGTCCGCGGCGACACGCCCGCGGCCGTCGCGATGTCCTCGACCAGCACGTTCTCGATGCCACGCTCGACCGCGAGGCGCAACGCCTCCCAGCTGAGCGCCTCGCGTGTGGCCCGCTTCTTGCTTTCTCTCAGCCCTGACACCACCCGAGACTGCCAGAAAGATGCGCGACACGCAAGTTTTCTTTTCGCGCAGGTTTCGCGAGGTGGACAGGGCACGGCATAGGCGCAGATGCCCAGTACCGTTTCGGCCATGACGGACTGGATCGGCTTGGCCGAGGAGGTGGCCGCGCGGCTGAAGGCGGACGCGGCCGAACGGGACCGGGCGAACCGGCCACCGACCGCGGAGGTCGACCTGCTGCGTTCCTCCGGCCTGCTGGCCGCCGAGGAGGCAGCCGACGCGGTGACCAGGATCATCTCCGCGGCCGACGCGTCGATCGGGCATCTGATCGGGTACCACTACCTGCACCTTTGGCGCGCCGAGCTGTTCGACAACCCGTCAGCCGCGGCGCGGATGCGGGCCGACAGGGACTGGTTCTGGTCGGGCGTGAGCAACCCGCTCGACGCCGCGCTGGAGCTGACGCCCACTTCGGACGGCTTCATCGTCAACGGCCGCAAGACTTTCGCGACCGGCGCATCGGTGGCCGACCGGCTGGTCGTCTCGGCGACCCGAGTGGACACCGACGAGAAGATCACGTTCACAGTGGACGCCAAGGCCGACGGGATCTCGTATCCGTCCGACTGGGACAACACCGGCCAGCGGCTGACCGCCAGCGGCGGCATCGTCTTCGAGAACGTCGCCGTCGACGCCCAGGATGTGCTCGGCGCACAGCCCGCCGACTCAATCCGGCTTTCCCTTGCGGCATTGGGTTTCCAGCTCGCGCTGACCCAGATCTACGTGGGCATCGCGGCGGGCGCGCTGGCCGAAGCCGCCGAGTACACGCGCGGCCAGGCCAGGCCGTGGTTGCTGTCCGGTGTGGAGGCGGCGTCAGCTGATCCGTACATCCTTGCCGGATATGGCGAACTCGTCGCTTCTCTGGAAGCCGCGGGCACATTGGCCGATCGGGCTTCAGAGTCGTTGCGGCAGTCCGCCGCCGCCGGGAGCGACCTGACCGCCGAGCAGCGGGCCAGTACGGCGGTGACCGTCTCGTCCGCCAAGGTCTTCGCCACGCGCGTGGTCAACGAGACCACGTCGAAGATCTTCGAGTTCATGGGCGCCCGCGCCACCGCGACCAAGTTCGGCTACGACCGCTTCTGGCGCAACGCAAGGACTTTGACCTTGCACGACCCGGTCGTCTACAAAGCCCGCGAAGTCGGCGCGTACTTCCTCACGGGCGAGCACCCGCCGTTCACGGGATACAGCTGATGACACCGACGTTGGCGGACAGCGTCAGACTCACCGACGATGGCGTGCTGATCCTGGACCGCCGTAACTTCCCGTTCTCGCGGGAGTGGGTGCTGTGCCGTACTTCCAGCGAAGTCGTCAAGGCCATTGAGGACATGGTCACCCAGTCCTCGGGCCCGTACTTCGCCGCGCTGTACGGAATGGTGCTCGCCGCCCGCGAAGCGGCGGGCTTACGCCCGCACGCCGCGTACGCCTACATGGAACAAGCCGGAACACGGTTGATCCGGGCGCGGTCGACGAACAACCACTTGCGCAAAGCAGTGCACGCGGTGCTGTCCTCAGTGTCCGGTTCCGGCGAGTCGCTGGTCTCAGCCGCGGTGGCGGGGGCCAAGGCCGGCGACGAGTTGTACCGAAGCCGCAGCCGCACCCTGGGCACAGCGGCCGCAGCGCTGCTGCCTTCCGAAGGCGGCGTGCTGACGCACTGCTGGGCGGATTTGTACTTGGTCGAACTGGTCGACGCGGCACAGCGCAGCGGAAAGCGGTTGCGGTTCTTCTGCACCGAGACCCGGCCGTACCTGCAAGGCGCCCGGCTGACCGCGGAAACGCTCGCCGAGATGGGCGTGGACACGACGTTGATCTCCGACGGGATGGGCGCGGCGGTACTGCAGTCCGGCGAGGTCGACGCCCTCGTCACCGCGGCTGACCGGGTCACCATGGCCGGGCACGTGATCAACAAGGTCGGCACGCTCGGGCTGGCGGTGGCCGCGGCAGCCTTCAACGTGCCGTTCTACGCCCTGGTGCAAGCGCCCGACCAGGACGCACGGACAGCCGACGACGTCCCACTGGAATACCGCCCAGGCGAGGACGTCCTGCACACCCTCGGCATGCGCACCGCGAGTGACAAGGTGCGCGGCCTCTACCCCGCTTTCGACGTGACACCACCGCGGTTCGTCACGTCGATCGTCACCGACCGCGGCCCGTTCGAACCGCACCGGATTGCCGAGTACTACGCCGAAGGAGAGCCGAACCAGTGACCGCACTGACTGCCCGATGGGTCGTGGTCGACATCGAGGGCACCTTGACCCCGACCAGCCAGGTGCACGTCGTGCTGTACGACTACGCGCGGCCCCGCCTCGGCCCATGGATCACTGATCACGCGTCCGATCCCGTTGTCGTCGATGCTGTTGCCCAGATCCGGTCTCTCGGCGGTCTGCCTGACTCCGCGGGTGTCGACGAGATCGTGGCGGTGCTGCACGGCTGGATGGACGCGGACCAGAAGATCGCGCCGCTGAAGACTTTGCAGGGCCTGATCTGGCAACGTGGCTACGCCGAAGGAGATCTGGTCACCGAGTTGTTCCCGGACGTCGTCCCGGCCTTGCGCGCGTGGCACGACAAAGGCCTGGACCTCGCGGTGTTCTCGTCCGGTTCGGTCGCCGGTCAGGTCGCGGCGTTCTCCCGTACGTCCGAGGGTGACATCACTTCCCTGTTCTCGTCGCACTTCGACACCGTGAACGCGGGCCCGAAGCGGGAGGCTCCGTCCTACCGTGCGATCGCTTCGGCGTTGGGTGCGCCTTCGGCCGAGATCGTGTTCTTCTCCGACGTGCCGGCGGAACTGGACGCGGCCGTGGCGGACGGCTGGCAGACCGTCGGCCTCGCCCGGCCCGGTGAGCCCTTCGCCGACGCCGACTTCGGCACGCACCTGGCCGTGAAATCCTTCGCGGAAGTCTCGGTGGACCTGCCGTGAGACTGCACGAAGCCGGTGCGTTGCTGGCCGCGGAATGCGCCCGATACGCCGCGATGGGCTGGATGCGCGGGACGTCGGGAAACCTGTCGGTCGTCCTGAGCAGGGATCCGCTCAGACTCGCGGTGACAGCCAGCGGCCTGGACAAAGGCGAAATGACCGCGTCGGACGTGGCGGAGATCGACGCGTCCGGCGCGCCGGTCCGCCCGAACCAGCCGACTCCGTCGGCGGAGGCCGGTCTGCACGGCCGGATCGCTTCGGTCTCCGGCGCCGGTGCCGTGGTGCATGTCCACGCTCTGGCACCCGTACTGGCGGCCGAACGCTGGCCGAACGCAGTGCACCTGCGCAACCTGGAAATGTTGAAGGGCTTCGGGCGCAAGGCCGACGACTGGGTGAGCATCCCGGTCGTCCAGAACAGCCAGGACATGACGGTCCTCGGTGACGCGTTCGAGTCGGGTTATCGGGCCGATACGCCCGCCTTGATCGTCGCCCGGCACGGCCTGTACGTCTGGGGCAGTGACCTGTATCAAGCCAGGCATCGCACAGAGTGCCTGGAATGGCTGCTGAGGTTCATAATCGAGACATGACGCTGCTGACGGTATGGCCCGACACAGACGCATCCCAGGTGCTCGTCCGCACCGAGGACGCGGAGGAGATCAAGGGCGAGCTCAAGCAGCTCGGAGTTCGCTTCGACCGCTGGCCCGTGATCACTGGTTTGCCAGCGGAGCCCTCCTCCGACGAGGTTCTCGCGGCCTACGAGTCGTACGTCGCCAAGGTGGTCGAGACCGAGGGCTACGTGTACGTGGACGCCCTGCACATGACGCCCGCCGATACTCCAGAGTGGACTTCCATGGCGGCGGAGGCACGCCAGAAGTTCCTGGCCGAGCACACTCACGATGACGACGAGGACAGGTTCTTCGCGCGTGGGTCTGGCGTGTTCTACCTGCACGTGAACGGCAAGGTTTACGGGGTTCTGTGCGAGGCGGGCGACCTGTTGAGCGTGCCCGCGAACACCACGCACTGGTTCGACATGGGTACGCGGCCGGACTACGTGGCGATCCGCTTCTTCCACGACGACGACGGCTGGGTCGGAAACTTCACGGGCAACCGCCTCGCCGAAGACTTCCCGTCCTTCGACGAACTGACAGCGAGCCGCTAACCCGCGTGTCCACCTTTCCAACACCATGAAATACCCGTTCCGGCACCCCGAAATCGCACGCTGACCAGACATAGAACGGTTTGCGGCCATCTCAATGTGCCGGAACGGTCAACTCGATGTGCCGGAGTGGTGGACTCGGGGTGCTGGTGTGGTGGACACGGCGGGTTGGTGTGGTGGACACGGGGCGGGGTCGGGCTGTCTCTTGACACGTGGCCGTTGAACAGGGTCCTATGACAGGTGCGTGAGAGCGCTCTCCCGCACCCCTGCAACTCTTCCGTCAGGAGAGTCGATGCCCCCTGCAATGAGGCAGGCGCTGACCGCGACCGTCACGGTCTTCGCACTGGCTATCAGCTTTGTCCTGTTCACCAGCCACAACAACACCGCCAATGCGACTTCCGTCGGCGCGGGCGGTTACCTCGACACCTTGCCTGGCGCCGGGCCGACCGGATGCGGGTCGATCGGCAGCAACGCGCGGACCTTCGTCACCGGCAACGCTCCGGCGGGCGGTGTGCCGACCAACGATTGGTGGTCGTCGCTGCTGTGGAAGCGCAACGATTGCGCTGGATCTGACAACCTGTCGGCGCATCCGCTGTCACTGAAGGCGACCACCGGCGGGCTCGGCGTCGATTACCCGACCACGCCAACGATCACCGGGTCGGCGACCAGCGTCGGTGAGTACCACTTCGAACACTCCACCGACTTCACGATCGGCGTCGCCGGCCTGTCCGCGACCGCATTGGTGGATGGCTGGTCCGACTGGATAGTCAAGGCATCGTGGGCCAACGCCGGACGGTCGCTCAAAACCACTATCGGCCACGGGGTTCCCTTCGTCTACGCGGAGGCCACTGGCGCAGACGCCCAGCTGGCCTTCCAGTCCGCGCCGACCGTCTGGTCCAACAGTGGCAAAACCCTTGGCGTGACGATCAACGGCCACGACTACGCCCTGTTCGCGCCGACCGGTGCCACTTGGACGGTATCCGGCGCCACGATCAGCTCCACGCTGGCCGGGCGCGGCTACTTCTCGATCGCAGTGCTGCCAACGACTCCGCAATCGAGCAACACGGAGCGTACGAACCTGCTCAACGCGTTCGCGCCGTACGCCTATTCGTTCATCACCGGAACTAACGTCTCGTGGACGTTCGACGAGGCCACGAGCAGGCTCACCACCACCTACGCCTTCACCACGCAGGCCAGGGAAGGCAGCACGACCAGCACCGTCGCCGCGCTGTATCCCCACCTGTGGAAGAACCTCGCGGGTGGCACACCGATCGCGAACACGTACATCTCACCGCGCGGTTCGATGCGCGTTTTGACCAACATAACGTCGTTCCAGACGAACATGGTCTACCGCGGTGTTCTGCCGGAACTACCGGCGGTTGGGATGACGGGCGCCGATCTGACCACGTTGAACAATGAGCTGAACGCAGCCGGTGCGGGCGATCCGTTCGCGGGCTTCGGAAATGACACGTACTGGACCGGAAAAGGCCTCGGCCGCGCGGCACGCCTGGCGGAAATCGCTGATCTCGTCGGCAACACCGCCGTCCGCGACAAAATGCTGTCCGCGATCAAGTCCCGGCTGACCGATTGGTTCACGGCCACGCCAGGCAAGACCGCGCGCGTCTTCGGATACAACTCGAGCTGGGGCACGTTGATCGGTTACCCGGCGTCGTACGGGTCCGATCAGGAGCTCAACGACCACCACTTCCACTACGGCTACTACATCGCGGCCGCCGCGACGCTGGCGAAGTACGATCCCACATGGGCTTCGCCGAGCCAGTACGGTGGCATGGTCGACGTACTCATCCGTGACGCCAACAACTACGACCGCAACGACCGGCGTTTTCCGTTCCTGCGGGACTTCGACATCTTCGCCGGGCACGACTGGGCGTCCGGGCACGCGAACTTCTTCGCGGGCAACAACCAGGAGTCCTCGTCCGAGGGCATGAACTTCGACGCGGCGCTCATCCAGTTCGGTCAGGCCACGGGCAACAGGACCATCCGTGACGCCGGTATCTTCCAGTACGTCACCCAGGCCGCGGCGATCGCGGAGTACTGGCACGACAACACGAACTCGAACTTCCCGGCCGCTTTCCCGCACAACACCGTGGGAATGGTGTGGGGCAACGGCGGCGCGTACGCGACGTGGTTCTCCGCCGAGCCGGAGATGATCCACGGCATCAACATGCTGCCGATCACCGGCGGTTCGCTGTACCTGGGCTACAACCCGGGTTACATCACCAGCAACCTGCAGGAGATGCGGACCGTCAAGCCGTCCGCGCCCACTGTCTGGCGAGACATCATCTGGGAATTCCAGGCACTGTCCCAACCGGACGCGGCGCTGCAGGCATGGCGGTCCACAAGCTACTCACCGGAGGAAGGCGAGAGCCGGGCGCACACGTTCCACTGGCTGCGAAACCTCGCCGCGCTGGGCCAAGTGGACACCAGCGTCACCGCGAACACCCCGCTGTACGCGGTGTTCACCAAGAATGGCGCTCGAACTTACGTCGCATCCAACCGGAGTACGGCTCAAATAACGGTCAACTTCTCCACCGGCGTTTCCTTGACCGTCCAGCCCGGACGAACGGCAACCACCGGCGCCATTACGTGGCAAGGTGGAAGCGGTCCGGGCACGCCTCCGCCGACCGACCCGCCGCCCGGTGGGGGAAGCAGCACGTTCTTCGTCAACACGAACGCGTTGTCAACCACAGCAGGCACAAGCGGCACGAGTGCGGTGATTTCCTCGGCTGGCGGCGCGAACTGGGACGGCACACCGCACAACCCAGTGACGTACACCGCGTGCGGGTTCACCGGTACCTACGACTCGTCCAAGACGACACAGTTCAGCCTTGGTGTTGACGCCGGCACAGGCGTGGGCGCCGGAGTCCAGGCACGGATCTCGTACGCACCAACAGGTTCGACGTACACCCGGACCGAGACGTACAACTACTTCGCTACAGATCCGGTCAACGGCTGGGAGACCTACACTCAAGGCGCTGGTCAACGAGCCTCGAGTGGAAGTCCGCAGTCGTTCAGCAACGGTTGCGTCAGGTTGGAAGTCTGGAACGCGATCGGCAACGTGGCCACGTCGTTGCGGGTCAACGACGGCCAGTCGAAGATCGTGATCCCTTTTACCCCGGCCTGATCGACGAAAGAGCGCGGCCGGATCGGCCGCGCTCTTTCTAGCTCGTCAGAAAATACCTACTTCCCGGTTTGTTTAGCCCGATAGTCGGACGTAGACTCGGCAAGCGAGCAGACCAGGGAAAGGGGCAGGCGAGTGCCGAAGCAGGAGCGCGCGGAGCGGACGCGGACGACGATTCTCGACGCCGCCGCGAAGGTGTTCGACCTGCGCGGCTTCGTCGGCGCGAGCCTGACCGACATCCTCGCCGAGGCCGGTGTCACCAAAGGCGCGCTGTACTTCCACTTCGCGTCGAAGGAAGAGCTCGCGCACGCGCTCATCGACGAGCAGTTCGCCGTCTGGCAGCCACAGCACGACGGCGACAAACCCGGCCTGCAGTCCGTGATCGACCTGACCCACAGCATGGCTCGCAACCTCCAGGAGAACGTCCGCGTCCGAGCAAGCATCCGGTTGGTGATCGAGCAGGGCACGTTCGCCGATCCGAGCCCGGAGCCGTATCTGCAGTGGATCACTGTGATCCGTGAGCAGCTCGACCAATCCCAGCAGCGCGGCGACATCCGCAAGGACGTCGACACCGCCGATGTCGCGACCTTCGTCGTCGGCGCGTTCAGCGGCCTGCAGATGTCCTCGCAGGTGCTGACCGACCGCAAGGACCTGCCGGAGCGGGTCGCCAACATGTGGCGGTACGTGCTGCCGTCGCTCGTCCCGCCACGCAGGCTCGGCAAGTTCGAACCGGAAGGGTCGTGACCTCACCCGACACGTTCGAGCCGGGACTCCCCCAACCCGGCGTCGGACTTGAGGATCGCCTGCTGGAGCCTGCGCAGCCCCGGCGATGGCTCGAGCCCGAGCTCGTCGATCAGTGACGTCCGCATCTTCCGGTAGACGGTCATCGCCTGCGCCCGGCGTCCGCTGCGGTACAACGCGACCATCAGGTGTGCGTGCAGTCCTTCATGGGTGCGGTGTTTGGCGACAAGGCCGGTCAGCTCACCGACCAGTTCGTGGTGGCGACCAAGCCTTAGGTCGGCGTCGATCCTCCTGTCGAGCGCGCACAACCGTGCTTCGGTGAGGCGCTGAACCTCCGCTTCCAGCAACGGTCCAAGATGGACGTCCACAAGCGCCGGTCCGCGCCACAGCGCGAGCGCCTGCCGGAAATTGTCCGCAGCGAGCTCGTACTCCCGCACTTGATGAGCTCGATGCCCCGCCTCGGTGAGGCGCTCGAACTCCCGCACGTCCACCGACGTGGTGTTCAACGCGTACCCGCCCGGCCTTGTCGCCAGGATCTGCTTGGCCTGCGCGCTCGTCGTGGTGGTGGCCGACGCGATCATGGTGCGCAGGTTGAGGATGTACGTCTGCAGCGTCGTGCTGGCACTGCGCGGAATGGCAGCGCCCCACAGCTCCTCGTTCAGCTCGGCGATCGGCACGACCTTGTCGGCGTGGATGGCGAGCATCGCGAGCACCTTGCGGGGCTTCGCGGCTGTCGGCATCACCTGGCCCGAGCCTGCCTTGACTGTCAGTGGTCCTAGAACGCCGATCTCCATCAGCTTCTCCGTCCGTGCTCGCTTGGCGCGCTCACCATACAAAACCAACCGACCGGTTTGCAAGAAGAAAAAGACCGGTCGGTATTTTCTGCCGAGTACTACCCTTTGACCAGGCACGATCTGTCAGCAAGCTAGGCTCAGCGACCATGACGGAGCAGCGCGAAATACTCACATGGGAGCTTTTCGGCACAGCGACGCGCGAGCTGGCCGAGCGGATCGCGGCCGAGGGCTACCGCCCCGACCTGATCCTGTCCATCGCCCGCGGCGGCCTGTTCGCGGCGGGAGCGCTGGGTTACGCGCTGAACGTCAAGAACCTGCACGTGATGAACGTCGAGTTCTACACGGGCGTGAACGAACGCCTCGACCTGCCGGTGATGCTGCCGCCGGTGCCCAACGTGGTCGACCTGGCCGGGGCCAAGGTCCTGGTCGCCGACGACGTCGCCGACACCGGGGCGACGCTCAAGCTGGTCCGCGACTTCTGCGAGGACCACGTGGCCGAGGTCCGGTGCGCGGTCGTGTACGAAAAGCCGCACTCAACGGTCAAATGCGACTACGTCTGGCGCTACACCGACAAGTGGATCAACTTCCCGTGGTCGACCCTGCCGCCCGTGGTCGACGCCCAGACCGCGGTCCTCGAGGCCTGATCTGCGCGGGACGGCCTGGTGGGGCGGCCGTTGGGGCGCTGGCCGCCGTGCGGACGCCAGACCTGCGAGATCGACTTGCGGCTCACGCTGGCCGTGAACACGCAGAGTCACGAAGATCGACATCTTTACCGGGTGCCCGGCGGACGGGTCAACCTCTTGCCAGTCCGCTGCTGAGGCACGACAGTGTGACCATGCACGCGAGCCGCGAGTTGATCGAGGCGAAACAGATGCTGGCCGTGGCGCGGCAGGAGGCGCTGCGTGGCAAGGCGGCCGGCGGGATCCCCATTGGCGCGGCCCTCTACGGCCCGGACGGCGAACTGCTGGGTAGCGGCCACAACCGGCGAGTGCAGGATGACGACCCGTCGATGCACGCCGAGACCGCGGCGTTCCGCAACGCGGGTCGCAGACCGCATTACCGGGACACGATCATGGTGACCACGTTATCCCCCTGCTGGTACTGCAGTGGTTTGGTTCGCCAGTTCAACATCAGCCGGGTTGTCATCGGCGAGGCGACCACGTTCTCCGGCGGGCATGACTGGCTTGCCGAGCACGGTGTCCAGGTGACCATTGTGGACGACCCGGACTGCGTCGAGCTGATGACCGAGTTCATCAAGGAACACCCCGACTTGTGGTTCGAGGATATCGGGGAGGAACGCTCATGACTGTCCCGCTTGTCGACCTTGAACCGTGGTTCCACGGCTCGCTCAAAGACCGGCTGAAGGTCGCCGACCAGATCGACCGCGCCCTGCAGGACTCCGGATTTCTCCTGGTCACCGGGCACGGCGTGACGAAATCACTGAGAGACGACACCCGCAGGCAAGCCCGCAGGTTCTTCGGCCTGCCGGGTGAGACCAAGCAGCGGTACGCGGTGTCGGTCGGTGGGCGCGGCTGGTTGCCGCCGGGTGTCGAGGCGAACGCGTACGCCGAAGGCACCGAGACTCCCCCCGATCTCAAGGAGTCCTATTCGGTCGGCGCCGACGCCGCCGTCGGGGTCCCGGAGATCGACGACTTCTGGTTCGCGCCCAACGTGTGGCCTGCCGAGGTGCCGTTCCTCGAAGCCACCGCGGTCGAGTACATGGCCAGGATGCGCAGGCTCTCCGACGAGTTGCTGACCATCTTCGCGGTCGCGCTCCGGCTTCCGGAGAACCACTTCGTCGCGCACACCCGGCATCCGACGTACACCTTCAACATCAACTGGTATCCGCCGATGACCGTGGTCGGTCAGCCGGACGACGGGCAGTTCCGGATCGGCCCGCACACCGACTTCGGCACGGTCACCGTGCTCGACAGGGAAGCCGGGGTCGGCGGATTGCAGGTGTTCACAAAGGACGGTCGGTGGGAGAACGCGCCCTACCACCCCGATGCGCTCACCATCAACATCGGTGACCTGATGGCCCGGTGGACCGGCGACCGGTGGCGCTCGACGCGGCACCGTGTCCTTCCACCGCACGCCAGCGCGCCGGACGAGGACCTGGTCTCGCTGATCTTCTTCTACGAGACCGATCACGACGCCCGGATCACCTCACTCGGCCCGCCGATCGGCAAGACCGAGTATCCCGAGGTGATCGCTGCCGATTACCTCAAGGAGAAGCTCGACGCCATCACCGTCACATGACGTACGGCGAGAAGCTGGTCAAAGTCGAGCCCGGTGGGATCGAACCGGTCGCACCGGCCGACAAGCACGGTCGCCCGCGTCAGCTGTTCTGGACGTGGACATCGCCGAACCTGGAGTTCGCCACGATCTTCCTCGGCGTGCTCGCGGTGTCCGCGTTCGGGCTGAGCTTCTGGCAGGCCGCAGCCGCGCTCACCCTCGGCAACCTCCTCGGCGCGATCGCGCACGGTGTCCTGTCCGCTCGTGGCCCGGTGCACGGCGTACCGCAGATGGTTCTTGGCCGGGCCGCGTTCGGGTACTGGGGGAACGTCCTTCCCGCCACGCTGATGTCGGTGATGGCGGGCGCCGGGTGGTTCGCGGTCAACAGTGTCAGTGGGGCGTTCGCGCTGAACTCGTTGACCGGGCTGCCCGTCCTGCTGTGCCTGATCCTGGTCGTCGGCCTGCAGATCCTGATCGCGTTCTTCGGGCACAACCTGGTCCAGGCATTCGAGCGGTACGCGTTCCCAGTGCTCGCAGTGGTTTTCACGATCACCGCGGTGGTCATCTTCGCCAAGGCCCAGCCGACCCAGTCAACAGGCGGCAACCTGGGTGGGTTCTTGCTCGCGGCGAGCGCGGCCTTCGGTTACACGGCAGGCTGGAATCCTTACGCCGCCGACTACACGCGATACCTCCCAGCGAACACGTCACGTCGTGCGGTCGGCTGGTCGGCGGGCTCAGGATTGTTCCTGGCAACGACCGTGCTGATGCTCGTCGGCGCCGCGTCGGTCACCATCGGAGGGTCCACTTCAAACAATCCGACGACCGTGTTCACGAGCCACCTGCCTGGCTGGCTCGCGGCTTTGACGCTGCTGTGCATCGCACTCGGTGCTGTCGCGGCGAACGTGCTCAATGTGTACTCCGCCGCGCTGGCCTTCCTGACGCTCGGCGTGAAGCTGCCGTTGGCGTGGCGCCGTGCTGTTGTCGCCGCCGGGTTCGGTGTCGTCGGGTTCATCCTTGCCTGGCTGGGACTTTCCGACGCGGGACACGCGTACGAGAGTTTCCTCCTGGTGATCGCGTACTGGGTCGGGCCGTGGCTCGGTGTCACGCTGGTGGACATGCACATCAGGCGTGGCCAGCAGCAGCTCCCCCTCAGCGACACGTCCTACCGCAACTGGGCCGGGCCGGTCGCGATGCTCGCCGGCATGATCGTCTCCATCGGACTGTTCGCCAACCAGTCCCGGTACGTCGGACCGGTTCCCGAAGCTGTGCCGTGGATCGGCGACATCACGTTCCTGGTCGGCTTCGCGATCGCCGCGGTCATCTACGCGGTGTGGCCGAAACCGGCAATGCCTTCAGGCCACGGAAAACCGGGAACGGATGCCACTCCAGCTGCCCAACAAGCTCAAGAGACAACCTGAGTACCAACGTCCCGATGCCGATCCCGGCCACCAGCCGGGCAAGCGGAACACCAAGGCAGCGGTGTATCCCGTGCCCGAAGGCCAGATGACTGGCCTGGCGGGTGACATCGAGGACGTCCGGCTCGGCGAACCTGCGTGGATCACGGTTGGCCGAGGCGATGCCGACGATCACGATGCTCCCAGCGGGAATCACCGTACCCGCGATCTCGATGTCCACAGTGGCATAGCGGGGTGACGCCCGCGCGGTGGGGCCGTCGAACCGGATCAGTTCCTCGATCGTGCTCGGCAGCAGCGACGGATCCGATCGAACCAGCTCGAGTTGAGAAGGGTTGCGCAACAACGCAGCCATGCCGTTGCCGATGAGGTTCATCGTCGGTTCGTGTCCCGCGAAAAGCAACTGCTGGGACAACGCGACGACTTCCGACCGAGTCAGCGATGTCCGCAGCAGTGCACTGACCAAGTCGTCGGCGTCGTCTTTGGCCGCGACGAAGTCCGTGACGTACTGCCGGAGCAGACGCCCGCCTTCCGCACGCGACAGCCCGGTCGGCGTGACGTACGGCGGGGTCATCGCAGCAGTGGTCCACACCCGGAATTGTTCGCGGTCCGCAATGGGGATCCCCAGCAACTCCGCGATCACCGTCAACGACAGCGGATACGCGTAGTCACCGATCAGATCGACGGAAGTACCGAAACCGGACACCAGATCATCGGCGATCTGCTGGACGCGCGGACGCAGCGCCTCGACTCGTCCTGGAGTGAACGCCTTGCCCACCGCGTCCCTGAGCCGAGTGTGCTCCGGCGGATCGGTGGTGTGCAGGTCGAACGTGGCTTCCGCGGGCGAACCGCTGACGATCCCGGCATCGCGCAACGCGTCCCACGCCTGCCGCGGGTCCTTGGCGAGCCGAGGATCCGCCAACGCCGCTTTGCCCTCGGCGAACCTGGTGATCAGCCAATACGTCAGGCCTTTCGGGTCCCGCACTTCGTGCACCGCGGCTTCCTCGCGCATACGCCCGTATGCCGGGTGCGGATCTGCGAAGAATTCGGCGGTATACATGGATTTCAGCCTAGCCGGTACACCCGGGTCGCGTTGCCGGAAGCGGCGAGGAGAGCCAGCCGGTCCGCGTCGGCCGCGCTCCACGATCCCTCGGACACGCCGGCGTCAAGGACCGATGCCATGCCTCGGCGGAACAACTGTGCGGACAAGTAGTACAACTCAGCCAAGCCAAAGGCGTCCGACGAGAACAGGAACTTCCCGAAAGGTGCCAGTTCCAGGGTCTCCTCGATCAGCACCCGCGACCGGTCGCCCAGATTGTGCGTCGCCAGGCCGACATCCACGTACACGTTGCTGAACACCTGCGCCAGGTACCCGGCTTCACGATGGAACGGATAGTTGTGCAGCAACATGACCGGGACACCAGTGGGCTCGATGGCCCGCAGCAAAGGCATCAGCAGCAAGGGGTTACCGGACTTCATGTCCACATCGGAGTCTCCGAGGCCGACGTGGAACTGGATCGGCAGGCCACGGTCGACCGCACACCAGATCAGGAACCGTTGCAGCACCGGGTCGGCGAGCCGCCGCTCACCGGAGAACCAGCGCCAGACAGCATCGGCCACCGAGTCCGCGCTCGGCCGAGCCGGATCAAGGTCCAGCCCGACCCGGTACGCGGCAATGGATTTCATCCCGACGGCGTGCTCGGTCCGTTGCTCCAAAGCGGACTGGAAGGCGTGCGCGAAGCCGATCGCGTCGATCTGGCCGTACAGCTCTTCAGCCACCTGTTCCAGCCGGACGATCTCGTGCGCGGCTGCGCCGGTCAACGACGCGAGATCCGCGGGCGAGGAGATCGGCTCGGGCACGTAACCGGTGTCGACACACAGGCCGGACAGTCCGGCAGCGGCCATGAACCGGGCATCGACCTCAGCGAACCCCAATTCGCCCCGGCGGGCGACGTAGTCGGCGGCCGGGGCGTGCTCAGGCAGGTCGAGAACGGGCGCGCACCACCGGCGAATGGCCAGGCCGACCCGGGAATCGAACGCACTGACGCCCAAAGTGGACGCCTCGGTCAGCAAAGTCTCGAATTCGCCTTGATCGAGGTCGCGCTGCACGAGGCCGTGGCAGTGGTGGTCGACCAGCTGAAGGTTTGCCCAATCCGCCATCGCGCACTCCGCTCACCGAGGAGATCATTGACACCAAGACTAGAGAGTTAGGGGATCCGATGGACTCCGCGAACCTGACCGCGCGAGGAGTGCTCGCGGTAGCCGTCACCTTCGTCGACAACGCCGGTGTGACCAGGGTGAAGGCCGTGCCGGTCAGCATGCTGGCGAACGCGGTGGCCAACGGCGTCGGCAACTCGCCGAGCTTCGACCGGTTCGTCTTCGACGACTCCATCACCGGCGGTCCCGTCGGTGACCTGCGGCTCAAGCCAGACGTCAGCAAGCTGACGGTGCTCGCGGCGCAGCCGGGCTGGGCGTGGGCGCCCGGCGTGCGGTACGACCAGGAGGGCAACGTCCATCCGGGTGATTCTCGCGGCCTGCTGGTGCGCGTGGTCGGCCAGCTCGCCGAGCAGGGCTTGAGCGCGCGGGCCGCGTTCGAGATCGAGTGGTGTGTCTCGAAGGGCGAAGGCGACGAGTTCGTCCCGGCGTGCTCCGGCCCGGCGTACGGCATGACCAGGTTGACCGAGCTGGGCGGCTACCTGCACGACGTGCTGGGCGCGCTGGCCACACAAGGGGTCCACGTCGAGCAGATCCACCCGGAGTACGCGGCCGGCCAGTTCGAGATCTCGGTCGCGCACCAGGACCCCGTGACGGCCGCCGATCACCTCGTCCTCGTCCGCGAGACGATCCGCGCGGTCACCATCAACCACGGCCTGCGCGCCTCGTTCGCGCCGAAAGTCGTGGCAGGCGGCGTCGGCAACGGCTGCCACGTGCACCTGAGCCTGTGGCGTGAAGGCGAGAACCTGATGGGCGGCGGGGACGGCACGTTCGGGCTGACCGCCGAAGCCACGTCCTTCATCGGGGGGATCCTGTCGAGGTTGCCCGCGTTGCTGGCGATTGGCGCACCTTCCGTACCCAGCTACCAGCGGCTCATCCCGTCGCACTGGGCAGGCGCGTTCCAGGCTTGGGGCCTGGAGAACCGGGAGGCCGCGCTGCGGTTCATCACGGCCGGATCGCCGAACCTCGAGATCAAGTGCTTCGACGGCTCGGCCAACCCGTACTTGGCGCTCGCCGGAGTCCTGGTCGCCGGCAACGCCGGGATCACCGAAGGCGCAATGTTGCCAGAACCGGTCGACGTGGACCCGGCGGCGCTGGAGGACTCCGTTCCGCTGCCGAACCACCTGGCCGCCGCGGTCGAGGCCTTCACCGCCGACCTGGCGTTGATCACCACGTTCGGACCGGAACTCGTCGACGCCATCACAAGTGTCCGAAAGAACGAAATCGAACTGCTGTCCGTCCTCAGTCCGGAGGAGATCGTCGCCAGGAGCAGGTGGAGTTACTGACGAGTCTGGAGTTGGCCGTCCCTTTGTTCTAGGTTGCAGACCCAGGGCAGACGCAAAGGAGCGACGGTGGGTACAGCCGACGACGTTGAGCGGGCTATCGAGGGCCATACGGTCGCGACCTTGTTGCGGCGCAATGCCGGCGAGTTCGGTGACAAGCCCGCGCTGAGCAAGGGGTGGAGTCCCGGCGAGGTCACCACGCTGACTTGGGCGGAGCTACGTGACCATGCCGCCGCATTGGCGCATGGGCTCGCCGAGCTCGGGCTGGCCAAGGGCGACCGCATGCTGATCATGTCGTCCCGTCGGCCGGAGCACTGGACCAGCGACCTCGGCGCGCTGCACCTCGGCGCCATCCCATGCACCACGTACGACACGCTCTCCACCGAGCAGATCGTGTTCGTCGCCAGGCACAGTGCGGCGCCTGTGGTCGTCATCGAAGGCGCGCAGCAGATCGACCGGTGGTCGGCCGCGCTGCCCGAACTGCCGAACCTGCGCAAGGTCGTGGTCATCGACGAGTCCACGATCCCCGCCGGCGACGACCGGTACGTGTCGTACCGCGAGGTCTACGAGAAAGGCGCGGTCAAGCACGCGGCGGACCGGGCTGCGTTCGAACAACTGACCGACGCGATCGTGCCGGAGCAGCCTGTCTGCATGATCTACACGTCCGGCACGACCGGCGACCCGAAGGGCGTGGTGATCAGCCACCACAACGTGCTGTTCCAGGCCGCTTCGGTGGATATCGCGCATCCGTTGCCCATGCACGGCAAGTCCGTGGCGTATCTGCCGTTGGCACACATCGCCGAACGCATGCTCGGCATGTACCTGGCGACGTACAAGGCCGCGCACGTGACCGCGGTCCCCGACCACACGCAACTCGTCCCGGCTTTGCACGGTGTCCGGCCGTTCGGCATTTTCGGCGTGCCGCGCGTGTGGGAGAAGATGGCCGCCGCGTTGCAGGGCGGATTGGCCGCGATGCCTGAGGAACAGCGTGCGGGCGTGCAGATGGCGCGCGACGTGGCGCTGGAAGTGTGGCGGCTGGGCAGCGAAGGCAAGCCGGTACCCGAGGAGCTGCTGGCCAAGAAGCAGGCACTCGACGAGAAGGCGTTGCTGCCGATCAGGACCATGCTCGGGCTGGACAAGGCACACCGGGGCGGCAACAGCGGGGCCGCGCCCATCCCGGTCACGGTGCTGGACTTCCTTGCCAGTATTGGCATCCAGGTCCTCGAGGTGTGGGGACTGAGCGAGACGACCGGCGCGGCGACCCAGAATGTCCCTGAGGCATACCGGGTCGGCTCGGTCGGCCGCCCGATCCCCGGTGTCGAGGTCAAGCTCGGTGAGGACGACGAGCTGCTCGTCCGCGGCCCGATCGTGTTCATGGGCTACCTGCAAGAAGACGGCTCGATCAAGCCGGAAGTCGACGCGGACGGCTGGTACGCCACCGGTGACGTCGGCCGGATCGACGATGACGGGTTCGTCTACATCACCGACCGCAAGAAAGAGCTGATCATCACCTCCGGCGGGAAGAACATCGCGCCTGCCAAGGTCGAAGGCCTGCTGCGGGCGCACCCGTTGATCAGCCAGGCCGTCGCGATCGGAGACATGCGCCCGTTCGTCACCGCGCTCATAGTGCTCGACGACGAAACTGCGCCGTTGTGGGCCCAGGCACGAGGAATTCCCACGGAGAACCTGGCCGAGCAGCCAGCCGTGCTCGAGGAGATCGAGAACCTGGTGCAGCAGGCCAACTCCGTGCTCGCCCAGCCGGAGAAGATCAAGAAGTACCGGGTGCTGTCACAGTCGTGGACACCGGAATCCGGTGAGGTCACACCGACGCTGAAACTCAAGCGCCGGGTGATCACGCAGCGGTATTCGGAAGCGATCGACTCGCTCTACGAATAGTCTCGGGTGGGTGACATCCCACCACGAACTCACGGTCAACGGGGAGACCTACCGGCTCCCCGTTGACCCACGGACGACCCTCGTCGACGCACTGCGTGAACGGCTCGGCCTCACCGGCACCAAAAAGGGTTGTGACCGCGGCGAATGCGGCGCGTGCACTGTCCTTGTCGACGGACGCCGCATGCTGTCCTGCATGATGTTGGCCGTCGCGGCGGAGAACACCGAGATCACCACCATCGAGGGCTTGGCGCCGGACGGCGAGATGCATCCCGTGCAACGCGCCTTCCACGCCCATGACGCGTTCCAATGCGGCTTCTGCACGCCTGGGCAAGTGATGTCCGCGGTCGCCTGTATCGCTGAAGGGCACACCGGTTCGCCCGAGGAGATCAAGGAGTGGATGAGCGGCAACATCTGCCGTTGCGCGGCGTATCCGCAGATCGTCGCGGCGGTCACGGAAGCGAGCGTCCAATGAGGACATTCTCGTACCATCGGGCCGCTGACATCCCGTCCGCTCTGGAGGCCTTGACCACGCCGGGGACGCAGCTGATCGCGGGTGGCACCGAGATGGTGAACTGGCTCAAGGAAGGCATCGAATCACCGGGGCGACTGGTTGACATCAGCCGATTGCCGCTGACCGAGATCGCTGCGGATGGCGTTCTTCGCATCGGGGCGTTGGCCAGGATGAGTGACGTCGCCGCACATCCCGTTGTCGAATCGGACTACCCGGTCCTTCGCGACTCCTTACTCCGTGCGGCGTCCGCTCAACTGCGCAACATGGCGACGGTTGGCGGTAACCTGCAGCAACGCACGCGATGCCCGTACTTCCGGTCGGACACGCCGGTTGCGTGCAACAAGCGTTCTCCTGGCAGCGGTTGTTCGGCTTTCCGCGGGGACACCAGCGGTCAGGCGATCTTCGGGTGGAGCGAGTCCTGTGTGGCGACGCATCCGTCTGATTTCGCTGTGGCCTTGGCCGCACTGGACGCCGTCGTTGTCGTGCAAGGCCCCGCTGGGGAACGGCGCATTTCCGCGACCGAGTTCCACCGGCTTCCCGGGGATACCCCGGAAGTTCACACCGAGTTGGCGTCCGACGAGCTGATCATCGCGGTGGAGATCCCGCGTCCTGCCCCTCACTCGCACTATCTGAAGGTGCGCGAACGGGTTTCGTACGAGTTCGCGATCGTGTCCGTGGCCGCCGTGGTCTCGCTCGACGGTGACACGATCACTTCAGCTCGGATCGCCTTGGGTGGCGTGGCACATCGGCCGTGGCGGTTGACCGCTGCCGAGGCCGCGTTGACGGGCGTTTCGTTGAGTGATCGGGACGCGTTGACCGAGGCTGTCGCGCTTTCGTTCACGGACGCACGTCCGTTGGCTGACAACGGCTACAAAGTGACGCTCGCGCAGCGTGCCGCAGTCCGAGCTCTGGAGGAAGCACGATGACATCGCTGCTGCGGCCGGACGGTCCCGCCAAGCTGACCGGGACCGCGACGTACGCCGCCGACACCCGGATCCCTGACGTGCTCTACGCCGCCCTCGTCACGTCAACTGTCCCCAATGGACAAGTTGTCGCGATCGACAAGCCTGATGCGCCCGGCGTGGTGGCGGTCATCGACCACACGAACGTCGGCACATTGACGCCACTGCCGAGTCCTCCGCTCGGTCACAGCATGATCCCGTTGCAGACAACCGAAATCCACTACGACGGCCAGCCGGTCGCCGTGGTGCTCGCCGAGACACTGGAGCAAGCACAGCACGCCGCCGCGCTGACGTCGGTGACCTATTCGGACACTTCCCCGCCACCGATCTTCGGGCGGACCGAGCAGATCGCGCCCGGGGCGGGACTGTTCAAGGCGCCGACGGACAAGAAGGGTGACGTCGACGCGGGACTGGCGAGTGCGGACAAGACTGTGCACGGCACGTACACGACCGCCGACCGGCATCACAGCCCCATCGAACCGTCGGCCACGATCGCGTGGTGGGAGGGCGATCAGCTGACCGTCCACACGTCGGCGCAGTCCTCTCAGCTGGCTCAGACAGCGTTGGCTGGGCTGTTCCAGATTCCACGGGAACACGTGCGCGTCGTTTGTGCCTATGTGGGCGGCGGTTTTGGCGCCAAGGGATACGTCTGGCCACACCTGATCCTGGCGGCGGCCGCTGCCAAGGTGAGCGGACGTGCCGTGAAACTGGTGATGACACGCGCGCAGATGTTCTCCTTGGCCGGACATCAGCCCATCACTTCGCAGACGGTCACATTGGGCGCGACAGCTGACGGCAAGCTGACCGCGATCCGCCACCTGAGCGTGAACGCTGCCGCGCGAGTGGATGCGTTCGTCGAATCCACCACGGGTGCGACGACATGGCTCTACGACAGCCCGAACATCGAGACCGACCTGAAGGTCGAAGCGCTGGACAAGCCGCAGCCAACGCCGATGCGTGCCCCGGCCGAAGGTCCCGGCCTGTTCCCGCTTGAGTCCGCGATGGACGAACTGGCCGTCGAACTCGGTATCGATCCGGTCGAGTTGCGGCTGCGCAACGAAGCGTCGGTGGATCCGTTGACGGGCAAGCCCTTCTCGTCACGGAAACTGGTGCAGTGCCTGACCGAGGGCGCTGAGCGGTTCGGCTGGGCCGATCGCGAACCGGGGATGCGAGAGGGCAATTGGCGGATCGGCTGGGGCATGGCCGTGGCAACGTTCGGTGCCTACCAGGCCCCTTCCGCGGCACGTGTCCGAGTCGACTCGGATGGACACGTGGTCGTGGAGACCGACATGCAGGAGATCGGCAGCGGCTTGCCCGCGATGGTCCAGATCATCGCCGCGGAGACCCTCGGCTGTGCCCCTTCGGATGTCGAAGTCCAGCACGGCGACAGCTCCTATCCCCCGCACACCGGCACGTTCGGCTCGTTGTCCAGCGGAAGCCTGTCGGCCGCGGTGCAGAACGCGGCCTCGTCGGTGATGGAGAAGTTGCAGGCGCAGCCTGGGGATTCATTGGCTGACTTGGTGGACGCGGCAGGTCTTGAGTTCGTGGAGTCGGAAGGCAGCTGGGCGCCGGACCAGCGCGGCGACGACTACTCGATCAAGTCCTTCGGCGCGGTGTTCGCCGAGGTCCGGGTCGATGCGGATCTTGGTCTGGTGCGGGTTCCCAGGATCGTCGGTGTCTACAGCGCCGGGCGGATCATCAACCAGATGGCCGCGCACAGCCAGATGACCGGCGGAATCATCTGGGGCTACGGGCAAGCACTGCTCGAACGATCGGTGATGGAGCCCAACCTCGGCCGGTTCCTGTCCCGCAACCTCGCCGGGTACGTGGTTCCGGTGAATGCGGACATCGGGGACATCGATGTGTCGTTCGTCGAGGAGGACGACCGGATCGCCAGTCCTTCCGGTGCGCGCGGTATCGGTGAGCTCGGTGCTTGTGGAGTGGGGCCTGCCATTGCCAACGCGGTGTTCCACGCAACGGGCAAACGGGTCCGTAGCCTGCCCATCCGCGTCCACGACCTGCTCTGAGCGGAGGACTTTTGTAAGGTCGCTTGCCAAACTGGCCGTCGCGGGTAAGAGTGGGGGACGCCCTGTCCATGTCGCCGCCGCGTAGCTCAGGAGCGTCCGATGAGACGTCGCCGTGCCGGCTTGGCGGTCCTCGCCGCCACTACCTTGATGTTTTCCCTGCTCCCGGGGACGCCAGCGAGTAGCGCCCCGAGCCTGACCGTGGCCGCGGGCCAGGTCACCACCATCCCCGACTGGCGGCTGCAGACCAGCCGCAGCGCCACCGGGGATGGTGCCACCTACTCCAATCCCACCTTCAACGACTCTTCGTGGCTTGCGGTGCCTGCGCGATCGACCGTGCTGGCCGGGCTGATCGCCAACAACCGGTATGCCGACGTGAACTTCGGTGAGAACCTGAAGAGCGTCAACCGCAGCGACTTCAGCGTCCCCTGGTGGTACCGCAAGAGTTTCACCGCGTCGCAGCCCGCGGGTACCAACACGTTCCTCAAGCTCAAGGGCGGGATCATTTCCCGTGCCGAGATCTGGGTGAACGGCACCAGAGTCGCCGGGACGGACACCGTGATCGGTGCTTATCCGACGCGGGAATACAACGTGACGTCGTTGATCCGCAATGGCACCAACGCGATCGCGATCAAGGCGATGCCGTCCGATCCGTCGAAGGATCTGCTGATCCATTTCGTGGACTGGACCCAGCTGCCGCCGGACCGCAACCAGGGTCTGTTCCGCGACGTGCAACTCGCCAACAGCGGTCCGGTCTCGCTGCGCGATTTGCGCGTTTCCACCGATTTGCCGTTGCCCAACCTGACCACCGCCGACCTCACGGTGAAGGTCAACGCCCGCAACGACTCCGGGCAGGCCGTCAGTACCCAGGTCACCGGGACGATCGACAACGTCAACTTCACGCAGCCGGTCTCGCTGGCCGCGGGTGAGACCAAGACGGTCACCTTCACCCCGGGCAACACGCCTGGCCTGCGGCTGACCAACCCGCGGGTGTGGTGGCCGTTCACCATGGGCGACCAGCCGATGTACAGCGCCACCGTGTCCGCGTCTGTCGGCGGCGCCGTGTCCGACAGCGCCAGTACGGCCTTTGGCGTCCGGGAGATCAGTTCGACGCGGGTCAACGGCGGCGGCCGTCAGTTCGTCATCAACGGCAAGCCGTTCCTGGTGCGTGGTGGTGGCTGGGCGTCGGACCTGTTCCTGCGTACCAATCTGCGCAACATCGAGGACCAGCTGAACCTGGTCAAGTCGATGAACCTGAACACCATCCGGCTGGAGGGCAAACCGGAGAACGACGAGTTCTACGAGATGACCGACCGGCTGGGCATCATGGTGCTGACCGGCTGGGAATGCTGTTCCGCCTGGGAGAACTACGGTTCGTTCAACGCGGAGAAGAACCGGGTCGCCGGGGAGTCCGCGGAGAGCGAAGGCAAGCGGATCCGAAACCACCCGAGCGTGCTCGGGTTCCTGATCGCCAGTGATCTGGCCACCCCGGCCGCGCAGGAGAAGATCTACCTGGACGCGCTCGCGCGCGCCGACTGGAACCTGCCGATCATCGCCTCGGCGTCCAACAAGAGCTCGCCGCAGCTGGGCAACTCCGGGATGAAGATGGAAGGCCCGTATTGGTGGGAGCCGCCGGTTTACTGGTACAACAAGCAAAGGGGCGGCGCGGCGGGCTTCGCGTCGGAGATCGGCCCAGGCCCGACCATCCCGGAGATGGACGAGCTGCGCAAGTTCCTGACACAGTCCCAGATCAACTCGCTGACCAACTACAACGCCACCCAGTACCACCTGTCGCCCAGTGGCACGTTCGGCAAGCTGTCCTTCTGGGGAACGGCCCTGGACAACCGGTACGGCAAACCAGCCACTGTGGACGAACTGGTTCGCAAGGCACAGCTGGCGAACTACGAGACCAACCGCGCCCAGTTCGAGGCGTTCGCCGACAACTTCTCGGACAGCAGCAACCCGTCCACAGGTGTGATCTACTGGATGCTCAACGACCCGTGGCCGAAGCTGTTCTGGCACTTGTACAACTACAACCTGGCCACGGCCGGTTCGTACTTCGGCGCCAAGACAGCACTTCGCCCGCTGCACGTGCAGTACTCGTATGACGACAGGTCTCTGTCGGTCGTGAATACCGGTCTGCAGAACGTGTCCGGACTCAGCGTCCAAGTGACACTGTTCAATGCGGACGGGACACAAAAGGCCAACGAGACGCGGCCGGTCAATTCGACCGCGAACGCCACAGTCAAGGCCGGTAACCTGCCGCAGCCCAGTGGCCTTTCCACAACCTATTTCGCGCGCCTGCTGTTGAAGGACTCGTCGGGCAAGGTCATCGACCGCAATGTGTACTGGCTGTCCACCAAGGCGGACACGTTGAACTACGGCAGTTCGACGTGGTACCACACACCTCAGTCAGGCTATGCGGACCTGAAGGGCCTGAACTCGCTGCCTGCCGGTTCGGTCAACGCCTCGGCGACGTCCACAGTGGAGGGCGCGAACACCAGGACGACGGTGACCATCACCGCCTCCCAGATGGCCTTCTTCGTGCGGGCCAGCGTGCGCAAGGGCAACGGCGGCGCCGAAGTCCTGCCGCAGGACTGGTCGGACAACTACGTCACCCTGTGGCCAGGGGAAACCTTGACCTTGACGGCGACGTACCGGACGGCTGACCTGGGCGGCGCTTCGCCGGTCGTCCAACTGTCCGGCCAGAACATCACGACTAGGAATCTGCCAGCCTCGCGCTAGCCCGAGCCAGTTCCCGGGTCAGGGAAGGCTCGTCGGCGGTGAGCAGGTGGTCGCGCTCGACCACAGGTTCGCCGCCGACGAGCAACAACTCCAACGGTGGCACCCGCCCGAAGACCAGCGCGGCAACGGGATCCACGATCCCCGCGTGCTTCAAAGTGTCCAAACGCCACACTGCCAGATCCGCGAGCTTGCCTTGCTCGATCGAGCCAATGTGTTCGTCACGCCCGAGGCACCGCGCACCGCCCATCGTGCCGATCCGCAACGCCTGCCGCGCGGTCAACGCCTTTGGCCCGCCACGCTGCCTTGCCGTCAGCAACGCCTGCCTTAGCTCCTCCGCGAGCCCACCGGACTCATTGGACGCGACGCCGTCCACACCTAGTCCAACCGGCGCACCGGCGTCCACAAGGGCACTGATCGGGGCCATTCCGGCGCCCACTCGGGCATTCGAGCTCGGGCAGTGCGCGATTCCCGTGCCGGTCTCGGCCATCAGTGCGATCTCGGGTTCCTTGAGGTGCACCCCGTGCGCCAACCAGACATCCTCGCCCAACCACTCGAGGTTCCGGGCGTAATCCACCGGAGTCAGCCCGAACTCCCGCAAGCACTGCTCTTCCTCGTCTGCGGTCTCCGCGAGGTGCGTGTGCAACCGAACGCCATGCCTTCGCGCGACCGCCGCAGCACCACGCATCAGGTCAAGACTTGCCGAGAACGGCGAACACGGTCCGACCGCGACCTGGATCTTGGCCTCCGGCGCAGGATCGTGGTACTCGTTGATCGCCCGTTCGGTCTGTTCAAGCGCGTCGTCCAAACTCTCCACAATGGAGTCAGGCGGCAGCCCGCCCTCGGACTCGCCCCGATCCATCGACCCGCGCACCGCGTGCAACCTGATCCCGATATGCCGCCCAGCATCGATCAACGCACCGAACACATCCCCACCATCACGCGGGAACACGTAATGATGATCGGCGGCAGTCGTACACCCGCTGAGCGCCAACATGCCCAGGCCAGCCTTGGCAGTCGCGGACACGATGTCCGCGTCGATCCCGGCCCAGACCGGATACAACGCGACAAGCCAGCCGAACAGATCCTCCTGCTGGGCATAACCACGCGTCGCCCACTGGTAAAGGTGGTGATGGGTGTTCACCAAGCCAGGCGTGACAAGGCATCCGGACGCGTCAACCCGCTCAAGGCCCGCGAACTCCTCCGGCACGGCACCGGAACCCACCGCCGCGATTCGGCCGTCCACAACGGCCACATAGCCGTCGGCGTGTTCCGTGCCCTGCTCGTCGACTGTCGCGACGTATCCGCCCGTAATGACCGTGTTCACGAACTCCAGACTAGGCCAGCCACTCCTTGACCTGCTCGACGAGTTTGGCTGGGTTCTCGCCGATCGGGGTCACGGTCAGCGAGGTCACCCCGGCTTCCTTGAAGGCCTGCAGGCGCTCCTTGACATACCCGGCGGGGCCGACCAGGTTCATCAGCTCCGCGAACTCGGCGGGCACGGCCGCCGCGGCCTCGGCCTTCTTGCCGGACAGGTACAGGTCCTGGATCTTCTCCGCCTCGGCTTCGTAGCCGTAGCGGCGGGCCAGGTCGTTGTAGAAGTTACGGCCGCGCGCGCCCATGCCGCCGACGTACAGGGCGATGTACGGGCGTGAGGCGTCTCGCAGGGGTTCTACGTCGTCGCCGATCGCGAGCATTCCGCCTGCGACGATTTCCAGGTCGCCCAGGTCCGGGGAACGCTTGGCTTTTCCGGCCGCCAGTGCGGAGCCCCAGACCGACTCTGCCTTCTCCGGGATGAACAGGGTGGGCAGCCAGCCGTCCGCGATCTCGGCGGTCAGCCGGACGTTCTTGTCGCCGAGCGACGCGATGTAGATCGGGATGTCCGGGCGGACCGGGTGGGTCAGGATCTTCAACGGCTTGCCCAGCCCGGTGCCCTGGCCTTCGGGCAGCGGGATCGGGTAGCTGCCCTCGTTGGTGATCACTTCGCGGCGCCAGATCCGGCGGCAGATGTCGACGATCTCGCGGGTGCGGCCGAGCGGCTTGTCGTACGGCACACCGTGCCAGCCCTCGATCACCTGCGGGCCGGACGCGCCGAGTCCGAGGATCGCGCGCCCGCCGGAAACCGCGTCGAGACCTGCGGCCGTCTGCGCGATCAGTGCCGGGGTACGGGAGTAGATCGGCAGGATCGCCGAGCCGATCTGCACCCGCTCGGTCTTCGCGGCCAGGTATCCCATCAGCGTCGGCGCGTCGAAGCCGTACGCCTCGGCCACCCAGACCTGGTCCAGCCCCGCGCTTTCCAGGCTGACGATCTGATCGATCAGGTCCTTCGGGTTACCCGCGTACATCACCTGTGTGCTGATCTTCATCGATCGTTCCGTTCCTGTACAGCGCCGGATGCCAGCAGTTCGTCAATGTCGTCGAAGCCCCAGTCGGCCAACGCGTCGCGGGTGTGCTGCCCGGGGATCGCCGGTGGGGTGCGTAGTTCCGCCGTTGTGCCGGAGAACCTTGGTGCGGGCGCGGGCTGGACGAATCCGTCGCGCTCGACCAACGTGCCGCGTGCGGCGATGTGCGGGTGTCGCGCTGCTTCGGACAGCGAGAGAACCGGTGCCACGCAGGCGTCCGTGCCCTCGAAGATGTCTGTCCATTCGCGACGGGTCTTGGTCGCGAACACCTCGGCGAACCGCTTGCGCAGTTCCGGCCAGCGCGGGATCTCCAACTGCTTGGGCAGATCCTCGCCCTCAAGGCCGAGCAGCCGCACGAACTCCTTGTAGAACTGCGACTCCAGTGGGCCGACGGCCATGTACTCGCCGTCCGAGGTCTCGTACACGTCGTAGAAGGGGGCGCCGGTGTCGAGCAGGTTCACGCCACGCTCCGGCCGCCAGACACCTGCGGAGACCAGGCCGAAGATCATGGTCGCCAGGTGCGCCGCGCCGTCAACGATCGCGGCGTCAACGACCTGGCCTTTGCCGGTCTGCTCGGCGTGCCTGAGGGCGGCGAGGATGCCGACGGCCAGGTAGAGCGAGCCGCCGCCGAAGTCACCGACCAGGTTCATCGGCACCTGCGGCGGTCCGTCCTTGCGGCCGATCGCGTGCAGGACGCCGGTGATGCCGATGTAGGCGATGTCGTGGCCGGCGGAGTGCGCCAGCGGGCCTTCCTGGCCCCAGCCGGTCATCCGGCCGTAGACGAGCTTAGGGTTGCGTTCCCAGCACTGCTCGGGCCCGATGCCAAGGCGCTCGGCGACACCTGGCCGGAACCCCTCGATCAGCACGTCGGCCTGCTCGGCCAGGCGCAGCACGACCTCGGCGCCCGCCTCGTTCTTCAGGTCGACCATGACCGAGCGCTTGTTCCGGTTGAGCAGGTCGCGCTCCGGTGGTCCGGTCACCGGGACGGCATTCCGCCGGTCGACGCGGATCACGTCGGCGCCCAGGTCAGCCAGGTGCATCGCACAGAACGGGGCAGGCCCGATGCCGGCCAGCTCGACCACGCGCACGCCCGCGAGCGGTCCCGTGCTCACCGTCGACCACCTCCTACTCGCCAGTAACGTATCGTATACCTAACACCGTACGGATAATTGTGAAGCTTGCCATGGAGAATGGCCCGCATGGTGAACGCAGCCGTAGTCGCCGGACCCGATGCCGCCATCGAGGTCCGTGAGATCGAACTGCCCGCCCTTGGCCCGCGCGATGTTCGCGTGCGGGTCGCGGCCGCAGGCGTGTGCCACTCCGACCTTTCGATGATCAACGGGACCTTCTCGCCCCAGTTCCCGCTGGTCCTCGGGCACGAGGCCGCCGGAACGATCACCGAAGTCGGCTCGGAGGTCACGCGCGTTTCGGAAGGCGACCGTGTGGTCGTCAACTGGGCGCCCGCGTGCAGGCACTGCTGGTTCTGCTTGAACTCGCAGCCTTGGCTGTGCACGGCCGTCGAAGGCGTGGTCAGCCCGGAGCGCGGCTCGGTGCACGTGACCTTGGGTGTCGGCGCGTTCTCCGAAGAGGTCGTGCTCAACGAAAACGGCGTCGTCCCGCTTGCCGACGGCGTTCCGCTTGACGTCGCCGCGTTGCTTGGGTGTGCCGTAGTGACAGGCATCGGTGCCGTACGGAATACCGCTTCGGTCCGGTCCGGCGAGTCCGTGCTGGTGATGGGACTTGGCGGCGTGGGGTTGTCCGCGATCATCGGGGCGCGGCTCGCCGGCGCTGGCCCGATCATCGCCGTGGATGTCGTACCGGACAAGGAAAAACTCGCCCGTGACGCGGGCGCGACGCATTTCATCCTCGCGCACGACAAGCTGGCCAAGGAAATCCGCGGGCTGACCGGTGGACGCGGTGCCGATCATGCGTTGGAGTGCGTCGGCAACTCGAAGACGATCCGAACCGCTTGGCAGACAACGCGTCGCGGCGGGAAGGTGACGATCGTCGGGGTGGGCAGGCGGGACGACACGGTCAGCTTCAACGCGCTGGAGCTCTACCACTTCGCCAGGTCCATCGGGGTCTCGGTGTACGGGTCCGGCGATCCCGACCGGGACATCCCGTTGCTGGCCACGCAGATCCAGCTCGGCCGGCTGGATCTGGAACCCCTTGTCTCGCACCGGATCGGCCTCGACGGCGTGGCCGACGCCTTCGAGCGGATGAAGACCGGCACCGGGGCGCGGTCGCTCGTGGTCTTCACACCTTGAGCCACGGCACCAGGTAGGTCCGCGCGAACGCACGCATCTGACGCTCCTCTCGCGTCGGGATGACGCCTTCGGGTGTGAGCACCATGGAGTGGATCAGGCGCGCCAGCATCTCGGCGAGCGGCTCGGCGTCGAAATCGCGGATGTGCCCGGCGCGCTGGTCCTCCTCGATCTTGTCCTTGAGGTAGCCACGCGCCAGCGCGATCACCGGCCCGCCGTGCAACGTCAAGCCAGGCAACACCGCCTCCGGCTCGCTGGACAGCAACCTGTTGAGCAGCCGGTGTTCCCGCAGGCCCCGCACGACCGCGACAAACCCTTCGACCATACGTTCCTCGGCGTTGGCCGCCTTGCTGATCTCGACGTCCGCCGCCGCGATGAACCGCCGCACCTCACGCAGCCCGACCGCCTCGACCAGGTCATCCTTCTGCGGGAACCGCCGGTAGAGCGTGGCGCGGCCGATCCCGGCCTTTCTGGCCACGTCGTCCATGGTCGTGCGGCGCAGCCCGAACTCCTCGTACGCCTCCAGCGCCGCATCGAGGATCCGGCGCGTGCTGTCGTCTTCGGGCTCAGCGGACACTAGGACTTCGGCCAGGAACATCTTGCGATTTTACGGCCGCGGCCCGCTTGGCCGCCAAAGCCATCGGGTGATAGCGGACTTTGTCCGGCAGCAACGGCATTCCAATTTTCACGGCCCGCCGCGCCGCGGCCAGCTTCACGCGGTCCACCGTCGTCCACTGTAGACCCAGTCGATTCCGGAACGGTTCAGGAAGCGTCCCGATCGTGACGGCCGTGACGAGATCGGCGGAGACCGGACCGAACACACGCCACGCGATTTCCGGCCAGCCAGGCGGGGCTTGTGATCGGCGATCGGCCAGTGCGGCGAGAACTTGCCGGACTGCCTCGTTGTCCTCAAGCCGGTCGGCCACCATGCCGTTGAAGTAGCCGAAGAACCCGGCCAGGTCATCGGGCATGTGGTGCGGTTTGAGGCCGAGCAGCTCACCCACTTCCCGCCATTCCTGATACATCCGCTCCTGTTGCTCTCTGGACAGTGGAGTCGCGAAATTGGCGTGGGCATGCACCGCGCCTTCGAAGAGAGTCGCGTGCACCCACCAATACGCTTCCGGGTTGAGCGCGTGATAGCGGTGACCGTGGTGGTCAATCCCCTTCATGTCCTTGTGGAGTTCCCTGAGCCGCGCGCTTTCCGCGGCCGTGCGCTCGCCGCCGTAGCTGATCAGCATCAATGAATCCACTGTGCGCTGTAGGCGTTGCCACGGGCGTTTCCGGAAATCCGAGTACTGGACGACACCGGCACCCACTGTCGGGTGTGCGACTTGAAGCAGCAACGCGCGACCGGATTCCAGTAACAGCCGCCAGTCCAGGACGTGGTGCCAGGTCTCCGACTCCGGTCCGAGCATGACGCACCTCCTCCATTGAGACGACGGTACGACTTTTGTCTCAAGATCTCAAGCTAACCGATCTTCCTGGCTACCGTCCGCAGCGGTAATCTCGGCAGGTCGCACCGGGGACAGGAGGCGCCCATGGCCCGGATACCGTTCATGCCCGTCACCGACTCGATGTTCCTGATCGGTGAATCACGGGAGCATCCGATGCACGTCGGCGGGCTGCAGCTGTACACGCTGCCCGAGGACGCCGGGCCGGACTACCTGAGCAAGATCTACCACTCGCTGGTCGCCGACGAGGAGAACGTGCAACCGCTGTTCCGTCGCAGGCCACGGCGCCCGGTCAGCAGCCTCGGCCAGTGGGCGTGGGCGACGGACAACCAGCTCGACATGGAGTACCACGTCCGCCTGACGGCTTTGCCGCGCCCGGGCCGCGTGCGTGAACTGCTGGAACTGACGTCCCGGCTGCACGGGTCGTTGCTGGACCGGCATCGTCCACTGTGGGAGTTCTCGCTGATCGAAGGCCTGGAAGGGAACAGGTTCGCGACGTACTCGAAGGTGCACCACGCCCTGATGGACGGTGTGTCCTCGTTGATCCTGGCCACCCGGGCCCTGTCAACCGATCCCGATGTCCGGGACATGCCGCCGGTATGGGCGATGCCGCCGATGGACAAGCCGGTGAAGGCCGGCAGCGGCGGCGGACCGTTGGAACTGCTGGAAAGCCTGCGCGCGGCGACCCAGGACATCGCGGGCGTGCTGCCCGCACTGGTGAAGAGCGCCAACGTCGCACTGCGCGAACAGGCCAGTGTCCTGCCGTTCCAGGCGCCTCGCTCGATCTTCAACGTGCAGATCACCGGCGCGCGCCGGTTCGCCGCACAGCAGTGGTCGATCGACCGGATCAAAGCCATCCGCCGCGCGACCGGCGCGACCCTCAACGACGTCGTGCTCGCCATGTGCTCCGGCGCGCTGCGCCGCTACTTGCTGGAGCTCGGCGCGCTGCCGGACCGCCCGCTGATCGCGATGGTCCCGGTTTCGTTGCGTGCCAAGCAAAAGAGGAGCGAGGCCAGCGGCAACTCGGTCGGCGCGATCCTGGTCAACCTCGGGACGCACCTTGAGGATCCGGCCGAGCGGTTCACCCAGATCCAGGACTCCGCGCAGATCGCCAAGCGGTCGCTGGCCGAACTCAGCCCACTGCAGATCCTGGCGCTGTCCGGGCTGACCATGGCGCCGCTGGCTTTCGCGCCGCTGCCCGGGTTCGTCCGGATGACACCGCCACCGTTCAACCTGATCATCTCGAACGTGCCCGGGTCGCCGAGGCCGCTGTACTGGAACGGGGCCAGGCTGCAGGGCATGTACCCGCTGTCGATCCCGTACGACGGCCAGGCCTTGAACATCACGATCACCAGCTACGCCGACAACCTCCAGTTCGGGCTGACCGGCTGCCGCCGCAACGTCCCGCACCTGCAGCGGCTGCTCGGCCACCTGGAAGACTCCTTGGCCGAGCTCGAAAAGGCAGTCCTTTAGTCCCGAGGCAACCTTTCGGTCCTCTGGAGGTCATCGTCAGTGCTGGGGTATTTCCTGACGATGCGACAAGGGGCGATTCGTGCACAAACGCATACTGAGCCAGGCGGCGGTCTTCGCCGTCCTGGCCAGCGGCGTGTCCGTCCTACCGGCGGGCGCCGAACCATCCGGGCGGCCGGAGGTACCTAGAACTGTCACCCTGATCACCGGCGACAAGGTGACGGTGACCAAGAAGGGCAACACCTGGGACGCCCGGATCGAACCGGCCAAACGGATGGGCGAACGCGTCGGTTTCGTCAAATCTGTGAGCGCGGCCGGCGTCACCGTCATCCCGTCGAGCGTGATTCCCGAGATCCAGTCGGGCAAACTGGATCGTGCGCTGTTCGACGTGACCCGTCTGATCGAACTCGGATACGACGACGCACACACCTCGGACATCCCGTTGCTGGTCGAGTCTCCGCGACCGCAAGCGCTCGGCACGGTGACGCGCAACGTGCCGCTGGCACGGATGTCCGCTGTGACCACACCAAAAAGCCAAGCCACGGACGCGCTCGCGAAGTCGGGCAAGATCTGGCTCAACGGCAAGCTGTTTCCGGCACTTGACGTGAGTGTCCCGCAGGTCGGGGCACCGGCCGCGTGGCAGGCCGGACACACGGGCGCCGGTACCCGGGTCGCGGTGCTCGACACCGGATACGACGCGAAGCACCCCGATCTCGCCGGAATCGTCAAGGGCGAGAAGGACTTCACCGGCGAAGGCAGCACCGATGTGATCGGGCACGGCACGCACGTCGTGTCCACTGTGGCCGGACGGGGCGGCAGGTACACCGGGGTCGCCAAAGGGGCAGATCTGCTGATCGGGAAGGTCTGCGGGACGGGCGGCTGCCCGTTCGACGCCATCCTCGAAGGCATGCAGTGGGCCGCGGACAGTGGCGCCGAGGTCGTCAACATGAGCCTCGGTGGCGATCCCAGTGACGGGACCGATCCAGTCGAGACGGCCCTCAACCGGATCTCGGCCGAGAAGGGCATTCTGTTCGTTGTCGCGGCGGGCAATCACGGGCCCGGTTTGAAGGTTTCGTCGCCCGCCGCCGCGGACGCGGCGCTGGCCGTGGCCAGCGTGAGCAAACAGGACACGTACAGCGAGTTCAGCCAAACCGGCCCACGACTCAACGACTACGCCGTCAAACCGGACATCTCGGCGCCTGGCGAGGACATCGTGGCGGCGCGAGCCGAGGGCACGTTGGCGAACAACGCAGTCGGCGAGCACCACGCGCGGATCAGCGGAACCTCGATGGCTTCGCCGCATGTCGCGGGTGCTGCCGCGATTCTGGCCGCCCAACATCCGGATTGGACGGGACAGCAGATCAAGGCCGCGCTGATGGGCAGCGCCCAACCCATCGACGCCACGATCTACCAACAAGGCGCGGGCCGTCTGGACATCACCAAGGCCGTCCAGCAGAAGGTCATCCCCAGCGCGGGCAGCCTGAGCCTCGGCTTCGTGAAGTGGCCGTACACCCAGCCGGTCGCCAGCAAGCAGATCACATACAACAACACTGGTGCCACGCCTGTTTCGCTGAAGCTCACCACGGACGTACCGGCGTTCGTCTTGAGCACGGGTGAAATCACTGTGCCCGCAGGTGGTGAGGCGAGTGTGACAGTCATGTTCGACCACGCCAAGGCCCCGGTCGGCGTCTACGGCGGCAGACTGGTCGCACAAGGCAGCGATGTGACGGTCCAGACGCCGGTCGGCGCGTACAAGGAGCCGGAGAGCTACGACCTGACGACCAAGTTCATCGACCGGGACGGCAAAGAAACCCAAGGCGGGGCGGGCAAAGCCAGCTTGGTCTCGCTGGAGACCGGCATCGACAACCCCGACATGATGATGAACAACAGCACCGTGCGGTTGCCCGCTGGCCGGTATGCCTTGATCGGTTCGGTGACAACGCCGATACCGGGTCATTACCTGCCGTCGAGCACCTCACTGGCCGAGCCGACGATCGACCTGCGTGGCAACACAGTCGTCACGTTGGATGCCCGCAGAGGCAAGAAAGTCAGCGTACGCACCGATGAGCCGGACGCCCGGCTGGTCTCCGGGACCGCCGGATTGTCCGTGGACATCCATGGACGCAGCGTGGGTTACTTCAGCCTTGCGTCCGAAGAGGACTATGCCGTCCCTGTTGCCGGAAACCATCCGCATTTCACGTACTTCGACCGGCTGAAGCTTGAGCGGCCCGCAGTCAGGCTCACCGTCGAGCAGCCTGAATCCTTCGAGATCCCAGTGGAATGGGTGTCGAACACGTCGCCGCTGCCGGTCGGCACTCGCTCGCTGTCCGCTGTGGACGTCGGACGTGCGACGCCGGAAGAGATCGCTGCCCATGATCTCAAAGGCAAACTCGCGGTGTTCACCACCGCGGGCGAGGACTACGACGACAAGGTGACGGCGCTCGCCGAAGCCGGTGCGGTTGCCGCGTTGTTCCATTTCGCCGAAGGTCCGATCGTTCCCATTCGTCCGCAGTCCGCGATCCCGGTCGCCGCGACGGTACGACCGGAGGGAGCACGCTTGGCCAAGCTCGGTTCGGCGTCGGTGACGTTGACCGGCCTGCCAACCAGCCCATACGCCTATGAACTCGCTTTCCCCAGTTACGGCACCATTCCCGTCAACCTGGACTACCAAGCACGCAGCCGGGACGTCGCCACCGTGCAGACGGTCTATCGCGGCGACGGCGTGGGAAGCCTCACGGCACAGGCAATCGACGGATCGCGAGTGCTCGAAGGCTGGATGGAGACCCGGCAGGTCCCGTTACCGCTGGCACGCACCGAGTACTACTCACCAATGACCTGGCAGACCAGCCTTACGCCGGCCGCCGGGCCGAGGACACAGCTGTTCGGCGTGCGGACGTTGCGAGCGGGCGAGAAGGCCACTGCGGACTGGAACAAGGCCGTCTTCGGTCCGGGAATCACGGGCCCGGCGACCCAATACGGCCCTTCGCCCGCGTTGGTCTCCCGGACCGGGGACACGATCGAGGCCACCTTGCCACTGTTCTCCGACTCCGCCGGACACTCCGGATTTCCCTTGCCGGAGGACACCGGTGACACCGTATTGTCCTCCGGCGGGAAGGAAATCGGCCGCAGCGCAATCCCAGGGCACGGGACGTTCGCCGTCCCGGCAGGGGCAGCGGACTACCGGCTGACGTCCGAGGTGACGCGAACCCTGACGTCCGCGAAGGTCAGCGCCGAGTGGACCTTCCACTCAGAACACAGCACGACGACGATCCCGTTGCCGTTGCTGGCGATCGGCTTCGATCCCAAACTGGACATGGCGAACCATGCACCGGCTGGCGCCTTGTTCAGCGTTCCGGTACGGGTTGACCGGCAGCCCGGAACGCAAGGCAAGGCCGAGCCACGCAAGGTCGAAGCATCCTTCGACGACGGCAAGACCTGGCAGCCACTGCCCTTGCTCAGGGTCGGCGAATCCTGGTGGACGATCGTCAAGAACCCCTCGTCCGGGTTCGTGTCCTTGCGTGCCAACGCCTCGGACACCAGCGGCAACACCGTCGCCCAGACGATCATCCGGGCCTATCGGGTGAAGTGAGACCGGGTGCGCGGCATGCCGCGCACCCTCACTTCAGCTGGCCAGAAGTCTTGCCGAGCAGGCGGCGGGCCACGATCAGCTGCTGGATCTGCTGGGTGCCTTCGAAGATGTCGAGGATCTTGGCGTCCCGTGCCCACTTCTCCAGCAGGTTGTGCTCGGAGTAGCCGATGCTGCCGCACAGTTCCACGCACTTGAGCGTGATCTCGGTGGCCACGCGACCCGCTTTGGCCTTGGCCTGCGAGGCCTCCAGTGAGTTCGGCTTGGCGTTGTCAGCCATCCAGGCCGCGCGCAACGTGAGCAGCTTGGCGGCCTCCCAATCGGATTCCAGGGCGAGGTAGGCGGCCGCGGCGGCGTGCTGGTTGTTGGCGGGCTTGTCGTAGTCGACTTCGACCCCGGCCTCGCCCAGCAGCTTCTCGGTCTCCTCCAGAGCGGCCCACGCCAGGCCGATCGCCATCGCGGCGACCAGCGGACGGGTGTTGTCGAACGTCTGCATGACGCCCGCGAAGCCCTTGTTGATGTTCGGGTCGCCGAGCAGGTTCGCCGCGGGCACACGGCAGTCGGTGAACCGGATGACCGCGGTGTCCGAGGCGCGGATGCCGAGCTTGTTCTCCAGGCGGACCACTTCCATGCCTGGCGTGCCCTTCTCCACCACGAACGACTTGATCGCGGCCCGTCCCAGCGACTTGTCCAGGGTGGCCCAGACGACCACCGCGTCCGAGCGTTCGCCCGCGGTGACGAAGATCTTCTCGCCGTTGATGATGTAGTCGTCGCCGTCTTTCACGGCCGTGGTCTTGATCGCCGCGGAGTCCGAACCGGTGTCGGGCTCGGTGATCGCCATCGAGGCCCACAGTTTGCCGAACCGGGCCAACTGCTCCTCATTGGCAACCGACGCGATCGCCGCGTTGCCAAGGCCTTGGCGTGGCATGGAAAGCAGGAACCCGAGGTCGCCCCAGCACAGCTCGATCGTGCCGAGCACTGTGGACATGTTGGCGCCGTTGCGGATGCCGGTGCCCTTCTCGGTCCGCCGCACGCCGGACGCGCCACCGCCGCCTTCGCCGGAGGCGTTCACGCCGTCCAGCAGGGCCGCGAAAATGTCCAGCTCCTTGGGGTACGTGTGCTCGGCCAGGTCGTACTTGCGGGAGTTCGGCCGGAAGATCTCGGCGGCCGCCTGGTGCGCCTGGTTCAGCAGCGCCCCGAACTTCTTGGGGATCTCCAGGTTGATCACAGCAGCACCGCCCCTTCCATCAGGCCGACGGCTCGCAAATCGCGATACCACCGCTCCACCGGATGCTCCTTGACGAACCCGTGCCCGCCGAGCAGCTGCACACCGTCGCTGCCGATCGCCATTCCCTTGTCAACACAGAGCTTCCGGGCGAGCGCGACTTCACGGGCGAACGGCAGGCCCTGCTCGGCACGCGACGCGGCGCGGTAGGTCACCAGGCGCATGCCGTCGACCTCGATGCCGATGTCGGCGACCTTGAACGCCACGCCTTGCCTGTGGCTCACCGGTTCGCCGAACGCGACTCGCTCATTCACGTACGGGATCACGTAGTCCAGCACCGCCTGCGCGGTCCCGACTGCCAACGCACACCAACCGATACGCGAAAGCCTTATGCAGTCGGCGTAGTTCTCGCGAGAGCCCAGCAGGGCGGAACGCGGCACGGTGACGTTGTCCAGGACCACACGGCCCATCGCCGCGGCACGCAGCCCCATGGCGGGCTCGGCCTCGATCACCACGTCCGACGACTCGAGCAGGAACAGCGCCGGTGAGCCGTCCAGCTCGGCCGCGATGACGAACAACTCCGCCTCCGCGGCCCGCGGGACCAGGGATTTCACGCCGTCCAGCCGGTATCCGTCAGGTGTGCGGCGCGCTTTTGTCTCCAACGCGAACGGGTCGAACAACGGCCGGGGCTCCAACACCGCCAACGCCGCAGCCGGGACGTTCTCCCCGACAAAGGCAGGCAGGTAGGTCGCTTGCTGGTCCGCGTCACCCCAGAGCACCAACGCGTTGCTCACGGCCGAAGGCGCCAGGCAGGCGACCGCCAAGCCCATGTCACCGTGTGCCAACGCCTCGGCGATCAAGGCACCGGTCACAGTGGACCGTTCGGTACCCGCACCACCGAGTTCCTCGGGCACGCCGAGCATGGTGATACCCAGGTCAGCGGCGGTGCCGACCAGGTCGGCCGGTGGTTTGCACGCGGTGTCGGCTGCCGCGGCCGCTGGTCGCAGCTGCTCGTCGGCGAACTCCGCGACCGTGTCCCGGATCATCTGTTGATCTTCGTCGGGCGTCAGGTCGAACAGGCCACGCTCTGGCGCGGACGGCAGCCGTGCGGGTTTTCCGGCGCTCGTCACGGCCTTGAACGACCGCGTGGCGGCACCGAGCGTGCGGAAGCCGGTGCGGGTCGCGTGGAAAACGCCGCGCTCAATGGGCTTGTTCAGGCCGAAGCGCTGCACGAGCCGCGCACCAGCGATCCGGTTGAGCACGGCGAGCGCGATCCCCATCGCATCCCGCTTGTGCCGGTCCACCATGTCACCAACTCCTCGCGTCCGAGTCTTAGCTACTCTAGAGTAGGTAACGCTCGAACGCGAGACTGGATCAGGTGATGTCCCTCGCTGCGATGTATCCGAAGGTCATGGCCGGGCCGATGGTCGATCCGGCACCGGCGTAGCTGCGACCCATCACCGCTGCGCTGGCGTTCCCGGCCGCGTAGAGCCCTTCGACCACCGAGCCGTCACCGCGCAGGACACGGGCCCTGGCATCGGTCTTCATGCCGCCCTTGGTGCCGAGATCACCCGGGACGACCTTGAAGGCGTAGTACGGCGGCAGCCACAGCGAGGCGAGGCTGGACGACGGGAACACCCCTGGATCTGTGTAGTAGTGGTCGTACGCACTGTCACCGCGCCGGAAATCCCTGTCCTTGCCGGCCAGGGCGAAGCCGTTGAACCGCGAGACCGTTGACCGCAGGGTCGCTGCCGGGACACCGATCGCAGTCGCCAGCGCGTCGATCGTCGGCGCTTTCACGACCGCACCCGAGTCGAACCAGGCCTGCGGGAACGGCAGTACCGGGGCGACGTCCTTGAACAGGTAGCGGTTGCGGTAGTTCTGGTCGACGATCAGCCACGCCGGGACGACTCCCTTGTCGTACATCACATGCACGACGTCTCCATAAGGCGCGGCCTCGTTGACGAACCGCTTCCCGGTCGCGTCGACCATCAGCCCGCCCGGCAACGTCCTCTCCACCAGGCAGAAGTAAGGCTGGTCCGGCAAGGGAATCGCCGGGCCCCACCAAGCGTCGTCCATCAGGTCGAGCGCGGCACCGAGCCGTTGCCCTGCCCTGATCCCGTCGCCGGTGTTCTCCTTCGCGCCGACCGACCACTGAGCCGGTTGTGGCTGGTACTGGGCTCGCATCGCCGGGTTGTGCTCGAACCCGCCGGACCCGATGATCACCGCCTTCGTTGCCCGGATCAGCCCTTGTGGCGTGACAACGCCGCGAACGGCGCCGTTTTCGACGTGCAGGTCCTCCATTGGTGTGTTCAGCAGTACCGGAACGCCCGCTTGGAGCAGACCGGCCCGCAATCCCCCAGCAAGCGCTTGGCCCATGGTCAGCGGCTTCTTTCCCGCGGCCGCGGCGGCCGTCCCGCGAGCGACACACTCGGCGGCGACCGCGAAGCCCTTGGCGTTGACCGCGGCCAGCGTCACCCACTTGTAGTCGGCGCCGAAGATCACCATGCCAGGCGGTGTCTGGATGTACGGCGGGTTCAACTGGGCCAGTTCCGCGCCGAGGACGTTGCCGTCCAGCATGTCGGGCTCGATCGACCGGCCGTTCGGCATGCCGCCGGGCAGTTCCGGGTAGTAGTCGCTGTAGCCCTCCATCCACCGGAACCGCAGCGGGCTGCTGGCCATCACGAAGTCCAGCATGGGCGGGCCGTACTGCAGGAAAGCCTGTTGCCGGGCAAGGGGAACGCTCGCGCCGACCACAGCGGAGAGATAGGACGCGGCCTTCTGCGGCGTGTCAGGCACCCCGGCAGCGAGGATCACGCGGTTGTTCGGCAGCCAGATCCCCGCGCCCGACCGGGCCGTGGAACCGCCGAACGTCGGCGCTTTCTCGATCACCACGGTCCGCAGGCCGCGCTTCGCGGCCGTGAGCGCCGCGGTCATCCCGGCCGCGCCAGACCCCACAACGACCACGTCGTATTCGTCGGCAACGGCAGCCGACGCTCGTCCGGGAGCGGCCAGGGCTGCGAGCCCGGCGCCGGCAAGAACACTTCGTCGTGTCACTCCGCCCATACGCAGAATGTAGAACGCGTTTCAGTCCTTATTCAATCCGTCAAATGGCGCACGCAAATCCATCACTGAAACATGTTTCATCGAGCAAGGTGATCATTCAGGAAGGAGTCGATCACTCGCCACGTGGTGTCCCGCGCGCCACGACCGGTCAGCACGCCGAGGTGACCGCCCGGACAGACTTCGAACCGCACCTCGGGCGAGTTGTCCAGCAACCGCGTCAACCGGCGCACCGCTGGTTCCGGTGCGATGCCGTCGGTCGCGCCGGCGATCACCAGAACCGGAACTTCGATCTTGGCAAGGGAGATCAACCGGCCTTCGAAGTCGACGATTCCGTCGTGCAGGTCGTTGCCACGGAAGAACCGGTGGTACAGCTGGCCGAACGTCCGGCCGGGATACGCGATCATGTTCTCCATGAACCGGTCGACCGCCTCGATCTGCGCGAGGAACTCCTTGTCGTCCAGATGAGCTAGCACGGCAAGGGGTTTGGTCACGTACTTGTCCACTGAGGTCAGTTGGAAGGCCCACCTGACGATCTGCCGCGGCGCGCCACCGAGCAAGCGGTAGGGCGCGGTCAGCAGCCAGCCACCGGTCAGCTCGATCAACGGCCGGGCCGGTGCCACCAGCGGGATCGCGGTGAAGTCGATCGGGCTGGCGACCGTGGTGAGCGACGCGATCGGCAGCTCGGACTGGTCAGCGGCGGTGAGCAACGACAGGATGCCGCCAAGGCACCAGGCCACGATGTGCACCGGCCGCCCACCCGCGTCCCGGCTGACCGAACGGATCGCCCTGGGCAGCACCTCGTCGATCCAGTGCTCGATTCCCAAGCCACGGTCGGAGAAGCTGACCGTTCCGTAGTCCACAAAGTACGTTGACCGGCCCTGTCGCACGAGGTGCTCGGCCAGGCTGCAGCCACGCCGCAGATCGAAACACAGCGCGGGCGCGGCCAACGGCGGCACAAGCAGGACCGGGTCGCCGGTGCCGTCACCCGCCATCCGGTAGACCCACCGGTTGGGGCCGTGGTCCACGAGGGTGCGCGGGGTGGGCCGCAGGTCCGCGACACCACCGCGGAACACCTTGTCCAGCACGTTCGACGCAGCCGCCGGAACATCGATCATGCTGCAATTATGACTTCTGGCTATTTTCGCAGCTAGCGGATGTTGCTCCGGCGAATGAGACGAAGAAGTCCCTGCATGCTCTTGACGTACCAGCCGAACGGCAGCCACCGCGGTGGTGTGGTCAACGGAACGCGCTGAACCGATATGTTCTGCGACTCGGTGTACTTCAACAGGCCCTCGGCGCCGTTACGCCGCCCGACGCCCGAGTCCTTCATCCCGCCCATCGGGGCGTCCGCGCTGCCGAGCCCGACGACGTGCCCGTCGTTGATGTGCACAGTCCCGGCTTTGAGCTGCGCGGCGACGTGTTCACCGTGCGCGATGGACTTGCTGAAGACACTGGCATTGAGGCCGTAGGACGTGGCGTTCGCACGCTCGACGGCCTCGGTGTCGTCGGCAACGCGGTAGATCGACACGACCGGGCCGAAGGTTTCGTTGTCGTAGCAGAGCATTTCCGGCGTGACATCGGTGAGCACGGTCGGCTCGTAGAAGAACGGCCCCAGCTCCGGCCTGGCCTTGCCTCCCGTCAGCACGGTGGCGCCCTTGGCCCGCGCGTCCTCGACGTGCTTGATCACGGTCTCCAGTTGCCGCTGGGAGGTCAGCGATCCCATGTCCGCGCTGTAGTCGTAGGCCGCTGCCAGGTTCATCCGCTTGACTTCATTGAGGAACCGCTGGACGAAGTCGTCGTAGACCGCGGTGTGCACAAACAAGCGCTCGGGCGACATGCACAGCTGGCCCGAGTTGGAGAAGCACGTCTGCACGGCGCCGACGGCGGCCTGGTGCACGTTGGCGTCCGCCAGTACCAACAAGGGATTCTTGCCGCCTAGCTCCAGCGAGTACCCGACGAGACGCTGTCCGGCACGGGCCGCGATCTCCCGCCCGGTTCGCGTCGAACCGGTGAAACCGATGTAGTCAGCAGTGTCCACAAGGGCCGTTCCGACCACCGGGCCGTCACCGATCACCACTTGCAGCAGGCCTTGCGGCAGACCGGCCTGGTAAAGCAGGTCGACGCCGAACAGCGTGCAGAGCGCGGTCTGCGTGTCCGGCTTGAGGACCACTCCGTTCCCGGCGATCAACGCGGGGATGATGTCCATGAACGCCAAGGCGAACGGGTAGTTCCACGGCGTGATGGTGCCGACGACGCCTTTGGGCACCCGCAGCTCCCGTGTCTTGACCAAGCCGGGGAGCATGCCCTGCCGCCGTTGCGGCGCAAGGAGTTTCGGCGCCTTACGGGCGTAGTGCCCGACGGTCACGAGCGGAGCGGAGACTTCCAGGAACCCGTCCTTGCGGGACTTGCCGGTTTCCGCCTGCAGGATGTCCAGTATCTCCTCGGTGTGCTTGAGCAGCAGGGCGTGGAACCGTTCGAAGACCGGGATCCGGTCGGCGACGGCGACGCCTGCCCACACCTGCTGGGCTTTCCGCGCCGCCTCGACCGCTTCGGCGACGTCTTCCGGTGAGGACCGCGGCACCTTCGCCAATGTGCCGCCGGTGAACACGTTCACGGTGCTGAAAGTGTCCGATGTGGAGGCTGCGACCCGGTCACACAGCCTGGCCACCAACGCGTCGGAGATCATTTCTTCATCCCGTAGGCCTCGTCGGCCGCCGGCGCGCTCGCCGCGGCACGTGATTCGTATGCCACTCGGTCCGCCGTGTCGACATCGGCCAGCAGCCGGTCCCCTTTCAGCTTCCGGACCATCCATTCACCCGCGGCGCGCGGCAGCAACCGGCCGATCCGGTTGAACGTGCCGACCGACTTGGGTACGAACACCTCGAACTTGGGGTTCTTCAGGGCATCGACGGTCGCGTTGGCGACCTGCTCGGGGGTGGCGGTCTTGACCATGCCGTTGTTCTTGACGCCCGCGGTGAGTTCAGTGGCCACGATCGCGGGCATCACCAAGGTCATCTCGATGCCCGAGCCACGCAGTTCGAGGCGTACCGCTTCAGTCAGACCGACGACACCGTGCTTGGTCGCGCAATACGTTGCCGCACCGGGAAAACCGGCCTTCCCCGCCGCCGACGCCACGTTGACGATGTGGCCGGTCGCACGGGGCCGCATGCGTTTGACGGCCTCACGGGTGCCGTGGATGACGCCGTGGAGGTTGATCTCCAGCTGGTGCATGGTCGAGACGTCGTCCTCGTCCTCGAACCGGCCGAGCGGCATGATCCCGGCGTTGTTGATCAGCACGTCGATCGGCCCCTGGCGGCTCTCGGCCTCGTCGAGGAACTTGGTGAAGCCCGCGGGATCGGTCACGTCCACGTGCAGCGCCATCGCGCCGAGCTGTTTGGCCGTCGCCTCGGCGGTAGCCAGGTCGAGATCGCCGATGACGACCTTGGCGCCCTCTCTGACCAGTGCCTTGACCATGGCGGCGCCGATTCCGCGCGCACCACCCGTGACCACTACGACCTTGTCCTGCAGCGAACGAGCCACGCCGCACCTCCGGATCGAGGGACAGTGCAACTAACATACACACTTGCAGGTATTGTTGTCCCATGCCGGCGACCAGGACCTCAAAAACCGGCCGCACGCAGGAAGAACGCAGCGCGGCCATGCGTGCGCGGCTGCTCGACGCGACGATAGATTGCCTCGTCGAATACGGATACTCGGGCACGACGACCACCCGCGTGGCCGAACGCGCCGGCGTGACCCGCGGTGCCCAGGTGCACCACTTCCCGACCAAAGCCGACTTGGTCACGGCCGCGGTCCGGGACATCGCCCACCGCCGCGCCGAGCACGCGTTCGCGCGAATGGACGAACTGGCGATGTCGACCGACCCGATCGGCGACACCCTCGACCTGCTCTGGGAGATCCACCAGGGCCCGATCTTCGCCGCGAGCACGGAACTGCTGCTCGCGGCACGCACGGACCCTGAGCTGCGTGCCCTGGTCGCCGAGGTGGAGCCGGAGATCAGCGAGGTCATCGTCCAGTTCGGCAGGCGCCTGTTCGGCCCGCAGGCCGACACCAGCCAGTTCCGGCATTACGCGTACACCGCCATGGACACCGTCCGCGGCCTGCTCGTCGGGTCGTGGGCGTACCCCGACGACAGCCAGCTCAAGGCCCGCTGGCAGCGCGCCAAGGCCTGCCTGCGCCTCGCCGCCCCGGCTGAACTGTCGGGCTAGCCCTACCCCGGTTTCGGGTGCGGACTTCATGGTTCGCCCGCTTGGCAGCCGACAGGCTACGGCCATGCCACATACTCGTCGGAACTTCCTCGCCCTGGCTGCGGCTGGGGTCGCGTCAATCGGCTTCACGGGCACAGCCGAAGCGACGCCGCGGATCAGCGCGCTGAAGATCCCCACCTGCGCCGGCACGTTCGACGCGGTGGCCGCCGGGCCCCGACGGGGGCGGAAAGTCCTTCTGCTGCACGGTTTTCCCGAGCTCGGCATCGAGTGGGAGGATCAGCTGCTCGCCTTGGCGAAGGCCGGATACCGCGCCATCGCTCCCGATCAGCGCGGGTACTCGCCTGGCGTGCGCCCGCTCGAGATCGAGAACTATGGACTGGACTACGGTGCCGACGACGTGGTGGCCATCGCGGACGCGTTGGGCTGGCACAGGTTCGACCTGGTCGGGCATGACTGGGGCGCGGCGGTCGCGTGGATCGCGGCGGCGAGGTACGCGCATCGCGTCCGGACGCTGACCGCGGTCTCCGTGCCTCATCTTGGGGCGTTCGCCGAAGCACTGCGAGTGGATCCCGCTCAGCGGCAAGCGTCGGTCTACATGGACGGCTTCCGCAGGCCCGCGCCCATCCCGGAGAACGAGATCCTCGCGAGCGGGCCACTCACCCTGCCTGGTGTGCCTGCCCGCAAATGCGCGATCTACTACGAGCGCCTCTCTCAGCCGGGCGCGTTGACGGCGGCCTTGAACTGGTACCGGGCCAACGACTTCACTGGCTACGAGCAGAAGGTGGCTGTGCCGACGTTGTTCATCGCCAGTACCAAGGACCCCTTCGTCGCACCCTATGGCGTGTCGCGGACACACAACTGGGTGACTGGGCCTTACCGGCTGGAAGTTCTGGACGGCGTGGGCCACAACGTGCCCGAGGAAGCCGCGGCGGCAACGTCCGAGCTGTTGCTGAGCCACCTCGGGAAGTTCTAAGTTCACAGACATGAAGCGATCAGGGTGGATCGTTGTCCTTTCTCTGCTTGCCGGACTCCTCGTCCCGACGAACGCGGCCGCTGCCGGGCGCACGCCCGCCGAGTGCGCGGCCGCACTGGACTGCACACTCGCCGAGATCAACCTGATGAGCATGCCCGACCGGCTGGAGTTCGTCCGGCTGATGCAGAGCGGGCCGGCCGCCGAGCTCGGGGCGACCGACCGGTGGCGCAACATCGAAGGCGTGATCACGTTCTTCCGTGACCGCCAACTGGGCGCGCCGGGCACATGGGTGTCCTACGTGGACGCTGGGATCGTCGAAGGCATCGAGCGGGGTATCGCGATCGCACTCGGCCGGTCCGACGACGAATTCGGCAACCCTGGATCGCGCAAATGGGCGAATTATCTGACGCGCTTGCGCGCGGGTGAACTGACTGTGCGCAATGTTCACGACAAAGCGTGGAGCGAAGCCGAACAGGCAGCGACCGACCACGGTGTGCGAGTCGCCGAGAAAACGCACGGCCTCAAGCCGTCCGCGGTGGAACGCCGATTCTTCATGTACTCCGAGTTCTACCGGTGGACGCTGCGCAACCGGCCTGCCGTGCTCGACCTGCTGGCTGTCTACGGCGGACTGATCCATCCGGAGCTGGCACGTCAGCGCGTGCCGTTCCTCGACTGGTTCACCGATGTGCGCAACCCGGTCCCCGCCCGTAAAGGCTGCGAAGTCGCCTACGCGGCCGCCCGTTTGGACCCCATTGCCGGGTTGTTCACTACGCTGGACCTGCTACTGGCGTACTTGCCGGACCTCTTCGAGGAGTACCAGTCGGCGAAGTAGTGTCCGAAAATCACAATGCTGGCCGGCGCGAGCGGGCTTAGCATCGCTTGGTATGGGCAACCAACAGGCCCTGGTGGGCCACGAGCGGGCTGCGGCGACATTACGTGACCAGTACGCGGCATTGCCGCAGGGGACCCCGGTCCGGCTGGCCAAGTCCACGTCGAACCTGTTCCGGTTCCGCGATCCGGCAACCCGGACACTGGATGTCAGTCAGTTCGCCGGTGTGCTGACCGTCGACGCCGAGGCACGGACAGCCGACGTCGGCGGAATGACCACCTACGAAGACCTAGTGGACGCCACGCTGCCGTACGGCTTGATGCCGTTGGTCGTCCCCCAGTTGAAGACCATCACGCTCGGCGGTGCGGTGGCCGGGCTGGGCATCGAGTCCACGTCGTTCCGCAATGGCCTGCCGCACGAATCCGTGCTGGAGATGGAGATCCTCACCGGAGACGGCCGGATCGTCCGGCTGGACCGTGACGACGAACTGTTCCGCGGGTTCCCCAACTCCTACGGCACGTTCGGGTACGCGCTCCGGCTGAAGATCGAGCTCGAACCGGTGGCGCCGTACGTCGAACTGCGGCACATCCGGTTCGACGACCCAGCGGTGATCGCCGAGTACACCGACGCCGATTTCCTGGACGGCACGGTGTTCGCGCCCGGTGAGCAGTACCTGACCGTCGGCCGTTTTGTCGACAAACCGACTTATCGGCCGAGTGACTACACCGGGCAGGAGATCTTCTACAAGTCCATCCGGGAGCGCACGGCCGACCTGCTGACCACCCGGGACTACATCTGGCGCTGGGACACCGACTGGTTCTGGTGCTCCCGCGCGTTCGGCGCACAGGTCCCCTGGGTACGCAAGCTCTGGCCGAAGCAGTACCTGCGCTCGGACGTCTACCGCAAAATCGTCGCGCTCGACCGCAAGTACGGCGTGACCAAGCGGGCCCGGCAGATCAAGGGCGCGCCCGATCGTGAGCCGGTGATCCAGGACGTGGAGATCCCGCTGAGCAGGCTCGGCGAGTTCCTCGAGTTCTTCCACCGCGACATCGGCATCAGCCCAATCTGGTTGTGCCCGATCAAACTGCGGGACAAACAAACATGGCCGCTGTACCCGATGGATCCCGGCACGATGTACGTGAACGTCGGGTTCTGGGCGACGGTCCCGATGCGTCCCGGCCAACGGCCAGGGCATCACAACCGCCTGATCGAGGAGAAGGTGACCGCCCTCGGCGGGCACAAGTCGCTGTACTCGGAGTCCTTCTACTCGCGCGAGGACTTCTGGCGGTTGTACGACGGGGAGCGGTATCGCGCCCTGAAGCTCCAGTTCGATCCGGACGGTCGGTTGCCCGACCTCTACGACAAGTGCGTGCGGGGTAGTTAGATGCGAATCGCGGAAGCCATCTATGAGGTGACCGGCCCAGACGTGCCGGTCGAGTTCGTCGCCTACGACGGCAGCCGGGCGGGCACGCCCGACGCGGATGTGCGTGTGGACGTGCGGTCGCCGCTCGCCCTGTCGCACATCGCCAGCTCACCCAACAGCCTCGGCCTTGTCCGGGCGTACGTGACCGGGGCGCTGGAGATCGTCGGCGACATGTACACGGCGCTGAGCTCCATCCCGGAGATCAGACTGCGGGAGATCCCGGCGTCGCTGCGCGTGAAACTCGCGGCGAAGCTGGCAAGCGCTCGATTGCTCTGGCCGACACGTCCGCCTGCGCAGGAAAAGCGACTGGCGGGCGAACGCCACTCGATGATGCGGGACGCGGAGGCGATTTCCCACCACTACGACGTATCCAACAAGTTCTACGAATGGGTCCTCGGCCCGTCGATGGCGTACACGTGCGCGGTCTACGAGCACGAGAACGCCACCTTGGAAGAAGCCCAGTTCGCCAAGCACGACCTGGTCGCCCGGAAACTGGCGCTGCGGCCCGGAATGCGCCTGCTGGACGTCGGCTGCGGGTGGGGCGGCATGGTGATCCACGCGGCGAAGCACTACGGCGTGCAGGCACTCGGCGTGACCCTGTCGGCGAACCAGGCCGAATGGGCCCAGAAGCGCATCGCCCAGGAAGGCCTCACCGACCTGGCGGAAGTCCGGCACCTGGACTACCGGGCGGTGCAGGAGACGGACTTCGACGCGATCAGCTCGATCGGCCTGACCGAACACATCGGCGAAGCGAACCTGGCATCGTACTTCGAGCTGCTGTACAGCAAACTCCGCACGGGCGGCAGAATCCTGAACCACTGCATCACCCGCCCGGACAACCTACGCGACGCGCAGACGCGGAGTTTCATCAACCGGTACGTGTTCCCGGACGGCGAACTGCTTGGCCCAGGCCGGATCCTGTCGCAGATGCACGACACGGGCTTCGAAGTGCGGCACGAGGAGAACCTGCGGGAGCACTACTCCCGGACCTTGGCGGGCTGGTGCGCGAATCTGGAAGAGCACTGGACGGAGGCCGTCGAGGAAGTCGGCCCGCACACGGCTCGGGTCTGGCGGCTGTACTTGGCCGGATCGCGGCTCGGGTTCGTCCGCAACTGGATCCAGCTACACCAAGTGCTGGGCGTGAAAACCGACAGCAACGGCTACTCAGGAATGCCCCTGCGCCCCGACTGGTAGCCGAACAACCCCAAGCCCCTGGCCCCCACGCCAGGACATCCCCCACCACTCCCGGGGGGACGGCCCCTGGCCAGTCTACCGGGGATAAGGGGTTGAGCTGTGGAATCAAGTGGGGAGCCGGTGCGAACGGTCCGTTCGCACCGGCTCTACACGATGGGGTGGTTGTTATTGCCAGGGGCGGCTGAGGCCGAGGTCGCGGGCGATCAGCATGCGCTGGACTTCGCTGGTGCCTTCGCCGATTTCGAGGATCTTGGCGTCGCGGTAGAAGCGGCCGACCGGGAACTCGTTCATGAAGCCGTAGCCGCCGAAGATCTGGGTGGCGTCGCGGGCGTTGTCCATCGCGGCTTCCGAGGAGATCAGTTTGGCGATCGCCGCTTGGCGCTTGAAGGGCTGGTTGCGCAGCATCCTTGACGCGGCGTCATAGTAGGCCAGCCGCGCGACGTGCGTGCGGGCTTCCATGTCGGCGATCTTGAACTGGATCGCCTGGTATTCCCCGATCTTGTGGCCGAAGGCCTCGCGTTCACCGACATACCGGACGCACTCGTCCACGCAACCTTGAGCGAGGCCAACGGAAAGCGCTGAGATGGCGACGCGGCCTTCGTCCAAGGTGGACAGGAATTGGGCGTAGCCGCGGCCTTCGTCACCAAGCAAGTTCGACGCGGGCACAACGCAATCGGCGAAAGAGAGCTCTCGGGTGTCCGACGCGCTCCAGCCGACCTTGGAGTACTTCTTCGACACCGTGAACCCGGGGGTGCCGGAAGGCACGATGATCGCCGAGATCTGCTTGCGGCCATCACGCTCACCGGTCACCGCGGTCACGGTCACCAGGCGCGTGATGTCCGTGCCCGAGTTGGTGATGAATGCCTTGGTTCCGTTGATCACCCACGTGTCGCCGTCACGGCGGGCGGTCGTTCGGGTCGCGCCCGCGTCCGAACCTCCGCCTGGCTCGGTCAGCCCGAAAGCGCCCAGCGCCGCACCGGTCACCAAAGACGGCAGCCATTCTTGCTGTTGCGCGGGAGTGCCGAAGCGGTAGATCGGCATCGCGCCGAGGGAAACGCCCGCTTCCAGCGTGATCGCGACCGAGGAGTCGACCCTGGCCAGCTCTTCCAGGGCCAGGCACAAGGTGAAGTAGTCGCCGCCCATTCCCCCGACGGATTCCGGGAAAGGCAGGCCGAACAACCCCATCTGGCCCATCTTCGCGACGATCTCGTACGGGAACTCGCACCGCTCGTAGTAGTCCCCGATGACCGGCGCGATCTCCTCCCTGGCGAACTCCTGCACCGTCTTTCTCAGGGCTTCGTGCTCTTCCTCGAGCCGGAAGTCGATCATGTCTGCTCCTCTGGGGTCACCAGGGCGAGGGGTTGGTTCAGCGCGACCTGTTGGCCCGCTTGCACATGCAGCTCGGTGAGCACGCCGTCGACCGGCGCCGCGATCGTGTGCTCCATCTTCATCGCTTCCACGACCAGCAACGGCGTTCCCGCGGCGACTCGGTCACCGACCGCGGCCTTGACCACGAGCACAGTTCCGGGCATCGGGCTGGTGACCGGTCCGCCCTCGGCACCGGAGACCGCCGATTCCTCCAGCAGCGAATGCTCGTCGACGGCCCACGTGAAGCCGTCGGACGCCAGCCACAACACCGAACCTGACTTCGCCCGGCGATACCGGTACGTCCGGCCGTCGAAAGTCAGTCGCAAAACCGAACCGTCGACAGCGGCCGATGCCGGAACGAAAGCACCACCGTCAACGGAAACCGAAGAGTCACGGGCGCAGACCGTCACCTGGCGGTCGCCGGAATCGAGCCGGACAGAGAATCCGGCGGCACCGCCGACTCGCCAGCCGGAAGGAACGTCCCACGGGTCGACGACCGGACCGGAAGGCTGCAACGCCAGCAGTTCGTCCAACGCCGCCGCCGCGAACACGTGGTCCGGAGTGGACTGGACAAAGGCCGCCCGCCGGGAAACCAGCTGCGTGTCCAGCCGACCGGCCACGACATCGGGGTCAGCGAGCAACTCCCGGAGATAGGCGACGTTCGTGCCCACGCCGAGCACAGCCGTTTCCGCCAAAGCCGAGGACAACCGTCCCAAGGCTTCGGAACGCGTCGGCGCCCAGGCAATGACCTTGGCGAGCATCGGGTCGTAGTCCGAGCCGACAACGCCACCGACACGCAAACCGGAGTCGACGCGGACATCGGCTGGCTCGACAACGTCGAGCACGGTTCCGCCGGTCGGCAGGAAATCACGCGATGGATCCTCGGCGTAAACCCGCGCCTCGACTGCGTGCCCGTTCAGCGAAACGGACGACATCGCAAGCGGTTCACCCGCGGCCACGCGAAGCTGCCACTCGACCAGGTCAAGGCCGGTCACCAATTCGGTCACCGGGTGTTCCACCTGCAGCCGGGTGTTCATCTCCATGAAGAAGAACTCGTCCGGCCGGTCCGCGGAAACAATGCACTCCACAGTGCCCGCGCCCGTATAACCAACGGCACGAGCGGCATCGACTGCGGAAGAACCCATCCGCTCACGCATTTCCGGCGTGAGCAAAGGCGAGGGCGCCTCTTCGATGATCTTCTGGTGCCTGCGTTGCAGACTGCATTCGCGCTCACCCAGGTGGATCACGTTGCCGTGGGCATCCGCGAGCACCTGGATCTCGATGTGCCGTGGCCGCTGCACGAAACGCTCGATCAGCAGCGTGTCGTCGCCGAAAGACCCACGGGCTTCCCGGCGTGCGGACTCAATCGCCGCCGCCAGCTCGGAATCCGACGTGACCAGGCGCATGCCCTTTCCGCCACCACCGGCGGAAGGCTTCAGCAAGACCGGAAAACCGATCTCCGCGGCCGCGTCGATGAGATCCGCGTCGGTCATCCCCGGCTCGGTCCGCCCAGGGACGACCGGGACTCCCGCGGCCATCACGGTCTGCTTGGCCCGGATCTTGTCGCCCATGGCCTCGATCGCGGCGACCGGCGGGCCGACGAACACCAGCCCGGCGTCCGCACACGCCCGCGCGAAGTCGACATTCTCCGCCAGGAAGCCGTAACCGGGGTGGATCGCCTCGGCGCCGGTCGACAACGCGGCCTCGATGATCCGCGGGATCGACAGGTAGCTGTCGCGCGCCGCCGCCGGTCCGATCCGGACAGCCGTGTCGGCTTCGAGCACGTGCCGCGCGTCGGCGTCCGCGTCGCTGTAGACGGCGATCGAACGCACGCCCATCCGCGCGAGGGTCCGGGTGATCCGGACGGCGATCTCGCCGCGGTTGGCGATCAGGACTCGCTGGAACATCGCATCACATCCGGAAAACGCCGTAGCCGACTTCTTCGAGTTCCGCGTTCGCGGCCACCGACAGCGCCAGGCCGAGCACGGTCCTGGTGTCGGCGGGGTCGATCACGCCGTCGTCCCACAGCCGCGCGGTCGAGTAGTACGGGTTGCCCTGGTCCTCGTACTGCTGGCGGATCGGGTCCTTGAACGCTTCCTCGTCCGCGGCGGACCATTCGCCGCCGCCTGCCTCGATCTGGTCACGGCGGACCGTCGCGAGCACCGACGCGGCCTGCTCACCGCCCATCACGGAGATCCGGGCGTTGGGCCACATCCACAGGAACCGCGGCGAATACGCGCGGCCACACATCGAGTAGTTGCCCGCGCCGAAGGATCCGCCGATCACCACGGTGAACTTCGGCACCCGCGCGCACGCCACCGCGGTGACCATCTTGGCGCCGTGCTTGGCGATCCCGCCGGCCTCGTAGTCCTTGCCGACCATGAACCCGGTGATGTTCTGCAGGAACACCAAGGGGATCCGGCGCTTGTCGCACAGTTCGATGAAGTGCGCGCCCTTCAACGCCGACTCACCGAACAGGACACCGTTGTTGGCGATGATCCCGACCGGGTGGCCGTGGATCCGCGCGAACCCGGTGACCAATGTCGTGCCGTACTCACGTTTGAACTCACGGAACCGGCTGCCGTCGACTACGCGCGCGATGACTTCTCTGACGTCATAAGGAGTCCGGGAATCGGTCGGCACGACACCGTACAACTCGGACGGATCCACGACGGGCTCTTCGACCGGCGCGACGTCCCACGGCTTGGGAACCCGCGGGCCTACTGTGGACACGATCGACCGGACGATCCGCAGCGCGTGCGCGTCGTCCTCGGCCAAGTGGTCGGTCACACCGGAGACCCTGGAGTGCACGTCACCGCCGCCGAGTTCCTCGGCCGTGACGACCTCGCCGGTCGCGGCCTTCACCAACGGCGGCCCGCCCAGGAAGATCGTGCCCTGGTTGCGCACGATCACCGCTTCGTCGCTCATCGCCGGGACGTACGCGCCACCGGCGGTGCACGACCCCAGCACGGCGGCGATCTGCGGGATGCCCCGTGCCGACATGGTCGCCTGGTTGTAGAAGATCCGGCCGAAGTGCTCCCGGTCCGGGAAGACGTCGTCCTGCTTGGGCAGGAACGCGCCACCCGAGTCGACCAGGTACACACACGGAAGGTTGTTGTGCAGCGCGACTTCTTGCGCGCGCAAGTGCTTCTTCACGGTCACCGGGTAGTACGTGCCGCCCTTGACCGTGGCGTCGTTGGCGACGATGACGCACTCGCGGCCGGACACCCGGCCGACGCCGGTGATGATCCCGGCGGCGGGCGCCTCGTCGGAATACATCCCGTTGGCGGCCAAGGGGGACAGTTCGAGGAACGGCGAGCCGGGGTCGAGCAGCGAGTCCACCCGGTCGCGGGGCAGGAGTTTGCCGCGCTCGACGTGCCGCTTGCGGGCCTTCTCCGGGCCGCCCTCGCGTGCCTTGGCGAGACGTTCCCGCAGGTCATCGACGAGCTCGGTGTGCTCTTTGACGTAGCGCTGGTAGGCCGGATCCGACGGGTCCGCCTGGCTGCGCAGCACGGGCGCGTCCATCTCGCTCCCTGTTAGTCAGCGTTAACTCCTGGCCCAATGTTAGCGCTGACTAACGCGCCCGTCCAGCGGAAGGGCCCCGCCGTGGCGAGGCCCTTCATCACACTGTCCCCGGTCAGCCGGTGACCGCGTTGAGCGCGGGCAGGTAGCCGCGGGACTGACCGTTGCGGTTGGGGTGGTAGGACTCGTCGACCGGCCACGTGAGGCTGTTGAGCCACCAGTCGCTCGAACAGATCTCATGCCCCGTCCACGCGTTGCGGATGTCGACGAACGTGAAGCCCGCCGCGGCCGCGCGCTGCGCGGTCACCTGGGCCAGCACGTCCGCACCGCTGTTGATCGCCGAGCGCTTGGTGTCCGACATCCCGACGTTGCAGGTTCCCGGCACCTTGTAGAACCTCGGATAGCCGAGCACGATCACCCGCGCGGACGGCGCCCGCTGCTTGATCGTGTTGTACGTGTTGTCCAATCTGGCCGGCAGTGTGTTGCGGGCGAACGTCTTGCCTTGCTCCACCCGGTTGACACACGTCGAGTCACTGCCAAGCGTGCACGTGGTGATCACGTCGACGAAGCCGGCGTCGTTGCCGCCGATCGAGATGGTCACCAGTGACGTGCTCGCCGACAGGGAGCCGACCTGGTTGTTCAGCACGTCCGACGTGGTCGCGCCGGAGCACGCGGCGAACGTGAAGGAAGCAGGCGAGTGGCTGTTCGCCCACAGTTGCGGGTAGGCGTTGGAGCTGCGCTTGCAGCCGCCACCGCTGTACGAACCGCCGGTACCGACACCGGATGAGTACGAATCACCCAGTGCCACATAGTTCTCAGCTGCCGCGTTGGCAGGCACCGACAGGACAGTCAAGCCCACGGCGGTAGCCGCGAGGCATAACAGGACACGGAACGGTCGCCTCATTGAGCCCTCCGCGAAAGAGTCCCTCGTTGGCAGGGATGGGACTTCTCATCATCAGCGCAGGTAGGCCCGTTAAGGAAGAATCTGGTGAATTGTTAACCCGACCGTATGTATCCGTCAGGTGTTAGTACTCGCTAACGTCACCGGGCTAGCATGGCTCTCGTGTTGTCACAACAGGTGTCCACGCCCGCACCGCTGAGCCGCAGGGACCAGATCCTGGCCGCAGCGGCGGAATTGTTCGCACGACACGGGTTCCACGGTGTCGGCATCGACGACATCGGTGCCGCGGTCGGCATCTCCGGCCCCGCGCTGTACCGGCATTTCCGCAGCAAGGACGCGATGCTCGGGGAGATGCTGACGTCCATCAGCGAGGTGTTGCTCGACGGCGGGCAGGCTCGCGCGCAGCGCCACCGCGACCCGGCCGAACTGCTGGCCGAACTCGTTCGCTTCCAAGTGGACTTCGCACTGGACAACCCGGCGCTGATCACCGTCCAGGAACGCAACCTCGGCAACCTGACCGATCCGGACCGCCGCCGGGTGCGCGCGTTGCAGCGCCGCTACGTCGAAGTCTGGGTCCAGGCCATCCAGGACGTTGTCGACGGCGTCGACGAACCGTCCGCGCGAGCGGCGGCACACGCGGTGTTCGGCCTGATCAACTCCACTCCGCACAGCCGTCACCTTGATCGCGGGCAAATGGCGGCATTGCTCCGCAACATGGCCATCGCTGCGTTGACCGGGCACAAGGGGTAGGCTTTCGCCGCTTTACCCAAACAGACGAACAGGGTTTCTCGATGACCGGCGACGGCGGTTGGATTCCAGAGAACCTCGATCCGGCGCGCCCTTCTCCCGCGCGGATCTACGACTACGCATTGGGCGGCGGCCACAATTTGGCCAGTGACCGCGAGGTGTTCGACCAGCTGGTGAAGATCCAGCCGAACGCGCGGCAGATCGCGTGGAGCAATCGGGCGTTCATGCGCCGGGCCGTGCTTTTCATGATCGAATCGGGGATCCGGCAGTTCCTCGATCTCGGCTCCGGTATCCCGACGGTCGGCAACGTGCACGAGATCGCGCAGAAAGCCGACCCGGAATGCCGGGTGGTCTACGTGGACATCGAGGAAGTCGCGATCGCGCACAGCAGGCTGTTGCTCGACGAGGTGGAAAAAGCCGCGATCGTGGAGGCCGACTTCACTCGTCCGGACGATGTCCTGAAGCACCCCGAGACGCTCAAGTTGATCGATTTCAGCGCACCGGTCGGCCTGCTCGCGGTCGCGAGCGTGCACCACGTCCCCGCGGAGATAGACGTCTACAGCGCGTTCGACCGCTACCGCGACGCGGTCGTGCCCGGCAGCGCGCTGGCGATCAGCCACTTCACCGCCGACTTCGAGAAAGTGCACGCCAAGGAGATCATCGAGGCGGTGCAGGCCAAAGCGCACAACACGGCCTGCCTGCGGACCCGTAGCGAGATCATCGACCTGTTCGGCGACTTCGAGATGGTCTCGCCCGGCCTGGTGGCCGCGTCGAACTGGCGGCCGGACATCACGCCGCCGCCCGGGGTGCACCCCGAGCAGGACGGCATCTGGGCCGGGGTGGGTGTCAAGCGCTAGTCAAGAGTCACTCGGCCGACTGCGGAACGAACAGATTCTTAGCCAAACGAGTCGCGAGTCCCGACCTCGCTTCATTCGATCGGCGTAACACACGCTACGGTGAGCAACCATTCGCTGGCGCCAACTCGCCTGAATGGGCCGGGAGGGTGCGCCCGTCTACCGGATGAGTACTCCGCTGAGTAGCCTGGCCATCACCAGAACGGACCGAGAGGTGTGCAGCAGTCGTGGATCCTTCGATTGTCACGTCCCGATGGTGCCGATTGCCCGGACGGCGGTAACCCCGCGACTGCCCCAGTCCGATATCTGTACAAGACCCACTGAGAGTCCCAGGATTACCCGTTGCCCCGACCACAAGAGGTGCGTCGTGACACCGCAGGACAACGGCCGGTGACCCCACCGGTGCCGCTTGACCCCGAGCGTGCCCGCAGGCGCGCCGAGGTCGCCAAGGCATGGGCGCATGTGATCGGCAGGACTGCCTACGTGCCGATGACGGCCGAGGAGATGGAACAGTTCCTGCTCGAGCAGGTGCACACCCTCGCGGACGCCCTCAACGCCGAGCTGTTCGACCCGTCGTCAGCGATCGCCGTCGGCACCTCGTTGGTGCACAACGACTTCACCGGCCCGGAGAGCCTGCAGGTGACGGTGGAGATCCTGGCGGGCGCGCTGCTGCTGGACTCGGAGAACCGCACCGACCGCAGGCTGGCCGAGAAGGTCGTCGGCCTGCTGTCCAACCTGGCCACGGGCTACTCGAACGCGATCCGGCACCGCACGCTGGACCAGCAGGAGCACATCAAGCAAGCGCTGCTGAAGTCCAAGCGGGAAGCCGAACGGCGCGAACGCGCCGCGACCGAGCGGTTCGAAGAGGTCTTCCACGCCTCGGCGATCGGTATGGCGCTGACCGACATGGCCGGCAACTTCGTGCAGACCAACTCCGCGCTGGCGCACATCCTGGAGTGCCCGGAGTCCGAGCTGGCCGGTCGTAACGTCCGCGAGCTGTTCCCGGAGGAAGACGCCGACGACGTGGTGATCTCGTACCGCGAGGTGACCGAGGGCATCATGCCGCGGATCAGGGAACGCAGGCGCATGGTCCGCCACGACGGCACCATCGCGTGGGTCTACCTGGTGATCTCGTTACTGCGGGACGTCAACGGCGTGCCCGCGTACCACGTCACGATGGTGGAGAACCTCAGCGAGCTGCAGGCGTTGCAGAACCAGCTGGGGCAGCAGTCCGTGCGGGACATGCTCACCGGCGTGGCCAACCGCCAGCACTTCCAGTCCAAATTGGACGCCGTGCTGGAAGGTGCGCGCCCGGACACGTCGATCACGCTGCTGCACGTCGGCATCGACTCGTTCTCGGTGATCAACAACGGTCTCGGTCACCTGGCCGGTGACCGGATGCTGCAGGTGGTCGCGAACGAACTGCGCGGGATCGTCGCGGACTACAACGCGGTGATCGGCCGCGTCGGCGGCGACGAGTTCGCGATCCTGATCGAGAACAGCCCGGGCGTGCCGCACTACCAGGTCCTGATCGACCAGATCAACGAACGCCTCGCCGAACCGACGTTCATCGGCGACACCGGCGTCGCGGTCTGTGTGAGCATCGGCGTGGCGAAGCACACCGGCCGGGCGCACGGCAGGCTGGACCTGTTGCGGGCGGCGAATTCCACGATGCGGCGCGCCAAGGCAGTCGGCAAGCGCCAGTGGGAAGCGCACAACGTCCTCGAGGACGCCGAACAGAAGGAACTCTTCGCACTGACCGCGGCCATGCCCGGCGCGTGGGAAATGGGCGAACTGGACTGTGAGTACCAACCAGTCGTCGACTTGGCTGACGGACGCGTGGTCGCGCTGGAAGTGCTGCTGCGCTGGAACCACCCCACTGAGGGCGTGATCGGCCACTACCGCTGCCGTGACATGGCCGAGAGCACGGGCATGTCGCTGACGATCGGACCGTGGGCAGCCATGCGTGCGGCGGCGGACGCCGCCGAACACGGCACAGGCGACGTGATGCTGCGGTTCCGCCTCACGCAGATGCAGTCGTCCGACGGCAACCTGGCCGCGGTGATCAACCGGTTGATCGCCAGGAGCGGGCTGCCGCCGTCCCGGCTGGAAATCGCGCTGGACACCCGCGCGGTCATCGCCAACCGCGGTGAAGCTCAGTCGAACCTGCAGGCGCTGCACGACAACGGTGTTGTGACCGGACTGCACGAGTTCACCGGCAGCCAGACCGAGTTCGCACTCGTCGAGGACGAGGCGATCCAGTCGGTGATCCTCGCCGGGTCGTTGGTGACGAACCGGCCAGATCTGCGCAAACCGGACTCATTGTTGACGAAGGTCACTCGCGACATGGTGAAGAACCTCCGCAAGACGGGCGCGACCGTGAGTGTGGTCGACGTGCCGACGTCACAGGACGCGGCATGGTGGCACGCACTGGGCGTGACCCGCGGACAAGGTGATTTCGCCGGAGTTCCGGGGGATTTGGAGAGTGTGCTCCCTGAACGCTCGGCCCCGTCAGTGAACGGGGCCTGAAGTTACCGGCAATCGTAGATCATCCAACCGGGTGACGGATCACATGCCCGGTCTTGTCATGCGGCAGCCCGGCTGTTGGAAGATGTCCTAGTGGACCCGAACTCCGAGCAACCGCAAGGCATCATCGCCGCAGCCAGCCAAGCGCTGGCGTCGATGCACGCCGGTGAGGACACGGCGGCAGTCGAACGAATGACTGCCTTCGCCGAAGACCGGGGCCGCGAAGAAGCCACCGACCTGATGCTGATGCTGTTCCGCGAATGCAGCGCGATGGTGGCAACCCTGGGCTCAGGCGGGACAGCGCCAGTGAAGATGCAGGTCTACGACGACGACGGCAAAGAAGTCCCGATCGACGAAGCAGACCCACCAGTGCGTACCGCGGTGCGGACCCTGCTGGCCGAGGTGCACGGCGACACCGAGGCAGCGAAGGACCAGATCGAAATCGCACTGGCCAATGCGGCACCGGCCGAAATGGCCATGGTGATGATGCAGGCACTGCGCTGGACGATAAAGCTGGCCGCGGAATGTACGAGCCGGGATTTGCCGGTCGCCGGCTGGATCACCGAGGCCCTGTCCTGAGTCCCGGCGCTGGGATTGGGGTTGGCGTTGTCGAGAGCGGTCAGGAGGTCAGCAGTTCCTTCACCAAGGCTGACACCTGACCGGTTTCGATCAGGAAAGCGTCATGTCCGTAAGGCGAATTGACCACGCGCACCTCACCGGCGCCGGGAATACCGCGAGCCAACTCGGCCTGCTGAGACAACGGGTACAACCGATCACTGTCGATCCCAGCGACAACGGTCCTTGCCTGAACCCGGTTCAAAGCCGCCGAAATCCCGCCACGACCCCTGCCGACGTCGTGTGAATTCATCGCCTCCGTGAGCACCACATAACTGCCTGCGTCGAACCGCCGGACCAGTTTGGCCGCGTGGTGGTCCAAGTAGGACTCGACAGCGAATCGGCCGTCGCCCTGTGGCGAACGGCCGAAACGTGCCGCTAGTTCCGGCTCGCTGCGATACGTGATGTGTGCGATCTGCCGCGCGATTCCGAGGCCCGCGACAGGGCCTGCCGAGCCGTGGTAGTCGCCGCCCTGCCAGCCGGGATCTGCCCGGATCGCACGCAACTGCGGCGCGGCCCAAGCAATCTGGTCAGCGGAAGCGGCCGCGGGACACGCGAGCAACAACAAAGTGGCCACCCGCGAGGGAAACATCACGGCCCACTCAAGCGCCCGCATCCCGCCCATGGACCCGCCAAGCACCGCGGCCCACGAAGAAATCCCCAGAGCGTCAGCGAAAAGCGCCTCGGCGGCAACCTGGTCCCGCACGGTCAACGACGGAAACCTGCTGCCCCAAACCTTCCCGTCCGGAGCCAAGGACGAAGGCCCGGTACTCCCCTGGCACCCGCCGAGCACATTCGGGACCACAACGAAGTACTGGTTCGTGTCCACGGCCTTGCCGGGGCCCACGAGGCCGTCCCACCACCCCGGCTCACCCGGCCCGGCCACATGACTGTCGCCCGTCAGGGCATGCAGGATCAAAACAGCGGGCGACGAAGGCGATCCCCAAGTCTCATAGGCGATCCGCACATCCGGCAACGAGAAGCCGGACTCGAGCACGAGTGGCTGTGGAAGACGGACCCAGCGGCGACGCCCCGCTGGATTCCCCTCTCGCCAGCCACCGGTCACGTGTTCGCCTTCGCCGCGCGCAAGCCAGCCTCCAGGTCCGCCGACACCGACCAGCCCTCGCTTGCCATGCCTGCAGAAGCTAGCTACGGCTGAACGCCCTCCACCATAGCGTCCACCCACTGGAACCTTCACGGAAAATAAGTCTTGCCATCCAACTCTCTTAGTTTCTAAGATGCTCTCATGACTGATGTAATCGTGGTTGGAGCCGGACTAGGTGGCCTGTCGACAGCGATGTTCCTCGCGACGCGCGGGGTGGATGTACTGGTAGTGGAGCGGCACGAGAGCACGTCGATCCATCCGCGTGCGTCCGGGCAGCATCCGCGGACCATGGAGTTCCTGCGGATCGGTGGCGTCGCGGACGAGGTGCTCGCGATCGCCGACTGGTCGTCGGACTTCACGATCAAGGTCGTGGAGAGCGTGCGGGGCCGGGTGATCCACTCCATCGTGGAGAACTTCGGCGACTTCCACAAGGAGATCGAGCAGCTCGCGCCCGCGGGCTGGGGATCGGCGAGCCAGGACCAGACCGAGCCGATCCTGTTGGCACAGGCCAGGAAACACGGCGCCGACGTCCGGTTCTCGACCGAGCTGGTGTCGTTCGACCAGGACGCTGACGGGGTCACCGCGCAGCTGCTCGATCTCGTTTCCGGTCGTGCACAAGAGGTCCGCGCCTCCTATCTGGTCGCGGCCGACGGAAATCGCAGCCCGGTAAGGGAAAGACTGGGCATCCCCCGATCCGGTTTCGGTGGGCTGGCCAACCACATCGGTGTCGTGTTCGACGCCGACCTGACCGAGGTGCTGCCGGAGGACATCCAGGGTCTCTACTACTTGCAGAACCCCGCTTTCACCGGTGCGTACGTCAACACGAGCGTCCGGGGCAGGCACCTGTTCTCGATCGAGTACCACCCGGAGAACGGCGAGTCGTACGCCGACTACCCCGACGCCAGGATCACCGAGCTGATGCGGATCGGCCTGGACATCCCGGATCTCGAGCCCGAGATCGTCTGGAAAGGCCCGTGGGAGATGGCGGCGCGGATCGCCGACCGCTGGCGCGACGGCCGCGTGTTCCTGGTCGGTGACGCCGCCAAAGTCACGCCGCCGACCGGCGGGCTCGGCGGGAACGCAGCTGTGTGCGACGGCTTCGACATCGCGTGGAAGCTCGCAGCGGTCGTGCACGGCCAAGCGGGCAGTGGCCTGTTGGACACCTACGAGCCGGAACGCAAACTCGCCGCTCAACTGGTGGTGGACGAATCGTTGTTCAACTACGTCCAGCGGATGGCGCCACACCTGGCAGGCCCGGACATCCCGGAGCCGGTCGGCTGGTTCGAGGCGATCATGGGCATGCGGCACACGTCCAGCGCGGTGATCGCGGAGCCGAACGACGGTTCGCTGGTGATGAACCCGTTCCAGTTCTCCGGTGAACCGGGTTTCCACGCACCGCACGTGGTTCTGCCGTCCGGTGAGTCCACACTGGACGTCTGGGGCGCCGGCTGGGTGTTGCTCGCGGGTCCGGACGGCGGCTGGGACGAGATCGACGCCGGTGTCCAGTACCGATCACTGGGCGACCAGTACGACCGGTTCGGCGTCGGCCGCGAAGGCGCGAGCCTGCTCCGGCCGGACGGGATCGTGGCATGGCGGACCACGTCGAAGGCCGACGAAGCCACGCTGAAGAACGTGCTGCGACAGGTGTTGTCTTGTTAAGTTGTGGGGCATGCGAGTCTTCCTGCTGGTGGTGACGCTGCTCGGACTGCTCGTGGCGCCGGCGTCAGCGCAGCCACGGCACGGCTTGTACCGCTCGTATGTGGCATTGGGTGACTCATACGCGTCCGGTCCCGGGATCCCGCAACAAGTCGGGCAACCGGCAGGGTGTGCCCGGTCGGACCACAACTATCCCTCGCTGATCGCCAAGTGGCTGCGCATCCCGAACTTCACCGACGTCAGCTGCGGTGGTGCCAGGACGGTCGACATGACCAGGCCACAGCAGGTCTCCGGCGGGACGAACCCGCCGCAGCTGAACGCGTTGAAGGCCGACACCGAACTCGTCACGCTGATGATCGGCGGGAACGACATCGGTTTCGGCGAGATCGTCTCCACCTGTGGCCGTCTGGCGTCGAACGACCAGAAGGGCAACCCGTGCGAACGGCACTACACCGCCGGCACGGACCAGTTGGCGGCCAGGATCGCCGCGGTCGGCCCGAAGATCTCCGCCGTGCTTGACGGGATCCGCAAGCGTTCACCCCGCGCACACGTCGTGGTGGTGAGCTACTTGCGGATCCTGCCCGCGAGCGGGACCTGCTTTCCACAGGTCCCGTTCGCCGCGGGTGACGTGCCGTACTTCGACCGGACGTCACGCAAGCTCAACGCAGAGCTCGGCGCACAGGCCGCGAAGCACAAGGCTTCCTTCGTCAACCCGTATCCGTACTCGTATGGGCACGATGCATGCCAGCCCGCTGACCGCAAGTGGGTCGAGGGTTTGTTCCCCTCTTCACCCGCCGCGCAGATGCACCCGAACGCCAAGGGCATGCAGGCGGTCGCCGCGCTGAGCGTGCCGACTGTCCTGTTCGGACGGTTTCAGAGGTAGAGACCGACGTGCTCGTCCGCTGCCTCGGCCGTCACCGGGGCGGCCCCCGCCACCAGCGCGTAGAGCTCCGCGAGGGTCGCGCCGTGACCGGGGGCGGTCGCTTTGCCGTCCAGCCAGGCATTCGCCTCGGCCTGCGACAGGGCACCGACCTCGATCTGGGCGAGGCACCGGCCAGGCCGGGTGACCGCTGGGTGCAGCCGCGCCAGGTTCTCGTTGGTGGTGATCCCAATGAGCGTCTGGCAGCCCTGGCCGAGCAGACCATCGGTGAGGTTGAGCAACCGGGACAACGCCTGCCCGGTCGACGCCTTCGCCTCGCCGCGGATCAACTCGTCGCAGTCCTCCAGCAACAACAGCCGCCACGGCTTGTCGTCGTCCTCGTTGCCCTCCAGCGCGACCTGCAGCAGATACGACGGGCTGTCGAACAACCGCTCGGGGTCAAGGACACAGTCGACCTCACACCACTCCCGCCACGACTGCGCGATCGCGCGCAGCGCGGTGGTCTTGCCCGTGCCCGGCGGACCGTGCAACAGCAGCAACCGGCCGTTGAGTTCGTCCAATTTGGTCGCCATCAGCTTGTCGAACGCCGTACCGACGTTCTGCGGGTAGTTGCGGCGGATGTCCGGCCAGTTCGGCGCCGCGATGTCGCGGGTACGACGGTGCGGGCCGCGCTCTCCCATGTACCAGAACCCCATCGTGACGACTTCCATGTCGTCCGTCGGCTCCGCTTTCACACCGTCGATCGCTTCGGCGAGCACCTTTTCGGCGAGCTCATCGGAAACAGCGGTGACGCTCACGGTAACGCTGTCATCCCAACGGTGGGACAACAACATCCAGCCTTCGCCGCTGGCGAGCACTGATTTGCGGTTGTCGCTCCGGGCTTCCCGCAAGACCGAGGCCCCGGAAGGCAGGAAAGTCGCTTCCTCCTTGACGGGATCGATCCTCGCGCTATGGGACGCCGTGTGCTCACCTGTGGTGTAAAGGCTGATGAACAACGCGTCCAAGACATCGAACGAGGTGTCACCCGAGTTGAGTGAAACGCGCGTCGGCAGAACGGTCACCGGCTCTTGCGCGGTGACCGTCTTGACGACATGCAGCTGCTGCTTGGACACCCCGATATGATCTCGCGGTTTTCCGTGCGCTACAACGGATTATTCGTACCCCATTGTTCGCCCAACGCGTAGCGGTTGCCCTCGCCGTCCTCGAACATCGACCACCAGCCGAAGAACATTTTGCTTGGCGCGGCCAGGAATTTGACGCCCTTGGCGGTCAATTCCCCGTACGTGCGCTGGACGTCGTCGCTGTAGAACATGATGTTCGAATTCGGCAGGTTTTCCGGCGCTTCAGGCGCTTGGGCGCCCGGTTCGCGCGGGGACAACACCATTCGCATGTTGCCGTCGGGTGACGCGACCGCGATCCACCGCCCGTCCTCACCGTACGGCGAATCCTCGGCGAGCGCGAAACCCATCTTCTCGGTCCAGAACTGCTTGGCGCGTTGCTGGTCTTCGACATAGAGCACCACTTGGTTGACACCACGGATCACGTCTATCACTCCTGGATATAACCAACATGGATACAACGAAGATGGACTGTATACTCCGGACATGGCGGACCGCAACACCCCACCGCTGACCCCGGCCGGGTTCCAGGTGCTGCTGGCGCTGGCCGGCGGCGCGGCGCACGGCTACGCGGTCATGCGCTTCGTGGAGGAGATCTCCGACGGAACAGTCCGGCTCGGCCCCGGCACGCTCTACCGCACGCTGCAACGGCTCGTCGCCGACGACCTGGTCGTCGAAGTGGCCAGTGAGAGCCCGGATCCCCACGACGCGCGCCGTCGGTACTACGAGCTGACCGACCTCGGCCGGACCGCGGCCGCCCGCGAAGCCGAACTGCTTTCCCGTCTCGTGGCCGTCGCCTCGGACGCCGGCCTGCTCGGCAGGCGGAGGTCGGCATGAAGCCCAGCCGTGCGATCAGCCTGACGCCGCACGTGTTCGTCCGGGACGTCCCCGCCGCGATCGAGTTCTACCGCCGGGCGTTCGGCGCGGTGGAGGTGTTCGTCAACCGCCTGCCCGACGGCACACTGCTGTTCGTCGACCTGGCGATCGGCGGCGGCAGGCTCGTGCTGAGCGAGGAGACACCACAGCTGGGCGCGTTGAGCCCGCAGACCATCGGCGACTCCCCGGTGATGCTGCTGCTCGAAGTCGAGGACGTCGACGACCTCGCCCGGCGGGCGATCTTCGCCGGGGCCACGGTCGAGATGCCCGTCCAGGAGATGTTCTGGGGCGAGCGCTACGGCATCGTGCGCGACCCGTTCGGCCACCGGTGGGCGCTCTGCTCGAGCCGCGACGAGATCTCACTCGATGAGGTACTCCGGAATTCACCTGAAGAGGTGTAAGGCGCTTAGGTGCGGTGGTGTGGCCGCCCCCGATGACGACCACACCACCGCTCGAATACCCGGCAGGCCGGGTGTGCGAGCCCCAGACGGTCACCCTGTGCTGTGAACCGCTTACGCAGTACCCCAGGGTGTGCGTTACTAAACCCTCTGACCGAAAGACGACGCAACACTGTTAAAGGTTGCGTGTCGCGAGGAGCAACTTTCCCGGCAAAAGGCCCACACTGGAGCCCAAAGACGGGAGGAACCGATGATCACGGTGCAAGGGGTGGTCGACCGGGTCGGCCCGACCCTCCTGCGCACCGTGTTGCCGGGCGACCGGGGCGTCACCGACGTGGTGATCGCTGAGCTCGGCAGACGCACCCACGTGGCCGACGGCGACCTCGTCCTCGGCGTCACGGTGAACACCGCGGGCAAGGCCGCTGAGCTCGTCGAATACTGCGGAGCCCACGGCGCTGCGGCCGTATTGCTGAAGCCGCCGCTTGCGAGCTCAGCGGGCGTCCTCACGGCTGCGCGGGACACTGGAACGGCCGTCGTCGAAGTGCACAACGCGACCGCGTGGGCCCAATTGGTCTGGCTGCTGCGCACCGTTCTTGACGCCGCTGCGGACGACGAGCACGCCACCGAACCAGGCAACCAGGGCCTCGGCGACCTGTTCCGGCTCGCGGACGCGGCCGCCGCGGTCGTGGACGCACCCGTGACCATCGAAGACGCCAACTCCCGCGTGCTGGCGTACTCGGCTCGCCAGGACCGGACCGACCCCGCCCGCGTGTCGACGATCATGGGCCGCCGTGTCCCCGACGACGTGCTGGCCCGGTTCCGCTCGCGCGGCGTGTTCCGCGACCTCAGCCGGGGTCGTACGACGATTTTCGTTCCCGCTCAACGGGATGGGACGCTGCCGCGGCTGATCGTGCCGATCCGGATGGGCGGTGAGCTGCTCGGTTCGATGTGGGCGGTCGTGCCTGGCCCGGTGTCCGACGAGCGAGCTGCCGCGTTCGCGGACACGGCTCCCGTCGTGGCCCTGCACCTGCTGCGACGCCGGGCGCTGGCCGACGCGGAACGCCGCCGGTCCGCCGAGCTCGTGCGAACCGTCTTGCAGGGCAAGGGAAGCGTCCGGCTGGCCGCGGCCGAGCTGGACCTCGACGAGGAACCGCACCGGGTCGTCGCGATCGACGTGGCGACCACGGACGCCCTGGACGCCGAGGGCCTGCGGCTCGCGCTGTGGGAACGGATCACCGCCGGAGTGGGACGTCAGCCCGCGGTCACCGAGCTGCACGGGATCTTGTACGCGATCGTGCCGGACCAAGCGGGGTGGCCAGGGCTGAGCGAGGCCCTGCGGACCGAGTCCGGGGCACTCGTGGGGGTGGGTTCACCCGCGGAGATCACCACGCTCACCGAGTCACGGGCGCAGGCCGAGGAAGCGCTCAGCCTCCTACGAGCCCGGTTGGTTGACGGTCCCGTGGCGACGTACGACGACGCGTGGCCAGTTGTCGCCTTGCATAGGGTTGCTGCCGCGGCGGGGTCGACGGGCGCCGCGGACCTGGGGCCGCTGGCGATCTTGCGAGCCCACGACGAGCAGTCCGGGTCCGTGTACGTCGACACGTTGTACGAATGGCTACGGCACCCCGGCGATCCGAAAGCCGCTGCTCGGGCCCTGCGGATCCACGCCAACACGCTTCGGTACCGGATGACCCGCCTGATCGAGCTGACCGGCCTGAACTTGGACGATCCGGACATCCGGCTCGCGGTGACCGTCCAGCTCGCCACAACCCGTTGGGCCTAGCGACTGTGCTCTCGAAACAAACTCCTGCGGTTGGACTAGTGCTCTCGACACGATGACACCGCGGAATGTGTGCCGCATCGTGGGATTAGACACCCGGATGGAGGAGCACGCCGTGAAGATCGCAGTCCCACGCGAAGTCAAGAACCACGAGTATCGGGTAGCCCTCACCCCCGCAGGCGCCCACGAACTCACTTCACGAGGGCACGACGTGTACGTCGAGGCCGACGCGGGCGCCGGCTCGGCCATCCCGGATGAGGAGTTCCTCGCCGCGGGCGCGAAGATCCTGGGCACCGCCGAAGAGGTGTGGACCGAGGGCGAGATGGTCATGAAGGTCAAGGAGCCGATCGCCTCGGAGTACCAGTACCTGCGCAAGGACCAGGTCCTCTTCACCTATTTGCACCTCGCTGCAGACAAGCCGCTGACCGACGCGCTGCTCGCCGCGGGCACGACGGCCATCGCGTACGAGACCGTGCAGACCCCGAACGGCACCCTCCCGCTGCTCGCCCCGATGTCCGAGGTCGCCGGCCGCCTTGCTCCGCAGGTCGGCGCGTACTCCCTGATGCGTCCCTCCGGTGGGCGTGGTGTGCTGCCCGGTGGCGTGCCCGGCGTGCATCCCGCGCGGGTTGTCGTGATCGGTGGCGGCGTCGCGGGCGTCAACGCCGCCCGGATCGCCCAGGGCATGGGCGCTGACGTGGAAATCCTGGACACGAACGTGGACCGGCTGCGTCAGATCGACGTGGACTTCAACGGCCGCATCCGCACGGTCACGTCCAACCGCCTCACCCTTGAGCAGGCCGTGCTCGAGGCCGACCTGGTGATCGGCGCGGTGCTCGTGCCGGGCGCGAAGGCCCCGAAGCTGGTCAGCAACGAACTGGTCGAGCGGATGAAGCCGGGCTCGGTGCTGGTGGACATCTCCATCGACCAGGGCGGCTGCTTCGCCGACTCCCGGCCGACCACCCACGCCGACCCGACCTACCAGGTCCACCAGTCGGTCTTCTACTGCGTGGCGAACATGCCGGGCGCCGTGCCGCGGACCTCGACCTACGCGCTGACGAACGTCACGCTGCCGTACGCCGTCGCCCTCGCCGACAAGGGATGGCACACCGCGCTGCGCGACGACCAGTCGCTCGCACTGGGCCTGAACATGCACGGCGGCTCGCTGACGAACGGCCCCGTGGCGGTCGCGCACGATCTTGAGCACACCCCGTTGACCAAGATCGTTTGAGACTTCGGTCACGTTTACCAGGGCATATTGCCTATTAACCACTGGTAACGAGGGTGTGTCAAAAAGTTCCGACGACCCCGATGCAGCGCGCAACGAGAATATTGCCTAAGCTGTACCTGACGATCCGCTCCCGGTGACCCCCAGGCTGGTTGAGCGGATCGTCCTTTAGTCTCCCGCCTCCCCGCTCGGTTGCTGCGCAACCTTCGCCGGGCAGGCGTTCGTCGTAATTTCTGGGGCCGAGCCCCCAGCCCCCACGGTGCGTGCTCCGCACCTTCCAGCACTGGTGCTTAGCGCTTGGACCAGCCTTGGCCCTTCTTGTTTGTCCCTCTTCTTGTCTTGTTTCTCTTTGCGGCCATCCTCTGGCCTGCTGGTGTACCAACGCACGTCGATTGCAAGAACCGGCATCCCCATCCGGTCGCGGGCTTCAGTCTGGCTCGTGACGTGTCGATGGAATGTGGGTGAGAAGTCGAGGCTTTCGTGGCTGAGCCGCGATGGGACGTCCAGTGCCGCGACCCGTTCGGCCGGGACCGGGCGCTGACGGTGATCGTGGACCGCGGCAGGGTTGTGCTGGTACCGCCGCCCGGCGCGTCAGCCGTGCTGTCCGCTCAGCAGACCCGGAGACTCCGGCAAGCCCTTGACCAAGCGGCAGGACGGACGAGCGAATGAGCCATCCGCTGGACGACGTGCTGCGGGCCGCCGTGCTGCGCCGGCTGGACCTGCTCGACCAAGTCGCCGAACAAGGCGACCCGGGCACCCTGCTTCCCTTGGCCCGCTCGGAGATCAGCAGGCTCGCCGACGGCTGGCGGCTGTTGCTCACCGTGCACCAGCCAGGCCCTGACCGCCGGTGCAACGCCTGCCCGCGCGGCTGGCGCGGCAAGAAGTGGCCTTGCCAGGTCTGGCGGATGGCGCACGAGCACCTGATCGGCGAAGGGCATCCGCACCGCGAGCGCCGCCGTCCGCTACGCAACTCGGTGCGCCGCGCGCTGCGCAAATCCCGGCACCCCGAGACCCTTGCCGAGCAGACCATGGAGATCCCGCCGGTCCCGCGCGCCTGATCACGTCGCATGCGGCAGGATGTCGCCCACCAGTCGAGTGGGAGGACACGCGTGCACGACGGAAGCGGGCGGGTCGTAGTCCAGAACCTGACCAAGACGTTCGGCCCAGTTGTCGCCGTCCAGAACCTCAGCTTCACGGTCGAGCCCGGCTCGGTGACCGGGTTCCTCGGGCCGAACGGCGCCGGCAAGACCACCACGCTGCGAATGTTGCTCGGTCTCGTCACGCCGACAGCCGGACACGCCACGATCAACGGGCAGCCGTTCCACAACCTCGGCAACCCCGGACGGGTCGTCGGCGCCGTGCTCGAGGCGCAGAGTTTCCACCCGAACCGGACCGCACGTAACCACCTGCTTGTCTACGCGGCCGCGATCGGGGCGCCCGATCAGCGCGTCGAGGAAGTCCTGCACCTCGTCGGGCTGGCTGAGGCGGCTGACCGCGGCGCGGGCGGATTCTCCATGGGCATGCGGCAGAGGCTCGCGCTGGCGACCGCGCTGCTGGGTGATCCGCAGGTTCTTGTGCTCGACGAACCCGCCAACGGCCTCGACCCCGAGGGCATCGTGTGGCTGCGCACGTTCATGCAGAACTTCGCCCGCACTGGCCGTACCGTCCTGGTCTCCAGCCACCAGCTCGCCGAGATCGAGCAGACCGTGGAGCAGGTCGTGATCCTCAGCCGTGGCCAGGCTATGTATTACGGCCCGCTTGAGCAGCTGCGCAAATCCCAGCAGGGCAGGGTGACCGTGCGACCGTCCGATCCGCAGCGGCTGATCACGGCGTTGCAGGAGGCCGGGCACACGAGCATCGAGCACCTGCCGGAAGGGATGCTCGCGGTGACCGGAGTCGAGCCAGAGCAGGTCGGTGACGTCGCGCTCGCGGCCGGGGTGGCGATCTACGGCATGCAGTCGCAGCACGCCGACCTCGAACGGATCTTCTTCCAGCTCACCAGCGGCCAGTTCGCCGGCGCCCGGTACCTGCAACCACCGCCACCGCCAGGCTGGGAACAACAACAGCAATGGCAGCGACCCCAGGACGGTGGCCAGCGATGAACCGCTTGATCACCGCCGAGTACCGCAAGATCTTCACCGTCAAACTGTGGTGGGCGCTGCTCATCCCGGCCGCGGCGATCAGCCTGATGTTCACGTGGGGCGGCGCGCTGCTGGGCAACCTCGGCATCTTCGGCAGGGGCACCGGCGAGAACGCCGCGTTCGCGCTGCCCGCGTTCGCACAGGGCATCAACCTCGCGTCGGTGTTCGGCCTGATCCTCGGCGCGACCGCGGTGACCGGCGAGATCCGGCACAAGACGATCACCACGAGCTTCCTCACCGGACCGACACGCGGTGCCGTGCTGGCCGCGAAACTGTTCACGTACTCCACCATCGGCGCGATCTACGGGGTCGTGTGCATGCTCGCCGCGACGCTCGGAGCGCTGCTGGGCAACAACTTCCCCGATGGCGCCGAATGGTTCACGCTGGCCGCGGCCGGTGTCGTCGCGATGGTCATGTGGACACTGCTGGGTGTCGGCGTCGGCGCGTTGATCGGCAACCAGGTCGGCACCGTGGTCGGTCTGCTCGTCTACGTCCTGGTCGTCGAGCCGATCATCAACGTGGTGCTCAGGACCAACGACGCCCCGGAAATCCCGCCGTACCTGCTGAACACCGCGGGCAGCAACATGACGCTGCACTTGTCCTTCGAGTTGTTCATCGCCGGGCTGCCCACGTCACGAAGGTTCGAGCGGGCCAGCGACGAGATCCGTGAAGTCCTCGGGATGACGTACGCACCGCCTTGGTGGGGCAGCGGGCTGATCTTCGTGGCCTACGCGGTGGCGCTCGGCCTCGCGGGCTGGCTCGTAGCGCGGCGTCGAGACATCACCTGACCTGCTAAAACACAGTTTTGTCAGTGGGTCCGCATAATCTGGTTGAGTGCCCGATACCTCGCCTGGCTGGATCCGACGGCTGACCCGTGCGTGCTGGCAGCACCGTCGCCTCGTGCTGTTGTCCGTGCTCGCCTCCTTGATCGGAGTCGGGTTCCAGGCAGTCGGCCCGATCTTGGTCAAGATCGCCGTCGACGGCGCAGTGGCCGGGCACACGAACGGTCTGGCCGTGATCGTCGCGGTGCTGATCGCGTTGGAGCTGTTGACGTTCGGCTCCGCGTTCATCCGCCGCTACCTGGGCGGCAGGCTCGCCCTCGATGTCCAGCACGACCTGCGGCAACAAGTTTTCCAATCGGTGCAACGGCTTGACGGCGCCAAGCAGGACGCGTTGCGCACCGGCCAGGTCGTGTCCCGGTCCATCACCGACCTCCAGCTGGTGCAAGGCCTGCTGTCGATGGTGCCGCTGTCGATCGGCACCCTTTTCTTCGGGGTCATCGCGATCGGCGCGATGATCTGGCTGTCGCCGCTGCTGACCGTGGTGGCTTTCGTCGTGGCGCCGCTGGTCGTGCTTGTCAGCATCCGGATCCGCCGCAAGCTTTTCCCTGCGACGTGGTCGGCGCAGCAGAAAGCCGCGGATCTGGCGCAGCACGTCGAGGAAACCGTCACTGGCGTGCGGGTCGTGAAGGGCTTCGGACAGGAGGTGCGGGAGGTCTCGCGGCTGGAAACGGCCGCGCGCAAGCTGTTCGCTGAGCGGATGCGGGCCGCGGGGCTGACGTCCAGGCCGTCAGCCACATTGGTCGCGTTGCCCGCGATGGGCCAGGTCGGCGTGCTCGCGCTCGGCGGCTGGATGGCGTTGAACGGCCAGGTGACGCTGGGTACGTTCCTCGCGTTCACCAGCTATGTCGCCAACTTGGTCGGCCCGGCACGGCTTTTGTCGAGCTTGGTCGTGAACGCGCAGCTGGCCAGGGCTGGCGTCGAGCGCGTGTACGACCTGATCGACTCGCAGCCGGAAGTCAAGGAGGCGCCGGACGCACGCGAGGTTCCCCAAGGCCCGTTGGATGTGTCGCTTGACGATGTCCGGTTCGGGTACACGCGCAGCGAACCGGTCCTCGACGGCTTGTCGTTGCACGTGGCGCCGGGCGAGACGTTGGCGCTCGTCGGCACGGCGGGATCGGGCAAATCGACGATTTCCATGCTGCTGCCGCGGTTCTACGACGTGCACGAAGGCGCGATCAAAGTCGACGGCGTGGACATCCGCGAGCTCAAGCTGCAGTCGTTGCGGCACGCGGTCGGTGTGGTGTTCGAGGAGGCATTCCTCTTTTCCGACACACTCCGGGCAAACATCGCGTACGGCCGTCCCGACGCGAGCGAAGACGAAGTGATCGCCGCTGCGAAGGCCGCGCAGGCGCACGAATTCATCATGGAGCTGCCAGAGGGCTACAACACGATCGTCGGCGAACGCGGCCTGACATTGTCGGGTGGGCAACGGCAGCGCGTCGCGTTGGCTCGAGCGTTGCTGACGGATCCGCGTGTGCTGGTGCTCGACGACGCGACGTCCGCAGTGGACACCGCGACCGAGGCGGCAATCCACGACACACTGCGGGAAATCACCGCGACTCGGACCACCTTGCTGGTCGCCCATCGCCGATCGAGCCTGCAGCTGGCCGACCGGATCGCCGTGCTCGACGGCGGCAAAGTAGTAGACGTCGGCACACACGACGAGCTGACCGCGCGCTGCGAGCTGTACCGCAATCTGCTTGCCAGCCAAAGCGACGCGATCGAAGACGAGTGCTGCTGCCCGCCGGACGAACTCGGCTCGGACGGCGTGACCACAGCTCTCTGGCCGGACGACGCACCGGAAACCGAGCACGCGACGGCCACACCGTCGGCCGTGCGGATGGCGGGAGCACGTGGCGGCCCGGGTGGCGCGGCCGCCGCGGTGCCCGCGACGCCGGAACTGTTGGCGCAGATCGAGGCCTTGCCTCCGGCGACGGAAAAACCGGACCTGCCAGGCGAAGACCCCACCAGAGAAGACCCCGAGTTCTCGTTGCGCCGGCTGCTGCGGCCGGTCCGCTGGGCATTGGTGCTGGTAGGCGGGCTCGTGATTGCGGACGCCGTGCTGTCGATGGCGCTGCCTTCGTTGGTCCGGGTCGGCATCGACGACGGTGTCGTTACCGGATCGCCAAACGGGCTCTGGATCGCGACTGGGCTCGGCGTCCTGTTGGTCGGCCTCGGCTGGCTGTCCAACGCGGCGAGCACGGTGTGGGCCGCGCGAGTCGGCGAGCGGTTGCTGTTCTTGTTGCGAGTGCGGAGTTACGCGCACCTGCAGCGGCTCGGGTTGGACTACTACGAGCGCGAGATGGCCGGCCGGATCATGACCCGGATGACCACGGACGTCGACGCGCTGTCGACGTTCCTGCAGACCGGGCTGGTGACCGCGGTGGCGAGCCTGCTGACCGTGATCGCGGTGACGGTCGCGTTGCTGGTGACCGACGCGTCGCTGGCGCTGGTGGCCTTGGCCGTGCTGCCGATCGTGATCGTCGCGACGGTGATCTTCCAGCGGCTGTCCTCTGTGGCCTACGCGGAGGCACGCGAGCGGGTCAGCGCCGTGAACGCGGACATGCAGGAGAACGTCTCCGGTCTGCGAGTGGCTCAGGCGTACACGCGTGAAGGCGTGTCAGCTCAGGCTTTCGCCGAGCGCAGTGACGCGTACCGCCGTTCCCGCGCACGGGCGCAGCGGTACATCGCGACGTACTTCCCTTTCGTGGACATGCTTTCCGGTGTGGCCAGGGCCGCCGTGCTCGTTGTCGGCGCGACGCGGGTCGCCGAGGGTTCGCTGAGTCCTGGTGTGCTGCTGGCGTTCCTGCTGTACCTTGGGCTGTTCTTCGCTCCCGTGCAGCAGCTCAGCGGCGTGTTCGACGGCTACCAGCAGGCCCGTGTCGGCCTGCGCCGGATCGGCGATCTGCTGCGTACGCCGAGTTCGTTGCGTCCGACCAAGGATCCAGTGCCAGCGCCCACCCGGCTTCGCGGTGAGGTCGAACTGCGGGACGTGTCGTTCCACTATCCCGGTGTCGAAGAACCCGCTCTGGACCACGTGACGTTACGCGTCGCACCAGGCGAAACGATCGCTCTCGTCGGCGCGACCGGCGCGGGCAAATCCACGCTGGTCAAACTGGTCGCCCGGTTCTACGACGTCACGTCTGGCTCGGTGCTGGTGGACGGCGTGGACGTGCGTGACTACGACCTGACCTCGTTCCGCCAGCGCCTTGGCGTCGTCCCGCAGGAAGCGCACCTGTTCACCGGCGACGTCGCGCACAACATCGCATACGCCCGACCCGACGCCTCCCGCACGGAGATCGAGGACGCCGCTCGTTCAGTGGGCGCACTGCCGATGGTGGCGTCCCTGCACGACGGCTTCCGTCAACAGGTCGGCGAACGCGGCCAAGGCCTGTCCGCGGGCCAACGCCAGCTAGTCGCCCTTGCCCGCGCCGAACTCGCGCAGCCTGACGTCCTCCTGCTCGACGAGGCAACGGCAGCCCTCGACCCCTCAACCGAGACGCAGGTGCTGACCGCCAGCGAACAGCTGACGCAATCCCGCACAACGTTCGTGGTCGCCCACCGCCTCGCCACCGCCGCACGCGCCGACCGCATCGTGGTGCTCGACGGCGGCCGCATCGCCGAGCAGGGCACCCACGCCGAACTCCTGAACGCCAACGGCCTCTACGCCCGCCTCTGGCAGTTCGGAACAACCGAAACCCCAGAAGGAATGCTGGTGGACTAGCCAGTCACCCCGTGTCCACCTTTCCCGCACGGTGTGTCCACCACTCCGGCACCATGAGATGCGCCTTCCGGCACGGTGAGATGCACTTTGCGGGACCAGGAGATCCCTCGGCGTCCGTGAGTTGGCGCGTGTCCACCTTTCCGGCACGGTGAGTCAAACTGCTCGACTCGGTCCCAGCCCGGCTGGTTGTCGCTGTGCGCCGCTCGCGTTCAACTCACCATGCCGGAGCCGGTGGACACGCGCGATGCCCTCGCCGGTGGGACACGCGGGTGTCCTTGTGTGCCGGTTGGTTCGCTCTGGTGATGGCTGTTCCGGCTGCCGGAACGGTCTAGACCAGCTGGGTCGTTGTTCGACGGACGACTGGCGGCTCGTCAAATCTCCTGAGAGAATCGATTCATTGATCGATTCAGTGAGCAATACCCCATCATCGGCATGCGCACAAGGTTCAATCGGGTCACACACAGCCCGAGCGGGGTACTAGCCTGGTTGGCGAGTGTGTTCAATATCGAGAACGAGATGGATAGAGGCGAGTGCCAGCCGTGTCCAGCAGCAGCCCTGCGTCACAGTTCGGCCCGAATGAGTGGCTCGTCGAAGAGATGTACGAGCAGTTCCTCGCGGATCCCACTTCGGTAGACCCCGCGTGGCACGACTTCTTCGCCGACTACAAGCCCACACAGCAGCGGACTCAGGGCGTGGCCAGCAGCAGCGCCACCGGGCAGACCAAGACGGTCACCAAGATCGAGCCGCCTGCTCCCGACACCAACGGCCAGGCGCCCGCCGCCCCCAAGGCCGCGGCCCCGAAAGCCACTGCCCCGTCGCCGGCACCCCCGAAGCCGACGACGCAGGCACCGAAGCCGGCAGCCACGAAGCCGGCCGCGAAGCCCGCCGCTGCCAAGGCCGAGCCCAAGGGCGAGGGTGACACCAGCAAGCCGATCCGCGGTGCTGCCGCCGCGATCGCCAAGAACATGGAACAGTCGCTGACGGTCCCCACTGCCACGAGCGTACGCGCCGTTCCGGCCAAGCTGCTGTTCGACAACCGGGTCGTGATCAACAACCGGTTGCGCCGGACCCGTGGCGGCAAGATCTCCTTCACGCACCTGATCGGGTACGCCCTCGTGCGTGCGCTGAAGGACTACCCGAACATGAACCGGCACTACGCCAACGTCGACGGCAAGCCGCAGCTGGTCACGCCGGAGCACGTCAACCTCGGCCTGGCGATCGACCTGCCGGGCAAGGACGGCGCACGCAACCTGGTGGTCGCGTCCATCAAGCGTTGCGAGGAAATGACCTTCGCGCAGTTCTGGCAGGCCTACGAGGACCTGATCCGCAAGGCCCGCGGCGGTCACCTGACCACCGAGGACTTCGCGGGCACGACGATCTCGCTGACCAACCCGGGCACCATCGGCACCAACCACTCGGTGCCGCGGCTGACCGCGGGCCAGGGCGCGATCATCGGTGTCGGCGCGATGGAGTACCCCGCGCAGTACCAGGGCACCAGCGAGAAGGCCCTGGTCGAGATGGGCATCAGCAAGATCATGACGCTGACGTCCACCTACGACCACCGGATCATCCAGGGTGCCGAGTCCGGCGAGTTCCTCCGCCGGATCCACCAGCTGCTGCTGGGTGAGGACCAGTTCTACGACGACGTCTTCACTTCGCTGCGCATCCCGTACGAGCCGATCCGCTGGGTGCAGGACATCCCGGAGGGCACGCTCGACAAGGCCGCCCGGGTCATCGAGCTGATCGACGCGTTCCGCAACCGTGGCCACCTGATGGCCGACACGGACCCGCTGAACTACCGCCAGCGCCGCCACGACGACCTGGACATCCTGTCGCATGGCCTGACCCTGTGGGACCTGGACCGCGAGTTCGCCGTCGGCGGCTTCGCCGGCCAGGAGCGGATGAAACTGCGGGACGTGCTGAGCGTGCTGCGTGACTCGTACTGCCGGACCGTCGGCATCGAGTACACGCACATCCTCGACCCGGCCGAGCGCACCTGGATCCAGGAGCGCGTCGAGATCCCGCACGAGAAGCCCGACGCGGCCGTGCAGAAGTACATCCTGTCCAAGCTCAACGCCGCCGAGGCGTTCGAGACGTTCCTGCAGACCAAGTACGTCGGCCAGAAGCGGTTCTCGCTCGAGGGCGGCGAGAGCGTCATCCCGCTGCTGGACACGGTGCTGGACAAGGCTGCCGAGTACGAGCTGGACGAGGTCGTCATCGGCATGCCGCACCGCGGCCGGCTGAACGTGCTCGCCAACATCGTCGGCAAGCCGATCTCGCAGATCTTCCGTGAGTTCGAGGGCAACCTCGACCCGGGCCAGGCACACGGCTCCGGTGACGTGAAGTACCACCTCGGTGCCGAGGGCAAGTACTTCCGGATGTTCGGCGACGGCGAGACCAAGGTGTCGCTGACCGCGAACCCGTCGCACCTGGAGACGGTCGACCCGGTGCTCGAGGGCATCGTGCGGGCCAAGCAGGACATCCTCAACAAGGGTGGCGACGCGGGCGGCTTCTCCGTCCTGCCGGTCGCCCTGCACGGTGACGCCGCGTTCGCCGGACAGGGTGTGGTCGCCGAGACGCTGAACCTGGCGCTGCTGCGGGGTTACCGCACCGGCGGCACGGTGCACGTGATCATCAACAACCAGGTCGGTTTCACCACCGCGCCGGAGCACTCGCGCTCCAGCCAGTACGCGACCGACGTGGCCAAGATGATCCAGGCGCCGGTGTTCCACGTGAACGGCGACGACCCGGAGGCCTGCCACTGGGTGGCCAGGCTGGCGATGGACTACCGCCAGGCGTTCCACAAGGACGTCGTGATCGACATGCTGTGCTACCGCCGCCGCGGCCACAACGAGGGCGACGACCCGTCGATGACGCAGCCGGCGATGTACGACATCATCGACACCAAGCGCAGCGTGCGTAAGACGTACACCGAGGCCCTGATCGGCCGCGGCGACATCTCGGTCGACGAGGCCGAGAAGGCATTGCGCGACTTCTCCTCGCAGCTCGAGCACGTCTTCAACGAGGTGCGCGAGCTCGAGAAGCACCCACCGATGCCGAGCCCGTCGGTCGAGGAGGAGCAGCAGGTGCCCGCCCGCGTTCCGACCGCGGTCGCGCGTGAGGTGATCGAGACGATCGCGGACGCGCACATCAACCTGCCGGAGGGCTTCACCCCGCACCCGAGGGTCAAGCCGGTGCTGGAGCGGCGCGCCAAGATGGCCCGCGAAGGCGACATCGACTGGGCGTTCGGCGAGTTGCTGGCGTTCGGGTCGCTGAACCTCGAGGGCAAGATGGTCCGCCTCGCGGGCCAGGACTCCCGGCGTGGCACGTTCGTGCAGCGGCACGCGGTGGTCGTGGACCGCAAGACCGGCCAGGAGTACACGCCGCTGCAGAACCTGAGCGAGGACCAGGGCCGGTTCCTGGTGTACGACTCGGCGCTGTCGGAGTACGCGGCGGTCGGCTTCGAATACGGCTACTCGGTGGCCAACGGCGACGCGCTGGTGTTGTGGGAAGCCCAGTTCGGTGACTTCGTCAACGGCGCCCAGTCGGTGATCGACGAGTTCATCGCCTCCAGCGAGGCCAAGTGGGGCCAGCTGTCGGACGTCGTGCTGCTGCTGCCGCACGGCCACGAGGGCCAGGGCCCGGACCACACCTCCGGCCGGATCGAGCGCTGGCTGCAGCTGTGCGCGGAAGGTTCGATGACCGTGGCGATCCCGTCGACCCCGGCGAACTACTTCCACCTGCTGCGCAGGCACGCACTGGACGGCGTGACCCGTCCGTTGATCGTCTTCACGCCGAAGTCGATGCTGCGCAACAAGGCCGCGGTGAGCGCGGTGGAGGACTTCACCTCCGGCCGGTTCATGTCGGTGCTCGACGACCCGGCGCAGCCCGACCCGCAGGGCGTGCGGAAGATCCTGTTCGTGTCCGGCAAGCTCTACTACGAGCTGGCGGCCGAGCGGGAGAAGCGCGGCGTGACCGACACCGCGATCGTGCGTGTCGAGCAGCTCTACCCGGTGCCGGTGAAGAAGCTGGGCCAGATCTTCGACCGCTACCCGAACGCACACGACGTGCGCTGGGTGCAGGAGGAGCCGGCCAACCAGGGCTCGTGGCCGTTCTACGGCCTGTTCGTGCGCGAGAAGTTCCCTGAGCGCATGGGCAACATGATGCGCGTGTCCCGTCGCCCGATGTCGGCCCCGTCGGTGGGTTCGTCGAAGGTGCACGAGGTCGAGCAGCGCGAGCTGATCGAGAAGGCGTTCGCGGACTGACAGTTGGACAAAGATGGCTCCCGGGGCACGCGCCCCGGGAGCCGTTTCATGGAGAACCTATGTACTTCACTGACCGGGGAATCGAAGAGCTCGAACAACGCCGCGGCGACGAGGAAGTCACCCTCGGCTGGCTCGCCGAGAAACTCCGCGCCTTCGTCGACGCCAACCCCGACTATGAAGAGGCCGTCGAGCGCCTCGCGACGTTCCTCGCCCGCGACGACGAGGACATCGACGAGTAGGGAAACATAGTTATCGGGCACATTCATTGAACCGTTGGCCTGGTGTTGCTTGACGGCCATGGTTTGCGGGAAGAGTCTCGCGCTGTGACCGAGCACACAAACCCACCACGCTCTGAAGTTGGTCGGCGCGCTTTACTTGGCGGGGCTGCTGTTCTGGCCGGAGCCACCGCATTGGACGCGTTGGCGACGAGATCAGCGATGGCCGCCCCGGAGCGGGACACCCGACGCCCGCACAGCCCGGACTACGGCCCGTTGGCCCCGGTTCGTGACCACACCACTGGACTTCCACTACTGCTTCTGCCCCGCGGGTTCGAGTACATCAGCTACGGCTGGACCGGTGACCCGATGGACGACGGGATCCCAACGCCGTCATTGCACGACGGAATGGCGGCGTTCCGCGCCGGGCGCAGGGGCCGCGTGAACCTCGTGCGCAACCATGAAGTCGGCGGGTTCAACGGCAAATTCACTGACCCCGCTTACGATCCCAACGCAGGCGGCGGTACGAGCACGGTCGTGTTCGACCCCGATGACGGCAAGTTCGAACACAGCTACGCCAGCCTGTCGGGCACCGTCCGCAACTGCGCGGGCGGACCGACGCCTTGGGGCACGTGGTTGACCTGCGAGGAGACGCTGGACGTCAACCCGGCCACCGGGCGGCAGCACGGCTACATCTTCGAAGTGCCCGCGACCGGCAAGGGCGACCCGAGGCCGCTCAAGGCGATGGGCCGGTTCGAGCACGAGGCGGTCGCCATCGATCCGGAAACCGGCTACGTCTACGAGACCGAGGACGACGGCACCGCGGGCCTGTTCCGGTTCCGTCCCAAAGTTCGCGGGAACCTGCGAGCCGGTGGTGTGCTGGAGATGCTCAAGATCGGCGACGCCACGTACAACACCAAAGCCGATCCGGCCGGGACGGTCTACCACGAGACCAGCTGGGTGCGGATCGACGAGCCTGACCCAGGGCCTGACGTGCCACGGCCGACCGATCAGGGCATCGCCAAGGGTGGGGCGACGTTCTCCCGGCTCGAAGGGGCCTGGTACGGCAACGGCCGCATCTACATCGTGTCCACCAGCGGCGGCCCGACCGGACTCGGCCAGGTCTTCGAGTTCCATCCGCGCAGTGGCCGGTTGCGCGTGCTGTTCGCCTCGCCGGGGCAGGATGTTCTGTCCAATCCGGACAACATCGCGGTCAGCCCGCGCGGTGGGATCGTGTTGTGCGAGGACGGCAGTGGTGTGCAGTTCATGCACGGCCTGACCCGCAACGGCGAGATCTTCCCCTTCGCGGCCAACAACGTCGTCATCCCGGACGGCGTGCCCGGCAAGCCGGCGATCGCGCCGGGTGACTACTCGACCAGGGAATGGTGCGGATCCACGTTCGACACCATTCGCGGCAAGTGGTTGTTCGCCAACATCCAGACGCCTGGGATCACCTTCGCGATCACCGGGCCGTGGCGCAACGGCTCGCTCTGACACAGAAACGAGCACCTCACTGTCCGTTATAGACAGTGAGGTGCTCCTACCCCCTGATTCTCACTTGGTCTTCGGGCGGTTGTACTGCTTGCGTGCCCAGAAGTAGCCGACGGCACTGATCACGACAGCCCAGATGACTGCCAGCCATGCGTTGTTGCCGATCGGACCGCCGGTGAGCAACGCGCGGATGGTCTCGATCGCCGGGTTGAACGGTTGGTTCTCGGCGAACCAGCGGACCGGAACGGACATCGTCTCAGGGCTGACGAACGCGCTGCTGATGAACGGCAGGAACTGCACGATCAGCGTCAGACTGTTGGCGCCTGCCGGAGTGGCCGCCTTCAGTCCGAACGCGACAGCCAGCCACGTGAGGGCGAACGTCAGCATGACGTAGATCCCCAGTACCGCGAGCCACTCGCCGAACGACGCCGTCGGGCTGAAGCCCAGCAGCAGTGCGACCGCGACGACCAGCACCGCACTGAACACGGTGCGGATCACGCTGCCGACGACCTGTCCGGTGAGGACTGCTGATCGGGCGATGTCCATTGTCCTGAAGCGGTCGATGATGCCTTCCGCCATGTCCTGGCAGACCTTCACGGCGGTGGCCGCCGAACTGGTTCCTGCCGACATGATGATGATCCCCGGCGCCAGGAAGTCGATGTAGTCGATTCCTTGCGGTCCGATCGCGCCGCCGAACACCCCGGCGAACAGCACCATCATGAACACCGGTGTGGCGATGCCGCTGATGGTCATCATCAGGTTGCGCTTGGAGTGGGTGAAGTCGCGGCGCAGCATCGCGCCCGAGTCACGCATCGCGAGGGCCACAGTGCTCATCGGACATTTTCCTTTGCGGTCAGGGCGAAGAAGACGTCGTCGAGGTCCGGCAGGTGCACCGACAGGCTGTCGACCTCGACCAGGCCAGCATCCAGTCTGTCCAAAACGGACCGAAGGGACTGCACGCCGCCGTCGGACGGCACGTCCAACGTCAGCGAATCGTCATCGCGGACGCCGCCGAGGATGTGCGCGGCGTGGGCGAGGCGTGGGATGTCCGCGAACTGCAGCCGGACGTGACCGCCCGGAATGAGGCGCTTCAACTGGTCCGCCGTGCCTTCGGCTACCAGTTTCCCGCCGTTGAGCACCGCGATGCGGTCGGCGAGCTGATCCGCTTCCTCAAGGTATTGCGTGGTAAGGAAAATCGTCACGCCGTCCTTGACCAGTTGGCGGATGATGTCCCACATCGTCCGCCTGCTGCGCGGGTCCAGTCCGGTCGTCGGCTCATCGAGGAAGATGATCCTCGGGTTGCCGACCAGGGTCATCGCCAAGTCCAACCTCCGGCGCATTCCGCCGGAGTACGTCATCGGCGTCTTGCGTGCCGCGTCGACAAGATCGAACTGCTCCAACAGTTCCGCGGCACGCCTGCGGCCTTCCGCTTTGGGCAGGTGGTGCAGGTCGGCCATCAACCAGAGGTTCTCCTCGCCGGTGAGCATGGTGTCCACCGCGGAGAACTGACCGGTGACGCCGATCGACCCGCGTACACCGCTCGGGTTGACCGACAGATCATGGCCTGCCACAACGGCTTTGCCACTGTCCGGCGCCAACAACGTCGAGAGGATCTGCACGGTGGTGGTCTTGCCGGCGCCGTTCGGGCCGAGCAGCGAGAAGATGGTGCCTTCGGCGACGTTGAGATCGATGCCGTCCAGTACCACCTTGTCGCCATAGGACTTCCTCAGGTTGGTCGCGCTGATCGCGAGCTTCATGGTTCCTCACAGGGTTATCAGGGCATGGCTGTGCCCTGGCATGAATTGGTGGAAATGGCGCACGCGAGCGGCGAACGGCTCAAGCGGCGCTTGAGGAAAAGAAATCAGGCAGCGCGGTGAACAGTGATGTTGCCAAATCCAGTGTGGACACGAACCTGCACGGTTTCCTGGTCCTGCGCGGGACCGTCGGTCGTCTCAAGGTTGTTGCGGACCGCACCGTGCTTCGCGTTGAGCTCCAGCCAAGCCGCGGAGCCCTGGCGGATACCGAATTCCACGCCGCCGTGGGTGGTGCTCAGCGAAACAGTGCCGCGCACGACCTCGCCGACGCGGATGTCACCGTGCGAGTTCGTCACGGTCAAGGCCGCGGCCGCCGACTCGATCTCGACCGAGCCGTTGCCCCCGGTCACTTCCAGGTCACCGGAGACCTCGCCGATCCTGATGCCGCCGTTGCCGTTGCGGACGTTGGCGGTGCCGTCCACGCGGCCGAGCTTGACTTCACCAGATCCCGTGCGCAGTTCGGCGTGCCCAGTCACCTGGCCGATCACCAGCGTGCCGTACCCGCTGTCCACGTTCAGCGCGCCGGTCTGTTCGAACTGGGCGCTGCCGTAGTCCGTCTTGTAGCGCACCTCGCCGAGCGTGCCTTCACCGCGCAGTTCGGCGTACTGGCTCTCGGCAGTGAGCCTGCTGCCCTCGGGCAGTTCGATCGTGATGTCGACGTAGCCGCCCTTGCCGATCAGCGGCCATTTCGGGGTGATCACCAGCAACCTTCCGTCGGAATACTCGACTTTCGTTTTCTCGGCCGCGGCCCGATCTTTGCCGCTGGATTCATCCCGCGGCCGGACCTGGACCACGGTGTCGGCGCGGCCGCTGGCGAAGACCCGAGCGTCGCCGGCCGCGATCTCCAGCGTGGCGTAGATCGGTTCCGGGGTCTGGAAAACAGTCATGACAGCATTTCCTTTCAATTGATGGGATGACGTTCTCAAGGTCAGCGGACCCAGCCGGAGAAGCTCTGGCCTGTCCACGTTCCGCCTCGTTTCCTGGTGGCACCATCGGCGTCGACCATGGCCGCGACGGCTCGCACGAGCCAGGTGTTGATCGACACCCCGTCGCGGTTGGCAGCCTGTTCGACTCGCTGTTTGAGCTGCTCAGGGAGCCGGAAGTTGATCCGTGCGGTGGCCGCCTCGTCCACCAGCGGCGCCATGGCGGGCGCGGGCTCCGGTTCGGCCGGGCCTGGCGTCGCCGGTGGCACCACCACGAATGCGGGGTCCATCCCGCGCAGCCGGACCTCGACCGAACCGGGAGCCAGATCGCGGGTGATCTCCTCCGCAGCGGCTGAAAGGGCACTCATCAGGGTCAACCTTGCAGCCGACTCGAGCGGTGCGGTGAGCCGCTCGGCCAGCGCCCTTGCGTCCGTGCCACCGGCTTCGGCGGCGACGGCCAGCTCGGCCCGGAGGTTCTCGACGTACGGGGTGAGGTCCATGGCGCTAACTATGGCACCATCATGGCACCACCGCAACCCCATAGTGACACCAAGTCGCGTTTTCCCAGGTCAGCGCGTTGAAGTCGATGGCATCACTCGTGGCACCACGCGATGCCATGGCGTTGCCCAATTGGGCGAGCTGGAAATACATGTCGTTATTGAAAAGCGATGACAATTGCAGTGGACTGCATTGTGGACTCAACCGCGTTGACACTCGCCGAGCAATCCACGTACCGTCCCGATCCGCGTCCATGACGCAGGGATGACCAGTTCGAAAACCAACGAATTCCGACATGTGTGTCGGCGTTGTTGTCATGCCTTTTTCCCAAGGGGAGGATTTATGTTTCGAAAAAACGCCGTTCTGGCGGTGGCCGGGATTTCCATTCTCGGCGTACTCGCCGCGCCCGCGACCGCGGCACCGGCCAAGGTGACCGGCGCGTATGACACGGGCACCGATGCCGTCGCGACGATCACCCAGGCCTACCTGACGTCCCACCCGGACCTGACGCCGGCGAAAGCGCGTGCCGCGGCGCAGGCCCAGACGGCCGGTGAGGACCTCAAGGCCGAGATCAGCAAGCAGTGGAAGAGCTTCGGCGGCGGCTGGTTCGACCCGTACACGGCCAGCTACCACCTCGCTGTCACCTCCGCGTCGGCCGGGAAGTCCCTTGCCGCGATCGGCGCGAGCAAGGGCGTGAAGGTCGACACGCCGTTGGTGGCCCGCAGCCTCGACCAGCTCAACGCCGAGGCTGAGGCGCTGCGCAACGGTACGTCCGCGCTCGCCAAGGCGGCCGCGGGCAACGTCGGCATCGACGTGAAGACCAACCAGGTCGTGGCCGCTGTCCCTGCTGCCGCCCGGCGAGCAGAGCTGAGCCAGGCCGGTGTGTCCGTGGTGAACAGCCCGAACACCGCTGTACAGGCCGACGCCTGCACCGACCGTGCGAACTGCGACGACTTCCTCGCCGCAGGCCTGATCCTGCGCAACGGAACGGGCCAGCACTGGTGCTCGCTCGGCTTCACCGCGCGCAACGCCAACAACCAGCGGATCACCCTTACCGCAGGCCACTGCAGCACCGGCATCGGCGAGGTCTGGTCCAACGGTACGGCCACCATCCGCACGGTGGGCTCGGTGAGCGGGCGGATCGACGCCGGCGTTTCCGACGTGACCCGGATCGTGTCCACAAACGCCTTCTACGACGGCGTGAACAGTGGAAAGATCTACATCGGACCGGGCTCGGCGACAGCCCCGGTGAAGGGCAAGTCCTTCTTCCTGGTCAACGACGTGGCATGCCTGTCGGCCAGCTACACCAACCCGGCTCGCGCCGGCAACCCATGCGCCACCGTCACCAACACCAGTGACGCCGGCACCCGCGGCATGGTCCGCATCGACGGTTACGACGCCTGCGGTGGCGACAGCGGCGGCGGCTGGTACTGGCTGGCCCCAAGCGGAAACCGCTGGGCCACAGCCCTGCACAGCCGCAGCAACACCGGCTGCAACGTCGCCAACGGCACCTCGTGGGCAAGCCCGTTGACCGCCTTCTACTCGGACTTGACCTACGAAGTCAGCTAGACCCTCTGAAAACGCGCGCCCGCTTGAGGCCCCTCACACTCAGCGGGCGCGCCCTTACGCGTGTCCACCATTCCAACACCCCGTGTCCACCACACCGACACAATGAAATGCACATTCCAGCACCCTGTGATCCCTTAGACCACGACCTTTCGACGGAGGAAGGCCTGCCGAAGCTCCGCGATGAGTTCTGGTCGGCTCCTTCAAGTCCACCGCCGTCGCACGAACCACGATCCAGCCACGCCGAACCAGGTCCTGTTCTCGCTCCAGGTCTTGACCTTCACGCCCTTCGTGCGCCGCATACCCGTCGTACTCCAACGCGACGCGCAGTTCCGGCCATGCGAAGTCGAGTCTGTACCGCTCACGCCCATCCACACCGACGATGACGAACTGAGGTACTGGCTCAGGAATGCCTGCGTCGACCAGCCTCACCATCAACCAGCTCTCCGCCGGGGACTCGGTCAAGCCGGTCGCAAGCTCCAGAAGCGTTGCCGCACGCCGATATCCGCGTTTGTCGGCCCTGGCCAGAACACATTCCGCCACAAGGCCTCTGAAGCTCTCCCGAGAGTCGTCCGCCTGCATCGCAAGCGCCTGCTCCAGACACGCGAAGGCACCAGCCGGGCGCGCCCGGCACAGCATCTCAGCCAACGAATGTTCCAGGGCCAGGACTGGCAGTCCGTGTAGCGCCTCGACCTGTTCAGGCACCGATCCACTGTGGTGGACCACCACGCCTTCGCGGGAGCGCAACCGACATCTGTAGGGAAGCAAGACGTGTATAGGTGCATCGTCAGCCGCATCGCAACCATAGAGACGCGCTGCGGTGTGGCCGGTGAGAACCGCGTCCGGACCGGCCAGAAGGATCGCTGCGGCGGCGCGAGTAAGGAAGTCAGCCGCGCGGCAACGCTCGACCAGCACCTCCTTGGCGAAGTGGATCAGGTGCCCTTCATTGAGTTCCGCTCGGACTTCGTATCGGCCGAGTTTCTCGACCAATGGGCCCATGCGGTACGCCCCGTGTAGGCCATTGTTCGTATGCATACGGCCACGGTGGACGGTCAGGTATCACACTGGCTAGACCGGGCGATGCCCGGCTGTGGACAACTCCCGTCTGTGGATAACTGAACGTGCATCTCGGGGCGCAGCAAAGTGCATTTCGGGGTGCTGGAACGTGCATCTCGGGGTGCTGGAATGGTGGACACGGCGTATTAGCGGGCGCGTTCTCCTTTGCGCCACACGGCATACGTCAGCGGTACGCCTGGGCGGTAGGCCAGGTGCGTGATCGAAGGGGCGTCAAGGACGTGGATGTCCGCGCGGCTTCCCGGGCGCAGGATGCCGATCTCGTTCTCGCGGCGTAGGGCTCTGGCGCCGCCCCAGGTGGCTGCGCGGACGGCCTCGGAGACGCTCATCCGCATCTGGAGTACCGCTGTCGCAACGCAAAACGCCATCGACGTGGTGTACGAGGAGCCTGGGTTGCAATTCGACGCCAAGGCAACTGTCGCACCCGCGTTCAGCAGGGATTGGGCGTCGGGCAGGGGTTGGCGGGTTGACAGGTCGCAGGCGGGCAGCAGGGTTGCCACTGTTTCCGAGCTGGCCAGGTCGTCGATGTCGGACTTCGTCAGGTATGTGCAGTGGTCGACGGATGCGGCGTTCAGCTCGACGGCGATACGCACGCCTGGGCCGTAGTCGAGTTGGTTGCCGTGCACGCGAAGGCCTAGCCCGTGTTTTGCTCCCGCTGTCAGCACTGCGCGGGATTGTTGGCCGTCGAAGGCTCCGGTTTCGCAGAAGACGTCTATCCAGCGCACGTGTGGTGCCACGGCGTCCAGCATGTCGCCGCAGACAAGGTCCACATAGGAATCCGCGTCCCAGCCTTGTGGCACGAGGTGCGCGCCGAGGAACGTGACTTCGTCGACCTCCGCGGAGGCCAGGACCGCTGAGCGCAGCTCGTTGGGCACGTCGAGGCCGTAGCCGGTCTTCGTCTCGATATAGGTCGTGCCTTGGGATACGGCTTCGGCGACGTGACGCCGCACGACAGCGGTCAGTTCGTCGTCCGACGCGGCGCGGGTTGCCCCGACTGTGACTGCGATTCCGCCTGCGCGGTAGGGTTGTCCGGCCATTCGGGCGGCGAACTCTGTTGTCCGGTCGCCTGCGAAGACCAGGTGGGTGTGGCTGTCGACCCAGCCAGGCAGTACCGCACGGCCTTCGAGATCCACCGCGGAGTCGGCCGGAGGTGCCGAGGCCGCCGGCCCTGCCCAGACCACCGAGGCCCCGTCGATCACCAATGCCGCATCAGTCACCGTGCCCAGTTCGTCGTCGTTCGTGGTCAGCTCGCCGATTCCGGTGAGCAGCAAACTCATCGCCACAACTCCTCAATCGCCTCGGCCAGCAGCCGCCCGACGTCGCCGACGCGATGGTGTCCGTCTTCGGCTATCACCTTGCCACTGGCGATGACCGTGTGCACATCTGCCCCAGTGGCCACGAGCATCGCCTGCTCAGGCAAGCAACCCGCGGTGCGTGGGGTGTCCAACGAAATCGCCACCAGGTCAGCGAATCCGGGCTCCCAGCCCAGGCTGGCGTGCGCCGTCAGAGCCGAGAACAACTCCGCGGGGGTGAACCGGCCGCGCTGACCCGTGCGCAGCCGTTCGCCGTGTTCCAAGGCACGGGCTTCCAGCAACGGGTCGATCACCGCGTGCTGATCGCTGCCCAGCGACAAAGTCGAACCCGCGTCGACGAGTTCACGCGCCGGTCCGATCCCGTCGGCCAGATCGGCTTCCGTGGTCGGGCAGAAGCACGCTCCCGTCCCCGACCCACCGAGCAGCAATATGTCCTTAGTGGACAAGTGAGTTGCATGGACCGCTGTGGTACGAGGCGAAAGCGCACCGGCCTCGGCCAGCAGTTCGGTAGGACTCAGCCCATAGGCGGCGAGACAGGCTTCGTTCTCGGCCGGCTGCTCGGACAAGTGCACGTGAAGCGGGCCAGAGGGCCACGCGGAGACCAAAGCAGGCAACACGGATCTCGGTACCGCACGGACCGAATGAATCGCCGCACCCGCAAGCAAAGTCGAATCGGACCGCAGCGAGGAAACGCGTGCAGCCCAGGCATCCACCGAGCCATCGGAGAAGCGGAATTGCTCCGGAGAAAGCGGCTGGTCGATTCCGCCTGCCAGATAACACGTATCCAGCAGGGTCACCCGAATTCCGGCCGCCGAGGCCGCCTCATGCATCGCCTCGGACATCGCATTGGGGTCGGAATAGCGAGCTCCGCCGGGCGCGTGGTGCACGTAATGGAACTCGCCGACGCACGTCACCCCGGCCAACGCCATCTCGGCGTATACCGCGGTCGCGAGCTTCAGATAGCTGTCCGGGTTCAGCTTTCCTGCCAGCGCATACATTCCCGTGCGCCACGTCCAGAACGTGCCGCCATCGGCGTGCGTGCGGCCACGCAGAGCGCGGTGGAACGCATGGGAATGCGCGTTGGCAAAACCCGGCAGCACCAGGCCGGTCAACCGATGCGCATCGGGCGGGCGCGGCGAATCGGGCGTGACGGCGGTAATCCGGCCGTCCGTTTCTTCGACAAGAACGCTGGAACGCACGCCTGACGAGTCCAGCCAGGCGTGTTCACACCAATATCTCATTCGGCAGCTAGCTTCTCGAGAACCTTCGCGAGCGCCTCGACACCGGCCTCGCAGTCGTCGGGTTCGGCATGTTCCTCGGGCGCGTGGCTGACACCAGTCGGGTTACGCACGAACAGCATCGCGGTCGGCACGTGCGCGGCCAGAATCCCGGCGTCGTGCCCGGCGCCGGTCGGCAGCGCGGGCGCCTTGCCGAGCGCCGCGACAACCTCTTCCCGCAGCGCGGCGTCGAAGTGCACAGTGTCTCCATAGGACTCTTCGGTCACGGTCAGCTCGCAACCTTCATCCCGTGCCGCCTGTTTGGACGCCGCAGTGATGCGCTCAACGACCGAACGTGTTCGGCCGTCGTTAGGAGCACGCGCGTCAAGCCAGACGTCAACCGACGAGGCGATCACGTTCGTGCCGCCTGGCGTGGGCACCAGACGGCCGACGGTTGCGCGCGCTCCGTCCACACTGGACGCCGCCCAACGTGCGGAAAGGATCAACTGTGACGCCGGGAGCATCGGATCGCGCCGCGCGCCCATCGGCGTGGCACCGGCGTGGTTGCCCTCGCCGGTGAACCGGAACCGCCAGCGGCCGTGCGCCAGAATGGACGTGGCCACGCCGATCGGCGCGTCCATGTCGATCAGCCCACGGCCCTGCTCGACGTGCAACTCGACAAAGCGCCCGATCCGCGACAGCGCTTCCTCGTCCTTGCCGATCCGATCCGGGTCAAGCCCGGCGGCTTTCACGGCGTCGGCGAACGTGTCCCCCGCGCTGTCCTTCAGCTTCAACGCCGCCTCGGCGGTGGTCGCGCCGGTGAGCAGCCGGGATCCGAGGCACGGCACGCCGAACCGGCCGCCCTCTTCCTCGGCGAACACCATCAGCGCGAGCGGACGGCTCGGCTTGAAGCCTTTGGCTCGCAACAAGTCCACCGCGGCCAGGCTGGACACCACGCCGAGCGGCCCGTCGAAGGCGCCACCGCCGGGCACAGAATCCAGGTGGCTGCCGGTGACCAGGGCGTCTGGGCCTGGTGCGCCCCACCAGGCCCAGATGTTGCCGTTCCGGTCGACCTCGACGTCCAGGCCGCGTTTGCCCGCCTCCGCGGTGAACCACTCACGCAGTTCCAGCTCCGCGGTGTCGAAGCCGTGCCGGGAGTATCCGCCGCGCGCCGGGTCGGTTCCGACGTCCTTGATCGCGGCCAGCAGCTCGGTCGCCGTGGTGGTCGGCACTGCGCTCATAGCAAGATCATGCCCGGGTCATCGGGATATGCACACCCCGTGACTGAGCGATTTCGCCCGCACGGTCGTATCCAGCGTCCACATGGCGTAGTACGCCCATACCCGGATCGTTGGTCAGCACCCGCTCGATCTTCTGGGCGGACAGGTCCGTTCCATCTGCGACAGTCACCTGTCCGGCGTGGATGGACCGGCCGATGCCGACGCCGCCACCGTGGTGAATGGACACCCACGTCGCGCCGGACGCGGTGTTGACCATGGCGTTGAGCAGCGGCCAGTCGGCGATCGCGTCCGAACCGTCAGCCATCGCCTCGGTCTCGCGGTACGGCGAAGCCACTGAACCGCAGTCAAGGTGGTCACGGCCGATGACGACCGGCGCGGACAACTCGCCGCTGGCCACCATTTCGTTGAAGCGAAGTCCGGCGAGGTGCCGTTCGCCGTAGCCCAGCCAGCAGATCCGGGCCGGAAGGCCTTGGAACTCAACACGTTCCCCGGCCATCTTGATCCACCTGGCCAGTGACTCGTTCTCCGGGAACAACTCCAGGATCGCCTGGTCAGTGGCTGCGATGTCCTTCGGGTCGCCGGACAGCGCCGCCCACCGGAACGGGCCTTTGCCCTCGCAGAACAGCGGCCGGATGTAGGCGGGCACGAAGCCGGGGAAGTCGAAAGCCCGTTCGCAGCCACCGAGTTTGGCCTCGCCACGCAGGGAGTTGCCGTAGTCGAACACCTCGGCGCCCTTGTCGAGGAAGCCAAGCATGGCGTCGACGTGCTCGGCCATCGAGTCACGGGCGCGGTCGGTGAACTCGTCCGGCTTCTTGGCCGCGTAGTCCGACCAGTCCTCGAGGGCCACGCCCTTGGGCAGGTACATCAACGGGTCGTGCGCGGAGGTCTGGTCGGTGACGATGTCCACGTCGACGCCCCGGCGCAGCAGCTCGGGCAGGACCTCGGCGGCATTTCCTACTACACCGACGGAAAGTGCCCGTCCTTCCCGCTTGGCCGTCTCGACCCGCGTGATCGCACGGTCCAAATCGGACGCAAGCTCGTCCAGGTACCGGGTCTCAAGGCGACGCTGGGCGCGGTGCGGGTCGACCTCGATGACCAGCGCGACACCGTCGTTCATGGTCACGGCCAACGGCTGGGCGCCACCCATCCCGCCCAGGCCCGCGGTCACGGTCAGGGTGCCGCGCAGCGACCCGCCGAACTTCTTGTTGGCGATCGCCGCGAACGTCTCGTACGTGCCCTGCAGGATGCCCTGGGTTCCGATGTAGATCCACGAACCCGCGGTCATCTGGCCGTACATGGTCAGACCGGCGGCCTCCAGCCTGCGGAACTCCGGCCAGCTCGCCCAGTCCGGCACGAGGTTGGAGTTGGCGATCAGCACGCGCGGCGCCCACTCGTGGGTCCGCAGCACGCCGACCGGACGGCCGGACTGCACGAGCAGCGTCTCGTCCTGGTTGAGCTCGGTCAGCTCGCGGGTGATGGCGTGGAAGCTCGGCCAGTCGCGCGCGGCTTTGCCGGTGCCGCCGTAGACCACGAGATCCTCGGGGCGCTCGGCGACGGCCGGGTCGAGGTTGTTGTGCAGCATGCGAAGCGGGGCCTCGGTGGCCCAGCTCTTCGCGGTCAGGGTGGTGCCGGTGGCAGCCCGAATGGTCACTTGATGCCTCCAGAGCGGATCAGTTCTTCGGCAGCGGCGATTTCGGGCGCGAGGTGCCGGTCTGGCCCTGGCCCGGGAACACGAGTACGCAAGGCGGCGACGGCGGCCGCGGTCGCCGTCGATGGCTTGAGCGGGGCACGCAGGTCAAGCGCGCGTGCGGCGGTGAGCAATTCGATCGCGAGGACCGTGGTCAGGCCGTCGACCGCTTTGCGCAGCTTGCGGGCGGCCGCCCAGCCCATTGAGACGTGGTCCTCTTGCATGGCGCTGGTCGGGATCGAGTCGACCGATGCGGGCACGGCCAGCCGCTTGAGCTCGGCGACCACAGCGGCCTGGGTGTAGTGGGCGATCATGTGTCCGGAGTCGACACCCGGGTCGTCGGCGAGGAACGCGGGCAACCCGTGCGAACGGGACACGTCGAGCATCCGGTCGGTGCGCCGCTCGGCCATGCTGGCCACGTCAGCCACCGGAATCGCCAGGAAGTCCAGTACGTAGGCGATCGGCGCGCCATGGAAGTTCCCGTTGGACTCGACGCGGCCGTCGGCCAGGACGACCGGATTGTCCACTGCGGACGCCAGCTCCCGGTCCGCGACGAGCTCAGCGTGCGTGAGGGTGTCCAGCGCGGCACCGTGCACCTGCGGCGAGCAGCGCAGCGAGTACGCGTCTTGCACGCGCGTGCAGTCCGGGCCGCGGTGGCTGGCGACGATCTCGGAGTCAGCGAGGATCTCGGCCATCCTGCGCGCGGACTCCCCCTGGCCGGGATGTGGGCGCAGGGCGTGCAGTTCGGCCTGGAAGACGCGGTCGGTGCCGAGCAGGGCCTCGATGCTCATCGCGGCGGTCAGGTCGGCGATCTTCATCAGTTTGCGCAGGTCGGCGATGGCCATCACCAGCATCCCGAGCATGCCGTCGGTACCGTTGATCAGCGCGAGGCCCTCTTTTTCGGCCAGGCTGACCGGCGTGATCCCGGCTTCGATCAACGCGTCCGCCGCCGGCCGCAGCACGCCGTCCACCCGGACATCGCCTTCGCCGGTCAGCGCGAGCGCGATCGAGGACAGCGGCGCGAGGTCGCCGGAACACCCGAGCGAGCCGTATTCGTGGACGACCGGAACGATCCCGGCGTTGATCATTCCGGCGAGGGCCTCCACGGTGGACGTTTTGACGCCACTGTGGCCCATCGCGAGCGTGCGCAGCCGCAGCAACATCAGGCCACGGACGACTTCCGCCTCCACCTCCGGCCCCGCGCCCGCCGCGTGCGAACGCACGACAGCGTGCTGCAGCGCGGTCCGCCGTACCGGCGGGATGTGGCGGACCGCGAGCGCGCCGAAGCCGGTGGACACGCCGTAGGTCGGTTCAGGCCGTGACGCCAGTCGTTCGATGTGCTCGCGCGACTGGGCAACGGCGCGCAGGGCCTCGTCGGTCAGACGAACACCTACGCCATCACGAGCGACCGCGACCACGTCGGCGCGGCTGATCGGGGTGAGACCCAGGGCTACCGGTTCTGCCATTGGGCCATCACACCGCGTGGATCACCTCCGCACGACCCGGGACGGCCCGATGGTGTCTGGTATCCCAGACATTCATCGGCCGATCCAGGATTTGTCCGGAGCGGGCTCGGTGGCCAGGTTGTCGCCGATCTTCCGCAGTTGCTCCACCGGGATCGGCGAGTTGCCGGACGCCATGACCTGCACTTTGCGCCCATCCGGAAGGGTGACCGCGATGTTGTGGCTCCTGGGGTCGTCGATGGCCTCGGCCACGATCTTGGCCGTCACCTCGCCGCCCCGCGGGTCGGTTGTTTCCGCGTCGATCCAGGCGTCAGCGGTCGACGGCGAACTGCCTGAGACCGACACCGAAGTCCTGGTGAATTCGGCGGGCAGCCAGCGGAACGTCAACGGCGGCTGGACGACCGCGGTGTTGTCCGGGCTGACCGTGCGGGCCAGGTCGAGAATTCGTTGCCGGGTGTCCCCCGCCGGGTCGAACAACGACAGCAGCAGCACGGTGTCCGGCTCGGCCGGCCGCCAGCTCAGCTTGGCCATCTTCTGCCCGGCATCGACGTTCAACCAGGCCTCGGTCCCGTTGACGGCGACGCGTTCTCCCTTCGGCGCGGTGATTTCGGCGAAGTGAGGGTGCTTCGCGGTGTACATGGCCACGCTCATGCTCGATGCGCACTCTGGGCCGTGCTTGCCGGACGAACAGTTCTCCTTCATCCAGACCCTCAGCTGATGGCTGCCGTCGGTGACGGCCGTGCGGTTCCTCTCGGTGTACCCGGACAAGGGCTTGAGCGTGTAGCGCATCTTGATGCCCCTGACTTCCTCCGGCATCGGCTGTTGGGTGGCGGGCGGGGCCGAGGCTTCCGGCCTTTGGATGGCGATGGGGATCGCGATGCCCGCGGCGACGGCCGTTGCGGCGATGATCGCGATCAGGGTGGGCCGGACGCGGCGCCTGCGCCTGCTCAGCGCGGTCAGGATCGGGCCGGGGTGCGGGGTGCGCTCGACGTGTTTGGCCAGCGCCGCCTTGATCAGTTCTTCGGTCTCGTTCATGCGACTGGCTCCGTGTGGGCGACCCGCAGCGTGCTGATCGCGCGGGAGATGTGACTTCGGACCGTGGTCACGCCGCATCCCAGGATTTCGGCGATCTCCTGGTCGCCGCAGCCTTCGTAGTAGCGCAGGACCACGGCGGCCCGCTGTTTGCGTGGCAGTTGCGCGATGCGCGCGAGCATGGCGTCGCGTAGGTCGTACTGGCTGATCGGGTCGGCTGTCTCGCTGACGATCTCCAACTGGGTCATGGCGACGCTTCGCCTTGCTCTGCGTCTGCGCCACGACAGATACTCGTTGGTCACCATCCGCTTCACGTAGGCAGCCGGATGATCCAGCGCGCTGATGCGTGACCACCGCACTTGGGCGCGCAGCAGCGCCTCCTGGACAACGTCCTGTGCCAGGTGCGGGTCGCAGCTCAACGCCATGGCGTACCGCAGCAACGCGTCCAGCCGGGCGCTGACGAACTCTTCGAAGTTCACGCGCCTCCAATGCTCGGCCGACCGGTTTTGTTGAGCCGGGTTAGCGTGACATGTGTGGTGACGAGTTCGGACGTGCCCGCGTTGCGTCGCGGCCTTGCCGTGCTGCGCCTGATCGCCGGGCGTCCTGGCCCGGTGTCGGCCGCGACCGTGGCCCGTGAGCTGGGATTACCGCGTTCGACCACGTATCACCTGCTCGCCGAACTGGCCGAGGCCGGGTTCGTCACCCACCTGCCGGAGGAGCGCCGCTACGGGCTTGGCGTGACGGCTTTCGAGGTCGGCTCGGCCTATCTGCGTCAGGACCCGCTTGAGCGACTGGCCCGGCCGTTGCTGCGCCGGTTCGCCGACCGGGTCGGGCATACCGGCCATCTCGGCGTCCTGCACGGCGCCGAGACGCTGTACGTGGTCCGCGAGCAGCCGTCTCATCCGCAGTCGCTGGTGACCTCGGTTGGGGTCCGGTTGCCAGCCCAGCTGCCCGCGTCGGGCCGGGCGATGCTCGCGCACCTGCCTCCTGCGCAGGTCAGGGCGTTGTTCCCGGCGAAGGACAGCTTTGTGTCGCGGACCGACCGCGGGCCTCGCGACTTGCCTTCGTTGCGACGGCTGCTCACGGCCGAGCGCCGCCGAGGCTGGGCCGTCGAGGACGGGTACGTCACCGCCGGGTTCGCCTCGGTCGCCGCGCCGATCTTCGACCACGGCGGCAGGCCGATCGCCGCGATCAGCGCGACCTTCCGGCACGAATGCTCACCGGAGTGCGGCGAGACGTGGCCCGATCTGGCCGCCGAGGTGCAGAAAGTGGCGCACGAGATGACAACCCGGGTCGGCGGCGTTGACCTGAACCTAGGTTGAAGTTGCACGGTGAAGGCATGACGATTCTTGTGACCGGGGCGACCGGGAAGGTCGGCGGCCAGGTCGTGTCCCAGCTCTCGGCCCCTGTCCGGCGCTTCTCCCGCAGCACCGGCGGGGACATCACCAATGTGGACAGTGTGCGCGCGGCTCTCGACGGCGTGTCCTCGGTTTTCTTCGTGTGGCCGTTCTTCCACACCAATGGCATCGAACCGATCATCGACGCGATCGCCGCTTCGTCAGCCCGGCGGATCGTGTACCTGTCGGCGGCGGGTGATCCTGACTGGGCGACGCGAGTCGAGACGCTGATCGAGAAGTCCGGCCTGGAGTGGACTTTCCTGCAACCAACGGGTTTCGCCGGCAACGCCCTGCAGTGGGCGGACGAGATCAAGCAGTCCGGCGTTGTCCGAGCGCCTTTTGGCGACATGAGGCGGCCGTTGATCCACGAGTACGACATGGCCGCGGTCGGTGTCCGGGCGTTGGAATCGGATGATCACATCGGCGCCAGGCACCTGTTGTCCGGGCCTGCGATGGTCTCGCAGATCGTCCAGGTCCGGATCATCGGCGAGGTCATCGGCCGGGACTTGCGGTTCGAGGAGCAGTCACCGGAAGACGCCAAGGCGGAGATGCTGGCCGCGGGATGGCCGGACACCGTGGCCAATGAGGCATTGGGGGCATGGGCCGGGATGCTCGCCCATCCGGAGCCGATCACGTCCACTGTGGAGGAAGTGACCGGCCGCCCGGCGAAGACGTTCCGCGAATGGGCGCAGGACCACGCAGGCGACTTCAAGTCCTGAACCAGCCATCCCCGGCCAGCCTTCATCGCACCGGCAATTCCCTCGGGGGAACCCCTAATTTTCACGTTACCGCAGGGGTACGACAGTTCCGCGGCGCTCGGGATGCCGGGCATTGACAAGGGCTTGCCGGGCGGTGGGTAACCACTGCCCGGCAAGCCCTTTCGGTTCTGCGCCGTTAGATTCCCGCTGAGGCCAGCCAGTCCTGGGCGACCTTCGACGCGTCCGGCTTGTCCGGCGCGGCGAGCTTGGTGTTCAGGTCGAGCAGGGTCTTGGTGTCCAGCTTGGCCGAGATCTTGTTCAGCGTGTCCTTCACGACGTCGCTGGCCTTCTTGGCGTTGATCACCGGGATGACGTTCTGGGCCGCGAAGTTGTTCTTCGGGTCGTCGAGAACCACGAACCCGTTCGCCTCAATGGAGGCGTCCGTCGTGAAGATGTCCGCGGCCTGGATGTCGCCGTCCAGCAGGGCCTTGGTCGTGATCGGGCCCGGCTCCAACGACTTGTAGCCCTTGAAGTTCAGGCCGTAGCGCTCCTTCAGGCCCGGGATGCCGTCCGGGCGCTGCTGGAACTCCGGCGGGCCGCCGAAAGTGATCTCGCCCGCGTGCGGCACGAGGTCGGCGATGGACTTGGCGTTGTACTTCGCCGCCGTTTCCTTCGTGATCACGACCGCGTCCTTGTCCTCGGCCGCTGCCTTGTCCAGGACGGTCAACGTCTGTGGGAGGACCTTCTTCAGCTCGGTGTAGACCTCGTCCGAGCTGGTCGCCGTCGCCTTCTTGTCCAGGTACTGCAGCAGGACCCCGGTGTACTCGGGGACCAGGTCGATCGAGCCGTCCTGGATGCCGGGGAAGTACGTCTCGCGGCTGCCGATTCCCAGCTTCTTGTCCACCTTCACGCCCTTGGCCGTCAGGGCCTGTGCGTAGATCTCCGCCAGCAGCCTGCTCTCGGCGAAGTTGGCCGAGCCCACGATGATCGTGTCGGTCGGTGCCGGGTTGCCGGTCGCGTTGTTGCCTGCCAGCGGGTCGGATGAGCCGCCGCATGCAGTGAGCGCGAGCGCCGCCGCGATGACGGTCGCCAGCCCGGCGAGTGTGCGCTTCATCGTTGTTCTCTCCTCATGCGGTTTCAATTGCCACTTCCACCGGCCGGACTTTGCGGTCACGGCGGCGGGTCGGGTTGCGGCGCAGGCCGCGGGACACAACGAGCCGCTGGACGAGAATCAGCAGCCCTTCGAGTGCTAGTGCGACGACGGCGATCACGTACGTGCCGCCGAGGGTTTGGGCGAAGTCGCGCAGGTACAGACCGTCGATCACGAACCGGCCAAGGCCACCGAGCGACACGTAAGCCGCGATGGTCGCGGTCGCGAGCACCTGCAGCGTTGCCGCACGGATGCCGCCGAGGATCAACGGCAAGGCGTTGGGCAGCTCGACGCTGAACAGGATGCGGCCTTCCTTCATGCCCATCCCGCGTGCGGCGTCCACAACGGACCGGTCCACGTTCCTGATCCCGGAGTACGTTCCAGCCAGGATCGGCGGAATCGCCAGGATCACCAAGGCCAGCGTCACCGGCAGCAGGCCGATGCCCATCAGCAGCACCAGCAGGATCAGCAGACCGAGCTCCGGGATCGCCCGCAGCGCGTTGACCGCGCCGACCAGGAACCCGCCTTTGCCGCTGTGGCCGATCGCCATCCCGATCGGCAGGGCGATCACCAACCCGAGCAACACGGCCAGGGCGGTGTACCCGAGGTGCTCGAGCACACGCGTGGGGATCCCGCTCGGTCCTGACCACTGCTCGGGCTCGAACAGCCAGCTGAAGGCGTTGCCGAAACTGTTCACTTCGCCGCCTCCACCGCTTGCCCGGCCCTGGCCCACGGCGTCAGCAACCGCCCGATCAGCAGCAACAGGCCGTCGAAGATCATCGCGAGCAGGAAGATCAGCACGATCGCCACGACAATCTCGTCATAGTTCTCGACCGCGAACCCGTCGGTGAACAACGCACCGAGCTGCGGCACACCCAGGATCGCCGCGACGCTGGTCAAGCTGATGTTCGACACCGTCGCCACACGCAGCCCGGCGATCAGCACCGGCACCGCGAGCGGCAGTTCCACACCGAAGAACCGGCGCACCGGCCGGTATCCCATCGCGTTGGCCGCGGCGATCACGTGCGGCGGAACCGCCGCGAGCGCGTCGGCGACCGAACGGACGAGCAGGGCGATGGTGTAGATCGTCAACGCGACGATCACGTTGATCTCGTCCAGCACTCTCGTGCCCAGCAATGGCGGCAGGATAAGGAAAAGCACCAGCGACGGGATCGTGTACATGATCCCCGCGACCGGCACGAGGATCGCGCGCGCCACCGGCCACCGGTTGGCCACCCAGCCCAACGGGATCGAGATGACCAAGCCGAGCAGCACCGGCATCAGCGCGATGACGAGGTGGTACCCGGTCAGCTCGAGAACGGCGTCGATGTTGCGGGACAACCAGTTCATGGCTTGCTCACGGCTTCGGGGTGGCCCTCGATCAAGTCCAGCACCTGCCGCGCGGTGATCACGCCGACGTACTTGCCGTCCTGGCCGACGACCACGCCACGACTGGCCGGAGACGACAATGCCGCGTCGAGCGCGCCACGCAACGGAGTGCCCGTCGTGTACAGGGATCCGCCCGCTACCAACGAATCGTGCGTCAGTGGACCGTCCACGGTGGTCCCCGGACGCAACCAGCCACACGGGCGCTCGTCCGGGTCCAGCACCAGCACCCAGTCGGAACTCGTTTCGCCGTACGGCTCATTGAGCTTCGCAGTCGATACCTGATCGACGCTGATGCCTTCCGATTCCAGGAAGGACAGTCCACGGTAGCCGCGGTCACGGCCGACGAAGCTCGCCACGAACTCGTCAGCGGGATACCGCAACACGTCCGCGGGCGTGCCGTACTGCGCCAGCACACCGCCCTTTCGGAACACCGCCACCTTCTCGCCGATCCGCACGGCCTCGTCGATGTCGTGGGTGACGAACACGATGGTCTTGTCCAGCTCGCCCTGCAGGCGCAGCAGCTCGTTCTGCAGGTCCTCCCGGACGACCGGGTCGACCGCGCTGAACGGCTCGTCCATCAGCAGGATCGGCGGGTCCGCGGCCAGTGCCCGCGCGACACCGACACGCTGCTGCTGCCCACCGGACAGCTGCACGGGGTAGCGCTTGCCCATCTCCGCGGGCAGCCCGACGGTCTCCAGCAGCTCGGCGGCCCGCGCCCTGGCCTTGCGTTTGTCCCAACCGGACAGCAGCGGCACGGTCGCGATGTTGTCCAGCACCGTCCGGTGCGGAAAGAGCCCGGCCTGCTGGATCACGTACCCGATGCCGCGGCGCAGCGACGCCGGTTCGGAGTCCCTGATGTCCTTGCCGTCGATCAGGATGGTGCCGGATGTGGCCTCGATCATCCGGTTGACCATGCGCAACGACGTGGTCTTGCCACAGCCCGACGGCCCGACGAACACCGTTATGGTGCCGGCCTCGACCGTCAGGTTCAGCTTGTCGACGGCGATCGTCCCGTCGGGGTACTGCTTCGTCACGTCCCGGAACTCGATCACCGGGGCCCCGTTCGTCGCGGCGGCCACCTGCCGGCCGCCTCAAGTCTGATCGACCCTATCCCGAGGCACCGACAACGGCACGGAATTCCAGCATCCGAGCAGCACGCGGCCGTTAAATCCGGATCATCGCGGCGCCGTCACCCGCGCCCTTGCGACGCCCGCGTGCCCTGCGAGGCCGTCACCCGCGTCCGTTGCGAAGCCGTCACCCGCGTGCCTGCCGAGCCGTCACCCGTCCTTCCGAAGCTGTCACGCGCGCACCTTCCAAGTCACCTGCGCGCCTTCCAAGCCGTGCTCCTCGCCCCTCCAAGCCGTGACCCGCGTGTCTTCCGAGCCGCACCCGCCCTTCCGAACCGGCGCCGCCCCCGCGCGCCCTCCGAAGCCCTCACCCGCGCTTCCGGACCAGCGCCGCCACCCACGCCCCTTGCGAAGCCGTCACCCGCCCTTGCGAAGCAACGCCGCCCCCGCGCGCCTTCCGAAATCGGCAACGAACACCGCGATCCCCCGGTTCCAACCCGGACAGATCACGTCGGACATCTAGACAGATCACGACGGTACGTGTAAAGGACCCAGATCCAGCAGCGCCCGGAACTCGTCGGCGGGCACGGCCCGCGACAACAGCCAACCCTGATAAGCCTCGACGCCAATGTCCCGGAGCATGCTGAACTGCGTCGCCGTCTCGACGCCCTCTGCGACGCAGCTGCGGCCCATTGCCCTTGCCAGGTCCACCACCGCCCGCGCGACGGCGAAGTCCGACGGATCCGTGCCGATGCCGGCGACGAATCTCCGGTCGACCTTGATGATCTGCGCGGGCAGGTCTTTCAGCCGCGCCAATGAGGAATATCCGGTGCCGAAATCGTCCACGGCGAACCGGACGCCACGGGAGACCAGGTCGGCCATGGCTGTGCGGCTGCGGGACGGCAGGTCCACGAAGCTGGTCTCCACCAGTTCGAGCACGACTCGTTCCCACTCCACACCGGATCCCGCGATCGCGGTCGCGACGACGTCGACGAACTCGGGGTCGCCGGGCACAAGACCGGCCAGGTTGATCGCGACGGAGACCTGCCGCCCACCCAGCTCCGGCCAGGTTTTGGCCTCCCGCAACGCGGTCCGCAACACCCACCGGTCCAGATCGCGCAACAAGTCGCCCTGTTCGGCGACCGGCAGGAACTGGGCCGGGGAAAGTAAACCCCGGTCCGGGTGCGGCCAGCGGACCAGCGCCTCGGCGGTCAGGATTGTGCCGTCGACGCCGACAACCGGTTGGTAGTGCAGCACAAGGCCGTCGTTGCCCAGCGCCTCACGCAGCTGGCCTTCCAGGTACATCTGGCTGTCGGCCGAAGCCATCAGCGCCGCGTTGGCGAGCGAAACCCGGCCGGCGCCACGCCTTTTCGCCTCGAACATGGCCGCGTCGGCGAACCGGAGCAGGTCCGCCGCGGTCGTGTCCGGTCCGGTCGGCACAGCCGCACCGACCGATGCCGAAACGCGCAAAAGCTGGCCACGAACGGGAACCGCGGTCCGGAACAGGTGCGCGACCTTCGTCGCCAGCGCGTCGACGCCGCCGACTTTGTTCTGGTCAGGGCAGATCACGACGTACTCGTCACCTGACATCCGCGCGGCCGTGCAGCCTTCCGGCAACCCGTCCTCAAGGCGCCGGGCCAGTGCGATCAGCAGCTCGTCACCGGCGTCGTGGCCGAGGGAATCGTTTACTCGCTTGAAGTTGTCCACGTCGCAGAACAACAACGCGACGTCCTTGGCGCACGGTGCGCTCAGCAGATCGGCCAACAGGTCCTTCACCGCGACGCGGCCCGGCAGCCCGGTGAGGTCGTCGTGCGTGGCCTGGTGCCGCAGCAACTCGGCGGCGCGCAGCCGTTCGGTGACGTCCTGGAAGACCACGAGCCAGAACCGGCGGCCGTCGTCGGCGACCGACGACACCACGTTGAGCTCGCAGTAGACCGGATCGCCCGCAGCGGTGACCATCACGCGCTGCCCAGCCGCCAGCCGGGCCTTCGGGTCGTGCTCGGGGTGGGTCAGTTTCTCCGCGGTCGTCCCGCGCAGGCGCTCCAGGTCCATGCCGAGCAGCCTGCACAGCGCGTCGTTGGCGTCGACCAGTCGTTCACCGGCGTCGAAGAGGCCGATACCGACCGGCGTGATCGCCACGAGGTCGGTGAACCGCTGGCTGGAGCGCTGCATGCGGCTCTCGGTCGACCGCTGCTCGGTCACGTCCTGCGCGGTCCCGACCATCACCGGGCCGTCCTTGCGGCCCGCGAACGAGGCGCCACGGCAGCGGAACACGCGGATCGAGCCGTCCGGCCGGAGCACCCGGTACTCGCAGACCACGGCCTCGCCGGTCTCGGCCAGCTGCCGCCACGTCCGGTCCACCCAGGCCCTGTCATCCGGATGGACGAACTCCAGGTAGTCGTCGTACGTCATCACCGGGCGCGGTTCGACGCCGAACAGCTCGTACAGCATCGTCGACCAGACGCACTCGCCCGTGGTGGTGTTCCACGCCCATGTGCCCAGCAGGGCCACCCGCTGTGCGTCCTCGAACAGCCTGCGGTCCAGGCTGCGCTGGCGGTCCGGCTCACGCAGTTTCGAGATGTCCTGCACGATGCCGCGGACCAGGTACACCGCGCCGTGCTCGTTGAACACCGGCTGGGCGCGGACGAGGAAGACCCGGTCGGAGTCGCGTTCCCGCAGCTCGAGCTCGATCGGTTTGCCGTCGTTCGACTCGATCAGCCGCTCACGGAACTCGATGACCGCGGGCAGGTCCTCCGGGTGGGTCTTGAACAGCAGTGCGGCCTCGGTGTCCTCATGACCGTGGCCCACGCCGAGCAGCTCGTAGAGCGGCTCGCTGTAGTACGTGCGGCCCTCGGCGACGATGTGCACGAAACTGCCGAGACCGGAGACGCGCTGGACCTCGACGAGCTCCTCGACGCTGAACAGGCCGTTGTGGACCGCGGGCGCGAACACGACCGTGGTCCCGGCCGCGTCCGGCTCCAGCCGTAACGCCGTGACCTCGACAGATGTCCCGTCCGGGCGCAGTACTCGCTGGCCGAACTGGTCCTCGGCGAGCAGACCGGCCAGTGATTGGCCGATCAGCTCCTCCGGGGCATGCACGCCTGCGAGCACGGCCGCACCCAGGTTCGCCTGCACCACCAACCCGTCCGAACAACGGACCCAGCCCGCTTCGGCAGACAATGAATCAGACAACGCCGATTCACGTGCCGACCCCGCAGGCTCGACCAGTTCGGCCACGGTGCCACCCTTCCCGCGCCTCAACTCGGGCGGGCCGAGCGCCATCCTGGATACGTACCTCCCGCCGCGCCGATCAGGCTACCGTCCTGTCCTAAACAATCAATCCCTGCCTTTGATCAGGCCTGGCTGGGCGCCACACCGTCCCGCACAGCGGCATGCGCGACAGCCTGCGCCACCTCGGGCGCCACCCGTGGGTCAAGCGCGCTGGGCATGATGTGGTCGGCGTCCAGTTCGTCGAGCGCGACCGCGTGGATCGCCTCGGCGGCGGCCAGCTTCATGTTCTCGGTGATCCGGGTGGCACCCGCGTCGAGCGCGCCGCGGAAGATCCCCGGGAAAGCCGAGACGTTGTTGATCTGGTTCGGGAAGTCGCTGCGGCCGGTGGCCACCACGGCGGCGTGCTTGCGCGCGATCTCCGGGTGGATCTCCGGGTCCGGATTGGACAGTGCGAAAACGCTGGCGCCCGGCGCCATCGTGGCGATGAGCTCCTCGGGCACCTGCGAGGAGGACAGCCCGATGAAGACATCCGCGCCACGCAAGGCTTCCGCGATCCCGCCGCGCAGCCCGCTGGCGTTGGTGACTTCGGCCATCTCGGCCTTGTAGGGGTTCAGGCCGTCGCGGCCGGGGTGGATGATGCCGCGCGAGTCCAGCAGCGTCACCTCGCCGACGCCCGCGGCGATCAGGATCTTCGTGCACGCGATGCCGGACGAACCCGCACCCGCGATGACCACGCGCAAATCCTTCAACGCGCGGCCGGTAACCGTTGCGGCGCCACGCAAAGCGGCGAGCACCACGACGGCGGTGCCGTGCTGGTCGTCGTGCATCACCGGGCAGTCAAGGGCTTCGATCAACTTGGCCTCGAGCTCGAAGCACCGCGGCGCCGAGATGTCCTCGAGGTTGACCGCGCCGAACGACGGGCGCAGCCGCACGAGCGTCTCGACGATCTCGTCGACGTCGGTCGTGTTGATCACCAGCGGAATCGAGTTCAGCCCGCCGAACGTCTTGAACAGCGCGGACTTGCCTTCCATCACCGGAAGTGACGCCGCCGCACCGATGTCGCCGAGGCCCAGCACCGCGGTGCCGTCGCTGACCACCGCGACCAAGCGGTGCGTCCAGGTGTGCGTGCGGGCGACCGTCGGGTCCTCGGCGATCGCGCGGCTGACCTTCGCCACACCGGGGGTGTAGGCGATGGCCAGCGTGCGCGGATCGGAGATCGGCCGCGGCACGCCGATATCGAGCTTTCCGCCTTCGTGCGCGCGGAAGATCTCCTCGTCGGTCACCGGCTTGGCCAAGTCTTCATCCATAGCAGTCACAGGAGGCGTCCTCAAAGTCAGCTGTTCGTACGACAAACGACGCTGGAAACGGCGCGGTGGCACCGAGTGTCGAGCGGCGTCGACCGCCCGGCCGCACCCATCCGCTGGTTGGATGGGGCAACCGCGGACGCTGCGGTTGGAACAGTGTGGCACCTGCCCGCAGGAGTGTCTGCGGTGGGGATCACAGTTTTCACCATGATTTCCGCATGTCAGGCCGCATATTCGCAAGACGTCCGTCCGGTTTGTACACAAGATCGCAGGCGGAGCGCCTCACGATCGGTCAAGTTGGCTACTTAGACTGAGCGCCATGCAGGTACGCGAGCTGTCGATCGCCGGGGTCTTCGAGTTCAGTCCCCAGTCCTTCGAAGACAACAGAGGATTGTTCTCGGCGCCGTTCCAGGGCGACATGTTCGAGAAGGCGGTCGGCCACGCGTTGCGCGTCGGGCAGACCAACCACAGCGTGTCCCGACGTGGGGTGATCCGCGGCATCCACTTCGCCGACACACCGCCGGGACAGGCGAAGTACGTCTACTGCCCGAGGGGCTCGATGCTCGACGTGGTGGTCGACATCAGGGTCGGCTCACCGACGTTCGGGCAGTGGGACTCGGCGTTCCTCGACGCGAAGTCGTACCGGGCACTGTATGTACCTGAGGGGATCGGGCACGGCTTCGTGGCATTGGAGGACGACACCGCGATGTCGTACCTCTGCTCGACGGGCTACAACCCAGGTCGCGAACACGGCATCACACCGCTCGACCCAGCGCTGAACCTGCCATGGCCTGCGAACATCGAGCCAATCCTGTCGGAGAAGGACGCGAAGGCCCCGACGCTCGCGGAAGCACAGACGGCCGGCCTGTTGCCGACGTATGAAGCCTGCCTGGAGCACTACCGCAGCTTGTAGACCATCACCCCGAGCACCTCGGCCAACCCGAGCTCACGGGAATCAGTGGACGCGAACGGGTTGTCACCGACGACGAAATAACCGGGTTTCTCGACCCGTTTGATCGACAACTGGCGCGGCCGGCTCGGCCACCGGACGAGCACGACGTCGCCGGGCTTCGCCCGGCTGGTCCGGCGAATGAGAACGACGTCGCCGTCCTTGAGCGTCGGCGCCATGGACGGCCCGCGGACGGTGACGAAGCGTATCGGCCACCAGCCCAAGGGATGAGCCACCGATCACCTCCGACTGCCGGGTGCTGCGCGCGCGAGTAAGGTCCACATTGTCGGAGCATCCGTAAGTTCACAGTGCGTCTGTCCAGACGCATACTGCCAGGGAGGCATCCATGCGACTGCCGTCGCTCAGGGCGCTCGTGCGCCCGCGGCTGGAGGCAAGCGCTCACTGCGACCTGCCGTGCGGCGTCTACGACCCCGCCCAGGCCCGGATCGAGGCCGAGTCGGTCAAGGCGATCCAGGAGAAGTACCAGGCCAACGAAGACCCCGAGTTCCGCGCGCGTGCTGTCGTGATCAAGGAGCAGCGCAGCGAACTGGTCAAGCACCACCTGTGGGTGCTGTGGACCGACTACTTCAAGGCCCCGCACTTCGAGAAGTACCCGCAGCTGCACGACCTGTTCAACCGCGCGACGAAGGCCGCGGGCGCAGCGGGCACCAAGGGCACCATGGACCCGGCCAAGGGCCAGGAACTGCTCGACCTGATCGCCGAGATTGACAAGATCTTCTGGGAGACCAAGCAGGGCTGAGGTCAGTTGACCTGAAACGGCGCTCACCAGCGACAATGCTTGTCGTCGGTGAGCGTCGTTTCTCGTTGTTGAGGGACGTTTGACGGCCTGGAGACGGCCTGATCTTGAACCCGTCGGCCCGTACATCTGGCTGAGTTCGTACCGCGTCCAGAGCACCAACTGTGTGTCCATCGGATGCCTCCTCGGTGAGTCAGTCGGTCGCTGCTCGACCCCTTTCCCTCACCCCTGCCGCCCGTTAGCACCGGATCGACGGTGTCAAGGGTGGGCGCTTGCGACCATGGCGCAGCCACGCCGTAGGCGCCCTTGATGACGGCGGGCCGGTGTTAAACGATCACTCACGAGGGACCTCTTGGTAGGTCGCGGTCCAACTTCCGCGGCTGTCTGTTGGTGCTCTTGCTCCTGCGCGCCGCCGTTGGCTCCCCCACTCACGCGGCGGCGCGGGCCTGTCCGGGCGACCGACCGGGTGTAGCGGAGCGGGAACCCGGTCGTGTCGCAATGGACGGCTCCCGCGTCGCGAGCGTGACGCGGGCCGCCAGCGGCGGCGCGCCTTGATCCTCTAGAGCCAAATTCGGCAGCTCATGCACTCGGCAGCTGTCGTGGTTCGACTGACACTTGACACGTTGGCTTCACCTGATGCTTGACACCGCTGGTCCTGGGTTTGATCAGTCGAACATTGCCGCCCGGGTATCGGGTTTAGCGCCAGTCGGTGCACACGTGCGTCAAGCGCTACCGCGACGGCCGGATGGCCGACCGGTCCCATCGGCCGCGGCCGTGTCCACACCAAACCAACAGCAGATCGAGACGGTGAAGTTCGAAGATCAACGCCTCAGCAGCGGCCTACCGAGGTCGGCCTTGGCGTGTCGAGTGTATCGAGCCAGATTGTTCGATAAAATGCTTTGATTTGACCGTTCACCAAGGAAGGTTAATGTATTGACCCAACACGACACTGAACCATCTGGACGAACCCTTGTACGCCAAGCATCAAAAGACGAGAAAAATAATCTCGACGCCGAATTTACAACTATACGCCAACTCAGCAAAAAGGAGTTTCAAGACTTTACGCAAGCTTCACGCTTGCTCTATAGGTACACGAACGCATGGACTTGGGACGCAGTAGTTAAGGCAGCCAATGAATTTTCCACCATCCTTAACTCTGCAGCCGATACTGCAAACAAGTCATCAAACACTATAAACGGTGCCGATATAGCTAGAGCTAATCTAGCCATGAAGCAAATTGGACGCACGGCCCAAGAATGGGCCAACGAGTTCAACGAGCCAGAATGGCAAAGTTTTGATGCCATACAAGCGCAAGTCTCAGAATTGACCACGCCGGGCAGTTTGCCATCAATCCTATTCTCACTCGCAGACGACCAATACAGTCAAGTTATCGACTTTCAGGTTGCGCCAAGAATCTTCCCAGTCGAATTCCAGGTAACCTTGACATCGGACGTTGTAAGCAATAATTCTCTTCCGAGCCCCACCCATTCAGTCACTTTTATTCACGACGCCCTTGATAAACTCGCGAAACTCGCGCGTCTAGAGCTTATCAGCATGCAAGAGAAGCTAGAACATGCCGGGAAACTACTGTGGACACTGCAAGCCGAGTGCGTTTATGGAGTAGCGGCCATTGTGAAGGATACAGACGTCCAAAACTTCAGGGAAACTGGAAATATAAGTCTCACACAACTTCCGCTGGCAAGTATAAATCCAGTGATGAACGCCGTGCGTGCAGCAAAGCAGTTCGAACGCCTAAAGGGGAGGCCCCGAAATACAACTCGCCCAGGTCCAACAGCGACCCCACAAGCAGAACAGCAGAATAATTCCGAGTCAACCGAAAAAAAGCGTCCCAACGCTTCAAACAGCCGCGCAGGAAATGACCGACAGCAGCAGCCTGTTGCAGTCGAGCCGATCGACATACAGATGCTACTCGAAGAGATTTCAAGGCTACCTCCCGAAGTGGAGCGCAGATGGTCACAGGCTCTAGCTAACGAAATGCGTGCGGACAACGAAAAACTTAATAACAAATTCATGAGCCTCGCCGTCGCACTAACTGACCAGCTAATGGTTAGGGAACAGGAAATGCGATCACGCGACGAAAACATCACTATCCGACAGTTTCCGATTAGAACAGACGATGCCGACGTATTCAATACGAACCCAACGCCGGACGAGCATGCCTATCAATTTCTCGTGGCCCAGGCTGCTGCTATGAAGCTCTTTACTGAACAGACTCGGCTACTTTTGCAAGCTCCGTCAAACTTTAGCGTTAACCTCCCATCTGGACGACAAGAGTCCTGGTGGTCGTCAGGGGCGTTCAGCACATTAAACGATCTTGCGCAAGTTGTAGTTAACCTATTCCACGTTTCGTTGGAACCAGCCAAAGATTCTCATCGGAAACCTCACGAGCCACACCCCTGGTTGTTCTATGTCCGCCTGATTGACCAGTCTTTTCACTCCGGGCACGTGGAAGCTGCTTTGGTCCACGCGGCCCGAGCTGTGGCGCTTATTGCACGACAGAACGGGGTTACCGGCGACATAGACGCCAAGGATCTGACAAACGCTCCTTTTCTCCAGCAGTTTCCACACGCCGTTTCGGCACTATTCGAGATAGTGACTCAAATAACAAAGGGAGGCAACGTCAGTATCGCAACAGCATGGTGTTTGGCACACTTCTGGCGGGACGCGCTTAGTGAACTTGCCGCAAAGAGCCTTCCTCTGCCGATTTTTTCAAGCCGACAAACCGATCAGGACATTCAAGGTGTGGAGAACGACCGTTGAGTCATTTTCCTAAATATGCAAACCCCTTTGGCGACGCAGCAACAAGCAACAGACTGACAGGCGTTGTATTTAAGATAGGAGACGTAGACGTCACGTCCGCAGTTGTAGACAGTAGTTTCCACAGAAGAATGAATCAAGTTCCGAGTGCGGAGATCCGGCTATCGCCAGCGTATCCGTTTATACTGAATATAGATTGGCGAGCAGGAGTCCATGTCTCACGTGGTCACGGAGAAAATGCCCAGCCCGTGTTTGGCGGCGACATATTAAGTGTCGAAGTTGTTGAGAATAACCTTTTTGTCCGGTGTACAGGTGTCGCCTCATTCGAGGAAGTACAACTTGGTGGATACGCATACCGTGGACGCAATGTGCCGACAGAGTTGGTTTATGCAACCGCACGAGACGCCGGTCTTCGCGAAAATGAAATTTCTATTACTGCCACCAAAAAGCCGCTTGAGGTGTACGAAGTAGTTATCCCCCTTCGCGGGATCCAGGCACCTATGACCACACTCCAGATAGGACAAGTCTCCATACACGGAGGTGCTATACGCGGGAGAGCCGAGACCCTACTTGGCAAGAGCGCGATAGTACAGCGCTATGCAGAAGTAGGCGTCTACGCTGTTGTGTATACCTCAGCAGTGCACATGCACGAGGCTGAACAGCAAGCAATAATTGAAGTTGAGTCGATGCTTGAATGGCTGGCGGTGAGGACCCGATATTCACTTGCTACTCTTCCCGACGGTACGAATCCCGACTGGTTCCGAGGAACGACGTTGAGCAAAATTCGTCGTGATAGCCTCACGCTCGTGCGCGGGATTCTCACAGGAGGTGTTTGGCTACGAGATACAACGTCAAGACGATTTGCTCCAGACATCGCACTAGAGGACACGAAACTAGGCCTTTTGAAACCTTCGCCCGGGTATCACCTCCTAGAGAATCTGCGTCATGCAATCTCGGCATGTGCTCGCGCCGGGCGCGAGATCGATCCTATCAATCGAATCACAGCAATATGGGACGCCGTAGAATTCTACGCGGGCAAGACTAGCATCCAACGATTCTTCACCAGCCGTGAGCTAAAATCGATTAGGCGCGCATTTCCAGACGACTTGAGCAGGCAACAACGGGAACGACTGAACCAAATTCTTGAACAAGTCAACATGCCTCCGCTTCTCGCACGATTTCGTCGCCAGATTGCGGTTGATGGCGTCCCGCTAACCGAGTCGGAATTCAACAAATTTGCTAATCTTCGAAAGATTCGGAATGATCTGGTTCACGGCAGACTCCAACACGCAGGCTCCGTAGATACGGAAGACATAGAACGATGCCTGGCCCTGCTCGCAAGGATACTGATGTTCGCAGTGGCCAACGCAAATAGATCAGATAACGCTTACAGAGATATGTAATAGCCCGTCTAAAGTCTGCGGGGTAGCGCGCGTGAATAGAATTGGGAACTGGGGTACCGAAATTGCACGTCATCACCTCGAAAAGCCGCTTCCCCGCCGTTGGGCGCATGTACGAGGGGTTGCTAAGCGTGCCCGCCTAGCGAGGCCACTTTTGCAACCGGAAATCAGTGACCTTTTGGTTGCGGCCGGTATGTTGCATGACGTCGGCTATGCACCTGACCTTGCAAACACTGGGTTTCATCCGCTAGACGGTGCTCGTTACCTGCGGAGGCTGGACGCCCCCGAGCGGCTGTGTGCGTTGGTCGCCCATCACTCATGTGCGTGGCGCGAGGCCGAGTTGCGTGGGTTGTCGGCGGAGTTGGCGGAGTGGGTGGATGAGGAGACGCCGTTGCGGGATGCGTTGTGGTGGGCGGATATGACGACGTCGCCGGATGGGGAGGTGGTGTCGTTTGATGAGCGGGTGAAGGAGATTCAGGAGCGGTACGGGCCGGATGACCTGGTGGCGTTCTTCATCAGGCAGGCGGAGCCGGAGTTGCGGGCGGCGGTGGAGCGGACTGAGGAGCGGTTGCGGGCGGCGGGGATTGAGTTCGAGTAGCCCTCTAGGTGTAGTAAGGCTCGGTGCGGTTGTCGAAGCCGTGCTGAATGCGGAGCCGGATGGACGGGTGGATGGTGAGTTCCGCCAGCTTCGACTGGTCGATCCAGGCGGCTTCTTTGCTTTCGCTGCTGGTACGGAGTGAGCCGCCGATGGGGCGGGCGCGGAAGCAGATAGAGAACTCCTGACGAACTTCGCCGTCGTCGTAGGCGATGACGTGATCGGGGTTGGAGTAGATGCCGATCAGCCCAGTGACCTCGATGTCTATCCCGGTCTCCTCCTGGACTTCGCGGACAGCTGCCTGCGTGACGGTCTCGCCGGGGTCGAGGCCTCCTCCGGGGATGGCGTAGAGGTCGTTGTCGGTGCGGCGGATCATCAGCAGCTGGTTGGCGTCGTCCAGGACGAACGCGCTCACGGCCACCCGGATGCTGTTGGCGGTGGGTGCGTCGGGGTCGTGGTAGTGATCGATGCGAGCCATAGCCACTGTCTACCCCGTGTAGGGCGTGGCGTCGCGCCAGACGGATTCGAGGCTTTCCGAGTACGTCTCGAACAGGTCGCCTGCTGAGAGTCGGCGCAGGTGGAGCGCGGGTGCGTGTGCGCCGGGGAAGCCGTAGACGTGGGTGTTGACGATCATCTCGTCGTCGAAGCGAAAGACTGAGTTGTACAGGGTCGTCCCATGTAGCCGGATCTCTACACCCGGGACCTTGAGCAGCGGTCGGACGAACGCCAAGGCGTTGCGGATACGAGCGGCGACTGTGTCCTTGTCCAGTTGTTCCTCTTGGCTGCGCTTGGTTGCCTCGGCTGCGGTCGGGTCGCCGAACAACAACCGGATCTTGGCGCCGGACTTGGCCTTGGTGGCCAGTTGCTTCGCGAAGGAGGGGCGCTCGACCAAGAACAGCGCGGCCAGAGACAGGACTTCGACGTGTTCATGGGCGTCGTTCAGGAGGCGGTCCCACAAGTCCGCGGGGATGGAGTTGCGGTGTGGGTAGACCTTGACTACCTCGGATTCGGCGATCTCGGTGGCGCGTTCTGGTGCGACGGCGTCGGGCCACAGGTAGCTCTCGGTCTCGCGGACCATCGCGGCGATGGCGTGCCGGTGGCGCTGGTAGGGCGTGCGGCCTCTGGTGATCCAGCGCTCGACGGTCTTAGGATCGACGTCGATTGCGGCGGCGAGTTGTGTGGGCGTCAAACCGTTGCGCAGCAAGGCGTCTCGTAGCCGGTCGTTCGGCATTACCCCTCCCCCGGGGACGTGTGGGACGTCTTCAAGCTAGCACAGGACGTCCCAAGAAGTCCCATCGTGTGGTGCTCGCGTCCTCCTTTTTGGACGAATCTGTATCCCGAGGTCATGAAGACTGGAAAGGGAGACAGACAAGATGCCGATCATTCCGACCAGGTTCGCCGCCGAGTTCGGTGAAGTGTTCCCCTTCGGCGCGTTTGTGCTGGGTGTTGAGCCGTCGATTGAGTTTCAGTCCGACCCTGCGGCGCCGAAGCGGCAGGAACGAGACCGTGAGACCAACGAGCTGGTGTGGATCGTGCGGGCGCTGGACGCGAACGAAGAGGCCGCACGGTTCGGCGCCGAGTTCAAGGTGAAGGTGGCCGCTCCGCAGCAACCGGTTCCCCCGCCCAAGATCCAGGGCTTTCCGTACGCGCCGGTCGAGTTCGAAGGTCTGACGATCACGCCGTATGCCAACAACAAGGGCCGGATCGCGCACAGCTTCCGCGCGAAAGGCATGAAAGCGCCTGGTGGTGCCAAAACCGCCCGTTCTGAGCAGAAGTCGGCCGCGTGAATCCGCAGGAGACGGACATGCGCGACTTGGTGAGCGTTCACGTGTCGGGGAACTTGCCGATTCGTTCTCGCGCTCTGCCGTTCGCCGATCGGGTGGAGATCCGTCTCGGCAACGCCTTTCCGGTCGCGCTGCTGGTCGACCGGGCTGCAATCGATCGACTTCTGGACGCGATCGTGTCCAGCCGGATTGCCCTGGAAACAGCGACTAGTCGGCCTGAGGAGGGGTGAGCGGTGGGGTTCAACGTCACGTGCTCGCCGGGCAAGAACGCAACGGCAGGGATGGTGCTCGTTACGCCTGAACTGCCCGCACTGATCCTGTACCTGGACCCGGTCAATCTCGCCATTCAGCTGCCACCGTTCCCGAATGGCGCCTTGGCGTTCTCCCGGTTCTGCCGTGAGCTGTCTCGGGAAGCGACGCGGCTGGCTGACGTGCTCGATGGGAGCGCGGAGTGATGGACGCTGCGTGGCAAGGTCCAGGGCCGGACGCGTCTCCTCGTGAGATCGTGCAGGCGTTGCGGACGCGGGCGGAGAACTTCACCGTGTTCGCCGACGCCCTTGCCGACTTCGACAGGGGCAACGCGGCCGTGGTTCGCGAAGACGCTTTCTTGTTGCGGTGTCAGGCGGCCGTGCTCGAAGGAATCGCCGAGCTGCATGACGAGTTGGGCGACCAGGCCCGGACGCTGGACGCGTTTGCCAAGCAGTTGCGGGGTCTGAGGCCGCCTATGGACTCATAGGCACTCAATCCACTTTAGACACTTGGCGCACGCGGGTCGTGTGGCGATGGCGCACGACCTGTTACAGGACAACGATTCCCGTAGGCACAGAAGCGGACCCTTGGCTACCAACCTGTTCCGCTTCTGTGCTGCCTACCCACCTGGAGTAGACAGTGGACAGCGTAGAACCCACACCGGTGGTGTCCGCAAGTGGGGTCACCCGAACGCGGTGTGAGAAATGCAAGAAGTTCGCCCGGCTACTGCCCGGCGACACCGAGTGCTCGACGTGCCTCGGCGCGCTGGCGTTGACGTTCGGCGACATCACCACTCTTGTGATCGAGCGGGGTGGTTGGTGATGCGCGAGAGCTCACGCTGGGTCGACCCAGCACCCCTCGAAGTCGCTCGGCCTCGGCTGCCGTGGTGGACGATGCTGCCCGGCTGGGTCAAGCTCGTAGTTTCTCCGATCGCCTTGTCGTGGCTGCTGATCTGGTTGGCGGCCAGGGTGATTCGGCTCTGCTGGTACTACCCCGTCTTAATGACGCTCGTAGTGGCGGCTCTGTGGCTGGATTGGTGGGCAGGCCACTACTGGACTGGCGCCGTTGCCTCGGTGCTGATCATGGGCTTGTTCGTCTGGTGGTGGCGGTCCGCCGATTCCTACACGCGCTGGTGCCGCTGGTTGCGAACCGAGACGCGACGGCTGACGATCTACGCCTGGGACTGGCGCACAGTCACGCGTCTGTCGAACCTGACCGGAACGTCCAAGGGGCGGGAGTACCGGCCGAAGCTCAAGCGGGTGCGGTCGGAAGGCTGGCGCGACAGAGTCCGCGTCAAGATGATCAAAGGCCAGGCTCCGGAGCAGTGGGCGGAACGTGCGTCCGGGCTGGCGCATTCGTTCCATGCGAACTCGTGCCGAGTGCGGGTGATCAAGCCGGGCCGGATCGAGCTGGACCTGATCCACTCCGATCCGCTCGCACGCCCGGTTCCGCTTCCCGCCATGAACGCGACAGCGGACTTGAGGCGGATCACCGTTGGTCGGACTGAGACGGGTAAGCCGTGGCGAATTCGCTTGCTGGGTAACCAAATCCTCGCCGTCGGCGTCCAAGGCGCCGGTAAGGGTTCATTGTTGTGGTCGGTGGTGTGGGCGCTGGCACCGTTGATCAAAACGGGCATGGTTCGGCTGTACGGGATCGACCCAAAGGGCGGGATGGAGCTCGGGCAATGTCCGGAGGTGTTCCACAAGGTCGTCTACGACAACGGCCTGGACGCAGTGAACTTGTTGGAAGAGATCGCCAACGACGTGCGACAGCGGGCAGGGAATTACCGGGGCTTGCGCCGGTTGTGGACGCGGGAGAGCGGTGAGCCGTTCACGTTGCTGATCGTGGACGAGCTGGCGGACGTGATCGCCTACCAAACCGACAAGAAACTCAAAGAGCGCGCGCAGGCAGCTATCCAGACCATCACCTCGCAAGGCCGTGCGCCCGGGTTCGCCACACTCGCCTTGGTCCAGGACCCGCGCAAGGAGATCGTGCCGTTCCGCAACCTGTTCACCACGCGGATCGCGATGCGGCTAGATGAGCCGACGCAGGTGGACATGGTGCTCGGCGACGGGGTGCGGGAGCGCGGTGCGGAGGCTCATGAGATCTCCGAGCTGACTCCCGGTGTGGCTTGGGCCAAGGAGGACGGCAAACGCGAACCGGCGCGGGCAAGGGCGTTCTACGCGACCGATGACGACTTGTGGGACCTGCGGGCGTATGTCAACGGCTGGTCGTTTGAGGTGCTGCCGTTTCGGGGTGGTGAGGCGGCATGAACACCACTGACGTACTGACCGCTGTGGCCGAGCACCTCGGCGGGTTCGAACTCAACGAACCAGTGCAAGTGACCGTCCGGGCGCTGCGGTCTGAGCCGAGTGCCACAGTGCAGCTGCCGGGCCGATCGCTGCCTGAGTTGGCGGAGGAACTCCTCGCATGGGCGGACACGTTGGACAACGTCACCGCAACCGTGTGGCGGCCACATTGGCCCGATGACGAGCAACTTCACCTCGAAGTCCGCGGTGACTTCACCGACAACACCACGGTCAAAGTCTTCGGCGGCCTGATCAACGGGCCCGACGTTCCCGGCCTCGGCTACGGCTGCCGGATCGAACTGTCCTGGGCACGGTTGCGGGCATGGGCCTCCCTGACCGGGGAGGTGGCGGCGTGACCGAGACACGAGCCGAACGCATGCGCATCCCACTCGCGGCCGACGTCGTGAAGGCAACGGCCGAGCAATACGGCGTGTGCATCCGGCCGTTCACGATGGAGGTCGGCGACCCGGAAACCGGGGAACTGCAATACGTCGCTGTGCCGTGTGGCTCCACTGTGGAGTCGACGTGTGGGCCGTGTGCGAGGAAAGCGCGGGCGCTGAGGATCACGCAGTGTCGGGAAGGCTGGCACCTGGTCGACGAACCCGACTTCACGCCCGACGAGCCAACAGCCGACCAGACAGCGTTGCTAGAGCTGCGGGCAGACCTGTTCACCGAATACAAGCGGGCAGTCGCTGACGGCGAGTTAGACGAAGCGGACGAACTCCGCGAAGAGATCGCCAAGACCGACGATGAACTTCGGCAACTCGGCATGCGTGGCCGACTGCCCTCACCGGATGCCCCGGCCAAGAAGCCGGTCAAGCGGTCCACCAAGCGGCGACAGGATGCACCGGACCTGCCTCGACGGAAGATCGACAAGCGCACGGTCGGACGCGAGTTCGCGGGCAAGTACCGGCCGTCCATGTTCGTCACCCTCACCCTCGACACCTACGGGCGAGTGCGCGAGGACGGCACACCTGTCAACCCGAACACCTACGACTACCGCCGTGCCGCACGCGACGCAGTGCACTTCTCATCCCTCGTGGACCGGTGGTGGCAGAACCTACGACGAGTCGTCGGCTGGGACGTCCAGTACTTCGCCACCGTCGAACCACAGAAACGCGGCGCTCCACACCTGCATGCGGCAATCCGTGGATCCATACCGCATGAGCTGCTGAAACTCGTCACAGCCGCGACCTACCACCAGGTGTGGTGGCCGAACCATGACGAACGCGTCTATCAGGACGGCGAACCACTGCCCATCTGGGACAGCCAACTGAAGGCCTTTGTCGACCCCGTGACTCGGATTCCGCTGCGTGCGTGGGATGAGACGGTTCAAGAGGTCGACGAGCCTGCACATGTCGTCCGCTACGGAGCCCAAGTGCATTCCAAGGGCCTGCTCGGTGGCACCGAAGATGCTGGTCGCCACATCGGTTACTTGACCAAGTACCTCACCAAGTCGGTCGGTGAAGTCGTCGAAGCCACCAGCGAACGCCAAGCGGCACACCACGACCGGCTCCACGCCGAACTCGCCGTGACGCCATGCTCGCCGAAGTGTGCCGTCTGGTTGCTGTACGGCATCAATCCCAAGGGCGCCAACAGCAAGACGGTTCCCGGGCACTGCAAGGGAAAGGCACACCGACGGACCACGCTCGGCCTGCCCGGCCGACGAGTCCTCGTGTCCCGCAAGTGGTCCGGCAAGACCCTCGCCGACCACAAGGAAGACCGGAAGGCCTTCGTCGCCGACATGCTCTCAGCCGTCGGCATCGTCAAACCAGTCACGGACACGTCCCGATTGATCTGGCGCAAGGTCGATCCCAGCGACCAGAACGCACCGCCACGCGACCACCTGCTGATGCATGCCATAGCCGAACGCATCCGATGGCGGGCGGAATACGACTCCGCCTTACTCGCGGCAGATCTTTCGGCAATCGGGCAGGCAGCATGAGCGCAGCTGAGTTCGAGAGCTTGTGGGGAATCGAAGAGGTCTCCGCGTTCCTCGGTATTCCCGTGCACACGATTCGGGGTTGGCGGACCAAGAACTACGGCCCACCTGCCCGGAAGGTCGGCAAACACCTTCGCTACGACCCGGCCAAGGTACGCGCTTGGTTCGAGGACCTCGACCAGGACGACGCGGCCTAACCACTTCGGCAATTCACACCACAGGAGAAGACTGCCATGGCACACGTCCAAGACCGCTGGTTCAAGTACATCCCCGACCCGAAGAATCCCAAGAAAAAGATCCGTCAACAGACCAGCCAACACGGCAAGGGCATGCGGTACAAGGTCCGTTGGCTCGATCCGGACGGCGAGGAGAAATCGAGGTCGTTCCCAGATGGTCAGCTCAAGGCCGCGAAGGATTTCAAGTCGCAGCAAGAGGTAGACATGCTGCGTGGGACCTACGTGGACCCGAAGGCTGGAAAGATCACCGTCGCCAGCTTCGCCAAGAGTTGGCTCGCCGATCTGGATGTCGACGAGCTGTCTCGGGAGAACATGGAAATGCGGTTCCGAAAACGGGTACTGCCCTACTTCGGCAAGTCGGAGCTTGGCGCTGTGAAGCCTTCGGCAATCCGGACCTGGGACCGGATGCTGCGGGAAGACAACCTCTCAGACCGGTATCGGCACACTCTCTTCGGCAACGTGTCGGCGATGTTCACGGCCGCGATCGATGACGGCTTGATCGCGAAGCATCCCTGTCGTGGAAAGTCGATAAAGAAACCCAAGGCGACCCAGAAGAAGGTCGTGCCGTGGCCTGAGGCACGCGTGTGGGAGGTGCAGGCTAATCTGCCGCCGAGATTCGGCGTTCTCGTCGACATGGCAGCCGGTATCGGGATGCGACAGGGCGAGTGTTTGGGCCTGGCGGTCGATGACATCGACTTCCTTCGCGGAATCGTCCACATTCGGCGCCAGGTGAAGACCGTCAGGTACAAGCACGTCTTCGCGCTGCCCAAGCACGACAAGACCCGGGACGTACCGCTCTCGGAGCCGGTGAAGCTCGCGCTGTCGGAGCACATCCGGCAGTTCCCGCCAAAAGAGATCACGCTGCCGTGGGACACCCCGGACGGCAAGCCAGAGACGATCAAGCTGATCGTCACGTCCATGACCGGTATCGAGGTGGCCGCAAACGACTTCAACCGGAACTACTGGAAGAAGTCGCTCAAGGCGGTCGGCATGCCGTACGGCCGTTACGAGAACGGCATGCACGAGCTGCGGCACTTCTTCGCCTCGGTCCTGCTCGACCAGGGCGAGTCGATCAAGGCCGTGGCCGAGTGGCTGGGCCATGCTGACCCGTCGTTCACGCTCAAGATCTACACCCACCTGATGCCCAGCAGCGCAGAACGGACCAAGAGCGTGATCGACGGCCTGTACAAGCGGCGGACGGCCCACGACGGCCCAGAGACGGCCTCAACTGATCAAGTAGCCGAGTAATGCCAGGTAGAAGCCGCTTGGTGCACAGATTGACAAGATCTTCTGGGAGACCAAGCAGGGCTGAGCAGCTTTTCACAGCGGCTGTTTCAAGACGGCGTCAACCGGTCCGGTTGGCGCCGTTCGCTATTTGAACTCGTGCAGCTGGGCCACGCCGAGGGTCTGCTGGGCGCCGAACTGCTCGAACGTGTCGGCCTGCGTGAAGCCGAGGCGGTTCGCGAGCTTCAGGGACCGCTCATTGGCCGATTGGGTCACGACGACCACGGGCTGGTCGGGCAGTTCGGCGGCGGCCGTCCGCAACAACGCCGTCGCCGCTTCGAACGCGAACCCCTTGCCCCAGTCCTTCCGTCGCAGAACGTACGTCAGTTCCAGCTCTGAGCCGCCTTCGATGACGTGGCCGGGCACGTCGTTGGACCGTCGGCCGAGCATCATCGTTCCGACGAACTCAGCGGTCGAATTGTCGGCGATCACGAAGCTGCCGGGGATGACCACTGTGCCGAGATGGTCGAGCAGCTGCTCGACTTCGCTTCGGGGCCTTGGGCCGCCGAGGTGTCTCCGGACTTCGGGATCCGTGAAGATCTCGATGATGCCCTCACGGTCGGCTTCTTGTCCCGGGCGCAGCAGGAGGCGCTCCGTTTTGATCTCCACGGCGGTCAAGGTCATACCGGCCATCTTGCAGAAAAGGGGGCGGCGTCCACCCCCTCGGTGGGCGCCGCCCCTGGTCAAGCGAACGGTGCCCGCGAGGGGCGGGCACCGTTCTGCGACTCAGCAGTACAGGTTGTTGCCCGCGGGCACGCCGAGGATTCCGACGAAGCGGGTGTAGTTGTTCACGCGGCTCTGGACCTGCGCTGGGTTTCGCCCGTTGCATTCCAGCGAACCGTTGATGCTGCGGATCGTCTCGCCGAACCCAGCACCGTTCACCATGGCGTTGTGCGGCGTCATCGTGCCTGGGCCGTTCTGGGTGTTCCAGTACCAGAGGCCGGTCTTCCATGCGACTGCCGCGTCGTTCTGCACCAGCCACGGGTTCGTCAGCAGGGGCAGCCCGAGCGCTATGCCTGCCGCGTTGTAGTTGAAGTTCCAGCTCAGCTGGATCGGGCCGCGGCCGTAGTACGCGGCTTGTCCCGCCGGGCAGCCGTAGGGCTGGGACGCGTCGCAGTAGTGCGGGTAGTTGGCCTGGTTCTGCTCGACGATGTGGACCAGTCCACCCGTCTCGTGGTGCACGTTCGCCAGGAACGCCGCCGCTTCTTGCTTTCGAACGACATCGCTGCCGGTCTTGGCGAAGCCGGGGTACGCCGACAATGCCGCGACGAGACCGCTGTACGTGTAGAACGAGTTGCGGTTGGGGAACATCTGGTTGAACTGCGCCTCGGTGACCACGAAGCCCGAGGGGTCCGGCGGCGGGTTCGTGCCACCGCAGGTGTAGGGCTCCCAGTACCAAGTGCTGATCACCGGGTCGTAGCCCGGGTTGTCGTGCTCCGCGATGTAGTACCGGCCGTCCGTGTATTTCACGATCGCGCCGGCCGCGTAGAACTGCCCGGCTACCCAGTTCGGGTAGTTGCAACTCGATCCCGGCGGCGGCGTCGAGCCACCGCAGACCCCTTGGTCGGCCCACACGGCGGCGGAACCCGGGGTTTCGTTCTGGGTCCACCATTTCGCGGACCAGTTGCGGCCGTTGTGGGAGGCCGTCATGCCTCCCGTGTAGACCTGCGACGCACTCCACGCCGATACACACGCGGGTGCGGCCGTTGCTGATGGCGAGACAACAACCATGGCGCCGATGGCCGCGGACGCGGCCAAGGCCGCCAAGAGGCGGCGTAACAACACGGTCAACTCCTTAGGCAGGGTAAGGAATATCGGCGTCACGTGACTCAGACCACTAAACCTCAATTGGTCTATACCAGTCAACCCTCATGCATAAGGTTCAAGGCCGGCCGCACAGGGAACCCTCGAACATGGTGTTGCAGCTGGTATGGACGTTTCTCACGGCGTTGTCCAGACGCCGTCGCCGCCGAGCGCGCAAGCTCTTACAGGACAACCGTTTTGTAAGGGGTACGACGCAGCTCACACCGCGAACTCCCAGCGCATGACCGGCTACGCTCCTACGATCGGCGGGTGGCAGTCGAAAAAGGCTATGCGGTGTACATCCTCCGCCATGGTGAGACCGAGTGGTCCGCCAGCGGCCAGCACACCAGTGTCACCGACATCCCGCTGACCGCGAACGGTGAACAGCAGGCGCGGCGCGCCGGGCTGGTGATGAGCGCGCTGCGTGGCAGCGCCGTCCCGCCTTACCGTGTGCTCACCAGTCCACGCCTGCGCGCGGTACGCACCGCGGAACTCGCGGGCTTCACCGTCGACGAGAAGCTCGAAGAGCTCGCCGAATGGGACTACGGCGACTACGAGGGCCAGACCACCGCCAAGATCCGCGAAGAGGTACCCGGTTGGACTGTCTGGACGCACCCGTCGCCCGGCGGCGAGGAGGCCAAACAGGTCAGTGACCGCGCCGACGCGGTGCTCGCCCGGGTCAGGGAACTGCTCCCGTGCGGCGACGTGATCCTTGTCGGACATGGACATTTCAGCCGCGTGCTGATCGCGCGCTGGCTCGACCTGCCCGCCACCCACGGTGTCCACTTCGGACTCGACCCGGCCGGTACCGCCGTACTGGACTACGAGCGCGGCGAACCCCGGATCGGGCGATTGAACGTGCCGCCGCTGGACGTCTGAGGCCCCGGAGTACGGTTTGCCCGCGCACGATCTAGTTACGCGAGGAGCAAGCCGATGGGTGCCTGGGGCACGGGTGCTTTCGACAACGACGACGCGGCGGATTTCGCCGGGGACTTGAACGACGCGGCGCCGGCCGACAGACCGGATCTGATCCGTGAGGCGCTGGAAGCCGCCGCCGACAACGAGGACTACCTCGAGGCCCCCGAGGCCAACGCGGCGATCGCGGCCGCCGCGATCGTCGCGTCGCAGCAGCCGGACGGGCCCGAAGTGGATTCGGCGTACGGCCCGGACTTCCTGATCGACGGCGGCAGCATCGACCTGCCCGACGAGTTCGTCGAACTGGCGCTGCGGGCGATCGCCCGGATCCTCTCCGACGAGTCGGAGTGGCGTGACCTGTGGGACGAGGCCGAATCGCTGGACGAAGCGATCACGGCACTCGAACCGATCCGGGCCGCGCTCAACCGCTAGGCCGGACCATCAAGTAACCCTGGTTGGCTGACGGTGCCAGCCAACCAGGACCGGTCCGCAGCACGTCGGCGAACGCGAGCACGCGGTGGTACGCGCACAGCGACTCGCTGACGCCGAGGATCGACGGGGTGTCCATCCCGATCGGCAGCTCGTTCAGGAAGTACTCGCTGGCCATGATCACCTGCTGGACGGTCGGCGATTCGCCGCGGTGCGTCAGATAAGCGCGCGACACCGCGAGACACGATGCCCTGAACCGCTCGTCGCTGTCGAACGCGGTCCGTACAAGGTCTCGTAGCTTCAAGTAACCGGGGTTCTGGTCAAGATCGCACCAGCCCAGCAGATGGGTGTCCGGTTCGGACGCGCCCGCGTCGATCAGCGCGCGCCGCACCCGGTTGCGGACCATCCTGGCCTCTTGCGACACCTTGGCAGCAGCGCGCTCCGGCGAGTAACCGAGAGCGACGAGCGTGTGCGTGCTCGGCCGGTCGGCGACGAGGAAGTGCACGGAGTCGAAGCGCACCAAAGCCCACGACGCCAGCTCACGCAGCCGCGTCTGGGAGAAGAAGCTGTTGAACAGGCTCACGCCGAACAGCATGTGCTTGCCGCCGGCCAGCAGTCGCTGACAGTTCGGCGTAGCAGCGACCGCCTCACACATGCGCTCCACAATGGACTATCCGAACCGGACAGACGAGTCCCCGTTCGGGTTGACTGCCCGTTGCGGAACAAGAAAGCGGGCCCGGGGCAGGGGTCCCGGGCCCGCTTCGACTCGACGGCGGTTACACGCCGGCGATGGACTGGATCCAGCTGCGGTACCGCGTGATGTTGGTGTAGGCGGTACGGGTCGAGCGGTCACTGGTGGACGCGACGCCGACCTGGCGGCCACCGGACATCATCGGGCCACCGGAGTCACCGCCCGCGGTGATGCCGTTGATCCGGCTGGCGCACACGGCGATGCCGCCGCGGTAGTCACTGCAGGACACCGAGGTGACCCGGACGTTGGCGACCTTCAGGTACCGGGACTGGCAGTTGATCTCGGGCTGGTTGGTGCACGTGGCACCCCAGCCGTAGACCTGGACGGTCTGGTTCACCGCGACGTTCGACGTGGTGCCCAGCGGCGAGTAGGTGCCCTGGTAGGGCTGCGAGAGCCGGGCGATGGCCAGGTCGGCCGACGGGTGCTGGGTGATCTGGGCGGCCGTGCGCATCTGGCCACCGCTGGTCTGGTCGAGGCTGCCGATCCGGAACGTGTACGTGCCGCTGCCCGCCACACAGTGCTGCGCAGTCAGGACGTAGTTCGGGGCGATGACGGTGGCCGTGCAGTTCTGCTGGCCGTTGCGGAACAACCGCGCCGCCCACGGGGCGTTGGAGGCGTTGCCGCCACCGATGATCATCGGTGTGACATCGGTGGGCTCCGCGACAGGTGCCGCTGAAGCCATCGGGGCGGCGATGCCCATGACGGAGAGGGTCACTCCCGCCAGGGCCATACCAAGACGCGCGAACTTCATGGAGATCACTCGATTCCGCGGCGGAACACCGCCGCTTGCAGGGTGGAATCAGGGACCTACCTAGGGTCGGCCGTTCGAGTGAGTCCGCGTAACCCGTCGAAAGTCGGGTTGTCTATTTGTTCCCGTTGTCCGAAACGCCGTCTCCGTCGGCCCATATGCGTGACGGGCCACGGAAAAGCAGCACGAGTACCGCGATGCACAACAACGCGGCCGGAACGCCGTACAGCGGCTGGCCCGACGGCACCGCCGCGTAATAGGACACGCCGAGCAGCAGGATCTGGATCGCGGTCGACGGGCCGCGCGCCCAGCGCTTGCCGAGCAGCAGGCCGATGCCGCACGCCAGCACCCCGCCGAAGATCACCACGAAGTAGCCGGCCTCGCCGTAGATGTTCAGCCCCGGCCGCGAGCTGCCGCTGATCAGCAGGACGGCCGCGAACGCGATGCCGGCCAGTCCCTCGATACCGACCAGCAGGCCGGCCGCTTTGACCGTGCCAGGCACGGCTGTGTCACTGGTCACGAAACTTCCTGGTAGCTGGGGGATTGTGACGTTCGGTACGTGGTAACCGATCGTATGCCACCCAGTCGGCCGGTCCCATCGGGCCAGGTTTCGAGCGATGATCCTTACCAGGTCGTCGTCGAGCGGATTGGTCGTCCGGGTGCACTCGTCACGACAGCGAGACCGTGTCAGGACGAAGGGAGCACGATCACTGGCAGTCACCAGATGACGCGGGTGGGTTACCCCACGCCCCTCCATCGAGCCACGTGCTGGGCGGAGACGCCTACGCACTGTTTTACGCTGCGGTCATGCGTGCAGTGCTGGTAGTCAACCCACAGGCGACGGCGACGACGGCCGCCGGGCGGGACGTGCTCGCGCACGCCCTGGCCAGCGAGGTCAAGCTGGACGTCATCGAGACCGACTACCGCGGTCACGCGATGAAGGCCGCGCGCAAGGCCGCCGAGGAAGGTGTGGACCTGGTCGTCGCCCATGGCGGTGACGGCACGGTGAACGAGGTCGTCAACGGCCTGCTCACCGCGGGCTCGCCAGCCCCGATGCTGGGTGTGGTGCCAGGTGGATCGGCGAACGTGTTCGCGCGCGCCTTGGGACTGCCGCGCGATCCGGTCGAGGCGACCGGCGTGCTGCTGACCGCGATCGAGAGCGGCCGGAGCCGGACGGTCGGCCTGGGCCGTGTCTCGTGGCACGACGGCAGCCGGTTTTTCACATTTAACGCTGGAGTCGGCTGGGACGCCGACGTTGTCGCATGGGTGGACCGCAAACGCGGCAAGCAAACCAGCCCGTACCTCTACGCCAGGGCGGCTCTGGCCTGCTACATGAAGCCTTCGCACGGCCAGCCGCAGCTGCAGATCGAAATCCCCGGCGAGCAGCCGCACCAAGGCGGCAGGCTGGCGTTCGTCTCCAACACCGATCCATGGACCTACCTGGGCAATCGTCCCGTCCACCTGAACTCGGAGTGCACGTTCGACGGCGGCCTCGGGCTGTATTCGCTGAGCACGCTGCGTCTGCCGACGGTGCTGCGCGCACTTCGCCAGGCCGTGTCCAAACGGGGAAATCAGCGCGGCGGGAAGGTTCTGCGCCGCGACGACGTTGGGTTGATCCGGGTGACCGCCGAGGAGCCAGTGCGCCTCCAAGTCGACGGTGACCTGGTCGGCGAGCGGACGAACGTCGAGTTCACGTCGGTTCCGAGGGCACTTGTGGTTGCCCTCTGACCGATTGGGTACTTGAGATATCGGGCGTGTGATGCGAGGTCACACTAGGTCCGGTGGATACCTGCTGCCGTCGATCTTTTGGGTGAGTTCACTCACCGGCCACAGAACACCTCTTGACATCCGGCTGGTTCGTGAAAGCATTCACAAGCACCCCGAACGACCGATATGACGACGACTGGCGCGCCGAAGCGCGCCTGGCAAGGAGCTAGGAAAAATGGACTGGCGCCACGAAGCGCTCTGCCGCGACGAGGACCCCGAGCTGTTCTTCCCCGTTGGGAACAGCGGTCCTGCGCTGCTGCAGATCGCCGAGGCGAAGGCCGTTTGCACCCGCTGCCCCGTGACCTCCTCGTGCCTGTCCTGGGCCCTCGAAAGTGGCCAGGACGCAGGCGTATGGGGCGGAATGAGTGAGGACGAGCGACGCGCTCTCAAGCGGCGCAACGCTCGGACCCGGGCGCGCAGCAACGCCTGAGGCTCTGGCTATCCGCGCGATCAAAGCGCTTGAAGGCCCGGTACCGATGCTCTCGGTACCGGGCCTTCAAGTTTTCCGCACGAGTTCGCATCAGCGCCTGTGCGACAACGGAACTCGCAGGACTGCTTCCGTACCACGAGGTTCTCGCCTCCGAAGCGACAACGATCCGCGAAGTTCCGATTCCACAAGGGTTCGGACGATCTGCAGACCCAGCCCGTCGGTGCGCTCCAATGAGAACCCGCGGGGCAAACCCTTGCCGTCGTCGGAGATGACGACGTCCAGCCAGCGCGCGGAACGGTTGGCCGAAATGGTCACTTCGCCGCCCTGACCGCCCGGATATGCGTGCTCCACCGCATTCTGGGCCAGCTCCGCGACGACCATCACGAGCGGTGTCGCCAACTCCGCGGACACGACGCCGAACTGCCCGCTGCGCCGGACTTTCACGTGCGACTCGGCCACCGCGACGTCCCCGACCACCGGAATCACCTTGTCCAGCAGGGTGTCCAGGTCAACCCGTTCGTCGACCGACATGGACAGTGTCTCGTGGACCATCGCGATCGCCGCGACCCGGCGCACGGACTCGGCGAGCGCGGCCTTGGCCTCCGGGCTGTTGGTCCGGCGGGATTGCAGGCGCAGCAACGCGGCCACGGTCTGCAGGTTGTTCTTCACCCGGTGATGGATCTCGCGGATCGTGGCGTCCTTGGACAACAGCGCGCGGTCACGCCGTTTCACTTCGGTCACGTCACGCACGAGCACCAACGCACCAGCCGGGGTGTCCATGGGACGCAACGGAAGCGCGCGGAACAACACCACAGCACCGCGTCGCGACTCGACTTCGGTACGCATGCTCGGCTGACCGTCGATCGCGGCAAGCATCCGTTGCGCGATTTCGGTGGCGTCGAACGGATCCGCGATCAGCGAGCGGGTCAGCGGCGCCAGCCGGACACCGACCAGATCGGCCGCGTGCCCCATCCGGTGATACGCCGAAAGCGCGTTCGGGCTCGCGAAGATGACGGTTCCGTTGGCGTCCAACCGGATCAGGCCGTCACCGACGCGCGGGCTGGTGTGCACGTCGGCGGTCGGCTCGACGCTCGGGAACGTACCGTCCGCGACCATCTGGCACAGGTCGCCGGCACTGCCGAGATACGCGATCTCCAGCGGCGACGGCACGCGCGGCACGGCCAGGTTCGTCTCACGCGACAGCACGCCGATCACGTCGCCGTCGTAGACCACCGGGATCGTCTCGCGGCGCACTGGGACGCCGAGGTACCAATGCGGGTCTTCCTCGCGGCAGACCCGCCGTTCCACCACTGCCCTGCGTAGCTGAGGGTGATCGACCACCTTGATGAAGGTGCCCACGATGTCCTCAGGGTGCGCGGTCGGCGCCGTGGTCGGGCGCGCGTGCGCGACACAGAGAAAATCGCCGCCGAGCCGGTCGGCGGCGTTGTTCTCATGGTCTTCGACGTACGGCACCCACAGCAGGAAGTCAGCGAACGACAGGTCGGAGAGCAACTGCCATTCGGCGACGATCTTCTGCAGGTGGTCGACGGCACCACCGGGCAGTCCGGTGTGCTCGGCCAGCAGGTCAGCGAGTGTGGACAAAGTGTTATTCGACGACGGCGATCAGATCGTGTTCCTGAACGACGTCGCCCTCCTTCACAGCGATCTTGGTGAGCGTGCCCGCGGCCTCAGTGACCACGGGAATCTCCATCTTCATGGACTCGAGCAGTACGACGGTGTCGCCCTGCGCGAGGGACTGGCCCTCGTGTGCGACGACCTTGAGGACGTTCGCGACGATCTCGGCTTCAATCTTCTCGGCCATTGCGCCTCCTACCCCAGGAAACCTCTGCCCAATCCAACCACGGTCCGAGTGCCTCCCGCACACCTGTCACAATGGGCTTACAAAGCAACCATGCAGTAGGAGATTCGCATGTCGAAGCGCGCACGCAAGCGTCGCGACCGCAAAAAGGGCGGCGCCAACCACGGCAAGCGCCCGAACAGCTGAGCGCGAAACGGCCCCAGGGTGATCATCCCTGGGGCCGTTCTCACTGCGTCTTGCGGATCTCTACCTGGGCTTTGGTGACCTCGAGCGAGACACCGCCCTGTTCGACCACGGTCTTGCGGATCGTGGCCCGCAGCCGTTCCTTGAGCGCCTCCGGTGCGTGATCCCCACCGCACTTCTTGGCCAGCAGCTCCTTGAGGTGCTCGTCGATGCCGTACTCGGCGAGGCACGGGCTGCACTCGTCAAGGTGCTGGCGCAGCAGCTCCTTGCGGCCCTTGTCGCACTCGTTGTCGAGGAACAGCCACACCTCGGCCAGCACCTCGGAGCAGTCCGTCTCGTGGTGGTCGCCGCAACTCACGATCCCGACACCTCCGCCCGCACGAAGCCCCGCTCCTTGGCGACGTCGGCCAGCATGTCGCGGAGCTGACGGCGTCCGCGGTGCAGGCGCGACATCACGGTCCCGATCGGGGTCCCCATGATCTCGGCGATCTCCTTGTAAGCGAATCCCTCGACGTCGGCGAGGTAGACAGCGAGCCTGAACTCCTCGGGCAGCCGCTGCAAGGCCTGCTTGACGTCGTCATCCGGCAAGTTGTCCATGGCCTCGACCTCGGCCGAGCGCAAGCCGCTCGACGTGTGGCTCTCGGCCTGGGCCAGCTGCCAATCGGTGATCTCGTCCGTCGGCTGCTGGATCGGCTGCCGCTGCCGCTTGCGGTAGCCGTTGATGTACGTGTTGGTGAGGATGCGGTACAGCCAAGCCTTGAGGTTGGTCCCAGCCGAGAACGACTCGAAGGCGGCGAAGGCCTTCAAGTACGTCTCCTGCACCAGGTCCTCGGCATCGCTCGGGTTGCGGGTCATCCGCAACGCGGCCGAGTACAGCTGGTCAAGCAACGGCATGGCATCACGCTCGAACCGGGCAGCACGCTCCTGCGCACTCTCCGGCTCCTGGTTCACCTGGGTTTCGGTGCCTGGCACCGCGCTCCCTTCCCACCGACCGGTACGGATCCCAGTCGACGCTCGCGACTTCATCGAGGATACGCGGCGTGTGATCAGCCGGCTTGGCGCCTTCTGCGGGGCGATCTCGGTCAGCACGTCCTGGTCAACACGGTGCAAGGCCGCGCCATTCCCGACCGTAAGCTGCCCCACATGGCGGGCAAGGGAACCCCGGGAACAGCGCTGTTGGCGAAACAGAAGGTGCCGCACACCCTGCACTCGTACGCGCACGACCCCCGTGCGGCCTCGTACGGGCTCGAGGCGGCCGAGGCACTGGGACTGGAGCCCACCAGGGTTTTCAAGACGCTGTTGGCCGATGTGGACGGCTCGTTGACGGTAGGAATCGTGCCCGTGACGGCCCAGCTGGACCTGAAGGCGCTGGCCGCGGCGGTCGGCGGGAAGAAGGCCCGGATGGCGGAGGTCGCCGCGGCCGAGCGCGCCACCGGGTACGTCGCCGGCGGGATCTCGCCACTCGGTCAGCGCAAGCGCTTGCCGACCGTTTTGGACAGCTCGGCTCTGGGGTTTGAGACTTTGTTCTGCTCCGCTGGGCGTCGCGGGTTGGAGGTCGAGTTGGCGCCTCAGGACTTGGTTCGGTTGACGGGGGCCGTGGTCGCGGAGATCGCGGCTTGAGGTGTGCTCCGCTTGAGGTTCCGCGCTTGAGGTGCCCCCGCTGAGGTGCCCCGCTTGAGGTGCCCCCGCTGAGGTTCCGCGCTTGAGGCGGCCCCGGCTGAGGTTCCCCGCTGAGGCTCCGCGCTTGAGGCGTCCCAGCTGAGGTTCCCCGCTTGAGGCGCCCCCGCTGAAGTGCCCCGCTTGAGGCGCCCCCGCTGAGGTTCCGCACTTGAGGCGTCCCGGCTGAGGTTCCGCGCGAACGGCCCGTTCGCAAATCTGGTTGTCCACAACCACCCAGTAACCCCTTTGACCTGCCCATATCCCCGATAGACTGGCCAGGGGTCGTCCCCCCGGGAGTGGTGGGGGATGTCCTTTTCTGGGAGTGAGGGTTGGGGGTCGTCAAAAGTCGCTTGGGTGCAGGAAAACGTCGCTTGGTGGGTCTCAGTTGGGGCTTTTCCTGGTGTGAAGGTGACTCTTGGGCGGCAGCACGGGTGGCTCTTTCGAGGTGGCTCTTCGGTGCGGCAGCTCGCCGGTGCAACAGCGCAGGATGGCTCTTCTGGTGTTCAAGAGCCCGGAACAAAGCATCACGGAGACACACCCAGGCAAAATGAGCACAACCCGCGGGGATCGCAGATCAGTCCAGGGGGCGCAGAACCCGCGAAAGCCACTCCTGAACTGTCTGGCACACGCCCTTCACGTCCGCCTTCAAGCTGTGGTCACCGGCGAGCAAAACGACCTCGCGGTGATGCGCGGGCTCGGGGCGCCCGAAAGTGTCCTTGTCGCCCTGAACCACCAGGACCGGCACGTCGACCGCGTCCAACTCGGGCTGCCGGGTCTTCTCGGGCTTTCCCGGCGGGTGCAGCGGGAACGCCAGGCACAGCACCGCCACGGCCTCCCCTTCCGAAGCCGTACGGCAAGCAACCCGCGCACCCGACGACCGGCCGCCGAAAACGAGGGGCAAGTCCACGAACCACCGCTCGGCCAAGTCGTCGACGACGGCGAGCCATGCCTCGTCCAATTGTCCGGCAGGAGCCGGGGCACGCCGCCCGGCGACCCGGTACGGCTGCTCGATCAGCGCCACGTGCACTCCGGCAGCCGTTGCCCCGCGGGTCGCGGCGACCAGGTCGGGTGCGCCGATTCCACCGCCTGCGCCGTGGCCGAGCAGCAGGGCCGCTCGGCCTTCGACGGCGCAGTGCAGTTCCGCGCGGGCCAGGCCGCGCGGCGTCTGGATTTCGGCGGTGGTCATCGGCCTGGGTCGAACAGGGCGGGTTCGTCCTGTTCCGTCGCTGGGGCCAGCAGTTCCGGCCCGTTGTTCTTGACGCTGTTCACCGCGGGCGACACCGGGCGCAGCTCCAACGCCGCGAGGAAGTCCTCCGACGGCGGCGTGATCAGGCCCGACGGGTCCATGTTGTCCGGGTCGAGCCAGGCGTTCCAGCGGTCCGGTGGCATCAGCACCGGCATTCGGTCGTGGATCTGCGCCAACTGGTCCACCGCGGGCATGGTCAGCACAGAACAGGTCACCAACGGCTCACTGTCGGGCTTCTCCTTGTCGCGCCAGACCGTCCACAGGCCGGCCATGGCCAGCGAAGCTCCGTCTTTCCGGGTCGTGAAGTACGGCTGCTTCACCTTGCCGTCGCGCTGCCATTCGAACCAGCCGTCGGCGGGCATCAAGCACCTTCGCTTCGTCCACGAGGTGCGGAACGCCGGTTTCTCCGCCGCGCTCTCCGAGCGGGCGTTGATCATCTTCGCGCCGCCCTTCGGGTCTTTCGCCCACGCCGGGACCAGGCCCCACTTCATCACCCGCAGCGTGCGCTCCGTGGTGGACATGTCGGGCTCGCCGTCCTCGTCACGCGGATGCCGTTGCACCACCGCGACCACGTTCCGGGTGGGCGCCACGTTGTAGTCCGGGCCTTTGATCGCGTCCTCCGTCGCGTCAACGGCGTCGAACTCCGCCGCGAGCGTGGCGGGATTCTTGGTGGACGCGTACCTACCGCACAATTCGACAACACCTCCAAGCGAATCGTGACACGTGCGCGCTGGCCTGGCGAGTGCATGGGGGATCATCGACCCATGACGCAGCCTTGGGTCGCCCCTGTCTCGGCCACGCCGGTCCGTGCCACCGTGTCCATTCCCGGGTCCAAGTCGATCACCAACCGGGCCCTCATCCTGGCCGTGCTGGCCGACGGCCCATCTTCTATCCGTACCCCGCTGCGCAGCCGTGATACCAACCTGATGGCCGCCGCCCTGCGCACGCTCGGCGCGCAGATCACCGACGAAGGCGAAGACTGGCTGGTCACGCCCGCCGCGCTGCGCGGCCCGGCTGACGTCGACTGCGGGCTGGCGGGCACCGTCATGCGGTTCCTGCCCCCGGCCGCTGCCATCGGGCAGGGCGAGATCCGGTTCGACGGCGACGAGCAAGCGCGTGACCGTCCGATGGGTACGATCCTGGACGCGTTGCGCGGCCTCGGTGCGGACATCACCGGCGACCGGCTTCCGTTCACGCTCCACGGAAAAGGCTCGCTGCCTGGCGGCGAGGTCACTATCGACGCGTCGGCTTCGTCGCAGTTCGTGTCCGGGCTGTTGCTCTCCGGTCCCAGATACGACAAGGGTTTGACGGTCCAGCACGACGGCAAGCCGGTTCCGTCCATGCCGCACATCGAGATGACCGTGCAGATGCTGCGGGCCGCAGGCGTGGACGTGAACGACTCCGAGACGAACACCTGGCACGTGCAGCCCGGCTCGATCCGGGGCAGGGAATGGGTCGTCGAGCCTGATCTGTCCAACGCCACGCCGTTCCTGGCCGCCGCGGCGGTCACCGGCGGGCGCGTGACGATCACCGGCTGGCCGTCGCAGACCACTCAGCCCGGCGACGACATCCGCGGCATCCTTGAGCAAATGGGGTGCGATGTCGAGCTGGACGCCAACGGGCTCACCGTGACCGGCCCTGACCGACTGTCCGGTGTGGACGCCGACTTGCATGAGGTCGGCGAGCTGACGCCGACCATCGCAGCGCTGGCCGCGTTGGCGGACGGCAAGTCCGTGCTGCGGGGGATCGCGCATCTGCGTGGCCACGAAACGGATCGGTTGGCCGCGTTGGCCGAAGACCTCAACGGCCTCGGCGGAGACGTCGAAGAAACCGAAGACGGGCTGGTCATCCGGCCACGGGCGTTGCACGGCGGTGGCTGGAAGGCCTTCGCCGATCACCGGATGGCCACCGCGGGCGCGATCCTCGGCCTGGTCGTCACGGGAGTCGAGGTGGACGACATCGCCACGACGAACAAGACCATCCCGGACTTCCCCGGATTGTGGGCCCAGATGCTCGGCGGAGGCCAGTGACGTGAGCCCGCGGGACCGGCGCCGCGACTGGAGCAGGCTCGACGAGTCGGACGTGCGCGTCCGCCCAGGTCGTGGCACGAGGCCCCGGACGAAAAGACGTCCTGAGCACGCCGACGCGGTCACGGCGATGGTCGTCGGCAAGGACCGCGGGCGGTGGACGTGCGCGCTCGGCGGTGACCCCAAGCAGATCGTGGTCGCGATGCGCGCACGGGAACTGGGCCGCACGCCGGTCGTCATCGGCGACAACGTCGACTTGGTCGGTGACACGAGCGGCAAGCCGGACACGCTCGCGCGCATCGTGCGCGTCGCGGACCGCACTTCGGTGCTGCGACGCACAGCGGACGACACGGATCCGTTCGAACGTGTCGTCGTCGCGAACGCGTCACAGTTGTTGATCGTGGTCGCGTTGGCGGATCCGCCGCCCAGGACGGGTTTCATCGACCGCGCGCTCGTCGCGGCGTACGCGGGCGGCCTCGAACCCGTGCTGTGCTTGACCAAATCGGACCTGGCGAGCCCGGACGAGATCATCGCGGCCTACGCCGAGCTGGCCCTCCCGGTCCTGGTGACCAGGCAGGACGAGGAGCCAGAAGCGATCGCCGACCAGCTGCACGACCAGGTGACCGCGCTGATCGGGCACTCCGGCGTCGGCAAGTCGACGCTGGTGAACAAGCTCGTGCCGGACGCCGACCGGGAAACCGGCGTGGTCAGCGCGGTCGGCAAAGGCAGGCACACGTCGGTCACCGCGGTCGCGCTTCCGTTGCCCGACGGCGGCTGGGTGATCGATACGCCCGGAATCCGCTCGTTCGGCCTCGCGCACATCGAGCCTGACGACATCGTTGCCGCTTTTCCGGAATTCGTCGAAGCCGCTGAAGAATGTCCGTCCGGTTGCGGGCATTTGGGCCCGCCGGAGGATGCCGGTTGCATGCTGGACACCGTTGTCGCTGATGGGAGCGCCAGCCAAGGCAGGCTGGAATCACTACGGCGTCTTCTTTCGTCACGCGCTGGTATCGACGAATCACCCCGCGAGCAAGTCGGCGAATAGCGCCCTTCGCCCACTTTTCCCGACGGCTGCTGCTAGCGTGTTTGATCCGTACGCACTAGCTGGGGTTAGGACAGAAGTATGCGCAAGACCGGGATTGTGGCCGCGAGCGTGGCGCTCGCACTGACCGTGGTCGGCTGTGCCAGCAAGGAAACAGGCATACCACTGGCCGCAGGCGGAACCTCCTCCGCGCCCACCGTCGAAGGCGAGACGAAAAACCTCGGCAGCGCCTCCGAACTGGCGAACGCGATCAACAACAAGAGCGACGCCAAGAAGAGCGCCAAGATGACGTTCACCACCGGTGTCGCGGGCCAGTCCTTCAAGGGCGAAGGCGCGTTCAACGCCGACGGCGACAACTCCGCCATGCGGATGACGATGGACATCGGCAGCATGAAGATGGAGATCATCCTGGTGGACAAGGTGATCTACATGAAGATGCCGCCAGGTATGGGCGGCGCGGCAGCGGGCACCCCCGGCAAGCCGTGGACCAAGATCACGCCGGGCGGTGACGACCCGCTGTCCAAGCAGATGACGCCGATGCTCGAGAACATCGACGACAGCTTCGACATCGGCATGCAGATCGACCGGATCAAGTCGGCAGGCACGATCAACAAGACCACGAAGGAGCAGCTGGACGGCGAACAGGTGACGCACTACGCCATCACCATCGACACCGCCAAGCTGGCTCAGAACGCGCCGACGCCCGAGGCCAAGGAATCGGCCAAGACGCTCGGCTCGATCGGTGTGAAGTCGTTCGACATGGACTGGTGGATCAACTCCGACGACCTGCCGGTGAAGATCACCAGCCTGATCCCCGGCCCGAACAACATGAAGGTGACCATGGAGGCCACCTACAAGGACTGGGGCCAACCGGTCGACGTCAAGGCACCGCCCGCCGACCAGATCGCCAACTGAGCTGAGGATTTCTGCCCCCACAGTGGGTTTCGGAGCATCTGACGCTCCACAGGGCCACTGTGGGGGCACTTTTGTGCCCGAACGCGACCTTGGGCGCGGTGGCCCTGGGGCGGCGCTTCATCCGGGCGCGCTTCATCCGGCTGCGCCTCATTCAGGCTGCGCCTCATACAGGCAGCGTTCACCGCACCAGCAATTCCCGAGGGGGACCCCCGAATTTCACGTTACTCCAGGGGTCCGACAGTTTCGGGTTCGCGCAGCTCAGCTCAGCGGCGGTGTCCGGACATGCGGCATCGCACCATGAATTCCCCAGGGGGTCCCCCTGATTTTCACGCTATCAGTGGGGTACGACAGTTCCGGAGTGGTCGACGGTTGCGGGCTTGAGGTTGGCACGCAGCCTTGCACTCAACCGTGACGTGCTGGCGGACTTGAAGTTCCGCACGCAGGCCCGCAGCTAACCGTGACGTGCGTCCTGCAGGGCTTGAGGTTCGTACGCAGCCTTGCACTCAACCGTGACGTGCTGGCGGACTTGAAGTTCGCACGCAGGCCCGCAGCTAACCGTGACGTGCGTGCTGCAGGGCTTGAGGTTCGTGCGCAGCCTTGCACCCGACCGTGCTGGCAGGTTCGAGATTGGCCGCAGGCCCGCACCCGACTGTCGCACGGTGGCGGATTTGAAGTGCGCGCGCAGGCCCGCACCCGACCTTCGCGTGCTAGCGGGCTTGAGATTGCCGCGCAGCCTCGAACCCGACGTTCTCGGGTTCGCGCAGCCCCGCGATGGCGCCCAGACACGCGCCATCGCACCAAGAATTCCCCAGGGGGACCCCCTGATCTTCACGTTACCAAGGGGGTCCGACAGTTCTGGGTCCGTGCAGGTCAGCCCATGTGCGGGTACGTGTGGTCGGTTGGCGGGACGAAGGTCTCCTTGATCGAGCGCGGGCTGATCCAGCGCTGCAGGTTGAAGATCGAGCCTGCCTTGTCGTTCGTGCCCGATGCCCGGCTGCCGCCGAACGGTTGCTGCCCAACGACTGCACCGGTCGGCTTGTCGTTGACGTAGAAGTTTCCGGCCGTGAACCTCAGCGCCCGCTGGGCTTCCTCCACCGCGTGCCGGTCTGTCGCGAACACCGCGCCTGTCAAACCGTACGGAGAAGCGGAGTCCACGGCTTCGAGGATCTTCGGGAAGTCCGCGTCGTCGTACACGTGCACCGCGAGGATCGGGCCGAAGTATTCGGTCCGGAACACGTCGTCGGTGGGGTCGTCGCCGACGAAGATCGTTGGCTGCACGAAGAATCCCACACTGTCGTCGGCCGCTCCGCCGGCCAGCACCTCCAGTTTGCCCTCCGCCCGCACCCGGGAGAACAACTCCGAGTGTTTGGCGAACGCGCGCGAGTCGATCACCGCGCCGCCGAAGTGCGAGAAGTCCGTGACATCGCCGTAGGACAAGGATTTCGTCACGTCCACAAGGCGATCACGAACACCGCCCTCCCACAGCGACCGCGCCACGTAGGCGCGTGACGCCGCCGAGCACTTCTGGCCCTGGTACTCGAAAGCCCCGCGCACCAAGCCGGTCACCAACGCCGAAGGATCCGCGGAGCCATGCGCCACAACGAAATCCTTGCCGCCTGTCTCCCCGACGATCCGTGGGTACGCGCGGTACGTGTCCAGGTTCTCGCCGATCGTGCGCCACAGGTACTTGAAAGTCCTGGTGGATCCCGTGAAATGCAGTCCGGCGAAGTCCGGGTCGGTCAACGCGACCTCGCTGACCGCGGGCCCGTCGCCGGTCACCAGGTTGATCACGCCGGGCGGCAGACCGGCGGCTTCGAGCAAGCGCATGGTGTGGTGCGCGGCCAAGGACTGCGTCGGCGACGGCTTCCACACCACCGTGTTGCCCATCAACGCGGGCGCTGTCGGCAGGTTTCCGGCGATCGCGGTGAAGTTGAACGGCGTGATCGCCACAACAAACCCGTCGAGCGGCCGGTGGTCGAACCGGTTCCACATCCCTGGGCTGGATTCCGGCTGTTCGGCGAGGATCCGGCGGGCGAACGAGACGTTGAACCGCCAGAAGTCGATCAGCTCGCAGGCACTGTCGATCTCGGCCTGCTGCACCGACTTCGACTGACCGAGGATGGTCGCCGCGTTCAGCTTGTCGCGCCACGGCCCGGAAAGCAGGTCCGCGGCACGCAGCAGGACCGCCGCGCGCTCCTCGAAAGGCAGGTCACGCCACGCGGGCGCGGCGGCTTTGGCTGCCGCGACGGCTGCGCGGACGTCCTCGTGCGTGGCCTGCGCGGTCTGACCGAGGACGTGTGCGCGGTCGTGCGGCTGGACGACGTCCACCCGGTCGCCGCCTGCCATCCGCTCCTCGCCGCCGACGGTCATGGTGAGCTCGGTCTGTTCGCCTTCCAAGGCCGCGATGGCGGCCTGGAGTGACTCGCGTTCCGGTGTACCGGGGGCGTATGGCCTGATCGGCTCGTTGCGGGCTTGTGGCACGGCCGAGACGGCGTCCATCGAGCGCTCCTCTACATCAGCTCCAGCAAGAACGGCAGCTCCTGGGTGGCGTACCAGGCCAGTTCGTGGTCCTCGGCGTCACCCAACACGAATTCTGCGTCCTCATCGCCCATGTCCGCAGCGTCAATCACCGCGACGGCCTTGGCCACGGCGTCCTCCGCGTCGGATGCGTCCAGGTGGATGGCCTTGATGTCCTTGAGCAGGATCGGGCCGGACACCCGGACCACCGAGTGGTCCAGGTCGGGTCGCAGGGTCACGCCGTCCGCGTCGGCCGCGATCACCACCCGGCGGCGCATCGCCTCCGGGTCGGCGTTCAACAACCGCAGCGACGCGCGGGCCGCGTCGGCCATCGCGACGTACTCGAGGTCCTCGGCGGAGCCCTCGGTGTACGACTCGCGCAACGCGGGGGTCAGCGCGAACGCGGTGCCGTTCAACGGCTTGAACTCACCTGCCGTGTTGAGTTCGTGCAGCATCGTGACCGTGGCAGGAAGGTAGACCCGCACGACTTCACACCCTTACCGTAGAAAGCAGTTCTTCCAAGGACTCCTCGACCATCCTGGCCAGGTTGTCCACATCGGACATGGCGCCCCGGTCCCCGTTGAGTCCGAAGTAGACGCCACCGTCGTACGAGGTGACCCCGATCGCCAGCGCCTGGTTGCGCACCAGCGGGACGACCGGGAACATCTCCATCATCTTGGCGTTGCCCGCGTACAGCGACTCCTGCGGGCCCGGCACGTTGGTGATCACCACGTTGAAGATCTTGCGGGAGAACGAGCCCGCGGCCCGTGCGCCGAGCGAGTGCAACGTCGGCGGGGCGAACCCGCTCATCCGCCGCAACGCCCCAGCCGCGACCTTGGTCGCCGAGTCGTTGTGGATCCGCATGGCGTGGCTGACGTGGTGCAACCGCACAACCGCATTCGGCTCGCCCACAGGCAGGTCAACCAGCTTGGCCGTGACCGTATTTCCGAGCATCCCCGGCACGGTCTCGTCAGACTCGTCTTCCCGCACGGCTAAGGGAACTAACGCGCGCAGCGTGGTCGACGACGTGACCGACTGACCGCGCGAGAGAAGCCACGTCCGCAACGCGCCCGCGAGCGTCGCCAAGACCGCGTCGTTGACCGTGCAGTTGTGTTCGTTGCGGATCGCACGGAAGTCCTCAAGGCTGGTCCGCGCTACGGCGAACCGTCGCTGCGGCGAGATTCGTACGTTCAACGGGCCGCTCGGCGCCGTACTCGCCGTACCGATCGCCGTGACCAGGCCGCCTGCCGTATCGGCGATCCGCTGGACGAGCGTGCTGGAGAACAGGTCACCTGCGGCCGCACGGGCGTTCTCGACCAGCTCGCGCGGGCTCTGCACGGCATCGGCGAGCGCGTCGAGCAGGAGTTTTGTCGACGTCGGCGGGCGCTGCGGGATCCACGCGCCGTCGCTGTTGTGGCCGACCTGGGGGGACGTGTCCAGGATGAGCTGGCCGATGTCGATCGTGCCGATCCCGTCGACCAGGGCGAGATGGGTCTTGGTGACGATCGCGAACCGGCCCTTCACGAGGCCTTCGACCAGGTAGGTCTCCCACAACGGCCTGGTCGGGTCCAACGGCCGGGACATCAGCCGTGCGACCAGGTCGTGCAATTGGTCGTCGTTGCCCGGACGCGGCAGCGCCGAACGCCGCACGTGATACGTCAGGTCGAAGTCGGCGTCGTCCACCCACACCGGCCTGGCCAGGTGACCCGGCACGGACACCACCCGCTGGCGGTAGCGCGGGATCAGGTCCAGCCGCTGCTCGATGATCCTGACCAGCTCGTCGTAGTCGAACCCGCCACGCGGCCGACGGAACACGGCGACCCCGCCGACGTGCATCGGCGTCGCCTGGTCCTCCAGGTAGATGAACGACGCGTCCACCGCAGACAGGCGATCCGGCATGCCCTGATCGTCGCACATGTGTACGCCATGGGATTCTGCCCGCATGGCTTCACCCAAGGACAGATTCGTCACTGTGTACGGCCGCAAGCCGGTGCTGGAGGCGCTCGGCGACGCGACGCTGCAAGTGGACAAGGTCGTCCTTGCCGACACCGCGCGCGGCCCAGCCGCGCGCGAGATCCTCGACGCCGCCGCCGAGCGGGGCGTCGAGGTGCAACGCGCGTCGGCGCACCGTGTCAAGGTCCTGGCCGGCAACGGCAAGCAGGACCAAGGCGTGCTGGCTGACGTCGTCGCGCCGCGGATGAAGCTGCTTTCGGACGCGTTGTCCGGGCCACGGCCGCCGCGCGGCGTGCTGTTGCTTGACGGGATTACGACGCCCGCGAACGTGGGCATGATCCTGCGCACCGCGACCGCCGCCGGGATGGGCGGGATCGTCGTGCCGCGGCGCGGGGTCGCGTCTATCGATCCGTTGGTCGTGAAGGCCTCCGCTGGAGTTGCTTTCCACGCGCCCGTGCTGCGCTGCGGCACGGCTGCCGAGGCCGCGTCGGAGCTGCGTTCGGCGGGATACCCGATCTTCGGTTTGGCCGCGGACGCGCCGGCGTCGCTGTTCTCCGCCGATCTGCCGTCCCGGGTCGCGTTCGTCCTGGGCAGCGAAACGGCCGGAGTCAGCGAGGAAGTGGCCTCGCACGTGACTTCGTGGGTGTCGATCCCGATGCGCGGTGGCGTGGAATCACTGAACGTGGCGAGCGCGGCGGCAGTGCTGTGTTTCGAACACCTCCGCCGCGACCCGGCGACATATTAATATATTAGCGTTCGTCTACGTGATAACCGACAACGCGAGCGACACTGAGCAAACCGCCCTGACATTCCGCACTGGACGGACCAAAACCAGGCTCAACCCAATAGCCCAGTTCGTACCAGAAAGAAGAACCCGCGGCGCAGTGCGCGACCACCCGATATAGATAGGGTGGGTACGGCAAATAGTCGCAGAACACGGATATGCCCTGACCGGCGAGGATGCTGTATCTGTAGGCATCACAGTACGGCGGCGGCAGATCCCGTGCGGACGCCGGCAAGCCGATCATGATGGTTCCGACGGAAATGACAGAGGCAACTAAAGCAGCCAATTTCCTGCGCATCTGCTCTCCCCTTTCGAAGCGATGACGAACCGAGCGTAACCACGCGCAGCAATTGCTGACAATTAACCGGGCAAGTGAAAATAAAACGCACCCGGTGACGTTCACTGCTCCAAAAGACTGATTACAGACGCGGCAGTGGTGTCATCCGGATGAGCGAACCTTGTCCGGGTTGGACGGTCCGGCGGCTCTGTTGGGCGAGAAGATCCGACAGGGGGAGACAACACCTTTGACCGCACCGACCCTCCGACCGCTGCACACCTACGAGCCGATCCGCGGCCAGATCCTCAAACCAGCCCCACGCCCGACGCCCGCGCCGCCAGTCGTACAACCGCAGGCCGCCCCGGACAACGCCCAGTTCACGCCGATGGTGACCAAGATCCTCGAAGTGCTGGACGGCCGCAGACCACTTGGGCACCTGACAGCACTGGTGGCTGAGTCCGTCTATCAGGCGACCGTCACCCGGCTACGGACAACACCGCCGGTGGGAATCCGCTACCAGCTGTCCTCGATCCATTGCAGCCAACCGGCTGTGGAGGTTGTCGAGGCTTGCGGGCTTGTGGAGACGGCTCATCACGGAGTTCGGGAGAGACGGGCTCATGCGCTGGCTTGTCGCTTCGAGCTTCGCGACGGGAGGTGGTGTTGCGTGTACTTCCGCATCCTGCGCTAGGTCTGCGGCCTCGGCGGGGTGGTTCCCCGGAGCCTTTGACCTGCGGTTCTAATCGGCGACAGAGTCCTCGGCGCGGCCTCCTGCCCTCCGAGGGCGATGTCGAGTGCGGCCTCGCAGTGCAGGGTGGTGGTCGGGAAGACCGGGACGTCGAGGTGCTCCTGGCTGATGCTGAGTTCCAGCTCCGTGCAGCCCAGCACGATGCCCTCGGCTCCGTCGGCGACAAGCGATCGGGCAACGTCAAGCAGTCGATCTCGGGATGAGGACTCGACCTTTCCGACGCACAGCTCGTCGTAGATGATCCGTTGCACCACGCGCCGGTCCGTCTCGTCTGGGACGAGTGCTTTGATGCCATGCATCGCGAGCCGGTCGCGGTAGAAGGATTCCTCCATCGTGTACTTCGTCGCCAGCAAACCCACTCGGGTCACACCGGCGGCGTTGACCGCGTCGGCAGTGACGTCGCCGAGGTGCAGTACCGGGATTGTGACGGCGGCGGCGACCGAGTCGTAGACCTTGTGCATCGTGTTCGTTGCGATCAGGACGAACCGTGCTCCCGAGGCTTCCAGCGATTTGGCCTCCTGTGCGAGCACTTGTGCTGCGCTGGACCAATCGCCGTCTGCTTGCATTCGGGCGATCGGCGCGAAGTCCACTGTGGCCACTCGCAGCCGGGCCGAATGCAGCCCGCCGAGCCGTGTCCGCACGCCTTCGTTCAGCAGGCGCAGGTACTCCGCCGTCGACTCCCAGCTCATGCCGCCGATGACTCCGATCAGTTCCATGCCTCCTACAGTGGCCAGCTGGATCTGTAAGAAAAAGAGCGAATTGGTGACGGCACCTGTCACTATTCATGACATGCGGCCGCTGCTCGACCTCGATCCACGGAGCCTTGTCGTACTCCACCTCATCGAGCGCACCGGGTCGATGTCCGCCGCGGCACGGGAACTCGGCTGGACGCATCCGGCGATCAGCCAACACGTGAAGCGGCTCGAACGGTCGGCCGGGTGTGTCCTGGTCGAACGGCATGGGCGCGGAGTCCGGCTCACCGCGGCCGGAGAGGTTCTCGGCCGTCACGCCGCCGAGATCACCGCCTCTCTGACCTCCGCCAGGGACTGTCTGCCTGATCTGGCACGTGGCCACGCACCAAGGCTTCGGGTGGCTGCGTTCCCGACCGCGTGCGCCACCCTGCTTGTCGACGCCATCACCTCGCTCACCGGCACCCAGGTCGATGTGCGACAGGCAGAACCACCCGAGGCCCTTGCGGCGCTGGCAGACGGGTCGGTCGATGTAGCGATCACGTTCCACGACGAACCACCGCGGGGCGCGACGATCCTCGGACGTGATCCTGTCCTGGTCGCGGTGCCCCGTGCGCGTGCTCTGGCGTCGCAGGAAGCCATAGCCGTGCAGGATTTCGGCTCGACCACGGTCATCGCCGGATGCCCTGTCTGCCAGGAACGGTTCGTCCGTCACTGCGCACGCGAGTCGTTCCGGCCCGTGCTGCACCATCAGGTGACCGACGACTACGTGCTGATGCAGGCGATGGTGGCGGCCGGCCAAGGCGTGGCCATCCTCCCTGGCCTTTCCCTCGCCGCCCACCGTCGACCCGACATCGTCGTGCTTCCGCTGGCCCCACCCCTGTACCGCGAGGTCGCAGTCTCACTTCCAGCCAAGCGCGCCATCCCGGCCTCCGCTCAGGACCTGCTCAACGCGCTGACGCGGCTGGCGTCCACGGCCCTGCACATGCCGATGGGGCGGCCCTGGTCAGGACCGCCCCATCAGGATCGAACGGATTAGCGGCGAGGGCCCTTGCGGCCCTTCTTGGCGTTGGCGCGTGCGGCCGCCCGGCGCTCACGGCGGGTGCCGGACTGCGAGCCGCCGCCGGCGCCGTCGGCGCCCTCGGTGTGGGACTCGACGCCGCCGTCCTCAGCCGGTCCGCTGTAGTTCAGCTGCTGCGGCTGGGTCATTCCGCCGCGCAGGGCGGGCGGGACCTGCGGCTGCGGTGGCTGCGGGGCCGGGTCCTGTATGCGGTGACGGCCGTTGCCGTCCGCCTGGGCCTGTGCGGCTGCTTCCGCGGCACGGGCGAAGGCGGCGGGAACCTCAGCGGGTTGCACCTGCTGCTGCGGCGGCGTCTCGACCTCGATACGGACCGAGAACAGGTGCTGGACCGTCTCTTCCTTCAGGCCGTCGAGCATCGACTGGAACATGTCGTAGCCCTCCCGCTGGTACTCGATCAGCGGGTCGCGCTGCGCCATCGCACGCAGGCCGATGCCTTCCTTCAGGTAGTCCATCTCGTAGAGGTGCTCACGCCACTTGCGGTCGAGCACCTGCAGCAGGATCGTCCGCTCGATGTTGCGCATGGCACCAGGGCCGGCCAGTTCGTCGATGCTGGCCTCGCGCTCGTGGTACGCGCGCATGATGTCCTCGCCGATCGCCTCCTTGAGGTGCTCGGCGTCCAGGTCCATCTCGTCGTCCTCGGCGAGCTCTTCCCAGGTCACCTTGATCGGGTAGAGCTGCTTGAACGCGCTCCACAACCGCTTGTGGTCCCAGTCCTCGGCGTAGCCCTCGGACGTCTCCTGGTCGATGTAGTCGGAGATGACGTCCCGCATCATCCGCTCGACCTCGGGACGCACGTCGTCGCCTTCGAGGATCTTGCGGCGCTCGGCGTAGATCACCTTGCGCTGCTCGTTCATCACGTCGTCGTACTTCAGGACGTTCTTGCGGATCTCGAAGTTCTGCTGCTCGACCTGGGTCTGCGCGCTCTTGATCGCGCGCGTGACCATCTTGGCCTCGATCGGCATGTCGTCCGGCACGCGCAGCGTCGTCATCACGCGCTCGACCATCACGGCGTTGAAGCGCCGCATGAGCTCGTCGCCGAGCGACAGGTAGAACCGCGACTCACCCGGGTCACCCTGACGGCCGGACCGACCACGCAGCTGGTTGTCGATACGACGGGACTCGTGCCGCTCCGTGCCGAGCACGTACAGACCGCCGAGTTCCGCGATCTCGTTGTGTGACGCGCTCGCGGTCTCGTACGCCTCCGCGTAGGTCGCGTCGTAGACCTTCTGGTCGAACAGGCTGCCGCGCACGGCCTGGAACTGCTTGTCGTACAGCGCGGTATGCACGACGTCGTACACGGCCGCGCCCACGGCCTGCTCCAGCTTGGCCTCGCGCTGCTCCTCATCGACACCGCGGTCGCGCTTGGAGGAACGCTCGGTCTGCTTCTTCACCACGGTCAGCGCCTCGTCGGCGGCCTTGTCGGCGATGCCTTCGGTTGGCACGTCGGCGTGCTTGCGCAGGACGCGGTCGACGCCGTCACGGACCTTCAACACCAGCTGGTCGAACGCGGTGTCGCGGCGCTTGAAGTAGATCTCCTCGACCTTGCCCGAGCCACCGGCGCGAGCCGCCAGCGCCTTCTGCTCGGCCACGGCGTCGGTCGCGTTCAAGATCTCGCGCAGCGTCCTGCCGAGGTTGCCCAGGGCCTCTTCCTGAGCGTCCGTGGCGATCGGCTTGGTGTTGCGCTCGGCCGTCGCACGCGCCTTCTCCTCGGCACGCTCGGTCGCGATGCGGTGCGCCTGGACGTGCGCCGGGTCACCGGCGAGGTCGCCTTCGCGCTCCTCCTCCGGCACTTCCTCGTCGTGCTCGACGTGGATCTCGCCACCACCGAGGACGATGTCGGTACCACGACCGGCCATGTTGGTCGCGATCGTGACCGCGCCCTTCTGACCGGCCTGGGCGATGATCGCGGCCTCGCGCTTGTGGTTCTTGGCGTTCAGGACCTCGTGCGGGATGCCCATCTTGAGCAACAGCTTCGACAGGTACTCGGAGCGCTCGACGCTCGTGGTGCCGACCAGCACCGGCTGGCCCTTCTCGTGCCGCTCGGCGATGTCCTCGGCGACCGCCTCGAACTTGGCCTGCTCGGTCTTGTAGATCAGGTCCGGGTGGTCCTTGCGGACGTTCGGCTTGTTCGGCGGGATCGGCACCACCGGCAGCTTGTAGGTCTGGTGCAGCTCGGCCGCCTCGGTCTGGGCGGTACCGGTCATGCCGGCGAGCTTCTCGTAGAGCCGGAAGTAGTTCTGCAGGGTGATCGTGGCGAAGGTCTGGCTCTCGGCCTTGATCTCGACCTTCTCCTTGGCCTCGATCGCCTGGTGCATGCCCTCGTTGTAGCGGCGGCCGGCCAGCACACGGCCGGTGAACTCGTCGACGATCAGGACCTCGCCGTTGCGGACGATGTAGTCCTTGTCGCGCTTGAACAGCTCCTTGGCCTTCAGCGCGTTGTTCAGGTACCCGACCAGCGGCGTGTTCGCCGACTCGTACAGGTTCTCCATGCCCAGCTGGTCCTCGACCAGCGCGACGCCGGCCTCGGTCACGCCGACCGTGCGCTTGCGCTCGTCGACCTCGTAGTGGATGTCGCGGCGCATCAGCGGCGCCAAGCGAGCGAACTCCTGGTACCAGCGCGACGACTGGTCGGCCGGGCCGGAGATGATCAACGGCGTCCGGGCCTCGTCGATCAGGATCGAGTCGACCTCGTCGACGATGGCGTAGTAGTGCTCGCGCTGCACGCAGTCGTCGATGCTCAGCGCCATGTTGTCGCGCAGGTAGTCGAAGCCGAACTCGTTGTTCGTGCCGTAGGTGATGTCGGCCTGGTAGGCCTCGCGGCGCTGCTCGGGCGCCTTCTCCGACAGGATGGTGCCCACCGTGAGCCCCAGGAACCGGTGCACCCGGCCCATCCACTCCGCGTCACGTTCGACCAGGTAGTCGTTGACGGTGACGACGTGCACGCCGCGACCGGCGATCGCGTTGAGGTACGCGGGCAGCACACAGGTCAGCGTCTTGCCCTCACCGGTCTTCATCTCGGCGACCATGCCGAGGTGCAGTGCGGCGCCACCCATGATCTGGACGTCGTAGTGCCGCTGGTTGAGCACCCGCTTGGCGGCCTCCCTTACCACCGCGAACGCCTCGGGCAGCAGGTCGTCGAGGTCCTCGCCCTCTTGGAACCGGCTCTTGAACTCGGCGGTTTTGGCGCGCAGTTCGTCATCAGTGAGGTCGACGACGTCCTCTTCGAGGGCGTTGATGTGGTCTTTGATGTTGCGCAAGCGCTTGAGCGTCTTACCCTCGCCCGCACGAAGTATCCGACCCAGCACCATGTTGCCTTGACCTCATAACGTGATCGACTGTGCGCCCGCCGACGGGGGCATCTCTCCCCCATCGTAGGGAACGCGCATGACGCGATGCACGGCCATGCGTCCTGACCGTGCTCCTCATAGAACAACGCCTCGGAAGCCGAGGGGTTCCCGAGGCGGTGTTATTCGTCTTCGCTCCCCCACACATACAAGAACGCCCCGGAAGCCGCTGGCAACCGGGGCGTCCTCCCTTATCTGTGAGGTCCTAGGACATTCTGATGACGCCGTAGTCGAAGCCCTTGCGGCGGTAGACCACGCTCGGCCGGCCTGCGTCGGCGTCGAAGAAGAGGTAGAAGTCGTGCCCGACCAGTTCCATCTGGTAAAGGGCCTGGTCAACGCTCATCGGAGTCGCGGGGTGCTCCTTTTCCCGCACGATGCGACCTGGCCTGGGTTCTTCCAGACCGTCGTCCCAACGCTGCTCGGGTACGACACCCTCGTACTCCGGCGCTTCCAGCAGCGCGGTCTGCGCGGCACGCTGGCTGTTGGTCATGTTGCGCGCGCGCAGTTCCGGCGCAGCGTCAACGGAGCCGATCGCTGGCGAGGCAGTCGCCTCCGCCACTGAGGCCGGGCTACGTCGCCCGTGGTGCACGCGCCTGCGGTCATGCAGTCTGCGCAGCCGGTTCTCGAGCTTGTTCACCGCGGAGTCGAGCGCGGCGTAGAAGTCGCCCGCGCAGGCCTCGGAGCGGACGACGGGTCCGCGGACCTTGGCGGTGATCTCCACTCGCTGGCAGTTCTTCATCTGCCTGCGGTTGGGCTCATGGAACAACTCAACATCGAAGCGGATGACCTTCTTGTCGTACCGCTCCAGCCGGGCGAGCTTGTCCGAAACGTGTACCCGGTAATGATCGGGCACTTCGACGTTGCGCCCCTTAACGACGATGTCCATACACGACCTCCTCGCTGTTTTCTGCGAGCCATTTGATCGGCGAAAACATGGCGTCCGGGGTCCTGCCGAGCTGAGCCGTTGCCTCTGTGAGGCTCAACTCCCCGCCGGCGCCAGGGTCATGGGCTGATCGCCTCCTCCCTCATGCCGGGGCTGATAGCGCTGCACGTTAGCCCGGGTTGCGGTTCAGCAACAGTCCCCATGGCGGGCGAACTCGCGCCGCGACGGAGAGTGACGCTGAGCACAGCAAAAGGCCCGTCGTGATACCGGAGTGTTGGCGGAGAGTCCACACGACGAGGGCGGTCTTCACCCTTGTGGAGGAGCGATCGGCCCAGCACAGTCGCTGTCCGGGCTGGCTCGGATGGGTCCCGCTGTCCCTCCAACGGGCCCACCGGCTGTTCATCCCGGCGTTCCATACCGTTTCAACGGCCGGAAGCCGATCTTGGTTCCCTGCCAGGATTCATCCATGTGGGGGTATGCAGCCGATCTAGGTAGCAGTCAGCGCCACAACGGCGGCGACGTCGGCTCCCGCCCTGGTGAGCGCCCTGCAACAGGCCGTAGCAGTGGCTCCGGTGGTGACAACATCATCGATCAAGATCACCGCACCGGCGATCGGCTCGGAAATCAGCCGGCCCGCGAGGTTCAGCACCCGCTCGTCGGGATCGAGCCCCACGGAGTCCTTGGCCCTCCGGTCGAGCTTCAACACCGGGCGGACGGTGGCGGCCGTGTGGTCGGCGACCAGGCGCATGTGGTCGTAGCCGCGTTTGCGGATCGCGGCTGGTCTCGACGGCGCCGGGACCAGCGCGGCCTTCGGCAGATCGGTCAGCGCTTCGGTGAGCACGCTTCCGAAGTGGGCCGCGAGTTCTCTGCGGCCGCGCTCCTTGTACGCGATCACTGCCCTTCTTGCCGCGCCTTCGTATTCCGCCAGCGCATATATCGGAGGCGTCTCATGCGCGCGGCGCACAGGTTTGAGGCCAGTCATGCTGATCTTGCATCGGGCGCAGAGGGCGTCGCCGGGTTCGCCGCACCCCGCGCAGCACGACGGCACCAGCAGTTCCAGCAACGCCCGAAGCACGGATCAGAAGATCCCACACCCCACCGACAGTTTCCGGCGCTTGGCTGGTCAGCCGGGATAGAACGGGCGCGCGGTCGGGCCTTGGGCCTGGCTTTGCGGGTGCGGGAGCCAGACCTGGCCGATGTCCGACGCCGTCCACATCCCCACGGCGTCCGTCACGACGATCTGGCGGCTGGGCGCTGCCGTGATCGACGAGAGCGGCAAAGTCAGGTTCGCGAGGTTGTAGCGCTGCGCCTGGATCCCGTCGACCGGGACCTGCCAGACCGGGCCGGTCGGCGTGTTCGTGGCGACGACGAGCCTGCTCGGGTCGAGCCAGTCGACACCGACGACGTTCGTGATCGACGGCAGCAGCTGCTTCGGCGCGGAGATCGCGACGTCCGTGGAGCCCGTGGACCGCACGACGGCGCCGACGAGGAGTTTGCCGTCGGCCACGACCGCGACACGGACGCCGTCGCGGGACAGGCGCAGTTCGGTGATCTTGCCGTACCTGTCGATCTCGGCCTGGTTGACCGGCAGCGGCAGCCAGGTTCCCTCGCGGTTGCGCACGGCTCGGATGATCGTGCCGTCCGCGACGACCCAGACCTCGTTGCCGATTTCGTTCGACGCCACCGGGTATTGCCAGGTCGGCCGGGTCATCTCGGTCGCGGTCCGCTGCTCGATCTGGCGCAGGCCTTCGTTGAGCCCGCCGACCCGCAGTTGCAGCTGGCCGCTGTTGAGGCGTTCGACGACCGCCAACTGTGAGCCGTCGACTGATTGGGCCGCGCTTTCCACGCGGTACTCGCCGGTTCCTGCCGGGTTGGTGATCGGCTTGCCGTCGCGCAGGTCCTTCACCCGGTTTCCGACCACCATCATCCCGGTCAGCTGGGCTCGTGGCGTCGTGCGGTCGCTGTCGGGCTGGATGTCGCTGACCTTCCAGTCCGGCTGGTCGGGCACCAGGGGCATGCCTTCGACCTGCAACCGGACCGTTGTCGTCGGGACGTCCTGCAGGGACAGCACGATCTGTGTGGCGATCGCGCGTTTGTCCTCAATGGTCAGATTGCCGAGCATGCCGAGGTTCACGACGGTCGCGCCATCGCGCGACGACGATGTCACGTTCGTGCGTTGCACCGCTGACGAAGGTAAGGCGCTGCGGACCGCGCCCTGCAGCACCGTCGCAGGGCCTTGCAGGAGCAGGCTGACGATGTCGCTCGGCGACGGCCGCGGGGTGCCGGGCAGGTAGCGCTGGTCGGGGACCGGGACTTCCCTTGACGCGTCGTAGAAGTAGAGCTTCACCGGCCGGTAGTAGTTGTTGAACGCCGAGATCGGGATGATCAGGCCGTTGTTCGGCGTCTCGCTGATGCGCCACTGGCCGTCCTGGCGCACCAGCTTGACGATCCCGCTCTGCTGGCCGACCTGGACGTGGAACGACTTGCGCGAGTCCAGCCTTCCCTTGGTCGTCGACTTCACCTCGACGCTGGCGGTGTCCGGATCGGACTCCATGCCCTGCGTCTTGGGCACCGTGCTGAAGTCGTCCTCGACGATGGCCGGCTGGTTGTCCGGGCGCCACAGGCGTTTCGCCTCTTCGGTCAGATACGCCTCGGCCACCGCGGTGTCGCCGCTCGCCTCGATGAACCGGCGCACGACCATGATCGGATCGGCGTCGCGGTCGGGCAGCTGGACCTTCTGCTGTGGCTGCGACGCGGAACTCTGGATGACGTAGGCGTTGGTCTGCTCGGGAATGTTGGCGCAGGACGCGACCAGCAGCACACAGCCCAAAGCCACGATCAGCCGGTGGATCACCGGACCTCCTCCAGTGGTTCGGCGGGTACGTCGTCGTCCGGCCGCAACGGCAGCGGGCTCTCGCCCAGCTCGACGTCTTGCTGACGGGGCAACAACAAACGGAAGTTCGCGCCAAGCCCCGGCTCGCCCCACGCTTCAAGGCGGCCGCCGTGCAGCCGCGCGTCCTCGACACTGATCGCCAGGCCGAGGCCGGTGCCGCCGGTGTGGCGGTTACGGGACGGGTCGGCGCGCCAGAACCGGTTGAACACCAGGTCGGCCTCGCCGGGCCGCAGGCCGACGCCGTAGTCCCGGACGGTCACGGCGAGCGTGGAGTCGTTGAACGCCAGCCTGAGCCGGACCGGGTGGCCTTCGCCGTGGTCCACCGCGTTGGCCAGCAGGTTGCGCAGGATCCGTTCGATCCGGCGCGCGTCGACCTCGGCGGTCGCGGCCGCGGCGGGCAGTTCGAGTTCGATCCGGCTGCCCGCGTTCTCCGCGACCACCCGCACCGAGTCCAGCGCCCGCTTGGCGATCGCGCGGACGTCGGTGACCTCGGCGACGAGTTCCTCGACGCCCGCGTCCAGCCGGGAGATCTCCAGCAGGTCGCCGAGCAGCGATTCGAACCGGTCCAGCTCGTCCACCAGCAGCTCGGTCGACCGGGCCAGCCCGGCGGGGAACTGGGCGCGCGAGGCGTGCAGCACGTCCGCGGCCATCCGCACGGTCGTCAACGGGGTACGCAGCTCATGCGAGACGTCCGAGGTGAACCGGCGTTGCAGCTGGCCGAACTCCTCAAGCTGCCGGATCTGGTACTTGATGCTCTCGGCCATCTGGTTGTACGACTCGGCGAGCTTGGCCACGTCGTCCTCGCCGACCACGGCCATGCGTTCGTCCAGCTCACCTGTGGCGAACCGTTCCGCGGCCTCGGCCGCTCGCCGGACCGGCCGGACGACCTGCCTGGTCACCAGGTTGGCGACGCCCGCCAGCAGCACCAGCAGCACGAGCCCGCCGACGACCAGCGTGCTCTGCACGACGCTGATGGTGTTCTGCTCGGCGGTCAACGGGAACAGCAGGTAGAGCTGCAACGGCCGGTTCGCGCTGGTCACCGGCGCCCCGACGAACAGGAACGTGGTGCGCGCGCCGCCGCGGTCGACCGTGGCGATCTGGCGCGCCAGCTGGCCGTTCTGCACGAACGCGCGCAGCGACTCCGGCACGTCGGAGTAGTTCGAGCCGGCTTGGATGCTGTCCGGGACGCCCCTGCCGTCGTAGGCGATGATCGGGTCGAACGCGCCCGCGACCGTCTCGGTGCCCTCCTCGTCCGCCGACGAACTGGACAGCTTGTTGACCGCGCCGCTGAGACGCTCGCGGAAGCCGTCGGACAGCACGTTCACGCCGAGCAGCTCGCGGTTGGCGGTGGCCACCGCGGCATGCGTCTCGGCGATCGCGGCTTCCTGCTTCGACGACAGCAGCCGGTCGGTGATCTGGTTCTGCAGGACCATGCCCAGCACGAACACCACCGCCGACGACAGCGCGAGCGTGCTCACCACGACCCTGACCTGCAGCGAACGCCGCCACAGCTCACTGAACGCGACGGCCCGCTCGCGGCCGAACGCCACCGCGCGGCCCAGCTGCCGGATCACCAACCGGCTGGACCGCGCGAAAAAACGCCTCATGGGCCCAGTATCACGGAGGCCCCGCCTTGTACCCCACGCCCCTGACCGTCAGCACGACCTCGGGGTGCTCCGGGTCCTTCTCGACCTTCGAGCGCAGCCGCTGGACGTGCACGTTCACCAGCCTGGTGTCCGCCGCGTGCCGGTAGCCCCACACCTGCTCGAGCAGGACCTCGCGGGTGAACACCTGGCGCGGTTTGCGGGCCAGCGCGACCAGCAGGTCGAACTCCAGCGGAGTCAGCTGGATCGCCTTGCCCTCGCGGGTGACCTCGTGGCCGGGTACGTCGATGGTCAGATCGCCGATCGCCAGCACCTCGGCGGGCTCGGACTCGGTGCGGCGCATCCGCGCCCGCACCCTGGCCACCAGCTCCTTGGGCTTGAACGGTTTGACCACGTAGTCGTCCGCGCCGGACTCGAGGCCCAGCACGATGTCGACGGTGTCGCTCTTGGCGGTCAGCATGACGATCGGGACTCCCGACTCGGCTCTGATCGCCTTGCAGACGTCGATGCCGTTCATGCCGGGCAGCATCAGGTCGAGCAGCACCAGGTCGGGCTTGAGCTCGCGCAGCGCGGGGAGCGCGCGGGAGCCGTCGGCCACGACCGCGGTGTCGAACCCTTCACCGCGGAGCACGATCGTCAGCATCTCGGCGAGGGCCGGGTCGTCGTCCACAACCAGCACGCGTGCCTTCATGCCCCCCATCGTCGCACTTTCCCCGCCGGGACCGTGCGCAACCCGCTGATCTTGCCGCTGTATCACCCGTTCACTCCATTCAATGTCCTCGCTCCGCTCGGACGGGCTTGGTCGCCAAAGCCAATCATTTCCACCCCGCCCCACGCAGCCGACACCGCTCAATGCCTGCTTGCCGCCGTGGTCGGGGCGGCGTCGGGCGTGTTGCGTGGCGTAAATGACCGGCGCGACCAAGCCGATGCACAGATGGATGGTGTCGTATCCGCACCAGCGGGCAGCAGCGTTACGCGTCGGCCACGAGTGCCTTGCTGAGCTGGTCGAAGTCCTGGTCGGTGCGGCCGTCGAGCACCAGCCACGGCGCCAGCCAGCCGATCCGGGCCAGCCCGTCGTAGAGGGCGGCGCAGCGGGTCTGCAGCCCGCCGTCCTTTTCGTACGTGTCCCTGACCCGGTCGCGGGTCGCGGCACGGGTCGCGGCCAGGTCGACCGGAACCCGCAGGAGCAGCTGGCGGTCCGGTACGGGCAGGCCGAGCCGGTCCACTTCGAGCTGACGGATCCACTCGACGATCTCGCCGTGCTCGTCCTGGTGCAGCCGTGCGGCCTGGTAGGCGGCGTTCGAGGCGATGTACCGGTCGACGAGCACGATGTCGTAGTTCTCGAGGTCTCGCAGCAGCTGCTCACGCGCGCCGTGACGGTCGAGTGCGAAGAGGACAGCCATGCCGTGCACCGAGTCGGCGACGTCGCCCAGACGTCCGTGCAGCGCGTCGCTCACCAGGTCGGCATGCACGCTTTCGCCGTAGCGCGGGAACGCGTGCTGCGCGACTTTGGCGCCACGCCGCTGGAACGCTTCGACGAGTGCGGCGCCCAAGGTGCGTTTGCCTGACCCGTCGAGACCTTCGATGACCACAAGTCGACCCACGCGGCAACCCTACGTCGAGTAGGTGCGTGTACCTCACAGCACGTCTCATGTTCATCTGGGGAGGTAGTCATGAACGGCAAAAGACGGCTGCTCATCATCGGAGCAGTCGCGCTCGCAGCGATCGCAGTCGCGCCCGCATCGGCTCAGACAGGCCGGATCGTGGGCCTGCTCGTTCCGTTGCCCGGCGATCCGATCGCCGAAGTCGAGGACATCAACGCCAGTGGGGTGGCCGTCGGCGCGTCGTACAAGAGCGGGCACACCGATAGACGTCCCGTTCGGTGGGCGCCGAATGGCGACGTGACCGCACTCGGCCTGCCGCCCGGCCAGACAACGGGCTTTGCCACCGGAATCACCACATCCGGCACGGTGGTGGGCGGGAGCGGCGACCGACCGGTGCGGTGGGCGCCGGACGGCACGATCACCGAACTGCCCCTCCCCGCGGACGAGGTCACCTGTTGGGCTCGCGCCGCCCACGACACAGGAGGCGTTGTCGGGACATGTAGCTGGACCGAGAACACGTACCTCTGGGCACCGGACGGCCAGGTCATTCGCCTGGCACCGTTGCCTGGTGATGTCCGGGCACGCGTCACGGACGTCAACGCGAACGGCACCGCGGTCGGATGGTCCGAAGTAGACAATTTCTTGCGCTACCCGGTGAAGTGGGACCGCTATGGGACAGTCAGCCGCCTTGGCGGACTGCCGGGCCAGGCCTTCGGAATCAACGACAAGGGCGAGGTGGCCGGCCAAGTCAACATCTCCGACGGCCTGCCGCCGCACGGCAACAAGCAGTACGCGGTCCGTTGGACGGAATACGGGACCATGACCAACCTTGGCGCCGCACCCGGCTCGACAACGCCACTCGCCAGTGGCGCGGGCATCAACGAGGACGGCACTGTCGTCGGCAACGTGGTCACGGACGACCGTCGTCAACTCGGCGCACGGTGGAGCGTGAACGGGACGTTCAGCGAGCTGCACCCGATCAACCCGCCGGATCCCGACGAAAGCACCATGGCCGAGGCGATCAGCGACAACGGGGTGGTCGTCGGGCGGTCAGCCGGGAAAGCAGTGCGCTGGACTGGCTACCGCTAGGCCTTTCAGCCACCGCTGAAACCCGCTGAGCGGCACGGTCTTCGAAGACCGCCGGGTTAATCTTGTCCCCGGACTGGGGAATCCATCGCTGGGGACAGGAGAAACCCTTTGCACGCAGGGAGAAGACTGCTCACCGCCGCCTGCGCGGCAGGCGTGGTGCTGGCAGCGGCCACGCCTGCCGCCGCCGAGCCCGTTCTCACCAAACTGGGGACGCTGCCGACCGCCACCAACAGCGGCGCGTACGGCGTGAACAACAGTGGTGTGGCGGTCGGCTGGATGAACATCCAGAACTACCGGCTCGCCGTCCGCTGGGCACCGGACGGCTCGGCGACGGAAATCGACCGCAGCGCCATCGCCAGGGCGATCTCCGACACCGGAATTGTCGTCGGGGAAAAGGGAATCAAGGCCGCCCGGTGGGCGCCTGACGGCACCGCCACGCTCCTGCCGAGCGTGCGCGAGTACTGCACGGCGAGGGCAGTCAACGACAGTGGTGTCGTTGTCGGGGATTGCGAGGACCGCAGCGGACGTGGCCAGGTGGCGGTCCGCTGGAACATCGACGGGACAGCCCAAATCCTGCCGATGTCAATGGACGACGCGAGCAGTGCCGCGTACGGGATCAACGCGGCGGGCGCGGTTGTCGGCGAGGTCTTCAACCCGAACGTGGGAGTTCGGGCCGTGCGGTGGAACCCGGACGGAACGGTGACCGATCTGGCCTATCCACCCGGCGCGGTCTACACCATCAAGGCGACGGGCATCAACGACGCCGGTCAGATCAGCGGCACAGCCACGGTCCAGGCGCCTGGACAGCCCTACACCCAACGGTCCGCACTGCGCTGGGCCGAAGACGGATCCGTCACGGTCCTGCCAAGCTTGACCACATTGGACAGCGAAGGCAACGCCATCAGCGCGGACGGCACCGTCGTCGGCAGCACGGACGACGCTCAAGACCGTGGCCTGGCAGCGAAGTGGGCACCGGACGGCACTCTGACGACTCTGCCGACCACTGGGCCTTCGGACACCAGCGGCTACGTCGCCGACGCCGTCAACGACAACGGCATGGTCGTCGGTCTCGGCAACGGCACCTGGGCCATGCGCTGGACCGAGCAGTAAAACACTTGGTGGCCGGTGGCTTTGTGAGAGCCACCGGCCGCTCACTTATGGGTTGACGGCGAACTGGTAATACCGCGCTTCCGGGGTGCCTCCACCTGAAGGATGTGCAGACCAGGAAATGCCTCCTTGGGGCATCGCCCGGACGGCGTTGCCGATTCCAGCCGTGTGAAGATCCGGATAGGACAGTCGGACTGGCGCGCAACTCCCGTGAAATCCGCCGAATCTACGATTGCCTTCGGCGCGTCAGCGTGAGGCCTCCGGCGCCGATGGCCATACCGCCCATTGCTGCCAAAAGCAGCAGCAGTTCCCGTGTCGCGGGCGCCTGGTCGGCGCTCATCTCACGTTCACCCCTGGCGGTCACCTTGGCCATCGGCGCCGGTTCGGCGACGGCCGGCTGGGCCGTGCCGAGGGCGAGACCGACGCTTAGGATCGCGGTCGCGGGCAACGCCGACGCTCGACCTAGCGAGCGGGTCTTCGGCTGCCGCGTGAGCCTGAGCGCCGACATGGGCTTGGGTTCCCTTCTCGCCCTCAACGTGCCGGGCCGGGCGTGGTCGACCGGTGCAGGGAGGCCGATCGACACGCCGGCACGGCTTTGGTGAACACAGTGCGATCAAACGATCCCGGAGGGCAACCCCACTTGGTGGACAAGGGGATCGTTCGCACCTACCTCTCGTTCCCATCAGGAACTACTGTGAACGTTCACGGTTCATTCACAGGTCGTGAACGCCCGCACGATTGGAGAAGGGTTGGACAACGGGCCTTTGCCTGAACGCCTCGGCGACGCGCTGCGTTACGGACCCTTCCACCGTGCGCTGCGGGAGGCGATCGAGTACCGGGGACTGTCGCTGACCAGGATCACCGCGCACCTGGAGCGGCTTGGCGTGAAGATCGGCCAGTCGACGCTCAGCTATTGGCAGCGCGGCCTTCGTCATCCGGAAGTCCCCCGGTCCATCGACACGGTACGTGCGCTGGAAACCGTGTTGCGGCTGCCGTCGGACTCGCTGGTCGTGCTGATCGGGCCTCGGCAACGGTCGGGCAAGGTCGACGAGGTCGTGCCGAGGTTCATCGAGGTCAGCAAGGTCTGGGAGGACGCGCCCGCGCTGCTGGCGGAATTCGACGCGGCGCCGGAGACACGCACGAACGCCGACCTGCGCATCGACGCGGTGCACGACTTCGTGCAACTGGGGCCGCATCAGGAGCAGCGTTCCCAGACGACCCGGTTCGTGGTGACGGCCGCGCGTTCCGGCCCGGACCGGTACTTCGCCACGCACGGCGGCGACGAGGGCTGCCTGATCGACCGGGCGGAGATCACCACGGCGGAGGGCTGCCGGCTCGGCCGGGTCCGCCGGATGGCCGCGTCCGGTGTGATGGCGATGGAGTTCCTGTTCGACCGCAGGCTGGCCGAAGGCGAGACGCACGTCTTCTGCTTCACCATCACCGACGGCTCCGGCGGGCCGTCACCGGGGCTTGAGCGGACGTTCCTGCGCGGTGTGGGGACCTACCTGGTGCAGCACGCGTTCCACCGCAAGGCGATGCCCGCGCGCGTGACCCGTCAGTTCCGGTCACGGGCGGGCGCCGAACCGGTCGGCACCGAAGGGCTTGTGTGCGGGCTCGGCCGCGTGACCAGTGGTTACTTCACCAATCTGCCCGCGGGCCTCGCGGAAGTCCTGATCGAGTGGGCCTAGAACGCCGTCGTGGGTGTTTCGGCCGGTCAGCACCGGCCGAAACACCCACGAGGTGCTCAGTAGCGGTAGTGGTCGGACTTGAAGGGGCCTTCGACGTCGACGTCGATGTACTCGGCCTGCTCCTTGGTGAGCTTGGTCAGCTCGCCGCCGAGCGCCTCGAGGTGGATCTTGGCGACGTACTCGTCGAGCTTCTTCGGCAGCCGGTAGACCTCTTTGTCGTACTCCTCGTTCTTGGTGAACAGCTCGATCTGGGCGATCACCTGGTTGGAGAAGGAGTTCGACATCACGAACGACGGGTGCCCGGTGGCGTTGCCCAGGTTGAGCAGCCTGCCCTCGGACAGCACGATGATCGACCGGCCGGACGGGAACACCCACTCGTCGACCTGCGGCTTGATGTTGATCCGGCGGATCCCCGGGTAGCGGGCCAGGCCCGCCATGTCCAGCTCGTTGTCGAAGTGCCCGATGTTGCCCAGGATCGCCTGGTGCTTCATCTGCGACATGTGCTCGGCGGTCACCACGTCCTTGTTGCCCGTGGTGGTGATGACGATGTCCGCCTCACCGATCACCGACTCCAGCTTGCGCACCGCGTAGCCGTCCATCGCGGCCTGCAACGCGCAGATCGGGTCGATCTCGGTCACGATCACCCGCGCGCCCTGGCCGCGCATCGACTCCGCCGCGCCCTTGCCCACGTCGCCGTAGCCGCAGACGACCGCGACCTTGCCGCCGATCAGCACGTCCGTGCCGCGGTTGATGCCGTCGATCAGCGAGTGCCGGATGCCGTAGCGGTTGTCGAACTTCGACTTGGTCACCGAGTCGTTGACGTTGATCGCCGGGAACAGCAACTGGCCCTGGGCCGCGAGCTGGTAGAGCCGCAGCACGCCGGTGGTGGTCTCCTCGGTGACGCCCTTGATCTCGCCCGCGATCTGGGTCCACTTGGTCGGGTCGGCCGACAGCGACGCCCGCAGGGTGTCCAGGATGACCTTCCACTCCTCGGGGTCGTCATCCTCGGCGTTGGGAACCACACCGGCTTCCTCGTACGCCTTACCCTTGTGCACCAGCAGCGTCGCGTCGCCACCGTCGTCCAGCAGCATGTTCGGCAACTTGCCGTCCGGCCAGGTCAGCATCTGCTCGGTGCACCACCAGTACTCCGGCAGCGTCTCGCCCTTCCAGGCGTACACCGGCACGCCCTTCGGCTCCTCCGGGGTGCCGTGCGGCCCCACCACGACCGCGGCGGCCGCGTGGTCCTGGGTGGAGAAGATGTTGCACGACGCCCAGCGGACCTCCGCGCCCAGCGAGACCAGGGTCTCGATCAGCACCGCGGTCTGCACCGTCATGTGCAACGAGCCGGAGACCCGGGCGCCGCGCAGCGGGTAGACCTCCGAGTACTCCCGCCGCAGCGCCATCAGCCCCGGCATCTCGTGCTCGGCCAGCCGGATCTCCTTGCGGCCGAACTCGGCCAGAGACAGGTCAGCCACCGCGAAGTCGACGTCGCCGATCTTGCCTGCGTACCGAGCACCGGTCACGTTCCGCGTGTCTTCAGCGGTCATCGCCCAATTCCCTCCAAACTCGTTACGCCGAACACTACCGCCGCCCTGTTCGCGGAGCCTCGACACTCAACGGAGTCACCTTGCTGATGCCCGGGTCCGATACACGCGTCGTCGAACTACGCGTGCACGGCATCATGGGCACGACCGCGGAATCCCTGGTGGGAGCCGTTGCCGCGGTCGATGTCGCCGGTGACGGCATCGGCCGGATCGTGCGCCCGGCAGACCGGCTGCGCCGCCCAAGTCCTGGCCCATTGCTACGAACGAGTGACCGTTCGGTGCCGCGTGTCGTCGAGGGCTACCTGTGGAGCGGCATGACCTCCGGTGGCCTGAGCAAGTCCACCTGGGCTCTGATGTTTCCCTTCACGCTAGCCAACCTGGCGCACTGGATGCTTCCGCCGGTGCCCCACGACAACCGGCCCGCAGCCGCGTTGGGCCTGGTCGGCCGGGCGCTGCTGCGGCTGGCCGCGTTGCTGCTGACTGTGCTGTTCGTCACGCAAGTGGCCGTGGTGAGCCTGGATCTGGTGGCCGCGCAATGCCTCGCTCCTGGCGCGGCGTGCATGAGCGGAGCCGTGCCGGATTGGCTACCAGAACTACGCGGGTTCCGTCCCGTCGTCGGGTTACTGCCCGCGTTGCTCGTTGTGCTGTTGCTCGCCCGCGTGTCATCGGTGACGTGGTCAGTGAACGCGCCGCCGCTGCCCAGTCCTGTGCCCGGCAACCGGCCTCGTCGTATGCCCGGCGCAAGTCTCGTCGCAGACCCCGACACTCCGACGTTGCGTGCGCTGCACACCGTGGCGGGGTTGGCCGTGCTGGCGTTGCTTCCGTCTGGCGGACCGTTCACCGCTTCGCCCGTCGTGACGGGCCAATGGGTGGCCGGCCTGACGTTGTTGGTGCTCGCCGCGTTGGGCGTGCTGCTGTTGGACGATCCAACGGGCGCGACTCCGCATAGGGCTGGCCGTTGGCTGCGACTCGCGTTGGGACGTGTCACGCGACGGGTATTGCTGTTCATCAGCGTGCTGCTCGTGATCAGCACGGCTGTGGCGCAGGAACCGCTGCCGAATGGGCTCGCCGGCACTGACATCACCATTGAAGGCACGACCGGCGTGCTCGTGGTCGTGTGCGTGTTGTTCGGGCTCGTCCTGATCCCCGCCGCTTTGCTGGCACGCCGTGAGTTCTGGGCGGAGCAGCCGCGTGAACTGCGACCTTGGGCCGGCGGCTGGATGTCACCGATCGTCCTGGTGATCGCAGCTTTGCTGGGCGGCGGCTTCGGCGCAGGCGTCGCGATCACCGTACGGGAACTGTTGGGCAGCAACGGGTTGGAGCTTCCCGCGGGCTACGAACCGGTCACGTTGCTATGGGGCGCCGCGGCGGCGTTCGCGCTCGTGATCGGCCTGTTGCTGGGCTCGATCACCGCTGTGCACAGGTGGCGCAGGAACAGGCGTGGCGCCCAGCCGCCGGAATCCAGCCTGCTGCACGCGGACTCCCCACCCGCGGAACAAGCGACAGCCACACGAGCCTGGCGGAATGCCCGTTTTCAACGCAACCACTTGCATCACTTGTTGCTCGCATGCGGGGCCGCACTCGGTTTGGGCGCGGGCGTCTCGATCTGGATGCGGCTGCGTGGGGTCGGTCTGCCGGAATGGATGGAACCGTTCTCCGCGGTCGGCGTTTTCGCGCTGGGTTTCCTCGCCGCGGCGTTGATGCGCGCGGTGTACCAAGCGATCCGGCGCCCGGACCTGTCGCGGACGCTGGGCATCCTGGCCGACTTGGCGTGTTTCTGGCCCCGGGAGTCACATCCCGTTGTGCCCCCTTGCTACGCGCTCAAGGTCATCCCCGAGTTGACCGAACGGGCCGCGGAGCACTTGCAGGACCGCAGCACCCGGGTCGTGATCACCGGGCACAGCCACGGCAGCCTGATCGCGGTCGTCGCGGTGTCCCGGTTGATGGAGACGCTGCCGCCCGAGGACCGTGAACGCGTCGGGCTCGTGACCGCTGGCTCTCCTCTGCAGTGGGCGTATCCACGTGCTTTCCCGAGTGTCGTGCCGCATCGGTCATTGGCCGAACTGCACGGCGAACTCGACGGCCGTTGGCGGGCGTTGTGCCGGGGCACGGATCCGTTGGGCGGAGCCGTGACGACGTGGCGGCGTCAGGTCTACGACTCGAAGATGATCGGTATGGGGTTCCGCCCGGACGGCAGCAGCGGACCACTCACCCCGGCCAGGACGACCGAGTCGGGCGCGCTGGTGCTCGGCAGTGATCACTGGCTGCCCGACCCGCAGCTCCAGCCCGTCCCAGGTCTGCGCTGGTCACCGGGTGTCCGGCGGCACAGCGACTACTACGCCGACCCAGAATGGGACGAAGCCGTCGCGATCGCTGCCGGACTCATGTAGGTTTGCGCGCCCACGCGGTGAGCAGGCCCATACCGAGGTCGCTGAAACCCGGTTCCCGCATGGCTTTCACGGCTTCGTCGAAGGTCGCCTCGTCGACGAGGCCGTCGGCGAGGATGCGGTCGCGCAGATGGTGGAAGCCGAGCTGGAAGAACTGGCCCGCGGCGGACGATGGAGTGATCGGTGGCTGGTACATCTCCACGCCGATGTCCACGAACCCGGCTTCCCGCAACAGATCCGGGTATCGGTAGCCCCACTGCCCGTCCGTACCGATGGCTGTTTCCAAACTGCGCCAATGCTTTTCCATCAGCTGGCGGAACGGGCTCTGCGGCGGGCTGATCAGCGCGGGCGCTTCGACGGCCTCGCCCAGTACCAGCCAGCCGCCAGGCGACACCAGGTCAGCGAGGCGGTGGAAGACATCGACGCGGTCGCGCAGGTGCATCAGGACGAGGCGGCTGTGCACGATGTCGAACGTGCCGAGCGCCAGGTCCTCGGTGATGTCGGCCTCGACGACCTGGACGGTCGGGAACACCTTGTGCAGGTCGGCGAGCAGCCTCGTGTCCCGGTCGACCGCGATGACCTGCGCGCACACCTCGGCCAGCCAGCCGGAGATCCGGCCGAGTCCGGCGCCGACGTCCAGGCAGCGCATGCCGGGCCGGGCGATCTGGACCAGCCGGGCGCGTGTTGCCGGGTCGAACATCCGGGACAGCGCGTCCAGGCGCATCGCCTCAAGGTCGTGATCCGCCCCGAATACCGTCTCGCCGTACAATTCGGTCACAGCGCACGAAGCTACCGACCTCAATGAATCGTGGTCAACAGCCGCCGTGCGGTCTCGACCTGGCCGTTCTCCGCGAGCAAACCGGCGGGTGCGAGCACGTAGTCCCGGTCGACGACGATTCGCGCCGCTTTGATGGCGGGCCGCAGTACCGGATCCGCCCGCAGTGCGTCCACAACCGCACCGATGTCCTCGGCGTGCCGGAATACGCCGCCGGACAACACAAGCAGACCCGCGCCACGCGGCCCGAGCCTGCCTTCGACGAGCCGGAGGTGCCTGCGGATCGCGATGATCGCGGCAAGACCAGCCAGCCTGAGGTCTACTTCGGACTCTTCAGGGGTGTCCGGCACGAAGCCGACGTTGCTCGCGCGACGTTCGGCGAACTCGGCCAGGCCGTCGGCGGGCAGCCGTTCCGCGAGCGCTTCGGCGACGATTCCCGGCGCGGACCACCGCATCCCGATATCGCCTTCGACCGTCCGCCGGTCCTGCGGCAGCCCTACCGCGCGTTCCTCTTCATCCTGTGTGGACACTGCGGAGCAGACGTCGGTCGTCGCGCCTCCGACGTCCACGACAAGCACGGCGTCCTCACTCGCGAGCTGGGACACGCCGTTGAGCACGGCGTCCGGCGTGACCGCCTTGACCAGTTCACGGAATTTCGTCCCACGGGACAGGCGTTTGCCGCCGATCACGTGGTTCAGGAAGACCTGCCGGATCGCCGCACGCGCCGGACCCGGCTCGAGCTCACCCACATCCGGCAGGACGTTCGCGGTCGGCACGACCGTTCGACCGGCCAGGGTTTCGAGCGCTTCCAGCCGGGCGTGCTGGTTGCCCGCGAGCACGATCGGCGGCCGGATCCGGTTACGCGCCAACGCGGCAGCGTTGTGCAGCAACACTTTCGCGTCACCGCCGTCAGTTCCGCCGACCAACAGCACAACGTCCGGCTCGGCGTCCCTGAGCGCCCGGATCCCCGCGCCGTCCAACTCGCCCGCCGAGACGTGCACGACCTTGGCACCGGCGGACAACGCGACCCGATGCCCGGCCTCCGCGCTGATCAGACGTTCATGACCGACCACGGCGAGCCGCAGCCCGCCGCCGGCCGAGGAACACGCAAGCACCTGATCGGCGCCGCCTAGTTCCTTGAGGACTGCCTTGACCCCGTCGAGCACTTCCGGCGGGGTCGTCGCGTGTTGTGCCGTGGCCAAAAGCGCGCCGTCGTCACCGACGAGCGCGCCTTTGGTCCACGTCGAACCGACATCAAGACACGCTGTTGTCGGCATCGTCCTTCATTCGCTTGCCCAGCAAGGAGTTCCTGCGGCTGTACACGAAGTACACGATCACACCGAGGACCATCCACCCGGCGAACCGCAGCCAGGTGAGGATGGTGAGGTTCAGCATCAGCCACAGACAGGCGAGGATCGCGAGGATGGGAATCACCGGCACCCAGGGAACCCGGAACCCACGCGGCAGGTCCGGCCGGGTCTTGCGCAGCACCATCACACCGGCGGAGACCAGGATGAACGCGAACAAAGTGCCGACGTTCACCATTTCCTCGAGCTGCCCTGCCTCGAAGAAGGTCGCCGCCACACCAACCATGATCGTCACGAGCAGTGTCGCCCTGGCCGGGGTCCCGTGCGGGCCGGTCTTGGCCAGACCGCGAGGCAGCAAGCCGTCACGGGACATCGCGAACAGCACCCGGATCTGGCCGAGCAGGAGCACCATGACCACTGTGGTGAGACCGGCCAAGGCACCGATGGAGATCACGTTGGCCGCCCAGTCGACGCCGTTGGCAGAGAAAGCGGTCGCCAGCGTCTTCGAAGCGCCATCCTCCCCTGTGGACAGTTCCTGATACGGCAGCATGCCGACGACAACCAGCGAGACACCGACGTACAGCACTGTGACGATGGCGAGCGAACCAAGGATTCCGCGCGGCACTGCCCGCTGTGGGTGCCGGGTCTCCTCGGCGGTCGTGGCGACCACGTCAAACCCGATGAACGCGAAGAACACCAATGATGCCGCCGCGAGCAACCCGAAGATCCCATACGCGCTGGACTCCCCGCCGGCCAGCGCGGAGAACAGCGACTGGTCCACACCTGTCGAGCCGGTTGACCCCGAAGTCGCCGGGTCGGGGATGAACGGCGTGTAGTTCTCGCTCTTGACGAACGACAAGCCGAAGAAGATGACGAACAGCACGATCGCGACCTTGATGCTCGTGATCACCAGGCTGACCCTGCTGGACAGCTTGGTTCCCATGGTCAGCAGCCACGCGAGCACGACGACCAGCAGCAAGGCGCCCCAGTCGACGGTCAGCCCGAAGACCTCGGCGGTGGTCTTCACATCCGAGCCGAAGATGTACCCGAGCACAACCTGGAGATAGGCGGACCACCCCTTACCGACCGCGGCCGCACCGACCGCGAACTCAAGCACAAGGTCCCACCCGATGATCCAAGCGATGAACTCACCGAAAGTGGCGTACGAAAACGTGTACGCACTCCCAGCCACCGGGACAGTGGATGCGAACTCCGCGTAACACAACGCCGCCAACGCGCACGCGATCGCCGCGAGCACGAACGCCAACGCGACCGACGGGCCAGCCAGGTCACCAGCTGTCCGCGCGGTCAACGTAAAGATGCCCGCACCGATGACGACCGCGACACCGAAGACCGTGAGGTCCCACGCGGTGAGGTTCCTGCGGAGTTTGGTATCCGGTTCATCCGTGTCCGCGATGGACTGTTCGACGGTTTTCGTCCGCCACAAGCCAGTACCTGGCAACGTTGCCTCCTCACACACCCCGACTAGTGCGTCAACAGAGGTTACGCGGCAGCGATCACGATCCGGCGCACGAGGTAGTCCGAGCCGGCAGTCTGTCCGGTTCCGGCCAACGCCACGTGCCCCGGTGTCAGGTGGCTGCCTTGGCGCTGCGGTACAGGTCCGGTTCCAGGTAGATCAGCCGGGCAGCGGGGACCTTGGCGCGGATCCGGTGCTCGGCGTCGTCGATCGCCTGCGCGACCTCCTCGACCGAAAGACCGGGCGTCAAAACCACCTTCGCGGCCACGAGCAGCTCGTCCGGGCCCATGTACTGGGTCTTCACGTGGATCACGCGCTCGATCCGGCCAGCCGCGATCTCGTCGACGATCGTGTCCAGCTCCCGCGGGGTCGCGCCCTCACCGATCAGCAGGCTCTTCATCTCGATGATCAGGATGATGGCGATCACGCCGAGCAGGACGCCGATCATCAGCGTGCCCACGGCGTCCCAGACCGGGTCGCCGGTCAAGGTCGCCAGTCCGACGCCGATCAGCGCGAAGACCAGACCGAACAACGCACCGGCGTCCTCGAGCAGGACCACCGGCAGTTCCGGGGTGCGCGACTGGCGGATGAACTGCCACCAGGTCGCGTCGCCCTTGATCAGCCGGGACTCCACGATCGCGGTGCGGAAGCTGAAGGTCTCCAGGATGATCGCGACCACCAGGATGACCACCGCGACCAACGGCGAGGTCAGCGCCTCGGGGTGCTGGATCTTGTGGATGCCTTCGTAGAGCGCGAACGCCGAGCCCAGCGTGAAGAGCATCAGCGCGACGATGAACGAGTAGAAGTACCGGTCACGGCCGTAGCCGAACGGGTGGTCGATGTTGGCCGCACGGCGCGCGGTCTTCTGCCCGAGCAGCAACAGGCCCTGGTTGGACGTGTCAGCCACCGAGTGCACGGACTCCGCCAGCATCGAGGAGGAACCCGTGATCAAGAACCCGACGAACTTCGCGATCGCGATGCCCGCGTTCGCCAGCAACGCGGCGATGATCGCCTTGGTGCCGCCCCCTGCAGCCACGTGCCCTCCCAGGAACCGTCCGGATTGTCCGGACGCACCCTAAACCACGGGGATCACGAACCTGCGGTCGCCCGGAAAACCTGGGCCGGTGCCCCTTCGACCGGGATGACCTGGACGTCCGGGTTGCAGGCAGGCAGCCACGCGGACTGGCCCCGGCCGAGTTCGACCTTGTTACCGTCGGATTCCAATAGCCGGACGGCACCGGCCGTGCAGATCAGGATCTGCGGTCCGGCGCACACCAGGTCGACCGGGTCGCGCTCGTCGTGCGCCCACTCAAGGCGGGACAGCTCGAACTCCGGTGCGGGAGTCGGGTAGGCCCACATCCGCGGCATCACCTGCGAACCACGCAACACGGGCATCTCGCCGCAGCTGAAGTCCAGTACCCGCAACAACTCCGGCACGTCGACGTGCTTGGGCGTCAGCCCGCCGCGCAGGATGTTGTCCGAGTTCGCCAGGATTTCCACGCCGGTGCCGTGCAGGTACGTGTGCAGGTTCCCGGCGGGCAGGTAGATCGCCTCGCCTGGCTGCAGCACGATCCGGTTGAGCAGCAACGCGGCCAGCACGCCCGCGTCGCCCTCGTGCGCTTCGCCGAGTTCGAGGATCGTGCGGCACTCGAGGTCGAACTCGCCGTGTTCCTTCACGTGCAGCACGCAGACGTCCAGCAGTTCCGGCAGCAGCACGTCCAGCGAGGTCTGCGGGAGCGTGATCCACGTCGTGAACAGCGCGCGCAGGCCGTCGGAGTCCGGCTGGCCCTCCAGCAACGAGGTGTACGGCGCCAGCCCGGGCGTCTCCAGCGTGCGCAGCAGCCGCACGGTCTCGTGCGGGTCGCGGAAGCCCGCGAGCGCGTGGAACTCCGTCAGCGCGCAGATCAGCTCAGGCTTCGCGGTCGGGTCCGGGTAGTTGCGGTTCTTCGCGTCACGCGGGATGCCGGCGGCTTCCTCGCGTTCGTAGCCTTCACGGGCCTGCTCGGCCGATGGGTGCGCCTGCATGCTCAGCGCCTCTTCGGCGGCGAGGATCTTCAGCAGGAACGGCAGCCGGTTGCCCCAACGGTCCGCGCAGTCGGAGCCGAGCTGGCCAATTGGATCTGTTTCCACGAGTTCGAGCAGAGAACGGTCGTCGTCGATGCGCGACGGGTCGCCGGGGTGCGCGCCCATCCACAGCTCCGCCTCCGGGTGTGGCGCCGGCACGGGCCGCCCCAGCAGCTCGGCAATGGTCGTGCGCGACCCCCATGCATAGGGCCGCACAGCGTTGCGCAGCAACTCCACTCTCAAACTCTCCCTAGTCAGACGCCAGCGGAGGCGTACCGGCCCGATCCGCCGATCGTCCCGGCCGCGAGGCCGAGATACAGCGCCGCGAGCTCGAAGCGCAGCGCGAGCACGGCAGCCCTGACCGGCTCGTCCGCGCCGACCTCTTCGGCGGGTACCAGTACGTCCGCACCCGGCAACGTGTCCGCGGCCATGTGCCGGGCCGCGTCCGCCGCCGGTCCGGAGCTGATCGCCAGCAACTGAACCCGCAGCATCGCTGTCGGGTCGCCGGCGAAGTCGTCCGGATCGTCGAAGATACCTTGACCGGACGTCGATCGTACGACCGCCCGGTGCAACGCGAACCGGGTCTGCGCGTCGGCGTAGGAGCCGACATCACAGACAAACCCGGCATGCGCGGCCAGCACGTGACGTGCGTGCGAAGCCACCGCAGTCGCCGCCGGGTCCAGTCCCCACAGTAGCGGGACCCGGTCGAACAAGCGCAGTGCCAGGGATTTCGCTGGGTTGACAAACGACTCGTGAGCTGGGTGGTCCTTCTCGGCCTCCTTGTCGAGCTCGTCGGCGAGGTTGTCGATGTCGGCGCGCAGCAAGCCCATGGTCCGCAAGGTCAACAGGCCCGCCGCGAACGCCCTGGGGAAGGCGAACCCGGGCGGAACGGGCACGCGTGGCGGCAGCAGGAACGCCCTGCCCGCGCCCGCGGCGGCGACCGGACCGTCAGGTGGCGCCGTGACCACGACGGTGGCGCCGTAGCGCGTCGCACGGCCGATGGACTCGGCGAGGACGCGGTCCCCCGGATCTTCTGTGTGCGTAATCACCACGTCCAGGGGCCCGACCCAGCCGGGCACCTCGTCAACGACGACCACAGGCACCGGGCATGCCGGACCGAGCAGCGCCACCAGCAGATCCGCGATGGCGCCCGCGTGCCCCGGCCTGGTCACGATCAGCAGCGCGCGAGGACGCACGTCGGCGAGAGCCCGCTCGACGCCCAGTTCCTCCGCCATCTCGACCACCGACCGGACCTGGGCACCGGCCCGCGCGGCGGCGCGCAGCACGCCGTCGGTGTCCACCTCGGAAAGCCGGGCGGGGTCGTCCAGCAAGGTGTCGTCAGCCACCGGACTCACTCCGCGGGTTGCGGATCCGCCGGTTGCGTCGCCTCGTCGAGCAGCAGCACGGGGATGCCGTCGGTCACCGGGTACTGGCGACCGCACGAAGTGCACGTGAGCGCGTCGGCCTCCGGGTCGTCCGGGGTGCCGGGGCGCAGCGCCGCGTGATCGTCGGACGGGCAGGCAAGGATGTCGAGCAACTGCGGATCGAGCTGAACGGCCACGATTCCTCCTTCTCCCACTCTCCAGTGTGGCCTAACCGCGAACGATGGTGAGCACCTCGTCACGCAGCGCGGCCACGGCCGCCTCATCCGGCGCCTCGATGTTGAGCCGCAGCAGCGGTTCGGTGTTCGAGGGCCGCAGGTTGAACCACGCGCCGGAAGGCAGCTCCACAGTCAGACCGTCCAACTCGTCGATCGTGACGCCGTCCCGGCCGGAATAGGTCTCCTTGACCGCGGCGAGCCGGGCCTTCTGGTCGTCGACCGTGGAGTTGATCTCACCGGAGGCGGCATAGCGGGCATATTCGGCCGTCAGCGTGGACAGCGGGCCGTCCTGCTCGCCGAGTGCGGCCAGGACGTGCAGCGCGGCCAGCATGCCGGTGTCGGCACGCCAGAAGTCACGGAAGTAGTAGTGCGCGGAGTGCTCGCCGCCGAAGATCGCGTCGGTCTTGGCCATCTCCTGCTTGATGAACGAGTGCCCGACGCGGGTGCGGACCGGCTTGCCGCCGTGCTCGGTGACGATCTCCGGCACCGCCTTGGAGGTGATCAGGTTGTAGATGATCGTCGAGCCCGGCTCCTTGGCCAGCTCGCGGGCCGCCACCAGTGCGGTGATCGCGCTCGGCGAGACCGGGTCGCCGTTCTGGTCGACCACGAAGCAGCGGTCGGCGTCGCCGTCGAACGCCAGCCCGGCGTCCGCGCCCACCTCGCGGACCTTGGCCTGCAGGTCGACGATGTTCTTCGGGTCCAGCGGGTTGGCCTCGTGGTTGGGGAACGAGCCGTCCAGCTCGAAGTACATCGGGACGATCTCGATCGGCAGGCCCTCGAAGACCTTGGGCACGGTGTAGCCGCCCATGCCGTTGCCCGCGTCCACCACGATCTTCAGCGGACGGCTGCTCGACAGGTCCACAAGCCTGCGCAGGTAAGCGGCGTACGCGTCAAGCATGTCGCGCTGCTCGACCGCGCCCGGCGTCGCACCCGACTCGGGCATGCCCTGCTCGACGTCGCGCTGGATGTCGGCCAGCCCGCTGTCCTGGCCGATCGGCGCGGCGCCCGCCCGGCAGACCTTGATCCCGTTGTACGCGGCGGGGTTGTGGCTCGCGGTGAACATCGCGCCAGGCAGGTTCAGGTCGCCGGAGGCGAAGTACAGCATGTCGGTGCTCGCCAGGCCGATGCTGACGACGTCGACGCCCTCACGCGTGACACCCTCGGCGAACGCGCTGGACAGGCCTGGCGACGAGTCACGCATATCGTGACCGATGACGACGGCCGGGCCGCCGACCAGCCGCGCGAACGCGGCGCCGATCTCACGGACCACGTCGGCGTCGAGCTGCTCGCCCACCAAGCCGCGGATGTCGTATGCCTTGAAGATGGCGGACAGGTCACGCACAAGCTCTCCCGGGGTCGGATCGTCCTGCCAGGGAGCCTATGCGGTGCCGATGACCGACCCTGCAAGCAGGTCGGCGGCAACTTACTCGGCGACGGGATCGGGCAGCACCCGCAGGTGCCCGCGCCTGCCGTTGGGGGTGTCCTGGTCGGCCGACGGCACCGGCCGGTCCGGGCGGCCCGCCTCGCGCACGGCCTCGGCCAGCGCGGTCAGGTCGTCGTGAGATGGCTCAGGTGCGGCGAATTCGCCGTCGTACCTGACCACGTCCCAGCCCCTGGGGGCGGTCAGCCGCATCGCGTGCTCTTCGCATAGGTCATAGCTATGCGGTTCGGAGTACGTGGCGAGCGGGCCGACTACCGCGGTGGAGTCCGCGTAGGCGTAGGTCAGCGTCGCGACGGCCGGATTCACACACCCGGTCCGCGAACAACGCCGCACATTCCGCACGATCGTGGACGATAGCGCGTTTCTCCTCGGCGGGCAGCCAGGCACACCGACGACACGCCCCCAGTACCCTGTTTGTCCTAGAGGTATGCCTTGGAGGTGTTCGGAACGTGGTCACGCCCCGTCGTCGCTCGTCACGTCGCGGACGGGATCGGCATGGTCGTGGCATGCGCGGACCGCTTTACCCGTCGACGCTGCCCGCCGCAAGCACTCGGGCGGAGAAGTTCGACGCGCTTGTGCTGGACGCCTTGGAGCCGATCGAAGCGCGCTGGCGGACCGAGCTGACCAAGCTCGATGTGGCGGTCGACGACGTTCCGGAAATCGAGCCGCCCGGGGCCCCGCCGCAGGACGGTGTGCTGTCGGACGGCGGTATCCCGTTGGCTCGTCTTGTGCCTGCTGGCATGGACAGGCGTGGCAACCCGACCAGCGCGCGGATCGTGCTGTACCGGCGCCCGTTGGAGGCGCGCGCGAAGGACAGCGCGGAGCTCGCCGACCTCGTGCACGACGTGCTCGTCGAACAGGTCGCGAACTACCTCAGCGTCGACCCGGACGCCATCGAGGGCGGCGGCTGAACCCGTCGGCCCGGGATCGCGGTCAGCAGGGTGAACAGCAGCGCGGCACCCTGGATCAGCAGCAGGAATGCCCGCAGGCTCGACGAATACTCCACGCGTACGTCCGAAGCTCGCGCGGGCACGGCGACGCCGACAAGGTTGCCCCATGCCCGCACCACAGGCACTTGACGCCCGTTGACTTCCGCGCGCCAGCCGGGTTCTTCGGCCGCGGCGATGACCAGCAGCCGGCCGTCGGATCCGTCGGACACGCGGACGGCGACTTCCGGTGGTCCCGCTTCGACCGGCACGATTCCGCCCGCGCCCAGTGTGGTCGGCGGGATTCCTCCGGTCACCGCCTGTTTGGCCAGTTCCGGGGCCAGCAGCACGGCCCGGCCCGCCGCTGGCTGCAGCCGGAACACCGGCCGTCCGTCCGAAGTGGACGTTGTACCGGCGACCAGATCACCCGCCGCGGCCTGCAGTCGTGTGCCTGACGTCTGGTCAGGCATGACCACGAACAGCACGCCCGCGGCCGCCGCCGAGGCGACCGCCGAGCGGGCCACGTCCGGCACGTCCGAGCGGAAGTCGTTGTCCCAGCGCAGAATCCGCGCCCGCGCCGAGGCGACCGGAACGAGATCGTCGTCCCCGAACTGCGGCATCCGGCCTGCCGACTGCCGTGCGGGCTGATCACCGCGGGACAGCACCAGCACGCCACGCCCGGTCTCGGCGAGTTCACGCGCGGGCGTCGTACCCAGCCGGACGGTGTCTCCCGTGGTCAGCGGCCCGTCGCGGCCGAGCAGGAAAGCACCGCCTGCCAACACGACCAGCGCGGCGGCTCCGAGCGCCATCGCCGGGCGCAGGTTCAGCCTGGCCCCGGCGAGCGCCCACAACAGACCCCAGCCGACGACGATCAGCGGCGTGCCCAACCACCCTTGTTGCGGCGCACCACCACTCACCGGCGCCATCGGCATGAACCGGACGACCGCGACCGCACCCAGTCCGAGAACGAGCAAACCCAAGCCTGGCAACGATCCCCGGCCAGGTTGGGCGGCGAGGCCGACGACCGCGACCACGGCGAGAACCAGTGCCAGCACGACCGAGCCGAAGTCGTTCGTGTACGGCACCCAGCCGCCGACACCGTGCAGCACGATCGCCGGGTTCTGAATCAGCACAGCGGGCCACGGCAGCAGCAAAGCCAGTGGCAGCAACACAATCGCGAACAGCGCCGCGCCACGGCGCCTGCCGTCCCCGCGTTGCCCGCCGACCAGAACGAACCCGGCCAGTGCGCACAGCAGGATCACCAAGTGCACCAACGGGGAGAACGCGCCGATCACGGCCAGTCCCAGCGACGATCCGGCCGCGACGGACAACCAGGACCGCGTGGCACCGGTCAGCACTGAGACGATCCCGGAAACCACCACGGGCAGCAGGATGTGCACGACGACCGCGTCCAGCCTGCCTTGCGACACCGCGGCGACCGCGGGCGGCAGCAACGCGTACAGACCTGCGATGACGGCCCGGACTTCGCGCCGTACACCCATTTTTCGAGCCGCGATGTAAGCGCTCAGGCCAGCCAAGGGCATGTCACCGATGAGCAGCAGTCCGACTTGGCCGCCGAGAATTCCCAGCACCGCAAGGGCTGTCGGCGCGGGTGAGGCCGTGCCACCGGAAACGGCGTGCCACGCGGAGAGGTATTCCGTCCACACGTCCGAGATCGGCAGCAACCGGCCGCCGGTCAGCGACAGGCTCAGCCTGTTCCAGTTGACCGCGAGTCCAACCGCGACCAAACCCAGCACCAGCAGCAACGGCGGCGCCAGCAGGATCTGTTTGAGCACGCGGCCACGGTCGACTTCGACCAGCAGCACTTCCGGTTCCTGCACCCCGCTTCCGTCCCGTGGCACAGGTGACGGCCGCGGTCGCGGACTGGGGCGCCTGCCCTTAGGGCCCGTGGCAGCAGGCACGGACACGGTGACCGCGCTCGGTGGACGGCGCAGTCCGGCCGCCTTACGTCGCCCTGCACGGCCCATCGCGCCCGCCGGCAACGCGTCAGGCCCGATTGGCCGTTGTGTCTCTTCGGGAGGGACCCAGACGGTCTCCGGCGCTTGACCGAGCGCGACGTCGGCCTCCAGGCGTTTGCGCACCAGGTGGGTGACCGCCGCCCGGAACATGTTGCGCAGCCGGGTGAATCGGCTGGTGAACAGCCCACGCACGCTGCCGGTCTGGCCGAGTCCGCGTCGTTCACGCCGGGCCCGCAGCAGTCCCATCCGGCCGCCGAGCACCCTGCCCACCGCGGCGATTTCCGCGTGTGCCCGGGAAATGCGGCGCAGCAGCAGAAATCCCAGCGCACGCAACAGGCACAACACCGTGAGCCTCGGCACGCCGACAAGAAACGAGAAGAACCCGGTGTTCACCAGAAATGTGCGGACGCCGTTCGACCGTGCCCGGACACTGTCCACCCGGCCCGCACCGGCGTGCCTGATTCGCGCGGCCGGAACACACAACGCGACCGCACCGGATCTGTTCGCACGCCATCCGAAATCGATGTCGTCGAACACACCTGGCACCTCGGAATCGAAACCACCCAGCTGTTCCCACAGCTCACGGCGGACCAGCAGACCGGCGGACGAAACCGCGAGCACTTCACTGCTCTGCTCGATCTGATTGGCCCGCACCCATTCGCCAGTGCCGATGCCGGTTTGCCGATGCCCGGAGGCATCGGTGGACAAACCGGCACCGACGACCAGCCGTGGTTCATCCCACGCGTGCGCGACTGGTCCCAGCACACCCGCTGACGGTGACAGGTCCGCAGCTGTCAGCAATATGCCAAGACAATGCGGTTCCGGCGCGCAGTCGTCGTGCAACAGCCACAACCAGCTGCCAGGGTCGCCCCAGCGCTCGACCCCGTACCGCACAGCGGCCGCAACAGCGTCACCAAAACTCGCCGAACGGTCCAGCTTGAGCACGCCGTCGACCACGTCTTCACTGGCCGCGAGCAATTTCGCGGTGCCGTCGGCCGAGCCCGTATCGACCGCCACCACGTGCCGTGGCCTCGGTGTGCTGCGACGCAACGCGGAAAGCGCCAGCCGGAGCCATTCCTCGCCGTCGTGGCAGACCAGGACCGCGAACACGGGCACAGTCCTGAACTGTGGGCGCACCGGCTACCTCCGTCGGCCTCTACTCATCCTCGCGAGCAGACACCGTACGGCCAGCCTGGCGCGAATTCGCCGCAGGCCGTGCTCCGACCTAGATCGCGCGTTTCTTCAACTTGCGGCGCTCCCGTTCGGACAGCCCGCCCCAGATGCCGAACCGCTCGTCGTGCCCGAGCGCGTACTCGAGGCACTCCGAACGCACCTCGCAGCCCTGGCAGATCCGCTTGGCTTCCCTGGTCGATCCGCCCTTCTCTGGGAAGAACGCCTCGGGGTCGGTCTGCGCGCACAAGGCGCGCTCCTGCCACTCCTGCTCGTCCTCCGCCGCGTCGAAGAGATGTACCAGGACGCCCAGATCCTCAGTCGGCGCGTCCCCCCACTCCACGACTCGGTCCCCTTCGTCGGCCATCATGTCCGTCCACCTCCCCGCCTTCCACTCCCCGGTTGGCGGACGCCACCCGCCCTCCCATTCGGCGAATGACATCTCTGTGATTACACCCGTGTAGTCCCGGCCGGTCAAGCGAAGTACCCACGTGGGTGACGGTATTTGCCGAGGAAAGTCCGGTTCTTTGCCCGATCGGGTGAAGTCGATCGACAGGCAGCGGACAGCAGGTGGATCTCCCCGGGTGACACACTGGAGTCGTGCGGAGACAAGACACTCGTCCCAGCCCACTGTTCCTCGCCCTGCTCGCGGCCACCATCGGTGGCGGTGTGCTGACCATTCTGGAGAGTGAATTCGCCTACACCGCCGGTGTGGTGCTGCTCGTTCTCGGTGGGTGGGCAGTGTCGCTCTGCCTGCACGAGTTCGGGCACGCGTTCGTCGCATATCGCGGCGGTGACCGCGAGGTGCGCTGGAAGGGCTACCTGACGCTGGACATCCGCAGGTACACCGATCCGCTGCTGAGCATCGTGCTGCCGCTGGTCTTCCTGCTGATCGGCGGAATCCCGTTGCCCGGCGGCGCGGTGTGGATCAACCACCACGCGTTGCGCACCAAGCGCGTGGAGTCATGGGTCTCACTGGCCGGGCCGCTGACCAACCTGTTCCTTGGTATTTTGCTGACCCTTTCAGTGGCCCTGTTCATGCCTGGCGAGTTGACGCCACTGTCCGCCGGACTGTCCTTTTTGGCCTTCCTGCAGATCTTCGCGTTCCTGCTGAACATCCTGCCCATCCCCGGACTGGACGGCTGGGGCGCGATCCAGCCGTACCTGTCGTACAAGACACAGGTCTTCGGGCACAAGGCGGCACAGTGGGCGCCGCTGATCCTGTTCGCGGCGCTGATCGGCCTGCCTGGCGTGGGCCAGGCGTTCTACGACCTGGTGTCGTCAATCTTCGACGCTGTCGGCGGATCGAGTTATGCCGCCGCGGTCGGTCGCAACACGTTCATGTTCTGGCTGTGACCAACTGGCTATCAGCCCGAGCTTCTCCGCGCTCGGTGAACCCGGCTGCGCCACGTACGTGACGAGGACCATGTCGGGTTCACCGGGCAGCGGGAAGCTCTCGTACGCCAGCTCAAGCTCGCCGACCAGCGAGTGGTTCATCAGCTTGCTGCCGAACGTCTTCTCCTTGACGTTGTGCTTGGCCCACAACTCCCGGAATTCCTGGCTGTGGATGGACAACTCGCCGATCAGCGGCGCGAGACCGGGCTCATCGGGATTGCGCCCGGCCATCCAGCGCAGCACGGCCACGGTGTCCTCGGCCGCACAAGACCACTGTGGATAGAAATCCCTGGCCTTGGGGTCAAGGAAGATCGACCGGCACAAGTTCGGCCGGTCGACGCCGGAGAACCCGCACAACGCGTCGCCGAGCCGGTTCCAGGCAAGCACGTCGAGCGCCGGCCCGAACACGAACGCGGGCATCCGGTCCATCTGGTCGAGCACAAGCTGGACGGCCGGGCGGAGTCGCGGCTTGGGATGGGCCCCGCGCGGCGACGGGCGCGCGCGCCGCGTGGGGCGCACCAGGATACGCAAGTGTTCCCGCTCGGTTTCGTTCAGGGACAAGGCCTTGCCGATGGCTCCCAGCACGGCCTCGGACACATTGGGACTACGGCCCTGTTCAAGCCGGGTGTAGTACTCGACGCTGACACCGGCGAGCCGCGCGAGTTCGTCCCGTCTCAACCCGGGCACACGCCTGCGACCGGTGCGCGGCAGGCCGACCTCTTCGGGCGAGATGCGTGCGCGTCGGGTCCGGAGGAACTCACCCAGCTCGTTGCTCACGTAATCCAGTGTGCATCGCTCACGGCGGCTAAGGGTGGCCCTGCCAGAACCAGTTAAACGCGGGCCTCGTACGCGGCGTTGCCCGGCGGCAATGTCGTTGCCATGACATACGAGAACTTGGCGGGACGGACCGCCGTTGTGACTGGTGCGGCGAGCGGGATCGGCGCCGCGATCGCCCATGCGTTGGCCGCCAACGGCGCCCGGGTGGCGCTGCTGGCCCGTCGTGCCGACCGGATCGGCGAGGTCGCTTCGAAGATCGAGGCCAACGGCGGGCAAGCGCTTGCCGTGACGACGGACATCACGTCGGATTCCTCGGTCGAGGCGGCTGTGTCGTCGGTGCACTCGGCTTTCGGGCCGGTCGACATCCTGGTGAACAACGCCGGCGTGATGATTCCCGAAGACATCGTCACGGCATCTTTCGACGACTGGCGGAAAATGATCGACACCAACGTGACCGGTCTGCTGCGGGTGACGCGTGCGTTCACGCCGGACCTGGCGGCCGAGGGACATGCCGACCTGGTGAACATCTCGTCCATTGGCGCGCACGAGTACTTCAAGGACTACGCGGTCTACGGGGCCACCAAGGCCGCTGTGACGTACCTGTCGAAGTCCTTGCGGGCCGAACTCGGGCCCAAGGGCGTCCGGGTCACGAACATAGAGCCCGGGCTGGTGGAGAGTGAGCTGCGAGCCGGCATCACCGGTGAGGCCGGCGAGTTCCTGGACAACTGGATCGCCCAGGCGGGCATCCTCGCCGCCGAGGAACTGGCGGACGTGGTGGCGTACGCGACAAGCCGCCCGGCCCACGTGAACCTCCGGCAGATCGTGGCCCTGCCGACCACGCAGTACTGAACCCGCACCTCCGCGGTTTCTGCCTCGTCGACCACGTTGCTTTGGCTGTCGACCAGGGCGTTCGGCGCGGGGCCGGCGGTCCGTGCAAGGATCGAATCCGTGAAGGTCGTCGTGGTTGTTGGCGGGGTCGGCGGAGCTCGATTCCTGCTTGGCGTCAAGACGCTGCTCGGGCTGCCCGCCGTGGGGCCGGGCGAGTCGGAACATGAGATCACCGCGGTGGTGAACACCGGTGACGATGTGTGGATGCACGGCCTGCGGATCTGTCCCGACCTGGATACGTGCATGTACACCCTCGGCGGCGGGATCGACACCGACCGCGGCTGGGGCCAGAAGGGCGAGACGTGGGTCGTCAAGGAGCAGTTGGCGGCCTACGGCGCCGACCCGGACTGGTTCGGGCTCGGGGACAAGGACATCGCGACGCACTTGGTGCGTACACGCATGCTGCGCGCGGGATATCCGCTCTCCGCTGTGACTGAGGCGCTGTGTGACCGGTGGCAGCCAGGCGTTCGTTTGCTTCCGATGACCGACGACCGGGTGGAGACGCATGTGGTCGTCGACACTCCCGAAGGCGAGCGCAAAGCCATCCACTTCCAGGAGTGGTGGGTGCGCTACCAGGCCAAACTGGCCGCTCAGTCGATCGTTCCGGTTGGCGCCGAGGAGGCCGAGCCCGGCCCTGGCGTGCTTGACGCGATCAGCGAGGCGGACGTCGTGCTGTTCGCGCCGTCGAACCCTGTGGTCAGCGTGGGAACCGTGCTGTCTGTGCCCGGGTTGCGGGACGCGGTTCGCAAGACCGACGCGATGGTTGTCGGGGTGTCGCCGATCATCGGTGGAAAACCCCTGCGGGGCATGGCCGACGCCTGCCTGACCGCCATCGGTGTGGAAACCAGCTCGCAGGCCGTCGGCCAGTACTACGGGTCCCGGCAGTGCTCCGACAACGGTGTGCTCGACGCGTGGCTCGTGCACACCGGCGAGGCTGCTGATGTTCCCGGAGTCGCGGTTCGTGCTGTTCCGCTGTTGATGAGCGATGTGGACGCGACTGCGGAAATGGTCCGCGCGGCGCTGGAGATGGCAGGGCTGGACGCATGAGTGATCACGCGAGCGGCGGCGATGTCACCGTCAAGGCCGTGACCGGGTTGCCGGAGTTCCGGCCCGGGGATGACTTGGCCGGCGCCATCGCTGATGCCGCGCCTTGGTTGCAGGACGGCGATGTGCTCGTGGTGACGAGCAAGGTCGTGTCCAAAGTCGAGGGTCGGCTGGTCACCGTTCCGGCCGATCCCGACGCGCGCGACGCCGAACGGCGGCGGTTGGTGGAAGCCGAGGCCGTCCGGGTTGTCGCGCGGATCAACCGCACGGTCATCACCGAGAACAAGCTCGGCATCGTGCAGGCCGCGTCCGGCATCGATTCGTCCAATGTGGCCGGTGACGAGCTCGCGTTGCTGCCGGAGAACCCGGATGACTCGGCTTTGGCTCTGCGCAACGGTATTCGCGAACGCCTCGGGGTCAATGTGGCTGTCGTGATCACCGACACCATGGGGCGTGCGTGGCGTATCGGCCAGACCGATACGGCCATCGGGTCGTCCGGCGTGACTGTTCTGCACAAGTACGCGGGCCAGATCGACCGGCAGGGCAACGAACTCGTGGTCACCGAGATCGCGGTGGCCGACGAGATCGCGGCCGCGGCCGATCTGGTCAAAGGCAAGACCGGTGGCCTGCCGGTCGCCGTTGTCCGCGGTCTGGCCGTCACCGATGACGGGTCGACTGCCGCCGATCTGATCCGCCCGACGGATCAGGACCTTTTCCGCCTTGGTACGGAAGAGTCTTTGGCACAGGGTCGGTCCGAGGCGGTGCTGATGCGCCGGTCGGTGCGCTTCTACACCGACGAACCGATTCCTGAGGACGCGATCCGTAAGGCTGTGGGCATCGCGCTGACCGCGCCCGCGCCGCACCACACACGCCCCGTCCGGTTCGTGCACGTCAAGGAGCGCCGCAAGGAACTCCTTGACGCGATGCGGGCGCAGTGGCGCGCTGATCTGGCCAATGACGGGTGGTCCGAGGACCGGATCGACCGCCGCGTCCGGCGCGGCGATCTGCTCTACGGGGCCAAGGAAATCGTTCTTCCTTTCCTGGTACGCGAAGGCGCGCACACATATCCGGATCCACAGCGGTCCGAGGCGGAGCGGACGATGTTCACCATCGCCGGTGGCGCCGCCGTGCAGGGCCTCTTGGTCGCGTTGGCGGCCGAGGGCATCGGGTCGTGCTGGGTCTCGTCGACGATCTTCTGCGCGCCCGTGGTCCGTGAAGTCCTTGGGCTGCCATCAGAATGGGAGCCGCTAGGGGCGGTCGCGGTCGGCTATCCGACCGACGGCCCACTCGCTCCCCGCCCGCCGCGCGATCCCGCCGACGCGTTCATGGAGCTGTGAAGCCCGCGGACTGGTCGAGCATGAACGGTTTGCCGGGGTTGGCGGGTTGCCAGCCCTCGGCAAGCGCGGTCCTGACCGCGCGGGCGACGTGACCGGGCAGGACCGGCCGGGACGGCACGCCCATCCAGTTGCTCGGGTGCGCCTGGTTTGTCGTCACGACCAGCGTCGTGCCGGGGTCGTCGGCCAGTTCGACCGCGAACGTCAACGGCCACCAGGCATTCGCCTGGCTGTAGGTCGGGCGGCCGCGCAGCCGCCAGCGGTACGTCACCCCGTCGACGTCCAGGTATCGGGAGCCTTTCTTCACCAATGTCACGACGTCCACGATATGGGCGGCGTCACGTGAATTAAGGTTCTCGGCTGTGGGTGTACACGCTGATGCTTTGACCGTGCTCGCCGACTGGGCGCCGGATGACCGCGACCAGGAGTCGTTGCGCCAGGCTTACCTGGGTTTCCTTGCCGCACGGGAGGATTCCTGCGATCGCTCGTGCGCGGCCGGGCACATCACCGCGTCAGCCGTGGTCCTCGACGGCGACAACGTCCTGCTCACCCTGCATCCCCGGGTGGGCAAGTGGTTGCAGCTCGGCGGCCACTGCGAGCCGTCGGACCAGACCCTGGCGGGCGCCGCGCTGCGGGAGGCCACCGAGGAGTCCGGGATCGACGGGCTGACCATCGATCCGGTGCCCGTGCACCTCGAGGTGCACCCGATCACGTGCTCTCTTGGCGTTCCGACAAGGCATTTCGACGTGCGGTTCGCGGTGCACGCCCCGGCGGGCGCGCAGCCGGTGCGCAGTGCCGAGTCCGACGACCTGCGCTGGTGGCCGATCGGTGAGGTGCCGAACGCCGACCTGCTGCCGATGATCAACCTCGCTACATCGCGCGGTAGTCACGCGGCGAGAAACGGGGACCGCGCCGGGGCTTGGTGATTCCGGCCGTTTCGATGTAGCGCACGGCTCGTTGTCGTTGCGGCGCATAGGGTGCGAGGATCTCGTACATGCCGGCGTCGTCCAAAGGCTTGCCTGTCAAGGCATATCCGACGTTGCCGGCAATGTGGTAGTCGCCGAAACTCACCGCGTCCGGGTCGCCCCACGCCCGTTGGGCGACCTCGGCGGCGGTCCACACGCCGATCCCGGGCACTTTCCTGAGCAGCGCGCGTCCTTCGGCACCCTTCAACTCGGCCGCTTTCTCAAGGCGCCCAGCGACTTGCGCGGCCGCGATCAACGTGCGGCGCCGGGCACCGTCCAAACCGGCCTTGTGCCACTCCCAGTCGGTGATCGCCATCAGCGCCTGCGGCGTCGGCGGCACGCGCAACTGCATCGGCCCGGGCGCGACGCTGCCGTACCGACGGCATAGTTCACGCCAAGTGCGCCACGCCTCCTTGCCGGTGACCTTCTGCTCCAGGATCGCGGCGAACAGGACGTCCCATACGCGTCGCGTACTCCCGAGCCGTAGACCAGGCATTCGTCGGCGCGCTTCAGCGACGAGGTCATGGTGCGCTTGGAAGTCCGTGTCGTCGTCCAAGTCGCCTAACAGCGCGGGAAGACCGTCCAGAAGCCACTCGGCACCCTCTCCCCAGGCTTCCGCATGCACCTCGTCACCTACGCGCCTTATGGCCAATGTGCCCGGTCCGTCAGGCGTGCTGGACGCGCGGAACACCGCACCACCTGACGTCTGCCCGTACGTGGGGTCACCGCTGCCCCGACGCAACGGAGCAAGGACGGAACCCAGGTCAAGCGCGTACCCGGGCCGCCAGACGCGGACGGACATGGGCTAGAGCGTACGGTGGTTCTTTTGGAGTATCGGCGCCCCGTTAGGGTGGCCGCGTGGACCTCCATGTGGTTGTGCCCGCGGGCGGCAGTGGGACCAGGTTGTGGCCGCTCTCCAGGGCCACCAACCCCAAGTTCCTGCACCCGTTGACCGGTACTGAGCGTTCATTGCTGCAGGCGACGTACGACCGGCTTGTGCCGCTGTCGTCCGCTGATCACGTGCACGTCGTGACCGGCGTCGCGCACGCCGCGGCGGTGGCCAGGCAGCTCCCGGAACTGCCGGAGCGCAACATCCTGGTCGAGCCGCTGGCGCGGGACTCATGTGCGGCGATCGCGCTGGCCGCCGCCGTGATCCAGCAGCGCAGCCCCGGTGCGGTGATGGCGTCGTTCGCCGCCGACCACCTGATCAAGGAACCGGCAGCCTTCGCCGCGACCGTGCGTGAAGCCGCGCGGGGTGCCGCCGAGGGCAAGCTGATGACCATCGGCATCGCCCCGACCCGCCCGGAGACCGGCTACGGCTACCTGCAGTGCAGCGCGACCGCTGAGCTCGGCGTGCAGCAGCAGGTGCTGGAGTTCAAGGAGAAGCCGGACCTGGCGACCGCGACCGAGTACGTGAACTCCGGCCGGTACTTGTGGAACGCCAGCATGTTCGTCTGGCGGACCGACGTGTTCCTCGGCGAGCTGGAGCGGCGCAGGCCGGACGTGTTCGAGCCGGTCAGCAAGATCGCGAAGGCGTGGGACACCGATGAGCGCGCGGTCGTGGTCGACGAGTTGTGGGCCACGATCCCCAAGGTCGCGGTGGAGTACGCGGTGATGGAGCCCGCCGCGGCGGAGGGACTTGTCTCGACCGTGCCCGGCGATTTCGGCTGGAGTGACATCGGCGACTTCGAGACGCTGGGCGAACTGCTGGCAGCCGACCAGGACGGCGCACGCGTCGTGACCACGCCAGGAGCAGGCGATGTCGTGGCTGTGGACAGCTCGGACGTCGTCGCGGTCCCGGCAGGCGGACGGCTGGTCGCGACGCTCGGCGTACGGGACTTGATCGTGGTCGACACGCCCGACGCGGTCCTCGTTTGTCACCGGGATCGGGCACAGGACATCAAACGGCTCACCGAGATCCTGCGTGACACCGGACGGACGGCTTACGTCTAAGATCAACATACGGATTTCAGTTCTTCCCTGACGCCAACCCTCTCTAGAGATACTCTGGTGGCGACGGGACAGCCGGTGGGAGTGCCGGCTCGAGGCGACGCGGGAGAGGCCGGAGCATGGATCCCCGGGAGCGAGCCGATGCCGCTCTGGCCCGCGCCCGCGCGCGCGGTGCCTTCGTAGTGACACCGGAAGACGCGATCTCCCCGATGGACGCGGCGAACACGCTGCAGATCCCTCGGGTTGTCGTGTCGTCGCTGGACGAGCAGCGACCAGACAGCGAGACGACGATGGTGGTCGGGCACCCGTTGTCTGACCCGCAGCCAACGCAAAGCCAGCCGTCGCCCCGCAAACCTCAGCCATACCCGTCGGGTCAGCAGCAGCCTCCGGCGCCACCGCGCCAGGCCGCGCCGCCCGAGCAGGAGCAAGATCCCCAGCCCGAGGGCATCGTGCCGACGGTGCAGAAGAAGCCGAGCCCGCGGCCTTCACTGTCACAGAGGTTGGACGGCACCCTCTAACGCCGTGTCCACCTTTCCAGCACGGTGAAATGCCCTTTCCGGCACCGTGAGTTGCACGTTTCCCGCACTGCTAGGGGAATTTCATGGTGCCGGAGTGGTGGATACGCTGTGCCGGAACGGTGGACACGCGTGTCAGGTTGAGGTGCCGCGGGTTTCCAGCTTCAGGCGGATGTTCAGGCCTGCCTTGATCGCGGCGAGCACCGGCTTCCACTCGGGGCCCTGGTGCCGGTCGGCCAAATACCGGTAGGCGCTCTGGTGATGCACGGCAAGCATTTTCGCCGACGCCTTGGACGTCGCGTGGCCGCCGATGTGGGTGACTTCGGCCGAGGGCACGTAGACGTTCTGCCATCCGGCCTTGCCGATCCGGTCGCCCAGGTCGACGTCCTCGAAGTACATGAAATACCTGGGGTCGAAGCCGTCCACCGAGTCGAAGGCCTCGCGGCGCAACAGCAGGCACGAGCCGGAGAGCCACCCGGCCGTGCGCTCACGCACTGACGTGTCGGACTGGCGGTAGGCCTTCGTCCACGGGTTGTCCTTCCACACGCGGCCGACGACCGCGTGTCCGACGCCCTTGCCCAGCGAAGGCAGCAGCCGCGCGGACGGGTAGACCTCGCCGTTGGGTTCGCGGATCAACGGTCCGAATGCACCACCGCGTGGCCAGCGTGACGTGGCCTTCAGCAGCTCGTCGATGGAGCCCGGGCCCCACTCGATGTCCGGGTTGGCCACGATGACCCAGCCGTATTCGTCGCCGAACTCGGCCACGCCTCGGTTCGCCGCGGCGCCATAACCGAGGTTCTCACCGGTCGACAGCAGGCGTACGCCTTCGCGCGAAGCCGCTTTCTCCGGGGCACCGTCGGTCGATCCGTTGTCCGCCATGACGACCTGGATCGGTCGCTCGGTGGCGGTGGCCAACGTGTCGAGGAACCGCGTGAGCGTCTCGCCTGGTGAGTAGGTGACGGTGACCACAGCCAGCTCGTCGCCATAACGTCTCGGTTCGGTCACGGCCGTGGATTCTGTCACAGACCTCGGCGGTGGATGGCCATCGCCCTGCTGTAGACCGCTCTGTGCTGCGCGGCGCACAGGGACCACGAGAATTCCTTCGAGCGTCTTTGCGCCGCTGAGGCCAGCATGGCTCGGCGTGCTGGGTCGTCCAGTAGCTCGGCCAACGCGGCACCTATGTCGCCCGCTCCTACGCCGCAGTACGCCACCGCGTCTCCGCCTACCTCGGGCAGGGAAAGTCGACTTGTCGTCAGCACGCAGGCTCCGCAGGCCATCGCCTCCAGCACCGGCAGGCCGAAGCCTTCGCCCAGGCTCGGATACGCGACCAGCTCAGCGCCGCCGAGGAACCCGGCGAGCTGGGAGAACGGCAGGTAGCCCGCCCTGATCACGCGCAGCCGGTGCGGCAGGGCGTCCAACGCCCGCTCGACCTGGCCGTCCCAGCCCGGCTGACCGGCCAGGACCAGCGCGGGCGGGTCAGCGCGTCCTTCGCAGGCCTTGGCGAAGCCCCGGATCAGCGCCGGGACGTTCTTACGCGGCTCCAATGCCCCCAGGAACGCGACATAAGGCATTTTCGACAAGCCGATGGTGGCCCGTGCGGTTTCGATCTCCTCGGGTGTGGGCTGGTGGAACCGGTCCACGTCCACGCCGTGCCGCACGACTTCCAGCGAGCGCGGGTTCGCCCGGGCGACACGGACCAACTCGGCCGCGGTCGCGTCGCTGGGCACCACGCACAACGACGCACGATTGAGGGCCACGCGCGTCCAGCCGCGGAAGAACCGCGCCTTGACCGACGAGTGCAGCATCGCGTCGGTGAAGAACGTCGCGTCGTGCAGGGTGACCACGGAGGCCGCAGGGTTCGCGAGCGGTGTCGTGTAGTGCGGCGAGTGCAGCACGTCCACGCGCAACCGCCGGACTAAGCCTGGCAACGTTGTCTGTTCCCATGCCAGGCGCGCTGTGCGGGTCTCGATCGTCTCCCCGGTCGGCACGATCCGCGAGTTCGGCGCCAGCTTCGCGTAGAGCTCCACGTCCCGCTGCTGGCAGACCACCGAGATCCGGGCTCCGTCGGCGTCCAAAGCGGACACCAACGAGTCGACGTAGCGACCGACGCCACCGCGGTCCGCGGGGACGGCGGTGGCGTCGATCAACACGCTGGGTTCAGGGCGGGCCACTCATGCAGAGTACGACCACGCGCCAGGTCGCATAGCCCAAACCCACCAACTCACCTGAGCCCCGCATGTGTTGCGTGCGACAGCTCGACGTGCAGTTTCCACAGGGATTCCGCGGCTCGGTCCCAGGTGAACTTGGCTGCTCGGGCCTTCGCTGCCTGTACCAACGTCGCCGTGTGGTCAGGGAACGCGACCACGCTGTGCAGTGCGTTGGCCAGTGCCGCCGGGTCGTTGCGCCTGGCCAGGACACCCGTGCCGCCAGCCACTTCGACCAGCGCCGGAGCGTCCGAGTGGACCACGGGCACGCCGACGGCCATCGCCTCAAGCACCGGAAGCCCGAACCCTTCGGCCATGCTGGGCGCCGCCAGCACTGTCGCCCGATGCAGGACGACCGCGAGCTGGCTGTCGGACAGCTTGCCGAGCAAGTGCAAACGCCCTGGGGGGAGTCCACAGTCGGCGGCGACCACGGCCAGGTCGACATCGCCCCAGCCCTGCGGACCGGCGATCACCAGCGGCAAGTCCGGTGCCGACGGCCGTGCCATGGCCTCGACCAGGACGTCCAGGCCTTTGCGTGGCTCGATCGTGCCGACCGCGAGGACGTATTCCTCCGGCAGCCGCAGGCGTTCCACAATGCGCTCGACCTCGTCCGGTGCGGGCAGGTTCGCGATCACGTCCGGCACGCCGTGCCCGATGACGTGCACCCGAGCGGGCCCGGGCGCGTACTGGCTGAGTTCTGCGGCTACGGCCGCGGTTGGCACGACGATCGCGGTTGCCTGTTGCGTCGCACGCCGGATCATCGCCTGATGCCAGGCAGCGCCTCGGCGCGTCAAGGTCTCGGGATGCGTGAACGGAACCGTGTCGTGCACGGTCACAACGAGACTGCAGCCACGGCGTGCAACGGGCGGCGCCAACGGGGTTGGCGCGTGCACGGCGTCGCCACCGGGCCATAACCTCACGCCGTGCTCCCACGCGAGCGTCAAAGCACGACGTGGGAGGGGCATCATCCGTGGGCCGTCGACGCCGGAAACCATGGCAGCGGCAGGGTTGCGGTGTTTGGCGGTGACGCCAACGACCGTCCAGCCCGCAGGTGCGTGCTTCACCATGGCGGGCAGCAGTTCCCGGGTGTACCGCCCGGTTCCGCCCGGTACCGGGGCCAACAACTGCTCGGTGAGCACTACCAGTTCGGGCACCGGTCCAGGGTATTTCCTCGCGGGTACTGTTGCAGCCCGTGCGGACAACTGTGCGGACGACGGTGGTCGTGGTGACGTGGCGGGGGCGCGCACACCTCGAGTCCTGCTTGGACGCAGTGGCCAAGCAGGAGCGTCCACATCGGATCCTCGTGGTCGACAACGCGTCCGACGACGGCTCCGGCGAGCTGGCCCGGTCCCACCACAGCACCCCGGAAGTGCTCAGACTGCCGGTCAACACAGGCTATGCGGGCGGTATCCAGGCCGCGCTCGATGTGTGCGAAACGCCGTACATGGCATGGCTGAACGACGACGCGATGCCCAAACCCGGCTGGCTCGGCGCTTTGGAAGACGCCCTCGAAGATCCCCGTGTCGGTGCGGCCAGCGCGAAGCTGCTCACGGGCAAAGGAGAAACACAGTCCATCGGAGTCGGGCTGACCCGTGACGGCCACGGCATCGACGTGACCGAAGGTCCGATCTTCGGCTTCTGCGGCGGCGCCGCTCTGACCCGCGTCGAAGCACTCAGGCAAGTCGGCGGCGTGCCAAGCGAGTTCTTCTGCTACTACGAGGACACCGACACCTCTTGGCGTCTACGCAGGCACGGTTGGAAGATCGTGGCCGTACCCGAGGCTGAGGTCGTCCACCTGCACGGCGCCACCGCCAAGCCGGGATCTGTCGATTTCCACCGGTGGAACGAACGCAACCGGCTGCTGACGCTGCTACGAAACGCGCCGCTGTGGATCGCTGCCCGTGAGCTGGCCAGGTTCGCCGTGATCACGGCGCTGATCCCGGTCAAGCGTGACGTGCCGGAGGCTGCGAATTTCCAGGTGGGGCTGAGGCTGAGAGTTCTTGGTGAGGTGATGAGAGGGCTCAGCGCGAGTCTGGCTGTGCGAGGGGCGGGCAGGCGCAGTGACATGTGGCATCAGCGCGAGTCCGGCGGAGCGACGGTCGGGTAGACGCGGCAGCATTCGCCCTCAGCGCGAGTCCGGCGGAGCCACCGTCAGGTAGACGCAGTCCCACTTGATCCAGTTCGCGTTCGTGGCGGCGAAGAACCTGATCATCGCGGTGTCCGCGGGCGCGGCAGTCGGCCCGAGGTCGAACCGGCCGAGCTTGTTGTCCGTGTCAATGTCGTGATCCGCCTGGACCGACCGCTCGGCGACCTGCCTGCCGTCCTTGTCGTAGAACCGCAGCCCGATCGGCTGGTTCTGCGAGATGTCGTGCGTTCCGGCCCGGACAACCAGGTGATATTTGCCGTTCGGGATGACCGTCGGGATCGTTTCATAGGCGGTGCTCACTCGACCGGGTGGTGTCGAGATCGCGGCGTTCAACTGGTCGAACGCAGGGACACTTTTCTCCACGAAGAGCTTCGGTTGCTCCGGGGCCGGCGTGCCCGGCGGGACCGACCAGGTCGGTTCGAACGTATAGCCGGCCGGCTGGCCATTGGCCGCGACCTCTTCGACGCTCGGGTTCGGCGCGAACCCGCCCGCGCAGGTCGGCGGCTGCACGGCAGCGGCCGGACCGGGCGGGATTACCAGCAGTACAGCGGTGATCACACGGGCCAACACCGCCGCAGGCTAACCACTGAACGGCCGCTTCGCTCGATGAGGCAGTCTTATGGGGTACGTCAGATCTCCAGGAGGTGTCGTGCCCGACGACTCGCTGCTACCGGTCGTGTCGGTGGTCGTGGTCAACTACCGCGGCGCGGAGGACACGATCACGTGCCTGCGTTCGCTGCGCGATGACCTGGCGTATCCGGCGGACCGGCTGCAGGTCATCTGCGTGGACAACGCCTCGGGTGACGGCAGCGCCGAGCGCATCAAGACGCACGCGCCGGACGCCGAGGTGATCGAGTCGAAGACCAACCTCGGCTTCGCGGGCGGCTGCAACCTGGGGGTTCAGCACGCCAAGGGCAGCGTTGTGGCGTTCCTCAACAACGACGCCCGGCCGCACCGCGACTGGGTCAGCGCCGCGGTGAAAGTGCTGCTCGCCGAGCCGACGATCGCCGCCGTGGCCAGCAAGGTGCTCGACTGGGAAGGCAAGCGGATCGACTTCGTCGACGGCGGCCTGACCTGGTTCGGCATGGGCTACAAAACCCATCAGGGTGAATCTGACGAAGGCCAGTTCGACACAGCGCGTGACGTCCTGTTCGGCACAGGGTCAGCACTTTTCGTGCGCGCGGCGACGTTCAAGCAGCTCGGCGGGTTCGACGAGCGGTTCTTCATGTTCTACGAGGACGTCGACCTCGGCTGGCGGCTGAACCTGCGCGGCTGGCGCGTGCGCTACGAACCCACGTCGATCGCGTACCACAAGCACCACCGGTCGATGACCACTTTGGACAACTCGCGGGAGATGTACCTGCTGGAGCGCAACGCGCTCGCGTCGCTGTACAAGAACGTGTCGGACAAGGCGCTCGGCAGGGTCCTCCCGGCCGCGCTCGCGCTGTCGATCCGGCGGGCGACCGCACGCGGCGGGATCGACCCGACTCAGCTGGAGATCACCAACAGGCCGGCGACCGGCCCCGATCTGACCGACCCGATCGAGATCCCGCGCGTCTCGGTCGCGGCGATGCTCGCGATCGACCGGTTCGTGGAGATGTTGCCGTCCCTCAAGGAATCCCGCGCGATCGAGCAGGCCGCCCGGGTGCGCTCCGACGGCGATTTGTTGCCGCTGATGCGCAACGCCCTTGAGCCCGCCTGTCCGGAGGTGTCATACCTGGAGGCGCACCAGAAACTGGTCGCGACTCTCGATCTGGAAGACCTGTATGCCCTGCGGCGCAACATCCTCGTGGTCACGTCCGACTCGATCACCGAGCGGATGGCCGGGCCCGCGATCCGTGCGTGGAACATGGCCGACGTGCTTGCCGGGGAGCACGACGTGCGGCTGATCACGATGAACGAGCACTCGAACCCGCCGCAGGCGCCGTTCGACGTGCGGTACGTGCGGCCTGCGGACATGGGGCCGGAGGTCGACTGGGCACACATCGTGATCCTGCAAGGACATGTGCTCGAGCAGGTTCCTCAGCTGAAGACCAGCCCCAAGATCGTCGTGTGTGATATCTACGATCCGATGCACCTGGAACAGCTCGAGCAAGGCAAGGACCTGACCGACGCGCGCCGCGCGCACGTGGTCGAGGTGGTCACCGAGGTGCTGAGCAACCAGTTGCTGCGGGGGGACTTCTTCCTCTGCGCCTCGGAACGCCAGCGGCACTTCTGGCTCGGTCATCTCGGTGCGATCGGCCGTCTGTCGCCGACGCTGTACGACAGCGATCCTTCGGTGCGCTCGCTGCTCGCGATCGCACCGTTCGGCCTGTCGGCGAAGCCGCCGCAGCGCACCGGTCCGGGACCGCGCGATCTGGTCGACTCGATCGGCCAGGACGACAAGGTGATCATCTGGGCGGGTGGGATCTACAACTGGTTCGACCCGCTGACGCTGCTGCACGCGATCGACCGCATGCGGGGCACGCACCCGGACGTGAAGTTGTTGTTCCTCGGCATGAAGCACCCGAACCCGGACGTCGGCGAGATGGACATGGCCAACCGGGCCCGTGCACTGGCCAGGCGGCTGAACCTGGGCGGCAACGTCGTCTTCAACGAGACCTGGGTGCCGTTCGACGAGCGGCAGAACTGGCTGCTGGACGCCGACTGCGGTGTGACGACGCACTACGAGCACGTCGAAACGACGTTCGCGTTCCGCACCAGGGTGTTGGACTACCTGTGGTCCGGCCTGCCGATCGTGACCAGCGCGGGCGACTCCTTCGCGGACCTGGTGGAACGTGAGCGGCTCGGCGTGGTCGTCCCGGCCGAGGATCCGGACGCGCTGGCCGCGGCGTTGGAAAAGGTGTTGTACGACAAGGAATTCGCGCAGGCTTGCCGCGAACGCATCGAACTCGTCCGCGAGCGGTTCACGTGGGAGACTGCGTTGGCGCCGTTGGTGGAATTCTGCCGGAACCCACGACCGGCCGCGGACCGTCTACCTGGTGCGGGACCGATGGTCGGCACCAAGCCACTCGGGGCGGTCGCCGCAGTGCGCCGCGACGTGGCGCTGATGAAGGAGTATCTCAACGCGGGCGGGCCGCGTGAGCTCGCCAGGCGAGCCGGGGGCCGGCTGCGCCGCGTGTTGGGACAAGGGAGGTAGCGCGCGTTGGCAAAGGGCAGGTTGCGAGTGCTGTTGGACGGGACCCCGCTGCTGGGGACCCGGACCGGAGTGGGCAGGTACACCTCTGCCCTGGCGGAAGAACTCGCGTCCATGCCCGAAGTCGATATGCGCGCCGTCGCCTTCACACTGCGTGGCTGGCGACGGCTCCGCCGGGTCCTGCCACACGGTTCCCGCGCACGTGGAATGCCCGTGTCAGCGCGGCTGTTGCGGAAGTGCTGGCTGCGTGCACCGTTGCCGCCGATCGAGGTTTTCGCCGGTTTCACGGACGTCGTGCACGGCACCAACTTCGTCTTGCCGCCCTCGTTGCGGGCCGCGGGCGTTCTCACCATCCATGATCTCGCATTCCTTGACGCGCCCGACGAACTGCCGCCGAGCGACCGTGAATTGCCTGAGCTCGTACGGCGTTCGGCCCAACGCGCGGCGATGGTCTGCACGCCAAGCCAGGCCGTTGCCGACGTTGTCGCGGAACGCCTTGGACTCCCGGTCGAGCGGATCGCGGTCACGCCGCTTGGCGTGGACCCAGCCTGGTTCGCCGCACGTCCGCCGGGCGAGCACGTCCGCAAACGCCTTGGGCTGCCGGAGGAGTACCTGCTTTTCGTGGGCGCGGCCGGGCCCCGCAAGCGCCTCGACTGGCTGTTGAAGGCGCACGAGTCGGCGCCCGACCTGCCGCCCCTGGTCCTCGCCGGTCCCGGGCACACAGCGGTATCCGACCGGGTACGCCCGGTCGGCTATCTGTCCGATGTGGATCTCCGCAACGTGGTCGCCGGGGCGTCAGCCCTGGTCTTGCCGTCCCGTGACGAGGGCTTCGGGTTGCCGGTGCTGGAAGCGATGGCCTGTGACGTCCCGGTGATCTGCTCGGACGTGCCCGCGCTGCGTGAGGTCGCGGGCGGGCACGCCACCCTGGTTCCCTTTGGCGACTTGGAGGCCATGCGGGTCGCGTTGAGCGCGGCATTGCAGGAACCGCCGACTCCCGCCACCTTGACCGCCCGCCGCACCCACGCCGCCGAGTTCACGTGGCGACGTTGCGCGGAGACAACGGTTGCCGCGTATCGCCGCGCGACCTCGTAGGCCGGTGCTAAATTCGCCGGATGGACTCCGGCGGGGACTCGGGCAGGTTCGACTTCATCAAGTCCGAAGTAGACAGTCTGTTGCGGCGGTTCAGGAAACGCCGTAAGCGCGACAAACGCAAGGCTTTCGCGCTGCAGATGTCCACCGTGACGTTGTCGGCGACGATCAGTGTCCTGCTTGGCCTGCGCAATTTCGCCGGCGCGGAGTCGTTGCTGGCCAACATCGCGCTCGCGCTCGGTTCGTTGATCACGGTTCTCGCTGCGGCCGACGCGTTCTTCGGGCACCGCGAGTTGTGGATCCTGCGCACACGAACCGTCCGTGACCTGGAAGAACTCTCCCGTGACATGGCGTACTACCAAAGCAGCCTCGGTACCGGCCAGCCGGAACGAGCGGAGGTGGACACGTTCTTCGAGCGACTCGGCGAGATAGTCAAGAAGGACAGCGAGGACTGGGGGCGGCTGCGCACGCCGACCGTCCCGAACCAATGAACCGCCGCGCGGTGATCATCACCGCACTGGAAGTCGAATTCACCGCGGTCGCCGCCCGGCTGGCCAACACGGGCTGGCAAGCCCACCCGCAGGGAACCCGTTATCTCGTCGGCGAATACGATGATTGGACCGTCGCACTCGTCGAAATCGGCCGGGGCAACGAGGAAGCCGGGCATTCGACCGAGCGCGCACTCGAGTTCTTCAAACCGTCGGTCGCGCTGTTCGTCGGTGTCGCGGGCGGGATCAAGGATGTCGGTCTCGGTGACGTCGTTTTCGCCACCGAAGTGGTCGGATATGAGTACGGCAAAGAGACTTCGGACGCGTTCCTGCCGCGTGGCCAGGTCGGTTCGTCGTCACACGAACTCATTCAGGCGGCCAGGCAGCTCCGGCACGAACTGCGGCCGGAAGTCGAGTTCGCGGTCGTCGTCGAGCCGATCGCCGCTGGTGGCAAGGTGGTGGCGGACGCGTCCGCACCCAGCGCGCAGCTGATCCAGCAGCACTACAGCCAAGTCGTGGCCACGGAACAGGAAGGACTCGGGTTTCTCAAGGCAGCCGCCGCCCGGCAGAACGTGGCAGTCGGCGTCGTCCGCGGAATCAGCGACCTGTTGTCCGGCAAGTCAGCATCGGACGCCGCCGGTTGGCAAGAGAAGGCGGCACACAACGCCGCCCAGTTCACGCTGCGGCTGCTGGATGTCGTCGCCCCGACCGAGCCGGTGACGATCGAGATGGTCGCCGAGCACATGATGGCGGCGTGGCTACGCCTGCGTGGCTGGCCCACCGACGACTTCACCAGCGGCATCACAGATCGGCTCGCCCGCCGACGGGCGCAACGCCTGCTGGACGACCTCCAGGACATCCTGGTGGATCGCCTGGAGCAGCGCTGGCCGAACGTCCAGCCGTCGACAGCCACCGTGCGAGGGCTGGCGCGGTTGACCCGTACCCCACCAGCCATTGTGGACATCGGGACGATCAAAGCCGTGCTGTCCCAGCGAGACGACTTCGCCTCTGATGTGGCGGGCTTCCTGGTCGAGGCCTATTTGGCACTTCCCGAGCTGCGTCCTGATGCGTTGGCTGGGTTGACCGACCGGGCGACGGAACTGCGCGAGCGGCTCGAACGCGGACTGAGCACCATGCCGCAGCGGCAGGTCCACGCTGGTGAGCAGATCTCCGACGCGACCTACCGGACGGACTACCTGCGCGCGATCGGTCATCGGCTGGACACGTTGCAGATCCTGGGAATCGACCTGGCCAGGACGATCGAGCGCTACTCGCTGACCACGGCCTATGTCTCGCTGTCGGCCGGGCACCACACCGATGTGGCGGATGTACTGGCCAGCTCGAAGCGCCTGCTGCTGATCGGTGAAGCAGGTTCTGGAAAGACAACACTGTTGCAATGGGTGGCCGTCACGACGGCCAGGGGCCAACTGCCGTCGCAACTGGAGCACTGGGGCCAGGAAGCCGTTCCGTTCCTGATCAGGCTCCGCCGCTACATCAACGGCCCGATGCCGGACGTCGAGGACTTCCCCACCGAGGTCGCCGCGACGCTGGCCAGCCGTAAGCCACCGAACTGGTGCTCGAACGTACTGCGTGACGGCCACGGGATCGTGCTGATCGACGGCCTCGACGAGCTACCCGCGGGACGGCGCCGGATCGTCCAGGAATGGCTGGACGACCTGTTCTCGGCCTACCCCGACAACATCTTCATCCTCAGCGGACGCCCGGCTGCCTTGCGGGACAACAGCTTCAGGCTGTCAGACGTCGAACTCGCCGAGTTGATCCCGATGGGCCCGGCGCAGATCACGGCGTTCATCAAGCACTGGCACGCGTCAACCGGACGCAACCTGCCGACGGACACGGATCGAGCCGACCACCAGATCAAGGGTGAGCTGCTGGCCGAGCACATCCTCGCCACCCCGGCACTGCGTGACCTCGCACGGACACCGTTGCTGTGTGCCGTGTTGTGCGCGCTTGCCTACGCGCGCAAGGGTGTCAGCAGCCTGCCTCGCCGCAGGGTTGAGCTGTATCAGGCGGCTTTGGAGATGCTCACCGGGCGGCGTGATTCCGAGCGCCACATAGCCACATCTCCGCTCGGTTCGACCGAACGCATTGCCTTGCTTGAGGATCTGGCGCAGTGGCTGATCCGGAACGGGCAGTCGGAGATCTCCCGGGACAAGGCGCTCCGGCACGTCGAACGCGCCCTGCGGTCCCTGCGAAACGTCACCCTCACCGCGGAAGAAGCGTTGCAAGACCTTGTCGAGCGTTCCATCCTGCGGGAACCAGCGGTGGATCTGATCGACTTCGTCCACCGGACATTCGAGGAGTACCTGGCCGCCCGCTGGATGAACGACCAAGGTGATGTCGGTGCACTGCTTGAGAAAGCAGGCGATCCGGCGTTCAGCGAAGTGATCACCCTTGTCGCAGGCCTGTCTCGGCAGAGGGACGCGGACGCCTTGATCGGTGAACTCCTCGACAGGGCCGAAAGCACCGACCCCGAGTTGTACGAGCTGGTGACCAGGTGCGTGGACGCCTGCTTGCGAGTCGAGCCAGAGTTTGTGGACCGGCTGAGCCAGTACTACATCCAGCTGATCCCACCGAGGAGCTTCAACGATGCGTTGGCGCTCGCCACGGGCGGCGACACATCGACGGCCCTGCTTGCGCAATACCTGAACGACCCGAATGTTTCTCTCGTCGACGACTTCGCTGAGCTGGAGTGGTGCATTGTCGCTCTCGGTCATATCCGCACCCCCGAAGCCCTGCGTGTACTCGCCGACCTTCGCATCGATCTCCGCACGGAAATGGCGGAAGTCCTGGTGGACACATGGTCCAACTTCCCGCCCATCGAATACGCCAGCCGAGTGCTGACCCCGCTGAACGAACCGATGAGCGTCGACTTGACCGATCGCACCCGGATCCAGTTCACCGGACAGGTGCCGAGCGACTATCGGTTTGCGCTGCATCTGCCCACCGACGAGTTCGAGGGGCAAATCCCTCAGCTGTCCAATGCGCGCCTGCACAGCATCGAAGTCGGCGAGACCGATGTGGCCGGTTTCATCTCGATGGTGTCCGTTGAGGGGATCACTGATATCAGTACCACGCTCCAGCTCACTGAAGAGTTCGTTCAGTTTCCTGACTGCCCCACGCTGACTTCACTCGATCTCATTCTGCTGACCGACGCATGGCAGGACCCGTTTGACTGTCAGGCTCTCGTCGCCTTCCCAAACTTGGTGGTCCTGCGATTGGAGTCCGAATGCAAGCTGTCCAACTTGCAAGCTCTGAACAATCTGCCGCACTTGGACCAGCTCCAAATTAGCTCAATAGCGGGTCAACTCTCGCAGCTGAGCCTGCCAGCTTTGCGCACATTGTGGATACGAGACTGGCCTGCAGACGACTTCAGCCCCATCGTCGGATGCAATGCACTGCAAGTCGTCGATGTCACCGGCTCTGTGGTTGTCACTCTTCATGACCTGCAAGGGCTGACTGACCTGCGCAAGATCATCCTCAAGGACTGTGTGTCCTTAGTAGACATAAGCGTGCTCACCGATTTGCCGCACCTTGAGTATGTCGACCTCAGAGGTTGCGTTGCGCTGGACGAGAATGCTCAAGACATCATCGACAGCCTGCCGAGCCGTGTCGATGTCCTGCTAGACGAGTCGCCGCTCGATTCTGGGCCAGACTCGAACAACACTCGCGACGGGTCCGACCTCGAGGAGGAGCAAACCGACGATCATTTGGTCCGCGCAGTGGTCGGCACGGACGCCGCCGATGAGCTTGTCGGTGGCTGGATCGTCGGCACTCTCGACGAGATCGAGCTCCCGTCCTCCGAAGAAGGGCTACCGGCTGACGAGGTTGGTCTGGAAGGCTTCGGTGAGGGCTTCCCGCCAGGACCTGAGGGGCGTTAGACCCGCGTTCACCCACGATGCCTGCGACAGCACCGAATTCGCCGGACGCTTGGCCGGTCGCGGGTATTCCTCGCTCGTGCACGGTTTCACGCGATCCGGGTCGGCGCCAAGCTCCTCGAAGATCGCGCGGGCGAAACCGCACCACGTCGTCTTCCCACCGCCCGCGCAGTGCAGGACGCGCTGTGCCGGGCCGTTGCCTGTAACCACCTTCGAGGCGAGTTCCAGCAAACCCTCCGCCAGGTCTGACGCCCACGTCGGCGAGCCGTACTGATCGTCCACAACGGACAAGTTGTCCCGCTCGCCTTCCAGGCGGACAATCGACTTCACGAAGTTCGAGCTGCCGAACGCACCGTAGACCCACGCCGTGCGGACCACCCATGCGTCCGCGCCCGAACGCAGTACTGAGGATTCCCCGGCCAGCTTTGTCAGGCCGTAGACGGATTTCGGGCCGACCTCGTCGTCCACTTCGTACGGTTCGGTCTTGTCGCCGGAGAACACGTAGTCCGTCGACACCTGGATCATCGGGACCTGACGGGACGCGCAGACCGCCGCCAGCAGCCGGGGTCCGTCCGCGTTGACCGAAAACGCTGTGTTCCGGTCGGTTTCCGCCGCGTCGACCGCCGTGTACGCCGCCGCGTTGATCACGATCGGGGGACGGTCGCCCGCTTCGGCGAGCAGGGCGTCGACCGCCTGCACCACCGAACCCGCTTGGGTGACGTCGAGTTCTTTCGATCCCGGGTTGTGCACCACCGAGCCAGCCGGCGCCTTGGCCGCGAGCTCTTGCCCCAGCTGCCCGTTCCCGCCGGGGACCAGCAGCGCGATCGCTGTCATCGGGTCGTGGCCAGTGCGACGCGCTTCTTCAGGGGTTCCCACCACGAACGGTTGTCGCGGTACCACTCGACCGTGCTACGCAGGCCCTGTTCGAAGGACACCCGGGGTTGGTAGCCCAGTTCCGTGCTGATCTTGGTGATGTCCACCGAGTAGCGGCGGTCGTGGCCCTTGCGGTCCTCGACCGGGCGCACCATCGAGAAGTCCGCGCCGACCGCGTCCAGCAGCAACTCGGTCAGCCTGAGGTTCGTCAACTCGGTGCCGCCGCCGATGTTGTAGATCTCGCCCGGCCTGCCCTTGGATGCCACGAGCTGAATGCCATGGCAGTGATCGTCCACGTGCAGCCAGTCACGGACATTCATCCCATCGCCGTAAAGCGGCACCTTCTGGCCGTCGAGCAGATTGGTGACGAACAACGGGATGACTTTCTCAGGGAACTGGTACGGCCCGTAATTGTTCGAACACCGCGTGATGCACACCGGCAAGCCGTACGTCCGATGGAACGACCGCGCGATCAGGTCGGAGGACGCTTTTGACGCGGAGTAAGGAGAATTCGGCAACAGAGGGTGATCCTCCGGCCACGAACCATCATCGATCGAGCCATACACCTCGTCGGTCGAGACGTGTACGACCTTGCTCACAGACGCGTCCAGGGCGGCCTGCAGCACGTATTGCGTGCCAAGGACGTTGGTCAGCACGAAGTCGGCGCCCGCGGCGATGGACCGGTCCACATGTGATTCGGCGGCGAAGTGCACCACCAAATCCGTGCCCTGCATGAGCTCGCTCACCAGACCGGCGTCACAGATGTCCCCGCGCACGAAACGCAGCCGCGGTGAATCGGCGACCGGTGCGAGATTGGCCTCGTTACCGGCGTACGTCAGCTTGTCCAGCACCACTACTTCGGCGTCGGCGAGCTCGGCATATGCGCCGGTGAGCACTTGCCGGACGTAGTGCGAGCCGATGAAACCCGCACCACCGGTGACCAGAACCCGCATTCGTCGCCCTCCAGTGAGCTTGATGTCGGCGGCAAGTTTGTCACGCCGGCTCAACCGTCGGGCACCCCTGAGCGTATTACCCGTAGGACCAGAGCCGGCAACAAACTGAGTCGTATACCAGTAATGTAGGTCAGACGGGGATTCGAACACGGGAGGGACGCTTGGGGAGCGGCGCGCGTCTTGCGCTGTATCTGTCCCGGTGCACAGTGGCACTGGTGTCTGTCGCTGTGCTCAGCGCGTCCGGGATCGTGTACGCGAAGTTCAACGACGTGAACGAGGGTGTCGTCACCACCGACGTGATCGCGCCCGAGGTCAAGCAGGCAGGCGTGAAGCCGCTCGACGGCGCGGTGGACATCCTGCTGGTCGGCTTGGACAGCCGGGAGGACGCCCACGGCAACCCGCTGCCGAAAGAGGTCAGGGACCTGCTGCACGCCGGCGTCAACGACGGTGAGAAGAACACCGACACGATGATCCTCGTGCACATCCCGGTCGACGGCCGCCGCGCGGTGGCCATCTCGTTCCCCCGTGACACGTGGGTGGAAGTGGCGGGCGGGTTCGGCAAGCACAAGCTCAACTCGGCCTTCGTCTACAAGTACAACGACGTGATGAAGAACGAGAAGTCCCTGACCGGCAAGCAGGCGCAGGAGAAGGCCAAGCAGGAAGGCCGCAAGAACCTCATCGCCACGATCGAGGGACTGATCGGCAAAGCGGTCACCATCGACCGGTACGCCGAGGTCAACCTGGGCAGTTTCTACGAGATCACCAAGGCGATCGGCGGTGTCGAGGTCTGCCTGAACAACCCGGTGGACGAATGGCGCTCGGGCGCCCGGTTGCCCGCGGGCAAGCAGACCATCGAGGGCGCGGCCGCGCTGTCATTTGTTCGGCAGCGTTACGAACTGCCCAACGGGGATCTGGACCGGATCGTGCGCCAGCAGGTCTTCATCGGCGCGCTGGCGCACAAGGTGTTGTCCACCGGTGTGCTGACCGACCTGACCAAGCTGAACGCCTTGGTCGAGGCGATCAAGAAGTCCGTCGTGCTCAGCACCGGCTGGGACGTCACCACGTTCGCCCAGCAGATGCAGGGCCTGTCCAGCGGGGCGATCGACTTCCACACGATCCCGACGCTCGGCGGCGCCAAGATCGGCGGCGCCGACGTGATCCGGGTCGACCCCAAGCAGGTCAACGAATTCGTCACGAGCCTGACCAGAGATGAGCGGACCGCTCCGCCGTCTTCCTCGACCCAGCCCAAGCCCCCGCCCTCATCGACGACCGTTCCGCCCAATTCGGACACAAAGGTCACGGTCGATGTACGCAACGCATCGAGTGAGACGGGTCTCGCCACGGCCGTGCAGAACATCCTCGCTGGCAAGGGTTTCCTGCGCGGTGCGGTCGGTGACGCGCCGGCCAGGCAACGCACGTCGACCCTGTTCCACCGGCCGGGTGAGCAAGCGAACGCGGAACGTGTCAACGTCGAACTGGGTGGCCAGTTCAAGCTGACCGCGGACTCCTCGTTGAAGACCGGCCAGGTGCGCGCGGTTCTCGGTGACGATTTCCCGACCGCGATGGGCCGGGCGCTGTCCGGCCAGACAGGCCCTGTGGCACAAGGAAGTCCGACCACTCCGTCGCAGCCGTCGAGTTCCGCTTCGCTCCCTCCTTCGGCGCCACCTATCAACGCCGATGGGGTGACCTGCGTCAATTAGGCGGCGCGAAGGTTACCCTCGTAGGTGTTGGAGGGGCGGGAGGAGAAAGCTTCGGTGAGTGACGAAACAATTTCGCACGAGCCGGATCGGAAATCGGGGGGACGCCTGAAGCGCGTCGCGTGGATGACCGGCCGGGTTCTTGTGGCGTTGGCTTCCGCGGCCGCGCTCGCGTCGGCAGGACTGGCACGTGACACGGTGCAAACGGTGCGGGAGAACGTGCCCACGTCGGACGTGTTCACCGACGAGGTGGAGAAAACCGCACCGCCGCAGGACGACGGCGCGGACGACTATCTGGTCGTCGGCAGCGACACCCGGACGGACACCAAGGGAAACCCGTTGCCGGAGCGGGTGTTGCGGCAGCTGCGCACCGAGGCGGCCGACGGGCTGAACACGGACACGATCATCCTGCTGCGCATCCCGAAGGACGGCTCCAAGGGCTACGCGATCTCGATCCCGCGCGACACGTACGTCACGATCCCCGGCTACCAGGACGACAAGATCAACTCCGCGTACGGTGTGATCAAGTCCCGGACCGCGCAGAAGCTGCGCAACGAAGGGAAAACCGACCGGGCGGAGGTCGAGCGGCTCTCCGACACGGCCGGCCGCTCGGCACTGACGCAAGTCGTCCAGGACCTGACCGGGGTACGCGTCGACCACTACGCCGAAGTGAACCTGTACGGCTTCTACCTGCTCACCGAGGCCATCGGGGGCGTACGCGTGTGCCTGAACCAGGCGACTAGCGACCCCAACTCGGGCGCGAGTTTCCGCAAGGGCGTGCAGAAGATCTCCGGCGGTTCGGCGCTGGCCTTCGTGCGCCAGCGCGACGGGCTGCCCCGTGGCGACCTCGACAGAATCGTTCGGCAGCAAGCGTTTCTCGGTGCCGTGATGCAGCAACTGCTGAGCGCGGGCACCCTGACCGACCAGTCCAAGCTGGCGGCGTTGACCGACGCCGCGTCCAAGTCGGTCGTGGTCTCCCCTGGTCTGGACATCGTGCAGCTGGCCAGGCACCTCGGGTCGATGTCGTCCGGCGGGGTCGAGTTCGTGACGATTCCGGTCGTCGCCGTCGGCGCGCGCAACGAGCGTGGGCAGAGCATCATCACCGTGGACCTGCTGAAGGTCCGGGAGTACGTCAACCAGCTGCTCGGCAGGCAGGCGCCCCCGCGGTTCGCCGCGCAACGGCCGCTGATGTTGAATGGGGCAGTACAGCAACCGGCCACAATAGACGGCGTGAGGTGCGTCGACTGATGTCAGTGACAGAAGCGTTGTTCCGGCCACTGCTCGCCGGTGACCGATCCCATCCGTTGATCACGCACTACGACGACGCGGCAGGCACCAGGGTCGAGCTTTCCGTTGCCACACTGGCCAACTGGGCGGCGAAGACCGCGAACTGGCTGACCGAGGAGTTCGACGTCGAACCCGGTACCCCGGTCGCGGTCGACCTGCCTGCGCACTGGCAGACCGCGGGCGTCCTGCTCGGGGCCTGGTGGTGCGGCGCCAACGTGGTCACATCCGGCGGCGAGGTCGCACTGACCACTGTGGACGCCGCCAAGCCCGCCGGCGCATGGGCCGTGGTGTCGCTGGACCCCATGGGGATGGGCCTGCGCGGCTCACCGCCGGACGGGGCACTGGACTACATCTCGGAATCCCGGATGTTCGGCGACGACTTCTTTCCGTTGCAGGAGGTGCCGGACACCACCCCGGCGCTGGGTTCGCTGACCGTCGCCGAGGTTGTGCAAGCCGCCCGCGCCAAGGCCGTCACCGGGCGCGTGCTGTCCACAATGGAGTGGGTGTTGCCCGACGGTGTCGTCTCCGGACTGCTGTCGGTGTTGGCGGGCAAGGGTTCCCTTGTCCAGGTGTCCAATCCGAGCAAAGTGGACGCCCACTTGGAGTCGGAGCGGGCCACCCTGCTCACTGCTCCTTGAACGTCATCGTGGTCTGGCCGGACTTCAGGAACAGCCCAGCGTTGGAGAACCCGAAGTCCGGAACGCTCTTGAGGAACTCGGCCAGCTGATCCTCCTGCTCCATCACCGCCGGCTCGCAGCCTTTCCTTGTCTTGAGAAGGGTTTGCACAACGAACTTGCCGTTGTCCGCGACCACCGAACCAGTCATGTCGTTGCAGCCTGCGGTCGCGGTCAGCTTGCCGTTGTCGAACTTCAGCGTCGTCTTGCCGTCGTCGGACACGAACTGTTTGCCTGCCAGGCTGCCGTCAACCCGGCCAACCCGCAGTTGCATGCCTTTTCCGGACGGATGAGTCAGGCTCAGCGACTCGTCGTTGATCTTGTAGTTGAGCTGTCCGTCCAGTACTGGCGTGATCGCGTCGGCCTGCGGGCAGGAACCACCCGTGGACTTCAGGGCCTGGAACGTGATCGTCTCGGTGGTGGCCTGATAGCTGCCTTCCACGGTGTTGCACTCGGTGGTGATCAGGACCTTGCCACTGTTGAAAGTCAGCCATGCCGGGGTCTGCGACGGCCTCGCCAGGTCGTTCTCGACATACGTGGTCGTCACCCACGTCGGCCCTTCCAAGGGCGTGGCCTGCTTGGCAGCCAACACGATCTCGGTGTCGGCGGTCTTCAGCTTCAGCGTTTCGCCGGTGAGCTCCCACGCGGGAGTGCTGGAGATGATGCCCGCCAGCCATTGGTCCTGGTCAAGGCGCACCTTGTCGCAGCCCATCTCGGTCTGACCAAGGCCTTGGCCGGTGATGGCGAGCCGGGCGTTGCTGGTGTCCACGCGGCCGAACATGTGGTTGCACCCGGCCCGCACCTGCAGTTCACCCTGGTCGGTGATCTCGAACTGGATGTGCGTGCCGTCGGCGAGAGGCCGCGGCTTGCCCTTCTCGGTCACCGTCTGGGACACGAAAACGCGTCCCTTGAGCTCATCGCCGCTGGTGGTGCTGCTCGGCCCAGCCTGCTGCTGCGCACCGCAGCCGGCAACCAGCACCCCCACCGCTCCCACAATCAGCACCGTCTTCATATCCCCAAGACGGAACAACTCCGCAGTGAGGTTGCCTAGGCTCTGCGTATGGCGCTCACCCGAACAGGCGATCAGTGGTACGGCGAAACACACACCGACATCACGGAGTACTTCCACGCCACCGCGGACGGCTACCCGATCGACCACATCACCGAGTCAGTCTGTGCCGGGTGCGGCGGCCGGGTCTTCGTCATCGAGTTCGACGAGTCCGGCACGAACGCACACCGCACGTGCACTTCGTGCGCACGGCTGACCTATCTGCTGGACAGCGAGGACTGGTGGCACCCGGATCCTGACGAAGCCGAAGCCCGGTACATCCTGGAATGTTCGTCGTGCGGCAACGATCAGTTCGAAGCCGCGCTCGGCTTCACCTTGCACGAAGACGAGATCCGGGACATCGTGCTCGCCACCCGCTGTACCGAGGACGGACTCCTCGGCTATTGCCTGGAGCGCAAGACCAGGGAGTTCCCGTCCCGGCATCTGCTCGACAAGGCCTGATCAGGTCAGGCGTGCGCGCAGCTCCCGTTTCAGGATCTTGCCTGCCGGGGAGATCGGGATCTGGTCGGTGACGACGACCTCGCGAAGTCGTTTGTACGGCACGACTTGCTCGTTGATGTCGGCCATCACCTGCTCGGCTTGCACGTCCGGCTTCGCGGGCACGATGAAGGCCACCGGGAGCTCCCCGACTTCGGCGTCCTTGCGTCCCACCACAGCGGCCATGGCCACCGCGGGGTGGGCGATGAGCAGCTCCTCGAGTTCGCGGGGATAGACGTTGTAGCCCTTGTAGATCAGCATGTCCTTCTTGCGATCCACAATGGACAAGTAGCCGTCCTCGTCGAACACGCCGATGTCGCCGGTGTGCAGCCAGCCGTCCACCAGGACTTCCGCGGTCTCCTCTGGCCGGTTGTGATACCCGAGCATCACCTGCGGGCCACGGATGCAGACCTCGCCGGGCTCACCGACCGGCACGGCCTCCGAACCGCCCTCGACCGGCACGAGTTTGATCTCCGTGTCGAACACCGGCACACCAACCGTGCCCACCTTGCGGACGCCGGAGACCCACGGCGGAGCCGCCGCGGCGCCCATGGTGACTTCGGTAAGCCCATAACCTTCGACAATCACGGCGTCGGGCATGATCCGCTGCAGGGCGATGGTCATCTCATGCGGCATCGGCGCGGCACCCGAGCCGATGGAGCTGACCGCGGACAGATCACGCGTCTTGATGTCCGGACACGCCAACAGACCCGCGAACAGCGCCGGAGCGCCACCCATGTAGTTGATCTTGTACTTCTCGGCGTCGGCGAGATAGGCGACCGGGTCGAACCGGTCGTGCAACGTCGCCGTGACCCCGCCGAGGATCAGGACGTTCAGGCCGCCGATGGTGCCCATCGCGTGGAACCACGGCGTGAGGTTGATCGCCTGGCCCGTGCCGACCCGGTTGCGGTACTCCGCCGGGTCGCTGATCTGGTCGATGATCAGGCCGCCTTCGCCGTCCAGCGCGGGCACTGAGCCGGACTGCCAGCAGGCGAACTGCAGGCTGTTGACCACGACGTTGCGATGCGGCAGCCGTACGCCCTTCGATCGCCCGGTCGTGCCACCGGTGTACGCCAGATGCGCCAGGTCCTGGTAGATGTCGATCTGCACGTCCGGCGGGGTGTCCGGCTGGTCCGCCCGGATCTCGGCCACGTCACTGGCCTGAACGGTCAGCGCGGCCCCGGCGTCCTGGAGCTGAGCGGCCACCACGGGCTCCGGCATCAGCGGGTTGACCGGCACGAACGTGGCCCCGGCCAGCAGCAGGCCGTAGTACGCCACCGGGAACGGCAAGCAGTTGGACATCCGCAGCGCCACCCGGTCACCGGGCTTGACACCCCGGCTGACCAGGCCGTTCGCGAACTGGCACGCCTCACGCCAGAGCTGCGCGTAGGTGAGTTCTTCGCCGTGGTGGCGGAAGGCCACCCGGTCGCCGAAGCGGCGTGCGGAGCCCGCGACGATCGCGCCGACCGCGACCTCCGGGTAGTCGAGCTTCTTGCCGAGGTGCGGAGGCCACGTAGCGCTCATCCGTCGAAGCTAACTGCAAGTGCGGGCCACGACACAAGCTCGACGTAGTGAACGAGGGCTAACATCAGACGAGAAGTTACTGACCGGTTGGAAGGCGGAGCACGGTGAACGCGGGCGTATACCAGCTGTCGGAGGAGCACGAAGCTGTGCGCGAGGCTGTCCGCGCGCTCTCGGAGAAGGAGATAGCGCCGTACGCGGCCGACTGTGATGAGAACGAGCGGTTCCCGGTCGAAGCCCGTGACGCGCTCATCCGTTCCGGCTTCAACGCACCGCACATCGGCGAGGAGTACGACGGCCAAGGCGCCGACGCGGTCGCCACGTGCATCGTGATCGAAGAGGTCGCCCGGGTGTGCGCGTCCTCGTCGCTGATCCCGGCGGTGAACAAGCTGGGCTCGATGCCGATCATCCTGGCCGGTTCGGAGGAGCTGAAGAAGCAGGTCCTGCCGACGATCGCGTCGGGGCAGGCGATGATCTCCTACGCGCTGTCCGAGCGCGAAGCCGGTTCGGACACCGCGTCGATGAAGACCCGCGCCCGTCAGAACGGTGACACCTGGGTGCTCAACGGCACCAAGTGCTGGATCACCAACGGCGGCGAGTCGGCCTGGTACACGGTGATGGCGGTCACCAACCCGGACGCACCGAAGCCGTCCCAGGGCATCTCGGCATTCGTCGTGCACGTCGACGACCCCGGTTTCTCGGTGGGGCCGAAGGAACGCAAGCACGGCATCAAGGGCTCGCCGACCCGGGAGATCTACTTCGAGAACTGCGTCATCCCCGGCGACCGGATCATCGGCGAACCGGGCACAGGCCTGAAGACCGCGTTGCGCACCCTGGACCACACGCGCCCGACCATCGGCGCGCAGGCCGTCGGCATCGCACAGGGCTCGCTCGACGCGGCGATCGCGTATGTCAAGGAACGCAAGCAGTTCGGCAAGGCGATCGCCGACTTCCAGGGCGTCCAGTTCATGCTGGCGGACATGGCGATGAAGATCGAAGCCGCCCGCCACATGGTGTACGTGGCCGCAGCGAAAGCAGAACGCGGCGACACCGACACCGGATTCGTTGCCGCGGCGGCAAAGTGCTTCGCCTCCGACGTCGCCATGGCCGTGACGACGGATGCCGTGCAGCTGTTCGGTGGCGCGGGCTACACGCGTGACTTCCCGGTCGAGCGAATGATGCGTGACGCCAAGATCACCCAGATCTACGAGGGCACCAACCAGATCCAGCGCCAGGTGATGGCCCGCTCCCTGCTCAAGGGCTGAGCATTCCGGTCGCGTGATGCCGGGCTTCCGGCATCACGCGTCGCGCGACTCGAGCCGCTGGATCGAGTGCATGAGTGGTTGTCGGGTTCCTGATCCGATAACCACTCACAAGACTTAAGTACCAAGCGCGGCTTGTTTGCTCGACCTGTTCATCACGTTCTCCCGTTGAACGGTGTGCCCGAGATGTCCCATGGATCTTGCGGGCGTTACCGTCAACGGGAGATGTGCATGATTAACCCTGCGCGGCGGTTTTGCGGAGGTTTTCGTCTTTTTCGAGGACCATTGCCTCGAGGCTCGCTTGGAATTCGGCCATCTTCGTCCGCAGTGCCGGGTTGGTCGCGGCCAGCATTCGCACGGCCAGCAGTCCCGCGTTGCGGGCGCCACCGATCGACACCGTCGCGACGGGCACACCTGCGGGCATCTGCACGATCGACAGCAGGGAGTCCATGCCGTCCAAGTACTTCAGCGGCACGGGCACGCCGATCACCGGCAACACCGTCGCCGACGCGACCATGCCGGGCAGGTGGGCCGCGCCGCCCGCGCCCGCGATGATCACCTTGAGGCCGCGGGATGCTGCTTGCTGTGCGTACGAAAGCATCCGGCCGGGCGTGCGGTGCGCGGAGTAGACGCCGACCTCGTAGGGCACGTCGAACTCGGCCAAGGCTGCGGCGGCCGCTGACATCACTGGCCAGTCCGAGTCGCTGCCCATGATCACGCCGACTTCCGCCACTGCTACTTCCCTCCATGAACGTCATAGCCGTCCGGCCAGGCACCGGTGGCCAGCCAGTCCGCGGCGAACCGGGCGCGGCGCCGGACCTCGGCCAGGTCCTCGCCCAGCACGGTCACGTGGCCGATCTTGCGGCCTGGGCGCTCTGCTTTTCCGTAGTAGTGCACGTGCACATCGCGGTAACGCGCGAACAGGTGGTGCACGCGCTCGTCCGGGCCCATGTCCGGTGTGGACCGTGCACCTAGGACATTCGCCATCACCACAACCGGTGCCACGGGATCGGTTGAGCCGAGCGGGTAGTCCAGCACCGCGCGCAGGTGCTGCTCGAACTGGGATGTCCCCGAGCCTTCGATCGTCCAGTGGCCTGAGTTGTGCGGGCGCATCGCGAGTTCGTTCACGACCAGGCCCGACGACGTCTCGAACAGCTCCACCGCCAGAACACCGACCACACCAAGGGTAGACGCGATCCGCAGCGCGAGTTCCTGCGCTTCCTGAGCCAAGTCCTCGGACAGCGAGGGCGCGGGCGCGAGGACCTCGACGCAGATTCCGTTGGACTGCACGGTTTCTACCGTCGGCCATGCCGCGCCTTGGCCGAACGGCGAACGGGCGACCACGGCCGCGAGCTCGCGGGTCATGTCCACGCGTTCCTCGACGAGCAGCGGTGTTCCCGCTTCCAGCAGCTCGGTGACAAGGGCTTCGCCGGAGGACGGGACCATCCAGACGCCCTTGCCGTCGTAGCCGCCGCGCGCGGCCTTCAGCACGACCGGCCAGCCGTGTTTCTCGCCGAACTGGGTGACGTCGGAGACCGTCTTGACTTCGGCGTAGGCCGGGATCGGCACGTCCATCTCGGCCAGCCGGTTGCGCATCACGAGCTTGTCCTGCGCGTGAATCAGCGCTTCCGGTCCCGGATGGACCGCGAAGCCTTCGGCGACCAGCGTGCGCAGGTGCTCGTTCGGCACGTGCTCGTGGTCGAACGTCATCACGTCGCACGAGGAAGCGAAGGCGCGCAACGCTTCCAGGTCGGTGTGGTGGCCGATCGTGACGTTCGGGGTCACGAGCGCCGCCGGATCCGTCGGTGAGACGGCGAGCACATGCAACGACTGGCCGAGTGCGATCGCGGCTTGCTGGGTCATCCGGCTGAGCTGGCCGCCGCCCACCATTCCGACGACGGGAAAGCCGGTAACTGGGTCCACGAGCAGGTCAGCCTACCTGCGCCAGTTTGCGAGCCGGTCGCCAGGAGTACAACGCGGCCCCCAGCAGGGCGATCGGGTAGATCAAATATCCCCATCTGGTCGCGGGCATCAGCAGCATCGCGATGCCCAGCCCGACGCCCGTGCGCAGCAGGATCTCCGCGATCGTGCGCGGCGGACGCGCCAACAGCCACCACAGCATCCCGAGCGCGGCCATGCCCATCAGGATCAGGACCGCGGTGTGCCCGAACGGACCGGTCTGTTCCAGCAAATGTCCTGGCAGCGGGCTTTGCGCCGGGGAACGGACGGCCGCCATGTTCCCCGGGAAACGGACCACGTTGTCCACGAACATGTCCCAGTTCACCGCTGCCGACAGACCGGTGAACACGACCATTCCGCCGATGAACGCCGCAAGAAAGCGCCACGAGAACGCCAGTGCGACAGCCACAACAGCGGCCGCGGGCAACGCGGTGAGCTTCATGCTGGCCGCGATGGCCAGCACCAACCCTGCCCACTCCGGGCGCGATCTCATAGCCAGGACAGCCCCGAGGATGAGCAACGCGACGACAGGCATGTCGTTGCCCGCAACCGCGGCGGGCAGGGTGGTAAACGTCGTCAAAGTGATGAGCTGCACGGGCCTGATCGAGAGCGACGGCCAGTCCAACGTCCGCAGGATCACCAGGAAGATCACCAGCGTGACCACGAACGCGACGATCCGGGCGTCGGTCAGCACGTTGCGGCCGAAGAGCGCGTTGGGCAGCCCGAGCAACGCCATGGCCGGGCTGTATGGCGTGTAGTCGTCGACCACCGGCGGCCGGTTCAATGTCGACAAATCGACATAAGGTGAGCCGGTGGACAGCAGCAGCCGCCCGGCCCGCTCGATCACCCAGACCTCGGGCTGCGCGGTCATCGAATGCGCGGGCGAACCCCAGTCCCGGCCGGTCATCCGCTTGAACACCAGCACAAGCATCGGCACGAGCATGCCCAGCACGACCACGTAGCCGACCGGGATCCAGCGGGAACCCTGGCGGCGTGTGAGCAAGAGGATCACGATGTGCAGGAACGCGAACGCGTAGCCGACGACCGCGAAGTTGCCCCACACCCGGAAGCCGTAGAACTCCGAGAACGCCGCCGTGTACGCGGCATCGAGCCCGAACCCCAGGTAGAACGCGGCGTCGATCAGCCGCGAGCGCTGCTCGTTCACGTCGTCTGACCGGCCGCGACCTTCGGCTGCTCCGGATCAGCAGGCTGCGATCTGGCACGCATCCGTCTGCGCAGGACCCGGATCGCGATCGCGATACCCGCCCCGACCGGCACGATCATGTACGCGCTGCCCGGAATGAACTCCCACCAGTGCCACAGCAGTTCCTTGCCGTGCCCGCCGCGCATCCACAGCAGCACGCAGCTGACGAAGACCGCGAAGACTGTCAGCGGCGCGACCGCGGCCCGCGCGATCCGCCAGGTCCCTTGCGGCAGCGGGTCGGGCATCCGGGCGATCAGCATGATCAACAGCGGCACCACCCATACGTAGTGGTGCGTCCACGTGATCGGGCTGAACAGCAGCCCGAAGAACGCGCTGACCAGCAGGGCGGTCACCGCGCGGCCGTGCCGGTGGAAACGGCGGACAAGCAGCATCGCCGGGATCGCGAGCACCGCGCCGATCACAATCGCGATCTTGGTCGAGCTCGGGTCGAGCAGCGTGATCCGGTTGACCAGGCCGGTCAGCGACTGGTTGCCGTTCCAGTAGACCGGGCCGATCCGGCCGGGGTCACCGACGATCGTGACGGTCCAGTACTTCACCGTGTCGCTGGCCGAGATCGCGAACATCAGCGCCTGCAGGGCGAGGAACGTGGCGAACGCGCGAAGGGCCGAGGCGTACCGGCCGATCAGCACCAAGTGCGCGACGAAGATCAACGGGGTCAGTTTGATCGCGAAGGCAATGCCCACCAGGATCCCGCCCCACCTGGCGACCTTCGGGTTCGCCGACGTGCTGATCACGAGCACGTCGAGCACGACGATGAGCAACAGGATCAAGTTGATCTGACCGAGGAACAGCGTCCGCCAGACCGGTTCCATACCCAGCATCAGGATGGAGAACCAGACCGTCGCCTTACGCGGCTCCAGCCAGCTCGGCAGTTTCGGCAGCTTGTCCAGCGTGATCCGGATGACCAGGCTCATCGACAGCACGGAGACGAAGCTGAGCAGACCCCACCCGACCGTGACGGGGACCAACGCCAGCGGGACGAAGAACAACGCCGCGGACGGCGCGTAGGTGAACGGCAACTGCGCCCACCACGGCTCGGCCAGCAACGTCATCTTGTCGTACAGCGGTTCGCCGGTGAGCAAAGCGATGCCGCCCGCTCTGTACACAGCAGAATCGACACCCATCCGCCCATGGGCGAGCCACACGACAATGCCGGTGATCAGGAAAGCGGCGGGTACGGCCAGCACGATCCACATCGCGCGCCATGACCCGACGAACCATTCCACCGCTGCCGTGATCCGACCTGCCGCCCGCACGGGCGCACCCCCACGGCGCTCGTCCACGTCGCTCACCCAAACAGCAAATCACGAAGACCACACGAACGTGGCCGGAGCCCCCGCCTGCTGCTTCGCGAGAGTTTTGGCCGGTTCTCACCGGACGAACCACTCACAATGGCTGACCTGGGGTTTTGTCAGATACGGCCGAGGGCGTCGACGAGGTCGCATGCCTCCTCGTGGGTCGGCGGCAGCCGGTGCAGGCGCACTTCGATCGGGCCGAGGGTGTGCAACTGCGGGTCCACCGAGAGTCGCTCGGCGAGCATCAGCTGGGCGTCCGCACTGCGTTTGGCCAGTTCAGGCTCCCGCTCGGTGAGTACGACGGCCACCGAAGGCCCGAGCAGCGCCAGGCTCTCGCCGCCGTCGAAGACCTGCCGGAGCACATCCGCGGCCAGCACCATGGCCATCAGCCGGGACCAGCCGACCACCGCGGACAGGTCGATACTCACAGTGAGCAACACGTGGCCGACCGGCCTGCCATCCCTGCCGGCCCGCCGGTAGATCTCGCCGAGCCTGGTCCGCAGGTACGCGGCGGTGGACAGGCCGGTCAGGCTCTCCCGGATCTCGCTGCGGGCGATCTCCTGCGTGGAAACATCCGCCCAGGCCAGGGCCGTCAAGCGGAGCAAACGGGACGGTATGGCGTCCGGATTGGCCGCGACCAGACGCGGATCGGTGAGCACCGCGTGCAGCGCCGCCACGTCCGTCAGGGTCTCGTCCAGCCCCGCCCCTGACACCGCACGCGCCCGGCCGAGATCCGCCAACGGGTCCGCCAAATCGGCTTTGACCAGCGCGGACGCGCAGACCGCGTCGACCTCGGGCAGCGCCCAGTCGCTCGGGTAGCGCCAGCCGGCGGCGATGCTGGCCCGCCGCCACCTGGCGCGCAGGGACCGCAGGGCGGCCTCCGCGCCATGGGGTGACCGTGAACCCGCTTCGCGAACCGCCACAGTTACCAGTTCCTCTCCGCCGGTATGGAAGATCCTGATCTGAAACGTCGCTGGGCCTCAGGTGTGACGCGATTCCAGCCGAATTGTCATGCGAATGGGTTACCCGCTCACGCTGCGCTAACAACCGGCCTGACCGGGGAGATGACTCCGTGATGTGGGTCCTGCACACTTACCTGCATCACGGGCAGCGACGAGGGAGGCCAGTGTCCACAGTTCCCGCTGAGGTGCACGGCCCGAGCGACGCCGAACTGATCGAGTCGGTACGCAAAGGCACAGTGTCGGCATACGGATCGCTCTACGAGCGCCATGTCGGAGCCGCGTACAACCTCGCCCGGCAGCTGACCCGTTCCCAAGCCGAAGCCGACGACCTGGTGTCGGAAGCGTTTGCGAAGGTCCTCGACACCCTGCGGGCCGGTCGCGGTCCAGATTCAGCCTTTCGTGCGTATCTGCTGACCGCCCTGCGGCACACCGCCTACGACAAGACCCGCCGGGACAAGCGCGTCGAGTTGTCCGACGACGTCACCACGGTCGCAGGCGCGGACACAGCAGTCCCGTTCTCTGACACAGCCGTCGCGGGCCTCGAACGTTCCCTCGCGGCGCGCGCTTTCGCACGGCTGCCCGAGCGATGGCAGGCCGTGCTGTGGCACACCGAGGTCGAAGGCCAGTCGCCCGCAGAGGTCGCGCCGATCCTCGGTCTCACGCCCAACGGTGTGAGCGCGTTGGCCTACCGTGCACGAGAAGGCCTACGGCAGGCGTACCTGCAGGTGCACTTGGCTGAGTCGACGAACGACCGCTGCAAGGCGACCGCCGAGCGGCTGGGCGCGTGGACCCGTGGCGGGCTTTCCAGGCGGGAAACCGCCCAAGTCGAGGCACACCTGGACGAATGCGAGCGTTGTCGTGCGCTGGCCATGGAACTGGCCGACGTCAACAGCGGCATGCGCGTCGTCATCGCGCCGCTCGTACTCGGCATCGGAGCGCTCGGATACCTGGCTGCGACAGGCAGCAAAGCCACCGCAGCCGTCGTCGCGGGCGCCGCAGCAGGTACGGCAGCGGGCGCTGGTGGCGCCGCGTCTTCGTTGCCACGGCAGTTTGTGGGCGTGGGTGCTTCGGTCGCGGCCGTGGCCGCCGCGGTCGTGCTCGCGCTGACGGCCGCTGAGACGAAGGAGATCCCGGCGGCACAGCAGCAGCCGCCGCCACCGCCAACGTCGCAGCAAATCCCGCCGAACCCACCACCGCCGCCGCCACCTCCCCCTCCGCCACCACCTCCGCCGCCGCAGAGCACGCCGACGACACCGCCCAGCACGGCGCCGCCTTCTTCGCCAGCGCCTGCGCCATCGCCGCCGTCGCCCGCCCCGCCGCAGCCTGCGCCGCCGAACCTGACGGCGCCGTCACCGCCTCCGGTCACGCTCGTGCCCGGCAGCGGGCCGACCGACTTGCCGCTCACGGTGACCAACAGCGGCGGCACGGTGTCGGAGCCCGTTGTCGCGTCGCTGAACCTGCCGCCAGGCGTAAGCGCCGTCGGCACGTCCCGGATGGCCGGATCCGGCCTGCTGCGCCTGAATGGCGCGATGCAAGCCGGCTCGGTGTCGTGCCCGGGTGGAACCGGGACCGTGACGTGCACGAACGGGCGTGGCCTGCAGCCAGGGGAATCCGTGACGCTGCTGTTCCGGATCGTCGCCGCGGAAGACAGCCAAGGCGGCACGATCACCGGCACGATCAGCGCGGGCAGTTCGGTCAGCGTGTCGATCTCGGTGCGGGTCGAAGTCCAGCCGCCGGTGCGCAAGGACGGCGTTTCGCTCTACGCCTTCCAGGACTGGCTGTCGATTCCGCTGCCGGGACGCCACCGCATGGCAGGCATCCAAGCGGTGGCCAAGAACACCGGCGAGAGCACGAAGCAAGCGACGGTCACATTCGACCAGCCGGCGGAGATGCTCACAGCCTGGCCCGCCGCGACATGCACGTCGAACGGTGCTACCACAAGCTGTGTGACGTCTGAGCCGTTGAAGCCGGGCGACAGCTTCTACTTGCGCGTGCGGTTGAAGGAGCGGCCTGGCGGCGGCGAGGATCGAGAACACCCGCCGTATTGGCAGTACAGCAAGGTCCTGGTGACGGCGTCGATCGGCACGGCGAGCGCGAGTGCCACGGTGAAGTTGCCGTGGTGGAGCTGGCCGGTGCCACCGGACCCGAAGCCAACGACGACGACTACGCCACCGAAGACCACGACCCCGCCGCGGTCGACGACCAAGCCATCGGTGACAACGACAACGCCGCCAAAGGTCACGACTACTCCGCCCAAGGAGACGTCGAGTAAGACGACGGACCCGACGACGACCAAGCCATCGACCACGACGACGCAGCCACGGTCGGAGACGCCACCGTCTCGGGATTACTGCTCGAGCTTGGGACCGGTCGAGCGGCTGCTGGCCGTGCTCACGGGCCGCTGCCCACCTTGACCCGGTCTCACGGCAGCCTCCACCGCACCATGAATTCCCCCGGGGGACCCCCTGATTTTCACGTTACTCCGGGGGTACGACAGTTTTCGGTTTCGCGCAGGTGAGGGGCGGCGGGGACGGCCCTGCCAGCGCCGTCGTGGCGCGCGGCTTGAGCGACCATTGTGGACACCCACTCCATGCGGGGCCGTTCGCTTCGTCCCGGCGATGTCCGCTATGTGGCAATGCTCCTGATCTTGGGGTGGCAGGGCGCACACTGCTTGGGCACTGCTGTCAAGGGGCCATTTGTGGATCAGTAGGCTCTGCCGCCATGGCCTTTGTGCAGAGCCTCCTCAGGCGTCTCCCTGACCCGGTGCGCAAGATCATGCTCAAGCACCGCGAGCTGCTGAGATTCGCTGTTGTGGGCGGAATCTGCTTCATCGCCACCAACGTGGTGAACTACACGCTCAAGCTTACGATCTTGAACGCGCACCCGGTCACCGCCCTGTCCGTTGCGGTGATCATCGCGACGATCCTGTCGTACATCCTCAACCGGGAGTGGTCGTTCCACACTCGCGGCGGGCGTGAGCGCCACCATGAGGCTGCGTTGTTCTTCCTGATCAGTGGGATCGGGGTGGCGTTGAACTCGACGCCGCTGTTCATCAGCCGGTACGTCTTCGACCTGATGGTGCCGAATGTGAGCCTCGTCACCCAGGAGGTCGCCGACTTCTTCAGCGGCATGATCCTCGGCACGCTGATCGCGATGGCTTTCCGCTGGTGGGCCTTTAAGAAATGGGTCTTCCCGGAGGCGAACGCGCGCACCAGGACCACGCGCACCGGCCGTCGTCTGCACGCCGTGTCCGACCAGGAAGACCTTGCCGCTTAGGCTGCTCCGTAGACTCGCGTAAGTGTCGATCGTCGAGAGCGTGCTGGCTCAGGTTCCCGAGCCGTTGCGTTCAGTGCTCATCAAGCACCGCGAACTGCTCAAGTTCGCGATCGTCGGTGGCACCACCTTCGTCATCGACAACGGCATCTGGTTCTTCCTCAAGCTGACCGTCCTGGAGAGCAAGCCGATCACGGCCAAGGCGATCGCGGTCATCATCGCCACGATCGTGTCGTACATCCTCAACCGGGAATGGTCGTTCCGGACTCGCGGTGGTCGTGAACGCCACCACGAGGCCGCGTTGTTCTTCCTGATCAGCGGCGGCGGTGTGGCGATCAACCTGGTGCCGCCGTATGTCTCGCGGTATGTGCTCGACCTCGAGGTGCCGCACGTCGAGCGGTGGGTGCAGGAGGTCGCCGACTTCATGTCCGGGTCGGTGATCGGCATGCTGCTGGCGACGTTCTTCCGGTTCTGGGGGTTCCGCCGCTGGGTTTTCCCTGAGGCGAACGCGCGCCCGCGGATCGTGCGCGCCGACCCGGTGGACGAGGAACTAGGCCACTCCTAGCGCGGGGACCGTTCGGCTGGCCATCGCACGCCGCGCACGTCGTCCACTCTGGGTACTGGCAAGAAGATCGTGAACGTCGCCGGACGCGGCACGGACAGCTCCAGCCGTCCGCCGTCGGACTCGACGAGCGCACGGGCGAGCGCGAGTCCCACGCCGGTCGAGCCGACGCCCGACACGCCACGGTCGAAGATGTGCGCGACGAGTTCGTCAGGGACACCGCTGCCGCCGTCGGACACCTCGATGGCCACGGTCGCGTCGCTGGCACGAACAGACACCGAGACGGGTCCCGCGCCGTGCCGTAGGGCGTTGTCCAGCAGCACGCCGATGGCCTCACGCAGCCTGGCCGTCGTCGCTTTGGCCAACGGCCGCCCGTCCACCCGGACACGAAGGGCACGGCCCTTGTTGCGCAACGGTTCTCGCCATTCGTTGGCGATCTCTGGCAACGCTCCGGCGAGGTCAAGCGGTTCCGCGTCGGTCGCGCGGGCTTCGCGGGCCGCGGCCAGCAACTCGTCGAGGACGTCGCCCAGCCGTTCCGCCTGTTCCAACGCAGCAGCCGCGTCGGCGGCGTTCTCGGAGTCGCTGGTGAGTTGCAGCGCCTCCAGCCGGAGCTGCAGCGCGGTCAGCCTGCTGCGCAGCTGGTGCGAGACGTCACCGACCAAGTCACGTTCCCGCTGCACCAACTCGGCCAGCGCACCAGCCGAGGTGTCCAGTGCCTCGGCGACCCGGTCGAGTTCCGCGACGCCGTAGCGACGCGGATCGGGTCTGAAGTCGCCCGCGCCGAGCCGTCCCGCGCGGTTGGCGACGTGGCCGAGCGGCTGCGCCAGGCGTCTGGCGGTCACGATGGCCACGCCGCTGGCGATCGCGATGGTGATCACGATGACCAGCAGGACCAGCCCGGCGACCTGGGTCTGCCGGGCCCTGGTCGGACCGGCGGGCAGCTGGATGGTGACCGTGCCCTTGCGCAGGATCTCGATCTGCTCGGCCAGCACGTCCGCGCCCGGGTCCGGGCCGACCACCTGGTCGGGGTGGCCAGGCAGCGTGACGATCAGCCTGCGGTTCTGCGGGATCGCCGACTGCAGGTCGGTCAGGTCCGGCGGCCTGCTGTTGGCCAGGTCGTCGTCCAGTTGCAGGGCGATCTGCTGGATGCTGGTCTTCAGCTCCTCCCTGGTCAGGGTCTCCACCAGGCGCAGCGCGGTCAGCCCGAGCGGGACGCCGAGGGCGAGCGTGGTCACCGCGACCGCCAGCAGGATCGCCAGCAGGATCCGCCTGCGCATGTGTGTCCTTAGTCGGCGTTGAACCGGAAGCCGACACCACGGACCGTGGCGATCCGGCGCTCGGTGGCCCCGCGCGGGCCGATGTCGCCGAGCTTGCGACGCAACCAGGACATGTGCATGTCCAAGGTCTTGCTCGTCTTGCGCTCGGGCGCGTCGTCCCACACCTCGGCGAGGATCTCCTCACGGGTGACGACCTGCCCGGCACGCTGGATGAGCACGCGCAGCAGCTCGAACTCCTTGTTGGCCAGCGTGATCTCCTGATCGTCCACAGTGACCACACGAGCCGCCAGGTCCATCTTCACGCCGTTGACCTCGACCGCGCCGGGTGCCTGGCGACGCATCAGCGCGCGGATGCGGGCCAGCAGTTCGGCGAGCCGGAACGGCTTGGCGACGTAGTCGTCCGCGCCCGCGTCCAAGCCGACGACGAAGTCCACCTCGTCGGCCCGCGCGGTCAGCATCAGCACAGGCAGCCCACGCCCTGACGAGCGCAGCCGCCTGCAGACCTCGAGCCCGTCCATCCCGGGCAGCCCAAGGTCCAGCACCAGCAGGTCCGCACGACCCGCGTCGGCGAATTCCAACGCACTCAGCCCGTCGGTGACGACCTCCACGGCGTAGCCCTCACGCTGCAGAGCGCGCGACAACGGGTCTGCGATCGCCGAGTCGTCCTCGGCCAGCAGCACCACACTCACGGTTACCACTGTAGGCCTGGCAACATCAGGAACGTGTCATCCAGCCTTGACTTCGCGTTGCGTCTCGCCGACGCGGCGGACGAGATCACCTCGGCGCGCTTTCGCGCGCAAGACCTGAAGGTCACTCGCAAACCCGACCGGACCCCGGTGACCGACGCCGACACGGCCACGGAGGACGCCATCCGTGCGCTGATCGCGGAGCGTTACCCGGACGACGAGATCGCCGGAGAGGAGCGCGGCGGTCAGGTCGGCACCGGCCGGACCTGGCTGATCGACCCGATCGACGGTACGAAGAACTTCCTGCGCGGAGTACCCGCCTGGGCGACGTTGATCTCGTTGGTGATCGACGGTCAGCCAGTCCTCGGTGTGGTCAGCGCACCCGCTTTGGGCAAGCGCTGGTTCGCCGAGGCGAACGAGGGCGCCTACGCCGAAGATGGCAGGAAGCTGTCAGTCTCCGGCGTCAACTCCTTGTCGGACGCGTATGTGTCCACGACGGACCTCGGCTCGTGGGTGGAGCACCATTCACGGGAGGCGTACCTGCGGCTTGTCGACGCGTGCTGGGAGAGCCGGGCGTTCGGCGACTTCTGGCAGCACTGCCTGGTCGCCGAGGGCGTGATCGACATCGCCGCCGAGGCGATCGTGAACCCGTGGGACGTGGCCGGGATCGGGGTCATCGTGAAGGAAGCGGGCGGCCGGTTCAGCGACCTCAAGGGCGTGGACACGTTCCTTGGCGGCTCGGCGCTGTCCACCAACGGCCACCTGCATGACGCGGCGCTGGAGAAACTCGCTCGCTGAGCGACAACGCTTGGCTGGCGGCGTGCCGACTCCACGGTCACGCCGCCACCGGGCAACCGCGCGGACGTCAAGGCAAATGGGCCGGGACTGGTCCCACGGCTTTGGCGGAGCATTCCGGTAGTGAGCACCGCGATCCGAGCACTGACGGTTCTGACGACCGGTGTCCTCCTCGTGTCCTGCAGTGCGGAGGCGCCTTCCTCGGTAACCGCACCACCACCACCACCGCCGACGACGACCACGTCAACGCCGGTTCCGTTGACACAGCAGGAATATCAGGCTGCGTTGACGGCCGCCGACCAAGCCTTGGCCGCTGCGATGGCCGCGATCCAAGCCGCAGGCAGTGTCGAAGCCTTGGACACAGCGCGCGACGCGTTCGCTGTGGCCATCGCGACTGAAGACAGCAAACTGGCCAAACTCCTTCCACCGACCGCACTCGCGCGCTCGCATCAGTCGATGCGCACCGCCTTGAGCACCATGTTGTCTTCCGTCCAGAGCGCGGACGTCACGACTGCGCCGAAGGCCGACCGTTGCGGGACCGTGCAACCACATCTGCCTGCGGCCAAAGAGAATGTGAACGCGTCCGTCCGGTCAAGGGAAGCCGATTTCAAGGCACTGACCACGGCCGGGTACCAGTTCGGCAGCTTCATCCCGGCACCCGCGCCCGCGCCGCCCGCACAGCAGACTCGCCGTGCTGCCAACGGAAAAGTGCTCCTCAAGGTCGGGCCGCGGGGCCGTGGCCGATTGAAGATCAAGAACGCCGCCGCGAGCGATGTGGCGATTTCCGTTGTGACAAGCGGAGATCCGGCCAAACCACAGGCGATGATCTACGTCCACGCCTCGTCCGAGGCGACGCTGACCGGCATCTCCGGCACGTACCAGGTGTACTTCAAGACCGGCGAGGACTGGGACGACGGCCGCAAGGGGTTCACCCGCGACTGCGGCTACGAGAAGTTCGACCAGACCTTCGACCAGAAGTCGGACTGGCAGATCAGCCTGGAGAAGTCGACGCTCGGCAACGCTTCGACCTCGGACGTGCCGCCGTTCTAGTCGGCTTTGATCACCCCGACGGCGCCGCGCGCGACTTGGGCCCAGGTCAGCCTGCCGAACAGGTAGTGGCACGCGACCTGTTCGTTGGTGAACCGGGCCCAGTCGTAGCGGTTGCCCTGCTCCCGCCAGAAGACTTCCCAGCTGACCGCGCCGTGCTCGTCGGGTTCGTCGGACCGGATCAGGCACCAGGCGTTGTCGGCTTCGGTGCCGACCGACACGAGCTCTTCGGGGATGCCGACGGCGCCGAGCCAGCCGACGATCGACTCAGCCTTCATTGACTGTCTCCTAGTGCTGATTCCTCGGCGAGGTAGCCCAGCGCGATCAGGTCGAGCGCCGGATGAGTGGTCCGATAACGCACGCCTCCGCCGGTCTGGCCGAACCATGCGGCGGAAATCCCGCGCCACACGGGAAGCGGCTTGAGTACGCGGTAGCGGCGGTACTCGGCGTAGACGTGCGAAGGCGGCAACGAGCGTTGCGCGAACGAGGTGTCCGCAGCGGCGAAAACTCGGCCGTCGGGCGTGCCGAACCGGTCGATGACCGTGCCCGGTTCGAGGACTTCGGGCTCGCCCGGCGCGGTGGCGCCTTCGGGGAAGAGTTCACTGGGCGGCCAGGCGTACTCAGTGTCCAAAGTGTCCCGTCCGTGGCCCGCGCGCACGACGAACCGACGCGCCCAGTCACGTTCGTTTTGCCCGGCAAGGGGATCGTGGCCGCTCGTGATCTCATCGGCCGGTGCGGGCGGCCCAGAGGTGACCGCGTCACCGCCCTCGACAGCCCACGCTAATGCTTCCGCGTCGTCGATCAGCTCGGCCTGAGGATGGTCGTCCGGCTCGAAACGCATGCCCGCGGCGTAGTCGAATTCGACCGGTGGCGGCGGGAGTTGGCGTGCCGGGCGGCCGGTCGCGACCGGCATGTGTCCAATCGGGAACATCCGGACCAGCCAGAGCGCGATCACGGATTCCTGGTCCTGGTCTTCGTTCTGCGCGCCCTGCGGCACGGGCGCGGCCATCACGGCGTGCTGTGGTGCATGCCGAGCGGGCTCGGCCGTGACAGCGAACGGAACCGCCCCACGCGCGGCCTGCTGTTGCTGGGGCTGCGGCGGTGCCTGCGTGGCGGGCTGGCCGGAACCTGCCTGCGGCGGCGGCACAGGTGCGACTGGTGGGGCTTGAGGTGGCGGAGGCGCTGTGCCGCCTGCGAACGGAGATGCGGGAGCGGCTGGCGGCTGGTTCGCCAATGGCTGTGCGGGGATCGCGGGTGACCCTTGAGCCGGCGCCTGTTGTGGTGCGGGGGCGTCGAGAAGAGCGGACGCGCCAGCAAGGTGCACGCCATGATCAGGCCTTGCCGGAATGCCTGCCGGGGGCGTGGGTGCGTCGCGGCCGATCATCGGTATCGGGCCTGTCGCGGGGTCCGGTATCCGGATGTCGGGTCCGTACCCGCCTGGTGGCTGAATGGGCGGAGCCGGGTGCGCCGGACCGCCAGGAGCGCCGGAACCTGCGGAACCTGCGGAACCGCCAGGACCGTAGTCGCCGGAATGGCCAGGCGGGATCACGGCCGACGGCGGGAGCACGCCGGGTTGGTGGCCTGGGTTCCCCACGCCCGGAACCGCGTCGACGATCGGGTTGACCACGCCGGGCACGACATCCGCGACGGGCGGAATCACACCTGGCCCGTGCTGCCCACCCGAATTCCCAACACCAGGAACCGCATCGACAACCGGGTTGACAACACCGGGCACGACATCCGCGACCGGCGGAACCACGCCCGGCCCGTGCTGCCCACCCGAACTTCCCACACCAGGAACCGCATCGACAACCGGGTTCACCACACCAGGCACCGCATCGGCAACGGCCGGAACCAGGCCAGGCCCATGGCTGCCGCCGTGAACGGCGCTGTCCACCAGGTTCGTCACCGGCGCGAGCAGGTTCTGGCCGTGGCCGCCGGGGTTGGTGTGCACGATCGGCTCGACCGCGTCCACCACCACTCCGCTGGCCGGCTGGACCGCGGTGACCAAAGTGGACTGGACGTTGGCGATGTTGGCCGCGACGCCTTTGATCGCGGTGTCCAGGCCCAGCAAGGCGGTGTGGTCACCGGCTTGCGCGGCGTGCTGGGCGACGTTGATGTTCTTGGCCAACGGCGTCAGTTCACGGACGATCGCGAGCTTGGCCTGGCCGATCTGGTTGGCGGCGTGGTCCAGTTTGTCCGCGTTGGCCGTACACCCCTTGGCGATCCTGGTCAGGTGACCGGTGTCCGGCTGGACGAACGTACCCCAGTGCCGCCGCGCCGAGTCCGCGCTCGCGCCTTCGGTCGTGTTCAGCGCGGCGCGTGCGGTGGTGTCGGCTTCGCTGATCAGCGTGGTGATCTTCTGGCCGGTGTCCCGCCACGCCTGCGCGACTTCGCGCATCTTGTCCTCGTCGGCGACCGGCCATTTCACGCCGGTTCGCGCCGCGACGTCGGCGAGTTCCGCGGGCAGCTCGATGCCCATGTCAGGCCTTGCCAAAGCCGTCGGCGGCGGACTTCTCGACGTCACGGTAGGCCTGCGCCATCGCCTTGAGCCGGTCGCCCATGTCGCGCAGCTGACCGGGCGCCGCGCCAAGGCCCGCGCGCGTGTCGCTGGACGGCGCGGAGTAGATCTTCGAGAAGCTCTGGCCCACTTCGTCTGTCCCCCATGGCTGACCGAGCGAGTCGAGCGTCCGGTTCAGCTCACCCGCGATGGACGCGACCCGGTCGGCGAGACCGCCGAACTCGCCAGCGTGCCGGCTCAGCCGCTCGTAGTCGGTGAGAAAGCCGTCCTTCACACCGTCCTCCTCGGGTTGTCCAGCCAGCTCACGTTCTCGTAGCTGTCGTCGTCAACGGACGGCCGCGGTTTTTTGGGCTTGGGCGTCAGCTCGGCTTCGGTGAGATCGGCGCGTCCGGCCAGCAACGCAGCGGGATCGGTCTGCACGGGAAGCAACGGGCTGACGGTCCGGTTGGCGGTCTCGGAGGCCTTGGTCACCGCCGCAGCAACTGTCCGGAGCACGAGTTTCGCCAGGTCAGACGGCCGGTGCCGGATGTAGGCGTCGTCGGAGAAGGTCAGGTCGGTCAGCGTGCCGCGACCGCCGACCGTCGCCACGACCGTTCCGTCCGAGCTGGTGACGGACTCGTTGATGGCCTCAAGGGTCTGCTGCATGGACGCGAGCTGTTCGCGGCTGCGCCGGTAGTCGGCCAGCAGCTCCTCAACCTGCGCCCGATGATCGGAAGCCACGGCCACCTCCGGTTGCGCCTCGGCTTACATGCCCGGTCACGCGTTGGACGCGCCGCGCCGCGATCTGGTTCCGTCAGTCATCCGACGGGTTTGCGGACCAGCGCACGCCGCACGCCACGGTGCTCTACCAGCATGAACCCCGCGTCCAGGAACATCGAGAGGGTGCCGTGGTACAGCTCGCCGGAACTGGCCTTGCCTCCTTTGGTGTCGACCGGATAGGCCTCGATGACCTTGGCGCCCTTCTTGGTGGCGTACTTGATCGCCGCTTGCAGCAGCTCAGCCCCGACACCTTTGCGTCGTGCGGTCCGATGGATGAAAAAGCACGTTACGGACCAAACGCCTGTGAGGTCCTCGTCGGGATCCGGTGGCGCGGCGACTTTGGAACGGTCCAGGCGCCGGTACACCGACCGCGGCGCGACCGCCACCCAGCCGATCGCGTCGTCGCCCTCCATCGCGAGCAGCCCGACAGGTTCGCTCGATCGAGCGAGCTTGCGGGCCGCGCGCCGGTTGGGCTCGCCTTTGCCCCGCATGAAATCGGCGTTCGGCAGCCGGAAGTACATGCACCAGCACCCCTCGGCGGCGCCTCGTGGACCGAAGAGCCGTTCCTGCGCGGGCCAGGTCTTCTCGCTCAGCTCGACGACACGCATGCCGACGAAGGGTGTCAGCCCCGCAGCGCCTGGACAACCCGGGACGGGCTTGGCCTGCCCAGCCGGGTCGCCATCCACGCGCTCGTGTCGGCGAGTTTGTTCAGGTCGACGCCGTGCGAGAGGCCCAGGCCGTCGAGCATCCAGACCAGGTCCTCGGTCGCGAGGTTGCCGGTGGCCGATTCGGCGTACGGGCAACCCCCGAGGCCACCGGCCGACGCATCCACCGTGGACACTCCACACTGGAGCGCCGCGAGGGTGTTGGCGAGCGCTTGTCCGTACGTGTCATGGAAATGCACGGCAAGTGCCTCCGGCGAACCGAAGGCGCTGATGATCGCTTCGACCTGGCCTGGTGTCGCGACGCCGATGGTGTCGCCGAGGGACAGCTGCGAGCAGCCCATGTCGAGCAGGCGACGGCCGACCGTGACCACCTGGTCGACGGGTACCGGGCCTTCCCACGGGTCGCCGAAGACCATCGACACGTAGCCGCGGACCTCGAGGCCCGCCGCCCTAGCCCGGCTGACCACCGGGTCGAACATCTCGAACTGGCTGTCCAGCGTGCGGTTCAGGTTCTTCTGCGCGAAGGTCTCCGTGGCGCTTGCGAAGATCGCGATGTTCGTGACGCCGGACTCCAGCGCGCGATCAAGGCCGCGCTCGTTCGGCACGAGCACCGGATAGCGCACACCGTCGCGTTTGGACAGTCCGGCCAGCAGGTCCGCCGCGTCGGCCAGTTGTGGCACCCATTTCGGGTGCACGAAACTCGTCGCCTCGATCGTGCGCAGACCCGCGTCGGCGAGCCGGTCGATGAACTCCAGCTTGACGTCGAGGTCCACAACGGACTTCTCGTTCTGCAGCCCGTCGCGCGGGCCGACCTCCCAGATCGTCACCTCGCCTGGGAGATCGGCGCGCGATGCGACCTTGTCCGGCAGTCCGGCGGCGGCCAAGTCAGCGCCCTTGTGCCGGTGGCTGCTGCTGTTGCTGCGTCGGCTGGACGAAGTCGTCGTCCGGGTTGTCGTTGATCTCCCGGTACAGCAACGAGTGCACCTTCTCCACCTGCGGGATGTCGTCGAACTCGAGCGGCTCCTCGCTGGAGGACTCGATGATCAGTGTTCCGCAGCCGACGACCCGGTCGATCAGGCCGTGCTCGAACCGCACACTGCTGATCCGCGACAGCGGGATGTCGATCCCGGTCCGCTTGATCACGCCTTCCCGTGCCATCACCCGATCGGTGGTGACGATGAAGTGCGTGGTCCGCCACCGGACGAACGGAGCGAGGAACAGCCACACGATCAAGATCAACGCCACGGCGCCGATCAGGATGAACGCGAGCGTGCTCCACGACAGGTCCTGCGCGAGGATCGCCAGCCAGACCCCCGCACCGAGGGTGACGAGCAGCACTATGTACGGCACCAGCAGCATCTTCCAGTGCGGGTGCTTGTGGATCACGACACGCTCGTTGGCACTGAGCAGGTCGTCTGGATAGGCCACGGTGTCCTCCCGTACCCGACGATGACGGGCATACCGTACCCGCGCCGGGACCATCCATCGTCAAGGATGGCGGATGTCGCCCTAAGTGGCGGTACGCAAGTGCACCACGTCACCCGCCGGAACCGACCGATCGTGTCCTTCGACGTCCCTGACGACGAGCGTTCCGTCCGTTTCCAGATAGCGGGCGGTGCCTTCGAACGAACCGTTGATCAACTCGACCCTGACCTTCTGGCCGAGGGTCTCGCAGTGGCTGCGGTACTCCTCATGCAGGCCGCTGACGAACGGGTCGCCGTCAGCGGCGCGCCACGGCGCCTCCCACTTGTCCAGTTCCAGCAGCAACCGGGTGGCCAGCTCGGTCAGGTCGAGTTCGTTCGCGCCTTCCTCAGCCAGCGACGTCGGCGCCAGCCCGCCGGGCCCGAGTTCGGCCTGCACCGGCTGAACGTTCAAACCGATGCCGAGCACGACGCCTTTGTCAGTGGTCGTGGCCAGCACACCGGCGCCTTTCTTGCGGCCAGGCCCGAGCAGGAGGTCGTTCGGCCATTTCAGAACTGCCTCGACGCCCGTCGAGCGAGCCACGTTGACCAGCGCGACGCCTGCCAACAACGTCAGCCACGGCCACCGATGCGCCGGCACGCCAGGTGCGTAGTAGATGCTGACGTACAACCCGCCTGGCGGGGAGCTCCACGACCGCGTGCGACGGCCCTCACCAGCGGTTTGTTCCCTGGCGATGAGCACTGTGCGGTCCGGTGGCCGCCCACGCTCCAGGTCGGCGTTCGTCGACTTGGTGCTTTCGACAACCGTTACGCCCGCGTATGGGCCGTTTGGCTGCGTCAACCGCTGCGCGAGCTGCTCTGCGTCCACCCCTAAAACATTAGGGGGTGACGTGAGCTACGTCGTGAAACCGCTTCGGCGCGCGCGTGGCTAGGCTGCCAAGCCATGAGCAGTGCGTCACAACCCCTCGGGCCGCCACCCGGTGCAGACACGTCCGCCGACATCCACACCACGGCGGGAAAGCTGGCGGATCTCTACCGCCGCAACGACGAGGCCGTGCACGCCGGCTCGGCCCGTGCTGTGGAAAAGCAGCACGCCAAGGGCAAGAAGACCGCTCGTGAGCGGATCGACCAGCTGCTGGATCCCGGCTCGTTCGTCGAACTGGACGAGCTCGCCCGGCACCGGTCGACGAACTTCGGCTTGGAGAAGAATCGCCCGTACGGCGACGGCGTGGTGACCGGTTACGGCACCATCGACGGCCGCTCGGTGTGCGTGTTCAGCCAGGACGTGACCGTGTTCGGCGGTGCGCTCGGCGAGGTCTACGGCGAGAAGATCGTCAAGGTGATGGACCTGGCGATCAAGACCGGCCGTCCGATCATCGGCATCAACGAGGGCGGCGGCGCGCGCATCCAGGAAGGCGTCGTCTCACTCGGCCTGTACGGCGAGATCTTCATGCGCAACACGCGCGCGTCCGGCGTGATCCCGCAGATCTCGCTGATCATGGGCGCGAACGCGGGCGGGCACGTGTATTCGCCCGCGCTGACGGACTTCGTCGTGATGGTCGACAAGACCTCGCAGATGTTCATCACCGGCCCGGACGTGGTGAAGACCGTGACCGGTGAAGAGGTGACGTTCGAGGAGCTCGGTGGTGCGCGGACGCACAACACCAAGTCCGGCAACGCGCACTACCTGGCGTCCGACGAGGACGACGCGATCTCCTACGTGAAGGAACTGCTGTCGTACCTGCCGTCGAACAACCTGTCCGACCCGCCGGTCTTCCCCAGCGAGGACACCGGCGACGGTTCGATCGCGGATGCGTTGCTGGATACGGATCGTGAGCTGGACACGCTGATCCCGGACTCGCCGAACCAGCCGTACGACATGCACGAAGTGATCACCCGCGTGCTCGACGACGGCGAATTCCTTGAGGTGCACGAGCTTTTCGCGCCGAACATCCTGGTCGGCTTCGGCCGGGTGGAAGGCCGCGCGGTGGGTGTGGTGGCCAACCAGCCGACCCAGTTCGCCGGCTGCCTGGACATCGACGCCTCGGAAAAAGCGGCCCGGTTCGTGCGGACGTGCGACGCCTTCAACGTGCCGGTACTGACCTTCGTGGACGTACCCGGCTTCCTGCCCGGCACCGACCAGGAATGGAACGGCATCATCCGCCGCGGCGCCAAACTGATCTACGCGTACGCCGAGGCAACCGTCCCCAAGGTCACGGTCATCACGCGTAAGGCGTTCGGTGGCGCGTACGACGTTATGGGCTCCAAGCACCTCGGCGCGGACATGAACCTCGCCTGGCCCACCGCACAGATCGCGGTCATGGGTGCCCAGGGCGCCGCGAACATCGTGCACCGCAAGACACTCGCCAAGGCAGCCGATGACGGTAAGGACGTCGAGGCGTTGCGCGCGGAACTCGTGCAGGAGTACGAGGACACATTGCTCAACCCGTATGCGGCAGCTGAGCGTGGGTATGTGGACTCCGTGATCCCGCCTTCGTACACGCGTGGGTATGTGGCGCGGTCATTGCGGATGTTGCAAGACAAACGAGAGACCTTGCCGGCCAAGAAGCATGGGAACATTCCACTATGAGCGACGGAGAACGGCCTCTGCTGCGGATCGTGCGCGGTACGCCGGATGACATCGAACTCGCGGCCCTGACAGCCGTGGTCGCTTCGCTGCCAGGGCGCGCGGGCGGCTCTGACGAGAAGCCGTCGGAACCGCGGTCGGCTTGGAGCAATCCGGCGCACGTGCTGCGGGCTCCTTTGCGGCCGGGCCCCGGAGCTTGGCGCGCCTCCGGCTTCCCGCGCTGATCCGCACCAGCAATTCGCCCAGGGGGACCCCCGGATTTCACGTTACTCCGGGGGTACGACAGTTCCGGGTTCCCGGCCCCTCAAGGCGAAGTTGCTGCCGCTGGTGTTCGGTGCTGGCATTGCCGACAGAGCGGCAGGCCGCGCGCCATCGCAACAACAATTCCCGCAGGGGGACCCCTGATTTTCACGTTACCGCAGGGGTACGACAGTTCTGGATGGCTCTGGACCGGGGCCAGCTAGCACATCCTGGGTACGGTCGCGGCCGGTGGCTGGTTCAGGTTGGCCCTTACTTGATCTGTGCCTCGTTCAGTACCGGCGATGGCGGTGATCGGCGCCCCGGTCCGCTGCCCCCGCGGTGTGCTGCACAAGCGCCGCCGTTGTTAGGACATCGTGCGACAGTTCGGTCCTCGTCCGCCGCGCGCAGGAGCTCGACGAGCCCACCGCTGGTCAGCCGCGACGGCACCAGCGCGATGAGCGCGCGGCTGATCCGCACGGTGTACTAGCGGAATCCAGCCGCGCCGGGAACGACGCTGCCGAAGACCGGGTGACCCGCCGGGCAGCCTCGTCCCCAACAGCAATTCCCCCAAGGGGATCCCTTGTTTTCACGTTACCGCAGGGGTCCGACAATTCCGGTGTTCCCGCTGGTCAGGCGCTCCACGCGCCTGCTTCGGCCGCACGCGCGGCGAAGGTCTCGAAGTCGATGGGCTCGCGTCCCAGCACTCGCTGAACCCCATCAGCCGGAACGGTGTAAAGCCCGGACCTCATCCCGGCGTACAACGCGTTCAGCTCCTCGGCGTCGCCCTCGGAGGCCCCAACCTCCAAAAGCGAAGCCCGATACTCCGACGGCGAACACTCCACGAAACGCATAGATCTCCCAGTCACCGCAGCGATCGTGGCCACGGCTGAAGCGAAGCTGATCGCCCGCGGCCCGGACAAGTCGTACACCTGCCCGTGATGCCCGTCCGAAGTCAGCACAACCGCGGCGACGTCTGCGATGTCCTGGGTGTCGATGAACGGCTCGGGTGTCGCGTCCATCGGCAACGCCAGCTCGCCGGACATCAGTGGTCCGCCCCAGATTTCCGGTGCCGAGAAGTTCTGGCTGAAGTTGTTCGGGCGGATGATCGTCCACTCCGCACCCGAGTCCCGCACCGCCTGCTCGGCAGCCCGCATGCCTTGGAAGTATTGCGAGGGGAACTGGTCGATCTCCCGCCCCGACAAGGCCACGAAACGGCTGACACCGGCCTGTACCGCCTGCTTGACAAAAATCTCAGCCGAAGCGGGATCCTGTGGCGCCAAGAGATACACCGCGCGAACCCCGTCCACGGCGGGACCCCATGTGTCCGGAGCGGACCAGTCGAAACGCACCTCGCCCGACCGGGACGCCGGCCGAACCGCCGAGCCCCCGGCCCGCAACGTCTGCACCAGGCGGCTTCCTGTCTTGCCGGTCGCCCCCAAAACCAAAATCGTCATGCCGATGAGCAAACAGCCATCGCCGCGCGCAGGACATGTCGCGGAGTACACGGGACATGTCCATTCGTCCGTAAAGTGAAAGCATGGATCCGGTTGACGAGCTGCTGAGGGGTGTCCGGTCGACGAGCACCGGTCGTCAGGAATTGACTGGAACGCTGCGGTTCACCGGCGAACTCACGCTCATCGCGCCCCTCCGAGGCCACGTGCGCCTCAACACCAAGCCTGTGCACCTCGGCGACATCGCCGTTGTGCGCGGGCCGTTCGAGGCGGAGTCGAACAGCGCGGTCCTGCTTGTCGGGACCTATTGCGTGTCGGACGGATTGTTGGATCTTCTCCCGCCGGTGTTGGTGCTGGACGGGTGTGACGACCTGACGTCCATCTACGCCCCAGGCAGTCAGGTCGTGCAGAACCGGCTCTTCGAATGGCTGCTCGTGTGCACGCTCCGAGCGTGGTTCGACCAGCAACAGGTGCCGCGTGGGTGGGACGACGCGACGCTCGGACCCGTCCTGCGCGCGATGCACGCGGCGCCGGGCAAACCGTGGACGCTCTCCTCGTTGGCGGGTGAAGCGGGTGTGTCACGCTCCACGCTGGCGAACCGGTTCGTCAAGCTCATGGGCAAGCCGCCGTTGACGTACCTGACCGACTGGCGGATGTCCTTGGCTGCCGAACTGCTCGCCGAGTCGAATGCGACCGTTGGTGCGGTGGCACATCAGGTCGGTTACGCCGACGCTTTCGGGTTCAGCGCAGCCTTCAAACGCTTCTACGGGATCAGCCCCACGCAGTGCCGCAGGTCCTGTTAACTGGGAACCCATTGCCACCTTCGGCCCTGATAATCCCGCCGACCAGCGTTTTAGCGTCTCTGGCATGGCGATTCGTGGCTGGCTGACCGGTGGACTGGTCGGGTTGCTGTCCGGGCTGGTCGTGGTTCCCGCTTCGGCGGCGGAACCGGCGTTCGTGGTGCAAGACGGTGTCACGCAACCGATCCACGCCGACGCCGTCCGCGAGACGACCTGGGTCGACATCGGCTTGGACCTGGACAACAACGGTGTCGGTGACCGGGTCGCCGCCGACATCGTCCGGCCAGCCACGGCCGAGCGTGTGCCGGTGATCATCGACGCCAGCCCGTACTACTCGACCAACGGGCGCGGCAACGAAAGCGAGCGCAAGTCGTACGACTCCGCCGGTGTGCCGGTGAAGTTCCCGCTGTTCTACGACAACTACTTCGTACCAAGGGGTTACGCCGTCGCCTTGGTCGACTTCAGCGGTTCCAACCGGTCGACCGGGTGCATGGACACCGGTGGACGCTCGGAGATCGCGTCCGGCAAAGCCGTGATCGACTGGCTCAACGGCCGCGCGACTGGATATTCAGCCGCGTCCGGCGGTTCGGTCAAAACGGCGTCGTGGTCGACCGGCGCCGCCGCGATGATCGGCAAGTCCTGGGACGGCAGCATCACGCATGGGGTTGCCGCGACGGGCGTTGACGGCCTGCGCACGATCGTGCCGATCTCCGCGATCAGCTCGTGGTACGACTGGTTCCGCTCGGATGGCGTCTCGCTGCGTGGTTTCGGTACGCCGACGAGTCTCGCTTCCGGTTTCGAGAACAGCAACGCACGATCCCGTTGCGGCGCTGTGCGTACCGAGATGACCAATGGCGCTCCGGCCAACGGTGATTTCACGCCGATGTGGTCGCAACGCGATTTCGTCCGCAACGCCAGTCAGGTCAAGGCGGCGGTCTTCTCGGTCAACGGTCGCGCGGACCTGAACGTGAAGCCGATCAACTGGGGACAGTGGCTCGACGCGCTGCCCGCTTCGACGCCGCGCAAGCTGTGGCTGTCGCAGACCGGGCACATCGACCCGTTCGACTTCCGCCGGGCGGAATGGGTCCGTACCCTGCATCGCTGGTTCGACCGCTGGTTGCTGAACATCCAGAACGGCATCGAGAACGAGCCGCAGGTGTCGGTCGAGCGCGGCGTGGACCAGTGGTCCGACTCACCGACGTGGCCGCCTTCGGGACTGCAGTCCCAGCGGCTCTACCCCGTCGCCGGGTCCGTTGCCGGTGTCGGCACGTTGCGGCCGACACCGGGCACGTCGACTTCTTCCTTCACGGACAACGGTTCCGGTACGCCTTCGTCCTACATCGCCTCACCGAACGCCACTTCGGCGCGTCGCGTGCTGTACAGCATGGGCCCGTTCGGCTCCGACGTTCGGCTTGCCGGGATCTCCCGGCTGACCGTTGCCGTGACACCGTCCACGCCGACCGCGCACCTGTCGGCGTTCCTTGTCGATTACGGCCCGGCGACGATCCGCAGCACGTCCGGTGAAGGAATTCGCACGCTGACAACGGAATCGTGCTGGGGCGAGGACCGGCCAGGCGACGACGCCTGCTACCGCGACACCCAGGCCACAACGTCTACGGTGGACGCCACGATCATCGCGCGCGGCTGGGCCGACCTGGCCAACTACCAGTCGCTGAGCACGCCGCGGACGCTGACGCCGGGCACCAAGTACACGATGACGTTCCGGCTTTCCGCGACCGACTACGTTGTGCCACGCGGTCACCGGCTGGCCCTTGTGATCGCAGGCACCGACAGTTCCATGACCACGAGCCCGTCGCAGTTGCCACGCGTCACCGTGAACCTGGCCGAGACCTCGATCCTGCTGCCCGTCGCCGGCACGCTGCCACTGACCTCGGCGAGCACGGCGCCGGACGCTTCGGTGGTCCAGCAGGACATCGTCCCCGGCAGGCTCGACCAGGTGCGCTGAATTGGCACTTTCGGCGCTGACGCAGGTCAGGGTGCACGGCTTAGCGTCACCGGTATGTCGATTCGTGGGGTGTTGATCGGTGGCTTAGTCGGGCTGCTGTCTGGTGCGGTGGTCGTGCCCGCCCAGGCAGCACAGCCGTCTTACTCAGTGAAGAACGGTGTCACACAACCCATTCACTCCTTCCAGGACGCGATCCGGGAGACGGTCTGGGTGGACATCGGTCTGGACCTTGACAACAACGGTGTCGGTGACCGGGTGGCGGCCGACATCATCAGACCCGCCACCCGTGGCAAAGTGCCGGTGATCATCGACGCCAGTCCGTACTACGCGACCAACGGACGCGGCAACGAAGCCGAGCGCAAGTCGTACGACGCCGCCGGTGTACCGGTGAAGTTCCCGCTGTTCTACGACAACTACTTCGTCCCTCGCGGCTACGCGGTCGCCCTGGTCGACTTCAGCGGCTCCAGCCGGTCGACCGGGTGCATGGACACCGGCGGGCGCTCGGAAGTCGCCTCGGGCAAGGCCGTGATCGACTGGCTCAACGGCCGCGCCACCGGATACTCGGCGGTCGAGGGTGGCTCGACCGTCAAGGCCTCGTGGTCGACCGGTGCCGCCGCGATGATCGGCAAGTCCTGGGACGGCAGCGTCGCCCAAGGCGTCGCCTCGACCGGCGTCGACGGGCTGCGCACGATCGTGCCGATCGAGGCGATCAGCTCGTGGTACGACTGGTTCCGGTCCGACGGGGTGTCCTTCCGTGGCTGGGGCACGCCGACGAACCTCGCTTCCGGTTTCGAGAACGCCAACGCCAAGGCTGGGTGCGAGGCCGTTCGTACCGAGATGACAACCGGCGCGCCAGCCAACGGCGACTACACCGCCATGTGGCAGCAACGGGATTACGTGCGCAACGCCAGCAAGGTCAAGGCCGCGGTGTTCTCCATCAACGGACGCGCCGACCTGAACGTCAAGCCGATCAACTGGGGACAGTGGCTCGACGCCCTGCCTCGTTCCACTCCCCGCAAGCTCTGGCTGTCGCAGACCGGCCACGTCGACCCGTTCGACTTCCGCAGGCCGGAATGGGTCCGGACGCTGCACCGCTGGTTCGACCGCTGGCTGCTCAACGTCCGCAACGGCATCGAGTACGAGCCACAGGTCTCGGTGGAGAGCGGCGTGAACCAGTGGACCGAATACCCGATCTGGCCCGCGCCGGCCGCACGGGTGCGTCTGCACCCTGTCGCTGGTTCAACTGCGGGAGTGGGCAAGTTGAACTTCTTCCCCGGCTCGTCGGCCGCCGAGTCCTTCACGGATCCCGGGACGACCACGCCGGAGTCGGCCATCAGCTCGCCGAACGCCACATCCGGCGAACGTGTCCTCTACAGCACAGGCGAGCTCACGCACGACGTGCGGATCGCGGGCATTCCTCGGATCACAGTCAGTGCAACGCCTTCAACGCCGACCGCGCACCTTTCCGCGTTCCTGGTCGACTACGGCCCGGCGACCATCCGTAGCCGCACCGGCGAAGGAATTCGCACGCTGACCAACGAAACGTGTTGGGGCGAGGACCGGCCGGGCGACGACGCCTGCTACCGCGAGACCGAGGCAACCACGTCCACTGTGGACGCCACGATCATCGCGCGCGGGTGGGCCGATCTGGCCAACTACCAGTCGATCAGCGCCGAACAGCCGCTGACGCCCGGGAACAAGTACAAGATGACCTTCCGGCTGTCCACGGCGGACTACGTGATCCCGAAGGGGCATCGTCTGGCACTCGTGATCGCGGGATCGGACCGCAGCATGGTCCTGACGCCCGCGCAGCTGCCCGGGTTGACCGTGCACCTGGCCGAAACGTCCGTTCAGGTGCCGATCGCAGGCATCTTCGCTGGTTCCTCCACGGTGGAAACGCCCGAGGCGCCTGCGGCGTCCCGTGTCCAGCAGGACATCACGCCGGGGAGGTTGGACGGCTGAAGTTGCGCCCAGCTTGCGCCCGCCTGCCTAGGTTGACGCAATGGAGAAGAGCTGGGCTGCGTTGTTCGCGTTGTGCTTCGGGTTCTTCATGATCCTGTTGGACTCGACGATCGTTCAGGTGGCGGTGCCGAGCCTGATGACCGGCTTGCCCGCCACCTTGAACGAGGTGTTCTGGGTCAACAGCGTCTACCTGCTGACGTTCGCGGTTCCACTGCTGCTCACCGGCCGGCTCGGCGACCGGTTCGGGCCACGCAGGCTCTACCTGGCAGGCCTGGTGATCTTCACGGCGGCGTCACTGTGGTGCGGTCTGGCTCAGGACGCCCCAGATCTGATCGCGGCAAGGGCCGTGCAGGGGCTGGGTGCCGCGGCGTTGACCCCGCAGTCCATGGCGTTCATCAGCTACCTGTTTCCCACCAATCGGGGTGCGGCGATGGGTGCGTGGGGGTCGGTCGCCGGGCTGGCCACGATCGCCGGGCCGGTGCTCGGCGGGTTGATCACCGAAACGCTGGGCTGGGAATGGATCTTCATCGTCAACGTGCCCGTCGGGATCATCGCCATCGCGCTGGTGCTCTGGCTGGTCCCGAACTGGCAGCCGAGGCACAGCCATCGCTTTGACGTCCCGGGGATCGTGCTGAGTTCGCTGGGGCTCTTCGCTGTGGTGTTCGGGATCCAGAACGGCGAGCTGTACGACCGGACGACGATCGCCGCAGTCCTGGCGACCGGCGGCGTGCTCATCGCGATCTTCCTGTGGTGGCAGCACAAGAACCCCAACGAGCCGTTGCTCCCGTTGCGGCTGTTCAAAAATCGGACCTTCTCGTTCGGCAGCCTCACCGGTGTGCTGATCGGGTTCGCGATGGCCGCCATGTTCATCCCGCTGATGATCTACCTGCAGTCCGTGCTGGGCATGACCCCGTTGGAAACGGGACTGTTCATGGGCCCGATGTCCGTGGTGTCGGCGATCCTCGCACCCTTCGCGGGCCGCCTGTCCGACCGGATCGAGGGCAAGTACATCATCATCGTCGGGCTCCTCGCCTACGCCGCCGGAATCGGCAGTGTCGCGGTGATCGCCCAGCCTGGCCTGAATTCCTGGGCACTGGTGCCCGGGTTGTTGCTGTGCGGAGTCGGCATCGGGACGATCTTCAGCCCGCTCAGCAGTACCACCATCTCCGGCCTGGCGCCGTCGCTGATCGGGGCGGGCGCGGGCATCTACAACATGTCCCGTCAGGTCGGCAACGTACTCGGCAGCGCGGCCGCGGGCCTGCTGATGCAGATCGCGTCCACAGAACTGCTCGAAGCCGCCCGGATCACGATGCTGCTGCCCGCGCTCGTCCTGCTCGGCGCCGCGTTCACGGCGGCACGGATGCGCAAGGAACTGGTCGCGGCACACTAGTTACCCTTCGGTGTGCGTTTCATTCTCGCTTCCGCATCGCCCGCCCGGCTCGGTGTCCTGCGCCAGGCCGGAATCGACCCGCTCGTCCATGTGTCCGGTGTGGACGAGGACGCCGTGACCGCGAGCCTGCCCGGCGCGAGCCATCAGGAGCTCGTGACGGCGCTCGCTCGCGCCAAGGCACAAGCCGTTGCCAATGAAATCGTCACAGCGACGACGGCCGATCCGAACGCCGTGATCGTGGCGTGCGACTCGATGTTGTCGATCAACGGCGAGATCCTCGGCAAACCAGGCACACCGGAACGCGCCAAGCAACGCTGGGCGGCGATGGCGGGCAACAGCGGCGAGCTGCTGACCGGGCACGCGGTGATCCTGGTCGAAAACGGTGCGGTCACGAAGAAAGCCAGCGACTGGGAAGGCACCGTGGTCCGGTTCGCCAAGCCTTCCGAAGCCGAGATCGACGCGTACATCGCAAGCGGTGAACCGCTTAACGTCGCGGGTGGGTTCACCATTGACGGCAAGGGTGCCTGGTTCGTCGACGGGATCGACGGCAACCACGGAAGTGTGATCGGGATCAGCCTGCCGCTGACCCGCCGCCTGCTCGCCGAGGTCGGCGTCAGCGTGACCACATTCTGGTAACCCTGGTCACAACCTGGGACTTTGCGGAAGATGTGACGGTCAGCCAACTGTTCTAGACCACTGTTGCCTACCCGGAAGGGGCCGTCACAGTGCGTTGTGCCCTGCTCCTGACGCAACGTCGCTACCTCGACCAAGGCCGGCTCGCCAGCTCGATGTGTCGCACCGGACAGCTCTGAAAGGCCCTGTCCACGACCCATCGCGCGGAGTGACCCATGTCTTTTGTCCGTACGTACACCAAACCCAAAGTCTTCGGCTTCGTCACGCTCGGTGCCCTCGTCGCAGGCGCCGTACTCGGTTTCATCGCCAAGGATTCCGGCGCCAAGTGGCTGTCGGAGACGCTCACCACCATCTCGACCGTCTTCACCAACCTGTTGCAGTTCACCGTGATCCCGTTGGTGTTCACGGCGATCATCGTCGGTGTCAACAGCCTGCGCAGCCTCGGCGGACCACGAACGGCGACCCGCTTAGGCGGCAAAACCCTGCTGTGGTTCGGGATCACGTCGCTGATCGCGGTCCTGCTCGGCATCGTGATCGGCCTGATCGTCCAGCCGGGCAGCGGCGTGCAGGTCGCGCCGGCCGAGGCGAACATCGCCAGGGTCGAGGACCGCGCGACAGGCAACTGGTGGACGTTCATCCAGGGCCTGGTGCCCGCCAACTTCCTCGAAGCGTTCACCGAAGGCAAGGTGCTGCAGGTCGTCTTCCTCGCGCTGATCGTGGCCGCGGCCACGTACGCGCTGGGTGACCGGGCCAAGCCGTTCGCCACGTTCAACCAGGCCGTGTTCGACGTGATCCAGAAGGTGCTCGGCTGGATCATCCTGCTCGCCCCGATCGGCGTGCTCGGCCTGATCGGCAAGGCGTTCGCCACCTACGGAAACCAGTTCATCGCACCGCTGTTCTCCCTGGTCTGGACCGTCTACCTGGGTGCGGCGCTGATCATGTTCGTGGTCTACCCGCTGCTGCTGAAGTTCGTCGGCAAGATCGACCCGCGGCAGTTCTTCGCCAGGTCGTGGAACGCGCTGCAGTTCGCGTTCGTGTCCCGCTCCTCCGGCGCGACACTGCCGTTGAGCAGGCAGAGCGCGGTGGACCTCGGTGTGGATCCCGGATACGCCGGGTTCGCGGTGCCGCTGGGCACGACGACCAAGATGGACGGCTGCGCTGCGCTCTACCCCGCGTTGGCGTCGGTCTTCATCGCCAACATGGCCGGGATCGAACTGAGCGTGGCGCAGTACATCGGCATCGTCGCGGTAGCCGTGTTCGGGTCGCTGGCGACCGCGGGCACGACCGGCTGGTTTACCATGCTCACGCTCACGCTGAGTGCGATCAACCTGCCGCCCGAGGTGACCGCGACCGGCCTGGCCATCGTGATCGCGATCGACCCGATCCTGGACATGGCGCGCACGGCGACCAACGTCGCCGGTCAGATCACCGTGCCCGTCCTGGTCGCCCGGCAGGAGAACCTGCTGGACGACGGCGAGCGGAAGGACCCCGTCGCCGTCTAGTTGGAACCGTCTAGTTGGGACTGTCTAGTTGGGGCAGGGCCGTTGCAGCTGGGCCGGGCTGGGCTTGACTTCCGTCGGCCAGCCCGGCAGCCGGTCCTGCCTGGTGTTCGCGGTACACCCCAGATCGACGCCTTCCAGCGTGAACACCTGCGCGAAGAAGCCGCGTTGCACGGTGACCACCTCGGGCGCGAGGTCGCCGAGGATGTGGGTCAGCTTGAGGTAGTCGGCGCTGGAGAAGTACGTCGGCGTCATCAGGTTCCACTTGCCGGACCGCCCGACCACCACCTCGCCGACCATGCCGGTGTCCAGGTCGCCCTTGACCAGGCACGCCGACAGCGTCGACGCCACGCAGTCGAGCGAGTCCGGGCCCAGCGTCGCGCCGCGACCAGGCAACCTCGACTCGAACACCCGGTCGTCACCGACCTTCAACCGCGCACCCTGGCCACCCGAGTCGACGATCAACTCGATCTTGGTGCTGCCCAGCGTCGCCGTGTCGACCACCGAACACGGCTCGTGCCTGCACCACTCCGAGCTCGGCGCAGGTGACGGCGTGGACGTCGGTGTCGCCGCGATCGCTGCCTCATCGCTTTTCATGCGCAAATAGGCCGACGTGCCCACAGCTCCGGCAGCCACCAGTAAGGACAGCAACGCGGTGACCGTCACTGAACGCCCGTACCCCACCCCTCAAAGAGTAGGGGTCGAAGCGTGGCCTTGCTCGCAGTTGGGCGGGCTCCGCTGGCCTTAAACTGCGACGAAGAGCACCAGGATTTCCGCACAAGGAGGCAGGGGCGTGCCAGAGTCGGCTTCTGAAGACCTGCTCGCAGGGTCGAGCATCGGCAGGGCGAGTGATCTGGCTTCGCTGCACAAGGTACTGATCGCCAACCGTGGAGAGATCGCCGTACGGGTGATCAGGGCGTGCAAGGACGCCGGGCTGGCGAGTGTGGCCGTGTACGCGGACCCGGATCGAGACGCACCTTTCGTCCGGCTGGCCGACGAGGCGTTCGCGCTCGGTGGCTCCACGCCGGGCGAGTCGTACCTCTCCTTCGAGAAGGTGCTGGACGTGGCCAAGCGCGCAGGCGCGGACTCCGTCCACCCGGGCTACGGCTTCCTTTCGGAGAACGCCGAGTTCGCGCAGGCCGTCCTGGACGCCGGTCTGATCTGGATCGGGCCGTCCCCGCAAGCCATCCGTGACCTGGGAGACAAGGTCACCGCGCGGCACATCGCCACGCGTGCGGGCGCGCCGCTCGTACCCGGTACCAAGGACCCGGTCGCCGGGCCTGCCGAGGTCATCGCGTTCGCCGAGGAACACGGCCTGCCGGTCGCGATCAAGGCAGCGTTCGGTGGCGGCGGCCGTGGCCTGAAAGTGGCCCGCACGATGGAGGAAATCCCCGAGCTGTTCGACTCGGCGGTACGCGAGGCAGTCACCGCGTTCGGCCGTGGCGAATGCTTCGTCGAGCGCTACCTGGACAAGCCGCGGCACGTCGAAGCCCAGGTGCTCGCCGACCAGCACGGCAACGTGATCGTGGTCGGCACTCGTGACTGCTCGCTGCAGCGCCGCCACCAGAAGCTGGTGGAGGAGGCTCCCGCGCCTTTCCTCAACGAGGACCAGCGCAAGACCATCCACACCGCGGCCCGTGACATCTGCAAGGAGGCCGGGTACTCCGGCGCGGGCACGGTCGAGTTCCTGGTCGGCCAGGACGGCACCATCTCGTTCCTCGAGGTCAACACCCGACTGCAGGTCGAGCACCCGGTCAGCGAGGAGACCACCGGCATCGACCTGGTCCGCGAGCAGTTCCGCATCGCCGACGGCCAGGAGCTGCGGTTCTCCGAGGACCCCGAGCCGCGCGGGCACTCGTTCGAGTTCCGGATCAACGGCGAGGACGCCGGCCGCAACTTCCTGCCCGCACCCGGCACGGTCACGACCTTCATCGCGCCGGACGGGCCCGGTGTCCGGGTCGACGCGGGCGTCGAGTCCGGGACCGTGATCGGCGGGCAGTTCGACTCGCTGCTGGCCAAGCTGATCGTGACCGGCGAGACCCGCGAGGAGGCGCTGCGCCGCGCCCGCCGCGCGCTCGACGAGATGGTCGTCGAGGGAATGGCCACGGTTCTGCCGTTCCACAAGGCGATCGTGCGGGATCCCGCGTTCGCCGAGGACTTCACGGTGCACACCCGGTGGATCGAGACGGAGTTCGACAACAAGATCGAACCGTTCAGCGCACCGGGTGAAATCGGTGAAGAGGAACCGCGGCAGACCGTCGTGGTCGAGGTCGGCGGCCGCAGGCTCGAGGTTTCACTGCCCGGTGACCTGGCACTTTCCCCCGCCGGCGGCGGAGGCGCTGCTGCCAAGGCCAAGCCCCGTAAGCGCGGTGGCACGAAGGGCGCGGCGGCGGTCTCCGGCGACGCTGTGGCCGCGCCGATGCAGGGCACCATCGTCAAGATCGCGGTCGAGGACGGCCAGCAGGTCCAGGCCGGTGACCTCATCGTGGTTCTCGAAGCGATGAAGATGGAGAACCCGGTCAACGCGCACAAGGCCGGCACTGTCACAGGCCTCGCTGTCGCGAGCGGCGAAACGGTCACGCAAGGTAGCGTCCTGTGTGAAATCAAGGACTGACGTTTCTACAATTGCTTCATGGCACCGAGTGACGGCAACGTCCGGATCGGCACCTCGGAACGAGAGGAAGCCGTCCGGGCGTTGGCCGAGCACATGACGCAAGGCCGCCTCGACGTCTCGGAGTACGACCAGCGCGTCGCTCTCGCGAACGCCGCCAAGACAAGAGCCGAGCTGGCGGAGATCTTCGAGGACTTGCCCGAGCCGAACCCGATGCGGGCGCTGACCACGCCCAAGCCCACCGCGGTGCCGGTGCCCGCGCAGGCCAGCCCGCTGATCGAGAAGGACAAAAGCAGCAACGCCAAGGCGATCATCATCGGGTTCGTGATCTTCTCAGTCGCCGCGATCGTCACGGTGACCGCGATCCTCGGCGAGTGGTGGGCGCTGATCCCGGCGTTCCTGATCGTGGTGGTGCTGGCGATCGCCTCCTGAACAGGCGCGATCTGGTCGGGGCCATAACATGGATGACCGGCATTGTCAGTGCCGGAGCGCGAACTGGTTGGAATTGGAACTGGGTGACGATGTTGTTCGTTGCCGAGATCGGAAGGCGCGCGGGTGGCCAAGACAGGACCGATGTCATCGGTTTTCTCAGCTTCGCGGCCGTACGATTGTGGTGTGAACGATCCGGAGATCCGTGTGGGAGACGCCGAGCGGGAGGAAGCCCTGCAGGCGTTGGGTGACCACATGAGTGCCGGGCGCCTCGACATCGACGAGTACGGCGAGCGCACGGCACGTGTCGCGGCTTCCAAGACCCGCGGGGATCTCCTTGAGCTGTTCAAGGACCTGCCCGAGCCGAAACCGAGCTTCGTCCCCGTGGTCAAGTCGCCGGAGCCGGTCGTCGCACCAGCGGGGCCTCCGCTGCAGCGGTGGGCCAGTTCGCGCCCGGCGTTACGGGCCTACGCCGCGATGATCCCGGTGATCTGGGTGGCGACGGCGTTGTTGTTCGTCTTCGCCGTCCGCACGCCGTTCATCTTCATCCTGCCGTTCTTCGCGATGGTCGCCGGAGCCCGGATCTGGGGCGCCGACTGGCACTACGAACGGCGGGCCCAGCGGCGTCAGCGTGAGCACTGGAAGAACCAGCACCGGCGGCACCGCGGGCATTACTGATCTTCAGTCAGCCGTCCGTCGACCAGCTGCAGCCGGCGGTGTGCCCGCGCGGTGAGCGCCGGGTCGTGCGTCGCGACGAGGCAGGCGCTGCCGTCGTGGACGAAGTCCAGGAGGAGTTGGACGGCGAGTTCGATCGTGGCGTGGTCGAGGTGTGCGGTGGGTTCGTCGGCCAGCAGGACCTTCGGCTTCCCGGCGACCGCACGCGCCAGCGCCACCCGTTGCCGCTGGCCGATGGAAACCTCGGCGGGATAACGCCGGGTGAGCTCGCCGATGCCCAGCCTGGTCAGCAGTTCGGCGGCGGTGGCCATGGCTTCGCCGGCCTCGCCACCGCTGAACAGCATCGGCGAGGCGACGTTTTCCTCCAGCGTCAGCTCGTCGAGCAGGCCGAAACTCTGTGGCAGCACGGCCATCGTGGACCACGGCGGCGATGACGCGGCCGGCAGGCCCGTGATGTCGATGGAGCCGGTATCCGGCTGATCGAACCCGGCCAGCAGCGCCAGCAAAGCGCTCTTGCCCGAGCCGGACCGGCCGACCATCGTGACCAGTTCGCCTGCCTTGAGTTCCAGGCCGACGTCGGTCAGCACGTCGGTGCTGAACCTGCGGGACACACCGGAAACACTCAGCAGTGTGGTCATCTGTCCCCCAACCGGTAGACCCGTGCGGCCACGTCCAGCACGGCGTCGTCGTGTGACGCGGCCACCACTGTCACCCCGAGATTCACCAAGTCCTGCATGGTCTCGATGACCAGGCGGGCGGACTTGGCGTCCAATTGGGACGTCGGCTCGTCAGCCAGTACGACCTTCGCGTTGGCCGCCAAGGCGGTCAGGAACGCGAGGCGTTGCTGCTGGCCACCGGAAAGCGCGCTGATCGCCCAGTCCGCCGTGCCTGGCAGGCCCAGGCGGTCAAGCATGCCGATGTCCGGGTCCTTCGCCGCGGCCAGCTCCGCCGCGGCTTTCAGGTTCTGCCGGACAGTCAGGTAGCCGAACAGGTTGTCGACCGGATCCTGGAAGATCAGGTGCACCTTGCGCCTGAGCGCCCGGCGGGAGCGCTCGGTCAGCTTCGTGGTGTCGTTGCCGTGCAAGGTCAGTTCGCCGACAGTCGGGCGTTCGAGCATGCCCAGCAGTCTGAGCAATGTGGACTTTCCGGATCCGGAAGGCCCTGCCAGTACGGTCAACCCGTCGGCTGGGATGTCGAACGTCGCCTGGTTGACCGCTGTGACCTCGCCGGATGGCGTGCGGTAGCGGTGCACGACATCGCGCACGGAGTACACCACGTCAGGCACGGAGCAACTCCCTCACTTTGGCGCGTTTCGCGGCGCGCACGGCGTATCCGGCGACCAGCACGACTCCCACAATGGCCACTGTCGACGTCATCAGGCCGACTCCTTGCAGGCTCGCCGGTTGCGGAACCGGCGCGAGCGCGGGATATGGGTCGAGCCGTTGCGTGACCATTTCGAGGACAAACCAACCGCCACCGACACCGACCGCGGTGGCTGTGCCCGCGAGGATGGCCAACTCGACCAAATGTGTTGCCAGCAAAGCTCTTGATCGTAGGCCCATTCTCGCGAGCAACGCGTGTGCGACGGCCGTGGACCTTCGTCTGGTCTCGACGGATACAAGCAGGGTGACGACCGCGACGGCAGCGAGCGCGAACCCAAGCACTACGAAAAACGCGAAGATCCAAGCTACGACAAGGAAGGGCAAATGCTCGGTCGCGGTTTTCGCCTCAAGCACCGGACCGGTCGTCTCACCTGCCGCGTTGAGCACCTGCACCGCGCGTTCAGGGTTCTCGGTGGTGAGGATCTGCTGCACGAACCCTCGGCGCTCGCTCTGCGCCAGCCATTGCCATGACGTGATCAGCATTCCCTCGAACTGCCCCATCGCCGGGAAACTCGGGACCGTGGCGACCGTGCGCATGTTCTTGAAGTATTCGGCTGGACTGATGAACTCGTTCAGCGGGTACTGCCCGGCCACGATCACCGGGATCGTGCCGTCAGGCTGCGGCTTTTCCAGCGCTGCCATCAGATCGCTCAGGCTGGTGTCCGCCCACCGGTCACGCCACCGGCCGCCGTCGGCGAACGTCTTGGGATCGACCAAGAGGATGCGCGCGCCGATGTTGCCTTCGATGTACAGCTGGGTGAAGGCGATTCTGGTGGCGTGCAGCTCCGCGGGCACGTCGAAGGTCGGCGACGAAGTGCCCACCAGGCTGATGGCGTGGTCACTGCCGACCCGCATCCAGCTCTTGTCCTCAAGGGACTCTCGGGCGGTGCTCGCGACACCGACACCGGCCGCGATCACGCCGATCGCCAACCCGGCGACACCAAGCAGCGCGACCACTACTTTCCGTTGGGCCGCAGTTCTTCTGAGTGCCCAGAGGACGGTCGGGTTACGCCACCCTCGTAGCCGATGGCTTTCCCTGGAAAGAAACCCGGCCAGCCTGGCGACGACGCCGACCAGGAACACGATGGTCAGCAGCGGGAACGCCAGCGCGGCGAGGCTGACCTGAGGCAACAGCTCGCCGGCATCCACTTCGACGGCGTGTTCGGCGCCGGTCAGCCAGATCACCACCGCGGCGCCGCCGGCGAGCACCTCCCACGGGACCTTCTTCAGGAAGGCCGCTTCGGGTTTGCGCTCAACGACTCTGAGCGTTGTCACGGTCCCGAGCACCAGGAGTGCGACGAGCCATGTTCCAGCGGCTAGCAGCGCCGCGCGGCCAGGCGCCCAGGGGTCGAGTTGGGTGGCCGGCGCGAGCAGCGGACTCGTCACCCACGCAGTGGCCCAGCCCAGCGTCGCGCCTGCCAGTAGCGGGCCACCCATTTCCAGCACGGCTTTGCCGCCGATCGCTTGTGGACTGACTCCTCGTGTCCACAACAGACGAACTTCGGCGCCCCGGCGTTGCACCCATTGCGCCGCAAGGCCGACCACACCGAGCAATCCGGCGATGACGCTGACCAGCGTCAACGGCAACACCGCGCGGCCGACTGTTTCCTGCGTCCGCTCGGCGGTCTTCGCGCTCAACGCGGCGTAATCCTTGATCGCGGGCTTGCCGGTCAACGCGGCGGTGAGTTCCGGCGTCATCCGCGCGGTCGCGGCGGCCCACTCGTCCATCTGCGTGCGAGTCTGCAACGGCCTGGTCGTGTACACGTCCACGCGCGTGCCGGCCGGGACGAGTCCGCCCATCTGGACCAGCTCGTCCAACAACGTCGACGACACCAACAGCGGCTGAGGCGGACCGTTGGCACCTGCGTGCGGTGACGGCGCCACCAGGCTCCGGTCACCGCACCAGAACTCCGGCGCCGGGTCGGCCACTTTGCGATACACGGCACCGACTGGCACAGGCCTGCCGGCGAGCTGGATCGTGTCGCCAGGGTTCAGCTTGAACTGGTCGGCGACGTTGTGTGGCAGCCATACCCCGTCCCGTGAGCCGCCTTTGAGCACCTCAACGTGGTCGAACGCACGGTCGCGGCTGATCAACCGCACCGGGTCGAGCGGTCCGCGGGTGACGTATGTCCTGGTCCTGGCCGCCTCGCCGCCATATCGCTGGGCGATCTGACGGATCTTCGCGTCGTCAGCGACCACATCAGCGTTGGACACCGTCAGCTGGACGCCGTTTTCCGTCCGGCAACGGTGGTCGACCGCGTATTGAGTCGCCGCGGAACCCGACGCCGACGTGTAGAAGACGGTCGCCGCTGCCACGAACGCCAGGACAAGCCCTGTCACCACCCCCACAATGACGGTCACAGGACTGCTCAACGCCGCACGAGGGGCGCTCCTCCAGGGCAGCCGCACCTGGTGAACCTATCTGCCTGGTCCGACGATCCCGCCTTTTGTTGCCCAATCGCTACGCCAGACCGGCCCCAAGGCGCGGCCGACGGCGTGGGGAGTTCTGCCGACCAGGATTGTCGGTGGGGCGCGCTAACGTTCTTGATATGGAGCCCATCGAGATCAACGCAGGCGGGTACTACCTGCGTGCGTTGCGGGCGGATGATCTGCTCGACGACCGGCCTGCGATCGTTCGTGCGTTCGAGGATCCCGAGATGAAGCGGTGGGTGTCGGACTACCGCATCGGGGATTTGGCGGACGCCGGTGCCTATGTCGCGCGTCGGGCCGATGAGTGGGCGCGGGATGTGCGGTGTTCCTGGGCTGTCGCTGAGCCGACGACTGGGGCGTTACTGGGTGAGGTCGATCTGCGGGAGCTCGATTCGGGTGATCCGCAGGCCGCGTGCTGGACTCATCCCGATCATCGAGGTCGGGGGGTGGCCAGCACTGCTCTGGGCGCCGCTGTCCGGTTCGGGTTCGGTGCTCTCGGTCTTGCGAAGATCGGGTATCAGCACGACGCCGACAACACCGCTTCCCTTCGTGTCGCGGAGAAGTGCGGGTTCAAGCTGGTCGGCGAGACCATGCTGGACGGGACTCGGTTACTCCATTGGGTTGCGGTTTCGCCAACGTCGTGAACCGCTTGGCAGACGGGCACGTTGGTCTTCGCGAGTCGACAGGGAGGGTGACGGCGTGGCCGAGAACGGATTCCAGTTCGACCCCCAGGTCCTGCCCCGATTACACACCGCCTTCGCGGACGCGTTGGCCAAGGTGGACCGGCAGATCGAGCTCGCGAAGGGCGAACTGCGGGTGACTGCGTGGGCGGGCGATTCGGTCAGCGCGTACGCGGCCGAACGGTTCAACGCGCGCGCCCTGGATGAGCAATCCAGTGCGCTGCAAGCTCTTCAGGTTTACCGGGCGGCGTTGGACTCGCTCGTCGCCAAGCTTTCCGTGTCCGCCGGGCAGTATCAGCAGACGGAGCACGACAAGGACGCGACAATGCGGAGCGGGCAATGACGTACGAGGACATCACTCGGTGGCGTGGGTTCAGCCATGCCGAGTTGTACGCCCAGCTGCACAGTGGTCCCGGGGCTTCCGCGTCGGCGGTGCCCGCGCAGCGGTGGACGGACATGGCTTCGATGTTCGCGACGATCCACCAGGATCTGACCAAGGTCATCGCCGACGCGCAGGGCGAATGGCAGGGTTCGTCCGCCACATCGGCCTTCGCGCAGCTCGGCGATGTCGCAGCGTGGGCCGGCCGGGTCGGCGCGAACGCCAGCAGCATGAAGTCCAGCGTGGAACAGCAAGCCGATCACATCAGCAAGGCCAGGGCGGCCATGCCGAAGCCTGGTGAAACCCTTTCTCTGCAGCCAGATCCGGCGGCCGTGGCGGCCACGCAGCTGCTGGCGGCGCAGACCGATCATGAGCCGGTCGAACGAGCGACTTCAGAAGCCGCACGGACGGCACACGAAGTCATGCAGACGTATCAGAACGACACCACGGCGACAACTGGCGGCCTGAGCCGTTTCGACGAAATCGTTGACACATCCGGAGTTCCGATCGGCAAGTACGACAGTCAGCGTGGCGCCATCGGGTCGTTGCCCGAGTCTGTCGCAGCCATGGCAGGGCCAGTCGCGGCCGCCCCAGCACAGACGGTTTCCCTTGCTTCTGCTGAATTCCTTGGCCTGGTAACGGATGAACCTGAGGTCCGAGCCCGTCCATTCGGCGGTGAGTCCTTAGGCAACAGCAGTGGTTCGACGGCCGCTGCCCTTCCGCCGCAACGCGGTTCGTCCATTCGGCGGACACCGGCCCGTGCGCCCGTTCCCTATGACGCGCATCCGATCGCGCCAGTCGCACCAGCGGCTGCAACAACCGGCAGCGGCACCGAACGATCCACGGCCAGACGGCTCGGTGAGCCGTTGAATCCCTCTCGGTGGGCCGATGACGCAGTCGAACCTCCCAAACGCAGGCGTGACTGGAGTGAAGTGGGCAAGATAACTGAGCGTGTCGAAGGCGCCGACGCCGAGGTTCCCCCACCCGTGATCGGAAACGGGCCGTATCGTCCATGACGATGTTCGACACCGGACTTGACGCGAGCGGCCTTGGCGAGCCGATCACCCTGACGCCGCTGGAGTTCGACGTGCTGTGGGAGCACCTCGACCTCGGCGACATGCCACTCATCCTGAAAGTGCCCTCACCAGGCCAGACCAATACAGAACGGGCGCAACTGGTCGACCGCGCCTGGCGGTCGCTGGAAGCCAAGGGCCTGGGCAGGCGGATCAGCCTCGACCCACAGCTGGCCGGCCTGCTGCGCCTCATCTCCCGGCCACAACGCGAGGTGGATGGGAGGTTGTGGCTGGGGCGAAGTGTCCGTCTGCTCGCGGCAGCCGATGGCGAAGCAGGTGTGCTGGCGATTCAGGAAAGCGACCGGTTGATCTTCCGCCGCGCGGACGGATACGGGTTGCCCAGGCACGCGTTGTCCGTGCTGCCGCAGGAAAAGGCCGGACCGGGATACTCAGTCACGTTGCCCACCAAGGATTTCGAGAACGCGGCACAGGAGGCGAAGGCACCGAGGGAGTTCGAGGCCGCGTTGCGCCGCAACGGTTTGCGCCAGCAGGACGCGGAGACGTTGCGTGAGATGATCGGCGACGTGATCCAGCAAGGCCAGTTCGGCGCCGCGGCCAGGGACAAGTGGGGCCGCCGGATCCGCACCTCCCGGGTGATCAGCTTCTTCGACACCGAAGCCGGGCGCTACCTCCAGGTGCGCAAGGAATCCGGCGGCGGGGAGGCGTGGACCACCATCTCACCCGCCGACCACAAACGACTCCTGCAGCACCTGACCGAGCTGTACAACGAAAGCGTCAGAGGCCTCAGCTGACCGGCTCGGTGATCTGCGCACGGGCCTCGGGCGCCTTGGACCGCAACGCGTCCGCTGCCTCGTCATTCGGCTGGGTTTGCGAGTCGCGCTCGGCTTGCACACGCGCGGTGTACAGCTCGACCTCGCGCTTCATGGCCGCCTCGTCCCAGCCGAGGATCTCGGCCATCAACGCGGCCACTTGCTCGGCCGCGTCCACGCCTCGGTGGGCGTACTCGATGGAGATCCGTGTCCGCCGGGCCAGCACGTCCTCCAGGTGCAGCGCGCCTTCGTGGCTGGTCGCGTACACCACCTCGACCTGCAGGTAGTCCGGGGCGGCGGTCAGCGGCTTGAGCAACTCCGGCCGGTTCTCCGCCAACGCCAGCAGCTGGTGGATCATCGAGCCGTACCGGTTGAGCAGATGCCGCACACGATAGGGGTGCACGCCTGCCTTCGCGGCCAGCTGATCGGCCTGGTTGACCAGCGCGTGGTAGCCGTCGGCGCCGAGCAGCGGCACTTTGTCCGTAATGGACGGTTGAATCCGGCCAGGCAGATCGACCGCGGCCGCGTCCACCGCGTCCGCGGCCATCACGCGGTAGGTCGTGTACTTGCCACCCGCGATCGCCACGAAACCCGGGGCGACCCGGGCAACGGCGTGTTCGCGGGAGAGCTTCGAGGTCTCTTCGCTTTCCCCGGCCAGCAACGGCCGCAGTCCCGCGTAGACGCCTTCGATGTCGTCCTGCGTCAACGGCGTCGCGAGCACCGTGTTGACGTGCTCGAGGATGTAGTCGATGTCGGCTTTGGTCGCCGCCGGGTGGGCCAGGTCGAGGTTCCAGTCCGTGTCGGTGGTTCCCACGATCCAGTGACTTCCCCAGGGGATCACGAACAGCACTGATTTCTCTGTGCGCAGGATCAGCCCGGACTCCGACACGATCCGGTCACGCGGCACCACGATGTGCACACCTTTGCTGGCCCGTACACGGAACCGGCCGCGGCTGCCGGACAGGCGCTGCAGCTCGTCGGTCCACACACCGGTCGCGTTGATCACCGCGTTGGCCTTGATCTCGGTCTCGCGGCCGTCCTCGACGTCACGGACGCGGACGCCGGAAATCCGATCGGCTTCCCGGACCATGCCGATGACCTGCGTGGACGTCCGCACAACGGCGCCATAGTGGGCCGCTGTCCTCGCCACGGTCATGGTGTGACGCGCATCGTCGGACTGCGCGTCGAAGTAACGGATGCCGCCGATGAGGGCGTCGCGCTTCAACGCGGGCACCATGCGTAGTGCCCCTGCCCTGGTCAGGTGTTTCTGACCGGGAACGGATCGCGCGCCACCCATCGTGTCGTAAAGGAACAGTCCGGCCGCGGTGTACGGCCGCTCCCAGACGCGGCGCGTCAACGGGTACAGGAACGAGACGGGTTTCACCAGGTGCGGAGCGATCCTGGTGAGCATCAGCTCCCGTTCCCGCAGCGCCTCGCGGACCAGTCCGAACTCGAGCTGTTCCAGATAGCGCAAGCCGCCGTGGAACAACTTCGACGACCGGCTCGACGTGCCCGACGCCAGGTCGCGTGCCTCCACAAGGGCCACTCGCAGGCCACGTGTCGCGGCGTCCAGCGCGGTACCCGCGCCGACCACACCGCCACCGATCACGACCAGGTCGAACGTTTCCTCACCAAGCCTGCGCCAGGAATCCTCGCGTTCGGCCGGTCCCAGGCGGCCTGGGACGGTCACCGGGTCGATGGTGCGGACTGGCTGCCTTGGCTTCCGGCTGGCCACGTAACGCCTCCCTGCCGAATCAACTGCATGCCCGACTCGATTGCACTGCTCGTCCCTCACGCTACCGCCAACCGCGGAGGATCGCGCCGTGCGGACACGTGAGAAGGATTGCGTCGTTCGGATCATGGACATCGGTGTTAGCGCGCACTAACGTCGCTGCTCACTGAGGGTATGGCAGCGTTGCCATTGGGGGCTTCGCTTCTCTGCCCAGGTCCGTGTGGCCGAACGTTGGAGGTGGCGATGGGCGCGGGCGAGATATTCGTCTGGGAGATGCTGGGTACCGCCGTACTGATCCTGCTTGGCAACGGCGTGGTGGCCAACACCGTTTTGAGAGACACGCTCGGTAGCGGCACCGGATTCCTCTTCGTGAACATCGGCTGGGCGTTCGCCGTGTTCACCGGCGCGAGCATCGCCGCGCCGAGCGGGGCGCACCTCAACCCGGCGGTCACGCTGGGACTCGCGATCACCGACAAGGTGTCGTGGGCGGACGTCCCGATCTACGTCCTCGCGCAGATGGTCGGCGCGATCATCGGTGCGGCACTGTGCTGGGCGACGTACAAACTGCAGTTCGACAGCCATCCCGAGCCGGAGAACACCCGGGGGATCTTCTGCACGGCGCCGACCGTGCGCAATCCACTGTGGAACACGATCACCGAGGTGATCGGCACGTTCGTGCTCGTCGGCTGGATCCTGCTGAGCCCGGCGATCAAGGTCGGCGCCGACGGCGTGCCACAGTTCGGCAACTCCGCGCTGGGATACGCGGGTGTCGCGTTCGTCGTGCTGGTGATCGGTACGTCGCTCGGTGGCCCGACTGGCTACGCCATCAACCCGGCGCGTGACCTGGGCCCACGGATCGCGTACGCGCTGCTGCCGATTCGCGGCAAGGCCAGCGCAGACTGGGGATACTCGTGGGTGCCGGTCGTCGGTCCGCTGATCGGCGCGCTGCTCGCAGGTCTGCTGTACCTCGTACTGCCTGTCTAGGAAAGGAACGCTCACCATGGCCCAGTACGTGGCCGCGATCGACCAGGGCACAACGTCCACCCGGTGCATGATCTTCAGTCATGACGGCCGGGTGGTTTCGGTCGACCAGAAGGAACACGAGCAGATCTTCCCCAAGGCCGGGTGGGTCGAACACGACCCGGAGGAGGTCTGGCGCAACACCCGCGAAGTGGCGGCCGGAGCGGTCGCCAAGGCGGATCTGCACGTCTCGGACATAGCGGCGGTGGGGATCACCAACCAGCGCGAAACCGCCGTGGTGTGGGACAAGAAGACCGGGAAGCCGGTCTACAACGCGATTGTCTGGCAGGACACCCGCACCGACAAGATCGTCAACGAGCTGGGGGCGCTGGGCGACGGCCAGGAGCGTTACCGCGCCAAGACGGGCCTGCCGCTGGCGACGTACTTCTCCGGCCCGAAGATCCGCTGGATTCTGGACAATGTGGACGGTGCACGCTCGCGGGCGGAGAACGGCGAACTGCTGTTCGGCAACATGGACACGTGGGTGCTGTGGAACATGACCGGCGGCCCCGAGGGCGGCGTGCATGTGACGGACCCGACAAACGCGTCCCGCACAATGCTGATGGACCTGGACACACTGCAGTGGGACGCGGAAATCGCCTCGGAGATGGGCATTCCGCTGTCGATGCTGCCGGAGATCAAGTCCTCTTCGGAGGTCTACGGCCACGTCCGGGAGAAGGGCGCGCTGGCGGGCGTGCCGATCGCGGGAATCCTCGGTGACCAGCAGGCGGCGACGTTCGGTCAGGCCTGCCTGTCCCCGGGTGAAGCCAAGAACACCTACGGCACAGGAAACTTCGTCCTGCTCAACACCGGAACCGAAAAGGTGATGAGCGAGAACGGCCTGTTGACAACGGTCTGCTACAAGATCGGATCAAACGACACGGTCTACGCACTCGAAGGCTCCATCGCCGTAACGGGTTCCCTGGTGCAGTGGATCCGCGACAACCTAGGCATGATCACCACTGCGGCGGAGATCGAGGAACACGCCCGGCAGGTCGAGGACAACGGCGGCTGCTACTTCGTGCCCGCGTTCTCGGGATTGTTCGCGCCGTACTGGCGTTCCGACGCCCGCGGCGCGATCGTCGGCCTGACCCGGTTCGTCAACAAAGGACACTTGGCCCGCGCGGTGCTTGAAGCAACGGCATTCCAGTCCCGCGAAGTCATCGACGCGATGAACGCCGACTCCGGCGTACCGTTGACAGCGTTGAAGGTCGACGGCGGCATGGTCGCCAACGAACTGTTGATGCAGTTCCAGGCGGACATCCTGAACGTACCGGTGATCCGCCCGGTGGTCGCCGAGACAACCGCACTGGGCGCCGCGTACGCCGCAGGCCTGGCGGTCGGCTTCTGGTCCGGAGAAGACGACATCCGCAACAACTGGGCACAGGACAAGCAATGGGAACCCGCTTTGGACGAAGCCAAGCGCGAATCCCTGTACGCGGAGTGGAAGAAGGCCGTCACCAAGACCTTCGACTGGGTGACAGACTGACCCGCCGCAAGTAGCCCGAAAAGGTGATGTCGGTGCGAACGGACCGTTCGCACCGACATCTCCCTTGATCCCCCACCCCAGCTCCCATCCCCCCGGTAAAATTGACGCTCGGGGCGTCCCCACCCCCTTGGGATGGGCGGGGGCTGTCTTGGGGCTGTTTGTGTGGTGTGGACGTTCGCCGGGGCAGCTCAGGTCGTGCTGGGGACCAGGCTGGCGAACACGATGATGTTGTCCTTGTAGCTGCGGGCGTCTTTGTCGAACACTCCGCCGCAGGTGATCAGCCGCAGTTCCGGTTTCGTTGTGTCGCCGTAGACCTCGTCGGTCGGGAACTCGCTCTTGGACACCTGCTTGACGCGGTCGACGAGGAATTTCGCTTTCGTTCCGTCGGTTCGGGTCACGAGGATCTCGTCGCCTGCCGCCATTTCCTTGAGACGGTAGAAGATTCCCGGTTTGTGGTTGCCGTCGACGTGGCCGAGGATGATCGCGGGACCAAGCTCCCCTGGTGTCGGCGCCTTGTCGTACCAGCCCGCTTGCATCGGCTGCGTCACCGGCGGGACTTCGACCGTCTGATCCGGGTTCAAGCCGAGCGCGATCAACGAGGACTGCGCACCGATCTTCGGAATCGAGATCTGGGTCGGCACCGAGGCCGGCAGCGCGGTCACCGCCTGGTCTGTCTGCGTCCCCTGAGACGGAACAGAATTCACCGGCGGCGGCGTTGCTTCATGCTCCCCCGAACATGCCCCCAGCACCAACGCCAACGCGACGACCGCGCTACCAAGCCATTTCCGCATTTCGTGTCCCCCGATCCTTCCCCCTGTAAGACGTGCCGGAGACCGAGCGGTTGCACTGATTTCTTGCGAAAATCTCAGGACTTCCGGAGCCGGACATACAAAAGGTGGCTTTGCCCCTCCCCAGGGCAAAGCCACCTACGCTTTCAGGATCTTCAGGCGCGCGAACGACGACGCAAGAAGAAAGCACCCGCGCCACCAGCCGCCAGCAGACCGGCTCCACCCAACGCGTACGCACCCCACATTCGATTCCTGCGCGTCTGGCGCGGCGTTGACGACCACGTCGCCGCCTTCGCCGGTGTCCGCCGCGCCCTTCGGCTTCACCTCGACCTGAGCCTCCTTGGCCGGAGCGGGCTTCGGCGTACCGGTCTTCGGCGTTGCGGGCTTGGGCTTCGGCTTCTCGGTGGCCGTCGGAGCCTTGTCACCTGCGATGACAGTGAGGTTCGCGGTCACACGGACCGTGCCGCACTGGTAGGAGACCGGGTAGGTGCCCGGTTTGGCGTTCTTCTTGACCTCGCCGTAGCCGTTGAGCGTCATTCCGCCGACACCGTCGTCCTTGAGGTACACCTCGAAAGGCTCGAGAACCGGGGACTGCACCTTCTCCGTGGTGAATCCGGGTGCGTTGCAGTCGCCGATCATGCCGACGAAGTCACCGGGCTTCACCGGGTTCTTGTCAAAACCGAGCGATCCTTTGATGCCCGAGGCATTGGCCAGCGGCGCCGCCAGCACCAAGCCCGCGATTCCCAGAGCAACGGAGCCAAAGAAAGTCTTCTTACGCATTTCGGGTTCCCCCAGTGGTGAAGTTCTGTTCCCTTTTCTCACTCATAAAGACGTGCCGAGTGCCGGATGGTTGCACCGGTTTCTCGCGAAAATTTCAGAACTTCCGGAGCAACCTTTGCCGGACATACAAAAAGGTGGCCTTGCCCCTTCCCAGGGCAAAGCCACCTACGCTTCAACGATCTTCAGGCGCGCGAACGGCGACGCAAGAAGAAAGCACCCGCACCACCAGCCGCCAGCAAACCACCACCACCCAACGCATACACACCCGCACCCAGACCGGACTCATTCTGAACCGGCGCAGCCTGGGCAACACCACCCTCACCAGTGTCCGCGGCGCCCTTCGGCTTCACCGCGACCTGACCGTCATCCTTGGCCTTCGTCGGCGTGGACTTGCTGGTTGTCGGCTTGGGCTTGGCGGACGACACGATGGTCAGCTTCGCCCGGACGTTCTCCGGGCCGCAGTCGTAGCTGACGGTGTAGGTGCCGGGCTTCGCGTCCTTCTTGATCTTGCCCTTGCCGGTCAAGAGCGGCGCCTCCCGCGTTCCGTCGATGCCGATGTGCCCCTCGGCGAGCACCGGCGACTTCACGTAGTCCTTCACCCACGGACTCATGTGGCACTTGCCGCCGAACGTGACCTCTTCGCCCGCGACGTATGAGCTCTTGTCCAGCGTGAGGGTGTTGGGCTGACCGGCGTTCGCGATCGGACCGGCCATGAAAAGACCGGCGATACCGAGACCAAGCGCGCCGAAAAGAATGTTCTTACGCATTTCGGGTTCCCCCAGATTATTGAGTCGATTTCGTTTTCTCACCCATAAAGACGTGCCGAGTGCCGGGTGGTTGCACCACGTTCGCAGAAAAGTTTCAGGACTTCATAAGCAACCCTTTGCCGGACATAGAAAAAGGTGGCCTTGCCCCCTCCCCAGGGCAAAGCCACCCAAGCTTCAAATGTCAGACACGCGAACGACGACGCAAGAAGAAAGCACCCGCACCACCAGCCGCCAACAGACCAACACCACCCAACACATACACACCCGCACCCAGACCCGACTCATTCTGAACCGGCGCAGCCTGGACAACACCACCCTCACCGGTGTCCGCGGCACCCTTCGGCTTCACCGCGACCTGAGCCTCCTTGGCCGGAGCGGGCTTCGGCGTGCTGGTTGTCGGCTTCGGCGTCTTCGTCTCGGCGGACACCACAGTCAGCTTGGCAGCGGCCGCGAGGTCACCGCATTTGAAGCTCACGGTGTAGGTACCGGGCTTGACGTTCTTCTTGACCTTGGCGACACCGCTGACGTCAGGCACGTCCTGGCTCGCCCGGCTGACCACGCTGCCTGCTTCAAGCGCGTCCGAGTGCAGCGGCGTCTTCAGCCAAATGTCCATGTGGCAGGAGCCGCTCACCTTGATCTCCTCGCCCGCGACGACCTTGCTCTTGCTGAGCGAGATCTTCGGGTTTTGACCCGCGTTCGCGATTCCCCCGGTCAGGAAAAGGGCCGTGATGCCGAGTGCGGTCGCACCGAAAATCGTGTTCTTACGCATTGGATGATTCCCCTCGAATTTCTTCGCCCCTGTTTGCTTTTCGCACTCATGAAGACGTGCCGACGGCAGGCCAGTTGCGTGGAGCGGGCAAAAGAATTGAAGGGAATTTCTCAGCAACCTCGGCGAGGTTCGCGCGTCGTTCTACAGCTGGGTCCAGGCCCCGTCGAACGTCACCTCGGCCAAGCTGGCCGGCGGAAAGTGTTGCGGCGCTTGCTCTTCGAGCAGCATCCAGGCCAGTTCGTGCACCGCCGGGTTGTGCCCGATCAGCAGCAACGTGCCGATGTCGTCGGCGGTCTGCCAGATCACCTCGCGCAACGTGTCCACCGTCGCGAGGTAGAGGCTCGGCTCGAAGTCCACCTTCGGCTGGCTCGGCAGCTCCGCGCTCACCTGCTGCCAGGTCTGCCGCGTCCGCAACGCCGGCGAGCACAGCACGTGTTCCGGTCGCCGAGCCGCGAGTTCACGACCGGCGTGAGTGGCCTCCTTGCGGCCGATCGGCGTCAGCGGACGCTCGACGTCGGCCATGCCTGGCTCGTTCGCGGCGCTGGCGTGGCGGAGTATCAGCAGCGTACGGGCAGTCATGCGGCCAGTCTGACATTTTTGTCGGTGGTCGGGTGCATGGTGTGAGGCATGCGATTCTCTGTGAGCGTCCCCAACTTCGGCGACTTCGCCGACCCGGAGGCCGTGGCCGTCCTCGCCCAGGCGGTCGAGCACGCGGGATGGGACGCGTTGTTCGTGTGGGACCACATGGTGCATGAGAAACGCCCGGTCCGGGAGATCGCCGATCCCTGGATCCTGCTCACCGCCGCGGCCATGGTCACCAGCCGGATCAGGCTCGGCACGATGATCACACCGGTCGCCCGCCGCCGCCCGCAAAAGCTGGCGCGCGAGGTGACCACGTTGGATCGGCTCACCGGCGGCCGGATGGTCCTGGGAGTCGGACTTGGCGAGCCGGTTGACAACGAGTACGGCGCCTTCGGCGAACCAACGTCCCAGCGAGTGCTCGCCGAGCGCCTCGACGAGGGATTAGCCGTCCTGGATCGCTTGTGGTCAGGAGAACGCACGACGTACGAAGGAAAGCACCTGACAGTGCGGGATGTGACGTTCCGGCCGACACCCGTGCAACGGCCACGCGTGCCGATCTGGGTCGGCGGGCGTTGGCCGAACCTGCCGCCGATGCGACGCGCGGCACGGTGGGATGGCGCCATTCCGATGATGAGCGGAGCATGGCAGGCGGAGCCGCCACCACTGGACGAAGTCACCGCAGCGGGCAAGTTCTTACAAGCGGCGCGCGCCGAGGCAGGGCTGGAGGACGAACCGTTCGACTTCGTGGTCGGCGGTTCGAGCCCGGACGGTGCTTGGCCGGTTGTTCAGCAGTTGGCCGAAGCGGGCGTGACGTGGTGGGACGAGCGCATGCCGTTCGGCGAGTTACTCGACAACGCCGACGCGATCCGCAGGCGAGTCGACCAGGGCCCGCCCACGCTTTCGTAGCCGAGCAAGCGTGATTTGGTGTGGGGCCCCACACCAAATCACCGCACACCCTCTACTTAGGACATAGGAGGCACCAAGGTCGCATAGACGATGATGTTGTCCTTGTAGCTGTGGGCTGCGTGGTCGAACGTGCCACCGCAGGTGATCAGCCGCAGTTCCGCGCCTTGGGTGTCGCCGTAGACCTTGTCGGTCGGGAACTCCTTCTTCGCGATCTGCTCGACGTGAGTGACCTTGAACAGCGCGGTCGTCCCGTCCTGCCTGGACACGGACACCTCGTCACCGACGGCCATCTCCTTGAGACGGAAGAAGATCCCGGGTTTCTTGTTCCCGTCGACGTGACCGAGGATGATCGCGGGGCCGACCTCACCCGGTGTCGGCGCCTTGCCGTACCAGCCCGCTTGCATCGGCTGATCGACCGGCGGGACCTGGATGGTCTGGTCGGGGTTCAGGCCGAGCGGGACCAGCGACGAGCGCGCGCCGATCTTCGGAATGGAGATCTCGGTCGGTGTCGAGGCCGGCAGCGACGTCACGCCCTTGGCCGGCGGCGGGGCAGCCTGGTTCTCCACTGTGGACAGTGGAGCTTGACTGCCGCCTGCCGCCGGCTCCTCCCCCTGACCGCTACACCCGGCGAGGACAAGGACGAGAACCGCGCCACCAAGCCATTTGCGCATCCGCGATCAGCCCTGCTTGCGCGTGCGGCGGTAGATCACCGACCCACCGGCCGCGAGGACGACCAGTGCGATTCCGCCGATGGCCAGCGCACCGGCCGGGCTCGACGACTCGTCCATGCCGCCACCGGTTTCCGGTGCGCCAACAGGCTTGACGACGGCAGGCCGCTCAGACGGCGCTGGCGGCAAAGTCGCAGGCCGGCTGGTCGGCGGGGCGGTCGTCCGAGTGGTGGTCGGCGGGGCGGGCGACGGCCGCTCAGTGACCTGAGTCGACGTCGGCGGGGCCGGCTGGGCGTTGTCCGCCATGGCAATCGGCGCGCCGAGGAACAAGACACCTGCGCCGAGAGCCAGACCGGCCACAGTGGAGCGAATACGCATCGGAGACCTTTCATCAGTTCAGGCGGGTTCATGCCTTCGCACCAAGCACGCCCAAGTCGATCTCCAGGTTGCCCCGAGTTTCGAAGTTTTTTTCCCGCTCCCCAACACAAGCCGGGCAACCAGCGAAAATGCCCAGGCAGAAGCCCTGCCACGGCAAGCGAACACAACTGGCTCCCTGGCAGTGAAGCGGCACCCGGGCGTGGCTGGAGAACGCGATGCCGCCGAACTCCGTCGCCACAGCGGCACCCACATTCGACACGGTTACGTCGCCTGCGGTGCGGCATCCTCGAGTTCAAGGGATTCGCCAAGCACCTTCCAGAGCCATGTCCCGGCGCGGGCCTCCTTGGGAGGCTGCTTGACGGTGCGCGGATCGAGTCAAGGAAGCCGGTTGGCGTCCAGGGCGGGTTTCGGTGCAGAGGTGATGGCGCGGGGCAGTGGGTGGGCTGCCCGTCACAGACGTCGCTGCGAGCAACCCAACCGGGGTCTCCGGCAGAGTCACGAACTCGAAGGTGGACCCGGTCGCGGACCTTCCAGTGCGGCGCAGCGCGAGGGTTCGCTCGATCCCGGCCATGCCCACCTCGGTAATGGGGCCGGGCAGTGAGGGGCGAATACAGCTTCGCCGTGCGGCGCGGCGCCGCACGGCGAAGGTGATCAGAGGCACGCGGCGTTCTGCCGCTACTCGTTCTAGTCCAGGTCGTCGTGGCGCATCAGGCGCCTGCCCGCTTCAGTGATCGAACCGGACAGTGAGGGATAGACCGAGAACGTCAGCGCGAGGTGCTCGACGGTGAGCTGGTTCTGCACTGCGATCGCGATCGGCAGGATGAGTTCGCTCGCCGAGGGTGCGACCACCACGCCGCCGATGACCACACCGGTGGCCGGACGACAGAACAGTTTCACGAAGCCGCGGCGCAGGCCTTCCATCTTGGCTCGTGCGTTGGTGGCGAGCGGCAGCATGATCGTGCGGGCGGGCACTTCGCCCGCGTCGATCGACTGCTGGCTGATGCCGACCGTGGCGATCTCCGGATGTGTGAACACGTTCGCCGCGACGGTCTTCAGCCTGATCGGGGCGACGCCTTCACCCAGCGCGTGCCACATCGCGATCCGGCCCTGCATGCCCGCGACCGACGCCAGCATCAGCACGCCGGTGCAGTCACCTGCGGCGTACACGCCTGGCACGCCAGTGCGCGACACGCGGTCGACGGAGATGAAACCGCCAGGGCCTGGTTCGATGCCGACCTTTTCCAAGCCGATGTCGGAGGTGTTCGGGGTCGAACCGACCGTCATCAGCGCATGACTGGCTTCAATCTTGCGACCGTCCTGCAGGTGCACCACGACACCATCGGTCACCCGCTCAACCTTCTCGGCACGCGCGTGCTTGTACAGCGTTGTCCCGCGCTCAGCGAAGGCGTCCTCAAGCACAGCCGCGGCGTCCGCGTCTTCGTGCGGCAGCACGCGGTCACGGCTGGAGACGACGCTGACCTTCACGCCCATCTCGGTGTACGCCGAAGCGAACTCCGCGCCCGTGACACCCGAGCCGACCACGACCAAGTGCTCGGGCAGTTCGGTCAAGTCGTAGAGCTGACGCCAGTCCAGGATCCGCTCACCGTCAGGCACCGCACCGGGCAGCACGCGCGGGGTCGCGCCCGTTGCGATCAGTGTCACGTCCGCCGGGAGCACCTCGGGCTCGCCGTTGTGCGGCGTCACGCCGATCAGGTGCGCCGCCATGCCAGGCTGCTCGTCCACGAACCGCGCCGAACCCGCGATCAACCGCACACCCTCGCGCTGCAACCGCGCACGGATATCCGCCGACTGCGCCAGCGCCAACCCGCGCACCCGACCGTGCACGACAGGCACCTCGACCGCCGCGTCCGAGCCGTTGGTGCGAATACCCAGCTCATCGGCGTTGCGGAAGGCCGACCGGGCTCCGGCCGACGCGATGAACGTCTTCGACGGGACGCAGTCGTACAGCACGCACGCGCCGCCAAGGCCGTCGCGCTCGACAATCGTCACGTCCGCGCCGTGCTGGGCCGCGACCAGCGCAGCCTCGTATCCGCCGACGCCGCCACCCATGATCACGATCCTGGTCAACGGACTTCCTGCTCCCTGTTCCTTGATCGGTGGTCTGGCTGAGCCAAAGCCCACCGGCAGTAAAGCCGATCGCCGGTGGACTCGCTGATCGTGTACGTGCCCGTACCAGCCGCGACGTGGAACCACGGTGTCCCCGAGCCGCTGTCCGCCGGCAGCCTAAACCGTACGCTTGATCTCCTTCAGGCCTCGCAGCGGGAGATTCCTGGCCGATGATGGCTGCATGGGAACGCCTTCGAACAGCATGTTCGACTACGACGCCGAGCTCAGCCGCTATTACCGGCACCTGGTCGAGGCCACCGACGTGCACCCCGGCGACACCATCCTCGACATCGGTTGCGGCACCGGTCAGACCACCCGCGAGGCCGCCAGGCACGCGACCCGGGGCAGCGCGCTGGGCGTTGACGTCTCCCCAGCGATGGTGACGCGTGCCCGGCAGCTCGCCGAAGCCGAGAACCTCCACAACGTGCGCTTCGAGCAGGCGGACGCGCAGGTCCATCCATTCCCACCGGCGCACTTCACGCTCGGAGTCAGCCGGTTCGGCACGATGTTCTTCAGTGACCCGGTCGAGGCGTTCGCCAACATCGGCCGCGCGTTGCGGCCAGGCGCACGCCTCGTCCAGCTGGTCTGGCAGGACAGCGGCCAACAGGAGTGGGCGGCCGAGATACACCGGGCGTTCGGAAGCGATGCCCTGCCACCGGCTACCGGCGCGTTCTCATTCGCAGACCCAGCCACTGTGGACGGCGTTCTGACCGCCGCCGGGTTCACCGAGGTGAACGTCACCGAAGTGCGCGAACCTGTCTACTACGGCGCCGATCCCGACGCTGCCGTCGAGGCCGTACAGGTGCTGGAGATGGCGAGCGATCTGCTCACGCGACTCGACTCCGAGGAGACCAAGCAGGCGTTCGACCGGCTGCATTCCACCATGGCCGCGCACACCACCAGTGACGGCGTGTGGTTCGACTCACGCGCGTGGCTCGTCACCGCGCGTCGCTAGGTTTGGCCAGCCACAACGTGCCAGGCCGTCGGTTGTAAAGCGGTCGACCTGAGCATGGGTGAGGTTCCTCCTTTCGCTTCAGTGCTGGGCATGCGGCCTACCTTGATCAGGCGACTCCCCGAGGCGCATCCCGTCGCGGGATGTGTCGGGTCGCTACGCTGTCCGTCGTGCCGCTCTATGCCGCGTACGGGTCCAACATGGATCCCAGCCAGATGCTCGAGCGAGCGCCCTACTCGCCGATGGCGGGTACCGGGTGGCTCGTGGGCTGGCGCTTGACCTTCGGAGGCGAGGACCTCGGCTGGGAGGGCGCACTCGCCACCATCGTCGAGGACCCCGAGTCGCAGGTGTTCTGCGTGCTCTACGACGTCAGCCCCCGCGACGAATCCCGGCTGGACCGCTGGGAGGGCGCGCTGGGCCTGTACCGGAAGATCCGGCTGCGGGTGCAGACGTTGGAAGGCTCGGTCGTCGCCTGGCTCTACGTTCTGGATGCCTACGAGGGCGGTCTCCCTTCCGCGAGATACCTGGGTGTGGTCGCCGACGCGGCCGAGGCCGCGGGCGCGCCCGCTGACTACGTGGCCGACCTGCGGATCAGGCCCTGCCAAGGGATCGGTCCCTAGCCGACAAGGCGGTAGCACGATCTGAGCAGCAACAGGGCCTTTCGCTGGCCCCGGGGATCGGGGCGGGCCCGGATACATCTGCCGATGCGTTCGGCGAAGAGCCCGCGGTGGTCCGGCGGGTATCTCTCGACGGCCTGCTCGAAGCACGCGAGCGCGACCGCGGACGACTCCCGGCACAGCACTTGCGCGAGCGCGTGATCGAGCGCGAGAACTCGAAGCCCGTAGAGGTTCTCCACGTCACCGCGGGCGAACCTGCCGTGGTGCACGTCGACTCCAGGACGGGAGCGGACTCGGCGTCGGTTGGGGACAAGGATGTGCACGACGTGCTGATCGGCCGCCTGGCAGCCATAGAGAGCCAGCGCGGTGTGGTGGGTGAGGACTGCGTCAGGTCCGGCGTTGTGCAGGGCTGCTGTGGCCCGGATGAGCAAATCGGTCATGCTTCCACTTTCTCGGGAGGCATGACCGATTCGCTAGACCGACGAAAACCGCCTGTGGATAACTAGGCCGCCAGTGACGTCAACGCCGTGTGCACCATCACTCGGACGCCGGTCAACAAAGCCCGCTCATCCAGCTGGAATGTCGGCTGGTGGAGGTCTCTCATCACACCATCCCCAGGCCACACTCCAAGGCGCGCGAAGGAGCCTGGCACGTGCTCGAGGTACCAGCCGAAGTCCTCGCCGCCGGACGACTGCTTGGTGCCCGCGAGGGCGTCGCCGCCCAGGGCCGACTCGATGCCCGCGCGCAGGATGGCCGTGCTTTCGCTGTCGTTGACGACCGGCGGCACGCCACGGCGGTGGTGCAGCTCGTAACCGACGCCCAGCGGCGTCACCAGGGACTGCACGAGCCCTGCGACCAGCGGCTCCAAATCCTCCCAGACCTCGTGGTCGCCGGTACGCAAAGTGCCCCGCAGCAGGCCTTCCTCAGGCACGGCGTTGGGCGCCTCGCCGGCGTGCACGGCGCCCCACACCAGGACGGTGCCGGAACGGGGGTCGACACGCCGGGACAGCAGCGCGGGCAGGCCTGTGATGACCGTGCCCAGGGCGTGCACCAGGTCGGCAGTCAAGTGGGGACGGGAAGTGTGGCCGCCCGGGGAGGTCAGCCTCAGCTCGAGCAGGTCCGTCGCGGAGGTGATCGCCCCCACGCGGGTACCGACCCGGCCGACCTCGACACGCGGGTCGCAGTGCAGCCCGAAGATCCGCTCGACGCCCTTCAGCGCACCCGCTTCGATCATGTCGAGCGCACCGCCGGGCATGACCTCCTCGGCTGGCTGGAAAATCAGCCGGACGCGGCCGGGCAACTCGGGCGCGGACGCCAGCGCGAGGCCCGCGGCCAACAGGATGGTCGTGTGCGCATCGTGTCCGCACGAATGCGCTACGCCGTCCACCCTGGACGAGAACGGCAGTCCAGTTGCCTCCTGCAGCGGCAAAGCGTCGATGTCGGCGCGCAGCGCGACACACCGGTCGCCGGTGCCGACGTCGCAGATCAACCCCGTTCCAGTTGGACCGATGATCGGCTGCAGTCCCGCTGACGCCAGCATGGTGGCGAGCAGTTGTGTGGTCTGGAACTCCTGCCTGGACAACTCCGGGTGCGCGTGGATGTGGCGGTACCAGGCGACGATGTCGCCGATGCTGCCTGCCAGCCAACCGTCCAACCAGGACGGGCCGCGACCGGCGCCCATGTCCTCCACAGTGGGCATACTGACGCCGGAGTCGGTCAGTAGCACGTCAGGATCGCCCTCCTGGGCGTGCGAGTCCAGAACAGTCATGCCGCACCTCCGCGGCAGCACCACGGAACAAACCAATGAACCAGTGGTACCGGGGTCGAGCTTCAGGTTCTTGAGTGAACATCGTGCACGGTCGGCGCAACATAAGTGTCACTCGGCCACCATCCTGCACCATCGTGCTCGAGCGCGAGTGGGGAACCAGATGATCAAACCGGTCGCCGGTAGCGCCGCTGCGCCAAACGGTTGACCGGATTTCAGTCAGACCGAAGCGAGATCATCAGGCTTTCTTCTTGGCGCGCTTGCGCCTGGCCCGGTGGCCGACGATCACGATGCCCAGCAGCAGAACAGCGGCGATGCCGATCACCAGGCGCTGCCGCGAACTGGCCGCCTCTTCCGCGGTCGGCTGCGGAGCGATGGACGGCCCAGGCGGCGCGGTAGCGGTCTGCTGGGCATACGGAGCCAGTTGCGCGGGTGCAGCCGTTGCTACCCCTACGGGCAGGGAAAACAGCACAACGAGCACACACGCGACCACAGCTCGCATCATGTTTCGAGGTTATCGCACGCCGAACGCTTTGAGGATCCGCTCGGCGGCCAGCGTCGGGGTCAGCCGCCCGTCGCGGACGTCCCGTTCCAGCTCAAGAGCGATCGAGCGGACTTCGGCGTGGTCACGCAATCGGGTCATCAGCGTGTCGCGGACCATCGCCCAGGTCCAGTCGACCTGCTGCTGACGGCGTTTGGCGGCCAGTTCACCGGCCTGGTCCAGGGTCTGGTGGTGCCGGTTGACCTCGTTCCACAGCTCGTCGAGCCCGGCACCGGTCAGGCCGCTGCAGGTCAGCACGGGCGGCGTCCACAGCTCGTCACCGCTGCGCAACAGCCGCATGGCGCCGGACAGTTCACGAGCCGCTCGGCGCGCTTCCTTCTCGTGGTCCCCGTCGGCCTTGTTGACAGCTACGACGTCAGCGAGCTCCAGCACGCCCTTCTTGATGCCCTGCAGCTGGTCACCGGTCCTGGCCAACGTCAGGAACAGGAAGCAGTCGACCATCCCGGCCACGGTGATCTCGGACTGCCCGACGCCGACGGTCTCGACGAGCACGATGTCGTAGCCCGCCGCTTCCATCAGCACGATCGTCTCGCGGGTTGCCCGCGCGACACCGCCGAGCGTGCCGGACGTCGGCGACGGCCGGATGAACGCGTTCGGGTCGACCGCGAGCCGGGCCATCCGTGTCTTGTCACCGAGGATGCTGCCGCCGGTCCGGCTGGACGACGGGTCGACCGCCAGCACCGCGACCCGATGCCCTGCCTCGGTCAACCGGGTGCCGAGCATGTCGATGAACGTCGACTTGCCGACTCCCGGCACGCCGGTGATGCCGACCCGGTGCGCGCCGCCCGCGTGCGGCAGCAACTCGACCAGCATCTCCTGTGCCTGCTGCCGGTGGTCGGCGCGCGTCGACTCGACGAGCGTGATCGCCCTGGACAGGACGGCCCGCTCGCCGGCCAGCACGCCGCGGACGAAGTCAGTCATGCCCGAGTTGTACCCGCAGCTTGCCGAGCAGATCGACAACGGCGTCAGCGATCACGGTCCCCGGCGGGAAGATCGCCGCGGCACCCGCCTCGTAGAGGGCGTCGAAGTCCTGCGGCGGGATCACGCCACCGACCACGACCATGATGTCCGGCCTGCCGTGTTCGGCCAGTTCCTTGCGCAACGCGGGCACCAGGGTGAGGTGCCCGGCGGCCAGCGACGACACGCCGACGACGTGCACGTCCGCCTCGATCGCCTGGCGGGCGACCTCGGCCGGGGTCTGGAACAGCGGGCCGACGTCGACGTCGAAGCCAAGGTCGGCGAAGGCGGTCGCGATCACCTTCTGGCCGCGGTCGTGGCCGTCCTGGCCCATCTTGGCGACCAGGATTCGCGGCCTGCGCCCTTCGGCCTCAGCGAACTCGTCGACGACCTGGCGCGCGGAGTCTACGTTGGACACGCCGGTTCCGACCTCCTCGCGGTAGACCCCGGAAATCGTACGGATCTGGCCCGAGTGACGGCCCCAGACCTTCTCCAGCGCACCGGAGATCTCACCGACCGTCGCCTTCGCACGGGCCGCGTCGATCGCGACTTCCAGCAGGTTGCCGTTGCCCGCAGCCGCGGATTCCAAGCGCCGCAACGCATCCTCGACGGCGCCGGAGTCACGTTCGGCGCGCAGCCGCTCCAGTTTGGCCAGCTGCTGCGCCCGCACACCGGCATTGTCCACTTTGAGCACGTCGATCTGCTCTTCGGTGTCCAGCCGGTACTTGTTCACGCCGATCACCGGCTGACGGCCGGAGTCGATCCGGGCCTGCGTGCGGGCCGCGGCCTCCTCGATGCGCAGCTTCGGGATGCCGGCGTCGATCGCCTTGGCCATCCCGCCCGCGGCTTCGACCTCGGCGATGTGCCCCCAAGCCTTGCGGGCCAGCTCGTAGGTCAGGCGTTCGACGAACGCACTGCCTCCCCAGGGGTCGATGACCCGCGTGGTCCCGGATTCCTGTTGCAGCACAAGCTGTGTGTTGCGGGCGATCCGGGCGGAGAAGTCGGTCGGCAGCGCGAGCGCCTCGTCCAAAGCGTTGGTGTGCAAGGACTGCGTATGGCCTTGGGTCGCGGCCATCGCCTCGACGCACGTGCGCACGACGTTGTTGTAGACGTCCTGAGCAGTCAGTGACCAGCCGGAAGTCTGGCTGTGTGTCCGCAGGGACAACGACTTCGGCGACTTCGGCTCGAACTGGGCGACCAGTTTGGACCACAGCAGCCGGGCCGCGCGCAGCTTGGCGACCTCCATGAAGAAGTTCATCCCGATCGCCCAGAAGAACGACAGCCGCGGCGCGAACTTGTCGATGTCCAGGCCGGCCGCCAGCCCCGCGCGGATGTACTCGGTGCCGTCGGCCAGCGTGTACGCCAGCTCCAGATCGGCCGTCGCGCCCGCCTCCTGCATGTGGTAGCCGGAGATCGAGATCGAGTTGTACTTCGGCATGTGCTGCGAGGTGTACGCGAAGATGTCGGAGATGATCCGCATCGAGTTCGCGGGCGGGTAGATGTAGGTGTTGCGGACCATGAACTCCTTGAGGATGTCGTTCTGGATGGTCCCCGCCAGCTGTTCTGGCGCCACACCTTGTTCTTCCGCTGCGACGACGTACAACGCCAGCACCGGCAGCACGGCGCCGTTCATGGTCATCGACACGCTCATCTGGTCGAGCGGGATGCCCTCGAACAGCTGCCGCATGTCGTAGATCGAGTCGATTGCGACACCGGCCATGCCGACGTCACCGGTCACGCGCGGGTGGTCGGAGTCGTAACCGCGGTGCGTCGCCAGGTCGAACGCGACCGAAAGGCCCTTCTGACCTGCAGCGAGATTGCGGCGGTAGAAGGCGTTGGACTCCTCGGCGGTCGAGAACCCCGCGTACTGGCGGATGGTCCACGGCTGGGTCACGTACATCGCCGGATACGGGCCACGCAGGAACGGCGCGATCCCCGGATAGGTGTCCAGGAAGTCGAGACCTTCGAGGTCCTCGCCGGTGTAGACGGGCTTGATCCCGATGCCTTCCGGGGTCTCCCACACCAGCGCGTCCGCGCCCTTGCCAGTGGCTTCGGCCAGCGCGGCCTGCCACTCGGCGACACCGGCGCCGGACGGCTCGCCCAGCGAGACGTTCGTGAAATCGGGGATCGTCATGCTCCCACTCCCAACGTCTTCAGGGTATCCCGCAGCACGGCGAGCACGTCACAGCCAATGTGGACGTAGCCGTCGACGCCGTCGTAGTCGCCCTTGCCCGCGAGGAGGATCTTGACCGCTCCCGCGGCACGCAACGCCTGCACCACGTCCGCCGCGCGCTCCTCGTAGAGCTTGTCCGAGCCGCAGATGCACGCGATCTGCGCGCCGCTCGCGGCGAAAGCGTCCGCGACCTCGGTAGCGGTGGTCGTCGCGCCCGCGTTCGGCGTTTCGATCCCGCCCGCTTGGAACAGGTTGGCCGCGAAGCTGCCGCGTACGGTGTGCGCGGCAACCGGGCCGAGCGTGGCGAGGAAGACCTTCGGGCGTCGTGGCTGCGCGTCGGAGAGGTCGCGCAGTTCTTCGTACGCCTCCGCCAACCGGACCTGCGGCAACCCGCCCGACGGGCCTGCCGGAGCCGGCTCGCGCACCGGGAGTTTCTCGGTGAGGTTCGGGAATTCGCTGATGCCGGTGAGCGGATCCTTGCGGCGCGCCAGGTTCTTCGAGCGCTTCGCCCACGTCTCGCCGAGCCGTTGTTCGACCAGCCCGGACTCCAGCGCGGCCACCAGCCCGCCCGCGGCCTCGATCGACTGGAAGAACGCCCATCCGGCGTTCGCCAGGTCGTCGGTCAGCCGCTCGACGTAGTACGAGCCACCGGCCGGGTCGATCACACCGGCCACTTTGGACTCTTCGAGCAGGACGGCGTGGGTGTTGCGAGCGATCCGCCGGGCGAAGTCGTCGGGCAAACCGATCGCCGCGTCAAAGGGAAGAACCGTCACGGCGTCCGCACCACCGACACCGGCGCCGAAGCACGCCAAGGTGGTCCGGAGCATGTTCACCCAGGGGTCGCGACGGGTCATCATCACCGGCGAGGTGACCGCATGCTGGCGCTGCGGAACGGCCGGCGCGCCGGAAACCTCGAGCACGCGCGCCCACAGGCGCCGCGCGGCCCGGAACTTCGCGATGGTGCTGAACTGGTCGGCAGTCGCCGAGTACCGGAACTCCACCTGATTGGCCGCCTGCTCGACGGTCAGGCCCGCGTCGGTCAACGCACGCAGGTACGCCACTCCGGTCGCGATGGACAGCCCGAGTTCCTGCGCGTCCGACCCACCCGCCTGGTGATACGGCAGCGCGTCGGCCACCAAAGTGCGCAGCTCTGGGAAATCACCGGACACCCGTACTGCCAACTGGATCGCGCCGTCGAAGTCCTGTGCGGAGCCGGTCCTGGCGCGCAGACCGAGCGGGTCGGCACCGAGGTTGCCACGCACCTCGCTGGCCGGGATCGCCTTGTCGGAATGCACTTCGAGCAGGGCATCCGCCGCCGCCAGGAAGTCTGCGCCCGCGTCGAGGACGACCGGCGCCAAGTCGAGGTAGATCTCGTCGAGCACATCCGGCAGAGCCGCGATGGGCAGGCCCGCGTCCCCGACAACCAGCCACAACGACGTCACGCCGTGCTCAAGGTCGGCCAGAACCGCCTTCCTGGCCGCCGCGGGATCGGCGAAGACGTGCCGTTGCCGCACGTCCCACCCGGTCGCGACGGCTCCCTCCGGGCGGCTGCCGCGGACGAACGGCGGCAATCCCGGCATGCCTGCTGCAGGTGCGACGTCTGTGCGTGTATACAGCGGTTGGACAAGGATGTCGTCATAGGTCTTCGTCGCGATCTTCTCGGCAGCGTCGCCGTCGAAGTCCGCAGGCACCCGTCCGGACTTGCGCAGCACACCCGCGATCAGCTCCTGCCACTGCTCGCGCTGGGGCGTGGGGAACTGCGCGGCGAGGACGAGCTCCTGCTCGTGCGCCTTGCTCATACCTTGCGATGCTAGTAAAGCGATCTGAGGCCGAACTGTGACTCGGACCATCTCAGGGGCATGGATAGGGGTGGCGCGCCACTAACAGCTTGTCGTTCATGTGTTCGATACGATCACACACTGTGGCAGCGAGTGGAGCGAAGCGCGTGATCACGCCTCCATGGGTGGCTCCTGGACCGGCTGCCGTCGCTGTCCGCACTCGGTTGAAGCAGCTCACCGCGCAGGACGAGGCAGTGCTTCGGCTGGTAGGTGATCACCTGGGATCACTCGCAGCCAGCGATTTGAAGGTTCGTTGCGCAGCGGGCTTGGAACACGACAGCGACCAATGGGCCACGCGGAAGCGCGGTTTGACCGAACACTCGTCGTCGCGATGGGCGGGCAGCATCACCAAGTCCACACATGATCAATGGGCGTCAGCACACCGCGCGCAGTTCGCACACATCCAGAGGCTGGAAGCGGGGATCAGGATGATCACCCGTCGCTTGTCGCTTCCAGTGGGCCAGCAGGGCACAAAGAACACGCCTGGTGGTTATCGGTCGAGACGGGAGTGGTTTGCCAAGACACGGCGCCTGCACGTGCTTCAGGACCGTGTGGCCGCTCTTTACCCGAAGCGTGACGCGGGCATTGTGGATGTGGTGCGCGGGGGCAGAAGCCTGCTGACCACTCGGCACAATCTCGATGCTGCCGGGCTCACCGAACCGGAGTGGCGGCGTCGGTGGAAGTCCGCGCGCCGGTTTCTGCAAGCCGATGGCGAGTCCGGCAAACGGTTCGGTAACGAGACCATCCGCATCACTCCAGACGGCGAGGTCAGCCTCAAGCTGCCGACGCCCTTGGTCGGTCTGGCCAACGCACGGCATGGCCGGTACGTGCTCGGTGCCCCGGTGACGTTCTCGTATCGCGAACTTGAGTGGCACAACCGGGTCGAAACGAACCAAGCTGTCGCCTACCGCATCCACGAGGACGTGGTTCGGGGGCGCTGGTACATCACCGCCGCGTGGCACCGCCCGCCGACCGTAAGCACGCCGCTGCGAGTGGCAATCGCAGATGGCGCGGTCGGTGTTGACGCCAACGAAGATCATTTGGCCGCGTGGCGGCTGGATCGGCACGGCAACCCAGTGGGTCAACCCCGCCGGTTCGACTATGAGTTGTCCGGTACGGCGGATCACCGCGACGCACAGATCCGGCATGCACTGACCCGTCTGCTGCACTGGGCCACCAGTACCGGTGAACCGGCTGTCGCAATCGAGGACTTGAACTTCGACCGGGAGAAAACCCGGGAGAAGCACGGCCGCAACACTCGGTTTCGCCGCCTGATTTCGCAGTTTCCGACCCGCAGGCTGCGGAACCGCCTTGTTGGGATGGCGGCACGATACGGTTTGACCGTGATCGCGGTCGACCCGGCTTACACCAGCACATGGGGCGCGCAGCACTGGCAGAAGCCACTGTGCACGGCCCGCCGCACAACGACTCGCCATGAGGCCGCTGCAGTGGCGATCGGCAGACGCGCCCTTGGGCACCCGATCAGGCGACGGACGGCACCGCCCCGCGACGACCAGAGCGATCGCCGCGGGCATCGGACCGCCCAGGCCCCATCGGGCATCCGAGGACATGAGGAAGCCCGACCCCACCAACACGGACCACGGACCCGATCCGTGCAGCCCGGAGGTGGACCGAAAGCGGGCGACCAGGACTCCCAAGACCGTTCGGGGCGTCCGGCTGAGCACCAGTACCTACTCCCACTCAGTCGATAGGAACGGTTTGGGCACAATGGGGGACGTGGTGTCCGAGACCGAGGCAGAGACGGCGACGCGAGTCATCGCGGGCCGCTACCGCCTGGTCAGCGTGATCGGACATGGCTCGATGGGCACGGTTTGGCGTGCCTATGACGAGTTCCTGCACCGGCCGGTGGCGGTCAAAGAGGTCAGGCTACCGCCGGGTATGCCGCAGGGGCAGGCCGATGAAGTGCGCGAACGGACGTTACGAGAGGCGCGCGCGATCGGCGTGCTGTCGCATCCGAACGTTGTCACGCTGCATGACATCGCGCATGAGAACGGCGACCCCTATGTGGTGATGGAGCTTGTGCCGGGCAGCAGTCTCGCGCATCTGCTTCGCACGCACGGTCCACTGGACACAACCCAGGCCGCGGCGATTGCTGACGCCGTCGCTGCCGCGTTGCAGGCTGCCCACCAGGCGGGGATCACACACCGTGACGTCAAACCGGCGAACGTCCTGATCGCCACGGACGGCCGGATCAAACTCGCCGACTTCGGCATCGCCCGCAACATCTCCGAGAACACGCTGACCAAGACGGGGATCACGCTCGGCTCGCCCGCGTACATCGCCCCTGAAGTGGCGTCCGGCGGCGAGGTGACCAACAACGCCGACCTGTGGAGCCTCGGCGCGACACTGTTCGCGACCATCGAGGGCCACGCGCCGTACGACCCCGAAGGTGACGTCATCGCCACGTTGCTCGAGGTCGTCAACGGTGACGTGCCACAGCCCACCGAGACCGGCCCGATGGCCAAGATCGTCAGCGGCCTGATGGTCAAGGACCCGACCAGCCGGATGACGTTGGCGGAGGTGCGCAGGCGGATGTACGGCCTGCTGCCCGAGCCGGGCACGTCGCCGTTCACGCTCGAGGACATCACCGAGGCCGAGAAGAGCTTCATCCCGTCGCCGAAACAACCGGAACCCGAGCCGGTCACGGACGCCGTGGCCCAACCGGAACCGGAGGCCGGCTCCACCGGGCCGTCGCTGGCCGACGACCCCGGTCCGCTGCCGTTCACGCCTTCTTCTTCGTCGTACCCGTTGCTGGACGAAGAGCCGCCGCCGGTCCGGGTCCGGCGGGGCGTGCCGCGCCCGCTCGTCTACGCCGCCGCCGTCGTGCTGTTCTTCGCCGCGGCGGGCGGCGGATTCGCCGCTGCCAGGTACGCGGGTGGAAAGCCTTTGCTGCCAACCAAACCGACGCTGATCGAGCAGCCTGTCGTGCAACCGCCGCCGTCAACGCCCGCCGGCGCCTTCGTGGTCCGCACCGGCGACGCGGCGACACTGCGGGGCGCCACGGGCGGCACGTTCTCCATCAAGGTCCCGCCGGGCTGGGAGATGTTCGTCGAGGAACGGCAGCCGAAGAACCTGCCGGTCAGCACGCGCGTGCACTACGTCTCGCCGGACGGGAAGTACGAGCTGACCGTCGAACGGTTCCCGGATTTCTACCCCACCCGTAAGATCAACCAGTTCAAGGACGCCGTGCAGGGCACCTGGCCGAAAGACGCCTTCGTGGCCAGCGACCCGCTGATCCTGTCGTCCGGCAACAAGCTGGAGAGCGGCCAGTACTGGAAGTACAACACCGTGGACGCCGGGTCGCTGCGGCGCACGACCTACAGCAACCTGCTGCCGATGACCGACACGGATCTCTGGGTGGTCAGCCTGACGGTGCCGACGGTGGAGGAAGACACCGGCAAGGGCGCGCTGTTCGACCAGATCGCGCCGTCATTCGTGCTCACCCCGTAACCCTTTTTCGTAGTCGTAGCTTTCCGGCACGCCTAACGCCCTGGCGGTGGCGTGCTGGTGGGCGAGCCTGCGCAGTGCGCCGAGCATCGCGTCGCCGAGGACCGTCCCGATCACCACGCCTTCGATGGTGTCCTCAATGCCCCGGTCCCTGGTGACAGCGGCCACGTCGACCTCGGCGATCTTCTCGGCCACCGGGGCGTACCGCTCGAGCAGGCCGGCGAGGTCTTCGCGGCCGAGTTCGTAGAGCGAGGCCAGTGCGGCGATCAGCGTCTTCGCCGGCGGGCTGTCGACGTTTGCCCGCCAGCCCCGGTCGAGCAGCAGTTTCGCGACGCGCTCGCGGGCGGTCTCCCAGTACTCGCTGCCCGTGCCGCCGCTGGGTGGTTCGATGCTGTGCTGCACCGCGCCGAGCACCTCGAACGGGATCTCCGGTGAGTCGACCGCGTCCAGCACGTCCCTGACCTTGGCGATCGACAGGCCGCCGACCTCGGTCAACGCCCTGATCATGCGCAGCCTGCGGATGTGCGTCTCGTCGTAGATGGCCTGGTTGGGGCTGGTCCGTTCGCCGGGCAGCAGCAGGCCCTCACGCAGGTAGTACTTGATCGTCGGTACCGGTACCCCGGTCCGCCTGCTCAGCTCGGCCATCCGCATCCGTGACTCCAAGGGCTTGCTTAGAACACCTTCAGGATGGATAGTGTACTTATCGATAGCGGATAGTTTCACTATCCACATCCGTCTGAGGGGACCAGAGATGTTGCTGAGAGAAGAAATCCGGACGTGGCACCGGCCATTACTCCTGCTTGCGGCGCTGAACGTGGCGACGCTCGTGCTGTCGATCGGCGGGCTCGTGTTCGACGACCGCATCCTGATCGGTGACCCGATCTGGCAGAAGCCGTTCAAGTTCTCCGTGTCGATCGCGATCTACGCGGTCACCCTGGCCTGGATGATTTCCCTGCTGCAGAAGGGAAAGCGGGTCGCCTGGTGGATGGGCCTTGTCACATCGGTGATGCTGGCCGTCGAGATGGTGGTCATCGTCGGCCAGACCATCCGTGGCGTGCCAAGCCACTTCAACAACACCCCTGGTCTGGACTCGCTGCTGTTCGACGTGATGGCCTACGCGATCATCGTGCTGTGGGTGTCCAACGTGGTCGTCGCGATCGTGTTGCTGCGCCAGCGAGTGGTCGACGCGCCGATGATGTGGGCGATCCGGCTCGGCATGGTGATCGCGCTCGCCGGGATGGCCGTGGCGTTCTTCATGCCGCCGCCCACCCCTGAGCAGCTGGAACTGCTGCGCAACGACATCGACCCGGCGATGATCGGCGGCCACTCGGTCGGCGTCGCCGACGGCGGACCGGGCATGCCGATCACCGGCTGGAGCACGGTCGGCGGCGACCTGCGGATCCCGCACTTCGTCGGAATCCATGCCATGCAGGTCCTTCCGTTGCTGGTGTTGTTCCTGCGCAGGCGGTTCGAAGCCGAGCAGATCCGCACGCGACTGGTGCTGATCGGCGGGATCTTCTACGCCGGCCTGCTGGGTCTGGTGCTCTGGCAGGCGTTGCGTGGGCAGTCTTTGATCGCCCCGGACAGCCTCACCCTGGGTGTGCTGGGTGTTCTGGTGGTCGGCTCCGCGGGCGCCTGGGCCTCGGCGGTCCGCTCCAAGGGAAAGGCACTGGTCTGATGTCGTTCTTGTTCCAGCTCAGCTTCTACCTGGCCGCACCGTTCTGGGCGTTGATGATCCTGGCGCCGGGGTGGACGTGGACCCGCCGGATCGTCGGCTCGCCGCTGATCATCGCACCGATTGCCGTGCTCTACCTGGTGATCGCGATCCCGCGGCTGGGCGATGTGCTGCCGTTGGTGACCGGGCCGACGCTGACCGGGCTGCAGGACGCGATGGCCGACGGTGGCGCCGCGACGTTGGTGTGGGCGCACATCATCGCGTTCGACCTGTTCGTCGGGCGATGGATGTACCTCGAAGCCCGCTCGCGGCTCCACCCACTGGTGATGGCGCCGATACTCGTGGTGACGATCCTGTTCGCGCCCATCGGGTTCCTGGTGTTCCTCGTGGTCCGCCAGTCGACAAAGGAGCGTTTGCCAGTTGACGTAGGCTCCGGCCCGTGACCGGTACACAGCAAGAACCACAGATCCTCGCCCAGTCGGCTGCCGCGGCGTTGGCCGAGCGCACCGGCTCGGAAACGCACGACATCGCCGTGGTGCTCGGCTCCGGCTGGAAGCCCGCGGCCGACGAGATCGGCCAGGACGGGATCGAGGTGCCGGTGGCCGAACTGCCCGGTTTCCTCGCCCCGGTGGTGGCCGGGCACGGCGGGAGCATCCGGTCGGTCGAGGTCGGCGACAAGCGTGTACTGCTCATGCTCGGCCGCACACACCGCTACGAGGGTCACCCCGTCCACCAGGTCGTGCACGGCGTGCGCACCGCGGCGGCGGCCGGGTGCCGGACGATCGTGCTGACCAACGCGGCTGGCGGGATCCGTGAGGGCTACTGGGTCGGTCAGCCGGTGCTGATCAGCGACCACCTGAACCTGACGGCCACGTCACCGCTGGTCGGCGCGGAGTTCGTCGACCTGACGGACCTGTACTCGTCGCGGCTGCGGGACGTGGCCCGCGGGATCGACGCGTCACTGCAGGAAGGCGTCTACGCGGGGCTGCCGGGGCCGCACTTCGAGACGCCGGCGGAGATCCGGATGCTGCGGACGATCGGGGCGGACCTGGTCGGCATGTCGACCGTGCTCGAGGCGATCGCGGCGCGCGCGGCCGGGATGGAGGTGTTCGGCCTGTCGATGGTGACCAACCTGGCGGCCGGGCTGACCGGGCAGCCGCTGAACCACCTCGAGGTGCTCGAAGCGGGCCGCCAGGCGGCGACCGAGATGGGCAAGTTGTTGCGCGAACTGGTGGTCCGGGCGTGAGCCTGTCGTCGACGCTGCGGGACAAGACCTTCCGCTGGATCGCCGACGACGTCGACCCAGACGCGCGCACCGAGCTTCAGCAAGTGCTTGCTCGGGCAATGGGCGGGGCGCCGGAAGCATTGGTGGAACTGGAAGACCGGATGGCCGGCCCGTTGACGTTCGGCACAGCCGGCCTACGCGGTCCGGTCCGTGCGGGCATCAACGGGATGAACCGGTCCGTGGTCGTCCGTACGACCTATGGGGTCGCATCATGGCTTGTCCACAAGGGACATGCAGGCGGCCTTGTCGTCGTCGGCCGGGACGCGCGTAACGGGTCGGCGGCTTTCTTCCGTGACGTGGTCGCGGTTCTGACGGCCGCCGGTTTCCAGGTCTGCCAGCTTGATGGTCCTCTACCGACGCCCATCACCGCGTTCGCCGTACGCCATCTTGGTGCTGTCGCCGGAATCCAGATCACCGCTTCACACAACCCGCCCGCGGACAACGGTTACAAGCTGTACGACGCGGACGGAACGCAGATCGTGCCACCGGACGACCGGCTCATCGAAGCCGCGATCCGGGACGCACCCGCGGCCGTGTCCATTCCGCGGACCGAGATTCCTTTGGAGACTCGGCAGGATGTCGTCGACGCGTACTTCGCTCGTGCCGCCACCTTGCCGCGTGGTGTTTCCCGCGATCTGAAGGTCGTGTTGACGCCGATGCACGGCGTTGGCGGACAGCCTGCCCTGGAAGCCTTGCGGTTGGCCGGGTTCACGGATGTCTCGCTGGTTTCGGCCCAGGCCGACCCGGATCCGGCATTCCCGACCGTGACGTTCCCGAACCCGGAGGAGCCCGGCGCTTCGGACCTGCTGTTGGCGGCCGCTGATTCCCTTGGCGCCGACCTAGCGATTGCTCTGGATCCGGATGCCGACCGATGTGCGCTGGGTGTGCGTGACAACGGCACATGGCGAATGCTTCGCGGCGACGAAACCGGTGCGCTCCTAGGCAATTACATCCTGTCCACTTTGGGCACTCCGGATGCCCTGGTGGCCACGACGATCGTCTCTTCGTCGTTGCTCGGCTCGATCGCTTCCGCTTACGGCGCCCGGTATGCCGAGACCCTGACCGGCTTCAAATGGCTCGTGCGCGCGGGCGACGGCTTGGTGTTCGCATACGAAGAAGCGCTCGGCAACAGCGTCGACCCATCGTATGTCCGGGACAAGGACGGCATCTCGGCCGCCGTGGTGGCCTGCGACCTCGCCGCTTCCTTGAAGGCTTCCGGCCGCAACTTGCTCGACGTGCTCGACGAGTTGGCGGTGGCGCATGGCGTGCACCTGACTGACCAGGTTTCTTTGCGTGTCACCGAGTTGCCGCTGATCGGCCGCCTGATGGCGCAGTTGCGGTCCGCTCCGCCCGGCGAGATCGCCGGAGTTTCGGTCACGTCGGAAGACCTGCTTCCCGAGGCTGACGTGCTCCGGTTCACCGGGCCAGGCCTGCGTGTCGTGGTCCGACCGTCCGGTACGGAGCCGAAGCTCAAGGCGTACCTGGAAGTCGTCGAACCCGTCTCTGGTGATCTGCCCGCCGCACGCTCTGCCGCCCAGACCCGCTTGGCCGAGGTGCGCACGGCAGTGTCGGAACTGTTGGGAGCCTGAGACGTCCTTGGTCTCCGGCTTTGCAGGCGCCGGAGACCAAGGGATCATTCTTCACCTTGGTCACGACTGCGTGGGATCGCGTTTCTGCCCCGCGTGAGCTTCTCAGCCACAGTCCAGGAGCGGGTTCGGCGCAACGCTTCAGCGGCGATCTTCAGGTCCTGCGCGCCTCCGCGCTCATAGACGCGGTGCAAGAACCGCAGCACCATCCACTTGGCGATGAGCCCCGAGAACGTCGTCGCCCCCACGATCAGAGCAACCCACCAAACCGACATGGCACTCCACAACAATCAAGCCCTCCTGTGAGCGCGGAGGACCATCGTTGTACAGCCATGTTCAGTTGTGACACCACAGCAAGCGCTCCCGGTTCTGCCACACCGTTGGGCTCACACCTGCGCCTCAAACAGACAACGATGCGACAGGCCCCGCCTTGGCGGGCACCTACTTACCGTCAACCCTACCGGCGTACGTGCCGCGTCGGGAAGCCCGACCGGCGTGTCCCGGAACCGTAGTCCATCCATCACCGAAGCGCGTTGCAAACCCGTCCTAGGCCCAAGTTGACGCTTCGGCGGACTCCCGGCAGGCTCGCTGAGTGTCCACGCTGCTGATCGTCCACCACACTCCCTCCCCTGCCTGTCAGGCAATGTTTGAGGCGATAGTGGCCGGTGCCACCAACTCCGAAATCGAGGGCGTGGATGTGGTGCGCCGGCCAGCGCTGGCGGCCACAGTCCCCGACGCCCTCGAAGCAGACGGCTACATCCTCGGCACCCCAGCCAACATCGGCTACATGAGTGGCGCGTTGAAGGTGTTCTTCGACCTCATCTACTACCCGTGCCTCGACTCAACCCGCGCCCGCCCGTATGGCCTCTACGTCCACGGCAATGAGGGCACCGAGGGTGCGATCCGTGCCGTCGAATCCATCACCACCGGCCTCAGCTGGGCGAAGGCCGCGGAGCCTGTGAACGTCCTGGGCACACCTTCCAAGGCAGATCTCGAAGCCTGCTGGGAACTCGGCGCCACCGTCGCCGCCAGCTTGATGGAGTGAGTTCGGGTCGTCCCGGGTTTCATGGGCGCGTGTCGCCGTCAGCCATGCAACCAAAGGGGGCTACTCGGCGTGAGGGGATGTGGGCTGGCGGTAGGCGTCGGCCTCATCTACCTGAGGGATCCAAGTGGGCAGAAAGCAGTGCGCGGTCCTGACAGCCGCGTTGCTCACCGTCGGGCTGGTATCCACGCCAGCCTCGGCGGCTGAGCTCAAGCCGGAGAGCACCGCCGACGGACCTGGGACAGTCACCTTGATCACCGGTGACCGGGTGACGGTTCGTGGTGAGCGGGTGGCCGGGGTGCGGATGGCCAAGGGGCGTGAGCACATCCGTGTCTGGCGGTACGCGTTGAACGGGCATGACTTCGTTGTCCCTGATGATGCGGTGGGGCAGGTGGCCGCGAGTAGGCTGGACAAGCGCTTGTTCGACGTCACCGGGCTTGTTCAGCAGGGGTACGACGACGCACATGAACCCAACGTGCCGACGATCGTGACTGGCGCTACGGCGGGCCGGTTGGCTAGTGGCATTCAGGCTGTCGACATTCCCAAGGCTGAGGCGGCTGACGCCTGGAAGCAACAACGCCGGTCTGACCAGAAGGTCTGGCTCAACGGCAAGGTGAACGCGACCCTTGACCAGAGTGTCAAGCAGGTTGGTGCCCCGCAGGCTTGGCAGCAGGGGTTACGCGCGGACGGGGTGAAGGTCGCCGTCCTGGACACCGGGTACGACGCGAACCACCCGGATCTCAAGTCCAAAGTGGATGCCGCGAAGAACTTCACCGATGAGGACGACCGCGACAGCGTTGGCCATGGGACCCATGTGGCCAGCACGATCGCGGGTACGGGTGCGGCTTCCAACGGGAAGTACACCGGGGTCGCGCCGGGTGCCAAGTTGCTGATCGGCAAGGTCCTCGGCGAGTACGGCGGCCGTGAGGACTGGATCATCAACGGCATGCGGTGGGCCGTCGACAACGGCGCCAAGGTCGTCAACATGAGCCTTGGCGGCTCTGTCACTGACGGCACCGACCTGATGTCGCAGGTGGTGAACGAGCTTTCCGACAAGGCCCTGTTCGTCATCGCGGCAGGCAACTCGGGCGCGCCGGAGACCGTCGGCTCGCCGGGTTCCGCGGATCGTGCGCTCACCGTCGCGAACGTCACGAAGTCCGACCAGCTGAGCGTCACTTCCAGCCAGGGTCCGAGAATCAACGACTACGGGCTGAAGCCGGAGATCGCCGCGCCTGGCACGGACATCGTCGCCGCGCGCGCCGAAGGCACCATGACTCCGTTCTCCGTCAACGAGCACTACGCCAAGATCTCCGGCACTTCGATGGCCACTCCGCATGTCGCCGGTGCCGCCGCGATCCTGGCCGGACAGCATCCACAGTGGACTGGTGAGCAGCTGAAGAACGCGCTGGTCAGCTCGGCCAAGCGCTTGCCTGGCATTGACACCTTCGCGCAAGGCAGCGGCAGGCTGGACATCGCACGCGCCGTCAACCAGCAGGTGCGGGCCGATGGCGTGCTCGCGTTCGGCAACCTGTGGGGCAAGCAGGAGGCCAGCCGCAAGATCTCCTACGTCAACGACGGCCCGAATCCGGTTCAGCTCACACTCACCTTGGACGTGAAGCAGAAGCACGGTGGGCCGACGAACCTGTTCACCGCCGACAAGACCGTCACTGTTCCCGCGAAGGGAACCGCGCAAGTCACAGTCAAAGCAACCGCGGACGACAAGCCAAATGGCGAGTTCGAAGGCGTGCTGCGGGCACAGTCCGGTGACGTCGTGCTCACGACGCCGTTGACCGCGAACCTCAAGGGCGCCAAGAGCACCTTGACCGTCAAGGTGCCGTCACGGGAGGGCGACCCATACCGCGCGCTCGTGATCGTGCAGAACGAGGAGACCGGCGTCGCGGACGGGTACGTGACCGACTCTGGCATGGCCACGTTCGAGGTTCCCGCAGGGAAGTACCGTGCGCTTGGCCAGATTCTGGACCCGTCGTTCGCGACCACCATGTTCGCTTTGCCGGTTGACGTCTCCGGAAACACCGAGCTGACCGTCGACACCAAGCAGGGCAAGAAGGTCTCCGTCGGCATCGACGACCCCGAGGCACGAGTCCAGTCCGGCGGCGGCATCGGCATCCTGTCCGATGTGGACGAGACCGGTCCGCGACAGGGTGCCGCGGTGCTCGCCGGAGGCTCGGCGCAGAACCTCTACACCCTTGGCGGGCACCGGATGCGTGGCCTCAGCCTGAACTCGTCCAGCTACTGGACGTACCCGTGGGCCACGATCAGAGTCAACGGGCCGCAGGGTTACGAGTTCAGTTACGCCTTCCCGCCGGACAATCTGGACTTCGAAGGAGACCTCACCGCGCGCGTCGTCGACGTGGGCGAGGCCGACACCGAGTCGATCAACAAAGCGGGCGATGTGACCGGCGCGATCGCCATGATCACCCCGAAGGACTGGGACGCCCCGGTCTACCCGCCGGAGTCGCAGCTGCGCAGCGGGATCGAACTGCTGAAGACCAAGGGGGCACGGGCCGTCGTCTCGTACTTCAACCCGGCCGTCGAAGACCAAACGCCTCCGGCGTTGAGCACGGTTCTCGCGTTCGACGAGGCAGACCTCAAGGGCGTGCAGAACCTGCTGAAACAGGGCCCGGTCGAGCTCACGATCACCGCCCGGCCGAACAGCCCGGTCGCGTACTTCCTCGCCGACTCGGTCCAAGGCGTGCCGACCGGTCACGATTTCCGGTTCCGCAAGGAGTCGCTCGGCCGGATCGACCGCCAGTTCAACGACACGTTGCCGAAGGACACGTACCGCTACCAGATCGGCGTGCTCACCGCAGGCGACCTGATCGCCAACGCCGAAATCGAGGTCAAGTGGCCGCAGCGCCGGACCGACTTCGTCTCCCCCGGCGCTGAGCTGCTGCTGTACTCGGCCACGGGTTTCTGGGACAAGGGCGACTTCGGCGGAGAGGTCGCGCTTCCTGTACAGCTCAAGCCCGGCCAGCGGCACACAACCAAGATGTTCGCCGCGCCACTGGGCCCAGAGCTGACGCAGGCTCCGGTCAGCCGCCAGGACGGCAAGCCGGTGCCGGCGGCGTACCGGCTGAAAGACAAGATCAACCTGGCGATCCCGATGTTCGCCGACAGCGACCCCGGCAACGCCGCCCAGTTCGACGAGACCAACCTGGGCAGCACGGTGTTGCTGAAGGACGGCAAGGAAATCGGGCGCCGCGACGACCGGCCCGCGCTCGGCGAGTTCACGGTTCCCGCTGGGCCCGGACGGTTCCAGCTGATCGCGGACGCCAACCGGCCGCAGTCGGAACTCCTGTCGCCGAAGTTGTCGCCGAAAACCCGTGCCGAATGGACATTCCGCGCGGGTGCGGGCACGGACCAGCGGGCAGCATTGCCTTTGCTGGACGTCCGGTTCGACCTTCCCCTGGACGACCACAACACGGCAGCGGCAAGAAAACCGTTGTCCGGCAAGGTCACGGCCGCACACCAGCCGGGTGCACGGCAGTCGTGGATCACCGATGTCGCCGTCGAGGTCTCGTTCGACGAAGGCAAGACCTGGCAGCGCGCCAAGGTCAGGGGTGATCGGGTGGAAATCCCGGCAGGCCAAACCGGATACGCGTCGCTCAGGGCAACAGCCCGGGACATCGACGGCAATTCGGTGACCGAGACGGTGATCCGGGCCTACGCCATCAAGTAGTTACACAATCAGGACATTCCACGGATAGGACGAGGACACCAGCGCGCGAAAGTCATTGCCGTGAAGTTGGCAATCGTCGCGCTGGCCCTCGTCCTTTCCGCGTGCACCACGCTGATCCAGCCGAAACTCGTCTCGTCGCCTGATGACGGCGCACTGGAGGACAGCAGCGTCTCGCCGTACGACAATGACCATCCCGCGATCAGCAGGCTGGACCCGAAATTGCGGGACGCCATGCAGCGCGCGGCCCGCGACGCCGAAGCCAAAGGCATCAAGGTGGTGGTGACGTCCGGCTGGCGCAGCAAGTCCTACCAGCAACGACTGCTGGACGACGCGACCAGCAAATACGGCAGCCTCGAAGAGGCCCGCAAACACGTGAACACGCCGGACAAATCCACGCACGTCACCGGGCACGCCGTCGATATCGGCTTCACCGACGCCGCGGACTGGTTCAGCCGGAAAGGCTCGAAATACGGCCTGTGCCAGACCTACGCGAACGAGCTGTGGCACTACGAACTGGCCACCGAACCCGGCGGCGATTGCCCGCCGCAGCAGAGCAACGCCGCCGGATGATCAGTCAGCCGTTGACCAGCTTCAACGCCTCGGCGGAATACCGCTCGCCCGCGACATCGCCTGCGACCGAGGAGATCTGCGCGAGATCCTCGGCGGACAGCTCGATCGTGGCGGCGGCGATGTTCTCGGCAAGGTAGGTCCGGCGTTTGGTGCCGGGAATCGGCACGACGTCGGTGCCCTGGCTCTGCACCCACGCCAGCGCCAACTGGCCGGGCGTGACACCGAGCTTCTCGGCCAAGGCCTTCAGCGCTTCGACGATGGCGTAGTTCCGGTCGTAGTTCTCACCGCTGAACCGCGGCATGGTCCGCCGGAAGTCGTCTTCGGGCAGGTCCTGGGTGAGCCGTCCGGTCAGGAAGCCCCGTCCAAGCGGCGAGAACGGCACGATCCCGATGCCCAACTGGCGACAGGTGTCGAGGATCTCGCCCTCGATGTCCCGCGTCCACAGCGACCATTCGCTCTGCAGCGCGGAAATCGGGTGCACGGCGGCAGCGCGCCGCAGCGACTCCGCCCCTGCCTCGGACAGGCCGATGTACCGGACCTTGCCCGCCTGGACGAGCTCGGCCATCGCACCGACGGTCTCCTCGACCGGCACAGCCGGGTCGACGCGGTGCGCGTAGTACAGGTCGATGTGATCGACGCCGAGACGCTTCAGCGAGGCGTCACAGGCCTGCTTGACGTACTCCGCGTCGCCTCGGACCCCGGCGTCGGACGGATCGAGGATGCGCTTGAACCCGAACTTGGTGGCCAGCACGACCTCGGACCGGCGGCTCTTGATCGCCGAACCGACCAGTTCTTCGTTGTGGCCGAGACCGTAGACGTCCGCCGTGTCCAGCAACGTCACGCCCGCGTCCAGCGCCGCGTTGATGGTCGCGATGGACTCGTCCCGGTCAGCGGGCCCGTAGCTCTGGCTCATCCCCATGCAGCCGAGGCCCTGGGCGCTGACCTCCAGGTCTCCCAGCTTGCGCGTGGGCAGGGTCATGCGGAGGCCTCCAGCCTGTCGCCGTAGAGATCGATCTTGTAGTTCAGGACCGCGAGGCAGCCCTGCAGCTCGGCTATCCGCTCGAGCACGTCTTTGCGGTGGTCGATGAGGATCTGCTGACGGCGGGCCTCGGTCCCCACCCCGCGCATCCGCAGCTGCGCGTACTCGCGCATCATCCTGATCGGCATCCCGGTCGTGCGCAGCTTGGTCAGGAACTCCAGCCAGGCCAGGTCCTCGTCGCTGTAGCTGCGCCTGCCGCCGGAGTCTCTGGCAGGCGGCTCGACCAGGCCGATCCGTTCGTAGTAACGCAGGGTGTCGATGGACAACCCACTGCGTTCGGCAGCTTGGGCGATCGCGTAACTCACGCCCTTGACGCTAGAACCTGGAGTGCACTCCAGGTCAAGGTTATTTATGCGGCACGCCCCACGATTCAAACCTCGCGGCCATGCTCGCGATGTCGATCGCACCCCGGTCCACCTCGCGGACCAGGTCAAGGGCGTCGTCTTCGTCGGCGTCGATCCAGTAACCGTTGATGTCGCACAACGTCACGGCGGCGACCCAGCCGAGCCGCCAGTTGCCCTCGGCCAGCGGCCGGTTGCGGATGATGGACTCCATCAGCGCGGCCGACTTCAACCAGAGCGTGCCGTACGCCTCGACGCCGAGCACAGTCGCCTGCGGCCGGTGCGCCGCGGAGTCCAGCAGGCCGAGGTCCCGAACCACCAGATCTCCCCCGGTCACCGCCGCCGCGAGCACCAGCAGGTCGCTGGCGTCCAGGTAGGTGATCACCCGAGACTTATATCGTCAGCCGGTCCCGAGTCGCTCCAGCAGCCCCTGGTAACGGGGCAGAATACGTTCTAGTACGTCACCGATCTGCTGCTGCTTGTGCAGCTTGGACCAGCGTTCGGCGAGAGCCAGCCGGAGGATCTCCTCTGAGGAGCGTCCCTCGGCCGCCGCGAGGGCCGCGAGCTGCTCGCTTTCCTCGTCACTCAGGCGCAAGGTCATGGCCATTGCGGCATCTTAACGGTTGTGTCTCGAAAAGCAGAGGGCCGGCTGTGGCTGCCCTCCCGTTTGCCCATTGGTGCACAGTCGGTTCCGACTACGAAAAACCGGGCTAATCTCGACAAGTGCCGCGCCCTAAGACACATGACGAGGCTTTACGCGTCCGCTTATTGGCCCGTGCCGGGGAACTGCTGTCCGGTGAAGGACCAGACGCGCTGAGCCTGCGCAGACTCGCAGCCGACGTAGGAACGTCGACCACAGCTGTCTACTCGTTGTTCGGGGGGAAGCCCGCGCTCGTGCGAGAGCTGTACGTCGATGCCTTCCACAGGTTCGGCAACAGGCTCACTGAGGTGAGCCGGTCCGGCGATCCCGCCGAGGACCTCGTTCAACTCGGCCTGGCCTACCGCCGTGCGGCGCTGGCCGAGCCACACCTGTACCTGATCATGTTCACCAAGGCGGTGGCCGGCTTCGAGCCGGACCACGAGACCGCGGCCCACGTGCTGGGACCGATGGTCGAGGTGGGCCGCCTGGCAGGCTTACCCGACCCCGAGACCGCCGCGATGACGGTCTGGGGGCTCGTACACGGGTTGGTCTCGCTTGAACTGAACGGGAACCTGTCAGATGCCGGCCAGGTCGAGCGCGTTCTGCGCGCCGGTCTCGCCGGCTTCAGCGTCTCGGTGGCGGTACCTCGGGCGACAACCAGCCCGTACGCGTAGGCGAGCCAGGGCGGCGGGGTGCCCTGACTGCTTTCACCGATGTGACTCGACGCCTTCGGGCGATTGTCGGCTGGGGACATGACGAGTCACCTTGGTCCTCTGTAGACAGCACTGGCCAGCGTCGGACAGCTTCAGACAGCGCCGTACTGCCGGTCGCCCGCGTCGCCGAGGCCGGGCACGATGAACCCGGAGTCGTTGAGCCGTTCGTCGATGCTCGCGGTGACCAACCGGACCGGCAGGCCGGAGTCGGCGAGCGCCTGGATGCCCTCCGGCGCGGCGAGGACACACACCGCCGTCACGTCCGTCGCGCCACGGGTGGTCAGCAGTTCGATGGTGTGCTTCATCGAGCCGCCGGTGGCCAGCATCGGATCGAGGACGAACACCGGGCGACCGGACAGGCTGTCGGGCAACGACTCCATGTACGGCGTCGGCAGCAGCGTCTCCTCGTCCCGGCTCATCCCGACGAAGCCCATCTGGGCGTCCGGGATCAGCTTCTGCGCCTGGTCGGCCATGCCGAGACCGGCCCGCAGCACCGGGACCAGAAGCGGCGGGTTGGCCAGCCAGTACCCGTCGGTCCGGGCCACCGGCGTGTGGATGCGATCGACGCGTACGGGCGCGTCCCGCAACGCCTCGTAGATCAGGATCACGGTCAGCTCCTGCAGCGCGGCCCGGAAGGCAGCACTGTCGGTGCGCGCGTCCCGCATTGTGGTGAGGCGTGCTTTCGCCAGCGGGTGGTCCACCTCGACGACGTCCATGGCGGACACCGTACCTAGCGGGTCAGACGGATGGCGAAGCCACCGTTGCGTGCGGTTGGGACAGTCAATGTCTCCCCTTTGGCCACGGCGTGCGTGCTGAAAGTGATCTTGCCGTCGGCGCCATCCGCGTACAGCTCGGCTTTCCAGGTGCCGTCCGGCAGGAAGTCGAGCGGCACCGCGATCCGGCCTTGGTCGCCCGCGGTGATCGCACCGACGTACCAGTCAGATCCGGATTTCCTCGCCAGCACCGCGAGTCTGCCGGGCTCGCCGGCCACGAGCCTGGTCTCGTCCCACGCGGCAGGCACAGTGCGCAGCAGTTGCTCGGCGAGCGGCTGCGTGGCGTAGACCTCGACGCGGTCGGCGAGATGCTGCACGCCGGACTCGTAGACCACCGACAAGGCCAGTTCGGCAGCATCGCTGTTCGGCCGTACGCCACTGAAGGTCACCGGGGTGAAGTCCATCGAGCCGGTGAGGTTCCGGGTGAAAGGCAGCGTGAGGTAGTGCTCGATCGGGAACGGTTCGCGACCGGGCCGCGGCCTGGTTCCCTCGCCTCCGCGCACAGCCTCCACGGTCATCACGTGCGGCCAGGTGCGTTCGACGCCCCGCGGTATCGGCGCACCGTGGAAGTTGAGCATCAGCCGGTACTTCGCCGCGGCGGCGTAAACCGCGTCGTACCAACGCATCCGGTCCTGGCCGTCGGACTCGACGAAATCGATCTTCAGGCCGGCCGCGCCCCAGTCGGAGTACTGCCGCAACAGCCGTTCACGTTCGCTGTCGGTGTCGATCGTCTGCCATCGCACCCACAGCCAGATGCCCACACCGCGCTCACGTGCGTAACTGACAAGTTCGGGGATCCAGTCGGCGGACCAACCGGCGTCGACCAAGTTGTACTCCCAGCCCTGGCTGGCCGCGTAGTCCACGTACCGCTTCTGCAGTGCCAGATTGCCGGTTCCCGGTCCCCACCACGACCAGGCCGCCCGGCCCGGCTTGATCCACGAGGTGTCGGTGATCTCCGACGGCCGGGCCAAGTCGGTCACCAGGTCACTCTCGACCACCGTGGCGAGATCACCGACGACCATCGTGCGCCACGGTGTGGCCAGCGGCGCCTTCGCGGTCTCCGTCGGGTCGGGCAGTACCAGCTGGAACCGGCCGTTCGCGAGTCGCACGCGGGATCCGCCATAGTTACCGTCCAGATCGGACTCCATCAGCGCCAGCCATGTGTCGTCCACTTTGAACAAGGCGGGATAGCCGTACTCGACCGGGTCCTGGTCGGCGACTGCTCGGTGCACGTGGATGCTTTCGTAGTCGCCGCGCCCATTGTCGTACGGCAGTAGGAAAGAATCGGCGGTACGCGGGACGGCGAACTCGCTCGCTTCCCGGACCACGGTCACCCAGTTCGGTGTGTCGAAGACGTACCGGTAAGCCACGCCGTCGGCCGAAACCCGCACCACCACATTGATCCCGGCGAACCGCAGGGTGGTCTCCGCCGCCTCGCTCACATGCTGGAGCCTGCGGCCGACTGAGGTCCGGTACGTCTCGCGGACGAACCGCTGCGACATCCCGGTGTAGCGCAGTCCTTGGGTGAAGTCCCGGTGCGCCGTCTCGACTCCGAGCGCCGACGGTTCGAGCACGGTGTTGCCGTTGTGCTTGATCTCCAAGGTCAGCCGGCCACCGGCCATCCGCACGATGGCCGTAGGACCCTCGGAACGAGCCGGTGCCGTCAAAGTCCAGCGCAGCCCCGGGCTCGCCTGGCTGGTCGCCGGTACTGCCAACGCAATCACGAGCAGCGTGACACCCAGCATCACCCGCACGCGTCCGTTCATCTTTCTCCTTCATTGGAGGAACGCGGCGGATCCACCCCAGGATAGTCGGATGTCTGTCGGCGAATCACCCCCGTTTGGCCGCCAACAGGCGCGATTCATCGGGTGTATGGCTGGTGCTCCCCAGCACGCACGCGCGGTACTACCCTCTGGCAGGTGAGCCAAGACCAGCCTGGGGACCACCTGAGCATCCGGATCTCGAACGAGGATCGCGAGCGTGTGGCGCAGATCCTGCACAACGCGATGGCCGAGGGCCGCCTCGAGATGTCCGAGCTGGAGGAACGGCTGGACCAGGTGTACGCCGCCAAGACCTTCGGCGACCTCGAACCGATCACGCGCGACCTGCCCGTGCAGTCGAACAGCCCGGTCCCGCAGCCACACAAGGTGCCGAGCCCACTACCCAGCGGCCGAATCGTGCCCGGCGCGACGGTAGGGCCCCGTAACTCCGTCGCGGTGATGTCCGGCGTCGAGCGCAAAGGCGAATGGGTCGTCCCACAGCAGCACAACGCCATCGCGGTGATGGGCGGCGTGGAACTCAACCTGACGTACGCCCGGTTCGAGGCCCCGGAAACGGTGATTTCCTGCTTCGCGTTCATGGGCGGCATCGAAATCTACGTACCGGACGACATATACGTCATCGTCGACGGTTTCGGCTTCATGGGCGCGTTCGAGGACAAGTCGATGGGCCAGCCCGCACCAGGCCGTCCGGTCGTGCGGATCAACGGTTTCGCCATGATGGGCGGGGTGGAAGTCAAGCCGCCCAAGCGTAAGCACCTCAGGGACGCCGACCGCCACGAGATCGAAGAGTGAGCCGAAGCTAGCCGACGGAGTGGGATGAGTCCATACGAAGACGCTCATACGGACTCATCCGAGTGGCTGATAAACGATCAGATCGGGTTGCCGTTGGTGCCGCAGATGCGCTGAGCACGGATGCAGTCGCGCATTCTGCGTTCGAGCTCAGCCGGATCCCATGCGTTCATGAAATCGCCGTGGAACGTGAATCCGGGCGCTGTGGTGACGTTCGTGCCGTTTCGCGTGCCTGCGAGGGTCAGGCCGGTTCCGTTGACCGGGTATGTGATCAGGAATTCCGTGCGGGGCAGGACGACCGGGTGTGTGGGTGGGCAGACGAGGCCGGGTGCGAAGGCCATGTGGTCCTTGTGGTTCGGCGAGTCGAGGTCCCTGCCGTTCCAGCATGTGGGGAAGTCCAGGTAGGTCTCCAATTTGCTGCCGGGCGGGCAGTTCATGAAGTCTCGGCTGGACGCTCCGTGTCCCACACATGACCATCGGGCCGCTGGGTTCTGGTCCGCGGTGGCCGCGGTCGCGTTGCCGACGACGATCCGCAGGCCTTGTGGTGGGGCGACGGCTTGCGGCGCGTTGTGGATGCCTTGGTAGTAGATGATCACGCTTTCCGGCGCTACTGGCACACCGTTCTTGTACAGCGTCGGTACCCAGTACGCGGAGAGGTCCGCCGTTGGCTGGCAGTTGGTCGTGCCCGAACGCAGGGACTGCAGGGTTGAGTGGGCGTTGGTCGTGCGGTTTCCGAAGAACTCGTGGATGTGGGAGACGTTCGGCTGGTTCGGGAACACGATCGGGTCGTTGCCTGCCCGATGGCTTGAGAGGCAGTTCGCGCGAAACTCCGACGCCGCGAACGGCATGACCGGGCCCGCGTCGAGGGTCAGCGCGTGGGCAGAGTGTCCAGTCGGTGATTGAGTCGTGAGCAGGGTGACCACCAGCACCAGCGGGGTCACCGCGACCGCCGCCATGAGACGTCGGCGGAAACGTTTCCAACCTGACATTTGCAGGGTTTGCGCAGGCATGGGCCCTCCTCGTTGAGGTTATGAGAGCGCTCTCACGCTTCTCAATGTAACAAGAGGGTCAAGGCCGCGTGTCCACCATTCCGGCACAGTGAGATGCACGTTGCGACACGGCGTGTCCACCGTTGCGACACAGCGTGCCTGCCTTTGCGGCACAGTCAGGGCACCGCTGGCTTTCAGGTGGTTGCTCGAATGAATTTCCGCGTGTCCGCCCCACCGGCACGGTGAGTCAAACTGCTCGACTCGCTTCCAGCTCGGTTGGCTTTCGCTTTGCGCCGCTCGCGTTCAACTCACCATGCCGGAGCGGCAGACACGCGCGGACGCCCGTCACCGAGGCCCCTCGCTCGCTTCGCTCGCGGGGTTCTCGCTGTTACCCGGGCGTTGCCCGAGCGCGCGCATAGACTCTGACTCATGGCCACACCCACGACAGCGCGGTCGAGCGAGGGGCTACCGCCCGAACTCGCCGACGCGACCCGCGACGAGACGACCCTGCGCAGATTCCTGCTCGGGCTGCCTGGCGTCGACCAGGTCGGTGTCGAACAACGAGCCGCTGGCCTGGCCACGCGGAGCATCAAGAAGGCCGCCAAACTCCAGGCCATCGACATGGCCATCTCGATGGTCGACCTGACCACGCTGGAAGGCGCGGACACGCCCGGCAAGGTGCGCTCGCTGTGCGCGAAGGCCCGCCGTCCCGACCCCGAACGGCCGGACGTGCCGCAGGTCGCCGCCGTCTGCGTCTACCCCGACCTGGTCGCGACCGCGGTCGAGGCCCTCGGGGGCGCGCCGATCGAAGTCGCGAGTGTCGCGACTGCCTTCCCGTCCGGCCGGGCCGCGCGGGAGATCAAGCTGGCGGACGTCAAGGACGCCGTTGACGCGGGTGCGTCCGAAGTGGACATGGTGATCGACCGCGGTGCTTTCCTTTCCGGCCGTTACGGCCAGGTGTTCGAGGAGATCCAGGCCGTCAAGGCGGCCTGCGGCGACGCGCACCTGAAGGTCATCCTGGAGACCGGCGAGCTGGTCACGTACGACAACGTGCGCCGCGCGTCCTGGCTGGCGCTGCTCGCTGGTGGCGATTTCATCAAGACCTCGACCGGCAAGGTGTCCCCAGCGGCCACACTCCCGGTCACGCACGTGATGCTGCAGGCCGTGCACGACTGGCACAAGGCGACCGGTGAGCTGCGTGGGGTGAAGCCCGCGGGCGGCATCCGGGACACCAAGACCGCGGTCCGCTACCTCGTCGCGGTGCACGAAGTCGCCGGGCCGCAGTGGCTCGACCCCAAGCTGTTCCGGTTCGGCGCGTCCAGCCTGCTCAACGACCTGCTGATGCAGCGAAGGACCCAACTCGAGGGCCACTACAGCGGCCCGGACTATGTGACGGTGGACTGACAACATGACGACTTGGGACTACGCACCCGCACCGGAGTCACGGGACATCGCCAACCTCAAGCCGAGCTACCGGATGTTCGTGGACGGCAAGTTCGTCGAGGGCACCGGTGAGCCGCTGAAGTCGATCAACCCGGCCACCGAGGAGGTCCTCGCCGAGGTCTCCACCGCGTCGCCGTCCGATGTGGACACCGCGGTCAAGGCGGCCCGCCGGGCGTACGACAAGGTGTGGGGCAAGATGCCCGGCGCCGAGCGGGCCAAGTACATCTTCCGGATCGCCCGGATGATCGCCGAGCGCGGCCGGGAACTCGCGGTGCTGGAGAGCCTGGACAACGGCAAGCCGATCAAGGAGTCACGCGACACCGACATCCCGACCGCGTCCGCGCACTTCTTCTACCACGCGGGCTGGGCCGACAAGCTGGACTACGCGGGCTTCGGGCCGTCACCGCAGCCGCTGGGGGTCGCGGGACAGGTGATCCCGTGGAACTTCCCGCTGCTGATGGCCGCGTGGAAGATCGCGCCCGCATTGGCTTGCGGCAACACGGTTGTGCTCAAACCCGCCGAGACGACACCGCTGACCGCGTTGGTGCTGGCGGAGATCATCCAGCAGGCCGACCTGCCGCCCGGCGTCGTGAACATCATCCCCGGTGCGGGCAACATCGGCGCCGAACTGGTGAACCACCCGCAGGTCAACAAGGTCGCGTTCACCGGATCGACCGAGGTCGGCAAACTGATCCAGGGCTCGCTGGCCGGGACCGGCAAGAAGCTCACGCTGGAACTGGGTGGCAAGGCCGCGAACATCGTCTTCGACGACGCGCCTCTCGACCAGGCGGTCGAGGGCATCGTCAACGGCATCTTCTTCAACCAGGGGCACGTCTGCTGCGCCGGATCCCGGCTGCTGGTCCAGGAGTCCATCGCGGACGAACTGCTGGCGAAGCTGCGCACCCGGGTGTCCACCTTGCGCGTCGGCGACCCGTTGGACAAGAACACCGACGTCGGCGCGATCAACTCCAGCGAGCAGCTGGCCAAGATCCGCGAGCTGACCCAGGCAGGCGTCGACGAGGGCGCCGAGCAGTGGACAAGCCCGTGCTCGTTGCCGGACAAGGGTTTCTTCTTCGCGCCGACGGTGTTCTCGAACGTCAGCCAGGCGATGCGGATCGCCCGTGAGGAGATCTTCGGGCCGGTGCTGTCGGTGCTGACGTTCCGTACCCCGGACGAGGCCGTGGCCAAGGCGAACAACACGCCGTACGGCCTGTCGGCCGGGATCTGGACCGAGAAGGGGTCCCGGATCCTGTACATGGCCAACAAGATGCGGGCCGGTGTGGTCTGGGCCAACACGTTCAACCGCTTCGATCCCACCGCGCCGTTCGGTGGCTACCAGGAGTCGGGCTTCGGCCGCGAGGGCGGACGGACCGGGCTGGAGGCTTACCTCGATGTCTGAGAACCGTTTTGCCCGCGGCGGAGCCGACAATCGGGTCACAGTGGCGAAGACGTTCAAACTCTTCATCGGAGGGGCGTTCCCCCGCTCGGAGTCCGGGCGCTCGTACCCGGTGAACGACACCAAGGGCAAGTTCCTCGCCAACGCGGCTCAGGCGTCCCGAAAGGACGCCCGTGAAGCGGTTGTCGCCGCCCGCAAGGCTTTTCCGAAATGGTCCGGGGCGACGGCGTACAACCGTGGCCAAGTGCTCTACCGGGTCGCCGAGCTGATGGAAGGTCGCCGCGACCAGTTCATCAACGATGTCGCTGCCAGCGAAGGCATCCAGACCAAGCGCGCCCAGTCCCTTGTGGACGTGGCGATCGACCGGTGGGTCTGGTACGCGGGCTGGACGGACAAGATCGCGACCGTGCTCGGCGCGGCGAACCCCGTTGCCGGACCGTACTTCTCCTTCACCGTCCCCGAGCCGACCGGCGTGGTCGCGGTCTTCGCGCCGCAGGAGTCGTCCCTGCTCGGGCTGGTCAGCGTGGTGGCGCCGGTGATCGCCTCCGGCAACACGGCGGTGGTCGTGACCAGCAAGGACCGTCCACTGCCGTCGATCACCCTGTCCGAGGTGCTGGCGACCTCGGACGTGCCGGGCGGGGTTGTCAACATTCTGACCGGCAGCGCCGTCGAGCTGGCCCCGTGGCTGGCTTCGCACGCGGACGTGAACGCCCTGGACCTGACCGGCGCGCCCACGATCCTCCGGGCGGAGCTGGAGAAGGCCGCCGCGGGCACGGTGAAGCGCGTGCTGCGCGCACCGTCCGCTGAACCGGACTGGACCAAGCAGCCCGATATTTCCCGCATGCGCGCATATCTGGAAGCCAAGACAGTCTGGCACCCTATGGGAGTATGACGACCGAGGTCGACAAGATCACCCAACTGATCGCCGCGATGCTGAGTGAAACCCATGGCATCGCGGCGTTTCAGCGTGGTGATGTGGTTGAGCTGCCCGACTTGTCCCTGGTGGTCAAAGTCGAGCAACCGATCTGGCACCAGGACGGCAAGCTCGTGCAGTTGCCGATCGCGATCGGCGACCCCTCGTGGTCAGCGCTCGCGTGGGACCAGGCTGTCGGTGTCGCGGGCGAGGACATGCATCCGCTCGCGCAGGCGCTGATGGCGTGGGTGCATCACGTGCTGCCGCTGTTCATCGCGCTGCGTGCGCCGGACAACCCGCTGGCCGGCTCGGTCTTCCGGCTCGGCGCCACGGACGCGGGCGGCCATCCGGCCCAGTTGCTGGCGGCGCCGGTGATGATGCGGATGTTCGGCGAGCCACCCGAGTCGTTCCAGCAGGTTCTCTCCGACGACCCGCCCAGCCTGCTGGTCGCCGAACGGCTGCTCGGCGAGGTCCGGCTGACCGAGCAGCCGCTGTGGCTGTACACCATGTCCGGCAAGGCAGGCGACGAGGCGATCAGAGAGGTGACGGTGAACAACGCGGTGGCAACGGACGACTTCCCCGGTTTCGACGCCGTCCTCGACTGGGGCGACGCCAACGGCACCGTGAAGTCGTGGGTGGTGTTGCGCCGCGATGCCTGAGTTCGAGCCCGAGCAGATCGCCCAGTTCATCGCGAGCGTCGTCAGCACCGAGCACGTGCGGGACGGCAACGTGCTCACCCTGCCTGAACTCGGCTACCGGATCGAAGTCGGTGGCGTGCTGGAGCACGACAACACGTTCGTCGAGGTGCTGATCGGCGTCGGCGACCCGGAGTGGGGCGGGTACGCCTGGGACCGGTCGGTCGGGGTGAGCCGGAACGGCAGCCACCCGATCGGCGAGGCCGTGCTCGCGTGGACGCATTACGTGCTGCCGTTGTTCATCGCCTTGCGCAAGCCCGACCACCCGCTGACGGGTGTGGTGTACCGGGAGGCCGTTCCCGGCGGTGAAATCCTGGCAGGCCCGGTGGTCACGCGGAACTTCTCCGGCCTGCCCGCGGATTTCGAGGACAAGGTCGCCGCGAACCCGCCGACCGTCGTCGTCGCCGAGTGGCTGGCCACCGGCGGTCAGCTGCCGGAGCGGCCGACGTGGCTGTACACCACCTGCAGCCGGGTCGCCGGGATCGAGGCCGAGGAGGTCGTCATCAACAACTCCGAGGTCACTGAGCACTTCCCGGGGTTCGCCGACGAGCTGGACTGGGGCGAGGGCAACGGTACGGTCAAGTCGTGGGCGTTGCTGCACAGCAAGCCCGACTACCTCAATTAGGTGGAACTTGGCAACGCCCGTCTGCGTCGTAGTGCAGAGTAGGGCCAGCAAAGGAGACTTCACGGGGGGACCATGCCGGACGGCTTCAAGGTAGAGCCGGAAGCGCTCGAGGCCTACAAGAGCACGATGACCGCACTCGCCGGTGAGATCGGCACTGTCGGCACGGGCACGCTCAGCGGCGTGACCTCGTTGCCGGGTGACTGCTTCGGCAAGATCGGCGCCGAGGTCGGGCTGAACGCCGCCTTCCAGCAGGCCGCGCAGGCCCAGCTGGACGGGGTCAAGGCCGCGTCGACCGGCCTCGCCGACCTGGCCAAGGCGGTGGGTGACGCGCTGGTGGGCTACCAGAACCAGCAGGCCGAGACGGCCTCGTCGATCAAGCGCGCGGAGCGGATCTGATGAGCGCGGCGGGGTTCATCGGCAGTCTGGTCGAACCGATGAAGCAGCACCTGGCCAAGTTGGACGGCGACACGGGTGCGGGCAGCCGGGCGGGCGAGACGTTCGGGCGTGGCGCGACCGCGCTGAACGAGATGAAGGGCCGTCAGGAGTCGCAGGCCAAGTCGACCCTGCAGGGCTGGTACGGCGAGCAGGCCAACGCGTTCCAGGGCAAGTCGGCGTCGTTCACCACCGCGATGACCACGTTGGCCACCAACTGCACCGCCGCGCAGCAAGTCGCGAGCACGGCGGCGACCGCGGTCACCGGTGGCCGCACCAAGATCCAGGGCTTGATCGACGAGTTCGTCGGCTGGGCCACGCCGATCATGCAGGCTGCCGAGGCGGCCAAGCAGAGCGGCAACGAAGCCGCGTGGGGCCAGGCGGCCGCCGACGCCAAGGCGAAGGCCGACGACTACGCCACCAAGACCGCGCAGGCGCTGCAGAACGTCAAAGACGAGCTGACCCCGTTGGTGGGCAAGCTGACCGGACTGGCCAAGGTGGACGCCGGCACGATCGGCGGCCTTGGCGGCCCGATGGGCCCGCCCAGCACCGGCACCTCCACCGCGAGCGCCACCGTCGACGGCCGTAGTGGCATCGAGTCCGCACAGAGCGGAAGCCACGGCGGCTCCGGTGGCGGAGGCGGCGGTGGTGGGGGCGGAGGAGGAGGCGGTGGCGGTGGGGGCGGCGGCACGCCTGTCGGCCCGCAGTTGCCCGTCGCGATTCCACCGCAGCCAGGCAGCGGTGTCGGCATCAACCTGCCCGGCGGTGCCACGGTCGAGGCCCCGAACGAGGTTGCGGCGGCCGCAGTCCGTCAGGCGTTGTCCGCGTTGGGCACGCCGTACGTGTGGGGTGCGTCGAACCCGCCGTCCGGAACGGACTGCAGTGGACTGACCTCGTGGGCGTACGCGGCCGCAGGCCATGAGCTCCCACGCCACTCATCGGCACAGGCTGTCGGTGCGTCGGTGCCGGATCAGAGCCAGTTGCTGCCCGGCGACCTCGTGGTCTGGAAGGGCCACGTTGCCATGGTGATCGGCAACGGGCAGATGATCGAGGCCGGTGACCCGGTGCAGATCAACCCGATCCGGACGTCCAACATCGGCATGCCGTTCATGGGTTTCTACCGGCCGACCGGCTGAGGCGACGTACCGAAGGGGTTGTCGATCACGTAACGCCAGCTTCCGTCCGGGCCGCGGCGGGCCACGTCCGTCGCGGTGCCGGAGATCCCGGCGGCCGGGATCTCCCAGTCCACAAGCAACAGCGCGATGTCGCCGCAGACGTAGACATGCCGCGGGTTGACTGTGATCGGCTGACCCAGCTTCTGCAGGCCGGCGTTGGCTCCCGCACGCTCCGTGCCAGTCAGCGGATTGCCCGCGTCCAGCACGAGCAGGCTTTCCGGCTCGTAGACGCGCTCGACTTCCTCGGGGTCGAAGGTGTTGAAGGCCTTCGCGAAGGCGTGAGGCAGGTCGGCGGCGTGCTGCACACTGGTCATATGCAGAGCCAAGCCGAAGCTCGCGTGGGTCACCAAACGGAAACCTGGGACGCCTCGCTGGTGCCGGACGCACGCGGCAAGACTGACCGGCCGTCTCCGGACTGCCCGGTCGAGGTCGCACTCGACGCGATCTCCGGCCGATGGACCACGTTGGTGCTGCGTGAACTCATGCACGGGCCGCTGTCGTTCAGTGAACTGCGGTCACGGCTGCCTTCGGTGTCCGCCAAGGTCCTCACCGAGCGGTTGCACGGCTTGACCTCCCGTGGCCTGGCTTCCTGCGCCCGCACAGCGGCGTTCCCCGCGCGGACGGCGTACCAGCTGACCGAGCGCGGGCTTGCCTTGCGCCCCTTGCTGATCACGCTGTACGAGGTCGGCAGCGAGCTGCTCACAACGGCAGCTCAAGACCGATCTTGACCGGGTCGAACACCGGCATCGTGTCGAACCGCTTCACATTCGGGTCTTCCAGGAACATCCCGCGCACCAGGTCACGGCAGTGCGCGATCGAGTCGCACGCCAGTACCACCAGGTAGTCCCACTCGCCCGCGATCGCGTAGCACTGCTGCACGTTCGGGCTGCGCAGCATGCGTTCCCGGATCTCGGCGTGGTGCTGCACGGACTCGCGGTCGATCGTGACCAGGACGGCCGCGAGCATGCCGCCAACCCGTTCCGGATCCAGGACCTCCACCTGCCGGGCGATGAGCCCTTCCTTGCGGTAGCGGGTGATCCGGCGTTGCACCGCACTCGGCGACAGGCCTACTTCCTCGCCGAGGTCGTGCAAGGTCCGGGTGGAGTCCCGCTGGAGCAGCGTCAGCAGGCGCCGATCGATCTCGTCCACAGCCACGCAAAAATTTTGCGTCACGGCGCGAAAACTTTCAATCGCGATTACGTCTTGCCTGGTTAACGTCGTGGGCATGGATCTAAGACTCGACCGCATCGACGAACTCTCCCGCACCATCGACCCGGAGTTCCGCGACAGCCCGCAGTTCACAGTGGACCTTGACGGCCGGCCGGTGCTCGTCAAGATCGAGACGATGAACCCCTTGCGCTGCTTCAAGGGCCGGGGCGCTTCAGCCTTCGCCGCGTCCGCTGATCCCGGGATGACGGTTGTCGTCGCCTCAAGCGGGAACTTCGGTCAGGCGATGGCCTACGCCTGCGGCAAAAGGGGAATCGCCATCGAGGTGTTCCTCCCGGAGGACGTCAACCCGACGAAGCTGGCCGCGATCCGCTCGTTCGGCGCGAAGGTCCATCTGTCCGGAGTGGATACTGATGCGACCAAGAAACACGCTCGGGAGTACGCCGCGGAGCGGCCGGACCGGTTGCTGGTCCGTGACGGCGCCGAGCCGCTCATCGCGGAGGGCGCGGGAACCATTGCCGTCGAACTGCTTCGCCACGGACCACTGGACACAGTGGTGGTTCAGATCGGCGATGGCGCCCTGATCAACGGGATCGCCCGGTGGATCAAGGCCAACTCACCGTCGACACGGGTTGTCGGCGTGTGCTCGACCGGCGCGCCCGCGATGCTGCACAGCTGGCGCACAGGCGAACCCGTCGAGCACGCGGTCACCACGATCGCCGAGGGCATCGCGATCGGCAGTCCGCTGCCGGAATCCGTGCGGTGGATGCGAAAGCTCGTCGACGACATCGTGCTTGTGGACGATTCGGCGTTGTTCACCGCGATGGGGCAAGCACTACGCGGCTTCGGCGTCCTCCTCGAGCCTTCCGGCGCCGCCGGTCTCGCCGCCATACCCGCGCACGATCTGCCTGGTGAGCGGATCGCCGTCGTGCTGACCGGCGGGAACACCCGTCCCGGCCAGCTGGAGGCAATCGTGACAGCGTGAACTGCCACCGATCTCGATCGACGGCACTGGCAGCAGCCTGATGGCGAACCGGAACTCCCGTCCCGGCACGGCCAGGATTCGTTCCACGATAAGGAAACCTGCGAGGAAGGTGAACAGAGTGGCCACTTCGGCCTCCGTTGACCGCCTTGTGGTGCCTCGGTTGGCTCCCCCGCGCGGCGGTCGTAGCGCTCTTCCACGATAGCGGGGACATCCCCGCTGCCGCAACGATGATCGTCCCTTATGGACCGTTAACCCTGTCGATCCGCTGTGCATGCGGGTTTTGACGGAACGACCATGTTGTCCGCCCGCGTTCACCGGGTATGCAACAGGTCATGATGCCAGTGCAGCGCAGGTCGCTCGTGGTCGTCGCTGGCCTGCCCGGCGCCGGGAAGAGCACACTGCTCAAGGACGTCGGCCCAGGTGTCACCGTGGTGGACTCCGACCAGATCAGGAACTGGTTGGCCGCCATGCTGCCCAGCGGCACACCGTATTCGCGGTATCGCCCGCTCGTGCACATCGTGCACCGCATCCGGATCGCGCTGGCCGCGATCTTCGCGCCAGGACCGGTCGCGGTGCACGATCCGGCGACGGGTGTGGGCACACGGCTCACGCTCGTGATCATCGGCGTGCTGACGTTGCGGGTGCTGCACTACATCTGGGTGGACACCACGCCGGAGGAAGCGTTGGCCGGACAACGCGCACGCGGCCGAGTACTGCGGAAGAACTCGTTCGCACGGCACGTCAGCCGTGCACGGCACCTGGACCTGACCAGGCCGCCGCGTGGCTGGCGCACCATCACCGTTGTGGGGCGCAGAACCAGGCTTTGCCTGCGCAGCGAACCCGTCGGGCCATAGACTCGACGCGTGGGGAATGAGGATCACGTTCAGGACGAGCTGGACCGGCTCGGCCGCAATGTCGCCGAGACGGGGGAACAGGTCGCCGCGGTGATCGGCCGGACCGGCCCGATCATCGGCCAGGCGGCGTCCGGCGACAACGCGATCAGCGTGTCGGTGAGCCCTGGCGGCATGCTGCGTGCCGTTGACATCAAGCCCGCCGTGCTCGGCCGGCACCCCGACGAGGTCGCGCGTGAGGTGGTCCGGCTCGCCGCACAGGCGACCAAGATCGCCAACAGCCGGATGCACTCGTCGCTGCGGCAAGTGATGAGTGCGAACGCGGCCAAGAGCCTGACCGAGCTCGGCATGCCCGACGAACCGGTTCCCCATGACCGCGAAGACGAGGAATTCGGCGGGGTGCTGTCGTGACCGAACCACCAGTCGACGAACTCGTCCAAGAAGCCGAACTGCGCCGCAGAGCCAGCGAGGACCTGCGGCGCCGGATCGCGTCGATCTACGCCGTGGCACGCGATCGCGACGGTCTCGTCGAAGCCACCACGACCGCGAGTGGCGAGTTGAAGTCACTGCGCCTGCAACCCGAAGCGTTGCACCGCGGCGTGCGGTGGCTGTCCGAGACGATCACGGCGACGGCCCACCAGGCGGCCGAGTTCGCCCGGCAGCGCAGCCTGAACCAACTGGCTTTGGTGCTCGGCGATGACGCGGCCAGGCAGCTGGAAGGCGCCATGGGCGTCGCACCCGCGCGTGCCGCTGGCTGGGACGTGATCGGTGACCGCGTGCCCGCAGCTCCCACGGCTGCCGCGGCCGCGTCGGCGCTCGGGTCAGTGCCCGAAGAAGACGACGATGACATTTTCTCGTTCGATCCGTCGTCGCTGCGTAGCGACCGGTGATCGACGGAGTTGGCAAAACCCGTAGGCTGCCCGCGTCCGGTGTGCCGAGAATCGCACCGGCGGGATCGTCTGGGATCGTGCAGGAGAAGGCGGAGGGCCAATGGCTCAGGACATCGTCCCGATCGAGCTCGGGCTGCCACAGGGCGACGTGGTCACTCTCTGGGCGCCGCGCTGGCGGGAGGAAGGCGAGGACTGGGAGGCGTTCCTCGGTGACGAGGAAGACCTGTACGGGTTCCCAGACGCAGCACACCTCGCGGCGTTCGTGCGAACGGTCGACGAACACGACCTGGCGGACCACCCCGCGTGGCCGGTCGTGCCGAAACTGACCGTCGAGGAATTGCTGCCCGACGACGAGCACCAGTACGACCTGGTCGGCGTGCCCGAACTGGCCGCGCAGGACCCGGACACCTGGACGCTCGACGAGCTGGCCGGGATCGTCGCGATCGTTCGATCGCTCGCGGACGTGTGCGAACTGGACGCGGTGAACGACGTGCTGTCCGCAGCCGAAGGCTTCGACATGCTCGACCAGGGCACCCTCGCCTTCACCGGGCGCGACGGCGAGCGCCGGTGGACCGAGCTGGCCGAGACCATCGTCGAGCGGTGGGACGAGGTCCTCGACGCGATCGACGAGGTCGTCGCGGTCCCCGACGTTGACGACGCCGCGCTGGCCGTCGCCACCGAGGAGCTGGAGAAGTTCCAGGCCGAGGCCGAGGCCGCGGAAGACGAAACCGACGACGAGGACGAGGACACCGACGAGGAGTCCTCGGAGGAGGCCTTGGCGGAGCCCGCACCGGTCGGCTTCTGGGGCGAGGTGGGCATCGACCCGATCAAGATCGTCACCGACGGGGCCGAGTACTACACGCTGCGCTGCTACCTCGACGACGCACCGGTGTTCCTCGGCCGCGAAGGCAAGATCGACGTCTTCCCGTCGGCCAGGGCACTGAGCCGGTACATCGCGTCCGGCGAGCTCGGCGACAACGACCTCGCCGAGGTGTCCACGTGGGAAGACGTGGTGACCAAGGCCACCGACGGCTCACTCGAGATCGAGGTCGAAGAGGACAACACCTACGTGCTGCAAGGCCTGAGCGACGACCTCGCGGAAGGCCCGAACGCCATCGACCCGACCCAGCTCGACCTGGCGGTGGAGCTGCTCACCGACACCGCCGAGTGGGCAGGCGACGACTCGGTCGGCGACGCGCTGTCGGAGTCCGAGTCCCTCGGCTGGCTGGTGTCGTTCGTGCTGCGGCCCGACCCGACCCGGCTGGTGCCGAGCGCGCCGTTCACCGACGAGGTCGAGGCCTGGCAGAAGCTGGTCAACGCTTTCGAGGACCGCCTCGAGACGCACTGAGTGCCTGCTCGAAGGGGCGCCTGGGGTTTCCGGGCGCCCCTTCGCCATGTCTGACGAGCACATCCACGGCCATCTGTGGACAACTCCAGCGCGACCTGTGGACAACTCCAGCTCGACGCGCCGGAACTGTCAGTCCCTCCCGGTAGCGTTGAAATCAGGGGTTCCCCCTGGGGAGTTGTTGTCGCGATGGCGCATGCCCAGCGGGACTTGCTGCCGCGATGACCCGTGCCCTGCGGCACTTGCTGCCGCGACGACCCGCGCCCAGCAGGACTTGCTACCGCGATAACCCGCGCCCAGCAGGACTTGCTACCGCGATAACCCGCGCCCAGCAGGACTTGCTGCCGCGATGACCCATGCCCAGCGGCGGCGGACGGCCTGGGGCGAGCCCCAAAGTGGTGCCGCGGCGCCGCACTCAAGCCTGGGCGTCCCGCTCCGAAGGGTGTTGCTCACCTTCGGCCAGCAACCCCGCGTAGCCCGGCTTGATCACCTTGTTGATCAGGTCGAGGCGGTCGTCGAAGCTGATGAACGCGGACTTCATGGCGTTCACCGTGAACCACCGCAAGTCCGCCCAGCCGTAGCCGAAGGCGTCGACCAGCGCGGCCATCTCGCTCGACACCGTGCATCCGCTCATCAACCGGTTGTCTGTGTTCACTGTCACGCGGAAGCGCAGCTTGGTGAGCAGGCCGATGGGGTGCTCGGCGATCGAGTTCGCCGCGCCCGTCTGGAGGTTGGACGACGGGCACATCTCCAGCGGGATCCGGCGGTCGCGCACGTAGCTGGCCAGCCTGCCCAGGTGTGCCGTGCCGTCCGGGTCGATCTTGATGTCGTCCATGATCCGCACGCCGTGGCCGAGCCGCTCGGCGCCGCAGTGCTGGATCGCCTCCCAGATCGACGGCAGGCCGAAGGACTCGCCCGCGTGGATCGTGAAATGTGCGTTCTGCTGGCGCAAATACTCGAAGGCGTCCAGGTTGCGGGTCGGCGGGAACCCGGCTTCCGGCCCGGCGATGTCGAAGCCGACCACGCCGTGGTCGCGGTAACGCACCGCCAGCTCGGCGATCTCCGCGGACCGGGCGTTCTGCCGCATCGCGCACAGCAACGTGCCGATCCTGATCTTGCCGCCGGTCAGCCGCTCGCCCTCGCGGAAGCCTGCTTCGACCGCCTGCACGATCTGGTCGAGGCTCAGGCCCTTCTCTGTGAACAGCTCGGGCGCGTAGCGGACTTCCGCGTAGACCACGCCGTCGTCCGCCAGGTCTTGTGCACATTCGGATGCCACCCGAACGAGTGCATCCTCACTCTGCATCACCCCGCACGTGTGCGCGAAGGTCTCCAGGTAGCGCTCGAGCGTTCCCGCGTTCGCCGCTTCGGTGAACCACTGGCCGAGCTCGGCCTCGTCGGTTGTGGGAAGATCGACATAGCCTGAGGCGTCGGCGAGTTCGATCACCGTGCGAGGTCGGAGGCCGCCGTCGAGATGATCGTGCAGCAACACTTTGGGGGCACGCCGGATCGCCTCGTGGGTAACCGGGTTCGGGTTCGACATGCATGTACGTTACCCGCCCCTCCCGTCACCCGATCGTGTCCAACCGTGCCCACGTACTGTGTCCACTCGGTCATCGCCCGCAACGGCGCATTACCGCTGAACGGCCTAATCCGCCGAGATCAACTAACACGAAACTAACGGGTGGTGTATGGACGCGTTTTGGGACTGGCTAGGCTCCCCTGCGTCTCCCCTCCCCAGGACGAAGGTCACCTCCGTGAACGAGAACAACAACGCCACGGTGTCGTTCGACCGGATGCGCAATATGCTGACGCGCGCGGCCGAGATCCGTGAGAGCGAACAGCAGCAGGTGTTCGACGCACTGGACGAGATCCACGCGCGGCTGAGCCCGCTGGACTCGCTCGGTTCGGTGCGCAAGCGACTGTCCGAGCTCCCGGACCGCACCGAGGTCGGCGTGATCGCCGAGCGCCTGGACGAGGCGATGGCGAAACTCGAGGCCCAGGACACGGCCATCGCCAGCCTCGCGCGTGCGGTCGAGTCGATCGTCGACAAGCTGGCTACCCCCTTCGCTCAGCTCGACGGCCGCCTTGACGGCGTCGTCGGCAAGATGGAGGGCGTTGTCGGCCGGATGGACGGTCTCGAGGACAAGCTGGCGAACATCCACCGGCGGATCGACTCCCTCGACGGGCACCTGGACAAGCAGGACGCCCGGATCGACACCCTGCCCGGCCAGGTCCACGTGCCGGTCAAGGAGCGCATCGACACCCTCGAAACCGCGCTGCGCGGCCGTCTCGACGAGGTCGACGAGGGCGTGCACGAGCACCTCGACGGCACCAAGGACTCGCTGCACCGGCACGTCACCGAGGTCAACGACGGCATCACGCACAAGCTCGACGAGACCCGCGACAACCTCAACACGACGCGCGACTCGATCAGCTCCGCGGTCGCCGACTCGCGTGAGGTCATCACCTCCGCGGTGTCCGACTCCCGCGACGCGGTCACATCCGCTGTGTCCGACTCGCGTGAATCGCTGGTCAGCTCGCTCGGCGACACCCGCGACGGCATCACCCACTCCCTGGACGAGGCCCGCAACGCGCTCAACGCCGCGCTGGACGAGACCAAGGAGACGATGGACGCCAGCGACCGGCTGGAAGCCCTCGCGCAGCGTCTCGAGCAGGCGCTCGGCCGTCTCGACGACATGGCCACCAGGCTGGACACCGTCGAGGACGGCTTCGCGGCCCGCCTCGGCGAACTCGGCGGCACGATCGAGCAGAGCCTGACGAAGGTCCAGGGCACTCTGGCCAACCAGCCGGACACCACCGTGGTGACCTCGCTGGTGAAGAAGAGCAACGAGGAGACCGAGCGCCGTATCGGTGGTCACCTCGACGAGGCCATGGCCACGTTCGCCGAGCTGATGATGGGCGGCGGCCCGGCGATGCCGGCGGCACCACCGTCAACCCTGCCCCGCCAGCAGCGCCGGGCGCGTGGCAGCAAGAAGGTCAACGGCGAGAAGCCGCGCATCGAAGAACTGGAAGAAGCCGACACCGGCGACGACAGCTGATTGCCAGAAGGGCCCCGGTTCGCCGGGGCCCTTCTTGTATTACCTGACCGTGCTTTACCTGACCGTGTCGATGAGCAGTTCCTGCTCGCTGGGCGCGTCGCCGATGGCGTACCCGCCCTGCAATGCCTCCAGTGCGGCCGCAACGGCGTCTGGCGTGTCCGTACGCAACTCGAGAAGCGGATCGCCCTGCGACACCCGATCGCCGGGCTTCGCGTGGCATATGACGCCAGCAGCGTGCTGCACGGCATCCTCCTTACGCGCCCGCCCCGCGCCCAACCGCCAAGCCGCGACACCCACCGCGTACGCGTCGAGCGTCTCCAGGACGCCCGATTCCTCAGCCGTAACAACGTGAACGTGTTTCGCCTTGGGTAGCGCGGCCTCCGGATCGCCGCCCTGAGCGCTGATCATGCGACACCAGGTCTCGTACGCGCCGCCGCTGGCCAGAACCTCGGCCGGATCTGTGTCGATCCCCGCCAGGGCAAGCATTTCCCGGGCAAGAGCAACAGTCAGGTCGATGATGTCCCTCGGCCCACCGCCCTTGAGAACTTCAACGGACTCCTCAACTTCAACGGAGTTACCGACCGTACGGCCGAGCGGAATCGACATGTCGGTGAGCAGGGCCGTGACCTTGCGGCCGTGCTGCTTGCCAATCCCCACAAGGGCTTCAGCCAACGCGCGCGCTTGGTCGAGGTTCTTCATGAACGCGCCGGACCCGACCTTGACATCGAGCACGAGCGCCTCGGCGCCCTCGGCGATCTTCTTGCTCATGATCGAACTAGCGATCAACGGGATCGACTCGACGGTCGACGTGACGTCCCTGAGGGCGTAGAGTTTCTTGTCCGCGGGCGCCAGCCCCTCGGTCGCCGCGCAGACCACAGCGCCGACATCGGCCAGCTGCCTGGCGATCTCGTCGGTGGACAGCTGTGCCCGCCACCCCGGGATCGACTCCAGCTTGTCCAGCGTGCCACCGGTGTGGCCGAGCCCACGCCCAGAAAGCTGCGGAACAGCGGCGCCGCACGCGGCGACCAAGGGCGCCAACGGAAGCGTGATCTTGTCACCGACCCCGCCGGTGGAATGCTTGTCCACAGTCGGCCGGTCGACCTTGAGGTCGAGCCGCTCACCCGAGTCGATCATCGCCTGGGTCAGCCGTGCGGCCTCGGCGGTGTCCATCCCGTTGAGGAAGATCGCCATGGCGAGCGCGGACATCTGCTCGTCGGCGACCACACCCCGCGTGTAGGCGTCAACCACCCAGTCGATCTGGTCGTCGGTCAGGCGGTGACCATCCCGCTTGGTTCGGATCACGTCCACAGCGGACAGTCGTTCTCGGCTCATGGCTTCAGCCTAAGCCACCACAAAAAGACCCGGCCCCGCACAAGGCGAGAACCGGGTGGTATGGGTCCATGTTACGGCCAAGCGCCGCGTGCGCGCAACTCATGCCTGCTTCACCAGCCGGGTGGCTTCACAAAGGGACCCACTGGATCAGGCAGTTGGTGCCGCCGGAAGTCCGATGGCCTGAGCCGGCGCCACCAGTGTCGTCCCGCACCGACGTCATTGTCATCCCTAAGATCCTGCGCCGTAGGTGCGGTGGTGGGGTTGATTGTCGCCACCGGTACAGACTGCCGGGCAGTCCGGAGTGGGAACTGAAGGTCACTGTCATTCGAAAAGACCATGGCGGCGTCGACACTGCCGGTCAACACGTCGATCAGGAGATGGCTGGCCACATTGACATCTGACCCCTTCTCCTCATACGTCGACACGGAGACGAGCAACTCGGGCGCACCATCCGCGCCCCGGATCTCTTCTGCGGGAAGCCAATCCGGAAGGTTCTCGATTCCTGGTGAAACGATTCGGCGCGGCGGCCGCTGAGATTCGTCAATCAGGATTCCGGTTTTCGGGCGCATGCCCGATCACTTGCCGCGTTCGAACATAGGTGCACATCGCTCTAACGGGTTACGCTGGACGCGGGGTGGTCTGATGGCTAACCGCGTTTTGTGGGTGGGACTGAGCGGCATCGCCGTGTTCGCGGTGACGATGACCGTGATCGAGATCGACGCGCAACGGCCAAAACCTGAGCCCACGGTCGAACTCGCTGAGGCGGAGGCCCTGTTCAACCGGGCGGTCCATTTGGTCGAGAACAAGCGGTTCGACGACTTCTGCCGGGAGATCGCCGATTGGCCGCAGTCCTGTGAACGTGATGTGGACTGGAATGCGAGCATCGGGTGGCGGCCGGGGCCGAAGCCGCCGCGCGTTGTCGGGGTGAAACATGGCGGGCAGGGGTTCCCGCCCGTCATGTTGAATCTCGTCGGCGAACGCGACGACGGCACCACCTACACCGCCAGTTTCGGCGTGCGCAAGACCTACGACGGACGGGTTGTCAGCTCATACCCCGTCTACTGGTCGGGCGTGGACTACATCGGCGCACCGGAGGCGTGCACCGAGCAACCGTGTCCGCCGATACCGGTGCCGCCGCCTACTGGTTAGGCAGGCAGGTGTTCCGGGCCGAACGCGTCCGGGAGGACTTCGCTCATCGGGAGAATCCCGCGCGGAGTGTCCACAAGGCAGTCCGGGCCGCCGAATTCGTAGATGATCTGGCGGCATCGGCCGCACGGCATCAGCAGATCTCCTGTGCCGCTGCGGCATGCGACCGCCACGAATCGGCCGCCGCCGGTCATCCGCAACTGTCCGGCCATCGTGCACTCGGCGCACAAACCCAGGCCGTACGAGGCGTTTTCGACATTGCAGCCGGTCACCACGCGGCCGTCGGACACCAGCGCCGCGGCGCCGACCTGCAGACCGGAGTACGGGCAATATGCCTGGGCGGCGGCGGACACAGCCGCCGCCCTGAGCATCTCCCAATCTGGGGTCACGAACCCTGCCCTCGTCGATAGATGAAGCCGTCGGCCTGCGGCATACGCAGTCGTTGCGACGCGACCGCCAGCACGATCAGCGTCACGAAGTGCGGTGCGTACGGCGTCAGGTCACGTGGCAATTCGTCGACCGAGTAATAGATTGCGTACAACAGGCCTGCGGCCAGCACAGCCGCGCCCGCCGCGAACCACTTGCGGCGGAACAGTTGTACGACCACCACGACCACGAGCAACAACACCGCCGCGTAAAGCAGTGCCAGCACAGCGGGTCCACGTCCAGACAGCTGCAGACCGTCGGTGTAGCCGAACAATGCCGAGCCGCCCAGCAACCCGCCGGGCCGCCAGTTGCCGAAGATCATCGCGGCCAGGCCGATGTAACCGCGGCCGTTGGTCTGGTTCTCCAGGTAGTCCGCGCCGTCCTTCAGCAGCACCAGCGACGCACCGCCCATTCCGGCGAGGCCACCGGAGATCAGCACCGCGGTGTACTTGAAGGCGTACACGTTCACACCCAACGACTCCGCGGCCACCGGGTTCTCCCCGCAGGACCGCAGCCGCAGGCCGAACCTGGTGCGCCACAACAGGATGTAGCTGATCGGCACCAGCAGGATCGCGATCATCGTCAGCGGCGCCACCTGGGTCATCAGACCACGCAGGATCCCCGCGACGTCCGAGATCCCGACGCGCTGCTCGGCTTCCAGCCCCGCCAGCCAGTTGGTGATCCCGGTCGCCGAGTACGTGTCGAACTTCGGCACCACCGGCGACTGCCGTGGGTTGCCCGACAACGGCTGGAAGACCAGGTGCGCCAAGTACTTCGTGACACCGAGACCCAGCAGGTTGATCGCCACACCGGACACGATGTGGTTCACGCCGAACGTCACGGTCGCGATCGCGTGCAGCAACCCACCGACCGCGCCGAACAGGATCGCCACCAACAGGCCGACCCACACACCGCCGTAGTACGAACCCCAAGCCGCGCCCCAGGTTCCGAGGATCATCATGCCCTCGAGACCGATGTTCACGACACCCGCGCGCTCCGCCCACAGGCCACCCAGTGCGGCCAGCAGGATCGGCAACGCCAGCCGCAACGCGGTCTGGGTCGTGGTCGACGACGTCAGGTCCACGTTTCCGGTCAGGAACGAAGCCGTTGACAGCACGGCGATCGCACCAACCGCCCACAGCACACCCATCAACCAGCCAGGTAGCTTGCGGCGCTTGGGCGGCTCCGCGACGTGTACGGGCCCGGCGACCGGGCTGTCCGCGATACCGGTGGCCATCAGACACTCCCTCCGGCTGCGACGTCGCTCGTATCCCGACCAAGTTGACGGCCGACACGGCGTTGCTCAGCCGCAAGCTCGACCCGGCGCACGATCTCGTACGCGATGACCACGGACAGCACGATCGCTCCCTGCATGATCGTCGTGATCTCCTGCGGCACACCGACGTTGTCCAGCGACACCGCGGACTTGTCGAGGAACGCCCACAACACGGCACCCAAGGCGATACCGCCCGGGTGGTTACGGCCGAGCAGCGCGACCGCGATACCCGCGAACCCGTAGCCCGCAGGCGAAGTCTGCAAGTACTCGTGGTCACGTCCGAGCAGTTCCGGCAGGGCCGTCAGACCAGCGACACCGCCGGACAACAGCATGGCCGTCAGGATCATCTTGCGGGCGTCGACACCACCGGCGGTCGCGGCGGTCGGCGACTCACCGCTCGCCTTGAGCTCGAAGCCGAACCGGGTCCGGTTGAGCAGAACCCAGTAGCCGTAGCCGACCAACGCGGCGACGAACACGAACCCGAACAGGGTTCCGTTGTCGCCGAACGGAATTCCCGGCATCCAGCCGGACTCCGGGATCGGCTCGGTGGCGATGTTGTTGCCCACCTGCACACCGAACGCGTCCGTGCTGACCAGGTAGGCGATCAGGCCGATCGCGATGGCGTTCAGCATGATCGTCGAGATGACCTCGGACACGCCCCGGTACACCTTCAGCAGCGCCGGGATCAGCGCGTAGAGCGCACCGGCCACGATCGCGACGATGATGATCACAAGGGTGTGGATGCCCGGCGGCAATGCGATCGCGCCACCGACGATCGCCGCGACCACCGCGGCGAACCGGTACTGGCCCTCGACACCGATGTTGAACAGGTTCATCTGGAAGCCGATCGCGACCGCCAGCCCGGCGAGGTAGTAGACCGCGCCGCTGTTGAGCGTGTCGACCGCGGTCGTGCCACGGAACAGCTGGCCGATCATCGCGCCGAACGCGTCGAGCGGGTTGTCCCCGGAGATCAGCAGCGCGACCGTGCACAACAGCACCGAGAACACGATGGCCAACACAGGCGGCAAAAGCTTGCCGCGGAGCGTTGTCCTCACTTGGTGGCCTCCTTTGGCGCGGAGCCAGTCATCGCACAGCCCAGATCCTCCGCTGTGACCGTCGCCGGGTCCTCTTCGGACACCAGACGGCCGCGCAGCATCACCACGATCCGGTCGGACAGTCCGATCAGCTCGTCGAGGTCCGCCGAGATCAGCAGCACCGCGAGGCCCGCGGCACGGGCCTGGCGGATGTGCTCCCAGATCAGCGCCTGCGCACCGACGTCCACACCACGCGTCGGGTGTGAGGCGATGAGCAGCTTCGGATCGCCCGACAGCTCCCGGCCGACGACCAGTTTCTGTTGATTACCACCCGAAAGCGCGGCCGCGGCGACATCGATGCCCGGCGTGCGCACGTCGTACTGCTCGACGATGCGCTGGGTGTCCTTCTTGGCGCCCGCGATGTCCAGCCACTGTCCTTTGGAGACCGGTTCACGGGTCTGGTAGCCGAGCATCCGGTTGGCCCACAACGGTTGTGTCAGCAGCAGGCCGTGCCGGGTGCGGTCCTCCGCGATGTAGCCGATTCCGGCTTCGCGGCGGGCCAGCGTGCCCAGTTTGGTCAGATCCTTGCCGCTCAGGCTGATCGTGCCGGCGGTGCCCTTGCGCATCCCCATGATCGTCTCGACCAGTTCGGTCTGGCCGTTGCCCTCGACACCGGCGATGCCGAGCACCTCACCGGAGTGCACGACCAGGTCAATGTTGTCGAGGACGGCACGCGCCGACCCGGGCTCGGAGAGCCGCAGTCCGGCAACCTCCAGCACAGCCTTGTCCGTGACGGTCGATTCGCGGGTCTCCGGGCTGGGCAGCTCGCTGCCGACCATCATCTCGGCCAGCTGCCGTGAGCTGGTCGTCTTCGGGTCCGCGGTGCCGACCGTGGTGCCGCGGCGGATCACCGTGATCGAGTCGGCGATCGCCCGCACCTCGTCGAGCTTGTGCGAGATGAAGATGAACGTGAACCCGTCGTCACGCATCTGCCGCACGGTCTCGAACAGGTCGTCGACCTCCTGCGGCACGAGCACGGCGGTCGGCTCGTCCAGGATCACGATCTTGGCGCCGCGGTAGAGGACCTTGACGATCTCCACCCGCTGGCGGTCCGCGACACCGAGATACTCGAGCGCGATGTCCAAGTCGGCGTTCAGGCCGGTTCTCCTGGCCAGCTCGGCGACCTTCTTGCGGGCCTTCGGGCCGATGCCGTGCAGGCCTTCCGCGCCGAGCACGATGTTCTCGAGCACGCTCAGGTTGTCGGCGAGCATGAAGTGCTGGTGCACCATGCCGACGCCGACCTTGATGGCGTCCGACGGGTTGCGCAACCGCACCGGCTCGCCGTTCACCTTGATGGTGCCCTCGTCCGGCTGCAGCATCCCGTACAGGATCTTCATCAGCGTGGACTTGCCCGCGCCGTTCTCGCCGCAGACCGCGTGCACCTCACCGGTGCGTACTTTGAGGTGGATATCGCTGTTGGCGACCACCCCGGGGAATCGTTTGGTGATCCCCTCCAGCTCAACGGCCAGATCGTCAGCCATCTTCGCCTCCCGGAAACACAGGCGTGGGGCCCGGAAGAGTCTCCCGGGCCCCAGTGGGTTTCGCCATCATCAGCTGCTTGGCTTGTCCGAAACCGTGATCTTGCCGTCGATGATCTGCTGCTTGTACGCGTCCAGCGTGGCCTTGATGTCGTCGATCTTGCCGCCGGAGGTCGCGTAGCCGACGCCGTCCGCCTTCAGGTCGAACCGCTTGGGCAGCGTGTTCAGCGTGTTGCCGGCGACCGCGCGGACGTAGTCGTACACCGCGACGTCGACGCGCTTGAGCATCGAGGTGATGATCACGTCACGGGAGTTCTCGACCGTCTTCTGGTTGTACTGGTCCGAGTCCACGCCGATGGCCAGCACGTTCTTGGACTTCGCTGCCTCGAAGACGCCCTTACCGGACGCACCCGCGGCCTGGTAGATCACGTCGGCGCCACGGCTGATCTCGCCGTTGGCGACCACGTTGCCCTTGGCCGGGTCCTGGAACCCGGTGAAGTCACCGGCCGGGGTGATGTACTCGGCCTCGACCTTGGCGTCGTTCGACGCGGCCTTCACACCCTGCTTGAAGCCCGCCTCGAACTTCTGGATCAGCGGCACGTTCACGCCGCCGACGAAGCCGACGTGGCAGTTCTTGCTCTTGTAGACCGCGGCGACGCCGACCAGGAACGAACCCTGCTCCTCGGCGAAGACCAGGCCGGTGACGTTCGGCAGCTGCACGGTGTCGTCGTCGACGACGGCGAACTTGGTGTTCGGGAACTGCGCGGCCACGGCCTGAACGGACTTGGCGTACGCGAAACCGACCGCGATGATCGGGTTGAAGCCCTCCTGGGCGAGCTGGCGCAGCCGGCTCTGCTTGGCGTCCTCCGGCTCGTTCGGCGCGGCGGTCAGCTCCTTGGTCTCCTTGAGACCCATGTCCGCCTTGGCCTTGTCCAGACCGGCAGCGGCGGAGTCGTTGAACGACGCGTCGCCACGGCCGCCGATGTCGTAGGCCAGGCCGACCTTCAACGCGCTGGCGTCCACCTTCGGGCCAGTCGACGTGGTCCCGGTGGAACCACCGCCACCGCCCGCGGGAACCGGGTTCTTCTTGCAGCTCTCCGCCTGGTTGCCGCCGCCGGCGGGAGGGGCCGACCCGCCCCCGGAGTCCTTGGCGCAGCCGGCCAGTGCGAGAGCACCGGTCAGGGCGACGGCCGCCAACGTGGTAACGCGCGATCGACGCACGACGTGTCTCCCTCCCCGCTCGGTGAGCGGCGACGAACCCCGGCCCTACTCGCCGGGAACTTGCGAATTGGTGGACCGTACCTGCCCCGCTGACCAGGTCAGCACACCACCGGCAGGGCGTAACCTAATCGTTTGCCGGTGATGCCGCTCGCGGTCGCACCCGGACACGCAGGGTGATCACCTTTCGGCTTCCTTTATCAGAGCGAGACCTTCGGTGCAGATCCGCTCTGCCAGCCGGTATTCCTCCTCGGTACGGGCCTTGGCGAGTACGCCACCAGCGGTTATCCATCGTTCACGGGCTTGCTGGAACAACGCGGCCACCCGGTCGTCGTCAGTCGATGGCAGGACCTCGACGTGTAGGCCCAGTTGGTTGTGCTTGGCCCGTGCCGCGATGGCTTCGTCGTTGTTGCTGTGCTTCTGCCTGCTCAGCAACGCGGGCACGAGCGCGCCCGCGCCGAGCAGCAGCACGGCGCCGGCGATCCAAACCCACGTCATCGGACCAGCCTCTCCAGCTCCTCGACCTGGTTGGCCACGTTCGCGCCGGACTCGTGGCCCTGCAACGCCAGTACGTACTTCCTGGCCACTTCGGCCTGGTTCGATCCTTTCGGATCGGCCGACAGCACGTACTCGCCGATCTTGCTCAGCCGGGCACCCATCTCCAGCTGCCTGCGCACCCGTGGCCTGCGCCGACCAAGCGCCAGGGCAAGCAGGTGCAGCAGGAAGAACAAAGCGACACAAGCCGCGACGATGCCGCCTAGGGACAACACGATCTCCCCGGTCGCCAGCCCGTCGGGCACAGCGCCACGACGCGGAACAGTGTCCGGATAGGCCTTCGCCGCCTGTGCGTCGAACGCCAGGACGTACTCCTCGATCTGCGGCGTGAGGTCGGTGGGCGAGACGCGGTACTTCCACGCCGACTCGGCCTTGGCGATCAGCACGAAGTCGAAGTCGGCGTCGGACACCGGGTGCTCGTCGTTGCTGAACTCCGGTCCGACGCAGAACGCGGGGTTGTAGCCGTCCCGCGGTTCGTTGCCGTAGAGGACCACCAGGTTGGTCGGCACCAAGTCCGCGACGTCATCGCACAGCTTCTGCAATGAGCTGGACAGTTCCTCGCCGGACGGTGGCAGTTGCCTGTCGGCCAAGATGGCCACCACGATCGGGCGATCCCCGAGCACCTGCCGGACACGGTCCGCGTTCACGATCCCGGGTTCGCCCGGTTCCACATACACCGAACCGTGCCGGAACCCTTCCACGATCGTGCGAGCCTGTTCGGAGGTCGCGAACTGGGTGCGCAGCAAGGCAACGCACGCGATCACGCCGACGAGCAGACCGCCGACGATCCAACGCGGCACACCGAAGTACTTCTCCCGCCACAGGAAGCGCTCGACGGGCGGCAGCTTCTTCACAGCAGGGCTAGCCCTTCCTCTGCGATTCGCTCCACCTCGGCCATCGCCTCGGCGGTGCGCGCCTGCTCGAACAAGTCCCGCGCGGTTGTATACCGTTCAGCCGCTTCCGGCGGGTGGCTGTCCAATAGGGCCGTTCCCAGTTCGCTGATTTTGGCGTACGCCTTGGCTTTCGCCTTCTGCAACTCGGCTTCTTCGAGACGTTGGCGCTTGCGGCGGCACACCGCGAAGCCCGCGAGCGCGCCGCCGCCAAGGACTACGGCAGATCCGCCCCACGCCAGTGGTGTGTAGCGCGTGATTGTCTGAGCCGGGTCGTAGGTTTCCGGCTGCGGACGGCCGAAAGGCTTGCGGCGGCTCAGTTCGTCGAGGCGGGTCAGGATGGTCGACACCCGCCCGTCGACCGAACCGCCTTTCAGGAAGGTCCCGATCTCGTACCGGCCGGACGCGTAGTTCCGCGCGGTGTCAACGCGTTCCTGATCCTTGCCCGCCGCGTCGGTCCAATAGCCTTGGGCTACCAACACGATGTCGTCAGGGAATTCTCTGGCCAGTGCGGGGGCGTAGTCCACGAACGGTTCCCCCGGCTTCAGCGCGGGCAATGCCGCGACCCGGACGGTGAGCCCGGTCTGCTGCTGGATCGATTTGGTGGACAGGGTGAACTTGTCCGCACGGCCCGGTGCGTTGTAAATCCGGCTCTCCCGCAGCTTTCCCGCCAGGTCAGCGACTTGCGCCGGAGTCGGCGTGCGCACCTCGTACGCCGGATAGACCTCGCCGACCGGCACCTTGTTGACCTCGCGCACTGAAGCCAAAGCCGGGCCGGTGATGTCCATGTAGGCCGTCTGCTGGCGCAGTTCGGCAACGTTCGACGGACCCCACCGGGTGTACAGGCCCTCCACTGTGATCAGTCGCACTTTCTTGCTGTCCGCCCATTTCCGCAGCGGCTCGGACACCCGCTCGTAGTGATCGTTGTCCTTGTACGCACTGAACGGGCCGATCAGCAGCTTGGTGTCCGGCGCCATCTCACGGGTGACCACACCCAGATCGATGTGCGTCACCACGCCGGGAGCCTGGTAGACCTGCTGGGTCTCCAAGGCTCTGATCGCCGCCGGAACGTCGAGCTTGTGCACGTCAGGGGGCTGCACAACGGCGACGCCGAGCAGCAAACCGATCAGGGGGAGCACAGCGGTCAGCCTTGCACCGCGGGCCCGATCGGGCAGGCATTTGGCGCAGCGGCTGTGTTCGGTGTGTCACAGAGGCCAACCGCTGGTTGGGCCAGGTGCGGGCGACGGGACTAGCATCCGTCAGGTCAAGGCCCGGTGGGTATTCGTCCCGGTTGGACTCCAGCCCATCCAGCCGAGAGTCCAGCGATGTTGGAGGCTGAGAAAACCGATGTCCGCCGAAGCCGCTGAGGTGTCGCGGCCCAGCCGACGCGGGACGTTGTACCGCGGCGACCCGGGTATGTGGTCGTGGGTGGCACACCGCATCACAGGTGTGCTCACGTTCTTCTTCCTTTTCGCGCACGTGCTGGACACCGCCTTGGTCCGCGTGTCGCCGCAGGCGTACAACGAGATCATCGAGACCTACAAGACACCGCTGGTCAACCTGCTCGAGGTCGGGCTGGTCGGCGCGGTGCTCTACCACGCGCTCAACGGCATCCGGGTGATGCTGGTGGACTTCTGGGCCAAGGGCCCGCGCTACCAGCGGCAGATGCTCTGGGGCATCCTCGTGGTCTGGCTGCTGGTGATGATCCCCGGCGCCTACTTCATGCTGGTCCGTACGGTCAGCGACATGTTCGGAGGCGCGTCATGACGCTCGGACTCGACAGCCCCCGCGCGCCGCTCCGCCCGTCCGTCCGGCGCAGCAACTGGGAACTGGCCAGCTGGGTCTTCATGCGCGTGTCCGGCGTGGCGCTGGTCGTGCTGGTCCTCGGCCACCTGCTGATCATGAACATCCTCGACGGCGGCGTGCACCGGATCAACTGGGGCTTCGTCGCAGGCCGCTGGTCGTCACCGTTCTGGCAGTTCTGGGACCTGGCCATGCTGTGGCTGGCGGAGATCCACGGCGGCAACGGGCTGCGCACGATCATCAACGACTACGCCCGCAAGGACGCCACCCGGTTCTGGCTGAAGGTTCTGCTGTACGTCTCGATGGTGCTGATCCTCGCGCTCGGCACGTTCGTGATCTTCACGTTCGACCCGAACATGGACGCCTGATCAACTCCACCACGAAGGCTGATAACCCATGCAGTTCCACAAGTACGACGTGGTGATCGTCGGCGCGGGCGGCGCCGGCATGCGCGCCGCGATCGAGTCGGGCCAGCGGGCCCGGACTGCCGTACTGACCAAGCTCTACCCCACGCGTTCGCACACCGGCGCGGCGCAGGGCGGCATGTGTGCCGCGCTGGCCAACGTCGAAGAGGACAACTGGGAGTGGCACACCTTCGACACCATCAAGGGTGGCGACTACCTGGTCGACCAGGACGCCGCGGAGATCATGGCCAAGGAGGCCATCGACGCGGTGCTCGACCTCGAGAAGATGGGCCTGCCCTTCAACCGCACGCCGGAAGGCAAGATCGACCAGCGGCGGTTCGGCGGGCACACGCGTAACCACGGTGAAGCCGCCGTGCGCCGCGCCTGCTACGCCGCGGACCGCACCGGCCACATGATCCTGCAGACGCTGTACCAGAACTGCGTCAAGCACGGCATCGAGTTCTTCAACGAGTTCTACGTCCTGGACATCTGCCTGACGCCGGACGCCAACGGCGACCCGGTGTGCACCGGCGCTGTCGCGTACGAGCTGGCGACCGGCGAGATCCACGTCTTCCAGGCGAAGTCCGTGGTGTTCGCGACGGGTGGCTTCGGCAAGGTCTTCAAGACCACGTCGAACGCGCACACCCTGACCGGCGACGGGATGGGCATCATCTTCCGCAAGGGCCTTCCCCTTGAGGACATGGAGTTCTACCAGTTCCACCCGACAGGTCTGGCGGGACTGGGCATCCTGCTCACCGAGGGCGCCCGTGGTGAGGGCGCGATCCTGCGCAACGCCTCGGGTGAGCGGTTCATGGAGCGCTACGCCCCGACCATCAAGGACCTGGCGCCGCGTGACATCGTGGCCCGCTCAATGGCCCTTGAGGTGCTGGAAGGCCGTGGCGCGGGGCCGAACAAGGACTACGTGCTGCTGGACTGCACGCACCTGGGTGCCGAGGTCCTGGAGACCAAGCTGCCGGACATCACCGAGTTCGCCCGGACCTACCTGGCGGTCGACCCGGTGAAGGAGCCGGTGCCGGTGTACCCGACCGCGCACTACGCGATGGGCGGCATCCCGACCAACATCCACGCGGAAGTGTTGCGGGACAACGACCACGTGATCCCCGGCCTGTACGCGGCGGGTGAGTGCGCGTGCGTGTCGGTGCACGGCGCCAACCGGCTGGGCACGAACTCGTTGCTGGACATCAACGTCTTCGGCCGTCGCGCCGGGATCGCCGCCGCCGAGTACGCCTTGTCCCGCCCGGAACACGTCGACCTGCCCACGGAACCGGCGAAGTTCGTCGAGGACCAGCTCGCGCTGATCCTGTCCGAGCACGGCCGCGAGCGCGTCGCGGACATCCGTACCGAGCTCCAGGCCACAATGGACGCGAACGCCTCGGTGTACCGCACCGAGGACACGTTGAAGCAGGCGTTGCACGACGTGCAGGCGCTGAAGTCCCGGTACGCGCACATCACCGTGCAGGACAAGGGGAAGCGCTACAACACGGACCTGCTTGAGGCGATCGAGCTCGGCTTCCTGCTCGAGCTGGCCGAAGTCCTGGTCGTGGGTGCGTTGAACCGCAAGGAATCGCGCGGCGGGCACGCCCGTGAGGACTACCCGAACCGGGACGACACGAACTACATGCGCCACACCATGGCGTACAAGCAGGGCGAGTCGCTGACGTCGGACATCCGGCTGGACTACAAGCCCGTGACCTTTACCCGGTACAAGCCGATGGAGCGCAAGTACTGATGACTGCGACAGTTGAGTCGGGTATCCGCGGCGAGGCTCCTCCGGTGCCGGAGGGCGCGGTGATGGTCGCGCTGAAGATCATGCGCTACAACCCGGAAATCGATGACGAGCCGCACTGGGAGACCTACGACATCCCAGCGCTGCCAACGGATCGTGTGCTGAACCTGCTGCACTACGTGAAGTGGTACATCGACGGGACCTTGACGTTCCGCCGGTCCTGCGCGCACGGCATCTGCGGCTCGGACGCGATGCAGATCAACGGCATGAACCGGCTGGCCTGCAAGGTCCTGGTGAAGGACCTGCTGGCGCGCAAGGGAAAGCCGACCACGATCTCGGTCGCCCCGATCAAGGGTCTCGAGGCCCGCAAGGACCTCCTCGTCGACATGGAGCCGTTCTTCGAGGCTTTCCGCGCGGTCAAGCCGTATCTGATCACGTACGGCAACGAGCCGACCCGGGAGCGGATCCAGTCGCAGGCCGACCGCGAGCGCTTCGACGACACGACCAAGTGCATCCTGTGCGCCTGCTGCACGACCTCGTGCCCGGTGTACTGGACGGATGGTTCGTACTTCGGACCCGCCGCGATCGTCAACGCGCACCGGTTCATCTTCGACAGCCGGGACGACGGCGCAGGCGACCGCCTCGACATCCTCAACGACACCGAGGGCGTTTGGCGTTGCCGGACCACCTTCAACTGCACCGACGCATGCCCCCGCGGCATCCAGGTGACGAAGGCGATCCAGGAGGTCAAGCGCGCGCTGCTCTTCCGCCGCTGAGTTGAGTAAGAGGTAAGAAAGTAATACTCTTACCCTCATGAGCGGGAAGCTGACGTCCAAAGGGCAGGTGACGATTCCGATCGCAGTCCGGGAGGAACTCGGCCTGCAACCTGGCGATGAAGTGGACTTCATCGTCGAGGACGGCGCGGCCAAGATCGTGCGCGCGGCTTCCCACGGACAGCGTGGACAACGGATCGTGGCCCGGTTGCGTGGCCGAGGCGACGTGCCGATGACGACCGACGAGATCATGGCTCTGACGCGTGCCGACTGAGCGAACTCTGGTCGACTCGAATGTGCTGATCGATCTGCTGACCGAGGACCCGAATTGGTTCGACTGGTCGTCGGCCGCCCTCACACTGGCGGCCGACGACGGTCTGCTGCTCATCAATCCGCTTGTCTACGCCGAGGTCTCCCTTCGCTTCACCAGCATCGAGGACCTCGACGACGCGCTGTCGCCGGACGACTTCATCCGCACACCTTTGCCGTGGTCGGCGGCGTTTCTCGCGGGCAAGTGCTTCGCCGACTACCGAAGCCGGGGCAGCACCAAGACATCGCCATTGCCTGACTTCTACATCGGCGCACATGCCGCGGTTGCGAAGTTCCGCCTGCTTACCCGGGACAGTGCCCGCTATCGCACGTACTACCCGACTGTCGAACTCATCTGCCCGGAATGACTTCACGGTCATCGACGGCGCGCTGACGTTCCGCTGGTCCTGCGCCCGGCATCTGCGGCTCGGATGCGATGCAGATCAACGGCATGAACCGCTGGCGTGAAAGTCCTGGTCAAAGGCCTGCTGGTACGCAAGAGAAAGCCGACCACGATCTCGATCGCGCCGATCAAGGGCCTTGAGGTCCGCAAGGACCCCCTCGTCGACATGGAGCCGTTTTTCGAGGCCTTCCCCGTACGTGATCACATACGGCAACGAGCCGACACGGGAACGAATCCAGCCACGGGGCCGACCACGAGCGCTTCGACGATACGACCAAGTGCATCCTGTGCGCCTGACAACGGTGCCGGCGACCGTTTGGACATTCTCAACGACACCGAGGGCGTCTGGCGCTGCCGAACCACCTTCAACTACACCGACGCCTGTCCCGCGGCATCCAAGTCACCGAAGCAATCCAAGAAGTCAAACGAGCCCTACTCTTCCGCCGCTGAGAGTTAACCCTGCCGAAGACACATCGTCCACACTCGGGCGGAGTGCCTTCTCATTCGTCGCCGAGGCGGGCGAGGTAGGCCTTCATCCCAGTGACGGCAGACCCGTCCTCGCCGTCGCACTCGATGAACCTTCCGAGCAATTCATCGAACTCATTGCGGAGCTGCACAGACGACCACAAACCTAATTTGTGACAGGTTTCGGCGATCATCCGACGCGTTATTAGAACACTGCGATGCTCTGGACCGAAAACCATTAACTCAGCGCCAAGACACGTCTCCAACTCACTTAGCGCCTCAGCAAGCCGGTCCATGCCGAGCAACGCCATGGCGTGGCACCAAGTGGCATCACGCGCCCGCGTATGCTCAGCGCCGACCAGTTTTCGAAGACTCCCGGCGACTTCACCAAGCTCCGATGTAGCTTCGCCTCTCCGTCCCAATCTCTGCAAAGTGTGGGCACGACAGTGCCGCTCAGCCAACACCACCGAGTCTTCCGACGTGAAGGTACGCGCGCGGATTTCTAGCACCGCAGTTAGCTCAGCTTCCGCCTCGGCATACCGTTCGACGGAATGCAGTAGATCGCCGTATTGATGTCGGGCCGCTAGCAAGAATGAGTCGTCAGCGGGCAGATCTTCGCACGATTCAATAAGTTCGCTCACATACTCTATCGCCTCATCAAACTTCTTTTGCGCACGCAAGTTCCTCGTCAGCTTCATAGACACATTCCTATGCTCGCGAATGTCTCTCACCTCTAACAGTTGCTTCAACGCTGCCCGATATTCAGCCTCGGCTTCCGCATATCGCTTCTGATCACCCAGTATGTCCGCGATCTCGCTCCGAGTAGACGCCGACAGATCAGAGGCAGGCGGGTACTTGTCGATAAAATGCCTGTACTCGGCCTTCGCAGCGTCATAGTGCCCACGCTTGTTCATCATTTTGACCAGCTGCACCACCTGGGCCAATGTGACCGCGTCATGCCCGCCTCGATCGCGGCGGCAGTCGTTGACAGAGGCGCGCAGTTCAGCCTCGGCTTCCTCCTGACGGCCGACATCCGCCAACATCTTCGCCCAGTCGTTGCGGGACAACAGCGTGTACGGGTTGACAGGTCCGAGCACTTTGGTTCGTGCTTGGACAACGTGACGCATATGCTGTTCAGCTGTCTCGGCGCCTTCGACGTGCCACAAAACGTGAGCCCAATTGTGGTGCGTGATCAGGGTTTCAGGATCATCGGCACCCAATACACGTGTCTGTACCTGGAGAATGCTGCGGTAGTCGTTCATTTCACGTTGGTCGTGAGAGGGCTTGAGAAATACTTCGCGATGGGACAATGCGAGTCGGGTCGGGTGGTCTTTACCGAGCGCGTTCGCCTTGTTGACCATGGCATCAACAAAGTTTTTGATGTCCGCGGGTCGTTCTGCGAACACCAAGAAGGCGAAGCATCTCAGACCAGAGGTCAACACGCTGACCAGGAGGTCCTCGTCGTGATCAGGCACTGCGGCAACCACAGCTCGGATGTGCGGATCAATCAGCTGCCACCAGTCCCAGTTCCACGCCTCCTCTGGCTCGATGCTCGTGGCCGCCTCCAGCCAGGTGGCCACCGTCCGCCACACCGCAGTCTGCTCGGCTTCAGGGAGCGCCCTTACTCTCGCGGCCGTCGCTTCAAGTACCAACCGGTGACCAACGAGACAAGGCAGTGGCGGATCCCCCACTCCCTCAGGCACCGCAGTCAGCTCGCGGCTTTCTGCGACATCGAGGATGTTGAAGTCGACAAGAGCCTCGATCGCCGTGTCGACCTCCTCCGGGATGGTGGTCTCTGGCAGCAGACCGTTTCTGGTCATTACGTCCATGTCGATCAGGTCGACCGGCAGCGGCGCAGGCGCGAAGCAGGAGATCAGCCGCATCAGCACTCGAGCAGGCCGAATCCCCTGTGTCTCCAGCAGATCCAGACTCATCTCCCAAGTCCGGCTGATCAGCTTGCGGTGCAGACGTTCCAAGTCCTCAGTGCTACCCATGTTGTTCAAACCGTGGTCCAGGAGCGCTAGACCCGCATCACCGAGCGCACGTTGGTATGCCACGAAAGTGTTGATCCGGTCCGAGCGCAATCCGGTGCGCCGCAATAAGCCCGCACCGCGAGCGGCGCGTCTCAGATATGTGCCTGCGTACATCAACGCGAGCGGCAGCCCACCAAGCCGGTCGGCCAGCTCACGTGCGTCGGCGCGATCGCCCGCGTGCCCGGCCAAGTCGATCAACATGTCCGCCGCATCGTCCGCCTCGAGCACTTCGACATGGTGCAGATCCGCCCGATGTCCCCACACATCTGGGCTGCCCACACGCGTGGTGACGACAGTGACTCCACCACTGCTGGGGCGTACCCAGCCGGTGCCGTCACCGGGCCTGCTGCTGCCGGACGCGAGGACGTCTGGTTTGTCGGCGTTGTCGACGATGAGGATCCATTGCCGCTCGGCGGCGTCGAGGTATCGCCAGAGCAAGTCGGGTGCGCTGGCACGGCCTGACCAGCTCTCGTCGACGTCCTCGTCCGGTACGCCGATCTCCCGTGCCACCTCGCGCATCCCGGTGACCAACTGGTCTCGTTGGTCACCGTTGATCCAAAACACCGAGCACCCGCTCTCCGCTCCCCGACGAGCAAGTTCCAACGCCACGGTGGTCTTGCCACATCCGCCGAGACCGTGCAGCACTTGAATCGCGGAGCGAGTGTTCGCCACCTCGGCGAACAGCTGGTCAAGCAGTTCGTCACGGCCCCTGACGCGACTGGGCAGGTCACCGATGGGTGGCCGAATGGACATCGTGCCCGGCTGAGGGCGCAAGTCCGCCGGGAGACCCGTTCCAGACGCCTTTCGCCACTGTGTCTCGGCTGCCTTGGCATCCTTATGCAGCTTCGCCCAATACTGGCTGAGCTGAACGTCGCAAGCCTTGAGAATCGATGACACTGTCAGCCAACTCGGTACTCGACTTCCGGCCAGCGCCTCGGAGACCGTCGACGCGGAGAGGTTGGCGCCCTTCGCCAGTTCCCTGAGCGACGGGTACTCGGCTTTACGCATACAGTCCCTGAGCTTCTCAGCCAACGCTTGCATCGGCTCAGGAGCCGACTTGTTCACTGGATCAAGATCCCGCGTCATCGCCATCCTGTCCCTTTGACACCGCTGTCCTTCGTACATCCGTCGAACGCGAAAGCTGTTACAGGTCGATGCGGACGCTGTTCGGCGAACGTTCTCGAATACCCCTGAACAGGGCATTCCTTCCGTAAAACCGGTCGCAGGCCCCACTGACCGGACGGAGGAAGACATGCAGATCCTGGACACCGTGGCACACGTGCTCACGTGCCTCAATCTTTTGCTCACTATGGCCACCACAACGCAATCACTGGTGTGGCAGCGCCGACGTGAGGATGGACGGTCACGTCGCATCAACAGGAGATAGGCGCACTGTCAGTCACATCTGACGCAAAGGGTGGTCAGGTTCTCCTGACCACCCTTTTGTGATCACAAGGCCTCGATGAGTTCGGTGGCGTGGCCGAACAGGTCCGCGTTGAACTTGTTCACGATGATCGCGACGCCGGTTCCGTCCTTCGGTGAGAATCCGGCGAGGCTGGTGAATCCGCCGGTGCCGCCGTCGTGGAAGACCACCTTGCGGCCGCTGGCCAGCGTGACGATGTGCCAGCCGAGGCCGAGGCTCATCTCCGGGCTCTCCTCAAACCTGGGGCGCTGCACCAGATCCAGCGCGGGCTTCAGGAAACGTGGCGCGTCGCCAAGGTGGGCACGCATATACCGCAGCAGGTCGTCGACTGTGCCGTAGAGCGCTCCCGCGCCGGGGATCACCGGTAGTCGCCAGTCCGGTGTGGCCACGCCTTCCGGGTCATAGCCCTGGATCTTGCGGCGGCGCTGCTCCGCATTCAACGTCATCACGGTGTCCTTGAGCCGCAACGGAAGCGTGATCCGGTGCCGGACCATGGCCTCGTAGTTGCGGGACAACGCCAGTCCCAGCAGTCCCGCACCGAAGTTGGAGTACAGGTATTTCGTACCGGGCGGGGTTTGCAGCGTCGTCTTCTTCAGGGCGTCGATCAGGATTTCCTCGGTGAGGTGCGCCCATGGGTCCCGAGGATCGACGACATGCGGAGGCTCGAACATCCCTGGTGGCAGCCGAGGCAGCCCGGAGGTGTGCGACGCCAGCTGTGCGAGCGTCACGCCTTCGGGTGCGGGGAATCGCCGCGGCAGGTGCTTGGCGAGCGGATCGTCGATGTGGCCGTGCAGAGCCAATGCCAACGCGGTGAAGGTCTTCGTGATCGACCCGATCTGGAAGATCGCGCCACCTCGCACCGCATAGCTTTCCTGGCCGCGGAACGCTCCGATGGCAACGGTGTCGTAGCCGGTGATCTTCGCCAGCTGAGCGTCCACAAGGGACTTCAGGCCGCCTGCGGCGTAGGCAGGCGTGCCGATCAGGCCGAGCCCGGTGGCGGCGGCGAGAACGGTTCTTCGCCTAGGCATGATGCTTCCCCCTTCATGCTGGATTCTGGACCGCTGTGAGCACAGTCAGCAGAGGGACCACGCGCGCTCCCGGCACGGCGTAATGGCCGCGCCCGGTCACGTGCAGCCAGCCCGCGGCCACCAGTTGCCGCAGGTGGTGGTACAGCTGCCCAGTTGTCCCCAGTGCTTCGTGCTCTTGGAGTTCGGCGGTCGACTGGACACCGGTGAGGATGAGCCGCAGCAACAACAACCTGACCGGGTGCCCCAGCGCGGCGAACGCCCCGCTCAGCTCCGACCAGTCCTGCCCCAGCAGGTTCTCCACGGTCTCGCCCTGCTGCCACTCGTAGAAGTGCCCAGTCGGCAACGGGACCGCTCCGGTGAACAGCACGGCACCCTCAGGCGCCCGGTCCTTGAGCCCTTCCAAGGCCCAGAACGTGCCCTCGGGGATCGACCCCGAACGCCGTCCTTCGAGTGCGGCGACCCGCTCCTCCAGTGCTGCCAGCCGCTCGTCGAGCTCCATGCGACCATACTACGTAATTACGTAGAATCTACGCAACTCTATAATCACGTCATGACCTGGGAGGAGTACCTGTACCGCGAGCACAGCCGGGAGACCATCGCGCGCTGGGCGCGGGAACTGCGTTACTTCAGGTTCTGCCGGGCGTACGGCGGCCATCAGAACGACGGCGACCGGCTGCTGGTAGCGCTGAGTGATCCGGACTTGGACCCCGACATGTTCCAGCCGGCCGCTCCCACTATCAGGAACGGCCGGCTGGAATTGTGGCTTTCGGACACCTATTACGTCACCGAGTCAGTTGTCGACGCCGCCAAGGAAATTGAGCGAAGACTACCCGGCGGGATCGTCATTGATCCGCCACTCGATGACGAACATTGCGTGTGCCCGAAGTATTACCCCGAGATTTGGGCTTAGACACCAGCGGTGTTGCGTATGAAGGAACGACTGCTGGCGATGCTCGAATAGTTCTGCGTCCCATTCGGGTCGCTTCCACTGTTCTCACCGGTCGAGCAAACGCCGACCTGCACGCCGTTCGACAGCTGCGGACCGCCGGAGTCGCCCTTCCACGCCGCGCCGTCCACGCCCTCGCTGCGGATCGCCGGGCCACCGTAAGCATCGGTGCTCGTGCCGCTGACGCGAACGTTTGCGGTCTTCAGCACCGGGGAGGGCGGCGAGCTGCCCTCGGTCCGGCCCCACCCGAAGATCTGGTTGGTCGCGCCGGCCTCCGGGTTGGCGTCACCGAGCTTCATGTACTCGGTTTGCACAGCTGAGCTCAGGTGCAGCAGCAGGATGTCACCGGTCGGCGCGGCCTGCTTGCGGTCGACCGTGCGCTCCTCGCCCTGACCGAGGTTCACGTTGCCGACCTTCACCGACACGCTGGATCCGTCGCAGTGCTTGGCGGTGAGCACCCACTCCGGCGCGATGATCGTGCCCGAGCAGTTGAACTGACCACCGACGTAGATCTGCGCGCCCCACGGCGCGGAACTGACCGTGTCACCACCGATGATCATGGGCTGGACCGGGTCACCGGCCGCCGCGGCGACAGGTGCTCCGATCGCGGAAAAGGCGACCGCGAGCGCGGCAGCCGGAATGAATTTACGCATGAAAGCGCATTCCTTTCAGCAGGGGTCGAAAAGGAATGGCTCGGGTACCTCTATTGCGTCCCCGAACGCTCTTTCACGCTATGTGCGGCGGCGATCACCGGTAAACCCTTCGATCGTATGTTTAGGCCAACCGGCCCACGGGTAAGGCGTACCGGATTTACCAAAAAACAACGGGGTGACCAGGCAAACCTGGCCACCCCGTCGCTGTACTGCGAAGGCTTACTTGAAGACGCGGACCGTCATCGAAGTGCCCTGCTGGGACTGCACCCTGATCTTCACCCCGGCCCCGGCCACCTTCACGCCCGCCGTCGGCTGGTCAGGCGACCAGTACGACTTGGCGTCGTCGAAGAGCGGCTGCGCGGAGCGGCCACGGATGTAGCTGGCCCGGCCGGCCGCGTGCAGCGTGATCGAGTCCGACTTCTGCAGCGAGAACGGCGCGTCGTAGCCGGCGATCCGCGGCCGCCACGGCTGGCCCTGCAGGTTGTAGATCGGCTCCGGGTTGGCGTCGATCGGCAGGATCAGACCCTCGCCCGGGTGGGCGCTGGTGTTGTTGTCCGCCTGCGAAGTGTCCCAATAGGACACCAGAAGGCCGTCCTGGTACGGGAAGTGCTCGACGTAGTCCGGCTTGTCCGGGAACCCGAAGTTGTACGGGCCGGTCCGCATGTACTGGTCGAACGACGCGTACGTGCGGTTGGTGGCGATGTAGAAGTGGTCGAACGTCGCGGTCTCGGTACCGGTGGTCTGCTTGAACCCGTTGAGGGTCCAGCCTGCCGGTGCGCCTTCCGCACCGTCGTCGAGCACGACCGCGCCGTCCACAGTGATCTTGATGTCATCGGCGAAGAAGCCGTCCGGGGCCACACCGCCGTCAGTCACGTATCGGAACCGCAGCTTGGCTTGCTTGCCTGCCAACGAGTTCAGCGGCACGTTCACGTCGACCCAGTTAGCCTGCGTGCCGGTCAGCGCCGGGGCGTTCGCGCCGTCCTTCGGGAACGGCGCACCGTTGACGGTGCCGTCCAACGAAGTCCACGTCGCGCCGCCGTCGGTCGACGCCTGCACGTACAGGTAGTCGAAGTCCGCTTCGATGTCGTAACGCGCCTTCAACGCGAGCGATGCCGACGTCTTCCCAGTCAGGTCAAGATCCCTGACCATGTTGTTGTCGACGTCGTCGCCCTTGCCGCTCCAGTACATCTTCGTCCCGGCGAAGGGTTTTCCGTACTCGTTGGTCTTCTGCTTGTCAGGCAGCACAACGACAACGCCTTGCGCCTTGTCCGTGTTGTACTCGTGCGGACCGAGATCCAGCGTCCGATCCTGGCCTGCCACAACGACTTCGTAGTCCAGCCAGCCCAGCTGCAGTTTGTCCCACGCGGACAGGTCGTTGGCGCGCGTACCGATCCCCTGGTCACTCGCCGCCGAAACGCGGCTCTGGCCCATCAGCGACCACCAGTTGACGCCGTTCTCTTGCGCGCCACCGGGTCCAGCGGTGTCGTAGTGGTCCGGCAGACCGAGGTCGTGGCCGTACTCGTGCGCGAAGACGCCGAGGCCGCCGTTCTCCGGCTGGATGGTGTAGTCACCGACCCACAGACCGGTGTTGCCGATCTGGGTGCCGCCGCGCTTGTTGCCCGCAGGGCCGTCCGGTGAGCTGGGGTAGGTGTACCAGCGGTGGCTCCAGATCGCGTCCTCACCCTGGATCGGGTCGCCGTCGGCCTGGTCACCACCCGAGTGCACGATCTGGAAGTGGTCCAGGTAGCCGTCGGCCTCGTTGAAGTCGCCGTCGCTGTCGTGGTCGTAACGGTCCCACGTGTCGAACGCCTTGAGCTCCTCGCGGATCTGCTCAGGCGTGGCGCCGGCCGCGACGCGGTTCTCGACCCAGCGGTTCACCGAGTCACGGATCAGGTCCCAGGTGTTGTTGCAGACGTTGCCCGCGCACGGGAAGCCGTTGGACCGGCCGTAGCGAGCCTCGTTGTAGTCGACCTTGACCCAGTCGGTGACCATGCCCTCGACCGAGTACCGGCCCGAGGACTGCTTCTCGTAGAAGGTCTTCAGCGATTCGACTCCGGCGCCCTCGCCGAAGTACATCTGCTCGAAGTGCTCACGGGAGTAGTCCGGCTGCCAGATCGTGCTGTTGTCCACCGCACGGTTGGGCGCCGGGATCTCGTTGTGGAGTGGGCCGTCGAACTTGGTCGGGCCGGGGATCGCCGGTGCGATGTCCACGTCCGGGTACCGCGGATCGCGTTGGTTGCCGAACTCGGCGAGGACCACGAAGATCTTGTCGGTCTTCTCCCTGCCCAGTTCCACGTACTGGTCGACGCGCTGCTGCGGCTGACCGCCCCGCGCCGCGTCGGCGGGCTTGTCACCGACCTTGGCGACCGTGCTGGCGCCGCGCTTCTCCACCTTGGTCTCGCCGGAGAGAACCTCGGCGAGCGCTTCCTGGCGAAGGGCGCGGCGCTTCTCCTCGTATTTGTTCGGCAGGTCGTGGTCGTCGGGCGCGCCGTACTCGATCCCCGGGTTCGTCACGCTGGGTGCGGCCACCGCGGGAGCGGATAACGCGCTGACGCCCAGGCCGACCAGCGCTAACAGCGCCAAGCCAGCGGAACTTCTTCGATGCACTTGCCCTCCCGTGCACTGAACGCCGGAGAGTGATCGCTCTCCAGCCGCAGATGAACGGGCCGACAGTACGTATTAACTCTATGGACTGAAATACGCCATACGTAGGGTTAACGCTATGAGTTCATAAGTCGCTTGATCAGCTGATCAAGCCCAGAACACGGCGAGTCCGACGTTGAGCACGACCAGGCCGCCGAGGGTCGGGCTGAACCACTTCGGCGCCTTGTCCTTGGTGACGTAGAGCACCGCCAGCACGCCGATCACCACGAGCACGAGCAGCTTGATGCCCAGCTTCATGTGGTTGTAGTCCTGGTTGGTCAGCGGCGCGAGCAGCATCAGCGCGAGCCCAGTCACCAGCTGCACCCCGGCACCGTGCAGCCAGCCCTTGTTCACCGGCGCGTCCTTACCGGCTTTGAGCTGCAGCATCAGCGTGCCGATCAGCATCGCCATACCGAGCAGGTGCAGGAACACGAGCAGATGCCGGACGAACTCCACGGGTTTCTCCCTGTGTGGTGGGCAGCGGTGCAAACAGCCTGAACGGCATTATTCGCCCATTACCGAACGCGACATCCCACGACCCTAGTCCTGCCCCGCCGCCCGACATCACGATCGAGTGACTAGCCTGCAGGTGTGCCTGAACGAGCTCGGCAACTGGCCCGCGTACTGAATCTGTCTCTCAGCATCGCCGCCGCCGTCACGTTCGCCGCGGTACCTGCCACGGCGAACGCACAACCGACCTCTCCCAGCACCTCGACGCGAGGGTCGACGGCGACATCACCCAAGAACTCGACGCCCAAGTCATCGGGGTCCACCACGCCCTCGAGGCAACCGTCCGACGGCCCGACGGCGTCCAGCTGCACGGCCAAAGCCGTGCCGCCGCCCGCCAACGAGGGCAACGGCGACCAGCTGCCGCCGCTTGACCTGCCCAAGGACCCGATCGGCGGCGCCCGCATGGGCGACTGCGGTGTCGTCCTGCCGCCGAACGCCACCCTGCCGCCGGACGGCCTGACCGCCGATTCGTGGCTGATCGCCGACCAGGCGACCGGCGACGTGCTCGCCAGTTATGCACCGCATGCCCGGCAGCGGCCAGCCGGAACCATCAAAGTTCTGCTCGCGATGGTCGCCCTCAAGGAGATCCCGGCCGACAAGGTCATCGTCGGCACCCGGGAGGACACCCGCCAGCCGGGTACCAAGGTCGGCATCATCGCGGACGGCAAATACGCCGCGGGCGACCTGATCCGTGCGCTGATCGTCATGCCCGCGGCCGACGCGGCCAACGCGCTGGCGCGTGAACTCGGTGGCGCCGACGAAGCGGCACAGAAGATGAACAACCTGGCCCGTGAGCTCAAGGCGCTCGACACCCGGGTGGTCAACCCGAACGGCAACGACGTGCCTGGCCAGAGCACCTCGGCGTTCGACACCGCGCTGATCTACCGCGAAGCGATGCGGATCCCCGAGTTCGCCGACGCGACCGGGTCCAAGCGGGTGCAGATCAAGCCGCAGGGCAACCGGAACACCACGATCACCCGCAACAACGACAACAAGCTGCTGAACACCTTCAAGGGCGCGACCGGCGGCAAGGCGGGCACCACCAACGCCGCGCAGAACGTCTTCGTCGGCAGCGCCGAGCGGGACGGCAGGCACCTGATCGTGTCGGTGATGCGGTCGCAGAGCGAACCGTTCCCGCAGGCGGCTTCCTTGCTGGACTACGGTTTCACGCTCGCCGCGGCGCGGGTCCAGCCGATCGGCAAGCTGGCAGGCGCGATCGACCAGCCGTCGCCAGCCCCGCAGGACACCCCGAGCAGCGCCGAGAACGAGACGACCACGCTGGCCAGTTCCAACACGGTGGCACGGTCCGCGTTCGGCACCGCAGGCCTGCCGATCACCATCCTGGCGGGCCTGGTCGTGCTCGCCGGCCTCGTGATGACGGCTCGCCGCAAGATGGCCAGGGCAAAGAGGTTGCGGGCACAACAGGCCCGGTGACTTGACTTCGGTATTACGCCCTAACCTGGGTTCGTGGTCCTGACGTCACGGCGACTGTTCGCTGTCCTGCTCGCCTCGCTGTGCCTGTTCGCCTGCGCGAGCCTCACGGCGAGCGCGCAGCCCGACGGCTCGTGCCCGCACAAGACGGCCCCGCCACCGCCGGTGGACACTTCGGAGAACCCGAAGCCTGGCCAGAAGGCGCCCGCGCCGCCACCCGTGCCCGCCAAGCCCGCGGGCGGCGAGCGGATGGGCGAATGCGGTGTGGTGGCGCCGCCCGGAGCGCCCGCGCTGCCTGCGGACGTGACCACCGCGTCGTGGCTGCTGGCGGATTTGGACAGCGGTGACGTGATCGCCGCGAAGGACCCGCATGCCCGGCAGCGCCCAGCGTCGGTGATCAAGGTCCTGCTCGCCATCGTGGTGATGGACGAGCTGGACATGACGAAGGTTGTCGAGGGCACGCAGGAAGACGCCAACCAACCGGGCACCAAGGTCGGTATGGGCCCTGGCGGCCAGTACACCGTCAACCAGTTGTTCCTCGCTCTGCTGATGCATTCGGCCAACGACTCGGCGCACGCGTTGGCGATGCAGTTGGGTGGCGTCGAGCAGACAGTGGCGAAGATGAACGCCCTGGCCAAGAAGCTCGGCGCGTCGGACACACAGGTCGCGACTCCGTCCGGGCTGGACGGGCCGGGGATGATGACGTCGGCCTACGACATGGCGTTGTTCTACCGCGAAGCCATGAAGAAGCCGGAGTTCACCAAGGCGGTCACCACCAAGCAGATCGACTGGCCGGGCTACGGCACCAAACCGGGCTTCAAAGTCAACAACGACAACCGCCTGCTCGGCAGGTACGCGGGATTCATCGGCGGCAAAACGGGTTTCACCGACGACGCCAGGCACACGTACATCGGCGGCGCCGAGCAGAAAGGCCGCAAGCTCGTGGCCGTGCTGCTGCGCGGCGAGCAGCAGCCGGTGCGGATCACCGATCAGGCGGCGAAGCTGCTGACGTGGGGCTTTGACGTGGCAGCCAAGAAGATCCCTGGGGTCGGCACGCTCAACGCCCCGCCGCAGCCGGAGCCCTCGAGCAGCGACGCAGCCGACGCGCAGACCAGCGGCGGCGCGCCGGGTGCGACGGCGTCGGGCCCAATCGACAACAACAGGGGCGTGCTGCCCACGGCGGCGATGTCGATCGCCGGCGTCACGATCCTGGGGTTCTTGATCTGGCGGATTCGACTGCGCTACGCCCGTCGGGCTGTGCCTGCTGGTGTTCCGGCTGAGACGGATCTGGATCAGACTGTTCAGCTTGATCGGATCGACCGGCTGTTCCGGGAGGATTAGCCGTCGCCGTCCACGCGGTGATGAACAGCAGGAACCGGGCGACCAGGTTGGCGAACACGAGCAGACCGATCACCGGGCCGAAAATGGCTCCGGTCGGCGAACTCGTGACCGCGGTCAGGTAGATGGCACCGAGCTGTTTGAGGATCTCGAAGCCGATCGCGGCGGCCAACGCGCCTTTGACCGCACTGCGGACATTGACCTTTTCCCGTGGCAGCCGCGTGAGCACCCAGAGGAAAACCAGCCAGTTCGCGATGACCGACAGCACCAAAGCCGCCAGGAACAACAGGAATCGCGCCCACCCGGCGTCCTCGAGGCCGACCAGGCGCAACAGCAGGTTCCCCAGCCCGGTCCCGACCGCGGTCAAACCGAACGAGATGACCAGGGCAAGACCGAGGCTGACCAACGCGGCCAAGTCCTTGAGCGTGGTGGAGACCAGCGGCAACTGTTTGCGTTCATGGCCCCATTGCGCCGTCAGCGCGTCCCGCAGGTTGGTCATCCACCCGACGCCGGAGTACAGCGCGGCCAGCAGACCGAGGATTCCGACCGTGCCCTTGGAATCCAGTGCGGTCGTGACGACCTCGTTGATGGTGTTGCCGAGGGTGCCGGGAACGGCCTTGGTGATGCCGTCCTTGAGCTGCGCGAGCAACTCCGGCTGCGCGGCGAGAATGAACCCGGCCACCGCGAACGCGATCATCAGCAGCGGGAACAGCGACAGCACGCTGAAGTACGTGATGGCCGCGGCGAACTGGTTACCGTAACGCTCGGAAAAAGCGTCGTTGGCCTGGATCAAATGGTCGAGCCAACGCCACTTCCTGCGGTAATCATCCAGCTTTCCCACATATCGACGCTAAGACCGCCGCGCCGGGTTCGCATGATGAAACGTCACCCGGCGAGAAAACCCACCCGTTCGTAGGTCTTCGACAGCGTCCGGCTGGCCACCCCACGGGCCCGCTCGGCACCCTTGGCCAGCAGCTTGTCCAGCTCGGCCGGGTCGTCGAGGTATGCCTTCACCGCGGCCTGAATGGGCGTCACGAACTCGACGACGACCTCACCGAGGTCCTTCTTCAGGTCGCCGTAGCCCTTGCCGTCGTAGGCCTTCTCCAGGTCCTCGACGGTGCGATCGGTGAGCGCGGAGTAAATGGAGAGCAGGTTGCTGACCCCGGGCTTGTTCTCGACGTCGTAAACGATCTCCCGGCCGGTGTCGGTGACAGCGGACCGGATCTTCTTGGCGACCTTCTTGGGGTCCTCGAGCAGCTCGACGACACCGGCTGGAACCGACTTGCTCATCTTGGCGGTCGGATCCTGCAAGTCGAAGATCTTGGCGGTGTCCTTGACGATGTACGGCTCGGGCAGCGTGAAGGTCTTGCCGAAACGGGAGTTGAACCGCTGCGCGAGATCCCGGGTGAGCTCGAGGTGCTGCCGCTGGTCCTCGCCGACCGGCACGAAGTTGGCCTGGTACAGCAGGATGTCGGCGGCCTGCAGGATCGGGTAGGTGAACAGGCCGACGCTGACCCGGTCGAGGGCCTGGCGCGCGGACTTGTCCTTGAACTGGGTCATCCGGCTGGCCTCGCCGAAACCGGCCATGCACTCCATCACCCAGGAAAGCTGCGGGTGCTCCGGCACCTGGCTCTGTACGAACAGCGTGGCGCGGTCCGGGTCGATGCCCAGCGCGAGAAGCTGCGCGGCGGAGACGCGGGTGCGCTGCCTGAGCAGTTCGGGGTCGTGCTCGACCGTGATCGCGTGCAGGTCGACCACGCAGTAGAAGGTGTCGTGCGTGTCCTGCATCGCCACCCACTGGCGGATCGCACCGAGGTAGTTGCCGAGGTGGAAGGAGTCGGCGGTCGGCTGAATGCCGGACAACACCCTGGGACGGTTCTGCAGCTCGGTGGACACAGCCAAATCCTATTCAACCCACGGTGTGGGCCAACTTCAGGAGGTCGGGGCGGGTTGCGGTGCGGGCTCCGGCTCGGCCACCACGATGGGCTGCGCCTCGGTGGTCTCGGCCGCCACGGCCTTGTCCTTCGCGGACTTGCGCATGAAGCGCCACAGGCCGAGCAGCATGCCGGTCAGGCCGACTGCTGCCACGGCGATGCCAACCGGTCCGGCGACGTTGACGGGCATCGCGTTCGTGCTGTCCTGAGCGAATGCCATCCCGGCGGGCGCGACCATGAAAAGGGCCACGAAAGACACAGTCACCAGGGAACGGGTCCTAGCCACCCGGTCACGCACTGGTTCGCCTCCTGCGACACAAACCGACCTGGCATCCCCCGATCGAGGGACACGGTTGTCTACCGAGCCAAGAAAAAGCTACCGAGCGTGTCAAGCGTGGCCGCCGGACACCGGTCTTACGGCGCAGAAGGCTATCGCCCGTTCGGTCACAGGTCGGTCTCGGGGTGTCGATCAAGACCCGCCGCGTCCGGGGACGCGGCGGGTACCTGCGCTAATGCGCCGCTGCGGAAAGCGGGCCGTACGTTGTCGTGCGCTGGCGTGCGGGGCGACCGGCCAACGCAGCCAATTCCTCCAACTGACGGACCGTCCGGGCTGAGCCGTGTTCCGATCCGGCCATCCGGCTGATGGTCTCCTCCATCAGCGTGCCGCCGACGTCGTTGGCGCCGCCGCGGAGGATCTCCGCGGTGCCTTCCTCGCCGAGCTTGACCCACGAGCACTGGATGTTCGGGATGCGGCCGTGCAGCCCGAGCCGCGCCATGGCATGCACCGCGCGGTTGTCACGCCGCGACGGACCAGACCGAGCAACACCTGCCAGGTAGATCGGGGCGTTGCGGTGCACGAACGGCAATGCCACGAACTCGGTGAACCCGCCCGTGGAGTCCTGAATACGGGCCAGCGTGCGCAAGTGCGCCAGCCAGTGCCCTGGGTGGTCGACGTGGCCGTACATCATCGTCGACGAGGACCGGATGCCCAGTGAATGCGCGGTCGACACGACGTCAATCCAGGTGGACGCGGGCAGCTTGCCCTTGGTCAGCACCCACCGCACGTCGTCGTCCAGGATCTCCGCGGCCGTGCCCGGGATCGTGTCCAGTCCGGCATCGCGCAGGTCGGTCAGCCATTCCCGGACGCTCACGCCCGCCTTGGAGGCCGCGCTGACGATCTCCATCGGGCTGAAGGCGTGCACATGCATGCCCGGAACGCGTGACTTGATGGCACGCACCAGGTCCGCGTAGTACGTGACGGGCAGCTTCGGGTCGATGCCGCCCTGCATGCACACCTCGGTCGCGCCGTCGTTCCATGCCTCCTCGGCGCGGTCTGCGGCCTCCTCCACCGACAGGCGGAACGCGTCCGCGTCGCGCTCGCGCTGCGCGAAGGCACAGAACCGGCAACCGACGTAACACACGTTCGAGAAGTTGATGTTCCGGTTGACGACGTACGTGATGTCGTCGCCGACGGCCTCCTTACGCACCGCGTCAGCCAGCTCGACCAGCTTCTCCAACGCAGGACCGTCCGCTGTCATCAAGGCGAGCGCGAGGTCCGCGTTGTCCGAGTCGAGCAAAGCGCCCGGATTGGACTCGGCGAGCGAAAGACCTGCCTTCACGTCCGCAGCGAGTCGTTCGGGCGCCTTCGGCAGTTGCTTGCGCAGTTCGTCCCAGTCGCCGTAGACCGAGTCGAAGTCACCGCGGCGGTCACCGGTCCGGCCGGTGGTGTCGATCGTGGAGTGCAGGTCCGCGCGGCCGACCGTCTCCAGGCCGCCGTCCGGCTCCTGCCACGGCAACCCGGCCGGTTTCACGTCCGCGGCAAGGCCTTCCGGTGTGCAGACCGCCGAAATGTGTTCCGCGATACGGATATCGGTCCACTGCCCAGGTGCGCCCTTGAGGAAACGCGGGTAGACCGGCAGCCGCTCGTGCAACGCGAAACCGGCCTGCGAGGTCTGCTCACGCAAGGAGTCCAAGGCAGGCCAAGGACGTTCCGGGTTGACGTGGTCCGGGGTGACCGGGGAGACGCCGCCCCAGTCGTCGATGCCCGCGCGCAGCAAGAGCTGGAATTCCTCGCCGACAAGGTTCGGCGGGGCCTGCACGCTCACGCCCGGCGGCATCAGCAACCGGCCGACGGCCACGGTCGCGGCCAGTTCGTGCAGGTCGGCGTCGGGCATACCGCGCATCGCCGTGTCCGGCTTGGCGCGGAAGTTCTGAACGATGATCTCCTGGATGTGCCCGTACTGACGGGCGATGCCGCGAATGGCGAGCAGCGACTCGGCGCGCTCGGTGAGCGTCTCGCCGATGCCGACCAGGATGCCGGTGGTGAATGGCACAGCGACCCGGCCCGCGTCTGTGAGCACGCGCAACCGGACCGCCGGCTCTTTGTCCGGGCTGCCATAGTGCGGGCCCCCCGGTTGACTCCACAGCCTGTGGGCCGTGGTCTCCAACATCATGCCCATACTCGCCGCGACCGGTCGCAACCGGGATAGCTCTTCCCAGGACAGCACTCCAGGGTTCAGGTGCGGCAGCAGACCGGTCTCTTCGAGCACCGCGATGGCCGAGGCGCGCACGTAGTCCAAAGTGGACTCAAAACCGCGCTCTTCCAGCCATTTCCGCGCGGCAGGCCACCGCTCCTCCGGCCGGTCACCGAGCGTGAAGAGCGCTTCCTTGCAGCCGGCCGCGGCGCCCTGGCGGGCGATTTCGAGAACTTCGTCACGCTCGAGATAAGCCGCCGGAAGCCGGTGCGGGACGGTCGCGAACGTGCAGTAGTGACAACGATCACGACAAAGTCGGGTCAGTGGAATGAAGACGCTGCCGCTGTAGGTGACGATCCCCTCGCGACCTTCGGCCCGCAGGTGCGCGTCCCGGACCCGGGACGCGGCGGCCATCAGCTCGTCCAGCTGCTCGCCCCTGGCGTGCAGCAACACCGTGGCCTCGGTGAGGTCCAACGTTGAGCCGTCGCTCGCCCTGCGCAACGCCCGCCGCATCGCCGCGTCACTGGGACGCGGCTCGGGCGGGGTCATCATCAATTCGGTAGCCACCGAACTAGCCTAGGCGAATCACGTACAATGAGGTCATGCGAAAGATTGTGTCGAACATGATGCGGCCCTTCCCGGGCCCCGTCAGCGTGCACTGATCTCGCACCAAGGTACCCGGTCGTCAACCGGGTGCCGTCAAGTCCCCGCTGATGACCGGTTCGTCTGAAGCAGGAGGACAGACACCAATGAGCTTCTACGTCGCCACTTCGATCGCGTACGTCAACGCCGAACCACACATCGGGTACGCCCTGGAGTTAGTCCAGGCAGACGTCCTCGCCCGGCACCGCCGACTACGTGGCGAGCAGGTCAGGTTCCAGACCGGCACGGACGACAACGCGTTCAAGAACGTCACCGCGGCCCGCGCGGCCGGGGTCGATGTGCACGAGTTCGTCAAAGGGAACGCCGCACGGTTCGCGGCCCTGCGCGAGCCGCTGGAGCTGTCGTACGACGACTTCGTCAGCACCAGTTCCGATCCGCGGCACCTCGCGGGCGTCGAGAAACTGTGGCGCGCTTCCGCCGAAAAGGGCGATTTCTACCGCAAGTCCTACACCGGCTACTACTGCTCGGGCTGTGAAGCGTTCGTCACCGAGCCCTACTGCCCCGAGCACGGCACCAAGGCCGAGATCGTCACCGAGGAGAACTGGTTCTTCCGGCTGTCCAAGTACGCCGATGCAATCCTGCACGCGCTGGAGCACGAGATCCGGATCGAGCCGAAAGCACGCCGCAACGAGGTGCTTTCCTTTGTCCGGTCGGGGTTGTCGGACATCAGCGTGTCCCGTCCGGCGGCCCGGTCGAACGGCTGGGGCATCCCGGTGCCGGACGACCCGTCGCAGGTGATCTACGTCTGGTGGGACGCCCTGGCCAACTACGTCACAACCCTGGCCGACTCGTTCGACCAGTGGTGGCGGGACGGCGAACAGGTGCACGTGATCGGCAAGGGAATCATCCGGTTCCACGCGGTCTACTGGCCCGCGTTGCTGCTGTCGGCAGGTTTGCCGCTGCCGAAGACGATTTTCGTGCACGAGTACCTGACCTCGCACGGCGCCAAGATCTCGAAGAGCTCCGGCGTCCGAGTGTCCCCTGTGGACCTGATCGACAAGTACGGCGTCGACGCGGTGCGCTGGTGGCTGCTGCGCGAACCGGCCAAACTCGGCGATACGGACTTCACCGAGGAACGACTGGTCGACCGCTTCGACAGCGACTTGGCCAACGGCGTCGGCAACCTGTTCAACCGGGTCCGCGGCCTCGCCGGCGGGTCCATCCCAGAAGGCCCGGCGATCGAGCTCGCATCCACAGTGGACGCAGCACTGCGCGATTTCGACTTCAGGGCAGCGACAGCGGCGATCGTGGCCGCGGTCGACGAGACAAACCGGTTGATCGAGACGACCCGGCCGTGGGAACTGTCCGGGACTGAACGGGAAGAAGTCCTCGCGAGGCTGGGCGGCGCGTGCCGGACGATCGCGCACGAACTGTCACCGTTCCTGCCGTCAGGCGCGAACCGAGTGCTCAACGCCTCACGGGCATTTCCCCGTTTGGCCGATAAGAAGGAGACCGCTCAGGCATCATCGGCCACATGAGCCCGACCGCCGATGTGGTGTCCGTGCGACGCCGTGACCTGCGTCAACCCGTCCCGGTTGACGCACGGCCGCGGGGCAAGCACGCGGATCCCCGTTACCCGTCGCCGACGGGGATCCGCCAGGTGCTGTCCTTCGCCATCGACCTGGTCGTACACGCCGGTGTCCCTGGCGCAGTGGCGTACGCGCTGGACATGCGCGAGCCCGGGATCACCAACGCACAGTTCGCCATCATCTGGGCGGCCGGGTTCGTCGCGATGTCGATCCTCGACCGGATCTTCGTTCAGTGGGCCACGCAGGCCACGATCGGCAAGGCGATCACGGCACTGCGCGTGATCCGCGACGACACCGGCGAACGGCCCACGCTGGGCATGCTGGTCTGGCAGTGGTTCTTCGGCGTACTCGGGATCTTCGCGTTCTTGTCCTAGCCCTGCCAGGGCGATTCCTGCTTGAGGTTCCGCAGGTCCCTGGCGTGCCGGATGGCCGCGAGCTCGGCGAGCATCCGGGCTCGGACGTCCTCGTCATGCGCGATGTTGGACTTGCGCATCGCGCGGTCGAGCCGGGACCTGCGCAACGGCGTCCACTTCGGCGCCATCGCCAGCCTGGCGACACGACGTGCGGCGCGGTCGCGGGTCCGGGTCATGGCGTCACGCTCGTCGTCAGCGAGGCCGAAGCGGGAGAGGAACCGTTCCCGCAGTTCACGGCCGATCCGGGCAAGCGTGCCGGTGCGCTGGTAGCCACGAGCCCGCAGTTCGACGCCCAGAGCGAAGTGCAACGCCACGACCGACAGAACCGGGCCGAAGATCACGCGGGCGGCGCCAAGGAAGGGCCCGGACAGCACCAGGGCCGCGTAGGCCGACGCACCACACAGTGCCCAAGCCAGCCAACGAGCTGGGCCAGGAGTCCCGCCACGGCGGCGTACGCCCTCGAACATCGCGATACCGCACGCGATCAGAACGATTTCCATGCCCGCGAACATCGCGATGCGTTCGGGAATGTTGGTGACGCCTAGCTTGTCACCGAAGAAGCGCCAGCTGGTGTCGACCGAGACGACGAGGCCGACCATCGCGCCGAGCAGGAAAACCCAAGTGCTGAAGCGTTTCTGCGGCGCTTCTCGTGGTTCGCCGGCCGGTTTTGGTTCCGGCGCCTGCGGAGTTTCTCGCGGAGAAGGGGAAGCCGAGATGGAGTCCAGCTCGGCGATCAGCTCCGGCGTCATCTTGACCAGCTCGCCGGTGGACCCGATGCCCTGCTGCTTGCGCCATGCACTGACCACACTGGACAGATGAGACCGGTCAGGCCGCACTTTGTACGTGGCTAACCACTCACGCACGGCGGCGGTCGTCGGTTGCGGAACCTGTTCGCACGCATAGCGAATCTTGTCCGCCTGGGATCGTAACGACTCCAGTGCGGCCCGGTGTTTCTGCGTGGAACGACTGTCCGCCTTGGCAGTCAAGAGCTGGCCTCCAGTTCGTGTTCGCCGACGTCTGTCACGTCCGCCCACAGCCCCGGGCAGCGTACTACAGCGATCAACTGGCGAACGTGACCGTCACAGGCGCGTGGTCAGACCAGCGTTCGCCGTACGTCGCAGCACGTTCAACGACGGCGTTGGCCGCACGGGCGGCCAAGCCCGGAGTCGTGATCTGGAGGTCAATCCGCCAGCCCGAGTCGTTGTCGAAGGCTTTGCCGCGGTAGCTCCACCACGTGTACGGCCCAGGGCCTTCGGGGTGCAGCGCGCGGACCACGTCGACGTAGCCGACCTCGTCGAAGATCCGGCTCAGCCAGGCGCGTTCCTCGGGCAGGAAGCCGGAGGACTTCTGGTTTCCCTTCCAGTTCTTCAGATCCGCTTGCTGGTGCGCGATGTTCCAGTCGCCCGCGACCAGGACCTCGTCGCCGACCGCGGCGGCTTTGTCGCGCAACTCGGCGAGATACGGCAGGAACGCGTCCATGAAGCGTTCCTTCTCCAGCTGGCGTTCCGTGCCCACGTCACCGCTCGGCACGTACACGCTGCCGACCACGATCCCGGGCAGCGTGACCTCGACGTACCGGCCGCTGTCCTCGAATTCCGCGGCGCCGAAACCGATCCGGACCGCCTCAGACTCCACGCGGCTGTACACCGCCACGCCCGCACGGCCTTTCACGGCAGCGGGCGCATGCGTGGCGAACCAGCCTTTCGGGGCCCGGACCTCGGGCGGCAGTTGGTCCATGGTGGCCCGCACTTCCTGCAGGCAGACGACGTCGGCATCAGTGGCGTCCAGCCACTCGCTGAAACCCTTACGAGCAGCGGCCCTGAGCCCGTTTACGTTTATAGAGGAGACAATCACAGTGTCCAATTGCCTCGCTCCGCTCGGCGGACTTGGCCGCCAAAGCCGACCATTTCCACCCCGCCCCACGCAGCCGACACCGCGCAGTGCCCGCTCTCCGCTGTGGCGGGGGCGGCGTCGGGCGTGTTGCGTGGCGTAAATGCCCGGCGCGACCAAGTCAACAGTCGCGGCCCTGCAGTGGCTTGACGTAGTCGTTGGACACCCAGCGGCCCTCGGACAGCTTGCGGAAGCCGTTCTGCACGGTCTTCTCCGCGTCGGCCTCGGCGTTGAGCCGGAACTTGCCGACGATCTGCGACTTCGCGTCCGGAGCCGCACGCACGTTCAACACGTCGGCCGTGACCGCGACCCGGCACGCCGTCGTCGCGGGCGCGTTCGCGTTGTTGGTACCGCCGTTTTGTTGCTGTTTCTCGCTGCCAAGCACGTACAAGATGACGACCCCGACCAGCACCGCGACCACGATCAGTGTCCGCTTCGGTGCCAACACGATCACCTCTCTCGCCCTGGCCACAATTTTCGTCACCATGAGACACGTATAACGCAGCTCACAGCCGGGCATAACCGCTGCGCGCGAAGACCACCCGAGTCAGCGACCAACCACCCACGGTGATTATGCCTTGAAAGAACCCCCATGGGCAGAGCCATGGGGGTGCTCCCAAGTGCGAACCTTAGGCCATCTTGCGCTGCAGGTTCTCGTCCAGGGTGGCCAGGAACTCCTCGGTGGTCTGCCATGCCTGGTCAGGGCCGACGAGCAGGGCCAGGTCCTTGGTCATCTTGCCGCTCTCGACGGTCTCGACGACGACCTGCTCCAGCGCGTGCGCGAAGCCGGCGACCTCGGGGGTGCTGTCCTGCTTGGCGCGCGCGTCCAGGCCACGGGTCCACGCGTAGATCGACGCGATCGGGTTGGTCGAGGTCGGCTTGCCCGCCTGGTGCTGGCGGTAGTGCCGGGTGACCGTGCCGTGCGCGGCCTCGGCCTCGACCTTGCCGTCCGGGGTCATCAGCACCGAGGTCATCAGGCCGAGCGAGCCGAAGCCCTGCGCCACGGTGTCGGACTGCACGTCACCGTCGTAGTTCTTGCAGGCCCAGACGTAGCCGCCCTCCCACTTCAGCGCCGCCGCGACCATGTCGTCGATCAGCCGGTGCTCGTAGGTCAGGCCCTTGGCGTCGAAGTCCGCCTTGAACTCGGCCTCGTAGATCTCCTGGAACACGTCCTTGAACATGCCGTCGTAGGCCTTGAGGATCGTGTTCTTGGTCGACATGTAGACCGGGAACTGGCGCTCGAGGCCGTAGCGCAGCGACGCACGCGCGAAGTCCTCGATCGACTTGCGGTAGTTGTACATACCGACCGCGACGCCGCCGCCCTCGGGGAAGTTCGCGACGTCGAACTGCATCGGCTCGCTGCCGTCTTCCGGCGTGTAGGTGATGGTCAGCGTGCCGGGGCCGGGCACCTTGAAGTCGGTGGCCTTGTACTGGTCGCCGTGCGCGTGACGGCCGATGATGATCGGCTTGGTCCAGCCGGGCACCAGCCGCGGGATGTTGGAGATGACGATCGGCTCGCGGAAGATCACGCCGCCGAGGATGTTGCGGATGGTCCCGTTCGGGCTGCGCCACATCTTCTTCAGGCCGAACTCCTCGACCCGCGCCTCGTCCGGCGTGATCGTGGCGCACTTGACGCCGACGCCGTGGCGCGCGATGGCGTTCGCCGCGTCCACGGTGACCTGGTCGTCGGTGGCGTCCCGGTGCTCGATGCCCAGGTCGTAGTAGTCCAGGTTGATGTCCAGGTACGGGTGGATCAGCTTGTCCTTGATGAACTGCCAGATGATGCGGGTCATCTCGTCGCCGTCGAGCTCGACGACCGTCCCCTGGACCTTGATCTTGGCCATCTGCCTGGGTTCCTCTCCCGGGATGTTCTCGTCTTTGAGTCTGCGGTTAACGGTACAAGCGTACTGGTAGCTTGTCCTGGCCGTGTCGCGGCCGTCACTTGGCCAGGATCGTATGACCGCCCGGGAGAGGAACGCAGGTTACGGGTCGATTCAGACCCGGCGGCGCCTCCTTGCCAGCACGAGCGCTGCCACGCCGCCGATCAGCAGAAGTCCGCCGACCAGGACGTACGTGCCACCGCTGAAGCCGGTCTGGGCCAAGCCGGACTTGCCGGAGGTGTTGTTCGGCGCCCCGACGACCACGGCCGCGCTCGACGACGTCGTGGCCGGCTTCGAGCTGGTCGAGCTCGAGCTGGAACCAGTGCTGGTACTGGTGCTGGTCCCCGTCGAGGTCGTCGTCGTCTTAGTGGTCGTCTTCGTCGTGGTCTTGGTCGTCGTCGTGGTGGTGGTCTTCTTCTTGCCGCACACGAACCAGTGGCTGATCTCCGCCGGCTTGCCGCTTTCCACGAGCGGCGCGTGCAGGTCGTCCCACGGCAACGAGCCCAAGGCGGGCGGCAGGTACTTGTTGTAGTTCGGGCCGCCCTTGACGATCACGCCGGTCACTTGATAGCCGGCAGGAACAGCGGTGATGTCGATGTAGGTGTTCCCGGTGATGTTCGACGTCACCTTGATGATCTCGCCGCCGAGACCCGCGCCCGCACAGGTCGTGACGTTGCCGGCGACGGCGATCGCCCGCGGGTCACCGGACACCGGCGGGTTGGCCTGTGCAGCGGCCGCGATGGAGGCGCTGCCGAGCGAGACGCCTAGTGACACGGCGAGTGCTGTCAGCGCGCGGCGGAAGGTGCGCTCCATATGAATGTCTCCTTAGGACAGCTGCGGGGGGCGAAGGGATCATCGTCAGCCGATCGGTGTAAGCAACTGCTCCGGATCGACTATTGACCTGCCCGTTAGCAGCCCGTTACCCGGCAAGCGACACCGTCCACAAAGGATCCCCAGGTCAGCACCGAAAAACCGCTATCCTGCGAAAAGCTGATCTTGAGGGGGATTTCCGCAGATGGCAACTGGGCCCACGCATGCCATGAGTGGCTTATTGGCGTGGTCGGCGACTACCGCGTTGGCGACCGACCACTCGATCGGACAGCTCAGCCCACGCGCGTGGGTGGTCGGAGCGGTGCTGGCAACCGGCGCGGCGCTGCTGCCCGACCTCGACCACCCGGAGTCGACGGTGTCCAGGACGTTCGGCGCGATCAGTCAGGGCTTCTCCAGCGGCATCAACGCGCTGAGTCACGGCGTGTACCGGTTGACCCGAACCAAGCGTGACTCCAACCGCGACGGCGGGCATCGCGGTCTGACGCACACGCTCGTCTTCGCGGTCATCGCAGCGGTCATCACCACGGCAGTAGTGCAGACCAGCGAGAAATGGGCGCTGCCGGTGCTGATGTTCGTGTTCGCGGGCCTCGCGGTGCGCGGAATCCTGCACAAGTGGCATCCCCGCAAAGACGCGTTGTTCATCACCCTGACCTCGGCGGGCGTGACAGCGTTATGTCTGTTGTGGACAGAGCAGACATCGGCCAACGCGGCGGCTTGTGGCGTGGCGGTGGGGATCGGCTGCATCGCGCACTACATCGGGGACGCGATCACCGAGCAGGGCTGCCCGATGCTGTGGCCGATCCCGTTGGGCGGCAAAACGTGGTTCCCGGTGGCGCCGCCGAAGATCCTGCGGATGCAGACCGGCGGGAAGGTCGAGATGGCGGTGATCGGGCCGTTGATCACGCTGGCGTCGATCTGGCTGTCACTGGCGGCGTTGCAGCAGACAGGAGCCATTCCTTCGTTGTGGGGATTCACGTTCCTGCCTCGTTAGAATCCGCCGGGTGAACGTGTTCGACGAGATCGCGGCCGGGTACGACGACGACCTGTTCCACCAGGTCGTCGCCGAGAAGCTGGTGAACGGCGTCGCCGACGCCCCACAGCCCGAACTCGTCCTGGACGTCGCAACCGGAACAGGCGCGGCGGCTTTCGCGGCGCTGCAACACCTCGGCGCACGCTCGGTAGTCGCGCTCGACCTCTCAGCGAAGATGATCGACCGCGCACGAGCGAAAGCAGCCGTCCAAGACCCATCCGGCAAGATCACCTGGCACGTCGGTCCGGCGGTGCCCGCACCTGTGCCAGCGGCGAGCACGGACCTGGTGGTGTGCGCGTCCTCATTGCACTTCCTGGGAACGGAGGCGTTGAAGGACTGGCTGCGCGTGCTGAAACCCGCGGGCCGACTGGCCTTCAGCATGCCGCTCGCGGGGACGTTCAACCCGTCACCCGCTTTCGCGTCGTTAGTCGCCAACGACGTTTCGCTGCCGTCGTCCGAGTCCGAGGCTGCGGCGATAGCTCTGCACGCGGGGTACGAGAACGTGGTCGCGCACCGGCTTGAGGTGTCGTCCCGCGTGGTGTTCCTCGTGTACGCCACGAGCTGATCCGCGAGCACCCTGGGCTATCTACGCGACCAGTTGATCCACCAGCATCGCGATCCGTTCGCGTTGCCCTTCGGCAGGTAGGCGGCCACCACGGGTGAGGGTGACGAGGCCGTGCAGGGCACTCCATGCGAGTTCAGTGAAAATGCCCAGGTCGCGGCCTTTCGCGACCGGCTTGAGCACATCCTGGATAGCCCTGAACCCCGCCTTCATAGGCTCAGGCGTGTCCTCCTCGGCGAACCGCAGCCGGGTGTTCATCGTGAACATGGCGTCGTACACCGCCGGGTTGTCCTCGGCGAAGCTCAGGTAGATCCGCACCATCTGGGCGACGTCCTTCGCCTTGCCGATGGCGTTGGCCATTTCGGCGAATCCTTCGAGCGCGACCGCTGCGACGATCGCCTCCTTGCCGTCGAAGTGGCTGTACAGCACGGGTTGGCTGTATTCGATCGCGTCGGCCAGCCGGCGGGTGGTGACCGCGTCCCACCCTTCTGTCTCGGCCAGTTGCCTGGCCGTGGCGATGATCAGCTGATGCCGTTCGGCTCGTTCACGCTCCCGCCTAGCCATGCTTGAAATCCTAGCATCGCTAGACAAGCGAGCACCGCTATGTCTAGCATTGCTACAACATCTAGCAACGCTAGGAGAACTCAGATGCACTACGTCGGAATCGCACTGGCCGCCCTGATCGGGGTCGGCATCATCGTCATCGGCGTCCAGTTCTTGCTCGCACCGGTCGCGAGCGCGAAGGGTTTCGGCTTGCCGTCGTGGCCGTCGACGGGAAACGACCTCGCGTGGCTCAACCTCAAGGGAATCCGCGACATCACGTCCGGCCTGGTGATCCTCATCCCGCTGGCGATGGGCAACCTTCACCTCACCGGCTGGCTGATCCTTGCCTCGACGGTCACCCCGTTGGGCGACGCACTGACCATCCTCAAGTACCGCGGCAACAAGACCACGGCATACAGCGTTCACGCCGCGACAGCCGTGGCGACGACCGTCGCGGGCGTCCTGCTCTTGCTCAGCTGAGCCCGCGTGCCAGGATGTGGCCATGCCGCGCAAGCCACTCTGACCCGGGAATTGGAGCCATGCCCAAGAAGCTGCGACTGACCGGCGACCCCGCCGCCGACAAGCTGCTCAGCGAGGACCCGTTCGCGCTGCTCACCGGGCTCCTGCTGGATCAGCAGTTCCCGATGGAGCACGCGTTCGCCGGTCCGCGGAAGATCGCAGACCGCATGGACGGCTTCAGCATCACCAAGATCGCCGAGTCCGACATCGACGAGTTCGTAGAGCTGTGCGTGCAGCCGCCTGCCATCCACCGGTACGGCGGCTCCATGGCGCGCCGCGTGCACGCCCTCGCGAATTTCGTCATCGAGAACTACGACGGCAAGACCGACAAGATCTGGAAATCCGGCAAGCCGGACGGCAAAGAGGTGCTCCGCAGGGTCAAGGCGCTGCCGGGCTACGGCGACCAGAAAGCACGGATCTTCGTCGCCCTGCTCGGCAAGCAACTCGGCGTGACCCCAGAGGGGTGGCGGGAAGCCGCAGGGGCCTACGGTGAAGAAGGTTCTCGTCGCTCGATCGCCGACGTGACCAGCCCCGAAACGCTCGCTGAAGTCCGCAGCTTCAAGAAGGCCGCGAAGGCAGCGGCAAAGCAAAGCTGAACTATCGGAATAGTCCTTCGGTCCAGGGGCCGGGTCCGTTCTCCGCTGAGGTTGACGACAGCGGGCACGTCGCGAACAGTTCGGTCCGAAGCCCGCAGTGAAGTCGTGACTACCTCTTGTGTCCGGTTTTACCCTGGATGACCGGAGGTGAGAACCATGCAAGCGACGGTGGGTGACCGGCTTCTCGTCCACGGCAAGAACGTGGGCCTTGCCGACAAGCATGGCGAGATCATCGAGGTGCGCGGCGACAACGGCGCTCCGCCCTATCTCGTCCGATTCGCTGACGGTCACGAAGGGCTGGTGTTCCCCGGCCCCGACTGCGTTGTGGAGCGCGCGAGCGAGTCCTGACGTCGGCTCGCCGCGATGAACACCACGAGGGCCGCCAACGCGATCACGGCGGCCACCGGCCCGAGCGCGAGCGTGCCCGAAAACTCCAGCACGAGACCGCCGGTCACGCCGGAAAGGCCGATTCCGAGGTAAATCGCTGCCGCGTTCATCGCGAGGGTCAGCCCGGCCGATGACGGTGCCAGGTCCACGAGCCTGCTCTGCATCGGCGGGTTGATCGACCAGTTCGCCATCCCCCACACGAGCAGGATCACCACCGCGCCGGCCACGACGGACGCGACCCACGGCAGCACAGCCAGCGACACCGTGCACAGCGCCAACGCACAGATCAAAGGCGCGCGGGTGCCGAATCGGTCGGTTACCCGTCCGCCAAGCCAGTTTCCGAGCACTCCGCCTAGGCCGTACGCGAACAGCATCAGGCTCACGACCACGCCGTGCACGCCTGTGATGTCCGCGAGCACGGACGTCAGGTACGCGTACACAGTCAGTCCGGCGAGCGAGATCAGCAACGTCACCACGAGCAGGGCGACGATCCGACGGTCTGCCAGCAAAGCGAAACGCGAGCGCAAACTAGCCGACGCGGGCGCAGGCATCCGAGGCACAACCAGCCATACGGCGACCGCGGCGACAGCCGTCAACCCAGCCACAACACCGAACACACCTTGGTAACCCAACGACGGCACCAAAGCGCTGCTGAGCGGGATCCCGACGACCAACGCCACCGTGAGGCCTCCGAAGACGGTGGCGAAGGCACGAGCGCGGCGCTCGACAGGATTCAGCGTTGCCGCAACGACTGTGGCTGTCGGCGTGTACACGGCGGCGCCCAATGCCGTGATCATCCTGGCGGCGAACAACAACCCGTAATTCGGGGCTACGGCGGCCAAACCGTTGCCCAGTGCCATCACCGCCATCGCGGTGACCAGGAGCGTTCGGCGTTCCCAACGACCGGTGAAGGCCGCGAGCAAAGGTGATCCCACGGCATAAGTCAGCGCGAACGCTGTCAGCAACTGCCCGGCCGTCGCGACCGAAACCTGCCTGGCGGCCGCGAGATCCGGGAGTACTCCGGCGATCACCTGCGCGCTGACGCCTGCCGCGAATGTCCCGGTCGCCAGCAGGTAATTACGTAAGGACAACGGTTTCCGCCAGTTCGTCGGCCAGCTGGCGGGTCGCCGCCGCGATACCGGACCACCTGCGCGACAGGTCCAGGTCGAATTCCAGCGGACGGCCCCGCACATCCATCACAACCCCGCCCGCCGACGGCAAAGTCACCATGGCCGCCGCCAAATCCATGATCCGGTGCGTGTCCGAGCCCGGGTCGACGAACGCGTCCATTGAACCCTCGGCGACCAACGCGGTCTCCAGACACGTCGTCGACAGCACCCGGACCCGGTCGACTCGTGATGCCACTCTCAGCCACGCTTCTCTGCTGTTGTCCTTGGGACGCAACATGGCGATCGACGAACCGTCCACAGTGGTACGACCCGTTGTCTGGTACGGAGTCGGTTGCCCAGCCAGCGCCCACCACGCCCGGCCTGTGTCGAGCCAGACCGTCAGCGCCTCGGTGGCGACGCCGTCACGGAAGACCGCTCCGGCGAAGCACGACAACGGAACACCCATTGCCGCGTTGGCCGATCCGTCCATGGGGTCGATCACCAGGGTCACCGCCGAGCCGTGGTCGACGAACCCGGCTTCTTCACTCAAAAGGTTGACCTGGGCCGCGTCGATGACGTCCACGATCGCGGCTTCCACCAGCGCGTCCACACGCATGGTCGGCGTGCCGTCCGCGCCGGTCGCGACCTCTTCGGCGAGCTCTTGACGTGGATAACGCCTCCGCGCGGCGCCGTACGCGGCCGCAGCGGCCCGTGCGGCGTCGGCAAGCGGGGAGTAGACGCCTTCGGGCAGGCTGGGCGCAGGCACCGGCCACGTGATCATCGACATACCGAGAACGGTACAAGCGGGAACGCCCCTGGTCCTCTGAACGTTGCGTAACCATAAGGAGGCGTTGTGCAACACACCGGGGATGGTCAGCACCTGCTGGTGGTCGACGACGAGCCCGGAATCACCGAACTGTTGTCCACCACTCTCAACCTGGCCGGGTACCGCGTTTCCGCGGTCGGCTCGGGCCACGCGGCGCTGAACGCGGTCGATGCCGAACGCCCCGACATGATCATTCTCGACGTGATGCTGCCTGATATGGACGGTTTCACCGTGTGCCGCAGGCTGGCCGAGCGCGGGCACGCGCCACCCGTGCTGTTCCTGACCGCACGCAGTTCGGTCGAGGACACCGTGACCGGGCTGCGGATCGGCGGCGACGACTACGTCACCAAGCCCTTTCACGTCCTTGAACTCCTCGCCAGGGTGCAGGCGCTGTTGCGCAGATCCGGCCGCGGCCCCGACGAACCGGTGCTGCGCTGCGCCGACCTGGTCCTCGACGAGACCAAGTTCCAGGCCGTGCGGGACGGCGAGGCGCTCGACCTCACCCCGACGGAGTACAAACTGCTGCGGTACCTGATGGTCAACGCCGGCCAGGTGATGACCAAGGAACAGATCCTGCAGCACGTCTGGCAGCACGAGTTCGGCGAAGGCGTGGTCGAGAAACTCGTCTCCCGGTTGCGGCACAAGGTCGACGCCGGCCGCAGCCCGCTGATCCACACCGTCCGCGGGTTCGGCTACCGGATCGCTGAGACCTGATGCCCCGCAAGGGAATCCGCGCGGTTCGCGGCCGGATGCTGTTCGGCCTGATCTCGTTGACCCTGCTCGCCATGGCGATCATCGACGTGGCCGCGCTGTTCGTGGTCGACCTGTACGCGCTCAACCGGGTCGAACGCACCCTGACCGAGGTACAGCGGTCATTGCCGATCATCGGCAACCGAACGATCAATGTGGACGGTCTGACGCTGGAACAACAGCTGCCGGAGGGGTTCGTCGCGGCGGTCGTCGCCCAGGACGGGCACGTGCTGACGACAGCGAAGCCGTACTTGCTGTCCGGGGAGACGATCACCGCGCCGCCGATCCCCGACCCGGTGCCCGTGGGCTGGGCCGCCCAGCCGATCACGCTGTCCTCTTCGGACACTCGGTTCCGGGTGCAGACGTTCGATCTCGGCGCGAACGCGGCGATCATCCTGCCAGGCACGACCACACCGGTGCGGTTCCGGTACGTGGTCGTCGGCGGCAGTCTCGGCCCCGGCGAGGACGCCGTCCAGCAGTTGCTGGTGTTCGAGCTGATCGCGACCGGCGCCGCGGTGCTCGCGGTCACGGTGTTCGGTGCGCACGTGCTCAACCGCGCACTGCGAGAACAGCGGGACATGGAAACGCGGCTGCTCAACTTCGTGGCCGCGGCCTCGCACGAACTGCGCACACCGCTGACCACGATCCGCGGATGGGCGGAACTGCAACGGGTGTCCGGCGAACCGGAGCTGGCGGCGAAAGCACTGAGCCGGATCGAGAAGGAGGCCAACCGGATGAACCTCCTGGTCGACCAGCTGCTCGAACTGAGCCGCCTCGACCTGAACCGGACGATCCGGCGCGAGCCGGTTGACGTGCGCAGGATCGCCGCCGAGATCGTCGCGGACTGCTCGGCACTACTCACGAACCGGGCCATCACGCTGGACGCACCGGCCGAAATGATCGTCAACGGGGACGAGACCCTGCTCCGGCACGTGCTGGCGAACTTGATCAGCAACGCCGTGCGGCACACGCCAGACGGCACGCCGATCACGATCAGCGTGCACGGCAACCGGGTGTCCGTGGCCGATGAAGGTCCTGGCATGCCGCCGGAAACGGCGGCACGCGTCTTCGAACGCTTCTACCGCGCGGAAAACCGGGCGTCCGACGTCGGCGGCTCCGGGCTGGGACTGGCGATCGCGCGTGGGATCGTGCAGGCGCACGGCGGTGAGATCACCGTGACCACACAGCTCGGCAAGGGCAGCACATTCACCGTTGAGCTGCCGACGGTCAGCAGTTCGTCAGGAAAGTGACAGGGGCAGGTCAGGTTCACGCGGAAACGTCGATGGTGACGACTCCCAAGGAGTGAACGAATGACCGAGACACTGCCTGACGTCCCGACGATCCCCCAGCACCGCACCACACCGCTGGACCCACCACCGGAGCTGCACGACCGCGGTCCGTTGAGCAGGCTGGCTTTCGCCGACGGCACGGTCGGCTGGCTCGTCACCTCGCACAAGCTGACACGCGCGATCCTCGCGGACTCTCGGTTCAGTGCCCGCGGTGAGCTTCGGAAATCGCCGATCCGCGACAACCTGTCCGACGAGCCGACCAAGCCGGGCATGTTCATCGCGCAGGACGCGCCCGAGCACACGCGTTACCGGCGGCTGCTGACCGGGCAGTTCACCGTGCGCCGGATGAACCAGCTGATCCCGCGCATCCAGGAGATCACCAACGAGCACATCGAAGGCATGCGCAGGCACGGCCCGCCGGTCGACCTGGTGCAGGAGTTCGCGTTGCCGATCCCGTCCTTGGTGATCTGCGAGCTGCTGGGCGTCCCGTACGACGATCGTGCGCGGTTCCAGCGCGACTCCAGCAACATGCTCTCGCTCAGCAAGCCGATCGAGGAAGTGCGTGCGGCGGTCGAGTCGGTCGAGGGCTACATGCTCGATCTGGTCAAGGCGAAGCGGGAACAGCCGGGCGACGACCTGATGAGCGGACTGGTGCAGCTGAACGAGCTGACCGACGAGGAAATGAGCAACATCGGTTTCCTGCTGCTCGTCGCCGGTCACGAGACCACCGCGAACATGTTGGCGCTGGGCACTTACACGCTGCTGACCAACCCGGATCAGCTGGCGGTGCTGCGTTCCGACGAAAGCCTGGTGGACAACGCGGTCGAGGAACTGCTGCGCTACCTCACCATCGTCCACTTTGGAACAACGCGGACCGCGCTCGAGGACGTCGAACTGGACGGCCAGCTGATCAAGGCCGGTGAGCCCCTGGCGATCTCCCTGCCCGCGGCCAACCGCGACCCGATGCGGTTCGTCGACGCGGACCGCCTGGCGCTCAACGGAACCCCGACCGGGCACGTCGCGTTCGGGCACGGCATCCACCAATGCCTCGGCCAGCAACTGGCCCGCATCGAGATGCGGATCGGCTTCGCCACGCTGCTGCGGGAATTCCCGACGCTGCGGCTGGCGATCGAGCCGCAGGACGTGCCGATGCGCGAGGACATGGCGATCTACGGCGTGCACTCACTGCCCGTGGCCTGGTAAAGCACAAGGGGCGCCTCGGCTTTCGCCAAGGCGCCCCTTGTCTTCGGATCAGATGAGGCCGAGGCCCTTCACAGCGTCACGCTCTTCGGCGAGCTCGGCGTTGGAGGCGTCGATCTTCGCGCGGGAGAAGTCGTCGATCTCCAGGCCCTGGACGATCTCGTACTTGCCGTCCTTGCTGACCACCGGGAAGGACGTGATCAGGCCCTCCGGCGTGCCGTACGAGCCGTCCGACACGACACCGGCGGAGACCCACTGGCCCTCCGGGGTGCCGTTCACCCAGTCGTAGACGTGGTCGATCGCGGCGTTGGCCGCCGACGCGGCCGAGGACGCGCCCCGCGCCTCGATGATCGCCGCGCCACGCTTGGCCACGGTCGGGATGAAGTCGTTCTCGATCCAGGCCTGGTCGTTCACGGCTTCGGCGGCGTTCTTGCCGTTGACCTCGGCGTGGAACAGGTCCGGGTACTGGGTCGCCGAGTGGTTGCCCCAGATCACCAGCTTGCGGATGTCGTTCACGGTCACGCCCAGCTTCTTGGCCAGCTGGGTGTACGCACGGTTCTGGTCGAGCCGCGTCATCGCGGTGAAGCGGTCCGCGGGCACGTCCGGAGCGTGCGACTGGGCGATCAAAGCGTTGGTGTTGGCCGGGTTGCCGACCACGAGCACGCGGACGTCGTCCGCGGCGTGCGCGTTGATGGCCTGGCCCTGCGGCTTGAAGATGCCGCCGTTGGCCTCGAGGAGGTCACCGCGCTCCATGCCCTTGGTCCGCGGCCGCGCGCCGACCAGCAGCGCGACGTTCACGCCGTCGAACGCCACGTTGGGGTCGTCGGTGATGTCGATGCCGGACAGCAGCGGGAACGCGCAGTCGTCCAGCTCCATCGCGGTGCCTTCGGCTGCCTTGAGCGCCGGCGCGATCTCCAGCAGCTTCAGGCGCACCGGGGTGTCCTGGCCGAGCAGCTGGCCGGACGCGATACGGAACAGCAGGGCGTAGCCGATCTGGCCGGCCGCGCCGGTTACGGTGACGTTGACGGGGGTGCGGGTCATTGCCTTCCGATCCACTCAAGCGTGTATTGGGGTCTCGGGCGTGACCAGCTACCGCCAGCACAGTCTCAGCGCCGGGACCAGCCTCGGCAGGCTATCAACCCCGCAGCGCGTGGTCCCGGGCCGGTGATCCGACTCTCATCAGCTGTGGGACACCGCTCTGCGCGACCGCGGTTGCCAGGAGGTAACCGAGCAACGCGCCGAATGTGTTCGTGATCAGGTCGTCCACGTCGAAGATCCGGTAGACGAACGGTGCCGTGCCGAAGTTGCCGGACAGCTGGGTGACCTCGATCGTGAGCGACGCCACGAACCCGATCGTGAGCGCCTGCCGCGCGGTGCGCCGCCACAGCACGCGGGCGAAAATGCCCAGCGGCACGAACAACAGCACGTTCAGCAGGACCTGTTTGGCCGCGTTGAGGTCGCCGCCGACCGTGTCCAGCACCCACTGCAACGGCATGAGCTGGATCTCCTGCTTCAGCCGTGGCGTGGACGCCGTCGGCAGCGGCAGGAACACGACCGCGAGCGCCAGGCTGGCGTAGAGCGTGACGGCTCCGCTGATCAGCGGACGCACCCTGCCGCGCAAGGCCACCAGGACAACCGGCCAGATCAGGGCGAACCCGATCAGTCCGAAGTGGATCGCTTTCAGCTGCGTCGCGGTCATGGTGACGACGTTATGGAAATTCCGCCGCCACGACTTCGGTCGAAGAGTCCGTCTTGGTCAGCCGCTTGACCGAGGCGTTTCTCGGCCGATCAGTTGAGCGGGCCGCCGATGATCGAGGCCGAGATGTACAGGATCATCAGGCCGAACCCGCCGTACAGCAGGATGTCCACCCGGCGTTTGCGCACGGCCAGCAGGCCGGCCTTGCTGTCCGGCAGCAGCAGCCGCAGTGCGGCGGCGACCAGCAGGGCACCGCCGATCAGGGACGTGCCGCGGCGCCAGTAGTACATGGCGATCAGGGCGAGGCCGATCACCACGATCAACAGCACCAGACCGAACGGCCACTGGTCACGCAGCTTCGACTTGGACGGCACGACGGTCACGCCTGCGCCTCGGCAGCCTCGACCACGTTGGTCAGCAACATCGCCCTGGTCATCGGGCCGATACCGCCCGGGTTCGGCGACAGGAAGCCGGCCACGGAACGGACATCCGGGTGCACGTCACCGGCCATTCCGGACTCGGTGCGGCTCACGCCGACGTCCAGCACGGCCGCACCGGGCTTGACCATCTCCGGCGTGATCAGGTGCGGCACACCGGCACCGGCGACCACGATGTCGGCCCGGCTGACCTCGGCGGTCAGGTCCTTGGTTCCCGTGTGGCACAAGGTGACCGTCGCGTTCTCGGAGCGACGGGTGAGCAGCAGGCCCAGCGGGCGGCCGACGGTCACGCCACGGCCGACGACCGTGATGTTCGCGCCCGCGATCGGCACCTGGTAGCGGTTGAGCAGCTCGACGATGCCACGCGGGGTGCACGGCAGCGGCGCGGGTTCCATCAGCACCAACCGGCCGAGGTTGACCGGGTGCAGGCCGTCCGCGTCCTTCGACGGGTCGACGCGCTCCAGCAGCCTGCCCGTGTCCAGGTGCTTGGGCACCGGCAGCTGGACGATGTAGCCGGTGCACGCCGGGTCGGCGTTCAGCTCGTCCAGTACGGCTTCGGCGTCTTCCTGGGAGATGTCCGCGGGCAGGTCCCTGCGGATCGAGGTGATCCCGACCTTCGCGCAGTCCGCGTGCTTGCCGCGCACGTACATCGCCGACCCTGGGTCGTCACCGATCAGCACTGTGCCCAGGCCTGGCGCGATCCCCTTGGCCCGCAGTGCGGCCACGCGCACCTTGAGGTCCTCGTAGATCGCGTCACGGGTCGCCTTGCCATCCAGGATCGTCGCGCTCACGCCGTCATCCTCTCAGAGGTACGTACCGCCGCGACGGCCACCGCGACCAGCGTGATCACCGCACCGAGCACCTCGGTGAACGTGAGATGGGCGTCCCTGGCGGGCACGAACACGTCCAGCAGGACCGCGCCGATCAGCTGTCCGGCGACCACGCACAGGCTGAGCAAGAGCACCCCGATGGCGCGCACGGTGACCGTCGAGATGCCGATCACGAAGATCCCGAACGCTCCACCGGTGTAGACCCACCACTCGTCGGGGAAGTCCTTCGGCCAGCCACGGATCAGCAGATCCACCGCGGTCGCGACGACCAGCAACACCATCGACACGCCGAAGTTGACCATCGCGGCCACGACCGCGTTCCCGGACGCCTCGCGGACCTGCCCGTTCATCGCGGTCTGCCAGGCCAGCCCGAACCCGGCGATCGCGGGCAGGACGAACAGCCACACGTTCTCCGGCTTGTCGAACTGGCCTTGCAGGGCGAGCACGACCGCGCCCGCGGCGATCGCCGCGCCGAGCAGCCGCCAGACGGTGACCGGCTGCGGCCCGGCCGGGCCGAGTCCGGCGCGGTCTACAAGCAGGCTGCTCACCAGCTGGCCGCTGACCGTCGCGACGGTGAACACGGCCACGCCGAGCGCGGTGATCGTGACGCCCTGCGTGAAGATCATGTACGCGCCGACGAACCCGCCGAGGCACTGCCACCAGCGCAGCTCCCGTTTGCGCAACGCCTCGACGACCCGGCCGGCACCGCGTCGCCCGGCAGGCGTGAGGACCACCGAAGCGATAAGCACGATCCAGCCGAAGCCCGTAGAGATAAGCGCGGCCAGCACACCGTCCTGCAGCTGCGCGCCAAGCTGACCGTTCACCCGTCCTTGTGACGAGAGAAGAACCCCGGTGAGAACCGCTGCCAGACCGTACGGCCATCGCCTCACGAGAGGACCGGCACAGGTTTCGCCGCAGGTATGCGCATCGCCAGCACAACACCCAGCGCGACCAGCACGACCGCACCGGCCGCGGCGTACGACGGACCACCGTGATCCAGCAGAAAACCGGACGTCGGCAACGCGAGCGCGAAGCCAGCGGTGGACGCCGACGATAACCAACCGTACGCCTCGGTTCTGCGCTCTTCTGGCGCGAGTTCACCGAGCCGTGCGTTCGCCGCCGCGGCGGCGGGCGCGATCGCGGCACCGCCGAGCAGCAGCACCACGCCGATCAACCACGGCGAGGCCGGGTCGAAAACCGGGGGTAACACAGGTACCAGTGCGGCCACTCCAACCAGGTTAAGCACTACGCGACGGGTCAGCCTCGGCGTTCCGGTCAAACCACCCGCGATCAGCCCGCCGATGCCGGAGCCGACCGCCCACACCGCGCCGAGCACACCGGCCAAGATCGGCAAGTTCACATTGCGCGCCCAGGCCACGATCGTCATGTCGACCATCAGCAGCGCCGCGACCAGGAAGAACGACAGCATCAGGGAGGCGACCACACCGGGCACGTTGAACAGTCCCGCGCGCCGTGGCTTGGCGTGGTGGATCGTCGGCACTGGCCCGCCAAGCCCGGCCAGCGTCAGCATCCGGGCGAACCCGAGTGCCCCGATCGTGGCCAATGCGCCCGAGATCACAATGGACAGCTCGGGATTGACCGCGGCGACCAACGCGGCAGCCAAGAGCGGGCCGACGGCGTACATCAGCTCGGTCAGCGTGGCGTCCACGGTGTAGACCGAGTTCAGCGCCGATCCGGACAGCAGCCGCGGCCAGATCGCCCGGCCGACGGGGATGACCGGCGGGTTGAACAGGCCTACGGTGAACGCGGCCAACGCCATCAGCGGCCACCACGAGCTGGGTAACCAGGTGGGCAGGAAGGCCAGCACCGTCATGCCGATGCCGTAACAGACGCCCGTGAAGACGATCAAACCCGCGGCACCACGACGGTCGGCCGCCCGGCCACGCATCGGTCCGGAGACCCCGAGACCGACCAGCAGAGCGGCGCCGATCACACCGGCGATCGCGTACGACCCGGTCCATCCCGCGATCAGGAACGACATCGCCAGCGGGGTCCCGGTCATGTGCAAACGCCCTAACGTTGCCCAGGTCAGCAGGCCTGGCACCCGGGGGACAGCGGCGAGTTCGCGGTAGGGCTGCAGCACCCGCTCACTGTCTCAAGGGGCACCGACAATCTGCGAACGATTACTCTCAAGGACGTCACGGGCCGGGTTGGGCATATGGCGAATGACGCATGTGCCGAACCAGGTCGAAAAAGGGAGGATGGGGACGTGACGCAACCGACCCAGCTGGATCCGACCGAGCAGGACACCTTGGTCAAGCAGATCGGCTTGGCGCTGCTGCGGGCTGCACCGCCCGAGTGGCAGCAAGTCGTGGTGCACTACCGGGCTGTCGGCCGCTATCACGAGATGTCGGCCGAACTGACCTGCGAGAACGAGGAACCGAGGGCGTGGACGGTCTCGCCGGACATGGCCGCGTTGTTCGCGCGCCTGCGTGCGGGCATGTACCGCGACGGCCGGGGGACCTGGTTCAACGCGCGCTACCAGCTGGATCGGCCGTCGAGCTACAACCTGGAGTACGACCGCGACGAGCCGCAGTGGGACAACCCGCCGCCGCCTCCGGCGTACCCCGACGAGCTGCAGATGTTCCCCCGTGAGGAAGAGAACATCCCCGAGTGGCTCACCCGGCGGCTGGCCGCTCCGCCGCCACCTCCGCCGCCCGCCCCGATGCCGCCGTCCACCCCGCCGGGTGGTTTCGAGCGGCAGCGGTTCCGGATCGCCAGGACGTTCGACGGGATGGGCCCGCAGGGCCGGCCGATCGTCAACCGGCCGCAGATCGACGAGCTCGACACCGAGGCGATACTGGCCTACCTGGACGACGGCCCGTTGGCGATGCCCAGCCGTGGCTACGACGTCGACCGGCTGGACCCCGAGGGCCGCAACTCCGTGCCGATCGCGTTCCACACCGACGGCACGTGGATCTGGCCTGCGTCGGTGAACTACTACCTGCGTACGTACGGCGTGAGCCCCGAGCCCGACCTGGTCACGCACATCCGCAGGCAGGGCTTCGAGCTGCCGGAGGTCGACGAGGCGACGGTGAACGAAGCGTCCGCCGTGGTCAACCGTGGCGCCCCGCCGCCTCCGCCGGGCCGTCCGGTCGCGCCGCCGGCTCCTCCTCCACCCCCACCACCGCCTCCAGCGCCGCCCGCGGTCGCGGCTGTCCCACAGCCGCCGACCGTGCCCGCGGTTCCGGCCGTGCCGGCGCCGCCTTCGCCTGGTCCCGCGTTGAACGCGCTCCGGGCGAAGTTCGCTGACCTCGGCGTACCGGACTCGGCGTACCGGATCGGCCCGCCGGTCGACCGGACCTGGAACCTCGAGCGGGTCGACGACGGCTGGCGAGTCGGCTGGTACGAGCGTGACCAGTACGTTTCGCCGTCGGACTTCGAAGATGTCGGCGACGCCACGGCGTTCCTGCTGGGCAAGGTGCTGCTGGACGGGCCTCGGCCCGCACTGCCGGAGCCCGCTCCGGCCGCCGCGCCCCCGGCACCGCCGCCGCTTCCGCCACCACCTCCTCCGCCGCCGCCAGCACCTCCGGTCGCCGACGAGGACGACATAGCGGCACGGACGGTCCTCTCGCTGCCTTCGTTGTCGGCGTTGGAGGACACGGACGAGCGCGAGCCCGTATCGGTGCCCGCCGCGCCTCCGCCTGAGGTGGGCAACTCCACAGCGATGCTGCCTGCCCCCAACCGAGGTGGCGGCGGCCCCAGCAGCGCGATGACGGAGACCCGCCCGCAGGACTGGCCGATCCAGCCGCTGTACGGCGAGCCGCCGCTGACGTTGTTCCGTGGCAAGCGAATGATCGAACTGCACCCAGGCACCGAGATCGACCGGTTCGGTGATGGCGACGGCAACCTGACGTACGCCGTCGGCACGCCGTTCCCGTTGCGGTCGCTCGTGCCGGAGTGGGTGAACCGGGAGTACCGCGTGTACCGCGTGCAGCAGCCGTTCGAGGTGCTGACCGGTGTGGCCATCCCGTGGTTCGAGCAGCCAGGCGGCGGAACCGCGTTCCTGCTGCCGCACGCCGTCGAGGACATGATCGAGGACGGCTACCTGGTCGAGATCCCCGGCCGGGAACCGCCACCGCTAACCTGATTCGCACTTTCGGAAACTAACGCGAAGGCGGCTTGCAAAAGCCGCCTTCGCTGTTTTTCGCCACCCGATCGGCGGTACGGGAAAACTCCGCAGAGAAAGCCGGTAACGGCACATTTTCCGATCACGACACCCACGGCACCGCCCCCGGAAAGGGCGTTGTCAGGTCGGTGGACTTTCGTGACACCGATCTGTCCTGTCGCGAAAGGAAGCAGATATGCGCATTCGCGGATCCATTACCGGCCGAAGATCGAAACGGGTCGTCGCCCTGCTGACCGCAGCGCTGTTACCTGCGTCGATCATGACGGCAGGGACCGCAGTCGCCGCACCGGTAATCGGCAAGAATGTTCTCTACACGACCGATGCCGATTTTGATCAGGGCGTGTTGCAGGATGTGAATCATGACGCGCCGAACAACAACCAGTTACAGCTGAACAAGAGCACGGCATTCTTCCCGTTCGTCAACGTGGCCGCATCCGACCGCGGCACAATGTTACGCATTGACGTGAACACCGGCGCGATTGTCGGTGAATGGTGGTCGGCACCGGACGGCCGCGGCCGCAACCCGTCGAGAACGACCGTCGACAAATTCGGGAACACCTGGCTTTCCAACCGGAACGAGGCCGAGGGCGGCAAGGGATCGGTCACCAGGATCGGCGTGACGCTGGGTGGCACGCGCACCAACGCGGACGGCAGCCCTAACCCGACAGGCGACTACCTCAAAGCGCCGTTCGCCTACAACACGTGTGTAGACCGCGACAGCGACGGGCTGATCGCGACCACCCGCGGGCAGTCGGACATCAGACCGTGGACCAACGCGGGCGGCGCGGACAACAACGGTGGCGTGACAACCGCCGCTGACGAGTGCGTCATCAACTACACCCGTGTCACCGGTACGAACACACGCACGGTCGCAGTCGACGCCAACAACGACTTGTGGACAGGCGGTGCTGACCTGGACCACGAGAAGCTGAATGGCATGACCGGCCAACCAGTCGCAGGCACGCAGATCAACTTCGGCTGCGGCGGCTACGGCGGCCTGGTCGACCAAGCGGGGACCTTGTGGTCGGCCCGCTTCGGCGCCAACCTGCTGCGGTACGTGCCGAGCACGAACACAGGCGCGTGCCTTGACACCAGCCACGGCGACTACGGCCTGGGCATGGACCCCAACACTGGCGAGATCTGGCACACCAACGTCGCCGGCAACCGGGTCGCGAAACTCGCCCCGAACGGAACCGTCCTCGGCGCGTTCCCGCACGGCAGTGCCAACGCACAGGGTGTCGCGGTGGACAAGAACAACAACGTGTGGGTCGCGCACTCGCTGCTCGGGCCCGCCACGACGGTCGGGCGTCTGCGCACTGACGGCACGTACGTGGGCAACGTGCCGCTACCAGGCGGAGCCGGACCCACCGGCGTCGCCGTGGACACCAACGGCAAGGTCTGGGTGACGAACTACAACACCAGCAACGTGATGCGGATCGACCCGAACGCCGGGCCGATCGGCGGCGGTGGCTTCCCGGTCGGCGCGGTCGACCTGACCGTCAGCCTCGGCGCGGGTGCCGGGCCGTACAACTACAGCGACATGACGGGATCGGTGCTCGGTGAAATCACGGCGCCGCAAGGAACTTGGTCGGTCGTGCAGGACGGCGGCGTCGCCAACCAGACGTGGGGCAAGGTCACCTGGAACACCGAGCCACAGGGCAGTGTCCCGCCGGGAACCAGCATCACGGTCGAGGCACGCACGGCGAACACCGAGGCCGATCTGGCGAGCCAACCGTTCGCGGCCGTGGCCAACGGCACGCAGTTCACCATGACCGGGCGGTACATCGAGGTCCGGGCGACGTTGAGGGCCAGCCCGAACGGAACCAGCCCGATCCTGTCCGACCTGCGGATCCGGACGTCCGACCGGACCGGGGTGTTCTCCTGCCAGGCGACCGTGCTCAAGATCGCCGCGCTGATCTCCACCCAGGCCAACCCGGCGGATGTGCCCTGTGTGGACGATCACGAGAACCTGGCGGCCGTGCAACTGTCGGCCGGGATCCTCACTGTCCGGGCGAACGCACTCGACGCGCGGACTGATCAGACACCGGACAACCTGACGGCCACACCACCGGCAGCCGGTGACAACGCCACTTCGACGGCCCAAGTCGAGTCCACCCGGATCACTTCCGCACTGGTGACCATCGAGCTGGGCGTGATCCATTCGACGGCGAGCGCCATCTGTGCCGCCGGGCCAGGAGGCCTGGTGCCGCAGTTCAGCGGCTCGTCGCACGTCGCCAGCCTGAGGATCAACGGCGTGCCGGTGACGGTCGGCAGTGCTCCGCTGACCATTCCGCTGGTGATCGGTTCGCTGCGGCTCAACAGCACCACAACCACGGCCACAACCGTGGTGCAACAGGCAGTTGTGCTCGACACGCTGCTCACCGATGTGGTCATCGGCGAGGCCAAGGCCAACGTGGAGGCAACCGCGGGCAACCCCGGCGGCACGCCCTGCCGGGTCTAGGGAACGACGACGACCGGCCGCTTGGCGTCCTTGACGAGCATCTTGGGCACTGAGCCGACCAGGCCGCGTCCGTGCCGGGAGCGACCGACGACGATGCAGTCGGCGCGTCGCTCCTCGGCGAGGGCTTCCAGGCCGTGCGCCGGATCGCCGCGGTAGTGCACGAGTTCCCACGGGATCCCCGCGTGGTCGAGGTAAGCGGCGGCCTCGCGGCGGATCTCGTCGACGAACGCCGTCGCAGCCTCGGTCGCGCCCGCCATGCCCATCGCCGTCCAGTACGCCGGACTGGCGATCGGCTCGACGTAGACCAGGACGAGCTTGGCCCGCTCCCGGCGGGCCAGGCCGCCCGCCCACGCGGCGGCGTGCAAGGACGGTGGGCTGCCGTCGACACCCACGATGATCACGGTCAAGCCGTCCTTACCGATCTCGAAATCGGCTTCGCCCTCGGCCACACCGGGATCGTAAGGGACTACCAGGTGACCTGGCAGAACAGCTCGCGCAACTTCGCGCCCCTGGCCGGATGACCGGCCGCCACCCACTCGATCCGGCCGCGCACATGCGCCTGGAAATCACTGTGGCCTGCGCGGTTCTGCGCCTGCGGCCCGGTCTTGACGCAGTTGTGCAGCAAGGCTTTCAGCGCGTCGTACTCGACGCGTGGCACGGCCGGTGCGGTGTTGACCACGAGTCCGGCGAGTTTCTGCCGTTGGTGCTGCCTGGCGACCGAGGTCTTGTCCGGGCGGACCCGGAAGCCTTCGTCCCGCGCGATCATCACGACCCCAGGAAGCAAGCGGTGCACCGGAAGCGTTTGCGGACCAGAGAACGCCAGGTCGTCGGCGTAGCGCGTGTATTCGGCACCCAATGCTTTCGCCAGGCCTGCCAGCCGGCAATCGAGCCGATACGCGACGGCGTTGGCAACGGCGGGTGACGACGGCGCTCCCTGCGGCAGATGCTGATGTGCCAGATGGGCCAACAACCTCCGGCGAATGTCGGGATCACCGGACGTTGTCGGCGCGGCGCGTAAGACCTTCAGCGGAGTCCTGGTGGTGAGCAGACCGGCCAAGGTGGCCGCTTGCTCGTACTCGTGCAGCAACGCCCGGACTCGCGCGCCGGTGACCGAGGCGAAGAAGCCTTCCAGGTCCATCCTGACCACCAGCGGCTTTCCCGCGTGTGGCGCGGCATACGTGAGCGCGGACCGTCCTTTGCGGAATCCGTGTGCCGCTTCGTGCACGGGCAGGTCGACGTGCCGGACGATCCGGCGTTGCGCTTCGGCCAGCCGTGGTTTGGGCGCCTCGATCAACCGCAGCCCGCCGGTGGATGTGCCTACCCACCGGGATCGGTAGTGCCACAACGGTTGCCCGGCGCGCTTGTTCCAGCCTCTCGCGTCGGCCAGCCAGTCCAATTCGGACGCGGTGACGTCCAGCAGTGCTTGTAGGTCAAGCGATTTCTTGGGCTTCGGCGGCTCGGGTGCCGGCGGTTTCGGCAACGGCGGGAATGCCGCGATCTGACGTGCGAGCTCATCGAGGCTGCCGAAGGGCTGGCGTGGACTGTGCGAGACCAACAGATCCGCCATGACCTCGGCGGCGGCCGGGTCGGCGTACAGAGCGCTCAACCTCGTCGCGATGTCGGTCTGCGTCCACGGGCCGTCGAGAGCGGATGCGGCGACACGAAGTGACCTGTTCTCCCGATATCCGCGCGCCCATGCGTACACAGCGTGTGCTGTCGCGCGTGGGGCGCCATCCGCAGGTAAATCCGTGCTCCCTGGGGTAGCCCCAGAGGGGTGGTGTTCACCACCGTGCTCACTGCCGTGTCGCCGCATCGGAACCGAATGTACCTGCATTTCGATTGCGGCCGAGAACTGACCTGAATGGCCCATAGGCTGACCGCATGATTCCTGAAGCCAAAGTCTTCCTGCTGGCCGAGCAGGCAGTGGTCAGCGTCTACGCCCAGTTGCGCGACGAGCACATGGACACGATGTTCCCGCCGTTGTTCGACATGGAAGGCGCGAACAAGCCGCTGCCCGTCCGTGACGTCCTCAGGCACCACGTGTACGACGACGCGTGGATCCCGGACATGCTCGCCGGTCGCACGATGGACGAAGTCGGCCGCGACCGCTACGACGGCGACCTGCTCGGTGATGACCGGATGGCCGCCATCAACCAGATCGCCGAAGCCGCGATGGAGGCCGCGCGCAAGACCGAGGACAGGGAAGCCGTTGTCCACTGCGGTTACGGTGACGTGCCGACGTGGGACTACTTCTGGCAGCTCAACATCGCCCGTACCCTCGCCGCCCACGACCTCGCCCTGCACATCGGCGTCCCGTCACCGATCACCGAGGAACTCGCACGCGGCATGTACGAGGGCACCGCGCCATCCGCGGACATGTGGCGCTCCTTCGGCATCTACCGCCAGCCCGTCGAGGTCGGCGAGGACGCGTCGTGGAAGGACAAGTACCTCGCGCTGACCGGTCGCCGGCCGTGATCTAGCGGAAATCCCGTGACTTGGACGGGATCCGCAAGTTCAGGTTCTGCAGGCGATCGGCTTGCAGGCTGATGACTCCCTCGGCCTTCTCCACGATCCCGCGAACCAGCATGGCCGAGCTCGCCCTGGCCACCCGGCGGTACCGGGCCCACAAACCCGGTGAGCACACCACGTTCACCATCCCGGTCTCGTCTTCGATGTTCAGGAACGTCACGCCGCCCGCAGTCGCCGGGCGTTGGCGGTGTGTCACGGCACCGCCGATCAGGACGCGGGTTCCATTATCCACTTTGGACAACTCGGCGGCCGGGAGTGCGCCCAGTTCGGTGAGGTGCTCGCGGACGAACTGGGTCGGGAAACTGTCCGGTGACAGGCCGTTGGCCCAGACGTCGGCCACCGCGAGCTCGACCGCGTCCATCCCTGGCAGGGCAGGCGCTTCGGCGGCGGCGGTTGTGCCTGGTAGCCGGTCTGGCCGATCACCGGCGACGGCGCCGGCGGACCACAGGGCCGCCCGCCGGCTGATCTTGAAGCAGCCGAAGGCCCCTGCCGTCGACAACGCTTCGACCTGGGCCGTGGTCAGCTGAACGCGCCTGGCCAGGTCGGTCATGCTCGCGAACGGACCGTTTTCCTGACGTTCCGCGACAATCATCTCCGCGAGTTTCTGGCCTATGGTCCGTACCGTCCCGATACCCAGTCGCACAGCGGGTTTCGTGTCCGTACGTTCCAAGGTCGCGTGCGCGAGGCTGGCGTTGATGTCCGGGCCGCGCACTTCCACGTCATGCCTGCGGGCGTCGGCGACCAGGGACTGCGGTGAATAGAAACCCATTGGCTGGGCCCGTAACAATGCGGCGCAGAACGCGGCCGGGTGGTAGTACTTGAAGTAGGAGCTGGCGAACACCAGGTGCGCGAAGCTCAGTGCGTGGCTTTCCGGGAAGCCGAAGTTGGCGAACGCCAGCATCTTCTCGTAGATCCGCTCGGCCAGATCGCCGGTGATCCCGTTGCGCGCCGCGCCTTCGTGGAAACTCTCCCGCAGCCGTTCCATCCGGTACGTGGACCTCTTGGCACCCATCGCCCGTCTCAGCTCGTCGGCCTGCGCCGCGTTGAACCCGCCGACGTCGACCGCGAGTTGCATCATCTGTTCCTGGAACAACGGCACGCCAAGGGTTTTCTTCAACGCAGGCTTCAGCAGATCGTGCTCGTAGACCTCCGGTTCGATCTTGTTGCGCCTGCGGATGTACGGATGGACCGAGCCGCCTTGGATCGGGCCCGGCCTGATCAGCGCGACCTCCACCACCAGGTCGTAGAACTCACGCGGTTTGAGCCTCGGCAGCGTGGCCATCTGCGCGCGGCTCTCCACCTGGAACACGCCGACCGAATCGGCTTTGCTCAGCATGTCGTAGATGTTCTTGTCGGTCAGGTCGAGCCGCGCGATGTCCACCTCCTTGTCCTCGAACTCGCGCACCAGGTCGATCGCGTAGTGCAGCGCGGAGAGCATGCCCAGGCCCAGCAGGTCGAACTTGACCAGCCCGATCGACGCGCAGTCGTCCTTGTCCCACTGCAGGATCGAGCGGTCGGCCATCCGGGCCCACTCGATCGGGCAGACCTCGCCGACCGGCCGGTCGCAGATCACCATGCCGCCGGAGTGGATGCCCAGGTGCCGGGGGAAACCCTCGATCTCGTTGGCCAGTTGGAGCACCACGTCGGGGATGTCGTGATCGTTCTCGTCCACTGTGGCCTTCACCGGGCCCCAGCGGTCGATCTGCTTGCTCCACGCGTCCTGCTGCCCCGGCGAATAGCCGAGCGCACGCGCCATGTCCCGGACCGCCGACTTGGCCCGGTACGTGATCACGTTCGCGACTTGCGCGGCGCACCAACGGTTGTGCTTCTTGTAGACGTACTGGATCGCTTCCTCACGGCGATCGGACTCGATGTCCAGGTCGATGTCCGGTGGGCCGTCGCGGGCCGGTGCGAGGAACCGTTCGAACAACAGGTCGTGCGCGACCGCGTCGACGCCCGTGATGCCCAGCGCGTAGCAGACTGCGGAGTTCGCGGCCGAGCCACGGCCCTGGCAGAGGATGTTGCTTTCCCGGCAGAACCGCGCGATGTCCCACACCACGAGGAAATACCCGGGGAACCCGAGTTCCTCGATCACCTTGAGCTCGTGCTCGATCTGCGCGTACGCCTTGGGATTCTCATCCGACCGGCCGTAGCGGCTCGCCGCGCCTTTGTACGTCAGATACTGCAGGTACGTGTCCTCGGTGTGCCCCGGCGGCACGTCGAACGGCGGCAATTTCGGCGCCACCAAACGCAAATCGAACGAAAGGTCGACGCCGAGGACGGCGGCTCGTTGGACGGCACCGGGATAACGCCGATCGAACCGCGCCTTCATTTCCGCACCTGACCGCAAGTACGCGGTCGCAGGCGGAAGCCAGCCCGCCATCTCGTCCAGGCTTTTCCGGGACCGCACGGCGGCCATTGCCGCCGCCAGCCGGGCCCGGTTCGGATGCGCGTAATGCACGGCGTTCGTCGCGATTGTCGGCAGCCCGAATTCCGCGGCCATCCCGGCGAGCACGTCGTTGCGGAAACTGTCCTGCGGCATACCGTGGTCGGTCAGTTCGACGAAGACGTGCTCTTTGCCGAACATGTCAACGAGTTGCCTGAGTTTCCCGGCCGCGGCGGCTGGGCCTTCGGTGTCCAGCGCACGGCGCACGGCTCCCTTGCGGCAGCCGGTGAGCACAACGCACTGGTCCCTGACCTCATCGACGACCTGCTCGATGTCGTACACCGGACGGCCTTTCTCGGCACCGTTGAGCTGTCCCGCGCTGATCGCCCGGCACAGTGCGGTGTACCCGTCCAGCCTGCGGGCCAACAGCAACAGGTGTTCACCGACCGGATCCGGCACGCCGGTCTGCGGTTCGGGCAAGCCGAGGCTCAACTCGGTGCCGAAGACCGTGCGGACACCGAGTTCCTTGGCCGCCTCGGCGAACCGGACCACGCCGTACATGCCGTCGTGGTCGGTGATCGCGATCGCCTCAAGGCCTTGGATGGCGGCCGCCTCGACGAGTTCCTCGGGATGGCTGGCGCCGTCGAGGAAACTGAAGTTGGAATGGCAGTGCAGTTCGGCATACGGCACCCGCTCCGCGCCGCCGGGGTGGTCGATCGCGCCGGGCAGCTGGAAGTCCGGCGGGAGCGTGTACGGCTCGCGGTGGTGTGTCCACGCTGGACTGTCGCCGCCGTCCCCGGTCTGGAAAGGCTTGCCGGACAAGGCTCGCTCAAGATCCGACCATCGGACGGGTGGGTTGTTCCAGCCCATCTCGCCCCCTTTCGGGTTACCAGGCAACTGCCCAACCGGGCAGACTTTGGTCCACTTGGGAACAAGAACCCTTTTTCGGAGCGTTCCACGCGTTTACCGTCCAGCCGTGACTCAGCACCCGCAGGGCCCGTACCAGCCGGGCCAACCCGGCGGCAACCCCCATGGCCAAGGACCACAAGGTCAAGGGCAGCCTCAAGGCGGTCCGCAACAGCCCTACGGCCAGCAGCCGCCGTACGGCCAGCCGCAGCCTCCTTATGGCCAGCCGCAGCAGCCTTACGGCAACTACCAGCAGCCAGGCGGTAGTGGCAGAAAAACCCCGGAAATCCCCGGTTTCGCCCAGAAGTTCACCGGTATCGGCGCGAACTGGGGCTCCGGCGGCAACCGGCCGACACTGCCCACGCCCAAGAGCGTCATCTGGGCGTTCCTGCTCGCCGGCGGTGGCGCGATCTTCAGCGCGCTCTACAACATCGTCTACGCGATCGGGTTCTCCAGCTACTACGGCGGGTTCTACAACGGTGGCTCCGTCGTCTTCAGCGTCCTGATCAGCGCCGGTCTGTTCGTCATCGCGGTGATGATGCGCAACGGCGCCGAATGGGCGCGGATCGTCCTGGCGATCCTCACCGGTCTCGGCCTGCTGTTCGGCTTGATCGCGCTGTTCGGCATCGGCCTGCTGTTCACCGTCCTCGGCGGGTTCGGCGCGGTGCTGCTGATCTTCCTGATCGTGCAGGTGGCCGCACTCGCCGCGACGATGTACTTCCTGTTCCAGCCCGAGTCGAACGCCTACTTCAAGTCCGCGTCGGCAGGACCGGGATACCCGCCGCCACCAGGGCCCCAGAACTTCCGGGGCTGATCGTCCATCGGCGGGCGCTGCCTCGGGATCAGTTCGGCCAGCAGATCCTGAGCCATGTCCCGGTCGGACCGGGACAGTGAAGAAAAGTTCTCGAACATGTGTTCGAGTATGTCCCTACGGGTCACCTTGGTCAAGTCGAAGGGCGACCGTGCTGAGCACGGCCGCCCTTCGTGATGTTTTAGCTGGTCAGCCCAGGTGTTCCGGCCGCAGCCACGGCTCGCCGAGCACGTGCTGGGCCAGGAAGGCGAAGATCGTCGAGTACCACACCTTCGTGTGATTCGGTTTGAGGATCCAGTGGTTCTCGTCCGGGAAGTACAGGAACTTGTGCGGGCTGTCCGGGCCCTTGGCGCGAGACGACAAATCCCACCAGAGCCGCAGGCCTTCGCCGACCGGCACGCGATAGTCCTTGTCGCCGTGGATCACGAGCATCGGCGTGGTGATGTCGTCGGCGAACTGGTGCGGCGAGTTGGCGTCGGCGCGCTCCGCGGTCATCTCGCGCGGGAAGAGAAACGCACAGTCGGTGGTCCGCATCATCTGGTCCATCGCCCACAGCGAGGCATGGGTGACGATCGCGGCGAACCGGTCGGTGTGCCCGGCCACCCAGTTGGCCATGTATCCGCCGTACGACCCGCCCATCGCGGCCGTCCGCGTGGCGTCGATGTCGGGTCGTTCCAGTGCGGCATCAGTGATCGACATCAGGTCGGTGTACGGCGCACCGCCCCACTCACCCCACCCGCGACGGATGAAGTCCTTGCCGTAGCCGGTGGACAGCGCAGGATCGGGCAGGAGCACCGCGTAGCCCTGCGCGACCGCGAGCCACGGGTTCCAGCGCCAGGACCAAGAGTTCCACGACATGTACGGGCCGCCATGGATCCATAACAGCATCGGCGCGGGATTCTCATTGTGCGGCAGGGCGATCCACGCCCGGATCGAGGCCCCGTCCGCAGCCGTGGTCGTGACTTCCTCCAACCGTCCCGGAACCTGGAACTCCGGCTCGATCAACGGTTCTATTGTGGACTCGTGCAGCGCGATCCGGACTGGTGTGGGAGGGCTGTCGACGGCCGCACGAAGTGCGTAGACCCATTGCCCGTCCGGTGCGGCTTGAAGATCGGCGTACGCGCCGTCGTCCCTGGTCAGCCGGGTCGGCGCGCCAGTGTCGACATCGACGCGCCACACTGGCACGCGGCCGTGGTCGTCGGCCGTCACGAGCAGCGACCGGCCATCTGGCGTCCACTGTGGATTCTGCGGCCAGCGGTCCCAGTCCGGGCTGACCACCCGGGCTTCGCCGCCCGCGATCGGGAAGACGACCAAGAGGTTGTCGCCCAGGTCTTCCGGAGTGCCGCGGAGGGTGGCGATCGCGGCAACCTGTGTGCCGTCAGGCGAAATCGCGGGGGTTCGGTACTCGAAGTCCGCGTCGTCGGCGAGGGTCCGGCGTTCGCCAGAGTCGACGTCGATCACCACGAGCGTGCTCCGTTGCGCGCCGGTCGGCTCCCCGACCAGCCACGACGCGACCACAGTCGTCCCGTCCGGCGAGATGTCCCAGCTCTTCTCGTCGGTCAGTGCCCGGCCGACATGCCCGGTGATGTCACGCGGCCCATCGGCGTCGAGGACGAGCAACCTGGTGTGATCAGGCCCGAGATGGCGGTCCCACAAGCGGATCGGGTATTCCTCGTGCAGGATCGCCGTGACGCCCGCGTCGTCCCGGCGCTGCCGGATTTCCTTGTCGTTGGCCAGATCCGTGGCCGATGGGAGCAACGGCGCGGCCACCACGACCGTGCCGCTCTTGCTGACCTTGACGTGCTTGACGCCACCCGGCGGCGCGATGACCTGGGTCGCCTCCCCACCACCGGCGGGCAGCCGCCACATCGAGGTCTTTTCCTGGTCACTCGGCCGTTTGGCCAAGAAGAGCAGGTCGCCGTCGGAGGTGAACGCCGGGCCCGATTCGCCCTCGGCTCCCCGCGTCAGTCGCCGCTGTACGCCGGCGCCGGCCGCTTCGACCTGCCAGATCGCGGCGACGTACCGGTTCTTCTTCTCGTCGGGTACAGCGACGCAGTACACCAGCCTGCCGCCGTCCGGCGACAAGCGAAGATCGGTGATCCGCGGAAGCCGGACGTAGTCGTCGAGGTCGTCGAACGGACTGCTGATCATTAGGCCGTCTTACCACGTGCCCAGGTCAATCGGAATGCGCTCAGTCTGCCCATGCGGGAGGCCCGAGTCGGCGAACGGCACGACCGTGGCGCTCGCCAACTGCTGGGGTGAAATCGTGCGGCGGGTTCATCAGATGACGTGTACCGAAGCCACCGCCGCGAGAACTCAGCTCCCCAGCGGGTTCACCGGCGCTGGCCAGAAGCCACGATGTAGGGCCGGTTGTGGCGGTTCGACGGGGAAACCGGAGTCCTGTCGTCTCGGTCGACCGCGACGTTTGCCTGTGGTGATTCCTCGGCCTTCAGCGGTACCGGCATAATTCGCCACCTGACCCCGACGTGCTTCAGCTCGTACGCGCGCCTCGCAGTCCAGTCCGGCGTGCCGCCCATGTCACTCACTCCCTTTGAATTCTGTTCCCTGGGGCATTTCCGGGGAATGCAAACACTGTTTGAATAGACTCCCCATCGAACGAAACGTCAAGGTGGTGGCGACTTCTGGTCAGCCGACTCCAATTCAACGACTGGCCCGAATCCGCGGAATTCCAGCCCCGGCCGAGTTTCTTACTGTGGTTTCAAGGGGACCGTAAAATAAAATTGACACCAGCAGTGGACTACCGGAAATGCCGGTCGTTTTGTCCGGTTGGCGCCACGACGTGCTCGATGCCGGAACCGCAATTTCGCCGCAGACAGCTGAACGCCAGGTGTCGAAACAATGGACATACGTACCGTCGTCAGCGGACGCGAGTCAGTCGTAGTGGCCGTAGACGACCCATTTTCCCTGGTGGTAGCCGAGCAGCAGGGCAGCCTGAGCCGGCTGCGCGCCAATGAGGACCTGGAGCCGCGCGTGGCACCGCGGTTCGCGGTTCCACCACCGCTCGTTCGCAATCCATGGGCCGGCCCAGGCCGCCACCGGACGCGGGGCGCCACCGTTGACGCCGACCGTGGCGGGCGCGGCCGTCAACATGTCGCGGTCGGTGACGTGAACAGGCTCACCTGCCTCACCGAAGACGGTCGCGGGCACCGGATCGGGGAACACGACCGCGGGCGATGGCGCCGGAAGGTGTCCCGGCCAAGGCAGACCGGGGTCGGCCGCCGGGGTGAGTTCCTCGCCCCACGGCACCAGCCGCGCCCGCTCGCTGGGGTCGCGCCCGCCGCCAAGCACCGGGGTGCACACGGCTTCCGGGCCCAGCAGGCCTTGCACCCGGACCATCGCCCGGCCGGCCTTCTCCGCGGCCTCGGCGTGCCCTTCGCCCCGCCAGAGATCCAGTTGTAGTGCTTTGCCTTCGACTACCTCCTCTGGTTCGAGCCACAGTGTCCGGATACCGGCGGTCGGCCCGCCGACCCGTAACCAGCCATCCAGCTGCCAGCGCACCCGGTCGGCGATCCCGTTGGGGGTCAACGGTTCCGCGCACCGCCAAACCCGGCCAAGCTCCTCGTCCCGCTCGCTGCGCGCATAGATTCCCAAGCGGGTGCAGGCAAGCCCGTGCGCGGCCAGCCCCGCGTGTAATCGCTCGGCGAGGGATTTGGCCACGAACGCGGCCGCGTCCACCCGCTCGACCGGTGGGTCGAGTTCGGTACTGATCGAGAGGTCCGGCGGCGGCCTGCGCCGGGACGGCGGCCGCTCGTCCAGACCTCTGGCCAACCGGTGCGCCTGGACCGCGTCCGTGTCGAACCGGGTGGCCACGTCGCGTTCGGTGATGGCGGCGAACGCACCGAGAGTACGCAACCCCAAGCGCCGCAACAGATCGATCAGCTCTGCCCGGTCCGGACCGCCCGGTTGCCGCAACTCGTTCACGGCCAGTGGCGCCAGGAATTCCGCGCTCCGCCCTGGTTCCACGACCAATCCCCGGTGCGCGGCCAGGGTGGCGGCGAACAGGCCGTCGGCCACACCGACCTGGCACTCCACCCCGGCCCGGTCGGCGACCTGATCGATCAGCCGCTCGGCCGCCGCCTCCTCACCGCCGAAGTAGCCCGCCGGCCCCCGCGCGGGCACAGCGACCAACCCCGGCCGGACGATCTCGACGCCGACGGCCAGCTCCTCCACCGCCGCCGCGACCGCCTCGAACAACCGCGCGTCCCGAACCGGGTCGTCCTCGAACACGACCAGTTCCGGACACCGGCCCTGAGCTTCCCGGCGCCGCATGTCCCGCCGGATGCCCTCCGCCCTCGCCACGGCGGAACTGGCGACCACGCGGTTGGCCGCCACCACAGCCATGGGAATCGTCAAGGGCAGCCCGGCACCCGAAGCGGCCGCCACCACCAGCCAGTCCGGACACCAGACCACGAGCATGCGCATAATTCGAACATAGGTTCGAGGGGATGGAGAGTCAATCACTCGATGGGGTTGCCGTCGGCAGCGACCTCCTATGGTCGTCCACAATGGACTGACTGTCGAGAAGGCCCCCGCTGGCGAGTGGTGATCGAGATCGCCCACGCCTTGTCTCAGATCAGATAACCTCCGGACCGTTGGATGTCGACGACGACATCGCCGGGCGGCGAGCCGCATGATCCCTGTCCCAGGCAAGACTTTGAGATTCCTTGGAGCTGCTTGATGGTGTTGGAATGGGAGGGCTGCCTCAACGGCCGTGACGTAGGCGGATTGCCCTCGTCCGATGGTCGACGAATCCGCTCCGGCGTGCTTCTCAGGTCAGACAGCCACAGTCGGTTGACCGCCGACGGAATAGCGGCAGTCCGCGCCGTGGGGATCACTCGCATACTGGACCTCCGCTGGACGCGGGAGACCGAGCAGGAACCCAGCCCGTTCGCAGATGATCCCGTGTACTGCAACGTGCCATTGATTGCAGAGCTGGCAGAGCAAGGCACCACCATGCCGGACGCCTACCGATCCATGCTCGACAACAACCAACGTCAAATCACTGACGTCCTCACGCGGATAGTTGACGCACCACCCGGCCCACTCGCGGTGCACTGCAGCGCAGGCCGAGACCGGACGGGAGTACTCGTGGCGCTTGCGCTGAGCGTCGCGGGCGTGCCACCCACGTCGATCGCCGCGGATTACGCGCTCACAGATGGCTGCAGCGGCGACACAATCCTCCGAACGCTGACCCACCTGCATAACCAACATGGAGGCGTGGATGCATACTTGCTGGCGGGTGGAGCGAGCCACGCCCAGCTCAGGCAAGTAAGGAACCGCCTACTGGAAACGCGATGACAGGTCCACTCTGGACTATTCCGCGCTGACGGTGCCTCGACGTTTGGTCTTGTAGGGCAGTACGAACAAGTACACACCGCTGAACGCGAGGAATGCCAAGGGGAACAGCGGTAGGTACAACACCCAATCGGCGGGCTGATCCTGCGTGGCGACAGCGATTGCGGTGATGACGACGGTCAACAAGAAGGTCATGGACAGCCAACGATGGGTTGAGCGAATCCGCTTGCTCCACACTGGAACCTCCCGCAGGAACTCGACTGAGTGGTGATTTCCGTGGTGGTCACGCTAGTTCCGGCACGCAGGCGGACGCTTCTCGATTCCTGACCGGTCTGCCCCGGCCCGTACGGGACACAAAGGTGTCCAAGAACCTTGCGTACCTGGAGTCGCCGGTTGTCCACGATGGCGGGTGCTCCGCTTCGGAAATGGCCTCGGCACGCCAGACGGACGCCCGCCTGCGGAACCAGTGCAGCTTCAAAACCTTCGGTGAGCAAGGTGGACGACTTCTTCGGTGGCGGCATGGCGAAGCAGTTGCACCAGCGGCGGCGGCAGCCGCGCGGCAGCGATAGCGGCAGCCTTGGCTGAGGTGGCGTGTCGGCCGTGCGGCGGTGGTGGCAGCCATGACCGGGCGGCGGCTGTAAGCGGCCGTGGCTGTTGGCGGTGGCGGTGGCCGCGACTATGGCGGCTGTAAGCGCCGGTGGTGGTAGCAGTTGTGCGGTGGTGGCCGTGGCCGTGGCGGAGGCAGTAGAGGCGGAGGGTCCTGGGCGGCGGAATTCCCGCTGCACCTTGGCGTTGTGGTGATCGCGACCATGACAGACAGTTCGCCCACGCACATCCGGTCACAACGGAAGAGGTATCCACGGACGTGGAGACGGGATGCGCGTGAACCCGCCGAGGCGCAACCGCGGGTCGTCAGCGGATAACGCCATCCACGGCGGCCAGTTCGACCGGGCGCGGCGTCTCCTCCGCATGCGGGGGCCATATGCCTTCGGAGGGCAGCGGTGTCGGCGTTTCGGAAATGCCTTCTGGGCCAACGAAAACTGTGGTCGTGGTCGGCCGGGCCGCTGAGCCGCGGCCACGGGCTGAGACGGTGAGCTCGCGCGTGTGCAAGTGGCCGTAGCCGTCTTGCAGGCCTGACCACTTTGACTCGACGTGCGTCAGCTCGAGGTCGGCGCCGGGCCAGGGGCCGAATGGGATCAGCACGGCACCCCGATGCCGGGCGCGCGCTGACAAACGGCGGGCGTGCGACTCCTGCAGCCGTCCGGCCGCCGCGATCACGACGATGTCCACGCCGTCGAGCAGTGCGCCTGCCACGGCTGGCAGGTCGGGCCCGGGACGGGGAACCAGTGCCAAGCGGGACACGGCGACACCAAGCTCCGCCGCGGCCACGACCCCCAATCGAGGCATGCCGATCACCCCCGCCCACGACCCGCCGGCCGTGGCTTCGGCGAGCAGCGCGAGCAGCACAGTGACGGACCCGCGTACCGCTACTGTGCTGCCACGCCGCAAGCCACCCCATGGGAAGAGCCCGGCCAGTGCTTGACACACCGGCAGCACTCGTTCCCGGTCGACCGATGTCAGGGTCAGGCCGCTGGCCACTCCCACCCCGTCGGGCATGGCCACGGACTTCAGCGACGCCGCTCTCGTCACTGCCGACCCTGACACCGGAACACCTCCCGCACACCGAACGACCGCCGTGGGGAGCCGGCGCGTCTCGAACATGTGTTCGAGCGCTGAGGCTAGCTTATCCAGGTTTCGATTCGGACCGCAAGGCGGGTCACTCTGATGGGTTGTGCTTCGAGTAGGCGCCCACGAGCTGGCGTTCCGCGTCGTCCAGATACGCCGCCAGCATGCCTGCCGCGCCCGCGCCATCGCCCTGCTGGATACGTGCGGCGATCTCACCGTTGCGCACCAGGTACGGCTCGTGGAACCAGCGCGGATCCGCCATCACGTAGAACACCAGACGCAGCTCGGCGAGGATGCCGCGCATGATCTCGTCGACCCGCGGGCTGCCCGCGAACGACGCGATCACTTGGTGGAACCGGATGTTCGCGGTGCCGAGCGCACGCCAATCGGACTTCTCGGCCGCCGCGGCACCGTCGGACACCGCGGCTAGCAGAGCGTCCAGCCCAGCGGGCGGCGCTGTCATGTCGCGAACAGCGGCGCATTCGATGAACTTGCGAACGCGGTAAATGTCAATCACATCGTCGGTGGTCAAAACCCGGACGAACACGCCACGGTTGAGCTCGTGCGTCAGCAGGCGCTCGTGTGTCAGCAACCGGAACGCCTCACGCAAAGTGTTGCGGGAGACGGCAAGCGCGCTCGCGATCGTGTCCTCGGCCAGCCGCGTGCCGGGCGTGAAGAAGCCTTCGCTGATCCGCGTCCGCAGCACGTCAGCGACTCGTTCGGCGGTGCTGGTCCGGCCGAGCAGCGCTCGATCGGCGATCAGTCCGGACGTTTCGAGCGACATTCGCTCATCTTACCTCTTGAAGGATTGTTGAACGATCCTTACAGTCAACACGACCTGGGCCACCAGGCCCAGAGCACATCCTCGGGAGGTGCGGATGAGCACGACGACCCAGGACAAAGCCAGGCCGTTCGAGTGGTTCCGGTCGCTCGGCCAGCGCGGACGCCGCGCCTTCGTCGGCGCGTTCGGCGGCTACGGCCTCGACTCCTACGACTTCCAGGTGCTGCCACTCGGCATGGTGGCCATCACCGCGTACTTCAGCCTCAGCAAGCCGGAAGCGGGCCTGCTCACCACGGTGACCCTGGTGGTGTCGGCGATCGGCGGTGCCGTGGCGGGGATTCTGGCCGACCGGATCGGCCGGGTCCGCACGCTGGTGCTCACGGTGATCACGTACGCGGTCTTCACGGTGGCGTGTGGGTTCGCCCCGAACTACGAGACTTTGCTTGTCCTGCGGGCATTCCAGGGCCTTGGCTTCGGCGGCGAGTGGGCCGCGGGCGCCATTCTGATCGCCGAGTACGCGAAACCCGAGTACCGCGGCCGTGCGGTCGCGTTCATCCAGAGCGCGTGGGCGGTCGGCTGGGGTCTGTCGGTGGTCGTCTACACGGTCGTGTTCAGCCTCGCCGACCCGGACATCGCGTGGCGGATCCTGTTCTGGACAGGCGCTTTGCCCGCGATTCTGATCTGGTACGTGCGCCGCAACGTCACCGACGCGCCACACGTCGCAGAACAGCGCACAGCGAACAAGAACCGCGGGTCTTTCGCGGCGATCTTCAAAGGAGAGCTGACCAAGACCACGTTGTTCGCCGCACTGCTGGCAACCGGCGTGCAGGGCGGTTACTACACCTTGGCGACGTGGCTGCCCACGTTCCTCAAGGAGGAGCGGAATCTGACGGTCGTGGGCACCGGCGGATACTTGGCTTTCCTGATCTCTGGCGCCTTCATCGGGTACGTCACCGGCGGCTATCTCACCGACCGGTTGGGGCGTAAGAAGACCTTCACTCTCTTCGCCGTGCTGTCCGCCGTGTTGATCGTCGCGTACATCAACATTCCCGAAGGCGCGAACACCCTGGTGTTGTTCCTCGGCTTCCCGCTCGGCTTCTCCGCGTCGGCCATCTTCAGCGGGTTCGGGTCATTCCTCGCCGAGCTGTACCCGACCGCACTTCGCGGCACGGGCCAAGGGTTCACGTACAACTTCGGTCGCGCGGTCGGCGCGCTGTTCCCGACTCTGGTCGGTTTCCTCGCCACGAGCTGGGGCGTCGGTGGTGCAATGGTGTTCGGGGCGGTCGCGTACGGCATCGCTGTGCTGGCGTTGCTGTGGCTGCCGGAAACCGTGGGAAGGGAGCTGACATGACCCCGGAGCAAGCACGAAAAGCCTTCCGCGACGGGACAGTCTCGCCGACCAGCGGCTGGGCCCCCGGGTACACGCAGGCCAACCTGATCGCGGTCCCGCGCGACTGGGCGTACGACCTTCTCCTGTTCGCGCAACGCAACCGGCAGCCGTGCCCGATCCTCGACGTCACGGATCCGGGCGTGACAAGCACGCCGCTGGCGCCCGATGCGGACCTGCGCACAGACCTGCCGAGCTACCGCGTCTGGGAGAACGGCGAGCTGGTGTGCGAGCTGCGGGACGCGACCCGGCTCTGGCGCTCGGACCTGGTGGCGTTCCTGCTCGGCTGCAGCTTCACGTTCGAGCATGCGTTGGCTGCGGCGGGCATCCCGCTGCGGCACGTCCAGCAGGGGCGCAACGTGTCGATGTACATCACCGACCGGGACTGCCGGCCGGCTGGCCGGATGCGTGGCCCGCTGGTGGTGTCGATGCGGCCGATCCCGGCGGACATGGTCGAGCTGGCGAGCAGGATCAGCAGCCGGATGCCGGACGTGCACGGCGCACCCGTGCACGTCGGCGACCCGGGCGGGCTCGGCATCAAGGACCTGTCCACACCGGACTTCGGGGACGCGGTCGAAGCCGAACCCGGTGACGTGCCGGTTTATTGGGCCTGCGGGGTGACCCCGCAGGCGGCGTTGATGACCTCGTGCCCGCCGTTCGCGATCACGCACTCGCCGGGCCACATGTTCATCACGGACGTCCCGGACGAGACCTACCGGATCGCCTGAGCGACCAAGTCCCACCGGACGAACTTGAAGTTGGTGCTCTCCCTCGGTTCGCCGGCGTTGTCACCGTCCTGCACGGCCAGCAGGCCGTGCGGGAACCGGTGGCCGAGGCCGGTACCGATCACCGCGGCGCCGTCGCTCTCCTGCACCAGGTCGTCACCCAGCTTGATCTGGAACGACGTCTTGTACTTGCCCGGCAGGTCGTAGGCCGCGAATGTGTTGTCGCCCTGGCTCGACGCGAGCAACAGGTTGCGTCCATAGTGGATGGTCAAACCCTCGACGTCCGCCGAGATGTGCTTGCCGCCGAAGCCAGGGTCCGCACCAGGCGTGCACTCCTCGGTCTCCGGGTCGTACGTCCCCGGCACGCCGAACTCACGGACCTTGTCGATCAGCACGGGCTCGCCGACCAGATTGGCTGGCATCCGCCAGATGCCGACGTCTTCCTGACCGGCGTACAACGTCCCGGTCCGGTAATCGACGACCATGCCCTCGACCTGCGGCAGGACTCCGGGTTCGTCACATGGCTGCCACTTTGTGCCGTTCGGCAATGTGAACTCGGCAGGCAGGTCCAGGGTCCGGACGACGCGGTAGCTGTACTTTCCGCCCTGGGGCAGGACTTTCAGCAACGCGACCTGGGTCGTCGACCTGCGGCTCACCAGGACGTAGGTGGCGCGATCGCTCGGGGAGTACCACGCCGCGAGGCCGTAGGCCGTCTTTTGCTCGTCCACTTCGGACTGGGAGCTGTTGAACACGAACGGCACATCCGGCGCTGTCACGTCGACCAGGCCGTTGACCTGGTAGAACCGGATGTGGTCCCGGCCGCGGTCGGACACGATCGCCAAGTCGCCCACGATGTCGACGTTGTTGAACCGGCCCGGGGCGTGCTCAGGTCCCGGTCGCGCGGGCGCGGGCACGTGCTTGATCTGCGTGCCGTCCAGCCGGTACGAGTACAGCCCGCCTTCCTTGGCGGTCGCGACCACGATGCTGCGGCCGGGATCGCGCTCGTTCACCCAGATCGCCGGGTCGTCGGCGTCGGCGTTGCCGCCTTCCTCGTCGTCGAACAGCCCAGGCGTCTCCACCTGCGCTTTGACTTGCGGAACACCCGTCGCGGCGGCCGCGGGGGCGGTCAGCAGCAATACGGTCAGCACCAGCAGCACTCTTCGCATTCCGGGGATCCTTCCTGCCGACTGTGAACGGCTCTCTAACAGCAGACGTCGAATCCTCCTTCAGGAGGACGCAACAAACCGGCGTCTTATGGCACCTGTGGGTGCATGAGTCACAAACGTTCTGCCATAGCTGTGCTGGCCGGTCTAGTGGCTTGCGGCCTCACCGTTCCAGTGAGCGGGACGGCAACCGCCGCCCCGCTCACCCGGACACTGCCGCCAGACCGTGCGGTCACGTTGTTCACCGGGGACAAAGTGGTTCTCGGCGGCGAGCACGAGGTGACTGTGCTCGCGGGCAAAGGGCGTGAGGGGACCCGTTTCTCCTACTACTCCGACGAACGCGGCGACATCCATGTGATCCCCGAGGATGCCAGACCGCTCTTACGCGCGGACAAGCTTGATCGGCGACTGTTCAACGTCACACAGCTGATCAAGAACGGCTACGACGACAAGACACGTGCGGACATCCCGTTGATCGTCAGCGGCGGCGTGGGCCTTGCAAAGGAACGAGACCTGCCGAGCCTGAACGCATCCGTCGTCCGCGTGGACAAGGCGGCAGGGCTGCGGACGTTCGCAGCCGCGGACAAGATATGGCTGGATGGCCCCGTACGGGCGTCCCTCGACAAGAGCATCCCGCAAATCGGTGCGCCGGAGGCGTGGAACTCCGGGCACACCGGCAAAGGCACGACAGTCGCAGTGCTGGACACCGGGATCGACGCCACCCACGCCGATCTCTCCGACGCCGTCGTCGGCGCGCAGGACTTCACCGGTTCCGCCAGCGGCGTTGACGACCGCGATGGACACGGGACACATGTCGCCTCGATCATCACGGGCGAACACGCGAAGTATCGCGGTGTCGCACCGGACGCCAAGCTGCTGAACGGCAAAGTGCTCAACGATTTCGGCTCCGGTCAGGAGTCTTGGATCATCGCCGGGATGGAGTGGGCGGCGGCCAAGCAGGGCGCCGACGTGATCAACATGAGCCTCGGCGGCTCGCTGCCCAGCGACGGCACCGATCCGATGTCCCAGGCGGTGAACAGGCTGACCGCCGAGACGGGTTCGCTGTTCGTCATCGCGGCGGGCAACACGGGCGGCATGCCGCCCAGCCCAGGCGCGGCGGACGCGGCGCTCACGGTCGGCGCGGTCGACCACAACGACGCTCTCGCGGAGTTCTCCAGCCGTGGCCCACGCTGGGGCGACAACGCGATCAAGCCCGACATCACCGCACCAGGCGTGGACATCGCCGCCGCGAAGGCCACGAACGGCCGGATCGGGGCGCCTGTGGACCCCACGCACGTCCGGCTGTCCGGTACGTCGATGGCCGCGCCGCACGTCGCCGGTGCGGCAGCGATCATGGCCGGGATCCACCCGTCCTGGACTGCCACGGAGATCAAGTCCGCGTTGATGGGCAGTGCCAAGCCCAATCCCTCGTTGACGGTGTTCGAGCAGGGTTCCGGACGGCTCGACGTGGCCAAGGCGGCCAAGCAGCCGCTGCGGTCCGCTCCGGCGAGTATCAACGCCGGTGTGGCTCTGTGGCCGCACCATGACGACGAGCCGATCCGGAAAACGGTGAGGTACCACAACTCCGGTTCAGCACCGATGACCGCCGACATGACGGCTTCGATTCGCGACCCGCACGGAAACCCAGCGCCCGCGGGGATGTTCACCTTCTCCTCGCCGAGCATCACTGTTCCCGCCGGTGGTGAAGCCGAGGTCGTCGTCACGATCGACACTCGGGTGAACGGCCCGGACGGGTTCTACAGCGGAGTCGTCGAGGCGGGCGGGGTTCGGACGCCCATCGCGGTCGACCGGGAGGTCGAGAGCTACGACGTCACCGTGAACTTCATTGACCAGAACGGAAACCTGACCCCGGAATCCGAGATCCGGTTCGTCGAGATGGACATCCGCAAGGCGTTCATCCCTGACAACCCAACGGGTTCACTGGTCGCCCGGCTGCCGAAAGGACGGTACTTCGTCGACTCGGGCGTCGACGATCCCGGAAACCGGATCACCCTGCAGATGGAACCCGAATTCGTGGTCTCCAGCAACACGACACTGGACATCGACGCCAGGAAGGGAAAACCGATCGGGTTCACTGTGGACAAGCCGAACGCCAAGGCTGGCACGGCGTTCTTCCAGTTCGCCCGGAAGACGTCGTGGCCGGGCGGAACCGGAGCCGGTTTCCTGTGGCCGAACTTCGACGGGGTGCATGTCGTGCCATCCCAGACGTCCGCCGCACCGGGCCAGTTCACCTACACAACGCAGACCCGGATGGCGGAACCGGACGGCAACGGCGGCTTCACAACCAGTCCGTACATGTACCACTTGAACCACGATGTCGACGGCCGTGTTCCCGATTCGCTGATGGTTCGCGTGCGGGACAATCAGCTTGCGCGGGTGCGTTCCGAGCACGGCACCACGGCTCCGGGAAGCCTCGGCGCACGTGACAGCATCGTCACCAGACCTCTTCCGTACACTTTGGACGAGTTGTACACGCCCGATTTCCCCTGGTACAACAAGTTCTCCCAGCAGAGCAGCGACGGCAGTCCGCAGTCGTCGACGCGCACCGACACCCGCCGGTCCTACAAGCTGGGTCCGGTGGTCACCGAACGGTGGAACTTCGGGGTCTTCGGTCCCGCCTTCGTGCCACAGCCGAACACCGTCAACACCTCCGCGGCTCGCGCGGGCGACGTGATGCTCTTCAACTTCGGGCTTTACGCCGACCACGACCTGCGCAGAACCGGCGCTTCGAACGACACCGGTTCAACAACGTTGTACCGCGACGGCGAACAGATCGGCACCGAGCCGTGGTCCGGATACGGGCTGCACACCGTGCCTGCCGGAGACGCTCAGTTCCGGCTGCACATCGAGGCCCGCAACCAGTTGGAGGTCTCCAACAAGGTCGTCGTGGACTGGACGTTCCGTTCGGGGACAACGCCCGCACAGCAGGCTTTGCCGCTGATGGCCGTCCGCTTCGCTCCGGCGGTGGATGCCCGCCAGCGGGTTTCCCGGCTGATTCCGACCGTGGTCCCGGTGCACATCGACCACAACTCGGGCGGTCAGGCACGGTCCTTGTCAGTCCAGGTCTCCCATGACGACGGCCTGACCTGGAAGGCCGCGCCGGTGGTGAACTTCAACGGCAAGTGGTTCACGGTGGTGTCGCATCCGAGTTCCGCGAACACCGTGTCGCTGAAGGCATCCGCCAAGGACGCGGACGGCAACGCGGTCGACCAGACCATCCACCGCGCGTTCCTGCTGAAATAGGGGAAGACCCGCCAGACGGGCAGCCCCGACCGCAACAGCAATTCCCGAGGGGGTCCCCCTGATTTCACGTTATCAGTGGGGTCTGACAAAACCGCCCAGCCAGGGAAGACCTGGCTGGGCGGCCCTTTGCTCAGTCAATCAGTGGGCGAAGTGACGCGTCCCGGTCAGGTACACCGCGACACCCGCGGCCTCGGCCGCCGCGATGGTCTCCTGGTCCCGGATCGAGCCACCCGGCTGCACGATCGCCTTCACGCCACCGTCGATCAGCACCTGCGGGCCGTCGGGGAACGGGAAGAACGCATCCGAAGCGGCAACCGAACCCTTCGCCCGGTCACCAGCACGGGTCACCGCCAGCCGGCACGAGTCAACCCTGTTGACCTGGCCCATACCGACGCCAACGGTCGCGCCACCAGAAGCCAGCAGGATCGCGTTGGACTTCACGGCCCGGCATGCACGCCACGCGAAAGCCAAGTCCGCCAACGTTTCCTCGTCAACGGCCTCGCCGGTGGCGAGCGTCCAGTTCGCCGGGTCGTCGCCGTCGGCCTGCAGCGTGTCCTTGGTCTGCAGCAGCAAGCCGCCGGACACCGGGCGCATCTCGGCGCCGCCGCGCTGCGGCTCGGGCGCGACCAGGATGCGGATGTTCTTCTTGCGGGTCAGCACATCCACCGCGCCCTCGGCGTACGAAGGCGCCAGGATCACCTCGGTGAAGATCTCCGCGACCTGCTCGGCCATGTCCAGCGTGACCTCACGGTTCGAGGCGATCACGCCGCCGTACGCGCTGACCGGGTCGCACTCGTGCGCCTTGCGGTGTGCCTCGGCAATGCTCACAGTGGACACTGCGATACCACAAGGGTTGGCGTGCTTGATGATCGCAACGCAGGGCTCGGCGTGGTCGTACGCCGCGCGGTAGGCGGCATCGGCGTCCACGTAGTTGTTGTACGACATTTCCTTGCCGTGCAACTGTTCTGCAGTCGCCAGGCCGGATCCGCCGTGGCTCGAGACATACAACGCCGCGCTCTGGTGCGGGTTTTCGCCGTAGCGCAGGACGTTCGAGCGCTTCCAGCTCGCGCCGACCCAGCCGGGGAAGTTGCTGCCCTCGTCGTCCTGCGACAGCACGCTGCCCATCCACGAGGCCACAGCGATGTCGTACGACGCGGTGTGCCGGTAGGTCTCCAGCGCAAGCTGCTGGCGGTCCTCGATGGTGAAGCCACCAGAGTTGACCTTCTCCAGCACCCAGTCGTATCGCGACGGGTCGATCACCACCGCGACCGACGCGTGGTTCTTCGCCGCCGCACGCAGCATCGCCGGGCCACCGATGTCGATCTGCTCGACGCACTCGTCCGGCGACGCACCGGACGCGACTGTCTGCTCGAACGGGTACAGGTTCACCACGAGCAGGTCGAACGCCTTGATGTCCAGGTCAGCCAGCTGCTGGACGTGCTCGGGGCGGCGCATGTCGGCCAGCAGACCGGCGTGCACACGCGGGTGCAGCGTCTTGACCCGGCCGTCGAGCGACTCGGGAAACCCGGTGACCTGCTCGACCGGCGTCACGGGCACGCCCGCGTCGGCGAGCACCTTCGCGGTCCCGCCGGTGGAGATGATCTCCACCCCGGCCGCGTGCAGCCCGGTCCCAAGCTCCAGCAGACCGGCCTTGTCCGAGACGCCGATCAGCGCACGCCGCACCGGACGTGTCTCTGAGTTCACGGGATGCTCACCTTTCGTCCATCCACGGTGTAGCCCTCGCGCACCAACCGCGCGAGCACGTCGACCAGCAGCCGCCGCTCCACCGTCTTGATCCGTTCGTGCAGTCCGGCCACATCGTCGCCGGACTCGACCGGCACCGCCTCCTGGGCCAGGATTGGTCCGGTGTCCACACCGGTATCCACCAGGTGCACGGTGCAGCCGGTGACCTTCACGCCGTACGCGACCGCTTCTTCGACCGCGTGCGCGCCGGGGAACGCGGGCAGCAACGCGGGATGCGTGTTGATGACGCGCCCGGCGAACTGAGTCAGGAACGCAGACCCGAGGATCTTCATGAAGCCCGCCGAGACCACCAAGTCGGGTTCGTAGGCCGCGACCGCCTTGGCGAGCGCTTGGTCCCACGCGGACCGGTCGGCGTGGTCACGCACGCGTTCGACGAACGTGGGCACTCCGGCGCGTTCGGCGCGCGCCAGCCCTTCGATACCCGTGCGGTCGGCTCCGACCGCGACGACCTTGATCGGACAGGTCTCGTCGCGGGCCTCGTCCAGCAGCGCCTGCAGCAGGGTGCCCGATCCGGAGACGAGCACGACGACCTTGGCGGGGGTGGGCAGAGATGTCGGGTGAGCGCTCAGCGTGATCTCCTGGCCTGGTCGGTTGTGGCCAGCCTAAGTGCTCACTTCTCGATCTCTTCCGGCAGGTCCGGCTCATCGTTGTCTTCGGCCTGCTCATCGGTGTCCTGCGCGACCGGTTCCGCCGGTGGGCCGGCCTCCTGCTCCTCGGCCGGTTCTTCCTCGGCGTCTTGCGCTTCGGCACTGTCCGTGAGGTCTTCGGGCTCCTCAGCGGCTTCGGCGGCGGCCTCGGCCTCGATGGCGTCGTCAAGCAGCCCACGCGACGGAACCAGCACCAGACGCGGCCCGGCCCACCACGCCACGGTCGCCGCGGGCAACGCGATCCACAACAGCATCGCCAGGCCGAGGCTCCACGGATGCATGCTCAACGGATCGAACATGCCGTCCGCGAGCCGTCCACCCGCGCCAATGGCGAGCAACAGACAACCACCGGCCACCACCACGGCCGCTGCGCCCACCGCGCGCAGCCGTGCGATCGGGTCTTCGCTGGCGTCACGCAGAATCCAGCCCACGAACGCGCCAACGCCAAGCGGCAGCAGGAAAAACACCGGCCACCACGCCGCACCGGTCTCCGGCAGGGCGGCAAGCACTGGCACACCGGGCAACGGACCGCCGGTGAAATGCAGCGGCGTGGCCGTGAGCTGGCCGATCGTCACGCCAGGGCCTGCGGCGAAGGACATTCCGCCCACGACGGCGTTCGGCAGGTACGCGACCGACAGCAAGAACATGCCGACGCTGTCGCCGATCCCCGGCGAGAAAAGACCAGCGGCCGTCGTGAAGGACGTGCCCAATCCCAACAGGACCAGGCAGGTGCCCACGCCGATCATCGTGCCGAGACCGATCAGTCCGGCCCACAGGCCGTGCACCGCGAGTTCGTCGACCCGGTCGAACACGTCGTCCAGATATCCCTGCCTGGCAAGGCCAATCACCGCGGCCAGCGCGGCAACCCCAGCTGGCACAAGCAATCCGGCCGCAAGCGACGCCGATGACGTGACCTCAGCGAGCACCCCGCCCGCGATGGCGTGCGTGGCCGAGACAGTCGCGATGATCGGCAAGGTGTCCCGCGCGGAGTCGACCTCGATGCGATCGGCGGCGTTCGTGACCGCGCGGCCGATGAGGAGAATGATCAACAACGTCGGCAGCAGCGGCAAGGCGCCGAGGTCGTGCCCGTCGAGCCGCAGTGGCACCTGGTACGCGGCAAGCCAGCCCGGCATGGCCGCGGACAACACACTCACGGTGGAGACGTCGGCTTTGGTCGCGACGGAGATCACCAACGCGAGCACCACGACCACACCCGCGTACCCCACGAACAGCGGGCCGATACCGGCGACCAGCAGGACCCGCGCACGGCTGCGGATCGGCTCGTCGACGTCGTCCTCGACATCGGGTGGGTACAGCGACATGCACGCACCCTGACAGCCGTCGCGGGCCGCCCGCCGGACGGCACGCCGCCAGTCAACCGATCAAGTGAACACTGTCGGCGCTGCTCACAGAGTGTCTACATAAGACGACGGGCGGGCCGTGAAGATCACGACCCGCCCGCCGGACAAGATCCTTTACTGCGGCGGCTGCTGCGGGTAGCCACCCGGCGGGGTGCCGGGAGCACCGAACTGGCCCTGCTGCGGCGCGAACTGCGTCTGCTGGCCGGGCCCGCCGAACGGCTGCTGGCCGGGCTGCGGCTGCTGCACCGTCGGACCGCCACCAGGCTGCGGGAACGCACCACTGGGCGGGTACGCACCAGGCTGTTGTTGCTGCTGCGGGTAACCACCACCCGGCGCGCCGTACGGGTTCGGCGCGGGCGGCTTGATGACGCCCTCTTCGAACAGGAACGCCGCCACCGCGGCACCGGCCTGCAAGATGCCGAAGATCAACACCATGACGCCACCGGCCGCGAGGCTGCCGGAAATGGAGAACACGGTGAACAAGAACGCGAGCATCGCGCCGAGGCTCAACGCCGCGGGCAGCACGCCTGCCTTCTTGTCCTTGTCACCCGGCAGGATCACCGGGAGCGCGGCGAAGCCACCGGCCGCGAACAACGCGGGCAGCCAGCCGAACGGCGACTCGTAGAAGGCGCTGCCGGTGATGATCGGGGCAAAGCCGAGGAAGAGGTTGAGCACACCGAGACCGCCCGCACCGAGCGCGAGCATCTGCGGGAGGCTCATTTTCATGCCGGCGCCTTGGCCGGGCGGGGGACCGTAACCAGGTGGGCCGGGCGGGGGCTGGTGCGGGCCTTGACCCGGGTAGCCGCCCGGCGCTCCGCTCGGGAAGGTCATCGCGTGGTTCTCCTCAGCTGCTGCTCACCGCGATAGTTCGGATGAAATTTTTCCACCTCTGACGCAGCCCGGCACAACACGGTTCCCGATTGTTCCGGTTACTGCACACATGGCAGGGCCGGACGCTACACCAGCGCCCAGCCCTGTCAGTGAATCACTCTTCGCCCCGGTGCGCCGCCCAACGGCGCCACAACCCATGGACACGACCGCACACAACCCGCAGACCAGCGAAAACTTTGGCCCGGCGCGGGAAAGCCGACCGCCATGCAGTCTGTCGAGAACGCTGCGACCTGCGAGAACACTTCGACCGGACGACCGATCCGCGAGACACACAGCATTGGCTGGGGCTGGTGCCGAAGTTCCTCACCTGGGCCGTCGTCCCCAACCTCACGCGCACACCCACAACACAGCCAGGCGAACCTGGCGAAACCGGCTTACACAGGGCCCGCGACATCACCAGACCACTGCGCTCACCCAGAAAACCCGCTCCCAAGCAGCCCCCACCACTCCCGGGGGGCGACCCCGATCCCATTCTACTGGGGGTATGGGCTGGTCAAAGGGGTTACGGCGGGTTGTGGACAACCAGATTTGCGAACGGTCCGTTCGTACGGCCAACAACTCCGCGTACGAACGGACCGTTCGTGCGATCAGCCTTCGACGATGGCCCGTGCCAGGGCAGCCGTCTCGCTCGGGGTCTTGCCGACCTTCACGCCGGCGGCCTCGAGGGCTTCCTTCTTCGCCGCGGCGGTACCGGCCGAGCCGGACACGATCGCGCCCGCGTGGCCCATGGTCTTGCCCTCGGGGGCAGTGAAGCCCGCGACGTAGCCGACGACCGGCTTGGTCACGTTCTCCTTGATGTAGGCCGCCGCGCGCTCCTCGGCGTCACCACCGATCTCACCGATCATCACGATCAGCTCGGTCTCGGGGTCGTCCTGGAACGCCGCCAACGCGTCGATGTGCGTGGTGCCGATGACCGGGTCACCGCCGATGCCCACCGCGGACGAGAAACCGATGTCGCGCAGCTCGTACATCAGCTGGTAGGTCAGCGTGCCGGACTTCGACACCAGGCCGATCTTGCCGGGGCCGGTGATGTCCGCGGGGATGATGCCCGCGTTGGACTTGCCGGGCGAGATCACACCGGGGCAGTTCGGGCCGATGATCCGGGTCTTGTTGCCCTTCGCGACCGCGTGCGCCCAGAAGTAGGCCGAGTCGTGCACCGGGATGCCTTCGGTGATCACGACGGCGAGGCCGATGCCGGCGTCGATCGCCTCGATCACGGCGTCCTTGGCGAACTTCGGCGGGACGAAGATCACCGACACGTCCGCGCCGGTCTTCTCCATCGCCTCGGCCACCGAACCGAACACCGGTACGAGCGTGCCGTCGATGTCAGCCTCGGTGCCGGCCTTGCGCGGGTTCACGCCGCCGACGATGTTCGTGCCCGACTTGAGCATCCGCTTGGTGTGCTTGGTGCCCTCGGACCCGGTCATGCCCTGGACGATGACCTTGGAGTTCTCGTTGAGGAAGATGGCCATCTCGTTCACGCCCCCGCAGCAGCAAGTGCGGCAGCCTTGTCAGCTGCGTTGTCCATTGTGTCCACCTGCTCGAGGCCGGGCAGCGCGGCCTCGGTGAGGATGCGGCGGCCCTCCTCGGCGTTGTTGCCGTCCAGCCGGACCACGATCGGCCGGCTGACCGCCTCGCCGCGGGACTCAAGCAGCTTGAAGGCCTGCACGATGCCGTTGGCGACCGCGTCGCACGCGGTGATGCCGCCGAAGACGTTCACGAAGACGCTGCGCACGTCCGGGTCAGACAGGATGATCTCCAGCCCGTTGGCCATCACCTCGGCCGACGCGCCACCACCGATGTCGAGGAAGTTGGCAGGCTTCACGCCGCCGTGCTTCTCGCCCGCGTAAGCGACAACGTCCAAAGTGGACATGACGAGGCCCGCGCCGTTGCCGATGATGCCGACCTGGCCGTCGAGCTTGACGTAGTTGAGGTCCTTCGCCTTGGCGGCGGCCTCAAGCGGGTCCTCGGCGGCGATGTCGACGAGGTCCGCGTGCGCCGGGTGGCGGAAGGACGCGTTGTCGTCCAGCGTGACCTTGCCGTCCAACGCGATGATCTGGTCCTGCGGGTCGCGGACCAGCGGGTTCACCTCGACCAGCGTGGCGTCCTCGGAAACGAAGGTCTCCCACAGCTTGACGACGACCTCGGCGGCCTGGCCGGCGATCGCCTCGGGGAACTTCGCCTGCGCCACGATCTCGTTCGCCTTGGCAAGGTCGACGCCCTCGATCGGGTCGATCAGGACCTTGGCCAGCGCCTCGGGCTTGGTCGCGGCGACCTCTTCGATGTCCATGCCGCCCTCGACGGAGGCCATCGCGAGGAACTTGCGGTTGGCGCGGTCGAGCAGGAACGAGAAGTAGTACTCCTCGGCGATCTCGGACGCCGGCGTCACCAGCACCCGGCGGACCACGTGGCCCTTGATGTCCAGTCCGAGGATGGCCTCGGCCTTGGTCTTGGTGTCCTCCGGGTCGTCGGCCAGCTTCACGCCGCCCGCCTTGCCGCGGCCACCGGTCTTCACCTGTGCCTTGACGACGACGCGCTGACCCAGATCGGCCGCGATCGCCTTGGCGTCTTCGGGGTTGTCAGCCACGGAGCCCGGCAGTACCGGCACTCCGTGGGCGGCGAAGAGGTCCTTCGCCTGGTACTCGTACAGGTCCACTGAGAGCTCCTGCTCCACCATATGCACTGCGTTGGACGGAACGACCCTAGCGACCTGCGTCTTGGGCCGGGCCGTCGGTACTGGTGAGGTCGGTCACCGCTCGTGATCGGGCTTGAGCGTGCTTGCCCAGCTCACGACGCCTTCAGCGTTGCCTGGCCGGAAAATCGCCTTGACTCCGGCCGCTCGGAGGGCCTGTTCGTCGCCCTCCGCAGTGGCGAACACCACGGTCCGCGTGGCCAGTTCTGTACCGATCAGGCGATGTTCGTCGCTCCGGACGACCAGTCCGACGGCCCGTACGTCCTCTTGTTCGGCCGCACGAGCGATCTCCTCGGCGGACCCGGCTTTGGCGTAGACGACCTCAACGCCGCTGTCGCGCAGCGCACGGGCCAAGCTCTGCGTTTCGATGTCGTCAGGTTCCAGTTCGACGAGCAGCAACCGGATCATCGACGGCGTGCGGGCTCAGGTCGTACCGCCAACGCCACGAAGGCGCTGATCACCAGCGCGGCGATGGTCGCGAGAGCCAGCCAGGTTCCTGCCGCGGCCGCCGATCCCTCAGCTCGTGCGCCAGTCATGGGGACTTCCAACGCGTGCACCGCGACCACGCCCGCCGCACCGAACATCAGCGCCGCACCTCGCGCCGGACGGCTACGCGCCGCGACGACGGCGGCGACGAGCACCGCCAGCAGCGCCACAACCAGACCCCAGGACGCGACTCGGAAATTCGACCAGATCCCAGGCGCCACATATTGATCGGCACGCATCGTCGGCAATCCGAACGCTCCGACGGCGAACAACATCGCGGCCGCGATCGGCGCCATCAGGATGATGTTCGATGACCGATCGGTCAGATCGACGTCATCCCGTTCGATCGCACCGGCCGCACCGGCGGTGATCGCCGCGGCCACCGCGAGCACGACCGCGGCCAACGTCCACCACGTCGACGCGCCCGCACGGATCGCGCCACTCGTGGAAGTCGCCGTGACCACCGCGTCCAAGGCCAGAAAACCCGCGAGCGGGACGCCGACCCACGCGACGCTCAACATTGGACGAAAGATCCGGGCGATCGGCTTGATCAGCAACAGCACGCCAAGCAGGATCACCAGGATCCCAGCGGGCAACAGCAACCGGTTGGCGAACGAACCCGGGCGCACGCCGGACAGGATGATCAGCTCGTCGGTCTGGTTGATCGGGACGTCGGTCGGGATCTCGACGACGAACAGTTCGGTCGCCTGGCCGAGGATCGCGGCGATACCGGCGAGGATCGCCAGCACACCGGCGACCATGTGCACCCGGTCGCCGCTTTGGTCAAGCGGCTTGCTTTCCTTGCGCTTCAACGCAAGGCCGCTCGGCCACACAGCCACGCCGACAAGACCGACGGCACCGGCGGTCGCCATGTAGGAACGCCAGTCGGACTCCAGCCAGTCCACAGTGCTCGCTGCGATCTGGCTGGGCAGGACGACCGCGAGGATCGCCAGGGCGACACCAATGAGGACACCCCGGCCCATCTTCGGTGTCCGCGCCGTACCTCCGAACACGCACCCGAGGATGGCCGCCAGCGCGATCAGCAGCCCCCCTGTCATCACCAGCCCTGGCCCGTTGGTCAGGTCAAGGTCGAGCAGGAAGGCGTTGGCCGAACGGAACGGTGGCATCAGCAACCCGATGGTCGCGAGCCCGCCGAACAACAGCCCCCACCCAAGCAACCGCTTGCGCGACTCCGGCTCAGAGTCCTCGAACTCCGCGGCCACCGGCGTGCCCGGCTGGGCACCCGCACGCACGATCACCATGGCGCCGGCCACCAACGTGAGGACGTGCCCGGCAACCAGCAGCCACGTACCCGCGCCCGCCGCCAACGGCGCAAGGTCGGTCGGCACAACCAGTTCCGGCCGCGACGCCACCAAAGCATCCGCCGCGAACTGGAGGTCGAGCAGTGCCCGGCCGGGCGCGAGGAACGCGGCGCCGACCAGAACACCAGCCGAGCCCACGGGCTTACCGGCGATCAAGAGTCCAATGGCGACCAGGACCGGCACCACCGCGAGAACGATGAGGAGGGGCCCGCTGCCGTACGCCGCCGGGGGCGCGCCTTGCAGCACGCCGACACCGGGACCTATCGCCAGCAATGCCGCGCCAGCGGCGGCCACGACGACCGCCACCTTCAACAACGCCGGTACCTCAAGCCGTTCCGGCACCAGGTCTCCAGTCTCACCAGCGGTCGGGCCGGTCCCCACCCGGGTGTCCGACGATCGGATCCGCGAATTCATCGCCCCGAACCTAGCAAGGCGATCACGTCCCGAATCTCCCGCCACACCTGCGGAAGGCAACACACCAGGTCACACGAGCGCCAACCAAGTTATGCACGACGGAAGTGCCACGGCGGCACCAGGACCGAGACGACTGGACAAAGCGGACACGGCCGACCGGCGCGACCAAGCGGCCGGGCCCATGGGTGCCGGTATGCGCATCTCGCGGTGCCGGAACGGTGGACACGCCGTGTCGGAGCGGACATCTCGCGGTGCTGGAACGCGCACCTCACCGGCCCGCGCACGTCTCGCGCTGTGGCGGAACACACACCTCGCCAGGCCACAGAAGGCATCTCACCCAGCCGGAACGGGCATCTCACCGTGCCGGTGTGTGCATCTCGGGGTGCCAGAACGGTGGACACACCGTGCCGGAGCGGGCATCTCGTCGGGGTGTTGGAAAGTGCATGGGCTGATGCGGGAAAGGGCAGTTCGGGGCGTTGGGTGTGGTGCGGCGGATGGCCGGGGTGGAATGTTTCTTCGAGTTGGTGGGTTGACAGAGACAACCTCCTGCGGAGTCGGGGCGTCATATAGGACGCGAGGCAAGAACAGGCCCGACGACCAGGGGAAACGGTCGACAGGCCTGCCGGACGGGATAAACGGGCAAGCGGGGACGGCCGGCGACTCGGGGTGAAGTCGCCGGCGGGTTGCATAAGGCGCATGGGGCCTACCCAGATCGAGTAACGGCGCGAATCGTGCGCCGAACGGTCGCGGGCGACCGAGTAACGCTCATAACCGCCCGGTTGGCGTAACGCACGTCACATCTGGTCGTGTTATACCGACTTAACTTTGGGTAATAGTTACTGATCAGTGACTTGTGCCCGCTCCTCGAACGGCACAAGATCCGTCGGGGAAGTTGCCCTCTGCTGTCTCCCTTGGTTACTGTCCCCCGGTCCGTTGTCACGGTCCGGTCACGGCCAGGACGCGAGTGGTTCCCCCGAAATCACTCACCCGGGATCCCCCGCCCGGTGTCCACGCCAGAGCTCGTCCCCGCGAGCCGAGGTGCCGCCCGGATCTCCCCGAGGCAGAAGGGCAGGCTTTGTCTCGACACCGCTCCCCCGGCGGGCAGCAGCAGTCTGCAGTGATGCTGGAGGCGCTTGACCGCACCTCCAGTGACGAACGCGTAGAGCGTGGCGCGCACCGGCTTCCGGCGCCGCCATCCGCACTGCGTGGTCGTGTCGTCGTCGCAGCTGTGGCCATTGGTGCTTTCGCGGCCGCAGCAGCTGGTCAGACGCTCAAGGCAGGTGCTTCCAACAGCGACGACGTCGCGCCGCTGGCCAACTCCGGAGACGCGTCCGCCGCGTTCGGCGTTGGCGGCGACTCCCGCGCCACGACCATCGCTCCCGAGGTCCTCACCGTCGCGCAAGTCAGCGACGCGGGCGTCGAAGCCCGCAAGCTGACCCAGAGCGCGCAGCTGATCGCCAACCGCACGGCAAAGCTCCAGCAGGAAGCCGAAGCGGCCGCCGAGAAGGCTCGCGTCAAGTTCGTCCGTCCCGCGGACGGCGTCTTCACCTCCGGCTTCGGCGCCAGGTGGGGCACGACCCACTTCGGCGTCGACATCGCGGGCAAGTTCGGCTCCCCGATCCGCGCGGTCACCGACGGCGTCGTGATCGAGGCAGGCCCCGCCAGCGGCTTCGGCCTGTGGGTGCGCATCCAGCACCCGGACGGCACGATCAGCGTCTACGGCCACATGGACTCGATCACGGTCCGCGAAGGCGCCAAGGTCAAGGCGGGCGACCAGATCGCGCGGATGGGCAACCGTGGCCAGTCCACCGGGACCCACCTGCACTTCGAGATCTGGGACTCCAGCGGCCGCAAGATGAACCCGGCCAGCTGGCTGTCGGGCAAGGGCGTCAAGCTCTGACAAACCAGCCGCAGGCCACCCGCCAGACCGAACACATGGCCGGTGAGCCTCGCGGCGACTGACAGCCCACGCATCGTCGTTTGCGACCCGTGGGCGCGTGCTGGCCGAGCAACGAGCGCCAGGCTCCGCTGAGCCTGCGCAGTTCCCGGCCCACTTCCCACGGCTGCGCCGAAGACAGGCGATCAACGCCGTCCAGGTAGCGGCCCACGCGGTCAGCCAGCGCGCGGAACAAGATGTCGTCCATTGGGTAACCCCCTGCTTGGTGCGGTTTTCTGGCATGCAGGCAGTCAAGCAGAGGGGTACGACAGTTTTCGAACTGTTGGTCGAATGCCCAGGTCAGGTTGTGGCTGTGGCTGGGGCCGGTTGCTTGCGGGGCTGGGCGGCGCGCTCGAGGACCTTGCGGCCGTAGACGTAGCGGGCGGCGAGGGCGACGCCCTTGTTCACGATGGTCTGCGGCAGCGGCATCGGGCGCAGCACGTCGACAATCAGGACAATTCGCTCACCGGTGCTCTCGTTGACCACTTCGTGGTTCCAGCTGTCGTCGAACAGCACGCTCTGCTTTTCCTGCCAGGTGTACCAGTGGTCCTTCACCCGAATGCTTGGCGGCGCGTCGTCCGGCACCTTCAGCCCAAGGTGGTAGCGCAAATAGCCACAATACGGACCTTCGTGCTCAGGAATGGACTTTCCGGGCTCCAGAATGGAGAAGAACGCCTGGAACACGTTCGGGATCGACGCCAGCAACGCCGTCGTCTTCGGGCATTTCGAGGCGTTCGGTTCGGCTCGTTCACCCATCGCCCACAGGTAGAAGATCTTCCACTCGTTCGGGGTGACGTTCGAGATTGTTGCCTGGTCAGGGTCTAGATCGTGATACGCTGGCAGCGTCGCGCGGTCGGCGAGGACCTCGTCGAGCTCGCTGCGGATATCGGCGTAGGAATTGTCGAGACTACGCAGCGCCGGATATGTCTCGTCGATGTCGAAAAGGACCGGACGCTGGTCACCACCCGCCGTCTGCTTGAACCACTTGCTGACGGCTTCTTGAACAGGTTTGGTATTCACGTGTCTCCCCAGAACGAGTTTGATCCAGTAATTCAAATACTGGCCTCGCCCCGCGACGGCACGCATCGGGGAATACCCGTAGGCGTCCCTGAACGCGGACCCCTAAGTCTCTAGTCATCCAGAGTGCCCATGGTGAGGTTAACCGTAGTGCCGGTCATCGAACTGGCTTTGTCGGACGCCATGAACACTGCCATGTTCGCCATCTCCTCGAGCGTCATGAGCCTTCGCGGGTGGGTCCTGGCGGCGAGGAATTCCAGCCACTGGTCCCAGTTCATGCCCGACGACTTGGCGCGTGGTTCGAAGGCGTCCCTGATCGTGCGCGTCTCCGGCATGCCCTGCGGGCGCAGGCCGACGACGCGGATGCCGTGCGGCGCGAGTTCGGCGGAAAGGTTCCGGGTGAGCGCCTCCTTGGCGGCCTGTGCAGGGCCGTAGCCGCCTACCAACGGGCTGCCTGTCCGGGAGAGAAGTGCCGTGACGGTCATGATCACTCCCGACTTGCGAGGAATCATGTGTCGCGCGGCCAGCCGAGCGGTCAGGAAGTACGACCTCGTGTAGGCGGTGATCGGCATGCCGAACTGCTCAACAGCCAACTCGGTCAGCGGGACGCCCAGGATCTCCGAATTCGGGACGCCGATCGCGTCGAACGAGACATCGATCCGGCCGGCTTCGGCGATCACGCACTTCAAGTGCCTGTCCACAGCCTGTTCGTCGAGTGTGTCGACCTGTTCGTGGTCAGCGGGATAGAGCTTTGCTCCCTCGCGCGCGAAGGCACGCGTGACGGCACCGCCAATCCCGCCACCGGCTCCGTAGATCACTGCGATCTTGTCTTTCAGCAACATGGTGATACGGACACCGCAGCAACCCCGGACTGGGCGCCCAGTTCGCCCCTCCGCCGGTGTCCACTCAGAATGCGAACAGTGACAGCCGACCTGATCTCGAAGGCACGCGCCGGAGACGCCGCCGCGTTCCAAGAGCTGACCGAACCGCACCGGCGCGAGCTGCAGGTGCACTGCTACCGGATGCTCGGGTCGTTCCAGGACGCCGAAGACGCGCTGCAGGACACGCTTTTGGCTGCGTGGCAAGGTTTCAAGGGGTTTGAGGGGCGTGCGTCGCTGCGCACGTGGCTCTACCGGATCGCCACCAACCGGTGCCTCAACGCCCGTCGATCGGCGAGCCGCCGACCTGCCAAGCAATGGGACGTGCCGGGCGTCGAACCGCCCGAACCGACTCGGCTCGGCGAGGTGGTGTGGCTTGAGCCGTATCCCGACGTCCTCCTGGATCCAGGCGCTCAGTACGAGCAGACCGAATCCATCTCGCTGGCGTTCGTGACCGCCCTGCAAGTCCTGCCGGCACGCCAGACCGCCGTGCTCATCCTGCGTGATGTCCTTGGCTTCTCGGCAAAGGAAGTGGCGAGCATGCTGGATTCGACCGTCGACTCGGTGAACAGCGCCCTCAAGCGCGCCCGCGCCGGTTTGAGACACCGGCCGCGCCCGGACTCACCTGCCGAGGAAGTGATCGTGGCGAAGTTCGTCCGCGCTTGGCAGTCAGCCGATGTCGACGCGCTGGTGGCGCTGCTGACCGACGACGTCTTCATCTCGATGCCGCCGATGCCCTTCGAATACGAAGGACGAGACCTCGTGGCCCGCTTCTGCGCCAGGTTGTTCGACGCAGGCCGGAGATTCGAGCTCGTGCCGACGCGCGCCAACGGTCAGCCCGCGTTCGGCGCGTACCTGCGCGGCCCGGACGGCATCCACCACGGAGTCGGCCTGTACGTCCTCAGCCTCACCGGGACCAAGATCTGCGCCATGACCCGCTTCGAGAACAGCGTGCTCCCGTGGTTCGGGCTGCCGCGATCGCTAGAGCTTCACTAGCGGGACGCTGCCGATCAGCATCAGCCGGATCGTGCCGGAGCTGCCGAAGTCGATCGTGGCAGTGGCGCGCGGACCCGTTCCATCGGTCGCCACGACCGTGCCGAGGCCGTACTTGTCGTGGTTGACGCGGTCGCCCGCTTCGAGCTTCAGCGCCGGCGTGTCCTGCCAGCCCTTGAACGACGTCGACCGCATGCCCTGCTTGGCGATCCTGGCCTGCGCCGAATCCGACCCGGAACGGCTCCACGTCGTCGCGGTCGACGGACCGGACGAACGCCGTGACGGCTCGAGACGACGCCACTCCATCAGCTCGGGCGGGATCTCGTCGAGGAACCGGGACGCCGGGTTGGTCGATGGCTGGCCCCACGCGGACCGCATCACGGCACGCGACAGGTACAACCGTTCACGCGCTCGCGTGATCCCGACATATGCCAGGCGCCGTTCCTCGGCCAGCTCGACCGGATCGGACAACGCCCGCATGTGCGGGAAGATCCCGTCCTCCCAGCCGGTGCTGAACACGACCGGGTATTCGAGACCTTTGGCGGTGTGCAACGTCATCAGGGTGACCACGCCGTCGGAATCCGCATCCGGCACCTGGTCGGCGTCCGCCACCAACGACACGCGCTCAAGGAACCCCTCAAGCGTGCCGAGCGGCGTGACGGTCTCCTCGTCCTCGATCGCGGGCGGGAGCTCGGCGAACTCCCTGGCCACGGTGATCAGTTCGCGGAGGTTGTCCAGCCTGGTCGCGTCCTGCGGGTCGTCGCTCTCCTCGAGTTCGGCCTGGTAGCCGGTGCGGTCGATGATCGCTTCGAGCAGCTCGGCCACGCCGTCGTCGACCAGTTCCCGCAGCGAGTCGAGCAGTTCGACGAACCCGGCGATGCACTTCTCCGACCTCGGGTTGAGCATCGGGACCTCGCCTGCCGCGGCCTTGCGCAGCGCCGCGTTGAACGAGATCCGCTGCTGCTCGGCATGCGCCGCGACCACGGCTTCCGCCCGGTCGCCGATGCCGCGCTTGGGCACGTTCAGGATCCGCCGCAGCGACACGGTGTCCTCGGGGTTGGCCAGCACCCGCAGGTACGCCAGCGCGTCGCGGACTTCCTTGCGCTCGTAGAACCGAACGCCGCCAACGACTTTGTACGGCAGCCCGAGCCGGATGAAGATCTCTTCGAAGACACGGGACTGGTTGTTGGTCCGGTAGAACACCGCGATGTCGCCGTTGCGCGCGTCGCCGTGGTCGACCAGCTTGTCGATCTCGCCAGCGACGAAAGCGGCCTCGTCGTGCTCGTTGTCGCCGACGTAGCCGACGATCTTCTCGCCGTCACCCGAGTCGGTCCACAGCCGCTTGTCGATCCGGCCGGGATTGCGCGAGATGACCGCGTTCGCCGCGGACAGGATGGTCTGCGTCGAGCGGTAGTTCTGCTCGAGCTTGATCGTGGTCGCGTCCGGGTAGTCCCGCTCGAACTCCTCGATGTTGCGGATCGTCGCGCCACGGAACGCGTAGATCGACTGGTCCGCGTCACCGACCACGCACAGCTCGCCCGGCGGGATGTCACCCGCGCCGACCCCGACCAGCTCACGCACCAGCATGTACTGCGCGTGGTTGGTGTCCTGGTACTCGTCGACCAGCACGTGCCGGAAGCGGCGCCGGTAGTACTCGGCGACCTCCGGGAACATCTGCAGCAGCTCGACCGACTTCATGATCAGGTCGTCGAAGTCGAAGGCGTTGGCCTGCTGCAGCCGCTGCTGGTAGACCGCGTACACCTCGGCGGTCCGGCGCTCGAAGTCGTTGGACGCGCGGGAAGCCGCGGCCTCGTAGTCGATCAGCTCGTTCTTCAGGTTCGAGATCTGCACGGCCAGCGACCGCGCGGAGTACCGCTTCGGGTCGAGGTCGAGATCCCTGGCCACCAACGTGATCAGCCTGCGGGTGTCGTCGGAGTCGTAGACCGAGAAGTTCGACGACATGCCAATGGTCTTGGCCTCGCGCCGCATGATCCGCACGCACATCGAGTGGAACGTGGAGACCCACATCGCCTTGGCGCGCCCGCCGACCAGATCGGCGACGCGCTCCTTCATCTCCGCGGCGGCCTTGTTGGTGAAGGTGATCGCCATGATCTGACCGGGGTGCACGTCCCGTGCGGCCAGCAGGTAGGCGATTCTCCTTGTCAGCACACGGGTTTTGCCCGAGCCCGCGCCGGCGACGACGAGCAGCGGCGTACCGCTGTGCTCGACAGCCTGACGCTGCCGGTCGTTCAGCCCTTCAAGCAGGGCGGCGACGGCCGGGTTGACAGGTGTGGTGCCGGGAAGCTCGAACAAGGCGCTCATCGCGAACAAAGGTACTCGCCCGGGCCGACAAAACCTCGCACCGCCTCGCACACATGTGCAGATCGAGCACTGACCAGCTACGACGTGGCAAGGATCGCTGGCGGACTCGCGCCAAGTTCGTCGGGCATAGAACCAGCCGGTAAATGGTTCGCCTGGGTAGCGGGTGGCGGAGTACTCCTTTCTCAGGGGGCTTCACCAGGAGTTCGGGGTCCGTTTCCGGGGTTTTCCGGGGCTCATCCCTGATCCATTCGCCTGCCGCGGGCGACAGTCTTGAACAGGGAGTTGGAGGAGAGAAAGAACGGGGAGTGGGGAACGTGTTCGAAGGCCTGATGCCAGACCTCACCGCGCTGTCACCGGTCGCGGTGCTGGTGACGATCTTCGTGCTGTCGTTCCTCGAGACGAGCGTCGTGATCGGCGTCGTCCTGCCAGGGGAAGTGCTCGTCGGCGCGTGCATCGGGGTGTTGCACGTCGCGTGGTCGCCGCTTGCGGGGGCGGTGGCGGCCGCGGGATGCGTCGCGGGCCAGTTGGGTGGTTACGCGCTTGGTCGCTGGTCGGGGCCGGCGATCAAGCACGGCTGGGTCGGCCGCAAGGCCGGCCCGAAGCGGTGGGCACAAGCCGAGCGCCTGGTTGGGGAATCAGGCGGCTGGTTGCTGGTGACAGCGCGGTTCGTCTCCGTGGCGCACACGCTGGCACCGGTGCTCGCCGGGACGTTGCGGATGCCGTTGCGCAAGTTCATCGCTTTCGCGGCGATCTCCGCGGTGGTGTGGGCGGCGCTGTGGACCGCGGTCGGGGCCGCGCTGTCCGGCGCCAGCCAGGTCATCGACCCGGGTCTGCTGTCGTTCGCGCTGGTCGGCGGCGGTGTGATCATCGGCGGCGTGATCATGACCAAGCTTTTTCGGCGGTTGGACAAGGCTGTCAAGGAGCCCGGCGAGGATGTCCAACTGTCGGCGCTCGACGTTCGTCCGGCGGTTGTGTCAAGATAACTGCGTGCGGACAGAGCGCTTTTACTTTTTCTACGGGACCCGGACTCCGGCTCCCGTGGTCATCTGACGCCACCAGACACCACGAAGCCCCCGGAGTCCTCGGACCCGGGGGTTTCGTTCTCCCGGGCCAGGCCTCCTCACAGACAAGGAATGCCGATGACCCCGACCACTGAGAACGGGACCGCAGCCGAAGACATCGACGCGCTGCGCAAAGAGATCGACTGGCTCGACGCGGAGATCCTCCGCCTGGTGAAACGCCGCGTCGAAGTGTCCAAGACGATCGGCGCGGCGCGGATGGCCGCAGGCGGCCCGCGCATCGTCTACAACCGCGAGATGGACGTCCTGGCTCGCTACCGGGAGCTCGGCCCCGAGGGCCGTCAGCTGGCGATGGCGCTGCTCAACCTGGGGCGCGGCCGACTGGGCCGCTGAGCAGACGACGCCACCCCGCCCATGACGCCGGGCAATCCCCGCGCGGTGCCGGCGGGGTGGGAACGACCGGCAAAGCCGGTCCGATCGGAGCAAGAAGAAGTCCGACACCGAAATATCAGGGCGATCACCCATCCGGGTAGGCGTGCCGAACAGGCACACTGGAAGCATGCTGGACCTGATCGCCGTGATCATCGTCATCGTGGCCCTGGTGGCCACCCTCGCCCACGTCGGGTACTTGGCGCTGCTGAACTCGGCGGCGAACAAGCGGGCGGGTGGCGGGCCGATCGCCCAATACGTCCGTTCCCGGTGGCCGGTCGCCGGTGTGACGACGGCCGGAGCTCTGCTCGGGCTGTTGCTCACCGGTGGTAGCGGCTTCGTCGACATCCTCGCGATCCTGATCGGCGGCGGCTCCGGCGCCGTGGCCGTGAAGTCCCTGGAGTCGACCCAGAAGAAGTACAAAACCGACTCATAAACCCGGCTTGTCAAGAAGCTTCACCCGGTCGTGTGGCAACGAATGTTGGGCCCTACCAGCGTTTCTACGCGCGGAGCGTCAGGCATACCCTGGCGTAGGTGAGCACTGACGGGCCCTTCGAACCGGACCGCGCGCGACCCGCGCGGCCCGTTGTTTCGAGGACCCTTCTTAGCGCTCGTGTGGTCGCCATGCCGTGATCATGAGTAGTCGCGTCATGACCGGCAGTGAGAAGGGTCACATCTACATGACCAGCGGGGAGCATCAACCAGAACAGGGCCGCCACCGGCATTCGCATGGCACGTGGACGCCGGAAGTCAGCCACGCGCATCCACCCGCCCATGCCCGCCCTGACCCCGTTCCGCCGCCGACCGCGGCCGAGACGACCGTTCCCGGCCTGCGCAAGTTCGACCTCGGCACCATCCCCGCCTCCGTCACCCCGCCGAAGAGCTGGCGAAAAGCCGCGTGGTTCGCCATCGGCGCCTCGCTCGCGGTGGTCTTCGGTCTCGCGTTCGCGGCCGCCGCGCTGGTCGGCAGGCCCAAGAACACCGAGACCATCGACGCCCTGCCCGGTGTCCCGAGCGCGCCGATGTACCTGGACGCCTCCGACGCGCCACAGATCGCCACTCAAAGGCCAACCACCAGCCGCAGCGTGGAGAGATCCACGGTCGTGCCGGGGCACAGCCAGTCCATCCGTGGCACGGCGGGCGCGCCGGCCACCAGCAGCAGCGGCGTGCGGCCCAGCGCCCCGCAGACGTCCAGCTCCGTGGCTCCGCCGCCGTACACCCCGCCGGTCAGGGAGACCACGCCGAAACGGGCGCTGGCGACCAACGACCCGAAGCAGATCGGCGACCGGACCGAGGCGTTCTACAACCAGATCACCAGCAACCCGGGCACGGCGTTCCAGATGACCACCGGCGAGATGCGTGGCCAGGGTGAGCAGGCGTTCCGCGAGCGCTACGCCGACATCAAGCGGATCGAGGTGCGGCGGATCAGCATCGACCCGAACCAGGGCACGACGGTCAGTGAGGTGAAGGTCACCAAGGCGGACGGGACCACGTTCACCGAGCGCAGGAGGCTGAAATTCACCTCTGGCCGGGATCCGAAAATAAGTTCTGAGATTACCCATTAAGTCCTGGGCCGAACGGGCCGATACCGACAGTGCCGGCGGTAACCGCTGGCCCAGTCGAGGTACAGACAGCGCCGCTGAGAACCCCGAACGGGTGAAACCTGATGTGGCCCTCCGTGACTCGACACCCGAGTAGCAGTGACACACACGCAAGGAAGTAACCAGTGGAGCGTCCGACGTCTGGTCGCCGGCACATCAGAGCCGGGTCGATCACCGTTGCGGAGCTGATCAAGAACCGGCCGACCCCGGTTCACCTGCCGCCCCGCGACGAGGCCGTCACCGAGGTGATGCCAGCAGGCATCGACACGGAGCCGATGCCGCCGGTCACCAAGGCGCAGCAGCCACAACCGTCGCCCGCTCCCAGTTCCCATCACCGCCGTCAGCCCGCCCGCAGCGGGCAGCTGGCCAAACTCGCCGGTCTCGGCGTGGCCACCGCGGTGCTGTGCGCGTCCATCGCCGCCGCCTCGATCATCAACACCAGGCGGCAGTCCGAGCCGGGCGTCGTCGACCGGCCCGTGGCCGAGATGACCAACGAGCAGGCGATGCTGCCCAACATGTTCACGCTGACCGCGGGCAACGCGCCGAGGATCACCACGGAGATGCCGGTGCCCAACAAGGGCAGCGCCTCCACGAGCGTGGAGAACCCCGGCGGCCGCCGTCCGGTCGACGGCAAGAAGCTCTCGAGCCCCACCTCACCGCCCGCCGCGGCCGCCAACACCGCGCCGACCGACATCGAGCTGGTCCGGGAGTACTACAAGCTGCTGGCGAGCCAGCCGCAGCAGGCAGTCAGCCTGCTGGACGGGCTGCTGCGGCAGACCGATCTGTCCCACTTCCTGAACTCTTGGTCGCAAGCTCGCAACATTCGAGTCGTGGATGTGCAGCCGCGTGGTGACGGAGCGTTGCTGGCCGTCGTCGAGATGGTGCTGCCCGATGGCGACACCGCCCGGGTACAACAGCTGCTCAGGGTCACTGACAGCCAGCCGAAGCGGATCACCGGCGCCGAGATCGTCTCAGCCCAACGGAGCTGACTCTGCCGAAGTGTTACACCCGTTTGGGACGCTTGAAGCACCTCGCGTCACCAATGTGACCCCCGATCGGGCTAAGCTGGGCACGCCCCGAGGAGTGGGCCGGTGTGTGGCGTTGGTCTCATTCTCCGCGCCGGGCAGTCCGACACGCCGGTGGCATTCGTATCCAGGTAACGGTCTTGTGGTCGTGCGCGAAGAGTGAGCGCATAGCCTGGAGGCGGTCCTTGGGGTTGTCCGCCTGACAGAGAAGATCGCCGGCGAGCAGTTCGCGGGCAAGGAGGTGTCGTGAGCGACGAAGGCCGACTGGTAGCCGGTCGCTACCGGCTCGTGCATCGCATCGGCACCGGCGCCATGGGCGTCGTCTGGCAGGCGCGGGACGAACGGCTCAACAGAGTCGTCGCCGTCAAGCAGGTCCTGCTGCAGACCGGCCTGTCGCAGGACGAGATCAACGAGGCACTCGAACGCGTGCAGCGTGAGGGCCGGATCGCCGCGAAACTGCACCACCCGAACGCTGTGACGGTCTTCGACGTCGTCGACGAGGACGACGCGCCATGGCTGGTCATGGAGTACGTCCCGAGCCAGAGCCTGGCCGCGGCGATGAAGGAGCGCGGTGCGCTGCCGCCGCTCGAGGTCGCCGCGATCGGCGCGCAGATCGCGGCCGCGCTGGCCGCCGCGCACGCCGCGGGCATCGTGCACCGGGACATCAAGCCGGGCAACATCCTGCTGGCCGACAACGGCTCGGTGAAGATCACCGACTTCGGCATCTCCCGGGCCAGCGACGACGTCACCGTGACCAAGACCGGCCTGATCGCCGGAACTCCCGCCTATCTGGCGCCTGAGGTGGCGTACGGCAAGGACCCGACACCACCCACCGATGTCTTCTCCCTCGGCTCCACGCTGTACGCGGCGGTCGAAGGCGAGCCGCCGTTCGGCCTGAGCGAGAACACGCTCGGCCTGCTGCACGCCGTGGCCGCGGGCAAGATCAACCCGCCGCAGCAGGCAGGCCCGCTGACGCCGGTGCTGATCGCGCTGCTGGCTACGGAGGCCGAGGACCGCCCGACCGCCGCGTACGCCAGGGACATGCTGGCCGCGGTCGCTCGCGGTGACCACCCGGACGTGCCGGAGACACGGACAGTGTTCGCCGGTCCATCCACCGACCCGCGCACCAGGGCCGTCGCCCCGCCGAGCGCACGCTCGCGCACGGGCGTCCGTCCGGCTGCGCCACCGCCACCGCAGAAGCAGTCCAAGCGGCCGTACATCCTGGCCGGTGTGATGGCCGCGCTGGTTCTGGCGCTGGGTGGCTGGCTGATCGCGGCGAGCGCGAACGAGCAAAAGCAGGATCCGTCGCCGTCGAACGTGAACAGCTCGCAGACCACGACCAGCTCGGTGCCGACCTTCACCTTCACGGAGACGACCACCGAGTCGAGCACGTCGTCGTCGCAGCGACAGACCCCGAGGTCGACACCGAAATCGACCGAGCCGCCGAAGACCACATCCAGCTCGTCGCCGCCCCCGACGACAACCAGTTCCAAGCCACCGTCTTCGTCGAGCTCCTCGTCGAAGCCGTCGGGACCGCCGGCGTCAAGCTCGAATACTCCGTAAACCAAAGCAACCTCCGCGCGCGCCCAAACGACACATAAGTAGAGTCCTTGGTCGCAGACATCCAGCCGTACGGGAGTTAGGCGTTGCCCTCCGACGAAGACCGCCTGGTGGCGGGTCGATACCGACTGGGACAGCGCATCGGCAGCGGCGCCATGGGCGTCGTTTGGCAAGCGCACGACGAGCGGTTGCACCGCACAGTCGCGGTCAAGCAGTTGTTGACGCAGCCCGGCCTGAGCGCCGCGCAGGCCGAGGAAGGCCGGCTCCGCTCCATGCGGGAAGGCCGGATCGCGGCCAGGCTGCAGCACCCGAACGCGATCACGGTCTACGACGTGGTCGAGGACGACGGCCAGCCGTGGCTGGTGATGGAGTACCTGCCGTCCCGCAGCCTCGCGGCCGAGCTGGATGACAGGGGCACGATTCCACCGCAGGAAGCGGCCAGGATCGGCGCCGAGGTGGCCTCCGGTCTGGTGGCCGCGCACGCGGCCGGGATCGTGCACCGCGACATCAAGCCGGCGAACGTGCTGCTCGGCGGCGACGGCTCGGTCAAGATCACCGACTTCGGCATTTCGCGCGCGGTCGGCGACGTGACCGTGACGGCGACCGGGATGCTCGCCGGGACGCCCGCGTACCTCGCTCCCGAGGTCGCCAAGGGGATGGAGCCCACGCCCGCTTCGGACGTGTTCTCCCTCGGCTCGACGCTGTACATCTGCGTCGAGGGACATTCCCCGTTCGGCCTGAGCGAGAACACGCTCGCGCTGCTGCACGCGGTCGCCGCGGGCAAGATCAGCCCGCCTCGGCAGGCGGGCCCGCTGACCGCGCTGCTGATGCGCCTGTTGCGGACCGAGCCGGAGGAGCGGCCGACCATGGCCGCCGCCAAGGAGGCGCTGACCGCGATCTCGGCGGGCCGCCCGGTGCCGCCTGGACTGCTCAGCGGCAACTACGACGGCCCGACCGTCGCCCAGCGAATTCAGGCGCCTCCACCGCCTCCCCCGGTGCCGCAACCCTCGGGCCACCCGGCCACACGCATCGACGCCAACCCGCTCGCTGAGCCGCGTCGTACGCCGCCCGGTGGTTTCCAGCAAATGGGTCCGCCGCCTCCCGGCACGCCGCCGCGTGGCAACCAGCCGCCGATCGGGCCGCAGCCAAGACGCGAGCCGACGCCTGCGGAGCCAAGACCCCGCAGGGACGTCCGCAAGATCGTGCTGACGGTCCTCGCGATCATCGGCGCGGCCGCTGTAGGCGTCCTGGTCGCCAGCATGTTCACCAACTCGAAGCCGACGAACGCGCAGCAGAACCCGTCGACCCTGGCTCCGCTGCCACCGGTCACGGTCACCCAGACCGGACCGCCGGCCGTCAAGCGGTCCACCACGCCACCGCCGTCCTCCACGCCTTCCTCGACTGCGTCGAGCACCGACGAGCAAGACGGCGCGAGCCTGGAAGACGCGGCGAACTTCGTCGAGAGCTACTACGACCTGCTGCCGGAGAACCCCGATGCGGGGTGGGCGTTGCTCACCCCGAAGGCGCAGGGCCTGTCCAACGGCAGGGACGGCTATTTCAACTTCTACGGCGAGATGCAGGACGTCCGGATCACCGACACGAGCCAGGACGACAAGGGAAACGTCCGCGGTACCGTGCGGTTCAAGAAGAAAGACGGCTCGGAGAGCCGCGAGTCCTACTCGTTCGTCGTGGTCGTCCAGAACGGCAAGCTGATGATCGACAGCTTCAAGTCAGGTGCGGCCTGATCAGCTCGTGATCCGAGCAGCCACTTCGTGCAAGGCCGTGAGAAACGCTTGTACCGCAGGATTTTCCGCGCTTGACTCGCGGATCGCGGCGTAGATCTCCCTGATCGGCTCCGGCCTGCGGACCCGCTTGGCGACCACCCCGAAGTGCGTGGTGTCCAGCCCCAGCTTGGGAATCAACGCGACGCCGAGGCCTGCGGCCACAAATCCTTGTGAAGACGCGTAATCCTCCGACTCCACGGCGATGTTCGGGGTGAAACCCGCTGCGGCGCAAGCGTTCAGCATCAGGTCCGAGCACGGGCCCGGCACCATGTCCGTGCTGACCCAGGGTTCTTCCGCCAAGTCCGCCAGATCCACGAACCGCTTGTTCGCCAGGCGGTGGCCGCGCGGCAACACGGCCCGCAACGGGTCGTGCATCAGGTGGATCAGCTGAACTCCGCGGCGGGGCGGGTTCATCCGGGGGAAGACAACGATCGCCACGTCCGCCCGGCCCTCCTCGACCTCGGGCAGCGGGTCTTCCGGATCGATCAGCTTCAGGTCGATCTGCACGCCGGGATGGTGTTTCTTCAGCTGTGCCATGGCAGGCGGGACGAGCGCGACGCCTGCCGTGGAGAAGTACCTGATCGACAGCTGCCCGGTCTTGCCTTCCTTGAGGTCACGCAGCGCGCTTTCGGCGTCGGACAGGTTCTTGCTGATGATCGCCGCGTGCTCGGTCAGCAGACGTCCCGCCGCGGTCGCGCGGACGCCGCGCCCGACCCGCTCCAGCAGGGCCACACCGGCTTCCTTCTCCAGCACGGCCAGCTGCTGGCTGATCGCGGACGGCGTGTAACCGAGGTTCCCGGCCGCCGAGGTGACGGATCCGCTGGTCACGACCGCCCTGAGCAGCTGCATCCTGCGTACGTCGAGCATGCCACCACCATACAGCTTTGCTTAACGGTCGATGCACTTATATTCACTTGTTCTAGCTAGTTAGCGGATGCATCGTTGGTCTCGAGTCAACGATGGGAGTTCGCGGTGGGCAGCAAGGGCACGCTGGTGCGGATGGGTCTTTTGGCTCTGTTGTGGGGATCCAGCTTCCTCTGGATCAAGTTCGCGCTGCAGTCCATGTCTCCGGGGCAGATCGCGATCGGCCGGATCCTGCTCGGCGCCGCCGTGCTCGTCGTGCTGTGCTACTCAGGCAGACAGCGGCTGCCGAAGGACCCCAAAATCTGGGCTCACCTGGCGTTTGCCGCGTTCTTCGGCAACGCGCTGCCGTTCTTCCTCTTCGGTTTCGGTGAGCAGACGGTCGATTCCGGCATCGCCGGTGTGCTCAACGCCACAACACCGTTGTGGGCCTTGTTGATCGGCGTGCTGCTCCGGCAGGAACGCAAGCTTTTCTCGCTGCGCATGCTCGGCATGGTCGTCGGTTTCGGCGGCACGCTGTTGATCTTCGCGCCGTGGCAGGCAGGCGGGCTGACCAGCTGGGGCGCCCTCGCGATCCTCGGTGCCGCCGCGAGCTACGCCGTCAGCTACACGTACATCGGTCTCAAGCTGTCCGGGAAGGGCACGGCGCCGATCGCTTTGTCGGCCGCGCAGCTGGTCACCGCGGCCGGGCTGAGCACGTTGCTGCTGCCGATCGACGGCTTCGAGCCGATCACCTGGCACCCGCTTGGCGTGGTCGCCGTGGTGATCCTCGGCGTCTTCGGTACCGGGTTCGCGTTCGCCCTGAACTACCGGCTGATCGCGGACGAGGGCGCGGTCGCGGCGACTGCCGTCGGCTATCTGCTGCCCGTGGTTTCCGTGCTGCTGGGCGCGATCGTGCTTGGCGAGCCGGTGACCTTGCGAGTGGTGGCCGGCATGGTCGTGGTCCTCCTGGGGGTGGGCATGACCCGTTGGCAACCCAAAGCCGCGGCCAAGCCGGAACTCGTGGTTCCCGCTGTGGCCGCGGCCCCAGTCGGATCAGCGGTTGCGACGGCGGACCGAGCTGCCGAGTAGCAGCAGGCCCACCAGGACCGCGCCGCCGGCGAGCAGCCAGCGCGCGTCGAAGGACGGCAACCAGGTCTGGCCGTCGGTCAGCACGTAGGCCGAGAGCACCAGCGTCGCGATTCCGGCGAAGAGGGTCAGCAGGTCGACGCGCTTGCGTTCGGTCTTCTCCGTGTCGTCAGCCACGGCGCACCTCCACGGTCCCGGAGTTCACCCGGGCGTCCAAGTAGATCTTGAGGCCGCCGGCACCGTCGGTGCCGTTGTCGACCGTATTGACATGCGCGTCGGTCTTGTTCTGTTCCACGCCAAGGCAATCGACTGATCCGAGCCCGGCGTCGCAGGTGACGTCCACGTCCGCGTTCGCGGGGACGAGCACCGACACGTTGCCCAGTCCCGCGTAGAGCGAGGTGTGGACTTCGCCGGTGTTCGGCAGCGCGGTCAGGTCCAATTCGACGGTGCCGCCACCGACGCTGTAGTTGGGTGCGACCATCGCCACCGACGTCGGCCGGGACGTGATGGTGCCCCAGTCCTGGCCCGAGTCGTACGGAACGGGTCCGCTGGTCGCGGTCGTGAAGACGAAACCGGCCAGTGCCAACGGGACCGCGAGACCGATGAGGCCACGACCACCGCCCATCAGCGAGCCACCGACCATGCCGAGGCCCACGATGGCCAGCACGATGCCGATGATGTGCCCCGGTGTCAGCCAGGAGACGTGCGGCGCGACCAGTGCACACGCACCACCGACGGCAAGCGCGGCACCGAGCGTGATCCCGCCGATCGCGGACCGCCTGCGCCTCGGAGCGGGCGGTTGCGGCTCAGGCTGAGCCGGCGCCGGGTCCGGCAGGTCCCAGGCGAACGGCGCGGCACCGAGCGGGTCCCACGCGGGCGGGCCGGTCCGCTCGTCTGGTTGCGGCGGTACGGGCTGCTGGCTGGTTTGCGCGTTCATGTCCGTCCCCAGCGGCATCGTCGGCTGCGTGACCAGCGGCGGTGGCGGCGGAGTCCGCGGCGCGAGCGATCCACGGCCGCGGTGCAGCAGGAACAGTCCCGTCAGCAGCAAGGCGAGGCCGACGATCCCCGCACCACCCTCACCGTTGAAAGTCCAGATCGAGGCACCGAACAGCACCGCGCACAGGAACAACGTGAAGAACCACCCGGTACTGCTGCGGCCACGGCCGACCAGCGCGGGCAGCGGTGCTTCCTGGTCGCGCTCGTCCGGGAAGAACAGCCAGCCGGCGATGTAGATCATCAGGCCGGCGCCGCCGAAGATGGCCGAGACCACCAGCAGGACCCGGACCAGGACCGGGTCGATCTGGTAACGGTTGGCGATGGCCGCCGCGACGCCCGCTATCTTCCGGCCACGCCTCGGCCGCCTCGGCCGGTTCGTCCAGAAGTCCTTCAGCGTGTCCTCCGCCCCGGCCAACGGATGGTCCTGCTGTCGCTGCGTTCCACTCACAGTGACAAGGATGAGCCGCCACCGGGGCTTACACATCAGGGACCGCCCCTGAGCTTGTCCCCGGGTCCTTCCCTGATGACCCGTTTGCGCGCGCGTGTGACCATTCTTGTGTGGGTTTGCAGCTCAGGCGAGACACCAAGGCGCTGACGACGCCGGAATTCAACCGTATGTACCGGCGGCGTTCCGGGCGGACTATCGCGGGCATAGCCGGTGGCATCGCCGACCATCTCAACGTCGACGTGCTGTGGGTACGGCTGGCGTTCGCCGCGTTGGCGGCCGCCGGTGGCGTCGGCGTGATCGTGTACGGCCTGTTGTGGGCGTTCGTGCCGCAGCAGGATCCGGAGGCCGAGGCGGCGCCGATCTCGACCAAGGAGCGTCAGCAGGCGATCGGGCTGATCGCGCTGGGCGTCGGTGTCGCGATCGCCGGTGGCTCATTGACCGGCACGTTCAACGGCTGGGCCGGTGCGGCATTGGCGTTGGCTGTGATCGGCTCCGCGATCGTCTGGCGGGAGGCCGACGAGCGGCGCAAGGGCGAGCGTGGCGCGTTCGTGCGCACGTTGTCCGGTATCGGGCTGGTCGTGTCGGGTGTCGCCGCGTTCTTGCTGCAGGCCGTCGGCAACTACGACCAACCCCAGTTCGTCATCGCCGCTGTGCTGGCTGTGCTGCTCGGTGTCGCGGCCGTGACCGTGCCGTGGTGGTTGCGGGTCGTCCGTGACCTGGGCGACGAGCGCCGCAAGCGCATCCGGACCGAAGAGCGCGCCGAAATCGCCGCTCACCTGCACGACTCCGTGCTGCAAACGCTTGCGCTGATCCAGAAGCAGGCCGAGACGCCCCGCGAGGTGCTGCGGCTCGCGCGTGGCCAGGAACGTCAACTGCGGACCTGGTTGTACGGCCCGTCCGGCTACAGCCGCGGCGAAGGAACCCACCAGGTCAACAGCGAGCCGTCGATGCTCTCCGGAGCCGTCGAGGTGGCGTGCGGTGAGGTCGAGGACACGTTCGCGATCAAGGTCCAGCAGGTCGTCGTCGGCGACTGCGAACTGGACGAGAAGCTGACCGCGCTGGTCCAGGCGACCAGGGAGGCGACCGTGAACGCCGCCAAGCACGCCGGGGTGGCCGAGGTCAGCGTGTACGCCGAGGTGGAACCGGATCGGGTGAACATCTTCGTGCGGGACCGGGGCAAAGGCTTCGACGAAACGGCTGTTCCGGGCGACCGGCATGGCCTTGCCGACTCCATCAAGGGCAGGATGGACCGCAACGGGGGTTCGGTGCGCATCCGCACCGCCCTCGGCGAAGGCACCGAAGTGCACCTCGAGATGCCGAGGACCACCGCTTCGGCGCGCAATGCCGGAAGAGAGGCCAAGGCGTGAGCGAGACAGTGCAGTCCTCGGAGACCACCCGCAAAGTCCGGGTCTTCCTGGTGGACGACCACGCGTTGTTCCGTGCGGGCGTGCGCACCGAACTGGACTCGATCACCGACGAGGTCGAGGTGGTCGGCGAGGCGGGGACAGTCGGCGAGGCGGTCGCCGGGATCGCCGCGAAGCTGCCCGACGTGGTGCTGCTGGACGTGCACATGCCGGACGGCGGTGGCGCCGAGGTGCTGCGCAAGGTCCGCCCGACGCACCCGGCGGTGGTGTTCCTCGCCCTGTCGGTTTCCGACCAGGCCGAAGACGTGATCACCGTGATCCGGGCCGGTGCGCGTGGATACGTCACGAAGACGATCTCCAGCCAGGAACTGGTGCGGGCAGTCGTGCGCGTGGCCGAAGGGGACGCGGTGTTCTCGCCGCGGCTGGCGGGGTTCGTGCTCGACGCGTTCGCCGACCGGCCGGGCTCGGCGCCGATCAGCGACCCCGAACTCGACCTGTTGACCCCGCGCGAGCGGGACGTGCTTCGGTTGCTGGCGCGCGGTTACGCCTACAAGGAGATCGCGTCCGAGCTGTTCATATCGGTCAAGACGGTGGAGACACACGTTTCGAGCGTGCTTCGCAAAACCCAGCTGTCGAACCGGTATGAGCTCTCCCGCTGGGCGTCGGACCGCCGTCTCGTTTGAGGCAATTGGGATTTCTTCCCTACTTCTGACGGTTACCTTGCTATAACGGCCTTTTCTACGGTTCTCCGTGACCCGGATCACTCCGGGGACACAATAAGGAGAACTGGAATGAAGGCACGGTCCCTGCTCGCCGGCCTGTTCACCGCTGGAGTCGCTCTCGCTGGTCTGGTCATCCCAGCCGCAGCGGCTCAAGCGGATCAGCCAACAGGCGTCGAACCGATGATTGTCAACGGCCGCCCGGCCTCTGAAGTCTATTCGTTCATGGTTTCCTTGCAGTCCAGCTCAGGCGGCCACTCCTGTGGCGGCTCGCTGATCAAGCCGAACTGGGTGGTGACCGCGGCCCACTGCGGTACGCCTGCCCAGGTGCGCGTCGGCACGACCAACCGGACCAGCGGTGGTTCGGTGGCTCGTGTGTCCCGCCGGATCGCTCACCCGTCCGCCGATCTCGCCGTGCTGCAGCTGGCGAGCTCGGTGCCGCAGGCGCCGATCGCGCTCGCGGCGGAGTCGGGCGCTGTGGGCACCGCCACCCGCATCATCGGCTGGGGCCAGACCTGCCCCATCCGCGGTGGCTGTGGCGCGCCGATCGGCCTGCAGGAGCTGGACACGTCGATCGTGGCTGACAGCCGGTGCCTCGGTATCCGTGGCGCGACTGAGATCTGCACCAACAACCCGGGTGGCAACTCGGGTGCCTGCTACGGCGACTCCGGTGGCCCGCAGGTCAAGCGCGTCAACGGCGTGTGGCAGCTGATCGGCGCGACCAGCCGGTCCGGCAACGGCAGCTCGACCTGCGCGACCGGCCCGTCGATCTACGTCGACACGTCCGCGCTGGCCAGCTGGATCCGCGCCAACAGCGGCGGCTGACAAAGCACGTGGGTGGTCATCCGAACCCGATGACCACCCACGGATGTCATTCCCACTCGATGGTGCCCGGGGGCTTGCTCGTGACGTCGAGGACGACACGGTTGACCTCGGGCACCTCGTTGGTGATACGGGTCGAAATCCGCTCAAGCACGTCGTAGGGCAACCGCGTCCAGTCCGCGGTCATGGCGTCCTCGGACGACACCGGGCGCAGCACGACCGGGTGCCCGTATGTCCGGCCATCTCCTTGCACGCCAACGCTTCTAACGTCCGCGAGGAGCACGACCGGGCACTGCCAGATGTCGCGGTCAAGACCGGCGGAGGTGAGTTCCTCACGGGCGATCGAGTCGGCCGCGCGAAGGACCTCCAGGTTGTGCTCGCTGACCTCACCGATGATCCGGATCGCCAGGCCGGGCCCGGGGAAGGGCTGGCGGTGCACGATCGTCTCCGGCAGCCCCAGCTCAAGGCCGACCCGGCGGACCTCGTCCTTGAACAGCGTGCGCAGCGGCTCGACGAGCTGGAACTCCAGGTCGTCCGGCAGGCCGCCGACGTTGTGGTGGCTCTTGATGTTCGCCGCGCCCGCGCCGCCGCCGGACTCGACGACGTCCGGGTAAAGCGTTCCCTGGACGAGGAAGTCGACGCCTTCCTCGGTCTTCAGGTCGCGCGCGGCCTGCTCGAAGACGCGGATGAACTCGCGGCCGATGATCTTGCGCTTCTCCTCCGGGTCGGTCACCCCGGCCAGCGCGTTGAGGAAGCGTTCCCGAGCGTCCACAGTGACCAGGTTGACGCCCGTCGCGGCGACGAAATCGCGCTCGACCTGTGTGCGCTCACCGGCCCGCAGCAGGCCGTGGTCGACGAAGACACACGTCAGCCGGTCGCCGATGGCCCGCTGGACCAACGCCGCGGCGACCGCGGAGTCGACGCCGCCGGAGAGCCCGCAGATCGCCCGGCCGTCACCGACCTGCGCCCGGATCGCGGCGACCTGGTCCTCCACAATGGACGCGACTGTCCATTCGGGACGGATGCCGGCGATCTCGTGCAGGAAGCGGCGCAGCACTTCCTGGCCGTGCGGGGAGTGCCCGACCTCGGGGTGGTACTGCACACCGGCGAGCCTGCGCTCGACATTCTCGAACCCGGCGACTGCGGCGCCGTCGCTGGACGCGGTGACCTCGAAGCCTTCTGGCGCCTTGGTGACGCTGTCGTTGTGGCTCATCCAGACCGGGTGCTTGCCGGGGAGGTCGTCGTGCAGCACACCGCCGGACACCGACAACTCGGTCCGGCCGAACTCACGGATCCCGGTCGCTTCGACCGTGCCGCCAAGACCACGGGCCATCGCCTGATAGCCGTAGCAGATGCCGAACACGGGCACACCGGAGTCGAACAGGGCCGGGTCGACGCTGGGGGCACCGTCGACGAAGACACTCGCGGGCCCGCCGGACAGGATGATCGCGGCCGGGTCGCGGGCGACCATCTCCTTGACGGACTCGGTGTGCGGGACGACTTCGGAGTACACCTGGGCCTCGCGCACGCGGCGGGCGATCAGCTGGGCGTATTGGGCGCCGAAGTCGACGACGAGCACGGGCCGGGCGCTGGCGTCGGACACTTGCATAGCTCCTCTCGGATGACGCAGGTCAAGCATCCCAGGCACGCCTGCCGATCTACTCATTGGGTGAAGAGGCTCACCCCTGGTATTTGGTCAAGCACTCGCTGGAGTGACTACGTTGGACACTATGGATGCTTACACGCCCACACCTCGGCCCTGTTGGATCGCGGGACGCCCGGAGCAGGGCGTGGAAGCACTGACTGTGCATCACCCGTTCGATGGTTCCGAGGTCGCCACGGTCGCGGTCCCTGGCCCCGAGCAGATCGAACGCGCCGTCGCGGCGGCAGCGGCTGTCGCCGCCGAATTCCGGCGCACGCCCGCGCACGTCCGGGCCGACGCGCTTGAGCACGTCTCACGTGGCCTGGCCGAGCAGGCCGAGGAACTGGCCGAGCTGATCACCGCCGAGAACGGAAAACCGTTGAGGTGGGCCGAAGTCGAGGTCAAGCGGGCGGTCTCGACGTTCCGGGTGGCCGCCGAGGAGGCACGCCGGTTCGGCGGTGAGATACAGCGGCTGGACACCGACCCGAGCGCGGACGGCCGGGTCGCGCTGGTCCGCCGGTTCCCGCGCGGTCCGGTGCTGGGCATCGCGCCGTTCAACTTCCCGCTCAACCTGGTGGCGCACAAGGTCGCGCCGTCGCTCGCGGTCGGCGCGCCGATCATCATCAAGCCCGCGCCGCGTACCCCACTGTCTTCTTTGGTGCTCGGCGAACTGCTGGCCGAGACCGACCTGCCGGACGGTGCGTTCTCGGTGCTGCCCATCGGCAACGAGGCGACGGCCGGACTGGTGCGCGACGAGCGGCTGCCGGTGGTGTCGTTCACCGGGTCCGGCCCGGTGGGCTGGTCGTTGATGGATGCCGCGCCGCGCAAGCACTTCGTGCTCGAACTGGGCGGCAACGCCGCGGCCGTGGTCTGCGCGGACTGGGACGACCTGGACTTCGCCGCCCAGCGGATCGCCACGTTCGGCAACTACCAGGCCGGGCAGTCGTGCATCGCGGTGCAGCGGGTGCTTGTGGACCGGGCGATCGCCGACGAGTTCATCGGCAAGCTCGTCGACGCGGTTCGCGGGCTGCGCAACGGCGACCCGCACGACCCTGACGTCGAGGTCGGCCCGGTGGTGGACGAGGCCGCCGCGGCCCGTATCCAGTCGTGGATCGAGGAAGCGACTTCGCGCGGCGCGAAACTGCTGGCCGGCGGGCATCGCGAGGGCACGCTGGTCGAGCCGACGCTGCTGCTGGACGCGCCGGAGGACAGCAAGGTCTGGGCCGAGGAGGTCTTCGGCCCGGTGCTCGCCGTGTCAATTGTGGACGGTAACGACGACGCATTCGATCGGGTGAATTCATCGGCCTACGGTTTGCAGGCCGGCGTGTTCACCCGTGATCTGCCGACCGCGACTCGCGCGGGCGCCGAACTCGAAGTCGGCGGCGTCATCATCGGTGACGTTCCGTCATTCCGTGCAGACCAGATGCCATACGGCGGGATCAAGGGTTCCGGCTTCGGCAGGGAAGGTGTCCGATCAGCCATGATCGACCTGACCGAGGAACGGATAACGGTGCTGACAAACGTTAGCCTCTAATTGGATCATTTGAGTCACAATCGGAGTAATTCGATCTAGGTCCCGTTTCCCTGAGTAATTCCCATTCCTCCATTCGTGCGGTACATTCAGGCCGGTTCTTGTGGGGAGAACCGCACTTGAACACCCAGAGTCGACAAGCCGCCGCTCGGTGACTCTGGTCAGGGGACACGTGCCCAGCGCGCGTTACGAGGAGGGACCGCTAATGACGACCGCCAACACCGAGAACGAAGACCTCGACGGTCTGGTCAAGCCCAAGAAGGCCCCGCTGCGGCCCACGGGCCCGGTGCACCACACGGGCGTCCCAGTCATCGATATCGACGTCGAGGACGGCGACCAGACCGACATCCCTGTGGCCGGCCAGGACGGACCGGTCATCGTCGCCGGTGGCGAGCAGACCGACGGCCCTGTGCACCACACGGGCGGCCCGGTCGACAGCAGTGGTGGCACCCCCACCCAGCCCGACAGCCAGCCGACGACCCAGCCTTGATATCGATCACATGCCCGTCGCCCGGCTGTAGCCGGTCGGCGGGCATGCCTTGTTGACCTTCTGTGGTCTCATAGACCAGTGCCCGCGACACGCCCGACCGAAGGGACGCACCGGTCAACCGCAGAAGTGGTCGACAAGGCGCGGCAGTTGCACAGAAGGGCAGTGGAAGTCGGCCACACCGGCCGCTACAAGCAGGAGCGCGTCCTGCTGCGCAAGGCGCTCGCGCTGTTGGACAAAGCCGGGCCGAGCACCGATGTCGACTGGATCCGCGCCCGTACCCGCATTCTGATCACGCTCGCCTTCAGCGAGGCCGAGTCCGGCACGCTGGCCAGGGGCATCGCCAGGATCAACGAACTGCGGCCCGCGGTCGACGCGCTCACCGACGAACGCGCCAAGGCCGAGCTCGTCGCGGCGATCGACGGCAACCACGCGGGCATGCTGATCCGCAGTGGACGGTACGAGGAAAGCATCCCGCTGCTGGACTCCGCGGTCGCGCACAACGAACGGCACCTCGAGCTGGGCGCGGAAGACCCGGTGCGGGTGATCGACTCGTTGGTCGCGGCGAATGCCAACCGGGGTCAGGCGTTCCTGGAGATGGGCCAGATCGAGCCCGCGTTCATCAACCTCACCATGGCCATCACCCTGGGCATGGACAACAACCTGGCGCTCCGGGTGGCCTACATCCGCCACCAGCTGGGCGACCTGTACCTGCGGTCGGGTGATATCCCGGAGGCGCTGCGGTACTACCAGCAGGCCGAGCAGGACTACCTGGAGCTGGGTCCGTACATGCTGCCGCGGCTGAGGATCGACCAAGCGCAGGCGTTGATCTCCGCCGGCCTGGCCGACGAGGTCGCCAAGCACCTCGACGACGTGCTGCCGCAGATGCAGGCGGAACGCGTCCAGCAGGACCTCGCCGAAGCCGAGCTGATGCGTGCGACGGCGGCGCTTATGGAGGACAACCTCACGCTCGGCCACAAGATGGCCAACTCCGCGCGACGCCGCTTCAAACGCCGTGGCAGTGACGCGTGGGCGGCCGTCGCGGCGCTCATCGGGTTGCGCGTCGACGTCGCACGCGCCTGGCGTGACACCAACATTCCCGCGTCACTGCCATCGCGTGCCAGTCAGCTGGCGGACGAGCTCACGTCCGTACGGCTGATGGATGAAGCCGCGATCGCACGCACGCTGGCCGCACGACTGGAAGTGCGGCGCGGCAACATCTCCGAGGCGGCGGCCCTGCTCGACACGTTGAGCAGGCCAGGCCCGCTCGCCCCGATCGAGCAACGGATGCTGCTGCGCCTGACGCGCGCCGAGCTTGCGGCAGCTGTGGGAAACCGGCGTAAGGCGTTCGCCCAGGCACGCGCGGGCTTGAACGACCTCGGCCGCGCCCGTGATCGCCTGGGCGGGTTGGAGCTCGTGTCCGCGACCGCCATCCACGGTCAGGAACTCGGTGACCTCGCCGTCCGGTTGGTCCTCGACGGTGGTGAGTCGGCCGCCGAAGCCCGCCGGATGTTCGGCTGGCTCGAGCAGACTCGTGCGCAGATGTACCGCTACGAACCGGTTTCCGGTATCGACGACCCTCAGCTGGTCGAGCTGATCGCGGAGATCCGCAACCTCGGCTACGCGCTGCGACAGGCCAAACTGGACGGTCGGCCGACGACGAAGCTGCGCTCCCGCTACGCCGAACGCCAACGAGCCGCGATGCGCCTCGGCTGGCACGCAGCGTCCCGCTGGGGCAAACCCCGCCCGGTCGCCGCTGTCTCAGAGGTGTTGGCGCAACTCGGTTCTCGCACGCTGATCAGCTTCGCGGTGTCCGAGGACGCCATGCTGGCCGTGGTACTGACGCAGGGCCGCGTCCAGCTCGTGCGGCTTGGTTCCGCGGCCGTAGCCACCGAGAACGCGTTGCGCCTGCACACGGATCTCAACGCGATGGCACCGGATCACTTGCCAGAGCCCTTGTTCGAGGCGATCTCGACTTCGGCCCGTAAGCACGCAGCCGCACTGGACGCGCAGCTGATGCGTCCACTGGCAGAGCTGACTGGAGACTTGGTGATCGTGCCGACAGGCGCGCTCTACGCGGTTCCGTGGGGTGCTTTGCCTTCGCTGCAGTCGCGGCCGGTGGTCGTCGCACCCTCGGCGACCGCGTGGATCGCGGCATCGAGTTCACCGGTCCATTCCGGACATACGGCTTTGGTTCGCGGGCCGGGCTTGTCGGCTGCCATCGGTGAGATCGACAAGCTGGCCGCGCACTACGAGAAGGCCACATTGCTCGCCGGTGACGACGCGACTTCGTTCGCGGTGCTGGAGAGCTTGGACGGCGCCGAACTCGTTCACATTGCGGCACATGGAGAACACGAAGCCGAGAACGCGTTGTTCTCCCGACTCGAACTGGTCGACGGTGCTTTGTTCGCGCACGAGTTGGCGCGGTTGCACCGACCTCCCCAGCAAGTCGTGCTCGCGGCTTGCGAGCTCGCGCTCAACCGGATCCGGCCGGGTGACGAAGCTCTGGGGTTCGCCGGGGCATTGCTGGCCGGTGGCGTGGGAACCGTTGTCGCGGCGGCAAGCCGTGTCGGCGATCTGCCTGCCGCCGCGGCTATGGACGACTACCACCGGGCTTTGGCTTCGGGTGCTTCACCCGCGGTGGCACTGGCCGACGCGGTGGCAGTCGATCCGCTGCGCCGGCCGTTCGTGTGCCTCGGCAGCTAACTTGCGGACTGCGGGATGGCTTGCGGGAAGGCGAAAACGCGGTTGGGATCAACCGATTTGGCGATCTGCTGCAGGCGCGGCAGGTTGGCGCCGTAGTACGCGGTGGCCCAGTCCGGCATGGTCGGGTCGATGTAGTTGACGTACCCGGTCGCGCCGGTGAACTCGGTCAGCGCGTCACGGACCTCGCCGACCTGCGTCGTGGCGCGGGCCGCGCCTGCCGCGTCCGTCTTCATGTAGATCTGGGCGCTGGCGAAGGCTTTGCGGTGCGGGAACGCCGTGTCGGACGGTGCCAGGTCCGCGACCGCTCCGCCGAGGGCGTCGACCAGCAGGTCCAATCCTGGCCGGCCGGTCATCACCCTGGTGATCTTGGCGGGGTCCACCGGGCCGGGCAGCATCCGCGAAGAGGCCACAAAGGACTGACGCTGGCTGCTTCCTGCGAAGAACCGCATTCCGTCGAGGTATTCCTTTGCTTGCACCACACGGGAAGACGGCCGGACCTTCAGCCCGGCGAGCAAGCCGTTCAGTTCACCGGGCGAGCCGACAAAGCAGCCGCTGACCTCACAGGAGGGCGCCTGGGCGCCGCCCACGACGATGATGTTGGACCACAGTTCGGGCGGCGTCGTGCCGATCCACTGCTGCCACGCGCCGAGGACATCCGTTGTCGATCCGGCCGGGAATCGCATCGTGAACACGGTGAGCGCGGGCGCGGGAACTGTCCCGAAGACGAATTCCGTGACGATTCCGAAATTCCCGCCACCGCCGCCCCGCAATGCCCAGAACAGGTCGGCTCCCGCGGACGCGGAGGCCTCGACGATTCGGCTGTCCGCCGTGACCACGGATGCGGCGTCGAGACGGTCACACGTCAGGCCGAATTTGCGGGACAGCACACCGATTCCACCGCCCAGTGTCAGCCCGGCGATCCCGACAGTCGGGCAGGACCCGGCAGGCAGGCACTTTCCCGCTTTGGCCAGTTCGGTGTAGACGTCGGTCAGCCGGGCACCCGCTCCGATCCGCACTGTCCCGTCTGGACGGACGGTGATCGCCTTCATCTCCGACAGGTCGACCTGCAGGCCCGATTCCGGGATCGAATAACCCGCGTAACTGTGCCCGCCGCTTCGTGCCGCGATCGGGACTTTCGACTCGGCCGCGAGCGCGACACAGGCCTGGACGTCCTCCGGGGTTTCGCACCGCGCTATCGCGACCGGTTTGCGTGTGTCGGTCAGCGGGTTGTAGACCTGCCGTGCCGTGTCGAAGTCCTTCTCGCCGGGCAGCAGAAGTGTGCCGCTGATCCTGGCGCGCAAGGATTCCCAGTTCGGCGGGGGCGGTGGGACGATAACCGTCGTCGTGGTCGGCGGCAGAGGCAACGTTGTCGTGGGCTGGCCGCCGGGCGTCGTTGTTCCGGTTGATGAACAGCCCGCGAAAACAGTACCGGCTCCGGCCAGTCCCGCGGCCCGCAAAAATGCACGCCGATCCATCATCCCCGACTCCTCCCGACATCTCCATCATCGGGCGTCCGGCGACTCTTTGCACGACATTGTCGTCAGATGCATAACTGCCCAGGTGAGACTACAAAATGTCGCTCGAAATGAGTAGTCTCCTTTACCGCAACGCCCCCGGAGCCGATGCGGGCACGGCGGGCGACCTAGGCGCAACCGCGTCAATCCGTCGATACGGTGATCTTTGGTCCGGCCGTGGATCGGCTTCGCCCTTGTTGGGCCACAACGAGAATGCGCGCTCGGCCTGCGCGGTGATGGTCAGTGACGGGTTGACACCCAGGTTGGCCGTGATCGCCGCCCCGTCCACAACGGACAGACCAGGATAGTTGTGCACCCGGTGATACGGGTCGATCACGCCGGTCGACGAATCCTCGCCGATCGGGCAGCCGCCGATGAAATGCGCGGTGAGCGGTACATCGAAGATCTCGCCCCACGTTCCGCCCGCGACCCCGCCGATGTGCTTGGCGGTCAACTGGTTCGCCTGATGACCGGCGGGGATGAAGGACGGATTGGGTTCGCCGTGGCCCTGTTTGGACGTGTACTTTCCGCGCTTGTCCACATAGGTCGTGATCGAATTGTCCAGCGACTGCATCACGAGCAGGATGACCGTCCGCTCGCTCCACCGATATCCGTTGAGCAACCGCGCGGTCTGGATCGGGTGTTTCACCATGAACCGCAGCGCTTGTTTCCAACGTGGCACGTCGGACGCGCCATCGGTGGCGATCGTCTGCAGCAGGCTCATCGCGTTGCTGCCCTTGCCATAACGCACAGGCTCGATGTGCGTGTTCGCGTCCGGGTGGATCGACGACGTGATCGCGACACCGTGGCTGAAATCCCTTGCGGGATCCACCTTCAGCCGGGCCGCACCGACGATCGCCTCGGAGTTCGTCCTGGTCAGCTCGCCGAGCCTGGCGGAAAGCCTGGGCAGCGCGCCGGACCGGCGCATCTGGTGCAGCAGCTGCTGCGTCCCCCACGTGCCGGCCGCGAGCACCACATGCGACGCGGTCAGCGTGTGCCGGAACCGCGTTCCCGTCTTGCGGATCGCGACCTCGAACGATCCGTCCGCGCGCTCGGCGAGGCCCGTGACCGTGGTCAGCGGAATGATCTTGGCACCGGCCTGTTCGGCCAGGTACAGGTAGTTCTTCATCAACGTGTTCTTGGCGCCCACCCGGCAGCCGGTCATGCACGAGCCGCACTCGGTGCAGCCGGTGCGCGCGGGCCCGGCGCCACCGAAGAACGGGTCGTCGACCGTCTCACCCGGCTTGCCGAAGTACACGCCGACCGGTGTCGGGTGGTACGAGTCCGCGACGCCCATCTCCGCGGCCACCTTCTGCATGACCTCGTCGGATGCCGTCACGGTCGGGTTGGTCACAACGCCGAGCATGCGGCTCGCCTGGTCGTAGTGCGGCGCCAGCTCGTCGCGCCAGTCAGTGATGTGCGCCCACTGTTTGTCCTGGTAGAACGGGTCGAGCGGGCGGTAGAGGGTGTTCGCGTAGACCAGCGAACCCCCGCCGACGCCCGCACCGGCCAGCACCATCACGTCCCGCAGCAGGTGGATGCGCTGGATGCCGAAGCACCCGACCGCGGGCGCCCACAGGTAGCGGCGCAGGTCCCACGAGGTCTTGGCGAACTCGTCGTCGGCGAACCGCCTGCCCGCCTCGATCACGGCGACGCGGTAGCCCTTCTCGGTCAGCCGGAGCGCGGCGACGCTGCCACCGAAACCCGAGCCGACGACGATGACGTCGTAGTCAACCATCCCTCGAATCTAGTTCGGCGGACGCGTTCTGACTAGGAGTAAGTTTCTCGCCAGTAACGTCCGTTCGGAGCAAGCTGTACGCGACGAGATCACGGTGCTCACCACCCCGCAGCTGCGCGCCCCGCACGACGCCCTCGCGAGTGAACCCGGCCTTCTCCAATGCCCGCTGAGCTGGGATGTTCGTAATATCTGTGCTCGCCTGGACCCGGTTGGCCGGTGTCGTTTCGAACAGGTAGAGGGCCAGCGCCCGCGTCGCCGCGCTGCCGATACCGCGCTTCCGGACCGTGGGCAGCAAGCCGATACCGAGGTCGAACGCCCGCGACCGGACTGACGGCCCGTAGTCCACCGGGTGCCAGGTCATGTCACCGAGCAGTTCGACGCCGTCCGGCGTGGTCACCACTACCCGAGAGACCTCCAGCGGAGGTGGCTGATCATCCCGGTCCGGGTCGAAGGCGCTGTCTTGGCGCGCGGACAGGAAGTCCTTGTCGCCGTCCAGCACCTTGGCGAGAGCGAAGCCGTCACCCTTCACCACGATCTCGCGTGCGGTCACGGGATCGGGTCCGTCCGCAGCAGGCTGTAGCTGATCATGTCCTGGCGTTTCCCCCCGCGTAACTGTGCGCCGCGCAGCACACCTTCCCGGGTGAAACCCGCCTTTTCAAGGGATTTCTGCGCGCGCACGTTGGTCACGTCCGTACTGCCCTCGATCCGGTCGACGTCGGTCGTGGCGAACAGGTGCCGGACAAGGGCCTTGAGCACGGCGGTGCCGATCCCCTTGCCACGTTTGTTGGGCAGCAGGTGCCGGCCGAAATTCCACGCCAGGCAGCCATAGGACGGCCCGTAGCTGACCGGGTGCCACGTCACCTGACCGAGCAGCTCCCTGCCGCTCTCGTCGGTGATCGCCAGCCGGTGGACGGGATACTGGATCGGCATGTCGCGTCCGTCATGGTCCACGTCGAACGCCTTGTCACTGTGTTCATCGAGGTACTCGCGATCGCCATCGGCGAGTTCAGCCAAGGCGAAGCCGTCGCCACGGACCACGATCTTGCGCACGCCAACCCCCAGGTCGGTTTGGAGAGGTCTGGGTGATTTCTAGCACCCAGTTACCCCAACCCCGTCCCGATTTCACGAGTTCCGAGCGCCAACTCCAGGGCACGGCTCATCGCCGCACGCACATCGTCAGGTCCGTCGCCCCGCTGCAGGCTGACCAGGGCAGCGGCATTGATCGCACCCAGGACCCCACCGACCAGCGCGGCAGCGTCGATCACCGGGAGCTGATCGGAAAACGACTGGTGCACCGCGTCGATCAGAACGGCCTGCCCGGTGAGCAAGCGCTGCGCCAGACCCGCCTGGAGCGCGGGCACGGTCGCGATCAGGCGCGCCCGCAGCGCGGCGAGCCCGTCGGGCAGATCGGTCTGCCAGGCATCGGTGATCATCTCCTGCGCCGCACGCCGCAGCACATCGGCAACCGATTCACCCGCCTTCCGCTCGGCGATTGCCTGTACGCCAAGGTCAAACCGCCACTCGGCGTTGGCGAGCAGCACGTCTTCCTTCGTCGGGAAATGCAGGAAGAACGTCCTCGTCGAGACGTCGGCAGCCTCCGCGATCTCGGCGACTGTCGTGTCCTGGAAGCCTTTGGCCTCGAACAACTCGACAGCCGCCTCGATCAGCGCCTGGCGTGTGCGCTGCTTCTTGCGCTCTCGGCGCCCCTCAGTCACGCGAGGACTATACGACAGTCGATGAATTGCTACACTCGATGCATCTATTCATCTCGTGCAGCATTGGGGGCATCATGGGAGCACTGGCCGGACGCGTCGTTCTCATCACCGGCGCAGGTCGCGGGATCGGACGTGCGGAAGCGCTGTTCTTCGCCGCTGAAGGCGCGAAGGTCGTGGTCAACGACCCGGGCGTCGAGCCGGACGGCACGGGAGGTGACGCAGCAGTCGCGGCCGCCGTCGCCGACGAGATCGTTGCCCGCGGCGGTGAGGCAGTGGCGAACACCGACAGCGTCAGCGACTGGGACGGCGCCCAGCGCATGGTTCAGACAGCCATCGACACGTTCGGGGACCTGCACGTCGTGGTGAACAACGCCACGATCAAGGCCGACCGCGCCATGACCACCATGACCGAGAGCCAGTTCGACGACGTGGTCGCGGTGAAGCTGAAGGGCACGTTCGCAGTCAGCCGGTGGGCAGCGCGCTATTGGCAAGCGCAGCACGCGGCCGGAATCCGTGTCGACCGGGCGATCGTGAACACCTCATCCGGCTCCGGACTCGTGAACCCGTTGCCTGGACAGGCGAACTACGCAGCTGCCAACGCGGGCGTCGCCGCGATGACGATCTCCAACGCGCTCGAACTCGCCCGCCATGGCGTGCGGGTCAACTGCATCTCGCCGTCGATGGCCCGCACCCGGCTCACCCTCGAAGTGCCAGGGGTCAACGCGGATCCTCAGGCGATCGCGCCGGTCGCCGCCTATCTCGCTACCGAGGACTGCCCGCTGACCGGTCAGGTACTCGGGGTCAGCGCGGTCCCTCGCGCGCAGGTACCCGCGGTCGGCACCGTCCCCAGCGCGCAAGTACCCACGGTCGACGCCGCCCCTCGCGGGCAAGTTCCCGCGGTCGACGCCGCCCCTCGCGGGCAAGTTCCCGCGGCCGGCGCCCTCCCCAGCGCCCAGGTACCCGCGGTCAGCACCGGCCCCAGCGCACAAGTACCGGTGGTCAGTGCGGTCCCTCGCGCACAAGCTCCCGCGGTCAGCGCCGCCCCCCGCGCGCCTTCCGAACTCGGCAACGAGCGAGGCGGCCATCCAGTTCCAAGGCTGCACGGTTGCACCGTCACGATCAACAACGGCTGGTCTCCTGGCGCACAAGTAAGCCGCGATGGTTCACCGTGGACAGTCGCTGAACTCGGTGCGGCGCTTGGCGAACTTCCCTTTCCTGACCAGTTCGAGAAGCTCGCCGCCGCACTCGCGGGCGCGCTGGGCGCCGCAGGCCGGGAGGAAATCCAGCGGATGATCGACGCACAGCTTGACAAGTGATTCAGCCTCTGATCGCCAGACCCGGCCTTGATGGGGCCAGTCCCTGTTCGCCAGACCCGACCTTGATGGGGTCAGCCGCGGATCGTCAGGCCGACCTTCTGGAACTCCTTCAGGTCCGAGTATCCCGTTTTGGCCATCGCCCTGCGCAGCGCGCCGAAGAGGTTGTGCATGCCATCGGTGTCGGTGGACGGGCCGAACAGCAGCTTGCGCAGATCGACCTCGCTCTCCGCGGCGGGGACGACGCGGCTGCGCGGCAACGACGGGTGCGCCGCGGCAGCGGTCCAGTACAACCCGCCGCCTGGAGCCTCGCTCGCGGCGGCCAACGGCGCGCCGAGCATGACCGCGTCGGCGCCGCAGGCGATGGTCTTGGCGATGTCGCCGCTGGTCTCGATGCCACCGTCGGCGAGCACGTGTACGTACCGGCCGCCGGTCTCGTCGAGGTAGTCGCGGCGTGCGGCCGCTGCGTCGACGATCGCGGTTGCCATTGGCACGCCGATGCCGAGCACGCTGTCCGTTGACGTGACGCCGCTGCTGTAGCCGTAGCCGACGATGACGCCCGCTGCGCCTGTGCGCATGAGGTGCATCGCGGTGCGGTAGTCGTGCACGCCACCGGCGACTACCGGGATGTCGAGGTCCTCGATGAACTTCTTGAGGTTCAACGGTTCCCCGTCGCGGGCCACGTGCTCCGCCGACACGATCGTGCCCTGCACGACCAGGATTTCCACGCCTGCCGCAACGAGATCCGGGGTCAGCTCGCCCGCGCGCTGCGGGCTGACCCGCGCAGCGACCGTGACACCGGAGTCCCTGATCTCCTTGATCGACTGCGCGACCAGGTCCGCCTGGATCGGCGCGGAGTGCAGTTCCTGCAACACCTTTGTCACGTCGGACGTCTCGCTTGCCCGTTCGGCGGCGTCCACGAGCCGGTCGAGCACATCGTCCACATTGGAGTGACGGGCCCACAGACCTTCCGCGTTGATCACGCCGAGGCCGCCGAGTTCGCCGATCGCCACCGCGGTGCGCGGCGAGACGATCGCGTCGGTCGGGTGCGCGACCAACGGGATCTCGAAGCGGTACGCGTCGAGCTGCCATGCCGTGGACACGTCCTTGGACGAGCGCGTCCGGCGCGACGGCACGATCTCGATGTCGTCAAGCTCGTAGGCGCGCCGGGCCGTCCGGCCCATGCCGATCTCGACAAGGTCCCGCACTTGATGTCCTCCTGCTGCCATCGTCCTCAGCGCTTCACGTAGTTGGGCGCTTCGACGGTCATCGTGATGTCGTGCGGGTGGCTTTCCTTCAGGCCTGCCGCGGTGATTCGAACGAGCTGAGCTTCCTGCAGTTCGGCGATGCTGTGCGAGCCCGTGTAGCCCATGGCCGCACGCAGTCCGCCGATGAGCTGGTGGACAACGTTGGCAAGCGGGCCGCGGTACGGCGTGCGTCCCTCGATGCCTTCGGGCACAAGCTTGTCCTCGGACAGCACGTCGTCCTGGAAGTACCGGTCCTTGGAGTACGACTTGCCCTCGCCGCGCGCCTGCATCGCGCCGAGCGACCCCATTCCCCGGTACGTCTTGAACTGCTGGCCGTTGACCAGGATGACTTCGCCGGGCGCCTCGGCCGTTCCGGCGAGCAGGCCGCCGATCATGACAGTCGAAGCACCCGAGGCGATCGCTTTGGCGATGTCGCCGGAGTACTGGATGCCACCGTCGCCGATCACAGGCACGCCCGCGGCGCGGCACGCTTGCGCAGCCTCGTAGATCGCGCTGATCTGCGGCACGCCAACGCCCGCGACCACCCGCGTCGTACAGATCGAGCCCGGTCCGACACCGACCTTCACGCCGTCGGCGCCCGCGTCCACCAAAGCCTGGGCGCCGGCCCGGGTCGCCACGTTGCCGCCGACGATGTCCACGACATCGCCGAGTTCCTTCTTCAGCCGGGCGACCATTTCGACGACGTTGCGCTGATGTCCGTGCGCGGTGTCCACCATGATCACGTCGACGCCCGCGTCCACCAGGGCCATCGCCCGCTTGTGCGCGTTCTCGTCCACGCCGATCGCCGCACCGCAGAGCAACCTGCCGTCCGGGTCCTTGGTGGCCAGCGGGTACTGCTCGGTCTTGACGAAGTCTTTCACCGTGATCAGGCCACGCAGCTTGCCCGCGCCGTCGATGATCGGCAGCTTCTCCACCTTGTGCCTGCGCAACAGGCCCAGCGCGGGCTCGGCCGAGACGCCGACCTGGGCGGTGACCAGCGGCCCCTTGGTCATCACCTCGCTGACCTTCTTGGTGTGATCCACCTCGAAGCGCATGTCGCGGTTGGTGATGATGCCGACGAGCACGCCCTCGGCGTCGGTGACCGGCAGGCCGGAGATCCGGTAGCGCGCACACATCGCGTCCACCTCGGCCAGCGTGTCCTCCGGCGAGCACGTCACCGGATCGGTCACCATGCCCGCCTCGGAGCGCTTCACCGTCTCCACCTGGGTGGCCTGCACGTCGATCGGCAGGTTGCGCTGCAGGACGCCGATGCCGCCATGACGGGCCATGGCGATGGCCATCCGCGCGTCGGTGACCGTGTCCATCGCCGCCGAAGCGAGCGGAACGCGCAACGTTATGTTGCGAGACAGCTTCGATTGGGTGTCAACCTCGCTGGGCACCACATCGGACGCGGCAGGCAGCAGCAGGACGTCGTCGAAGGTCAAGCCGAGCATCGCGAACTTGCCCGGCACCTGATGGGCGGTGAGCTCGCTGGTCATGGTGGTCGCTGGCCTTTCCTACGCCTGATGTATGCGCTCGCCTGGCGTTTTCCCAGGCGAGAGGAGTTCACCTCATGGTATCTGGACACGGCCCTTGGCCCGCCCGGTACCGTGCGAGACCGTGCCGCACGACTCATTGCCCCCAGACCCCTTCGCGGGCGACCCGGACGACCCCGCCCGGGCCATCATCGACCACGACGACGAGGTCGAGCACCCGATGGGAGAGGACGAGCGGGCCGAACTGCTGACCGACCTGTCCGACCTGGCCGTCTACCAGGCCCTGCTGGAGCACCGCGGGGTCAAGGGCGTGGTCGTGGACTGCGGCGAGTGCCAAGAGCCGCACTACCACGACTGGGCCTTGCTGCGGGCCAGCCTTGAGCAGCTGCTGACCGACGGCCGGATGCGTCCGCACGAGCCCGCGTTCGATCCAGACCCAGGCGCGTACGTCAGCTGGGAGTACTGCCGTGGCTACGCGGACGGCGTGACCGCGTCGGAGAACGCCCGCTAGAGACGGGTCAACCCTCGTGGGTGGTCAGTCGGTTTCGAGTGACCACCCACGAGGGTTGACTTGTCTGCTTTTCAGGAACCTGTGTTGGTCTGCGGCTCCACGGCCTCGGTGCCGACGCTGCCGTCACCAGGCCTGCCACCGTCACCAGGCGTCTCGCTGCGCGGCGGCCCGCTGCCGGGGTCACCGCTGCCGTTGCTGCCCGAGTTCGGCGGGTTGCCCGAGGACGAACTGGACGACGGCGGCTCGGAGTTCGACGGGTTCGACGGCTGCTGCGATGGCGGAGAGCTCGGCGTCGGAGTCGTCGACGAGGAACTCGCCGGCGGCTTGGACGAGTCGGAGCGGGGCACCGTCGACGTCACCGGAGGCGGATAGGGCCCCATGGTCAGCTGCTCGAGCAGGGACTCGTGCTCGGCCTGCAGCACGTCCTTGCCGTCCTCGCTGGAGACGTCCGGCAGCGCGCTGCCCGCGGCGGCCAGTGCGTCCTTCGCCTCGTTGATCTTGCCTTGTTCCAGTGCTTGCTGTGCGTCGTTCAAGTCGGTGCGCACGGACTTGGCGGCTTCCACCGAGCGTGCGTGATCCGCGTAGAGGACCTTGCTCAAACCCCAGAGCGCGTCGCCGGGTTCGGCTTCCCGCGCAGCCATCCCTACGCCAGCGAACGCGACCGCGAGCACGGCGGCAGCCGCCGCGACCGGGACGAGCATTCGTGGCCTGCGTCTCCGTGCCGATCGTGCCGCGGTGACAGTCGCCACAGCGGTCTTGGTGTCCACGATCTCCGGTACGGGGACACTGTCCACATCCTGGCGCCACGCGAGCAGCAGCGCGTTGAGCTGCTCGTCGTCGAAGTCCACGGACTCGGCATCACCGTTGGTCTTGGCCGCAAGGGCGTCAAGCAGCGCGTCGTCCGCGCGCACCTGCGCCAGGTCGTCGGCCTCTTCAAGGTCAAGTGCCGAGAAGTATTCATTTTCTGTCGAAACGTGGGTATCGTCACGTTCCGTGGACATAGCGCCCGAGGTGACCGGGTGATGGTCACCCGATCGGCCGGTCTGCGGCGACTCGGGTGACTCTCTGCCGTCACTTTCGTGCCGGTCGGCCATTCAGACCACCTCCTCCGCTGACAGAGTCTTTCGTAGCCGTGCCAAAGCGCGGTGCTGGGCCACCCGGACGGCCCCTGGAGTCGATCCCACCGCTTCGGCGGTCTCCTCCGCGGACAGCCCCACGACCACCCGCAGCACCACGATCTCGCGTTGTTTGTCGGGCAGGACGTCCAACAGTTGCTTCATGCGCCTGGTCAGCTCGCCTTGCATCGCCCGTTGTTCTGGACCCGCGTCGGTTTCCGGTTCGTCAGGTACGTCGGCCACTGGCTCCGAACGGTTACGCGCAGCCGCTCGATGAGCGTCTGCCACTTTGTGCGCGGCGATGCCGTACACAAAGGCCAGGAATGGCCTGCCTTGATCGCGGTAGCTCGGCAGAGCTGTGAGTACCGCGAGGCACACCTCCTGGGCGACGTCGTCCGCCGAAGCGAATGAACGTTCCTGCCTACCGACCCGTGCGCGGCAGTACCGCACCACGAGGGGACGTATGGACGCCAATACACGACCGACCGCCTGAGGGTCACCCTCGACGGCAGCGCTCACTGAAGCGTCCAGTCCGTCCCCCAAATTCGTCATCGCAGACAACAGCCTTGGCGTTACTCGTAGGCGTCCGACAGTAACCGTCACCGTGCGCGGAGTATCCCCCGTCACGGTGACAACTTCCTCACCGTACCGGTCACCCCCAAGCGGACTAACCGCCGGATGGGGCTTTGTAGTCGGATCCGACCACTGAGGACCGACGTGTCTTACGCGGCCTTGCGGTCACTGTCGTTTCCGGCATGCGGAACGGCCCGAGGTCACCAACCCCCGGGCCGCACCACGTTGTAGATAGTCGTCGATCCGCCGCTAGGAAACCAGACCCCGGCGGAAACCATGCGCGACAGCTTGGGCACGATCGCGCACGCCCAGCTTGCGGAACAGCCGCCGAGCGTGGGTCTTCACAGTGTCTTCGGACAGGTAGAGCTCACGGCCGATCTGGCCGTTGCTCTTGCCCTGGCTCATCCCACGCAGCACCTGCAGCTCGCGGTCGGTCAGCTGGACACCCGGGTCCGAGGGCTGACGCGGCGCGGGCACCGAGGTGCTGGCCAGGGTGTGGGCCAGTGCGGCGACCAACTCGGGACGCGAGGCGTCCCAGCGCAGGTAACCACGGGCTCCACCGGCGATCGCGGCGGCGATGCTGCCCGCGTCGTCCGGCGCTCCGAACACGATGACGTTCGCCTGCGGGTTGGCCGAGACGAGCCGGCGCGTTGCCTCCACACCAGTCGGTACGGCGCGCTGGGTATCTGGTCGACCGCCTCGGCCAACGCGTCGAGCCGTTGTACCTGGTCGGGCAACTGGACCGCGGCCCACCCCGGACCGCATCCGAACATCCTGGTCTTCTGCCGGGTCCTGGGCACCCGTTCGAACACCGTCGGATCGCCGTAACGCGGAAGTTGGGCCCAGAGGACTATCGCGGCCGGAGCCGTCCGGCGGACAGCCGAGGCGAGCGCGTCGGCCGGGAGCGCGGCGCCGAGCATCTGGGTGCCGACCTCCCGGCGAGCGAGCGCGGCGCGCAGTACATACAGCGGCAAGCTGTGCCGCTCCTCGGGAGCACACGACAGTAATACCGGCCGGGGGTTGCGGGCCTGGGTCAGCAGCGGGGTCGCCGCGATCATCGCTGCCAGGACACATTCGTTGAGCAGGTGCTCCACCTCGACGCACGCACCCGAGTGCGCCCACCGTCCAGCGACCGCGGTCAGCACCGGCCGCACCACCCGGTCCCAGCACGCGACCACGCCATCAGCCTCGATGGCCTCGATGAGCAGCTGCTGCACGCTCAAGGTGTCCATCGCGAGCGCCGCCCGGCCGAGACCTTTGGCCAACGTGGAATCGTCCGGGACTTCCTCGACAGGCTTCGGCTTGGGCATGTCGGGCTCGGCGTGGGCTTTGAGCGCGTACTCGGCGGCTTCGGCAGGCGACGCACCTCTTAGTAGGGCGCGCTGCATGAGTTCGAGGCGGGCGACGTCGTCCGGGCTATAGCGCCGGTGCCTGCCCGTGGTGTGGTCACGCGGGCCAAGGCCGTACCGCCGATCCCACGTCCGCAGGGTCGCCGGCGCGACGCCGAGCCGGCGCGCCACGGCTGCCACCGGCAATGACGGTTCGGGCACCTCCCCCTGCAGGGTGATGCCGAGCATGGAATCCGGCCCCGTCGCCACGCTGTTCATCGTCAAGCCGGACCTCGCGCGCGGCAACCTGAGCTCTCTGGACACAGCGGACTCATCGTCGGTAACGCATAGGTACGTCGAAATTCCGACGGAGTGATCGTTTCCTCGCGACGCTGTGCACCGACGAGGTGACCCTGCGCTGTGCGTAGTGGACCGGTTACTGGATTGGGTGATCTCTAGGTGATCACCCTTGAACAAGTATTGGCGCGGTTCTACTGTCGCCTTCGTTGGACCGAATGGAGTACTGACGTCCTCTCCACTGCAACGAGGAGGCGGGCCACGATGGCGGATACGCGCAGGCTTCCCGGCCCCAACGCGGACGTATGGGACTGGCAGCTGGAAGGTAGCTGTCGCGGTATGGACAGCGCCTTCTTCTTCCACCCTGACGGCGAGCGGGGACCGGCACGCAGCAGGCGGGAGGCGCGGGCGAAAGCGATCTGCCGCGCCTGCCCCGTCCTGGAACTGTGCCGGAGACACGCACTCGCGGTACACGAGCCGTACGGGATATGGGGCGGGCTCTCCGAGTCCGAACGAGACAACATCATCAAGTCCCGCAAACGAAGTTTCGTCGGCGCGGGCACATGACCCGCTTCCCTCAAGACAACTGAATCCACGAAACGGCGCCCACCGGGGCGCCGTTCGTATGTCTACAGTGGACAAGCTGCTTGACCGACCTGCGGTCATGCGCCATCGCAACAACAATTCCGTCGGGGGAACCCCTGATTTTCACGTTACTCCGGGGGTACGACAGTTCCGGAGCGATGATCACCGCGCTTGACCAGTTCGCCGCGCCCGACTAGTCGCCGTTGTCAGATGCCGCTCGCGCACCACTTCGAGTTGGACTCGCGCATCTCCAGCGTGATGGTCTGGGTCTGGCCGCTCATGTCCAGTTTGATCCTGGCCTGTGCGGTCGAGCCAGACTCCTGGACGTCCTCGACCGTCGCGGTCGAGCCCGCAGGCAGCCGTGACATCTCCCGCTTGAGCTCGCTGGCCGCGGTGCTGGTGCACGCGAACATGTCGACCTCTCTGGTCGAGCGGCGGGTGATGGCGTCCGCCGCCGTGCGGGCCAGGGCGTCCGCGCTTGGCGCGCCGGTGCCGCTGCCGCTGCTCGGCCTGTTGTTCCCGCTGGGCCTGTTCGGCCTGCTCGCGTTGGGCCCTGGAATGGAGACCTCGGGTGCGCCGGGTGGCCGCGCTTCCTGGCTGCTCGCCGGGGCGCCACTGCCCTCGTCGTCTTTTCCGGACAGCACAAGAACGAGCACCAACGCGATCACGGCGGCCGCGGCGACACCGGCGAGCACGATTACCAACGCGTTGTTGTTCTTTTGGGGTGGCGGATATTGCGGGGGATATCCCGGCTGTGGCGGATAGCCCTGTTGCTGCGGGTAACCGCCTGGTTGCGGTTGCTGTTGATAGCCGCCGTACTGCGGCCCCTGCGGATAGCTCATTCCCCGTCCCCAGCCGTGAATCCCACCCTTGTGGCGGGAGCATAACCAGCGGTGTGCCGATTCGCAGGATTTCGGAGAATGCCACTACCTGGCCCGAATTGCCCGGGTGGGACGGTCGGCCGGACACCCCGGCCACCGAGTGCCCGGGGCCTCGTTGAAGCATTGGCACTCGACTGGGTAGAGTGCTAGTTGCACGGCACCCGACACCGCCCCGGCACCCGCGACGGCGGGGTGGCCAGGAGCCGCTGTAGGTACCTGCCAACGCTTTGGAAGACCCATGGAGGTCACACCCGTGAGCGTGAACATCAAACCGCTCGAGGACAAGATCGTCGTTCAGGCCAGCGAGGCCGAGGCGACGACCGCGTCCGGTCTTGTCATCCCGGACACCGCCAAGGAGAAGCCCCAGGAGGGCAAGGTCCTGGCCGTCGGCCCGGGCCGCATCGACGACAACGGCAACCGCGTCCCGCTGGACGTCAGCGTCGGCGACGTCGTCATCTACTCGAAGTACGGCGGCACCGAGGTCAAGTACAACGGCGAGGAGTACCTGATCCTCTCCGCCCGCGACGTGCTGGCCGTCATCAACTGACGACCTGCCACTCAACGTCAAGCGCCCCGGCGGCCCCTTCACCGGGGCTTCCGGGGTGTTTGTCATATAGAGAGGTTGTAAATGCCCAAGCAGATCAGCTTCGACGAGGACGCTCGTCGGGCACTCGAGCGCGGGGTCAACAAGCTGGCCGACGCGGTCAAGGTGACTCTGGGCCCGCGCGGACGGCACGTCGTGCTCGCCAAGAAGTTCGGCGGCCCGACCGTGACGCTCGACGGTGTCACCGTGGCACGCGAGATCGAGCTGGACGACTCGTTCGAGAACCTGGGTGCGCAGCTCGCCAAGAGCGTGGCCACCAAGACCAACGATGTGGCCGGTGACGGCACCACCACCGCGACCGTGCTCGCCCAGGCCCTCGTGCGGGTCGGGATGCGCAACATCGCGGCGGGTGCGAACCCGACCGCGCTCGGCCGTGGCATCCAGGCGGCCGTGGACAAGGTCGTCGAGGTGCTGCTCGCCAAGGCCACCCCGATCAAGGGCCGCGACAACATCGCCCAGGTCGGCACGGTCACCTCGCGGGACGCGTCGATCGGCGCGCTGCTCGGCGAGGCCATCGAGAAGGTCGGCGAGGACGGCGTGATCACCGTGGAGGAGTCCTCCACGCTGGCCACCGAGCTCGTCATCACCGAGGGTGTGCAGTTCGACAAGGGCTACATCTCGGCGCACTTCGCGACCGACCTCGAGGCGCAGGAAGCTGTCCTCGAGGACGCCTTCATCCTGCTGTACCGGGAGAAGATCTCCGCGCTGGCGGACCTGCTGCCGATCCTGGAGAAGATCGTCCAGGCAGGCAAGCCGGTGCTGATCGTCGCCGAGGACATCGAGGGCGAAGCCCTGTCCACCCTGGTGGTCAACTCGGTTCGCAAGACGATCAAGGCCGTTGCCGTGAAGGCGCCGTTCTTCGGTGACCGCCGCAAGGCGTTCCTCGACGACCTGGCGTTCGTCACCGGCGGCCAGGTGATCTCCAGCGAGATCGGCATGAAGCTCGCCGAGGTCGGCCTCGACGTGCTGGGCTCGGCCCGGCGGATCGTGGTGACCAAGGACGAGACCACGATCGTCGAGGGCCGTGGCGACAAGGCCGAGGTCCAGGCCCGCATCGAGCAGCTCCGCAAGGAGATCGAAGCGTCCGATTCGGACTGGGACCGGGAGAAGCTGCAGGAGCGCCTGGCCAAGCTGGCAGGCGGCGTCGCGGTGATCCGGGTCGGTGCGGCAACCGAGACCGAGCTGAACGAGCGCAAGCACCGCATCGAAGACGCGGTGGCGGCGACGAAGGCAGCGGTCGAGGAAGGCATCGTGCCCGGCGGCGGCTCGGCGATCGTGCACGCGGCCAAGGAACTCGAGGGCAACCTCGGCCTGACCGGTGACGAAGCGACCGGTGTCGCCATCGTGCGCGAGGCGCTGACCGCTCCGCTGCACTGGATCGCCAGCAACGCCGGTCTCGAAGGCGCGGTCGTGGTGCACCGCGTCCGCGAGGGCGACTGGGGCCACGGCCTCAACGCGGCCAAGCTGACCTACGGCGACCTCGTCGCCGAAGGCATCATCGACCCGGTCAAGGTCACCCGCTCGGCAGTGACCAACGCGGCGTCCATCGCCCGCATGGTCTTGACCACCGAGAGCTCGGTCGTGGAGAAGAAGGAAGAAGAGCCACCCGCGGCCGGACACGGTCACGGACATGGCCACGGCCACTGAGCTGTACCAAGCAGAACGGCGCCCCTCGCGAGGGGCGCCGTTTCTCTTTGGTGGCAAGGTTGTCTGTCACGTCATGCTCACTCCTCGTCCATTCGTGACAAGCGAAGGGCCTGTCAGGCGACGAGATCCGCCAGTTCGCGGGAGCGGCGGAGTTTCGCCATTCCCTTGGCTTCGATCTGCCGGATGCGTTCACGCGTCAGGCCGAAGTGGGTGCCGATCTCATCCAGCGTGCGGGGCTGGTCGTCGTTCAGGCCGAACCGCAGCGCGATCACCTCAGCCTCTCTTTCGGACAGTGTCTTCAGTACACGGTCCACGTCCTGCCGCAGCATCGCGGCAGCGACCAGGGACGACGGATCCGGTGCGGCATCGGCGATCAGGTTGCCCAGCTCGAGGTCGTCGCCAAGCGGGGTGTGCAGCGACAGCGGTTCTTTCTCTTGCCGCAGCACCAGTTCGACCTTCTGCACCGGCAGGTCGAGCCGGGTCGCGAGCTCGGCGGCGGTGGGTTCCCGGCCGAGCTCGACCATGAGAACCCGGCGGGCCCTTGTCACCGCGTTGAGCACGGTGACGAGGTGGACGGGCAGCCGGATCGTCCGGCTCTGGTCGGCCAGCGCCCGCCCGATGCCCTGTTTGATCCACCACACCGCGTAGGTGGAGAACTTCAGTCCTCTGCGGTGGTCGAACTTCTCCACGGCTCTGATCAGGCCGATCGTTCCTTCCTGGATCAGGTCCACCAGCGGCAGTCCGCTGTAGCGCCGGGCGATCGAGACGACCAGTCTCAGATTCGCCTTGATCATGTGTTCCTTGGCGCGCCTGCCGTCGGCGACGATCCTGTTCCGCTCGGCTTCGGTCAGGCCGGTGTCCTGCTGCGCCAGCGTCGCGGCCTCGATGCGTGCGCCGAGCCGCACTTCCTGCTCGGCGGTCAGCAGCGGGAACTTGGTGAGGTGGTCCAACAGATTCCTTTCAGCGACGGCCAGGGATCCGGCGGGGCCGGTGGTGCGGCATGGGCACCGGCTGCCGCCTGGGCGGGGGCTGCACTCGATCACGCCGGTTCGGCAGGACCGGTCCAGTACTGCGAGGCATGCGCGGCTCCTTTCTGCCTGACTGGACCTAAACTTATGTCCGACCTATAAATATGTCAAGCATAAATTTTGGCCGAACCTATGTATAGTGAGGTCGTGAGCAGGGCACAGACCGGCCTCCGGGCCATGAAGAAGCGCCAGACCAGGGAAAGCATCTCCAACGAGGCCACGAGGCTGTTCCTCGAACGCGGCTTCGACAACGTGACCATCGCCGAGGTGGCGGCCGCCGCGCAGGTCGCCAAGATGACCGTCACCAACTACTTCCCGCGCAAGGAAGACCTCGCGCTCGACATGCACGACGAGTTCGTACGGCAACCCGCCAAGACCGTCGAGGAGCGCGCGCCCGGCGAGTCGGCTCTGGCCGCGTTGCGCCGTTCCTACCTCGCCGCGGTCGCCGAACACGATCCGGTCATCGGCTTCTCCGGCCCGGTGTTCGCTCGAATGATCATGGACAGCCCGGCGTTGGTGGCACGCCTGCGGGAGTTCCACGACGATCGCGAAAAAGCACTCGCCGGCACGCTGGCGAGCGAGACCGGCGCCGAGCCGGACGACATCCTGCCCAGAGTCGCCGCCATCCAGTTGATCGGCGTACTCAGGTTGCTGTTCGACGAGACTGTGCGGCACACGCTCGAAGGTCACGACAACGCCGACATAGCGAGAACCGTCGCCGAGCACGCACGTGTCGCGTTCAGCGCATTGGAGCCGGCGCTCGGCGACTACGCCATCCGGCGGTGAATTGTTGACAACCCAGGACGGGATCCGGATTGTTCATCCCCGGATAACCCGATCTTGGGATGGCCTTCGTACTCCCGGGTGAGGGTGACGATCCAGTAGACCCCGAACTGGGAGGTACTGTGTCCGTCCCCACCACACCCTCACGCCGCTCGGTGCTCCTCGGCGGCGCAGCGGCTTTAGGTTTGACAGCACTGGGATCCACGCAGGCGAGTGCGTCCGCTGACAAGCTCACGGACCCGTTCACGCTCGGTGTCGCGTCCGGCGACCCGTATCACGACAGCGTCGTGCTGTGGACGCGGTTGGCGCAGAATCCGTTGGCGGACAACGGTCTTGGCGGGATGCCGGATCGTGCTTACTTCGTTGAGTGGGAGATCGCGACCGACGAGGGGTTCCGCAGAACTGTCCGGCGTGGTGTGGAGCTCGCCCGGCCACAGTCGGCGCACAGCGTGCACGTCGAGGTCGAGGGCCTGCGGCCGGGCTCGGAGTACTTCTACCGATTCCGTACACAGGGCCACATTTCGGAGGCCGGGCGGACTCGCACCGCTCCCGCTCCCGGCATCACCCGGACCGATCTGACGATGTGTTTCGCGTCCTGCAGCCACTTCGGCGCCGGGCACTTCACCGCGTACAAGCGGCTTGCCGAGGACGAGCCCGGGTTGATCCTGCACCTTGGTGACTACCAGTACGAATATGCCGCTGGTGCCAACGATGTGCGGCAGGTGCTCGGCCCGGAGACTCGTACGCTGGAGAACTACCGGCTGCGGCACGCGCAGTACAAGACCGACCCGGACCTTCAGCTCGCGCACGCGACCGCGCCGTGGCTAGTGGTCTGGGACGATCATGAGACCGAGAACAACTGGGCTGACGAGGTTCCTGAGCAGCCGGACCCGAACTTCCTTGAGCGCCGGAAGAACGCTTTCCAGGCGTACTACGAGAACATGCCGCTGCGGCGCACCGCCCGGCCACGTGGCATCGACATGCAGCTCTACCGGCGGCTGCAGTGGGGCGGGCTGATCAACTTCCACATGCTCGACACCCGGCAGTACCGCGACGACCAGGCTTGCGGCGACGGCGTCAAGCCGAACTGCGACGCGCGGCTCGAGCCGACGCGGTCGATCACCGGCGAGGAACAGGAGCGGTGGCTGCTCGACGGGCTGCGGCGCTCGCGGGCTCGCTGGGATGTGCTGGGGCAGCAGGTGTTCTTCTCCCAGATCGACCTCACGCCCGGCGTGAACCAGGGCTACAACATGGACGCATGGGACGGCTACAAGGCCAACCGGGACAGGATCGCCGAAGGCCTTGGCAAGACCCGCAACGGCGTTGTGCTGACCGGTGACGTGCACCGGCACTGGGCGGCGGAGACCAAGTCGGACTACACCGACCCCACCTCGCGGGGACTCGCCACCGAGTTCGTCACCACGTCCATCACCAGTGGCGGTGACGGCAACGACGACCCGAATGCCGGGGTGCTCGCGGAGAACCCGCACGTCAAGTTCCACAAGAACCGGCGCGGGTACATCCGGACCAAGTTCACCGCCGACGAGCTTCGGGCCGACTATCGGATCCTGCCGTACGTGCGGCAGCCGGGCGCCGAGGCGACCACCGCTGCCAGCTTCGTGGTCGCTGATCGCGATCGGAGTCTGCACCCGGCGTAAGTCAGCCACCAACTAGGCTGATTGGACGCAACTTATTGACGGGCAGGGCGCCTGGCCGCAGAGTAAGCATGACCTTAACAAGGGGAGAAACCGTCATGCGTCCTGCCCTCATCCTGGCCACGGTCACCGGGCTCGTGCTCGGCGTGACCCCGGCCAGTGCCGAACCAGCCGATCAGGCGCGGCAGCGTGATTTCCGCGCGGCCGCGGCCGAATTCGGTGTGCCGGAAAGCGTGCTGCTGGGAGTGTCCTACCTGGAGTCCCGGTGGGACGCCAATGCCGGGACCCCGAGCACCAGCGCCGGTTACGGCCCAATGCACCTGACTGACGTGCGTACTGCGAACACCGGCGGCACACACCACGACGAGGGCACCGAAGACCCTCGCGGTGACGACTCGCGTCCGCGGCTGGACCCGGAGCCCGGACCGCCGGTCGAGCAACTGCCGAAGCTGCAGACTGTCAACAACGCGGCAGCACTGACCGGTGTATCCACTGAGGACCTGCGGGCCGACGCCAAGCAGAATATCCGCGGCGGCGCGGCCCTGCTTGCCAAGTACCAGAAGGAAATCGGTGCCGTCGGCGACAACGCGGCCGACTGGTACGGCGCCGTGGCGCGTTACGGGGGCGCCGGTGACACGGGGTCCGCCGCAACCTTCGCGGATGAGGTCTTCGCGACCATCAACCAAGGCGTCGAGCGGGTCACCGACGACGGGCAACGCGTGAAGCTGGCGGCGACCTCCGTGCAGCCGAACAAGCAGCAGCTCGACAAGCTGGGCCTGCGCAAGTCCTCTTCGGACAACACGGAGTGTCCCCGCACCCTGGCCTGCGAGTGGATTCCCGCGCCGTACCAAGAGCTTCCCGACAACGACTACGGCAACCACGACAAGGCCAACCGGCCGGAGTCGCAGGAGATCAAGTACATCGTCATCCACGACACCGAGGGCCAGTGGGACGGCGTGCTCAAGATGGTCCAGGACCCGACGTACGTGAGCTGGCAGTACTCCCTGCGGTCGGCCGACGGGCACGTGGCCCAGCACGTGAAGGCCAAGGACGTGGCCTGGCAGGCGGGAAACTGGTTCATCAACGCCAAGTCGATCGGCCTCGAGCACGAAGGCTTCGCCAAGCTCGGCACCTGGTACACCGAGGCGATGTACCGCTCGTCCGCGAAATTGGTCCGCTATCTGGCGGCGAAGTACCGGATTCCGCTGGACCGCGCGCACATCATCGGCCACGACAACGTTCCCGGCACGACTCCAGCGACGGTACGCGGAATGCACTGGGACCCGGGCCCCTACTGGGACTGGGCGCACTACTTCGACCTGCTCGGCGCGCCGTTCCGGTCCACCGGCAACCTCGGCCTTGTCACGATCAAGCCGGACTTCGCGACCAACAAGCCCGCCTTCATCGGCTGTGTCAAGGCCGGTGAGCCGTGCACGCCGCGTGGGTCCACTTCGGTCATCCTGCACACCGCGCCGGACGCGAATTCCCCGCTGCTCAAGGACCCTGGTCTGCGGCCGGACGGATCACCGGGCACGATGGAGATCTCCGACCACAGCAGCCGGGTGGAAACCGGTCAGCAGTACGCGGTCGCCGAAGTGCGTGGCGACTGGACCGCGATCTGGTACCTGGGCCAGAAGGGCTGGTTCCACAACCCGCGCAAGGCGCCGAACGCCGTTGGTGGCGTCGGGTTCGTGGTGACGCCGAAGCAGGGCAAAGCCACAGTTCCGGTGTACGGCAGGGCATATCCGGAAGCCGCGGCGTACCCGGCGCACATCACGCCACAGGCCCTGGCTCCGCTGCAGTACACGTTCTCCGCGGGTGAGCGGTACTCGCTCGGCCAGGCTCTGCAGTCCGAGTACTACTGGGCGACCACCTTCGATCCCGCGAACCACACCGTGGTCCGGGGCAAGACGAAGTACCTGCAGATCCAGTTCGGACACCGGATCATGTTCGTCAACGCCGACGATGTGGACGTCCGCCCGTCGTTCTGGCGCTAGACGTACACCGTGTCGACGGGCAGACCTGGATCCGTTGGCAGTTCAAGAGATGAAGGACGGACACCGGCAGCGACGAGGTGCGCGCCCAACGCGGCGATCATCGCGCCGTTGTCGGTGCACAGCCGGGGTCGAGGCACACGCAGCTCGATCCCGGCTTGCGCGCAGCGTTCCCGCGCCAGGCCGGACAGCCGTGAGTTCGCCGCGACACCACCGGAGATCACGAGCGTGCCGATGCCGAGTTCGGTCGCCGCGCGAACAGCCTTGGCAGTCAACACGTCCGCGACGGACTCCTGGAAGGACGCGCAGACGTCGTCGACCGGGATCGGCTTGCCGTCCGCTTCCTGCCCCTCGACCCAGCGCGCGACCGCGGTCTTCAACCCGGAGAACGAGAAGTCGAACTTCGGGTCACGCGGACCGGTCAGGCCACGCGGGAACTTGATCGCGTTCGGGTCGCCCTGCTTGGCCGCCTTGTCGATGGGCGGGCCGCCGGGATAGGGCAGGCCGATGATCCGGGCCACCTTGTCGTACGCCTCGCCTGCGGCGTCGTCGATGGTCGAGCCGATCTCGGTGATCTTGCCGGCCAGGTCCTCGACCTTCAGCAACTGCGTGTGCCCACCGGACACCAGCAATGCCAGGCACTCCGACGGCAAAGCCCCGTGCTGCAAGGTATCCGCGGCCACATGTCCGGCAAGGTGGTTCACGCCGTACAACGGAACGTCCAACGCGGCGGCGTAGGCCTTCGCCGCGGACACACCGACAAGCAACGCGCCTGCCAGACCAGGACCGCACGTCACCGCGATCGCGTCCACATTGGACAGGCTTATTCCGGCCTCGTCCAGTGCGCGGTCCATGGTCGGCACCATCGCCTCGAGGTGGGCGCGGCTGGCGACTTCCGGTACCACACCGCCGAACCGGGCGTGCTGGTCCACACTGGACGCGACCTGGTCGGCGAGCAGGGTGATCTCGCCGGTGGAACCGAGCCGGACGATGCCGACGCCGGTCTCGTCGCAGGAGCTCTCGATGCCGAGAATTATCTTGTCACTCACTGTATTCACTCACTGGGGTCTCCCCGGCCTTGCCATGGTGTACGCGTCCGCGCCGGACGGCTGGTAGTACCGCCTGCGCAGACCGATCCGTTCGAAGCCGTGCGCCTCGTAGAGGCTGATCGCGGGCACATTGTCGGTCCGCACCTCGAGGAAGACGGGTGCGTGCAACTGATCCGCGCGGTCGAGCAAGTCGCGCAGCAACGCCTTGCCGATGCCCTTGCCCTGGAATTCGGGGTCCACACCGATGGTGTGCACTTCGCACTCGTAGTTGCCCGGGCCGCCGAGCTCGGAAATGCCCGCGTAGCCGACCAACCCGTCAGGGTCCACGTGCGCGCCGATGTAGTAGTTGCCGTTCTCCAACTCGTACTGGAAAGCCTGCACACTCCACGGGTCCTCACCCGGGAAGAGCAGTTTCTCCAGCTCAGCGCACCTCGGCAGGTCCTCGGTGCGCAGTGCGGCGAGTCGGACGGTCACGCCCGGCTCACCCGCTTGCGAGCACCTGGCTCGACAGCGTCCGGCCTGCGCAGGTAGAGCGGAGTGAGCGGGGGTGGCGTCTGTCCGAACAGATGCGAGGCTGCCATGACAAGGCCTGCCGGGCTCGGCGACGCAGGTTCGACGGACCGTTGCAGCAACTGCGCCCCGACCACGAGGTCGGCTTCGACGTCCTCGAGTTCGGCCGGCTTGCTCACGTCCGGGCCCTGCACGCGGTGGCCGTTCTCGTAGCGCGCCCAGTAGACCTCTTTGCGACGGGCGTCCGTGACCACGAGAAGTCGGTGGACCTCGGGGAAGTCGGCGGCGATGGCGTCGAGCGTCGACACCGGGTAGACGGGCTTGGCAAGCGCTTGGCCGACGGCAGCCGCGGTGACCATGCCGGCCCGCAGGCCGGTGAACGGCCCTGGGCCCGAACCGCACACCACGGCGTCCAGGTCGGCGTAGTCCAGCCCGGCCTCCGCCAGCGCCTCCTTGGTGTGCGGGGTCAGCAGCTCGCCGTGCGCGCGGGCGTCGACCGTGACCCGGCTGGCCAGCGTGCGGGCCAGACCTTCGTGGTCGAAGTCGACGACACCAGCGGTGACCGCGGGTGTGGCGGTGTCAAGGGCGAGAACGAGCACTGACCAAGAGTACGCATCCTGGACTTGACGCCGGTGTCAAGGCCTAGCGTGGAGGACATGATGCGGATCGGCGAGCTGGCCCAGCGCGCGGGCACGAGCACACGGTCACTGCGGTACTACGAAGCCCAGGGCCTGCTGCCGGCCAGACGAGCGGCGAACGGGCACCGGGAGTACGACGAGAACGACCTGCGGCTCGTCCAGGAAATCCGCTCGTTGCTCGAGATCGGCTTCGCACTGGAGGAAACCCGCCCGTTCGTCGAATGCCTGCGGGCCGGGCACGCCGCCGGAGACGTCTGCCCGGCGTCGATCGAGGTCTACCGCCGCAAACTGGCCGAGCTCAACGCGGGCATAGCGCGGCTCAGCGAGATCCGCGACCGGCTGGCGGCGCAGTTGGAAACAGTCTCGGAGAGGAAACGCCCATGCTCGCGTTGACGGACTCGACGTTCACCGCCCACCTGGCCTCAGCAGAACGGCCGGTGCTCGTCTACTTCTGGGCGACGTGGTGCCCGCCGTGCCGGATGATCGGGCCGGTGCTGGCGGAGTTGGAGACCGAGCTCGCTGAGGTCGTGCAGATCGTGAAGGTGGACGTGGACACGGCGGTGGAAACGGCCCGGTCCCAGCGGATCATGGGCGCGCCGACGCTGAACTTGTACCGCGACGGTGAGCTGGTGCATTCGATGGTGGGCGCGCGGCCGAAGCACGCGTTGCTGCGTGAGCTGGAGCCACACCTCGGCGCCACCACGGGGCGGTAACCATTCCGCCCCAAGGCACGCTTCACCGCAACACCAATTCCCATGGGGGAACCCCTAATTTCAACGTTACCGTGAGGGTACGACAGTTCCGCGGTTTGCCCAGGTCAGGAGCGGTAGCGCAGGCCGTCCATGAGCAGGTCGAGCAGGCGGCCGATCTGCTCATGCTTGGCCTGCTCACCAGCGAGCGCGACGCCGCTGAGGCTGACCAGCATGTCCCAGGCGTCGATGTCCGCGCGGATCTTGCCCGCGTCGACGCTGGCGTCCAGCAACTGGCGTAGCGCTTGCATCAGACGTTCACGGCTGTCCTTGAACGGGTTCCCGCCGGACGCGATCAGCGCCTTCAGTGCGTCACCCATCCCCTGCTTCGTAGTCATGTACGCCACAAAGTGGTCCATCCACGTGCGCAGCGCCACGTCGGGTTCCATCGCCGACAGTAGGTCCGGGGCCGCGTCGATCAGCTTGGTCAACTCGTTCCGGTAGGCCGCGTCGACAAGCGCTTCCCGGGTGGGGAAGTGCCGGTAGAGCGTGCCGATCCCCACTCCGGCGTCCTTGGCGATCGCTTCCAGCGTCACCTCGGGGCCGTCGTGCGAAAACGCTCGTACAGCGGCCTCGATCAGCCGGTCTCGGTTGCGCTGCGCGTCCGCGCGCATGGGTCGCGCCGCCACTGGGCCTCCTTCAGCGAGTTGCAAACGGAGGCGCCTCCGCATAACCTGGAGTCGTAGCGGAGGTTCCTCCGTTTCAGATTCTACTGGCAAGGACACCGACACCATGTCATTCGACAAGACCAGCACCGCCGACGAAGTCATCGCCGGAGTCGACCTCACCGGCAAGCGCGCGATCGTCACTGGCGGCGCGTCCGGTATCGGCACCGAGACCGCACGCGTACTCGCCAACGCAGGCGCAGAGGTGACCATCGCCGCTCGCGACGTCAACGCGGGGCAGAGAGTCGCCGACGAGATCAAGGCCCACGTCGCCCCGCTTGACCTGTCGTCGCAGGCCTCCGTCAAAGCCCTCGTCGACGCGTGGGAAGGCCCGCTGCACATCCTTATCAACAACGCGGGTGTGATGGCGCCGCCGCTCACCCGCACGGCCGAAGGCTGGGAACTGCAGTTCGCCACCAACCACCTCGGCCACTTCGCCCTGGCCACCGGGCTCTACCCAGCCCTCGCCGCCGCTGACGGTGCGCGCATCGTGTCCGTGGCCTCCAGCGGACACCTGTTCTCGCCGATCGTGTTCGACGACATCCACTTCCAGTGGCGTGAGTACACACCGTGGCTTGGCTACGGCCAGTCCAAGACGGCCAACATCCTGTTCGCCGTCGAGGCCACGCGGCGCTGGGCGGACGCCGGCATCTTCGCGAACGCCCTGCACCCCGGCTCCATCGCGACCAACCTGCAACGGCATATGCCCGAGTCGGAGCTCGAGCGTCTGCGCAGCGAGGTCGGCGGCTCGATGTTCCGCAAGACGCCTGCTCAAGGCGCGGCCACGTCCATCTACGTCGCGACCTCGCCGGAGTTGGACGGTGTCGGCGGCAAGTACTTCGAAGACAGCAACGAGGCCAAGACGCGTCAACCAGGCGAGTTCTCGGGCGTCGCGCCGTACGCGCTCAACCCCGAGACGGCCGAGCGGTTGTGGGAGGTGTCTCTCACCACACTGGGCTGATCACACGTGGCCCCGGCATAGTGGCTTGCATGTTTGGTGAGCTGACCCGGGCTGCCGACCGCCCCGCACTGCGCTTCAACGACGCGGAACTGACCTACCGGCAGCTGGCCGGGGCCGCGGGCGCTGTCGCCGCGCAGATCCAGGGCAAGTCGAGAGTCGCCGTGTGGGCGACCCCGACCATTCAGACCGCGGTCGCCGTGGTCGGCGCGCTGGTCGCCGGGATCCCGGTGGTCCCGATCAACCCCAAGATCGGCTCACGCGAACTCGAGCACATCCTCACCGACAGCAAGCCGGACCTGAACCTCGGCGAAGAAGACATCGACATCACCGCGTCCGCGCCGCTGCCCGAGCTCGACATCGCCGACGCACAGCCCGCTTTCATCGTGTACACGTCCGGTACGACCGGGCCGCCCAAGGGTGTCGTCCTGCCCCGCAGGGCCATTGTGTCCAATTTGGACGCGCTGGCGACCGCGTGGCAGTGGACGTCCGACGACGTCCTTGTGCACGGGCTGCCGCTGTTCCACGTGCACGGCTTGATCCTCGGCATCGTGGGACCGTTGCGGCGCGGCGGCTCCGTCCGGCACATCGGTAAGTTCTCGTCCGAAGCCGTCGCACGCGAACTCGCCGGTGACGCCACGATGATGTTCGGCGTACCGACGATGTACCACCGGCTCGCGGCCGACGCCGAGGCCGATCCAGCGCTGGCGAAGGCGGTCGGGCAGGCCAGGCTGCTCGTGTCCGGGTCAGCCGCGTTGCCTGCCAGCGATCACGAACGCATCTTCAAGGCGACCGGCCAGCGGATCGTCGAGCGTTACGGCATGTCCGAGACGCTGATGAACTGCAGTGTCCGTGCCGACGGCGAGCGCAGGCCGGGCACGGTCGGCCCGCCGGTCGACGGCGTCGACCTGCGGATCGTGGACGAGCAAGGCAACCAGCTGCCGGACGGCGAGATCGGCGAGATCGAAGTGCGCGGCCCGAACCTGTTCCTCGAGTACCTCAACCGCCCGGACGCGACCGCGGAAGCGTTTCGGGACGGCTGGTTCCGCACCGGTGATGTGGCCACTGTGGACCCAGACGGGTACGTCAGGATCGTGGGCCGCCGGGCCACCGATCTGATCAAGAGCGGTGGCTACAAGATCGGCGCCGGCGAGATCGAGAACGTCCTCCTGGAACACCCGGGGGTCGCCGAGGTCGCGGTGACGGGTGAGCCGGACGACGACCTCGGCGAACGGATCGTCGCGTGGATCGTGCCCGCCGGTGAGCGGCCCAACGAGCAGGAACTGATCGACCACGTCGCCAAGCTGCTCACGCCACACAAACGCCCAAGGGTCGTGCGGTTCCTGGACGCGTTGCCGCGCAACGACATGGGCAAGGTGACAAAGCGTGCCCTCGGCCAGTGATCCGCTGAACTGGCCTGGCTATCCGGAAACCTTGGCCCGTGCCAGGCAGCAGACCGGCGCCGATGAGTCGGTGACCTACGGCCAGGTGCTGATCGGCGACATCGACGTGATGCTGATCGAGTTCGACTTCCGGTTCCTCGGCGGCTCGGTCGGCACCGCGACCGGTGATCGCCTGGTGCACGCCCTGTCCACGGCTCGTGCGAACGGGACGCCGGTGGTCTCGTTGCTGGCGACCGGTGGCAGCCGGATGCAGGAAGGCATGTTCTCGCTGCTGCAACTGCAGCGCGTGGCCAGGGAATGTCATCTCAACCGCGAAAGCGGGATCCCGCACATCGCTGTGCTGCGCAATCCCACGACCGGCGGGGTGTGGGCGTCACTCGGCGCCGGCGCCGACGTGATCCTCGGCCTTTCCGGTGCCCAGGTCGCTTTCGGCGGCAGTCGCGTACGGTCGGCCGAGGACGCCGATCACCCGGTGTTCACCTCCGAGGGCCAGTTCGCGGCCGGTCTCATCGATGCCGTGGTGACGCCGGACTCGCTGCCCGTGGTGTTGGCGACGTGGCTGGAACTGTTGACAGGTGGCACACCCGAGCCCGCCGAGATCCCGAAAGCCCTTGGCGGGACGGAACTTCCGGCCACCGGGTGGGAAGCAGTGATGCGAGCACGCGATGCCGGGCGTCCGCGTGCCGCGGCATATCTGGAGTCCTATTTCGACGCTTACCAGTTGATCAGCGGAGACCGGGCCGGTGGAGTGGATCCCGGGGTGTTGTGCGGGATCGGCTGGCGTGGTGGCCGATCGATCGCTTTCGCCGCACAGACCGGAACCGCGACCCGCGCTGCCGGGTACCGCACCGCGAGCCGGTTGATCACGATGGCCGACCTGTTCGGGATCCCGGTGCTGACGTTGGTCGACACACCGGGTGCCGCCAACGACTCCGCCTCGGAGGCGGCAGGCCTGGCCGACTCGATCTCCGGCGTGTTCACCGCCGTGGCCGCGGCCCATATCCCGGTGACCACGCTGGTGATCGGCGAAGGCGGCTCCGGCGGCGCGCTCGCACTCGCCGGAGCCGGCCGGACCTGGATCACGCCGGACGCGTACTTCTCCGTCATCGCACCGGAACTGGCTGCCGCGATCCTCAAACGCGAGGCGGGTGACGACCTCGCCGACCAGCTACGCCTCCGTCCTCAGGACTTGCTCGACCTGGGGATTGTGGACGGCATTGCGTGACGTGACAAAGGCGAGGGCGACCACACCGACCACGATGCCGACGACGCCCGAGACCACATAGGCCGTCTCGAGTCCGCCTTCGAAGGTCGGGGCGTGCGCGACGACTGTGCCCAGAACCGCGACACCCACAGCCATGCCCAGCTGCCGGAATGTGTTGAGCGCACCGGAAGCCATCCCCGCGCGATGGTGCGGAACCGTCGCCATGATCGCGCCAGGCAACGCTTGTCCTGTCACAGCGACGCCGACGCCCGCGACTGCAAGCCCTGGCAACGTGACGATCCAGCTGTCGCCGGTCGTCAGCAACAGGGCTCCCATCCCGATCACGCCGAGCCCGATGCTGAGCGTGTACCGGAACGGAACCAAGTGCATGTGCCTGCCGAAGATACCGGCGATCACAAGCGCGGCCGCGCTCATCGGCAGCATCACCAGCCCGGCTGACAACGGTTGCAACTCAAGCCGCTGCTGCAGCCACACCGACATGAACGGCGTGTACGCGAAAGCCGCGAACGAGAACGCCATCGCCGCGAGCAGGATCACCGAGAACGACAACTGCCGGAACAGCTTGAGATCCAGCATCGCCTTGTCACTGCGAGCTTGCAGCACAACGAAAACGATCAGGACGGCCACGCCCGCAGCGATCCAGCCCAGCACACGGCCCGAACCCCACTCATGCTGCCCCGCCTCCATCAGCCCGAACGTGACGGCGCCCGTGCCCGCCGTGAACGTCACAACACCTGGCACGTCGACGCCCTTGGCATGCGGGTTGTTCGACTCGGTGACGACCTTCATGGTCAACCAGATCGCCACGATCGCGATCGGGATGTTGATCAGGAAAATCCACCGCCAGCCGAGGAACTCGGTGAGCAGGCCGCCCGCCACCGGCCCGACCGCGGCGGCCGCCCCGGCCACCACACCCCAGATGCCGAGCGCGACCCCGCGATCCCGGCCGTGATACGTGACGTTGACGATCGCCAACGTCGTCGCCAGCATCGCCGCACCCCCAATGCCCTGTACGGCCCGGGCGAGCACCAGCACCTCGATGCTCGGCGCCAGTCCACATGCGAGGGACGCGACGCCGAAAATCACCAGACTGCCCAGATATGTCCGTTTCCGGCCGATCTGATCGGCCAACGACCCACTCGCCAGCACCAGGGCGGCGAGGGCGAGGGCGTAGGCGTCGATGACCCATTGCAGGCCGTTGAGCGAAGCGCTGAGGGTGCGCGCCATGTCAGGGAGCGCGATCGTCACGATCGTGACGTCGACGAGCAGGATGAACCCCCCGAGGCACACCGCCACCAGCGGTGACCACTTCCCCATGTCGATCTCCTTACGACTCAGAACGCAGCCGAGGATTGCTGGCCGACGGTCAGGATTGCCACCAGGGCGGGGCGTCCGGCGCTTTTCGACATTCCCACCGCCTCGCTGGCGGAAACCGACATCGCTGGCTACCGTGGCACCGTGCAGCTCGACGAGACTGATCACGCGTTGATCCACGCGTTGAACATCGACGGGCGAGCACCGTTCAGCAAGATCGCCGATGTGCTGGGTCTGTCGGATCAGACCGTCGCCCGGCGTTACCGCAGACTGCGCTCGACTCAGGCGGTTCGGGTCGTTGGTCAGACGGTGCCGTGGCGGGTGGGCCACGTCCGCTGGTACATCAGGATCAAGTGCGCTCCGGCGACCGCGTTGCCCCTCGCGTCCGCCTTGGCCAGGCGGTCGGACACCTACTGGGTCCGGATGTTCTCGGGTGGCACGGAAATCGGGTGCGTCGCGCAGTCGCACACCGCTGAGCACACGGATGCTCTTCTCCTGCAACAACTTCCGCGCACGCCACGGGTCAGCGAAGTCACCGCGCACAGCCTGTTGCACGTGTTCTTCGGTGGCCCGGCCGAGCATCTCGGCTTGGTCGAGACCCTGACCAGGGAACAGGTGGCACGGCTGCAACCCGAGACCCACCCCACCGACGAAGTGGTCGTGTTGGACGAAGCGGACCACCGAATGCTTGCGGTGCTGGAGGAAGACGGCCGCGCGGGCTTCGCGGAACTGGCCAAGGCGACCGGCTGGTCCGAATCGACGGTTCGCCGACGTCTCGACTACCTGCACGACGTCGGGGCCTTGTTCTACGACTTGGACATGGACATCCAGCTACTGGGCTTCTCGTGCGAGGCGATGATGTGGATGTCGGTTTCCCCGGCCGAGATCGTGAGCGTCGGTGAGGCACTGGCCGCACATCCGGAAGTCGCGTTCGCGGCGGCCATCACCGGCACGTCGAATCTGATCGCCTCGGTGAACTGCCGGAACGTCCCCGCGTTCTACCGCTATCTCACCACCAGGGTCGCGGCGCTCAAGGCGATCAACCACATCGAGACCTCTCCGGTGATCCGCACGGTGAAACGGGGTGCCACTCTTGTCGGCTGAGATCGACGACGTCGACCGGGCGTTGATCCATGCGCTCGAAGTGGACGGCCGGGCGCCGTTCAGCAAGATCGCCGACGTGCTGGGTGTGTCGGACCAGACCATTGCCCGGCGATACCGTCGGCTGCGCGCGGAGTCGATCGCCACCGTCGTCGGGCAGACCGCGCCGTGGCGGGTCGGGCAAGTCCGTTGGTACCTGCGGATCCGGGTCGAGCCCAGCGCCGCGCTCGCCGTGGCCAGAGCGCTGGCGCGCAGGCCAAGGACGTACTGGGTGCAGATGAACTCGGGTGGCACCGAGATCACCTGTGTCGCGCAGTCGACCAGCCCTGAGGAACCGGACAACCTGCTGTTGCAGCAACTTCCGAAAACCCCACGGGTCATCGACGTCAGCGCGCACAGCATCCTCAACGTGTTCCTCGGGGACGAGGCCATCTACCCGTCGGTGCTCGACGCCCTCACGCCTGACCAAGTCGAGGCACTGCTGCCGCCACTGTCCATAACGGACGAGATCATCCCGTTGGACGAGGCCGATCAGCGGATGCTGGCCGTCCTGGAACTGGACGGCCGCGCGGGCTTCGCAGAACTGGCCAAGGCGACCGGCTGGTCCGAGTCGACGGTCCGCCGACGCCTCGACTACCTGCGCGAGTGCGGCGCGGTGTACTTCGACGTGGACATCAACTCCGCGGCCATCGGGTTGATGAGCGAGACACAGATGTGGATGTCCGTCGCGCCTTCGGAAATCCAGCGCACCGGTGAAATCCTGGCCTCGCACCCGGAGATCGTCTTCGTCGCGGCGATGACGGGCACAGCGAACATCGGCGCCACCGCGTGTTGCCGTGACGTGCCGACGTTCTACCGGTACCTGACCACGAAGATCGCCTCACTCGACGCGATCAAGCAGATCGAGACCGCGCCGGTGATCCGGACCGTCAAACGTGGCGCGACGATCGTCACGTGAGCTGCGCGACCCGGGAAGTCCAGTCGCCATGCGGCTCAAGACGGGCTATCCGAGTGTCGTCCGGCCGCCTTTCCAGGCGTACCACCAGATAGTCGTCGGCCAGCTGCTCGGCCAGGCCTTCGCCCCACTCGATCACCACGGCCGACGACGTCAGATCCGAGTCGAGGTCGAGGTCGTCGACCTCCTCGACGTGGCCGATCAACCGGTAGGCATCGACGTGCACCAGCGGAACGCCGTCCGGCGAACCGGGTTTGTGCACCCGCTCGATCACGAACGTGGGCGAGCTGACCCGGCCCTGCACGCCAAGACCGGCCGCGATTCCGCGCACCAGCACGGTTTTCCCGGCACCCAACGGGCCGGCGAGCAACACCAGGTCGCCCGCGCCGAGCAGTTTGCCGAGCTTCTGCCCGAACTCGACTGTGTCTTCAGGAGTTGGAAGGGAGATCATGCCCTGCGCCGCCACCATCTACGTCCTGCGCCACGACCACTGACGCATTGCCTGACCAGATCGACCAGGTGCGCGTTGACCTGGTCGGGTTGTTCGAGGATCACCATGTGCCCGGCGCCGCGCAGCCGGATCAGCTTCGCGTCCGGCAGTTCCTCGGCGATCCGTTCCGCGTGCGAGTACGGCGTCATCCGGTCATGGTCACCACTCAGCACAAGCACATAACAGTGCTGCAGACCCACCAACGCCTTGTACCGGTTGTGACTGCCCAACGTCTCGATGAAGTCGGCGAGCACCCGGACCGGGGTGACGTCGAGCATCTCCATCATGAAGTCGACCAGCCGTGGGCTGACGCTCCGGCCGCCGAACGCGATCAACCGGACCGCGCGCCGCGTCAACTGACCACCCGCTGCCCGGACCAGTTCGACCAGCCCCGGCTGCCAGTCGGCCAGCGTGCCCATGCTGCGGGTCAACGGGTTGTAGCGGGACAAAAGCGGGCGGGGCAGGCCGCTCGCACCGATCTCACCGGCGGACGTACCGATCAACGCCACGCCGCGGACACGGTCGGCGAAAAGCTCGGGTTCCTGTTCGGCCAACGCGATGACGGTCATCGCACCCATCGAGTGTCCAACAAGGACCATCGGGCCCTTGGGCACCATCGCGCGCAACACCGCAGCGAGATCCCGGCCCAATTGGTCGATCGTGCTCGACTCCTCGCTCGCCCTCGCGGACCTGCCGTGGCTGCGTTGGTCGTAGAGGACCTGCCGGACCCGCGGGTCGGTCTGCTCGGCGAACATCCGGCGCTGGAAGTGCCACGACTTGCGGCTCAGCGCGAAACCGTGCACCAGCACGACGGTTATCTCCGGCGTGCCACCGTCATCGGGGTCCACTTCCTCAACCGACAAAGGCACACCGTCGTCGGCCGCGACCGTGCTGGTCCGGCTCGGCGGCAGGAGCCCCAAGGGCTCATCGGCGTACATATCCTCGATATCGCGGCGTTTGGAGTAAATGGCAGCACCTATCGCCGCTCCAGTTGCCACGACACCCACCGCTCCGCCGATCAGACCCGCGATCCGGCCGTTCACCCTCGCGCCCCCACATAGCGGCGAACCACCCGGGGCCGGTACATGTTCGTGACGATCTCGTAGTCGATGGTGCCCAGGTTGTCGGCCCATTCCCGGGCCGTCGGCTCGCCGCGGTCACCAGGTCCGAACAGGATCACCTCGTCGCCGGGGCGCACCTTGTCGTCGCCGCAGTCGACCACGATCTGGTCCATGCACACCCGGCCGACGACCGGGCGCCGGTGCCCGGCGACGAAGACTTCGAGCTTGCCGGACAGTCCACGTGGCACGCCGTCCCCGTAGCCAACTGGCACGAGGGCGAGTGTGGTGTCCTGCTGGGCGATCCAGGTCAGGCCGTAGGACACGCCTTCACCGGCACGCGTGCGTTTCACACTGGCCACACTGGACCGGAAGGTCATCACCGGCCGCAGGTCCTCTTGCTGCGGCACGGGATTGAGCCCGTACATGGCGATCCCGACGCGGACCATGTCGTACGCGAGATCCGGCCGGGTCAGCGTGGCCGCGGAGTTCGAGATGTGCCGCATCGGCTTGAGGCCTTCGGCCACCGCGATCTCGTACGCCTGCTCGAACCGCTCGGCCTGCCGGTCGACCGACGGGTCACCGGGCTCATCGGCGGAGGCGAAGTGCGACCAGATCGCCCGGACGTTGTGGTCACGGGCGGCTCGGACGAGTTCCGGCCACTCCTCGGGGGGACAGCCGTTGCGGTTCAGGCCCGTGTCGATCTTGAGGTGGATCGCGGCGCCCTCGGCCGCGCGCAGCTCGTCCATGCTGGACACGCCGAGGTCCACGCCCGCGGCGATGGCGTCCGAAAGGTCCTCGCCCGGCCCGTACAGCCAAGCCAGGATGGGCGCCTCGATGCCTGCTTCGCGCAGGGTGAGGGCCTCGACCGCGGAGCACGCTCCGAGCCAGGTCGCGCCCGCCTCAAGCGCTGCCTTCGCGATCGGGACGGCGCCGTGGCCGTAGCCGTCGGCTTTCACGACAGCCATCACCGGCACCTTGGCGCGCTCGGCGAGCAGGGCGACGTTGTGCCGCAGAGCGTCGAGATCGACGATCGTCTCCGCACGCGGCGCGTATTGACCGGACATAACGTCGCCCATGCTCGCACATGTTTGCTACGGCTCGCCTTTTAGATCCGGCTCAGGAAGAACTCGTTGGACAGCTTCTGCTCGTTGAACAGCCAGTCCAACCTGCCGTGGACCACATATGTGCCGTATGGCGTTACTGCGGCCGTGGTTGGCGCGGAAATCGGCGTCTGTGTGTGCCTGGTCACTACCGCACTTGCCCAGAGGCTCCGCGGCCGCAGCACAGTCACCGCGTCTTCCCCAGGGACACCGAGCTTGTTGGTCACGACGACGAGTGAACCGTCGCGTTGGAACGCCAGGCCGTCACCGCCGACGAGCGGCTTGGCGATGGCGACCTCGGTCACCGTGTTCCTGGTCACCTTGAACAGCTTGCCGTTCTCGTAGTGCACGACCAGCAGGAATCCGGCCGGGTGCCAGACGACGCCGTTCATCCCGTACGCGGCGCCAGCCAACCGCTTGTCTGTGACAAATGGAGTCACAGTGCCGTTCACGTCGACCTTGTAGATCGTGTCGCCGGGCGGGTCGGTGACGTACGCGTTGCCGAACCAGTCGATCGCCAGGTCGTTCGGCGCCTTGCCGAACTTGGCCAGGTGCAGCGTGCGGCCGGTGGACAGTTCGAAGATGCCGAGGCCTTGGCTGTACGCGGTCAGCACGCGGTTGCGCCGGGCGTCGACGTGCACGCCGAGTGGCTGCGTCAGCGCCGGGTCGTTGACCAGGGTGCGGGCTTTGCCGTCCGGCCCGACAACGGAAATGGTGCCGCGCACGATCGAACTGACCAGGAACGCCTGCCTGGTCGGATCCCACGCCACCCCTTCCGGGTGAAGCGTCTCCCCGTACCCGTTGATCACGCGCGGCAGCCCGGTTGCCGACGCGGTCCCGGTGATCGCCAGCAAACCGGCCAGAACTAACAGGACCAGTCTCTTCATTCGAACCCCTCTTTCGATCAGGGCACGAACAGTAATCAGAGTTCTGATGATGGTCAATACTCTGTCGAGAAGTAGCATGTTGATGTGCGGATGCCGATCAAGGAGCGCCTGGGAGCCGACCTGAAGGTGGCTGTGGACGCGCTGATGGCCGCCAAACAAGCCGCCGTGAAGCCGAGCGGGCTGACCGTCCCGCAGTACTCGGCGTTGCTGTTCCTCAGCGACAACCCCGGCATCTCAGCCGCGGCGCTGGCCCGGCTGTGCCTGGTGACCCCGCAGACGATGACCACGATCCTGCAGAACCTGGAATCGGCCGGGCTGATCGTGCGCACGCCGCACCCGTGGCACCGGAACATGTTGGAAACACGGCTGACCGAGGCAGGACAGGTCGCGTTCGACAAAGCCGATGAACGGGCGGTCGCGGTCGAGCGCGGACTCGCCGCCGAGTTCACCGAGGACGAACGGAAAACCCTGCGATCTTTGCTGGCCAGAGCCACTGCCGCGTTGTCCGGTTAGACAAACTGGTGTGGTAATGCCATCACTCATGCGGGGGATACTGTAAGTTCGTTCGGTGGCGCAAGACAGGGCGGTCCGCCGGCGGGCGGCGCATTTGGGCCCAGAAAAACGACGGCCCCTCATTCTTGACTCGGCGCTGCAGGTCTACCTGGCACACGGCTATCGCGGAACTTCGATGCAAGCGGTCGCGGACGCCGCCGGAGTCACCAAACCGGTGGTGTACGAATGCTTCCGCAACCGTGACGAGTTATTGCTCGCCCTGCTCGGCAGGGAGGAGAAACGACTCATCGACGCGGTGATCGCGGCATTGCCGAAGATGCCGGACTTCGAGAACCTGGAAGCCCTGATCGGCCAAGGCCTTGAGGCTTTTCTGATCGCGGCGACCGAGGCTCCGGACTCGTGGCGAGTGGTGTTCGAGTCGTCCCGTACCTCTGATTCTCCTGTGGCCAAGCGGGTTCGCGCGGCACGGGAGACGATCCTCGGCAGGCTGCGCGACCTGGTCGTGATGTACCTGGCCACCATCAACGTCGAGGACACCGAGCGCAAAGCCCCGGTACTGGCGGAACTGCTCGCCTCGATCTGCGAGAGCTGCGGCCGGATGCTGATCGTGGAAAAGCAACCGTGGACCCCAGCGGAACTCGCGGCTTACGTGTCACGCCTGATGACCCTCGGGGTCAAGCGCGCTTAGGCAGCACTGGACGAAGTCACCGACGACTGGGTTGTCCTCACTCGCCCACGCGACACCGACCTGGGTCGGCGAGACACCAGCGACCGGCCGATACGTCACGCCCGGGCGGGCGTAGAAGCGGGCTGCGGACTCGGGTGCGAGCGCGATGCCGTAGCCGTTGGCGATCGCGCTCAGCCAGTCGTCCGGGGTTTCGGTGACGGCGCCGATGCGGGGTTCGTGGCCCTCTCGTTGATCGGCGGCCAGCCAATAGTCCCGCCACCAGCCCGTTTCCGCAGGTGCGGCCACGAATGGCTCGTTCCACAGGTCGCGGAAATCGATCCGGTCGCGGGTCGCGAGCGGATGCGCCGACGGCAGTACGACCCACCGAGGTTCGGTGAGCAGAACTTTCACGTGCCATTTTTCCTGACCGGGAAACGGGATCCGCAGTAGAGCCGCGTCGACGTCGCCCTCGTCAAGGCCGGCGCTGGGGTTCGACCACGTGGCCTGCCGCATCTCCACGCGCCAGCCCGGTCGCCGCTCGGTGAAGGCGGCGATGATCTCCGGCGTGGCCTCGTTTGCCGCGCTGGCAAGGAATCCGACCCGGAGGACCTTCGCTGCGCGGCTGGCCGAGCCTTTGGTGTCCCGCAGGACCCGGTCCCAGTCCTTCAGCAGGTGAGGAACCTGTTGCGCCAACGTTCTCCCCGGTTCGGTGAGGGCCATTCCGGCGCGTGAACGGGTGAACAGCTGCACGCCGAGGAGGTTCTCCAGCTGCTTGACCTGTTTGGTCAGCGCAGGCTGGGACACGAAGAGCCGTTCCGCTGCCCTGGTCAGGTTGCCCTCCTCGGCGACCATGGCGAAGTAGCGCAGCAACCGCGTATCCACATCCATTCCATCAGGTTATGGATGCGTGTATTAGACGCAAGCCGGAAGCCGGACCACGGTTGAGGCATGGCACTTCTGATGATCCGATACACCGTTCCGCCGGATGAGGTTTCTTCGGTGACAGAGGCGGTTCGCACCGCCTTCGAAGCCGTGGACGCCGAGCAGCCGCAAGGCATTCGGTACGCGTACCTGCGCAGCGGCGAACAGTTCATGGCGCTGCTGGAGGTGGCCGACGGCGTCGAGAACCCGTTGCCCGGTATCGAAGCGGCCCGGAACCTGCAGGCCACCGTGGCCAAACTGGCCGTCGGCCCGGCGCCTTCGCCCGAGCCGTTCGAGGTCCTCGGCGCCTACCGGATGTTCTGATGTCGACGTCTTATGTCATCGTCGCCGTCGCCACGATCGCGGTGAACGCATTCGCCGCGATCGCGGACTTCGCCCGGGCGAAATTCGTGCTGGCCAACTCGGCCGAACTCGGCGTGCCGCAATCATGGGTGTTCCCACTCGGCCTGCTCAAACTCGCCGGAGCCTTGGGCCTCGCCGCCGGACTCGCCGGATTCGAGTTCCTGGGTATCGCGGCCGCGGTCGGCCTTGTGCTGTTCTTCATCGGAGCGGTCGGCATTCACCTCAAGACTCGCGTGTACCACAACATTGTTTATCCGGGCGCCTGCCTGGCATTGGCAGGCGCCACGCTGATTCTCGCCTTGACTGCTTAGCGCTGCAATCCCGCCCAGAAGGCGCAATTGCTTTCCACAGCCGGGTTTTTCGGAGCCACTCTGGACAGACCGAGCTCCTGGACATCCGCGTCGGACTTGTAGCGTTTCCACTGGGGCACACCACGGCCGTTCGGGTTTCCGGTGTGCGCGAATGTTGTCCAGTAACGAACCATGGTCCTGGACAACGCTTCCTGTGCCGGGTTCAACGGCTCACCGAACAGCCAACCCCACAGGTAGTTCAGTTCAAAGGCATGGGCAGCGCCTTCCTCGAATCCGGGCCAGTCGCCGACGGATGGCGCTGTCCGGTCGGTGAACTGGTACGCGTACACCGGCACCTCACCCTTGAACAACCTGTAGGTGTTCATGTGGCTGCAAGTCGACAGCTGGCCCGGTGCGTCGCCCAGCCATGTCGCGTACGCGATGCTCGGGCTGGCGTAGTTGCCCACGGGGTACTTGGCCAGCACCTTGTCCGCAGCCGGGCCGAACTCCTCCCGGGTGAGCTCCTCGTAATCCGGCACGGTCACCGGTTTGCCGTCGCCGTCGTAGGTCGTCCCGACGTACAGCCGCATCTCGTCCAAGTTGTTGCCCCACATCACGGGCACGTGGTTGTACTTGCCCTGCTCCAACGCATCCGGTGGTTGCAACGGCAGCTCGCGTCCACCGACGACCGGATAACCGTCCTCCCACGCGGTGAGCATGTCCTTGACCGGCTTGGCTCGCAGGCAGGACAAGTCGGCACAGCCGACCCTCGACGAGAACTGCGCGCCTTGGGCGTAGGCCTTTTCTCGCGTGTAGGTCTTGGCGTCACAGCTGAAGCTCTGCCCGACGGCCTTGTGGAACAACCCCTTGGCCAACGGCGACACGATCATGCCGCACACACTGCCTGCGCCGGCCGACTCACCGAAGACCGTGACGTTGCCCGGATTTCCGCCGAACGCCGCCGCATTGCGCTTCACCCAACGCAATCCAGCCAGTTGATCCTGGAAACCGTAGTTCCCCGACTGGTTCCCCGCCTCCGCGGTCAAGCGTGGCGTCGCCAAATACCCCAACGGACCCAACCGGTAGGCGACCGTCACGACGATCACATCGCCTTGCGTGACAAGCTTGACCGGGTCGTAATGGGTTGCGGCGCCGTTGAGGAAACCGCCGCCGTGGAACCACACCATCACGGGCAAGGACCGATGCTTTCGCTTGGGCGTGGTGACATTCAGGTACAAGCAGTCCTCGTTGACCGACTCCTCCGGCCACAGCCCCGGCAGTTGAGCGCACATTTCGCGCGGCTTGGTGGCGTCTAACGGATCCCGCCACCGCGCCGCCGGTTGCGGCGGACGCCAACGCAGCGCGCCGACAGGCGGCGCGGCGAACGGAACCCCTTGGAACGAAAGAACTTCCCCCGATACGGCCCCCTGGACAGGTCCGCGATCAGTGAAGACGAGCGTGGCCGGCCCGGCGGCTGCCGGACTGACCAACAACCCCAGTAGACCAATCGTCGTGAGTACCAATCCCCGCCATTTCACTCGTCCACGATGACAGTGATGGCCACTTCACCGCGTCGAACTTTGGTATGACGCGAGCCCTACTTAGGGCTTCTGTTCTGTTCAGACGCGCAATGGCTTTCCACAGCCACATTTTTCGACGCGACGCAAGGCAGGGCTAGGCCCTTGGACATCCGCGCCGGACTTGCAGCGCTTCCACTCGGGCACGCCGTGGGCGGTCGGGTTCCGGTGTACGCGGGCCCCGCCCTCAGTGAACACGAGCGTGGCTGGCCCAGCTTGCGCCAGGCCAGCCACCTGCCTCAATCTCAGCGACCACTCCCAGAACGTTCCAGCCCCGCCCAGAACGCACAATTGCTTTCCACAGCAGGATTCTTCGGCGCCACCCTGGGCAACCCCAGCTCCTGGACGTCCGCGTCGGACTTGAAGCGTTTCCAGTGCGGTGTCCCGTGGCCGTTGGGGTTTCCGGTGTGCGCGAACGTCGTCCAGTAGCGAACCATGGTCCTGGACAACGCTTCCTGCGCCGGGTTCAACGGGTTGCCGAACAGTCGGCCCCACAGGTAGTTCAGTTCGAAGGCGTGGGCGGCGCCCTCGTCGAAGCCTGGCCAGTCGAAGATGGCAGGCGCCGTCCGGTCGGTGAACTGATACGCGTAGACCGGCACCCCGGCCTTGAACAACTTGTAACTGTTCAAGTGGCTGCATGTGGACAGGGCTCCTGGCGTGTCCGTCTGCCACGTGGCCAGCGCGATGCTCGGGGTCGAGTAGTTGCCGACCGGGTATCTGGCCAGCACCTGGTCCGCGGCCGGACCAAACGTCTGCCTGGTGATCTGCTCGTACTGCTGCGCGGTCACGGGTTTGCCCGCACCGTCGTACGTCAACCCGACGAACAGGCGTGCTTCATCTAATGTGCTGCCCCACAACAACGGCACGTGGTGATACTTGCCCTGCTTGATCGCATCTGGCGGTTGCAACGGCAGTTCACGTCCACCGACCACCGGGGCACCACCTGGCCATGCGGTCAACAGGTCCTTGACCGGCTTGGCCCGCAGGCATGCCGTGTCCGTGCAGCCGACCTTCGACGAGAGCTCGGCTCCGGTCGCGTACGCCACCTCTGGTGTTGTCGTTTCCGCGTCACAGCTGAAGCTCTGCCCGATGGCCTTGTTGAACAGGCCCTTGGCCAATGGGGACACGATCATGTCGCAGACGCTCGCGGCACCCGCTGACTCACCGAAGATCGTGACGTTCCCTGGGTTTCCGCCGAACGCCGCCGCATTGCGCTTCACCCAGCGCAGTCCGGCCAGCTGGTCCTGGAAACCGTAGTTCCCCGACTGGTTTCCCGCCTCCTCGGTCAAGCCGGGCGTCGCCAGATAGCCCAATGGACCCAGCCTGTATGCGACCGTCACGACGATCACATTGCCTTGCGTGACAAGCTTGACCGGGTCGTATTGGGCCGCGGCACCGCTGGTGAAGCCACCGCCGTGGAACCACACCATCACGGGCAACGGCCGGTGCGTCCGTTTCGGCGTGGTGACGTTCAAGTACAGGCAATCCTCGTTGACCGACTCGGCCGGCCCGAAGCCGGGGAGCTGGGCGCAGAAGTCGCGCGGTTTGCTGGCGTCCAACGGATCCCGCCACCGCGCCGCCGGTTGCGGCTCGCGCCAGCGCAATGCCCCGACAGGCGGCGCGGCGAACGGAATTCCATGGAACGAGCGGACTTCGCCGGTCACGACGCCTTTGACCGGTCCCCGATCGGTGTGCACGAGTGTGGCTGGTGTGGCTTTAGCCGGGCTGGCCATCAACCCCAATAGACCAATCGTCGTGAGTACCAATCCTCGCCATTTCACCCTTACAGAGTGGCAGCGCCGACCAGTGCCCGCTTCACCCTTTGGTATGAGTCGGGTGCCGCTTAAGGCTGTAGTCCGGCCCAGAACGCGCAGTGGCTCTCTGTCGCCGGGTCTTTCGGCGCCACCCTGGACAAGCCGAGTTCCTGGACGTCCGCGTCGGACTCGTACCGCTTCCACTCGGGCACGTCACGACTGTTCGGGTTCCCGGTGTGCGCGAACGTCGTCCAGTAGCGGACCATGGTCTTGGACAACGGCTCCTGCGCCGGGTTCAACGGCGCACCGAAGACGTGGCCCCAGAGGTAGTTCAGCTCGGAGGCGTGCGACGCGCCCTCCTCGAAGCCTGGCCAGTCGATGGTCGCCGGCGCTGTCCGGTCGGTGAACTGGTACGCGTACACCGGCACCCCGGGCTTGAACAACTTGTAGCTGTTGACGTGGCTGCAGGTACTCACGAACCCTGGCTCGTCGGTCTGCCAGGCAGCCAACGCCATACTCGGCGTGGGGTAGGCACCGGCCGGGTAACGGGCCAGCACCTGATCCGCGACCGGTCCGAACCTGTCCCGTGTGATCTGCTCGTACTGCTGCGCGGTCACCGGCTTGCCGACGCCGTCGTAGTTCATGCCGACGAACAGCCGCATCTCGTCCAAATTGTTGCCCCACATGACTGGCACGTGGTTGTACTTGCCCTGTTTGATCGCGTCCTTCGGCTGCGAAGGAAGTTCACGGCCGCCGACGACCGGGTAGCTCTCCTTCCACGCGGCCAGCAGGTCCTTGACCGGCTTGGCCCGCAGGCACGCGGGATCCGTGCAGCCGATCCGGGAGGTGAACCCGGCGCCCGCCGTGTACGCCGCCTCCTGCGTGTACGTGTCGCCGGCACAGCTGTAGCTCTGCCCGATGGCCTTGTGGAACAGGCCCGTGGCCAATGGTGACGCGATCAAGGCGCACACGCTCGCGGCACCTGCCGACTCACCGAAGACCGTGACATTGTTGGGATTTCCGCCGAACATGGCCGCGTTGCGTTGTACCCAGCGCAATCCGGCCAGCTGGTCCTGGAAACCGTAGTTCCCGGACTGGTTTCCCGCCTCCTCGGTCAAGCCGGGCGTCGCCAGATAGCCCAACGGGCCCAGCCGGTATGCGACCGTCACCACGACAACGTCGCCTTGGCTGACCAGGTTGGCCGGGTTGTACTGGGTCGCGGCGCCGCTGATGAAGCCACCGCCGTGGAACCACACCATCACCGGCAACGGCCGGTTCGGTCGCTTGGGTGTGGTGACGTTGAGGTACAGACAGTCCTCATTGACCGATTCATCTGGCGTGAAAGCTGGTAACTGGGCGCATATTCCGCGTGGTTTGGTGGTATCCAAGGGGTCTTGCCAGCGTGCCGCGGGTTGTGGCTCGCGCCAGCGCAATGCGCCAACCGGCGGCGCGGCGAACGGAATCCCTTGGAACGAACGGACTTCACCCGTCACGGCGCCTTGGACAGGCCCGCGATCGGTGTGCACCAGAGTGACCGGGGCGGCGTTCGCCGAGCCGGCGACCAACCCCAGCAGTCCGATCGTCGTCAGTGCCAATGCTGACCATTTCACTCCCACACAATGACATTTCCCCGCCAGTGCGCGCCTCACACTTAGGGAGGACAGGTCATACACCGATGGTCGATCCGGGACGAACGATCATCAGCACGGTCACGATCACCCACAGCACGTTGAAGAGCCCGGTGTACATGGCCAGCCTGGCGTTTCTCGCCGGCGCGTCGAGCACCTCGGCCTGGGTCGGCAGGATGACCAAGCCGAGCACGGCGGCCGCGATCGCGGTCAGCACGATCGAAACGATCAACCAAGTCTCACCGAGGATGCCCATCGCGCTCGCGGTCATGAACCCGAACGTCGGCACCGCGACACCCACGACGGCGTAGACACGGCATATGCGGTTCAGGGTGGTGAGCGTCGCGACGTCACCTTTGCGTGCGACGGCCGGGAACATGCTGGCGGCCACCGTCACCGGGCCGATCGCGATGATTGCCGCGATGACGTGCACTGACAGGAAGAACTTGGTCACGGCGTGAAGCTAGCTACTCGGCACGCCCGGCAGAACTGGCGAGAAGGACAGGTATCAACAGATTCTCGCCATACTGTGTCCATGCACGTTGTGGCGATCCTCGCGCTCGACAAGGTCATCCCGTTCGACCTGGCCACGCCGATCGAGGTCTTCAGCCGCACGCCTGGCTACGAGGTCCGGGTGTGCGGCACCTCGACGGTCGACACCGGGACGTTCAAGCTGCAGCCCGCCTGGGGCCTCGACGGGCTGGCCGACGCGGACACGATCATGATTCCCGGCTGCGCGGACGCTCGTGCGCCCGTTCCCGCCGATGTGATCGAGGCATTGCGGTCAGCAGCCGCGGCCGGCACGCGGATCGCTTCGATCTGTGCCGGTGCGTTCGTCCTCGCCGCGACCGGGCTTCTCGACGGCAAACGCGCGACAACGCATTGGGTTGCCGCGAAAGCCTTCGCGGAGAGGTTCCCGGCCGTCGTCGTCGACCCGGATGTGCTCTATGTGGACAACGGGCAGTTCCTGACGTCAGCGGGTGCCGCGGCCGGGCTTGATCTTTGCCTGCACTTGATCCGGCGCGACCACGGCTCAGCGGCGGCGGCCGACGCCGCCCGGCTTTCGGTGATGCCGTTGGAACGTGAAGGCGGGCAGGCCCAGTTCATCGTGCACCCCCATCCGCCGACGCCACAGGGATCCGAGCTGGAACCCGTGTTGCGGTGGATGGAGGACAATGTGGACCGTGACCTGTCCCTTGAGGACATCGCCGGGCACGCCGGGATGAGCGCGCGGACGCTGAACCGCCGGTTCCGTGAGCAGATGGGCACGTCACCGTTGCAGTGGTTGCACCTGGCACGGGTCCGCCGGGCGCAGCACCTGCTCGAGTCCACGTCCGATCCGGTCGAGCTGATCGGCGCCCAGGTCGGTTTCGGCTCGCCGACTGCCTTCCGTGAACGCTTCAAACGCGTGGTCGGAACGACCCCGGCGGCTTACCGAGGAGCGTTCCGATCATCCGCGCAGCCAGCGGATCGTGTCTGACAGGGCTGCGGCGATCATGGATGCCGGGGCGGGCGCGCCATCAGCTGCGATGGTCCCAGCGTGGGCGTGGGCGTAGGCCGCGCATCCGGCAGCGAGCCACGGATCGATGCCCGCGGCAAGCAGTGCGCCGAGGATGCCGGACAGGACGTCACCCGAACCAGCCGTAGCCAACCACGCCGACGGAGACTGGTTGACCAGCACACGCCCGTCCGGAGCCGCGACGATTGTGTTGGAGCCCTTGAGAAGCACGACAGCGTTGACGCGCTTCGCGAGAGATTTCGCTGACGCGACACGGTCTTTGCCGAGCGGGGCGAGCCGGGCGAACTCCCTGTCGTGTGGCGTCAACACAACCGGGGTATCCGGGTCGCGGCGGTCCCACAACATTGGGTGCTCCGCGAGCAGGGTGATCCCGTCAGCGTCAACGCAGACCGGAACACCGACCCCGAGGACGTACTCCATCAGCTCACGGCCCGCGGTACCCGTGCCGATGCCTGGGCCGGCAACCCATGCCTGGACCCGGCCCGCGTCCTCGATCGCTCCCGTGGCAACGACTTCCGGCCACCGCTGGCTCACGACCTCAGCCGCGGTCCCGGCGTAGCGCACCATCCCGGACGTCGCGAGAACGGCACCGCTGGCGGACAGCACCGCGGCACCGGGGTAAGTCGCCGATCCGGCGGCGATGCCCGTGACTCCCTGGGTGTACTTGTCGTCCGTTGGTCCGGGAATCGGCCACGCGTCGGCGACATCGAAGCGATCGATGATCCCGAAATCCGGCTCGCCCAACGCTTCCCCGAGCCCGATGTCGAGCACACGGACCTCGCCGCACCTCGCGCTCAGCGCGTGCACCGGCTTGCGGCCGCCGAATGTGACGGTGATGGCCGCATCCACGCATGGGCCGTCCTCGGCGCCTGTGTCCGGATCGACTCCGCTCGGCAGGTCGATCGCGATGACGGGTGCGTCGATCTTGGCCACGAGCTCGGCCGCTTCCGGGCGCAACGGACCTTTCCCGGAAATGCCGACAATTCCGTCGACCACCACGTCCGCCGGGCCGGGTTCGGTGACGATCCGGCCACCGGCTCGTCGAAACGCCTTGAGCCCTTCCTCGTGGGCGCGCTCGGGTTTCAGCAGGATCGCGTCGACCGCGATACCCCGGCGGCGCAGGAAAGCGCCCGCCCAGAGCGCGTCGCCGCCGTTGTTACCGGCACCAACCAGCAGGAGGACTTTCCTGGGCCGCAGCTCGGCGGCGCAGACCGCGACCCCGAAGGCAGCCCGCCGCATCAGGGTCGGTTCCGGCACGGTCTTGAACAGCTGCTGCTCGGCGGCCTTGACCCGGCCCGTCGTCCACACTCCGCGCATATCAACAACCGTACGGCCACGGCGGTCAAGTCGCGGGATCGGGAATCGTTGCCAGTGACCTCAAGGCCGACCATCCGGTCAACGTGATGACCTGGAACTACACCCATGAGATCGAGTACCGCCGTGAGATCGACAAAACGACCCGGATCCACGAGTTCACCGAGACGGTCGAAGACCAAGGCTGGTGCTTCAGCCAGCCGCCGGAGCGTAAACAGGCATGGCTGACGACGTACACCCGCGCGTGCGCCGAGGACTTCCTAGCCCGAAGGGGCGCCAAAGCGGGCACGTTCATCGTGACCGTTTACCAGCAACGGCCGGACCGCAGGGTCCTGGTCATCGCCATCCGTATGAAATGGTCGCCCCGGCGTCTAGCCTGATCGCATGGAGCCTGACCGGATCCGCGCCGAAGAGCCGGCGAGCGAACGGCAACGGGCGCACAGCGCACCCGAGCCGGAAGCCAAGGCCAGTGGCGACGCTGTCCTCGCGGGCGGCAACCAGATGGTGGCGCGACTCATCGCGGGCGAGTCGGAGGGCCTGCCTGGCGGCAACGTCGCCGATCAGATCCGTGGCCGGCTCGGCGGCGGGAGCCCGTTGCCTGCTCAGCTGCGGACCCAGATGGAAAGCGGTCTCGGTCAGTCGCTGGGTGACGTCAGGCTGCACACGGACTCCGCGGCCGCCAATCTGTCGGACCAGCTGGGCGCGCGTGCGTTCACCACGGGCAAGGACGTCTTCTTCAACTCGGGCGTCTACAACCCGAGCACCTCCGAGGGCTATCACACGCTGGCCCACGAAGTGACGCACACGCTCCAGCAGTCCGCTGGGCCCGTCGCGGGTACGGAGGTCTCGCCCGGACTGTCCGTGAGCGACCCACACGACCATGACGAGCGTGCGGCACACGCGGCCGCCGACAGGCTGACGGCTGAGCGTCCTTCTCAACCGTGACGGAGTTGGCCAAGTCACGGGTGAGCGGGTGACCCGCGGGTGGATCGGATAACGTCGCCCCATGGCACGCGCCAAGCAACTGGCCCACGACCTGGCACTTCCCGGCCCGCACTCGGTGTTGCGCGGTGACCTTGGCCTGGTCGGGCAGCCCGGGGTGCTCTTCACGCCCACGTCAGGCCGTGATCTGCCGGCCGTCGCGTTCGGCCACGGGTGGCTGCAGCCACCGCTGCGCTACCGCGGCCTGATGCGTCACCTCGCGACGCACGGCATCGTCGTGGCCGCGCCGAGCACGCACGTGGGTCCACTTGGGTCGCACCGGCTGTTCGCGGCGGATCTGCGGACGGCTTTGCAGACGTGCGTCTCCGTGCAGCTGGGCGAAGGACAGGTCAGAGTTTCACCCGATCGGTTGGGGATCGCCGGGCACTGCTTCGGCGGCGGGAGCGCGGTGCTGGCCGCTGCCGAGGACCCACGGGTCCGCGCCGTGGCCACGTTGGCGGCCGCTGAGGCGCGGCCGTCCGCAGTGGAGGCCGCACGGCACTGCCGGATGCCAGGGCTGCACCTGACCGCCGGGCTGGACCTCGTCGCGCCGCCGGTCGGCAACGCCGAACTGATCGCCCGCGCGTGGGCCGGGCCGGTGCAGGTCCGTGAGCTGCCGAAAGCCGGGCACCTCGGGTTCACCGAGGGACGGCACTGGAGCCAGTTGCTGTTGGCGGGCAAGGGACAACGCAAGACCCAGCGGATTTCACGTGCGCTGCTGACCGCGTTCTTCCTCAAGCACCTGACCGGCACGAGCGCCTACGACGAACTGCTGGAGCACGACGTCAGGGGCGCCAAGATCCAGGAATCACCGGTTCTGCATCCAGGTGTTTGAGTAGTAGCCGGTTTCTTCGCCGTCGTCGGGCGGTGCGGGCCGGGGTGCGGTCCGACGGCTGAGCCACGGGTTCTTCTGCTCAGGCTCGGGTGGCTTGGCCGTGGCCTGCTCGGCGGCTTCCCGGCGCGCGACTTCCTCCTGGTACGCCTTGTTCGCGGCTTCGCCCTGCTGGTACTCCGCCATGGACTGCGCGACGCCCGCGCGGTGCCGTGCGGAGATCTCGGCGAACTGGGCGCGCATGGCGACGACGGCCGGGTCGGATTCGTCGATCATTTCTTGTCCTTCGGGCCGAATGCGCCGTACGGGTCGTCATCGCCGATCACCATGGGTACAGCCAGTTCCACGGCGTCGTCGAAAAGATCGCCCTGGGTACGCCACTTGCTCTGGCGTTCCTGGTCACCGCCCTGACCGCCGCCACCGCCCATCGGCATGCCAGCCATCGGCATGCCGCCAGCGGGAGGCGCGCCCGCCGGTGCGCCCGCGGGCGGTCCGGCAGGCCGTCCCTCCGGGGCGTCGTGTGCAGCGGGTGCCTGGATGCCGGCCATTGAGCCTGGTGGCAACGGTGATTGCGGGGTCGAGCCGCCGCTCGGCGCACCGCCGCCGCCTCCTCCACTGCCACCACCACCAGCACCGACGCCGCCACCTGGCGGAGGACCGCCGCCCATCGCGGGGTTCACGGGTTGCGGCGGTGGTGGAGGGGGTGGCGCGGCGGGTTCCTGGCGGCCGAAGTCCATCTCGTACCGCTTGCCGTCAACGGTGACGCCGACGCGATCGGCCGACTGCGAGTGGACGCTGATCTGCGGCGAGGGCTTGGCCGACGTCGACGATCCCGCGATCTTGCCGAACGGGTCGAGGTCGCCGGTGGCCTGGATACGTTTGAGCGCTTCGTTCAACGCGCTCCACGAGTTCGCGATCGCCGTCGTGGTCTCATCGATCAGCTTGCGCAGCGTCGAGATCGCGTTGAAGTAGCTGTCGCACATGGCGTCCAGCGCGTTGATGGTCTCGTTGCTCCACCACTGGCCGCCGGCACCGCCATGATTGAGGTCCACTGTGGACGGACGGGTCAGTTCCTCCACAGTGAACGGACGACCGAACGGCGGTCCGCCGGCCATCGCGACATCGAGCCGATCCGCTTGCTGGCGCCGGAGATCCACGCCCTCGGACAGGGTGAACTGCTTGACTTGGCCGCCCACCGCGGTTTTCAGCTCGGTGATCGCTTCTTTCGATGTGGTACGGGCAGAATCCAGTGCCGCCGCGAACTGGTTGAGCGTGTCCCGGTACTTCGTCGACGCCTTGCCCAGCTGGTCCAGTTTCTCCACCGCTGCCTCGGCCGCGGGCCCCGACCACGCGTCGGTCAGCCGGTTGCGGATCGAGTCCGCAGTCCCGCGCATCTCGTCAGTCGAGGCACGCAGGTTGCCGAACCGCTCGACGTCGCCGAGCATCGGGCCGAAGTCGATGCCGCCGAGGTCGTCGATCATCCGGTCGTCTTCGGCATTCCACGGCCGGGCCGCCCACCCACGGGCACCCATCTTGCTGGCCGGGTGGCCGTTCCAGCGTTGGTACAGCTCGCCGAACCGGCCAGTCCTAGTGGACAGGTTGTCCTTGAACCACTTGAACGTCTCGAGCAGTTCGGTCGTGGAGTCGATGTCCTTGGTGTTGACCGGTTTCAGCGGGGCGATGATGTCATCGGAGGTCATTGCCCGCGCTCCTGATCCGCGCCGCCACCTCGGCATCCGCCTCGACAGTCTTCTGCTGTGCCTTGGCCAACGCCTCCGCCAGCGCGTCCACCGTCGGCGTCGCCTTGTCCAACACAGCGCGCAGAGACTCGCGCAGCTGCGTGTACGACTCGCCGACGCCGGTGCGCGCCGCGATCACACCGAACTTGTCCGCGGTCAACCCGTTGTCGGCATGCGCGTACTCCCGCGCTGTGCCCAACGCGGCGCCGAACTCGGTCATCTCCTTGCTGATCGCGGTGACAAGCTCGTGGTTGACCTCAAGCCTGTCCTTGCGCCCTGTCATTCTTCGCCCCCAACGCTTTCAGCCCAGGAAGCTCAACGCAGCCAACTCTGGCCGGACATGTCGTCGTCGTCATCTTCCCGCGCCCGGCGCCTGCCGCCCGACTGAGCCTGCGGTTGCTGGCGAACGGGCGGAGCAGGCTCTTCGTCGTCGTCAAAGCTGCCGAACTTCATCACCGGTTCCGGTGCCGCCTCCCGGAACGCCTCCGCCTCCGGCACCGGATCCGGGATCGGCGGTGGCGGCGGGAAGCCCATCGGGGGTGTCGGCGTCGACCACGCGTCCTGCTTCGGCTGCTCGTCTTCGAACTCGCCGAAGGACAACACGGTCTCCCGCTGCGGCGCAGTCCACGGCGACGGCGCCTGTTCCTCCTGCGCCTGCCGCTTCTCTGCCTCAAGCCGCTCGTAGAACTCGCGGTTCTCCTCGGTCAACTGCCGGTGCTCTTCCTCGATCTTCTCGTTCTGCTCCCGGTACTCGATGGCGATCTCGTTGGCCGCCGACTCGAACCGTGCGGTCACGTCCTCGTAGGAGGCGAGGATGCGACGAACCTCAGGGTCGGAGTAGTCGATCTCGAACACGCGCGGACTCCTTACCTGACGTCTTCGTCGAGCACACCGGCGATCCGGGCCGGCTCGTTCTCGTCGGCGAACAGATCACCCGTCACCGACCACTGTCCGCCACTTCGCTCGGCATCGCCACCACCGGCACCGCCGGCGCCCATGCCACCCATCATCGGCATGCCGCCCATACCGGCCGCCTGGTTCGGGCTTGCTTGCTGGCCACCGTCATCGGGAATGGCTGCGAGCCCGGCTTCACCGGCCGCGGGCGCGACCTGGTTGAAGTCGTCGTCGCCGCCGGACAACAGGTCACCCTGCGTCGACCACGACGAGTCGCCGAATCCAGCGTCGCCGCCACCACCGAAGTCCGCTGCGACGGCCTGCGTGCTCGTGGTCTGCACCGGTTGGTCCGAGCCAGGCACCGACTGCAGCTGCTGCTCGTTGCCGGATCCACCACCGAATGAGGCCTCGGCCGTTCCCGCCGGCGCGCCCGCGCCGGCGAAGTCCTGCCGTGGCACGTCAGTCTCGAAGGAACCGCCGAAGCCTTGAGCCTGGGCGGCAGCGGCCTGACGTGCTTCAGCCACCGGCTGCCCGTCGAGCGTGGCCACCGCCGGCTCCGGCTTGTCCACCTGTGGGTTGGTCGGGTCGCTGTAGTCCAGCGTGTACGTCGTCGGTTCGCCGGTGCCGTCGTCCACGGTCAGCTTGACCACGTCCGGCTGGCCCGGCGGGTGCTCGGCGGTGATGGTGACGTTGCCGTCCTCCAGCACGATCTTGCCGTCGGGGCCTGGCGTCAACGTCTCCGGTGCGGGCGCGGGCAAGGTCTGCACCGGCTGGCCGTCGGGCCCAAGCACCGGCTGACCGTCCGGGCCCAGCTGCGGTTGGCCTGCCGTACCCGGAACACCCGCGCCTGGGGTGCCAGTACCCGGCGCGCCAGGCGTCCCGGCCGCGGTCGGCTGGCTGAAGTCCATGTCGTAGGTCTTCGGCTGGCCGGTGCCGTCGTCGACGGTCACCTTGACGTGACCCTCACTGTCCGGGCTGGTGACCGAGATCTTCTTGCCACCCTCCTCGATGGTGACGGTCTCGCCCGTGCCCGGGCCGGCCTTGCTGCCAGGGTCGGCCACCGGCTCGCCCGGCACGTCGCTCGGGTCGGTCGTACCGGGGTCGACTGCCTTCGGGTCGTCGGTCGACGGCGGAGGCGGAGGAGGTGGCGGAGGCGGAGTGCTGCCGGGACCACCGGTGTTGCCAGGACCGCCGGTGTTGCCTGGTCCGCCGGTGTCTCCGGGACCACCGGTGTTGCCCGGCTTGTCCTCCGGCTTCTTCTCCTCCGGCGGCTTCTTCTCCTCTGGCGGCGGGTCCTTCGGCTTGTCACCACCGCCCTTGGCGAGCTCGTCCAGCTTGGCGAACGGCTGGAACGGCAGGCCGCTTGAGGCGTTCAGCAGGTTCTGCAGGTGGCCGTCGATCGTCGTGTAGCACTCTTTGATCAACCGGCGGAAGTTCCCGACATTGGCGCTGTACTTCTCGCAGAAGTTGTCCAGCCTGCCTTTTTCCACATCGGAGTACCAGGTGGAAACGGGGCCGTAGTAAATGATCAGGCCCGGTGTCCGGCTCCGGGCGACTTCCAGGTTGTACGGAACTTGCTGCATGAGCGGGCCATCGGTGTGGCCGCTCTGCAACGACTCGTCGATCTCGTCGATGGCCTCGGCGAAGTGGTCGATGTCCACGTGTTCGTCGTTGGCCAGGTAGTTGTTGAAGAACTCGTTCGTGTCCCGGCTTGCGAAGTCGACAAGGCGCTGGATGCACTTCTTCGACTCGTTGGCGAATCCGGCCAGATGCGTGGCGAACCTGTTGACCGCGTCGGTGTACTGCGTGCCGGCCGTCTTCAGCGCGTTTATCTTGTCGATCGCGGTCTGGCCGTTCTGGTCCTGCCAGTAGTCCCCGGTGAGGCTGGCGGTGGCGGTCAGCTGTGCGTTGACCGACTCGGACACGAACTTGCCCGTGTTGGTCAGCCGCATCGCGGATTCCAGGATCGGCCCGAACTCGATCGCCTTGAGCTTCTCGAGCATCTCGCCTTCCGGCTGGTCCTTGTGATCGCCCCAGCAGGGCTCCTTCATGAACCGGTTGCCCGAGACCTGGTGGTGCTGCCAGCGCTTGTAGAGCTCCCCGTTGCCGCTGCCGCTGGACAGTTCCTTGTTCCAGCGGGCGATCGCGTCGTCGATCATCTTGCGCGCGGTCGTCTGATCGACGTCCGGTTCGATCAGGATGCGGCCGGCGTCGTCCTGTACAGGCTGCGGCATCTCGTCACACCGCCTGGTTCTTGAAGGACTGTTGGTTCTTCTGCTCGGTCTGCGTCGTCACGCCCAGGGTCTGCTGCAGCGCGGTGACGATCGATGCGGCGTACTGCTGGGCAGTGGTCACCGACGCGGACAACTGGTCGAGAGCCGACCGGGAGAAGTTACCCGCGGACGCGGCGTTGTTCGTCTGGCCGAAGTGGTTGGGCTGGAGCTTGGCGTTCTTGACGTACGTGGCCATCGTGCTGAGCCCGATACTGATGTCCTGCATCAGGGGGACGACCGTCTTCAGCCCCTCTGGGTCCATCTTGATATCGGCTTTGCCTTCTGGCATGGCTCCCCCTTACTCCACTTCGACAACGTTCTCGACTTCGACGCGCGGGGAGCGCGATCGGTGCCATCGTCTTTCGTCCGGTAAGGAATGTACCCAGGTCACCCAGGTGGCGACGGGTGAACGGCGCTATTGCCGCCAGTTCGGCGGCGGTGGCTGCTGGGGTGGCGGACCATAGCCGGGAGGCGGTGGACCGTACCCGGGTGGTGGCGGTCCGGGCGGCCCGAATGCGGGCGGGCCGGGTGGCCCTGGCGGAGGAGGACCGGGCGGACCGGACTGCTCGGCTGCCTTGGTCACCACCGGCAGCAGCGACAGCACCAGCACTGCGATGGCGAATAGTCCCTGTAGCAGGGGAAGGCCGTCTTCGAGCAGGTCGAACCACTGGTTGAAACCGGGCGGGCTGCCGACGAACGGCACGCGGAAGAAGGACAGCGCGAAAAGGAGTGTGCCCAGGCCGCCCGACACCGTCAGGAGAATGGCGCCCGCGCGCGCTCGGTTCATCAGCATGATTCCGCCGACCAGCGCCAGGATGGCGGTCACCACCCTGAGGGCGAACGCGATGATGCCGCCGCTGAAGCCCTGTGCGATGCCGACGAGCAGGCCGTACACGATCGCCAGGATGCCGAGCGTGACCACGATTCCCGGCAAGGGCGGTTTGCGTGGCCCCATGACTGGCTGGCCCCACCCTGGCGGGGGTTGCTGCCAGCCCTGGTTCGGGGGCGGGCCGTAGCTCATCGGATTACCTCCACGTCGGGGGCCGCTGCTGATATCCCGGCGGTTGTGGAGGGTAACCAGGAGGCTGCGGACCAGGTGGACCTGGGCGCGGCATGGGTTGTGAGCCCGTCAGCGCCTGTGTGGTCTGCGGGATGAGCGAGAACACCAGGACCGCGATCGCCAGCACGAGGCGCAGCAGGTCCATCCAGTCGTCCTCGAGCTCGAGGTTGATCCGGTAGCCCAGGTTGAGCCGCACGTTGGCCAGCTCACGCACCACACCGAGCACTGTCAGCAGCAGCACGAGGCCACTGGAGACGGCAAGCAGGATCGCGCCCGCGCGCTGCCGGGTGAAGACCATGATTCCGCCGGCGATGGCGACGAGCGCGGGTATCAGAGAAAGAACGTTGGCGCCAAGGACACAGGCGACACCAAGCAGGAGGCCCAGAATTCCGAGCGTCACCAGATTTCCGGGCAACGGCGGCTTTTGCGGCCCGAAGGGACCAGGAGGTGGCGGCTGGTGCCAGTGCTGGTTCGGGGGCGGACCGTACGTCACGCGCTGAGCGTAACCACTCCGCCCCCGTCCCGAAGGGCAATCAGGAGACTGCCGAGACCACTCCGGCCAGGCGGTTCGCCGCGGCCTCCGCAGCTGCTTCGCTGGTCGCCTCGACCATCACCCGGACGAGTTGCTCGGTGCCCGACGGACGCAGCAGCACCCGGCCGGACTCGCCCAGCTCCGCCTCGACCTCGGCGACCGCGTCGTTGACCGACGAGGCCTGCGCGACCGCGGCCTTGTCGGCGACCTTGACGTTCACGAGCACCTGCGGCAGGCGCTGCATCACGCCGGCCAGCTCGGCCAGCGACTTGCCGGTCGCGGCGACGCGGGCCATCACCCCCATCGCGGTGAGCAGGCCGTCGCCGGTGGTCGCGTGGCTCGGCAGCAGGACGTGCCCGGACTGCTCGCCACCCAGCGAGTACCCGCCGTTGCGCAACTCCTCCAGCACGTAGCGGTCGCCGACAGCCGTGGTGCGAATCGTCACACCGGCGGCGCGCATCGCGAGGTGCAGCCCCAGGTTGCTCATCACCGTGGCGACCAGGGTGTTCTCCACGAGCTCACCACGGTCCTTCATCGCCAACGCGAGCACGGCCATGATCTGGTCGCCGTCCACCAGGTTGCCCTGAGCGTCCACCATCAGGCAGCGGTCAGCGTCGCCGTCGTGCGCGATTCCCATGTCCGCGCCCTCAGCGACGACGGCCTCGCGCAGCGTGTCGATGTGTGTCGAACCGCACTTGTCGTTGATGTTCTCGCCGTCCGGCAACGCGTGGATCGCGATCACGTCGGCGCCCGCCTCACGGTAGGCACGCGGTGCGGCGGCCCAAGCAGCGCCGTTCGCGCAGTCCACCACGACCTTCAGGCCGTCGAGCCGCTGCGGCGTCGCGGCCAGCAAGTGCTCGATGTAGCGGTCAAGGGCGTCCGGCACCGTGTAGATCCGGCCGACACCGGCACCGGTCGGCCGCTGGACCTTCGCGTCGAGCCCGGCTTCGATCTCGTCCTCGACGTCGTCCGGCAGCTTGTGGCCGCCCGCGGCGAAGAGCTTGATCCCGTTGTCCGGCATGGGATTGTGCGACGCGGAGATCATCACGCCAAGGTCGGCGCCGAGGTTGTCGACTAGATAGGCCACCCCAGGCGTCGGCATGACGTCCACCTGCAGCACGTCCGCACCCGCCGACGCGAGGCCCGCGGCGACCGCTGCCTGCAGCATCTCGCCGCTGGCCCTCGGGTCACGCCCGACCACCGCGACCGGGCGGTGCGAACGGTCGTGCTCGGCCAGCACTCGGGCCGCGGAGGCAGAGACCGCCATGGCCAGTTCCGGTGTCAGGTCGACGTTCGCAAGCCCACGCACGCCGTCGGTGCCGAACAACCGGCTCAATGCAACCTCCCTGAAGAGCAGAACGGGAGCAGCAGAGAAAACCTGCTGCTCCCGTTTGCGGGCTGAAAAACGTCAGCGCTTGCTGTACTGAGGCGCCTTGCGGGCCTTCTTCAGGCCGTACTTCTTGCGCTCCTTCACCCGCGGGTCACGGGTCAGGAAGCCGGCCTTCTTCAGCGCCGGGCGGTCCTCGGCGTCCAGCTCGATCAGCGCACGGGCGATCGCCAGGCGCAGCGCACCGGCCTGGCCGGTGATGCCGCCGCCACGGAGGTTGGCGCGCACGTCGAAGAGCTCGGGCTTGTCCACAGTGACCAGAGGCTCACGGATGAGCTGCTGGTGCACCTTGTTCGGGAAGTAGTCCTCGAGGCTCTTGCCGTTCAGCTTGAACTGGCCGGTGCCAGGGGTCAGCCGAACGCGGACCACGGCCTCCTTGCGGCGGCCGACGGTCTGAGCGACCTCGCCAGGGGCGGGGACACGCACGACCGGAGCAGGCGCCGGAGCTTCCTCGGTGGCCTCGGTGGCCTCAGTGACCTCGACGGCCTCAGGCTGGTCGAGCTCGGGGGCGTCGACGGCGTCGACGTTCTCGGCGGTCAGGTTCTCTTCACTCACTGGGCAACCTTGGTGATCTCGAAGGGCGTCGGCTGCTGCGCCGTGTGCGGGTGCTCAGGGCCGGCGTAGACCTTGAGCTTCTTGCCCTGGGCACGGCCGAGCTTGTTCTTCGGCAGCATGCCCTTGACGACCTTCTCGACGAGCCGGTCGGGGCGGGTGTCCAGCAGTTCGCCGAAGGACTTCTTGGTGAGTCCGCCGGGGTAACCGCTGTGCCGATAGGCGAAAGCCTGATCCCGCTTGCTGCCGGTGAGGACAACCTTCTCGGCGTTCACGATGACGACGAAGTCACCAGTGTCCACATGCGGGGCGTAGGTCGGCTTGTGCTTGCCGCGCAGCAGGGTTGCGACCTGCGTGGCAAGGCGGCCGAGTACCACGTTCTCGGCATCGATCACGTGCCAGGCGCGGGCCACCTCGCCGGGCTTCGGGCTGTACGTGGGCACGGGTCTACCTCATCGTCAAAACTTGCGTCTGGGTACCTGTGCGGGCCGAACCCACGGCAGGTCGGACCCACCAAGGGCGCGAGTAGTCACACGCCGCGCCGCACAACAACGATAGAAGATACCTGGTGCGCTCCCGGAGGGTCAAAACGCCCCCTCTTAACGCGACCGGACGGCCGGGCCTGCGCCCCTGCGATAGCCTCCCGATCTGGGACTTCACTCCAGGGGGACGTGATGCGCGTAACCAGGTTGGCACTCGCCGCGGTGGCACTCGTCGCCGGGTGCGGCCAGTCCGTGGCCGGTTCACCGGTGGCGAATCCGGCGGACGCCAAAGCGGCGGGTGAGCGGTTGTACAACCAGGGTGTCTCGGCGATCCAGACCTACGTCAAGGACGCGACCGACTTCCGTGGCACGGTCTACCGGTACGGCGTGATCAAGGACAAGCGGTCCGGCTCCGAGGTGAACGTCAGCATGAGGGGCGACCCGCCCGCACTGATCACCAAGATCAAGTCCACGTCGCACCCCGGCTTCGACTACGACCTCTACCGCCCGGCCGATGGCGACCGCGAGTACATCCGGCTGGGTCCCGGCTACGCCAAGCTCGCGCCGACTCCGTGGGTCTCCGGACCGGCCAACCCGGTTTCCGGATTCGCCTGTGCCATCTCCGGTCTGCAGACGCTGTGCAAGCTCGTCGACGCGATGGACCAGTCCACCAAGGGTGGCGGGGTCAGTCCACAAGGCACACGGCTGGCCGACGGCGGAACCGAAGTGCGGACCGGGATCACGTTGAAGGCGTTCATCGACAACTCGGTCATCCCGATCCCCGCGGACATCACCGCCCTGGTCGAACCGGAGATGATGGGCCGGACCTTCCCCACCAAGATCGTCGTGAACGCCGACGGGACGCTGCGCACGGTCGAGGTCAAGGGCGAGGTTCCCGGCAAGGGCGGCAAAGTTCAGCTCGAAGTCGGCTACGAGGCACGCGGCCGCTCCGCCGCCGACGACTTCCCACCGTTGCCCGCGGCCGACCAGACCACCGCGTTGGCGGACAAGGCCGCTTCCGACGATTTCTGGGCCCGGCTCGGCGCGCTCCGCGGCTGAAGTCCCGCGACAAAGAAAAGGACCCCGGTCACCCGGGGTCCCTCGTCGTTTCGGGCGGCTCAGCCCCAGAGACGCTTCACGCCGCTCTCGGTCTCGAAGTAGTCGGCGGCGGCCTGGGTGGTCGCGGCACCGATCTGGGCCAGGACCTGGTTCAGGTCGTTCTGCGCCGTGTTCCAGGACTGCTGCGTCGCGTCCCACGCGTCGCGGGCCGCACCCTTGTAGGCCTCGGCCAGCGGAGCCAGCTGGCTGCGCAGGGTGTCCAGCTCGCCGTCCATCTTGGCGGCAGTGCCCTTGATCTGCGCACCGGCGGCCTCGACAGCAGCGAATTCGACCTTAATCCGACCGTCTGGCATTTCTGGTTCCTCCCAATGAGAAAGTCTGGCTCAAGCGAATGAAGTGAGAAGTTCTGACAGAAGCGAGCGATCCGCGCGACGGATCAGAAGGTGAAGCCACCCTCGGCCTTGCTGAAGGTCTGCTGCGCGGCCTCTTCCTGGTGGCCGTACATCTTGGCCGACGAGGCGAGGCTCTCGCTGATGGTCTGCAGGTCCTGCAGGATCTTGTCAGCGGCGGTGTTGAACCGGGCGACCAGCGAGTGGAACGCCTGTGCTGCCGCGCCTTCCCAGGCACCCTCGAGCTGCGCCAGCTGGTTGCGCAAGTGGGTGATGTGGCCCTGCTGCGCCTCACGGACGTTGGCAGCGTCCACGGAAGCCTTGTGCAGCATGTCCGGCGTAATTTCAACGGCGCCATTCGGCATTGGGAGTTACCCCCTTCTTGAAGTTCTGGTCGGTACGTTCTTTGTTCGTACAACCCTTCCGACGCAGACCCTGCCAGCTCCGGTTCCACCCTGTCCGCAGAAGTTTCGAGGTAGTTGCTCTAGTAAACGCCAGACTGCGGAACCGGGGTTTATCGATGCGAATGCGAATGCCGAAAAACCCCGATCGACCTGCGGTTATGCCGATTGGACCGCTAGTCGCGGGTCATGATTTGCTCTTGTGAAAAGTCGTCGTCTTCGTCACTCGTCTGGGGAACCGGCGGCGCATCGGGCGCTTCCCGGCTCTCGATTCGCAACCGCGCGGTGAGCTCACGGGCCTCGGCCGCGGCCCGGCGCGCGCGGCTCACCGCGTCGTCGACCTCGCCGGAGAACTTGGCCATCGCCTCGTCGAAGCTCTGCGACATCAGTTCACCTTCATCGTGCGGACCACTTGGTCGCAGGCAGCCATCACCCGGTCGCGGCCGGCCGGCGTGTACTCGCACCCGATGCTGACCTGGGCGCGCTTCTCGAACAGCACGAACCACTCCACGGTCGCGTTGTCGACCTGCTGGCGGTAGGAGACCACGGCCCGGTCGGCGAACCGGCCGTTTTCGTTCAGATCGGACAGTCTCAGGTTGGTGGACTGCTGGTACTTCTGCCGCAGCCCGCCGACCGCACGTTCCCGTTCGGCCGCCGGGTCGAAGGCCAGCGCCAGCTCCTGGACGATGATCGTGTCGAGGCCTTGTTCCGCGCCTTCCGGTTTCACCCGGACCTCGCGGTAGGTCGTGTCCGCCGCGACCTGCTTCCAGTCCTGCGGCATCGTGAACTCGTAGTCGAACTGGGCGATCGTGCGGCCGGGTGGAGCCGCGGGCGGGGTCGCCCCGCCTGATGTCAGGACAAGAACCACAACCACCACCGCGGCGATGACCGCTGCCGCCGCACCACCGAGGATCCACGGTTTCTTACTGCCGCGTTTCGGCGGCGAGGGCGGCGGAACGAACTGCTGCGGCGGCGGGGGTGCCATCGGGCGCGGTGGCTGCACGGGCGGCACCCGGACCGTCTGGATCTGGTGAACCTGCTGGACCTGAGGCACTTCGCCGGGCACGGCCTTCAGCGCGCCACGGGCCACGACCGTCTCCGGCTGGTCGAGAGTGGTCGGGATGATCCCGATCCGCTCGTGCACCAGCCGCGCCACCATCGGGATCCGGCTTGAGCCACCGACCAGGAAAACCTGGTTGGGCTGGACACCGGACTCACGGATCGCGGCGGCGGTCAGCTCGACGGCCCGCCCCAGCGGGGCCGTGATCAACTGCTCGAGGTCGTTCCTGGTCACGTGCGCGTCGGCGAACGGAACCGGCATCGGTACGTCGGTGTACGTGTGCCGGGAGAGGGTTTCCTTGGCGCCCTGGACATCCTGCGAGACGACCCGTCTGCGCCTGCGGTCGGCGAGCTCACGGCCTTCGATCAGCGACCGCCACGCGTCCGGGTCCGTGTTGGACACCAGGCGGCCGACGTGTTGCAGCAGCGCCTGATCGACGTCCGCGCCACCGAAGGACGGGTCGCCTTTCGTTGCCAGCACTCGGAATCCGTGGCCTGGGTTGCCCGCGCGGCTGACCACGCTCACGTCCACAGTGCCGCCACCGATGTCCAGCACAGCGATCGTGTCGGCCTGCCCTGACAGGTTCTCGGCGTGGAACACCGCAGCCGCGACTGGTTCCGGCACAAGGGAAATGCGCTCGGACAGACCGTTGGCGGCCTGGCGGAGCACCCGGGTGCGGATACCGCCCCAGTCGGCCGGGTGCGTCAACACCAATTGGTCCACCCGGGCACCACCGGCGAACCGGCGTGCTTCCTGGACGGCACGGGTGAGTACCGCGCGGATCGCTTCCCTGACAGGGACCACGCTGTTGCCGAGCAGCAGCTCTGGTTCGTCGATCCGGCGTTTGGGGTTGGGCTCGTAGCGCGACGGGTCGACCGCGGCCTGACGTTCGGCCTCCAGTCCGACGAACAACGTGCCGTCGGGCGACGCGTACACCGCCGAGGACAGCACCGGACGCCCGTCCATCGCGACGACCTGCGGTTCGCGGCCGTTGTGCGACACGGCGACACACGTGCTGGACGTCCCGAAGTCCACGGCGACGCGCAGCGTCATCTACCCAGTCACCCCCGGAGAACTCGAAGCTTGTTCGAATCGTAGGGGGTGCCTGCCTTGTCGCTGATCGCGTGGGCGCAAACGCTTGCCGCTGGTCAGTCGAGCAGGCCCGCGTCATGCACCAGCAGCGCGATCTGCACCCGGTTGTTCAGCTCCATTTTCGTCAACACGCTGGAGACGTGCGTCTTGACCGTCGGCACGCTCAGGTACAGCGTCGCCGCGATCTCCGCGTTCGACTTGCCCTGGCCGACCGCCACCGCCACCTCCCGCTCCCGATCTGACAACAGGTCAAGCCGGTCACGGGCCTGAGCGCGGCGCCGGTCCTCACCGGTCTCGGCGACCCGGTCGATCAGCCGCCTGGTCACCCCCGGGGACAGCACCGGATTGCCCTGGACCACCCGGCGGACCGCCTCGACGATTTCCCCCGGCGGGGTGTCCTTCAACAGGAACCCCGCCGCACCCGCGCGCAATGCCCGCAGTACGTGGGCATCCGCGTCGAAGGTGGTCAGGATGATCACCTCGGGCGCGTCGGGACGCGCCCGCAGCACCTCGGTCGCCGACAGCCCGTCCATCCCGGGCATCCGGATGTCCATCAGCACGACGTCCGGCGCGTGCGTGTCGACCAACGGCAGCACTTCGGTGCCGTCTTTCCCTTCGCCGACAACGGCGATATCGGGTGCGCCGCCGAACATCATGACAAGGCCCGCACGGACCAACGCGTCGTCATCGACGATCAGGACAGAGGTCGTCACGCAGGCCACGGTAGCCATGCCCGCAAACGCCATCCGTCGGTGGTCGGTCCGTGCTCCAGTCGTCCTTCGGCGAGTGCCACGCGTTCCGCCAACCCCTTCAGGCCCTGGCTGTCGGTTTCCGACGGCACCGGTTCGTTGAGCGTGTTGAACACCTCGACTGTGATGCCCTCGCCTTGTCCACCGGTCAGCGATACCCGGACCGGCTGGCCGTGCGCGTGTTTGCGGGCGTTGGTCAGTCCTTCTTGGACGATCCGGTAGCTGGTCCGGCCGACCAGGTCCGGTACCGGCCTGGGCAGCTGCTGGTGCAGCCGCACCGTCATCCCGGCCCGGCGCGACTCGTTGATCAAGGTGTTGATGTCGGCGAACGTCGGCTGCGGCAACTCCCCGACCGGTGCCCTCAGCACCCCGATGACCTCACGCAGGTCCTGCAGGGCCTGGTGTGCGCTTTCCCTGATCACCTTGGCCGCTCTGGCGATGTCCTCGGTGGCCGCGGCCGGGTTGTACTCGAGGGCGCCCGCGTGCACGCTCAGCAACGAAAGCCGGTGGCCGAGCACGTCGTGCATCTCCCTGGCGATCTCTTCCCTGACTTGGTGCGCACGCAACTGCGCCTCGGTCTCGGCCCGATCGGCCCGGTCCTTCAACGAGATGATCAGCTGACGGCGGTGGTGGATGAACAGGCCCCAGCCGACCGCCGCGCCCTGGAGCATCAGTGCCCAGACGATCGTCCCCCATGGCCCACCCGGATCAGGACGGACGATCACGAAGATCCCCGCGGCCGCCATGCTCACCCCGAACACCGGCAACGAGACCTTCGGCGGCCGGTGCACCGCGACGGTGAACAGCGAGACGATCATCGCGCCCGCGCTCAGCTCGGAGATCGTCCCGACAGCCAGCAGGGTCAGGCACACCTGGACCGGCCAGCGCTTGCGGATCCAGATCGTGCCGCACGCGAGCAGGCCGAGGATCTGGTCGACGTCGAAGAGCCACCGCGGGTCCGGCATCGGCGCGTTGCCGTTCAACCGATCCGCCGCCGCGAGCAATCCGATCAGCGCCGCGAACAAGAACAGCATGGTGTCCACGAGCCAGTCACGGACGCGGCGACGCTTCATATTTCCGGGACTGTACGCGGGAAGAAGAGCGGAGCCGGAAACTTGATACTTTGGTCGGAGGAATCCGGTTCCTCCGGCCGATCCGCCACCGGCCTGCTGATTCGTAGCTTTGACGACCATGCGGAAGGCCATCTCGTTCCTGGGTGTCGTGCTGCTGCTGATCGGGATCAGCGGCACCATCGACCACCTGTTCTACCAGCCGTTCTTCGGGTTCATCCTGAATTCGGTGAACCGCTGGGTGATCCCGAACATCGACTTCCTGGCCGGCTACGAGCTCTACGCCAACCTCACTGTCGCGGCCGTCGGAGCGGCGCTGGTGATCGGCGCGTACCGGTCCAACTGACGAGGTGCCCCCACGGCCGGGGGCACCGTCCTCTCAGGACTGAGGTTCGCCCTTGTTGCGGCGGATGGCGTGCATCACGAACAACGTCAGCAGCAGTATCACCACGCCACCGCCCGCGCCGATGAGCGCGATGGTCATCGCCGTCCAGTCCTTCGGCGGGATCGGCGGCATGCTCGCCGGCATGTTCTCCGCTTTGTCGTTGGGGATCTGGTATTCCGCGGGCACCATCGCGGTCAGCGCGGCGATCGGGTTGATCATCCCGTAGCCGACCAGGTTGTCCCGGCCGCCCGGGGCCGCTGGGTGCTGCGCGGTCATCTTGATCCGGTTCATCACCTGCCGCGCGGACAGCTGCGGGAACCGCTCACGGATCAACGCCGCGAGCCCCGCGACGTACGGCGCCGCGAAGCTGGTGCCCTGGATCTCGGTCTTCTGCTGGCCCTGGAACGTCTGGTTCGCCAGCGTCCCGCCCGGGTCCAGCGAGATGATCTCCGTGCCCGGCGCGGCCACGCTCACCCACGGTCCCTGCACGCTGAACGGTGCCAGGTTGCCCTTGCGGTTCACCGCGGCCACCGAGATCACGTCGTCGGCGAACCACGGCGGCGTCACGATGTGCGTCGGGTTCTTCGGGTCTGGCCCGTTGCGCGGGTCCGTGCAGATCGGGCCCTGGTTGCCGGCCGACGCCACGACGACCTTGCCCTGGTCGACCGCGTGCCGCAGGGCTCGTTGCAGATCCCGCTCCGGCTCGGACATCGCGAAGGACGCCAGCCTGCAGTTGTCCACCGACATGTTGATCACGGTGACGTCCTGCCGGTTCGCCGCGTGGACGACCGCCTGCGCCAGCGTGTTCAGGTCACCCGCGGTCTGCTCGCCCGGGTTGGGCTTTTCCTGAGTCGGTGCGGGTGTGCCCTTGTAGAGCTCGCTGGACTGCCGGATGGCCAGGATCTTCGCGTCCGGCGCCACCCCGGTGAAGCCGATCTTGGTCAGATCTGGGCTGCGCGCCGCGATGATGCCTGCGACCTCGGTGCCGTGCCCGTCGCAGTCGTCGAAGGAATTGGAGTTCTTGCTTACGTAGTCAGCGCCCTTGAGCACGCGGCCGTTGAAGTACGGGTGATCGCCGCGCACGCCGGTGTCGATCACCGCGACCACTTGGTTCTTGCCAGTGGCGAACTTGTGCGCTTCCTCGATCCGCAGCTGCTGTTGCCCCCACGGCTTGTTGGGCAGCACCACGTTGCCGTCGTTCAACGAGCCCATGCACTGGCCCTTGAGCGAATATTCGACGTTGGTCGGCGGCGCCTGGGTGTCGCGCACCACGGGCCGGCTCAGGTTGACCTTCTCGGGTACCGGGCCTGAGGCGTTTTGCTGGGCATGGGCGGGGTTGGCCGCCAGGAAACCCGCGGCGGCCACCACCGACGCGATCTTCGTCGTTGTCCTGGCCATCAGATCTTGAAGTTCAAGTGCCGCAACGTCGAGTACAGGTCCATCACGGCGAGTGCCAGCGGCAGCACGGCCGCGATGCAGATCGCCTCGAAGATCTCCACACCACGGCGCAGCGGCGGGGAGAACTTCTGCTCGGGGAAGATCACGCCGAGCACCAGCGCGCCGGCCGCGATCAGCAGCAGCGCGCCGAACACCCACAGCAGACGGTCGAACGCACTGGCCACGACCAGCCACCCGATCAGCACACCCGCAGCAGACAGCATGCCGGTCGCGAGCAAGGCGACTGCCTGGCTGCCGTTGGCGTACGTCCGGCCGCGCAGCAGCAGCACGAGCGTGACCACGATGGCGGTGATGATGCCCCAGACGCCCGGGGCCGTCGCGCTGATCATCGCGGAGATCGCGGCCACGATCCCGCTACCGACGATCATGCCGGTCATGTACTCGTGCGCCAGGCCCGCGCGCCGCTCGATCGAGCGGTAGTCCGGCATGGCCGTGTCTTCTTTGAGGTCTTCCGCACTGCCCGGCACGTTCGGCAGCGGCAGTTTGGCCAGTTGGATCGTCAGCCTCGGCAACATCGAGATGCCTGCGAGCGCGGCGGCGGCCGTGCCCGCGGCGATGCCCGGAGCCGGGTGGTCGATCAGCGTGCCGACGGTGAACGCCAGGATGCCGAACACCGAAGCCGTTCCGGCCGCGACGAACGTGGTCACGCCCGCACCGATCACCATGATCGACGCCGAGGCCACGATGCCCATCAGGGCCGAGCCGAGCAGGAAGTTCGCCGCGCCGAGACTGTCCGGCACGATGTACATGCCGCTCACGAACGCCATCGGCAGACCGCCGGCCGCCGCGATCAGCACGCCCGCGGTCGACGCCTGGTAGGCCCGCGCGACCACGGCACCGGCGGCCACCGCGAGCACCGCGGTCGCACCGGCCGCGATCGCCGCGGCGAGCTGGGAGCCGCCTTGGACGGGGCCGCCCAGGAACACCGCGACAGCCGCGATGACCAACGCGAGCGCGCCCGCGACGTAGCCGATGCGGTTGGCCGTCTGCTTGGTCCACGGCCGGAAGCTGTCCGGGCTCGACTCCGCGATCGCGTCGACCACGTCGTCGTACAGTGGTGGCGGCGGGTTCTCGTTGCGCTTGCGCAGCTGCAACATGTCGCCGTCGACGATGCCCAACGAACCCAGCGTGCGGCTTGGCTCCAGCGGGCTGTCGCCCAGCTTCGCCAGGCACCACCCGCCGTGGCGGGCGCCGCCGTCCGGTGTTTTCTCGTTGGCCATGTCCAGCAGCATCGGCAGCAGATCAGCCACTGATACGTCAGCGGGAAGTGCGACGTCGATGCGCGTTCTCGGCGCGACGACAGTCACCCTGCTGAACACCGTCGTACCGGTAGCCACGCCTGCCCCCTTCGAGCTTCTGCGGAATGTCCGCCTGACCCTATGCCTCTCGCCCACTTGGCCGGGTACTTCTTCACCGAATGGCGCATCGGAGTCGGTGGGCGCCCCTAGTATGGCCGCACCGGGATCGCCTCCGCTGGCGGTTCCGCGATATGTACGTCTGTCGAACGTCGAAGAGGGGCCCACACCGTGAGCACGCTGCAGTTCAAGCGCATGCCACGTCTCGCCGCACCCCGGCCGCCTGGCGGCGAGGTGCACCTCGAGCCGCCACCTGAGGTTCCTCGGGTCATCCCCGGCAGCATCGTGATGAAGATGATGCCGGTCGTCATGATCGTGGCGATGCTGGGCATGGTCGTGATGATGTTCACCCTCGGCGGTCCGCAGGCGCGCAACCCGATGACGTTGCTGTTCCCGGTCATGATGATGTTCTCGATGGTCGGCATGTTCGCAGGCGGCGGTGGCCGCAGCGGCGGGCAGAAGAAGGCCGAGATGAACGAGGACCGCAAGGACTACCTGCGCTACCTCGGCCAGATGCGCGACCGGGCCCGTGAGGCCGCTCGCGACCAGCGGCTGGAGCGGGAGTGGATCCACCCCGACCCCGAGGCGCTGTGGTCCATCGCCCAGTCCTCCCGGCGGATGTGGGAGCGCCGTCAGTCCGATGCGGACTTCTGCCACCTGCGGGTCGGCCGGGCGTCCACCCGGCTGGCGACCCGGCTCGTGCCGCCGCAGACCGGACCGGTCGACGAGCTGGAACCGATCGCCACGCTGGCGCTGCGCCGGTTCGTGCGCGCCCACTCGATCGTCCCGGACCTGCCGATCTCGCTGGCGATCCGCAACTTCGCCGCGGTCAGCTTCTCCGGCGAGAAGGAACTGACCCGCGCGCTGGCCAGGGCGATGCTCGCCCAGTTGGTGACGTTCCACACCCCGGACGACGTGATCGTCGCCGTGGTGACGGCGGGCCGCGCCAAGGCCGAGTGGGAGTGGGCGAAGTGGCTGCCGCACGTCCAGCACCCGACGTTGGTCGACGGCATCGGCCAGATGCGGCTGATGGCCGGTTCACTCGCCCAGATCGAGCACTGGCTGGACGATCAGCTGCGCGACCGGCAGCGGTTCACCCGCAACGCGCCGCCGCAGCCCGACCAGCCGCACATCGTGATCGTGATCGACGACGGCGACGTCACCCGTGAAGAGCAGATCATCCTCGAAGAAGGCCTGATCGGCGTCACGCTGCTCGACCTGTCCGACTCGCTCGGCAACCTGACCTCGCGACGCGGCCTGCGGCTGGTCGTCGAGCCCACGCGGCTCGGCGCGCGCAGTGGCCAGAGCGGCGTCGAATGGTTCGGCGCGCCGGACACGTTGACCATCGCCGAGGCGGAAGCGTTGGCGCGCAAGCTTTCCCCGTACCGGCTCGGCACCGGCGCCGCGGACTCCGGCGAGGAAGAGCCGCTGCTGTCCAACCCGACGCTGCTGGAACTGCTCGGCATCCCGGGCGACCCGATGACGTTCGACGTGCAGCAGGCGTGGCGGCCACGGCCAGTCCGCGACCGCTACCGGGTCCCGTTCGGTGTCGGCGAATTCGGCCAGGCCGTCGAGCTGGACATCAAAGAAGCGGCGATGGAGGGCATGGGCCCGCACGGCCTGTGCATCGGCGCCACCGGTTCCGGTAAGTCGGAGTTCCTCCGCACGCTGGTGCTCGGCATGCTGGCGACGCACTCGTCGACGATCCTCAACTTCGTCCTCGTCGACTTCAAGGGTGGTGCCACGTTCCTCGGTCTTGACGACGCGCCGCACGTCGCCGCGACCATCACCAACCTGCAGGGCGACCTGACGCTGGTCGACCGGATGAAGGACGCGCTGGCCGGTGAGATGAACCGGCGCCAGGAAGCGCTGAAGAACGGCGGCAACTTCAAGAACGTCTGGGAGTACGAGAAGGCGCGGGAGAACGGCGCCGACCTCGACCCGTTGCCCGCGTTGTTCATCGTGGTCGACGAGTTCTCCGAGTTGTTGTCCGCCAAGCCGGACTTCATCGACCTGTTCGTCGCGATCGGACGTCTTGGCCGGTCGCTGCAGATGCACATGTTGCTGGCGTCGCAGCGGTTGGAAGAAGGCAAGCTGCGCGGCCTTGACTCGCACCTGTCGTACCGGATCGGTCTGAAGACCTTCTCCGCGGCGGAATCCCGTGCGGCCATCGGTGTTCCGGACGCCTTCGAGCTGCCTTCCATTCCAGGGTCCGGGTATCTGAAGTTCGACACCTCGAGCATGGTGCGGTTCAAGGCGTCCTATGTGTCCGGTCCGTACCGGCCTGCCGGTATGCAGACCGCGGGCCCGTCGGCGCCGGTGACCAGCGACAAGCGGCCGCGGCTGTTCGTGCCGGACTTCATCGAGATCCCCAAGGAGCCGATCCGGCCGATCGAGCAGCCCAAGGAGCAGAAGCCGGAAGGCGGCGCCGAGGAGAGCGAGCTCGACGTCATCGTCAAGCGGCTGTACAAGCAAGGCCCGCCCGCGCATGAGGTGTGGCTGCCGCCGCTGGAGACTCCGAGCACGTTGGACGAGCTGCTGTCCCCGCTGCAGCCCACCGAGGACCGCGGTATGACGGTGCCGGGGCACTTCGCCAACGGCCGCCTCCAGGTTCCGCTCGGCATCATCGACAAGCCGTACGAGCAGCGGCGCGACTTGCTGTGGGCGGACTTCTCCGGTGCCGCGGGTCACGCGGCGATCGTCGGTGGTCCGCAGTCCGGCAAGTCGATGCTGCTGCGAACGCTTGTGATGTCGATGGCGTTGACGCACACGCCGCAGGAAGCGCAGTTCTACTGCCTCGATCTCGGTGGTGGAACGCTCGCGTCGCTGCGTGGGCTGCCGCACGTCGGCGGTGTGGCGTCCAGGTTGGACCCCGACTTGGCCCGGCGGATGGTCGCCGAGATCACCTCGTTGATCACCGAACGCGAGCAGATGTTCCGTGACCTCGGCATCGACTCGATGGTCGAGTTCCGCAACCGCAAGCGGCAGGGCCAGATCACCGAGGACCCCTTCGGTGACGTGTTCCTGATCGTGGACGGCTGGCTGAACTTCCGGCAGGAGTTCGAGGCCCTCGAGGCGCAGGTGGTCAACCTGGTCGCGCAGGGTCTGTCGTACGGCGTGCACGTGCTCGTGGCCGCCAACCGGTGGGCCGAGATCCGCCCGGCGGTGAAGGACTTGATGGGTACCCGGTTCGAGCTGCGGCTGGGTGACCCGACCGAGTCGGACATCGACCGCCGCGTCGCGGTGAACGTGCCGGCCGGTCGTCCCGGCCGTGGTCTGACCCGGGACAAGCTGCACTTCCTTGTGGGTCTGCCGCGTATCGACGGTTCGCCGAAGGCCGAGGACATCGGTGCCGGTGTGCAGGACGCGACGGCGAAGATCAGGCAGTTCTGGCGTGGCCCGTCGGCACCGGCGATCCGCCTGCTGCCGGACATGATGTCGTACGACGACCTGATCAAGATGGACAAGCACCGCAACACCAGGTTGATCCCGATCGGTGTCAACGAGGACGAGCTGGCGCCCGTATACCTCGACTTCGACGCCGAGCCGCACTTCCTGGCGTTCGCCGACGGCGAGTCCGGCAAGACGAACCTGCTGCGCAACATCACGCGCGGCATCATGGAGCGCTACTCCGAAGACCAAGTGGTGGTCCTGCTCGTCGACTACCGCCGCACCATGCTCGGCTTCATCAACACCGGACACCTGCTGGGCTACGCGGTCTCGGCCAACCAGCTCAACGACATGATGCGCGACGTCGTCAGCTCGCTGAAGAAGCGGCTGCCCGGTCCCGACACCACGCAGGAGCAGCTGAAGACCCGCTCTTGGTGGTCCGGCCCGGAGTTGTTCGTGATCGTCGACGACTACGACCTGGTGGCCACCCAAGGCGGAAACCCGCTGCAGCCGCTGCAGGAGTTCCTCCCGCAAGCCAAGGACGTCGGCATGCACATGATCGTCGCCCGCCGATCCGGTGGTGCGTCGCGTGCGTCCTTCGACCCGATCATCGGCAAGCTGAAGGAACTCTCCGCCCCCGGCCTGGTGATGAGCGCGAGCAAGGACGAAGGCGTCCTGCTCGGCACGTACAAGTCCAAGCCACTGCCACCCGGCCGAGGCGTGCTGATCACCCGCAAGCAGGGCCAGCAACTGATCCACACCTCGTGGATCCAGCCGGACTGAGCGGCAAGGCAGAGACGGGGCGCCCCAGGACAAGGGGCGCCCCGTTTTTCGTCCGCACCGGATGGACGAGCCGTGACCGGGGATCCGGTCACTTCACGTCAAGCCGGCCCAATGGGCTGTCCCGCAAGGCTTTCTGCTCCTGCTGCCAACTCGACTCCTCGATGCCGAGCGCATGCCTCAGGTAGGCCGCGGTCACCCGCTGGATCAGGGCGACTTGTCCGGGGTTCTCATCGGTGGTCTCCTTCGCTTCGTAGCCAGGGATGCCACCGAGCGAGTGTTCTGCCCCGAACAGCGTGAGCAGGCTCTTGTCGCCGGGGCTTAGAAAGTACGGGTCGGTCATCCAGTCAGGGCCTCGGACAGTCAGCGGGGAGTCGTCCTGATCCCCCGCGACCACGAGGGCAGGCGTGGCCATGTCCGCGAAGCTCGGGTTCATGAACGGGAAGTGCTCGGCCGCGAACGGTGACAGGTCCGCTCCGCCCAGTCCCGCCGTGGCGAACAGCACGCCCGCTTTGATCCGCGCGTCGGACAGGTCCTCGCCCTGCTTGGTTTCCGGATCGATGACTCGCAAGCCCAGCAGGTTTCCCGCTGTCTGGCCGCCGAAGGAGTGCCCTGCGGCGGCGATGCGGTCTCGGTCGGTGCGCCCTGCCAAGCCGGGAACGGCGGCTTCCAGGAGATCAAGCTGATCGAGGACGCGTTTCATGTCCTCGACTCGAAAGCGCCAGATCCGTGGTGTCCGCGGATCGTCCGGCGGGATGTTCAGCGTTCGCGAGTCGAGGTGAGTGGGCTGGATGACCACGAAGCCGTGCGCCGCCCAGTAGTCCGCCAATGGGCCGTAGCCGTCCAGCGACGAGCCAAAGCCGTGCGAGAGAACAACAATCGGCAGATCGTGCCCGGTCACGGGCGCGGACACGCGTACTCGCACGTCCACACCACGGTCTGGAGCCGGCAGCACGATCGGTTTCACGGAAACGATGGGAGTGGCCTTGCCAACGTCCATGGGTGATTCCCTTACTTCGTGGTTGATGTGATGAGCTCGTCGGCGACCCACTGTGCGACGTCAGCGGGATAGGGCGAGGGCAGTCCGAGGACGATGTGCCTGAAACCGGCGTCGGTCGCTTCGCTGATCGCGGTCCTGCATGCGCCAGGCTGGTCGTAGTCGACGTGGAGGTGGATCGAGCGGGTGATCGAGGCGGGGTCGCGACCGATTTCCTTGCAGTAGCGGTCCAGCAGTGCGCTGCGCCGGGCAGCGTCCTCGATGTCTCCGCCGGGGATGTTCCACAGGTCGGCGTGTTCGGCGGCCACCCGTAGCGTCGCGGAGGAACGTCCGCCGATGAGGATCGGCGGGTGGGGACGCTGGACCGGTTTGGGGTTGCCGAACGCTCCGGTCAGCTGGACGTAGTCGCCGTGGAAGTCGAACGGCTCAGTCTCGGTCCACAGTCGACGGATGACGGTGCACGCTTCGGCGAAATTCCCCAGCGCGTGTTCGGTGTCGTGGTAGGGCAGGCCGTGCGCTTCGTACTCACGCCTGGCTATCGGGTGGCTGGGTCGTGAGCCGACACCGATTCCGAAGTCGAGGCGTCCACCCGAGACGACGTCGACAGTTGTGGCGATCTTGGCCAGTAGTGCGGGTGGCCGGAAACGGTTGCTGGTGACCATCACGCCGATGCGGAGGCGTCGGGTCTGGGCGGCAAGGGCCGCGAGCAGTGTCCATCCTTCGTGGGTTGGGCCGTTCGGCTCGCCGAAGATCGGCATCAGGTGGTCGTACAGCCATGCGTGCTCGATCTGCGGGATCGCGTCCGCCGCTCGCCAGACCTGCAGGATGTCGTGGTAGTCGACCTGCGAGGGCGCGGTCATGATCCCGAAACGAGGCCGGGATGTGGTCGGCATGCCAGCCGATGGTCCTTTCGAAAACGGCAGCGCCGAACAGGGCTTGGCTTGGCTGCCAGCCCTTGCTCTGCCATGATTGGTTAAACGGAACCCTGTCCCGTTTAACGATACGGAACGTTGTCCCGTTTAGCAACGTGGAGGAGTGCGATGGCGGATACGCGGGCCAAGCGGGCAGATGCCCAACGCAACAAGGAGACCCTGCTCGAAGCGGCAGCCGCGGTCTTCGTGACGTCAGGCGTGGAAGCACCCGTACGCGACATCGCAGCCAAGGCATGCGTCGGAACGGCGACGATCTACCGCCACTTCCCGACTCGGTCGGACTTGATCATCGCCGTCTACCGCCACCAGGTCGAAGCGTGCGCCGAGGCCGGGCCTGCCCTGCTGGCCACCAGCGCCAGCCCGCACGCCGCACTCGGCCAATGGATCAACCTCTTCGTCGATTTCCTGGTCACCAAACACGGACTCGCCGCGGCGCTCAGATCAGACAGCGCCCAGTTCGACGCCCTGCACTCCTACTTCCTCGACCGTCTGCTGCCGGTGTGCACCGAACTGCTCAAGGCTGCGGCCGAGTCGGGTGAGATCCGCTCCGACGTCGGGGCGTACGAGTTCATGCGTGGCGTCGGCAACCTTTGTATCGGCGCGGACAGCGATCCCGACTACGACGCACGGCGAATGGTCGAGCTTCTCACCGCGGGCCTGCGCGTACCGCGCTGACTACCATTGCTTTGTGTTCAGCCCGGGTGAGGATCAGAACCGACGGCTGCTGCGGGCCAGGGATGCCATGGACAGGGAGTTCGCCGCTCCGCTGAACGTCCCTGCCCTTGCCCGGATCGCTCTGATGTCGCCGACCCACTTCACTCGCTCGTTCCGGGCGACCTTCGGTGAGACGCCGCACCGCTATCTGCAGCGGCGGCGGATCGAGCGGGCGATGGCGTTGCTCCGGTCCACTTCGGTCACTGTGACCGATGTGTCCACTCAGGTCGGGTTCGAGAGCCTCGGCACGTTCAGCCGCACGTTCCGTGCCATCGTCGGCATATCGCCTTCCGAGTACCGGGCTCGCACGCGGCCCGTGCACGTCCCGGTTTGCTTCGTCAAAGCGTGGAGCAAACCGAGTAGTTTTGGATAAGGAGGCCCGGCCGCGGCGGCCATAGGGTTCGGGACATGTTCACCCGGATCAGCATTCACTCCGTCCATGTCCTCGACCAGGACGAGGCCCTCGACTTCTACGTCGGCAAGCTGGGCTTCCAGATCGCCTCCGACGTCGACATGGGCTTCATGCGCTGGCTCACCGTCGCCCTCCCGTCCGACCCGGACCGGCAAATCCTGCTCGAAGTTCCGGGGCCGCCGTCACTCAGCGACGAGGTTGCCGCGCAGGTGCGGGACCTGGTCACCAAGGGCGCACTCGGTGTCGCGGCGATCCTCAACACCGACGACTGCCAGAAGACCTACGACACGCTCAGCGCCAAGGGCGTCGAGTTCACCGAGAAGCCCACGCAGCAGCCGTACGGCATCGACTGCGCGCTGCGTGACCCGTTCGGCAACCACATCAGGATCACGCAGCCCGCGGAGGGACCGGTGGAGGTGACCGAAGAGGACATCGCCCGTTGGCGGGGCGACAGCAAGTAGTCAGTCCTCGTCACCGATCACTGACGGCGAGGCATCAGCCGGTTCGCCGAAGAGGTCGTTGGGGTCGCTGACGACACGGGTTTTGTTGGTGTGCTCCTGGCTTCCGCCGCCAGGGGCACCACCGAACATCATCGGCGGCACCATCATCCCGCCGCCCATCCCCATCCCACCGGCCGCGGCTGGCCTGGCCGCCGCCGCAGCGGCTGCCTGTTGAGGCGGCGGGGCCGGGTTCACCTCGCCGATCGCGGCGAAAACCCCGGGGCCTGAGGGCGCAGGCGGACTGGCGGGTGGCCCACCAAGGGAAGCGGGCGGCCCGCCAACGGCAGCGGCTCCGCCACCGCCCACACCGGCAGCCCCGCTGCCGCCAACAGATGCGGCCGCCGGTTCAGCCGTCTGGTGCGCCGGAGGCTCGGCGGGCACGTCGATGTCCACCGTCCAGTTCTCCGTCGGGTACGTGTGCGACATCTTCACTCGCTCGAACGCCTTCGAACCGTCGACTCCGTCGCACAGGTTCACGAACGCCTCCAGCACCTGCCGGACCGACTCGAAGGACTCCCGGATCGGCTTGCGCATGGTCTCGATGTGCTGGCGGGTCCGCTCTTCCCCCAGTGGCATGGCCATCGACTGGGCGCTTGCTTCCGCCGTGTCGGACAGGACGTCGCCCATCTCCATCACGATCTCGCGGATTCCGTCGGCCGTTTTGTCCAGGACCTTTGCCATGGCGTGCATCGCGTCCGACATGTCGTTGCCCGCGAGACCGACCGTCTGCATGTAGTCCACAAAGGAGTCCGCGGTTTTGCCTTCCCAGGCCGCGTCGAGCGCGCCGAGGGGTTTGTTCAGGCTCGCTGTCACCTCGTCGGCCGCTGTCGCTGCCGCGCGCCACCGGTCCGCTTCTTCGTGCATGTCGCTCCAGCGGCCCACCACTGGGGCGAAGTACTCCTCGACGATGTCGGGCACCCCGAGGTCCCTGCACAGCTGCGACAGGTAGTCGAGGTTGTTCATGGGTTCTCCGCCCGTTTCATCGTGTGGACGGTGTCCTTGTCGCTCGACTGGTAGCGCTCGGCGACGTGCGTGAGCGTGTCCGATGCGGCGTTCAGGGTCTCGATGGCTCTGGTCAGTTGATCGCGCAGTGTGCTTGCGGCGCGGGAGTACGCGTCCGCCGTGCGCACCTGGCGTCCGAGTTCGCCGAACGCCTCGGTGCCCAAGGAGCCGTTCAGGGTCAGCGCCGTGCTGTCCAGGCGGTCCGCACCGGCGGCCATGGTCTTCGCATAGCCGGCGACCGCGTCCGGATCGATCTTCACACCGGCCATGAGTTACCTCCCCAGCGATAACTGCTTTGCCGCCTCCGACGCCACGCGCCGCCGCCTGGTTCCGATTGCCGGGATCTTTTCCCGGGCGATCTAGGTGCACGCACCCTGTCGCACTCCGAGTCGTGTCGGCACGCTTCGGCCCGATGCGTGCAATCAGGGGCTTCGGGTTGGCGGCGGTCGCGACGCTCGCGGTCGCCGGTGTAGCTGCGTTCGGCGACGGCAACCCCGTACAGGACACGCGTTTGCTGTCCGGTGCGGCGTGGCTGGCGTCCGGCAAGGTCGGTCAGGTGACGCTGCTCGACGGTATGACTGCCGAGGTGTCGGCACAGGTTCAGGTGGCGCCGAGCGGTAACTCGCTCGACGTTGTGCAGCAGGGCTCCACCGCGTACGCCGTCGACAAGAGCGCGGGCACGATCCGCCGGATCGACGGCGCGACGTTCGACGTGGGCCCACCGGCAACGCCGATCGCCGACGCGTCCGGCGACCTCACGGTCATCCCCGGCCGTACCGCTCTGTACACAGTGGACAACCGGCGGGGCATCCTTGCCGACACCGACCCTCGAACCCTGCAACGACGCGGCGAGATGATCTCCGTGGCGGACAAGCTCACCGCGGGCACCGCGACCGTCGACGACGACGGCGTGTTCTGGTCGATCGACCCGGCGACCGGCAAGGTCGCCAAAGTCCGCGACGGACAGCGGTCGTTGCACGACGTCGCCGAGCCGGGTGACAGCCTGATCACGCTGACCAACGGGCATCCGGTGGTGATCGACCGGAAAGGCGCGCGGGCCATCAGCCTCAGCAGCACGACCGCGTCAGCCATCGACACGATCCAACTCGACATCCGCCCGGACGATGTGCTGCGAGCGAGCGGCTCACCGCACAACGAACGCCTTTACGTCGTCCACAAACGCGGTGTGCTGACCGTCTGCGATCTGCTGGAAAGTGATTGCTCCAAGGTGATTCCGCTCGCCGGGAACAGTGATTTCGGCGCCCCGGTGGAAAGCGGCAACCGGTTGTTCGTGCCGAACTACGTCACCGGCGAGGTGTGGATCATCGATCTACAGCGCTCCGCGGTGGTCGGCAAACCGAAAGTCCTGGACACCGGTGCCGCCTTCCAGTTGCTCACCAAGGACGGCGTGGTTTTCTACAACGACCTGATGTCCGAGAAAGCGGGCGTCATCCAGCTGGACGGCACGGTCACGCCCACCGCGAAATACGACGCCAAGAACCCCAGCAAAGGCCTGACAATCCCAGCCACCGGCGGGCCGGGAACACCGCCACCGGCCAATCCAGCCACGCCCAGTCCCGGAAAACCGAAACCCGGTACCGACAACTTCACGGCATCAGCCACTGAGACCGAGGTGCGGGCGACCTGGAAGGAAAACGCGCAGGTCGCTCTGACAGTGATCTGCGGTGGCCACTCCACGCCAGGCACCATCACTGTTCACAAGGGGCCCGCAGGCCATTGCGCCAGTCCCAACGGCGATTTCGTCGTCTACGGCTATCCCGGCGACAAGATCGAGCTGCACGCCGCGCCGAATCTGTTCCCGCCGCCGGGCTACACCTATGTGTTCGCAGGCTGGGAAGGCGGCGGCTGCTCCGGTGCCCACCAGGCCTGCACGGTCACCCTCGCCAGAACGCCGGTGAAGGTCACCGGGACATTCGTGACGATGGAAACCACCGGTTAGTTGCCGCCGCTGGCGGGCTGGCCCGCTTGTGCGGGCGGCGGTTCCACCCGGCCCGCGTTCGGATCCAACGGCACCGTGTCGTAGCTGCGGTTGACGTCCTTCGCCGACAACGAAGCCCCGTCCGGCAACAGCCTCACGATCGCGTCCGGCGCCGGGCTTTGCTTGTCGAGGCCGAGCGCGCCCGCGGTCCTGGTGTCCGGAATGCCATACTTCACACCACGGTCGGAGATCAGGTAGATCGGGCCGCGGTCGAAGTCCGCCTTGGACGACGAGCCCCTGGCCACCGCTGCCCGGCCCGGCGGCATGAAGAAGCCGTCGAGCTTCTGGCCGTCCGCACTCGGGGTGGAGATCTTCAGCGGCTGCATCCGGGTGCCCGACGCGTCCTTCGGGATGGGCAGCTCACCGCTGATGTGCAGCGACGTGTGGCCGTCGCGTGCGTCGCCAGTGCCCTGCAGGCTCCAGCCGAGGCACGCCACCGAGTTGCCCGCGGCCTGCGCCTTGAGCACGTCCGGCGGGGTCTCCGGCGACAGGTTGTCGTCGATCCGGTTCTGGATGGTCTGCGAGCCGATCCGGTCCGGCGAGACCTCCGGGATGCTCGCGCCACCCGCCGACTTCTCGTACCTGATCAGGTCGGCCGTGGTCGACTTGATCCGCTCGATGCCGTCGCTGTACTGGACGTAGTAGTCACGGTTGTTGGCGTTCTGCACCACGAACACCGCACCGACCGGGACACCGAGGTCGGACGTGCCGCTGCCGGAGATGGTCGGCGCGCTGAGCGCCTTCACCTCCGGAATGGCGTTCAGCATGCCGGTGCTGATCCGGCGGATGTCGCCCTCGTCCAGGTTGAGCGCCTGCGCCTCGGCCGACTTCGTGCCGTCGGCCTTCTTCGTCATGTCCACTTCGGCGCGCACCGCGTTGGAGTTGCGCTCGTTGACGTTGCTGGGCGTGCGGTAGACCAGGTAGGTCTTCCTGTTCTCCGCCTGCACCAGCAGCGACTCGCCTGGCTGCAGCTCCCTGTTCAGGTCGCTGACCCCGGCGAGCACCGTGGTCTCGATGCCCTTCGCCTGCTGGGCCTCCGGCAACGACTGGTCGATCACGATCCGGTCGCACACCGCCCAGTTGTCGGTGATCCGCTGGTCGTCGGTGGGCAGCAGCTGCGGGCCGTTCATGATCCCGGTCAGCTGCCGCTTCGGGATGTCCTTGAGGTCCTTGTCCGCGATCACCCTGGGGTTCTCCGGCGGGGTCGCCGGGGTGTCCGCGTTGTCCGAGCCGCCGCCGTTGCTCTGGCCCTGGTTCTGCTGGGCCAGCATCAGCAACCGGGCGGACGCCAGGTTGAACGTGGGTGTCAGCGTCTTCGGATTGCCGGAGACCACGTACACCGTGCCGGACGGCTCGGCGATGATGATCCCGCTGTCCGGCAGGGCCGGCTTGGGTGACAGCAGGCCAACGATCACGAACCCGAGCACACCGATCGCGCCGAGGATGATCCCGACGGCGGTCGCACGCGAGTGCGTGCGCATCGGATCGTGCAGCATCACTGCGTCCTTACGGACCAGCGCGGACTGCATCCTTCGCAGCACGAAGCGATACGCCTGAACCTGAGACTTTGTCGTCGGTGTTGAGGGCATTCTCGGCCTGCAGCTCTCCCTGTCGCGGTACGGTTCCGCAGGATAGCCGTACCAGAAGGCGAGGGCTGGCAGTTCCGGTGAACTGGGGTTGACCAGCTTGACCATCGAGGGGAAGAGACGGATAGGGATGTCGGTGACCACGCCTCCACGTCATGGCGGACCACCGCCGGGGGGACGTCCGCCAGGCGGTGGGCCACCTGGTGGAATGCCGCCGGGAGGACCGCCACCGGGCGGCAGGCCTCCTGGTGGGCGCCCACCCGGCCCGCCCGGTCCGCCGCCGGGCCAGCGTCCGCCGGGCGGCACTCCGCCTGGTGGCACCGGGCCGATGCCGCAGCCGCAGCCGCCCAGCACGCCCAAGATCCCGATCTCCGCACGCAGAAGGCAGACCGGCGCGAGCCTTGGCGCGCTGCCGGTGACCAACCTGGTCGTGGTGGAGCTGGGCCTGGCCATCGGCCTGATCCTGCTGGCGATCAACACGAGCCTGCTGTACGTGTCGATCGGCGTTGTCGTGGTGGCGCTGCTGTTCGCGTTCATCCGGTGGCGTGGCCGCTGGTTCCCGCAGTGGGTGAGCTTGACCACGCGGTACACGTTCCGGTCGCACGGCAGAGTGACGAAGCCCTCAGCCCCGATCTCGATGGAGCAGGTGGCCGCGGACAGTGCCGCGGCCGTCACCGGCCCAGAGGACGCGCGCGTCGCGTTGCTGCGGTTGGCCGTGCCGGACCTCGTTGTCGCCCACGGCCAGGACCACGAGCGCAACCCGCTGGGTTTGGCGTGGCACGACGGCACGTGGACCGCTGTGCTGCTCGTCGACCCCACGCCGAGCCTGGTCACGCAGGCCGACACGCTGCCGAGCCTGCCGCTCGGCGCGCTGGCACCGTGCCTTGAGGACCGTGGTGTGGTGCTCGACGCGATCCAGGTGATCTGGCACTGCTACCCGGGAAGCACGTCGCTGCCGCCCAACTCGCCCGCTCTCGGCGCGTATCTCGAGGTGCTCGGGCCGTTGCCCGCAGCCGCGCGACGGACCACCTGGGTGGCCGTACGCCTTGACCCGAGTCGTTGTCCCGCAGCGGTTCGTGAGCGTGGCGGCGGTGTCGTCGGTGCGCACCGCGCGCTGATCGGTGCGCTTTCCCGTGTCCGCAACGCGCTTGAGTCACGTGGCGTGCCGACACGGCCGTTGGACCCGGACGAGTTGTTGAAGGCAGGCATCTCGTCGGCCGAACTCACCGCGGTCGCCGGTACGAACGCGCGGGTCAGCTTGCAGGAGAAGTGGTCGGGTGTGACCGCGGCTGGCGTGGGCCACGCGAGTTACGCGATCACGGGCTGGCCCAACGGAAAGGTCGCGACGAGCCTGAACTCGTTGACCGGTGTGCGGGCGTTGTCGTCGACGATCGCGTTGTCGCTTTCTCCTGGCGTGGAGGACAACCAGATCGGTGTGCGTGGTCTCGTGCGGGTCAGCGCACGGACGCCAGGTGAACTCGACGCCGCCGACGGCAAGCTCGAGGAGCTCTCCGACAAGCTCGGGATCACCCTGACCCCGTTGCGTGGCCTGCAGGTCGCCGGTCTCGCAGCCACGTTGCCGCTTGGAGGTGCGGTGTGAGCGGTTCCAGCAGGCTGTTGGACACGCAGGGACTCAACAAGGGCGTCGCACCGGAATTCACGGTCTCGCCGGAGATGCTCGACCACGTCAGCCTGTCCGGCGATCGCGGCGGCATGGTTCTCGGCATGGGCATGGGCGGCGAGCCGCTGATCGTGTCGGCCCTCCGCCCGGCACCGACCAGGATCGTCCTGGTCGGTGGGATGTACCTGGCGCTGCAGACGGCGTTGCGCGCGATGGCGGTCGGCGCGTGGGTGGTGATCGCGACCGGTCGTCCGACCAAGTGGCAGGTGCTGGCGAAGGCGGCGGGCACCGGCCCGGACGGTCGCCCGGTTCCGCTCGTGCAGATCCGCAGGCTCAGCCCGGTCGAACTGCCCCGGCCGACCGAGGACAGCCCGCTACTCGTCGTGCACGACGGCGGCCCGACGCCGCAGGAACTGTTCCCGCCGAGAACGCCATGGCAAACCACGATTTACGTTTTGCCGTATTTGCACCCGCAGGCCGGTGCGACCGCGAACGCGGCTGATCTTGTGCTCATGCAACGACTTCCGGCAGGCCAGGCGCAACTCGCGCAACGCATTTGGCGACTGCCCGCGCACTTGATCAACCAGCTCACGTCGCTCCAGGACGACCAGGTCGTGGCCTTGGGCGCGAACTTGTGGCGGCCATTGCGATTGTTCACCACACAGCGGGAACAACAGATCCTCGGACCTATTCGCCGGGGCGATTGACATAATTCTGGGAATATGTAAACCCCCGATGTGACCTTGTGTTGTCACCTGACCACACTTCACTCTGAAGATCGTCCTTCCCACGTGCGCGGCCTGGACGCAGTCACAGGCCGTGCACGCCCTGCAAGAAGGAGATCAGAGGATGGGTGTAACTCGGGCCGCCCGGATCACGGGCATCGCTGGGATCGCCGCGGTCGCCGCCGCGACGGTCGGGCTGGCCGCGCCCGCGTCGGCGGCACAGGGCCAGATTCTTGGCCTCGACGCCCCAGGCGCGGTCAAAGATTCCTTTGTGGTCGTTCTGAAGAACACGCCGCAGACCGCGTCCGCGCTGAGCCAGAAGTACGGCGCCAGCGTGACGCACACGTACAAGTCCGCTCTGAACGGCTTCGCCGCGACGATGTCCGAGGCGCAGGCCCGCAAACTGGCCGCCGACCCGGCCGTCGAGTACGTCCAAGCCAACAAGACGTTCACGATCAACGACACCCAGCCGAACCCGCCGTCGTGGGGGCTCGACCGGATCGACCAGCGCAACCTGCCGCTGGACAACTCCTACACGTACCCGACCACGGCGTCCAATGTGAACGCGTACATTTTGGACACCGGAATCCGCCTGACACACCAGACGTTCGGCGGCCGCGCGGTGACCGGTTTCGACGCCATCGACCAGGGCGGCACGGCCAACGACTGCCACGGCCACGGCACCCACGTGGCGGGCACCGTCGGTGGCTCGCAGTACGGCGTGGCCAAGGGCGTCAAGCTCTACGCGGTCCGCGTGCTGAACTGCCAGGGTTCCGGCACCACTGCCCAGGTCGTCGCCGGGATCGACTGGGTGACCGCCAACGCCGTGAAGCCCGCGGTCGCCAACATGAGCCTCGGTGGCGGCGCCGACACGGTTCTGGACAACGCGGTGAAGCGATCGATCGCAGCGGGTGTCACGTATGCCATCGCCTCGGGTAACTCCAACGCCAACGCGTGCAGCTACTCGCCGGCACGCGTGCCTGAGGCGATCACGGTGAACGCCACCACGAACACCGACGCCCGTGCCTCGTTCTCGAACTTCGGCAACTGCACGGACATCTTCGCGCCGGGCCAGAACATCGTGTCGTCGTGGAGCACGAACGACACGGCGACCAACAACATCAGCGGTACGTCCATGGCGACACCGCACGTCGCAGGCGCGGCCGCACTGTACCTGTCGGCCAACACCAGCGCGACCCCGCAGCAGGTCAGTGACGCGCTGACCAACGCGGCCACCAGCGAGAAGGTGACCAGTCCTGGCACCGGATCGCCGAACAAGCTGCTGTACACGGGTTCCGGCGGCACTGAACCGCCGCCCGTGACCTGCGCGACCAAGACCAACGACACCGACTTCCCGATCCCGGACCGGGCCACGGTGAACAGCTCCATCTCGGTGTCGGAGTGCTCGGGCAAGAAGGGCTCGACCGCGGGCAAGGTCGCGGTGGACATCACCCACACCTGGCGCGGCGACCTGAAGATCGACCTCGTCTCGCCGAGCGGCACCGTCCGCACCCTGAAGGAGCCCAGCAGCGGCGACAGCGGGGACAACGTCGTCGAGACCTACACGGTCAACCTGTCGCCGGACGACGCCAACGGTTCCTGGACGCTTCGGGTGCAGGACACCCTGAGTGGTGACAGCGGAAACCTCAACAAGTGGACGTTGACGATCTAATCGTCTCAGCGTTGGCCCGTTCAGCCGAATTACTTGTGCGCTGAACGGGCCAATTCATTCCCAGAAAACCTTTCTGGGGATACGTGACCCACCGAAGTTACGCCGTTCTCTTGCGTAACGCCCTGGTCTCGGACAAATGTGTAGTTCGTTCCCTTCAACTCGTCTGTGTCGCTTTCCAGCGACGCAGACGCCCTGCTAGAAGGAGACCAGAGGATGCGAGTATCGAAGGCTGCCCGCTTCACGGGCACAGCCGGAATCGCGGTGCTGTTCGCCGCGACAATCGGACTGGCCACGCCGGCGCACGCCGCGGAAGGCACGATTCTTGACGCGAACGCGGCTGACGTGGTGCCGAACTCCTACATCGTCGCGCTGAAGAACACGCCGGAAAACGCGGCGTCGTTGACCAAGAAGTACGGCGGTGCGGTCAAGTTCACCTACCAGGCCGCATTGAATGGCTTCGCCGCGGACATGACCGCGAAGCAAGCCCGCAGGCTCGCCGCAGACCCAGCGGTGGAGTACGTCCAGGCCGACCAGATGGTGCACATCACCGCGACGCAGAACAACCCGCCGTCGTGGGGCCTTGACCGGATCGACCAACGCAACCGGCCGCTGAACAACGCGTACACGTACCCGACCACAGCGTCCAATGTGAACGCGTACATCATCGACACCGGCATCCGCCTGACGCACAACGACTTCGGTGGCCGCGCCCGCACCGGCTTCGACGCGATCACTTCAGGCGGCACAGCGAACGACTGCCACGGCCACGGCACCCACGTCGCCGGAACTGTCGGCGGCACCGCATATGGTGTGGCCAAGGGCGTGCAGCTCTACGCCGTGCGTGTGCTCAGCTGCTCCGGCTCCGGCACCACCGCTCAGGTTGTGGCCGGTGTGGACTGGGTGACCGCCAACCACCGCAAGCCCGCCGTGGCGAACATGAGCCTCGGGGGCAGCGCCAACACCTCGATCGACAACGCCGTGCGCCGCTCGATCCAGGCAGGCGTCACGTACTCGATCGCGTCGGGTAACTCCAACACCAACGCCTGCACCTTCTCGCCGGCTCGTGTCACCGAGGCCATCACGGTCAACGCATCGACGAACACGGACGCTCGCGCCTCGTTCTCGAACTTCGGCAACTGCACGGACATCTTCGCGCCGGGCCAGAGCATCGTGTCGGCATGGGCAACCAGCAACACCGCGACCAACAACATCAGCGGCACCTCGATGGCGGCACCGCACGTCGCCGGCGTTGCCGCGCTGTACCTGTCGGCCAACACCGGCGCCACCCCGGCGGCGGTGCAGAGCGCGCTGATCCAGCGCTCGACCACGAACGTGATCACCAGCCCCGGCTCGGGTTCCCCGAACCGCCTGGTCTTCGTTCAGCAGTAAGGAATCAAGGACCCTGCAGCCGGGGACGCTCCTGACCCTGCACAGGAGCGTCCCCGGACATCACAGGGGAAACAGGGCATGCACCCGTGAACACGGGCCGAGCGCCAGCGAGGCGCGTGTGAGCAGGGTGCGAACCAGCGTCGCGCGTGTCTGCCTTTGCGGCGTGGGAGTCGCTCCATCCGCGGCGCACGGCGGCTACCAGCGCGGCTGGTGGCGAGTCGGATGGAGGACTCACGCGTGCCGCAAAGGCAGACACGCGGTAATTCACCCAACCCAACACCGCTGGAACAGCCAGAAACGGAACCCCACAAGAGAACTCACCGTGCAGGAAAGTGCATCTCAGTGTGCCGGAATGGTGGACACACGGTGCCGCAAAGGTGGACACGCTCTCTAGGCGAGGGTTCGGACGTTGCGGGTTTCCGCAGCCCGGGCGGCGAGGTCGGTGTCCGCTGGGTAGTCCACTTTGGTCAGGATGAGGCCGTGGGCCGGGGCGACGGTCACTTCGCTGGAACGGGCCTCGGCGGTGAGGAGTTTCGCGGGCCATTCGACCGGGCGCTTTCCCTCTCCCACGGCCAAAAGGGCGCCGACGAGGCTGCGGACCATCGAGTGGCAGAAGGCGTCCGCGGAGACCTCGGCGACCAGTACGTCGCCTGAGCGGTGCCAGGTGAGGCGTTGGAGTTCACGGATGGTCGTGGCGCCCTCGCGGCGTTTGCAGAAGGCCACGAAGTCGTGTGTTCCCAGCAAGGTCTGGGCGGCCGCGTTGATCAAGGACAGGTCCAGCTGGCGCGGCCAGGCCACGATGTGGTTGCGCTGCAAGGGGGACACCACCGCGTCGGACACGCGGTACGTGTAATGCCTGCGCAGCGCCGAAAAGCGGGCGTCGAAGTCCGGCGAGACCTCGGAGACGCCCAGGATCCGGACATCGCCTGGCAAGGCGCGGTTCAGGCGATAAGCCTCGGGCACGGAAGGCAGGTCCACGTGGGCGACCTGGCCGGTCGCGTGCACACCAGCGTCCGTGCGACCCGCGACCGTGAGGCGCACCGAAGGCAGGCGGAGAACCTGCGCGAGGGTGTCCTCCAGGACTCCACACACTGTGCGCCGGGCGGGTTGACGGGCCCAGCCGGAGAAATCCGTGCCGTCGTAGGAAATGTCCAGGCGTACGCGCAGGAGCCCGCCGTCCCCAGTGGGGGCGACGGGCTCCTGGTCGAACTGATCCGTCAGGACTCGTCCTTCTTCTCGGACTTCTCCTCGGCGGAAGCCTCGGCGCCCTCGGTGGGCTCCTCGGTCGCGTCCTTGGTTGCGGACTCGGGCGCGTCGGCGTCCTGGTCCTCGACCTTGGTCACGTCGGCGTCCGCCTCAGCCGCGACCTCGGTGGTCTCGGACTTCCTGGCGAACTTGGTGCCGCGGGCCTTCTCCGCCTCGCTGGTCACGGTCTTCTCGTTGACCAGCTCGATGATCGCCATCTTGGCGTTGTCGCCCTTACGCGGCAACGTCTTGACGATCCGGGTGTAGCCGCCGTCGCGGTCGACGAAGAACGGGCCGATCTCGGCCAGCAACCGGTGCACGACGTCCTTGTTGCGGATCACCTTGGTGATCTCGCGACGGTGGTGCAGCGCGGCCGGGCTGGTCTTGAAGCCGCTCTCGCTGTACTTGTCCTTGCGCTCGGCCTCGGGAGTCGCCTTGGCGTACTCCTCGTTGGCCAGGTGCGCGTGCTTGGCCTTGGTGATCAGGCGCTCGGCCAACGGACGCAGCCGCTTGGCCTTGGCCTCCGTGGTGGTGATCCGGCCGTGCGTGAACAGCGAGGTGGCCAGGTTGGCCAGCAACATCCGTTCGTGCGCCGGAGACCCGCCGAGGCGGCGACCCTTCGTGGGGGTGGGCATTTCCTAGCTCCTAGATATGTCCGCTCTTGAGCGTCCACAAGGGACTCAGAGCTGCTCCGTCTCGGCGTAGTCCTGGCCGTCGTCGTGGCTGGTGTCGACGCTGCTGTCCGCCGCACTCGCCCAACCGCCGTCGGCCGGGTAGTCGGACGCGGCCGCGGTCGGGTCGAACCCGGGCGGGCTGTCCTTGAGCGCGAGGCCGAGGCTGACGAGCTTCATCTTGACCTCGTCGATCGACTTCGCACCGAAGTTGCGGATGTCCAGCAGGTCCGCCTCGCTGCGCGAAACCAGCTCACCCACGGTGTGGATGCCCTCGCGCTTGAGGCAGTTGTACGAACGGACCGTCAGGTCGAGGTCCTCGATCGGCATCGCGTAGGCGGCGATGGTGTCCGCCTCCGCGGGCGACGGGCCGATCTCGATGCCCTCGGCATCGACGTTCAGCTCACGCGCCAGGCCGAACAGCTCGACCAGGGTCTTACCAGCCGATGCCACCGCGTCGCGCGGGGTGATCGACGGCTTGGACTCCACGTCCAGGATCAGCTTGTCGAAGTCCGTGCGCTGCTCGACACGAGTCGCCTCGACCTTGTAGGTCACCTTCAGCACCGGCGAGTAGATCGAGTCAACCGGGATCCGGCCGATCTCGGCACCGGCCTGCTTGTTCTGCACCGCGGGCACGTAACCACGGCCCCGCTCGACGACCAGCTCGATCTCCAGCTTGCCCTTGCCGTTCAGCGTGGCGATGTGCAGATCGGGGTTGTGCACGGTGACACCGGCCGGCGGCACGATGTCTCCGGCGGTGACCTCACCAGGGCCCTGCTTGCGCAGGTACATGGTGACCGGCTCGTCCTCCTCGGACGAGACGACGAGCTCCTTGAGGTTCAGGATGATGTCGGTGACGTCTTCCTTCACCCCGGGAACGGTGGTGAACTCGTGCAGCACACCGTCGATGCGGATGCTGGTGACCGCGGCCCCCGGGATCGAGGACAGCAGGGTCCGGCGCAGCGAGTTGCCGAGCGTGTAGCCGAAGCCAGGCTCGAGCGGCTCGATGACGAACCGGGACCTGGTCTCGCTCACCGGCTCTTCGGCGAGGCTGGGACGCTGTGAGATAAGCACTTTCTTCGTTTCCTTCCCTGAGGCACCCGCTATTTGATGCCTGGAAATGGAGCCCCGGCGCTATCGGAACGCCGGGGCGTATCAAGTCTTACTTCGAGTAGAACTCGACGATCAGCTGTTCCTGGACGGGCACGTCGATCTGCGCCCGCTCCGGCCGCTGGTGCACGAGGATCCGCAGGTTCGACGGAACGACCTGCAGCCAGGCCGGCACCGGGCGGTCGCCGAGGGTCGCCTTGGCGACCTCGAACGGCAGCGTCGGCATCGACTTCGGCTTCACGTCGATGATGTCGAACTTGGTCACCTGGTAGCTCGGCACGTTCACCTTCACGCCGTTGACCAGGAAGTGACCGTGGCTGACCAGCTGGCGCGCCTGGCGACGGGTACGCGCGAGGCCCGCGCGGTACACCACGTTGTCCAAACGCGACTCCAGCAGCTGGAGCAGGACCTCACCGGTCTTGCCCTGCTGGCGGACAGCCTCGTCGTAGTACTTGCGGAACTGACGCTCGAGCACGCCGTAGGTGAAGCGCGCCTTCTGCTTCTCCTGCAGCTGGAGCAGGTACTCGCTCTCCTTGATCCGACCGCGGCCGTGCTGGCCGGGCGGGTAGGGGCGGCGCTCGAACGCCTTGTCGCCGCCGACGAGGTCAACCTTGAGCCGACGCGATTTGCGCGTGGCAGGTCCCGTATAACGAGCCATTTGTTCTTACTCCTCCCCGTGCCTCAGACCCGGCGCCGCTTGGGCGGGCGGCAGCCGTTGTGGGGCTGCGGGGTCACGTCCTGGATCGTGCCGACCTCGAGGCCGGCTGCCTGCAGCGAACGGATCGCGGTCTCCCGGCCGGAGCCCGGGCCCTTGACGAACACGTCGACCTTCTTCATGCCGTGCTCGGCGGCCTTGCGGGCGGCGTTCTCCGCGGCCATCTGGGCGGCGAACGGCGTGGACTTACGCGAGCCCTTGAAGCCGACGTGGCCGCTGGAGGCCCAGCTGATCACGTTGCCCTGCGGGTCGGTGATCGAGACGATCGTGTTGTTGAACGTGCTCTTGATGTGAGCATGCCCGTGGGAGATGTTCTTCTTTTCCTTGCGCCGCACCTTCTTGACGGCGCCAGTACGAGACTTGGGTGGCATTGCTTCGGGTTTCTCCTACTTTGAAGCGCGAGTGGGTGAAGGAGCGACGGACCCGCGCCGGATACGAGTACCGGCGTCGAGGTACAGGTCCCGCAGTGCCTCTGGGCGGGCGTTCTGCGGAGCGACGAGGGTGGCCCGCATGGCGGACCGGCCACGCCGCGACTGCGTGACGAGCTTGAGCGTCCTGCCGCAGTACTGGCTCACTTCTTTCCGGCCTTCTTCTTGCCGGCGACCGTCTTCTTCGGGCCCTTGCGGGTGCGTGCGTTGGTCTTGGTCCGCTGACCGCGGACTGGCAGACCACGACGCCAGCGCAGGCCCTCGTAGCAGCCGATCTCCATCTTCCGGCGAATGTCGGCCTGGACCTCACGGCGGAGGTCACCCTCGACCTTGTAGTTCTCCTCGATGTAGTCCCTCAGCTTCAGGACGTCCTCGTCGGACAGGTCCCTGACGCGAAGGTCGGGAGACAACTGGGTCGCGTTCAGCAGCTCCTTGGAGCGGGTGCGCCCGATGCCAAAGATGTAGGTAAGTGCGATCTCCAACCGCTTCTCGCGGGGGAGGTCGACACCCATGAGTCGTGCCATTTCGGCGGTTTCTCCTTATGAATTGCTCCAGGTCTGCTCCCTGACCGCCCCGGGATGACTCGGTGAGCCCGGGCCCCGGCCTGGAGTCCGGGGGTACGCCGGATCCGTGTGATCCGGCAGGTCATAGGAGGTCCTCTGTGCTGTTGTCAGCCCTGGCGCTGCTTGTGACGCAAGTTCTCGCAGATCACCATGACGCGACCGTGCCGGCGGATCACCTTGCACTTGTCGCAGATCTTCTTGACGCTCGGCTGGACCTTCACGCCTCAGCTCTCCTGTTCAAGCCTGGTAAAGGTCACTACTTGTAGCGGTAGACGATGCGCCCACGGGTCAGGTCATACGGCGAAAGCTCCACGACGACCCGGTCCTCAGGCAGGATACGGATGTAGTGCTGCCGCATCTTGCCACTGATGTGCGCGAGAACCTTGTGGCCGTTCTCCAGTTCAACGCGAAACATCGCGTTGGGGAGAGGTTCGACCACGCGACCCTCGACTTCGATGGCCCCGTCCTTCTTGCCCATGTCCTCCGCGTTTCGTGACGGTGACTTACTTCGTACTGGGCACGCCAAGACCGGGCACGCGAGGGTTCATCAGATGAAAAAACCGCACAACGAGACCGGCGCTACGTGCGCGCCACCAATCCAGTGTACGCACCCTGCCATCGGACCCCAAATCGGGGGTCCTAGCTGCGGGTACGTCCGACACCCAACCACCAGAGTACGCCGAGAACGGCCCCTGGCGGCAGCAGCGGCCAGAGGAACCACGGGTACGCCGGATCGAAGTTGATCAGCGACACCATCAGCCAAATCACCAGGTTGATGACGCTGACGGACAGCCAGATGGCGGTCAGCACGCGCATCGCGGTGCGCGCGTGGTTCGGCTTGGGCGGAGGTGGTGGCGGGGACGGCGGCAGCGGCGCGGGCAGGTCCTTGGTGAGCCCGGCCAGGTCCCGTCGGGTTTTCGTCAACCAAAGATTCGCCAGACGTTCGTCCAGCTCGTCCAGGGTCAGGCTGCCGTCGCTGTGCGCCAGCCGCAGCCGCGCCTCGACCACCTTGCGGTCGAGGTCGGTCACGCGGATCAGGTCAGGGGCGAAGTCATCGGTCACCCGGACAATCGTCCCCGGGCAAGACCCGCAGGTGGATGGCGTCATCCCTACGCTTTTGGTGGGGCTGGCCCTACCCCACGCCCGCCGTGTCCGCCGGTTACTCGGGAGCTGTCAGGATCCAGGGGCCGTCAGCGGTGATGGCGACGCTGTGCTCCCAGTGGGCGGCGCGGGACTTGTCGACGGTCACGACTGTCCAGCCGTCGTCGAGTTCGTCCGTGCGGTGGTCGCCGAGGGTCAGCATCGGCTCCACGGCGATGGCCATGCCTTCGACCAGGCGCGGGCCCTTGCCGGGCTTGCCGTAGTTCGACAGGTACGGCTCCATGTGCATCTCGGTGCCGATGCCGTGGCCGCCGTAGTCGCGGATGATGCCGTATTTGACGCCGTCCGCCTTCGCTGAGCGCAGGATGGACTGCTCGATGGCGTGGGAGACGTCCGACAGCTTCGCGCCGACCACGAGGGCCTCTACGCCCGCGTACAGCGCTGTGCGAGTAGCCTCGGACAGCAGCTTGTCTTCGGGGCGGATCTCACCGGCGGCGACGGTCACAGCCGCGTCGCCGTGCCAGCCGTCGAGGATCGCGCCGCAGTCGATCGAGATCAGGTCACCCTCGGCCAGGACCTGGTCGGCGGCCGGGATGCCGTGGACGACCTGCTCGTTCACCGAGGAGCAGATCGACGCCGGGTAATCGTGGTAGCCCTTGAAGGACGGCACCGCACCGGCGTCCCTGATCGTCTGCTCGGCGAGCTCGTCCAGCTCCGCCGTGCTCACGCCGGGTTTGACCGCCTTGGTGAGCAGGTCGAGGGCGCGGGCCACAACCAGGCCCGCCGCCCGCATCGCCTCGAGTTCACCACGGGACTTGATCTCGATCATCGACTGGCGCCCGCGCAACATGCCGAGCAGACCACCCTTGCTCACTTGTCCAGCGCGTTGAGTACGCGGTTGGTGACCTCGTCGACCTCACCGACCGCGTCGACCGTCACCACGATGTCGCGGTAGAAGTTCAGCAGCGGCTCGGTCTCCGACCGGTACACGTGCTGCCGGTGGCGGATGACTTCCTCGTTGTCGTCCTTGCGGCCGCGGCCGAGCAGCCGGGCCACGACCACGTCCTCGTCGATCTGGAACTGGACGACCGCGTCCAGCTTGTGGCCCGACTCGGCGAGGATCTTGGCGAGCACCTCGGCCTGCGGGATGTTGCGCGGGAAGCCGTCGAGGATGAAGCCGCCCTTGGTGTCCTGCTCGGCGAGCCGCTCGCGCACCATCTCGTTGGTGACCTCGTCGGGCACGAGCTGGCCCTCGTCGAGGTACGCCTGGACGCTGCGGCCGAGCTCTGTTCCGTCCCCGATGTGGGCACGGAACAGGTCGCCGGTGGAGATGTGGGGCACGCCGAGCTTTGCGCTGAGCGTCCCGGCCTGCGTGCCCTTGCCCGCGCCAGGCGGGCCGACCAGAACGAGTCGTGTCACCTGAGGAACCCTTCGTAGTTACGTTGCATGAGCTGGCTCTCGATCTGCTTCACGGTGTCGAGGCCGACGCCGACCATGATCAGTACCGCGGTACCACCGAACGGGAAGTTCTGGTTGTTCCCCGATCCAGTCACCGACAGGAAGAAGTTCGGCAGGATCGCGATGATGCCAAGGTAGATCGAGCCGGGCAGGGTGATGCGGCTCAGTACGTAACTCAGGTATTCCGAGGTTGGACGTCCAGGGCGGATGCCGGGGATGAAGCCACCGAACTTCCGCATCTCCTCAGCACGCTCGTTCACGTTGAACGTGATCGTGATGTAGAAGTACGTGAAGAAGATGATCAGCGAGAAGTACACCAGGATGTGCACCCAGCTGTCCTGCTGGACCAGGTAGCTCTGGATCCAGCGCTGCCAGCCGGAGTCCTGTGCGCCGCCGATCAACCGGGAGATCAGGTCGGGCAGGTAGAGCAGCGACGACGCGAAGATCACCGGGATGACACCGGCCTGGTTGACCTTCAGCGGCAGGTAGGTCGAGGTTCCGCCGTACATCCGGCGGCCGATCATGCGCTTGGCGTACTGGACCGGGATACGACGCTGGCCCTGCTCCATGAACACGACGCTGGCGATGATGGCCAGACCGAACAGGCAGATCACGGTGAAGGTGATCGGGCCCTTGTCCCAGATGATCTTGCCCTCGTAAGGGATGCGCGCCGCGATGTTGACGAACATCAGCAGCGACATGCCGTTACCGATGCCGCGCTCGGTGATCAGCTCGCCCAGCCACATGATGACGGCCGTACCGGCGGTCATCGTGACGACGATCAGGATCAGGGTGAAGATGCGGTCGCCCGGGATGATGTCCTGCGGGCAGTCACCGAACAGCTGACCGCGGTCGGCCAGCGCCACGATGCCGGTGGCCTGCAGGATCGCCAGCGCGATCGTCAGGTAACGGGTGTACTGGGTCAGCTTGCCCTGGCCCGCCTGGCCTTCCTTCTTCAGCTGTTCGAACCGCGGGATGACCACGGTCAGCAGCTGGATGATGATGCTCGCCGTGATGTACGGCATGATGCCCAGCGCGAAAACGGACAGCTGGAGCAAAGCACCACCGCTGAACAGGTTCAGCAGGGAGTAGATGCCGTCCTGTTGGACGTTGGCGAGACATGCCTGCACGTTCGGGTACGAAACCCCTGGCGAAGGCAGCAGGGCACCCACCCGGTACAGCACAATGATCCCGAGCGTGAACAGGATCTTCTTGCGCAGATCCGGCGTCGCGAGAGCCGAGCGGAAGGCGCCTAGCACGCAAGACCTCCTCGCGTCACCGGCATCCTGCCGGCGAACGAATGGGCCGGTGATTGCACCGGCGGGAACACAAGCCACGAACGCTTCGGGGCACATTTGTCCCGAAGCGTGTCCTCGACTCTAACAGCCTCGTGTGGGGCCTCCGCACCCCCCGTCCGGCGCATTGATCAGCCCGCCGCGGAGGGAAGGTCGGCGGGGTCGGCGGCAGGCCACCGCAGCGGGTCCGCACCGAGCGCTTTGAGCTGAGGCAACTGCAGTTCAGCCCAGGGAGAGAGCTCCCGGCTGGGCGGCCAGGAAACCCATTCGAAGTCCTCGACCTCGCTGGGATCCGGCGTCGGATCGCCGGTCACGGTGACCCGGTAGACGGGACACATCTCGTTCTCGACGACGCCGTCCGGCATGGCGACCCGGTAGCGGAACTTGGGCAGCACGAGCTCGATCGTGTCGACATCGAGACCGAGCTCGGTCTTCAGGCGGCGGATAACAGCGTCACGTATCGCCTCACCGGGCGCGGGGTGCCCACAGCAGGAATTGGTCCAGACCCCCGGCCAAGTGCGCTTACTGAGCGCCCTGCGGGTGAGCAGGAACCTGTTGTGCTCGTCGAAGACGTACGACGAGAACGCGAGGTGTAGCGGAGTCTGCTCGTGATGGACCGTTGCCTTGTCCGCGGTGCCTATGGCCTGCCCGGCCTCGTCCAGTAAGACGACCTGCTCCATGTGGTTAGACAGTAATGCGTTCAGCTACCGGAAGACGGCGGCTGCTCGGATTGCACGGGCATCGGGATGCCGTACGGCGGCGTTTCCGGCTCCCTGTCCCGGAAAGGCAGGACGGCGATGACGCTGGCAGCCAGTGCGACGAGAGTCCCGGCGGCCATCATCCAGAAGCCGATGCCGACCGACGTGTCGACGCTGGCATTGGCCAGTCCGGTCGAACGGAACGTGTCCACCCAGTTGGTGAGCTGAGGAAGCACAGTCACCGCGACACCAAGGGTGAACGCGGTAACGATGCCCATACCGGTGGCAGCAATGCGCCGATTGCTTGGTGTGGCGGCATTACGTGCGCCGACGAACGTGAGGATCGTTCCTACGAACAACAGCACTGCGGCGAAGATCAAGCCGTACGCGTTCACCGCGACAGCACCGACGCGTTGTGGCGCATCTGTGTCGAAGCCCCAACCGTCGATGGTCATCGTGAAATCCGCCGCCCTGGCTGTCACGTGCCCGATGAACAGCGGGAAGAACGGCGAAACCAACAACAGGATCGCCGCGGCCAGCGCGAGGATGGCGCCGACCAGGCGCTGCAAGTGCCACACGCGACAGAGCGTGACAGGTCGATGACACGACCCGATCACGGCCCGGCAATCGGCTCCCGTTTGGCAGACCGGCCGAAGACGGCGAGCGCGGCGAGCAGTGTGAAGAGCGCTCCGCCGATCAGGCACCAGAAGCCGGGCCCCAGGTCGACCTCGGCCCGAAGTGGCGGGTACAGCGTCAACAACATCCACATGACACCGAGATTGAACGCGCCGGACGCGACCAAAAAGAGGCGCCCGCCCTTCCACCGGAACGCGAGAACACCTGCGGCCAAAGCCAAAGCGGCACCGAACACCTGCGGATAGACCGTGCTCTGCCACCCGATCACCGTGACGGTGAACGAGACGTCCACACCGAACTCCGAAGTGTCAGCGCTGACGTACAGCGGGAGAAACGCCGCGAGGGCAAGGGAACCGGCCGCGAGCAACGACAACACCGCACTCGCGATCCAGCGGCGGCGGTTCGAGAGATCCATGACGCGACCTTGGCGGCAGCCTCCGCCCGGGACAACCCCGTTCAGTACAAACGAAAAGGCCCGCCAGGTACGGGACCTGGCGGGCCTTTCAGCGCTGGGGCGTCACAGCTTGTTGATCGTGCCGCCCGCGCCGGTGATCTTCTCGATCGCGCTGCCGGAGAAGGCGTGGACGGTGACGTCCAGCTTCACACCGGCGATGTCGCCGTCACCGAGGACCTTGACGAGCTGGCCCTTGCGGACCGCGCCCTTCGCGACCAGGTCGAGCACGCCGACCTTGCCGCCCTCGGGGAACAGCGTGGCCAGGTCGCCGACGTTGACGATCTGGTACTCCACGCGGAAGCGGTTCTTGAAGCCCTTGAGCTTCGGCAGCCGCATGTGGATGGGCATCTGCCCACCCTCGAACCGGGCTGGCACGTTCTTGCGGGCCTTGGTGCCCTTCGTGCCGCGGCCGGCGGTCTTGCCCTTCGAGCCCTCACCACGACCGACGCGAACCTTGTCGGACTTGGCACCCGGGGCCGGGCGCAGGTGATGCAGCTTGATGGCCATCAGTCGTTGACCTCCTCGACGACCACGAGGTGACGGACCGTGTGAATCAGGCCGCGGACCTCGGGGGTGTCGTCACGCACCACGCTCTGGCGGATCTTGCGCAGCCCGAGGGTGCGCAGCGACTCGCGGTGGTTGTGCTTGGTGCCGATCTTGCTCTTGACCTGGGTGATCTGCAGCTTCGCCATGTCACGCTCCAGCCTGTGCACGCGCACGCAGCATGGCGGCGGGGGCGACGTCCTCGAGCGGCAGACCGCGGCGGGCGGCCACCTCCTCCGGACGCTGCAGGCCCTTCAGCGCGGCGACGGTCGCGTGCACGATGTTGATGGCGTTGTCGCTACCCAGCGACTTCGACAGCACATCGTGGACGCCCGCGCACTCCAGCACGGCGCGCACCGGGCCACCGGCGATGACACCGGTACCGGCGCTTGCCGGACGCAGGAGCACGACGCCAGCGGCGTCCTCGCCCTGAATCGGGTGCGGGATGGTGCCGGCGATCCGGGGCACGCGGAAGAAGTTCTTCTTGGCTTCCTCCACGCCCTTCGCGATCGCGGCGGGCACCTCCTTCGCCTTGCCGTAGCCGACGCCGACCTGACCGTCGCCGTCACCCACAACAACCAGGGCGGTGAAGCTGAAGCGACGACCACCCTTCACGACCTTGGCGACGCGGTTGATGGCAACCACGCGCTCGAGGTGCGGGGTCTTCTCCTGGGCCGCTCCGCCACGGCCACCGTCGCGGCGGTCCCTGCGGTCCCGGCGGTCACCGCGGTCGTTGCCGCCCTGACCGCCCTGACCGCCAAAGCCGCCACCCTGCCGTGTACGTCCCGGCATCAGGCGTTCCTTCCGTTCTCGATTGCTTCGCGGGTGTTCATCAGAACTCCAGCCCCGCCTCACGGGCCGCGTCGGCGAGCGCCGCGATCCGGCCGTGGTAGTCGTAGCCACCCCGGTCGAACACGACCTTGTCGACGCCCTTGTCCTTGGCGCGGGCCGCGATCAGCTGGCCGACCTTGGTGGCCTTGGCCTTCTTGTCGCCGTCCAGCGCACGCACGTCGGCCTCGAAGGAGGTCGCCGCGGCGATGGTGACACCGGCCAGGTCGTCGATCAGCTGCACGGCGATGTGCCGCGAGGACCTGTTGACGACCAGGCGCGGACGGGCCGGCGTTCCGCTGATCTTCTTGCGGAGCCGGAAGTGACGGCGCGTACGGGCAACCCGGCGGCGGGTGGAGATGTCCTTGCCCACCGGCTTGCGCTTGGTAACTGTCGCTTCGCTCATGTCACTTACCCGTCTTTCCGACCTTGCGGCGGATCTTCTCGCCCGCGTAGCGGACGCCCTTGCCCTTGTAGGGGTCGGGCTTGCGCAGCTTGCGGATGTTGGCCGAGACCTCACCGACGAGCTGCTTGTCGATTCCGCTGACCGAGAACCGCGTGGGCGTCTCGACCGCGAAGGTGATCCCCTCGGGGGCAGGCACCTTGATCGAGTGGCTGTAGCCGAGCGAGAACTCGAGCTCAGTGCCCTTGAGTGCGACACGGTAACCGACGCCGTGGATCTCAAGCTTCTTCTCGTACCCGGCGGTGACGCCGACGACGAGGTTGTTGACGAGCGTGCGGGTCAGGCCGTGCAGGGCCCGGTTCTGGCGCTCGTCGTTGGGCCGCTTCACCTGCAGCGTGCCGTCCTCGGCGCGCTCGACGGTGATCGGCTCGGCAATGGTGTGCGTCAGGGTGCCCTTCGGCCCCTTGACGTTGACCGTCTGACCGTCGATCTGGACATCGACCCCGGAGGGGACGGTGATCGGCAGCTTTCCGATGCGGGACATGCCTTTCCTCCCCTTCTCCTACCAGACGTAGGCGAGGACTTCCCCGCCCACACCCTGCTTGTTGGCCTGCCGGTCGGTCACCAGGCCGGTCGACGTGGAGATGATCGCCACGCCGAGGCCGCCGAGGACCTTCGGAAGGTTGGTCGACTTCGCGTACACCCGCAGGCCCGGCTTGGAGATCCGGCGAAGACCGGCGATGCTGCGCTCACGGTTGGGGCCGTACTTCAGCTCGACCACAAGGAGCTTGCTCTTCTCACCCTGCTCGGAGCGGTACCCCGCGATGTAACCCTCGCGCTTGAGGATCTCCGCGATGTTCTGCTTGAGCTTCGAGTGGGGCAGCACGACCTCGTCGTGGTACGCCGAGTTGGCGTTGCGCAGACGGGTCAGGAAGTCTGCGATCGGGTCGGTCATCGTCATGGTGACCTGTCAACCTTTCTCGCCGGGGTTCCCCTCGATGCCGAGAGGCCTACGGCGAAATGGGAGGTAGAGGCGGGTTCGCCTTTACCAGCTGGACTTGCTCACGCCGGGCAGCTCACCGCGGTGCGCCATCTCCCGCAGGCAGATCCGGCACAGGCCGAACTTGCGGAACACGGAGTGCGGACGACCGCAGCGCTGGCAGCGGGTGTAACCGCGAACCTTGAACTTCGGCTTCTGCGCGGCCTTGTGGATCAACGCCTTCTTGGCCATGGATCAGTTCTCCCGGAACGGGAAGCCCAGACGCTTGAGCAGCGCCCGGCCTTCGTCGTCGTTGGTCGCGGTGGTCACGATGGTGATGTCCATGCCGCGCTGGCGGTCGATCGAGTCGGGGTCGATCTCGTGGAACATCGACTGCTCGTTCAGACCGAACGTGTAGTTGCCGTTGCCGTCGAACTGCTTGGGCGACAGGCCACGGAAGTCGCGGATACGCGGGAGGGCGATCGTCAGCAGACGGTCGAGGAACTCCCACATCCGGTCACCGCGCAGCGTGCAGCGCGCGCCGATCGGCATGCCCTCACGCAGCTTGAACTGCGCGATGGACTTGCGGGCCTTGCGAACCTCCGGACGCTGGCCGGTGATGGTGGCCAGGTCGCGGACCGCGCCCTCGATCAGCTTGCCGTCACGGGCGGCGTCACCGACACCCATGTTCACGACGATCTTCACGACGCCGGGGATCTGCATGACGTTCTCGTAGGAGAAGTCCTTGTGCAGTGCCGGAGCGATCTCGCTGCGGTAGCGGGCCTTGAGCCGCGGGATGGTCTTCTCAGCCGTAGTCATGATCAGATCTCCTTCCCGTTGCCCTTGCCGCGGGCCACGCGAACCTTGCGGCCCTCGTCGTTGGTCTCGTACCCGACGCGGACGGCCTTGCCGTCGGCGACGACCATGACGTTGGAGACGTGGATCGGGGCCTCCTGGGTCACGATCCCGCCGGACTGCGCGCCACGCTGGGTCTGAGTGATCTTGGTGTGCTTCTTGATCCGGTTGACGCCCTCGACCAGGACCTTGTTGTCCTTCGGGTAGGCCTGGATGACCTTGCCCTTGGCACCCTTGTCCTTGCCGGCGATGACGACGACCGTGTCGCCTTTCTTCACCTTCATGGTCAGAGCACCTCCGGCGCCAACGAAATGATCTTCATGAACTTCTTGTCCCGCAGCTCACGGCCGACCGGGCCGAAGATGCGGGTACCACGCGGCTCGGTGTCGTTCTTGATGAGCACCGCGGCGTTCTCGTCGAACCGGATGTAAGAACCGTCCGGACGGCGACGCTCCTTGGCGGTACGAACGATGACGGCCTTGACGACGTCACCCTTTTTCACGCCGGCACCCGGGATGGCGTCCTTCACGGTGGCGACGATGATGTCGCCGATGCCCGCGTAGCGCCGACCCGAACCGCCGAGAACACGGATGCAAAGGATCTCCTTGGCACCGGTGTTGTCGGCGACGCGCAGCCGCGACTCCTGCTGAATCACTGTCTCTCCCTGACCCGTTGTGGCGTAGCAGATTTCCGACCTGATACGCGCGGTCAATAGCTGTGTCTTACTTGGCCTTTTCGAGGATCTCGACCAGGCGCCAGCGCTTGGTCGCCGAGAGCGGACGGGTCTCCATGAGCAGGACCCGGTCGCCGACACCGGCGGTGTTCTCCTCGTCGTGCGCCTTCACCTTGCTGGTGGTGCGCAGGACCTTGGAGTACCGCGGGTGCTTCTTGCGGTCCTCGAGCTGGACCACGATCGTCTTGTTCATCTTGTCGGACACGACGTAGCCCTCGCGCACCTTGCGGCGGCCGCGAGCCTCCTCAGTCGTCTCCGTAGTAGTTGGCTCGGTCATGCGGCACCTTCGTTCGCATCGGTCTCGTCAGGGGAAGCCGACAAGCCCAGTTCGCGCTCCCGCATCACTGTGTAGATCTTGGCGATGTCCCGCCGCACCGTGCGCAGCCGGCGGTTGTTGTCCAGCTGGCCGGTGGCCATCTGGAACCGGAGGTTGAACAGCTCCTCCTTGGCCTCGCGCAGGCGGAGCACCAGCTCCTCCTCGGTCAGCTCACGCACCTCGGACGCAGTCACTCCAGCGGCCATCAGAAGTCACCACCTTCACGCGTCACGATGCGGCACTTCATCGGCAGCTTGTGGATCGCACGGCGCAGTGCCTCACGCGCCACGGCCTCGTTCGGGAAGCTCATCTCGAACAGCACGCGACCCGGCTTGACGTTGACCACCCAGTACTCGGGCGAACCCTTACCGGAACCCATCCGGGTCTCGGCGGGCTTCTTGGTCAGCGGACGGTCCGGGAAGATCGGGATCCACACCTTGCCACCACGGCGGATGTGCCGGTTGATGGCGATACGCGCGGACTCGATCTGCCGGTTCGTCACATACGAAGGCTCGAGCGCCTGGATGCCGTACTCCCCGAAGTTGACCTTGGTGCCACCCTTGGCGGCGCCACTGCGCTTCGGCGAGTGCTGCTTGCGGTGCTTGACCTTGCGTGGGATGAGCACTGCTCAGCCCTCCCCATTTGCCTTGGCCTCCGGAGCCGCGGGGGCTTCGGACGGCGCCTGCGCGGCCTCAGCTGCGGCACGCCCGGCCTCGGTGCTCGTCGCGGTGGTGCCTGCGGCACCGGAACGACGAGGCCGGTTCGGACGCTCGCGGCGCGGGGCGCGCTCCTGCGTGGCGTTCTGAGTGGCGTCGTGCTGACGGCGACCGCCGACGACCTCACCCTTGTAGATCCAGACCTTCACGCCGATACGGCCGAAGGTGGTACGGGCCTCGAAGAAGCCGTAGTCGATGTCCGCGCGCAGCGTGTGCAGCGGGACGCGACCCTCGCGGTAGTGCTCCGAGCGGGACATCTCGGCACCGCCGAGACGGCCACCGCACTGCACCCGGATGCCCTTGACCTGCGGCGAGCGCATGGCCGACTGGATGGCCTTACGCATCGCGCGCCGGAAGGCGACACGGTTGGACAGCTGCTCGGCGACTGCCTGCGCGACCAGCTGAGCGTCCGACTCGGGGTTCTTCACCTCGAGGATGTTCAGCTGGACCTGTTTCTTCGTCAGCTTCTCGAGCTCACCGCGGATGCGGTCGGCCTCGGCACCACGACGGCCGATGACGATGCCCGGACGCGCGGTGTGGATGTCCACCCGGACACGGTCACGGGTCCGCTCGATCTCCACCTTGGAGATGCCGGCGCGCTCCATGCCCTTGGACAGCAGCTTCCGGATCTTGACGTCTTCCGCCACGTACTCCGCGTACTGCTTGTCCGCGTACCAGCGGGACTTCCAGTCAGTGGTGATACCCAGGCGGAAGCCGTGCGGGTTGATCTTCTGACCCACTAGCTGGCACTTCCCTTCTCACTGGTCTTCTTCGCGGCCTTGCGGCCCGGCTTACGAGCGGCCTCGGGCTTCGGACGCGATACGACCTCGACCGTGATGTGGCTGGTGCGCTTGCGGATGCGGTACGCACGGCCCTGCGCACGCGGACGGAACCGCTTGAGCGTCGGGCCCTCGTCCACATACGCCTTGCTCACCCAGAGCGTCTCCGGGTCGAGGCTCAGGTTGTTCTCGGCGTTAGCCATGGCACTGGCGAGCACCTTCGCGACCGGACCGCTGGCGGCCTGCGGCGCGAACTGGAGCACGGCCAGGGCCTCGCTGGCGTTACGTCCCTTGATGAGCTCGACAACGCGGCGTGCCTTCATCGGCGTGGTGCGCACGTAGCGAGCCCGAGCCACGGCGGTAGGAAGTTCCTCCACCGCGGCTTCGTCACGGGCGTTCATCGCTGCTTACCCCTTGCTGGTTCGTGTTCTAGGCGCGCCGCTCAGCGGCGGCGGGACTTCCGGTCGTCCTTGATGTGGCCCTTGAAGGTGCGGGTCGGGGCGAATTCGCCCAGCTTGTGCCCGACCATGGCCTCCGAGACGAACACCGGGACGTGCTTGCGGCCGTCGTGCACCGCAATCGTGTGCCCCAGCATGTCCGGAATGATCGTGGACCGGCGGGACCAAGTCTTGATCACCGTCTTCTTGCCGGACTCGTTCAGCGCATCCACCTTCTTGAGCAGGTGGTCGTCAACGAACGGGCCCTTCTTCAGGCTACGCGGCATGGTTCACTCCCTTCCTGCTCAGCGCTTCTTACCGGTCTTGCGGCGACGGACGATCATCCGGTCGCTCGCTTTACGGCGGCGAGTACGGCCTTCGGGCTTACCGGCCGGGTTCACCGGGTGGCGACCACCGGAGGTCTTGCCCTCACCACCACCGTGCGGGTGGTCGACCGGGTTCATGGCCACACCACGGACGGTCGGGCGCTTGCCCTTCCACCGCATCCGGCCGGCCTTGCCCCAGTTGATGTTGGACTGCTCGGCGTTGCCGACCGCACCGACAGTGGCGCGGCAGCGGACGTCGACGTTGCGGATTTCGCCCGAGGGCATCCGCAGCTGCGCCAGCGAGCCCTCGCGAGCGACCAGCTGAACGCTGGCGCCTGCGGACCGGGCGATCTTGGCGCCGCCGCCGGGACGCAGCTCAATGGCGTGCACCACGGTGCCGACTGGGATGTTGCGCAGCGGCAGGTTGTTACCCGGCTTGATGTCGGCCTTGGGGCCGTTCTCGATCGGGTCGCCCTGACGCAGCTTGTCCGGCGCGATGATGTAGCGCTTCTCGCCGTCCGCGTAGTGCAGCAGCGCGATGCGCGCGGTCCGGTTGGGGTCGTACTCGATGTGCGCGACCTTGGCCGGGATGCCGTCCTTGTCGTTGCGACGGAAGTCGATCAGCCGGTACGCACGCTTGTGACCGCCACCCTTGTGCCGGGTGGTGATCTTGCCGTGCGCGTTGCGGCCGCCCTTCTTGTTCAGCGGCCGGACCAGCGACTTCTCCGGGTGATCACGGGTGATCTCGGCGAAGTCCGAGACGCTGGAGCCGCGACGGCCCGGCGTCGTCGGCTTGTACTTGCGGATGCCCATCTCTGCGAGTTCCTCGTTCCCTTAGGCGGCCGGGCCGCCGAAGATCTCGATCGGCTTCGAGTCAGCGGACAACGTCACGATGGCGCGCTTGGTGTCCTTGCGCTTACCGAAGCCGGTCCGGGTGCGCTTGCGCTTGCCCTGCCGGTTCAGCGTGTTCACGCTGATGACCTTCACGCCGAACACCTTCTCGACCGCGATCTTGATGGCGGTCTTGTTGGCGTCCGGGTGGACCAGGAACGTGTACTTGTTCTCCTCGAGAAGGCCGTAGGACTTCTCCGAGATGACCGGCGCGCGCAGGATGTCGCGGGGGTCGGGAATCACTTCGACTCCTCCTCAACTTCACTGGAGCGAGCGGTCGCCTTGGCCGAGCGACCCGCGATCGGGCCGGCCACGAAGGCTTCGTACGCGTCCTTGGTGAACACCACGTCGTCGGCGAAGAGCACGTCGCGGGTGTTCAACTGGTCCGGCCACAACACGTGCACGTTCGGCAGGTTGCGCACCGACAGCAGGTTCAGCTCGTCATCCCGGGTGAGCACAACGAGAACGTTGCGCGCGCTGGTGATGTCGGCGAGCACCTTGCGGGCGTCCTTCGTGGATGGCTGCTCGCCGGTGGCCAAAGAGGACACGACGTGCAGCTGCCCGGCACGAACCCGGTCGGAGAGAGCGCCACGCAGCGCGGCAGCCTTCATCTTCTTGGGGGTCCGCTGGCTGTAGTCCCGCGGAGTCGGACCGTGCACAACGCCACCGCCGACGAACTGCGGAGCGCGGGTCGAACCCTGACGTGCCCGGCCGGTGCCCTTCTGGCGGTACGGCTTCTTGCCGCCACCGCGAACCTCGCCGCGAGTCTTGGTGTCGTGCGTGCCCTGCCGCGCTGCGGCTTCCTGGGCGACGACAACCTGGTGCATCAGCGGGATGTTCGCCTGCACGTCGAAGATGCCCGCGGGCAGCTCGACGGAGCCGTCGGTCTTGCCGTCCGGGGTGCGAACGTCAACGCTGGTCATTTCACGCACCACCCTTCGCGGCGCTCTTGAGGAACACCAGGCCGCCCTTGGGGCCCGGAACCGCACCCTTGATCAGGATGAGGCCGGACTCGGCGTCGACCCGGTGGACGGTCAGGTTCTGGGTGGTCACCTTCTCGTGACCCATGCGGCCGGCCATCCGCAAGCCCTTGAACACGCGGCCCGGGGTGGCGCACCCGCCGATCGAACCCGGGGAGCGGTGCTTGCGCTGGGTACCGTGCGAGGCGCTCAAACCCTTGAAGCCGTGCCGCTTCATGACACCCGCGGTGCCCTTGCCCTTGCTGGTGCCGGTGACGTCGATGACGGTGCCTGCCTCGAACACCTCTGCGGTGATCTCCTGGCCGACCTCGTATGAGTCCGCATCAGTGGTGCGCAGCTCGGCGAGCACTCGCCGAGGGGTCACGCCGGCCTTGGTGAAGTGCCCGGTCTGCGGCTTGTTCACCTTGCGCGGGTCGATGGCCCCGAAGGCCAGCTGCACCGCGGTGTAGCCGTCGTTGTCCTGGGTGCGTACCTGGGTCACCACGTTCGGCCCGGCCTGCACGACGGTCACCGGGACGACCCGGTTCGACTCGTCGAAGACCTGGGTCATGCCGAGCTTGGTGCCCAGAATGCCCTTCACTTGCCTGTCAGACATGGTCTCGTTCTCTCCGCTGCGTTTCTCGCGCGCAGGCGCTTACTGGATGTTGACGTCGACGCTGGCCGGCAGGTCGATGCGCATCAGCGCGTCGACCGTCTTCGGCGTCGGGTCGAGGATGTCGATCAGACGCTTGTGCGTGCGCATCTCGAAGTGCTCGCGCGAGTCCTTGTACTTGTGCGGCGAGCGGATGACGCAGTAGACGTTCTTCTCGGTCGGCAGCGGCACTGGCCCAACGACCCGAGCGCCGGTACGCGTCACGGTCTCGACGATCTTGCGCGCGGAGGCGTCGATCGCCTCGTGGTCGTAGGCCTTGAGCCGGATGCGGATCTTCTGTCCCGCCATGGTGGCTTTGCCGTTCCTTCCGTGATGTCCCTGTCAGAGCGCTTGGCTGCGTACAGCCGTGGAGGCTCCGCTCTCCCTGTTCACAAGTCATGGTTCCCGGTCCACGCGGTCGGGCGTGTCGCCCAACTTTCACAGACCGGTCCCACAGTCATTTCGTTCCACCCGCGGTTGATCTGCAGGGAGAGAACCTGACGTCGTGGGACGGGCGGCCAGAAGCTCAACAGAATTTCCGGCATAACCCTTGTTTTGTCCTTCGCGGCAGCGACACCCGAAGATCGAGGCCACTGCCCTCGCGCGGAGGCGGCCGGTTTCCTGGCGGAAACCCGGCCGCCCCACGACGAGCAACTTATACAGGATGCCATACCGAAATACGGCGTCCAAATCGGGGTCCGATATTCGGACCTAGATCACTTGATGATCTTGGTCAGCGTACCGGCGCCCACGGTCCGGCCACCCTCACGGATGGTGAACCGCATGCCCTCGTCCATCACGATCGGCTGGATCAGCTGGACGGTCATCTTCGTGTCGTCGCCCGGCATGACCATCTCGGTGCCCTCGGGGAGGGTCACGACGCCGGTCACGTCGGTCGTACGGAAGTAGAACTGCGGGCGGTAGTTCTGGAAGAACGGCGTGTGGCGGCCACCCTCGTCCTTGGACAGGATGTAGACCTGCGCCTCGAACTCGGTGTGCGGGGTCGAGGTGCCCGGCTTGGCAACAACCATGCCGCGCTCGACGTCCTCACGCTTGACACCACGCACCAGCAGACCCACGTTGTCGCCGGCCTGGCCCTGGTCAAGGAGCTTGCGGAACATCTCGACACCGGTGACGGTGGTCTTGATGGCCTTCTCCTTGATGCCGAGGATCTCGACCTCTTCGTTGACGTTCACGACGCCACGCTCGATACGACCGGTGACGACCGTGCCACGACCGGTGATCGTGAAGACGTCCTCGATCGGCATCAGGAACGGCCGGTCGGTCTCACGCTGCGGCTCGGGGATGTTCTCGTCCACCGCGTCCAGCAGCTCGAGCAGCTTGGCGGCCCACTCCGGGTCGCCCTCGAGGGCCTTCAGCGCCGAGACGCGGACCACGGGGACGTCGTCGCCCGGGAACTCGTACTCGGTCAGCAGCTCGCGGACCTCCAGCTCGACGAGCTCGAGGATCTCCTCGTCGTCCACCATGTCGGCCTTGTTCAGGGCGACGATGATGTACGGCACGCCGACCTGACGGGCCAGCAGCACGTGCTCCTTGGTCTGCGGCATCGGGCCGTCAGTCGCGGCGACCACCAGGATCGCGCCGTCCATCTGGGCGGCACCGGTGATCATGTTCTTGATGTAGTCAGCGTGACCCGGGCAGTCGACGTGCGCGTAGTGCCGCTTCTCGGTCTGGTACTCGATGTGAGCGATCGAGATGGTGATACCGCGCTGCTTCTCCTCCGGCGCCTTGTCGATCTCGTCGAACGGCGTGAAGGGGTTCAACTCCGGGTACTTGTCGTGCAGGACCTTGGAAATGGCCGCGGTAAGCGTCGTCTTGCCGTGGTCGATGTGACCGACGGTGCCGATGTTGACGTGCGGCTTGGTCCGCTCGAACTTCGCCTTCGCCACTGGATTGTCCTCCTGGACTTGTTCTTATCCGAAAGGGCGAAGAATAGATTTCTCTTCGCCCTGCCGGGTCATCAGGGTCGGTTGTGCGGACCCCGGGGGGAACCCCGGAGAGCCCACACGTTGTGTGGTGCTCCGGTTTTCGGGGCTATTCCCCCGTCGCCTTTGCGATGATCTCCTTCGCCACGTTCGTGGGAACCTCGGCGTAGGAGTCGAACTGCATGGAGTAGTTCGCGCGGCCCTGGGTCCGCGACCGCAGGTCGCCGACGTAGCCGAACATCTCCGACAGCGGAACGAGCGCCTTCACGACACGCGTGCCACTGCGCTCCTCCATGGCCTGGATCTGGCCACGGCGGGAGTTCAGGTCACCGATGACGTCACCCATGTAGTCCTCAGGGGTGGTCACCTCGACCGCCATCAACGGCTCGAGCAGCACCGGGCTGGCCTGCTTCGCGGCCTCCTTGAGCACCATCGAACCGGCGATCTTGAACGCCATTTCCGACGAGTCGACCTCGTGGTAGGCACCGTCGAGCAGGGTCAGCTTCAGGCCGACCAGCGGGTAGCCGGCGAGCACGCCGTACTGCATGGCGTCCTGCGCACCCTGGTCCACCGACGGGATGTACTCACGCGGAACGCGGCCACCAGTGACCTTGTTCTCGAACTCGTACAGCGCGCCGTCCGTGGTCGCCAACGGCTCCAGCTTGACGATGACCTTGGCGAACTGACCGGACCCACCCGTCTGCTTCTTGTGGGTGTAGTCCAGCTTCTCGACCGTCTTGCGGATGGTCTCGCGGTAGGCCACCTGGGGCTTACCGATGTTCGCCTCGACCTTGAACTCGCGGCGCATCCGGTCGACCAGCACGTCGAGGTGCAGCTCGCCCATGCCCGCGATGATCGTCTGGCCGGTCTCCTCGTCCTGCTTGACCTTGAAGGTGGGGTCCTCCTCGGCCAGCTTCTGGATCGCGGTCGACAGCTTCTCCTGGTCGGCCTTGGTCTTCGGCTCGACCGCGACCTCGATGACGGGGTCGGGGAAGGTCATCGACTCGAGGATGATCGGCTGCTGCGGGTCGCACAGGGTGTCACCGGTGGTGGTGTCCTTCAGGCCGATCGCGGCGTAGATGTGGCCCGCGATGGCCTCGCCGACCGGGTTCTCCTTGTTGGAGTGCATCTGGAAGAGCTTCCCGATGCGCTCCTTGCGCTCCTTGGTCGAGTTGATCACCTGCGAACCGGTGGCGACCCGGCCGGAGTAGACCCGGATGTAGGTGAGCTTGCCGAAGAACGGGTGCACGGCGATCTTGAACGCCAGCGCCGAGAACGGCTCGTCGGTGGACGGCTGGCGGGAGGCCTCCGTCTCGCCGTCGACCAGGGTGCCCTGGACCGCCGGCACGTCCAACGGGGACGGCAGGTAGTCGATGACCGCGTCCAGCATCGGCTGCACGCCCTTGTTCTTGAACGCCGAGCCGCAGAGAACCGGGTACGCGCTGCGCGAGATGGTGATCTTGCGGATCGCGGCCTTGATCTCCTCGACCGTCAGCTCCTCGCCGCCGAGGTACTTCTCCATCAGGTCGTCGTCGGTCTCCGCGACGGCCTCGATCAGCGCCTCGCGGTACTCGTTGGCCTTGTCGAGAAGGTCGGCCGGGATCTCCTCGATCGTGTAGTCCTCGCCCTTCTTCACCTCGCCGCGCCAGGTCAGCGCGCGCATGTGGATCAGGTCGATGACACCGATGAAGTCGCCCTCGGCACCGATCGGCAGCTGGATCGGCAACGGCTTGGCGCCGAGCCGCTCCGAGATGGTGCGCACGGTGAAGTAGAAGTCCGCGCCCAGCTTGTCCATCTTGTTGACAAAGCAGATCCGCGGGACGTCGTACTTGGTGGCCTGCCGCCAGACCTGCTCGGACTGGGGCTCGACACCTTCCTTGCCGTCGAAAACGGCGACGGCACCGTCGAGAACGCGGAGCGAACGCTCCACCTCGACGGTGAAGTCCACGTGGCCAGGCGTGTCGATGATGTTGATCTGGTGGTCGGCCCAGTAAGTGGTCGTCGCGGCGGACGTGATCGTGATGCCGCGCTCCTGCTCCTGCTCCATCCAGTCCATCGTCGCGGCGCCGTCGTGCACTTCGCCGATCTTGTAGTTGATCCCGGTGTAGAACAGGATCCGCTCGGTCGTCGTGGTTTTACCCGCGTCGATGTGAGCCATGATCCCGATGTTGCGGACCTTGGCCAGGTCGGTGAGCACGTCGAGTGCCACGAGAATCTTCCCCTGTCTTGCAGAGTCGTTGGGCTGGCTAGATCACCAGCGGTAGTGGGCGAAGGCCTTGTTGGACTCAGCCATCTTGTGCGTGTCCTCGCGGCGCTTGACGCTCGCCCCGAGACCGTTGCTCGCGTCGAGCAGCTCGTTCATGAGGCGCTCGACCATGGTCTTCTCGCGCCTGCTACGCGCGTAGCTGACCAGCCAGCGAAGTGCGAGAGTGGTGCTGCGGCCCGGCTTGACCTCGATCGGCACCTGGTAGGTGGCACCACCGACACGGCGGGGCTTGACCTCGATGGCCGGCTTGACGTTGTCCAGCGCACGCTTGAGCGTGACGACCGGGTCGGTGCTCGTCTTGTCGCGAGCACCCTCCAGCGCGCCGTAGACGATCTTCTCGGCCACGGAGCGCTTGCCGTCCTTCAGCACCTTGTTGATCAGCTGGGTGACCAGCGGGGAGCTGTAGACCGGGTCGGAGATCAGCGGCCGCTTGGGGGCCGGTCCCTTGCGGGGCATCTCAGCTCTTCTCCTTCTTCGCGCCGTAGCGGCTGCGAGCCTGCTTGCGGTTCTTCACGCCCTGCGTGTCCAGTGAGCCGCGGATGATCTTGTAACGAACACCCGGGAGGTCCTTAACACGGCCACCACGCACGAGCACCATCGAGTGCTCCTGGAGGTTGTGACCCTCACCAGGGATGTAGGCGGTGACCTCGATGCCGCTGGTCAACTTGACACGGGCGACCTTGCGCAGCGCCGAGTTCGGCTTCTTGGGCGTGGTGGTGTACACACGCGTGCACACACCGCGCCGCTGCGGGCTCCCCTTGAGCGCCGCGGTCTTGGTCTTGGCGACCTTGTCCTGGCGGCCCTTACGGACCAGCTGCTGGATCGTGGGCATGGACCGGCTTTCTCTACGACTGCTTCTTCATGGCGGTTGTCCGTGGTTCTGCTGTGTTCCCCCTGGCCCCGCCGTAACCCGAGGTCGGGCGTGTCGCCCTTCCTCGTCGGCCCGTGCGGGACAGCGCCACTGACAACAACCGCGGCATCCCAACGGGGTTTGGGAGGTCTCCGTGCCGGTTGCGTCGTGGATTTCACCGACGACAGGCACACGGAGCGGCCCGACATCAGTCAGGCACGATTAGCAAAGATACCTGGCCCGTTCCGCGCGGGCAAAACGGGGGTCGGGCAGACCGGCACGTTGGGTTAACAACGGCTGGACACCGAGTTATTCCCAGCTGCGAAGTATCGGTTGGGCCGAAGGACCCACCGCTGTCTGCACAGCCGGGTACATTCCGCAAGTCAGCTGTCACCGATGGGAGCCGGGGCCTTGTCCGAACCGGATTTCGACGCCGAGCGCATGGCGGAGCGCAACGCGGAGTTGCGCCGCCAGGTCGACCAGATGATGGAAGAGGTGCGCAGGCGCACTGACGACCTCAAAGAGGCGCAGGCCCGGATGAGCGCGCTGACCGGCGAAGCGGAGTCGAACGACGGTGTGATCAGGGCCAGGGTGGACATGACCGGCAACCTGACGGAACTGTCGCTCACATCGCGCGCGTACGAGCGCACGCCCGAGCAGTTGGCGTCGGAGATCACACGTGTGATCCGCAAAGCAGCGGCAGGCGTGCGGACCGAGGTGCAGCGCGAGGCGAGCCAGTTCACCCCGGACGAGGACATGATCGACCTGCCGGATCTGGTGCCGGGAGCACCGTCGTTGCGTGATCTGTTCCGGATCGACCCACCGGAGGACGAAGAAGAGGAAACGCATTCGCGTTCCCGTCCGTCAGAGCCGGTAGCGGACGACGACTACTACGGCAACCAGCAGATGTTCCGCCGGGACTGAGGGGGTCATTGGCGATGAGCAGCGAGTTGAAGATCAACCCCGACGGGGTGCGCGGGAGTGCGACGCGACTCGACGGCGTGGGAACGGACTTCACCAAGGACGCCAGTGACCTGAAAGCGAAGCTGCAGGCGGAGGGCCAGCCGTGGGGCGACGACGAGTCGGGCCAGAACTTCGCGAAGGACTACGTGCCCGCGGCGGACGCGATCAGCAAAGCGGTCGGTGACGTCGCGGCGGCGTTGACGCAGATCGCCAAGAACCTCAAAGCGCAAGCCGACGCCCATGAGGGCACGGACAAATCCAGCGCGCAGACCTTCGACAACACGCAGGTCTGACCTATGGCGATCATGGAGCCACCCGAGTTCGTCAAGGACATCGCGCCATGGGTGCTCGGCGGTGAATGGCCGAAGGGCAACGAGGACGCGATGATCCGCCTCGCCGAGGTCTGGGAGAGCGCGGCACAGGACATCGACGCGGCGATGAAAGCCGCGGACAGTGCGGTCAAAGAGGCGCGCGGCAACATGGAAGGTGAAGCCGCGCAACAGTTCGATGAATTCTGGAAGAAGTTCGTCGGCGGCGACGAAGCGGCGTTCGAGAAGCTGAAAGAAGGCTCGGAGGCGCTGGCGAAAGCCTGCCGCAACTGCGCGATGCAGATCGAGTACGCGAAGCTGTCGATCTGGGCGGCACTGGCGGCGCTGCTGATCCAGATCATCGCGTTGACGGCGGCGGCGTTCGCGACCTTCGGCGGCTCGCTTGCGGGGATCCTGCCCGCGCAGCTGGCCACGCGCCAGGTGATCGTGACGATCTTCCGAAACCTGGTGCAGCGGCTGGGTGAGCAGGTGGGCAAGAGCCTGCTGCGCCGGATGCTGTTCTCGGTGGCGACCGAGGTCGCCGCGAACGTGGCGATCGACGCGGGCATCCAGCTGTTCCAGATGGCGAAGGGAACGCGGGAGGAATTCGACGCGGGCCTGACCCTGGACGCGGTGAAGTCCGGCGCGATCAGCGGAGTGCTCGGCGGAGCGGCGTCGGCGGGCGCGGGCAAGGTCCTCGGCGAAGGCTTCGGCGACGGACTCGCCAAGAGCGTCGCACGGGAAGCGGTACAGGAAGGCGTGACCGGCGCGGCGACGGCCGCGGTGGAAGGCGCGATCTCCGGCAACTTCAGCCTGGAGAACGTGGCCCAAGGCGCGTCGTCCGGCGGGGTCAGCGGAGGCTTGAGCGGGGCGAAACAGCACGTCGCCGGGGTTGATACGGACCTTGACGTGCCGGACGTGTCCGAGGACACCGGGACTGTCCAATCGGGACTGGCCCCACCGCCGGCTTCATCGTCCTCCTCGTCCACTTCGGACTCGACGCCTTCGCCTCGGCCTGTCCAGACTGGAGAGTCTTCGCAGCCTTCGGCGTTCCAGGACTCTTCGTCTCGGCCAAGCGCGGCAATGCCTCCGCCGCAGGCGACTTCAAGCAGTGCGTCGACTGCTGGTGCTTCACAAGGGGCGCCACCGCCTCCGCCCGCGAGCGGTGGGACTTCAGGTGGTTCTTCTGGTTCTTCTGGTTCTTCTGGTTCTTCTGGTGGTGGGGCTCCTCGGGCGTCGGCGGCGCCGAGCACGTCGGGTCTGAGCTCAGGCGCGCCGTCCAGTGGTGGGCCTGCAGGGTTTTCCGGTGGAGGCGCTTCTAGTCCCGGAGGCGCGGTGTCTTCCGGCGGCGGCCCAGTTGGTGCTGGTGGATCGGGAGGCGGTCCGGCAACCGGTGCCGGCGTGGGCGGTCCGGCCTCAGGCAGCCCAAGTCCCAGCAGCGCCACCCCAGGTGGACCTGCCACCGGCGGCACTCCGGGCGGTCCTGTCCCTGGCAGCGGCGGTCCTACACCCGGCGGAGGCCCGGTCACTGGAGGAACGCCGACTCCCGGTGGTCCCACGCCCGGCGGACCGACCCCCAGCGGCGGTGCAACGCCCGGCGGACCTGTCGCAGGTGCTACCCCAGGCAGCCCGACGCCCGGTGGACCTGCCACCGGCGGTATCCCCGGTGCCCCCACTCCCGGCGGGCCTGTCACCGGCGCTACACCCGGCGGCCCCACGCCCGGCGGACCGATCGCAGGCGGGACTCCGGGCGGTCCAGTCGCGGGCGGCCCCACGCCAAGCCCGACACCGGCGCCGGGCGGTCCCACGCCTGGTCCAAGCCCCACCTCGGGACAAACAGGCGGCCCAGTGGGTGCCGCACCTATGCCCATGGCGGCCCCCATGGCGGGTCCAGCGGGTGGCGCAGGCGGCGGCACTCACACACCGTCCACACCTGGCGGCAGCCCAGTGGCGGGTCCGCCATCCAGCGGCCCAACCCCAGGCACGGACCGGCTCGGCAACACACCCATCGGTCAACAGTCCGACCGAGGTCCAGCCACACCGGCAACCCCAGCACCCAGCCAGCAGGGCGGCGCAGTCCGCGAGACCCCAGCGCCAACCCCCGGCGGCATGGTGCGAGACACCGGCCCCACCACGGGAACCAGCCCTGGCTCAATCACCCAGGTGGCCGGACCCACTCAGTCGACGCCGCCGCTCACTCCAGCCCAAACCTCCCGCTCGAACGATCCATCCCCCTCGGATGGTCCACAAGGGACACCCCGGCCGACCGCAGCCGAGGCGCCCGTGCCACGCCAACCGGGTGGTCAACAAACCCCTGTGCCGGGTCCCCGCACCACCACAGACCCGGCACGGCCGGGCGGCTCCGAGTCCCCAACGCCACGTCCCACGCCCGGACCACGCACCACCGGCGACCCTGGCGGCACCAGCGACCCCGCACGGCCAGCCAGCCCCACGCCCAGCGGAGGCCCAACCCGCCAAGCCGGACCAACCCCCGGCACCGCCAGCGACCCGACACGGCCAGGCAGTCCGGCACCAACCCACACCGGCCCGTCGCCCACAGGCAGCCAACCCAGCGACTCCGCCCGGCCTGGCGGCGGACCGACACCCAGCCGCACCGACGGACCATCGCCCACCGACCGACCCTCACCAACGCCCGGCCCAACCGGTGACCCGGCACGAGCCGGCGGCCCCGTCCACGGTCAACCTGGACCAACGGGCCCCACGCCAGGCCAACCCGGCCCAAGCCCCACCCCGCACACCACGGACACCCACGGCTCCGAACAGCCTGCAGCCGTCGCGGGACCACTCCGCTCTCCAACCGCCTTCTCCGTCAGCGGCGATCTCGACCTGCCGCCTGCGAGGACCGGCAACGAGCAACCGCCCGCACCGCGGCCGAGTTCCATCCAGCTGCCCGCGCACCTGAAAGACCTCCGCAATTTCGTCAAGCCGACGCAGGCGGGCGTTCTCATTGCGCGGCACGACCACAAGTTCAACTCGCACAGGAGTTCTGCCTACGGAGTCCCGCCGCATCCGACGCATTTCGTCGTCGATGTCCACGGCACTTCCGACAAGCTCATGGCGGGCCAGCGGGATAACGTGTCCATTAAGGACACTGCGGACATCATCCGGGCCGCTGGGTGGGATGGGAAGCAGCCGATTCTTCTCGTCGGCTGTCAGACCGGTGCCAAGGCTGACGGTGTCGCGTCGCAGCTTGCGCGCGAGCTCGGCGGTGAGGTCACGGCGCCGACCAAGGACGCATGGGTCGACGAGCGCGGCAACTTGTTCGCCAGCAGCTCGCAGCACGATCCCAAACGCGACTTCCGGCCGGGTTGGCCGCCTAATGGCGAGTGGAAGACCTTCAAGGCCGACGGGACGAGCACGCCGCACACCCAGTCGTCGCCGCCTGGGCACACGCCGGATTGGCGCGATGTCGGGGACAACGGGCCCAGCCGCGCCTTCCGTCGTGGTGAGCACCCGCCGCAGTTCGGGCAGGATCCGTCCACCCATCGGCCCGTTCAGGCCGATCGCCATGACTGGACGCGGCGGGCTGGACCGCCGCCGCCGTCACATCTGCATGACGCACGGCCCACTGACGTGCTGCGTCCGGAGTATCGACCGCAGGGCGCACCGCTCGCGCCACCGGATGCCCCGCTGTTCTTCGAGAACCGGCCGGATTTCCATGCCACGCAACAGGACGCGGTCCGGATGCGGCAGGAGATCCCGCGTAACTGGTTCGAGCAGGACGCGCGAAGGGTTGACGAAGCCCTCGCCCGCAACCCGCATCTGCGGCACATTCCGCGTGACGAGCTGATCGCGTTGCGCGGGTACACCGCGCACAACACCGCCGTCACGGTCAACAAGGCGTTGCGGGAGAACGACTTCCCCACGCTGCAGCGCCATGAAGCGCAGATCCGCATGGCCAGTTCCGCGCTCAACAAGATGCCGATCCACCAGGGCGTCGTCACTCGCGTTGTGCGGACGAACTTCCCCGAGCAGTTCGCTGCCCGGTACCAGCAGGGCATGGAGGTCACCGAGCGTTCATTCACCAGCGCATCGGGCCCGAACGTGCATCGGCCGATCGACGGCCAGGTGCGGATGCAGATCCGGTCGTACACCGGCCGCGATGTCTCGGCGCTGTCGCACAACCCGCACGAGCGTGAAGTCCTCTTCGGTCCTGGCACCAGGTTCAAGGTCGTCGGCCACGGGTTCCACAAGGACACGAACACCCTCCACCTGCAGCTGGAGGAGATCCCGCCGCCGCGGCGCCCCGCGCCGGCACCGAACGCGTGGCAGCAGCACCAGGGTCAGCTGCAGCCGCCTCCGCAGCGGTCGCACCCGGCACCTTTGCCGCCACCGCAACAACATCGCCCCGTCCCCAGTGGACAGCCAGGCTTCGGGCCGAACCCGAACGCGGCGCCACCGCCACCCAGGCCCGCCCCGAGCCAGCCGACGCAACCGGTGCCACGGCCGCAGTACCACCAGACGCAACCTGCGCCGAACCAGCAACCGGCGCAGCCGCCCGCGCACCAGGGTCCGCCGGTCACCACGACCGAGCGGGACTGGCAACAGCAGCAACAACCGGCGCGGGACGTGTCCAACTGGCTGCGGGAGGTCGCCGACGGCGATGACGTGGGCACGCGTCAGCCGGTCCAGGAGATCGCCGAGCGCGAACCGCAGCCACGCAACGAGAAACCGCTCGGCGAACGGCTCGGTGAGCTGAGCGACGAGCGTCTGGACCGCCTCCGCCCTGACATGGTCGCGACCAAGTCGGGCATGGCGATCTTCGACACGTCGGAGAAGAACCACCACTACACCGCGAAGCAGATCAGGCCGATCCCCGGCTACTTCGTCGTCGACATGCACGGCTCGGCCCACACGGTCCGGTCGGGCAAGATGAACATCGGCGACGCGGACATCGCGGAGATCCTGCACGCCAACCCGGACTGGGACGGAAAGACACCGATCCTGCTGACCGGCTGCGGCACAGGCAAGGAACTCGACGGCGTCGCCGCGCGCCTGGCCCAACGCCTTGGCATCGAAGTCACCGCCCCGCACAGCGACGCGTGGGCCGACTACGACGGCAACTTGTTCGCCGCGCAGACCGACGACACACCAACAGAACGCGGCGAGACTCGTCCAAAGTGGCCACCGAACGGCGAGTGGACGAGGTTCGGCCCGGACGGCAAACCGCTCCCGCCCGACGGCAGCCCGTACCCACCGGGGCACACGCCGACATGGGGCAAGGACGTGCCGACCGACGCACCGTCTTCGGCCTACAGCCGCAGCGAGGACGACAGTCCCCCACCACGGACGCCGTACACGGTCGAGGACGTCGCCAGGTATCTCGACCGTCCGGAAGTCCAGGCGGCGCTGAACACCGACGCCCAGATCGAAGTCAAGATCGGCGACGACAAGGTCGAACTGCCGGTCCGCGACGTGATCACCGGCCGCCTCGGCAACCACCCAGATCTGGTGCAGGTGATCGAGCGGACCGACTACCTGGAACGCTCCCTGCTGCACACGCCGAAGACATTGGCGTCGCTGCTGGTCCACCCCGACGCGATCCCCCACCTGATCAAGGCCGTCGAAGATGTGGACACACGCGGCCACGAGGCGATCAACGATGAGATCGCGGCCTCGCCCAAAGCACAGGGCCCAGAGGTCGACGAGGTGCAGCAACGGGCGTCCCAGGCGATGGCCGATCGAGTTGTCCCAACCCCGGAAAAGGATCTGCACCAGCCCGGTTACAAAGAGATCTGGCACCGGACGGATGACGAGGCAGCGGTCCGGCGATTCCTTGACGGCATGTACAAGACAGGGCGGCCTGCCCAGCAGGCACTGATCGACATCGTCAGCCCGATCGCCAAGGATCTCGGTGGAACCGCGGGCCACCGGAACCCGAAAACCCTCAAAGACCCCGAGCGGGCCATGAAGAAGATCAACGACGACTACGACGGCGACCCGTCCAGACTGGTCGACCTGGTCGGCTCGATGATCGTCTTCGACCGGCTCGACCAGATCTACGACGCGCTCGCCGTGCTGCGGGACAAGGCAGTCATCAAGGACGGCACCGGTTTCGAAATCGTTCGCTACAAGGACCGGTTCCAGAAACCACAAGGCAGTGGGTACTGCGACATACAGATGAACGTGCGGCTGCCCAACGGTCATATCGGCGAGTTCCGGCTGCACTTGGCGAAGGTCGAAGTAGTGGCCAAGTGGGACCACGCGCTCTACGAAGTGCGCCGCGATCTCCAATCGATCGCGACGAGCGAGGAACGCGAGATGAGCAACCAGGAGCGAGCTCTCGAGAACGCGATCCTCTTGCGTCAGCGAGCCCTCTACCAACGCGCACTCCAAGAACGAGAAGGCGGATCAGAAGAATGACGAACCTGATCCCAGTACCGAGCTACTACAAGTACTTCAACAAGACCTACAAGATCACCGAAGACGCCGAGGGCAACCTGTACGGCCACGTGCTCAATCTGCGCACCGGAGAGTTCGACCTCGCGACAAACCTGATCCGCCGGGTCCTGTACGACGTGCACGCGGATATCGATGAAATCGACGAGGCCGAGTTCATCGACGCGACTGAGCGCGAACGCGCCCGCTACCTGGTCGGAGACGGACCGATCTTCGCGCTGTACGACACCATCCAGGGCATCATCGACCAAGCCGAACGTGAGGGGCGAAACCGGCTCGAACCCCACGAAAATGCCTTGGTCACCCAATTGCGCAAGCAGACGTTCACGATGTGGGAAGACGAATTCACCCGCCGAGCCGCAGGCGAAGAACCACAGAACACCTTCCGCAGCACGTTGCCGCCGAAGCGGGAGGCAAGCGAATGAGCGTGAACCTGATCCCGGTACCGAGCTATTACAAGTACTTCAACAGCACGTACCGGATCACCGAAGACGCCGAGGGCAACCTGTACGGCCACCGGCTCAACCTCCGCGCAGCAGAATTCGACCTCGCGACAGACCTGATCGACCGCATTCTGTTCGACGTGCACGCGGACATTGACCGCGTCAACGACGCCGAGTTCATCGACGCCACCGAAGCGGAACGCGCCTACTACCTGCGTGGTGACGGGCCGATCTTCGCGTTGTACGACACCATCAAAGGCATCCGCGAACAAGCGGAACAAGAGCGACGGCAGCTCGGACCTCAAGAGCGAGCTCTCGTCACCCAACTGCGGAAACAGACGTTCACGATGTGGGAAGACGAATTCGCCCGCCGAGCCGCAGGCGAAGAACCACAGAACACCTTCCACACCATCCTGCCGCCGAAGCAGGAAAGCACCAGTGGACAGACGCCTAGTGCGGATAACGGGGAGGCAGGGGAATGACGGACCAGTTGTTCGCGGTCCACCAGGGCATCGTCTACAAGTGCTCCGAAGGTCCGGATGGCACTGTCGACTTGGTGGCCCCGCCTGCCATCACACCGTCAGCCGAATTCGAGCGGCTTGAGGACGGCACGTTCGTCCATCGTCTTTCCCGGAGTCTTCCGGAGGCTGTTTTCACGCTGCGCGTGGACGGGTTGGATCACGTTGACCCGATTCTTGGGTATGTCGCGCCGGATTCGGACACCGTGGTCACGCAGCACCGGCACAGTTTGCGCGTCACCAAGGGCTTTCCCAGGTTCCCTTTGTTGGTCAACGCCGACGAGGATGTCGCGCCCAACACTGCCTCGGCTGTGACGGACTTGAGCATTGCTGTCGTCGCCGGTGCGCCTCAGGGGTGGCAGCGGATCGAGATCAACTGCCGGGCCATCGGCGGTCGGATGGTGCTCGTCGCCAAGGTCACCATGGAGGGCGACAAGGTTCTGCATTGGTCGCCGCCCGCCATTGTCGGGCAATGGTTCCACCGGCTTCGGATGGTGTCGTACAGGCCTGGCCATGAGACGTGGTGCAGCGCGCGTTATCAGCTCAACCGGGGTGCCCCGGCCGTTGTCGAGTACGACGATGAGCCGGGTGACGGCTTCGAGCCCGGTGATTATCTTGATGAATTGCGTTACCTGCCAAGGCAGGCGGCTGCCATGCCGGACTGGTTGACCAGTCAGGTGCTCAGCGGCTACCAGTCCGCGGTGGAAAACGCACGAACCCAGCAAGAGCAGGAAGAAAAGCCGTATTCCTTGCTCGCCAGGGTTTTTGACGGCATCGCCCCGAACCAGCGGCCGGTCGCTTATCGGCCCGCGATCGCCAGCGCCGAGCGGGACAGCATCCTGTCCTATTTGGAGTCGTGCGCGGTTGTCCTGTCGTCACGGGGGTTGTCGCCGGACTTGTTGCACCCGGAGCGGGAAGACAAGGTCCCGATGGCCTTCCTGACCGACGGCAAGTGGGTGTGGTCCGCCGCCGTCGCGTACTACCTACGTGAGCACAACGTCCCGCCCGCGCCGGATCTGGTCGACCACATCCGGTCGGTGGACTACCAGGTTCCCCGTTCGGTGCCGAGGATCGCGATGGGCCGGGCGTCCGCGTTGGCCATGGACCGGCCCGAGCCGGAAGCCACTGTCCGCGACGACTGGGATCGCGCCGTCTTCGCGATCCGCGACTTCGCGATCCGCTACCAGGTCAGCACGCGCTACTACAGCCTCGGCGAGATCAAGGACGAAGCCTGGTGCCTGGTCCGCGAAGGCGACCGGTACGCCGCGTTCTGGTACTGGGCCAACGAAGACCGGCGCGAACTGGAGCACGTCTTCGACGTTGTCTCACAGGCCGCCACCTTCATCATCGGCCAGATCTACCAGAACTACCCGAACCTGCAGCGCGAAGAGGGTGAGTTGATCGAGGCGTGGGAGGTGCTCAACCAGCCAAGCCCGCCGGATCCCTCCCTCGGCGACAACTTCGAGCGGTTCTCGTACATCCACGTCACCGACTTCGAGGTGGACCAGTTCGGCGACACCACCTCGCTGATGCTGTACCCGCCGGGCACGTCGTTCGACCAGATCGTGCCGCCGTCGGCCGAGGTGTCGCCCACGCCGCGGCGGTTGCGGCTGACCGGCCAGTGGCAGGTCCTGTCCTGTTTCACGAAGTCGTCCGGCACGCAGGCGTACTTCCTCGCCAACCCGACCGGCTACTACCTGAAGTGGGGCCAGATCGTGGAGGTCCCGGCCGCGGCGGCCAGTTCGGACGGAGGTACGTGATGCGATCGGGCCTGCGCAACGCCGACCCGAGGACCATGATGCTGTCGGTCCGCGGCTGGCTTTACGGCGCTGCGGTCGGTGGCGCGCTCGGCTCCGGGGTGCGGTTCGACAGCGGCCCGGCGATCGTGCACAAGTACGGGCCACTGGGCCCGGGCGAATTCGCCGACGTGTTCGGCCGCCCCGGCGCGATCACGTCGGACATGCAACTCACCCTGCTCGGCGTCGACGCGATGATCCGCTCGCACATCCGCAGCAGCTGGCACGAAACCGACCGTCTCGAGGAGATCAGGCGGTCGCTGCGGCGCTGGTTGCTGGCCGAGCAGGACGGGTGGTTCCCCAGTAACAGCGAGCTTTTCCAGCGCCGATGGGCCGACCGGACCACGGTCGAGGCGATCCGGACGTACGCCGAGGGCGGTGAACTGGGCACGGTCGAGCAGCCGATCAACGACTCGCAGGGCAACTCCGCGCTGCTGAGGTCCGGAGTCGCGGCGTTGTGGAGCGACGACTCGTCCGTGGTGTTCGAGATCGGCGCACGAATCGGCGCGATGACGCACGGACATCCCAATGCGTACCTGTCCGCAGGCGCGTACGCCGTGATGCTGCAGCATGCTTTCGACAGCGGAGACCTGCAGCGCGCCATCGTGGCTGCGCTGGACGCACTGCAAAGCTGGGAACACCACGAACCCGTCTCAGCGGCGCTGACCGCGGTGCACAAGGCGATCTTCGAGCCTCCCCGGCTTGACCCGGCCACGATGGACGGGTTCGGCGACAGCACGACCGCGCTCGGCGCGCTGGCGATCGGCGCGAGAGCCGCCAACGCCAGCCTCAGGTTCCCCAACGCGCTTGGGCCCGCGTTGATCATCTCCGGTGACACCGCGACAACCGGGGCCATCGCCGGCTCGTTGGCCGGAGCCTCTTGTGGGTCACGGCAAATCCCAGAGCACCACGTCGAGGGAATCGAGCTGGCCGAGCCGATCCAGCAACTCGCCGACCTGGCCTGCCTTGAGTTCGGCAACAGCCCACCCCAGGAAGCCGGTTTCTACGAAGGCTTCCCGTTCGCCCCGACCTAGATCCAGCCGTTGTCACGGGCCATTCGGGCTGCCTGGGCGCGAGTCCTGGCGCCGAGTTTGGCCATCGCGGACGAGACGTAGTTGCGCACGGTCCCGGACGAGAGGTTCAAGGCGCGCGCGATGTCCGGTGCGGTACGGGAATCGTCGACCATGCGGAGGACTTCGAGCTCCCGATCAGTGAGCGGGCACGGGTTCTCCGCGAGCGCTTCGGCCGCGAATTCCGGGTCGACGTAACGCATTCCGGCGTGCACGCGGCGGATCACGTCCGCCAGCAACGCCGCAGGCGCCGTTTTCGCCAAGAAGCCTTTGGCGCCCAACGACAACGCTTGCCGCAGCACACCTGGCCGGGCGTGCCGGGTGAGCATGATCGCCTTCACGTCGGTCAGCTCGAGCACCCGCAGGCCGTCCATTGTGGGCATTTCGAGGTCGAGGACGACCACGTCCGGCCGGTGTTCGGCGATGGCCAGCAACGCTTTCGAGCCGTCGTCGACGTCCGCGACCACTTCCAGGTCGGGTTCGAGCCCCAGCAAAGAAGCCACGGCCTGCCTGGTCAGTTGCTCGTCGTCGGCCAGTACCACGCGGATCATCTCGGCAGGCTCGCAATCACCTCGAAGGACGCGGGATCGACCGTCCCGGCCGTGAACGAACCGCCGGCCTCCTTGACCCGCCTGGCGAGGCTCGCCAGGCCACTGCCGTCCTCGGCCGATCGGAGCGGCGCCACGCCGTCGTTCACCACGCGCAGGACCACCTCATTCGGTTTGGCCACCAGGGAAACACCACAGCTGCGGGGATCGGAGTGCCGCAACGCGTTGGTCATGGCTTCCCGGAGTACCCGGCCGAACAGGTCCCGTTCGCCGTTGGTCAGCACGGCCGGGTCAGCGCTGAAGTCACACGAGATCCCCGCGGAGTCCAGCAGTGTGCGGGCACCGGTGAGCTCGGTGGCGAAGTCGGTCGGCCGGTTGCCCTGCGCGAGCGCGCGCACGTCACGCAAAGCGTTGCGGGCCAAGCGTTGTACCTCGACCATTTCGGCTTTCGACTTCTCCTGATCGGTCAGCCGGACCGCCAGCTCACTCTTCAGCGACACGACTTCCAGTGCGTGTCCCAGGATGTCGTGCAGATCTTCGGCCAGCCGCAGGCGTTCCCTGGTCGCGGCGAGCTCGGCGGCGTCCCGGCGGGCCTGTTCGAGCTTGAGCGCACCTTCCCACTGGCGGTACGTCAGGCCGACGCTGAGGGACAGCACGACTGTCATGATCAACGATCCGATCAGCACGTTGTCCAGCAAGTCCCGCTGCCCGGTGAGCATAAGCACGACCGTGAGCAGCGCGACCTCGACCACGACAACGACGCCGACTCTGCGCCAAGCGTCGCGCAGTGCTCGGGCGACGAAGAATTCGGACGCCGCCATACCGACGAACATCGTGCTGAAACCACCCGCACCCGCGTCGATCGCGCACGCGAGGCCGGTCATCCCGAGCGCCAGCGCCGACAGACCGAAGACGTGGCTGTCGGGAAAGGGCTGCCACGACCCGCGCATCAGGCTCAGGGTGTCGCGCATCCGCACCACGATGATCACGACCGTGCCGATCCCGATCACCACGAGCACATACGGGTTGCTGCCCTCCCGCAGCAGGAAGAAGAGCGGCAGCAGCACGATGAGCTCGGTGAACAGCAGCATCCTGCGGGTCATCCGGCGCAACGGCTCCAGGGCGGTCTCCGACACGTTCTTCAACGTAACAGCACATGACACCTGTCATCCCAGGTCATGACGGCGACGACTACTGACCGTGCCGGCGTTCGGCGAGTCTTGTGGCATGAACGTGATTGAAGTGTCCGGGTTGACCTATCGCTACGGGCAGTTCGTCGCAGTCGCGGGAGTCAACTTCACGGTTCGCCAGGGGGAGATCTTCGCGCTGCTCGGGACGAACGGCGCAGGCAAGACCACAACATTGGAGATCATCGAGGGGTTCCGCAAGCCCGCGGACGGGCGGGTGCGGGTGTTCGGTCTCGATCCGTTCGCCGACCGGCCCGCGTTGAGCGCGCGCACCGGTGTGATGTCCCAGCAGACCGGGCTGATCGGCGAGCTGACCACACTGGAGACGCTGAACCTGTGGGCCGGGCTGACCAGCCGCAAGGACTCGGCGCGGAGCCTGCTGTCCACAGTGGAGCTGTCACACCGGGCGGACGTGCCGGTGGAGAAGCTCTCCGGGGGAGAACGGCGGCGGCTGGATTTCGCATTGGCGATCTGGGGGCGGCCGCCGCTGGTCATCCTGGACGAGCCGACCACCGGCTTGGACCCGGAGTCACGCCAGCAGCTCTGGGAGACGGTGGAACACCTGCGTGACACGGGCACGTCGGTGTTGCTGACCACGCATTACCTGGAGGAAGCGCAGGCGCTGGCCGATCACGTGGCGATCATGCACGAAGGCCGGATCCAGGTCGCCGGGACGCTGTCGCAGGTGCTGTCCGAGCAGCCCGCCCGGATCACCGCCAAGGTGCCGGACGTCGAACTGCCGAAGCTGCTCGGTGAGGTGTCGCTGGACAACGGGCAGCTGACCGTGCAGACCCGGGACATGCAGGCAGACCTGTACGAACTGCTGCTGTGGGCGGACCGCAACGCGATCCGGCTGCACGACCTGAACGCCACCCAGGCGTCACTGCAGGAGATCTTCCTCGCGATCGGAAAGGCGTGACCATGGTCGTCCACCTGGCGTTGACGGAGCTGCGGCTGCTGTTCCGCAAGAAGCTCACCCTGGTCTCGGTGCTGATCGTGCCCGCACTGCTGTGCTTCACGGCCTGGCAGTTGCGGGACATGCCCGCTTCGGACTGGCCGGCACAACTTGGCTTCTCCTACGTCATGTTGCTCGGGTTGTCGGTGGTCCTGGTCAGCACGATGGTGTTCACGGCCCGCAGGCAATCGCTTGTCCTGCAACGGCTCCGCACCTCTGAGCTGACCGACAACGGCGTGTTCGCCGGGATCGCCGGACCGATCATGGTCGTCAGCATCGCGCAGATCGTGATCTACTTCGGGTTCACGATGGCGATCGGCGCGCCCATGCCGTCACAGGTCGGCGTCGTCCTCATTGGACTGCTGCTCGGCCTGCCCGCGGCGTTGCTCGCGGGCATCGTGACGGCCGCGTTCTCCCGGAGTGTCGAAGCCACTCAGATCACCGTGATTCCGGTGCTGGCGCTGTCACTGGCAGGAGCCTTCCTGGCTCGGACCTCCGACGAGACAGTCGCCACCATTGCCTCCGCACTGCCCATGGCGAGCGCGGGGCACCTGGTGGCCGAGGGCTGGGCCGGGTCGACTCCAGTGGTCGCCCTGGTCGCCACGATCGGGTGGTTGCTCGTGCTCGGGTTCGCGGCGCACCGGTTCTTCAAGTGGGAACCACGCCAGTAGCAGCGTTGCCTTATATAAGCTGTGACTGTTAGATTGGCCGCATGGATCTCATCGAGCAGATCGACGCCGTCCGCCGGACAGTCACAAAGCGCCAGGTCAACGCGGGCGAAGGACGGTCGATCGTCCTCGCCCAGTCGTACGACGCGGCGATCGAGGACGTCTGGGACGCGTGCACGAACCCCGAGCGCCTGGTGCGCTGGTTCGCGCCGGTCTCCGGCGAGCTGAAGCTCGGCGGCAGGTACGCGATCGAAGGCAACGCCAGCGGCACGGTCGAACGCTGCGATCCGCCCAAGAGCTTCGCGCTGACGTGGGAGTACGACGGGGTCACCAGCTGGGTCGAGGTGAAGCTGACCGCGGAGGCGAACGGGACCCGATTCGAACTGGAGCACACCATGCCGGTGAACGACCACTGGGAGCTCTACGGCCCAGGCGCGAGCGGCGTCGGCTGGGATCTGTCGCTGGCGAGCCTGGCGGCATATCTGGCCGAGAAGCCGTTGCCGCCAGAGGAAGAGTGGACCACCTCGCCCCAGGGCGCACAGTTCGTGCGGGACAGCAGTTCGCGTTGGGGCGAGGCGGGCGTCGCCGGTGGCGAGGACCCGGAGTGGGCGCAGCCGGCGGCCGACCGTACGACCGCCGCCTACACGGAAACTACGGACGGAAACGATCAGCAGTGACTGACATGACGTACCGATCGTTCGGATACTCGTTCACGGTCCACATCTCGTCGGTGGACGGTCGGTAGGTCATGTCCTCAGGGCCCATCATCCAAGTGCCCTCGTAGATGGTGGCGAGCTTGCCCGGCTGCCAGACGAGCAGGTCGCCGCGCTTGTCCCTGCCGTTGCTGCGGGTGATGTAGTACCAGGACTTGTCAGGCCCTTCGCCGCCCTTGATGGCCGCGGCGCCCTGCATGGCCCGGATGTTGACCTGGTAGGCCCAGTCGGCGGTGGTGTCGGACAGTTCGCGGGTCTCGTAGTTGATGTTCCAGCGGAACAACCGTGAGCCGTCGCCAACCTCGTCGTACTCGGTGACGAGGACGCTGTCCGGCGTCGTCGAACGGTCCAGTGAGATGGCCGAGAACCGGACGTTGTTGTTGTCACGCTCATAGGTGAACTTGCGCGGCAACACGTACTGATAGCCGTAGGCGTAGTACGTGCCGTCAGCCGCGCGGCCGATCTTGGTGTCGTCGGCCGTACCACGAGACCAAGACGACCTTGCGGTCCTGCCAGACCCCGGAGTCGAGGGCGTCGCTGCTCGTCGTAATGCCCTGCGGGTACCAGTCCGGCGTCTTGTCATCGCCCTCCTGCCACAGGAAGCCCGCCGCGAAGTTCGGCGTGATCCGTTCCCCGTCCGCCGTGGGGATCCGGATGGCGGTCCGGTTTGCACTGTCCAAAACGGACTTGACGTCCGCGTTCGGCAGCGCGTTGACAAGCTTGGTGTAGTCCGCGTCGTTGGCCGAGCGGCGCAGTTTGAAGTCTGCCGCGTTGAGTTTCTTCGCCGTGTCGTCCGCCGCGGCAGCCGTCGGCACGGTCCCCAGTGTCATGACCATCAGACTGGCCACCGCGATCGCGGTGGCACGTAGTTCCTTCACGGTCCAGGCATATCGAGTGAACAGTGGCTGAATCTACAGGCGCGCGGCAATCTCACAGGCCATGCATGGATCAGTCAGTGCGAAACCCGGTACAGGTCCCGCAGCACACCGATTTCGCCGCCGTGATGGCAAACCTCCCGAGTGATGTGCAGAACCAGTGCGGCGAACGGATGCTCGGCCCATGGCCCCTCGGCCTCGCCCACCGGAGCTGCCAGGTCAACGGTCTTCACGCCGTCGACCCAGGCTTCGTACGTATCGCGCAGCATTGTCACTGCCGTTTCCGCGTTTCCCGGCCACGAAACGGTTTCCATGGTCAGCGACCCGTCGCCGAAGTGCGCGCTGGCGCGTAGCCCGAAACACCCGATCGCGATGTGCGAAAGGCGCCACGCGATCGTGGTCACCGGCGGCGGTTCAGGCGCCGGGTATTGCCAGTCGGCAAGGAAAGAGCCATCGGGCTGTTTGCGGATGCTCCACATGTTCTCGACGGGTTCCCAGAAATACTCCTCGTCGGTGAGGCCCTGCACACGCGGCCACAGGTTCTGGTCCCAGTAGAACTCGAGTTGGCTGAGTAGCTGTTCACGCCAGTTCATACGATCGACGCTAACGTGAGGTCACCGACAGGGCTGTGTCGGTGATCGGAGGTTGTTGTGGAGCCGATGGTCGAACGCCAGCACGCCCTGATCGAGCAGTTGCGCGCCCGCGCACCCCGCCTGACCAGCGCGCAAACGCTTGCCGCGGACCTTGGCGTGAGCACGCGGACAATCGAGCGTGACGTGGCCCGGTTGCGCGACGCCGGGCTGCCCCTACGGATCCAGACCGGCCCCGGCGGCGGCTACTCGATCGACGCCCGCTCCCTGCTGCCACCGATCCAGCTCACCCCAGGCGAGGCCTCGGCTTTGGTCACCGCGATCGTGGCAGTCGGCCCGTTCAGCTCGGCAACAGCCCAGAGCGCACTGCAGAAATTGCTCACCGCACTACGCCCTGATTGACAGACCCAGCCGCTCCCGGATCAGCGCTTTCACGCCATCAGCGGAAACGACGTCAGCCGGTTCCTCGCCGGTCCGCAAGGTCTCCTCGGCCCGTTGGAGCATGCGGCGATGTGCTTCCGGGTCACGTCGCGGACAGGACCGACACCGCTCATGACGAAGGCCCCCAGTGCGGGTGCACTGGGGGCCTTCGCTTTCCTAACTAGCTTCAGCGGTAGTCGCGGCCGAAGTCGTAGTCGTCCAACGGAACCGCGGCACCGGTGCCGGTGCCGAACACATCCGGGGTGTAGTAGCCGTCGTCGTAGGACGGGATCGCGTACGCGGCGACCCGGGCCTCTTCGGTCGGCTGGACCTGGATGTTGCGGTACTTGTTGATGCCCGTACCAGCCGGGATCAACTTACCGATGATGACGTTCTCCTTCAGGCCGACGAGCTTGTCGCTCGCGCCCTTGATGGCCGCGTCGGTCAGGATCTTCGTGGTCTCCTGGAAGGAGGCCGCGGAGAGCCAGGACTCAGTGGCCAGCGACGCCTTGGTGATACCCATCAGCACCGGACGACCGGAGGCGGGCTCGCCGCCCTCGGAGACGATCCGGCGGTTCTGCGACTCGAAGTCGGCACGCTCGGGCAGCGAACCGGGCAGGAAGTCGGTCGAACCGCTGTCGATGATCGTGACCCGGCGCAGCATCTGCCGGACGATCACCTCGATGTGCTTGTCGTGGATGGACACACCCTGCGCCCGGTACACCTTCTGGACCTCTTCGACCAGGTGCATCTGTGCGGCCCGCGGGCCCATCACGCGCAGCACCTCGTGCGGGTCAGGCGTACCTTCGAGGAGCTGCTGGCCGACCGACACGTGGTCGCCGTCCGCCAGCGGGCCGTCCGGCGTCACCGCGAGGCGCTGACGCTTCGACAGCTTGTCGAAGACGATCTCCTCGCTGCCGTCGTCCGGGATCAGCGTGATCTTCCAGAACCGGTCGCCGTCCTCGATCCGCACGCGGCCGTCGACGTCGGCGATCGGCGCCTTGCCCTTCGGCTGACGGGCCTCGAACAGCTCCTGGACACGGGGCAGACCGGTGGTGATGTCGTCACCGGCGACACCACCCTGGTGGAACGTACGCATCGTCAGCTGCGTACCGGGCTCACCGATCGACTGGGCGGCGACGATACCGACGGCCTCACCCACGTCGACCAGCTGACCGGTCGCCATCGAGCGGCCGTAGCACATGGCACAGACACCGACGGCCGACTCGCAGGTCAGCACGCTGCGGACCTTGGCCCGCACCACACCGCTGTCGATCAGGCGGTTCAGCGCCGGGTCACCGAGGTCGTCACCGCGGTTGACGATGATGTTGCCCTCGGCGTCGGTGACGTCCTCAGCGATCGTGCGCGCGTAGACACTGGTCTCCACGTGCTGGTCGCGCAGGACCTTGCCGTCCGGCGTCTTCTCACCGATCCGCATCTGGATGCCGCGGCTGGTGCCACAGTCGATCTCACGCACGATGACGTCCTGCGACACGTCCACCAGACGACGGGTCAGGTAACCCGAGTCGGCGGTACGCAGCGCGGTGTCGGCCAGACCCTTACGGGCACCGTGCGTGGCGATGAAGTACTCACCCACGGACAGGCCCTCGCGGAAGTTCGCCTTGATCGGCCGGGGGATGTACTCACCCTTCGGGTTGGACACCAGACCACGCATACCGGCCAGCGACCGGACCTGGGTCATGTTGCCCGCCGCACCGGACTTCACGATCACCGGGATCGGGTTGTCCTCGGGGAAGTTCTCCTCCATCGCCTTGGCGACGTCCTCAGTGGCCTGCGTCCACACCTTGACGAGCTCGTTGTTGCGCTCGGCGTGCGAGAGCTGACCACGCTGGTAGCGCTTCTCGACCGCGTCGGCCTTCTGCTCGTACTGGTCGAGGATCTCGGCCTTGTTCGGCGGCACCACGACATCGGAGATGGCGATGGTGACACCGGACCGGGTGGCCCAGTAGAAGCCCGCGTCCTTCAGCTTGTCCAGCGTCCGGGCCACGGTGACCATCGGGTACCGCTCGGCGAGGTCGTTCACGATCGCGGCCTGACGCTTCTTGGGCATCGGCTCGTTGATGAACGGGTAGTCCTCGGGGAGCAGGTCGTTGAACAGGACCCGGCCAAGAGTGGTCTCCGCGAGCCAGGTGCTGCCCGGCTCGTAGCCCTCCGGCGTCGAGCCGTTGTTCGGCTGACGGTTCTTGATCCGGATCTTCACCGGCGCCTGCAGGCCGATGACCTTGCGGTCGAAGGCCATGATCGCCTCGGCGGGCGAGGAGAACGCCAGGCCTGCGCCGGGTGCCTTCTCGTCCAGCCTGGTCAGGTGGAACAGACCGGTGACCATGTCCAGACGCGGCATGGCCAGCGGACGACCCGACGCGGGCGACAGGATGTTGTTCGACGACAGCATCAGGATCCGGGCCTCGGCCTGGGCCTCGGCCGACAGCGGCAGGTGCACCGCCATCTGGTCACCGTCGAAGTCCGCGTTGAACGCCTCACAGACCAGCGGGTGCAGCTGGATGGCCTTACCTTCCACCAGCTGCGGCTCGAAGGCCTGGATACCGAGGCGGTGCAGCGTCGGTGCACGGTTGAGCAGCACCGGGTGTTCGGTGATGACCTCTTCGAGCACGTCCCACACGGCCGGGCGAGCACGCTCGACCATCCGCTTGGCGGACTTGATGTTCTGCGCGTGGTTGAGGTCGACCAGCCGCTTCATCACGAACGGCTTGAACAGCTCGAGCGCCATCGCCTTGGGCAGACCGCACTGGTGCAGCTTGAGCTGCGGACCGACCACGATGACCGAACGGCCGGAGTAGTCGACTCGCTTGCCCAGCAGGTTCTGGCGGAACCGGCCCTGCTTGCCCTTCAGCAAGTCCGACAGCGACTTCAGCGGCCGGTTACCGGGACCGGTGACCGGACGGCCACGGCGGCCGTTGTCGAACAGCGCGTCGACGGCCTCCTGCAGCATCCGCTTCTCGTTGTTCACGATGATCTCGGGCGCGCCGAGGTCGATGAGCCGCTTCAACCGGTTGTTCCGGTTGATCACCCGGCGGTACAGGTCGTTCAGGTCGGAGGTGGCGAACCGGCCACCGTCGAGCTGGACCATCGGCCGCAGGTCCGGCGGGATGACCGGAACGCAGTCCAGCACCATGCCCATCGGCGAGTTGCGGGTCGACTGGAAGGCCGCGACGACCTTCAGGCGCTTGAGCGCGCGCAGCTTCTTCTGGCCCTTGCCGCTGCGGATGGTCTCCCGCAGGTTCTCGGCCTCGGCGTCGACGTCGAAGTTGCCCGCGAGCGTCTTGATCGCCTCGGCACCCATCGAGCCGGTGAAGTAGTCGCCGTAGCGGTCGACCAGCTCGCGGTACAGCAGCTCGTCGGCGATCAGCTGCTTGACGTCGAGCTTGGTGAAGGTGCTCCAGATCTCGTCGAGCCGGTCCAGCTCACGCTGGGCCCGGTCGCGCAGCTGGCGCATCTCACGCTCGCCGCCCTCCTTGACCTTGCGGCGCACGTCGCTCTTGGCGCCCTCGGCCTCCAGCTGCGCGAGGTCGCCCTCGAGCTTCTGGGCCCGCGCCTCGATGTCGGCGTCGCGACGGGCCTCGACCTGCTTGCGCTCGACACTCATCTCGGACTCGAGAGTGGGCAGGTCGTTGTGCCGCAGCTCGGTGTTCACACCGGTGATCACGTAGGCCGCGAAGTAGATGATCTTCTCGAGGTCCTTCGGCGCCAGGTCGAGCAGGTAGCCCAGCCGGGACGGCACACCCTTGAAGTACCAGATGTGCGTGACCGGCGCGGCCAGCTCGATGTGGCCCATGCGCTCACGGCGGACCTTCGCGCGGGTCACCTCGACGCCACAGCGCTCACAGATGATGCCCTTGAAGCGGACCCGCTTGTACTTGCCGCAGTAGCACTCCCAGTCCCGGGTCGGACCGAAGATCTTCTCGCAGAAGAGCCCGTCCTTCTCCGGCTTCAGGGTGCGGTAGTTGATGGTCTCCGGCTTCTTGACCTCGCCATACGACCACTGACGGATGTCGTCCGCGGTGGCCAGGCCGATACGGAGCTCGTCGAAGAAGTTGACGTCAAGCACGTCGGTTCTTCTCCCCTTTGGTTGAAGACAGCATGTTCGGGGGGATCAGGCGAGGTGAGGGCCTGGTGACCCTCACCTCGGCGAGGTCAGTTCACAACGTCGTCAACAGACGGCGATTCGTTGCGGGACAAGTTGATCCCGAGGTTCGCGGCGGCGCGCTCCAGGTCCTCGTCGTCCCCGTCGCGCATCTCGATCGCGGCGCCGTCGCTGGAGAGGACCTCCACGTTCAGGCACAACGACTGCAGCTCCTTGAGCAGCACCTTGAAGGACTCCGGGATACCCGGCTCCGGGATGTTCTCGCCCTTGACGATCGCCTCGTAGACCTTCACGCGGCCCACGACGTCGTCGGACTTGATCGTCAGCAGCTCCTGCAGCGTGTAGGCCGCACCATAGGCCTGCATCGCCCAGCACTCCATCTCACCGAAGCGCTGGCCACCGAACTGCGCCTTACCACCCAACGGCTGCTGGGTGATCATCGAGTACGGGCCGGTCGACCGGGCGTGGATCTTGTCGTCCACCAGGTGCAGCAGCTTCAGGATGTACATGTAGCCGACTGCGACCGGGTACGGGAACGGCTCGCCGGAACGGCCGTCCAGCAGGACCGCCTTGCCGTCCTTGTTGACCATCCGCTCGCCGTCCCGGTTGGGCAGGGTCGACGAGAGCAGACCGGTCAGCTCCTCCTCGCTCGCGCCGTCGAACACCGGGGTCGCGGTGTTCGTGTCCGGCTCGACGTTGTAGAGCTCCTCCGGCAGCTTCGCCGCCCACTCCGGGTTTCCGTCGATCTTCCAGCCTGTCTTGGCCAGCCACCCGAGGTGAGTCTCGAGGATCTGGCCGATGTTCATACGACGCGGCACACCGTGGGTGTTCAGCACGACGTCGACCGGCGTGCCGTCCGGCAGGAACGGCATGTCCTCGACCGGGAGGATCTTGCCGATGACACCCTTGTTGCCGTGGCGGCCGGCGAGCTTGTCGCCGTCCTGGATCTTGCGCTTCTGTGCCACGTACACGCGGACCAGCTCGTTCACGCCCGGGGGCAGCTCGTCCTCGTCCTCGCGGGAGAACACGCGGATACCGATCACCTTGCCGGTCTCACCGTGCGGCACCTTCAGCGAGGTGTCGCGGACCTCGCGGGCCTTCTCACCGAAGATGGCACGCAGCAGGCGCTCCTCCGGGGTCAGCTCGGTCTCGCCCTTGGGCGTGACCTTGCCGACCAGGATGTCGCCGTCGCGGACCTCGGCACCGATCCGGATGATGCCGCGCTCGTCGAGGTCGGCCAGGACCTCCTCGGAGACGTTCGGGATGTCCCGCGTGATCTCCTCGGCACCCAGCTTGGTGTCGCGGGCGTCGATCTCGTGCTCCTCGATGTGGATCGAGGTCAGGACGTCGTCCTGGACGAGACGCTGCGACAGGATGATCGCGTCCTCGTAGTTGTGGCCTTCCCACGGCATGATCGCCACGAGCAGGTTCTTGCCCAGCGCCATCTCGCCGTCTTCGGTGCACGGACCGTCCGCGACGACCTGGCCGACCTCAACCCGGTCACCCTCGTTGACGATGGGCTTCTGGTTGATGCACGTGCCCTGGTTGCTGCGGCGGAACTTGTGCAGCCCGTAGGTCTGGCGGGTGCCGTCGTCGGCCATCACCGTGATGAAGTCCGCGGACAGCTCCTCGACCACACCGGCCTTGCTGGCCACGACCACGTCACCGGCGTCGACCGCGGCACGCAGCTCCATACCGGTGCCGACCAGCGGCGACTCGCTACGCAGCAGCGGCACGGCCTGACGCTGCATGTTCGCACCCATCAGGGCGCGGTTGGCGTCGTCGTGCTCGAGGAACGGGATCATGGCCGTCGCGACCGACACCATCTGGCGCGGCGAGACGTCCATGTAGTCGACACCGTGCGGGTCGATGTACTCGACCTCACCGCCCTTGGTACGGACCAGGACGCGGTCCTCGACGAAGTTGCCGTCGGCGTCGGTCGGCGAGTTGGCCTGCGCCTTGACGTAACGGTCTTCCTCGTCGGCGGTCAGGTAGTCGATCTGGTCGGTGACCCGGCCGTCGACGACCTTGCGGTACGGCGTCTCGATGAAGCCGAACGGGTTGACCCGCCCGTAGGACGACAGCGAACCGATCAGACCGATGTTCGGACCTTCAGGGGTCTCGATCGGGCACATCCGGCCGTAGTGCGACGGGTGGACGTCACGGACCTCCATGCCGGCGCGCTCACGGGAGATACCACCCGGGCCGAGGGCCGAGAGACGACGCTTGTGCGTCAGGCCCGCGATCGGGTTGGTCTGGTCCATGAACTGCGACAGCTGGGAGGTTCCGAAGAACTCCTTGATCGCCGCGACCACCGGACGGATGTTGATCAGCGTCTGCGGCGTGATCGCCTCGACGTCCTGGGTGGTCATCCGCTCACGGACGACCCGCTCCATCCGGGAGAGGCCGACCCGGATCTGGTTCTGGATCAGCTCGCCGACAGTGCGCAGCCGCCGGTTGCCGAAGTGGTCGATGTCGTCGACCTCGACCGGCAGCTCCCGGCCGTCCTTGCCCATCATCGTGGTCTCGCCGGCGTGCAGCCGGACGAGGTACTCGATGGTGGTGACGATGTCCTCTTCGGTCAGCACCCCGGTGTCGTAAGACTCGGTCAGGCCGAGCTTCTTGTTGACCTTGTAGCGGCCCACCTTGGCCAGGTCGTACCGCTTGTCCTTGAAGAACAGGTTCTCCAGCAGGGTCTGCGCGGACTCCTTGGTCGGCGGCTCGCCCGGGCGAAGCTTGCGGTAGATGTCCAGCAGCGCCTCGTCCTGCCCTGCGGTGTGGTCCTTCTCCAGGGTGGCCAGCAGGGTCTCAGAGAAAGAGAAGCGTTCCCTGATCTGCTCGGTCGTCCAGCCGAGGGCCTTCAGCAGGACGGTGACCGGCTGGCGGCGCTTGCGGTCGATGCGGACACCGACGGTGTCGCGCTTGTCGACGTCGAACTCCAGCCAGGCACCCCGGCTCGGGATGATCCTGGTGTCGAAGACGTCCTTGTCGGTCGTCTTGTCGACGGCCGTGGCGAAGTAGACGCCAGGCGAGCGCACCAGCTGGGACACCACGACACGCTCGGTGCCGTTGATGATGAAGGTGCCCTTGTTGGTCATCACCGGGAAGTCACCCATGAACACGGTCTGGCTCTTGATCTCGCCAGTGGTGTGGTTGGTGAACTCGGCGGTGACGAACAGCGGTGCGGCGTAGGTCATGTCCTTGTCCTTGCACTCCTCGACCGAGGCCTTGACCTCGTCGAAGCGTGGGTCGGAGAAGGAGAGCGACATCGAGCCGGAGAAGTCCTCGATCGGCGAGATCTCGTTCAGCACTTCCTCGAGACCACCGACGGGGTTCTCGTCACCGGCGTCGACACGGCGCTGGAACCACGCCTCGGCTCCGGTGAACCATTCGAAGGACTGGATCTGCAGGTCGAGCAGGTTGGGTACGCCGAGTGGTTCGCTCAGCTTGGCGAACGAGACGCGCTTGGGCGCACCTGGGATTCCGGACATGGAGTTGGTCGCAGCAGTGGCTTCGGTCGCGCGGGAGACTGCCAAGATGCGTCCTTCCAGGGACTATGAGCGGTTGAGCGGCCGCGCTAGCAGGCAACTAACGCAACTGTCAAGGGTGCTTGATGCCCAGCATCCTAGCTCTCGGGTAAGGGCGCACGGAAAGTGGGCAGAGCAAAGACGCAGTCTAGCCAAACAAGCGGCGACTGTCCAGGGGCCACAGAACGGGCCCCCCGCTCACGACAACAGCGTGACCCTGACCGGTTCTCCAGTCAAGGGGCCACGCGGTGTTCACCCACGTGGACCAGCAAATCCAAGCCTGTTGGACCAGCTAGCGGGCGATAGAGGCTACCAGGCGTTCGACCGTTTCGTTGATCAAGGGTGGGCACAGCGAGTGATACGGCACGCACAGATCCTTGAGCACTTCGCTGAGTGCGGCCTCGAAAGCGCGGACCCCGGGGGACGGAAAAGGTGACCGAGACCACACTACAAAGTCGTAGTCGGCGGCCTCCCAGGCGACCGTGTCCTCCACTCGGCGCATCACGTGATGCTGGACGTATTCGTGCCGGATCTTGCGGGCCGCCCGGTAGCGGGCGAGCTCGTCGAGCACGGGGCGCGCGGTGATCACCAGGTTGCTCGCCCGCACGGCGGCCGACTCCGCCATCCGCACGATCGTGATCGCGTCCTCAGCGGCCCGCCCGTCGACTTTCGCCAGTGCGTCGATCGACGACTCAGGATCCGGATGGGACCTGGTGCCGATGGTCAACGTGGCCGGGCCCAGGTGCTTGGCCAGCGCGTCGACGATCTCCGTCTTGGCCGGGCTCGTCGCACCGGCGACCGCGACCAGGGTGCCGCGGTGCGAGGGCAGGGCTATCTTCATTGTGCGCGGGAGACTACCGTCCGTTGCCCCCGTTCACCGGCCGTCGCGCCCGCTGTTCACTCAACCGTGTCTGATGTTTTGTCATCGACGAACATTGCCTGGTTTTTGCATAACGGCCGTACGACAGAAACTGTTTCTCCCCGGTACGACCTGCGCCTTTCGCTACCGCCCTTACCCGATGCTCTAGATACCCACTATTGGGAAAGTTCAATCCGCTTACGAAGTTGCCGCAGGTTCGGCGATTTCCGTGAGCGCGTCGACCACCCTTCGCAACCACTGGGTCAGATCACGATCGTGCTCGAAACGACCGGGAACCGCCTTGGGCATGGTGTGCCGGTGCGACTCAGTGCCCGCGGGCACCGGCATGACACCCGCGGCCACCCCGAAAACGACGCGCATGTTCGGAACGGCCGCCTGCCACGCTTCGATCTGATGACGTTCCCGCAGGACAACGACACCGCCGCTCTCCGGCAGCGAGTCCAGCACGACCTGGGTTCCCGCGTAGAGCCAGCGCACCACGTCCGGCTCCCACCACAGCCGGATCAGCTCGGGCTCCTCGTCCGGAATGATCTCCCGCAATGCCGCGACCAATGGCGGATATTCGGCGGGCCGAGTGGCCAGTGGTAAGCCGATTGCCTCAGCGGTCGGGTCATCACTCGCGTATTTGGTATACCGCCACTCGAGCAACTCGCTATATCCAGCCATTTGCCTGCGCAGCCATGCCACCGCGTGCGGGCTGAAGACGCCGATCAGCTCGTCACCGGCACGGTCCCAACAGACAGTGAGGTGCACAAGGTCCACGAATACCCGAGGATCAATTCCTACGCCACCGATTCATTGGGATTCTTACGCCGCCGCGACGGATGCACTCGTCACCCCGCTCATGTGTCCACCATTCCGACACCCCGTGTCCACCACTGCGACACCATGAAATTCCCGGCCTGGCGGCGCCGCGGGCGCGTTTCGCGGCGGCGAAAGCCAGCCACTGGCGAAAGTTGAGCCCCAAGCCGCCGAAAAAGTGCCTCGCGGCCGGGCAGAGACCGCCCAGTGCTGCCGCACTTGGACCCGCGACCTGTTCCGACACCCGTGTCCACCACTCCGGCACCACGAAATTCCCTCGCACGGTGCATCTCACGGTGCCGGAAAGTGCACCTCACCGTGCTGGTGTGGTGGACACGCGGGGGTTACTTGGGGGTCTCGAAGAAGTCGAGCTTCACGATCTTCCATTTGCCGTCGACGCGCTGCATGTTCATCGCGAACTGGGTCGGGCCGCCGGACGGCTGCTTGTCCGCTCGGGTGCCGATCTGGTCGGCGAAGACCAGGACACGGGCTTCGTCGCCGGTCAGGCTGACCACGCCGACGCTGACCGGGTTGACCACGACCTGCAGTTTCTGGGTCTGGATCTCGGTCTCCAGTGCTTTCATCGACTTGTCGTACTGGTCGATCGCCTCACCGGCCAGGTATTCCTTGGCCCGCGCCGTCGCGCCGGCCATGTCGTCGAACTTGTACGACAGCACCGAGACCACCGCTGTGTTCGCGGCGCCCACCACGTCCTTGGTCGTGTTGGCGTCCGACAGCACTTCGTTGCCAGCGCCGATCCGGGCGTCGCTGAGCTTCTGCATGAAGAAGAAACCCAGACCGCCCAGCAGCAACGCGACCACCACGAGCACCGCCGGGATCACCAGGTTCAGCGGTTCGGGCGAGGCGGGCTCCTCGGGCTCCTGCCAGACGTCCTCGTCCGTCTCGGGCTCCGAGAGCGTTCCGGAAGCCAAGGTCACCGTGGAAACCGGTTCCTCCTCGGGTGCCGGATCCTGCCCGCGAACCGCGCGCCGACGCTCACCCGGTGTCGGTTCCTCGTCGGGTTCCTGCCCACGAGCCGCGCGCCGACGCTCGCGCGGCGTCGGCTGCTCGGCTGGAGGGGCTTCCTCGCCGATCACGGGGACGTCGAGCGCGGGCGTGGCCTCTTCTTGCTCAGGCTGCTCTTGCTGGTCCGTGCGCCGGTGCAGGCCGGCGACCTTGGGGCGCCGGGCTGGCGGGGTGGCTGGACGGCGACGAGGGGGTGGCACGGTCGATGTCCTTACTGCTGGCCGGTGGCGGAGTACGGGACCTGGCGCAGGGCGTTGACCTTCCAGCCGTTGTCGGTCTGGTCCAACGCGGCCTCGATGCGCAGCCGCTTGGTGGTCGGCGGCTTGTCGCTCTCCTTCACGGTCGTGTCCACCACGACCATGATCGTCGCGACCTTCTTCTGCAGGTTCACGTCGGTCACGGCGGTCTCCCGGACCGCTGCCGTGGTGACCACCTTGGCGTCGGAGATCCGCTTTTTGAAGGCGTCCTGGTTCTTGGCGTAGTCGTCGTGCACGGCGCCGGTCGACACGTCGAGGAACCGTTGGTACGTCGCGTCCACGTTGTTGAAGTCCAGCGAAGTCAGCGTCGCCACGGCCGCGGCGCCGGTCGTGCTGACTTCTTCGCGTGCGCGGCGCACGTCGGCGTCCTCACCGCTGGCGCTGGCCCACCAGATGCCGAAAACCGCTGCGAACGCGGCCGCGAGCACGACCAGTGCGATCGAGCCGATCAGCACCCCGCGTTGAACAAGTGGGCGGTTCGTCGTCATGATCCTCCGAGCGTCTGAAGGAAGGTCAGCGGTCCCGGCTGCGTCGGCTGGCCGAGCACGCCGATCAACCCGCCGGACTGCTCCGCCAGCTGCTGCGCCGGCCTGCCCGCGTTGGCTTGGATCTGCGCCTGCGATGGTGCCGCGACCTTCCCACCGTACGGGGCGTTCTGCGAGCCGCGGACGTTGATCGGGCTGCCGACGGGCTCGGCGCAGTATGCCTTCTCGTTCGTCTCGACCGGCCGTTGGTCGTCGCCGGGGCGACGGGTGGTGCCTTCGTAGCCCTTCACGCACGGCGGCGGGTTGAAGATGTTCAACGCCAGGCCGAGGTGCGCGGTGCCGTCGTTCGGGGCGACGGTGTGGGCGCCGACCGCGACCACCGGGTAGGTCACCAGAGCTTGCTCAAGCCCGGCGTTGCGCGTGACCAGGATGTTCGACGTGGTCAGCAGGTTGGCCAGGACCACGCTCAGCCCGGTGCCCGACTCCCGGAGCAGACCGGTGACCTGCTCAGCCGCCTGCGGCGTCGCCGCGATCAGTCTGCGGATGTCGCCGTCCGAGTTCTTCAGCTGCTCGTTCAACAGCGCCAGGCTGTTGGAGAACGACTTGATGTTGCCGGACTCCAGGTTCTGCGTGTCCAGCACGGTCCCGGCGTTGCGCAGCAGCTCGATCGTCTGCGGCAGGTTCTCCCGTGCGGCCTTGGTGAACTCGCCGGTCGAGTCGAGCAGCTGCGACAAGTCCGGTCCCGTGCCGGAGAAGGCCTTGTCCAGCTCGTCGACGACCGTCTTGAGCGAGTCGGTCGGCACCGACACGACGAGGTCGTCGAGGTCACGCAGGACCTGGTCGGTGGACAGCGGTGTCTTCGTCCGGTCGGCGAGGATCACCGAGTTCCCGGAGAGATACGGCCCGGCGTCCTTCTTGGGCTGCAGGTCCACGAACTGCTCACCGACCGCGGACCGGTTGGCCACGACCGCCTGCAGGTCCATCGGGATCTGCGGGGCGTCCGGCTGGATGTCCAGGTCGACTTCGATGCCGTCGCGCGTCAGCCGGATCTCGCCGACCCGGCCGACCTGCACACCGCGGTACGTCACCTCGGCGTTGGTGAAGATCCCGCCGGAGTCGGCCAGCTGCAGCCGGACCGTGTAGCCGTCCCGGCCGAAGACCTTGCCGATGTCGGTGAACCGGAACAGCGCGTACACCACCGCGACGATCGCGATCACGAAGAACGCGATGATCTGCAGCCTCGTCCGCTTGGTCAGCATCGCTGGCCTCCCAGGATGGAGCCGAGCAGGCCACCGCCGTTGGCGCACGGCTTGCTCGGGGTGCTGGGCTGGTTGTCCAGGTTCGGCACGCCGAGCGGTGGTGGCGCGCCCGGCTGCGTGCCTTCCTTGCCGACGAGCAGATCGTTGAGCAACGGGATGTCCTGCAGCGGGTTCTGCCTGCTGCGGGACAGGTTGTTGACGATCTCGCCGAGGTTCAGGTCGATCTTGGCGTACAGGTTGAAGTAGTCACCCTTCACGCCTGCCACCGCGGAGTCCGGGAACGGGAAGCTGAGCAGCAGCTCCAGCGCTTTCGGCAGGTTCGCGCCGGCTTCGCTGAGCTTCTGCAGCGTCGGCGCGAGCGCCTTGAGGTCCGCGACCACGTTGGCCTTGCTCTTGTTGACCGTGTCGACGGCGACGTCCGACAGCTGGTCGAGGTTCTGCAGCATGGTCACCAGCTGGGGCCGCTGCTCGGCCAGCACCTGCAGGCCGGGGCCGATCTCGTCGATCACCTTGGCGATCTTGTCCTTCTGCCCGGCCAGCGTGCCGGACAGCTTGTTCAGCCCGTCCAGCGCCTTGGTGATGTCGCCGCGCCGAGCGTCCAGATCGGACACGAGCTTGTTCGTGTTGGTCAGCAGGGCACGCAGCTGCGGCTCGTTGCCGTCCGCGACCTGGTTGAGCTCGTTGGCGATTGTCCTGAGCTGATCCACGCCGCCGCCGTTGAGCAGCATGGACAACGCCCCGAGGACCTCTTCGACCTCGGTGTTGCGGTTGGTCCGGTCCAGCCCGATGTACGCGCCGTTGGCCAGCTTTCCTTGCTCCTTGCCCGGATCCGGCGCGGCCAGCTCGACGTACTTCTCGCCGAGCAGGCTGGACTGCCGCAGGCGGGCGAACGAATTGGCGGGCAGCTCCACGTCACCGCGCACGCTCATGGTGACCTCGGCGGTCCAGCCGTCCGGCGCCAGGGTGATCGCCTCGACCCGGCCGATCGGGACTTCGTTGACCTTCACGCCGGACTGCGGCACGAGGTCGAGCACGTCACGGAACTGGGCTTTCACCGTGTACGGCCGGTCGCCGAGGTCGGCACCGCCAGGCAACGGCAGGTCGTAGATGCCGTCGAAGCTGCACGAGCTCAGCACGAGCACGCCCGCGCAGGCGCCGACAATCCGCCGGAACTTCATCGCCCACCTCCCAGCGGAACCGGGAACTGCGGCTTGAAGCCGTTGTCGTAGGCGGTGAGCAGCTGCGCGACCGACGGAAGGCCCTTCACCAGCGGCGCGACCGTCTTGCACGTGTCGGACAGCAGCGGCGGGATCTGTTTGGGCGTGCCTTGTTCGAGCAGCTTGCAGATCATCACGATCGGCGGCTGCGTCAACTCGTTGAGGTTCGCGCGGGCGTCGAGCGTTCCGGAGGACGCGTTGTACGTGTTGTAGACGTTGCTGAGGGCCAGCGGAGCCACGTCAAGCACCTCGGCGAGCGCGGCTCGTTGATCGACGAGCACCTGCGTGATCGACGCCAGCTTGTCCACGTTGGACTTCAAGCGGTCCCGGTTGTCCCTGATGAACGCCTGTACCTGTTCCAGCGCGGTCGACAGCTGCGCGACGGCCTGTGCCAGGTTGCCGCGTTCGGCGGCGAGGAACTTGCTCACGTCGGCCAGCTGCTCGGAGAACTGCCGGACCTGCTTGTCGCTCGCGGCCAGCGTCCCGGTGAACTTGTTCAGGTTGTCCACTGTGGAGAACAGCTGTTCCTGGCTGCCGGACAGGGTTCTGGCCGCCTGGCCGAGCTGTTTGATCGTGTCGTGGGTGGCCTGGCCGTTGCCTTCGAGGTTCTTGGCCAGGGTGTCCAGCAGGTCCGACAGGGCGCCGTTCTTGTTGGCGCCGTTGGGACCGAGCGTGGTGCTCACCCGGTTCAGGCTCTTGTACAGGTCGTCGACCTCGAGCGGGGTCGCCGTGCGGTTACGGGGAATCGTGGCGCCCGTGTTCATCTGCGGCCCGGCCACGTACGCCGGGGCGATCTGCACATACCGGTCGCTGACCAGGCTCGGGGCGACCACGACCGCGCTGGCGTCCATCGGGATCGCCCGGTCGCGGTCGATCAGCATCTCGACCTTGACCTGGTCACCCTGCGGCTCGACCTTGTCCACGGTCCCGATCGCGACGCCGAGGACACGCACGTCGTTGCCCTCGTACAGGCCGACCGCTTGACCGAAGTAGGCCGTGATGCGCTTGCTCCCGTTGTCCGTCAGCACGAACCAGAGCACCACCGCGGCGACGAGGGCCAGCACGCAGGCGATCGCCACACCACGTCCGAGGTCGCGCCCCTGGCGCGTTTTGAACGTCATGGCGTGCACCCCTGCGGATTGATCGGACCGACGGACGGAGGCAGCAGACCGCAGATGTAGTTGTCGAACCAGCGGCCGTTGCCCAGCGTGTTGGCGAACTGCCGGACGAACGGGGCCAGCTTCTCGATGCCCTTGCCCAGGTCGTCCTGGTTGCGCTGGAGCATCGCGGTGAACTGGTCCAGCTGTGCCAGCACCGGGTCGAGCTGCTTGGAGTTGTCGTCGACCAAGCCCTTCAGCTCCGCGGACAGCCTCTTGGTGCCGTCCAGCAACGAGCTGATGGCCTGCTTGCGTTTGCGGACCTCGTCGAGCAGCTTGTTGCCGTCCTCCAACAGCTTCGCGACCTCGGCGTCCCGGTCGGCCAGTGTCTGGGAGATCTGCGCGGTGTTGCCCAGCAGCTGGGCCAGCTGCTCGTCGCGGCTGGAGATCGTCTTGGACAACGCGGACAAGCCGTCCAGCGCGCCCTTCACGTTGTCCGAGGTGTTCGAGAACGTGTCCGTCAGCACCTCGAAGCTCTTGGCCAGCTGCGGAGTGTCGACCGCGTCGACCGTCTCAGCCAGGCCACGGAAGGCTTCCAGCACGTCGTAGGGCGCGACCGTGCGGTTACGCGGGATCGGCTTGCCCGGGTCCAACGTGCCCGCGCCGTCCGGCTCCACCGCGAGGTACTTCTGCCCGAGCAACGTCTTGATCTTGATGGCCGCCCTGGTCCTGTCGCCCATCCAGGCGTCCTTGACCTTGAACGACACCAGCACCGAGTCGCCGTCCAGGTCCACGTCGGTGACCTTGCCGACCTTCACGCCAGCGATGCGCACCTCGTCGCTCGGCTTGATGCCCGCGGCCTCGGAGAACTGGGCCTGGTACGTCGTGCCGCCGCCGATGATCGGCAGGTCGTCGGAGTAGATCGCGGCCAGCAGCACCAGCGCGATCACCACCAGACCGGTGACGCCGATGGTGATCGGGTTGCGGGAACGGAAAGACCTCATCCTTTGCACCTCGGCTGACTGACCGGCGCGACCGGGATGCTGATCGGCTGGGTGATCAACGGCGGCAACGCGACCTGACCGGACGCCGAGCAGAGGTAGAAGTTGAACCAGGACCCGTAGCTGGCCGTGCGGGTCAGCGTGGTCAGCTTCTCCGGCATGAACTGGAAGAAGTGCTCCACGATCTGCTCGTTGTCGTTGAGGTTCTTGGTGAACGTGCCGAGCGCGGCGATGTCGTTGCGCAACGGTTCGCGGGCCTCGTCGAGCAGGCCGGACGTGGTGCCTGCCAACCCGGACAACGCCTGGATCGCGTCACCGATCGGCTTGCGGTCCGCGGCAAGGCCGGAAACCAGCTGCTGCAACTGCACTACGAGGTCGCTCAGCTGCTGACCGCGGGCGTTCACGGTGTCCAGCAGGCCGTTCAGGTTGGTGATCACTTCGCCGATCACCGCGTCCTTGTCCGCGATCGTCTTGGTCAGCGAGGCGGTGTGCGACAGCAGCGACTCGACCGTGCCGCCTTCGCCCTGCAGGACCTGGATGATCTCGTAGGACAGCTTGTTCACGTCGTCCGGCGACAGCGCACGGAACAAGGGCTTGAAGCCGTTGAACAATTCGGTCAGGTCCAGCGCGGGCCTGGTGCGCTCCAACGGAATCGTGGCGCCCGGCGCGAGCAATCCGCTGCCCGTGCCCTGCGCCAGCGAGATGTACCGCTGGCCGACCAGGTTGCGGAACTTGATGGTCGCGGTGACGCCCGCCGGGAGCTGCCGCCCCGCGTCGACCGAGAACTTCACCTCGGCCTGCTTGCGGTCCGCGATCCCGACCTCCTCCACCTGGCCGACCCGGACACCCGCGATCCGCACGTCGTCGCCGGGCAGCAACGACGTCACGTCGGTGAACCTGGCCGAGTACGTGTTGGTGGAGCTCAGGTTCGTGTTCGCGATGCTGATCCCGAGCACGGCCGTCGCGACCACGGTGACGACGATGAACACCGTCAGCTTGATCATCGGTGCGGCGAGACCCCTCATTTGGCGGTCACCTCCGCTCCGCGGAACACCGGCGCGGCAAGGAATGCCGTCCACGCGGGCACTTGCTCAGGTTCCACACCAAGCCTTCCGGCCATCATCGCGGCCACGAACTCCTGCTCGGTCCGCGTGTTCGCCAACCCGAAACCAGCGGATGACGGGGACGTACCGCCCTCGACGACCTGGCCGATCAGGCTCGGCGGCAACACACCGTCCTGCGCCGAACGGGCCGCGGGCGGCTGTGTAGAGCCGTCCTTGAGCGGGCCCTCCGGCGGATGCTGCGGGAACGGGTCCGGGAACTGCGTGAAGTCGTAGCAGCGCGGCCCGCGCTTGTCCTGGTAGCGCGGCTCGTCCTTACCCGGCTTGTACGCGCCGCGGTTGACCGTGATCTCGATCGTGGCGTGCAGGCCGGGTTCGTTGGTGCCCTTGCCGAATGCCTTGTCCAGCACCGGGATGGTCTCGGCCATCTGCTTGAGGAAGCACGGGTACTCCGGCGCGTACTTGGCCAGGAGCTCCAAGGTCGGCCGGGAGGTCTCCGCGAACTGGATCAGGTTGTTCTTGTTCACCGCGAGGAACGTCCTCAGGTCGGTGCCTGCCGTGGTCACGCTCGCGTACAAATTGGACAAATTGGTGCGCTGCTCGGCGATCGTCTTCGACGTCGTCGTCAGGTCCGTGAGGGCCTGGACCAGTTGCGGCGCGGCGTCGCTGTAGGTGTCCGAGAACTTCACCAGCGCCTGGAGATCGTGCTGCAGCTGGGGAACGTGCGGAGCCAGTTCACCGACGTACTGCCCGAGATCGGACAGGGTCTCGCCGAGCGGCTTGCCCCTGCCTTCCAACGCGGTCGAGATCGCGGTCAGCGTGCTGGACAGCTTCTGCGGCTGAACCGCTTGCAGCACCGGCAGCAGGTCGTTCAGCGCCTTCTCGACCTCGATCGCGGGCGCCGAAGTGTCCTGTTCGATCTGATCACCGGCGCGCAGCGACTGGCCAGACGGCTGCTGCGGGATCTGCAGTGCCACATAGCGTTCGCCGAACAGGGTCTTCGGCAGGAACCGCGCGGACACGTTGCTCGGCAGCAAGTCCACTTTGTCCGGATCGAGTGCCAGCGTGAGCTCGGCACCGTGCGCGGTCGGCGTGATCTTCTCCACCGAGCCGACGATCAGGCCGCGCACCTTCACGTCCGAGCGCTGCTGCAACTGGTTGCCGACCTTGTCGGTGGTCAGCGTGACGCGGGTGAACGACGAGAACGACTTGTTGAAGAACGCGACGCTCAGCGCGACGAAACCGACCAGCGTCGCGATGAACAGCAGGCCAAGCAGCCTTCGGCGGAGCGTGGTCATCCGGCGATCCTCACGGTCGTCGTAGTGCCCCAGATCGCCAGGCTCAGGAAGAAGTCGAGCAAGGTGACCGAGACGATCGTGGTCCGCACCGCGCGGCCGACGGCGACACCCACACCGGCCGGGCCGCCGCTGGCGCGGTAGCCGTAGTAGCAGTGGGTCAGGATGATCAGCACGGCGAAGATCAGGACCTTGCCGAACGACCAGAACACGTCTTGCGGCGGGAGGAACAGGTCGAAGTAATGGTCATACGTGCCCGCGGACTGGCCGTAGAAGTAGACCGTGATGGTCCGTGAGGCGACGTACGAAGACAGCAAACCGATGATGTACAAGGGAATGACCGCGATGAACCCGGCCATGATCCTTGTCGTCACCAGGTAGGGCAACGACGGCACACCCATCACTTCGAGCGCGTCGATCTCCTCGGAGATCCGCATCGCGCCGAGCTGAGCGGTGAACCCGGAACCGACCGTCGCGGACAACGCCAGACCTGCGACCAGGGGCGCGATCTCGCGGGTGTTGAAGTACGCGGACACGAAGCCCGCGAACGCGGCCGTGCCGATCTGGTTCAGAGCCGCGTAACCCTGCAGACCGACGACCGTGCCGACGAACAACGTCAGCCCGAGCATCACGCCGATCGTGCCGCCGATGACCGCGAGCGCGCCGCTGCCGAAGCTCACCTCGGCCAGCAGCCGCATGGTCTCGCGCATGTACCGCGTGATGGTGGCCGGGATCCACGCCAATGCCCTGACGTAGAAGGACATCTGGTCGCCGGCTTTGTCCAGGACGTCCAGTGGCTTTCGGAGTTGGTCTCGGACAGCCATCTCAGCTCCCCTTCGCCGGGACGACCGTCAGGTACACCGTGGTCAGCACGAAGTTCACGAAGAACAGCAGCAGGAACGTGATGACCACGGACTGGTTCACCGCGTCACCGACGCCCTTCGGGCCGGGGGCGGGGTGCAGGCCGCGGTAGCAGGCCACGACACCGGCGATGAAACCGAAGATCAACGCCTTGATCTCACTGATCCACAGGTCCGGCAGCTGCGCGAGCGCGGAGAAACCGGCGAGGTACGCACCGGGCGTGCCGCCTTGCAGGACCACGTTGAAGAAGTAGCCACCCAGCACACCGACGACGCTGACCAAACCGTTGAGCAGCACCGCGACGAGCATCGAGGCGAGCACCCGTGGCACGACAAGGCGCTGCACGGCCGAAACACCGAGCACCTCCATCGCGTCGATCTCTTCACGGATGGTCCGTGCACCGATGTCCGCGCACATCGCCGAACCACCGGCCCCGGCGACGAGCAACGCGGTCACCAGCGGCGCGGCCTGCTGGATGATCGCGAGCACGCTCGCCGCGCCCATGAACGACTGCGCGCCGAGCTGCGTGACCAACGATCCCAGCTGCAACGCGATTACCGCGCCGAACGGGATCGCGACCAGCGCTGTCGGCAGGATCGAGACACTCGCGATGAACCAGGACTGCTGGACGAACTCGCGGAACTGGAACGGCCGCTGGAAGAACCCGCGCACGACGTCCAGCCCGAGGGCGAACATCTGGCCGGTCTCCCGTAGCGCGCCTGCACCAGGGAATGACGACCTGGTGGAGCGAACGGTCACGCGCCACCACCCGGGCCCTGCTGGGGCGGCTGCCACTGCGACTGCGGGATATCGGCGAGATCACCCTGGATGCGCTCACTGCCCACGTTGCTTCTGGGCGTCGGAGACGGTCTGTGTCCAGCTGGGACGGTCGCCATCATGTGCGGGTGCACGCCGTAACGCTGCTGCTCGGCGGGAGTAAGGCTTTCGATGATGCCCTCCTGCGCGGCGGGCGGCAGCGTGTGCAGGATGCTCATCACCCGGTCCTTGCGGCGCCGGACACCTTGGCGCTCAGGCAAACCGGGCGTCGGCTGCAGCTGCGGCACCACACCACGGACGTCCTCAGTGGACCCGTCGTGGTGGCCGGCGTCAGCCAGCCGCTGCTCGGCGGCCATGGTCGCGGTGTCCTTCTCCTCGGACATCCCGATCGGCCCGATCCGGCGGCCGTTGAGGAACTGCTCGACGACAGGTTCGTCGGAAGTCAGGAGAACCTCGCGCGGCCCGAACATGACCAGCTCGCGCCGGAACAGCATGCCCAGGTTGTCCGGAACGGTACGGGCGAGGTTGATGTTGTGCGTGACGATCAGGATGGTCGCGTCGATCTGTGCGTTCAGGTCGATCAGCAGCTGGCTGAGGTACGCGGTGCGAACCGGGTCGAGGCCGGAGTCCGGCTCGTCGCACAGGATGATCTCGGGGTCGAGCACGAGCGCGCGGGCCAGACCGGCCCGTTTGCGCATACCGCCGGAAATCTCGCCGGGGAGCTTGCGCTCCGCGCCGGTGAGGCCGACCATCTCCATCTTCTCGAGCACGATCTGCCGGATCTCGGTCTCGGACTTGCGGGTGTGCTCACGCAGCGGGAATGCGACGTTGTCGAACAGGTTCATCGAACCGAACAGCGCGCCGTCCTGGAACAGCACGCCGAACAGCTTGCGGACGTCGTAGAGCTTGCGCTCGGAGCACGACACGATGTCGACCCCGTTGATCACGCATTTGCCGCGGTCGGGCTTGAGCAAGCCGATCATGGATTTGAGGAAGACGGACTTGCCGGTGCCGGACGGACCCAGCATCACGCTGACCTCGCCGGGCGGCAGGGTCAGGGTGACATCCCGCCAGATGGTCTGCCGGCCGAAGGACTTCGTGAGACCCTCGACCACCACTTCGGCGCCCATCGACCCTCCCGAGCTCAAGTACCTGTTCCACCCAACGAGCGGGGCCCGCAGGAGTTACTACCTAGTACGGCCGACGACCATATCTGCCACCCGGACCTGCACCCTAGACCAGTCAGCTCAGTGGTTCGTATTCGCTACTAACGATGCTGTGCGTAACGGGGTCGGCTGGATACCGTCAGTTGTCTTCCCTGCATCTTCCCTGCAACGGACGGAGAGAGACATGGGCAAACGCCTCGCGGCGTTACTCACCGGAGTCCTGGCCGCCGGAGTCGTCCTCGCCGCACCCGCGAACGCGAGCGGTGTGTTGACCGGCGTCCCGGCATATGAGGGCAGCGGCATCCAGGACCCCACACTCGTCGGAGCAGACCCGGTGCGGCCCGGTCACAAGGTCGAAGGCTTCACCGGAGCCGGAATCCAGTCGATCATCGGCCCGGACAACCGGGTCAGGGTCAACCCGACAACGACCTTCCCAGCACGAGCGACCGTGCTGATCACCCGTGTTTCCGGCGGAGTCGAGCGCCAGCACTGCACCGGCTGGATGTTCGGCCCATCCCTCGTGCTGACGGCCGGGCACTGCGTGCACTCCGGCGGCGGCGGCTCGTTCTACACAGGACTGCGCTTCTACCCCGGCTACAACGGTGACACAGCGCCATATGGCTCGTGCACCGCAACCCAGCTGCGCGCCAGCTCAGGCTGGACCAGCTCCGGCTCACCCGACTACGACTACGGCGGCGCGAAGCTGAACTGCACCATCGGCAACACCGTCGGCTGGTACGGCGCGTTCGCCACAACCGCGTCCCTGAACGGAACCCCGACCACGATCCAGGGCTACGGCGGCGACAAGAACAAGCAGCAATGGCTGTCGACCGACCAGATCCGCGTGTCGAACACGCTGCGCCTCTACTACCAGAACGACACCATCGGCGGAAACAGCGGCAGCGCCGTGGCCACCAACCGTCCGGCCGGGTCACCGGGTTGCTCGGGTTGGTGTTCGCTGGCGTTCCACGCGTATGGCGGCTCGCAGAACAGCGGTGCCCGAATCACCGCGGCCCGTCTGACTGAAGTCACCGGCTGGCGTTGACGCCCAGCACCGTTACCGGACCGCACTCGCCAGCGCCGGCAGCCAAGCGCGAGTGCGGTTCCTGGTGCGGACCACGAACGTGCCGAACGCGATCGCCCCGAATGCGGCGGCCCACCCGAGGCTGAGCAGGATCGGACTGACCGGAGCAGTGTCCGTGAAGCCCGCTGCCAGGCATGTCTGCATCGCCCCATAGCCAGGCAACAGCGTGACCACACCGGCATCGGACGCCGGGTTGGTGATCGGGTTCTGCAGCACGTTGTCGATCACGGTGATCAGGATGATGATGAACATGCCCTCGAGTTCTCCGGGCAGGAACAGGGCGAAGAACAACCCGATCGCACCGTAGACGACTCCGGTGAGGAACATCCCGGTCCACAGCAGCACCGGCTGCTGGATCGACCAGTACCAGGCGATCCAGGCGGTGGCGTAACCACCGACGATCACGGCGGCCACGAGCAACGTGGTGAGTTTCGCCAGCACCAGCGCGAGCCTGGAGTAGCCCGCGCCGGCCAGGCGCCGGTCGAAAGCGCCCGCCCGGTGCGCCGAAGCGAACATCGCGAATCCGACAAGCAGGGACACCGCGTTGAGCGCGCAGCTGATCGTGGTCGCCTGCTGACCGGCGGCCTGGATCGGCGTTCCCGTCGTGCGCAATCGGAAGGTCAGTACTTCTCGGGTTATCACGAAGTACGCGAGCGAGATCGCGATCGGGATGAGAAACACCAGCACCAGCGCGGCGAGCTGATTGCGGGCCAGCTCCACCAGCGAGTACCGGGTGGCGACGCGATAGGCGTTCACACGCGGCTCCTTGTGGTTTCCAACAGCCCGTCGCGCAACCGGTACAGCGTGTCCAGCCGTTCGGCGTCATAGGCGAGGTGTGAAATCACCACGACGGTCTTGCCCGCGGTGCGCAACGCGGCGGCGATGTCCCAGAACCGGAGATAGGTGTCCCAGTCGAAACCCTGGTACGGCTCGTCGAGCAGGACGACAGACGGATCGTGCATCAGGGCGAGGACCAGGTTGAGCTTCTGCTGGGTGCCGCCACTGAGGTGCTTGACCCTGGTTGCCCGGTAATCCTGGAAGCCGAGTTGCTCGATCAGCTCACCGGCACGGTCCAACGTGGACAATTTGTGGGCCACCTGGAAGTAGCGCAGGTGCTGTTCGACGGTCAGCTCCGGATTGAGCACCGGTTGCTGAGGGCAGTATCCGGGCGTTCCGGTCAGCCGTACTGAACCGTCGTCCGGCGCGAGTTCACCACACAGGATCCGCAGCAACGTCGTCTTGCCCGCGCCGTTCTCGCCGACGATGCCGACGAGTTCACCCGGTTGCGCGCCGAAATCCAGTCCTTTCAGGACTTTCCTCGGCCCGTATGCCTTATGGATGCCGGTCACCTGCAACATCAGCGCGTCTCCTTCCGGGTGCCGCCGAAGCGTCGCTGACGAGAGGCGTAGGTGCTGATGGCCCGACGCAGGTGCGAGTCGTCGAAGTCAGGCCAGAGCACGTCGTCGAAGACCATCTCGGCGTAGGCCACGTGCCACGGCAGGAAGTTGCTCGTCCGCTGCTCGCCGGAGGTCCTGATCAACAGGTCCACATCGGGCAGGTCCGGTGCGTGGAGGTACCGGGCGAACCCGGATTCGTCGACGGCTGCCGGGTCGATCCGGCCCGCGACGGCGTCGGCAGCCAACGTGGCCGCGGCCTTGACGATCTCGTCGCGGCCGCCGTAGTCCAGGCAGACGGTGAGCGTCAGCCGGGTGTTGGCCGTGGTCAACTGCTCGGCGTGTTCGATCTTTTCCCGCAACAACACGGGAATTCTGTCGCGCCGGCCGCACCATCGGATACGTACGCCGTCTTTGTGCACCCGTTGGGTCAGCCGCGACACCGCGTCGGCCAGCAGGTCGAACAGCGAAGCCACCTCATCGCGGGGCCGTGACCAGTTCTCGGTCGAGAAGGCGTACACCGTCAGGTACTGGATGCCGTACCGCATCGCGTTCTTCAGCAACTGGTCCAGCGCGGCCTCCCCGGCGGCGTGGCCGTCGACTGCCGACTTGCCGCGAGCGGCAGCCCACCGCCGGTTGCCATCCATGATCACGGCGACGTGCCGGGGTACGGCCGTCTTCGGTATCCGGCGGAACCGGTCGACCAGGCCGGACCGGCGCCGTCGGCGCGGTTGCGGGATCTCGACGTCCAGCAACGAGTCGGGCAGCGGTACCTGGAGCTGCTCGACGAACAGCTGGGATTTCCGGCGTGCGATCTCGTCGAACCACAGTCCGAGACCTCGCACCATCGCGGAGATGAACGGCTGGCTCGAGGGGTGCAGCATCGCGACGATGTCTTCGCCCTCGGCCAGCAGGCCACGGGCCCGCCGGACCTCGAAGCCGATCAGGGCATCGTGTGCCCGGGATCGACCGCCGACCAGGTCGTCCACGGTGAGCCCGAATCGGTCGAGGTCGCATCGTGGCAGGTAGCACCGGCCGCGCGGCAGGTCGGCAGCCAGGTCGCTGAGGTTGTCGGCCATCTGGAACGCCTCGCCCAGCACGGACATCGACTCCGCCGCGCCCGCGTCGAGGGGTTCCAGCAGCGGCGTGGTCAGCTCGGCCACCGTCCCGGAAACACCGCGCAGAAACCCGCGCAACTCGGCGAAGGTCGCGAAGCGGGTCGGTTGACTGCTGTCCTTCTCGCACGCGGCCAGGAATTCGTCGATCAGCCGGACGTCCAGGTCCCAAGTGGACACGGTGTGCACGAAGGCTCGTCGCAACGAATGCCCGCTGCGCTTGTCCCGCAGTTCCGCCATGGTTTCCGCGCGCCACCGCGCGATGGCTTGTGGGCGCTGTGCCGCTTCGCCTTCGTCCGCAAGGCGATCGCTCCACGCGGTAAACGCGAACAACGCGTGCAAGTACGGACGCTTCTGGGCGGTCAGCAACTCGATCGCGAGATACGACGGGCGGTGCGCTCGTGCGTGTACTCGCTTGCAGGCCTCGAACGACTGGAGCAGAGCTCGCGGTGCTCGCTCCAGGTCCACAGTCGATCACACTCCGAATCTGAATCGGTACTCTTCGCTTACGATATTAGGACGGACGGCGCAGCGCTAATGGACCGTATAGACGTACTCGTGGTCGGCTCAGGTTTCGGTGGCAGCGTCGCTGCGTTGCGTCTGGCCGAGAAGGGCTACCGGGTCACCGTCCTGGAAGCGGGCAGACGCTTCGCTGACACCGACTTGGCTTCCGGGCCGTGGCAGTTGCACCGCGTGCTTTGGGCACCGCGGATCGGGATGCGCGGGATCATCCGCGTCCGGGTGCGACGGCGTCTGATCGTGCTGACCGGCATCGGTGTCGGCGGCGGATCCCTGGCTTACGCGGGCGTGCATTACCGACCAGATCCTGAGGTGTTCCAGGCGGCGGGGTGGGATCGGTCCGTGGACTGGTCGTCCGAATTGGACCCGTGGTTCGCCCGCGCGGAGCAGATGCTCGGCACCACGACGGTTCCCGATCTCAGCCCCGGCGATCAGGCGTTGCGGCGCACCGCGAACGCGCTCGGCGCCGTCGAGACGTTCCACCCCACGCGTGTCGGCATCGACTTCAGTAGCTGCACGCTCTGCGGACATTGCACCACCGGTTGTCGGACGGGTGCGAAGAACACGTTGGCCAAGAACTACCTGCGTCTCGCCGGACAAGTGGGTGCCCGGGTCCATCCCCTCGCGGAGGTGACGAAGCTGCGTCCCCGGTCGGACGGCTGGGATGTGTACACCCGCGATCGGGTGTGGCACGCGAAACACGTCGTATTGGCCGCAGGTGCTTGGGGCACGACCGAACTACTGCGCCGCTCGGCACTTCCCGGCCTGTCTCCGGCACTGGGCACCCGTATGTGCACCAACGGGGAACGGCTGTATGTCACCCGCGCCAAGGTGGGCGATGGTGTCGCCATCTCCTCAGCCTTCCGCCCGGACGCCGCGACCACTGTTCAGCTGTGTCGAATCGGACCAGGGCAAATCGCGTTCCTCAACGCGATGGCCCGCGACGACCATCTCGTCAGCCACTACGGTCGCGTGACCGTGAAGTTCATGGAGCAGATCGGCAGCCGTGCATGGGCAGCGCTGCCAGTCACCGGCCACCCGCTCGGCGGCTGTCCTCTGGGTACCAACCCGGCCACCAGCGTTGCGGATCTCCGTCACCGCGTGCACGGTTATCCGACGCTGCACATCGCCGACGGTTCGACGATTCCCCATAACCTCGGCGTCAATCCCGCGCTGACCATCACCGCCATGGCCGAACGAGCCTTCGCCATGTGGGAGGACGCTTGATGATCCACCCGCTGTTCACCCGGATCGGCCGCACCCGCGTATTCGGCCTGCTCGCACCGCACGTGCTGCCACGACTCGACCTCATGACGCACCGGCTCACTGGCGGGCGGTGGATGCCCAGCCGCTGGGCGTTGCCATCCGTACTGCTGACGACAACCGGCCACCGCACAGGCATCGCACGCACGACACCGTTGTGCGCGTACCAGTACGAAGATGGCAGCTGGCTCATCGCGGCCACGAACTTCGGTCGTCCGCGCCATCCCTCGTGGAGCACCAACTTGTTGCACCACCCGCAGGCCGTCATCACCGCCGACGGCCGCGCTCACCACGTCGCCGCAACGCTGCTCTCCCGCGATCAGATCGCAGCGCACCGGCCACAGATCCTGCGCATCCTCCCGGTCTTCGACCACTACGCCGCCCGCGCGGGCCGTGACATCCGTGTTTTCCACCTGGCCTGAACAGCAAAAAGGGCCACCCCGTGCGCGGGGTGGCCCTTTTGGTGTTGCGGGTGCGGCTCAGGCCGCGGTGATCACTTGAGGGTGATCTTGGCGCCAACGGCCTCGAGCTTCTCCTTGGCGGCGTCGGCGGCCTCCTTGGCGACCTTCTCCAGAACCGGCTTCGGGGCGCTCTCGACCAGCTCCTTGGCCTCCTTCAGGCCCAGGCCGGAGACGACCTCGCGGACGACCTTGATGACCTGGATCTTCTTGTCACCGGCCGACTCGAGGATGACGTCGAACTCGTCCTGCTCCTCGGCAGCCTCGGGGGCGGCACCGCCGCCACCACCCTGGACGACCTGCTGCACCGGGGCAGCCGCGGTGACCTCGAAGGTGGTCTCGAACTCCTTGACGAAGGCCGACAGCTCGAGCAGCGTCATCTCCTTGAACGCGTCGAGCAGCTCTTCGGTGCTGAGCTTCGCCATGATGGCGGCTCCTTTCTTCTAGCTAAGCGGGTGGGGGTGAACTTCAGCTCTCGGCGGGAGCTTCCGCTGCTGCCTTCTTCTCCTGCAGCGCGGCGGCCAGGCGAGCGACCTGCGAGGCCGGGGCGTTGAACAGCCCGGCGGCCTTGGCGAGGTTGCCCTTCATCGCGCCCGCCAGCTTGGCGAGCAGCACCTCACGGCTCTCGAGGTCAGCAATCCTGTTGACCTCGTCGACCGAGAGCGGGCGGCCCTCCATGTAGCCGCCCTTGATGACCAGACCCTTGTTGTCCTTCGCGAAGTCACGAAGAGCCTTGGCTGCGTCGACGGGCTCGCCGTCGACGAACGTGATGGCCGTCGGGCCCTCGAAGAGAGCGTCGAGGCCCTCAACTCCGGCGTCCTTGGCGGCCAGCTTGACCAGGGTGTTCTTCGCGACGCGGTAAGACGCGTCTTTGCCGAGAGCGCGACGCAGCGTGGTGAGCTGCGACACGGAGAGGCCGCTGTACTGCGTGACGACGGCGGCCGAGCTCGTACGGAACTTGTCCGCGATCTCGGCGACTGCGGCCACCTTGTCCGGCTTCGCCATGTTCGCCTCCTCTCTGGGCTACGACCGCTTGTCCCAGGCCCGGAGAAGACGAAACGCCCGGCGCGCAGGCACGGGCGTAAGAAAGAAGCGCAAAACTTCTTCGAAGCTCGTTCCTCCTGCGCGGGCCACCCTTGCGGGATCTTCATCTTCACGGGGGAAGAGACCAGCGGTCTTCGGTAGAACGGCGACAACGATACGGGACACAACGCTGCCGCTCCAAATCGCCCCCGGCATGATGGTGACGTGGCCGACAACGAGCGCCCCAACCACCCGGCACCCTTCGACCCGGAACAGCAGAAGCAGTTCGAACAGTTCCAGCAGTACCAGCAGTTCCTGAAGTTCCAGGAGATGCAGGGACAAGGTCAGCTGCCGCCTGCCGCCACACCGGCGCCGCCGAAGAAGCCGCTGCCCGGCTGGGTCAAGTTCCTGTTCAGCAAGACCTTCCGGCGGTTGTTGTTGCTCGCTGTCGTGATCGCCGCGGTCGCGTGGGGATGCTCGTACCTGCGTGACGTGTTCAACGTCGCTCCGCAGGACGACGGCCTCGGCGTGCAGGGCGGCGCCGGGCCCGGCGCGAAACAGTCCCCGGGTATGCCCAACGAGGTGATGAGCACCTTGTACCGGAGCATCGCCGCTGGTGAGGCCACGTTCGCTTGCTCGTCGTTCAGTCCGACGGGGGCCGCGGCGTTCGCCGCGAGTTTCGGGGCCGCGGACTGCCCGGCCGCGGTCGCCAAGTTGAAGCCCGACGTGGCGCCGCTGACCAGGAACCCGCGGATCGAAATCCCCCAGGGGGCGACTTCGATCCGCGTCAGCTCGTGCTCCCTGTTCGTCAAACCGGGCACCACGTCCTTGGGCGTCTTCGTCTTCACGCCCTTCGAACGGGCCTGGATCATCTCCGGCCACGAGACCGAGACCTGCACGACACCAAGCCCGACGACCACCACTTCGCGCTAGTACCGCAGTCCTAGGCCAGACGGATATCGCGCGCTGACCGTGACCGGGAGCTTGCCTCCCGGCTGTGCCCCGAATACGACCCTGGCCAGCGCCTTCATCACGGTCCCGTTCGCGGGTGGCAGCGGGCCCCAGACCTGGGTCTGAGCGTAGGCAGCGAGAGCAGCACCCAGGTCGGGGTAGGAGTTGACGTCGTACGGCACCCCCAAAGACACCGCGGCAACGCGTTTGCCTGCAGCTTTGAGCGCGTGGACGAGCTTGACCTGGCCTTCGGGCAGGGTAGGTCCACGGGAGTACGTCGCCACCAGAACCTGGTCCTCAACCCGGCGGACAGCTTCGGCGATCTCCGCGTCGGTCGGGTTTTCGCTGGATGCCTGCCACCAGTTCGCACCCATTGCCTGCGCCAACGGTTCGACGTCCATCACGCCCGCGACCAGCGTCCTCGCCTGGGAGTTGAACGGCAGCGCCTTGGATCGGTTGTCCAGCAACGTGATCGAGGCCTGCGCGATCGGATCGGGGTCGACCCGCGTGGACAGTCCTTGGCCTCGGTACTGGCACTTCAGTTTCAGGACACGAGCCGCCGACTGGTCGATGCGCTCCTGCGTCAGGCCGGCCTGCAGTGCGTCCCGGATCGCGACGTGATCACTGTGCAGTCCGGTGGAAAGCACCACGTCAGCGCCCGCTTTGAGGGCACGGACCGATGCGTCCGCGATGCCCCAGCGCTCCTTGATGGCGCCCATCTGGATGGAATCGGTGATCACGACACCGTCGAACCCCATCTCCGACCGCAGAATGCCGGTGATCACCCTGCTGGACAGCGTCGACGGCAGATCCGGGTCCACCGCCCGCAGCACGACGTGCGCCGTCATGATCATCGGCGCACCGGCCGCGATCGCCGCCCGGAACGGCGGGAAGTGCACGCGGTCCATCGTGGCCCGGTCGGCGTCCACAGTGGGCAGTTCCCAGTGCGGATCCGCGTTCACACCACCGTGTCCGGGGAAGTGCTTCACGGCCGGCACCACTCCGGCCGAGCGGTACGCCAGGACCTGGGCGGTGACCATCCGGGAGATCAGACCTGGGTCTTCGCCGTACGACCGCACTCCGAAGGGGAACTGCGGATTGCTGTTGACGTCCGCCAACGGCGCCAGGTTCAGCCCCACCCCGGCTTGTTTCAACTCGGTCGCTGTCCCCAGGGCGGCGGCAGCCGCTTTGGCCGGGTCGCGGGTCGCGCCGAGCCCCATCGGCCGGGGGTACGCCGTCGTCCCGCCGATTCCCTGGATCGCGCCGTGCTCGAAGTCGCCGCCGACCAGCACGTCCTTGCCCTGGCGCCGGGTGAATTCGGCGGCACTGCGCACATCGGGCATGTCCGGCAAGCTCACCAGACCCGCATGCACTTCATGGGCACGGCTGACGTCGCCGCCGACCATGATCAGCTGGCCGAGCCGCTCGTCCGGGGTGAGCTGCTCGATCGTTCGACAGGCCGTCGAAGCCGCGGCGGGCACCGGGACCGCGACTGCTAGCAGGAGGGGAAGAATCCATTTCATAGACCGAGAATCCGGTGCTTTTCCGGCGTTTTCGTCGGCCTTCAGACCGAAGCGCGTACATCTCAAGTCGTATGCGCGAGCACCACCAACTGCACCCGGTCTCGGACGCCGAGCTTGCCGAGGATCCGGCTGACGTGCGTTTTCACCGTCGCCGGGCTGAGGAACAACTCGCGGGCGATCTCCTCGTTGGACAGCCCGGCCACAACCCGGTCCATCACTTCACGCTCCCGCTCAGTCAACGCGTCGAAGGTCTTCCTCATCGGACGGACTCGGTGCGCGAACTCACCAATCAGACGCGCGGTCACGCGTGGCGAGAGCATCGCGTCGCCCCGCGCGACCACCCGCACGCCGTGAATCAGCTCCAGCGGATCGCTGTCCTTCAACAGGAAGCCGCTGGCGCCAAGCCTGAGCGCCTCGTAGACGTACTCGTCGAGGTCGAACGTCGTCAGCACAACGACTTTGCTGCCGCGGCACATCGGGTCTGCCAGGATCCGCCGGGTCGCAGCGAGGCCGTCCATGCCGGGCATCTTGACGTCCATCAGCACCACATCCGGCCGCAATTCGGCAGTCAGACGCAACGCTTGAGCGCCGTCGCCCGCCTCGCCGACCACGTCGATGTCGTCCTCGCCGTCGAGAATCGCCCGCAGACCGCCCCGGACCAAGGCCTGATCGTCGACGAGAACCACCCTGATCACAACGGAATCCTTGCCTCGACCCGAAATCCGCTTTCGCCGGACGTGGTCAACTGGCCCCCGAGCGCGGCCACACGTTCCCGCATTCCGGTCAAGCCATTGCCCGGCAACGCATCGCCGCCCTTGCCGTTGTCACGAACCTGGACGGTCACCCGGTCACGACGGCATTCGAGATGGACCGCGACCTTGGTCGCCTCGGCATGGCGCACGACGTTGGTCAACGCTTCCTGCACCACCCGGTACGCCGCCTGGTCCACCTCGGCGGGCAACTCGGTTCGCCCACGGATCCGTTTGCTGACAACAAGGCCGTCGGTTCGGACGCGATCGATCAGCTCATCCAGCTGGCGAATGCTCGGTGCCCGCAATGTGCCCAGCGCGCTGCGAACCTCGTCGAGAGCATCCCGGCTAGCCTGCCTGATAATTATCAAAGCATCATTCGCGCGTTGTGGCCTGAGCAATGCGGCGCCAGCTTGCACGTTGACGACGGACATGTGATGCACGAGCACGTCGTGCAGCTCGCGCGAGATCCGCAACCGCTCAGCGTCTACGGCTCGTTGCCTGGCTTGGCGCAGATAAGCCCGCCGGATCCGCACGATCTCACCTATCGCGATCACCGCCGTGAGCGTCGGCAGGACCTGCGGCAGGTCTTCAAAGGACCACGCCGGAACCGTGACCACCACGGCCGCCACGACCGCCGCACCGATGGCCAACGCCCTGTGCCCTTGGACCGTGGCGAGAAACAGCGCGATGACAAAGGGAATCGGCTCGGGCCCAGGCCAGAACCCCAAGTAGTGGTAGGCCTGCATGGCCGCGAGCGTCGCGGCGAGCGCGATCAGATATCTCCCCACGACTTCACGGTAGAGCGCGGCCTCAGGGGTGTCTTCCGGGAGAAACCCCCGGAATCAAAGGTCAGTCTTCCGCGGTCAAGTCACCGGGCATGACCGTGGCGATGAGGCCCGCGACGAACTGGGGCACTTCCTCGGGCGCGAGTACCAGCCGTGGCTCATCGCGGTCCGGGCCCTGGAAGATCTCGATCGACCGCACACCAGGGTCATCCGCCGAATCAGCGACGCCGATGATCGTCCAATTCTTGTGGCGTGTGTTGGCGAAATGGCTGAATGCCGACTCTGGACTGGTCACCGTTTTCCTCCCCTCTTCAACGTATAGCGGACTGGGGGACTTGCGGCAAGCCCCAGCTCGTACCGCACAATTGCCGACCTAATGCCAGGACCTGGGGAAATGGAGATCCATAGTGCGTGTGTTGTTGACGACGACGGGATCGCGCGGGGATGTCGAACCGGTGGTCGGGCTCGCGGTGGCATTGCGGGAACTCGGCGCGGAGGTGCGGGTGTGCGCGCCACCGGATGAGGATTTCGTAAATCTGCTGGCACGGGTCGGCGTGCCGCTGGTGCCGCTGGGCCGGACGGTGCGCTCGGTGGTCGGCGGTTCGAAGCCGCCGACTGCGCAGGACGCGCTCCAGTTCGCTTCCGAGCTGGTCGCCGCCCGGTTCGACACGCTCGGTGCGGCGGCGGCCGAGGGGTGTGACGTGCTGCTGGCGACCGGTTTGATGCCAGCCGGTGCACGTGATGTGGCCGAGAAACTGGGCATCCGCTATGTGTTCGCGTGCCTCCAGCTCTACGGGCTGCTGTCGGAGGAGAGTTCGCAGCGGGCGAATGGCTTGTACCGCGAGGCACTCAACAGCCATCGAGCGGCAATCGGCTTTCCGCCGGTGGACAACGTCCGCGATTACGTCTTCACCGACCGGCCGTGGCTGGCGGCGGATCCGACGCTGTGTCCGTTGCAGGGCATCACGGACGTCAATGTCGTGCAGACCGGGGCGTGGATCCTGCCTGACACCCGTCCGCTCCCCGACGGGTTGGAGGCGTTTCTGGAAGCTGACGCGCCACCGGTGTACGTGGGCTTCGGCAGCATGGCCTCGTACGTCCCGAAGGACATCGCCCAGGTGGCCATCGATGCAGTCCGCGCACAGGGCCGCAGGGTCCTGCTCGCCCGTGGCTGGGCTGAGCTGGCCCCGATCGACGACGCCAACGACTGTTTCGTCGTCGGCGAGGTCAACCAACAAGCATTGTTCCGCCGGGTGGCCGCCGTCGTGCACCACGGCGGCGCGGGCACCACCACGACGGCAGCCCGCGCGGGTGCTGCCCAGGTGGTGGTCCCCCAGATCGCGGACCAGCCGCAGTGGGCCGCCCGGGTGGCTGAGCTGGGCATCGGTGTGGCGCACGCGGGCTCGATTCCGACCGTGGACTCCTTGTCCGCCGCGCTCACCACGGCACTTTCCCCGGAGATCCAAGCGCAAGCCAGCACCGTGGCCGGAACGATCCGGGCCGACGGAGCGATGGTGGCCGCGAAACTGCTCCTCGACGAGGCCGGCTAGATCCCCGGCTCAATGCCGTACAGCCGCCGTGATCACTGCTTGGACCGTCTCGGTGATCCGATCTACGGCTTCATCAGAATCTGGGCCTCCTACTTCAAGCCACGTCATGGTCGCCTCGACGGTCACCGTCAGCGCGAGCTGCGCGGCCCACCTGGCCCAGAGCTTGTCGGGGATGACCTCGACCATCCGCTGCTGAAGGGTCTCGATCAGCTCGGTACGCAGCTCGTCGATGTCCGCACGGAACTCCGCTTCCCTTGCGGCTTGGTGGAACAGCAACCGGAACTCCGCGGTTTCCTTGGCAGCCCACATCACCAAAGCGCCCACAGTGGACTCGGTGAGCTCGTCACCCGTCGCCGCGGCAAGGCGTTCACCAGCACGGACACAGGCCGCACGGTACAAGTCCGCTTTGGACTCGAAGTGCCGGTACAGGATCATCCGGCTGATCCCGGCCGCATCGGCGATGTCGTCCAGGCCGGTCGCCGCGTAGCCACGGTCTGCGAAAACCGTTGTGGCACAGGCAAGAACCTGTTCGCGCCGCTCCGCCCTCGGCAGCTTCACCGCAGTTGCACCTCCATGTATACGAAGAGTGTATACGGATATGTAACATCACTGCCCGAAAAGAAAGGCGGACCCAGGACCGGGTCCGCCTTTCGGTTGCCTCTGTGGCCGCTCAGACTGCGGCGGCCTCGTCGGCGAGCAGGTTACGGGTACGAGCCGGGTCCACCGGGATACCGGGGCCCATCGTCGTGGTGAAGGTGACCTTCTTCAGGTACTTGCCCTTGGCCGACGACGGCTTGGCCCGCAGGATCTCGTCCAGCGCGGCCGCGTAGTTCTCGACCAGCTTCTCGTTGTCGAACGAGGTCTTGCCGATCACCAGGTGCAGGTTGGCCTGCTTGTCGACGCGGAAGTTGATCTTTCCGCCCTTGATGTCGGCGACGGCCTTGGCCACAGCGGGCGTGACGGTGCCGGTCTTCGGGTTCGGCATCAGGCCACGCGGGCCGAGGATCCGGGCGATCCGGCCGACCTTGGCCATCTGGTCCGGGGTGGCGATCGCGGCGTCGAAGTCGAGCCAGCCACCCTGGATGCGCTCGATCAGGTCCTCGGCGCCGACCGCGTCGGCTCCGGCGGCCTCGGCCTCGGCGGCCTTGTCGCCGGTGGCGAACACGATGACCCGGGCGGTCTTACCGGTTCCGTGCGGCAGGTTCACGGTGCCGCGGACCATCTGGTCGGCCTTGCGGGGGTCGACGCCCAGCCGGATCGCGACCTCGACGGTCGCGTCCATCTTCACCTTGGAGGTCTCCTTGGCGAGCTTGGCGGCCTCGAGCGGCGAGTACAGCCGCTCCTTGTCCACCAGCTCGCTGGCCTGACGATAGGCCTTGCTGCGCTTTGCCATCTGTTGTTCCTCACTAACAGTTGTGGTCGCGGGCCGCGCGAGGCCCTCCCACATGTCTTGCGAAAAGTTCTTGTTCGACCGTGGACTTATTCGACCGTGATGCCCATGCTGCGGGCGGTACCCGCGATGATCTTGGCCGCTTGGTCGATGTCGTTGGCGTTGAGGTCGGCCTGCTTCTGCTGGGCGATCTCCTTCACCTGGTCCCAGGTCACCTTGGCGACCTTGGTCCGGTGCGGCTCGCCGCTGCCCTTGTCCACACCGGCGGCCTTCAGCAGCAGCTTCGCGGCCGGCGGGGTCTTGAGCTTGAAGTCGAACGAGCGGTCTTCGTACACGGAGATCTCGACCGGCACCACGGTGCCACGCTGCGACTCGGTCGCGGCGTTGTAGGCCTTGCAGAACTCCATGATGTTGACGCCGTGCTGGCCGAGCGCCGGGCCGACCGGCGGTGCCGGGTTGGCCTGGCCGGCCGTGATCTGCAGCTTGATGATCGCTGCAAGCTTCTTCTTCTTGGGTGGCATTCTCGTATTCCTGTTTCCTGCGTGGGTCCGCGCGGCGAACCTGCCGTGCCGCCGCGTGGCCGGCCGGCCTTACACAGGCCGGTCAGATCTTGGAGACCTGGCTGAACGACAGCTCGACCGGGGTCTCCCGACCGAAGATCGACACCAGGACCTTGAGCTTCTGCGCGTCCGCGTTGACCTCGTTGATGGTCGCGGGAAGCGTGGCGAACGGGCCGTCCATAACTGTAACCGACTCGCCGACCTCGAAATCGACCTCGACGGTGGGCTTCGCCGCGGCGGCCGCGGGCTTGCCTGCGGCCGGCTTGGTCTGCTCGACCTGCGGCAGCAGGAACTTCGCCACCTCGTCGATGGTCAGCGGGGACGGCTTGGAGGTCGCGCCGACGAACCCGGTGACACCCGGGGTGTTGCGGACCGCGCTCCACGACGGGTCGTTGAGGTCCATCCGGACCAGGATGTAGCCGGGCAGCACCTTGCGCTGCACCTGCTTGCGCTGGCCGTTCTTGATCTCGGTGACCTCTTCGGTCGGCACCTCGACCTGGAAGATGTAGTCCTCCATGTCGAGGGTCTGGATCCGGGTCTCGAGGTTGGTCTTGACCTTGTTCTCGTAGCCCGCGTAGGAGTGGATCACGTACCACTCGCCCGGCGCGCGGCGCAGTGCCTCACGCAGCTCGGCGACCGGGTCCTCGTCCTCGGAGACCGCCTCTTCGACGGCAGCGGCCGGCTCTTCGGCAGCGTCGACGTCCTCGTCGGTCTCCGCCTGGTCGAGGAGCTCCTCGTCCTGAGTGGCGACGACCTCGTCGTCGGCCGGACTGGTCAGCCCCTGGCCGCCAGCGGCGCCGTTCTCGGAGGTCACTGTGATCTCGCTTCCTATCTCTACATCTCGCGTGCGGCTTGCTTACCCGAAGATGGCTTGCACGCCCCTGCCGATGCCCAGGTCGAGCCCGGCGATGATGGCCACCATCACGGCGAGGAAGACCAGGACGACCGCGGTGTAGGTGATCATCTGCTTGCGCGTCGGCCAGATGACCTTGCGCAGCTCGGCGACCACCTCTTTGAGGAACCGGAAAAGCCGCGCGAACATGCCGACGCGCTTTTCCTTGCCGTCGCGCGACGGGGTGGCGCGGCCCTTCTTGCCCTCGGCCTCGGTCTCCGCCGCGGGCTTGCCCTTCGGCTTGGCCTTGGCGGCCGGAGCGGCGTCCTTGCGCGCGGCGGGACGCGCCGACGCACGGCGCTCGCGCCGCGCAGCGGCGGTGACCGGACGGGACTGAGGCTTCTGGTCCTCTTCCCGATCCTTGCCCGGCTCCTCGCTCACGCCAGTTCCTCCGCTCGCCAGCCTTGTCCTTGCTTTGCAGGGGCGACAGGACTTGAACCTGCAACCTGCGGTTTTGGAGACCGCTGCTCTGCCAATTGAGCTACGCCCCTGTGTTCATCCTCCGGGTGGCCTTCGAACCACTCGAAGGACGAGGTTCACTGTCCCCACTCTGTCAGGTCTGACCGCGTGGGGCAAAGTGACTTTCGTTCCGAGTTCGAAAGTGTACGGCAAGGCCCGAGCGGCCATGAAATCGCGGTCACCCCAAGGGCCGTCCACCTGGCGGATCTGCGACGATGCAGCCATGTCAGCACGCGTTTCGGCCAGGATCGGCGGCATCAGCGAATCGGCGACCCTCGCGGTCGACGCCAAGGCGAAGGCGCTCAAGGCGGCGGGCCGTCCGGTGATCGGGTTCGGCGCGGGCGAGCCGGACTTCCCGACGCCCGAGCCGATCGTGCAGGCGGCCATCGAGGCCGCCGCTGACCCGCGCAACCACCGCTACACGCCCGCCGCGGGCCTGCCGGAACTGCGTGAGGCCATCGCTGCCAAGACCAAGCGCGACAGCGGCTACGACGTGGATGCGAGCCAGGTGATCGTCACCAACGGCGGCAAGCACGCGGTCTACCAGACCTGCGCGACCCTGCTCGACCCCGGCGACGAGGTGATCTTGCCCGCGCCGTACTGGACCACGTACCCGGAGGCGATCGCGCTGGCCGGCGGCGTGGCCGTGCCGGTGGTGACCGACGAGACCCAGGACTACCTGGTCACGGTCGAGCAGCTGGAAGCGGCTCGCACGCCGCGGACCAAGGCGCTGATGTTCGTCTCGCCGTCCAACCCGACCGGCGCGGTGTACCCGCGTGAGCAGGTCGAGGCGATCGGCCGCTGGGCGGTCGACAACGGCATCTGGGTGATCACCGACGAGATCTACGAGCACCTGGTCTACGACGGCGCCACGGCCGAGTCCATGCCGGTCGTCGTGCCGGAGCTGGCCGACACGTGCGTGGTCATCAACGGCGTCGCCAAGACGTACGCGATGACCGGCTGGCGGGTCGGCTGGATGATCAGCCCCAAGGACGTCACGAAGGCCGCGGCCAACCTGCAGTCCCATCTGTCGTCGAACGTGGCGAACGTGTCCCAGCGGGCCGCCCTGGCGGCCGTTTCGGGCCCACTGGACGCCGTGCGGGAGATGCACGAGGCGTTCGACCGGCGGCGCCGGACGATCGTGGACATGCTCTCGGCGATCCCTGGCGTCGAGGTACCGACGCCGAAGGGCGCGTTCTACGTGTACCCGTCGGTGAAGGCCTTGCTGGGCAAGGAGATCCGCGGGGTGCGGGCCGAGTCCAGCAGTGAACTCGCCGCGTTGATCCTCGAGCACGCCGAGGTCGCCGTGGTGCCTGGTGAGGCGTTCGGCACCCCCGGCTACTTCCGGCTGTCGTACGCGCTGGGCGACGCGGACCTCGCGACCGGCCTGACCCGGATGGGCGACCTGCTGCGCGAAGCCAAGTAGCTCAGCGGAGATCGGCGAGGGCTCGCAGGACCTTGCCGATCTCCTCTGGTGTGTTCAGGATCGACGTCCCGATCCGCAGGTGCTGGGTGGCGTACGGCGCCACGGTGATCTGAATTCCCTTGGCGCCCAGGCGTTTCACGACTTCGTCTGGTGGCAGCCGGTCGAAGTCGAAGCACGCGACTCCTGCCGACACCGCGGGATCCGCGGGCGTGCGCATGGTCACACCAGGGATCTTCGCCAGCCCGTCCTTGACCTGCGTTTGCAGCTCGGTGATCCGCGCGGTCACCTGCCCGCGTCCCAACCGCTGGTGGAAGTTCACGGCCTCAGGCAGCGCGAACAAGTGCTCATACGCGACAAATCCGCCGGGACCGAGGTTGGAAGTCGGTGTCCGCGGGTCGAACGACGGCACAGTCGGGACGAAATGCTGGATGGCGTCCGGTTTCACCCAGATGATCCCGGTGCCACGCGGCCCGAACAGCCACTTGTGCGTTCCGGCAACGAAAACGTCCACGCCGGTCAGTGCGGGGTCGTCGTTGACCGCCGCCAGGCCGTGCACGCCGTCAACGACCAGCAGACAGCGGTCCTGCTCCGCCCTGCCACGGTTGGCCTCGGCCACCACGGCCGCGAGTTCGCGAAGGGGCGTACGTACACCGGTACTCGACTGCACCCAGGTCACGCCGACCGCGCGGGTCCGGGGCGTGATGTCGGATCGCAGCCGGGCGGCCATCTCGTCCACTGTGGTCTTGGCGGAGTCGGCGAACATACTGACGGTTCGCAGCTGTGCACCGGCACGGTCCGCGGCCAGCTGCGCGGACTGCCGCATCGAGTAGTGATCCTGTTCGTGCACAACGATTTCCTGGCCCGCACGCAGCCGCAGGCCGGCGAACACGATGCCGAGACCGGTCGTGGTGTTCGGCACGAACGCGATGTCGCCGCCCTTGCCGCCGATGTAGCCCGCGATCGAGTCAGCGACCTCGTCGGTCCTGGTGCCGTGCACGGCTTCGAATGAGTTCTCGTCCAGCGATCGGCTGAGGTACTCGATCCGGGCGCGCACCGGACGCGGGTGCGAGGCCAGGTAGAAGTGGGCGAAGTTGATCAGTTTCGGATCGGTGCGGAACTGGCTGCGCACAGCCTCCCAGCCGGAAGCCGATGCGGACGAGCCAGTGACTGCCAGGCTGCCGGCCACAAGACCGGTGCCGAGCAACAGCTGACGTCGGTTCATAACCCCCGAGTCAAGCGCATCCGAGCCGAAAAGTCCGGTTCGAGATGCTCACGGGGTGATGCTGACTGGCCTGCTCACGGCAGGCGGAGAACCGCCTGTGCCTTGCCGAGCACGGTCTTGCCCTCGAACTTGGCGGTGATGTCGACCCGGAGCGTGCCGTCGTCGTTGACCGCACCGACTTTGCCGGTGAGCTCGACAGTGGCGCCCTTGTCGTCGTTGGGCACCACGACGGGACGGGTGAACCGGACGTAGTAGTCGAGGATCTTGCCGGGATCGCCGGTCCAGTCGGTGATCACGCGACCGGCGAAGGCCATGGTGAGCATGCCGTGTGCGATCACGTCCGGCAGGCCGACTTCCTTGGCGAACGGCTCGTTCCAGTGGATGGGGTTGAAGTCGAGCGCCGCACCGGCGTACCGGACCAGGTCCTTGCGGGTGACCTGCACGGTGAGCGGCGGGAGTTCGTCGCCGACGGCGGTCATGCGGGCACCTCCTCCGGCTTCACAGCCTCGCGCACCACAAGCTGGGCCCGGGTGACCACGACGATCTGGTCGCTGGCGTCCCAGATGTCGGCGCGCAGGTTGATGAAGTCGTTGCCCGCGCGGTACATGATGTCGTCGATGTGCACGACGGCACGCAGCTGGTCGCCGGCGTGCACCTGACGGGTGTAGGTGAAGCGCTGGTCGCCGTGCACCATCCGGCCGTAGTCCAGACCCAGCTCCGGATCGGTGATCACGATGTTGATCGCGGCCAGGTTGATGATCGTCAGGAAGGTCGGCGGGGCGACGACATCCGGATACCCGGCGGCCTGTGCGGCAGCCGGGTCGGTGTGCAGCGGGTTGTCGTCCCCGATCGCCTCTGCGAACTCCCGGATCTTGGCCCGGCTCACCTCGTAGACGGGTGACGCCGGATAAGTACGCCCGATGTAGGAGGTATCGAGAGCCATGAGGGACTAGCTCAGCGAGTTTCCTTGTGCGCGCGGTGGGTGCCGCAGTTCGGGCAGAACTTCTTCAGCTCGATGCGGTCCGGGTCGTTGCGCCGGTTCTTCTTGGTGATGTAGTTGCGGTGCTTGCACACCTCGCACGCGAGCGTGATCTTCGGTCGCACGTCAGTGGCAGCCACAGCAGTACCTTCCTAAGTAAAACGAGGGTCCCCCAGCCGCCTGGGGGTCCAGGGGGCTTGCCCCCTGGGCGGGGTCTGGGGGCAGCGCCCCCAGTGTAATGCGGAGCAATGTCGGCTCGCGCTTTCCGCGAGCAGACCACTGCCAATTGCGTAGCGGTGGCCGGACTTGAACCGGCGACACAACGATTATGAGCCGTTTGCTCTACCACCTGAGCTACACCGCCACATGGATCAAGCCGCGATGCCTTTGGTGGACATCACGGCTAGGCCCACAGAGCCCCAATACGGAATCGAACCGTAGACCTTCTCCTTACCATGGAGACGCTCTACCGACTGAGCTATTGGGGCGTGCTCTAGGAGCGAGGTGAACTCTACACAACCCTCGCCACGGATTAAAAACCGGGGGCCCCTTCTAGGACAACAGAGTGAGCACGGTCTCGTCCAACCTGCCCGACGTCTTCGTCGTCCTGGCCTGCAACCAGGCCTCCAGCCTGCTCTCCGACAGCGGACGGGAGATCAGGTAGCCCTGGATGACGTCACAGCCCATCGCGGACAGCTGGTCGCGTGCCACGTCCTCCTCGACGCCCTCGGCGACCACGGACAGGCCCAGTGAGTGGCCGAGCTCGACGATCGAACGCACCACCGCGAGGTCGGACAGGTCCGTGCCCATGCCGAACACGAAGCTCTTGTCGATCTTGACCTCGTCCACCGGCAGTTGCCGCAGGTACGCCAGCGAGCTGTAGCCGGTGCCGAAGTCGTCGACCGCGAGGATCACGCCGAGCGCGTGCAGCCTGCGCAGCACCGGCAGTGCCTTCTGCGGGTCGGCCATCACGCCGGACTCGGTCAGCTCCAGGGTCAGCAGCTCGGCCGGTACGCCGTAGCGGGACAGCAGGTCCGAGACCTGCTCGGGGAAGTCCTGTTCGGCGAGGCTGCGCACGGAGATGTTGACCGCGGCCGAGATGCGCAGGCCCTTGTCGAGCCACTTGCGGACCTTGGTCAGCGCCTGCTCCATCACGAACCCGGTGAGCGCGCCGACCAGGCCGGCGGCCTCGATGGCGGGCACGAACTCGTCCGGGTCGAGGTTGCCGTACTCCGGATGTGTCCAGCGCACCAACGCTTCCACGCCGAGCACGTTGCGGCTGGGCAGCGCGACCTTCGGCTGGTAGTGGACCTTGACCTGGCCGGTCTCGACCGCGTGCCGGAACTGGGTGACCAGCTGGAACCGGCGCAGGAAGATCTGGCCCATGCTCGGCATGTACGCGCGAACCGGCTCGCCGCCCGCCTTCGCGGCGCGTACCGCCACGTCAGCGTGCTGCAGCAAGGTGTCCACGTCGATGACCGTCTGCTCGTCTTCCATCGTGGCGGAGACGTAACCGACGACGGCGCCCGCGTCGAGCGTGAGGCGTTCCACGACGTATGGCGCGATCAGCATGTCCCTCAGGCGTTCCGCGAGGGCGTGCATCTCGTCGATCGGACGGCTGCGCAGCAGAGCCGCGAAGCCCATGCCCTCCAGCCTCGCGATCATGCTCTCCGGGCCGAGGGTGTCACGGATCCGGCGCGCCGCCGCGGAGACCATGCGGTCGCCCCAGGCGTAACCCAGCGCGTCGCTGACCGTGGACAGCACGTCGAGGTCGACCCGGACGACCATGGCCTGCGGGTCCGAGCGCAACGCCTCGGTCGCGGCCTGCCGGAATCCCGGCCGGTTGAGCAGGCCGGTCAGCGGATCGTGGTACGCGTCGTGGCGCAGCCTCGACAGCAGCCTGCGGTTGTCCAACGCGGTCGCGAGGTGGCTGGCCATCGTGCCGATCAAGCGCATGTCGGCCGTACCGAAGCCACGCCAACGACTCTGCCTGTCGTGCGCTTCGACAACGCCAAGCAGGTGGCTCGCGCTCCGCAATGGGACAACAAGCGCTTCCGTCGCGTCCCTACGCAGCAAGGACTGACGGATCTCGGGCATCGCGTCGATCCGACGGAAATGCCGTACGTGCGAGCCAGGTAGACGCAGCAACGGGTCACCCTTGGAGCCCGTCACGTCACCAGCGTTCAGTTCTTGCGGCAAGTCCGTGCCCGCGATGATGGTTCGCATCGGCGCTTGCGGATCGAACCTGATGTGCAGCACGACTCTGGTCGCGGACAGCTGGTCCTTGATCCGTTCGGCGATCGCGTGCCACTCGTCGTTGGCGACGCCCGCGGCGATGTCGTCGAGGCCGGACGCCGGTTTCGCGGCGGCTTGCTGGCCCGAGCGCGCGACGATCAAGCTGACCTGGGACAGCGCCTCAAGATCACGTTGGTCGCGGAGCAGGCCGGAGTAGGCGACGTACAGCGCACCGAAGCCGGACAGCGCAAGCAGGATCAGCGGCCAGCCGCCCTCTTCCTGCACGGTCACCACGTAACCGACGACACCGACCGCGGAGTTGACCATGCCAAGCACGAGCGTGCGGCCAACCAGCAGGATGCCCGCGGAAAGCCGCATCCGCCTGCCGAGGACGTGCACCGTGACCAGCCCGAGCAGCGTGCTCGAGACAGGCGCGGCGAATGCGCCGACAAACGCGCCCGCCCAACTGGGGCCGACGCCGTCGAGGCCAAGTTGGAAAGCGTGCAGCACGGCGAACGCGGTGCTGATTTCGATCACCAGCACGCCCGCGTTGTAGAGCACGCGGTCATGCACGCCACGGATAAGGAGAGTGCTGACGCCCGCGATGACGTGCGCGAGCAGCACGAGTTCGAAGGGCGCGACGAACAGGCCGATGGCGAGCGGGATCTCGGTGAACGAGATCGACCAGCTCACGCCACTGCGGACGTCGACGTTGATGGCGAGCTGCTCGGCCACAAGGAAGCCGACGACCAGCAACAACCCGGTCCAGATGTGGCCGGTGTTGTAGTCGGTCGGCGGGAGCCACCACGAGACAAGGAGGGCCCCGAGCAAACCGAGGATGACAACGCTGACAGAGTAGAAACGGAAACGACGGACAAGCGGGGTCTCATCTACCGGCTCCACGGCATCCGGTCGCTCCGCCATGCCGCCTCCTCGTCCGACCGGGGTACGGGCATCTCGGGTACGTCGCGGCATCACCACAGCGTCACCACAGCTTGCGCAGTCGGGCTACTGTACCCCGATCAGGCGAAATAGCCACCCATTCCGACGGCACAGAGTCCCCGCCGACCTCGCGAACCGGTGACAACCAGGCGCGTTCGTGCCGCACCACGGACATGACGTTGATCACTTTCCAACCCCTTGGACGGCAGGCGAAGTTTCCACGCCTGAACCGGCTGGTAGCGAAGAATCCGCGGCGGAACGATGCCGCGACGCAGACTTTATCCGGCCACCACCAACGTTGAGACCAATCTGTTATCGCGACCACAACCAACTACGCCCATCTGGGGTAACGAAGCAACCACAACAAGATCATCGGACGCCAGTCAGTCCACACAGGACCCATCCCGCCGCCACCCGGCCGAACGGGCCAGCGCTCTCGCGTCCAAAACAACGCCCCAACCAAGTCCCGCCCTGAAATCAGACAGACCCGAAGAACCACGCACGGTAGCCCCAACAACACGAAGCAAGCCAAAACCCGAAGAGCCCGGAAACAAACAAGACCACATCCACAGAGAGCCAAGCCCGCAGCCGAAGCGACAAAGCGCCACCGACCGCACAAGGCCCAAAGAGGTCCGGAACAACAGGCCAAAGCCACAAAGGGCCAAGCCTGAGGCTGAAGCGGCAAAGCCGCCTGCGTTGGTCCAAGCAAAAAGTGCCCAGCGCTGGTTCAGAAGGAACAAGCACCGTGGGGGGCTTGGGGGGCTCGGCCCCCCAAAATAATGGAGGGCGACCCTGCGAAGTTGCAAAGCAACGAGCAGGGTCGCCCAGAGCCCGTGGCGGGTGACGGATTTGAACCGCCGTAGCTTGCGCGGCTGATTTACAGTCAGCTCCCTTTGGCCACTCGGGCAACCCGCCGGGGTGAGGAAACTGTACCCAACGCCCTGAGCCGGGTGCCAACGGGTATCCCGTTGCGCGTTCAGCGGTAGCATCGCCTGGGTTTTTGGTGGATCGACTCGGAGGTGCGGTGACGTGGCGGACCCGTCGTTCGACGTGGTGAGCAAGGTCGACCGGCAGGAGGTGACCAACGCGATCAACCAGGCCGGCAAGGAGCTGTCGACCCGGTTCGACTTCCGTGGCACCGGCGCCAAGATCGACTGGACGGGTGAGGAGTCGCTTTCCGTCGAGGCCGAGACCGAGGAGCGGTGTCTTGCCGCGATCGAGGTCTTCAAGGAGAAGCTGATCAAGCGCGGGATCTCGTTGAAGGCGTTCGAGTCCGACGAGCCCAAGCCGTCGGGCAAGATCTACAAGGCGTCCGGCAAGATCCTGCAGGGCATCGCGGCCGACAAGGCCAAGGAGATCGCCAAGGCGGTCCGTGACGAGGGCCCGAAGGGTGTTCAGGCGCAGATCCAGGGTGATCAGCTCCGGGTGTCCGGCAAGAAGAAGGACCACCTGCAGGATGTGATCGCGTTGTTGAAGAACAAGGATTTCGGGATCGCCCTCCAGTTCACCAACTACCGCTGATGCGCGGCATCGTTCTCGCCGGGGGGAGCGGGACCCGGCTGCACCCGATCACGCAGGCTGTCTCCAAGCAGTTGCTGCCGGTGTACGACAAGCCGATGATCTACTACCCGCTTTCGGTGTTGATGCTCGCGGGGATCCGGGACATCCTGGTCATCTCGACGCCTGCCGACCTGCCGCAGTTCGAGCGGCTGCTCGGGGATGGTTCGCAGTTCGGCGTGAACTTCTCGTATGCCGAGCAGGCCGCACCGAACGGTCTGGCTGAGGCGTTCATCATCGGTGCTGATTTCGTCGGGGACGATTCTGTCGCGTTGGTGTTGGGCGACAACATCTTCTACGGCCAGGGCTTCTCGAAGATCCTGCGGGTCGAGGCGTGGTCGTTGGACGGCGCCACGCTCTTCGGTTACCCGGTCAAGGATCCGCAGCGGTACGGCGTCGGTCAGGTCGACGGTTCCGGCAAGCTGATCTCCATCGAGGAGAAGCCGGCCGTGCCCAAGTCGAACCGGGCCATCACCGGCCTGTACTTCTACGACAACCAGGTCGTGGAGATCGCCAAGGGACTGACGCCGTCAGCTCGCGGTGAGTTGGAGATCACCGACGTGAACGTGGCGTACCTGCGTCAGAACCGCGCCAAGCTGGTCGATCTGGGCCGTGGGTTCGCGTGGTTGGACACGGGTACGCACGATTCGCTGCTGGAGGCCGGTCAGTTCGTGCAGGTGCTTGAGCACCGGCAGGGTGTGCGCATCGCGTGCCTCGAGGAGGTCGCGTTGACCATGGGGTACATCACTGCCGACGAGTGCTACGCGCTTGGCGCGAAGCTGGCCAAGTCCGGCTACGGCGACTACGTGATGGCCGTCGCCCGCGCCGCTGGGTCAACGGGGAGCTAGTGCCGGGCCTGCGTCCAGCAGGTCGTAGCCGAGTTCGACGTCGCCGCGGATCATCACGTCGACCGCGCGCGGTTCTCGTCTGTCCGCCATGAGCAGGCAGAACTGGATCACGTCCATGGTCATTTCGACCGTGACGCCGATGATCTGGCCGCCGAGCGGCAGCGTCCACGTGCCGCCGCCGGGCCCGGCGAGCACGAGCCGGACGGCGTTGCCTGGGCGGGCGACGCGGCGGTACGCGGCTGCGTGCGGGAGCAGGCGCGCGGCGAAGTCCGCGATGGTGTGCAGGTGATCCGGTGGCGGCGGGGGCAGGTCTTTGTTTGTCACCAAAGCGATGTCCCGGGCGTGGATCCACGTTTCGTACGCACGCGACAGCATCAAGTCGGGCGGCAGTGACTTCTTGGTCAACGCCTGGCAGATCCCTTCGGCTTGGCGTCGCCATTCCCGCCATGCCGCGTCTTGGCTGCGCGGCATGGCCAGCAGCACGTCTGTGCGTGAGTCCGGGTCTTCGCCGGGCTGCACCGGGGGGTGGACGTGCAGTCCGAGGTGGTCGGCGACCAGGTTGTCGGTCGCGGTCAGGTGCACCACCAGATCCAGGACGCTCCACGGCTCGTGCGCCACGACTCCTGTCCATTGGTGCGCGTCGATTTCTTTGAGCAGTGCGTCAAGTGCGGCGACGGTGGCCGCGTAAGCCTTGGCATAGCGCGGAATGTCGAGCGCGCCCACGGCGGTGACCACTTTCTCCCGCACTCGCTTCGGTGGCGGGGATCCTTTGCCGGCAAGGGATTGGGTGGCTTCAGCGAGTCCACGGACTTCGGCCCGGCACGTTTCGCAGCTCCGCAGGTGATCCTCGACGGCGTCCGACTCGAGACTGTCGCACGCGTGCATCGTCCAGGCAGCAAGCAGCGACGACACTGCCGCGTGGTCACTCACAGCACCGCCGCCAGCTCGCGCAGACCGGCCCGCAGCCGGGATTTCGCTGTGCCCGCTGGGATTCCGAGCTCGATGGCGATCTGCTGGTACGTCCGGCCGTTGAAGTAGGCCAGTTCGAGGGCCTGTCTGGTCAGGTCCGGAAGGGACGCCAACACGACGGGTCGTTCGACGGTCACTCGCTGGGCGGGAATGTTGTTGTTACGCAACCATTCCACCGCGTGCCGATGAGCGAGCACGGCCAGCCAGCACCCCAGGCTCGCCTGACCGGGCTGATACGAGAGCGGACGACGCCATAGGCTCACGAACACATTGACGGTGATGTCCTCGGCAACCGTTGCATCCGATGTGACGCTCAGCGCGACCGCGTACACCGCCGCGCTGTGCAGGTCGTACACCTCGGCGAGCGCGTTGTGGTCGCCGTAGGCCAACCGCTGCCGGATGTCACCGTCCACCATGACTCGGACAATCCCAGCGGAAGCGGTTCTGTTACACCGCCAGACGTCACAGTCCGCGACGTGCCATGTCCTCCAGTCGCCGGATTCGCTCGGCGATCGGCGGATGCGTGTCGAACAGCCGTGCAAGTTGTTCACCCGGCCGGAACGGGTTGGCGATCATCAGATGCGACTGTGACGCGATCGCCGGTTCGGGCGCCAACGGGGCCTGCTGCGTGCCGATCTCGAGCTTGCGCAACGCCGAAGCGAGCGCGAGCGGATCACCGGTCAGCTCGGCGCCGGACTCGTCTGCCTGGTACTCCCGTGAACGGCTGATCGCCATCCGCACGACGCCGGCGGCGACCGGGCCGAGAATCGCGATCGCCAGCATCGCCAACGGGTTCGGCCGGTCCTCGTCGTCGCCGCCGAACAGGCCGAACAGCATCGCGAAGTTGGCGAGGAAGCTGATCACGCTGGCCAGCGCGCCCGCGACACACGAGATCAGGATGTCGCGGTTGTAGACGTGCGACAGTTCATGCCCCAGCACGGCGCGAAGTTCACGCTCGTTGAGGATCTCCAGGATCCCTGTGGTGCAACACACTGCGGCGTTGCGCGGGTTACGGCCCGTCGCGAACGCGTTGGGCGCCTGCGTCGGGCTGATGTACAGCCGTGGCATCGGCTGGCGCGCGGCGTTCGCGAGCTCACGCACGATCCGGTACATCGCAGGCTGTTCCCATTGCGATACCGGGCGTGCACGCATCGCCCGCAGCGCGATCTTGTCGGAGTTGAAGTACGCGTATGCGTTCACCCCGAGGGCGATCAGCAGTCCGATGATCAGCGCAGTGCGCCCGAACAGGGAGCTGACCAGCAGGATGAGAGCACTCATGCCGCCCAGCAGGAGCGCTGTCTTCAACCCGTTGTAGTGACCGTGCACGGTGCCCTCCTTCCCCACTTCCTTTCAAAACAACGCTCTCGTAGGAAGGGAAGTTCCTGTTAGGACCCGGCGTGACCCAGCCGCCAATAGGTGGCAGGCCGCACCCCGGCGCGGTCGACGCCCCGCTCCGCCAGGACCTCACGAACAGCCTGCATCACCTGACGCTCACCCGCAGCCCACACGGCTGGCCTGCCTTCAGGGAACTCCGCGTCGGTCAAGGCCTTCACCAACGGCTCAGCACTGCCCGCGGAAACACCGTTTCGATGCACCCAGGTGACGTCGAGGTCCTGCTCCTCGGCAGCGTCCTCGATCTCGACGAACGCCTTCACGGTCTTGCCTGCAAGCGCCTGCATGATCGCGCTGATCGCCGGAAGGGCCGTCTCATCCCCGATGAGCAGGTGCCAGTCAGCGTCCAGGTTCGGCTGATACGCGGGCGACGGACCGACAAAGATGACCTCGTCACCAGGCTTGGCGTTGGCTGCCCACTTCGACGCCGGTCCATGATCGCCATGCAGCACGAAGTCGAAGTCGATCTCGTTCGTCACGGGGTCGTGCCTGCGGATGGTGTACGTGCGCATGTACGGCCGGACTCGCGACATCGCGGTCCGCGCCGACTCGAGGGTGAGCGGCTCAGGCAGCTCAGCCCCTGGTTCGTACAGGTAAAGCATCACGTTCTCGTCCGTGCCCGCTCCGACGAAGTCGTCGATCTGCGGGCCACCGACCGTGATCCTGGCCATCCTCGGGGTGATCCGCTGGGTGCGGAGCACCGGCACCCGCCACAGTTTGGTGGGCTGCCTGCGTGCCCGCCGCCGTTCAGTACTCATCAGGCCCAATGTAAGCCGCCCAGCACCAGCCCCAGCCATCGGATCTGCGCATGAGCTTCGCATCGCCCGCTCGCAATCAGCCATGCAAGCGCAGCGCGGCGCACGTCAGATTGAAACAAGCCCCAGGCACTACCCACCGTGCCTGGGGCTTGGGTCTTTGAGGGCGGTCAGCCGCGGATCTCCATGGTGCAGCACTTGGGGCCGCCGCCGGACTTCTTCAGCTCCGAGATGTCCACGAAGATCGGCTCGTAACCCCGCGCGGTCAGCTGAGCGGCCAACCCTGTCGCTTCCGTCGGCAAGATGACATTGCGGCCATCGGACACCCCGTTCAGGCCGAAGCACTCGGCGTCCGAAGCCGTCGCGATCACAGCGTTGGGGAACAGGCGGCGAAGCACATGCTGCGACCCCTCGGAGAACGCGCCCGGGTAGTACGCCACGTTGGGCTCGTCCTCATTCAACACGAACAGCGCTGTGTCCAGGTGGTAGTAGCGAGGGTCGATCAGATGCAGCGACACCACGGGCACGCCCAGCACCTCCTGGGCCTCGGCGTGCGCCCCTGGGTCGGTACGGAAGCCGGTGCCCGCCAGCAGATACCTGCCGGTCCAGGCAAAGTCGCCTTCGGCTTCGTTGACGCACGTGGGCATCACCACGTTGTGGTAGCCGTTCTCGTTGAACCACCTGCGGTAGTGGTCGGCTTCCGGCGCGCGCTGCTCGGCGCGGAACCGGGCGCCGAGGACGCGGCCGTCGATCACGGTCGCCGAGTTCGCGGCGAAGACCATGTCGGGCAGTCCTGGCTGGGGTTCGATGGTCTCCACCTTGTGCCCGAGTTCCACGTAGGTGTCGTGCAGCGTCTGCCACTGCTTCATCACCAGGTCGTGGTCCACCGGCTTGGTGGGATCCATCCACGGGTTGATCGAGTAGGCGACCTCGAAGTAGGTCGGGGCGCACATCAGATACCGCCGCGTCGTGGGCATCCGGTCCGCAGATGTCATGGATCGAAATGTATGGGTCACGTCTGCTATCGATCAAGCTCGTAGTATTGCGCTTGAGCATGCAGAATGTTGCGTGTGGACTCGATAGATCAGCGAATCGTTTCGCAGCTCGTCGCCGACGCCCGCTCCAGCTACGCCGAGATCGGCAAAGTCGTCGGGTTATCGGCTCCCGCAGTCAAACGACGGGTCGATCGCCTCCTGGACAAAGGCGTGCTCCGTGGCTTCACGGCCGTGGTCGACCCCGAGGCGCTCGGGTGGGGCACTGAGGCGTTCGTCGAGGTGCGCTACCGGGGCAATGTTTCTCCGGGACAGATTCGTGCCAGCCTCGAGCCGCTGCCGGAAGTCGTAGCCGCCTACACCGTCTCCGGAGCCGCCGACGCGATCGTGCACCTGCGTGCCGCGGACATCCATCACCTCGAAGACGCACTCGAACGGCTGCGCGGGGTCGACATGATCGACCGGACCGTGTCCACCGTGGTGCTGTCCACTCTGCTCGAACGATCACCGACGCCCGAGCCGCGGCCCTGAGGACTGTCCAACCAACCGGAACGTGCAGTCGAACACGAGGGTCCACAACGTACGGTTCTTGCCATGACCGAGGTGATGCTCGAGCGTGCCGACGGGGTCGCGGTCGTCACGCTCAACGTCCCGGATCGGCGCAACGCGTTGACGCTGCCCATCTCCGCAGCCCTCGTCGACGTGGTCCAGACCTGCGAGAACGACGAGGACGTGCACGCGATCGTCGTCACGGGCGCGCCGCCCGCCTTCTGCGCGGGCGCGGATCTCACCACGCTCGGCGAGGCGCACGAAGAAGGGCTTCGGAAGATCTACGCGGGGTTCCTCGCGTTCGCCGACTGCAGTCTGCCGACCATCGCCGCGGTCAACGGCGCCGCGGTCGGCGCGGGCCTGAATCTGGCGCTCGCGTGCGACATGCGCATCGCGGGCCCGAAGGCAAGGTTCGACGCCCGTTTCCTACAGATTGGGATTCACCCGGGTGGCGGCATGACCTGGATGTTGCAGCGCGCGGTCGACCGGCAGACTGCCGTGGCCATGACGTTGCTCGGGACCGTCCTGGACGCGGAAACCGCCGTTCAGAAGGGTCTTGCGTGGCAATTGGCCGCCGACCCGGTCGCCGCCGCCGTCCAACTGGCGAGCGGCGCGGTGAACGCCCCACGCGACCTCGTCCGTACTACGAAACAAACTTTGCGAGCGACATCCGGCAATGTCGATCATGCGACAGCCGTTGAGAGAGAGTTGAGAGCGCAGGTGAAGACCATGGCGTCGACCGAGTTCGCTGAGCGGCTGGACAAGCTGCGAGCGCGGATCACCGGCCGCTCTTAGGTGTTACCACCGGTAACATATACTTATGGCATGTGACGTAGACCGCTTCGGGAGTACCGGTCCAAGCCCGGTATCTACCTTTGGTAACAGGTAAGGACTAGTCCGTCTGCAGCTAGGTGCGAGGCCGACGCGAGATTCGAGGACTAGGCTCGAAGTGGGGCAAGCAACTGAATTCGCGGTTGCGACAGAGAGGGATCAGGCGAGCCCAATGAGCACAGGTGTCGAGGGTGAAACCAACGGCCACGCGCTGAAGTCGACCAGGCACACCGAGATCACGAAGCTCGACCGAGTCGTGATCCGGTTCGCCGGCGACTCGGGCGACGGCATGCAGCTCACCGGTGACCGCTTCACATCCGAAGCCGCGGCCTTCGGCAACGACCTCGCGACGTTGCCGAACTTCCCGGCGGAGATCCGCGCTCCACAGGGCACGTTGCCCGGTGTGTCGAGCTTCCAGCTGCACTTCGCCGACTACGACATCCTCACGCCCGGCGACCGGCCGGACGTGCTCGTCGCGATGAACCCGGCCGCGCTGAAAGCCAACATCGGCGACCTCCCAGCAGGTGGGACGCTGATCGTCAACACCGACGAGTTCAACAAGCGCAACCTCCAGAAGGTCGGCTACGACGCCGACCCGCTCGAGGACGAGTCGCTGGACTCCTACCAGGTGCACAAGGTCGCGATGGCGACGATCACCCGTAGCGCGCTCGAGGACACCGGTCTTTCCAAGAAGGACGCCGAACGGGCGAAGAACATGTTCGCGCTCGGCCTGCTGTCCTGGATGTACCACCGGCCGACCGAGGGCACCGAGCAGTTCCTGCGGGAGAAGTTCGCCAAGAAGCCCGACATCGCCGAGGCCAACATCCTCGCCTTCCGCGCGGGCTGGAACTACGGCGAGACAACCGAATCCTTCGCCACGACCTACCAGGTCGCCCCGGCCAAGCTGAACTCCGGCACGTACCGCCAGATCACCGGCAACACCGCACTGGCGTACGGGATCGTCGCCGCGGGCCAGCGGTCCGGGCTGGAGATCGTGCTCGGCACGTACCCGATCACGCCGGCGTCGGACATCCTGCACGAGTTGTCCCGGCACAAGAACTTCGGCGTGACGACCATCCAGGCCGAGGACGAGATCGCCGGTATCGGCATGGCACTCGGCGCCTCGTACGGCGGCGCGCTCGGCGTGACCTCGACGTCCGGCCCGGGTATCGCGCTGAAGTCCGAGACGATCGGTCTCGCTGTGATGACTGAGCTCCCGTTGGTCGTCATCGACGTCCAGCGCGGTGGCCCGTCCACCGGTCTGCCGACCAAGACCGAACAGGCCGACCTGTTGCAGGCGATGTTCGGCCGCAACGGTGAGTCGCCGGTGCCGATCATCGCGCCGCAGTCACCCGCGGACTGTTTCGACGCCGCTGTGGACGCCGCGCGGATCGCGTTGGAGTACCGCACTCCCGTTCTGCTGCTGTCGGACGGCGCGATCGCCAACGGTTCGGAGCCGTGGCTGATCCCGGATGTCGAGTCGCTGCCGGATCTGCGGGTGACGTTCGCGACCAAGCCGAACGCGACCGACGGCTCGGACGAGTTCTGGCCGTACGTCCGCGATCCGGAGACATTGGCGCGTGAGTGGGCGATCCCTGGGACGGCTGGCCTGCAGCACCGGATCGGTGGTCTGGAAAAGCAGGACGGAAAGGGTTCGATTTCCTACGATCCGGCTAACCATGACTACATGGTGCGGCTGCGCCAACGGAAGATCGACGGCATCAAGGTGCCCGATCTTGAGGTGGACGACCCGTCCGGCAAGGCACGGGTGCTCGCGCTCGGCTGGGGTTCGCCGTACGGGCCGATCGGGGCGGCCTGCCGACGGGTCCGCAAGCTCGGGCTCGCGATCGCACAAGCACACTTGCGGCACCTCAACCCGTTCCCCGCCAACCTGGGTGACGTGCTGCGTTCCTACGACCGGGTGGTGATCCCGGAGATGAACCTCGGCCAGCTGGCGATGCTGATCCGAGCCAAGTACCTGATCGACGCGATCAGCTACACGAAGGTGGCTGGACTGCCGTTCAAGGCAGAGGAGCTACAAGGGGTGTTCACAGACGTTGTGAAGGGGGTCTCGGCATGACCGCCATCGACCTCGGTTTGCCCGGCCTTGCCGGGATTCCGACCACGGACGAGAAACAGACCGCCAAGGACTACAAGTCGGACCAGGAGGTCCGCTGGTGCCCGGGTTGTGGTGACTACATCGTGCTGAACGCCGTGCAGGCGTTCATGCCGACGCTCGGCCTCAAGCGCGAGAACATCGTGTTCGTCTCCGGGATCGGCTGCTCGTCGCGGTTCCCGTACTACATGAACACCTATGGCATCCACTCGATCCACGGCCGTGCGCCGTCGATCGCGACCGGTCTCGCGGTGGCCCGCCCCGACCTGTCGGTGTGGGTCGTCACCGGTGACGGCGACGCGTTGTCGATCGGTGGCAACCACCTGATCCACGCGCTGCGCCGGAACGTGAACCTGAAGATCCTGTTGTTCAACAACCGGATCTACGGCCTGACGAAGGGGCAGTACTCGCCGACGTCGGAGACCGGCAAGATCACCAAGTCGACGCCGATGGGGTCGCTTGACCACCCCTTCAACCCGATCTCGCTGGCGCTGGGCGCCGAGGCGACGTTCGTCGGGCGCGCGCTGGACTCCGACCGCAAGGGCCTGACCGAGGTCCTGCAGGCCGCGGCGCAGCACCGGGGTTCGGCACTGGTGGAGATCTACCAGAACTGCCCGATCTTCAACGACGGCGCGTTCGACGTGCTGAAGGACCCGGAGGAGAAGGAGCGCAGGCTGATCCCGCTGCAGCAGGGTGAGCCGATCCGCTTCGGCCCCGACGGCGACTACGGCGTCGTGCGCAGTGGCTGGGGCGGCCTTGAGGTCGCGAAGGTCTCGGAGGTCGGCGAGGACAACCTCGTCGTGCACGACCCGACCATCGAGGACCCGACGTACTCGTTCGCGCTGTCACGGATCGGCGGCGAGGACCTGTCCCACACGGTCACCGGCATCTTCCGGAACGTCCAGCGGGCGACGTACGACGACATGGCACGCCAGCAGATCACGACGGCCAAGGCCACGAAGCCTGCCGACCTGCAGGCACTGCTGAACGGCCGGGACACCTGGACCGTCGAGTAAAAGCACCGAAGTGAAAGCGGGTGGAGGCCACGGCCTTCACCCGCTTTTCTTTAGCGCCAAGGCTGTGCCATCGATGATCACCTGAACGCCGTGGTCGAAGGCGTCGTCGCCGATCGTGCTGGCGCCTTCGCGAATGGCCACGAACAGCGGACCCGAGCTGTCGAGTTCCACAGGCCGCTTGCGGTCTTTGCTGGATGCCGCCTGCTCCTGCAGGACAAATCCGTTGGTGTACTGGGAAAGCGCCGTTATGGTGCGCAACGCGAGATCGGCCGGGAAGCCGCGGTCGACCATTGCGGACAGTTCGTCGTTGAACAGCTTGATCGTCTGCGGGCTCAACCAGGCGGCGTTGGCCACGATGCGAGCACCGTCGCGATGCGCGAGCAATGACTTGCGATAGGCCCTGGCTCGTCGGGCCAGCCACTCCTGCCACGTCTCGCCGTCCTCCGGTGGGCCCATTCCCGCGGCCAGGATCATGTGCTCAGCCATACCGTCCAGCAGTTCCTGTTTCGTGCGGATGTGCCAGTACAGGGCGGGTGACTGCACACCCAGCTCGGCCGCGAGCCGGCGGACGGTGAGCCCTTCCAACCCGACTTCATCGAGCAGGCGCAACGCCGTCTCGATCAACAGCTGCATGGTCAGACCGGGCCGGTTGGCTGCGCACATGGTTGACACCTTAGCGCCGCTAAGTCAGCCTTAGCATTGCTAAGGAGGGACCATGGAGACCACAATTTCGGCGGACGGCACTGATGTCCGCTTCTACGACGAAGGCCACGGGCGGGCCATCGTGATCCTGGGACCCGGACTGGACGACGGCACGCGGACCAAGAAACTCGCCGCGATCCTGGCCAACCGGTTCCGTGTCCTGCGTGTGCATCGGCGCCAGTACCGGTTGGACCTCGAGCCGTGTTCGGTGGCTCAAGAGGTCGACGACGTCATCGCGATTGCCCGGTACGTCGGCGAGCCGGTGATCATCTACGGTCACTCGTCCGGCGCGGTCGTCGCTCTCGAAGCCCTGGTGGCGTCGCCGTCGTCGTTCGCCGGTGCGGTGCTCTTCGAACCAGCGTTACCGGTCAACGGGCCTTGGACCGGGCCCGAGGTCATCAAACAGATGCGGGCGGCGATCGCAGCGGGCAAGCCCGGAAAGGCCATGGCGATCTTCACGCATCGCGCGATCGGCCTGCCGGCATGGCAAGCCCGGCTTGTCGGCGGGTTCACCGCCCTCATTCCGCACTACCGCAGGCTTGTGCCGAGCCAGATCGACGATCTCGACGCGATGCACGAGGTCGGCAACCATCTCGCTGCCTACGCTCACAACACCGTGCCCACTGTGCTGGTTGGCGGAGGCCGCAGCCCGGAACGACTCACCTCGGTGGTGCACGCCGTCGCCAAGGCAATGCCGCGCACCGAAACATGCATGCTGCACGGACGTGACCACGGCGCGGATCTCAAGGCGCCCAAGGAGATCGCTCAGGTCATCGCGGCCCTGGCCGACAAGGTCAGCTGACCGACTTCAGCAACTCGTTGAGCTGGTGGATCATCCGGGCGCTGTCGGCCGGGAAGAACGTGCCGCCTTCGACGTCGTCCTGGTCGATGGACTGCACGAGATAGCGGCCCGCGTCCGTGTCGATCCAGCCGAGGCCGGGGGCCTGGATGACGTGACCGTTGCGGTCGCGGCCGGTCACCACGAAATGGCCTGAGCCAAGGCGTTTGCGGCGCAACATCTCCTCCGCGCCACGCATCTGTGCCGGGTTGGCGGTTTGCGTGGGGCGGGCAATGGGTTGGCGGAAGCCGCCTTGCTCGTCGTCCACGCGCACTGGCTGAGCCTTGGGACGCGTCACGGTCACTGATTGGCCGGGCCCGGCTTTCAACGGGGGCAGCAGCGCCGCGATGCTGCGGGCCAAGCCTTCCGGGCGGATCATCTCGAACTTCAGCAGCTGGTCGTCCTGGACGACGACCATGCCGCGTCTTGCCGTGACCGCGCCGCGGGCGTAGACCTTCTTGCCGCCATCGACGTCGCCCATCACAGCCACCGCGACCTGGTAGTCGTTGAAGAGGCGCAGGGCTGCCGTCACCTCAGGGCCGAGGCCCTGGTGGTCGGCGAGCCCCCGGTTGATCAGGTCGTCCCTGATCGCGCCCGCGATCCGCACCCGGTCCTCGGCGAACTCACCGAAACTCGGAATCGTGAACGGGTAGACCCGGCAATTGAGCTGCAGTCCCTCGGACAGGATGTCGACCGCCGCGAAGGACAACCCGAACGTCGTGGGCATTTCCCGCCAATCTTCTGCTGCGCGCTCCGCAGCAGCACGTTACCAACGACCTACGCCGGAGGTGCAGCGAAAAGCAGAGTCCGGTTGCGGCCCGCGGTCTTGGCGGCCAGCAACGCCAGATCGGCCGCGTTCATCACCTCTTCGAGGGTGGTGCCGTGGTCCGGGTGCGCTGCCACGCCGACCGACACGGTCACGGTGCCGAGGCCCTCCACTGCGAAGCCTTCGACGCGGCGGCGAATGCGTTCGGCGATCGCCATTGCATCGTCCTGCGTCGTTCCCGGCAGCAGGATCACGAATTCCTCGCCACCGAACCGCCCCACCATGTCGGTGGCCCGCACTTCGGATTTGAGCACTTCGGCGACGCCTTTCAAGTGTTTGTCGCCGACCAGATGGCCGTACCTGTCGTTGATCGATTTGAAATTGTCGAGGTCGAGCATCAGCAGTGCGGCGCTCTCGCCGCGCGCCAACCACGCGGTGGCGTCATTCGACCAGGCCGCGGAATTGAGCAACCCAGTTTTCGGGTCCGCTCGCGCCTGATCCCGCAACTGACGAATCAGCACAGTTCGATGCATCACCAGAGTTATCCCGATGATCAGCAGAAGCACAATCGGCCAGTCGACAAGCGCCCACGCGAGCACGATGCCAAGCGCGATCGCCGAAGCCTCCACTGCGTAATCCGCGGACACAGCCGTGCGGTCGGCCACTTGGATGGCAGCCCATTTGAAGATCAGGAAGACCAGACCGGCCCCGACGACCAGAGCGAACGAGGCGATGTCGCGCGGCATGTGCTCGAACGTGGTGTCGGTGACCATCGCGAAGAACGCGCTCGCCGCGTAGCCCGCGACAATCGTCGCCGCCGCACGGAAGGTCCTGTCGCACAGCTCGTCCGGCCGGACACGCACCCATTGCGCGAAGTACGAAACGGTGATCACCAATGCCGAGAGAACCGGGTGCAGCAGCAGTATCGCCGCGAACATCCACACCGAATTAAGGTCGAAGAAGGCTCGGCCCGCCGTCCGCACGGACAGTTCGGTGTAAAGCAGCGCACAACTGGCGAGCAGCACAAACGGAAGCAGATTCGCCGACGGGATCGGAATCAGTGACAAAGCGACGACGACACCGGCCACCGCCAGCAAGTCAATGCCAAGCACATATCCGATCCGTCCCCAGCGCCGAACCCCCAGTCGGCCGATCTGGTCCGCCATGGAGGCACCGTAACGGACCCCATGGTGCGCGTCACTCCGACATTAGGGGCATACAAAGCACTGAGAGCTTTTTGTAAACCCTATGACAGAACACGGAAACCAACACGTTCAGCATCACTCGGCGACCGGAACCACACCTCCGCGACAATCCGGTCAAACTGCGGGTTGTCCTGCGTGCAGTAACGCAGCGCGGTGACGCTGGCCTTGACGTTGAACTCCGGCGCGGGAGCACCGCCGCCCGGCAGCGGCATCGCCGACCCAGGCCCGAACGGCCCTGGCGGGACGAATTCGTCCGACCCGGCAACAGCGGCCTCGTCCTGTTGGTCAGCGACCGGCACGACCGGCTCGAACAGCGACCGGCTCGAATCCTGCTCGGCGGCCGGAGCCGCGACCGGCTCGAAGCGTTGCGTCGCAGCCGGTTCGACCACATCGACCGGCTCAGGATCCGGCAGCTTCGGCGGCTCGATGTGCTGTGGCAGCTCCGGCTCGTAGTGCTGGACGGGTTCCGGTGCCGGCGCGTCCGGCTCGTAGTGCTGGACGGCTTCGGACGCTGGCTCAGGCTCCGGCTGAGCGGGCGTCTCGTTGTCCAGTGACCGGATCATCCCGTCCGGGATCGGCGTGGTGTGCTGGGTGAAGATCGTGCCCTGGGCATCCACCTGCTCGTCGTCCTCGACGTCGGTGATCAGGTGCGGGTCCGCCTCTTCCGCTGTGCCGTTGATCGAGCCCGAAATCGGCGCTTCCTTGGCGAACCAGTCCTCACCCGACGACTCGGCCTTGTCGGGCATCCGCAGGTCCGCGGGCGGCACGAAAACCGTGGTGCTCTCGGTGAACTGGCGGAACGGGGCGTCCGACAGCTCGGTGTCGCTCTCGTCCGGGATCGGCGGCTCGGGCGGAGCCTGCGGATCCAACCGCGAGGAGAAGGAATGCTGAGGCTGCGGCGGCAGCTCCGGCGGAGCGATCGGCATCGGTGGCGGTGGCAGCTCGGGCGGAGCGGTCGGGCCAGGCTGTGCGGACGCCGGCATGGGCGGCGGGGGCAGCTGCGGCGGGCGGATCGGCTGCTGGACCGGAGCGTGGTGCTGCGGCGGCGCCGGTGGTGCCTTTGGCGTGTCGAAAAGGTCGTCGAGGAACCTGTCGGCTTCCTTGCCCGTCGGCGGGCCGACCGGCTCGGCCACCCGAGTCGGTTGCCTGAACTCACGCGGCTGGTTCGAGCCGGCGTCCTCCAGCTCGCCGACACGCTTGCGTATCGGCCTGACCAGCAACAACCATGTGAACAGCACGCCTAGCAGGAACGACCCCAGGCTCCATAGCCAGACCTGGCCGAAGATCTGCATCCACTTGCTCCCTCGTGGTCCCCACCCCGTTTCCACCCTACGGGGTGAATGGATCACAGCCTTAGCGGGTCCGCTCGATGACGTACCGCGTCAGCAGCTCGAGGGCGTCGCGGGCAGGGCTGTCGGGCAGCGGCGCGAGTGCGGTGTGCGCACGCTCGGCGTACTGCTCGAGGGTCTCCCGTGCCCGCTGCATGCCTTTCGAGCCACGCAGCAGTTCAAGTGCTTCCTCGACCTCGGCGTCGTCGGAGATCGGTCCGGCGAGCAGCTCGGCGAGGCGGTCGTTGCCGTCCACGGACAATGCGTAGATCATCGGCAGGGTCTTCACGCCCTCCCGCAGGTCGGTGCCGGGGGTCTTGCCCGATTCGGCCGCGGGTGACGCGATGTCGATGATGTCGTCGGAGATCTGGAACGCCGCACCGATGATCTTGCCGTATCGGTGCAACGCCTCGGTCTGCTCGGGGGTGGCATTGGAGAACATGCCCGCGTAGCGACCGGCAGTGGCGATCAGCGAACCGGTCTTCTGGCCGATGACGGAGAGGTAGTGCTCGACGGCGTCCTCGCCGGGCGCCGGTCCGACGGTCTCCCGCATCTGGCCGGTGACCAGCTCGGAGAACGTCTCGGCGATGATCCGCGCGGCGTCGGTGCCGAGGTCGGCGACCAGGCCGGAAGCGTGAGCGAACAGGAAGTCACCGGTCAGGATGGCGATGGTGTTGTCCCACCGGGCGTTGACGCTGTCCGCGCCACGCCGCATGGTCGCCTCGTCCATCACGTCGTCGTGGTACAGCGTCGCCAGGTGCACCAGCTCGACGGCGGCAGCCGCGGTGATGACCTCCGGCAACGGCCCGTCGGCGATGTGTGAGGAGATCAGGGTGAACAGCGGGCGGAAGCGCTTGCCACCCGCGTTGACCAGGTGCAAGGCAGCCTCGTCGATGAACGAGACATCGCTGTCGGCGACCCCGTGCAGGATCTTCTCCACGTCGGAGAGGGCCAGGCCAACGGCCCGCACCAGGTCAGGATCGGCCGCGCCCAGACCCAAAGGCAGGCGCGGGTCAGGAACGGCAGGCGTCTGTTCAGCTGTCACGTCGTTGTCGCTCCCCCGGCAGCAGTGGTACCAGTCCGCCCAGCGTAAACGCTGATACGGCCGGGAGACCGGTCAGGGCTGGAGACCGTGGCGCAGAGCACGCTTCCAGGTTACGGAGGGTATCCGGAGCACACCACCATCGGGATTTTTGCTGTCCCGGACGAGCACTAAGCCCGGGTCGTCGAGGTTCACCTCGACACACTCGCCGTTGGGGTTGCTGCGGGTGGACTTGAACCAGCCGCGAGACGGTATGCGCAACTCGCCACCATCAGGGTTCTTGCTGTCCCGAACCCGGATTAAGCCAGGGCTGTCGAGGTTCACCTCGACACAGCTGCCGTTCGGGTTGCTGAGGCTCGACTTGAACCACCCACGCGTCATTCCAACTCCCTGAGCACCTCGCGAATCAGTGCCAGCGAGTCCTTTCGATTCAACGCTCGTTCCATCGCGTCGTCCAAGCTGGCGGTCGCCTCCAGAACTTTACTTCGCTTGTCGACAAGCGCTTGTGAGGTAACGGTTTCCTGCCACAACACCTTGGGCAGCCTCGACGAGGCGAAAGTGAACAGTTCCGCCGAGTTGCCGATCAACGGATGAGCCCCGGCGGTAAACGGCATCACTCTGACATCTACCTGTTCCGCGGCCAGCTCGATGAGGTGCTCAAGCTGTGCCCGCAGGACAGCGGATCCCCCTACCCGCTGCAGCAGCGCGGCCTGTCCCAACACCACCGAGATGTCCAGGGAGTTGTCCCCCGACAGCCGCCTTTGCCTGCGCAGGCGCGATTCCACACGCTGGTCGACGTCAACTGGCCGGATATAAGGGCCACCACCCTTGATCATCGCTCGGGCGTAGTCAGCGGTCTGCAGCAGGCCAGGAATCACCTCGCTTTGGTAGATCTGAACCCTGGCCGCGCCCGCTTCCAACCCGAGGAAGCGGATGAATTCGTCCGAGTAAATGTGCTCGTAGTCGTGGTACCACTCGCGGCGATCTGCGCCTGCGCGCAGGCGCTCCAAATAGGACACCTCATGGTCGTAGAGCTCGTAGACCTGGGCGACATCCGGCAGCTTGAACGCGGCCAGCTTGCGCTTGCCGCTCTCGATCGCGGACAAGTTCGGGCCGCCCACGCCGGTCGCCTTGCCCGCGGCCGCGACGGTCATGCCGAGTTCTTCCCTGCGCTGTTTCAGGCGAATGCCCAGCTCCCACGCTTGCACGGTGCTTGAGGTCGGGTTTGATGTCGGCTCAGCCACCTGTCGTGCGCCTTCTTTCACTCGATCGTGGATTGCGGGCCAGATAATTATCTGACACGGTTGATGGCAATGTTCTCACAGGAGGTTTGAGATGAGCACCCGATACGGCTTCACCCTGTTCGACCTGCGCAAGCAGGATCTGAACCGGGCTTATTACGAGATCGTTCACCAGCTTGAAGTCGACCCGGCCGAGTTCGGCCTTGAGGTGCTGGCGAAGCGACTATCCGCTTGGGCGATGGAAGTGCTCCGGGCCGAGGACGCTCAGCTCGGCATGTACAGCGCCGAACTCAGCACTCTCGACGACCAGGACGAGCCCGACAAGTACCTCTACGCCGTGACCATATGCCAAAACGGGTCCGACCAAGTTGTCACCTGGCCGGACCCGCGTGGGTTCCTCAAGGTCTAGAAGGCGAACGTCCCCGTCCCCGCCCAATCCAGGGCAAAGGCAGGCACGAGCCCCAGAACCAGCGTGACGAGCACGCCGAGGGTGATAGCCGCAGTGGTGAACGTGCCGGGCACGGTCACCGTCGGGCCGTCGGGTGCGGGGTCGCTGAAGTACATCAGCACGATCACCCGCAGGTAGAAGAACGCCGCCACGGCCGAGGCGATCAGCGCGATCACCACGAGCGGGGTCATGCCGTCCTGGATACCCGCCGAGAACACTACGAACTTGCCAATGAACCCGCTGGTCATCGGGATACCGGCCATCGCGAGCAGCAAGAACGTGAACACCGCCGCGAGTACCGGCGACCGCTTGGCCAGACCGGCCCACTGGGACAGGTGCGTGGCCTCACCGGACGAGTCGCGCACCAGGCTCACCGCACCGAACGCCGCCAGCGTGGTGAAGCCGTAGGTCAACAGGTAGAACAGCGTGCCGGACAGGCCTTCCGGACGAAGGGCCAGCGCACCGACGAGCAGGAAGCCCGCGTGGGCGATCGACGAGTACGCCAGCATCCGCTTGACGTCGGTCTGAGTAAGACCCAGCACCGCGCCGATCACCATCGAGGCGATGGCGACGACCCACAGCACGCCGCGCCATTCCCAGCTGGTCGACTCGAAGCCGACCGTCAGCACACGCAGGATGCCACCGAACGCTGCCACCTTCGTGCACGCGGCCATGAAGGCCGTGATCGGCGTCGGCGCGCCCTGGTACACGTCGGGCGTCCACGCGTGGAACGGACCGACCGACGCCTTGAACAGCAGACCCACGACCAGCAGACCGAAGCCACCGAACAACAGCGTGTCGGACGCCGCCGAACCCGCTGCCGCGTTGGCGATGTCGGCCAGCTTGACCGAACCCGCGTAGCCGTAGAGCAGTGCCAGGCCGTACAGGAAGAAGGCCGAGGCGAAGGCACCGAGCAGGAAGTACTTCACCGCGGCTTCCTGCGAGATCAGCCTGCGCCGCCTGGCCAGACCGCACATCAGGTACAGCGGGAGGCTGAGCACCTCGAGTGCGATGAACATCGTCAGCAGGTCGTTGGACGCGCAGAAGATCATCATCCCGGACAGCGCGAACAGCGTGAGCGGGAAGACCTCGGTCTGCATGCCGCCCGACTGGGCCTGCGCCCGGTCCTGCAGCGTGCCCGGGCGGATGCCGGCCGTCGCGACGAAGGCGCCACCACGCTCGACCGTCCGGTCAGCGATCAGCAGGATCGCGGCGAGGCCGAGGGCAAGCAGCGTGCCCCACAGGAACAGTGCCGGCCGGTCGACCGCGATGGTCCGGTACAGCGTGGTCAGCCCGCGCTGCGGCGAGTCGGTGACGTAGACGATGAACGCCACGCCTGCCGCCACGATCGACAGCAACGACAGCGTGACCTGTGCGGCCCACCGGCTTGCCTTGGACACGAACGCCTCGACCAGCACGCCGATGCACGCCGCGCCAAGCAGGATCAGGATCGGCAGGATCGCCGCGTACTCGATCTGCGGCGCGTCGATCGGTGCCTGCGTTGGTGGTTGTAGAGCCAACACGTCACTTGCCTCCCACTGGGTCGGCCAGGCCGACCGACTGCAGCGTTGCGTCCACCGTCGGCTGGAGCACGTCCAGCACCGGCGCCGGGTAGAAGCCCAAGAAGATGATCAGGATGACCAGCGGGGCCAGCACGACCTTCTCGCGCACGTCCAGGTCCTTGAGCTTTGCCTTGGCCGGGTCGGTCGCGGTGCCGGGGCCACCCGCCACACTGACCAGAGCGTTGCCGCGCACCGGGCCCTGGAACACCCGCTGGTACGCCCACAGCACGTAGGCCGCGGCGAGGATCATGCCGACCGCGCCGAGGATCGCGTAGACCGGAGCGTTCGGGTACGACCCGACCAGCACAAGGAACTCGCTGATGAAGGAGTTCGTGCCGGGCAGCGACAGCGCCGCGAGACCACCGAAGAGGAACAGCCCGGCGAGCACCGGGGTCGCCTTCGACATGCCGCCGTAGTCGGAGATCAGGCGCGAGTCGCCGCGCGCGATCACCATGCCCACGACCAGGAACAGCATTCCGGTCGCCAGACCGTGGTTGACCATGTACAGCGCCGAACCGGCGATCGACTGGGTCGAGAAGGCGAAGATGCCAAGGCCGATGAACCCGAAGTGGGCGATGGAGATGTACGCCATCAACCGCTTCATGTCGTTCTGGCCGGTGGCCAGGATCGCGCCGTACAGCAGCCCCAGCACCGAGAGGATCAGCACCAGCGGCGCGAGTTCCTGGCTGGCCGCCGGGAACAACGGCAGGCAGTAGCGCAGGAAGCCGAACGTACCGATCTTGTCGAGCACACCGACCAGCAGCACGCCGGTGCCGATCGGGGCTTCGGCGGTCGCGTCGGGCAGCCAGGTGTGCAACGGAACCAGCGGCGCCTTGATCGCGAACGCCACGAAGAAGCCGAGGAACAACCAGATCTGCGTACTCAGCGGCGCCTGGTCCATCACGTTCGACAGCGTCTGCCAGTCCAGCGTGCCGACACCGTTGTTGTAGTCGGCGCTCACCACGTACAGGCCGATCACCGACGCGAGCATGATCAGCCCGCCGAGCAGCGAGTACAGGAAGAACTTCATCGCCGCGTACTGCCTGCGCGGGCCGCCGAACCGGCCGACCAGGAAGTACATCGGGACCAGTACGGCCTCGAAGAACACGTAGAACAGGAACACGTCGGTCGCGGCGAACACGCCGACCATGCCGGTCTGCATCACCAGCAGCAGCGAGTAGAAGCCCGCCGCACCACGGCCTTCCGGCAGTTTGTCGGCCCACGAACCGCCGATCACGATCGGCGTCAGGATGCCGATCAACGCGATCATCGTCAGCGCGATGCCGTCGATGCCGAGCGAGAAGTGCACGCCGAACGCCGGGATCCAGTCGACCGACAAGGCCAGCTGGATCCGGGAACCGTTGGGCACGAAGGTGATCCACGCCGGGATGACCAGGATCAGCTCGACCAGGGAGACCGTCAGCGCGGTCACCTTGGCCATCCGGTCGTCCTTCAGGAAGGCCACCACGATGCCGCCGAGCAGCGGCAGCAGGAGCAGCGCGAGCAACAGACCCGAGCCGCCGCCGGACGTACCCGCGATCATCGCGGCCGGCTGTGTGTTCATCAGGAGAACCTCACCATCAGCAGCGCGGCGACCACGAGGATCCCGCTTGCCAGCATGCTCAGCGCGTACGAACGCACGAACCCGGTCTGCAGCCGGCGAAGTCTGCCGGAGCTACCGCCGAACGAAGCCGCGATCCCGTTCACCATGCCGTCGACGCCCTTGTTGTCCACATAGACCAGTGCGCGGGCCAGCCAGGTACCCGGCTTGGCGACCAGTGCCTCGTTCAACGCGTTGCCGTACAGGTCGGCGCGGGCCGCACGGACCACCGGCGAGACCCTGGCGGGCTTGACCACCGGGACGTCCCTGCGGCCGACGATCAGCCAGGCCAGCAGCACACCGAGCACCGACAGGCCGATCACCAGGATCTGGATCATGCCGTGCGAGAGGACGCCGTGCTCGACTTCCTGCAGCGGCTGCAGCGACGGAGCCAGCCAGTTGACGAACCGGTTGCCGCTGGTGAAGAAGAAGCCGGCGCCGACAGAGCCGATCGCCAGGATGATCATCGGAACGGTCATCACGGACTTGGACTCGTGCGGATGGAAGTCCGAGCCGTCCTCGGCCTTCAGCTCTTTCCAGCGCTGCTTGCCGAAGAAGGTCATCAGCACCAGGCGGGTCATGTAGAACGCGGTCAGCCCGGCGCCCAGCAGCGCCGCGCCGCCGAACACCCAGGCGCGCCAGCCTTCCTGGCCGAACGCGGCCGCGATGATCGCGTCCTTGGTGAAGAAGCCGGAGAACGGCGGGATACCGATCAGCGCGAGGTAGCCGAGCAGGAACGTGCCGAAGGTGATCGGCATGATCCGCCACAGGCCGCCGTACTTGCGCATGTCCACTTCGTCCTTCATGGCATGCATCACCGAACCGGCCCCGAGGAACAGTCCGGCCTTGAAGAAGCCGTGGGCGACGAGGTGCATGATGCCCAGCGCGTAGCCGAACGGGCCGAGGCCGACCGCCAGGATCATGTAGCCGATCTGCGAAACGGTCGAGTACGCCAGGACTTTCTTGATGTCGTCGTACGCGCAACCGATGATGCATCCGATCAGCAACGTGATCGCGCCGATGATGATCACGACCAGGCGGCCGTCGGCGGTCAGGTTGTAGATCGGGTTGGCGCGGGCGATCAGGTAGACACCCGCGGTCACCATCGTCGCGGCGTGGATCAGGGCCGAGACCGGAGTCGGGCCCTCCATCGCGTCCGGCAACCACGCCTGCAGCGGGAACTGGCCGGACTTACCGCAAGCACCCAGCAGCAGCAGGATCGTGATCGCGGTGACCGTGGCGGGCGACAGCTCGCCGATCCGCGCGAACACCTCGCTGTACTGCGTGGTGCCCAAGTTCTTGAACAGCAGGAAGATCGCGATGGCCAGGCCCACGTCACCGACGCGGTTCATCAGGAACGCCTTCTTCGCGGCGGTGGCCGCGGACGGGCGGTTCTGGTACCAGCCGATCAGCAGGTAGGAGGCGAGACCCACGCCTTCCCAGCCCAGGTACAGCGTCACGAAGCTGTTGCCGAGCACCAGGATCAGCATCGCCGCGACGAACAGGTTCAGGTACCCGAAGAACCGGCGCCTGCCGTCGTCGTCGGCCATGTAGCCGACCGAGTAGATGTGGATCAGCGACCCGACACCGGTGATCAGCAGCACGAACGTGATCGACAACGGGTCAATCCGCAGTCCGAAGTCGACAGTCAACGCGTTCACGTCGATCCAGGAGAACAGCTTGGTCTCCTGGATCTGACTGCTGCCGGAGTCGAAGAACAGCGCGATGCCGTATGCGAACGAGGCGACAACCGTGGCGATGCCGAGCAGGTGGCCCCACCCGTTGGTGCGACGGCCGCCTACCAGCAGGACGAGTGCGCCGAAGGCGGGCAGCGCGATGAGAAGCCACGCCGAGCTCGCCAGTCCGCTCGCCGGGATCACCTGCTCGGCGGCGGCAAGGCTGAGATTCTGGGACACCTGCTACCCCTCTAGTACTTCAGCAAGTTCGCGTCGTCGACGGACGCGGTCCGACGCGTGCGGAAGATGGACATGATGATCGCCAGGCCGACAACGACCTCGGCTGCGGCGACGACCATCACGAAGAACGCCATCACCTGGCCGTCCAGCGAACCGTTGATCCTGGAGAAGGTCACCAGGGTCAGGTTCACCGCGTTGAGCATCAGCTCGACGCACATGAACACCACGATCGCGTTGCGCCGGACCAGCACGCCCACCGCGCCGATGGTGAACAGCAGCGCCGAGAGCAGCAGGTAGTAGGTGGGGGTCACTTGTCACCCTCCTCTGTCGAGGCGGCCTTCAGCGCGTGCGCGTCCGGGCCCGGGATGGCACCAGCGACGGTCTCGATGTCCGCGGCCAGTTCACGCGAGGCCGTGGCCTCGATGATCGCCGACACCGATTCCGGCGCGATCGAGCCGTCCGGCAGCAGGGCCGGGACGGCTACCGAGTTGGCCGTGGCGTACACACCGGGACCGGGCAGCGGGCTCGGCCGGTCGTGCTCGCCGCGGAAGCGCGCGTCCGCGAGCTCCCGCTGGGTGTTGCGCTTCTTGCCGGTGTAGCCCAGCACCATCGCGCCGACCGCGGCGGTGATCAGCAGCGCCGAGGTGAGCTCGAACGGGAACAGGTAGTCGCTGAAGATCGAGCGGCCGATGTTGGCGACGTTGCCGCCGCCCGCGTTCTGCTCGTTCAGCCCGACCGGCCGGACCGAGGTCAGTGCCTCGGCCACGCCGGAGACCAGCAGGCCGGCCAGTCCGATGCCGAGGATCGCCGCCCAGACCCGTTGCCCGCGAAGGACTTCGACAACCGAGTCGGAGGAGTCACGGCCGACCAGCATCAGCACGAACAGGAACAGCATCATGATCGCGCCGGTGTAGACGATGATCTGCACGAAGCCGAGGAACGGCGCCTGCTGGATCATGTACATGATGCCGAGCGACAGCATGGTCATCACCAGGAACATCGCCGAGTGCACGGCGTTGCGGGCGAAGATCATGCCGAGCGCGCCTGCCAGCGCGAGCGGGGCGAGGATCCAGAACGAGATCGCCTCTCCCTGCGAGACCTTGGCGACTTCGGCGGCCTGGGCCAGGAGAATCCCGTTCACTTGTGCTCCTCCAAGCCCGCCTGCTTGGCCAGCTCAGGACCCTTCACGTAGTAGTCCTGCTCGGTGTCGCCGAGCCGCATCGGGTGCGGCGGCATCTCCATGCCCGGCAGCAGCGGGGCAAGCAGGTCTTCCTTGGTGAAGATCAGTACCTGGCGGTTGTCGTTGGCCAGCTCGTACTCGTTGGTCATGGTGAGCGAGCGGGTCGGGCACGCCTCGATGCACAGGCCGCAGCCGATGCACCGCAGGTAGTTGATCTGGTAGTCCGCGCCGTAGCGCTCACCCGGGGAATAACGCTCTTCCTCGGTGTTGTTGCCACCTTCGACGAAGATCGCGTCCGCCGGGCAGGCCCACGCGCAGAGCTCACAGCCCACGCACTTCTCCAGCCCGTCCGGGTGCCGGTTGAGCTGGTGCCGTCCGTGATACCGAGGTGCGGTGACCTTCTTGACCTCGGGGTACTTCTCGGTGGCCACCTTTTTGAACATCATCCCGAAGGTGACGCCGAAACCCTTCAGCGGATCAAGAAACCCCATCGTCGCCCTCCTTTGCGCCAGCCGCGACGGTCTGACGCCTGCCGGCACGCGAGCGGGCCTGCTTGGTCCGCCTCGGTTTGCTCGGAATCTGCAAGTCGATCGGCGGCACCGGGAAGCCACCGCCGGACAGCGGCACGCGGCCCGCCCTCGGGTCCCTGCGGTCCGGGATCATCATCACCAGGGCGATCAGCAACAGCACGCCAAAGCCAAGGGAGATCAGGATGCCGGTGGTGCCGAGCGAGTCCCACGCGTTGATCACGGTGAGCACCACGATGAACACCAGGCTCACCGGTACGAGCAACTTCCAGCCCAGCTTCATGAACTGGTCGTAGCGGTAACGCGGGAGCGTGCCGCGGATCCAGATGAAGAAGAACAGCGCCAGGCCGACCTTGGCGATGAACCACAACATCGGCCACCAGCCGGTGTTGAAGTAGTTGTTGTTGATCAGCGAGATCGGCCACGGGGCCATGTAGCCGCCGAGAAACAGCGTCGCGCCCATCGCCGAGACGACGATCATGTTGATGTACTCGGCGATGTAGAAGATCACGAACTTCATCGAGCTGTACTCGGTGTGGAAGCCCGCGACCAGCTCGGACTCGCCTTCCGGCAAGTCGAACGGGGCCCGGTTGGTCTCACCGACCATCGAGATCACGTAGATGATGAACGCCGGGAACAGCGCCACCCCGAACCACAGGCCGTGCTGACCGTCGACGATGTCACCCAGCGACAACGAGTGCGTCTGCAGGATCACCGCGACGATCGACAGACCCATCGCGATCTCGTACGAGATCACCTGCGCGGCCGAACGCAGACCACCGAGCAGCGGGTACGGAGTGCCGGATGACCAACCCGCGAGCACGATGCCGTAGACACCGACCGACGACGCCGCCAGCACCACGAGCACACCGACCGGCAGGTCGACCAGCTGCAGCACGGTCTGCTCACCGAAGATCGACACCTGGCCGCCGAACGGGATCACCGAGAGGCCGATCATCGTCGGTGCCAAGGCAAGCACCGGAGCGATCCGGTAGGTCACCTTGTCGGCCGTGCGCGGAATGATCTCTTCCTTGAACGGCATCTTGATCGCGTCGGCGATCGGCTGCAGCAGACCGAACGGACCGACCCGGTTGGGACCAGGCCGGTTCTGCATCCGGCCGATCAGCCGCCGCTCGGCCCACACCGTGATCATCGCGGTGAGCAGCGCGAACAGGAAGATGAACAGCACCTTCAGCAGGATCAGCCAGATCGGGTCGTCGGCCAGCAGCTCTGCCCTGGTCATGCGGTCCCTCCTGGGTGGACGTGCACGGCGCTGCCGTGCACGGCTCCGAGAGTGCGGCGAACCGTTACGTCGCCGGAGTTTCCTGGCAGCCACACCACGCCGTCAGGCAGGTCCGCGTACTCGAACGGCACGGTGACCGCACCCCGGTCGGTTTCGACCGTCACGGTTTCCGCCTTGTCGACACCGAGGACCGCGGCCGTGTGCTCGGACAGCCGGGCCACCACGCGCCGGGCGGTCCCGGCCAGGTGCGGCTCTTCGTCCTGCAGCGAACCGTTGTCCAGCAGCTGACGCCACGTGGCGAGCAGCGCCTGGCCGTCGCTCTGCGGCAGGCCCGCCTGGCGCGACTCGACGTCCGGCGCGGTTGCCTTGGCAGTGCTCGTTTCGCCGAGCCTGGCCAGGTCGCCCGCGGCCGCGGTCGGCGTCTGGGTGAACAGGTCGGCGTCCATCTCGACCGCGAGCGTGTCCAGCACCCGGCAGTCCGGCAGCGCGCCGGTTCCGTCCAAAGTGGTGCCGAACTCGCGGCGGCGGCCTTCCCAGTTGAGGAAGGTTCCGGCCTTCTCGACCGACGGGGCGACCGGCAGTACGACGTCCGCGAACGCGGTCACCGCGCTTTCCCGCAGCTCCAGGCTGAGCACGAAGTCAGCTGTCTGCAACGCTTCCAGGGCCCGGTCCGGGTCCGGCAGGTCGTACGGGTCGACGCCGCCGACGACCAGCGCAGTCAGTTCGCCCTTCGCTGCGGCCTCGATGATGCCGCTGGTGTCGCGGCCCGGGGTCTCGGGCAGCGAACCAGGCTCAAGGCCCCATGCCTGCTCGACCTCGGCGCGAGCCGCGGCGTCGGCGACGAGCCTGCCGCCGGGCAGCAACGTCGGCAGCGCACCGACTTCGACCGCACCACGCTCTCCAGCGCGCCGCGGGATCCACGCGATCTTGGCGCCGGTCTTGGCCGACAACCGCAGCAGAGCCGAGAACAGGCCCGGGACCTGCGCGGCGCGCTCGCCGACCAGAACCACCGAACCCGGCTTGCCCAGGCCTTCGGTCACGTCCGCCGCGTGCTGGTCCAGCGCGTCCACCGCGGCTGCCTCACCGCCGGGCGGCGTGGCGAGCAGCGTGCCGAACGTCTTCTCGACCGCGGGGGACGTCCACTGTCCAATGTGGAAGACCTTGGTCCTGCCCCGGCGAGCCGCCTTGCGCAGCCGCAGGAAGACGATCGGCGCTTCCTCCTCGGGCTCGAACGCCACGCACAGCACGGTCGGCGCGGTCTCGATCCCGGCGAACGTCACGCCGGTCTCCGGCGTCGTACCGACCACAGTGGACGCGAGGAACTCCTGCTCCTCGACCGAGTGCGGCCGGGCGCGGAAGTCGATGTCGTTGGTGCCCAAGGCAACCCGGGCGAACTTCGAGTACGCGTACGCGTCCTCGACGGTCAACCGGCCACCGGTCAGGACACCGGCGTTGCCACGGGCCTTGCTCAGTGCCTCGGCCGCGACCTGCAGGGCCTCGGTCCAGGAAGCGTCCTTCAGCTCACCGGTCGCCTTGTCCCGCACCTTCGGCCGCAGCACGCGGTTGGGAGCGGTGGCGTACCGGAACGCGAAGCGGCCCTTGTCGCAGATCCACTCCTCGTTGACCTCGGGGTCGTTGCCGGCGAGCTTGCGCATCACCTTGCCGCGCCGCCAGTCCGTGCGCTCGGCACAGCCGGAGGAGCAGTGCTCACACACGCTCGGCGTGGACACCAGGTCGAACGGCCGCGACCGGAACCGGTACGCGGCGCTGGTCAGCGCACCGACCGGGCAGATCTGGATGGTGTTGCCGGAGAAGTACGACTGGAACGGCTTCTCCTGCGCGATACCGATCTGCTGCTGCGCGCCACGCTCGAGCAACTCGATGAACGGGTCGCCCGCGATCTGCGCGGAGAACCGGGTGCAGCGCTGGCAGAGCACGCAGCGCTCGCGGTCCAGCAGCACCTGGGTCGAGATCGGGATCGGCTTGGGGAACGTCCGCTTCTTGTCCACGAACCGGGAGTCCGTGCGGCCGTGCGCCAGCGCCTGGTTCTGCAGCGGGCACTCGCCGCCCTTGTCGCAGATCGGGCAGTCCAGCGGGTGGTTGATCAGCAGCAGCTCCATCACGCCCTGCTGCGCCTTGTCGGCGACCGGGGACGTGAGCTGGGTCTTGACCACCATGCCGTCGGCGACCGTGATGGTGCAGGAGGCCTGCGGCTTGGGCATCGGCCTGCCGCCCATCTCCACCTCGACCAGGCACTGGCGGCAAGCACCGGCCGGGTCGAGCAGCGGGTGGTCGCAGAACCGGGGAATCGTGATCCCCATCCGCTCGGCGGTCCGGATCAGCAGCTCGCCCTTGGGGGCGACCACCTCGATACCGTCGATGACAAGCTTCACGTGCCCCTCGGGGACGACAAGCTCGTTCTTCTCGGGTGCAACGGTCATCAGTTCGCTCCCGCCAGTGCAGGCTTGCGGTTCTTCTCGCGGTTTTTCTGGCACAGCGCGAGGAACTCGTCCCTGAAGTACTTGATCCCGCTCTGGATCGGGCTGACGGCACCGTCACCCAGCGCGCAGAACGACCGGCCGAGCACGTTGTCGCAGACGTCCAGCAACGTGTCGATGTCCTCTTCGGTGCCGTTGCCGTCGACCATCCGCTCGAGGATCTGCGTCAGCCAGTACGTGCCCTCCCGGCAGGGAGTGCACTTGCCGCAGGACTCGTGCTTGTAGAACTGGGTCCACTTCATCACGGCCCACGGCACGGAAACCGTCTCGTTGAAGACCTGCACGGCGGTGGTGCCGAGCATCGAGCCAGCTTCCGCGGCGCCTTCGAAGTCCAGCGGGACGTCCATGTGCTCCGCGGTGAACATCGGAGTGGAGGATCCGCCAGGGGTCCAGAACTTCAGCGGGATGCCGTCCTTCATGCCGCCTGCCATCTCCAGCAGCTGGCGAAGGGTGGTGCCCAGCGGGGCCTCGTACTGGCCCGGCTTCTCCACGTGCCCGGAGATCGAGTAGATCTTCGGGCCGGGCGACTTCTCGGTGCCCATCTTGCGGAACCAGTCCGAGCCGCCGTTGATGATGTAGGGAACCGACGCGATCGTCTCGACGTTGTTCACTGTGGTGGGAGCGGCGTAAAGCCCTGCCGCCGCCGGGAAGGGCGGCTTTAGGCGAGGCTGGCCACGGCGGCCCTCCAGCGAGTCGAGCAGAGCCGTTTCCTCGCCGCAGATGTACGCGCCCGCACCGGCGTGCACCGTGATCTCGAGGTCGTAGCCGGAGCCGAGGATGTTCGTGCCGAGGTATCCGGCGGCCGTGGCCTCCGCGACGGCCTGGTTGAGCCTGCGGATGCAGTGCAGGGCCTCACCGCGCACGTAGATGAAGCAGTGGTGGGAGCGCATCGCGTAGGACGCGATGATGCAGCCTTCGATCAACGAGTGCGGGTCCGCCATCATCAGCGGGATGTCCTTGCAGGTTCCCGGCTCGCCCTCGTCGGCGTTGATCACCAGGTAGTGCGGCTTGTCCTCGTTGGGCGGCATGAAGGACCACTTCAGGCCGGACGGGAAGCCCGCACCACCGCGGCCGCGAAGGCCGGAGTCCTTGACCACCTGCACGATCTGCTCCGGCGTGGCGCCAAGAGCCTTGCGTACGGCGGTGTAGCCCTCCAGCTGCTCGTAGGTCTGGATGGACCAGGAGCGGGGAGACAGCCAGCGCTTGGTGAGTACCGGCGTCACCGGGTCGACTGTGCTCATTTCTTCTCCAGGTCGGGGAACGCCACGGTCGCCGGCATGGCCGGCGCGGTCCAGCCGCGGTCCTGCGCCAACTGCGCGCCCGCGAGCGTCTCCGTCGCCTGCGACGGACCGTCCACATCGGACTCGCGCTCGAAGAAGCCCGCCAGCTGCAGCGACACGTCCTTGAAGTCGGTCAGCGGGGCGCCCCGGGTCGGTGCGGGCTTCTCGCCGCGCCGCAAGGCATCCACCAGCTCGACCGCCTTGTCCGGCGTCTGGTTGTCGTAGAACTCGTAGTTCACCTGGATCACAGGCCCGAGGTCGCAGGCCGCCAGGCACTCCGCGTGCTCGATCGTGATCGAGCCGGGCTCGCCAGGCGTACCAGCGGTCTCCTCGTGGCCGAGCGGCTTGCCCGGCTCACCGAGGTGCTCACGCAGCCTGGCGTAGATGCTGTCGCCACCGAGCGCAGCGCACAGGGTGTTCGTGCACACGCTGACCAAGTGCTCGCCGCAAGGCTTGCGCTTGTACATCGTGTAGAACGTCGCCACCGCGCTGACCTCGGCAGGCGCGAGTTCCAGCTGAGTCGCGCAGAACTGGATCCCGGCCTGGCTGACGTAGCCCTGCACCGACTGCACCAGGTGCAGCATGGGCAGCAGCGCCGAGCGGGACTGCGGGTAGCGGGCGATGATCGCCTGCGCCCTGTCCACGATCCCGTCGAAGACGCTCAGGTCCTCACGGATCTCGGTGACCAGCTTCTCCGTCTCCGCCTCAGGAAGCACGGACGCGACCGCCGCTTCCCGCGAGTCGTCCACAGTCGACTGGAAGGTGGGCTCGCTGCCGACGGTGGAACCGCCGTAGGTCTGCCCAGGTCCAGAAGTGGTCATCGGTCCACACCGCCCATGACTGGATCGATCGAAGCGACCGCGGCGATCAGGTCCGCGATCAGCCCGCCCTCGGCCATGGCGGGCATTGCCTGCAGGTTCACGAAGCTTGGTTCGCGGGCGTGCACGCGCAGCGGCCTGGTGCCGCCGTCGGAGACCAGGTGGTAGCCGAGCTCGCCGCGCGGCGACTCGATCGGCTGGTACACCTGGCCCGCGGGCACCTGGAAGCCCTCGGTGACCAGCTTGAAGTGGTGGATCAGCGACTCCATCGACTGGCCCATGATCTTGCGGACGTGCTCGAGCGAGTTGCCCATCCCGTCCGGGCCGATGGTCAGCTGCGCGGGCCACGCGACCTTCTTGTCCTCGACCATGACCGGGCCCGGCTCGAGCAGCTTCATCGTCTGCTTGATGATCTTGAGCGACTGGGACATCTCCTCCATGCGGATGAGATAACGCGCCCAGCAGTCGGCGTCGGTGGACGTCGGGACCTCGAAGTCGACCTCGTCGTACGCCAGGTACGGCTCGATCTTGCGCTGGTCCCACGCCAGACCCGCGGACCGCAGCACCGGGCCGGTGATACCGAGCGCCAGGCAGCCGTCCAGCGGCAGGTAGCCGACGTTCTTCAAGCGGTTGCGCCACACAGGCTGTCCAGTGAACAGCTTGTGGTACATGGCGATGCGCTCTTCCATCGTCTTGACGAACTTGGTCAGGTAGTCCTTCCAGTCCTCCGGAAGGTCCTGAGCCACACCGCCAGGACGGATGAACGCGTGGTTCATCCGCAGGCCGGTGATGTACTCCAGCGTGTGCAGCAGCACCTCGCGCTCACGGAAGCCAAGCGCGGCAGCGGTCGTGGAGCCGAGCTCCATACCGCCGGTGGCCAGGTACACGAAGTGCGACGAGATCCGGTTGATCTCCAGCAGCAGCTGGCGGATCAGCTGCGCGCGGCGCGGAGCCTCGATGCCCAGCAGCTTCTCGACACCCATGCAGTACGCGGCTTCGTGCGACAGCGGAGCCAGGTAGTCAGTGCGCGTGATGAACGTGACGCCCTGCGTCCACGTCCGGTACTCGCAGTTCTTCTCGATCCCGGTGTGCAGGTAGCCGATCACCGCACGGGCCTGGGTGACGGTCTCGCCCTCGATCTCGATCACCAGGCGGAGCACGCCGTGCGTGGACGGGTGCTGCGGGCCCAGGTTGATCACCATGCGCTCGTCGTGCGTGGCGTCCTCGAGCACCTGGTCCCAGTCGCCACCGGTCAGCGTGTAGACCGGTCCCTCGGTGGTCTGCCTCGGTTCGGCGGCGTACGGGTCGCCGGTGGCGGCGCTCGCGTCGGGTGTGGTGGCGTCAGTCGGGTTAGTGGTCACGAGTAAGACCTCCGCTGGTCGGGCGGTGGGATCTCCGCGCCCTTGTACTCAACCGGGATGCCGCCGAGCGGGTAGTCCTTGCGCTGCGGGTGGCCGTCCCAGTCGTCCGGCATGAGGATCCGGGTCAGCGCCGGGTGGCCGTCGTAGACGATCCCGAACATGTCCCAGGCTTCGCGCTCCTGCCAGTCGGCCGTCGGGTAGACCTCGACGACGCTCGGCACGTGCGGGTCCTCGACATCCAGCGCGACCTCGAGGCGGATCCGGCGCCGATACGTCATCGATGTCAGGTGGTAGACCGAATGCAGCCGCTGCGGCACGTCGACGCCGTAGTCGACGCCGGAGACCGAACTGCACAGCTCGAAGCGCAGCGCGGGCTCGTCACGCAGGATCCGGCAGATCTTCAGCAGGTGTTCACGGGCGACGTAGTACGTGATCTCGCCGCGGTCGACTGTGACCTGCAGGAGCGCTTCGGCCGGGACGTTGCGGCGGGAGAACGCCGCCATCATCTCGTCGGTGACCTCGTCGAACCAGCCGCCGTAAGGGCGCTCGGCCGGAGGCGGGCTGTACGCGGGCAGCCGCAGGCCGCCGAAGCCAGAGGTGTCACCGGAGTCGGAGACACCGAACATGCCCTTGCGGGACTTGCCCGCGACCACACCGGGTTTCGGGGCCGTGTCACGGGCTTCGAGGCCGGGCTCCGGCCGTTCAGCGCTCGACTGCTCGTCGCCTGGGGTAGTCACCGCTCAGCCCTTCTTCTTGGCGTAGCGCTCGGAGGACGGGATCAGCTCGGCAGGCTGGAAGCCCTGCTCGGCCAGCTTCGCGGCCCGGCGGGCACCCAGCGGCTCCTCGGAGATCCGCTGGTGCAGCTTGAGGATCGCGTCGAGCAGCATCTCCGGGCGCGGCGGGCAACCAGGCAGGTAGATGTCGACCGGGACGACGTGGTCGACACCCTGCACCACCGCGTAGTTGTTGAACATGCCACCGGACGAGGCGCAGACACCCATCGCGATGACCCACTTGGGCTCGGGCATCTGGTCGTAGATCTGGCGCAGGACCGGGGCCATCTTGTTGGTGACCCGGCCGGCCACGATCATCAGGTCGGCCTGCCTAGGGCTGGCGCTGAAGCGCTCCATGCCGAACCGGGCGTAGTCGTAGCGGGCGCCACCGACGGTCATCATCTCGATCGCGCAACAGGCAAGACCGAACGTGGCGGGCCACACGGAGTTCTTCCGTGCCCAGTTCACCAGCTTTTCCAAGCCGGCCAGCATGACTCCGTTGGGGAGGAGCTTCTCTTCGATTCCCATGCTTGCCCCTCTAGTTCCAGTCCAGTCCGCCGCGGCGCCAGACATACGCGTAGGCGAAGCCGACGGTCGCGATGAACAGGACGATCTCCACCAGGCCGAACGCACCCAGAGCGTCCGCGGTGACCGCGAACGGGTAGAGGAAGACCATCTCGATGTCGAACAGGATGAACAGCATCGCGGTCAGGTAATAGGCGACCGGAACGCGGCCGCCGCCGACAACCGGCTGCGGTGACGGTTCGATGCCGCACTCGTACGCCTCGAGCTTCGCCCGGTTGAACCGCTTGGGCCCGACCAGTGCGCCGAGCGTGGCCGAGACCCCCGCGAACAGCGCTCCCAGTGCGAGCAGGAACACCAACGGAAGGTACGAGCCGAGTTCCGAACCACCGCTCTGTGCCAGCACGCTCACGCCGTCGACCATTGACAACGCCGTCCTTTCCCCGCGCATCGATCGCCCTCGTCGGCACCCTAAGGGGTCTTGCTCACACCCCTGGCGGTTAGGCACGCCTAACAAGCCATGCCATTCCCCGCCCTTTCGGGCCCCGACCAGCGCGAACGCTTGTCGCCGAGCTTGTGAAAGTCTTCACAAGCTGTCTCGTGAAGCTGTGAAGCGATTCACAAGACGTGACGGAAGTGTAGGACGTGCCTCACAAGAAGGAACCCCCAGGCCCAAGAACCCCAGATGTGAGCCCCATCGCAGACCGCAAACCACCGCGCTCCCATAAGGGCCAGCGTGCGCAGGCCACGACCCGGCGTACTCGTGTGTGTGCAGGGGGCGGCCCGGCGTGCTGCCGTGAGCGCGGGCCGAGCGTCAGCGAGGCGCGGGTGAGCAGGGTGCGAACCAGCGTCGCGCGTGTCTGCCTTTGCGGCGTGGGAGTCGCTCCATCCGCGGCGCACGGCGGCGACCAGCCCGGCTGGTGGCGAGTCGGATGGAGGACTCACGCTTGCCGCAAAGGCGGACACGCGGTAATTCGATTCGACCAACCCCGCTGGAACAGAAGGCAGCGGGAATTCGACTCAGCCAACCCCTGCTGGGGGTGAGAAGGCAGCTTCCTTCGCCCGCGAGCCGGCGCGTGTCCACCATTCCGGCACGGTGAGTCAAACTGCTCGACTCGCTCCCAGCCCCGCTGGGTGCCGCCGTGCGCCGCTCGCGTTCAACACACCATGCCGGAGCCGGTGGACACGCGCGGTGCCCTTGCGGGTGCCGCATCGCTTCGCTCCGGGGCTTTGCCTTGGGGTGCTTTGTTTCGGGTTTAGCGGAGGTTGGGGGCGATTTTGCTGGCTACCGCGATCATCCGGTCCACGACGTCCCCGTCCTTCGGGTCGAAGCAGCCGGACAGGCCCTTGTGGATCAGCGGGATCAGCGAATTCACGCGCAGCCCGTACTTGGTCGCGGCCCGCATGATCTTCGGCTTTCCGATGATCTTCGCGAAGATGTTGCCCAGGCGGTAATAGCCGCCGTACAGCTCACGCATCGCAACCGGGTAAGCCTGCAAAGCCCGCTCCCGCGAAGGCCCTTCCGCGCGAGCCAAAGCCTGAACAACGATCTCGGACGCGATCTTGGCCGACTCCATCGCCGACTGGATGCCCTCGCCGTTGAACGGGCTCACCATTCCGCCCGCGTCACCCAGCAGCAGCATCCCGTCGCGGTAGTGCGGGGTGCGGTTGAAGCCCATCGGCAGACCGGCCCCGCCGACCTTCCCGATCGCGTTCTCCTCGCGGAAGCCCCATTCCTCGGGCGTCCCGTCCAACCACTGCCGCAGCAAAGCCCGGTAGTCCGTGCTCCGGAAAGAAGAGGAGGTCGACAGCATTCCCAGGCCGACGTTCACCGTGCCGTCGCCGAGCGGGAAGACCCAGCCGTAGCCCGGCAGCAGTTTCGGGTTCGCGGGGTCGCTGCGGTCCCACAGTTCGAGGTGGCCTTCGATGAAGTCGTCCTTGGACCGCGGCGAGGAGTAGTAGCGCCGGACCGCTACTCCCATCGGGCGATTTTCGTGCTTGTCGATTCCGACCGACAACGCCAGCCGGGCGGACACGCCGTCGCACGCCAACACCAGCGGCGCCGAGTACGTCACCTCGGTCTTGTCACGGCCGACACGAGCCCGAACCCCGGTCACCCGGCCGGTCCGGGACACAACAGCGCCGGTCACGGTCGTGTTCTGCTGCAGGCGGGCTCCGTCGCGCTCGGCCACCTTCGCGAGCAACTCGTCGAAGTCCTGACGGGTCCGGGAAACGCCGTAGGGCGGCATGGATGAAAGCTCTGGCCACGGCAGGTGCAGCTGCAGGTCACCGGTGATGATCCGCAGGGCGTTGTTGTGCACCCAGCCCGCTTCTTCGCTGGTGTCGATGCCCAGGTCGATCAGCTGCTTCACGCCGCGCGGGGTGAGCCCGTCGCCGCAGACCTTCTCGCGGGGGAACTGGGATTTCTCCAGCAGCAACACATCCACGCCCGCTCGGGCCAGGTACGCCGCGGCGGTTGATCCGGCTGGGCCCGCGCCGACGACGATCACTTCGGCGTCGTCACCCGGGCGTCGTCGCGTACCCACAGCGGCTCCCTTGTGAATGGTTTCACGATCTCCCCTTGGCGCAATTCTAGCTGCGTCGCGGACGTGACCTGGGACACCATGGGCACGGAGGTAACCCATGACCTTGGACCGGTTGCGGTCGGCGTTATGGCAGACGCCGATTCCTACCTCGCCCCTGCCCCACAACAGCTACCAAGAAGCGCTCGGCCTGAACCTGCTCGCGTTGGCGTTGCGACTGGAACACGTCGACCGGATGACCGAAGCGCTCACGTTGGTCGACTCCACTCATATGACCCGCTCGGTCAGCATCGACATCAACCTCACCGTCCTCACCCCTGATCAGCTTCAGGCGTTGCGGACGGATCCCAACGCCACCAAGGCCCCAGAAACCGTGTGGCTGCCTGTAGCCCGTCAGGCCCGTACCGATCAGGCCCCGGTTGTCGTTCGTGACGCAACCAATGTGGTTCTGCCGCGTGCCACTCATGCGGAGACGTCCAATGCGTTGATCCAAGGCATGTCCAAGGCGTTCCGGATGTTCCTCGAAGCTGATCCGCGTACCGCTGACCCGGACGAGCCGCTCTACGGCATCCGCCGTGGCCTGCACCGGTCCCGCTGGCTGATCCAGGCCGCGATCGCGAACATGATCGACAAAGGCGTCCAGCCGCCGAGGACACCCGCCGATCACGCGCCACGCCGGGGCGCCACTGACTCCGAGAGCATCCGGGAACGAGCCGAGCAGGCGATCGACCAGCTCTTCCCCGAGGACAGCGCTTTCCTGCGGCTGCTGGACATCGCGGCGTCGGAGTACCTGCTGGTGACGGAGGTTCCGACCAACAAGCCTCAGGTGTTCATGCAGTTCGACGCGCCCGTGATGCCCGCACGCTCGCAGGATCTACGGGACCGGGCGACGATCCGTCGTGGGCTGACGCCCCGGCACGAGTTCACCGTCCGGTACCAGACGGTCATCCCACGCGCGGTCGACTCGTACCACGTCACCATCGAAGTCCCCTCAGAGATCGCGGTCCGACGGTTCTTCCTGACCAGCGACGTGGACGGGCCCGCGCTGCGCACGCTGGTCAACGACATCCGTGCGGTCGCGGACGAGTACGACGAGCTCAACTCCGTGTCGCCCAAGCTGCTTGAACAGGAGCTGCAGAGCATCGGGTCACGGCTCGCCGAGTTCGGCCGTCGTCGCCGTCTGGACCTCGACTCCTTCAAGACGTATCTAGAAGAGTGCTACGCGGGCTTCACCAACCGGCGGCCCTCGTTCTCCGCCAACGGCCAGCTGATCAGCTGGTTATCGGAGTTCTCGCAGAAGTACGAGGCCGACCACTACCGCAAACTCGCGGACGGTGTGTTCACCGCACCGATGTTGCGGCGGCTGGCCGACGACCTCGAAGCGTCCGATGTGGACAAGGACTTGTACGTGGACAACGACCCGAGGGACAACGCCGGGCACGCGCACTGGCGGCGCAGGCCATTCGGGTCTGATCCGCAGTCGGTCGAGCCGGTCGAGGCGAACCTGTACATCGCGTTGGTCGACGATCCGCCGTCCTTGGCTTCGAACGTGTCCAAGATGCTGCTCGCGGTCACCCTGCTCGTGCTCGCGTTCGGGGTGATCCTGCAACCCGATCTGTTCCGCGGCATCCTTTTCCTCGACGACTTCGGCGGCAGGCTCAAGCCGAACTTCGACGAGCAGTCCCCGGTTTCGTCGGCCGACGCCGTCGTCACCGTTCTCCTGCTGGTGCCGGGTCTGCTGCTGGCCAGGCTCGACATCCCGTCAGCCCGGTCGGTTCTCGGTCAGCTCAGGCTGTTTCCCAGATACATCGCGTACGTGTCGATGACCATCGCGGGCGCACTCGCGCTGTTCGTGGCGGCGGCCCAAGCGAACGCACTGGCGTTGCCCTTCGAGATCGCGATCTGGCTGCTGGCTGTGCTCGCCGCCTCGATGGTCGCCAACAACGTGATCAACGCGGTGAAACGACGAAGCCGCGTGCCGTTCAGCACGGTCAGCCCGAATTGGCTGATCGCGGAGCTGACCGGCGCTGTCGACCGCCGCAAACGGGACTGTGTCGTGAACTTCTCCACCCTGGGGCGTGATGCGCGTGTCTAACGTGACCCGGCAGTACCCCGCGCTCGCCAAGATCGCCGCACGGGCCGCCGGTTCGGCGAGCCCGGCGATCCAGTTCAGCGTCGGGCATTTCGCGGACGAACAGCCCGAACACCAGCCACCGCAAGGCGTCGGCGAGATCCTGTCGGTCCGGATCGGTGGCGTCGGCTTCCAGCTGCACACCTGGTCGCCGGTAACGCCCGGCTACCCGCCCGCCGGAGTGATCGCCGACGAGCTCGGCGCCGGCCGGTTCGGCGGCAGCGTGATGATCAACCCGGATTTCCTGTACGACTCCGCGCACAGCACGGAGATCCTGCTGACCCTCGGGCACGACTCGTGGCGCCCGGACTACGCCGACTCGCTGATGGTCACGCTGGCGTACAAGGTGATGACCACGGCTGCGGGCGGTGAGGTGCCGATCTTGTTCCTGCAGTCGCCGGTTGCTCCGTTCAAGGATCCCCCGCCGCGCTTCCGGGTCGACGGTTCGGGCGAGGCTCCCCGCGTGTCCAACGGGTTGGCGCTACGCATGCTGATCGCTTTGGACACGGGCAATCCGCGCAAGCGCTTGGCGTTGGTGCGCAACATCGCTTGGATGGCGGCCGAATACGGCATGGGCCTGCAGGTCACCGACCGCCGGTTCGGCCGGGTCCGCGGCGAATGGTGGTCGGTGCTGCGGCACGAGCCGGACATCTACCAGCGCAAGAAAACCGAGCTCTTCGGCTGGGCACCGGACGGCGTCCCGGACTGCGCCCAGCTGCTGACGTTCGTCGGGCCCGCCAGGATCGGGGCCTCCGCGGCGATCGCGGCGGACTTGTTGGCTCGCAACATCGGCCTGCTGTCCATCTCCGAGGCGACGTTGCAGGAAGTCGCGTTCGTCAACGTGGTCGTGCCAGTTGCCCCGGCACGCAAGGGATCCACGGCGGCGTCCGGAAAATGCCTGCCCATCAGCGCTGGGCTCGGCGCGCTCGCCCGCGACTGCGGTTTGACCGCACGGCGTGGCGCCCGGCGTACGGGCCGGATCGAAGACACACCCGCGACGGACTACCGACTGCTGCGGACCGGCCCAGTCGATCCACATGTCGGAGAACCGGACGACGCCGTGTTCCGGCCGATATGGGTTTCGTGGCAACTGCCTTCCTCGCGTGACGTTCCAGAAATGGTGTTCGCTCATCTGCTCGCTGACGAACACGTTGTCGACGGACGTGTTGACTACACACGTGCCCGGCTCGCCCCCAACGGCAAAGTCAGAGGCAGAGCCAAGATCTCCGTCGCGCTGGACCCGGCGATCGACCGGGTCGACGTCCCCGCCCGGCTGTCCGACCTGTGTTCCCAGGTCGAACGGGACGTGCTCACGCACCTGCTCGGCGACGGGGAGGTGTTGCGGACAGTCGAGCTGACCATCGCGTGGCGGGAACGCTGGGTCAGCCGCTGACGTGACCTGTTGGCGAAGAAGGCTTGTGAGCAATCAGACCTAGGGCCCTTGCGGGCGCATGATCAACGCCGCTAGAACCAGTTGCGGAGGGAACAACTGGAGGGAAATTCACATGCGTCTGCTCAGGCTTATGCTGCCTGTGCTGGTCGTGGCTGGCTTGGCTACGCCCGCACAGGCGGCACAACCACCGGAAACGGCAGCGGGTTGGTCAGTCAGTGGCAGCGAGTTGATCTGGAAATCAGAGAAACCGCTGCCGGTCGGCGACGCCGCCATCGAATTCTGGGACGGCGACCGGCTGCTTGGCCGTCCCCGCCCGTCAGCCGACCATCGCACGTTCACACTCAGCACGACGGCCGCGGTCAACCCACGCGAGCTGTCCGTTCGTGCATCGGGCAAGCGACTGGACGTCGAAGAACCGCCGCGGCCGATGAAGACGCGGCCGCTGCCACCGCCCGCGCCGCAACCCGCGGGTGCCGTCGATCCCGGGGTGCCCGGCCCGTACAAGACGACGGCCGGTGAGTACACAGTGGACTCGATCAGGCTGCCGGACTACCCGCAAGCCATCGAGATGCAAGGTCTGGTCGTGGCACCGGTCGGCGCCCCTGGTCGCCGCCCGCTCGCCGTTTTCCTGCATGGCAGGCACACCACGTGCTACGACCCAGCGGATCCGGACTTCATCGACATCAGCTGGCCGTGTGCGCCGGGTAAGAAGGCCATTCCCAGCCATGCGGGCTACCAGCAAGCACAGCAACTGCTTGCTTCACAGGGCTACGTGACCGTTTCCATCTCGGCGAACGGGATCAACGGGCAGGACGCCAGCGTCCTTGACCTTGGCGCGCAGGGGCGTTCTTCCTTGGTACGCAGCCACTTGACTCGTTGGGCCGACTGGGCGGGCGCAGGCCGCGACTCCGCGCCGGACATCGTCAAGGCCGCACCCGTCGCCGACCTGTCGAACGTGTTCCTGATGGGCCACTCCCGCGGGGGCGAAGGCGTCAACCGAGCCGCGATCGACAGCCTCAACCCGCCGGCAGGCGACACCATCCCGACCCGCTGGAAAATCCGCGGCACGCTGCTGATCGGTCCAACGATCTTCGGCCACAACCCGGCACCGGACGTGCCGTCGGCCACGATCCTGCCCGGCTGCGACGGCGACGTCTCCGACCTGCAGGGACAGGTGTTCATCGACGCGACGCGGGGTGTCAGCCGTGGTGCCGCGTTGCACAGCGCGCTGTATTTCGTGGGCGCGAACCACAACTACTTCAACACCGAGTGGACGCCAGGTCAGGCCGCGGCACCGGCATGGGACGACTTCCGAGCGACCGACGACGCGGTGTGCACGCCAGGAACGCCGACCCGGCTCACCGCTGCACAACAACAGACCGCCGGTGCGACGTACATCGCAGCGGCCGCGCACCTCTTCGTCGGCGGCGACCGGCGCGTGCTTCCTCTGCTTGACGGCAGCGGCGTACGCGCACCATCGGCCGACCCGGCCCGTGTGCTCTCGCACGCCGTCGGTGGTGAGCGGATCTCGTTCGTCCTGCCTGACGGCGCCACCAAGACCAGCGGCGCCGCCCGAGTGTGCAAGCAGGTCACCAAGGACGAGACGCAGGGTTGTGGCCCCGATCCGCAGACGCACTTCGTCAGGTTGTGGGGTATCAGCGAGGATCCGGACCGGTTCGCGGTGGCGTTGTCCGGCTCGGGAACTGTGCAGCCCGCGCAGCCCGTGTCATTGGTCGGGTCACGCGACTTGGCGCTGCGGCTGATCGTGCCGCCGAACACCAAGGCCAACCAGTTCGACATCGCCGTCACGGACACCCGCGGCCGTAAGGCCCAATTGGGCTCGGTGACGCTCGACGGCCTCCCCGCGACGGAATTCGTGTCAGCACTGTGGGCTCAGGAAGTACGCGTCTCGTTGCCACGGCACGGCATCGACCTGCGTCAGATCGCCTCGCTCGAGATCACGCCGCGTAGCAGCGGAACAGCCTGGCTGGTCGACGCGTATGGCTGGAACAACGGTTTGCCAGACCCGCGGCCGGGCCCGTTGGCGCGCGTGGATGTCGGTGCGACGGCTGTCCAGGAAGGTGACTCAGGGACGAAGACGTACCAGATTCCGGTCTCCGTGTCGGGCGACCGGGAAGGCACGGTCCGGCTGTTCATCGGCGGCGGGCAGGGCGAGTTCGAGACGCGCCTGGTCACGATCCAGCCCGGGCAGCACACGATCGAACTTCCCGTGCAGGTCACCGGCAACACCCGGTGGAGTTGGGGAGAACAGCACGACGTGTTCGCCAAAGCCGTCCGAGGCTCCGTGGCCGGCGCTTACGGCGGCGGGCTGTCCGTGCTCAACGACGATCCCGCGCCCGAAATCACCGTCTCACCTGCCACGACCGCTGAGGGCGGCGCGTTGACGTGGACCGTGACGTCATCCGCGGTGGCCGACTCGCCGATCTCGGTGTGGGGCAGGGCCATCGCGCCGGCACAAGGGCAGGAACTGTCGACCGTGGACGTGGACCCGCAGTGGTTCAAAGCGAACACCGGCGAGGAAGCGCTGCCCGCACGGCCGTTGTCGAGCACCCGGCTGTTCGTCTCCATAGAGATCCCAGCGGGCTCGCTGACCGGCGAAGCAAGCGTGCCGACGGTGGTGGACACCGAGGCTGAACCCACCGAGTACGTCCACGTCAAGGCTCGCTCGTCGGTGAACCGCGAGAAGGAGATCGACCTCGTCGGCTCGGTGACCGGGCAGCCCTAGCGCTTCTTGGCCCGGTGCAGGGCCACCATTCCGAAAGTGAGGTTCATCCACTCGACGTCACTCCAGCCGGCCTTGGCGACGATCTCGGCAAGGCCGCGCTGGGAGTGCCAGTCCTTGATCGACTCGCCCAGGTAGCGGTACGCCTCGGGGTTTGACGACACGACCCTGGCGATGGTGGGCGCGACCCGCTTCATGCCCCAGTGGAAGACCGTGCGGAACGGCTTGAACCGCGGCTGGGAGAACTCGCAGACCAGCAGCCTGCCACCGGGCTTGACCACACGCCGCATCTCGGCGAGCGCGGCCTCGGTGTCGAAGAAGTTCCGGATCCCGAAGACCACGGTGACCGCGTCGAACGAGTCGTTGGCGAACGGCAGCCGCATGGCGTCCGCGGCGACCTTCGGCACCTCACGCGACGCGCCACTGCTGAGCATGCCGACCGAGAAGTCAGCGGCCACACACCAGGCACCGCCCCGCGCGAACGCGACCGTCGACACGCCCGTTCCCGCGGCCAGGTCGAGAATCCGCTCGCCCGGCTGGGCGTCGAGGACCCTCCTGGTCATCTCGCGCCAGCGCCGGTCGTATCCCAATGTGAGGACCGAGTTGGTCCGGTCGTACCCGCGCGCGACGCCGTCGAACATCTTGGCGACCTCGCGCGGCTTCTTCTCAAGGCTGGCACGGGACATGACCGAACTCTAAGCGAGAACCGAGGTGCGCATGATGCCACCTGAGCACGCTCTAAGCCAGCAAATCCCCGAACGAGTGAAAGACCTGCCGAACCGCCATATCTGCCGGTAACTTGAACATGTGAGCGAAAACGCCGTTCCGATAGAGGAGATGACACGTGCCGAACTACTCGACAACATCCGCCACTGCTTCACGAAGGCCCGCGCGGCGCATGCTGCGTATCTCGCCGCCCTCGCCCGCCTCAGCCACCTGCGGAACTCGTTCTTCCCGGACCTCGCCGCGCTCGGCCTGCCTGAACCATGCCCGTACTTCGCCCCACCGACAACGGGCCTCAACCCGGCTGTGGATATCCCGCCCCAACTGGTCAGCGCGACCTCGGAGTTCGTCTGGGCGGCGCGAACTAGGCCAGGCTGAGCGCCTGCAGCATGCCCTCGACAGACGTGGGCCAGCTGAACTCCTCCGCCCGCGCCCGAGCCGCCTCCCGACGCCGCGACTCCGGAGCCTCGAGCAGGTCTTCCACCGCGTCGGCGAACGCGTCCGCGTGGTCGTCCACCGCGGCGCCACACCCTGGCCGAACAATCTCCCGGAGAGCCGATGATGCCGAAACCACGACCGGAGTTCCCGACGCGAGTGCTTCCAGTGCCGCGAGTCCGAATGTCTCATGTGGACCTGGCGCCAAGGAGACGTCCGCCGTGGCAAGCAGTTGGGCGACGTCGGTGCGGGACTGAACGAACCCAAGGAACGTCACGGGCAGGCCCGTCGCGCGGCGGCGCAACGATCCCATGCTCGGGCCGTCACCGGCGACGACAAGTCTTGCACTGTGACCTTCGGAATGCAGTTGTGCCAACGTGTCCACACTGCGCTCAACGTGCTTCTCCGGCGAGAGTCGTCCACAGTGGATCAACAGGGTCTCCGCTCCGGCCGCCAGATCCTGTCTTAGCGACACCGATCTTCGGGCCGGGGTGAAGGTGGACAAGTCGACACCGAGCGGGACTCGCCGGACGTTCGTCACGCCGATGCGGTCGAACTCCTCACGAGCGAATTCCGTCGTGCACACCACGGTGTCGTAGTACCCGGCCATTCGGCGGTTGGCCCGGTCGGCGACGTCGCGCGCCCATCGCGGTGGAAGGAGGAACTGTTCGAGCAACCTGTCCAGGCGTTCGTGGGAGATGACCACGCTCGGCACGCCGTGGCTTCGGGCCCATCGGCCCATGCCGCGCAACGTCAGGCGGTCCGAGACTTCGAGGCGGTCGGGTTCGAGGCGGGTCAGCAAGGTCCGTACGCGCCACGGGTCGACAGCCCGGTAGCCCCCGGTGCCCGGGATTCTGGGGGCTGGCAACGTAATCCGGCGCACGCCGTTGGGCATCGGCTCGTCGGCATAGCCGGAGCCGGGGACGACAAGGACCACGTCATGGCCCTGCGCGCAGTACCCGGCACCCAGGTGGTGCAGCGCGGTCCGTAACCCGCCGGACTTCGGACCGTAGAAGTTGGCGAGCTGGACAACGCGCATCACGCCACCTGAGCCAGCTGGGTCACCGCGCTGTAGTGCCCCATCAGTTGATCGCACACGGCCGTCCACGTGCGGTCTTGGACGGCACGGCGTCCCGCAGTGGCCAGGCGGGTGCGCAGTGCCGGGTCAAGCAGTTCCGTGACGGCCGGACGCAGTTCCGTGTCCATGTCCTGAAGGAGGAAACCCGTCTTGCCGTGATCTACCAGGTCACGCGGTCCACCCGAGTCAGGGGCGAGCACGGGCAGGCCGGAGGCCATTGCCTCTTGGACGGCCTGGCAGAACGTCTCGTGTGGCCCGGTGTGCACGAACACGTCCAGGCTGGCGTAGGCCTCGGCGAGGGGCACGCCTGTCCGGAACCCGAGGAAGGCCGCTTGCGGCAGCTTTTCCCGCAGGTTGTCCGTGTCGGGGCCGTCGCCGACGACCACCAGCCGGACGCCGGGCATGCCGCTCAGCGCGGCCAGCTTGGCGACCTGTTTCTCCGGGGCCAGTCGCCCGACGTAGCCGACGAGCACCTCGCCGGTGGGTGCCAGCTCGCGGCGGAGTTGGCTGTCGCGGCGGCTGGGGTTGAACAGGTTCGTGTCGACGCCTCTGCCCCAGCGGTGGACGCGTGGGATGCCGTGCTCGACCAGGGAGCGCACGGCGTCGGTCGAGGGCGCCAGGGTCCGGTCGGCGAGGGTGTGCAGCCTGCGGATCCACCGCCAGGCCACGGCCGCACCCCGGGCAAGGCCATACGAGGAGGCGAATCCGGCCACGTCGGTCTGGTAGACCGCCACAGTCGGCACGTCCAGCAGGCGCGCGGCTCGTAGCCCGCCCGCGCCGAGCACGAATGGCGATGCCAAGTGCACGACATCGGGCTCGAAATCCAACAGGGCCGAGGTGATCCGCGGCCCTGGCAGACCGATGGGAAGGGAGGTGACGACCGGGACGTCGACCGCACGGGTCCGGACGACCGGGGCGTGCAGATAGCTGTCCGGCCCAGGGCCAGGAGCGACCACGAGTGCCTCGTGACCGTGGTCACGCAGGTACTCGACAACGCGGAGAACGGAGTTCGTCACGCCGTTCACCTGCGGCAGAAAGCTCTCGGTGACGATGGCGACTCGCACGGACCTCACGATGATCGGACATCCGAGCAGACCGGCGACGGGCGAATGACGTGCCGGGGAACGAAGCCGAAACTTCCAACGTGTGGTCTTGCGATCCTTCGCTGGTCACCTTCCGGTCGCGTACCGGACACCCAGCGCGGTCACTCTAGGTCGGCATGACCCTCTTGTCGTCGCGCCCGCCCAGGCCAGTTGAGCCGGGACTCTTGTCACGGGCACTGGAAGTAGCCGGCCGGCTGGCCAACGACGCCACCGACGTGATCACCGCGACAGCGGGCCGGGGTGCGCGCCCCGGCGGCAAGGACTCACCGTTCGACTGGGTCACCGACACCGACCGGACCCTGGAACGGCACACCCGTCGGGTGCTGACGTCCGAGTTCCCCGGCATGCCGGTGGTCGGGCAGGAGTTCGGCGCCGACATCGGCTCGGACGCCGCCGAGTACCGCTGGGTTGTCGACCCGGTGGACGGCACGGCGAACTACGTCGCGGGCGTGCCGTGGTGCGCGTACAGCCTGGCTTTGGTGGACGCGGCGGGCCCGGTGGTGGGGGTCGTGGCGGATCCGTACCGCGGGCAGATCTACGCGGCCGCACGTGGCCGTGGTGCCCGTGCCAACGGCGTCCAGGTATCGCTGACCGACCGGTTCACCACAGCAGGAGCGATCGTCTGCACCGAGCTCACCCGAACCGGGCCATGGCCAGGGATGGGCGGGTTCATCGAGCGCGCGGCGCGAGCCCACGCGGGCGTCCGCGTCCTGGGCTCAGCGGCCCTGGCGATCGCCCAGGTCGCCCTAGGCCACGCGGCCGCGGCCGTACTGCACAGCTACCACGAGTGGGACGTCGCCGGCGCGGTCGCCTTGGCGATCGAAGCGGGTGCGTCGGTCCTCGACCGGCACGGCGAAGACACCGCGTTGCCGGTGGACGGCCTGTTGGTCGCAGCGCCCGGAGTCTCCGACGAGGTGCTCACTTGGTGGCAGGAGACAGCGACTGCAGTGGATTCCGTCTGAACAACGGCCCGTATCGCTTCATCCACCACAGGATGGGCAAGATCACGAGCCACATGAACAACACCAACGTGCCCGCAGGCATCAACGTCAGGTAGGCGCCCCGACCCGCGACCTTGACCAGGTCAGGCTTGGCCGCGTCGTACTCGATCTCAACCAACTGCCCCTGCTGCAACCCGGCGGGATACCCGACGCCATCGGGCGGAATGTGGTCGGCACCGTCCGGAGTCTGGTAGCGCACCAGCGTGCGATCGAAGGACACCGACAAGACCTCGGCAGTGGTCCGCACCGCCCGCGAGTTCAACCCCGCGTCCTCCCGATACGCCCCAATCACCAGGACAACGGCAAGCAAAGTCACCGTGGCACCGATCGACACCAACACGATCGCCGCGATCCGACGCACCCGCGCCGCCCGACCCTCCGCCGCATCAACTGGCACGCCCGCACTGTACCGACCAACCAATGAACCCCCACCCCACCGCCAACCCGTCAACGACCAGGCCCCAACGCCACCCCTCAGCCACAGTCCCACCAGCATGACCACGACCAACCCGGGCCATGGCCCGCCTCGCCCCACCCGCACGCCACCGACAAGCCAACGCTCGGCAATCAACCCTCAGTTCCAGCCATAACTAGCGTGATCGCGACCAGCACGCCCATAACCTGCCTCGACCCACCCGCATGCCGTCGATACGCCAAGGCTCGGCAATCGACCCTCAGATCTGGCCATGACAAGCTTTGGATGTGACCGGCCTTGGCCTACCCGCTTGCTGCCGGTAGGCCAAGGCTCGCAATCAACTAGTTGTGGTCGTGACCAGCGTGGTCATGAGCTGCGTGGTCATGCCCTGCGTGGTCGTGGTCCAGGTGGTTGGTGCGCACCAGGACGTCACGGGTCAGGTCGAGCTTTTCGATCGCCTTCGGCGGCGTGGCCGCACTCGCCGTGCGGGCTGCTGCCGTGGGGTTGCCGAGGTCTTCGGGGGACGGCTTGCCCTTGGTGAACAGCCAGGTCTGGAACAGGGCGAACAGCGGCTTGCCGGAGATCCGCTCGGCCAGTGCGATGAACTCCTCGATCTTGCCGTTTCCGTTCTTCTTCGTCGCCTGCCAGATCTTCAGGGTCTCGAAGAAGGCCTCGTCGCCCACCGCGTTGCGGAACGCGTGCACTGCGAGCGCTCCGCGGTCGTACACCGCGATGTTGAACTCGTTGCCCGCGCCGGGCTCGCCGACGACGAACTGCCAGAACGGGTCCTCGGCGGGACGGCGGTCGTAGTAGTACTGCGCGATCTCCGCCGCCGTGCCCTCGGCCTGGTTTTCGGCCCAGAGCCACTCCGCGTACCGTGCGAAGCCCTCGTTCAGCCAGATGTCACGCCAGGTCTTCACCGACACCGAGTCGCCGAACCACTGGTGCGCCATCTCGTGTGCGACGACGCTGGTGTTCGCACCGCGCGGGAAGAACAGTGTGCTGTACACCGGCCTGGTCTGGGTTTCCAGCGCGAAACCGATGCCCGTGGAGGCGACACCACCTTGGGCCTCGAACGGGTACGGGCCGAACTGGGTCTCCAGGAACTCGGTCACCTCGGGCGTGCGCTCGATGCTGGCCCGTGCGGCCGGGCCGTTGGCGCCCAGGTCCTCGCCGTAAGCGCTGACCACTGGTTGGCCGTTCGGCGCTGTGCTGCTGCGGATCTCGTACTGGCCGATCGCGAGGAAGGCCAGGTAGGTCGCCTGCTGGCTCACTGTGCGCCAGTTCCACCGGATCCAGCCGTTCAGGGTCTGCTGGGTTCCGGCGAAGGTTCCGTTCGACAACGCCTCGACGCCTTGCGGCACAACGATGGACACGTCGTACGTCGCTTTGTCCGTCGGGTGGTCGCTGCTCGGGAACCACCACTGCGCGATGTGCGGCTCGTCCACCGCGAGTGCGCCGTCGGGCGTCTTCTTCCAGTAGTTGGCGCCCTTCGCGTCCTTCACTGTGGACGGCTTGCCTTCGTACTGGACGACGATCGTGAGGTTCTGGTTGTTGCCGATCGGCGACGGCGGCGTCACCGTCACCTCACCGGTGTTCGCGGTCGTGCGCGACAGGAAGTTGTTGACCCGCACCGACTTGATCGGCAGCAGCAGGTCGAGGTTGAGGCTGGACAGCTCCTGCGTGGAGCGCGCCAGGATCGTGGTCGTCCCGGTCAGCAGGTCCGTCGCAGGGTTGTAGGTGATCCGGATGTTGTAGTGGGAAACGTCGTATCCGCCGTTGCCGTCGTTGGGGTAATACGGATCCCCGACGCCCGGTGCGCCTGGTGTCGGCGCGGCACTTGCGGTCGTTCCGAATAACGCCGTGACGAGTCCGGCCGCGGTTGCGGCGATCGCCACTCTGGATCGCTGAAGCAATTCGGTTGCCCCCTCCAATTCGCGAAAGGTGCAGTCGAACCTAATCGGGCGATCGGGTCGCGAATACCCACCAAAGTGGCTATCTCACAAGGCGAGATCACCCGAACGCAGCATCGGCGACCGCGGCTCGCAGCCGAGCGTGCAGGTCTCGCAACCGTGCGCGATCGGCGCGCACTTCAATCACTCGCAATCCAGGTCGCGGCCGCAGCGCGTCGCGCAACTGTTCCGGTGATTCGGCGACTACATGCGGTACTCGATATCCCGCACACAATGCGGCCAGATCGGCGCCGTGCGGCGTTCCGAAGACTCGCTCGAAACTGTTCTTGTGCTCCGCGGCACCTTGTTCGAGCAACGAGAAAATCCCGCCACCGTCGTCGTTGAGCACCACGATCGCCAGGTTCGGCCGGGCCTCGTCCGGCCCGATCAGCAAACCGTTGGAGTCATGCAGGAACGTCAGATCACCCAGCAACGCATATCCAGGACGGTCTGGTTCGCCCAATGCCAAACCGATTGCGGCTGAGACGTTTCCGTCGATGCCCGCGACCCCTCGGTTGGCGTGGATCGCCAAGTCGGTCCGGGTCTCGGCGACCAGGTCGACGTCACGCACCGGGTTCGAGGAGCCCAGGAAGAGCATCGCACCGGACGGCAAAGCGTCGACGATGTCACGCGCGATGCGCAGCCCGGACGGCCAGGCGTCCTCTTCGAGCAGCTTGTCGACGGCTGTCGCGGCACGCTCGGCCGCCGTTCGCCACGACGTGAGCCACTCCGGGTCATGCCCCTGGACGTGCCCGAGATCCGTGGTGTCGAGCCAGCCGCGAACGTGGATCGCGACGTACTGCGGGTCCGTCCACTGTGGATGGTCGCCAATCCCGTACACCGGTGCGCGTCCCATCAGGCCACGGACACCGCGCGACAACGTCGGCCGGCCAACGACAACGACCGCTTCAGGTCGCAGATCCGGTGCCTTGTCGAGAGATCCCAGCAGCAACGGTCCGCATCGCAGCACGCTCGCCCCACCTGTGGTCGCCACCGGCTCGGCGATGATCGGCCACCCGGCGCGCATCGCCACCTCACAGGCCGCGGCGGCACGGTCCGGCCGGCCACTGCCGACCACCATCAACGTCCGCGCGGGCAGCGGGAAGTCCACCCGGCTGCTGGCGACGGACCGAGGCGGCGCTGAGGTCGTCCAGCGCTCGTTGTCCGGCCTGCCCTCCAGCTCCTCCGGCCAGTTCGGTTCGAACGTCGGGACCAGCGGCTCCCGGAACGGGACGTTGATCTGCACCGGACGTCCCGACTCGGCCTGCGCGACCGCCCGGCACACCAGGCCGCGCCACACCGGGTTCTGCCCGGTCCGCCGCTCGGCCACCGGGAAGTCGACGAGGATCGCGGCGGGCGCGAAGAGGTTGCGCTGGTCGATCGTCTGATTCGCGCCGCTGCCGTGCAGCTCGGGCGGGCGGTCCCCGCTGATCACGATCAGCCCGATGCCCGCGTGGTACGACTCGAGGACGGCCGGGTGCATGTTCGCGACCGCGGTCCCGGACGTGCAGACCACCGCCGCCGGTCGACCGGTCGCCACGGCGAGCCCCATGGCCAGGAACGCGGCGCTGCGCTCGTCCACGCGGACGTGCAGCTTCAGCTTGCCCTGGGCGTCCGCGTCGACCAGAGCCATGCTCAGCGGCGCGTTGCGAGATCCCGGGCAGACGACGACGTGCCGCACGTCGTTGCGCGCCAGTTCGTCGGCGATGACCATGGCTTGCGCAGTCGACGGGTTCACATGCCTATCCTCGCAAATGTGTCTGACACCGTTGTTTCGGAGCTGTTCGATCCGGCCGCCTGGCGCGAGATCCCCGGCTTCGACTTCACTGACATCACCTACCACCGCGCCGTGGACCAGGGGACTGTGCGCATCGCGTTCAACCGTCCCGACGTGCGCAACGCCTTCCGGCCGCACACGGTCGACGAGCTCTACAAGGCGCTGGACCACGCCAGGATGAGCTCCGACGTCGGCTGCGTGCTGCTGACCGGCAACGGCCCGTCGCCCAAGGACGGCGGCTGGGCCTTCTGCTCCGGGGGTGACCAGCGAATTCGCGGAAAAACCGGCTACCAGTACGCGAGTGGCGAGACGTCGGACACCATCGACCCGGCGCGCGCAGGCAGGTTGCACATCCTCGAGTGCCAGCGGCTGATCCGGTTCATGCCGAAGGTCGTCATCTGCGTGGTGCCCGGCTGGGCCGCGGGCGGCGGGCACAGCCTGCACGTGGTGTGCGATCTCACACTCGCCAGCGAGGAGCACGCCCGCTTCAAGCAGACCGACGCCGACGTCGGCAGCTTCGACGGCGGCTACGGCTCGGCGTACCTGGCGCGTCAGGTCGGCCAGAAGTTCGCCCGCGAGATCTTCTTCCTCGGCCGTAGCTACACCGCCGAGCAGATGCACCAGATGGGCGCGGTGAACGCGGTCGTCCCGCACGCGGAACTGGAGAAGACCGCGCTGGAGTGGGCGCGGGAGATCAACGGCAAGTCCCCGACCGCGCAGCGGATGCTGAAGTACGCGTTCAACCTGATCGACGACGGCCTGGTCGGCCAGCAGCTGTTCGCGGGCGAGACCACCAGGCTCGCGTACATGACCGACGAGGCGGTGGAAGGCCGGGACGCGTTCTTGCAGAAGCGCACGCCCGACTGGTCGGCCTTCCCGTACTACTACTGATGAGAAGCGTCGTCGCGATCTCGCCTGCCGAGGTCTTCGAGCACCTGCCCGCCGCGTTGGCCGGGTCAGGTCCCGCGCTGCTGCCCGGCGGTCCCGAGTCCTTGACGGGTCCGCTCGGGCCTGGCGAGGACTCTCCGGCAGACCCCACGGCTGTCGTGGTCGCGACGTCCGGCTCGACCGGCGAACCCAAGGGCGTTCTGCTGTCGAAGAGCGCCTTGCTGGCGTCAGCCGAGGCGACGCACAAGCGCCTCGGCGGCCCGGGTCGCTGGGTGTTGGCGACAACGCCGCGGTACATCGGCGGCATCCAGGTGCTGGTCCGGTCGCTGCTGTCGGAGATGCCGCCAGTGCCCGTCGACCTGGAAAGCGGGTTCCGGGTCCCGGACTTCGTCGCGGCGGTCAAGGAAGTCCTCAAGGCCCCGAGCAGGCACTACACGGCACTCGTCCCGACGCAGCTCGCGCGGATCGTGGCCGTGCCGGAAGGCCTTGCCGCGCTGCGGTGCTTGGACGGGGTCGTGATGGGCGGCGCCCCACTGTCCGACGAGCTACGCGAGGCTGCCGCCGGGGCCAAACTCGTGTCCGCGTACGGGATGAGCGAGACCGCAAGCGGTTGCGTCTACGACGGCGTGCCCCTTGAGGGTGTCCGAGTGAAGCTCGTCAACGACCGGGTAGCCATCACCGGACCGGTACTGGCCAGGGGTTATCGCGGCAGACCGGATCTCACCCAGGAGAGCTTCGCCGACGGCTGGTTCATCACGTCCGACCTCGGCCGCATCGTGGATGGCAAGCTGGAGATCCTCGGCCGGGCCGACGACATGATCAACACCGGCGGGGTGAAGGTCCCGGCCAATGCCGTCGAGCGGCTGCTGGAACGGCACGTCGAAGCGGCCTGTGTGGTGGCGCTCGACCATCCCGAGTGGGGGCAGATCGTGGCCGCTGCCGTGGTCGGCGACGTCGACATCGAGCACTTGCGCAGGCACGTACGGGCCGAACTCGGCGCTCCGGCGGTGCCGAAGGTGCTGAAAGTGATCGAGGAGATGCCCCTGCGCGGCCCTGGAAAGGTCGATCGGGCGGCGGTACGCCGGATACTCAACCCGATCGAGCGCGACGCGCCCGGATCCAGCTGACCGACACCTCGGCGACGAGGTAGCACACTGCCCACATGATCGTGGCGGCGACCGAAGGAACCGCTGGTCTGGCAACCAACCAGCTGGTCAGGACGAGCAGCACGGCGACAGTGGTGATCACCCCGGCCGCTTCGACACGCATCAAGTGCAGCGACAGCCAGCTCAGCACCGGCACGAACGCCAGCGTGAGCACGAGTGGGAACAGCACGGCGAACACGAGATCCACAGCGGCGGCACCCATCGAGGCGAAGACGCACGACCAAGTGTCGCCACAGGTCACCGCCATCCGGGGCGTGAGCAGGCCCGCGACCCACGGGACCAGGCTCATCACCGCTCCCACGAGCGTCGCCAGCAGTGTTCGCACAGCCTCATGCTGGCGGCCGGAATGAGACGCTGGGGCGCATTTGCGCTAGTTGCCGTCTGTCTAGCCGCGACAGCCATTCCAGCTCTGGCCAGCACTCAATTCGAGGTCGACGTCCCGCTCGCCGAATACCTCCAGGAAAGCACGGGCGTCTTCCGCACCGCCGACGGCATCTCGACCGCCGACACGGGCATGGCCATCTATCCGCCGACCGAGCTGCCGATGGCCGTGAACACCTTCACAGCCGCGGTTTCCGGCGGTCAGCTCGACCTGCGAGGCAAGCTGCCGGACGGCGGGTGGACTGAGTGGACCGACACGGGGACGCTCGACGTGTCCACCAAGACCGTGCAGGTTCGCTTGGTATTCAACGAAAAGGTCCGCAGCGCGCGCCTTGCTCTGCGGCACGTCCCCATTCGACCAAGGACGAACGCGACACCGCTGTCGTATCGCGTGTTCGCGACTCGCGAGGGGCTCGTGGGCGGGAAGACCGCGAACGGGCACATCATCGTCGAACGTGACCACTTCGCCGCCTTGCCGTCCCGGCGCGGCCTGTCGCCCAAACAGACAGGCAGCTACAGCGTCCAGGTGTGCGCGCCCAACGGGCGCTGCGCGTGGGCGCCGGTGTGGGACGTCGGCCCGTGGAACACCCGTGACGACTACTGGAACCACCCGCGCCAGGAGTGGCAGGACCTGCCACAGGGCACGCCCCAAGCCCAAGCGGCCTACCAGAACGCGTACAACAACGGCCTTGACCAGTTCGGCCGGAACGTCCGCAATCCCGCCGGTATCGACCTCGGCGACGGAACGTTCTGGGACGCGCTGAAGCTGACCGGCAACGCGTGGGTGACCGTGACCTACCTGTGGACGGGCTCCGGCCCGCATGGCTATGTCCGCACGCCAGGCGACACGTTGAACGTCCGCAGCGGCACCAACTCGAACGCGCCGATCGTCGGGCTCGCGGGGCACCTTGCGCAGGTACGGGTCGAGTGCGAGACCGTGGGCGAGGAACTGACCGGCAGCCAGGGCACGAGCGACCGGTGGCTGCGGATCGCGCCTGGCAGGTACGTGGCCAAGGCGTATGTATCAGGGGTCACGGGCGCCGTCACCTGCTGAGTTGCAACACTGTCAGTATGGCGACAGTCGCGCAGTGGATGGCGGGCGCACGAGTCCGCACGTTGCCCAACTCGATCTCGCCGGTGCTGGTCGGCGCCGGCGCGGCGGTGGCGATCGACGGGTTCGTGTGGTGGCAGGCGCTGCTCGCCCTGATCGTGGCGCTGGCGTTCCAGGTCGGCGTGAACTACGCCAATGACTACTCGGACGGCATCCGCGGCACGGACACCGAGCGCGTCGGCCCGTTGCGCCTGGTCGGCTCGGGTCTCGTGCCACCGGCGGCGGTGCGGACGGCCGCGTTCGCGTGCTTCGGCATCGCGTGCCTGGCTGGGCTCGGACTGGTCATCTCCAGCGGCCAGTGGTGGCTGATCGCCGTCGGTTTCGTCTGCCTGCTGGGCGCTTGGTACTACACAGGCGGCAAGAACCCGTACGGCTACGTCGGTCTCGGCGAGCTGGCGGTGTTCCTGTTCTTCGGTCCCGTACCGGTTCTCGGCACGTTGTATGTCCAAACAGGACGGGTTACGTGGCTCGCCGTGATCGCGTCGATCGCGCTCGGCTGCTTCTCCGCAGCGGTACTGGCCTCCAACAACCTGCGCGACCGCCCGACGGACGCGGAGTCCGGCAAGCGCACAATGGCTGTCCGCCTTGGCGATCAGGGCGCGCGGACGTTTTACGCCGTACTCGCGCTGATCCCGTTCGTGGTCACCTTCGTGCTCGCATTCCTTGCCAGCCCGTGGTTCCTGCTCGGCCTGTTCGCGGCGCTGAAGGTCTCGCCGAGCGTCCGCGCTGTCTACAGTGGAGCGGTCGGGCCCGCGTTGATCCCCGTCCTCAAGGACACCGGGATCGCCATGTTGATCTGGGCAGTCGCGACGACGGTTGCCGCGATCGTGTCATGACGCCCACCGGCCGGTTTCGAAGAAGTCGGCCAGGACCCGGTGGTACGGCTCAAGTTCGAGGTCGTTCGCGGCCACCCAGCCGTCGTCGTAGTAGGTGTGCCCGTACCGCTCGCCGCCGTCGCACAACAACGTGACCACGCTGCCCTGCACGCCCGCGGCGATCATCTCGGAGATCACCTCGAACGCTCCCCACAGGTTCGTGCCCGTCGACCCGCCGACGCGACGGCCGAGAATCGGCTCGACGTAACGGATCGCGGCGATGGAAGCGGCATCCGGCACCTTGATCATCCGGTCGATCACCTGCCCGACGAACGACGGCTCGACCCGCGGCCTGCCGATGCCCTCGATCCGTGACCCACGGCAACCGGTGAGCTCAGGCAAGGTGTCCCGCCACGCGTCGAAGAAGACCGACCGCTCCGGGTCGACGACAGCAAGGTGCGTGCGCATCGACCGGTACCGCAGGTAACGCCCGATGGTCGCGCTCGTGCCGCCGGTGCCCGCCCCGACGACGACCCAGGCCGGTTCCGGATGCGGCTCCAACGCCATCTGCTCGAACATCGACTCGGCGATGTTGTTGTTGCCCCGCCAGTCCGTGGCCCGCTCGGCGTGCGTGAACTGGTCCATGAAATGCCCGTTGAGCTCGGCCGCGAGGCGGCGCGACTCGGTGTAGATCGCACTCGGTTCGTCGACGAAGTGGCAGCGCCCACCCTGCCGCTCGATCAACGCGACCTTCTCGGTACTCGTCGACGCGGGCATCACCGCGATGAACGGCAGGTCGAGCAGACGCGCGAAGTACGCCTCGGACACGGCGGTGGACCCGGAGGAGGCCTCGATGACCGGTGTGCCCTTGGTGATCCACCCGTTGCACAGGGCGTAGAGGAAGAGCGACCTCGCAAGCCGGTGCTTGAGCGAGCCGGTCGGGTGTGTCGACTCGTCCTTCAGGTAGAGCCGCACGCCCCACTCCACCGGGAGCGGGAACGTCAGCAGGTGGGTGTCCGCGCTGCGGTTGGCGTCCGCCTCGATGATCCGCACGGCCTCGCACACCCAGTCCCGGGTGGTCTCACAACATCGATCGACTGTGGTCACGGATGCACAGTAGGCGCAGACCCGGCTGTTCCGCACGAACGGTCCGTTGGCAAATCCAGTTGTCCACAACCGGCGAGTAACCCCCTTGACCAGGCATTACCCCGATAGAATGGGATCGGGGACGCCCCCGGGATGGGTGGGGCTGCCTTGCTTTGGTCGAGTGAGGTCACTCCTGGGTGATTACTCGCTGAGTGCCGCCCGGGAGGTATTCCGGGTAGTTGTCGCGCATGAAGACGATCAGCTTCTCGCGGATCTCGCAGCGCAGATCCCATGCGCTCGGGGCGTCCGCGGCGGAGGCGAGGACCCGTACGACCATGGTCAGCTGGGTCGAGTCGACGACTTGGAGGACCCATTCGCGCCGGTCCCACAGATCCGAGGATTCGACGACGCGTTGGGCCTCGGCGCGCAGCACCTCGACCGGCGCGCGGTAGTCAAGGTGCAACTGGACCGCGCCGATCACGCGGGTTTCGTGGCGGGTCCAGTTCTGGAACGGGGTTTTGGTGAAGTACGTCGTCGGCAGCACCAGCCTGCGTTCGTCCCACAGGTGGACCACGACGTACGTCAGGGTCATCTCCTCGATGCGGCCCCATTCTCCCTCCACCACAACGACATCGTCGTAACGCAAGGAGTCCGTGAGGGCCAGCTGCATGCCCGCGAAGACGTTCGTCAACGTCGTCTGCGCCGCCAGACCGGCGATCACACCGACAATTCCGGCCGAGGCCAGCAGGGACGCGCCGAGCGTGCGCAGTTCGGAGAAGGTCATGAACATCGACGCGATGGCGATGATCGTTATCGCCGCGCCGGTCAGTCTTCTGATCAACGCGACCTGGGTGCGCAGCCGTCTGATCCGCCGGTTGTCCGGGACGTCCATGTTCAGCCGCTGCAGTGCGAAGTCCTCGATCACGAAGAGGACCCGGATCACCAGCCAGGCCGCCACCACGATCAGCACCAGCAGCAACGCGTGCCGGATGCCTGCGATGAAGCGGTTTTCATACTCGAACAGCACGATGTAGTTCGCCGCGACCACAAGCACGGCCATGAACGGCTTATGGCAGTTCTCGTGCAGCTTGGTCAGGGTCCGCCGGTAGCGGCGTCGCGCCACGAAGCGAACCAGCACCCCTGTCAGCCAACCGGCCAGCAGGGCAGCCGCGGTCGCGATAGCAACAGATAGGACAATTCGCCACAACACCCGTCCCAGCCTGACTGATCATGGCCGGGCTCGCGAATCGACGCGCTCCCTGAAGAACGCAGCCTCGGCCGGGGTCGGGGCCAATGAAGCCGCCAGCCGGTCGGCTTCCGCCGCCTCCGGGCAACGCCCGAGAGCACGCAGGAACTCCGCGCGGGCGGCGTGCAGCAGGTAATAGTGGCCCAGGTCAACGGAAAGCCGGTCGGCCTCGGCCAAACCCGCTGCGGGGCCATCAATCTCAGCCAACGCCACCGCACGACCCAAGGCAGCAGTGGGCGACGGGTACACCGCCACCAATTCGTCGTACAGCGCAAGGATTTGCGGCCAGTCTGTGTCCGCATATGTCGGTGCCGACGCGTGCAACGCCGCGATCGCGGCTTGCAATGCGTACGGCCCGCCGCCTCGCAAAGCCTTCTCCACCAAGGGAAGAGCCGCGGCGATCGCTTCGTGATCCCACAACGAGCGGTCCTGCGCGGCGAGCGGAACTGGCTTGCCATCAACGAACCGAGCAGCCGAGCGGGCCACGGAGAGCCGGATCAACGCCAGTAAACCGAAGACCTCAGGCGACGGCAGCAACGACTCCAGCAACGTAGCCAATTCCAGCGCGCGATCCGTCGACCCGGCGGTGTAGACCAGGTAGACCACGGCGAGCACAGCAGGCAGCCGGGACGTGAGGTCGTCGGGTACCTGGAACGGGATCCCGGCCGATCGGATCTTCTTCTTCGCCATGGTCAGCCGCGCGGCCATGGTCGCCTGTGGCACGAGGAACAAGTGGGCGATCTCACTCGTCGGCAGGCCGCACACCAACCGCAACGTCAACGCCACCCGTGCGTTCAGCGCCAGTGCGGGATGGCAGCACATGAAGATCAACCGCAGCCGCTGATCCTCGATCACCTCGGGGGAACCGTCCGGCACGACAAGCAACGGCAGCTTGCGTGCCAACGCGTCCGCGCGGCGCATCCGGTCGAGGGCTTTGCGTTTCGCGGTCGTGGTCAGCCAGCCACCCGGGTTCGGCGGGACGCCTTCCTCCGGCCAGACGGCCATGGCGGATTCGAAGGCCTCCTGGACCGCGTCCTCCGCTTCGTCGAAGTCACGGGTCAGGCGCATCGTCGCGGCCAGCACAGCGGCCCACTCGCGCCGATGCGCCTGCTCCACCGCCTCGAAGGTCATGCGTCCCAGATCGGCCGGATCTCCACGCCCGAGCACATCGGCGCGCGCTTGGCGACCTCGATCGCTTCGTCGAGGGTGTCCGCCTCGATCACGTAAAAGCCGCCTATGTGCTCCTTGAGCTCAACGAACGGCCCGTCGGTCACCAGTACGTCATCGCCCTTCGGACGAAGCGTGGTGGCCGTGTAGGAGGGCCGCAACGCCTCGCCGGAGAAGGGGCGACCGCGTGCGGTGAGGTACTGGATGAACTCGGCGTGCTCGGCGAGTGCCTTGTCCAGCTCTTGCTGGGGGACCGCGGTCCAGTCGGTGTCCGGTTCGTGCAACAGCAGCATGTATTTCATGTCCACCCCACGAACGGGACAGGCGGGAAATCGAAGTCCCTACGACTCTTTGTCGCCACGGAGTTCGGCGCGCAGCCGGGCACGTTCCGCGCCGCGCTCGGCCATGCCCGCGGTGACCCGCTGGTTCAGGCCTTTGAACAGCACAAGGCTGAGCGGGAACGCCACCACGACGGCGACGGCCAGCCCGACAAGCAATGGGATCTTGACCAGCACGAGGACCGCGGTCACGACGGCGACGAGCGCGAGCCGCGCCCCCGTGTACAACGCCAGGTCCCTGCCGAAATGGGCTTCCACAGTCACGCAGCCTACTCGGCGGTCACGGTGTTCGGCCGCCCCTCGAACCTCGTGGACAGCACGACCGTGGTGCGGGTCCGTGCGACGCCGTCGATCCGGCGCAGCCGCCCCAGTGTGCGTTCGAGCTCGTCGACCGTGGGGACGCGGACTTTCACCACGAACGCCTCGTCACCCGCGACCGCCCAGCAGGACTCGACCTCGGACAACTCGCCCAGCTTGATGGCGACTTCGCTGTCCTCGGCGTTGTCGGATGGCTGGATTCCGACGAGTGCGGTGACGCCGAGACCGATCGAACTCGGGTCGACCGTCGCGTGATACCCGGTGATGACCCCGCTGGTCTCGAGCTTGCCGACCCGCTCGTGCACCGCCGACGCGGACAACCCCACCTGACGGCCGAGTTCCGCGTATGTGGCGCGGCCATTGAGCCTGAGCTCATTGATGATGCGGCGGTCCAAGTCGTCCACGGCACGCAGCCTACGACCACGGCGAAATGTCGGTAGTCGGCAGTACGGTCGCCGCCATGGCATACGACTTTCAGGTGACTATCGACTGTGCCGACCCGCATACGCTGGCCGACTGGTGGGCGGAGGCGATCGGCTGGGACGTCGAGCCCAGCAAGGAGGCCTTCATCCGGCAGATGGTCGACGAAGGTAAAGCCTCGGAATCCGACACCAAGACCCACAAAGGCGTGCTGGTCTGGCGCGTCGGCCAGGCCATCCTGCACCCGGAGTCGGGCCGCCGGATCCTCTTCCAGCTCGTGCCCGAGGCCAAGACCTGCAAGAACAGGGTCCACCTCGACATCAGGGTCGGCGACGAGCGCAGGGAGGCTGAAGTGACCAGGCTCACCGCCCTCGGAGCAAAAATTTTGCACCGCGGATCGCAGGGTCCGTTCAACTGGGTCACGATCGCGGACCCGGAGGGCAACGAGCTCTGCCTGTCTTAGCTGGTCAGAGGGGGTAATGTCCAGAGTGGGCGTTTTGCCCCTTACTACCTCTTTACCTTTACTTAGCCGTTCGAGTACCCGACGGGTGAGATGACACGATGCGACCGGAACGCCTGGAATTTGTGTAAGGAGGCGGAGATGACAGCCACCATTGGTCACGTCGGCGAACGACTGCTCACCCCTGGAGAGGTGGCCGCCCTGTTCAGGGTGGACCCGAAGACCGTGACCCGCTGGGCCACCGCCGGACGGATCGGTTCGATCCGCACGCCGGGTGGGCACCGTCGGTTCCGTGAGTCCGAGGTGAAAACCCTGCTGGCCGAGCTGACCACCGAAGCCAGTCATAACGACTGATACCACTGTCCGTCACATTCGGCCATCGCCTGCATGGGGTGGCGGCGCAAGTCGGACGAACGGGCTAACCTCGGGTACTGACACTCGAGGAGGTGGCGACATGCTGTATTTGCTCGCCGCGGTCGGAGCGTTGACCGTCGCGGTACTGCTGTGGCGCGCGTTCGGAGCGCAGGCAGCCGGCGTCACGGCACGCCGGGAGCGCGGCGTGGCCGCCCCCGACGACGACCCGGAGTTCTTGCGCGGGTTGGACGAACGCAACAAAAAGGCCGGCGAGGATCCGCCGGCCTGACACGAGGCGCTACTGCACGGTGGCGAAGTCGTCAGCGACAGTAGCGGCCATCTCGAGCAACGCCATCTTGGTGGCGTGCTCCAGCCGGTCCAGTTCGATCTCCGCACCTTCTTCCAGGTGCGGATCGAACGGGATCCGGCACACCGCGCGGCACCGAGCGCCGAAGTGCGCGGCCAGCTTGTCCAAGTCGACCGAGCCGGACTTCGGCCGGACCGAGTTGATCACCGCGACCGACCTGGCGACCAGGTTGCGATAGCCGTGCGCGTCAAGCCAATCCAGGGTCGCCGAGGCGCTGCGAGCGCCGTCGACCGACCCGGACGACACGATCACCAGCGAGTCGGCGATGTCCAGCACGCCCTTCATCGCCGAGTGCATCAAGCCGGTGCCGCAGTCGGTCAGCACGATGTTGTAGAAGTGCTCGAGCAGTGCGACCGTGCGCCGGTAGTCGTCCTCGCTGAACGCTTCCGACACTGCCGGGTCCTGTTCACTGGCAAGCACTTCCAGCCTGCTCGGGCCCTGCGAGGTGTACGCGCGCACGTCGCTGTACTTCGTCACGCGGCTCGCGTCGCGCAGCAAGTGGCGAACAGTTGCCGTTGTCTCCAACGGAATCTTCTGGCTGAGCGTGCCGCGGTCCGGGTTCGCGTCCACGGCGATCACGCGGTCGCCCCGAAGTGACGAGAACGTCGAGCCGAGCGTCGTGGTGACGGTGGTCTTGCCGACGCCGCCCTTCAGGCTCAGCATCGCGATCTTGTAGCAGCCCCGCAGTGGCTGGCTGACCCGGGCGATCAGCTCACGGCGCTGCACGTCCTCCGCGCTCTCGCCCATGTTGATCAGGTGGCCGGTCGCCTTGTAGACGGCCTTGCGCCAGCCGGACTGCGGCTTCGCCTTCTCTTGCTTGATCAGCCGGGAGCTGGCCAAGTCGTGCGGCACCGGGTGAGCCGCGGGCTGCTGCTGCGGCGGATACGGCTGGGGGTACTGGTATCCCTGCGGCTGCTCAGGCACCTGGTACGGACCCGAACCACCCTGCGGAACCTGATAAGGACCAGAGCCGCCAGGCACTTGGTAAGGACCCGAACCGCCCTGCGGGACTTGGTACGGACCGGAACCACCCTGGGGAACCTGGTACGGGCCTGACCCGCCCGGAGGAACCTGGTACGGACCCGAACCGCCCTGCGGAACCTGATAGGGCCCGGAGCCGCCGGGCACTTGGTAAGGACCCGAACCGCCCTGCGGAACCTGGTACGGACCGGAACCACCCGGAGGAACCGGGTACGGCCCAGAGCCGCCGGGAACCTGGTGCGGGCCGGACTCGCTGGCCACCTTGTGCTGCCCGGACTCGCTCGCGTCGCTCGGCGACGACGGGTACGGCGCCGAGTCGGTGGACGGCTCGACGTACAGCTCGGGTTGGTCAGCGGCCGTCTCGTCCTCAGCGGTGTGATCGGCCGGAGGGTTGTCTCCGCTAGGCGGCTGCCACGCGGCATCGGGCCGCTGAGCGGAGTCGTCGTAGCGTCCAGTCACCCCGGTGTCCCTCCTGCGGACGTCAAGGATCGAGACCTCCTCGACCACCTCGTTGCGACGGTAGCTGTAGCTGTGCGCGCAGGTCGAACGGGGTTACCCGTTCGTTCGGGTCATCCGTTCGCGTAAGAGTGAAGTCCGACAGTCACCAGGTTGACGAAGAACAGGTTGAAGACCGTCGCGGAGAATCCGAGGATGTTGATCCACGCCGCCTTGCCGCCACGCCACCCCGCGGTGGCACGAGAGTGCAGGTAGGCCGCGTAAATCACCCACGCGACGAAGGCCACGGTCTCCTTCGGGTCCCATCCCCAGAACCGTCCCCACGCCGCCTCGGCCCAGATTCCGCCACAGATGACACCGAACGTGAAGATCGGGAAGGCGATGATCGTGGTCCGATATGCCACCCGATCGAGCACATCCGCAGCGGGCAAACGCTCACCGAGCCGGACAAACTTCGTCGCATCGTGGTCATAACGATTGCGGATCAGGTACAGGATGCTGGCCACACCGGGCACCAGGAACAGACCGGACGCGATGATCGCCGCGGCCACGTGGACGATCAGCCAGTACGAGCGCAGCGCCGGCTGCAGCGGCGCGGCCTCGGAGTACAGCACCGTGCCGCCAAGGAACATCAGGATCACGATCGGCAGGAGCACGAACACGGACAACCGGCGGACCGGGAACTTCCTCATCAGCACGAGCCACGTGACCACCGCGACGAGGCTGACCGCGGACATGTACTCGTACATGTTTCCCCACGGAACCCGTCCGACGGCCAGGCCGCGCAGCACAAGCGAACTGAAGTGCAGCAACGCACCCAGGACCATCAGCGAGGCGCCCATCCGCCCGAAGCGCTCCGCCCGGTCCCGCTTCGGCCGCGCCCCAATGGCCTGCGCGGGTGGCTCCTCGGCGATGCTGGGGCCGCCGACGGTGGCGAGCTGGCGGGCGGCGGCACGTTTCGGCCTGACCCGGCCGAAAGCCTGCTCGATCAGGGCGAGCGCCATCGCGAAGATGTAGACGACGACGGTCGCGCCGTACGTCCAGTCACCGAACTGGGCAAGGGTCTCGTTGACCATCAGTTCTTCCCTCCGGTTACCGCACCCGAGAGCCGTTCGAATTCCTCGCCGTATCCGGCCTGGTCAGTGCGGGCGAGCCCGCCCACCTCGACCACGGTACGGCCATCGGCCGCGGGCACGACACGGACCCACAACCGGCGTCGCTTGATGATCAGCGACGCCCCGATACCCGTGATGATCGCGATCGCGAACACCAGCACCCACACCTGCGCGGGATCGTGCGAGACCTGCAAGTACACCCAGCGCTTCACGCCGTCGAACCGCACCACGGTGCCGTCGTCGAGCGTGATCTCGCCGCCTGGCTTGAGGTTCTCCCGCGCGACCTTCTTCAGCCTGCCGTCGTCGACGAGGTTCTGGTCGACCGTGAAGATCGACTGGCCACGGCCGTTGTCGATGCCGAGGTCGCCACGCAGGACATCCACCGCGACCATCGGGTCGCGCAGGTCGGGGAAGCTGGAGTCGAGCAACGAACCGTGCAGCCGCGCAGTCGGGGCGAGTAGCCCGGTCACTGCGATCTGCTTGGTCCGGCGCTCTTCGGCGTTCGTGATCCCTGGCGGGTCGAACTTCGTCGCGCCCTCCGACAGCAGCGTGGTCTGGTTCGTCGGCCGCCACTGGGTGTCCATGGTGCGCTTCTGGCCGTTGGGGTAGGTCACCGTGAACACCGGTGCGTAGCCGTGGCCGAGCAGGTAGATCCGGTCGCCTTCGGTGCGCAGCGGGGAGTTGACCTCCAGGCCGTAGCTCTCCCACTTGCCGGTCTGCAGGTCCGCCCCGGACTGGTACTCCAGGTTGGCCCGGTACAGATCCGGCTGTCCGGAGTCCAGGAAGTTCACGTCGAACGACTTGACCTTCATGCAGAACGGCGAGCCGCCCGTGCCGTCGACCAGCAGTCCCGGCTGGAAGGAGTCGTAGGGCAGCACGCCTGCGTTGCAGAACTCCTGGCTGCCGTCGGCCTTCACGATGACCTGGCCCTCGTAGCCGTAGAGCTTGCCGACCGCCAGCGCGATGATCAGCCCGAGCATGGCGAAGTGGAAGACCAGGTTGCCGGTCTCCCGCAGGTAGCCGCGTTCGGCGGAGATCGTGCGGGCGCCGTTCTCCTCTTCCCGCTCCACCTTGCGCCAGCCGGACAGCGCCTTGGTCGCCTGCGCGACCACCTCGTCAGCTGACTTGTCCACAGTGGACTCGCTGTGGTGCGGCATCCGGCTCAGGTTGCGCGGCGTGATCACCGGCTTGGTGCGCAACGCCTTCACATACTCGAACGTCCGCGGCAACAGGCAGCCGACCAGCGAGATCATCAGCAGCAGGTAGATCGCGGAGAACCACACGCTGGCGTAGACGTTGTAGAACTGCAGCTGGTCGAGCAGCCTGCCCCACCAGCCGTGCTCGGCGATGTAGTCCGCGACCTTGTTGGCGTTCAACGTCCGCTGCGGCAGCAACGCTCCGGGCAGCGCCGCCAAAGCGAGCAGGAACAGCAGGATCAGGGCCGTCCGCATCGACGTGAGACCACGCCATGTGTTGCGCAGGAACGGAATCACAGCGGCAACTCCGTGTCGGAGATGAAGGCGTAGCGCATCCAGGCGATGACCTCGCCCCACAGGCCCGTGATCAGCAGCACGCCGACCGCGAACATCAACGCGCCACCGAAGATCTGGACCTTGCGGCCGTTTTCACGCAGCCAGCCGGTCGCCCGCACGGCCCACCGCGCGCCCAGCGCGATCAGCAGGAACGGCACGCCGAGACCGACGCAGTAGACGAGGACCAGCAGGATCCCCCGTGCGCTCGATCCGCCTGTACTGGCCGCCAGGGTGAGCACGCCCGACAGGGTCGGCCCGATGCAGGGCGTCCAGCCGAGGCCGAAGATCCCGCCGAGGATCGGAGCCGAGACCAGCCCGCCACGCGGCAGCTTGTGGAACCTGAGGTCCTTCTGCAGCTTGGGCACCAGGCCCATGAACACCAGTGCCATCAGGATCATCACCAGGCCGCCGACGCGTTGCAGCACGTCCTCGTTGATCAGCAACTGGTCCGACAGCCACACCAGGCCGCCGACAGTGATGGTGAAGACGACGGTGAACCCGAGGATGAACAGGCCGACCGCGCCGAGCACCCGGTACCGGCCGCGCTTGGTCTGCTCATCCGCCTTGACCGCGGGCGCGTCCGCGCCGACCAGAGCCGCCAGGTAGGCGAGGTAGCCGGGCACCAGCGGCACCACACACGGCGATGCGAACGAGATCATCCCTGCGAGCAGGGAGAGGCCACTGGCGAACAGCAACGGCCCCGACACCGCGATCTCGGTCGGATTCACGCATTAGAGGGTATGCACGGCCCTTGACAGGCCAGGAACCGGCACCCGGGACCTAGGTCCCTGGTCACATCGCTCAGGCCGGCTCGGCCGCGAGTTTCTGGACGATCGGCTCCAGATCGGACTTCAGCTTGCCGATCAGGAACACCTGCGCCACCCGGTGCTGCTTGTCCAGGATGATCGTGCTCGGCACGGCGTTGCGCGGATAGCCCTTGAGGGCCAGCAGGGACCGGCTGCCCGGGTCGTAGATCGACGGGTAGGTCAGGTCCCGGTCACGCATGAAGTCCTCGGGCTGGCTGCGGCTGTCGTCACGGACGTCGATGCCCAGCACCTGCACGCCCTTGTCCTTGTTCTCGTCGTACAGCTTCTGCAGCTCAGGGGCCTCGGCGCGGCACGGCGGGCACCACGCACCCCAGATGTTGATCAGCACGACCTTGCCTGCGTAGTCGGACAGTTTGATCTGCTTGCCCGCTTCGAGCAGGCTCTCGCCGGTCAGCTCGGGCAGCTTCTTGCGGTCGGCGCCCTCGTAGGCGATCTCCAGCTTGCCCCCGGGCGCGACGAAGTCGAACTCCGTGCCGCGCACGACCGCGTCCGTCCCGGTCGAACACCCCGCGACGGCCGCGAGGGCCGCCGCGATCGCGAGAAACTTCCTCATGCGCCTGTCACCTTCGGGTCGGTGGCACCGGCAGGCTCCTGGTACGTGATCCGCACCAGCCGCTCGTCCTCGAACTCCAGGCTGGTCAACGACGCCAGCGAACACTCACGGCGCCGCGGGTCGTGCCACAGCCGTTTGGCCTCGAGGAACCGCCGCAATGTCCAGATCGGCAGCTGATGCGACACGCACACCGCCTCATGGCCTTCGGCCGCCGCCCGCGCACGATGCGCGGCACCGAGCATGCGATGGGCGATCTGCAGGTACGGCTCGCCCCACGACGGCAGAAAAGGGTTGATCAGGTGCTTCCAGTGCTTAGGCGACCGCAGCGAGCCCGCACCGACAGAAACCAGCTGTCCTTCGAAGACGTTGGTCGGCTCGATCAGCCGGTCGTCCGTGGCCACCTCGAGCTGGTGCGAGTCCACGATCGGCGCCGCGGTCTCCTGGGCTCTTTGAAGAGGCGAGGACACGACATACGTGATGTCACGGTCCTTGAGGAACTCCGCGACCGTCAGCGCCTGCCGTCGGCCCAGGTCGGACAGGCCGAAACCGGGGATACGGCCGTACAGGATGCCCGTCGGGTTGTGGACCTCGCCGTGGCGGAGCATGTGGACGATCGTGCGGGTCACTTGACCGCCTCCGCAGCAGCAGCGGCCGCGTGGGGCAGGGCGTCGGCGATGACGTTGAACGCCTCGTCGTCGAGGGCCGCGTTGACGAACCAGGCTTCGAACGCGCTCGGCGGGGCGTAGACACCGCGTTCGAGCAGCGCGTGGAAGAAGGCGGGAAAGCGCCAGGTGTCGGCCTTCTTGGCGGCGTCGTAGTTGGTGACCAGGTCTTCGGTGAAGAACACGCTGACCAGGTTGCCCGCGTACTGCACCCGGTGCGGGACGCTCTTCTCGGTGAGCGCGTCGGTGAACAGGCCGCCGAGACGGTGCGCGTTCGCGTCGAGCTTCTCGTAGACCGCGGCGTCGGCGTTCTGCAGCGTGGTGAGCCCGGCAGCGACCGCGACCGGGTTCCCGGACAGGGTTCCGGCCTGGTAGACGGGGCCCTGCGGAGCCAGCCGGGACATGATCTCGGTGCTGCCGCCGAACGCGGCCGCAGGCAGACCGCCGGACATCACCTTGCCGAACGTGTACAGATCGCCCGCGACACCCTCCAGCCCAAACCAGCCAGAGCTCGACACACGGAAGCCGGTCATCACCTCGTCGATGATCAGCAAGGCACCGTACTGGGCGGTGAGCGAACGCAGGCCCTCGTTGAAGCCGTTGATCGGGGCGATGGCGCCCATGTTCCCGGCCGCGGCCTCGGTGATCACGGCCGCGATCGTGTCGCCGTGCTTCTCGAACGCCGCGCGAACCGCGTCAACGTCGTTGTACGGCAGCACAATCGTGTCGTTGGCCTGAGCACCCGTGACACCAGGTGTCGTCGGCAGCCCCAGCGTCGCGACACCTGAACCCGCTTCGGCGAGCAGAGCGTCGACGTGACCGTGGTAGCACCCAGCGAACTTGATGATCTTCGAGCGGCCGGTGTAGCCACGCGCCAGCCGGATCGCGCTCATCGTCGCCTCGGTGCCCGAATTGACCAGGCGCACCTGCTCCACCGGCCGCACCCGGTTGACGATCTCCTCGGCCAGCTCGACCTCACCGGCCGTCGGCGTACCGAAGGACAACCCGTTGATCGCGGCCTCCCGGACAGCCTCGACGACCTTCGGGTGCGCGTGCCCAAGGATCATCGGGCCCCAGGAGCTCACCAGGTCGACATAACGGTTGCCGTCCGCGTCCCAGAGATATGTGCCTTCGCCCTTGACCATGAACCTCGGCGTGCCGCCCACGGAGTGGAACGCACGGACCGGCGAGTTCACCCCACCGGGGATGAGGGCACTCGCGCGCTCGAACAACTGGGCCGAGGTCTTGACCTGCTCAACACCTGTGCTCACAACTTCAGTCTTACAGGTGACCGGATGTGGCCTGACGCACGGGCATGTCGGGGAACAGGCGGGCCCGCGCGCCAGGGTCATAAGTCCGTCATGAGGACGGACGTTTGGTGATGGTGTTCGCGGTCACGCCATCGTCCGTGCGCTCGCCCTGGACCATCACCGACGAGCCCGGGGTGATGTCGGACATCTTGCCGTCGACGGTCGTCTCGACCTTGGTGCTGTCCGATGTGGTCACCTTCACCTCGGTGCCGTCGGGCATCTTCACGTAGATCGTGTTGCCCTCGATGCGGTCGACCGTTCCCATCGTGCCGCCGCGGAACGTGCCGCCTTGGCCGCCGCCCTGACCAGGTCCGAGACGCATGCCGCCGCCGGATCGTTGCGGTTGCTGAGCGGCGGTTCCACCCGACGAACCCGCGACCGCGGAGTGCGTCCACACGCCGCCGAAGAACGCGACGAGCGCGAGCACTACGACGCCGAGGCCGATGGTGACCTTGGACAGCCCGCGTTTGGCCTGGGTGAGCTCCTGGTCAAGATCGCCGGGCACCGGGGTGGCGATCGGGTTCTGCTGCTGTTCGGTCATCAACTCTCTCCTAATCGTGACGCAGGGCTTCGATCGGGCGCAGTGAGGCGGCCCTGCCCGCCGGGTAGCTGCCGAAGAACAGGCCGATCAGTGCGGACACGCCGAATGCGAGGAAGATCGACCCGGGGACGACCACCGGTGTGATCCCGGCGATGGTGAACTGGCTGCCGACCACGCCCGCGGCGACGCCGAGCGCGCCGCCGAAAAGACTCAGCAGGGTCGCCTCGGTCAGGAACTGCCCGAGGATCACGCCGCGGGTCGCGCCGATCGCTTTGCGGATCCCGATTTCCCGGATCCGCTCGGTCACCGTCACCAACATGATGTTCGTGACGCCGATTCCCCCGACCAGCAAGGAAATCGCGGCCACTGAGGCCAGCAACACGGTGAACGTCTCGGTCGCGGTCGTGCGCGTCGCCAGCAGCTGTTCTTGGCTCAGCACGCGGAAGTCCGCGGTCTGGTTCGCCGAGATCCGGTGCCGTGCGGTCAGGATCGCCGTGATCTCGGCTTGCGCCGCTGACATCGACTCGGCGCTCGTTGCCTGTACGAGGATCTGATTCACCTGGCCGTAGCCGGTCAGCGAATTCTGCACGGCTGTCAAGGGCGCGACCGCCGTGTCGTCGGCGTTGTTCAGGCCAGACGAGCCCTTCGACTGCAGCACGCCGATCACGGTGAACTGGATGTTGTTGGCCAGCACCTGTTTGCCGACCGGATCGGCGTTGCCGAACAACTCCTGTGCCGTGGTCGGGCCGAGGACCATGACCTTGCGGCCCGCAGTCACGTCGTCGGCGGTGAACAACGAACCGGAAGCCAGCGCGCTGTTCGACGTCGAGAAGTACTCCGGGTTCGTGCCGATCAGTTGCGGCACTTCGTAACTGGTGCCTTGGTAGACCGCCGTGACCGGAGTCGAGACCACGGGCGAACTGGCCTTGATGTCAGGCGCGCCAAGGGGATCGACCAAAGCCTTGGCGTCCTCGACGGTCAACGGCCGCGCGTTGGCGTTCTGCCCACCGGCGCGCGACACCGTGAGCACGTTGGTGCCCAGGCCGGCGATGCTCTGTTCGATCGAAGCCGACGCCCCACTGCCCACAGCGACAAGCAGGATCACGGCAGCGACGCCGATCATGATGCCGAGGGTCGTCAGCCCCGAACGGAGTTTGTTCGCCGCGAGCCCGCGCAGGGCGAATCGAAGGACTTCACCGAACTTCACGTCAGCGCTCCCGTCCTGCGCCACTGTGACGTGTCTTCGACGATCTGGCCGTCGGAGACACGGACCATGCGAGCCGCGCGCCCGGCGACGTGGTCCTCGTGCGTGATCATCACGATCGTCCGGCCGATTCGGTTGAGCCGGTCGAACACCGCCAGCACCTCGTCGGTGCTTTCGCTGTCCAGGTTTCCGGTCGGCTCGTCGGCCAGCACCATCGCCGGCCCGGTCACCAGCGCACGCGCCAACGCGACCCGCTGTTGCTGGCCACCGGACAGCTGGTTGGGCTTGTGCCCGGCCCGGTCGACGAGACCGACCATTTCCAGGGCTGCCATGGCTCGCTCGCGTCGTTCCTTTCGGCCGACACCGGCGTAGACGAGCGGCAGCTCCACATTGGACATCGCGGACGTTCGGGGAACCAGGTTGTAGGACTGGAAGACGAAGCCGATCTTCCGGTTGCGCACCAGGGAAAGCTGACGTTCGTTGAGATCACCGACGTCGATTCCGTCCAGTTTGTACGTTCCGCGGGTCGGCACGTCCAGGCAGCCGAGTACGTTCAGCAGAGTTGATTTGCCTGAACCGGACGCGCCCATGATCGCGAGGTATTCGCCGGGCCACACGGCCAGATCCACGCCGCGCAACGCGTGCACCTCGGTTTCGCCGCTGCCGTAAGTCTTGTGCAACGCGCTGACTTCGATGACCGGCTTCATCGCCCTGTCCCGCCGCCGCCACCAGGCTGCTGGATCCGGACACCGCCGCCGCCGAGACCGCCACCGCCGAAGCTGCCACCACCGCGTTCCTGCTGGTTGCTGGTGGCCGGAGCCGTGGGCAGAACGACCTGATCGCCGACGTTCAGCCCGGAAGTCACCTGCACCAAGGACTCGCTGCGCACGCCGATCTCGATCGCACGGCTGGTCTCCTGGCCGTTCACCAGCAGGTTCACTGTGTGCGTCGTGCCGACCGTGCGCATCGCGGCCGACGGGATCGCGATCGCGTCAGCGGCCTTGGCGACCGTGATCGCCACGCTCGCGGACTGACCAGGCCGCAACTGAGCGGGCGGTGTGTTCAGCGTCAGGGTCACGCCGTAGGTCACGACATTGTTCGAGCCTGTCGTGGCTGTGAGGTCGATCGCGGACACCTTGGCTGCCTGCGGCGTGTCCGGCATGGCGTTCAACGTGACCGTGGCGTCCTGGCCCGCTTTGACCTTGGCCACGTCGATCTCCGCGAGGTTCGCTTTGACCTGCAGGCTCGCCAGGTTCGTGATCGTGATGAACCCGGACGAAGCGGACGTGGACGAGTTCCCCGAGTTGGCGGACCCGTTGTTGGCTGTGGAACCTCCGGACGACGAACCGGTTTTCTGGCCGACGGTTCCGTTGATCGCGGTCACCGTCCCGTCGCCGGGTGCGGTCAACGTGGTCGCGTTCACCGCTTCCTGCGCCTGGTCCACGTTGACCTCGGCCTGATCCACCTGGGCCTGCAACGACTTCGTGCTCTGCTGCTGCGACGACTGCCCCTGCTGAGTCGTGGTGGTTTCCGACGCGTTGGCCAGGTTCTCCTTGGCCGCGCTCAGACTGGACTTGGCGGCCGCGAGCTGCAGCTTGGCCTGCGAATCGTCCAGTTTGGCCAATTGCTGGCCTTTGCTGACGGTGTCACCGACTTTGACGTTGATCTGCGTGATCGTGCCGCTCGCAGCGAAATCCGCGGTCCCGGTGTAGCTGCTTTCCACGCTGCCCGCAGCCGAAACAGTCTCGACGACATCGGTCCGGGTCGCCGCGACGGATCGGACGCCAGTCGGCGTTGCCGCGTTCGAACTCGGCCACAAGAAGGTGTACGCACCCCAGCCCGCGGCGACCAGAGCCACCACGAGTACCCCATTGATCAACCACGCACGGCGTCCGCGTCTCATGCAGGCAATGCTCGACGCGGCAGTTCCCAGCTTGCTGGAAGCAACCTGGGAGTTGGCTGGGAGGAGATCAGGCCCGGTGCTTGGGCCTCGCGCGAGCGGCCAGCACGAGCTGGCGGATGGCATCGACCACCAGCACACCCGCGATAGTGCCGGAGAAGATCGCCAGTGACATCCAGTGCCCGTAGTACCGGTGCGACACCAGCGTGCGGCCGTCGTCCAGCACTGTGGTGATGGTCGCGACGCCCTTCGGCCACAGGTAGAAAGCCAGCCAGATCAGCCCGGCGGCGACCAGCACCTCCGCCGCGGCGACGAGCGCACGCTTCGGCTGGTTCAGCTTCGCACGCACCGGCGGCAGCGCCGGGAGCTCGGGTTCCTGCTCCGGGGCGGTCTTCGGCTGGGCAGTCACATCATGCAGCTTCTCACGAGTCGATTCGCTCGCGCAGGGCAGCCCGCAGCGCCTCGCCGTCCTTGGCCCACGCGAGCACTGTCGTGCCGTCGTGCAGCTTCACCGGAACGGACTCGAACTTGCGCGGCACAGTCAGGCCACCACCGAGAACACGAGCGGCCATCGGCGTTCCGACCTCGTCGTCAGCCGCGGCGATCTGCTCGAGCGGCAGCTCCTCACGGCCTTGCCGCAGGACCAGGTGGGTCAGTTCGACCGAGCAGATCTTGCGCCTGGCCTGCACCCAGACCGCGGCGGCACCGGCGAACAGGAACGCCACGATCACCCATGCGACAACGTGCACCGGCCCGGTCGTCCACTCGACGATCGCGCCGACCAGGGCGAAAATCGGTCCCCACAACACCGGCCACCAGGTGGAACCGGGTTCGGCGTAGAAGACCGGTCCGCTCATCGCCGCGGCGGCACCTTGCGGAACTGGCGGAAGTACTCGTTGGACGGCGGCATGAACATGAACACCAGCCCGGTGGCCGTGATCACCACGGAGACCAGCCCGACCACCGACGTCATGCCGACCGCGGAGGCCTGGGTGAGCAGGCCGAAAACGGCGAACACGGTGAGCAGGATCCGCGCCCAGTTGCGTCCCGCCCGCATCCGCCACGCGAACAGCACCATCAGCAGGGCGACCACCCCGAGCGCGAAGTAGAACATCGTCTTGATCGTGCTCGGCGGCAGCTGCGCCTCCGGACGGCCGGCGGACTGCTGCACGAACTGCTGGACGAACACGTCCGCGTCCACGGCCTGCAGCACGGCGGACACCACAGCGGACAGCACCCAGACCGCGAAGGCGATGTTCACTTCCTTGGGCACCGCGGGCTTGGGCGGTTTCTGCTCAGGCGGGGTGTGCTTCGGGGCGGGGAAGAGCGGGTCGGACACGGGACGAACTCCTACTCCTCGCTCAGGAAACGGGTCGACGTGCCGGAGAACAACAAACCCACCGACGTCAGCACGCAGAGAATGCCCGCCAGCGGGATGAGTGGGATGTTCAGGCCGTGCAGCAGCAACTGCAGCAGCACGAACAGGATCGCCAGGATGGTGAAGCGGAACCTGGACTTGCGGTCACCCGCCCGCACCTGCCGAACCATGTAGGCCGCGAGCAGGCCGATGATGACCGCGAACGCGAGGTTCAGCCAGACACCGACGTTGATGCCCTGCCTGATCTGCTCCGGTGAAATCCGCTGGTCCGCCGGCCGCTGCGCCTGGCTCTCGATCGCCAGCGTGATGGACTGGTCCTTCAGCGCGAGCGCGAGGGCGGCGACCAGGATCAGAATGCTGAAGCCCACGATGGTCAGCCAGAACGCCACGTTGACGATCCGCGGCGCCATCGTCGGCGTCGGGTCCGATTTGCCTGAACTCGTCACACCACGAACGCTACCCTCAGCCCTCGCGCAGCCAGCCTGCGACCTCGACTGCCCAGTACGTGAGCACGATGTCGGCCCCCGCGCGGCGGATCGACGTGAGCGTTTCGGTGATCGTGCGCCGCCGGTCGAGCCAGCCGTTCGCGGCCGCCGCCTCGATCATCGCGTACTCACCGGAAACCTGGTACGCGGCCACCGGGACGTCCGAGATCTCCGCGGTCGCCCTGATCACGTCCAGGTACGCCAGCGCGGGCTTGACCATCACCATGTCCGCGCCTTCGGCCAGGTCGAGCTGGACCTCGCGCAGCGACTCACGGACGTTGCCCGGATCCTGCTGGTATGCCTTGCGGTCGCCCTTGAGCTGCGAGTCCACCGCGTCACGGAACGGGCCGAAGAACGCCGAGGCGTACTTCGCCGAGTAGGCGAGGATGCCGGTGTCCTGGAAGCCCGCATCGTCGAGTGCGCCGCGGATCACGCCGACCTGGCCGTCCATCATCCCGCTCGGGCCGAGCACATGGGCTCCGGCGCTGGCCTGGGCGACCGCCATCTCGGCGTAGATCTCCAGGGTCGCGTCGTTGTCCACGTTGCCGTGCGCGTCGAGGACGCCGCAGTGTCCGTGGTCGGTGAACTCGTCCAGGCACAGATCGGACATGATCACTGTGCTGTCGCCGACTTCTGAGTACACGTCCCGCAGTGCGACGTTCAGGATGCCGTCCGGGTCCGTCCCGCCCGAGCCGACCGCGTCGTGCTTCTCCGGCACACCGAACAACATCAGGCCGCCGACACCGGCCTGCACGGCTTCGACAGCGGCTTTGCGCAGTGAGTCACGGCTGTGCTGGAGCACGCCGGGCATGGAGGACAGGGCGACCGGTTCGGTCAGTCCTTCCTTCACGAACATCGGCAGGATCATCTGCTCCGGCCGCAGCGTCGTCTCACTCACCATCCGCCGGAGCGCCGCAGTGCGGCGCAACCGACGGGGCCGATGACTCGGGAACATCAGCGACGCGCCCGCTTCGTCTTCCGGGGCGGGGGCAGCGCGCCCTCGGCACGCAGCCGGGCCGCGTGCTCGGCGAGAGCGTCCACCAGCGCCGGGATCTGCGGCACCTCGGGCTGAACGTCAACCCTCAGGCCGAATTCACGCGCGGTCTCCGCGGTCTTCGGGCCGATGCAGGCAACGAGCGTGCGAGCGTGCGGCTTTCCTGCGATACCAACGAGGTTGCGGACCGTGGAGGACGAGGTGAAGCACACCGCGTCGAAGCCACCGGTCTTGATCATCTCGCGGGTCTCGGCGGGCGGCGGCGCGGCGCGGACCGTGCGGTACGCCGTCACGTCGTCGATCTCCCAGCCGCGGTCACGCAGGCCGGCCGCCAGCGTCTCGGTGGCGATGTCGGCCCGTGGCAGCAGAACCCGGTCGACCGGGTCGAGAATGTCGTCGTACGGCGGGAAGTCCGCGAGCAGGCCCTCGCTGGACTGCTCACCCGACGGGATCAGCTCGGGGATGATGCCGAACGACCGCACGCGGGCCGCGGTGGACTCACCCACACAAGCGATCTTCACGCCGGAGAACGCGCGAGCGTCCAAACCGAACTCGGAGAACTTCTCCCACACCGCGCGAACCGCGTTGGTCGAGGTGAAAACGACCCACTGGTAGCGGCCGTCCACCAAGCCCTTGACCGAACGCTCCATCTGCGCCGGGCTGCGCGGCGGCTCGACGGAGATGGTCGGGACCTCGGAGGGGATCGCGCCGTGGATCCGCAGCCGCTCGCTCATCTCCTGCGCCTGGTCCTTGGTGCGCGGCACCAGGACCTTCCAGCCGTAGAGCGCGCGGGACTCCCACCACGACAGCTTGGAGCGCCCGGCAACCTCTTGTCCCACAGTGACAATCAGGTGCCCGACGAGCTCACCCGCGTCCGCGGCAAGGGAAGCGAGCGTGGTGTCGATGGTGCGCTGCGACGAACCCGTGCCGTCGGAAGTGACGGCGACCGGGGTCTGCGGCGCAAGACCGTGCTCCACCAACGAAGACGCGGCCTCGGCGAGGTGGCTTGCGCTGGCGTGCAACACAAGCGGGCCGTGCACACCGGCCAGGCCTGCCCAGTCGACCGTGCCGCGAACGTCCACTTCGGTGTGTTGCGAGCCGAGCGCGACACCCGCGTACGCCGGAACCGCAGTGCCCGCAGGCACTCCAGGCACGACGTCGTACGCAGTGGTGCTCTTGGCGACCGCCTGCGTCTCGGCGACCACCGCGGTCTGCGTCAACGGGTCACCGGCGACCAACCGGACGACCGAGCGCCCAGCCTTCGCCTCGTTCGCCAGGTCCTTGGCCACGTCGGCGGGCTGGCCGACGGCAGGCCGCACCTCCGCGTCGGCCTTGGCGTACGCGAGTACACCGGCCGGCACATCGGGGTCGGTCACGAGAAGCTCGGCACGCTCGATCAGCTCGCGTGCGCGAACCGTCAGCAGCCCGGCGTCCCCGGGGCCGGAGCCTACGAATGCGACGCGGCCAGGGGCCTTACGTGCATTGGTCGTCATTTCAGGGCACTTCCCATCAACTACGGCTCTCGGGGCCGGACAGCACACCGGCGCCGAGGTCGAGCAGTTCCGCGGCCAAGTCACGGCCAAGCTGCTCGGCAGCGGTCAGGTCACCAGTGGCCGAGGCGCGAAGCAGATCGACGACGACGGGGTTGCCGTCCTCGTCCTTCGCGTAAACCGCGGCGACGCCACGCAACGACAGGCGCATCACTACGCGCCCGTCGTCGTCGAGGTCCTCCACGACATCGGCCAGTGCGCCAACGGGCGCGTTGCATCCGGCTTCGAGCTTGGCCAGCATGGCCCGCTCAGCGGCTACAGCAGCCCTGGTGGCTTGATCGTCCACAATGGAGCGAAGAAGGTGTTCGACGTCAACGTCGTCGACACGGCACTCGACCGCGAGCGCACCCTGCGCGGGCGCGGGCAGCATCTGGATCGGCTCGAGCACCTCGGTGATCACGTCGAGGCGGCCGAGCCTGGAAAGACCCGCCTTGGCAAGGACGACCGCATCCAGTTCGCCGTCGGTGACCTTGCGCACCCGAGTGTCCACATTGCCCCGCAGGCCGACGATTCGCAGCCCGAGGCCCAGCGCTTCCAGCTGGGCAGCCCGGCGCGGGGAACCCGTGCCCACGGTCGATCCGGGCGGCAGCTCTCCGAGCGTCAACCCGTCCCGCGCCACCAACGCGTCCCGCGGATCCTCGCGCTGCGGCACGGCCGCGAGTGCGAGCCGAGAGTCCGGCGCGGTGGGCAAGTCCTTGTAGGAGTGGACGGCGACGTCCACTTCGTCGTCGGCGAGCGCGTCGCGCAGGGCGGACGTGAACACGCCGACACCGATCTCCGCGATCGGCTTGTCCGACCGGTCACCGGGCGTCGACACGGTGACGATCTCGACGTGCACGTCGCCATCACGCTCAAGCGCGTCGGCGACCATACGGGTCTGCGTCAACGCCAATGCGCTGCCGCGGGTCCCGATCCTGATGGTCCGCTTCATCTCAGAGTTCACCGTCCACATGGGACTTCGTGATCGCGTCCGGCTTCGCCGGGTCGAGTGCGAACAGCTCGCGCAGCGCGTCGGCGTAACCGGCGCCAGCGGGGTTCGCGGCGAGCTGCTTGACCCGCACGGTCGGGGTGTGCAGCAGCTTGTCCACAACACGTCGGACCGTGCGGGCGAGCTCATCACGCACCGCACCGTCCAAATCGGGCAGCTTCGAGTCGAGCCGGAGCAGTTCGGAGTCGACCACTTCGGCGGCACGGCGACGCAACGCCGTGACAGTCGGAGTGACCTCCGCGGACCGCTGCGCGGCAAGGTACGCCTGGACTTCCTCCGCGACGATGCGCGCGGCCCACGCGGCACCCTGGCCGCTCGGCGCGTCGGCAAGACGCCGCTGCAGGCTTTCCAAGTCGACGACCGTGACATCGGCGATGTCACCGACGCCATGCTCGACATCACGCGGCAGGCCGAGGTCGCAGATGACCAAAGGCTTGTCGCGCTTGAGAATGTGGGCCTGGCGAATGACCGCGGTCACCGCGCCCGTGCACGAGACGACAACATCCGCGTCGGCGATGTGCCGCTCAAGGTTCTCAAGCCCCACAGCGGTCGCCGGGATGCCGTCATCGACGAGGGTGTTCGCCAGCCGGGAACCGTTGGCACGCGAACGGTTCGCGATGACGACTTCGCCGATTTCCACACGCTTGAGCGCGGCGACGGACAGGCCGCCCATCGAACCGGCGCCGACGACGAGCGCTTTCCGCCCGGCGAGACCGTTCAGCACGCTTTCCGCGTCCGACAAGGCTTCCGAGACGACCGAGCCACCGGCCTGGTCGAGATCGGTCTCCGAGTGGGCCCGCTTGCCGACGCGCAAAGCCTTCTGCGTCAACTCATGCAGAACGCGGCCGACAGTTCCTTGTTCGCGCGCGATGTTGTACGACGAGCGCACCTGGCCGAGGATCTGCGCCTCGCCGACGACCATCGAGTCAAGACCCGCGGCGACGGTGAAAAGGTGCTCGACGGCAGCGCCCGCGTAGTGCACGTACAAGTGGCGGTACAGCGAAGCCGTCGGCTGACCGGAGTGCCGGGACAGCACGTCGACGACATCGGACAGGCCACCGTGGAACGCCTCGACGACGGCGTAGATCTCGACCCGGTTGCAGGTCGAGACGAGGATCGCCTCGGAGATGTTCGCGCACTGCAGCAGGTCGGCGAGCACCTTGTCGGTCTTCTCGGCGGGTACTGCCACCCGCTCGAGCAGGTCGACGTCCGCGGTGCGATGGGAAAGCCCAACCGCGAGGACACTCATCGGCCGATCACCACCCCGTCGACATCGCCCAATGCCGACCCGTTGACGTTCATGCTGTCCGCCCTGCGCGCGACGTGGAACGACAAGATCTGAAGTTCGACCGCGAGGTCGACCTTGCGGACCTCGACGTGGTCGGGAACCTGGAGCACGACGGGTGCGAAGTTCACGATGCTCGCGACACCCCCGGCGACCAGACGGTCACATACGGCCTGCGCGGCCGCGGGCGGCGTGGCGATCACGCCGATGGAGATCTCCCGCTCGGCGCAGACCTTGGGGATGTCGTCGATGTGGCTGACCGGGAGGCCGCCGACGGGCACCCCGACGAGATCGGGGTCGACGTCGAAGAGCGCGGCCACTGGGAACCCCCTGCTCGGGAACCCGCCGTAGTTGGCGAGGGCATGTCCGAGGTTACCGATTCCGACCACCGCGACGCTGTGGCTGCGGGTGAGGCCCAAGATCCGTTCGATCTGGTCGACGAGGACGCTGACCTCGTAACCGACGCCACGCGTGCCGTAGGAACCGATGTAGGAAAGGTCCTTGCGCAGCTTGGCGGAGTTCACACCAGCAGCGGCGGCGAGCTCTTCGGAGGAAAGGGTGACGATGCCCTGCTCGGCCATTCCGGAGAGAACACGGAGATAAACCGCGAGCCGGGCGACGGCCGCCTCAGGGATGGCACGCGCCCGCTGCATGGGGGTGTCTGAGACAGGCGGGATCGGCATGGTGACTTCGGCTGCGTTGGGTGCAGCTTCCCGGTCACCGCCACGATGCCCACGCGCTGCCGCCACGCTGCTACTCCTCACCGAAACCCGGACTGTTCGCACGACCACCGGAGACTGGAAGGCGTCCGGCGTGATGTGCTTACGGTAGCCATTTGTGAACGAATGCACAAAGTGGCTGGAACTGGGCTTGACGCGGTTCACACCGCGTCCCGCAGACAAGCGGCCCAGGGACCTCATTGGATGAGCATCCCCCGGCCAAGCCGTCCGCGGAATGTGACATGAGGGACTCTTAAGGGCAACTCGCCATCGCATGCATCCGCCCAGGGTTCGGTGACAGTGTTGTGGCCTCGATGTGGCATCGGAATCATCCCGAACCAACCCCGCCGCATCCGGACAGTCGAACACCTCGCGGGCCGCTTTGGAGGGGTGTGACGCGGCCGCGACCAAGCCCGCGCGCCCGATGCGACGGCGTCCCGCGACCAAGCTCGAAAAATGCCCCACGCCACCATCCCCCGACCAACCAAAGAACCCGCAGCTCCAAGCCCATTTCCGCGAAGAGATGCGCCCCCAGCGCAGCCCCCACCACTCCCGGGGGCTCCCCGCTTGCCAGTCTACCGGGGGTGGGGGGTGAGCTGGGGGTTCGCAAGGGTGATGGCCGCGCGAACGGTCCTTTCGCTCGAAGTTCACTCGGGTGGGTGGCTGCCGGGGACGGCGGTCGGTGCAGGTCAGCGCACGCTGATGGTCACCGTGTGCCAGCCGGTCGCGCCGTCCGGGACGGGGTCGGCGATCACATCGGTCTGCGTGTAGCCCGTTTGATCCGTCGCACGGCATTGGAGCGTGTGCTCGCCCGGCGCCAGCTCCAGGTCTGCTTCCCACATTCGCCACGTGTCCAGGCTCACCTCCGTGGCCAGCCGCGCAGGTATCCATTCCCGCCCGTCGGCACGGACTTCGACCTTCGCGATGCCGCGGGTCTGCGCCCACGCGACTCCGCCGACGGTCACCTTGCCCGCTTGCGCCGAGCCGCGTGGGGTGTCGATGCGGGATTGGGTCTTGATCGGGCCACGTGCGGCCCAGCCCCGTTCGAGCCAGTACGCCTGTTTGTCGGCGAAGGTGGTGAACTCGATGTCGACGACCCATTTCGTGGCCGAGACGTACCCGTAGAGGCCAGGAACCACCATCCTGGCGGGGAAGCCGTGCTCGACGGGCAGCGGTTCGCCGTTCATGCCGATCGCGAGCAGGCCGCGGTCGAGGATGTCGGCGACCGGTGTGCCGCAAGTCCAGCCGTCGGCGCTGGTGGAGAAGAGCTGATCGGATCCGGGTTTCACGCCTGCGTCGGCGAGGATCTCCTTGAGTGGCACGCCGATGAAGTTCGACGTGGAGATCAGGTCACCGCCGATCTCGTTGGACACGCAGGTCAGCGTCACCGTGCGTTCGACCAACGGCAAGCGCCGGATGTCCTCGTAGCGCAGGGTCAGTTCCTTGTCGACGGCGCCGTGGATGCGCAGCACCCAGTCCTCCGCGCGCACCTTCGGCACGCTCAGCGCGGTGTCGATCCGGTAGAAGTCCCGGTTGGACGTCAAAAACCGTGTCGTACGAGGAACAAAGTCAGCGCCAGCCGGGATCTGCGGCGCGGGCTGTGCCGGGGTCAGCTGGCCGATCGCGGCGCGTGAGCCCTCGACATCGGTACGGCTGCCGAGCAGTTGCCCACCTAGTCCGGCAACACCGATGCCCGCGACCACACCTGCCGAAGCTTGCAGGAACTTGCGGCGTTCGGCCGACTCGATCGGCGGCCGGGACAGCCGATGCATGAGCCGGAAGACGAAGACACCCGCGAACAGGCTCGCCAGCGGCGCGAGAATCGCCAACTGGCCGAGGTCGGGCCGGATCATCACAGCGATCAAGCCGAGTGCACCGACGACGACTGCCACGACCGTGCCCGGTGCGGGGCTCCGCCGGGACAGCAGTCCGGCGAGCGCGGCGAACCCGAGCAACACCACGGCCATCCCGATCAGCAGTACGAGTTTGTCCGCTGTGCCGAACGTGGCGATCGCCCAGTCCTTCACCGGGTCCGGAGTCAGGTCGATCGCTGTGTTGCCGACCGCGAGGAACGGCGACGCGTTGCCGTCGAGCAGCCCGGCGACGAGGTGCCCGGCAGCCACCGCCGCGACCACGCCGAGGACGCCCGCCCACACCGCGCGCCACGGCGACAGCCTGTTGTCAGAGTTCTCCACAACACCTATTCGACGCCTTCGACCGCATGGCTCGCATCTGTGAACGACAAGCGGTAAGAAGTCCGTTACGTTCCGGCCCCCTCCGACGACACCAAGCCCGACGACGGTTTGTTTCCGATCAGGGGGGACCTGATGACCGACGAGGGCAGCCCTACTCCGATACCGCCGATCACATACGTGGTCGACCCGGCTCCACCGCCGCAGGAGGCGCCCTCGCGGAGCCGCAAGACCTTTGCCCTCTGGACGGTCGCGGTGGTTTTCCTGCTCGCCACAGCGGGGTTCGTGACGTTGTGGGTCCTTGAGCGTGACGACCACAAGGCCACGGTCGGCCAGCTCGGCACCGCACGAGCGGAACTCGACGGCGTCAAGGCGAAAGTGGCGGGCCTGGAGAAACGCCACGTCGACACCGAGGGCCGGATCAAGACAGCCAACGACGAACGCCAGAAGTACGAGGCGGACGCCGCGGCTGCCAAGCCGTGTGCCGAGGCTGGCCGTGAGCTCATAGCCACGTCATCCGACGGGTCAGACCGGGCGATCGCCGCCGCTGTTCGGCTGATCCGAGCGAGGTGTGAGTAAGAGTGATGACTGAGATGACTCCGCAGAACCCGCCCGCACGCAAGCGGATCACTGTTCCACTCGTCGTCCTGGTGCTCTTCGTCCTCGCGGCTGGGACTTTCGGCACGCTGTGGCTGCTTGAGCGGGGTGAGCACAGCAAGGTTTCCGAGGACCTCACGGTCGTGCGCACCGAGATCGACGGTGTCAAAGCCAAGTTGAGTGAGGCCGAGAAGAAGCAGGCCGACTTGGACAAGCAGGTCACCGAGGCGGGCAACGCCAGGCGAACGGCCGAGACCACAGCCTGGGCCAACCAGGACTGCGCCAAGGCGACAAAGGAAATGAACGCGGCGGCGCTTGCGCGGAACCTCCAGCTGTTCGAGGAAAAGTTCGACACCGCGTGGTTCCACTGTGGAGGCGAAGGCTGATGACCGACAACAACACACCGGACGCCCAACAACCTGACGAGCAGCCCGCGCTGCCGCCGTTGACGATCACGCCACCGCAGAACATCGCCGCGCCAAGCGATGCCGCGTGGCAGCCGCTGCCGGGCGACCAGGTCCCAGCTGCGGTGCTGCCGCAAAGTCCTTACGCGGCAACGACTCCGCAGACGCCGCCGCAAGGCATGCCGGTCCAGCACCCGAGCGGGCCGCTGCCGATGGCGGCTTACCCGGCGCCTGCGCCGCGCAAGCCGCGGAACAAGCCAGCGATGGTGATGACCGCCTTGGCCATCGTGTTCTTGCTTGCCGCAGGCGCGTTCGGCGCGCTGTGGCTGGTCGAACAAGGCGATCACAAGGGCACGAACAGCGAGCTGCAGACCGTTCGGAGCAACCTGTCCAAGACCACGAAGCAATTGGAGGACACGGAGAAGGAGCGGGCCAGCGCGGTGACGGACAAGCAACGCGCCGAGCAGAGCTCCGCCGCGACCAAACCATGCCTCGACGCCGCGAAGGCCACCATCCGGGCCCTCACCGAGGACGAGTTCAGGAAGAACTTCCAGGAGATGGTCAAGCAGTGCTGAGGGCCGCGCGCAAGCGCGGCTCTTCAACCTTCCAGTAACCGTGTTCCCTGTCGTCGATCAGGATGACGGGGACCCGGTCGCCGTATTCGGCGCGCAGTTCCGGGTCGGCGTCGACATCCTCGGCCGACCAGGAAACGCCGAGATCGCCGCAGATCCGTGCGATGTCGGCCTCGGCGACCTCACATGCGTGACAGCCTGCCCTGGTCATTACGGTCACATGAGCCACGGCTATCACGGTATCCGGCTAGCGCAGCGACGCGCGCCGCAGCTTGCCGGTGATGGAGTGCGGCAGCGTGGTGACGAACTCGACGGGCCCGGGAACCTTGAACTTCGCCAACCGCGCGGCGCAGTGCTCGCGGACCTGATCCTCCGTCAGTTCGGCGCCGTCACGCAGTACGACCACGGCCTTGACCCGCTCGCCTGTGCGCTCGTCGGGCACACCGACGGCGGCCGCCTCGGCGATCTCGGTCAGTTCGACCAGGACCTGCTCGACCTCATGCGGGTACACGTTGAAGCCGTTCACGATGATCAGGTCGTTGGCGCGGTCGACCAGGTGCAGGTCGCCGTCGTCGTCCAGGTAGCCGACGTCGCCAGTGCGGAACCACCCTTCGGCGTCCGGACCGTGCGCGCCGTCCGGCCAGTAACCGCTGAACAGGTTGGCGCCACGGACAGACACAACGCCCGCATCGTCTTCGCCGTCCTCGTCGCCGCCGGGCGTTCCGTCGCTGTCGACGAGCCGGAGCTCCACACCAGGGATCGGACGGCCGACCGAACCGGGCTTCGCGACGCCGCCGACCAGCGTCCACGTCAACACGGGACCGGTCTCGGTCAAGCCGTAGCCCTCGTAGATGTTGAGGCCGGTGGCTCGGTACATGGCCTGGAGCACACTGGGTTCAAGGGGCGCGGCACCGGAAGTGAGCAGCCGCAACGTCGCCAGCGACGTCGCCAGCCGCTCCGCTGGGACCTGCGCGAACGCCTGGTACATCGGCGGCACGCCGACGATCACGGTGATCCGGAAGTCCTCGCAGAGCTGCAGCGCGGGCTCGACGCTGAAGTGGTCCATCAGCACCGCGCTCGCGGCCGTCGAGGCGACCTGGAAGAGCCCCGGGCCGAGGCCGTACGCATGGAAGAGCGGTACGGCGAGCAGAACCCGGTCGGTCGAGGTGACCGGCGCGGGCTTCAAAGCGGCGCACTGCTCGACATTCGCCAGCAGCGCCCGATGCGACAACATCACGCCTCGTGGCGTGCCCGCGGTGCCAGAGGTGTAGCAAAGCAGCGCGATGTCCTCACCGCCCGGCGCGCCCCGGACAGCCTCAGCGGAAGCGTCCAGGTCAGGCGCCTGATCGGTGACGACCTTGGGCTTGCTGTCGTCAAGGACGCGATCGCGTTCGCGGTCCGGCAGTTCGACGGCCATCGGTACCGCGGTCGCACCGGCCCGCAGCGCGCCGAACAGCGCGATCACGAACCCGATCCCGGTCGGCAGCTGGATGGCCACGCGATCACCGGGCTGAATGCCCGCGTCCAGCAGCCTGCGAGCCTCGGCGTTGACCGCGTTGTCCAGCTTTGCCCAGCTCACGGCGTTGTCGCTGGTCGCTTCGGCGAACGCAAGATGGTCCGGTGCCTTCTCGGCCGCGTTGGCGACCAGGTCGGACACATTGCGCGGCGCCTCAGGCATGCGAACCTCACTTCATCTATCGGGGCCATCTCGCGACACGCAGTGTGGCATGCCCCACTCGCGTCACGCAGGTGCTCTTATCGTGTCTCATCCTCATACTTCGACCCGCTACCTACTTTGCAGTAACAACACGTATGCTGCGTTACGGCTCTGGTGCGGCGGTGCGGTCGCCCAGGGAACCGACGAGGGAGTACCGATGCCTTCACCGTCGTGGCAGGCGCGTTCAAGCGCCGAGACACGGCCGGAGACCGGCTCGGAACACGAGCCGGACGCCGAGCACCGCCAGGCGTGGGACCTGGTGCACAGTGCTCAGCGCGGCGACACCTCGGCATTCGGCAAGCTCTATGGGCGTTATGTCGACGTTGTCTACCGTTATGTCCTGATCCGCGTCGGCGACAAGGAACTCGCTGAGGACGTCACCAGCGAGACCTTCCTCAGGGCACTACGCCGCATCACGTCGGTCACGTACCAAGGCCGCGACGTCGGCGCCTGGCTGGTCACCATCGCCCGAAACCTGGTGCTCGACCACGTCAAGTCGAGCCGCTTTCGTCTCGAAGTGCCCAAAGCCGAAGTCGACGACGGCCGGACGGTTCAGGCAGGCCCGGAGCAGCAGGTGCTGTCGAAGATCACGAACGCCGAGTTGCTCAAGTGCATCGAGCAGTTGGGGGACGACCAACGCGAGTGCATCGCTTTGCGTTTCCTGCAAGGCCTCTCGGTCGCGGAGACCGCGGAACTGATGCACCGCAACGAGGGGGCGATCAAAGCCCTGCAGCACCGTGCCGTGCGCAGGCTCGCTCAACTCTTGCCGAGGGGACTTCGGTAACCTCAGGAGACCCGCCGTCGGTAAGCCAAACCCGCGGCGATCGCGCCCGCGATAGCTCCGGCACCCAGGACCGAAGGAACGCCGATCTTGGCGGCCTTGCGACCCGTGCGGAAATCTCTGATCTCCCAGCCGCGCTTGCGGGCTTCGTCCCTGAGCTCGCCGTCCGGGTTGATCGCCACCGCTGTCCCCACGACGGACAGCATCGGCACGTCGTTCACCGAGTCCGAGTACGCCGTGCAGCGTCGCAAGTCCAAGCCTTCGCGGGCGGCCAACGCGCGGACTGCGTGTGCCTTGGCTCGGCCGTGTAGCAGGTCGCCGACGAGCTTGCCCGTGTACACGCCGTTTTCGCTGCCGAGGACCGTGCCCAGTGCGCCGGTCAGGCCGAGGCGGCGGGCGATGATCGCGGCGAGGTCCACTGGTGTCGCTGTGACGAGCCAGACGCGCTGACCGGCGTCCATGTGCATCTGGGCCAGTGCTCGGGTGCCTGCCCAGATCTTGTCGGCCATCAGCTCGTCGTAGATGTCTTCGCCGTGCGCCCGCATCTCGTCCACGCTGTGGCCGGCGATGAAGCTGAGGCCGGTTTCCCGGCTCTTTCGGATGCCTTCCTTGCTTTCGCTGCCCAGCAGGCGGAACTTGGCTTGCTCAACCGCGAAGCGGGCGAGGTCTCCGGTGGTGAAGAACTTGCGCGCGGCCATCCCGCGGGCGAAGTGGAAGATCGACGCGCCCATCATCATCGTGTTGTCCACGTCGAAGAACGCGGCTGCCGTCAGGTCAGGCGGGCCGGTGACCGGGGCGGCGTCGGTCTCCATCGCGACCGCGGCGTCGGCGGACGCCGCACCGGCGAGCGCGGCCAGCCGCTCGAGCTCCGGTTGCCTGTCCTTGTCGCGCCTGCGGGTCACCACCGAGCCTCCGGGAATTCGCGAGTTACCCCCATCCAGACAGGGTACTGACCCGAACGGTCTCACCCGACGCGGATCGCCGGGAGTCCGGGCAGCAGGGGCGGAACTTCCAGAATCGGCACCGGGAGCTGCGGCTGGGACGGCACGGAAGGCACCGGGACGGTCGGTGTCGGCGGCACCGGAGCAGGCACCAACGGAACCGCCGGCGGAGCGGCTGTGACGGGCGGTGTCGGCGCCGTGGAGACAGGTGGCGGTGTGGTGTAGGACGCCTGCACTCGTGGTGGCACGGGTTGTTTTACGGGCGCGCTCGGGGCACCGGGCGCAACGGTGGCAGCGGTGTCGCGGTGACACTCGTCCGTGGCGGGCAATGCGCCCACGTCGTCGGAGCTGCCGGTGGTGATCTGGTAGCAGTCGGCACGACCCAGCAACGTGGTCGCCCGTTCGGTGATCTTGTCCAGAAGTTGCCGTGAAATCTCCGACCGCGACTGTGCCTGCGTGGGCAAACGCGGGATCAACGCGGCCAGCCGTGCGTTCTGCTGCACGGTCCACTGGCGCAAGGAATTGAGCTGCTGCACGTCAGCACGTGTCGCCGAGGCGATCAGCTGGCGGGACGCCTGCGCGGCATCGGTGTCGAAGTCCGTCAGGGCCGTGAGGTAGCCGCCGACCGGGACATCGGCCGGGTCGACGTACCGCTGCGCCAAGGTCTCCATCTCGCCGATCCTGGCGTTGGCGAACTCGAGGTGTTTGAGCGCTTTGGACTCGTCGCCGAAGGTCAGGCCCAGCGACGCGGCCTCGGCCGTGCGCTTGATGCCGTACAGCGTGTCGCCGGGCAATGCGTCACGTGACAGCAGCAGGCTCATCCCGGCCAGCGCGAACACCAGGACCACGGCCGCCGCCATGGCGACGAGGAACCGGCTCCGGCGTGAGCTGACCGCGGGCGTGGCCTTGGCCAACATCCGCTTGCGGGCCTGCTCGTCCGGGCCGATGTCCGGGTTGCCCCCGAGATCGCGCAGTGCGGCGACGATCGCGAGTTCGCGCTCGAACTCCCCGTCGGCAGCGTCGGACTCCAGTGCGCGAGCAAAGCGCTCGGCCTGGTCGTCACGCGGTCCGCTGTCCACACCCGATTAACGAATCGGGGAGAACAACAGTTACGCGATCGGTTTCTTTTAGCCTCGGAAGATCCCCGGACGCTGGGCCAACAACCGGTACAGCGTCTGCTGGATCGTTTCCCGCACCTGGTCAGAGAGGTTGAACACGATCATCGGGTCGTCGGCGTCGGCCGGATCGTGCTGGTCGGTCCTGATCGGCTCGCCGAACTCGATGTACCACTTGGAGGGAAGCGGGACCGCACCCAGCGGGCCGAGCAGCGGGAAGGTCGGCGTGACCGGGAAGTACGGGAAGCCGAGCAGCCGCGCCAGCGGCTTGAGGTCCCCGATCTTCGGGTAGATCTCCTCGGCGCCCACCACCGACACCGGGATGATCGGCACACCGGTGCGCAACGCGGCGGAGACGAACCCGCCCCGGCCGAACCGCTGCAGCTTGTACCGGTCCTTGAACGGCTTGCCGACGCCCTTGAAGCCCTCCGGCCACACCCCGACCAGCTCACCCGCGGTCAGCAGGCGCTCCGCGTCGGCGTTGCACGCCAGGGTCTGCCCGGTCTTGCGGGCGAGCGCACCGAGCAGCGGGACCTGGAACACCAGGTCGGCGCCGAGCATGCGCAGATAACGGGTCGGTGAGGTGTTGTCGTGCACCGCGATCCCGGTCATCACCGAGTCCAGCGGCAACGTGCCGGAGTGGTTCGACACGATCAGCGCGCCGCCGTCGGACGGCAGGTGCTCGGTGCCGATCGCCTCGACCCGGAACCACTTCTCGTAGATCAGCCGCAGTGGCGGCAGGATGACGTTCTCGGTCAGCTGCTTGTCGAACCCGAACTCGTCTACCGCGTACTCACCGGTCAGCCGCTTTCTCAAGAATCCCAAGGCATTGGCGAGATGTTGTTGCACGCCAGCCGGTTCGGGAGCGGGACGCAACGGAGTTGGCGCGACAACCGGGCGGCTGTCGACGCGATCCGTGAAGGTGCGGTTTGACCGACGACGTTGTTCGGGGCTGCGCAGCGGAATCACTTGGGCTTCCTGCATGAGCCTTTCACCCATCGGTTCGGCGGATCCTGTTCTCCAGGACGGCGAGGCGCTCCGGGTTCAGAACGGGGTGCATGCCTCGGCCGTGCACGTAGTCATCGAACGCCTGTCGCGTACTCCACCGCGGTGTGAAGCCGAAATCCTTCTTCAGCCGGGTGGTGTCCACGACTCGGCCGTAGTTCAGGAACTGGATCTGGTCGTTCGAGAAGTCCACGACTCGCGCGCTACGGAACACACGCGCGGCAGTGGGCATCGCGATCCGGGGCACCGGCACGGCGACACGCCCGGCCCGTCGAATCGCTTGGGAAACAGTGAGCACACCGTCCCCGCCGACGTTGTACACGCCGGGGCGGTCGGTTGTGGTGGCGCGCTCGAGCACAGCGAGCGCGTCCTCGGGGTGCAGCAACTGGACTCGTGCGTCAAAGCCGAGCACAGTCGGTACGACGGGCAACGCGAAATACCGCGTGAGCACGGTGTCGATGCTCGGGCCGATCATGTTCGTCAGGCGCATGGTGGTCACGCGCACGTCCGGACGACGGCGTGCGAAGCCGCGCACATATCCCTCGACCTCGACCGCGTCCTTCGCGTACCCGCTGCTGGAGATGTCCTTCGGCGCCATGTCCTCGGTGCACACGGCGGGGACGCGGGCACCCGCACCGTAAACCGCCGCGCTGGACTTCACCACGAGCTTGCCGACCTGCGGCGAACGCTGGCAGGCCGCCAGCAGCTGCATGGTGCCGATCACGTTCATCTCTTTGACCGCCGTGCGACGGGCCGGTCCCGGCGGGCTGTCCGTGGTCGCGGCGTGCACGACCGTGTCCACCCGTGCCGAGGAGATGACCTTGGCGATCAGCGGGTTGCGGATGTCGGCGCGGACGAACTCCGCCCGTCCCATGGACTTCAACAGATCCTTGGCGGGCGGAGCGGTGTCCACTCCGAGCACTCGTTCGATATCCGGGTTGGCGGCGAGGCGTGCGGCCAGATGCGCTCCGACGTACCCGCCTGCTCCGGTGACCAAGACGACCTTGGGCGTCATTCGATCCCCTCTACAGGCGTACTGACCGCCGGTAGCCTACTCGCCCGCCGGGCCGAAACCCGTCCGGAGATACGAGCTGTTAACGCAGGTCACACGGGTTTCCAGAGGTTTCACCCGATCGGCTCAAGCCGGTTACTTGCCCTGCTTGCGACGCGCGTGACGAGTCTTGCGAAGCAGCTTGCGGTGCTTCTTCTTGGACATGCGCTTACGTCGCTTCTTGATAACCGAGCCCATACGGGTTCCTTGCCTTGTCTGTTGGTGGGTCACTACCGCGCAGGGCCACGATCGGGGCACACGCACGAGCGACCGCCGAGTTTACCCGGCGGCCGCCGTCGTTGTTCATCCAGCGTCGAAGTACGCGTTCTCGAGGTAGTTGTGGACTTCTTTTTCCGGTACCCGGAACGACTTCCCGACCCGCACCGCCGGCAGCTCACCGGAGTGCACCAGCCGGTACACGGTCATCTTCGAGACCCGCATCATCTTGGCCACCTCGGCCACCGTCAGGAACTGCACCTGGGTGATCGAAGTCGGCTCACTTCTGTTGTTGGTCGGCATGGTTCACGCGTCCTTAGCCACGCGTCGCGCTGCCGATCTTCCCCATCGACAGTATCGACACGCACGTGCTTCTCAAGAGAGTAGCGGGACACGTGTGACACATGCGACCCGCCAAACGCGTTGGTGCATGCCAGCGCCCCGACACGCCGAGTGAAGGGCGTCGCCGCTAGTCCTCGTGAGCCTTGCCGAGCTCCTGGGAACGGTCCCGCGCCGCCTCGATCGCGGCGAGCAAAGCCGCGCGCACGCCGTGGCGTTCAAGCTCGCGAATGGCCATGATCGTCGTGCCTGCCGGGGACGTGACGGCCTCACGCAGGATCACCGGATGCGTGCCGGTCTCGGCCATCATGGCCGCCGCGCCGACCGCCGACTGGATGATCAGCTTCTCGGCCACGTTGCGCGGGATGCCGAGCAGGATGCCCGCGTCGATCATGGCTTCGACCAGGTAGAAGAAGTACGCCGGGCCGGAGCCCGAGAGCGCGGTCACCGCGTCCTGCTGGGCCTCGGGCACCCGGACGACCTCGCCGACGGTGGACAGCAGCTCTTCGACCAGTTCGAGGTGCCGGGGCTGGGCGTGCCTGCCCGCGGAGATCACGCTCATCGCCTTGCCGACGACCATCGGCGTGTTCGGCATCACGCGCACGACCGGCACGCTGTCGGGCAGCTTGCGCTCGTACAGCGTCGTCGGCAGACCGGCGCACAGCGAGACGACCAGATTGCGGTCGCTGACGACCGGCGCGAGGTCGTCCAGTACCGGATCGATGTCCTGTGGCTTCACCGCGACCACGAGGACCTCGGCCTCAGCGGCCGCGGTGGGGACGTCGACCGCGCGGATGCCGTACTGCTTGGTCAGCTCGGCCGCGCGCTCCTGGTAGCGCTCGGTGAACATCAGCTCTTCCGGCCTGCGCCCGCCGGACAGCAGCCCGGACAGCAGCGCCTCACCGATCTTGCCCGCCCCCAGCACAGCGATGGTCGTCATGACCCGTAAGCGTGCCAGATCAGCCCGTTGTGGCTGTCAGGGCCAGCTGGCGTGCCTGGCACACCAGACGCCCGGTCGAGTCGACCACGGTGGCGTCTGAGTCGAACCACGCACCATGTACGGCCCGGCAGTCGACCTGGATACGCAACCACCCCGGCGCGGGCCGCGACCGCAGCAGCGCCGTCAGCTGCACGGCAGGTGACCACCCCATGCGGCCGAGGTTGAACGTGACCGGCATCGAGATGTCCCCGGCGACGAGCGCGAACAACGGGTCCGCGTGCTCACCGCGCGGCCGTGCCCACAGCCGTAGCCGCAACGGGTCGCCCACATGCCCGTGCAGGAAGCCCGCACCGGACGGGTCGAGGCGCACGTCGCAGCCCTCGGTCAGCCGGAACATCGACGCCGACGGCAAAGTCGAGATGTCGATGGCGTTGCCTGGCGGCTCGGCGGGCTGGTTCGGCAGATCTGTCCACGCGGCACGGTCGCGCGGCAACCGGCCCGTGGTGATCACGGCCTCGACGCAGCTACGGCCGCGCTGTTCGAGGTTGACCGCGACCACAGTGGCCTGCCTGCCGGTCTTGCGGACCTCGGTGCGCAGCAATGCGGGACCGACACCGGGCGAGTGCAGGAACTGCGCGCTGACCGCGAGGGGATCCACCAAGGGCGTGCCGTTGCCGGTGTGCAACGCGACTGCGGTTTTGGCCAGCAGCGCGAGCAGAAAACCGCCGTGCGGCTTGCCGCCAACGGTCCATTCGGCGGGCAGTTCGGCGGTGAAGGTGCCATCACCAAGTGGACGGATGGCAGCGGCTGTACTGAACGAGATCACGTTGCTTCCTCGCCCGTTCACGAATGGCTGACCAGTGCACGCGCGAAGAACGTTGTGTTGGCGGGTCTTTCGGCCAACCTGCGCATCAGGTAGCCATACCACTGAGATCCATAGGGCACGTAGACCCGCACTGTCTCCCCCTCCCGCGCCAGCCGGCGCTGTTCGTCTGGCCGGACTCCGAAAAGCATTTGGTACTCGTAGGTTCCCGGCTTCCGGTCGTACCAACGTGCCCGTTCAGCGACGATACGCACCAGACGGGGATCGTGGGTTGCGAACATCGGGTAACCATCACCAGCGAGGAGAGCGTTGGTACACCGCACATAGCTCAAATCAGTCTCGTGCTCGTCGAACGCGACTGACTCCGGTTCGGCGTACGCGCCCTTCACGAGCCGGACCCGGGTACCGGCGAGAGCTTTGCAGTCGTCGAACGTACGGCGGAGGTAGCTCTGCAGTACGGCGCCGGTCGACGGCCACGTGCGGCGCAACTCGGCGAGCACACGCAGAGTCGAATCGGTGGTGGTGTGGTCCTCCATGTCGAGGGTGACCGTCGTGCCACATTGTTCAGCGGCAGCACATACGCGCGACGCATTGGCCAGCGCCAGCCGTTCGTCCAGCTTCTGGCCGACCGCCGAGAGCTTGACGCTGACCTCGGCCCTGGCCGCGAGGCCCTCGGCGTGCAGCGCGTCGAGCAGTTCGAGGTAGGCGCGGACGTTCTGATCGGCCTGTTCGGCGTCGGTGACGTCCTCGCCGAGGTGGTCCAGGGTGACCGACCGTCCGGACGCGACGAGCTCACGTGTCACGGCGATCGCGTCGGCCGTCTGCTCGCCCGCGACGAACCGCCGGACGACGTCTCGGCTGACCGGAGCGGTGGCCACCACACGACGGATCGCGTCGTTGCCGGCCGCCGCCAGGATCAGCGATCGCAGCGGGTGCACGGACAGACTCTACGACCACGTAGCAAGATCATTTCGGGCCGTATCCCTTGTGCACGCAGGTGATCTAGTGTCAATCACGCAACTGGGCGAACGTCGACGGCATCGCCACCAGTCATCGACTGCTCTCGCTCGCTTCGCTCTCGACGGCGTCGTTGTTGCCCTGGTGGAGGTGCAGGCGCGCGAAAAGCAGCGCCTCGGCGAGATCCTTGGCGCGCTCGGCGGGGTTCCGGGCGCTGCGGGTGTTGGTCTCCAGCACTACTTGGCCGTCAAAACCGTTTGCTGTCAACGTTTCCAGGAGTTCCGCGCACGGTTGATTACCTCGGCCTGGTACCAGGTGTTCGTCGCGGGGCAGGCCGGTGCCGTCCGCCAGGTGCACGTGTTTCAGGCCTGTGCCCATGCGTTTCGCCAACGCCAGTGCATCTTCCTGCGCCGCCGCTGTGTGCGAGAGGTCGATGGTGTAGTGCCGGTGTCCTGCCTCGGTCGGGTCGATCGACGGTTTGAACGCCGACACGCTTCTGGCTCGGGCCAACGGCTTGACCGGGAACATGTTCTCGACCGCGATCGCCACGCCTGACTCGTCTTCAAGTGACGCCACCAAGTCACTGAACTTGTCGGCATAACGACGTTGCCAGCGGAAGGGCGGATGCACGACGACGGTCGGAGCATTCAGGTCCATCGCGGCCTCGACAGCGCGGCGCAAACGGACTTCCGGGTCGGGTGACCAAACCCGTTGCGTGATCAGCAGACACGGCGCGTGCACGGCAAGGACCGGCACGCCGTGGTTACGGGCGCAGCGGCGCAACGCGTCGACGTCCTGGCTGATCGCGTCGGCCCAGACCATCACTTCGACGCCGTCGTAGCCCAACGCCCCGGCGATCTGGAAACCCGCGGCCGCGTTCTGCGGCCACACCGATGCCGTGGACAGTCCGACCTGGATGGGCGCCACTATCTGGCGAGCAGCAGCATGGCTGCCGGCGAGACCGTGACGACGAGGCCGACGAGCACCGTGAGGATCGTGGTCTGCAGGTCGTCGGCGCGCCGGATCTTGCGGACCACCCAGACCAGGCCGACGATCACCACGAGCGCGACGATCAGTGCCGCGGCGGGCAGCTGGCCCCACAGCCAGTTGAAGCCGAGCCAGAGCGCCGCACCACCGATCACGCCGATCGCCAGCTGCCCGGCCATGGACAGCCATTCCTTGACCGGCGAGCCGGACTTCTCCTCCTGCTCCGGCTCGTCCACGTCGTCGAAGTCGTCGTCGGCGACCGGCCGGTCGAGTTCGATGGACGGCATCGACGGGCGGGAGTCGTACTGCTCGTCGTCCTCGCGTTCGAGGCCCTCGACGTACTGCGTGGCCTCGCCACCTGCGGCGACCGGCTCGAAGCCGTGGTACTCGGTGGGGTAGTTGTCCTGCTCGTCCGGCTCGTGCTGCGGGAACGCGGGCTGCGGCATCTGCATGGACCGCTGGGTCCTGGCGACGCGGTGCGGCGCCGGGTGCTGGCCCGTGCGCGAACCCGGACCGGGCGGCGGCTCGTCCGGGATACGGGGCATCTGCTCGGTGACGCCCTCGATCGGCATCCGCTGCGGCGGCTCGACTGCGGGGAGACGCATGTCACTGCGGCTGTCCTGCCGACCGTCCAAGCGCGCGGCCAGACCGCCTGCCTCCGCGGTGGGGGGCGGCGCGGCACCGGGAGGTGGCGTTGGCCACTGCGCGCTCTGCTGCGGCTGCGGCTTCGGCCGGGGCATCGACTGGGAGTTCTGGGGCAACCTGCGCTGCTCGGTCGGCGCGCGGCGCTCGGGCGGCGGCGCGACGGGCGGCATCTGCCGCTGGGTCGGCTGCGCGGCCTGGGGAGGAGGTGGCGGCGGCGTTGGTTGCGGCTTCGGTAGTTGAGCCGAGGACTGCTGGCCCGGCTTCGGCAGCTGGGCCGAAGACTGCTGCGGGTTGGGCGTAGGCCGATGTCTGCTGGCCGGGGCCTGCCTGCGCTCCGCGGGAGGCGGTGCTTCCTCAGCGGGGATCCTCGGCAGGTTCCCGCTGTCGGAAAGGACCCGCTCGATGATGGCCTGGGGAGCGGTCTCCTCGGCGTCATCGGCACGGCGGCGACGCCTTCTTGGCGTGCTTTCCTCCGAGCTGTTGCCGTACTTGGCCAGCAGCTCGGCCACCGTGCGCTGAGTGCGCTCCGGCCCTTCCTCTCCTCGTGTCATCTCTTCCACCGTGCCCAATACGGGCGCGACAGTCCAGTGCTCCGCGCCGTCATTTCGGTTCCTGGTCCAACCGCCGCAGGATGACACCTTCGCGCAATGCCCACGGGCAGATCTCCAGTTCCGGCTGTCCTAACGCACGCATCGTGGCTTGCGCCACAAGCGCGCCCGCGACCAGCTGATGCGCCCGGCTCGCGCTCACGCCCTCCAGCTCGGCCAGATCGCTCGCGGACATCCTGGAGATGAACGCGAGCAGCTGGCGCAGGCCGGCCTCGGTGAGCACCCGGCGCACCCGTGGTCCGGAAGAGGATGGCGCGGCACCGGTCAACCTGGCCAGTGACCGGAAGGTCTTGGATGTCGCGACCACCCGATCGGGTTCGCCGTACTTGAGCATCTTTTTGGCCACCGGCGCAAGCTGATCTTCCAGCCAGCCTGCTGTCTCGGCGATCTCGTCGCGGCTCGGCGGGTCGCTGCGGAACCTGGTGCGGGTCAGCCTGCCCGCCCCGAACGGCACGGACATCGCCCGGTCAGGGCTCTCGTCCCGGCCGACCGCGAGCTCGAGCGAGCCGCCGCCGATGTCCAGGACCAGCAATCTGCCCGCTGACCAGCCGTACCACCGGCGCGCGGCGAGAAATGTGAGGCTCGCCTCGTCTTCGCCGGAGAGCACCTCGAGCTCCACGCCGGTCTCGGTACGGACCCGGTCCAGCACCAGTGCGGAGTTGTCGGCCTCACGGACCGCGGATGTGGCGAACGCCATCAGCTCTTCGCAGCCAAGGTCGGCTGCCGACTTCTTGGCCGTCGCCACGGTGCGGACCAGCTCGTCCGCACCGTGTTTCGACAGGTCACCCGCTTTGTTTATGCGCTCGGCGAGCCGCAACACCGTCTTCTCGGAGCGTGCCGGGAGCGGGTGGGCACCCCGGTGCGCGTCCACCACGAGCAGGTGGACGGTGTTGGAGCCGACATCGAGTACGCCAAGGCGCATAAACCGAAACGTTACCTGGCGGTTGTACCGGCCCGCCTGGCACATGCTCGTCAGGACTCGAATTTGTACCCAAGGCCACGCACGGTGACCAGGTGGCGCGGCGACGACGGGTCCGGCTCGATCTTCGAGCGCAGCCGCTTGACGTGCACGTCCAGGGTCTTGGTGTCACCGACGTAGTCCGCGCCCCACACCCGGTCGATCAGCTGACCGCGGGTCAGCACCCGGCCGACGTTGCGCAGCAGGTACTCCAGCAGGTCGAACTCCTTGAGCGGCAACGACACCTCGGCGCCGTCCACGGTCACCACGTGCCGCTCGACGTCCATCCGCACCGGACCGGCCGCCAGCACCTGCGGAAGCAGCTCGCCCTCGGGGCCGCCCTCGCCGCCGCGACGCAGCACGGCGCGCACGCGCGCGATCAGTTCACGCGACGAGTACGGCTTGGTGACGTAGTCGTCCGCGCCGAGCTCCAGGCCGACGACCTTGTCGATCTCGCTGTCCCGGGCCGTCACCATGATCACCGGGACGGCCGAGCGCTGGCGCAGCGCCTTGCAGACGTCGGTGCCGCTCATGCCCGGCAGCATCAGGTCAAGCAGCACGATGTCCGCACCGTTGCGGTCGAACTCCTCAAGCGCCTGCTGGCCGGTCGAGGCCACGGCCGCGGTGAAGCCCTCCTTGCGCAGCAGAAAGGCAAGCGGGTCGGCGAAGGACTCCTCGTCCTCGACAATGAGAACCCTCGTCACAGCGCTCCTCCAGTTTTGATTTCCGCACCCGGCGCGGGTATGCGCGCGAGAACCTTGTCTCCGTTCACCCGTCGTGCCGGGATCCGGAGGGTGAACGTGGAGCCCGTCCCCGGTTTGCTCCACAACTTGACCTCACCGCCGTGGTTGGCGGCGACGTGTTTGACGATCGCGAGGCCGAGGCCCGTGCCGCCGGTGACCCGCGAGCGCGCCTTGTCGACGCGGTAGAACCGCTCGAACACGCGCTGCTGGTGCTCGTCGGCGATGCCGATGCCCCGGTCGGTCACGGCGATCTCGACATACCCGTCGTGCATGCGGCGGCTGATCGATACCGGGCTGCCGGGCGATGAGTACGCGACGGCGTTCTCCAGGAGATTGCTCAACGCGGTGACCAGCAGCGTGCGGTCGCCGTCGACGAGCAGGCCGCTGGGTTCGTCGGTGGCGATCTCCACACCGCTGGACTCCAGCGTGAGCGTGGCCCGGCCGAGGGCTTCCTGCACGACCGCGTCCACGTCCACCGAGTTCAGCTCGGGCAGCTTCTCCGCGCCGGTCAGCCGGGACAGCGCGATCAACTCGGTGACCAGCGTGCCGAGCCGGGTGGCCTCGCGCAGGATCTTGCTGCCGAACCGGCGCACCTGCTCGACGTCGTCGGCCGCGTCCAGCACGGCCTCGGCGAGCAGCGCCATCGCACCGACCGGCGTCTTCAGCTCGTGGCTGACGTTGGCCACGAAGTCACGCCGGGTGGCCTCCAGCCGGACAGCCTCGGACTCGTCGGCCGCGTCCACGACCGTGAACCCGTCGATCAGCGGGCGGATCTCCGCACGAACGGCCTCGGGCTGTCTGCCTCTGCTCTCGACGGGGGTGAGGTCGATGTCGACGGCTTCGCCTGTCTCGGCCACGCCCTCGGCGGCTTTACGCGCCCGGTCGTCCAGCCGGTTGTTGCTCACCACGCCGAGCTCGGCGGCGCGGGAGTTGTACAACACGACTCCCCCGAAGGGGTTGACGACGGCGATGCCGTTACGGGAGTCGAGGACGAGGCGTTGGATCAGATCGGCCACCGTCGGACCGGTCGGCTTGCTCACCGTTTTGCGGCCGCGAGCCCGTCCGACGAAGTAACCGACAATGCCGCCGATCAGCAGCACGCAGATCGACAAGGCCAGGTAGGCCGATGCGGTCACAGCCGAATGGTAAGCAGGTGAGGGGCCGGTTGTACTAGTCCGACGAGCCCTTCCGTGATCCCCGCGACACCGTTCGGCGCGATGTTCGCCCGGAGGTCAATCTCAGTTCACCCAATCGTGTCCAAAAGACCGGCCGTTGACGTAGCGGGGTCGGCGAGACAAGACTCAGAAGCCTCATGGAGACACGTGCTGGAGTCGTCGTGCTACGCGGGCACCGCGAGCTGTACGAGCGCACGTGGCACCTCTTCGACAAAGCCCGTGAAGTGACCTTCGCCGCAAGCGATGTGCGCACGTGGGCCTCGCACAACCAGCCCCCGACACAGGGCAAGATCCGCAAGCTCTACCGGCCGGGAGTCCTGCTCGACCCGACCAGCGCACAGCACGCCCGGCACGTGGCCGCGGCAGGCGTACAGGTGCGGATCACGACGAGCGACCTGAACGAGACGATCATCGTCGACCGGCGGGTGGCGATCCTCGCAGGCAGTGACCGGACGTTCACGGTCGTCTGGATCCCCGGCGTGGTTCAGGGCGCGTTGACGTTGTTCAACACGGTCTGGAGCCAGTCGACGGACTTGGCGGAGTATGAGCGGGTTTACGGGGAGCTCTGGGTGGTCGCGCCGCGGATCCTCGAGCTGCTGGCTTCGGGCGCTTCGGACATGGGGGCGGCTCGGGCGATGGGGATCTCGTTACGGACTTACCGGCGCCGGGTGGATGAGCTGATGGCGACGTTGGGGGCGAGTTCGAGGTTCCAGGCTGGGGCTAGGGCTCGGGAGCTGGGCCTGCTGTAACCGAGCCCAAGGGATCATCGGCAAATCCGGTTGTCCACAACGGCCCGGTAACCCCTTTGACCAGGCCTTATCCCCGGTAGACTGGCCAGGGGTCGTCCCCCCGGGAGTGGTGGGGGATGTCCTTTTTGGGGTGGGGGCTTCGCTTTTGGTCGCCTTCGGCGCGCTCTGTGGCTACTTCGGCGCGCTCTTGGGTCGCCGCGGCGCGCGCTGTGGTTCTTTTCGGCGCGCTCCTGTGACTGGTCGGCGCGATTTGGTGTGGAGCCTCTGCGCCGCAAAAGGCAGGGAAAGCGGGCAGGACCTGCGGCCCTGCCCCGCCGACAAGCTTATTTGCGGCGCCACTCCACACAAAATCGCGCCGACTACCACTTTTGGCGCGCCTCTTCGTGCTCCGGGCGCGCCTTCACTGTGCTTCTGGCGCGCCTTCGCTGTTGGTTAGGGCGCGCCTTCTTTTGGGCTCGGGCTGCTCTAGAAGTCCATGAACACTCGTTCCTGGGTGATTGGGTAGCCCGCGCGCCTGAAGTTCGCCGCCATTGGGAAGTTGGTCACGTCCGTGTCGGCCTGGATTTGCGTGGCGCCCGCTTCGACCAGCAGGTGCGTGCACTCGACGAGTAGGTCGTAGGCGTAGCCGTGGCCGCGTTGGTCGGGCACGACGCCGATGAAGCCGACGACTGGGCTGGCGTAGTTCTTGGTCGGGATGGTGATTCCGACCAGTTCACCGGAGGGCGTGTATGCGAGCTTCCACCATTCGCGGGGGCCCGGGAACCATTTGAGGTCTTCCAGTTCGGACCGGGCTGCTTGCTCTGGGCTCATTCGCTTCAGGTCGGCCACTTTGTGTGCGTCCAGGCTGCCGCGTTGGATCGCGGTGAGGACCTCGACGATCACTTCGTCGTCCGGTTCGGCGCGGAATTCGAGGCGTCCTGGCCGCTCGGGCAGGCCGTTGGCCGGGGTCCAGGTGTAGCGAAGGCGTTCGACGACCGGCTTCATGCCGGCCCGCGTTGCCACGTCGATCCGGGTTTGGGCCGCCTCAGGTGTGTCCCGCCAGGATGGGGGCAGCGCGAGGCAGTATTCGACGCGGAACGGGGCGGCTTTCAAAAGGGCCTCGCCTGCTGCGGGGTCCTCGAAGTCGAACCAGTCGAGTGTCATCGGCGACGGGTCTTCTGGGCCGCCCCACCAGGCGGCGCGCGCGACGACGCGGTCGCCGCGCAGCGCCACCCACGTCCATTCGGGGCGGTATTCGTTCTTCGCCAGGTAGTCGGCGTAGGTCCGGCCGAAGATCGCGAAGCCGACCACGTCGGGCTGGGCGTAGCCGGTGAACAGGTGCTCTTCGCCCTTGTTCAGGGCGCGGATGACCAGGTCGGTCATGAAGGGTCCTTCCGGGAATCGCGCTCCCGGGTCAGAACGCCGGGACGAGGTGGGAGCGCATGGCAATCGACGTTGAAGACACGGCCCTCACCTCCTCCGATGACTGGCGTTGATCGGACCGTACCGACTACCTGCCCTGGTTGGCCACGGCTTTGATCGCGTTGGCGGCCGCGTCCGGGTCGAGGTACGTCCCGCCCGGGTTGGTCGGCTTCAACTCGTCGTCCAGGTCGTAGCGCAGCGGGATGCCGGTCGGGATGTTCAGGCCGGCGATCGTCTCGTCGTCGATCCCGTCCAGGTGCTTGACCAGTGCGCGCAGCGAGTTGCCGTGCGCGGCCAGCAGCACGGTCCGGCCCGCGCGCAGGTCCGGCACGACCGCCGACTCCCAGTACGGCAGGAACCGGGCGACGACGTCCTTCAGGCACTCCGTGCGCGGCACCTCGATGTCGGCGTACCGTGCGTCAGCGTCCTGGCTGAACTCCGAGCCAAGCTCGATCTGCGGCGGCGGGGTGTCGTAGCTGCGGCGCCAGAGCATGAACTGCTCCTCGCCGAACTCGTCCAGGGTCTGCTTCTTGTTCTTGCCCTGCAACGCTCCGTAGTGCCTCTCGTTGAGCCGCCAGTCCCGGCGCACCTGGATCCAGTGCCGGTCGGCCGCGTCGAGGGCGATGTTCGCGGTCGAGATCGCCCGCCGCAGCAACGATGTGTGCACGATGTCGGGCAGGATGCCCGCGTCGCGCAGCAACTGCCCGCCCCGCTCGGCCTCCTTGACGCCCTTCTCGGACAGGGGTACGTCCACCCAACCGGTGAACAGGTTCTGTGCGTTCCACACGCTCTCGCCGTGGCGGAGCAACACCAGGGTTCCGACTGCCATACCGGAGAGCCTGCCAGACCGGCCGGGTTTCACCCGAACAGGTGCGCGTCGGCAAGGCCTTTCGGCGCACCCGCCCACAGCCAGTTGTCCAGCGAACCGAGTCCGAAATAGAACTGTGACTCGTTTTCCAGGTTAAAACCCGAATGGGTTAAGCGGCAGGCTTGAAGTCATCGCATGACTCTGCCAAGTTGACAAAGCTTCCACCGACCGGCTCCCACGCACTCCCCGGTCGGCAGAAGCAGACTGCGGCTCGTCTCCCCTGTCGAGCCGCACCCCGCTGGGGACGCTGGGGTGCCCCCCGCCCCACGCGTACGGTGCGGGATTTGTGTCACAGGATGGCTCGAGAACGCGACTCCCCCTCGCTCGGGCCATCCTGTGAAACGCCCTTACTTCAAACACTTTCCGTAACTGGCCGCGCGGCTTTCCTACGCTTGCGTCGGAAGTAGAACCACAGACCGGCGGGTATGCCGAGGGCGACAAGGAAAGGCAGTATCGCGCCGAGGACACGCGTAGTCACCGTGAAGAATTCCCCGAAGGCACCCCAACCGTCGGACAGCCCGTCGAAGAACCCGCCACCCGTGGCCGCTTCGACCGGCACCGGTGGCGCGCTCTCCTGTGTCAACTGAAGTGTCACAGTGGACAGTGCGACCTTGCCGCCGAGGGTGTCCCGCCTGCCCTGCAACGATTCCAGGTCACTCTGCCTGCGGGTGAGCTCGCTTTCGATCTGTGCGATCTCGCTGACGCTTGACGCTCTCGCAAGCAGCGCCTGCATTCGCGCCACGCTTTCACGTTGCGTGCGCAGCCGCGAGTCGAGGTCCACGACCTGTTCGGTGACGTCCTCGGCCTGCTTGTGCTGGAACTTGATGGTGCCGAGGTCGGCGAGCTGCCGCAACGCCGCGTCGAACTTGTCCGACGGGATACGCAGCGTGATGGACGCCTTGTCGTTGCGGGATTCCTCCTGCCCGGTGAAGCCGCCGTTGGTCGTCGCGATCGCACGGGCGCCGCTGACCGCGTCGAAGATCGCCTTCACGGTCATCTCGATGCGCGCGGTCTGCACGAGCATCCGGTCCTGGACCGGTGCAGGCGGCTGCGCGTTCTGCGCGGGCGCCTCCTTCGCGACACCGCCGCTACCGCCTGCGCTGTTCGGTTTCGCGGGCACGGGCGCGGCGGCCTGGTGTCCCGCGCTGGTCATGTCACCACCGCTGCTCGAACAGGCGGTCAACCCCAGAAGCAGAGCCGCCCCGGCGATAGAGATGTATAAGCCACTCTTTCGTCTGCTCATGCAGCTGAGACGGAAAGAGTGGGGAGAGTCGTTGTCCGGACCGGGTTACGAGTCAGACACCCGTTGGTCACTGTCCGGCTTCGCCAAATGCTCGAACGCCTTGAGGTTGGCCAGCGACTCGCCGCGCGAGGTCCGCCACTCCCATTCGCGCTTGATCGACGTGGCGAAGCCGATCTCCAGCAGCACGTTGAAGTCGCCGTCCGCGGCTTCGAGGACCTGGCCGAGCAGCCGGTCCAGTTCGTCCGTGGTGACCGCGTGCAGACCGATCCGGCCGAGCAGGTAGATGTCGCCGACACCGTCGATCGTGTAGTGCACGCCGTAGAGCTTCGCGTTGCGGCGCAACAGGAATCGGTACACGTCCGCATGCGCCTCGTCCGGGCGGCGGCAGACGAAGGCCTCGACCACGAGCGCGTGCTCGCCGACGATCAGCCAGCAGTTGGTCTGCAGCTTCTTGGTTCCCGGCAGGGTCACGAAGAACTTGCCGGGCTCCGGCCGGTCGTAGGCGATCTCCCGCTCGTCCAAAGTGGACTTGATTACCTCGTCCACATCGGTCACGACGCCACCTCCGCCCGCTCCTGCACCTCCCGGAACGTTACCGCAGCGCGCATGTACGCACCGATCAGCTCGTCGGTGGTGTGGTCCCACGAGAACGCACGCGCGTGGTTGAGTGCCCCAACGGACAACTTCCCGCGCAGCTCAGCGGATCGAGCCAACGCGTTCGCCCAGTCGACCGACGAGTGCCCGGACACCAACAGCCCGGAAACACCGTCGTTCACCGCGACTCGCAAGCCACCGACGTCGGTCGCGACGACCGGCGTGCCGCACGCCTGCGCCTCGATCGCGACGAGCCCGAACGACTCGTTGTGGCTCGGCACCGCGACGACGTCCGCCGCACGGTAGACCTTCGCCAACGCTGGTCCTGGCAGCGGCGGCAGGAACCTGACGACGTCCTGGATTCCCAGCTGTACGGCCAAATCCTGCAACGCACGTGGCTGCTCAAGGCCCGTGCCCGACGGCCCGCCCACGACCAGCACGACCAGTTTCGACCGGTCGACCCGGCCTTGCGCCAGCAGTTCGGCGGCCGCGTGCAGCAACACGTCCGGCGCCTTCAACGGCTGTATCCGGCCGACGAACGCGAAAACCGTCGCGTCAAGCGCGATCCCCAGTGCGGCCCGGGCCTCCAGCTGCGAGCCGGGGGTGAACTGCCTGAGGTCGACGCCTGGTGAGACCGTGCTGACCTTGGCCGGGTCGGCGTCGTACTGGCAGATCAGGTCGTTGGCTTCCATCTCGGTGTTGGCCACGAGACTGTCCGCCTGGTCGACGACCTGCTGCTCGCCGATCTCGCGAACCCTCGGCTCTGGCGTGTCCCCTTCTGCCAGCGCCGCGTTCTTCACCCGCGCCAACGTATGCGCGGTGTGCACGAGCGGGACGCCCCAGCGGTCCCGAGCCAGCCAGCCGACCTGTCCGGACAGCCAGTAGTGCGAGTGCACGAGGTCGTAGAACCCAGGTTCGTTGTTCGCTTCGGTCCGCAGAACCGCCGCGGTGAAAGCACACAACTGCGCGGGCAGTTCGCTGCGGTCGAGCACTTCGTAGGGCCCGGCGGGTACGTGCCGGACCAGAACCCCTGGCGCCAACTCCGCCACCGGGGGTAACTCGGATGAGGTAGCCCGCGTGAACACCTCGACCTCGACGCCGCGCTCGGCCATCCGGGTCGCGGTCTGCGCGATGTACACGTTCATGCCACCGGCGTCGCCCGTCCCAGGCTGCTCAAGCGGCGAAGTGTGCACCGACAGCAGCGCGACGCGGCGGGGTGGCCGAAGCCAGCGAGTCACTCCGAGGCCCCCATGACCCGATCGGCGAACTCCAGCAACATCCCGTCGAACTCCTCAGTGCGTTCGGCGAAGGGCATATGCCCGGTCTTGGGAAACCAACGCAACTCGGCCCCTGGAATCTTCCCGACTGTGTACTGCGCCACAGCCGGTTCGACAACGGCGTCCAACTGGCCGTGCGCGACCAAGGTCGGCACTGTGATCAGCTGCAGCACCCCTGAGCTGTCGAAATCCCGCCGGAACATGGCTCGCCGGACCTCCCACGGCACCCGCAGGGCGTCGCCGACAATCCGCTGGCTCAGCTCGCCGGGCAGGTGTGCCTCAGACATGCCCCGGACGAACTCGGTGAAACCCCGGGCGGCCATGTCCAGGTCTTCGAGGTTCACGTACGGCACGACCGCCCGCATCGCCGTGCCCGGTCCGGCGCCAGGGCGATCCCGGCCGACCTCCACCGCGGCCGAGGCGAACACGATCCCGGCGAGGTCCTGGTCGCCGAACGCCCGCAGGTAGTCGGTGATCACGGCGCCGCCGTACGACCAGCCGACCAGCAGGACCGGCCTGCCGACGAGGTCGAGCACGGCCGCGACGTCGTCGGCCCACGCGTCGGGGTCGGCGTACCCGTTCACCGGGTCCGGCACGTCCGAGTAGCCATGTCCACGCAGGTCAAGGGCGGCAAGGCGGTACTTCGAAGTCAGTCGAGGGTCGGCCAGCTGGGCCGACCACGCGGCGCTGGACTGGGCCCAGCCGTGCAGCAGGACGATCGCTGGTGCGCCGGGCGGCCCGGCTGTGCGGACCGCGAGGCGAACCCCGTTTCCACCGGTGACCTGGTGCAGGGTCACTTGATCGCCGACATGCTCTTCCACTTGTCCCACGAGAACAGCCAATCATTGACGTCCGAAGTCGTGGGGAAGGCTGCCTTGGATCCGGTGACCTCGACCGGGTCGCCGATCAGCACCGAGTCGAACACCGCCTTGGCGTCGGCCTCGAACAGGTTCACGCAGCCGTGCGAGGTGTTGGCCTTGCCGATGTTGGCGCGGTTCTCCTCGTTCTCGTGGATGAACTCGCCGTGGTTGGAGATCCGCACGGCCCACTTCTTCTTGACGTTGGTGTAGCCGTAGCGCGGGTTGGAGAAGTCGCCGACCTCTTCCTTGGCCATCACGATGACGGTGCCGTTCGGCGTGTTCAGGTTCGGGTCGGCGTCCTTGCCGTTGCTCGCCGGGTACGTCGCGGTCAGGTTGCCGTCCCGGTAGACCTTGAGGTTGTGGTCCGGCGTGTTGACCTTCAGCACCTGGTTGCGGCCGATCTTGAACTTGCTGGTCACGTCCGCGCGGCCGTAGCCGTTGCCGTAGTTCACGCCGTAGAGGCTGGCCGAGACCTTGACCTCGGTGTTGGCCGGCCAGTACTCCTTGGGCCGCCAGTCGACCTGGGTCGCCGACAGCCACGCCCACGAGCCTTCGACCTTGCTCGGCGACGTCTCGACCTTCAGCGCCTTCTCGGCGGCGGCCTTGTCCTGCGGCGCGGTCTCGAACTTCACGCTGATCGGCATGCCCACGCCGACCGTGGCGTTGTCCACCGGGTTGAGCGTGGCCCTGACCTGCTTGGCCGGGGTCATGGTGGTGAAGCTGCCTTTGAGCTCGACGTCCTTGTTGTCACTGCCCTTGGCTTTGGCGGTGTACGTGTAGGTCTTGCCGTAACCGAGCTTCTCGGTGTTGGTCCAGCTGAGCTTGTCCGGGGCGATCTCGCCGGCGACCTTCTTGCCTTCGGGGTTGGTCAGCGTGGCCTCGGTCAGCGTGCCGTCGGTGACGGTGAACTTGACGGGCTTGAGGACCTCGACGTTCTTGGCCTCACCGGCCGGATCGGCGACGATCTTGGCGACCGGGCGGGTCTCACCGTCTGCGGGAGCCTCGCCCACGGCGTTGGGGTTGCCGGGCTCGGTCGTCGAGCAACTGGCAACGGCGAGTGCGGCGGAAAGCAGGAACGCACTGATGACCGTTCTTCGCCCTGCCCGCACGTCAACCTCCGTCTATGTCTTCTGCCATCTACTTGTAAAGACGCACCAAAGGGCAACCGGTGTGCTTAAAGTGAGCTGCGCCACATTGCTTTGGGTCACAGTGTGACCCCCACCAAGACTGGCTCGGCCTCGAGCTGCACACCGAACACCTTGTGCACGCCGTCGCGGACTTCCCTGGCCAGCGACAGCAGGTCCGCCGTCGTGCCGTCGCCGCGGTTGGTCAACGCCAACGTATGGCTGTGCGACAGCGACACACGGTTCCCTGGTCCCGGGTACCCCTTCGCGAAGCCCGCACGCTCGATCAGCCAGGCCGCGGACAATTTCCCGCCGCCGTCGGCCGGGTACTGCGGGATCCGCACGTCCGCGCCCACCTGCGCGGCGATCCGGGCCAGGGCTTCCTGCAGCTCGTCGTGCGGCAGCACCGGGTTGGTGAAGAACGAGCCCGCACTCCAGGTGTCGTGGTCGTCCTCGTCGAGGACCATTCCCTTCCCGCGCCGCAGGTCCAGCACGGACTGCCGGACGCGGTCGACGGGCACGCGCTCGCCCGGCACGACGCCGAGGGTGTTGGCGAGTTCGGCGTACCGGATCGGCATGGACAAGCCCGTGTCAGCCAGTTCGAACCGCACTCGCAGGACGACCGCACGGTCTGTGCCCTTCAGCACACTCGTGCGGTAGGCCAGTCCCAGCTGATCGGCCGTCAGCGTGCGGACTTCGCCGCTCGCCCGGTCGAGCAGGTCGACCGACACGAGCACCTCGGAGATCTCCACGCCGTACGCGCCGACGTTCTGCACCGGTGTGGCGCCGACCAGGCCGGGGATGCCGGACAGGCACTCAAGGCCACCGAGACCCGCCGCGACGGTCTTGGCCACGACGTCGTCCCAGTTCTCGCCCGCTTCGGCGGTGAGCTGGACCAGGCCGGGGGTCGTGCAGTCCTCGGTCATGCCCTTCGTGGCGACATGGACGACTGTGCCGTTGAAGCCGTGGTCAGAGACCAGGACGTTCGACCCGCCGCCGAGTACCAGCAGCGGTTCGCCCGCTTCGTCGGCGGCGCGAACGGCGTCGACCACCGTACGGGCGGTTTTCGCTTCGATGAACCTCGTCGCCGGACCGCCGAGACGCAGCGTCGTGTACCCGCTCAGCGGTACCGCTGTGCGTACGTCAGTGCCGGGACGCGAGGTCGTCACGGGCGTCAACGGTAACCTCCGGTTCATGCCTAGCCGTATGGAGCACCGGGCGAGGTTCGCCGCCCCTGCCGATTCCGTGTACGCCGCGGTCGTCGATCCGGCGTTCCTGACCGACCGGCTCGAAGCTCTCGGCGGCAACAACGCCTCCGTAGTCGACCGTACGGAGTCGGCACAGGCCACGACGTTCCGGGTCCGCCAGGGGCTTGCCGCGGAACATCTTCCCTCAGCGGTCCGAACCTTGCTGAAGGGCGACCTGGTCGTTGACCGGACTGAGACCTGGCGACCGGACAAAACCGGCTCGGTCAAGGCCTCCGTGCAGGGCGTTCCCGGCGAGATCAACGGCACCACACGGCTGTCCGACGTGGACGGCGGCACGGAATGGGTGACATCGCTCGAGGTCAAGGTCAGCATTCCGCTTGTCGGTGGCAAGATCGAGAAGTCGATCGGTGAGCAGGTGCTCAAGCTGCTGGCCAACGAGGCAGCGTTCACCGAGAAATGGCTCGCACACCGCGGCTAGCGGCGGGCCGGGCCCGCGCGCTCGGCGTCCCGACACGCGGCACCACGAACCCGAACCGGCTGCGCAAAGTGGACCGGTGGATGACCGGTACGCCTTGGGTCGCCTCGGTGCTGCGGTCCGCGTCCGACCCGCTCGTCGTCGACCTCGGCTACGGCTCGTCGCCCGTGACCACGGTCGAGCTCGCCGCCCGGCTGCGTACCGTCCGGCCCGATGTCCGGGTGCTGGGCCTTGAGCTCGATCCGGAACGGGTCGCGGCGGCGAAGCCCGTGGCTGATCCACCGTTGCTTGACTTCCGGCGTGGCGGCTTCGAGCTGGCAGGCGCCCGGCCGGTGGTGCTGCGCGCGTTCAACGTGTTGCGGCAGTACACCGAGGCCGACGCGGCGGCGGCTTGGCAGACCATGTTGTCCCGCATGGCTCCCGGCGGTCTGCTCGTCGAGGGCACATGTGACGAGATCGGCAGGCGTTGCTGCTGGGTGACTCTCTCGGCCGACGGTCCCTTCCTGTTCACGTTGGCGTGCTTGCCTTCCGACCTCTCGCAACCGTCCGATTTGGCTGAACGGCTACCGAAGTCGTTGATCCACCGGAACGTCCCCGGCGAGCGGATCCACGACCTGCTCACCGCGCTGGACACGCACTGGGCAGCAGCCGCTCCTTTGAGCCCGTACGGTCCGCGGGCGCGTTGGGTGGAGACGGTTCAGAGGCTCGCGGCGGACGATTGGCCGGTTCTGGATACCCGGAAGCGCTGGCGGCTCGGCGAGGTCACCCTGTCGTGGGACATATTCCACTAGGCTCAGCTGAGTGGATCACGAGACGTACTTGGCACACATCGTGGAACAGGCCGAGGCGCTGAAGGCCGCCGCGGTCGCGGCCGGCCCGTCGGCACCGGTCCCCACCTGTCCGGAGTGGACGGTCAAGGATCTGGTCGAGCACATCGCACAGGTGCACAACATGGTCACCGGAGCGCTCAAGCTGACGCGGGCGGACAAACGCCCCGCCCCGGCCGAGCTGCCCGCCGACTGGGACGACCTGGTCACGTGGTGGGACAACAAACGCATGGAGATGGTGACCGTGCTCGGGGAGAACGACCCAGCCACCGAGGCTTGGAGCTTCGTGCCCGAGCTGGGCTCGTACGGCTGGTGGGCTCGTCGGCAGGCGCACGAGACGGCCATCCACCGCCTCGACGCCGAACACGCCCAGTCGGAGAAGGTGCCCACGCTGTTGTTCCACCCCCAACTCGCCGCCGACGGGATCGACGAGGTCCTCGTGACGATCTCGCCGTTCCGTGCGCGCGTGAAGCGGCCCGAGGTGACGGTCGAAGGAACGCTCCTCGTGCACGCGGCGGACGCGGGTCGCGCGTGGATGCTGCGCGCCCATGGCGGCTTCGTCGATGTAGGCCCGGTCGAGGACTCCGCGATCGACGCCGACGCGACGCTGGCAGGCACCGCGGACGCGGTGTACCGGGCGGTATGGAAGCGCCCGAGCCACGCGATCCTCAACGGCCGGGAGGAGTTGCTGCAAGCCGTCAACGGCGGTTGAGGAGAATGTCCGGTCATGACCCAGCCTGAACGCCGGTACGTGATCACCTTCGGCTGCCCGGACCGGACCGGTATCGTCGCGCGGATCTCCCAGTTCCTCGCGCACGCAGGTGGCTGGATCGTCGAGGCGGCGTACCACACCGACCAGGACACCGGGTGGTTCTTCACCCGCCAGGAAGTACTGGCCGACTCCTTGCCCTTCGGCATGGACGCACTCCGCGCGCAGTTCGCGGAGGTCGCCTCGGAACTCGGCGGCGAATGGACGGTGACGGACACCGGTGAGCGCCGCCGGGTCGTGATCCTGGTGTCGAAGGAAGGGCACTGCCTGTACGACCTGCTGGGCCGGGTGGCCTCCGGCGAGCTGGACGTCGACATCCCCGCAGTGATCGGCAACCACGCCTCACTGGCGGGGATCACTCAAGCGCACGGTATCCCGTTCCACCACGTCGAGTTCCCGCGCGATGGGAAGGAAGCGGCTTTCGAGCAGGTTCGTTCACTGGTGGCCTCGCATGATCCACACGCGATCGTGCTGGCGAGGTTCATGCAGATCCTGCCTGTGGAGCTGTGTGCGGAGTGGGCCGGGCGGGCACTGAACATCCACCACAGCTTCCTGCCGTCGTTCGTCGGCGCGAAGCCCTATCACCAGGCGCACCAACGAGGGGTGAAGCTCGTCGGTGCGACGTGCCACTACGTCACCGCGGAGTTGGACGCCGGTCCGATCGTGGAGCAGGACGTGATCCGCGTCGGGCACGCCGACAGCATCCCGGACATGGTCCGCAAGGGCCGCGACATCGAGAAGGTCGTACTGGCCCGAGGTCTGCGCTGGCACCTGGAGAACCGAGTCCTGGTGCACGGCAACAAGACCGTGGTGTTCTAGAGCGACACGATCATCTTGCCGGTGTTCTTGCCGGACAACATGTCCATGAAGGCCTCGGGCGCGTTCTCGATGCCTTCGACGATCGTCTCGGCGTACTTGAGCTGACCGGTCCGGACCCATTCCCCGGCCTCTGCGATGAAGTCGCGCATCCGGTCGTAGTGGTCGCTGACGATGTACCCCTGCAACCGCAGCCGCCACCCGACGACCTTGCCGAGGTTGCGCGGCCCCGGCGGCGCCGAAGTCGAGTTGTACTGGGAAATCGCGCCACACATGGCAACGCGCCCGTACCGGTTCATCGCGCCGATCGCGGCTTCGAGATGATCACCGCCGACGTTGTCGAAGTACAGGTCGACACCGTCCGGCGCGGCCGCGCGCAGCTGGTCGGCGACGGGCCCGTCCTTGTAGTTGAAGGCCTCGTCGAAACCGAGTTCTTCCTTGAGGTACCGGACTTTCTCCGCCGAACCGGCCGAGCCGATCACCCGGGCCGCGCCGCGCAGCCGGGCGATTTGACCGGCTGCCGAACCGACCGCACCGGCCGCGCCCGAAACGAAGACATGGTCGCCGGGCTTCAACGAAGCGATGTCGACCACGCCGACGTACGCGGTCAGCCCTGTCATGCCAAGGATGCCGACGTAAGCACTGAGCGGCGCGACCGACGGGTCGACCTTCCGGGCTTGAGCGGTGTCCACCACCGCGTATTCGCGCCAGCCCAAGTTGTGCAGCACGAAATCGCCGGGTTCAAATCCGTCTACTGTGGACTTCAGGACCGAACCGACGGCGCCGCCCCACATGACCTCGCCGACGCGGTACGACTCCGCATAGGACTTCGCTTCGCTCATCCGGCCACGCATGTACGGATCCACACTGAGCACGACGTTGCGGACAAGTACCTGCCCTTGCTCCGGCTCAGGCACCTCGACCGAGGCGATCTCGAAGTCCGACGGCTTTGGTTCACCCACCGGCCTGGCGGCCAGCCGGATCTCACGTCCGATCATGACTCCACGCTATCCAGCCACTCCCGCGTGCGCAGTACGGTGTTGGTGAGGCTGCCCACGTTCGCGATCCTGATCTCCACGGTGTCGCCCGGCTTGAGGTCGAAATCCAGATCCGGCACGATCCCGGTGCCCGTCGACAGCACCACACCGTCCGGGAACCGCAGGAAAGACGTCAAATACGGCACAAGCCCCTCGGCCGGGCGGTGGAAGGACGCGGTCGACGTGTGTCCCTCGAACACGACCTCTCCCGCGCGGTGCACCCACATCCCGATGTCCAGGGCTTCGATGTCGGTCAGCCACGCGGGCACGATCCCCGCCGACACCGAGCAACTGCCCGCGTAGATCTTGGCCTGTGGCAGGTACAGCGGGTTGTCACCTTCGATCGACCGCGAGCTGACGTCGTTGACCACGACATATCCGGCGATTTCACCGAACGCGTTGATCACGAGACCGAGCTCCGGTTCGGGCACGTTGACTGTCGAGTCCTCGCGCACCGAGATCGGCTCGCCGTCGGTCACCACTCGCCATGCCGGTGCCTTGAAGAACAACTCCGGGCGTTCGGCCTGGTAGATACGGTCGTAGACGGTCGGTTCGGTGGTCTCCTCGACCCGCGCGTCGCGGGAGCGCTCGTAGGTCACGCCCGCGGCCCAGACCTCCATCAGACCGTCCAGCGGGGCGAGCATCCGGACACTGTCGGCGGGGATCTCCGAGCTCGCCTGCGCCACCATCGCGCGCATGTCCTCAAGCCGGACCCGCAGCAGGTCCGCGATCCGCCACTCGCCCGGCAGGCGTCTGACGACCTCGCCCTCGTTCAGTCCGATGTGGACATGACCGGCCGAATCGGCGAACCTGACCACGCGGGTGCGAATGTTCTCCACCTCGCGAGGGTAACGTGAAACTTTCCCGCGGCACCCGGTCGCGATCAGCACGGAGTTCAAGAACGTGACCATGTTCTGCGAGCGGCCGAAGTAAGCTGCCGCAATGCGGACCGAGATCACCGACCTCACGGCGTTGCGCGAGCACCGCACGGCCGGTCATGACCTGCGCGATGTCGTGCTCGTCGGGCTGGATCTGACCGGCGAGGACGATCTGCTCCGTACCGCTTTGGACGGCGCGGTACTGCTCGGGTGCGAGCTGTCGAGCAAGACGCGACGGCAGGCCGAAGCGGCCGGGGCGTTGATCTTCCCGGCCATTCCCGACCTGCCGTATCAGGTCTACCGGACCACGCTGTACACCCCGGCCGAGCTGTTCGCCGGGTTCGACCCGGCCCGCCCGGAGTCCTATGCGAACACTCCGGACGCACGGATCTACCAGCACAGCCAGGAACAGGGCCGGACACCCGATCCCTTGCACGCCTTGGCAGAGCGGTTGCACGACCACTCCATCACCTCGGCGCTCGGCGAAACGCTGGCGGCGCACCGGAACCCTGCCGTCGCGGTGATGGGCGGGCACGCGCTGACCCGTGACTCAGCGGGTTACCTCGCCGCGATGCGGCTAGGCGCCGCGCTGGGTCGTGCTGGCTTCACTGTGCTGACCGGTGGTGGGCCCGGGGCCATGGAGGCGGTGCCCTACGGCGTGCGCATGCCGGACCACATCGACGAGCTGCACGCCGAGCTGGCCAAAGCCCCACGGTTCGGCGAGGGCGCCACGGCGATCGGTCAGTGGCTCGCCGCCGGACTCGCCTGCGAGCTACCCGATTCGACGCCGCTGACGATCGGCATCCCGACCTGGTTCTACGGCCATGAACCGCCCAACCCCGCGTGCCACTGGCATGCCAAGTACTTCGCGAACTCGGTGCGTGAAGACGGTCTGCTGACCGTGGCGACGGGCGGAGTCGTGTACACGCCGGGCAGCGCGGGCACGGTCCAAGAGGTTTTCCAGGACTACACGCAGAACCACTACAAGTCCGTCGGCCCGGCCGCGCCCATGGTGTTCCTGGACAAGGGCTTCTGGACCACCGACGTGCCCGCCGCGCCACTGGTCCAGCAACTGGCGCGCGGGCGGGACGCCGAACAGTGGATCCTCGTCACCGACGACGTCGACGAAGCCGTGGCGCTGCTGCAGAAGTACTCAGCGGCCTAGGTCTTCGACCACCTCGGCGCCGGGGAGCTTCACGAGCACCTCGCCAGGGATGAGGATCTTGCTGCCCCGGATCCCGCTGCCGATCACGAGTTCCGGCGCTGCCGCGACGGCCGCGTCGATCAGCAATGGCCAGCCGTCCGGCAGTCCAAGTGGCGTGATGCCGCCGTACTCCATGCCGGTCAGCTCTACCGCGGTGTCCATCGGCGCGAACGACGCTTTGCGCACGTCCAGCCTGCGCCGGACCACTCCGTTGACATCCGCGCGGGTCGTCGCGAGCACGAGGCACGCGGCGAAACGCTCCTCACCTGCGCGCTTGCCTGCGACGACGACACAGTTCGCGGACGCTTCCATCGACGAGCCGTAGGCCTCACAGAACTGTGCGGTGTCAGCGAGTTCCGGGTCGATCTGCACAACCCCGACGCGGGCAGCATCGCTCGGGTCGAGGGCAGCGAGCGCGGTGGCGACGGGCGCGGCAAGCAGGTCGGTCCGGTCAGTGGCGTCCGCTACCTGCAACGAGCCCGCGATTGTCCAAGTCATGCCCGCCAGGCTACTTGCAGCAGGCTACGTACCTGAGCCCGGTGAGTGATCAACGGCGCCTTCGATTCGAACACCTCGAGCTGCCCTTTGGCGAACGCGGACGCGACTTGCTCGGCGATCTCGGCCGGGTGCAGCGGGTCGCCGACCGCGCTGATGACCAGGGTCGGCGCGGTGACCTGGCGCAGCGCTTCCCGGTCTGCGATGGGGAACTGACCAGCGAGCTCGTCGATGGCCGTGGTCAGCCTGCGCATCGCTTTGGCGCGCGCTTGCACGTAGTCGCCGAGTGCGTAACCGGTCGGCAAAGTCTTGACGATCTCGTCCTCGCTGGTCTGCTTGCGCAGCACCGCTTGCACTTCGGCCGAGCGTGGCTGGTCGAGCACGGCGGGCAGCAGCAAGGCGATCCGGTCGAACCGGTCAGGGTCCTCAGCCGCGATCCTGGTCAGCACGGCCGCGCCGAGCGAAACGCCGATGGCCTTCTGGGCCTTCACCTCGTCGGCGATTCTGGCGACGTCCGCGGCGATGGTTTCGTAGCGCCAATAGCCTTCTGGTGCGTCCGGCTCGTCGCCGTGCGACGGCAACGTGACCACGACACGGGTTCCGGGCAGGCCGGATGCCGGGATCCGCGCTTCCCCTGGCGTAGCGCCAAGACCTGGGACGACGATCGTGACCGGGTCACCCGATCCGTAGGCCTGCCAGCTCACCACCGGTTGCCGCGCTGGACCTCGATCAGCCTCGGCCGCACATCCACGATGTAGACCAGGACGGCGACAAGCCCGGCGATCCAGAAGATCATGGTGAAGTTGGCGAACGAGAACAGCGCCAGGGCCACCGCGCCACCGCCGGTGATGCCCAGCCATGCCGGCTTCGTCATCCGGTCGATCGCCGTGAACGCGTCCGCACGCTGGAGCAAGGCGTGCACGAACGCGAACACACCCACCGGGATCGCAGCCCAGTTGATGGCCGTCACGATGTAATAGGCGAACGTCGGCACATCCTCAGACTACGTTGCCGCGTGAGGCTATGACCACATGGTCAAGACTTCGCAAAGTCCGACTGGATTTCCGCTGAATGAAATTGCCCAGGTCAGGCCAGGGGCCAGCGGTACCCGCCGGTCGGCTCGTCGAGCCAGAGTTCCTGGCGTTCGCCATCGATCGAGACGCCGAACCGGGCCCGTCGCGGCTCGCCGAGGGTCCGCCACAGCTCATACGCGGCCTCAACCTCGTCCCATAGCCTGCGTGGACCGGATTGCACGACGAAGTCGGTCTCGTGCCGCGCCCACGAGCCGTCCGGGTGTGTCATCAGCACGCACCGCGACGCACCGGCGGCATGCACATCGGGTAACTCCAAGCCCGCGAAGAACTCGAACGGGCTCGTCGGGCTGATCACACCGGCAGGCAACGTTGTCGACCGCGTGCTGCCTGGGGCGTCCATCTCCGGCCACGACACCTCATGGGCTTGCGGCGCTCGCAGCGGCATGAAACGGCCATCGTCAGCAAGCACTCTGCCTTCCCCTGTCGCCCCTTCGCCCGCGGTGATGCGCAGCAGCCCTGCACCGAGCGGACGACTGAGCGTGGTCACCACGACGCCGCCGGGACGGGTTTGCTCAAGCCACGCGAGCGGGATCCGCGGGACCGCACACGTGCAGAGGACGCGGTCGTAGGGCGCGCCTCGCGGGTAGCCCTTGACACCGTCCATCACCGCGCAAGTCGGCCGAAGACCGCACTCGGCGAGGTGCCGTTCCGCCGGGCCGGCGAGCGACTCGTCGATGTCTATTGTGGACACTCGGTCGTCGCCGAGGCGGACGCTGAGCAGCGCCGCGTTGTAGCCGGTGCCCGTACCCACTTCGAGAACCCGGTGATGCTCCTTGACCAGCAAGGCTTCCAGCATCACGGCCATGATGGTCGGCATGCTGGACGAGCAGGTCGGCGCACCGCGCACAGGGCCGTTGCTGCGGGCGGTCTCCCAGCGCGAACTGTCGCCGTCGAGCTGCGTGACGAGCACACGGTCGGCGTAGATCTGAGTCAGCCAGTCCTCGTCGCCCTCCTCGACCGCCTCCCAACGACCGGCTCGCTGCTGGAAGTAGCGCGGCAGGAAAGCGTGCCTCGGGACAGCAAGGAAGGCGTCCCGCCAAGTCGGATCGGTGAGTGTGCCGTTGCGAACGAGCGCGCGGACAAGCCGGCTCCGCAGTCGTGCCGCGGTGCCTTCCACATCCGCTTTCACGCTCACCGCCCATCACTCTAGCCCGATGTGACCGACCCCACCGAGGATGTGCAAGCACCCCGCTTGCAATAGCTAGCACTCCGGCCTACCGTGGAACATGTCGAGAGGAGATGACCACGGTGACAGACGAACACCAGTCGCCGATGGACAAGGTCGCCGATCTCGGCCGGGACATCGGCGAGTACATCCGCCAGCAGCGCAGCAACGCGAAGATCTCGTTGCGCCAGCTGTCCAAGCTCGCCGGGGTGTCGAACCCGTACCTGAGCCAGATCGAGCGGGGCCTGCGCAAGCCGAGCGCGGAGATCCTGCAGCAGATCGCCAAAGGCCTGCGGATCTCGGCCGAGGCGCTGTACGTGCAGGCCGGGATTCTCGACCTGCCGACCGGCGGCCCGGTCGCCGACGCGATCAGGGCCGACCAAGAACTGAATGAGCGTCAAAAGCAAGTGCTGCTGGACGTCTACGAGTCCTTCCGCAAGGAGAACGCGGCCCAGCGATCAACAGCACTTGGGTCCACAGTGGATAAGTCCGATGTGGACAACACGAAACCCACTGAGGAGTGATTGACATGACCCGTCCGAACGCTGAGGACGTGCGCAAGGCCGTCGAGCCCGTCCGCACCTCGCTGCTCGCCGCCGTCGGCGCAGGCGACCTGGTCGCCAAGACCGTGATCGAGGCCGTCGGCAAGGCCCGCTCGGGTGCCGAGACCGCTGCCGAGCAGGCCAAGGAGGCCGTGCAGAACGTGCCGTCCGACGTCAGCACGCTGCGCTCGAAGCTGGATCCAGCCGAGCTGCGCAAGGCGATCGAGGAGTACACCGAGGCCGCGGTGAACCTGTACAAGAAGCTGGCCGAGCAGGGCGAGGAGGCCGTGGAGAAGTTCCGCGCCCAGCCGCAGGTGAAGAAGGTCGTCGACCAGCTGGAAGACGCCATCGCCCAGGCGCAGGCCCGCGCAGGTGACGTGGCGACCGACGCCCGCGAGCTGGCCGAGGACGTCCTCGCCAAGGTGACCCGCAAGACCCGCTCGGTCGGCGAGAAGGCCGCCCGCGACGTCAAGAAGTTCGCCGACGAGACCGCCGAGGCCGTCGAGGACCTGGGTGACGACGTCGCCCACGAGGTCCGCAGCACGACCCGCAAGGTCGCCAACCGCACCGCCCCGGCCCGCAAGCCGGCCGCGACGCGCACCACGACGACCACGAAGGCCAACGCCGCCAGCAAGACCACTCAGAAGTGACTCTGGCTCAGAACTGAGCCATAGCGGCAAGAAAGCCCCGGCCAACAAGGCCGGGGCTTTCGCACGTCAAGGCACCAGTGCCCGCGAAGACCCTCAGTTCAGGCGGGCAGTTTGGTCGCGGCCAGCCCAGCCCGCACCCACTCCGCGACCTCGCGGGCGGTCTCTTCGACGGGCTTGTGGGTTGTGTCGAGCAGGCGCATCGGCGGCTTCATGTTCGCTGCCTCGCGTCGCACCCAGTCGTTGAACTCGAGCATCTCGTCGATGCGGGGCTCGTCCCACTCGCGCCAGGCAGGCCGCGCGCGCAAACGCTCGCGCATCACCAACCGGTCGCACGTGAGCGCGAGGTAGTGGATGTCGCCGATCAGTGGCCGTTCAGGGATCTCCTCGAACTGCACGGGCACGACTGTTCCGCACAACACGACTGGTCGTCCGCTCTGGTGGATCATGCCCACCATCCGCAGCCATGTTGATCGGAACAGCTGGAAGTCGTTGTGCGGGTCGCGCAGGCCTGCCGTCCACAGGACGTCTTGTTCCAGCACGACCACTTGGTCACCGAGCAGGCTGGTCAGCAGACGGCTGACCGTCGACTTCCCTGTCCCGCTCGGGCCCGTCAAGGCGAACATCGGCAACCGCAGGAACGGCTGCCGATGACCGCATTCCGCACAGACCAGCACAGCCTCGTCGGCCAGGACCACGGGCACGTCCATCCGCGCGCCGCAGCCCATGCAGATCTTCAGGTCCACTGGCGACTTGATCAGTCGAACAGCTCTTCCAGGAAGCTCTTGCGCTTGCGCTTGTGGCCGTGCTGTCCGTAGCCGTGACCGCCGTACGGCGGCGGCGAGTCGCCACGGTGCCCGTAGCCACCGCCATATGGCGGGGCGGAGTCCTTGTAACCGCCGTGACCTCCGTGACCACCGCGGTACGGTGGGGCCGAGTCGCCGCGGTACATGGGCGGAGGCGCCATGGGCGGAGGCGCCGCATATTGCTGCTGGTAGCGCTGTTCGGCGGCGACGATCTGCTCCAGCTCACCACGGTCGAGGAAGATCCCCCGGCAGCCCTGGCACTGGTCGAGGTGGACGCCACCACGGTCGACGGTCTGCATCGCGTTCTGACACTTCGGGCAAATCACACCCGCCAGACTACTTATCGTCGAAGCCGCATGCGCGGTCCCCGCCGCAATCCACACATAGGTGCAACAGAGTGTGTGGTGATCGCACATAGCCGTGGCAGCGCGTGGCACCTAGCGTGAATAGCCATGAGCAGTGGCGTACCTCACACAGGGCGGGTCGCTCTCGTCACGGGCGGGGCACACGGCATCGGGTTGGCATGCGCCCGTGCACTGGCCGACAGCGGCGCGAAGGTACACATCGCCGACCTCGACGGTCCCGCGGCGAAGTCCGCAGCTGACGAGATCGGTGGCGAGGCGCACGAAGTCGATCTGGCCAAGGACGTCGACTCGCTGCCGGCCGACGTCGACATCCTGGTCAACAACGCCGGACTGCAGCACGTCGCGCCGATCCACGAGTTCGATCCGGCGAAGTTCGCACTGCTGCAGCAGGTGATGGTCACCGCGCCGTTCCTGCTGATCCGGCGGTCCCTGCCGCACATGTACCGCAACGGCTGGGGCCGGATCGTGAACATCTCCAGCGTGCACGGCCTGCGGGCCAGCGCTTTCAAATCGGGTTACGTCACCGCGAAGCACGCACTGGAAGGGCTCAGCAAGGTCGCCGCCCTCGAAGGCGCGCCGCACGGCGTGACCAGCAACTGCGTCAACCCCGGCTTCGTGCGGACCCAACTGGTCGAAGGCCAGATCGCCGCACAGGCCGACGCGCACGGGATCAGCGCCGAGGAGGTGGTCGAGCGGATCATCCTCGACCGCACCGCGGTGAAGCGCCTGATCGAACCGCAAGACGTCGCCGACGTCGTGCTCTGGCTGTGCGGCCCGCACTCCAGCCACGTCACCGGCACCTCGATCGCGATGGACGGCGGCTGGACCGCCAGTTGAGGAGGGTGTGTGGCCAATGACGACCACGAACCAGGGCTCATTACGCAAGATCATCGGCGCCAGCATGGTCGGCACCACGGTCGAGTGGTACGACTTCTTCCTGTACACCTCGGCCGCGACGCTGGTCTTCAACAAGGTGTTCTTCCCGACGTCCGATCCGCTCAACGGCACGCTGTTGTCGTTGGGCACGTACGCGCTCGGCTTTGTCGCCAGGCCGCTCGGTGGACTGGTGTTCGGGCATTACGGGGACAAACTCGGCCGCAAGCGGATGCTGGTCGCCAGCCTGCTGATGATGGGGATCGCGACGTTCCTGATCGGCTTGCTGCCCGGCTACGCGACGATCGGCGTGGCCGCGCCGATCCTGTTGACGGTCCTGCGGCTGGCGCAGGGTTTCGCGATCGGCGGTGAGTGGGGCGGCGCCATCCTCATCGTGTCCGAACACGGTTCCGCGGAACGACGAGGGTTCTGGACGTCCTGGCCACAAGCGGGGGTTCCCGCGGGCAACTTGCTGGCCACGGCCGTGCTCGCGATTCTGGCGGCGGTGCAGTCCGACGAGGCGTTCCTGTCGTGGGGCTGGCGGATCGCGTTCCTCTTGTCGGCCGTGCTCGTGCTGATCGGGCTGTGGATCAGGATCAGCATCGAGGAGTCGCCGATTTTCCTTGAGGCGGTGGCCAAGGCGGGCGACAAGCCGGAGAAGGCGCCGATCATCCGGGTCATCAAGCACAGCTGGCGCGAGGTGCTGATCGCGATGGGTGCCCGGATCGCGGAGAACGGCTCGTTCTACATCATCACCGGATTCCTGTTGGTGTACCTGACGCAGGAGCTCGGCATGTCCCGATCCACCGGGCTCAACGCGGTGGTGATCGGTTCCGCTGTGCACCTGGTCGCGATTCCCGCGTGGGGTGCGTTGTCCGACCGGGTCGGCCGTCGTGGGGTGTACCTGTTCGGCGCGATCGGCCTTGGCGTGTGGGCGTTCCTGTTCTTCGCGATGCTGGACACCAAGTCGTTCTGGGTGATCGCGGCGGCCGTGACGCTCGGCCTGGTGTTGCACGGAGCGATGTACGGGCCGCAGGCCGCGTTCTTCTCCGAACTGTTCGACACCCGCGTGCGGTACTCGGGTGCGTCCATCGGGTATCAGCTGGCGTCGCTCGGCGCGGGCGCGGTGGCGCCGTTGATCGCGACCGCGTTGCTGGCCGACACCGGTTCGGTGCTCCCAGTCTCGATCTACGTCGCGGCGATGTGCCTGATCACGGTGGTCGCCGTGGTGCTCGCCAGCGAGACGCGGGGCAGGCACTTGGGACAGGATGACGTGCGTGCGAGCGTATCGGGAACTGCTTGAGCTGCTGGCCGACGGCGCGGATGGCACTGAGCTGGCCAAGCTCGCCGCCACCCGCGCCGCGGGCCTGCCGCAGGACGAGGCCGCGGAGTGGAAAGCCGCGACCGAGGCCGCGCTGAGCGTCCGGCGGACGCTCCTTGAGCACCAGCGCCGGGAAACCGAGCTGTCCGCGCTCGTGGACACGGCCAACGACCTGGCACGATTGCGTGACCCGGAAGCCGTGCTGCAACAGATCGTGCACCGGGTACGGATGCTGCTCGGCGTCGACGTGTCGTACCTGAGCATGAACGACTCGACGGGCGGCCAGACGTACATGCGGGTCACCGAGGGATCGGTGTCCGCGCTGTTCCAACAACTCTCGTTGGGCATCGGCGAAGGACTCGGCGGTTTGGTAGCGCAGACAGGCCTGCCGTACGCGTCGCCGGATTACCTCGCTGATCCCCGGTTCAAGCACACGGTCGCGATCGACACGGCAGTCCGCGACGAAGGCCTGGTGTCGATCGTCGGCGTACCGCTTATGTTGGGGCGCAGGGTGATTGGCGTGCTGTACGCGGCCGACCGCGCCGCGCGGACGTACACACCCGAGGAAGTCGCCTTCCTGTCGTCACTGGCCGACCTGGCGGCGATCTCGATCGACAACGCGCACCTGCTCGCGGAAACCCGGCGGGCCAACTCGTCGATCCGGCGGGCCGAGGAAGTCCACGACCAGCTCACGGCCTTGGTCCTGCGTGGCGCCGACTTCCACTCGGTGGCCGCGGCGGTCGCCCAGGTGCTCGGCGGTGGGATCGTCCTGCACGACGCGGCCGGGGTCGAGCTGGCGTGCCTTGGCATGTCCGTCGCCCCGCCCGCCCAAGCAATCGCCCGGGCCCAGGCAAGCGGGCGCGCGGTGGCCCAAGGCGACATCTGGGTGTGCGCGGTCCTGGCCGGGCCGGAACTGCTCGGCAGCCTCGTGCTGACCGGGCGTGCATCGCTGACCGACGAGGACCGGCTGCTGTTCGAACGCGCGGCACAGGTGACCGCGCTTTTGTTGCTGCTACGGCGTTCCGTGGCACAGGCCGAAGAGCAGGTGCGCGGTGAGCTGCTCACGGACCTGCTCACGGCACCCGACCGCAATCCTGGGGCACTGATCGCACGCGGCCGCCGACTTGGCGTGAATCTGGCTGCGCCGCACAGCGTGCTGATCGCGCACGCGGACGGCGTGTCCCGTGGGCGCCTCGCCGCCGCAGCCACGGGTCAAGCAGCTCTCGTTGGTGTGCACGCCGAGCAGGTGGTGTTGCTGACGCCCGACGGCGATCCCGACAAAGTCGCGCACGCGTTGACCACGGCCGTCGGTTGCCCGGTGACCGTCGGCGCGGCCGGGCCGGCAACCGGTCCCGTTGAACTGGCCGCGGCCCACGCCGAAGCCGGGCGATGCCTGCGCGCACTGCGGGCGTTGGGGTTGGACGGCACCGGAGCTTCCTTGTCCGGCTTGGGTTTTGTCGGAGTACTGCTCGGTGACCGCGCGGACGTCGCCGGGTTCGCACAGCGCACGCTCGGCCCAGTGCTCGACTACGACGCACGCCGTGGCACCGAGCTGGTCCGGACACTGCGGACGTACTTCTCTTGCGGCTCAAGCCTGACCGCGACCAAGGACGTGCTGCACGTACACGTGAACACGGTGGTGCAGCGCCTCGACCGGATCGCCTCGTTGCTCGGACCGGACTGGAACTCGCCCGACCGGGCGCTGGAAATCCAACTCGCCCTGCGCGTGCTGACGATCAGCCGGTGAACGTGTACTCGGTGGACATCGTGCCCATCTTCATCTCGTAGCTGCCGTGCCCCTTGGCGTTTTCGAGTTCGCCGGTGCCCGTACCCGGCACGACCTCGAACGTCCCGGTGACTTTCTCGGCGTTGAACGTGTTGGTGGTCCGCAGGATCACGGTGCCCTGCCTGCCGTCGATCTTGCCGGTGAAGAACTCCGCTCCGGTCGCGTTGCCGGTCCCGTCAGCGGTGTACATCAGCAGACCGGCGGATTTCCCTTCGCCCTCAAGGATGCCGGAGTAGCGGAAGGTCATCTTCGCGTCGCCGATCTTGGCGCCGTCCTCGGCTCCGGCGTACACGCTCTCGTCCCATGCGGTGCATTCGAAGTTGTTCATGCCATGAGCATGGCCGGTGTACCTGACAATTTCTGTCAGGTACCGAGAAGTCTTTCGACGCAGATCCGCGCGGCCTCACTGGACCGCTCGGTGTACTCGAGGATTGTCCGCAACTCAGCGTCGGTGAAGTGGCTGTAGACCTCCTGCCACGGCTCCGCTGGCATCAAAGGTGCGATCCGGTCCAGGGCCTCTTGGGTGTGCCGGATGATCGTCCGGCGCCGGTCGCCGGGGTCACGTTCACGCTCGACGAGCCCGGCTCGTTCCATGCGATCGAGGGCGGCGGTGATGGCTCCGCCTTTGGTCAGGCCGGCGCGTTCGGCCAGCTGGCCAGCCGTCAGCGGGCCGCTGAGCTGCAGGATGTTGAGGCAGTTCAGGTCGGAAGTGTTGATGCCCAGCCGGTTTGCCACGGCCTGATGGAAGAAGACGCCCCGGCCAGCGGAGATCCGGGCCGCGTTCTCAATGGCGGCAAGAAGCTCGGCACGCCCGCCCGGCTGCTCGTCAGATGCCATCACAGCATCCTCCTTCGACCACTTCTCCGACCGAGCAGCGACCCCGCTCTCGCCACGCACCGCATGCCCGCGTGACCGCCGAGCCGCCCGCACCTCCCACCGAGCAGCGACCCCGCTCTCACGACGCCCCGCATGCCCGCCTGACCGCCCAGCCGCCGACCTTCCCGCCAACCCGCGACCCCACTCTGCCGTTCAACCACCCACATCCTCCTTCCCCTGGACCTCTTCTCCTCCTGCCCAGCAACCCACCAGCTCCCATCCCTCCCGTTGACACAATCTCTCTCCATCCCTAATATCTCTGATATTGAGAGATCTATTTTCTAAGCTACTCTATCTTGGAGCCAATGATGCATGTGTTGATCGTGGGCGCGGGGACTGGTGGGTTGTGCTTGGCTCAGCGGCTGCGTGGGGCGGGGATCGGGGTGTCCGTGTTCGAGCGTGACCGGACCAGGACCGATGGCCTGTTCGGGTACCGCGTCGGGATATCCCCAGATGGGTCGCGTGCCCTGCGAAGTTGCCTGCCTCGCCCGTTGTTCGAGACGTTCAAGGCGACAGCGGCGATCGGCCCGCAGTACACGAACTTCGTCACCGAGCAGTTGGGTGAGCTGTTCTCGGCAGGCGGTCCAGAGGACGAGGACCTGCTGGCGCCGGTGGACCCGGAGGCAAGCGAGCGGTCGGTCAGCCGGATGACCCTGCGCCAGGTTCTGCTGACCGGCCTTGAGGACGTGGTCCACTTCGGCAAGAAGTTCGAGCGGTACACGCAAAACCCGGACGGGACCGTGACCGCCTACTTCGCGGACGGCACCTCGGCGACCGGCGATCTGTTGGTCGGCGCGGACGGGACTTCGTCCAACGTGCGCAAGCAATACCTGCCGGACGCCAAGCTGGTCGAGACCGACCTGTTCGGGGTGACGGGAAAGCTGCCGCTGAACGACGAGACTCGGAGGTTGCTGACGCCGCGGATGCTGCGCGGCGTGACGATGGTGTTCGCGCCGAAGGGCATCAACACGATCTTCCACGTGATGGAGTTCGAGTGGCAGCGCGGCGAGACCGATCCCGAGCTGATCAAGGCGTGGCCGGGGATGACGTTCGACAACACGCGGGACTACATCATGTGGGGCTTCGGTTCGCATCGGCGGTTGCTGCCGCCGGACTTCATGTCGATGCCCGGGCCAGCGCTGCACAAGTTGGTGGTCGAGCGGACCAAGTCGTGGCACCCGAACCTGCGCAGGCTGTTCGAGCTGGCCGACTCGAGCAGTTGCTTCCCGTTGAACATCCGGACGTCCGAGCCGGTGGATCCGTGGCCGAGCTCGAACGTGACGTTGATCGGGGACGCGATCCACACCATGACGCCAGGCCTCGGCGTCGGCGCGAACACCGCGCTGCGTGACGCGCAGATCCTCGGCGACAACTTGGTGCGCCTACCGGTTTTGGAGGCGGTCACGGACTTCGAGCGTCAGATGCACGGCTACGCATGGGATGCGGTGGTGAAGTCGCGCGCCAGGTTCAACGGGAACTCGTTGGCGTACAAGCCGGTGATCGGCCGCGCGGGTTTGGCGATGATGCGGACCGGAATGCGGGTGGTGAACCACGTCCGGCCGCTGAAGCGCAAGATACTCATGGCTGAACTCAAGAATCGTGACCATGCGCGACAAGAGGCCTGATCAGGTGACATGTCTGGCGGGTCGCGCACCGAACAGCGAGCCTGAAAGGCATGCGGGAGGTACTGGACGAGCTGGGGGTCTCACCCGAGGCGCTCGTCCCACGACATCGAGAGGATCTCGACGAGCTGGGGTACTGCAGGCTCGACGGGTTCATCGACGCGCAGGCGGCCGGGGCGATGATCGGGGAGATCACCCGGTTGCTGGAGGGCAGCCGCCGCCAGGGCGGCACGCTGCACCTCAAGGGACTGCTCGACCAGGGCAGCCTGTTCGACACGCTGTGGCTGCGGCCTGCGCTGCTGGCCGCGGTCACGCACCTGCTGGGGCCGGATTTCCAGATCAGGGAGATGCACTACCGCGCCGGAAAACCCGGGCACGGCGGCCAAGCACTGCACATGGACGCGACCGACCGGGCCGGTCCCGGCCAGTGGCGAGTGTGCACGGCGATCGTGGCACTCACTGATTTCACGTCAACCAACGGCGCCACCCGAGTCGTGCCGGGGTCCCATGTGGACCAGAACTTCAAACCGCCGCGCGGGCACGGGCCCCATCCGGACGAAGTGCTGCTGACCGGGCCCGCGGGAACGTGCTGGCTGTTCAACAGCCACCTGTGGCATTCGGGCACCCGCAACGATTCGACCGAGCCACGGCACGCGGTCCTGATCGCGTTCCACCGCCGAAACAGCGGGCCGACACTGGGCTTCGAGCCCCTGCCGTCCCACGAGACCGTGCTCAGACTGGGCAATGCGGCCTATCTGCTGCTGTAGCTTGGCCAAGTGAGTGATCAAAAAGAGCGGATGCTGCGCGGCGAGTTGTACAAGGACAGCGACCCGGTCCTGGTGGCGGAGCGCAAGCGCTGCCAGGAACTGCTGGACGAGTTCAACGCGACCAAATCAGCCGACGACGCACTGCGGCAGGAAATCCTGTCGCAACTGCTCGGTTCACTGGGCGAAGGCTCATGGATCATGCCGCGGTTCCAATGCGACTACGGCTACCTGATCAGCATGGGCAGCAACAGCTTCCTCAACTACGACGCGATAGTCATGGACTGCGCCCCGGTCACCATAGGCAATGACGTCTCCATCGGACCTCGGGTGCAACTGTTGACCGCGTTGCACCCCATGCAGGACCACGAAGCCCGCCGCCAACGTTGGGAGACCGCCGCGCCCATCACCATCGGCGACAACGTATGGATGGGCGGCGGCGTCATCGTCTGCCCCGGCGTCACCATCGGCTCGAACACCGTCGTCGGCGCGGGCAGCGTCGTCACCCGGGACCTCCCCGAGAAGGTCTTCGCTGCAGGCAACCCTTGCCGCGTCATCAAACAGCTATGAGTCTCATGGCCGCGTCACCGGGCTGAAGGAAATGGTTTTCCCGTCCCGGACAGTCACTTCACGGTCGGAGTACGCGGCGACACGCGCCTCGTGCGTCACCAACACGATCGCGGTCTCGGTCTGCTTTGCCGTGCTGACAAGGAGATTCATCACGCGCTCGCCGCTCAGGGAATCGAGCGCGCCGGTGGGTTCGTCGGCGAACAGCACTCGGGGTTCGGTCACCATCGCCCGGGCGACGGCAACCCGCTGTCCTTGGCCGCCGGAAACCTCGCCGGGGCGTTTGGTCGCCACGGAGCCGACCTCCAGGCGCTCAAGCCATTCCCGGGCTTGCCGTTCGGCGACCGCGCGTTTCACCCCGGCCAGACGGAGCGGCAACGCGACGTTTTCCAGGCACGTCAGTTCCGTGACGAGCTGGCCGAACTGGAAGACGAACCCGAATTCCGTGCGGCGCAAGGCACTTCGCGGACCGTCCGGCATGGTCGCTATGTCACGGCCGTCGTAGGTCACCGTGCCGCTGTCGGGCTGGATGATCCCGGCGAGGCAGTGCAGCAACGTGGACTTCCCCGAACCGGACGGCCCCATCACCGCCACGACCTCGCCGGGCCAGATCTCGAAATCGGCGCCGTCGAGCGCGGTGGTCTTGCCGAACGCCTTGCGCAGGTCGACCCCCGACAGCAGCGGTGTCACGTGACCACCTGCGTTCGCAGGTCGTCGAGGCGGGCTGCGGTGAGCTCGAGCCAGCGCAGGTCGGCTTCGAGGTGGAAAAGGGCGTGGTCGCAGATCAGCTGATCGGCCAGATCACCGGCGGTTTTGCGTTTGGTGAGCTCGCGCATCGCGCGCAGATGCGCCGATCGCTGGTGATCGAGGATCTCCGTGGCGCTGCGATCGGACAGCAGCGCCAGGACGACCTTTGTGTACAGCGTGTTCTGCAGATAGGGCGCCGGATCCTCAGGCGAGGTCAGCCATGTCTCCAAGTTGGTGACGCCCGCCTCGGTGATCGCGTACCGCTTGCGTTCCGGGCCACCACCCGGTTCGACGCCGCTCTCCTCGACCAACCCGTTGCGCAGCAATCGGGACAGCGTCGAGTAGACCTGCCCGTAGTGCAGCGGCCGGTCATGCCCGAAGCGCTCGTCGTACGCGTGCTTGAGGTCGTAACCGTGTCTTGGACCCGCTTCGAGCAGGCCCAACAACGTGTTGCTGATCGTCACGCGGCCGACTATACACCGCGCGTATACACGTGGTGAATAGTCAGGTGAACATGTGCGCGATCGTGTAGATCAACAGGCCGGCCAGTGCACCGACGACCGTGCCGTTGATCCGGATGAACTGCAGGTCACGGCCTACTTGCAGCTCGATCTTGCGTGAGGTCTCCTTGGCGTCCCACCGGTCGATGGTGTCGGTGATCAGCGTGGTGATCTCGTCGCGGTAGTTCAGCACGATGTACGCGGCCGCGTCCTGCACCCAGTTGTCGACCTTGTTGCGCAACGCGTCTTCGCCGGTCAGCCGCTTGCCAAAGGAAATAAGGCCTTCACGCACCCGTTTGCGCAGCTCGGAGGACGGGTCCTCGGCGGCGTCCAGCAGCAGGCGCTTGATGTTGGCCCACGCCGAGCCGATCACGTTCTGCACCTCGCGGTGCTCGAGCACCTGGTGCTTGACCTTCTCGGCCCGTTCCATCATCTCGGGGTCGTGCTGCATGTCCTCGGCGAACCCGATCAGGAACCGGTCGATGGCCAGGCGCATCGGGTGGTTCGGGTCGGTCTTCAGCGCCCACGCGAACGACATGACCTCGCCGTAGATCCGATCGGCGACGATCGAGTCGACGAACTTCGGCGACCACGAAGGCGCCCGCTCCGAGACCATGCCGACGAACTTGTCGTGGTTCTCCTTGACCCATTCGTACGCCCGGTCGCAGAGCAAATCGACAAGCTGTCGATGCGTCCCGTCAGCCAGGACGCGTTCCATCAGCTTGCCGAGCGGCGGACCCCACGGCACCGACACGATCCGCTTGGTCACGGCCTGCTCGAACACCGCCTGGACGTCGTCGTCACGCAGGACGGTGACCATCCCCCGGACGACCGTGGCCAGCTCGGACGTCACCCGCTCGGCGTTCTCGGGGTGGGCGAGCCACTCGCCGAGCCGCTTGGTCACGTCGACCTTGGCCAGCCGCTCGCGGACGACCTGCTCGGACAGGAAGTTGACGCCGACGAACTCGCCGAGGCTGTCACCGAGCACGTTCTTGCGGTTGGGGATGATCGCGGTGTGCGGGATCCGGATGCCCAACGGGTAACGGAACAGCGCGGTGACGGCGAACCAGTCGGCCAAGGCGCCGACCATGCCCGCCTCGGCGGCGGCCCGTACGTACCCGATCCACGCCGGTCCGCCGTTGGCCTCCCATGCCCATGCGAAGGCGAAGATCACAGTCGCGCCGACCAGGAATGCCAGCGCCACCAGCTTCATCCTGCGTAGCGCACGCTGCTTCTCGGCGGCCCGGGGAACGGCACCCAGTTGCTCCACAGGTCCATTGTCCGTGAGGATGACTCATCGTGCGTCGTCCTGCTTTGACACCCCGGCTCCAGCCGTTCACCTCGACGATCTTCGCGGAGATGACCGCGCTGGCCACCCGGACCGGTGCGGTGAACCTCGGCCAAGGCTTCCCGGACACCGACGGACCTGCGTCGATGCTGGCCGAGGCGCAGAACGCGATCGCGTCGGGGATCAACCAATACCCACCCGGCCCCGGGCGTCCCGAGCTGCGTCAGGCCATCGCCGAGCACCGGACCCGGTACGGAACACACTTCGATCCGGACACCGAGGTGCTGGTCACGGTCGGTGCGACCGAGGCCATCGCGTCAGCGCTGCTCGGCCTGGCCGGACCAGGTGACGAGGTGCTGCTGATCGAGCCGTATTACGACTCGTACGCCGCGTGCGTGGCCCTCTCGGGCGCGACTCGTCGCGTGGTGCCGTTGGCGGAGGACCCGGAGACAGGCAGGTTCGCGCCGGATATCGACGCCATGCGGGCGGCGATCACGCCGAACACCCGGCTGATCCTGATCAACACCCCGCACAACCCGACCGGGACGGTGTTCACCCGCTCCGAGCTGACCGCGATCGCCGAGTTGTGCGTGGAGCACGACCTGATCGCCGTGACCGACGAGGTCTACGAGGACCTGATCTTCGACGGTCTGTCCCATGTGCCTTTGGGCTCTTTGCCCGGTATGGCCGAGCGGACGTTGACGATCTCCAGCGCGGGCAAGATGTTCAACTGCACGGGCTGGAAGATCGGCTGGATGTGCGGCCCGGCCGAGCTGGTCGCGGCGGCGAAGGCGGCGAAGCAGTTCCTGACGTTCGTCGGCGGTGCGCCTTTCCAGCCCGCCGTCGCACACGCGCTGCGCCACGAAGGCGCGTGGGTCGCCGATTTGCGTACGCAGTTGCAGTCCAAACGAGACCGCCTGGTCGAAGGTCTGACGGAGGCCGGTTTCGGGGTAAGGCCGAGCCAGGGGACCTATTTCGTGTGCGCGGACGTGCGACCGCTTGGGTTCACGGACGGTTTCCAGCTGTGCCGGGAACTGCCGGAGCGGATCGGTGTCGCGGCGGTGCCGGTGCAAGTCTTCACGGACACGCCGGAGAACTGGCAGCACGTGGTGCGGTTCGCGTTCTGCAAGAAGGACGAGGTGCTCGACGAGGCCGTGGCCCGGCTGCACAAACTCATCCCGAACCCCAGCAGCTGAAGCCGAGGTGCCCGTACCGGGCTTGCGCGTCCGCCAACGCCGTTGCGGGCGCGACCCCGGCCTTGAGGTGCTGGTGCAGCGCGATCATGAGATCGACGGCGGCCTCGTCCGGCACGGGCCGTGAACTCGCGATCAAGGCCTGGCCGCCGCGGTCGAGCAGAACGTTCGTGAAGACATCGGCGCGGGCGACTTCACACGCGGACAGCACAAGGATCCGTGGTGCCCGCTTGAGGCGGGCGAGGTCGTAACCGTAGAGCGGGCCATCGGACAGCCGGAGGCAGGAGAACATCGGCGCGTCGTGGCGGAACGTGCCATGGGCCGCGATGTGCACGATGTCAGCGCCGTCCATGTTCGCAAGCACATTATCCACTGTGGACTCGCCAGTGGCATGTCCGAGAACGGCGACTTCTCGTTGAGCGTGGGTGAGGCCGGGGCCCGCCACGGCGAAGTTCCTTGCGCCACGGGTTGAGCGGGTCGCGGACAGCCATGCCGATGCGGATGGCGCAACAGAAACGGGCCGCCCGGCGCACGAAGGCAGCGCTGCCCAAACCATGTCGGACATGCCCACCGCAGGAATGAGGACGAGCGGACGGTCGCCGATGGCCAAGGGCTGGAGGATCTGGCGGTCAAGCGCGGCTGACAGTTCGGTGGAATAGGTGAACTGAATCGGGTCGAGTCGCCCGAGACGATGGCTGCGAACCCGGCCATCGGCGATGGTGCAGGCAAGCAGTTCGCCGTGGCAGAAGGCGAAGGTGACAAGCATGGTGTCGCCAAGGGCGGCGGCAAGCTCACGGATGCGTGCGACGGTGTCCCGCCGCCGATCGCCGGTGGCCGCGGAAAGTTCGCCCCCGCGTTTGGCTTTTGGGTGATCGGCAGAGCCAACGGTACGCCCGCCACCGCGCTCAGCTTCCACACGATCGGCAGAACCAGCGCCAAGTCCGCCACCGCACTCAGCTTTTAGGTCACGAGCAGAACCAACGGCACGCCCGCCACCACACTCAGCCTCCACACGATCGACAGAACCAGCGCCAAGCTCATCTCCGGTGATGGCCTGAGTGCAGCGGCGGATCCGGTTTTCGAACTTCGCTGCTTCGCGCGTGTCGCCCCGGGCTTCCGCGCTCCGAAGCTGGATCAAGTCGGAGTTGTCCGCCCGCGGCAACACAACGATCCGCTGCCGCTCAATCCAGCCGAACACCGTGCGCGCACTGCTCGTCCCCTCGATCGCGACCGCTGCCAACTCTGCCGCCAGCTCACTCGCTCCCGCGCCCATCGCCGCCGCGTATTCCGTGACGACCTGCATCCCCGCGCGACACGCGGCCGACCGCGCCTGCCATGTCTTGGCGAGTTTGGCTCTGGCCAGCCAACCAATCGCTCGCAACCGCGCAGTGTTCGCGTGCCGCTCACCTTCCAATTTGGTCAGCAGCTCGGGCGCGACTTTCGCTGCATCCAGCAGAAGTTCTGCTGCTTCCGTACGTTTTCCCCAGCGCAGGCAGCGATCCGCGACTCTTCGCGCCGCGGCCACGTCCAGGAAGTTCGTCCGCAACGCCAACGCGTCGGCCGCCGCGATCCACGCGGGTCTTCGCTGTATCCGGAAGAGTTCCTGTGCTCGCTTGGCTTCGCGTGCCGCGTGATCGATGTCCCCTGCTCTCAGCGCGCAGTAGCCTGCCGCCAACACTGCTTCCGCCAACCGGCTTTCCCGCCCGGCCAACAACGGTTCGGCGCGCTCCAGCAAGGCGCTCGCGTCCCTCGTCATTCCCGCTGCCAGCAGGGCAGAGGCGTGGTCGATCAACGCTTCCGCCCGGCCCGCCCGGATTCCACCGCTGGCCTGCTCGAACAGTTCCAACGCCGATGGCAAGTCACCTGCTTGCAGCGCAACGAAACCACGGTTATGGATGCACGTTGCCACCCGTTCGTGCTCCCCCAACTGGGTCAGAATCCTCGCCGCCGCCGCGAAATCACGGTCCGCCGCAGCCAAGCTCAGCAGATAACCACGTGCCACGCCGCGTCCGATCAACGCGTTGCTGAGCCACTTCGGATCGCTGTGGAGGAACTCCATGGCCGCCGACAACTCGGTCACCGCTTGCTCGTACGCACCGATCGCGCACAGCCGCAAGCCGTCCAAGCACCGCGCTCTGGCTGGGGAAACACCGAATTCCCTTGCTCTACGCAGTTCTCTGGCGCATCTCCTTGGGTTGCCTCGTTCCAGCTCGATCCACGCGAGGGTCAGCCTGACCTGCCCGGCATCTGTTTCGCTGGTCCGGTCGAGTGCTTCACGGGCCGCGACCAGCGCTTGGGAGTAGTCACCGCGTTCGACTGATTCGAGCGCCTCGGTGTGACTCACCGGACGAACCAGTCGGTCACCACGCCATCGACCGCCAGCCGCACCGGCCCTGACGGCACGTCGGCCTTGAACAGGCCGTGGCAGTCGACGTCCACGCTGACCATGCCGTTCGGCCACCACACCTGGACGTCGCCGCGGGGCGTCACCACCCCGGTGAGCAGGGCGCCGATCTCCACTTGAACGCTCCGCTCGTGGTCGCCGAACCGCAGCGAGGCGTCCGCGCTTCTGGTCTCGCCTTGCGACAACGTGGTGAACCGCGGTCCGGTCCGGCTGGGCACGGCGATCACATCGGGCATCGGGTCGACCTGGTCGAAGAGGCTTTTGTCCAGTCGGCCTTTCAACTCACGCAGGCATCTGCCTTTGGTCTGGCCGATGCTGTCCGCTCGTATGCCAATGGCGTCGGCCAGCTGGGCGTAGCTGAATTCCGGTGCATACACGTACAGCCGGAGAAGGCGTTGGCATCGGTCCGGCAATGTCCGGAAAGCCCGCCAGAGCTGCCGGTCTCGTTCCTCTCGCAGGATCACGTGCTCAACGCCGTCCTGGACGAGTTCCGGCTGCCACCGAACAGGCAAGGGTCGCCTTACCGACAGAACTCGCAGGCATTCCCGCTTAGCCGCGGTGGCCAACCACGCCGAAACTCGCCCGGAATCCCGAATATCCTTCAGATGCTCGGCAAGATTGAGCCACGTGGTCTGAAAAACATCATCGGCATCGGCATCACTCAGCTTGTACGCCCGCGCCACGGCCCAAACCTTGGGCCCATGAGCGGCAACAAGCTCCCGCCATCCCTGCTCATCAGGCTGATCCATGTCCCGTCAGACGAGACCACCCCCACGCCGGCTCCAAACTTTTTCAATCCCACCCAGTCGAGTGAACCCAGTTACCGTCCGCTAATTCCGGGCGCTTTGTGCCTACCACGGTTCGATTTGACATGGGGCCCCTGCGGCGCGCACGGGGAGGAAGCCGGGGAGACCCCAATGACACGCTTCATTCATCCTTCATGCTCGGGTTGGGGCCTCCCCGCACCAGAAAGTTTAAGCGCGCCGCCACCCCATGTAAAATCGAACCTCCGCTTCGCCCACCATTCCCCTCTTTAAAGCCACTCCCCACAAAGCACCGCCCCATTCCATCGCCATTCCATCGCCATTCCATTCTGCCCAAGCAAAGGCGTGAGGGCGCGCAGCGCGCTCCGCAAATCTGTAAAAGAGGGCGCGCAGCGCCCGGTGCAAGTAAAAGAAAACGTGCCCAGCGCTGGGTCAGAAGGAGCAAGCACCGTGGGGGGTTTGGGGGCTCGGCCCCCCAAAATAATCGTCCGAACCCCGGGGAGCCAAGCGAAGCGAGGCGACCAGGGGTGCGCGTAAGGACGTCCCCGCTCGACCCGGCTGGGGGTCCCGGGGAGCGGGGACGTTTGGCTCGCCGAGGGGGAGGGGGCGAGCATCCATAGAGTAGCGCGTCGGCGACTGTGCGTGCCAGTGGTCGTTGCTAAATCGCGTTCACAATGTTGGCTGGCCGAGTGAATGACTGTCGATCGCTTCGGCCGGGGTGTGCCCGTTGTGCAGGAGTTTTGCCAGGTCAGCTGCGATTCTGGGGGCTGCGAAGCTGGTTCCGCTCCAGCGGGCTGTGCCGTATTCACGTGCTTCTGTACCTGGGGCGACGCCTTCTGTGCCTGTTTTGAGGCGGACGTAGCTGGATGTGATGTCCACGCCGGGCGCGGTGGCGTTGACCCAGGGTCCTCGGTTGGAGAATCCCGCGATTGTGCCGGTTTGATCGGATGCGGCGACTGCTATCACTGTGTCGAGTGCCGCTGGCCAGAACGGGCGGCTGCTGCCGCCGTTGCCTGCCGCGGCGACGATCACGGTGTCGGGGAACTTGGCGAGTTCGTTGGCGAGGATCGGTGGGCATTGGTTGTCGGCCGTGTAGCAGCCTGATGTGAGCAGAATGATGTCGATGTGGCCTTTTGCTCGGATTGTGCGCAGTGCGGCCGCGACTGTTGTGTCGTCGGTGAGGCCCATGGAGGACAGGACTCGGTGGTGGCGGATGGTGACGCCGGGTGCGTTGCTGATCAGGACGCCTGCGACGAATGTGCCGTGTCCGCCTTGCCAGTCGGGGTTTCCGTCCACGTCGTGGTCGAGGACTTCGGGTTGCAGTCCCCATTCGGTGAACCAGTGTCTGCCTGCGAACCACGGGTGCGGGTCGAGTCCGGTGTCCAGTACGGCCACTGTGACCGGTGGGTCCCAGGTTTCCGGCGCGGGTGGCCGTGGCGCGGGTACGTCGATTTCCGGGCCGCCGATCCATGTCGGTGTGCCGTGCATGATCGGGCCGGCGATGTGGACGTGATTGGGTGCGGCCCGCCATCGGCTGTTCACATCTGCCGCGACTTCCACGGGACGCTCACGCAATTCGGCGCGCAACGTGATGCGTCCACTTGGGTCAATCCGGTCGACCCACCGGCGCAGTTCTTGACAGACCGGTTGGACGGCGTCTGGTTCGACGACCAATTGTCCCGCTCGGACAAGGCATTCCCGCGGCCCGTCTGGATCGTGCAAGACGAGGTCGGGCATCCGCCATTGCCATCGGCTCACCCATTCGGACAGCCGCATCGTGCGTTGAGTGTCCACGAAGGACACATTGGCGGGATATCCTGGCACTCGCCCAGTCGCACTAGAAGGATCACCCAGTTCGGTGAATACGACGGACCGTGATCATTGCCGAATGGACACACCGGGGTCAGACAACGAGATCCGCCTTTCCGGGCGGCGCTTACGAAGCTAGGGTGCAATCGGCGATGCGAGTGCGCGGGCGAGAGTGTCATCGCTGACGTGTCCAAGGCTGGTAAGGCGGAAACGGTGGTGGTCTTGGTGACCGGCTCAGGTCAGGCGCGTGGCGCCTTGCCGATGCTGCGTCGCCTTGTCACGCGTTTTCTCCTGGTTGCCGGGTTCACCGCGGCCGGCTGGCTGGCCAGCGTTCTGCTCACCAGCGGCACGGCGTCCGCCGATCTCATCAAGCTGCCGGAGATTCCCGGGGTCACTTCGTCGCAGCAGCAATCGACTGAGAAACCGGCGAAGAAGAACACCACCGGCCTTGTCGACGGACTGCTCGGCGGCGTCACCTCAACGCTCAACGACACGCTTGGCAACGTGACCACGACGGTCAACAACACCGTCGGCACCGTGACGAAGACGGTGACCAAAACAGTCGGCAACGTCACGAAGACGGTCGACAAGGTCGTCGACACGGTGACTGACATCCCGCCCGCGGTCCTGCCGCCCAGTGGCAACGACAACGATTCGTTGCTGCCCAAGCCGGTGACCGATCTGCTCACCCCGGAGCCCAAGAATTCCGGTTCCGACAAGGACACCAGCACCGCACGGGACACCGTCGAGACGGTCACTTCCGCGCCGGAGGCGGTGCCGCAGACACCCGAACCGGCGGCTGAGGCTCCCGCGGCCGAGCGTCCCCGTCTTCAGCACGAGGCGCGCAGGACGCAAGCCGTCGCCCATCCGGTCCGGGTGGGTTCCACTCAGGAGAAGGCAGCGCCCGCCGACCAGAAACCCGGTCCGTTGCCGGGTCCGTCGGGCCCGGTCGCTCCGGCCGCACCCGCGCCGACCGCGTCGGCCGGTGGCAATGGCGGCTGGGACGCGCGTGGCATGCTCGCCGTCCTGATCCCGCAGACTTCGCTGGTTCCGCCGCACGCGGGCTTGCTGCACGCGACGGACAGCGTCACCGAGGTGGGCCGCTCTGCGGGCCTGCCGGCGACTCCGCCCGACTGATTTCACTTTTTCGCGGCATAACTCTGCCCTGAGTGCGTCTCATCTTGGGCGAGGAATGTCCCGGGGCTTTCCCGCGTCCACAGGCAACACCCCCAGAGCCACCCGACCTGCCGACCGCGCCCGGTCAGGTCGGGACCTGGGCCCCGGCGCCGCGATGCCCCCGCGGCGCCGGGGCTCCCCAACTGGCTGCAACGCCTGGCCGGCACAACGAGGGGCTGTGCCGACCACTCGCAGGACGAGCGGCCAGAGTGTCCGACCGGGTGTGATGGAACCCGAGAAGACACGGCTAGTGCGCCGGATGGATACGCAACGACCAACAGGTCGAAGCGGTTACGCCATCCGGCGCACTGCTTTTTACAGCGTCTGAGGGTACGTTGACTACCCCTGAACGGATGGACCTACCTCAGCAAGGCCCTGACCAGTACAAACAGCAGATTCGGAATGCGCGTCACGACGCCTTCGCGATTTGGTCGCTGATGGCTTGGTACGTGACGCCCTTGGCTTCGAGGGTCTTGCCGGCCAGCGACTGGCGCGACAGCAACGCCAGCAGCAGGTGTTCCGAGCCGATGTACTTGTGTTTTCTGCTCAGCGCTTCCTTGAGACATTGCTCCAACGTCCGTTTGGCCTCGGTGCTGAACGGGACATGTCGTTTGGGCCGCCCGGCAGGCGCCAGGGCGTCCTTGCCGAACGTTGCCTCGACGCTCCGGATGACGTTCTCGATGTCCACGCCGACCGCGGACAGCGCGGCCGCTTCTTCGTCGGTGAGCCCGCCGCGCCGCTTCACGCGGTCGAACTCCTCGGTCAGTTCCTCGACGGTCAGCTGATGGCCGTCGAGTAGCCGCGCGGCCGTCTCGTCCTGGCTTCGGATCAGGGCGACGAGCAGGTCCGTACTGCCGATCTCGACGGCTCCGGACAACCGCGCCTCGTGCTGCGCCCCGATGACCACGTTTCGAACAGTGGTCGTGAATCGCTCGAACATCAGCCCCTCCCGTGTTTCTTGTGCACCGCTTGGCGGCTGACCCCGAGCTCGTTCGCGATGTCCTGCCATGACCACCCGTTGGCCCGCGCGTTGCGGACTTGCACGGCCTCGAGCCACTCGAGCAGCTTGCGCAACGCCGCGACCGCACGCAGTCCCACCTTGGGATCTTTGTCGCTGGCCGCAGTCGCCAGCCTGGTCGCCTCACTCATGACGTCAATCTAGGTTGACACCCGTCCAGATGTCAACCTAGATTGACACAGCAGGTCACACGGTGCTCCGAGTTCTGTTTGTGACCTAGGAAGCACGGCGATCGGCCGGTGTCAGGTGTCCAGGCCCAATAGGCTGACTTTGTGGGAAGTCTGCTATGGCTGGCGCTCGCCCTGGCAATCGCCGGGGCAGTGCTCAACGGCCTGGGGGCGTTGTGGCAGAACACCGCGGTCCGTGACAACCAGACCGGCAAGCTGGTCAGCATCGCCGCGTTAGTTCACCTGCTACGCAACCGTCGCTGGCTGATGGGCCAGCTCGCCGTGATCATCGGCAGCGCGCTGCACTTCGGCGCGCTCGCGTTCGCACCGGTCACTGTGATCCAGCCGATCGGTGTCCTGGGTATCGCGGTGACCACTGTGGCCTCCGCCAAACTGGACCGCGCCCAACTGTCGCTCGGCACCTGGCTGTCACTGGCCGCGATCGTGCTCGGCGTCGGCGGCTTCACGTCGCTGGCTGCATCGAACGCCCAAGTCACGCGGGTCTCCGACGAGACGGCGGTACTGATCGCCATGATCGTCGGCCTGCTGCTGATGCTCCTCGGACTGATCGGCAGCATCGGCCACGGCCTGGTGCGGTGCCTGGCGTTCGCCGCGGGTGGCGGCGTCGTGTTCGGGTTCGCGTCCGTGGTGATCCGGCTCGCGGCCCTCAGCTTGGAGCACGGCAACCCGACCGACTTCCCAACCGGGTCGCTGATCGGCGCGATCCTGTCCATCCCCGTCGCGGTCTGGTTCATCCAGCAAGCGCACGCGAGCGGCCCACCGGACCTCGTCGTCGCCGCACTGACGCTCGCGGACCCCATCGTGGCGATCGGCATCGGTTACGTCGCGCTCGGGGAAGGCGCGAAGACTTCGACGGTGGCGACTCTGGCCGAGGGCGTGTGCTTCCTGATCGCCGCGATCGGCATCGTGGTGCTGCCGCGCATGCGCAGGAAGTCGACCAGCAAAGTCAGCAGCAACCTACAGGCCCAGTACTCGGAAAGCTGACCTGCCACTCGGGCAGAGCCCGGCGGGACAACCCCTGCGCTGCCGCGCCGAGACAATCACCCAGGTCCGCGCTGCACGAAGCGACTTTGACGAACCCACTTCCGGCAGGGTTTCCGTCGAAGTGGGTCGCTCGACAGGGCGGTGGTTTGTCCTGGTGTGGAGGTCTTTTCCTGGTGCGGTAGCACAGGGGTGGGCTTCGGGGGTGTTCCCTCCGGTATGGCCTGGGCTTGTCCAACCACGGGGTGTCAGGAGGTCGGCCAACGCGACCCAGCCCGCAGCGGCGGCGATACCGACCTCTTGACGCCCCGTGGTTCCGTCAGGCAGGCCGTACCGGAGGGGACGCCCGCGCCACCCAAACCAAGGGAGAAATGCAAGCTGAAAGCCCCCTCCCTCTGGGTGGCCTCCCTGCAATTCTTTTCAGAAGCCCGGAACCGGAGCTTCACGGAAACACCCAGCCGCCGCGTCACAGTCCTGGCCTGGCCAACCCGCCCGGCCGTCGACAACCACCCCCCAGTACTCGGAAAGCTGACCTGCCACTTCGACGAATCCCCAACCCCATCCCCACAAAAGGACATCCCCCACCACTCCCGGGGGGACGACCCCTGGCCAGTCTATCGGCGATATGGGCAGGTCAAAGGGGTTACCAGCGGGTTGTGGACAACCAGATTTGCGAACGGACCGTACGCCCGGGTTGGCGGCATCCAAAGGGACGCGGGCGGCGCCCAAGGGGGACTTGGGCGCCGCCGCAACGGGTCAGCCGGTGACTGCTGCGTTGGCGCGGGTGAATTCCCATTGGCCTTGGCTGATGCCGCCGCAGTTGTTGCAGTCGCGGTTCAGTGCCCAGAAGGAGACACGGGCCAGGTGGACCGAGTTGGCCCAGCTGACGATGGCGCGGAAGTTGGCCGCTGTCACGATCTCGCCGGTGTCGGTGCGGCCGTTCATCGACGACAGGCCCGATCGGCGCCATGCGGCGTCGTCGGACAGGCCGTAGACGGCCTTCACGCGGTTCTTCAGTCCTGTCACCGAGCTCTTGGTCATCGCGACCATGTCGCCGCCGGAGCTGAAGTTGAACGGCATCACCGTCCACACGTCGACCGGGGCGCCGAGGTCGCGTGCCCGCTGGATCAACCTGTTGCCCCACGTCTCGGGCCCGCTGACCTCCGTGGGGATCGTGATCACGATCTTCACCGCGGGCCGCTGCTGGCGGACGATCTTCAGTGCGTTCAGGATCTTGTCCTGCACGGCCGCGTTCGAGAACTCGTCGGTGTTCTCGATGTCCAGGTCGATCGCGGTGAAGCGGCCCGCGTCGATCACCTTCACGTAGGCGCCGGCCAGTGCTTGTGCGGTTGAGCAGTACGTGCCGAGTTTGCGGCCGGACCAGCCGCCGATGGACGGGATCGCGTCGCCGCCCGCGGCTCTGATCTGGTTGACGCGCGTGATGTCGGCACCGGTCAGCGAACGGTTTCCGTCCCACATCGGGTTACAGGTTCCGTTGGACAGGATGAACGCCAACGTGAACGCCCTGATCCCGGTCTGGGACATGACAGTGGTCGGGTTGGGCGGGTTGCTCCACTGGTACAGGTATGGAGCGGCGAGGATCGGATTCACTGCAACGTTTGTCTCGGCGTTCGCTGTGCCATTCGAGCTGGGCGCGAGACCGACAGCCATGCTCACGGCTGCCGCCGCGACAAGAATCCGCCGCATGATCTTCATTTGTGTCCTCCAGCATGCAGGGGTGCGGAGCCCACCTCCGACGTCTTAGGCGGCGGTGTCGGACCGGAGGCGGCCGACTACAGTCAGCGCCTTTCACGGTGGACTAGACCAAATGAGGCTGTCAAGGGGTAATAACCGGGCCCCGGCTCCGATACCCGAGTGGACACCTCGCCACGAGAAGGGCCGTCGATGCCAGCAAAGGTCATCAACCTCACCGTGCACGGCATCGGGAAACCACCACGGGACCTGGAACCCGGCGAAGACGGCACGTGGGTCACCGTCGAGCAATTCGAACAAGTCATGGACGCGGTCATCGGCAGGCCGGACGTGCACATCACGTTCGACGACGGCAACTCCTCCGACATCGAGATCGCCTTGCCCCGCCTGCTGGAACGCGGGCTGACCGCCGAGTTCTTCGTACTGGCCGGGCTGCTCGGCGAACCGGGCAGGCTGGACCGCGCCGATGTCCGTGAGCTCGAGGCAGCCGGGATGCGGATCGGGTCGCACGGGTGGTCACACCGCGACTGGCGGCGGGTCGACTTTCCCCAAGCGGTCGAGGAAATGGTTACCGCGCCACGGGTTCTCGCCGAGATCATCGGCCATCCGGTGACCAGGGTGGCGGTGCCGTTCGGCTCGTACGACCGGCTTGTGTTGGGCCGATTGCGTTACGCGGGCGCGAGCCTGGTCTATACGAGTGACGGCGGTGCGGCGCGACCGGAGTCGTGGATGCAGGCGAGGACCAGTCTGCGGCACGACATTGATCCATCTTGGACAGCGGACGTGCTCGCCGGTCAGCCGGGACTGCGCCGCGAAGCACGCAGGTTCGCCGCCGGACTGGTGAAACGCACTCGTGGCCCAGCGCGATGAGGTTGGCGTGAGAGTCGCCGTCGTCATTGTGACGTACAACAGCGCGGACGCTCTCGGTTCGTGTCTGGCGTCGCTCCCCGACGGGTTCGACGGCGTCGACCTCACCGAGATCGTGGTTGCTGACAACGCTTCCCGGGACTCGACATGTGAAATCGCCAAGAACTTCACCGAGTTGCCGGTGCGCGTCGTCGACCTTGGCCGCAACGCGGGGTATGCGGCCGGGATCAACGCCGGGATCGCGTCCCTTGGTTCGTACGACGCCGTCTTGGTGATCAACCCGGACGTCCGGGTCCGCCCCGGCGCGGTTGCCAAGCTGGCCAAGGTTTTCCAGCAACCAGGCGTCGGGATCGCAGCGCCAAAACTGGAGAATCCTGACGGCACCTTGCAGCCGTCGTTGCGGCGCCCGCCGACTGTGCCGCGGGCTTGGGCCGAGGCGTTGATCGGCGGGAACCGTGCTGGTCGATGGGGTTCTCTCGGTGAGCTGATCACCGATCCACGTCGCTACGACCTCGCCGGGCCTGCCGCGTGGGCGACCGGTGGCGTGTTGATGCTCTCTGCCGAAGTGGTGCTGACCGCTGGCCGCTGGGATGAGTCTTTCTTGTTGTACGGCGAGGAAACCGACTTCGCGTTGCGAGCTGGCAACCTGGGTCTGGTGACGTGGTACACGCCGGATGCCGTGTTCGAGCACGATGGCGGCGACTCGGGTACCAATCCCATGCTCTGGGCGCTGCTCACGGTCAACCGGACGCGCGTTGTCCGTCGCCACTACGGTTTCTGGGCTTGGGCTGGGTACTACGCGGCCGTGGTCGTCGGCGAGGGGATCCGTGCGCTGGCAGGCAGGCCGACCGCCAAACTAGCACTTGAATGGTTGCTGAAACCGTCCAGGAGACTGCGGGTGCTGCCACAATGAGACTCGTCCCTTTCGGATCACTGACCGACGAGAACTTCGCGGCATGGCGGGCGATCCGAGACGGTGATTCCCGATGGGACAGTCCCTACTTCACGCCGGAGTACGTCGCCGCCGTCCACGCTGGACGGCCGGTCGAGGTGCTGATCGGTGACGGATTCGTCTGGCCGTTGCACAAGTCCGGAAGCTCAGCCAAACCCGCGGGCTCACCGGGTGCCGACTTCCAGGGACCGCTCGTCGAACCGGGTGTCAGACTTTCTCCGCAGAGAATGCTTGCGTCCGTTGGCATCCGGTCACTCGCGTTCGACCACCTGCTGGACGGTTACCAGGATTTCGAACCCTGGGTCGAGGAAAAGCGGGTCTCGCCGGTCATGGACGTGTCCGGCGGTCTGGACGGCTACACGAAGCGAGTCGACAAGAGCGGGCGCGACAAGATGTCCGAAGCACGCCGGCTCACCAACAAGGCATCGCGTGAGCTGGGTCCGGTCGAGTTCACGGTGCGGGCACGCGACGGGCTGGACCACGTCATCGCACTCAAGCGTGAGCAATACGCGTCCACCGGTGCGCGGGACCACTTCGCGGACCCGGTGCACCAGGACTTGCTCTATCGATTGCTCGACTCGGAGCTCGGGCTGTTGTCCACTGTGTACGCGGGGCCACATCTGCTGGCCGCGCACTTCGGTATTCGGTCCCACGGTGTGCTGCACTGGTGGTTCCCGGTGTTCGACCGGAAGTTCGGCTCCTACTCACCTGGCTGGATCCTGTTGCGCGAGATGGTGATGGCCGCACCGGACCTCGGCATCACCAGGATCGACCTTGGCCGTGGTGAAGACGAGTACAAGCGGCGCGCGATGACTGGATCGTCCACTGTGTGCATTGGTGCCGTCACGTCCGGTCTGCGGACGTCGGCCCGGCGGATGAGCCGGGCCGCTGTCGCTGCTGCCAAGGCGTCGCCGATCGCCCCTCAGCTCAAGGCGATCGCCCGCAAGTTCCGCTAGCAGCCGAGCCCGGCCCAAGTGAAGCCCGCGCGGCCCAGAGTGTCCTTGTCCAGCAGGTTACGGGTGTCCACAACCACCGGGTTGCGAACCGTCGCGGCCAGTTTGGACCAGTCGAGGGTCCGGAACTCCGGCCACTCCGTCAAAATCACCAACGCGTCAGCTTCCTTGCCGACCAGGTAGGGGTCGTCGACCACGGTCACCGAGCCGATCTCCGGGCGGAGACTGTCTGAACGCACAGCTGGGTCGTACGCGACAAGCTCGGCGCCTGCCTGGCGCAACAGGGCGGCGACGGCGAGTGCGGGCGAGTCACGCAGGTCGTCGGTGTTGGCCTTGAACGTCAGTCCGAAAAGGCCGAGTCGCATGTGAGACAGCGAACCGCCACGCTTGCCGGTCACCGCAAGGCGGATCTTGTCCACGATCCGCTGGCGCTGCCGCTCGTTGGTGTCGATGGTGGCCCGCAGCAGCCGGAACTCGAAGTCGGCCGAGTCCGCGACCTGGAGCATCGCCGACGTGTCCTTGGGCAGGCACGAGCCGCCCCAGCCGGGGCCGGGCGACAGAAATGCCTGGCCGATTCGGCGGTCGTAGCCCATGCCTTCGGTGACGTCCGCGATGTTGGCTCCGAGGCGTTCACACAGCTCAGCCATCGCGTTCACATAGGACAGCTTCATCGCAAGGAAGCAGTTGGCCGCGTATTTCACCAACTCCGCGCTCGCCGCGTCGGTCAGCACCGTGGGTGCGCCCAAACGCGCGTACAGAGCGGAAACACGCTCGGCAGCGTCTTGCTCGTCGCACCCGACCACGATCCGGTCCGGGTTCAGGAAGTCGTCGACCGCGGAGCCTTCACGCAGGAACTCGGGGTTGCTGACGACGGATACGTCCGCGCGGTTGAGCAATTCCTTGGTGCGCTCGGCCGTGCCGACCGGGACGGTCGACTTGTTGACGATGACCGTGCCCGGGTTGAGCAGGTCGCGGACCTCGTCGATGACCGACTCGACCGTGCTGAGGTCGGCAACGCCGCCAACGCCCATGGGAGTCGGGACGCAGAGGTAGACGATCTCAGCGCCCTGTTCGTGTCCGGTGATCGCCGCCTGGGCACCGACCACGAAGGACAGTCGACCGGCCGCGAGGCCTTCGGCGACGAGCTCGGCGAGGCCGGGTTCGAGGATGTCCACCTCGGCCCGTCTCAGTCGTTCGATCTTTGCTGGGTCCACGTCACCGCACACCACCCGGTGGCCGAGCGACGCGAGGCAAGCGCCGGTGGTGAGACCCACGTAACCGGTCCCGACCACCGCGATGCGTCTGGCGAACATGTGCTGCCTTTCAGACAACGGCCGGCCGTGACGGCGGCACGGAGAGGCTCGGCTCAACACCGAACAGCGATTCGTACACCCCGACGTACGCCTGGGCCTGCGGCCGCCAGTCGAGCACCTCTTCGGCACGGGTGCGGCCCGCGGTGCCCAGTTCCTTGCGCCGGGTGGGGTCGTCGAGCAGGTCGATCACGGCCTTGGCGAACCCGTCGGCGTCTCCTGGCTCCAGATACACAGCGCAGTCGCCCGCTGACACAACTGTCTCAGTGAGACGGTAGGCCACCACAGGCAGTGCGTACGCCATGTACTCCATGGTCTTGTTCATTGTGGACACGTCGTTCAACGGGCTCAGCGGGTCGGCCGAGAGCCCGAGTGACGCGGTGGACAGGTAGTCGGCGATTTCCGGCGGGCCGACGCGTCCGGTGAATGTCACGTAGTCGTCCAGGCCCAGCTCGGTGCACTGCTTCTTCAGGTCCTCAAGGCAGTCACCGAAACCGAGCAGAGCGAACTGCACGTCATCACGCCCGTGCTCGCGCACGACCTTTCGGGCGATCTCGAGCACACCGTCGACACCGTCCTGCGGGCCCATGATTCCCAGCCAAGCCACCAGATGCTCGCGGCCGTTGCGCAGCTGGGGTTTGGGCTCACCCGGTTTCATCACGGACGTGTCCGGGCCTGACCGCACCACAGTCGTGTACTCCGGTGGTACATCACCACGTTCCCAGGCAATCCGTTGGTAGGACTGGTTGGTCGAGATCACGCGGTCGGCGGTGTGGAAAGTCTTGCGTTCCAGCCAGTAGAGCCCGGCCAGTTGGACACGTGCGGCGAGGCCTTTCGGTTCACCGAACCGTGAGCGGAACACTTCCGGGTTCAAGTCGTGGTGGTCGAACACGAACTTCACCCCGCGGGCACGCCACAACCGGGCGAGCGCCCAGTACGTGTCCGGCGGGTTGCAGGCTTGTATCACGTGGAAAGGCGCCCTGCGCCAAACTTTCCACGTCAGTTTTGCGGTACGCAGCCAGCAGTAGACGAACTCGAGCAGATATCCAAGCGCGCCCTTCGCCTGCGGCGGCGGGGCGTACTTGTAGATGTGAACGCCGGATAACTCCTGGTATGCGGGGTCATTCGGCCCTTTTGGACAGATCACCGACACGTCGAAACCGGCGGCGGTGAGCGCCTGGCATTCCAGCCAGACCCTGCGGTCCAAGGGAACCGGCAGGTTCTGGACGATGATCAGTACATGCCCACGAGTCACCTTGGCGCCCTCTTCCTGTCCTACTGGCCGACATTTCCAATGTCGTTGCGGAGGCGGTGGGGGTTACCGGTTTGGGAAAACAACGCCAAATGCGTCCGTTCGGGCAAGTGATCCGGTCACTTCAGCGCACACCGAGGTCGTTAATAACCATTGCGGGATAGGCAGAATGGCCTAACGGGAACTGCGATCGGCCGACCACGCCGCGTCTGTGCCACGCATCCGCCGCCCGCGTGCGACGACCTTGTCGGCAAGCAGAACTATCAGGAAGCACAAGGCATCCAGCACACCGATCTGCCGCTGCCGAACCAGCGTCATCAACTGGCCCATCCCCAATGCGGGCTCGTCAGCCTTGCGCCCCAAGCGTTCCAGCTCACGATTGCCCAGCCGGACACGGGCCCGCCGCCGGATCACAGCGCCAACCGTACGCGCCGGTCGCACCACAGAGCGTGCATCCTCGACAGACCGGCGCTCGCTGGCTGAGAACGAACGATGCACATAGCCGTCGTCGGATATTACTTCTGGCAACGGGAAAACTCGGCCGTGCCCCTCCTTGCTGAGCATGTACGCCCCAGTTCCCGACAAGCCGCGGCGACCGGCGAGCAACCGGTCGAACACGCGGTGGAACCGTGCGGCAACACCGGAAACGCCTTGCAGGTCGTACTGCGGAACGGGTGAGCACGCGAGCGCCCCGCGATCGATCGCGGTCAGCATGCGGCGTAACGAAGTCACATCCAGGTCGACGTCGGCGTCCAGGTAGAGGCGGGGAAACGTCCGGCATTCCGCGTCACCGAGGCTGAGCGCGTGCGCTTTGCCCGCGATCGGCGTCTCCACCACGCGGGCCCGTTCCGCTCTGGCGATCTGCGCGGTCCGGTCGCTGCACGCGTTGGCCACCACGATGATGTCCAACTCGCCCGGTTTCGCCCCACTGGTCAGCGATCGCAGACAGCGCGCGATCACTGCTTCCTCGTCGTGTGCCGCGATGACGACACTGACCACAGGTTCACCCACAGCCCCCACTATTTCACCGAAACCGGTGAAGCGGCGTTATCAATCTCCGCGTGTGCCGGTGTCAAGGCGTCGGCGGGCACGAAAAATATCGCTGTTTTGTTTTCGTCCTTGGCCATGCCGAAGGCGAGGGTCTTCTCGTCGATCCATGCGGCCTGGTCATCGATGCCAGCCGTGCCAGGCAGCTTGACCTCCTGGTTTGTCCGCAGGTCAAGTACGACGAGCTCCCACTTGTCCAGCGGGGTAGGCCGCTTCTTGTACGCGACCCTGGTGCCGTCCGGGGACAGCGAGGGGCACTCGGCGTTCTGCCGGACGCTCTTCAGCGTCTTGGCCTTGAGGTCACCTTTGACCAGCCAGTTCAGCCCGCCGGAGGCGAGCGTGGCGTAGAAGGTGGTGTCATCCGAGGCGACCGTGATGCCCCAGTAGTTGACGTCGGCAGCCTTCATCGGCCGGTTCTGGACGGTGGCGTCGAAGTGCTCGATCGACTCGGTGACCTCGCCGGTCCGCAGGTCGAAGAACCCGGTACGGGTCGAGAACCCACCGGGAACGGCATAGGAATCACCAGTCACGAAGGACGTCCACGACACAATGTTGCCCGACGCCGACACCCGCGCACGGCTCGGAATTCCGGGGAGCGGAATCGTTCTGATGACGGAGTTGTCAGCCGTCATCACCGCGGCTTCATAGCTGGGGCCTGGCCCAGCGAGCCGCAGGCACACCGACGTAGTGCCCGCCCGATAGAACCGCTGGCACCGCAAGGCGCCAGCGGTGCGCTGACCGTCAGGTGTCCGCGTGATCACGCGATCCTGGCCGCCGTTCAGGTCGATGAACATCACATCGCCCGCGACCGGTTTCGGCGCGTTCTCACTGACCGCCGGTTGCTGAACGGCAGTCCACGCCACGTATCCGCCGCCACCGAGCACAAGCAGCACAATCGCGACGACACCGACGAGCACCCGATGCCCAGACACCCACGCCTTCAAGCGGACCTCACAAGCATCGCGACCCCGACCAGTGCCACAACCAACACGACCACCAACGTGATGACGGCAGTGGACATGGCCATCGCCGCAAGCATCACGCCGAACACAACGGAAGACACCATCCGGGTCAACGCCTGTCCGGTTTGGATGGTCGCCAACCCGGTCGCTCGGAGGTCAGCGGGAACGAACCCACTGGCGTAAGCAGACAAAACGCCATCCGTGCACGCGTAGAACAGACCATGTGCCGCCAACGCAACCGCCGCAGTAGTGAATCCACCCTGCGGGACAAGCAACATCACGTAGGCAACGAGAAGTAGCACGTGCCCGACGAAGAACACCCGCCACCGCCCGAACCGATCAGCCATTCGGCCAATCGGCGCAGCAGCAAGCAAAAAGACAGCGGCAGTACCCAACGGCAGCAACGGCAGAAACCCGACCGGAATGTCCGAAACCTTCTGCAACACGACAAAGACAAACGCATCGCTGATCGTGACCAACCCGAGCAACGCAGCCGCGATCGTGGCCCGCCGAAACTTGGTGTCCCGCATGAGGTCGAGGCCAGCCTTGACCGACACCCGCTTGCGCTGAACCCGACCCCGGCGCTCCCGGACGAAAGTCAGCAACACCACCAACCCGATCGCGGCGAAGACGAAACTCACCACAAACACCGGCCCAGCGGCAGAACCCAACTGATACAGGATCAGGAAAGTCAGCAACGGCCCACACAACGCCCCAACCGTATCCATGGCCCGATGAACACCGAAAGCGGTACCGAGCTGGTCCGGCGGCGTAGCCAAGGAGATCAACGCATCCCTCGGCGCAGTCCGAATCCCTTTGCCCGCACGGTCGACCGCGAGCACACCGCCGATCCCCACACTCGACGCACCAGCCAACGGAAAAAGCAGCTTGGTGACAGCAGAAAGCCCGTAACCGAAGACGGCGACAAGCTTCGGACGACTGGTCCGATCGGAAACATAACCGCCAACAAGACGAAGGACAGCGGTCGCCCCGGTGTACAGCCCGTCAATCAATCCGAACTGCACGTAACTCATCTGCAGCGTGTAGATGAGGTAAACGGGCAGGAACGCAGTCACCATCTCCGCGGAGATATCGGTCAACAGACTGACCGTGCCGAGCGCGAAAACGGTTCCAGGTAACCGCCCTGACACGCGCGGTGTCCTACCTGGACTGCGCGCCGAGGCGACGTACATGGCGCGCCACCTCCATCTTGGGCCCGGTCACTGCCAACGACATCGCCGGGTAGCCACAGGCCGTTAGCAGGCATCCCTTGAGGGCGGAAGGCATGCACGAAGGGGCATGGATGATGCGAGCGTGCGGCGCGCCCAAGCGCAAGCGAAGGCCCGTCCGGAGCACAGTGAAGGCGCGCCCTAACCAACAGCGAAGGCGCGCCCAAGCACAGAAAGGCGCGCCCGAAGCAGTAGTCGGCGCGATTTTGTGTGGAGTAGCGCCGCAAATAAGCTTGTCGGCGGGGCAGGGCCGCAGGTCCTGCCCGCTTTCCCTGTCCTTTGCGGCGCAGAGGCTCCACACCAAATCGCGCCGACCCCTCACAGCAGCGCGCCGAAGTAGGCATAGCGCGCCGCAGCGAGCCCAGCGGCACCAACCCAACCACCATGACCGAAGCACACAGTCGCCAGCCGAACCCTGCCCGTGAGGGTGATGACACCACGTAACAGAAACCCTGGTCACGCAGATTGCTCGGGAAGAGGGCAACACCAGCCACCGCCGATCGGGGACGTGATGGACTTCTGGAAGACGATCAAGGTGCTGCTGCGCCGCTGGCGCGTCGCAGTGCCGGTCTTCGCGGTGTCCCTTGGCCTGGCTGCCGGTGTCTACCTCTCGGTCGACACCGAGTACGAGTCCACCGGCTCCATTGTGCTGACTTCGCCGACCGACGGCGCCAAGGTCACCGAAGGCCAGCAGGGACCGGCCGATCGGGTGAACCCGTTGCTGGCGTTCGACGGCAGCCTCAACACCTCCGCCACGATCATAATCCAGAAGCTGCAGGATCCGATCGTCCAGGAGCAATTGACCGGCGGTAGCAAGGAAATCGGGTACGAGATCGGCAACGGTCAGCTGACTGGGCCGTTCATTGTCGTCGTTGCCTTGGCGCGCACGCCGGACGACGCCAAAAACACAGTGACCAAGGTGATCGACCGGGCTCGTGCCGAACTCAAGGCGAGCCAGGAGGCTTTGAAGGCCCCGGCTTCCACGTTCATCGCACCGGTCGACATCATCGCGCCGACCAACGCCGAGCCGAAGACCGGTGGCAAGGTCAGGTTCGCTGCCGTCGCGCTCGCGCTCGGGTTCATCGCGAGCTTGTCCTCGGCGTACGCGATGGAGAGCTTCACCCAGTCGCGCAAGAAGAAGCGCAGCCGGGCGCGCGCCCAGCAGGAATGGCAGCACCAACAAGGCTCGTTGGAGCAGAACGGATCTTCAGGCGAGACGGCGCGGATGCACCCTGTCACGCAGAAACCCGGCTAACCCGGTGTCCGGTCAGACCGACGTCCAACGAGCCGACGGCGCCACGTTGGTATGCGTCTTCCTGTTGATGCTGTTGATGATCCCGGCCCGGTTGGTGATCAGCGGCATCCCGATGTCCATCACTCCAGCCACTTTGGCCGGCCTTGCGCTCGGCGTGATCTGGTTCTGCTGTCAACTGGTAACCACTCTTGGCGTAGCGAAGGGGCGCAATCTCGCCAGAACCGCGTTGTTCCTCTATGCGATCTCGCAACTGGCGACCTACGGCTACGCGACCCGCAACTACCTCCCGATGGACGAACTGGAAGGCGCCGACCGGACGATCGTGGTGGTGTTCGGGACGATCTGTGTCGGCATCGCGGTGTGCGACGGCGTGAAGAACTTGGCGCGCCTCGACATGTTGCTGAAGTCCATGACGGTCCTGATCGGTGTCGTCGCGTTCATTGGTTTCCTGCAGTTCGCGCTCGCCTTCGACCTCACCAAATACCTTGCCGTTCCTGGTCTTCGACCGGTCACCGATGACGGGTTCGTGTTGGAGCGGGCGACGTTCCGCAGGCCAGCCGGTACGACTGGGCATCCGATCGAGTTCGGTGTGGTGTGCGCGATCGGTGTCCCGTTCGCCGCGCATTACGCCTATCGGGCAAAGGAAGCCGGGCAGAAGGCCGGCAAGTGGTGGCTGTGTTTGGCGATCATCGCGGCCGGTGCCGTGGTCTCGTTGTCCCGCTCGGCGATTCTGGGTATGTGTCTCGGCGGTCTGGTGCTGCTGATCGGGTGGACCGGCAAGCGGCGGGTCCAGGCGTTGATCGCGGCGGCAGGATTCCTCGTCGTGCTCAGGTTGGTCGTGCCCGGCCTGATCGGCACGCTTTACAGCCTTTTCGACAACATCAGCGAAGATCCGAGCATCGAGGGCCGCACGGACGACTACGAGTCCGCCGGTGAGCAGATCGCCAAGCACTACTTGCTCGGTCGTGGCAACGGAACGTACCTGTCGGAGAAGTACGGACCGCTGGACAACCAGTACCTCGGCACGCTTGTCCAAAATGGCTACATAGGGCTGATTGTCCTGGTTTTCCTGTTCCTCGCCGGGATGTACTCGGCGGCGAGGGTTCGCGCGATCAGTCCCGACCCGGTCGTCCGCGATCTGGCGCTGTCGCTGATCGCCGCGCAATCCATCGTGGCGCTCGGAGCCGCCACGTTCGACCTGCTGTGGTTCTCCACCGCGACCGGCCTGACATTCGTCCTCGTCGGTGCCAGCGGGGCGTTGCTGCGAGCGGTCAAAGCACAAAACCCTGTCCTGCCGCCGATGTGGGAAGCAGTCCGATGACTGAGTTGGCTTTACGCCGGTCGACCGTGATGTTCGACTGGCTCAGCGAGCGAAGCAAACAGATCGCCGTCGCCGCGATCGGGTTGAGCCTGATGCTGGCCGGTGGCTACGGCGTCATCCTCGGCAACGACCTGCGCTACTCCGACGAGCACGTCTACCTCGAGCTCACTCAGTCCCTGGTAGACGGCCGCGGCTTCGCGTTCGGCACGGACTCCACGGCATACCGGCCGCCGGGCTACCCGTTCCTGCTGCTGCCCTTGCATCTGGTGAGCGGCGGCAACGTGTTCGTCATGCGGCTGTTGGGAATCGCCTGCCTGGCCGGTGCGGTGTGGTTCGGGTATTTGCTGGCTCGCCGGATCTCACCGGTCGCGGGCGCGCTCGTCGCGGTCGTGACGGCGGCGTACCCGTTGTTCGTGTACACAGCGACCGCGCTGTACCCGCAGATGCCCGCTCTCTTCCTGCTGTTGATGATGCTGGAATTCGGCTTGCGGGCCAGGGACCGCTGGGTGTGGGCCATCCCCAGCGGACTGTCCGCCGGGTTCCTCACGATCACTGTGCCGTCGTTCGCGCCGACCCTGCTCCTGCTCGCGATCTTCATTGGCTGGCGCAAAAGGAAAGCGATCGCGGTTCTGCTGGTCGCCGCGGCGATCATCCCCGGCCTGTGGTGCATCCGAAACGCCGTTGTGATGGGTGCGTTCATCCCGGTGTCCACGAACAACGGCGTGAACCTGTTGCTGGGCAACAACCCCAGCGCCACCGGCAGCAGCGGGACCAGCGTCGACGTGATGGCGTACGAACAACGGGCCAAAGAGTTGAACCTGGACGAGGTCGGGATCGACAAGTTCTACAGCGACCAGGCCGTCGAGTGGATCACCTCGAACCCCGCCCAGGCCGCCGGGTTGTACGTCGCCAAGGTCGCACACAACTTCGCCTACAGCGACACACTGAAAACCGAGGGCCAGGGAGCCTCTGATCTCCTGGCCGCGCTGAGCTACTACCCCATCCTCGCACTGGCAGTGCTCCGGATAATGCTCTCCAAACGGTTCCCGCTGCGGCGGGTGGACAAGCTCTGCCTCTGGGCGATCGCGTTGAACGTGCTCCTACTCGCGGTGTTCTTCACCAGGATCCGGTTCCGGGTACCGCTGGACGAACTGACGATCATCCTGGCTGTGTCCACTGTGGTCGTCTGGTGGGACAGGCGGCGGATCGCGTGACCACGACCAAGTCCCCGATCCGCAAGGCACTGCGGATGAGCCTGCTCAACACGGTGGTGGGCAAGCTCGGCACGTTCCTCACCGGCATCGTTCTGGCCAGATTGCTCACCCCACACGACTTCGGTGTGTACGCGATCGCTTTCGTCGCGTTGATCGCGTTGTTGTCGCTGAACGAGCTCGGGGTGAGCCTCGCGATTGTGCGGTGGCCAGGCGATCCAGAGCGCATCCGGCCGACGGTCACCACGATCTCGGTAGTCACCAGCGTGTTCGTCTACGCGATGTGCTGGTTCGGCGCGCCCGTTTTCGCGGACGCCATGGAAGTCGCCGAAGCCACAGGTGTGGTCCGGGTGCTATGTGTCGGTGCGTTGGTCGACGGGCTCACTTCACCGGTGGCCCAGTTGATGAACCGCGAGTTCAAGCAGGGTTTGCGGTTCTTCGTCGACCTGTCCAACCTGGTGGTCACGACCGGCCTCACGGTCTCATTGGCCGCGACGGGGCACGGCGCGTGGAGCCTGGCGTGGGGACAGATCGCCGGAAACGCCGTTTCGGCGCTGGTGTTGTTCTCGTTGAGCCGCAAGTGGCCGAAGCTGGGCTTCGATCCCAAGCTCGCACGGGAACTGATCGCGTTCGGGTTGCCGTTGGCCGGTGCCAGCCTACTGATGATGGCGATGTGGAACGTCGACAAGCTCTTCACCGGCCCGATGCTCGGCGCCGTGGCCCTCGGTCTCTACCTGCAGGCGTTCAACCTGGCGTCCTGGCCGGTGAACGTGTTCTCGGTGGTGGTCCGCCGGGTGTCGCTGGCTGCCTTCGCCCGTGTGCAGGAAGATCCGGCCGAACGCCAGGCCGTCTTCGCCAAAATGGCGATGGTGCTGGCCATCCCGAGCTTGCCGGTCTGCACGGTCCTCGGCCTGCTCGCGCTGCCGGTCGTGACCACTTTGTACGGACAACCGTGGGCCGGGTCGGCTGTAGCCTTGCAGTTCCTCGCATTGCTCGGGGTCGTCCGGGTCGCGTCGGAGTTGGCATACGACTTCCTAGTCGCCCTTGGCCGTTCCCGCACAACGCTGTGGCTGCAAGCCGGATGGCTCGTGGCGCTCTTGATATGCCTGCCGATCGGTGCGTGGCTCGGCGGGATCGAAGGCGTCGGCATCGCGCACGCCGCGGTTGCCCTGCTGATCGTGCTGCCGGCGTACTCGATGGCCGTGGCCAGGACCGGGATTTCGGTCCGGGCACTGGCCGCCCCCCTCGCGCGGCCAGTGCTCGGAACCGTGTGCATGGTCGTGGTGATCCTGGTGGTCCGGTGGCTCACCGAACCGTCCGTGCTGCAACTACTCCTGGGTGGCGCGTTGGGATTGCTGGCCTACTTGCCCGCTGTCTGGCCGTTGCGCAAAACCCTCGGTGCCCTCAAGTAGGAAGTCAGTGGCGGCCGCGGTAGCCGGGTGATTCGTGTACAGGTAGACGCCGTGGCCTGCTTGGTCCGCGGTCACCAACTTCGCCCCCAGGGCCGAACTCATCGCCACCGCGCCACTCAACGGCGTCGCGGGGTCCTTGGTGTTCTGCAACACCAAGACTTTCGCCTGCGCCTTGCGAATCCCGACCGGCTCAACCGGCGGCACAGGCCAGAAGGCGCACGGCCAGATGTTGGCCGACAGGCCGTTGGCGATCGGGTACTGCTTCCTGGACTCGTACACATCCCGTTGGTACTGGGCAGGATCGCGCGGCCACTTGCCTTCATTGCACGCGATCGCCCACCAGACCGCCGACGATGTGGCGCTCTTGAGCCTCGCTGGTTCCAGCTTGCCGGTCTTCAGCAGGTCAAGCAGGGCTGGATAGTGCCTCTCCGCGTACAACATCGTGCGCACCTGACTGCGGAATGGGTTGCCCAGCTTGGCGGCAAGCTCCGAATAGGCCTCTCGAACGTCACCGCCTGCCCACTGTGCGAAGTGGTCGAACGACTCCTCGATACCCCGGCCCCACGACTGGAACGCCGTACGCCAGATACCGCCCGGGTCGATGGCACTGTCGAGCAGGAAACGGTCGCCTTGATGCGGGAACAACGTCGTGTAGACCGCGCCGAGGTACGTGCCGTAGGAGTACCCGAGGTACGAGATCTTGCGTTCACCCAGCGCGATCCGGATCCGGTCCATGTCCCGCGCGGTGTTGGCGGTCGTGATGTGCGGCAGTACGCGGCCGTCGTGCTCGAAGCACTGCTTCGCGATTTGCCGGGCGTAAGCAATGTTGTCGGTGATGTCGCCATCCGGCGCGGGATAGGGAAAGACCTTCCACGGCTCCCGCTGGGAATCGGTCAACCCGCAGGTCACCGGCGCGCTGCGGCCCGTACCCCGTGGATCGAAGCCGATCAGGTCATAGCTTTCGGCCAGCGCCGAGTGGTCGCTGACGAACTTCGGCTCTTCGAGCCCGGCATCACCGGGGCCACCTGGGTTGAGCAGGAGAACGCCGCGCTTGACCTTGGTGGCCTTCTTCCGGGATACAGCGATGTCGATCTTCGGGCCGGACGGCTTGGCATAGTCGAGCGGCACGCTGACCGTCGTGCATTCCAGCGGGAGGCGTTCACACGGCCGCCAGCGCACCGACGCGTGGGCCGTGACCGAGACCAGTGGCGCGACAAGAGCCCCCGCTATCAACGCCATGAGTATTCGCATGAATCCGAAGTGTTCCGGTCAGCCTGAGCACAGTCAGTAATGCTGAGTTCTCGGCTCGTGGTGGACTTAGCACTACCCGCGTTGCAGTTTCAGCAACAAAAGTTGCCTGTTCGGGACGGGCGCGCGCATCCTCGGCACTATGGAACACGGTGTGATGGACGAAGCGTTCTGGGACGACATGTACCGGGAGACGAGCAGGAAGTGGAGTGGCAAGCCCAACCCGCAACTGGTCGCCGAAGTATCCGGTCTCAAGCCGGGCACGGCCCTGGATGTCGGCTGCGGTGAGGGTGCGGATGCCATCTGGCTTGCCGAGCGCGGCTGGCAAGTGACCGGCGCGGACGTTTCCAGCGTCGCACTCGAGCGCGCCAAGGAACACAGCGCCGAGGTCAAGTGGTTGCACCTCGACCTGACCAAGGAGCACGCACCGGACACGTACGACTTGGTGACCGCCCACTATGTACATCTCAAGCCCAAAGAGGACATGGTCCTCGTCTACAAGCGGATCGCCGAAGCCGTCGCGCCCGGTGGCACGCTCTTGATCGTCGGGCACGACAAGCAGGAAATGCACCGGCACGAAATCGATGTCCCCGACGACATCTTCTTCGGCGCCGAGGAGATCACGTCACTGCTGTCCCTGGACGAATGGAAAGTCGAGGTCTCCGAGACGCGGACGCTGGACAACCCGGATCACCGCATGTACGACTTCGTCTTCAGGGCTTCCCGCGTGACACCACGATAGGCGTGGCGTTGGCGTCGTCGGTCGCGGCCGTGCCACGCCACCTCTGGTACTTGGTCCGGACTTTCGTCGCCAGGACACCGCTGCCCGAGCGGACCAGCTCGGCCGCGACCGCCCCGGTCGCCGGCCTTGTCCTGGCGGCGAACAGGTATTCCTCCTCCTGGACGCGGGCGGCACGGGTGAGCGCGAACCGGTCGACGACCAGCCGGCGGGCGAACTCACCGAGCGAACCTCTGAGGTCACGTGAATCGACGAGGGCCTCGATGTGCTTCTGCAGATCCAGCACGCCGTTGCCGCCGAGGCCGTACCAGCCCTGTTTGAGGAACAGTGGTGCGGTGTCGGACGTCAGCAGCTCGCTGAACCCTTGCTCGCCAACGACGACCAAGGGTTTGCCGAAAGCCATGCCGCGCAATGCCGAACCGCCTTGGCCGACGATGACGTCCGCGGCCGCGTAAGCCGGGCGCGGATCCGCGACCTCGCCAGTCAGCCGGACAACCGTACGCCCGGCCAGAGCATTCGCCTTGGCAGCACGGGCTTCGATCTCGCCACGGGACCGGCCATTGCCCACGAGAACCAGCTGCACCTTGTGGCCTGCGGCGGCCAAAGCGCCGACGGCGTCGCAGGCCGCGAGCAGGCCCTCCAGCTTCAGCTCCGGCACCAGTCGGCAGATCATCGCGATGAGCACTTCGTCCTGCGGGATCCCGTGCTCCTTGCGGAACACCGAGCCATCGACCGACGGGTGATCCGTGTCCGTATCCACGGGCGGTTCCAGCAATGTCACCCTGTGGTGGCCGGCTACCAGCGTGGCCTCACGGATGGCTTCGGTGCCCACGACCAACGGCACTGTCCTGGGGAAGAACGGGACCACCGACATCGACATCACGGTGCCGACAACCGGTGTACGCCAGCGCAAGCCGGGACCGAAGAAGGCCTCGATGACCGGCGGCCATTCGTAGCCGTGCACGACATGAATTCGTCGCTTGTGGACCGTCCGAACCAGGGTGGCGAGGACTTCGGGGGACGGATTACGGCGGTTGCGCGGGATTTCGATGTGCTCGAGACCGAGGTCGTGCACCTTCTTGACCAACGGCCCTGGCTCGGAGAACACGATCACCTCGTGTCCGCGGTCGCGGACCGCGCCTGCCAACTGGATGGCGTTGAGTTGGGAGCCGCCGATCTCCATGGCGTGCGGGTAGACCAGGATCCGCATCAGGGCATCACCCACCGCTCGTCAGGCAGCAGAACGCGGTCCCGTACACCCGGATCACATGCCACGAGCCCGGCTTCGGGCAGTTCGTAGACAAGGTCGATCGAACCGAGGACTGGCACACCGTCGACATCTTTGCCGTGCATTGTGGGGTCGTCGTCGAGAAAACCGACGGGAATCCACGCGTATGGCCGTCTGCGAACGGCCGCTAGAGCCGCTCGTGCGCGGTCGCCTGCACCCAGCAGGAGTATGGGAGCCACGCCTGCATCATCGTCCGCACAGCCCGGTTTCTTACTGTTCATCGCCGCAATCCGGCCAGATGGGTGAAAGTGTCCGCTCTGGCCGCCCAAGAATGGCTTGCCGCAACGGAACGTCGTTGGTCGATCACGTCCGGCGACGCCTTGTCGATCGCTGCTTTCACGACAGCATCAGCGAATTCCTTCGCGTCCGCGCCGATGTGAATGCTGTCCGTCTCGTTGGCCAAGCGCTTGCTCGCAGGCAGGTCCGTACTCACCACAGGAAGCCCGGCCGCCAAGTACTCCAACGTCTTCAGCGGGAACGAAGCCCGGTTGAAAGCCGTGTCCGCATAAGGCGTAAGGCCGACGTCGATCCGGGCGAACCATCGCGGCAACTCCTCGAACGGCACCGGACCGACGTGGTGCACGTTCGGCCGTTGCAGCAGACCGTCCGATCTACCCGGTTCCCAGTCTGGCTCACGCGGACCGATCAACAGCAAGCCCAGTCCGGTGTCCGCGACCGCTTCCAGCAACGAGATGTCGATCCGGTCGCTGAGCTGACCGACCAGCCCAGCGATCCGGGCCGGAAAGCCCGCCGGAACCGGACCTGGTTCGGACAACACTTGGTACGGCAAAGGATCACAGCCGTTGGGAAAGACAATCGGATGTGCCCCGAGCTCACGCCATCGCTCGGCGAGCTCCGGGCCCACAGCGAGCACCAGATCCGCACGGGCAATGGCTTCGCGCTCTTCCCGGAGCACGAAATGCGCGTCCTGGTTCATCAATGACGCACCCGCGACCCAGTCGTCCGTGCCGTACAACACGTCCACGACACGATCTCCCCACCTGCCGAGGAGATCGTGTTGCGTGCACGCGATGAACACATCGGGCCTGCGCCGCGACTTCCGCAGCGCCCACCCGATCTGGGCACGGACCATCGGCCACGTCAGCGACCTGATGCCCGGCCTGGTCCAGCCGGGCGGGCCGACCGGGGTCAGGCGGGCGATCCGCGGTGCGAGCGGACCCAACCGCGGCCGCCACATCCTGCCCGCCTTGCCCCGGAAGCGTTCCGGTGTCACCGGGGAGACCGGTGGATCCACCCAGAGCACGTCGGCGTGGTGGGTCAGGGACTCGGCCAGTTGCCGCTCCGAGCCCTTGACCCCGTCCCACGTCACTCCGGACGCGACGACTACCAGTGGCCTCATGGTGTGAAGACCACATCCACCCAGTAGTTGCCGCCCTGGAAGGTCGACGTCGGGAAGCCCGGCCCGGCCTTGTAGACGCCGTTGGCGTTACCCGGCCCGGACAGTGGTGCGCTCAGTGGCACGCTGGTCACCGCGGTCCGGTTGAAGTAGCCGCCATCCGCCGCGTACCGGCCGTTCGGCGCGGTGTACGAGGCCACATAGCTCTGTCCAGCTTGGACAGCCACTGGTGTCGCGAAGGTCAGCGTCTGCCAGCCCGTCGCCGTCTCGTTGGTGAACGTCCCGGTCGCCAACTGCTGGCCGCCCGCCGTCCACAACGAACCGGTGTGCGTGCCGGTGTTGCCGGTTCCCTTGTAGAACTTCACCGCGGTGATGAACCCGTCCGCCGAGGTGCTGAACCGGACACCCAGCTCGTAGTTGCCCGAGTCGTTCGCCGCGGTGACCGTCGGAACGGTTGCCTCGCTGAACAGACTGCATGGGCACGTCTGTGTGAGTGTCGTGGTGAACGACCACGTCGTGGCGGTCGGCATGATGTTTCCGTTCACGTCAGCGATCTTCAGGCTGGCCGTGTACGTCGCACCGGCCGTCAGGCGTGCCGCCGGAGTCCACGAGACGGTTCTCTGGTCCGCGGACAGCGACAGCGTGCCGTTGATGACCGCGCCGCCGGAGTCCTTCACCGTGTACTGGGCCGTCGGCAGGTCCACCGGTTCATTGAGGGTCGCGCTGACCGGAGCGGTCAATGAGGCACCCGTGCCTGCGTTCGGCGGGTTCGTACTGGTGACCGTCGGCGGTGTGCTGTCGCCGTTGGCACCGGCCTGCCAGATCACGTCGACCCAGTAGTTGGTGTTGCCATACGAGTTGGTCGGGAACCCGCCACCGGCTCCGTATCGGTACACACCGTTGTTGCCGTCAACACCGCTTGGCAACGCGTGCATCGCTCCGTAGTCGGCACCCACGCCGTTGAAGTATCCGCTTGTGCCGGAGTACCGGCCATTGGGCGCGTAATACGAGACAACGTAAGTCGTTCCGGACTGGACGCTCACTGGCGAGTTGAACAGCAAGGTCTGCCAACCGCCACCCGACTCGTTGGTGAACGTTCCGGTCGCCACGCGGGTGCCGGTGGATGTCCACAGTGAACCAGTGTGCGTACCGGTGTTTCCAGGTCCCTTGTAGAACCGGATGCCGTGCACCGTGCCCCGGCTGTCGAACCGGACCTTGGTGCCCAGCTCGACCGCGGCCGGATCGTTCACCGCGGCGACCGCCGGGGTGGCGAAGTCGTCCCAGATCGTGCACGGGCACGTGGCCGGGCGCGGGTTGCCCGTGGTGAACGACCAGCTGTACGGCGGATTCGGGATCGAGTTACCCGCGTTGTCCGAGGCACGGACCTGCGCGGTGTACGTCGTTCCCGACGACAACGGCTGGTTCGGCGTGAACGTTGCCGTCTTGCCGTCCGCGGACAGGGCGTACGTGCCTGGCACGCTTCCGCTCGGGCCGGTCAGCGAGAACTGCAGTGACGCCGGGGCGAGCGGCTCGTCGAAGCTGATCGTCGGCTTCACGTTCAGCGCCACGCTGCCGCCGTTGGTCACCGGGCTGGTCGACGCGACCAGTGGTGCGCGCGTGTCCGGTCCGGGGTCGTAACCGTAGACCACGTCGACCCAGTAGTTGGCGTTCTGGTAGCTGCGGTCCGGGAAGCCGGACGCACCGACCTTGAACACACCGTTCGGGTTGGTTGCCGTGCCTTGCAAGGCGGTCAACGGTTCCAGTCCGGTCGACGAGTTCGTGAAGTAGTTCGCGTCGGCCGCGTAATGCCCGGTGTTCGTGTGGTACGAGGCGATGTACGTGGTGTTGGCCGTGATCGCGACCGACTCGGGGAAGGTCAGTGTCTGCCAGCCCAACGCTGTCTCGTTGAGGAACGTGCCGGTCGCCAGTAGCGTGCCGTCGGTCGTCCACAGTGAACCGGTGTGCGAGCCGGTGTTGCCGATTCCCTTGTAGAACCGGACACCGCGCACGTATCCGTTCGACGCTGCCTGGAACTTCACACCCAGTTCAAGAGCCGTGCCGTCGCCGGAGTCCGGCGTCGCGGGAACGGTGTTGTCAGCCCAGATGCTGCATGGGCACGCCCTCGGGTTCACCGTGACGTTGCGGGTGAACTCACCCGACAAGTTCGCCGAGTCGTCGACGGCACGGACCCGGAAGGTCGCCGGACCGGACCTCGACGGTGTGTACGTGTAGTTCCAGCTCGACGAACCGGCTTGCCAGTTCGCTGCGCGCCAGGAGGTTCCGTCGACCGAGACCTCGACACCCGCTGGCCTGCCACCCAAGTCGCTGACCGTGCCGGAGAACGTGTAGGCCGAGCCGACAACCGGTGAGACTGTCGTTCCAATCACGACGGTCGGCGCAGTCGTGTCGGTCGTCATCGTCGCCGGCGTGATGTCGCGTGGCGTCCGCGGCTGGACATTGTCCATGTCCGCCAGCAGGTTCGCGGTCGCCTGACGGATGCGCGGGTCGGCGGTGTCTCCCTGGTTGCGGATGTGCTTGTTCTCCAAGCCCCAAGACCACTGCACGGATCCGGCGGCGAAGACGAGCGCGCCACTTGGCTGGTGCTTGTAGAGCGTCAGCGCGTGGGTCTTGGTTCCCGGGGCGTACACGTCGCCCTCGTTCTGCAGAACGTAGTTCCCGTCGTTCATCGTCACAGTCGTCCGGGAAAGCTGTGCCACGCCCGGCGGCTGGAAACCGTTCTCTTCGACGGTGTCCCACTCGTAGCCCAGAGTTCCCGGCTTGAAGACGTACGCCTCGCTCGGCAGGGTGCCCATGGTCGGGGTGTTGCGCCACAAGCGCTGCAGACGGTTGCCTGGCGGGACGACCAGCTGGTCCCAGCGTTCACCGTTGACCGTGAAGATCTGGCCAAGCAAGGCGTTCTCCGGCCTGCCGCCGTCCTTCGGCGGGCTCTTGCGGCCATCGCGCCACGTTCCGGTCCACTCGGTCGGGTGCGGATCGACCTGGCCGGGCTTGGTCTCCTTGTAGCAGACCAAAGTGCGCCAGTTCGTGGCCGGGCCGGCCTGGCTCTGCTCCCACCGGGTCTTCCAGAAGATCTCGTTGCCGGTCATGAAGGCCATGTTCACGCCGGCGTTCCTGGCGTCCTCCACGGCCGCGCGCTGCTCGTTCGACCAGTACTCGTCGTGGCCGACGGGCATGTAGACCTTGTGGTTCTTCAGCAGGTGGCCGCGACGCGACATGTCCACATTGGTGGTGTAGGTGACGTCGTAACCGTTCTTCTCCAGCCACAGCAACATCGGGTATTCGGCGTTGAAGAAGAAGTTCTCCTGCTCGCCACCGATGATCGGCCGGTTGTAGCTGACCTTGTAGGCCGAGCCGCCGTTGCCCTGCGCCGTACCGGTGTAGAAACTGTTGCCCCTTGGCGAATCGTTGGGGGTCGGCCGGTTGCCGTAGGTGTTGTACGCCTGCCACGTGGCATCCGCGGTCTGGAACATGATGTCCGACGTGCTGGCGTCGTCACGAACGACGAAGACAATGTCACTCTCGCCGATGACGCCGTTTCCGTAATCGCGGCGGAGCACGGTGTAATAAACGCCGGAAACCATTCCGTTCGGCACGGTCCACGTCATCGATGTGGACCAGTTCCCACAGTCCACAATTCCGGTGTCCTGCGCCAGTACGGCCGGATTGTCCTCGAAGCAGTTCGGCTGGTTGACCGTGTTGATGACTTCGACGTTGTCGACAATCTTGCGGGCACCGGCGCCACCGTAGTAACCAAGCCGGTAAATGTCGTACCGGAACCGTGGCGCATCGGTCTTCACCTTGAATCTGACCGTTTCACCGACGGTGTAGCTGATGTTGTCGGTGAAGCCGGCGATCGTGTCGTCGATCGCGGTGATCATCCAGTCGCCCGCGTTGTTCGGCGCGACGAGGTTCTCGCAGGCCACTGGGTTGGGCGGAGCCGGCGGAGGGGCACACGGGGCTGGGGTCTCAGCTGCGGCGGTCGAACCCGGCAGAACGCCGAGCACTGTCACATTGGCCGCGACCAACGCGACACCTACTAGGTGAGCAATTCTTCGTCGCGATCGTCTGAATACCGAACGCATTGTTCCGCCTTCCAGCCCACACCTCTTCACCCCTGTTTGTCGCTGGAAAAATCGGCTATCCGCCGGTTGATGTTACGACTTTTGGGGTAGACCGCCCGAAAGGGAGGTCAAGGTTCGGTCACAGTGCCCCTATGGAGAAACTCGTGAGTTCACCGAATCGCGAACTCACGAGTTTCTTTCCGCCGCGGCCGGGGGTCAACCGCAGCTGACCAGGAGCGGGGTCAAAACCCTGCACGTGGTCGTTGCCGAATCATTCGCGCTGTTGGGGTCATTCGGACTCGACGCGGTCCTCGTTGCCGAGAACTGGTACGGCAGTCCGATGTAGAGCAGTCCGATCGGGACGGAGAACGTGCCCGTCGCGCTCGCGCCCGGGGCGAGCTCACCGAAAGTGCAGACCGGGACTGATCCGCCGGTGCAGTTGGTGCCCGCGTTCGCCGCCAGGCCACGAGTGAGGCCGCCACGAACCTCGGCGGAACGCAACTTCCCCGGTCCCTTGTTGGTGACTCGCACGGTCACGTCGATCTTCGGCACCAGCAGGCTTTGCTTGGGTGTCGCGGTGATCCCGACCGCGACGTCGGCCTGGTTGAACACCGTCAGCGTGGCGAAGTCGACGGGGAAGATCCCGTAGTTGCGGCCGAAGAGCTGGGCTTGCAACGTGTGCACGGCATCGACCGCACCCGGTTTGACACGCAGGGTGAAGGTCGCGGTCTGCGATTCGAAGCCGCTCATCGCCTCGGCCAGGATCGCCTGGTAGCCGATCGGTCCACTTGGACCATCCAAAGTGGCACACGACGCGACCATCGGACCGGTGCAGCTGACCATCTCCGCGTACTCGGTCAACGGTGTCGGCGTGCTGAGCACGCGGATGGTCGGGTTGAGGATGCTGAACGAGTGGATGTTGTGGACGGTCTCGGTGATCGTGAAGGTGTCGCCCGGTTGCACTTCGTTGGGCGATACCGTCGCTTCGACCTCGACAGGCTCCGCGTACGCGGGTGTCGCCGCGGACAACGCGGCCACGACGGCGAAAACAAGCAGAACGGGCCTGATCCTCATTGGCGAGTTCCCATCTCAGTAGGCCCCCTGCCCGGTTACCACGGCCCGCACCGTCTTCCACAGGATCACTGCGTCGAGGGTGAGCGACCAATCTTCCACATACCGGAGGTCCAGCCGGACCGATTCCTCCCACGGCAGGTCACTGCGGCCACTGACCTGCCACAGGCCGGTCATCCCTGGCTTGACCAGCAGCCTGCGCCGCACGTCGGGACCGTACTTCTCGGTCTCCTCGGGCAGCGGCGGCCGCGGGCCGACCAACGACATCGACCCGGTCACCACGTTGAACAGCTGCGGCAACTCGTCGAGTGAGTACCGGCGCAGTACCGCGCCGACCTTGGTCACCCGAGGGTCCTTGCGCATCTTGAACAACGGGCCAAAGCCTTCGTTGGCCAGGGTGCCGCGCATCTTGTGCGCGTCCTTCACCATCGTCCGGAATTTGATCATCATGAACGTCTTGCCGTCCTTGCCGACCCGGCGCTGGCGGTAGAACACCGCGCCACGGCTGTCGGTCAGGATCAGCAGGCTGATCAGCAGGATCAAGGGGGAGAACAGGGTGAGCAGCAAGCCTGAGCCGACTCGGTCGACGATCTCTTTGACCACTCGGCGCGCGCCGGAGAAAACCGGGGCGCTCACGCGTAACAACGGCATGCCGAGTACCGCGCTGACGTGTAATCGCGGTCCGGCGACCTCCATCAGCACCGGCGCGACGACCATTTCGGCTTCGCTGCCTTCGAGGTTCCACGCCAGCTCCTGCAGCCGCCGCGGGGTCCAATATGGATCCGACGCGATCGCCACGACCCGGTAACCACCGCGCCGCACGTGCCCGGCAAGATCCTTCAACCGCCCGACAACGGGAACGCCTTCAAGGTCGGCATCGGTGTCGCCGCGACCGTCGAAAGTGCAGACCGCTTCCACGCGCCAGCCAAGGTGCGGCGCCAGTTTGGTGCGCACGATCAGATCGCGGGCGGTCTCCGTGCTCCCTGCCACCAGCACCGGCAGCAAGCATTTGCCTTCCTTGCGTGACTTGTGCAAGAACCGGCGCAAAAGATAGCGCTGTGGAAACGAAAGTAAGGCGATCGCGGGGATCGCCACGAACACCCAGAGCCGGATGTTCGTCGAGTCGACCGCGAGTCCGCCGAGCGCGAGCACGACGGCCGCGGAGAACAACCCACGCCCAAGCCTGCCGAACTCGTCGGCGCCGTGCCCGAGAACATTGGGGCTCCACGCGCGGTTCATCAATAGGGAACACAACACCAGCGCGACCGTGGTCACGCCGAGCACAACCCATAGGTACTGCCAGTTGTCCGAACCGCGGGCACCGAACAGCAAGCCCACCACCGTGACCGAGAGCACAGTGGCAAAGACGTCGCTGAGCACTACCGAGCGGCGGTATCGCGGCTCCCACGCCGCGATCGGAGCCTGACCAGGCTCGCCGATCGGCAGCACGCGCCGCGCCCGTTGTGGCGACAGGCGGCCATGCACACCATGGCGAGTCGGACTGGCTTGCTCACCCATCGTCTGATTCCCCCCGGCGTTCGGGTTCGGGCAAGGGCTTTCCCACGGACGATCCGGTGGATCACCCGCTGTCGTTCGGCAAAATCATTGGTACGTAACGAGGTGGTGTCGGCGCTGCGGTGCGTCGCCAAACCATCAGTCGTTCGGCCAGTTCCAGCCGTTACGCGTGGGGTTAACCGGTTTTTCTGCTGCGGTACGGCGGGTCTGGTCGGTGACTTCCCGACTGATCAACTCATCGGCTGCGAGATTCACCCGAAATGATGGGAAAAACGGGCAAATGGCCCCGCCATCCCCGGCGCGGGGTAGGCCGAACGGAGCTACGCATCACCTGCGGTGCCCAGCGGAACACCGCGCGACGTCACGCAAAGTACGCCCGATCGTGTCAGTGTCAACCCGAGAATATTTACCTTTGTCACGTGGGCTGTTGAGACGAATGGTCGCGCACCAACCGGCGCGGCGCCGCGTATCGCCGCAATGCCGGGGCAACCGGGCGCCCGGCGAGGAATCCGGTCACGCTCCCAGCCTCCAACGCCTTGCGGTAGACCGACAACGCCTCGGTCGCAGCGTCCACAGTGTGCTGAACGTCCGTTTCGGTGTGCGCGGCCGAGATCACGAACGACTGGCCGAGCACCCCACGGCGCAACAGCTCTTGCAGAAAGAGCGTCCGGAACGCCTGTGACGGGTGCCCTTCGTGATCCTTGGTGGTGAAGATCAGGCAGGATGGCCTGCCGATCACCGAGACGTGCTCGCCGACGCCCAGTTCGGCCGCGGCGGAATTCACGCCATCGGCCAGGATGGTGCCCGATCGCTCCATGGTTCCGATCGGATCCTCGCCCTTGTATACCTTGACAACAGCGCGGAAAGCGGCAAGCGAAACCGACTCCGGACCGTGTGTGGTCGACAACAGGAAGACTCTCGGCTCGCCGGTGCGCAGCCCGCCGAGTTCCATGAGTTCCCGTTTGCCTGCCAGTGCGGAGATCGGGAAGCCGTTGCCCATCGCCTTGCCCCAACAGGACAAATCGGGTGTGACCCGGTAACACTTCTGCGCGCCACCTGCCGACCAGCGGAACCCAGTGATCATCTCGTCGAAGACGAGGACCGTTCCGTGGTCGTCGCACAGTTTCCGGACACCTTCGAGGAAGCCCTCGCGTGGTTCGGCCAACGCGGTCGCCGCCTCGAGCACCACGGCAGCGATCTGTCCACTGTGTTCAGTGAACAACGTTCGCAGTGATTCGAGGTCGTTGTAGCGAAATCGGCAGACCTGCGCCACCGTCGACTGTGGTATCCCCGCGTCCATCGCGGTGGTGCCGATGAACCAGTCGTCCACGGAGTAGAACGGCTGATCGCAGATCGCGATCAGCTCCCGTCCGGTCGCCGCCCGAGCCAGCCGGACCGCCGCGGTCGTCGTGTCCGAGCCGTTCTTGGCGAACTTCACCATGTCCGCACCGGGCACCAGGCTCAGGAAGTCCTCGGCCGCCCTGAGCTCCAATTCGGTCGGCCGGGAGAAGCTCAGCCCGTTGCCCAGTTCCTCGCGCACCGCTTCGACGACCGGCGCGTAGGCATGGCCCAACGTGACACTGCGCAGACCCATGCCGTACTCGACGTAAGAGTTCCCGTCGACGTCCCACACGGTCGCCCCTTTGCCCCTTGCCAGGACGGGAGCCATGCCCTCCGGGTACTGGTCGGCACCGCGCGCATACGTGTGCGCGCCGCCGGGCACGAGGTCGTGCAGGCGTTCCTGCAGCTCGGTGGACCTGCGGAAATCCTCGTTCACGTGCACAACCTCCCACACCTGGTAGCTGGGCTGACACAGAGCGGTACCCTGCCCGCGTGGCAGAGCGGCGCGTACCAGTTGGCACGGTAGTGGTCGACGCACTGACCGAGGCGGAGGTCGTCCACCAGGTGCGACAGACCTGGCAGGACGGCGGCTGGATCCTGACGGCCAACGTCGACATCGTGCGAGCCATCAGCCGTGACAGGTCGCTGGTCGAACTCGCGTCGACCGCCACGCTGACCGTCGCTGATGGCATGCCGTTGATCTGGGCCGGACGTATCGCGGGCGAAGAAATCCCCGAACGTGTGACCGGCAGCTCCCTCGTTCATACCTTGAGCCACGCAGCCGCCCTCGACGGCCGGTCGGTCTTCCTGCTCGGCGGCGCTCCAGGCGTTGCCGAACGCGCTGCCGCCGTGCTGCAGGAGCAGTCACCCGGCCTGAAGATCGCCGGGATCGCGGCGCCACCGGTCGGCTTCGACCAGTGCGAGGACAGCCTCCAGTCGGTGATCGACTCGGTCGTGCTGGCCCAGCCAAGCCTCGTGCTGATCGGGATGGGCTTCCCCAAGCAGGAGAAGTTGATCCAGCGGCTGCGGGCAGTGCTGCCGAACGCGTGGTACGTCGGCTGTGGGGCCGGCATCCCGATGGCGTCCGGCGACTCGAAGCGCGCACCGAGGTCGATGCAAAAGCTGGGTTTGGAGTGGCTGCACCGGTTGGTGATGGAGCCACGCCGCCTGGCCCGACGCTACCTGCGGGACGACCTCCCTTTTGCGGTAATGCTCCTCGCGGGCGCAGCGATGCGCCGAGTCCGCCGTTAACCTGGCCGACGGCGAAGAAACGCCACAGCCCAAATAAAAGGCGAGCCCCAAGCAACAGCGAAGGCGCTCCCTAGCCAACAGCGAAGGCGCACCCCAGCAACAGTGAAGGCGCGCCCCAGCCCACCAACAAGGCGCGCCCGGAGCACGAAGAGGCGCGCCAAAAGTGGTAGTCGGCGCGATTTTGTGTGGAGTGGCGCCGCAAATAAGCTTGTCGGCGGGGCAGGGCCGCAGGTCCTGCCCGCTTTCCCTGTCCTTTGCGGCGCAGAGGCTCCACACCAAATCGCGCCGACCCCGACACAGGGGCGCGCCGAAAGAACCACAGCGCGCGCCGCAGCGACCCAAGAGCGCGCCGAAGTAGGCACACCGCGCGCCGAAGTAGGCACAGAGCGCGCCGCAGCAACCCGCCACCCCACAGTTGGCTTCGTCGCTCCAGGGTGCGTCCGGCCTGGCTTGATCCGATACTCGACATGTGCGTTTTCTTGGCCATTCGACAGTTCGGATCGAGATCGGTGGCCGAGTTGTGCTCACGGATCCAGTCCTCACGCCCCGCGTCGGCCCGCTGATCCGAGTCGTCCCGCCGCTCGCTCCTTCCACGTGGGCCGGTGTCGATCTTGTCCTGATCTCCCACCAGCACGGTGACCACCTCCATCTGCCCTCGCTGAGGCTGGTCCGCCACGCCCGCATCGTCGTACCTCGGGGCGCAGGGGCGTGGCTCCGGCGGAAGGGCTTTCCGCACGTCGAGGAACTCGGCATCGGTGAGAGCCTCAAAGACGGCGACCTGACCGTCACGGCCGTGCCCGCCCACCATTCCGGACACCGTTGGGGACCACGGCTCACACACGGTCCCCACGCCCCAGCAGTCGGTCATGTCCTCGAAGCCGAAAAGCGGATCTACGTCGCCGGCGACACGGACCTCTACGACGGCATGGCCGACCTGGGGCCGGTGGATGTCGCGTTCCTGCCGGTGTGGGGCTGGGGAATGACGCTGGGGCCAGGGCATCTCGACCCGCTCAGGGCCGCGAAAGCTGTCGACTTGGTCAAGCCGAGGATCGCCGTGCCCGTGCATTGGGGGACGCTGGCGTTACCTGGTCTGGCGCGGACGCCGCGAATGCGGCGGCTACTCGCCGAACCTGGGCACCAATTCGCTGCGGCCGTGCGCAATTGTCGAGTCGTCGTGACGCCACCCGGCACTGAGGTGATGCATGAACCTAGCGCTTGACCTGACGACCACGTCGTCGATCGGTTACCCGGTGATCTTCTTCGGTGTGCTGCTGGGCTCGATCATCCCGATCGTGCCGACTGGGGCCGTGGTGGGTGCTGGGGCGGCTGTCGCGATGACCACCACCGGGCTGTCATTGCCGTTGGTGCTGTTGCTGTCGACGCTCGGTGCGTATGTCGGCGACGTGGCTACGTACGCGATCGCCCGTCTCGGTGGCGATCCGGCGGTCCGTTGGTTGGCGCGTCATCAGCACGCGGACCGGGTGGCGAGCATCCGTGAGCAGTTCTCCCGGCGCGGTTGGCAGATCTTGGTGGTCGGCAGGTTGTTGCCGGCCGGGCGTATCCCGGTGTTGTTGGCTGCTGGTGCATTGGCGTATCCGTGGCGGCGGTTCCTGCCGACGGCGTTGATCGCCTCGCTCATCTGGGCGGCCGCGTACGCGCTGCTGGGCGTGGCAAGCGGCGGCATCTTCGACTCGCCACTGGTCGCGAGCCTGATAGCGACGGCCCTCGTTCTAGTCGTCACTGTTCTTATGGCCGTCATCGCGCGCCATCAGCATCGCGCGCCCGACGCGGGCAAGCTGCTGCGCGGCGGCCGTGCGACGGCACGACTGTTGCTCATCTGGATCATCGTGACGGCGGCGCTGAGGGCGTTCGACTCGCTGCTGCCCGGTTTCACGATGACGCAGTGGTGGCAGCCGACCGTCTGCGCGTTGATCCTCGGCTTGATCGCCACGGTCGTCTGGCCGCTGATCCTGCGGATCGCATTGCCGTTCGCACTGTTCACGCTGGGTCTCGGCAGCTTCATCGTGATCGGCGCGGGTGCCTTGGCGATCTTCAACACGGTGCCCGGTGTCGAGATCGAGAACCTTCGGACGGCCGTCGCCGTGACGATCGGGATGGCGGCCGTCGGTGCCTTGATGAGCAGTGTGCTCGCGATCGACGATGACGAGATCTTCTTCCGGCGGATCGCCCGGCGCGGTGGCACGCCCAAGGAGATGCCGCACGACACCCCGCCAGGCGTGGTCTTCCTGCAGGTCGACGGGCTCGGCTACGAAACCGTGCGCCGGGCCGTTCGTGACGGTGACATGCCGACGCTGGCCGCGTGGCTCAACGAGGACACCCACACGCTGACGATGTGGCACACCGACTGGAGCTCGCAGACCGGCGCGAGCGTGTCCGGGATCCTGCACGGCGACAACCACGACATCCTCGGATTCCGTTGGTACGAAAAGGATCGCGACCACGTGATGGCGTGCGCGCATCCACGGGACGCGGCCGAGATCGAGCGGCGCCACTCCAACGGCAAAGGCTTGCTGTCCGGTGGCGGCGCGGGCCACGGCAACCTCTTCACCGGCGACGCGGACCACGTGACCCTGACGATGAGCGCGGTTCCCGTGCTGGGCAAGGGAGTTCGTCGCGGCAGGCACGCCAAGACCGGATACGGCTACTACACGTACTTCGCCCGACCGGTGAACGTCGTGCGCACGTTCGGCTCGGCGATCGTGGACATCGTGAGGGAGATCTGGGCTTCGACAAGCCAGAAGCGGCGCGGGGTCAAACCGCGGATCAAGCGCGGCGGCTTCTACCCGATCGCCCGCTCCGGCACGACGGTGATCACGCGCGATGTCGTCGTCTCAGCGATCATCGAGGACATCCTGGCCGGGCGGCCCGTGGTGTACGCGGACTTCCTTGGCTACGACGAAGTCGCGCACCACTCCGGGATCGAGCGCTTCGACGCGTTGGCCGTGCTGCGCGGGATCGACCAACAGATCGGACGACTGCATCGCGCGACTCGGCTCGGGCCGCGGCCGTATTACCTTGTCGTGCTGTCGGATCACGGGCAGACGCAGGGCTGGGCGTTCGCGAACCGGTTCGGCGAGCCGATCGAGAAACTCATCGGCAGGCTGTGCGGCGGCGAACCATCGGACATCTCCAAGGTGACGAAGCCACGCAATGCGGCCGAAGGCTGGCAGATGAACGCGGCGCTGGCCGAAGGTGGCCTGATCGCGCGGCGGCTGCGCGGCCGGGTCGAACGAGCCGGGGTCAGTCGTGAGTTGCACCGTTCACCCAGCGGCGAGCCCGGCGAAGTCGCACGGGTCGCTCCCGGCGTGGTCGTGGTGGTGTCCGGGCACGTGGCCATGGTGTCGTTCACCGAGCACGAAGGCCGTGTGCCGCTGGAGACGATCGAGCGCGAGTACCCGGAACTGTTGCCGCAGCTGGTCGATCACCCGGGCGTGGGCTTCATGCTGGTGCGCAGCTCCGAATTCGGGCCGGTCGTGCTCGGCCGCGACGGGCTGCACCGGCTGGCCACCGGCGTGGTCATCGGCGAGGACCCGCTGAAGGACTACGGTCCGCACGCCGCGGACCTGATCCGCCGGACCGACGAGTTCCCGCACTGCGCCGACATCATGATCAACAGCCGGTACGAACCGGAAACCCAGACCGCGTCGCCGTTCGAGCCGCACGTCGGTTCCCACGGCGGGCTCGGCGGGCCGCAGACCCAGGGCTTTCTCGTCTACCCGACCGAGTTCATGCCAGCGGCGGATGTGGTCGGCGCCGAGGCTCTGCACCAGCTGTTCCGGGAGTGGCTGACCGAGCTCGGGCATCCGGCACCGGCCGAGGCTGCCGAGGAGAAAGTCAGCGCGGCCGTGCCACTTCCTTGATCACTTCGGCCAGGTGCTGAGCCTGGACGTCCGTAGTCAGCTCGCGCTCCAGCCTGGCTCGGCCTGCCTTGCCCATCGCATCGGCGCGCTCAGGATCGGCCATCAGCGCGCCTACTGCGGACGCGAACATGTCCACATCGCCTGGCGGCACAACCAAACCGTCATGGCCGTGCTTGAGGTAGCCCTCCAGCCCTGCGCTCGCGGTCACGACATACGGGCGTCCGCACGCCATTGCTTCGAGGATCACGGACATGCCCGATCCGTGGATGTTCGGCTTCGTGGCCACCGCGACCACGTTCGCCTGGCCGTAGAACTGACGGCGCTTACGGCCCAGATGCCCCCTGTGCAGAACGCCCAGTTCTCCCGGCAGATCCACGTCCAGCTGTGTCGCGAGCTCCAACCGGGTGCCAGGCATCCGGCGGCGCACGTCCGCGACCGCCTTGATCAGTGTTTCGTGGTCGCGGTGAGCGTCATCGCCGACGCTGGCCACCAGATCGCGGTCGACATCCCCGTCGATCGGCCGGAACCAGTCGGCGTCGATACCAAAAGGGACGAACCGCAGCTTGCGCTCGGACACGTTCCACTCGTCACGCAGCACCGGGATCATGCCCTGCGCCTGGACGAAGACCGCTTCCATACGGCCAAGCGCCTTGCGCGCGCGATTGAGGAACTGGGGTGTCCGGGCCTCGGGGTCGGTCAGCAACTGCACACCGCTGACGACCGGCGGGCCACCGGGCAACGAAGCCGCCGGGATACCGGTGTATTCGTCCCAGCACAGCACGACATCCGCACTACGCCTGAGCGGATTGTTCTGGGACGCAATGGCTTCGACCCATTCCAGGCCTTCGGCACGGTCACGCACCCTGCGGGCGATCGCGTTCGGAATACGTCCCTTGAGGACCTTCCGGAACGCCACATCCACACCGTGCCTGCTCAGCTCGTCGATACCGAACGGGGTGACATTCGGGACCTCGCCGGTCGCGTTGCGCTCCGGCCATTTGGCTGCGTCGAGGTAGTGGATCAGTTCCACCCAGGCACGCACGCGCGACACAGTTGCGACTCCAGATTCAGATCGTGAGCATGAGCTCCGCCAGCCGGGCGGCTTGCAGCTCGGTCGAGAAATGCTGTTCGACCTTACGGCGTGCCGCCGCGCCCAGTTCCTTGGCCATGTCCTCGTCGGTGATCAGCCGGTGCACGCATTTCGCCAGCGCATCCTCATCGCCGGCCGGATAGATCAGGCCGGTGCGCTCGTTCTCGACGTAGTCCGTCAGGCCGGGAGTGTCCGGGATCACTACCGGACGGCCACTAGCCATACCCTCAAGGGTGACGGTCAATCCCGAAGCGTGGACGTTGGGCGTGGTGGCGATCGCGATCACGCTCGCCCGTTGGTACAGATCCCGGACCTGGCCCTCGTTGAGCCCGGTGCGGGCGTAGTCCTGCGGGATCGGCAGCCGGGTGGCGATCTCCAGCCGGGCGCCGGGGACTTTGTTGACCGCGCGGATCAGCAGGTGGTGGTCGCGGTGCCGGTCGTTGCCCGCGCTGACAACCAGACTTTCCTCGGTTTTCGGACGGGCGGTGAAGAAATCGACGTCGATCCCGAGCGGGATGTGATGCGCTTTGCTGACCCCCCAGTCGCGTTCGAGCCGCGGGATCATCGCACTCGACGACGCCCACACCCTGGCCGCTCGCGGCAGGGCCCGTTTCGCGAACCAAGCGGTGGTCTTGTCGACCTCGTCGGTCAGCCAGACCACGCCTGTGATCACCGGCTTACGGCGTTCGCGCAGCGCGGCGGGCACGCCTGAGTACTCGTCCCAGCAGAAGATCACGTCGCCGGTGGTGCGGCGGAACGCGTCGACCCACTCGTATCCACCGAGGCGGTGCCGTGCCGCGCGGCCGATCCTCGTAGCGACACGGCTGCTGGCCGGAATTCGCATGATCGGCTGCACTCCGTGGTTCGCCAGCCGGTCAAGCCCATACGGCCAGTGATCGGGGACTTCCCCACGAGCGTGTCGGCTACTCCATTCGGCGGGATGTAGTCCGTGCGACAACTCGAGATAAGCGCGCACAGTGTTGACCTCCACCTCGCCTGTGCACCGCATGGGATCTGCGGCAACGCGAAGTTACTAGACTACGGCCCGTGTCCAGGGCGGCGGCGATCGCGCGAGGGGTCGCCCTCCAAGTGGTGGCGAGGGTGACGGCGCTGCCGCTCGCAATTGTCACTCTCGGTATAGCCACCCAGTACTTGGGCGAACACGGCTACGGCATCATGACGACCGCGATCGTGTTCGTCGGGTTGTTCGAGACCCTGACGTCCCAGGGCATCGGCACGGTGATCGTGCGCAGGGTGAGCGGCACCGAAGGCGCGTCGCTGTCCCGGCTGATCGGCCTGGACCTGACGTTCTCGTTGGTCTACGCGGTGCCGCTGGCACTGACCGCGGCGAGCATCGGGGTGCTGACGTACTCCGATCCCCAGGTCCAAGGGGCCTTGTTGGTGCTGTCCGCGGGGTTGGTGTGCAGCGCGATCGCTTCGTGTTTCGACGCGGTGTTCGACGTACACGTCCGTTATGGAACGGTCGCGACCGCCGAGTTTTTCTCACGCGTAGTCACTTTGGCCAGCGCGGCCACCATCGCGTTCACCGACGCCGGACTGTTGGCGATGTGCGCGGTGCAGATCCTGCCTCAGTTGATCAAGATGGTGGTGACCGGTTTAGCGGCCCACAAACTCACGCCACTCCGGCCGGTCGGCGACGTGAACGGGATCATCAGCCTGGTCAAGGAGAGCATCCCGTTCACCTTGATCATGCTGATCGCGGTGATCTACTGGCGCGTCGACGGCGTACTGCTGTCGCTGTTGTCCGACACTCGCGAAGTCGCGGCATACGGCATCGCGGTCCAGCTTGCGTTCACGCTGAACATGCTGCCTCAGGTGTTCTCGAGGACAGCGTTGTCGACGATCAACGAGGGCTACGCGACCGACCCGGAACGGTTCAGGCGGGCAGTCGCGAGTGGATACCGGTTCCTGTTGCTGTTCGCCACACCCGTTGCGGTCCTTGGCATACCGCTGGCCGAACGCCTGGTGACCGCGGTCGGCACGGACGAATTCGCCGACGGGGCAACGCCGGTGCTGCGGTTGTTCTTCATCGCGTGCGCGATCAGCTTCCTGACGTCGATCATCAGCGACGCCATGGTGGCGGCACACCAACAACGCTTCCTGACCACTTTGTCCGCGGTGAACCTGGTCGTGAACATCACGCTGAACATCGTGTTGATCCCCATGTACGGCGCGGTCGGCTGCGGCATCGCCCTGATCGTCACGGAACTGTCCGGGGTCGTGTTCACGCAGATCCGACTGCGCAAGGTCGGCGTGGACCCGCTGCCGCTGACGTACATCGTGCGCCTGGTGCCGGGGTTGAACCTGTCGTTGCTGGCGATGCTGCTGACGTGGTCACTGCCGCTGGTGTTCCCCATCGTCGCGGGAATGATCGGCTACTTCGTCGGCGCCTGGTTCGGCGGCGCCATCCCCGACGAAATGCGCGGCGCCCTGCTCGGCGCCATGAAACCCGGCCGCAACAACACCCCGGCCTGACGGACGAAAACTCTGACGTCGCACGAGCGACACGATCCCCGTACGAGTGCTGCGTGGCGAGTCTTGATTGCTCATTCGCGCCAGATTCAACGTGGTGTGCAAGGAAATTGGCGCTACCAGACCCCCAGAGACGTCATCGCTGGGCTACTGAGACGCTGTTTCGGTGCACATGTTCGTCGACGAGTCGGAGCGCGGTTGCTACCTGCTCGCGGCGGCCGTGGTTCCCGTGCCACAACTGCAGAAAACGCGGAGTCTGCTTCGTGGACTGTGTCTGGCCGGGGAGCGACGACTGCACTTCAAAAGCGAAAACGATTCGCGTAGACGGTTGATCATCGCACGGATGGTCGCTGCGGAGTTCCGCGTCCGTGTCTACTTCGGAAAGGGACCAAGTGAAGCCGTGCGCGGGACGCTTCTGGACCACGTGGTCGCTGATGCGATCGAACTCGGGGTCCAACGCCTTGTGCTGGACTCGCGCGACCAAGCCGGCAACAAACGCGACCGGTCAAGACTGGCGAAGACACCCGCCCGTGTGCACGACTTGCTCTATGAGCACATGCCCTCATCGAGTGAACCAGGGACTTGGATCGCTGACGCCGTCGCTTGGTGTCACGGCGCTGGCGGCGACTGGCGGCGCCGAATCGATCCGCTGGTCGAGTGCGTTTTCGACGCTGGAGTGGTCCAGTGAAGCGCGAAGCCCAGGCAGCGACCGTCCGGACGCGCACCTGGGCCCACTTCTCCAGCCTAGTGGCTGAAGCAACAGTGTCATGGTACCCCGAACCCGCACGGCGTCGCTAACTCGGCGGTTTGAGGCGTGAGTAAGGTGACGGCGTGATCGACGGTCAGGCTGCTCGTCCGCTCTCCGTGCTGGTCGTCAGCTACCGGCGGGCGGATCTTCTGCGGCGATGCCTGGACAGTGTCCACAAGCACCTGTCCGGGTGCCGGGTTTTGGTGTGGGACAACCTGTCCGAGGGCAGTCCGGCGGTTCGGGAGCTGCAAAGCGAGTATCCGGGCGTGGAATGGGTGTTCTCCGACAGCAATGTCGGGTACGCCGCCGCGATCAACGGTCTGGCTGCGCGGACCGAAGACGACATGCTGCTGCTCAACCCGGATGCCGAGTTGACCGGGCCGCTCGCCAAATCGCGGGCGGCGCTGCAGCAGCCGAGGGTCGCTGCTGTTTCGCCGAAGGTGCAGGACGACGCCGGCGGTCCGGATTGGGATGTCGCCAGGCGTAAGCAGACCGTCCTCCGCAGTCTTGTCAGCCATTCGGGTTACGGCAAACGCCTGCGGGGCAAGGCTCTCTCCGACTACTACCCCCAGCAGCCCGGTGCGGTCGACGGCTATCTTTCCGGCTGCTGCCTGCTGATTTCCAGAAGTGCCTGGAACGAGCTTGGTGGGTTCGACCAGAAGTTCTTTCTGTACGGCGAAGAGTCGGAGTGGCAGCGCAGGGCGCACAGCAACGGGTGGCGGCTGATCCTCGCCGATGAAGCCGACGTCCGGCATGCCGCGGGCGGCACGATGGCGGGTGATCCTTTGGCCGAACGCCGGGCCAGGGACCTGCTCAGGGCCGGCCAGGCCGAAATGCTCGGGATGAGCAACTACGGGCCGGGGGCGATCTTCACCGCCGGGCTCAATGTCCTCGACCGCGTGCAGCGGTCGCATCGGCAGGACCGGAGCCGTGAGAAGGCGGCGGCAAAAGCACGGGCCGTCCCCGGGAAGCCGAGCATCTTGTTGACCAGCAACGAATTGTGCCAAGGCGGCGCCGAGCGGCAACGGGTCCTGCTGGCCAATGAGCTCAGCCGGCGGGGTTATCCGGTGACGTTGGCGTGCCTGCAGCACTTCGGGCCGCTGACGCCGGAACTCGACCCGAGCGTGCGGCTTGTCCTCACGCCGTGGTGGCAGCCGCTCGTCGATCTGCCGACCAACGACGCCGTTCTGATCACCGGTGTGACGAACACCGAAGCGGGTTTCGCCGCCGGGTGGAAGGCGCTGAACCGGCACGGGAAATGGCTCGCGGCCACGCACGAGCCCGCAGAGGCCGGCAAGCCCACGTACGGCGACAAGCTGGCCAAGGTGATCAGCCGCAGCGACGGCGTGATCGCGTTGTCGCCAAGGCATTGGGACGCCATCACCCGGCATCAGCACTTGAACCAGAACCACTTCATCGCACCCAACGGTGTACCGAAGCAACAGGATCGTGGCTTCACACCGAAGAAACCCGTGCGGCTGGGCATGTTGTGCCGGATGGTCGAGCACAAGAACCCGCACCTGCTCATCGAGGCGCTCGACGAGCTCAAGGACCTCGACTGGACGCTCGACCTGCACGGCGACGGCCCCGACCGGGTGAAACTCCAGGCCATGGCGCCGGAGAACGACCGGGTCCGCTGGCACGGCGCGTCGCCAGGGCCCGACCACGCTTTCCAGACATTCGACGTGCTCTGCGTGCCGAGCAGGGCCGAGGCGTTCCCGCTGGTCATCGTCGAAGCGATGGCACGAGGTCTGCCGGTTGTGTCATCTGCCGTTGGTTCTGTGCCGGATTTGCTGGACAATGGGAGTGCTGGGGTGCTCGTCGAAACAGTCACAGCAGCGGCATGGGCAACGGCGCTGCGCCCGATCATCGAAGAACCGGCCCGGCTCACGCCGCTCGCCGCGGCGGGCGCCAGACGGGCCGCCGAACTGTACACAGTGGACGCCATGACGGATGCGTACGAGACCGCGATCGCGGCGGTCAGATGAGAGTTCTGTGGCTGTCGCCCTGGATGCGCACGCTGTCCAGGGTGCACGTGGAGGCGCTGCGGGCTGCCGGGCACGAATGCCTGCTGATCACGTCCGATCAGCACTACGAGAAGATGGAACCGCTGGAGTACGAGCGTGTCCTTGACCCTCGGCCCAAGGACCTGCGCACCATCGGCCCGCTGATGCGGACCGTCCGGGAAGCCAAGGCGTGGCAGCCGAGCGTGGTCGTGGTCGAGCTCGTCTGGGACCCGCGCTGGCTCATGCTGGCCAGGCTGGCGCCGATGGTGCACCTGGTGCACGACGACGCCCCGCACGACGAGACCGAGCAAAGGCCTGCTTGGCAGCGCCACCTGTTCAGCAGGTTCAGCAACCGCGCCACACGAGTCGTCGCGTTCAGCGAGTACGTCGCCAAGCAGCTGCCGTATCCGGCCAGCGTGGTGCCCTTGACCAGCGATGTCCGCGAGAAGGACCTTCCGCCGGTGGCGACCGAGCGGCATGACTTCGTGCTGTACGGCCGGATGTCGCCCTACAAGAACGTGCCGATCGCGCTCAAGGCCTGGGAGAAGTACCTGCTTTCCGGGCAGCACAAGGGCGATCGGCTGATCCTGCTCGGCGACGGCCCACTGGACGTGTCCGAACAGGACCTTCCGTCACGGTGCGAGTGGCGCAGGGAGCGCTACTCCTATTCGGACGTTCTGCCGATCCTCGGGCGTGCCAAGGGCTCGGTGGTGCACTACCGCCAGGCGTCGCAGAGCGGCGTGCAGCTGTTGTCCATGCAGCTCGGCGTCACGCCGATCGTTTCGGACTCCGGTGGACTCCAGGAGTTCCAGCCGCCGGGCGAGCCGGGCATCGGAGTGAACGACGCCGACGGTCTGGCGACGGCCTTCGCCGAACTGTCCGATCCGGACGTTGCGATGCGGCGCGGTGCGGCGAGCCGCAAGCACTTCGAGCAGACCTACAGCGCGGGGCTCGTGGTCGAGAGACTCGCCGATGTCCTCGCCCAGGCGGCCAGATAGCCGCTGTTTATCACCCGTAAGGGGGATTTGAACGGCGAAGGGTTACGACATTTGGCCTAATGTCGTGTTTTTATGGTGCGCATGGCTGAGGAGATCGGACGGCGCCGGTTCATCGGGGCAGCGGCCGGTGCGATCGCGCTCGGGGCAGCCGGTGGCATCGCGTTGGCCAACCAGCAGTGGTTCGGACCTGAGGAAACGGCCGAACAGGAGACGAAGCCGATCACCGCGGACCCGGCGGCGACGCCGGACGCGCAGGCGTTGCTGAAGTGGTTCCGCGACCTGCCCACGCGCGACTCGCAACGAGTCGTGAGTGGACAGCAGATCGACGACATCTCCGCGGCGAGCTTCGACCACTTCATCGAGGCGTTGGTGAAACGCACCGGGAAATACCCCGCGATGGTCGGCGTGATGGTCCGGGACGCGTGGACGCGAGCGGACTCGAAGATCCTGATCGACCACTGGAAGCGCGGCGGGTTGATCACAATGGACATCCATCCGACCAACCCGTGGAACCCTTCCAGTGGCGCGAACTCCGCTTGGGTGAAGGATCCGAAAGCGACAAAGCCAGATCTGCGGATGCTGCTGGCCACTTCGGACTCCAGCCCGCAGCGCAACGTGTGGCGCGGCCAGCTGGAGAAGATGGGCGACCTGGTCGAGGAACTCGGGCAGGCAGGCGCCGTGGTGATGCTGCGACCGTTGCACGAAGGCAACGGGTCGTGGTTCTGGTGGGGTCAGGACATGTCCACCCGCCGGACGTTCGCGCGTGACCTGTACCGGGATGTCTACTACTACATCACGCAGACCCGGCGGCTGCACAACGTTCTCTGGGTGTACTCGCCCGGCGCGTCCTGGGACGGGCCCGCGCTGTCGTACTACCCGGGCCCGGAATACGTGGACATGGTCTGCCCGACCCGGTACGACGACGACATGTACATGTTGGGCGAGCGCAAAGGCGAATCGCCGAACAACGACTACAAGGACATCATCTCGACCGGGAAACCCGTCGGCTTCGGTGAATGCGGCCCGTCGACCAAACTGGACGGTTCGTGGGACGCCCGCACGATCATCAAGCGGATCAAGGAAACCTACCCGGCCATGACGTACTTCCACTGCTGGCACGGCTGGGAGAACAAAGTCATGGAGCTGGCCAGGGACAAGTACGTCGAAGAGCTGATGAACGACCCGTGGGTGATCACCCGGGACAAAGTGGACTGGCGGCCGAAGACCGTCCCGGCCACGTCCACGACTCGGCCCACGGGGCCGACGACGTCACCAGGGCCGAGCACACCGCGCAACGCGGTGATCCGCCCGCAGGTCACGAGGTGACGAGCCGCTCCCAGTGCCGCCCGAGGATCTGCATGTAACGGGAGATCTCGTACGGCTCCACTGTGGAGCGTGCTGCCTTGGCCAGGCGCGCCCGCAAGCCGGGATCGTCAAGCAGGGACTGCAAAGCACGGGTCAGCCCGCCGACGTCGCCGGCCTTCACCAGCAGGCCGTTCTCCCGGTCCTTGACGACCTCGCCGATCGAGCCGACCGGGGTGACCACGGGAACAAGGCCGTGGCCCATGGCTTCCAGCATCGCCATCGGCAGGCCTTCGTCGCGACTCGGCAGAACGAACACGTGCGCCGAACTCAGCAGCACGTCCCGCTCCTCCGGCGAGATCCACGTCCGGATCCGGGCGTTCACGCCCAGCCGCGCGGCCAAGGCCTTGGTCTCCGCGACTTCACCGTCACCAGCCATCACCAACTCGACCGGCGCGGACAACCCAGCCACAGCAGACAGCACGTCCGCCGAGCCCTTGCGCTCGCCGAACCGGCCGAGGAACACGATCTTGAAGCCAGGTGCCGCCGACACCGTGCGCGGCAGCTCGATCGGATTGCCCAGGTTCACAACGCGTTTGACGCCGAGCAGGTCCATGTACGTGGTCCGCCACGACGACCCGAGCACCGCCACCAGATCGGCCTGCCGGAACGTCAACGCGATCAAGCGCTTGGCCAAGCCGGGCAGCCCCCGGTACCAGTCGACGAACTCGGCGCCATGACAGTGCAACACCACGGGCTTGCGGAAAGCCTTGGCAATCCAGACAAGCACGCCCTTGCGGATCACGCTGCCCCGCTCGGACACGTGCGCGTGCAGCACATCGGCGTACCGCAGCGACTTCACGACCTGCAGGGTGCCGGTCAGCCACAGTCGCAGCCGAGTCGCGGCCGGGCCTTCCTTGTGGGTGGTGATCATCCGGATCTGGGCGACCCCGGAGCCATGGCGCAGCAGCAGGTTCGTGACAGTCGCCATCCCACCGCGTTCGGTCGGCGCGGAACCGACCATCAGCACGCGGATCATGGCACCCACGTGTTCTTGTCTGGCTGCGTCACCGGCTGCATCCGGCTGGTCTCCTCGCCGACAGGCCTCTTCTTCTCGCGCCGCAGCTGCACCGGGAAACGCTTGGGGTACAGCCACCGCAACACCAGGATCGCGATCACCGCGAGCACGAGGCCGCCGAAGAACCCGCCGATGAGCAGCAGCCACAGCCCCGGTGCTGAACGGGCCGGCGGCGTCGTCGGGTCGGTGATCACGTTGACGACCACTCGCGACGCACCACCGGGGATGGTCTCGAGCTTGGTGATCGCGTTGATGAACGACTGGGTCACGGCGACCGCGTTACGCCGTGCAGTCTCCGGATTCGGTCCGGTGACCTGCAGCTTCAACACAGTCGTGTCGCCGGCGACGGTCGCGGTGATCTGCGTGGCGAGCGTGGCCGGGTCCACCCCAAGCGCTTGCGCGGCCGGTGCGGTGACCTGCGCACTCGACGCGATCTGGGCGTACGTGGTCATCCGCTGGTTGACGTACTGATTGCTGGTGTACGCGGTGTCCGGCTGGTTCGGGTCGCTCTGCCCGGTCATCAGCACCTCGGAGGCCGAGGTGTACACGGCGTTGCTGAGCCGGTTGCTGTAGTACGCACCACCGAGCAGGCCGACCACGACACCAGCCGCGAGCAGCCACTGCCACCACGCTACGTTCTTGAGCAACCTCACCGTGTCATTATCCTTCTCGCTGATGACGGCGTTTGTCCGACCTGATCGAATCGCGGCCGCCAGCCGACTGCGAGTGCCAGCATTGCCAGGGTAAGCGCAATCGCCATCAGCGACGGCCGGTCGATCAAGGTCGTCTGGAAGATCGACTGCATGGCCATACAGGCCAGCCCAAGCCCCAACGCGACGACCAGCACGGTTCCCGGAGCTCGCAGGCGCCAACTGTGCACGACTGCCGAGGCCACGCGGACCATCAGCAGCCCGACGGCGAACAATCCGAACACCCCGAACCAGAGCCACATTCTCAGGTACTGGTTGTGAATCCACGGCCGCGCCTCGACCACAGTCCGGTCGTGTACCTCGTCGTACCAAATGATCTCGCCGCCGTACGGAACACCGACGCCACTGCCCGCGACCGGATGCGCCAGCAAGGTGTTCAGCGCGGCCGTGTTCTCGCGAACGCGGTCGGCCAGGCTGTCCTCGACCAGGGCCTCACCGCTGAACACGCTGGTCACACGCCCGGCGAGGGCCTCACCCGTCGTACCGAGCGCGCCGCCGCTCGCCAGCGCGAGGCCCAACGCTCCCAAGGCCGCGGCGGCGAGCAAACGCTTGACCAGGCCACGAGAGCCGAACCTGGCAACGGCCACCAGCACGACGCACCCGAGCAGCGGTGCCCACGTCGACCGGTTGAAGCTCAGCGCTTCGTGCGCGAGGCCGGGCAGCGCGATCAGTAGCAGCCGCCAGCGTGGCCTGGTCGGGAAGGCCCCAGAGACCAGCAAGATCAGCAGCGGCCCCCACAGCGGCAGGATCGGCGCGGACAGCCGGGACACCTCGGACGTGTCATCGCCGGTGATCACGGACGTGCGCTCGTCGACCAAGAGCCGCTGCCAGTCCATCACCGCCGCGAGCAACTCGACGGCGCTGGCCACGGCCGCGCCGATGGCGACGACCGCCACGAGTTGAGGGAGCTTTCCGGCGAACGCGCGGTAGACGATCACGAACCCGAGCGGCACCAGTAGCAGCGCCCGCATGGCGTCGGCGACCTCGGAGAACTCGCCGCCGCTGGTGATCCCGTGCGCGCAGCCGATCGCGACAGCCGCCGTGACCAGGATCAACGGCCACATGAAGATCGACTTACCGGGCTTGCGCCAGACCACGACCAGGCCGATCAGTACGGCGACTTCGAGCACGGTCGGCGTGACCGGGCCGACCTTCACCAGCTCCAGCTTGGGCGGGAGTACCGAAGCGCCGAGGATCAGCAGCGCGCCCGCGATCCACCGTGGGTCACGGAATGCCGCGTACCCGGCGACCAGCAGGGCCAGGAACGGCGGGCCCACCGAGCCCGTCGCCGCGTAGCCGGCGATGGCGAAGAAACCAAGGCCGATGACCAGCAGCCCACGCCGAGTGCGTACGGCAGACCACAGCGCCCGGATCTCGTGGTCGACGCTGGCCGCAAACGCTTCTGCGCCTTCGATTCGTGACCCGCCATCGGCGATCCGGGCGACCCACCGGCCAGGTCGTCGAAGCGAACAGCCAAGCCAGCCGACCAAGGCGCCAAGCACCGCGCCCAACATGGCCGCCCAAATCGCCCAGGCCCGCGTCATGTTCTCGGGTTCGCCGCCCGGTTCGGACACAACGCCAGACACACGGTTGAACTCCATCCGTGTGACCACGGAAATGACCGTGTTCGCGGCGGCCGTCGTCCGCTCAGCGAGGCCGTCCCGGTTCGGGCTGTGGAGCTCGATCCGCAGCGACTGCACCCCGGAGATCTCGTGCGCGGTGATGAACTCGCCCGCGCCCAGGTGCGCTTCACCTGCCACCGCACCGCTCGCGGCGACCTTCGCCCAGCTGGGCATCCGCTGGGAGACGTGCCTGGCGACGGATGCCGTCGCGGGCTTGGGCTGGATCTGGACGGCCGTGAAGACGATGTTCGCGCCGCTGCGGTACACCGACCCGCCGAGCGTTGGCACGGCGAACCCGACCAGCGCACCGAAGACCATGCTGGCCAGGACGATCAGGACGGCCAGGCGGTTCATGACCGGTTGTCACCGGCCAGCCGCGCGGGCGGGATGATCCGGCGGGTCTGCGGATCCTCGGTGGGCACCGGCTCGGCGACCACCCAGCGCCCGGCCAGCGCGGGCAGCGCGGCGCGGACTTCCTCCAGCAGATCCGGTACGAACAACAGGACCGCGTCCGGCTTCGCTCGGACCAGTTCGGCCGGGCTGATCACCGGGATCGCGGTGCCCGGCATCCGCCTGCCCCACTTGGCTTGGGACGCGTCCGCCACACCGGACAGCATGGTGTTGTCGATCCCCGCCGCGGCAAGCAAAGCGACTGCACGCGACGCGGCGCCGTAACCGAAAACCCGGCGGCCGGTGCCGCGCTGGCGCTGCAACCAGCCGCGCAGGGCGTTGATGCTGTTCTCCGCGGTCTCCTGCAACGACCGAACGATCCGTGGGTCGTCGACGCCGCTTCCGGTCTCCTCGGCCATCAGCGCGCGGACCTCGGGATCACTTTGCCCGCCACGGCCCGCGGCCAGCAGAACGGTGCCGCCGTAGAGATCGAATCGCCATGCCGTCCACGGGGTCAGGCCAGCGATGGACAGCATCCTGGTCAGCGCGGCCGTGGAGTAGTACGCGTAGTGCCCGTGCCGCAGCGCATTCCACTGTCCATTTCGGATGATCGTGGCCAGCGAGTGGTACTGCAGCAGCAGGATTCCCCCGTCGGTCAGCCTCCTGGCCCGCTCGGCGACGGCCTCGTGCTGGTCGGCGCTGTGCATCATGCCGAAGCTGTCCAGCACGACGTCCGCGGGATCGCTCGGCTGCTCGACCGCCCGCAACCCGTGCTCGGCAAGCATCGGCAGCCACGAACCGCCGTGCGGGCTGCCGTATTCGAAGACCTGCGCGTTCGCCTTGACCAGGCCCGAGCGCATCACGCGTTCGATCGCGTCCTTGGCCTGCGCGACAAGCGCGGCAGGCTCGACCCCGCGCGGTTCCTCGGGCACAGTCGGGTCTTCAGCCAGCTGCGCCAGGCCGCATTCCGCGCACAGCCACATCCGCAACGGGTACACCGGGTCGGGGCCGTTGTCCGCGAGCGGCGGGAAGAAGTCACTCGCCGGCTGGCGGCCGAGGTCGAGTACGACCTCACCGCGGCGGGCCCGGCAGGACCGGCAGATCGGCGTCAACATGGGGACGCCATGATGGACCGATGCATGTGCGGACCACCTCGATCGACGGCGTCCTGTTGTTCGTGCCCACCCCGCACCACGATTCGCGTGGCCTGTTCACCAGGACGTTCGACGCGACCATCGCGGCGGAGCACGGCATCGACCCGAACTCGTTCATCCAGGACTCGCAGTCGCGCTCCAGGCAGGGCGTGCTGCGCGGCCTGCACGGCCGATCCGGCCGGGGCGAGGCGAAACTCGTGCGGTGCGCACACGGGGCGGTGTCCGATGTGGTCGTCGACGCCCGGCCGGACTCGCCGACCTTCGGCCACCACGAGATGTTCCGGCTGGACGACGAGACCTTCACGCACTTGTACATCCCGCCGGGGATGCTGCACGGATTCCAGGCACTGACGCCGATCGCGGACGTCTGCTACCGGATCGACCGGCCGCACGACCCGCGCGAGGACATCGCCGTGCGCTATGACGACCCGACGCTGGCCATCGACTGGCCATTGCCGGTCACCGAGATCAGCGGCCGGGACCTCGCCGCAGGCCCCTGGCAGCCCAGCTAGCCTCATGCGTGTGTTGGCCGGCGCTACCCGGCCAACACACGCACGAGACCCACGCTGGGACTTTCCCATCAGAGGCCGCCGTTCTTCTTCAACCAAGCCAGCCTGGTGAACTTCTGCTCGAAGTCCTCGCGCGTCAGGCCGTGCTCGGTGTAGGCATCGAACAGCTCGACCGCACCTGCCTTGACCGTCCACTGTGCCGTGAACGGCATCGCGGCACGGATCCGGGAGAAGTCCACCCGGTAGGAGCGCGGGTCGGCACCGGCCTCGCCGGTGATCACGAGCTTGGACCCGGCGACCGCTTCGACCACGTGCTGGGCGATTTGGGCGACCGTGAGGTTGTTGTCCTCGGTGCCCACGTTGAAAGCCTTGGCGTGCACGGCTTCCTTCGGCGCGTCCAACGCCGCGGCGAACGCGTCCGCGATGTCCTGTGCGTGCACCAACGGCCGCCATGGCGTGCCGTCCGAGAGGACTTTGACCTCGCCGCTGAGCACCGCGTGCCCGACCAGGTTGTTCAGCACGATGTCCGCACGCAACCGCGGTGAGAAGCCGAAAGCCGTGGCGTTGCGCAGGAAAACCGGGGTGAAGTCCGAATCAGCCAGCTCGAGAAGATCGTCCTCGACGCGTACCTTGCTCTCCGCGTACGGAGTGACCGGCCGCAGAGGAGCGTCTTCGTCGACCAGGCCGTCGCCTGCCGCGCCGTAGACGGAACACGTTGACGCGTAGAGGAACCGCTTGACTCCGGCGTCCTTGGCCAGCCTGGCGAGCGTGACCGAGGCGTGGTGGTTGATGTCGTACGTGAGCTGCGGCGCCAGCGACCCCAGTGGATCATTCGACAGCGCCGCAAGGTGGATCACCGCGTCCACACCGGACACGTGATCGGCCGTGACCGCACGCAGGTCGACTTGGTGGCCCGCTGGGTCCTGCGGCTGCGGCCCCAGCACGCAGGCGGCGAAGAGCCCGGAGTCGAGGCCGACGACCTCGTGACCGGCGGCCGCCAGCCGTGGCGCCATCACCGTGCCCAGGTAGCCCTGGTGTCCGGTCAGCAACACACGCACGTCACGCCTCCAAGCCAACGATCAGTTTGTCGAGGTAGAACGCCTCGGCATAGCGCGCCCGGCACTGCACGCCGCGAACCCTCGCCAGCCCCAGGAAAGTGTCGCGGTCGAACCAGTACCGCCCGGACTGGGTGGGGTAGTACCGGAGCAACTTCTCCACCTTGGCCTCAGCGACCTCATCCGGCAAGGGCTGGTACACGGTCGGGGCACCGAGATCCCCCTCCCACTTAAGGATCTCGTAGCCGAGGGTCACGTGGTCCCGGAACGCGGTCGGCACGAGTTCCGCCAGCGTGCGGTGGTCCTGATGGGCGTCACGGGCGTGGGGCCCGATCACCAGATCGGGCTCGGTACGGGCCCGCAGATCCTCGACGGCCTGTTTGGCCCGCTCCCAGTTGGCCGGGAACCGGCCGTCCGGCAGGTCCAGAACGGTGAGCTTGAGCTCCGCGCCGGGGCAAAACGACTGAAGCGCCGCGTGCTCCTCGGCCTCCCTCGCCGTCGCGCCTCCACTCAGCACGAGAGCATCGATCTGCAGCCCTGGTCGCGATTGGCACAGTGTCAGCAGGGTTCCGCCCGCGCCGATGGCGATGTCGTCGCAGTGCGCGCCGAGCAGCACGACACGGTCGAGGGCATCAGGCCGAAACGCCCGCATCGTTCTCCCACAGCATCCATGGCCGGTCGCCCTGTGCGTACGCGGCGTCGAGAGCGGCCCGCTCCTTCACCGTGTCGGCGGGCTGCCAGAAACCACGGTAAGGGTAGGCCAGCAGCCGCCCTTCCTTGGCCAGCTCCCCACAAGCGTCCTGGACCAGGTCGCCGCCCTGCGGCAGGTGATCGAACACGTCCTGGCGCAACACGAAGTAGCCGCCGTTCTCCCACAGCGGCAGGTTGCTGACCGGTGTGATCCCGCTGACCCTGCCGTCCTCACCCATGTCCACACAGTGGAAAGAGGACTGCGGCGGCACGACCATCATCGACGCGCCCGCGTCACTGTCACTGAACCGGTTGACCATCTCGTCCAGCGGCGCGTCCGTGAGCACGTCGGCGTAGTTGGCCAGGAACATCTCCTCGCCATCGACCAGGTGCCGGACGCGTCGGAGGCGCTCGCCGATCGGCGAGTCCTGGCCGGTGTTGACGAAGGAGATCGTCCAGTCGCGGATGTCCGTGGACAGCAGCTCGACCTTGCCGTCCTTGAGCACGAAGTCGTTGGACCCGGTCTCCTGGTAGGTCAGGAAGAAGTCCTTGATGTGGTGCGCGCCGTAACCGAGGCACAGCACGAACTCGGTGTGGCCGAAGTGGGCGTAGTAGCGCATCACGTGCCACAGCAAGGGCCGCGGCCCGACCATCTGCATCGGCTTGGGCACGTCGTCGGCCATGCCGTTGCGCATGCGCATTCCGTAGCCGCCGCAGAACAGCACGACCTTCACGGCTTGACCTCTTCCAGTGTCGGGATCGGGAACACCAGCCTGCCGCCCCACTCGCCCACATAGGACAGCTGCTCGGTCAGTTCCGTGCGCAGATTCCACGGCAGGACAAGGACGTAGTCCGGTTTGTCCTCGGCGATCTTCTCCGGGGCGTGGATCGGGATCCGCGTGCCGGGGGTGAACCGGCCGTGCTTGTACGGATTGCGATCCACTGTGTACTTGAGGATGTCCGGCCGGATTCCGCAGTGGTTCAACAGAGTGTTGCCCTTGCCGGGCGCGCCGTAACCGACGACCGTCTTGCCGGTGGCCGCCGCGCCGAGCAGGAATCTGAGCAGGTTCTGCCGAACGCTGTCGACATTGCGCGCGAAGTCCTGGTAGCCGGACAGATCGTGCAGTCCGGCCTTCCGTTCCTCCTCGAGCACGAACCCGACCGCCTTACCCGGCTCGGCCTTGACCGGGCGCGCCCAGATCCGGATCGAGCCGCCGTGGGTCGGCAGGAGTTCGACATCGACGACGTGCAGACCATGCGAAGCAAGCGCTCGCTGGGCTGACGCGACGGTGTAGTACTGGAAGTGCTCGTGGTAGATCGTGTCGTACTGGTTGTAGCGGACCAGGCTGAGCAGGTGCTGGACCTCGATGGACACCCAGCCGTCGTCCTTGACCAGTTCCCGCAGGCCCGCGGTGAAGCCCTGGATGTCCGGGATGTGCGCGTAGACGTTGTTCGCGACAACCAGATCCGCCGGACCGTGTTCGGCACGGACACTCGCGCCGGTCTCCTTGTCCAGGAACGCCGTTTTGGTCGGTACGCCCTTTTCCCGTGCCGCCGCGCCGACGTTGACCGAAGGCTCGACACCAAGGCACCGGATTCCCTTGGCCACGACGTGTTGCAGCAGGTAGCCGTCGTTGCTCGCGACCTCGACGACGAACTCCGGGTTGATCTTCTCGACGGCCTTGTCGACGAACTTGCGGGCGTGCTCGACCCAGGACGTGGAAAACGACGAGAAGTACGCGTACTCGGTGAACGTGTCCTCCGGCGTGATCAGCGGAGGAATCTGGGCCAGCCAGCAGCTCGTGCAGACCCGCAGGTGCAGCGGATACGTCGGTTCCGGCTCGTCCAGCTGCGCGGCGGCGAGAAACCGCTCGCACGGCGGGGTTGCTCCCAGGTCGACCACGCTCTGAAGCTCAGCCGAGCCGCAGAGTCGGCAGATCATCAATACGCTCCTTGGCCTTTCAGCACGGCGCGAACCGTCTTCCACAGGATCAGCGCGTCCAGCGCGAGCGACCAGTCTTCGACGTATCGCAGGTCGAGCCGGACGGCTTCCTCCCACGGCAGGTCGCTACGCCCGCTGACCTGCCACAACCCGGTGAGCCCCGGCTTGACCAGCAGCCTACGTCGGGCGTCGGAGCTGTAGCGCTCGGTCTCCTCCGGCAGCGGCGGACGCGGACCGACCAAGGACATCTGCCCGGCGATGACGTTGAACAGCTGGGGCAGTTCATCCATCGAGAACCGCCGCAGAACCGCGCCGATCTTGGTGACGCGCGGGTCCTTGCGCATCTTGAAAAGCGGGCCCTCGGCCTCGTTCACGGCCAGCAGCTGGTAGCGCTGAGCGTGCGCGTCCGGAACCATCGTCCGGAACTTGATCATGGTGAAAGCTTTGCCGTCCTTGCCGATCCGGCGCTGCTTGTAGAACACCGACCCGCCGTCGCCGAGCTTCACGGTCAACGCGACCGCCGCGAGGAACGGGCTCAACAGTGCGACGAGGAGCGCGCCGCCGATCCGGTCGACGATCTCCTTGACCACCCGGCGCGCGCCGGTGAAAACCGGAGCGGACAACTTGAGCAGGGGCATGCCCAGCACGCCGGTGACGTGCAGCCGCGGTCCCGCGACCTCCATCAGCACGGGCGCGACGACCAGGTCGGCGGAGGTGTTCTCCAGCTTCCACGCCAAGTGCTGCAGGCGCGTCGGGGTCCAGTACGCGTCCGCCGTCACCGCGACAATCCGGTAGCCGCCCCGCTGCACCTGCTCGGCGACGTCTTCGATCCGCCCGACCACAGGCACTCCGTCGACCCGTCCATCGGGACCGGTGCCGAGCCCGTCTGCCGTGCAGACCGCTTCGACGCGCCAGCCTTGGTGTGGCGCTTTGCGGGTCCGTTCGATCAGGTCCTTGACCGTGCCGACGCCACCGGCCGCAAGCACTGGCAGCAGGCAACGGCCGGCCTGGCGGCGCTTGTGCAGCACGCGGCGCAGGAGATAGCGGACCGGGAAGTCGATCACCGCCATCGCCGGTACGGCAAGGAAAACCCAGGGGCGCAGGCCTTCAAGGCTCAGCGCGTAGCCACCGATCGCCAAGATCACCAACGCGGTGAACAAGCCACGGTAGAGGCGGCGGAACTCCTCGGCCCCATCCCCGAGCGCCGCCGCGCTCCAAGCACGGGATCCGCTCAGCCCAACGAAAACCGCTGCGAGGGTGAAGACCGCGAAGATGCTCGCGTGCAACGCGGTCACCGCGCCGACGACGGCGTTGACGGTGATGACCACGCCGAGAATGACCGCAAGATCCGCACCGATGACCGCAAGTTGATAACGACGTTCCCATGCGGCGACCATGGGCCGGGCCGATTCGGGCATATGCCGCTGGGAGGCAGGAGGAAAACGACGCACTGACCCGGCCCGTTCTCTCATGCAGTCTCTCCTGGTGTGCAGCCATGGCAGGTTGGAGCGGCGAAAAAGATGATCAGACCCGCACTCACGAAGGGAGTCGTTCCATCTTCGGACACCGTTACCGCTTGTGGAACATTACGAATGGCGCTTCTGAGCCATTCACGTGGGTCACCGTGAAAAAGCGACTCACCGTGACCGCCGACAGCAACTATCACCCGGTCGGCCCAACATCATCGAACCTGGTGGTCACGCAGCATGTCGCTCCTGCGCCATCCTGGTGAACGACCTTAGACCATTCGCCGATACGGCCCGCGTCACAAGAATCCCCCGCGCGGGGTATTTCACCCAATCGAACTGCCCAGCCACCCAGCCGAGTGACATTCCAGGACGCCCCGGCAATCCCTTTAGCAAACTGGCAAATGTGAACACAACCACAATGCGCAAACGGAATAAGATTACCCAGCAAAAAAGGCATCGACGCAGGTCAGTGATGTTTTCCCAAACCTAGCACCAACCTGACAAACTCTGTGCCGCCTTCCGCGCGCCGGCCGTCGATCGTCCCGCTGACGGCACTCCAGGGGCCGCCGTCCCGGTGTCCAAGATCCTTCGGCTGGCTGCGACACCCCCACTGCTGGTGATGCCGGCCTTGCTGAGCGGGCTCCGAAGTGCGTGCAGCGCCGCGACCTCGCCAAGCTGATCCCCGGTGTCTCCGTGGCACTTGGGTTTCGGGCAACTGAAGAGATGGCGGGGAGAAGCGACCGACTTCGACGAACCCCAACCCCGCCCCCAGGACATCCCCCACCACTCCCCGGGGGGCGTCCCCTGGCCAGTCTATCAGCGGGTGTTGATCAACAGGGTTTGTGTCGTGCGCGCTGTGGACTACTTGGCGCTTGTGGACAACTCGGCTTTGTGGATCTTGCTGGGCGGTGGGGTGTCGGTGGTGATGGCTAGGCTGGCGTTGGGGCCGGAGGCCGCGCTGCCATCGGTTTCAGCTAGAGCACAAGCGTCCGCATCGGCATCGGCTTCAGCCGCGGCACCGTCGACATCAGCTGCGACACGAGCATCGGCATCGGCATCGGCATCGGCATCGGCATCGGCATCGGCATCGGCATCGGCATCGGCATCGGCATCGGCATCGGCATCGGCATCGGCATCGGCGAGGATCCCTTGACCGCCCAAGCTCTCCAACCGCTGGCCGGACCTGTTGCACCGCCAGGCAACCTGCTGCCCGGCGTGCCTGGCGTGCCGGTGGCTGGGACTCGGGTGGCTGATCGCTTAGGGAATGTGGGCCACTCCTAGGACTTGTTCGTCATGGCCGTAATTCAGTCAAAAATGGACAATTTTTGTGTGAGTGGATCAAACAATAAAAACCCTGCACGTTTCACTCGGCGAGGATTCATCGGAGGTGTTACCGCTGGTGCGGCCGCTGCCTCATTGCATGGCACGGCTTTTGCGCAAACTGCACCGGAGGCGACCAATCCGAGGTTCTTCGGTCGGATCTTCCGGCTTCCGCCGTTCGCGCAGCCCAGCCAGCGGGTGCTGGAGGCGCTGCGGGAACTTGGCAGGCCAGGCGGCCTGATGGACGCCAGAGATCCGCTGCACGAGGGCCCGATCCGGTTGATCACCAACCCGGAGCTGAGCCCCAACAACGTCGACAATCCATTCCACACTGCCGGTACCACATTTCTCGGGCAATTCATCGACCACGACTTCACGTTCGACCTGAATTCTCAGCTCGGGGTGCCGACCGAGCCGGAGACTTCGCCCAATACCCGGGTCCCGACCCTGTCACTGGATTCGGTGTACGGCGGAGGGCCCGGGGCGAATCCGGAACTGTTCGATCCCGGTGACCGGGTGAAGTTCCGGGTGGAGAGTGGCGGCTTGTTCGAGGACTTGCCGCGGCGCTCCGACCGGGTCGCGATCATCGCCGATCCCCGTAACGACGAGAACCTGATGATCGCGGGTCTGCACGTGGCGTTCCTGTTGGCTCACAACCGCGCGGTCGACGAGGCTCGCGCTCGGGGTGTACCGAGCAACCAGGTGTACAACGAGGCCAAGCGGCTGGTCACCTGGCACTACCAGTGGATCATCCTGAACGAGTTCCTGCCGCAGATCATCGGTTTCGGCTTGACGCAGGACATCCTGCGGCACGGTCGCAGGCACTACCGGCCCGCGGCGGGGCAGCACTTCATGCCGGTGGAGTTCCAGGGTGCGGTGTACCGCTTCGGGCACAGCATGGTGCGCCCGTCGTACCGGGCCAATCTGGCCGGCGACAACGGCAACCCGTTCTTCGGGTTCATTTTCGACCCGGCGGGTCAGGGTCAGTCGGATCCGGTCGATCTGCGCGGCCGTGCCCGCGCGAGGCGCCGGTTCATCGGCTGGCAGACGTTCTTCGACTTCGGTGACGGCGAGGTGCGTCCGAACAAGCGGATCGACACGAGGATCTCGACGGCCTTGTTCAACCTGCCACTGCAAGCCATCGCGACCGGTGACCCGCCGACCGCGTTGCCGCAACGCAACCTGCTGCGCCACGTGACGTGGTCGCTGCCGTCCGGTCAAGCGATCGCCAACGCCATGGGCATCCCCGTCCTCGGCCCGGACAGCTTCCCGGAGCTGCGCCAGTTCAACGTCGGCTTCGACTCGAGCACCCCGCTTTGGTACTACATCCTCAAAGAAGCCCAAGTCCTTGGTGACGGCATCACCCTGTCAGGCATCGGCGCCCGAATCGTCGGTGAGGTCTTCATAGGCCTGCTGCAACTGGACCCAAGCAGCTACCTGGCATCCCAACCCAGTTGGCGCCCAACCTTCCCCAGAAGAACCGCTGACCGCTTCACAACGGTCGACCTGCTCACCTACGCCCGAGTAGACCCAGCATCCCGCCGCCAATAGCCAACACACCCCCAGCCCTCGGATAGTCGCCCTCACCCGACTACCCGAGGGCTGACACACAACAAGACCAGAGAAGGACAGAAAGGAACGCGGAGAGGGGACAAGTCACAGGGGACAAGACCGCAGGAACGGGATCCTCAAGCTACGAGCAGACACCCAAGCCAACCAATGGCCCCGGCTTAGAGGACGAGCCAGTTGCCGAGGTGCCGGAACAAGCTCGCGAGAAACAAGATCCCCAAGGCAACAACCAGCTACCCAAGCCGAAGATCAATCCCAACTTAGAGAACGGAAAGTACCTTCAAAACCACCTGCAAGCCACTGGGCAAGACGCCGCAATAAAGCCCAAAGCGCCAAGACAAAGCCAGCAACCGACTTAGAGTACGGAACGTACCTTCAAAACCACCACCCAGCTAACCAAGCGAAAAACATCCCCAAAACCCAAAGCCCCTAAGACAAGCACCGCCCACCCAACTTAGAGAACGGAAAGTTTCCTATCCCCCAAAAGCCGAGAAACAACGACCCAAGAACCCCACGAAATAACCCACCCCAAGAAAACAACCCGCACCTCAGAGAGAGGCCCAAAGGCAACAAAACCAACCACGATTCCCGCAGACCAAGAGCAGAAGCGCCAAAAGAGCACAAAGCACCCACGCCAGCCAAACAAAAGCATGCTGGTAAAACCAAAAAGCAACCAGCGCTGGAAGAAAAGGAGCACGCACCGTGGGGGGTTTGGGGGGCTCGGCCCCCCTACATTATGTAACGAGATCCCGAGCGAAGTCGCGAAGCGACGAGCAAGAGGAGTCAATCGAGTTACGTGGCCAGGGGCGGGGTCGAACCGCCGACCTTCCGCTTTTCAGGCGGACGCTCGTACCAACTGAGCTACCTGGCCGTGAAGGCCCGGTGGATGATGACCGGACCTTCGTCTGCGACCCAGACGGGACTCGAACCCGCGACCTTCGCCGTGACAGGGCGACGCGCTAACCAACTGCGCCACTGGGCCTTGCTTCTTACATTTTACCGCGTGCTCCCAACGGGATTCGAACCCGCGCTGCCGCCTTGAAAGGGCGGAGTCCTAGGCCGCTAGACGATGGGAGCCCAGTCCCTTTGGCTTGCCGCTGGGAGCAAGGAGAACTATAGGGCACGACCCCATGGTCCTACAAAACGGGTTATCCAAAAGACCGCTACCTGCGAAAACCCTTGCGAAACGGGCTGTTTTCGGGTCCATGGGCGCCTCGTTGAGCCCATGGACCACTTGGTGGTCCTCGTCACATCCGCGACGAGGTGTGCTGCCGCCCCCAGTCCCCAGCTGCCTGACCTGGCGTTACCGGCTGACTGGCGGGATTCCGTCATCGCCCGGCACGAGGCCGAGCATGTCCAGGAGCAGTCGGCAGTCGTCGGCATCCAGCGCGCTTCGGGCAACGGCGAGCCGTGCCTTGCGGATTTGCTCGTCGGTGACCCGCGAGGTTTCTCCGCCGCGCTGGGCCGGGACGCCGCCGGTGAGCCCGGCTCCGTTCCCGGTCATCGTGTCTTGCTGCATCAAGAAGTTCCGCACTTCGAGGGACCCGCTCATGACGCCTCCCCGGCTCGGCTGTGGCCGTGAGGTTATGGGACTAAAAGCCCTGCACACAGCCCCCCGCAGAGTGAACCGGGTACGACGGTGGGTAGTCGTTTGTGCGCGTTTGGCACCGGCGGTAGTGGGTAGTACGCGTGTTGTCGGGCCGCGGGTAGGGCCATTCGGGTGAGCACGGTGGACGATATTGTGTACACAAACCGCCGCTGTACCTGTACCCCCTATGGGTAAGGACATGTCGCGAAGGGACCCGGAGTTGCAGACCACCTACACCGTCGCCGGCATGACGTGCCAGCACTGCGTCGCATCAGTGACCGAAGAGCTGTCCGAGGTCGATGGCGTAACCGACGTCACAGTGGATCTGGCCACGGGCGCGGTCACCGTCACCAGTTCGGCACAGTTGGACGACGTCGCGATCAAAGCCGCCGTTACTGAAGCCGGATACGAGTTGGCTAGCTAGAACACGTTCTAATCTTTTGCCGCGAACAAGCGAATCTCATCCGCCCAGAACAGCGGACAACACCCAGTCCCAGCCGTTCACCAGGCAGGGAAACATCAAGTGAACAGTTCCCTGGAATTTTTGGGCGCAGACATCTCGCCTACGACAGGTGAGCGTGCAACAATCTAGGAGCTGACACACCCCCGGTCAGCGCCTGTGGAGATCCCCTCCGGCCCCCGCGTTCCTCCCCCTGGCGCGGGGGCCTCCGCATCGGTGCTCGCCTCCTTCGTCGGCTTCGCACCGGGCCCCCGCGAATTGTTTTGGGGGGCCGAGCCCCCCAAACCCCCACGTACCGGTTCCTTACGAACCAGCGTGGGCACTTTAACGGGGAACTAACGCAACCTTATTGCAATAGCTATTTTTTGCTTATTGCGTTTGTTGTTGCTATTGGTTACGCGCGGTATCGGAGTTGCTGTTCTGTTGTATATGTATTCAAGTTTGTGCACCGATTGGCCGTGCTTGTTGTGCACTGCTTTTTCGGGGCGGATGGTATGGACCTCACCTTATCGGGTGATCACTGTCGGCGTTCACTTGGGGTCTCAGCACTGTGAACGGGCCACTGTGATGCGGCACATGCCGGGTCCGAGTTGCAGCACTCGACCTGGGGATACAGACGCCCCAGGCGGCGAATGGTTGCACTCCACCGGTGTGTCGCGGGTCACAGAGCATGCCTTCCCGCAACCTAACCGTTATCGTGTCCGGGTGCCTTTGCCATCATTGGGACGCAGCCGCAGCAAGAGCGCCAACACCCGGCGCCCGGCAGCCGACCAGCTCGCCCCCGACACTGAGCTGGAAAGCTACTTGGCCGCCATCGCGCCCGAGGCCGACGTGGAAACCACCGCGTCCGGCCGCCGCTTCGGCAACGCCGAGGTCTACCAGCTGCGCCTGTCCCTCATCGCGAACGAGCAGCTCCGTGAGCTGGCCGCGCACCGCCAGACCTCCCCGCACGCACTGGCTCAGGAATGGGTCATGGAGCGTCTGTCGTGGGAAGCCCAGCAGTTGCCGCGGTACCCGCAGAGCTGACGACACAACAACCCCGAGAGAACAACAAAGGGCCCTGGACGGCATCCGTCGTCCAGGGCCCTTCGCTGTCAGGTCAGATAGGCCGTACGTTCGTGGCCTGCGGGCCCTTGGTGCCCTGGCCGACCTCGAACTCGACGCGCTGGTTCTCCTCGAGCGTACGGAAACCCTTGCCCTGGATCTCCGAGTAATGCACGAAGACGTCAGCCTCACCGCTGTCGACCGCGATGAAGCCGAAGCCCTTTTCCGAGTTGAACCACTTGACAGTGCCCTGAGCCATACATCTGCCTCCGTCGCCGGATCAGCTTGGGATTACACCGTGCAATCCCGGGCCGTCCCGGGCGTCGCCCTTCGCCAACTGCAGCGAGAAAGCAGCACGCCCGCGTTTTGTTCCGCGAGCGTGATGGAGCACGAACACAGAAACTTACGGCCTGCGAGAACGAGCCTATCGCCTGCAAACTCGGCGCACTACTGCCTCAATTCACTATCCGCTGGGCCGTTCGTGTGATCCTCCCTCGTTACCGAACGTACCGATGCGCGCGCTGCCTGCCACAACTTTTCGGCTGATGACCTTGGCGCCCGGCCATCCCAGAAGTGTGATGTGAGTCACAGTGACAGCGTGTCAACGCCGTGCCCCAGAACCGCGTCGTGATGGGTGTGAGGACGGGGGCAAGGACCATGACCAATCGACGCGGTTTCAAGCTGATCGCCAGCCTGGCGATCGTTGCGGCGCTGGGGTTGACCGCGTGCAGCGGGGATGAAGGCACACCGAAGCCAGGAACATCGACAGACACGGGCGTGGCGCCCGCGGCCGCCGTGACCATGCCGACGGTGACGACGCAGCCGGCCAACGGCGCGACCGACGCCAGCCCGGGCGGGACGATCCAGGCAGCTGTGGAAAACGGCACCATCAACGAGATCCGGCTGACCAACCCGGATGGCAAAGAGGTCAAGGGCGAGCTCGCGGCGGACAAGAAGACGTGGTCCGTGGGTGAGCAGCTCGGCTTCGGCAAGACCTACACATGGTCCGGCACCGCGGTCGGCGGCAACGGCCAGCAGGTGCCGATCACCGGATCTTTCACCACTGTGAAGCCGAAGCGCACCGAGCAGGCCTCGCTGAACGTCGGCGACAACAAGACGTACGGCGTCGCGATGCCGGTCAAGATCGACTTCAAGAACCCGATCGCCGACAAGGCATCGGTGGAGAAGGCGCTGAAGGTGGAGACCTCGGTGCCGACCGAGGGCGCGTGGGCGTGGCTGGGTGAGTCCGAGGTGCACTGGCGGCCGAAGGAGTACTGGAAGCCGGAGACCAAGGTGACGGTCAGCGCCAAGCTGTACGGCGTTTCGTTCGGAAACGGCGTGTACGGCAAGAACGACGTCACGGCGACGTTCAACATCGGCCGGGAGCAGACCGTCGAGGCCAACACCCAGACGAAGCGGCTGATCGTCCGACAGAACGGCACCGTGGTGCACGACTTCCCGGCCAGCTTCGGTCTTGAGTCCGACCCGGGCCGCGTGACCCCGAGCGGGATCCACGTGGTGATGGAGAAGCACAACACGTACTCGATGAGCAACCCGCGGTACAACTACGACAACGTTGTTGTCCCTTGGGCAGTGCGCTTCTCCAACCACGGCGAGTTCATCCACGGCTACGCGCCTTCGATCCCGGACCAGGGCAAGCGCAACGTCTCGCATGGCTGCGCCAACCTGTCGCCGGCCAACGCGAAGATCTACTTCGACAGCGCGATGATCGGCGACCCGGTCGAGGTGACCGGCAGCAGCGTGAAGATGTCCGACACCCAGTTCGACTACTACGACTGGGCGGTCAGCTGGGACAAGTGGCTCAGCAAGTCAGCTCTTCGGTGACGACCGCACCTTGAGGACGGTGGCTGCCCAGCCGGGCAGCCACCAGTTCCATTTCCCCATCGTCGCGACAACCGCGGGAACGAGGACCGACCGGATCAGCGTCGCGTCGATCAGGATCCCCAACCCCACAGCGGATGCGAAGATCGCGACGTCCAACTCGCCGCCGGTGGCCATGGCCGCGAACGAGAAGAACAAGATCAGTGCCGCGCACGTCACCAGCCGTCCGGTTTTGCCGATCCCTTGGATGACGGCTTGGTGCGTCGATCCGGTGCGGTCGTACTCCTCGCGCATCCTGGCGAGGATGAAGACCTCGTAGTCCATCGACAGGCCGTAGAGGAACGCGAACACGGTCACCGGGATGAAGGTGCCGACCGCGCCGTCCGGCTGGATGCCCAGCACAGCTTCGGTCCCCCAGCCCCACTGCCACAGGATCACGGTCGCGCCAAGAACCGCGCCCAGCGACAGCAGGTTCATCGCGATCGCCTTGAGCGGCAGGACGATCGACCGAAAAGCCCTGGCCAGCATGACGAACGTGATCACCGCGATCAGCCCGAGCAGCCAGGGGAAGGCACGATACGTCACCTCGACGTAGTCGATCTGCTGGGTGACGTTTCCGCCGACCAGGACTCCGTCCGGCACCGCGGCCCTGACCCGGTGAATCGTGTCCTCGCCAGCTTCCGAACCGCCTTCCTCGACCGGCAACACCGTCAGCAAGCCGTCCCAAGGTGCCGCGACGGCGTAAACACCGGGCAGAGAACGCAAAGTCTCGTCGACCCCGACGACACCGGGTGGGACGTAGACGTCGAAGGCAGTCAGGACACCTGAGGGAATTCCGGCTTGAGTCAATGCGACGAGCCCGTCGTGGCCGCTTCCGGACCGGGCCAGATTGTCCGTGGTCGGGACGTTGAGGTTGATGCCGAGCGCGGCAATGGACAACGCCACGAGTACGCCTGCGGCGGAAATCAAGGCTGACCAACGATGTTTGACGATTGTCGCCGCCCATTTCGCCCACGCGGTGCTTTCCTTTTCCGGCTTGGCTTTTGTGAGCAGGAGCGGAAGCACTGTCAGTGATACCAACGCACTCGCGGCCGTCACGATCATGCCGCCGATGCCGAGGCTGCGCATGATCGGAACGGGCAACACGATCATCGCCAGCAAACCGATCGCGACCGCGCCGCTGGAGAACACGATCGCGTGCCCTGCCGTGGCCATCGCCCGATGGACATCGCCTTCCTCACGCCATCGGCTGACCAGGATGAGTGCGTAATCGATGGCGATTCCCAGGCCGAACAACGGGATCATCGTCAACGTCGTCTCGTGGACGTCGATCACCAGACTGGCCATCAGCAAGCCGATGAACGACACGGGCAACGCGATCAGCGCGGTGAGCAGGGGCACGAACGCGAGGGCCGATCTGAACACCCATGCCAGGATGACGATCGCGGCGCCGATCGTGATCAACAGCTTGACCGGGACGTTCAGTCCGCCGGTGTCAGCGCCGGTCGCGAGGGCATCGAGGCCGGTGACGTCCAGCGTGCTGCCGGGTGGCAGGAGCGGTCGCATGATCGCGTCGATCGCGGTGTGGAATTCGGAGCCCTCACCCAACGCGCTGCCGGGAATGCCGCCCTGCTCAACAGGGCCGCCGAAGACCAGCCCGAACGTGGTCTGGCCGCCGACAAATCGGCTATCACCTGTGTTGGCGTAGGAGGCGACCCGGCTTTTGGTCTGCCGCGCGACGGCATCGAAGGCCGGTCCGACGTCTTGGGCGGTGACGCCTTGAGGCAAGGTGATGACCGGGACGAACGGCCGTTCGTAGCCGCCCGTGCCGTAGGTCTGCAGGATCTTCTGGTTGGCCTCGTAACCGGGCAGGCCAGGGTAGGCGTTGCGCTCGGAGACGTTCGGCAACAGCAGCGCCAAGGCCGCGCCGCCGAGCAGCACGACACCGACCGTGAGCCAGCCGACCAAGCGTTTGTGCGCGAGGACGTAGCGTGACAGCTTCTCCATGCCGTACAGGCCACCAAGCCGGTCTTCGGCCGTTCTGCCGGAGTTCTGGGAGTTCGCTGTCACAGAGTTCCTTAAGAACGGCCTGGCAGACTCCAGTCGCATGGGGCGGATCCTGGTGGTCGACGACGAGCACTACCTTGCCGACCTGGTGGCCACCGCGTTGCGGTACGAGGGGTTCGAGACCGCGATCGCGGGCACCGGGCGGGAGGCGGGTGCGCTGGTGGTGTCGTTCGAGCCCGACCTGATCGTGCTGGACGTGATGCTGCCGGATGGTTCTGGCATCGACATCTGCCGCAAGCTGCGGCGTACCGGCTGCCTGGCGCCGGTGGTGTTCCTGACCGCGCGGGACGCGACCGAGGACAAGATCGCCGGTCTGACTGTCGGCGGGGATGACTACGTCACGAAACCGTTCAGCCTCGAGGAACTCGTCTTGCGCGTGCAGGCCGTGTTGCGCAGGACCAAAGGTGACACGAAAGTCCTGCGGTTCGCGGACCTGGAGATCAACGAGGACGCGCACGAGGTCCGTCGGCACGGCGAGCTGATCGAGCTGACGCCGACCGAGTTCAAACTGCTGCGCTTCCTGGTCGTGCACGCGGGAAAAGTGCTGTCGAAACGGCAAATTCTCGACCACGTCTGGGAATATGACTTCAACGGCAACGACGGTGTCGTGCAGACGTACGTGTCCTACTTGCGGCGCAAGGTGGACACGTTCGACCCGCCGCTCATCCATACGATCCCTCGGATCGGCTACATCGTGCGGGTGCGCTGATGTCGCTGCGTACTCGTCTTGTCCTTTGTGTGCTCGGGCTGCTGGCTCTCGGCCTCTTCATCGCGTTGGGTGCGACTTGGGGAGCCCTGCAGGACTGGAAAACCACTCGTTCCGCCGAAGAGTTGCTGTCACGGTCGTTGAGCGTGGCCTTCATCTCCGGCGGTGTCGCGCTGCTCGCGGTCGGTGTGCTTTCCTGGCACGTGGTCCGCCGGGGTCTGCGGCCGCTGGACGACATCGCTGACACCGCGACGGAAATCGGCTCGAGTGACCTGTCCCGCCGGGTGCCTTCGGCGCCGCCGAACACCGAGATCGGCAAGCTTTCGGTTGCGTTGAACGGGATGCTGTCGCGGCTGGAGGCGTCCGAGGACCGGCTGCGGCGGTTCATCGCCGACGCGTCACACGAGTTGCGCACGCCGATCGCCACGATCCGCGGCCATGCCGAGCTTTTCCGGCGTGGCGCGGCTTCCCGGCCGGACGACCTCGCCAAGGTGATGCGGCGGATCGAGTCCGAGGCGGCCCGGATGGGCGAACTCGTCGACGAACTGCTGCTGCTTGCCCGGCTGGATCAGGGGCGGCCGTTGGAAAGCGCTCCGGTCGACCTGTCGGCGTTGGCGGCCGACGCCGTCGCCGACGCGGTGGCGACGGATCCCGGACGGGAGATCGCCCTGGATGCCTCGCCGGTGACCGTACTCGGCGATGCGTTGCGGTTGCGGCAGGTATTGGGGAATCTGCTGTCCAACGTCCTGCAGCACACGACTTCTTCGGCGTACGTCCGGGTTGTCGCCGTTGGCGCGTGGGCGGTGATCGAGGTACGGGACACCGGACCGGGGATCGCCGACACCGAGCGCGTTTTCGAGCGTTTCTACCGAGCCGCGGAATCACGGACGCATGGCGGCGCCGGCCTCGGACTGTCCATCGTGGCTGCTGTAGTCGAGGCGCACGGCGGCCACGTCACGGTTTCCTCAGACCTTGGCAAGGGCAGCACCTTCACGGTTTCGCTGCCACACCAGGACGATGATGACAACCAGAGAACCGACGGTCGCCAGGATGAAGCGGGCGTGGACGTTGACCGGATACCAGGCCGGAAAGGCTGACTTCGCCGCGGCCACGAGCGCGGGCACGTCGACGGTCGTGTTCTCCAGGTAGGACTGCACGCTGCTCTCGATGAAGACTTGCGCGGCCATGACGGTCGCCCCGAGGACGATCAGGATCGGGTGCACGATCAACGAGATGGTCCGGTTGCCCTTCAACGCGAGGACTGCCAGCCCGATCGCGATCAGAATCGGTAAGACGATGTTCAGTGCGTTCTCGTCGAACGCGAGGCCATGGTCGGCGAGGTAGCTCGCTGGGAAACCTTGGCGCTGGATCTCCGCGATGCCTCGTTCCTGTGCTTGCGGCCCGAACAACGCCGCACCGATCGCGGAAATGGCAAACGTCGCCGCCAACAGCAGCTGAATGACCGTGACCAGGCGTTTCATCTTTGACCCCTCGACTTGAACAATGTGCAAGTCACCATAGGCCCAAACTTGAACTTTGTGCAAGTAGGCTGCAGGCATGCCACGGGACACGCTGACCAAGGAGCAGATCGTCAAGGCCGCGATCGACCTGCTGGACTCCGAAGGCCTGGCCGGCCTGAACATGCGCAACCTGGGCGCTCGGCTGAACTCCGCGGCGACGGCCGTCTACTGGCACGTGAAGAGCAAGGACAACCTCGTGGTCCTCGCCGGCGACGAGGTGTGGCGGGAGATCTCACTTCCCGCGACAGAGCCGTGGCGGGAAGCGGCTTCATCGATGGCACACGGGTTGTACTCGATGCTCACCCGCCACCCGTGGCTCGTGACGTGTATGAGCACTCACCCGATTCACGGCCCAGGCAAGATGCGGCACGACGATCACGCTCTAGCGGTTTACGAGGCCGCCGGATTTGTCGGCACGGATGCCGATTCGGCACTGAGCACAGTTTTCTTGTTCGTGCTCGGCCGTGCGATGGGTCATGCCGCGCAGGTCGAGGCGCAACTGCGGGCGCAACGGGACGGGAAGTCCGCTGACATCAGCGCCGAGGTGATGGAGCTGGCGCAACAGTTTCCGCGGTTGAAGGCACGGCTGGAGACGTACGCCAACGAGCCGGACCACAGCTTCGAGTTCGGCCTCGAAACGATCCTCGACGGCCTGGAAGCCCGCCTCAGTCCGCGGCGATCGCCCTGAATGGCGTACTCCACAGCGTCACAAGGCCGGACAAGACTCACATCTTGTGACACGACAAACGCTCTGGCGCGCGGCAGTAGGAATCATCGGCCTGCTCAGCATCGTGATCGTCGGGCTGACGCTGGTGCCGCAGTGGCTCCATCCACCACTGAGCGACGCCGAGCTCCAAGGTGTGCCGAGCGCGGAGATACGCATCCAACTGCGACAAGCACAAGCCCAACTACAGAACAACGTCCGCGCCACCCTGCTTCAACTGACCGCAGGGCTGCTGGTCACCGCTGGCGCGGCGGCAGCGTGGCGACAGGCCTACGTCAACCGCGATGGGCAGATCACCGAGCGCTTCACCCGTGCCGTCGATCAAATCGGGAGCGACAACCGTGACGTGCGCATTGGCGGGATCTACTCACTGGAGCGAATCGCGAGGAACTCCCCATCGGACCGGAGCACCATCCAATACATCCTTGCTGCCTTTGTGCGTAACCACGCACCCTGGCCTGTCGGCGCTCCCGATGGACCGCAACACCCCACTCAGTCCGTAGACGAGCATTTGCCGTGGATGCGTGTCCGTGCACCCGACATTCAGGCGGCGATGGGCGTCTTGGGGCGCCGCACCCCATCTCAACCCGAGGAAGTGATGTACCTGTCGCGAGTGGATCTCCGCAGCGTCGCACTTCGAGGCGCACGCTTGGCCGGCGCGCAATTCCGGCACGCCAACCTCGCGCGCGCCGTGTTGGCCAAGGTGCAACTGGAGCACGCCGATTTGACCGGCGCTGACCTCCGCCGGGCGTACCTCGAACGCTCACAGTTGGCGAGAGCCAACCTCACGCGGACTTGCCTGCAGGATGTGAACCTGCGCGACGCCGACCTGAGTTACGCGGACCTTCGCGGCGCCAACCTGACCGGGGCGATCCTTGATCGGGCCGTTCTGACCGGCGCTCTCGCGGACAGGACGACGATCTGGCCCACCGATGTGGACGCGGAGAGACGGCGGGAATTCGGCGTCATCGAGGTCGACCAGGATGACCCGACTCGATCTTGACCATCGTCAGGCCTCACCACTCCCGGGGGACGCCCCCTGGCCAGTCTATCGGGATATGTGCTGGTGAAAGGGGCTACTGGTCGGTTGTGGACAACCAGATTCACGAACGGCCCGTCGGTACGATGCAGGTCAATCCGCGGCGATGACCTCGATTTCGACGAGCCAGCTACTCTCCAGAGTCTGAGCGACTATCGCGGTCGTCGGGACAGGGCGGCCCTTCAACGCCTCGACCCGCGCCCGAGCGTTGGCCTCCGCGTAGACCGGGTCACGCAGGTAGCTGGTCAGCCGCACGATGTTGTCCACAGTCATGTCCGCGGCGGCCAGGATCGTCCTGATGTTGTTCCAGATCAGGCCGAGTTGTTCCTCGAGGCTCGCGGCAGGCACGCCGTGCTGGTCAAGGCCCATGGTTCCGGCGACATAGACCAGCCGCGACGGGTTGCGGACTTCCATCGCGTGCACGTAGTCATCCGAAGCCGGGTACACGCCTGAGGACGGGTTGTGTGGCAGGAGCTCCATAAGCGGATCATGACACTCGGCGGCCGTGATAACCATGGAATATGTCCGTCCCATGGAAATCGCTGTGGCCTGCGGCGATTCCCCTTGTCCCGCTTTTCGTAGAGGCAAACTGGATCGAGCTGGCGATCGGCTTGGCCGTCCTCGGCGTGGCCGCGATCCTTTTCGAACGCTTTCCCGTTGTGACGTTGTCCGTCCTGGTCACCGCCGCCACAGCCGAGGCTGTCCTGCGAGCGCCCTTGACGCAGGTATGGCCGTTGCTCGCGGTCGCGGTGTACAGCTACCTCGCCGGGCGGCGGGTCGCGGGGATCAACTTCCTGCCTGTGCTCGCGGTCCTTCCGGTCAGTGTGCTGGTCAACGGTTTGACCGTCGGGCTCTACGACTGGTTCGTCTCTGTGCTCGTCTTGCTCGTCGCGGTGATGGCACCGTGGCTGGTCGGGCGATTTCGCCAGCAGCGCACGGAAATCGCCGCGGCGGGGTGGGAGCGGGCCGCGTTGCTGGAACGGCAGCGGGAGTTCCAGATCAGCCACGAACGGGCCCGGATCGCCCGCGACATGCACGATTCCCTTGGTCACCAATGGGGATTGATCGCACTGCGGGCCGCCGCACTCGAAGTCGCCACGGACCTTCCACCGAAGTACCAGCAGTTGGCGGGCGAGCTGCGTGCTGACGTGGCGCACGCGACCGAGCGGTTGCACGAGATCATCGTGATGTTGGACAGCGCCAAGGAAAGCACCGGTGTCAACGGGCTCATCGAACGGTCCCGTGCCGCGGGCATGGAGATCGACGCGCCTGATGACCTGCCTGAGCTGGCATACCAGGTCGTTCAGGAAGGTCTTACGAACGCGGCCAAGCATGCCAGGGGCGCGCCCGTCACGATCCGCCGCGTCGACAACACCGTCACAATCACCAGCGGGCCTGGTGAATCCGGCGAAACCGTGTCCAGCGGGACAGGTCTGGCCAGGTTGAAAGAACACCTGACCGTCCACGCGGGACCGAAGGACGGCGGATTCGAGCTGCGCGCCACGATCCCGCTACCGCAGGCAAAGCAGAACCCTGCGCAGGCGTTGAAGGTCCCGGCGATCGCCGCGGCCACGATTCTCCTGGTAGGCGGGGCTTTCTACGTCGTGGCTGGACTGAACAACCGACTCGCCCCTGCCGTGTTCGACAGCCTCCCAGTCGGCGCCGAACAGTCCTCTGTGGAAGATAAGCTGCCGTTGTTCCCCATGCTCGGCAACCCGGACCAGGACAGTGACGCCTGCCAACGGTATTGGGCGACCGAACAGCGCGACGATCGGCTGTACTACCGGCTGTGCTTCGTTGACGGACGATTGGCCGACAAGCAGATCGTGCCACGAAAGGACGTTCCGTGATCCGTGTGCTGCTGGCCGACGACGAACCGTTGACCCGCGCGGGCGTCCGGGCGGTGCTGGCCGTCGAGCCGGAGTTCGAGGTCGTCGCCGAGGCAGCGGACGGGCACGAAGCCGTCCAGCTCACGCAGGCACACCAGCCCGATGTCGTGCTGCTGGACATCATGATGCCCAAGCTCGACGGGCTGAGAGCGGCCGCCGAGATCACCCGGACTGTGCCGCGGGCGGGCGTGATCATGCTGACCACCTTCTCCGATGACGAGCACATCGCGACGGCGTTCAGCAGTGGCGCCAGCGGTTTCCTGCTCAAGACCGGGGATCCGCGCGAGTTGTTCGCCGGGATCCGGGCGGTCGCCGAGGGCGCCGCGTATCTGTCGCCGAAGATCGCGAAATGGGCCATCCAGAACGTCAACCCCGGCCGGCCTGAGGCCCGCGAGCTGGTCGGCGCGCTGACCGCGCGCGAACGCGAAGTGCTCGCGCTGGTCGGTCAAGGACTTTCCAATGCGGAGATCGGCAAACGGCTGCACATCGTCGAAGGCACCGTGAAGGTCTTCGTCAGTGCGATCCTGCGGAGCCTTCAGGTGTCCAATCGGGTTCGTGCGGCGATCATCGCGTACGAGGCGGGCCTGGTCGATCTATGACTTTCGGATAGTCCGGTTACTGCCACAAGGCAGATGGCCTCGGCCCGCGTGGTGAAGAACATAGGGCGCATGCTCAGAAAAATGACCGCAGTGCTGCTGACAGCGCTACTCATTCCGGCCGGGACGGCGATCGCGGCGCCTGCGAGGATGACGCTTTCCGGTCCAACCGGCCCGTATCCGATTGGCACGACGGAACTGCATCTGACCGACCATGACCGGCTCGATCCGTGGTCGGCCAAACCCCGCGAGCTCATGGTGTCACTGTGGTACCCGGCCTGGCCGTCGGCGCGGCCGGTGGCCAGCCAGTTCAAGCCGGGTGTGGCGGACTTCTACGACAAGAACTTCGCCTCGGCCGGGATCACCCCCGGGATGGCCGACTTCGCGGGCACGAAGACACACGCCCGGCTCGACGCTCCACGCTTGCCCGGCCACCGGCCAGTGATCATCTACTCGCCAGGTGGCGGGCACTCCCGGTCGATGGGCACGGTCCTGGTCGAGGACCTGGCCAGCCGGGGATACCTCGTGGTCACGGTCGACCACACGTTCACCGGGCCGGTGCAGTTCCCCGACCGGACCGAGGTGCTCGGCCGGGGCGTGGACAACGCCACGGTGATGCGGACGCGCGCACAGGACACGTCGTTCGTGCTGGACGAGCTGGGCGCCCGGGGCGTCGATCTGTCCGCAGTGGGCATGTTCGGTCACTCGATGGGTGGATTCACCACCGCGGAAGCGATGATCATCGATAGCCGGATCGACGCCGGTGCCAACCTCGACGGCAGCATGGATCCGCGCGCGGGCCAGGCCGCGACGACCGGCGTGGACCGGCCGTTTCTGCTGATGGGCGGCGGTTTGAGCAGCGGCGAACCGCACAACCACCAGCACTCCGACGACTGGAGGTCGTTCTGGGTGAAGTCAACCGGCTGGCAGCGGGACCTGTACCTGCCCGCGGCCGAGCACTCGAGTTTCACCGACGCCCAGGTGATGCTGACGCAGCTCCCTGGCCTCCCGGCGGACAAGCGAAGTGCGGCGATCGGGACCATCGACCCACGTCGAAGTGTCACGATCCAGCGCACGTACCTCGCCGCGTTCTTCGCCGAACACCTGGAAGACACGCACACTTCGCTGTTCGACCGGCAGATCTACCCGGAAGCCCAGCTGATCAGATGAAGACGGGCGTGAACAGCCAGCGCGCGAAGCACGTCTCCCCGTCCGGCTCCGTCATCCACCGAACTTGCAGCACGTAATCACCGCGGGGTACGTCGAAGCGCAGGCCGTTGGGTGCGTCCTCGGCGGGCTCCCAGCTGACGGGTGCCTTGCCGGGCTTGGCTTTGGGCCAGTCGCCGTCACCGCCGAGCATCGAGGAGAAGAAGTACATGTCGCCGCTGGGTACCGGGACGACGTCGCCGACGTGGTCGCCGTCGGCCGGGTACTCCAGCGCCTTGCCCAGTGCTCGGGAGTACGGCTCGCCTTGCGCCTGCACGATCGCGATGGTCTTGCGGTTCTTGAAGACCTCGAGCCAGCCTTCCGGTTTCACCGCTCCGTCGACCGCCACCACCGCGGCCATTCCGGTACCGACCTGCGTCGCGGTCTCCGACCAGTGCAGATCCGCGAGAGCGTCCACTTGGTCCTTTTCGCCTTGCCAGGCGTACAGGAAGTACCTGTCCATGACCAGGAACTGCTCACCGTTCGTCCACACGCGACCTATATGTCTCCACATCAGGTGAGTGTCCTCGGGCGGATGGCGTTGGCGCGGTCGACCAGCTCGTGGCGTTGTTCCGGTGTGCTGGCCAGCCGCGCCAGAGCGCGGTAGCAGCGCTCCAGACCAAAGCGTAGTTCACGCTCGGAAAGGTTGCAGCCCAAGACAGTTCCGGTCGCGTGACCACCACCCGGACGGCCCGCTTTCACCCACCCGTATGCCGCTTCCAGCACCTCGACCGACAACTGTGTGCGACGTTCCGCGTCCAACGCGAGCCTTTCGAGTCGGCGTGCCGCGTCGTACAGGTCGGGCTCGGCCAGCTTCGCCACTTCGTGGGCCCGGGCCTTGATCTTGATCGCGGCGACCTGTGCCGCAACGTAATGGCTCGAGCTGTCCGGAACGGACTCGAGCACCTCGATCGCACCCGCACGTGCGCCTTGGGCGAGGTACACCCGTACCAAACCGAAGGCCGCGCTGACGTACGAGCGGTCGGTCCGCCAGACCTGCTCGTAGAAACGTGCGGCGCCGAAGTAGTCCCGCAGGTATTCGAGGCTGATCCCCAGCGCCAGTTTCGGCGCGGCTTCACCCGGAAGGGCGTCGTACACGGCGTCGAACGCCGCGCGAGCCTCGTTCGGCCGCCGCATCGCGAGCTCAAGCAGGCCACGGTGCCACTGCAGACGCCAGTCATGCGGGTCCGAGGCCATCCGCCTGGCCAGTTCCAGCTCGCCGGACGCGCGGGCGATGTCCCCGAGCTCGGTGCGGGCGCGCATCATCCGCAGTCGCACCTCGACGGAGTTCTGCGGTGCGTGGGTAAGCGCCTCCACGAGGTCGTTCAGATCCGACGCCACGGTCGCGGCGAGCACACCGGCCGCCGGGTCGTCGGTGTCCACTTGGGGCACCGGCAACGCACCGATCACTTCGGACGGATCCGGCACCGTCAGCGACACACCACGTTCGTCGGTCTGCACGGTGGCGCCGAAGGTCCGCGGCTCCGGACCGAACACTGTGGACACACCGGGGCGCGGCCGGTTCGTGCCGAGCGCCATCACTTCGCGCAGCACACCGGTCAGCTGCTCGGCCATGTCCTCGGCCGTCGGGAACCGGCGGTCCGGGTCGGGGTGCGTTGCCCGCTTGAGCACCCGGTAGTAGGAGTCGAACAGTTTGAACAGCGGCATCTCGTCCGGGCCCGGCAACGTGTGCCGGTATTTGCCGGTGTACCCGGTGAACTCGATCGACAACACCGCCAGCGTGCGGCCGACCGTGTAGATGTCGGACGCCACCGAAGCGCCACGTTCGGACAGCTCAGGCGCGCTGTAGCCGAGCGTGAAGAACAACGGGCTCTCGTAATCGTCCTCGCGGCGGACCGCGCCAAGGTCGATCAGCTTCAGGGTCTCGTTGGTCTGGATCACGTTGTCCGGCTTGAGATCGCAGTACAGCAAGCCGATGCTGTGCAGGTAACCCATGGCAGGCAGGATCTCCAGGCCGTACGCGATCACCTGGCCGATCGGCAGCGGCTCGGCGCGGCCGAGCGTGCGGTGGTGTTCCAGCGCGATCTGCCGCAACGACTGGCCGCCGACGTACTCCATCACGATGTAGCCGACCGAGGTCCCTGTGGTCGGGTCCGGCGCCTGCACGAAGTTGTAGATCTTGAGGATGTTCGCGTGTTCGACCTGCGCCAGGAACCGCTGCTCGGCGACGGCCGCGGCCAGCGCGGTCGGGTCACCGGTGTCGATCAGGCCCTTGAGCACCACCCACCGGTCACTGACGTTGTGGTCCTTGGCCAGGTAGATCCAGCCGAGACCGCCGTACGCAAGGCAGCCGAGCACCTCGTACTGCCCGCCGAGGATGTCCCCGCGGCGAAGTCGCGGCTTGAAGGAGAACCGCGCCCCGCAGTTCGGGCACTCGCCCTCCGCGGCACCCGGTTCGCCGTCGGCACCACGGCCGACCGCGGCACCACAGTTGCCGCAGAACCGTTTGTTCTCCGCGACAACGGGATCGGTCATCACGGCCGACGTGGGATCCCGGTAGGGCACCGGGGGAACGTCGACCAGACCGGCACCGAGTCCACGGCCGCGGGCGACACGGGAACTCGTCCGCCGCGAACCCGTGCCGTGGCCAGGTCCCGGGAACGGCACCGAGTCGCTGCGGGGCTGGGAGTCCTGTGACGGCGGGGCTTCCTCGACAACCGGCTTCGGCGGGACGATGCTCTGCGTCGGTTCCGCGGTCGCCAGGACGCTCGTCGGCTGTGGTACGTCCGCGAGCGGCGAATGCATCTCTTGGGGTTGGACAGCCGGGACCTGAACCCCTTGGGCCCATTGGCCTGGCGCCGGTGCGGGCTGCCCGTGCGGCGGCGTGACCGGCCTGATGGTCAAGGTTTCCGGATCAGGCTTGGCCTTGGGTTGAGGTGCTTGCTGTGACTGGGTGACCGGCCGCGGCGGCTGCGGCGGCTGCGTGGACGGTCGATGTGGCGGCTGCGCCCCCGAAGTGGCATTGGGGGCACTCGGCTTCGGCGGGGAGGGCTGGGAGCCGCTGAGCACGTCGGGATGCCGGAACCAGCCGGTCCCGGCTTCGTCCTCACGCCTCGGAGGCTGCTGTGGTGGCGTCCACGCCTGCTGGTCCGGTGCGCCGCACTGGGTGCACTTGCCGAACGCCGTCTCGCCGCCACATCCCGGTCGCTGACACTTGGCCATCGGTGCTTCCCCTTGTCAGTCCCGGTACTTCGGCGCGGGTGGGGTCGCGGACTCGCCGAGCCGCTCCGCCACCCACCGGTTGTAGCTCTGCTGCCACGAGCCGTCGCCGCGGGCGCGATCCAGCACGGCGTTGACGAACTTGACCATGTCGACGTTCCCCTTGGGAATGCCGATGCCGTACGGCTCCTCGGTCAGCTTCGGACCGACGATCTTCACGGCCGGGTCCTGCGCCACCATCCCGACCAGGATCGGCTCGTCCGTCGAGATCGCGGCGACCTGGCCCTGTTGCAGCAACACCAGGCAGTCCGACCAGTTGATCACCGACCACGGCACGGGTTTGGCCGGGTGCTTGGCGATCTGGGCGAGCGAGGTCGATCCCGCGTTCGCGCACACCTTCTTGCCAGCGAGGTCGTCGATGCTGCTGACCGGCGCGCCTTTCGGCACGAGCACGCGCTGCCCGGTCGTGTAGTAGACGGTCGAGAACGCGACCTTCTGCAGCCGTTCGCAGTTGATCGTGTACGTCCGCACGACGATGTCGACCTCGCCTGCTTCCAGCACCTTTTCCCGGTCGCGCGAGCTGATCACCTTGAACTGGATCTTGCTCTCGTCGTTGAAGATCGCCTTGGCCACCTGCTTGGCCATGTCGATGTCAAAGCCCTCGAGGGCGTTGGTCGCCGGGTTGCGGAAGCCGAACAGGTACGTGTTCTGGTCGACACCGGCGATCAACCGGCCGCGTTCCTTGATCTTGGCCATCGTCGAGCCTGAGCCGATACCGAGGCCGGCGGGCCGCAGGCTGGCTGTCGGGTCGCCGCAGTCAGGCGTCTGCGAGCCGGCGGCGTTGGCTTGACCTGGCCCGGATCCTTCCGGCTCCGGGCGGTCGGCGGACGTCACCACGGCGAGGTCGACAGGGCGCCCCGGCCCGCCGCACGCGGTCAGCGCGAATGCCGCCACAAGCAGCAGTGCGACTCGTTTCATCACCGGTACTCCCGCAGCCGTTGCCGAATCCCCACCAAGGCGCCGCCCGCGCCGATCAACGCGAGCACCGCGACGCCGGGCACCAGCCCGGTCAGCGCGTTCTCGGCCGAGGATGTCGCCTCGACGAACTTCTCCCTGCCTTTCTGAATAGCACCGGAGAGGTTCTCGTCCAACCTGTTGAAGGCCTTGGCCGCGCTGTCGTCCTTGTCGCCGATGGCCATGTCGACGGCCCGCTCGTACTGGCCGCCGTCGTCGAGCTCACGCAACTGGCGGTGCGCTTCCTGCCAGGCCTGCGCGTTGTCGATGGCGCCGCGGACCTGCTGGCTGATCGTCGAGTCCGTCGCCGCCTCACGGGCCTTGACCAGCAGATCCTTGTCGCTGCCGCCCTTGCCGGAGATCGTCGGCGCGAGCTCCTGCCATTCCTTCTCGTACATCGCGCCGTCGCCACGCGCGACCAACGTGAGGGTCTCGTCGGCACGGCACTTCAAGGCCACGATCCTGGCTTGTACCAACACATCCACTTGCTGCGAGCCGTCGTCCCGCGCGCTGCCGACAGCCGCGGCGGACACCCAACCCGCGGCCACGCCCCAGATCAGCCCGATGCCGACGGCGATCGTGGCGACCAGGAGCCCGACGTTGACGAGCCGGTTGGTCTTGCGCGTGAGATGCACTTGGGTGGCGATCAAGGCGCCCAGCAGCACAACCGTGAGCGCGACCGTCAGCCACGGGAAGCTCGTCGCGTCGTCCTGTTCGTCGGTGAGCCTGCCGACGTCGATCCGGTAGAGCTCCTGCGCCGCGGGCAGGAGCTTCGTCCGCATCAAGGTCGACGCCTCACGCAGATAGGCCGCACCGATCGGCAATCCGAAGCGGTTGTTCGTCCGTGCCGTCTCGACCAGGCCGGCGTAGACCGGCAACTGCTGGCCGAGCGTGTCGACCTGTTTCTCGGCCTCCGGAATCCCGCCGATATCCGACGCTGCCTTGGCCAGCGCGGCACCCGCCTGCGCCATGTCGACCTCGTAGCGTTCGCGCAGCACGGCCGGTTCCAGGCCGCCGGAGAGGAACGCGCTCGATGCGGTCGCGTCGGCGTCCGAGAGCGACCGGTAGATCTGTTGTGCCGCAGCGGCAAGCGGTTCGCGATGTTCGGTGAGATTGCTGATCGTGTTCTGCTTCGTCTGCAGCGCCAAGGCCGCGACAAAACCCGTCAGCACACTCAGCACCACGAGCGCGCTCGCGATGATCCCCAACCGACCTGGCGTGGTGCGCGCGGAGCGAGCCATCCGTCGCACGGCGTCACCCCGCTGCGTCGGCGGCGCACTGACCGGAGCTCCCATGGTCACAGAGTCAACACCACGCCCCTATGGCTACGTGCAAATACCGGCATGGAGTAACCGCCCTGTGATCCGTCACGAGGCGTAATCCCCCGTGTGTGTCGGTCAATCGCCTGATTGCCCGATGGTCTGCACCGTAGGCGCTCTGCTTTGGTTGCTAGTCGGAATTTTCGCCGCACCCGAGGACGGCAAGGACAATGAGCAAGCTCGAACGGATCGCCACCTTCTGCGGGCAGTGCAACTGCGGCTGCCCGGAACTGTGGATCGACGCGGACGCGACGGAAGAGCAGCGCGTCGTGATCACCGACGACTTCGGGCAGCGCATCCAGATGAGCCTCGCGCAACTGCACGCGCTGGTCAGCGACGTGAAAGACGGTGCACTGGACGCACTGCTGGCGACCACGCCCTCCTAGCACGGGGGCATGGCCGGCCCGATCTGGATCCGGTGGCTGCTCACCCTCGCGTTCCTGGCAACCGCCGGCTTCCACATACGCCGCCTGGCCACAGCCGGGCGGCATCCGTCATACCCCGACGGTGACCGTGCCGCCGACGTCGCCCACGTCATCATGGCAACCGGTATGGCGGTGATGTCGTCACCCGTCGGCGGGCCCCTCTCACCTGCCAGTTGGTTGACGCTGTTCTGTCTGCTCACAGCCTGTGCAGCGATCCGCGGCCGACTCGACCTCGCCGTGGCAGGCGCCGCGATGGCCTACATGCTCGCCGCAGGCACCCACGACGCCCACCACATGTCCGGTCCCTGGGTGATCCACCAGCCCGGCCTCGCCCTGCCGTACATCGCGTGGGCGCTTGCCGCGTACTTCCTGGCTTATGCACTGTGGTCTGCGACACGCCCGCCGTGCGCGCCGCGGGTAGTCATGTCGCTGGGTATGAGCTACATGCTGGTCACAGCGGTGTGAGGCCTCCGCATAACTCGGTCGCGCGACTAGGTAGGCTAGGTGCAGTTAGGGCCTCTAGCTCAATTGGCAGAGCAGCGGACTTTTAATCCGCGGGTTCGGGGTTCGATCCCCCGGGGGCCCACTCCCTCAGGGCGACTCTGCTCGGTTGCTTTGCAACCTCGCCGAGTCGCTCGTCGTAATTTTGGGGGGCCGAGCCCCCCATACCCCCACGATTTCGACCTCCACTTGCGGTGACAGCGCGCGCAGGAAATCTTCCGAATCGAAGGCCTCACCTGCGGATACGACCCCGGTCGCGTTCGTCTGTCCGCTGAGGACGCGGTGGACGGCTTCCACCGCGAGCGGCGCGGTGACGGCGTAGATGTCCTGGCCGCGAGCGACAATTCGACGCTCTACTGCTCCCGATCGCACGATCACGTCGACCACGAACGACTCGGCCGTGCGCTCGTCGGATACCGGCTGGGTCAACACGTCCTTGGCTGCCTTGGTCGTCATGTACGTGCGCACTTCATGCACGTCGAGGTGCGTGGGGATCGTGACGATGTCGGCCATGGAGAACTCGCCGATCACCGGCTGGGTGCCGAGTGGAGCTGGGAACGTCCACTCCTCGGTCGGTGGGGCGTCGTCGCGGTACTCCAGTTGGCCGTTGGCGTAGCGGATGCGGCGGCCGTTGCGTCGCTCCCGGGAGACCGCGCCCGCTGCACGGGTTCCGGCAGTTGGGTGCCAGCTGCTCAGCGCGTAAGCGACGTGCACGGAGTCAGCCGACGTCCAGTCGCCCATCGCGGCTGTGGCCATCAGGTCGCCGAGGCCACCGAAAAAGGCCATTGCCGGGACCACCAACGTGGACACGTCCACCTTGAACGTGTCGATGTTGGCCTCGATCTCGGCAGCCACGTCCACGTACGGGATGCCTGCGCGCGCTGCCGCGTCGATCACCGGTGCCGCAGTCGCCGCGAACGGTCCGGCGCAGTTGATCACGGCCGCCGCGCCGTCCATGGCGCGGTCCAGCGAAGCTGGGTCGTCGACCGAGGCTGGCCGGGCTCCTGGGAACTCCGCCAGTTTGTTCGCGTCACGGCCGGACGGGAGCGGTTCGTACCCGCGCTTTTCCAGCTCTGCCACCACAAATCGTCCGGTGTGCCCGTAGGCCCCGTACACCATCACCTTGTCCACACTGGACATCCTGATCATCGCGGCGGTCGCTGACCAGTGTCCGGAACGACGTGATGCGTACAATTTCGGACATGAGTTCTGTCGCGGTGGCCGCCACCGACGGAATGCTCCACTTCGAGCTGGCGATGGCCTACGAAGTCTTCGGCTCGGAGGCGGTCAGGCAGTGGTACGAGATCGCGGTCTGCGGGGATCGCCCAGTGCGGGCGGGACGGTTCGGGATCGAGCCGGATCGCGGCCTTGACCAGCTCGTACGGGCCGACACAGTGATCGTTCCGGCGTTGGCCGATGTGGAGCGGGATCCACCCGCTGACCTGGTCGACGCGGTACGCGCGGCGCATGAGGGGGGTGCTCGCGTGGCCTCGCTCTGTACGGGCGCCTTTGTACTGGCCGCCGCAGGGCTGCTGGACGGGAAGCGTGCGACCACGCACTGGACACATGCGGACGCGTTGGCCGCTCGATATCCGCAGGTCGAGGTCGATCCGGACGTGCTCTACGTCGACAACGGCACCGTACTCACTTCCGCGGGCAAAGCTGCGGCGATGGACTTGTGCCTTCACATGGTCCGCTCCGACCACGGTTCAGCGATAGCCAACACGGTTGCGCGCAACTTGGTTGTGCCACCTCATCGGGCTGGCGGGCAGGCCCAATTCGTGCCGACTCCCGTGCCTGCCAAGGACAATCACCCGCTGACAGAGTTGTTCCCCTGGGTGCTGGAACGGTTGGACGAACCGTTGACTGTGGAGGACATGGCCAGGCAGGCGAACTTGAGTTCACGCCACCTGGGCCGCCACTTCCGGTCGGCGACCGGTACCACTCCGCTGCAATGGCTGTTGACACAACGGATCCGTCGCGCCCAGGAGCTATTGGAGACCACCAACAACAGCGTCGACGTCATCGCGGCGGCGACCGGAATGGGTACCGCCGCGACGCTTCGTCGTCACTTCAATCGCACGGTTGGCGTGCCTCCGGACGCCTACCGCCGTACTTTCCAAACCTGACGGCTAGTTCATCGTCCGTCCAGAGTGGACATCAGTTCTTGCGGTAGACGGCAATCACGGGGATCAAGCGCTTGGTGTTGCGCTCGTAGTCCGCGAAGCCGGGCGCCCGCTCGACCATGCGGGCGTACAGCGCGTCACGCTCGGCGCGGTCGGTGACTTCCTCGGCCTTGCCTTCGTACTTCTCCGCGCCGACCTCGACGGTGACATCGGGGTTGGCCTTGATGTTGTGGTACCAGGCCGGGTTCTTGTCCGCGCCACCGTTGGACGCGATGATCACGATGCGGTCACCATCCGGCAGGTACACCAGCGGGCTGCTGACCGACCGGCCGCTCTTGGCACCCGTCGTGGTCAGGATGGTCATCGTCGCGCCGTCGAACATGCCGCCGACTTTGCCCTCGTTCGCGCGGAATTCCTCGATCACCTGCGTATTGAAGTCAGACACCCCAGAACCTTTCAGTTGCCAACGTTCTCAGCTGAGAACATCTTAGGGCGTCTGTTTTATTCCCTCGGACAGCCCTTGTGGGCAGTCGTCGGACTGGGGCGGTAACGCCGGGCCGGGTGAAATCGGACCTATCGGATGCATCCCTCCGACCGGAAGCGAGCCATGAAGACCACTTACGCCCGGCTCCGCAGGACCCTTGGCCAGCTGGCATACGAGAAGCGCTACGGCGTCCGCACCGCGGAGCTGATCGAGCTGGACAAGCTCGGCATCGACAGCGAGGGGCGCGGGTACTACGTCGCCGCGAGCTGGCGGACTCTGCGCCGCACCTTGTCGCGCAAGGAGATCACCGGCCGCGACGTGTTCATCGACTTCGGCTCGGGCATGGGCCGGATGGTGCTTGAGGCAGCGAGGTTCCCGTTCGGCCGGGTGATCGGCGTCGAACTGTCCGACGAGCTGCACAAGATCGCGCAGGACAACGTGCGGCGGACCCGCCAACGCCTCCACTGCCGCGACATCGAACTCGTGCAGACCGACGTGCTCGAGTACGAGATCCCGGACGACGTGAGCGTGGTGTTCTTCAACAACCCGTTCCAAGGACCGGTCTTCACCACGGTGATCGAGCGCTTGGTCGCCACACTCGACCGCAACCCGAGGGAACTCAAGATCATCTATTACAACCCGGTCGAGGAGCAGACGATCCTCGCCACCGGCCGGGCCGCGATCACGCGCAGACTCGTCCACGCCAGGCGCCGAACGGCGGGATCGCCGTTCGGCCTGACGAAGGTGTTCGTACTGCGTTAGCCCGCGTCGACGGTCAGTGTGAACTGGCCGAGCGTCGCGTAGCCGGAGTAGCCGTTGCTGGCCGGGTTGCCGGCGCCCGTGCCTTCGACCTGGAACGTGTACCGGCCGGCCGCGAGGCTCTGCGAGAAGCTCGCGTCCAACCCGCTCGCCTCGTTGGTGTTCACGCGTCGCACCGGCGGGTCGACGGTCGCGACGACCGTGCCGCTCGCATCCCGGACCGTGAGCTTGATGTCCAGGTCTGGAGCGAAGATCGCGGGCAACGCCTTCGCGGTCAACGTTCCACCCGCGTGCTGGATGGCGAACACGTCCACGTCGGCGTCCGTACTGATGATTCCGGTGACCGGCGTGTTGTCGGTCAGCGACGCGGCCGAGCCCGAGTCGTTCGGGAAGTCGTCAGCCAATGTGGGGGCGCCATTGGCTGGGATGACCGACAGATCGTCCTCGGTGTTGTTGGCGTTGGTGTACTCGCCCTTGCTCCACTGCGTGACCGGCTGGCCGTAGCCGACGCCCATGATCGGCGCCCAGTTGGTGTGGCCGCCGTAGTACTCGACGCCAGTGGACTGACCGTCGTGACCGAGGCCCAGGTTGTGGCCGGTCTCGTGGGAGACGATCTCGGCGATCGACTTGCCGTCGTAGTTACTGGTCGCGTACGCCCAGGCGGGCTGGTAGTTCGCGTGCCGGTTGGCCTCGTCGAACGTGCCGATGTACGCCTGACCACCACAACGGCAGTTGGTGACGTCCTTGGGCGTGATCACCGCGCGGGTGCCGTAGACCTGGTCCGAGGAGCCGGACCGGGTGATCTTGTCCTCGGTCGTTTCCTCGGTGGTCACGTCGACGTCGAACGACCGGTAGTCCTCGGCTACAGCAAGGAACGCCTGGTAGATGGCCTCCCGCTCGGCGTCGTTGTAGGACGACGGGTTGCCGTCGGCGTCATAGGGCGGGGCGTCGATGCGGGCACCGCCGTTCCACGCCGTGCCTTCGACGCTGTGACCAGTGAAGTCGAGGTAGATCGTGCGGTTCGAGCCCTGACGGCTGTGCAGCTTGAACACGTCGACGCCAGGCGGCACGGCCAGCGTCGCGGCCGGAGCCGCCGCCGGAGCGTTCTTCTTCTCGACCGATCTGATCCGGCCTTCCTGGTCGACCTGGAAGTGATCGCTGCGGACGATTTGTTTGACCTTCGCGACCGGGATGTCGTTGACCACGGACAAGGCGATCGCGTTGACCGTGTCGACCGGCTGGTCGGACACGGCCTTGGGCGCGGACTGCGCCTGAGCAGGGATGAGCAGGACCAATGCGACGGCCGCGGCGGCAGCGGTCACACCGGTTGCCCGTGCAGGGAGAGACAACCGAGACAACTCCTTTGGGTTAACCCAAATGGGTTCATCGGCGGCCTAACATACAAACAATCGGTCCATGTGAACACCATCCAACGGACTATTTGCCCCCTGGATGGCTGAACCGAAAGTTCACCCCAGGGTGGGTGCGACAGTTGCTCACGCGTGGCAGAGTCATCCGCTGTGCGAATTCGGGTGCTGCTTGCGTGTGTCCTGTTAGGTGCGGTCGCCGCCCAGCCTGCCCAGGCTGAACAGCGCGGCTTCGGACCGGAGAAGGTCCGTTTCTCGACGTTCAACGCCTCGCTCAACCGGTCGGCCGCCGGGCAGCTGGTCGCCGATCTGTCCACCCCGGACAACGCGCAGGCCCGCAAGGTCGCCGAGGTCATCCAGCTCGACCGGCCGGACGTGCTGCTGATCAACGAATTCGACTACGTGCCGGACAATCAGGCCGCCGAGCTGTTCCGCGCCAACTACCTGCGGCGCGGCCAGAACGGCGCCGAGCCGATCGACTACCCGTACGCCTACACCGCGCCAGTGAACACCGGCGTGCCGAGCGGCCTGGACTTCAACCGCGACGGCCGCGCCGACGGGCCGGACGACGCGTACGGTTTCGGGCTTTTCCCAGGTCAGTACGGCATGCTCGTATTGTCGAAGTTCCCGATCGACCGCTCGGGCGTCCGCACGTTCCAGAACTTCCGCTGGAAGGACATGCCGGGCGCGCTGCTGCCGGACGACCCGGCCACGCCGGCGAAGGCGGACTGGTACTCGCCGCAAGCCCTCGACGTGTTCCGGCTTTCCTCGAAATCGCACTGGGATGTGCCGCTGCGAATAAAGGGGCAAACCGTACATTTCCTGGTTTCCCACCCGACTCCGCCCGCATTCGACGGCGCCGAAGATCGGAATGGCACACGCAACCACGACGAGATCCGGCTTTGGGCCGACTACATCACTGGTAAGGCCGGTTACCTCTACGACGACAAGGGCAAGCGCGGCGGGCTGCCGCGTGGCGCCAAGTTCGTCATCGCCGGGGACAACAACTCCGACCCGATCGACGGCGACAGCGTGCCGGGCGCGATCCAGCAGCTCTTGGACTCGCGACGGCTGATCGACACCAAGCCGAGCAGCCGCGGTGCGGTCGAAGCCGCGGAGACGCAAGGCGGCGCGAACCTCAAGCACGGCACCAACCCGCGCTACGACACCGGCGACTTCAACGACAACGCGCCCGGCAACCTGCGCGTGGACTACGTGCTGCCGTCGTACGGCTTGATCCCGCTGCACTCCGAGGTGTTCTGGCCAGTCGCGAGCTCGCCGCTGGCTCGGCTGAACGACACTTCGGACCATCATCTCGTCGGCCTCACCCTGCTAGTTTTGGGCCGGTGACCAGGAAACTCACGCTGCTGCGGCACGCCAAGTCGGCCTGGCCGGACGGTGTGCCCGACCTGGAGCGCCCGCTTGGCGATCGCGGCCGCCGGGACGCTCCGGAGGTCGGCCGCTGGCTCAACGAGAACGTGCCCGACCTGCAGCTCGTGGTGTGCTCGACCGCGCTCAGGGCTCGGCAGACATGGGACCTGGCGTCAGCCGAACTGGCCACACAGCCCGAAGTCCGGCACCACGCCAAGATCTACTACGGCCCGTTGCTCGAAGTGGTCCGTGACCTGCCGCCGGAGGTCACCTCGGCGATGCTCGTCGGCCACAACCCGGACATGGAAGACCTGGTCGAGCTGTTGACCGGCACCCACACCACCTTCAAGACCTCCACGGTCGCCGTAGTGCGCACCGGTCTGGAGTGGTCGGATGCGGGGCCGAACTGGGCCGAGCTGATCACGACCGCGACTCCTCGTGGTTAGGGCTACTCCAATCGAGGGACGCTGATCACCCAGGTTGTTCTGGCAGCCAGAACCCTGAAATCCTCGGGTGGGGGCGTCGACACGATTGGGTCTGGAGACATGCCGCAGGTGAAGCTGGGGGATGACAGCTCGCCATTCGGACGTGAGCTCCGCAGGCTGCGCACCCGGCGCGGCCTGTCCCTGCAGAAGCTGGCTGAGCTGGTCAATTACACCCGCGGGTACATCGGCAAAGTCGAAACCGGGGACAAACCGCCGACCACGGAACTGGCCAGGCGCTGCGACCAAGTCCTCGAGGCGAGCGGCCAGCTGATCGCGCTGGCGACGTCGGAAGGCCTGCCGAGACTGGCCCAGTTGCCCGCGGCAGCGGCTACATTCGTCGGCCGCGAGCATCAACTGAGCCAATTGGACCTTGCCCTGTCGGGCGACATGACCGGTACACCGTGGACAGTCGCCATCGACGGGCCACCGGGCGTTGGCAAAACAGCGTTGGCATTGCGTCTGGCGCACCAAGTGAAAGACCGGTTCCCCGACGGGCAGCTGTACGTCGACCTGCACGGCTACTCACCGGACGGCCAGCCGTCCCGGCCGGACGTCGTACTCGAGGAATTCCTCGTCGCACTGGGCACGAGCGCCGCCGCGATCCCGTCGTCGACGAGCCAGCGCGCAGCCCTGTACCGGTCATTGCTCGACGGCAGCCGGATTCTGCTCGTGCTGGACAACGCGCGTGATTCTCGTCAGATCGAACACCTGCTGCCCGGCTCCGCGGGGTGCGGCGTGATCGTGACGAGCAGAATGCGCCTCGGCGGCCTGCCGATCAGGCAGGACCAGCGGATCACGCTCGGGCCGCTGAGCGAAGAAGAGTCAATCCTGTTGTTGCGTACGGTGATTGGCACCTCCCGGACCGACGACGAACCAGAGGCCACGGCAGGCCTCGCCCGCCGATGCGGCCATTTGCCGCTCGCCCTGCGGATCGCGGCCGAACGCGTCGCGACCCACCCGCACCACTCGGTGGACGAACTCGCCGATGAGCTTGGCGCGGAAGAAGAACGCCTCGACGTACTGTCCACAGACGACGACTCGGTCGCCGTGCGGACGGTGTTCTCCTGGTCATACCGTGACCTGTCCGGCGAGGCAGCCCGGATGTTCCGGCTGATCGGCCTGCATCGCGGCCCGCACCTGAGCGTGCATGCCGCAGCGGCGATGGCCGACATCCCTGTGCCCCACGCACGCCGACTGCTCGACCGTCTCGTTGGCGTACACCTGGTTCAAGGCCTGGGTGGCGGCCGGTACCGGTGCCACGACCTGTTGCGCGTCTACGCGGCTGAACGCGCACTCGAAGAGGAACCGCTTGAGGCCCGGAACCTTGCGGTACAACGAGTTCTGCACTGGTACTTGCAGACGTGCTTCGAGGCGAACCATGTGCTGTCCCCGCAGCGCTTCGACCCGCCGCTCGAGCCATGCCCGTTCTCGTTGCCCACATTGACGTTCGGTTCGTACGACGAGGCCTTGGCATGGTGCGAAGCCGAAATGCCGAACCTGATCGCCGCACCCCGGCTGGCACTCGAATACGGCGAAGACGCGATCGCCTGGAAAATCCCGGTCGGCAGCTTCAACTTCGTGTTCCTGCGCAAACGGTGGAGCCCATGGATCAGCGCGCACGAACTCGGCATCGCAGGCGCCCGACGGCTAGGTGACCGCTTCGGCGAGGCGTGGACGTTGAACAACGTCGCGCACGGCTTCCGTGAGCTCCGAAGGTTCAAGGACGCGAAGGAACACCTCGCCGAAGCCCTGGAAATCCGCAAGCAGATCAACGACCAAGTCGGCCTGGCGTGGACACTCACGGCGATCGGGTTCGTCGACTGCGACCAGAACGAGTTCGCGGCGGCAGCGGACTCCCTGTTCGAAGCGCTCCGGATCCGCTCGGAAGTCGAACGCGAACACGCAGGCAACGAAGCCCTGCTGACCGCGAACAAACAAGGCCAGGGAATCGCGCGCGCCTCACTCGGAACCGCCTTGCGCGAACTAGGACGATACGACGAAGCACTCGACGAACTGACCCAAGCGCTGGACATCTTCCGCGAAATCGCGGACAAACACGGCGAGGGCTACACCCTGGTCAAACTCGGGGACCTGTACGCACGACTGCGCAAGCCAGAGGACGCCCTGGCAAACTTCGAGCAAGCCCTGGCAACACGACGCGAAATCGGCGACCGCTGGGGCGAAGCGGAAACCCTGCACAGCAGAGGCCGTTTGCTGCTCGACACCGGGGAAGCCGAGGCCGCCCGCGAGTCCTGGCACGACGCCCTCGCCATCTTCACGGACTTGGACGACCCGCGCGCCGAGGACGTACGGGCACTGCTCTCGTCAACACCTCGCACGGCGGGCTGACGCCGCACCAGCGGACCGTTCGCAAATCTGGTTGTCCACAACCGGCCAGTAACCCCCTTGACCAGGCCTTATCCCGGGTAGACTGGGTCGGGGTCGTCCCCCGGGAGTGGTGGGGGATGTCCTCTTCTGGGATGGGGTTGTCCAGGTCGGGCGGGTCAGGATTATTTCAAGGCTTCGAACAGGCGGGTCAGGAAGGCTTCCGTGTTCACCGACGTCGCTGCGCGGACTGGGGTTCTTCCTTGGCCTGCTTTGCTTTCGATGTCGGAGTCGTCGACTATGTTTCGCCAGTCGGTGATCAGTTGACCGCGGGTGTGGGTGCCGCGTAGTTCCACGGTGACCACGACTTCCTTGTATTCCGCCAAAGTCGGGTCTTGAAGTAGCACTGCTGCCAGTGGGTCGTGGATTGTGCATGTGCGGAAGCCGAACATTCTTGAGTAGAAGTCCGAGTAGTGCTTCAGCAACGCGCTGGCGAATTGGGCTCGGGGTGTTGATATTTCCGCCAGTGCTGCCATCCAGGCTTCGTCGGCTCGGGCTTTTTCCGTCACGTCCAGGCTGACCAGGGTCATGTCCGGGAACCCGCTGTCGAACACCAGGTCTGCGGCTTCTGGGTCGTGCCACATGTTTGCTTCGGCGTGGGTGGTTACGTTTCCGGGCACGCCGAGTGCTCCGCCGAGGACCATGACTGAGCGCAGTAGGTGCGGCAGGCGGGGTTCGAGCAGCGTTGCCAGTGCGACGTTTGTCAATGGGCCCAACGCCAGCAGGGTCAGCTCGCCGGGATTTGCTCTCGCCAGAGTGACGATCTGTTCCGCGGCCGAGATGCCCGCTGGGCGGCGGCTTGGGGCTGGGCCTGCTTGGCCGCCTAGGCCGTCGGCGCCGTGGACGAACTCGGTCGTGCGCAGTTCTTGCGCCAGTGGGCGGTGTGCGCCGACGGCCACTGGGACGTTGTGCAGTCCCGCGATGTCCAGGACCCGTAGGGCGTTTTCGGCGGCTGCCGGGGCGGGCACGTTGCCGTGCACGCTTCCCACCGCGACGATTTCGATGTCTGGTTGTGCCGCGAGGAACAGGATCGCGAGCGAGTCGTCGATGCCCGGGTCGGTGTCCAGGATGATGCGCACGACCGATCACTCAACCAGAACGACCAGCCGGTCGCAGCAAAGTCGTGCTCAGCAACCCATACAGCGCAGCGCCGATGACGAACGCGACGGCGACGCCGATGTTGCTGGCGCCGATGTTGCCTGCTTCGGCAGCCGGCGTGAGCCAGTAGCCCAGTATCGTGCGGATGTTCTCGTCTGCCGAGGTGACAAGGCCGAGGCCGACGATGATCGCCACCACGATCGACACCACTCCGGCCGCGTTGAAGGCACCGTACCTGCCTGACGGGTCGTAAAGCGCGTCCTTGTCGTAGCCGCCTTTGCGGTGCAGGAACATGTCGGTCACGAAGATCGCCGACCAAGCCGCCGTGACCACACCGATGACGATCAGGAACGCCTGAACGGGAGCGAAGAAGCTCGGCGCGATGAAGACCAAGTAGATCCCGCCGATGACCATCAGCACGCCGTCGATCGCGACCGCCACCCACCGCGGCATCTTCAGGCCGAGGGCAAGCAAGTTCAACCCTGAGCTGTAGAGGTTGAACACCGCGCCTGCGATCACGCTGAGGATCGTGGCCATCAGGAACGGGATCAGGAACCACGTCGGCAAGGCGACGGCGAACGCGCCGATCGGGTCGGCTGCGGCCGCTGCGGCCAACTCCGGATTACCCGCCGTCAGCAGCACACCGAAGAGCATCAGCACGGCAGGCGCGGTCGCACCGCCGATCGCCGTCCACCAGACCACCGACTTCGCCGAGCCTTTGGTGTACCGGCTGTAGTCAGCGCCTCCTGGTGTCCAGCCGATGCCGTTTGCTATCACCAACGTGATGCCGCCGATCACCAGCGCGACGCCCGCCGTTCCGGTGTTGGACGAGAAGTCGAGGTCCGGAATGATGATCAGTAGGTAACCGACGACCGCGACGGCGACAGCCAGCGTGATCCACTTCTGGACCCGGAGGATCACGTCGTAGCCGTAGATCGCGATCGCCATGACCAGCCCGGCCGTGATCACGAAGCCGAGAACCACCATGGGTGTGTTGTTCAGTTCGGGACTGATCCGCTCGAGGATCGTGCGGGTGGCCAGAACACCGAGCGTGACACTGACCGTCTCCCAACCTACTAACGACAAATACACGAAGAAGGTTGGCAATTTGTTCCCATGGTGCCCGAAGGCCGCCCGGCTGAGCGTCATGGTCGGCGCGCCACCCTTGGTACCCGCCCGGGCGACCAAGCCGACAACGGGGTACGAGACCGCCAACCCGATGGCCACCGCCAAGGCGCCCTGCCACGGATTCAGGCCCAAACCCACCACGAAGACGCCATAAGCCACGGTGAAGAAGCTGAAATTCGCCGCTGTCCACGGCCAGAACAGGCTGGGCGGGCTGCTGTGCCGCTCGGTGTCACCGACCCAGTCAATGCCCTTTTGCTCGATCTGCCAGCTGTCCCGCGCGACCCCGACCACAGGTGCCCCTCCCTGCTCCAGTGGGGTGACGCAGTGGTGTCTCCCAAAAGAGTCGACAAGTCACCCCTGCAAACCAATGCCGCGGCAGTCAATCGTTGACCATAAGCGGAACGTAACAGGCGTGTCCGCGCCTGAACAGCAGCATGTCTAGGGGTCTTGCTGGTGTGGCGTGGACACGCCGGATGCGAGGGGGAGTCGCGTGGCGCGCCCGGCACTCATGGCCGGGCGCGTGAGTGGGATGCGCGGATCCACTCGGAGGCAAGGGCGTACGGATCCACCGTGGTCGCTGTGCCCTCGGCAATGCGCTGCACCGCGAACCGCAGCAGATGGCTGGCGTGCTCGGAGCCGATGCCTGCTTCACCGGCGAGACGCTCGTAGGCCATCTCGGACTTGTACGCGCGCTCACATTGCGCGGCGACCAAGTCCGGTAGGTAGTCCATACTCCTGTGTACTCCTCCTGCTCTCATGTGGTTGAGACGTGCGGTGAACTTAGTGGTGACGTGTCCGGGAAGGTGACGTTCACCATGCTTCGTTCCCGTAACGTTTGCGCAATGACGACCTCAGCCCGCGCAGTGTTGAGTCAGACCCAAGCAGAACTCACCCCTTTGCCTGGAACAAACCGCCTGCTACCGCTGGTTGCGGACGGACGGGCCCCAGTGTCGGTCATCGCGGCGCTGGCCGGTGAAGAACGGCACATAATCGCCAGTGACTGGCGGGCGTTCCTGACATTGGCCGCTCGCGCGGAGGAACAGTCCACCAGACAGTTCTTCAGCTTCCTTGCCGGTGGCGAGAGCGTAGCGCTCAATCTGCTTGTCCCACTGGCCGAGGCATCAGGCGCCGATTTGGACAGCTATACGCCGCAGGCTGGATGTCAGGCATATCCGGCATATGTGGCGTCCTTGGCGCTCAACGCCTCACCGGTCGACGCACTGTTGGCATTGTTCGCCAACTTTGCGGCGTGGGGCGAATACTGCGCGGCGATAGCCTCGTCGTTGCGCGCCCACTACGGATTCGACGATCGCGCGTGCGCATTCTTTGACTTCTTCACCAAGCCCGTCCCCGAACCGGAACAGCATGCATTGAATGCAATTCAATCGGCTTTGGACGTCGGCTGGCAGCCGGACGAGGCGCGGCGGCACGGGCGCATGTTGCTGAACTACGAGCTGATGTTCTGGAACACCCTCGCGGACCTCTGAGCTCTCACGCGCGCAGGGACTCGATCATGATCGAGCCCAGCCTGCCCGGCTCGCCGTCGACGTGCCGTTCGGCGGCGATGATCCCCACGATGATCGCCTTCAGGTCAGCGCCAGTCACGTCCGCACGCACCGCGCCGGCCTGTTGGGCACGGGCAAGCAAGTGATCCTGAGCAGCGCGCAACTCCGTGTGGGCTGACCCCAGCACCTCGACGGGGTCACGGCCTGAGGAAGCCAGCGCCTCGCCGAGGGCCTTGTTGCCGACGACGTTGCGGACCATCCGAACCACGAAGCCGAAGAACGCCGGACCGGGCTCCGGTGCGTCGGCAAGCGCTTGCGCATCCGCGACGAGCCCCTCGACCCTGCTGATCAGGATGGCCTCGAGCAACGCCTCCTTGGTGGGGAAATGCCGGTAGACCGTGCCGATGCCAACTCCTGCCCGCTTGGCGACCTCGTCGACCGGAACAGCCAGCCCCTCGGTCTCGAAGACCTGCTGGGCGACTTCAAGCACCCGCGCCCGATTACGCCGCGCGTCGGCCCTGAGCGGCCTGTCGGTCTCCGTCATGCTCCTCACCCGGTCGAAATCGCCTGGTCCGCCGCGTCGCGATGATGCGGAGGAAACATTCCGATTCTAACGCCGGTAAAGGGGCGAGGAATGTGACTAAATACAAACAAGGCAGGTCGACCTGGTCGTGTCAGCAGAGACAGATCTGCGGCGCGCGAGGTCTGGCGGGCGGGCTCCTCACAGCTCAGAGCGTGTCCCGTGATCATGCCGTTTGCTGACAACCAGAGCCGCTTCACACGTGCGATGTGGTTTCGGAGTTCGTTGTGCGCGAGGCGATGAGGCTGCCACCGTATCCGGGTGGCAGTACTTTGGGCGGACCCTGCCTTTTACAGGCCTGTCGCCAGCGGCTACCCATCTGCGGTTCGTCGCCGCGACCGGGAACGACGACGAGGATGAGCTGCTCAGGGAGCAGTTCTGGTTCGTTCGCTGGGGACCCACGACCGACAACGTGACTGCTTTCCTGTTCCGCGACGGTGACGAGCTGGTGCTCACGTTCCAGTTCTGGCGCGAGGAGCAGCTGCTCAAGCATCCCGGGCATGTGGGAGCGGTCTTTGTGGTGGAGATCCAGGCGGGGGAATTCGCTGGCATCCTTGAGGATCTGGTCGCCATCCTCGGCCGTGATCAGGCTCTGCCTGTGACCATGTGACCATGTGACTGGGTGGCGGAGCCAGATGCGGATCGAGGCGACGTCGATGGCGCCCTGGTAGATGAGTTCATTCTTGTCGTAGCGAGTGGCACGGCGCGGTGTCGGCGGAGTTGGTTGACGCAGCGTTCGACGGTGTTGCGTTCCTTGTAGGCCTCGCGGGTCGAAGACCGGAGGCCGTCCGCCCTTGTTCTTCCGGTTGGCCTACTGGGTCTTTGTTTACGGTCCGACACCCCGCACCACGCCCAGCGTCCGTTCCCACGTTCTGTTCGAACAACACTGTGCACGCCAAACGACGAAGGGTCCGGCTAATAGCCACGTTTGTCCAAGATGGAGGCACGACAAGCGGGCCTACGTCTTGGATGGCACCATCACCGTCGCCGCGATCTGGCTTTGGCTTCGTCCATGAGCCGCCGGATAGGACCCGGCGGTGAGGCGTCGGAAATCAGTGAAGCGACCGGGATACCTCCGGCGACGTGACACCCCGACGGACCAGATCACCTCACCTGCAAGAGGGCCTAGGCTCGCTCCGCTCCGCACAGCGCGGATCCCCGAGGTGCCACCGCTTTCGCTGAGCACTCTGGCGGATCTCACTAGTGATTATCGATGCCGTCCGCCGGGTCGACGGACGGCATCGCCAGCCGTCCGATCACGGTGCAGTGAGCCAGCGGTCGAACCAGGTCAAGTTCTGGGTCATTGCCGCGGCGCGGTGTGCTGGTTGGTGGAAGAGGTGGGTTTCGCCGGGGTAGACGATCAGGTCCACGGGGACACCTTGGGCTTTCAGGTAGGCGCGGAGTTCCATGCTCGCCACTGCGTTGAACGACGCTGCCTGCAGCAGCATCGGTGTGCGGATATTCGCGGCTCGTAAGTCCGCGGCGAACTGCCGCCAGTGTTCCGCTGCTTTGGGGTCTACGGGTGAGCCGCCGAAGGTGCGCTTTGCCGTCTCTTCTGTGTTCGGGGCTTGGGCTCCGAAGAGCCAATATCCGACTGTGCCGTTGCCTCCTTCGCCTGCGGAGACGGCTTTGAACATCGTGGAGTGGGCTGCGGCGAGCTGACTGACCTCGGCGCCGCGGCTGAAGCCCGCGATGCCGACGCGGTTCGGGTCCACGAAGCCGGCGTCGATGCCAGACCGCACCGCGGCTTCCATCATGGCGACGGGTTCCAACAGGTTTTGTAAGGTCTCCGGCCAGTCCTTGCCTGGTCCACCCGGGGCGGTGGCGGATTCGTCGACCCCCAGTACGACGTATCCCTTGGCAGCGAACAGCTGTGACGGGTACTGCCACTCATGGGTGTCGGACATGAAGCGGTTGGTCGAGGCATCCCTGCCGTGTGTGACGACGATGGCCGGGCATCTCGTCGACTGGCACTGTGGCGGAACGATTTGGTACCCACTGGCTTGGTGGCCGTGTACGTCTGTCCACTGTGCTGCGACGGGCGGCCGGAACCGCACTCCGGCGAAATGCGCGTTGGGATTGTGGCCGTCACGGACCTGCTGGCCGTCGATCACCACCAGTCGAGGCGGAGCAGACCAGGTCTGACGGACGGCGGCGGCTCGATTTCCCGCATAGGAGAACGCACTGAAGTTGTCGGTGCCGAGTGACGGCGGCGCAGGCGGGTTCGACAACGGAACGTTGACCTGCGCGCCCGTTCGGACGTCGATCACCCAGGACTTGCCTCGGAAGGCCAGTTCCAACCGGCTGCCATCGGCCGCCCACGTCACCGAGGGCCCGAGACCGCCCTGTGGGCCGAGGTCCAGATCGGTCAGATGTCGGGGCCGACCTGCCTCCCACAGCCACACGCCGACCCGAGCCGAACTGTACTGTCCTTCCACAATGGACTGAAGGCCGTACTTGTTCTCGTCGTACACCACTCCGGCGCGGGTGTCCGGCTGCACCAGGTGCGGCGTGATGAACGCGAGGCTGCGGCCGTCCGGCGACCATTCGTGTCGAAGGACCTTCGCGTCATGGGCAGGTGTGTAGGAGTTGTAGAACGCGAACCGCTGTCCGCCGATCGGCACGGCCGGGACCGGCGCGTCGATCAGCTTGCGCGGTCTGCCACCGGCAGCGGGCACCGACCAGACCTCGTCGGCACCGTCCACGGCGCTCAGGAACGTGATCGAGTCGCCGTGCCAGCCGAGGTTGGTCATCCGTTCACCCGCGTAGACCGATCTGGCCCGGTCCGGTCGGTCGAAGTCGGCGACCATGACCCGGCTGACCACCTTGTTCGCGGTCACGGACGGTTCGGACACCAGAAAGGCGACCTGTCTGCCGTCCGGCGAGATCCGGGTTTCCGGGATCTGCCTGACTTCTACGACGTCTTTGACCTCCATGGCGCGCGGGGCCGCGGATGCGGGCGCGCTCGACAACGTGGCCGCGGCCAGGGCCAACACGGCCAAGGTGATGCGTTTTCTCATCTGGTCCCCCGACTGGTTTGTGTGGTTCCACGCTACGAATTCGGGTGGGTCGGGGGCATCGGCCTGTGGTCCGAATTTGGAGTTGACCAGGGGTGATGGTTCGAGTTGACCGGGGTTGATGGGCCTATGGTGGAGCCCATGTGGACCGAACGCCGCCAGGACATCGCGCTCGCCGCGATCCTCGCTGTCGTGCTGACCACTCTCTTCTGGGGCCGCTGGCTCCCGGTCACCGTCGCCGTCGCCGGCAGTGTGCTGCTGATCTGGCGCCGCCGCTTTCCTCGGGCGATCTTCCTCGGCACGGCATTCGTGTTCATCGCTTCTTTGTTGTGGCACTGGGAGTCCGCAGGCCCGCTGCTGTTCATCACGTGGTTCGGGCTCTACGGACTGGCGGCGTACTCGATCAAAGTCGAGCCGACGAAGACGGTGCTGGGCCTGATCGGGGCGACCACCGCCGTGATCGTTCTGATGGGTTACTTCGTCACCGAGGAGACCCATCAGAACTTCGCGATCACGGTATTGCTCGCGTTCGGCTGGGTCGGCACAGCCTGGTTCCTTGGCCGCTACCACCGGACCAAACGCGCCTACCTCGCCCAGCTGGAAGAACGCACAGCACAGCTGGAACGCGAGCGAGAAGCTGTTGCCGCACAAGCCGCAGCGGAGGAGCGCGCCCGGATCGCCAGGGAGCTGCACGACATGTTGGCGCACACGATGAGCGGCATGGTCGTGCTGGCGGGCGGCGGACGCAAGATCGCCGAGACCAAGCCCGAGGCCGCAGTCGCCGCGCTCGTCAAGATCGAGGACGTCGGCCGGAAAGGTATGGCGGAGACCAGGATGCTGCTCGACTCGGTGCAGGAGGGCAGCGTGCGCACCCTCGACCATCTGTCCACATTGGTCGATGAAGCCAGGCAGACCGGCCTGGACGTCGAGGTCCAGATCGAGGGTGAACCAGTGCGAATGCCGTTGACGGCAGGCGCCGCGGCCTTCCGTATCGTGCAGGAGTCGCTGACGAACGTCATTCGGCACTCCGGTGCCAAAGCCGTCACAGTCAGCGTGAAGTACTGGCCGGACGTGTTCGAACTGCAGATCACCGACGACGGCGAAGGCGGCTCGGTAAACCCTGGTCATGGCGTGACCGGCATGCGAGAGCGGGCCGAACTCGCCGGTGGCGCGCTGCGCGCCGGTCCACGACCGGAAGGCGGCTGGTCAGTCCGTGCGATCTTCCCGGTGCCGGCATGATCACGGTCCTGATCTGCGACGACGCGCCCATTGTCCGGATGGGCCTGCGGATGGCGGTGGAATCCGAACCGGACCTGTCCGTGGTCGGTGAAGCCGCTGACGGTGCCGAAGCCGTTGCCGCCACCAAGGAACTACAGCCAGACGTGGTGCTGCTCGACATCCGGATGCCGCGCGTGGACGGGATCGAAGCCGCACGTCAGATCCTGGCCGAGGACACCAAAACTCGTGTCCTCGTGCTCACGACCTACGACCACGACGACAACGTCTACGCCGCGTTGCGCGCAGGCGCCAGCGGGTTCCTGGTCAAGGACGCTCCGCCCGAGCACGTCATCGAGGCCATCAGGGCGATTGACGCAGGCGACGCCGTGCTCTCCCCTTCGGTCACCCGGCGCCTGCTGGACACCGTCGCACTGCCCGGCGGCGTCAAGCTGCCCGAACTGTCCGAACAGGACAGCCGGTTGCTCAGGCTGATCGCGAAAGGCCGGACGAACGCCGAGATCGCGGCCGAATTGGACCTCACCCCGGCGACCGTCAAGACATACGTCTCCCGGTTGTTCACCAAGATCAACGCTCGGGACCGGACGCAGGCCGTCGTACTGGCCTATGAGAGCGGGCTGGTCCGGCCGGGCAGCTGAGCCTCGTAACTCACGATGTACTGCTCCATCGCGGCGTCCACGGCCTCGCGGTCGCCCGTGGCCAGCAGGTCCAGCAGCAAGCCGCGAGTCACCGCGAGGCCCAGGCGCGCCGTCACCCGAGCGTCCTGTTCGGACAGGCCTTGGGCGATACCGAGGGCGATGACCGGGTCGAGCCACGCGTGGACCACGTCGTCGAGCAGGTGCGTCGTCCCAGGCCGGCCCTGCAGTGCCTGGCCGTAGACCTCGAAGAACAGCCGGACGTTCGGCCACAGCGCCGGATCGGAGATCCGCCGCCAGAACCGGCGGGCCATGTCCCCGGCCGATTCGCCCGGTTCATGCGCCAAGTCGGCGAGGACTTCGCGTTGACGTGCCTCGACCGCCTTGATGATCTCCACGAGCAGGCCTTCTTTGGACCCGAAGTGGTAGATCAGCATCCGATGGCTCGTGCCGAGCCCGGCGGCGATCTGCCGCAGGCTCTGCTCACCGACTCCGTGTTCGGCCACGTAGTCCACTGCCGCGGACAACAGCTGTTGCTTCGCGTCTACCATTGAACCACATGGTACATGTACCATCTGGTACATGGCGAAGCAGGAATTCGAGGTCAACGCCCATTCGGCCGCCGCGCCAAGCCGCGTTTACGCGCTCTTACGGGACGGCTCGACCTGGCCGGTCTGGTCGAAACTCGAGCGGTTCGAACTGGAGAAGGCCAGCTCACCAGAGCCGGAGAGCGTCGGCGCGATCCGCAACTTCTACACCGGCCGGTACAAGATGCGCGAACAGGTCGCCGAACTGGTGCAGGACAAGCGGTTCAGCTACACCCTGCTGTCCGGCCTCGCCCTGAAGGACTACCGCGCCGACATCGACCTGACGCCGAACGGCGAAGGCACGGACATCCGTTGGCACACGTCGTTCCGGCCCAAAGTGCCTGGCATGGGCTGGATCTACCGGCGTGCGCTGCACAAGGTCACTCACGAGTTCGCACACATGCTGGCTGAGTACGCAGGCAAGCACTGATTCGGACTACAGTCCCCTTGTGCCTGACGATGAGCTACTGAAGATCGGTGCCACGCCGCCGAGAGAACGCGCCGACGCGGCCCGCAACCGCGAAAAGATTCTCCAGGCCGCGGCGAAGTTGTTCGAGAAGCACGGCGTGACCAGGGTGTCCATGGACCAAGTCGCCGTCGAGGCCCGGGTGGGCAAGGGCACCGTGTTCCGCCGCTTCGGCGACAAGTCCGGCCTCGCCGTCGCACTGCTGGACGACCGGGAACGCGAGCTGCAACAGGCCATCCTGTCCGGCCCGCCGCCGCTCGGCCCGGACGCGCCCGCCGATGTCCGGTTGATCGCGTTCGTCGAGGCCTACGCGGCTTTCCTGGATGCCAATGTCGATCTGATCCACGTCTCGGAGACGGCCTCACCAGGCGCTCGGTATCGGATCGGCTCGTACCAGCTCTGGCATCGGCACGTGACGATCCTGCTCGCCAAGGCCCGTCCCGACTTAGATGCCGACTATCTCGCGCACGCGATCCTCGCCCCACTGTCGGCTGACCTGCACAAAGCCCTCGACTACCCGTCGGAACGCGCCGCCTCAGGTGCCGTGGCACTGACCAAGCTGGTCCTCACCGGCGCGACAAGCGGACCGTAGTCCGCTAATCTTGAAGAAACCGGACCGAAGTCCGTTTCTACCGAGAGGTCAGTCGTGAGCACTGTGTTGCACATATCCGCCTCACCACGCGGCGAGGCGTCCGAGTCGTTGGCGATCGCACGTACTTTCCTTGACACGTATGAGGAAACGCATCCGGAAGACGAGATCGTCACCTTTGACCTGTGGGACGGCACGCTGCCTGAGTTCGGTCCAGCGGCCGCAGCGGCGAAGATGGCTGTGTTCGCCGGTCAGCAGCCCTCTGGCGACGCATGGGACGCGGTGATCCGGACGTTCGAGCGGTTCAACGCCGCCGACAGGTACCTGTTCAGCGTTCCGATGTGGAACGCGACGGTGCCGTACATCCTCAAGCAGTTCATCGACGTCGTCAGCCAGCCGGGCATGGTGTTCTCGTTCGATCCCGAGCACGGCTACACCGGCCTGTTACAGGGCAAGAAGGCTGCGGTGATCTACACGAGCGCGGTGTACGGCGAAGGGCTGCCACCGTCGTTCGGAGCCGATTTCCAGCGGCCGTACCTGGACAACTGGCTGCGCTGGGCCGGTGTGCACGACATCACCGAGATCCAGTTCCGGCCGGATCTGGTCACCACGACCGGCGACGCCGATCGCCGGACAGCACACGAGAAAGCACGTGATATCGCCAAGAACTTCTGAGTGGTCGCCGTCACTCGAGGCGTCAAGACCGCGCTAACAAGTCCCCTCTGGTCATCATGACCGCGTCGTGCCCGGGGCCGGAACGGCTGAATGACGCTGTTCTGGGGACGTGACTCTCACAGATGTGCTCCCGAGTATAGGTCGATCGCTGCAGACCAAGCTGGAGCCGGACGTCTGGCCACGCAGTGCCAGCGCCACAGCCGAGGGACTGTCCATCGCAGGCATCTCGGTGAACGAACTCGCCGCACGGTTCGGCACCCCCGCCTACATCCTCGACGAGGACGAGGTCAGGCGCCGCTGCCAGGCTTATCGGGCCGCGTTGCCCGGCTTCGAGATCGCGTACGCGGGTAAGTCCCTGACCTGCCGTGCAGTGCTGCACTGGATGGCCGAGGAGGGTTTCTCGCTGGATGTGTGTTCAGCCGGTGAGCTGGCGGTCGCGCGCGCCGTCGGCTTCCCAGCCGAGCGGATCCTGCTGCACGGCAACGTAAAGACAACCGAAGACTGGAAGGCGGCGCTCGGCTACGAGGTCGGCCGGATCGTGGTCGACTCGCTCGACGAGATCGAACAGCTCGGCTCGCTGGCACGACATCCGCAGCGTGTGCTCATCCGGGTGACGCCGGGAGTGGACGGGCACACGCACAAGGCGATCGCGACCGGGGTGGAGAACCAGAAGTTCGGCTTCCCGTTGCGGGAGGCGATGACCGCGGTGTCGGCCGTGCTGGCGCAGCCAGGCCTGCGGCTGGACGGACTGCACTGCCACATCGGCTCGCAGATCAAGTCCGTGGCCAGTTTCGAGCTCGCCGCCCGGCGGATGGTCGAGTTCATCGGCCAGATCCGGGACCAGCACGGGATCGTGCCGCGGTCACTGGACCTCGGCGGCGGTCACGCGGTGCCGTACCTGCCTGGTGAACAGGAATTCGACCTCGTCGGGTACGCCCAACGGGTTCAGGTCGCCGTCAACTACACGGCTGCCACGCTCGGGCTGCCCGCGCCACAGTTGACGATCGAGCCGGGCCGAGCCCTCGTCGCCAACGCGGGGATCACGCTTTACCGTGTCGTCACGGTGAAGGGCTCCTATGTCGCGGTGGACGGCGGGATGAGCGACAACATGCGGGCCAGCTTGTACGGCGCGCGCTACTTGGTTCGGCTCGCCGGCCGGAGTTCCACGGCTCCACTTCGGACCGTTTCGGTCGTCGGACGGCACTGCGAGGCAGGAGATGTGATCGCCACAGACGTCTCACTTCCCGCTGACGTGCACGCGGGTGACGTGCTCGCGGTGCCCGTGACCGGCGCGTACCACCATTCACTTGCTTCGAACTACAACCAGGTCTGCCGTCCACCGATCGTCGGTGTGCGCGACGGCTGGGCCCGCCCCTTGGTACGCCGGGAAACCGAAGAGGACCTGATGGCTCGGGACGTCGGCTAGGAGTACAGCCGCGAGAGATCAGCGGCCGCTTTCACGAACATGTCCCGGAGTTCCTGTGGCTCAAGGACTTCCGCGTCCGCGCCGAGCTGCAGGATGGCGTGCAGGGCGTGCATGTTCGTCTCGATGGGAACGGTGACGGTGATCCAGCCGTCCTCGTCGGGCTCGGCTTCGTGATCACGCAGCGCACGGCCGACGACCGGGCCGAGCAGGAACGCCATCTTGCGGCCGGTTGGCGAAAGACGGACCGTGGCTTCGCCTTTCCACAGGGTGTCCTGCACGCGTTCGGCGGAGACCTCCCAGTATTTGCCGAGGTCGAAGTCCTGGGGCCGGTCGAACTTCTGATCCGTCGGCTCCAGCGCGAGGATTCTCGACACCCGGTAGGTGCGCGGCTCGCCCTTGCTCGCAGCGATTAGGTACCAGGTTCCGTTCTTCAGCACGACTCCGAGCGGTTCCAGCAGGCGGTCCACCTCCGCGTTGCCCCACCGCCGGTAGCGCACCGAGATCCGCCGCTGCTCCCACACGGCCGCGGCGACAGTGGAGAGATAGGGCGCGGCTTCGCCCTCCCGGAACCATCCGGGTGCGTCGAGCAGGAACCGTTCCCGGATGGACTGAGCTCGCTCGCGCAGCTCGGGCGGCAACGCGGCCATCAGCTTGAGCTGCGCGGCCGCGAGCACCTCACCGAGCCCGAGCTGTTTGGCCTGGTCAGGCAGGCCGGCGAGGAACAACGTCTCGGCTTCGGCTGTGGTCATCCCGGTCAGTTTGGTGCGGTACCCGTCCAGCAGCTGGTAACCACCCGCTGGCCCACGGTCGGCGTACACCGGCACGCCCGCGGCGCTGAGCGACTCCACGTCGCGGTAGATCGTGCGGACCGAGACCTCCAGCTCGTCGGCCAGTTCCTGCGCGGTCATCCGGCCCCTGGCCTGCAGCAGCAGGAGGACCGAAAGCAACCGACTCGCTCGCACACGTCGATTCTGCCCGGTAGCGTCCGGAACATGCAGGTCGCTGGACGTGAGGTGGCGGTATCCAGCCCGGACAGGGTGTTCTTCCCTGCTCGCGGCGAGACCAAGCTCGACCTGGTCAACTACTACCTGGCGGTGGCCGAGCCGCTGATGCGCACAATGGGCGGGCGGCCGGTGCTGATGCAGCGCTTCCCGCGCGGCGCGGGCGGGCCGTCGTTCTTCCAGAAGCGCGTGCCGGAGAAGGTCCCACCATGGCTGGAGACGACCGTCGTCCAGACGGTGAACGGGACGCCGTCGAACGCCCTGGTCATCGCGGACCTCGCGCATGTCGCGTGGGCCGTGAACCTCGGGTGCCTCGGTTTTCACGTGTGGCCGTTCACGGCGGCGAACCCCGATTTCGCGGACGAGCTGCGGCTGGATCTCGATCCGCAGCCCGGGACCAAGTTCGCACAGGCCGTCGAAGCCGCTCACGAGCTGCGGGCGTTGCTGTCGTCGCTGGGGCTTGAGGGGTACCTGAAGACGACCGGGAAGCGTGGACTGCACGTGTACATGCGGCTTGAGCCGCGGTGGAACTCCTACGAGGTCCGGTCAGCGGCAGTGGCGGTGGCCCGCGAGTTGGAGCGTCGTCGTCCGGACCTGATCACGGCGGCGTGGTGGAAGGAGGAGCGGGGCGAGCGGATCTTCGTGGACTACAACCAGAACGCCCCGCACAAGACGGTTTTCGGTGCGTGGTCGGTGCGGGACAAGGTGACCGGGCCGGTTTCGGCGCCACTGTTCTGGTCCGAAGTGGACTCGATTTCGCCGGAGTCGTTGACGTTGGCTTCGGTGCCCGAGCGGCTGGCTTCGCTGGGAGATCCGTGGGAGTCGATGCGTCCGCAGTCGTTGGAACCGTTGCTGGAGATGCATTCCCGGGACATGGCTGCTGGGTTGATGGACGCGCCGTGGCCACCGGTGTATCCCAAGCAGCCCAACGAACCCGACCGGGTGGCGCCCAGCCGTGCCCGCAATCCCGACGCTCACTGAGCTGATGCGGCTTCCTGGGCGGCGACGACGGCGGCGCCGTTCTGTTCCGCCCACTTGGTGAGCATTTCGATCGGTGTCATCAAGGTGGTGCCGAGTTCGGTCAGGGCGTACTCGACTCGCGGTGGTACTTCCGCGTACGCGATGCGCGTGACGAGCCCGTGTTCGGTGAGCCGTCGCAAGGTCTGGGTCAGCATCTTCTTCGAGATGCCGCCGATGAGATCAATGAGTTCGCCGTGCCTGCGTGGGCCGCGACTGAGCCCGTACAACGTGACCACCGCCCATTTGTCGGTGATGATCTCGACGGCCAGCCGGGCCGGGCAGTCGGCCAGAAATACGTCCCCACCAGTAAAGTCACCCACGGTTCCCAGGGTACCGATGGGTGTCCATCGGCTTCCTAAGCTGCTGATCATGACGACGCTTCCGCCGAGCACCTACCGGCTCTTCGAGACCGACCGCTACGCCACCTTCATCACCATCAACCCGGATGGCACGCCGCAAACGAGCTTGATGTGGGTGTCGAGGGACGGTGATGACTTGCTCTTCGGCGTGGAGGACTTCCGTGTGAAGACCCGGAATCTGCGCCGCGACCCACGGATCACCGTCATGATCGAGGATGACCGGAACGACCCGCATGGACTCCGCCAGCACCTGATCGTCCGTGGCACGGTCACGTTCCACGGTCCGGGTATCGTCGACGAGTGGGCCGCGTTCATGGACAAGCAGTCGCATCGGTACCTGGGCACGGATTTCCCGTTCCCCAACAGGTTCTCACCGACCGGGCTGATCGGCCGGATCAAGCCGGACCGCATCTCCGGCGTCGGGCCGTGGGCTTGACTTCAAGCCCAGTGGAGGTTGCAGGATCCGGCGCGTGTACTGGAATCCCTTACCCGTCATAGCCGACAACCTCAAAGGCGTCTGGGAGGAGCGCAATTGGCGCAACACCCCAGGCCCGTTCTACGGAGCCACGACCGACAACTGCTGGACGGGCAGGCTGGTCGCGCCACAACACGTCATGTATGACGACGACCATGGCCGGGAGTTCATCTACCGCCAGCCGCAGAATCCAGACGAGGTCAGGCGCGTGCTCGACGCGGCGATCGACGACCCGTGGGAAGGCTACGCCGCCGACGGTGACGACTACTGGACGCCGACGTCGGTGCGCGAGTGGTGGGCTGATCGCGGGCGACTCAGGGAATGGGCGATCAAGCTGGCCGACAAGTGGTCCATCAGCGAGGTACACGAAGAGGTCGAAGCGGCGAACGGAGCGCTTGACCTCGTGGCGTACCTGGACAACGGCATGGAGGCGTACCTGAGGGGTTATGTGTTCTGGCTGGCCGAGGGACGCGAGCCATTCGTGGGCGAGCCGCTGCCGGAGCTGTGACCCGCCGGATCAAGTGCCCGAAGTCAACACAGTGACAACAACGATCAGACGGTAATCAGCGGTATTTGTACACCGGCAGCGTTCGCGAGTTTCCCAAGGTCGCCAGGATCCGAGGTGAGCACGGCACCGCCGTGGCTAATCGCGGCAATGACAACGGCTGCGTCGACAACGTCAGCCGTACCAGCCAACGCGAGCAAGCGGCCGACTGCTTCCGCGACATCCTCGGTGAACGGGACGGACCGGCACATCCGGCGAAGCATCGAGACCGGGGCCTGCTTGGGACTCGCCCGCCACACCTGTGCGAGTACGACTGTTGGCAACAGCGCAGGTGTTCCCGCGTCAAGAGCATCACGGCAAGCCCCGTAGACGCGTCCCCTGGGATTGCCTTCGACGTGGATCAGCGCCCCGGCATCCAAGATCAGACCACGAGCACTCAACCGGCTCGCCTTTCGTTCGGCAATCCCAGAAGCCGGGCCAGAGCATCCGCACGCGCCGAAGCCTCCTCCGGCGACTCAGGCGAACCGACACCCACTTCCGCGAGCTGAGCACGAATCTGTGCCAGCTCAGCGGGATCCGGCTCACCGAACCTGGCCGCGTACTCCTGCGCGGCGGCCTGAGCCTCGGCAAGATCCGCAGCAGCCTCGGCGGCTTGCGCCAGCCACGCCGACAACGGCACGCCTGCCCGGTCAGCTGCTCGCCGAGCTCGCGCCGCGACGATGTCCGGAAGGGACACACTCAACTTCTCCACCGCCATGGCCTGATGATAGCTCGTCCGGTACTACCACGGTAGCACCATGACTGTAACCGCTAGCCTTAGGGACGTGAATGCTGGAACTCCGTCGTTGAAAATCGGCCCCTACCAGGTCGATCCCGCTGTCGTGCTCGCGCCGATGGCGGGGATCACCAACGTGGCGTTCCGGCAGCTCTGCCGCGAATTCGGCAGCTCCACCTCGCTGTACGTCTGCGAGATGATCACTGCTCGGGCCATCGTCGAACGCGACGAGAAGACCATGCACATGATCACCTTCGGCGAGCACGAGAACCCGCGGTCGCTCCAGCTCTACGGCGTCGACCCGGCCACCATCGCCGAGGCCACCAAGATCATCGTCGGCGAGGACCGGGCCGACCACATCGACATGAACTTCGGGTGCCCGGTTCCCAAGGTCACCAAGAAGGGCGGCGGGGCCGCTCTTCCTTACAAGCGGAAGCTCTTCGGGGACATCGTCAAGGCTGCCGTGGACGCCGCGGGCGATGTGCCGGTCACGGTCAAGTTCCGGGTCGGCATCGACGATGAGCACCAGACGTTCCTTGACGCCGGGCGGATCGCGGAAGCCGAAGGGGCGCAAGCGGTCGCGTTGCACGCGCGCACGGCCGCGCAAAGGTATTCGGGCACCGCTGACTGGTCGAAGATCGCGATGCTGAAAGAGGCCGTGACGACCATTCCCGTGCTGGGCAACGGCGACATCTTCTGCGCCGACGACGCCATCAAGATGATGGCGCAGACCGGCTGCGACGGGGTCGTCGTCGGGCGTGGTTGCCTTGGCAGGCCTTGGCTTTTCGCTGAACTTCAGGCAGCGCTGCGGGGTGAGCCGATTCCGGACGCCCCGAATCTCGGCACTGTCGCCCGGATCCTGCACCGGCACGCCCTGCTGCTCGCCGAGCATCTCGGTCCGGACAAGGGCATTCGCGACCTGCGCAAGCACATGGCGTGGTATCTCAAGGGTTTCCCGATCGGATCCGAGCTGCGCCAGCAGTTCGCGTTGGTCGACACCGTCGGGCAGATCGAGGATCTGATCACGCAACTGGACCACGACGCGCCTTTCCCCGCTGACGCCGAAGGCCCGCGCGGGCGTCAGGGTTCACCCGGGAAGGTCACGTTGCCGGACGGCTGGCTCGACGATCCGGACGACCGCGCCGTCCCCGTGGGCGCGGATGTCATGCACTCCGGCGGCTAGTGACACGCGTCACGGCATGCTTCACCGCCGAAATGGGTTCCTTTCAACATGGCCATGGTCGTGGTGCACGGGGTCCTCGCCGATGCGGCGCAGTGGAACGACGTCCGTACCGAACTCGTCTCCACCGGCCATCAAGTGATCGCGAGGGATCGCCGTGGCCGCAATGGCATCGCCCTCAACGCGGACTACAGCGTCAAAACAGAGATCGAGGACCTGCACCGCATTCTCGACGAAGCTGGGCCCGGCTCAATTCTCTTCGGCCACAGCTATGGCGCCGTGATCGCGTTGCTCACCGCGCAACAGCGCGACGATCTACACAGCGTGATCCTGTACGAGCCCATCGCGACGGGTCATCAACTCAAAGCTTTCATTGGCACGGCAGTGGAACGGGCAAAGCGGGCAGTCGAGGCAGGCGACCTCGACGCCGCCATGGAGATCTTGGTCACTGACGTGTCGCCGACGCCGCCCGATGTCCTGGAGCGCTATCGCGGCAACCGGATGTGGCGGTCGCAGTTGCCGTTCGTACCGTCGGCCATCCAGGAACTTGAGGCCATGCTCGCGTACGACATCGACTACGACCAAGTGACACCGCCACAGGCGCCGGCCAAGGTTGTTCTCGGGGCCAAAAATGTCGGCACTATGCCGTTCGGCAGGCCAACCGAGACGCTGGCGTACACGATCGGAGCCGAGCTGTTGCTGCTCGACGACCTCGGCCACGTTGCCCACATGCAGGCACCCGCGAAGCTCGCCAAGGCGATAAATTCCTAGCCATGCGAGCGGCATTCGCAGTGGTCACGCTGCTGGCGGGCTGCTCGGCCGCGGTCGACGGCAGGCCCGTCGCCGGTGATGTGGGTGCCAAGGACCTCATCGTCAAGTACTTCACCGACTTCGACGCCGCCGCGCAGCGAGGACCAGCCGCCCAACAGGACTTCCTGCGCCGCACGCAACACCCCGACTTCACCGACCGCATCTGCGAACTCGCCGGTGTCACCATCACCGTCGAACCGACGTTGTCCACGTTGCGGCCGGACACGAAATGGGTGCCCGAAGGGGCAGATCGGCCGCGCGGTGACGTGTATGTCGTCGCTGTCTCGCTGACTGTCAGCCGGGACGGCCAGAAACTCGGCGATCAGATCGGATCCGAGCGGATCGTGGTGCTCGACGGCACCGTTTACGGCTTTATGCCTTGCCTCCGCCAAAACTGAAGACGACTGCGAGGCGTGTCACACGCCATCACTGGGTTGGAGCAGTCGTTCATCCACCAGATGAGGGATTTCTGTATACACCTGCCCTCAGTGTCTCAAGCCGGGCCGCCAACCGGTCGACAGAGATACTTGAGGGAGGTGAAGGCGGTGACCGGACTCGGACGCGATATCGCCGAGCCTGAGCCCGTGTCAGACCCGCCGGAGTGGGCCGTGCACGAGGACACAGGCGGCGCGAACACGCCAGACGGCACGTCTCTTGTCCAGCTGCACGAGTCGATCGCCACCTTGCTGGCCTCGCGCGGCCAGTGGCGCCAGGCCTACCAGCACCTCCGCTCCGCACTCGAACTCATCCACGCCGACAAGACCGAAGCGCCGCGCATCCCCGAGCAGCTGCGCCGGGAAGTCGACAGGTTGCGCCGTGAGCACGCCGAAGCCCGGGAGCAGAGCATCCGCGACAGCCTGACTGCCAGCTACAACCGCCGTTATCTTGACCAGCGTCTGGTCACGTTGCTCGCTGACCGCCACACCATGGTCGGCGGCCTTGCCGTCGCATTGGTCGACCTGGACTGGTTCAAGCAGGTGAACGACACCTTCGGGCACCTGATCGGCGACCGGGTGCTGCAACGGGTCGTCGATCTGCTGCAGGACGGCCTGCCGGAGGACGCTTTCTGCGCGCGGTACGGCGGCGAGGAGTTCGCGCTGGTCCTGCCCGGTGTCGACGGCTCGACCGCGGTCGCGATGGCCGAGGCCGCCCGGATCAAGATCGAGAGCTATCCCTGGTCGAAGATCGTTCTCGGGCTGCGGGTGACCGTCAGCATCGGGATCGCCCACGAGCCGACCCTCAGCCTTGGTTCCGGCCCGGAGCGCCAACTGCGCCAGGCGGACGGACTTCTGTACACCGCCAAGCAATCCGGACGAAACGCCGTCGCGTACCGCGTCGGCGGAAGAACGTTCTTGGCAGGCCCCGCGGCCGGGCGACGGGCCGTGACCGAGTCGAAGGCCCTGGTCTACTAGCGGGCGACGTCCCCCGTTCGGCCTAGCAGCCTGCGCGATTCCGCGTACTGAACGTAAACAAAGTTCGTCGGCCTGTCGTCAACAGTGGACACCGCCCGTACTATCGCTGGGCAACGACCACTGTCGGTCTGCAACACTTGAGCTCCCCGGCGCGTCTGGACAAGCGGGGCCGTGTTGATATCGTGACGTGACTGAGATTGGAGGGAGACCTGGTGCCCGACGAAGATCGCCCGTACGGCACCGGTGCTCGCCGCAGTCGTCACTCGACCGAGGAAGCGTCACCCGAACAGCAGCCACGCCGTCGCAGACGGTCAATGGAGGACTCGGGCGGCGTCAGCGTCTCGGACCTGGTCAAGCGCCACACGTCGCGAACAGACCTGCCGATTCCGCAGGTCAACGGTGCGCCCGCAGCGAGTCAACCGGTACCGCAGACGCAGGCGCGTGCCCCGCAACGGGCAGCACGCGAAGCCGAGCAGGCGAAGGCACCGCAGGCACCGCCGCCCCCTCCGCCGGAGGCACAGCGCCGCGCCGCGCCGCCACGTAGGCAGGCTCAGCCGCGTCCGGAGCAGATGTCGCAGCAGATGCCGCGCCCTGAACCCCGTGGCCGCGCCCCGCAACCGCCGTCCGCGCCGCCGCCCAACGGGCAGCAGGCGACTGGACAACGGCCCATTCCGTCGCGTGACGCGACTGGACAGCGTCCGATGCCGCCGAACCCGGCCCCGAGGCCAGTCGCGCAAGCATCCGGTACATATTCGATACCCGCAGCTCAGGTCGCGGCCGCCAAGGTCCCGCCTGCCCCGCGCGGGCACACCTCAGGCCCACGGCCGATACCTCAGAACTCGGCGGCGCTCCCGGCGCCTGCCAAGCCGGCCAACGGGCACACCGGCCAGCAGCAGCGGCCCCAGCGCCCGCCGCAGCCGTCCCAGCAACTGCCGGTACCGCAGCCGTCCCAGCAGCTTCCCGTGCCGAACGCGGATCAGAACGGCCGTCCGCCAAGGCCGGTCGGCCAGATGTCGGCCCAGCTGCCGATCCCGCAGGCGCCTGCGGCCGAGCCGGAAGAGCACCCAGCGAACGGCAACGGGCAGGTCCCGCCCGCGTTGAAGCGCCCGGCGCCGCCGAAGGAGCGCAAGCCGCTGCCGCCGCGCCGCGAGATCGACGCCATCAGCATGACCACGGAGATGGAGGCCATCTCCGAGCCTGTCAAGGAGATCCGCCGGGTGGACGCCACCCTCGCGCGCTTCTCCGCGGTGCACGATGAACTCGCCGAAGAGGAACGACTAAAGAAGGAAAAGCGCGAGCGCTTGATGCCGTGGCTAAAAGGGGAAAGCGAGGGCGACGAAGAGCCTGACGTCCTCGCAGAAACCCAGGCAGCAGGCACCCTCGACCGTGAACTGGCCGATCTTCCCACGGTGAACGAACGGCCAGTGGTCGATCCCGTCGAACGCACACAGCACGTCGATCCCCCAGAGCCGGAGCGCGAGGCGACCGGCGGCGGGGGCACGCGCAAGCCACCCACCAACCGGCTGGTTCGGTCCGGCCGGATAGCCGCCGCGTCCATTGCCGCGGTTCTGCTCGTCGGCACCGGCATCGTGTGGGGCGGCAAGGAATGGATCGACGGTCAGTTCAACGACGTCGCCGCGCTCGACCAGAACTCGTCGGACATCAAGGACGGCGCCGCGCAGCTGGGTGACGAGAACTTCCTGATGGTCGGTTCGGACACGCGCGAAGGCGCGGAGGCCGAGGACGGTGTCGGCACCGCCGCGCAGGTCAAGGGCGCGCGTTCGGACACGATCATGATCGCGCATGTGCCCAAGGACCGGAAACGCGTCGTGATGGTGTCGTTCCCCCGTGATCTGGAAGTCCAGATCCCGGCGTGCGAGAAGTACGACGCCAAGACCCGTGAGTACGGCGAGGTGGCCAAGCCGCTCGCGAACCAGAAGATCAACGTCGCGTTCATGGTCGGCGGGCCGAAGTGCGTCACCAAGGTGATCCAGAACCTCACCGGCCTGAAGATCAACCACTTCGTCGGCATCGACTTCCACGGCTTCAAGGACATGGTGGACGCCGTTCAAGGCGTCGAGGTGTGCGCGTCGAGGCCGATGTACGACATCGAGTTGAAGACTTGGATCATCGAGAAGCCCGGCCAGAACGTCACGCTGGCCGGCGACGCGGCGCTGAACTTCGTGCGTGCCAGGCACGTCAGGGACAGCCCGACCTCGAAGGAAGGCGACAAGACCTCGGACTACGGCCGGATCAAGCGCCAGCAGCGGTTCCTGTCCTCGTTGCTGCGCAAGGCGATGTCCGGTCAGGTGTTGCTCGATCCCAACAAGCTCAGCGGGTTCGTCGGCGCGTTCACCAAGGCGACCTTCGGTGAGGGCATCGACACCGACCAGCTGATCACCCTCGGCCGTTCGCTGCAGAGCGTCGGCGCGGGCAAGGTCACGTTCATCACGGTGCCCACGGTGGGCGATCCGAACAGCCGCGGCAACGAAGTGTTGCGGGAGAAGGACAACAGGGCACTGTTCAACGCGATCATCAACAAGGTGCCGTTGCCCAGCGAGCAGCCGGACAGTGCGCCACAGGCACAAGCAGGCCAGACGCCGCCGGAATCGTTGCAGAACCAGCAAGGCCAGATCGTCGACCCGAAGTCGGTGAAGGTGCAGGTGCTCAACTCCGGCGCGAAGGACGGCGACGGCAGGCGTGCCCAGACCGCGCTGCGCAACCAGGGCTTCGTGGTGCTGCAAGCGGTCGAGTCCGGGATCAAGGTCCCGAACACGGTCGTCAAGTACGGCACGGACCTCAACGCGGCGACCACGGTGTCCGCGGCGGTGCCCGGTTCGAAGCTGGAGAAGGACGACTCGCTCGGTGGCGCGGTGATGTTGCTGCTCGGCCAGGACTTCGGCGGCAAGATCCAGAACCCGTCGCAGGGCACCCCCGGCGGGCAGAACACCCAGGCCCCGCCACCAGCGCCGGAGGTACCGAAGAACCTCTCGACCGTCAACGCGGGCGACGAGGGTTGCGCCTAGATGTCGGCCGTGGTTCACCCACGGTTCACGTGAGGATTCGGTAAGAACAGACACCTGCACGTAGGCTGTCGCCATGCGTGAGGCCTACCGGGACCAGCTCGGACAACTTGCCGATCAGCTGGCGGACATGTGTTCCATGGTCGGCGACGCGATGTCGCTGGCTACTCGTTCCTTGCTGGAGACTGATCTGGCACTGGCCGAGCAGGTGATCGGCGACGACGCGAAGGTCGATGACGCCCGCGCGAAGGCTGAAGAATCGGCATACGCGTTGCTGGCGTTGCAGGCACCGGTCGCGACCGACCTGCGGACCGTGCTCGCGGTCATCCACGCGGCGGAAAGCCTTGAGCGGATGGGCGACTTGGCGCTGCACGTGGCCAAGGCCGCGCGCCGCCGTCACCCCAACCCGGTGCTGCCGGAGGCGGTGAAGCCTTACTTCGCCGAGATGGGCAAAGTCGCGTGCAAGATGGCGCAACAGGCTGAGCAGGTCATCCGGACGCAGGACATCGACCTGGCGCGTGCGCTCGACGAAACCGACGACGAGATGGACGACCTGCACCGGCACCTGTTCACGGTGTTGATGGACCGCAATTGGGACCACGGTGTGGCCGCGGCGGTCGACGTGACACTGCTTGGCCGCTTCTACGAGCGGTTCGCCGACCACGCGGTGTCGGTCGCCAACCGGGTCGTGTTCGTGGTGACCGGCAAGATGCCGGGCTACGACACCGACGAGCTCTAAGCCAGCGAGTCCATCAGGTTTTCCAGCTGTTGCACCAGGCGGATGGTGTCGGCGGGGGCGAACGTCCCGCCGCCATCGTCCGGGTGCGCCTGCGCCATGTACCGGCCGTCCTCGGTGTCCAGCCAGCTCAGGCCCGGTGCGCTTGTCTCACGGCCGTCTCTGTCCATAACGGACACAACGAAGTAACCGGCGCCGGTTCTCGGCTTGCGCAGCATCTCTTGCGCTGCAATCAATTGCGCCTGTGACGCGGTACGCGCCGGCCGCACCTCACGGCCGAAGCCTTCGCGTTTTTCCTCCGCGGCAGCGGATTTCGCCGCGATCGTGACCGATTGCCCGTGCCCTGGGCGGAGTCTTGGCAACAGGCTGACCGCGGTGCGCGCCAAGGATTCCGGCCGGATGAACTCGAACCGGAACATCTGGCCGTCCTGGATGACCAGCAAGCCACGCTCGCCGTCAGTGGATACCCTGGCGTACAACGGACTTTCGTCGTCCAACGTGCCCAGTACCGCGATCGAGACGCGATAGCGGGACATCAGCCGCAGCCCCTCCGCGACGTCGGGGTTCAACTGGTCGTTGCGGACCAGTCCGCGTCGCGTCAGATCCGCGAACACCGCCCGTGCGATCCGCACGCGATCGTCGACGAAGTCGCCGATTCCGGGCAGCTGGAACGGATAACGGCGGCAGTCCACGCCAAGCGCCTCGGCCAGGATGTCCACCGCCGCGAGCGACAGCGTGAACGAATCAGTCATCCGCCGATCACCGGTGGAGTCGTCGGCTTGGTCCCGAACGTCCCGTCGCCCTCAAGCAGGTAGTTCTCAGCAGCCAGCGCTCCCGGTACGGCGTGTTCGACCGACCTGGCGCTGGGTGTCGCGAGCGGCATCGCCGCGAAGCCGCCCGCCATGGGCACGGCCGCAGCAGCCTGTGGCGGGGCTTCGTCGGGAATCACGCTCTCCGGCGATTTGATCGGCGTGGGCACACTGGAAGACGCGGACATAGGCGATGTGCCGTCCTGCGGCGTCCTAGGCATCGGCGCGCCCGCGCCTGCCATGACGGGCGGAGGCGCGAAAGCGGGCATCGTGGATGACTCGGCCAGTGCGGCGTCGTATGTCGCGACCACTTCGGCGGCCCGCTGCTGAGCGGCTTTCTGGGCGGCGTAGGCCTTCATGTGGTCGGCGTAGCGCGAGAGCCACGTGATCGGGTCGGTGATCTGGCGCAGCTCGGCGTTCGCGGCGTCCACATCGAACGAAACCGGTTCCGGCATCGCGTTCTTGGCCGCTGCCAAGGCTTCGGAGTGCTTGGCGGCCTGTTTGCCTGCCAGCTCGGCACCCCGGCCCGCGTCGCCGATCCACCGTCCCACACTGATCATGAACTCACGGGCGGCTTCCCCTGCCGCACCTTGCCAGTCATCCCGGCTGCTGTTGATCGCGCCGGTCACGTCGTCCTGGAACTGGGTCAGCTTGGCGCCGGCCTTCTGCCACGCGCTGGCCAGCACGCCGACCTGGTCGGGATCGACGTTCTCGGTGACCATCGCCTTGAGCGTGGGGTGGTCGATGTTCTCGTACAGCACGCCTTCGGGCATCGGCGCCTGTCGGGTGCCTGCACTCTCATGTGGCCGTGGCGCGATGGTGACGTGCCCGGCGATCTTGGCGATCAGACCGGAGACAGCGAGCTCGGCCCGGCCGGTGGTGCCCACCGTGCCCAGGTCGTCGACGTAGACGCCGTCGGACTCGTTCGGCATGGCCACCTCTTTTCGTTATTTACCGAAAGTGCCTGCGACCGCGTGCTCGTTCTGCCGGTAGTTGGCCATTGCCTGCCGCACGCCGTTCTCGGCGTCGGAAAGCACATCGCGCAGCCGGGTGAGCTGCGTGAGAAAGCCCTGCTGGTCGGATGCGATCTGCTGGACGAAAGGCGCCATCGCGCGGGCGCCGTAACTGCCGCCGAGCATCGGTTTCTGGTCGAGGGTGTTCGCGTGGCCGCCGCCGAGCCAGTCCTGCAGCATCCGGATCACCTTCAGCAGATCCTCGCCGCACGCCGGCGAGACCGAGAACTGGCCGGATGCCGCGCTGACCTTGAAGTTCTTCATGTTCTCGAGCATCTGATCCATCGCGGCGCGCGCACGATCATTCCAAGCCGCCGGAACGCCTGATTTCTCATCCTCGTACATGAGAACCCCTTGGGTAGCGCCGGATCTGACCGCACGGTATCAACCGACCACCCAGCGTGTCCCTACCGCCCGACCACTTCCACCCACTTGGTCCTTACTTGAAAGCGGTCCGTAACCCCCACACGCGGCAAATCCAGCCATTCACACCCGAGGTAGTGATCCAGGACACATAATGCCCCGGATGAGTGATCGACACTTACCAGCGGCATTCGGCGTAATTGACGATCAGCCAAACGGCCGGAGTCCCGATCCACACCGGAAACGCAGGTCGGCAGCATCCACTGCGGACTACAACGATTCCTTGCGGCACAACCTTTGCACCCACCCCGAGCACAAGATCATCTTTGATTCGTGTTCACTGTGCACGCTTCGTCCCACATGATCCGAATTCGCGACCACGATTCATACCGCTGTGAATAGCCGGACTTGTGCCGCAAGTTCGTGTCGTGAACGGTACCGCCAATCGGGCGTAGCGGATTCCAATTACGACAAGACAGAAGCGCCCAACTGATCTACTCATAAACAACGGGCCGCCAGGGTTGCCCCTGGCGGCCCGCATTCCCCCCACGCCGGGACTCAGCCGAAGCGGCCGGAGATGTAGTCCTCAGTTGCTTTCTCGCTGGGGTTGGAGAAGATCTTCTCGGTGTCGTCGATCTCGATCAGCCTGCCGGGCTGGCCGACGCCGAGGAGGTTGAAGAACGCCGTCTGGTCGCTCACCCGCGCGGCCTGCTGCATGTTGTGGGTGACGATGACGATCGTGTAGTCCTTCTTCAGCTCGGTGATCAGGTCTTCGATCGCCAGCGTCGAGATCGGGTCCAGCGCCGAGCACGGCTCGTCCATCAGCAGCACGTCCGGCTGGACCGCGATGGCGCGGGCGATGCAGAGACGCTGCTGCTGACCGCCGGAGAGGCCGCCGCCCGGCTTGTTCAGCCGGTCTTTCACCTCGGCCCAGAGGTTCGCTCCGCGCAACGCGCGCTCGGCCACCTCGTCGAGCTTCTTCTTGTCCCGCATGCCTGCCAGCTTCAGGCCCGCGACCACGTTGTCCCGGATGGACATCGTGGGGAACGGGTTCGGGCGCTGGAAGACCATTCCGATCGTCCGGCGGACCGACACCGGGTCCACTGCGGACGCGTAGATGTCCTCGCCGTCCAGCAGGACTTCACCTTCGGCGCGGGCGCCGGGGATCACCTCGTGCATGCGGTTCAGCGAGCGGAGCACGGTCGACTTGCCGCAACCGGACGGCCCGATGAACGCTGTCACGTTGCGGGGCGGCACGGAGAGGGTCACCCTGTCGACGGCGTGGAACTTGCCGTAGAACAGGTTCAGGTCTTTGACGTCTATGCGCTTGGCCATGGCCGCCTCACTTCGTCTTCACGGCGGTCAACCGCGAGATCACGGTTGCCAGCAGGTTGATCACGGTGATGATCAAGATCAGGGTCACCGCCGCGCCCCACACCCTGGCCTCGCCGATGTCGTTGATGCTCAGCCGTTCGGTGTTCATGAACAAGGGCAGCGACGCCATGTTGCCGCCGAACGGGTCGTAGTTGATGAACTGCGCGTAGCCCACCAGGATCAGCACCGGCGCGGTCTCACCCATCACACGGGCGACCGCGAGCATGATGCCGGTGATGATGCCGGACAACGCCGTCGGCACCACGATCTTCGCGATCGTCTTCCACTTCGGAATGCCCAGTGCGTAGGACGCCTCGCGCAGCTCGTCCGGCACGATCTTGAGCAGTTCCTCCGTTGTCCGCACGACCACCGGGATCATCAGCATCACCAACGCCAGTGACACCGCGAAGCCACTGCGAGGCAGACCGAACGTGGTGACCCAGAGTGCGTAGATGAACAGCGCCGCCACAATGGACGGAACACCGGACAGGATGTCCACTGTGAACGTGATCGCCTTGGCGAGCCGGCCGTTGCGGCCGTACTCGACGAGGTAGATCGCGACCATGATGGCGATCGGCACGGCGATGACCGCGCAGATCAATCCCTGGATCAGGGTTCCGTAGATCGCGTGGTAGACACCGCCGCCGGGCTGCCTGGAAGTCAGGCCTGCCATCGACTTCTGCCACCAGTCGGCGTTCAGGATGTGGACGAAGCCCTTCTCCAGGACTGTCCACAGCAGCCAGACCAGTGGTGCGACCGCGATCACGAAGGCCGCGCCGACCAGGACCGTCGCCGTCAGGTTCTTGGCCTTGCGGCCCGAACTGATCTGCTGGAACGCTGGCGCGGTCGCCGGGCGTTGGAGATCGGTGGTGGTCACTCGTACTCCTTCTTCCCGACGATGAACGACCGTGCGATCGCGTTGACTATGAACGTCAACAGGAACAGCACCAGACCGGCGGCGATGTACGCACCGGCACTGCGCGGGTCGTTGAACTCGGCGGCTGCGCGAGCGATCTTCGACGCGATCGTGTCGCCACCGTCGAACAGGCTCCAGCCGAAGTTGCTGCTCGTCGCCGGCGCCAGGATGATCATCACCGCGATGGTCTCACCGAGTGCACGGCCGAGGCCGAGCATCGACGCGCTGATGTAACCGGCCTTGCCGAAGGGAAGCACCGTCGTGCGGATGACTTCCCAGCGGGTCGCACCGAGTGCGAGCGCGCCTTCGATGTGCATCGTCGGCGTGCGTTCGAACACCTCGCGGGTGATCGCCGTGATGATCGGCAGCAGCATCACCGCGAGCACGATGCTCGCCGTGAAGATCGTCTGACCGATCGAGCGGTTGACGTTTCCGGTTTCGAACAGGAACACCCAGCCGAAGACGCTGTTGAGCCAGCCGGTGAACGGCTCGAGGAACGGCGCGAGCACGATCGCGCCCCACAGGCCATAGATGATCGACGGCACCGCCGCCAGCAGATCGATGACGTACGCGAACGGCCGCGCCAGCCGGCGCGGCGCGTACTGGGTCAGGAACAGGGCGATACCCAGTGAGATCGGCATCGCGATGAGCAGCGCGAAGATCGAGCTGAATATCGTCACCAGCAGCAGGTCCAGCACACCGAACGCCAGATTGTCCGGATCGCCCGCGACCCACTGTCTGCTGAACAGGAAGCTGGCCTTGTTGGCCACGAGCGACGGGATCGCCTGGGCCAGCAGGAAGGCCCCGATCGCCACGATCAGGACGACGATCAGGATGCCCGACCCTTTGGCGAGGCCGCTGAAGATGCGGTCGCCCGGTCGGGTCACCGTCTTGGGCGGCTCGGTCGCCGACGGTGGTGGTGGGGTTTGAGGGCTCACCGAAATCGGTGCCTCCGCAGGTGTCTCGGTCGCCGAGGCGCCCCGCCGCGCGCCGGGTTCACCGGCGGCGACGGGGCGTGGAGACCTGTCTCGGATCTCACTCATGGCGAGTGTGCCAGCCCTTACCTCGTCAGGCGATAGCCTTGATCGCGGTCAGCAACTTGTCCTGGAACTCCTGGGGAAGCGGCACGTAACCGGCATCGCCCAACTTGGACTGTGCACTCGTGGCGGCGACGGTCAGGAACGCCTTCACGGCCTTCGCGGTGTCCGCGTCGTAGCCCTTCGAGCAGACGATCTCGTAGGTGGCGAGCATGAGCGGGTAGGAACCCGCTGCCTTGCTGGCGTACAGCGCCTTCAGGTCGAGCACGAGGTCGTTGCCGGAGCCCTTGGTCTTGGCTTCCTTGATGGCGGCCGCCGCGCTCTCGGCGGTCAGCTCGACCGCACCGGCACCGCTGTCGATCTTGGCCATGCTCAGCTTCTTGTCCTGCGCGAAGGACCACTCGACGTAGCCGATGGTGCCGTCGGCAGCGGCCAGCGAATCGGCCATACCGGACGAACCCTGCGCGCCCTGGCCGACGCCACCGACGAACTTCTTGCCCGCGCCCTTGGTCCACGAGCTCGGCGCCGCGGCGGCGAGGTACTGCTGGAAGTTGTCCGTGGTGCCGGACTCCTCAGCACGGGAGATCACGATGATCGGCTTGGCGGGCAGCGCCTTGCCGCCGTTGGCCGTGGTGATCGCGGCGTCGTCCCAGGTCTTGATCTGGCCGCTGAAGATCTTGGCGATCACGTCCGGGGTCAGCGTGACGCTGTCCGCACCGTCCAACTTGTACGCCACCGCGACCGGGCCGAAGACCAGCGGCAGGTTCCACGCCGGGTTGCCGCCACAGCGAGCAGCCGCGTCGTCGGCCTCCTTGCCTTCCTTCAGCGGGGAGTCCGAGCCACCGATGTCGCTGACCTTGGCGGTGAACTGCTTCACGCCCGCGCCGGAGCCAGAGGCCGTGTAGGCCAGCTGCTGGCCCGAACACGCGGCCTGGTACTCCTGGCTGAACACGTCCATCGCGCCCTTCTGGGCGGTGGAGCCTTCGGCGACGAGGTTCTTCTTACCGCCGCAGTCGACCTGCGCGGTTCCGGTCGGAGCGGCAGCGCCGGTGTTTCCGCCGCCCTGCGGGGTGTTTTGGTCCGAGCCGCACGCGGTGAGCGCAAGAGCGCCGGCCGCCATGAGGCTGATCAGGGCGCCATGCCGCTTGATCTTCACCAGGTCCTCCAGTCGAGGATTTGTCGTCCGATTCGCGACGAGCTCGCCGCTCAAACCGGACGCTAAGCAGCTAGGCCGAACGGATGGCCCTGTAGAGGTGAACAACAGGTGAACAAGGCACCCATTGTGAGCATGGCTACCCCTTTGGAACGGGCCCGTGACCTTGCCGCGACCTGGAGGTTTGCGCTGAGTGATTGAACGTGCGACTACCGTGCGTACTGCACACCGACATCAAGCAGACGGAAGCCTAGCTTCGCGTAAACCGCGATCGCCGGAGCGTTGTCGCTCTCCACATACAGGATGACTCGGGGCAATCCGAGTCCGCGGAGATGACGCAGTCCGGCCAGGGTCAGCGCCTTGCCGAGGCCTCCGCCCTGAGCGTCCGGATCGACCCCGACGACGTACACCTCACCCGTGGAGTCCGGGTGCACCTTCGTCCAGTGGAAGCCCAGGACCCTGTCGGCGGCGTCCACCGCGAGGAAGAACCCGGCCGGGTCGAACCAGCCTTCTTGCTCGGTGTCCCGGACGTCCTGGACCGTCAGCCCGCCCTGTTCCGGATGCCACGAGAAAGCCCGCGCGTTCACCGCGACCATGGCCTCCTCGTCCTGACCGGGCACGAACGTGCGCAACCGCACACCTTCAGGCAGCCGAGGCTCAGCGAACTCGTCGGGACCGAAGTCCATTCCCATCCGATGCAACGCACGGACCCGCTCGAAGCCGTGTTTCCCGGCCAGCCTCGCCGCCCCGGGATGATCACGATGCGACCAGATCCGTACCGGCTGGGCCCGCTCGGCGACAGCCGTCAGCAGCTGCTCACCAATGCCCTGCCTGCGGAAGCCCGGGTGCACGACCAGCTCGGCGACCTGGTTGCCCAGCTGGTCGCCCGCGGTGTCGAGGTTGGCGTACCCGACCACGCCATCCTGGACGGCGAGCAGGTGCTCACCGCCGGACGGCATGTCGATATGGGCCTCGTCGGACGCCAGCAGCTCACGGACTTGGGCTGCTTCCAGCTCGGACAGGGACGTGCGCCAGACGAGTTCAGTCACATTTATTACTGAACCACGTCAAGGCTCATTGATTCCTTGACCGGCGCAGCGGTGGCTCCTTTGGGCGGCTGGACGAACTTGTAGCCGACGTTGCGGACGGTGCCGATCATCTGCTCGTGCTCGATACCGAGCTTCGCGCGCAACCGCCGGACGTGGACGTCGACCGTCCTGGTGCCACCGAAGAAGTCGTAACCCCAGACCTCCTGCAGCAGCTGCGCACGGGTGAAGACCCGGCCAGCGTGCTGGGCGAGGTACTTGAGCAGCTCGAACTCCTTGTAGGTGAGGTCGAGCGGGCGGCCGCGCAGCCGCGCCATGTACGTGGCCTCGTCGATGACCAGCTCACCGAGCCGGATCGCGCCGTCGCCGCCGCTCTGGCCTGCCGGGCCACGCGAGGTCAGCAGCCGCAGCCGGGCGTCCACCTCGGCCGGGCCCGCGGTCGGCAGCAGGATCTCGTCGACCCGCCAGTCCGAGTTGACGGCCACCAGGCCGCCTTCGCTCACGATCGCGATCACCGGGCCGGAGTCGCCGCCGCTGGCCAGCAGGCGGCAGAGGCTCTTGGCACCCGCGAGGTCGGTCCGAGCGTCGACGAGCACCGCGTCACGGGAGCCCGCGTCCAGCAGCGCGGTCACCTCCGGCTGCTGGGTCCGCACGTTGTGCGGCAGCAGCATCAAGGAAGGAAGGACCGAACCCGGCGCTGGGTCCGCGGTCAGCAGCAGCAGGTCGAGGCTCATGCCTACTCCTCACTGTGGTTGATCACGGCGCACGTGAGCACCGCCTCGCGCGGGTTTCACGTGGTTATCCAGGAGAATAGCGATCGTGGCCGGAAAATCCCCTGTTCGTAACACGCGGTTCACATACGTGGGGCAAGTCACCGCTGATGGAGTAATGCTGCGCGGCCTGTTCGCACCCAGTGAAATGCCCTCTGACCTGGCAATTGTTCCGGCTCACGGGTTTACCGGCCACGTTGACAGGCCGTTCTTCCGCCGCATCGCCGAGCGCCTGAACAGGCATTACGCCGTCGTTGCGCTCAGTTTCCGTGGCCACGGAAGGTCTTGCGGAAAAACCTCAGTTGGACCGGAAGAAGTCCACGACTTGGACGCGGCCGTCCGGCTGGCGCACGACCGCGGATATTCGAAGGTCGCGCTGGTCGGATTCTCCATGGGCGGCGCGGTCGCCATGTTGTACGCGTCCCAGGATTTGGACGAGCCGCCCGCAGCGGTCGTTTCGGTGAGTGCGCCGTCACGGTGGTACATCCGGCAGACCCCGGCGATGCGCCGGGTGCACTGGTTGCTGGAAGCGCCACACGCCAGACTGCTGGCGCCTATCCTTGGTGTGCGGTTGGGCAGGCCGTGGCCGAGTGTCCCGGCGAGCCCGATCGAGGTGGTCCACCGGATCGCTCCGACCCCGCTGCTGCTCGTGCACGGCGACCGGGATCATTACTTCCCAGCCGAGCACGCATTGGCCCTGCATCGCGCGGCGGATGATGCGACTGCGCGGCTGTGGCTTGAGCCGGGCATGGGACACGCCGAAACAGGCATGCACCCCGGTCTGGTAGACCGGATCGCGACCTGGCTGAACGAGACGTGCACGAAGACGTCTGAAGAGCGAACATCGACACAGGTGGTGGCATGACAACGGTGCCGAACGCAACGGCCAACCCCCCGAGGCCCAAGAAGCCGAAGCGATCGAAGACGCGTCCGCTGGTCATCACCCTTGTGATCCTGGCCGCCCTGCTGGTCGGCGTGGACTTCGGCGCGGCCGCGGTGGCCGAGTACCAGGTCTCCAAGCGCGCGAAGGCGGCGTTCGGGCTGTCCGACGACCCGGCGGTGACCGTGCGCGGCTTCCCGTTCCTGACCCAGGCCATCGGCGGTGAGTACGACCACATCACGGTCGACGCCCGCGGCGTGCCGATCAAGGACATCCTCAAGGACGTCGAGGTCCACGCGGAGATGCGGGGTGTGCAGGCGCCACTGTCGGACCTGCTGGCCGGGCGGACGGACACGATCTCGGTCAGGGAGATCGAAGGCCAGCTGCGGGTGAAGGAAGCGGACTTCAACCGGGCTCTGCAGTCCAACTCGCTGCGCGTGCGGACCAGCGACATCACCAACGTGACCATCGCGCCGGTGAGCGAGCTGCGCGTGAACGCCACTCCCGGCGAGGACGAGATCGACGACAAGGCCGACCAGGAAGCCTTGAAGCTGGAGACCGAGGACACCACGGCAGGTGTGCGGGTCGGCGCGACGGTCGACTTCGCAGGCCAGAAGACCGACCTGGTCATCTACGGGATCGTCAGCCTGGTCGAGTCGAAGATCCAGGTCACCCCGAAGCGGGTCACGCTGGCCAACTCGATCGGCGACAACCTGATCGCCCCGAGCATCCAGCAGCAGTTCCTGTCGCTGTTCGCGGTGAGCCTCGACCCCGGCAAGCTCCCGGTGGCGATCACGCCGACGGCCGTGCAGGTCGACCCAGGCTCGCTATCGTTGAAGGGGAAAGCGTCCAACGTGAAACTTCGAGGCTTCGTGGGATGACAGTGGGATGACAACCGGCATCTGGGTGTTGGTCGGCACGCTCGCCCTGGCGAGCGTCGCCGGTCTCGCCTGGCGCCGCTCCCAAGGCCGAGTACGGACCGCGAAGATGTCCCAGCTACCCACTGAGCTGCACAAACTGGTCGATCCGAGCAGCCGTGTCACCTTGCTGCAGATCTCGACGACGTTCTGCGCGCCGTGCCGTCACACCCGGATCCTGCTGTCCGATCTGGCCGACAAGACCGACGGCCTGCAGCACGTGGACTTCGATGTGACGAACCACCCAGAGGTCGCGACCTCGCTCGGCGTTCTCTCCACACCGACGACGCTGGCGGTGGACTCCAAGGGCGTGGAGCTGATGCGGGTGGGTGGCGTGCCCAAACGGGACACGTTGCTCGACGCTCTGCGCCCGCACCTGAGCTGAGCCAGGAAGGCGACCACAGAGCGGCGCCGGTTTTACATGGAGGGGCGGCCCACTGTGGACATGAGCCGCCGCGACACGCACAAGCTCGTGACGAACCCTGAACGGGCGGTTTAGCCACTTCCGGTACCGCTTTCCCGCCGCTGGCCCGCGGCGGCCATCACTGTCCGGAAGATTCGCGGACATCGCTCCACTTTGGAGGGACCGCGCCTTCAGGGAACCGGCACAGTGCGTGAACCCCGCTCACCGCGGCGTTATGCCGAGCAAGATCAACAGTTAACTTTCCCTTGATGTCGCAGGAAAAGGAGCTGTTGTGAGCAGAGTCGCCGGACTGGTCGCGGCCGGTTCGCTCGTCCTCGCCGGACTGGCCGTCCCCACGACCGCCACGGCCAGCCCGTCGGATGGCACGTTGACCGTCCGCTTGGTGCGAGACGTCAACGGGAACGGCTCGTACGATCCCGCGCTCGAGGTCGGCGTCCCGGGCATCCCCGTGACCGTGACCGACCCGGCTGGTGGCACGGCGACCGGCACGACCGGCCCCGACGGCGTGGTCAAGGTCGACCTCGGTCCGGTGACCGGCGGCGGCTACCGCGTCGACGCTTCGATCCCCTCGACCATGCCGCACCTGCGGCCCGCGCCCACCGGCAACGGCCTGTCCGGCCTCACCGAGTTCGTCAGCGGGCCGAACCCGTCGATCACGATGGGCGTGTGGAACCCGGCCGGGTACTGCCAGGCCAACCCGACCCTGGCCACCGCATGCCAGCGGAACATCGCCAAGACCGGGAACGACCCGGCGGCCCGCTCGCTGATGACCTTCCCGTTCACCGCACGCGGAAACGCACCCGCGCCGACCGCGATCGCCAAACAAGGCGACACCGGCTCGGTCTTCGGCCTCGCGTATCGCAAGCAGGACAAGCGTTTGTTCAGTGGCGCGTTCGCCAAGCGCCTCGCGCCCTACGGCCCCGGTGGGCCGGGCGCGATCTACGTGACGACGCCCGCAGGCGTGACTTCACAGTTCGCCACGGTCCCGAACGCGGGCAGCACCCAGCACTCCGACAGCCATGACGGGTCGTTCTTTTCGGTACCAGGCAAGGAAAGCCTGGGTGACCTGGAGATGTCCGAGGACGGCACCGCCCTCTACACCGTGAATCTGGCCGACAAGAAACTCTACGTCTTCGATGCGACGGTCCCAACCGCGTCTGCTCCTGTTGGCGCGTATGACATCCCGGCCACCGGCTGCGCGAACGCGGCTGACTGGCGGCCGAGCGCTCTCGCCGCGCACGACGGTGTGCTGTACGTCGGCGGTGTCTGCGCCGGGCAAGACCTCAAGGCCCTGGTGCTGCCGTTCCAGAAGGGTACTTTCGGGGCTCCGGCGCTGACCAAGGCACTGGGCACGGGCTGGCACGCGTGGCTCGATCGTTGGGGCCTCAAGCAAATCACCGCTACAGGCGCCGATGTCGCTTACGCACAGCCGTTCCTGACCAACATGGCCGTGGAAAGCAACGGCGACATGGTGTTGGCGTTGCGTGACCGGTTCGGCGACCAGCTCGGGCACCAGACCCCGGCACCGAACGGCAACAACGCGTACAACGCCGTCGTCGCGGGAACACTGGATCGCGTCTGCAAGCAGGAATGCGCGAACACGTTCAAGGACACCAAGACCGGGATGGGCGCATTGGCCATGGTGCCCGGATCGGCCAAGATGCCCGCGACGACACTGGGCGGGGCCTCGTGGGTGGACCGGGCGGCGGGAGCCGTGGGCGGCACCTTCCAGATCGCCGACCAGGAAGGCTGGGGCAAGGCGAACAGCCTCGCCGACCTGGAGGCATTGTGTGATCTCGCGCCGCTTCAGCTCGGCAGCCGGGTCTGGTTCGACGCCGACAAGGACGGCGTCCAGGACGGTACCGAACCACCACTGCAGGGCGTGAAGGTCACCGCGACTCCGTGCGCCGGCGGCGCCGCGTTGCCTGCGCAGACCACCAACAGCAAGGGCGAGTACGCGTTCAGCGCGGGCGTACTCCCGGACACCTGTTACAACGTGAAATTCGACTTCACGGGTGCCGTGACGACCGGATTGCCAGGCGCACCACCGGGTTCGTCGTTGAAGTGGACGGTGAAACAGGCCGGGGCGAACAAGAGCGCAGACTCCAATGTGGACCCGGCGTCTGGTCTGGCCACGGTCACCACGGGCAGCGCGGGATCGGTGGACACCACGATCGACGCCGGGGTGATCGCACCGACCAGCACCTTGGGCGACATGGTCTGGATGGACAACAACCGCAACGGCGTCTTCGACTCCGGAGAACCCGGCGTCCCGGGTGTCACGGTCACCGCGGGCTCGTTCAAGGCCGTGACCGGCCAAGACGGCAAGTACGTCCTCGGTGGGCTGCCCGACGGGACCTACCAGGTCTGCTTCACGGGCTGGCCGGCCGGATACCTGCCGACCATCGCCAACCAGGGCTCGGACAGCACCGACTCGGACGCGGACCCCGGCTCCGGGTGTGCGCCGCCGGTCACGGTCGGCCCGGCCAAACGCGAGGATCTGACGATCGACTTCGGCGTCCGGCCGCCGAACAAGGTCGGTGACCTGGTGTGGTCGGACACGAACCGCAACGGCCTGTTCGACGCCGACGAACCGCCGGTTCCCGGCGTGACTGTGACGGTCGGGTCGCTGACGACCGTGACGGGGCTGGACGGCAAGTACGTCTTCGACAAGCTGCCGGACGGCAAGCACACGGTCTGTTTCGACCTGAAGAACCTGCCCGCGGCGTTCCTGGACTTCCAGCCGACCAAGGCCAACCAGGGCGACGACGCGTTGGACTCCGACGTCGACATGGCGACCGGATGCGCCCAACTGATCACACTGGACGCCGGGAACGCGGAGAACTTCGCGGTCGACGCGGGCCTGGTGCCGCCGGTCAACCGGATCGGTGACTTCGTCTGGTCGGACCTCAACCGCGACGGCCGTCAGGATCCCGGCGAGCCCGGTCTCGCCGGAGTCCAGGTGACCTTGGGTACGCAGAAGGTGTTCACCGCCGCGGACGGCAGGTACATGTTCGAAGGCATGCCGGACGGGAAGTACGCGGTGTGCTTCGGCAAACACGCGGACTTCGACTTCGTCACGCCGAACACCGGTGATGACAGCAAGAACTCCGACGCTGACCCGAAGACCGGTTGCGCCCCAGAGGTTTCCGTCGGCCCAGGCACGAGGTCGGTGCTGTCGGTGGACGCTGGGTTCTCGGCACCGCCGCAGTCGATCGGTGACTTCGTCTGGTCCGATGCCAACCGCAACGGCCTGTTCGACACGGGCGAACCCGGAGTCGCGGGCGTGACGGTGACCGTCGGCACGATGAAGACCACGACCGGGCCTGACGGGAAATACCTGTTCACAGGCTTGCCGGAGGGCGACCACACGGTGTGCTTCACCGCGCCAGGCGACCTGCAGATGACCAAGCCCAACGCGGGCGACGACGGGCTGGACTCGGACGCCGATCCGGCTTCCGGGTGCACATCGCCTGTCCGGCTCGGACCGGGAAGCCGGTCCGTGCTCACGGTCGACGCCGGGCTTTCCTCGCCGGTGAACCGGATCGGTGACTTCGTCTGGTCGGACCTCAACCGCAACGGTCGCTTCGATTCCGGTGAACCCGGCGTGCCGGGTGTGACGGTCACCGCCGGCACTTTGCAAACCACCACGGGCGCCGACGGCAAGTACCTGTTGTCGGACGTACCCGACGGCAAGTACCGGGTTTGCTTCGCTGTCAACGGTTTCAAGCTCGGTGCCGGTGTCGACTCGACCGGTTGCGCGCCGGAAGTCTCGGTCGGCCCGGGCAACCGGTCGGTGCTCACGGTGGACGTCGGGCTGCTGTCCGCGCCCAACAAGGTCGGTGACCTGGTGTGGCGGGACACCAACCGCAACGGGCTCTACGAATCAGGCGAACCAGGAATGCCCGGAATCACCGTCACCACAGGCAATCTCACGACGGTGACCGGCGCCAATGGCGAGTACCAGTTCCCGGAGCTCGGGGATGGCAAGCATGCCGTGTGTTTCGTCTTGAAGGACGACCTGCAGCTGACGAAGCCGTTCGCGGGCTCGGCGGACAAGGACTCCAACGCGGATCCTTCGTCGAAGTGCGCTCCTGCCGTGACGCTCGGGCCTAGCAACCGCGAGGACCTGACCGTTGACGCGGGCCTGATGTCGCCGGTCAACCGGATCGGCGGGTTCTTGTGGCTGGACCGCAACCGCAATGGCGCTGCGGATCAGGGCGAACTCCCCGCACCGGGTGTCACGGTCAAGGCCGGGTCGTTGACTACCGTGACCGACGCTTCGGGCAAGTACCTGTTCAGCGACCTGCCGGACGGGACACACCAGGTGTGCTTCGGGGCGCATCAGGACTTCACGGCTGCTTGTGCCGCCGATGTGGTTCTCGGCGTCGGCAAACGGGAGTTCCTGAGTGTCGACGCCGGGTTGGTCGCTCCGCCGAACCAGATCGGTGACCTGGTCTGGCTGGACTCGAACCGCAACGGCTCGCTGGACGCCGATGAGTCCGGGCTGCCGGGCATCACGGTGTACGCCGGTTCCCTGAAAACTGTCACGGACGCTGCGGGCAAATATCTGTTCAACGACTTGCCGGACGGTTCATATCGCGTCTGCTTCGCGTTGCCAGATAACTATCTCTACACACAGGCCGATGGTTGCGCCGAAACTGTCACCCTCGGCCCAGGCAACAGGTCAGTGATGTCCCTGGACGCTGGGCTGCGTCTGCCGAACCAGCTGGGCGGCCTGGTCTGGTACGACACGAACGGCAACGGCATTCCCGACGCGGGCGAAGGCGGAGTCGCCGGAGTCGAGGTGACCGTGGGCTCGCACAAGGTCGTCACCGGTCCTGACGGCCGCTACCTGGTCGAAGGCCTGCCAGACGGACGGTATGTCGCGTGCTTCGCGCGGTTCGGCGAGTACCAGGCCGTAGCCATCGATCCGTCGACCTGGTGCACGGCGCCGACTCGGTTGTACGCAGGCAAATGGGAAGACTTGTCGCTGAACGCGGGTCTCGTATCGCCACGCAACCGGATCGGCGACTTCGTGTGGATTGACAAGTCCCGCGACGGACTCCAGGACCCCGCCGAGGCCGGGGCAGCGAACGTGACCCTGGTGCTGCTGGAAGACGGCCAGGAGGTCGCGAAGACCGTGACCGACAAGAACGGCCGGTACCTGTTCGACGGACTGTCGGACGGCAACTACGTCGTCTGCCTGCCGCGGTCGGAGCTGAAGGGCCACAGCATCGCCACCCGTGACGCAGGCGAAGACACCCGGGACTCCGATGTGGACACGACCAGCGGCTGCAGCAAACCGGTGCACGTCGGCTCGTCGAAACGCGAGGTGCTGACGGCGGACATCGGGCTGCTGCCGCCCAAGGCACTGGCCCACACCGGTGCGTCGATCGGCTGGCTGGTCACCGGCGGAGTCGGTGTCCTTGCGATCGGCCTGCTGTTGCTCCTCTACCGCCGTCGCAAGGCCTAGCGCAGGTCAGGGAGGGTTTCGAAGGGTGCAGCGCCGGGTTGGAAGCTGACCGTCGCGGTCTGGTCGCCGATCTTGGCGTCCAGCCGCATCAGCCGCCCGGCGCTGTCCACCCAGTAAGTCAGCGAGCCCGTGTCGAACACATCCACAGCCACACCACCGGCCGAGTCCGACCGCAGCCAACGAGCGGAGTCCGGGACTTCGTCGGGACGCTCGGCACTGATGCTGGTCAAGAGCACCAGCACGGTGTCCAGTTCGGCGCCTTTCTGCAACGGCCGGTACTGCCAGTCGGGACCTTGCCGGACAGCGAGCAACTCCGGGCTCCACTGCAACTCCCCACCAGCCGCAGTATCCATGCGGCCCTCGGTGGACAGCGCGGCCGAGCCGATCCGGGACACGAAATCCATCCGGCCGACCAGCCGAAGCACACCGGCGGCCGTCGGCACCCGGGCATCCATCGACGCGAACCGGACCGCGTGGTTGCTGACCCGGACGTTGGCGAGGCGGACCGTCTCCTCCGACGACAACGCCCGTGGACCGGCACCGCAGGCCACCAGAACCAGACACCCCATGATGACCAGCCGCTTCACGATCCGGCAGGGTAATCACGCGCTGACCTCGACACGGGGATCCTCACTCGATCGTGTTTCCCAGTGGGTGGACAGCGGTGCTCTGAAATGTGAGATCCAGGTACTCTCGCGACCGTGTATACGTTGCTGACCAGGCGCCGCGCGGTGGATTACTGCCGCGTGGACTCCAGCCTCTGTCCAGCAACCCTCTGACCAGGCGATCCCGCGCGCCCTGATGCGGCGCACCCCCACGCTTGTCCCCAGGTCAGGAGGACACGATGTCCGCAGGCCCACCCGTTGATCCCCGTGGTCCCAGGCTCGCTGCCTGGATCACGACCGTCGTCTTGGCCGTGGTGCTCGCCACGCAGTGGTGGCCACTGCTGGCCGTCCAGGCTGTCGTCTTCGCCATCGGCGCGTTCGTCGGGTTGAAGCACGCACCATATTCGTTGATCTACCGCTACTTCGTCGCGCCGCGCCTCGCGCCGACCGACGAGCGTGAAGACGCTGCGCCGTTGCGGTTCGCGCAGGGCGTCGGGTTCGCGTTCGCTGCCGTCGGCACGGTCGCGTTCGCACTCGGCGCCACCACGCTCGGCCTGGTCGCGACGGCGTTCGCGCTGGCCGCGGCTTTCCTCAACGCGGCTTTCGGCTTCTGCCTCGGCTGCGAGACCTACCTGCTGCTGCGCAGGCTCACCCCGTCCGTCGGCCGGCAGACACCGGCCTGATCCACCACCAATTCCCTGGAAAGAAAGCGAGAGGCGCTCGATGAGCCGCGAAAACGTGCTGGTGTCGGCCCAGTGGGCCGAGGACAACCTCGAGACGCCGGGGGTGGTTTTCGTCGAGGTCGACGAGGACACCAGCGCATACGAGACCGGGCACATCCCGGGTGCCATCAAGATCGACTGGAAGAACGAGCTGCAGGACCCGGTCCGCCGCGACTTCGTCGACCGGGCCGGCTTCGAGAAGCTGTTGTCCGCCAAGGGTGTCGCCAACGACGACCTGGTGATCCTGTACGGCGGCAACAACAACTGGTTCGCCGCGTACGCGTACTGGTACTTCAAGCTCTACGGCCACGACACGGTCAAGCTGCTCGACGGCGGCCGTAAGAAGTGGGAGCTCGACGGCCGTCCGCTGTCGCAGGACGTGGTCAAGCGCGACGAGACCACGTACACCGCGCAGGAGCAGAACCTCAAGCTGCGGGCGTTCCGTGACGAGGTCGTCGAGGCGATCAACACCAAGAACCTCGTCGACGTGCGGTCGCCGGACGAGTTCAGCGGCAAGCTGCTCGCCCCCGCGCACCTGCCGCAGGAGTCCGCGCAGCGTCCCGGCCACGTGCCGAGCGCGATCAACGTGCCGTGGGCCAAGGCCGCGAACGAGGACGGCACCTTCAAGTCCGACGACGAGCTTCGCGAGATCTACAAGGAAGCCGGCATCGACGAGTCCAAGGCGACCATCGCGTACTGCCGCATCGGCGAGCGCTCGTCGCACACGTGGTTCGCGCTGCACGAGCTCCTCGGCTACGAGGACGTCAAGAACTACGACGGTTCATGGACCGAGTACGGGTCGCTGGTCGGCGTCCCGGTTGAAACCGGCACTGGCAAGGAGTGAATGTGAGCAGCAGCTGCGGAGCACCCGACCAGTCGGCGCCGATCGCCGACGCAGGCGGGCAGACCGTCCTTTCTGGACGGGTCCTGTCCGGTGAGGCCCCAGTCGGCGGGGCGTTCGTGCGCCTGCTCGACGGCAACGGGGACTTCACCGGCGAGGTCGTCTCCTCGCCCAACGGCGAGTTCCGGTTCTACGCCGCGCCCGGCTCGTGGACGGTGCGTGCCCTGCACCGCACGGGCAACGGCGAGGCGTCCATCCAGGCGGACGGTCCTGGTGTCCACGAGGTGGCCGTAGCCGTCGCCTGACCTACCCAGCACCGAAACCCGGGTAGCCCGAACGGGCTATCCGGGTTTTTTGTTCCCGCTTGTGCAACCTCCCCATGGCGTGGCCGTCTTTATAGACATAAGGGCGACAACAGCCCACAAAATCACCACCCGCTGGGGGAGAAATCCAATGAAGAAGTTTGTGCTTCGTGCTGCCGTTTTGGCGATGCTGACCGCCGGAATCGCGACGGCTTCCGGAATTGCCGGAGCGAGCGGGGCAATGGCCTGCGGCAATGACCCGGAAAAGTCGTACAGCTTCGCAGCGAGCTTGCCACAGATCAATTTCCGCGACCAGGGACCCAACGTTGTCGCCCTGCAACTCGCCTTGCGCAAGGAAGGGTACGACCTTCAGGGAACCGGCGTTTACTCCGTCAGAACACTGGCCGCAGTGCAGGATTTCCAGCGCAAGCACGGAATCAAGGCGAGCGGCATCGTCGGCGCCAAGACGTGGAACGCGCTTGTCGGCCACAAACAGCACAGCCTGACTGGCAAGTTCGTCAGCGCACCGACCTTCAGCATCATGCCCGGCGAGCGCAACCTGGACAAACTGGCCACGCTGCGGGGCGTGCTCGAGCGGATCCACCCGTACTCGTCGTTGCCGCAGAAGGGCATCAACGACCCGGGCTTCGACACCTACGGCCCGGACACCCAGGCACTCGTGAAGGACTTCCAGAAGCGGGCAGGCATCAAGGCGAGCGGAATTGTCGGCCCGAAGACGTGGGCCGCGTTGATCCACGCGGTCTCGGTCAGCGGCGGTTGGACCTGCTGACCCAGCAATAAATCGGGGAGGGGAAAATAATGCGTACTTTCTTGATCAAAGCACTCGCGGTCGCGGTCTTTTCCGGGGGGATGGCCGTCACCACAGGAATCATCGCCGCCAGCCCGGCAATGGCGTGTGGCGAAGAGCAGGAGCGGTCCGACCGGCTCGCGTCGAGCTTGCCGCAAGTGAATCCCGGCGACACCGGGCAGAACGTTCTGGCGTTGCAGCTGTCGCTGCGCAACGAGGGCTACACCTACCTCAACGGCACCGGCGATTACGCGGGCAACACGCTCACCGCGGTGCAGGATTTCCAGCGCAAGAACGGAATCAACCCGAGCGGGATCGTCGGTTCGAAGACCTGGCACGCACTGGTCGGCAAGTTGCCGCCGTCGCTGACCGGCAACGGCGCGATCACCCCGCCGAGCTTCGGCATCAACCCGGGTGAGACCGACCAGGACAAGCTGGGCCAGCTCTACAACGCCTTGATGCGGGTCCACCCGTACCAGGTGACGGACTGGGGGACGTACGAAGGCCAGATGGTCGCGATGGTGCAGGACTTCCAGCGCCGCGCCGGGATCAAGGACAGCGGCATCGTCGGTCCCAAGACGTGGAACGCGCTGTACCTGGTGGTCTCCGCCAGTGGCGGGTGGGGCTGCTGACCACCCTGAATAGGGGGAGAAGGAGGAGGGAGGACGCTGGTGGGGTGTCCTCCCTCCTCGGGCTGTCGCGGGCCGGGCGCACCCGGCGGTTATCCTCAGTGCCGTGGAGCTGATTTTCACCTCGCTGCTGGTCATCATGGCCGTGGCGACCTTGTGGTTCGCCGGCTATGTCGTCTATCGGCTGTACAGCGACAAGCGCTGATGAGCACGGACAACAGCGAGACGGTGCCGGGTAGTGGCGACGCGGCCGTGCAGGCCGCGGCGGAGCGGGCGAAGCTGACCCGCCACCGCAACCTGCCCCAGTTCGACGACCTGCCGATTCCCGGGGACACCGCGAACCTGCGGGAAGGGCCGAATCTCAACGACGCCCTGCTGGCGCTGCTGCCACTGGTCGGCGTCTGGCGTGGCGAGGGCGAAGTCGTCTATCCCACATTGGATCAAACTCACAAGTTCGGCCAGCAGATCACGTTCGCCCACGACGGCAGGCCGTTCCTGTCCTACGAGGCCCGCGCCTGGCTGCTGGACGACGACGGCAAGGTGATCCGTCCGGCGGCTCGGGAAGTCGGCTGGTGGCGCGTGCAGGCCGACGACACGGTCGAACTGCTTCTGGCGCACGCCACCGGAATCGTCGAGATCTTCTACGGCAAGCCGCGGACCCAGACCTCCTGGGAGCTGACCACGGACGCGGTCGTGCGGACCGCGTCGGCCAAGGAAGTCAACGGCGCCAAGCGACTGTACGGCCTGGTCAACAACGGTGACCTCGCGTACGTCGAGGAGCGCGCGATGGTCGGCCAGGACCTCCAGCCGCACACTTCGGCTTATCTGACACGCGTCGTCGGCTGAGCATGCGCTTAAGGCGGTGCGGCGCGGACGCGATGCTCGTCGAAGTGGATTCACTGGACGAGGTCGACGCCGTGCGGTCCGCGTTGGCCGATGCGGAGCTTCCCGGGCTCGTCGAACTGGTTCCCGCCGCCAGGACCGTTCTGGCGGCTTTCGAGCCAGGGTCCGCAGGCTTGGCACGGCTACGGCCGTTGCTCGACACCATTGACCTGACCAAACGCGCGGCGACCGAGCCGCGTGAGGTCGTGATCCCGGTGCATTACGACGGTCCCGACCTCGAGCTCGTCGCGTCGACGGCAGGTACGGACGTCGCCGGAGTCATAGAGCTGCACACCGGCGCGGAGTACAAGGTGGCGTTCTCCGGGTTCGCGCCTGGGTTCGGCTACCTGGTGGGGCTTCCCGAGGCTTTGCAGCAACCCAGGTTGGACAACCCGCGTAAACGCGTCGAGCCTGGTTCGGTGGCGATCGCGGGCGAGTTCAGCGCCGTGTACCCGACCGCGTCGCCTGGTGGCTGGCGGTTGATCGGCCGTACCGACGTGACGTTGTTCGACTCACGCCGTGAGCCCCCTGCTTTGCTTGCGCCTGGGGATCTCGTGCGGTTCGAGGCCATCCGATGAGGGCGCTGACCGTACTCGGCACCGGGCCGCTGGCGTTGGTCCAAGACCTTGGCAGACCGGGGAACGCACATCTGGGCGTGCCGCCATCGGGTGCTTTGGACCAGCCTTCGCTGCGGCTGGCGAACCGGCTCGTGGGCAATGCGGAATCGGCCGCGGGGATCGAGTGTCTGCTCGGTGGATTGTCGGTGCGCGCCGAGGCGTCGTGCACGATCGCGGTCACTGGCCCGCCGGTGGGACTCTCGGTGTCCGGCCATGCGGCCGGTTCACACAATCCAGTGCACCTGTCCGCCGGTGACGAGCTCACAATCGGCACTCCCGACGGCGGTTTGCGCTGCTATGTCGGCGTTTCCGGGGGCATCGAGGTGCCTGCCGAGCTGGGGTCACGAGCGACCGATGTGCTGTCCGGAATCGGTCCCGACGCGTTGAAAAAGGGGGACGTGCTGCCGCTCGGCACGCCCGGCCTGCCTGTCGGAGTGGACGAGATCGCACCCAGCCGACCGGCGGACGACTTGACCATCCCGGTCCTGCTCGGACCGCGTGACGACTGGTTCACCGAGCCGAGCGGCCAGATCGCGGCCGGCCAGTGGAAGGTCTCCCCGGAGAGCAACCGCGTCGGACTGCGTCTGATCGGCACGGCCCTGCGGCGCGACGCCGCTTTCCGGGACGTGGAACTGCCCAGCGAGGGCCTGGTGACGGGCGCGATCCAGGTGCCGCCCAACGGTTTGCCCGTGATCTTCCTTGCCGACCACCCGACCACCGGCGGCTATCCGGTGATCGGTGTCGCGGCCGCGACCAGCCTGCCTTTGCTGGCACAGGCACGGCCAGGTGTTCGAATCCGCTTCCGCCCAACGGCGTAGTACGCGTTTCAGCATGCAGAACAACTGAGGCGGCCCGTTGTGCGCCGGGTCACAGCGCCGCACTCTGGTCTAGACCACTGTGTGGATTTGCACGGCGTGAGGAACCCTGCCATGTCACAAAAACCTCGCTCCACCACAACCCGCTTGATCACGGCCCTCGCCGCGGCCCTGCTGGCGATCGCGGGCACAGTCTCGCTAAGCGCACCAGCACACGCGGCCGGAAGCCTGAGAGCGGCGTTCTCCTTGTCCGGCAACGTAGGCACGTACACCGTCACCAACGCGGGCACCACCACCGTGACCGGATGGGCGATCACCTTCGAAGTGCCCGCGGGCGTCACCGCGAGCACAGGTGAGAACGCAACCGTGTCGCAAAACGGCACCTCCGTGACCGTCACACCGGCGTACTACATCAATTCGCTGGCGCCCGGCCGTTCCACGTATCCCTACAACCCGACCGTCCGCTTCAGCACGGCGACAACCCCCACAAGCTGCCGGATCGACGACGGCAACTGTGACGGCTCAGCGGACACACCTCCTGGCGCGCCGACCAACGTACGCGCGACAGTGAAGACAACCAGGACCATCACGTTGGAGTGGAACGCTTCCACTGCGGGATCGCTCCCAGTCGTCGGCTACGAGGTGTATCGCGGCACCACTCTCGTTGCGTCCCCGACGACCACGACCGCTTCGATCAGCGGACTCACCCCGAACACCGACTACAGCTTCACAGTCGTGGCGTTGGACCGTAAGGGAACCAAGTCCCCTGCCAGCACTCCTGTGACCGTTCGCACGAACAACCCGAGCGACGACACCCAGGCACCATCCCTGCCCGGCAACTTCCGGTCAACCGGTACCGATTCCGGCAGCGTTTCGTTGGCATGGAACGCCTCCACCGACAACACCGGCGTTGTGGCGTATGACGTCTACAACGGCGTGACGCTGGCGATGACCGTGACCGGCACCACCGCCAGGGTGACCGGTCTCGCACCGTCCACAAGGTACACATTCACGGTTCGCGCCCGCGACGGCTACGACAACGCTTCAGCCGCGAGCGCTGCCGTTCAAGTGTCCACATCGGACATCGTGGCGGGTTACGCGAAGGTCGCCTACTTCGTCCAGTGGGGCATCTACGGCAGGCAGTACTTCGTCCGCAACCTGCACACCTCAGGCGCGGCAGGCAAACTGACACACCTGCTGTACGCGTTCCAGAACATCGACCCGGTCAACCTGACGTGCCTGTCCGGCGTCACCAAGGGCACATCGTCCAACCCGCAGGACCCCAACCAAGGTGACGGCGCGGGCGACGCCGAGGCCGACTACAGCCGTCCGTTCGCCGCGGCACAGTCCGTCGACGGTGTCGCCGACACCGGCTGGGAGACGTTGCGCGGCAACTTCAACCAGCTCAAGAAACTCAAGAAGCTCTACCCGAACCTGAAGATCCTGGTGTCGCTCGGCGGCTGGACGTATTCGAAGTACTTCTCGGACGTCGCAGCAACGGAGGCCTCGCGCAAGAAGTTCGTCGCATCCTGTGTCGACACTTGGCTCAAGGGCAACATCAAGCCGTACGGCGGCGCAGGCGGCCCAGGCACGGCAGCCGGGATCTTCGACGGCATCGACATCGACTGGGAATGGCCAGGCAGCCCGGACGGTCACCCCGGCAACCACTGGAGCCCCAACGACAAGAACAACCTGACAGCACTATTGGCTGAGTTCCGCGCGCAGATGGACGCCTATGGCGCGACCACAGGCAAGCGCTACGAACTGCAAGCCTTCACCCCGGCCGACCCAGCCAAGGTGCAAGCCGGTTGGGACGTCAGCAAGATCTTCCAGTACCTCGACGTAGCCAACGTGCAGGGCTACGACTTCCACGGCTCCGGCAGCGACAACTCATGGGAGCCCAACCGCACCGGTCACCAGGGCAACCTGTACGCCGACGCGGACGACCCATACCCGTTCAAGTTCAGCGCCGAAGCCGCAATCAACGCGTACACCAACGCAGGCGTGAACCCGCGCAAGCTGACGCTCGGCCTCGCTTTCTACGGCCGCGGCTGGCAAGGCGTCGCCAACGGCGGCAAGAACGGCGAATGGCAAAGCGCGAACGGCGCGGCGCCAGGGCAATTCCCTGAGGAAGCCGGAACTCGGGGTTACGGAAACTTGGTCGCGAGCGTTCCGGGGTGCACGGTGTACCACGACGAAGCCGCGGTGGCGACATCTTGTTACACCGGCAGCCAATGGTGGACGTTCGATGATGTTTGGTCCATCCAACGCAAGACCGCGTGGATCAAACAACGCGGACTTCTCGGCGCGATGGCGTGGGAGATGTCCGGCGACCCAGGCCTGCTGATGAACGCGGTCGACACCGGCCTGCGCTGATCAAGGCTCGTGAGTGGTTTTGCCGGTTGGAACCGGCAAAACCACTCACGATCGTTTGCTCAGTACTCCGAGTCGTAAAGCCGCGTCAGCTCGCTGTGCACGGCCGTGCTGTCGGGCAGTGCGGTTCCGTCCAGGGTGTGCAGGCGGGTGATCTTGCGGACGCTGGAGGCGAAGAAGAGGCCGTCCGCCTCTGCCAGTTCCGAGACGCGGACCGGCTCGGTCTTCACCGACCAGCCCTCGCGTTCCGCGGCACGGAACAGCGCGGCCTGGGTGGTTCCGGGGAGGATGCCGATGGTCGCAGGCGGTGTCCGGAGCGTCTTTCCGTACACGGCGATCAGGGTCGAGGTCGGGCCTTCGAGGACAAAGCCGTCCGGGGTCGTGAAGATGACCTCCTCGGCGCCGCGGCGGGCGGCCTCACGCAGGGCGGCCATGTTCACGGCGTAGGACAGCGTCTTCGCGCCGAGCAGCAGCCAGGGTGCGCGTTGGGCGACGTCGGAGTCGAAGCCTCGGTCGAGGGTGATGGCCGCGATGCCGGTGGCGCGCTGGCGCTGCACGGTCTCGCTGATCTCCAGGCCGAGGGCGAAGCCGGTCGGTGTGCCGTCACCACCCTCTATGCCTCGGGTGTACACCCATTTGAGTGCGATCTCCGAGCCGCCGGTCCAGTTGTCGAGCACGGCCTGGGTCGCGCGGTCGAAGTCCGCGCGGGAGGGCTCGGGCATGTCGAGCATCGCCGCCGAGCGGACCAGCCGGTCGAAGTGCGGACCCAGCTCACGGGGTTTTCCGTCCACTACCAGCACGGTCTCGAAGATTCCGTCGCCACGCATCAGGCCTAGGTCGTCGACGCGGATCAGCGGCTGGGTCGGGTCGGCGATGGTTCCGTCGAGAAGCGCAAGTACTGGCATGAGGCTCAACGTACTCCCGCATATATTGGGTACGTGGAGACGACTCGTAAAGAACGGGCGGCGCTCAAGTCCACGCTGCATGAACGCGGCATGCGGATGACGCCGCAGCGTCAACTCGTGCTCGACGCGGTCATGGCGTTGGAGCACTCCACACCGGAACAGGTGTGCAAACGGGTCCAGCAGACGACCCCGACGGTCAACATCACGACCATCTATCGGACGCTTGACCTGCTGGAACAGCTCGGGTTGGTGCGGCACGCACACATCGGCCACGGCGCGCCGACGTACTCGGCGCGCGACCACGAGCACGTGCACCTGGTCTGCCACCAGTGCAGCGAAGTGCAGGAAGTGCCGAACGAGCTGCTCGACGACCTCGCGGGAACACTGCGCGACGAGTACGGGTTCAGTCTTGATGCCAGTCATGTCGCGTTGTCCGGCACATGCCGGAACTGCATCAATGGGGAGAGCAAGTGACGCTGCCGGGAGCCGTGCCGCCGCCCGAGGACAACCCGGACCAGGGCATCGCCTGGCATTACGGCGACCCTTTCGGTGAGCAACGGGCAGCGGCACGCACGGTGGCCGTGGTCGACCGCTCGAACCGGGAGATCATCGCGGTGCCCGGTGAGGAGCGGCTGAGCTGGCTGCACCTGATGATCTCGCAGCACGTCAGCGACCTGCCGGAGAACACCGGTACCGAGGCGCTCGTGCTGGACAGCCAGGGCCGCGTGGAAGCGCACATGGTGCTCGCGCACCGGGACGGCACGGTGTGGATGGACACCGAGGCCGGTGCGAAGGCCACCGGTGCCCGTGGCGACCAGCAGACGCTGCTCGACTACCTCGTGGCGATGAAGTTCTGGTCCAAAGTCGAGCCCCGGGACGCGACCGCGGAGATCGCTCTGCTGTCGTTGCTCGGCCCCGACGCCAGCCAGACGCTCGAAGCCGTGGGCCTGAACACGCCGACGGACACCTACGGCGTCGACGGCGTGGTCCGCCGGATGCCGGGCAACACGTTCGACTTGCTCGTCCCCCGTGACGAGTTGACCACCTGGTGGTCGAAGCTCACGGAAGCGGGCGCGCGTCCGATGGGCAGCTGGGGTTACGAAGCCCTCCGCGTCGAGGCACTGCGGCCCCGGCTGGGTGTGGACACCGACGAGAGGACGATCCCGCACGAGGTGAACTGGGTTCCGTCGGCCGCGCACGTGGCCAAGGGCTGCTACCGCGGCCAGGAGACGGTGTCCAAAGTGCACAACATCGGCCGTCCGCCGCGCCGGATGTTGCTGCTGCACCTGGACGGCTCCGCGGACTCGCTGCCGGAGACCGGTGACCCGGTGAACGCAGGCGAGCGGACCGTCGGCCGGGTTGGCACGGTCGTGCAGCACCATGAGCTCGGTCCGATCGCGTTGGCGTTGGTCAAGCGGTCTATCGGCCCGGAGACCGAACTCGCCGTGGGTGGTGTGGCGGCGTCGATCGATCCGGACTCAATCCCGGCCGACACGCCCGGCCTTGGCCGCGAAGCCGTCAAACGTCTGCACGGCTAGAGCGGCCTTCGGCACACGTAGATCCTGGCCGGCGGCATGTTGCGCCAGATGGTGTGGCTGACGATCACCTCGTCGAACACCGCGTGCAGCAGCCGGTGAAAGCTGCGGGCTCCGGCCATGGCGCCCGCGTGCCGGTAGGCGAACGTGGTGAAGGCGCCGTCGGGCGTGAGGATGGCCGCCACCTGGTCGAGGATCCGCCGCTGGCGTTCGGGCTGGAACAGTGACCACGGCAGGCCGCTGACCACCGCGTCCGCCTTCACGCCAAGGTCGGTGAGGTTCGCGGCGTCGCCGTGGACCACGTCGACACCGGGATGCGCGGCCTCGAGGAACTCGATCATCGCCTGGTCGATCTCGACGGCGATGTGCCGGCCGGTCACGGGCAGTCGGCGCTGGATCGCCGCCGTGACCGAGCCCGTGCCTGGGCCCAGCTCGACGACCGCCGGTGAGCCGGTGGTGGGTGTGATGGCCGCGAGCAGGTCGGCAAGGCCCGGTGAGCTGGGCGCGACGGCGCCGATCACGCCGGGCCTGCGCATCGCGGCGGCGAAGAAAGTCTGGAACTCCGAGGTCATGCCGCCACGGTCGGCTCGATCAAGCAGCAAAACCTCGGCCGAGCAGCCGGACCGCCTCCTACCTGGGGAGGAAGCGATTCTCAGCCTTGCGGCCGTACGGTCTGCAGCGTGCGACGTGAACTGCTCGGCCGGTGGATCCTGCCGATCCGCATCGTGCCGCTGGTGCTGGGCTTCGGCTACGTGCTGCTCCTGCACGGTGAGTTGTCACCGAAGCCGGACGACTGGACCGCGGCCCTCTGTTCGCTCGCCCTGATCAGCATCCAGGGACGCTGGCCGCTGCCCGCCACCCTCCTGCAGTCCGTCCTGGTCGCCGGGTTCTCCTCGGCCGAGCTCGGCCAGGGTGTGGCGACGATGGCGAGCCTGTTCGCGCTCGGCGAGCTGTCCTGGCGCCGCGGCGGCTGGCAGATGTGGGTCGGGGCGGCGGCCGTGTTGGCGGCGAGCATCTCCCGCCACACCATTCAGGGCGGCCTCGCCTCGGAGCTCTTCGCCGCGATCGTCACCACGTCCTTGCCGGTCCTGCTGGGCATGCACCTGCGGTCGGTTCAGGAGGTCGCCTGGCAGGCCAAGGAACTGTCGGCTTCCGAGGCCCAGGCCGCGCGGGCCGAGGAACGCACGGCCATCGCGCGTGAGCTGCACGACCTGGTCGCGCACCACGTCGCCTCGATGGTCCTGCGGATCGGCGTCGCGCGGCACGTGCTGAAGACCGATCCGAAGGTCGCCGAGATCCTCGACGAGGTGCACAAGTCCGGGACAGCGGCGATGACCGACCTGAAGACGCTGGTCAGCGTGCTGCGCTCGAGCGAGCCGCTGGAGGCCACGGACCTGCTGAACTCGCTGGACGCGGCCGTGGAACGGGTCGCGGCCGCCGGTCCCGAGGTACGGGCCGAGATCGACCCGAAGGTCGGCGACGTGGATGCCGTCGTCCGCCTCGCGGTGCTCCGAGTCGTCCAGGAAGGACTGACCAACGTACTCAAACACGCTGGCCCGCAAGCAAAAGTCTCGCTGCGGATCACTCGGGAGGACCACGCGGTCGACGTGCTGCTCAGGGACGACGCGCCGAACCCGCCGCACGCCGCAGAGCCGGGCCACGGCCTGATCGGGATGCGCGAGCGGGTGGAACTGGTCGGCGGGAAGCTGGTGACCGGCCCGGTCGGAACGGGCTGGCGAGTGCACGCTTGGTTGCCCGCATGATCCGTGTACTGCTGGTGGACGACCAAGTGCTTGTTCGAGCTGGTCTGCGGATGCTCTGCGAGTCCACAGAGGACGTCGTGGTCGTCGGTGAAGCCGGGAACGGCCGGGAAGCCGTCACACTGGCCGAACAGCATGTGCCGGACGTGGTCCTGATGGACTTGCGCATGCCCGGCATGGACGGGATCACAGCGACCAAGAGAATTCTCGACATCCGGCCGTCCACCAATGTCCTCGTGCTCACCACGTTCGACGACGACGATCACGTCTACCCGGCGCTGACCGCGGGTGCTTGCGGGTTCCTGGCCAAGGACATCGCGCCACCGGAACTGCTCGACGGGATCCGCAAGGCCGCGTCCGGCGAGAGCCCGTTCAGCCCGGCGGTGTTGCGGCGGCTGGTCGACCGCGCGATGACGGCCAACCAGCCGGGCCTGCAACCCCCTGATCTGACGGGCAGGGAACGTGAAGTGCTCGCCTTGCTCGGCGCCGGGATGTCCAACGCCGAGATCGGCGAGCGCTTGCACGTAGGTGTCACCACGGTGAAGACCCATGTGGCGAACATGATGACGAAGACCGGATGTGACAACCGGGTCCGGCTCGCCGTCCTCGCTGTCCGCCTTGGGCTCGTCGCCGCCTAGGAAACCGAAGTGTCGTCGACGGCGAACGTGGTCTGCAGCGACGAGTCCTCACTGGCCTGCCAGCGTACGCGGATCGTCTGTCCGCGGTAGGCAGAAAGGTCGAACGTCTTCTGCACGTAGGAACTGTTCTTGTCCAGGTTGGACAATGTGCCCAATGTGGCCAGCACGGTCCCTGACGAGTTCAGCACCTGCAGCTGGAGTTTGTCGTACTGGGTGCGGGTGGTGGTCTCTGCTGTGTCGATCCGCACCCAGTACGAGACCGAAGGCGTTCCCGTGGCAGGAACGGCGATCTGCTGGTACAGGCTTTCCGTTGAGGTGGAACCGTTTCCGCCCAGAGCGGCGTAGTACGAGCCGCCGTGCGCGGGCCGTGCGGTGCTGTTGGTGATCGCAGCCGTCGTACCGGTCCAGCCCGTGGCACCCGACTCGAAGCCAGGGTTGGCAAGCAGTTGCTGGCCAGGGCCCGGGTCCGGGTCGGTGGTGCCGAACGAAGCCCGCGCGACCAAAGCGTAGGTCTGCGGCCCCTGCGGCACGTTGTAGCCCTTCACGCGCACCTTCCAGGTCCCCGCGGCCGGGTTCTGGACGTACACGTTCTCGACGTTGTTACGCCGGTCCGCACTGCCACCGGTCTGCGTCCACCCACCGGAGAACACGTTGCCGCGGTACACAGTCCCGTTCGGCGCGACGACTTCCAGGTCCAGATCGTTGACCAGGCTGACCGCGGCGGTCGTGGAGGCTTCCTTGTCGGTGTACGCCAACGAGACCTTCAACGGCTGGCCAGCGGCCACGTTGTAGCTGTACTCCGTCACGCCGTTGGTCGAAAGGCCAGTGCCCTCAACGTACTTCGCCGCAGCGTCGGTGGCGCGGTCCAGGTTCACCCGGCCCCAGCCCTCGTGCACGTTCGGCACCGGGAAGTCGTTGTCGTCGGCACCGTCGTTGTTCTCGTCGAGCAAGTCGTCGGCGCTGTTGATCATCGTCGCCTTGACCAGCGCGGACGACGCGTCCAAGGTGTACTTCTTCTTGTAGAAGTCGCGGATCACCGCGGCACCACCCGCGGCGAGCGGGTTGGACATCGAGGTTCCGGAGAAGTACTTGTACTTCGAGTTCACCGGGTAGCCGTAGCCGTCGTGCTGCCACGCGCCGTTCTGCGGGTTGGCGGCCGAGTCGTACTGCTGCTGGTACATGTCCGAGTAGCCCGAGACGATCCAGCTGCCCGGTGCCACCACGTCCGGCTTGATCCGGCCGTCGTCGGTCGGGCCACGGCTGGAGAACACCGCCATCTGCTGGTCGTTGCCCGCCTGCACGTCAGACTTCAGCGGCTCGGCCGGGTAGTTGTCCGGCCACCAGGCGCCCCACGTCGGAAGCGGTTGCGTACCACCGAGATCCTTGCAGGACTTGCCGCCGACGGTCGGGGTTTCCTTGCCAGTCGCGACATACGTCAAGGCCGGGTCACAGGTCCAGCTTGACCGCTTGTTCTCCGAAGCACCGACCGAGAGCACGTTCTTGCCGGTCGCGGGCGAGCCCATCGAGTCACTGTCGACCACACCGTCGGAGTTGGCGTCCGCACCGTCGTTGCCCGCGGAGAACGTGATGAGCATGTCCTTGTGGGAGTTGGCGAACGCGTCCGCCTGCCGCGCGTTGTCGGTGTACGCGCCCGCGTCGGACGATCCCCACGAGTTGGAGTGGATCCGCGCGCCGTCGTCGTATGCCTGCTGGAACAGGGAAGTCAGGTCGTCGGGCAGACCGAGCAGGTAGTAGCCGTCGGGGTACTGGGCCGCGCACGCGCCGGTCATGTCGATGTAGTCCTCGACCGCCTGGAACACGAGCTTTGCCTTGTACGCGGCGGCTTTGCCCAGACCGTTGGCGTCACCACCACTCACGACGGACACCGCCGTGTGCGTGCCGTGGCCGCTGTCGACGTCCTTCGCACCGTCCGGCCTGGCGGTGTAGCAACCCGCCGCGGAGGTCGAGGCCCAGTCACGGATCGCGGTGATCCGCTCCTGCGGGACGTCGGCGTGCGCGGTTGTCTTCGTGCCGCCGCCGAGGCCTGTGTCGGCGACCGCGACAGTCTGGGTCGAGCCGTCGTAGCCACGCGTGCTCGCGACGTTGCCGCGCATGATCACGCCTGCCGCGGACTCGTTGTGCTTGATGGGAATCCGGAATTCCTCAACCCACGAGACCTCGTCGAGCCCGGCGATCTTGGTGACCTGGCTCGGCTCGGCGGCCACCAGCAGCGTGCTGTCCGCCGCCTTGGTCACCACCGCCCCGGTCTGCTCGGTCCTGCTCTTGGCCTGCGTCAGGTTCGTCGCCTTGACCTTGTAGACGCCCGGTTTGCCGCTGTCGATCTTGCGCTTGGCGGCCTTGTCAACCTTCCAGGCGGGCTGGAACCTGCCAACCCACCGCACCTCGGCCAGCTTCTCGGCCGCGCGGGCCTGCGCAGGGGTCATCCGGACTTTGAAGGCGAAGTCGGGCAGGTATTCCACTATCTGGGCGCCGGCGGCCTGAAGTGACCCAACCCACTGCGCCCGAACCGGTCCAGTGAACTGGACGAGGTAGCTGGTCGCGTCGTTGTCGCCGACCGCCTTGGCGTCCAGGCCGGGCACCGAAGGCGCGGCCTTGCTGGGTTGCGGGTAGAAGTCGCCGGTGATCAGCCGGATCGGGGGTCCCGACGGGGCGGCGTGCGCCACGGGCACGCTCAACGCCGCGCCGAGTAAGGCAGCGGTGGCCACCACCGCGCGGCCGGATTTTCCTACGCCCATGAAAGTCCTGCTTTCAACCACGAGTCAGACAGGGTGTGAGCGGGAACTATGCGGCCCTGACCAGCGAAAACGGCCAAAGTCTTCGCGGAAGTGAACGTAGATCGGCCGAACGGCTCACCCCTTCGGTAGGGCGATGGACCCAATGGACCCCGCCGTTCGTCCGGAGAATTTCTCGCAGCCGCAGCAGCGTGTATTTCGATGCTCAACCATGTCTGTCGGCCATCGGCGAACGATTGCAACAATCGGGTTCTGGGACCGGTCCCCGACGACACACGCCCCGGCGCTGTGTCACTATCACGCCATGTCCCAGTCGACAGGCACGATCATCACGGTGGCGCCGACCGGGGCCGAGCACGCCAAGAGCAATGTGCCGAACCTGCCGGTCACCCTCGCGGAGCTGGTGAGCACCGCACAGGACTGTGAACGCGTGGGCGCGGCCATGATCCACGTGCACATCCGGGACGACGACGCTAAACCGACGCTGGACCTCGGTCGTCTGAAAGACACTGTGGCAGCGTTGCGCGAACAGACGAACCTGATCGTCCAGCTTTCCACCGGCGGCGCGGTGACCGATCCGGAATCGGACCGGCTGCGGGTTCTCGACGCCATGCCGGATTCGGCGTCGTGCACCATGGGGACGGTCAACTTCGGCGATGACGTTTTCCTCAACCGGTGGGAGTTCATCGTCGAGCTGCACAAGGGAATGCAGGAACGCGGGATCGTCCCCGAGTACGAGATCTTCGACATCGGCCAGCTCGCCTCACTGCACAGATTGCTGGACGAATACGGGCCACCCGCGGGTGGTCACGTCCATGTGGATCTGGTGATGGGGGTGCCTGGCGGAATGCCGGGGGACGCCGAGACGCTGGTGTCGGCGATGCGGCTCATTCCGGATGGCGCGACGTTTTCGGCAACGGGCATCGGCCGGAGCACCCTGCCGGTGATGCTGGCTTCGTTGTCCGCGGGTGGTCATCTGCGGGTCGGGATGGAGGACACCATCTCGTACGCGCGAGGCGAGCGGGTCAAGGACAACGCGCAACTAGTTGCGAGGGCGGCCGGTCTGGCCCGAATCGCGCAGCGGCCGCCGTTGGCGTCCGTTCAAGTCCGTGAATTGCTGGGGGTCAAGGGTGAAAAGGGGCTGGCCGATGTGGCGGTCTAGGCGTGGTTGCCGGAGGATGATTCCGTGATCGAAGTCCGACCTGGTGGGCGCCGACGCATCGACCGCGTGCTCGACCCGGACTACATCGAGGGCCTTGACCGGCTCGGCTTGGCCGAGGTCCGGGCACGGCGAGACGATGCCGCGCAGGAAGAGACGGATCTTTCCTACCTGCGCAGGCTGTTGCACGGTCGGATCGACATCGTGCGAGCCGAACAGAAACGGCGCACCGAGGGCGGTTCTGCCTCGGTCGTCGAACAACTGGCGACGATCCTGGCTGACAACGCTGTCGGTCCGGCGATGGGCATGGGTCGCTACCAGACCCTGGAGCCCTCACGAGCCGAGGCACACCGCAGGCACGTCGAGGCGCTGGTGTCCGACGCGGACCTGTCCGACGTCGGTTCGCTGCCCGACGAGCGGCTCGAACTGGCGCTGCAGACGTACGCCAAGGAAGAGGCCTCTGTCTCGCAGCGGCGCCGTCAGGTCCAGGTGGTGATGGACCTGCTCAACGCGGAGATCGCCAAGCGGTACCGCGAGGGCAAGGCGTCGGTGGACGAGCTGCTGGCGGCCGAGCGGGAGCGCGACGAGCACGGCAACCTCGACTAGCTAGTTGAACCGCTCCCGGATCGCGAGTTCACCCCAGAATTCGCGGAGGTGTTCGAACCGTTCGGCGACGGTTTCCGCGTCGCCGGATTCCAGCGCGTCCACGATCGCGTTGACGTCCTCGCACGAGGAATCGCTCTGCAACTGCGTGTCGTCCAGCAACTGTACGAGTCCGCCGTAATCCAGCTCGACGGCAGAATTACCGTCAAAGTGCTCCAGCCAGCCGGCCGTGTCCTCGAGAACTTTGGCCGGTCCCCGCTCGCCGAAGGTGCTCGCCGCCAGTTCGTACGCGCGGGACACCCTGGCTTGCGCGTCGGCCATCGTCGCGCGCCATGAACTCTCCCGGTTGGGTGATTCCCGAGTCTCCAGCCGAAGCCTGCGCCGCTCCGGTTCGAACATGACAAACCACGGCAACGGGACGGTCCACGTCGTCGATACGGCGTGCACGGCGCCAGAGGGTTGCTGTGACAGCACTGCGGCCGCCCTGGCCCGCACGCTGTCCATTGAGGCCGTGATCGCCGCGTCCCGCAGTGCGGGATGGGCAGTGGCCAGAAACCCGACAAGAGCCGCCGCTGAGCGGGGCATCACGTCGAGTGGACAGACCAGCGGGCCGATCTGCGGGTCCGCGCCCGGCACATCCCGCGGATCGAGAACCAGGACGTCCTTGAATGTGCGCGGGGATGGGCTGCCGTCGGCCGACTCGCCCGGGAGCAATCGCACCGGCACGGAAAGTTGTGACCTGAACCACATTTCCCGCTCGCGTTCGCCAACAGCCGAACGCCCCAGGGGACCGGTTTCTACTACGTTCCGTAGCCGATTTGACAACTCAGTGTCAAAAGCCGACAACGGTTCGTACACCCGAAGGTAGGCGACGAACGGACGAGGCACTACTTCATGCTGTCATGGGTCGCCCGGAACCGGGCGATCGGCCGATCGAGGCTGATCTGTCATCTCCGGCACATGGTGCCGCGTCGCGTCCAACCCCATCGGCACGGTACGGTAGTTGTCAGGAATCAGTTGTCGAGATGAGTGGGGCCGCCGTTTCCCCCGGCCGCCCCATCCCTGTGCGAGGGGGTCGAGCCATGGGGCGCGGCCGGGCGAAGGCCAAGCAGACGAAGGTGGCCCGAGAGCTCAAGTACAGCACTCGGGACACGGACTTCGAGGCTCTGCAACGAGAGCTGTCGGGCCAGTCCAACGACCACCAGGACGAGGACCGTAGCGACGACTACGACGACGGTTACGACGACTACCGTCGCTGAATCTCGGCATACAGACACCAGGGCTAGCTGTTGTGGCCTGCCCTGGTGTCTGTATGCCGGAGATCTCTAGGTCCTCTTACGTGGTGACGTAGGAACTCTGAAAGAAGCTCTCCGCAGCTTTCATCGCGAGAGCGTCGTTCAGCACTTCACCTGGATGGTGACCGTGGCCGAGCAACACGCCACCCCACCCCATTCCCAGGTACTCCGCTGACTTGTACAGCGAGCCGACGAGCGAGTCGGACTTGTCGTACTCCTCCGCGGTCGAGACGCCCCACAGGGTCTTCTCGCGCATGCGGATCTTGAACGGCACGTCCGGCATGTGCAGCCAACCGCTCCAGTAGTCGAGGTAGCGCTTGGTCGTTGCGGACACGCTGTACCAGTACAGCGGCGACGCGATGACTATGTCGGTCGCTTCCAGCGTGGCATCCAGCAGGAGCCGCTCGTTGCCGTGCGGCTCGGGGTGAACCCCGCCCAGCTGCCGGGTGTCCACAAAGGGATCAAGCGGCGTGTCCTCCAGCCATATCCAGCGTTGGTCGACGCCCTCTGGCAGGTACTCGGCCGCTTTGCGGGCGAGCACCTCGGTGTTGCCGCCCGGCCGTGAGCTACCCAGGACGAACAAGTACTTGCGCACTTCCGTGCCCCCTGATCTTGTCGCGGATTTACATGCATGTACATACAGAGACTGTCACTGCATGTAAGCTCAAGTCAAGGAGCTTCGGGCAGGGAGTGGGGCATGAACCGCGAGGAAGCGTGGGGCCGGCTGGTCGCCCTGCATGCCCGGATCGAGGGCGAGCTGGGCAGAGTGCTGCAGCGCAGGCACGGCCTCGGCCTGTCGGAGTACCGGGCGCTCGATCATCTCTCGAGGGCCACTGGGAAGAACAACTCGATGCGCATTCAGGAGCTGGCCGAGGCGCTTGAGCTGAACCAGAGCTCGGTCAGCCGCCTCGTCGCCCGGCTGGAATCCGCCGGCCTGAGCGAGCGGGACATCTGCGAGGACGACCGCAGAGGCATCTACACAATGCTGACGGAGACGGGCCGGAAATCCCTCGACGACGCCACCCCGACCTACCAGGAGACGCTCAAGTCAGCCCTGGAGAAAGCGGAAGCGGATCCCGGCCTCAAAGAAGCGGTCAGGGCATTCAAGTCCCTGGGCTAGCCCGCGCGTGTCCACCATTCCGACACGGCGTGTCCACCATTCCAGCACCATGAAATTCCCCTCGGACACGGGGCGAGGGGAATTTCACCGTGCCGGAAAGTGTGTTTCGGGGTGCCGGAATGGTGGACACGCGGGTTAGGGGTGCAGGTACCTCAGCTGGTGTGTTTTCGCCTCGTCCAGCTCTTCGCGGGCGGCCGCTATTTCCGAGCGGTGCGAGACCTGCGGGACGCCCACTTCCCACCAGGCGCCGGATTCGGTCCATGCACTCGGGTGGGTCTTGATCACGACCACCGCGGGCACGCCGGACTGCGCGTGTTCCCGTGCCTTTGTATATGCCGCGCGGAGATCGGCGACAGAATCCGCCACGAGCACCGCACAGCCCAGACCCGCAGCGTGGGTCGCGAAGTCCACGCGGGGTGGCTCGGGCAGGCGGCTGCGGACGTCGGAGTACATGTTGTTGAACCCCGCACCACCTTGGCCGCGCTGAAGTCGGTCAATGACGGCATATCCATCGTTATCGCACACGACCGCGACGAACCCGTGCCCTGCGAAGGCCGCCGAGAAGAGCTCCGAGTTCAACATCAGGTACGAGCCGTCGCCGAGGAGCGTGGTCACGATCCCAGTCGGACGCGCCATCGCCGCGCCCCAGGCTCCTGCGAGCTCGTAACCCATGCACGAGAAGCCATACTCCACGTCCATTGTCGACTCACCGGTCGCGCGCCAGCCGCCGATCAGCTCGCCGGGCAGCCCGCCCGACGCCGTCATCACGTAGTCGTCCGGGCCGGAGAGGTCGTTCACAACCCCGACGACCTCGGCATACGTCGGCAACGAGCCGCCGGCGGAGCGCAGTTGCGTGATGTGCGAGTCCCACTTCGCCAGCTCGGCCGATGCTCGCGAGGACCACTCCTGCGGCGCGTTCCAGTCGATGAGCGGGAGCTCTTCGAGGCCTTCCCGTGCGTCGGAGACCACCGCGACGGCCCCGTGTTTGACCGCGTCGAAGCGGGCCGCGTTAATCGTTACAAGCTTGACATCAGGCGAAAAGACGGACCACGAGGCCGTCGTGAAGTCCTGGAGACGCGTTCCGACGGCGATCACGACATCCGCTTCAGCCGCCAGCGCGTTGGCTGACGCTGACCCCGTGATGCCCAACGGACCCGCGTGCAACGGGTGTGAATGCCGCACGAGCGTCCGGCCGGCCGTCGTCTCGACGATGGGTACGTTGTGCCGTTCGGCGAACTCGATCGCGGTCTGCGCGGCACCCGAGTACCGGACGCCACCGCCCAGCACGAGCAGCGGCTTCTCGGCGGCCCGGATCACCTCGGCCGCCCGGCCCAGCGAACGCCGGTCCGGACGCGGCCGCAGCACGTGGTGCACGACCGGCTCGAACAGCGACTCGGGGAAATCGAACGCCTCGGCCTGAACGTCTTGCGGCAGCGCCAAAGTCACCGGCCCGCACTCGCCCGGATCGGTCAGCACGCGGGCGACCTGAGGCAGGGTCGCGATCAGCTGCTCGGGGCGGGTGATCCGGTCGAAGTAGCGGCTGAGCGGCCGGAAAGCGTCGTTCACGCTGACCGTCGCGTCACCGAACGGTTCGATCTGTTGCAGCACAGGGTCGGGGGCGCGGTTGGCGAACGTATCCCCTGGGAGCAAAAGCAATGGCAGCCTGTTGGCGTTCGCGACACCGGCGGCCGTGACCATGTTCAACGCGCCGGGCCCAATCGACGACGTGGCGACGCCAACTTGGCGGCGGTGCGTGGCTTTCGCGTAGCCGACAGCCGCGAGCGCCATGCCTTGTTCGGTATGCCCACGCCACACCGGGATCTGGTCGCGGTACTCCTCCAAAGCGGTGCCGAGGCTGAGCACGTTGCCGTGCCCGAAGATCGCGTAGACCGCCGGGAACAGCGGGGCTTCGGTGCCGTCGAGCAGCTCGGTCCGTTGTGCCACAAGCCAACGGACCAGGGCCTGTGCGGTGGTCAACCTCATGACTGGACCCTCCCTTCGGCCGAGGTCACCGGGCAGCGCGGGTCGTCGACCTGCTTCTCCCAGGACTGCCGCACCCACGTATGGGCGGGGTCGTCACAGAAGGCCATCGACCTGTCGTCCGCAGGCCCGGCGAGGACGTTGAGGTAGTACATCGGGTAACCCGGCGCGGCCACGCATGGACCGTGATATCCGCGCGGGATAAGGAAAACATCACCGTCGCGGACGGTCACATCCTCGTCGATCTCACCGTCGGCGGTGTAGGTCTTGTGGAAGCCGAACCCTTCGCGGGACGGCGTGATCCCGTCCTTGTCGGCGATCCGGAAGTAGTAGATCTCCTCGTTGACCACTTCGCACTCGCTGGCTTCGTCGTGCTTGTGCGGCGGGTACGAGGACCAGTTGCCGTCCGGGGTGATCAGCTCGCACGCGTTGAGCTTCTCCGCGTGGTCCCAGACTCCCGGCACCCCGAAGTTCGTGACCTGCCTGGTCGCATTGCCCGAGCCACGGACTTCGACCGGGACGTCCTCGGCCGGGCCGTACTTGGGCGCGAGCCGTTTCGTGCAGCGCGCCATGGGCAACGCGACCTCAGCACCGTCCTTTGTCGACAAAGTGACATAGGCATCTCGTGGTACGTAAGCGAAGTCGGTGACTCGGGTGAAGACCGATTCCCGGCCTCGCAGCTCGAACTTCACATCGTCCACTTCGACCGTGAGGCCGCCTGCCAGCGGCAGGATGAAGGCCTCGAACTCGCCAGTGGACACGGTTCTCGTGGCACCACGCGGAATCCTGATCACGCGCAGCCCGGTGTACGTCCAGCCCGCGGCCTCCGGGGTCAGCCGGATCGGATCGCGATCGTCGGACAGAGTCCCCTGTGGACGGTGCAGACTCATGCCTTCACTCCTTCGCGCAGGACTTTGGCAGCGGCTTCGACAGCACCAGCGACGTCACCATCAGGCGGGTACAGCAGCGCACGGCCCACAACCAGGCCGCGCACAACCGGATGCCGCAACGACCTTCCCCAGGAAGCGATGTCCTCCTCGACGCTCGGACCAGGAACACCGCCCAGCACGACGGTCGGGAGAGTCGTGGCATCCAGCACGAAGTCGGGGTCTTCCGGCGCGGGCAGCTTCAGCCAGGTGTACGCCGAGGTCTCACCCAGCGAGGACGCCACGGTCGTCGCCCTGGCCAGTGATGGGCCGTCCTTGAGCAGCTGGAGCTTGTCGCCGACCCGGCGATACGGCAGCGGCTCGACCATCGCCATCAGGCCTTTCGCCGCCAGCGCAGTGACCGCGTCGGCACAGGCCTGAAGGGTCGGGACAGTCCCGGCGTCGTTGTCGACGATCCGCAGCAGCATCTTGCCGCCGTCCAGGCCCAGGTCAGCGATGGCGGACGCGCTGTACGCGGTGAACCGGTCGTCGATCTCCCAGTCAGCCCCGGCCAGGCCGCCCCGATTCATCGAGCCGATGACGATCTTGTTCTGCAACGCGCCGAGCAGCAGGAGTTCCTCGACGACGTCCGGGGTGCCGAGCACGCCGTCGACCGCGGGGTTCTCCAGTGCGATGAGCAGGCGTTCCAGCAGCGAGCGGCGGTTGACCATGGCATTCGGGTCACCAGGGATACCCATCGCACCGCGAGCCGTGTGGTCGGCCGCGACGAGGAACATCGTGCCGCTCTCTGTCAACAAAGATGCACGCCGCGCACGAGTTGTATACAGCTTATGCACAGCCTGTGGATCAGTCGCACGGGTGTGCAGGAGATCTGCCCACTCTCTGTCACTGACCACTCAGGCGCTCCTCAATCTCGGTCTGGACCGGCATCGCGTCCGCGCAGGCCAGCCGACCTGCGACGATGGCGCCCGCGACGTTGGCGTACTCGGCGATTCTCACGGGCTCCCAGTCCGAGAGCAGGCCGTGGATCAGGGCGCCGCCGAACGCGTCACCCGCACCGAGCCCGCAGACGACCTGGATCGGATGCGGCGGCACGGTCCACGACCCGTCCTGGGTCGCCACCAGCACGCCGTCCGCACCCTTCTTGATCATCACCAGCGAGACGCCCCGGTCGAGGATCCGCCGCGCGGCCTCGTCCGGGTCCGCCGTGCCGACCGCGACCTCGGCCTCGGTCCGGTTGCCGACCGCGACCGTGACGTGGTCGAGCATCCACGAGATCTGCTCCCGTGCAGCGTCCACATCGGACCAGAACATCGGCCGGTAGTCCATGTCCAGCACGGTGTGCTCCCGGCGGCCCCTCGTCTCCAGGATCTTGCGCTGGGTGCCGCGGGCCGGTTCGGTGCTCACGCCCGTTCCGGTCACCCACAGCACTGGGACTTCCGGCACGACGTCCCACGGCACGTCCTCGGCCGTGAGGGTGAGGTCGGGCGCGGTCGGCAAGCGGTAGAACAGCAGCGGTGGGTCCTCGGGCGGGTCCAGCGCACAGAACACCACGGGAGTCAGCAGATCCGGCGATGTACCGACGTACGACGGCGAAACTCCGAACTCTGTCAACGCATCGCGGACGTAGTCGCCGAACCCGTCCGGACCCACCTTGGTCAGTACCGCGGTCTTGCGGCCGAGCCGCGCGGCGGCGACCGCGACGTTGGTCGCGGTGCCGCCGAGCGACTTGGCGAAGGTCTGCACCTTGGCCAGCGGAACCCCGCTCTGCTCGGGGTAGAGGTCCACCCCGACCCGGCCAATCGTCAGAGCCTCCAGTGTCATTTCTGTACCGCCCTGAGTTCGTGCTCAAGGGCCTCGATTTCGGCCCCGCCGGCCATCTGCCGGGTGAGCTCGGAAATGGTGATGTCGCCCTTGTCGAACGACCCGAGGCTCCGGCCGCGCTTGAGCAGCAGGAACCGGTCGCCGACCGGATAGGCGTGGTGCGGGTTGTGCGTGATCAGCACTACCCCGAGCCCGCGGTCACGGGCTTGAGCGACGTACCTGAGCACGACCCCGGCCTGCTTGACGCCCAGCGCGGCCGTCGGCTCGTCAAGGATGAGCACCTTTGCTCCAAAGTGGACGGCGCGCGCGATCGCCACGCATTGCCGTTCACCACCGGACAACGTGCCCACAGGCTGCTCGACGTCACGCAGGTCGATGCCCATCTCGGCCAATGCGGTCTTGGTGGTGTCGCGGCCTTTCTTACGGTCGAGCCGCCGGAACGGACCCCAGCCCACCGTCGGCTCGGAACCGAGGTAGAAGTTCCGCCACACGCTCATCAACGGAACCACGGCCAAGTCCTGGTACACGGTCGCGATGCCGCGGTCCAACGATTCCCTCGGCGAGGAGAACCGGACTTCCTCGCCCTCGACCAGGAACTGGCCTTTGTCGTGCTGGTGCACCCCGGCCAGGATCTTGATCAGCGTGGACTTGCCGGCACCGTTGTCGCCGAGGACACACGTGACCTCACCAGCATTGACCACAGTGGACACATCGGCCAACGCGATGACACTGCCGTAGGTCTTGCCGACGTCCCGGACTTCAATGAGTGGACTCATCGACGCACCCTCTCCGCCCTGCGCCGGAAGGTGTTGTTCACCAACACGGCGGCCAGCAGCATGATGCCGAGGAACAGCATGAACCAGTCGCTGTTCCACTGCGCGTAGACGATTCCCTGCCGTGCCATGCCGAAAATGAGCGCACCGATCGCCGCACCGACCGCGGAGCCGAAGCCGCCGGTCAGCAGGCAGCCACCGATCACCGCGGCGATGATGTACTGGAACTCCAGGCCGATACCCTGGTTGGCCTGCACGCTGGCGTTGCGCAGGATGTTGATCGACCCGACGATCCACGCGGCGAACGCGGTCGTCATGAACAGCATGATCTTCGTACGGACGACCGGGACACCGACAGCGCGGGAGCTGAGGGATGAGCCGCCGACCGCGAACGTCCAGTTGCCGAACCTCGTGCGAACCAGGACCCACGCGGCGACCCCCGCGAACACCACCCACCAGAGGATGGAGACCTGGAAGTCCGTGCCACCGATGTTGATGGTGGACGCGAACAGCATTCCGGCGGTCTCGTAGCCGTCGGTGGACCGCATTCCGGAAACCTGAACGGTTCCGGTGATCAGGCGCGTGACACCGAGGTTCAACCCTTGCAGGGCAAGGAAAGTACCGAGGGTCACGATGAAGCTCGGCAACCCGGTCCGCATCACCAGCCAGCCGTTGATCGCCCCGACAGCGAGCGCGAAGATCAACGACAGGATGAGCGCGAACCACACGTTCAACCCGACCTGGGTCGCGAAGATCGCGGTGACCAACGCGGTCGACGCGGTCATCACACCGGCGGAGAGGTCGAACTCCCCGCCGATCATCAGCATCGCGACCGCGACCGCCATGATGCCCAACGTCGAGGCGTCATCCAGCCAGTTCGCGACGCCGAGCGGGCTGAGGAACTGGCCGGTGACCACCGAGAAGAAGACGAAGACGAGCAGAGCCCCGAGCAGAGCCCCGATCTCCGGCCGGACCACGAGCCGGTCCCAAAGCCGGGGCTTGACCAGGCGCTCATCGGGCTGCGCTTGCACCGCGACACTCATCGGTCACCGACCCCTTTCCCAGTGACCGTCCCACACCGCCACCGAGCCAACGGTCCGTTCACAAATCCAGTTGTCCACAACCCGTGAGTAACCCCCTTGACCAGCCCAAATGCCCGATAGACTGGCGCAGGGCAGTCCCCCCGGGAGTGGTGGGGGATGCCTTGGTGGGGGATGTTGTGGTGGGGGATGTTGTGGTGAGGGACGCCTTGGCGGCGGATACTTTGGCGCGGGACTGACTGCGTGGCAGTGCTGGCACCTTGATCGCGCCGTGCCCGGCGAGCGGCCTCTGCCACCCGCCGGTCTGGTCGTGTCCGCATCGCGACCGTCACCGCGTTCCCTTCTCGGTGAACGGCGCGATCGTGTCCACGTTGGACTTGTCAACGAAGCCGGGGCCGGTCAGCACGGGACGGCCGCCGCCGACGGTGTTGGCGTTCTCCTTGTATAGCTTGAGGAACACGATTGGCAGGTAGCCCTGCTCGTACTGCTGCTGGTCGACCGCGAAGAGGATGTCGCCGGATTTGATCGCGTTGACCACGTCGGTGTTCAGGTCGAACGTGGCCACCTGTGCCTTGGAGCTCGCGCCCTTGATCGCCGTCACGGCACCGGCCGCGACCTGCGAGTTCAGTGCGAGCACCGCGTCGACCGACGGGTCGGCTTGCACCGCGCCCTTGATCCGGGACTGCGCGTCGGTCGGGTTGTTGATGTCCACCTGCAGCGTGGTGACGTTGCCGAACGTGCTCTTGGCGCCGTCACACCGCTGGTTCTGGCCGATGTTGCCTGCCTCGTGGATGACGCACAGCATCTTGGTCTTGCCCGCGTCCTTCAGGCGCTTGCCCGCGCCCTCACCCGCGATCGTCTCGCTCTGACCGACGTGCGTGATCGCACCGAACTCGGTGCTCTTCGACTCGCCGGAGTTGATCGTGACCACTGGGATCCCGGCTTTCACCGCGTTCTCGATCGACGTGCGCAACGCATCCGGGTTGGCCATCGACACCACCAGGCCGTCGACCTTCTGCGCGACCGCGTTGTCGATCAGCTTGGCCTGCGCGCCTGGGTCACCGTCGGACTTGTAGTCCACCTGCGCGCCGAGTTGCCTGCCTGCGGCCTCGGCACCGTTCTTCACCACGTTCCAGAAGGCGTCACCCGCGCTGCCGTGCGTGACGACGGCGACCCGCAGGCTTCCGCTGCCGCCACCTGGAGTCGGCGCGGTGCCACCACCGGCGTTGCTGGGCTGGTCACCTTGCGGACCGCTGCACGCGGCCAATACCAACGCTCCGGCGGCCACACTAGCGATCTTGGCCGCGAACTTGAACTTCACGAAGCGATCGGACGTCATCGTCTCTCCTCGCTGGGCGGGACTTTCTCTAAAGGCCGCCGATTATCTGGTTGAGGTACCGCAGGCTGCCAGCGGTGTCCAGTTTGGGTGTGTCGACAGGACTCTGCTCGCTGAGGGCGGTGTCCTGTTCCAGGACGTACCAGCCGTCGTAACCCGCCTGGTGGACAAAGCGAACGACCGCTTCGATGTCCACATCCCCCTGCCCGAGCGGCACGTACATGCCCTGCCCGACCGCTTCGGTGTAGCCGAGCTCGCCCGCGCGGACCTTGTCCGCCAGGTCGGCCCGGACGTCTTTGAGATGCAGGTGCCCGATCCGCTGCGGGTAACGCTCCGCGAGCGCGACCGGGTCGGTACCGCCGATCATCAGGTGCCCGGTGTCGAGGCACAGCGGCAGATCTGAGTCCCGGATGAACCTCTCGACCTCGGCCTCGGTCTCGACATGCGTGCCCACATGCGGATGCAGCACGGTCTGCAGGTCTTGTTCGGCCGCGATGTCCCGGATCTTCGCCGCTGTGCTGATCAGCGTGTTCCACTGCTCGTCGGTGAGCGGGGGCCGGTCGTCGTAGCCGTCGAGACCTGTCGCCGCGGCCAGGACCAGAACCTCAGCACCGCACGCTGCCAGGAGTTTCGCGGTGCGCTCGGCCTCGGCGACGCTCGATTCGTCGTGCAGCGGGACCGCCAGAAAACCGCCGACCAAAGTCAGGTTGTACGTGCTCAGCAGCGCGCGGAGCTTTGTCGGGTCCGTCGGCAGGTACTCCGGCGGGCCGAGTTCGGTCGCGGTCAGGCCGAGGTCGGCCATCTCGCTCAGCACCGTGTCGCGGTCGAGCATCATGCCCCAGCCGGGGACTTCGCAGACGCCCCAAGAGATCGGCGCTCCAGCGAGCTTCACGCGACCACCTCCACAGTTCCGGACCGACGCGACTTGTCACAGGCCAACGCGAGACGCAGACTGGTCAGGCTGTCCCTCGCAGGCGACGGGTTCTGCGCCTTGCCCGCGACAACGTCCACGAATACGGCCATCTCGTTGAGGTACGCGCGGTGGAACCGTTCCGCGAAGCCGGGATACGCGTCCGGGCCCACCTTCGAGCCGTCTGGTTCAAGCGAGGTCAGCGGAGTACGCGAGTCCACACCGACTGCCAGAGAGTCCTTGCTGCCCAACACTTCGATGCGGTGGTCGTAGCCCAACGGGTCGTGCCGCCCGCCGACGAGCACGGCGTGGGCGCCACCCGCGAACTTGAGCGTGACCACGGCGTTGTCGACGTCGTCAGCGTCCGCGAAAGCCTGGTCGACCAGAACGGACCCGGATGCGTACACCTCCACGACCGGCTCGCCGACCAGCCACGGCACCGCGTCGAGGTCGTGGATCAGCAGGTCACGGAAGATCCCGCCGGATGCGGGCAGGTAGCCGAAGTCGGGCGGCTCCGCGTCGTTGCCGGTGGCTCGGACCAGGTATAGCTTGCCGACTTCACCTGCGCGGATACGCCGGTAGAGCTCGGCGACGGCCGGGTCGAAGCGGCGCTGGAACCCGACGAGCACTTCGACGCCCGAGGCCTCGATGTCGTCGACCAGCGCGACCATTTCGTCGTAGTCGCTCGCGATCGGCTTCTCACACAGCGCGGGCGTGTTCGCGGCGAGGGCCCGGCGGATGGTCTCCGGGTGGGTCGTGGTCGGAGTCGCGATCAGCACGCCGTCGCTGGCGTCGAGCAGCGCGTCCAGGTCGTCAACCGCTTTCGCACCGATGCTTTCGGCGACCTGCGCCGCCCGGCCGGGGACCGGGTCGAACAGGACGACCTCGTCGACGGCGTCGAGCGAGGCCAGGTTGCCGGCGTGCATCGTGCCGATCCGCCCGACACCGGCTACTCCGATACGCATGCTTCTCCAATGGATCCGCAGGTCAAGGCCCGTCTTCGTTAGAGCGCTCTATTTGTTGGAGCGCTCCAATGCTGTAACGTGTGCCAGGTCATGTCAAGGGCATGTTGCCCGCTCGTTACCCCCGGAGGGGCCTTTGACCCGGCCGACCATGGAGGACGTGGCCCGTGTGGCCGGCGTGTCCCGCGCGCTGGTCTCGCTGGTGATGAACGGTTCGCCGAAAGTCAGCGAGCAGCGCCGCAAGGCCGTGCTCGACGCCGCCGAGCAACTCGGTTACTCACCGCACGCGATGGCCCGTTCCCTGGCCAGCCGCACGTCGACAGTGCTCGGCGTGATGGTGTCCGACCTGCACAACGCGTTCTTCGCCGAGGTCGTCGACGGTATTGACGAGGTGGCACAGGCCGAGGGCTTCGAGCTGATCATCAACACCGGCGGCCGGAGTCCGGCACGCGAAAAGCGCGCTGTGAACGGCCTGCTGGCGTTCCGTCCCGCCGGGCTTGCCCTGCTCGGCCCGGTCGTGCCACCGAACACTCTGGCCGAGGCTGCTTCCCAGGCGCCCACTGTGTTGGTGGCGCGGTCGTCTCGTCTGTCGACTTTAGACACGGTGAACGATGACGGTGAAGCCGGTTCTGGCCTGGCGGTTGACCATTTGGTGTCGTTGGGCCACACCGAGATCGCCCACCTCGACGGCGGTGTCGGTTCGCAGGCGCCACAACGTCGGCGCGGCTACATCACCGCCATGCAACGCCACGGCCTGACACCACGCGTGATCCCCAGCGAATACACGGACATCGCCGGGGCAAAGGCCGTCCGCCAACTGCTTGAACAAGGCCCGTTGCCGACAGCGTTGGTCGCCGCCAACGATTTCAACGCGGTGGGCGCGATCTCCGCATTGGAAGAGGCCGGACTGCGTGTCCCACAGGACATGTCGATCGTCGGTTACGACAACACGTCGCTGGCCGGCCTACGGCACGTCTCATTGACCACGATCGACCAACCACGCCACGAGATCGGCCGGCTCGCGGGCGAGGCGCTGGTGCAACGGGTCCGCGGCGAGCGGACCGAGCCGGTGAAGAAGCTGTTGCACCCCTCACTCGTCGTCCGCTCGACCACCCAAGCCAGGAGCTGAAATGACTTCGGTTGTCCCGCATTACATCGACGGCGCCCGGACCACCGGCGCCTCGGCCGCCACCGGCGATGTGTTCGAGCCTTCCACCGGTTCGCTCGCCCACAAGGTGGTATTGGCTTCGCAGTCCGATGTGGACCTCGCGGTGGCGTCTTCGGTGAAGGCTGCCCACGACTGGGCCGAGTCGTCGTTGTCGACGCGTAGCCGGATCATGTTCGCGTTCCGGGAGCTGGTCCACGCGCACCGCGACGAACTAGCGGAGCTGATCACCTCCGAGCACGGCAAGGTCTTGTCCGACGCGGCGGGCGAGGTGCAGCGGGGGCTTGAGGTCGTGGAGTTCGCGTGTGGCATCCCGCACCTGTTGAAGGGTGAGCACTCCGAGCAGGTCTCGCGTGGTGTCGATGCTTACTCGGTCCGGGAGCCGTTGGGTGTGGTCGCCGGGATCACGCCGTTCAACTTCCCCGCGATGGTGCCGATGTGGATGTTCCCGCTGGCGATCGCGGCCGGGAACACCTTTGTGCTGAAGCCTTCCGAGCGTGACCCGTCGACCGCGGTCCGGTTGGCCGAGCTGTTCACCGAGGCCGGTTTGCCCGCCGGTGTCCTCAACGTCCTGCAGGGCGACGCGACCGCCGTGAACGCTTTGCTGGACCACCCGGACATCGCCGGGGTGTCGTTCGTCGGCTCGACTCCCATCGCGAAACACGTGTATTCCCGTGGGACAGCCAATGGCAAGCGGGTCCAGGCTTTGGGCGGGGCCAAGAACCACATGGTGGTCTTGCCGGACGCCGACGTGGACGTCGCCGCCGACGCTGCCGTCTCGGCCGGCTACGGCAGTGCTGGTGAACGCTGCATGGCCATCTCGGTTGTCGTGGCGGTCGGGGACATCGCTGACTCTTTGGTTTCCGCCATTGCCTCCCGGACCGGTTCATTGGTCACTGGGCCGGGGACGGATGCTTCCTCGCAGATGGGCCCGCTGGTGACCGGTGTGCACCGGGATCGCGTCGCCTCCTATGTGGACGCTGGTGTTTCCGAGGGCGCTTCTCTTGTGGTGGACGGCCGTGGCTTCGCCCCGGATGGTTTCGCGGACGGCTTCTGGCTGGCGCCAACGCTGTTCGACAACGTCACCCCGGAAATGTCGATTTATCGAGACGAGATCTTCGGCCCGGTGTTGTGCGTGGTGCGCGTGCCAACGTTCGACGCGGCCGTGGAGTTGGTCAACGCCAACCCTTACGGCAACGGCACAGCCATTTACACCGGGGACGGGTTAGCTGCTCGGGAGTACCAGCGCCGGGTGCACGTCGGCATGATCGGGATCAACGTCCCGATTCCGGTGCCGATGGCTTACTACTCGTTCGGCGGCTGGAAGGACTCGCTGTTCGGCGACACACACGTGCACGGGGCTGAGGGCGTGAAGTTCTACACGCGCGCCAAGGCCATCACTTCACGCTGGCCCCGGCAGTCCGGCATCGACCTCGGCTTCCCCACTCACGGCTGAGGTGATTCAGGGTTCGCCTTGAGCAGTGCGTTGACGCGCCGCAGGACATCGAGCTGGGCGGGGTTGTACAACTCGACCAGCCCTTGGACGACGACCGACTCTCCGTGCGGGGTCTGCACCGCCGCGTTCTTCAGCGACGGGTGATGCTTGTACTGCGCACGGATCTCGGGGACGAGGCGTTCGGCGAGCTGTTGCCGGCTGTCCTCACTGGCATCCGCGGGCAGGGATTCGAACTGCTTGTCGAGCGGTGTCCGCGGAATCGTCACCAGTTCTCGCACCGCCGCCATCGCCGAAGGGCTGAAAACCCGGGAGTAGAGCAGCAGGAGCGATCGATCCGCTTCGGACAGATCGGCGGCGGTCTTGTCGAACCCTGGCGGCAGGTCGACGAGGTTGCGATGCCGGAGGATCACCGCCAGTTCGTCCCGCATCCGTTGCTGGCGTTCGATACTCGCCGCCAGTTCGGCATCGAGGGTGCGCAGCGTCTGTTCGGCGTGCTCGTCCGACTCCTCCATCGTGGCGATGTCGGACAGCGGCACGCCCAAGTCGACGAGGCGGCGGATCCGCAGTAGCCGGATCAGGTGGTTGATCTGGTACCGCTTGTACCCGTTCGCCGCTCTTTCCGGTTCGTCCAGCAGCCCGATCCTGTGGTAGTAGCGGACAGTCTTCAGCGTCGTACCGGCGAGGTCAGCCAGCTCGCGCGTACTCCACGCCATCCGATTCGCCTCCCGAGTGCTGCCGGCATTCGACACTGTGCCCCAGGGGCACAGTCAAGCGCAGTTCGGCACTTGACTGTGCCCCAAGGGCACGGGATCGAATCCGGGGGTCAGCAAGACCAACGTCGGGGAGGACGGACGTGGATCGAAGGCGTGGACTGGCCATGGCGATGGTGCTCGGCCTTGCCAGTGTGGTGGCCGCGGCACCGGCCGTGGCCGAAGATCGGGGCAAGCACCCCGCTGATCAGCTGAAGTGGGGCATGTGCCCCGAGGACGTCAAGGCCGGAGCGACGCCGTTGCAGTGCGCTTCCGTTGCTGTGCCTTTGGATTACACCGATCAAGATGGCGCCGAGATCACAATCATGGTGTCCCGGTTGGCGAGCCCGAATCCGAGCAAGCGGCGCGGCGTGTTGTTGCTCAACCCAGGTGGTCCGGGCGCGTCCGGGTTGTCGTTGCCCGCGGACCTCGTCACCCTTGGCCTGCCCAGCAGTGTCTCGGACAGCTACGACCTGATCGGCATGGACACCCGTGGCATCGGGCACTCATCCCCGGTGAGCTGCGGCTTCACCACCGACCAGGACTACTTCGGCAACATCCCGCCGTACCCGGTCGACGACGCGGCGGTCACCGAACAGGCCAAGATCGCCGAGGCGGTCGCCAAGCAATGTGCGGAGAACGACCACGACGGACGGCTGCGCCACTTGTCGACCGCGAACATGGCGCGTGACCTCGACAGGATCCGCGCCGCGCTCGGCGAGGACAAAGCCAGTTATCTCGGATATTCCTACGGCACGGCGCTGGGTGCCGCGTACGCCTCGATGTTCCCAGACCGATCCGACCGGATAGTGCTCGACAGCAACCTCGGCGACACCTTCCTCGACCGCGCCGGAATGCGCAGGTTCGGTCTCGGCATGGAACAAACGTTCCCGGACTTCGCCAAATGGGCAGCGGCGCGGCACGCCGCATACGGCCTGGGTCGCACACCTGCGGAGGTCCGGAAAACCTACTTCGAGCTTGCCGAGCGACTCGACAAGAACCCAGTGGGCGAAGTCGACGGCACCCTCTTCCGTCTGGGCACCTTCGGAAGTCTCTACCGCGAGTCGTCCTACGCGGTAATCGCACAGCAATGGCAGGCATTGCTCAGCTCCGACTCCGACTCCGTCGGTACGGGCGCCGCACAGGGACTGTCGCCGTACGACAACGCCTGGTCGGTGTTCCTCGCGGTGACCTGCAACGACACTGACTGGCCCGAAGACGTCCAGACCTACCAGCGCGGCGTCGCCGAGGATCGCAAGAGGCACCCGCTGTACGGCGCGGCCCCCGCCAACATCATGCCCTGTGCCTACTGGCGACACGAGCCAGCCGAGCCACCAGTGAAGATCACCGACAAAGGCCCGGGCAACGTCCTGATCCTGCAGAACCTGCGCGACCCAGCGACACCGCACCGGGGCGGAGTGATGCTCGACGAGAAATTCGGCCAGCGGTCCCGGCTGGTCAGCGTCGATGACAGTGGCCACGGGGTTTATGTCTTCAACGACAATCCATGCGCACTGAACATCGCCACGACCTACCTGGCCGACGGCAAACTGGCGGCAACGGACACATTCTGCCCAGCGTCCCAGACCTCCGGCCTGACACTCGACCGCGAAGCCCAGCAACGGCGCGCCGAAACCCTCGACCGGCTACCGCGCACATTCTGAGCACGATGGACCGGAGGGCGCGACCCAGACGATGTCGGGCGTGATCTCCGGTCCACATCGGACGTACATCAGCGCGTTCTCCGCCTCAGCAAGGAAATACTGGTTCCGGCCGTCGGCGGTGACCATGTAGGCGCTGTCGTCGAACTCCATGCCCCAGCCGATGATTTGGGTATCCCCGCCCTGTTCTGTCACGACGGTGGCGAACAGGCGGGGTGCCTGCGCAGCAACCGTTGCGTCAATGTCGGACATGGCGAACCTCCTGGTTGGGTGGCGGGATCAGTAGGTGACGATGGGCGATAAGCCAGACACGGCAAGGGAACTTGCGGTTACGGGGCCATCCGGTGCATTCGCGGCACCGGCCTTTGCAGTCAGGTTGGTGCAGCTCAAGGATTTCGCGCACAGCAGAGGTCAGGTTCCCGAAGTCGGTGGTGGTCAGGCCTGCCAAGCGTTCGACCATGGCGGCTCTCAGGACTGCGGCCAGAACGTGCGCCATGAGATGCCCCCGATCGTGGTCATTCCTGCTCGTGCGCGCGCTCGGCATCGGTCAGTGCCGCACGGAGCAGAGCCGCACGATTTCGCCTGACGATGACACGAGCACGATCTCCCGTTTGGCCAAATGGACCGTCGCTTGCTGGTCCCTGCCGCAGACATCGCGGCGGGGACCCACTTCACTGAACGTTGTCAACTGGTAAAGACGTGTTGATGAGTGAACTGTAGGGTCGCTTCACACAACTGGTCAATGCCAGTCGGCCGACACTCCCTGAAGGGGTGACGGTCGGTAGTCTTGCGCGGAACATCGCGATGTCTGACCAGCGAGGGCAGGAGGTGCTGACCGTGGTTGACCGAACGAGCGGTGTGCCTGCCTATCGGCAGATCGCTGATGATTTGCGCAGCCAGATCGAGTCAGGCCGGCTTGCCCCCGGTTCGCCACTTCCGTCCGAACGCGACCTCGTCGAGACCTACGACGCGTCACGGCCGACCATCCGTGAAGCCGTCAAGCTGCTGCGAAACAGCGGTCTGGTTGTGGCACAACACGGGCGAGGTGTGTTTGTCCGTTCCCACAACCTCGTTACTCGCCTTGCAAGAACGCGTCTGTCGCGATCAGCCCGCGCCGAGAACAAAGGCGCGTTCATGGGCGACGCCGCAGCCGGTGATTTCGTGCCAAACGTCTCGGTCCAGGTGCGGGTCGAGGCGGCCGACGAGCGCATAGCGGACCTGCTGAACATCACGCCTGGTGCAGAGGTGCTTGTTCGCGATCGTGTGATGCGGGCCGACGATGTGGCCGTGCAACTCGCGGTTTCCCGGCTGCCACGCGATCTCACTCAGGGCACGGTGATCGAGGACGTCGACACCGGACCCGGCGGCGTGTACGCCAGACTCGAGGATTCCGGCCACGTCCTCCACCACTTCGATGTGTTCGTGTCGGCCAGGATGCCGACAGTTGAAGAACAGTCTCTGTTGCAGCTTCCTGAGGGCAGTCCAGTCATGGCCGTGACCCGTGTCGCGAACACGGCTGACCGCCCTGTCGAGGTCAACGACATCGTGCTCGACGCGAACCGGTACGAACTGCACTACCAGTTGGCCGCGGACTGATCTTTATTCGCTGATGCGGGCGAGTTTTCCGTTCTCCAACGCGGCCCAGGCCGCGCCGTCCGGGCCGATGGTGATGCCGTGTGGCTCGGAGTTCGGGGTGGGCAGGTCGTACTCGTCGATCTTGCCTGCCAAGGTGATTCGGCCGATCTTGTTCGCGCCCCACTCGGTGAACCACAGGTTTCCGCGGTCGTCCGCGACGATCGCGTGCGGGCGGCATTCTTTGTTGGGCAACGGGAATTCGTCGACGTGGCCGTCCACCGCTATTCGTCCTACTTGGCCTGCCATGATTTCCACGAACCAGAGGCCGCCGTCTCCGCCGTCGGTTATGCCGACTGGGGCTGCGGCTTCGGTTGGCAGTGGATGGATTGTCACGTCGCCGCCGATGTCGATGCGGCCGATGGCGTTGGCCTGGTTGAGGGCGAACCACAGGCCGTTGTCCGGGCCTGCGGTGATGTGGCTGGGGAACGCGCCCGCGACCGGCAGCGGGAACTCGGTGATCTCGCCGTCCGGGGTGATTCGGCCGATTCGGTCGAGGTTGATCTCGGTGAACCACAACGCGCCGTCCGCACCGGCGGCGATTCCGTACGGCTGAGCGTCTGTGGTGGGAAGTTCGAACTCGGTCAAGGAGCCATCGACCGTGATCCGACCGATCTTGTGGCCCTTGTACTCCGTGAACCACAGTGCGCCGTCCGGGCCGACCGTGATCACGGTCGGATCAGTGTCCGGCGCGAGCTCGAACTCACGCACCTCGCCAGCCGCGAACCTGCCGATTTTGGCCGCATGGACCTGGGTGAACCACAACGCACCGTCCGGGCCGGACACGATCCCGTATGGACCTGTGTCCGGCCCGGACACCTCGAACTCCTCGATCATGCTCTGACCATACGGCCCTAGGCGTCGATCTTCTCGCGCTCCGGAGTCGGCGCAGCCGGGCGGCGGGTCATCCTGCGGATCAGTGGCCAGACGAGGATCCCCACGATCACCACGTAGATGATCACCGACATCGGGGTGTTCACCAGGCCGCTGATCGAGCCGTCGCTGATCTGCAGCGCCCGGCGTAGCTGCTGTTCGGCGGCCGGGCCGAGGATCACACCGATCACCGCGGGGAGCACCGGCAGGCCGTATCGGCGCATGGCCAGGCCAAGCAGACCGATGACGAACAGAACGATCAGGTCGACCACGTCACCGCTGACCGCGTACGCGCCCACACTGGCGAAGAACAGAATGCCCGCGTAGAGGTACGGCCGCGGAATGCGCAGCAGCTTGGCCCACACCGGCGCCAGCGGCAGGTTGAGCACGAGCAGCAGCACCAGCGCGATGAACAGACTCGCGATCAGCGCCCACACCAGGCCGGACTCCCGCTCGAACAACAGCGGGCCCGGCTGGATGCCGTATTGCTGGAACGCCGCGAGCATCACGGCCGCAGTCGCCGTGGTCGGCAGACCCAGGGTCAGCATTGACGTCAGCGTGCCCGACGCGGACGCCGACGCCGTTGCCTCGGGACCCGCGACGCCTTCGATGGCGCCCTTGCCGAACTGATCCTTGTGCTTGGACAGCCTGCGCTCGGTCACGTACGACAGGAACGTCGGGATTTCCGCGCCACCGGCGGGGATCGCACCGAACGGGAACCCGATGAACGGCCCACGCAGCCACGGCCTCCACGATCGCCGGACGTCGTCACGGCCCATCCACGGGCGGCCGACCGGGATCGGCTCAGCCTGGATGCGCCGCAGGTGCGCGGCGACCCACAGCGACTCACCGACCGCGAACAGCGCGACCGCGACCACCACGACGTCGATGCCGTCGGACAGGTGCAACGAGCCGAACGTCAGGCGCTGCTGGCCGGTCATCTCGTCAAGGCCGATCAACCCGATTGCCAGGCCGATCAGCAGTGACGCGAACCCGCGGATCCGCGACTTGCCGAGCACCGACGTGACCGAGATGAACGCCAGCAACATGATCGCGAAGAAGTCCGGGGCACCGATGCCCACCGCCAGCTTGGCGACCGCGGGAGCGAGCAGTACCAACAGAAGCGTGCCGATCAGGCCGCCGACGAAGTGCCCGACCGCTGCCGTGGCAAGGGCTTGCGAGCCACGGCCGCGTTTGGCCATCGGATTGCCTTCGATCGCCGTGACCACCGACGCGGTCTCGCCCGGGGTGTTCAACAGGATCGAAGTCGTCGAGCCACCGAACATGCTGCCGTAGTAGATACCGGCGAACATGATGAACGCCCCGGTCGGGTCGAGTCCGTACGTGATCGGCAGCAGCAACGCCACTGCCATCGCGGCACCGATGCCTGGCAGCACGCCGATCGTCGTACCGAGCAGCACACCGATCACGGCGTACATCAGGTTAACCGGTGTTAACGCGGTACCGAAACCGTCCATCAGAGAGGCGAAGGAACCCATCACAGCACTCCCATCAGCGGCCCGCCCGGCAGGGAAACCCCGAGCAGGTCGTTGAACACAAAGTAGGTGACGAGCGAGAGCCCGGCCGCGACGAGCGGGTCACGCACGAAGTTACGGCTGCCCAACGCATACGCCGCACCCCAGAACAAGACCGTTCCGGAGATCGGGAAACCGACCAGCCCGATCAGTACGACGTTCGCCAGAAAAGCCGCGGCCAGCAACAACACTGTCCGCCAGTCACCGGGCGCGCTCAGATCGATGTCCTCGCCGCCCTCTGCTTCCCCCTTGCCACCCCGCAACACGTCCCTGGCCAGCAACGCGGCCACCACGAGCAACGCGGCACCGACCACCATCGGCACCACGTCCGGCCCGATGCCCCGTTCGGTCGGGACCGCAGGCAGGCTGATCGCGTCGACCAGCACGAGCACGCCCAGCGCCGCGAGCAGGACACTGATGCCGAGCTCGGACCGCTCCTTCAGACGCTCCATTGTGGTCATACCAGCCCCAGCTCCTTCAGCGTCGAGGCGACCCGGTCGTTCTCGGCGGCCAGGAACTTGCCGAAGTCCTCACCCGACTGGAACGCCGAGGTCCAGCCGTTGTCGGTGAGCACCTTCTGCCACTGCGGTGACGCGTTGAGCTTGGTGAACAGGTTCACCAGCCGCGTCCGCTCGCCCGTGCTGATCCCCGGCGGCGCGACGATGCCGCGCCAGTTGGTGAACACAACGTCCACACCGGACTCCGTCAGGGTCGGCGCGTTCACCCCGTTCAGCCGGTTGCGGCTGGTCACCGCGAGCACCCTGAGCTCGCCGGCCTGGATCTGGTCGCGGTACTCGCCGATGCCGGACACGCCGAAGGCGATCTTGCCGCCGAGCACGGAGGCCAACAGCTCGCCGCCACCGTCGAACGGCACGTAGTTCACCTTGCGCGGGTCCAGCCCGGCCGCCTTGGCCATCAGCATCGGCGCCAGGTGGTCAGGACCGCCCGCCCGTGAACCGCCACCGACCGGGACCTGGCCGGGGTTGGCCTTCCACGCCTCCAGCAGCTGGCCGATGTTCTGGTACGGCGAGTCCTTGCTGACCACGACGATGTCGGGTTCCTCGATCAACTTCGCGATCGGCGTGGTGTCCGCCAGGGACGACGGCGACTTGTTCGTGTACACCGCGCCGACCACGCCAAGTCCCATGGACATCACGAGCTTGCCGTTGCCGCGTTCGTTCACGATCCGGCCAAGGCCGACCGTGCCACCCGCGCCCGGCAGGTTGAACACCTCGATCCGCCTGGACAGATCCGCTTCCTCGATCGCCTTGACCGCGTGTCGCGCCGTGATGTCGTAACCACCGCCTGGCGCGTTGGGCACCAGCACTCGCAGACCGCGAACCTGGTCACCAACGTCCTCGTCGCTGCCGGAGCTCAGCAGCGGGGGAACCAACAGCACGGCGGCGATCGCACCGAGGATGGCCAGCCATGTCTTCGCTCGCACGTCGCGACACCTCACCTCTCTGTGACTTCGACGACAGCGTTGACTTATGTTGCACGCGGTTTACCGTGATGTCGCGCTTAGGCGCGTATCGAAGGTTTAGGTACTTGTGGTCACGAGGAGGTGCGCATGGGTGTCAAGGGCTCGCTGGCCCGCCAGCTGCTGGCCTGGCAGGTGGTGATCGTGCTCGCCCTGCTCACCGCCGTCGCGGCCTTCTCGGCGATTCAGTCGAACGAGACCTTCATGGACGTCGAGGGCCGCCGGATGCTGCTGGCCGCCGAGAACCTCGCCGCCACACCGACCGTCCGCGGCACGGATGACTCACGCGGTGGTGAGGCCATCCCCGGCGCCTTGGCTGATCCGCTGCGCTACCCGGCGCTCCCGGGCTTCGCTGAGATCACGCGCAGCCTGTCCGGCGCGGACGAGGTCACCTTCGCGTTGCCGGATCTGACCGTGGTGACCTCGACAATCCCTGGCCGCAACGGCTCCAAGCTGGACGTCGGCGACAGCACGATCCCGACGGGCCGGTCGTGGGTCGGCGTCATCGGCGACACCCTTGTCGCCCACGTGCCTGTGCTGGGCAACAAGGCCAAGCTGATCGGCATCGTCGCGGTCGGCATAGAGACACAGGGTCTCTTCGCCGGCGTGGTGGAGTCTCCGACGAACGCGCTCGTGTTGCTCGGACTGGCCACTGTGCTCGGTGTGACCGGCTCGCTCCTGCTGGCGCAACGGGTGAAGAAGCAGACACTCGGGCTCGAACCGGCCGAGATCACCTCGCTGGTCGAGCAGCGTGAAGCGATGCTGCACGGGATCAAGGAAGGTGTGGTCGGCCTCGACCGCAACGACCGGATCGTGCTGGTCAACGACCACGCACGGACGCTTTTGTCCATTCCGGACGACAGTGTCGGCAAGTCGGTGTCTGATTTGGACTTCAATGAGCGGATGACGGACGTGCTGACCGGGCGCGCGGCCGGGGCGGACCAGATCGTGCTGCGCAAAGGCCGGGTGCTGACGATGAACCGGATGCCGATCACCCTGCACGACCAGTCAATCGGGTCGGTGGTGACGATGCGGGACCGTACCGAGATGGTCGCACTGCAGAACGAACTCGCCGCGACCCAGAACACGACGGACACCCTGCGCGCCCAGGCGCACGAGTTCTCCAACCGCCTGCACACGATCTCCGGCCTGATCGAACTCGGCGAGTACGACGAAGTCCGGCGATTCATCACAACGGTGTCCCACACTCAGCAGCAATGGCACGCCGAGGTGAGCGCTCGTATCCACGACGCGGCAGTAGCCGCGTTGCTGATCGCGAAGGCGAGCGTGGCAGCGGAGCACAGCGTCGGCCTGCGACTGTCCCCCGGCAGCAGGTTGTCCGAAGTAGACCCGGCGCTGTCCGCAGACCTGGTGACGGTACTGGGAAACCTGGTGGACAACGCCGTCGACGCACTCGGCGGAGTACGGGACGGGTGGATCGAGGTGGACATCAGCGAGCTCGACGACGCGATCCGGGTGGTGGTGCGCGACTCCGGGCCGGGCGTGGCACCGGAGATCGCCCGTGAAGTGTTCCGGAACGGATTCACCACAAAGGCGGCTGAGGAAGGCGGCAAACGCGGGCTCGGGCTGGCGTTGGCGCGGCAAACCTGCATCCGCAGGCAAGGATGGATCGACGTGCACAACGAAGGGGGCGCGGTGTTCACCGCGCTGGTGCCGCGATGAAGACGGTGCTGGTGGTCGACGACGACTTCATGGTCGCGAAGGTCCACAGTGGATACGTATCCCGGACGCCGGGGTTCTCGGTCGTCGGCGTCGCGCACACAGGCGCTGACGCCCTGCAGGCCGCGCGAGAACTCAAGCCGGACCTGGTTTTGCTCGACATCTACCTGCCGGACATGGACGGACTTGCGGTGCTGCAAGAACTCCGGTCATCGCAGGGAGATACCGACGTGATCGTGATCAGTGCGGCGAACGACGTGGAGACTGTTCGTCGCGCGATGCGGGGTGGCGTGCTGCACTACCTGATCAAGCCCTTCTCGTACTCGGCTTTGTTCGACCAGTTGCGGCATTTCGCGACTCTGCACGAGAAGCTCGACCGGCTCGCGGTGGCCGGGCAGGCCGACGTCGACCAGGTTTTCGGGGCACGTCCGCGCGGGGCGACGAGCCTGCCCAAGGGGCTCACCGAGCAGACCGCCGAACTGGTGGAACGCGTGATGCGGGCGCACCCGGAAGGCTTGTCCGCCACGGAATGCGCTCAGTTGACCGAGTTGTCGCGGGTTTCTGCTCGCCGGTACCTCGAGCACTTCACCGAGACGGGCAAGTCCGAGGTGACACTGCGGTACGGCGGAACCGGAAGGCCAGAGCGCCGCTACAAGTGGCTCAACACCTGAACCCACCTTCGGACGCACTCCATCGCAACAACAATTCCCGAGGGGGTCCCCCTGATTTTCACGCTACCGGAGGGGTCTGACAGTTTTGCGTTGGTGCAGGTCTTGGGCCCCAGGCAGGCTTGACGCACGGTCGACGGCGATGGCTTCGAAGGTGCGTGCGCGGAGTTCAGCACCGCCGCCATTCGAATCGTCGCGGTTCAGAGGCAGTCAGCTCACGCCTTGGTCGAAGATCTCGCGGAGGACTCCGGGGTCGACGGTCCAGTTGCCGATCAGTTCGCCTGCTGCTCTGTCCATGTCGCGTTCGAGGATGGCTTTGGCGATCATCCGGTGCTCGGTTTCGGCGCGCATGATGCGTTTGCGGCTGGTGAAGTAGGCGAACTCGTAGCGGTGGACGACCGTCTTCTGGGCTTTGATCAGTTGCAGCAGGCGCTTGTTCGGACATGACTTCAGCAGTTCGTCGTGCCATTGGTCGTCGATCGCGCCTGCTTGGATCGGGTCGACGTCGAGCATGCGCTGGGCTAGTTCGTTCAGCTTTGGCACGCTGGCGACCAGCTCGTCGATGGCGCAGGTGCGGAGTGCGGCGACTTCCAGGGCCCCGATGATCGGGTAGGTCTCTTTGACCTCGTCGACTGTGAGCGGGGAGAGCCAGAAGCCGCGGTTGGGGCGTAGTTCGAGCACGCCTTCCTGGGCGAGGCCGGCGAGGGCTTCTCTCAGCGGTGTCCGGCTGACGCCCAGGTCGTCGGCGAGTTGGCCCTCGTTGATGCGCTCGCCGACGGGGTAGTCGCCGCGGACCAGCCTGGCCAGGACTTCGTCGCGGATCTGCTCGCGCAAGGGGCGCTTGGTAATCGCCATGAACACAGAGTACTACATGCTGAACACAGAGTACTGAACTCTGAGCGCTGTACTTTGTGCTTTGAATTCTGAATTCAGAATGTAGAGTGCAGGGCATGTACCTCAACCCTTCGGCACGCTCCTGGACAGCACCGGCAGCCACCTCCGACGGGGACCCCAGGGCGGTGCACCGCGAACTGCCCGGGTTCGCACCCACCCCGTTGATCGAAGTCCCTGACCTGGCCAAAGAGCTCGGAGTGCGCCGACTGCTGGTGAAGGACGAGCACCTGAGAGCCGGGCTGCCGTCGTTCAAGATCCTCGGCGCGGCCTGGGCGATCTTCAAAGGCCTCGGCGGCACGACAAGCCTCAAGGACCTCAAGGTCGACCCGGAGACCACGCTGGTCAGCGCGACGGCGGGCAACCACGGCCGAGCGGTCGCGTACATGGCCAAGCTGCTGAACCTCAAAGCCCACATCTTCATCCCGGCGGGCACAGCCCCGGCGAGGATCGAAGCGATCCGCGGCGAAGGCGCGAAGGTGGACGTCGTTGACGGCGACTACCAGCAAGCGGTCGAACGAGCGACCCAACGAGCGAGCGAAAACCCGAAAGCTCTGCTGGCCGCGGACGTCGGCGACTCGATGACGCCGATCTGGGCAACCCAGGGCTATCGAACGATCCTGCACGAGATCGACGAACAACTCACCGAAGCACCGGACCTGGTCGTCGTCCCGGTCGGCGCGGGCGCGTTCGCCTCAGCGGTCGTACAGCACTACCGAAGTGACGGAGCCCGCCCCAAGATCCTGACCGTGGAGCCAGACTCGGCAGCCTGCCTGCTGAAGTCGTTGCAGGCAGGCGAACCCGTCAACGTGCCTGGGCCGCACCCGTCGAAGATGGCCGGTCTGAACGCGGGCGACGTCGACACCCACGCCTGGCCCTACCTGAAGAACGGCGTGGACGCGGCGGTCACAGTCACCGACGAAGAGACCGACGAGGCCATGCGTGACCTGGCCGACAAGGACATCGTCGCGGGTGAGTGCGGCGCCGCGAGTCTCGCGGGCGTCCGAGCCTTTCGGGAGCACCTCACCAAAGACTCAATCGTCGTCCTGATCAGCACGGAAGGCGTGCACGGGATCAGTCGCTGAAACTCGACCGGCGGGAGCGCTTCGTCTCGCCGCGGCGGCGCTTCTCGGTGAGCCGCCGCTCTTTCGCGGCCCGGCTCGGCCGAGTCGGGCGCCGCTTGGGCGGTGGCGGTTCGGAAGCGCTACGCAGCAACGCTGCCAGCCGGTCGCGCGCCGCCTGCCGATTCGCGAGCTGCGCACGGAATTCGCTCGCGGCGACCGTGACGACCCCGTCGACGAGCCGCGTCGACAGCCGGTCGAGGATGCGCGGGCGCAATGTGTCCGGAATGGACGGTGAACCGGCCACGTCGAACGACAGCTCCACTCGGCTGTCCGTGGTGTTCACGCCTTGCCCACCTGGCCCGGACGACCGAGAGAAGCGTTCGCGCAACTCGGCCGCTGGGATCACCAGCGCACCCGTCACGAACAAGTTCTCAGCCATGACTCAAGTGTGCCGCGCGATCACGACGAATGCGAATGGTTAACCCCTGTAGCAAAACAGTGACACAACGATCGCTGTCCGTGAACACAGTCAGGCCACGGTAGGGCCCATGTCCATCAGGTCCCCACTTCTAGTAACGACGTTGGCGCTCGCCGCAGCCGCAGCGATCGCCACCCCCGCGAACGCCATCATCAACGGGAGGGAGTCAACCGAGCCCTATGCGTTCCTGGGCTCATTGCAGGCTCCAGGAGCCCCTGGTTCGAACAGTCACGGTTGTGGCGTGACTGTCGTTGCGCCGCAATGGGTGTTGACCGCGAGCCACTGTGCCCGCGTCCCTACCCTCGCGAAAAACGGCACTCCGCGCGGGTGGAAGGTCCGGATCGGTTCGCTGAACACGAAGTCCGGCGGTGAACTCGTCGACGTCGACAAGTTCTACCGGCTGGCCACCGAACGCGAGAGCTACTTCGGAAGGGACCACGCGCTGCTGCACTTGGCCACCCCGGTGCAGGCCAAACCCATCCGGATCGCCTCGAGCACGCCCCCGGACGGCACCGCCGTGCGCTTCGTAGGCTGGGGCAACATGTGCGAAGACGGCAAGCCGCCGTGTTACCCCGGCCGGTTGCACGAAGCCGACTTCGTGGTCCAGCCGCTCTCGACATGTCCGCCCGGCATACCGGACGCTGAGATATGCCTTAGCAGCCCCGACAAGGCCGATGTGGGCAACACCGACTCGGGTGGTCCCGCGTTGGTCCGCGAAGGCGACGAATGGGTGATCGCCGGTACGTTGACCGGCCACAGCGAGTCCCGTCAGGCGTTGTTCACCGACGCCTCCAAGCACCTCGACTGGATCAACGGGATCATCAACGGAACCAACGTCCCACCGGACGACGTGCGGCCATCCCTCGAAGGATCCGTAAACCTCGGCAACTGCATGGGGTCCGTTGTCCGCATGCCGGACGCCAAGCCCGAGGACCCCGCGCTGATGTTGACCAACGGCCACTGCGTTGAGGGTGACCGGCCCGCGCCCGGAGCGGCGATGGTGGACCAACATGCCGACCGCGAAGTGCCCATCGCCGACAGCGAGGGCTACGACAAGACGACAGCCAAGGCGAACCGGCTCGTCTACGCGACCATGACCGGCACCGACATCGCGCTGTACCGCTTGGACAAGACGTACGGACAGCTGGCCACCGAAGGCGCGAAAGTCTTCGACCTCACCACGAACCCGGTCAAAGCGGGTGCCAAGGTCACCGTGCTCAAGAGCGTTCTGCCGGAGAACTGCACGGCCGAAGCCGTCGTGCCGCACTTGAAGGAAGACGGCTACCTGCTGGACAACTCGATCCGCTACGAGCAGACGGACGACTGCGGCCCTGGCCATGGCGCTTCGGGATCCCCATTGATCGCCCCGGACGGCAACACGGTCGTCGGCGTGCACAACACGTCCAACGAGAAAGGCGAGCAGTGCACGGCGAACAACCCTTGCGAGGTCGACGCGGACGGCAACGAGACCAGCACGGCCGGACGTCGCTACGGCCAGCAGATCGACATGATCCCGGCCTGCTTCACCGGTTCCACGCTGGAGCTGACCAAGCCGGGCTGCACCCTTAAGTCCTAATAGGACATATCAGAAGCGTGGGTGGTCGCCGCGGAGGATCGCACGCTGGCTACCGGCGTCGGCGACTTCCACCTCGCCGATCACCCACGCATCCACGTGCCGCGCGGTGAGGATCGCCAGCGCGCGGTCGATGTCCTCGGGACTGAGCACGGCGACCATGCCGATGCCCATGTTGAAGGTGCGCTCCAGTTCGTCGCGTTCGACCCGGCCACGGCGGCCGATCACGCCGAACACCGGCGCGGGCGTCCATCCGCCGCGGTCGAGAACCGCGGTCAGGCCTTGGGGGATCACCCGCGCGAGGTTGGCCACCAAGCCGCCGCCGGTGATGTGCGCGAACGTCCGGACATCGGTCTCCGCGGCCAAAGCCAGACAGTCCTTGGCGTAGATCTTGGTCGGCTCAAGCAGTTCCTCACCAAGGGTGCGCCCGAACTCCTCGACGTGGCCCTCCAGCGGCATCCTGGCGATCTCCAGCAGCACCTTGCGGGCCAACGAGTAGCCGTTGGAGTGCAGGCCGGACGAGGCAAGCCCGATCACCACGTCACCGGGGCGAACCCGTTCCGCGCCAAGGATGTTGTCCGCTTCGACGACACCGACGCCAGTCGCCGAGACGTCGTAGTCCTCCTCCGGCATCAGGCCGGGCCGCTCAGCCGTTTCGCCGCCGAGCAGCGCACAGCCCGCTTTGGCGCAGCCGTCGGAGATTCCCTTGACCAACGCGGCGATCTTGTCCGGGTTGATCCTGCCGGTGGCGATGTAGTTCTCCAGGAACAACGGTTCCGCACCGCACACCACGAGGTCGTCGACCACCATCGCGACGAGGTCGATGCCGATCGTGTCGTGCACGTCCATCGCCTGCGCGACCGCGATCTTCGTACCGACACCCTCGGTCGCCGACGCGAGCACCGGCTCGTTCCAGCGGTCGAGCTTCAGCTTGAACAGCCCGGCGAACCCGCCGAGCACGGACAGCACCTCCGGCCGGGACGCCTTTTCCGCCCACGGCTTGAGCTTCTGGATGTGCTCCGCAGCGGTCTTGGTCGAGCCATGGTCGTGCGGTGTCATCACCGAGCGGTCATCCTTGTCGTGTGGTTACGGCCTCAGGGACGCTGCAACGCGTCCTCGGCACCGTACCCGTTGACCAAGACAGGTGTGGCCGGCCCCGCGACACCTTTTTCCACGCTCTCCAGCAGATGCTTACCGATCAACGCCTCACCGGGCAGCGTGATCGGGTAGTGCCCGTCAAAGCACGCCATGCATAGCCTGCTGCGTGGCTGCTCGGTCGCGGCGACCATGCTCTCCAGCGAGATGTAGCCGAGTGAGTCCGCGCCAACCGACCTGCGCACACCGTCGAAGTCGAGGCCGTTGGCGATCAGCTCGGCCCGTGAGGCGAAGTCGATTCCGTAGAAACACGGCCATTTCACCGGCGGAGACGCGATCCGGACGTGCACCTCGAGCGCTCCGGCCTCGCGCAGCATCCGGACCAGGGCGCGCTGGGTGTTGCCGCGCACGATCGAGTCGTCCACGACGACAAGGCGCTTGCCGCGGATGACGTCCCGCAAGGGGTTGAGCTTGAGCCGGATGCCCAGCTGCCGGATGGTCTGCGACGGCTGGATGAAGGTCCGCCCGACGTAAGCGTTCTTGACCAGGCCCTGGCCGTACGGGATGCCGGACGCCTGCGCGTAGCCGATCGCCGCGGGCGTGCCGGACTCCGGCACCGGGATCACCAGGTCGGCTTCGGCCGGGTGCTCGGTGGCGAGCCTGCGGCCGATCTCCACGCGCGTCGCGTGCACACCGCGGCCTGCGATCGTGGTGTCCGGCCTGGCCAGGTAGACGTACTCGAAAACGCAGCCCTTCGGCTCCGGTACGGCGAAGCGCGACGACCGCAGGCCGCCCTCGTCGATCGCCAGCAGTTCACCGGGCTCGACCTCACGTACGAACGACGCGCCGACGATGTCCAGCGCGGCGGTCTCGCTCGCGACAACCCAGCCGCGTTCAAGGCGGCCGAGTACGAGCGGGTGCACGCCGTGCGGGTCGCGTGCCGCGTACAAGGTGGACTCGTCCGACCAAACCAGACAGAACGCGCCACGCAGGGTCGGCAGCAGTTCCATCGCGGCCAGCTCGAGGCTCGTGTCCGACGCGGCTGCCGCCAGCAGCCCGCAGATCAGGTCCGAGTCGGTGGTCGCGCCGTTCTTGGTGGTGATGCCCGCCTGTTCGGAGCGCTCAAGCAGCTCGGCGGTGTTCACCAGGTTGCCGTTGTGGCCCAGCGACAGGCCTTTGCCGCTGGCGGTGGTGCGGAAGGTCGGCTGGGCGTTCTCCCACGTGCCCGACCCGGTCGTGGAGTAGCGGCAGTGGCCGACTGCGACATGTCCCCTCAGCGAGTGCAGCACCTGCTCGTCGAACACCTGGCTGACCAGGCCGAGATCCTTGAACACGACGACCTGTTGGCCGTCCGCCACCGAGATACCGGCTGCTTCCTGCCCACGGTGCTGCAACGCGTACAGCCCGTAGTACGTAAGCTTGGCGACTTCCTCGCCGGGCGCCCAGACTCCGAAGACCCCGCATTCCTCGCGGGGTTCTGAGTCGATGGTGCCGGCTTGGGGGGCTGACTGGTCGGTGACCACGCGAAGCGCTCCCTGGGGACGGAATGCAGGCTGATCTCCAGTGTAGATGGCTCTACCACCCGTACGGACCAACCGGCTGTGGTGCGCCCCACTATCGAGACCGCGTTACCGCCCTTATGGCCTACGTCAGACGTTGCGCACGACTGGCAGGAGTTCCCCGATGTCGGCGCGTGTTCCGGAGGCCGAAACGCGGGCGGCCGCGACGGCGTCCGGCCACGCGAGCAGGCCGGTCGCGAGTTCGAGCCAGGTCCGCGGATCCATCTCGATCACGTTCGGCGGCGTGCCGCGGGTGTGCCGTGGCCCGGGGATGCACTGGATCGCCGCGAACGGCGGCACCCTGACTTCGACCGTATGCCCCGGGGCTATTTGCTCAAGAGTGCGAAGACTGGCCCGCACGGCAGTCGCGAGGACTGGCCGTGCGGGCGTTTCGTCTGTCTCGCCGGTGAGCCAGGGCATCACTTCGGCGATCGCGGCACGAAGTTCGTGCGGGTCGACGGGCTTTCGGGGCACTACCTGCTCTCAGCTTCGCGGACCACTTCGCCGAGCAGCAGCTCGACCTGGTGGGTCAGGCGCCGGTTGTCCGTCGGGGAGATCGTGGTCCACCCGCCGTCCGCCGACGGCTTGCGGACCTGCACGTACCGGCCGTCCTCGGTGTCGAAGAAGGCGACGACGCGCTCGGCGCGGTGCCGCTTGCCCCACTTGTCCCGCGCGGCGGCGCCGAAGTTCCCGGTCGCCACCACGTCCTTGATCATGGTCGACAGCGTCTGGACGTCGTCTTCCCTGATCCCACGGTTGCGCAGAGCCTGCTCGAAGCCTTGCTGCGTGCCGCCCGCGCTGTTCGCGGCGACCTCGAAGTCCTCGGCGCGGATGTTCACCGACTGGCCGGGGCCTGCGGGTACCGGGGACAGCACTCCAGTCGCCACGCTCGCCAACGACTGCGCGGGCACGCTGTGGAGCGTCAGGAAGTTGTCCGCCAGGATCGCGAGCACCGCCTCCCCCTCGCGCGAGGCGGCGAGGAAACGGACACTCCGACCGAGCCACGTCCGGCCGTCGATCTCACGGTCGGGCCGGGACAGGATGCCCAGCGCGCGTTCGATCCCCGGGTCGAGCTCGACCGACCGGCCAAGGCCGCGCTGTTCCAGCGCGGCCCAGGCCTGGTCGACCAACTGCTTGCGCTCGGTCCACGTCGCGCCCGGTGAGGGCACCTTGACGGCCAGTGGCATGTCCTCGTAGCCGAGGTGCTCCCACAGGACGTCGAACTCGAGTGCCGAAATGGTGATCGGCCTGGGTTGCACGGGTGCGCCCAGATCTATCACTGCTGTTCGGGCTTCTCGCCGATCACGGATGGCGCGATCATGCGCTCGTCACCGAAGATGTCGTCGGTCTCCATCAGGTAGTCCGGCGTCTCGTGCTCGGTGTCCTCTTCGCCCTCCGCGCGGCCACCCGGCGCCATGCCACCGGGGCCACCACGGCCACCCTGGCCCATGTTGCCGCCGGGGCCGGTGCGGGCACCGCCTTCCTGCAGCATCGGGTTACCGCCCATGCCGGGACGGCCCTGCCGGGTCTCGTCCATCATCGACGAGTTCTGCCCGAAGCCGGCGTTCGGGTTGCCGAGGCCACCGCGACCGCCCGAGTTCGGGCCACCCGTGCCGCCGCCACCGGGGATGCCGGGACGCAGGTTGGGGTTCTGGCCACCCTGACCGGAGAACGGACCCGTGCCCGGCGGGAACGGGCCAGTGCCCCACGGTCCGTTGGGGCCGGTACCCGGCGGGAACGGCGGCTGGATCGGTGGCTTGGGCGGCGTCGGCGGCAGACCCGGGTTGTTCTGCGGCGGCGTCGGGTAGTTCTGCGGCGGCGTGAACTGGTTCGGGTTCGTCGTCTGCGGCGGCGTGAACGACTGGTGCGGCGTCACGTTCGGCTGCGGCGAGGTCTGCGAACCGATCGGCGTGTGGTGCACCGAGCTGGTCGACGTCGACTGGTTGTGGTGCACGCCGGTGGTGTTGTACATGCCGCGGCTGTCGACCGAGCCCTGGTGCAACGACGGGTCGGGCGGCGGCGTCTCGACGACGAGTTTCGGCGGGTCCTCGAACTGGCCGAGGGTGTCAGCGTTCCAGTCGCTGCTCTTCTCGTACTTCTGCATCGCCTGCACGGCCTGGCGCGCTGCCTCGTCCTGGGCGCGCTCCTGCGCCTCGTGGTCGGCGGACTGCGCGGCGACCGCGGCAGCCGGACCGGCGTTGCCGACCATCGCGGCACCGACGGCGCCTGCGATCGCCCACCCGGACGGCGCCGGCGTGGTCACCTGCTTGGGCGGCGGCACCTCGTTGCGGGCGTCACCGACGTAGTTGCCCTGCAGCTCGAAGGACGTCTGCATCACGTTCGAGCCGCCCTGGGCCTTTCCTGCCCATTCCTTGAGCGGAGTCATCCCGGCGAGCGCCTGGTCAGCCGACAGACCCTGCCAGTGGACGTCCAGGTCGCCCAGCTTCTTGTGCAGCGTGTCGCTGATTTCCTTCAAACCCTCGGACAGCATCTTCCAGAAGTCCGCTGGAGTGTCCGAGGCGTTCGGGCCCGCGCCTGCGTTGATCATGTTGTAGATGGCCGGATGGTCAAGGCCATTCCACCTGATGTCACTCGTCATCGTCATAACCCCCCTCAGACGTCCTCGAAGCCCTTGCCGCGCCACCGCTCGGCGTTGACACCCTCGACGCGCACGTAGTGGTCGTGCGCCGCTTGCAGAGCGTCACCGGAGTTCTGCAGCTCGTTCGCGTACTTGGCGAGCGTCTCCATCGCCGCCCGCCGACCAGTCGAGCCGTCACCCGCGTCGAACCGCACCGCGGTGATCTTGCTGACCGGGTCACCCGCCCAGTTGGGCGTCGGCAGTTCGGAGAGCTTCTTGACAAGGTCCTTGATCTGACGTGCGGCTTCGTGGAACGCATCGCGGGCACCCGGAATAGCGGCCGGGTTGACCCTCATTGTCTGTGGCGATCCCGATCCTGCGGGGCTCGGTGCCGACGACCCCCCACCATCAATCAACACGGCGCGTCTCCCTGATCTGCCTGTGCGTTTGCGATGACTTTAGCTCTGATGCATCTGGTCCGGGAGTGGTTCCCACAACCTCACAACTTTGTGCAGTGAATATGTGACCGATGATCATGCCGCGGCAACCAGCTTCATCGCGGCGGCAGCGGCCTTCTTGGTGCCGGCGCACACATCGCTCATCGCGGGTTTGCCGTTTTCCAAGTAGATGGTCCATGAAATGACGAGGGTCTGGTCGTCGGCCACGTCGACGCCGACGTAGCAGTCGTTGACGTAGTTGCCCTCCATCACCAACGCCGGGAATCCCTCGAGGGTGATCGGGGTGGTGACCAGGTAACTGGTCGCGTGCTCCTGAACGCTGCGACTCATCGCGTGCAACACCCCGAAGTCGCTCCCAATGCCCCGGTTGCGGATCTGCGCGCACCTGACCGATCCGGGCGCGAAGCCCTGCGCCGCCTCCGCGGTGAGCTTCTCCGCGGGCAAACCGAGCTCAGGCGCGACTTTTTCAATGATCTTGCACGGGTCGAACTGTTTCAGATCGATGGTTCGCGGCCGCGCCGGCTTTGTCGAAGTCGTGGTCGAAGGGGTTTGCGTCTTGCTGGTCGGCTTGGTCGTCGACGTGCGGTCGTCATTTCCCTGCTGTGCGATCGGCGTACCCTGTTCGGCACTCGAACACGCTGCCACGGCCAGCACAAGCGCCAGAACCCCCACCCTGAAGCTCCCCATGGGGCAGGACGTTACCGAACCCCACTCCGCTGCGTGATCGGAACCGCGCCTACGATCCACGAATGCCGCCGGACATCACGCCCGAGATGCGGGCGAGCGCGAAGAGTAACCCGAACACGTGGCTGTATGTGATCGATCCACTGTTCGAGTCCGAAGCAGACGTGCCGCCGTGGGGTGTTGTCGGCGCCTACCCGGTCGACGCCGACGGCGAGATCGAGGACGACTTCCAGCCCAACGACCGGTACCGTCCGTCGCCCCAGGCGCTGCGGATGCCCGCTCCCGCCGGCCCCGTCGACGAGCTGTTGCAGCTCATCCGGACCGGACATCGGGAGGCTGCGGACTTGGCACCGGTGCTGCGGGACGCGACCTTGCTGCTCTACGCGCGGTCCGCCCAGGAGTACGACGTCCTCGGGTTCCCCGACGACCAGGGCCGGGTCTACGTGCCGGTGTGCACGTCCGAGGAGCACGTTCCGTCGGCGTGGCCGGGGTGGCGGCTGGTCACCGGGCGGGACATCGCGCCGCTGCTGGACGGCTTCCCGCTGCTGGTCAACCCGATCGGCCCGATCAGCGCGATCGTCCCGGCCGAGCACCTCGTCGACTGATGCCGGCTGATCAGGAGTTCGACCTGGCCGCGGTGAGCCAGCGCTCGATCTCCGACGGCGGGCCGGACTTGGCGTAGAGCCAGCCCTGTGCGCAGTCCGCGCCGATCCGGCGCAACCGGTCGGCCTGCTCGGTCGTCTCGACGCCTTCGGCCGTCACGGTCAGGCCGAGCAGGTGCGCGAGGGATACCAGGGTCCGCACGATCTGGGTGTCGACCAGGCTGGCGTTGCCCGGGTCACGCAGGCCTTCGAGGAACGACCCGGCGATCTTGAGCGTGCGCACCGGCAGAACCCGCAGATACGCCAGGTTCGAATACCCCGTGCCGAAGTCGTCGATCGCGATCGTCAGGCCGAGGTCGACCAGCGTGCGCAGCATCTCAAGCGGCTCGCCGGTCGCGCCCATGATCGCGCTCTCAGTGAGCTCGAGCTGCACGCGGTGCGCGGGCAGTCCGGTCTCGGCGAGGATCTTGCGGATGTCGTCGACCAGGCCAGGATCCCGGCATTGCCGGACCGCCAGGTTGACACTGACGTACGGCGCGTCGTCGCCGAAGCGGTCCCACCATTCCTTCGCCTGGATGCACGCGGTCCGCAACACCCAGCGTCCCAAGGGGACGATCAGGCCGGTCTCCTCGGCCAGCCCGATGAACCGGTCCGGGCCGAGCGGGCCGAACTCCGGGTGACGCCAGCGCACCAGCGCTTCCACGCCGTGCAGTTCGCCGTCGGGCAGCCGGACGATCGGCTGGTAGTCCACATAGAACTCTTCGCGCTCCAGCGCGGCAGGCATCCGCGCGGACAACGTGAAGCGGGCGACCTCATGGGCGTTGCGCTCAGGGTCGAAGCACGCGTACTGATCTTTGCCGTCGGACTTTGCCCAGTACAGCGTGACATCCGCGTCCCGCATGGTGTCCGCTGGCGTCGTGCCCTCGCACGGGCGCTCGACAATCCCGATGCTCGCCGACACGGTCAGGTCGTGCCCGCCGATCCGGACCGGTTCACGCAAGGCGGCCAGTATCTTCTCGGCCAGCAGCGTGAGGTCCTTGATGGACGCACAATCCTGAACCAGGACAACGAATTCGTCGCCGCCCATCCGCGCGACCATCCGGTCAGGACCGTCGACGAGCACGCCCAGCCGGGTACCGACCGCGACCAGCAGCTGGTCGCCGACGTCGTGGCCGAGACTGTCGTTGATCACTTTGAAGCCGTCGACGTCCAGGTAGCACAGGCCGACGCGGGTTTCGCCGCCCGCGGCGAAGACTTCGTTGAGACGCTCCTGGAACAGCGCGCGGTTGGGCAGACCGGTCAACGGGTCGTGCGTTGCCTCGTGCCGCAGCCTGCGCTGCAACGTGTGCCGCTCGGTGATGTCCTCGATCATCCCGACGAGGTACTGCGGCCGGCCGGCTTCGTCGCGGACCACCGAGACTTTCACGTTGGTGCGCAACGTGACCCCGTCACGCCGGCGGAACCGGCGCTCGACTTGGTAGTTGTCGCGCTCGCCCGCCATCGCCTCGTCGTACTCCTTGCGGAGCTCGATCGGCATGTCCTTTTCGAAGAACTCCTCGATGTTCATCGTGCGCAGCTCGGTGAGCGGGACACCGAGCAGGTCGGACATCGCCCGGTTGGCGTCGATGATGTTGCCGCGCATGTCGCAGATGCCGATCCCGACCGCGGCTTCGTGGAAGACGGCCTGGAACCGGGCCTCGCTCGCTCGCAACGCTGCGTGTGCGCCACGGCGGGCGTCCAGCACCGCGGAGCGGACCGAATCCGATTGCTGATCTTCAAGAATGCGTTCACTTGTCGCCTCGTTGAAGCCGGTCACAAGTGAAGCAAGAATTTTCGGGAGCCGCTCCATCGCCCGTTCGGCCGAACCGGCAAGCGCTGGCAGCCCTTCACCAATCACCCGAATGGACGCGGCGAGCGACTCGGTCTCGATGAAGCGCATCCGCACCAGCTCGACGCCGATCCACTCGACGGGCTCCTGGACGTAGGTGTCGGAGCACGCGGCGTCGGCGAGAACTTTGGCGAACTCGGTCAGCCGCTCGACGATCTCCTCGGTCTCCAGCGCGACATAACTGGTGTTCCGGACGGCCGCGGCCCAGCGCCGGGCGAACCGTTCACACCCGCCTGACCCCTCGGCCGCGGGCCAGCTCGGGCTCTCCACCGTCCACACCCTTCGGCACTCGCGCGATCGATCCAACTGGCCGGCCGAGCGCAACCTTACCGGCTTTGAACAGCAAGGTACTCAGCCCCGCAACTGTCAAGTTGGTTAACCCTAGTGATTCTTTCACACCAAAGCGTGACAAGTGGGTAGTTATGGGCTCACAATCCTGACTCAGGCGGCTACTTTCAGTTAGCCGTCTGCGAGGGCAAGGAAAGGGCATCCCCATGAAGATCCCTGCAATCCCAAGGGGCCGCCGCCTGCTGACCGCAGTGGTGTCCGCCTCTGTTCTGCTGATCGGCGCCTTACCTGCTGGCGCCGCGCCGGTTCCCGTTGACCCGACCGATCGGTACATCGCGGAGAACGACCATCCGATGGGCTCGCAGATCGCCAAGCACGAAGGCAGCGAGCCGATGGTGCTGGTGCCGCACGACGTCGACATCCAGGCCGTCGTGCACGGCATCGACGTCAGCGGCTGGCAAGGCAATGTGGACTGGGCCCACTGGTGGGGCCAGGGCAAGCGGTTCGCCTTCGTCAAGGCGACCGAGAACCTGAACTACCGCAACCCGTATTTCGCCCAGCAGTACAACGGTTCCTACAACATCGGCATGATCCGCGGCGCGTACCACTTCGCGATCCCGAACGCGTCGAGTGGCGCCGCGCAGGCCAACTACTTCGTCGATCACGGCGGCGGCTGGTCGCGAGACGGCAAGACGCTGCCCGGCGCGCTGGACATGGAATACAACCCTTACGGCGCAACGTGTTACGGACTGTCCAAACCGAGCATGACCGCGTGGATCAAGAGCTTCAGCGACCAGTACCACGCACGCACCAGCCGCTGGCCGGTGATCTACACGAGCACCAGCTGGTGGTCGCAGTGCGTCGATGGTGACTTCTCGTCCACCAACCCCCTGTGGGTGGCCAGGTACTCGTCCACGGTCGGCGCCCTGCCGTACGCGTGGCGCGTCTGGACGTTCTGGCAGTACACATCCACCCCGATCGACCAGAACTACTTCAACGGCGCTTACGACCGTTTGCAGGCTCTGGCGAACGGTTAACAGCGACCGCTACGAGCCGCGGCGACCGTGTCCAGCAACGCGGTCGCCGCGGCGCTGGGCGTCTCGGACGTGACCACGACGGTCTCCCACGCGGGCACAGCTTCGGCGAGGCCGACGAACTGCGCCTTGTCGGTCTTGACCGAAAAGGACTGCGGCACCAGTGCCACGCCGAGCCCGAAGGTCACCAGGTCGAGCAGCGAATGCACGTCGTTGACCTCGAACGCGATCCGCCGGTCGCCGACCACCGAATCGACAAGATCGCGTGAACCCCAATCTGGTTGGAAATCCACAAACGGTTCTCTGGACAGGTCGGCCAGTGACACCTCGGTCCGGTTGGCGAGCGGATGCTCCAAACCGCACGCCAGGACAAGGGGTTCGCTCGCCAAAGGGCGGATCAGCACGTCGTCCGTCGGCCGCAATGGCCTTGCTACCAAGGCAATGTCCAACCGGCCCGCCTTGACCTGGTCGATCAGGTGCCGGGAACCGCCCTGCCGCAACTGGATCTCCACGCCGGGGTGCGCGGCGTGAAACCGGGCGAGAACGTGTGGCACGTTGACCACGTGCACGCACTGCAGCGAGCCGACAGCCAAGTTGCCGCGGATCAAGCCCTGCACCGCCGCGACCGCGTCACGAGCCGCGTCGGTCGCGCTCAGCGCCCGGCGCGCTTCGACGAGCAGGGCACGCCCCGCGGGCGTAAGTTCGACTTGCCGTGTACTTCTGATGAACAGTGAGGCCCCCAGCTCCCGCTCAAGGGAACGGATCGCCGAGGAGAGCCCGGACTGCGCCACGTGCATCCGCTTGGCCGCGCGGGTGAAATGAGATTCTTCGGCGACGGCGACGAAGTATTCGAGCTGCCGGAGTTCCATGATTAATCACCCGTGGTGCTGAATGGCATCAGTTTTCTCTGTTGGACAGATTAATACAGTGGGCGCAGGCTGGGAGTACATCAGCGAGCAGAGAACGGAGAGATCCCCCATGCGGACTCGTCGGATCGGCGAAACCCAGGTCAGCGCCATCGGCCTCGGCGGAATGCCGTTGTCGATCGAGGGACGGCCGGACGAGCAGCGTGCCGTCGACACCATCCACGCTGCGCTGGACGCGGGCATCAACTTCATCGACACAGCGGACGCGTACAGCCTCAGCGCCGCCGACTTCGGGCACAACGAGACGCTGATCGCCAACGCTGTGGCCTCGTACAGCGGCGACACCTCCGACGTGCTGATCGCCACCAAGGGCGGCCACACGCGCCTGCCGGACGGCGGCTGGGGACTCAACGGCACGGCGGCCTACATCAAGCAGGCGTGCGAGGCGTCACTGAAGCGGCTCGGCGTCGAGGCGATCGGGCTCTACCAGTTCCACCGGCCAGACCCGAAGACGCCGATCGCCGAATCGGTCAGTGCCGTGCGTGACCTGCTGGACGAAGGCAAGATCCGGTACGCGGGCGTATCGAACTTCAACCCCGAGGAGATCAAGCAGGCCAACGAGATCCTCGGCGGCAGGCTGGCTGCCGTGCAGAACCAGTTCTCGCCTGCGTTCCGGTCAAGCGAGCCGGAGCTGGAGCTGTGCGACGAGCTGGGCATCGCGTTCCTGCCGTGGAGCCCGCTCGGCGGCATCAGCAAGGCCGGCGCCCTGGGGGCGCGGTTCGGCGCGTTCGCCGAGATCGGAACGGCCCGTGACGTCAGCCCACAGCGGGTGTGTCTCGCGTGGATGCTCGCCAAGTCGCCGGTGGTCATCCCGATCCCGGGTTCGTCGCGTCCGGCCAGCATCCAGGATTCGGCCGCCGCAGTGGATCTTGTGCTGACCGCGGAAGAAATCGAGGCGCTCGACAAGTCGTGACGGACTGCTGCATCCGGCCCTATCGGCGGGGCTGGATGCGCACCAAAATGTGCGGATGAATTTGGCCCTGGTGATTGTCGGCGTGCTGCTCATGATCGGCAGCGGGGTGTTGTTCGCGCAGCAGGCCCGCGCACTCACCGGCACGATCATCGGTGCCGTCGGTCTGCTGTTCACCGTCGCGGGCTGGGTGATGCTCGACGGCGGCTCGACGCTCAGTGACGCGCTGAGAACCGGCGGCCTCGCAGCCGCCGCGATCGTCGGCCTGTACGCGTTGTGGCTCGCCGACCGCCGTCACAAGATCGACGAAGACCGCCAGGACGTCGAACGCCGCAGGCACGACCTGGAAACCCAGCGGCACACCATCGAGCAGGCGCGCCAGCAGATGGAAAGCCAGCGGATGCAGCACGACCGCGAACGTTCCACCGACGAGCGCTTCGCCAGGTCCATCGAACTGCTGGGCAACGACGCCGACCAGGTCAGGGTCGGCGCGATGCACGCACTGGCCGGGCTTGCCCGTAGCCGCCCGGAGTACACGCAGACAGTGCTTGACGTGATGTGCGCGTACTTGCGCAGGCCGTTCGACCACGCGCACTACGCCCGGCTGCGCGGCGCCTCCGAAGTCGAGGAATCGGTGGAGGCCGACCGCGAACGCCAGGTCCGGTTGACCGCACAGCGGCTGATCGGTGAACTGCTGCCGGAGAGCGGCGACGGCCGCGCACCCACGTACGACCTGGACCTGACCGGCGCGACCCTGGAGTACTTCGACATCTCCGAGCGCGTCGTCGGCCAGCTCACGGCCCGGTCGGTGAACCTGTACGAAGCCAACGCCTTCGGCAACATGGAGATCTACGGCGACGCCTGGTTCACCTCGGCGCACAGCTGGGGCAAGTTCATCGCGCCGGGCACAACGTTCCACAAGCGGGCGTGGTTCACCAACTTCGAGGCGGACCAACTGGTCGACCTCAAACAGTCCAAATTCGACGGTGTGACCAAACTGGCGCACGCGACGTTCGACGGCAAAGTCGTGTTGCGGGGCAGCAAGTTCGCGCAACCGATCGACCTCAACCACAGCGCTTTCAACGGCGGCCTGGACATGTCGTCCGCAGCGACCACGACAGCGGACACCCACGGCATGACGGTGTCGTTGGAGATGAAGAACGAGCTGCCACAGGGCTGGATCGTCGACGACACCGGCCTGGTCCGCACCTGACTCAGGCGGACTTGGCGGGAGCGCGGCCTCCGGCCCCCGATCACCAGCCTACTTGGCACCACTGACAATCCGGGCGCCGCGAAGATCCACGGCGCCCGGTTGTCCACAGGGTTCGAGTCATTCGCTGTTCTTGATCAGGTCCGCGGCCTTTTCACCCACCATGATCGTCGGGGCGTTGGTGTTTCCGCGCGGAACCATCGGCATCACGGAAGCATCCGCGACTCGAAGCCCCTCAACACCGTTGACCTTCAGCGAAGGGTCGACGACCGTGCCGATCGAGCACGTACCCACCGGGTGGTACAGGGTCTGCGTGATCTCGCGGATGTGGTCGGCCAGTTCCGCGTCGGTGATGTCGAGTGATTCCGGCTTGAACGTGCGGTCGAGGTAGCGGGCCATGGCAGGGCGGGCGCAGATTTCCTGCTGCATCCGCATTCCGGCGACCATCACGTCCATGTCCGAGGGATCGGCGTAGTAGGCCGGGTCGATCTCCGGGCGCCATTGTGGGTTGTTCGACCGCAACCGCAAGCGTCCTCGGCTCTTGGGTGCGACATGCACTGCGGCGGCGGTGAACCCGCGTGCGGTGGGTTCGTGCATTCCGTTGTCGTAGAACAAGGTTGGCGCGACCACGAACTGCATGTCCGGCGCGGGCAGGCTTTCGGAGGTCGGCAGGAATCCGCCTGCCTCGCCGACATTCGACGCCATTGGGCCGCGGCCGGTCAGCTGCCATTGCACCAGGCGGCGGGGGTTGGCGTAGTCGACCAGGTCTGTCGTCTTCTGGGTCGTGTAGATGATTCCGGCTGCCGGGTGGTCGTGCAGGTTCTCACCGACCTCGTTCAGGCCGACGAGCACGTCGATGCCCATTTCCCGCAGGTGTTCGGCCGGACCGATGCCGGACAGCATCAACAGTTGCGGCGAGTTGACCGCGCCGCCGGACAGCACGACTTCACCGTCGACGTACGTGGTCCTGGCCGTGCCTTCGTGCAGGTACTCCATTCCGACGGCACGGCCGGAGTCGATGATGACCTTGGTGGCCAGCGCGTTCGTCCGGACCGTCAAGTTGTCACGGAGCAAAGCCGGGCGGAGGTATGCGTCCGCGGTCGACCAACGGCGGCCGTTGTGGCAGGTCACCTGGTACTGGCCGGCGCCTTCCTGGCTGGCGCCGTTGAAGTCGTCGGTCGGTTTGAGGCCCCACGCGACTGCGGCCTGGACCCACGCCTCGGACAGCTCATGTGTGTAGCGGCGGTCTTCGACGAACAACGGGCCTTCGGTGCCGTGCAACGGACCGCTCAAACGCATGTTGCGCTCCGCGCGGACGAAGTACGGCAGCACGTCGTCCCAACCCCAGCCTGTCGCGCCATGCGAGTCGCGCCAGGTGTCGTAGTCGACGTGGTTGCCGCGGATGTAGATCATCGCGTTCATCGACGAGCACCCGCCGAGCGCTTTCATCCGCGGCCAGTACGCGGTGCGGCCGCCCATGTGTTTCTGTTCGACCGTTTCGTAGTTCCAGTCCCACTTCGTCTTGAACAGGTTCGCGAACGCAGCCGGGATGTGGATCTCGTCGGCGTTGTCCTCGCCGCCCGCTTCCAGCAGCAGCACCCGGACGCCCGGGTCCTCGGTCAGCCGGTTCGCGACCACACATCCCGCGCTACCGGCGCCTACCACGATGTAGTCGAAAGTCTCGCGCATTCTTGAGATCCTGCCATTCAACGACGGTCGAGGATCTCAGCTTCCTCCACCAGGGTGAGCCCGGCACGACGAGAACGCGCCAAACCGAGCTCGCGTTCGTACTCGAACGCGTTCAGCGCGGCTTCCTCCAGCGACCGGAACGTCAGTCCCGCGTCGATCGCGGGTCGTATGTCCCAATTCGCGCCGACGATGTGCCCGTCCGGCACCCACAGCGGCAGTGACCGCGGCCCGGCCCACGCGTTGACCTCGAGCTCGTGCAGCCTCTGCTCGGCGACCGGCACGATCTCCGCCTGTCCGCCGACGGCCGCTTTCACGCGGGACAGCAGTTCGCCGAACGGGATCGGCAGTCCGCTGGCGTTGAACGTGCCACCGATCCGCTGCTCGGCACCATCGATGATCCACTTCGCCAGGTCTTCCACGTCGATGTGGTGCGTGGCCTGATCCGGTACATCGGGCGCCACGGCCTGCCCGGTGCCTGACAGCCGCGCGGGCCAGTAGCCGAAACGATCGCTTAGGTCGCCGCGTCCGGTGATCAACCCGGCGCGGACGATGAATGCGCTGTCACCGTGGACGTCTTTGACGGCGTTCTCGCTGGCCACCTTGATGGCGCCGTAGTCGTCCATGGTCGCGGCGGTGCCCTGTTCGAGCAGGGGTTCGAAGGTCGGGTCATCGGTCCGGCCGGTCCGGAACTCGGTGTAGACGCTGATCGACGAGACGAAAGTCCAGTGCGCCGATTCGATCTGCTCGACCGCCCTGCGGACGTGCGGATAGGAGATTTTCGCCACGTCCACCACGGCGTCGAACCGCTCGCCGCGCAGTGGCGCGAGCCCGTCCGGATCGTCCCGGTCCAGCTTGATCAACGGGGCCGGCGCCTCGTTCGTGCTACCCCTTGCCGCGCAGGTCACGTCGTGCCCACGCGTGACGGCCTCGGCCGCGATCGCCTTGCCGAGGAAGACCGTCCCACCCAGTACGAGAAGTCGCATGTCACTGATCCTGGCTGTGACGGCGCTCGCTTGGCGAGCGTGCTCGCGCAGAGCGAAACCCCCAGGTCAGGTACTCTTCTCCCGTCCACCGTGACCCGCTGTGATGGCTTTGATAATGGGAGCAACGACCGTGGCTCGTGTCGTCGTCGACGTAATGCCCAAGCCGGAGATTCTCGACCCACAGGGACAGGCGGTGGCCAAGGCCTTGCCCCGTCTCGGATTCCAAGGCGTCACCGAGGTGCGCCAAGGCAAGCGCTTCGAGCTGGAGGTGGACGACTCGGTCGACGACGAGACGCTCACCAAGATCGCCGCTGATCTGCTCGCCAACACCGTGATCGAGGACTTCACCGTCCGGAGGATCGACGCATGAGCGAGCTTGCGAGCGGATCATCAGCTCCGAAGATCGGCGTCATCACGTTCCCCGGCACTCTCGACGACCAGGACGCGGCCCGCGCGGTGAAGTACGCGGGCGCCGAGGCCGTTTCGCTCTGGCACGCCGACGCTGACCTGCGTGGCGTGGACGCGGTGATCGTGCCCGGCGGCTTCTCGTACGGCGACTACCTGCGCTGCGGCGCGATCGCCCGGTTCGCCCCGGTGATGGGCCCGGTGATCGAAGCGGCGGGCAAGGGAATGCCGATCTTGGGGATCTGCAACGGTTTCCAGATCCTGTGCGAGGCCGGGCTGCTGCCCGGCGCGCTCGTGCGCAACCACGAACTGCACTTCGTCTGCCGTGACCAGTGGCTGAAGGTGGAGAACACCTCGACGGCCTGGAGCACGCGCTACGACAAGGGCGCGGAGATCCTGATCCCGCTGAAATCGGGCGAAGGCGGTTACGTCGCCGAGCCGAACACCTTGGCGGAGCTCGAAGGCGAAGGCCGCGTGGTGTTCCGGTACGTCGGCGACAACCCGAACGGGTCGCTGAACAACATCGCCGGGATCACCGACGCGCGTGGCCGGGTGGTCGGCCTGATGCCGCACCCCGAGCACGCCATCGACGCGCTGACCGGACCGTCGGACGACGGCCTCGGGATGTTCTTTTCCGCCATCGACGCACTGGTGAAGGCATGACAGCCAACAACGCAGTCAACACAGACACTGTCAAGCACGCGGAGTCCACCCCTGAGCTCGCCCAGCCGTACCGGGAGCTGGGCCTGAAGGACGACGAGTACCAGCGGATCCGGGAGATCCTCGGCCGCAGGCCCACCGACGCCGAACTGGCGATGTACTCGGTGATGTGGAGCGAGCACTGCTCCTACAAGTCCTCCAAGGTGCACCTGTCCTACTTCGGCAAGACCACCACCGAGCAGATGCGCTCGAAGATGCTCGCCGGGATCGGCGAGAACGCGGGCGTTGTCGACATCGGCGACGGCTGGGCGGTCACCTTCAAGGTGGAGAGCCACAACCATCCGTCCTATGTGGAGCCATACCAGGGTGCCGCGACCGGCGTCGGCGGTATCGTCCGCGACATCATGGCGATGGGCGCGCGGCCGCTGGCCGTGATGGACTCGCTGCGCTTCGGCCCGGCTGACGCCCCGGACACCCGCCGGGTGCTGCCAGGCGTGGTGGCCGGTGTCGGCGGTTACGGCAACTGCCTCGGTCTGCCGAACATCGGCGGCGAGGTCGTATTCGACTCGACCTACCTGGGCAACCCGCTGGTCAACGCCCTGTGCGTGGGCGCGATGCGCGTCGAGGACCTGCACCTGGCGCACGCGTCCGGAACGGGAAACAAGATCATCCTGTTCGGCGCGCGGACCGGCCTTGACGGTATCGGCGGCGTGTCGGTGCTGGCGTCGGACACCTTCTCTGGCGACGAAACCACGGCAGGGCGCAAGAAGCTGCCGTCGGTGCAGGTCGGCGACCCGTTCACGGAGAAGGTGCTGATCGAGTGCTGCCTTGAGCTGTTCCGTGAGGGAATCGTCGTCGGCATCCAGGACCTCGGCGGTGCTGGGTTGTCGTGCGCGACTTCTGAGCTCGCCAGCGCGGGTGACGGCGGCATGCACGTGAACTTGGACCGCGTTCCCCTGCGTGCCAAGGGAATGACCCCGGCGGAGATCCTGTCGAGCGAATCGCAGGAGCGGATGTGCGCGGTCGTCAAGCCGTCCGATGTGGACGCCTTCATGAAGGTCTGCGCCAAGTGGGACGTGACCGCGACCGAGATCGGTGAGGTCACCGACACCGGCAGGCTGGTGATCACGTGGCACGACGAGGTCGTCGTCGACGTCCCGCCGCGCACGGTCGCCCACGAGGGCCCGGTGTACAACCGGCCTGTTCAGCGCCCGGTTGAGCAGGACTCCTTGCAGCAGCCGATCGACCTGGCCCGTCCGTCCACTTCGGACCTGCGCGACCTGGTTCTGCGCATGGTGGGTTCGCACAACCTGTCGTCCCGCAACTGGGTCACCGACCAGTACGACCGGTACGTCCGTGGCGGCACGGTGCTCTCGCAGCCGGCGGACTCCGGGATGATCCGGATCGACGAGGAATCCGGCCGCGGTGTCGCGCTTTCCGTTGACTGCAATGGCCGTTACTGCAAGCTCGACCCGTACACGGGCGCGCAACTGGCGTTGGCTGAGGCGTACCGGAACGTGGCGGTCAGCGGCGCGACCCCGGTCGCGGTGACGAACTGCCTCAACTTCGGCTCGCCCGAGGACCCCGGCGTGATGTGGCAGTTCGAGCAGGCCGTGCGCGGTCTCGCGGACGGCTGCGTCGAGCTCGGCATCCCGGTGACCGGCGGAAACGTCAGCTTCTACAACCAGACAGGGACGACCGCGATCCTGCCGACGCCGGTCGTCGGCGTGCTCGGCGTGATCGACGACGTCCGGCGGCGCATTCCCACCGGCATCGGCGCCGAGGCCGGCGAAACGTTGCTGCTGCTGGGCAACACGGCTGACGAGTTCGGCGGCTCGGAATGGGCGCACGTCGTGCACGGGTCGCTGAGCGGTCTGCCGCCGCGGGTCGACCTGAAGCACGAGATGCTGCTCGCGGACATCCTGCGGGCCGGTTCCCGTGACGGCATGATCTCCGCGGCTCACGACTTGTCCGAGGGCGGTCTCGCCCAGGCGATCGTCGAGGCCTGCTTGATCGGGCAGACGGGTGCCCGGATTTTCCTTGCCGAGGACCAGGATCCGTTCGTTCAGCTGTTCTCCGAGTCGACCGGCCGGGTGATCGTGGCCGTGCCGCGGACCGAGGAACTCCGGTTCACCGACATGCTCACCGCCCGCTCGATGCCGTGGCGCAAGCTCGGCGTCGTCGACCCGGAGTCGAAGGCACTGGAGATCCAGGACGTCGCGACGTTCTCGCTGGAGGAGCTGAGCAACGCCTGGCAGGGCACGCTGCCCGCGCTGTTCCACTGATTCACCGCGAAGAAGGGCCCGGGCGACCGGGCCCTTCTTCATGCCTGGCGGCGGGCGTTGTTGATGGCTGCGGTGAGTTGCAGCCAAGGCGGGTCGGTGTCGGTCGCGGTCGTCACTGCTGCCCGGTCATCCGGCGTCCAGCTCCGGGTGCCGTCGGTGACGTCGAGGTTGTCCTCCAGGTCGCCGTCATCAGGGACATCTGAGGTGGAGTCCAGGAAGGCACGCACCAGCTCCGCGTCCGCGGTCTGCGTCGGTGCGGAGCCAGTGGCCAAGAGCACGAGCTCGCCTGCACCGGTGGCCACGACGAGCTCGCCTGTCGGCGTGGCGCACAGTGCTTTCACTGGGGACCCGGCGAGTATGTCGTGCTCGACCGCCTGTTGGTTGTCGATGTCCACTTCGATGAGAGTCCCGTTCGGCGTTCCGAGCCAGAGCGTGGCTCCGAATGCGATGTTGTGTCGTGACCAGGCGTTCTTTTGGTCAAGCCACTCGTCCGGGTACGGATAGCCGGGGTTGGGTTCGCCAAGGACCGTCGCCAGAACCCTGTGCAGCGAAGGGAACTCGAAGACCTCCAGCGAGTTCTCGTAAGCGTTCCCGCGAATCGCCAGATAGCGGCCGTCCGCGCTGAACATCGGCGGTCCGTAGCCGTCGGCGTCCAGGATCAGCGCGCGCCGAAGCCTTGTCTGATCAGGCCGGGCGAAGACGCACAACGTGGCGCCTTGGTCGCTGCACAGTGTGGCGTACAGTCCGCCAGCCGGGTGCACCGCGACACCCGTGTCCCAACGTGGGCCTGCACCAACGGATCCTGATGCGAGGTCGAGGACATCTGAACCTTCCCATGCGCTGTACTCGTCGCCTGACGATGAGGGATACGCCCACAGTCGCTGACCGTCCGGGCTGAACGCCAGACAGCGATAGCGATACGCGGCAATGGGTGGAACTTCGTCCAGCTCGGTGAGACCAGCAGGGGTCCACTGGACCACGTCGTGTTCGCCGGTCACCACAAGCTGGGCATCTTCCGGATGCCATGCCACGGCGGGACTACGCAGGACTCGATCCCGGCCGTAGTCCTCCTCTTCGTCTGTGTAGACGGTCGAGTCGGCACCAACGGTCCCGAGTTCACGCAGTTCCCCGCAGTCCCAGATGTGCACAGCTGGTCGTTCGGCGTCCAGGCCTGCGACCAGCGGAAGACGCGGATGGCACACCAGCTGCGTGACCGATCCGGCTCGTGTTCGTGCCAAGGTCTCGACTGTCACTCGCAGACCATAGAACGAAGCCGGTGCGGATGGCACCGGCTTCGCTTCCAGCAGAACCTACTTGCGCTTGCCGTGCAGCAGGGTGATGAGCTTGGCGACGGCAGCGTCCGCCTTTTCCGTGCGGGCGAAGGTCGTCAGGTTGATCGGGGGACGGAACCTTTGGCGGGCAATGGCTTTGGCGCGGGTGAATTCCTTCAGGCCGTCCGCGCCGTGGATGCGGCCGAAGCCTGAGTCGCCGACGCCGCCGAACGGCAGCGACGGGATTCCGGCGAAGCTGATGATGGAGTTCACCGCTGTCATGCCCGAGCGCAGGCGACGGGCCAGTTCCATGCCCCTGCGCTTGGCGAAGACCGTCGAGCCCAGGCCGTAGCGGGAGTCGTTGGCTTTCACCAGCGCTTCGTCCATGTCCTTGACCTTGGCGATGGTCAAGGTCGGGCCGAAGGTCTCGTCGCGGACTGCCACCGAGTCCTCTGGGACGTCGACAAGCACTGTGGGCTGGACGAAGCGGTCGCCGACCGCGTCCACGCCGCCCACGAGGGCTTTGCCGCCGCGGGCGATGGCGTCGGCGATGTGCTTGCGGATGATGTCCAGCTGTGCGGGCATCGTGATCGGGCCGATCTTGGCGTCGGCGTCGTAGCCCGCGCGTACGGATTTGGCCTTCTCGACGGTCGCGGCGACGAAGGAGTCGTAGACCTTCTCGTGCACGTAGACCCGTTCCACGCCAACGCATGTCTGGCCCGCGTTGGACATTCCGCCCCAGACCGCCGCGTCGGCTGCCGCTTCGATGTCGGCGTCCTCGTCGACCAGCAGTGCGTCCTTGCCGCCTGCTTCGATCAGCACCGGGGTCAGCGTTTCCGCGCAGGCGGCCATGATCTTGCGGCCGGTTGCCGCCGAGCCCGTAAAGCCGATCTTGTCGACGCCCGCGCGGCACAGTGCCGCGCCCGTCGCGCCGAAGCCGGTGACGAGCTGGAAGACCGGGTGCTCGGGTACTGCCTCGGCGAAGCTGTCCACCAGCCACTTGCCCACGCCCGGGGTGTACTCGCTCGGCTTGAAGATCACCGCGTTGCCCGCGGCCAGTGCGTAGACGATCGAGCCCATCGGGGTGAACAGCGGATAGTTCCACGGGCCGATCACGCCGATCACGCCGAGCGGCTGGTACTCGACCGACGCGGCTTGGTTGGCCATCAGCAGGCCGGCCGGGCGGCGCTTGGGGCCGAGGACCTTGCGTGCGTTCTTGGCCACCCAGTCGGTGTGGTCGACGGCCAGGACGACCTCGATCATCGCGTCCGAGTGCGGCTTGCCGGTCTCCTGGTGGATCACCTCGGCCAGCTGCGCGCCGCGGCGGGTGACGATGCCCTTCCAGCGCTGCAGGCGTTCCGCGCGGCCGGCGAACCCGAGCGACTGCCACCAGGCGGACGCGTTGCGCGCCCTCGCGACAGCGTCGGCCACATCCTTCTCGGTATGCACCGGATATGTCCCGACGACCTCGTCGGTGGCCGGGTTCAATGAGTCGAACGTCTCGACTTTGTGCTCCACGGTCGTCATTGCCTACGCCTCCTGGTTGGCTACCGCCGAGGTTACTCGACGGTAAGGCGCACCGCGATGGGCACTGATCACACTGAATGCCGCGATCAACGCCACCGCCGAGCCGACAACGGGTGCGACGCTCACGGGCAAAAGGGCCACGCACAGTGACCCAAGCGCGAACCCGCCTGCCTGCGCGGTGAAGACCAGGCTGAAGCCTTCGGCCTTGCGGGACTCCGGCAGCGTCAGCTGAAGGTGCATCGAGATCGTGGTGTTCAGCGGCCCGGTACAGATACCGACAGTCACCAGCCCGGCGATCAGCAGCGGCCACGAGACACCGAACGCGGCAAGCACGCCGCCAACGGCCATGACAACCAGGAACAAGGCCGCGCGAATTCGACGATCGATCTGGAGGCGAGGTCCGAGCCACGCGTACAAGCCCGCGCCTGCCATGCTCGCGGCGATCAGGACGGCCATGAACACCACCGCGAACTCCGCACCGCCGCCGAGCCGCTGCGCGAACGGCAGCGAGGAGACCTCGATCGTGCTGATCAGCACGCCGAAGCCGAACGAACTCAACAGCCAGGTCATGATCGACCCGAGTTTCGGCCGTTCGCCACGGGTGCGCGGGGCGACCGCGACTGTCGGCACGAACAGGACCGCAAGCACGTAAGCACCGGCCATCCCCAGTACGGGAGCGACAACTCCAAGCGGGGTAAGCAAAGCAACGATCAGTGGCCCGGTCACCACGACGATCTCGATGACCACGGCATCGATCGCGACAGCGCGTTCCAGGAATCCGGCAGAGACGGACTTCGGCAGCAACGCACGGATCCCGCCGGACAGCCCGCCCGCCGCGAACCCGGTCAGGACAACGAAAACGACCGTCAGCACGGGCGAGGAAGCGACCAATGCCAAGCCGCACAAGAACAAGGCCGAAACAAGAAGCAGCACACGCAACCCACGAGCCACCCCGAAACGGTCAAGGGCACGACCAACAGGCCCGGCCGCGACGATCTCCGCACCGATGAACACGGCCATCATCAGGCCGCCCAGCCGATACGATCCCGTCACTTCGGTGGCCAGCAAGGCGAAGGCCAACGGCGCCATCATCGCGGGCAGGCGCAGGAACTGGGCAGCGATGGACCAACGCACGTAACTCACGCGTGCCACGCTGCATCCGGCACGCATCCCCGCGATACTGATTCGGCTATTTCCGAAAGGACAGCCGGTGATCGAGATCCAGCTCGGCGAGGTCGGCGCCCACCGGGTGCGGCTGGCGATCTCCCCGCTCGAGGAAGTGCTCAACGCGATCAGGCTGCTCACCCGGCCGGGCCGCTCGCCGGTGCACGCGCGCTGGGCGGTCGCCAACCGGCCCACGCTGACCTGCCTTGACGTGCCCGAACTGGTGGCGCTGGTGAAGGGGGACCGCTACTTCCCCGACTTCCTCAGCCCGCCGCCCACGGACGCGTGGACTGCGGTGGAGGACCAGCTGGAAGCCGTCACCCGGACCCCTGCCGAGCAGGTCAGCCTCGAAGTCACGATGTCCGCGGCCGGCCGGGACGAGAGCGAGCTCGCCGAGCTGCTCGTCGATCCGGACAAGACCCGCGACCTGCTGGCCGAGCAGCTGGGCAGGTGCTGGGACGTGCTGATCCGGCCGCTCTGGCCACGGATCAAAGATGTGCTGGACACCGACGTGCACTACCGGACCCGCCAGTTCGGCTCCGGCGGCATCGCGAAGGTGCTGACCGGCCTGCATCCCGGCGTGATGATCGAGGGCGGCCGGATCCTGATGCCGACGTTCAACAGCGCCCGGCTCGACCTGGACGACCGGGGCCTGTTGCTGGTGCCGAGCTCGTTCGCGGGCGGAATTGGCGTGATGATGACACCGCCGTGGCAGCCGTCGGTGGTGTATCCCGCGCGGGGCGTGGCAACTCTGTGGGAGGACGTGCCCGCCCTGGACAGCGATCCGCTTGCCGGAGTCGTCGGTCGTACGAAGGCGCGTGTGCTGCGTGCACTGGCCGACCCCGCGAGCACCACGACGCTGGCGCAGCGGTTGGGCGTCGCGCCTAGCACGATCTCCGAGCACGTCAAGGCGCTCGCCGCGGCCGGTCTGCTGAGCGCACGGCGGTCCGGGCGTAGTGTCCATTACAGGCGTAGTGCGCTGGGCGACGAACTGGTCGCCAGTGCGAGCTGAGAGGAACAGCGGATGCAATTCGTCCATTTCGGACATTCGTGTGTGCTGGCCGGGACCGCGTCGGAGCGGCTGTTGTTCGACCCAGGCACGTTCTCCAAGGGGTTCGAAGAGGTCCGGCACCTTGACGCGATCCTGATCACCCACCAGCATCCGGACCACCTCGACGTGCCGCGGCTGGCCGAGCTGATGAAGGCCAACCCCAAGGCACAGCTGATCGTGGATTCCGCGTCCGCGCAGGACGTCGTCAAGGCCGGGCTGACCGCGCGGACCGTGAAGCCGGGCGAGCGCTTCAAGATCGGTACCACGCAGGTGAGCGCGGTCGGCGGCAACCACGCGATCATCCATCCCGAGGTCCCTGTGCCGCCGAACATCGGCTACGTCCTCGACGACGGCGCCTTCTACCACCCGGGTGACTCGTTCTTCCGCCCCGAGCAGAGCATCGACGTGCTCGGCATGCCCACCGCCGCGCCGTGGCAGAAGCTGTCCGAGGCCGTGGACTTCCTGCGGGTCATGAAGGCTCGAGTGGCGATCCCGATCCACGAGGCCGTGGTGAGCGTGCCGCAGATGTACTACTCCAGGTTCATCGACTTGGGCCCCAAGGAGACCGAGGTCCGCGTGCTCACACCGGGCGAGGCCACCGCGGTCTGATAGGTCGACGGCTGTGCGCCGTGGTGGGTGGCGATGTCGATCGCGTCGAGGACCGCCCTGCGCGGCCCGGCCTTCGCCAGGTCGGCGGCGTCGACGGAAAGCCGGACAAGGCCGCCACGCCGAGCGGCCCTGGCAACGCTGAGCACCAAGGCGAAGCAGGACCACGTCTCCACGCGCTCGCTGGCCGACAGGGCATGCACTCGTCCCTTGTGGACGGTGTCGGTCCGCAGGTCGTAGATCTTGTTCGCATCCGCGCAGAGCGTGAAGTCATTACGCCGCAACGCCGTCAACGTCCCCGGGGACACCGCCCACTGCGGCGGGGCGAAGCTGTCCACTTCGAGGTCGAGCCTGCCCATCAACCGGCGGGCGGCGGTGATCCGCAGGCCGGCCTCGTGTGCGGGCAGCGAACCGAACTCGGCCCGGCGGCGGGGCGCGGCGGTGAGGTCGAAGCCGTGCAGCAGCAGCGCGTCACCTAGGGCGCGCCGCTGCCGCACCCAATCCACAACCACTGGGTGCTGACCTGCCCCTGCCAGCCGCGGCGCGAACAACAGCGAGAGCGAGACCCCCCGAAGGTCCAGCTCTCCAGCCAGTTCGGCGCAGCGGTGCAGGGTCCGGATCCCGATTCCGGACAGGGAGACCACCAGACGCGCGGACACACCACCATGACGCCACACAAGATTGGCGAGCGCTCGACAGTTGGGTAACGAGTCGGCACTAATGCGGTGAAATCACGTCCGAGTGACTCAATGCGGGTCCTCACGGCCTGGATGTGTCAGACCCCTTCAGTAACGTGAAATCAAGGGCTCCCCTGATGGCGGGATTTGGCGGCTCAGGGCCAGTCTGAAAAGGACTTCCCGCTGATGATCTCGTAGGCCTCGATGTAGCGGGATCGGGTGGCTTCGACCACGTGCTCAGGCAGCTCAGGTGGGGCTTCGCCGGAGTGCCGGTCCCAGCCCGACTCGGCCGAGGTCAGCCAGTTGCGGACGATCTGCTTGTCGAACGAAGGCTGCACCTTGCCTTCCTGGTAAACGTCGACCGCCCAGAAACGGGACGAATCCGGCGTCAGTACCTCGTCGCCGAGAACGACCGCACCTGACTCGTCGAGGCCGAATTCGAACTTGGTGTCCGCCAGGATCATGCCCTTCGTCAAGGCGTGCTCCGCGGCCTTCGAATACGTCGCCACCGTGAGGTCCCGCAGCTTGGCGGCCAGCTCGTCGCCGACGAGCGCACGGACCGCGTCGAAGTCGATGGCTTCGTCATGCAGGCCGACCTCAGCCTTCGTGGATGGCGTGAAGATCGCCTCCGGCAGCTTCGACGCCTCGACCAGGCCTGACGGCAGCGACACACCGCTGACCACACCGGTCTGCTGGTAGTCGATCAAGCCGGAACCGGTGAGGTAGCCACGGGCCACGCATTCGACCGGCAGCATCTTCAGCCTGCGCACGAGCAGCGCCCGGCCGCGCACCTCATCGGGGATGCGCGGGTCGTCCCACGCCACGAGGTGGTTCGGCACGTCGAGCAAGTCGAACCAGAACACGCTCATCGCCGTGAGAACCCGCGCCTTGTCGGGGATCGTCGTCGGCAGCACGTAGTCGTACGCGGAGATCTTGTCCGAGGCGACGAGCAGCAGGTGATCGTCGTCCACTGCGTACAGCTCGCGGATCTTCCCGGCTGCGACCTGCGGATACTCAGTCAGCGAAGGCACAAGCACAGCTTAAATGCGTAGCGCCGGTCACACGCGGGAAGGTAGCTTGCCGGTCATGCATGAGTATTGACTCACATCTGACGACAAGCGATCGCCACAGCGATTCCTGTGGTGGTTGATCCGCTCGACACGACGGCCGGTCCTGTCGGGCATGTTCTGGGGTTCGCTGTGGATGGTTCCACTGGCGCTGGTGCCGTTGGCCATCGGCGAAGCGATCGACGAAGGCATCGCTGCGCGTGACACGGGTACGTTGCTCACCTGGTGCGGACTGATCCTGGCGCTGGGTCTCGTCCTCGCGATCAGCGATCTGAAGACCAACCGGGCCGGTGACCGGGCGTGGCTTGACAGCGCGAGCCTGGTGCAGCGAGTCGTGGTGCGCCACGCCACGCACGTCGGTGCCGCGCTGCCGAAGAAGATCAAGACTGGCGAGATCGTCGCGATCGGTTCTTCGGACATCTACAGCATCGGCGGCCTGATGGGCGTGTTCTCGCGGCTGGCAGGCGGTCTGGTCGCGTTCATCGTGGTCGCGGTCATATTGCTGTCCTCGACACCGATTCTCGGTTTGATCGTGCTGGTCGGCGTTCCGTTGGCAACGCTTGGTTTCGTGCCGTTGCTCAAACCATTGCGGGCACGGACCGAGAAGCACCGTGACGAGGTCGGCGCGGCGACGTCGATGGCCGCGGACATCGTGTCCGGCCTGCGGATCCTGCGTGGAATCGGTGGTGAGCGGAAGTTCACCGAACGGTTCGGCCAGACCAGCCAACGGGTCCGGAAAGCCGGTGTGGAGGCCGCGAAGATCGACTCGTGGCTGTCCGGTATCGAGGTGTTCCTGCCCGGTCTGGTCACCGTGCTGGTGCTGTGGCTCGGCGCGCGGCTCGCCCTGGACGGCACGATCACGGTCGGCGAACTGATCGCTTTCTACGGTGTGTCAGCGTTCCTGGTGATCCCAATGGGGACCGCCACGGAGGCAGCGCACCACTACAGCGAAGCGATCGTGGCGGCCAAGCGGGCGTGCGCGATCCTGGCGATGGAACCCTCGGTGACATCACCGGAGAAGCCGAAACCGTTGCCGCAAGGGTCTTTCGGGTTGCACGACGAGAAGTCCGGGCTGACGTTCCCGGCCGGTCAGTTGACCGTGGTCAACACGACCGAACCGGTGGCGTTCGCGGACCGGCTCGGCCGCTACACCGACGCGGAGGTGCTCGCGGGCGACATCCCCCTGCGGGAAGCCGACATCGAGGAGATCCGGGACCGGGTTCTGGTCGCGCACAACCAGGACGTGCTGTTCTCCGGCAAGCTCGCCGACGAGGTCGACATGGGCAAGACGGTCGACCTGCGGACGGCGTTGTGGGCTGCGGACGCGATGGATGTCGTGGACGGGCTGGAACACGGCACTGACGAGTACCTGGCTGAACGAGGCCGGACGCTGTCCGGTGGTCAGCGCCAGCGGATGTTGCTGGCCCGTGCGTTGAGTTTCGACGCGGACGTGCTCGTCCTCGACGAGCCGACGTCAGCCGTTGACGCGCACACCGAGGCGCGCATCGCGCAGCGGGTGGCCGAGCTGCGGCAAGGCCGTACCACGGTGGTATTCAGCCAGAGTCCGTTGTGGACCGGAGTGGCGGACAGGGTGTACACGGCATGAACACAACACTTCCCTTGGCGGAGAAGAAGGATGTTCGCGCGTGGGTGTGGGCCATCGCGGTGGCCAACCGGCGCGAGTTCCTCGGGATGATGTCGTTCTTCGGCGCGGCCACCGTGATCGGCCTGGTCGGCCCGCAACTGCTGGGCAACCTGGTCGATGCCGTCGTCCAGGGAACCAGCACGCTGCGGGTGGACCTGACCGCGTTGGTGTTCGTCGCTGTCCTGGTGATCCACGCGTTGTTGCAGCGGCAGGCCCGGTTGCGTGCGGCGATCTTCGGTGAGCGGCTGCTGGCCGAGGCCCGTGAGGGCATGGTCGGGCACGTGGTCCAGCTTCCCTTGTCCACGGTGGAGTCCGCGGGCACGGGTGACCTGCTCAGCCGCGCCACGTCCGACGTCGACAAGCTCGACGAAGGGCTACGGCAGGCCGCGCCGGAGATCGCGATCGCGACAGTGACCGTGGTGCTGACCGCGATCGCGATGCTCATCACGTCGCCCTTGGTGGCGCTGGGCATGCTGGTCGCGGTTCCGGTGCTGGTCTTGGCGACCCGGTGGTACCGGCCGAAGGTGATGCCGAAGTACCAGGAGGCGTTGGCCGACTGGGCGGAGCTGCACTCAGTCACGCACGAGACCGCCGACGGCGGCCGTACGGTCGAGGCGTTGCGGCTACGGCAAAGGCGGATCGACCGCAACGACAGGAAACTGCGCAAGGCGGTCGACACCGAGTGGTACACCACCCTGCTGTGGACCATATTCCTCGGGGCGTTGAGCATCGCGTACATCCTGCCCATCGCGGCGATTCTGCTGATCGGTGGCATCGCCTACGCCAACGGGCTGGCCGGGATCGGCGAGATCACCGCGGTGGTGCTGTACGCCAGGGCGATCGCCGAGCCGTTGAGCGAAGCCTTGACCTGGATGGACGAACTGCAAGTCGGGAACGCGGCACTGCGGCGAATCCTTGGTGTGCAACAGATCAAGCCGGACCCAGGAGACGAGTCGGCCGTGCCGGACGGGACGAACATCTCGATCCGGGGCGCGAAATTCGCCTACAGCCCGGGCCGCGAGGTGCTGCACGGCATCGATCTGGACATTGTGGAGGGTGAGCGGCTGGTCATCGTCGGCCCGTCTGGTGCGGGCAAGTCAACGCTCGGCCGTTTGCTCGCCGGGGTGAACGCGCCCGACTCCGGGTCGGTGACGATCGGTGGCGTCGAGGTCAGCTCGTTGCCGTTGGCCAGGCGTCGTCAGGAAGTCGTTCTGGTGACGCAGGAACAGCACGTGTTCACGGGAACCCTCCGGGAGAACCTGACACTGCCGCGCGAGGCGTCCGATGACGAGCTGTGGGACGCACTGCGCACAGTGGACGCGGCCGAATGGGCCAAGTCGTTGCCGGAAGGCCTGGACACCGTGGTCGGTTCGGGCGGTGAGGCCGTTACACCGGCGATGGTCCAGCAGATCGCTTTGGCACGCTTGGTGATCGCCGACCCGCACACGCTGATCCTGGACGAGGCGACGTCCCTTCTGGACTCGTCGGCGTCCCGGCACCTGGAGCGGTCGCTTGGCGCGGTGCTCGCTGGCAGGACAGTTATCGCTATCGCGCATAGACTGACCACAGCACGGGATGCCGACCGGATCGCCGTGATGGAGGACGGTCGGATCGTCGAGCTGGGCAACCACGACGAGTTGATGGCCGCGAAGGGTTCGTATGCGGGGCTTGTCGCGAGTTTGTCCGGGGAAAGTCGGCGGGCCGTGCGTTAAGTGATCATCCGAACACGGTATTAATGCGCATGGCCTTCGACTGGGTTTCGCTCACCACCGACTATGGGCTGGCTGACGGCTTTGTGGCCGCCTGCCGAGGCGTCATTGCCCAGAAAGCACCGAAAGCCCAGGTCATAGATGTGTCGCATGCCGTGCCGCCCCAGGATGTGCGGCGCGGCGCGACCATCCTCGCCCAGGTCGTGCCGTACCTGCCGCCCGCGGTTCATATCGCCGTTGTCGATCCCGGCGTGGGCACGGCTCGCCTCGGGATCCTCGTGGTCACGGAAGAAGGCGTCCTCGTCGGCCCGGACAACGGGCTGCTGGTGCCTGCCGCGGGCGCGCTCGGCGGGATCCAAGGTGTCTACGAACTGGCGTCCGAGGAGTACCGCCTGCCCACGGTCTCCCACACCTTCCACGGGCGGGACATCTTCGCGCCTGCTGCCGCGTATCTGACGCTCGGTGTGGAACCGGCCGATTTCGGGCCGGAGATCGACCCGGCCACGCTGGTCCAGCTGCCCGAGCCGAAAGTCGTCGTCGGCAGCCAGCGGCTGCAGTCCGAAGTGCTGTCGGTCGACCACTTCGGCAACATCCAGCTGGCCGCGCAGGTCCGCGACATCATCGCGACCGGCCTGTTGTTGCCGGGCGCGTCGGTGCACGTCCAGATCGGGATGCACACCATCGACGCGACGATCGGCCGGACGTTCGACGACGTCGAGCCCGGTGAGGCGCTGGTGTACGTCGACTCCGCCGGGCACGTCGCGATCGCGGTCAACCAGGGCTTCGCGTCCTCGCTGCTGATGGTCGGCCAGCGCAACCCGATCGCCGAGATCAGGCGCTAGACACGGGTACTGGCCACTCGGTGCGCCAGGCCCACGACCAGCGCGGACAGCACCACGGTCTCGGCCGCGATGAGCACCACCATGCCGGTCGCGCCCGGCGTGTCCTTCGCGTAGAGGTCGATCAGGGCGTTCACCGGCGGTGCCTGCCGGACGAACAGCTGCGCGAAGCAGATCCCGACACCCACCACCATGGTCCAGCCGAGCTTCGGCATCACCGGGCGGCTGATCACCGTGCCGAACGCGACTCCGGCGAGCACGGTCATCCCGAAGTCCATCGCACCCACGCCGACCTGTGCGAACTGCGTGGATGTGACCGTGAGCCAGATGAGCGCCGCCAATCCGAGCACGCCCGTGCACACCAGTGCGGCGCTGAGCTTGGCCAGCCAGACCCTGGTGAAGCCGCGGTTGATCGACATCGTGATCGCCGCCTGCATCGGCTCTTCGTTGTGCATGACCACGACGGTGATCCACATGCCGATCGGCACGAGCGCCGCGGACGCCATCGCGTACGTCGGCAGCACCGGCCCGGTCGGCGGCCCGATGATCAGGAGGATGGCCAGATACGCCAACATGGGCGCGGCCCAGCGCTGCCCACGCATCACGTCGGCGACCAGGTAACGGACCAGCGGGTTCATGACACCGCCTCGATCAGGGACCACCCATCCGCCAAGGCTTTCAGCAAAAGCGTGTCCGCGTCATCGGTCCGGACGACGACCCGGCCCGGTTCCTCCAGAAGGATTTCGGCCGCCAGCCCCGCGGAAGACAGGCCGGGACGGGTCGGTCGCAATGCGATTCGCATGCCCCGCAAGGCTTCCGGCACGAGCTTGCCGTTGAGCAACCGGTACAGCTTGCCGTTGGGCACCGCGCTTTCGTGTGCGCTCAACAAGATCCGGGCACCGTCCTGTTCGGCCTCCGACATCATCGCGGCCAGCTCGGCACGGGCGGGAGCGTCGAGACCGGTCGCCGGTTCGTCGACCACAAGCAGCTCAGGTGGTTTCAAGAACGCTTGCATAACAGCGACTTTCTGGCCGTTGCCCTTGGACAACGACGCGATCGGCACGTCCGGGCCGGGCACCAAGGACAGCCGTTCAGCCAGTTCGTCGACGCGGGCCTGGGTTTGCCCGGGCGGCAGGCCGCGCATCCGGCCGATGTGGCCGAGGTACTGCCGAGCAGTCATCCGGATCGCCGCCGGTGCGCGCTCGGGGACGTAACCGACCGTGTCCGGCCTGCCGGTGATCCGGCCGCCGGTCGGCACTGACGCACCGGCCACGAGCCGCAGCAATGTGGACTTGCCGATGCCGTTACCTGCGACGATGACGGTGACAACGCCGGGGTCGACGGTCAGGTCGACGCCGTCGAGCACCCACGGCCCGGTGCGGGAGTAGCGCTTGCGGACACCTTGAACGACGGTCACGTTCCCATATTGCCGAAACCGACGATCGATTCGCCGCCAAAGGGCTTCTCGGTTTCGGCCGTAAGTGGGTATTCGTCCGGACACGTCTTGCGCACGTTCGGTGAGCCGACCCACGCTACGAGACACCCTGCACACAACTTCACAAGGGAGGGCCCATGAAGTCTCGTCGCGGTCTGTTGGCCGCGGCGGCGCTTGGCGCTGCCATGCTGCTGCCCCTGCCCGTCACGGCATCGGCACAGCCCGACCAGAGCACGGCTGCCACTGCCGACAGCCAGGCGTCTGCGATCTACACGGTCGAGAACACCACCCCTGCCTCTCGCACTGCGATCAGCCGGTTCGGCGTGGACATCCACGGCACCGAGCACGGCACGCTCATCTTTGCGGCCACCGCTTCCCAGGCCAAGGCGTTGCGGAACGCCGGTTACCAGCTGACCGCGCAAGCGACGACGCTTGACTTCCCGCCTGCCGACTCGATGTACCACAACTACGCCGAACAGACAGCCGAGCTGCAGAAGATCGCCGCGGACCACCCGCAGATCGCCCGGCTGACCAGCATCGGCAAGAGCTACCAGGGCAACAAGGACCTGTGGCTGCTGAAGATCAGCGACAACGTGGCCAGCGACGAAGCCGAGCCCGAGGTGCTGTTCACGTGCCAGCAGCACGCCCGTGAACACCTGACGCCGGAGATGTGCCTGCGCATCGCCAACCGCTACACCGACGGCTACGGCTCGGACACCGCGATCACCAACATGGTGAACGGCCGGGAGATCTGGATCGTCACCAGCGTCAACCCGGACGGTTCCGAGTACGACATCGCCACCGGCTCGTACCGGTCATGGCGCAAGAACCGGCAGCCGAACTCCGGTTCGTCCAACGTGGGTACCGACCTGAACCGCAACTGGGGCTACAACTGGGGCTGCTGTGGCGGTTCGAGCGGATCGACCGGCAGCGAGACCTACCGTGGCCCGTCGGCGTTCTCGGCGCCAGAGACCCAGCGACTGCGTGACTTCGTGCAATCCCGCGTGGTCGGCGGTGTGCAGCAGATCAAGACCCATATCGACTGGCACACCTACTCGGAGTTGATCCTGTGGCCCTACGGCTACACGTTCAACAACACCGCGCCCGGCCTGGACGCCAACCAGGAACGCGCGTTCCGCACCCTCGGCCAGCAGATGGCCCAGACGAACAACTACACGCCGCAGCAGTCCAGCGACCTCTACATCACCGACGGCTCGATCGGTGACTGGATGTGGGGCGTGCACAAGATCTGGAGCTACACCTTCGAGATGTACCCACGCTCCGGCGGCGGCGGCTTCTACCCGCCTGACGAGGTCATCGTCCGTGAGACGTCGCGCAACGACCGCGCGGTCGCGCTGTTCCTGAGCTACAGCGACTGTGTGCCGCGCGTGATCGGCGGAACCTGCTAGGACATGCACCCGTGAACGCGGGCCGAGCCGCAGCGAGGCCCGCGTGAGCAGGGTGCGAACCGGCGACGCGCGTGTCTGCCTTTGCGGCGCGTGAGTCGCTCCATCCGCGGCGTACAGCGGCTACCAGCGCGGCTGGTGGCGAGTCGGATGGAGGACTCACGCGTGCCGCAAAGGCGGACACGCGGTAATTCACCCAACCCGACACCGCTGGAACGGCCAGAAACGGAACCCCACAAGGGAACTCACTGTGCCGCAAAGTGCATCTCACGGTGCCGGAATGGTGGACACGCGGTGTTGGAAAGGTGGACACGGCGCTAGGCCCAGGCTGTGACCTTCACGGGGTCTCCGACGGCGAGTTGGCCCGAGGTGACGACGGCGAACTTGGCGCCGAAGGAGACCCCGCCTTCCTCTTCCCGGCGGTAGCCGGCCAGTGTCTTGGTCGGCTCGTGCCCGGCCTTCTGCCCGGTCGCCTGGTCCACCGTCGGGACCACGCACCGGACCGCCTTCTTCTCCCAGCTGGCCTCGATCGCGCCGAGGGTCATCGCGCGCACGCGGTCTTCGGTGTACGGCTCTTCCCAACCGGTGACCACGACGTTGGGCCGGAATCTGTTCATCGGCAGCGTGTCGCCGCCTTTCTCCAGGATCAGGCCGTTGAGGTGATCAAGCGAGGACCGTCCGATCACGTGCAACGCGTCGGCGTCGGCGAATCCGACCTGACCGCCGGTCTGGCCGTTGGAGTGCCGCTCGTGGCCGGGCGGGATCCGGACGAGCCGACACTGCTCGCCCATGAACTGCGAGAACCACTCGGCCGGTCCGGTCCCTTGGTCGACCGCTTTGCCGGTCCACTTGTGCAGCAGGACTTCGAGCTGTTCGCCGTCGAAGGCGATGTCGAACTCGAAGTCCTCGATCCCGGGGGCGGACAGTTTGAGGGTGCCGTCGCCGAGCGTCGGCCGCACCACGGCCATCTCGGAGCGGGTGCGCTGGGTGATGAACTTGTTGTTCTTGTCGACGACCATGAACGACCGGTCGTCGGCCAGGCCCATCGGGCCGACAGCCGCGCTGTCGAGTGATTCACCAGCACAGCCTTTGACGACGTACCGGACAAGTTCCACCACGCGTGCGCCCATGGCACCAACCTAACGTGTCAGAGAATGGGCGCAGGCGCGTAACCAGCGGCTTCCGGGTAGTCCTCGAGCACTTCTGAGACACGCTTCACAACCGCGCGGACCTGGTTGTCGGCAACGCCGGTGAACGACAGGCGGTCGGCCAGCAGTGCGTCGAGCTGTGCGCGGTCGAGTGGGATCCGGTCGTCGGCGGCCAGCCGGTCGAGCAGGTCGTTCTCGGCCTGGCCCTGCTCACGCATGGCGAGCGCGACCGCGACGGCGTTCTCCTTGATCGCCTCGTGCGCGGTCTCCCGGCCGACGCCCGCCTGCACCGAGGCCATCAGAACCTTTGTCGTGGCAAGGAAAGGCAAGTACCGGTCGAGTTCACGGGCGATCACCGCCGGGTACGCGCCGAACTCGTCAAGCACCGTCAGGAACGTCTGGATCAGGCCGTCCAGGGCGAAGAACGCGTCCGGCAGGGCAACGCGGCGCACGACGGAACACGAGACGTCGCCTTCGTTCCACTGGTCGCCGGACAGCTCGCCGACCATGGAGAGGTAGCCGCGCAGGATCACAGCGAAGCCGTTGACCCGCTCGCAGGAACGCGTGTTCATCTTGTGCGGCATGGCCGACGAGCCGACCTGGCCGGGTTTGAAGCCCTCGGTGACCAGCTCGTGCCCGGCCATCAACCGGATCGTCTTGGCCACACTGCCCGGCGCGGCGGCCAGCTGCACCAAAGTGGACACGACGTCGAAGTCGAGCGAGCGCGGGTAGACCTGCCCGACGCTGGTGAAAACCCGCTCGAAACCCAAGTGCGCGGCGACCTTCCGCTCCAGCTCGTCCAAAGTGGACTCGTTGCCGCCCAACAGGTCCAGCATGTCCTGCGCGGTGCCGACCGGGCCCTTGACGCCCCGCAACGGATAGCGGCCGATCAGGTTGTCCAACCGCTCGAACGCCACCAGCAACTCGTCGGCCGCGGTGGCGAACCTCTTGCCCAGCGTGGTCGCCTGCGCCGCGACGTTGTGCGAGCGTCCCGCCATCACCAAGTCAGTGTGCTCGGTCGCGAGCCGCGCCAGCCGCGAGAGCACGGCCAACGTCCTTGCCGCGATCAGTTCAAGCGAGCGCTTGATCTGCAGTTGCTCGACGTTCTCGGTCAGATCGCGCGAGGTCATGCCCTTGTGCACGTGCTCGTGCCCGGCGAGCGCGTTGAACTCCTCGATCCGTGCCTTCACGTCGTGCCGCGTGACCCGCTCGCGCTCGGCGATCGACGCCAGGTCGACCTGGTCGATCACCCGCTCGTAGTCCGCGACCACGCCGTCCGGCACCTGCACGCCCAGCTCAGCCTGTGCTTTGAGGACCGCGAGCCACAGCTCACGCTCAAGGACGACCTTGTGCTCGGGCGACCACAGCTGGGCCAGCTCGACCGAGGCGTAACGGTTGGCGAGGACGTTCGGGATACGCGGCTTCACGGTGACAAAGGGTATGCCACCTACAGGTGCAGAGCGGGATCAGTGGCCAGGCGCACCAGCTGCTCGTCGGTCAGCGCGACCGCCGGCTGGTAGTTGCCGCTCGGACCGTTGACCGGGTCGTAGTTGTAGGTCGAGACCCGGGTGGCCGAGCCGTCCTTGCGGTAGTGAATGGCCGAGGTGATCTTCATCTGGGGATCGTTGCCGGTCGGCCCGGTCTCGGACCGGATCACCACTTTGCTGCCGTCCTGCTGCGGCAGTTCCCGGCAGCTTGGGCATGGCTCCACCTGCGGTTCGGCGTTGACCTGCACCGCGATGGCGGTCTGCACGTCACCGAGCTTGAACAGCACGGTGCCTTCCAGGTAGGTCTGGCCGTCCCAGAAGTGTCCTTCCGCCTCACCGCCGAACGGCCGGGGAGTGATGTCCTTGGCGGCCGGGACCACCAGCGGGAGCTGGGCTCGCAGATGCGCTCCGAGCTCTTCGCCGCGCTGCCTGAGCTGCGTGACCGTCAGGCTGGCCTTCGGCGGAGTGGTGGTTGTCATGGCCGTCGGGGGCGCGGCTTGGGGTAGCTCCTGCGGTGCACCACCGATGCCCAGGACAACAGGCACCGTGACAGCGGCGACAGCGACCGCGGCCGTACTCACGCCAACCGCGATGAGGGCACGGCGACGTCGCACGATCCGTTCGGCCGTGTCAACGAGTTCATCGAGGTCAAAGGTCATCGGGGGCTCATCGGCGACAGCCAGCTTCAAGCCGTCACGCAATTCCTGCTCACTCAAGACACGACCCTCCTAGCCGGCCTGCCCGCCGTCAGGTTCTCCACCACTTCCCGCAGGGTCGCCAGGCCACGAGCGGTCTGGCTTTTCACGGTGCCTTCCGAACACCCGAGCACCACGGCCGTCTCCGCGACCGACAAGTCATCGAAGTAACGCAGGACCAGCGCGGCCCGCTGCCGTGGCGGCAGCTCCAACAACCCACGGTGCGTCATGTCCTTGGCCCACGAACGGTTCTGGTTGGCCTCGGGATCCGCATGGATGTCAGCGACGTCCGGCACCCTGTCGACGCGTAGTTCGCTACGTCGCCACGGCTTGCGCTTCTCGTCCAGCCAGGTGTTCAACAGCACGCGGCGGGAGTAGTTCTGCAGACTGTCCTGCTTCTGCACCTTGGCCCACGCCCGGTAGATCTTGATCAGCGTGTTCTGCGTGAGGTCCTCAGCCAGATGCCAGTCCCCGCAGAACAAGTAGGCACAGCGCCGCAGCCCCGCGGCGTGTTTGCCGGCGAAGGCGCGAAAGCTCTCCTCGTCGGGTTTGCGCACTGTGGCTCCCTTCGCATTCCCGACCTACCTCACGCGCGGCCGGCTACGAAGGTTGCATCACTCGGCGAGGGCCGCCCGCAGGATCTGCCGGGCGCGGGCCCGCGGGTCGGCGTGGATCTCGATGATCGCGTTCAGCACGGCGCCGTCGACCAGGGCGATCACCTGCTCGATCCGAGCCGTGTCGACCGGCATCCCGCACTTGGTGAAGATCGCGGACAGCAATTCCCGCAGCTTGACGGCATCACTGCCCATCACCGGCTTCAAATACGGCCTGCGCCCAGTCGCCACCAGCCGCTCGTAACGCAACAGCACAGCCTCAGCGTCGCCGGACTCCGGCTCGTCACCCAGCAACTGGTCGAGAACAAGCTCGACCAGGGCATCGAAGCCCGCGTTCGGCGGTGTCTGTTCCAGCTGGGCCCAGCCGCGGGCGAACTCGACCTCACCCCGGTGCATCACGGCCGCGGTGATCAACTCGTCCAGCGAGTCGAAGTAATACGTGGTCGACGCCAACGGCAGCCCGGCCCGCTCGGCAACGGCACGGTGGCGAATGGCATCGAACCCGCCCTCGGCAAGCAGCTGCGCCGCCGCCTCGACAAGGGCATGGCGCCTGCGTTCACCTTTGGGCGTACTCGCGGCAGTCATGGTCAGCCAAGCGTAGTGGCGACATCCGCCACCGTCCTCATCCAGCCCCCGCCGCTCCGGCTGGGCAGGTTTGTGCTGGTCGGGCCGGAATTCCGGGACCGTTCGTGCGGTTCTGGGCTAGTACCGCGGTGCGATGGCGGCGGCGATGCGGGGCAGGTCGTCGATGAACGGCGCTTCCGCTGGCTGAACCGTGGGGTCCGGCTGGCTGACGATGTGCAGTGTGCCGCCGCTTCGGGCTGGGCTTTCGGCGTTCGCGTGGCCGTAGACCTCGCTGCCGAGGGGGGCGATGCTCGTGGCGCCAGGTGGCGCCAAGACGATCGAGATCGTGCCGACTCTGGTGCCTTCGGTGACCTTGTACGCCCAGCCCCGGGAACCCGGCGGGCAGCCGAACGGCACCGCGACGTCGGATTTGGTGGGGGCGGCCAGGAGCTCGCCCGCGAGGGCAGCAGCGAGCCCCTGGTCCGCCTGGCACCCACTCGGGGTGCTGCCGGCTGCGCCGGCATTACCGGTCGGAGGATCTCCCTGCTTAGACCCTTTTGACCGGTTGTCCTGCTGGGATTCGGGCGCTTCCTGCAAAACGGTCGCGCCGTCTCCCTCTCTGCGTTCCTCCATACTGCCACCGTTTTGGGGTCCACCGCCTGTGGCAACGGGGGCATTCGCCGCTGTTGTGTCCGAGATTCCACCCGAAAGGGCGACGGTGGTTACAGCTCCGCCCGCTACCAGCACAAATGCCAGGGCCGACGCTGCCACGACAGTGTTACGCCGCTTCACGGTCGCTCGGTGTGATGCCTGCCGGACCTCGCCCGTGCCGAAGGTGGCGGGTGGGACGTCCCGCACCGCGTCGTTGAACAGCTCACTCAGCTTCTTCTCGTCCACCTACATCCACCTCCTCACGATGCCGGTCGCAGGTCGTCCAGCGAGTCACCCAGTGCCTCGCGCAGGGCGGCGAGCCCGCGCGCGGTCTGGCTCTTCACTGTGCCCTCGGAGCACTTGAGCGTCTCGGCGGTCGCCGCGACGTCCAGGCCCTCCAAGAACCTCAGGACAAGCACCGCACGTTGCCGTGGCGGCACCTGTTTCAGCCCGTCGAGCAGAGCCGACCTGGTCGCGACCGTGTCACCGACCTCGCCGTCGGTCGGCGTCGGCTCAGGCAGCTGTTCGACGAACCGCTCCCGCCGCCATGGCCGTCGCGACTCGTCGATCATCGCGCGCACCACCGTCCGGCGGACGTAGGCGTCCAATGCGCCACGGTCACGCACTTTGCGCCACCGCCGGTGCAACGCGACGAACGCGGTCTGAGCCAGGTCGTCCGCACGGTGCCAGTCTCCGCACAGCAGATACGCGGTTCGACGCACGGCGTCTCGCCGAGCCTCGAAGTACTCCGCGAACTCCTGCTCGTCGCGCTGATCCACGCGGACTCTCTCCGCTCGTCGTCTTCCGGCTAAAGGACGGACCGGGCCGCCTACACGGTTGCATGGTCCGTGGATGAGTTCTACGCCACACCCCGGATCGGGTTGCCTCCGGGGCCGCAAGATTGGTGGGATCAATTCGTGTCAGCATCGATGATCGACCTCCGCTCGGACACTGTCACCAAACCGGACGATCGGATGCGAGCCGCGATGGCCGCCGCCGAGGTCGGTGACGACGTTCTCGACCACGACCCGACGATGGCCAAGCTGGAGGAGACCGTCGCCGAGTTGCTCGGGGTCGAGGCGGCGCTGTGGGTGCCGAGTGGCTCGATGGGCAACGTGATCGCGCTGATGCTGCACGTCAAGCGCGGTGACCGGTTTCTCGCCCCGGCCGCGTCACACGTCATCTCCAGTGAACTGGGCGCCGGGGCCTGGCTGGCAGAGGGCATGCCCGACCCGTTGCCGTGGGACGGCGGCCCTGGACGCCCCACGCCCGAGACGTTGCGCAGCGCGATCGGCGGGCCGCAGCCGTACTTCAATCTGAAGACGACCTTGCTGTGCCTGGAGAACACGCACAACGCGGCAGGCGGGACCGTGACTCCGCCGGATGAGTACGCGCGTCTGGTCGCCGTTGCCAAAGAGGCAGGCCTCACCGTCCACTTGGATGGTGCTCGGATTTGGAACGCGTCCGTCGCGCTAGGCATTCCACCGGCCGCGTTGACTGTCGGCGCGGACACTGTGCAGGTCTGCCTCAGCAAGGGCCTGGGTGCTCCGGTCGGTTCGATGGTCGCCGGATCTGCCGCGTTCGTCACGGAAGCCCGCCGGGTTCGCAAGATGCTGGGTGGTGGCGTGCGTCAGGGCGGTGTGCTGGCCGCGGCCGGGCTGGTCGCGCTGGAGAACATCGATTCGCTGGCCCAGGACCACGCCAACGCCCGTGCGCTCGCCGCCGGCCTCACCGAGCTCGGCTGGGATGCCGCCGAGCCGCAGACCAACATCGTGGTGGCAGGCGTGCCGGATGTGGATCTCGCGCTGGCCCAGCTCAGGCAGGCCGGTGTGCTTGGCTATCCGCTGCCCGGTCACGTCCGGTTCGTGGCACACCGGGACGTTTCCGCTGACGACATCACCGAAGTGTTGCGCCGACTGGAAAAGGAGTGAATGTGCGCTGGATCGTGTTCGACTACGGCGAGGTCATCAGCAAGCGGACCGCAGCGTTGGCTGAGCTCGCCGAGATACTGGGGGCGGACCCGACGGCGTTCGAAACCACGTACTGGGCACACCGCGAGGCATACGACCGCGGCATGCCGGACATCGACTACTGGTCGGCGGTCGCCGGAAAGGCTTTGGACGAACCGACTTCGGCGCAGCTGACGAAGATCGACACCACCGGCTGGCTGACCGTCGAGCAGTCCACTTTGGACCTGATCGCGGACATCAAGGCCGCGGGGCACGGGCTGGCGCTGCTGTCCAACGCGCCGTCGGCGTTCGGCAGGCTGGTCGAGGTCGAAGCGTGGAGCACGCAGTTCGCGCACCTGATCTTCTCCGGTGACTTGAAGATCGCCAAGCCGGACCCGGAGATGTGGGCGACGTTGCTCGAGCGCCTCGGTGCGCAGCCGCAGGACTGCGTTTTCTTCGACGACCGTCAGGTCAACATCGACGGCGCGGCGGCGGCCGGGATCGACGCCCAGCTATGGGTTTCGGCGGCCAAGGCACGCGAGTACCTGGCCGCCGTCGAAGTCTTGTAGCCGGTTATGAACGGATCTGGGAGCGCTTGATCGCACCGTAGGCAAGTGCTCCCACGGTCGCCACCGCGGCAATGATCAGCACCCACTTGAAGGCCGACAGGATCCAGCCAAGGACCATGAACGCCAGCCAGATCAGGACGATCGCGCCGATGATCTTCACCAACATGTCGAGCCTCCGCCGTTTCGGGGTCATGAAGTGAACGATCCGCGCTCACCCGTGGTTCCCAGTCAACCAGCGATCGCCCGCCCCGCCCATCGGGAATCACCCCGATATCCCAGTTCAGGGGTTCACCCACCCGCCTAGCCTGCGCAGCGCCTCCTCGATCTCGTGGTGCGCGCCCGCGAAGCTGAGCCGGATGAACTTCGAGCCGTGCTCGGGGTCGAAGTCGATGCCCGGCACGATCGCCAGGCCGGTGTCCGCCAGCAACCGCTGGCACCAGCTCATCGCGTCGTGCGTGAGGTGCTCGATGTCGGCGTAGACGTAGAACGCGCCGTCGGCAGGCGCCAAGCGGTCGATCTTGAGCCGTTTCAGGCCGTCGAGCAAAGTGTCCCGGTTCATCCGGTATTTCCGTACGTGCCCATCCAGCTCCTGGTACGACTCGTCGGTGAACGCGGCCACGGCGGCGTGCTGGGCGATCGCGGGCGCGCAGATGTTGAAGTTGCCGATCAGGCACTCCACCGCCCGGTGCAACCGCTGCGGCACGAGCAACCAGCCCAGCCGCCACCCGGTCATCGCGAAGTACTTGGAGAACGAGTTCACCACCACCGCTTCCCGGCTGTACTGCCAGGCTGACGCGGGCTTCAGGCCGTAGTCGATGCCGTGGTAGATCTCGTCGCTGATCAGCTGCACGCCCCGTTCGGCGCACCACCCGGCGATCGCGGCGAGCTCGGGCCCGGCGACGATCGTCCCGGTCGGGTTCGCCGGGCTGGCGATCACCACGCCCTTGAGCGGCCCGAGATCGTCCAGTAGCTCGACGGTCGGCTGGAAGGTGTCGATTTCGACGACCTCACACCCCAGCGCCTTCAAGATGTTGCGGTACGCCGGATAACCCGGCCTCGCCAGCGCGACCCGGTCGCCGGCGTCGAACGCGGACAGGAACGACAGCAGGAACCCGCCCGACGATCCGGTCGTGACGACCACGTCCTGCGGTGAGACCTCAAGCGAGTACATCCGGTCGTAGTGCGCGGCGATGGCTTCCCTGAGCTCCGGAATGCCCAGTTGCTCGGTGTAGCCGAGTTTGTTGCCGTGCAAGGCTTTCTCGGCGGCTTCGAGCACCGGCGCGGCCGCCGAGGCGGACGGCTGCCCGGCCGCCAACGACACCACGTCGCCTTTGGCGCGTTGGCGGGCGTTGGCGGCCTCGAGCACGTCCATGACGTAGAACGGCGGTACAAGGGCACGAGCGGCGACCGTCAGCGGGCTGTGGACCATGCCGCCAGACTAATGTCGTGCCCTAAATGATGTGGTTGGTGCGCTTCTTCTCAGCGATGAACCGCTCGACGGTTGCCGTGAGGTTCGTGGACGCTGCCGGCCGCTGGGCATCCGTTCCCGCGTTGTCGGCGGGAACGTCCGGGCGTGGTTCACCCGGGCAGGTCGTGCGGGTACCGGGCAGCACACCGCCGACCAGGTACTGGTCGACGATCTGGGAAACGCAGTCGTTGGCGCCGTACAGACCGTGCGAGCCCTCATCGACAACGGAGATCAGCTGATCGTTCAACTTGGCGGCCATCGCCGGGCCCCCGTCGTACTGGGTCTGCGGGTCGCTGTCGGCCTGGATCACCAAGCCGGTCTGGTAGCCGGCCCGCTTGAGGTCAGTGATCTGGTCGGTCGGGGTGAAGCTGCGGAAGGTGCACGTGGTCGGGGCCGCGCGCAGGACACCCAAGCCAAACGGGTACTTGTCCCGGAACACCTTCATGTCGTTGTAGTAGAGCGACAGGTCACGTGGCCAGTCGGCCTCGCAGGTGACGGTGTCGAACACGCCGCTGCGGGTCTGCGCGATGGCGAACTCCCGCAACAGCATCGCCGCCTTGACCGTGTCAGCGACCTTGGCGGAGCCAGCGGCGAGCGTTCCGTCGGACGTGGCCTTGATCTCCTTGATCACTTGGCCAAGGTCGGCCCAGATCGCACGCCAGCGGGCGTAGTTGCCGACGATGATGTCGTAGGCGTTCCGGTCCACCTCGCCCTCGACTTGCGGGTGGGTGACCGGTTTGGTGGCCAGCTTCGCGGCGAGTGCCTCGGTGGTCGCGAAGACCTCGGCCTGGGACTTGCCCAGCCCGTACACGGAGTCGCGTTCACCCAGCCACTTGTAGAACTCGTCGACGTTGGCGCGGATCGCCATCGACTGCTGCCTGAACTGCTCGCGCCAGAGCCACTCGGGGTGCACCGACGAGTCGAGCACGTTGCGGTTCAGGCTGGCGGGGAACAACGAGCCGAACACCGCGCCGAGGTACGTCCCGTAGGAGTACCCCAGATAGTTGATCTTCTTCTCGTCCAGCACACCACGGATGACATCCATGTCCCGCGCGGTGTTCGGAGTGTTGACATAGGGCCTGAGTCCACCCGCGGCCCGCTCGCAGTCCGCCTCGTCGCTGCGGGCCTGCGCGGTCCACTGAGCGAGCTCGCCGTCGGTCGGCCGAGTGGACATGTTGAGCACTTCGGGGCTGACTTCGCACCGCAGCGGCGTGGACCGGCCGACTCCGCGTGGGTCGAACCCGATCAGGTCGTAGACCTGCGCGATCGGCCGGTCGGGGAACGCAAGCGGCAGCCCGAGGCCGGACGCACCAGGTCCGCCCGGGTTGACCAGCAGCACACCCTGGCGCTTGGCCGGATCCTTCGCGGGCATTTTGCTGATCGTCACGGAAATGCGCTCGCCGCCGGGCTGCCGATAGTTCAACGGCACGACCAGAGTCGCGCACTGCAAGGCCGCGAGTTGCCCTTCATCGGCACACGGCGCCCATTGCGGTTTCTGGCTGTAGAACTCCTCCAGCCCGGCAGGAACCCCACCGGGTTGAGCCGCCGTCGCCGCCGGCGTCATCCCGGCGAGCGCGGCAGCGATCGCGATCACGGTCATCCCGGTGCGGGCCAACCGTTTTCTTGTTCGCACAGTCATCGGCTCCCTCTCGTCCACGTGCCAAACCAACGCGGCCGAACCTAGGAGCCGAAAAATGCCGGCACATCAGACTTTCGGGGGGTGCCGTTCACCGCACCAGGCGCCAGATCTGAGTGAAAGCCCTTCAATTCAAGGGTTTTCGCACGTGGACGGCGAAAAAGCCCACGTCGATTCACAATCAATGGACACTTCGCGGCGTCATGGCAAGTTTATGACACCGCAACACTTTCCCGTCACCGCACTGTCGCAAGTGGACAGTGCGGTGATTGATCAATAGCCGCGGTAGGCGCCGCCGCTGGCCATTGCCTTGATACCGGGAACGTTGTCCAGTGATCCGTAGCGGGAGATCGCGTAGTTCACGCCCGCGCAGATGTTGTCGACCGGGTTCCAGATGTCGTTGTGGCCCGGCAGTTTGTAGCTGTTGAAGGTCGGGTCGATGCACTGCATCAGCCCTTTGGACGGCGTTCCCTTGGCAGCGTTGGAATCCCAGTTGTTGATGGCGTTGGGATTTCCGCTCGACTCGTGCTGGATGATCGCCCAGATCTTCGGGATGTCCGCCTCGCTGACGTTGACTCCGTTGGCACGCAGTACTTCCAGTGCCTGTTTGATCCAGTCCTGGACGTTGCCTGGTGGCGGGCCTGCGGGCGGGCCACCGCTCGAGCCCATGCCGCCACCGCCACCTCCGCCGCCACCAAAGCCTCCTCCGCCACCGCCACTGCCACTGCCGCCGCCGGATCCGCCGCCGCTGGTGTTGCTCACCGGCTGAGGGGTTGGTTTGGTTTCCGCGTCGGCTGGTTTCGTGCCCTGGTCCTTGGCCGCTTCCTCGGGCTTCCAGTCGATTGTCTTGCCGGGGCCCGGGACGTACGGCTGGCTGCCGGGCTCGGGGATGTCGGAGAAGCGGGCGCCTGGGTTCGCGGCGGCTTGGATCTCGCCGGCCGCGGCCTTCAGCTGCGCGTCGGTTTCCTTGAGCTTGTTCTCGATGTCCGTCGCCGCCGCCGCGGTCAGCGGCCTGATCGCGGCGTCGATCTCGGCCTGGTCGGCGTCGGGACTCTGCTGCGCGAACCGTTTGATCTCGGCGAGCACCTGCTCGCACCGGTTGGCCACGAAATGCTTGGCGTCGTCGATCGCCTGCGCCACTTTGCCCAGTGCGGCACCGGCTTTGCCGAGTGCTTCACCGCTCGCCGTGCCCGCTTTGGCGAATCGGTCCATATAGGCCACGAACTGGTCGGCTGACGCTCCCTGCCACGCCGAGTCGAGCGATTTGACCGAATTGGCGACACCTGTGCCGTGTTCGCCGACATTCGTACCCGCTTGTGTCAGTCGCTTGGCTGCGGCGGTGATCGCGCCGCTGTTGGCTTTCTCGACTTTGCGTGCGGCCGCGAGAACGGCATCGCCGCCCGGGTAATTCGCCACCGCCTCCGCTGCACTCACGGCTCAGGCCCTCCCCAGATCAAACCGAATACGTCTTCGCGGTGTGCTGTTCGACGTTCTGCACGCTCTGGACCACCGCGTCCAACGCTCGCGCGACCCCGTCGAGCAACTGCTCGGCCTTCTCGAACTCGCCGAGCATCAGCTTGTTCACCGCGTCGACCGCACTGGACACCGCGCCGGAACTGGGCAGCTCGCCGTACGCTCCCGGATCACTCGACACACCTGAGAAGGAGTCCGCGATCTGACCGAACTTCGGCTTGAAGTTCTGCACGGTCGTCATGCAGTTGTTGATCGCCTCAAGGTTGTAGTCGGCCACGTCCCCACCCTTCGCCCCACACATGTGACGCCGGAGCACCCCTGCTCGGTTCCGCCAACGATAGAGCGAATTCAGATCTCTTCGAGCAATTCCCACACAAACGTGGCAAGCCGATGGTTGTCCGCGGGCGAGACGGTGAGCCATGTGCGCCCGTCCGGGCTGGGCTTCACCAAGTCGAGGTAACGGCCTTGCGGAGTGTCATGAAATGCGACAACCCGTTCAGCGCGGACAATTCGCTGATCCCGGTGCCGTCGTTCGGCACCGAACTGCCCCCGCGTGGAGATTCCGGCGAGCATTGACGTCAACGTCTGCGCCTCGGCCAACGGGATCCCTTTGGCTTCGAGGTTGGTGATGAACTTCCGGGTGTCGCCCCGTGACTCCTCGTCCGCGGTGGCCACGAGGTCGTTGGGCAGGCTCACCGAACGGCCGGTGCCCGCGATCACCTCCCCGGCCACCGACACCGCCGACTCGGCCAGCGCGCTGTCCCTTGCCGGGATCAGCCAGACCTTGCCTTCGTCGACCACAGCCAGCTGAGCCTCCCGGCCCGCCTGCGCCGCAAACGCTTTCACCTCGCGTCCGGCCCACACCCACACGTCGAAGCTGACGTGCGGGTGCGCCAGGATCTCAAGCCTGTCCACCAGTTCGGGCACGGCCCGGCCGGACTGGGCCAAGCCGCGCGCCTCGAGCGCCTTCCAGGTCTTGCGGACCAGCTCGGCCCGCTCGGTGTGGGTCTTGCCGGGACTGGGCACGTCGAACGCGACATGCCGCTCGGGCAGCCGCTCGCTCTCCCAGATGACGTCGAACTCCAGCGCGGAGAGAACCAGGCTCACTCGTCGTCGTCTTCGCCCAGGACCGACGGCATGACCATGCGGCCGTCGGCGAACACGTCCTCGGCTTCGATGCCGTACTTGCGCACGTGCTCCTCGTCCTCTTCGCTCTGGGCGGTACCCGCGGCCGGCTGCATCATCGATGCGCCTGGCTTGCTCGTCGACCCCACGCGCTCGGCTGCCCGCGCGGCGGCCTCGCCCGGCGGCGCAGCACCCAGCGCGGACGCGCCCCGCGAACCACCCGGCGGCAACGCCGCACCAGGCCGTCCGCCGCGAGCCAAACGGTCCTTGTCAGCGGCCGCGCCCACAGCCGCACCACCACCCGCGCCACCGGCCATGCCAGCGACCGCCGCGGTCATGCCCTCGTAGTACGGACGCATCGGCGGAGTCGGCGGCGTTCCAGGCGGGAACTGGCCACCGCCACCGAGCCCGGGCACCGGGCCGATACCGACGGTCTTGCCCGGCTGCCCCGGCACGCCCGGGTTCGGCCCAGGCTGGCCACCGCCGCCGATGGGGTTGTTCGGCGAGGCGTCGAAGGATCCGACCGGCACGCCAGGACCGCCACCCGGCCCGCCGGTGATCGAAGACCCGCCGGTCGCGAAGGCCGAACGGCCGCCGCCGGCGCTGGAGATGCTGGTCCCGACACCAGGCCTCGGCGGCGGTGCGGCGTCCAGGCTCATGTTGGGCGGAACCGGCAAGGACTGGTACCCGGAAAGGTTGTTCCGGCTGGCGTTGGCGTAGTTGTTCATGGTGTCGACGGCCTGGGCCCGCGCCGCCTGCGTGCGCTGGACTTCCTTGGAGTGGTCCGTGGTGTGCAGCAGCAGCTTGTCGGCGAGGTTGTAGTCCTTGGCGCCACGCAGCGCGCTCGACTCGGGCGCGCAGTTGCGAGTGCGTGAGTAGTCGTCGCCCTGGTTGCAGACGGCGCCTGCGGAGCTGGTGATGGTGCCGGTGGCCGCGCCGCCGTACTGGGCGGAGTCGGTCATCACGACCTGGGCGTCCTCACTGGACGCACCGGTCCACTCGACCCCGATCTTGGCCAGCTCGGCGCGGAGGGTGTCGTCGGTCTGCTTGAGGCTGTTGGCGATCGCCGTAAGCGCGTCCACCGCGCGGTTCATGCTCTCCGAACCACGACCCTGCCGGATCTGGTCGACCATGCTGGCGAGTTCCTCGTTGCTGTAACCGGCGAATCGGTAGTCACCGATATCAGGTCCGGACATGAGAATTCCTCACTTCAGGGTCTTGAGGGTTTGCATGGCAAGCGTCGCGGCCTCTTCGCTCTTCTGACACATCTGGTCCTGGGTGAAAACACCTCTGCTGGTCGGCCGGAACTTCACCATCAATTGCTGCTTGTCGGCGACCCCGACAGAGGTGTCGCAAGTGAAGGTGGTGGTGCCGCGGAGTTTGTAGCTCGCTGCAGGGAATCCATCGACGGAAACCAGCTTCGCGTCGACATTCCGCTTGCCGGTCAGCCACAGGTCGATGCCCTCGGTGGTGATCAGCCAGATCTCGTAGTCGAAGAAGACTTGCCCGTCCGCCCCACCCATCGCGCAGACCTGGGAGTTTTTGAAGGTCTCCTCGGACTGCACGTCGTTCTTCTGCCGGGAGACCTTGATCTGCTCGAGTTGAGCCTTGCTGAGCAGCTTGCACGGATCCACGCCATCGAGGCTGATGTCCCGGGGGCGCGGCGGAATAGCCACCGTTGGGGGTGCGCCGCCGCCGGGTGCCGTGCCAGCTGGCGGGGTCTGAGCAGGCGGAACCGCCTGACCGGGCGCCGTCTCGGTGCACCCGGCCAGCGCGAGGCCAACGACCGCGGCCAGCAGCGCGAACCTAATCAACGACAACCCCGCCGAAGCTGGCCTCGATGTCCTGTTCGCTGAAGCCATAGGTCTTGGCACTTTCCTTCAGCTGGACGATCAGTTTCAGCAGGCTTTCCTGATAGGCCTGAATGCGGGCCAGGTAGGAGTCGTCGGCACCGGCCAGCCGGTGATTCCAGGCCTCCGCGGCGTCGCGGCTGACCGGGTCGTCGGCGGACGCTTCGACGAACAAGGCCGGTCCGTGCTCCCGGATGCTGCCGTTGAGCGCGTCGATCTGGGTTTGGATGATCTTCGCCGCGGCCAGCACGTTGTCGTGGTTGACCTTCATCGTCGCCGTGCTGGTCGGCGCGGCTTCCGGAACCGCGGCAAGGACATCTGCCCATGACAATGAGCCGGTCGTCTCGTTCATCCCGTACCCCCGTACGTTCCGTAGTCGTCCGGTCTCGCTTCGTACGCTACCAACGCTGGTAGACCGCTACCTGAAGTTTGACGGAGAAACCTGGCGTCCGGTTCCACCGAATCAGCTAGCCGGTACCGCGACCTCGCCACGGGACGCACGCAGGGCGATATCCGTCCGGTGATGCGACCCGGCGAGGTGCAGGTTCTCGACCCGACGGTACGCATCCTGGCGCGCCGCCTCCAGGTCATCGCCTGTCCCCACGACCGAGAGCACACGGCCGCCTGTGGACACGACCGCACCGTCGTCACGACGGCGGGTGCCCGCGTGCAGGACGCCCTCGGCTTCGCTGCCTGCGATCACGTCACCGGTCCGTGGCCTGCCTGGGTAGCCCTCGGCCGCCACGACCACGGTCACCGCCGAGCCGTCTTCCCACTCCAGCGGAGGCTGGGCGGCGAGGGTGCCGGTGGCCACCGCGTTGAGCAGTTCGCCGAGCGGGGTGCGCAGCAGGGTCAGCACGGCCTGGGTCTCCGGGTCGCCGAACCGGCAGTTGAACTCGATCACCGACGGGCCGTTCGGGGTGATCGCCAGGCCCGCGTAGAGCAGCCCGGAGAAGGGCACGCCCCGGTTCGCCATCTCGTCGACCACCGGCTGGACGATCTTGTCCACGATGGTGGGCACCAGGTCGTCCGCGGCCCACGGCAGCGGCGAGTACGCGCCCATGCCGCCGGTGTTGGGTCCGCTGTCGCCGTCGCCGACGCGCTTGAAGTCCTGCGCGGGCAGCAGCGGCACCACTGTCCGGTCGTCGACCAGGCAGAACAGGGACACTTCCGGGCCTGACAGGAAGGACTCCAGCAGGACCGGGTGCCCGCCGTCGAGCAACGTCATCGCGTGCGCGCGGGCCTTGTCGTAGTCCGTCGTCACCACGACACCCTTGCCTGCCGCGAGGCCGTCGTCCTTGACCACCCATGTCGGGCCGAAGCGCTGCAGGGCAGCGTCCAGCCGTGCCGGGTTGTCCACGACCTCGCTGTGTGCGGTCGGGACACCGGCGGCCGCCATGATCTCCTTGGCGAACGCCTTCGAGCCCTCGATCCGCGCCGCCTGCGCCGACGGGCCGAAGCAGGCGATGCCCGCCGCACGGACCGCGTCGGCGACGCCGGCCACCAACGGGACCTCGGGGCCGATGACGACGAGGTCGGCCTTCCACTTGGTCGCGAGCGCCGCGACCTCAGCGGAGTCGGAGACCTCGACGCCGTACTGCTCGGCGACCGCGGCTATGCCGGCATTGCCCGGCGCGCAGGCCAGCGCGGTGACCTTCGGGTCCCGTGACAGGCCAAGTACCAGGGCATGTTCTCGGGCCCCAGACCCGATGACCAGAACTCGCACGACTGATGAGGATAGGTGCCGTGGTCCGTTCAGCTCACGCCGAGGGCCTGCTTCGCACCCGGGTGGAGTGGTACTGGATCGGTCTTGACGGCCGTTTCCTTGGTGATGTCCTTGGCCGACGGGTGCGTCTTCTCCAGATCCGCCTTCTTGTCGAAGATCAGCTTGGTGATCGCGCACGCGTTGGCGGCCGGGAAGTCGTCACGGACCAGAAGCAGGTTCGGCACGACGATGGTCGGCACGTCCGCGGGCAGCTTGTAGGTGGCGGCCGGGATGGTGCCCTGGTCGTACACCGGGTTGAGCTGCTTGAGCGCGCTCAGCTGCGGGGTGATGTCGATGAACTTCACCTTGTCGCCCATGGACGTGGTCAGGTCGGTGATCTCGGGCGTCGGCAGCCCGCCGGACCAGACCAGCCCGTCGATCTTGCCTTCCTTCATGCCGTCCACGGTCTGGCGCAACGCGAGCCGCTGCGGCGCCAGGTCGGCGTCCTTCAGACCGGCGGCCTGCAGCAGCCGGTTGGCGATCACCTCGGTGCCGGACTTCGGCGAACCGGTGGAGATCCGCTTGCCACGGAAGTCCGCGACGCTGTTGATGCCGCTGTCGGTGCGGACGACGACCTGCGTGTAGTTCGAGTAGATCCGGGACAGTGCCTGGACCTTCTGCGGCTTGCCCTCGAACGCGGACTTGCCCTGCACCGCGTCGGCCGCGGTGTCGGCCAGGGAGAACGCGATGTCGTAGGTCTTGTCGCCGAGCTGCTGGATGTTCTGCACGGACGCGCCGGTGTCCGCCGCGGTCGCCTTGAGCTTGGAGTTGTTGCTGATCACCTGGGCAAGGCCGCCGCCGAGCACGTAGTAGACGCCGCCGACGTTGCCGGTGGCAATGGTGACGCGGCCGTCCGCCGCCTCGCAGGCGGCGTTGCCGCCGGCGGGTTGTTGAGCCGTGGGCGCGTCCTCCCGCTTGCCGCCGCAGCCGGTGGCCACCAGCGCGAGTCCCAGTACGCCAATGAGTGTCCTACGCACTGTTGATCTCCTCTTTGTCCTTTTGCCGCAACAGCATGTGTACGACGACGGCGGCTACGGCGAATCCGGCGCCGATCGCGATGGAAAGTGGCTGGAGGTACAGCAACAACAACGCCGCAGGCACGCACAGGATCCGCACCGGCATCTTCGCCGGACCGATCAGCCAACCGGTCGTGACGACGGCGAGCACCGCGACACCGAGCGCCGAAACGGCCGTCACCCAGACGACATCGAGGAACGGGCGCTGCAGCAGCAACGCGGATCCGTTTTCGGTGAGCACGAACGCAAGCGGCACAAGGAAAGCGGGCAGCGTGTACTTCCACGTCTGCCACATGGTCTTGATCACGGCACCGCCGGTGATGGCCGAAGCGGCGACGGCGGCGAGCGCGGTCGGTGGCGTGACCTCGGAAAGCACCGCGTAGTAGAAGATGAACATCGCGGTCTCGGCAGGCTCCACGCCCAACGTGATCAACGCGGGGCCGATCACCACCCACGAGATGATGAACGAAGCGGTGACCGGAACCGCGAGGCCGAGAACGCACACTGCCAAGGCGCAGAACACAACCGTGAACGCGAGTACGACGGTTGGGTTGTCGGACAACGAGTTCGCGGCCTTCACCAACGCGTCCGCGAGCACCTGACCGAGTCCGGTCTTGGTGATCGTCGACGTGATCACGCCTGCCGCGGCGCACACCGCGATCACCGGCAGGGCACCACGTACGCCCTCCGACAACGAGTCGACGAGTTCCTTCAGCCACGCGATGACGGCTGCCCGCTTGTCCTCAGCGAAAAGCTTGGTGGCCAACGAGAACAAGGCCGCGACGCCGGATGCGTAGACCACCGCGGAGAACGGCGGGATGTCCAACGCCAGGAACACCACGATGATCGCCAGCGAGGCGAAGTGATACCCGCCTTTGGCCAGGACGGCCCAAGCTTTGGGCGTGTCGACGTCGACCGAGTGCGCACCGAAGCGGCGGGCGTCGGCCTCCACGGCGAACACGATGCCGAGGTAGTAGAGCAAAGTCGGCACGATCGCCCAGAGGAGAACCGTCAGGTACGACGTCTCGAGGTACTCGGCGATGATGAACGCGGCGGCACCGAGCGTCGGCGGCGACAGGATCGCGCCGATACCGGACGCGGCGAGCAGGCCGCCCGCATTCTCCTTGGGATATCCGGCTTTCTTCAGGATCGGCCACGTGATCGCGCCGAGCGTGACAGTGGTCGCGGTGCCCGAACCGGAGACCGTGCCGAGCAGGAACCCGGACAACGCGGTTGTCCGGCCGGGCGCGGTCCTGGACTTGCGGAACAGCGCGAAACTGAAGTCGACGAAGAAGGTCCCCGCGCCCGAGTTGGCGAGCACGGCGCCGTAGATCGTGAACAGCACGATGTACGTGGCCGCGACGTCGAGCGGGGTGCCGTAGAACCCGTTGCTGGGGTCGTACAGCGCGCTGATGATCTCGTCGAAGTTCATCCCCGCGTGCGAGATCGCCCAGCTCTGCGGCAGGAACCCGCCGTAGTAGGCGTACGCGAGGAAGACGAGGCAGATGATCGGCAGGACCAGGCCGGTGGTCCGCCGGGTGGCCTCCAGGATCAGCAACAGCAGGACCGCACCGGCGATGACGTCCACTGTGGACAACTGGCCTTGCCGGTCGAGGAAGTCGTCGAACCCGGTGAGCAACGGGTACAACGCGACCACCAGGGTGATCGCGGACAGTACCCAGTCGATCACGCCGGGATCGTCCTTGTCCCCGCCAGTGCGTCCCTTGGGCCGGTACGACAGGAAGACCAGCGGCAGGGTGACTGCGAGGAAGATCACCAGGTAGTACTGGTTGCCCTGGTCGAAGGGCAGGAAGACCTGCTTGAGCACCAACAACGCGACACCCGCGCCGATGATCCACAGCGCCCGTTCCCAGCGCGGGGACAGCCTGCGCGCCGGGCGCTCCTCATCGTGCGCGCCGACGATCTCATCGACGTTGCGCTGCTCTGCGGTCGTCACGCGGCGAACGCTACCTGGTGCGGTGGTCGGCATCACACCGATCTTTGCAATGCCTTAGGACAGTCGTGCGCTCAACGTTCATCCGCATGTGGCCGATCGTGCAGGAATCGGAGGTAGCGTCCACGCACTTCGTTTCAGCAAGGAGGCACGTGATGGGTAAACGACTCGCCGCACTGGCGTTGTCGGGGTTCGCCCTGGTCGCCCTGGTGGGTTCGGCGACCGCGGACCAGGACTCGCGCGGTGGGGGTGAGCAGGCCAAGCCGTTGGTCTTCGGCCACCGCGGCGCCTCGGGCTACCGCCCTGAGCACACACTGGCCTCGTACGAACTGGCCGCCCGGATGGGCGCGGACTACGTCGAGCCGGACCTGGTGTCGACCAAGGACGGCGTGCTGGTGGCCCGGCACGAGAACGAGATCAGCGGGACGACGGACGTGGCCTTGCGGCCGGAGTTCGCCGGCCGCAAGGCCACCAAGACCATCGACGGCTCGCCGCTGACCGGCTGGTTCACTGAGGACTTCACCCTGGCGGAGCTGAAGACCCTGCGGGCGGTCGAGCGCATCCCCGAGCTGCGCCAGCGCAACACGATCTACAACAAGCGCTTCGACGTGCCGACCCTCCAGGAGGTCATCGACCTGAGCAAGCGCCTGTCGTGGGAGTTGAAGCGGGACATCGGCATCGCGCCGGAGACCAAGCACCCGACGTACTTCCAGTCGATCGGCAAGCCGCTGGAGCCCGCACTGGTCCGTATCCTGGACCGCAACGGCCTGAACAAGCCGCAGGCAAAGGTCGTCGTGCAGTCCTTCGAGGTCAGCAACCTGATCGCGCTCAACCGTGAGCTCAGGGTCCCGCTGGTGCAGCTGACCAGCGCCACGGGTGCGCCGTACGACTTCATCGTCAAGGGCGACAAGCGCACCTACGCCGACATCGTCAGCCCTTCGGGCCTGCGCGATGTGGCCAAGTACGCCGACTGGCTCGGCCCGGAGAAGTCCCAGATCATCCCGCGCGACCCGGCTGGCTTCCTGAAGACGCCGACGTCCCTGGTCGGCGACGCCCACAAGGCCGGACTGAAGGTCGTGCCGTACACCTTCCGCAACGAGAACAACTTCCTGCCTGCCGACTTCCGCTCGTCGGCGGTCGCGGCGGAGTACGGCAACGCGTTCGGCGAGTTCGAGAAGTTCTTCGCGACCGGCGTCGACGGCGTGTTCACGGACAACCCGGACACGGCGGTCGAAGCCCGCAAGGCCAAGCGCTGACAAAAGTGGGGGCGCGGGCACGAGCCCACGCCCCCACTTTGTGCTGCCTAGAACAAGCGCCACACCGCCGGACGGCCGCCCTCATCGAGTGGGTGCGTGGAGACCCAACCGACGATGGCGCCGTCGTCTCCCACTGCCCCGGCAGCGCCTTTGTGGTCGGCAGGCATGGGCAGGCGTCCAGCGAAGTGAGTCCCCCACCACACCGCGAGCGGCCCGTGCGGCGACAACGGGATGGGTTCGCGGCCGACGATCAGACCGAACTTGTTCATGTGGCTGGCGGTGTCACTGCCCTGCAGTGGTTGCGGGTTGTCAGGCGTCCGCCACAGGAAACCGCCAGCACCAGGTCGGGTCGTGGACGCGATCGACCCGACCACGACGCCGTTCTTGATCTCGCTCGCGTGCGGGTATCTATACCCTGCAGGCACAACCAGATCGACGAGCTTTCCGTTCCGGAACAACCGCGGTGGCCCGTCCATGGTGTTCAGTAAGATCGTCCCGTCTTCGTCGATGTCCGTGCCCCACCCGGGCACATCTAGCAACTCGGGGTGCTCAAGGCTGTCGGCCCGCCAGAGCACGGTCTTGCTTTGCCCGTCGGGACCTGTCGCCGCCCCGAGCACGTCACCTCGGTCGTTGATGGCTTCAGCAGAACTGCCGGAGTGACCGGCCGGAGTCGGCAGCAAGCGGAACGCTGTCCCGTTCAGCACGAACGGGACCAAACTCCCGGTCTCGCGGTCATGCGCGGCTCCGACGATCGTCCCGGCCCGGTTGTGGTCGGAGACGCTGGGAAATTCCGTGCCTGCCGGCGCACCGACGACTGTCACGGTGTCCCGGGTCCACTTCACGACCTCGACGCGGTCACCGATGGCCAGCGTCCCCGAATAGGTGCCTCGTCCGTCGGTACCGGTCACGTATCCGGTGGCGTCAGGATGTCCGTCCGGCAACGGCAACAGATGTACTTGCCATTGCGGTGACTGCGCCGCTGCGGTGGGCACCGCAATGGCACCGACCGAAGCCGTCAGCGCGGCGATGGCGAGCATGGTTGATACGACTCTCAATCGAACCCCCTCAGTCCTCCCCGACCTGGTTCATTCGAGAGCACGCGGACGAGATCCCAGCGCGTTGTCGTCGTGACCGATCCGATATCAGACGAGCTTGTTGTCCACGTAGCACCAGCGCCACGACTCGCCGGGTTCGTACGAGCGCATGATCGGGTGGCCGCTCTTGTGGAAGTGGCCGGTGGCGTGCCGGTACGGGCTGGAATCACAGCAGGCGATGTGCCCGCAGACCAGGCATTTGCGCAGGTGGACCCAGCCGGTCTCGCCCAGCTCGACGCATTCGGCGCAGCCGGAGACACAGTCGACCGCTGGTTCGGGCGGCAGTTCGGCAACGTGCGTACAAGTCATGGTGAGATTCAACGCTGGACGGACCGAAATGACACCCGGGGGTGAGAACTTGCACGGAACTGACCTGCTCCTGCTGCTGGTGGGTTCGCTTGCGGTCGCCACGCTGGCGCGACGGCTGTCATGGTCGGCGCCGTTGCTCCTGGTCGCGGTCGGCCTCGCGGTGTCGTTCATCCCCGGTGTCCCGGCGTTCGAGCTGGATCCCGACCTGATCCTGCTGCTTGTGCTGCCGCCGCTGTTGTACTCGGCCGCGCTGGACAGCTCGTACTTGAACATCAAGGCGAACCTGAAGCCGATCGGCCTGCTGTCGGTCGGCTTGGTGCTCGCCACGATGGCCGTTGTCGGCTTCGTGGCCCACTGGCTCATCCCCGGGCTGTCCCTGGCCGCCGCGTTCGTCCTCGGGGCTGTGGTGGCGCCGCCAGACGCCGTTGCGGCCGTCTCCATTGGACGCAGGTTGGGGTTGCCGCGCAGGACCATGACGATCCTGGCGGGCGAGAGCCTGGCGAACGACGCGAGCGCGCTGACGGCGTTCCGTGTCGCGGTCGCCGCGGCCACCGGTACGGCGGCCGTCTCGTTCGGCAACAGCGTGGTCGCGTTCCTGGTCAGCGCACTCGGCGGAATCGTGATCGGGTACGTCCTCGGTGTCGTCGTGCACTGGGTCCGAATGCGGATCGGCGACGGGGTTCTGGAAAGTGCCCTGGGCATGCTTGTCCCGTTCGGGACGTACCTGCTGGCCGAGTCTGTGCACGTGTCGGGTGTGCTGGCGGTGGTCGTCGCAGGCCTGTACCTCGGCCACAACTCGCCACGTGCGGGCTACGCGACCCGGCTGCAGGAGACCGCGGTATGGCGGTCGGCGGACGTGCTGCTCGAATCGCTGGTGTTCGCGCTGATCGGCTTGCAACTGCCGTCGGTGATCACGTCGCAGATCACCATGCACGTCGGGATGACCGCGGCGATCCTCTTGGTGGTCACCATCGTCATCCGGTTCGTCTGGGTGTTCCCTGCCACGTACCTGCCGAGATTCCTGTCCAAGAAGGTCCGGGCACGAGAACCGGATCCCGGTTGGCGCGGCGTGGTCGTGGTCTCGTGGGCCGGAATGCGGGGCGTGGTGTCACTGGCCGCCGCGGCGGCCATCCCGCCGTCGATGCCCGGCCGGGACATGGTCTTGTTCTGCGCGTTCGTGATCACTGTCGGCACACTGTTGTTGCAGGGCCTGACATTGCCGATGCTGATCAAGAAGCTCGGCGTCCGCGGCGATGAGCAGCAGAGCGACAACCTAGCCGAGGCGCAGGTCCAGCACCGCGCCGCCGAGGTGTCGGTGACCCGATTGGACGAAGCGATCGCGCAGCAAGCGGCCCCCGAGTACATCGTGGACCGACTGCGCAACATCGCCGAGATGCGCGGCAACGCGGCGTGGGAAAGGCTTGGCCGCCAAGAGACCGAGAGCCCCGCCGCGGCGCACCGCAGGCTGCGCCGGGTGATGCTGGAGGCCGAGCGGGAGGTCTTCGTCGCCGCTCGTGACGCACGCGAGATCGACGACGAAGTCCTCCGGCGGGTGTTGCGGGAGCTGGACCTGGAGGAGGCTCGCCTCTCCCGGGACGAGTAGGCCAGCTCCGGCCGCGCCCGGATGGTTGGCCTGCCTTGTCAGCGCACCATCTCGTGGCGGACGATCGTCTGGTCACGGCCGGGGCCGACGCCGATCGCGGAGACCCGGGCGCCCGACAACTCTTCCAACCGCTCGACATAGGCCCGCGCGTTCGCCGGAAGTTCCTCGAACTGCCTGCAGTCGCTGATGTTCTCCCACCAGCCCGGCATCTCCTCGTACACCGGGATGGCGTGGTGCACGTCGGTCTGCGTCATCGGCATGTCGTCGATCCGCCGACCGTCCACTTCGTACCCGACACAGATCGGCACGGTGTCCAAACCGGACAGTACGTCCAACTTGGTCAGGAAGTAGTCGGTGATGCCGTTGACCCGCTGCGCGTAACGCGCGATGACCGCGTCGAACCAGCCGGTGCGGCGCGAACGTCCTGTGGTGACACCGAATTCGCCGCCCTGCTTGCGCAGGTTCTCGCCCATCTCGTCGGTCAGCTCGGTCGGGAACGGCCCGGAGCCGACGCGAGTGGTGTACGCCTTCAGGATGCCGATCACGGTCGTGATCCGGGTCGGGCCGATGCCCGAGCCCGCGCTGGCGCCACCGGACGTCGGGTTCGAGGACGTGACGAACGGGTACGTGCCGTGGTCGACGTCCAGCAAGGTGCCCTGTGAGCCCTCGAGCAGCACGTTCTCGCCACGCTCGAGTGCCTGGTTGAGCAGCAGGCGGGTGTCGGCGATCCGGCTGAGGAACTTGCTGCCCTGCTCAAGGACGGTGTCCACGACCTGGTTCGGGTCCAGCGCGCGGTGGTTGTAGACCTTCACCAGCACCTGGTTCTTGAAGTCCAGCGCGGCGTCGACCTTCTGCCGCATGATCTTCTCGTCCAGCAGGTCCTGCACCCGCACGCCGACGCGGGCGACCTTGTCCTGGTAGCACGGGCCGATACCGCGGCCGGTGGTGCCGATCTTGGCCTTGCCCAGGTACCGCTCGGTGACCTTATCGATGGCCACGTGGTAGGGCATGATCAAGTGCGCGTCGGCGGAGATCAGCAGCTTGCCGGTGTCCACACCGCGCGCCTCGAGGCCGGAGAGCTCTTCCAGCAGCACGCCCGGGTCCACCACGACCCCGTTGCCGATCACGTTGTTCACGTTCGGGCTCAGGATTCCGGAGGGGATCAGGTGCAGCGCGAAGTTCTGCCCGTCGGGAAGAACGACGGTGTGCCCTGCGTTGTTGCCGCCTTGGTAGCGGACGACCCACTGGACGCGGTCACCGAACAGGTCGGTTGCCTTGCCTTTACCTTCGTCGCCCCATTGGGCGCCGATGACCACGATGGCCGGCATGTGAAACTCCAGGGTGGATTCGGGCGTGCGAAATGCCGGTAAGCAACATTAGACCAGGAGCTCAGCGTGGGTGCACTCGTACTGGCCTGCGGCGATTCCGCCGAACACGGTCGGTTGACGTCGTTGACCGAGCGTGATGACGTCGAGGTGCGGTCGATACCGGCGAAACCCGGGCGCCCGGACGTGGATCCCCTGCTCGCGGGCCTTTCCGAGCGCCGGTTGGTGGTCGTGGGCACCGACGCGGACCTCGCCGCGGTCGTGCTGAGAATGTTGCGCAAAGAACTCGTCGATTCGGTCACTGTCGGGTTCGTGCCAGTCGGCGACTCGCCGGTCGCGGACCTGTGGAACCTGCCGTCGGACACCGGCAAGGCACTGGAAGTCGCGCTGCGCGGCGATGTCGACCCCATCCCGCTGCTGCGCGACGACGCCGGAGGCGTGCTCGTCGGACTTGGCAAGATCGGGCCGACCCGCGGCGTCGGCTACTGCGACGACACGACCGCGCTGCGCGGTGGCGTCAGTGGGATCGAGGTCACGCCCGACCCGACCGGCCGCAATGGCCTCGTGGTTCGCGTGATCCGCCGAGGCTTGCTCGGCAAGCGCGTCAGCGAGTTCCGGGGCCGTGCGTTCCAACTCGGCAGCCTGCCCGTGACCCCGATCAAGGACGGCGTCACGCATCCACGGCAGACGCAACGCTGGACCTGGTACCGGCACACCTCGGACCTGCGAGTGGCCCGCGGCGTGGTCTAACTGGGAAAGACGGCAATCATTGGGTCCCGCACCATGATCGTGCAGGTGACCGAGTCTGAGTTACGGCATCAGTAGTACGGGTGTCACCCAAAGGTATTGATCACGACATCTCTGTAGTTCACGGTCGAGTGACCTGAGACACGGAGGTGACATGATCGCCAAAAATGCCTTACGGACCCTGCTGCTCGTCGTCGCCCTGCTCCTCGGAATGGTCGTGGTGGCGTCGGCGACACCGCCAGGCATTCCCAGTGCAACCACTGCCCGGACGCAGTTGAACAGCTTGACAGTGGCTGCCGACGGACCGTCGACCGGCTACAGCCGCGACCTCTTTCCGCACTGGTCCACCGTTTCCGGCGCCTGCAACACCAGAGAGCAGGTACTGAAGCGGGACGGCACGAACGTCGTCGTCGACTCGTCGTGCGCCGCCACATCGGGCCGTTGGTACAGCCCGTACGACGGCGCCACATGGTCGGTCGCGTCGGACGTCGACATCGACCACATCATCCCGCTCTCCAACGCGTGGAAGACCGGCGCGAACTCGTGGACGACGTCGAAGCGTCAGCAGTTCGCCAACGACCTGTCCGGCCCGCAGCTGATCGCGGTGACCGACAACGTCAACCAAGCCAAAGGTGACCAGACGCCCGCCACGTGGAAGCCACCGCTCACGTCCTACCACTGCACGTACGCGCGCATGTGGATCGGCTCGAAGTACAAGTGGGGACTGAGGGTGAACTCCGCGGAGAAGTCCGCGTTGAGCTCGATGCTCAACAGCTGCTAGATCCCGGGCGCGGCCGGGTCGGAGTCCTCGAGGAACTTCTTGACCCGGTCGTACTCCTCGGTCTCACCGATGGCGTTGGCGGCCTTGCCCAAGGCTGCCAACGCCCGCAGGAAACCCTGGTTCGGCCGGTGGCTCCACGGGACCGGGCCGAAGCCCTTCCAGCCGTTGCGCCGCAACTGATCCAGGCCACGGTGGTAGCCGGTGCGGGCGTAGGCGTACGCCGCGACGTGCTCGCCCTTGCCGAGAGCCTGCTCCGCGAGAACAGCCCAGGCTTCACTGAAGTCCGGCCACTGCGCGGCGACCTCGGCGGGGTCTTTCCCTGACTCGATGGCTGCTTGCTGCTCGGCACGCTCGGGCAGCAACGTCGGTTCTGGGCCAAGCAGGTTGTTCTGCATGACCCCATCCAATCAGCTCAGCACACTCGCTATCGCGCCAAGGGTGGCGAGTGCGAGACAAGCGAGGACCACGACGGCTACTACGCGTTTCGGCATCACGCCGAGGAGCGTGGTGGTGGGTGGGCTTTCTGGGCAACGGGGTTCACCCGATCGATCGGGTGGTTGTGGTGGGGGCTCTTGGGTTGCTTCGGCGCGCTTGGCCCACTGCGGCGCGCGCTGTGGTCACCTCGGCGCGCTCCTGTGACTGGTCGGCGCGATTTGGTGTGGAGCCTCTGCGCCGCAAAAGGCAGGGAAAGCGGGCAGGACCTGCGGCCCTGCCCCGCCGACAAGCTTATTTGCGGCGCCACTCCACACAAAATCGCGCCGACTACCACTTTTGGCGCGCCTCTTCGTGCTCCGGGCGCGCCTTCACTGTGCTTTTGGGGCACGCCTTGTTGGGCCCCAAAAGCAAATCGCGCCCATACCTTCGCTTGGTGCCGCGCCCCTTTGTGTAGCCGGTGCGGTGCCCTTCCACAGAAGAAGCCCGCACCGGGACGGCGCGGGCTTCATTCGTGGTGCTGGTGTTCAGCCGGCGATCATGCGGCCGGCGGACTTCAGGTGCTGGCAGGCCTCGATGATCCGGTCGGCCATGGCGACCTCGGCCTTCTTGATGTAGCTGCGCGGGTCGTAGGTCTTCTTGTTGCCGACCTCGCCGTCGATCTTGAGCACGCCGTCGTAGTTCTTGAACATGTGCTCCGCGATCGGGCGGGTGAAGGCGTACTGGGTGTCGGTGTCGATGTTCATCTTCACCACGCCGTAGGACAGGGCCTCGTGGATCTCCGAGAGTTCCGAGCCCGATCCGCCGTGGAAGACCAGCTCGAACGGCTTCGCGTCCGCCGGGCGGCCCAGCTTCTGGGCTGCGACTTCCTGGCCGCGCTTGAGTACCTCGGGACGCAGCTTCACGTTGCCTGGCTTGTACACGCCGTGGACGTTTCCGAAGGTTGCGGCGAGCAGGTAGCGGCCGCGTTCGCCGGCGCCGAGGGCGTCGATCGTTTTGATGTAGTCCTCTTCCGAGGTGTACAGCTTGTCGTTGATCTCGTTGGCTACGCCGTCCTCTTCGCCGCCGACCACGCCGATCTCGACCTCGAGGATGATGTTGGCTTCGACCGTCTGGGTCAGCAGTTCCGCCGCGATCTTCAGGTTCTCGTCGATCGGCACCGCCGAGCCGTCCCACATGTGCGACTGGAACAGCGGGTTCTGGCCCTTGGCCACCCGCTCCTTGCTGATCTCGATCAGCGGGCGGACGAAGCCGTCCAGCTTGTCCTTCGGGCAGTGGTCGGTGTGCAGTGCGATGTTCACCGGGTACTTGGCCGCGACCACGTGGGCGAACTCGGCCAGTGCGACCGCGCCGGTGACCATGTCCTTCACCTTGGTGCCGGATGCGAACTCGGCGCCACCGGTGGACACCTGGATTATGCCGTCGCTCTGCGCCTCGGCGAAACCACGCAGTGCGGCGTTGAGGGTCTCCGAGGACGTCACGTTGATGGCCGGGTAAGCGAACTCGTTCTGCTTCGCCCGATCCAGCATCTCCGCATAGACCTCGGGTGTCGCGATGGGCATCGGTCTGGTCCTCCTCGGGCTGGGATGCCTTTGCAGCCGAATCCTACGAGGCGTTAACTGGCTGCATGGCGATAGCACGGTGGAATGGAACTGTCATAGCGGAGAGTGACAACACTGTGGTCGTGGAGGGGAACCACTACTTCCCGATCGATTCAGTGAATCAGCAGTACCTCAAGCCTTCCGAGACCACGTCGGTCTGCCATTGGAAGGGCACCGCCAGCTACTACACGTTGTCGGTCGACGGCCAGGAGAACCCGGACGCCGCGTGGTACTACACCGAGCCGTTCGAGGCCGCGGCGCAGATCAAGGACCACGTCGCGTTCTGGAAGGGCGTCGACGTCACCCCTTAGGCTGACTCAAGTCGATCTCCCGCACTGCCGAGCGAGTCACTGAGGGTGTCTAGGTCGCTCGATCGGCTGACCAGGGCGTCTGACCCGTCTGGCAGTGTCGGGAGAGCCGGCCCAGGACGTAGATTTCTGGCCCGTGACCGCCCTGTATAACGAAACGATCACCGGCGGTCCGGTCTCCTTCGCCGCGGCGGAGGACTTCCTGCGGATGTTCCACGACGCACATCCCGAGGCGGGCGCTGTGCGCCACCGGCTGGCCGAGGTGCGCGCGGAGATCGCGGAGACCGGCACCTACCGGCACACCCATCAGGAGCTTTGCTACGGCGCCCGGGTCGCGCTGCGGGACAGCGGCTGGTGCACCAGCGGCCTGCCATGGCGCCGGCTGAAAGTCCGCGACCTGCGCGGCATCCACAAGGCTTCGGCCGTCGCGGCCCAGTGCTTCGAGCACCTCAGGCTGGCCACGAACGGCGGCAAGATCCAGCCACTCGTCACGGTGTTCGCGCCGGACCGCCCCGACGCGCCCGGGCCGCGGATCTGGAACGCCCAGTTGGTCAGCTACGCCGGATATCCGGACATGGGCGACGCGCGCAACGCCGACTTCACCGAGTCCATCGAGGCCTTGGGCTGGCAGCCGCCCGCCGTGCGGACCGCGTTCGACCACCTGCCCCTGGTCGTCAGCACGGGCCTGCAGGACCCTCAGCTGTTCAAGATCCCGCGCGAGGTCGTCTACGAGGTCCCGCTGACTCACCCGGACCTGCCGTGGTTCGCGGACTTAGGACTGCGCTGGCCTGCCGTGCCCGTGATCACGAACATGCGCCTGCGGATCGGCGGGATCGACTATCCGGCGGCGCCCTTCAACACCTGGTTCGTCGGGACCGACATCGGCACGCGAAGCCTGGCCGACGAGTCCGCGTACGCCATGCTCCAGCCGGTCGCCATCCAGCTCGGCCTGGACACGTCGACCGACCGGACACTGTGGCGTGATCGCGCGACGCTGGAGTTGAACCGGGCGGTGCTGCATTCGTTCGACACCGCCCGGGTCACGATCACCGACCACTACGCCGAAACTCAGCACCGGCTCGCATGGCTGCGCTCACGGCGCAACCGCGGCGACCGGCCCGCGTTCCGGCCGCACAAATCACGTTAGGGCGTTGCCCAAGGTGCGGAATGCTTCCGCGTCAAGGCCACCGTCAGCCGTGAGGACCTGGATGTTGACGTGGTCCGCGCCCGCCTCGTGGTGCTGAGCGACCGTGGCGACGATGTTGTCGACGCCCTGCGGGATCAACGCGCCGATCAGCCGGTCGCTGCCGCCGTCGGCGAAGTCCTCCTCGGTGAACCCCAGGCGCAGCAAGTTGTTGGTGTAGTTGGTGAGCTGCAGGTAGAGGCTCGTGTACTTGCGGATGATCTGGTCCGCGACCGCACGGTCCGATTCGAGCACGACCGCGATCTCGGGTGCGAGAAGCGGCCCGTCGCCAAGTGTCTTGCGCGCCTGCCTGGTGTGCTCGACCGGGACGAAGTACGGGTGTGCGCCCGCGGTGCGCTCGGCTGAGAGCGTCAACACCTTGGGCCCCAACGCAGCCAGCGCACGACCGGAGGCGGGCACACCGGCGGCGTCCAGCTCGTCCAAATAGGACACGAGCTTGGTGTACGGCTTCTCGTACTGGGTGTCGAAAAGCTTGTGGCCCGCGCCGACACCGAGCAGGAACCGGCCGGGGTGCTTGGCCTCGACGCGCTTGTAGGACTGGGCGACCTCCGCAGCCTCGGTCGCCCAGACGTTCACGATCCCGGTCGCGACCTTCAGCGTGCTCGTCGAGTCCAGCACCGCCTCCGCGATCCGCAGGTCGCCTGCGGGCGAGGCACCCAGCCAGAGCGCGCCGAACCCGAGCTCCTCGAGTTCGCGGGCCAGTTCGGGCTGGTCCGCCCACAGGGGCGCCCCGCTCCAGATGCCGACCTTGCCAAGATCCATGTCCCAGTCCTCCGATACGCGCTGCGATCCCCCTCAACGAAGAGATACGTTCGAAGGATGGCGAACATTCCCGGAACCGAGCTCGATGTCTATCCGCTCAACCTTGGCACGAACATTTTCGGTTACACAGCGGACAAAGCGGCCTCGTTCGAGATCATGGACCGCTACGCCGAGGCCGGCGGGAACTTCATCGACACCGCGGACAGCTATTCCGTCTGGGCGCCGGGCAACGTGGGTGGCGAGTCCGAGACGATCATCGGCCAGTGGCTGTCACAGCGGGGCAACCGCGACGACATCGTGATCGCCACGAAGGTCGGTGCGCTCCCGGAGCTCAAGGGCTTGTCCGCGAAAACGGTCAAGGCCGCGGCCGAGGCGTCGCTCAACCGGCTGGGGACCGACCGGATCGACCTGTACTGGGCGCACTTCGACCAGCCGGAGATCCCGGTCGAGGAAACCCTTGGTGCGTTCACGGATCTGGTGCGAGAAGGCAAAGTCCGGTACGTCGGCGCGTCGAACCTGAGCGGTGAACGGATCACGCAGTCGCTGGCAGCGTCCGATAGGGACGGTTTGGCCCGGTATGTGGCGTTGCAGCCGAAGTACAACCTGATGGACCGCAAGGACTACGAGTCCGAGTACGCGCCGATCGCGGCCAAAGAGAACCTGGCCGTGTTCCCGTATTACGGCCTGGCGCGAGGATTCCTCACGGGCAAGTACCGCGGCAGGGAAGGCGACGGCGGCGACAGCCACCGCGCGAGTTCCGCGTCGGCCTACTACGACGAGCGCGGCCAGCGGGTGCTCGCCGTGTTGGACGACATCTCGGCCGCGCACGACGTGCCGGTGGCCAGCGTGGCGTTGGCGTGGCTGCGGCAGCAGCCGAATGTCGTCGCACCGATCGCGAGCGCCCGTAAGCCCGAGCAGTTGCCTGCGCTGATCCAGTCCGTGACGCTCGAACTCAGCCCCGATGAGCTGGCGAAGCTGACCGAAGCCTCTTCCTGACTACCAGTAGCTTACCAAGAGTAGGTTACTGTACGGTCAGGTCGTCGGACCGAGGTGAGGAGGCCCCCAGTGCGCACCGTTCGAGGCAAAGTCGTCCTGATCACTGGGGCCGCCCGCGGCATCGGCGCGGGTGTGGCCAAGCGCCTTGCCCAGCAGGGCGCCAAGGTCGCGTTGGTCGGCTTGGAGCCCGACGAGCTCAAGCGGGTCGCCGCGGACTGCGGCCCGGACGCCGCGTTCTGGGAAGCGGACGTGACCAGCTGGGACGCCTTGGAGAAGACCGTCGACGAGGTGGTGGCGCACTTCGGCGGGATCGACGTCCTGGTGGCCAACGCGGGTATCGCGGCGACCGGTTTCGCCCGGTCGATCGACCGGGCCGCGTTCGAGCGGGTGATCGAGGTCGACCTGCTCGGCGTCTGGCGCACGACCCGTGTCTGCCTGCCGCACCTGATCGACCGGCGTGGCTACGCGCTGCTGGTCTCGTCGGCCGCGGCGATCATGCACATTCCCGGCAACGCGGCGTACAGCGCGGCGAAGGCCGGTGTCGAGGCGTTCGCCAACAGCCTGCGCGCGGAGGTCAAACACCTCGGCATGGACGTCGGCGTGGCGCACCCGACCTGGATCGCCACGGACATGGTCAACAGTGCCGACAAGCACCCGGTCTTCGGTGCGATGCGGGCGAGCGCACCGGGCCTCGCGGGCAAGACGTACCCGCTGTCGGTGGCGGTCGACCTGATCAGCGAAGGCATCGCCAAGCGGTCCCGTGCGATCCACGTGCCTGGCTGGGTCGGCGCGATCAAGCTGATCCGGGCCCTGCTCCCGCGCCTGGTCGAACTGTCGACCAGGAGCCTGATCCCGGCGGCGGACAAGGCCGCGGTCGAGGACATCGCCAAGCGGGGCAGCCAGGAGGCCAGCATTGTCGGCCCTGGCGCGCGGGCGGATCTGGACGCCGCCCAGAAAAGGGCTTAGATCAAGAGCATGTCCCGTCGCGCGCAGATCAAGATGACGCCCGGCGAGGTGCGCGCGTACCTCGCCGCGGGCAGGGTGGCCAACGTCGCCACGATCGGCCCGAAAGGCCGCCCGCACCTGGTCCCGGTCTTCTACATCCCGGATGGTGACGGCATCGCCACGTGGACCTACGGCACCTCGCAGAAAGTGGCGAACCTCCGCCGTCTTCCCGAGGCCACGGTCCTGGTGGAGACCGGCGTGGCCTACGAGGAACTGCAGGGCGTGTCGATGGAGTGCGATGTCGAGATCGTCGAGGACACCGAGCAGATCGTCCGGATCGGCACCGACCTGCTCGGCAAGATGTCCAACGGCAACGACGAGGTGGTTCCCGATGAGGTTGTGACCGCCGCCGCGCAGTTCGTCCGCCTGCAGGCGCAGAAGCGCGTCGGCCTGGTGTTCCGGCCGACCAAAGTGGTCAGCTGGGATCACCGGAAACTGGGCGGCACCTACTGAGCCGATCTACTGGGCCGATTTACTGGGCCGATTCATTGGGGAAGCCAGGCACCCATCCTGATGTCCCACTCCCGGACGTCCCGCTTCGCCGCGACGCCTTCAGTCGTGTACGGGTCCTCGGCCAGCACCTTGTCCAGCTGGGCCCGGTCCTCGACCTGGTAGACCACGAACCCGCCGAGGTCGTCGGCCCACGGCCCGGCGGCAACGACAACGCCTTGATCCACGAGTTCACGCAGGTAGTCGCGGTGTGCCGGGCGCACGGCGGCGAGCTTGTCCCGGTCGGTGGTGTAGGTGACATCAGCGGTGTACCAAGCCATGGGCCGCACTTTAGCCCTGAATGTTCTGCTTGATCAGACGCTGTGGACTAGGCGCCCGACCGATACGCTCAACGTCGTGACAGGTCACGGCGACAACTTCGGCGGCAACCAGCCGTCGCAACACCTCCAGGGCGGCGCTCCGATGTGGCCAGGCCCGGAGCAGAACGCGGAACGCAGCGTGGAGACCACGCTCACCCGCCTTCGCGCGCTCGACGGCGGCGGCTCGATCGCCGAGACACCGGCCCGGCTGACGCTGGAAGACCTGTACCGAATGCACCGGATGCGGCTTGTCCGGCTCGCTCTGCTGCTGGTCGACGAGCCCGCGACGGCCGAGGACGTCGTACAGGAGGCCTTCACCGGGCTGCACCGGCATTGGTCCAATCTGCGTGACGGAGCGGCTGCGGTCGGCTACTTGCGAACCGCGGTGGTGAACGGGTCCCGCAGTGTGTTGCGTCGCCGCAAGACCGCCCGTGACTACACGCCGCCGCACGCGGTGAACGCGCGTTCCGCGGAGAGCCTCGCGATGCTCACGGCCGAGCACCAGGCCGTCGTGCAGGCGCTTTCGCAGCTGCCGCCACGCCAGCGTGAGGTGCTCGTTCTGCGGTATTACGGCGGTTTGTCCGAAGCCGAGATCGCCGACGCCGCCGGCATTTCGAAGGGCACGGTGAAGTCCACCGCCTCCCGTGCGCTGGACGCGTTGCAGAAAATCATGGCGGGTCCCGCCTGACCTGGTTCTGCGCCTGTACCCAGGTCATTCGTACTCGTGCGGGCGAGTGACACTCGCGTGTTGGTATAGACCAATCACGGGTCTATGACCCATCATCGTCAGCATGAGTCATCTGGTGATCTCTGGGGGCAAGGTCGTGACGCCCGACGGTGTCCTCGATCCCGGGTGGCTGGAAGTCGAGAACGGCACGATCGCCGCGCTCGGTCCGGGTTACCCAGAGCAGTCCGGCGCCCCTGTGACGGATGTGGCCGGCGCATGGGTCGTGCCCGGTTTCGTCGACATCCACTGTCACGGCGGCGGGGGCGAGGCGTTCACCGACACCGATCCCTTACGCGTGGGAACCGCGGTCGAGGCCCATCGCCGGCATGGCACAACGACCATGCTGGCTTCTTTGGTTTCGCGGCCGGTTCCCGAGCTGGTCAACCAGGTCGCGGCACTGGCTGAGATGGTCCAGGAGGGCCTGCTCGCCGGCATCCACCTGGAAGGGCCGTTCCTGTCCGCGGCCCGCTGCGGCGCGCACGACCCGGCGATTCTCGTCCCGCCCGACCAGTCGTCGATCCGCAAGCTGCTCGCCGCGGGCGACGGCGCGATCAGCATGATCACCGTCGCTCCTGAGCTCGAAGGAGCCGTCAAAGCGGTCCGCACGCTGGTGGACAACGGCGTGATCGCGGCCATCGGGCACACTGACGCGACCGAAGCGGCGGTCCTCCCGGCGATCGACGCCGGCGCGACCGTGGCCACGCACCTGTTCAACGGGATGCGGCCGCTGCACCACCGCGAACCCGGACCGATCGGCGCACTGCTGGACGACCCGCGGATCACGGTCGAACTGATCGTGGACCTGGTGCACGTCCACCCGACTGTCGTGCGGCTGGCCGCCCGGCACGCGGGCCCGGCCAGGACTGTGCTGATCACGGACGCGATCGCGGCGGCAGGAGTCGGCGACGGCGTGTACGACGTCGGCGGGCTTGAGGTCACGGTGATCGACGGCGTCCCGCGGATCGCCGGAGGCGGTTCGCTGGCGGGCAGCACACTGACCATGGACGCGGCCTTCCGCAACCTCGTGCAGGGCTGCGGGCTGACCATCCGCGAGGCGGTGACGGCCTGCTCGACCAGGCCTGCCGCGCTGCTCGGGCTGGCCGAGGAGACCGGATCGCTGACCGCCGGGCTGGCCGCCGACTTCGTCCTGCTGGACGCCGGTCTGCGACCCACCGGTGTGATGGCCCGTGGGGAATGGGTCAAGTAGCGTGGCGCGGGTGGCCAAGGACAAAGATCCAGAGCAGCTGCTCTCCGAGGCGTTGCGGGCGCAGGCCGTCCAGGTGAGCGGTCCGCCGGCGACCCCTGGCTACGGGTTGCTGTCCGGCGAGGATCTCGGGCTGGCCGCCCGCGTGCAGACCCAGGCCTTGGCCGAGGAACCGTACGAGCCCGAGGAGCTGCCACGGCAGCGGCTCGGCGGCTGGGCGATCCTGTTGCTCGCGGTCGTTTTCGGCCTCGCCTGCGGTGCTGTGGTGGGACTGCTCACCGTGCTCTGAGGTTTCCCGGGTACCGTGTTCGGCCGTGACCACCAACACCATGTCGTTCCTGCCTAGCTGGCTGAGCGCCGAGGGGCTGCTCACCGGGCTCGGCGGGTTCATGCTCGTCGGCCTCTGCCTGGTCATCTTCGCCGAATGCGGGCTGCTGGTGGGTTTCTTCCTGCCCGGCGACTCGTTGCTGTTCGTGGCCGGGCTGTTCAACGCCAAGGGCATCATCACCGAGCCGCTGTGGCTGCTGTGTGTGCTGCTGTCGGTGTGCGCGTTCGTCGGTAACGCGACCGGCTACTGGATCGGCCGCTGGGTCGGCCCGAAGCTGTTCAACAAGCCGGATTCCCGCTTGTTCAAGCAGGAGTACGTCACCAAGACGCACGAGTTCTTCGACAAGTACGGCCCGCGCGCCATCGTGCTTGCCCGGTTCGTCCCGATTGTCCGGACGTTCATCACCGCGATCGCGGGTGTGGGCAAGATGGACCAGAAGAAGTTCTTCACGTACTCGGCGATGGGCGGCGTGCTGTGGGCGGCCGGGCTGACCGTGCTCGGCTTCTTCCTCGGCCAGATCGAGTTCGTCCGCAACAACATCGAAGCGATGATCATCCTGATCGTGCTGCTCTCGGTCGTGCCGATCATCATCGAGGTGATCAAGGCGCGCAAGGAGAAGAAGCACGCGGCCGCCGCGGCGGCGGCGCAGACCCAGGTGATCCCCCGGGTTGACGGCTAGAACATCGATCCCGGGTTGAACAGGTTCTCCGGATCGAGGGCGTTCTTGATGGCCCGGTGGACGCGGATGCCCACCGGGCCGATCTCTCGCTGCAGCCAGTCCTGCTTGATCCTGCCGACGCCGTGCTCGCCGGTGATCGTGCCGCCGAGCGACAGCACGACTTCCAGGATGTCGTCGAAAGCCTTGCGGGCGCGGGCGAACTCGTCCTCCGAACTGGCGTCGTAGACGATCGTCGGGTGCATGTTGCCGTCGCCCGCGTGGCCGACGACCGCGATCCGCAGCCCGCATTCCTGACTGATCCGCTCGCAGCCGGTCAGCAGCTCGGCGATCCGGGTGCGTGGCACGCACAGGTCGTCGGTCAACCAGGTGCCGTAGACCTCCAGCGCGGTCAGAACCACCCGCCGCGCCTGCAAAAGCATCTGCCCCTCGGCCGGATCATGGGTCGTGTAGGCAAGATCCGCACCCGCACTGCGGCAAACCTGTTCGATCACTTCGAGTTCGTGCCGCGCGGCTTCGCCGCCCGCGTCCGACTGGCAGAGCAGCAACGCGGCACATCCCTTGCCCGTGCCCAGTTCCGTCTTCAGGTACTCCTCGGCGGCCGAGATCGACGAAGCGTCCATGATCTCCATCAGCGACGGCACAAGGCCTTCCCGCACGATCCGGGTCACCGCGTCACCCGCGGCCTCGATCGTGGAGAAGGACGCGATCGTGGTTCCCGGCGCTTGCGGCAAGGGCCGTAGGGCGACCGTGATCTCCGTGACGACGCCAAGCGTGCCTTCGCTGCCGATGAAGAGCTTCGTCAGGTCGTAGCCCGCGACGCCTTTGACGGTCCGGCGGCCGGTCTTCAGGACTTCGCCGTCGGCGAGCACGACTTCCAGCCCCAGCACCGAATCCGTCGTGACGCCGTACTTGACGCAGCACAAGCCGCCCGCGTTGGTGGAGATGTTGCCGCCGATCGTGCACCAGTCGTAACTGGACGGGTCCGGCGGATAGAACAAACCGTGCTTCTCCACCGCGTTGCGGAAGTCCAGGTTGACCACGCCAGGCTGGACCACGGCCAGCCGGTTGTCCGCGTCGATCTCCAGGATTTCCTTCATCCGGGAGGTCACGAGCATCACGCAGCCGTCGATGGCGTTGGCCGCACCGGAAAGCCCGCTCCCGGCCCCGCGCGGCACGATTGGCACCCCTAGTTCCGCACAGATCCGGACCACTGCCTGAACCTGGGCGGTGTTCGATGGCAGGACGACCGCCTGCGGCGAGCCGTAAGGCGCCAGCGGCATCATGTCGTGCCGATAACTGCTGGTCACGTCGGGGTCGACGATCACAGCATCCGCGCCCAACTCCGCTGCCAGCCGCTCTGCCAGAGTCACGATGTTTACGGTAACGCCTTGGCTGGGGATACCCCTAACAAGTCTTTCGGAGGGCAGCGAACTAGCGCTTTCCTGATCTACAGTGATGGTTGTCACGTCAAGGTCGACGAGACGTCGGGGAGGCGATTCGCATGCTTGAGCCACCACCTACCCCCAGTGTGGCGAGTCGTCTGCTGGCGCTGCTGATGTTGCGGAGCCTGCGTGTGCTCGGCGGTGTGGTCCGGCCGGGAACAACCCCGTTGCGAATCGTGCGCGATGCCTTCGACGCGATCGGCCGGACGCCCCTGCCCCGCGGCACGAAGATCAAGCCCGTCACCCCGGGCGGCGTGCCCGGTCTGCTTGTCACAGCGAAGGAAGCCCAGGAGTCCACCGGGATTTTGCTGTACCTGCACGGCGGCGGGTTCGTCTGCGGCTCGCCACGCACGCACCGGCAGCTCGCGGCCCGGATCTCGGCGTCGACCGGACTGCCGATTTTGTTGCTGGACTACCGATTGGCGCCCGAACATCCCTTTCCTGCCGCAGCCGAGGACGCGCTCACGGCGTACCGCTGGCTGTTGAGCGAGGGATACCAGCCTTCGCAGATCGTGGTCGGCGGAGACTCGGCGGGCGGGCACCTCACGGCGTGCCTGCTGGCGGACATCGCCCAGGACAAGCTCCCCATGCCGTCGGCCGCGATCATGCTGTCGCCCTTCCTCGACCTGACAGGAGCGGAGCTCGCGTCGAGGGATCTGGCGTTGCGGGATCCCTTCGTGCCGCCGGATTACGCGGTCTGGTGCGGCCTGGCGTACGCCGGGGAAAACCTGCTGTCGCACCGCAGGCTGGACGTGCTGAAGGTGCGCAAGCGTGGCTGGCCACCGGTGCTGATCCAGGTCGGCGGGACCGAATGCCTGCTCGGCGACTCCGAACGGATGGCCGAGTCACTGCGGCGCGCGGGCGGTTACTGCGATCTTCAGGTATGGCCAGGTCAGGTGCACGTCTTCCACTGGTTCGCACCATGGCTGCCCGAGGCGAACGCCGCACTGCGCCACATCGGCGAGTTCGTCCGCGAGGTCTCCAGCGAGATTGTTGCCGCATAAGAAAAGCCGACTTGCGTATGGCTGACCCGCTTCCAACAATCGCCCTATGGACATGCCGGTTACAGCGAGTGCTCAGAGCGTGCGGCTGGAGCGGTTCTTCGCCACGAGGGTGAGGTCTGCGGCGGATCGGTCACCTATGCGTGGCATCCAGCTGCGGGCGCTTCGCCAGTTCGCTGACAGCGCTGGGTTGCAGCGGCTGCCTCGGGGGACGCGGACGTGGACCGCGCAGTACGGTCACGTACGCGGCGCGTGGGTGCAAGCCAAAGGCGCGGGTGTGTCCAACGGGATCGTGCTGCACCTGCACGGCGGTGGGTTCACGTTCGGCTCGCCGCGCTCACACCGGAGTTTCGCGCTGGTGATGTCCCGCCGGACCGGACGACCGGTGTTTCTGCCGAGCTATCGGCGTGCGCCTGAGCATCCGTATCCGGCCGCGGCCGACGACTGCTTGATCGTCTACCGCAGGCTGCTCGACCGGGGCATACCGGCGCACAGGATCGTGCTCTCCGGTGACTCGGCGGGTGGGCATCTGGCCGCTTGCCTGCTGGGTGACCTGAAACGGCAGCGCCTGCCGATGCCGAGTCACGCCGTTTTCCTCTCGCCGTGGCTCGATCTGAGCGCCGAACTGGCCACGGCGAGGGATGTGGTCCGGCGCGACCCGTTCGTGCCGCCAGAGGCCCTCAAGCGGTGCCGACGGGCTTATCTCGGCGACCGGGACGTGCGGGCCGAGCGGCTCGCAGTGCTCAAATCGGACAAAACCGGGTGGCCGCCCACGCTCATCCAGGCCGGCGACACGGAGTGCCTGCTCGATGACGCACGGCAGTTCGCGGAATCCTTCCGTGCCGCGGAAATCCGCTGTGAGCTGCAGGAGTGGCCGGGCCAGGTGCACGCGTTCCCGTTGTTCTCCAATCTCGTTCCCGAGGGCAGGCAAGCAATTCGTTACATAGCCGATTTCGTTTCCGTTTGAGCACAGGGATCTCTCCCGTACTCTGCATCGGGTGAACGTGATTGGCTGGCTGGCGGAGAACGGTCCGCTGATGGTCTGGCTGATTGTGCTCAGCTTCGTCTTCATCGAATGCGCCTTCATCCTCGGCCTGTTCCTGCCGGGCGACTCGCTGCTCTTCACGGCCGGACTCGTACTGGCCCAGCACGGCTCGCACGACGCCGAAGTATGGGCGCTTTCCATTGCCGCGACTGTCATCGCCGTTGTCGGCAACCAGCTCGGCTATTACATCGGGCGCAAGGCGGGGACGTCGCTGACCGGGCGGCTCGGTGGCCGGGTGCTCACCGTCGAAAAGCTGGCCAAGGCCCGTGATTTCCTTGACCGCCGTGGCTTCTGGGCGATCGTGCTGGCCCGCTGGATCCCGTGGATCCGGACGCTCGCGCCGATGATCGCGGGTGCCGCGGCGATGGACTCGCGCCGCTACATGTTCGCCACCACTATCGGCGCTGTGCTGTGGGTACCGACCCTGGTACTGCTCGGCTTCTACGGCGCAGGCCTGCTCGAGCAGTACCCATGGGTGGTCACTACCGCCGTCGTCGTTGGCGTCGGGTTCTTCATCGTGGGGACCGTGTGGGGCGTCTGGCGCTACCGCCAGGAGATGCGCAAACCCGCCGAGCTCGTCTAGGTCGTGTTTCAAATGCCCGATCGCGATAGCCGGGCCGGATGCGGCCCCTGACGCCACCGCGAGAACGCCCAAAGACAACCAGTATTCGCGGCGTCCTCGCGGCGACGCCAGGAACCGCCCCGATCCCGGCTCTCATCGACCGGGACATTCGAAACACGACCTAAGGCTTCTCTGCCCAGAGCACCAACTGGATGCCGTCCGGATCACGCAAGGCGATCACGGACTTGCCCGCGCTCTGCTCCGCGGTGATCGGCGAGAACATCACGCCGTGCTCCTCGAGCCGGTCGGTCCACTCGGTCAGGCAGGCTTCGTCCGGCACCGAGAACGACAGGTGATCCAGACCTGGCTTCTTCTCGTCGAAGACGCTGCCCGCGGCGTACGGGTGCTGAATCAAGGTGAGCGCGAAGCCGTCACCTGGGCCGCGCAAGAACACCTTGCGCACGCCGAGCGCGTCCTCTTCCTGGGTTCCGACCACGCTGAACCCGAGGACCCGCTCGTACCAGGGGACGCTGCGATCCACGTCGGTCACGGTCAGCGCGATGTGATGCACGCCGCTCAACGTGGGCATTTCGGTCCGTCCTTTCGTGCGGCCACTAAAGATCGGGGGAAGGCCGCCCCGCCATAGTGCCGCACGAATGTCTACTAATCCGGCGTCGTGAGCACGCTGTTATAGGACTTTCCACAGCGCGAGATGCGCCCGCTACCCGCGTAGCACGAGATCGGCGCGATCCGCCGTAGCGTTGATCACGGTTGCGTTGCGTTCATCGGAGCCCAACGCTCGGTCACGGGCCTCGGCCGAGCTGCGGCCGAACGCCTCGTGCCTCGCGATCAACCTCCGGTGGCGTTCTTCCTCGTCAGGCCGCAAAAACCAGACCTCGTCGAGCAGTTCACGGACCGCGCCCCACGGCCTGTCCGGTACGAGCAGGTAGTTGCCCTCGGTGACGACCAGCCGTGTGTCCGGGAACACAGGCACCGCGCACGCGACCGGTTCTTCGATCTCCCTGCGGAACTCCGGCGCGTAAACGATCTCGTCGGACTGATTCCTCAATCGTTGCAAGAGATTGACATATCCGGGACCGTCGAAAGTGTCCAGTGCGCCCTTGCGTTCCGCGCGACCCAGCCGGGCCAGCTCCACCTGCGCGAGGTGGAAGCCGTCCATGCCGACGTAAACAGCCTGGTCACCAAGGGCTTCGACGAGTTGGCAGGCCAGCGTGGACTTGCCGGCGCCGGGTGCGCCGCAGATGCCGAGCATCGCCCGGCCGCCAGCGGCCAGCCCGCGTGCCCGGTCCACCAGTTCAGCGAAGTTCATCGCGCCAGCTCGCTCCTTCGTGCTGTACCCGCACACCGGCGATGCGGTTGGCATATCGGATCAAATCCGGCATATCGGCAGCTTCCGGAACTCGGCGCAGCCGTGCCACGCCCAGCGCCAACGCGCCGTGCCAGACGTCTCCCGCGCCCGACGTGTCCTTGGCTTCCACTTGCGGCACAGGGATTTCCCCACGGTCGGATCCGACGAACCACTGCACCGGATCCGCGTCGTGCGTCCGCGTCACCACCGGGCAGTCGACGGGATCCTGGAACGCCGACGAGCATGCGCACACGTCGACCATCGGCAGCAGTTCGCCGAACACTGGTTTACGGCTGCCCGCGTCCAGAACCACCGGGACGTCGGCGCGGGCTGCTTTGAGCGCGAGCGCGGGGTGGTGCCCGTCGAGCAATACAGTGTCCACATCAGACAGGTCGATGTCCGCGGACACCGTTATGCCGGAAGCGTTGTGCGAGACCACTGTTCGTTCGCCATCGCTGTTACGAACGGAAACCGCGCTCACGGTAGGCGGCTCGACGCGATCGGGCAGCACGTCGACGACTTCGACGCCGTACTGCGCAAGATCGCGCTTTGCCAAGTCCGCCAAGGGATGCGAGCCCAGCGCGGTCACCAGACGGACCGAGGCGCCAAGCGCGGCAATGGTGATCGCCGCGTTCGCCGCCGGTCCGCCTGCCACCAATTCGACCGAGCCGGACTGCACCTTCTGGCCCGGCACCGGCAGGACATCCACCCGTTGAACGAGATCCACCGTGCACAGGCCGACCGCGAGGATCAACGACCCAGCCCTGTGGTCACGCCGACTTCCTGGATCGAGCCGTCCTCGGCCATCCGCAACGCACCGGTGAGCAGGCCGACGACCTCGTTCATCGAGTGCGTCTCCGGCGAGACCACCGCGACCCGTTTGCCCAGCCGGTGCACGTGGACGCGGTCGGCGATCTCGAAGACGTGCGGCATGTTGTGGCTGATCAGCACCACAGGCAGGCCACGGTCACGAATCCGGCCGATCAGCTCGAGCACCTTGGCGGATTCCGCGACACCGAGTGCGGCTGTCGGCTCGTCCATGATCACGACCCGGGTCCCGAACGCGGCCGCTCTGGCGACCGCGACCGCCTGCCTTTGCCCACCCGACAACGTTTCCACGGGCTGAGTCATGGATTTGATGTTGATACCGAGGTCGTCGAGCACACTGCGTGCCTCGTCCCGCATGCCTTTGGAATCCAGCAACCGGAACACCGCGCCCAGGAATCCGGGACGCCGTTTTTCCCTGCCGAGGAACAGGTTCGTGGCGATGTCCTGTGCCTGCGCGAGCGCCAGATCCTGGTAGACGGTCTCGATGCCGTGTTTACGGGCGTCCAGCGGGCCGTGGAAGTGCACGAGTTCGCCGTTGACGTAGATCTCACCCTCGTCCGGGATCACCGCCCCGGACAAGGCCTTGATCAGCGTGGACTTGCCCGCGCCGTTGTCGCCGACCACCGCGAGCACCTCGCCCGGCTGCAGGTCGAAGTCGGCGCCGTCCATCGCCGTCACCCGGCCGTACCGCTTGACCAGGCCTTTCGCTTCCAGTACCGGGGTCATCGCTGCCTCCCTCGGGAGAACCGGTCCACCGCGACCGCGGCGATCACGAGCACACCCGTGGCCACGTCCTGGTACAGGTTGTCGATCCCCGCCTGCGTCAGGCCGCTGCGCAGCACCGCCACGATCAGCGCGCCGATGAGCGTTCCGATCACGCTGCCGCGCCCGCCGAAGAGGCTCGTGCCACCGATGACGACCGCGGTGATCGAGTCGAGGTTGCCGAGCTGGAAGGCGTTCGGGTCGGCGTTGGGCACGCGGCCAAGTGCTTGCCAGGCCGCGATTCCGTAGATCACACCGGCGATGATGTAGACGCCGAGCAGGCTGCGGCGGACGTGGATGCCCGACAGCCGCGCGGCTTCCGGGTCGTTGCCGACCGCGTAGACGTGCTTGCCCCATCCGGTCCGGGTCAGCGCGTACCAGAAGCCGATGTACATCACCAGCATCAGGACCATGCCGAAGGTGACTTCGATCTGGCCGAACAGGTACTGCTTCTGGCCGAGGAAGCCGAGCGTGTCGTCGGTGACCGGAAAGCTCTGGCCGGAGGCGTAGATCCGGCTGATCGCGGTCACGATGGTCAGCATGCCGAGGGTGACGATGAACGGCGGCAACCGGAACCCGGTCACGATGCCGCCGGTCACCGCGCCGATCGCGGCAGCCACAACGATTCCGACCAGTAGTGCGACGATTCCGGGCATGCCGGACTGCAGCGTCATCTTGGCCATCAGCAACGTCGCGAACACCGCGATCGCCGCGTTGGCCAGGTCGATCCCGCTGGTCAGGATGACCAAGGTCTGACCGAGGGCGAGCGTGCCGATCACCAGTGACTGCTGGACGACCAGCGAGAGGTTGTCCACGTTGAGGAACGTGTCGGTGGTGACGGAAAAGACCACCACCGCCACGACCAATGCGATCGCCGGGCCGATCGCCGGCGTGCGCAGAATGAACTCACTGCGCTCCTTAATTGTCGTCATCGGTTCAGCCCCAGCAGTTCTGCAAGCCCCATGCGGTGTCCTGGCTCTGGATTCCGGCAACCGGCTTGTCGGTGATCACGGTGACGCCGGTGTTCACGAATCCGGCCGGCTTCTTGCCGGTCTTGCCGAATTCCACAGCGGCCTGAACTCCCTGTGCCGCCATTTTCTTCGGGAACTGCATGACCGTTGCGACGACTTTGCCGTCCTTGACGTCGGTGACACCCTGGCACGAGCCGTCAATCGAGCCGATCACGACCTGCCCCACGATTCCCTTTGCCTGCAAGGCCACGTAAGCACCGCGTGCCGCGGGTTCATTGAGCGTGTAGACGGTATTGACTGACGTGTCGCGCTGCAGGAGGTTCTCCGTCGCGGTCTGGGCCTTGTTCTGCTCGCCGTTGGTCGCCTCGACACCGAGGATCGCCGGGTCGCCGTTCTTGAGCCCCATACCCTCGAGGAACCCGTTGTGGCGCTGCTCGCTGACGGTCGAACCGGGCGTGCCGTCCATCATGATCAACTTTGGCGCCTTGCCCGCCAGCGCGGCCTTCACATACGTGCCCTGCATGCGCCCGGCCTCGGTGTTGTCACTGGCGAACGTCGCGTCCACAGCGTCCTTCGGGTCCGTCTCGGTGTCCAGCGCGATCACCAGAACGCCGCGGTCACGGGCGTTCTTGATGGCACCGAGGATGCCGGTCGAGTTGCTCGGCGTGATCATGATCGTCTTGGCGCCCTGCTGCACCAGGTTCTCGATCGCGGCGACCTGTCCCTCGTTGTCCCCGTCGAACTTGCCTGCCAGCGCGATCAATTCGGCGCCGGAGCGGTCGGCTTCGGCCTTGGCCGAGTCGCGCAGCGCGACGAAGTAGGGGTTGGAGTCGGTCTTGGTCACGAGACCGACCTTGATCTTGCCGCCATCGGCGGGTTGGCCACCAGTGCCGGTCTTCTGGCTGGTACAACCACTTACAGCGAACGCGAGCAGACCGGCGGCGATGATGGCGAGACCACGTCGTCCCATGACTTCCCTCCTAGGCGTGCCTGGTTGCGGGGAAGTTAATGATTCACTTAGCCTGTCGCAACCGTTTGCGCAAACGCTTGGCGTGCTTTTGCTACAGGGAGACAAGCTTGGTCACCATGAAGGATGTCGCCCAGATGGCGGGCGTCTCCATCACCACGGTGTCGCACGTGGTCAATTCCACGCGTGCGGTCGCACCGGAGACCAAGTTCAGGGTCCTCGACGCGATCGAACGCACCGGTTACACCGGCGACGCCATCGCCCGATCGTTGGTGACCGGTGGCACCCGATCGTTGGGTGTGGCCATCTCACTCGTGGCCAACCCGTACTTCGCCGAACTGATCCAGGCGATCGAGCACGAAACCACCAAAGCGGGCTACACGCTCGTGCTCACCGACACCCATGACGAGCAGGCGAGCGAGCAGTCCGCGGTCCGCACGCTGCGATCTCGCCGCGTCGACGGGCTGATCCTGACGCCGTCCCCGCGTGCGGCCGCGACCGTCCTGCCGGAGCTCAAGCAGCTGGGTATCCCGATGGTGCTGGTCGACCGGCTGACCGTCGGCCAGGACTTCGACCAGGTCGGCCCGGAGAACGTGCACTCCACGTCCGCGCTGGTGCAGCACCTGGCAGAACTCGGCCACAAGCGGATCGGCATCGTCAGCGGTGCGGAAGGCCTGGCCACCACGTCCGAGCGGGTGCTCGGCTACCGCCTCGGGCTCGGCCGATCCGGCCTGAGCTGGGACGAAAACCTTGTCCAGTCCGGCGAGTCGGCCGCCGCACCCGCGGCGGCGGCGTTGGGCCGGTTGCTCGACTTAGCCAATCCGCCGACCGCTGTGGTCGCGGGCAACAACGTGATGTTGTCCGGCGTCCTGCACGAAGCCCGCAGGCGGGATTTGAAGATCGGCCGGGAACTCGCGGTCGTCGGTTATGACGACGTGGAATGGGCCGATTTGCTCGACCCGCCGATCACCACAATGGCCCAGCCGATCGCGGAAATCGGGAAAACCGCGGTCCGGATGCTGCTCAACCGGATCGCTGATCCGTCCCGGCCGCCGCAAACCGCGCGACTGCAACCCGTATTGATGCACCGCAATTCCTGCGGCTGTCTTTAGTTGTCGCTGGGCAATGACTGGCGGCGAAGCAGAGCCGTGACCCACGCGGCGCCCACTCCAGCCACCGCGATCCACGGCGCACTCACGCCCATCATCGCCATGACCAGAACGCGAAACGCCGCCACGATCAAGTAGCGCCCCAGACTGCGATCCGAGTCGGTCGCCTGGCCAGATGTCTGTCCAGCAGGTCCCTGTCGTCGACCGGGCTGATGGCACTTCTCACCTGCCCTTCCGTTGCTTTGCCACGGTTGGCCGACAAATACATGACGACCGCGACACCGATCAGAACAATCGGGATGGGCCGACTTCGCTTTGGCTTGGCGGATTCCTTATCTCGCACAGGACGTCTTCGAGCCCGCACCCGTGAAGACGGTCGCGCTCAAGCGGGTCGACCTGCCGAGAAAGGCGGGACTGGAACGGCAGACGCGAAGTCGAGTCGCTACCGCACGGCGCGGAGATCAAGTCCCTACGTCACCCCGGTGATCCACGGCGGGTACGACCCGAACTTCGACTGGTTCGTGGTGACTCCCTTCTACGCCAACGGAACCCTGCAGCAGAAGATGGACGCGGACGCTCCGCAGCTCACTCTCGGTGCGGCGCTGGCCATCACCGACCAGGTGCTCCAAGGGTGGCGAGACGCCTTCACCTACCAGCAGCGGTGGCTGGTGCATTTCGACATCAAGCCGTCCAACATCGCCCTCGACGACACCGGCAAGGCCCGGATCGTCGACTGGGGACTGGCCAACTTCAGCGACCGGATCTCCATCGACGGCACGCATGGCTACACCCTCTGGTATGCCCGCCTGAGCAGATGACGGAAAGCCCCTCGCTGGCGTTCACCGTTGTGCGACATCCGCGCGACCGGCGCGATGTTGTACGCGATGATCTCCGGCCAGCCGCCGCTGACGCCGGAAGCGGGCTGGGCAGGAATGCTCACCGCACACGGAGATCTGCGGCTCGACGCGTACACCGAGTTCGTGCGGATGCTCGGCGGCGTCCGGCCGGTCGCCTTGACCGAGTTGTTCCAGGCCAACCCGGGATGGCCGGTCGACGGGCTGAAGGAGCTCTCCGCCGAAGCACGTTCGCCGAGACGCCCTATGAGCGTTCGATGAACCGGCGACCGGCCGCGGGCACCGCGCTCGAACTGTGTGCGCGCCGAACTGTCGGGCCAGGCGAATACTAGGAATCGCACCATGACGCTGCTGTACGTCCTGTTGGCGGCGGCCATCGCGGTGCTCGTCCTGGTTTTGGTGATTGCCGCGCGCCGGTTCCTCACCCGCCAGCTCGACGAGGCCGTCACCAGGCTGGCCGCGAGACATCCGCTCAATCGTGGTACAGGCGAACCTCGTCGGCCTGTCACACAAGAACTGCAGGCGCTACCGGCCGCCGCTGATGGTGACCACCGAACCGGTCACGAACGAGGACGCGTCGGACAGCAGCCACATCACGCCGTCCGCGATCTCGTCGGGCTGACCGGCGCGCTTCATCGGGATCAGCGGCGCGGTCCTGGCCACGCGGTCGGGCGCGCCCGCGGCCTCGTGCAACTCGGTCTCGACCAGTCCGGGTGCGACGCAGTTGACCCGGACACCTTCGTTGGCGACCTCGAGTGCGAGGCCTTTGGTCAAGGTCTCGACCGCGGCTTTGCTTGCCGCGTAATGAACCCACTCGCCCGGCGAGCCGCGATGCGCTGCCGTGGAAGAGATGTTGACGATCACGCCACCATTTCCACCGTGCTTGGTGGACATCCGGCGGACAGCTTCCCGGTCGCACAGGAACGTGCCGACCACGTTGACGTCGAGAACCTCTCGCACAGTCCGGACCTCATGCTCGTCCAAACGCGCGATCTTGTTGCCGGTGATGGCCGCGTTGCACACCAGGCCGGTCACTGGACCCAGTTCGGCGGCCGTGTCGAACAGGCGCCGCACATCGGCTTCGTCGGACACGTTCGCCTTGACCGCGATGCCGCCGGTCTCCTTCACGACCGCTTCGGCGGCTGCGGCGTTGCCGACGTAGTTCACGACGACCTGATGCCCGGCTTTGGCCACCGCACGGCAGATCGCCGCACCGATACCCCGGCTGCCACCCGTCACGATCACAACGCCCATGCGACCACACTAATGCGAACGCTCCAGCAAAGCCGCCGCTTCGAGGATCATCCAGCCACCCAGCTGCGACGCCAGCTCACGCTCGGGAATCCTGTGCCGTGGTGACCGGGGCACCCGGGACGGGATTGTCCAATCTGGACCGTAGAGCGGGCCGCCCCTTGCCACCGCGCGGTTGCGCCACGCGGCCGCCGCACTCGTCAGGACAAGGCGTTCCGCCACATGGCTCGCGGCCATACCCGTTGCCGACGCGCCTGTCAGCGCGGGCAGTCTGAGCGCGGCCAACGCCAAGTAGCGCGCCAGGATCCCGGTGTAGATGCCGCCGTCACCGCCGCCGTGCCCGCGTAGCACGCCGTTGTTCGCCAGGTGCTCGGACACCGCGATGATCGTGCGCTCGGCCCGTTCGGCCCATACCGGGTCGCCGACCGCCAACTCCAGGCAAACACCGAGGTAGACGCCCTGGATATAGGTGTACGCCTCCTTGATGGTCTCGCGGATCTCGCCGTCGAGGTTCACGTGCAGGCCCACCCAGACCAGCCCGGTGACCTCGTCGAGCAGCGTGTCCTCCATCCACTCGGCGATCGCCCGGGCGCGTTGCAGGTCGACCCGGTCGCCACACCGCGCCAGCAGGATCGTCGCCGGGCCGTTCACCCGCACGCTCTTGAGGTTCTCGTCCGCCCGCGACCACAACCCGCCACCTGCGTGGTCGGTCCACGCGCCGCGCAGGTTCCGGATGATGTCGTTGACCGCGACCTTCACCGGCGTGTACTGCGACGCCCGCAGCAACGCCAGGCCGAGCCAGGCCGCGTCGCCGTAATCCTCCGTCACCCAACGACGACCGTGCCGCAGCCGCACGCTGCGCACGATCCGTGCGATCGAGGTCGCGCGGGTCGCCGTCGGGTTGCGTTCCTGCGCGTCGACCAAGCAGTCGATCAGATGCGCCTGCGCGAAGTAGTTCCACCTTCCGAACAGCCGCTCGCCCCGAGTGGGTGGCCACCCGTCAACACCGAGCAACGTGCCAGGACGCGCCCATAGCCGGCGCAGGTGCCTGGCGTGCACACCCAACTCCGACACCGCGGCGCGCGCCGCCCACAAGCGGGCGGTGGCGACGAGCTCTCTGGCCATATCGCCATGGTGGTGTCTGGATCGGTCCGGTGATACCCCTCAGCGTGGTACGTGCCCCACTTGGGGTAATTAATCAGTCACCAGGCGGATCCCAGGTCCGCGTGGTCACGGATCCATGAGTGCATCACCACGCCCGCGGCCACGCCCGCGTTGATCGACCTCGTCGAACCGAACTGGGCGATTGACACCGTCGTGGTTGCCGCGTCGCGTGCCTGTTCGGAGAGGCCAGGGCCTTCTTGACCGAAAAGAAGGACGCAGTGCCTCGGAAGCTTGACAGTCTCCAAACGCTGCGCGCCCGGCGTGTTGTCGACCGCGACCAGCGCCAGATCCTCGGCTTTCGCGAACTCGGCCAAGGAACCCACGTCCGGGTGATGCAGGATGTGCTGGTACCGGTCAGTGACCATCGCGCCCCTGCGGTTCCACCGCCGTCGGCCCACGATGTGCACGGCCTTGGCCAGAAACGCGTTCGCGGTCCGGACGACCGTGCCGATGTTGTGGTCGTGCTGCAAGTTCTCGATCGCGACATGGAAGTCGTGGCGCTTGGTGTCGAGGTCCGCGATGACGGCCTCGCGCCGCCAGTAGCGGTACGCGTCGACCACGTTGCGCTTGTCGCCCTCGGCCAGCAGCTCAGGGTCGTACTTGGGGTCGTCCGGCCAGGGCCCTTCCCACGGGCCGACGCCCACCGGATCGCCGAACACCCACTCCGTCGGCCCGGTCACGCCGCCACTCGGGTCCTGCTGTGGCGCCACCGAACGTACGCACCGACGTAGGAAATGACGAGAACCACCACCGCTAGCACTGCTACCACCGGCAACAGGTTACGCGGGATCAAATCGTCGTAGATGTAGTACTCGTTGAAGCCGCCCGGCAACGACCCGAGGCCCTGCTGATGTCGGAAGTAGTCCTCGAGCGCGGTCAGCGGGCACGGCAGGCCGGGGATGACGTTGACCGCGACGCCCCAAGCCGCGAAGAAGACGTGGACGAAGATGGATTTCGGCCACCACCAGGCCAGAAACCCGCCCAACCCGATGTAGAGCAGTGACGCGAAGTGCACCACAACAGTTACATCGGCCAAGAACGCAGCCACTCGACCTCACCGCCCCTGCCAAGTCCCTGTTTCCAGTCTGGCCTTGTGGGAGCGGGAAAGGCAACTGTCTTCGCAGGTGGTGGGGCTGCCGCAGGTAGCAGCCCCACTGGCGGCTACAGCCCGAGGTCGTCCAGTCCCAGCAGGTAGCGGTACTTCAGGCCGGCCGCTTCGATGGCTTCCTTCGCCCCGGTCGCCCGGTCGACGACCGTGACCACGCCGACGACCTCCGCACCGGCCTCCCGCAGGGCCTCGACAGCGGTCAGGACGCTGCTGCCGGTCGTCGAGGTGTCCTCGACCGCGAGCACCCGCTGGCCGGCGACCTCGATGCCCTCGATCCGCCGCTGCATCCCGTGTTCCTTGGCGGCCTTGCGGACCACGAACGCGTCGAGCACGTCCCCCTGCGCCGCGGCCGCGTGCATCATCGCGCACGCCACCGGGTCGGCACCGAGCGTCAGACCGCCCGCGGCCACGTAGTCCCAGTCGGCGGTGAGCTGGCGCAGCAGCTTGCCGATCAGGGGTGCGGCCGCGTGCTGCAGCGTCGCCCGGCGCAGGTCGACGTAGTAGTCGGCCTCCTTGCCGGACGAGAGAGTCACACGACCGCGGACAACAGCCAGCTCGGTGATGAGCCTGGCGAGTTCGGACTTGGCGTTCTGGTCAACGAGCACAAGGCCTCACCCTAAAACACGATCGAGGATTCGTAGTGGCGGACGCATAAGACGTTCGCCACTCCCACCGACCAGCACACCAGAACAGTCCACTATAGACAGGTGATGGTCGTGTTGTGGCGCAAGGGAAATCGGCTCAGCCGAAGCCCCGGTCGTCCTGCTTCAGTGCCGTGTCGATCGCCAGGCCCGCCGCCACCACCAGGCTCGCGAGCGGGTTCTGCAGCTGACGGTGGATCTGCACCACGTAGTTGTCCGCCGTGGTGAACATCGTCTTGGCGAAGCCCTCCCAGGTCTTGGTGATCCGGGCGATCTCCTGGCCGGTGTGGTCGTGCACCATGAAGTTCCACGCTCGCCAGTTCTCCGCGCGGATCCCACCGATCTGCTGGCCGTTGACCACGAAGCCGAAGTTGATCTTCCCGACCATGTTCTCCTGCACGATCTCGCCGATCGGCTGACCGTTGGGGTACTCGACGACGATCCGGGACTTGAAGACCTTCCGCGGCCTGGTCAGCACCAGCAGCGGCTGGCCGGTCAGGTCACGCACCTCCAGCCGGTGCGTCATGAACTGGTCGACGCTGGCGAAGAACCGGACCGCCTTCTTCAACGCGCTCTGGCCGACCTGCACCACCGTGCCCAGCTGTCTGCCGTGCTGATCGAAGACGGTGTACTCGTTGGCCATCTCGATCAGCTTGACCTTCTGGTTGACCACCAGAACCGGCTCGGTGAACAGCGTCCCGCCGCCGCCGTGCACCGGTCCGACGCCTGCTTGCTGCTGGACCTGCTGTTGCACCCGTGACGGGTCTTGCTGCCCGCCCAGCTCCAGCTCGAACACACTCGCGTCCGTCTTCTGCTGGGTGTGGTTCGTCCACTGTGTACCGTCCCACCACCGCAGCACCGGGGATCCGGGGCGTTCGGGGTACCAGCCAGGCGGTTGGCTCATTTTCGTTGTCCTTTCACGTACGGCCCCGGCCGAGACCGGCTTCAAGCTTGCGCAGCACACCGTGCGGCAGCAACCGGGTCACGCCGACCAGCACCTTGTACTGCCATCCAGGGATCGACCGGACACGCCCGTGCGCAAGGTCCGTCATGCACTCGTTGACCACTTGCTCCGCGGACAGCCACATGAAGTTCGGGAACGTCTGCTTCTCGTCGCCCGCGCGGTCGTGGAACTCCGTCCGGGTGAACCCGGGGATCAACGCCATCACGCGTACTCCGGTGCCCTTCAAGGCCATTCCGATGCCTTCGGAGAACGCCGTCACGTAGGACTTGGTCGCGCCGTACGTGGGACCGGTGGCGGGGAAGAAGCCCGCGATGCTGGAGACGTTGATGACCGCGCCACGGCCGCGTTCGAGCATGCCGGGGATCGCCGCCCTGGTCAGCCGGAGCACGCTGGTCACGTTCACGTCCAACTGGCCTTGCATCCAGTCGACCGACACGTCCTCGAACCGGCCGCGGGTGCCGAACCCGGCGTTGTTCACGAGGATGTCGACCGGGTCGCCAGTACCGGAGCTGAGCCGCTGCTCGACGGCGAGCCGTCCATCCTGCTTGGACAGATCGGCGGGCAGGACCTCGGTTTCGACGCCGTACTTCGCCTTGATCTGCGCGGCAACCTCGTGCAGGCGCGGTTCGGTGCGGGCCACGAGAACGACGTTGTGGCCGTCCTTGGCCAGCCGGTGGACGAAAGCGTTGCCGATACCGGCGGTGGCGCCGGTGACTAGAGCAGTTGGCATGCGGCCAAGCTACTGGCCGTGGCGTCCCGGCGGGAGTTGGGCGGTGCCATCACCTGAAGATTGTTCATCGTCCTCGAACGGGTCGACCACGTCCGCGACTTCACCGAGGCTACGCAGCAGACGCTCCAACCGTGACGGGTTGGCGTTGACGGGCGCCGCGGCGAGGACCCAGCCGTCCTCGACCCACGCGACCATCACGTCCGGGCCCACTTCCTCGGAGGCGTCAACCAGGTCCGGCGTGATCAGGGCCCTGGCCTTGGCCAGATCCGAGACGAACGCGTAGCGCTGGCCGACCGGGCCGAGCAGTTCGGGCATGTGCTCCTGCTCGAACGGAACACTCGGCAGCCACAGCTCCACCACGACCTCGTGCTTGCGGCGGCATTGCACCGCCGCGATCACCGCGCTGACGCGGCCGCCGTTGTCGAGGTCGAAGACGTAGACCCGGCGCCTGCCGTCCGCGGTGAAGGTCGAACCGGCCACCACGTCACGGGCGATGCCGCCGCCGTAGTACGCCAGCGCACCGCCTTCCCATTGGGTCGGCAGGACGTTGTCCGTCTCGGTGAACTGCCAGCCGCGTAATGCGGCCCAACGGCGGCGTTCCCGGTTGCGCGAAGTCCGAACGGCACGGTCGCGAGCGAGCAGGGCGGCGCCACCGAGAGCCGCGAGTGCGGCCACGGCGAACCAGATCCACGCGGGGATGCCCACCAGTCAGAGACTAGCGGACATCGGGAGTGAGGATCATTTGGCAGCCGACGCGTGTCCACCGCGGCCGAACCGGAACGTGCGTTTCCCGGTGCCACAAAGGCCGACACACCGTGCCGCGAAGTGCGACACGGTGTGTCGGAACGGTGGACACGGCTTACGCGGCCCGGGTCACCACCAGGCCCGTCGAATCGTCCGTCACGTCCACATTGACCTTGTTTCCGTCGGTGATCTCGCCGGCCAGCAGCTTCTTCGCCAGCTGGTCGCCGATCGCCGAGGAGACCAGGCGCCGCAACGGGCGTGCGCCGTAGACCGGGTCGAACCCGTTGAGGGCCAACCAATCACGAGCCGACGGGGTGACGTCGAGGGTCAGCCTGCGCTGGGACAGCCTGCGGCTCAGCCGGTCGATCTGGATGTCCACGATCGAGGTCAGTTCCTCGGTCGCCAGCTGGTGGAAGACCACGACGTCGTCCAGCCGGTTGAGGAACTCCGGCTTGAAGTGCCGTTGCACCACCGACAGCACCGCGTCCTTGCGCTGCTGCTCGGTCAACGTCCCGTCCGCAATCGCTTGCGAGCCCAGGTTGGAGGTCATCACCAGGATCGTGTTGCGGAAGTCGACCGTGCGGCCTTGGCCGTCGGTCAGCCTGCCGTCGTCGAGCACCTGCAGCAGCACGTCGAACACGTCCGGGTGAGCCTTCTCGACCTCGTCGAGCAGCACGACGCTGTATGGGCGCCGCCGCACTGACTCGGTCAGCTGGCCGCCCTGGTCGTAACCGACGTAGCCGGGCGGGGCACCGACGAGCCGCGCCACCGAGTGCTTCTCGGCGTACTCGCTCATGTCGATGCGGATCATTGCCCGCTCGTCGTCGAACAGGAACTCCGCCAGCGCCTTGGCCAGCTCGGTCTTGCCGACCCCGGTCGGGCCAAGGAACAGGAACGACCCAGTCGGCCGGTCCGGGTCCGCGACTCCGGCACGCGAGCGGCGGACCGCGTCGGACACCACGCGCACGGCCTCGGCCTGGCCGACGACCCGCCTGCTGAGCTCGTCCTCCATCCGCAGCAGCTTCGCGGTCTCGCCTTCGAGCATCCGGCCCGCCGGGATGCCGGTCCACGCGGACACGACCTCGGCGACGTCGTCCGGGCCGACCTCTTCCTTGAGCATCACGGTCTCGGTCTTGGTCGACTCCGTGGCTGCCTCGAGCTCCTTCTCCAGCGCGGGAATCCGGCCGTAGCGCAGCTCAGCGGCCCTGCCGAGGTCGCCGTCGCGCTCGGCACGCTCCGACTCGCCACGCAGGTTCTCCAGCTGTTCCTTCAGCTCACGGGTCTTCTCGATCGAGCCCTTCTCGTTCTGCCACCTCGCGGTCAGCGCGGACAGGGCCTCACGCTTCTCGGCCAGTTCGGCACGCAACGCCGAAAGCCGCTGCTTGGACGCCGGGTCCTCCTCCTTGGCCAGCGCCATCTCCTCGATCTCCAGGCGCCGCACGGCCCGTTCGACCTCGTCGATCTCGACCGGCCGGGAGTCGATCTCCATCCGCAGCCGGGACGCGGCCTCGTCGATCAGGTCGATCGCCTTGTCCGGCAGGAACCGGGCGGTGATGTAGCGGTCGGAGAGGGCCGCCGCGGACACCAGAGCGGCGTCGGTGATCCGGACACCGTGGTGCACCTCGTAGCGCTCCTTGAGGCCACGCAGGATGCCGATGGTGTCCTCGACAGTCGGCTCGCCGACGAGCACCTGCTGGAACCGGCGCTCCAGCGCGGGGTCCTTCTCGATGTGCTCGCGGTACTCGTCCAACGTGGTGGCACCGACCATGCGCAGCTCGCCACGGGCCAGCATCGGCTTGATCATGTTGCCGGCGTCCATCGCGCCCTCACCGGTCGCGCCCGCGCCGACGATGGTGTGCAGCTCGTCGATGAACGTGACCACCTGGCCTGCGGAGTCGGTGATCTCCTTGAGCACGGCCTTGAGCCGCTCCTCGAACTCACCGCGGAACTTCGCACCGGCCACCATCGAGCCGAGGTCCAGAGCGACGACTCGCTTGCCACGCAAGGATTCCGGCACGTCACCGGCGATGATGCGCTGAGCGAGGCCTTCCACGATGGCGGTCTTGCCGACACCGGGCTCACCGATCAGCACCGGGTTGTTCTTGGTACGACGGGAAAGCACCTGCACAACGCGGCGGATCTCGGCGTCGCGGCCGATCACCGGGTCGAGCTCGCCCTTGCGCGCCCGGTCGGTGAGGTCGACGCCGTACTTCTCCAGCGCCTGGTAGGTGCCCTCGGGGTCTGGGCTGGTCACCCGGGCGGAGCCGCGAACCTTGGTGAACGCGTCCTTGAGGGCTTCGGGGGTCGCACCGTGCCTGCGCAGCAGCTCACCGACCGGGCCACGCTCGTAGGCAAGGCCGTACAGGACGTGCTCGGTGGAGACGTATTCGTCGCCCATCTCGGTCGCGAGCTTCTGCGCCTGGCTCAGCGACCGGGCTGCCTGGCCGTTCAGGTTCGGCGTCGACACGGTCGCGCCGGTAGCCGACGGCAGACTCGCGACGATCTTCTCCAGTTCCTTGCCGATCACCGCAGGATCCGCCCCGACCGCCGTCAGCAGCGGCGCCGTCAGCCCGTCACCCTGCGCGAGCAGGGCAGCGAGCAGGTGCGCCGGCGAGACGTCCGGGTTCCCGGCGACCGTGGCCGCCTGAACCGCGGCGGAGACCGCCTGCTGGGTCTTCGTGGTCGGGTTGAATGCGTCCATCCCTCACCTCAGTACGCGTTGATGCCCTTGTGCCAGCTTCCCGCAGAAGCTGTCGTAATGCTTAACGTCAGAAAAGTTGAGCCTGTTCCGCTCAACCCAGTTTCACTCACATGTACCAACGCGGTTGTCCACACGAAGTGCCCAGTTGTCCACAAACCGCAGGTCGCTATCCACAGCCCGCCGAGATGACGAAATGATCAAGCGGCCGTCCGGGTGTAACCGGTTTCGACCTGGGTGACCCTCAGCTCGACAGCCGGCTCCGCAAGGCGGCGTTGATCCGCTCCAGGTGCTCGGTGGCGGCTGTGACCTCGTCGGCGTCCCAGTCGCTCAGCGCCTCGGCCATGGCGTCCACCTGGCGCTGACGCCACTGTTCGAGGACCTTCTCGCCCTCCGGCGTCACGCTCAGCAAGGCGGCGCGGCGGTCCTCAGGTGCACGGCGGCGCTCGATCAGGCCGAGCTTCTCAAGCTGAGCGGCCTGCCTGCTGACCACGGACGCGTCGACGAAACGCAGTTCGGCGAGATCGGAGACCCGAGATTCGCCCCGGTAGGCCAGTTCGGCGAGCAGCTTGCCCGCGCCAGGCTGCACCCTGGTCTCTTCCCAGCTGCGCATGGTGGTGGCGTGCTGGACCTCCATCAACGACCGGACCTGCCGGATCAAGCCGATGTAGTCCTCGGGAGTGGGCTTCATCGCCGAACCTCCACCATTGGTTGCCTAATACAACTATAGCGGCTAGAGGTCCTGATTCAGCTTGCCCAGCAGGGCGGAGAAGGTTGTGATCTCGTCGGTCGGCCAGCGGTCCAAGATCGCGTGCAACCGGGCGCGGCGGTCGTTGCGGACGGTGGCGAGACGCTCGGTGCCGCCGTCGGTGAGTTGGACCAGGCGAGCGCGGCCATCGTGTGGGTCGGCGACGCGCTCGACCAGCTCCAGCTCTTCGAGCCGGGCGATCTGGCGACTTATTGTCGACTTGTCCAAGCCGGTGCGCTCGACCACGTCGGCCGCGCGCACCGGCCCGATGTCACCGAGGTGCAAAAGCAGCGCGTAGCAGGCCGCGTCCAGCTCCGGGTGGACCCGGGCGGCCAGGCTCAACGAGATGCTGCGGGCCCGTCCGAACAGCACAGACAGCTCGCGCTCCAGTGCGCGCGTCGCGGACTCCCGGTCACCAGCTGGCTCATCTGGTGGCTTGGCCGCGCCGGTCATTTACGCCTCGCAACACGCCCGGCGCCGCCCCGGCGATCACAGCACCCAACTGCTTCGCGGCGCCGGCTGCGTGGGGCGAGGTGGAAATGGCCGGCTTTCGGCGGCCAAGCCCGTCCGAGCGAAGCGAGGACAATTCGACACTGCGTGCTGTTCACTGCCCGGAAGTGTGCACCACCTGCTGCCATGGCTTCGGCGTGGCCTTCGCTGCGAAGTAGTCGCCGCCCTTGCGCTTGGCGTCGTCGGTGCCCCAGTCACGGGTCCGCTCGACCGGCTGCAGGTGCGGGATGTGCTTGCGGCAGTGGATGTAGGCCTCTTCCACCTCGACGACGACCCAGCGCTCGGGGGTGCGGCCACGGTCGTACTCGGCGGGGATGTCCGGGTGGCGGACGCGCATGTCGGCGTCCTCGACCACCCTGGCCCTGCCGTTGACGTGCAGGCCGATCAGGTCGCGGACGAAGTCGACCATCAGGATCGCCAGGTGCGGGTTCTCACTGATGTTGCCGAGACTGGCGTGCACGCCGTTGCCCCGGTACTCCGGGTAGGCGATGTGCTTGGCGTCGAGCACCTGCAGGAAGCCTGGCGGACCCGCGCGGAACGACGAGTCACACTCGCCCTTGGCGTCCGCGCTGGCGATGAAGGCCATCTCCATCCGGCCGATGAACTCGATCATCGCCTCGTTGAGGTGGTCGAGCATCTGGTTGTCGTAGAACTTCTTGGCACGGTCGCGGCTGCCGAACGCACACTGGAGGAGATGTTCACCACGCGAACCAGGCAAGTGATCAGACTCATGATCAGCGAGCGGATCGGCGATGTCGGTGCTCACGACCGCGAGATTCGGCCGTGACCGGGGTGGTGGCTCCGCCAGTTCGAGGTCCAGCAGGTGCGCCTCGGCGGTGCCGGTGGGGGTCGGGGTTGCGGAAGGCACGCGCGTAACAGTTTCATATCAAGGGACGAGCGCCCAGCTCGGCCATCGGTTGTCCACCGGAAGAGGGAATACGGAGAACTTTCCGTCACGCACAAGTACACGAAGGTGGCATCAAGGCGGACATCTCACGAGAATCGGGTTACTGTCCAACCCTGTCGGGGGATGGATGCATGAGTAGACCGTGACGCCCATCAAGACGTCTGAGCCAGAGGTTGGAGTCCGTGCCCCGACCATGACCGCAAACGCCGTAGTGAGCCCGATACCCCAGACCCCGAAGCCCGCCAGTCCCGCCACGATGCGGTCGGCGGACGCCGCGTCCGGCGCGGCCGCGATGGTGCGGCTGATCCGGGAGAGCTTCGCCGTCGTCGAGCCCAAAGCCGACGAGGTGGCGAAGTTCTTCTACGGGATGCTGTTCAGCCTGTCACCGAACGCGCGCGAGATGTTCCCCGCCAACATGGAGGTCCAGCGCTCGCGCCTGCTGCGCGCGCTCGTGCACATCGTCCAGCTGGTCGACCGGCCGGACGACCTCAACCCGTTCCTCCGCCAGCTCGGCCGCGACCACCGCAAGTTCGGTGTGATCAGCGCCCACTACGAGGCGGTCGGCACGGCGTTGATCGCGGCGGTGAAGAAGTTCTCCGGCAAGTCGTGGACCGACGAGATCGAGCGCGCCTGGGCCGAGGCCTACACGATCATGGCCCGCGCGATGCTCGACTCGGCCAACACCGACGACGGGCCCGCGTGGTGGCCCGCGACCGTCGTCGCCCACCACCGCATCGGCTACGACCTCGCCGTGGTGACCGTCCAAACGGACCACCCGATGCCGTACCAGCCCGGGCAGTACGTGAGCGTGGAGACCCCGCACCGCCCCAGGCTGTGGCGCTACCTCTCCCCGGCCAACGCGCCACGCGAGGACGGGACGATCGACTTCCACATCCGGACGGTCGACGGCGGCTGGGTCAGCCGGGCGATCGTCGGGCACACGCAGATCGGCGAGACCTGGCGGATCGGCCCGCCACTCGGCCGGATGAGCGTGGACAGGGAGAACACCAGGGACTTAGTCATGGTCGCCGGCGGGACAGGTCTCGCTCCCATGCGGGCGATCATCGACGAGCTGAGCCAGTGGGGCGAGAACCCGCGCGTGCACCTGTTCTACGGTGGACGCGTTTTGTCCGATCTGTACGACCTGCAGAACCTGCAGCGCCTGGCCGCCACCAACCCGTGGCTGACAGTCGTGCCCGTTCTGGAGTCCGAACCGGACGCCACTGGGGTGGAACACGGGACACTTGCCGACGTCGTCACCCGCTATGGCGCCTGGGCCGACCGGGACGTCCTGGTCAGCGGATCACCCGGGATGATCAGGTCGACGGTGTCGCGAATGCTCGTCGCGGGCACGCCGCTGGACCACATCACGTACGACCCGTTCACACTGGACTAGGTCACCGACGGGTTCACATGCCCTGGGGTGCGGCGATTCCCGCTCGGTCGCCGGGCGGGCTCACGGCCGGATCGTTCCTCGGCCGCCGGTTCGGCCGCAGACATGCGACCAGCCTTGAACCTCGCGAGTGAGGCCAAGGCTGGGAATGATCAGCCGCGGCGAGGCTGGGGCTTCCAGACCACCAGAGCGGTTTTCGGCTTGTGTACCGGCACGAGTTCGTGCCGATAGGACTTGTGCACAGCTGCGGCGGCTTGCTCGGCTGCCGCGTACGCGGCGGCCAGTTCGTGCGTGAGTTCTTCGACGCGGGCCTGCAATGCGGTCACCTGGTTCTCCAGGTGGATGATCCGCTTGATGCCCGCGAGGTTCACGCCTTCCTCCTGGGACAGACGCTGAACCTCGCGGAGCACCGCGATGTCACGCATCGAGTACCTGCGCCCGCCGCCTGAGGTCCGGCCGGGTGAGACCAGGCCCAGGCGGTCGTAGCTGCGCAGGGTCTGCGCGTGCAGGCCGGACAGCTGTGCGGCCACCGAGATCACGAAGATCGGGGTGTCCTCGTCCGCGTTCGCCGGGAAGGGGACACCGCTGGGAAACGAGGGCATCATCTACTCGCTCCTCTGCTTCAGCATCGCCGTCAACTCCGGCCGGGGGTCTTGGTCCGAAGTCGCCTTCGCGTACTCCTCCATCGCGGCCTTGGCCTCGTCGGAGAGTTTGTTCGGCACCGCCACCTGCACGGTGACCAGCAAGTCGCCCGCGACACCGTCACGTTTGACGACGCCCTTGCCACGGACACGGAACACCCTGCCATTGGCTGTACCCGGGGCCACGCGCAACGACACCTTGCCGTCCAGTGTGGGCACGGTCAGCGTGGTGCCGAGTGCCAACTCCTGGAACGTGACCGGCACGGTGATGGTCACGTCGTTGCCTGAGCGGCCGAACACGGCGTGCGGGGTGACGTGCACGCGCACGTACAGGTCACCGGCGTGCCCGCCGTTCTGGCCGGGTTCGCCCTGTTCGGCCAGTCTGATCTTCTGGTCGTCCTCCACGCCCGGCGGAATACGAACAGTCAACGTGCGGCTCTTGGTGCTCACGCCGTCGCCGCCGCACTCGGGGCACGGGTCGTCGACGATCCGGCCGGTGCCACGGCAGTCGCGGCACGGCTCGCTGAATGCGAAAGCGCCTTGGCTGCGCGTGATCAGGCCCGCGCCGTTACACGTCGGACAGGTGCGGGGGTGGGTGCCCGGCCGGGCACCGTTGCCGCCACACGTGCCACATGTGGACGGGCTGGACAGTCGCAAGGGGACAGTCGCACCGCGGATCGCTTCCAGGAAGTCGATCCGGATCTCGGTGTCCACGTCCGCACCGCGCCGGGGTCTGCCCGCGGTCGATCCCTGGCCGCGCCTGCCGAACAGGCCGCCGAGGATGTCACCGAGGCCGCTGAAGCTGCCGCCGGCGCCTTGTGCGTTGGCGCCGCCGAAGATGTCGCTGACATCGAAGCCGCCGCCCGCGCCGCCACTGCCGAACCCGCGCAGCCCGCCGCCGAACAGCCGGCGAGCCTCGTCGTACTGCTTACGCTTCTCGGGGTCACCGATCACGCCGTACGCCTCGGACACCGCCTTGAACCGCGTCTCTGCCTCGGTGTTGCCCGGGTTGGCGTCCGGGTGCAACTCCCTGGCCAGCTTGCGGTAGGCCTTCTTGATGTCCGCGTCCGTCGCGCTGGACGAGACGCCCAGCTCACGGTAGAAGTCCTTGTCGATCCAGTCCCTCGCGCTCACCGGACGTCCCCTCCCTTCTGTTCTTTAGTTCCGGTCCGCCGAACCATCAGGCTGTCCTTCGGACGGTTCGACCCATTCCTGGGCCTGAGCCGGTGCACCGGGTTCGTGGTCGGTCACGGCCACCAGCGCGGGGCGCAGCGTCCGGTCACCGATCTTGTAGCCGCGGCGCAACACCGCGGTCACGGTCGGGCCTTGCACGTCGGGGGACGTGTCGTGCTGCACGGCCTCGTGCACGGACGGGTCGAACGGCTCGTTCTCGTGGCCGAACGGCTCCAGCCCGACGCGCTGCAAGGTGGCGGTCAGCTTGTCCGCCACAGCCTTGAAGGCGCCGGTCAGGTCGCCGTGTGCGGCCGCCCGCTCGAGGTCGTCGAGGACCGCGAGCAGTTCGTTGACCACCGAGGCCTTGGCACCGGTGATCACGCTCTCGCGGTCGCGGTCCACGCGCTTGCGGTAGTTGGCGTACTCAGCCTGCAGTCGCTGCAGGTCCTTGGTGCGCTCTTCCAACTGGGTCTTCAGCGAGACCTCCTCGCTGACGATTTCCGCTTCGACCTCGGGCACGGCACCACCGTCATCGGTGGCCGCGTGCTTGCCGCCCTCGGGGGCGCCCGCCTCGTCGACGGGCACCTCCTCGGTGACGGTCTTGACCTGACCGGTCTCCGGGTCGATCCGGCGTCGGTCGCGCACTACCACCCTTGGCTCCTCAGCCGAGTTGTTGTTGTCGTGCGGTCCCTGATCGGTCACTTCTTCTCGTCCTCGTCGACGATCTCGGCGTCAACAACGTCGTCCTTCGGCGGGGTACCCGTACCGGCACCGCCGGCCTGAGCACCTTCACCGCCGCCTGCCGCGTTGGCGGACGCGTACATCGCCGCGCCCATCGCCTGCGACTCCTGCGACAGCTTCTCGACCGCGGCCTTGATCTTGGCCGTGTCCTCGCCCTTGAGCGCCTCGTTGGCCTCCGCGATGGCCGCGTTGACCTTGTCCTTGGCGTCGGCCGGGACCTTGTCCTCGTTGTCCTTCAAGAACTTCTCGGTCTGGTAGACCAGCGTCTCGGCCTGGTTGCGGGTCTCGGCCTCCTCGCGGCGGCGCTTGTCCTCCTCGGCGTGTGCCTCGGCGTCCTTGACCATCCGGTCGATGTCCTCCTTGGGCAGCGCCGAGCCGCCCGTGATGGTCATCGACTGCTCCTTGCCGGTGCCCAGGTCCTTCGCGGAGACGTGCACGATGCCGTTCGCGTCGATGTCGAAGGTGACCTCGATCTGCGGGACGCCACGCGGAGCCGGGGGCAGACCGGTCAGGTCGAACGTGCCCAGCTTCTTGTTGTGCACGGCGAACTCACGCTCGCCCTGGAAGACCTGGATGCCGACCGTGGTCTGGTTGTCGTCCGCGGTGGAAAAGATCTCTGAGCGCTTGGTCGGGATGGTGGTGTTGCGCTCGATGAGCTTGGTGAACACGCCACCCTTGGTCTCGATGCCCAGCGACAGCGGGGTCACGTCCAGCAGCAGGACGTCCTTGACCTCACCCTTGAGCACACCGGCCTGCAGCGCGGCACCGACCGCCACGACCTCGTCCGGGTTGACGCCCTTGTTGGGCTCCTTGCCGCCGGTGAGCTCCTTGACCAGCTCGGTCACCGCGGGCATCCGGGTCGAGCCACCGACGAGCACGACGTGGTCGATGTCGCCGAGGTTGATGCTGGCGTCCTTGATCACGTTGTGGAACGGCGCACGGGTGCGGTCCAGCAGGTCGGAGGTGATCCGCTGGAACTCCGCGCGGGTCAGGGTCTCGTCGAGGAACAGCGGGTTCTTGTCCGCGTCCACGGTGATGTACGGCAGGTTGATGTTGGCGCTGGTCGAGCTGGACAGCTCGATCTTCGCCTTCTCAGCGGCCTCGCGGATGCGCTGCAGCGCCATCTTGTCCTTGGTCAGGTCGATGCCGCTGGACTGCTTGAACTTGTCCACCAGCCAGTCGACGATGCGCTGGTCCCAGTCGTCACCACCGAGGTGGTTGTCACCGCTGGTCGCGCGGACCTCGACGACACCGTCGCCGATCTCCAGCAGGGAGACGTCGAAAGTACCGCCACCGAGGTCGAAGACCAGGATGGTCTGCTCTTTCTCGCCCTTGTCCAGGCCGTAGGCCAGGGCGGCCGCCGTCGGCTCGTTCACGATCCGCAGCACGTTGAGGCCGGCGATCTGGCCGGCTTCCTTGGTGGCCTGCCGCTGGGCGTCCTCGAAGTAGGCGGGGACGGTGATGACGGCGTCGGTGATCTGCTCGCCAAGGTAGGACTCGGCGTCGCGCTTGAGCTTCATCAGCACACGCGCGGAGATCTCCTGCGCGGTGTAGCGCTTGCCGTCGATCTCATCGGTCTTCCAGTCGGAGCCGATGTGCCGCTTGACCGAGCGGATGGTGCGGTCCACGTTGGTGACCGCCTGGTTCTTCGCCGGCTGGCCGACGAGCACCTCGCCGTTCTTGGCGAAGGCGACGATGGACGGGGTCGTCCGCGAACCCTCGGAGTTGGCGATGACCGTCGGCTCACCGCCTTCGAGAACGGCGACGACGGAGTTGGTCGTCCCCAGGTCGATGCCGACCGCTCGCGCCATGGAATCCTCCCGGTAGTGTTTCTTCGCCTTGAGCGTATGTGGCTCAAGTCTGCTACCAGGAGTCATCGCCGGTCAAATCAGACTTGAGCGGATGCCGCTCAACCTTCCTGACAGGCCAACGAGCGGGGTGCGGGGTTTGTTCCCCGAAAGATCAGACGCGGTAGTCGACGTGGATGTCGCCGCTGCTCGCGTCCAGGTCAAGCACGTACGGCGACTGCGGGCTGGTGTCGATGTTGACCAGCTTCTCGCCGCTGCTGGTGGTGACGTCCGCCTTGTACATCTGGCCGCGCGGCACGGTCACGTTGATCCGGCCGCTGCTCGCGGTCACCTTGACGCTCTGGGCAGTGGCCATGTCGACCCGGACGTCACCGGACGAGCTCTCCACCGCCGCCTTCCCGCCGATCCCGCTGGCGTTGACCTCGCCGGACCGCGACAGGATGGTGACGTCCCCCTTGACGTCGCTGAGCGTGACGTCCCCGGAGCTCGCGTCGACAACGGCGGACTGGGCGAGGCCGATCAGCTCGACCCGTCCCGAGCCGACGTTGACGGCGACCGGTCCGGAGATGTCCCGGACCCGGATGTCCCCTGACCCGGACCGCACCCCCACCTCGGCCATGCCCGCGACGTCGATCTCGCCCGACCCGACCTCACCCATGATCTTGGCCGCGGCAGGCAACGTGACCTCGTAGTCGATCGAGCAGTTGCGCTGCTTGCAGTTCTCCAGCACCAGCGTGTCCCCCTCGACCCGATGGGTCTGCCCAGGCTGGTTGTTATCTCGGTAGTACACAGTGCGCCGCACGGACGGCGTCGCCCCGGCCCGGATCCGCACGGCCCCCGAACCGTTGTCGATCCGGACCGTGGCGACTTTCTGCGTGAGGTCCGTCGAGTCGCTGAAAGTGTTCGACGAGACCCGGAATCCCTCGCAGCCGGACAGCAGAAGCGTCCCCACGCCGATCGCGCAGACCCCCAGCACAACACGACGAGACAAGTCCATCTTCCGCTCCCCATCCGCTTCTTCGACGACGGTCCAAAACTATTGAGCCGGCCCGGCCCCGGCATCCGGGACCACCCCGAGCCGACCCGGGTAGCCGACCCTGAGTGGATCGTCAGCAAGGAAGTTACGCGTCAGGGCAGTTCGGCGCGCTGGAGTTGCCTTCCGTTCAGACCTTGGTGCTAGCCCTACCCCCGTTCGGATCAGCCTTGCGGGGGAGTTTCATAGTGCCGGAAAGCAGGACACGCCGGTTTCAGCGCGGGCGGCGGCGGGTGGGGGCTCGGCCGTGCGGCTGCTGGGGTGTGGGGTGGTCGGGTGGTCCGGGGATCGGCAGGATCACCGGTTCGGTGCCCAGGGTGAACGGGTCGCCGTGGTGCGACAGGTCCAGTGGTTCGCCCGAGTACAGCCGGTAGGCCGCGCGTTCCGGGCGGATCTCCACGCCGATCTTGCTGCCGCGGAACGTCATCCGGAAGGCGATCTTGGTCAGTTCCGGTGGCAGGCGTGGTGCGAACGTGAGCTTGCCGTGGTGGTCACGCATTCCGCCGAAGCCTGCGACGGCGGCCATCCACGCGCCGGCGAGGGAGGCGATGTGGAGTCCGTTTTGGACGTTGTCGTGCAGGTCGTGCAGGTCTGTCAGCGCGGCTTCGGCGAAGTAGTCGTAGGCCAGTTCGAGGTGTCCGACCTCTGCGGCCATGACGGCCTGGGTGCACGCCGACAACGACGAGTCCCGGACGGTCAGTGCTTCGTAGTACGCGAAGTTGCGGGCTTTTTCCTCGGGGGTGAACTCATCGCCGCACAGGTGCAAAGCAAGCACCAGGTCGGCCTGCTTGACGACCTGCTTGCGGTACAAGTCGAAGTACGGGTAGTTCAGCAGCAGCGGATAGTTCTCCGCCGGGGTGGTGTGGAAGTCCCAGCGGGCGTGGTCGGTGAAGCACTCCGACTGCGGGTGGACCTTGAGTTCCTTGTCGTACAACACAACCATGTCGTCGGCCGCGTCACGCCAGCGGGATGCTTCCTCGGTGTCGACGCCCAGGTCGTGTGCGAGGGACGGGTTGGCCTCGGCGACAGCCGCTGCGGCGCGCAAATTACGGCGTGCCATCAGGTTTGTGTAGACGTTGTTGTCCACGACGGCCGTGTACTCGTCGGGCCCGGTGACGCCGTCGATGCGGAAGCGGCCATGTGTGTCGTGGTGGCCGATGCTCATCCACAGCCGGGCGGTCTCAACGAGCAACTCCACCGCGCATTCGGACTCGAACGGCTTGTCTTGTGTCGCGTACAGGTAGCGCATGACCGCGTCGGCGATGTCGGCATTGATGTGGAACGCCGCCGTGCCCGCAGGCCAGTAGCCGGAGCATTCCTCGCCGTTGATCGAGCGCCATGGGAACGCGGCGCCTTCCTGGCACAGGGTTCTCGCCCTGGCCCGCGCTTTGTCCAAAGTGGAGTAACGCCAGCGCAGTGCGTCGCGGGCCGCGTCCGGGATGGTGTACGTCAGCACCGGCAGGACAAAGGATTCCGTGTCCCAGAAGGCGTGGCCGTCATATCCTGGACCGGTCAGGCCCTTCGCCGGGATCGCCCTGGTCTCACCGCGGGCCCCGGCCTGCAGGACGTGGAACAGCGCGAACCGGACCGCCTGCTGCAGTTCGGCGTCGCCTTCGATCTCGATGTCCGCGGTGTCCCAGAATTCGTCCAAAAAGGACCTTTGTTCGGCGAGCAGGCCGTCCCAGCCGGTCTGCAGTGCGCCGACCAATGCCGCGTCGACTTGTGAACGCAACGCGGGTGACGAGCGTTTGCTGGACCAGCCGTACGCCAGGTATTTGGTGAGCGTCAGCTTGCTGCCCTTGGGCACGTCGGCTGCGACGGTCAGGCGCGCGAGATCGTCTTCGGCCTTGATCTCCGTGCGGATGTTGTCCTCGTCGAGGTGCAGTTCGTGGTCCATGGCCGCGGCCATGCGCAGGTCGGACGCCCGGGTGTGGTGGGCGAGCACCGCCCGATAGCCCCGAGCCGACGCGTGGTCGCTGATCAACGGCTTGTCCAACGCCGCGGCGACCCGGGGATCGGCGGTGCGGGACACCACGGGCTCGTTGGCCAGCAGGTCGGACTGCACCACCAGTTGGATCTTGTCGTCCAGCGGCTCGACGGAGTAGTTGATCGCGGCGATCGCGCGCTGGGTGAACGACACCAGGCGCTCCGAGGTGATCCGCACCCGCCGACCGGTCGGCGACTCCCATACGGTGCGCCGCCGCAGCGTGCCGGACCGGAAGTCCAGGACACGCTCGTGCTCCAGGGCTCGGCCGTAGCGCATGTCGAGCGGTTCGTCCTCGACCAGCAGCCGGATGATCTTGCCGTCGGTCACGTTGACGACCGTCTGCCCGTCCTCCGGGAAGCCGTAGCCTGCCTCGGCGTACGGCAGCCGTCGCTGCTCGTAGAAGCCGTTGAGGTACGTGCCGGGCAGGCCGCGCGGCTCGCCTTCCTCGAACGTGCCGCGCAGTCCGATGTGGCCGTTGGCCAGCGCGAAAGTGGATTCCGTGCGGCGCAACGCATCCAGGTCAAGGCCACGCCAGCGCAACTGCCACGGCGAGATCTCGTAGCTAGGCTTGTCCATCACGCGCCTCCAGCAGTTGGGCGAGGTCCGTCACGACGATGTCGGCGCCGTGCGCGCGCAAGGCGTCCGCCTGGTTCGCGCGATCAACTCCGACAACAAACCCAAACTTCCCATCTCGCCCAGCTTGTACACCTGAGAGCGCGTCCTCGAAGACCGCGGCCTCAGCCGGCAGGACGCCCAAAGCCTTGGCACCGGCCAGAAAGGAGTCCGGCGCCGGCTTGCCGCGCAGCCCTTGGGACACGATCGTCACCCCGTCGACCCTCGCCTCGACGAACTGGCTCAGGTCGGCCGCCTCCAGCACAGCGGCGCCGTTGGCCGACGACGTCACCACACCGATCTTCAGCCCGGCGTCCCGAGCGGCCTCCACGTAGCGGCGGGAACCGGGATACGGCCGCACACCTTCGTTCTGGATGATCGACAGCAGCAGCTCGTTCTTCCGGTTGCCGACCCCGTTGACCGTCTCGGCGCTCGGCGGGTCGTCCGGGCCGCCCTCCGGCAGCTGAATGCCGCGCGACGCGAGGAACGTGCGTACCCCGTCGGCGCGCGGCCTGCCATCGACGTAGTCCAGATAGTCCTGTTCGGTGAAGGGCAGCTGTCCTTCCCGACCGGCGAGGAAGGCGTCGAACGTGCGCTTCCACGCCTGCTTGTGCAGCTCAGCGGTGCCCGTGAGCACTCCGTCGAGATCGAACAGCAGGGCCTTGATCGAATCCGGCAGTCCTATCACAAGAACGAAACTACCGTTCGCGGCGAGATCTCACCGGGTGGCGGCGTCGGCGATTTTCAGCACGATCTGCGGCTGGCCCTCGGTTGACTTCGTGGTCACGTTGACCGAGTACGCCGCCCTGCGGGCCAGGTCACGGGTGGCGAACACGCCGCTGGAGTAGCCGTACCGGCTGCCTGTCTTGCCCCACATGGTCACGCCGTTGAGCGTGATCGTCTGCAAGCCCTGGCTGTACATGGCCGGTCCGCCGTTGTTCACCGTCTCGACGGCGGGCACCTTGAACAGCCGGTCCATCATCGCCGGGCCAAGCAGGCGGCCACGGAACAACGCGGTTATGAACATGTCGAGCTCCGATGCCGTGGAGATCATCCCGCCCGCTGCCCACGGGATCGACTGGTTCATCTCGGTCACGTCGACGAGCTTGCCCTGGACTGTGATGTAGCCGCGTGCGGCGGGGTTCGGCAGGTGCGGGTCGTTGCCGGGTTCGTAGGTGTGGCAAAGGCCGAGTGGGTCGGTGATCCGCTCGCGCAAGGCACGCCGGTAGGACTGGCCGGTGATCTTCTCGACGAGCATCCCGGCCACGATGTAGCTGGTGTTGCTGTACTTCTGCGCTGTCGCGGGGGTGAACTCGTGCGGGTGTTTCGTCGCGGTGGCGAGAACCTCCGCCGGAGTCCAGCTGTCGAACCGGTGGTCGACGACCCACTGCGGGTCGGCCAGTTGCGGGATGTCGATGTGCGGCAGGCCGGAGGTGTGATCCAGCAACGTGTAGACCGGGATCGGCGGATAGTTCGCGGGCAGCACGCCCGGCAGGTACCGCTGCACGGGTGCATCGAGGTCGATCCGGCGTTCCTGGGCCAGTTGGAGCACCAAGACGGCGGTGAAGACCTTGGTGGTACTGCCGATCCGGAAGCTGCCGCGTGGGTTGACCGGGGCGTTGGTCTCCAGGTTGGCGACTCCGGACACGCCGCTGAACTCCCCGGCCCGTCCGGTGATCCGGACCAGCGCGCCCGTTGTCTCGGGGTTCGGTAAGCCCGAGATCGACGCTTTCAGCAAGTCCTCTTTCAGCGGTGGCAGGGTGGTGGCTTGCGCGGGCATCGCGGTCAGCGTGACAGCGGCGGCAGTGGCGAGTGCGACAACGGTTTTTCGCATGCCGTAAGCCTTTCGGCTGACCGCCCGTAAGCCATCAGGGCAGAGCCCTGGCTGATCAAGATCAGGGTTTTGAGGGTCGCATCAGGTATGCGATCACCGGTTCCAGCTCGGCGACGGTGGGCAGCTCGTCGTCGATCAGGCCTTGCATCAACAGACCGTCCATCCCGGCCAGGAACGCCCGGAACGCGACCTCGTCGTCGTGCTGCACAAGGCTTGTCAGCACGTCCAGCCAGAGCCGGGCGGCCGGGCGGAGGGCGGGGTTGCGTGCGGCGTAGAGGTAGAGCTCGTACTCGGCCATGGTGCGGCCGCGCTCCGGGCCGAGCGCCTCGACGATCATCTCGGCGACCTCGCGTGCGCCCTGGCTTCCCCTGATCCTGGCTCGCTCGACCAAGTCACGCACAGCCGTGCTGAAACCGCTCGCGCACTGGGTGAGCGTGGCCGTGAGCAGGTCTTCGAGGCTGGAGAAGTGGTACGTCGTCGAGGTCGTCGGTACCCCGGCCTCCTTGGCGACGGTCCGGTGCGTCACGCCGGCCACACCGTCGCGTTCGATCACCCGGAGAGTCGCCTCGATCAGCTCCTGCCTGCGGCGATCCCCCCGGGCTTTCCTACCGTCCGGTTGTGTGATCAGTGCGCCCTCCCGAGTTCGAGCATCACGACGCCGCCGATGACCAGCAGCAGGCCACCGGCCATCGTCCAGTTGACCGGTTCGGCGAAGAACACCGCCCCGATGGCCGCGACCGCGGCGATGCCTGCGGCGGCCCAGATCGCGTACGCGACCCCAACCGGGAACCCGTCTTTCAGCAGTTTGCCGAGCACGCCGAACGCGACCACGTAGCCGGCCACGACCACGATCGACGGCACCAGCTTGGAGAAGTTCTCGGACAGCTTGAGCGCGGTCGTCGCGGCGACTTCACCGACGATGGCGATCGCTAATAGCAGGTAAGGAGGCACACGACCAAACTAACGGGACGATGGTCCCAATACCAAGGCAATTTGAGCGATCCAGATCACGTGCGACTAGTTACTGGCGAGTAACCCTGGATACCGTCACCGCCATGACAGGCTTGGGGCTGATCCTCGGCATCCTCTGCGTCGTGCTGACCGCGGTCGCGGTCGTCATGACGACCATGACTGTGCGGCGCATGCTCGCCACGATCCGGCTGGGACAGCCGGACTCGACGCGCAACGGCCCCTTCGGCCGTCGTATCCGCGTGATGCTCAAAGAGGTCCTCGGGCACACCCGGATGCTCAAGTGGAGCCACGTCGGTGTGCTGCACTGGTTCGTGATGGCCGGGTTCGGCGGGCTGATCCTGAGCGTCGTCGCCGCGTACGGCGAGGTGTTCGTGCCCGCGTGGGACCTGCCGGTGATCGGCCACTGGGGGCCGTACAACCTGTTCGTCGAGCTGCTGGGGCTGACCACGGTCCTCGGCATCCTCGGCCTGATCTACATCCGGCTGAGCAACCACCCGCGCTTCAAGGGCCGCAAGTCCCGGTTCACCGGCTCGCGGATGGGCCGCGCGTACTTCGTCGAGGCGATCGTGCTGGTCGAAGGCCTTGGTGTGATGGGCATCCGGGCCGCCAAGTACGCCGCGGGCTACTTCGACGTGCCGACCTGGTCCGCGCCGGTGACCAAGCTGATCGGCTCGGTACTGCCCGCCGAGCCCGCGCTGGTGTCGATCTTCGCCGCGATGAAGATCTTCTCCGCGATGGTCTGGCTGATCGTGATCTCGCTGAACACCACGATGGGTGTGGCGTGGCACCGGTTCACCGCGTTCTTCAACATCTACTTCAAGCGCGACGAAGGCACGGCCCTCGGTGCGCTCAAGCCGATGATGAGCGGCGGCAAGCCGCTGGACTTCGAGGAAGCCGATCCGGAGAAGGACGTCTTCGGCGCGGGCAAGATCGAGGACTTCTCGTGGAAGGGCTGGCTGGACTTCACCACGTGCACCGAGTGCGGCCGGTGCCAGTCGCAGTGCCCGGCGTGGAACACCGAGAAACCGTTGTCCCCCAAGATGGTCATCACGCAGCTGCGTGACCACGCCTACGCCAAGGCGCCCTACCTGCTGGCCGGTGGCAAGCGGGACATGGCAGGCGACGAGATCGGCCTGGACTCGCACGCGGGCATCGACGTGCTCGCGTTGGCCGAGTCGGAGAAGGCACTGGTCGGCGACATCATCGACCCGGACGCGCTGTGGTCGTGCACGACCTGCGGTGCCTGTGTCGAGCAGTGCCCGGTGGACATCGAGCACGTCGACCACATCGTCGACATGCGCCGCTACCAGGTGCTGATCGAGTCGAACTTCCCGGCCGAGCTGAACGGGATGTTCAAGAACCTGGAGAACAAGGGCAACCCGTGGGGCCAGAACGCCAAGGACCGCCTGGAGTGGACGAAGGAGCTGGACTTCGAGGTCCCGGTGTACGACGGCACCCAGGACTTCGAGTACCTGTTCTGGGTCGGTTGCGCGGGTGCGTTCGAGGACAAGGCGAAGAAGACCACGCGGGCGGTCGCTGAACTGCTGCACATCGCGGGCGTGAAGTACGTGGTCCTCGGCTCGGAGGAGGCATGCACGGGTGACCCGGCGCGCCGCGCGGGCAACGAGTTCCTGTTCCAGATGCTCGCCCAGCAGAACGTCGAAGTCCTCAACGGGGTGTTCGAGGACCGCAAGGTCCGCAAGATCGTCGCGACGTGTGCGCACTGCTTCAACACCATCGGCAACGAGTATCCGGAACTCGGCTTGACCGTCGAGGTCATGCACCACACGCAGCTGCTGAACCGCCTGGTGCGCGAGCGCAAGCTGGTGCCGGTCGCGCCGGTCGCCGAGGACGTCACGTACCACGACCCGTGCTACTTGGGCCGTCACAACAAGGTTTACGAGGCTCCGCGTGAGCTGATCGAGTCCTCCGGTGTGTCGATGCGGGAGATGCCGCGGCACGCCGACCGCTCGATGTGCTGTGGTGCCGGTGGTGCTCGCATGTGGATGGAAGAGCGGATCGGCAAGCGGATCAACGTCGAGCGGGTGGACGAGGCCCTCGGCACCGCGCCGACGAAGATCGCCACGGGTTGCCCGTTCTGCCGCGTGATGCTCAACGACGGCTTGACCCAGCGCAAGAGCGACGGCATCGCGAACCAGAACGTCGAGGTCGTGGACGTTTCGCAGCTCTTGCTGACAGCCGTGAAACGCGGTCTTCCGCAGCCGGAGAAATCAGATGACGAGGTTCCTACAGTCAGCTAGTGACTACTTCTGACACTCAGCACTGGGAATCGCAGGCAGCCAACTGGATCGAGTGGGCACGCAAGCCAGGGTTCGATGCCTATTGGCATTACCGGGAGAGGTTCTTCGATCTGATACCCGCGCCCGGCGGGGTCACCGTCGACGTCGGGTGCGGCGAAGGCCGCCTCTCCCGGGACCTGGCCGAACGTGGCTATGACGTGACTGGCGTCGAGCCGTCGGGCAGCCTGCGCAAGGCGGCGCAGGAGGCGCACCCGGACGGCAAGTACGTCGCCGGAGAGGCCAAGGACCTGCCTTTTCCCGATGCCTCAGTGGATCTGCTGGTTTCCTACAACATGTTGATGGACGTCGACGACCTCGACGGCGCTTTGCGCGAGTTCGCCCGGGTGATCAAGCCAGGCGGAAGGCTGGCCATCACGATGGTGCACCCGGTCGCCGACTCGATCGGGTTCGACCGGGACGACCCCGAGGCGCCGTTCGTCATCGACGGCTCGTATCTGCGGACTCAGCCGTTCAGCGCGGTGGCCACGAGGGACGGCATCTCGATGCACTTCAGCGGCTGGCACCGGTCGATCACCACGTACTGCGAGGCTTTGTACAAGGCAGGACTGCTGATCGAGACGATCAGGGAACCCATGCCGCACGACGACTCGCCGGCAGCCGGCTGGGACCGGTGGCGCCGGTTCCCAATGTTCATGCAGGTTCTCGCCACCAAGCAGGTGTCCGGTTTGTCCCGTGGCTAAGGCAATTTCCTGTCTCCACTTCGGACGTCCGTGGGTGCACTGGTTGTGGCCGTGCACGCGCAGGTCCCGGCCGCCACACTGGAGGGCATGATCCTGGCGTACCCGACCCTCCACCGCGCGATCGGCGCGGCAGAGCTGTGACCGAGACCAAAGAGGACAAACCGGGCGGCGAGAGCACGCTCACCGTCGTCCTGGCACTGCTGGTCAACCTGGCGATCGCGGTGATGAAGGCGGTCGCCGGGCTGATCACCGGCTCGGCCGCGATGCTCGCCGAGGCGGCACACTCGGTGGCGGACACGTTCACCGAGGCGCTGTTGTTGACCGCGTTGCGCACGTCCGCGCGACCGGCCGACCGCAGGCATCCCTTCGGTTACGGCAAAGAACGCTACTTCTGGTCGCTGCTCGCGGCCGTGTCGATCTTCGTGTCCGGCGCGGTGTTCTCGTTCTACGAAGGCTTCGAAGCGATCTTCGGCCCCACTGTCGAGCAGGAATCGCCGATCATCGCCTACATCGTGCTGGCCATCGCGTTCGCGCTGGAGATGGTGTCGTGGACGCAGGCGGTACGCCAGACTCGCCGGGAAGCCAAGGAGCAGAACCGGACTCTGTTCGAATACCTGCGCCACAGCGACGACCCGACGAGCAAGACGGTGTTGTTCGAAGACTCCGCCGCGTTGATTGGTCTGTTCATCGCGTTCGCGGGCATCGGATTGCACCAGATCACCGGCTCACAGCTGGCGGACGGCATCGCGTCGGTGCTCATTGGTTTGTTGCTCGCGGCGGTGGCGTACCTGTTGAGCCGTACCAACCGGGGTTTGTTGATCGGCCGCCAAGCCGACCCCGTCCTGGTTTTCGCTGTGGGCAAGCGGTTGCGTGCGATACCGGAGGTCGAAGCGGTCGTCGACCTACTGACGATGACCACGGGTACGGACAGCGTGTTGCTGTGCGCCCGGCTTGACTTCGACGACTCGCTGGGCGCGGCGGACCTGGAACGTGCGTGCGTGCGGATCGAGGCGGAGTTGCGGGCCGAGTTCCCGGAACTGACCGAGATCTTCCTGGAACCCGTGCCCCGCAACGATCCTGAGCTGCGTGCCCGAGTGCTCGCGCGGTACGGCCGCGAGCTACATGGTGGCGCCGGTCAGTGACCGCGGATCGCGTGTCCGCCAGGCGCCCCGGTCCACCGCACTGATGAACCTGTCCACAGTGGAGTTGAACAGATCCGGCTCTTCGAGGTTGGCCGTGTGACCGGTTTGCGGGAGCACGGCCAATCCGGATGTCGGAATGGTCCGCTTGAGCATCAAGTCGGGTTCGAGACAGCCTTCGTCCTCGTCACCGACGACGATCAGCACCGGTGTTCGGATCTTCGCCAAGTCGTCTTTCATCGCGTAGAGCGAAGGTCGCGAGGCCTGTACGCCTCGCATGGTCAACGCGGAGCCGAGTGAGTCGTGTCCCGCCAAGGCTTCGGCGAATTCGGCCCAGCCACGCGGGTTCTTGTTCTGGAACTGCACCCGTGCCGGACCAACGGCGTACGTCTTGGCGACCTCAGCGGCCCCTTTGTGTTCGAACGAGTCCGCAGTCGCGTGGCTCTCGGCGCGGAACCCTTCCTGCTTCTCGGGGTGTGCGCCGTAGCCCGCGCCCGCGACCACCGCCGAGACCACTCGGTCCGGATGCTTGAGAGTCAAGTGCAGAGCGGTGAAGCCGCCCATCGACAGGCCAACCACGTGGGCTTTCTTGATTTCCAGGCCGTCGAGCACCGCGATCGCATCCTGGACCGCACGCTGCATCGAGTACGCGCCAGGGTCCTGCGGCACGTCCGAGGGTGGGTAGCCGCGAGCCGAGTACGTGATGCAGCGGTGGGTGTTGGAGAAGTACCGCACCTGCGGTTCCCAGCTGCGGTGGTCACCCGCGAACTCGTGGATGAAGAGCAGCGGGAAGCCGGTCCCGGTCTCCTCGACGTGCAGGTTCACCCCGTCATCAGTCTGGATCGTCGGCACGAGCCCTCCTCGCCAGTTCTTGGCATACCCACTTGGCATACCAGCCTTGTCGATCGCCACCCCAGGATCCACCTCTTGAAATATGGTATATCACTTGGTATACCAGACTCCTCCGTTCCCCGAGGAGGCACTGATGCGCACGGATGACCAGGTCGTTCAGGAGCTGCCATGGCGTTGGCGAGCTCAAGGCACGATCTTCTTAGTCGGTGGGCTCGGGTTCATGTTCGACGCGTGGGACGTCACGTTGAACGGGTTCCTGATCCCGCTCGTCTCCGACGAGTGGGGCCTGACCAAGGCAGAGGGCGCCTGGGTGGGCACCGCGAACCTGATCGGGATGGCGATCGGCGCGTTCGCGTGGGGCGGGATCGCCGACACCATCGGCCGGAAACGGGCCTTCAGCCTCACTTTGCTGACGTTCTCCGTATTCTCCGTCGCCGGCGCGCTGGCGCCGGACTTCGTGACCTTCTGTGTGTTCCGTTTCCTTGCGGGGCTTGGGCTTGGCGGATGCATCCCGGTGGACTACGCACTGGTCGGCGAGTTCACCCCGGCGAAGGTTCGTGGCCGCGTACTCACCGCGATGGACGTGTGGTGGCCGATCGGCGCGACCCTGTGCGGTGTCGTTTCCACTGCGCTGCAACCGAACTGGCGGGCGATGCTGCTCGTGATGGTGCTGCCCGCGCTGCTTTTGTTCTGGGTCAGGCTTTCCGTACCCGAGTCGCCGATGTACTTGGTGCGGCGCGGGAAGGACAAGGAAGCCAGGGCTGTCATCGACGGCTTGATCGCCAAAACCGGTGCGAAGGTCGGACCGTGGGAACTTCCGCCGCCAGAACGGATGCCGCGGCTTTCCGCGATGAGCATGGTCCAGCAGTTCAGGGATCTGTGGCGCTACAGCGCGAAGATCACCTCGGCCTCATGGGCGTTGTTCCTCACGGTTTTCCTGTTGTACTACGGCGCTTTGACGTGGTTGCCGTCGATTCTGCGAGCTCAGGGGTACGGCAACTACGCGGCATTCATGGTGACCACGTTGATGACGGCCGTCGGCATCGTGGGCGTGCTCGTGTCCGCGTGGCTGGTCGATGTGGTCGGTCGCAAGTGGGTGATCGGGTTGTCCGGGCCGGTTTCCGCGCTCGCCATGGTGGTTTTCGCCATCCAGCTGGACATTCCCGGTGCGGCCAAGTTCTGGATCGGGGTGTTCGGGTTCGTCATCGAGCTGACGATCCCGGCGCTGTACGCGTACGTCTCCGAGCTCTACCCGACGCGGCTGCGGGCGAGTGGATTCGGCTGGGCGTCGACGATCAGCCGGATCGGCGCCGGGTTCGTCCCGTTGATCTTCGGGTCGCTGCTCTGGCCGTACCTCGGTCTGCCGATGACCTTCCTGGTGATCGGGGTGCTGCTGGCGCTGGCATCGCTGTGGATGGCCGTTGCCGCACCGGAGACGAAGGACCGCGAGCTCGACCAGGTCAATCGAGAGGTGCTGCTCCCATGATGTGCTCGTAGGTCGCCTTGCGTGCGGCTTCCGCGTCGCCCCGGCGCAGCGCGTCGATGATCAGCTCGTGCTGGCTGATGGACTCGGCGTGACTGCGGGCGACGCGGGGGCCGCCGTGCAGGGCCTGCCAGAGCAAACGCATCAGGGACAGTAAAAGCGGGCTGTGCGAGTACTCGTAAAGCGTGAAGTGGAACTCGCGGTTCAACTCGGGGTACGTCGGATCATCCTCGGCGAGTTCGCGCATCCGCTCGTTCAGATCCGTCAGCTTGGCGATCCCGGCCTCGTCGATCTTGGGCGCGGCCAACGCCGCCCCAAGGGACTCCAAAGCCGCACGGATCTGGAAGTTCTCCTCGGTCGACCCGGAGTCGGCTTCGACAACCGTGAACCCGCGGTGCGCGTCGCCGATCACCAGGCCCTCGGACTCCAGTCTGCGCATCGCCTCACGCACCGGCGTCTGGCTGACGTGGAACCGCGCGGCCAAGTCCCGCTGCCGCAGCTGCTTTCCGGCGGCCAGCTCGCCGGTGATGATCAGCTCACGGATCAGCGCGACCACCATGTCAGTCTTGCTGACGTAGTTCAGCGCCGGTTGTTGTTGTGTCGACTCCGTCATTTCCCCTCCTTGTCCAGACCACGCACCCGCTCCGCGGTCATCGGCAAGCGCCCCACCGGACCGGTGAGGCCCAACGCGTCCCTGATCGCCCCCGCGATGGCTCCGCCTGCCGCGGTCAGTCCTCCCTCACCGGCCCCCTTCACCCCAAGGGGATTGCCCGGTGCGGGTGCGTCCTGTGCCACCAGGATGTCGATCTGCGGCAGTTCGGCCGCCGTCGGCATCAGGTAGTCCATGAACGTCACCGCCTGTGGTTGTCCGGCCTCGTCATACCGGAACTCCTCCAGCAAAGCGCCCCCGACCCCCTGCGCGACACCACCGAGTAGCTGACCTTCGACCAAAGTCGGGTTGATCGCGCGCCCGACTTCGTAGGCGACCAGGTAGCGCAGCACCTTCACCCGGCCGGTGCCGGTGTCCACGTCCACCAGCGTGACGTGCACACCGTACGGGTAAGTCATGTGTTCGACTTCGAACCTGCGCCGCGCACTGAGCCCGGCAGGTTCGTCCGGCTGCAGGTACGGACTACCCGGGCGGCAGGCTTTCGCAACATCGGCGTACGAGACGCTCGAACCGGGTGCACCTTTCACGCCGATCGTGCCCGCGCTGACCTCCAGGTCTTCCTCGGACACCTCGAGCATGCGGGACGCCATCCGGATCGCACGTTCCCGTACCGCCAACGCCGCCCGGTGCACCGCGCTACCACCGACGACCGTGGATCGGGAAGCCCATGACCCGCCGCCGAACGGCTGCAACACCGTGTCGCCGTTGATCACGGTGACCACGGCCGGATCAACGGTCAACGCGTCCGCGGTGACCTGCGCGAGGATCGTCTCGATGCCTTGGCCGAGCGAGGTTCCACCGGAGTACACCCGCACATCGCCGGAGGTCCCGATCGTGACGTCGGCGGTCTCCTGCGGGCCCAGGCCGCTCTTCTCCAGGAACATCGCGACCCCGAGGCCGACTTTGCGGCCTTGTGCCTTCAGCGATTCCAGCTGGGACAGATAGCCGAGACGGTCGGCTTCGACCATCGCCTTGTCCAGCAGTCCCAGGTAGTCGCCGGAATCGAGGACGACATCCGTGCCGAGCGTGCTCATCGCCCTGGTGTGCGGGAGTTCGTCCGCGGTCAGCAGGTTCTTGCGACGCAGCTCCACCCGGTCGATGCCGATCCGGTCGGCGGCGACGTCGAGCAGTTGCTCACGGACCGCGGTTCCCTCAAACCGGCCGGGCGCACGGTATGTGCCGCAAGGGGTCTTGTTCGTCAACATCACGCGGATCCGGCCGTGGAAGGCCGGAACACGGTACGGACCAGGCAACATCGCCAAGGTCAGCTCCGGCACGATGATCCCATGTGTCCGGGCGTACGCGCCGTTGTCGTGCAGCACGTCGTCCTTGAGGCCGAGCAACGTTCCTTCGTTGTCGAAGGCCGCTGCTATGACGTGCTGCTGTTGCCGGGAATGGTTCACCGCGACCAGGTGCTCGGCGCGGTCCTCGACCCACTTGACCGGGCGGCGCAGCTTCCACGCCAGCCACGGCACCAGGAAGTCCTCGGGGTAGAACTCGCCACGCACGCCGAAACCGCCGCCCGCGTCCATCGCGTGTACGTGGACCAGGTTCTCGTCGATGCCGATCATCGTGGCCAGCACGTCCCGGTTGAACACCGGAACCTTGGTCATTCCGAAGATCTGCAACGCGCCGGTCGAGGGATCCACATCGGCCAGCAACGCACGTGGCTCCAACGGGACCGCGCTGTGCCTGCCGACGTCGAACTCGATCTGCACGACGTGGTCGGCTTTGCCGAACGCGGCTTCGACGTCGCCGTATCCCAGCTCGAACTCCGCGGCCCGCACGCCGGCCGCGGTGTCCACTGTGACCGGTAGTTCGTCGATCTCCACCTGGACGAGTTCGGCCAGGTCTTCGGCTTCGTACGGGTCGTCGGCCAAGACCACGGCGACGGGTTCGCCGACGTAACGGACTTCCTCAGCGGCGAGCACGGGCTGGAGGTGGTCGCTGAGGTCGATGTCCTGGACCTTCAGCCGGACCGGAATTCGCAATCCTGGTGGGAGATCCTCGGCCGTGACGACCTGAGCACCATTCGGTCGGCTGATCGAAACCAGACGGCCGTGCGCCACCGGCGAACGCACCACGCGGAGCCACAACTGGCCCGGACGGTCCTGGTCATCGCCGAAGCGACCAAGACCGCGCAGCAGCCGTGGATCCTCCTTGCGCGGGACGCGCTCGCCGATGGAAGTCATCCCGCGCGCTCCTCGGCGACTTGCCGCACAGCCTTGACAATGCCCTGGTAGCCGGTGCAACGGCAGATGTTGGCCGCCATCACCTCGCGGACCTCGGACTCGTCCGGCACACCGTCTTGTTCGGACAGGTATGCCTCGGACAGCATCAGGAATCCCGGTGTGCAGAAACCACACTGCAGCCCATGGCAGCGGCTGAACGCTTTTTGCAGGTCGGACAGTTCCTCACCGTCCGCGAGGCCTTCGACTGTCCGGACGTCACAGCCGTCGGCCTGCACGCCGAAGATCAGACAAGCACGGACCGGCTGGCCATCGAGCAAAACCGTGCAGGCACCGCAGATTCCGTGTTCGCAGCCGATGTGCGTACCGGTGTAGCCAAGATCGTGTCGCAGCACGTCAGCCAGCGTTCGCCGCGATTCGACCACGATCTCGTGCGCTTTCCCGTTGACCGTCAAGGCGATCAGGTGGATGTCCTTCATGCCAACACGTCCTCCGGCAGAACGGGAATGTGGTCGAACTGGACGCCGAGGTGGCTCAGCGCGTCGTTGATCGCGTTGAGCACCGCGGCGGGCGCGCCGATTGTGCCGCCCTCGCCCATCCCTTTGGAACCGTTCTCGCTGAACTGCGATGGCGTTTCCAGGTGGTGAATCTCGATCGGGCAGATCTCGTTCGCGGTCGGCACCAGATAGTCCATCAACGTCGTGCTGGTCGGTTGTCCTTCTTGGTCGAAGGTGATCCGTTCGTAGAGCGCGGCCGCGATCCCCTGCGCGACACCGCCGCGCACTTGGCCGTCCACCACCAACGGATTGATGATGACGCCACAGTCTTCCACGACCATGAACTTCCGCGCACGGATTTCGCCGGTTCCTGGGTCTACTGAAACGAGGACGGCGTGGCACGCATTGGAGAACGTTCCCGGCGGATCGGAGCTTTCCCGCGCCTCCAGCCCATAACGGCATTCCTCGGGCAGCTTGTGGGTTTGGAAATGCACTACCCTGGCCAGTTCGCTGATCGGCAGTGAAACATCCGGCACGCCGCGGACACCGGCTTTGCCCTCGGCCAACTCGACGTCGTCCTCGCCGACCTCCAACAGGTGGGCGGCCACCTTCTTGAGCTGACCGGCCACTGTGTCCGCTGCTTTGCGGGCCGCGCCACCGCCGATCACGATCGACCGGCTGCCGAATGTGCCCCAGCCGTAGGAGGTCAGATCGGTATCGCCCTGCCGGAGCCGGACTTGGTCCGGATGAATCCCCAGTTGGTCGGCGACGATTTGGGCGAACGTCGTTTCGTGGCCCTGCCCATGACCGGATGTCCCCGTGGTCACGATGACCTCACCCGACGGGTCCATTCGCACATGTGCGGTGTCGTATCCGGGCGTCATGCGCATTCGCCGCTGCGACATCGTCGGTGTGCCGTACGCGGTTCGCTCGGAAAAACACGAGAAGCCGATTCCGGCGTAAAGTCCTTGCTCCCGCAACCGGTCTCGCTCGGCATACCAGCCGGCCTCGGTGATTCGCTTCTCGGTCTGGTCGAGCGATTCGAGGTAACTGCCCTCGTCGTAGGTGATCCGGTTGACCCCGGTGTACGGGAACTCGCCGGGCAGGATCATGTTGCGCCGCCGGATCTCCACCGGGTCGATACCGAGTCTTGCCGCCGCCTTCTCCATCAACCGTTCCATCACCAGCACGATCTGCGGCCTGGACACACCCCGATAAGGCGCGGTCGGCGCTTTGTTCGTGGCGAATCCACGACCGCGGGACCGATACGCCGGAACCTTGTAGATTCCGGGCAATTCGGTCGCCGCCATCAACGGTTCGACCGCGCACGTGAACGGATAGACCGAGTACGCGCCGATATCGCAGCGAATGTCCGCGGCCAGGCCGAGGATCCGGCCGTCGTGGTCGAACGCGGCCGTGACCTCGTACTCCTGCTCGTGGCCGTGCACCGACGCGGTCAGGTTCTCCTGGCGATCCTCGATCCAGATCACCGGGCGGTTCAACCGCATCGCGGCCGCCGCGAGGACCACTTCCTCCCGGCTGACCACGCATTTCTGGCCGAAGCCGCCGCCGACGTCCGGGGCGATCACCCGGACAGCCCGTTCGGGGACACCCAACGCCTGCGCGATTCCGGACCTGGTCTGATGCGGCACCTGGGTCGACGTGTGCACGATGACCTGGCCGTCGCGGTCGTCCCACTCGGCCATGGTCACGCGGCCTTCCATCGGTAGCGCGGAAACCCGGGCGCTGGTGAAGGTCGCCTCGATGGTCAGCGGGGCTTCGCCGAAGATCGCGTCGAGCCGCGGGTCGTCGAACATGACCAGGTCGACGAGGCAGTTGCCCGTTCCACTGTGGACTTCCGACTCAGCAGCGAGCGCCGCCCGGATGTCCATCACGGCCGGCCCGGTCTCCCACTCGACTTCGACCGCTTCCACGCCGTCTTCGGCCGCGTAGGCATCTTCGGCGATCACGACGGCCACCGGTTCGCTCACGAACCGGACGCGATCCGTGGCCAGGATCGGCATCTTGGTCGGCTTGAACTCGTCACGTTCCAACACGGACTGCAGGTACGGATCGCCGAGATCCTTGCCCGTCAACACTTCCACCACACCGTCGACCTTTTTGGCCGCGGCGGTGCCGATCGACTTGATCGTCGCGGAGGCATGGGGGCTGCGGACGAAACTCGCGTGCAGAGTGTCGGTGCGGACCATGTCGGCGACGAAACGACCGCGCCCTAACAACATCCGGCGATCTTCCTTGCGGGGAACCCTGGCCCCTACCCATGCCGTCATGCCGCGGCCTCAGCCAACGCACGCGCGACCAGAGTCGCCGTGAGCTTCTTGCGGTATGCGCTGCTGCCGTGCCCGTCTGACGGCGGATCGACCTGTGCCGCGGCGGATTCTCCAGCCGCACGCCAGGTTTCCTCGTTCACGGGTTGGCCCGCCAAGTTCACGTCGACCACGTATGGCTGCTGGCCGACTCCGCCGAGCACGATCCGGGAGGTCAGGATCTCCTTCTCGGCGAGATCCAGCCGCGCACTCGCGGCCACGACCGCGAAGTCACCTTGTCGTTGGGAGAACTCGGTCAACGCCGCGTGCGGCGCCGGTTTGGGGAAGCGGACCTCGACGATCATCTCGTCCGGCTCGGTCGCGGTCATGAAGAAGCCGTGGAAGAACTCGTTCGCCGGGACTTCACGTCTCCCACGTGGTCCCTGCAGCACGATCTGCGCCTCGAGCAGAACCGCGAGGATGCACCACTCGGCTGTGGAGTCGCCGTGCGCGATGCTGCCGCCGAACGTGCCACGGCAGCGGATGGGGTAGTGGCCGATCCACCTGGCGGCTTTCGACAGCACCTCGAAGCCGTCGATCTTGGCCGTCTCGACGGTCCGATGCCTGGTCAGCGCGCCGATTCGCAATCCTTTGGCGTCGCGTTCCAGGTAGTCGAGACCGGCGATGCGGGTGATGTCCACCAGCGCGCTCGGCCGGGCGAGCCGGAAGTTCATCATCGCGACCAGGCTCTGCCCGCCGGCCAGGATCTTCGCATCCGGCCCGAGCTCGGCCAGTTGCGCGATCGTGTCGTTCACGTCGTACGCACGGTGATAGGTGAACGCCGCTGGCTTCACGGAACTCCCTCCGACAGACTTGGTATACCATATTTCAGCATGTGCCTGGTCCAAGAAAGATCTGACGACTTCTTGCGACTCAAACTGAACCGACCCGAGCAGCGCAATGCAATGGACGAAGCGACGGTGACCGCGCTGCTCGACGCGCTGTCAGCCGAGCCGTCCGTCCCGGTTCTCCTCGGCAGCACCGACCCGACGATCTTCTCCGCAGGCGCCGACCTGCGAGTCTCCGACGCCGAACGCACGCGCCTGTCCGATCTGCTCTACCAGTGCTACGCGGTGATGATCACGCGCCCCGGTCCGGTGATCGCCGTGGCCTCCGGAGCGGCCGTCGGCGGCGGAGCACAGCTCGCGTCAGCCGCTGACCTGCGAATTTCCTCCTCCGGCGCCCGGTTCCGGTGGGTGGGACCCGGGCATGGGCTGGCCGTCGGCGCGTGGATCCTGCCGGCGTTGATCGGGCGAAGTGCGGCGATGGACTTGCTGCTGACTTCCCGATGGCTGGATGCTGAAGAGGCGCATCGACTGGGGTTCACCACGCTCGCCGACGATCCGTGGGCGGCGGCCGAGCAGGCCGTCGCGCACATCGCCAGTCTCGTCAGCGACGCGGTCGCGCGGATCAAGGCAGTCACTGCGATGGAAGGCCTGCTGGAACGGCTGGACGCGGAACGGACGGGCAACAGTTCGAACTGGTCGGGGGCGGTATGAGTATCGCGTGGAGCGAGGAGTCGTGGCGGGTCCACCTTCCTGACGTGTCCGATCCGCTCGCTTACGTGCAATCGCTTGGCGCTTCGACGATTCCCCTGCTCGCTCAGGCCAGCGCCACCCGCTACCCGGCGAAACTCGCGTTGGAGATCGACGGTGTCTCGATCACGCATGGGGAGTTGGACGCTGCGGCCGCCTCGGCTGCGGGCTGGTTCGCCGCGCGCTACTCGCCTGGGACACGGATAGTGCTCGTCGGGCCCTCGTCGGTGGGGTTTGTGCGGTGCTACTTGGGGGCGTTACGCGCGGGCATGATCGTCGTGCTCGCCAACCCGGCGTACACGTCCGCTGAGCTGTTACATCTGGTCGCCGACTCGGGCGCTTCGTTGACGCTCTCGGATTTCGATGTCCCGGTGGGAGATCCCATCGAACCGGTCGGCGCACCCGACGACGTGGCGTTGCTCGCCTACACCTCCGGGACGACTGGTAAGCCGAAGGGCGTTCCGCTGACTCATCGGAACATCCTGACCTCGATCCGGTCCGCGATGGCCGCGTGGCGGTGGTCGTCCGACGACGTCCTGACGCATGCATTGCCGTTGTTCCACCAGCACGGGCTCAGCGGTGTGCACGCGACGCTGTTCGCCGGGTCGTCCGCGCGGATCTTCTCGAAGTTCTCGGACTCGCTTGTCACCTCGATGCGCACGGCGTCGGTGTTGATGGCTGTGCCGACGATCTACTCGCGGCTGGTGTCCTCGCCAGACGCGTTCTCCGGCTTGCGCTTGTGTATCTGCGGTTCCGCTCCGCTGAGCTCCGCGTTGGCGGCGCAGCTGCCGCGAGTGCCGTTGGTTCGTTACGGCACAACAGAATCCGGGCTGGACACGTCCAATCCGCTTGATTCACCACGCGGTGACACGGTCGGAATTCCGTTGCCTGGCGTGCATGTCCGGCTGGAGCAGGAGGAGATCCAGTTACGCGGGCCCCAGGTGTTCTCCGGATATTGGGGCGATGCCGAGGATCCGTTCACGCCGGACGGCTGGTTCAAGACCGGGGATCTCGGTGCGATCGTCGACGGGCATCTGGTGATCAAGGGCCGCAGCAAGGAACTCGTCATCACCGGCGGGATGAACGTGTACCCGCGGGAAGTCGAGCTCGCGCTTGAGGAGCATCCCGCGGTGGTGGAGGCGGCCGTCGCCGGGTTGCCCGATCCGCAGTGGGGCGAGCAAGTGACCGCTTGGGTCGTCACCCGCGAACCCGCTGATCTCGCCACACACGCCCGGTCGCTGCTGGCGCCGTACAAGGTGCCGAAGCAGTTCTTCGAGGTGCAGTCGTTGCCGCGCAACCACATGGGCAAGATCGACCGCAAACGCTTGGCTTCTCCCGTTCGACGGGCTGTGGACCTTGGCGCGTTCGTCTCGGTTTCCGGTGCTGAGACCGGGATCCCGGTCGCGGTCAAGGACAACATCGGCCCGGAGGCCACGGTCTGGCAGCGTCTTGTCGAGGCTGGCTGCTTCGAGATGGGCCGGACGACGATGCCGGAACTGGCGTATTCGGTGATGACGCCCGGGTGCGTGAACCCCTGGGATCCTTCGCGGCACGCGGGCGGGTCCAGTGGCGGGTCCGCTGTCGCTGTCGCCGTGGGTGCCGTGAGGTACGCACTCGGCACCGACACCGGCGGATCGATCCGCATTCCCGCAGGCCTGTGCGGTGTCGCTGGGCTGCGACCGACTTACGGCGTGCTGCCGATGGACGGCATCAAGCCGTTGGCGCCTTCACTGGACACGGTCGGCCCGATCTCGTTGACCGCAGCGGACTGCCTGTGGATGTTCACAGCCATGGGCGGCGTCGCCGGGCCTGTGCCGTCGTCGTTCCGGGTCGGCTACAGCCTTCGGTTCTGCTCTCACGAGGTGCGATCCGTGCTTGAGGCCACGATGGCCGCTCTGCCGGACGTTTCCTTCACCGAGGTGGAGATTCCGGACGCCCGGTTCGCCGCGTCCTCGCTGATGCAGTCGGAGGCACGCTCGCTCTACTGGTCCAGTCGCGATTCGCTGTCGCCGCACCTGGTCGAGGTGCTGGAGCCGTCGTCGCCGGTTGTGGAGTTCCCGCCTTGGACGTTCCCAACTGAGTTGGACGCAATCTTGTTGCCCGTCACGCCATTGCCCGCGGCGCCGTTGGGTACCGATGGGTTGGAGAACAAATACTTCCGCTTCACCGCATTGGCCTCGATCACCGGTTTGCCCGCTTTGTCGGTGCCTGCGGGACTTGCCGACGGCCTGCCCGTCGGCGCCCAACTGGTCGGCGCACGGGGTTCGGAGGCAACGTTGTGCCAGCTCGGGACCATGATCGAGGGGACACCGGCCGGATTGACCCTCGCTTCCGCCCGAGCAGATCTGGTATACCAAATATCACGCCCGAGGTGAGGAGTGGTTCATGGACCTGCAGCTGACGGACAAAGTCGCCTTCGTGACCGGAGCCAGCAAGGGCATCGGCCGGGCGGTCGCCGAACACCTCGCCGCCGAGGGGGCGGACGTGGTGATCACCGCGCGGACGGCGGAATCCCTTGAGGTGACCGCGAAGGAGATCGCCGCCGCGAGCGGCCGGACAGTCGTGCCGATGGCGGGCGACATGAGCAAGTCCGAGGACGTCGAGCGCTGCGTCGCAGCCACTTTGGAACGCTTCGGCCGGATCGACACGCTGGTCACGTGCGCCGGAAGCTCGCCGGGCGGCCTGCTCGAGGAGCTGACCGAAGAGCAGTGGATGTCCAGCCTGAACCTGAAGTTCATGGGCTACGTGCGGTCAGTGCGCGCGGTCATCCCGCACATGAAGGAGCGCGGCTCGGGTTCCATCGTGCTCGTCGTCGGCAACGACGGCCTCAAGCCAAGCTACTGGGAGCTGACCGCGGGCGTCGCCAACGCCGCCGACATCAACTTCGCGTCGTCCATCGCCGAGCAGTACGGCCGCTACGGTGTCCGCGTGAACACGGTCAACCCGGGCCCGGTGAACACAGACCGTTGGGACACCTTGGAAAAGGCGTTCGCGCGGGACAAGAAGGTCGACCAGGCCCGTGCGCACGAGCTGGCCACCAGCTCGATCCCGTTCGGCCGGATCTGTGAGCCCGACGAGGTCGCGGCACTGGTCGCGTTCCTGGCGTCGCCGAAGGCTAGCTTCATCAACGGCGCTCACATCCCCGTCGACGGCGGGCAACGTAAGGCATTGATGGACATCTGATGAAGCTGACCAACGAAGTCCACATCGCTCAGGACCCGGCGAAGGTCTTCTCGACCTTGCTGGACGTCGAGCGGGTGTCCGGGTGCATGCCTGGCAGCAGACTGACCGGACGTGTGGACGACTCGACGTACGCCGGCGAAGTGAAGGTGAAAGTCGGACCGCTCGGGGTTTCCTACACCGGCACAGTGAAGTTCCTGTCGGTGGACGAGGCCTCCCGGACCGCGGTGCTGAAGGCCTCCGGCCGCGAACAGCACGGCCAGGGCAACGCCGACGCGCACGTGACGGCTCGCGTCGTGCCCGACGGCTCCGGCTCGAAGGTGTCGATCGAGACGGACCTGATGATCCGCGGCAAGGTGGCCCAGTTCGGCCGGGGCGTGATCGGCGAGGTGTCGCAGCGACTGATCGACCAGTTCGCCAAGAACGTGGAGAACTCCTTCGCCACCAACGGTTCCCCGGCTCCGGCTGCTGCTGCCGCTGCCGTCGCCGAGCCTGAGGCGATGGACGGCGCGGCGCTGGTTCTGCAGCCGCTGCTGAAGCGCGTCGCCCCCGTCGCGGCTGGCGTGGCCCTTGGTCTGCTCGCCGGACTGTTCCTCAAGCGGCAACCTCGCGTGATCGAGGTGATCATCCGCCACGAGTAGCGTCGGCGGTATGGTCCCGATCGTCCTGGTTCACGGCATCCGCGCGAACGCGGGTGCCTGGGCCACTTTCGACTTCGGCCTGGCCGTCGACTTGCCCGGGCACGGCAAGCGCCTCGGCGACACGTTCACCATGGCGGCGGCAGTGTCTGTCGTTTCGGATGCGATCGACGCCTTGGGCGGCAGGGCGTTGGTCGTCGGCCACTCGCTGGGCGGTTACGTCTCGATGGCCACCGCCGCCGCGCGCCCCTCGCGCGTGGCAGGCCTCATCGTTGCGGGCGCGACGGCGATCCCTAGTCGCGCCGCCACAGCACCATTCCTGGTCATGCACAAGGTCCTCACCAGCCTTCCCGACGGCGGCGACGGCCTGACCCGCCGCATCCTGAACTCCGTGCTGCCGCCCGACGTGGCCAAGTTCGCAACAACCGGCCCCTTCGCCACGTCCGCGATGCCCTCCGTCGTGGCGGCTCTACGCGCGTTCGACCCGCTCTCCGCGATGTCGAGCTACCCCGGGCCGACGTGGTTCATCAACGGCGGCCACGACCACCTGCGCATACATGAGCGCAAGTTCCTTGCCGCAGCACAGAACGGCCGGTTGATCGTGATCCCAGGCACCGGCCACTACCTGCCCATGACCCACCCAAAGCTCTTCGCCCGGCACGTCATGGACGTCGCCGCAGTGGTGGGTTCAAGCCACCGCTGAACCCTGCCGGAAATTGGTTGACTACGGCGCCGCGTCGCTGACGCTCCGGCCGCGACCGAACAGCTCGGAGAGATCGTTTACAGCCGGAAGGGGTGCCTCCCGTGATCGGGAAGCACCCCTTCTGACCTGCTAAAACCTTTATGGAGCGGATGACGGGAATCGAACCCGCGTATTCAGCTTGGGAAGCTGATGTTCTACCATTGAACTACATCCGCGAACGCCTGACCGAGCATACACAACATCAGCTGCCGGGCGCAGCTAGGGTGTGGGCGTGCTGCTGAGTGATCGTGATCTGTCCAAGGAGCTCGATTCGGGACGGCTGGGCCTTGAGCCCTACGACCCGGCGATGCTTCAGCCCTCGAGCATCGACGTGCGTCTCGACCGGTTCTTCCGGGTGTTCGACAACACCAAGTACACGCACATCGATCCCGCGCTGCAGCAGGACGAGCTGACGTCCCTGGTCGAGCAGCAGGGGGACGACCCGTTCGTGCTGCACCCGGGCGAGTTCGTGCTGGGGTCGACCTTCGAGTTCGTGACGCTGCCGGACGACCTCGCCGGCCGGTTGGAGGGCAAGTCCTCGCTCGGCCGCCTCGGGTTGCTCACGCACTCGACCGCCGGGTTCATCGACCCGGGGTTCTCCGGGCACATCACCCTTGAGCTGTCGAACGTCGCGAACCTGCCGATCACCTTGTGGCCGGGCATGAAGATCGGGCAGCTCTGCCTCTTCCGGCTGTCCAGCGCCGCTGAGCACCCGTACGGCTCGCAGAAGGCCGGGTCGCGCTACCAGGGGCAGCGGGGACCGACGCCGTCAAGGGCGTACCTCAACTTTCACCGGGTCGACACCAGCCGCGACACAAGCGGGTGAAGTAGCGGCGGAACGGATGTCCGCAGCGGCGTTCGCTGACAAACTCGGCTGGTATGCGCCTTGTGTTGGTCGGGCTGATGTTGTTGGCAGGCTTGACCGCAGGCGCACGCGCCGCCGAGGAACAGCCGTTCTTGCAGGCGTACACGAGGATCCTCGACGGCGATTTTCTTAGCGTTGGCAACGGTTCTCTGCGCTGCCCGACCGATGCCGACAACGCACCGGTCACCGGCACGGGCAACACGCCGCAGGCTTGCGCCGAGGCGGCCGACCGGGGCAACGACCGGGTGAACGACAACTTCTTCATGCAGTACTCGGACGTGGACAGCGACCCGGGCACGTTCAACTCCAGCAGTGCCAGCCCCGAGTTGCCCCGGGGCGCGAAGGTCGAGTACGCCCGGCTCAGCTGGGGCGGCAACACCGGCGTGTTCGCCGATTCGACCGTGAAGATGTGTCAGGCGCGGGAGTCGGAGACGCCCGCGATCCTGCCGGGCGGCACGCCGAGCCAGCCCATCCGGCTGACCGTCGGGTCCACGACAAAGGACGTCACCCCAACGACGTTCCGGGTCGACCCGCCAGGCACATATCGCGGATCGAGCCAGCTCTACTCGGCTTCGGCCGATGTGACCGCGGCGTTCACCGCCGAGACGACACCCGTGACGGTCGCGAACGTGTGGACCCCCAAGGGTTTCGGGTGCGCGGGCGGCTGGTCGCTGACGCTCGTGTACAGCGAGCCGGGTGCGCCGAAGCGGCAGGTGTTCGTGTTCGACGGGCACGTCCGCCAGAACACCGGTGAGCCGACGACCACGTTGCAGGTCAACGGTTTCCGGGCCGCGACACCGGAGGTACGGCTCGGGTTGACCGCGTACGAGGGCGACTGGGGCATCGGCGGTGACCAGTTCCTGGTGGACAACACCGCGAAGGGCTCGAATTTCTTTGTCTCGCAAGCCAACGGCAGCCTGAACAACTTCAGCGTCGACGCACGGGCCTTCACCGCGCCGATCCCGGTCGGTGCGACAACACTGGACTTGGGCTTCGCCACGACGGGTGACAGCTATCTCGTGCAGAGCGTGGCCATGTCCGTCGCGGTGCCGGAGTTGCAGGTGGCCGTGACCGCGGACAAACCCGCGGTGCACCCAGGTGATCAGGTCACGTTCACGATCACCGTCACGAACTCGGGCGCCGTGCCCGTCAAGGACGTCAAGGCAGGGTGCGGGACTATCGCCGCGCTCGACCCTGGCCAGTCCCAGTCGGTGACATGCCAGGTCACGGCCCCGCAGGACGACTTCAAACACACCGTGAAAGTCACTGGCAGCACGTCGATCGGTGACGTCGACGGCGGTGCTTCGGTCCCCGTCGAGGTGCTGAACCCGGCCGTGAAGATCACCAAACAGGCGGACAAACCGGCATACCGCGTCGGCGACCCGGTCACGTTCACCATCAAGGTCGACAACGCGGGTGACACCCCGTTGACCGACATCGAAGTCGTCGACGCCAAGACGCCGGACTGCGCCAGAAAGCTCTCCGCCCCAGCAACATTCACGTGCACGGCGACAGCACCCGTGCCGGACGACGTGAACGTCGCGGAAGCCGCCGCGTCCGACCGCCTCGGCAAGCGGGTCACCGCGACAGCCGAAGCCGCGGTCAAGGTCATCCGGCCGAACGTGCGAATCACCAAGGACGTGGCGCCAGGTGTGGTGCGGCAAGGCGACACCGTCACGTTCACCATCACCGTCATGAACACCGGCGACACCCCGCTGGCCAAAGTCGGGGTCGTCGATGACATTCCGCACTGCACCAAGGAGGTCGGCGAGCTCCTCGCAGGCGCCGTGCAGACCTACACCTGCACGCAGGTCGCTGGATCGGTTGGCACGACGACCAAAGCGACCGTGACGGGCGTCGACATCACCCAGCGCTCGGTCACTGCCACCGACGACGCGGCCTACACGGTCATTCACCCGGGCATCTCGATCGTGCTGACCACGGCCGGCCCGTACAAACCAGGGGACACCGTCACGTTCTCGGTGAGCGTCCGCAACACAGGCGACGTTCCGCTGGCCGATGTCGCGGTTACAGACGCCATCGCACCGGACTGCGCCCGCACGATCGGCGAGCTGAAGGACAAGGCCGATTACACCTGCACGATGACGGCCCCTACGGACGACGTGACCAACCTGGCCACAGTGACTGGCAAGCCGCCCGTCGGGCCGCCAGTGACCGGAATAGGGGTCGCTTTCGTGGACGTGCAGCTCTAGAGGGCGTCCTGCCGCACGAGCCCGTGTACGGGCGGCAGCAGGGCGCGGCGGTCATCGGGCAGGCCGTCGATGACGACCGCGACGCCCACGAGCATCGCGCCGCACTCGGCGATCATCGACTGGGCGGCCGCGGCCTGGCTGCCGGTCTCGATCCAGTCGTCGACCAACAGGACGCGATCGCCGGGCGCGAGCGATGCCCGCTGCATCAGCAACTCGGTCTCATTGCCCCGGTAGTCCGCGGAAGTCACGCGCCGGACCTTCGGGCCGGGAAAGATGGCCCCTTGCTTCCTGATGGCGGTGAAGCCGACGCCCATGGCCACCGCGACCGCGCCGCCGAGCAAGAAGCCCCGGGACTCGATGCCGGCGACCGTCGTCACGCCGGAACCACGGAACGGCTTGGCCAAAGCCGCGACGATCTCGCTTAGTGCGGCGGGATCACGGAAGACACTCCAGACGTCGGCATGGCCGTCGATCCAACGAAACTGAGAGAGCACGATCAGATCTTGCCCGCGCCTGCGGTCACAATCACTCTGTTTTCTTTGGGCGTTAATTCCTGTCGACGTCTCGGTTTGCAATTCACAACAAACCGGCAGCCATTCCACCCGGGTTGTCAATCACCCGCTAAAGGGAGCGGACAAAAAGTAACCGCCGTGCACGGAATGCGACGGCGGTTACTTTGTGTAAGTAATTCTGGGTTCTCGTTAACCGGGAGTGGCGGCGACGGTATCTCGCGTGGCCACACCGACGACCCGATTTCGGCCGCTTTCTTTGGCTACGTACACTGCCGCGTCCGCCGAGGCGAGGACCTCGTCGAGGGTCTGACCTGCCTCGGGATATGCGGCGACACCAATGGACGCGGAGCGGTCGGAGATCACTACCGCTTCGCCGTCGTTGGTGTTGCTGTGCACCACGAGCTCGGTGATGAGCATGCGCAGCCGTTCGGCGGCGACCACCGCTTCCAGCTCGGAAGCACCCGCCAGCAGGACGACGAACTCCTCACCACCGAACCGGCCGACCAGGTCATGCGCCCGTGTCTCGCGTTTCAGCAGGTCAGCAAGGGCGATCAGCATGTCGTCGCCGGCCAGGTGGCCGTACGTGTCGTTGATCTTCTTGAAGTAGTCCAGGTCGATCATCATCACGCTGAACTCGCCGCCGGTGCGGCTGGCCCTGGACAGCTCCTGGTTGCCGCGGTGGTGCCAGGCGGTGGCGTTGAGCAGGCCGGTCTTCTGGTCGGTCGACGCCAGCTCCTCCAGCTGTTTGGCCAGCACAGAGCGCTGCATCACGAACATCGGCACGAACATCACCAGGCCCATCAGCGGCTGGTTGATGATCGCCATGACCATCATCCCGCCCAGGCACAGCGTGGCGAGGTCCAGCAGGTTGTCGTCCCAGGTACCGACGATCCGCTTGACGCTGGCCTTCTCCGGCGCGGCCAGGTACAGACCACCACCGGTGATAGCCGTGTTGACCAGGAAGTACATCGCGCCGGCGACGCAGACCGCACCCGCGGCCACCCCAGGCGTCGCGTTCATCGGGTCCGCGCCGAACAGCGCGTGGGTGACCAAGTTGGCGATGAAACAGGTCAGGATGACTGTTGTGGCGTTGGTCGCAGTCCGGTGCGGATCCACGTTCCGCAGGCCGAACCAGGTGCGGATGCCCAGGTGCATGTACAGCGTGAAGCTCAGCAGCGCGATCAGTTGGGGCGGCAGCAGCAGGATGCCGGGCAGCATCCAGACCGACGTCATACTGATGTGCGGCGTAACATTCAGTGAGCGGCGGGCACGCTCGATCTTCCGGCTGATCTCCGCCTGCAGGACCCCCAGTCCGGCGAGCAGAGCATAGGTGCCAATCTGCTGGTCAGTGACCGAAAAGTAGAGAGCAGCCCAGATCGTCAGGGCAAGGGTGATTGCTTCGGTGGTGAGGGTATAAGTGATCCAGCGTCGTGGTCGTTTCCACAACGCCCAGTCACGGACGGGCACCCATTGTCGCCTCGCCGGTTCTTCCGTAGCCTTCATCAGTCCCCCAAAATACCCCTCGTTGTCGCGCTAGGCGAACTACCCGTTTACGGACAGTTTCCACCGGATAGCAGGCTGACGACAAGGGCCATAGGTGTGTATTTTCTTCTGGACACCACAGGAAAGGTGAGACCCAATGGCCAGCACCAAGGAACAGTGATGTCTCCGCGTCAGGACCCCTCCTGCCGCTCTCGACCACCACACCCACCGGAACATCAGCCGCTGTTGGTGGGTGTGGTGTCACTGTGAATCCAGCGTCCCGGATCCCGGGTGATACTGCGACGCCATGAGATCACCAGCGGGATGGTGACGAGCACCCCGGCGGCCCCGAAGAACGCCACCGTGGTCTGCGGCGTCGTCAGATCCGCCAGTACGCCTGCGAGCAACGGGCTCACACCCATGACGGTGGTCAACCCGGTGTTCGACAGACCCATCGCCTGCGCCCGGCTCCTGTCCGGCACACCAAGCGACAACGAAGCCGTGGCCTGCATCAACGCCACGGTACTCAACCCTCCTGACACCACGAACAACACCAGTGACGCGATCAGCCCTGGTTGCAGGAAGCACAACAGCAACGGCACCGCCGATGCCAGGGCCAACACCGCGGGCAGTCGTGGTTTCAGTGCGGGCGGTACCCATCTGGTGAAGATGAAAGCGCCCAAAACGCTGCCCAAAGGGTCACTCGCGAAGATCAATCCGGTGGCGATCGCGCCACCCCCGACCACGTCCGCGTAGGGCGCCGCGATGCCGTCGTAAGCCGGGATCAGCCCGATCATCCACGTGATCAGCAGCAGGGTACGCAGTCCCCGGTCGGCGAAGACCAGCTTGCTGCCCTGGCTGATGGACCCGAGGAACGACGGCCGCTGGTTCTTGGCCGCCGCGGCAGGCCGGTAGTGCACGCCGATCCGCAGGACCACAGCGGACAGCACGAACGTCGCCGCGTCGATCACCAGCGCGACCCTCGGGTCGATCTGCGAGATCAGCAGACCGCCACCGGCGAACCCGGCCAACTGGGCCGACTGCGTGGTGATGTTGCGGATCGCCATGCCGGTGATGTACCGGTCGCCCTTGAGGATGTCCGGCAGCATCGCCAGCTGGGACGCCTTGAACAACGGGTTGAGCAAGGTGGCCGAGGCGACGAGCACGCACATGATCCAGAACGGCACGCCGGGCAGCGCGACCAGCAGGATCAGCACGCATCGGATCAGGTCGGCGGCGATCATCACGTTCCGCCGCGGGAAGCGGTCGGCAAGGCTGCTGAGCAGGATCCCGCCGAGCAGCGACGGTGCGAACGTCAGCGCGTAGGTCAACCCGGTGAGCGTGGCGGAGCCGGTCTGCTTGAAGACGAGGACGGACAGCGCGACGCGCGCCATCTGGTCGCCGAACATGGAAAAGATCTCGGCGAACCACAGCGCCCGGAACTCCGGTACGGCGAAGACGTCTCGGAACGTCGCTCGCCCTGGTGCCTCCGTCACTCACTGACCCCTTATATGCGCCCCGCTGATATCCAGACTGACGGGACCTTAGATGCTTGCCGTCACGAGTCAATCACAAAGCGTCAGACGTCGAGAGCGGCGTGTCTCCTTGTTGCCGTTTCCGGCGCCTCATCATGAGTGACTCGGGCGACCGGCTCACGGTTCCATGTCGTACCGGTCAATCGCCACGGCCGTTCGGCGCGTTCCGGACGACGACTCCGGGTAAGTCAATGACAACGGTGTTCAGTTCGGCTCTGGTCTTCGCCGCCAGCGCGGCACCCAACCGCTCGGCGAAGCCGTCGAGGTCGATCAGGCCCCTGGCCAGCGCCTTGTTCAGCAGGCCTGCCACGTGTTCGCGCTCGGCGTCGGACACTCGCAGCTCGCGTGGGTCGATCGGGTGAGGCGGCTGCCCCAGTTTCGCTCCCTCTTCAGCCACGGGTTGCACGGTAGCGAAATGTCTTAGCAGGCGAAACGTTGCACCGGACGCACCCGATCCACTTTGGACCATTCGCACGCCGGGCGACTGGTCCATCCGGGTCAGTACAGCACTGTGGGCGGGAAGTCGACTCCCCGCCCACAGCCGTCGTTGCCAATCCGGTTGGCAACTGCTTTTACTTGGTGCTCGCCACCGCGGGTGCCGGATCGTCCGATTCGAGCGTGTCGATCAGTTCGTCCCGCTGCTCGGTGCGCTCAGGGAAGAACAGTCCACCGAGGACGTAGACGACCGTCGAGACGAGAATCGGGTAGGCGACCAGCGCCTCCTTGGACACCGTCACGCCGCTCTTCTGCGAGATGAACAGCACCGCCCAGACACCAAGGCCGAGCAGCACCGCCGACAACGCGGCACGCGGGCCGGAGCGGCGGAACCAGGGCAGCAGGCCGAGCATCAGCGGGATACCGATCACGCCGACTGTCGCCGCGACCACGTCGACCACGATCTTGATCACCACGCCGGTACCGCTGGTACTGATCGCGATCAGCATGCTGGCCGCGATGAACAGGAACGTGGTGATCCGGGCCAATTGGAGCTTGGCCGCCTCGGCCATCCGCGACGCGCCCTTCCAGATCCTCGGCAGCATGTCGCGGGTGATCACCGCGGAGATCACGTTGGCGTCCGAGGACACCATCGCCATCGTGTGCGAGAAGAACCCGGCGAGCACCAGACCGATCAGCCCGGCGGGCAGCATCTGGATGCCCATCGCGACGTACGCGTCGTCGCCGTTCTTCAGGTTCGGCACGATCAGCGGCGCCGCCCACATGGGCAGGAACAGCACGAGCGGCCAGACCAGCCACAGCACGCTGGACAGCGCGGCCGAGCGGCGTGCGGCGGAACCGTCCGGCGCGGCCATGTAGCGCTGCGCCAGGTTCCACATGCCGCCGTTGTACTCCAGCGTCTTGATCAGGAAGAGCGCCAGGAAGAACGTGATCGTGTACGGCCCGGCCAGCGGCTGGCTGTTCTGCGGGGGCAGGTCGCCCCACATCTCCCAGATCCACGAGATGCCGCCGAAGTGGGCGATCACCGCGCCGAACATCGCGAAGCCGGCCACGGCCTGGATGATGAACTGGCCGAAGTCGGTGAGCGCGTCCGCCCACAGGCCACCGATCACCGAGTAGACCATGGTCACGGCGCCGATCAGGATGATGCCCCAGGTGATCGGGACACCGGCGAAACCGCGCAGCAGCACGGCCACGGCCGCCCACTTGGCCGCGATGTCGACCACCTTGAGCAGCGAGCCCGACCATGCGAGCACCTGCTGGGTGGGCACGTTGTAGCGCTTCGCCAGGTACTCCAGTGGCGAGCGCACGTTGTACTTGGATCGCAACCGGTTCCAGCGCGGTGCGAACAGCCAGGCACCGATGCCGACACCGACACCGATGGTCAGCGCCCACCAGACGTAGACCGTGAGGCCGTATCGGTAGGCCTCGCCGGCGAACGCCACGAACATGACGGCGCTGTAGCCGGACATGTGGTGGGAGATTCCGGACAACCACCACGGCATCTTGCCGCCTGCGGTGAAGAAGTCAGCCGTGTTGGCGACCCGGCTCTTCGACCAGACGCCGATAGCCACCATCACGAAGAAGTATCCGACAACGACTGCCCAGTCCAGTGTGCCCATCGCACCTCCAACGTCGACCAAGCGCGCGGCTTGTGACGTACGTCTTACGGATGCGTGACAGCGATGGGGAAGGTCTAGGCCACAACTGAGTCACATTCGTGATTCGGTTTCATGTAGATGAACCGTTAGCTTTGCGCAGCGTTCCCAGTGCCCGGTCCATCTCCCAGAACGCCCGCAACGACACGATCAACCCGTCGTCGCCGACCCGGTAGACGAACACCCCCTGGGTGTCCATCCGCATGTCACCGGGCAGATACACGTGGATCGTGCCGATGTTCGCGACCTCGTTCCCACCGGCGAACGAGTCCACGACGTCGAACTCGAACCGCTCGACCGTGGCGACTGTTTTGTCCCAGAACGCCCGGATCGCCTCGTGCCCGTGGTGCCCGAGCCCGGTCGGGTCGATCGGTGACTTGCCGACCGGGTCCTCGATCACGGCGTCGGGCGCGAACAGGGCCACCCATTCCTCCTTCGCGCCCCGGCTCACCGCGCTCATCGACTTGCGCGAGGCGTCACGGGCTGGGTGCTCGGTCTCGGTCGCCTGCCAACTCACGGCGGTCATGGCTGTCCTTTCAGATCTTGTGCATGATCTCGTCGGCGAAGCGCTTCATGCCGTCCTTCTTGGCGGCCAGATCGCCGTCCATCCCGACGCCGTAGAACACCCACGGCGCCACGAGCACGTCTGTGACACCGATATCCGCCTGCTGGCGGTATCCGTCCACACCGAACCGGTCGATGCACACGGACTGGATCTCGAAGGGCTCATCGGCCCGCTCGTACTCGGCGCGCAACTGGGCGAGGCGCTCGATGGTGGCCTTGAGGTCGTCGAACTTGATCATCGCCGAGCTCCAGCCGTCGCCGACCCTCGCCGCCCGGCGCAGACCGCGCTCGGTGTGCCCGCCGACGTAGATCGGCACCCGCTCGGTGGGGGCCGGGCTCATCTGCAGCTTGTCGAAGTCGAAGAACCGGCCGTGGTACTCGACCATGCCACCGCCGAGCACCAGCTTGAGCACCTCGATCGACTCGTCGACCCGCGCGCCGCGGTTCTCGAACGGCGCGCCGCACCACTCGAACTCCTCGGGCGTCCAGCCGATGCCGACACCAAGACCGAACCGGTTGTTGGTCAGACAGGCGACGGACTGGACCTGGCGAGCGAGCAGCAGCGGGTTGCGCGGCCCGAGTTTGAGTACTTGTGTGTAGAACCTGATCTCATCGGTGACGGCACCCATCGCCGCGGCCGCGACCATCGGGTCGACCCACGGCGTCTCGGCGTTCCAGAACCGCGAACCGTCCGGTGTGTATGGATAGTCCGCTGCGACCTTCTCCGGGTAGAAAATCGAGTCTGGCAAGGCAATCGCCGAGTATCCGCACTCCTGTGCGGTACGCGCGAGCTCGGTCAGCTGATCGAGCGGACTCAACGCGATGGCGACCGTGAACTTCATCAGCATGCCGTCCTTCCCCGCACTGCCAGGAAGGACAACTGTAACGTGTTCTAGTTCTTGCTGTCACCGTCTGGGCGATTGAGGAAGACCACGCCACGGTCGAGATCTACAAGGTGGGGTGGTGCTCCGTCCTGCTCCTCCTCGCGCATCAGGGAATGCGTCACGCGCTGCTCGAGCTCGACCCGCTTGCTGCCCTGGAGGAACGCCGTGAACTCGTCGAAGGCCACTCCCGAGAAGGGCGCGCCGGACTTGCGTGAGCGCCGGATCCGGCGCCAGACCAACTCCAGGATCGCGAGGCCGATGAGCAACACGGCGAGCGCGGGGAGTGACACGCCCCACATCATCTCCATGCCTGACCAACGCCCCGACGGGCGGGACTGTTCCGGTCCACAGGTCGGGAAACGGACATCTGTTATCACCCGTGGGGGTGAGTTTTTGTGTTACCGGCGGTCACAGACGCCGACAACGTCACGAGTCAGGTGTCCTGACGTCGCACTATCGGACGAGTGACCCGGCGTGGAGGCGTGGATGGCGAACAACATCGACCACCGCCAGGTGCGGCCGACAGGAGCGGTTGTCACCGGGCGGTCGACAGAAGGCGGACTGGGGATCGCCTTGGTCGACTCGGTTCCGCTCGTCCGCGAAGGGCTGTCCGCACTTGTGATGCGGACCCGTGGACTGCGGTGGGTCGGCGCCGCGGGCAGTCCGCACGCCGCGCTGCAGCTGTGTGAACGCTTCCGGCCGCACGCGGTGATCATCGACTCCGGGCTGGACCCGCGCTGGCACCTGTCCCGGATGCTGATCGGCAACGACCCTGATCTCGGCGTGCTGCTGATGATCCGCGAGACGCAGCGCAACACGCAGTACATCGCGGGCGCGATCGCGGCAGGCGTGCACGGCGTGATTTCCCGGCGCAGTGAGCCGCCGCAACTGATCCAGGCGATTCAGCGAGTGCATGCCGAGCGCCGGTACATCGATCCCACGCTGGCGCCCGCGCTCGGCTCAGCCAAGAGCAAGGGCGGCGGGCCGATCCCGGCCAACCAGGGCCAGCAGCCGCTGTCCCGGCGTGAGTACCAGGTGCTGCAGCTGATCGCGGACGGCTTGGAGAACCAGGCGATCGCCAAGGTGCTGTACGTATCTGTGGAGACCGTCCGCACTCATGTGAAGAGCATCCTGCGCAAGCTGTCCGCACGGGACCGCACGCACGCCGTGGCGGTCGCGTTCCGGTCCGGTGTGCTCACGGTGAACCAGGAAGACCACCCCTACTGATCCCGGATCACCAGGGTTTCCTTCACCACATCGGCGGGATTGGCTTGCCCAGGTTACCGGCAAGTAATATCCTGTTGTTACCGGCGAGTAGCACAAGCCTGCCCCGGAAACGCAGACACACAGGGGAGCGACCCAATGGCCCACTACAAGAGCAACGTTCGCGACCTGGAGTTCAACCTCTTCGAGGTGTTCAACGTCCAGGAGCGGCTCGGCACCGGCCTGTTCGCCGAAGCGGACGAGGAGACCGCGCGTGGCGTGCTGTCGGAGCTGAACAAGCTGGCCACCGGCCCGCTGGCGGAGTCTTTCGTCGAGGGTGACCGCAAGGGCACCACGTACGACCCCAAGACCTTCTCGGTGACGCTCCCCGAGAGCTTCAAGAAGTCCTACCAGGCGGTGTGGGACGGCGAGTGGTACCGGATCGGCCTGAGCAACGAGCTCGGCGGCCTTGGCATCCCGCCGTCGGTGACCTGGGCGGCGGCCGAGCTGATCCTCGGCTCGAACCCGGCGATCTTCATGTACATGGCAGGCCCCAACTTCGCCGAGGTCGTGCACCGCAACGGCAACGACGAGCAGAAGCACTGGGCCGAGATCATGATCGAGCGCGGCTGGGGCGCCACCATGGTGCTGACCGAGCCCGACGCCGGCTCCGACGTCGGCGCGGCGCGGACCAAGGCCGTGCTGCAGGAGGACGGCAGCTGGCACCTGGACGGCGTGAAGCGCTTCATCACGTCGGCCGACCAGGACATGACCGAGAACATCATGCACCTGGTGCTCGCGCGGCCGGAGGGGCCCGGAATCGAGACCAGGCCGGGTACCAAGGGCCTGAGCCTGTTCCTGGTACCCAAGTTCCACTTCGACTCGCAGACGGGCGAACTGGGCGAGCGCAACGGCGCCTTCGTGACCAACGTCGAGCACAAGATGGGCCTGAACGCCTCGGCCACGTGTGAGCTGACCTTCGGCCAGCACGGCACCCCGGCGGTGGGCTGGCTGCTCGGCGACGTGCACAACGGCATCGCGCAGATGTTCCAGGTGATCGAGTACGCCCGGATGATGGTCGGCACGAAGGCGATCGCGACCCTGTCGACGGGATACCTGAACGCGCTGGACTACGCCAAGGAGCGCGTGCAGGGCGCGGACCTGCCGAACATGCTCAACAAGGCGGCGCCTCGCGTGACCATCACCAACCACCCCGAAGTGCGCCGCAGCCTGATGATGCAGAAGGCGTACGCGGAGGGTCTGCGCGCGGTCTACCTGTACACGGCGACCTTCCAGGACCGGATCTCGCTCGGCGAGGACACGGACCTGAACGAACGCGTGAACGACCTGCTGCTGCCGATCGTGAAGGGCGTGGGTTCGGAGCGGGCATACGAGCAGCTGACCCAGTCGCTGCAGATCCTCGGCGGCTCGGGCTTCCTGCAGGACTACCCGATCGAGCAGTACATCAGGGACGCGAAGATCGACTCGCTGTACGAAGGAACGACGGCGATCCAGTCGCTGGACTTCTTCTTCCGCAAGATCGTCAGGGACAAGGGCCAGGCGCTGGCGGCAATCGCGGGCCAGATCAACGAATTCCTGTCGGCCGAAGGCGGAAACGGCCGCCTGAAGGAAGAGCGAGCGCTGCTGAAGCAGGCACTCGAGGACGTGCAGGGCATCATCGGCGCGCTGATCGGCTTCCTGACCTCCTCGCAGGAAGACCCGCAGAACATCAACAAGGTCGGCCAGCACACGGTCAGGCTGTTGCTGTCCACAGGCGACCTGCTGATCGGCTGGCTGTTGCTGCGCCAGGCGGAGGTGGCACTCAAGGCACTGTCCGGTGAGGTGTCCGCGAAGGACAAGGCCTTCTACGAAGGCAAGGTCGCCGTGGCGTCATTCTTCGCCCGCAACGTCCTGCCCGAACTCTCGGCCAGCCGCAAGATCGTCGAAGCAGCCGACAACTCCCTGATGGAGTTGCCTGAAGCGGCGTTCTGACCCCTATAAGCCCCCGCTCCCGCGGCGAGGAAAAGGGCGCTGCAGGGACATAGCTTCGGCGGTGATCCGCCTACGAGAAGCAACCACAGCGATGGCTATACGGATCGCCGCCGTCCTTTATGGCGCGTTAGCGCGGGCTGGTGCTTCGTGCTCCCTTCCTCCCGTCTGGCCTGTGCTTCGCAAACCATGGGTGTCAAGGGGTCCGCCCACGACAACCAGCCCCGGACGAAAGCCAAACGGGCCCCTTGACACCCATGGTTCCCATCGGGCAGGCCGGACGGGAGGAAGGGAGGGCGCCCCTCTCCTCTTGGTGGCCTCCTTGCTGCGTCTTTCAGCACCTAGATTTCAAGGTTCAGCTGGGATCCAGGCGGCGGCTTGTGCAGGCGGCTTTCACTCAGGCGTACAGCTCGGGTTCCGGGCTTCTGAAAAGAATGGCAGGGAGGCCACCCAGAGGGAGAGGGCTTTCAGCTCGAATTTCCCCCTCGTTGTCTGAGCGCGGGCGTCCCCTCCGGTACGGCCTGCCTGACGGAACCACGGTGCGTCAAGAGGTCGGTATCGCTTTCGCTGTGTGCTGGGTTGCGTCGGCCGACCTCCTGACACCCCGTGGTTGGCAAAGCCCAGGCCATACCGGAGGGAACACCCCCGAAGCCCACCCCTGTGCTACCGCACAAGGAAGCCGGTCGCACCGGGTGGAGCCACCCTCGTGCTGCCGCGCCGAGACAATCACCTTCACACCACGAAAAGGCCCAATTGCGGTCCGCGCTGCACCAGCGACTTTGACAACCCCAACCCCCAGAAAAGGACATCCCCCACCACTCCCGGGGGGACGACCCCAGGCCAGTCTACCGGGGATAATGCCTGGTCAAAGGGGTTACTCGTTGGTTGTGGACAACCAGATTTGCGAACGGTCCATTTGTACGGTCAGGACGGTCAACAGGGGCTTGGAATGAAAACAGCCACCCCGCGGGGTGGCTGTTTTCATCGAACCGTTGATCACGCTGGTGGTGGGCAGGTGATCTTGGGTTGGGGGTTGTACTTCATCGTGCGGTTCTCGCGGCGGATTTCGCGGCCGTTGAGGTCTTTGAAGACTCTTGTGTCGGTCACGGTGAAGCCGTGTGCGCCGTTGCTGGGTTTGCAGTTCTGCGCCGGGCCTGGCTTTTCCGCCGGTGGGGTTGGGTTGGTTTCGGCGCCGGTGATCGACTCGATGTTGTAGCGCTTCGTTCCCCAGATCCGCACCGTGATCGAGCCTGGTGACCACGCCGTCTGGATCGCGATGCCGGTCTGGGCGTCGTTGGTGAACTTCAGGTCGATCACGCTGTGGCCTGCGTGGTCCTGGAACACCGTCGCTTCACGAGCCTTCGGGTAGCGGCTGATGTAGTAGCTGTGTTCCTTGTGGCCCGCGTCCTTCAGGCCCGCGAAGTACGACGCGTTGTAGAGCGTCGTCGCGAACTGGGAGATGCCGCCGCCGACCTCGCGGCCTGGGGCGCCGTCCTTGATCACGCCTGCTTCGACGTAGCCCTGTGCGGTGCCGCGGGGGCCGGTGAAACCGTTGAGGCTGAACGTGTCGCCTGGTTTGACGATCGCGCCGTTGACTTTCTGGGCCACCGTCCGGATGTTCACGCCGGAGTCCGCGGCGAAGCCACCGGTGGTGAATTCGCCGATGACCTCCTTGATCCCCAACGCGTTGGCCTGCTCGGTGGTCACCTTCGCGGGCTTCGTCGTGTACTGCAGCTTCAGCTCACGCGCGTCCTGCTTCTGCACGGCTTCCGCGAACGGTACGAGGCTCGGGTCCCAGTTGATCGTCTTGCCGTCCTCCGACGGGTGCACGGTCGGCCTGCCACCTTCGAAGACGATGGTGGCGTCCTTGCCTTCCTTCTGCGTGGACTTCAGCTGGGGATCGGCAGCCTCGACGACCTTGGCGTTGTCGACCTTCGCGACCAGGTTGTTGTCCACTGGCTCGAAGCGCAGCGCCGCAGCGATCTGGGTCGGGTTCAGGGTCGCGTCCTTGCCTTCGCCCTTCAGCACGAACGGCTTGGACGTGGCGATCTTGGCGTTCTCGAACGCGGCCTGCACGGCCTCGCGAGAGACCTTCACCTCGGTCAGCGCGACCGGCAGCTGGATCGCCCGCCCGTTGACCCATTCCGCGACGATCTGGTCGGACGCGCCCTTGGTGTCGAGCTTGCGGCCCTGCTTGGCTTCCACGACCGACGGAGTGGCGCCGTCGAACTTGATGCTGCCTTCGACGGTGTCCTGGTCGACTTTGCTGCGGACTTCTTCAACCGCGGTGGCCAGCGCCTGCTGGTCGGTCTGGGTCGTGAAGCCGACCTCGCGGTTGTTGAAGAACGACGTGAGCCGGGTGATCGGGTTGATCGGCTGTTCGCCCGCGGCGTCCAGCGTCTTGGCCCAGTCCGGGGTCAGCCCGGCCTTCGACGGCTCCAGTTCGGTCGTGTAGTCGCCGGCCTTGAGCTGGATCGGCTGGTTGAGCCGCGGCTCGATCTCCTCGCGGAGCTTCTTCTCCGCCGCCGCGCGCGTGAGCCCGCCGACTTCGACACCCGCGACCGTGACACCACGCGGGACGTCGCCCTGGCTGGACAACAGGTCCGTCAGGTAGAGCACACCGAGCACACCGAGGACCGCGCCCGCCACGAGCGCGGGTTTCCGCAAGTTCTTCTTCTTGCGGTCGGCCGGTTGCTCAGCCGCTGCCGGCTGCTGGTCGCCCCACCGAACCGTCGGCTCGTCGTACGCGGACGTGGCCTGGAACGGGGGGATGTTGTGCACGACCGTCGGGTCAACGGCAGGCGTCGACGGCGAGGTGTGGACGGCTGGTAAAACGTCCGTCTGCTCGCTGTGCGACTCCGGCCAGTTGTGCTGTTCCGGCAAGGCTCAATCCTCCGCGGGACTACAGGTACAGCCCGGTTCCGTGTTCGGTGCGTTCGCTGGCGATGGCGTGTACGTCGCGCTCACGCATGACCAGGTAGGTCTGCGCCTGCACCTCGACTTCGAGCTGGTCCTCGGGGTTGAACAACACCCGGTCGCCGACTTTGACCTGCCGGACGCTGTTGCCGACCCCCAGAACGTCACCCCACGCCAGCCTGCGCGCCATCTGCGCGGTTGCCGGGATGACGATGCCGCCTGTGCTTCGCCGTTCCCCATCCTCGGGCGAGATCCGCACGAGCACGCGGTCGTGCAGCATCTGGATCTCGAGTTTGAGTTCGGACACAAGGCGAATCGTACTTGTCCGCCCGATGGGCCTGATAAGCGCACGGCACCTTATCAGTCGTCCATTCCGCCCAACATCAGCGGCAAACGCCGCAGGCCACCCTCATCCATCCGGATGGGCACGCCCCAGTCTTGCCTGGTCAGACGGCATGCGGGGTGCTCGATCGAGGGATCGTCATCGCAGCTCGCGGCCTGTGCGACGACATGCAGCACACCCATGTCGACATCCGTGGCCAATACAAGCCGCCGAGTGAGTGTTGTCGTCGTTCCCGCGCCTTCGACCAGCAGTTCCGGCGGTGACGACGTGATCTCCAGCCGGGTCGACGGGCCGTATCGTTCGTCAAGTTTCTGTCCCGGCGGTGGCTGGAAGACGACAGTCAGTTCGACCTCGCCGGGCGCCAGGATCGTCGGCGGCCGCTTGACCTGGTGCGCCTTGCCCGCGACCAGCTGCTCGTTGTCGCCGGGTGAGACGGGCCATTCGAGCCGGTGCGCGGCCGAGGCGACGACCACGAGCTTGCCGTCGACGATCGCGGCACCGGACGGCTCTTTGATGCCGTCGGCGAGGGTCGACACCTGTCCGGTTTCCGGGTCGTACCGCCGAATTGCCCCGTTGTACGTGTCCGCGATCGCCACGCTGCCGTCGCCGAGAACCGTGACACCAAGCGGATGCTGCAACAGCGCCTGGTCACTGTCGCCGTCGCGGTGGCCGAAGTCGAACAGGCCCTTGCCGATCGCGGTGTGCACGACGTGGTCGTTGTCGATCCACCGCAGTGCGGACGTTTCTGAGTCGACGAGCCACAAGCGGTCCTCGGTCGCGGCGAGGCCGGAAGTCTGCGCGAAGAACGCCTCGCTCGCCGGGCCGTCGTTCAAGCCCTCGACAGTCGTTCCGGCGTATCGGGAGACAGTGTGCGTGATCGGGTCGAACGCGCTGAGCGTGTGGTTGCCCGCCATCGCGATGATGACCTTGCCGTCCCACCAGGCGACGTCCCACGGGCTGGAGAGGTCGATCTCGGTGGCGGGTCCGTCGGTGGGGCCGTTGCGCCACTGCTCACCCGTGCCCGCGATGGTGGTGACCTCGCCGGTGTCGAGGTTCAACCCACGCAGAAGGTGATTGACGGTGTCGGCGACGACCGCGTGATAGCCGGTCTGCTCGGCGATTTCGCTTGGCAGCAAAGCAATCCCGGACGGCTCGGCGAATTCGGGCGCCGCGCCGTCGGTCCGTCCTCTTTGGCCGGTCCCGATCCGCCGGATCAGCGTCTCGCCATCGGCTTCAAGCTCGGCGACGCTGTGGTTGGCGGCGTCCGCGACGAGCAGAGTCCCTTGTGGCGTAACAACAACCTTCGACGGGAACCGCAGCTCGGTGTGCTGCCGCTCCGGCGGGGTGTAGGGCCCGTCGCCGCGGTGCAGCGTGCCTTTGGCGTCGTGTTCCTTGACCAGCTCACGAATCACCCGATCGAGTGCTTCCGCGTGGCCCTCACCCGCCGCCACGTGCACGACATAGCCCTCGGGGTCGATGAGCACGAGCGTCGGCCAGGCTTTGACCGCGTAGTTCTGCCAGGTCGTGAGCTCAGGGTCGTCGAGCACCGGGTGGTGGACCTCGTAGCGGTCGACCGCGGCTTCCAGCGCGTCCGGGTCGGCCTCGTGCACGAACTTCGGCGAGTGCACCCCGATCGTCACCAGGACGTCGGCGAACTCGTCTTCCAACGGCCGCAGCTCGTCCAGCACGTGTAGGCAGTTGATGCAGCAGAACGTCCAGAAGTCCAGCAGCACGATCTTGCCGCGCACGTCGGCGAGCTTGACGTCCTTGTCGCCGGTGTTCAGCCAGCCGCGGCCGACGAGCTCAGGCGCACGCACCCGAGCCTTCCGCTTGATCGAAGAGGTCACACCTACAGTGAACACCGCCCTGGTCACGGCTGTTCCTGTGCCCACACCGCGTTGGGTCTGCTAGTCCTCGGACGGGAGGAAAACCGGACGACGCTGCACCGGCGGCGTCGGAATACTGACACGCATGGAGGAAACGGACGAACTGCGTTGGTGTGTGGTCGCCAACGTGGCAGCCCTGACCTCGCACGGCCGTGGCGGGCAGGACGTGCGGACCGGCCTGAAGCACTTCTCGCCCGGCACCAAACTGTGGCTGGTGTCCCCGTTCTGGGGGTACGGCGGCGACAGGATCGAAGTCCTCGGCCGCCACCGCGGTGGTCGTCGCCTGGTCCGGATGGTCGTCGAGCGCAGGCATCTGACCAACTTCCGGGTCCAGGGCGTCTACAGCCCGGCGGTGCTGCGGGAACTCGGCAGCGCCTGGCCGGTCAAGGAGGAAGCCGAGCGGATCTCCCAGTACTGGAATCGGATCAGCGACGCCCAGGGCGGCGTCCAGCACCAGGCTCGTCGGATCGAACTCGTCGAGCGGCTCACCGTCATCAGTGAGACCACCGGGCCCAGGGTCGTCGACTGGATCCTGACCAGCTGGTTCGAGTGGATGCTGCGCGACGACGTACTCAGCGACCCGACGTCCGCCATTGGTCACTTGCTGCGCGACGAGGCCGAGGCCGACGCCATCCGAAGCCTTCTCGACCTGGTGCGGGCGGTCGGCGCGAAGAACGACATCGGCTACCTCGAGCACCCGGATTGGCCGCAGATCGCCTCGGCCGCGCGGGCCGCGGCAGACCTGCTGGCTCAGCCGCCGTCAGCGGACGGTGCTGGGGCCGAGGACGGATGCGCCTAGTTCGATGACGCGGGCTTTCAGGCCGCGGTCAGCGGTGACGACGTAGCAACTCCTGTCCGTGCCTTCGGTGCGGACGAGGTCGACGATAGCGTCATCGCCGTCGCCCGATTTGGGGGCGGCGACGACGCGGATCGTGTCCGATGACTCCACACCGCGGGCCTTGCCTTCGACGACCATCACTACGTCCACGGGTGGTTCGATGCCGGCTACGCCAGAAGATGGCAGGGAGGCCAGTTTGTCGCGGAGGCGCTCAGTCGCCCCGAAGCGATCGCGCCACCAGCCGTCGGGGACTGAGCCGACCACATTGGCCGCGTCGATGATCAGTAGCGGGGTTGTCATGCCTCGGCTTTCTCCTTGAGGCGCTGCAGGGTACGGGCGATGTTCTCCTTGTTCACCGTTGCTCGGTCGGATACTCCTGTTGCCAGGTAGGCCAGGCCGAGGAACCAGCGTGGGCGGCGGTCCCATGTGCTTTCGGTGACTACGCAGCCGGTTTCGCTGGGGGTGATCGAGTAGTCCCAGCGGGCCACTGGGATGCCGAGGGAGGCCACGTTGAAGGCGAACTGGCGCCCTGGTGCGGCGTCGGTCACTGTGGACACCGTTGACCAGCGGCGGAAGCCTCGGCGGTTCACGCCGCGGAAGCGTGTTCCGACGGTCGCCGACGCCGCGCCGTCCAGCAGTTTGCAGTCCACCGTCTCCTCGGCTATTCCGGCCAGTGATGCCGGGTCGCTGATCAACTGGTAGACCGTCTCCGGCGTGGCGTCCACTGTGATCTGGCCGGTCGCGGTGGGTTCCACGAAAGCACCCCTAGTTGCGTCTGAGCATCCGGGTCAGGCCTGCCGCTGCGGTGGTCGCCAATATCCAGCCGGTCGCGATCAGCCCGGTCGCCACCCATTGTGAGGCTCCCGGCGCCTGCCAGCGATTCTTGTTGCCGAAATCGATGATCGGCACGAGCAGGTCCAAGGTGTAGAGCACCGGGTTCCAGATCAACGTGTCGTCCGAGTTGATCTCGTTCGGCTCGCCCCGAAGTCCGAACCAGACACTGCCAAGGACCAGGCACACCAACAACCAGACCAATGCGCGGGTCGGCCGGTAGCCGTAGCCGACCATCGACCGTTGCAGCCAGCTCCAGAACCGGACGCCTGGCCACAACACCCGCATACCTTCTGCCAGTGCGACATAACGCCATTTGTGCTTCTCGATCAGCACTGTGTGCGCGTGTTCTTCGTTTCCGGTCGCCCGGAACACGGCCGCGAGTTGGTCGTACGGGCCCGGGCTGTAGTGGCCTTGCATCGAGTTGCGCAGCCACCGTAATCGGGTGCGGACCTTCTTGTCGTCCTTCAGGTCGATGGGTACGGCCAGCGCCTCGTACCGGAAGTCCTCCAGGTCGATCCGGCCGGTGCCGTCCCAGAACTTCTCGTTGTCCGCCAACGATGCGCAGCGCGCGTGCCGCAGGGTGACGCGGCCACGGGGTGCCTGCCCGACGGTCAGTACGAGTTCCTGGGCGACCATGCCGTGGGCGTTCAACGCTGTCCCGCCGAGGCCGGAGCCGAGGATCGCACCGTCGAAATTGGCCTCACGGCCGATCTCCGCGCGGTGCATCCGGACGCCGCCATGGGCCGCGAATGGACGGTGCCCCGCGGCCAGAATCAAGTCGCGGCCGATGGTCGCGGCACGGATGTCCACCGACGGTGCCACATCACCGGTCCGCATGTTCTTGCCCGGCTCGATCAGCCGGGTGCCACGCAGGTCCATGTTCGCGCCGATTTTGGCGCCCTGCAAGGAAAGACAGCCCGCAGCCTCGACGAATCGGCCGTCCAGGTTGCCGCCGACGCTGAACCGCCTGCCGAGGATCACGTCCGATTCGGGGTTACGCAGGTTCGCGCCGTCAAGCAGCAGGTTGCCGCTGATCGTCACGTCGACCATGCGTGCCTGACCGGCCAGCCTGATCGACCGCGCGTCGAAGTCGCCGCTGATCTGCGTGCCGTCGAGGTGCAAGGCCCGGTGCGGCCACGGCGGTTCCTGCTCGTCGGACACGTCGATGTCCGCACTGGACAGTCGCAAAGACCCGCCGATCACTCCGTTGACGATCCGCATTGTGCCGTTGGACCGCAGGCCACGGTCCAGTTCGAGGTTTCCCTCCACCCTGAGCCGGTCGGCGATCAGCGTCGCGGTCACGTCGAACCCCGGATCACCGGTGATCTCCACCCCAGTGGTGTGACCGTGGTTCAATTCCGCGCCACGCAACGAGAAGTCGCTCTCCACGCGGGTCGCGGGCAGGAACAGCCAGCCGGTCGAGGAAAAGCGCGCTCCGGTCGTGACATCGATGCCGCACAACAGGTTTCCGCCGACTTGGAGACCATAGCCGTTGAGCGCGTACCCTTCCGGGTTGTCCAAGACCGCGCCGGAGAAGTTCACATTGCCGCCCGCGCGCAGCCCCGGCATCCGGATCTCACCGCGTGCGAGCACGTTGTTGGCCAGCAAGGCACCGGCGAGTACCAGCCGGTCGGCGTTCAAGGCACGCCCGGTGCGGTTGCCGATCTTGCTGCCGGTCAGGTTCAGCGACCCCTCGATCTGGGTGTCGACGAAATCGATCGAACCGTCCACTGTGGTCGACGCGAGCACCAGATCGTTGTCGCAGCGCATGTTCTTGGCCTGCAGGCCGGGCAACCAGCAGTCCAGGAACTCCAGGCCAGCCAGTTTGGCCTGACGCAGGTCCGGCGCCTGTTCGAACCGGCACCGGTGGAACTCGAGTACGTAGGGGAACTCCAGTGCCCGCAGGTTCAACGTGCCGGTCAGGAACTTGTCCTCGACCACGATCACCGGCGGGCTGGCCGGCCTGCGGCGCCAGCGCAGGCCGGCGCCGTCCGGCTCGATCACCCTGCGGACCACGTCCCCGGCGGCCATGTGCGCCCATTTGCCGGGATGTGGGTCGGACACGTCGAGTGGCGGCTCCTCGGGGGAGGAGCCACCACGGTTCACCGACAAAGTCCGTCAGTCCTTCTTCAGCACTCGAGCAAGGAAGGCCTTCGTGCGCTCGTGTTTCGGCGACCGGATCACGTCCTCCGGCGGGCCGGACTCGACGACCACACCGCCGTCCATGAACACCACGGAGTCGGCGACCTCACGAGCGAACTCCATCTCGTGCGTGACCACCACCATGGTCATGCCGTCCTTGGCGAGCTGACGCATCACACTGAGCACCTCGCCGACCAGCTCCGGGTCCAGAGCGGAGGTCGGCTCGTCGAACAGCATCAGCTTGGGTTGCATCGCCAGCGCCCTGGCGATCGCGACCCGCTGCTGCTGGCCGCCGGAGAGCTGACGCGGGTAGCTCGTCGTCTTGTCGCCGAGGCCGACCTGGTGCAGCAAGGCAACCCCACGCTCACGGGCCGATGCCTTGCTCTCGCCCTTGACCTGCACCGGTGCCTCGATCACGTTCTCGAGCGCGGTCATGTGCGGGAACAGGTTGAACCGCTGGAAGACCATGCCGATCTCCTGGCGTTTCTGGGCGACCTCGTTTTCCCTCAGCTCGTAGAGCTTGTCGCCACGCTGCTCGTAGCCGACCAGATCGCCGTCCACCGACAGCCTGCCCGCGTCCACCTTCTCCAAGTGGTTGATGCAGCGCAGGAACGTCGACTTGCCCGATCCGGACGGCCCGATGATGCACATCACCTCACCGGGCTGGACCTCCAGATCGATGCCCTTGAGCACTTCGAGGCTGCCGAACCGCTTGCAGACGCCTTCGGCCTTCACCATCGGGTTCACGGTTGCTCCTTCCGGCGGCCGAGCCGGAACCCGAACATCCGGCTGACCCAGCCGGGCGTCTGGATCGTGGACTGGCTGTACTTCCGCTCGATGAAGCCCTGGAACACCGACAGCACGCTGGTGCACACGAGGTACCAGATGGCGGTGACGACCAGCAGCGGGATGACGCGGTAGTTCTGCGCGTAGATCTGCTGGGCCACGACCGTGAGCTCGGTGTACCCGATCACCACCACCAGCGAGGTGGTCTTCAGCATCGAGATCAACTGGTTGCCGGTCGGCGGGATGATCACGCGCATGGCCTGCGGCAGCACGATCCGGCGCAGCGTCTTGCCCCTGGTCATGCCAAGCGCACCCGCTGCCTCGGTCTGCCCGTCGTCCACAGAGGAGATACCCGCGCGGACGATCTCGGCCATGTACGCGGCCTCGTTGAGCCCCAGACCGAGCAGTGCCGCCACCTGGATGGAGATCACCTGGGTGGTGTTGAACGTGACGAACTCGGGTCCGAACGGAATGCCCAGCCCGAAGGTCGGGAACAGCGCGCCGAGGTTGGCCCAGAAGATCAACTGGGTGATCAGCGGGGTACCGCGGAACAACCAGACGTAGATACCGGCGGCACCGGAGAGCACCGGGTTGGCCGACAGCCGCATCACCGCGAGGATGACCCCGCCGACGATGCCGATGGCCATCGACGCGACGGTCAGCCAGAGGGTGGTGAGCAGGCCCTCGATGATCCGCGTGTCGAACAGGTAGGGCCCGACCAGCTGCCACTGGAAGTTCGGGTTGACGATCAGGCTGCGGACCGCCAGCGCGGCGAGCAACAGCACGATCGCGCCGCCGATCCAGCGGCCGACGTGCCGCACCGGAACCGCTTTGAGCGGTTCCGGGCGGCGTTCTTCGGTTGAGGATGACAAGTGAGTCTCCAGCTCAGCCCGCGGGTGCGGGGTTCACCTCTGCCTTGGTGACCGCGCCCTGCTGGACGCCCCACTTCTCCAGGATCTTCTTGTACGTCCCGTCGTCGATCAGTGCCTGGATCGCACCCTGGACCGCCTTGGCGAAGTCACCCTTGCCCTTGGGCACGATGAGACCGTAAGGCGCGGTGTCGTAGACCTGCCCGACCTGCTCGAGCTGGTTGTTGGTCACCTTGATCGCGTAGTCGATGACCGGCGAGTCGGCCAGCATCGCCGCGACACGCTTCGAGGTCAGCGCCAGGTTCGCGTCGGTCTGGTTCTGGAACTGCTGGACGTTGATGGCGGGCTGGCCGGCCTGTGTGCACTTGGCCGTCCGGGCCTCCAGGTCCTCGACCTGGACCGTGCCCTTCTGGACGGCGACGTTCTTGCCGCACAGGGTGTCGAGCGTCAGCTTGTCAGGGTTGCCCTTGAGCACGGCCCCCGAGGTGCCCGCGCTGAAGTAGGACACCATGTCGACCTGCTGCAGCCGCTCCGCGTTGATCGTGAACGAGGACATCGCAGCCTCGTACCGGTTGGCCTGCAGGCCGGGGATGATTCCGTCGAACGCCGAGTTCTCGTACGTGAACTCGAGGCCGAGCTTCTGGCCGATCGCCTTGCCCAGGTCCACGTCCATCCCGACGACCTGGCCGTTCTCCACGAACTCGTTCGGCGGGTAGCTCTGGTCCTGTCCCACGACGATCTTGCCGTCGGCTTTGATGTCCGCAGGCACCATGGCCGCGAGCGCGTCGTCCTTGGTCGGCGTCGGGATCGCCGCCGCCGTCGTGTTGCCGGGCGCCCCGCCACCGCCACCGCTGGGGTTGTCTTGCACGGTTCCACACGCGGCCGCCAGTGTCGCCATGGCCAGCGTGGGCAACAGGGCGAGCAACTTGTGCCTGGTCCGTAGCGCCACAGGTCACTCCTTCTCTTGGTCAAGTGCCCGCATACTGCCACTTGTTAGCGCTCGTTCCCAGCAAGCACCCGTTACGACCTGGTCACCACGCAGCTGATTGGCGAATTCACTTTGCCGGATCGGTGCGTCGCCTACGATTCGTCCAGTGACCCGACGCTCGTTGCCGCCATCGAAAGTGCTCGGATCGATGCTCGCCGGAGCGGTGGGCGACGCGCTCGGTTCGCCGATCGAGTTCAACTCCATCGACGACATCCGGCACCGCTTCGGCCAGGACGGCCTGCGGGACTACGCCACCGAGTACGGCGGCCGGGGCAAGATCACCGACGACACCCAGATGACGCTGTTCACCCTGGAAGGCCTGATCCGGGCACACGCGGGCACGCGCAGGGGCACCGATGTCGACATCACGATGGTGCTGCAGCACGCCTACCAACGGTGGTACCTGACGCAGGGGCAACCGTGGGAGCGGTGGGGCGGCGTGTTCGCGCAGCGCTCGCCCGAGCCGGACGGTTGGCTGATCACCAATCGCGGCCTGTTCCACCGCAGGGCGCCGGGTGGCACGTGCATGGCCTCGCTGCGCACATTCGCAACTTCCGGCAAACCCAGCACGCCGGAGAACCCGATCAACGACTCGAAGGGCTGCGGCGGCGTGATGCGGGCCGCGCCGGTGGCGTTCTGGTCCGACGACCCCGCCGAGATCTTCACCATCGCGGTGAACAGCGCGGCGCTGACACACGGCCACCCCACGGGATTTCTGTCAGCGGGTGTACACGCGGTGATCGTCAGCGAACTGCTCGAAGGCACACCGTTACCCGACGCGATCGCCGTCGCACGGGAACACCTGATGCGCTGGGACGACCACCAGGAGCAGCTGGACATTTTGGACAAAGCGGTCGAGCTGTCGCAGTACAAGCCTGACCCGGAGACCATCGCGGCCGAACTGGGCGGCGGCTGGGTCGGCGAGGAGGCGCTCGCGATCGCCGTGTGCGCGGCGCTTTGTGCCGACGACATGACCGAAGGCCTGCTGATGTCGGTCAACCACTCCGGTGACAGCGATTCGACCGGCGCGATCTGCGGCAACATCCTCGGCGCCGCATGGGGGATCGACGCGATCCCGCCGTCGTGGCTCGCCGAGCTGGAGCTGCGCGAGGTGATCGAACGCCTCAGCCTGGACGCGGTCGTCGAGTTCGGGCCGAAGCCGTTGCGCGATCCCGCTTGGTACACGCGCTACCCGGACTGGTGACTGAAATAATGCAGTCGACCGTCGGCGAGGACACCCAGACGGTCGACGCGGTGGTGTCCAGTTTTCGGCAGCGGTTCCCCGAGCCGGAGCCCGAGTCACTTACCGCGAGGCGCACCAGCACGCCAACACCACGTCCAACTGGGAGGACAACATTCCGACACCGAAACCGTGAAGTACTCGTTCGGCGACGACTTCGAGAACTTCACCCGCACGCTGACGGTCACCAAGGACTCGAACCGGTACACGCCGGACGACGGCTCCGAGGATCGCGCGTTCCGCAAGGCAACATGGGGAATCGCCGGGCGCTTCAGCGCGAGCGGCGAGTGGCCTGAGCGTGGATCACACACCAGCGGTTGACGAAGCCGTCCAGCTGCAGCTGGAGCTGGCACATCTGGTCGAACCGAATGCACCGGAAGGGTTTGCGCCGAAGATCGCGGCCGGATTGGACGTCGCGTACGAGCCGGGCTCGGACAGGCTCGTGGCCGCGGCGGTCTGTGTCGACATAGCTACTCTCGCGATTGTGGACAGTGCGGTCCATGAGGCCGTCGCCGACTTCCCTTACGTGCCAGGGTTGTTCGGGTTCCGGGAGCTGCCTGCGCTGCTTCCCGCATTGGACAAACTCAGTACCACGCCGGACATCCTGGTCTGTGACGGCCAAGGGTTGGCGCATCCGCGCAGGTTCGGGCTGGCTTGTCATATCGGTGTCGTCACGGGCTTGCCGTCGATCGGGGTGGGGAAGCAGGCGCTAGGCCGATACGAGCCACCTGGACCGACCAGGGGTGATTGGAAACCCTTGGTGGACAACGGTGAAATCGTCGGCCGGGCGCTGCGAACCCAGGACGACGTCAAACCCGTGTTCGTCTCCATTGGACACCGGATCGACCTGGATACCGCGACCGGGCTGGTTCTGAAGCTCAGCCCGAGGTATCGGCTGCCCGAGACCACGAGGGCAGCCGATCATCTGGGGCGTGAGGTGCTAGCGGGTCGCGTGGGCGTTCAGGATGTGCGCGACTGACGTTGTCACGCGTGTGGCTTGGGCGAGGTGCAGCCACTCGTTGGGGACGTGGGCATTGCTGTCCGCGCCGAGTGCGCCGGTGACCACGAATTGGGCTTGCGGGTAGGTCTCTGCCAGCAGGCCCATGAACGGGATCGAGCCGCCGAGTCCGACCGTTCCCCATGGGGCGTCGAACACCGTCTTGCTCACGTCGTCCAGCGTGGCCTGCAGCCAGGGTGCGGTTTCCGGGGCGTCCCAGCCGTCGGCCAGGTCCGGTCGGCCCAGTTCGACCTGTGCGCCATAGGGGACGTCTGTGGTCAGGGCCTTCTTCACCGCGGCAAGGGCTGCTGCCGAGTCCGCGGTCGGTGGCAGGCGGAAGCTCAGCGACAGCGTTGTGTACGGCCGCAGCACGTTGCCCGCGTCGAGTGGTTCGGGCAGGCCGGAGGCGCCGATCACCGAGAGCGTCGGGCGCCAGCTGCTGTTGAGCACCAGCTCGAGGTCCTGGTCCGACACCTGGCGCACGCCCGAGGCCATCGGGAACGCGGTCCCGACCGTCCCTGCCGCGGCTTGCGCGCTTGTCCTGGCTTCTTCCCTGCGGTGCGCGGGGATTTCCACGTTCAGCTCGGGCAGCAGGATCTCGCCGGTCGTCGAGTCCTCGATCCGGTCGAGCAGGGCCCGCAGCACCCGGAACGAACTCGGCACGATCCCGCTCGCCAGCCCCGAGTGCACGCCGGCGTCGAGCACGCGCACGGTCACGTCCACCGACACCAAGCCGCGCAACGAAGTCGTGAGCCACAGCCGGGAGTAGTCGTTGCCGCCGGAGTCCAGGCAAACCACCAGGGTCACGTCGCCGAGGCGGTCGCGCAGGTGCGTCAGGTACGCCGCGAGGTCAGGGCTGCCGGACTCCTCGCACGTCTCCAGCAGGATCACGCACCGAGCGTGTGAACCGCCTGCGGCCTTGAGAGCCTCGATCGCAGCCGTGGCTGCGTAACCGGAGTAACCGTCGTCCGCCGCGCCACGTCCGTAGAGCCGGCCGTCGCGGAGGACCGGGGTCCACGGTCCAAGGCCCTCGGCCCAACCGCCGACAGGCGGCTGCTTGTCCAAGTGTCCGTAAAGCACGACTGTGCCTGCGTCCTCGGCGCCTGGCGTGGCTGGGATGTCCACCATCACCACTGGCGTCAGGCCATCCAGCCGCACTGTCTCGACGGTCGCGCCTGGCAGGTTGCGGGCGGTGATCCACTTGCTGACGTGCGCGACCGCGTCGTCCAGATGTCCGTTGGCTGCCCATTCGGGGTCGAAGACGGGCGACAGCGCGGGGATCGTGACCAGCTCCGACAGGCTGGGGAGGATCTCCTCGTCCCAGAGCCTGCCGACGGTCGAGTTCAGGGTGTTGTGCTCCACCCCTCGATCCTGTCACGACTCTCGGCGTGGTCCAGATCACATTCGACCCCGGCGTTTGTCCGCTGAGCGAGACCTCGTCACCGCGCCGAAGGTGCTCTGGCGTGCGCGACCGATGTGCTCGCTAGGCACCCCGACCTTCGGTGTTCCTACCATTTTGCCTGTTCAGGACCATTTCGACATGGATAACTACGCGCGGCTGACTCACCAGATCAGGCGACGGCATGCCAGGATGGATATCGACAGCCCGTCAATGCCGACCGCCGCTGTCCGCCTTCCAACCCGAGGTGGCGGTGCGCGACCGGAGTGGCCGCCAGGCGCCGTCACAAGCGATGCCGTGGCCTCGAACACGAGGAGAAAAGCCGCATGTCGTCCCCAGAACAGTGGACGCACCCGGAGCCCGGAGGCGGTCCAGCCGCCACCGCGGCGAAGCCGACCCCAGAACAGGTGATCGCGGGTTTGCGTGCGACTAACGAAGGTGGCGCGGAGCTCGTCGAGCTCCTGACGCCAGAGGGTGAGCGAGTAGCCAACCCCGAGTTCGACAAGTTCGTCGCCGACATCGGTGCCGAAGAGCTGCGCGGTCTGTACCGCGACATGGTCCTCGTCCGCCGCGCCGACCGTGAGGGCAACGCGCTGCAGCGGCAGGGCCAGCTCGGCATCTGGGTTCCGTTGCTCGGCCAGGAAGCCGCGCAGATCGGCGCGGGCCGCGCGTTGAAGCCGCAGGACATGGTCTTCCCCAGCTACCGCGAGCACGGCGTCGCGTGGTGCCGTGGCGTGAAGCCCGAACAGATCCTGGCGACCTTCCGCGGGACGCAGCACTCCGAGTGGGATCCAGTCGAGCACCGCTTCCACCCGTACACGATCGTGATCGGCAACCAGGTCGTGAACGCGACCGGGTACGCGATGGGCCAGAAGTTCGAGGGCAAGGTCGGCAACGAGCCGGACGCCGAGGCCACCATGGTCTTCTTCGGCGACGGCGCGACCAGCCAGGGTGACGTGCACGAAGGCTTCGTGTGGGCCGCGGTGTACGACGCTCCGGTCGTCTTCTACTGCCAGAACAACCAGTGGGCCATCTCCGAGCCGACCGAGCGGCAGAGCCGGCTCCCGCTGTACCAGCGCGCCCGCGGTTACGGCTTCCCCGGCATCCGGGTTGACGGCAACGACGTGCTGGCGTGTCTCGCGGTGTCCCGCTGGGCGCTGGAGGAGTGCCGGTCGGGCAACGGCCCGGTGCTGATCGAGGCGTTCACCTACCGGATGGACGCACACACCACGTCCGACGACCCGACGCGCTACCGCCTGTCGGACGAGCTCGAGGCGTGGAAGCTGAAGGACCCGATCGAGCGGGTCCGGGTGCACCTGGTCCGCAGCGGCATGGCCGAGCCGGAGTTCTTCGACGAGGTGCAGCTCGAAGCCGACCAGTTGGCCTCCGAGCTGCGGACGTACTGCTTCAACATGCCGGACCCGCCTGCCGAGCGGATCTTCTCCAAGGTCTACGCGGGCGGAAACCCGCTGCTGGAACGGGAACGCGACGAATACCTGGAGTACCTGGCCGGTTTCGAGGGGGGTGCGCACTGAAATGGCGGCACCAGTGATGGATCCGAAGACGGCCGCTGCCGCGGCACCCACGAAACTGACCATGGGCAAGGCCATCAACATGGGCCTGCGCGCCGCGATGGAGCGCGACCCCAAGGTGATCGTGATGGGCGAGGACGTCGGCAAGATGGGCGGCGTCTACCGGATCACCGACGGCCTGCAGAAGGATTTCGGTGAGCATCGGGTGCTGGACACCCCGCTGGCCGAGTCGGGCATCGTCGGCACCGCGGTCGGCCTGGCCGTACGCGGCTTCCGGCCGGTGTGCGAGATCCAGTTCGAAGGCTTCATCTTCCCGGCGTTCGACCAGATCAACAGCCAGGTCGCCAAGCTGCACTACCGCACGCAGGGCATGCTCAAGGTGCCGCTGGTGATCCGGGTTCCGTTCGGTGGCGGTGTCGGTGCGGTCGAGCACCACTCCGAGTCGCCGGAGTCGCTGTTCGCGCACCTGCCCGGGGTGAAGGTCGTTTCCTGCTCGAACCCGGTCGACGCCTACTGGATGATCCAGCAGGCCATCGATTCCGACGACCCGGTGCTGTTCTTCGAGCCGAAGCGGCGCTACCACGAGAAAGCCGAGATCGACTTCGACGCGACGCCGTACCCGTTGTGGCGTTCGCGGGTGGTCCGCCAGGGTTCGACCGCGACCCTCGCGGCTTATGGCCCGATGGTGAAGACCTGCCTGGACGCGGCGAACGCGGCCGCGGAGGACGGGCACGAGCTCGAGGTCATCGACCTGCGCACGTTGTCGCCGCTCGACCTGGACCCGGTGTTCGAGTCGGTGCGCCGCACCGGACACCTCGTCGTGGTCAGCGAGGCGCCGGGCGAGGTGTCGATCGCGTCCGAGATCGCCGACCGTGTGCAGCGCGAGTGCTTCTACTCGCTGGAAGCCCCCGTGCTCAAGGTGACCGGGTTCGACACGCCGTACCCGCCGTCCAAGGTGGAGGAGGAGTACCTCCCCGACCTTGACCGCGTGCTCGACGCCGTCGACCGATCGCTGGCGTGGTGAGCCGTGCCTGACTACAAGCACTTCCCCCTTCCTGACGTCGGTGAAGGCCTTGTCGAGGCGGAGATCCTGACTTGGCACGTGCAGCCGGGTTCGAAGGTCAAGGTCAACGACATCTTCGTGGAGATCGAGACGTCCAAGGCCGCCGTCGAGCTGCCCGCGCCCTACGAAGGCGTGGTCACCGAACTGCTGGCCCAGCCGGGTGAGACGGTCGCGGTCGGCACGCCGATCATCGTCTTCGACATCGACCCGGACGGTCCCGAGAAGCCCTCTTCGGACAACGGGTCCGGGGGGACCAAGATCGGCGAGGAAAGCGCGGACGGCCGGATCCAGAGCCTGGTCGGCTACGGCCCGAAGACCGGTTCGGCGAAACGCCGTGCCCGCAAGGGTTCCGCACCCGCGCCGGTGGCTGCCTCGCAGCCCGAGCCGGTTGCGGCTCCGGCCGTTGCCGAGCCGGTCGCCGCGGCCGCGCCTGCCGGTGGCTACGTGCCGCTGGCCAAGCCGCCGGTACGCAAACTGGCCAAGGAACTCGGCGTCGACCTGCGCGCCCTGGCGGTCGAAGGCCAGGTCATCACGCGGGACGACGTCCAGCGCGCGGCCACGCCGGAGCCCGCCGCCGCGGTGGTCTCCTCGGGCGAACGGGAACGCCGTGTCCCGGTGCGCGGTGTCCGCAAGGCGACCGCGAAAGCCATGGTGGACAGCGCGTTCACGGCTCCGCATGTCACGGAGTTCATGACCGTCGACGTCACGCCGATGATGGAACTGCGGGCGAAGCTGAAGAACCACCCGCAGTTCCGGGACGTGAAGCTGACGCCGTTGACCTTCGCCGCCAAGGCAGTGCTGCTGGCGATGAAGCGGACACCGGACATCAACGCGGTGTGGGACGGCGACGAGATCGTCTACAAGTCCTATGTGCACTTGGGTATCGCCGCCGCCACCCCGCGTGGCCTGGTCGTGCCCAAGATCCACGACGCCGACCAGCTGTCACTGCGTGAGCTGGCCGAGGCGTTGGAGGCGTTGACGGTCAAGGCCCGTGACGGCAAGACGACCCCGGCGGAGATGGCGAACGGGACGTTCACCATCACCAACATCGGTGTGTTCGGAGTGGACACCGGCACGCCGATCATCAACCCGGGTGAGTCGGCGATCCTGGCACTCGGCACCATCCGCGACATGCCGTGGGTGGTCGAGGGGCAGATCGTGCCGCGCAAGATCTGCCAGCTGTCGCTGAGTTTCGACCACCGTGTGATCGACGGTCAGCAAGGCTCCGAGTTCCTCGCGGACGTCGGTGCACTGCTCGCTGATCCGAGCATCGCGATCACGTATTAGCTGTTCGGGTCCCGGCCGGTGAGGCCGAGGATCCGGTCCAGCAGCGGGGCGTCTGCGGGTACGGGCACTTCCGGCCCGTAGACGCCCATGTCGCGGCCCCATTCCGCGCCGGACTCGACTTCCTTGTGCACGTAGGCCAGCAGGTCTTCGCTGAACTCGATCGACTGTCCGGTCGCCCGGGCCAAGTCCGACCCGTGGACGACGATCTCGCCGGTGACCATGCCGCCGACCATCGCGGCAGGCAATTCAGTCGGGCCACCCATGTGCGTGGTGCCTTCCCACGCGGCCGGGTCGCTCCAGGACTCGGTGAGCTTCGCCAGCTGCGCGACCAGCTTCGGCTGCCAGTCGTCCGGGATGTCCACTTCGGACTCCGGAGTGACCGGCGGCGGCACGGTCTCCTTGCGCGCGGCGCCTTCCAGGGACGGACCCCAGTACAGCAGGTGGTTGAGCAGCCGGCTGACGTCGAAATCGCTGCACGGCGTCTGCTCGCCGAGCTGGTCCGGCTTGATCCCGTTGACGACGTCGATCACGGGTCCGGTGGCGTAGGGGAAGAGCTGGTCTGGAGACATGCGCATCACCGTAAAGTGGACGGCGCGGCGGTGTATTGAACAAAGGCGACAGATGAGCAGGGACCCGCGTGAGCTGGCGTGGCAGAAGTTCCAGAGCCACACGTTCACCGAGCCCGCGCCCGATCTGGCGCCTTATGTCGCCCGGTACTGGATGGTCGAGTGGGATTACGAGGAGCCCTACCGCCAGCTGATCGTGCCGTATCCGAACGTGCACCTGACGTTTCACACAGACTCGGCGAACCTCAACGGCGTGTCGAGCGGGCACGTGTTCCAAGTGCTCGACGGCCGTAAAAGCGTGTTCGGCGTCGCCTTCCGGCCGGGGATGTTCCGGCCGTTCCTTGGCCGAGCGGTCTCGACGATCACCGACCGGGTCATCCCGGCGGCGGAGGTCTTCACCGGGATGCCCGTTCGCTACGCGGTTGCCGAAGTCGAGGACTTCCTGCGGGCCAACCTGCCTGAGCCGGATCCCAAGGCAGAGCTGGCCGCGCAGGTCGTCGAACGGATCACGACGGCGCCCGAAATCGTCCGGGTCGACGTGCTGGCCAAGGAGTTCGACACGACCGTGCGGCAGTTGCAGCGGTTGTTCGCCGAGCACGTCGGGGTCGGGCCGAAGTGGGTGATCCGCCGTTACCGGCTGCACGAGGTGACCGAGCAGATGGCCGCCGGCTCCAAGATCGACTGGGCTTGTCTGGCCGCCGACCTCGGTTACGCCGACCAAGCCCACTTCACCAGGGATTTCACCAGGATGTTCGGGGAGACCCCGACGCGATACGCGGAACGCTACTGATCGAGCAGTGCCAGGTGCTCCGGCGCGAGCTCGAGGTCGAACGCGGGTGCGTAGGCCTCGTAGTGCTCCCACGTGCGCGGCCCGATGATGGGTACGACCTGTGATTGCTGCTGCAGCCACGCCAACACGACCTGGCTCCTGGTCACGCCCAGCTCCTGCGCGATTTTTGCGACGGTCGCCAACCGCGTTTCGGTCTCAGGGCCGTCGTACTGCTTGTACATCCCTTCTTTGTCGGTGCGTCCTTCGTAGACGCCGGAAAGGATGGGCGAGTACGCGGCCAACGTGACATCAGGGTTGTGCCGCAACCACTCGATCATTTCCGGACCGGCGACATTGCGCGCGCCAGTACGCGGCTTCAGGTACGAATACTGTTGCTGCACAACGATGGGCACGGTCCAGCCGTTCTCCCGGCACAACGCCCGCATCTGCTCAAGCCGCCATGTCCAGACGTTGCTCCAGCCGATGTACCGGACTTTGCCCGCCCGCACGATCTCGTCGAGTGTCTGGAGCGTCTCCTCCAGTGGAGTCGTCATGTCGTCAACGTGGATGTAGTACAGGTCAACGTGATCGGTCTGCAGCCTCTTCAGGCTTCCGTCAATACCGCGCCTGATCACCTCGGCACTCGCGCCCTCGTAGTACGGCTCAGCGCTGGGCGCCTTACGCGCGGCGTCGAGATCCGTGATTGCCGCGGACACCTTCGTCGCGAGGAAAACCTTGTCCCGCTTGCCTTTCAGCAACTCGCCGAGCGCTGCCTCACTCTCCCCGCCCCGGGCCTGCGGGCCGGTCCACCACGCGTAGCAGTCGGCCGTGTCCAGGAAGTCCCCGCCAGCGTCGAGGTAGGCGTCGAGGATGCGCGCCGAAGTAGGCTGGTCGGTGAGCGTCCCCATCAACATGCAGCCGAGCGAGACCTGGCTGACCGTGTGTTCACCGAGTTGGACTCTCTTCATATTTCGAGCCTATGAGCGATCGGTCCGGTACTACAGTCCACTTCTGTGAGCAGATCGCAGACCAATTTGGGGTGGGACGTCCTGCTGGACATGTCCGGCCCCGGCGCACAGCACGAGCAACTCGCCCGCGCGCTGCGCACCGCGATCCGTGAGGGCGTGCTGAAGAAGGGCGCGACGCTGCCGCCGAGCCGCAAACTGGCCGGAGATCTGCAGTGCTCACGATGGGTCGTCACACAGGCGTACGCGCAATTGGTCGCCGAGGGCTATCTCGAGACCAGGACCGGGTCAGCCACCCGCGTGCACTGCTGGGCGGACGAGATCTGGAAGCCCGTGCCACGACGGCAGGAGCCCGCACCACCGCGATACGACCTCGCCCCTGGCCTGCCGGACCTGCGCAATTTCCCGCGAAGGCGGTGGGCCGACGCGGTTCGTGACGCGTTGTCCACAGCACCGCACACCGATCTGGGCGTGCCAATCGAGGGCGGACATCCGCGGTTGCGAACGGTTCTGGCTGAGTATCTGCGCCGGACCCGGGGCGCGGTCACGGATGACGTGTTGATTTGCTCCGGTGTGTGCCACGGCGTCACATTGGTCGGCCGGGCGCTGCACGCGGCAGGCATCACGCAGGTCGCTGTGGAGGAACCGGGGTGGACTCGGGTGTGGCGAGCGGCTGAGGACGCTGGGCTCGAGGTCGTCCCGGTGCCGGTGGACTCGAATGGCCTGTGCGTGGACCAGATTCCTGATGGCGTGCGCGCGGTCATCGTCACGCCCGCGCACCAGTTCCCGTCGGGGGTCGTGCTCACGCCGGAGAGGCGTGCCGCGTTGCTGTCGTGGGCCCGCGATGTCGACGGCCTGATTCTGGAAGACGACTACGACGCCGAGTTCCGCTACGACCGTAAGCCCATTGGAACCGTGCAAGGCATGGATCCACGGCGAGTCGTGCTGCTCGGTTCGGTCAGCAAGACGTTGAGCCCAGCGCTCGGCATCGGCTGGTGCGTTGTTCCTCCACAGTGGACCGTGCCGATGGCGGCACCGCCGGTGATCGACCAGTTGGCGCTGGCCACTTTCATCGAGAAAGGCTGGTATCACCGGTACCTGCGTGCGGCTCGGCTGCGGTACCGCACACGCCGCGACGCATTGCTGGACGCGTTGGGCCCGCTTGACGTCTCGGGTGCCGCGGCTGGGCTACATCTGTTGCTGCACTTGGATTCTCCAGCCGACGAGGTCGTTCATCGGGCGGCTGTGCAGGGCTTGAAGCTCGTCAGCCTCGACGCGTACCGGTCCAGGCCAGGCGATCCCGCGCTGGTGCTTGGCTACGGCAACCTGGCAGACAGTTCGGTGTCCGAAGCGGTCGCAGTGCTCAAGGACTCGATAGGTCGAAGTGGCTCGGGAAGTTCGCGATGAAAGGAATGTCGCCTTTGACCTTCACCCGGCCACGGATGAACAGCAGCGGCGCGGACGCGTTGCCGGTCGCGACCTTCAGGAAATCGGACGGCGTGATCGTGACCGTCGCACGCGGGTCGCGGTCCTGCACGATCCCTGACGTACACCGGCCTTTCTCGATGACGGTCTGGTACCGGTCGTAGCCGCCTGTCTCGCAACCACCGGTGAAACGCCAGTGCACCACGGCATCCGGCGCGTTTTCGCGGAGATGCCTGGCCATCCGGGCGAAGATCTCGCTCAGCACGACCGTTCGGAGATTGTCGTGCGCCATCAAAGCGTCGAGTTGTGCTGACGAAGCCCGTTCGATGATCCAGACGAACGTGCTCGTGCTCAACTTGGACAGCTCGATGCCTGTGCCGGCGTTGCCGAGCATGTCCATTGTCTCGATCAGCTGGACGAACTGGTCCTCGTCGAGCTTCTCGAGGTCGATCGCTCGCGCGAACTCGTCGAACACGCTGGTGTCCGGCAGGCGGTTCCAGTGCTTCAAGGCTTCGGCAGATCGAACATGTGCAGCATGCCCGCGGCGAACGGCAGGTCGCCGCGCAGCTTGAGCTTGCCCATCATGAACAGGACGGGGGCCGAGGCGTTCGACGTGATCAGCCGGAGGAACTCCTGCGGCGGCATGGTGATGGTGACCCGGCTTTCCTTGGTCATCTCCCGGCTCATCGTGCACGTGCCGTTGGAGATGACGGTCTCGTAGCGGTCATAGCCGCCCTCACCCGTGCCGCCGGAGAACCGCCAGTGCACAACGGCCTCGACATCCTTCGCCTTGTCCTGCCTCAGGTGCGTGGTCATCCGCCGGAAGATCTCGCCGAGGATGAGATTGCGCAGTTCAGGACGGGCGAGCACCTCCTCGAGCTGTTCTTTGGACGCACCGGCGATGAGCTTGGCGAAAGTCCGCGGCCCCATCTTGGCGAGGTCGATGCTGACGCTGGAGAGCCGCTGCAACCCGCTGATCAGCCGGACGAACTCGTCGCCGGTGAGCATGGCCGGGTCGATGTTGCGGGCGATCGCGTCGATGTCGACGTCGGCGAGGCCCTCGGTGGTGGGGTCGAGCGAGTCGATCAGCGTGACCAGCTCACCCGGGCTGAGCCGGCTGATGGCCTCGACGCTGAGGTCGGGCATGAGCTCCTCCTCTTACCTACTCGCGAGTAAGAATACGGTCGGGTAGTTACGATGGCAATCTCAAACACGTCGAGGGGTGGATGCAGTGAGCGTGGAGGACAAGCGAGTCAAGCGGCTCCCACGGGAAGTCCGGGAACGACAGATCCTGGACGCAGCCGTCCGCGTGTTCTCCGAGCACGGCTACCACGAAGCATCGATGGACGAGGTGAGCGAGGTCGCAGGCGTCTCGAAGCCGATGATCTACGCATACCTGGGCTCCAAAGAAGACCTGTTCGCGGCATGCATCCGCCGCGAAGCCGGCCTGCTGATGGAAGCCATCGCAGGCGGAGTCGACGTGGACCTGGCGCCCGACATGCAACTGTGGATGGGCCTGCGGTCGTTCTTCGAGTTCGTGGGGGCGAACAAGCAGAGTTGGCGCGTGCTGCACCGGCAGGTCATCTCGCAGGGCGGACCGTTCAGCGAGGAAGTCCTCGCCATGCGGTCGAGGGCTATCACCCTGGTGGACGCGCTCCTGGTAGGAGCCGCGACCAAGAAAGGCGTCGACGAGCACGCGCAGAAGAGCACCGAGGCGATGGCCGCTGCTTTGGTCGGCGCCGGGGAGTCGCTCGCGGACTGGTGGCTCGACCATCCCGCCGTGCCCACACGGACGGTGGCTTCGTGGCTGATGAATTTGGTCTGGATGGGCTTCGGAGACCTGGTCGAGGGCGAGGTCTGGACGCCCTCGGAACACTGACAGGCCAGCGCAGGCAGGTCTCGCGCGGTTGATGCGGCTACCGCTCGCTGCCGGACTTTCCCTCTGTCACGGCAGGGGTTCGTCTCGAGGTTCCGGCTTGTGTTCGGTTTGCCCTGGACCGTGTGGGTGGCTCCGTGATGCTTTTGTTTCGGGCTCTTGAAAAGAATGGCAGGGAGGCCACCCAGAGGGAGGGGGCTTTCAGCTCGAATTCCCCCGTGTGTTTGGTGGGCGTGTGTGTTCCCTCCGGTACGGCCTGCCTGACGGAACCACGGGGCGTCAAGAGGTCGGTATCGCTTCCGCACGGGGCTGGGTCGCGTAGGCCGACCTCCTGACACCCCGTGGTTGGCAAAGCCCAGGCCATACCGGAGGGAACACCCACGAAGCCCACCCCTGTGCTACCGCACCCGAAGACAACAGCCACCCCTGCACCGCCACACCAGAAGAGCCACCCTGTGCTGCCGCACCGGGAAGCTGCCCGCACCAGAAAAGCCACCCCGCGCAGCCGCGCCGAAAGAGCGACCTGCGCTCAGGCACCGAAGGAGCACCTTCACATCAGGAAAAGCCCCAACAGCGGTCCACACTGCACCGACCAACTTTTGACGACCCCCAACCCCCACCCCACAAAAGGACATCCCCCACCACTCCCGGGGGGCGTCCCCTGGCCAGTCTATCGAGGATATGGCTGGTCAAGGGAGTTTCTGGGTGGTTGTGGACAACTGGATTTGCGAACGGGCCGTTCGCGCGGCGTCGGTCAGGTGATTTCGCCGGTCAGGTGTGGTTTGCCGGTGCGGGCGTCGAACAGGTCGAAGGTCCAGGTTCCTTCTGCGCGGTTGGTGGCGAAGCCGACCTTCGCCGGCAACAGCACGGGCAGCTTGAACTTCACGTCGACCGTGTAAGCCTCCGGCAGGCGGCCTTCAAACGCTGCCAGGCATCGGGCCTTGGTCCACATGCCGTGGGCGATTGCGCGCGGGAAGCCGAAAAGTTTGGCGGTCAGCGGGTGCAGGTGGATCGGATTGCGGTCGCCCGATACGTCCGCGTACCGGCGGCCGATGTCATCGGGTACGCGCCATATCGCGCGAGGTTGCCGAACAACCACCTCGGATGCACCGGACGAACCGCCGGAACCTGTGCGGCGTAGGTAAGTGCTCGTGCTGTGCCAGGCGAGGGTGTCGTCTACCGATACCGAGGTGATCATGTCGAACTGGTGGCCCTTGGGGTGGTCGCGGAGGTTTTCGACGTGTACCTGCAATTGCAATGCATCGGTTGTGTACAGGGGGCGGAGTTGGGTGATGCGGTTGGCGATGTGCACCGAACCGACTAGGGGGAATGGGAAGTCGTTGTCGGTCATCAGCTTCACTTGCAATGGGAAGCCGAGGATATGCGGGTATGTGATGGGCAGCTGATCCGTCAGTCGGAAACCGCATACCTTCGTGTACGCCGACAAGTGGCCTGGGTCTATTGCGAGCGGCGAGCGGCTGTACACAGTGGACGGCAGGGTCGAGCCGTTTCGGGTGAAGCCGGTGAGGACTGCTTTGCCGAACAACACCGTCAGGTTCGGGGTTGAGTCCAGCTCGTGGGTGTGGGTGATCGGCACGTCAGGCTCCCAGCAGGCTTTGGCCGCAGACCCGGACCACGTTTCCGTTCACGCCGCCGGACGCGGGGTTCGCGTACCACGCAATGGTTTCGGCGACGTCGATGGGCAGGCCGCCTTGGGACATGCTGTTCATTCGTCGTCCTGCTTCACGGATCGTCAGCGGCATTGCCGCCGTCATCTGGGTTTCGATAAAGCCGGGGGCGACCGCGTTGATCGTTCCGCCTTGGGCGGCGAGCAAGGGCGCGTATGCGTTGACCATGCCGATCACTCCGGCTTTGCTGGTGCCGTAGTTGGTTTGGCCTACGTTGCCCGCGATTCCGCCGATCGACGAGACGCCGACGATCCGTCCGTCGGTGCGCAGAGTTCCGTCAAGCAGGGCGTCGTTGATTCGCAGTTGAGCTGCCAGGTTCACCGACAACACCGCGTCCCATTGGGCTTCGGTCATCTTGGCCAGTGTCTTGTCGCGGGTGATTCCGGCGTTGTGCACCACGATGTCCACGCCGCCGTGCCGGGCGCGGAAGTAGTCGACGAGCTGTGCCGGTGCCTCGGGGGCGGTGATGTCGAGCTGCAATGCCGAACCGCCGATCCGGTTGGCCACCGCGGACAGCTCCTCGCCTTGTGCGGGGATGTCCAGTGCGACGACGTGGGCGCCGTCCCGGGCGAGCACGTCGCCGATTGACGCGCCGATGCCTCGGGAAGCACCAGTGACCAGGGCGACCTTGCCTGCCAACGGGGTCAGCCAGTTCTCCGGTCGCGTGACCGTGCCGTCGCCGATCCGGATGACTTGGGCGTCGACGTAAGCGGACTTCGCGGAGAGCAGGAACCGCAGGGTCGACTCGATGTCGGCGTCCCCGGACGTGTAGACGAGTTGCGCCGTGGCACCACGCTTCAGCTCTTTGCCCACCGAACGCGTGAAGCCTTCGAGCGCGCGCTGCGGGATCGACTCTTTGGAGCCGTCCGGGGTGGTGCCGAGTACGACAACCCGGCCGCACGCGGCGATGGTCCGGATCCGGGGGTGGAAGAAGTCGTAGAGCTCGCGCAGCCGGTCCACGCTGTCGATTCCGGTCGCGTCGAAGACCAGTGCGCCGGGCCGCTCGGCCGTGTCGACGACCTCAATCCCCGAGCTGCCGAGAATCCTGCGGATTTGTTCCTCCAGACGACCACCTTTGGCCGCACCGACAACGGCCGGACCGGGTAGTGCGGGCTGGTCTGGCCGGTAACGTCGCAAGGGCACCGGGTTGGGCAGCCCGAGCCGCTTGACCAGGAACTTTCCCGGACCGGTTCGGGCGAATCGCTGGTAGCCATCGGTCATCGTCGCGCCTCCCTACTCGCGGTAATACTACTTGCGAGTAGGTTAGGATGGCCAGTACCACCGATTCGGGAGGGCCACATGGCGCCACGAGGCTTGAAGCGGGTCGCGATCATTGGCGGAAACCGGATCCCGTTCGCCCGGTCGAACGGCCCGTACGCCACCGCGTCGAACCAGGACATGTTCACCGCGGCACTGGACGGCTTGGTCAGCCGCTTCGCGCTGCAGGACGAGCGGCTCGGCGAAGTCGCCGCGGGCGCGGTGCTCAAGCACAGCCGCGACTTCAACCTCGCGCGGGAATCCGTACTGGGCAGCAGGCTTTCCCCGGAGACCCCGGCGTACGACATCCAGCAGGCGTGCGGCACCGGGCTGCAGGCGATCATCCAGGTGGCGAACAAGATCGCGCTCGGCCAGATCGACGCGGGCATCGCGGGCGGCGTGGACACCACCAGCGACGCACCGATCGGCGTGCACGAGGACCTGCGCGCGATCCTGCTGCAGCTCAATCGGACCAAGAGCATCGGCGGACGGCTGAGGCTGCTGGCCAAGCTGCGGCCGATCCACATCGTCCCGGACATCCCCCGCAACGCCGAGCCGCGCACCGGCCTGTCGATGGGTGAGCACGCGGCGATCACCGCGAAAGAGTGGGGAATCGAGCGCGCCGACCAGGACGAACTCGCCGCCGCGAGCCACCGCAATCTGGCCGCTGCCTATGAGCGTGGGTTCTTCGACGATCTCGTGACGCCTTATTTGGGGCTACAGCGCGATCAGAATCTGCGCCCGGATTCGTCAGTCGAGAAGCTCGCGAAGCTGAAGCCGACCTTCGGCGGCGCAGAGGGAACGATGACCGCGGGCAACTCGACTCCGTTGACCGACGGCGCTTCCACTGTTCTTCTCGCCAACGACCAGTGGGCGAAGGCGCATCGGCTGCCTGTGTTGGCGTATCTGACTTTCTCGGAGACCGCGGCCGTCGACTACGTGCACGGCGGCGAAGGTCTGCTGATGGCTCCGGCGTATGCGGTGCCGCGGATGCTGGCCCGTGCCGGGATTTCGTTGCAGGACTTCGACTTCTACGAGATCCACGAGGCGTTCGCGTCACAGGTGCTCGCAACGCTCAAGGCCTGGGAAGACCCGGCGTTCGCCAAGGAACGGCTCGGGTTGGACGAGCCGCCCGGCGCGATCGACCGGAGCAAGCTCAACGTCAACGGCTCCTCCCTGGCGGCTGGGCACCCGTTCGCCGCGACCGGCGGCCGGATTGTCGCAACTCTGGCCAAGCTGCTGCACGAACGCGGGTCGGGTCGTGGGCTCATCTCGATCTGCGCCGCGGGCGGGCAAGGCGTGGTCGCCATCCTGGAGAAGTAACGTCGTCTACGGCTTTCTAGAACTAAAGCTAGATTGCCGTAGACGCCTTGATGGACGACACGCCGTACGGATGTATCCGGGAATATCGGATGGACGCTAGACAGGCCGATACCTTCCGATGATGGACCCGGTACGCAACCCGTTCGCCCCTGGCGCGGGGCAGCGCCCACCTGAGCTGGCCGGTCGGGACAAGGAACTCGCCGCATTCGAGGTCGTGCTGGAACGGGTCGCTCGCGGGCGCCCGGAACGCAGCCTGGTGCTGACCGGCCTGCGTGGCGTCGGCAAGACCGTGTTGCTCGGCGAACTGCGCTCGATGGCGGTGAAACGTGGCTGGGGCGCGGGCAAAGTCGAAGCCCGGCCGGACGCTGACCTGCGACGACCGCTGTCCGCGGCATTGCACCGCGCGGTGCGGGATCTTGCCGTACGGCATCGTGCGCCGGATCGCGTCGAATACGTGCTCGGCGTGCTCAAAGCGTTCGCGCTGCGGGCCGCACCTTCGGACGCCAAGCTGCGTGACCGCTGGCAACCGGGCATCGACGTGCCTGCGGCGAACGGCCGTGCGGACTCCGGGGACATCGAGATCGACCTGGTGGAGTTGTTCACCGACGTCGCCGAACTGGCTCAGGACGTCGGCACCGGCGTCGCGCTGCTGATCGACGAGATGCAGGACCTGTTGCCGGACGACGTGTCGGCGATGTGCGCGGCCTGCCACGAGTTGTCCCAGAACCAGGCGCCGTTGGTGGTCGTCGGCGCCGGACTGCCGCACTTGCCCGCGGTGTTGTCGGCCAGCAAGTCGTACTCCGAGAGGCTGTTCCGCTACGTCCGGATCGACCGGCTGGACAAGGAGGACGCCCACCAGGCGATCCTCGCGCCGGTCACCCGCGAGGAAGCCGACATCACGTCCGACGCGTTGACCGCGTTGTTCGAGGCGTCCGGCGGTTATCCGTACTTCATCCAGGCCTACGGCAAGGCCGCGTGGGACGCCGCGCCGAGCGATCCGATCACCGAAGAGGACGTGAAGGTGGCCGCTCCGGAGGCCGAAGCCGAGCTGGCGGTTGGCTTCTTCGGCTCACGCTACGAACGCGCGACGCCTGCCGAGCGGGAATACCTGCGGGCGATGGCCGAACTGACCGAGGGCCGCGACGAGGGCACAAGCACCGCAGATATCGCCGTTTTCCTGGGACGCAAGCCGTCGTCGCTGTCGCCCGCACGGGACAGCTTGATCAAGAAGGGCTTGGTGTACTCCGCCGAACGCGGTCGGATCGCCTTCACCGTCCCGCACTTCGGCCGGTTCCTGCTCGGCCGTGACGAGTGATGTCTAACGGGATCTAGAACTACAGGTAGACAGCTAGATAGGAGGACATGTCCGGCGAGATACCCACTTTGACCGACGAATCATCGGCGTGTGCCTCATGTCACCGGATAATCGGGTGCATCATCGCGCGTGGGCGCGCATAATAGGTACAGACCAACCGAGACACAACCCGAGGGGTGCAGTACCTGTGAACATCACCGCCAAGATTCGTGCCCGCCGCGCCGAGGCTCGTACCCGGCGGGCGGTCAACCGGGCCATCGACCACGCGGCCACGCCGGCGATGCGCCACGAACTGATCATGATCGCGCAGCAGCAGGGCAACCTCCGCTGACTTCGCGGGTCGACACCCACAGAGCGTGATCGGCCATCAACCAAAAGGTAGAAAAGTTCGCTCGAAAGAGTGACGTGGAACACATCCGGAAAGTCGGTAACGACTTGGTCCAGACCGGCGATGTTCCCAGTGACCCCGAGATGCTGGCGGACCCCCGACCTGGCAGCATCCCGGGGTCTTCCACTATCCGGGCAGGCTGGGCGCCCCCGCTGGCGAAGCGGGCGAGCGAGGTCGCCGACGGGCCAAACATCCCTCGTTAGGGTGTCCCTCGTGGGTATGACGGTGCTTGCGCTGGACATCGGCGGGACCAAGATCGCTGCAGGCGTCGTCGACGATCACGGTGAGGTCCTTGCCCACGCGACCCGGCCGACTCCGGTGCACGATCCGACGCACGCTTGGCAGGCCGTGCTCGATGTTTCGGCGGAAGCGCTCGATGGCCGGACGATCAACGGCATTGGCGTGGCATGCGCCGGCCCGGTGAACTCAGCCGAAGGCACAGTCAACCCGATCAACGTGCCGTGCTGGGACGACTTTCCGCTGGCCGCTCGGCTGCACCAAGCCTTCGACGTTCCGGTGCACCTCGCGGGCGACGGCGTGTGCATGGCGCTCGGCGAACACTGGACAGGTGCGGGGAAAGGTGCTGACTTCCTCGTCGGCCTGGTCGTCTCGACCGGTGTCGGCGGCGGGCTCGTGCTGCAGGGCAAGCCCTATGGGGGACGCACCGGAAACGCCGGTCATATCGGCCACATCGTTGTCGAACCCGACGGGATGCCGTGCACCTGTGGCGGCCGTGGGTGCGTGGAGACCGTCGCAGGCGGTCCGCACCTGGTGCGATGGGCCCGGCAGCAAGGATGGCGCGCGCCCGACCACGGTGACGCCGCGCATCTCGCGGCCTCGGCTCTGGCCGGTGATGACATCGCCTTGGCCGCGTTCGAGCGGGCCGGGCGAGCCGTCGGCATGGGGATCGCCGCGGCCGCCGCGTTGTGCGACTTGGACCTCGCGGTGATCGGCGGCGGCATCGCCCAGGCCGGTGACCTGCTCTTGGATCCGGTGCGCCAGGCGTTGGCCGACTACTCGAGGCTGTCTTACGTCGACACGTTGCGCGTGGTTCCCGCCCAGCTAGGCAGTCATGCGGGCCTCGTGGGTGCGGCCGCGCTGATCATCGGGGCTTGACCATCACGATACCTTTGACTCAGTCAAAGGATTCTTTGAGGTGGTCAACTTGGTGTCCGACGCTCGTATCCAGTCAGTCAGGCAGTTCAACCGCTTCTACACCCAGGTCCTCGGCGTACTGGCTGAAGGACTGATGGATACGCCGTACTCGCTGACCGAGTCGCGCGTGCTCTTCGAACTGAGTCAACGAGACAACACCGAGGTCACCGCCTTACGCCGGGATCTCGGCCTGGACGCCGGATACCTGTCCCGACTGCTGGCACGGTTCGAGAGCGACGGTCTGGTCAGCCGGGGCAAGTCAGCGTCCGACGCCCGGCGTCAAGTGGCTGGCCTGACCGAGTCGGGCCGCACGACGATGAAGATGCTCAATGAACGGTCTGACACCCAGGTGCGCGAGTTGCTTGCCCCGCTTGGTGAAGAGGACCAACGAAAACTCGTGGCGGCTATGGACACGATCCGCCAACGGCTCGGGAGGTCCCGCCAGGACAACACGATCGTTCTGCGGCCGCCGGGGCCGGGTGATCTCGGCTGGGTCGTCGAGCGCAATGGCGCGCTCTACGCACAGGAGTATCAGTGGGGCAGCGCGTACGAAGCGCTTGTCGCGCGGATCATCGCCGACTACGCGGAGAACCACGATCCCGCGCAAGAAGCCGGTTGGATTGCGGAAATCAATGGCGAACGAGTCGGTAGCGTGTTCTGCACTCGCAAGGACAACACAACCGCGAAGCTTCGGTTACTTCTGGTTGAACCAAGTGCCCGCGGTATGGGTGTCGGCGGCCGATTGGTCGACGAGTGCCTCCGGTTCGCGACTTCGATCGGCTACCGAACAATTGAACTGTGGACAGTGAACGTGTTGACCGCGGCCCGCCGGATATACCAACAGCGTGGTTTCACGATGGTCGCATCCGAGCATCACGACGCCTTCGCCCCAGGTCAGCGGGCGGAAACCTGGCGCAAGGACCTTTACGACCAGTAGTCGAAATTGAGCGCAACGCAATTAGCGCCAACCAGTCGAACAAATCACACACGAACGCAGCATCGACGAACCAGCCGATCAGTGGTTTGGTGGTCACCTGGGAAATTCATCTTCTCCGAGGAGGCCCGGCGTGCCTGGTCGCGCCTGCACCGGTATCGGTTCGGTCGTGCTTGCCACTGGGTTGCTCACTGGCTGCGGCGCGGTCAACGATCACTGGGACTTACCGATGTCGCCGCTCGAGCGACCAACCGACATCCCTTTGCAGAACAGGGACGTGTGTGCCGCGCTGAAAGCTGACCGGACCGCCGCGGGCTGTCACCTGATGACCGAGAACGGTACGGCGGAAATCCTAATCTTCCCCCGGGTCGACGGCGGTTTACGTCGCTACTCCGACGCCGTCGACGGCGACACGGTGAGATGGCTCGGTATCGACAAGTTCCCGGCGATCCAATTGATCGGTGCCGGTAGCGACGGCATCGCCTCCTGCCGGGTCGCGCTCGACGTGGCGCCGGAGCAGGTCCTGCTGATCGTCTACCGCCAGCAGGCCGCCGACCCGAAACTCGCGCCCTGCAAACCGGCGCGTGATTTCGCCGCGAAGGCGATCGCGGCATTGCAGAGCACCAGCCCGTAAGACACACCGGCCGATCCATCCATAATGGACAGACCGGCCGGCGCTCGGTTCCGTCAGTGAACGGCGACTTCCTTCAGCCGAGGGTCACCCTCGTCCGCGTGGTAGTCGGCATCCTGCGTCTGGTCGGTGCCGTTGTGCACGTTGCGAGCCCGCAGGATCCAGGTCACCACGATCGCGATGACCAGGTTGACGATCAGCGCGACGAACCCGACGTAGATCTGGGTGCTCACGCCAGCGAACGGGTGCCAGCCGAAGATGCTCAACTGGCCGAGCGACAACGCCGAGCCACCGAAGTGCGCCTTGCCCGCAGCCGGGTTCGGGATCTCGTAGAGCATCGCGAAACCGGCCACCATGCCGACGACCCAGCCCGCGACCAGCGCCCACCGGTGGAACCACCTGGTGTAGAGCGAGATCGCCACCGCGGGCAGCGTCTGCAGGATGATCACGCCACCGATCAGCTGCAGGTCGATGGAGAACTGCGGGTCGATGAACAGGATGAACAGCACCGCGCCGAACTTCACGATCAGCGAGGCGAGCTTGGCCTGCTTGGCCTCCTGCTTCGGATTGGCGTCCTTGCGGATGTACTCCTTGTAGACGTTGCGAGTCCACAGGTTCGCCGCGGCGATCGACATGATCGCGGCGGGCACCAGCGCGCCGATACCGATCGCGGCGAACGCGATACCGGTGAACCACGCCGGGAACTGCTGGTCGAACAGCACGGGCACGATCGTGTTGCTGTCCGGCCGCCCGGTCGCCTGGTTGGTGATCGGCTTGGACGCCGCCTGGATGGCCACAAAACCGAGCAGTGCCAACAGACCGAGCAGCAGCGAGTACGCGGGCAACGCGACCATGTTGCGCTTGATCACGTTGCGTCCGCGCGATGCCAACGCACCGGTCAGCGAGTGCGGGTAGAGGAACAGCGCGAGCGCCGATCCGAGCGCCAGCGTCGCGTACTGCAGCTGGTTGGCCGGGCTGAGCAGGACACCGTCCGTGGGACTCGGGGTGGCGTTGAACTTCGCCTCGGCGGTGTTGAAGATCGTCTCCCAGCCGCCGAGCTTCGACGGCAAGTAGAACACCGCGACCAGGATCACGATGTAGATCAGGATGTCCTTGACGAACGCGATCAGCGCAGGCGCCCGCAGACCGGACTGGTAGGTGTAGACCGCCAGCACGATGAACGCGATCAGCAGCGGCAGGTGCCCGAGGAACCCGGAGCCGTTGAAGCCCATGGTGCGCAGCACCGCTTCCAGACCGACCAGCTGCAACGCGATGTACGGCATCGTCGCGACGATGCCGGTGACCGCGACCAGCAGCGCCAGCGTGCGCGAGCCGTAGCGGCCACGCACGTAGTCCGCGGGTGTGACGTAACCGTGCACGCGGGACACCGACCACATCCGCAGCAGCGGCAGGAACACGATCGGATACAGGATCACCGTGTACGGCAACGCGAAGAAGCCCATCGCGCCTGCGCCGAACACCAGCGCGGGCACCGCGACGAACGTGTAAGCGGTGTAAAGGTCGCCGCCGACCAGGAACCACGTGATCCACGAGCCGAACTTCCGGCCGCCGAGGCCCCATTCGTCAAGGTGGTCCAGCGTGCTGCCGGCCTGCCAGCGCGCGGCGACGAACCCCAGGACGGTGACGACAAGGAAGAGGAACGCGAAGATGACGATCTCGGTCCATTGCAGGTTGCTCACTTGGCGTCCCCTTCGTCGAGGTCGTCAACGCTCAGCCGGTCGGGCTTGTGGCTCACCGGTTCGTCCTTCGTCTTGACGTAGACGATCCAGACGCACAGCACGCCGACGATCACGAAGGCGAACTGCGACCAGTAGAAGAACGGCATGCCGAACAGATGCGGGCCATCGAAGTTGATCAACGGCGTGATCAGCATGACCAGCGGAACCAGCAGCAGCAGGTTCCAGTTGTTCCACCGCAGGCCGTACCCGGTCTTGCCAGGTGACTCAGACATCGATGTCCTCACTCCATGTCAGGCCAGTACGTTCGCCGGATCGTAGACGTCAGTAGGCACCAGATGCATTAGATTCCCGGTGGGAGATCACGGCCGGAACCAGCCAACCGGCGGGAGTATCCGAATCGTGACTTCGCGCGGTCACAGAACGCATCCTGGCCGGTACGGTCACGTCATGCGGATCGCTTGGGGGCTGGCCGTATGCGCAGCCCTGCTCGGCATCGCCGCCTGTGACCCGGCCGCTTCCCCGGAACCAGCGCCGACCTCCACCACAACAGGCCGCGTCACCGTGCCCCCGAACATGTACGGCGCCGACCCGCCGAAGCCTGGACAGTGCCTGGACACCAGCAACGCGATCGTCGTCGACTGCGGTGAACCGCACGACGCCGAGGTGGTCAGCACCGGCAAGCTCACGGCGACGTCGATGCCGGACGAGGCGACCGCCGCCACGCTGACGATGCCGCCGTGCCGCGAGAAGCTCGCCGAGTACCTCGGCGGGCAGGACATGGACGCCACCAATCTGGTGGCCATGCCGTTGTGGCCGAACGAGCAGCAGTGGGCCAAGGGCGAACGGTGGCTGCTGTGCACAGTGGCCGAAGTCGGTGCCGACGAGAAACCCTTGCACCGCACGGGTTCTCTCGAAGGCGCGCTGCTGAGCAACGACATTTACCGCTTTCAGACGTGTTCGGTGTCCTCGCCGTCCCGTGAGGCGCGGGTGCGCCGCGGTCCGTGCGACGGCCCGCACCTGGGCGAGGCGCTTCCCGGCGTGATCAGCCTCGGTAAACCCGGATCGCCGATGCCGAGCACCGAGGCGATGAACAAGACCGCCGCCGAGAAGTGCCCCGCGTTGGTCGCGAAGTACATCAACGGTGACAACAAAGAGATTTCGGCCGCGTGGCGACTGCCGAATGCGGAGTCTTGGGCCCGCGGCTACACCAACCTCGTTTGTTACGTCGAGGCGTCGCGCCCGGTCCGTGTCCGGCTGCGCAACCTAGGACCGATAACCCTGCCCAGCTAGGTGGAGCCCATCGCGCGTGGGCGCGACGGGCTCATTGTTGTTCGCGGGCTCCTGGTCGGGGTCTGTCGACGTCAAAACAACCATCAACAGGGCGGCCAGTGCCAGCACCATCATTGCCAGTCCGGCGACGATCATCTGTGACACCACCTCTCCTGTGTGTGTTCCTCGTCTCTTAATGACGCGTGGAACAGGGTCCTCGTTTCGGGTGGTTGTGGACAACTGAGTTTCGAGACGGTCTCGATGCGGTCTCGTCCCCAGGCTGTGCACAGTTCTATCCACAGGATGTGGACAACTTCGTGGATAGCCAGCTCCAGGCCTATGCACCAATCGTCACATTGTTCACACAGGCCTCACCGGATGTGGACAACCCGCTTCGGGAACCATGGAGGCCTATCGTGAGTCCAACCCGCGATACGAGACCTACTTCACCCGAGGGGGAGCGGTGTACGAAGACGCCGACCAGGACAACACCAACAGCGGTCACGGCGACGAGATGACCGTGACCGTCGACGGTGAGCAGTACGAGCTCGACACCGAGTTCGACCTCAACAAAGACGGCACCAACGACACCGCCATCGTGACCACCGACGACGGTGGCCAGGTCGCGTTCACCGACTCCGACAAGGACGGCGACGCCGACGTCGCGGTGCAGCTGGACGAGGCGGGCAACGTCGTCGGCGCCGCGCGGTACGACGAAGCCAGCGGCGAGTGGGTGCCGGTCGACCCGAAGACCGGCGAAGCCACCGGCCAGGAATCGTCGTCCGGGGGCGCGGGGGCGCCCGCGTCGGCGGCCGGGGACATCACTGTGGACGTTCCGGACGAGGCCGAGGACATGAGCGCCGGAGCGGCCACAGTGGACATGAACCACGACGGCAAGAACGACACGGCAGTCGTGCAATCCGAGGATGGCGACGTCTATGCGTTCACCGACGCCGACGGGGACGGCGAGGCCGACCAGATGACGGTGATCGAATCCGACGGCAGCGTGACCATCTCGCAGCACACCGGCGAAGACGAGTGGGCCGAGGTCGAGAAGGGACACCTTGACTCGCAAGGCAACTACGTTCCGGACAGCCAGCGCAGCTGACCCAAAGCCAGAGCGGCCCGTTCGTATTACGTACGAGCGGGCCGCTCACGCATTTCCGGCCGACCGGCGTTCAACGACTGAAACCGTTGCGGCGCAAGGAAACCGGACAAACCGGTGCCGCCACAATGCTTTTGCCATAGCCCGGCGAAAGGATGACGGATCGTGGCTAAACCTACTGCCGGAGTCTGAACCGATTTGCTGAACCGATCAGGAAATCGGCGCTGAGGAGAAAGATTTCCTGCGGAGCACTGGTTATGTGGGAAAGCACACGTGCGCATTCGAGTGCTGAATCGATCCCCTTATCGGTCCGGTGAGGCAACCCACACGCCAGCTGTCGTTTAACCGGCGTCCACCTGGTTAACCTCGCTTCATCCCTTTTCACGGCACGCCCATCTGCTCAGGTGGGTGGGCGTAGCCATTGGTGAGGACGTCGAAGTCCCCGCGAGCTAGACAACGGCGTCCGTCGCGGGCTTTGTGATCCCCCAGTCAGGAGACGAGGCGACATGACCGCACTGGCCATTCCAGGTCTGGATTCCGCACCGACGACGCACCAACGGCTTCTCGAGTGGGTGCATGAGGTCGCTGAGCTGACCACGCCGGATCGCGTGGTGTGGGCGGACGGTTCGGACGAGGAGTGGGACCGGCTCACCAAGAAACTGGTCGACGCAGGCACATTCACCCCGCTGAAGCAAAAACCCAACTCGTTCTGGGCCGCTTCGGATCCTGGCGACGTCGCCAGGGTCGAGGAGCGGACGTTCATCTGTTCGGTCGACCCTGATGACGCGGGCCCGACCAACAACTGGACGGACCCGGCCGAGATGAAGGCCACCATGACTGAGCTCTACCGGGGCTGCATGCGTGGTCGCACGATGTACGTGATCCCGTTCTGCATGGGTCCGCTCGAGGCGGAGAAGCCCATGCTGGGTGTCGAGATCACCGACTCGGAGTACGTCGTCGTGTCCATGCGAGTGATGACGCGCATGGGTTCGAAGGCGTTGGCCAAGTTCGGTGAGGACGCCGACTTCGTGCCCTGCTTGCACTCCGTTGGCGCGCCTCTCGACGAGGGCCAGCAGGACGTCGCGTGGCCGGCGAACGAGACGAAGTACATCAGCCACTTCCCGGAGACCCGCGAGATCTGGAGCTACGGCTCTGGCTACGGCGGAAACGCGTTGCTGGGCAAGAAGTGCTACTCGCTGCGGATCGCCTCGGTGATCGGCCGCGACGAGGGCTGGCTGGCCGAGCACATGCTGATCCTCAAGCTGATCTCGCCGGAGAACAAGGTCTACTACATCGCCGCGGCGTTCCCCAGTGCGTGCGGCAAGACCAACCTGGCCATGCTCGAGCCGACGATCCCCGGCTGGAAGGTCGAGACGCTCGGCGACGACATCGCGTGGATGCGGTTCGGTGAGGACGGTCGTCTGTACGCGGTCAACCCGGAGGCCGGTTTCTTCGGCGTGGCCCCGGGCACGGACTGGCACACCAACCCGAACGCGATGCGCACCATCGAGCGCGGCAACACGGTCTTCACCAACGTGGCGCTGACCGACAACGGCGACATCTGGTGGGAGGGCATGGGCGAGCCGCCCGCGCACCTCACCTCGTGGAAGAAGCAGGACTGGACGCCGGACTCGGACGAGCCGTCCAGCCACCCGAACTCGCGGTACTGCACGCCGATGGCGCAGTGCCCGATCCTGGCGCCGGAGTGGGACGACCCGAAGGGCGTGCCGATCTCGGCGATCTTCTTCGGTGGCCGCCGCAAGGACACCATCCCGTTGGTGACCGAGTCGCGTGACTGGAACCACGGCACCTTCATGGGCGCCACCCTGTCGAGCGAGACGACCGCTGCCGCCAAGGGCAAGGTCGGCGTCGTGCGGCGCGACCCGATGGCGATGCTGCCGTTCATCGGCTACAACGCCGCCGACTACTTCGCGCACTGGATCGCCACCGGCAAGCGCGCGGACGCGAACAAGCTGCCGAAGATCTTCTACGTGAACTGGTTCCGCCGCGGGCCGGAGAACCAGTTCCTGTGGCCGGGCTTCGGCGAGAACTCGCGCGTGCTGAAGTGGGCGATCGAGCGGATCGAAGGCAAGGCCGCCGCGCAGGAGACCCCGATCGGTTACGTGCCCACGTTGGACGACATCGACACCGAAGGCCTCGACGCGTCGCGTGCGGACCTCGAGGCGGTGCTCAAGGTGGACCGCGAGGAGTGGCTCGCCGAGATCCCGCTGATCGAGGAGTGGTTCGACAAGATGGGCGAGAAGCTCCCGACGTCACTGCGTGACGAGCTGGAAGCCCTCAAGCAGCGCCTGTCAGCGTAGCCAGGCGCAAAAGGCCCCGGGGACGGCTCACCCCGGGGCCTTTTCCATGCCCGCGTTGATCCGCATCCCCAGTTCACGGGCCTCGCGGCTGGGGTGCCGAGCGGCCTGCGCACCCAGCGCGCGCAAGAGGTCGTCAACTCGGGTGGAACGCATCTGCTCGGCGGTGTCCAGCGCGACTCCAGCGACATCGGCAGCCTTCGCCGGGTCGTCCGTGGCAAGCGCCAAGGACGCGAACTTCAGTTCAGCCAGCACCCTGGCGCGCGGGTATTGCTTGCCGAAGTCCTTGCGCGCCACGGCAAATCTCGCGTCGACATCAGCACCACCCTGCAGCATCGCCAGCGCTTCGGCGGTTTCCCCGGCGTGATGCGCGCCGGTGTAGCGATCTGTCCATAGTGGAGCAATGTCGTCCGCGGACGCGCGGGAGAACGCCTCGTCCGCCGCACCGATCGCCCGAAGTGCCTCCTGGCGGCGCCGTCGTGCGGCCAATGCCTTGGCATGCGCGGCATGCAACATGGCCTGCCGAACCGGAACCAGCCGATCCGCACGAACAAGCGCTTGCTCAGCAAGTGTGAGAGCACGGTCGGATTGACCCGCGTCGAGCGCAAGGCGAACCATCCGAGCGAGAATCCGCGCCCGACGATGCCAGTCACCCACCTCGTCGGCACACACGAGCGCGACGCGAAAATACCGGTTCGCCTCCTGATACGCCCCGGTGTCGAACAGCTTGAACCCACACGTGCCAACGAGATCGGCAACCGCCTGATGCAGCGGGGCACGCAACGCGGCAGGGCAGTCGGCTACCAGCAACTGCCGTGCCCACCGAGCCTGCGACAGCGCAGCTTCAAGCATCGACCAACCGCCATGCACGTGATCCCAATCGCTGAAGAACCGCGCGGCCCCAGCAACCTCGCGGATATGGCGCCGGTCGACCTTGGCAGGCACCGACTCCGGCGACAACCCATGGTCAGGGCGAATCGGCACTGCGGCGCGACGAGTGTTGCGCAAGCCAAGTTGGACGTCCGTGGTTACGTCGAGTATCGAACGAAGCGCCTCCCGGTAGAGCGCGCCGGGCCACGCGATGACGCCACGTTCAAGCTTGCCGATGTACCCGGCATCGATCTCGACCCGCTGCCCATGGACTTTCCACAGGTAGGCGTTGACCAGTTCGGCCAGCTCCTGCCGGGAAAGAGCATCGCCCGGGTGCTGCTGCGAGGGCGTGCGCTCCCGCAACTCGCGCAGCCTTGTATTCGGTGTCGCCACGATCAAGCTCCCCCGTCGACGGTGGCACCCACTCACCAACTCGTCGCCCAGCGTGATGGACCGTGCGGGGGATGTCAACCAGATGGCCGAGAAGCTGTCAAGACTCTCAGGGAGATCTCCCCCTCACGGCTCGCGAATCCTCCCCCGTCGCATCCCTCCTGCCCGGGCTGGGCGGATGCCAAGCTTCTTGGCGAGGGGGAAGGGGCGATCCGGTCCGTTGTGTCGGGGGCAGCGGACCGGATCCTCAGCCACCAACACCATTCGCCGTCTGCCGACCATCCCGGCAGGGCCTGTCAAAGGCGGCCGCTGCAGGGCAACTACCTGGTGTGAAAGGAGACTTTGCCTTGTGCGGCAGCACAGGGGTGGGCTTCGGGGGTGTTCCCTCCGGTATGGCCTGGGCTTTGCCAACCACGGGGTGTCAGGAGGTCGGCCGACGCAACCCAGCACACAGCGAAAGCGATACCGACCTCTTGACGCACCGTGGTTCCGTCAGGCAGGCCGTACCGGAGGGGACGCCCGCGCCCAGACAACGAGGGGGAAATTCGAGCTGAAAGCCCTCTCCCTCTGGGTGGCCTCCCTGCAATTCTTTTCAGAAGCCCGGAACCGGAGCTTCACGGAAACACCCAGCCGCCGCTTCACAGTCATGACCTGGCCAACACGCCCGACCTCGACAAACCCACAACCCCCAGAAAAGGACATCCCCCACCACTCCCGGGGGGACGACCCCTGGCCAGTCTACCGGGGATATGGGCAGGTCAAAGGGTTACTAGCGGGTTGTGGACAGCTAGATTTGCGAAGGGACCGTTCGTTCGGCACGGGTCGGGTTTGAGCGGGTTTGACCTTGGCGGATCGGATGCGGGCGAACAGGGCTTTGGCCGCCTCGCCACTGGATTCGACCTGGGCCAGCTGCTGGTTCACAGCGGATGCGTCAGGTTTTACGCGCCGAGCATGACGGCGCTGATCGGTGGATTTCGGTGTATGACGTGGCAAAGCCTGGTAACCCGCTGCCGCGGATCGTTCCGCTGCAGTCGTGCCGCCTCGGCCGGGTCGCGAAGGACCCGGCGGCCGGGCTGATCGTCAGCGAACTGCCTGCACGCGCTTCGAGCGCTCGATCGCGTGCACCGCCCGCAACGAATCGACCACATCACATTCGCCTCCAACGCCCGCTATCGCGACCCTTACCAGGGCAAACGGCGCGTTCAGGTCGACTGCGACCCGGCCTCCAACAGCCCAGGCTGACCTGGATACCGCGCCAGCCAAAGGCCCAACCAGTCCAGCGTCAACCCACTGTCCTCGATGACCGCTCTGACCACGGAATTGCTCCGGCAGGTCAAAGGGAAAACCGGTGGACAACCAGATTTGCGAACGGACGCCTCGTTCGGCACGGGTCAGGGCTGCTGAGCGGGCTTGACCTTGGCGGACCGGATGCGGGCGAGCAGGGCTTTGGCCGTCTCGCTGCCGGATTCGACCTTGGCTAGCTGCTGGTTCACCGCCTGCAGGCGCTTCGAGCGCTCGGTCGCGTCGAGCCGCATGGCCTTGTCGACTTCGCGGAGTTCTTGCTCGATCGAGGCGATCCGGCGGCCGAGGGCGTCGTCCAGGGCGAGCGACAGTTCCTGTTCGGCTTGGATCAGCTGGTCGGCGACCATCTGGTCGAGCGTGGAACGGGCGTCGGCGATCGCGTCGGTCAGCCACGTCTTCATGTGTTGCTTGTCCTGGGCGTGACGGCGGGTTCTGGAGATCCACCAGCCGGCGCCGAGGCCGAGCACGATCGTCACCGGGGCCACGATCACGCCGAGGGTTCCGGCGGCCGCCGCGCCGAACAACCCGAGTGGCAGGGTGGCGAGTTTGCCCAGGCCCACGCCGCCGGAGATGCCCATCATCACCATCAGCTTGTCCTCGGAAGTGCCGGGACGTTTCTCCGGGGTACGCAGTACGACGGGTGGTTGGCCTGCGCGGGCGTACTGGGCCTGGAGCATCACCAGTTCGTCCGGGGAGAACAGGCCGATCAGCACGGTTTCGCCGATCTTGTTCAGTCTGGCGCCCACCGACATGCTGATTCGCCGGGATACCAGTTGCAGCGCCGCGTCGACCTGGTTGGGCAGTGCTGCGAGGGCGTCGCGGTCCGCCGTGTCGATCGCTTGGCGGAACCACGTCTGCATGTCGCGCATTTCGCGGCTGACTTCGTGGGTGTTCTCGACGCGGGTGCGTTGGATTTCGCCGCGCAGCTTCACCTGCCAGCCGCGGGCGGCTGATTTGCGTTGTGCGGTCAGCTCTTCCTTGCGTGCCCGCAAGGCTTTTGCTTCCTCTGCGCCGGTGGTCAGCGCGCGGGACTCGGCCGTCAGTTGGACCTTGACCTCGTCCAGCGAGGTCGTCAGCGCACGCATCGTGTTGGCTTCGGCGAGCATCGCGGCCTTGCCGATCACCAACTCCTGCAAGGCTTCCGACAGCCCAGCGAGGCCGGACTTCTCCTTGAGCATGTCCGCGGCTTGCTGGTTCGGCGCTTTCTGCGCCATCTCGTACATCCGCGCCGACACCGGGTGGAACACCGAGTCGGCGAACCGGGGTGCGTGGTCACGCAGCAGGCCCTGGTTCGCCTCGAGTACCTGCCGCCAGCCCCGGTATTGGTCCACCTTGGACAGAGCGAACAGCACGGTTTCCACGCGGTCGCCGACGTTGCGCAGGAAGTTCAGCTCGCCCACGGTGAACGGCGCGGACGCGTCGATCACGAACAGCAGCGCGGTCGCGCTGGCCGCGGCTTCCAACGCCAGTTCGCCGTGCACCGAGTCCAGCCCGCCGACGCCGGGGGTGTCCACAATGGAGATCTTGCTGAGCAGCTCGACCGGGCCGTCGACCTCGACGTACCGCGGTGGCAGGTGCCCTTCCGGCAGGTCGTGCGCGGCGGACACCCAGTTCACCAACTGCCCGAGATCGACCTGGATCGGCGCGAGATGCCCGGGATAGCACGCCCGCGCTTCCCATTCCGGCGCGTGCCCGAAGATCAGGTACGTCGCCGTCGCCACGTCAGCGTCCACAGGGGACAGGCCGGGGCGGTCAAGCAGGGCGTTGACCAGCGAGCTCTTGCCGCGGTTGGTCTCGCCCACGGTGACCACGGTCGGCTGGCGCCGCCGACGGGCGCGTAGCTCCTCGACCCACGAGGCGGACTCCGGCGAGATCTCACGCAGCAGCTTCAACATCTGCTCGCGGTGCTGGGCGACCTGCTTGGGCAGGCTGGGAGCGGGCGCCGTCACGGTTGCCGGGCCTTGTACACGGTCACGATCGGCGCCCGCAGCAAGCGCCCGCGATCAGCGAATCCCACCACTTCTGTCTCCGCAACCACGCCGTCCATCGTCAAGTCCTGAGTCGGCACGGTACCGCCTGCCTCGTGCCGCGCCGGGTCGAACAGATCACCGTCCGGCCGGATCGCGGCGACGCCGATACCCGCGAGCCCCTCCTCGATCCGCTCAACCACCCCCGGGCTGCGGGCGCGGTCGAGGGCGTACAGGCAGAGCTGGACGAGCGAGTCCCGCTCGGCCAGCGCCTGCTTGAGCGTCTCGCTCTGGTCGATGCCCGCGATCACCTCGGCGCTGACCTCGATCGTCGGGTCGGTCTCGTCGTCGGCCTTGGTGCGCCGGAAAAGGGAAGCCAACGAGATCACCCTGTCTGCGAGATGAGGACGCCTGTCGCGCCGAAATTACCCTTAGTTGCCGCGAAGTTGTTGCCAGATGAGGAAATAGGCCCGGTGCACGACATGCGCCACGCGACTTTGCGCCGGTGTCGCACCGAACGAGGCGAACGAACGCCACCAGCCCGCGCGCTCCAGCGCGTACGCGACCAACTCGTGCTGCGGACGCCCCTTCATGCCGAGTTGCTCGCCGACGTCCGCACTGCCGCCGACGCGCAGCACCTCCTCGGCCAGGTCCTCCGGCATCGCGACGGCACCGGATGTGACCAGCGTGAGCGCTTCGAGCAGGCGCAGCGCGTGCGCCTCAGGCTTGGCCAGCAGGACTTCGATGGCGTCGTGCACTTTTTGCCGTTCGCCCAGGTCACCGGACGCCTGAGCCAGCGCGGTCACAGACGCCAGCGCCGCAGCGGCTTTGATGCCGTCCGCCCTGGCGCGGAACACGGCGTCCAGCCGTGCACGGACTGTCGCGAGGCCAGACGCGTCCAAGAGCTTGCGCCGCAACGCACCCGCGGTCAGCTCAGGCTCTGCGCGCAGTGCTTCGACGGCTTGGGCAATGCCGTAGAGGTCGAGCTTTTCCAGCAGGCGCAGCCGGGTGCCGCTGGGCACGTCGCAGTCCCACGTGGTGAAGATGTCCGCCGAGACCAGCATCATTTCCCAGGTCACGTCGTCGAGCTGGGCGAGCTGCTTCAACGCGTCGGCGTCGGCCTGGGTGAACCCGCCGGACTCCGCGGTCTCCGCGAGCAGCCCGATCACCGGCAGTACGTCCGCGACGCGCGGCTTGAGCGTGACGGCTTGTTTCTCGGCGAGCAGCGACGCGGCCTTCCACACGTCGCCATCCGCGCCGGTGACCGACTCCGGTGCGATCGTGTCCGCCTTGTTCAGCACCGCGATCGCGTTCACCGGACCGGCTTCCCGGCTGGCCGTCGCCGCCGTGAACGCCGCGAGCGCTTGCTGGTCATCAGCGCGCACGCCCTGCGTCACGACGTAGAGCACGGCTTCGGCGCCTGCCACGGCGTTGCGTGAAGTGTCGTCGAGGTCGTTGGACTCTTCCTCGTCGGGTTTGGCCGCGCCAAGCAGTTGTTCGGTCCGCGCCACCGACGCGGCGTCCAGCGAGCCAAGGCCGGGCGTGTCGATCACGGTCAGCTCGCGCAGGACCGCGTTCGTCAGGTACGCCTCGATGTGCGAGACCTGGTCGAAGTCCACGTCGAGGGTGGCCGGGATCATCCCGTTCGCGTCGAAGGGCAGCACCTGTTTGCGGCCGTCGGTGAAGATCACTTCGACGCGGTCGACCGTGCCGTACTGGAACCTGGTCACCAGCCGGGTGCACTCGCCGACGTCGGTCGGTGCCACCCGGCGCCCGATCAGGGCGTTGACCAGCGTCGACTTGCCGGACTTGATCCGGCCGGCCACCGCGACCTGCAGCGGTGCGGACAACCGGCGCAGCACTTCCCGGAAGCCGGCCGCGGTACGGGCCGAGACCTGCGGCTGCAACCGGACGCACAGCTGCGCGACCGCAGCCGACAACGGGCCGGCCAGGTGCTGCTGCTGATCGGTCGCCGTCGTCACTCGTCGAATCGTGCCATGTCCTGGCAGGGCACGGTTGCAAACCCGTCAATCGGGGGTAACCACCCTGCATGGACACGAACAGCTACATCGCCTTCCTCGTGGTCGGTGTCATCCTCGTGGCCATCGACGGGCAGATCATCTACCGGAGCGGGCGGCGGTATCTCGAGCGTTCTCATGGCGATTCCGGTGCGGGCACGTCCATGGCGCGCCTGGTCACCGTGCTGTTCCACCTCGTGGTGCTCGGTCTGCTGATGCTGATCTCGACCGTCGATGTCGGCGACAACCAGACCGAGGGTGTCATCCTGCGGCTCGGCATCGTGTTGCTGCTGCTGGCGGCGGCGCACGGCGTCACCATGGCGATCCTCGCGCGGATCAAGGAAAGCCAGGTGCAGGAGCAACTGGCCGAGGAACTGGCGCATCCCCAGCAGCCACCACTCCGGCATGAGCAGACGCCGGAGCCGAGCATCGACAGCGCGCCGACCACCACCACCAACCCGCCTCCGCCGTACCTCTCGCCCTAATCAGCCTCCAGGGCGAGGCGAGTCAGCCTCCGGCTCGACGCGCCGGAGGCTGCCGCACGCTTAGGCTGCAGGGGTGCGACGGCTGAGCCTGTGGATGCGCGCGCATCCGACGTTCGGCGACTCGCTGCTGGCCTTGTTCCTGGTGCTCTTCGAGATTCCCCAGGTGATCACCGGGCCCGGCGATCAGCCGTGGTGGTTGCACGCCCTGGTGGACGTCGGGCTGATCGCGCCGGTCGTGATGCGCAGGCGCCGTCCGGTCATGGCCTGCTACACGATCCTCTTCGCCGGGTACATCCAGCTGTTGATCGACGTGCTGGACAAGATGTCGGAGCCGCTCAGGCCTTCCGACATGGCGATCGGGATCGCGCTCTACACGATGGTCGTCTACGTGGGCCGTCGTCAGGCGTTGATCTACGGCGCATGGGTGACCGGCGGAACCGTGCTCTGGACGGTCTGGCTGATCCGGCCCCGGATGGACGACCTGTGGTGGATCGCGGGCGTGGCCGTGATGGTGCTGCTGGCGTTCTGCTGGACGCTCGGTGAATTCGTCGGCGCCCGCCGCGCGTATCAGAACGAGGTGGAGCAACGGCTGCGGCTGTTGGAGACCGAGCGCGACCACCAAGCGAAGATCGCCGTCGCCGAGGAACGTGCCCGTATCGCGCGCGAACTGCACGACGTGGTGGCGCACGCGGTGAGCGTCATGGTCGTACAGGCCGATGGTGCTCAATACGCCGTCAACACCAACCCCGAACTGGCCGAACGGGCGATCAAGACGATCTCGTCGACCGGGCGGGAGGCGTTGACCGAGCTGCGCCGGTTGCTCGGTGTGCTGCGGGCCGAGGAGAACACCGACGAACGCACCCCGCAGCCCGGCACGAACTCACTGAACGACCTGGCCGAGCGGGTCCGTCTGGTCGGCCTGCCGGTGCGGCTGAAGCTCAAGGGCGAACTGGACAGCCTGCCTGCCGGTATCGGCCTGGGCATCTACCGGATCGTGCAGGAAGCGCTGACGAACACGTTGAAACACGCGGGCGCCGGGGCGTCCGCGGTCGTGCGGGTCGCACGGATCGGCGAGAACATCGAGTTGGACATCACCGACGACGGCTTCGGCACCCCGCACGAACTGGTGTCGATCTCCGGGGGCAATGGCCTGATCGGAATGCGGGAACGAGCGAACGTCTTCGGCGGGACACTGCAGGCCGGGCCCCGGCCGGGCGGCGGCTGGCACGTCCACGCGGTACTGCCCATTCAAGGAACATAGGGAACATGATCAGAGTGGTACTGGTCGACGACCAGGAGCTGATGCGCGTCGGCTTCCGCATGGTGCTCGGTGCACAGCCCGACATGGAGATCGTCGGCGAGGCAGGCGACGGCGACGCGGCCGTGAAACTGGCGGCCTCGCTACGCCCGGACGTGGTGCTGATGGACGTCCGGATGCCGGTGCTCGACGGCGTCGAGGCGACCAAGCAGATCACCGAGGCCGGGACGGCGAAGGTGCTCGTGATGACGACCTTCGACCTGGACGAATACGCGCTGACGGCACTGCGAAACGGCGCCAGCGGCTTCATGCTCAAGGACACCCCGCCGGATCACCTGGTCGCGGCTCTGCGGTCGGTGGCCAGCGGGGATGCCGTGGTTTCGCCGAGCGTGACCCGTCGTCTGCTCGACCGGTTCCTGGGTGCTTCCGGTGGTCAGTTGCGGGACGCTTCGGTGCTCGACGCTTTGACCGATCGGGAGCGTGAGGTCCTTGTGCTGATGGCCCAAGGACTTTCCAACACCGAGATCGCCCGGAAGCTGTTCCTGTCCGAGGCGACCGTGAAGACGCACGTCGGCCGGGTGCTGGCGAAGCTTGAGCTGCGTGACCGAGTGCAGGCGGTCGTACTGGCGTACGAGACCGGCCTCGTCCGCCCAGGTGAGGCCTAGTTTTTCGCGATCTTGTCGGCCCCCTGCGGTAACGTGAGATCAAGGGGGTCCCCCTTCGGGAATTGCTGTCGCGATGGCGCATGGCCCGATGACCGGACCCGATGGCCTGGGCCGAAGGTGGCTCGGTGTTGGTCAGATCAGCCCGCCAACGATCGCGACCAGCAAGCCGCCGACCAACAGGTCGTACGCGGCGGTCAGCGGTAGTCGGCCGGGTCGACGGCGTGTGGGTCGAGGCCCTTGCCGAAGATGTCGTCGTACCAGCGGCCCCAGTCCGGTTGGGTGCCGTCGAGGTCCTTGAAGTCGTACTCCCGCATCAGACTCCAGGATGACAACGACTTACCCGCCCAGCGCGCGACGTTCGGGTCCGTCGCCAGCGCGGCCACCGCGCGGCCGATGTAGTGCGGGGACTCGGCCATTGAGAAGTGGATGTCCTGGGCGGTCGCGTCCCGCCAGTTCTCCTCGGTCACGCCCATGCCTTCGAGCATCGCCTCGGACCGGATGAAGCCGGGAGTCAGCGCCAACGCCGTGACGCCGTGCTCGCGAAGCTGCGCGCCCATGGCCTGGGCTGTTCGGCGGATACCGGATTTGACCAGGTAATAGGGCAGGGCGACGCCGTGGTACGTCTCGTCGTCGCCGTCGGTGACTTCGATGACCAGGCCGGAGCCTTGCCGGACCATCAGCGGCAGCAACTTGTGCAGGGCGATCAGGTGCGTTTCGATTCCGTTGCGGTGCACCGCGAGCGCTTTGTCCAAATCGGACTCCCAGAACGGGGTTCCGTGCTCGACGAACGGGTCTCCGCCCCAGACGTCGTTCACCAGGACGTCCAGCCGGTCGAGTCGGGACGCGAGCGCCTCGACATCCGCGGCCACCGAGAAGTCACAGCGGACCGCGATTCCCTTGCCTCCCGCCTTGGTCACCAGCTCCGCAGTGTCCTCAATGGTCTCCGGGCGGTTCATCGGGCTCGCCGACGACCGCGTCGTGCGACCGGTCACGTAGACCGTCGCGCCGATCGCGCCGAGTTCGACGGCGATTCCCCGACCGCAGCCCCTGGTCGCTCCCGCGACCACGGCGACCAGTTCAGCCATTGCTTTGCCATCCCTTCAGTACCGCTGTGATGTCTTCGGTGAGCCGGTCGAGCAGACTGCCCGTTGGCCGTACTGACCAGGCGATCGCTGCGCCGTTCGCCAGTGAGACGAGGATCCGGGCCGCGTGGGGCGGGGCACCGGGCACGGCACGGGCGAGGGGTGCGAGTTCCGCTTCGAACGCCGCGAAGAACTCGCCATGCAGCTCTCGTAGCTCGGGGTCGGCGAGGTCGATCGCGAGTTGACCCAGGTTGTTCGCCGCGGTTGACGCGTCGTCCAGCGCGCCGAAGACCCCGAGGATCGCCTCGAGCGCGTTCCCCGCGGATCTGACCCGGTCACGGACCTGCCCGACGGCCGCTCGGCTCAGTGCGACCAGCAGGCCGTGTTTCGAGCCGAAGCGTTGCGACACCGTCCCCACCGAGACGCCGGCTTCCGCCGCCACGTCAGCGACCGTGAAGCCTGGTCCGCGGGTCGTGATGACCGCGCCCAGTGCGTTCAGCAGGCGCTCGTCGGTGATGGTTCGCGGTCTCGCCACGCAATTAGTGAAGCACAATTCATTAACTGGTGTCGACCCTGAGCCCCTCATCTCAGGGTGAGCTCGGGGAGATCACGGATCGCGGGTTGACACAACGTCCGCCACGCTACGACTGCGAGTTGACCCCGAGTTGGCACCACGGGACGACGCGGTCGGACACCCGGGGCGAACACGATGGTCACATCGAGGCGGGAACCCAGACATCTAGGAGCGATCATGATCGAGGCACGGGGCCTCACCAAGCGGTATGGGAAGACCCTCGCGGTCAACGATCTGTCGTTCACCGTTCAGCCTGGCCGGGTCACCGGCTTCCTCGGCCCGAACGGGGCGGGCAAGTCCACCACCATGCGGATGATGCTCGGACTGGACAACCCGACCTCGGGTGTGGCCTTGATCGACGGCAAGCACTACCGGGAGCTGCACCACCCGCTGCGCAAGATCGGCGCGCTGCTGGACGCCAAGTGGGTGCACCCGAACCGCTCGGCCCACGCGCACCTGCGCTGGATGGCCGTGTCCAACAAGATCCCGGTCCGCCGGGTGGACGAGGTGCTCGAGCTGGTCGGCCTGACCGCGGTCGCCAAGAAGCGCGCGGGCGGGTTCTCCCTCGGTATGTCGCAGCGGCTGGGCATCGCGGGGGCGCTGCTCGGTGACCCGGAGGTCCTGCTGTTCGACGAGCCGGTGAACGGCCTGGACCCGGAGGGCATCCTCTGGATCCGCAAGTTCATGCACCGGCTGGCCGAGGAGGGCCGGACCGTACTGGTCTCCAGCCACCTGCTGTCGGAGATGTCGCTGACCGCGCAGGAACTCATCGTGATCGGGCGCGGAAAGCTGATCGCGCAGAGCTCCACTGAGGACTTCATCCACGCCGCGACGGAGAACACCGTCAAGGTGCGCAGCCCGCAGGTGAGCAAGCTGCGGGACGTGCTGGCCGGCACCAACGCCCACCTGCGCGACGACGCCGACGCGCTGATCGTGTCCGGTTTGGACGCCGCGCAGATCGGCGAGATGGCCGCGGCCAACCAGGTCGTGCTGCACGAGCTCAGCCCGCAGCGCGGCTCGCTGGAAGAGGCGTTCATGCAGCTGACCGGCGACTCCGTCGAGTACCACACCGACCTTGCCCAGACCGTTGACCAACTGGTGGATGTGAACCGATGACCCTGCTCGCCGTCGAACGAATCAAGCTCTTCTCCACCCGCTCACCGTGGTGGTGCATGGCGCTGGCGCTTGGACTGATGGTTGGGTTCGCCGCGCTGATCAGCGGCTCGGCCGAGAACGCGAGCAGCGTCGCGGTGCCGGTCACCCAGTTCGGGTTCACCTTCGCGCTCGCCGTCATCCTGGTGCTCGCCACGCTGTCGGTGACCACCGAGTACCGCTTCAACACGATCAAGACCACCTTCCAGGCGGTGCCGAGCCGCACGTCCGCCTTGCTGGCCAAGACGACCGTGGTGGCAGTGGTCTCCGGTGTGCTCGGCCTGATCGCGGCGTTCGGTTCGCTGGGTGTCGCCATGCTGTTGCAGCCGGACGCCAACCTCGCGCTGAACAGCGAGGCCGACTGGCGGCAGATCGCGGGAACCGGTCTGGTCACGTTCTTCGCCGCGGTCGTCGCGGTCTCCGTCGGCATCCTGATCCGGCACACCGCCGGCGCGGTGTCGGTGCTGCTGGCGTACTCGCTCGTGGCCGAGAACCTGGTCCAGCTGATCCCGCGGGTCGGCGGCGACATCCACCAGTGGCTGCCGTTCAACGTCGCCAACCGGTTCCTGACCGGCAACCCGGACGTGGCCATCGCCTTCGAGGGGCCAGGACAGTCGACGAGCACGCTCACACCGTGGGGAGCGCTGGCCTACTTCGCCGGTTTCTCGGTCGTCATGCTGATCATCGCGATCGTGACGGCGAAGAAGCGGGACGCCTGAACGAAAGAACCATCTGGCGGGTCTGTCGGGGGACCCGCCAGCGGATACCGGGGGAATGAGAGCCCGGGTCACCTGTCGGGGGGTGGCCCGGGTTTCTTTGTTGGTCTGATCACCCACGGTTGCGATCACAGGTCGGGCTTGCAAGTATGTAACGAAGCGATCTAGCGCATGCGGCCCGGTTAAGACCACGTTAAGAGGCTGTGAGGCGTCGCACTTGTCACGGACAACGATGTTCGACTAGCGCTCAGATCGACATTGACTCCGTCACGAACCATCGGAGGTGGACGTTGACGGTCGCGGATGTAAGCGCACCTACGGAACCGCCGGAGCCGGCCATGCCGAACAACGGCATGGGGCGCCGCGCACTACGAGTCGAACCAATGATCGAGCTCGAATGGTCACAGGCCATCGAGCCGCACACCGCGCTGGCGTCCATTGCGGCCGCGACGAAACCAGCCGAGACCCGGCGCGCGTGGGTACATCGTGCACCAGAAGACCAAGTACTGGCGCTGTACCGCTCAGCGTCCGAAGTCGACCCTGAACTGCCCGCCCCATGGTGGCTGAAGGCGTTGACAGCAGGCACATTGACCTCACGGGCGGAAGGTTTCCTGCTGGAGGACCGGGTCGGCAAATTGCTCGATGCCCGTCCTGGCTGGGTTTTCGTGCCGTGGAGCAGCGACGGCGACTGCGGTTATTGGGAATACATGCCGTCCGAACGCCGCGTGTCCGGGCCCGCGGTGCCGACCACTCTGGTGCTCACCGACCGGCACAGCGGCTGGCTGGACATCTATCCGGTGCACCTCACCACCGGCAAACCGACCCCGCTCGCGGTGAACGGAATGGGCGACCTGCGGTCCAACCTCGCCCGGTGGGAGAGCGTGTTCTAGCTTTTCTGACGTGGAACAACAGCTACACAGGCGCACGGTCGTCAGCTACGTCCAGCGCGGCGGGCGGATGACGGTCGGCCAGGAACGGGCATGGGATCGCTATTGGCCGCAGCTCGGCCTGGAGGTTCCCGACCTGCCGGCCGGTCCGTTGGACACCGACGCGTGGTTCGGCCGGTCCGCGCCCGTCGTACTGGAGATCGGTTCGGGCATGGGCGAGACCACGTCCAAACTGGCCGCCGCCGCACCAGACGTGAACTACCTGGCCGTCGAGGTGTACCAAGCTGGCTTGGCGCAGCTGATGATGCGCGCGGCCGAGCTCGAGCTGACCAACCTGCGACTGCTGCGTGGTGACGCGGTCATCCTGCTCACCGACCACATCGCGGCGAACTCGTTGTCTGAGGTCCGGCTGTACTTTCCGGACCCTTGGCCCAAGAAACGACACCACAAGCGACGAATCGTCCAGCCGGAGTTCGTCTCCTTGGTGGCTGCACGGCTCGCGCCAGGCGGCCGGTTCCACATGGCGACCGACTGGGAGCACTACGCCGAGCACATGTTGCAGGTGTGCTCCGCGGAGCCCGCGTTGCGCAATGTGTACTCAGGGTGGGCGCCTCGGCCGGAATGGCGTCCGGTGACCAAGTTCGAGTCGCGGGCGCATACCGAAGGCCGGGAAATCCGGGATCTCATCTTCGAAAAGCCCACCCTGCGTAGTTCGGTCGCCGACGGCTTTACCCGACCAGGTAGTTGAGCCGGTTAGGACATTCGGCCGATAAGCAGTGCGTGACTGCCCTGTTATCCACTGAGCTTGTCGCCGCCGAGGAGTTCCTGCACCGGTATCACGGTGCCCGCCCGCGTGCCGGGCACGTGCAGGCAAGGCTCGGCAAGGTCCGCGCCCAGATCGCGGAAACCGGAACGTACGAACACACTCGTGCGGAATTGGCATACGGCGCACGGATCGCGCTGCGGGACAGCGGTGTCTACACCGACGGAGTTCCGTGGCGCGGCCTGTTGGTGCGCGACCTGCGTACAGCGCGAACCTCGACGGAGGTCGCGGCCGGGTGCGTACAACACCTGCGGCTCGCGGCAGGCAAAGGCCGGGTCCGTCCAACGGTGACGATCTTCGCGCCGGACAGTTCGCGGTTGGTCAACGAACACCTGGTGCGCTACGCGGGTTACGCGCAACACGGCCAGGTTCTCGGTGACCGCAGGCATGTGGCGTTCACCGAGACAGTCCGCAAGATGGGCTGGCGGCCGCCGACCGCGCGCAGTGCCTTCGATCTGTTGCCTCTGGTGGTCCAGGACGAGGAACAGGGCGTCCGGCTGTTCGGCCTGCCTCGGGACGTCGTGCGTGAGGTTCCGCTGGAACACCCGGAGTTGGGCTGGTTCGTCGATCTCGGACTCCGTTGGCATGCGGTGGGTGCGCGTTCGCAGCGGCTGTCGATCGGCGGCATCGAGTATCCGGTGGTGTTCAACGGGATCTACACGTCCTCGGCAATCGGCGCGGACGCGTTGGGCGCCGACGGGGCCTACGGGTTTGGCCGCGTGATCGCGGAACACCTCGGACTGGACACGTCGAGCGACGAATCGCTGTGGCGAGAACGTGCCTCGCTGGAGCTAGACCGGGCCGTGCTGCACTCGTTCCGCGCTGCCGGAGTGACCATCGCACCACGCGGAGCACGGCCAACGCGGCGTGAACCAGGCAGGTACACACCCAGTTTCCTGGGATAGCGTGCACCGCATGCGACAGCGTTTGCGTGCTCCGATTGTGCTGCCCTGCGACCCGGACTGTTCGGTGCTGCGGGATGCCGTTGTGGACATCGAGGACGACGGCCGCATCGGGTATGTCGGTCCGCTCGCCGACGCGCCCGGTGATGAGCCGATCACCGACGTCTCAGGGGTCCTGCTGCCGGGTTTGGTCAACACGCACGCGCACACCCCGATGACCGTGCTGCGCGGAATGGGCGGCGACCTGCCGTTGCTGCGCTGGCTACAGGAGGTCATCTGGCCTGCCGAGGCACAGCTGAGCGCGGCGGACATGCGCGCCGGGATGCTGCTCGGTTCGGTCGAGATGTTGCGCGCGGGCGTGACCACGAGTGTGGAGATGTACTTCCACCTGGACGAACTGGCCGACGCGGTGCTGCAGACCGGTGGGCGTGCCGTGCTGACCGGCGGGATCATCGAGGCACCCGGCTTCACGTGGCGCTCGCTGCTCGACGACGTCAGCAAGTTGATCGACACCGAGGGTCTGCGGTTCGGGCCGGGTGACCGCATCGAGATCGGATACGGTCCGCACTCGGCGTACACGCTGACGCCCGAGGTCCTGACCGAGGTCGCGGCGGCCGCGCACGAACGTGACGCGCTGATGCACATCCACGTGGCAGAAGCCGCTTTGGAGGACGCAGCGCAGCGGTCCTCTCATGGATCCGTGCCGAAGTTGCTGGAATCACTGGGTTTCTACGGCGGACGAGTGATCGCGGCGCACTGCGTGCACCTGTCCGACGAGGACATCTCGATCTTCGCCCGGCACGGTGTGGCGGTCGCGCACTGCCCAGGGTCGAACGCCAAGCTGGCGTCCGGCATCGCGCGGGTGCGTGACCTGCGCGAGGCGGGCGTGACCGTCGGCATCGGCACGGACGGGCCGGCCAGCAACGACGACCTGGACCTGTGGGAAGAGGTCCGGCTGGCCGCGATGCTCAGCCGCTTGTCCACTATGGACGCTTCATCGCTGATCGCACCGGATGTCTTGTTGATGGCGACCCGGATGGGCGCGGCCGCGATCGGCCGGGACGACATCGGCGCGCTGGAAGAAGGCCGCTGGGCCGACATCGTGCACATCTCGACCGACGCCCCGGCGTTCTCGGCGGGCGTGGACGTCCCCGACGCGCAACTACTGTCCAATGTGGTCTGGGCAGCCGGTGCGCGTCAGGTCCAGGACGTCTGGGTCGCGGGCGACCAGGTCGTGCGCGCCGGCGAACCGACTCGGGTCGACCGCTTCGAGGCACAGGCGAAGGCCGGAGCCGTCACCCAACGGCTCCTCTCGGGCGGATGACCACCTCGGTGGGGTGCGCGTCCGCAGGCATGGTGATGGCGTTCAGGACAGCCTGTGCGACCGTGTCGGGCTTGAGGTACTTCTCCGGCTCGTAGTCACCCTGTTCAGCGGCCCGCACCCCACGCTGCATCTGGGTGTCCGTCCGACCGGGGAAGACCGATGTGACCCTGATGTCCGGTTCCTCAGCCCTCAGTGCGTCGGCGTACGCCCTGAGCGCGTACTTGCTCGCGCCGTAGGACCCCCAGTTCGGGTTCACCCGCAGGCCAGCCCCGGAATTGATCAGGATGACGTGCCCGTTCCGGGCCCTGAGCCTGGGCAACAGGATCCTGGTCAGTTCGGCGACCGCGATGACGTTGAGCTCGAACGTGTCCCGCCACGTCTGCACCGAGGTCTGGCTGAGCGACCCGAGTTGCACCACGCCCGCACTGTGCACGAGCACATCGAGCTCCGGGATGTCGGCCGTCTTCTCTTCGAGCGCGTCCAGGTCCCGCAAGTCCACCGGCCACGGCCGGCCCGGCAGGCCTTCCGGGATCTTGCGGCCACCCAGCCACACCTCGTGCGTCGAGGCCAGGACCTGCGCAATCGCCGCCCCGATGCCACTGGACGCACCCGTCACCAAAGCTGTCTTCACAACCCGACCCTAAGAGATCAGCACACGCCAAGTCCGGACCGGCCGAGACAACACCGCTGCCAGTCAAACGGTTCCGCCTTGGCACGCTGGAGATACCGCCTGGCGGGTGGAAAGTCGTCGTCGAACCAGCGACCGAGTACCAGGCCCGCGACCTTGGCCGCCCCGGCGGTCTTCAGCACGACACTCGCTGACTGCAAACGTGCGCCGGTTGTCCAGGTGTCATCGACCACGAGCACGTTCCGCCCAGCCGATGTCGCTGTGAAACGGTCCGGGCGCACGACTCGGTCGGCAGGTACCTTCGCGTTCGGCTCCAATACCTGCGCAAACCGGGGTTTGGTCTGCAGGATGGCATGGCTGAGCATCTTCGCCAGCGGGTGAACCTCTCTGCCGCTGGTGCTGGGGACGTAGGTGACCTGGTCGAACTCCGCGATGCCAATCGCTTGCGCGAGACACGTTTCGTGCAGCCGCAAGAACTCGGCCAGCACGGCTGTCAGCCGGATACGCAGCGGTCGGCTGATCTGTTCCCGGCCATCCTTGTACTGCCGCAGCTCGTACGCGAACTGCTTGGACTGCTCGGCGAGCGCGATCGGAACCACCACGTCCGCGAGAAGGTCCGCGTGGCCCTGAAGGTGCTCGTTGCATCGCCAGCAATACGCATACCCGGCGGTATCGCGCCAGCACGCCTTGCATACGTCCTGCCCAGCTGACGGAACGGCGACCAGGACGTTGCGGTAGCTCTCCAGCGTCCGCGAGAAACGGCTCATACGTCGATCAGGTCGGGCACCTCGGCCAGCAGGTCGTCGAGCACTTTGATCAAGTGGTCCGGCCCTTCGAGGACCGTGGTGTTCGGGCGGTCGGCGATCGCGCGAGCCCACTCGTTCGCCATGACCTCGCGCATCAGGAAGACGTGCCTGCCGTGCTCGAGCGCCAGACGCGCCTGCGTTCGCGCTCCACTGTGTTCACCGGCCTCAACGATCACGGTCGCGATGGTCATGCCACTCATCACGCCGTTGCGCATCGGAAACTGGTGTTTCGCAGGTCCCGCGTCCGGCCAGAACTGCGAGAAAACCGCACCTGTCCGCGCGATCTGGCTCTGGAGCTCACGATTCTCAGCTGGATAACAGTGCCGCAGACCGGTTCCGACCACAGCGACCGTGCGTGAACCGGCATCCAGCGCGGCCCGATGTGCGGCGGTGTCGATGCCCGCGGCCAATCCACTGACCACAGTCGTGCCATGGTTGCAAAGCAGCGTCGCAACGCTTCGGGCTCGCTCGAGACCAGCTGGACTCGCTGCCCGGCTGCCGACGACAGCGACCGCGTTTATCTCGGATGGATCGGGCAGACCGCGATAGGTCAGGAATGGTGGTCGCTGGTGGACCATCAGCAGCTGTGTGGGATAGCTCTCATCAAGCAGGGTGACCAGTCCCATGCCCTCGGCAGACCACTGCTCGATCTCCTCGCACATCGCGGTGACGGCGGTGTCGAGGTCGAGTGGCTGATGATCGAGTGTGGGTGCCGACGGGCTGGTCAGCTCCTCCAGGATCGTGCTGGTCGAGCCCGCTTCTTCGACCCTGCGGGCGATCTGCGGCCAGGAGAGTTCGCTGCTGCGCAGCGCCACCAGGAGCGCTGCTTGCTCGCGACGATCGACCACGGGCCACATCCTATCGAACAGCCGTTCGGTCGGCTCGCTGATGATTTTTCGTGTCGCGGATAAACCTACTGGTGGTTTCAGGCGTGAACGACACGTGAGAGCGGTTGCTGCCGGCTCGGACGCCGGTCCGTCCAGAATGGACGCGATGGCGGCGTTCTCGGCACTGTTCGACGAGTCCTTCGAGGCTATGAAGCGGCTCGCGTACCTGCTTGGTGCCGATGACCCGGAGAACATCGCGCAGGAAGCGTTCGTTCGGCTGCATGATCGCTGGCACACGTTGTACGACGACAGCAAGGCGTTGCCGTACTTGCGGGCGATGGTGGTGAATCTGAGCCGGTCGCGGCTCAGGCACCTGCGCGTTGTGCGAAGGACGCCGCCGGATGTGATGCTCGACGAGTTGTCGGCGGAGTCCCATGCGCTGGCACGGCAGGAACACAGTCGGATCAGGGAGGCGCTGGGCAAGCTCTCCCGCAGACAACGAGAAGTTCTGGTGTTGCGCTATTGGCTGGACCTTGACCAGGCCGCGATCGCCGAGACGCTCGGTGTCGCGGTCGGCACGGTCAAGGCGACCACGTCACACGCGATGACGAACTTGCGCAAGCACCTGGAGGAGTGGTGATGGACGAGCTGGAGCACCGGCTGCGCTCGGCACTCACCGAGATGGCCGAGGAGGTGCCGCCGAGCCACGGCGCGTGGGAGGAACAGCAGCGTCGGCTGGCTCTGAAAAGTCGTCGAGATCGACGTCGGCCGGCTGTTATGGCGGCCGTGGCTGCGGCGGTGGTGGCGCTGATCGCGATCCCGGTCGTGATCATCAACCAGCAGATCAACGCGCCGGTCGAGCCCGCTGGGTCGTTGCCGTGGGTGGCCAACCCGCCGGAGTCGACAAAGCTGCTGCCGCCGAGCGCGGAGGTGCGGTACAAGCCCGAGTACATCCCGCTCAAAGGGGAAATCCTGCTGACCGAGCCGATGAACATCGACACCGTGTTCGCGGCCGGCGGGAAGATAGCGACGCTCACGTACGCGTACACCGTGCAGCTGGACCGGAACTACCGGCAGATGTGCGTGGCGAGGGTTCCGGAGGACAACCCGGTCATCAACGGACCGAAGCAGGCCGCGTACGGCGATCCAGAATGCATGCCGCTCACCGTGCCGAAAGTGGGCAGGTACGAGTGGGGCCGCTGGCAGGTCCCGAGTACCACCAGCAAGGGCCTCTGGCTCTATGCCATGAGCCAGCCCGCGGACAGCATGATGTTCCTCCGGCGCGAGGGCGGCTACGTCAACACGCAGACCAAGGCCGCCGGCAAGGACATCGTGCTGTTCGTCGCCTACATGGGCACCACCATCCCGCCCAAGCAGTTCTCGGTGTTCGACAGCGACCACAAGACGCTGATGAACGGCGAATGAACCGATAGCGAACACAAGGCGACGTTCGGTCGTTCCTATTCACCGTGAACGGGCTTAGTGTCGATCTCCTCCGAGCGGACTGGAGGAGCTCACGATGCCACCACGCATCCCTTTGCCCCTGCTCAACCCTTCTCGTCGGGCGGCGGTGACCTGTGAGTACCGCTGCGGCAACGCCTGCTCGCACGAGGCGCCGAACCCGTCTGCGAACGAGTACCTCGGTGACATCGTCACGAGCGTGATCAACCGGCGGAAAGCGCTCAAAGCGGGCGCTGTGGTCACGTTCGCCGCGAGCGGTGTGGTCGGTGTCGGCGGGGCGGCCGTGGCGGATGAACAACGCGGCAGAGGCACCCCTGGCCTGAACTTCGAGCGGGTCCAACCCAACACCCTGGACGCCGTGGTCGTGCCCAAGGGCTACGAACAGGCCGTGGTGATCCGCTGGGGTGACCCGGTGCTGCCCGGCGCGCCGAAGTTCAACTTCGACAAGCAGACCGCGGCTGGTCAAGCCAAGCAGTTCGGATACAACTGCGACTTCGCCGCGCTGCTGCCCACCCACGGCGGCAACCAGCTGCTGGTCACCAACCACGAGTACACGTCCGAGACGTTCATGTTCAAGGGCTACAAGACGGACAACCCGACCGAGGAGCAGGTCAAGATCGGCTGGGCGGCGCACGGCCTGTCGGTCGTCGAGGTCGAGCAGGTCCGTGGTTCGGGCAGGCTCAAGCCGGTGATCGGGCGCCAGAACCGGCGGATCACGATGACCACACCGTTCAAGATCACGGGCCCGGCCGCGGGCAGCGACCTGCTCAAGACATCGGTCGACCCGACCGGCACGGTCGCGCTGGGCACGCTCAACAACTGCGCGGGCGGCGTGACCCCGTGGGGCACGATCCTGTCCGGCGAGGAGAACTTCAACCAGTACTGGGCCAACGCCGGTCAGACCGCCGAGCCGGTCAAGTCGCGGGCCGCGCGCTACGGCATCACGAGCGGCGCGACCAGCCGCAAATGGGAACGCTTCGACAAGCGGTTCGACATGGTGCAGGAGCCGAACGAGGTCAACAGGTTCGGCTACGTCATCGAGCTCGACCCGCACGACCCGGAGTCGATGCCGGTCAAGCACACCGCGCTCGGCCGTTTCAAGCACGAGTGCGCCAACATCCGCGTCGCGCGCGATGGGCGCGTGGTCGCGTACTCCGGTGACGACGAGCGCTTCGAGTACCTGTACAAGTTCGTGTCCAAGAACAAGATGCGCAAGGGCAACAGCCGCACCGCGCGTCGCTACAACATGACCTTGCTCGACGAAGGCACGTTGTACGTAGCCAGGTTCACCGGTGACAGCCCGCCCAGCGAGATCGACGGCACCGGGAAGTTGCCGTCCGACAAGAGGTTTGACGGCAGCGGCGAGTGGATTCCGCTGGCCAGCGGCAATCGCTCGTTCGTGCCCGGCATGACCGCCGAGGAGGTCTACGTTTTCACGCGGCTGGCCGCGGACAAGGTCGGTGCGACCAAAATGGACCGTCCGGAGGACGTCGAGGCCAGCCCGAAGACCGGCAAGGTCTACGTGGCGTTGTCCAACAACGTCGAACGTGGTGTCACGCCGGGCAAGGAAAGCGCGACCGAGCCGAACCCGCGCAACAACAACAAGCACGGTCAAGTCCTTGAGCTGACCGAGCACGACCCGTTGTCGCTGCGGTTCACGTGGTGGCTGTTCCTGGTGTGCGGTGATCCGAACGACCCGAACACGTACTTCGCGGGCTTCCCGAAGGATCAGGTCAGCCCGATCTCCAGCCCGGACAACGTCGCCTTCGACCAGTACGGCAACCTCTGGATCTCCACCGACTCGGCCAACGCGCTGGGCATCAACGACGGCCTGTACGGCGTGCCCGTCGACGGTCCGGAACGCGGCAACCTCAAGCTGTTCCTCACCGTGCCGAGGGGCGCGGAGACCTGCGGTCCGATCGTGCAGGAGCGGCTGATCACGGTCTGCGTGCAGCACCCCGGCGAGGTCGACGGCGCCAGCGCGGAGAAGCCCGCGTCGCACTGGCCGGACGGTGGTGACAGCCAGCCACGGCCATCGGTCGTCGCGGTGTGGAAGCCTGGACGGCACGGGCCGATGAAGATCGGCTCATAACGCCAGGTAACCAGGCGATTCTCCCGTGCGATGGCGTCAGCTGTTCGCCTCGCGTTCACCTGGATGTCGGCTGAACAACCCTTATCGCGCTTACGTTTCAGCCGTTCCGGACTGACCCTCGTACGGGAGGCCTCGCGTGTCATCACGCCCCGAGCCTGGCCGCATGCTGCCTTTGCTCACTCAAGACCACCACGGGCGGCAGGCGATCACCTGCCAGTACCGCTGTAACAACGCCTGCTTCCATGAGGCACCCAACACCTCCGACAACGAGTACTTCGGCGACGTCGTCCGCGATGTCGTCCGTCGCCGCGGCATGCTCAAGGCTGGCGCAGTGCTCGCCGCGGCAGGCGCCGGTATGACCGCGCTCGGTGGCACGGCAGCCGCCGCGCCCGCGCAAGACGCCGAAGTCCAGGGCCGTGGCCGGCCAGACCGCCGCGACGGGCTGAACTTCGACCCGGTCGCGCCGAACACCGAGGACCGGATCGTCACGCCGGAGGGCTACGACCAGTCGATCGTGATCCGCTGGGGCGACGCGGTGCTGCCCGGCGCGCCGAAGTTCGACTTCGACAAGCAGACCGCGGCCGCGCAGGCCAAGCAGTTCGGCTACAACAACGACTTCTGCGGCCTGGTCCCGCTGGGCTGGAACCGCTGGTTGATGGGCTCGAACCACGAGTACACATCCGAGACCTTCATGTTCTCCGGCTACAAGGCCGATAACCCGACCGAGGAGCAGGTCAAGATCGGTTGGGCGGCGCACGGCTTCTCGGTCGTCGTGGTCGAGAAGGACTTCTGGTCCGGCAAGCTGGTCGCCAAGCTGGACCGGCACTACAACCGCCGGATCACCGTCACCACCGAGTTCGCGTTCTCCGGTCCGGCCGCGGGCAGCAAATACCTGCAGACCTCGGTCGACAAGACCGGCCGCAAGGTCTTCGGCACGTTCGGCAACTGCGCTGGCGGCGTCACGCCGTGGGGCACGTACCTGTCCGGCGAGGAGAACTTCGACGGCTACTTCGCCAACAGCGGCACCGCGTCGACCGACCCGCGCGTAACCCGCTACGGCAAGCTCGGCGCGTCGACGACACGCAAGTGGGAGCGGTTCGACAAGCGCTTCGACTTCGCCAAGGAGCCCAACGAGTTCAACCGGTTCGGCTACATCGTCGAGATCGACCCGAACGACCCGAACTCGACGCCGGTGAAGCACACCGCGCTCGGCCGCTTCAAGCACGAGGGCGCCAACGTCCGCGTCGCACGTGACGGCCGTGTCGTCGTGTACATGGGTGACGACGAGCGCTTCGACTACATCTACAAGTTCGTCTCGAAGAACCGCATGAAGCACGGCAACAGCCAGCGGGTGCGCGAGGAGAACAAGAAGCTGCTGTCCGAGGGCACGCTGTACGTCGCCAAGTTCACCGGTGACAGCCCGGCTGCGGAGATCGACGGCACCGGCAAGCTGCCGTCCGACGGCGAGTTCGACGGCACCGGCGAGTGGATCCCGCTGGCCAGCGGCGACAAGTCCTTTGTGGACGGCTTCACCGCCGAGGAGGTCTACGTCTTCACGCGCCTGGCCGCTGACAAGGTGGGCGCCACCAAGATGGACCGCCCCGAGGACATCGAGCCGAACCCGAAGACCGGCCGCGTCTACGCCGCCCTGACCAACAACACCGACCGTGGTGTCGCGGCGGGCAAGGAAGGCCCGACCGAGATCAACCCGCGGATCAACAACAAGCACGGCCACGTGCTGGAGTGGGAAGAGCGCAACAACGACGCCACTGCCACGAAGTTCTCGTGGAAGTTGTTCCTGGTCTGCGGTGACCCGGCGTCTCCGGACACCTACTTCGGCGGCTACGACAAGACCCAGGTCAGCCCGATCTCGTGCCCGGACAACGTCGCGTTCGACCGCAAGGGCAACCTGTGGATCTCCACCGACGGCAACGCCCTGAAGTCCAACGACGGCCTGTTCGCCGTGCCGACCGAGGGTCGCTACCGGGGCCGGGTCAAGCAGTTCCTGACCGTGCCCAAGGGCGCGGAGACCTGCGGCCCGGTCATCGAGGACAACTTCGTCCTCGTGTCGGTCCAGCACCCGGGTGAGCTGACCAACGCCAGCGCCGACAACCCGTTGTCGCACTGGCCGGACGGCGGCACCAGCCAGCCCCGGCCGTCCGTGGCCGCGATCTGGCCGCGCCGCGGCAACATCTGCGACTGACGTAACCGGAAGGCCCCCTCGAAGCCGAGGGGGCCTTTCGTTGTCAGCGCTCCACGTCGCCGCGGATGAACGCCTCGACCGCGTCGTAGGCCTCGGAGTCCGAGTACTGCACGGGCGGGGACTTCATGAAGTAGGACGAGGCCGAGTTGATCGGCCCGCCGATGCCGCGGTCCTTGGCGATCTTGGCGGCCCGGATGGCGTCGATGATCACACCCGCCGAGTTGGGCGAGTCCCAGACCTCGAGCTTGTACTCGAGGTTCAGCGGGGTGTCGCCGAAAGACCGGCCCTCCAGCCGCACGTAGGCCCACTTGCGGTCGTCCAGCCACGGCACGTGGTCGGACGGGCCGATGTGCACGTCGGCCTTCTCCATCTCGTGCGGGATCTGCGACGTGACCGACTGGGTCTTGGAGATCTTCTTGGACTGCAGGCGCTTGCGCTCCAGCATGTTCATGAAGTCCATGTTTCCGCCGAAGTTCAGCTGGTAGGTCCGCAGCAGCTCGACACCGCGGTCTTCGAACAGCTTCGCCATCACCCGGTGCGTGATGGTCGCGCCGACCTGCGACTTGATGTCGTCGCCGACGATCGGCACGCCCGCGGCACGGAACTTCTCGGCCCACTCGGGGTCGGAGGCGATGAACACCGGCAGTGCGTTGACGAACGCGACACCCGCGTCGATCGCGCACTGGGCGTAGAACTTGTCGGCGTCCTCGGATCCGACCGGGAGATAGGACACGAGTACGTCGGCGCCGGATTCGCGCAGCACCTTCACCACGTCGACCGGGTCCTCGTCGGCCTCGGTGATGATCTCGCGGTAGTACTCGCCCAGCCCGTCGAGCGTGTGGCCGCGCTGCACGGTCACCCCGAGCGGGGGCACGTCGCAGATCTTGATGGTGTTGTTCTCGCTGGCCACGATGGCTTCGGACAGGTCACGCCCGACCTTCTTGGCGTCCACGTCGAACGCCGCGACGAACTGGACGTCACCGACGTGGTACTCGCCGAACCGCACGTGCATCAGGCCGGGCACGCGGGTGGCGGGATCGGCGTCGCGGTAGTAGTGGACGCCCTGCACCAGCGAAGCCGCGCAGTTGCCGACGCCGACGATGGCCACTTTCACGCTTTGGCCCATGCCGGTTCTCCTTATCCTTTTCCGCTGACGGCGCCTTCAGCTGCCGTCACTGGTGTTTGCGCCGTCTCACAGCGCGCCGCCGTCCTGCTCGCGCTGCTCCTCGGCGATCAGCTCGTTGAGCCACCGGACCTCGCGTTCGCTGCTTTCCAATCCCATCCGATGCAGCTCGCGGGTGTACCGGTCGATCTGTTCGCCCATCCGCGCAAGCGCGGAGCGCTGGCCTTCCCTGCGTTCCTCGACCCGCCTGCGGCGGCCTTCCAGGATCCGCATCCTGACTTCGGCGGGTGTCCGGGAGAAGAACGCCATGTGGACGCCGAACCCCTCGTCGTCCCAAGTCTGGGGACCGGCGTCGGCCAGCAGTTCGGCGAACCGTTCCTTGCCGTCCGCGGTCAGCTTGTAGACACGCTTCGCGCGACGGCCCCACGTGCGGTTCTCGTCCGGATCTTCCTCGACGATCCAGCCGGCGCGTTGCAACCGGCGCAAAGTCGGGTACAGCGATCCGTAGGAGAAGGCACGCAGGGTGCCGAGCAGGTCGAAGAGGCGTTTGCGCAGCTCGTAGCCGTGCATCGAGGCCTCGTGCAGGAGCCCGAGGATGGCGAACTCAAGCACCGAGACCTCCTCTCCTGGCACGGTGACCTACCGACTGATTATATCGTCGCGATACATCGGGCGCAGATTCAACGACATGAGCCTGTGGCAATCGACACCTCCACCTTGATCCGCAGGTCGAAGGCCTGACATTGGCCTGCTGCGCTGAACGGCGCAACGGTCCTCAGCACGAGGCACGTAGTCTGTCCGATGTGCGGACCCAACGTCAGGTCGTGGACTATGCGCTGCAGCGCCGTGCGCTGCTGGCCGAGGTCTATTCCGGCCGGGTCGGCACCATGGAGGTCTGCGACGCCAGCCCATACCTGCTCCGAGCTGCGAAGTTCCACGGTCAGCCGACGGATGTGCAATGTCCGGTGTGCCGCAAGGAACCGCTCACGCTGGTGTCGTGGATCTACGGAGACGAGCTCAAGCACGCGTCCGGATCCGCGCGTACTCCCGAAGAACTTGCCAAACTGGCGAACCTCTACGAGGAGTTCACCGTGTATGCGGTAGAAGTTTGCCGCACATGTTCATGGAACCACCTAGTGCAGTCATACGTCTTGGGAACGCGTGGTCTGCGTTCCGGCAAGCCACGCAGGAGGACCGTGGCGGAGTGAGGCGGTTGCAAACGCACTTGTTTCGTCACAAACTGCTCCGCAAGCTCGCGGACGTCTGGAAGGCCCATCATTCGTGAACGACCACAGAGACCCGCAATGGCCCACGGGTGACGACCCGGACGCCGGCAGGCGTGGGCGTCGCCAGGAACAGTCCCAGGAGAGCACTGGGTTCTGGCAGCCGTCCTTCGACGACGATGACGCACCCGCGCCGCAGCAGCCCCAGTGGCCGACGGAAGCGCCCCCTGAGCGCCAGGCTCCACCGCGACCACCGATGAACGCTTCGGCCGCACGAGGCGGACCGCCCCGGCCGCCCGGCAGACCACCAGGTGGTCCACGGCCAGGTCAGCCGGTGCCGCCGGGTGCCCGCCCGCCGATGGGCCCAGCCGGCCAGCAGACTGTACGGGTTCCGCAAAGCACTCCGGCCGATCAGCCGACCGATGTCGTCAACCCGTTGCACGGCGCAAGCGGGCGTACTCGTACCACGCCCGAGCCTGAGCTGCTCACCCACCGCGAGTTCGATGACGGGTACGACTACGACGATCCGGACAGCCAGTATGACGAGCCGGTCCTCGGTGACGATGAGGCGCGCCGTCTGCGGCGGAAGAAGATCTGGAAGCGGGTCCGCCGGGTCAGTTATGTCTTCGTCGCATTGATGTTGATCGGCCCGCTGGTCGCGTTCTTCGTCGCGTACCAGATCGTCGACGTGCCCAACCCGGAGCGGCTGGCCGACCAGCTCGACAAGACCGTCGAGATCAAGTACGCCAACGGTGACAACTTCGCGACCGTCGCGCCGAAAGGGCGCCGCACCCTGGTGAAGGCCGCTGATATCCCGGTCCAGGTGCGCCGGGCGGTGTACGCGGCCGAGGACGCCACCTTCGAGACCAACGAGGGCTTCGACATCACGTCGATCATGCGTGCGGTCTGGAACAACCTGACCGGTGGCGGCGGTGGTGGTTCGACCATCACCCAGCAGTACGTCAAGAAGGCCACCGGCAACGAGGACAAGACCCTCACCCGTAAGGCTCTCGAGCTCGTCACCGCGTACAAGTTGTCCAACACGACGGACAAAGAAGACATCATCGCCGGGTACCTGAACACCATCTACTTCGGCAAGGGTGCGTACGGCATCGTCGCGGCGGCGAAGGCCTACTACGACAAGCCTCTTGACCAGATCACGGACATCGAGGCGGCGACGCTCGCCGGTGTGATCCAGCAGCCTGGCCGCGCGGGCGGCGACCCGGAATGGGTCGAGCAGCGCTGGAACTACGTGATGAACAAGCTGGTCGAGAACAAGTGGATGGACCCGGCCAAGCGAGCGAGCGCGACGTTCCCGCCGATGGCCGACGAGACAGCGGCCAACCCGGGGATGACCGCGGACAAGCAGTTCATCTGGGCGCAGGCCAAGCGCGAACTGGAAAACGCGGGCATCTCCGAAGAAGAGATCAACAGGAACGGCTACAAGGTCGAGCTCACCATCGATCCGGCAGCCCAGGAGGCGGCGAAGGAAGCGTCTGAGGCGGTCATGAAAGGCCAGCCGGAGAACCTCCGGAAGGCGCTCGTGGCCGTGGATCCGAACACGGGCCGGATCGTCGCCTACTACGGGTTCAACGAAGCCAAGAACGGCATCGACTTCGCACGCTCCTGGCAGAACCCTGGTTCGTCGTTCAAGCCGTTCGACCTGGTCGCCCTGCTGCACAAGGGCAAGGGCCTCGGTGAGACGTTCGACGGCACGTCCGGCCGGAAGTTCGGCGGGATCACGATCAACAACTCCGAGGGCAACGACGACTGCGGTGAGCGGTGCTCGGTGGCCAAGGCCATGGAGTTGTCGATCAACACCGTGTTCGCCGACATCGCGTACAACGAGACCGGCTTGAAGGCGGTGGCAACGGCCGCGATCGAGGCGGGCATCCCGCAGAACGTCGGCCAGAAGGGCATGCCGCTCGAGCAGAACCCGGACCTGAACATCTCCATCGGCGGTGGTAAGTACGTGGCCCGGCCGATCGACATGGCAGGCGCCTACGCGACGTTCGCCGCCAACGGCACCAAGCGGACGCCGCACATCGTGGCCAAGGTGACCAACCCGAACAACGGCGACGAGCTCATCTTCGACGGCGACGAGTCGCTGGGCAAACCGCAGCCCGCGTTCAGCAAGACCGACCCCGCGCTGAACGCGAAGATCGCCAGGAACGTGACCGAGTCGCTGATCCCGGTGGTCAACTCGACCCGCGGCGGTGCGCTGAAGTGCATCGAGGGCCGTCAGTGCGCCGGCAAGACCGGTACCCACGGTTGCGCCGACACGGCGAAGACCAACAAGAGCGACAACTGTGCGGCGTGGATGGTCGGCTACACCCCGCAGATCTCCGCGGCGGTGTGGGTCGGCTCCGACGACAACTCGGCACTGCGGAACAAGCAGAACAAGGTGATCTTCGGTAGCGGTCTGCCAGGCGATATCTGGAAGAAGTTCATGGACCTGTACCTGAAGGGCAAGGAGAAGAAGAACTTCCCCAAGTACGTGCCCATCGGTTTGTCCCCTGACCAGGCCGTGACCCAGACGCGCAACAGCGACGAGAACAAGAACAACAACCAGTCGTCGTCGAGCACGCCGTCGTCAACGCCTTCGTCGTCGAGCAACAACTCGCAGTCGGGCGAACCAAGCAGCCCGCCGAAGTCGACCAAGACGAACACCGGCATCTTCCCCACCGGCCGGGTTGACCCTCCCGGCCAGGGCGGCGGCGGTGGCGGCGGCGACAACGACGATTTCGGGCAACCCACCGGCTAGCCCACACCGAATGATCCAACCCACGTAGCATCTCGCGCGTGCAGTCCGACGAAACAGGTGACACCGACTCGCTCGATCCGACCGAGCGAGTCGCTCCCACCCGGACCGGACCACTGGCCAAGAGTGCGGCAGGCACGATAGGCGGTCCGCTCGGGCGGCACGCGCAGGTGGGTCGGCAGTGGTTCTGGACACCGCTGCGGATCGCCTTGCTGATCGGCGTGCTCGCGCTGACCGTGAGCTGGTTCGGCAAGGCGGCCTGCATCCAGCAGTACACCAACGACCAGGGCCAGTTCGAGCTGGACTGGCGGACCGCGCGGCCGTACATCGCGATGTGCTACTCCGATGTCGTCCCGCTCTACACCGCCGAGCAGCTCGACAAGCCGGACACGTTCCCGTACAAGACGAGCTGGATCGACGACGAGGGCAAGCCGACCCAGCAGACCCGGTACATGGAGTACCCGGTGGTCACCGGGTTGTTCCAATGGATCAACGCGAAACTGGCCGCAGGCTGGCTCGACCTCGGCCTGCTGAGCGCGTTGCCGGTCGCGGTCTACTTCAACATCACCGCCTTCTGGCTCGCCCTGGCGTGGCTGATCACGGTATGGGCGACCATGCGGACCGCGCGCCGACGGCCATGGGACGCGATCCTCGTCGCGGCTTCACCGCTGGTCCTGGTGCACGCGTTCACCAACTTCGACGCACTGGCAACCGCGGCGGCCGCGGCCGGGATGCTGGCGTGGGCACGGCGTAAGCCGGTGTTGGCTGGTGTGTTGATCGGTTTTGGCGGTGCGGCCAAGTTCTATCCGTTGTTCTTGCTCGGCGCGTTGTTCGTGCTGTGCCTGAGAACCGGGAAACTACGCGAGTGGCAACGGACCACCGTCGCGGCGTTGGCGACATGGCTTGCGGTGAACGCGCCAATCGCCTGGCAGTACCCCGAAGGTTGGTGGGAGTTCTTCCGGCGCAACACCGCACGCGCCGCGGACACCGACTCGATCTACAACGTGATCTCCGGGTTCTCGGGCTGGCTCGGCTTCGACGGGCCATTGGGCCCGTGGGAAACGCCGGCCGTGTTGAACACCGTGACCGCGATCCTGTTCCTGATCGCGTGCGCGGCGGTCGGGTGGATGGCGTTGTCCGCACCCACCCGTCCACGGTTGGCGCAGCTCGGTTTTCTGCTCGTGGCGTCGTTCCTGCTGATCAACAAGGTGTGGAGTCCGCAGTACTCGCTGTGGCTCGTGCCGCTGGCCGTACTCGCCTTGCCCCGCTGGAAGATCCTGTTGGCGTGGATGGCCGTGGACGCGCTGATCTGGGTGCCGCGGATGATGTACTACCTCGGCGTCGACCACAAAGGCCTGCCGGTCGAGTGGTTCCTCGGCGCGGTTGTCGTGCGCGACCTCGTGGTGATCGCTGTGTGCGCCGTTGTGGTCTACGAGATCTACCACCCCGAGCGCGACCTGGTGCGGAAGTTCGGTGACGACGACCCCGCCGGCGGTGTGCTCGACGGGGCCGACGACAAGTTCCGGCTCAAAGCAAGGCGAGCGGCACGGCTTCACCCATCGCCCTGAGTCCCGCGTCATTCGGGTGCAGGTGGTCGCCGGTGTCGAACTCCGGCTTCATCCGCAGCGGATCCTGGGTGTCCCGGATCGCGGCGTCGAAGTCGATCACGCCGTCGAAGGCGCCGCCGGTGCGGATGAACGTGTTCACCGCTTGACGCGTGGCTTCCAACGTCTCGTTCCAGACACGCCAGCCCTTGAACGGGGTGATCGTGCCGCCGATGACCCGGATCCCCCTGGCCTTGGCCTGCGCGATGATCTGCTTGTAGGCGTTGATGATCTGCTCGGGATCGGTCTGGTGCGGCGTCTGCTGGATGTCGTTGATGCCTTCCAGCACGATCAGCGTGCGTACCCCGCCGAGGCTCAGCACGTCCTCATCCAGCCTGGCCAGTGCGTTGCGGCCGAAGTCGGTTCCGTCCAGCAGCAACCGGTTGCCGCTGATGCCCGCGTTGAGCACGCCGAGCCTGCGCTTGCTGGCCTTGAGCCGGTCGGCGAGCACGTCCGGCCAGCGGCGGTTGGCCCCCGCGGTCGAGCCGACGCCATCGGTGATCGAGTCGCCGAGCGTGACCACCGAGGCGGTCGCGGTCGAGCCTTGGACATCCACGCCGCTGACGTAATGCCAGACGTTCGTGCGCTCGTTGTAGGGCGTACCCGACTCGTCGGTCGTGAAGTTGCCTGTGCGGTTGAAGAACGAGGTCTGCAGCGCGGCCGGGTGGTACGTGACCGGGCCGGACGGCGTCGGAACGTATGTCGTGACAAGCAGATCCGAGTCCTCAGGCACGCGCAGGACGGCCGCGTCGGTCAGCACTTCGGCGCCGGGCGGCACGGTGATCGTCTGCGAACCGCCGAACTTCAACGTCCGCACCGTGCCCGGCACGGCCCGCGGACTGTTCGGCTCGGCCGCGACAGCGACCGTGACTTGCCCTAACTGCAAGGGTTTCGTACCGAACGTATTGGACAGTCGCACTCGGACAGTGCCGCCGCCGACACTGGTGTGCACCACGTTGCGGATGGAGAAGTTCGGATAGCCGTTCTCGGTGTTGGGCACACCCGACGCGGGCGACGCCGCCCACGTGCCGACCCACCCGCCCGGAGTTTGGGCGCCGCTGGACGTCGCCACCAGGCCGATCGTCGCGGCAGCCGCCATGCCCACAGCCAGCAGTCGTCTCATCAGATCAACTTGCTGGCTCGGCTGATCCAGGTGCCACCGCCGAACGGCTGATTTTGGCTAACTGAGCGTGGCCGGCTTCGGCACGCCGGGCAGGAAGTCGTCCGGAACCGGGTCATCCACCGTGGATCTCGCGTTCAGGAACGCGATGAACAAACCGACCAGCAGCGCTGCCCGGCCCCACACGCCGATCATCACCGCCTGGGCGGTGAACCCGTCGTAGATCGTGGTCGCCTTGTTGACGTCGATCGCGTGGTACCACTTGAAGATCCCGACGCCCATCGCGAAGTCCGCGATGTAGTACGCGATCGCCCAGCCGAGGTGCACGCGCAGCAGCACGAACATCGGCACCAGCCATAGCGTGTACTGCGGCGAGTGGACCTTGTGCAGCAACAGGAACCCGCACAACATCGCGGCGGACACCGCGATCCACGGATATGTGCCCTCGCGCTTGTAGCGCCGCCAGCCCAGGTAGAGCGCCAGCGCGAACGAGGCGAGCACCAGGATCGGCGACCACAGCGTGACCATGTCCTGGAACTCGACGTTCTTCGGATCCGACTCCGGCCGGAAACCCCAGAACCAGAACGAGTTCGTGGTGATGTCGGCCTGCCGCAGGCCCTGGAACGTGAACGACGCCCGCCAGCCCTCGAACCCGGCCAGCGCGAACGGCAGGTTCACCAGGACCGCGGTCAGCAGCGCCACCCCGGCGATCTTGAACATGCCCTTGACGTCGTACTGCCTGTCCGGCGGCAGTTCCTGGCCGGAGCGGCCGCCGGTCAGCACGTACAGCATCAACGGCAGCACGAAGATCGCCGGATAGAGCTTGAAGGTGAAGCCGAGGCCAAGCAGGATCGCCGCGAACGTGGCCCGTTCCATCAACGGCCGGTTGGCACCGGCCTTACCCCAGCCGCGATGCATCACGTACACGGCCGCGACCGCGCACAGCACAACCGGCAGATCCCAGTTGTGGAAGGCGTACAGCACAAGCGGCGGGCCGATGCTCCACAGAAGCGCACGCCACCGGGAGAGCTTGCCCAGCATCCAGGCGGTGACCAGGCCGAACGGCGCCATCAGGATGGCCGAGCCGAGCAGGAACCCGGCGTCGGTGTCGGCGAACAGCGCGCCCAGCCAGATCACCACACCGGTCAGCACCGGGTATTCGACCGTGCCGCCGGTCAGTTCGCCCTTGGCGTTGATCCCGCCGTGGATATAGGGAAAGACGTGCCGGTCGATGTCCCGGCCCATCCACAGGTACTGGATGTCGGAGTAACAAGCGTCATCGCGGGCGCGCTGGGTGAAGTTCGGTTCGCTGCGGCCCCACTGGTCGAACTGCGGACCGGTGCACCTGTCCTTGTTGGCGAACCCGAGCAGCAAGGTCACACCGCACAGGAACACCATCAGTGCCAGTGCGAACCGGCCGAACCGTACGACGTTGCCGGACCGCGACTCGTGGGACGCAGGCTCACTGGCCTCCTGCCGGCCCACCGACCTCTCCGCCTCCTCGGACACCTGACCCGGACGCACCCTTGGTCACCCACCAAGCGCCTGGCGCAGGAACGCGATGTCCTCCGCCTGGCCGTCGGACGGTGTCTCGACCACGACCGGGGCACCTGCCGCGGCGACGACCGCCGCGAGCACCTCCGGTTCGATGGTGCCAGTACTGATGTTCGCATGCCGATCACGTGACGAACCGAACTCGTCCCGCGAGTTGTTCAAGTGCACAAGATCGATGCGGCCGGTGATCGCCTTGACCCGGTCGACGATGCCGACCAGCTCCTCACCAGCGGCGAAGGCGTGACACGTGTCGAGGCAGAAGCCTGCGTCGAACTCACCGACGGCGTCCCACAGCCTGGCCAGCATGTCGAACCGGCGGGCCATGGCGTTGTCGCCGCCCGCGGTGTTCTCGATCAGGATCGGCAGCGGGAAGCCGCCGTCCTTGGCCTGCCGCTCGAAGAACTTCTTCCAGTTCTCGATACCGGCCGCCGGGTCCTCGCCCTTGGTCACGTGCCCGCCGTGCACGATCAGGCCCTTCGCACCGATCGCGGCGGCGCCCTCGGCGTGCTGCGTCACGGTCTTGCGCGACGGGATCCGGATCCGGTTGTTCATCGACGCGATGTTCACCGGGTAGGGCGAGTGGACGAAGACGTCAAGGTCAGTCGCCCGCAGCGCCTCAGCGTGCGGGTGCTCGGGCGGCTTCTTCCACGACTGGGGGTCAGCCAGGAAGAACTGCACCACCTCGGCGCCACGCTCTCGCGCGGCGGCGAGCGGGTCGTCGTCGCGGACATGGGCACCTATGCGCATGGCCAGCGAGCGTAGTCGCCGTTCAATAGCAAACGTCCCGGTGGTGGGTCGGCCGGGGGAGGGCTACTCCACCTGGTGGAAGAGTCCGGCCCGGTGAAATGCCGACGACTGGGTGATTCACGGTGGTCGGCGTCACCAACGGCCAGTACTGTCGTTGGAATCCGTAGAGGCTACTCGCCGGTATGACGGAGGGCTGGGATATGCGACTCGCCAGACGACTGGCCGCTGCGTTCGCCGTGGTCATCGTCGTGTTGACGAGCAGCCTGCTCGGTGGGAGCACCGCGGCCGCGGCGACTCCTGTCGTGATCGGCAGCTGCGCGGCCACCGTTCAGGGCGAGCCGGGTACTCCGGTGCAACTCAAACCGGGTGCGGTCCTCGAGCCTGTGGTCAACGTCGTCAGGGCGCTTGACCCGCTGAATGTGATCACGCCTGGGATGCGGTCGGCGTTCGCCGCCCTGCCGCCGATCCCGATCGGCTCGATCCCCACCGGTGGCGGGTTCATCACCGGCGGGCAGATCGCCAACGCGGTGATCGCTCAGCTGAACAAGATTCCGCTGCTCGGCCCGATCATCGGCGGGGTGGCCAAGGGCGTGCAGAACGCTCTCGCCGGGATGTGCGGCGTGACCGTGCAGGTCGCGAACACGGCAGCGGCTCAGGCCCAGGACAACACCGCCGCGCTGGCCGACAAGGCCAACGAGACCGCACGCTCGATCATGCCCGGCGGCGGCTCGAAGCCGGGAACGCCGGGTAGCGGCGGTCAGACCGGCAAGCCTCCGACAGGCGGCGGCCCCGGCGGAACTCCCGGCAGCGGTGGCACACCGATGACTCCGCCGACGCTGCCGGTGATCGGCGGGGTGCCCAACGGCCCGACGCTCTCCGGGTATGGGTTCGGTAGTTACCTGACCGGCCGGTCGCCGATGACCGACTACAGCATGATCCCGTTCGCGCAGGCTGGGCTCTACGCGCCGTCGCCCGCCGTCCGGTACGGCTCCGGCGTTCCCGGCTACAGCCCGCAGTTCGGGATCCTCGGTGTGGACAACCCGCCCAACGACGGCGTCCAGGCCGCGGGCCACGCCGAGGCGATCGGCGGCTCGCGCGGGCGCAGCGCCATCGACATCTCAGTGCTGCTCGCGGTGCTGGCTTTGTCCGGTGTGACCGCGGCTTTGGTCCGAACCTGGGTGCTGCGGAAAGCCGCTGTCTGACCTCCTGTACTCTTTTTGGCCGTAGACCCTCCTGCCATGGAGAGACCATGGCCGCGAGTCCACAGGAGGTGAGTGGTCTTCATGCGTCATTACGAGGTAATGATCATCCTCGATCCCAGCACCGACGAGCGCAACGTGCAGCCGTCGCTGGAGAACTTCCTCAACGTGATCCGCAACTCCGGCGGTTCGGTTGAGAAGGTCGAGGTCTGGGGCAAGCGCCGGCTCTCGTTCGAGATCAACAAGCACGCCGAGGGCATCTACGCGGTGCTCGACGTGAACGCCGAGCCCGACGCGGTGAAGGAGCTGGACCGCCAGCTTTCCCTGTCCGAGTCGATCCTGCGCACCAAGGTGCTGCGCCGCGTCGACAAGCGTCCGGCCGCAAGGGCCTGATCTCAAACACCCTCAGCTAGGGAGCCGATATGGCAGGCGACACGATCATCACGGTGGTCGGCAACCTGACCGCCGACCCGGAACTGCGGTTCACCTCGTCCGGTGCGGCCGTTGCCAGCTTCACGGTGGCTTCGACCCCGCGCACCTTCGACCGCCAGAGCGGCGAGTGGAAGGACGGCGAGGCGCTGTTCATGCGGTGCAGCATCTGGCGCCAGGCAGCCGAGAACGTGGCCGAGTCCCTGACCCGTGGTGCACGGGTCATCGTGACCGGCCGGCTCAAGCAGCGGTCTTATGACACCCGCGAGGGTGAGAAGCGCACCGTGATCGAGCTCGAAGTCGACGAGATCGGTCCCTCGCTGCGGTACGCCACCGCGAAGGTGAACCGCGTCAGCCGTGGTGAAGGCGGCGGCGGCGGTTTCGGTGGCGGTGGCGGCAACAGCGGTGGCGGCGGCGGTGGAAACCGTCAGACCGTTCCTGCCGACGACCCGTGGGGCTCCGCGCCCCCGGCCGGTGGCGGTGGCGGCGGCTTCTCCGACGAACCGCCTTTCTAACCCCCAGATCTCTCAGGAGTACTTCCCGTGGCAAAGCCACCCATTCGCAAGCCGAAGAAGAAGGTCTGCGCGTTCTGCAAGAAGGACGCCGTGGACACGTTGATCGACTACAAGGACACCGCGCTGCTGCGCAAGTTCATCTCCGACCGCGGCAAGATCCGCGCTCGTCGGGTGACCGGCAACTGCAGCCAGCACCAGCGTGACATCGCCATCGCCGTGAAGAACGCACGCGAGATGGCGCTGCTCCCGTACACGTCGACCGCGCGCTGATCGGAGGGAGTTGGAGATGAAGCTGATTCTCACCACCGATGTGAGCGGTCTGGGCGGCCCCGGCGACATCGTCGAGGTCAAGGACGGCTACGGCCGTAACTACCTGCTGCCGCGTGGCCTGGCGATCCTGGCCACCAAGGGTGCGGAGAAGAACGTCCGCACCATCCGCCGGGCGCAGGACGCTCGCCGGGTGCGCGACCTCGACCACGCCAAGGAGATCAAGGCGACCCTCGAGGGTCTCGGCGCGATCCCGCTGCGGGCGAAGGCCGCGGCCGGTTCCGGCAAGCTGTTCGGTTCGGTCACCACGGCCGACATCGTCTCGGCGATCAAGGCCGCCGGTGGCCCGCAGCTCGACAAGCGGACCGTCGAACTCGCCGGGCACATCAAGAACGTCGGCAAGCACACCGCCAGCGTCCGGTTGCACCCGGATGTGAACGTGTCGGTGCGGCTCGAAGTCACCGCCGCGAGCTGACGTAGATCACTCGTCGAACCACCCTCCTGACCGCTGTCGGGAGGGTGGTTCGTCTATCCACAGGTTGAGGGCCACGATGGGGTGAATCGGGCTTCGCGACACGCCGATGGCCGGTTTTCACGCGACACGCCGAGGCAGTTTCAACAAGTTCTTCCACACCTCGTGCACAGGGTCTGACCTGGGCGTTTGATTCTTATACCGGTAGTTGTCCCCAGCTTGCCCACAGGGCCATCCGAGTCTGTGGTCAGCTGCGGTCATCCATCCACAGGTTGTCCACAGAGCCCTCCCCAGCGCGGTTTGGCGAGTGTCGGAGTGGACCTCTAGCGTGCATCGCGACACCCCGAAGACGTTGCCTCCATCAGCGCTGCTCGGGGTGTAAGTTCGAACATATGAGCGAGGAGGGGCTGCACGGTGGCGCTCACGGATGACCGGGGAACGGCACCGGCGGAGAACGGCGGTGGCAACCCGTCGTTCGACAGGCAGCCGCCGCAGGACCAGGCGGCCGAGCAGTCCGTGCTCGGCGGGATGATGTTGTCCAAGGACGCGATCGCCGACGTGGTCGAAGTCCTGCGGCCGGGCGACTTCTACCGTCCCGCGCACCAGAGCGTCTACGACTGCATCCTCGACCTCTACAGCCGCGGTGAACCCGCCGACCCCATCACGGTCGCCGCGGAGATGGAACGCCGCGGCGAACTGCGCCGCATCGGCGGCGCCCCCTACCTGCACACGCTCATCGCCACCGTGCCGACGGCGGCGAACGCCGGCTACTACGCCGAAATCGTGGCGGAGAAAGCAGTCCTGCGCCGGCTCGTCGAAGCAGGCACGCGGATCGTCCAACTCGGTTACGCCGGCCAAGACGGCAGCGACGTCAACGAGATCGTCGACCGCGCCCAGTCGGCGATCTACGAAGTCACCGAACGCCGCACGACCGAGGACTACGTCGCCCTCGAAGAGCTGCTGCAGCCCACCATGGACGAGATCGACGCCATCGCCTCCCGCGGCGGCTCATCGCTCGGCGTCCCCACCGGCTTCGCCGACTTCGACGAACTCACCAACGGCCTGCACCCCGGCCAAATGATCATCGTCGCGGCCCGTCCCGGTGTGGGCAAGTCGACGCTGGGATTGGACTGGGCGAGGTCGTGCTCGATCAAGCACGGGATGTCGAGCGTCATCTTCTCGCTGGAAATGAGCAAGACCGAGATCGTCATGCGTATGTTGTCGGCCGAGGCGAAGATCCGGCTCGCCGACATGCGTGGTGGGCGGATGACCGACGACGACTGGACGCGGTTGGCGCGGCGGATGAGTGAGATCTCCGAAGCGCCGCTGTTCATCGACGATTCGCCGAACATGACGATGATGGAGATCCGGGCGAAGGCGCGAAGGCTCAAGCAGCGCAACGACCTGAAGCTGATCGTGCTGGACTATATGCAGCTGATGACCTCAGGTAAGCGCGTTGAGAGCCGTCAGCAGGAAGTCTCGGAATTCTCCCGGTCGCTGAAGCTGCTGGCCAAGGAACTCGAAGTGCCAGTTGTCGCGATGAGCCAGCTGAACCGTGGTCCCGAACAGCGAACCGACAAGCGACCGATGCTCGCCGACCTCCGTGAGTCCGGCTCACTGGAACAGGACGCCGACATGGTCGTGCTGATCCACCGCCCCGACGCATGGGAACGGGACGACCCGCGCGCCGGCGAGGCCGACCTGATCATCGCCAAGCACCGTGCCGGCCCGACCGCGACCATCACCGTCGCCCACCAGCTGCACTACTCCAAGTTCGCCGACCTCGCCCAAGCCTGAGCCTCGGCGCGGGCACGTCGAGGTCGAGCCAGCTCAGCGCTTCGTCTCGTACCTGGTGAGGACCGCGCCGCCGGGAAATGTCCGCGTCTCCACCAGGGTCAGGTTCACCCAGCTGTCCAGGGCGGTGAAGAACGGGGTGCCGCCGCCTACCAGGACTGGCACGGTGACCAGCATGTATTCGTCGATCAGGCCGGCGCGCATGGCTGCGCCGGCGAGCGTTGCGCCGCCGATCTCCATTGGGCCGGCGTCTTCGGCCTTCAGGCGGGTGATCTCGGCGACCGCGTCGCCGGTGACCAGGCGGGTGTTCCAGTCGACTTTGTCGATCGTCGAGGAGAACACCACCTTCGGCCTGTCCCGCCAGAGGCGGGCGAACTCGATCTCCGCTGGGGTGGCGTTGGGCTGTTGGTCGCCGGTCGGCCAGTAGGAGCTCATCGTCTCCCACAGCTTGCGTCCGTACAGCGACAGTTCGCTCGCTCGCATCTGGTCGGACCACCACTGGAACAGCTCGTCGCTCGGTCCGCTCCAGCTGATGTCGTCACCGGGCGCGGCTATGTAGCCGTCCAGGGTCAGGTTCATGCCGTAGATCAGTTTCCGCATGGCGTCAGCCTTTCGTGAGTCGGTCTCCGGCGTACAGACCGGCACGGCGCGGGAAACTAATCGGTGCACGACTGATCAGCGTGAACGAGTGATCCGGACAGCCAGTGTGTCGAGGTGGGCCTGTAGCTGCGGTGGACCGTGGACCTGGAAATCGGTGTCCAGCAGGAGAAGTTGCGTGGCGAGCCATTCCACGGTGTCGGCATGCGAGTACCAGCGGCATGAATCGTCGTCGCCGGTGAGCGTTCCATCGCCGAGACGATCACCTAGACGGGCGGCGATCGCCTGGCGTGATGCGTGCAGTGTCACGTCGGCGCGAAACGTAGGCGCCATGCCCATTACCTGAGTACGCAGGAACTTCTCCACGCCTCCTGCCGGAGGGGAACGGTGTTGGGCGCGGGCGCCGGTGGCACGCAGGTCGGTCGTCCGATCCACCCGGAACGTGCGCCAGTCGTCGCGGTCCAGGTCGAACGCCACCAGATACCACCGGCGTCCGCTCGCGACCAGCCGCACTGGCTCCACGTGGCGCGCGGTTTCAGTGCCGTCGTGGCCTCGGTACCGGAACCGCATACGTTCGTGATTCGCACTCGCCGCGGCGATGGTGACCAGGCTGTCGGAGGACACCACGCCCGCCGCCGGGGACAAGGCGAACGGCTGGGTGCCGGCTGTCAGCGTCGAAACCTGGCGGCGCAGCTTCACCGGCAGAACCTGGGCGAGCTTGGCCGCCGCGCGTACCGCCGCCTCGTCCACGCCACGGACCGCTTGCCCGGCGACCGTGCCCAGGCCGACCGCGATCGCCACCGCCTCCTCGTCGTCGAGCAGCAGCGGGGGCATCGCGGACCCGGCGGTCAGCCGATAGCCACCCAGTCCACCAGCGGATGCCTCGACCGGATACCCGATCTCACGCAGCCGGTCGATATCGCGACGCACGGTCCGGCCACTCACGCCCAGACGCTCGGCGAGTTCGCTGCCCGGCCACAGCCGTGGCGTCTGCAACAACGACAGCAGGGACAGCAGGCGTGCAGTGGTGTCGGTCACAGCACTGATTTTACATTTCGACTAGGACAAGACCTGTCCTAGTCGACCCCTACCTTGAAGACACCAACGCGGAAAGGACACACGATGAACACCACCCCAGACGGCTACACAACGGTCGCCCCATGGATCGTCACCAAGGACACCGGAGCACTGCTGGACTTCATCACGGCCGCCTTCGATGGCGTCGAACTGGGGCGAGTGCCTCTCGCGGACGGGAGCATCGGGCACGCCGAAATCCGGGTCGGTGACACGGTTGTTCTCGCGTTCGACCAACACGACGACTGGCCCGACATGCCGTCGCTGCTCCGCGTGTTCGTGCCCGACGCCGATGTCGCGTTCACCGCCGCTCTACAGGCCGGCGCTCGTGAAGTGACCGCATTGTCCGACAACGCCTTCGGTCAGCGCGGCGGCCGTGTCCGCGACCCCTTCGGCAACATCTGGTGGATCACCGCCAACGTCGAAACCGTTGCACCGGAAGAAGGTATGCGCAGACTGGACCAGCCCGAGTACCAAGAGCAGATGCGGTTCGCCCAGGAGACCCTCGACGCCGAACTCAGCGGCCGTACCCAGGGACGCGCGAGCGCCGTGATCACGCCATAGCTTCGACCCGCGGTCCGGGAGCCTGACCCGGATTACGCGTCTTGATCAGGTACGTAGAGGTTCGGGAAGAACTTGGTGCCGATCAGCCGAGGGTCCGGGTTCCGCATCCGCATGATCTGGCCCTCGGCGTTGCTCACCGTTTCGAGCTCGTACTCGAGCCCTCGCCAGTTTGCCAGACCGGGCCCGATTTCCAGTTTCTGCAAGGCGTCGAAGGCTTTCCTGGACACCTCGAGATTGTTGCTCTTGCGTGCCACCACCCGGACAAGGTCGATGTCCTCGCGCTTCAAGGCGACCCGCAACTGGATCGACTCCACGTGGTAGAGGCATATCTCCATACGCGGCTCGGTGGCGACAGGCTTCAGACTCTCCTCGAGAACACTGGCCATGCCCAGGACGGCATCCCACTTCCCGGCAACGTAGGCCAGGATCAGCTCGGCCGTGCGCTCTTCCAGTACGGCCATGAGGTTCTCGAATGCCGCACGTTGTTGTCGCTTTTTCCAGGCCACCGGTCGACCTTAGATCAGTGACCAGGGAGCCCTCCCGGGCTGAGTGACTGGGTACCGAACGAGGCAGGTTCTTCGCCCTTGCCTGGTAGGTAGGGTGATCTCAGGGAGGGCTCCACGTGGGGTTCGGCAAGTTCTGGGCTGCTGACACGGTTTCGCTGGTAGGCAGTTATGTGACGACGGTGGCGTTGCCGTCATTGGCGATCGTGACGTTGCAGGCGTCCGAGCCTGAGGTGGGGTTGGTACAAGCTGCCCGGTGGCTGCCGTATCTGCTGTTCGGGTTGATCGCGGGCGTGCTGGTGGATCGTTGGCAACGGTTACCGCTCTTGGTCAGTGCGGATTTGGTGCGTGCGTTGTTGCTGGCGTTGGTGCCGTTGCTCCATGCGATCGATCTGCTGAACATTCCGGTGTTGATCGGGATTGTTTTCGTGTTCGGGGCGTTGTCGCTGGTCTACGACGCCGCCCACCAGTCTTTTCTGCCCAGCCTCGTCCCTGCGCAGCGGCTGACCTGGGCCAATGCCCGGTTGGAGCAGACCAACGCGGTTGCCCAGACTGCTGGGCAGGCGTTCGCCGGCTGGTTGGTCAAGGTGCTCGGTGCGCCGCTGGCCTTCCTGCTCGACGCGATCTCCTATCTGGTTTCCGGCTTGCTGCTGGCCACGCTCAAGACTCCGGAACGCCGCACACCGCACAAACCTCAAGTTCGGGAAGGGCTGCGGTGGGTCTACCGGCACGAGACGCTGGCACCGCTCGCGATCACGTCGCACATCTGGTTCCTGTTCAACGGCATGGTGGTCACGCTCTTTCCCTTGCTGGTACTGCGCACCCTGGGACTCGGTGAGCTCGTTCTCGGAATCACCTTCGCCCTTGGCGGGGTTGGCGGGCTGCTCGGCGCTTCACTGTCCACAAAGGCCGAAATGCGGTTCGGGGCTGGGCCGGCCATCATCGTGGGGCGTTGGCTGACACCCATCGGGTACTTGGCGATTCCGTTCGCCACCAATGCGACGACCGGCGTGGTTCTGTTGTGTGCCGCGCAGTTCGTGTTCGGGTTCTCGATCGGTCTGGACAGCCCGGTCGAGATGAGTTACCGGCAGACCATTACGCCGGCTCGCTTGCAGGGCCGGATGAACGCCACAATGCGGTCGGTCAACCGGGGCATGATCGTCGTCGGCGCGCCGGTCGGCGGACTGATCGCGGACGTGATCAGCCTGCGAGCGGCGTTCTGGGTGGCCATCGCCGGTCTGGGAGTGCAAGCCGTCGCGATCACGGTCTCCAAGTTCCGGCATGCGCGGTTGCCTACTCCTTGACCGCCTGCAACGTGTAAGTGCAGGCGATCCGAGAAGGTTCCTCGGTGAGACGCCATTCCTCGGTCGCCGGATCCCGCGTCATCTGTCCGGGGATGGCGCACCACGGAACACTGTCGTGTTCGACGAACTGGGTCAGGCGCAGGCCGTTGTGCAGCAGGGCGGTGATGATTTCGCCGATGCTGTGGTTCCAGCTGTGTGACTTTTGCGAAAGCTTCGTGTCTGTGGCGACGTACGTCTCCTCACCGGAGAACACCAACGGCTCGGCGTGCTCGAAGTACGGGTAACGCGGGTACGGCGGTGAAGCGTCCTCGTCGAGGCCCCACAGCATCGGGTGGCCCTCGCGGATGAAAAGGCGGCCGCCTGGGCGAAGTAGCGACGTGACCACCTGCGCCCAGCGGGAAACCGAAGGCAGCCAACACAATGCGCCGACGCCCGTGTACACCAGGTCGAAGGACTCCGCGCCGAGCACGTCCACGGCGTCGTACACATCGGCTTCGTGGAAGGGAATCTCCGCGCCTGCCTCGGCAGCGAGCCGTCGAGCCTCAGCCAGTGCCGCCGGGGAGAAGTCCAAGCCGGTCATCTCCGCACCCAACCGGGCCAGCGACAAGGTGTCCGTGCCGATGTGGCACTGCAGATGGACACCTCGGAGACCCGATATCGGCCCGAGGCGCGGTTGGTCGAACCGCACGACCGCGCTCAGGAACTCCGGGTCGCTGATGAAGCGGTCGAAGCCGTAGTCCGGTGACGCGGCGTGCGCGGGTGCCCGTTCGTCCCAATGAGCTTTGTTGACGGCCAGCGAGTCCATGCCCGCCAGGATGACGTCGGCAACCGCCCGTCACAACTCAGTATTTGTCGTGGTGACGCAGCCACGCCATGCTCTCCGACTGGGGCCACCCTTCGGGCGAATCTTCGTGCGCTTCCTGACGTCCGAACGCGGTGAAGTCGAGGTAGTGATACGTGCCGAGCAGCACGTCCAAGCCGCGCGCATAGGTCGAGTACGTGTGGAACACGCGTGATTCGTCGCGGAGGAAGGCGCTCAGGCCGGGGCCTTCGCCTGGCTGGTCCACATCGAACGGTTGGTAGTTGTAGACCGGCGGCTTGACGGCCGGGTCGAGCGACACGTCGAAGTCGTAGTTGAAGTCGCTGCCGTGCGAGGAGAACCACGGCACGTCCCAGCCCATCCGCTTGCGGAACGCGTCGGTCTCGCCGAACGGCCCGCGCGTCACGACCGCGAACGACGTGTCCCGGGCGTGCAGATGTGAGAGGTGGCCGAGGTTGTCGATCACGTACGAGCAGCTCGGGCAGCCCTGGCCCTCGTCGAAGCGCCACATGAAGTGGTACACGAGCAACTGCCGCCGTCCTTCGAACAGGTCGAGCAGGCTGACGTCGCCAGTGGCGCCCTCGAAGACGTAGTCCTTGGTGACCTCCGCCATCGGCAGGCGGCGGCGCTGCGCGCTCAACGCGTCCCGGGCCTTGGTGAATTCCTTTTCCTTGGCCAGTAAAGCTTTGCGGGCGGTCAGCCACTCGTCGCGGCTGACGATCGGCGGCATGGTCATTTCGTCTCCAAGTAGTTCGCCAGGCTTTCGAAAGCACTGGTCCAGCCTTCGTTGACGCTCTCGCGCAGGTCGTCGGGCAGATTGGTGATCAGGAACGTCATCGTGGTCTTGCCACCGGCCTCGGCCAGCATGACTGTCACGAGCGCTTGCCGCGCCGGGTCGTCTGGCTCGCCCCACGTGAACACAAGCCGTTCTGGCGCAACGACTTCCTGGTACGTGCCGCCTTGTGGGTACTCGGTGCCGTCGGCGTCGTTGACCATCGTGGCGCGCCAGGTGCCGCCGGGCCGCACGTCCATCGAGATGCTCGACAGCGGTGTAGTCAACCCGATCGGGCCATACCAGCCCGCCATGTGCTCAGGCCGCGTCCACAGTTCGAACACCAATTCCCGTGGCGCGTCGAAGACCCGCGTGATCGTCAGATCAGCCATCGACCTGCCCTTTCTGAAGGTCCTTGAGCAGGGTGTCCATCCGGTCGAAGCTGCTCTCCCAGAACTGCTTGTAGTCGCCCACCCAGTCGGCGACGGCTTTCAGCGGCTCGGCGTCCAGCCGGCACGGCCGCCACTGCGCGGACCGGCCTCGCATGATCAACCCCGCTTTCTCCAGCACTTTCAGGTGCTTGGACACCGCGGGCAGGCTCATCGTGAACGGCTCGGCCAGCTCGGTCACCGTGGCTTCGCCCTTGGCCAGCCGGGCCAGGATCGCCCGGCGCGTCGGGTCGGCCAACGCCGCGAAAGTGCTGCTCAGCTGATCGACCATGACACCTGCTAAACCATCTGGTTAATTAACCTACTGGTTCACCATATCCCCGCTGTCAAGACGCTCGACGAAGGACGTGAGCAACCGGGCGAAAGTCGACCGTTCCTCCGCCGACCAGTCCGCCATGGCCTCGGCGAAGATGCGTTGACGCGCCTGATGAGCGGCATCGACCTGCCGCTGGCCCTTCGAAGTGAGCGCGACCAGGGCACGCCTGCCGTCGCGTTGATCCGCTTGGCGGACAAGAAGCCCCTCGTCCACGGCTCGCGCGACCAGCCTGCTCGCCCTGGGTTGATCCACACCGAGCGCCGGGGCCAATTCGGTCACTGAAACAGATCCACGCTCGTCGACCGCGTCGAGCACGCCGAACACCGCGGGATCGATGGGCATGTGCTGGGCCAACGCCCGCCGGGTCTGCCGGCGCCGGATCGCCACCATCGCTCGTTCGACCGCGATCACAGGGTTCATGCATGTTATTTTACAAGTATATGTCTTATTGCATGGAGACTCGATGAAACCCCTGGGCTACTGGCTGATCCACATCCACGAACTGCTGGAGGCCGGCTTCGAACGGTTACTTGAAGCCGAAGGACTGAGCCGCAGGCACTGGCAAGTGCTCAACACCATCGCGAGCAAGCTGCACACGATGACGGAGATCAACAGCGCGCTGCGGCCGTTCGGCGACGACTTCCGACAGCAAGCCGAAGATCTGGTCGCGCGTGGCTGGGTCACCGGCGAGTCCGAGCTGACGACCACCGGACATGAGGCACATAAGCGAGTGTCAGAACGCGTGCACGAGTTCCGCGCGAAGGTCGTCGACGGCATCTCGGCCGACGAGTACGCCACCCTGATGAACCTGCTGGAGCGAGTAGCGACAAACGCGGCCGCCCTGGTGTAGCCTAGTTGTTGAAATTTAAACAACCAGGAGATGCTGATGAGCACCATGCCTGTGCTGTACCTCAGTCACGGCGCGCCGCCGCTCGCCGACGACCCGCTCTGGACTCGGCAGCTGGCGACGTGGTCGCGTGACGTACCGCAGCCGACCGCGATCCTGGTTGTGTCGGCGCACTGGGAAGAGGCGCCGCTGACCATCGGCGCGACCACGACGCAGCCGCTGGTCTACGACTTCTGGGGCTTCCCCGAACGCTATTACCAGGTCAAGTACGCCGCACCGGGTGCTCCGGAACTCGCCGCGAAGGTCCGCAAACTCGTCCAGTCGCCGCAGACCCCGGTGGCCGACGAGCCGTTGCGCGGGCTGGATCACGGCGCGTACGTGCCATTGGTCGAGATGTACCCGGACGCGAACATCCCGGTTCTGCAGATCTCGATGCCGACCCTCGACCCGACCGGCCTGCTCGAACTTGGCCGGAAACTCGCCCCGCTGCGGGACGAAGGCGTGCTGATCATCGGCAGCGGTTTCTTCACCCACAACCTCAGTGGCCTGAACATGTCCGCGGGTACCGACATCACCCCGCCGCAGTGGTCGAGCGAGTTCGACGAGTGGGGCAAAGAAGTACTGACCGAGCGGGACTTCGACGCGTTGCTGGACTTCAGCCACAAGGCCCCCGCGGCCCGGCTCGCCCACCCGAGGACCGAGCACTTCGCGCCGTTGTTCGTGTCGCTCGGCGCGAGCATCGACACCAACGAGCACGCCGACACCGTGATCGACGGCTACTGGTACGGCCTGGCGAAGCGGTCGCTGCAATTCGACTGAGCAAATCAGACTCACCGGCCAGGGTCCTTGAGTGTCCTACTTAGACAATGGAGACTCGGGGACGTGCTCGCGCCGGAACTCACCCACGGAGTGTTGCGCGGCAAGGGCTTGCTTGATCCCCGGACCGGGCTGCCCGGCCGCGAACTGCTGATCGACCGCCTTGGCCTCGCCCTCACCCGCGTCAAAACCCACGGCACCTTGGTAAGCCTCGTGCTCGTCCCCGGGGACGCCGAGACCGCCGTGCTGTTGCGCGAAACCATGCGCGAGGACCACACGGTGGCCAGATACGAACCCGATCTCGTCGCGATCGTGGCCGAACACCCCAACGGTGACGCCCGGCCGATCGTCGAACGGGTCCGGACCGTCACCACCGCCAGAACCGGTTGGTACACAAGCGATGGCACCGCTCGCGTACACGAAGTCCTGTTCCGTGCCGAAGCTAGCTTGATCTGAACAGCAGAACGGGCCCGAGAGCTTCGTTGCTCTCGAGCCCGCTCAGGGAACCGACTGATCAGATCAGATGATCAGACCGCCGGCAGCTCGGGCAGCTCCGCGGGCAGGTCCACGTCGCCGGTGACGTCGTGGATGCTCGGGGCCTCGGGCAGGTCGACGCCGGACACGACGGGCAGCTGCTGGGGCAGGCCCACGCTCTGCATGCCCGGGGTCTGCGGCGAGGTGGCGGGCAGCTTCACGGCGTCCGGTGCGGTGGACAGGTTGGGCACCTCCGGGGCGGGCACGCCCTGCACGTCCACACCGTCGGTGTTCGGAACCAGCTTCTGGGCGATGCCGTTGTGGTCGACCTGCGCGACCAGCGGCAGCCGCTCGGTGTCGGGCACGTCCACGACCGGCGCGTCCAGGATCTCGTTGGTCTCGGTCGGCAGCTGCGGCACGGCAGGCAGTGCCGACGGGTCGAGGCCGATCGGCAGGTCGCTCGGCGCGCCCAGGTCCTCGGTGGGCAGGCCGTCGGTCGGCACGAGGCCCTCGGCCTCGGGCAGCTCGGCGAACTCCGAGAAGCCGTCCAGGTCGGTCAGGCCCTGGGTCAGGTCCTGCATGGCGACCAGCTCGGTCAGCTCGCCGAAGCTGGCCAGGTCACCGGTGGGCAGGTCGCTGCGCTGCTCGCCGGGCAGCGTGGGGAGGGTCGGCATGGTCGGCGTGACGGCGAGGCCCTCGCCGAAGCCCTGGCCAACGTTGGTCAGCGCGCCCAGGCCGGACAGCGGGAGCTCGGGAACGGTGGGCACCGTCGCGGACGCCTGGAACAGACCGAAACCGAGAGCACAGGCTGCGGTCGCGGTGACGAGGACGCCGCGACGGATGGTCTTACGCACGAAAATCTCCTTGTAGAAAACGGGTGAGGATGAAGGGATCGGGGGTGGCCGGGACTCGGGTGAGCCCCGGCCACGAAGGTCACTGCAGCTTCGGCAGCGACGGCTGGACCGGCAGCAACTTGGCCGCGTTCATCACCGGCAGCGTCTGGGTGATGTCGTTGGACAGCACCTTGCCGCTGGTGACGTCCTGAACCGACGGGGCCTCAACGCCGTTGACGTTGGTGCCGCCCAGGTTCGGGACCACGTTGATGCCAGGGGCCGCCAGGCCGTTCGGCAGTCCTGCGACGTCCACATCGGACATTCCAGGGGTTTCGACCGGCAGGTCCGAGCGGGTCTGGCCGATCGGCAGCGAAGGCTGCACCGGCAGCAGCTCGGTGGCCTTCAGTGCCGGCAACGTCTGGGTGACGTCGTTGGACAGCACCTTGCCGCTGGTCACGTCCTGGATGGAGGGCAGCTCGACGCCGTTGACGTTGGTGCCACCCAGGTTCGGGACGAAGTTGATGTTCGGCAACGCAGCGCCGTTCGGCAGCCCAGCGACGTCCACATCGGACATCCCCGGGGTTTCGACCGGCAGGTCGGCACGGGACTGCTGGTGCGGGAACACGCCCCGCTTGGGCAGCCGCGGCAGCTTGTGCGCGGCCAAGCCGCCGCCACCACCGATGGGCAGGTCGATGATCGGCGCGGTGTCATCGACCTTGACCAAGGTGTTGTTCGTGCCCTGCGCGATGGCGTGCGCCACCACCGGGATCGGGATGTCGAAGACCTGAACGACAGCACCGAGCGGCACGACCTTCTGGATGCCGGACAGCGTGTGCATCGGGCCTTCGGTGGTGTACTCACCACCCACGAGCGCGGTGGTGTTGTTCTCCGCGATGCCGATGGCGTGTCCGCCAACGGACGCGGCGTTGCCGAACACCTGCGCGACCGCCGCGACTGGAACGGCGAACAGGTTGCCCGACAGCGAGCCGAACTCGCCGCTGGTCTCACCGTCGCCACCAGCCAGGACGGTGGTGTCGTTCTGCGCGTAGCCCACGGCGTTACCCACGACCGAAGCCGCGTTGCCGAAGACCTGAGCGATGCCGGCAGCTGGCACGGTCGCCAGGTTGCCGGACAGGTTGCCGCCCTTGCCGGAGGTGGTGTCGTCGCCACCGGTGACGGCGGTGGTCTCGTTCGGCCCCACGCCGACGGCGGTTCCGCCGGCAGAGGCCGCGTTGCCGAAGACCTGTGCGATCGCGGCGACCGGCACGTCGGCCAGGTTGCCGGAGATCGAACCACGGTCGCCGCTGGTGGTGATGTCACCGCCGTTGGTCACCATGGTGTCGTTGTTGCCCGTGCCGTTCACCACGCCAGCCAACGCGGCCGCGTTGCCGAAGACCTGCGCGATCGGCAGCGGTTGGACCGAGGCCACGTTGCCCGAGATCGAGCCGTCGTTGCCGTTGGTCAGGACGTCGCCGCCGGAGCTCGCGTCGGTGGTGTTGTCGGCGGAGCCGTTCACCAGCGAAGCGATGCCAGCCGCGTCACCGAAGACCTGGGCGACACCGGCACCTGGCACGGAGGCCACGTTGCCGTTGATCGTGCCGGCCTTGCCGTCGGTGGTGATGTCGCCGCCCGCGGTGGACGAGGTGTCACCCTCGACCCACGCGGTCGCCTTGCCCAGCACGCCCGCGGCCGAGCCGAAGACCTGCGAGGGCAGGGCCACCGGAACGGCTGCGACGTTGCCGGACCCGGCGCCGCCGGTGCCCTTGGCGATGACCGGGCCACCGGCCTTGACCGTGGTCTGCTTGATCGCGGTGGCCTTGGAGATGCCGCCCGCGGCGGCGGAGTTGCCGAACACCTGCACCGGGCCGGCCAGGTCGGCGACCGCTGCGTTCGACGCCAGCACACCGGCGTCGTCATTGGTGTTGGTCGGGCCACCGACGGTGGTGACCTTGTTCTCGTCGACCTTGCTGTTGGTCAGGCCGCCGAGGTTGGCGTTGTTGCTGAACACCTCGCCGGGCAGGCCGGCAGTCGGGGTCACGGCGTTGCCGCCACCCGCGCTGTCGTTGCCCGTCGTGCCGGTGTAGCCACCGGCCTTGGTGATCACGTCGTTGCAGACGTCGGCGTTGCCACGGCCGAGGACGGCCGCGGTGTTGCCGATGACCTGCGCGGGCCCGCCGACCGACGGACGCACAGCGCTGGCGCCGAGCACCGAGTTGTCGCCGTGCACAACCGAGTCGCCACCGGCAGTGGAGACCTTGTGCTCACCGACGAGTGCCTCGGCCTGGCCGCCGGCTGCGGCCGCGAGACCGAACACCTCGGCAGGCAGTGCCACGGCGGCGCTGCCCACGGTGCCGGAGGCGACGCTGTTGTCCGCGTTGGACGAGGCGTGCCCACCAGCCTTGGTCAGGGAGTCGTTGAGCGAGTCGACCTTGGCGATGCCGAGTGCGGCAATGGCGTTGCCGAACACCTCGACCGGACCGGCGACCGCGGGGTCGGCGATGGTTCCGGCCAGCACGGCGTCCTTGCCGCTGGTGACGGTGTTGCCACCGGCCTTCGACACGTCGCTGTTGCTGTGGTGGACCTTGGTCAGTCCGCCACCGGCGATCGAGTTGGCGAAGACCTGGATCGGCGACGCGACCGACGGGGTCAGCGCGGTGCCGCCACCGGCGGACTTGTCGCCGTTGGTGCTGGTCGAGCCGCCGGCCAAGGTGACGGTGTCGGTGTCGCCGAGGCAGTCCGCGGTACCCAACAGGGTTCCGGCGTTGCACGTGACGTCGGCGGTCCCGGCGATCGCGGGCTCGGCGACAGTGCCGGACAGCACCGACTCCTTGCCGCTGGTCGCGATGTAGTCGACCGCGTTCTTGCTCAGTGCCTGACCAGCGGTCGCGGCAATGGTGTTCTTCTCGTCGACCCAGCTCTTGCCGCCAGCCGAGGCCGCGTTGCCGTGCACGCCAACGGGAAGCGCGACCGGCACGCCAATGCCGGTGCCACCGACCACGGCGTTGTCACCGTTGGTCTTGATGGTGCCCGGGGCGTGCGCTTCGTCGTCCATTTCGGTGACGGCCTTGGCGATGCCGCCGACTGCCAACGCGTTCGCGGTCACACCGACTGGCGTGGCGTACTGCTGAGAAACGACATTGCCACCCAGCACACTGTTGGCGCCGTTGGTGACGATGTTGCCACCGGAGATGGTGGTGTTCTCGGACACGAAGTGCGTGGTCGCCTTACCGAAGAAGGCAACGGCGTTGCCGCTCACCCGGACGGGCATCGCCCAGTCGAGGTTGACCACGTTCCCGGCCAGAACGCTGTCCGAGCCGTCAGTCCACACCGGACTGAAGTGGGTGTCGTTCTGGCTGGAGGTGGAGTTCACGTGGGCGTCACCGCCAGCGGCGAACGCGTTGCCCTTGAACTCGACCGGCATGATGATGTGCGAGGTGGCCACGTTGCCGTGAAACGCTTCGGCAGCCTTCGGCGTGAACCGCTCGGCGCCAGGCAGTTTGCCTGCGGCGGCCTTCGCCTTGTCGACAACGGGCGCGGCCTTGGCGACCGGCAGGCCCTTCGTCACCGAACCCGTGCTCACGACAACGTCGCGGTTCACGGTCGGGAGGTCTTTCTGTCCGTACGGGGTGCCGATCGCGTTGTCCTGCACCCGTACTGGGATCTTCACCTGCGGGTCGAGCGGCGAAGCCGGCCGATCCGGGTTGACGTTCTCATTGGCAGAAGCGATGCCTGTACCGAGCATCAGCAAACCACCGGTGATCAGCGCGGTCTGAAGACCACGCCGCGCCCAGGTTTGCATCGGGGTGTCTCTCCTTTTCCTTGTTCTGTGGCAAGGGTTTGGGGGACGGGTGGTCGGACGTCAGAAGGCGTCAGGGCATAGCGACCACCCGGGTCTTTGGGGGTGGAACGCGCGGCCGGACACACGAACAGGCACACGGGCGCTGTCGAGGGCCGCGCGTGCGCTAGTCAGTCAGGGGTGACGCCGGGCTGCTCACCAGCAGCCGGGGAAACGTGCTGCGAGATCAGGCGCAGCGCCTTGGAGGTGGCGAACTCGGAACCCGAGAACGGCCAGCCGTGCGCCGCCGCGACACCGAAGTCGTCGTTCGATCCACCGTTGCCGCAGGAGCTGCAGGCGCCAGTGGGCGCGACAGGTCCAGGCAACGGCATCGGCAGCGGAAGGTGGGGGAGGGCGGGGAGTTCCGGTGCCGTGTCGCCGACCGGCGGGGCATGCCGGGGCGACTCGGCAACGGATGCACGACGCACGTCGTGCGCCGCCACTCGCTGCGGCACGGCGGAGGCGACCGGAGCGAGCTGGGGGGTGGCGGCAACGGGGTTGATCACGGGCGACGTGTCGCCTTCACCGAAGGTCAGCAGACGGGCCTTGGCCGGCGTCGAGCCGGAGCCGAGGTCGGTACCGGGCGCGGGCAGGCTCAGGTGCTCCGCGACCTTCTCGACCGTGTTCTGCACCTGACGGCCGACCTCGTCCAGTCCAGCTGGCGGTTCGGTCGGCTCGGGCAGGACCGCGTCAACGAATTCCTTGACGTGGTTGGCATCCGGTTCGACCGGTGCCGCCGCGGTGAAGGCGTCTACGACTGGCTTGAGGGCGTCCTGTCCGGACGTCTCGGCCGACGCGGTCGCCGTGGAAAGCAGCCAGACCGCGGCGGCACCACCGACGAGGACGGCGGCACGCGAGAGGATGCGCCGCACTCGAGCGGCCCTCTCAGTCCTTGCCTTGTCCACGGTTGGATGCCTGTCTTCCGGTCTGGCGAATGGTGAGCGCAACCCGGTATCGGATGGATCACGTCCGGGGTGCGACCGCAAGACTGCCAAACGTGACCCGCGTGGCGCACGCTCGACACGACCAGTCCGCCCGATCGTGTGAACCTGCTCAAGTTCGCTTCAGTAGCCGGGTTGCCCCTGCGGCAACGGTTGTGGCAAGCACCCAACCTGCGGCGATGAGGATTCCGGAGACCCATTCGGACGGTCCGTCCATCCGCCACATCTTGTCCTGGCCCAGATCGATGATGGGCAGCAACAGATCCAGCGACAGCAGCGCCGGGCTCCACACCGGATTCTGGTCCTTGTCCAATTTGGACAGATCGGTGAAGCTGAACCACACCGCGCCGGCGAGCCAGAACACCGCGATCCACACCACGGCCAGCCAAGGCCGGTAACCGAAGCCGACCGTCTTGTCCTGCAGGACACCCCAGGCCCGGCCGGGCCACGTGAGTTCCGAGTGCCGCCTGCGCTGCTTCTCCATCAGCACTTGCTCGGCGAGCTCCTCCTCACCCGCGTCGCGGTACACGGTCACCAGGTGGTCGTAGGGTCCAGGCGCGAAGTCCGGCTGCACCTGCCGCAACCACGCGAGCCGGTCCTTGACCGTCGTGTTCCCGTTGTTCTCAATGGACTCGTACACGAAGTCGTCGACGTCCACGCCTCCGGCGGCCGCCCACAAGCCAGGACCGTCGGACAACTTGCGGACACGGGCATTGCCAAGCCGCACCTCACCCTGCGGTGGCTCATCGGGGTCGAAGTGCATGAAGAGGTGGTGCGCGGTCATGCCATAGCCGTCAAATGCGACACCGCCTGGTTGACCGTCTCCTATGGCCGCATGCGAGAGATGCACGGTGTGCCGGATATCCGCGAGCCGCGCACTGACGCCACCGGACGCGACAACGTTCCTGCTGCACAACAGGTTGTGACCGATGGACGCGAACTGCAGATCCAGCGAGGGCTTACGGCTTCCGTCGGCGCGTCGGCGCGGCTCGGTGAACGTGGATCCGGTGACGTTCAGCGAGGCACCGATCTTGGCGTCCTGCAACCGGATGCACCCGGTGGCCCGCACACCTTCCAGGAACAGGGTCTCCCCGACGCTCAGCCGGTCGGCGAACAACGCGTCCCGGCCGGCACAGTGCAGCTGTGCACCGGACAGGCTGGCGCTGCCGTCGATCTTGGCGCCGGGGAACCGGACCTGGCCGTACGCGACGAGTGGTTTCTCCTTCGGCGCACCGGCGATCTCACCGGACCGGGCGTTGAGGTCGCCGCCCAGCTCGATGCCGTCGGCGAACAAGGCGTACGGAGCGCGGTACGGGTCGGGACCGTCTTCCGCGCTGCCCAACGTGGCGCCGGAGAGTTTCAGGTAGCCACCGATCCGGGCGTCCGCGAACCGGACCGGGCCGCCGGCGGTGAAGCCGTTGTCCAAGGAGACATTGCCTTCGACCCGGATGCGGTCGGCGTCCAGCGGCGGCCTGCCCTTCGGTGCGGTCAGCTCGGCGCCGGTGAACTTCATGTCGGCGCTGATGTGCGCGCCTCGCAACAGGACACGCCCCGAGGAGCGGAACCTGCCGCCACGGGCGTCGGCCAGCAGCAGGCCCTCGACCGTCATGCCACTGCCGTCGAGCGCGATACCGTCGGTGTTGGTCAGGCACGCGCCGGTGAGCTGCAGGTTTCCCCCGACCTTGGCACCGGACAGCCGCATCTCGCCGTTCGTGCGCAACACCACGGCCTGCAGTGATCCGGAAATCCGGAGTCGTGCGCCGAGGAACGGGCCGTGCAGCACCGCGCCGGACATCCGCAGCGATCCGTCGATGCTGGCGTCGGTCAGGTCCAGCGCGCCGTCGCACGTGAAGCGTGGTTCGAGGATCAGGTCGCTCTCGACCCGCAGGTTGCGGCCGATCACGCCGGGCATCCGGCACGCGTGCATGCGTAACCCGACCAGCCGCGCCATCCGCAGGTCGAGCCGGTGCTCGAAGACGCAGTCCCGCAGGTCGATCACCTGCCGGACGTGCTTTCCCTGCAGGCTGAAGTACTCGGTGATGTGCGCCCCGGACAGCCGGATCAGGCTGGGCGACTCGCTGCCGTCGAGCAGCTCGGCCAGCACCTGGCCACGGACCGGTTGGCCACCGAGATCGATCCGGTCGCCTGCCCGGAACGCCTCGACGAGCTGTTGCTCTGGATCAGTGAGCTGATAGCGGGACACCCCCGGATTCTTTCGCGCAGACCCCTGCGCGGACGGCCCATTTTGTCTGTGGGTACCGATAACGTGACGCGCGTGACAAGCGAGCCGACGAAACGGCCCCTAGCCCCGCTGGAAGTGACGAATGTGGTGCCGCGCGGCCTGCGGGTCGCCGCCGCATTGGCATGGCGGCTGGCGGTCGTCGCACTGGCCCTCTACGGGATCATGTTGGTAGGCGGGTACTTCGCGACTGTACTGGTGCCGGTGGGCATCGCTTTGCTGCTCGCGGCGCTGATGGCGCCCGCGGTCGACAAGCTGGTCGAGTGGCGGGTGCCGAAAGGGTTGTCCGCCGCGATCGTCCTGGTCGGCGGGCTCGGTGTGATCGGTGGCCTGCTGACGTTCGTGATCTCGGAGTTCTCGACCGGCCTTCCCGACCTGCAGCGGCAGGTCGGCCAGTCGCTCGACACGATCGAGAACTGGCTGCAGCAAGGCCCGTTGCACCTGCGCGACGAGCAGATCAGGGAGTTCATCAGCAACATCATCGAGACGATCAAGACCAACCAGGCCGCGATCACGTCCGGTGCGCTGACCACGGCGGTCAGCATCGGCGAGGTGCTCGCCGGGTTCATCCTGACCCTGTTCATCCTGATCTTCTTCCTCTACGACGGCGAGGGGATCTGGACCTTCCTTGTCCGCGGCGTGCCGTCGAACGTGCGCGAGCGGGTGGACGTGGCCGGTCGGCGCAGCTTCTCCTCCCTGGTCAGCTACGTGCGAGCGACCGCGGCCGTCGCGGTGGTCGACGCGGTCGGGATCGGCATCGGGCTGGCGATCGTGGGTGTGCCGCTCGCGGTTCCGTTGTCCGCATTGGTCTTCCTCGGTGCCTTCATCCCGATCATCGGTGCCGTCATCGCGGGCGCGGTCGCAGTGCTGGTCGCGTTGGTGGCGAACGGTTTCGTGGCGGCGTTGATCGTGCTGGCGATCGTGATCGCGGTGATGCAGCTCGAGAGTCACATCCTGCAGCCGTGGTTGCTGGGCCGCGCGGTCCGGCTGCACCCGTTGGCCGTGGTTCTGGCGATCACCGTGGGGTTGGTCGCGGCCGGCATCCCCGGTGCCCTGCTGGCGGTTCCGTTGCTGGCAGTGCTCAACGCGGGCATCCGGTCGTTGCTGAGCACCCGGGACCGGAACACCGACGCCGACGAGGTCGATGTGCTGGACGACGCCGGATCAAGGCCAGGGTTCCGTGCAAAAGAGTGACGCGACGACGCCGCTCTGGTCGAGCGTCGCCATCCTGCGGCTGGTGACGTTCGGCTTCGCGGTCGCGGCTGTGATCGTGCACCACGACCAGTACCAACGGCCGACGCTGGGCTGGGTGGTGCTCGGCCTGATCGCGGTGTGGACCGCGTTCACGGTCACCGCCTACCTGCTGAAGTTCGGCCGCCGGGTGGCGGTCGTGTGGACGGACGTCGCGGTCACGTGCGCGCTGATGTACACCTCGGTGTGGATCTTGTCGCCGCAGCAGATGGACGAGATCGCGCCCCTGATCACGACCGTGTGGGCGAGCGAACCGCCGATCGCGGCAGCGGTGTTGAACGGCCGGACTGCCGGTGTGCTCGCGGGCATTGCCGTCGCAATCGCCACGGGCTTTTCGCGTGGGGCGCTGACAACGGACGTGACCAGGGACGCTGTCTTACTGATGGGCAGCGGGTTTGTCGTTGGGTTGGCGTCAGTCACTGCACGACGTGCGCAAGAACGTATGGCTCAGGCGGCACGTGCTGAGGCCGCGACCGCCGAGCGTGAACGGCTCGCCCGAAGCATCCACGACAGCGTCCTGCAGGTGCTCGCGCGGGTTCGCAAGCGTGGCAACGAACTCGGTGGTGAAGCCGCTGAGCTGGCCAGGCTCGCCGGTGAGCAGGAGGTCGCGCTGCGATCTTTGGTCGCCGCCGCACCACCGGAGTCGACCGCGGACGGCACGGCCGATCTCGGACCCCGTCTGCAGGTCATGGCAACTGGGACCGTGCAGGTCTCGGTGCCAGGTACGCCGGTGCAACTGCCTGAGTCGATCGTCACCGAGCTGACCTCGTTGGTCTCCGAGGCGTTGTTGAACGTGGTCAAGCACGCAGGCGATGGCGCTAACGCTTGGGTCCTGCTGGAAGACCTCGGTGACGAGGTGGTGATCAGCGTGCGGGACGACGGTGCCGGAATTCAGGCCGGACGGCTGGACCAGGCGGCATCCGACGGCCGAATGGGAGTGGCCCGGTCCATTCGTGGGCGTGTCGCCGACCTGGGTGGCACGATCACCCTGGAGACCGCGCCAGGGGCGGGTACCGAATGGGAGATCCGGATCCCTCGGGAACCGGATAAGAAGGGGCGGCACAAAGTGGGAGGTGCGCGATGACCACGGCAACGATCTCGGTCATGGTCGTCGACGACCACCCGATGTGGCGCGACGGAGTGGCCCGTGACCTGACCGAACGCGGCTTCGACGTACGGGCGACGGCCGGTGACGCGGGTGCCGCGGTCCGGATCGCCAAGACGGTCGCGCCCGATGTCGTGCTGATGGACCTGCAGCTGGGTGAGGAGTCCGGGGTGGACGCGACCCGCAAGATCGTGCGGGACCTGCCGGATACCCGGGTGCTCGTGCTGTCGGCGAGCGGTGCGCACAGTGACGTGCTCGAGGCGGTGAAGGCCGGTGCCTCGGGCTACATCGTGAAGTCCGCGTCGGCCGAGGAACTCGTGGACGCGGTCAACCGGACCGCGCACGGCGACGCCGTGTTCACCGCCGGGCTGGCCGGGCTCGTGCTCGGCGAGTACCGCAGGATGGCGGCCGCGCCGGCGGAAGCCGAGGCCGCGCCGAAGCTCACCGACCGGGAGACCGAGGTGCTCCGGCTGGTGGCCAAGGGCATGACCGCGCGGCAGATCGCCGACCGGTTGGTCCTGTCGCACCGGACCGTGGAGAACCACGTCCAGTCCACGTTGCGCAAACTGCAGCTGCACAACCGGGTGGAGCTTGCTCGTTACGCGATTGAGCACGGACTGGACGCCGAGTGACAGTAGGGTTTTCGCGTGACTGACCCACGCGACCTGAGGGTGTCCGACAGCGAACGTGAGCACGTCGTGGGACTGCTGCACAAGGCACTGGCGAACGCTCTGATCTCGCTTGAAGAATTCACCACTCGCACCGAGACCGCGCTGGCCGCCATCACGCGCTCGGAGCTGAACGCGGTGCTGATCGACATTCCCGGGTTGGTCAACACGGAGACCGTGCCGGACCAGCGGCTCGAACTGCGCAGTGTGCTGTCGAAGATGCGCAGGCGCGGCCGGTGGGACGTGCCCAACGAGCTGGTGCTCAGATGCGACCAGAGCTGGTGCGAACTGGACTTCGCCGTCGCACGGATCCCGTACCAGCTGGTCAAGATCGAGTTCGACGTCCGGGCGGCGCACGTGCGGTTGAAGCTGCCGTCCGAATCGGCGTTGGACGCGACCGCGCTGCAGGTGATGAACTGCCGCTACCTCAACAAAGTGCGGCCAGGGCCGCAGCCGGGGCCGCAGTTCGTGCTGAGCGGGAAGGTGCGCGGCGGCACGCTGACCATCACGCGACCCGTGGCACTGCGGCTCGGGTCGGTGATGGTGCGCTTCCCGTTGAAGATCGATCGCGTCGCCGAGTACTAGGACAGCATCGCGTGCACGGTCGCCCGCGCGTCGGCGGGCGTGTGTGACACGAGCGCTGCCCTGGCGACCTGACGGAAGTAGTCCTCGGTGTGTTTGGCCAACGCGGCGCCGACTTTGCGGATCGCGCTGGCGTTCATGGACAGACTGCTGATGCCGAGTCCGACGAGAACACCCGCGAGGTTCGGGTCCGCGGCTGCCTCACCGCACACGCCCGCTGGCTTGCCCGCCCGGATCGCTGCTTGGCCGATCATGCCGATCAGCCGGAGCAACGCGGGTTGCCAGGGGTCGTTGAGCGTCGCGACCGCGCCGAGTTGACGGTCCGCCGCAAGGGTGTACTGCGCGAGATCGTTGGTGCCGATGCTGACGAACTCCACGACACCGAAGATCTCGTCGGCGACCAGCGCAGCGGCCGGGACCTCGATCATCACGCCTGCTCGCTTGATGCCCGCGGCGTGCGCGCGATCGGCGAACCACGCGGCTTCCTCGACAGTGGCGACCATCGGCGCCATCACCGAGACATCGGCACCCGTTTCCTGGGCAGCGCCAACGATCGCAGCAAGCTGACGGTCGAGCACGTCGACCCGTTCACGGGAGACACGGATGCCGCGCACACCGAGAGCCGGGTTGGGCTCGGGGTCGGGTGCGAGGAAGGCGAGTGGTTTGTCCGCGCCGGCGTCGAGCGTCCGGACGATGATCGGTTTCCCGTGAAACGGTGCCAGCACCGCGGCGTACGCGGACTGCTGTTCTTCGACGGTCGGTTCGTCGGTTGCGTCCAGATATGAGAACTCTGTCCGGAACAGACCGACGCCCTCGGCACCGGCTTCCACGGCGGCTTTCGCGTCCTTGGGCGCGCCGACGTTCGCCAACACCTTGACCCGCAAGCCATCGGAAGTCGTGCCCACGCCGTTCCACTCGTCAGCGGCGGCGACTTCCGCGGCGAACGGCGTGATCGGGCTGCTCGGAATCTCGACCGAGCCGGTGGCACCGTCCACGATGAGCTGCGCGGGTTTCGCCGCCAGCACACCACGAACCGCGACGACCGCGGGAATTCCCAACGCCCTCGCCAGAATCGCGGTGTGGCTCGTCGGCCCGCCCTCCTCGGTGACCAGCGCCAGCACCTTCGCCGGATCGAGCCCGGCGGTGTCCGCCGGCGCGAGGTCTTGCGCGACAAGCACACTCGGCTCGGTCAACTCGGGCACACCGGGCGCGGCGATGCCGAGCAGGTCGGCGACCACGCGATCACGCACGTCCTCGATGTCACGGACACGCTCGGCCATGTATCCGCCCGCCGCCCGCAACGCGTCGGCGAAACTGGCCGCGGCTTCGTAGACCGCACGAGCAGCAGGCAGTTGTTTGGTGGTGACGAGTTGTTCGGCCTGCGTGACCAGCGAGGGGTCCGCGGCCATCATCGCCGTGGTCTCCAGGAGTTGTTTCGCCTCACCGGATGCCGCTTTCGCACGCGCGTTCAGATCGGCCGCGATCCGCTGCGCGGCCGGTCCGATCCGCTGCGCCTCCGCCGCGGGGTCCGCAGGAGGTGGGCCCGCGGGTGGTTCTCCCGCTGGCTGCGCCACCACGACTACCGGGCCCGCGGCCCGACCAGGACTTACGCCGACGCCACTGAGCATGGCCCGGAGATTACCCGCCAACTTCGTCCGCTGTGGGATACGAAGGCTGCGCACCCTTGCGGGTGACTGAGATGGCGGCCACCTTGACAGCGAGTTGCGCCGCGGTGACCAGATCCTTGCCCCTGGCGAGTTCGGCCGCGAGTGCGCCGGTGAAAGCGTCGCCCGCCCCGGTCGTGTCCACCGCGTCCACCTTGGGTGATTCGACTTGCTGGGTGCCGTCCGCCTCGATCACGAGTGCGCCGCGGGCACCCAACGTGACGACGGCTGAACGCGGTCCAAGATCCAGCAGCCCGCGTAGGTCGCCTTCATCGCCCATGAGTTGAGCGGCTTCGTGCTCGTTGACCACGACCGGGTCCAACGCCGCAAGCGTTTCCGCGGACAACTGGGCCATTGGCGAGATGTTGACAACCGGTCGAATTCCGCGTTCCACGGCCACCGCGACAGCGTGTTCCACAGTCGCCAGCGGGACTTCCAACGACGCCACGAGCACACGCGCGTCGGCGAGTTCAACGTCCTGTTCGGTGAGTGCGGAGTTGGCGCCCGGCGAAACGAGGATGGAGTTCTCGCCATCCGGAGTCACGAAGATGTACGCGACACCAGTCGGCCGATCACTGCGGCGGACCAAGGAAGTGTCCACACCAGCCGAGCCCAACGATTCCAGCAACAACTCGCCGTACCCGTCACGGCCGACCGCGCCGAGCAAAGCCACCTTCGCACCGAGCTTGGCCGCGGCGACGGCGGTGTTGGCGCCTTTGCCGCCCGGCAGTACGGACGTGTCCGAACCGAGCACGGTTTCCCCTGGACCAGGCCGCCGTTCCACGGCAACTACCAGGTCGGCATTGGCCGATCCCACCACGATAAGATCAAGTCCGAGATCAACACCCACGGGCGTCACCTAACCATGCACCGTCGTTGACTTCTCGTGCGCATCTGTTAACGATTGCGGCTCTCTGTTGATGGTTGATGCCACAATGTGAGTGACAGTCGTGTATACCCGTCGGGTACAGGTAAGACCCGCGCTGCGACCATCATCGCGGCGTTGGGGTTCAGTTCGCCGAAAGGCGTACTGAACTTCTGTGCTGTCGGTGTCGGTCGTGTAGCCCCCCGAGCGACCGGCACCGACAGCACATAAATTCGTGGACGGTGTCGGTCGTGTAGCCCCGCAGTGCCGATCCAGGGCGAACCGGCACCGACAGCACATAAATTCATGGACGGTGTCGGTCGTGTAGCCCCGCAGTGCCGATCCAGGGCGAACCGGCACCGACAGCACATATATCCCTCAAACCCTCTCCAACTCTTTCTCCTTTGGTATATCAACTTCGCCAACCCCGGCTTTCTGCTGAAGCCGACGGAGAGGCTGCGGCGCCCACCACACCGCGTCGCCAAGCAGCCGCATGATGGCCGGGACCAGCGTCATTCGTACGACCGTCGCGTCAAGAATGAGAGCGACAATCATTCCCACGCCGACAAACCGCATCATCGAAAGCTCGGACAGCGCGAATGCGCCGGTGACCACGATCAGCAGAAGCGCGGCCGCGCTGATCATCCGGCCGGTGCGGACAAGTCCGGTCTGGATGGAGTCCGCTGTGCTCATCCCGGCGTGCCGGGCCTCGACCATCCTGGACAGCAGGAACGTCTCGTAATCCGTGGACAGTCCGAACACGACCGCGCCGATCAGCACGAACATCCCGGCCTGCAATGGTTCCGGGGTGACGCCGAGCAGCGAGGCACCGTGTCCGAACTGGAACACGAAGGCCAGCACGCCGTAGGTCGCCGACAGGCTCAACGCGCTCATCAGGACTGCCTTGAGGGGCAACAAAACCGACCCGAAGGCGAGGAACATCAGGATCAACGTGGCGACCACCAGGATCCCGATCATCAGCGGCGCGTTATCCACAATGGACTCGTTCGCGTCCATCACCTCGGCGGTCAGACCACCGACCAATACCTGTGAACCGCCCGGCGGTGCCAGCGCGCGCAAACCTTCCACAGCACCGCGTGCGGCGTCGCCGACGGGTTCGCCCGCCAGCTGGGCGTGGATCAACGTGACGCCGTCGCGGCCGCCTGCGACCGTGGCTTGTTCCACGCCAGGGACTTCGTTCACCTGCGAGACAAACTGGTCCACGTTGGCGGGCCCACGCACGACAATCTCCGCGTTGTTGCTGCCGACCGCGGGGAAGTTCTGGTTGATGGTCTCGATGGCCTGCCTGGTCGGATCGTCGGCGGGCAGCTGCTTCTCGGTCACCGCGCCGAAGCTGACCTTCGCGAACGGCAGTGCCATCACCAGCAGGACAGCCAGGATCGGCAACGCGAACACGACTGGCCGCTTCATCACCGCCCGGCCAAGGCGAGCGAGCCCGCGCGGCTCGCTGGCCGCTTTGTCGCGCCGCCACGGCAGAGACAGCTTGTCCACCTTCGGCCCGAGGATGCCGAGCATCGCGGGCAACAAGGTCAGCGAGATCAGCGCCGCGATCGCGACCGCGGACATTCCGCCGTACGCCATGGACTTCAGGAAGTCGAGCGGGAACACCAGCAGTCCGGCCAAGGCGATCACCAGCAGTGTCGCCGAGAACGCGATGGTCCGGCCCGCGGTGGCCACTGTCCGGCGGACGGCTTCGGCCGTACTGCGGCCTTCGGCGAGTTCTTCGCGGAACCGCCCGACAGCGAACAAGCCGTAGTCAATGGCCAGGCCAAGGCCCAGCAGAGTGGCCACGTTGACGGCGAAGTTGTTGACGTCGACGGCGTACGACAGCGCGTTCAGCACACCCAACGATCCGAGAATCGCCAGTCCACCGACGAGAACCGGCAACAGCGCGGCGACCACGCTTCCGAAGATCAGCAGCAGCAACGCGAGCACGACCGGGAGGGAAATGGCTTCGGCCATGGTCAGGTCGGACTTCGACCGCTCACCGATGGTGTGTTCCATCGCGGTGTTGCCCGCGACTTGTTCCCGCAGTCCGTCGATGGCCAGCTTGTCCTTGACGCGTTCGAAATTCGCCAGCCGCGCGCTCTCGTCGTTGCCTGTGAGGGTGATGGTCACAAGGCCGTATCGTTTTCCGGCGTCGGCAAGCGCGGGATTCTTCGTTTCCCAGTATGAAACGCGTTGTTTGACGGCGTCGGCGGGCAACGTGTTGAGCTTGTCGATGACTCGGGTAGCCAAGGACGGATCGTCGACGCTCTTGCCTTCACCGGCGTCGTAAACCACAACGACATCGCTTTCCCGCTGGCCAAGGGCCTGCTCGGCGATCCGGCCCGCCTCGGCGGACTGACTGGATTCGTTGTAGTACCCGCCTTGTTTCATGCGGTCGAAAACACCCAAACCCCAGAGTCCACCGAGGACTGCGAGGACAAGTACCGCGATGAGCACCGTCCACCGGCGGCGATATGCCACCATTCCCCACCTGTTGAACACGTACTCGTCCTCCCGTTTCGGTGGTGCACGACGGCAGTCGTTGACTACGGTCGGCGTGAACGGGTCAGAAACTCGGTAAACACCGTTCACTGTCACTGAGGGTCAGGGTACGGGCGGTTAACGGTGTTTACAAGACGATGGAGTCAAGCATGAGCGAGCCCACACGGCGCGAGCGTGCCCGGGCAGCAACGGATCGCGAGATCCGCCAGCAGGCACGCACCCTGCTGATCAACGAGGGACCGGAGGCGGTCACGCTGCGCGCGATCGCCCGGCAGCTCGGGATCACCGCACCGGCGCTCTACCGCTACTACTCCTCGCGCGAGGACCTGGTGCACCACGTCCGGATGGACATCTGCGCCGATCTCGCCGACGACCTCACCGCCGACCTGGCCGAAGTGCCCGAGCACGACACCGTGCTGCAGGTGATGACCATCTGCCGTGGCTTCCGGCGTTGGGCGCTGGCCCACCCGCGGGAGTTCTCGATGGTCTTCGCGACCCCGCAGAGCAACAAGGACGCCATGTCCGCCGACCCGTTCGGCCGGATCTTCCTGTCGGTCGCGGGCAAGGTGCTGATCACCAAACAGCTCAGCCCGCCGCCGGACGACGCCGTGCCGCTGCCCATGCGGGCGGATCTGGAGGCCTTCCGCGCGGACCTGCTGTCCACGATCGCGCATTCGGGCGTGACCGTCCCGGACGACATCCTCAGCATCGGGACCGCGTACATGATCCTGCAGTTCTGGGTGCGGCTGTACGGCCAGGTCGCGCTGGAGGTGTTCGGGCACTTCCCGATGTTGATCACCAACACCGAGAACTTCTTCGAGATCATGCTGGCCGACCTGGTCGCGGACGCGGGCCTGACCATCGAATGAAGAATGTCGGCATGTCGTATGCCGAACGCCGCAAGGAGATCACCGAACGCGCCCCGCACGCCGACTTGGCCGCGGTGTGGGACGAGGACCCCGACCTGGCGCTCGACATGGCCGAGGTGGTCAACCACCTGCCGACGCTGCACCGAGGCCTGACGTCCGGAGTCGTGCAGGAGCAGAGACGGGTCGCGGCCTCGTCCAGCCTGCCCCGGCTTGATCCGCAGGTGGTCGCCGAGGCACTGCCTGACCTGCCGATGGACGTCCGGCGTGTGTTGTTCCGCCGGACCAGGACCAAGCGGATGACCACGCTGGCCGACGCTGTCCTGCCGTCCGTCCACGAAGTGTGGGGCGCGGCCGAAGCGGCGAGGTTGCTGCCGGTCTGCAGCCGTCCAGTCGTGGCGGAGTGGCTGCCGAAGCTCGAGCACGCCGTATCGATGAGCGCGATCGCCAAGCGATACCCGGACTTGATGCTGGACAAGGCTCGGGCCGAACTGCCAAAGGCGGACCGCGACGCCTGGTGGGCACGCCATCTGTACGCGATCGACGAACTGATCCCGCACGACCCCGCAGCGGTGCTCGACCTGATCGAGCGGTACGGGCCGTCCGTCCACATGCCGTTCTCCCAGGCCAGATCGGGGTATCTGGCGCAGGTCGACGCCGGCCGTTTCATCAACCAACTGCGCGACCGCACCTACCGGCTCAGCAGGACCGCTTATCGCGCGTTAGTCGAAGCCAACCCGCCCGAGTTGGTGTGGCTCGGCCGTCAGGACGTGCTTCCGGTGCTGCGTGCGATGCCACCGTCACGCCGAGAAGCGTTCTGGGACGCGGTCAACGCCGACAAAGACATGAGCCACGCGGACATCGGCTTGCAAACCATGCGCGCTTTGCCTCGCAGGCGGCGCGCAGACGAAGCCCGTCGCATGCGTGCCATCGCGTTGGCCAAGGGCGAAGAGACCAAAGCGATCCTGCTCGCGCAGTTCCTGCCGTACGACGAAGCCCGCGAGACGCTGACGAAGCTGACCTACGCCGGTGAGGCGACGGACCGGCAGCTGGGATACAAGCTGTTGATCGCGTGTGCCGCCAAGGACTTCCGCCTCGCAGAACTGCTTCCATGGCTGGCTGACCGGCTCAAACGCGACCAGGATCCAGTGCGCCTCGGCGCCTTCCGGGCGTTGGCCGCGGCAAGCCCTCGTGCCTTCGGCGAGGCACGTGAGCTGAGTCAGATCGCCACAGACGCCTTCAACGCCCGGGACCTTTCGACAGGCTCGACCGACGCGTTGCTCCGGTTGTGCTTCAGGCTGGTGGCGCACAACGATTCCCAGGTCGCGCTGGGAATCGTCGAGGCGCTGTGGAAGCGGGACGGGTGGACCGCACTGCCCAGACTCGACCTGACACTGCGGCGCGGCCAGGAACATGAGATCTACCGTGCCCTCGCACCGGTCATCAACGAACACGCGGGCTGGACGATCTACTACCCGGCTCTGATCCTGATCGCATCACTTGGCCGCCGCGCATGGCACATGCCTGACCTGCTCGAACCATTGTGGGCAGCGATCACCGAAGGCGACGATGACGACGCCAGGTCCGCGATCCGGTACCTGCTGGCGGATCCACGCACTCGCAGCGAGCGAACCGCGCGGATCCTCCAGATCGAACCGAGTGCGGTCTTCCTGCCGCAGGTCATGGCCGTTGTCCAGTCGACAAGAATCGATCTGCTCGACGTGGTGTTCGGTGAGCCGCCACAAGGCCGCTTCGCACCCGGCGACGTCCAGCGGGTCCCGTTGGGAATGCGGCAAACTCACCGCTGGCTGCCCAGGCAACGCGACCGCTACGCGCAGCTGCTGGAGGCTGTGGCGGACTCGGACCACGCACGAGAAGTCCGCGCGTCCGCGATCCGCACATTGGGAACAGTCCGTGGCCACAATGCTGTGCGCTACCTCTCCGCAGAGGACGAGCTGATCGCCCAAGCGGCACTCGCCGTGCTGCCGTTCCACGAAGACCCGGTGGAAGCGTTACGGCTGTTGAAGGAGCGTGCGTTCTCCGGCGCGCGTGGCCAGGCCGAGCTGACCGCGATGTACACGATCAGGGGATGCGCCCGCCGGATCGCGCCGAGCAAACTCGCTGATTCCCTTGCCGTGCAAAGCGGTCCGGTCACCGTTCGCAAAGAACTCGTTCGGCTGATCAGTGACTTCCGCTTGCCGAATGCGATCGGGCTGTTGCACCAGGCGTGGCATGTGGACAACCAGCACCGCGATGTCCGTGCCGCGATCGCGTTCCAGGCATTGTCCTGGTTGGACGACCCGAGAGCGTGGGAACTGTTGCGCGCGGCCATAACCGGGCCACGCGAGGTAGCCATGCAGACGCTCCGAGTCCAGCCGTATGTGGTTGCCTCCCGGCATCAGGCAGGCATTGCCGCGCTGATCCACGAAGTCGCGCTGGGCACCGATGACCGGTTGCGCGGGGATGCGTTGTCGAGCCTGGGCAACTGGCTGACGGTGTATCCCGAGGCGCTTGCGGTGTTGAGCAACGCGATCACGGACCTCAACGAGCGTGCGTCCTGGCGCAACGCGGTCAACAGCCTTGTCTACAAAATGAACCTGCCCGAAGTCGGCGGCGCTGTGCTGGCCGTTCTCCGGACGCTGGCCCAGGACACAACCCACGACGCCGAAGCCGGCCGAGACCGGCCAGCGCTGCAGCGAATCCGCGCGATCTTCGACGGGCTGGTCCAGATGTCCACCTGGCGACAGGTCATGCACACCTACGCCGGCACGCTGATCGAAGAATTCGGTGATCTCGAAGAGATCCGGCGGGATCTGGTCCGGCTGCGGCTCGCGACCATCCAGTCGGACTCAGCCGCAGTGACCGTCGACCTACGTGCGGTCGACAACCTGGTCGCAGGCCGACCGCTGTTGGCAAGCACTGTGGCTTGGCGGCCGTGGCCGCACCATTGGCACGCCGACTCGATGCTGGCCGCCGCCCGTGCCGTTCAGAGCGGGCACCTGGCGCTGCGGGTCCTTGCCGTCGGCGGACCGCATTTCGGCTGGCCCGAGGGCTGGCGTGCACTGCTACGAGAGCTGCGCCAGCACTCGGACGCCGACGTGCGGGACGCCGCCATGCAGATCATGACGGCGTCCGAATAACTCAGAGGACCACGTTCACCAGACGGCCAGGGACCACGATCACCTTGCGGGGCTCGTTGCCCTCGGTCAGCGCGACGATCTTCTCGTCGGCCAGGGCGGCGGCCTTCACGTCGTCCTGGCTCGCGTCCGCGGCCACGGTCACCCGCGAGCGGACCTTGCCGTTGACCTGAACCGGGTACTCGATCGTGTCCTGGACCAGGTATTTCTCATCCGCGACCGGGAACGGGCCGTGGATCAGCGAGTCCTTGCCCAGCCGCGCCCACAGCTCCTCCGCCACGTGCGGCGCCAGCGGGGCCAGCATCAGCACCAGCGGTTCGACCAGGGCACGCGGGGTGCCCGCGGCCGAGCTGTACGTCTTGGTGATGTGGTTGTTCAGCTCGATCAGCTTGGCGCCCGCGGTGTTGAACCGCATCTCCTGGTAGTCCTCACGGACACCCGCGATCGCCTTGTTCAGTGCGCGCAGGTCAGCCTCGGTCGGCTCGTCCTCGGTGACCCGCAGTTCACCCGAGACCTCGTCGACGACGTTGCGCCACAGCCGCTGCAGGAACCGGTGCGCACCGACGACGTCCTTGGTCGCCCACGGACGGGAGACCTCCATCGGGCCCATCGACATCTCGTACAGCCGGAACGTGTCCGCGCCGTAGGTCTCGCACATCTCGTCCGGCGTGACCACGTTCTGCTCGGTCTTGCCCATCTTGCCGTAGGTCTGGGTGACCTCCTGGTCCTGGTAGAAGAACTTGCCGTCCTTCTCAACGACCTCGGCGGCGGGCACGTACTGGCCACGCGAGTCCAGGTAGGCGTACGCCTGGATGTAGCCCTGGTTGAACAGCTTGCGGTACGGCTCGGGCGAGGTGACGTGGCCCAGGTCGAACAGCACCTTCTGCCAGAACCGCGAGTACAGCAGATGCAGCACCGCGTGCTCGACGCCACCGATGTACAGGTCCACACCGCCCGGGTCGTTCGCGCCGAACTTCTCCGGCCGCGGGCCCAACCAGTACTGCTCGTTCTGCGGGTCGACGAACCGCTCGTCGTTCGTCGGGTCGACGTACCGCAGCTGGTACCAGCACGAACCGGCCCAGTTGGGCATCGTGTTGGTGTCGCGGCGGTAGGTCTTCTTGCCGTCGCCCAGGTCCAGCTCGACGTGCACCCAGTCGGTCGCGCGCGACAGCGGCGGCGACGGCTCGGTGTCCGCGTCCTCCGGGTCGAACGTGGTCGGGGAGTAGTCGTCGACCTCAGGCAGCTCGATCGGCAGCATGCTCTCCGGCACCGCGTGCGGCAGACCGTCCTCGTCGTACACGATCGGGAACGGCTCGCCCCAGTAGCGCTGACGGGAGAACAGCCAGTCGCGCAGCTTGTACTGGATGGTGCCGCGGCCGTGGCCGTGCTCCTCCAGCCAGGCGATGATCGTCTTCTTGGCCTCGTCGATGGCCATGCCGTCCAAGAAGCCCGAATTGATCGCCGGGCCCTCACCGGTGTACGCGTCGCCGTCGAAGCCCTCGCTCGGCTGTACGGTCCGGATGATCGGCAGGCCGAACTCCGTGGCGAAGTCCCAGTCGCGCGCGTCCTGGCCCGGCACGGCCATGATCGCGCCGGTGCCGTAGCCCATCAGCACGTAGTCGGCGATGAACACCGGGATCTTCGCGCCGTTGACCGGGTTGGTCGCGTACGCACCGGTGAACACACCGGTCTTGTCCTTGTTCTCCTGGCGGTCCAGTTCGGACTTCATCGACGCGGCACGCCGGTACGCCGCAATGGCCTCCGCGGGCGTCGCGGCGCCGCCGGTCCACCTGCTGTCCACATCGGACGGCCACGCGGCCGAGGCGATCGTGTCGACCAGCGGGTGCTCCGGCGCCAGAACCATGTACGTGGCACCGAACAGCGTGTCCGGCCGGGTGGTGAAGACCTCGATCTCACCGCCGTCCACCGCGAACTTGACCTGCGCGCCGTGCGAGCGGCCGATCCAGTTGCGCTGCATGGACTTGATCTTGTCCGGCCAGTCCAGCCGGTCCAGGTCGTCGATCAGCCGGTCGGCGTACGCGGTGATCCGCATCATCCACTGGCGCAGGTTTCGGCGGAACACCGGGAAGTTGCCGCGCTCGGACCGGCCGTCCGCGGTGACTTCCTCGTTGGAGATCACCGTGCCCAGCCCGGGCACCCAGTTCACCGGCGCGTCCGACAGGTACACCAGCCGGTAGGAGTTGATGATCTTCTGCTGCTCGGCGACGGTCAGCTCGCACCAGTTGCGGCCGTCCGGAGTCCGGCGCTTGTCCTGCGCGAACTCGGTGATCAGCTCGTCGATCGGCCGGGCCTTGCCCGCCTTCTCGTCGTACCAGGAGTTGTAGATCTGCAGGAAGATCCACTGTGTCCACTTGTAGTAGCCGGGGTCGATCGTGGCGATCCGCCGCCGCTCGTCGTGGCCCAGGCCCAGCCTGCGGATCTGCCGCAGGTAGGTGTTGATGTTGTCCTCAGTGGTCTTGCGCGGGTGCTGCCCGGTGCGGATCGCGTACTGCTCGGCGGGCAGGCCGAACGCGTCGAACCCCATCGTGTGCAGCACGTTGCGGCCCTGCATCCGGTGATAACGGGCGAAGACGTCCGTGCCGATGAAGCCCAGCGGGTGCCCGACGTGCAGGCCCGCGCCGGACGGGTACGGGAACATGTCCTGGACGAACATCTTGTCGTCAGGGACGTCGCCAGCGAGCGGGCCGACCGGGTTGGGCGCCTCGTAGGAGCCGTGCTCCTGCCAGTACTGCTGCCACTTCCGCTCGATCTCGCCGGCCAGCGCGGCCGTGTAGCGGTGCGCCGGTACAGCCTCAGCGCTTTCGCTCATCGCCAGTCCTTCCCTGGAATTTCGGCCCTGAACAACGCGAAACCCCCCAGCCCGGTTCGGACATGAGGGGTCGCCGCGCCAACCAGATTCCTGTAGGTCAGCGCGGCCAGCGAAGAAGTCGGCGGGCCGTGCCCATGTCACCGAGGATAGCGGACCGCCAAAGCGACTATCTGAGTGACCTGCGACGCGGAGAAGTTGTTGTCGCTGATCAAGATCAACGAGCGCTCCCCGCGTCCGAGCGACGGGCCCCACGTGATGCCCTCGATGTTGTCCACCCTGCTCAGCCCGACGTCGGCCAGGTCGACGAGCAGCTTCTTGCGCATCGGCTTGGCACCGGCCAGGCCCTTGCCGTTGACGTTGGACGCGCCAAGTGTGGACGCCTCGAAGATCCGGATCCTGTTGCCGACGCCGGTCGCGAAGGACCGCTCCACGACCAGCACCCGCGTCGGGTCGAGCGGGTCGGCGGCGACGATCGAGGAGATCCCGTTGTCGGCCGACGCGGTCGGCGGCACCGGCCGGGTGAAGATCGGCTCCACTGGGTAGGCGTACTGCGCGATGACGTGACCGGTCCGCGTCTGCACGGTGATCCGCGACAACGCGCCCGTGTCCGGAGTCGGGATCGGCCCGTCCTCCTTGAGCGCGCTCTCCACCGAGCTGATGATCAACGCGCCACCGGCCGCGTAGGTCAGTCCTTCGAGAGCGAGGTTCGGCCGCGGCCCGGTGGTCGCGGTGACGTGCAGGTTCTTCGGCAACAGCACGTCACCCGCGAACTTTCCGGTCCGGGTGGCGTTCTGGATGAACGGGTCGAGGGAGAACGGCGCCACGCCGCCTTCCTGCGACCAGGTGTAGCGCCCGGTCCACGGGTCCACCCGGATCTCCTCCGGGTCGACCGCGTTCGTCGGGTAAGCGGTCCCGTCTTTCTGCAGGAACGGGTACGTGCCGGTGAACTCGACACCCAGCCCCTTGGCCTGCACGTCGATGCGCGCGGTGTAGAACCGCGCCGGGTTCAGACTCGACCGGTCGTCGCTGATCAGGACGTACTCACCGGTTTTCGGATCACGGTCGATGCCGGACAGCCCGCCGACCGTGGTGCCTTGGAAGATCAAGGCGTTCGGCACGACCGTCTCGCCGAGCAGGCGCACCCGCTGCGAAGCCGACGCCGGTGCTGCCAGCAGACCCGTGGTGATGACTGCGGCGGTGGCCGCCGCGATGAAACGCACAGACATGGCGTGAAGCACATCCGATGAGGGTGTCCGTTGGGTTGAATGCACCTGACACCTAACATCGCGGACGTGATGTTTGCATCCGTGGTCGGCGCAATCGCACTCACCGTGGTCGGCCTTGCCGTCACCGTGACGGGCCTGCTGGGTTTCCGCGAGCGGCTGCCGCTCAACAGGGTCGCGGGCGTGCGTACCGCGGCGGCGATGCGTGACGCCGACACCTTCCGGGTGGCGAACAAAGTGGCCGGTCTGCCGTTCGTGGTCGCCGGCGTGATCGGTGTCCTCGGCGGAGTCCTGCTCCTGGTCATGCAGACCGGTGGCATCGTCGCGGTTGTGCTCAGCCTCGGCGGGATGCTGGTGATCGCCTCCGCCGGTGGCCTGCTCGGTCACAAGGCCGCACTGGCGGTCCCGGAGCCCGAGCCGGAACTGCCACCCGGATGCGCCGGTTGTGCATGCGGCAACTGCGGCGTCGCCAAGCTGAAGGGCTAGTTCGTCCGGACGTCGCCGGGATGCGTTGCCAGCAGCGCGATCGGCATGCCCTGACGGCGAAGCACCCGGCCCCACAAGTCCTGTGTGGGCGAAGCCAGCACGTCGTTCGGCAGTGCGGGAACCACGATCCAGTCGCCGCGTTCGATCTCACCGCCGAGCTGATCGACGTCCCAGCCCGCGTAACCGGCGAACACCCGCAGTCCCTTGACTTTCGACGCGAGCGTGTCCGGATCGGCGTCCAGGTCCACAAGCGCCACCGGGCCACGGACGCTGATCACGCCCTTGAGGCTGGACGCGTCCTCACCCGTGCGCAACGCGGCCAAGCACAGCGCGGTCTTCTGCTCGACCGGCCCGCCGACGAACAGCGACTGCGGCTCGCTGACGTGATCACCCCAGGCGGGTAAGACGTCATGCACCGGTACGTCGCTCGGACGGTTCAGTACGACGCCGAGGGTGCCCTCGCTGCGACGGTGGTCTATCACGTAGACCACCGTCCGGCGGAAGTTCTCGTCGAGCAGGGTGGGCGCCGCCACGAGCAGCGTTCCTGGCTCTACGTCAGCGTCGGGTCGCACAACGCACATGATCCCATCAGCCCCGGGGACCTCATGAGACCCGGGCGGGTTGTAAAAAACGCGGGATGATCCGCCGGAACAACAGCGGCACCCGGTAACGTTAGTAGCTAGGTCGGCGCGTCAACGTGTCCCCCGGGCTCAACCACAAAAGCCTTCATGGAATACCGGTAACGCAGGAGCCATGTCGCGCCTATCGCCGAGAGGCGACCGGGCGCGTCGACCCCCTCGCTCTGGGCGACCCTGCTCGCTGTGCTTCGCTACAGCTCGCCGGGTCGCTCGGCATCATTTTGGGGGGCCGAGCCCCCCAAACCCCCACGGTGCGGGCTCCTTCTGACCCAGCGCTGGGCGCTTTTCGCTTTCACCAGCCACCGGCCTGCTGGCTGGGGCTGCGGTGGGTTCATGTGGCCGAGTATTCGATGTTGGCTGTCGGTTTCCTGTTTTGCGTAGGCTGGACGCTCGTGACAGTGGTGGTCGACGACAAGAGGAAAGTGCCTACGCGGCAGTTGCTGGCACTGCGTGAGTTCCGTCGACTGCTCTACCTGCGCTTCTCATCGCAGTGGGCGGACGGCCTGTTCCAGACCGGGCTGGCCGGGGCGGTGATCTTCAACCCGGAGCGTGGTGCGGATCCGCTGACCATCGCGACCGGTTTCACGGCGCTGCTGCTGCCGTACTCGATCGTGGGTCCCTTCGCGGGTGCGTTGCTGGACCGGTGGGATCGCAGGCGGGTGCTCGTGGTGGCCAGTCTGCTGCGTGCGGGGCTGATCCTGGCCGCGACGATCGGGTTGCTCGCTGGGGCGCCGAGTGGGCTGTTGTTCCTGATGTCCCTGATGGTTCTTGGGGTCACCCGGTTCATGGGCTCAGGTCTTTCCGCAGCTCTCCCGCACGTGGTGCCCGAACGAAATCTGGTGCAAGCCAACTCGATCGCCGTAACCCTCGGCTCGATCGTGGCCGTGTTCGGCGGTGGGTGCGCGATCGCCTTGCGCAAGGTCTTCGGTGAGGACGACTACGGCTCCGGCATCACCACGTCGTTCGCGATCGTCGGCACCGTGCTCGCGGTCCTGTTCGCGGTGAAGTTCGAGCGCGGCAAGCTCGGACCGGACCAAGTGGACGAACCCGCCGGAACGTTCATGGCCGTCGCGCGCGGCCTTTTCGACGGCGCCAGAGCGGCCTGGCAGGCGCCTCGCGTGGTCGCTGGGTTCGTCGCGTTGTTCGCGCACCGGATCTCCCAGAGCATCGCGCTGCTCATGGCTGTACTGCTGATGCGCTACTACTTCACCGACTTCGGCTGGCTCAAGGCCGGGCTGACCGGACTCGGTGAGATCGCCGCGTTCGCCGGGGTCGGCATCTTCATCGCCGGGCTGGTCACGCCGAAGCTGGTCGACCGGTTCGGCAGGCACCCGACGGTCATCGGCGCGTTGCTGCTCGTCGCCGCCGCGATGGCCGGGCTCGGCCTGCCGATGACGCTGCCGACCATGCTCGGCGCCGCGTTCCTGATGTTCGGCGCGGGCCAGGTGATCAAGCTCTGCGTCGACGCGGTGATCCAGGCCGACATCGGCGACGAGTCCCGTGGCCGGGTGTTCTCGCTCTACGACATGTTCTTCAACGTCACCCAGGTGGCGGCGATCGCGGTGGCCGCGGCGGTCATCCCCGCCAACGGCCACTCCCACGGCCTAATCGTCGCGACGATCGTCTTCTACCTGCTCGGCGTGGTCGGCTACGTCTTCGCCAGCCGCCGGGACCACGCTGCTCACGTCGTCTAGCCCCTGCTCAGCAGCCCAGCGCCGCAGCTCGGCCACGGCCTCGTCGTGGTCGAGCGGGCCCCGGTCGAGGCGCAGGTCCTTGAGGAACTTCCAGGCCTTGCCGACCATCGGGCCCGGCTTGAGGCCGAGGATCCGCATGATCTCGTTGCCGTCCAGGTCCGGCCGGACCCTGGCGAGGTCCTCGTCGGCCGCGATCCGGGCGATCCGTGCCTCCAGGTCGTCGTACGAGCGCTGCAGCGCCTGCGCCTTGCGGCGGTTGCGGGTCGTGCAGTCCGCGCGGACCAGCTTGTTCAGCCGCTCGAGCAGGTCACCGGCGTCGGTGACGTACCGGCGCACCGCCGAGTCGGTCCACTCGCCCTTGCCGTAGCCGTGGAACCGCAGGTGCAGGAACACGAGCTTGGCGACGCTCTCGATGATCTCCTTCGAGTACCGCAGCGCCCGCAAGCGCTTGCGGACCATCTTGGCGCCGACCACCTCGTGGTGGTGGAAGCTCACGCCACCGCCGGGGATGTACCTGCGGGTGTCCGGCTTGCCGATGTCGTGCAGCAGCGCGGCCAGCCGCAGGACCAGGTCCGGCTCGCTGCCGTCCTCCTCGAGGTCGATCGCCTGCTCGAGGACCACCAGCGAGTGCTGGTAGACGTCCTTGTGCTGGTGGTGCTCGTCGATCTCCAGCCGCATCGCGGGCACCTCGGGCAGCACGTAGTCGGCCAGCCCGCTGTCCACCATCAGCTCCACGCCCCGCCGCGGCTCGACGCCACACAGCAGTTTGGACAGCTCGACCTGGACGCGCTCCGCGGTGATCCGCTCGATCTGGCCGGCCATCCGTTGCATCGCATCGACCACGCGTGGCGCGGCGGTGAACCCGAGCTGGCTGGTGAACCGAGCGGCCCGCATCATCCGCAGCGGGTCGTCGCCGAACGACTCCTCCGGCGTCGCCGGGGTGTCCAGGACCTTGGCCTCCAGCGCCGCCATGCCGTCGTACGGGTCGACGAACTGCTTGGTGGCCAAGTTCACGGCCATCGCGTTGACGGTGAAGTCCCGCCGCTTGAGGTCGTCCTCGATCGAGTCACCGAACCGCACCTCGGGGTTACGCGACACACCGTCGTACTGGTCGGCCCGGAACGTGGTGATCTCACACGTCAGTCCGTCCTTGGTGGCCCCGACCGTGCCGAAGGCGATGCCGATGTCCCAGACCGCGTCCGCCCAGCCCGACACCAGGCGCATGACCTGCTCCGGGCGGGCGTCGGTGGTGAAGTCCAGGTCTTTGCCCAATTCGCCCAGCAGCGCGTCCCGCACGCTCCCGCCGACAAGGAAAAGGCTGTGACCTGCCTTGGCGAACAAGGCGGACAGCTCTTCCGCGACCGGGGAGATGCGCATGAGTTCCACTACCGCATTCTGCTTGGCAAGCATCGTCGACACGGCGAATCAGGCTAGTTGACGTGGCGAGACGATTACGATCGAGTTCATGTCCCCGTCATCCGGACGTCCCAACGGCACCCGGTCCGGGCGCCGCGGCAGGCGCCGGGGCAGACGGCTGACGACGGTCGACGAGACCTCCGCCGGCGGCCTGGTGATCGACGAGGACAGAGCCAAGGCAGTGGTCATCGGCAGACTGGACCGCAGGGGACGGCTGCTCTGGTCACTGCCCAAGGGACACATCGAGGACGGCGAGACGCCGGAACAGACCGCGGTGCGTGAGGTCAAGGAAGAGACCGGCATCACCGGCGAGGTCGTCCGCTCCCTTGGCTCGATCGACTACTGGTTCGTGGCGGAGAACCGGCGGGTGCACAAAACCGTGCACCACTACCTGCTGCACGCCCTGTCCGGCGAGCTGTCCGATGAGGACACCGAAGTGACCGAGGTGGCGTGGGTCGCGCTTGATGATCTTGACGATCGGCTGGCGTATGCGGACGAGCGCCGGTTGGTGCGCAAGGCGGTGCAACTACTCTCCGAGTCAACAACGACACCGCTCGAGGGTGAAGTGTCGTTCTCGGATGGCCTCGATGCGCCGAAGGGTCGAAACCAATGAGTGGGCTGCGTCATGCAACCCGTCACAAGCTTTCCGCCGCCCTCGCGGCGGGTGTCCTGCTGGCCGGATCAGCGCCGCTGACCGCCGCCGCCCAGCCCGGTCCTGAGCCGCTGATCGCGCCGATCGGGATGGCCCGCACGCAACCGGCCAACACCCCGTCCCGGCTCAAGCTGGACATCGATCAGCTCGATCCGCGGGTGATCCGGTCGGACACCCCGACGGTCACGATCAAGGGCCGCGTCACCAACGTCGGTGACCGGCGGATCGACCAGGTCGAGGTCCGGTTACAGCGCGGCGAGGCACTGACCGACGAGGGCAAGCTGCGGGCCGCGATGACCCAGCCACCGAACGCGGAGATCGCCAAGCCGCCGTTCACGCTGGTCACCAAGTCGCTCGAGCAGGGTGCCAGCGCCACCTTCACCGCCACGTACTCGCTCGACCAGCTCAGGCTGGACCAGCCGGGCGTCTACCCGGTGCTGATCAACGTCAACGGCAGGCCGGAGTACGGCGGCGCGGAACGGCTGGCCGGCCTGAACGTGCTGCTGCCGGTGCTGTCCTTGCCGGGCCGGGGCAGCTCGACGCCGCAGGCACCGGCGAAGATCACCCTGTTGTGGCCGTTGGCTGACGATCACCCTCGGGTGGTCCGGCAGGCCTCCGGTGAGCAACAGCTGGTCCTTGGCGACGACGACCTGGCGTCATCGCTGCAGATCGGCGGCAGGCTCTACGGGATGCTGAACGCGGTCGAGGCCGCCACCAGGTCGAATTCCTCGCTGATGTCGTCGATCTGCTTCGCGGTCGACGGTGACCTGCTGGAAACCGTGCAGGCGATGGCCAACGGCTACCAGGTGCAGGGCCCGAACGGATCGACCACGCCCGGCAAGGGCAACGCCTTCGCGCAGCGTTGGCTCGTCACGCTTCGGTCCTTGGCTGCCGGGCAGTGCGTGATCGCGCTGCCGTACGCCGATGCTGACGTGTCCGCGCTGTCCCGCACGGGCGCAGCGGATCTGGCCAAGACGGCCGTGAACCAGAGTCTCGCCACGGTAGGCAACATCCTGCAGCCGACGAAGCCACTGCCCGGGGTGATCTGGCCGGTCGACGGCACGATCGACCAGCGTGCGCTGAGCGACATCGCCGGGGCCACGCCGACGACCGTGCTGGCCAATCCGGCGCGGCTCAAGGGCGTCAACGGCCCCGCGCCGTACGCCGTCGGCCAATCCGACCGGGTGGTCCCGATCGACGAGCTGACCTCGTCCTCGCTGGCCGGTCCGGTCGCCGCGGAGGCCGGACCGGTCTCGGTGCAGAACGGCCTGGCGACGCTGCTGTTCCGGGCCACTCAGTCCGGGCAGTCCGTGCTGGTCGCGCCGCCGCGCCGGTGGACCGCACCGGCCAGCGAGCTGACCGTCTACCTGCAGTCGATCGGCCGGATGTTCACCGACAGGCTGGCCAACCCGCTCCCGCTCGAAGACCTGACCGGCACGCCGAACGGCTCGGCCACCGGCCTTGACTACCCCGAGCAGGACGTCGCCGCCGAGCTGCCTTCCTCGGTGCTCGACCAGATCGCCAAGGCCAACAGCATCCAGCGGGACCTGCTCGGCGCGATGCTGCCGGACGACACCCGCCCGGTGAACCCGGAGACGCTGATCTTCCCGATCCGCAACAGCCTGCTGCGAGCCAGCTCCAGCTCGTGGCGGGGCAACGTCACCGGCGGCACCCAGGCCACTGCCATCGCCGTCGGCGAGCTCGACGCGCTGCGTTCGCAGGTCACCGTCAGCCCGCCCGGCCCGCCCATCACGCTGGCCTCGTCCAACAGCCCGATCCCGATCCGGATCGGCAACAACCTCCCGGTGACCGTGCGGGTCAAGCTGATCATCCCGGAGAGCGCGGGCCTGCGGCCCGGCACGGTGACCGAGCGGCCGATCGCCGCCCGCAGCACGTTCACCGACCTCGTCCCGGCCGAATTGCTGCGCGCGGGGAAGTTCACCGCGGACGTGTGGGTCACCACACCGGGTGGCACCCCGCTGGGCACCGTCTCCAGAATTGAGATCTCGTCGGGGTCCTACGGCACGATCACCGTGGCGGTCACCAGCATCGCCGGTGGCATGCTGGTACTGCTTGCCGCCCGGCGCGTCTACCGTCGCATCAAGCAGAAGAAGAACCAGGAGCCCACACCGGCTTGACCAGAGCGAGGACACCCGTGCCCCCCGCTGGCGGCGGCAGACGACAGCAACCCCCGAGACCCCCGGCCCAGAAGGTGTCACAGCAGGCACCACCGAAGGCCGCACAGCCTCAGCAGCCTCGGGGGTCGTTCGGGCGTGCCGTCGGATCGATGGCGTTGGCCACCCTGGTCAGCCGGATCACCGGTTTCCTGTGGAAGCTCATGCTCGCCGTCGCGGTGGGGCTCGGCGCGGTCAACGACTCGTTCACGGTGGCCAACACGCTGCCCAACATCGTCTTCGAGATGCTGCTCGGTGGCGTGCTGGCCAGCGTGGTCGTGCCGCTGCTGGTGCGCGCGCAGGACGATCCGGACGGGGGGTTGGCCTACACGCAGCGTCTGCTGACCGTCGGCATGACGCTGCTCGCGGTGGGCACGATCATCGCGACCGCCGCCGCACCGTTCCTGACCAGCGTGCTCGTCGACAACTCGACCGGCCAGGCCAACACCGAGCTGGTGACGGCTTTCGCGTACCTGCTGCTGCCGGAGATCTTCTTCTACGGCCTGTTCGCGCTGCTCACCGCGATCCTGAACGCCAAGCACGTGTTCGGGCCGACGGCGTGGGCGCCGGTGGTCAACAACCTCGTGGTGATGGTGACCATCGGGATCTACGCGATCGTGCCTGGCGAGATCTCGCTCGACCCGGTCCGGATGGGCGACGTGAAGCTGCTGGTCCTGGGGATCGGCGTGACGCTGGGCATCGTGGTCCAGTCGTTCATGTTGGTGCCGGCGCTTCGCCGGGTCGGCTTCAAGTTCCGGTGGAACTGGGGCTTCGACTCGCGGCTCAAGGAGTTCGGCGGGCTGGCGCTGTGGATCCTCGGTTACGTCGCGATCAGCCAGATCGGCTACGTCATCAGCACCCGCGTACTGACCGCGGGCGCTCCCGGTGGTGCGGCCATCTACAGCTACGCGTGGCTGCTGCTGCAGTTGCCGTACGGCGTCATCGGTGTCTCACTGCTGACGGCGATCATGCCTCGGTTGAGCCGTGCTGCCGCGGATGGTGACGACCGCAAGCTGATCACCGATCTGTCGTACGCCAGCCGCCTGTCGGCCGTGATCCTCGTGCCCATTTCGGCCGTCCTGACTGTCACCGGGACGTCCATCGGCATCGTGCTGTTCTCGCACGGCGCGAGCGACACCGCTCAAGCGACGAGACTCGGTGAGTCGCTCGCGGTGTCCGCGTTCGGCTTGCTGCCGTATGCGTTGGTCATGCTGCAGCTGCGGGTGTTCTACGCGATGAAGGACGCCCGGACCCCGACGTTGATCATGGTCGTGATGACCGCGGTGAAGGTGCCGCTGCTGTACATGTGCGAGGCGGTGCTGGCGCCGGAGCACGTGGTCCTCGGTGTGATGATGATCAACTCGCTGAGTTTCGTCGTCGGTGCGGTGCTCGGACAGGTGTGGCTCTGGCTTCGGCTGGGGCACCTGAGGACCAAGCGGGTCGTCGGGGTGACGCTCTTCTCGGTCTTCGCAGGCGGGCTTGGGGTCGCCGCCGGGCTCGGGGTGGCCAAGCTGCTCGGCGGGCTGCTCCCGGAAGCAGCCACGGCCAGGGCGTTGTTGTCCCTGTTCATCCAGGGGACAGTCGCCGGGGTGGTGTCGTTCGGTGTGCTCGTCGCGCTCAAGGTCGACGAGCTCAAGCCGGCCACCGCGAAAATCACCCGACTGATTCGTCGCCGCTGAGCTGGGCGACCGTCATGGCTCGCGGGTTTCCCGTAGGCTCGCTACGAGGTATCCGTTGCGCGCGGATAGATGGCGCGTCAGACGGGAGAGTGCGGTGACGACCAGGAGGACCGACTACACCAACGACGCGACCGTCCGAGGCGTTCGCGCGACAGGTGGTGACCTGCTTCCGGGCGGGGTCATCGGTGATGGTCGCTATCGTCTGCTGGCTCCGTTCGGAGTCGATCTACGCGGCAACGCCCACCTGTGGCGTGCCAGAGACGGCCAACTGCGTCGGGATGTCGCTCTCACTGTGCTGGTCGGTGACCCGACCAACCGGGATGCGACCGTTGCCGCCCGTCGGACGTTGGAGCGTGCTGCCCACGCCGCCCGATTCACCAGCCCGACGGTCTCCCGTGTGCTCGACGTGCTCGGTGTCGGCGGCGGCATCGACCCGAGTGAAGGCGTGCTCGGTGTCGTCGTCGCGGATTTCGCGCAGGGCACGGACCTCGTCGACCTGATCGCCGAACACCCGCTGCCTGCCGGGACCGCGGCTCGTCTGGTCGAACCACTGGCCATCGCCGTGGAACAGGCGCACCACACCGGCCTGGTGCTCGGTGTCGATCACCCGCAGCGCGTCCGTGTCGGCCCGGACGGCTCGCTGCGGCTCGCCTTCCCCGGTCCGCTGCCGCAGGCCACCTTGCAGGACGACGTCAAAGGCCTCGGCGCGATCCTCTACTTGCTGCTGACCGGCCGTTGGGCGCTGCCAGGCGGTCCGCCGACCATCCCGGTCGCACCGCGCGAACGCAACGGCGCACCCGTATCGCCTGCCGTGCTCCGCCAGGACGTCCCGGACGACCTGGCCGACCTGGCCGTGCGCAGCATCGCGGACACGTCCCTCGGCGGCATCCGGACCAGCTCCGCACTGCTGACGGTGCTCGAAGGGATCGCTCAGCGCGCCGAGCTGATCGAGCAGCAGACCGAGTTGCTCAACCCGGTGCTGCCCGGCGGGGACCGGCTGGCCGACCAGGACACGATCTGGACGACCAACAAGCGTCCGCCCAGGGATGACGACCGGCGCCGCAAGCTGGCCATCGGTGTGACGGCGTTGACCGTGGCCACGGTGGGTGTGCTCGCGTGGGTTGGCATGCAGCTGATCAGCTTCTTCGGTAGCGACCCGGTGCCCGCCGCCGTCCAGCAGACCGTGGTGGCAAGCCCGCCGCCCGCCAGCGGCGGCAACGGCAACCAGCCGCAGGCCAACCCGCCACCCGCGCCGAAGCCCGCCGGTCCGGTCAAGCCGACCAGGGTCGTGGTCTATTCGGTCAAGGGAGACAAGGACAACGCCCGCACGGTCGGCCGGGTCAACGACGGCAAGCCGGGCACGGTGTGGTCGACCGTCCGGTACAAGCAACCGTTCCCCACGGCCAAGCCGGGCATCGGCATCATGTCGACGTTCAAGGAGCCGGCCAAGCTGGCCCAGGTGATCATCGACTCGCCCAGTGAAGGCACGGTCGTGGAGATCCGGTCGGCCGCGTCGGCGACCGCGAAGTTCGAGGACACCAAGGTGATCGGCACCGCGACGTTGACCAACGGCAAGACCGAGATCGCGCTGTCGGCGGCCGAACCGACCCAGAACGTGATGGTCTGGATCACCAAGCTCGGCGTGGACGAAGACCAGAACGTCAGTCAGATCCGCGAGGTCGAGTTCCAACTGGCCCAGTAAACGGCCACCACGCTGGACATGACTAAGCTGCCCGGGTGACCGCCGCAGCAAGCTCGGACGCAGCGCTGATCGCGTCCCATGCCGCCGGGGATCCACACGCGTTCGCCGAGATCGTTCGCCGCCACAGAGACCGGATGTGGGCTGTGGCGATGCGTACCCTGCGCGATCCGGAAGAGGCCGCCGACGCCCTGCAGGAAGCCTTCATCTCGGCTTTCCGCAGCGCCGGCTCGTTTCGTGCCGAATCACAGGTGACGACATGGCTGCATCGGATCGTGGTGAACGCGTGCCTGGACCGAGTCCGGCGCCGACAAGCGCGCCCGACTGTCCCACTGCCGGAGACCGGGCCTGGTGAGCCGGTCACTCCTGGTGATGCCATGTCCGATCGCGAGACCAGCCTGGTGGTGAAGAACGCTCTGGCTGAGCTGTCCGAGGAGCAGCGCGTGCCCATCGTGCTCGTCGATGTCGAGGGGTATTCGGTGGCCGAGACGGCCAAGATGCTCGGCATCGCCGAAGGCACCGTGAAAAGCCGCTGCGCCAGGGGCCGAGCCAAGCTCGCCAAAGTTCTCGGGCATCTGCGGAACCCGATTGCTGATGCGAACGTCCCAGGTGAAGCAAGCGAAAAGCGCGAGGGGCGTCCACGGCGTCAGCGGGAGGGGACATGACGAGCATCGGACGGGGGAGCGGCGGGCCGCCGTGGTCGGTCGACCTGCTCGCCGATCTCCAGGCGGGTGCGCTGGACCCTCAGCAGGCCGAGCAGTTGTGGCCGCAGGTCAACGCCGACCCCGAGGCTCGGGAGATCCTGGCCGCGCTGGAAGCCACGCAAGCGGACCTGCGTGAGTTCGCGAACGTCCCGGCTCCGCCCATGCCCGCGAACTTCGCGGCACGACTGGACGCCGCGATCGCCGCGGAGTCACAGGCACGCGCCCAAGCCACCCAAACGGCAACACCTCCACCCGCGGCACCGGTTGTCAGCCTTGACGCGGCACGGAAACGGCGTAACCAAAGGCTGGGCATCGGGATCGGGATCTTCGCCGCCGCCGCGGCGGCGGTCGGCATCACGTTCGCGGCATTGCCCGGCGGTACAAGCGATCCCAGCGCACCGCCGGTCGCGCAAGGACCGCTGAACTTCCCGTCCGAGTCGATCGGCCCGGAGCAGTTGCAGGCCGCCAAGGGCGGCACCGACTACGGCCCGTTCTCCGACAAGGAGAAGCTCGCCGGCTGCTTCCAGGCCATCGGCATCTCACCGAACGTGGAACCGCTCGGCGTCAAGCAGGTCACAGTCGACGGCAAGCAAGGCACGCTGTTCGTTCTCGCCTCGACGCCGCCAGGCACGTTCCGGCTGGTCACGGTCGGTCAGGACTGCGGCCCGGGCAACCCGTCGAAGATCGTGGACAAGCCAGGCGTGCGCTAGAAGCCCCGTTTCCCGTCAGTGCTGCCGGTCACCCGGATGGTGTGGAACAACCAGCACCTACGATCGGTTGACCTAGATGTCACTGGCGGGAAATTCACGGAGGGCAGATGGCGGCGCAAGACGAGGTCCGCAACCTGATCATCGTCGGGTCCGGCCCGGCGGGATACACGGCCGCGGTGTACGCGGCGCGCGCGCAGCTGTCTCCGCTGGTCTTCGAAGGCTCACAGTTCGGTGGTGCGCTGATGACCACCACGGAGGTCGAGAACTACCCCGGCTTCCGGGACGGCATCATGGGCCCCGATCTGATGGCGCAGATGCGCGAGCAGGCCGAGCGGTTCGGCGCCGAGCTGAGGACCGAGGACGTCGAGGCTGTGGAGCTGGAGGGCCCGGTCAAGTACGTCACCGTGAACGGTGTCCGGTATGCGGCCAAGGCCGTCATCCTGGCGATGGGCGCGGCACCGCGCTACCTGCACGTTCCGGGTGAGCAGGAGCTGCTCGGCCGTGGTGTGTCGGCGTGTGCGACGTGTGACGGCTTTTTCTTCCGTGGCCACGACATCATCGTGGTCGGCGGTGGCGACTCCGCCATGGAAGAGGCGCTGTTCCTGACCAAGTTCGCCGACTCGGTGACCATCGTGCACCGCCGCGAGGAGTTCCGTGCCTCGAAGATCATGCTCGAGCGCGCCCGCGCCAACGAGAAGATCAAGTGGCGGCTCAACGCCGAGGTGATCGAGGTTCTCGGCACCGACGGCAAGGTTTCCGGCGCCCGGTTGAGGGACACTCAGACGGGTAGCACCGAGGACGTCGCCGTGACCGGTGTCTTCATGGCGATCGGTCACGACCCACGCAGCCAGCTCGTCGCCGGCCAGGTCGACGTCGACGCTGAAGGGTACGTGCAGGTGAAGGGCCAGAGCACCTACACGAACCTGGACGGTGTCTTCGCCGCGGGCGACCTGGTCGACCGCACGTACCGGCAGGCCATCACCGCGGCAGGCTCGGGATGCGCGTCGGCGATCGACGCGGAACGCTGGCTCGCCGAGCACGGCGAATCGCATGCCCACCAGGCCCCCGAACTCGTCGGCGGCGGTTACGCCCCGACCAACACCTGACACTAGGAGAAACCGTGAGTGCCAACACTGTCGTCGTCACCGACAAGTCATTCACCGAGGACGTCCTGCAGAGCGACAAGCCGGTGCTGGTCGACTTCTGGGCCACCTGGTGCGGGCCGTGCCGGATGGTCGCCCCGGTGCTCGAGGAGATCGCCTCGGAGCACGCCGAGAAGATCACCGTGGCCAAGCTGGACATCGACGCCAACCCTGAGGTGGCGCGGGACTACCAGATCATGTCCGTGCCCACGATGATCGTTTTCCAGGGTGGCCGCCCGGTCAAGCAGATCGTCGGCGCGAAGCCCAAGGCCGCGCTGCTGAACGACCTGGCCGACTACGTCGCCTGACAATCGAACAACAGGCAAACCCGACCCGGGACTGAAACGTCTACACCTTGTGTGGCGATGATTCCCGGGTCGTGTCATGCATCACACTTGATCGGGTGATGCCGTGATGGACCGGACGCGGGACGTGACCCTAAGCGGGACCGCACGGCAGGCAGGGCACAATAGCCTGCGACACAACCTGAGAACGTCGGTTTTTCGAATTCTGACCTGAGTGAGGGGTGCATGCGGGAACTCCGCCCCGGTGACGCCGGACCGGCTGTAGCCGAAGTGCGGGCCACGCTCGCCAGCCTGGGCCTGCTGCCCACGGCCAACGGCACGGGCGACCCGTCGGTGTACGACCTCGCCGTCGAACACGCCGTGCGCGCTTTCCAGCAGCAGCGAGGCTTGATCACGGACGGGATCGTCGGGCAGGCCACCTACCAGGCCCTGCGTGACGCGACCTACCGTCTCGGCGGCCGCCCACTGGCCTACCTGGTCTCCGCGCCCGTGAGTGGCGACGACGTCCTGGAGCTGCAGGAACGCCTGCTGCAGCTGGGGTACAACGCCGGTCGCCCGAACGGCGTCTTCGGCCCGCAGACCGAGCGCGCGCTGCGCGAGTTCCAGCGCGACTACGGCCTGACCGTCGATGGCATGTGTGGCGCCGAGACCGTCAGCGCCTTCAACCGCCTATCGCCGCGCGCCAGCGGCGGCCGTCCGGTGCTGCTGCGTGAGCAGGAGCAGGTCCGTAAGGCCGGTCCACGGCTCCGTGGCAAGCGCATCGTCATCGACCCGGGCCACGGCGGCACCGACCCCGGTGTGACCGTCGACGGCATCAGGGAAGCCGACCTGATGTGGGACCTGGCTCGTCGCCTGGAAGGCCGGATGGTGGCCACCGGGATGGAAGCCATCCTGTCCCGCGGGCCGGACCAGTGCCCCACCGAGGCCCAGCGCGCGCACTTCGCCAACGAGGCGGGCAGCGACGTCTTCATCTCGCTGCACAACGACCGCAACGCCTCGCCGCGCGCCTCCGGCCTGGCGACCTTCTACTTCGGCACCGCGGGCAAAGGCACGTCCACCCTTGGTGAGGCGCTGGCCGGGTTCATCCAGCGGGAACTGACCGCCCGCACCGGCATGCTCAACTGCGGGACGCACGCCAAGACGTGGGATTCCCTGCGGCTCACCCGCTGCCCCGCGGTCCGGCTGGAGCTGGGCTACCTGAGCAACCCCGGCGACCGCGCGAGGCTGGCCGATCCGGCGTTCCGCGACCTGGTCGCCGAGGGCATCCTGGTGTCGGTCAAGCGGCTTTACCTGCTGGGCGAGAACGACCAGCCGACCGGCACGTTCACGTTCGCCGACCTGATGCGGCACGAGCTCGCGAAGAGCTGATTTCCCGAGGTTTCAGCGCTGGTAGACCGGGCTGGCGGTGGTCACAGAGACCGTGCCCAGCAGCCGCTCCAGCGCTGCCTCCACGTCTTCCTTCCAGGTGATCGCGCTGCGCAGTTCCAGGCGCAGCCGCGGCCACCGGGCGTGCGGCCGGACGGTCTTGAACCCGACGCAGGCAAGGAAATCCGCGGGCACGACACAGCACTGCTCTTCATCGTCCGGCTTGGCATCGCCGAAGGACTCGATCGCCTTCACACCACGGCGAGTGAGGTCCTTGGCCACCGCCTGGACGAGCATCCGGCCAAGCCCGCCACCGCGGAACTCCGGCAGGACGTAGAAGCCGGTCAGCATCACCGCGTCCGGACTGATCGGGGACGTAGGGAAGGCCAGCGAGCGCGGTACGGCGTTGGGCGGGGCATAGAGGACGAATCCCACCGGGAGCTTGTCCGAGTAGACCAGGCGGCCACATGAGCCCCATTCCAGGAGCATGTTGGAGACCCAGGCCTCCTTCTCCAGCTCGGTCTCCCCGAACGCTTCGGCCTGCTCCTTCAGGTGCGGTGCCAACTCCCAGAACACGCAGCCCCGTGAGTGCTTGGGGAGGTGCTCCAGGTTGTCCAGCGTGATGCCGACGACACGTCGCGACACCCAACCTCCCCGCAGGAGTGAAGGAACCCGATAAGAGGGCATGCGGTAACCACAGGCCCGGCGTCCAGGATAGGGCGATGTGACAAGTGCGGGAAGGACAACGACCTGATAGAGGCCAGAGTTACACTCGCTTGACTGACGAACGAGGTGGCGCATGCACTCGGAGGAACCAGAGGGCAATAAACATCCGATGCCCTCGACCGGCCAGAACCACGACCCGCACCTCAAGCGGTACGCGGCTCGAGCGACCGGGATGATGGCATCGGAAGTACGAGCGCTGTTCGCAGTCGCCAGCCGGCCAGAGGTGGTCTCGCTGGCAGGAGGAATGCCCAACCTCGCGGCACTGCCGCTTGACTCGATCGCGAGCGAGGTCTCGGGCTTGATCACCGCCGAGGGCTTGGTCGCCCTGCAGTACGGCTCGGCGCACGGCTATCAGCCGCTTCGTGAGCAGATCTGCGATGTGATGGCCCTTGAGGGGATCACCGCACATCCGGACGACCTCGTGGTCACCGTCGGCTCCCAGATGGCGCTGGACCTGGTCACCCGGATCTTCTGCGACCCCGGTGACGTGGTGATCGCCGAGGGCCCCTCGTATGTCGGTGCTTTGGGCACGTTCGCCTCCTACCAGGCGAACGTCGTGCACGTGGAGATGGACGACGACGGCCTTGTCCCTGAGGCGCTGAGGCAGGCGCTGGCCGCCGCGGCCGCAGCCGGTCAACGGGTCAAGTTCCTTTACACCATCCCGAATTTCCACAACCCCGGTGGCGTCACGCTGGCGGTGTCCCGGCGCGCCGAGATCCTCGAGATCTGCCGCAAGGCCGGTGTTCTGGTGATCGAGGACAACCCGTACGGACTGTTGGGTTTCGACGGCCAGACGTACCCGGCGCTGCGGTCGACGGACCCGGACAACGTGATCTACCTCGGGTCGTTCTCCAAGACGTTCGCCTCCGGCCTGCGGGTCGGCTGGGCGCTCGCACCGCACGCGGTGCGGGAAAAGCTTGTCCTGGCAGCGGAAGCGGCTGTGTTGTCGCCGCCGATGCTCAGCCAGCTGATCGTGTCGCGCTATCTGGCCACGCACGACTGGCAGGGCCAGATCAAGTCGTTCCAGACGATGTACCGCGAGCGCCGGGACGCGCTGCTGACCGGCCTCGACCAGCACATGCCCGCGGGCTGCACGTGGACCAAGCCGGACGGCGGCTTCTTCGTCTGGATGACGGTGCCGGAAGGCATTGACACCAAAGCAATGCAGCCGCGCGCGGTCACCGCCCGGGTGGCGTACGTGCCCGGGACGGGGTTCTACGCGGACCGGTTCGGCACGCGGCAGATGCGCCTGTCGTTCTGCTACCCGACGCCGGAGCGGATCCGTGAGGGCGTCCGGCGGCTGGCCGTCGTGCTGGAGCAAGAGCTGGAGCTGTACCGCACCTTCGGGCCGGCGGCGCGGCGTGTCACCTCCGGAGCGCAGACTCCGAGCCCTGACACGGCATAATCCGGGCGTGTCAGATCGAACGGTTGCCGTCCTGTCCGGTGGGCTTACCCACGAGCGTGACGTTTCACTGCGGTCGGGGCGGCGACTGTCGAACGCCCTGCGCACGGTCGGCTTGACCGTCGACGAGTGGGACACCGACGGGGCGCTGCTGACCAGACTCAGTACCCAGAAGCCGGACGCGGTCGTGATCGCTTTGCACGGCGGCGAAGGCGAGAACGGGTCGATCCAGACCGTGCTGGAAATGCTCGGCCAGCCGTTCGTCGGCACCGACTCGCACGCGTGCCGACGCGCCTGGGACAAGCCGACCGCCAAAGCCGAACTGTCCCGCTCTGGTCTGCTGACGCCGGACTGGGTCGTGCTGTCGCACAGCACTTTCCGTGAGCTTGGTGCCCAGGCCGTCCTCGACGCGATGGTGGCTCGGCTCGGGCTGCCGCTGATGCTCAAGCCGGATCAAGGTGGCTCGGCGCTCGGTGCTCAGGTCGTGCGTGACGCGTCCGAGCTTCCGGCCGCGATGGTCAACTGCTTGGCGTACGGCGAGACCGTGCTCGCCGAGGAGTACATCACCGGCATCGAAGTCGCCGTGACCGTGATCGACACTCCGGACGGACCGGTCGCCCTGCCCGCGGTTGAGATCGAACCGGAGAACGGCGTCTACGACTACACGGCTCGATACACCGCTGGCCTGACCAACTTCTTCACCCCGGCGCGTGTGTCGCCGGACGTGGCGAGCCGGGTGGCCGACATGGCGGTGTCCGCGCACACGCTGCTCGGGCTGCGCGACGTCTCGCGGACCGACGCGGTGATCGCCGAAGACGAGTCGATCTACTTCCTTGAAGTGAACGTGTCGCCCGGACTGACCGAGACCTCGCTGCTGCCGATGGCGACCGAGGCGGCCGGTCGTTCGCTCGGTCAGATCTACGCCGAGTTGATCGACAGGGCCATCGACCGCGGTTGATTCACGTGAAACAAGTAAGAGCCCCGGCCATCGCCGGGGCTTTCTTATGGGCACATCAAAACGGACAAACCGGGATCGTCACCGTGACGTAATGACCTGGGGTGGTTATACGTCCTCTTGCCGTATCCCTTTTGTCCCATTTTGGTTGATGATGTCAACGATCCGCTCAAGATCGTCAACGGACCCGAACTCGACCACGATCCGGCCCTTCCGCTGCCCCAATTCGACCTTCACGCGGGTGTCGAACTTGTCGGAGAGGCGCTCGGCCAGATCCTGAAGCCCGGGAGCGTGCATCGGCTTGCGCGGCGCCGCCTTCGGCTTCGCCGGCTGATCGTGCTTCGCGAGGGTCACCGCTTCCTCGGTCGCCCGAACCGACATGCCCTCCTTGACGATCTGCGCCGCGAGCGCTTCCTGCCGCTCCGGGTCTTCCAGACCGAGCAGTGCACGAGCGTGGCCGGCGGACAAGATGCCAGCCGCGACCCGGCGCTGCACGGGGAGGGGGAGCTTCAGCAACCGGATGGTGTTCGTGATGACCGGGCGGCTCCGCCCGATCCGCGACGCCAGTTCCTCGTGCGTCACCTCGAACTCGTCGAGCAGCTGTTGGTACGCCGCAGCTTCTTCGAGCGGGTTGAGCTGCACCCGGTGGATGTTCTCCAGCAGGGCGTCCCGCAGCATCGCGTCGTCGGCGGTCTGCCGGACGATCGCCGGGATCTTCTCCAGCTCGGCCTGCTGCGAGGCCCGCAGCCGCCGTTCACCCATCACCAGTTCGTAGGAACCGCTGCCGAGATCGCGCACCACGATCGGCTGCATCAACCCGAACTCACGGATCGAGTGCTCGAGCTCTGCCAGCGCTTCCTCATCGAAGACCTGGCGCGGCTGCTTCGGGTTGGGCTTGATCGCGGAGGTGGGGATCTCGCGGTACACCGCACCGGCGACCTCACCGCCCGGCACAGGCGCGGGCACGCCACGAGCCGGGACGGGACGCCTGGGAACGGCAGGGCCGGCCGCGTCGGCTTCGGGACCGCTGGGGATCAGGGCGGCCAGACCACGACCGAGACCGCCCTTGCGTGCCGGAGGGGCCGCTTCCGGCTTGCTCATTCCGCCGCACCTCGTTCTGCGAGTTCGCGGGACGCGTCCAGGTAGCTCATCGCGCCACGTGAACCCGGGTCGTACGCGAGCACCGTCTGGCCGAAGCTCGGCGCCTCGGACACCTTCACGTTCCGGGGGATGACCGTCTGCAGGACCACGTCACCGAAGTGCTGGCGGACCTCCGCACTCACCTGGTCGGCGAGCTTGGTCCGGCCGTCGTACATCGTGAGCAGGATCGTGGACAGGTCCAGGTCCGGGTTGAGGTGCTTCTGCACCAAGTCGATGTTCTTCAGCAGCTGGCTCAGACCTTCCAGCGCGTAGTACTCGCACTGGATCGGGATGAGCACTTCCTGCGCCGCGACCATCGCGTTCACCGTGAGCAGGCCGAGCGACGGCGGGCAGTCGATGAAGACGTAGTCCGGACCGAGCTCGTCGAACGCCTCGTCAGTCAGCGCCGCCTTGAGCCGGGACTCGCGGCCGTGCATCTCGACCAGTTCGATCTCGGCACCGGCGAGATCTATGGTCGCCGGCACACACCACAGGTTCGGCGACTGGTCGCTGACCTGAGACGCGTCCTTCAGCGACACCTCACCGAGCAGCACCTCGTAGATGGACGGCGTGCCGGAGCGACGGTCGACGCCGAGCGCCGTGCTGGCGTTGCCCTGCGGGTCGAGGTCGATGACAAGCACCTTCAGCCCATGCATCGCCAGACCCGCGGCGAGGTTCACCGCGCTGGTCGTCTTGCCGACGCCACCCTTCTGGTTGGCGATGGTGAAGACGCGGCGGTGCGAGGGCTTCGGGAACTGCTTGTCGGGGTGCAGCAGTTTGGCAGCCCGTTCAGCCTCTTCGGCGATCGGTGTCCAGTTGACCTCGCCGGTCGGCGTGGGATGACTCACGGGTGGCTGCACCTCCTCGGCGCCCACGGCACCGTCTCAAGTTTCACGTGGAACATGCTCGGTCCGATCCTTCCTTATCGCCGCTTGCGGTTGCGCCCGGCAGCCGGTTCAGCGCGCCGCACCACAACAACGGTCGCAGGTTCGGCGAGGAACCCACCACCACATGTCCGTACCTCGGGGTCGACGCCGCCCGCACGAGCGATCTCGGCCCGATCCCGTTCGATCTCCTCGGCGGCGCTCGATCCCTTCAGCGCGACGAGCCGACCGCCGGTCCGCAGCAGGGGGAGACACCACCCGGCCAGCTTGCCCATCGGCGCCACTGCCCGCGCGGTGACGACGTCCCGGTTGGCGAGCTGTCGCCGAACGTCCTTCTCCTCGGCGCGGCCACGAACCACCGTGATGTTCAGATCGAGCTTGGCCGCGACCTCTTCCAGCCACACCACCCGACGCGCCATCGGCTCCAGCAGCACGACGTCCAGATCCGGTCGTGCGATCGCCAGGGGGATGCCCGGGAAGCCGGCGCCCGATCCGACGTCGACCACGGACGCGCCCTCCGGCACGCACTCCGCCATCGCCACCGAGTTCAACAGATGCCGTTCCCATAGCCGGTCGACTTCACGTGGACCGATCAACCCTCGCTCGACGCCGTGCACCGTGAGCAGTTCGGCGAACCGAGTCGCTCGGTCCGAACCGGCACCGAACGCCTGGGACACCACGTCGGTCATGAGCTCCATCCGATGTTCCACGTGAAACCACGCCAGCTCGATTGTCGCCGATCGGCAACCCTCGCCCCACCGACTCACCGCATCCGAATGGCAGTTTCACGTGAAACACGTGTCGCGTGGGGACCCGGATCAGGATCTCACATCACACGCACAAAAAAAGAACGCGGCCCGTCTTTTCGACGGACCGCGTCCAAACTCACTCAAAAGTGGCTAGGGCTTCGGGAAAATCACCACGCGTCGACGGGGATCCTCGCCTTCGCTCTCGCTGTGCACGCCCTCGATCTCCGCCACCGCGTCGTGGACGACCTTGCGCTCGAATGGCGTCATCGGCTGAAGGCGAACCTTCTCGCCCGTGCCGAGCACCTTCTCCGCACTCGCCTTGCCAAGATCGCGGAGCTCCTCCCGGCGCTCGGCCCGCCAGCCGGCGATGTCCAACATCAACCGGCTACGCACGCCGGTCTCCTGCTGGACCGCGAGCCGGGTCAACTCCTGCAGCGCCTCGAGGGCGTTGCCGCGCGGGCCGACCAGCTTCTCCAGATCGTCCCCACCATCGATGCTGACGATGGCGCGGCCGGCTTCGACATCGAGGTCGATGTCGCCGTCGAAGTCGAGCAGGTCCAAAAGGCGCTCCAGGTAGTCCCCGGCGATGTCGCCCTCCTGGACAAGCAACTCCTCACCGGTCGGACCGGACCGCCCTGGCTTCTCCTCGGCGGCGTCGTTATCGACCTGCCCGCCCTCGGCCCCGAGGTCGGTGTCGGCTGCCGTCACGGTCTCTCCTCTCCAGGCCTCGGTTAGCGTCACGGACGCTTCCGGCCTGACTTCTTGCTACGGGATCGGTCTGGCGTCAGACCGGGAACTTTGGTGCCGCCACTGTTGGTGTTGTTGCCCGAAGCAGGCTTCTTCGCCTGGTTGTTCCCGGGCTTCACCGACGGCTGCTTGGCCGGCCACTTCTTGACTGGCTTCTTGTCCGACGACGAGTCGGTGCTCTCCTCAGTGGAGGCCTCGTCGGAAGCGGCGACCGGCTTGGCCGGCGTCGGGCGCTTCTTCGGCTGGGTCGGCTTCTGACCGACCTTCGGGGCGAGGTTGCTGTTGCTGCGCTTCTCCTGCGCCTGAGCCTTCTGCTCTTCTTCCTCGCGGTCGATCTTCTTGTAGATCAGCCACTGCTGGCCGAGGGTCCAGATGTTGTTGCTCAACCAGTAGATGAGCAGACCGATCGGGAAGAAGGCACCGAACACGAGCACGCCGAGCGGGAACACCCAAAGGGTGATCTTGTTCATGATGCCGGTCTGAGCAGTGGCGGTCGCCGGGTTCTGCCGAGCCACGTTGTGCTTGGCGGTGAAGTGGGTGGCGATCGACGCGATCACCATCAGCGGCGCCGACACGATGATGACGGACTGGAGGTTGCCGCCGAGGCTCGTCATCTCGTTGCTTGCCTGCGCGATGTAGTTCGACAGGCGAGCGCCGAACAGGTTCGCGTGCAGGTACGACTCGACCTCGTCCGCACCGAAGTAGTAGTTGCCGGTCGCGTTCGGCACGAAGCCGCGCAGCACGTTGTTCAGACCGAAGAAGACCGGGATCTGCAGCAGCATCGGCAGGCAGCTGCCCAGCGGATTGACACCGTGCTGCGACTGCAGCTTCTGCATCTCCTGCGCGAGCTTCTGCCGGTCGTTCTTGTACTTCTGCTGCAGCTTCTTGATCTCAGGAGCGAACTCCTGCATCTTCCGCATCGAGCGGACCTGCTTGACGAACGGCTTGATCAGGATCGCGCGGACGGTGAACGTCAGGAAGACGATTCCCAGCAACCAGGCGACGCCACTGGTCGGGCCGAAGACGGCACCGAAGACCTTGTGCCAACACCAGAGGATGAAGGACACCGGGTAGTTGATGAAATCGAGCACGGAGCTACTCCTCGGCGGAACTGTGGTGAGCCGGGGTCCCGGACGCCTTGCGCCGGGGGCGACGGGGTGGCACGGGGTCGATTCCCCCCGAGCTCCAAGGGTTGCAACGCAGTAACCGCCACACGGCAAGCGCTAACCCCTTGATGGCGCCATGGGTCTTCAGGGCATCCACGGCGTAAGAACTGCAGCTGGGGTAGTAGCGGCAGGTGGGTGGCAACAGCGGCGAGATCACCTTGCGGTACACGTGGATCGGCAGCAGCAGAACCCATGCCACGGGACCGGTACGGCGTGGTGCACCGTCCGGGCTCTCATGAGAATCAGTCACTGTTCCACCGCCAGCTTGAGCCGCCGGACAGCCGCATCGAAATCCTGAGCGAGATCCGCGCTCGACGCTCGGGCGGCCGGCGGAAGCGCCCGCACGACCAACGAGCTGCCGGGAGCGAGAGTTCCGAGCCGGTCGGCCACCAGATGGCGCAGCCTGCGGGTGACCCGGTGGCGGACCACCGAGTTGCCCACTGCCTTGCTTACAACGAAGCCAACCCGGACGGGCGAGCCCGTCCGGGTCAGCGAGGTCTCAGTTGTCGGCTCCATGCTCTGCACCGCGTGCACGACGAGCCGGGGTCGCCCAGCGCGCCGACCGTGCCGGGTCACATGGGCGAAGTCGCCGCTACGCGTGAGCCGGGCGGTTGCGGGCAGCACGGTGCCGTGCCGCCTGTCAGGCCGACAGTTCGGAGCGGCCCTTGCGGCGACGAGCCGACAGGATCGCCCGCCCCGCACGGGTACGCATGCGCAGCCGGAACCCGTGGGTCTTGGCACGACGGCGGTTGTTCGGCTGGAAGGTGCGCTTGCCCTTGCTCACGGCTTCGTTCTCCCGATCTTGTCTTGAGGTCGCGTGTCCCCAGCTGGAGGTTGGCCCTCGGTGGACCGGCGTGCGACGTGGTGGTTCGAACGGCGTGAATGGGCACGCAGAACACACCCGACGCTAGCGGGAGACCTTTCGAGGGTACGCACCCCGTCCTCACCGGCCAAATCCGGGTCGGTCTTCCGGCTCGCCGACGCGACACGCCGCCGTTGGGCGACCTTGGCAACAGGCACGTCTTGTGGGCGCGGGCGGCGCTTGTTAGCGTGCGGCTCTTGGTTTGTCACACGGGGAGTGGGAGCCCCGCCGTGTCACGTCCCGCCACTCGGTACGTTGAACCGATACGGGCTTCGCTGCGGTACGCCGTATCTTCGTGCACAGTTGTGGACAACCCTGTGGATGCCCTCGGGTTCGGGTGACCTCGGGCAGCGGCTCGCCCGCTATTCACAAGTAAGTACGAGGGGAGGGGAGCCCGCCAGGTGTCCGAGCACCAGATCAACTTTGGTCTCGTATGGGAACAGGTCGTCCGTGAGCTGTCTGCCGGGATCCTGTCACGCCAGCAACAGGCGTGGATGCGGGTGACTAGGCCGATCGGCCTGCTTGACGGAACCGCGCTGCTGGCAGCGCCGAGCGATTTCGCCAAGGAAGCAATCGAGCGCGCACTGCGCGAGCCGATCACCGACGCGCTGTCCCGCAGGCTCGGCCGGACCATTTCCCTCGCTGTGAAAGTGGACACTGTCGGCTCACCCACACCAGCGGTCGCGCCAACCGCGGCCCCGGTCGAACCGGTCGGCGTGAGCGCACCGCTCGCCACCGCGGTCCCGGTGCCCGAGATGGAGATCCCCGCCGACTCCTCCGACAGTGATGAAGTCGATGAGGAAGGTGAGGCGCTCGCCACGGCCAGGGAGGTCTGGCCGACCTTCAACGGCAAGCAGCCCGCCGCCGTCGGCCAGCCGTTCACCGCGCCCGCGCAGCCGCAGACGTCCAAGACCCGGCTGAACGAGAAGTACACGTTCGACACGTTCGTGATCGGTGCATCCAACCGCTTCGCCCACGCCGCCGCGGTCGCCGTCGCCGAAGCGCCGGCCCGTGCGTACAACCCACTCTTTATCTGGGGAGAGTCGGGACTGGGCAAAACCCACCTGCTGCACGCCGTGGGGCACTACGCACAGCGGCTCTTCCCCGGCATGCGCGTGCGGTACGTTTCGACCGAGGAATTCACCAACGACTTCATCAACTCGCTGCGTGACGACCGGAAAGTCGCCTTCCAGCGCAGGTACCGGGACATCGACATCCTGCTGGTCGACGACATCCAGTTCCTGGAAGGCAAGGAAGGTACGCAGGAGGAGTTCTTCCACACCTTCAACACGCTGCACAACGCGAACAAGCAGATCGTGGTCTCAAGCGACCGGCCGCCCAAGCGCCTGGAAACCCTGGAAGACCGGTTGCGCACGCGGTTCGAGTGGGGCCTGATCACCGACATCCAGCCGCCCGAACTCGAGACCCGGATCGCGATTCTGCGGAAGAAGGCCGCCCAGGACCGGCTGAACGTGCCCGCCGAGGTGCTGGAGTTCATCGCGGCGCGGATCGAGCACAACATCCGCGAGCTCGAGGGCGCACTGATTCGCGTGACCGCGTTCGCGTCCCTGAACCGCCAACCGGTCGACCTGGGTCTTGCGGAGATCGTGCTGCGAGACCTGATCCCGGACTCGCAGGTCCCGGAGATCAGCGCTTCCACGATCATGGCGGTGACGGCGGAGTTCTTCGGCGTGACGATCGAAGACCTCTGCGGACCGGGGAAGACGAAGGCGTTGGCGCAGTCTCGCCAGATCTCGATGTACCTGTGCCGCGAGCTGACGGACCTCTCGCTGCCGAAGATCGGCCAGACCTTCGGCGGCCGCGACCACACGACAGTGATGCACGCGGAGAAGAAGATCCGCAAGGAGATGGCTGAGCGTCGCCGGACCTACGACCAGGTCCAGGAACTCACCTCGCGGATCAAGCAGCGCGCCCGCGGCTGAGCTGAACGACCAGACGGGCAGGCCTCGCGCCTGCCCGTTTCGCATATCTGCCGCCGTGGCGTCCGACACTCGCAACTCGACCGCCCTGGTGTGATCGGTCCAGCCCTCATCGCGAATCGCGGAGTTTTCTGGGGGCACCCCTGAGCCCAACCACCCACCCAGAAAAGTCCGGGACGGCCGTCGCGCCCGCATGCCCTCACCCCGGCGCCGGTCTCCAACGCCGCTGGGAGGCTCTTGGCGCCCATCCGCCAGGACTGCGCAACTCCGCCACCGACGCCAAGCGTTTGCCGCCCGACGGACTGATCACCAGTCGCCGCAAGATCTCAATCGGACGGCACTCGCCGGTTCTTGATCACTCGGTCGGCTAGACCCGCGGCACGCCGGAGAGGTTTCTGCCAGACCCACCCGGCTCAGCCCAGACAGTCCAGAGAAACTTCGCGACGCCACACGGCGGGGTCGATCCTCAGCCGCCCGAGATCCAAGACACCTCGGCCCACCTCGCCGCCGAGCACCCGGTCGACTTGTTCATGCGCGCTCGGCTGTTGAGCTCACTGGCCCCCTGTGCTCGCGTCCGCGCCAAAGGCGGTGAGCAGCCGGACGATCCGAATCTTTCTGCCGACTCGCTCGGCGCAGCCCATGGCCGCCACAGAAAACTCCCCGCGCCGAGGCGACACGGCCAATCGCTTGCGTCCGGCACAACCCGGCCACCGAGAGCACCCGCGGGCCGTCGATCCTTTCTGCCGGACCTCCACGGCCGAGCCCCGAGCTCAGCCAGAAACCTCGTCCGACCGCCCCCAAGACAGTGCCCTCAACCCGCCCGCCGCGCAGGTTTCTCGGCAGACACCCAGCCCAACCGGCCCACCTCGGCAGAAAACTTCGGCCGCCGACGCGACAACTTCCCGCCGTCGGCTCGTCGAACTATCACCAGCGGTTATCCACAGGTGTGGATCCTTTAAAAACCGCCATTCACCTGCCCCAACCACAACACCATCCACAGTCTGGGGCAAGATCATCAAAGCCGAATCAGACCCAAGACAGCCCCCACCCATCCCAAGGGGGCGGGGGCTCCCCGGCTTCAAGTGTAGTCGGGGAAATGGGGTCTGAGCAGGGAAAACGTCGAGGAGTCCGTGCGAACGGGTCCGTTCGCTCGAAGTTCACCCGGCTGCTTCACCGGATGGGTCATTGTCCGGGCGGGCTTCGTCGGGCCGAGCGTGTCGGCGCACGTCAGCGGCTCGCGGAGTCGATCATCGACGGCGCGCGGGCGGGCGGTCCAAGTGGGCCGTCTTCCGATGTTTTTGGGGCTGTGGAGAGTTGTCCACAGCCCCAAAAACATGTCCGGAGGCCCTCCGGTATCACCCAAGGGGGCGATTCGCGTCACTTCTCGCCATTCACAGCGCCTGGGCACAGATCGACCCACATCTGGGGATGAGCTTGTGGACAACTCCCACATCATGTGGACGGATCTGAGCCGGTCGGGAGTTGTACACCGCCGATCGGGTCTATCCACCGATCACGTCCCGTGGTCTTCCACAGTCCGACGCGGCGCTGGACCAGCGCGGACGCCGTGCATCCACACAACCCACAGCCCCTATATCTGTCACTGCTTTGTTCTCTTCAAAGAATCAACAGAACAAAAACAGGGGGCGTGGATGGCTGAGGACAACTGGCTGCCGACAAAAGCCGTCGGGCCAAGCCCCGGATGACGAGACCGCCCGGCACGCTCTACGGTTGGAGCCTCTGCACCTCGAGGTGAGTCACTCCGGGGATCAACAGGTCGAGTCTGAAAGGACCTCCATGAAGATCCGCGTCGAGCGCGACGGTCTCGCCGACGCCGTCGCCTGGGTCGCGCGCAGCCTCCCGTCCAGGCCACCAGTTCCAGTCCTCGGCGGTGTCCTGCTGGACGCCGGTACGCCGGAAGCCGAAGGCGAAGCGCTGACCATCTCCGGTTTCGACTACGAGGTGTCGGCCACGGTCGGTGTCCCCGCGACGATCGCCGACGGCGGCCGCACTCTGGTCTCCGGGCGACTGCTCGCCGACATCACGAAGGCACTGCCGAACCAGCCGGTGGAGATCGCGGTCGACGGCGCGCGTGTCTCGATCACTTGTGGCAGTGCGCGGTTCAGCCTGCCGACCATGCCGGTCGAGGATTACCCGCAGCTGCCGCCGATGCCGCCGCATGCCGGTGAGCTCGCCGGCGAGGTGTTCGGTCAGGCCGTTGCCCAGGTGGCGATCGCGGCCGGCCGTGACGACACGCTGCCGATGCTGACCGGCGTTCGCGTCGAGATCAACGGCGAGACCCTGACTCTCGTTGCCACCGACCGTTTCCGGTTGGCGATGCGCGAGTTCACGTGGAAGCCGTCCGGCGATGTCGAGGACGCGGCGGTGCTCGTGCCCGCGCGTACGCTCGCCGACGCGGCCAAGTCCCTTGGCACCGCGGGCAAGACGGTCGAGCTGGCACTGTCCTCAAGCGACGGTCTGCTCGGTTTGTCGGGCACCGGCCGCAGGACGACGACCCGGTTGCTCGATGCGGAGTTCCCGCGCTACCGCCAGTTGCTGCCGAGCGAGCAGACGTCGAACGCGATCATCGAGGTCGCCCCGCTCGTCGAGGCGATCAAGCGTGTTTCGCTGGTGGCCGAGCGCGGCACCCAGGTGCGGCTCGAGTTCACCGGCGGCGGGCTGAAGCTGTCGGCCGGTGGCGACGACGAAGGCAGCGCCGAGGAAGAGCTGCCCGTGCAGTTCGACGGCGAGCCGGTCACCATCGCGTTCAACCCGGGATACCTGCAGGATGGTCTTGGCGCGTTGCACACCGACCGCGCCGAACTGTCGTTCACCACGCCGAACCGGCCCGCGCTGATCAAGCCGGTCGACGAGAACGGTGAAGTTGTCGCTGGGTACCTGTACCTGCTTATGCCCGTGCGCCTGCCGGGCTGATCAAGGGGAGAACACCGTGCAGCTCGGGCTCGTCGGCCTCGGCCGAATGGGTTTCAACATGCGCGAACGCTTGCGCAAGGGTGGCCACGAGGTGGTCGGCTACGACCGCAACCCGGACGTCACCGACGCCGAGTCGCTGACTGACCTGGTCGGCAAACTCGAAGCGCCGCGTGCGGTCTGGGTGATGGTCCCGGCCGGGGAGCCGACAAGGCAGACCATCGAGGAACTCGGTTCGCTGCTGGCCGAAGGCGATCTGGTGATCGACGGTGGCAACTCGAAGTACACCGAGGACCAGCGCAACGCCGCCAAGCTCGCCGAGCGCGGCATCCACTACCTGGATGTCGGCGTCTCCGGCGGTGTTTGGGGTCTGGAGAACGGCTACGGCCTGATGGTCGGCGGATCCGAAGAGGACGTTGACCGGATGCTGCCGATCTTCGACACGCTCCGGCCGGAAGGCCCGCGCGAGGAGGGCTTCGCGCACGCCGGTCCGATCGGCGCCGGGCACTACGCCAAGATGGTGCACAACGGCATCGAGTACGGACTGATGCAGGCGTACGCCGAAGGCTTCGAACTGCTCGACACCGCCAAGATCGTCGAGAACGTGCCCGCGGTGATCAAGGCGTGGCAGCGTGGAACCGTTGTGCGGTCGTGGTTGCTCGACTTGTTGGTGCGCGCGCTCGACTCCGACCCCGAGCTGGACGACCTGCGCGGTTACGTCGAGGACTCCGGCGAAGGCCGGTGGACCGTGGCCGAAGCGATCGACAAAGCCGTGCCCGCGCCGGTCATCTCCGCCGCGCTGTTCGCTCGATTCGCTTCGCGGCAAGCGGATTCGCCCGCGATGCGGGCGGTTGCCTCGTTGCGTGCGCAGTTCGGTGGACACGCCGTGCAGAAAGCCGGTCCGAGTTCGGGATCCGGCAGCACGCAGGCCTAGGTGTACGTCCGGCAGTTGCAGGTCGTCGACTTCCGGTCGTGGGAGCACGCCGATCTGACTTTCGAACCTGGGCCGTGCGTGCTCATCGGCGCGAACGGCCAAGGTAAGACCAACTTGGTCGAAGCCATCGGGTACACCGCGACACTCGGTTCACACCGGGTGGCGACCGACGCGCCGATGATCCGGCACGGTGCCCAGCGCGCGATCGTGCGCACAGCGGTGGTCAACGAAGGCCGCGAGCTCACGATCGAACTGGAAATCACGGCGGGCAAAGCGAATCGTGCCCGGGTGAATCGCGGTCCGGTGCCTCGGCCACGTGACGTGCTCGGGATCCTGCGCACTGTGCTGTTCGCGCCGGAGGACCTGGCGTTGGTGCGCGGCGATCCCGGTGAGCGCCGTCGTTTCCTCGACGACCTCCTTGTGCTGCGCGCGCCGAGGTACGCCGGTGTCCGGTCGGACTACGAAAGGGTGTTGCGGCAACGGAACGCGTTGCTCAAAACCGCCGGTGCCGCGCGTCGTGCCGGGGCCAAAGGCGACATCGCGACTCTCGACGTGTGGGACGGGCACCTTGCGACGCACGGCGGGCAACTTCTTGCCGCGAGGCTTGATCTCGTTGCGGATCTCGCGCCGCACGTGTTAGCCGCGTACGCCGGGGTTGCGGGCAGTGACAGCGGTCGGCCCGCGTCCATTTCGTACAAGTCGTCGATCGCCGAGAGCCTTGAACCGAGCTACGGCGTCTCGGGTGGTGACCGCGCTGATCCGGAGATAGTCGCGGACGCCCTGCTCGCGGCCATGGCGGCGAACCGGTCACAGGAACTGGACCGTGGCGTCAGCCTGGTCGGCCCGCACCGGGACGAGCTCGAACTGATCTTGGGGGAGGCGCCGGCGAAGGGATACGCGAGTCACGGCGAGTCATGGTCGTACGCCCTGGCTCTGCGGTTGGCCGCGTACGAGCTGCTGCGGGCCGAGGGAACCGAACCGGTCCTGGTGTTGGACGATGTCTTCGCCGAACTGGACCGGCGCCGCCGGACGCGACTCGCCGAAGTGGCCGCAGCGGCCGAACAGGTCCTGATCACGGCCGCGGTAGCGGAAGATGTGCCCAGCGAATTGGCCGGGACACGGTTCTCGGTCGCGGACGGGGAGGTGCGTCGTGCGGGATGACGATCAGCTACCGAAGATCACCCCCAGTGGTGTGACCCGTCCCACAACTGGGGACAACTCTGTGGATAGTGTGGATAACACGGTGACCGGGAGCGGTTCGAAGGGGCCTAACTCGGACATTTCGCCCAACAAGACCCCCCAATCGGGGGATGGCGCGACCCAGGGTGATGGTGAGCTCCGCGGCTCGGACCTCGCCCGTGCCGCCCTCCAGGCCGCCAAGGATGCCGCGGGCGCCCGTCGTAAGGAACAGAAGGGCAAGCGGCTGGCGCCGCACTCCGGGTCCCGCAAGCGTCGTCGCTGGTCAGGGGCGGGTGCGGACAGTCGCGATCCGCAGAAATTCGGCGCTCTTTTGGGTAAAATCGCAGCTGAACGCGGGTGGGGCGACCAACTGGCGAACGGCGAGGTGTTCGGCCGCTGGACAGCGATCGTCGGTGCGGAGATCGCCGAGCACGCCAAGCCGCTCTCGTTGCGCGATGGCGAGCTGACCGTGCAGGCGTCATCAACCGCATGGGCGACACAGTTGCGGTTGCTGCAACGCCAACTGCTGGCGAAGATCGCCAAAGGCGTGGGCAATGGCGTGGTCAAACGGCTCAAAGTGCACGGTCCGGCGGCACCGAGCTGGCGGTACGGCCCGAGGCACGTGGCCGGGCGTGGGCCACGCGACACTTACGGCTAACCTGAGCGTCTGAACCTGTCTTTCGGCCGGTGCCACTCGCCGAAGTTCACGGTATGACGTCTGTGAGCAATCTAGAGGTGTCCTAAGGGCGGTTCTGGCGAGCTCGACCAGTAAGATGTAGAGGGGATCAGAAGCAGGCCCATCCAGGCCTCGGCGAGACGAGGAGAACCCACGCCCGTGGCAGCCAATGAGAACGGTAAGAGTTACGGCGCCGAGTCCATCTCCGTGCTCAAGGGTCTGGAAGCCGTGCGGCTCCGACCGGGTATGTACATCGGCTCGACCGGCGAGCGCGGCCTGCACCACCTGATCTGGGAGGTCGTGGACAACTCCGTCGACGAGGCGATGGCTGGGCACGCGACCAAGGTCGAGGTCACCCTGCTCGCGGACGGTGGAGTGCGTGTCGTCGACGATGGCCGTGGCATTCCCGTCGCCGAGCAGCCGGAAGAGAAGCGGTCCGCGCTCGAGGTCGTTATGACCGTGCTGCATGCCGGCGGCAAGTTCGACAGTGACAGTTATGCAGTGTCCGGCGGTCTGCACGGTGTCGGTATCTCCGTGGTGAACGCGCTGTCGACGCGCCTGGAAGTTGTCGTTCAGCGCGACGGCTATGTGTGGACGCAGAGCTACCGCGATTCCGAGCCGGTCGCTCCGGTCGCGCAGGGCGAGGCCACGGAGACCACGGGAACGTCGATCACGTTCTGGCCGGACCCCCAGATCTTCGAGACGGTCACCTTCAACGCCGAGACCGTCGCCCGCCGCCTGCAGGAGATGGCGTTCCTGAACAAGGGACTGACGATCGTCCTGCGCGACGAGCGCGTCTCCGAGGAGGAGGCCGCCGAGGACGCCGAGGGTCAGGCCGCCCGCATCAAGGAGCGGACCTACCACTACCCGGGCGGTCTCGAGGACTTCGTCAAGCACATCAACCACGCGCGCGAGGCCGTGCACAAGTCGGTCATCGCCTTCGAGGCCAAGGGCACGGGCCTGGAAGTCGAGATCGCGATGCAGTGGAACACCGGCTACTCCGAGTCGGTCTACACCTTCGCCAACACGATCAACACGCCTGAGGGCGGCACGCACGAGGAAGGCTTCCGTGCCGCGCTGACCCGGGTGGTCAACGTCTACGCGCGCGACAAGAAGCTGCTCAAGGAGAAGGACACCAACCTCACCGGTGAGGACGTCCGCGAAGGACTCGCCGCGATCGTGTCGATCAAGCTGGCCGAGCCGCAGTTCGAAGGCCAGACCAAGCAGAAGCTGGGCAACACCGAGGCGAAGACCTTCGTCCAGACCACCAGCAACGAGCACCTGCAGCACTGGTTCGAGGCCAACCCGGCCGAAGCGAAGACGATCGTCACCAAGGCGGTGTCCTCGGCGCAGGCCCGGATCGCGGCCCGCAAGGCCAAGGAGCTCGTCCGCCGCAAGGGCGCGCTGGACATCGGCGGCCTGCCCGGCAAGTTGAAGGACTGCCGCTCCACCAACCCCGAAGAGTGCGAGCTGTACATCGTGGAGGGTGACTCCGCGGGTGGCTCGGCCAAGGAAGGCCGCGATTCGCGTTTCCAGGCGATCCTGCCGATCCGGGGCAAGATCATCAACGTCGAGAAGGCCAGGATCGACCGGGTTCTGAAGAACACCGAAGTGCAGAGCCTGATCACCGCGCTCGGCACCGGTATCCACGACGAGTTCGACCTGTCGAAGCTGCGGTACCACAAGATCGTGCTGATGGCCGACGCCGATGTGGACGGTCAGCACATCCGGACCCTGTTGCTGACACTGCTGTTCCGGTTCATGCGGCCGCTGGTCGAAGCCGGTCACGTGTACCTCGCGCAGCCACCGCTCTACAAGATCAAGTGGCAGCGCGGTGTGGAGCCGGAGTTCGCGTACTCCGACCGCGAACGCGACGGTCTGATCGAGCAGGGCCTGGCCGCGGGCAAGAAGCTGGGCAAGGACGACAACATCCAGCGGTACAAGGGTCTCGGCGAGATGAACTCGGACGAGCTGTGGGAGACCACAATGGACCCTGCGAACCGGACGCTGATGCAGGTCACCCTGGACGACGCGGCCACAGCCGACGAGCTGTTCAGCGTGCTGATGGGCGAGGACGTCGAGGCCCGGCGCTCCTTCATCACGCGCAACGCCAAGGACGTTCGCTTCCTCGACGTCTGATCCGTCCACACAAGACTTTTCCGGGTAGCCACACGAAAGAAGAACCGTGACCGAGACGACTCTGCCGCCGGAGGGCGACCGCACCGAGCCGGTTGACATCCAGCACGAGATGCAGCGTTCCTACATCGATTACGCGATGAGCGTCATCGTCGGCCGGGCGTTGCCAGATGTGCGTGACGGCCTCAAGCCGGTGCACGTCCGCGTCCTGTACTCGATGTACGACTCCGGCTTCCGGCCTGATCGCGGGTACGTGAAGTGCTCACGCGTGGTCGGCGACGTGATGGGTAACTACCACCCGCACGGTGACTCGGCCATCTACGACACCCTGGTCCGCCTGGCCCAGGGATGGTCGATGCGGTACCCGCTGATCGACGGCCAGGGCAACTTCGGCTCGCCGGGTAACGACCCCGCCGCGGCCATGCGGTACACCGAAGCGCGGCTCACCCCGTTGGCCATGCACATGCTGGCCGACATCGAGGAAGACACCGTCGACTTCCGCGACAACTACGACGGCCGGACCCAGGAACCGGTTGTCCTGCCGTCACGTGTGCCGAACCTGCTGATCAACGGCAGCTCCGGCATCGCCGTCGGGATGGCGACCAACATCCCGCCGCACAACCTCCGCGAAGTCGCCGACGGTGTCGTGTGGGCGCTGGAGAACTGGGACGCCTCGGAGGACGAGACCTTGGCCGCGTTGATGACGCGGATCAAGGGACCGGACTTCCCGACGTACGGCCAGATCCTCGGCACCGCCGGGATCGAGGACGCCTACCGCACCGGCCGCGGCTCGGTCCGGATGCGTGCCGTCGTCGAGGTCGAAGAGGACGCCAAGGGCCGCACGATTCTTGTCGTCACTGAACTTCCGTATCAGGTCAACCCGGACAACCTGATCGAGAACATGGCCGCGCTGGTGCGCGACGGCAAGATCGCCGGTATCTCGGAGATCGCGGACGAGTCCAACAAGCGCTCCGGCATGCGGATCGTGATCACGCTCAAGCGGGACGCGGTCGCCAAGGTCGTGCTGAACAACCTGTACAAGCACACCCAGCTGCAGCACAACTTCGGCGTGAACATGCTGGCGCTGGTCGACGGCGTGCCGCGCACGCTGCGGCTGGACCAGATCGTCCGGCACTACGTCAAGCACCAGGTCGAGGTCATCGTCCGGCGTACCCGCTTCCGCCTGCGCAAGGCCGAGGAGCGGGCCCACATCCTGCGCGGTTACGTCAAGGCGCTGGACATGCTCGACGAGGTGATCGCCCTGATCCGGCGGTCGCAGTCGACCGAAGAGGCCCGCAACGGCTTGATCGAGTTGCTGGACATCGACGAGATCCAGGCGACCGCCATCCTGGACCTGCAGCTGCGCAGGCTGTCCGCGATGGAACGCCAGAAGATCATCGACGAGCTGGCCGAGATCGAGCGCTACATCGCCGATCTGCAGGACATCCTGGACAAGCCGGAGCGTCAGCGCGCGATCGTGCGCGACGAGCTGATGGAGATCGTCAACAAGTACGGCGACGACCGGCGTACCCGGATCATCCCGTTCGACGGCGACGTCTCGGTCGAGGACCTGATCGCGGTCGAGGACGTGGTGGTCACGATCACCCGGACCGGCTACGCGAAGCGCACCAAGACCGACCTGTACCGCGCGCAGAAGCGCGGCGGCAAGGGCGTGATGGGCGCGGGCCTGAAGCAGGACGACATCGTGGCGCACTTCTTCGTGTGCTCCACGCACGACTGGATCCTGTTCTTCACCAACAAGGGCCGGGTCTACCGGGCGAAGGCGTACGAGCTGCCCGAGGCCAGCCGCAACGCGCGAGGCCAGCACGTGGCGAACCTCCTGGCGTTCCAGCCGGAGGAGCACATCGCCCAGGTCATCCAGATCAAGGACTACCAAGTCGCGCCGTACCTGGTGCTCGCGACCAAGGACGGTCTGGTCAAGAAGAGCCGGTTGTCCGACTTCGACTCCAACCGCAGCGGCGGCCTGATCGGCATCAACCTGCGTGAAGGGGACGAGCTGGTCGGTGCGGTGCTCTGCTCCGCGGAAGACGACCTCCTGCTCGTGTCCGCCGGTGGCCAGTCGATCCGGTTCCACGCCTCCGACGAGGCGCTGCGGCCGATGGGCCGGGCAACGTCCGGTGTGCTTGGTATGCGGTTCAACTCCGGTGACGAACTGCTGACCCTCGGTGTTGTGAGGGAAGGCACATTCGTGCTGGTCGCGACGGACGGCGGGTACGCCAAACGCACGCCGATCGAGGACTACTCGGTGCAGGGCCGCGGCGGCAAGGGTGTGTTGACCATTCAGCACGACAGCAGGCGTGGCAGGCTGGTAGGAGCTCTCATCGTCGAAGCACAAGATGAGATCTACGCCATCACGTCGGCCGGTGGGGTGATCCGCACCTCCGCCGGCCAGGTCCGCAAGGCGGGACGGCAGACCAAGGGCGTCCGGCTGATGAACATCGGCGAGGGCACCCTGTTGGTGGCGATCGCCCGCAGCGCCGAAGACACGTCCAACGGTGATGCCGAGGCCAACGGCGACGAATCGGCCGAGGAGACAACCACAGACCCATCCGGCGCGTCAACGGAACAGCCCGCAGAATAGATCGAGCTCGCGGGACACCGCCGACGAGGAGACGAGGATCAGCTCGTGACACCCCCCGAGACCCAGGACGGTCGAGGAACGGACAAGACGCAGGAGGCGGACGTCAACCAGACGTCCCCGGTGTCCACCGCGGACCGTTCAGAGCCGGCCGAGCAGCCGGAGGCGCAGTCCAACGGGCAGGGTGAGAAGACCCAGGCCATCAAGCCGGTGGTGGCTGAGGACGACACGAACGGCGCGCCGCCCCCGTGGCAGCGCGTCACCAGTGACGCCCAGTACGCGGATCCGGAGCCAGAAGCGGCGCCGGAACCCGAGCCACCAGCGGAAACGCCTTCGGAAGAGGCCACGAAGCCCCGGCTGGTCGACGAGCAGACCGTGAACATCGCCCGGCCGGTCGTGACCGGCACGGCGGCACCACGGGCGCTCGGCGAATACCCGCCGGTCGGCCTGCACCAGACCGGGCCACAGCCGGCGATCGGCGCTCCGGCCAGGACAACTGTGAATCTCGGCACAGCGAACAGCGCGGTGCCGGGTATGGCGGGTGCTGCCCAGCGCGCTGGCACGGCTCCGCCCAGTGCACTGCGTCGTCCGGGCCGTGGCCCACGCCGGGCGAACCTGCAGATCAAGCGCTTCGACCCGTGGTCGGTGCTGAAACTGTCCCTGGTCCTCGGGGTGGCGCTGTTCTTCGTATGGCTCGTGGCAGTCGGTGTGCTGTACGCCGTGCTGGACGGCATGGGCGTCTGGGACAAGGTCAACGGCACCGCCAACGAGCTGTTCCAGGCCAACGCCAACGCCACAGCGGAACCCCTGATCAGCGCGGGCAGAGTCTTCGGCGTCGCGGCGATCATCGGCGCGGTGAACATCGTCTTGTTCAGCGCGTTGGCCACGGTCGCAGCCTTCGTCTACAACGTGTCCGCCGACCTCGCCGGTGGCCTCGAGGTCACCCTGGCGGAGCGGGAGTAGCAAAAGGGGATACCGGTTTTGGGGCGCGGGAAGGCATGCGGTAATCTTCTCGACGTTCCCAAGGGCCCATAGCTCAGGCGGTTAGAGCGCTTCGCTGATAACGAAGAGGTCGGAGGTTCAAGTCCTCCTGGGCCCACGATCGATTGGGTGACGTGTGTTCGCAGCGGAGCTGCGAACCTTCATCGATCGTCATAATTTTGGGGGGCCCAGCCCCCCATGCCCCCCAGGGAAATGCAGGCGCTGCGCGCCCCCGCCCACGGCGTGGGTCGCGTAGTGTTGGGGATGCGTTTGGGGAACAAAGCATGTGCCTGAAGGAGGCCTGACGTGAAGAAGCTTCTCGGACTGGTGGCTATCGCTGGCGCCATCTTCCTGGTGGTCCGCCGCAGCCGTTCCGCGAAGGCCGAGGCCGACCTGTGGCGCGAGGCCACCGCCCCCGCGGGCAACAACGGCGCCGCCAAGTAAGACCCAACCTCAGCCGGTGGCCCGCACACCACGGGCCACCGTCAAGGTGCCCCACCCGGGGACGTAGCTCAATTGGCAGAGCACTGCCTTTGCAAGGCAGGGGTTAGGGGTTCGATTCCCCTCGTCTCCACTCGCCTCTAGGCGACCCCTGCTCAGTTGCTTCGCAACTTTCGCCGGGTCGGCTCGTCATAATTTTTGGGGGCCGAGCCCCCAAACCCCCACGGTGCTTGCTCCTTCTGAACCAGCGCTGGGTGCGTTGGGTGGGGACCAGCGCGGTTTAGGTGCTTCTTTCTCCCCAGGCTTGTGGCCTGGGGTTTTGCTTGTTGAGGGTTCTTGCACTTTGGTCTCGTGTAGGGCACGTCATTCGGAGCTACATCAGGCCTGTTACTCCGAAGACTGTCATGCACAGCGTCATGGTTCCGGCGAAGGCAATGGCTGATGAGCTGATCGTTTTTGGGGTTGTGGCACCTTCCTTGGTCTTCAACAGTGCAGCCGAGAGGGCGATGACCAGGGAGAACAGGACTGCCACCAAGAGCCACACGGCGACTCGGGTGTTCAACGGAAGTTCCTTTCAAGGGGTGCGCAGGAAGTCAGAGGTTGTCGGCCGCGCCGGTGAGCAGCCGTTCGGCGAGAGCTGTTCGGGTCATCGCTGCGGCTTCGACGAGTTGTCGGTGTTCCGCGATCTGTTCGTCGAAGGCTTTGAGGGTTGAACTGATGCGGCGTTGTTCAGCCAATGACGGCAAGGCCACCGGCAGGTGGCGGAGAGATTCGCTGCTCATCGTCGGCACCGCCGTCGCCACACCGATCTCGCGCAGCAGCTCCTGGATCGCGAGCATCCGCAGGTACGCAACCAGATAGCCGGGGTCGAGCACGTTCCGACTCGTGTCCTTCGGACGAAGCCGGATCAGCGCTGGGTTCATCAGCCAACCGGATTGTCCTTCACGCACGAGCACGATTGGTCCGATGGAGCCGGTCCGTATCGTGAGAACGTCTCCTGCAGCGATCTTGTATTTCGCGAATCGCGCGGCTTCCTTCTCGCCCATGAACTCGTCCGGCGTAACCAGAATGTGGTCGCGAAGATGCTTCGGGACGACGACTCTTACGGCGCCGACCGTCGGCTCACGCATGGCATCCGAGAATGGCCGAGGAGAAGGGCCGGTCTGGATGTCACACACCTCGGAGAGCAACAACCGCTTCCACTCAAGATCCTGGGGCGGCGTTCGGTCGTACGCCTTCAGTACCTCGCGGACTCGCTTATCAGCCGAGTACGTCTTGCCCGACTGTTCGTCCAGACGCCCGCGTGCGGTCTGAAGGTCTTCTGGCTTGGCCACGTTGTTCTTGACGTATCGCCCGGGATAGAGCACGTCGCCTTTGGCGTGGATGTCCTCTTTCGCGATCCAGGCACTGAGGTCACTCACTTCCGGTGCCCGGCCTGCTCGCCACGACAGGTAGGTGCTCGTGATCAATCGCAGGTCGTCGTCGGTGAGCGTGCATCTGCCTCGACCAGTCCGCTGACCCGTCTTGCTTGCGTCAATGAACAGCACGCCATCAGCTTTGGCGTTCAATCGAAGGATCCATACGCACACCGGTATGGGAGTGTTCGCGAACAACCGCGGTGGCAAAGCGATGACACACTCCAGATGACCTTGTTCGACCAAGGTGTGCCGGAGCGCCTTTTCGATGGGATTGGCCGACTGGGTAACGTTGTAGGGCAACACGATCGCTGCCACGCCGTGTGGCTTCAGTGCTTCAAGGCAGATTTGCACCCAGCCGAAGTTGTCGTTGCCCTTCGGTGGTGGTCCGAGGATCCACTCACTGTCTGCGCGTGAGGTGAACCTGGCGTTCCTGGAGTTGAACGGTGGGTTGGTCAGCACCACGTCGGCCTTGGCAGGCCGAGAATGCTCATCCGTGCACAGATCCGCGTAGACGCCCATCGAGACCAGCGACATGCTGGCCACGAGCAATGAGCTTGTATCAGCGCCCGCGCCGCGGACGGTCGTTGTCTTGTGATTCACGACTTGTGCCGCAGCCGTAAGCATTTCGCCGCTACGAGCGAACGGGTCGTCGACGGTTATCGAGGCGGCCCGGTGATTCTGCAAGGCCAACTGAGTCAGCAGACGCGTGACCGATTCGGGAGTGTGGACTGTCTGCTTTGGAAGCTCGCGTCCGTACCAGTCGAGCAGGAGTGGGAACACAGTTGGCGGCAAGCAATCCGTGCGCCGCAGGAACTCTTGGACGTCTTCGAACGATCGAGGTCGCAACCTTGCGACTTCGGCGGCGATTCCGGGTGTCTGCCCCAACTCCCTGAGTATTTCGTCGGTCGCTCGCCCGATGCGGGAAATCAGTCGCTGGGCTTCTGCCGGGTTCTTGTTCGCTGGGGCGTACTGCCGAACAGCCTGCCAGCGGGCAGACGACTGTGATTGCAGCACGACCGTGCACATCACCAACTTGACGTAGTCGACTGGCGCGGCTTCTCCGCGCACGAGTGTGGAAAGCGATCCACGGAGGTCGTCGACGCGGCGCGTGGGGTCGACTTTGCTGGATGCGACCAACGCTGCTGGTGCTGAGACGGACGGGTCTTGATCTGCCTCATTACTTGCGGCCCGGTCTGCATAGGTCGTTCCTGGCGGCTCGTCCGGGTTGCGGTTCCGCGTGGCTATCTCGCGTTGGCCGAGCCAGGCGAGTACCTCGCGCCAGCGGTAGAGCTCCCCATCGGTGGTCAGGAGCGGCCTTGGAAAAGTTGGCTCTTGGGTCCATTTGGTTACCGCGGCACGAGATACGTTCAATGTTCTGGCTATGTGGACGCGGGCCACCAGTGCGTCTGGGTGCATACGAGTCACCGTTCCCCCTCCGTGGTCGACAAGCTCAGCTATGCGGCCACGCTAGAGGCGTGCAGTACCCGCGAGCAATCGCGCATACCAATGCTCACAAGCGATGACGTGTCCTGAAGAGCCTCAAGATGGTCGAGTTGTTGTCGAAGACGCCATATTTCTGCACGTTATCCGCTTGCTGTACTAGTGATGCGAAGGCGGGCCCAAGTTGACCAGTTAACTGCCGAAGGGTGTTGAGCCTGCCGCAGGGGTTCTGTTGACGCATTGCTGTTGACCAAGTGCCAGGTATCGTCGCTGGTGTGCGGGAGCGCGGTGGGTTCTGGGTGGGGCTGTTCGCCTCGGTGTTTTATCCGTTCACGTGGGCGTTGAGCCGGCGGACCATCGGGGGTGCCGAGCACCTGCCGCAGCAGGGTGGCGCGCTGCTCGTGCTGAACCATCCTTCGTACATCGATCCGATCATCGATGCGATCTTTGTGCATGAACAGGGCCGTGTGCCGCGGTTCTTCACCAAGCACACGTTGTGGAACATCCCGTTCCTCAGCCGGGTGCTCGATGGCGCCGGGCAGATTCCGGTTTTTCGCGGTACGGCCAAGGCTGGGGACAGTTTGCGTGGGGCGCACGATGCGCTTAAGGCGGGCCGGGTTGTGGTGATCTACCCCGAGGGCACGTTGACGCAGGATCCGGACGGGTGGCCGCTGGACAACAGGACCGGGGTCGCGAGGTTGGCGCTGGCCAATGATGTTCCGGTGATTCCGGCTGCGCGGTGGGGAACGCGGGAGATCTTCGACAGCAGGCGCAGGCGGTTCCGGCCGTTTCCGCGCAAGCCGGTGAACATGGTCATCGGTGCGCCGATGGACCTGAGCGACTACCGGGGCCGCGAGGTCGACGGTGAACTGCTGCGTGAAGTCACCGACGTCATCATGGACCGCGTGCGGGAGTTGCTGAAGGAACTGCGCGCGTGAACGTTGTCCGGGTGTCGAAGTTCCTGTCGCGGCACCTGCGGCATCGGCCCGCCGACATCGGGCTCACATTGGACGAAGGCGGCTGGGTCGACGTCGACGACCTGCTCGCGGCGTGTGCGCGGCACGGTGTCGTGATTACGCGTGACGAGTTGGAGCTTGTCGTCGCGAGCAACGACAAGCAGCGTTTCACATTGGTGGGCAACAGGATTCGGGCGAACCAGGGACACTCGGTCACCGTCGATCTCGGACTCGTTCCCGCCGAACCACCGGAGATCCTGTATCACGGGACCGGAGCGGCGAACGTCGAACGCATCCGGGCCGAAGGGCTCAAACCGATGGCGCGCCACGACGTTCACCTCTCGTCCGACGTGGACACTGCGAAACGTGTCGGCTCCAGAAAGGGAAAGCCGGTTGTCCTTGTCGTGCAAGCAGGAGCTATGCACGCCGAAGGGTACGAGTTCCGGCTTTCCGCGAACGGCGTGTGGCTCGTTGCCGAGGTTCCGCCGAGATTCCTTCAGTGACAGCGGTTTCCACGTCCGCCCAGGTCAGTGTGGGAACGACCCACTCGGGCGGTTGTGAGCGCTGTCGCCCGAACAGGTAGAGGTGCTCGACGGTGTCCCGCAGGTGCCGCAACACGTCCTGCCGGTCGTCGATGAAGTGCGTGATGCCAAGCCGCTTGCAGTGCACGGCTTTCTCCGGACGTTTGCGGCAGAACCGCGCATTGGCAGGGGAAATCCCGGTCGCGGTCCAGAAACCGTTGTAGTCCAACCATTGCCTTGTCCGGTTCTCGATCCGTTCGCCCGCCTTGGAGACAATCCAGACCTTGCCGTCGAACAGCTCGGTCAGCCGGGCGAGCGTCTCGAACGCACCGGGCATGGCGGGGGTACGCATCGCGTCTTCGAAGGTGCCGCTGAGGAACACCGTGTCGTCGCCGCCTGGGTGCGACGCTCCGTCGTTGATCACTCGGCCGAAGTCCACGCCGAGTCGTAACTCCTTTCTCATGTGATCAGCGTGCGGCATCGTGAGCTCAATCTGAACTAGCGAAGTCCGCGTGACTATAGTTTCAAGTTATGTTCCCGGGTGAGTCGCTCCCGGCGTTCCTGGTGTTCGCCGAGCGGCTGAACTTCACCGCCGCCGCGCGTGAGCTGCACATCTCGCAGCCAGCACTGCACGTCAAGGTGCGCAAACTCGCCGAAGCCGTCGGTCGACCGCTGTACGTGCGTCACGGCAAACGGCTGGTGCTGACGGCCGAAGGCGAGGCGCTGGCGCGGTTCGCCCGAGAACGAGCGGATCAGCTCGACCAGTTTCTCAGCGAATTGGCTGGTGAGCGCCGCAGAGTCACACTCGCTGCGGGGCAAGGCGCGTACCTCTACCTCCTGGGCGACGTGATCGCCCGCGAGTCCGAGCGGCTGCGCCTGTTCACCGCGTCGCGAGCGCAGACGTTGGCGTTGGTCCGCGACGGACGTGCGCAACTAGGCATCTCGGTACTGGACGAACTGCCCGACGACCTGGAGACCGTCAAGCTCGCGACGTACGACCAGGTACTGGTCGTGCCGCACAATCATCCGCTCGCGCAACGCGAGCAGATCCGTCTGAGCGACCTCGCGGGGATGCGGATGGTTCTGCCGTTGCCGTCACAGCCGTTGAGAGTGACGCTCGAACGTCTGCGGTCAGTCGCGGACATTGAGTGGGAGGTCGCGGTCGAGGCGGGCGGGTGGCCGCTGATGGTGCACTTCGTCGAGTTGGGGGTCGGCGCCGCCGTCGTCAACGGATGCGTACGGACCGAGCTGGCGAAAGTACCGATCGCCGACTTGCCCCCGGTGCCGTACTACGCGATCCACCGACCGGGTGCGCCCGCCGACCGGCGAGTGGCGCAGCTGCTTGCCCAGATCCGCCAGTCGCTTGGTTCAACGTGAAACAACGCGAGATGATCGTGGGCATGACTCAGGCGGCCGGAGTGGTCTTGGCTGGCGGTTCCGGCACACGTGTCGGCCGGAACATCAACAAGGTGTATCTGCCGATCGCCGGCCGACCCGTGCTGGCGTGGTCGCTCGAAGCGTTCGCCAGTCACCCGGACATCGGGCCGCTTGTGCTGGTGACCCGGCCGCAGGACGTCGACCACGTCGAAAAGGTCGTCGCCGGCATGGATGTCGACGTGGTCTCCGGGGGCGACACCCGGCAGGGCTCGGAACTCGCCGCACTCAGGCACCTCGCCGGCCGGATCAAAGCCGGCGAGATCGACGCCGTGCTCATCCATGACGGCGCCCGTCCGTTGGTCAGTCCGGAACTTGTTGCGGCTGTGCTGCAAGCTGCGAGAAAGTATGGCGGCGCGATTCCTGGCATGGTGAGCGAGGATCTGGCACTGGCAACCGGCGAGCACGTCACCCCGATCACCGACGAGTTGGTCGCGGTCCAGACACCACAAGGTTTTCTGGCGGCGCCCCTGCTCGCTGCCTACGAGCGGGCGGCTGAGGAGGGGTTCGTGGGCACGGACACGGCATCGTGTATCGAGCAGTTCACCGACATCGAGGTGCACTGGGTACCCGGTGAACAGCGGAACCTCAAGATCACGTTCGGCCACGACCTCGTTGTCGCCGAACGGATCCTGGAGTCCCGGTGACACTGCACGCACACCTGCTGGACTCGCTCGGCCTCGCGCTGACCTCCGGCCGCTACCCGCCGGGTACGGTGCTCCGGCTCGACGAGCTGACCACGAAGTACGGCGTCTCCCGAACTGTTGGCAGAGAAGCGGTTCGGGTGCTCGAAGCGCTGAAGATGGTTCGTAGCAGGCCAAAGATCGGGCTCATCGTGTTACCGGTCGCCGAGTGGAACCTCTTCGACCCGCAACTGATCCGTTGGCGACTGGCGGGTTCCGACCGAGCCGAACTGCTCCGTCAACTGTCCCAATTGCGCGCCGCTGTCGAACCGGTGGCCGCGGGTTTGGCCGCTACCAACGCATCCGACGAACAACGCGGCGAAGTGCTGCGGCTCGCGGACGAGATGCGCAAGCACGCTATCGCCGGCGACACACCCGCGTTCGTCGAAGCCGATGTCGCGTTCCACCGCCAAGTCTTTGTCGCCTCCGGCAACGATTTGTTCGTCCACGTCGGCGAAGTGACCGCGGAGGTGTTGCACGGCAGAGCCGAGCTGCAACTGATGCCGCCGAACCTGCAAACGACGGCGCTGGACTGGCACGGCCTGGAGGCCGAAGCCATCTCCCAAGGCGATGCCGCTGAGGCGGAACGAGTTTCGCGGTGCATCGTGCTCGACTCCGCGGCCGAATTGGACCGTCTGCTCAAACCCTGAGTCCCGGCGACGCTGCCAGGACCCAGGGTGCTCGCTCAGCCGGCCACGGGTTCCGCGGTCTGCTTCCGCTTGTTCCACAACCGGGACAACGTCCAAGTCCCCGGTCCGAAGAACGCGATGAGCAGGAACGTCCAGCTGTAGATCGCGGCGAGTTCACCGCCGTTCTCGATCGGCCACAACGCCTTCGACTGATGACTGACGAAGTACGCATAGGCCATCTCACCGGAGCAGATCACCGCGGCCACCCGGGTTCCGATCCCGAGCAGCACGGCTCCACCGGCGACGAGTTCGATCACGGCGGCGTAAAACGATGGCCACGCCCCGAATTGGACGGTCCGTCCACCCAGCACGCCGAACAACTTGGCGGCGCCGTGGCTGACGAACAACAACCCGACCACGATCCGAAAAATTGAGAGCAGGTCCTCCCTGCGCCTCAGGATGGCGTCCATCCATACCCCTTACGTATGCAGGATTGCAAGGTGCGCACGGAGTTACGCCGCGTGGCTGTAGAAGGTTCAACGAGGTGCCGGGAGATCACTCGGAAGGACTCTGGTTGACTGGCGGACCTATGAGGCGACTGACTTCAGCCCTGTTGCTGGCGTGCTGCCTGGCTGGCTGCTCGACCAGCCCCGACGCCGATCCCACGCCGCAGAACACCCAGCCGACGCGGACAACGCCGACGACCACCCAACCGGAAGGCCCACCGCCTGCCCCGGAACCCGTGGCCGACGGCCCATGCCCGTACCTGGAAAGCGCCTTCGTCGCAGAGGCCAACGGGCAGCGCGCCACCAAGGTCCGCATCTCCGCGGACAAACCGCACCCCGCGTGCTTCTTCTACCGAGCCGACGGCAACGTCCAGCTCACCGTCCGGGTCTACGTCGGCACCGCGAAGAACGCGAAGGCACTCGTGGACGAAGCCGCCCCCATCGACTCGTCAAACCCGGCGAGCTCGCCAGCGGGCTGGAAGGGCGGTTCGAAGGGCGGGGACAAGGGCTCGGTCTACGCGGTGGCCAAGGAAGGCACGGCCGTGATCGTTACGACGAACCAAGCCCAGTCGATCAAAGCCCGCCGCGTCACCGAAAAAGCCATCGCGACCCTCGGCCTCTGACTCAGCGTCACCACAAAGTCAGCCCTCACCCAATCTGTGACGCACCGGAGTTAACTTCGAACCAACGGCCCGTTCGTGAATCTCCTTGTCCACAACCACCCAGTAACCCTTTGACCAGCCCTTATCCCCGATAGAATGGACTCGGGGTCGCCCCCCGGGATGGGCGGGGGCTGTTTGGGGCGGGTTCGCGCTTGGTTACTCGGGGTTGAGTAGGAGCGGCGCGGGTGGAACCTGCGAAGCCCAATCGTCAAGAGAAGGCCTGGCTGCGCTCGCGAGCGTTTTCACGAACCACGGCCGGGGCCGGTTCGTGTGGAAATCGCATGGCGAAACCCCCGTTCACCAATTTCGAGGTTGGGCGAACAGGGGTTTGCCGGCGGCTATTTCTTCGTTTGCGTGGTTGATTTGGCTGGTTGCGGGCGGCCGTTGTCCTGCTGCCTTGATGTCTCGGCAGGCTTTTCGTCCTCGGAGCGGGGTTCCGGCGTGACCGCCTCTTCCTGCTCCTGCGAGCTCGCCTTGGCCTTGGCCACTGCCGCCAGGGTTCCGGCGGCCGCCACGATCAGGGCGATCATCCACGGCCAGCGGCGACGGCGCTTGGGTTCCGCGCCTGCCAGCTGCTGGGCCGTCTCCTTGGCCTTCTTGGCGCTTTTCACCAGGTCCTTGCGGGTGGCCTTGGCCTTGCGTGCCAGCTTGCGGCGGGTTCGGCGGGTCTTGGTCGCCACATCTCCTGCGCTTTCGACCAGCTTGTGCTCCGCCCGGCGGACCGCGTCGACGGCCTTGTCCACCGCCTCTGGGGTCCGAGTCATGTGCCTTCACCTCGCCATAGGGTCGCGGGTCATTAGTTAATAGACAGGTTCCCCATCCTGCCCCTTCCGAACCGTTCTCGCTCTGGATGGCACGATTGAGGGCGTGGCAGACAGCAACGAATCACTCGTCGGGATCAAGGTGACGGCCACCCTGCAGACCACGCTCGGTGACATCCGGATCGCCCTTTTCCCTGATTACGCCCCGAAAACCGTGAAGAGCTTCGTCGGGCTCGCCGAGGGCACGAAGGAGTATTCGCCGCAGAACGCACAGGGCGGCACGTCCGGCCCTTACTACGACGGGTCGATCTTCCACCGGATCATCGACGGCTTCATGATCCAAGGCGGCGACCCGACCGGTACCGGCCGTGGCGGTCCCGGCTTCACCGTGCCGGATGAATTCACTGCGGAACTGCAGTTCAACAAGCCGTACCTGCTGGCCATGGCCAACATCAACCGGCCGAACACCAACGGCTCCCAGTTCTTCATCACGGTCAAGCCGGCGCCACACCTGAACTTCAAGCACACGATCTTCGGCGAGGTCACCGACCAGGAGTCGCGCAACGTCGTCGACGCCATCTCCCGCGTCAAAACCGCCGGTCAGGACCGGCCGGTCGAGGACGTGGTGATCAACCGAGTGGTCATCGAGCGTGGCTGACGAAGTCTGCGTGCGGCACCCGGACCGGCCGACGGGGCTGCGCTGCGTCCGGTGTGAACGGCCGTCATGCCCTGAGTGCCTGCGGGAAGCGTCTGTCGGCTACCAGTGCGTCGACTGCGTGAACGAGGGCAGGCGTACGCAGCGACGCGCAGTGACTGTCGCCGGTGCGGAGCTGAACACGAAGCCGATCGTGATGCCGATCTTGCTCGTGCTGAACGTGGCGATCTTCGTGCTGACCGCCGTGCAGGCACAGAGCATCAGCAACAACCAGTTCTCGTATCCGTTCGAACTCGGTGTGCTCTACCCGCCCGCGGTCGCGGGCGGTGAGTGGTGGCGGCTGATCACCAACGGCTTCCTGCACTACGGCGTGATCCACCTGGTCGTGAACATGGTGTCGCTGTACATCGTGGGCCGTGACCTGGAGATGTTGTTCGGACGGGTCCGGTTCCTCGCGCTCTACCTGGTGTCCTTGCTCGGCGGCAGTGTCATGGTGTTCTTGTTCGACCCCGAGACGGCCTCCCGCACGAGCACGGGCAGGGTGATCGTCGACTACGGGTACACGGCCGGCGCGTCAGGCGCGATCTTCGGCCTGATGGGCGCGCTCGCGGTCGCGGTGTTCCGGCTGAAACTGCCGATCGCGCCCGCACTGGGCATCATCGCGCTGAACCTGGTCTTCACGTTCACGATCGCCAACATCTCGATCTTCGGCCACATCGGCGGACTGATCACCGGCGCCGTGGTCGCCCTGGGGTTGCTCTACCCACCGGCCAAGATCCGGACGAAAGTGCAGGTCGCGACCCTGCTCGCGGTGCTCGTCGTCCTGGTCGGACTGGTTTTCGTCCGGGACAGCGGGTTCGACCGGCCCGCGACGTGCGTCCACGAGAACTCGCAGGTCAGCTGCTACCGGCAGGTATCAAGTACGTAGTTCGCGCAGCGCGTCGGCGACGTCTTCAGGGGCGACGCCGAGATCGAGCCAGCCGAGGACGACCAGGTCGTCCTCGGCGTCGAGCTCAAGCGTGCTCACCTCGCGGCCGAGCCTGCGCGTGCGCACCAGCCGGACGTTGACCTCAGCCCACGTCCACTGCCTCCTGCTGGCGAATCGCCGCAGAACAAGTCCGTTGCTGTCGGCTGCCAGACGCGGCCGCGCGAGCGTGCCGTGCAACGCCAGCAATGCCGCGACCAGCGCGGCCAGGCCGACGAGGACACGTCCCGCGGTGTCGTCGTTGAGGAGCGCCCACGTCGCTGCACCGGCCGTCGCCACCCAGCCGACAGCGACCAGGAGCGGTGGCGTTGACCAGACAAGACGGGCCTTTGGTGACGTCACGTGACGATGCGTCCTACTTATCCACAAGAGTTGTCCACACTGGGGATGAGTTACATCCTTGTGGTTCAGTGACGCTGGGCTGAACGGGTGTAGTCCAGCGTCCCGCGACCGAGTGAACAGCAGGTTTTCAGCGCCACCGCATGGTCATCAGCAGGCCGCCGATCATCAGCGCGAAGCCGATCGCGAAGTTCCAGTTCCCCAGGTCGGACATGAACGGGATGTCCTGCCCGGCGATGTAGTTGACCACCAGCCAAGCAAGGCCGATCACCATGACACCGAGCATCACCGCGATGTACAGCGGATGCGAAGGGCCGCCCCCACGCACCTTCACCGGGGTACGGCGATCGCTGGCGGGCGCCGTGTAGACGCTCTTCTTGCGAACCTTGGACTTGGGCATCGTGTCCTCGCCTGGCGTTATGCGTGCGTATACGGCGGCAAGCGGAGGTCCGCAACTGCCGCCGTGGGAACACGTTAACGTAGTCGAAAAGGCTCGCGAACCACCAGGGGAGTACGAGTGGGAACTCACGAGGGTGACTACGACTCTGGGCGCTTGTACGGCGACCTGCAGGACGGGCCGCCGCAGAGCGGTGACCGGGCCCGGAATGTAGTCCGGAACATCGGCGAACTGCTGATCACCGCGGGCATGATCGTGCTGCTCTTCGTGGTCTACGAGCTCTACATCACGGATCTTTTCTCCGCGGGCAAGCAGCGTGAAGCCACCGCGGCGCTGGACGACCAGTGGCAGCACCCCGGCGCGGACGTCGTCGAAGGCGGCGAGCGGACCAACAAGTTCGAGCTGGAGGACGGCAAGGGCTTCGCCAAGCTCTACATCCCGAAGTTCGGACCGGATTTTCACTTCACAGTGCTCGAAGGCACCAACGACAAGACCCTGGAGAGCGGACCGGGCCACTACAAGGGCACCGCGCTGCCGGGCGAGCACGGCAACTTCTCCGTCGCGGGCCACCGCGTCGGCAAGGGCGCCCCGTTCAACGACCTGGACCTGCTGCAGTCGTGCGACGCGGTGGTGATCGAGACCTCCACCAGCTGGTTCACCTACCGGATGCTCCCGCTGGACAGCGAGGCGAAAAACTGGGACTCGGTGAAGAACAAGAGCCCACGCTGTGAGCGCGTGAACAAGCTCGGCGCCGACTACGCCAAGGTCTCCGGCCGGGAAATCGTCAAGCCGTCGCAGGGCGGGGTCATTTCGCCCGTTCCGTACGCCGCTCCCGGCACAAAACCGGGCGCCGCACTGATGACCCTCACCACGTGCCACCCGAAGTTCTCGGACGCACAGCGGCTCATCGTGCACCTCGTGCTGACCGACCAGGCAGCGAAGAACCCGGCCGCACCCAACGAGCTGCCCCCCGCCCTTTCGGAGAACGACTGATGTACGGCTGGATCTGGCGCAAGATCCCCGGCCCGCTGGCGGTCAGAATCACGATCGCCACGATCCTGATCCTCGGTGTGATCGCACTCCTGCTGTTCGTGGTCTTCCCGTGGCTGGAGCCAAAGCTCTGGTTCAACAACGTGACGACCGAGGAATGACCTGAGTGCTACCGGGGCGACGCGTCAGAAGTGTTTGAGGAGGTCGGTGAACCTCTCCAGGTGCAGTACGCCCTGATCGCTCGGATCGAGTTCGTCCTCTTCGAGCACCCAGGTGTGCACGTTCGGGATGAAGACGGCGTTCATGCCCGCTGCCCTCGACGACAGGATGTCCGACTTCGGTGAGTTGCCGATCATCCACGTGTTGCCGACGTCCAGGGTCAGCTCCTTGGCCAGCCGCCGATAGGTGTCCAGGTCCTTCTCGGCGACGATGTGGATGCTTTGGAAGTGGTGCGCCAGACCGGAGTGGTCGATCTTGCGCTGCTGCTCGTCGGTGTCGCCCTTGGTGAGCATCAGCAGGTCGTGGCGGCTGCTGAGCTCGGTGAGGGTGTCCGGGACGCCTTCGATCAGCTCGACGCGGTGGTCGATCAGGGTGACTGCCAGCTCCTCGATCTGCCTGCTCTCCTCGGCGGACACTTCGCGTTCGTAGAGGTGCGAGAACGTGTCCCGGAGGTTGTGCAGCAGGGCTTTGCTGCCGTAGCCGACCGTGACGATGTTGGCTCGCTCGATGTCGTCGAGGATCGGTCGCAGTTGGGCCTTGTCCATCGTCGGGTGGGCAAGCCAGTCGAGGAAGTCGTCGATCACCCGCTCGAACAGGACGTTGTTCTCCCACAGGGTGTCGTCCGCGTCGAAGATCAGCACTCGCTTCACACCGGGCAGCCTACGGGCAGAGTGGTACGGCCGCACCACTTTTTTCGAGTCAGCCGAAATGCAGTGGCCGTGGCCGAATAGCATGGTGGCATGCGCGTGCTGGTGGTCGACAACTACGACAGTTTCGTCTACAACCTGGTCCAGTACCTGGCCCAGCTGGGTGCGGAGTGCGTCGTGCTGCGCAACGACTCCGCTGATCTCCAGCTCGACGGGTTCGACGGCGTTCTGGTCAGTCCTGGTCCTGGCACGCCCGAGCGGGCGGGCCGGAGCATCGAGCTGATCAAGCAGGCCGCCGACCGGAAGACCCCGGTACTGGGCGTCTGCCTTGGCCACCAGGCCATCGGCGTCGCGTGGGGCGCCACTGTCGACCGGGCGCCGGAGTTGCTGCACGGCAAGACCAGCCAGGTGCACCACGACGGCGCCGGCGTCCTCGCCGGGCTGCCGGATCCGTTCACCGCGACGCGCTACCACTCGCTCACCGTGCTGCCCGAGACGATCCCGGCCGAGTTCGAGGTCACCGGCAAGACCGAGAGCGGCATCGTGATGGGCATGCGGCACCGCGAACTGCCGATCGAAGGCGTGCAGTTCCACCCCGAGTCGGTGCTCACCGACGGCGGTCACCGGATGCTGGCGAACTGGCTTGCCGGTTGCGGCCACCCGGTGCCCGAGCACAAGGTGGCCGAGCTCGAGCGCGGGATGCGCACGCTCACCGAGGCTGCTGCGGTCCGCTAGCAGCTCGGCTGAGTGCTGCTGCCCGGCGGCGTCTCGCCTGGCAACGACGGCACGTCGGTGGGCGTGCTGGTCGCGGACGACCCTGGCAGTGGCGTCGGGCAGTTCACCGGCTGCTGCGGCTCCGGCTGCTGGTCCTCGCTGCGCCACGTGTTGATCGTCCGCCGTGCCGCTTCGAGGTCGTTGACCGGGAAGCCCTCGTTGGCCCGTGTCGTGTTGGTCGCACCGAGGTCTTCGATCCGAAGTGGACGGCAGTCCGGGCCTGCCGCGGGTGCGCACGAGCCTTCGACCTTGCGGTGCAGTCCGACGCCGAGCACCGTGCCGCGGACGCCTTGGAAGATCGCGATCTCCCCGCCGTCGCTGACACCCACGTAGTAGTTGGTGTACGCGAGGTACCGGATGCCCGCCCCGATCAACGCGAGGAAGATGACCGACACCGCGACGATGATCGCGATCTTGCGGCCGCGTTTTTTCTTCTTCTGCGGTTGCTGCGGCGGTTGCTGCATCGTGGCTTGATGCGGCGGTGGTTGCTGGGGCGGCATCTGGACCGGCGGCCGCGGCGGTGACGTCGTCGGGCCGACCGGGTGCATGTGGTTGTTCGAAGACTCGAACGCTTGCGTGGCCTGGGGTTGCGGTTCCTCTTCAACCACGTCCGCGACGATCACAGTCACGTTGTCCGGGCCGCCGCCCTGCAACGCGAGCTCGATCATCTTGTCCGCGCAGGCCTGCCTGTCGGCGATCTGCATTGTCTCGGCCAGCTTCTCGAAGCCGACCACGTCCGACAGCCCGTCGGAGCACAGCAGGTACCGGTCGCCCGCCCTGGTCTCCCTGACCTGCAGGGTCGGCTCGATCACCTCGTGACCGACCAACGCGCGCAGCACCAGCGAGCGCTGCGGGTGTGTGAGCGCTTCCTCGGGCGTGATCCGGCCTTCGTCCAGCAGCGACTGCACGAAGCTGTCGTCCCGGGTGATCTGGTTGAACTGCCCGTCGCGCAACAGGTAGGTACGGGAGTCCCCGATGTTGACCAGGCCGAGTCTGCCGCCGCCGAACAGGATCGCGGTCAGCGTGGTCCCCATGCCTTCAAGGTCGGGGTCCTGATCGACCAGTTCCGCGATCGTGTCGTTGCCCGAGACAACTGCCTCGTGCAACTTGCCGAGCAGATCGTCGCCGGGGACGTCCTCGTCGAGAGGCGCAAGCGCGGCGATGACCACCTTGCTGGCAACCTCTCCCGCGGCGTGCCCGCCCATCCCGTCCGCGATGGCGAGCAGGTGCGGCCCGGCGTACACCGAGTCCTCGTTGTTGGACCGGTGTAACCCTCGGTCGCTACGTGCCGCGTACTTCAGCGCAAGGGTCATGGCCAGCGTGGACTCTCAATGAAGCCGGCTAGTGCTGTGCGAAGTCGCCCAACCATTGCATTCCGCCTTTCCGGGCATTGCGGCGCCCAGGTACCGCCAGGCCAGATCTCGGGGCAACAACATACAAAACCATGGATCACACACCGCAAGGCGTCAGGGTGTGCTACCCGGTTTGAAGTCTCTGAACACTCTCACGTTGACGGTCTGGTTCTTGGCGATCTTCGTCCCAGGCGATATGTCCTGCTCCGCGACCTGGCCAAGCTTGGACACGTCGTTGGTGTCGTCAGGGTCGACTCTGAAGTCACCTTCCCAGCCAAGGTTGCGCAGTTCCTGGCGGGCGGCGTTCTCGTTCTTGCCGACCAGGTTGGGCATCTGGATCTGGTTCGGGTCCTCCGTCGGGCCCTTGGAGACCTGCAGGGTGATCGTGGCGCCCGGCCGTGCCTTCTTCGGGCTCATCGCGACCACGATGCCCTTGGGCTTGTCGGAGTCCACATCGCTGCGGGTGACCTTGAAGCCCTCGTTCTCCAGGTTGGTCTTGGCGGCCTCGAAGTCCTGGTTGACCACGTCCGGCACGTCCACCTGGGCCGGCTGCTTGCCGACGACGAGCTTGACCGTCGAGCCCTTGGGCACCTCGACGCCGATCGGCGGCTGGGTGCTGGAGACCTTGCCGATCAGCTTCGAGTCGGTGGTGTCCTCTGTGGTCTCGTCCGGCGAGGCTTGCAGACCGGCCTGCTGCAGCGCTCTCGTGGCGTCTTCCTTGGTCTTGCCACGCACGTCCGGCACCTGCACCGAGCTCGCGCTGCGGCCGATGGTCAGCGTGACCGTCTTGCCGGCCTCGACCTTGCCGGGCGCCGGGTCCTGCTGGATGACCGTGCCGACGTCCTCCGGTTGGCACGGAGCCGCCTGGCCGGGGCCAGGCGGCTCACATTTGACGCCAGCGATGGTGACCTTGAAGCCCGCCTGCTCCAGCTGGTTGCGGGCGAGGTTCTCCTGCGCCCCCTTCACCGAGGGCAGATCGACGAACTCCGCACCGGAGTTGTTGCCGGACAACAGTTTCGTCGTCAGCCAGATGCCGAGCACGATCACCGCGACCACCAGCAAGGTGATCAGTGCGGTCATCCATGCCTTGCGGCGCTTCCGTTTCCGCTCTTCTTCCGACGCGTCGTAGTCGTCGTAGTCGTCGGCCATCGAATCCGGCCGATGTCTGCCGCGCGGGACGTCGTTGACCCGGGTCTGCTGGCCCAGCATCGCGGTGCGGTCGTCGTCGGTCATCACCATCGGCGCGGACGGGCGCTGCCCGGACAGCACGCGGACGATGTCCATCCGCATCTCCGCGGCCGACTGGTAGCGGTTGGCCGCACCTTTGGCCATCGCCTTCAGCACGATCGCGTCCAGTTGCGGGCTGACCCGGGAGTTGAGCTGCGACGGCTTGCGCGGGTCTTCCCGAACGTGCTGGTAGGCAACGGCGACAGGGGAGTCACCGGTGAACGGCGGCTCGCCGGTCAGCAACTCGAACAGCACGCAACCCGTTGCGTAAACGTCACTTCGCGCGTCGACGGCCTCACCACGGGCCTGCTCGGGCGAAAGGTACTGCGCGGTGCCGATCACCGCGGCGGTCTGCGTGACGGCCGCCTGGCCGTCGTGCACCGCGCGGGCGATACCGAAGTCCATCACCTTGACCGCGCCGGTCTTGGTGATCATGACGTTGGCTGGTTTGACGTCCCGGTGCACGATGCCGTGCCGGTGGGAGAAGTCCAGTGCCGCGCAGACGTCCGCCATGATCTCCATGGCGCGCTGACCGGGAAGCGGGCCTTCGGTCTTGACGATGTCGCGCAGGGTCCGTCCGTCGACGTACTCCATCACGATGTACGGCAGCGGGCCGTACTCGGTGCGCGTCTCGCCGGTGTCGTAGACGGCGACGATCGCGGGGTGGTTGAGCGCGGCCGCGTTCTGGGCCTCGCGCCGGAAACGTTCCTGGAACTGCGGGTCCCTTGCCAGGTCGGCACGCAGCACCTTCACCGCGACGTCACGACCGAGCCGAACGTCACGGCCCTTGTGAACCTCGGACATGCCGCCATAGCCGAGCGTCTCGCCCAGCTCATAGCGATTGGAGAGCAGTCGCGGTGTCGTCATCGCTGCGTAGTCCCGCTCCTAGTCAACTTCTCGGTCCCATCATGCCCGCTCTTGCTGGTCCGCCAGGCCGTTTTCAACCAGGTGGCTGTCTGTCAGGGTCGCATTCAACAGTCACCTTCGACCCCTGGTCCACCTGTCCGATCGGCTGCACGCTTGTCACGTAGCACGTCCGCAGGTCGTGCGACGGTTCGCCTGACAACCGTAGCGATCGAACATCCGGTTGGAGACCAGCCTCCCGTAACCGCTCGACTACTTCCGAGGCGGGGTGGCCGAGCAGTTCCCCGGCTTTCACCAGAACCACGGGCGGCCGGCCCTGTCCGTTGGGCTCACCATATGCCGGTCCGTCCGCCGGGAAACTGACCCCGGGGGTCGCCTGCGTGGCGGTGCCGCCGACCGGATTGGGCGAGCCAGGTGAGCGGGAGCTGGACCCGGTCAGCCTCGGGACCGCCCACACAGCCAGCACAGCCAGCGCTACCAGCAGCAACGCGAGCAAAGTCCACAACCATGCCCGGCTGCCGCGACGCGGCCGGCGGGGTGGCAACGGGAACGAACCAGTGCCGTGCACCATCGGCTGGGGCATGCCGGCGGGCACGATGCCCGGATGTGTCCCGGGATGTGTGCCATGAGGTGTCACTGGGTGCGCGGCCGCCAACGCCATTCCCGACGGTGTTGGGAGCGGACGACCGGCACGGACCGCGGCGACCGCCGCGGCGAACTCGCCACCGTTGCTGTAGCGCTGGCGCGGGTCCTTGACGAGTGTGGCCTCGATGACCGCCCTGGCGCCAGGCGGAACATCCGGTGGCAGCGGCGGCGGGATGTCGCGGATGTGCATCATCGCCACCGTGACCGCGTTCTCCGACAGGAACGGCCGGTGCCCCATCAGGCACTCGTAACCGACCACGGCCAGTGAGTACACGTCGCTGGCAGGCTCGGCGTCGTGGCCGAGTGCCTGCTCCGGCGCGATGTAGTGGGCCGTTCCCATCACCATGCCCGACCTGGTCACCGGCGCCGCGTCGGCGGCCTTGGCGATGCCGAAGTCGGTCAGCTTCACCACGCCGACCGGCGTGATCATGATGTTGCCCGGCTTGACGTCCCTGTGCACGTAACCGCCAGCGTGCGCGGCCTGCAAAGCGTTACCCGCCTGCTCGAGGATGTCGAGCGTGCGGTCCGCGTTGATCCGGCCCTCCCTGGCCAGGATCGACGCCAGCGGCTCGCCCTCGACCAGTTCCATCACCAGGTACGCGGTGTCCTGCGGGCCGTCCGGTGTCGCGGCTGTCTCGCCGTAGTCGTGCACGGAGGCGATTCCGGGATGGTTGAGCGAGGACATCGTCCGCGCCTCGGTGCGGAACCGGTGCAGGAACTCCGCGTCGCCACAGAGTTCCGGCTTGAGCACCTTCACAGCGACGGCACGGTCCAGCCGAGTGTCGGCGGCCTCCCACACCTCACCCATGCCGCCGACGGCGATGCGCCGCACCAACCGATACCGGTCGGCAAGCAGCTGCCCCGACGTCAGCATGCTCACCTACCTCCGATTCCCGGCATCGCGTTGATGGTGGCCCGGCCGACCGAAGCCGCCACGCTGCTACCGGTTGCCGCGAGCCCGCGGTTTCCACCGTTCTCAACAAGGACGGCGACAGCGATCTGTGGGTTGTCCGCCGGTGCGAAAGCGGCGTACCAAGCGTGCGGCGGGGTGTTTTTCGGATCGGTGCCGTGCTCGGCGGTTCCGGTCTTCGACGCGATGGTCAGGCCGTTGACCTTGCCGTTGCCCCTGGTGTTGTCCTCGGACTTCTTCATCATGTCGCGCAACACGGCCGCGTTGGACGTCGACATCGCCCTGCCGAGCTCGTCGGCGTGGAACTTCCCCATCTCCGAGAGATCCGGTGCCAGCACTTTCTGCACGAGCTGTGGGCGCATCAGCGTGCCGCCGTTGGCGATCGCCGAGACGATCATGGCGTCCTGCAACGGGGTCAGCCGGACGTCACGCTGGCCGATGCCGGTCTGGTAGAGCGAGGCCGCGTCCGGCAACGGGCCGATGTTGGACTCCGCGACGCCCATCGGGATCTGCAGGTCGGGCTGTCCGATGCCGAACTTGGTGGCCTGCTCACGCAGCTTGTCCGCACCGAGTTTGCCTGCCAGTTCAGCGAACGCGGTGTTGCACGACACCGACAGCGCGAGCTCCAGTGTGGCCGTCGGAGCGTCACCAGGGCCGCAGTGACTGCCTGCGAAGTTCTCCAGGGTGGCGTCGCGCGTCCCCGGCAGCTTGACGCTGGGCGCTGCGGTGAGCTGCTCGTCCTTGGTCATGCCGTCTTCCAGCGCGGCCGCCGTGACGACGAGCTTGAAGGTCGAACCAGGCTGGTAGGTCTCCTGGATCGCCCGGTTGGTCAGCGGCTTAGCTTTGTCGTCCCGGTAGCTGGTCCACGCCTTCTCCTGCTCGTCGCCGTTGTGTGACGACAGCGGGTTCGGGTCGTAGGACGGTGTGGAGACCATCGCGAGGATCTCGCCCGTCTGCGGCCGGATCGCGACGACCGAACCGGTGTAGCCTGCCGAGATCATCGCGTCGTACGCGGCCTGCTGGATGCGTGAGTCGACGGTGGTCTGGATGTTGCCGCCGCGCGGGTCGCGACCGGTGATCAGGTCCGAGAGCCTGCGCACGAACAGCCGGTCATCCGACCCGTCCAGGATCTCCTTCTCCGACCGCTCCAGCGCACGCGAGCCGTACCGGACCGAGTAGTACCCGGTGATCGGCGCGAACGCCGCGCCGAGCGGGTACTGGCGCAGGAAGCGCAGCCGGTCATTGGTCGGTGTGACCGTCGCGACCAGCTTGTTGTCGCTGGAGATGATCTTGCCGCGCTCACGGGAGTACTCGTCGAACAGCACCCGCTGGTTGCGCGAATCGGCCCGGTAGTCATCGGCCTTGACCATCTGGATGTACGTGATGTTGGCCAGCAACAACACGACCATCACGAGCATGGTCAGACCGACCCGGCGAAGAGGTGTGTTCATGACGGCCGCTCCACCATCACCGTGCTGGCCTCCGCGATTGGTGCCTGCTGAACCGGCCGCGGGCGCGAACCGGTCTGTGGCCGCCGAGCGGCGTCGGATATCCGCAACAGCAAGGCTATGAGGATGTAGTTCGCCAGCAGTGAAGAACCGCCGTACGACAGGAAAGGTGCGGTGATACCGGTCATCGGGATCAGCGCGGTCACGCCGCCGACCACGACGAAGAGCTGCATGACGATGGCGAACGAAAGACCGCCACCCAGCAGTTTGCCGAAGCTGTCGCGTACGGCAACCGCGCTACGCAGCCCGCGCATGGCCAGGATCATGTACACCATCAGCAGCGCGGCCAGGCCGATGAAGCCGAGCTCCTCGCCGATCGCCGCGGTGATGAAGTCGGTGCTCGCCTCGGGCACGATGTCCGGCCGTCCGGCGCCAAGACCCGTGCCGGCCATCCCGCCGGTGCCGAGGCCGAAGAGGCCCTGCGCGATCTGGTAGCTGCCGCCGAGCCGCTCGTACACCTCGTTGTTCATCGGCGTCAGCCAGTTCGCCACACGCTGCTGGACGTGCGTGAACAGCGAGAACGCGATCAGCGCGCCACCGATGAACAGGGCGAGGCCGATGATCACCCACGCGGCGCGTTCCGTTGCCACGTAGAGCATCGCGAGGACGATGCCGAAGATCAGCAGCGAGGTGCCGAGGTCCTTCTCGAAGACCAGGACGCCGATCGCGACGCCCCACGCGACCAGGATCGGGCCGAGGTCACGCGCCCGTGGCAGCTCCAGACCGAGGAACCGGCGGCCTGCCACCATGAACAAGTCGCGTTTGGACACCAGGAACGACGCGAAGAACACCATCAGCAGGATCTTCGCGAACTCACCTGGCTGGATGGAGAAGATGCCGAGCTTCAGCCACACCTTGGCGCCGTTGGCCTCCGAGATGCTGGCGGGCAGCAGCGCGGGCAGCGCCAGCGCGAACAGGCCGACAAGACCGGCGGTGTAGCCGTATTTGGCCAGTACGCGGTGGTTGCGCACGATGAACAGCACGGCGAGGAACAGCACCAGGGAGATCGCCGTCCACAGCACCTGTTTCGGCGCGGACGCGGTGTACTCCCGAGCTCTGGCAAGCGCTTGCTCTGCCTTGGCCAGGTCGATCCGGTAGATCATCACCAGGCCGAACCCGTGCAGCAGCGCCACACACGGCAGGATCAGCGGATCCGCGTACGGCGCCCACTTGCGCACCGCGACGTGCGTGATCGCGAACGCCGCCATGAACGCCAGGCCGTACCAGAGGATCTGGATGGTCAGCTGTTGCTTCTGGTTGATCGAGACCAACGTCAGCGCGCCGGTGACGAGTGCGGCGGCGAAGGCGAGCATCCACAACTCTGTGCTCCGCCGCGTCGGAGCCACAGGCTGCATCGCGGGGTTGCTGTTGTTGCCCTGCCCGGTCGCCGTCGCCGGACCCGCCCCGACGGGAACCGGTTGCGCCATTAGCCGCCGCCACCCTCGTTGTGCTCGGGCCGGCAGTCCACACCGGGACGCGGCGCCGAAGTCGGCACGCTCGGTGCCACCTCAGGGTTCGCCGGGTCCGTCGGCGGCGTGGACGTCGCCGACTGGTTCTGTCGTTGTTGCTGCTGTGCGATCACATCGGGACACGGATCGAGGACGTTCTCGGTCCGCAGCCGGTTTATGAACTCACGCGCTTCATTCAGGCTGCCATAAGTGTTGCTACCGCCGAGCACGGTCGCCTTGCCGGCTTCGTCGAGTTGATCGACGTACCGCTTGTTGCATTTGTCCAGCGCCGGGTCGCAGGAACCCTGCACCTCACGCTGCAACGGGATACCCAGCACGCTGCCGGGAACACCTTGGAAGATCGCGATCTCGCCCTTGTAGGCGCCGGTTCCTTCACCAACGTAGTAGTTGCGCAGCACGATGTACCGGATCGTGAACGCGCCCGCGACCAGCAGCACCAGCACCACAAGGGACAGCGCGGCGATCTTCAACCGCTTGCGGCCCTTGGCTTTCGGATCCTCAGGCTCGGGCTGGTCGATCTTGCGCGGCTCCGGGCGTGGCTGCGCCGCCGCGGTCATCGCCGCGGCACGCGACGCGGACGAGTCCGGCGGAGGCGGGTCCTCGCGGCCGTCACCAGCGGCGCCACCGACGATCGGATCGTCGTCGCCGTAGTCCACGTCCACCACGTCGGCGATGATCACCGTCACGTTGTCCGGGCCGCCGCCCTTCAACGCCAACTCGATCATGCGGTCCGCGCAAGCCTGCGGATCCTCGATCTGGATCGCCTCGGAAAGCGTCTCGAAGCTCACAACCGAGGAAAGCCCGTCGGAGCACAGCAGATACCGGTCGCCGGCCCGTGCCTCGCGAACCGTCAGACTCGGCTCGACGTCATGGCCGGTCAAAGCACGCAACAACAACGATCGCTGTGGATGGCTCGACGCCTCCTCCGCGGTGATCCGGCCCTCGTCGATCAACGACTGCACGAACGTGTCATCGTGCGTGATCTGCGAGAACACCTCGCCGCGGCGCATGTACGCGCGTGAGTCCCCAACGTGCACCAAGCCGATTCGGTTGCCTGCGAACAACATCGCCGTCAGCGTGGTGCCCATCCCGTCCAGTTCGGGATCGCTCGTCACCAGCTCGGAAATCGCGTTGTTGCCCGCGACAGTGGCGTCGCGCAACGGGCCGAGCAGGTCCTCACCAGGCGTGTCGTCATCCAACGGCGCCAACGCGCCGACAACCACCTTGCTCGCCACCTCACCGGCGGCGTGTCCCCCAAGCCCGTCCGCAAGCGCGAGCAGGCGCGGTCCCGCGTACACGGAGTCCTGGTTGTTCGAACGCACCAGGCCCCGGTCGCTGCGAGCCGCGTAACGGAGGACAAGGGTCATGAGCGCAGCTCAATCACCGTCTTGCCGATGCGGATAGGAACCCCCAGCGGCACCCGCATGGGCGCCGTCACCTTCGCGCGATCCAGGTACGTGCCGTTCGTCGACCCCAGATCCTCGACATACCAGTCGGTCCCGCGCAGCGAGATCCGCGCATGCCGCGTGGACGCGTAGTCGTCGTCCAGCACAAGCGTGGAATCATCGGCGCGCCCGATCATGATCGGCCGTCCGTCCAACGAGATCCGCGTACCCGCGAGTGCACCGTGGGTCACCACGAGCTGCCGCGGCGCCTTGCCCCGACCCTTGCCGGACTTGTCCCGGCGGAACCCGGGGATCCCGACCTTCAACCCGGACGCCGCGTACAGATCTGAGCGCACAATCCTCAGCGCGGCAACCACGAACAACCAGAGCAGGACGAGAAACCCTGCTCTGGTCAACTGCATCACCAGCTCTGGCACCTGTTGTGACCGCTCCCTGAAAATCGCAGCCGACACCGCTTGAATACAGAGACTGTATTCAAGCCCTGCGAACGACTGAACGTCAGCCCTGGGTGCGGAACACTAGGGACGAGTGACCGATGCGGATGACGTCGCCGTCAGCCAGCTGCCACGTCTGCACCGGAGTGCCGTTCACCGTGGTGCCGTTCGTCGAACCGAGGTCTGCGAGTGTGGCACTCTGGCCATCCCACGTGATCTCGAGGTGACGACGGGAAACACCGGTGTCGGGCAGCCGGAAGTCCGCGTCCTGACCACGGCCGACCACGTTTCCGCCCTGCTTCAGGGAGTACGTGCGGTTCGAACCGTCATCAAGCTGCAGGCTCGCCGACAGCTGACGCGGACCGGTCTGGACGGCAGGCGGCGCATATCCCTGCTGGCCATACGGGTCGCCTTGCTGACCGTATGGATCGGGCTGGCCGTAGCCGCCGGGCTGCTGGCCGTAGCCACCCTGCTGCGGGTAGCCGCCGGGCTGCTGGCCATAACCCTGGTCATAGCCACCGGGCTGGCCGTAGCCGCCCTGCTGGCCGTAACCCTGGTCATACCCGCCGCCTTGCTGCGGAGGCTGGCCGTAGCCCTGGTCGTAGCCGCCGGGCTGGCCGTAACCCTGCTGCTGGCCATAGCCCTGGTCGTAACCACCTTGCTGCTGGCCGTAACCCTGGTCATAGCCCTGCTGGCCGTAACCCTGCTGCTGGCCGTAACCCTGGTCGTAGCCACCTTGCTGCTGCGGGGGCTGGCCGTAGTTCTGATCGTTGCCGTATTGACCTTGGCCGTATCCGTACTGGCCTTGCTGGCCGTACGGGTCACCCTCAGGCGGTTGGCCGTAGCCGGGAGGCTGGCTCATGGATCGGTCTCCTGCGTTGCGAGGTGATGCCGGCCGTCGGCTTACGTCAGGGTCGACGGACGAGCGTGTTCGGAACTGTCCGGTGTGCAGCGCGTCGGAGCGCTCCAGGGAGACTACGACGTCACCATAGGTGTCCCACCCGTGCTCCGCGAGATTCTCCGAGATGACGTCCGTGAGCAGCGTGATGATGCGTTCCTCATCCACTGCGAGCCGATCGTGGTCCGCCTGTCCCAACTGCACGACGTAGTGGTTGGGAGCCAGCAGCCTGCCGCCGGCCAACTCACGGATGTTGTCCTCACTCTCTCGCTGAAGCGCCTGCGCGACCTCCTGTGGCACGACGTTGCCACCGAACACACGCGCGAAGGTATTACCCACGATGCCTTCGAGCCGGCGCTCGAAGCGCTGCACGAGGCCCACGGATCATCCCTCCACACGTACGCTCCTTCCCCGATCGTATCCGGGCGCGGCCCAAGAGACACCGGGATGTTCCAACCCCCTGCAAACTGACCCCAAACGCCGTGCTACGCTTCCGCGGTCACTTCAGGGCGAGTGGCGGAATGGCAGACGCGCACGGTTCAGGTCCGTGTGTCCGAAAGGACGTGAGGGTTCAACTCCCTCCTCGCCCACGAGACGCCTCGACGCTCTCTGCTCGTTGCTTCGCAACTTCGCAGAGGGCGTCTCGTCATAATATTGGGGGGCCGAGCCCCCCAAACCCCCCACGGTTCGGGGTTTCTTGCTTTCCAGCGCTGTTGCTTTGCGCTTGCACCAGGTGTTTTGCGGGTTTCCGCAGACCTCTCCACGGGCCTTGGGCCTCCAGGGCTGGACGGGTCTTCGTCAGCGGTTTGCGCTTCGCGTACCGCGGATGGTTGCTTGCCGCGCTGGCGGGCGCCTCCCCAGGTCAGCCCTACCGCAGAGCCTTCTGCGGCCCCCAACATCCCCACCCCAAGGCATCCCCCACCACTCCCGGGGGGACGACCCCTGGCCAGTCTATCGGGCATTGTGGCTGGTCAATAGGGTTGTTGGGGGTTGTGGACAACTGGATTTGCCGGTGGTTCCTTCGCCCTAATGCGAGGGTTCTTTCCTGTGGTGGCTTCCTTGGGACGTCTTTTGTCTTTCCGCTGCCTTGACTCGCACGGTTGAGCGAAGGCATTGGCGCGGGACAACGTGGATTTGCAAGGCGGCTCGCCGGGAGCATGTGATGTTTGGCGCGAAATTAGACCCTTTGGGACAGGGAATTACAGGCTTGTAATTCACTCAATTGTGGCGGGGGTCACTTTTACTGCGTGTGCTTGTGGTGGGGGACCGCCCGTCTTTGTCTCACCCGGACGGCCGCATCGCCCGGCTGAAGTCGGCTGGCGGCTCACCGACCGGTCACCGACCGCTCGGCGCCGTTGGTCGCCGAAGAGCGGAATGGAGATCCGTGGGGCTGGCGCAGCTGGTACCAAATTCCATGTACCAGTTCGGCCCGTGACCACCAGGGACACGGTCGAGTCGAAGGAGGCGGGGCTTCGTGACCGGCATTCCAGGGCGCATGGCAGTGACTCAGGACGCGGCTTCACTGCCCATTCCGTCCGCCGTCGAGCTTCCCGCTCCAGATGACGAGCTCGCGTCCGCGGCCGTCGCCCAGCTCGGCTGGCCGGGTGTGGCGCTCCCCCCGATGACGCTGCTCGGCCGTCGGGTTTCGCTTGTCGCTGAACTCCTGCCCGACGCGCACGCCGAGCGCATCTGCCTCGGCCAGGCACCGGTCACCGACCGCGCCACCGTCTCCACGTGGGTCTGGCCGGAGTTCGCGGGCCAGGTGCCCGCGGCCGCCGTGCGGATCGTCGGTGTGCTGGCGGTTTCGCGGCACTGGCGGACCGGTCTTGCCGCGCTGGCGCCGTTCGCTCGCTACGGCGACACCGCGATGGTCGTTCCCTCGTCGGTCGTCCTGACGCACGACTACCTGGCGAACTGCTTGCCGCGCGCCCGTAACTACGGCGTCGCCGTGGTCAGCGCCGACCCGGACAACGGCGTCGAGCTGGACCTGCCTGGCCGCAACGACAAGGTCACCGCGGGCATCGACGCGGTGTCCCGCTGGGTCAACGAAGTCGCCTACGAGCGAGTTCTGTCGGCCTGACCGAACCGGCCTACGCTGGTCCGCATGCGAGTTGTCATCGCCGGTGGACACGGCAAGATCGCTCTTTACCTCGAACGTTTTCTCTCGACCCGTGGCGACGAACCGGTCGGCTTGATCCGCAATCCCGCGCAGGCGGACGACCTGCGCGAAGTAGGCGCCGAACCGGTTGTGCTCGATCTGGAGCAGGCAACCGCCGACGAAGTGGCCAAGGTGCTTGACGGCGCGGATGCCGCGGTTTTCGCGGCAGGAGCCGGGCCCGGCAGCGGAGTCGAGCGAAAGGACACCGTCGACCGCGCCGCAGCGGTCCTGTTCGCCCAAGCCGCCGAGATCGCCGGAGTCCGGCGGTTCATCCAGATCAGCTCGTATGGACTGGACCGCGCCGACGACCCGTCGGTCGACGAGACCTTCCGCATCTACCTCAAGGCGAAAGCCGCCGCGGAAGCAGACCTGCGGTCGCGTGACCTCGACTGGACCATCCTGCGCCCGGCGCACCTGACTGACGAACCGGCAACCGGCCTGGTCAACATCGATTTCCACATTCCGCCAGGCAAAGTGCCGCGCGAGGAAGTCGCGGCTGTCCTGGTCGGACTGCTCGACGACAACGACACCATCGGGCTAACCCTGGAGCTGGCCAAGGGGCCAACCCCGATCGACATCGCGATCAATCAGGTCAAATCGAGCACGCGCTCCAAATAGGCGTTGCGGAACACCCGATCCGGGTCGACCTCGGCGCGCACGCGGCGGAAATCCTCGAACCTGGGGTAGAGCTCCCGCAGCGCGGCGGCGTCCAAGCTGTGCATCTTGCCCCAGTGCGGACGCCCGCCGACCTGCGCGACGATCTTCTCGAAGGCGTCGAAGTACTCCCGATACCGCATGCCCGGGTACTGGTGGATCGCGAAGTACGCGGAATCCCGTTGGTACGCCGTGGACATCCAGATGTCGTCGGCGGCCGCCACCCGGATCTCGACCGGCAGCATCACCGGATCCTTCAAGGTCGAGACCATCGCCCGCAGCTCGTTGAGCACGTCGATCAGGGACTCCCTGGGCACCGCGTACTCCGACTCGACGAACCGCACATTGCGCGTGGTCACGAAGACCCGGTGCGACCAGTCGCTGTAAGCCCGCGGCGACAACGCGGTGGACGACAGCCGATTCAACGGTTCGACCAACTTCGGCACCGCTCGGCCGATCCGGCACACCGCCTCGAACACGACGTTTTCCATGAGGGTGTACTCGAAGAACTGCCGCGGTCGGCTGAGCGGTCGTACTGCCGCGTCGAGCGGTAGGCGGTCGTTACGCTTCACTAAAGCCTTGCGACCGTAGGGGAACCAGTAGAACTCCATGTGGTCGTGCCCCGTGATCAGCTCGTCGAGCTGCTCGATCACTTCCTCAAGCGGCACCGGTCGTTCGTCGGCCTGCAAACAGAAAGAGCGCTCGCAGCGCAAGGTCACCGTGCTGATCACGCCAAGCGCGCCAAGGCCGACACGTGCCGCGTCGAACAACTCCGGCCGCTCGTCAGCCGAACAGGCGACAACAGAACCGTCGGCCAACACAAGCTGCAACGCGGCGACCTGGGTCGCGATGCCGCCGAGTTTCGCGCCGGTGCCGTGCGTCCCGGTCGAGATCGCACCGGAAATGGTCTGGGCGTCGATGTCGCCAAGGTTGATCATGGCGAGGCCGAGCCGGTCCAGTGCGGCGTTGAGCTGCTTGATCGTGGTCCCGGCGCGAACAGTGACCAGGCCGGACTCGATGTCGGCCGACTCGACCCCGGTCCACCCGGACAGGTCGATGGCCGCGCTCGCGTGTGCTGCGGCGATGGCGGTGAAGGAGTGGCCCGTGCCGAGCGCCTTGACCGGCAGCTTCTTGGCTCGGGCTGTGCTGATGGCCTCACTGATCTGCTCGACGCTGGCAGGCCTGGACAACGTGGCCGGGGCGGCGATCTCGGTGCGCGCCCAGTTCGTCCACCGGATCTGACCGTCAGCGCTGGTCTTCAGAGCAGTCATAGACGCAAGGCCTTCCGCGGCAGGATGTTCGACACACCGTAAGTGAATCCTATTCACATTTCAACCGAAATCGACGTACTGTGGTGACGTGACCCAGCAGGCCGACTTGGACACCGCCACCAAGGGACTCGATCCGCCCTTCGCCGTGGTGGACCTGGACGCGTTCGACGCCAACGCGAAAGAGCTCGTGCGCCGCGCCCACGGCCGGCCGATCCGGGTGGCCAGCAAGTCGATCCGCTGCGCCTACCTGCTCGAACGCGCCCTCGGCATGCCCGGCTACCAAGGCGTGATGGCGTACTCGCTGCGCGAAGCGCTGTGGCTGACCCGCAAATGGCGTGATACGCCGCTGGCGGACACAGACATCCTGGTCGCCTATCCGACAACGGACCATGCCGCACTCCGTGACCTCGCCGCCGACCCGGAAGCGGCCCGGGTCATCTCGGTGATCGCCGACTCGGCCGCGCACCTGGACCTGATCGACGCAGCCCTTGGCGTGGATCATCCCAAGATTCGGATCTGCCTGGAATTCGACGCGGCATGGCGCCCATTGCCAGGCGTGTATGTCGGCACCCGCCGTTCCCCGGTCCGCACCTCGCGGCAAGCGGTGCGGCTGGCCGAGGAAATCGTTCGTCGCCCAGGCTTTTCCCTGGTCGGCGTGATGTCCTACGAAGGCCAAATCGCCGGCCTCGGCGACAACCCACCGGGAAACCCGGTGAAAGGCGCGGTCATCGCCTGGATGCAACGCCGCTCCGGCCCAGAACTGATCAAGCGCCGAAGCGCCGCGATCGCCGCGATCCGCGGCGTGACAGACCTCGAATTCGTGAACGGCGGGGGCACCGGAAGCCTCGAACTGACCTCAGCGGACCCGTCGGTGACAGAGCTGGCGGCAGGCTCAGGCCTGATCGGCCCGTGGCTCTTCGACAGCTACCGAGGGTTCAGCCCACGACCCGCCGCGTTCTACGCGTTGTCGGTTGTACGCCGACCTGCACCCCGTATCGCGACGCTGTTCGCTGGCGGTTATGTCGCTTCGGGAACCGGAACCCCGGACCGTCTACCACAGCCTTACTTGCCGCAGGGGTTGAAGCTGCTGGGTACGGAAGGGGCGGGCGAGGTCCAAACTCCCGTTGTTGGCGCGGCGGCGGACACCTTGAAACTCGGCGACCGCGTGTGGATGCGGCACTCCAAGGCGGGTGAGCTGGCCGAGCGCTTCCAGGAGTACCACTTGGTTCGAGGTGACCGCGTCGAACGAACGGTCCCGACCTATCGGGGGGAAGCCGTCAACTTCGGCTGAATCTGGCTTCCTGTGACTGGGTCTGCGTGAAGGTTTGTTTCGGGCTCTTGAATGGCAGGGAGGCCACCCAGAGGGAGGGGCTTGCATTTTCCCCTCGTTGTCTGGGCGCAGGTGTCCCGGAGGGAACACCCACGAAGCCCACCCCTGCGCTACCGCACCCGGGAACTTGCCGCACCAGAAAGCCACCCCGTGCAGGGAAGCTGCGGCACCGGAGGCGCCACCCTGCAGCTGAGACACCGAAGGATCACCTTCACCTAGAAAGCCCCAACTGAGGTCCGCCCTGCACCGACCGACTTTTTTGACAACCCCCAACCCCCAGAAAAGGACATCCCCCACCACTCCCGGGGGGACGACCCCAGGCCAGTCTACCGGGGATAAGGCCTGGTCAAAGGGGTTACTGGGCGGTTGTGGACAACCAGATTTGCGAACGGACCGTTCGTGTGGCCGAGAGTGGCGCTGCTACTTGCCGACCTTGCTCGACAGGTACTGCCTGAGCAGGTATTTGCCTTCGTCGATGATTGTCTGGTCGCCGCTGGGGTCTCGGCGGAAGGCGAGTTTGTGGATGCCGTCGGTGGCTTCGACGGCGATGGTGATCGGCAGGATCAGGTCTTCGGCGGGCAGGCCGGCTTTGGACGCCACGATCTCGGTGAGCCGCTCGGAGACCACTTCGTTGTTGTGTTTGCCTTCGCCGTCGTCCAGCAGTTCGAGGTCGACCACGTCACCGAAGTGCAGCTTGCTGAAGCCCGGGATCGTTCTGTGCATGTCGACGTAGATGTCGATCGCCAGGTCCACCGCGTCCCACCAGTGGTCCACATAGGTCGTTTCGAAGCGTTCGCCGACTACTTTCAGGAAGTGCTCGAGGTTGCGGCGGGTCAGTTCGCGGACGACCGCTCGTTTGTCCGGGAAGAACTGGTACAGCGAGCCGACGGCGACGCCCGCGCGCTCGGCGATCAGGGTTGTCGTGACTCCGTCGTAGCCGACCTCTTCGATGAGTGCCGCGCAGGCCTCGAGCATCTGCTCGACACGCTTCGTGCTGCGTTGCTGTACCGGCTTACGCCTCAGTGGGGTCGGACTCGCCACAAGTGTCTCCTCTGCTCAGCACCTATCTTGCCGTGAATTCGCTGCTGGCGTGTGAGTGACATCGCATCTAGTATCCGAACGAATTTCACATTCGGCCGGAGAAGGGGTGGCGATGGCGTTTCCGGACGACTTCGTGTGGGGTGTGTCCACGTCGGCTTTCCAGATCGAGGGTGCGACGCGCGAGGGTGGGCGCGGCGTCTCGGTGTGGGACACCTTCTGCGCGACACCGGGCAAAATCCACAATGGGGACAATGCCGACATCGCGTGTGACCACTACAACCGCTTCCCCGAGGATGTCGCGTTGATGGTCGAGCTCGGCGTCAAGGCGTACCGGTTCTCGGTTGCGTGGCCACGGATTCAGCCGACCGGTCATGGCGAGGTCAACGTCGAGGGGCTCGACTTCTACGACAACCTCGTCGACGCGCTGTGCGAGGCCGGCATCGCGCCGGTGACCACTTTGTACCACTGGGACACGCCACAACCGTTGGAAGACAACGGTGGCTGGCTCGTCAGGGACACCGCTGAGCGGTTCGCGGAGTACGCGCAGATCGTCGGCGAGCGCCTCGGCGACCGGGTGGAGATGTGGATTCCGCTCAACGAACCGATGGTGGAGACCCTCTTCGGTTACGCACTGGGCGAGTACGCACCCGGCAAGGCTCTGCTCTTCGACGCCTTGCCCGCGGCGCACTACCAGAACCTCGCGCATGGTCTCGCGGTCACCGCACTCCGGGCCGCGGGGGCGAAAAACGTTGGCACGGCGAACAACCACAGTCCGATTTGGCCGGCCAGTCAGGACGAAGGCGACCTGACCGCCGCAAGACACCTCGGTGCCGTGATCAACTGGATGTACTCGGACCCGGTCCTCACCGGGAAGTACCCTGATGAGGTAATTCCTTACCTGCCAAGTGATTACGCCGATGATTTGCCGAAAATCGCTGCCCCGCTGGACTTCTACGGCGTCAACTACTACGAACCCCAGGGTGTCGCGAAGCCCGGCGAGGGCAACCCGCTGCCGTTCGAGCTTCGGCCGGTCGAGGGATATCCGTTGACCACCAACGATTCCCCGGTTGTCCCCGATGGTCTCCGGGAGTTCCTCACCACTCTCAAGAGCCGCTACGCCGACGCCTTGCCGCCGGTCTACATCACCGAAAGCGGCTGCAGCTTCGACGGCGTGCACGACCGGCAACGCATCGACTACCACACCGAACACCTCGCGGCACTGGAGAAAGCGATCTCCGAAGGGGTCGACGTGCGCGGCTACTTCGTGTGGTCGTTGCTGGACAACTTCGAGTGGTCGAAGGGGTACCAGCCGCGCTTCGGCCTGGTCCACATCGACTACGACACCCTTTCGCGGACCCCGAAGGACTCGTTCCACTGGTACCGCGGCGTGATCGGAGGCGCTCGTTGACCACCGCCTTATCCGAGCCCGTCCAACGGGTTCGCGCAGGCTGGATCACCCTGCTGTTCCTGGCCAACCTCGGGTTGTGGCTGGCGATCTACGCACCGATCCAGGTACTGCTGCCGCAGCAGGCCGAGCTGCTCGACGCCGCCAACAAGGAACTGGTCTTCGGCATCGTCACCGGGGCCGGTGGCCTGGTCGCGCTTGTGGTGAACCCGTTGGCCGGGCTGCTGTCCGACCGGACCACGTCACGGTTCGGCCGTCGCCATCCGTGGACCATCAGTGGCGCGGTCGTCGGCGCGGTGGGGCTCGTGGTCCTCGCTCTGGCGGGCAATGTCGTGGTGATGGTGCTCGGCTGGTGCCTTGTCCAGGTCGGGCTGAACGCCATGCTGGCCACCCTCATCTCCGCGATTCCTGACCGCGTCCCCGTCGACCAGCGTGCGCAAACGGGTGGATTCGTCGGGATCAGCCAGATGTTCGGCACTGTGCTCGGTGCTGTTCTGGTCACGTCCATCGTCACCGGGCTGGTCGCCGGTTATCTCGCGTGTGCCGTCGTGGTGCTGCTTGGCGGCGTCGTGTTCGTGCTGTTCACGCCGGATACCGTGCTGCCGAAGGAACTGGTCCGCAAGACGAAGCTGGACCTGTGGATCTCGCCGCGCGAGCACCCGGCGTTCGCGTGGATGTGGGGCTGCCACTTCATGGTCAACCTCGGCAACGCGCTTGGCACGTTCTACCTGTTGTTCTTCCTCAAGGACGCGGTCAAGCGCGAAGACCCGGAAGGCTCGCTGCTGATCTTGATGGCTGGCTACGGGATCGCGTTGGTCATCGGCGCGCTCGTGGCAGGCAAGCTCTCCGACACGTCCGGCCGTCGCAAGCCGTACGTACTGGTAGCAGCGGCGTTCATGGCTGCCGCGGCACTCGTTCTGGTGATTTGGCCGACGTGGATCGCGTCATTGATCGCCGGGCCGCTGCTGGGCGCGGGGTTCGGAATCTATTGGGCGGTCGCGCTCGCGCTGCTCACCCAATTGCTGCCTGCCGCCGCCGACCGCGCCAAAGATCTTGGTGTCGTGAACATCGCCAATTCGCTGCCGCAGGTTTTCGCGCCGCTCGTCGCCCCGGGAATCTTGGCCGGTCTTGGTTACGCGGGCCTGTTCGGAGCTTCCGCACTCGCCACCGTGATCGCCGGATTCCTGCTGACCCGAATCAAATCCGCGATCTAGCGAAATGTGGACCGACAAAAATTGGGAGCCGCAGGCCGACGCTGTCGGGGGGAGGGGGAGTGCTAGAACGCCGGCCTGCGGGGCCTTGGATGACGGTCCGGCTCGCCTCGCTCGGGGGGACGGACGAACCGGACCGCCGGTCTATCGGGCGCCGGCCACCACACGGCGCGGATTGGCGGTAGCCCTGCGGACGTGCCTGCCTCCTGCTGGAGCGAGACCGCCGGCTACCAGGTGCTCGTAGGCCGCACGCCAGACCGAGCACGGCGCCTTCTGCTGGCGCCACCGTGACGAACAGGTAGGGCAGTTGCCTCGCTCATCGGGCTCGTGGGCCGAGAGCATCGCGCGCCAGCCTTCGGTCAGGCGGGGCAGCTCCGATCGGGCCACGGACAGCAGGGACGGGGCGTCTGCGCGGGTTGCCAGCTCGGAGAGCATGTCAAGGCGTTCCCACACCGCATTGCGCAAAACCTGGCCGAGTATCTCGTCCACGGGAGCGTCACCGTCACCTTTCCGCCTGCTCGGCGGCTTCTCGTAGGGCGTCCCGCAACTGGCCGAGCTGGCCGGATGACAGGACCGCGGTCTCGCCGGGAGGTCCGACGAGCACCACCTTGTTCTGGTCGTTGACCAGCACGGTGAGACAGCGATCGCGGTTGATGACGTCTCCGCAGCTGATGTGCCATACCTGACGGCCGGAGAAAGAGCCGGTCAGATCTCTGAGGCCAGGGGTGTCCTGCGACTCTCCCTGCGGTGCAGGTGAGGGCGCGGGGGCGGGGCGTGTCACCGTCGAGCCGACCAGGTCCACGATCAGAAGTTTCCCTCCGTGCTCGAATGCTTACCAGAAACTAGATTGGTACGTGGCAAACTCGAACGGGGTGATGGTGAGCTGATCGGGCAAGGTTTCACGATAAGCGGTCAGCGGACTTCGGCCCGACCGATCAGCCTGACCGATCACTACTTCTCGGCCCTGCCGCAATGTGTTTACTCTGCGGTTGACGCCCAACGGACTGCAAGGGGGCGCGAGTGAACTCCACCGGGTCACAAGGTGCTGTGGTAACCGCCGACGTCTGGGAGAAGCCGGACATGCGGGCAGCGCTTGCCGCGAGGGAGATCAGTCAGGTCTACCGGCTGCTGCGAAAGCACGGCATCTCGCAGCGGCAGATCGCCGCGCAGACCGGCCAGTCGCAGTCCGAGGTATCGGAGATCCTCAAAGGTCGCCAGGTCATGGCCTATGACGTGCTCGCGAGGATCGCCCAAGGCCTGGGCGTTCCAAGGGGTTACATGGGCCTCGCATATGACGAGGAGACACGGGTCCGCGTCGTCGCCACGGTCGACGACCAGACCCCCGAGGAGGCAGAGTCGGTGAAGCGTCGGAAGTTCCTCGCGCACGCCGCGGCCGTCACGATGGGCGCGAACGTGTTCGGCGCGGACTCCGGGCCGTGGGTCTCGAACCCGATCCAGACTCCGGCACCCGGGCGGATCGGCATGACGGATGTGCGCCAGGTTGAGGCCGCTACCAGGGCGTTGCGCTCGTTGGACTACCAGTACGGCGGTGGTTCCTGCCGCGACGCGGTGATCGCGCAGTTGTCGTGGGGTCAGCAGATGCTGGGGGCATCAGCGACCGACGTGGTCAAGCAACGCCTGCACGTCGCACTGGCCGACCTGCACAACCTTGCGGGATGGACGTCGTTCGACATCGGACTGCTCGACTCCGCCCGCAACCACTTCGGCAAGGGCCTTGAGCTGGCAAAAGAGGGCCGCAGCGAGCCGCTGGTGGCCAACATCCTCTACCGGATGGGCCGGGTCTACTTGCACAACGGCGCGCCGAACGACGCGCTCAAGATCTTCTCGCTCGGTCAGATCGCGGCGCAGAACTCCGGTTCGGAGTTGGCGGTGGCCGTGCTCTGCGCGAACGAGGCGTGGGCCTACGCGATGATGGGCCAGCGGGAGCAGACGATGAAGCTGCTCGGCCGGACGCGGGACGAGTTCGCCCGTGCCGACCTCGACGGCGCCGAGACCTGGGTGAAGTTCTTCACCGAGACCGACGTGCACGCGATGATCGGCACTGTGCACACGGTGCTCGCCCAAGAGGTCGACACCAAGCACACGAAGTACGCGATCCCGGCATTGCAGCGGGCGATCGACGCCTACGGCGACGACATGGCCCGCAGTAAGACCTTCAACCTCAGTGCGCTTGCCACCAATCACCTGATCGAGGGCGACATCGACCACGGCGCCAAGGTCGGTCGGTCCGCGGTCGAACTGGCCGAGAACCTCACTTCGGGCCGTGCGAAGGACCGCATGCGGCCGCTGAAGCAGGAGGCGGACAAGCGCCGCAACAACAGCCAAGCCCGTGAACTCTCCGACGCGCTCAACAAGTACTTCGACGCGGACGCGTGAGCAGGCCGAGCCACTGCGAACCGGTTCCATGGTCACATCCGAGGGACGGTTCAGCCGTGACAGCCTCGCCGCCGCGTTGACGCTGATCTGCGACCAGATCGGCTTGGAGGCCACGGGCGCCACCCTGCTCAGATTCACCAACAACGCGGTGTATCGCCTGGTCGGCGATACCGCGGTGGTCCGTATCGTCGGGTCACACGCGCTGCGGCATCGGGTCGAGAAGGTCGTCAGGGTCGCCGCGTGGTTCGCCGAGCACGAGATTCCGTCCGTTCGGCTGCTGGCCGGTGTCACCCAACCGGTACGAGCCGGTGAACACCTGGCGACGGTTTGGGATGTCGTGCCGGACGGCGGCCGCCAGCCTCGTGGCCGGGACCTGGGCGAACTGCTGAAGCGGATCCACAACCTCGCGCCGCCGCCGTTCGACCTGCCCGCGTGGGATCCCCTCGACGACGTGCTCAAGCGGATCGACGACGCCGAGGACATCAGCGACGACGACCACCAGTTCCTGCTGGACACGTGCGAGCGGCTGTCCGAAGAGCTCTCCGGTCTGAACTTCGAACTGCCGCCCGCGGTTCTGCACGGGGACGCGCATCTGGGCAACTTGATCCCGTCGCCGGACGGGCCGGTGTTGTGTGACTTCGATTCCACTTCGCTCGGTCCGCCGGAGTGGGATCTGACACCTGTCGCGGTGGGAGTCGGCCGCTTCGGCGAGCCGGCGCGTACGTACCGTGAGATTGTCCGGGCCTACGGTTTCGACGTCACCCGATGGAGCGGCTTCCGGGTGTTGCGCGAGGTCAGAGAGCTGAAGCTGATCACCAGTGTGCTGCCGAGTGTGCGCAGCAACCCCGAGGTCCGGCCGGAGTTGATGCGCCGTCTCGGTGATTTCCGGCGTGGGGACACCCGCGCACGGTGGGCCCGATACACCTGAATGGCGGTAACGCCGGGGCCTCGCTGAGCGAATCCTTTCTCGACAGATGGCCGCCGTTGCCCCAACCGGGGTATCGGCTACTCTGTGTTCAAGTTCTCGTCGAGTTTCGCTCACCAAGAGGTGATTGATCACGGTGTTGGGGCTGCTGAGCAGGACAGTCGGTGATGGTCGGCGCGTCAAGCGCGCGCTGCGGTCCGCCCAAGTGCTGGACGAAGTGGTGGAAGCTCAGCTCGCTCTGGTCTCCCGGTTGCCTGAGGACAGTCGTCGCCGGGCTGCGGACTACCTAGCCGAACTCGTGATGCTGGCGCAGAGCTACCGGCACTTCGCGGCCGGCTGGATCAACCGCAAGGAACTCGAGAAGCGTGGCGCGGCGACCATGCAGCGGCTTTCCGAGCTCCGCCGACCGCACGAACCTGCGCAGTTCACCGAACAGGACTGACCGCTCGACTCTTCGGATTTTCGCGGGCTTTTTCGGCGGACGTGACGGCCGCCACATAATCTTCCACTTGCGACGAACGGCGGATGATCACGCCACTGGCGCGCGGGTGAGCACGACGGCGAAGCCGAAGGCCAGGCCCATGATCGTCAGTTCAGCCGTGGCCCACGAGACCAACGCGGTCCGCTTGTGCCGCAAGATGCCCGGCAGCAGTCGCCACCGGATGTTCGCGCCGAGCAGTCCTAGCAGGACAACGCAGGTGATCTTGAGCAGAACGAGTACGCCATAGCCCGTTCCAAAGAGGTCACGCCACAGCGAGCTGCCGGGGGTGAGGACCAATTCCGCGATTCCGTTGAACAGTCCGGTGACTGCCGAGATCACAATGCACGTGGTGGCCAGTTTGGAGAATCGCGGCAATGCGTGTGCCAGCAGCGTGCGATTCGCGGCCAACAGGACCACGACTGCGCCCAGCCCGCCGGTCCACGTGACCGCGGCGAGCACGTGCAGTTCCATCGAGACCATCGTGATGTCGTGCCACGACCAGTCGGTGGCGTGACCGGTCACGGGCAGCGGCAAGAGCGTGAACAACGCAGCGGCCGCGCGGAGCTCAGCGGGTACGGACTCGCCTTTGCGGACGGTCCAAGCCGCGAGAAAGGCGCACAGCATCGCGAACAGGAACACCGCGACAAGCGCCTTGCCCGCGCCGACCGTCCGGACGTAGTCCCAGATCGCGGTGAGAGTGACCGATTGCGACAGTCGTAGCTCGGCGGTTTGCAATACGAGCGCGACCAACGCGGTGATCGCCCACGTGAGCGCACTTGCGACAGTCACGCGGCGCGTGCCGGCCAGTACAGCCTCGGCGAGTTTCGGGCGGTCGAAGCCGATCAGCAGGGGCAGCAGGGAAAGCCCGACGGTGACGACCGCGGCCATGTCCAGCAGCACCCGGACGACCGGGATGCCGTACCGGACCACCGCATCCGCCTCGGGCAATCCTGGCAGTGCGGTGGTCGCGGTGATCGTGAGTCCAATGAGGACACCGACGATCGCGGCCGAGACCAGCGCACCGACCAGGGCGAACCGAGGCGAACCGGTGGCCCGGGTCGAGCTCATCAGGCGTCGTCTTCCTTGCCGCCCATACGAAGTGCGAACACGATGCCGACGCCGAGCACGATCACGGCACCGACGATCCACACCCAGGTGGGGATTCCGCCGCCGCCCTCGTCGGTCGCACCCGGCGCGGCAGTACCCGCGCCGTTCTTGAACTTGGCAAGTTCTTCCGCGGGCAAAGGCGTGCCGTCGCCCGCTTTGTTGACCGTGAACGACAGTTCGCCCTGCACGGGGTGACCGTCAGCCGACAGCACCCGCCACGCGATGCGGTAGACGCCACTCGGGCCGAGCGGCCGCACCGGCGCAGTCACCTGGGTGCTGTCCACCTGCGGCGGAGCCGCTTCCCAGTGGTTGTTCTGCGGGTCGAGCACGGAGATCGTGTTGATCCCCTCGCCGCCCTGGACCGGCTGGTCGAACGTGAGCGTGATGGTCTGCGGGCCCGACTCCAAGGCCACTTTGTCCTTGGGGTTGGAGTCCACCAACGAGTTGTGCGCGAGGGCCGGAGTGGCCAGCCCGACGAACGCCAGGCCGGCCAACAACGTCGCGGCTACGAACCGCCTCATGCCTTCTCGCCTCCACGAGCGGTGGCGGTCACCCGCTTCGCGCGCAGCGTGGCGCCGATACCCAGGCCGAGGCCGAGTGCTCCGACGACAAGGCCGATGCCACCGAGCCAGCGCGCGGTGTTGTCAGTCCCGGCCGCCGCGGCCTCGTTGTGCGTGTCCGAGGCAGCGGGCTTCACCGCGGCCTGGCTGCCCGCACTGCCGTGTGCGTCCTCGCCCGCAGCGGCTGAGACGAGCTTGACGACCGGGGCCGGGTGCTCGGGCTCGCTGCCCGGGGTCGGCGGGGCGTCCCACTTCACGTCGCCCTTGGCGCCGTCGTACGTCTGGATCGCGGGGATGACCAGCTGGTCGACGTCCGGCAACGGACCGGCGGAGATGTCGAACTCCTGGAACTCGCCGGGGTTGATCCGGGTGCCCGGCTGCGCGGTCCAGGTGATCGTGTCGATCGCTTCCTTGACCTCGGCGCCGTGACCGCCCTTGACCGGCTTGTCCAGTGCGACCTTCTTGACCTCGGACGTCCAGCCGGGGACCGGTTTGGGCCGGGCGCCGGTCAGCGGGGTGTCCTTGGGGAACACCAGCGTGAGCTTGATCGTGCCCTGGGTGTTGTCCTCGTTCGGCACCCGGAAGGTGATCTTGGAGTAGCCGCCCTTCTTGGGCGGCTCGGTGACGTTGGCCGTCACGTGGGCGCTGGCGACGCCGCCACCAGCGAGAACGAGGGCTCCGGCGGCGATCGCCACGGCAAAACCGCGCGCCAAAAATCGATTTGTAGACATGGTGAAAGTGCTCCTGAAGGTGCAGGGGTGAGTGGGGAGATCTGGTTTCAGGAGCAGGCAGGCGGACCGCGTCTGGTGTGCACGCGGCGCAGCAGCACGGCACGGATGTGATCGATCCGCTCCGGCGATTCCGGCAGCGCATATGTCGCGCTGGCGACCGCGGGGAACTTCGGCGGCTCGATCAGGTCGAGCAGCAGCCGCATCGCCGAGCCGATCAAGCCGACGGCTGCGTCCGCCTTGGCCAGCAGCAGCGCGGTCACCAAGGTCGCGCCCGCGTGCGTCGCGAGCATCACCATCGGGTCGAAGAGCTGGTGGTGGCCGATGTGCGAGGGCACCGCGTAGTTGAGGACCAGGTGCATCGCTCCCTGGGCCATTCCGAGGGCTGTGAGCACCGACAACGGCCCATCGAAGCGGCTGGCGACAGCTGTGCCTGCCCACGCGACGATCATGGTCAGCAGGACAGCGAGGGCGGCATCCGGCGTCGCGCCGCCTGCCATGCCGTGCGCGGCGATGGCCAGCGCACCCGAGCTCACGGCCAGCGTCCAGCCACGCATCGCGCTGCGCGCGGTGACCGGTCGCTTTCTCACACGGTGGAGCGTAGCCAACGAGTCGCGCTGAATGAGACGGCCGGATTAATGAACCGAGACGTCTCAGATGCCCAACTTGTGCAGGAGTCGCTGCTCCATCTGGTCCAACTCGACGGCGACCGCCTTGTGCACGGTCCTGCGCTTCGCGGGGGGCATGCGTTCCGCGGCACGCACGGCTGAGGTGAGTTTGGCCAGCGTGTCGGACGTCTCCGTGACGAAGTGCTCGTCCTTGCCGCGGTCTGCAAGCTCCTGCAGCACCTCGGACAGCCCGGCGATCCTGGCGTGCAGCACCGCACCCCTGCCGGTGTATTTCGCGAGGTCAGTGATGGGAACCCCGAGTTTGTGAGCCCGGCGGTTGTCCTTGAGGTTGCGGAGCGTGGCCGCGGCTTTCACGGCGAACGGAATCAGAATGGGCGCGATCGCCGGGCCGATGACCTTGGCGACGGCGACTGCGTTTTTCGCGCTGCGCGGATTTATCCGTGGCGTTCGCTTCGTCGCGCTCATGGCCCTCAACCTACTGGCGGGCGGCAACAGCAGCATCTCGGCTGCGAGTGGCCTCGCCTAGAGTGCTCACTGTGACGGATTCGGTGCTGCTCGACGCTGGTGTGGTCAACCGTTGCCGGCGGCGGGTGCACTTGGAGCACGACCCGGCCATGCGGGACGCCCCGAGAGCCGCCCCCGACCCCACCGGCCAGCAGAGAAAAGCGGACGCGACGGCACATCGCCGCGCGGTCGCCGACCGGGTGGCGCGGCTGGTCGGCCCGGACTGGATGGAGATCCCCGCCGGTCCTGACCTGCGTGGAACCGACCGTGAGCAGGCAACGCTGGCCATGCTGACCGCAGGCGCCCGGTTCATCTGGGCCGCGCAGCTGCCGCGTGATCCCCTCGGCGGTCGGCGGGGCTCGATCGACTTGCTGGTCAAGACCGACAAAGGCTACGTACCGGTGCTGGTCGTCCGGCACAAGGTGACTGACCCCGGCCAAGGCGCCCGTACCTCACCATTGGGCGAGCCGATGCCGAACGGCAGCCGCGTGGACCCGTTGCGCAAGATCCGCCCGCAACCGCGTGACCAAATGCGGCTCGCCCACGCATGGCGGATGCTGCAGGCCGCTGGCTACGCGGCGTCCGGGCGCGCGGTCGGCGGTGTGATCGGCCTGGACGCGGACGTCGTGGCGTGGCATGACCTAGAAGCGCCAACATGGCCAGGCGGTCGGACGGCGTTGTCGGAGTACGACAACCGGTTCTCCGACCGTCTCGCCGTCGCCGCCGCAGCAGCCAATGGGGGACAACCGCTGGCGCGGCCGTCGCGCATCCTGGAGTGCCGGAGCTGCCCGTGGTGGCCGATCTGTGAAGTCACCTTGATGGAGAAGCGGGACGTCAGCCTCGTGGCACGCGGCGAGGACGCGATAACACTGCGGGCCGCGGGCGTACAGACCGTCGACGAACTGGCGGAGGTCCCGCTCGGGACGGACTTGCAACTGGTCGGGCTGCCATCGGACGACGCCATCGCGTTGGCCAAGGCGTGGCTGCGTGACCTCACGATGGTCCGCCGCGTGGCCGAGGTGACGGTGCCACGGGCCGACGTCGAGGTCGACGTGGACATGGAGAGCTTCGGCGACGCAGGCGCGTACATGTGGGGCGCGCTGCTCAGCGGTGCCGATGTCGGCGAGCGCCAGGGGTATCGCGCGTTCGCCACCTGGGAGCCGTTGCCGACCAAGGACGAGGCACGTTCGTTCGCGGAGTTCTGGGAATGGCTGATGGGCGTGCGGCTGCGGGCCCGCGCACGCGGCCTGACCTTCCGTGCCTACTGCTACAACGAACTCGCCGAGAACCGATGGCTGCTCGCGTCCGCCCGCAGGTTCAAGGGCAGGCCAGGTATCCCGACCGAACACCAGGTGCAGGAGTTCATCGACTCGGACGCGTGGTTCGACCTGTTCCGCAGCGTCCAGGAGCAGTTCCTGTGCGCGCAGGGCAAAGGCCTGAAGATCATCGCGCCTGCCGCAGGCTTCAGCTGGCGCGACCCGGAGGCCAGCGGCGAGAACTCGATGCGCTGGTACCGCGACGCCGTCGGGATGGACGGCGACGAGCCGAAACCAGACCAACGGGAACGCCTGTACATCTACAACGAGGACGATGTGCGCGCCACGATGACCCTGCGGCACTGGATGTCCTCGGAAAAGGTCTACGAGATCCCCTACGTGGGTGACCTGTGATCAACGCTCGACTGCTCATCTGGTGCGCCGCGCCGATCCACGAGGTGCGGGCCGTGCTGCATCGGTACGGGATGCGTTCCGTGCTCGTCGAAGTCGAGTCGGGGACTGTGGTCGTGCCACGGGATCAGATGAGTCTCTCGGTGGCCACGCAATGGGGCTACAAGGTGACGCGCAAGACCCACAAGGCAGCTGTGGTGTTCGCGTGGGACGACCAAGCCATGCTGATCCTTCCGGTCGCCGCGGTGGCGTTCGGCTGGAGCTGGGGCGACGACAAAGCAGCGATGAACGTGATGGCGCAACTCGCTGACTACGGCCGGGCGCGCAAGGCCTCGATGGCCCTGTTGAACGCGGTACTGCCGTCAAGGCAAGCACCGGACAAGCAGGCGCGAGCAGCCAAGCGGATCGCGGAGGCAATGGGCGTCGACGAAGCGACGGTCCGGCCACGCGTGCAGCAGTACGAACACCGGTTGCCGCCCGAGCAATTGCTCGACGAGCTCGGGAAGGGCGACGTGGCCACCGTGGTGCGCGCGGTCGACGCCGGTCATTTCGACGGGTGGCGCGCCGGGCGCAACAAGGTGATCGAGTGGAAGCGCCGGTACAACTCGGCACTGCTCATCGCGGTGGCCCTCGGGGGCATTGTCGGGTTCACAGTCGCGCTCATGCTGCCTTTTCTCGGCGTCGGCCCGATCCTGTTGGGCCCCGCGTTCGGCATCCTCGTGCTGAACATCTTCTGGCAGTGGACCCGGTACCGGATCAGGCAGTTGCCGATCGACGAGGTGTTGCCGATCGTTCAGCTGCCGTCGGACAACCAGTCGGCCAGGTAGGTCGCGAACGAGCCCCGAACGAGCAAGCGATAGACCGGCTCGTCCGAGGTCTGCCAGAGGATCACCTGGGTTCGGGCGATCGTGGTCTGCGCGCACCGGCCAGCGTGGAACGCTCGGGGGTGAAGGTCCAGCGTGCAGCCGTGTTCCAACAAATCACGGCTGCGCACTTCGATGGTCGTCCGGTTCGCCGACACGTCCACAACGGACGCCGACGGTTCTTGGAGCAGGCCGAGGAGTTCGGTGTCGCCGTCCGGGCCGACGACCAGCCACTCGTCCGGGCCCAGCCACAGGATGTCCCGGGAACCCGCCTCCACCACGGAGTTCGGCACCACGGGCAGCGGACCGCCGAGCCGTTCGGAGATCCGGGCGGCCGCGTCACTGGTCGGCATGGCCCGGACGTTGACCATGGTCAGGAACGGGATCTCGGTGATGCCCGGGTAATCCGCCAAGGGGCTACGGCGGAGCGACTCAACCGTCACGGCGGGCACCTTCCTTGTCGTAGAACACCGGCTCGGTCACGGTCGCGGCGATCACCCGGTCGCCGAGCGGCGCCAGCAGCGTCTCACCGATCCGGTTGCGGCCGTTGCGGATCAACGCCAGGGCGAACGTGCGCTCCAGCACCGCACTGCGGTAACTCGAGGTCACGTGTCCTTCCATCGGGACTGGCGGGGTGAGGTCGGCATCCGGGGTGACCATCTGCGCGCCTTCGGGCAGCAGCTCTGTCGGGTCGATGGGCAGCAGACCGACCAGGTGCTTGCGGTCGGACCGGGCGGTGTCCGGCCGACTGAGCGAGCGCTTGCCCACGAAGTGCTTCTGCTTGGACACGATCCACGACATGCCCAGGTCATGCGGGGTTACCGTGCCGTCGGTGTCCTGGCCGACGATCGGGAAGCCCTTCTCCGCCCGCAGCACGTGCATGGTTTCCGTGCCGTATGGGGTGATGCCGTACGGCTTGCCTTCCTCATAGATCGCTTCCCACGCGGCGAGGCCGTACCAGCCGGACACGTTCACCTCGTAGGCGAGTTCGCCGGAGAACGAGATCCGGGCGATCCGCGCCGGGATACCGTTCACCAGCGTGGTTTCCCGGAACGTCATGAACGGGAAGGCCTCATTGGACACGTCCAGCTCCGGCGCGACCAGGCCGACCACCGCGCGGGACTGTGGACCGACGACCGCGATCGTGGACCACTGCTCGGTCACCGAAGTGAAGCGGACGTCGAGCTCCGGCCATTCGGTCTGTGACCACTCCTCGAACCAGTCGAGCACGTTCGCCGCGCCACCGGTCGTGGTTGTGACGTAGTAGCGGTCTTCGGCCAGGCGCATGGTCACGCCGTCGTCGAAGACCATGCCGTCGGCCTTGCACATGATCCCGTACCGCGCCGAGCCGACCGCCAGCTTCTTGAAAGCGTTGGTGTACATGCGGTTCAGGAACTCGCCCGCGTCCGTGCCGACCACTTCGATCTTGCCGAGGGTGCTCGCGTCCTGCATGCCGACGCCGGTCCTGGCCGCACGGCATTCACGCAGCACAGCGGTTTCCATGTCCTCGCCGGGCTTCGGGTAGAACCACGGCCGCTTCCACTGGCCGACGTTCTCGAACTCCGCCCCTTGCTTGACATGCCATTCGTGGATCGGCGTTGTCCGAATCGGATCGTGCAGCTTGCCTCGATCACGTCCGGCCATCAGCGCGAACGACACAGGCACGTTCGGCGCCCGGAATGTGGTGGTGCCAAGTTCGCCGGGCGTTGTGCCGAGTGCCTCAGCGATGACGCCCAGCGCCGGGATGTTCGACGTACGGCCCTGGTCAGCGCCCGTGCCGATGGTCGTGTACCGCTTGACGTGCTCGGGCGACCGCATCCCGGCACCGACCGCGCGCTGGATGTCCGCGACCGTCGCATCCCGTTGCAGGTCAACGAACTGGTTCTGCGGATCACCCGGTACCAGCCAGACGGGTTGTTCCGGCGTGATCTCACGGGACTGCACCGCAGGAAGAGGCGGCGGCTCGACGGGATAACCGACGGCGGCCGCGGCTTCGACTCCCGCTTCGGCCGCTTCGATCAACGCCGCTCTCGTGTCGAAGGTCCCGTTCGCAGCTCCGACGACTCGGTTCTGCTGCGCTGGGGTGTCCGGAACAAACGCTTGACCGGTCCACTTCAAGGTGCCGCGCGACTGGCTGAACAAGTGCACCGCGGGCTGCCAACCACCGGACACCGCAAGCAGATCACACTCGATGCGACGGTCCCTTGTGGACACAGCGGTGATCCTGGGTTCGCCTTCGGTGTTCGTGATCACGCCACTGATCACCTCGACACTCTTCGGCGCGAGGTCCGGAGGGCTCGGGCGTGAGTCGACGACCGTCACCTCAGCCCCAGCTTGGACGAGCGCGGCCACTGTTCCATACGCGCTGTCGTTCGTCGTGAAGACAACAACTTTGCGGCCGGGCAGGACCGCGTACTTGGTGATGTACTTGCGGACCGCGCCAGCGAGCATGATCCCTGGCCGGTCGTTGTTCTCGAAGACGATCGGCTGCTCATGCGCGCCGGTCGCCAGGATCACCCGCCGCGCCCGGATGTGCCACAGCGTCTGGCCCTGCGCGACGAGCACATAATTGCTGTCGTAGTACCCGAAAGCCGTGGCCCCGTGCAGGACCCGCAGCTCCGCAGCCTCTTCCGCACCAACAATTCCCTGGGGGGAACCCCTGAATTTCACGTTACCGGAGGGGTACGACATTCCCGCGAGGATCACGCGGGCACCACCCGATGCGGCAGTCTTCGCGGCCGTGCGTCCCGCCGGGCCCGCGCCGATCACCAGGACGTCGGTGTGCGTGAAACGCTTGTCGTATCTGGGTTCCTCGGGATCCGGGACGAGACGGCCGATCCCGGACAGTGTGCGTGCTACCAGGCCGTCGGTGAGTTTGACGGTTGTCGCCTGGAGCGAAGGTTCGGAGCCGACCTGGACGAGAGCGTTCGGCTCCTCAACTCCGGCGGAGAAAATGCCGCGCGGGCGCTGCTTGTACAGCGAAGGCGCGACCTGCATAACGCCGTTGGCGAGCATGGCGGACGCCAGCGTGTCGCCCTCGAAGCCTTCGTATGAGACGTCGTCGACAACGAAGCGCAGCGGTTTCGTGCGGTCGATCTCGCCGCCCTCAGCGAGCCTCATGACTGGAACTCGCTGGTCACGGTGTTGCGGACGGTGTTGAACCAGCGGCGGCACCCGGCGGTGTGCACCCACCGCTCGGCGAAGTCGCCCTTGGGGTTGTCACGGAAGAACACGTACTGCGCCCATTCTTCGTCCGACAGCGACTCGGGATCGGCGGGGTAGGCCACGAACGCCTGGCCGCCGTAGTGGAACTCGGTCTCCTCGCGCTCGCCGCACCAGGGACAACTGATCAGCAGCATGCCTCTCCTCAGTGTGCGACGGCCGCGGCGCCGTGTTCGTCGATCAGGGCACCCGTGGTGAAGCGCTCCAGGGTGAACGGCTCGTTCAACGTGTGCGGCTCGCCGTGCGCCAACGTGTGCGCGAACACCCAACCCACACCCGGCGTCGCCTTGAACCCGCCGGTTCCCCAGCCGCAGTTGACGAACAGGTTCTCCACCGGTGTGCGGCCGATGATCGGTGACGCGTCCGGCGTGACGTCCACGATCCCGCCCCACGTCCGGATCAGGTGCGCCCGCGCGAAGATCGGGAACAGCTCCAAGGCCGCGGCCATCTGTTGTTCGATCACGTGCACCGAACCGCGTTGGCCATAGGAGTTGTACGAGTCGATGCCCGCGCCCATGACCAGCTCACCCTTGTGCGCCTGGCTGACGTAGACGTGCACGTGGTTCGACATGACCACGGTCGGGTGCACGGGTTCGAGCAGCTCTGAAACAAGCGCTTGCAACGGATGGCTTTGCAGCGGCAGGCGAATGCCGAGGGTCGAGGCGAGCACGCTGGTGTGCCCGGCGGCCGCGAGCCCGATCCGCCCCGCGTGGATCGGGCCGCGATTCGTTTCCACACCGGTGACGCGGTTGCCGTCGGTGATGAAGCCGGTGACCTCGCAGCCTTGGATGAGGTCGACGCCGTACCGGTCGGCCTTACGCGCGAAAGCCCAGGCCACATAGTCGTGCTTGGCGATCCCGGCGCGCGGCTGCCATGTCCCGCCGAGTACGGGATAGCGCACGTCCGGCGAGATGTTGACGATCGGGCAGACCTTGGCGACCTCCTCCGGCGTGAGCCATTCGCCGTCGATCCCGTTGAGGCGGTTGGCATTGACACGCCGCGTGCCCTCGCGGATGTCCTGCAGCGTGTGCGCGAGGTTGAGCACGCCGCGCTGGCTGAACAGGAAGTCGTACTCCAGGTCCTCCTGCAGGCCTTCCCAGAGTTTCAGGGCGTGCTCGTAGATCGCGGCGCTTTCGTCCCAGAGGTAGTTGGACCGGATGATCGTGGTGTTGCGGGCCATGTTCCCGCCGGCCAGCCAGCCCTTCTCCAGCACGGCCACGTTCGTGATGCCGTGGTTGCGCGCGAGGTAGTAAGCAGTGGCCAGGCCGTGTCCGCCCGCGCCGACGATGATGACGTCATAGGACTTCTTCGGCTCGGGGGTACGCCAGAGCCAGTCGGGGTGCTCCATCGCTATCCCCTCAACCGGGTCATCTTGGGGTCGAACAGCGGCTCTTCGGCGACGGTCGCCTCGATCCGGCGATCGAAATATCCAATATGGACGGTCTGGCCCGGGGCGGTCAGCTCAGCGGGCAACCAGGCGTACGCGATGCCTTTGCCGATCGTGTGGCCGTAGGCCGCGCTGGTCACGTAACCGACGCAGGTGTCGCCGTCGAACACCGGTTCCTTGCCCATCACAGTGTCGTCCAGCGTCAGGCACGTGAGCTTGCGCTTCGGCTCACCCGGCTTGAGGGCGGCCTTGCCGATGAAATCCTTGGACATCTTCACCGCGAACCCAAGACCTGCCTCGAACGGATCGTGCTCGTAGGTCATGTCTGTGCCGAACGACCGGTAGCCCTTCTCCAGGCGCAGGCTGTTGAACGCTGCCCGGCCACCCGCGATCAGGCCGTACTGCTCACCGGCCGCCCACAGCGTGTCCCACAGCTTCAGGCCCATGTCAGCCGTGGTGTACAGCTCCCAGCCCAGTTCACCCACATAGGACAGTCGCAGTGCGGTGACCGGGACGTTGCCGATGTAGCCCTGCTTGCCGCGGAAGTACTTCAACGCGGTCAGATCGATGTCGGTCAACGGTTGTACGAGGTCACGCGCTTGCGGGCCCCACACGCCGAGGCAGCACGTACTCGCGGTGATGTCACGGACCGACACGTCGTCGGGCAGGTGCCGGGTGAACCAGTCCAGGTCCAGGTTTCCGTTGGCGCCCACCTGGAACTGGTCCTTGGCCAGTCGCGCCACGGTGACGTCACTGCGGATGCCGCCGTCGATGTCCAGCAGCAGGCAGTACGTCACCGAACCGACGGACTTGTTCACATCGCCCGTGGTCATCCGCTGCAGGAAGTCCGCCGCACCACGGCCTTCGACCATCAGCCGCTTCAGGGCTGTCATGTCATAGAGGGCGACGCGCTCACGGGTGATCTGTGCTTCGACGGCCGCGATGGGCGACCAGTATTCGGCGGCCCATGCGTTGGGCTGGTGCACCTGACGGTCCTGCAACTGATCCAGATTCACCTCGTACCACTGCGGCCGCTCCCAGCCGTTGGCTTCGAGGAAGTACGCGCCGAGTTCCTTCTGCCGCTGGTAGAACGGGCTCGTGCGCAGTGGCCGCGGCGCCTCCATCGGCTGCAGCGGGTGCTTGATGTCGTAGACCTCGACGAAGTTCTGGCAGCCACGGGCCTTGATGTAGTCGGGTGCCAAGTGGTGCTTCTCGAACCTGTTCACGTCGCATTCGTGCAGGTCGTAGGACTTGCAGTAGCCGTCGACGAGCCACTCGGCCATCGCGTTGGCCACGCCTGCCGAGTGCGTGACCCAGACCGCCTCGGCGACCCAGAACCCGCTGACCGTGGGGGACTCGCCGAGCAACGGCATGTCGTCGACGGTGAACGAGAAGAGGCCGTTGATGCCTTCCTCGATCTTGGCGTCCTTGGTGGACGGCAGCAGCCAGCGCGTCTCGTACCAGGCCTCTTCGAAGTCCTGCTCGGTGAACGGCAGCACCGACGGCATGACCTCGGCCTTGTCGACGCTGAGGATGTCGTGCACGTCGACCGGCATCGGCTGGTGGCCGTAGAAGCCGATGCCGATCGTGTCGTGGCGGTCGCGGTAGTACAGGTCCGCGTCCTGGTGGCGCAGGATCGGCCGGACCGCCTCGGCCTGCTGGCCCGCGATCGCCGGGACCTGGCCGGTCCACGCCAGCTGGTGGGCGAGCGGGACCAGCGGCAACGTCATGCCGACCAGGCCGGCGACCTTCGGACCCCAGATCCCGGCGCAGCAGACCACGATGTCCGCAGGCAGCTCGCCCTTGTCCGTGACCACGCCGATGACGCGATCACCTTCGGTCTGGATGTCCAGGACCTCGTGGCGCTCCAACAGCTTCGCGCCTCGTTCCGAGGCTCGCTTGAGCTGCACCTCGACGGCCTTGACCGCCTTGGCCAGGCCGTCGGTCGGCACGTGCAGGCCCGCGCGCACGGTGTCCTCGCGCAGCAACGGGTACAGCTTCCTCGTTTCGTCGGCGTCGAGGACCGTGCCCTCGACGCCCCATGACGTCAGCCAACCGTGCCTGCGGTGCAGCTCCTGCTCACGCTCGGGCGTCAGCGCCACTTCGAGGCCGCCGACCTGCAGGAAGCAGTCCAGCTCGACCAGCTTCTGCACGGTGTAGCTGGCCAGCTCGGTCATCGTCTTGGACCCGTTGGCCTGGAACACCAGGCCGGGCGCGTGCGACGACGAACCGCCGGGCGTGGGCAGCGGGCCCTGATCGACGACCGTGACGTCGGTCCAGCCTTTGGTGGTCAGCTCGTCGGCGAGGGCGGCACCTACCACTCCGGCCCCGATGATCACGACCTTCGGTCCAGCCACACCAGCCTCCTGTGCGCACTATCCGCAACACCATGCAGCTTGCGCAACAAGCGTGGCTCTTGGGGAGTGGGTGTGTCAAGCGTCCGGCAGCCAGTTCCCGTGGAAGCCTGCGGGAACGCGACGAGGGAGCTTGATCGACGCCGCGAAGTCGAGAGTTTTCGCGTCGAGGAAGAGAAGTTCGGAGCCGCTGCCGTCGTGCTCGGTGACGATCGACATCAGCCAGCCGTCGTCCTCGGTTTTCGCGTCCTGCTTGCTGACGAACTCCGCCTCACCGGGATTTTTGCCCAGTTCGTTGACCTCGCTGCGGCCGCTGTCGGTGTCGTACTTGACGATCGCGTTGTCGGTGACCGTGTACAGGAACTTGCTCGGCCGGCCGAGCTGCTCCTCGTTGAACGACGGGAACTCGATGTCCCGGTCGTCCCGCAGTTCCTCGACGACCTTGCCTGTCGCCGGGTCGAGGATCCAGCGGTACAGGCCGGACCCGACGGCGGCCTCCGCGGGATTGGTCACGCCGCTGATCTCGTCCCACAGTCCGGCGAACTTGTCTCGGGAGTAGCGGACCGCGTCCAGCACGATGCGGCCTTGGTCCTCGTAGGCGTTGCCGACGTGGAACACGTAGCACGGGTCCACGTCGAACCACTGGACCTCACCGCCCTTCGGCATCACGCCGATGCGGGCGCCATAGCTGTCGCTCCACACGTACGGCATGCCTTTGCCGACGCGTTCGAACTCGAACACCACAGGCAGGTCCAGCCAGATCACGTGGTTCTCGGTGATGGAGAAGTCGTGCATCATCGTCGGCCCCGGCACGGTGATCTCCCGGCTTTCCACCAGCTCGCCGGTGCGGTCCAGGCGGTGGTAGGTCAGGTAGGGCGGCATGAAGCCGTAGCCGAAGAAGTGCAGGTCGCCGGTGACCGGGTCCTCTTTGGGGTGCGCGGTCATCGCGGTGGTCAGCCTGCCGCCGAAGTCGCACGGTCCGACGGTGTCCAGTTCGGGTGTCATCTCGTACGGGAAACCGGACTCCACCAGGGCGAAGACCTTGCCCGCGTGCCGGATCACGTTGGTGTTGGCGGTGACGGCCGCCCGGTCCAGCCCTGTCTCGGTGAGGAACTGGGCGCCTGCCAGTTTCGTGGTCTTCACCCAGCGGTTGCGGTACCACTCCGCGCGCCCGTCCTGGATCCGGACGCCGTGGATCATCCCGTCGCCCGCGAACCAATGCCCAGGATCCTGCCCGGGCAACGGGTTCGGGCCGTTGCGGAAGTACCGCCCGGCCAGCTCGGCGGGCAGTTCGCCGGTCACCGGCAGGTCAATGGTCTCGATCTCGTCGGCCACCGGTGCGAGCAGGCCTTCCAGGTATGCGGGCACATCGATCTCCTTCCAGTAGTGACATGTCAAAACTAGAAGGTCAGAATTCGACATGTCAATGCTGGAATGTCAAAATCGGCGGCATGAGCCTTCGCCACGCCGTGCTCGGCCTGCTCACCTCCGGCCCGGCCAGCGGCTACGACCTGATGAAACGGTTCGAGTCGTCACTCGGCTACGTGTGGTCGGCGACGCAGAGCCAGCTCTACGGCGAGCTCACCAAGATGGCGGACGAAGGCCTCGTCGAAGTCGCCGCAGAAGGACCGCGCGGCCGCAAGGAATACGCGATCACGGAAGACGGACGAGCGGCGCTCCTGCACTGGATGACCGAAGTCGAACCAGAACCCCTACGCCGCAACGGGTTGTTGTTGCGCGCATTCTTCCTGCACCTGGTCGAACCGGACAAGGCGGTCGCCTTCTTGCGCCACCAAGCCGACTTGGCGGCCCAGCAGCACGAGGAACTCAGCAAGCTCGCAGAACTTGTCGCCGAGGAAGAGCCGTGCCCGGAGAACACCTCAGGCCGGATCGTCCTGGAGTACGGGCTGCGCGCCAGCGCGACCTACCGCGACTGGGCGGACTGGGCCGAGAAGCAGATCTAGTTCTTGGCGCCCTTGGCCTTGTCGAGCTCGGCCTTCTGCTTGTTGCGGGCGTCGATGCCCAGCCCGACCATCGCCGGACTACGTATGCGCAGGTCAACGTGACATGGCCGGACGGCATGCCCAAAGAGGCGGCCGACGCCGTCCTCCCAGCCGACTGGTTGCCGTGAAGGCCACCCTAGGGACATCAGACGCCCCTAGGGTGGCCCTCACTGCGACGGAATCAGGTGGCGGGCAGCCAGGCTTTGACCTTGTCCTGGTTGGCCTCGACCCACTTCTTGGCCGCGGCGTCCGGCGTCATCTTGTCCACGGCGATCCAGCGGGCCACGAGGTTCTGGTCGTCGTTGGTCCACTTGAAGTTCTTCACCAGCTGGTACGCGGGTCCGTTGGCGTCGGCGAACTTCTTGCTGACGATCTTGTCCAGGTCGTAGTCCGGGTAGTCGCAGGCGATCTTCTCCGGCACCGCGTCGCATCCCGGTGTGTACGGGGGCAGCTTCACCTTCTCCAGCTTGATCTCCGAGAACAGCCACTGCGGCGAGTAGAAGTAGCCGATCAGCGGCGTCTTGCGCTCCTCCGCCTGCCGGAACGCCTGGATCAGCGCGGTCTCGCTGCCGCCGTAGACCACCTTGAAGTTCAGGCCGAGGTTTTTCACCAGGGCCTCGTCGTTGGTCACGAAGGACGGGTCGCCGTCGAGCAACTGGCCCTGACCGCCGGACTCGGACGTCTTGAACATGTCCGCGTTCTTGTTCAGGTTGTTCCAGTCCAGCAGTTCCGGCTTCTCCTTGGCCAGCCACGGCGGGATGTACCAGCCGATCTGGCCCTTCACACCGGTCGAGCCCGCCGAGACACCGATCTTCTGCTCGTCGATGTACTTCTTGCGCAGGTCGTCGTGGCCCCAGTTCTCGACAACCGCGTCCACTTCGCCGGTGCCGAAGCCCTGCCAGGCGACTTCTTCCTTCAGGTCCTTCTTGGTCACCCGGCAGCCGAGGTTCTTCTCCGCCACGTACGCGATCACCGCCGCGTTGGCCTCGTAGCCGACCCATGGGTTGATCGCGATCTTGAACTCGCCGCAGGAAGCCTGTGATCCGCCTCCTCCGCCGGGGTTCTCACCGACCTTCGCGCCACTGCAGCCGGCCAATGCCAGTCCGGCGACGGCGAAAACCGCCAGAGTCCTCTTCACCGTGAACCTCCTCGTTGCGTGCGGTTGGCCGCCGCCTGCGTCAGACGGTCGAGCATCACCCCGAGCAGCAGAATGGCGATGCCGGCCGCGAGCCCCTTGCCGTAGAGCTGGCCCTGTGAGAACCCCGCGACGACGTCGTAGCCGAGTGCTCCCGCACCCACCAAGCCACCGACGACGACCATCGAAAGCACGTAGATCAACCCCTGGTTGGTGGCCAGCGTCACCGCCCGGACCGACATCGGCAGCTGCACCTTGGTGATCGTCTGCCAATTGCTGGACCCGGACGCTACCGCTGCCTCCACTGTGGTCGCCGACACGCCGCGGATGCCGTCCGCGACGATCTTCACGGCGACCGGTACCGCGTACACGACCGCCGCGGCGATCGCGGTGAACCTGCTTGCCGAGAACAAAGCCAGGAACGGCACCAGATATACGAAGTGCGGCATGGTCTGCGCCGCGTCGAGCACCGGCCGGATCACCCGGTCGGCCCGCTGTGAGCGGCCCATCCAGACACCGACCACGAGCCCGATGACCATTGTGAACACTGTGGCAACAAGCAGTGAAGCCAACGTGGTCATGCCGTCGGACCACAACCCGGTCGCGACAAGCAGTCCCAAGCACACCGCGGACACGATCGCCGCCCGCACACTGCCGATCACCACAGAGATCGCCACGAGCGCCAACGCGACCAGCCACCACGGCGAGTCGACGAGCACGGCCTGCAGCGGATCGATCAGCACCCAGGTGAAGACGTCCTTGATGCCGTTGGTGATCGGCGCGAAGTTCGACTGGATCCAGTCGGTCACCTCACTGGCCCACAGCACGATCGTGCTGCCGATGTCCAGCCGGGAATCGAACTCCGCCGCCCAGATGTAGGTGTACGACAGCCAGATCGCGAAGACCGTCAGCGCACCGCCCACCAGCAGCGCGATCCTGTTTGGACGGTCGCGTCCTCGTGAGGCTGCCGCCGTGGTGACCCGGTCGAGCACGATGGCCATCACCACGATCGCCAGACCGGCGTTGAACGCGGTGCCGACATCCAGTGTCTGCAACGCCTTGATGACCGTCTTGCCGAGACCGGGCGCGTCGATCAGGGCTGCGATGGTGACCATCGCCAGCGCCGCCATGATCGTCTGGTTCACGCCGAGCACGATGGTGCGCTTGGCCGCGGGCAGCAGAACCTTGGTCAGTGTCTGGGTTTTCGTCGAACCGAGCGATTCACTCGCTTCGACCGTGTCGTGCGGAGCCGATCTGATCCCGTGCGCGGTCAGCCGGATCACCGGTGGTGCCGCGTAGATCAGCGTCGCGATCGTCGCCGACGCCGGTCCGATCAGGAAGAACAGCGTCAACGGCGCCAGGTACACGAACGACGGCATGATCTGCATGAAGTCCAGCACCGGCGTGATGATCCGGTTGAACCGGTCGGACAGGCCCGCCCAGATGCCCAGCGGGATGCCGATCGCCAGCGAGATGATCACGGCGGCCAGCGTGAGCGCCAGCGTGTCCATGCTCTCCCGCCACAACCCTTGCAGGCCAAGGAAGAAGAACCCGGCCGCGGCCAGCAGGGCGACACGGATGTTGGCGACCGCGTACGACACGAAGCCGACCAGTGCGACCACACCGAGCCAGCCGATCAGCGGCAACGGCCTGCCGAAGGAGGGCTGGGCGATGATCGACTGGATGAACACGACGAACTCGTCGATGAACAGCCGGATGTAGTTGAAGAAGTACAGGAAGATCGGGTTGGAGTTGCGGTTCGCGCCGATCACGTCGTTGAGGTCGTTGAACCAGTGGTGCACCGTTGTGAGCTGGGCGCCGCCGAGCGCCAGCGTGTGCATTCCGCGCAGGAACACCCACAGCACAAGCCACACCGCGAGGATGCCCAGCACGATCCTGCCGCGGCTACGGGCGACTATGTTCACCCTCGGCAGCGTCGGTGAGACCCGTGAAGTCGCCACCATCAGGAGTCACTTCCTCCCGCGATGACCGACAAGATCTCCTCGTCGCCGACGATGCCGAGCAGTTCACCGTCCTTGACGACCTTCACCGGCTTCTCCGCGGCCAGCACACTGCGCGTGGCCTCCCGGACGACAACGTCCGGGCCTAGTTCGGGCCCGTCGAGCTGATCGTCGTCGCGCGGCTGACGCATGATCCACTTCAGCGTCAGCACGTGCGACCGCGGCACGTCCCGTACGAAGTCGCGCACGTAGTCATCGGCAGGCGCGGCAACGAGTTCGTCACCGGTGCCGATCTGCACGAGCGCGCCGTCGCGCATGATCAGGATGCGGTCGCCGAGCTTCAGCGCCTCGGACAGGTCGTGGGTGATGAACACCATCGTCTTGCCGACCTCGCGGTGCAGCCTGATCACCTCGCTCTGCATGTCCCGCCTGATCAGCGGGTCGAGCGCGGAGAACGGTTCGTCGAACAGCAGCACGTCCGGATCGCCTGCCAGGGCACGGGCCAGCCCGACGCGTTGCTGCATGCCGCCGGAGAGCTGATCGGGATACGACTGTTCGTACCCGCCGAGGCCGACGAGTTCGATGACTTCGTTGGCGCGCTTGGTCCGTTCGGCCTTCGGCACGCCACGGATCTCAAGGCCGTACGCCACGTTGTCCACGACGCACCGGTGCGGCAGCAGGCCGAAGTGCTGGAACACCATGGAGAACTTGTTGCGCCGCAGGTCTCTGAGCCGCTTGGGGTCAGCCGCGAGGATGTCCTCGCCCTCGAAGATCACTTCGCCCGCGGTCGGCTCGATCAGCCGGGTGAGGCAGCGCACCAGGGTCGACTTGCCCGACCCGGACAGGCCCATCACCACGAAGACCTCGCCGGGGGCGACGTCGAAATCGATGTCGCGGACCGCGGCCGTGCAGCCGGTGCGGTCCATCAGTTCGCGCCGGGACAGCGCACCCAGCTCCGCGGAGCCGGGGACCCGGGCGGGCTTGGGTCCGAATACCTTCCAGAGGTTCCGGACGGAGATGACCGGTTGTTGCGTATCGTGCACCTGAGTTCCGTGCATGGAACACCATCATTCTACGACCGCCCCCTAGTCAAGAGCGCGCCGTGTTTCAAAAAGGTTTAACTAGTGGCCATGCCATCCCAGACGGCGGGACACGTCCCGTCCGGCGGCCACCACTTTGGCGGCGACATCCGGTATCCGATCTGCGGTAATGCGGAATCCGGGGCCTGAAGCACTGATCGATCCAACCACGGTTCCGTCGGCACCGCAGATTGGTGCGGCGATGGCGGTGAGCCCGACCTCGAGCTCGTCGACGGCCACCGCGTAGCCGCGGCGGCGTGCTTCGTCGACCTGGGCGCGGAGTGCCTCTCGGCTGGTGACTGTCTTATCTGTGAAGCGCTTCAGAGGTCCGGTCGTCAGCTCGTCGAACCGAGGTCCGGACACCGTCGCCAGCAAGACCTTCCCGTTGGACGTGGCATGCAACGGGATCCGCTGGCCGACCCAGTTGTGTAGCTGCAGCGCCGCCGAACCGGCGACCTGGTCGACGTACAGCGCCTCATGTCCGGACAACACCGTGATGTTCACCGTCTCACCGACGATCTCCGCCAGCCGCTGCGATACGGGTTTGGCGCGCTGTACCAGGTCGAGCTTGGCCGTGGTGGCACCGGCGAGCTGGAGAATGCCGACGCCGAGCCGGTACTTGCCGCGATCGGTGTGCTGCTCCACCAAGTCGTGCGACTCCAACGTGGTGACCAGGCGAAACGCCGTGGACTTGTGCACCTTCAGCTTGGTCGCGATCTCGGTCACGCCCAGTTCGCCGTACCGGGCGAGCAGCTGCAGCACGGTCAAAGCCCGGTCGACGGACTGGATCGTGCTGCCGCTCTCGCCGTTCACGGTCATGACTTGTGGTGGCGGTAGAAGGTGGCCTCAGAGGGTGGCAATGGGGTGTTGCCCATGATGAGATCGCTTGCTTTCTCCGCAACCATCATCACCGGCGCGTAGATGTTGCCGTTCGTGACGTACGGGAACACCGAGGCGTCGACCACGCTCAGGCCTTCGACGCCGTGCACCCGCATGTTCGACGGGTCCACAACGGACATGTCGTCGATGCCCATCTTCGCCGTGCACGACGGGTGGTACGCGGTCTCCGCGTCCTTGGCCACCCACGCCAGGATCTCCTCGTCGCTGGACACCTCCGGCCCTGGGGAGATCTCGCCCGCGTTGAACTCGTCGAACGCGGGCTGGCTGAGGATCTTGCGCGCGACCCTGATGGACTCGACCCATTCCCGCCGGTCCTGGTCGGTCGAGAGGTAGTTGAACCGCAGGGCCGGGTGCTCACGCGGGTCCGTGGACTTGATCTTCACCGAGCCGCGGGCGTCGGAGTACATCGGCCCGATGTGCACCTGGTAGCCGTGTCCCGCAGTCGGCTGCGAGCCGTCGTAGCGCACGGCCAGCGGCAGGAAGTGGAACATCAGGTTCGGGTAGGCGACGTCCTCGTTGCTGCGGGCGAACCCACCGCCTTCGAAGTGGTTGGTCGATGCCGGGCCTTTGCGGGCCAGGAGCCACTTCAAGCCGATCAGCGGACGGTTGCGCCACTTCAACGCGGGGTTGAGCGACACGGGCTTCTTCGAGGCGTGCTGGACGTAGACCTCGAGGTGGTCTTGGAGGTTCTCGCCGACCCCGGGCAGGTCGTTGACCACGTCGATGCCCAGTGCCTGAAGTTCTTTGGCATTCCCGATGCCGGACAGCTGCAGCAGCTGAGGCGTGTTGATCGCGCCGCCGCAGAGGATGATTTCCTTGCCGCGCACGGTTTTCGTCCGGCCGAACCGGCTGATTTCCACACCGGTAGCGCGCTTTCCGTCGAACAGCACCTTGTTGACGTGCGTGTAGCACTTGAGCGTCAGGTTTGGACGGTCCAAAACGGGATGCAGGTACGCGCGGGCCGCGGACCAGCGGCGTCCTTTGTTGATGTTCCGGTCGAACCTGGCGAAGCCTTCTTGCTGGAAACCGTTGACGTCCTTGGTGATCGGGTAGCCCGCCTGCTGCACGGCCTCGAAGAACGCGCCGAACAGGGGATTGGTGGCCGGGCCGCGTTCCAGGATCAGCGGGCCGTCGTCACCGCGCCACGCGTCCCCGCCTGCCAGGCAGTTCTCCATCTTCTTGAAGTACGGCAGGCAATGCGCGTAGCCCCAGTCCTTCATACCCGGATCGGCCGCCCAGCGCTCCAGGTCCAGCGGGTTGCCGCGCTGGAAGATCATGCCGTTGATGCTGCTCGAGCCGCCGAGGACTTTGCCACGGCCGTGGGAAACCCGGCGGCCGCCCATGAACGGCTCGGGCTCGGAGTGGTACTTCCAGTCGTAGAACCGGTTGCCGATGACCATGGTCAGCGCGGCCGGCATGTGGATGAAGATGTCCCAGATCCAGTCCGGCCTGCCCGCCTCGAGGACCAGGACCTTCGTGGAGGGGTCCGCGGACAGTCTGTTGGCCAGTGCACAGCCGGCCGAACCGCCGCCGACGATGATGTAGTCGTAGCTCATCGCACCCTCCTTGTGTTGCGTAATACCCAACGCCGTTCGTAATGCGAAGCATAAGCAGGCTAGTCGGGGTTGACTCCAACGCCAACCGATGGCGACACTGTTGCGAACTACGTCTCATGTCTCGTAGTGCGCAACAGGAGGTCGCCGTGAGCGATGAGTTCGTGCTGACCCTCACCTGCCCGGAACAACTCGGGATCGTGCACGCCGTCTCCGGGTTCCTGGTGGAACACGGCTGCGACATCGTGGACAACCGGCAGTTCGACTCGGAACGGTTCTACATGCGCGTGCACTTCGCCGCTCGTCGAGAACCCGTCGACCTGGCGACGCTGCGCGCCTCGTTCGCCAAGACAGCCACGGTCTACGGCATGGAATGGCAGATCCACGCGGTCGACGAACGACCCCGCGCGCTGATCATGGTCTCCAAGTTCGGGCACTGTTTGAACGACCTGCTCTACCGCTGGCAGACCGGCCAACTGAAGATCGACATCCCGCTGATCGTGTCGAACCACCGAGACTTCGAGCCGCTGGCCCAGACCTACGGAATCCCGTTCGAGCACGTCCCGGTCACCCGGGAAACCAAGGCCGAAGCCGAGGCCCACCTGCTCGACCTGATCGAGCGCAACGACATAGAACTGACCGTGCTGGCCCGCTACATGCAGGTCCTCTCGGACGACCTGTGCCAGAAACTGGAAGGCCGGGTGATCAACATCCACCACTCGTTCCTACCCAGTTTCAAGGGCGCCAAGCCGTATCACCAGGCCTTCGAGCGTGGCGTGAAGGTCGTCGGCGCCACAGCGCACTACGTCACGGCCGACCTGGACGAAGGCCCGATCATCGAGCAGGAAGTCATCCGCGTCGACCACACCCACGACGCAACCCAGCTCGCCGTGATCGGCCGGGACGCGGAATGTCTCGCCCTGTCCCGCGCTGTTCAATGGCACGTCGAACGGCGCGTCCTGCTCAACGGCCACCGCACCGTGGTGTTCAAGTAGCCGAACAGCAGAGGTGAGGCCGCACGCAGTGGAACGCGGTCGGCTGGGTGTCTCGGTGGTGCTGTTGTCCGGGCCCTTGAAAAGGAATTGCAGGGAGGCCACCCAGAGGGAGGGGGCTTTCAGCTCGAATTTCCCCGTTGGTTGGGCGCGTGTGTCCCCTCCGGTACGGCCTGCCTGACGGAACCACGGGGCGTCAAGAGGTCGGTATCGCTTCCGCTCGGGGCTGGGTCGCGTAGGCCGACCTCCTGACACCCCGTGGTTGGACAAGCCCAGGCCATACCGGAGGGAACACCCACGAAGCCCACCCCTGTGCTGCCCGCACAGGACAACTGCCTCACCGAAAGAGCCACCCTGTGCTGCCGCGCCGAAGAGCTGCCGCGCCGGAAGGTCATCCCTGTGCAGCCACATTGGAAGAGCAAACTCGTGCTGCGGCACCAGGAAACCCCTTCACACCCGGGGCAAATCACAGTTCCGGTTCATGCGGCACCGACCACTTTTGACAAACCCCAACCCCCACAAAAGGACATCCCCCACCACTCCCGGGGGGACGACCCCAGGCCAGTCTACCGGGGATAAGGCCTGGTCAAGGGGGTTACTGGGCGGTTGTGGACAACCGGATTCGCGAGTGGACCGTTCGTACGGAACGGTCCACTCGGTCGGTCATTCGCCGAAGTAGCCCACGCGGGAACTGATCTCGGCGGCGCCGACGCACAGCTTTTCGGCCACTGCTGGGAATGACTCGACGGTGAGCCGGTAGGCCGGGCCGGACACGCTGACCGCGGCGATCACGTCGCCGCTGCCGCCTCTGATCGGGGCGGCGATCGCGTTCAGGCCGATCTCCAGTTCCTCGTTGGTGCTGCTCCAGCCGCGTTCGCGGATCATGTCCAGTTCGGACATCAGCTTCGAGCGGCTGGTGATCGTGGCCGGTGTGTAGCGCTCCAATGTGTCCATCGCCGAGGTCAGTTGGTCCTCTGTGGCCCATGCGAGCAGGACTTTGCCGCTCGATGTCGCGTGCAGCGGGGTTCTTTGCCCGATCCAGTTCCTGGTGGTCACGGCGGCGGTGCCGTAGACCTGGGTGATGTTGGTGGCTTGTCCGGAGTCCAGCACCGCGACGTTGACTGTCTCGTCGAGTTCGGTGGCGAGTCTCTCGCAGACTGGTTGGCTTTCTCTTGGCAGGTCGAGTCTTGCGGTGGTGGCGCCGGCGAGCCGGACGATCCCGAATCCGAGGCGGTACTTGCCGCGCTCGGCCACCTGTTCGACCAGCCGGCGCTGTTCCAACGCGCCGATCAGCCGGAACGCCGTGGACTTGTGCACGTCGAGTTCGGCCGCGATCTCGGTGACCCCGGCCTCCCCCCGGACGGCCAAGATGTCCAGGATCGCCAGCGCACGGTCCACGGACTGCACCTGGACTGTTGCGGGCTTTTCGTTCCCCATGTCGCAACTCTACTCACGAGTCACGTACTTCCCCTGGTTGAACCCTTGACGGGCCGAGAACCAAGCCTCACTCTGTTGCTTATCGCACGACTTGTTGTGTATCGCACAACGGAGGCTGAGCATGATTCCAGTCTGCGCGCTGGACGACATCCGTCCTGGCGAGGCGGTCCGGCTTGACGGAGAACCCCCGATCTCCGTGTTCAACGTGGACGGCAAGCTGTACGCAATCGACGACACGTGCACACACCAAGACGCCTCGCTGGCCGATGGCTGGCTCGAAGGCTGTCTGATCGAGTGCCCGTTGCACGCGTCGTGTTTCGACCTTCGGACCGGCCAGCCGACCGGCCCGCCTGCCAAAGTTCCAGTACGCACTCATCAGGTGGTGATCCAGGACGGTCACGTCTACGTAATAGCCGCCCCGGTCCCGGCAGTTACCTGATGCGCACGATCACCGTGGTCGGCGCCTCGCTCGCTGGCCTTTCCGCCGCGCGTGCGTTGCGAGCACAGGAATTCGCGGGCCGCATCATCGTGCTCGGCGACGAGTCGCACGAGCCGTACGACCGGCCGCCGCTGTCCAAGGACTTCCTGGCCGGAGCGGCATCTGTCGACGAGATCTCGCTGATGACGCCGGACGACAAGCTCCTGGACCTCGACTGGCGTCTCGGCGTACGGGCGACTGCTTTGGATCCTTCGGAGCGCGCGGTCGTCCTCGACACGGGCGAGCGGATCGTGACCGACGGCGTTGTCTTGGCAACGGGTGCACGTGCCCGGGAAATGCCAGGCCCGGCCGGTGTGCACACGCTCAGAACCCTCGAGGACGCCCTGGCTCTGCGGGAGGAATTGCGGCAGGGCGGTTCGTTGGTCGTGATAGGTGCGGGCTTCATTGGTGCCGAAGTCGCGTCGACCGCACGTCAACTGGGCCTGGAAGTCACGGTCATCGAAACTCTGCCAACACCGATGCTCGGGCCGCTCGGCGCGGAGATGGGCCTAGCCTGCGCGGGACTGCACGCCCGCAACGGCGTCACGCTCATCACGGGCGTGCCAGTGTCCGAGTTGGTCGGTACGTCACGTGTGCACGCGGTCCGGCTGGCCGACGGCCGGGAAATCCCGGCGGACATCGTGGTCGTCGGCATCGGCGCGACCCCGAACGTCGAATGGCTGGCCGGATCCGGACTGACCATCAACGGCGGCGTGGTCACAGACGCACGCTGCAGCACGGACATCCCGCAGGTGGTCGCGGTCGGGGACTGCGCGTCGTCGTTCAACGACCATGCGGGCGCGGTGATCCGCTTGGAACACTGGACGAACGCCTTGCAGCAGCCCAAGATCGCCGCCGCGAGCCTGCTCGGCCGCGCGAGCGTGCACGCCGCGCGGTTCTCAGTCCCGTACTTCTGGTCCGACCAGTACGGCGCACGGCTGCAGTTCGCCGGTCACCGTCGTGACGGTGACGAAGTCGAGGTTGTCGAAGGTTCCCTGGAAGGGGCGTTCGCCGCTGTCTACCGCCGCGACTCGCGGCCCGTTGCCGTGCTCGCCGTCGACCAGCCGCGTGTTTTCGGCCGGTGGCGCCGTGAGCTCTCTTGAAGAAGGGGTGTTGAGTTGACCCTCAGCCTGCCGCCGAGCCTGCTGGCCACGCTGCCCGGCCACTACTACACCGACCCGTCGATCTTCCGGGTGGAACAGGAGCGGATCTTCGAGTCGATGTGGTTCGCGGTGGCTCGTTGCGCCGACATCGCCACACCGGGCAAGTTCGAGACCGTCTCCGTCGGCCGGGAAAGCATCCTTGTCGTGCGTGGCCGCGACGGTCAGCTGCGCGCGTTCCTCAATGTCTGCAGGCATCGCGGCGCCAAGCTGTGCGTGGAGGCCGCGGGAGAGACCAAGCGTTCACTGCAATGCCCTTACCACGCCTGGACATACGGTCTCGACGGAAAGCTCATTGCGGCACCGAACCTGACCAAGATGCCGGACATCGACCGCGTCGAGTACGGCCTGATCCCCGTGCACCTGCGGGAATGGCTTGGTTACGCGTGGGTGTGCCTCACGGACTCGCCACCGTCCTTTGAGGACACGGTGATCGGTGCGGCCCGTGACCGCCTCGGCGACACCGAGATGATCAGCCACTGGGAAGTCGACACGCTGGACGTCGGCCGCCGGATCGTCTACGACGTCAAGGCGAACTGGAAGCTGATCATCGAGAACTTCATGGAGTGCTACCACTGCGCGACGATCCACCCGGAACTCACGGAAGTCCTGCCGGAGTTCGCCGACGGCTACGCGGCGCAGTACTACGTCGGCCACGGCGCGGCATTCGCCGAGGAAGCCCAAGGGTTCACGGTCGACGGAAGCGAAGGCTTCGACAAGATCGGCGGTGTCGGTGCGGAGGAAGATCGCAAGTACTACGCGATCACGGTCAACCCGCAGGTGTTCATCAACCTGGTGCCCGACCACGTGATCTTCCACCGGATGTTCCCGATGTCCGCGGACCGGACGGTGGTGGTCTGCGATTGGCTGTACACCAAGGAAGTCGTGGCCAGCGGCAAGGACGTGTCCCGCTCGGTCGAGCTGTTCCACCGCGTCAACCAGCAGGACTTCGACGCGTGTGAGAGGTGTCAGCCCGCGATGTCATCGAGGGCTTACGCGAGAGGCGGCGTGTTGGTGCCCAGCGAACACCACATCGCCGCCTTCCACGAATGGCTGACAGCCAAGCTCGCCTAGGCCAGAACTGTCAGACCCCTTCGATAACGTGAAATCAAGGGCGCCCCTGGTGGTGGGGTTTGTCGCCTTTGGAGCCTTGGCGAGGGGCTCTTGGCTGGGGTCCTGGCGAGGGACCTCAGCGGACCTCAGCGAAGGGTTTCGCGAAGGGCCTCAGCGAACGGGCTCGCGAAAGGCCTCAGCGGTCTTAGCGAGGGGCCCTTGCGAAAGGCTTTACCGAGGCGCCATCCGCAGGGCGCCGTCCATGCGGATGACCTCGCCGTTCAAGTAGTCGTGGTCGATGATCGCCAAGGCCAGCTTGGCGTACTCGGCGGGCGCCGCCAGGCGCTTGGGGAACGGGACGCCTTCGCTCAGCGCGGCCCGGAACTCGTCGCTCACCCCGGCCAGCATCGGGGTGTCGACGATGCCCGGCGCGATGGTCATCACGCGGATACCCGAGGTGGCGAGATCACGAGCGGCGGGCAAGGTCAGGCCGACCACGCCGCCCTTGGACGACGAGTACGCGGCCTGGCCGATCTGTCCGTCGAACGCAGCGATCGAGGCGGTGTTGATGATGACGCCACGTTGGCCGTTCTCGTCCGCATCGGTCTTCGCGATCGCCTCGGCGGCCAGCCGCAGCACGTTGAAGGTGCCGATCAGGTTGATCTCGATGATCCTGCGGTACACGTCCAGGTCGTGGACGCCCTTCTTGGACAGGATCCGTCCGGCTGTACCCACACCCGCGCAGTTCACCGCCACTCGCAGCGGTGCCTCGCCCGCTGCCTGGTCGACTGCGGCTTGGACCTCCGAAGGGCTGGTGACGTCGGCCGCGACGTACGTCACCCCGTCAACCGCGGGCGCCTTCTCGATCGCGCCGGGCAAGTCGAGTGCGAACACCTTGGCGCCTTGCTTCGCCAGCGCCCCCGCGGTCGCCCCGCCAAGACCCGACGCACCGCCAGTGACAACCGCCGCGATACCGCTGACCTGCATGCCTGCTCTCCTTTGGGCTCTGGACGGGAGAGAGGCTATCCGTCACGGTCAGGAGTGGTCGTGCGGTGTGACGTCCTTAACGGGTTGCCTGTGGTCTGTCGCGTGCAGCAGGAGCACCAACGGCACCGCTGCGAGCACGGCCAGCACCACGAACCCGAGCACGATGGCCAATACCTCCAACATGCGTTCCATGGTCGTCTTCGCAGGCCACGGGCGCGTCGGCCATGAGTGCGGTCTTCATGTCCTTCCGAGGGACGGCGCAGATCACCCAAAGCTACGACTTAGGTCTGACACGCCCCTGAGGGGTCGGACCACCGATTACCATGAAGCCCGGGTCGTGACTGGCGTTGAGGTGGAGTACCACCGGGGAGCGGCCCCACCGAGCTTGCCGCGCGCCTGGGCGATTTCCTCACCACAAGGAGTCGCGGTATGGCCTTGATGTCCGGCACCGATGTCGCCCGTGAGATCACCGAGCAGACCACCAAACGGGCCAGCGAATTCGAGCAGCGCACTGGGCGTAAGCCCTGTCTGGCCGCCGTCCTCGTCGGCGAGGACCCCGCGTCGGTCACCTACGTGAAGATGAAGCGCAACCGCAGTGCCAAGGCCGGGATCGAGTCCCGGTTCGTGCACCTGCCTGAGCAGACCACGACCGAGCAGCTGGTCGCCGAGATCACCAAGCTCTCCGAGGACCCCGGGGTCGACGGGATCCTGCTGCAGCACCCGGTGCCCAAGCACATCGACGAGCGCGCGGCGTTCGAGGCGATCGCGCCGAGCAAGGACGTTGACGGCGTTACCATGCACTCGTTCGCGGCCATGGCCTTCAGTGAGCCTGGGTTCGCCTCGGCCACGCCTGGCGGCATCATGCGGCTGCTGGAGGCTTACGAGGTCGACCTGAAGGGCAAGCACGCTGTCGTGGTCGGCCGTAGCCCGATTCTGGGCAAGCCCGTGGCGATGCTCATGCTCGCGAAGGACGCGACGGTGACGATCTGCCACTCCAAGACCGAGAACCTCGACCAGATCGTGCGGACCGCGGACATCGTGGTGGCCGCGGTCGGCAAGCCGAAGTTCATCACCGCCATCAAGCCCGGCGCCGTGGTGATCGACGCCGGTTACAACGAGGGCAACGTCGGTGACGTGGACTTCGAGCAACTGGCCGACTCCGCGAGCCTGATCACGCCGGTGCCCGGCGGCGTCGGCCCGATGACCATCGCCCTGCTGCTCGAACAGACCGTGTCAGCGGCGACCCGGCGGGCAGATCTCGTCGATGTAAGCGAGGTCGTCGGCTGACGGCCGCCACTTGACCGCCGCGGCGTTCTCGACGACCTGCTCGGGCGTGGTCGCGCCCGCGATCACCGACGACACCGGGTTCTGCGCGGTCAGCCAGGAGATCGCGAGCGTGGTCAGCGAGATGCCGCGCTCGTCGGCAAACGCTTGCAGTCGCTCGATCCGGTCCCACGGCGCGTCGGCGAGCAGCTTGCGCCTGCCGGCCAGCCGGGTGCCCGGCGGTGGTTCGGTGTCGCGCTGGTACTTGCCCGTGAGCAGGCCGTTGGCCAGCGGGAAGTACGGCAGCACGCCGAGCCCGAACCGCCGGGCGGCCGGGTTGACGTCCCGCTCGGCCTCACGCTCCAGCAGCGAGTAGTGGTTCTGCGCGGCGATCGGCTGAGCCACGTGCTGCATCTTCGCCGTCCACGCCGCGTCGGCGATCTGCCAGCCAGCCAGGTTGCAGACGCCGGCGTAGCGGATCTTGCCCTCGGTGATCAGCTCGGACAGCACGCCGAGGGTCTCGCCGATCGGCGTCTTCGGGTCCGCCCGGTGCAGCTGGTACAGGTCGATCCAGTCGGTGCCGAGGCGGCGCAGCGACGACTCGACCGCACGCCGGACGTACCGCCGCGAGCCGCGGGCGCCGAAGTCAGGGCCGTTGCCGCCCTGCATGTCGACGCCGAACTTGGTCGCGATGACGGCGTGGTCCCGTCGCCCGGACAGCGCCTGGCCGAGCAGCTCCTCACTGCGGCCGCGCGGCGCGCCGTAGACGTCGGCGACGTCGAAGAACGTGATTCCGGCGTCGAGCGCGGCGCTGACGACGGCCCTGGATCCGGCGAGGGACTCCGCGGCTGTGCCTGGCCTGCCGAGGTTGTTGCAACCGAGTCCGACGGCACTGACCACCAGCCCGGACTCACCGAGATGTCGGTGCTCCATGCAGCGGGACCCTATGTCGGAGCGAGCCAAGAGTTCCAGCCGCGTACGTCGCATGGAGTATTCGAGCTCGCCAGCTGAAGTTTCAACGTAGGTCAACTCCGGCTGCGACCGTCCCCAGTAACAGGATGGGGTGGTTCGGTTGCAGCGAAAGATCGCAGTGGTCGGCACCGGTTATGTCGGCCTCACCACTGGGGCTTGCCTGGCCGCGCTGGGACATCACGTTGTCTGCGCGGACATCGACGCCAACAAGGTCGACCGGTTAGGGCGTGGCCACGTGGACATCCTCGAGCCAGGCCTGGACGAGCTGGTCAACCGGGGTCTCACGGCTGGGAACCTCGAGTTCGTGGTCGGCGCCACGAATGCCGTTTCGCCCGAGACCGAAGTGTTGTTCCTGTGTGTTCCGACGCCGATGGGTGCTGACGGCTCCGCTGATCTGCGTGCCGTCGAGTCCGTGCTCGCCGAGGTCGGCGACATGTTGCCATCCGGCTGTGCGGTGGCGACCAAGTCGACAGTCCCGGTCGGAACCGCGGATCGCTTGCGACACATGGTGAACGTGCCGATCGTGGCCAATCCCGAGTTCCTGCGGGAAGGCAGCGCGGTCGACGACTTCCTGCACCCGGACCGGATCGTCGTTGGTTCGGCGGATCGCGAAGCGGCACAACGGGTTGGCGATCTCTATGCGGCACTGCAGGCGCCGACGCTCGTCCTCGACGCGGCCAGCGCGGAGATGGTCAAGTACGCGGCGAACTGTTTTCTCGCGGTGAAACTGTCCTATGTCAACGCGATCGCGCAGCTCTGTGACCGGGTCGGCGCAGATGTCCGCGAGGTCACCGAGGGCATGGGGCTTGACCCGCGAATCGGCCGGTCTTTCCTCAAGCCCGGGCCCGGCTGGGGTGGATCGTGCCTGCCCAAGGACACCAACGCGTTGCTGCACGTGGCCGAGCAGGCCGGACTGGACTTCGCGTTGTTGCGCTCGGCGATCGAGCAGAACGTGCGCCAGCAGGAAGACGTGATCGACCGGATCAGGCAGGCCTGCGACGGGACCGTCCGCGGCGCCCGGATCGGCTTGCTGGGCCTTGCGTTCAAGGCGGGCACGAACGACCTGCGTGATTCACCCGCGATCGGGATCGCGAACGCGCTCGTGGCCGAAGGCGCGGAGATCACCGCGCACGATCCGGCCATTACGGGCGAATTGCCGGGTATGCGGCTGGTCGATGATCCTTACGAGGCGGTCAAGGGCGCGATCGCGGTGGTCGTGCTGACCGAATGGCCGGAATTCCGCACATTGGACTGGACCAAGGTCGCCGAGCTCATGGACGGTTTCACGGTCGTGGACACCCGCGATCTGCTCGACGGCGACGACCTCGCCCGGGCCGGCCTGCGCTGGAAGGCCATCGGCCGTCGCTGTTGAAACGATGGAACCCGGTCGCTTAGATAGTTAGCTATGTTCACCACTCGCCCCGAACTGGCCGGTACCCACGGGATGGTGGCCTCCACCCACTGGCTGGCCTCGGCGGCGGGGATGGCGATCCTTGAGGACGGCGGCAACGCGTTCGACGCCGCCGTGGCAGCCGGGTTCGTGCTGCAGGTCGTCGAACCGCATCTCAACGGCCCTGGCGGTGAAGTGCCCGCGGTGTTCCAAGCCGCAGGGCAGTCACAGCCGCGAGTGTTGTGTGGACAAGGCGTCGCACCGGCTGGCGCGACCATCGAGCACTACCGTGACCTCGGCCTGGAGCTCGTTCCCGGCAGCGGTTTGCTGGCCGCGACGGTGCCCGGCGCTTGGGACGGCTGGCTGATCCTGTTGCGTGACTACGGAACCAAACGTTTGCGCGATGTGCTGGATCGGGCGATCGGCTACGCCCGTGACGGTTTTCCGATCGTGCCAAGAATCCCGGACACCATCGACGCGGTCGCCGAGTTGTTCAAGGAACATTGGCCCAGCTCGGCATCGCTCTGGCTGCCCGATGGCCGCTCGCCCGCGGCAGGCTCACGATTCCGCAACCCTGCACTCGCCGACACGTTTGAACGCCTGCTCGCCGAAGCCGAAAACGCCGGTTCCGATCGGGAGGCCCAGATCGAGGCGGCACGTCGGGCCTGGTATCAAGGCTTCGTCGCCGCGGAGATCGATTCCTTCGCGCGCGACGCTTTCCTCGACGACTCCGGCCGCCCCCACGCGGGCGTGCTGACCGGCCAGGACATGGCGACGTGGCAAGCGTCCTTCGAGGACGCGCTCACAGTGGACATCGGCTCATGGACGCTGGTCAAATGCGGCGCCTGGACCCAAGGACCCGTTCTGGCGCAACAACTGCGTTTATTGGACGGGTTCAAAGACCGGCTGTCCTATATAGACGGTGTGCCGACGGCGGAGACCATCCACATCGCGATCGAGTGCGCCAAACTGGCATTCGCCGACCGGGAAGCCTGGTACGGCGACGACCCTGACGTCCCGTTGGCAGCACTGCTGTCCGAGGAGTACGCCGTCAACCGGCGCGCACTCGTGACCGAACACGCCTCGTTCGAACTGCGTCCGGGCTCACCCAACGGCCAACCGCCAAGGCTGCCGGCCTTCGCGGTGCCTTATTTCGTGCCCGCTGAAGAGATCTCCGGAGCCTTGGGCGAGCCGACCGTGGGCAACAGCGGAGTCGTCCGCGGCGACACAGTGCACATCGATGTCGTTGACGCGGTCGGGAACATGATCTCGGCGACCCCGTCCGGCGGATGGCTGCAGTCCTCGCCGACGATCCCGTCGCTGGGCTTCTGCCTCGGCACCCGAGCCCAGATGTTCACCCTGGAACACCACTTCGCCAGCTCACTACGGCCAGGCAGGCGTCCACGGATCACCCTGTCACCGTCGATGGCATTGCGTGACGGCGTGCCGCAGCTCGCGTTCGGCACACCCGGCGGGGATCAACAAGACCAATGGCAGCTGTGCTTCTGGCTCGCCCACATCGGCGCCGGACTGAACATGCAGGAAGCCATCGACGCACCGACCTGGCATTCCGGGGCGTTCCCGAGTTCGTTCTTCCCGCGGTATTGGCAACCAGGCGAACTGGTCGTGGAGTCACGGATTGGTGATGCCGCGATTACCGAACTGCGTGAGCGCGGCCACCTCGTCACCGACGCCGGCCCGTGGACGCTCGGCCGGATGTCAGCGGTCTCTCGTGATCCCGCGGACGGCATGCTCCGTGCGGCCGCGAACCCGCGGGGAATGCAGGGTTACGCGGTAGGCCGCTAGTTCTGGTTCTTACCAGGTCGCTTGAGCAGGACGTGCGCCAACCGGCCCAGGAAGAACGCCGTGACTAAAGCCACGAGCACGACATGAACCCACATGAGGCCTCCGTCGGTGATGGTTACGTTCCTTGGACGCCTACGAGGCTCCGCCGGTTGAGTGTGTGACCCGGGTAACACCGCGCCGACACGCGCAAGCAGTGCCCGATCGGGTGACGCAGCTGTCCGGCTGCCTTTACTTGAACCGTCCAGCCTCAACCGCAACACCAATTCCCATGAGGGAACCCCTAATTTCAACGCTACACCGGGGGTCTGACAGTTCTGCGTGGATGCGATGTCTCGCCTGGTCAGCGGCTACTTGCGGATCGGGTTGTCCTTCAAGACCCGCACGATGCCGTCGACCACCGCGGGCTGTAGCAGCTGGTTGTTGCCCGAAGCGATCGTGCGCTCGACGACCTCGACGGCGACGACCTCGTTCTGAGCGAGCATTTCGCCAGCGGCTCGACCGTTGTCATCAGGAGTTTTGCCATAGTGCAGCACGGTCAAGTCGCCGAAGGAAGCCGCCAGGTAACGCAAAGCCCGGATGGTGAACGAGTCGCTGAGCATCCCGACCGACTCGGTCACTGTGCCTTGCCCCGTCGCGTGTCCCACCTGCACCGGCGTGTTGAAGTCCGGCGAGAGGTTGCGGGTCTGGTCGCGTTCCCCGTCCGGCTTCAGCGAGTACATGAAACCCTTGTTGGTTCCGGAAAGCCCGATCAGCGGCGGGGTGTCGGCCGGGATCGAGTACTCCTGCACCGGCTGGGTCACCCATTTCCGGGTGATCGTCGGGTGGATCGCCTCGGCCAGCCTGCGGGCGAGCACCAGTCCGCCTTCGTCCCACCAGTGGCCGTCCAGCGGCGGGTAGACCGGCTTGCCGAGTTGCTGGCCGCGGGCGTGTAGTTCGCCGCGCAGGTCGACCACGCCTTTTTCGGCGGTGAGCAGCGGCCAGAGTTCGCTGTTCACCTTCTGCATGCAGTCTTTGCCCGCGTAGGAGTTCGGCAGGTTCTCCGGCACGATCGTGGTCTTGTCCGGTGCCACCACCATCACGAACTTGCGGCCGGACGCTTCGACGCCTTCCCGCAACCGACGGATCTGGTCCATTGTGGACTTCAGGTCGCGTGCCTGGTTGCACCGGCTGACCACGTCGTCGCCGTAGTACATCCAGCCGTTCTTGCCCTCGATCGCCAACGGGATCGTCACGCCCGGGTTGATCTGGCGCTTGTCGCCCTGCGGGCCGGGCACCACGGCCACCGGGCCGGACTGCTGGGGGCTGCGGCCGAGGTTCGGCGGTTCGCCGAACAGGCCGCGGCTGATGCCGTTCACCGCGTCGATCGCTTCCCGGCGGAACGGCAGGTGGTCGTTCGACCAGCCGTTGAAATTCGTGAAGAACGACCAGCCGTCACCCGGATTCGGAAATGACGCCAGCCGGTGGTTCTCCAATTCCGTCGGACGCATTCCGAATGTCAACGAAATCAACGGCATGGCGAAGAACACGACTGCGCAAATGATCGCCGTCAGCTGCCGGACACCGTGCCTCGGCCGGTAGAGGCTGTGCTCACGGGGCAGCCACGCCTCGTGCACGGGAGGCAGCGTCGATTGCGCCATGAGCTCACCCTAGCCCGAGTCAGTCAGTCATATACCGTGATTGATGTCTATCCGGTATTCGCCGACCTCGATCGCGTAAACGTAACTCAGCCAATGCCCACCTGCGCGTTCGTCCGGCGTGGCCTCCAGCACGGTGCAGCCGATCTGCTCGAACAGCGCGTACACCAGGTCCTTGCGCACGCCGTTCATCTCGAGCTCGTCACCCGTCGTCTTGGCGACGACCGGCGCCGCGGGTGCCTCGTCGACGGGAGCGGCGGTGACCGGAGCCTTGGCACGCACCTCGACCGGTACGCGCGCTGTCGCGCTGTCCCGTTCGGCCCACCACGCCACGGTTTCCTGGACGAGGTCGACTTCCAGTTCGTACGAACCCGGTTCGCTCGGAGCCATGACCCGGATCAGCACCTCGGTCGACTCACCTGGCCGCAACGGGCATCGGACAGGCTCGCGGCCGTCGTCCTGCACGAACATCGCGCCGTGCAGACGCCAGTGGTTGCCCGCGTTGAGCAACTGGCCGGGCAGCCATTCGCCGTGGCTGATGTTCTTCACGCCGACCCGGACATAGCCACTCTCACCGACTTCGAGCGAGGTCGGCGCCTCCAGCACGTGCAGCTGCGCTTTGCTGAGCGACGGCGGCATCGGGCGGGTGGCTGGGACGTGGCTGGGCAGCTGGAACACCAGGTGCCCGCCCGGCTTGGTGATCCGGGCCATCTCCAGCAGGTAGCGCAGCGACAGCGCGGGCCTGATGTGCTGCAACGTGATCACGCTGATCACCAGGTCGACCGAGTCGTCGTCGAACGGCAGCGTGGCCGCCTCGTTGTGGACGAACGCGACCCGGTCGGGGAACGGGTTGCCGGCCTGCGCTTGTTCGATCATCGAGCGCGACACGTCAACGCCCGTGACGTGCTTGCATTGCTCGGCCAGGGCGTAGGTCAACCGGCCGACACCACAGCCGAAGTCGACCGCGACGTCCCCGTACGACTTGCCGTGCCGGTCCAGAACTTCCAACAGCCGGCGCACGTCGGTGCGGCCGCTGTCGAAGAAGTCCTTCCTGGCCTGGCCGTCGTGGTACTCGGTTTCGGTGAGCACCGCCCAGAACGGGTCGGATTTGGCCAGCGTCTCCCACTGGTCCCGGACCCGGTCAAGATCCTTGCTCATCGGCGGACTCCCTCCGGGCCGGGTCGGCGAGGCGTTCGTCCAGCATCCGTTCCACCTTGCCGAGCTGCTCGGTCAGCTGCTCGATGCGGTCGGAGACCTGGGTTTCCAACAGGTCGATCCGCATGTTCTGGGCATCGGTCGTGTCCACGAACCGACGGTTGAGCCGGTCGAGCGCGGTCTGCACGCCGTCGGTCACCGCGCCCATCACCTTGCGCTGATGCACGTCGTAGTGGTCGATCAGGCGAAGGACCATGCGTCGCATCGCGGGCGCGAGCGGAAGGCGTGACGGTGCATTGGTTTCCGCGCGCCACCGCACCGCTTCCCGCGCATCAGCCAACGGGCGCAACACGGGATCGGTCACGGCCAGGGATTGCGTCGGCCTGTCGGACTTTCCGTCTCGCCAGTTCCGGTAGGCGTCCTGCAGCTGAGTCCGGACCCAGGAAGCAGCGGCCTCCGGCGTCCGGTTACGCAGCACGTACTCCCGCGCGGCCCGGCCACGGCGCTCGGCCTCCGCCGGGTTGTCGGCCACCTCTCGCATGGCCGCAGCGGCGGCGTCGAGGTCGGGATCGGCCCAGCGCGCGTGTTCCTGGTACGGCGGCCAACCCGGACCGACTTCGACCATCTTGTACGGGATCGGCCAGCCGACCTCTTCGTTGAAGAACTCCGTGGTGCTGGAGTAATCCGTTGAGATGACGGCCATTCCGCGCATCATCGCCTCGGCGACGGTCAGGCCGAAGCCTTCGCTGCGGTGCAACGACACGTAGCAATCGCTGTCCGCGTAAAGCTTGTTGAGCTCCGCGACGCTCAGGTACCGCTCGACGAGCTCGATCCGTGGATCTTGGCCGATCTCGTGCAACAGGCGCTCGACGGCTTTCGCGTGCAGCTGGCCGTTGGTCGCCTTGATCACCAGCTTGACGTCGTCACGGCCTTCGAACGCCTTCTTGAAGGCTTTGACCACGCCCCAAGGGTTCTTGCGCTGACCGGTGCTGTTGTAGTCGAACGCGAAGAAGAACTGGACCGGCTTGCCGGGGTCCCGCGGCGGGCGCGGTCGCAGGCCAGGATCCAGGACCGGCACCGGGATCACCTTCACCGGCACCGAGGTGTGCTTGGCGAACGCCTTGGCGCAGAACTCGCTGACCGTCCAGATCTCGTCGACGAACTCGTAGCCGATGTGCTGCCACGCCGGGAAATCTTCGAGCTCCCACGCCCACAGCCCGATCCGGTAGCGCTCGTGGCCGACCTCCGGGTAGCTGGCCATCAGCAGTTCGGTCTGATCGGCGTTGACCGCCATGATGGTGACCGGGAACCGGGGCCTGCCCGCCGTCGGCGGCAGGTCCAGCGCGGTGCTGCAGGCCAGCGAATGCTCCTCGACCACCGACACCAGCGGGACGCCTGCCTGCTCGACCATCTTGCTGATGATCCGGCCCATCTCGCCGAGACCCAGCTCCGCGGTCAGGTAACCGGCGATGTTCACGCCGAACTCGTCGACCGGGGCACGCAATGCGCGAGGTTCCTTGGGCAGCGCCCACTTCGGAACCATCTTCTCCTGCACGCCGTACGTCCGGCACCACTGGCGGAACGCCGGAGCGTCCGTTCCACACGGCCACGGGAACGCACGCTGCAGGTCGCCACGGTTCGCCCAGACCGCCATCACCAACCGGTTCATCCCGGCCGCTTCCTCCGGCGGTGAACTCGGTGTGGCGAGCCAGCGCTGGAAGCTGACGCCGCCGTCGTCGCCGAAAGGATGCGGCGGGATTTCGGTGACCGCTCGCTTGAACCGCATCTCTGCGGCGTCCGGCTCCTCGGCTTCCTTCCAGGCGGCGCGGAACATCCGGCGCAGCGACTTGGTCAGCTTGGTGCCGTCCGGCAAGGTGTCGAAGCCGTAGCGGACCGACTTCAACGGCTCACGGTAACCGTTGGCCAGCAACGCTTCCCGGTAGTCCGTGCACAGTCGCGCGACCTCGGGGTGCTCGGAGAGCCGGATCCGTGGCTTGACCGTGCAGTGCCGGCTCAACAACCACGGGTCCTCCGGGCGGTAGCCGCTGAAGTGGAAGAACCGCACAGGAGTCTCACCCGCGAGCAGCGCTCCGTCCGCACCGCGCGTCAGCGGACGCTCGTGCAGATTCCAGTACGCGACGTTGAACCCCGGGTCCCGCAGCACGGTGTGCTTGAACAGGGCCGGGACCTGGTCGGCCCAGCGCTGGTCGGCGAACATCTGCTCGGCGGTGTCGATGATCGCGTCCTGGCGCAGCCGCTCGGCCCAGAAGTCCAGGAAACCCTTGGCTGCCTTGCTGACCGCGAGGAAACCGAGGTCGAACGTGCCCTCGCCGAGGATGGCCGCCTCGTCGGGTTGCTTGCCGTCACGCGGAAGCGGGCTGAGAAACCGCGGTGTGAGCACGATGTCGTTGTTCGCCGCGAGCGTGACCACTTCGGGCATCGGCGCGAAGACCTGGATGTCCGGGTGCAGGTAGACGGCAACGTCGGCACGGGTGAGCAACCGGCGCAACAGCAACGGTTTCACCGCGCTGGCCAGCTCGGCGACCGTGTACGAGGTCGCCATCCGCAGGTAGTCGACCTCGCTGACGTCCAACAGTTCCGGGCCGGCCAGTTGATAGCCGTCCCCGGTCTCACCCTCGGGCACGCCATCGGTCACGACGACCACGAACTCGTGTCCCGGGTGGTGTTCCAGGTACGACTTCGCCAGGACGCGCGCGAACGGCAGGTAGTTGCGCGCGACGATCGTGCACGCGATGGCGCCGAGTGCGTCAGCCATTCGCCGCGAGGATCTTCAGCTGCTCGGCGAGCAGGTCGTTGTACAGCTCCGTCACCGTGACCAGATCGTTGCCGGTGACCTGGATACGCACCAGAGTGCCCTTGTGCGCGTAGTGCGCACGGATCACCGCGGGGGTCTTGTCGGTCTTGTCGATCTTGGCGGCGAGCACGCCGGTCGGCTGGTTCTCCAGCGCGGTCATGCCGTAGATCAGCTGCTGCTCACCGAGCTTGTCCCTGGCCGTGGCCGCGGTCTCGGCCGACGTCGTCTCGGTGGTGAAGATCGTCGGGTTCAGGCCCTCCGGCGTGTCGGAGACGGCCAGCCGGGCCTTGCCCGCGCCCGCGTCGGTCAGGATGCGGATCTCGTCGGCAGTGAGGAACTTCACCTGCTGGGCGTCCGCGAAGGTCTTCACCTGGCCGTAGTCCCCGGCCTTGCCCGGCAGGTCCGTGATGGACAGGTTGTCCCGCGGCTTCGGCGTCGTGGTCGGCGGCTGCGTGGGGGTGGGCGGCGGCGCGGTGGCACCGGGCTCGTTGTTGGAGCTGCCGGTGAAGAAGATGAAATACCCACCGACGGCAAGGCCGATCACCAGCACCACGGCGACGAGGATCTTGGCGGTCTTGCCGCCCTTCTTCTTGGTGTCCTCGGCGAAGACCTCGGGCCCTTGGGCCAGCCACGTCGGCTGCAGCGACGGCATCGGCTGGTCCTCGACGCCCCACGGCGAACCCTGGCTGGGGTTCGGCGGCGTGGACTGCCAAGGCGCCTGGGGCGGCATGCCGGGTGGCTGCACCGGCCGGACGACCTGGGTGCGCTCGGCCTCACCGCCGGACTGCGCGCTGACGACCTGCGTCACATCCGGGTTGCCGCCCGGCTGCTGGCCGACGACCTGGGTCGAGTCGTTGGTCGGCTCCCAGCGGAACGCCTGCGGGAACGGACCGCTGCTCGGCTGCTGGACCTGCGTGGCCTCGGGCTGCTGCGGCGGCTGTGCGGCCTGCGGCGGCTGGGGCTGCTGCGGTGGCTGCTGGGCAGGGAACGGTCCGCTAGTCGGCTGCTGAGCCGGGAATGGCCCGCTGTTCGGCTGCTGAGCCTGGAACGGGTTGCTGGTCGGCTCGGAGACCGCAGGTGGCGTCGTCGCACCAGTCGCCGTCGCGAGCAGCTGGTCCCTGCGTTTGCGGTAGTCGTCGGCGTGGATCCGCCCCTCCGCAAGCGCCTGATCAAGCTGCCTGAGGTCTTCCTGCCAGGACATCCGACCCTCCAGAATCGTTCAACGGGTCTCATTGTTGCGCATGCTCTCTTCCCGCCCGACGTCGCTGTCGTCCGGTGGAGACACGCTGGATACCACTGTGTTATCAGTGCCTTGTTATCAGTGCTGGTTATTTCGGTTTGATGGACATGGTGGTCATGTCGACCATGCGCTTCATCGAGCTGACCAGCTGCCGTTCGTTGTTCGGCCCGACCTGCAGCACGACCAGCCGCACCGCGCCGCGTTCGATCGGGTACACCGCTTCGTAGATCGCCGCGCCGTCGTTGAGGATCTTGGTCAGCGTCACCTTGGGCGGCAGGCCTTCCATCGAAGCCGGGACCATGCTCGCCCGCTTGCCCCGCTCCAGCGCGCCGGACACGATCCGGGCCCCGCCGGTGTCGGTCTGGGTCTGGAACGCGAAGAGCTGGTAGCTCAGGTTGCCGATCACGATGTTGCGGAAGTAGATCTTCTGCAGATCGGTCGCACTGAGGTAGGCGGCCTCGTCCGGCCGGATGATGTTGTTGGTCTGCGCCTGGTCCACCGTGAGCACACCCGAGGTGGACAGCGGCGAGTCCGTGGGGTTGGGAATCTTGTCGATGGACAGCTCACTGCTCGTCGCGGCCGGCGGTGGCACGGCGATCTGCGGGCTGTCGTTGGTGCCACGGAACGCGAACCACCACGTCCCGGCGGCGACCAACGCGAGAACCACGACGGCGATGACGAACTTCGGCACCCGCGACTTCTTCGTCGGGCCCGTGGGTGGTGTGCCGAAGACCTCGGAACCGATCATCGGGGCAGACATCGGCGGCGGGCCCTGCCCTTGCGGCGGCTGCATGGCGGCCGGTGGCTGCTGTGGGTGTTGCTGCTGTTGTGCCGGACCGGCGGGCCTTGCCGTGGTCCACGCGACCGGAGGGACCTGCTGGGTCACGTCCGCGGTTTTGCTCGTGTCCGGTTTGGTGTCGCCGTTGAACGCGTTGGCGATCGACGGTTTGGCGACCGACGGTGACTTCTGCCGTTGCACGCGCCGCAGGCTGACCGCGCCACTCGATGCCGCCGCGAGCAGTTCATCACGCCTTTTGCGGTATTCCTCGGCGCGAATCTGGCCCGCGGACAGCTGCTCGTCCAAGCTTTGCAGCTCGTCCTGCCAACCCATGTGACAGCCCCTTCATCCCGGTAGAGCGGATGCCAAGTCCGATTCTCGCTCCCAGCCGCCAGCCGTGGGGGCAAAGCCGGGACGGATGTACATATCGGCAAGGTCAGCACCCTGCCGGGAAGGACGGTGGTGGATCCTCTCCAGTCGCCGTGCGGTTCACCGTGATAGGCGAATCTTGCCACTGTTGTACAACGGACAGTGCAGGGCGGTCGCCCGAATGGGCTTATCGAGATGTCAACGGTCGGACTTACGCGCCAAGTGGACTGGACATTTTGCATTCGCACAGGGTCGCGATGGTCGGTCGAGCGGGGGCCGTCAAGTATTGTCGCGCTGGGTGTTCGCTGCTCAACGGCGCGGCCCGCACAGTCCGGTTGTTCCAGGGGGACAGTTGATCACAGAAACGGCCGTCCCTCGGCTCGCTGCGCCGCAAAGACCTGCGCGGCAAGGCGTGTCGCGGGCCACTCGGTGGCGAGAACCCGCCTTGGTCGGGATCACCGGGCTGCTCGTGACGCTGGGTTTCTACTGGCGGATCGTGATCGACCTGCGGTCCACTGTGCTGTTCGACCTCGGCGACCCGTTGCTGCAGGCGTGGGAACTGGCCTGGCAGCGGCACTTCCTGTTCAACGGCGGGGATTTCTGGACCGGCAACATCTTCGGCGGCACGGAGAACAACTTCGCGTTCACCGACTCACTGCTGGGCTATCTGCCGTTCAGCCTGATCGGCGGCAGCGGTCCGGCGGACGCGATCCTGCGCTACAACCTGGCCTTCATCTTCGCGGCCACATTGGCGTTCGTCGGCGGATACATGCTGGTACGCCAACTCGGCGGCACCTGGCACGCGGCGGCGCTCGGTGCGGTGGTCTTCGCGTGGGCGCCATGGCGGCTGGCCCACGTCCACCACCTCAACCTCCTTTCGACAGGCGGAATCGCGCTGGCGTTGTTCGCGCTGGCGCGCGGCCACGGTTTCTCGCTGCGGCACGGCTTCCGGCCGGAACTGGCCAGGCCTGGCTGGGCCGTGGCCGGATGGCTGATCGCGGCGTGGCAGGTCACCATCGGCTTCGCCACCGGGCTGCCGTTCATCTACGTCCTCGGCGTGATCGGCGTAGCGCTTCTCGTGGTGATGCTGCGCAAGCGCAAGCAGATCAGCCGACGCCTCTGGATCGCTGACGGCGTTGGCGCCGCGGCGTTCCTGACGGTCACGCTGCTGATGACGTTGCCGTACTTGCGTGTCGTCGAGCTGTACCAGTTCAAGCGGACGTTGGGCGAGCTGCAGACGTATTCCCCGCCACCGCAAGGACTCATCACCACATCGCACTTCTCGTGGCTGTGGAGCGACACCGGGTTCACCGCGTGGACGTGGGACATGGAACCGGCGCCGTGGGAGAAGTGGATCTTCCCCGGGCTGGTGCTGCTCGTGTTCGCGGCGATCGGACTTGCATCCAGTGCATGGCCGCGCAAGGTCCGGCTGGTTCTCGCCAGCGGTGTGGTGGTCAGTGCGATCCTCGCGCTGGGCACGAGCTTCTTCCACGGCACCTTCACCTACCTGCTGCTGTGGAAGTTCCTGCCGGGCTGGGACGCCTTGCGGACACCGGGCCGGTTGATCCTCTGGACGACGCTGTTCCTGTTGCTGCTCGCGGCCGGTGCGGTGACCAAGATGGCGCAGTCGTTGGCACGTAAGCACAAGCAGCGCTTCGTCGCGCTGATCATGATCTTGCCCGCCGTCGGCGCGTTGGCCGAGGCCGTGCCGGTCTTCCCCTACGCGCATCCGCCTGCCATGCCCGAGGGCCTGCAGCAGGAGTTCGAGGGCCCTGGGCCGATCGTCGTCCTGCCGATGGACCTGACTGGCGACTCGATCCCGATGCTGTGGTCCACCAAGGACTTCCCGATCCTGGCCAACGGCAACACCGGCAACTACCCGAAGAACTGGACCGAGCTGACCGCGGCGACCAAGGCCTTCCCGAGCAGCCGCAGCGTCGAAGCGCTGGAGAAGCACAACGTCCGCAAGGTCATCGTGGTCAAGTCGCTGGTGCAGAAGACGCCGTACGCCCGGTCGCTGATCCGGCCGGTCGACGGACTGCCGCTGACCAAGACCGAGACGCGCGACATCGTGGTCTTCACGCTGCGTTGATTGCCTGTGGGCAGCTGATTTCTAACGACAGCATCTCGAATGCGGGGTGCTGAGTAGATGTACTCAAGACAGCACGGCCCTACTCGGCGGACCCTTCGGCTATGCCAAGGAACACACCAGCATTCTTCGCGCAGGCCGTCGCTTCGTTCGCCATCGCGCTCGTCGCGGTGACCGTCGGGATCCTCATGCTGCCAGTCGATCCCTGGGTTCGCGGGTTTCTGAGTTTAGGCCTGCTCTACACCGTCACGTCGGCGTTCACCCTGGCCAAGTGCATCAGGGACAAGCAGGAGGACAGCTCGGTGAGCAAACGGGTCGACCAGGCCAGACTCGACAAGCTGATCACCGAGCACGACCCGTTCAAGACGACCTAGCAGATCAGCGTCGTGCACCGGGTCGTCGTCGTGGTCGGCGGCTTCGGTGGCGTGGTGGTCGTCGTGGTGGTGGTCTTCGTCACTTCTTTGGTCGTGGTGACGGTCTTCGGCGGCGTCGTGGTGGTCTTCGAACTCGACTCGGATGCGGACGATGAGCCGGACGACGAGGAAGAGGAACTCGATTCGGAGCTCACGGAGGTCTCTTCGGAAACCTGTGTCGCGCTCGCAGTGGGCGGCGCGGACGAGGTCGTCCCGTTCGTGGCCACGTGTTCCAGCCGCACAGGCACTGGTTTGTCTGTGCGGCCACTCGTGACACCGACGGCGAACAAGGCCGCGGCGGCAGCTCCTAGGAACGCCCCCACGGCCATCCGTAACGGCGCGCCTCTTCTATCGAGCACGCGTTACACCTATCGGGTTAACCCGATCGGGTCAAGCGAAGTGGACTAATTGACCAAGACCGGACGCGCCGGCTGCCCGGCCCGGATACGACAAACGGCCTGGTCCTGGGGACTCAGGCCGTAATCGGGATGTTTTGTACGTTGAGCGGATGACGGGACTCGAACCCGCGACCCTCACCTTGGCAAGGTGATGCGCTACCAGCTGCGCTACATCCGCTTGGCTCTCTGAGGAGCTGACGACAGCTTACCTGATGCGCTCCACGCGATTTTCGGAGGGATGACCTCCCCCGTGCGGGTGTAGTTCATTCGCAGCACACATGAGCGATTCAGTGCGCCGATCGGCCCAGCTGATCAGGTTATCTGGCTCACATCCATGGTCGGATGTCACCAAGAGTCTTCACACTACCCACACTCGGCGACGCCCGGATGTGGCATGTTGTTCAACGTTCGCGTGTATCCGGAGGGAGGTACCTAGCCGGATGACCGCAACGGGCAACCCTGCCCTCGATGCTGGCGAGGAATCGTTCCACGATCGCGATTTGCTCGCCGCTCTGCGCGCCGGGGAAGACGCCGCCTTCGGCGAGCTGTTCTCCCGGCATGCGGATGCCGTGAGGCGGTTGGCGCGGAGTCTCGCGGCCGATCGCGCGGACGCCGAGGACCTCACTGCGGAAGCGTTCTTCCGGGTGCTGCAAGCGATTCGTCGCGGCGCGGGCCCTGTCGACAACGTCCGTTCCTACCTGCTGATCGTCACCCGGCGAGTGGCGTGGGAGTGGAGCGAGCGGCGCCGGGACGTGCCGGTGTCCGACGAGGTGCTGTCGCACCGTGCGGGTGAGAACCCGGACACGTCCGGCCAGGCGCACGAACGCAACCTGATCACGCGGGCGTTCACCAGCCTGCCCGAGCGCTGGCGCAGCGTGCTGTGGAAGGTCGAGGTCGAAGGCGAGCGGCCGGCGGTGGTCGCGGACAACTTCGGCCTGAGCCCCAACGCCACCGCCGCGCTCGCCCGCCGGGCCCGCCGTGGCCTGCGTGCCGCGTACCTCCAGGCGCATCTGTCCACACACCACGGATCGACCGGCTGCCGGTCGGTACTGGAGAAGCTCGGCGCCTACACCGCCGGGACGATCAAGGGCGCCGAGCGGCGCCGCGTGCGTGCCCATTTGGTCAGCTGTTCGTCGTGTCAGTCGACACACGACGAGCTGCAGGACGTCTGCGCGGGCCTGCGGTCCTACGCGGGCATGATGGCCGCCCCGATAGCGCTCGGCGGGCTGGTGGCGCACAAGACCGGGTTCTGGGCCACGCTCAAGGGCCTCGTCGCGTCCACGGGCGCCAAGCTGACCTTGGCGGGCTCGTCGGTCCTTGCGGCCGGTGTGCTCGGCATGAACGTGGTTCCTGGCGCGGACAGCACGATCCTCGCCGCGCTGGACTTCACCGGGCAGGGGCCGTCCGAGCTGGTGATCACCGAGTCCCCGTTGCCGGAGATGGGTGTGGCGACCGGGGCGCTGTCGTCCTCGCTCGGGTCGACGCAAGGACGTGGCCAGTCACCCGCGGCGGCGGATCGGCTGCCGGACTCCAGGCGTACGCAAGCAGTCCCGATCGGGAACCAACAGCAACAGCAGGCCCCCGAGACTGTCGTCCACCACGAGACCGAGATGGTGTTGCGCCCGGACGGTTCGACCGGTGAACCGCGGGACATCGGCAGCGAGTCGGAGACCGGGGGCTCCAGCGTGATGATCGGCCCGCCGGAGACCTGCCCGCCACCGCCACCGGAGACCACGGACAAGACGATCGCCTCCGAGACGGAGACGACGACCAAGCCGACTTCGCAGACCACCAAACCGAGTACGAGCAGCACGAAGCCGACCGTGCAGACCACGTCGCCACCCAGTGACTCGCCGGAACCGGCGACGCTGGAGACCACTGACAAGCCGACGCGCTGAGTGACGATCGACTTTCACCCGCTGGGCCTAGTCGCGACACGGTACCGTTGAACCCGTGCGCGACCGCAGAATGTGGATCGGCGCCTATACAGACGTGTCGAGCAGGAGGCGACGAGCATGACGCGCCTGGTACGTGGTGCAGATGGCCGCATGTGGACCGTGCGTGGCGAGCTGGAGTGGGGTCGTAGGCCCGCGACGGCCGAAGACTTCGAGCACGACGTCAGCGGTGGGCACGGCCCCGGCATCGTGATGATGTTCCTCGTGATCATCCTCGGCCTGGTCTGGGTGTTCCGGATGCCGGAGGACGTCGTCGTGCCCGCGTGGGTCGTGCTGGCGCTGCTGATGATCTTCCTGTTCTTCCCGGCCCGCTGGGCGCTGCGCCGCCCGTGGAAGCTGGTCGCCGAAACCGGCGACGGCACGCCGGAGGCGCCTGTCGAGAAGTGGGTCGGCACCGTGCGCGGGATGTTCACGGTCCGCTCCGAGGTCGCCAAGGTGGCCAGGGACATCCAGCGCGACACGATGCCCAGCTTCGACGGCCCATTGCATCCGGTGGAGTGACACAGCCGCGCCGCCGGGTGAGACTGTCGGTGTGCCAGAACTACCTGAGGTCGAGGCGCTCGCACATCACCTGCGTGAGTTCGCGGTAGGCCGCACCGTCCACCGGGTCGACGTGGCCTCATTGCAGGTCCTCAAGACGGCGACCCCGCCATGGACCGAGCTGCACGGCCGTACCGTCACCGGCGCGGGCCGCTATGGCAAGTACCTCGACATGGACTGCGACGGACTGCATCTCGTCGTCCACCTAGCCCGCGCAGGCTGGCTGCGCTGGGCGGACACCCTGAGCGCGGCCCCACCCAAACCAGGCAAGGGCCCGCTGGCCCTCCGCGTGCACCTCGGCCCACCCGGTGAAGGACCAGGCTTCGACCTGACCGAGGCAGGCACGAAAAAGGGCCTCGCGGTGTGGATCGTGACCGACGTCCAGCAGATCCCACAGATCCAGACACTCGGCCCGGACGCGCTGTCCCTGTCCCTCGACGACCTGACCCACTTGCTGTCCGGCCGCACCGAACGCCTCAAGAACGCGATCACCGACCAACGCCTGCTGTCCGGCATCGGCAACGCCTACTCAGACGAGATCCTGCACACCGCCAAACTGTCGCCCTATGCGACCGCAGGCAAGCTGTCCGAAGGCTCACTGGCCCGCCTGCACGAGGCCATGCAGTCGGTCCTGAAGGACGCGGTGGACCGCTCCGTCGGCCAGTCCGCAGCCCGCCTCAAGGGCGAGAAACGCTCCGGCCTACGCGTGCACGCCCGCACCGGCCTGCCGTGCCCGGTCTGCGGCGACACGATCCGCGAGGTCTCGTTCGCCGACAAGTCCTTCCAGTACTGCCCAACCTGCCAGACCAACGGCAAACCACTGGCCGACCGCCGGATGTCCAAACTCCTCAAGTGATCTTCACCCGTTCAGTCCAGTGCTAGATAACGACACAACTGGCTGTAATGACGCCTGGCAGGAGCGGCTGCTCCCCGCTGAACAGTCACTTTGACATGCCAAAACCCTATTTTTACGGGTTCTCGGCATGAACTGACCGTGAGTACCGTGACATTGGAAACTATTGCCGGTAACACGTCTGGCACTTCACCCGACCGTAGATACAGAAATGACCAGGCGGCCGGAGGAGATGAGTCCATTGCGCGGAGCAGGCAGACCTCGATTCCCATACGCCGTCTTGTTGGTGTCCTGTGTTGCCACAATGGTTGTTCTTGCAGCTGTCTCGAATGTACACGGCTGGAGCTGGCCTGTTGCTGGTGCCTTTATGGCCTCGGCTGGGGCGACACCCGTGCTCCTTCTCATTCATTTTCATCGAGCATTCATAGTCGCGGTCAAATCGCGTCACCCCGCCATTGACGACGGCTACGGCCCGCTGCCGGGCGATCTTCTGCGCAGCGCCGGTCGCACGGCGAGTTGTCGGACACCTACTCAAGTGTTCATATTTCGGGAATCCATTGCGAAACCGACGAGGTTCTGTGCACGACTGGTGGAGGAGATTCGGCCGATCAAGCGAGCTCTTCGCGAAAATGTGGAGCGGACGATCGCAATACCGGTGGCAGTCGAGAGCGAGGAAAAGAGCTTCTTCGTTCCGGTCATGATCGTGCGGAAGGGAGAGCTGCAGGACGACCTCAAGGTCACGCTCGGCAACGGCGCTCCCGCGCACCTGCTGAACTATTCTGAGTACCTCATTCTTGTGGCTCACGCGCTGCACTTTTCGTTCATCTCCGCAGTGATCGACGAATCGGTGGCGCCACTCGTGCAAGCGATCGAAGAGGATGCGGTCGAGCTGATCGCGCAACGAGGGAAGGAACTCAAGGATCCGCAGGACTGTCTCGACCGGATCAAAGCACTCGCCGAGCACGCTGACGAACCGCGTCACCTGTGGGCTGTCGCCGAGTTGGTCAAAGCACTCGCGCGCCATTACCCGATCGTGGCCGTGGTGCCGCGACCCGAAAATTCGCAGACGCGGGCGATCATCAAGTACGAGCGGCTGGTCATTCCGCAGCTGAAGGCTGTCCCGTATGGGCAGAACAAGCTGAGATACTTGCGCGACCAGGTCGGTCGTGCGGTCGGTACCAAGCCGATCGAACTCGATCTGACGCTGAACAACGCATCCTTTGCGCAGAGCTACCACATCCTCGTGTTCGGTCCTGAGGGAACCTACCTGGGATTTCAAGATGTTCCAGAGGTGCGAGAAACCATCGGCGAGAGCGCATACTTCAGATTCAGAAGACGACTGGGTCAGGCTTATGCGCATGGTTACTTCCGTTCGGTCCCGCCCGACGCGGGTGCGAACTTGCGGCTGACTGCCCGTTTCTTCGAGATACCGCCAGGCACCATTGCAAAAGCCAGCGTTGCCGCGTTCGCCAACCTGTTGCTCATGTTTTCGGCGGCCGTACTTCTTGGTGCCGACCAGGTCGCTGTCGCCAATGCGTTTCCCGTCCTGGTCTTGACGATCCCAGCGGCGATTTCCGCGTGGATCGGTCTTGATTCGGCTGGCCAGCAACTGCTGGACGGAACGCTGAGCTCTCGATTGTCATCGATGTTCACCGTCGGTGCCTCGCTCGCGTCGAGCGTCTTGTATATGGCACAGGTATCGGGGATGTGGCAGTTCCGGCAGGACGCGGTCAACTTGTTCGGTGTCCGGGACACCGCGTGGCAGATCTTGGTGTTCGGTTCGTTCATGAACTGCCTGTGGACCACGTATCTGTGGATCGGCAGGTCGGTGAGCTACTACGTCCTCGCCGACCGGCAGGTGGAGACCCCGCAGGCGGTGTCCAATTGACGAGCGGTTGAGTTTACAGAAAATCTAGTGGGGAGTACATTATGGCAGTGATATCTCCGTGGCGCGCCAGAAAACGCGATGCCGGTGCAGCGCGTGAAGGGCATTCTGCCCATTCCCGCTGGGCGACGCCTTCGTCGGAAGCGGTGGCTGGCGGCCAATTTGTCGACGATGTCGACATGGATCTCGCGGACGACTTGGTGAGCTTCCGGCACGTGGCCGAAGCTGTGGGTGATGAACCTTCTGACTGGTCAAGTGAAAACGCGATCAAAGACGCGACTCGGCGATATCGCACACTCAGCCAAAACGAATAGAAGGCAAGCCGGTCAGGACACGAACAGGACTTCGAGGGTGCGAGGGCCGTGGACGCCTTCGACCCGGTCCAGCTCGATGTCGCTGGTCGCGGACGGCCCGCTGACGAAAGTCAACGGGCGTGTGGGTTCGAGGCGCGCCAAGGCCTCGGGCACGGTGCCCGCGACCTGGTCCGCGCGCACGACAACGAGGTGGTAGTCGGGGAGCAAGGTGAGCGCGCGGCGGCCTTGGGCGACGCCGCCGTCAAGCACGATTGTCCCTGTTTCGGCGATTCCGACCGCGCAGCCGGTCAGGACTCCGTCACACGAGTCCAAGTCCGCGTTGGACAGCGGTTCGTGCAACCAAGTCACCTCGGGCACGAGCCACGACGCGGGCACGTCCGACGGCACCGCGATGCGCTTGCCCGCCAATGCTGAGCGGATCATTGGCAGGGGGTCTTCGACGCGGTGCACGATCGCCTGGTAGTCGGCCACTCGCTCGGCGAAAAGGTCGGGCACCGAAGGAAAAGAGCGCGTCCGCTGATACTCGCGGGGGACCTGGACCGCCGGGCGTTGTGAACCCAGTGCGGCCCGGATCCGGCCGAGGACCACGTCCCGGGAGTCAGCCACGGGTCCGCTTCCACCAGGCACTGAACGACTCCTTCGCGGGTGCGGGCAGGTCTCTGCTGTCTGTCCACTTCGAACCGGAGAACGGCAGTTTGCGGATCTTCCCGCCGCGGGCCAGCAACCGTCCCGCGGTGGCAAGGCGTTGGGCCACATGGAATCGGCGTGGTCCGGCCATCACCCAGGCCATCGCGGCCATCCCGATCGCTTCTGGGCTGAAAGACGACTTCGCCGCGACGGCCTCCGAGCGCAGGTGTACCAAAACCGAGGGGATGTCGATCCGGACTGGGCAGACCTCGAAGCACGCGCCGCACAGTGAGGACGCGTAAGGCAGCGACGCCGCGTGCTTGTCGTGCATGTCGCCGCCGAGCTGCGGAGCGAGGATCGCGCCGATCGGGCCGGGGTAGACCGAGCCGTACGCCTGGCCACCGGTCCGCTCGTACACCGGGCAGACGTTCAAGCACGCCGAACACCGGATGCACCGCAAGGCCTGACGGCCCACTGTGGACGCCAGGGTGTCGGTCCGGCCGTTGTCCACGAGGACCAGGTGGAAGTTCTGCGGACCGTCGCCGGGCGTCACGCCTGACCAGATCGAGGTGTACGGGTTCATCCGCTCCGCGGTCGACGACCGGGGCAGCAACTGCAGGAAGACCTCCAGGTCCTGCCATGTCGGCACGAGCTTTTCGATCCCCATCACGCTGATCAGGGTGTCCGGCAGCGTCAGGCACATCCGCCCGTTGCCCTCGGACTCCACGATCACCACCGAACCCGTCTCGGCCACTCCGAAGTTCGCGCCGGACACCGCGACCTTGGCGGACAAGAACTTCCGGCGCAGGAACGCCCGTGCCGCGGCGGCCAGCTCGACCGGTTCGTCGGTCAGGTCGGCGGTGTCGGGCATCGTCGCCTTGAAGATGTCCCGGATCTCCGTGCGGTTCTTGTGGATCGCGGGCACCAGGATGTGCGACGGCCGGTCGTTGCCCAGTTGCACGATCAGCTCGGCCAGGTCCGTCTCGATCGGCGTGATCCCGTCGGCCTCCAGCGCCTCGTTCAGACCGATCTCCATGGTGGCCATGGACTTGATCTTCACGACCTCGTCCGCGCCTGCTTCGCGCGCCAGCCGCACCACGATCTCGTTGGCCTCGGCCGCGTCCGCGGCCCAGTGCACGACTCCGCCGCGAGCCTTGACCGACTCCTCGAACTGCAGCAGATACGTGTCCAAATGAGCGAGCACGTCGTCCTTGATCGCCTCACCGGACAGCCGCAGCTGCTCCCAGTCCGGCAGCTCCGCGACCACGCCCGCACGCTTGTTCCTGATCAAACCCGTGGCGTGCTTGAGGTTCCTACGCAACTGGTCATCAGCCAACGCCGTGCGAGCGGCCGTGGGGAACGCGGGGCTGCCCAGCCACGTCACCGGGTTGCGGCCCATGGCTCCTCCTCCGTGCTCGCCAGGATCTCCGCCAAATGCACCGGATACACACCGGCCTGCAGCCGGGACAGCCCGCCGCCGATGTGCATCAGGCACGAGTTGTCGCCTGCCGAAACCACCTCGGCGCCCGTGTCCAGCACACACGACATCTTGTCCGCGAGCATCGCTGACGACACGTCGGCGTTCTTCAGCGCGAACGTCCCACCGAACCCGCAACACGACTCGGCCGCAGGCAGTTCGATCAGGTCAAGACCTTTGACCGCGCGCAACAGGCGCAGCGGCTTGTCGCCGACACCGAGCATCCGCAGTGAGTGGCACGTCGGGTGGTACGTCACCCGATGCGGGAAATATGCGCCGACATCCTCGACACCGAGCACGTCGATCAGGAACTCGGACAGCTCGTAGGTCGGTGCGGGTTGCACATTCAGGTCTGGGTAGACGTGCCGGACCATGCCCGCGCAAGACCCGGACGGCACGACGACCGCGTCATAGCCCGCGAACACCGTTGCGACGTTGCGTGCCAGTGGAGCGGCCTTGGCGCGGTAGCCGGTGTTGAAATGCATCTGCCCGCAGCACGTCTGGGCCTCGGGAAACTCCACTGAACAGCCGAGACGCTCCAGCAGCCGGACCACCGCACGCGCGGTGTCCGGGAAGAACGTGTCGGTCAGACAGGTCGCGAACAGGGCGACTCGTCTGGTTGCTTGCTCGGTCGGCACACCGCACACCCTGCCTGAAGGATTCATCGGATGTCTACTAATCTCGGACCCAGAGCTTGCCTGTGCCTACCGAGTGCCAGAGCATTGACAAGTGGTCCAGTTCCTGACCGAGCGAGTCGTCCTCGGCGTCATCGCGACGCTGGCGGTGCTCGGCCTCTTCGTCTTCCTGTGCCGGACCCGACGGGTGAGCACGTCGGTCGATGAGGCGCAGCTGGACGCGATTCAGCGGCTGTCCAAAGCCGCCCCCGAGCTTCGTGGCGGGCTGACCGAGGCCTCCGCCGACCAGACCGCCAAGCACCTGGTCGAGCTGCTCAAATGCGTCGCGGTCGGGCTGAGCGACGCCAACGGTTCCCTGCTTTCGTGGGATGGCCAGGCCAATCACCACTACCGGGACCTGGCCGACCACATCGTCACGGCGGTCTCCCGCGGCCAGCGTGAGCACGTACAGCACGAGAGCCTGCCGTGCAGTCGGCGCGGCAGTTGCCCGATGCGCACGGCGGTCATCGTGCCGCTGATCGTCGAAGGCACGGTCGAAGGCGCGCTGATCGTCGTCGGCGGGATGAACTCCGGGCGGCTGATGCGGATGGCCGACGAGGTGGCCAAGTTCGTCTGCATCCAGCTCGAGCTGGCCAAACTCGACGAGGCCAAGCAGCAGCTGGCGCAGGCGGAGGCACGAGCGCTGCGGGCGCAGATCTCGCCGCACTTCGTCTACAACGCGCTGAACACGATCTCCTCGCTGATCCGCACCGACCCGGAGCAGGCCCGCGACCTCGTACAGGACTTCGCGGACTTCACCAGGTACTCGTTCCGCGCATCGGGGTTCTTCACGACACTTTCGGAGGAACTTCGCAACATCGACCGGTACCTGACCATCGAGAGCGCGCGGTACGGCAACCGGCTCAACGTCCGGCTGAAGATCGCACCGGAAGTGCTGTCGGTGGTGGTGCCGTTCCTCGTGCTGCAACCGTTGGTGGAGAACGCGGTCCGGCACGGCATCGCCCGTAAACCCGGCGGCGGCACGGTCACCGTGATCGCACAGGACAACGGCGCCGAGGCGCTGATCAGCGTCGAGGACGACGGAGTCGGGATGGACGCCGACCGGCTGTTCGCCGATCTGCGTGACGCCCACAAGACCGGCTCGCACGTCGGCATCGGGAACATCAACCAGCGCATGCGTTCGGTCTTCGGCGACGAGTACGCGCTGATGGTGGAAACGGCACCGGGCGCGGGGATGAAGGTCATCCTGCGCGTGCCGAAGTCGTTCCCCGGTGTCCGGCCGGCGCTGCCGGACTACTCACACCCGGATTCGGACGACGACTACGCCCCGGTTCCCGGGCCTGGTTCGCCGTCCGGCAACGGTCACGCGCCGAGTCCGTAGAGTTTTCGTCATGAGCGTGACCGAGAAGCTGGTGTCCCGGTTGCCCGGGTTGGGCGACCGGATCGACCGTAAACCCGTTGTCGCCGTGATCAAACTGCACGGTGTGATCACGCCGACCCCGTCGCCACTCGGCCGTGGGTCGATCAACCTCAACTCGGTCGAATCCGCCTTGACCAGGGCGTTCGACCACGACCGGCTGGTCGCTGTCGCCTTGCAGATCAACTCGCCAGGCGGCGCGCCGACCCAGTCGGCGCTGGTGGCCGAGCGGATCAGGCAGCTCGCGGCGGCCAAGAAGAACGTGCCGGTGATCGCGTTCTGCGAGGACGTGGCCGCGTCCGGCGGGTACTGGCTGGCGTGCGCGGCCGACGAGATCTTCGCGCACCGGACCTCGCTGGTCGGTTCGATCGGCGTGATCAGTGCCGGGTTCGGTCTGCCCGGCCTGCTGGAACGAGTCGGTGTCGAGCGGCGGGTACACACCGCGGGCACCAACAAGATGCGGCTGGACCCGTTCCAGGACGAAAAGCCCGAGGACGTCGAATGGCTGCTCGGCCTGCAGGGCCAGTTGCACCAGCAGTTCGTCGACTGGGTCAGCGAGCGGCGCGGCGAGCGGTTGAGCAAGGACCACGACGACGTGTTCTCCGGCGAAGTGTGGACCGGTGCCGGAGCGGTCGAGCGTGGCCTGGTCGACGGGTTGGGCTCGTTGCGTGGCGTGATCTCGGAGCGGTACCCCGACGCTGACGTCACGATCGCCGAACCGCGACGGCCGTTGCTGGCCAGGCTCGGGGTTGGTGGCGGCGCCGGGGTTTCATCACTGAGCACCGGATTGCTTGGTGCCGCGATCGAAGCGATCGAGCAACGAGCTACCTGGTCGCGATTCGGTCTGTGATCCTGGTCCTGGACAAAACTTCACTCGGCAGGGTGGCGGTAGGGATGAACATGGACATCAGGGTGGTGCGATAGGCAAGATGCACCCCACCGTGACTAACGAGAGCGCAGCCGGACTCGTCGTGCTCTGCGTGGACGACGAGAAGGCCGGCATAGAGATGATCACCGAGCGGCTGGAGAACAACCGGCACGTTCGCAAGATTCTGACGGCCTTCGACGCCGCCGAGGCACTGCGCGTGCTCAGCGGCAACGACGACGAGCTGGTCACCCGCCGCAAGGCCGGGATGCCCGCGGTCGACGCGGTGTTCTGCGACCTGAACATGCCCGGCCTGACCGGCATCGAGATGGGCCGCGTGCTCTCCGAGTTCAACCCGGCGCCGTGCCTGGTGTTCGTCACCGGAGTGGGTGGCGACGAGGCGGTGGACGCCTTCGAACTCGGCGCGGTGGACTACCTGCTGAAGCCGCTGAACGACCAAGCTCGCGTGGACAAAGCGGTTGACCGGGTCATCGCGAAGCTGCGGCTGAACAACCTGCCCGCTCCCGGCGCCACTCCCGGTGGGGTCACGGTGCCGGAGAACAGGGACGACGAGGTGATCCCGGTCGAATTGGCGGGAACCACGAAGCTGGTCGCCCGCAATTCGGTGCGGTGGGTTGAAGCTCAGGGTGACTACGCCCGGCTCTACACGTCGGACGGGTCGCACCTGGTTCGAATTCCGTTGGCGCAGTTGGAAGAGCGCTGGGGGAAGGTCGGGTTCGTGCGGATCCACCGGTCTTATCTGGTGCCGTTGAACCTGATCACCGAGCTACGGATGGGAGCTTCCGGGTACACGGTCGTGATTGGCTCCGAGGAGAAGGAGCTTCCGGTGAGCCGCAGGCACACCAGGGAGTTGAAGGACAAGCTGGTTCGGTCTCCGCGCGCGGGTTTCGGTAGCTGACGATGGCTGCGATGGTCAAGGCGCGCCTTTGCTCTTCGCTGAGGCGCGCTGACGTCGAGGACAGCGGCCGCGCGGCACCGCTTGGCTTCCATAGCGCGATTTTGTTTGGGGTGGCGCCGCAAATAAGCTTGTCGGCGGGGCAGGGCCGCAGGCCTGCCCGCTTTCCCTGTCCTTTGCGGCGCAGGGGCCCCAAACAAAATCGCGCCCTGACCTTCGAATTGTGCCGCGCTCTTGTCTTCGGTCAATCTTGCGCAGCTGGGGGGCTGGCGTGAGCAGGCACTCGGCTGGCACCGGACCCGGCAGATCCCCGAAGGATCCCCAAGAAAACGGCGCAGCAGGCCCGCCACCTCGCCGCAAACGAGTGGTCCTCGCGGACTCCCGTGCGCCGGTCACGGTTCTCCGCACGGTCGTCGAGCTCGAAGAGCAAACGAGCTACGGCGAAGAACTCGTCCGCGGCTTCATCCGCATCCAATTCCGTACAGCCGTCCGGCTTGCGTTGCTCGCGGTCGTCCTGCTGTGCAGTCTGCCGGTGTTGTTCTACTTCGTACCTGCGATTTCCGATGTCACGGTGGCCGGGGTGCGGTTGCCGTGGCTGTTGTTGGGGGTCGCCCCCTTCCCTGTCCTCTTCGGTATCGGATACTGGTACAACGTGCTGGCCGAACGGCACGAACGCGACTTCGTCGACATGGTCGAGAAGTAGCCCGAAGGGTTGGCAAGTGGGTGGCACGGCCGTTGAGCTGAACCTGTGGGCCGTGTCCGGCATCGCTCTGGTCGCGGTGATGACCTTCTATGTCGGTTTCCGGAGCTCACGGGCCGCCAGCACGACTCAGGACTTCCTCGTCGCCCGGCGCACGGTCCGCTCCCGCCGCAATGCCGCCGCGGTTTCCGGCGAGTACCTTTCCGCCGCGTCCTTCCTTGGCGTCGCCGGTTTGATCCTCAAGGACGGGGTCGACGCGCTTTGGTACCCGATCGGGTTCACTGCCGGTTATTTGGCGTTGATGTTGTTCGTCGCCGCACCACTCAGGCGATCGGGTGCGTACACGCTGCCGGACTTCGTCGAGGCGCGGCTCGGGTCGGCCGGACTGCGCAAGCTGGCGACGTTCTTCGTGATCTTCATTGGGATTCTTTATCTGCTGCCGCAGTTGCAGGCCGCCGGTCTCGTCATGTCGCGCATCATGCCTGTGCCGCAGTGGGTCGGCATGGTCCTCGTTGTTGTCGTTGTCGTGGTGAACGTGTTCGGCGGCGGCATGCGGGCCATCACCGTCGTCCAGGCTTTCCAGTACTGGCTCAAGCTTTTCGCCATCGCCGCGCCGGCTTTCATCCTCTGCGCGATCTTCATCGGGCGGGGTGGTGCCGGGACGACCGAGACCCCGTTGACCGCGCCGACGCCGCCGACGTTCACCGAGATGACCACCGTTCGGGTGGAGACTCCGGTTCGCTTGCAGGTCAAGGAACCGGTGTGGCTGTGGGCCGACGGTGTGGTGAACGGCGCGCCCGCGTCCGGCGAAGCGTTCTGGCGGCCGGAAGTCGGCGAGGTGACCGTCGACGCGGGCACGACCTTGCGGTTCAACGCGGGCACCGCCGTTCCGGTTGTCGCTGGGGCGCCTGCGGACAACGCGAGCTGGATGACGCCGTCGTCCGGTGGTGCCGGTGATCTGTTCACCACGTATTCGCTGATCTTCGCGACATTCCTTGGCACGATGGGGCTTCCGCACGTCCTCGTGCGCTTCTACACCAACCCGGACGGCAAGGCCGCGCGTCGGACGACCTTGCACGTGATGTTGTTGCTCGCGTTGTTCTACATGTTCCCGCTGCTGATGGGGGCGTTGTCGCGGATCTACGTGCCGGAGTTGCTGGTCACCGGGCGGACCGACGCCGCTGTCACCGCGTTGCCCGCGAAGATCATTCCGGGGATCCCAGGGGAGATTCTGGGCGCGGTGACCGCTGCCGGTGCGTTCGCGGCGTTCCTGTCGACGTCGTCCGGGCTCGTGGTGAGCGTGTCCGGTGTGCTGTCCACGGACGTGCTGCGTGGGCGGGTCCGTGACTTCAGGTGGGCCGCGCTGATCGCCGGGATCGTGCCGCTGGGGCTGGCGTTGGTGTTGCGGCCCAACGATGTCTCGCTGAGCATCGGTGTCACGTTCGCGCTCGCGGCCTCGACGTTCTGCCCTGTGCTGCTGCTCGGGATCTGGTGGCGCAAGCTGACATGGGTCGGTGCCGGTGCCGGGATGATCGTCGGTGGTGGGCTGGTGATCGGCGCGATCGTGTTGGACGTGGTCAGCCGGTACACCGGCGACTGGGCGCCGTCGTTCGTCAAACAGCCCGCGTTGATCACCGTGCCGATCGCGTTCTTCGTCGTGATCATGGTCAGCAAGGCGACGCACCGCCGCCAGCCGACCGACACCAGCCGGACGTTGCTGCGAATGCACGCCCCGGATCCGCTCGGCTTTATCCGTGACCGGGATGTGGCCCGTTTCGGTACCGCCGAGGAACGGGCCCGATTGGCTGACGGTCGTCACCGTCGGTGAACCCGGCGCAGCACTGGGTTGATGGAATTGTGTCCTTTCCGTGCCGAATACTTCTACTGACGGTTTAGCCGTCCCCCGATGTGGGTAAGCCATATTCCTTCTTTTGTGCGATAGCGATCATGAAAGGAGTGTGGCGGCACCTTGCCGGACGATAATGACCGTTCACCGCATCGCCGAACAGGCTGAGCGACAGCGCCCGATCGGCGTCTTACGGGAAGGTCAGCTTGTACCTAACGTCCGACCAGTGCCCGAACCATCAGTGGCATAGCGGGAGGGTCAAGTGAGCGCAGGAGAGCGAACAGGGACCGAAGAGCTGCCGCCGGACGCGGCGAAGTGGCGTGAAGTTCAAGATTCCGCGGATTTCGCGGAACTGCGGCGCCGCCTGCGCCGCTTCATTTTCCCGATGACCGGGCTTTTCCTGGTCTGGTACCTGGTGTACGTGCTGCTCGCCGACTACGCGCACGGCTTCATGTCAATGCGTCTGTTCGGCAACATCAACGTGGCGTTGGTGATGGGGATTCTGCAGTTCGTGTCGACCTTCGTGATCACCATGCTGTATGTGCGGTACGCCAACCGGCATCTCGATCCGCAGGCCGAGAAGATCCGTGAGGAGATCGAGGGAGCGGACAAGTGACGCTCGCCCAAGCCGTCGAGGGCTCAAGCCCGGCGCTGAACATTTCGATCTTCGCCGCGTTCGTGGTGATCACTTTGGTCGTGGTGTTCCGGGCGAGCAAGAACACCCGTACCGCGGCCGACTACTACGCCGCCGGCCGCGCGTTCACCGGGCCGCAGAACGGAATCGCCATTTCCGGCGACTACCTGTCGGCCGCGTCGTTCCTCGGTATCGCCGGCGCGATCGCGCTGAACGGATACGACGGATTCCTTTATTCGATTGGCTTCCTGGTCGCCTGGCTGGTGGCTTTGCTGCTGGTCGCCGAGCTTCTCCGGAATACCGGCAAATACACGATGGGCGACGTGCTGGCGTTCCGGATGCGCCAGCGCCCGGTTCGCGCCGCGGCTGCCGTGTCCACGCTGGCGGTGAGCTTCTTCTACCTGCTGGCGCAGATGGCCGGGGCCGGTGGCCTGGTGGCGTTGCTGCTCGGCATCAACAACCCGGTCGGCCAGGCAGCCGTGATCGCGGTCGTCGGCGTGATCATGATCGTGTACGTGCTGGTCGGCGGTATGAAGGGCACCACGTGGGTGCAGATCATCAAGGCCGCATTGCTGATCGTCGGCGCGGCGGGCATCACGGTGTGGGTGCTGGCCAGGTTCGGCTTCAACCTGTCGGCCATGCTCGGCGGTGCCGTGGACAAGGGCGGCGCGGCCGTCCTCGACCCGGGCAAGCAGTACGGCAAGACCGGCCTGACGCAGCTCGACTTCGTCTCGCTCGCCCTTGCCCTGGTGCTCGGAACGGCAGGCCTGCCGCACATCCTGATGCGGTTCTACACCGTGCCGACAGCGAAAGAGGCCCGTCGGTCCGTGGTGTGGGCGATCTGGCTGATCGGCATCTTCTACCTGTTCACCCTGGTCCTCGGCTACGGCGCGGGCGCGCTGGTCGGGCCGGAGGCGATCAACGCGGCGCCCGGCAAGGCCAACTCGGCCGCGCCGCTGCTCGCCCAAGTACTGGGCGGACCGGTGCTGCTCGGGTTCATCGCGGCCGTGGCGTTCGCGACGATCCTGGCGGTGGTCGCCGGGTTGACGATCACGGCGTCGGCGTCGTTCGCGCACGACGTGTACGCCAACGTGATCAAGAAAGGCGAGGTGGACGACAAGGACCAGGAGGTCCGTGTCGCCCGGATCACCGCTCTGGTGATCGGTGCCGTGGCGATCGTCGGCGGCATCGTGGCCAACGGCCAGAACATCGCGTTCCTCGTCGCGCTGGCGTTCGCGGTCGCCGCGTCCGCCAACCTGCCGACGATCCTGTACTCGCTGTTCTGGAAGCGGTTCAACACCTCGGGCGCGCTGTGGAGCATCTACGGCGGCCTGGCCGTGTGCATCCTGCTGATCGTGTTCTCGCCAGCCGTGTCCGGCAACTCCTCGGCGATGTTCCCGGACGCCGACTTCGACCTGTTCCCGCTGGCCAACCCCGGAATCGTGTCCATCCCGGTCTCGTTCTTCCTCGGCTGGCTGGGCACGGTGCTGTCCAAGGAACGCAACGACGCCAAGTACGCCGAGATGGAGGTCCGAGCCCTCACCGGCGTGGGTGCCGAAAAGGCCACCCAGCATTAACGGCGGGCCCACGCCGATCGTGGCAGCATTCGGGGCGTGACTATGCCCAACGTGCCGTCCGTGACGGTGCAAGACGTGCCGGCCGACGTGACCCTGCTCGACGTGCGTGAGCAGGACGAATGGGACGCCGGTCACGCCCCGGAAGCGCTGCACATCCCGATGGGTGAGCTGGTCGAGCGGCTCGGTGACCTGCCGGGCGACAAGGATGTGTACGTGATCTGCCGCAGCGGCGGCCGGTCCGCGCGCGTCACCGCGTACCTGAACGGCAACGGGTGGGACGCCACCAACATCGACGGCGGGATGCAGTCGTGGCAGGCCGCGGGCAAGAAGATGGTCAGCGAGTCGCAGGCCGAACCGCAGGTCATCTGAGCGTGCACCCGTACTACCAGGGCCGACCGCCCGCGCCGCAGCCAGTCCGCTGGGTGGCGACCGCGCCACCCGGGGCATACCAGCGCGGCCCGGGCGGCTACCGGCAGCGGAGGCGCCCGTACACGGGGCCGCCCGCGTATCCCACGCCACCGAGATGGGGATTTCCCAGCCTGGCGTGGCGTTGGCCGACGTCGGTGCCTGGTGCGCGCCCGGAGACGCCTGCCGCGGTCGACCGTGTCCGGTCCATCGCCAAGCACGCGGTCGCGATGCTGTGGCTGCTCACCGGCTTGGCCGTGATCGCGGCTGCTGCCGAGTTCTGGCGGTACGTGTTGTTGCTGCAAAGCCGCTTCGGCGCGCTGAGCAGCGGCGTCGTGTCCGTTTCGGACACGTTCGTCTACACAGGAGCGATACTGGCGCTGGCCGTCGGCGCGATCTCGGTCGGACTGACGATCTGGTGGTTGTACGTGGCCAGGCTGGCCGCGACCGAGGTGTCGGGCTACCAACCGGCCCGTACGGACAAGCAGTTCTTCTGGGGAATGCTGATCCCCGGCATCAACCTCGCGGTCGCCGGTTCGGTGTTCGCCGAGCTCGAGCACGCCGCTCAACGCGGCGAGGCGAAGGACCGCCCGAAGCCGGGCAAGCTGGTCAAGTGGTGGTGGGGCACCTGGATCGCCAACGGCCTGCTGATGGCGATCACGATTGCCTGGCGATTCCGTGACAGCGTCCAAGCCCACGCCGACGGCGTCTGGCTGGCCGCGCTCACGGACCTGTTGGGTGCCGCGTTGGCCGTACTCACGATCCTGCTGATCCGTCGGCTCGTGAAGCTGCTCGCACCCATCGACACGGCGACGCTGCGGCCGATGCGCGTGGTCAAGGTGAGCGACGCCCCGGCGCCCCCGCTACGGGCAACCCGTGCCTTCGGCTCGTCACGGTGATGCAACCCGCCGTTTTGCATTGGCGTTAGGTACCCGTGGCACGATTCGACAAGGAGTTCGCTGAGTATTTCTCGGCGCGCTTCGATTACGCCAGGCGCACCGCCTACGCGTTGTGCGCCGACTGGGTCGAGGCCGAGGAACTCGCGCAGCACGGCTTCGTGCGGCTGTATTCGCACTGGCCACGGGTGGTCCACTCCAACCCGGACGCGTACTTGCGAACCGTGCTGACCCGGTTGTTCCTGGATACCCGGCGCCGTGGCCGCAAGCGTGAGCAGCTGGTCGCGGATCTCCCGGAACAGCTCACTGTCGACAACTACCACGCGGCTGAGTACCGGCCAAGTCTCATTGCCGCATTGCAGAAGGTGCCGCCGAAACAACGGGCGGTACTCGTGCTGCGGATTGTCCAGGACCTCTCGATCGAGCAGGTGGCCGAGGCGCTGCGCTGCTCGACGGGCACGGTCAAAAGCCAGACCGCTCGCGGCCTGAAAACGCTGCGTGAGGCGTACGAGCAGGTCACGGCAGCTTCGAGGTGTGCATGATGTGGGACGAACAGCAGCTGCGCGAGGCGCTGCGAGAGGAGATCAACGGGCCCGCGCCCACAGCGAGAACCGAGTTGTCGGACATCGTGCCGCGTGGCCTGCGGCGGCGACGGTTCCGCCAAGCAGGGTCGATCGCGGCCGCGGTGGCAGTCGTCGCCGGTGTCGGCGCGGTGGCGATGACCTTCGGCGGCAAAAGCGCACACGTGAACGAACCCGCCCAGACCAGTGAGATACCGACTGTGCTGCACCAGCCCGCGGGCTGGAGCCGGGCGGACATGCCTGCCGAGTCACCCATCTCGACCTGGACGCCCAAGGCGGACGCGCCGCCGCTGCCCGATGTGCCGAAGACCGGGTTGCCGCGCTGCAGCCCGACCACGATGCCCGGTGATCCGGATCCCGTGCCGATGGCGATGCCTGACGCCATGCGGGGCCGGCTGATGGACACGTTGCGGTCGGTGGCCGCGCCCGCCCGGATCGGCGAGCTCAGGATCAGGTCCAACGCCGCCAACAGTCCTGAGTACCTGGTGGACATCACCGATGATCAAGGGACGGGCAGCATCCGGGTCTGGCCGGAGCAATCCCCGGTCGAGCCGCTGATCACGGCCAACGCGGAGGCGTTCAACGAGAACAACTGCCTGCCGCCGAAGCGGATCGTCACACCGGATGGTTCGATCGCGCAGATCTACCCGATCCGGCCGATCTACGACGAGCGGACACACGCGTACGCAGACGTGACGCAGGCGTTGTCGGTCTACCTGCCCGACCACTCGACCTACCGGATCCACGTACAGAGCTGGGGCGACAAGGACGTCTCAACAGACACCGGCGTGAAGATCAAGGTAGGGCCGGGGCGTAAAACCCTGCCGTTGACCGAGTACCAGTTGTCCGAGATCGGCGAAGCGTTGATCGAATGAGGCCGGTCTAGTCCTCACGACCGAGGCGTCCCTCATTCGTCGGCGACATACTGGCGAGCGTGCGCCTGGCTCTGACGTTTGCTGTCGTGGTGGCGACCGTTGTGCCGGTCGCGCTTACGGCTGGCTGGGAAGCGATCGTGCTCGCCGTGCTGGCGTCCGTGCCGGTCTACTGGGTCTTCCGGAAACCGTTGCTGGTTGGGCTGATCGTCGGCCTCACGACGACTGTGCTTGCCGCGTTCTTCGTGGCGCCGTTGATTCCAGCTGGTCCGTTGGTCGCGATCTACGTGATCGCCGCGTCGAGCTCACCGTTCTGGCGGCTGGTCTGTGTCGTGGTCGCGGCGGTTGGCGTGACCGTTTCGCTGGTCATTCCGGGCGACGACGACCTGAACACATTCCGCTACTTGGCCGTGGCCTACGTTGCCGCATATGCGCTGGGTACGAACACTCGAGCCCGGCGCGCGCAGGCCGCGGAGGCAGCGGCGCGGGAACGGACCCGGATCGCGCGCGAGATGCACGACGTCATCACGCACTCTGTCGGCATGATGGTGGTACAGGCCGAAGCCGGACCGCTGGTCGTCAGGTCCGATCCGGACAAGGCGGTCGGGGCCTTCGAGGCGATCGCGTCGACCGGCAGGGGCGCGGTGGCACAGCTCCGCGAGGTCGTGCACGCGTTGCGGTCGCCTGGCGTGGCTGAAGTGCCGGACCTGATAACCGGGATCGCGTCGCTCGAAGTGGTCGGCGAGCCGCGGCCGGTATCGTCCGAAGTAGACATAACGGCGTACCGGATCGTGCAGGAGTCGCTGACCAACGCCATGCGGCACGCCTCGGCATCCCGAGTCATGGTCCGGTTGCGTTGGCAGGAACGGACATTGGGGGTTGAAGTGGTCGACGACGGCCGTGGCTCAACCGGAAAGCCAGGCTTCGGGTTGCTGGGCATGCGGGAGCGCGTCGCGGCGTGCGGCGGAACGCTCAGAACCGGGCCAGGACCAGGCGGAGTGGGCTTCGCCGTGCACGCGACACTGCCGATCTGATGCTGCGCGTCCTCGTGGTCGACGACCAGGACCTGTTCCGCGGCGGCTTCACCATGATCCTCAACGCGCAAGAGGACATGGAGGTCGTTGGCGAAGCCGCGGACGGTGCCGAGGCGATCGTGCTCGCCAGTGAACTCAAGCCGGACATCGTGCTGATGGACATCCGGATGCCTTCGGTGGACGGAGTCGCGGCCACTGCCAAGATCTGCGCCAAGACCGATGCCAGAGTCATCGTCCTGACCATGTTCGACGTGGACGAGTACGTGTACGCGGCGCTGGCTGCGGGCGCGAGTGGGTTCCTGCTCAAGGACATCCGCCGCGATGAGCTGGTCAACGCGATTCGCGTGGTCGCCGCCGGTGACGCTTTGCTGGCACCGAGCGTGACCCGGCGTCTCATCGCTGACCTCGCCCAACGCGGTCACGCGGTTCCCGCCTTGAGCAAGCGGCTCGAAGAGCTGACCGATCGTGAGCGGGACACCTTGCACCAGCTGGCCCGCGGCCTGTCCAATGTGGAGATCGCGACCGCGTTGCACGTCAGCGAGCACACGGTGAAGACACACGTCAGCAACCTGTTGAGCAAGCTCGGCCTGCGGGACCGGGCGCAAGCGGTCGTGTTCGCCTACGAGTCCGGTCTGGTCATCGCGGGCCACGGCTGATTCATTCTCGTCGGCGATCCGTTTTCGCGTGCGTTTCCCGAAGCTGTGCCAATGAAGATTCTGCTCGCGGTCGCGCTGGCGCTCGGCCCGGTTCCGGCAGCACAGGAGCCGATCAGTGTCCATCGCGGAATCCAGTACGCCACCGCTGCCCGGCAGCAACCACCACAGCTCGTGGACAACCTCACCCCGGGCCCTGTGAAAGTCTGCCCGCAGTTCCGGGACACCATTTCCGAGGAGTATCCCGACGACCAGCCCGTGTACCTGGACGAAGACTGCCTCCAGCTGAACGTCTGGGCACCGCGGACCGGCAAGCACCCGGTGATGGTGTTCTTCCACGGCGGCGCCGCCAGGTTCGGCACCGCGAACGAACCCCGTTACGACGGGACCCGTCTCGCCCGAAATGGAACGGTCGTCGTGACGGTGAACTACCGTCTCGGCCTGTTGGGCGCGGGAAACCTCTTCCTGCGTGACCAGATGGCCGCGCTGGAATGGGTGCAGAGGCACATCGAATCGTTCGGTGGCGATCCACGGAACGTCACCGCGTTCGGGGAGTCCGAAGGGGCGTTCGCGATCAGTGCCATGCTCGCCACCGGCAATCCACAACGGCTCTTCCGGCGGGTGATCCTGCAGAGCGGATCGGGTTACATGGTGCATGCTAGCGCTTCACCCCAGGTCGACCTGTCCGGGAAGACCACACTGGAAGTCCTGCAGCTGCAGGAAAGACTGGTCGGTGGCAACCCGCTGGCCGGAGCCGTCTACTTCGGACCGTATGTCGACGGTACGCTGGTGAAACGGCCGGTGGTCGACGCGATCAAAGCGGGCAACGCGCGTGGCATCGACATCCTGATCGGCACGAACCGGGACGAGATGAAGTACTTCGCCCAGTTCGACCCGGCCATCCTGCAACTCACACTGGACCAATACCGCGCGTTCTTCCCGCGTGAACTCAACCTCGACCAAGTCGCGCGGCCGTACCGTGATGAGCCGAATGTGGCATTGGCCATGCTGACCGACCAGACAATGCGCGTACCCGCGACACGGATGGCCGAAGCCCAACTCCGATGGGGCCGGGCGTACGTGTACCAATTCGACTGGGGCCCGGCGGTGCACACCGCGGAGCTGCCTTTCGTATTCGGCAGCATGAGTTTCACCGGTGTCCCCGGTGGACAACAGGCCTACGACACGAACCCAGGAGCAGCCAAGGCCATGTCGACAGAGATGCAGCGCGCCTGGACTTCCTTCGCCCGCACCGGAAACCCAGGCTGGCCGCAGTACTGGCCACGGCTGACGAAGGTCTGGGACACCCCGTCCCGCGTCGCGATCGCGCCAGAGGAAGCCCAGCGCGCCGCGTGGAACGACTACGACTTCGCGGCACTGAGTATCGCGCCGAGCTGAGCGTTGACCAACAGATCTGGCTGGATCGGTTGGGCCACAGAGCCTTCCTCAGCCATCCACGACTCGAACAACTCGGCGTAGGCTTTCCGCGCACTTCGGACGGCGGCTCGGTGGTTGCCAACGCCGAGTTCGCCGTCGAGGATCCGCAGCGCGGTCGTGCACGCGCGAAGCCGCAGCATGTGCGCGGTTTCCTGATGCCCGAACCGTTCCGCGACGGTCGCTTCGCCTTGCGGCCGGTGAGCTCGCAAGGCGCTCGCGAACCTCGCCGCGCCCGGCCGCAGATCCGCGTACGCCCTCAGGAACGGCGAATCCTGGACCACGAACTCGGCGATGGGCAGATCCGGCATCCGCTCGATGTCCTCGATCATGCGTGCCACTCTGGCGAGTACATCCGCGCGTTGCTCACCACAGCCCGAGGTGTCCGTGCTGCGTTCGTCCGACCACATCGGCACCTCGATGACCAGGCTGAACGTTCCGTATCGGCTCGCGTAGTGCACGCTGGACATCCCCGGCATGGCCGTGTTCACCGCTTCAAGGCTGGGGAAGAGGAACACGCCCGGCCGGATCCGCCGGGTGCCCGGTAATTCGGCTTCGCCTGTGTGCAAGGGAATTCCGGTCGGCAGGTTCGCCAACGTGTCGGCTAGGCCGGGCCGGTCCTCGCTCAGGTAGTAGAAAACGCCGCCGAGTTCGGCGTTGTGCAGTGAGCACAGCAGGTCCGGGCGGATTTCGTCGATCACGCTGCTGAGTGCACGGGTCTCCGGCAGGCCGTCCGGGAACGTCCACTCGACCTGTTCGTGTGCCGGGGGCCGGTAGAACCCGCGCAGGTAGCGCTCGCGGTCCAGCGGTCCGGCGTACCAGCTTTCGTTCAGCCGCGCGCCATCCGGGTCGACGCAGCCGATGAGGTGCCATGTGTAGCCGAAGTCGTTGTCTCGTACGACCTCCGCCAAACGCGGCACGGTCAGGAAGCCGATCGGCTCGTTGGGATGCGGACCGGCGAAGACCAGGGCATTGCGGGGTCCGTTGCCGACGCTGACCATCGTGATCGGTTCGCCGAGCCTGGACGTCCCGACCTCGCGTACGTCGCCGTACCTCGCCAGTTGGGCGGCCACCTCGTCTGGACCTGGGAAAACATACGTCACAGATAATGACGTTATCCGGATAATGCTATTATTTCAATGTGCCGAGCAGAGCCGAGACACAGGAGCGCAACCGCCGCGCGCTGATCGCTGCCGCGATCGACTTGATCGCCGCACAGGGGTATCGGGCCGCGACCGTCGAAGCGATCGCGGCCAAGGCCAATCTCACGACCGGGGCCGTCTACTCCGCGTTCGGCGGCAAACGGGAGCTGTTCTTGGCGGCTGTCGAGCACTGCAGATCAGAGCAAGCGCTTGACCTGACCGGCGACACCCCGGCCGCCGTGCTGTCCAGCTACGGCGCGGCCATGGCGGCCATCGGGTCCACATCGGACGCACGGAGGTTGTTCCGGTTCGAGCTGGAGCTCGCGCCGCTGATGCTGCATGATCCGGTGTTCGCGGAACGACTGGACGCCGATCCGATCATCGCCGCACTTGCCGAAGCACTCGGCGGCACAGCAGACGCCGAGCGCGTGGCCATGTCGGCCACCGCGCTCGCGCGTGGATTGCTGCAGCAGTGGTTGCTGCGCGACGCCGAGGTCGACGTCGCGCTGGTCACCACCGCGTGTGCGTCGCTAGCTGGTCTTCTTGAACTCGTAGGTCCTGGCGGCCTCTGACGAGACGTTGTACTTCACGGTCTTCAGGCCGAACGGCTTCGACGGGTCGACCGCGAACAGCGTGCTCGACCGCGGCGGGTTGCGGGTTTCGGCCGGTCCGTACTGGTAGTCGTCGGTCAGGCCGTCGAAGGACACCTTGCCGAGCTGGTTCATCGCGTTCAGGATCCCGTCGCGCGACAGGTTGCCCAGCTCGACCGCCTTCTCCAGGACAGCGGTCATCGCGCGGCCTTGGTTGTAGCCGAACGCGAGGTAGTAGTCCGGCTGCTGGCCGGGGCCGAACTGCGTGGTCCGGGCCACCAGGTCCTTCATGCCCGCGACTTTCTCGTCGCCCCACTCCGTGCCCTCGGCCACGATGATCGTGGTCTGCTGCAGGTACGGCGTGATCGGTGACTTCGACAGCGCTGCCGCGTAGGCGGGGGACTGGGCGTACCAGCGCGGCGTGAACCGTGCTTGTGCGGACGCGCCCCAGATCCTGCCCGCGTCGGTCGGGGTGGCGGTCAGGAACACCATCTGGCAGCCCGCACCGGACAACGCCTGGATCTGGCCGGTGAAGTTCTCCGTACCGGTCTTGTACCGCTGTGTGTTGGCGATGGTGAAGCCGTACTTCTCGGCGGCGTACTGCAGGCCTTGGTGCCCGGCCTCGCCGAACACGTCGTCCTGGATCATGTTGCAGATCTTGGAGTCCTTGGTGCCGCCGCCCTCGGTCATGTAGTAGTCGATGGCGTTGATCACCTGGATCTGGTACGGCCCGCCGACCGGCAGCAGGTTCGATTCACGCACCCACAGTGCGTCCAGCGACGCGGGCGCGGCCACCACCTTGTCCGTCTTCAGCTGCGGCAACACCGCCAAAGTCGGTGCGGTGCCGAGGATCTGGGTGAACGCGACCACGTTGCCCTTCACCTTGTTGTACTGCTGGACCGTCACGTCCGACTTGTACTGGGTGTCCTCCTGCACAAGCTCCACTTTGTACTTGCCTGCCACGCCGCCGCGCTGGTTCAGCGCGTCGAACCAGATCTTGTTGCCCGCGGTCAGCGGCAGCCCGATCACCGCGACCGGGCCGGAAAGCGGGGAAAGCACACCGAGTTTGATGGTGGTTCCGTCGAATCCAGTGGTCGACGGGGGCGCTCCGGCGGTGCCACCGGAGCCACCGCCACCCTGATCCCCGGCGCCTCCGCAGCCTGCCACGACAAGCATGGCGGCGGCCAACGCCAGTGTGATGCGTCGATGCATGGTGACGGCCTCCTAATACGAGAATGGCCAAGACTTGAAGTAAGCCTTGATCCGTAACCAGATGCCTGCGAGACCCCGTGGTTCGAGAACGAGGAAAAGCACTATCAGCACACCGAAAATGGCCTGGTTCAACGCGAACACGCTGATGAACCCCTCGCCGCCGACGCTGGTCTGCACGCCGGGAATGGCGTCGCCGAACCGGTCGATCAACGCCGGCAGCGCGCCGACGAAGATGGCGCCGAGAATCGAACCGAACACCGTGCCGAGCCCGCCGACGATGACGATCGCGATGTACTGGATGGACAACAACAGATTCCACTCGTCCGGGCTGACGAATTGTTGATATGACCCGAACAACGCACCGGCGACCGACGCGATCGCGCTGGAGACCACGAACGCCCCGATCTTGTACCGGCCCGCCCGTACGCCGATGACCTCGGCGGCCTGGTCCCGGTCGCGTACCGCTTGCAGCGCGCGGCCCGGCCTCGTCCGGACCAGGTTCTTGATCAGCAGTGCGACGATCGCGACCAGGGCCCACACCAGCCAGAAATACCCCTGATTGCGGGAATACACCTCACCGGCGAGTTCGATCCGGTTGAAGTCGATCGGCCCGAGGTTCACCTGCGCGTTGACCGACGTGCCGGAATTGCCACCGGTCAGGCCTCTCCAGTTGCGCCACAAGTGTTCCCCGAGGAAGACCAGCCCGAGCGTGACAATCGCGAGGTAATGCCCGCGCAGGCGCAGCGCGAACGGCCCGATCACCGCACCGAGCAGACCACCGGCCAAAGCGGCGACCGGAAGCCAGAGGAAAAGCGGGAGTTCACTGCCCGCCCAGCCGGTGACGTAAGCACCCGCGCCGATGAAGAACGCGTGACCGAGCGAGATCTGTCCACAGTAGCCGGTCAGCAGGTTGAGCCCGATCGCGCCGACGGCCGTGATGCCGACGTAGACCAGGACGCTGAGCCAGAAGTCGTCCTGGATCACCATCGGCAGCATGACGAGGGCGACGAGCATCGCGGCCAGGCCGGTCTTGGCCAACGGTGACCCGAACAAGCGCAGGTCCTGGCGATAGTCGCGGACGAGATTGCGGTGTGGCTTGGCCATCAGACTCGCCTCACGTCCTTCGTCCCGAGCAACCCATACGGCCGGATCAGCAGAATCACGATCATCAGCAGGTAGGGAACGATGATCGACACGTTGTCCCCGGCCCACGAGAACAGCTGGTCCTGATAACCACGGGTCAACGCCTCGGCGAGCCCGATCACCAACCCACCGAGCACAGCACCCGCGGGCGAGTCCATCCCGCCGACGATCATCGCGGGGAACGCGGCCAACGCGATGAACCCGATCGAGGGACTCAACCCGCCCGGCCCCGCCGCCATCGCGATGCCCGCCAACGCGGCCAGCGCAGCAGCGATCGCCCATGAGACGGCGTACACCTTCTTCGCGCTGATGCCTTGGGCCAACGCGGCTTCCGGGTCGAACGCGGTCACCCGCATCGCCAGACCGAGCGGCGAGTACTTGAAGAAGACGAAGAACCCGACGACGACGACCGCGGTGAGCCCGATCGTCCACAGGTCCTTCACCCCGAACACCAGCCCGCCGACCTCAACGGTGTTGATGTTCCACGGATTGCGCACCTGCAGGTTGTCGAACCCCCAGATGGCGGTGATCATCGGCTCGAGAATGAAGAGCAGGCCGATCGTGATCATGATGACCGCGAACGGCGGCTGCCCGACCATCCTGCGCAGCACGATTCTTTCGAACCCCGCTCCGACCAGGGCCGCGGCCAGGCACGCCAGCAGGATCGCGATCCCGAACGCGAGCAGAAGGTTGTTGGAGAACGTGTACCCGAGATACGCCCCGAGCGCGAGCAACCCGCCCTGGGCGAAGTTGATCACCCCGGTCGACTTGAAGATGACCACGAAGCCAAGCGCCACCAAGGCATAGGTGGATCCCAGCGCCAACCCCGCGAAGCAGTTCTGGAGAAAGGCAGTCATCGCCCCACCGCCCAGGTCACGCCCACGTTGTCCCGCGCGAAAGGACCGTTCGCAAATCCAGTTGTCCACAACCGACCGGTAACCCTTCTACCAGGCCTGACCCCCGATAGAATGGAATCGGGGACGCCCCCCGGGACGGGCGGGGGCTGCTCTGGCGAGGGCTGCTCGGGGGAGCGTTGCTCGGGCCGGGGTTGGCGGAGCAGTGGACTTTTCATCCGCGGGTTCGGGGTTCGATCTCCGCGGGGTCCGCCAACGACTGGGCTGACGGCGATCATTGGTACATCGCCTCGATCTCCGTCTGGAACCGGCGTTCGATCGCCTTGCGTTTGACCTTCTGCGTCGCGGTCAACTCACCGTCCTCGTGGTCGAGTTCCTTGCCGATCAGCACGAACCGTTTCACCTGTTCGACCTGCGAGAGTTCTTTGTTGGCCGCGCTCACGACGTTTCGGATCAGCGCGTACACCTCGGGTTTGTCCGACAGGTCGGCGTACGTCGTGTAAGCCAGGTCCCGGCGCGTCGCCCAGTTTCCGACGGTGTCGAGTTCGATGCCGATCAGTGCGGTCAGGTACTTGCGGCGGTCGCCGATCACCACGGCTTCGCGGATGAACGGCGAGACCTTGAGCAGGTTCTCGATTTCCGACGGTGAGACGTTCTTGCCGCCCGCGGTGATGATGATGTCCTTCTTGCGGTCGGTGATCGTCAGGAATCCGTCGTCGGACAGCTCCCCGACGTCTCCGGTGTGCAGCCAGCCGTCGGTGTCCACCGTTGCCGCAGTCGCTGCGGGATCGTTGAGGTACCCCTGGAAAACACCGGACGATCGGGTCAGGATCTCGCCGTCGGAGGCGATTTTCAGCTCAACGCCAGGCAGTGCGCGGCCGACGGTGCCCAGGCGGACATCGCCGGGCATCGTGAGTGTGCAGATCGCGGTGTTCTCGGTCTGCCCGTATCCCTCGAGAACCGGAATTCCGATTGCCCACAGGAACTCCAGTACCTGGGGTGCGATCGGCGCGGCGCCGGACAGCGGCACGCGCACGCGGGACATGCCGAGTTTGGAACGCAACGCGCGGAACACCAGCAGCTCGCACAAACCAAGCACTAGTTTGTCGCCGAGCCCTGTGCGGCCGGTCATCCGGCGCGGGGCGATCCGTTGGCCCTGCTTCAGGCAAGCCCGGTAGATCGCTCGCTTGAGCCAGGACGCGTCGCTCATCCTGATCTCGACCCCGGCCATCAGCTTTTCCCAGACCCGGGGCACGCCAAGGAAAACCGTCGGCTGGACGTCCCGAAGGTCCTGGGGGAACGCGTCGCCGCCCTCGCCGAAGTTCACCGTCGACCCGGACCACACCGCGTCGATCACCGAGATCAGCCGCTCGGCGACGTGGCACAACGGCAGGTAACTCAGCACCTCGTCGCGCATGCCCGCACCGAGCGCGGGGACGAATGTACGAGCCGAGGCGACCAGGTTGGCGTGCGAGATCAGAGCGCCTTTGGGCGGGCCGGTCGTTCCCGATGTGTAGACGAGGATCGCGGGTGACGACGGATCCAGCGAGGCGACTGACGACGCAAACGCTTCCGACGAGTCCTCGGCGGCCAGGAGGTCGGCGAACGTCAAAATCTTGTCGTGCCGCACACCGCGCGGATCGATCACCACGATGTGTTGCAACGCGGGCAGATCCGCGTGCACCGACAGCACTTTGTCGAGCTGTTCCTCGTCTTCGGTGATCAGCACCGAGACCGAAGCGTGCTCCAGCAGGTACGAGATCTCCGAAGCCGGCGAAGTCGGGTAGACCCCGACGGTCACCGCACCAAGTCCTTGAATGGCAAGGTCTGCGATCACCCACTCGGGCCGGTTCTCCGAGTGGATCGCCACTCGCGAACCGGGGCCGACACCCAGCGAGCGCAGACCGGCGGCAGTCCGCGCGACTTGGTCGGCGTACTCGGCCCACGTGGTTTCACGCCACCGACCCCAATGCTTGTGCCGTAAGGCGACATCCTTGGGATGCGTCGAAGCCAGCTCCAACAGGCGGGCAGGCAGAGTTGATATGTCGACATTGGACTGTTGCAGGGTCGTACTCATGCCGCACCACCCAGGTATGCCTCGATGACCTGCGGATCCTCCTGCACCTGCGCGGGCGAGCCGGACGCGATCACCACGCCGAAATCCAACGCGAGCACTTGCGTCGCCAGGTCCATCACCAGCCGCATGTCGTGCTCGACCAGGATCATCGTCAACGGCAGCTGCCTGCGTACCTCGGTCAGGTACCGCGCCATGTCCTCGGTCTCTTCGAGGTTCATGCCCGCCACCGGCTCGTCCAGCAACAGCAGCGTCGGCTCCATCGCCAGCGCACGGCCCAGCTCGGCGCGTTTCGCCACGCCATAAGGCAAAAGCCCGGCAGGCATCCGGCGGTACGACTCAAGCTCAAGCAGTTCGATGATCGACTCGACGGCCTCGCGGTGCGCCACTTCCTCGCGTTTGGCCCGCCCCCACCAGAGCATCCCGGACAGCATCCCGGTCTTCATCAGGTGATGACGGCCCAGCATCAGGTTGTCGATCAGGCTCAGGTGCTCGAACAGCCCCAGGTTCTGAAACGTCCGCGCCACCCCGAGCGAGGCGATCGCGGCAGGCGACTTGCCGGTCAGCGGCGTCCCGTCGAGCGTGATCGTGCCCTGCTGCGGCCGGTAGACACCGTTGAGGCAGTTGAAGATCGACGTCTTTCCCGCGCCGTTCGGCCCGATGATCGCGTAGAGCTCACCCGCGCCGACGTCGAAGCTCACCCCGTCCAGCGCGGTCACCCCGCCGAACCGCAACACCAGGTCCCGTACTTCGAGCAAGGGAGTCAGGCGCTCCAACGCTTCCTCCTGCGGTAGCTCTTGATGTCGGCGAACGACCGTCGCTCGCCCGACCCCAGGTAGAACTCGCGGATGTCCTCGTCAGCAAGCAGGTCAGCGGCCGGCCCGTCCTTGACGACCTTGCCGCTCTCCAGCACGTAGCCGGAGTTCGCGATCGCCAGCGCCATCACCGCGTTCTGCTCGATCAGCAGCACGCTCGTGCCCTGCTGGTTGATCTGCACGATGATGTCCCGCACCTGCTCGACCAGCCGGGGCGCCAAACCCAACGAGGGTTCGTCCAGCAGGAGCAACCGTGGTGAGGCCATCAGGGCACGGCCGATCGCGAGCATCTGCTGTTCGCCGCCGGAGAGGTACCCGGCGATGGATTTCCGGCGATTGGCCAATACCGGGAACAGGTCCAGTACTCGGGCGTACGACTCCTTGACCTCGGTACGCGATCGCCGCGTGTACGCACCGGCCCGGAGGTTCTCGTCCACCGTGATCTCGGCGAACACCCGGCGGCCTTCGAGTACCTGCGCGATGCCCTTGCGGACGATCTTCGCCGGGTCGGCGCCGGTGATGTCGTCGCCGTCCAGCCGGACTGTGCCCTTGGTGATCTTGCCTCGGTGCGGTCCGAGCAGGCCGGTGACCGCGCGGAGCAACGTCGTCTTGCCCGCGCCGTTCGCGCCGAGAACCGCCACGATCGACCCGGCGGGGACGTCGAGGCTCAGACCACGAAGGACCAGTACAACGTCGTCGTAGACAACTTCCAGGTTGCTGACCGACAGCATCCGCGCCCTTCCTGTGCGACGGTGCAAACCGGGCGTAGTGATCTAGATCACGACATATCGGAAGGTAGCTCCGTGTCTCTCGGCCGAGCAAGCGCCAGGCCGAACCGTAACCTGACGCATCGGTAGGTAGCTAACCGATCACGGGGAGCGTGCGCAATCCCCTGATCACGAACTCCGGACGGCGTTCCGGCTCGCCGTCGAGCTGAAGATCCGGCATCCGCGTCGTCAACGCTTTCAGCGCGGCCATGATCTCCACGCGGGCGAGCGGCGCGCCGACGCAGTAGTGGATCCCGGCGCCGAAACCCAGGTGCGGGTTGGGGTTGCGGGCGATGTCCAGCGTGTCCGGCTGGTCGAAAACCTGCGGGTCACGGGCGGCGGCGCCAAGCAGGGCGGCGATTTTCTCGCCGGGTTCGAGGGTGTGACCTGCGATCGAGACTTCCTCGGTCGCGGTGCGCTCGAACATCTGCAGCGGCGCGTCGTAACGGATGAGCTCCTCCACGGCCGTTGGCAGCAACGAAGGATCGTCAATCAGCCGCTGCCATTGAGCCCGGTTGCGCATCAGCGCGACCACACCGTTGCCGATCACGTTCACGGTCGCCTCGTGGCCCGCCATCAGGAACAGCACGGCCGTCGCGACCAGCTCGTCCTGGTCCAGCTTCTCGCCGTCATGCGCCGCGACCAGGTCGTTGATCAGGCTTTCCGGCGCCGGGTCCTTGGCGAGTTCTCGCAAGTAGGCCACGAACTCGCTCGCGGCCTCCTCGGCTTTGCGCCGGGACTCCTCAGGCAGGCCGTACTCGTACATCTTCACGATCGCGTTCGACCACGGAACCAGCTTCGGCCGGTCGGCCTTGGGCACCCCGAGCAGCTCGGCGATCACCTCGACCGGCAGCGGCGCGGCCAGCTGCTCCAGCAGGTCACCGCCGCCTTTCAGCTCGTCGACCAGGTGCCCGGCCAGCTCGTCGACCCACGGGCGCAGCCGTTCGGTGTGCCCGCGGCCGAATGCGGCCGATACAAGTCGCCGCAACCTGGTGTGCGTCGGCGGCTCGTTCTCCAGCAAGGAGTTGCGGTGCAACAGGTTGAACGACGTGAACTGCTCGACCGGGGTGGCGTCCCGCCAGATCCGGCCGAGCCCCCGGTTGCGCAGCACCTCGGAGCTCGCGGCATGCGACACCGCGACCGCCATCCCAAGATCAGGATGTACGTGGACCTGGGCTTGGTCACGCAAGGCTGCGAATGTCGGGTACGGGTCGGCGACGAAATCGGGGTCCCGAGGGTCAAACGGCATGTCAGCAACCGTATGTCCGCAGTTCACACGGTTGCTAGGTCACCCGTGCGACGATCACGGCGTGTTGCCAGAAGTCGTCGCACACCGTGGTGCCTCCGCTGACCTGGCCGAGCACACGCTCGCCGCGTACGAACTCGCACTGCAACAGCAGGCCACGGGGTTGGAATGCGACGTCCGGCTGACCAAGGACGGCGAGCTCGTCTGCGTGCACGACCGCCGCGTCGACCGGACGTCGTCAGGCCGTGGCGTCGTGAGCACCATGACCATCGCCCAGCTCGACGAGCTGAGCTGGGGTGACTCGCAACCTGGTGTCCTGCGGCTGGACACGTTGCTGGAGATGCGTCCACCCGGCGTGCGGCTGTTCGTCGAGACCAAGCACCCGGTCCGCTACGGCGGGCTCGTCGAAGCCAAGCTGGTCGCGCTGCTGGCCAGACACGGCCTGGCCAGACCGGCCAGCAAGGACGAGTCACCGGTCGTGGTGATGTCGTTCTCCGCGCAGGCGATCCGCCGAGTCCAGCGGCACGCGCCGCAACTGCCGACCGTGATGCTCATCGGGACCCGCATGGTGCCTCGGATCGGCGATTACGTGGGACCGTCGATCGAGCGGTTACGAGCCGATCCCGGGTTCATCGACCGTGCGGGGCGGCCGGTGTACTGCTGGACGGTGGACGAGTCGGCGGACGTCAGGCTTTGCCGGGAGTTGGGCGTGCGGTTCATCGCGACCAACAAGCCCGCCGCGACCTTGGAAGTTCTGCGCGGTACCGTCCCGGAGTCCGAACCGTCGAGATAGGGAGTTGTTGTGGGCAAGGGCGCCGGGGCGAAGCAGGCCAGAAGAGCACGGCGTTCGGCAGCCGGCGACGCGGGGATCAACCCGCGCCAGGCGTGCCCGTGCGGCTCAGGCAAGCGCTACAAGGCGTGCCACGGCGCGCCGGGCGGAGTCACCGAGGTCGCCGTCGCACGGCCGTTCGAGGGCCTTGCCGGTGAGTGCGAGCTGGTCGCGCTGCGTGAGTTCGTGCCGTCGGCCACCGTGCAGCTGAAGCTCGCGTCAGACCCGAAGCGTCCGGTCACGTTGGGCACCGTGCTGCCGCTGGCGTCCGCGGGCCTGGTCCGTGGCGACGGCGACGAGGCCGCGTTCATCGGGCTGCAGGTGCAGACCCGGTCGCTGGACATCAGCCGGGACATCGCCAGGGCGATCCTGTGGACACAGGACGCGAACCCGGGCGACGTGCTGAGCGTGGTCAGCCAGGACGACGAGCACACCGAGCGGCTGCAGGACATCCTCGACGTGGACGCGCCGTTCGAGCCGGAGATCCACGACAACTTCAACTGGTGGCTCGCGCCGGACGCCGAACCGACCGGTGACGTCGCGCTGTCGCTTGAGCGCGCCAACGAGGCGATCATGCCTACCAAGCGGGTCGGCGACGCCGCGTACTGGACGCTCGCGGGTGACAAGGCGTACCTGCGTTGGGTCCGCCCGGAGCCGGAGGAAGAGCTGATGGCCGCACTGGCCCGGCTCAGCGCCGCAGGCGGCCTCACCCTCGGCGAGGGCTCGAAGTACGCCGGCTCGTTCCGTGCCCACGGCCTGTTGGTGCCGGTGTGGGACCTGGACAACGAGATGCACGCGCGCGAGTGGGAGCAGCCGGTCGCCGAACTCGGTGCGCGGCTGACAGAAGCTCTCGTGGACAAGCCGCTGACCAGCGAAGAGCGTCGCGCCCGGGACGGGCTGATCGGCCGGCAGGTCACGATCCGGTGATCCTGCACATGTGTGGCCGGGACGAATGGCCACCGCAAGACGTGTACCGGCCGGAGTCGCTGCACGTCGAAGGCTTTGTGCACTGCTCGGATTTCGGCACCGTGCACCTGCCGGCGAACCTGCTGTTCAGCGGGCGGACGGATCTGGTGCTGCTGGTGATCGACCCGGCTCGGCTGGACGCTCCAGTGAGGTGGGAGCGTCCAGTCGTCGGACCGCCTGACGGACCGTGGTTCCCGCACGTGTACGGCCCGATCAACAAAGACGCGGTGGTCGACGTCGTCGACTTCCCGCCAGGCCCGGACGGGATTTTCGCGCTACCCGCGGCGCTGGCGAACCCGTGATGGAACTCGAGGCAACCCCTGCACAGCCTTGGGCGTGTCCTGCGTGTGACGGTGGGAATGCTCAACCCCGAACTGGGGGAGAGCTACGCCGTGGATGACTTCGGCGAGTTCGTCCGGGCTGCCCTGCCCGGGCTGCTCCGCTACGGCCACGCGCTCACCGGCAATCCACATGACGCGGCTGACTTGGTGCAGACCGTGCTGGAGAAGATCGGTTCGAGGTGGGCGCGTGTCGTCAAGAACACCGGAGACCCGCTCGCCTACACCCGCCGCGCCATGGCGAACACGCACATCAGCAAGTGGCGCCGGACGCGGAAGGAAAACCTTGTCGCCGATCTGCCTGACATCGCGGCGGTGGCGGCGCGGGATCCTTTTGACAACGAGCCCCTCTGGCAGGCACTGCGTGCACTGCCGCCAAGGCAACGTGCGGTAATAGTGCTGCGCTACTACGAAGGTCTCTCGGAGGCGGAGATCGCCACAACCCTCGGAGTGAGCGCGGGGACGGTGAAGAGCCAGGCGAGCAAGGCGATGGCGACCTTGCGGACACGCCTGCAGGCGACGGAAGAAGGGAGGTGTTGAGATGGATCTGGAAGACGAGCTGAACCGCTTGTTCAAAGACGAGCGACTGGACATGCGCGTCGCACCCGACGCCGAGACACATGTTGTCGCGGGGGCCAAGCGGGTAAAGCGCCGTCGCGTCGCGATGATGTCCGCGGCCGGCGTACTCAGCGCGGCAGTGCTCGCAGGCGGTGCCTTCGTCCTGGCCCAACCAAGCCCGCAGTCGAGCCAGATAGCCAACCAACCCACCGATCTTCCAGTCGACAACCCGTCGTCGCCATCGGAGGCACCTCCGTCGTCGGCGACAACGGAACAGTCCACCCTGCCCGCCGCACCCCCGAACACAAGCAGGCCGGTCGAACCAGCCCCGGGAACTGTCCGTAACCCACCGAAGACGACTTCGACCACCGTGCCGCCAATCGCCCCCGCGGCAACCTTGGGACCAAACGGTTTCGGAAACATGCGCCTCGGCATGACCGAGGAAGAACTCCTCGCCACCGGCCAGGTGCAAGGAACCCAGAAACCACCAACAACCGGCTGCACGTCGTACACGACGAAAACGGCGGGCGGAACCGTCTGGGTATCACCGGACAGCGGGGTAGTCGCCTTCGTTTTCCGATCCGGTGTCGCCACACCGGAACGAGTCGGAATCGGCTCGACACTGGAAGCGGTGAAGGCCACTTACCCCGACTTCAGCGGCAACTCGGCCAAGGTGCCCGGAAACGCGTCGGCGAAATACCAATTCTCGATCACAGGCGGCAAAGTCTCCGGCCTCAACCTGCTCGCCGCCCAACAGGACTGCGTCAGTTAGCCGATTCGGCGCTATCCGGGCACTCTCCCAACCTCGTAACGTGCTGACTCGGTTGCGGAACGTATCGACGTGCGCACGCGTCGAAGTTTCGCGACCAGCAGTTCACCCAGGGGAGAGGGGAACTCATGTCCAACGAGGGCTTCAAGATCGACCTCGACGAGGCCGAAATCACCGCCAGCAGGACATTGCCCAGGGCGGTCGAGCACCTGCGCCAGCCAGTGCAAACCTTGATGGCAAACGAAAGCCTCAAAGGAACCGGCAGTTTCGACGCGGCCGACCGGCTGGAACCGGCATATCACCACTGGGGTGACATGCACGCTCGGCGCCTGCGACTCGCTTGCGATGTCCTGGAAGCCAACGCCGCCGCGTTGCGCGAGATCATCAAACTGTACCGGCGCGCCGACGGGCGGCTATAGCCATGGGCGCCTGGAGATCCGACCAAACAATCGAGCAGATAACCGATCACCTGCAGGCGACATTCGTCTGGCTGAAGGACGACGAGTGGTTCAGTTCCGGCTATCCACGCGAGCACGTCGAGCGCGTCGATGTCGACATGAAGATCGTCCTGAGCCTTGACCCGCAGAAACTCGAGGACGAGTACGACCGGCTGAACGAGGTCGCGATGGCCGTTGGCTACAACTACCCGGCCATTACCGATATCAGGGCGAGCGTGCGGAATCTGGCTGATTGGAAGGGCCGTGGCGCCGATGCGTTCAAGGCCCAGATCGAGATGATGGAGCTCTTCTGCGAGGAGCAGCAGACCATGTTGCTCCAAGGGATGCAGTGTCTGGCAGCGGCTTATGCGGCCGCTGTGGAGACCCGGGACGTTTACTACAACCTGGTGATGGCCACTGAAGCGGCCGCCCGCAACGCGAAGGACAAAGCCAGGAAAGAGGACACCAAGTTCGCGTGGGCGGCGGTGTTCGATGTTGCCGATGGTGTGCTGTCTGCTGGTTCAGGTGGGCTGCTGGGAACGTCGATCGGGGTCGTCGTCCAGGTCGCGAAGGACTACACGCAACGAGTCATCGAAGGCGACGATTCCGATCAGGTGATGGAGAACTATCGGCGCCAGGCGGACGAACTGTTCCAGTCATTGGGGCACTCCCTCAACAAGATCACCAGTACCCTGACCGATCAGTCGGTTCGTGCTGAGAAGCCCAGCCCAATGCATGCACCGTTGCCCGCTATGTGCGACGTCAAGGGCGCCGCGTTCAGCTACGAGTACTTCTACAACGATCTGCTGCGCAGCGGGCCAGTCGTTGGAATCGTGGCTGATGAACACCGGAAATACATTGAGGAGAAGCGGGCTGAAGCCGAACGCGAGAGCAAGATCAGCCGACGACTCGGCGGGAGAGCGGTGTGAAACTTCTACCGAACGGGCTTCTGCTGGGGATCGCGGCGTTGTTCCTGCTTGCGGGGTGTTCCGGGGCACCGCCCGAGAAGCCGCCGGATTCCCCACCCGCTACTTCCATTCCCGCACCAACGCCTCGTGGGCTTCCCACCAGCCCGCCGCCGATTCCTCTCCCATTGGATGCGAGCAGGTACCGCGACAGGCCGTGCGATCTGTTCACCGACGAACAAGTGCAAGCTCTCGGCTATCCGCCGATCAAGCGTCCCGGTGTGCTGCCCGGGCAGTCCTATTGCGCGCGGCACGATGAGTCGAACCTGGATCTCCACTTCTCCATCTGGTACCGGCACGACGGCACCGATCGGTTCGCGAAGGTCCATCGCCGCGAGGAAGAGTGGCTCGCTGACGACGCGGCCCCGATTGCAGTCGCTGGGCAACCGGCAGCCAAGCTGCCGGGCACGCGGATGTGCAAAGTCCTCATTGGACTGTCCGCTACCGAGAGCATCGAAGTCGTCTTCGGTGACCCGAAAGTGGATTTTTGTGACCGGGCCGTCCGCATCGCTGAGACCGTTGTCCGCAACGTGCGGGGGTGACCCGGTCACCTGAGGGGCCTGCTTACAGCGAGCCGCCTGCTGCGCGGGGTGCGCCGGAGTCGCTGCCGCTGTCGCCGACCGATTCGCGGGCCATGAAGGTCTCCACGTCGAACAGGTTGCCGTTGCTGCGCTTGACGACGTTGAGCAGCGTCGACATCTGCGCGACCTCTTCCACCTGCTCCTTGAGGAACCACTGCATGAACTGCTCGCCCTTGTAGTCGTCCTCGTCGCGGGCGGCCTTGGCCAGGCCGATCACCTCGTCGGTGACCTGCCGTTCCTGGTTGAGGGCCAGCTCGATCAGCTCGGCCGCCTCGGCGAAGTCGTTGCGCACCTCGTCGATGCCGGGGATGGCCACCTTGATGTCGTTGTCCAGCAGGTACTGCACGATCATCATCGCGTGGTTACGCTCTTCCAGCGCCTGGTGGTAGAAGTGCTTGGCCAGCTGCGGGAGGTCCTGGTCGTCGAACCACACCGCCACCGCGATGTACTGCTGGGAAGCCGTGAACTCGTTGCGGATCTGCTGCTGCAGCAGCTGATGGAACTTGCTGGTCATATTTCCACGGTAACGCCATCACCCATTAGAGGCAAAATAATGTGGCGAAAACCAACCGATTGTGCCGCTTTTAGGAAAGCCTAACTGAAAATAAGGATGCCCTATTTCAGGTTAGGCATTCCTAAATTCTCTACAGCGAGTCGCGGTTGATCGGGCACGACATGCAGCGTGGCCCGCCCCGCCCCGAGCCCAGCTCAGAGCCGCTGATGGCGAGGACCTCGATGCCGGCCTCCTCTAGTCTCGCATTGGTTTCCACGTTCCGCTCGTACGCCACGACAACGCCCGGAGCGAGCGCCAAGGTGTTGTTGCCGTCGTCCCATTGCTCGCGCTCGGCGGTGACGGAGTCCAAGCCGGTGTCAATGACGCGAAGTCGGTCGATTCCCATTGCCTCGGCGGCGGCCGACAAGAAAGGCACGGGGCCGGATGCGACAACTCCGCCGGAACCGTCGGACTGCATGGGATACGCGACCAACGTGTCCCGTACGGCTGGGTACATCACGACCGCGTCCCGGTCGACCATCGTGCACACGGTGTCGAGGTGCATGGTCGCGCGGTCCTGCGCGATCGGTACGGCGAGCACGGTGTGCGCGAGGCCGTCGTTGAAAGCGGACCGTGCAAGGGACTCCGCACCCGCGGGCGTCGTGCGCTCGCCGACGCCGATGGCGAGAACGCCGGGCGCGAGCAGCAGAACGTCGCCGCCCTCAACCGGGGCCGAGTGCGCGCCATAAGCACGCCCGGACAACCGGAAGCGCGGGTGGTACGCGTAAACCAGGTCCAGCACAGAGGTTTCCCGCACGCGCGCGGGCATCGCGAGCGAGGCGATGGCGACGCGGTCACCGATCCACACCGACGAGTCACGGCTGAACAGCAGGTTCGGCAGCGGGTCGATGGCGAAGTCATGCGGCGAATGCATCCGCCGGACCAGCGAAGCGCCCTCGGCGACAGGCAGTTCCTCGAAGGTCATCCCCGCGGTGAGCACGTGCGCGAGGGTCTTGGCGTCCACACTGGACAGATGTGACCGCAGCGAGTCCGCGAGCTCGTATCCCAGACGGCGTTCGTCGACGGCGGTCAGCACACCAGTCGTACGGGCCCGGCTGTCCTCCAGCGCCTTGCCCAGGACGTCCGCCAGCAACATCACCTCGACGCCACGGCCGGCGAGAACTTCCGCGAAAGCGTCGTGCTCCTCCTGCGCGCGGTCCACCCAAGGGATACCGTCGAAGAGCAGCTTGTCGTTGTTGCGCGGGGTGAGCCGCTTGAGCTCGGCGCCTGGCCGGTGCAGTAGCACCGAACGAAGCGTGCCTACCTCACTGTCAACGCGGGGCTGTGCCTGGACTCGCACCTCTGTGGTCACGAGAACTCAGCTTAGCGGCTGGATATGTAAATCGTCGTGCTCAGGCGGCATTTCTGATCGAAACATGCGATGAAGGAGGCTTGAAACAGCGAATCGTTTCGTCAAATGAGCGGTTCGAGCGTCGTTCGTTGTGTCGGGATGATGTCAACCCGTTCGACGCAATCGGTCCGGGCAGGAACCGGGGCGATCGCCTCGCTCGTTGCCGAGTTCGGAAGGCGCGCGGGGGGCGGCGCAGCGGGCCGGTATGGTCCCGTCGGAGTTCAGCGAAGTCGGGGAGCTGAGTCCATGCGTGGTGCCGTGCTGTATGCGGCGACAGCGGCGATAGGGCTGCTGATGACCGCGGGATGCGGCGGTGGTGACGAGCCGCCCGCAGGCCCGAAACTCACCGTCGGTATCCGGTTCGACCAGCCGGGCCTGGGGATGCGAGCGCCAGACGGCGGCTACACCGGGTTCGATGTCGACGTGGCCGAGTATGTGGCCGAGCGCTTGGGCACGGACAAACGCAACATCACGTACGTCGAGGCGCGTCCCGCCGACCGGGAGGCGATGCTCGAGCAGCGGAAAGCCGACATGGTCGTGGCCACGTACTCGATCACCGAGACCCGCAGGCAGCGCGTCGACTTCGCCGGGCCTTACTTCGTGGCCGGGCAGAGTCTGTTGGTGCGCAAGACCAATTCGGACATCGACGGCCCAGAGTCGTTGAACGACAGCGACTGGCGGCTGTGCTCGGTGACCGGTTCCACGCCCGCGCAACAGGTCCAGGCGACGTACGCGCACAGCGTCACCCTTGATCAACGCAGCTCCTACCGCGAATGCGTCGAAGCTGTGCTCAACGGCGAGGTCGATGCCGTCACCACCGACGACGTGATCCTCGCCGGTTACGCGGCGCAGCAGCCGGACAAGCTGAAGGTCGTCGGCAAGCCGTTTTCCACCGAGCACTACGGCATCGGCCTGCGAAAGGGCGACAACCGCCGCGCCAAGGTGACCGAGGCCTTGCGGGCCATGCTCGCGGACGGCAGCTGGGACCGGTTTGTCCGCGACAACCTGGGTGGCTACCAAGTCTCGAGCCGACCGGAGATTGTGGACAGTCCGTAATCTCGTGTTATGGGCATTCTCGACGGCAAAGTCGTCATCGTCACGGGTGCGGGCAGGGGCATCGGTCGCGCGGAAGCGCTCGAATGCGCTCGCCAAGGCGCCTCGGTCGTACTGGCCGAATTCGATCCATCCCCGGCCTACGACGTGGCTGACGAGATCATCACCGCAGGTGGACGGGCGATCGTCGCGTCCGGCGACGTGGCGGACACCGATTTCGTGGACCGCACGGTCGCGTCAACGGTCGAGGAGTTCGGGCGCCTCGACGCGTTGGTGAACAACGCGGGCATCCTGCGGACCAGCGAACTGGCTGACATGTCCGACGACGAGTGGGACTCGGTGATCCGCGTACACCTGCGTGGGCATTTCGTCCCGACACGCGCGGTATGCCGTTACTGGCGTGCCAGCGGGCGACCGGGCCGGATCGTGCACACGACCTCGATCGCCGGTCTGTACGGGTTCTCCGGCCAGACGAACTACGGCAGTGCCAAAGCTGGAATCGCCGCGTTCACCGCGATTGTGGCGTCTGAGATGGAGCAGTTCGGTGTCACGTCGAACGCGATCGCCCCGATGGCGTTGACCAGGATGACCACCGACGTCGTCGACGACGAGCACCGCGGTCGCGACGGCGAGTTCGTGTTCCTGGACGCCGGCAATGTCGCGCCGATGGTGGCGTACCTGTGCTCCGCGGACTCCGGGCACATCAGTGGCAAGGTGTTCGGCGTGCAGGGCGACAGCATCGAGATCTTCCAGCCGTTCACCTCGGTCGCCGAGATCAAGGCGGGCGGCAGGCGCTGGGATCCGGCCGAACTTGGCGACCGGGTCGGCGAGCTGTTCGAGGCGTCCGGCATCCCGGCCGGTGCCGAGAACGGCATGACGAAGATGCGCTACGGACCGTCCTAAGGCAGCCAGGAAACCCCGCGGAGCAGCGAATAGCCCACGAAGGCGACCACGTCCAGCAGCGTGTGCGCGATGACCATCGGCCAGAGCCGGTTGGTCTTCTGCCAGATCCGGCCGAACACCAGGCCCATCACGAGGTTGCCGACGAACCCGCCGAACCCCTGGTAGAGGTGGTACGAGCCACGCAGCACGGACGAGAACAGCAGCGACTTGTTCTCGCCGAACCCGAGTTGGCGCAGCCTGGTGATCAGATAGCCGATCACCAGGACCTCCTCGGCCCATGCGTTGCCCGCAGCGGAAATCGTCAGTGCGATCGGGCGCCACCACGTGTCGGTCAGCGCGCTCGGCACCACCTCGAGGCTGGCGCCGACGGCGTACGCGACCAGGTAAAGCCCGAGGCCAGGGATCCCGATCAGCGCGGCGAGCCCGACGCCACGCAGCACGTCACCGCCGATGAACCGACGGTCCAGCCCGACATCGGCGAGCCTGCTTCCCGCGCGCCACAACAGGTACAGCCCCAGCGCGCCCCACGCGAACAGCTGCCCCGCGCTGAGCAACTGCTTGAGCAGGTCCAGCAGGTCGAGGGTGGCCTGCGGGACGTTCAACGCCACGCTCTGGTTGGCCAGCGGTTCCGGGCGCAGCAGCGAGTCGATCAAGCTGACCAACGACCGCAGACCGGACATGCCGAGCGTCACCGAGAACACGATGATCAACTCGATTCCGATCGCGCGGCGCTCGGCCGGATCGGTCACGATCGGTTGATCCCGGTGGGGCGCCAGCCAGGCACGGAGTCGATTCGCCACGTCCGCACGTTACCGTTAGCCCATGGCTCGACGGATCGCGACGAAAGACAAAGTGGACCGTGCGGCACTGATCGACTTCCTGCGTACCAGGCATCACACGGTCCTGGTGACCCGGCGGGCGGACGGCAGCCCGCAGATGTCCCCGGTGGCGTGCGGCATCGACCCCGAGGGACGGGTGGTGATCTCCACCTACCCAGGGCGGGCGAAGGCGGTCAACGCGCGCCGTGACCCGCGCGTTTCGCTGTGCACGTTGTCCAACGACTGGGACGGCCCGTACGTCCAGGTCGACGGGCGGGCCGAGGTACTCGACATGCCGGACGCGCTGGAGCCGCTGGTGGAGTACTTCCGGTGCATCTCGGGCGAACACCCGGACTGGGACGAATACCGCGAGGCCATGCGCAAGCAGAACAAAAGCCTCATCCGGGTGACCATCGAGCGGTGGGGCCCGATCTCGACCGGTGGTTTCCCGCCGGAACTGGCCGAATAGCGGAAGGCGGCGAGCGGAGAAACTCGCCGCCTTCGCCTGCGCGGTCTCACCCACCGCGCATTCCCCTGCGGTTAACGGTCCAGTTGAGCGCGGATCTCGCCGGCCGGGAACGCGGCCGTGTGCACGTTGGCGTACGTCACGCCTGCCCGGAAAGCCTTGGCGAACTCGGCGAACTCACCTGCCGCGATGCCCTGAGCCGCCGGTCCGATCACGTCGGCGGCCCGCAACGTGCCGCTGATGGTCGCGGGCGCGGCCGGGCACGTCTGGGTGCCGACCGGGCCGTTGCCCGCGTTCGTGCACAGGAAGGCGCTGATCCCGCCCGCCTGGAACGCATGGCCGAAGTGGATATGGGCTTGGGTGATGGCGCCTGACAGGTCGGCATAGCTGAGCTGCCAGGTGATTTCGCCCGTCCGCTCGTTCAGCGTCGCCCGGAACTGCCCGTTTCCGGTGGTGGATAACGCGAGCGGATGCTCGTGGTAGCTGGACAGGTGTTCTCGTACGGAGTGCCGTCCGCCGAAACCCTCGGCGTCTTGCGGCGCCGCTGCGCTCGCGGTCGCCGACAACGCGACGACGGCACCCACTGCGGCGGCGACTGTCAACAGACGCCCGCGTCTGATCATCAGTACATGCCTCCTCACCTTCAAAGGGGCCACGCCAGTGGTTAGTAACGCCCCGGGAGGAGACTCGGTTCAGCTAATGAGACTTTCTTGTCTCTGCGAGGAACGGACAGCCGACCAGGCGGCGTAGTTCGTTCGCCAGTTCGGTCGTGTTGGTCACCGGCTGCTCGAAGGCGAGTCGGACGTCGTGGTCGGCGTCGATGGCTTCGACACGCAACCGCAGCCCGAACCGGTCCAGGCCAAGCGGGCGGATGTGCCCGCCGCGCAGGTTGTCCGGCAGATGGCGGCCCAGCAGGGCGACGACGTCAGTGTGTGCGACTTCCAAGTGCCGCAACCAATCCGCCTCGTACGCGCAGAACGGGTCCGGTGTTGCCGCGGTGAAATCGTCCAGTCGCAAGGAATGCGTGCCTTCGGCGTCGGCAAGGACCAGTGACGCGGGGATGAGCTGGAGCATCGTGGCGCCGTGGCCGACGTCGAGCAGACGCGGATCCGGGCGTTCCTCGGCAACCAGCATCGCCGCGCGCCTGGCCTCGTCATCCGACAGAGCCCGTGCCCACCCGGTGAACCACAGCAGCCCACGCACTGGTTCCCGCAACGGGACCGGAGCGGTGTCCGCGAGCTCGAGCATCGCGGCGAGCTCACCGCGAGGCGCCGCCCACACGGCCGCCACGAACGGATTGCTCTGCGCGACAAGCACGCTGGCCACGCCATCCGCGTGCACGTGGTGTGTCAGTGGCACGACTTTCCCGGCGCCTTCGGCGGACGGCATCAGCGTTGCCTTGCCGCCTCGCGTCGCGATAGTGCGCGCACGCTCGGCCGGTGTGGGTGTCTCGGTCACTGTCACCTCCAACTTAGGGCAGCCTAACTTGGATCGGCGGTCCTTGGGAAGTGGCCGTCACCCGAACTGGGGGTCCTGCGCCGCCCGGCCAGGCGTTTGACCAGCTTGCCGAGGCGGTTGTCGACTTCTTGCCGGTCCCGGCGGTGCTCGTGCTCGATGCACCACGCGTGGTTATGATCATGGATTCCTCCTTCGTCATCACCACGACGCGACAGATCGGCGAAATCGACACACGGCGAGGTGTCGATTTCCGGTCGTCGCCGCGTCGTGTGGGTGAGAACCTGATCCGACGAGGAGGTCCGGAGTGCGGTACATGCTGTTGATCTGCGACGACGGCTCGAAGGTGGAAAGTCCCGACGAGCTGAACGCGAAGTCCGGCCACGTGGCTTGGATGGTTGATCTAGAAGAACGTGACATAAGCCGTGGCCGGTATCTGATGCGCCCGCCTGCGGAATCGAAGACCGTACGGGTCCGCGACGGCAAGCAGCTGGTGTCCGACGGTCCGTTCGCCGAGACCAAGGAATGGGTCGCGGGCGTGGAACTGATCGAGTGCGCTGACCTGGACGAAGCCATCGCGGTGGCGTCCACCCACGAGGCGGCGGGCCGATTCCCGATCGAGATCCGGCCCTACTGGGAGGACTGAGATGAAGTTCATGATGTGGGTCTGCGTGGACGATGCACTCGTCGGGACCACAGAGGACGATCCGGGCGCCTGGATCGCGGAGACCGGTTCCCGCCGCCTTGAGGGCAGCCAACTCCGGCCCGTCTCCGACGCGACGACCTTGTGGCCACGCGACGGTGGTGTGTTCGTGTCAGACGGCCCGTTCGCGGAGACCAAGGAGCAGATAGCGGGCTACGACATCCTGGAATGCGCGGACATGGACGAGGCGCTGGCGATCGCGGCCAAGCACCCGGTGGCCAAGTTCGGAGCGATCGAGGTGCGTCCGATTTGGGAGTGAAAGAGGCCGTTGACGAGGCCTTTCGCTCGGAGTGGGGTCGTGTGGTCGCGACGCTGATCCGCCTCACCGGCGACTGGGATCTCGCCGAGGAGTGCGCTTCGGAAGCGTTCGCGCGCGCCCTGACCCACTGGCCCCAGGACGGCGTCCCCCGCCGCCCTGGGGCGTGGCTCACGACAACGGCGCGGAACCGCGCCCTCGACCGTATCCGCCGGGCAGCAGCGGAATCCTCCCGTGCCCGGGACATCGCGATCGTCGGTGTTCCAGAGTCCACAGAGGACGATTTCCCGGACGACCGGCTCAGGCTGATGTTCACGTGTTGCCATCCGGCGCTACCGCTGGAAGCCCAGGTAGCACTGACATTGCGGACCCTGACAGGGCTGACCACCCCGGAGATCGCCCGCGCGTTCCTGGTCCCCGAAGCAACGATGGCCCAGCGGTTGGTCCGCGCGAAGCGGAAGATCCGCAACGCCCGCATTCCTTACCGCGTACCGCCCGCCGCATTGTTGCCTGCGCGGACCGCAGGCGTGTTGGGCGTGCTGTACCTGCTTTTCAACCACGGCTACTCGGAATATTCGTTGGTGGACGAGGCAATCCGCCTGAGCAGGCTGCTGGTCGAGTTGATGCCATCCGAGCCCGAGGCGGGCGGCCTGCTCGCCTTGATGCTGTTCCACAACTCCCGCCGGGCAACCCGCCTGGACGCCGCCGGTGACCTCGTGACACTGGAAGACCAAGACAGGTCGCGATGGGACCAGGACGCGATCGCCGAAGGAGTGTCGGTCCTCGACGCCGCGCTCGAGCACGGAAATACGGGTCCTTACCAGCTCCAGGCCGCAATCGCGGCATGCCACGCGACAGCGCGGCAGGCGTCCGACACGGACTGGCCTAGGATCGCGATGTTGTACGAGGCGATGCTGCGACTGAACCCGTCACCGGTCATATCCCTGAACCACGCGGTCGCGGTGGCAATGGCCTCCGGCCCCGCCGAAGGCCTCGCCTTGCTTGAATCCTTGCAGCACAAAGGCAAACTCGCGGACTACCATCTGCTGCCCGCGACCCGCGCGGACTTCTTGCGCCGCCTCGGCCGTGTGGACGAAGCCGCTGCGGCCTACCGCGAAGCTCTGGCACTCGCCCCGACCGACGCCGAACGCCGCTTCCTGACACGGCGCCTCGCTGAGTTAGGTCACTCCTGACCTGCGAAGACTCGGTTTCTGTCGGACCCCTGCGGTAGCGTGAAAATTAGGGGTTCCCCCAAGGGAATTGGTGTTGTGGTGGAGGCTGGTCAGGGGAGGCCCCATGGGGCGGATGGTGTGGTGGGGACTGGGGAGATGGTGAAGTCGGGGCGGTCGGCTGCTGGGTGGATGACGGCCTCGGAGCCGCGGGGTAGGGCGATTTCGATGGTGTCCGGGCTGATGTGGCGGTACGGCAGGTCGCGGCCTTGGGCGTTGCGGACGGCGATGGCGCCTGCGATGTCGTGGCGGATCACGCAACGGGCGCCGGCTTCGCTGAGGACGCGCAGCCAGCGGGTTTGGCCGGATGTGCGGGAGGCGCTGAGCAGGAACGCACCTTGGGTGCGGAAGTTCTGGATGGCCACGTCGGGCCACGGGACGGCGGGGAAGACGCGGATGACGTCGCCCCAACTCTGGCAGAGCATGTCGTGCACGGACTGGGCCGCCGACAGCGGGGTTTCGATGACCGGGCCGGACTCCTTGTACATCGTGTTCGGCTGGACGAATCGGCGCAGTAGTTCGCCGAGGTAGAACGCGGCCTTGTCGCCGCGGAGCATCTGCGCGGAGATCGACGCGGCGCCGGTGAAGCTGTAGCCCTGCAGCGCACCCTCGAAACTGATCCAGTGGTTGAGCGACTTCTCGATCAGGGCGCGGTTTTCCGGCTGTTCCCAGGTGATCTCGTACAGCGGGTACACCTGCAGCAAGTGCGAATAGTGCCGGTGGGACTTCGCGAACGGGACACCAGCGCCGATCATGTAGCCGTTCGCATCCACCGGATACGGTGTCAGGGTGGCCAAGACATCGCGCCAACGTCCGGCGAGTGCGTCGTCGGGCGCGGTGGCGAGCAGAGTCGCACAGCCCCAACGGATCAACGACAGGTCGTAGGTGCAGTCGGGCGCGTTCTCGCCGTACTCGGGGGAGAACGTGAACGGCAGGTGCAGTTTCCCGTCGGAGCCACGGGTGAGGAAATGCAGGTAGTAGTTGATCGCGCCGCGCAGCAGCGGGAACAGCACATCGTTGAGGATCCTCGGATCCATGGTGTGCCGATAGGACAGCCAGACGTTGTGCAGCGCCCACGTCAGGTTGCCGACCTCAGGTGTCGGTGAGGTTTTGCCGGGAATGCCCACGGCGTAACCGGAAGTGCCGGTCCCGGCACCGTTCAGCAACGTCATGTCGGTCGTGCGTGGAATGCCGTACGAGTCGGCGCGGTATGGCGCGGCCACCTGGTCACGGAGGTTCTGCCGGAACTTGTCCAACGCGTACGTGACGGCGTCCAGTTCGAGGTGATTGGAGCCGTGGATCAGCCAGTACTCCAGTTGTACGTTCAAGTTCCACCAGGTCGCGGGCCATGGCGTCGACTCGAGCCACGGGCCACAGGTAGCCATCACGGGCGCGTCGCGGCGTGCGGCTGACGCGACTTTGTACAGCTGGATCCAGTAGAAGGACTGCAAGCGACTGTCCGAGATGGACAGGAAGCTGCGTTGGTAGAACGTGTGCCACCACGCCTGGTGATCACGGACGAAGGAGGACAACGGAACGACCGCCCGTACGGCCCGTTGGGCTTGGGCTACAGCGGTCTTCGTTGGATGTGACCACGCGACGGACGTGTACAAGGTGCGGACAGAACCGCGAGTGACCTCGCGCCACGCGGTGACGTGTTCGCCGCCTGCGTGCAACGGTTGCACGGAGAGTTTGACGTCACCGCTGGTGTGCAATTGGGCAGGCGGGTTCGCGGTGTAACCGGCGGGTGGTTCACGGCCGAAGACCGGGTCAGTGCGTGGGCTGACGGCCTTGGCGGGGTGGAAGACCCAGTTGAAGGCGCGCTCGCCTTCGGACGGCGTGACCTCGACGATCAGCAATGACCGGACACTGTGGACGACCGCGCGCAGCGACAGGCTTCCTTTCGACGTCGTCAGCGTGCCGCGCAGTTCGGCATTCCACAGGTCAAGGCGCCAGTCGAGCGCGGTGATGGTGCCGACGGGCTCGAGCGTGAAGTAACCGATCGGCAGCCTGGCCAGGCCGAACAGCGAGCCGAACTCGGGCCGGTGATCCTGCACCTGCGTGTGCTGCACGTTGAAGCGGATCGCGTTGCGGCCAGGCTCGGCGTAGATGCCGGAACCCAGGAACCCGTTGCCCAAGAACGGACCCTCGTACCAAGTCTGGGGCACACGCCGCCAGATGAGATCGGAACCCGCGAGGAACCGCGGCCAGTCGATGCCACCCTGCGCCGTCGGCATGGAGAGTGCCTGAGCGGGTGAAGCCAACGTGGCGCCTGCGAGGCCCGCCAGTGCCCCGGAGAGGATCGTGCGTCGGTTGAGGTCGGCCACTCTGCCACCTACCCGGTGTGTCGTATACCTCCGATGTTTCCTCGAAACTAGGCGGGTCGGACGGGAGTGGTCAAGTCTTGTAAACGTTTGTTAGGTACGGATGATCCGATCTATCTCGCCCAGAGGCCGTACATCGCTGGTCGGTGACAACGGGGTGCAGTGGTGTCCAGCCCGCGACGTCGGTCGGCGTGGGATGACTCAGCGTGCATCGGACCCGATCTGGCAGTGACCGGGGTCGTGGTTGGCGAGATTGGGCCGGAAAACCGGTCGCGAACTGGGGTTATGCTCGCGACATGGTTTCTGGGGTGCAAATGCTCGCGTTCATGGGCGTCGTCCTGCTCGCCGCGATGGTGCCGGGACCGGATTTCATCATCGTCACCCACCACGCAGCGGTGTCCGGCAGGCGCGCGGGCGTGGCCGCTGGCCTGGGGATCGCCAGTGGCGTGTTCGTCTGGGCAGTGGTCGCCGCACTGGGTGTGGCCAGCCTGCTGGCCGCGTCAGCCATCGCCTTCACCGTCGTGAAACTGATCGGCGCGGTGTACCTGGGCTACCTCGGGCTCAAAGCCCTCATCGGAGCGTGGCGCCGGGGCGAGAAGGTGCAGGTCAAGGCCCAGTTCACGGCAACAGGAGCCGGCGTGGCGTTCCGGCAGGGCCTGGTCACCAACCTGCTGAACCCGAAGTGTGCGGTGTTCTTCGTCGCGTTGATGCCTCAGTTCCTCTCCAGCACACCGCACGTCGGCGAGACCCTGCTGCTTTCCGCCCTCGCGGTCCTGGTGAGCGCCGTCTGGTTCAGCGTTCTGGCGAACCTCGTCGGCCTGTTGAAGCGCTTCTTCACCTCCCCGAAGGTCCGCAAGGTCCTCGACTCGGTCACCGGCACGATCCTGGTCGCCTTCGGCATCAAGATCGCCCTGGACTAACGCCCCACGGCCATGCCTTCCTGTTCGGCCCATGCGGCGACGTCTTCGCGGCGGAGGGCGGTGGCGAGCAGGTCGGGGAACGCATCCGGCGTGCACGCGAAGGACGGCGCGCCGATGGCGGAGAGGCGGGCGGCCAGTTCGTGGTCGTACGCGGGTTTCCCGCTGTCGGACAGGGCGAGGAGAACGACGACCATGACGCCGCTGGCGACCATCTCGCGGACGCGGCGTTGCAGTTCGGCGGCCACGCCGCCTTCGTAGAGGTCGCTGATCAGCACGACCACGGTGTCGGCGGGACGACGGATGTGTTGTTGGGCGTACGCGACCGCGCGGTTGATGTCCGTGCCGCCGCCGAGTTGCGTGGAGAACAACAGGTCGACGGGGTCGTCCAGGGTTTCGGTCATGTCCACGACCTCGGTGTCGAAGACGATCAGCCGCGTGGTGACCGACCGGAGCGACGCCAGCGTCGCGCCGAAGACGGCGGAGTACACCACCGATTCGGCCATCGAGCCGGACTGGTCGACCAGGAGGATCACGTCGCGCAGTGCCGCGCTGCGGGATTTGCGGTGTGAGCCGATCAGGCTTTCCACCACGAGCGTGCGTTGATCCGGCTGGTAGTGCTTGAGGTTCGCGCGGATGGTGGCCGACCAGTTCACATCGGACATGCGTGGTCGCCTGGTCCGGCGGGACCGGTCGACGGCGCCGTTCACCGCGGCGATCAGGCGGTCGGCGAGCTTGCGTTCGATCTCCTCGACCACCTGACGGACCACCGCCCGCGCAGTTTCCCTTGTGCGGGCAGGGATCGCGCTGGACAACGACACCAGCGTCCCGACGAGGCTGACGTCCGGCTCGACCGACGACAGCAGTTCGGGTTCAAGCAACAGCTTCGTCAGGCCGAGACGTTCCACGGCATCACGCTGCATGACTTGGACGACTGACTTCGGAAAGTACGTCCGCACATCGCCGAGCCAGCGGTGCAGTTTGGGCGAACTGGCACCAAGACCCGCACCGCGTTTGCCATCGCCTTCGCCGCCGTACAGCGCGGTCAACGCACTGTCGCGGCGGGAATCGTCCTCGCCAAGGCCGGTCAGCTGATCAGCCTCGGGGCCAAGCAGCAGACGCCACCGGCGCAGTCGTTCGTCGCTCATACCCTTGCCCCCTCATAAAGCCCGCGCACGAACTCGACGAGACGTGCGGTGCGTTCTGGGTCGCCGTCGTCGGCGACCAGCACGGCTGGACCGCCGCCTTGTGCGACGCGTTCGGCGAGTGTGCGGCGTTCGGGTGCGGAGAAGCTGGAGATCGCGCGCCGCAGCAACGGCAACGCGTCCTCGAAGGCGTCGTTGGGCAACCCGGTGAGCCATTCGTCAACCAGGCCAAGCAATCGTGGGTCAGCCGCCAGCCGGACAGCCGAGCCACGTAAGAAGCCCGCCACGAACGACGTGCCTGTACCCGCGGCTGACACGGCCCGTTGCATCCGGACCGCGACGGCCTCAGTGTCCAGACGGTCGTCTTCCCACAACAACCGTGTCGCACGGCCGGTTGGCAGACCGTGTGCTGGCGGGTCGGTGCGGACGAGCCGCTGCAACGCCTCCCACCAACCTGCGGTGTGCTCCTCATCCGCCGCCAGGACAACGGCTTCGTGCGCCTTGTCCATTGTCGACAAAGCGACTTCCGCTGTCTGGTCGTCGATTCCGTGACAGGCCAGCGGAAGACCGGCCGAGCCACGCGCCAGCAAGCCGTGCATGGCGGCCCGCAGCAGCTCGGGATCCGTCCCGCGAACGGATCCATATCGAACGGTCCCGGCCAACGCGGGCAACGCCTGCAACAACTCCAGAGCATCCGTTGCCGCCGCTGCGCACCGGTCCAGCGCTGCCCGCGCGGCCGTCACGGCGTTGACAAGCTCGCACGCCACCGCCTCACGTAACACCTCGGCGGCATCGGCGACTGTCTCGGCGGACTTTGCCTGCTCAAGAAGGACATGCTCGGCCGCGCCCTCCACGGTGGCACCGTGGCGAGCCGCGGCGGCCACGGCGACGGCGAGGCCCGGATCCCAGCGGACGGTCCACGCTTCGGCGAACGTGCCGAGCGTGGTCGTCTCGTCTGGCTCACCCCACCGGACATCCAGCACGTGCAGTTGCCGAAGCAGCCGCGACCGGCCGCGGTCGATGTCCCGCCGCAGGTCGAGCCGCATGTTCTTCTCGGCCGCGCTCGCGGGCAGCCTTAACTTGCGCTGCAACCGTTCCAGGTCCGTGGCCAAGGGCGAGCGGGGAACACCTGAACCGACTTGGCCGAGTTCCTCGCCCACCACGAGCTTCTCGTGCACGATCCGGAGCCCGACATCGTCACCGCCGCACAGCACAGCCAAAGCGGCCTCGCTGACCTCGGACAACCCGGGCGACGGACGCCCACGCAACGCGGCCAACGTGTCAGCGAGCCGGACGGCCTCGACAGCACTCGCCGTGGACGCGGGCAGACCTTCCTCCCGCAACACGTGCGAAGTGCGTGCCATCCAGCGTGGGATCGTGTCCTTTGTGTACTCCCACAAGTGCGCGTACCAACCAGGAGACGCGACACCCGCGCCATATCCCGACGTCGCGGCGAGACGACCATGGCTCCACGGCACCCAGCTGCCCGCGATCTTGCGCTTCGTGAGGCCCTTGACCAGGTCAGCATCGGCCTTGGCCGCGGGCAACTGTTGCAAAGCCGGGACGTGCCATGCACCGCAGACCACGACGATCGGGCCGTCGTAGTCGGTCAAAGCCTTCCGCAGCACCTGGCGCATCCACGCCTCGCGCTGCAAGGTGCGCTGGTCGACCGTGTCGGCGAACTCCTCACGCAATGCCGTCATCGCCTCGGCGACCGCGGCCGCGAGTTGTGTCGGCTCCGCGCTGGAGTGCTCGACGACGTCCTCCCACCAGCGTTCCGGGTCGTCGAACCCGGCCGCCTCGGCCAGCACGCCAAGCGGATCCACGACGACCCGGTCGACCTCCTCGGTTTTCTCACGGGCCAACGAGATCCCAGCGGGCAGATCGGCGAACCGGACGTCGACGTTGTGCCGAGCACCCCACGTCAGCGCCTGCCATTCCGGCGAGAAGCGGGCGAACGGCCAGAACGCCGCCTCCGACGGATCCGCCGCGTCGTGCAGCAGCAACGCCACCGGTGGAATGAGCTCACCGACGTGCTCGATGAGGTTGTCCGCGTCCGGTGGTCCTTCGACCAGGATGACCTGCGGCCGCACCACGTCGAGCGCGGCACGGACCATGCGGGCCGAGCCAGGACCGTGATGCCGGATGCCCAATAAGGTCACCCGGTCGGGAATCGGTTTCATCAAGCCGGATCCAGCTCCCGGCATGCCCGGTAGAGGTCGCGCCATTCCTTGCGCTCCTTGACCACTGCTTCGAGGTATTCCTGCCAGGCCGCGGTGTCCGAAACCCGGTCCTTGATCACCGCGCCGAGCAGGCCCGCGGCCAGCTCGTCGGCTCCGAGACTGCCGTCGCCGAAGTGCGCGGCCAGCGCCATTCCGCTGGTCACAACGGAAATCGCCTCGGCCGTCGACAGGCTGCCGCTCGGCTTCTTGAGCTGCGTACGGCCGTCGACCGTGCTCCCGCCGCGCAGTTCGCGGAAGATGCGGACCACCCGGCGGACCTCGTCCAGCGCTGGCGGTTCGGACGGAAGTTCCAGCGCGCGGCCTAATTGCGCGGCGCGCTGGCTGACGATCTCCACCTCGGCGTCCTCAGTGGCCGGTGGCGGCAGCACAACGGTGTTGAACCGCCGGGCAAGCGCGGACGACATCTGGTTCACGCCACGGTCACGGTCGTTGGCCGTCCCGATCAGTGTGAACCCGGGGATCGCCTGGAACTGCAGGTTGAGTTCCGGCACGGGCAACGCCTTCTCGGACAGGATCGTGATCAACGAGTCCTGCACCTCAGCCGGCATCCGCGTGAGCTCCTCGACCCGCGCCACCGCACCGGTCTGCATCGCGCGCAGCACAGGGCTCGGCACCAGAGCGGCCTCGCTAGGGCCTTCAGAGATCAGCCGCGCGTAGTTCCAGCCGTACCGGACCGCTTCTTCGCTGGTGCCGGCCGTACCTTGGACGATGAGCGTGGAATTTCCGCTGATCGCGGCGGCCAGGTGCTCGGAGAGCCATGACTTCGCGGTGCCGGGGACACCGACAAGCAACAGCGCGCGGTCGGTCACGAGCGTGCCCACCGCGACCTCGACGAGGCGACGTTCGCCGACGTACTTGGGCGTGATGACAGTTCCGTCGGACAGCGTGCCACCGAGGACATAGCGCACGACCGCCTGAGGCGAGAGCTTCCATTGCGGCGGGCGCGGCTTGTCGTCGGTCGCGGCGAGCGCGACGAGTTCGTCGGCGTACTGCGTTTCCGCGCTGGGGCGCAGCACAGTCGGTGTGGTCACGGGTTTTCGCTCCGTTCGATTTCTTCGTGAAGTTCGGTTCGCAGCCGCAGGACGAGTTCTTCGGCGCCGTGGACCGGCCAGCGGGTGGCGATCCGCGGCCAGTGGTCGTGCAGGACGCGAAGGTCGCCGCGGCGTAACAAGGCTTCGGGTGGACGGCCGACGCGCCAGCCACGGTCGGCCAGTTCGGCGAATCGCTCCAGCACCACCCTGGTCACGTCCGGGTGCCAGGGTGACGGGAGCAGCCCGCAGAAGTAGTCGAGTTCGTTGGCGTCCCACGAACCCGCGAGCCTGATCAGCACTCGGCCCAACATCTCGGCCGGGAGTTTGTCCAGCGTGTCGAGCAGTGCCGTCGAGCTGATGGTCGACGCGAGGTCGGTCAGCCACGGGACGGGATCCTCGGCCGCGGCCAGGTTTTCCGCCACGCCTTGCAGAAGCGCGGTACCCCACGTGCTCAGCCGCAGCTTGCGCGGCGCTTTCGGCCCGAGCCACTCGATCCAGAAATCCGGTGACACACTGGCAGCGTCGGCTTTCAGCCGCGCGGACCCCGTCCGGCGGACCGGTGAGTCACGCAACTCCTCCCGAGTCGGCTCCTGTTCGTACGGACCGTCCGGGTGCAGGTCGACAGTCTCTTCAAGCAAGCCACTGCGCAGGCGTTGTTCGGCGCGTTTGGACAGTGCGGAGCCCGGGATCCTCCTGAGCAGCGCGACCGCTTCTTCGCGAACGTTGGCCGACCGGTCGTCGAGAGCCTGCTCGAGGACCGGTTCATCCGCTGCGGTAAGGCTTTCCGACAGTGCGGCGATGAGCAGCTTGCGGTCCTCGACCCGGCGCAGCTCGGGCCAGTGCTCGACGATGTACGCCCGGAACCGCTCGGGATCCTGTTTGCGAGCCGTGCTGAGCCGTGCTTTGCGCTGGACCGGCGAGAGGTCCAGGGCATCGTCGATGTCGATGACGGTGTCCTCAACGCCGTCGCCCGCGGCCCATGCCCAGCCGACACGGCGTTGCGCGAGCCAACGGCCGCGCGAGCCGAGCGCGGGCAGAACCGCGTCTCGTACAACGGATCGAGCCGTTGCGGCCGCGAGGATGTCCGGCAACTGGCGATACGGCACGACGAGGTTCGCGCGGTCGAGCGCCAGGCAGCATTCGCGCAGCATCTCGTTGTCCTCGGTCGCCATGACCTGGCTGAAGATCGCGCCTACCCGCGGCGACGCTTCCTTGCGGTTGTCGTTCGGTGCGGGCGCGATCGGCTCGGCGTCACTCGTCGGCGCGATCCGGCCACCCCGTCTGGCCAGGCCATACGCCGCGCAATCGGCCAGCGCCTGCTCAGGGTCCGGTGAGCCGATGATGATCTTCTGGGTGGCCTCGGACCAGCTCATGAGACCACCTCCGGCGCTTCACCGGGCTCGGCCACGGCACCCAGCCGGAATGACCAGCCGTCCCACAAGCCGATGGCGTCAAACGGTTGGCCACCATGAATCGCCAGTGCACGGTCGGCCGCGAGGTCGTCGACGACAGGCAAGGCACGCCCGTCGGCATCGATGGCGTGCAGACCTTCGGCCAGCCGGACGTGCTTGCACGTCAACGGGTGCAGTCGTTGCCACGGGTCCTGGCGGAGCAGAGGTTCCAAGCCTGCCAAGGCATCTGTCCAAGTCGCGGAGAGCTCGATGGGGCGCGCGGCCGTCGACGGGTCGCGGTCGCCGACCGCCATCCGACGCGGTGCGCCCGCCGGATACGGATGAAGATCGCCGGTGAATTCCCCAACAGGCAGCGCAGGTCCAGGGATCGCGTTGCCCGCCGCGTGACGAATGACCGTCACCCATTCACGCCGTTCACGCCCCCACGCCCACTGACGGGTTGTGCGTACGCGACCGTCGTCCTCGTCCTTGCGAAGGAGGACAACCCACGAGTCGTGCCAAGCGGGTTTCTCACGCACCTCTTGTTCGGTGACGGTGTAGCCGAGGCGCATACGGATGACGTCGTTCAGTTCAGGCGGCGGATTGGCCGCGAGCGTGGCAAGAAGGTGCAGGCTGCCAAGGCGATCAGCGGCGCGCTCGGCCCAGTGCTGACCGCCCGAGAAGACCACGGTTGCCAGATCCTCCAACGCTCCGGCAAGGCCAGGAGCCTGCGCGTCGACCATCCGCCGCATGATCGACTCCCACCACCCGCGATCCCGCCCGGCGAGTTCGGCGACACCGCGCCGGGCGACATCGGCCAGCCACTCACGCAGCCCGGCCACCCCGCCCTGCACAGCAAGGTCCCGCGCCTCAACGGTTTTCGCCCGCTGCGCGGCCCGCCGAGCGACGGCCTCCGGCGAGTCGTCGAGCGGCTTCGGCGTTTTGCGCACCTCCCGGCGGTGCTGCCATTCGCTCACCCACTCCGGCGGCTGACCTGCCGGTGCGTTGCCGCGAGCGTGCATGACCTGCACCGCGACGGCGTGCTTGCAGGGGAATTTCCTTGACGGGCAGGAACATGTGGTGGCCCGGTCGGTGAGGTCGACGCACACTTGGTACGGCTTCTTGCCGCTGCCTTTGCACAGGCCCCACAGAGCGTGCTCGTCGTGCCCGAGCTCGCTCCAGTTGCCGGGCGCGGCCAGCCGGGCCGCGCTCCCGGCGACCTGCTTGTCCGGGCTCAGCGCCAGGACCGCGTCGACATCCATCCCGCAAGACCCCCAAAAGTCTCGATTTCGAATGAGACTTTAGGGCCACCCACCGACAGTTCTTGTCGTCGCAGGTCAGCCGTTGATCATGGTGTGGGTCAGGCGGCGGATCAGGGCGACCGAGTCGTCCGGGTCGAGCGCGACCGACTGCAGCTGGGCGAAAACCATCCGCGCCTCGGTGACCTCCTGCTCGTCCTCGCAGTGCAGTGTGCCGGTGACGTGCTCGACGTAGAGGTACTCGGGATCCTCCGGATCCGGGAAGGACAGCAGGCAGAACGGGCCGGGCAGGGCGTCGTGCGCGCCGAGCTCGAGCGGCAGCACGCGGAGTGTGACGGTCGGGAGGTTCGCGACCTCCAAGAGGTGGTGCAGTTGTTCGCGCATCACCGCGTGGCCACCGACCTGTCGCAGCAGCGCGGCCTCGTCGACGATGGCGGTGAACGTGAGCGGCTCGGTCTCAGAGATCAGCCTCCGTTGCCGGAACAATCGGATCAGCGCGGCCTGCTCAGGATTCGTATTGCCGCGAGTCATGAATAGTGCACGGATGTATCCATCGGTCTGCAGGAGACCGGGAACAACCTGTGCGGAGAACTCGTCGACATGGCTAGCCTCGGTTTCCACACCGAGATAACCGCCATTGTCCTGCACGCCGTACGCGGCGAACCAAGGCTTTCTCAGAGATTTGCGAGTCGCTTCGATAAGAGCGGGCTCGAAGTGGTCGTAGAGGTCCATCATAGTGCGTACGAGGTGCACGTTCGCCTTGGTCTCACCAGTCTCTATGCGGTGCAACGCGCTGCGTGTCTTGTCCAACGCCAACGCGGCTGAGTCAAGCGTATGGCCGGACGCTTCCCTCATACGCTTTAGCTTTGCTCCCAGCCTCCTACGTACGTATGGTGGGCGTTCTGGTTTTGCCATGTCCCATATTTTTCAACACAGCTGTCCAGTTTTGGGATTTCCGGTCGCGTGTCGGCCGAATGTGCGTGTCGCATGTGGATAGTGCTGGTCGCGGGTACTGAAAATCCCAATCAAACAATTGCTTGGGAATGCGCGGACATGAAGAATCCGCGCGGCCGATGGCCACGCGGATCCACTGTGTACTACAGATCAGGTCCAGTCGGGGCCGCGCTGTGCCCAGCTCCACGCGTAACGAGGGTCCTCGCAGGCCTCGGCGCCTTCACCGAGCTCCAACGGACGGAACGTGTCGACCATGACTGCGGTCTCGTCGAAGTAGTCCACGCCAAGCGACGCCTCGACAGCGCCTGGCTGTGGGCCGTGCGTGCACCCGCCAGGGTGCAGCGACAACGAACCCAACCCGATCCCAGAACCCTTACGTGCCTCATAGTTTCCGCCGACGTAGAACATCAGCTCATCCGAGTCCACGTTGGCGTGGTTGTAGGGCACCGGCACCGAGAGCGGGTGGTAGTCCACTTTGCGCGGACAGAACGAGCACACCACGAAGTTCGGGCCTTCGAACGTCTGGTGCACGGGCGGCGGCTGGTGCACGCGGCCGGTGATCGGTTCGAAGTCACGGATGTTGAACACCCATGGGTACAACGCGCCGTCCCAGCCGACCACGTCGAATGGGTGGTGCGCGTAGGTAAAGCGAGTGACGCCCGCGCGGTGCCGCACGAAAACGTCCACGTCCGTACCGTCGACCAGCAATGGCTCGGTCGGGCCGCGCAGGTCGCGTTCGCAGTACGGCGAGTGCTCGAGGAACTGGCCCTTCGCCGACAGGTACCGCTTGGGCGGGCCGATGTGACCGGTCGCTTCCAGGATCAGCATTCGGAGGTCCTCGCCGGGAACCACCCGATAGGTGCAGGAGGTCGGGATGACCACGTAGTCGCCGTCGCCGACGGTCAGCGCCCCGTAGATCGTCTCGATCACCGCGGTCCCGGTCTGGATGTACAGCAGTTCGTCGCCCGCGGCGTTGCGGTACAGCGGTGACGGCTGGGTCGCCGCGACGAAGCAGATCTTCACGTCGGCGTTGCCGAACAGCAGGCGGCGCCCGGTCACCGCGTCAACCTCGGCCGGGGAGTCCCACTTCAGCTCCTGTGACCGGAAGTGCCGGGGCTTCAACGGCAGGTTCGGGGTCGTGGTCCGCTCGTCGGACACCTGGACCGCGTTGACGATCGCCGTCGGCAGGTGGCGGTGGTACAGCAGCGCCGAATCACTTGAGAACCCCTCCACACCCATCAGCTCTTCGGCGTAAAGCGAACCGTCCGGTGCGCGGAACTGGGTGTGCCTCTTTCGGGGTATCTCGCCCACGCTTCGGTAGTAAGGCATGTCCTCTCCTGTGTCCGGATAACGGACATTTTTGTTCAGTTGCCGGTACGCTACTAGCGTGTCAGCCGTGTCAAGCGCAGTCGAACTCCCGCCGCCCGGCCCTCGAGGTGTTCCGCCCCTGCTCGCGAGGCTTGTCGACGACGCCGCCCTGTTCCCGCCAGGCAACGCCGCGATGCCCGATGCGATCGCGGCGCACCTGGAAATGCGGTCGTCGAACCGGGCCGCTGTGATGGGCCTCTTCTTGTGCCCAGCGTCCCGGTTGCCCGAACTGATCACCGAGCTGATCAAGGCCCGGCCGGTCAAGCCGGTCGCCTTGTCGCTGGTGATCGACACCGGCCTTGGCGGCGTACCCAAGGCACTGTCCATCGTCGAGTCGCGCACCGAGCTGCTCGCCCTGCGGATGGTCGAGATGCCGGCCCCCAACGACGTGGACGACCAGTGGCTCGAGCGGGTCTCCGAGTTCGTCCCCGAGGACGTCATCCGGGTGATCGAGCCGCGCCGCGGCGGCCCGGACTGGCTGGAGAGCATCCGCAAGGTCGCCGAGCACGGCAGCTGGCCCAAGCTGCGCTGCGGCGGGCTGAGCCAGCAGGCGTTCCCGACCGTCGACGAGATCTCCGACTTCCTGTCCGTGGTCACCGCGGGCGGCGTGTCGTTCAAAGCAACCGCCGGTCTGCACAACGCGGTCCGGCACACTGATGAGGAGACCGGATTCACCCACCACGGCTTCCTCAACCTGCTGGTCGCCACGGCGCGGTCGCTGTCCGGCGGAGACGTCCGTGAGGCGCTGGGCAGCACCGACTCGGACGCACTCGCCAAGGAAGCGGGCGAGCTGTCGGAGGCAGCCGCACATGCGGTCCGCGGTGTCTTCGCGTCTTACGGCTCGTGCTCGCTGGCCGAGCCGGTCGCCGACTTGGAACAACTGGGGTTGCTGTGACGTGGGTGGAAGACGAGGCCTTCAGCGCCGACCAGCCGTTCGGTCCGCAGACGCTGCCGTACGGCGTCGTCGACGGCCAGATCGCCGTGCGAGTGGGCGACCAGGCGTTGCCGCTGAGGCCGATCGCGTCTTCCTTCGGTGAGCACGCCGACCTGGTGTCGGCGGACACGCTGAACCCCCTGCTGGCAGCGGGGAGACAGACGTGGACGGACGTCCGGGCCCGGCTGATCGAGCTCACCCAGGCAACAGCGGCGCCGAAGGGCGCCACACTGATACCTATAGATAACGCCGTTCTGCCGTTCCAGGTCGCCGACTACGTGGACTTCTACTCGTCGAAACACCACGCGGAGAACGCGGGCCGGATCTTCCGCCCGCACGACGAACCGTTGCTGCCCAACTGGACTCACCTGCCTGTGGGCTACCACGGCCGCGCAGGGACCGTCGTCGTGTCGGGCACGCCCGTCGTACGGCCGCACGGCCAGCAGCGCGGTCCTGCTTTCGGACCGACGCAGAGGCTGGACATCGAAGCCGAGGTCGGGTTCGTCTGCGGTGGACCGGTGGCCAGCCGCGTGTCGACGTCGTCCGCCGCGGACCACGTGTTCGGCGTCGTACTCGTGAACGACTGGTCCGCCAGGGACATCCAGGGCTGGGAGTACCAGCCGCTCGGGCCGTTCCTCGGCAAGTCGTTCGCCACATCTGTGTCGGCGTGGGTGACGCCGCTCGACGCGTTCTCGGCCGCGCGCGTGCACACGCCGCCGCGTGACCACCCGGTGCAGGAGTATCTGCTCGAGGACCAGCCTTGGGGGCTTGACCTGCTGCTGCAGATCGACTGGAACGGCACGGTCGTGTCCCGGCCGCGGTTCGCGGACATGTTCTACTCGTTCGCCCAGCAGCTGGCGCACATGACTGTGAACGGCGCGACCGTACGGCCCGGCGACCTCTTCGCGTCCGGCACGGTGTCGGGTCCCGAGCGGGACCAATTGGGCTGTTTTCTGGAGATGAGCTGGGGCGGCCGGGACAAGATCACGCTGGCCGACGGTGCGCAGCGAACGTTCTTGGAGGATCACGACACCGTGCGGATCACCGCGACCGCGCCGGGTCCGAACGGCTCGGTCGTGGGGCTCGCGGAGGTGGCCGGCACTGTGTTGCCCGCGTCATGACCTCGCCGGGCGTGCACGGCAAAGAGAGCTCCCTGACGCTCGACCGGGGGCTGGCGTTGCTGCAGGCGGTCGCGGACTCGGAGTCCGAGGCGCCGACCATCAGCGACCTCGCGGCGGCGATCGGCGCCAGCCGGGCCGCCGTGTACCGCCTTCTGGTGCCGTTGCAGGCCCGTGGGCTCGTCCGGCGGGAGGGGTCGCGTGTCCGGCTGGGCCTGGGGCTTCTGCGGCTCTCAGCGCGCGTTCTGCCGCAATTGCGGCATGCTGCGTTGCCCGCGCTGCGTGAACTCGCCGAGTCGATCGGGGCGACGGCGCACCTGACCGTCGCCGACGGAGATGAGGCGCAGGCGGTCGCGGTCGTCGAGCCGTCGTGGACGGCGTATCACGTCGCCTACCGTGTGGGGACGCGGCATTCGCTGCGCAAGGGGGCTGCGGGCAAGGCCATTCTGTTGCCGTTCGACGGTCCGGAATGGGTTGCGACGGCGGGAGAGCTGCAAGCTGGGGCGTATGGCATCGCGGCCCCCGTACGCGGTGTGTCAGGGCTACGGGCCAGCGTTGGCGTGGTCACTTTTGAACGTCTGCACGCGGAGGTTGTGGGGCCTCAGGTTGTGCGGACTGCTGCAGAGGTCGCCGCTGCGTTGCGATGACCGCGGGCACGGCTGCTGCTGAGATGACGGCCAGTGTCAGCCAGAGCGTGGTTGTGCCGAGCGTCATGAGGCCGGTGAGCAGACCCGGGCCGACCGCGACCGCCGTGCCCCAGGAGAGCTGGAACAGGGCACTGGCACGGCCCTGAGCGTCCTTGGGCGCCGCGTCGGCGGCTGCGGCCGTGCTGAGCGGGCTGAAGAGGGCTTCGGCGACGGACATGACCGCGCTCGTCGCGAAGATGACCGGCGTCGCGGGGAAGATCGCCAGCGCCGCGAAACTCGTCGCGAACAACCCGGCCGCGATGATCATGCCGAGGCTGCGCGGGTACTTCTCCGCGATCCGCAGCACGGGTTCCTGCACCAGGACGTAGACGACCGTGCCGATGATCATCGCGGCACCCGCCACCCACGCCGGTCTGTGCAGCTCGTTGATGATCACGATCGGCAGGACGGTGTACTTGCCGACACTGGCGAGGCAGAACAGGATCTGTGTCGCGCAGATCGCGACATACCTGCGGTCCCGCAGGACGAGGGGCCAGCCCGCCTTCGCCGTGGGGTTCGCGGGCGTCGAGATGCCGAGCAGGATCACGCCCGCCAGCCCGAGCAGCGCCGCGGTCACGTAGTTCACGACGTTGTAGACCGTCGGATCCGCGACGTTCGGCATGATCCCGACCAGCGCCGATCCGACGCCGAAGCCCACGAACCGGCCGATCGACTGGCGGCCGAGCAGCCGTTCGAGATCACGCTCGCCGTTGCTGACCGCCTTCGCGAACGGCGCATTTGACGTCCAAAAGAGACGGTCGCCGACGCTGAGCACGGTAGCCACGACCACAGCTTCAGCGACCGTGTCGGTCTGCGGGTAGTACGCGAAACCGGCCAGTCTGACCACATTGGACGCGATCACCAGCTTGGCAGGCCCGATCCGGTCGAGCAGCATGCCGACGGCAGGGCCGACGGTCAGGCCGATGAGTCCCCCGACGGTGAGACTCATCCCCGCCGCGGTGACGCTCAGGTGCTGTGCGTTCACCAGGAAGAGCAACGCGAACGGTGGCCATGCGCCACTCGCGGTGGAATCGATGATGGACGCGATGGCGAACCGCGTGCGCACAGTCACACCCCCCAGGACCTAGGTCCCGACGATAGAGGACTGCCGCACCCAGCGAAAGATCTTCACCGATCGCATGATTCTGGTGTGGACGTTCTGGACCTGGCGCGGTGGCAGTTCGGCATCACCACCGTCTACCACTTCTTGATGGTCCCGCTGACGATCGGACTCGCGGTCCTCGTCGCCGGGATGCAGACGGCGTGGGTGCGTACCGGTGACGTGAAGTACCTGAAGATGACCAAGTTCTGGGGCAAGTTGATGCTGGTCAACTTCGCCATGGGGGTGGTCACCGGGATCGTGCAGGAGTTCCAGTTCGGGATGACCTGGAGCGCCTACTCGCGGTTCGTCGGCGACGCGTTCGGCGCGCCGCTGGCGATGGAGGGGTTGCTGGCGTTCTTCGTCGAGTCCACGTTCCTCGGCCTGTGGATCTTCGGCTGGGACAAGCTGCCCAAGAAGGTCCACCTGGCCTGCGCATGGGCATTCTCGCTGGCCACGGTCGCGTCGGCGTACTTCATCCTGGCCGCCAACTCGTGGATGCAGCACCCGGTGGGTGTCGAGCTGGTCGACGGGCGGCCGCGGCTGACCTCGATCTGGGCGCTGCTGACCAACAACACCGCACTGGCCGCGATCCCGCACACGATCGCAGGATGTTTCGCGGTGGCAGGTGCTTTCCTCGTCGGTGTCGCGGTGTGGCACCTGACGCGGCGCAACGAGGAACGCCAGGTCTGGCGGGCTTCGTTGAAGCTCGGCGGCGTGGTCGGGATGGTCGCCTTCGCGGCGCTCGCGGTCACCGGTGACCTGCAGGGCAAGCTGATGTTCCAGCAGCAGCCGATGAAGATGGCCGCGGCGGAAGCGTTGTGCCACACCGAACAGCCGGCCAGTTTCTCGATCTTCGCGTACGGCGACGTGGCGCGGCCGGACTGCGAGAACGTCAAGTCGATCACCGTGCCGGCGTTGCTGTCGTTCTTGGCGCACAACGACTTCTCCAGCGAGGTCAAAGGTATCGAGGACCTCGTCAAGGAGTACAAGGCGAAATACGGCGAGTTCTACCCGGTCGACCCCCAGTTGGGCGAACTGTCCGGGCAGCCGATCGACTACGTGCCGAATCTGCCCGTGACGTACTGGGGATTCCGGTTCATGATCGGATTCGGGGCGTTGGCCGCATTGGCCGCGGCGGCGGCTTTGTGGCTGACCCGGGGCGGCCGGATGCCTTCATCGCCGTGGTTCCGCCGGGCGGCGTTGGCCGGAATCGCCACACCGTTCATCGCCAACAGTTTCGGCTGGATCTTCACCGAGATGGGACGGCAGCCGTTCGTGGTCGTGCCGAATCCGACCGGGGTCGACGGCGTCTGGATGTTCACCGCGCGCGGTGTTTCCGGGATTTCGGTCGGGGAAGTCCTGACGTCTTTGATCGTGCTGACGCTGGTTTACGCGGTACTGGCGGTGCTTGAGGTGTTCCTGTTGCGGCGTTATGCCCGCGCCGGGATCGCTGGGGTGATGCCGCCGCCTGACAAGCCCGCCGAGAAGAAGTCCGACGAACTCGCGTTCGCGTACTAGGAGTCAGTTATGGACCTGGCACTCGTCTGGTTTCTGATCATCGCCTTCTTCTGGCTTGGCTACTTGTTCCTCGAAGGCTTCGACTTCGGCGTCGGAATGCTGCTGCCGGTGCTCTCGCGGGACGAGACCGAACGGCGCGTGATGGTGAACACCATCGGCCCGGTGTGGGACGGCAACGAGGTGTGGCTGATTGTCGCCGTCGGTGCGACATTCGCGGCTTTCCCTGGCTGGTACGCGACTTTGCTGAGTTCCGCGTACCTGCCTTTGCTCGCGGTACTCGTGGGTTTGATCGGACGGGGTGTGGCCTTCGAGTATCGCGGCAAAGTGGATTCGGTGCGCTGGCGGCGGAACTGGGACCGCGTGATCGTGGCCGGTTCGTGGTTGCCCGCACTGGGTGTCGGGCTGTTGCTGTCGTGGAACGTGCTTGGGTTGCCCATTGACGCGGCCGGAAACCGGGTGGGGTCCGCGTTCGCGGCCTTCCAATGGGAGACCCTGCTCGGCGCGCTCGCGATCGTAGGTTTTTCGCTCGTACATGGTGCTGTGTTCGTAGCGTTGAAAACCGATGGGGAAATACGATCGCGAGCGCGCCGCCTGGCGCTGCGCATCGGGCCGGTGGCCTTGTCACCACTGCTGGGTCTCCTGCTCCTGGTGCAGATGCGCGCCGGTTCCTCGTGGACCTGGCTCGTCGTCGGAATCGTCGTACTGACCGGAATTCTGGCGCTCGTCGTATTGTCCGCAGGGCGGGAAGGACGTGCTTTCGCGCTGATGGCCATGGTGATCATCGGCTCGGTGATCGCGTTGTTCGGAGCGTTGTACCCGAACGTCATCCCGTCCACTGTGGACCCGGCATTCTCGTTGACGATCGAGGGTACGGCGTCGAGCCCGTACACCCTTCAGGTGATGACGTGGATAGCCGGGTTCGGCGCGCCCGCGGTGCTGGTCTACCAAGGCTGGACCTATTGGGTGTTCCGGAAACGCATTGGCACTGGCCACATTCCGCCGGTGCGTGTGCCATGAGCTTTCCCCGCCGGCGTAATCCCGCCCAGGACCGGTTGGGGAGGGGCCCGCTCGGCGCGTTGCCAGCATCAGCGCGCCGGGCTTTGGCCCTGTGTTTCGTCCTTGCTTTCCTGTCGGCATTGGCTCTCGTCGCCCAGGCGTGGTCGCTCGCTTCGGTGGTGACCGGGCATGGATTGCTCGTCGTCCTCGTCGGATCCGTTATCGCCCGCGCGTTGTTGAACTGGGCGACGCAGGTCGTCGCCGCCCGCGCAGCTGCTGGAGCGAAAGAGGAATTGCGGGCGCAGGTGCTCGACACGTCGTTGGCCCGCGGACCGGAGTGGATTTCCACGCAAGGCCCGGCCTCATTGACCGTACTGGTCACCAAAGGCTTGGACGCGCTCGACGCGTACTTCACGGTGTACTTGCCCGCGTTGGTGACCGCGGCCGTCGTGCCGATTTCAGTCGGTGCGGCGATCCTGTTCGTCGACTGGCCCGCAGCGATCGTGATCGCGGTGACGGTGCCATTGGTTCCGTTGTTCGCGATTCTGATCGGCAAACACACGGCGACGAAGGTCGCGGAGTCGGCAGACGCCACAGCGCGGTTGTCCGCCCATTTGCTCGAAATGGTCCGGGCGTTGCCCGTGCTGACGGCTTTCCGGCGTGCCGCGACCCAAGCCGAGGCGGTACGCCGCGTTTCCGAACGGCATCGCCGCGCGACCATGACGACCTTGCGGACGGCGTTCGCCTCATCGTTGGCGCTTGAGCTGATCGCGACACTGTCGGTCGCGGTCGTCGCGGTGATCATCGGCGTACGGCTGGTCTCCGGCGATATGACGTTGCTCGTCGGACTGTTCGTGCTGATCCTGGCGCCGGAGTGCTACTTCCCGCTGCGCGCGGCAGGCGCGGCGCACCACGCCAGCGAAGACGGCATCGAGGCCATCCGCCGCGTGCATTCCCTGTCCGGTTCGGTGCCTTCCTCTTTGCAGTTCGCTTCGGACGTCGTGGCCACTGTTTCGGACCTGCGAGTGGCCCGGCGGGACGGGTTCGCACCGGACGGAGTGTCGTTCGCGTTGCGACCAGGGGAGATCGTCCGGCTCTCGCAGCCCAGCGGCGGCGGCAAGTCGACGACCATCGCTGCACTGTTGGGCTTTGTCCCTGTGACTTCAGGTTCCGTTGTCGTCGGAGCCTCGGACCTCCCAGCCTGGCGGCGGATCGTCGCCTGGGTGCCACAGCGCCCCGCCTTCGCGGGCGTCACCGTGATGGAGGAGCTTCGGCTCGCGGTGAGCGACCGCAACGTGCCGCCTACCGAAGAGGAGATGCGTTCGGTCGCCGCGATGGCAGCTGCCTCGCACCTGCTGAACCGCACGATCATCGAACTGTCCACAGGGGAGCGCCAGCGGATCGCGCTCGCCAGGGCGTTCTTGCGCGTCAAACGCGGCGCCCGAGTCCTGCTGCTCGACGAGCCAACCGCACATCTGGACGCCGCCACCGCCAGCCACGTAATGCGATCGGTGTACGACTTGGCGAACGATGGCGTGGCCGTGCTGCTGGCAACCCACCGCGAAGTCAAGCTGACCGAGGAATCCGTGCCAGTGGCGGCCGTTCCTACATCGGTGTCAGACGAGTCAGGGAAAGCAGCCCGCGTAAGGATTACCCGCCGAGAGCTACTCGGCGCGTTGATCGGCGCGCTGGCCCTCGCGAGTGGCGTCGCCCTGACTGCCGTGTCGGCGTGGCTGATCGCACGAGCCGCCGAACAACCACCGATCCTCACTTTGACCGTCGCCATCGTCGGCGTACGGACCTTCGGTCTGGCGCGTGCGGGGTTGCGGTACCTCGAACGCCTCGTCACCCACGACGCCGCCTTCCGCCGCGCTGCGGAATTGCGCGTGTCGCTATGGCAGCGGTTGGTCTCTCTCGGCCCCGCGCGCACCGCGGGCTTGGCACGCGGCGAAGGTTTGCAACGACTCGTGGATGACGTTGACACCGTCCGCGACCTGACCCCGCGAGTCCTCGTACCGCCGATCATCGCTGCGGTTGTGTGCACTGTGGCCATTGGTGTCCAGGCGGTTCTGTCACCAACGGCTGGCCTTGTCCTTGCCGGAGCGGTGGTGCTCGGCGGTATCGGCGCGCCGTTGCTCGCGCGGTTCCTGGAACGCCGCGCCACGACCGCCCTCGCCGAAGGCCGACGCAGTGTCGCGGCAGGTGTGCTCACCCTGCTTGAAGCCGCACCCGAACTCCTCGTTTTCGGCGCGGCGCAAGCAAAACGGGCCACCCTCGCCCGCATCGACGCGGATCTGGCCCGGCGCACCCGGCGGCAAGCATTTGGTGCGGGAGCCGCGACCGCCGTGATCACCCTGGCCACTGGCCTGGCAGCAACTTACGGCGCCACAACAGCAAACCCAGTCCTGGCATTGGTCCCACTAGCCCTGGCCGAAGTTCTTTCCCTGCTCCCACCGGCATTGCAGCACCGCGACGCCCTCAAAACCGCCTACGCCCGAGTCCAATCAATTCCCGCGCCACGCCAAACCAAACCCGTTGAATCGACCCACGCACCCCACCCCCAAGCAGCCCCCACCACTCCCAGGGGGGCGACCCCGGACCCATTCTATCGGGATAAGGCCTGGTCAAGGGGGGATTCGGCGGGCTGTGGACAACTAGTTGGAGGCAACGGTCCGTTCGTGCGACAAAAGCCGGGCGCGACCAGCGCGGCCGTGAGTCGTGATGGGATTGATGTTCGTTGGTCTGAGGGGAGTTTGGGGGATGGCACTGTTCCGGCCGTGAGGCTCGATGGGGTTGATGCCGGTGGGTCTGGGGCGGTTGAGTCGAATTTGCAGGAGGGCACTGTCCCGACTGGGAGTCGTGACGGGATTGATGTTCGTTGGTCTGAGGGGAGTTCGGGGGATGGCGCTGTCCCGGCCGTGAGGCTCGATGGGGTTGATGTCCGCTGGCCCGGGGCCGCTGAGCCGAGCCTGAAAGACGTCTCGCTCACCATCCCCGCAGGCAGCCACGTTGCCATCGTCGGCCCGTCCGGTGCGGGCAAGTCCACACTGCTCGCCCTCCTGCTCGGCTTCCTCTCCGCCGAGAAGGGCAGCGCCCAAGTCCCGGACAAGGTCGCCTGGTGCCCGCAGGAACCCCAGCTCGTCTCCACGACGATCCGCGAAAACCTCAGGCTCGGCAGCCCCGACGCCAGTGACGAAATCCTCAAGCAGGCACTGACCGACGCGGGCCTAGGACACTGGACGGACAGGCTCGACAGCCTCGTCGGCATGGTCTCCGGCGGCGAAGCGGACCGGTTGGCCCTCGCCCGCGCCCTGCTCGCTGCGCCTCAGGCCGATCTCGTCATCCTCGACGAGCCGACGGCCCACCTTGACGTGCCGACCGCCAAGGCTGTCCTCAGCGGCTTGGCGCAGAACCTCAAAGGCAGGACGTTGGTGCACGTCACGCATCGGCCAGAAGAAGCGGCCGATGCGGACATGGTGATCCGGGTCGACGCGGGCCGGGTGGCATAGCCTTGTTGACGATTATGGATCCGACATTGGCCGCGCGGGCCTTGACCGCGTCCACTGAGATCGCCACGGCCGTCCTGTCCGGTGAGGAGCCCGAGGCGGTCCTTGCCATGGTCGTCGAGGTCGCTGCCGAGCTGGCCGAGGCAGATCTCGGGCTGGTGATGGCGCGTGGGGAGGACGGGCGGCTCACGGTAGAGGCCGCACACGGCAACACCATCCTCGAAGACCCGGTCGGGTTGGTGCTTTCCACGCGATCATCGGCCGCGAGGGTCGCGCGCAGCGGGATCCCGATGGTTGTCGACGACGTCACCTCGGACCCGCGCACCTCACCGTTCGTCCCGAAGGAGCTGTGGGGGTTCGGGCCCTTCGCGGCGGCGCCCTTCGGCACAAGGGAACGAAGGCTTGGCGCGCTGACCGTCTACCGGAAGAAGGGCGCGCAACCGTTCACGCCTCCGACGGTCGAAGTCCTGACGGCGTTCGCGGCGCAGGCCGGGCTTGTGCTCGTGTTGGCCGAGGGGTCGAACGCACGGCAGCGAGTGGCGGTCCTCGAGGAGCGCGAGAAGATCGCCCGCAACCTCCATGACGTGATCGTCCAGCGGCTCTACGGCGCGGGCATGCAGCTGGACCTGCTCGTACGCAGGCCGGCCAAGCGGCTCGCCAAGGCGGATGCCGCGCGGCTTGCCGACGCCGTCGACCAGTTGGACGCGACGATCGCGGAGATCCGCGGCACGGTCCGGGCCCTGCTCAACCCCGATCCGACCGAGCCGATGGATCTGGCCGAGACCGTCCGGTCCGAGGTGGCGACCGCGGGTGAGTTGCTCGGGTTCACGCCGAGGCTGGACATCATCGGCGAGCTGAAAACCGTCCCCGGTGAGGTGGCCGACCACACCAGGGCCGCCCTCAGGGAGGCACTCTCCAACGTCGTGCGGCATTCCGGCGCGAGCAGTGTCCGGGTCCAGCTCAAGGTCACCCCGTACGACCTCGAGCTGCACGTGGTCGACAACGGGTGCGGCATCCCGCCGGGCGTCACCCAGCGAGGGCTCAACCACCTGCGGGAACGTGCCGAGCAAGCCGGTGGGGACTGCGAGGTCAGGTCCAGTGCCCGCACGGGCACGACGGTGAGCTGGAAGGTGCCGCTAACGTCCCGTTGAGCGGCGGGCCACCCAGGCCGCTGCCTGCGTGCGGCGCTCCATGCCGAGCTTCGCCAGTACCGAGGTCACGTAGTTCTTCACGGTCTTCTCGGCCAGGAACAGCTGCTCGGCGATCTGCCGGTTGGTCAGGCCTTCGCCGATCAACTCGAGGACCTTGCGTTCGCGCTCGGTCAACGTGTTCAGCTCGTCCGAATCCGCGGCCCGGCGCATCCGGTCGAGCACCCGCGCGGTCGTGACGGGGTCGAGCAGGGACCGGCCTGCAGCAACCTCGTGCACGGCCGTCACCAGGTCGTGTCCACGGACTTGCTTGAGCAGGTAACCCGACGCGCCGGCCATGATCGCGCCGACCAAGGCCTCCTCGTCGTCGAACGCTGTGAGCACGAGACAACGCGGGCCGTCGGGCAACGAGCGCAGCGTGCGGCACAGTTCGACGCCGTTGCCGTCGGGCAGGCGCACGTCCACGATCGCGACGTCGGGTTTGCTGGCTGTGGCACGCACGAGCGCCTCGCCGACTGTGCCAGCTTCGGCGACGACCTCGATGTCCTTCTCGCCGTTCAACAGGTCGCGCAGCCCTCGCCGGACGACTTCGTGGTCGTCGACGAGCAGCAACCGGACGGTCATGCCTAGAGCTTACGGAGCCGAACCCGGCATACGTTGTGATCCGGGCCTTTTCGCAGGACCAGGGTGGCGCGCGGGCGGGTCGGCAGGATGTTCTGGATCAGGTTCGGCTCGTTGATCCCGTTCCACAGCTGCATCGCCTCCCGCCGTGCTTCGTCGTCGCTCAGCGAGGCGTAGTGGTGGAAGTGCGACTCCGGGTTGGCGAACGCGGTGTGCCGCAGCGTCAGGAACCGCTCGACGTACCAGCGCGCGACGTCCTCGGTGTGCGCGTCCACGAAGATCGAGAAGTCGAACAGGTCGGCGACGGTCAGCCTCGGCCCTGGCTGCAGCACGTTCAGGCCTTCGACGATGAGGATGTCCGGGCGCCGGATGACCTGCTCCTCGCCCGGCACGATGTCGTAGAGCAGGTGCGAGTAGATCGGTGCGCGGGCCTCCGGTGCACCAGATTTGATCTCCGAGACGAACCGCAGCAACGCCCTGCGGTCGTAGCTTTCCGGGAACCCCTTGCGGTGCATGATGCCGCGCCGCAGCAACTCGGCACGCGGCCACAGAAACCCGTCCGTGGTGACCAGTTCGACCCTCGGGTGGTCCGGCCAACGCGCCAGCAGCGCCCGCAACACACGGGCCGTCGTCGACTTGCCGACCGCGACACTGCCCGCGACACCGATGATGAACGGCACCTTCTCCGATTCGCCGAGGAAGGTCGCGGTCGCGTCGGACAGTCGTTGCCGGGCCTGGACCTGCAGGTTGATCAGCCGGGACAGCGGCAGGTAGACCTCGGCGACCTCGCTGAGGTCGACCGGATCGTTCAAACCACGCAGCCGGGTCAGATCGCCTGCCGACAGCGGCAGCGGCGTTGATTTGCGTAGCTCTCGCCACTGCTCCCGATGCAATTCCACATACGGGGTCAGATCACGCACGCGCGCCATCGCGCCACTCCTCGCCGAGGCAGGGAAAACTCGTAGTTAACGGTAGGTGGTGACTGGCAAGCTCGCGCTGTGACGAAGTACACGCTGCGACCCCTAGAAGCCGCCGACCAGCCGAAAATCGCGCAGCTGCTGACCGAAAGCTGGGGTTCGCCAAGGGTTGTGATTGGACACGGCCGGGTCATGGACGCCGCCGCGCTGCCCGGGTTAGTCGCCTCACAGGACGGCGAGATTGTCGGTTTGCTCACGTATTACGTCGACGGCAAGACCGCTGAGCTCGTCACGCTCAACGCTTATGTCGCCGAGGGCGGCATCGGTACGGCGATGCTCGAGGCGATGAAATCGATCGTCAAGGAACTGGGCTGCGAACGCATAATCCTGATGACGACCAACGACAACACCGATGCGATTCGCTTCTACCAACGCCGCGGCTTCCATATGCGCGAGCTGCGAGCGGGGGCGATTGAGGCCGCGCGGGCGATGAAGCCGGAGATTCCGCTGACGGGCAAGCACGGCATCCCGATCAGGGATGAGCTGGAGTTCGAACTACTGCTGTGAGAAGACCTCGTCCCAGGCCGCCATCACCTGACGCGCGCATGTTTCCGGCGAGACGCCGCCGGTGCCGGTGCCCAGCCCGGGTAGCGCGATGGTGCGGATGACGTCCCGGATGTGCACCCCCTCGTCAAGAAGACCGTCCCGCCATAACCGGAATGCGCCGCGCGCGGCGAGGTAGGGATGAACCGTGTCCTCAGGCAGTAACTCGCCTGGCTCACGCATCGTCGGCGCGCTGATCAACCACGCGGGCATGGGCGCGCCGGTCGGCACGATCAACGCCTCACCCACCGGCAGTTCGCCGCCGTGGAACGCCAGTACGGCGCTACGCACCGTCTGCTCGATGTTGGGAAACGCGTCCGCGTAAACCGCGTCGATTCCGCCACGCATCCAGCCATAAGAGTTCGCTGGGCTCACGACCGCCTGTACGGGTGCGTCGAGTACCGAGCCGTGGTGCACGCGTATGCCGTGGCGCTGTCGCGCCGCAGCCTCCCAAGCGCGTGCGAGGGGCTCCTCAACCGCGCACAACACCAACTCCGGTGAAGACGGACCTGACAGGTGATGGGTGCTTGCCTCCGACTCGGCGGTCACGCCCAACAGCATGTCAGGCCAGGGACAGCACGGGAACCGCCATCAAGTGCCCTATGGTTGAACCGTGTCACGTATCGCCTACTTCGGCCCGCGGGGGACCTTCACCGAACAAGCAGCCCGCTCATTTGGGGACGCCGAGTTCGTCGCAGTGGACACGGTCCCGTTGGTGCTCGCCGCGGTGCGCGCGGGCGAGGTCGACGCCGGGTGTGTGCCGGTCGAGAACTCGGTCGAGGGCGCCGTGACCGCGACTATGGACTCCTTGGCGGAAGACGAGCCGCTGTACGCGGTTGGCGAAGCCATCCTGCCTGTCCGGTTCTCGATCCTGACGCGTCCTGGTGTGAAGGCCGAGGACGTCAAGACCGTTGCCTCGCACCCACATGCGCTCGCTCAAGTTCGTTACTGGGTTGCCGAGAACCTGCCCAACGCGGTGCCTGTCGCCACCACGTCGACGGCTTCCGCGGCGGTGCGCGTCAACGAAGGCGAGTTCGACGCGGCCGTGTCCGCGCCTGTCGCCGTCATGCACTACCCGCTCCACGAGCTGGCGACCGACGTAGCCGACGTCGACACCGCGGTCACGCGCTTCCTGCTGTTGCGCAGGCCAGGCCACTTGCCGCAGCCAACCGGCCGCGACCGCACGTCGCTGGCCGTGATCATCGCGCACGACGAGCCCGGGTCGCTGGCCAACACACTGTCCGAACTGGCGCTGCGCGGGATCAACCTGACCAGGATCGAGTCCCGGCCGCTGCGTGGGCAGTTCGGCGAATACCGCTTCTACCTGGACCTCGACGGGCACATCGCGGAGCAGCGGGTCGGCGATGCGCTGGCCGCGTTGCACCGCAACAGCCGCCAGGTCCGCTTCCTCGGGTCGTACCCGAAAGCCGATGAGTCCACCTCGGATGCGCCTGCCCGGGCCACCGACGCCGACTACCAGGCCGCCGCGGAGTGGCTGGCCAAGGTCCGGGAGGGCCTCTGATGCGGTTGATGCTCGTCCGTCACGGCCAGACCGCGTCCAACTTGCAGCGCGCGCTCGACACCAGCCTCCCCGGCGCACCACTCACCGAAGAAGGTCACCAGCAAGCCGCGGACTTCGCCGCCCGGTTAGCGGACGTGCCGGTGGCCGTCTACGCGAGCCTGGCAACCCGCGCCCAGGAGACCGCCGCGCCGATCGCGGCCGCACACGGCCTTGAGGTGCAGCCGATCGAAGGCGTGCACGAGGTCTTCGTCGGTGATCTGGAAGGCCGCACCGACGAAGCCGCGATCAAGCAGTTCTTCGAGATCTACCTGCGCTGGACCAACGACGACCTGGACGCCCGGATGCCGGGCGGGGAGAGCGGCGCGGAGATCCGCAGCCGGTTCCTCGACGCGGTCCGGCTGATCCAGGACAAGCACCAGGACGGCCTGGTCGTCCTGGTCAGCCACGGCGGCATGATCCGGCTCGGTGCGGAGTGGCTGGCCGAGAACGTGACCGGCCAGCTCGCCAACGTCGGCGTGCTGCCCAACACCGGTCACGTCCTGCTGGAAGCCAACGGCGAAGGCTGGAACTGCCTGGAGTGGACCGGCTTGGAGCTACCCCACTCGTGAGCTGAACGTCCGCTTGAACCCGGCTGGGCCGTGCACTTCGACGTGGTAGTCCTTGCCGGGCAACGGAATCCGGACGATCTGCAAGCCGAGCACGTCCACATGCTTCGGCGCCGCGAACTCCTTGCTGTACGGGTAGATCGCGAAGTGCGCGCTCTGCGTGCCGAAGTTGCGCAAGGTCAGCACAAGGGTCTTGCCTTCCCGTTTCGCCCACGCCTCCGGGCGGTACGGCAACGGCCGGGCCGGGCGGGTTCCCGGCTCCTGCTTGGGAATCGACTGCTCGGCTGGCGGGGCCGGAGTCCAGCGAGGCACCGGCGCCGGGACCGGGCCAGGCGTTTCCAGCTGTGGCTTGCGGCCGCTGTGCCGGAAGTCGAAGGCGGAGGTCAGGTCACCCGCGACGGTCCGGCGCCATGGGCTGATGTTCGGCTCGTGCACGCCCGTCCAGCGCTCGAGGAACTGGATCACCGAGGTGTGGTCGAAGGTCTCCGAGCAGACGTAACCACCGACTGACCACGGCGACACGACCGTCGTCGGCACCCGGAAGCCGAAGCCGATCGGCTTGCCGTCGTGGAACTCCTCGGTGCGCGCGGCAGGCGGGATGGGCGGCGGTACGTGGTCGAAGTAGCCGTCGAACTCGTCGAACGTGAGGATCAGGGCCGTCTTGGCCCAGACCTTCGGGTTCGAGGCGATTGCGTCGAGCACGTCGTACGTCAGCTTCGCGCTGGCCGCGGGCGACGACGCCGACGGGTGCTCGGAGTCCGCGGCCGACGGCACGAGGTACGAGACCTTGGGCAGCTTGCCTGCCTCGATGTCGGCGCGGAACGCCTTCGCGAGCTCACCAGGCCGGACGCGGGCCAAAGCGCGGTCGTACAACGAACGCTCGGCCTTGTCGAGGGTCTGCACACCGGCGGCCAGCTGCTGGAGCATCGTCTCGCGATCCGCGGGTGAAGCCTTGAACAGGTTGGCGTAGAAGCGATCCATGCTGCGCAGGCTGAGTGGCTTCAGTGCCTTGCGCGCGATCTCCTTGAAGCGGACGAAGAATTCGAGCGCGTTGTCCTGGTAGTTGTCCCACTCTTGATAGGTCTTCCACGAAACACCGTGCGACTCGAGGCGCTCGGCATACGTCGTCCACGTGTAGCCGGGGTGGTTGTCCTCGTCGTACGCGTCGTTGCCGACCACACGGTCCTGAGTGCCGGGCTCGTAGCCGACGTTGCCGCTCCACATGTACAGGCGATTCGGGTTGGTGGGGCCGAAAACCGAGCTGTGGTAGGCGTCGCACAAGGTGAACGTGTCGGCCAGTTCGTACTGGAAGGGGATGTCCTTGCGGTCGTAATAGGCCATTGTGGACTTCGACTTGGCCGGAACCCAGCCGTTGTTCCAGCCGTTGGCCCACGCGGCCTGGCCGCCTTCCCAGCTGTGGTCGAGCGAACCGAGGTACTGGATGTCGCTGCCTGGCCGGTTCGCGCGCTCCGCCGCCGCACGTGCGGAGAACGGCATCACGCCGGACTGCTCGAAAATGCCCTTCAGCGCGGCGGGGTCACTGAAGCCGCGAACGCCGCGCAGTGTGCCGAAGTAGTTGTCGAACGACCGGTTCTCCTGCATCAGGATCACCACGTGCTCGATCGCGTTCAGGCCGCCGGGTCTCGCGGGCTCGGCCAACGCGGCGTGCACTGAGGGCGGCAACAACGAACCGGCGGCGACGCCTCCGGATAAGGTGAGCAGGCGGCGGCGGGAGAGGTCAGTCATGGTCCAGGAGCCTCCGTTGCCTCGACGAACGTGACGTGAACTCGTACTCGCACAGCGGTGAACAAAATTGGCCATTCCAAAAGGGACGAAAATGGCCCTTCTGGACGGCCACATCTGCGTTCAGGCTGGTGACCATGCTGGTTCACCCTTGGGACGAGGCACCACCCGCCGAGTGGCGGGAATGGCTGCGCGACGGGCACGACTTCGGTCAGTTGATCGTTCCGGGCCGGGAACGCGATCTTCCGGTCGTGGTGCCCACGCATTTCACGCTCGACCGTGCGGACGAGAACACCGTCTGGCTGCACCTCGCGCGACCGAACCCAGTGTGGCGAGCCCTCGACGAACGACCCCGCGCGATGCTCAGCGTGGTCAGCGACTACACATTCATCCCGTCGGACTGGAATGGCGGCGTGCCGACCTCGTACTACGCGGCCGTCCTGCTCGAATGTGACGTCCGTGTGGTCGACGACCCGGCCGAGAAGGCCGTGATCCTCAACCGCCAGCTCGGTCACTTCCAGCCCGGCGTGCGCGAGGACGTCGATTCGAGCGAGCGCTTGTTGTCCGGGATCCGGGGTATCCAGCTCACAGTCACCGGCGTGACGGCCAAGTTCAAGTACGGCGGGAACAAGTCAGCCGAACTCCGGGCGAACGTCGCCGAGCGGCTGGTGCGACGGGACGGGCCGTTCGACCGAGCCGCCGCCCGGCACGTTGGTGAAACACTGACGCAACCAACCTAGGTTTCGGTACGTCCTCACAGTGGGCATCCAGGAGATGACACGCTGGAGGCGAACGCCATGAACGTCCCGAAAATCGGCATCCTGGCAGCGAGCGGCCTGTTCATGCTGACCGCGTGCACCGGCCAGCCCCCGCCAGTGGCCAGCCCACCGATTCCGACGATCGAGTCCACCCAGCCGACCGTCACCACACCGACGTCAACCTCGGAGACGCCCACGTCGGCCGCTCCCGAGCCGACGCCGGCCGAGGTGCCACCGCCGCAGCCGGTCGCCAACGGCCTGTGCAAGTCGGCCAACCTGAAGCTCAGCGTCCGCGGCGGCGAAGGCGCCGCCGGCACGATCTACCGCGACCTGGTCTTCACCAACGCCAGTTCGGCGCCGTGCACCATCCAGGGCTTCCCCGGAGTGTCCTATGTGACCGGTGACAACGGTCAGCAGGTCGGCGAACCCGCCGTGCGGGTCGGCACCAAGGGTGCGGCGATCAAGCTCGCACCCGGCCAGAGCGCGGTCGCCCCGGTCGGGTTCACGCAAATCCAGAACTACGATCCGGCGGTGTGCAAGCCGACCGAGGTCCGTGGGCTGCGCGTGTACCCGCCGCAGGAGACCGCGTCGATGTTCGTTCCGTTGGCGGGCACCGGATGTGCCGGCAACCTGCCTGGGCAGCAGTTGAGCGTGAAGACGATTCAGAGCGCCTGATCGGTCGGCCGGATCAGGATCTCGTTGACGGCGACGTAGTCCGGCTGCGTCACGGCGTACACCACCGCGTTCGCGATGTCCGCCGCCTGCAACTGCCTGGTCTGGCTGGCCCTTTCCTCGATCGCCGCCTTGGCGGCCTGGTCGGTGATGTGGTCACGCAACTCGGTGTCGACCATGCCGGGTTCGATCAGCACGACCCGGACGCCATGCGCGGTGACCTCTTGGCGCAGTGATTCGCTGAACGCGCCGACCGCCCACTTCGAGGCGTTGTAGACACCCGAGCCGACCCGCGCGACGCGGCCGGCGACCGACGAGACCTGGATGATGGATCCCTTGCTGGCCAACAGGTGTGGCAGCGCGGCGTCCGTCATGAACATCAGGCCGAGTACGTTGGTGTTGATCATCCGCGTCCAGTCGGTGGTGTCCGCGCCGACAATGCTGCCCAGCAGCATCACGCCCGCGTTGTTCACCAGGACGTCCAGCTGGCCGAACTGGTCGACCGCCGCCTGGACCGCGGCTTTGCACGCGTCCTGATCCGTCACGTCCAGCTCGAGGCTCAGCACCTTCGTGCCTTTCGCGGTGAGGCGCTCCTCCAACGCCGCCAACCGATCCGTCCGGCGTGCGCCGATGACGACCGATGCGCCCTGTGCTGCCAGCGCTTCCGCAGTCGCCTCGCCGATGCCCGACGACGCCCCCGTGACCAGTGCGACTTTCCCGTTCAGTGTCATGCGTCCATCCCACACCCTGGAGCGCGCTCCAGGTCAAATCGGGCATCTGTGAGCCGGGAGATGGCTATGAACTTTTCGCCGCCAGAAACGTCGTGTTAAGTGGAAGAGTAATTGTGGGCGAGAATGGCGGGGAAATGTCAAGCACAGGCAAAGCAATGGTAACCGGGGCGATTCTGCTGACCGCCCTCGTGGTGGGTGCCTGCAGTTCGTCACCGGATCGGTCGCCGGATGTCCCCGGAGTCTCCTCGGCGGACGCATCGGCCGTCAAACTCGACATCACGCCTGGTGGTGAGGCTAACCTGCCTATCACGCCGATCGTCGTGCACGCGGCGGGCGGCACCATCGATTCGGTCACCGCGACCAATTCGGCCAAAGGGACAAAGGTAAAGGGTTCCCTTTCCGATGACAAAATGACCTGGACTTCGAGCGAGCCGCTTGCGTATGGCGCGACATATGACGTCGTCGCCGACGGTGTCTCGCCGGACGGCAAAAGAACCGAGCAGAAGGCGTCCGTGAAAACGATCACGCCCAAGGCGACGGCGTATCCGTCGTTCATTCCGGCACCGAGTGTGACCGACGTCGGCGTGGGTCAGCCGATCGTGGTCAAGTTCGACAAGGACATCACCGACAAGGCAGCGGCCGAGAAGGCGCTGACCGTCACATCGACGCCTGCCCAACCGGGTGGCTGGTACTGGCTGAACAAGCGCGAGGTGCACTACCGGCCGCAGGACTACTGGCAGGCAGGTACAACGATCAAGGTGCACGCCGGTGTCTACGGCGTCGACCTCGGCGGTGGTACGTACGGCCAGACCGACCGGGACCTGACGTTGCGGGTGCACGACGCCTGGCTGGCCAAGGCGGACGGCAACACCGAGCAGATGCAGATCTTCCAGAACGGCAACCTGGTCAAGACCATGCCGATCAGCATGGGCAAGGACGCGACCCCGACCCACCTCGGCGCCCACGTCATCTCGGACAAGCAGCGCGACTACACCATGGACTCGTGCACCTACGGCGTCTGCTCCGGCCCGCAGGCGTACAAGTCGCTGGAGCACTTCGCCGAGCGCATCTCCAACGACGGCGAGTTCGTCCACGAGAACCCGAACAGCGTTGGCGCACAAGGCAGTTCCAACGTCTCGCACGGCTGCATCAACCTCAACGCGGCGAACGCGGAGTGGTTCTTCGACCACTTCGGCCTCGGTGACGTCGTCGAGGTGACGAATTCCGGCGGGCAACAGCTCCCGGTCTGGGACACTTACGGTGACTGGTCGGTCAGCTGGCCCGACTGGCAGAAGGGCTCCGCGATCAAGTGAGGTAGCGACGATGCGAAAAGCGCTGCTGGCAGGGCTTCTGGTGCTCACCGCGTGCTCTTCGCCCCCGCCGCAGGCACCACCGCCGCCGCCTGCGCCTGCCGAAGTGGTCCTTGGCCAGACGGTGGTGCCGGGCACGAAGGCGCCGAGCGGCCACATCGTGCCGGACGTGGTCGGCAAGAACCACCAGCAGGCGCAGGACACGTTGCAGGCAGCCGGTTTCTACAAGCTCGACGAAGAGGACGCGACCGGCCAGAAGCGCATGCTGGTGATGGACCGCAACTGGGTGGTGGTCGAGCAGATCCCCAAGGCGGGCACCGTGCTCGACCCCAAGGAAACGGTGAAGCTGCGGTCGAAGAAGTACACGGACTAGGGCCTGTCCGGCGGGTGACGCCGGACAGGCCGGTGCCGGCTCAGCGTTTGAGCGTGAAGGTGAAATCGCCGGAGATCTTGCCGCTCAGCCGGACTGCCGAAACGAGCTTGCCCTCCGTGGTGAGTCGTTCGACCTCGGCCCGGGAAAGCCCGCAGCCTTCGGCGATCAGTCGTTCCGGACGGACAGGGATCCGCGCGGCGAAGCGGACCGAGACGTCGATCACCTCGTAGTCCAGGTGATCCGGTTCGCCGGTGTCCAGGCGCCAGGCGTTGTCCCAGTCGAGGTCGATGCGGTTACGGTGCTGTAGCAGTGGATCCTGGAGCAGCTCGGCTGTCAGGCCAGGGTCGTTGTCGTGCAGCCGGTCCAGCAGTTCAGGCCGTACGGAGCGCACGTTGACGCGTTCCAGGATTGTGAGCTTCGCTGTTTCCCCGCAATCGGTGCAGAGCACGAGAAGCCAGGCGTCGAGGATTTTGTGGTGGGCGTTGACGCGAAATTTGCCGCTTGCCCGGAAGCGCTCGGACACGCATGCGTGGCAGCGGCGGCGGATGAGTGGCAGGCAGGTGGGCACGACAGCCCAGTTTTTGAGCATGGAAGTACACCGGTTTCAGTGAGAAATCCGCAGCAAAAAGGGAGCGCGGCGCAGATGCGCGACGCGCAACGAAGTCAGTGCTCGGGAGGTCTCACAGGGTGTACAACGGCACGTCCTTGCCTAGAGGACTCGGTCAGGCAGCACGGTAAGGGCGCACAGCGGCGCTACTCCACTGGTTTTCCGGCGACGGACAGGCGCTAGCCGAGATCGGCGAGCTTGCGCTGCAACACCGCACGTTCTCGTTCGTTGCCGCACAGCTTGATCGCGTGTTCCAACTCCGTGCGTGCTTCGCCGGTCCGGCCGAGGCGGGTGAGCAACTCCCCGCGGACACTGGGCAGCAGGTGCGAGTTCGACAGCGTCCCGGCGGCCACCAGTTCGTCCACGATCGGCAGTGCCGCGGCCGGTCCCTGGGCCATGGAGACCGCCACCGCCCGGTTGAGATCGATCACCGGCGACGGCGCCAGCTGGCCGAGCGCCTCGTAGATGAGCACGACACGTTCCCAGTTCGTCTCGTCCACCGACGGAGCCACGGCATGGCATTCGGCGATCGCCGCTTGCAGGCCGTAGTAACCCAGCCCTCGGCCGACTTGTTCGGCGCGGGCCAGCGCGGCCCGGCCACGGCGGATCGCGGCGAGGTCCCAACGGCGGCGGTCTTGGTGTTCCAGCAGCACCGGCTCGCCGTCCGGCCCGGTGCGAGCGGGGAACCGCGCCGCGGTCAGCTCCAGCAACGCCACCAGACCGTGGACCTCGTTCTCGTCGGGCATCAGCCGGGCCAGCACGCGACCGAGGCGCTGTGCCTCGCTCGCGAGGTCCAGGCGAATCAGATCCGACCCTGAACTGGCCGAAGAGCCTTCCGTGAAGATCAGGTAGACGACGCTGAGCACCGAGCCGAGCCGTTCGGCCCGTTCCCGCACCGACGGCACTGCGAACGGAATCCGTGCCGCGCCAAGGGTTTTCTTGGCCCGGGTGATTCGGGCCTGCACGGTCGCGGTCGGAATGAGGAACACCTTGGCGATCTCGTCACTCGTCAGACCGCCGACCACCCGAAGCGTGAGCGCGACCCTTGCCTCCCGCGACAGCACGGGGTGGCAGGAGGTGAAGATCAACGACAGCATGTCGTCGTCGATCTGGTCCGGATCCCACAGCATGTCCTCGGTGCCCTCGTCCAGCTCGTTGGCCAGGACGGCGTACTTCTCGTCCAGGGCGGACCGCCGGCGGAACGCGTCGATCGCGCGGCGCCGGCCGACCGTGAGCAACCATGCCGCGGGATTGCGGGGGACGCCCTCGCGCGGCCAGTTCACCAGCGCCTCGGCCAAAGCCTCCTGCGCGAGGTCTTCGGCCAGCGCGAAATCGCCGGTGTACCGCGCGAGCGCACCGACGATCCGCGCCGACTCGATCCGCCAGACGGCGGCAACGGCCTCACGGCCGGTGGGGTCAGTCATCGATCCCTCTGGCAATAACTCAGAGCTGGCCGGTGGCCTCGCGCCACTCCCGCTCCTTGCGGATCCACTCGTTGTCCTGAGGGAACTCGTCGATCTGGGTGACCCGGCGGATCTCGCACTTGCTGCCTGGACCGGCCATCGGCGCGCGCTTGGCCCACTCGATGGCTTCTTCCTGGGACGCCACGTTGAGAATCCAGAAGCCGCCGAACAGCTCCTTGGTCTCGCCGTACGGACCGTCGGTGACCACCGGCGTCTCGGTGGAGTAGTCGACGACGACACCCTTCGCCGCGTCGTCGAGCCCCTCGGCCGCGACCAGCACGCCCGCCCGGATCATCTCGTCGTTGAACTTGCCCATCGACTCGATGATCTCGTTGAAGTCGACATTCTCCATCGACGCCCAGGTCTCGTCGGTGGCGCGCATGATCAGCATGTACTTCATGGTCTGTCTCCCTCAGTTGTTCCGGGTCGCTGTCCGCCCCGTTCGGCCTTAGGTCGAACGGGCCCCGACGCGGATCGACACCGCCCCCAAAATTTTTTTGGAGACTAGTTCATCAGCCCGGTCCGCCACGCCCAAGCCGCGACTCCGACCCGGTTGCGGGCGTCGATTTTGGCCTGTGCGGCGGCCAGGTGGGTCTTCACTGTGGACAGTGACATGAACAGTTCATTGCCGATTTCGGTGTTGGTCAGGCCACGGGCGACCGCGCGAACGACGTCCTGCTCGCGTTCGGTGAGCGTGACATCGGTTGCCACTGAGGACTTCGCGGGCTGACCGAAGTGCTGCAACAACCGGACGGTGATCTGCGGTGAGATCAGCGCGTCACCGCGCACCGCCGCGCGGACGGCTTCAAGCAGGAGTGCCGGTCCCGCGTCCTTCAGCAGGAACCCGCTGGCGCCGTTGGCCAGCGCGGTGTGCACGTACTCGTCGAGGTCGAAAGTGGTCACCACGACGACCTTCAACGGATCGGCCACCCCGGGCCCGGCGAGCATCCTGGTCACTTCGAGACCGTCGATACCCGGCATGCGGATGTCCAGCAGGCACACGTCCGGGCGCAGCTCGCGGGCCTTGGCCACGGCCTCGCGGCCGTCCGGCACGTCCGCGACGACCTCCATGTCGTCCTGGGTCTCCAGGATCATCCGGAACCCGGCCCTGACCATCTCCTGGTCGTCAGCGATCAGTACGCGGATCGTCACGTGGCTCCTCTTCCTCTACCGGCAGCCAAGCGTCGACCTGCCAGCCGACCGGGTCGGCCGGGCCGGCGGCGAACCGGCCACCGAGCAACTCGACGCGTTCACGCATTCCGACCAGACCGTAGCCGCCCGACCCGCCGACCGGATCTTGGCGTCGGCCGGTGCCGTTGTCGGCCACTCTGACGTGTATCTCCGACGTGGTCGTGGTGACCTCGACAAGCACGGCGGTCGCACCGAGCGCGTGCTTGCCGACGTTGGTCAGCGACTCCTGGACCAGCCGCAGCACCGACCGGCCGACCTCCTGCGGCACGACCTGCGGGACGTCGAGGTTGAGCCGCACCGGCGGCCCGCTGAAGTGCTCGACCACCGCGGTGAGGTCGGCGTTGAGATCGGTCGTTGCCTGTTCGGTGGCCTCGGACGTACCGGCGGGCTTGGCGCCACGCATGCTGGCCACGAGGAACCGCATCGCCTTCAACGCCTCGACCCCACTGGTCTCGATCTTCGCGAGCGCCTGCACGGCGATCTGCGGATCCTTGTCGGAGACGAGCTTCGCTGCCTGCGCCTGCACGACGATGCCCGTCACGTGGTGCGCGACGACGTCGTGCAGCTCCCGCGCCAGCGCCAGCCGCTCACTCTGCTGCGCACCCGTGACCGCCGAGCGGACCGACTGCGTGCGCTCCCGGTCGCGAGACCGGAAGTACATGCCCGTCGCCACCGCGACAACGAGAAGAAACGCCAGGAAGAGCCCGAACTGATCGCCACGGTCGGTTGAGCTGTTGTCCAGCAGGCTGCGAAATTTCAGCGCCAGGAAGGTGGCCAGGGCGAGCGCGGCACTGCTGAAGATGGCAGGCCAGCGCGGCGCCCATCTGATGTTGTACGCGATCAACGCCATCGACGCGGCGACCTCGGTGAACACGAGGGCGTCCTCGCCCGACCGGCCCGGCAGGATCCCGCCGGTCAGATACAGCGCGAAGGGCGCCATCGCGATGCCGATCGTGGCGATCAGGGTCAACGTGACCGGTGCCCGCGGCGCGAAGAACGCGCACACCGAGGCGACAACCGCACCGCCCAGCGCGAAGATCTGGCTCGGCGCCTGACCGAGCCGCAGGTCGAGGAAGAAGATCAGCGCGAGAGCCGCGGCCAGCGGCCACTGCCTGCGAACCAGCCCGCCGAGTTCGGTCTCGGTCCGCCTGCCGCTCACCCCACGCAGGTAGACGCCGATGACGATGGAACCGATCAGGATCAGCAAGCCGATCTGCAGGTTGCGCAGCTCGGAGAGTGACGACCACTTGTTGGTCCGGAAGAACGTTGCCAACAAGGTGGCGGCAACCAGTGCCGCCGTGCAGAACCCCGCTGTCCACGGACGCGTCCGCCAGACAACGAGCACCACGAGCGCGACGCCCGCGGCGACCTCGGTCAGCATGATGTCGTTCAGGCTGATCGACGCCGGCTTGGTGTGGCTGAGCCGGATGAGCGCGGTCGACATCACCAGCACGACCGACCCGGCCAGCACTCCCTGCGTCGGTTTCTGCGCCCCCAGCAGTGCGCAGAGCGCCATCAACCCGGCCCCTGGAAGCGCTCCCAGAGCTGACCGGCCGTTGCCCACCGACAGCAGCACATCGACCAGGAAGGCCGCGGCGAGCAGGGTCAGCAGCCACCGGCTGGTCCGGGGCTGGACAGGGGGCACCGTCACGGAACGAAAGCTTCGCACCTCCCGTGCGGTTCTGCCTCGGTCAACCGGTGTGTGTCCCTCAGCCAAATGGCCATCCGGGACAACCCTGAGCCCCTTTGAGGCGCCGATGGCCACCTACACGGTCCAAATTAGCCCCGCGCACCCGCCGTAGAGGCATTGCACCCCGCCCAGAGCCCCACCTCCACCGCAACAGCAATTCCCCAGGGGACCCCCTGATTTCACGTTAGCAGCGGGGTCCGACAAAACCGGCCGGGGCTGAACCCGGATGGTCACCCTGACCCGCGTAACGCCTGGTCATGGCCATCTGGCGGCTCGGCATGGCTGTTCGGCCGATTCGAAACAGGGTCTCTCGGAGCCAGTCTGGTATCAGCTTCGAGATGACAGGAGAAAACAATGGTCACGCTGGTGCTGACGTGGATCGGGGCGGTGCTGGGCATCGCCATCGTGCTGGTGATGGCGCTGGGGCCGGTGATCGTCGAACTCGACGGCTGGCTCGCGCAACGTCGTCGTGAGCGCGCTCGCAAGGTCGCGACGGAGACCAAGCAGCAGGCCGCCGCGAACGTCGCCGCTCGCCCGGTGTTCCATTGAGCACATGAGCCTCGCCGAACTGAGTACGCGTCTGCGTGCCTTCGCCGCCGCACGGGACTGGGAGCAGTTCCACACTCCCAAGAACCTGGCGATGGCGTTGTCCGGCGAGGCCGGCGAGCTGCTGAGCCTGTTCCAGTGGCTCACGCCCGAACAGGCGGCACAAGCCATGAGTGATCCCGAGCTCGCGGCGAACGTCGAGGACGAGATCGCCGATGTGCTGATCTACCTGGTCAGGCTGGCCGACGTGCTCGACGTCGACCTCGTCAAAGCCGCCAACGCCAAGATCGACCGCAACGAAACACGCTTCCCGAGAATCAAGGACGCGTGACGACTTTGCGCAGCCGGGTCAGCGCCCGGTGCTGCGCCACCCTGATCGCACCGGGAGTCGAGCCCATCACGTCCGCGACCTCTTCCGCGGACAGGCCGACCACCAGACGCAACACCAGGATCTCGTGCTGGCGCGGTGACAACACCTTGCGCAGCAGCTGTTCTACCCGGCTGGTCAGCTCGAACTGCAGCGCGTGCTGTTCCGGCGTCGCTTCCTGGCTGGCGACATCCGGGATCTCCGGCACGGACAATGCCGTGGCCACGCGCGCCGCGTTGCGCCGGGCATCCGCCACCTTGTGGCCTGCGATGCCGTAGACGAACGCCAGGAACGGCCTGCCCTGATTGCGATATCCCGGCAATGCCCGGAACAGCGCCAACAGCACCTCCTGGGCGACGTCGTCGACCGAGATCGCCGTTCGGTGCCCCCCGATCCGCGCCTGGCAATAGCGCAGAACCAATGGCCGGACGTACGTCAACAGCCATTCCGTGGCGGCCGCGTCCCCCGACACGGCCGCCTCGACCACGGCGTTGAGCACTATCTCGTCCACGGGCTCCCCAGACCGTGTCCTCGTGTCCTCGCGTTCCGCCAACGCACTTACGGACATTCGTGCCTCCTCGCCGCGGGCCTCCCCGATAAGAAAGGAGTCAGCGGATGCTCCCCAGATACCGGGTGTTAGGGGCCAATTCCGACTGTGACCGAGTTGTCACCGAAGGCGAAAAGCGGTTGGCGTGTTGACCTAGCCTCGTATGTGTGAACGCAACCGTGATCCGCGGCAAGAACGTGGACATCCGACTCTGGACTCGGCCCGACGAGGTCGAGGAGCAGGCCATGCGCCAGCTGCACAACATCTCCGCGCTGCCTTGGGCTTTCAAGCACGTCGCGGTGATGCCGGACGTGCACTACGGCAAGGGCGCGACAGTCGGGTCCGTGATCGCCATGCGAGACGCGGTTTCGCCAGCGGCAGTCGGTGTGGACATCGGGTGCGGCATGGCGGCCGTACGGACCTCGCTGCGCGCGTCGGACCTGCCTGACGACCTCGGCCGGATCCGTTCGGAGATCGAGAACGCCGTGCCCGTCGGGTTCGCCATGCACCGGGCGACCACGTTCGACGGGCGTGACGCGCAGGACTGGGGTGCTTTCTGGGACGGCTTCGACTCGCTGGCCGGTGGGTTCGACAAGGCTCGCGCGCTGCACCAGATGGGCACGCTCGGCGGCGGGAACCACTTCATCGAGGTCTGCCTGGACACCGACCAGCAGGTCTGGGTGATGCTGCACTCCGGCTCGCGCGGCGTGGGCAACATCCTCGCGCAGCACCACATCTCGATCGCGAAGGGACTCGCGCACAACGCCGAGCTGCCGGACCCGGACCTGGCAGTGTTCCTGGCCAAGACGCCCGAGATGGAGGCGTACCGCCGGGACCTGTACTGGGCGCAGGACTACGCACGCCGCAACCGTGCGGTCATGCTGCGCCTGGTCTGCTCGGTGCTGCGTGACCAGTTCCCGCAGGTGACGTTCGAGGAGCCGATTTCCTGCCACCACAACTACGTGGCGGAGGAGACGCACTTCGACACCGACGTGATGGTCACCCGCAAGGGCGCGATCCGGGCGGGCCGCGGCGACTTGGGCATCATCCCCGGCTCGATGGGGACGGGGTCCTACATCGTGCGTGGCCTGGGCAACGCGGACTCGTTCGAGTCGGCGTCGCACGGGGCAGGCCGTCGCATGTCGCGGACGAAGGCGCGTAAGAAGTTCAGCGCGCGTGACCTCGCGGCTCAGACGGCAGGCGTCGAGTGCCGTAAGGACTCCGGCGTCGTGGACGAGATCCCAGCCGCGTACAAGGACATCGACGAGGTCATCGCCAACCAGTCGGACCTGGTCGAGGTCGTGGCGAAGCTCAAGCAGGTGGTCTGCGTAAAGGGCTGACGCTGTGGTGTCCCTCGAACGGACCTTGGGCTGTTCTGGACTAGACCAGTAAGGTCGATCCACAGTCTGAGGAGGAGGAACAGAGGGGGAGCTGTGGGATGAGCCGGGTCCATCTGCGGATCGACAACCGGCTCATCCACGGCCAAGTCACGGTCGTGTGGACCGGGCAACTCGGTGTCGAACACATCGTGGTCGCCAACGACGAGGTGGCGGCCGACGAGATACAGCGAATGCTGCTGCCGCAGGCGGCCCGTGGGTTGCCGACGTCGGTGCTGGAGGTCGGGGAAGTACAGGCCTGGTGCCGTGATCACGACGACCTGCGTGTCCTGGTGATCGCCAAGCACCCGGAAGACGCGTTCGAGCTCCTGAGGGGTGGGCTCGACGTGTCCGAAGTAGTGGTCGGCAACGCCGCGGCACGGCCAGGCGAGCAGACCACTCGCCTGACCCGGTGGGTCGCTGTGACCGCCGGGCAGGCTCGGACCTACCGCGAGCTCGCGGAGTCCGGCACCCGGTTCGTGTGCCGGCTGATGCCCACTGACAAGGGCTCTGACCTGGTGTCCCTGCTCGGGAAGAAGGGCCTTTGACCACAGCGTTGCTGCTGACGTTGCTGAGTGTCTTCTGCATTTACGACTCGCTTGGCCCGTTCCTCTTCCACGCAGGCCGCCCGCTCATCGCGGGAACGCTCGCGGGCCTGATCATCGGGCAGCCGCTGCTCGGCATGGCAGTGGGCGCGACGCTGGAACTGACCGCGCTGGGCGTCTACCAGTACGGCGGCGCGACGATCCCGGACTACCAGACCGGTGCGATCGTCGGTACGGCATTGGCGAGCGCGGTCGCGGCGCCTTTCGACCAGCAGGTGGCGGTCGCGTTGGGGATCGGCCTGCCCGCCGCGTTGTTGCTGGCGGCGCTTGATCCGCTCGGCCGGTTCCTCCCGGTTTTCTGGTTACACCGTGCGGATCACTATGCGCAGCAAGGCAATGGGCGCGGCATCGGACTGATGCACTGGACGGCGTTCATACCGTGGGCGGCTGTGCGTGCCATTCCGACGTTCCTCGCGGCGTTGGCCGCGACGAGCGGGGCTGTCCAGGACATCGCCGACGCGATCCCGTCCGGCCTGGTCGACGGCATGAAGCTGGCCGGTTCGTTGCTGCCCGCCGTGGGCTTTGCCTTGCTGCTCAACGTGATGCCGGTGCGCAGGTACTGGTATCTGCTGATCGCCGGGTTCGTGTTGTTCGCGTACCTGGAGATGCCGCTGATCGGGATCGCGCTCTGCGGGCTCGTCGCGGCCGCGGTTTTCGTCACCGCCCAAGGAAAGCCCGGTCAGCAGGCGGCGGACGACCAGCCACCGGACACCGAGTCCACACTGACCAAGCGCGATCTGCGCCGGTCGTTCTGGCGGTACTTCTGGTCGTACCAGATCTCCTGGAACTACGAACGCATGCAGGCCATGGGGTTCGCCTACTCGATCGAGCCCGCGCTACGCAGGCTGTACCCGGAGCAGGGCGCGTATTCCGAGGCGCTGCAACGACATCTGCAGTTCTTCAACACGTCGCCGATCGTCGGCGGGCCGCTCGTGCTCGGCTCGGCGATCGCGATGGAGGAAGCGAACGAGCGCACGTCGGCAGCCGGTGTGAAGGTGGCGCTGATGGGTCCGCTCGCCGGTGTCGGAGACACGCTGACCTGGGCGGTGTACAACAGCATCATCTTCACCATCGGCGCATCGTGGGCCTTGCAGGGCAACGCGATCGGGCCGATCTTCACCATGGTGCTCGTGCTGGTCCCGTACTTCCTCGTGCGCCGCTGGCAGTTCTTCTTCGCCTACAACCAAGGAAAACGGCTGGCCGCGCGCCTGGCGTCCGGCGCGCTGGCCCGGTTGAGCGACGGTGCGACCATCCTCGGGCTGGTGGTGCTCGGCGGCTTCATCCCGTCGATCGTCAAGATCGTCACCACGCTCACCTACCAGCAGACGATCACTGTCCAAGGGACTCCGTCGACCCAGACCGTGCATATCCAGGAACAGCTGGACGCACTGCTGCCGTTTCTGCTGCCGGTGGCCGTCACCGCGGTGACGTACCTCTTGCTGCGGAAGTTCCGGATCCGGACCATGTGGCTCATCGCCGGTGTCGGGCTGGTCGGCCTGGCACTCGGCTGGCTCGGCTGGTTCGCCCCGACGCTGCCCGAACCGCCGAAGTGACCACGAGGAAAGGGCCTGGGGGATGACCGAACTACTGCTCGCGTGCTCCACAGTGGACGTTACGCCACCACCCGGCCATCCGATGGCAGGCTACGTGGCGCGAGGTGACGCGCCCGCCGTGGGAACGCTGGATCCGTTGGAAGCAACGGTGTTCTGGCTCAGTACTGAGGACGACCCGGGCGTGTTCTGGCTCAGTCTGGACGCCCTGGCTGTGGACACCGAGTTGGCCGGCAAGCTGTCGGACGCTGTCGGCCGCGCGACGGGAATACCGTCTGATCGAGTGCTGGTGTGTGCCAGCCACACCCACGCCGCACCGCGAGGATGGACCGGACGCCTGCATCCCGCCATGTCCGGCGACCGTGACCAGGCGTTGGTCGACAGCTTGGTCGACTCGGTGATCGACGGCGTGGCCGATCTTCCTGAGCAGCGCGTTCCGGTCGATCTGTCCTGGTGCGTCGCGAGCGTCAAAGGATTGGGCAGCAACAGGAATCGCAAGGACGGCCTGCACGACACGTCTGCGGGCGTGGTGACCGCGCGGCCGCGTGACGCGACATCACCGGCCAGGACAGCGGCCTTGTTAGTCGACTACGCGTGCCATCCGACCGTGCTCGGACCGCGCAGCCAGGTGTGGTCGGCTGACTGGCCGGGATCCGCCCGCCGGTCACTGGCCGCTGCTTTGGCCGCCGTCGATGATCCCCGCACCAGCGATCCCGCCCAGCCGGTGGTCGCGTTCCTGCAAGGTGCGGCCGGTGACAGCAGTCCTCGGTTCGTGCGCCGGGGCCGTGACTACGCGGAAGTGGCCAGGCTCGGCGCGTTGCTGGGCGGTGCTGTCCTGCAAGCGATCCAGGTGGACGCCACCGCGATGGCTCCGGCCAAGCCGACGATGCACAAGAAGATCGTCCAGGTACCGACGCGTGAAGTGCCACTTCCCGAGGTACGCGACCAGCTGGTGACCGACGCGAAAGAGAAGCTCGCCGGGCCGGAGGACACTCCTGAGGAACGGTTGCGCAGGACACGGCTCGAAGGCGCGCTCGCCCTGTTCGGGCTTGGCACCGTGGAGTTGCCTGCCCATCTCGACCTGCCGCTCACGGTCGTCGCACTCGGCGACCTCGCGTGGGTGCACCTGCCGGTCGAGCTGTTCGCCTCGTTCGGGTTCAGGATCAAGCAAGCAAGCCCGTTCCCGGTCACCAGAGTGATCGGGTACACCGACGGCTACGCCGGTTACGTGTCCGACGCGGAGGGATACCGGGAAGGCTGCTTCGAAGCGCTGATGAGCCTCGTCGACGAGTGCGCAGGCGAAATCCTCGTCAAGGAAAGCGTTGCCCTGCTTGAGAAAGCGCGTCAGGAAGGCTGACCGACATACGCGACAACGTCGTAGCGGTCGCCGCGGTACACCGACCGGCCGGTCTCGATCACCCGGCCGGACGCGTCCCGGGGCGTTGCCTCGATGGAGAAGCACGGCTGCGCCGCGCTGATCTGCAGCAGCTTGGCGTCGTCGGCGTCCGGCAACACCGCCCAGATGTGCGCCTTGGACACGCGAAGCTCGGTTCCCCAACGCTCCTTGAGTGCCTTGTGCAGGGAACGGTCGTTCCAGTCGATCCCTTCGATGCCGGGAAAACGCTCGACCGAGAGGTGGGTCCGCTCGATCGCCATGGGCGTCCCGTCGGCGGTACGCAGCCGCACCAGCCGGAACACCGGATCGCCGGCGTTGAGCTCCAGCCGAGTGGCCATCCGTTCGGACACGGGCTCGACCTCGGCGGACAACACTCGCGCGCCAGGCGTGAACCCCTTGGCACGGATGAAATCGCTGTACGAGGTGAGGAAGTCGACGTGCGACACGGTCGGCTCGGCGACGTAGGTCCCGCCTCGAGGACGCCGGACCACCAGGCCGTCAGCGGAAAGCCGGTGCAGTTCCTGGCGCACGGTCATCCTGGCGATGCCGAAGCGCTCGGCGAGGACCCGCTCCGACGGCAGCATGTCGCCCGGCCGCATGGCGGCGACCAGCCGTTCCAAAATGCCCCGCAGCTCGTCACCTTTCGGCGCCGTCCGGCTCAAGTGCTCCGGTAAGGGCACAGAGGGATCGGGCTGGTGCTTGCTGCGGGGCACTGGCTCATTATTGCTTGGGTTCGAGGACTTCGACCCCGCCGAGTCCCGGCCGCAACGCTTCCGGGACCACGACCGAACCGTCGGCCTGCTGGTGGTTCTCCACGATCGCGACGATCCACCGCGTGGTCGCCAGCGTTCCGTTCAACGTCGCGGCGGTCTGCGGCTTGCCGTTCTCGTCCCGGTAGCGCACCCCGAGCCTGCGGGCCTGGAACGTGGTGCAGTTCGAGGTCGACGTCAGTTCGCGGTACGCCTGCTGCGACGGGAACCAGGCCTCGCAGTCGAACTTGCGCGAGGCGCTCGTCCCCAGATCACCCGCGGCCGTGTCGATCACCCGGTACGGCACGCCGATCTTGCCGAGCATCTCCTCTTCCCACGCCAGCAGCCGGTCGTGCTCGGCCTCGGCGTCCTCGGGCTTGCAGTACGAGAACATCTCGACCTTGTCGAACTGGTGCACCCGGATGATGCCGCGGGTGTCCTTGCCGTACGAGCCCGCTTCCCTGCGGTAGCACGACGACCAGCCCGCATACCGGCGCGGGCCCTTCGACAGGTCCAGGATCTCGTCGGCGTGGTAGCCCGCGAGCGGCACCTCCGACGTGCCGACCAGGTACAGGTCGTCGTCGGCGAGGCGGTAGACCTCGGTCGAGTGCGCGCCGAGGAAACCCGTGCCCTCCATGATCTCCGGCCGCACCAGCGACGGCGTGATCATCACCTGGAAGCCGTTGGCCACGGCCTGCTGCACGGCCAGGTTCAGCAACGCCAGTTGCAGCTGCGCGCCGACGCCGGTGAGGAAGTAGAACCGCGAGCCCGACACCTTCGCGCCACGCTCCATGTCCACCCCGCCCAGCTTCGTGAGCAGGTCGAGGTGGTCGGCGGGCTCGAAGTCGAACGGCTTGGGCTCGCCGACGTGTTTGAGCACGACGTAGTCGTCCTCGCCACCCTCCGGCGCGGCCGGGTGGACGATGTTGGGGATGGCGCGGTGCAGCTTGACGAAGGCCTCTTCGGCCTCGCCCTGCTCGGCTTCGGCCGCCTTGACCTCGGCAGCCATCTCCTTGCCCTTGGCCAGCAGTGCCTCGCGCTCCTCGCCCTTGGCCTTGCCGACCTGACGGCCGAACTGCTTCTGCTCCGCGCGCAACGAGTCCGCCCTGGAGACGGAGCTGCGGCGACGCTCGTCGGCAGACAGCAGCTGGTCCACCAGCTGCTCGTCCTCACCACGGGCACGCTGAGAAGCGCGCACCGCCTCCGGGTCTTCGCGCAACGTCTTCAGGTCAATCACGCTAAATAGCCTAGACGCCCCCGGAATTCAATTCTCCGAAGGCCGTGGTTAGTGGATTACGTGATCTTTGTGCAGCTTGTGTGCGTCTGACCGCTAGCCTCCGCGGCTTCCCGTTCCCTAGTCGCTGGAGACTCGAAGTGCGGAAGTTATTGGGGGCAACAGCTGCTTTGCTGTTGTTCGGAGCCGTCCCGGCCATGGCAGCGCCCGCCCCGATCGGTGAAGTGCTCACCTGGGGTACGGGCGGGGTGAGCGCGCGAGTGCCCATCCCCGACGAGGCGAAATCCGGCGTCACCGCCATCTCCGCCGGGTGGAGCCAAAACCTCGCCCTCAAGGACGGCCAGGTCATCCAATGGAACGTGCCGGAACTGGAGCCAGAGCTGGCGCGGGTGCCGGTCGAGGTCTGGGACGGTGTCTCGGCCATCGCGGCGGGCACGTACCACAACCTGGCTCTCAAGAACGGCAAGGTGGTCTGCTGGGGCCGGTGGATCGAGTGCAAGGTCCCTGAGGACGCGAAGTCCGGCGTCACGGCCATCGCCGTCAACCAGGAGTACAGCCTCGCCCTGAAGAACGGCGGCGTGATCGCGTGGGGCTGGGATCACCCGAACGTCAACCTGGGCCAGTTGAACGTCCCCGAGGAGGCGAAGTCGGGTGTCACGGCGATCGCCCCAGGGCTGCGGCACGCGCTCGCCTTGAAGGACGGCAAGGTCATCGCCTGGGGATCGAACAAGCACGGGCAGCTCAACGTGCCCGAGGAGGCCCAGTCCGGTGTCACGGCGATCGCCGCGGGCGCCCAGCACAGCGTGGCGTTGAAGAACGGCAAAGTGATCGCGTGGGGCTGGAACCTGTATGAGCAGTCGTCGGTCCCCACGATCGCTCAGTCGGGCGTGACGGCGATCGCGGCGGGCTCCCAGCACAACACAGTGCTCAAGGACGGCAAGGTCATCGTCTGGAACTACAACGGCCAAGGCCAGATGAACATCCCGGCCACCGTGAAGGAAGGCGGGATCACGCAGATCTCATCCGGCCCGTACCACAACCTGGTGCTCAGGTAGGCCGTGTCCGCCGTGCGGCTCCTGACAAGCCGCACGGCGGGAACATCAGCTGATGGCGACCGCGACGACCAGGCCGAGGGCCACGTGTGCGGACGCGACGACCACGCTGGCCGGGCTGAACTTCTCCGACTGGATGACCTCGCCGATGTCGATCCGGGTCGCCCACTCCAGGATCCGGACCGCGGCCACCTGCACGATGATCCCGAGCAGGCCGTAGACCAGCGATGTGATCAGTCCGGCGGTCAGGTCGCTGGCCGACGAGGTGATCGCCAGCACGATGATGAACGCCATGCTGACCAGACCGGCCGATGTCACCAGCACCGCGTTCGGCTTGCCGGTGCGCACCAGGTCGGACAGCTTGCCCGGGGTGGTCCAGTCGATGGCGTAGAAGCCGGCGAGGATCAGCGCGAGGCCGACGATCGCGTACAGCGCGATCGCGCCGATGCCCCTGCCGAGCTGTGCCCCGAAGTCTGGATCCAGGGCGAGGATCTGATGGGTGTGCACGGGTCCCTCCGGCCTAAGTGGACATCTGTCGTGGGTGGATTATCACGATTCCGGGATCCGATGGGGGACAAACGCCGCACCATCGTCGGTGACCAGGCCCGCTGTCTCGCGGATGCCCAGTCCGGCAGCCGAGTCGCCGACGATCCACGCCCCCAGAGCGGGCCGGTATCCGTCGAACTCCGGCAACGGGTCGAACGCCTGGTAGACGAAGCCTTCATGGCCGTAGACGCCACCAGTCTGGGTCTCGTAGCCGGGGGCCACGATCTGGATGTTCGCGCCTTCCCGCCCCAGCCGCGGTTTGCGCACGTACTCAGTCAGCAGCCCGGGCTGGTCGAGGAACGCGGGCAGCAGGTTCGGGTGCCCGGGGTACATCTCCCAGAGGATCGCCAGCAGCGCCTTGTTGGACAGCAGCATCTTCCACAGCGGCTCGATCCACATGGTCTGCGGCAGGCTCTGCACCGCGCGCTTGCCGAACTCCTCGTCAACCACCCATTCCCACGGGTAGAGCTTGACGACGGCGTTCATCGGCGCTTCTTCCAGATCCACGAACCGGTTGAGCAGCGAGTGCCAGCCGATCTCCTCGATCGCCAGGCCGACCGTGTCCAGTCCGCCCTCGGCCGCGGTCTCCTGCAAGTAGGCCGTGGTGACGTGGTCCTCACCGGTCGGGTCGGCGGTGGACCACGTGAAGTGCACCTCGTTGGACGGGAGTTTGTCGCCGATCTCCCGCCAGCGGTCGACCAGCTTCTCGTGGATCGAGTTCCACTGGTCGTCGTCGGGGAACACGTCGGTCTTCCAGAACCACTGCACGACCGCCGCTTCCAGCAGGGACGTCGGCGTGTCGGCGTTGTACTCCAGCAGCTTCGCCGGTCCCGAGCCGTCGTAGCGCAGGTCGAACCGGCCGTAGACGTGCGGATCGTGCCGCCGCCACGAGTCGGCGATGTGCGGCCACGTCCACTCGGGGATGCCGAAGTCCTTGTACCGCTCGGTCGTCACGACGGTGTCGACGGCTTCAAGGCACATCGAGTGCAGCAGTTCGACGTCCGCCTCGATCGACAGGACCTCGTCGATGTCGAACACGTAGTGCACCGACTCGTCCCAGTAAGGACGCCGGTTCCCGGCTTCGTCGCGTGCGGGGGTGCCGAACACCAAGCCCTGTTCCGCGATCTTGCTCTGCCAGTCCCGCCGGGGTTGCGAGGACTCCCGGTGCAAGTCAGCTTCCTCCGCTCTTTCCGCCGCCGCTCACACCGAAGCCACCGCGCTGGACTGTCTTGCCCGACGTACCGCTCTTGACCGTGGTGCCGCTGCCGGGCGCTGCCGTCGAGCCGCCCGTCACGCGGCGGCCTGGGCCAGTGCCAGTGACCGTGCCACCGTAGTTGTAGTGGTAGCTCCGGTACTGACCGTTGCCGATCGGGATGAACCAGAAGCCGCCCGAGTGGTAACCGCCGTGGCTGCGAACGTAGTCGTCGGAGCAGACGTTCTCGTCGGTCGCCAGCGTGCTGCTGTCGTCGACGCAGTAGGCGTTGACCTCGTCAGGAGTCGCGGCGGCGTACCAGACGGCGACCGTCGCCACGATGCCGACAGTCACACCCGCGCCGATCATCACCCTGCGGCGGCGCAGCGACTTGCGCTCGGCCTCCGCGACCACGACCTGCTCGTGCTGCTGTTGCTCTTCAAGCGCCCGGCGCATAGCCCGTTGCTCGGCCAGCGTCGGTGGCCGCGGGGTTGTGCTCTCCGCGTCCTGGTACCGCATGGCGCCGCGTTTGGGCTCAGCCGGTGGCTGCGGCTGGCCCTGCTCACCGCTGGGCTCGACGCCCTCGTCCCTGTTGTCTGTCATCCGGCCCTCCCACTCGCGGACAGTACATTCGCCGACCTGGCAGGTGGAGCGCGGCAGGGCGATGAGTGTCCTGATCGCAACACACATCCGCCCACTCGGGCAGGTACGGCATTATGGAGTAGATGTCGACGAACGCCGAACGGTTGCAGTCTGGCGGCCGGACCTTGAGCACACGCCTTGTCATGGCTGGTGCGTTCGTCGGTGCGCTCGCCATCCTCACTCTGAGCATGGTGTTCTCGTGGCCGGTGGCCGGCGGCAAGCAGAGCCCGGCCGACGTGGCCGCGGAGAATCTGGCCGCCGCGTTCGAGGCGCCCGCGGGCAGCTGTCTGAACTGGAAACCGGACGGCTCGGACATGAAACCGGTCGGATGTGACCAGCCACACCTTTTCGAAGTCACCGGTGACGTGGACATCTCCGCCGAGTACAACGCGAGCGCGCCGTCGCCGACCGAAGAGGCCTGGCGGGAGATCGCCAAGCAGAAGTGCACCACGGGTGCGGCGACCTACCTCGGCGGCAAGCTCGACCCGTTCGGCAAGTACAGCGTCGGCGCGTTGAAGCCCAGTGACGAACAGTGGCGTGACGGTGACCGGAAACTGCGTTGTGGTTTGCAGCGCGCGGCCCCGTCCGGCAACACGTTGGTCGCGACCACCGGATCGGCCAAGAACCAGGACCAGTCCGACGTCTACGACCCGGGCACGTGCCTCGCGCTGGTCAACAAGAACGTCGGCGATCCGATCCGCTGCGCCGAAGAGCACGCCTACGAGATCACCGCCGTGGTCGACCTCGCCCAGATCTTCAAGGACGCCGCCCCGGACGAGGCACAGCAACAGGCCGCGATGCTCGAGCAGTGCACCAAGCTGACCAACGACTACTCCGGCGGCCTGGACCTGGCCAGCAAGAAGCTGCTGCTGACGTGGGACACCCGCAAGCCGGAGAGCTGGGAAGCCGGCTCGCATCACGCGGTGTGCAAGGTCGGCGCGCCGTTGCCGGACAACACTGGCCTCGCCCCGATCACCGGCAGCATCAAGGACGCGGGGCCCGCGGCGCAGTCATCGGCCCCGGCGACGCCCTCCAGCGCGGCCAGCCCGCCACCCAGCAGCGGCGGGTGATGACGTGCCAGTGGAGATGTCGCGGACCCGGTTCGAAGAACTCGTCGGCGAAGCACTGGACCTCGTACCTCGTGAATTCGCCAAGGCCATGGACAACGTCGTGGTTCTGGTCGAGGAGTACAACGAGGAAGCGCCGTCGATCCTCGGGCTGTACCACGGCGTCGCGCTGACCGAGCGGACGTCGAGTTACGGCGGTGTCCTGCCGGACCGCATCAGCATCTACCGCCAGCCGATCCTGGAGATCTGCGAGACCGAGGACGACGTCGTCGACGAGATCGTGACGACCGTGATCCACGAGATCGCCCACCACTTCGGCATCGACGACCACCGCCTGCACGAACTGGGCTGGGGCTAGACCACGACCTGATCGGCCACGTATCGCGCGATCTCCAAGGCGCTGGTCGCGGCGGGCGAGGGCGCGTTCAACACGTGCACCTGGTGCGGCGCCGTCTCGATCAGGAAGTCGTCCACCAGCGAGCCATCCGGCAGCAACGCCTGCGCACGAACACCCGCATTCGCCGCAACCAAGTCCTCCGCCTGCACAGCGGGTACGAGCCTGGCCAGACTCGCGGCGAAACGTTTGCGGGACAACGACCGCCGCACCTCGTCAACACCGGTCCGGCCGAATTTCCTTGCCAGACGCCAAGAACCAGGGAACCGCGCGGTCTCCAGCAGATCGCCGACGGACACGTCACGCCAACGATAACCCTCACGCCGCAACGCGAGCACGGCATTCGGGCCCGCGTGCACGCTGCCGTCGAGCATCCGGGTCAGATGCACGCCCAGGAACGGCAAAGCCGCGTCGGGCACCGGATAGATCAAGCCCTTGACCAGATGCCGGCGCTCCGGCCTGAGCTCGTAGTACTCACCACGGAACGGCACGATCGTGGCCCGTGGCGTCAATCCCGCCAGCCGCGCGACGCGGTCACTTTGCAGGCCAGCGCAATTCACCAAGGCGTCGGCCTTCAGCACTTCACGGCCGGTCGCGACCTCGACGCCCCCGGTGCGGCCGGGCCGGATCCCCAATGCCGGAGTGGACAGTCGCAGATCGGCCTTGTCAAGCAACCGGACCAACGCCTGGCAGACCCCGGGGAAGTCAATGATTCCGGTGCTGTGCACGCGAAGCGCGGCAACACAGGACACCTCAGGCTCGTACTCCCGAGCTTCGGCGGAAGAGATCAGGTCCGCCGGAACACCATTGGCCTTCGCCCGTGATTCCAGTGTGTACAACGCGGGCAGTTCGTCCTCGGAGGTCGCGACGACGAGTTTGCCGCACACCTCAACGCCGACACCGTGCTCACGCGCGAACGCCACAATGGACTTGTTGCCCGCAACGGACATCCGTGCCTTGAACGAACCGGGCTTGTAGTACAGCCCGGCGTGCACGACGTTGCTGTTGTTGCCCGTTTGGTGGGCAGCCCAATGATCTTCCTTCTCCAGAACCGTCACCTGGTTGCCGCGCACGGACAATTCCCGCGCGACCGCCAGACCTACGATCCCGCCCCCGATGACAACGACATGCGGCACTAGGCGACGTTAGCAACCGGGCGAACGCCCTTGCGGTGCCGCTTGCGGACCGTCAGCAGGCCGAGGCCCATCTTCCAGACGTCGCTGATCCGGATCCGGCTGCCGTGCGCGGCGTGCGACTCACGCAGCCGCACCGGCACCTCGATGGTCTTGATCCCGCTGCGCTCAGCCAGGTAGGTCAGCTCGGTGGTGAGCAGGAAGCCCTCTTCGGTCAACTGCGGCCCAACCGAGCGAACCCACTCGCCGTCGATGGCGAACGTGCCCTGCGGGTCGCGAGTGCGCATCCCGAGCACGATGAAGCGAAGCGTGAGGAAACCCCAGGTCAGAATGGCCCGCAGGACGCCGCGGCCAACCTCGGACTCCGGGTGGGCCTTCGAGCCGATGACCATCTTGTGCTGCTTGTGGTCGATCTTCTCGGCCTTGGCCAGGTCGTCGAACCCGAACGGCAAGTCGTCGGCACCGAAGAACACCCGCTCACCACGGCTCTCCTCGATCCCCTTGCGCAGCGCGTTGCCGAGCCCCTTCTTGCTGCTCGTCACCCGCAGCTGCACCCCGGCGGTCTGCCAGTCGGCCTCGATCTTGTGCAGCACTTCGAGCGTGTTGTCCCGCGAGCCGTTCTCCACCACGACGATCTCGGAGTTCGTGCCGGCCAGCCGGTCCTGCAGCTCCTTGAGTGTGCCCTCGATCGTGGCGGTGCTGTTGTGTGCGGGGACGATGTAAGTGAGTGACACCGCGTGGTCGGTGGCCATCGGAACTCCCTGACGAACTGCTCGGTTGAGGGCGACACGCACAGTACCGTGCAAGCCAGGCCCCAGTTTCCCGGGTTAGGTCTGCCACCCCTTGTCATATGAACGGCCCGTTCACGAATCTGGTTGTCCACATGCGTCGATTAGGGGCTTGACCAGGCGCTATTCGCCGCTCGCGTCAGCTCTCGGGCCCGAAAGCCACTCTGGAGGCACATGCGAAAGCGCCCGGGACCGTGGGATCCTGGGCGCATTTGCTCAAAACCTCAGTGGTGGCCGTTGGTCGCCGACAACGAGGCCTGCTCGATCGCGTAGTGCGCGGGCAGGATGGCCTCGCGCTCCTTGGCGACCTCGTCCGAGCCCGCGCCCGCTTCCAGCAGGTTCAGGAAGTGGTCCAGCTGCGCTGCCAGCGGCTCGCCGCCGGGCATCAGGGTCGGGATCTCGATGATCGTCTGCTGCTTGTAGCCGACGCCGTCGCGTGCGGGTTCGTGCTCGACGTGGCGGTAGACCGTGATGTCGCGGCGGAGCAGGTCGATCTCGGTCAGCCGGTCGATTTCCAGCACGTGCAGCTGGCGGACCTTGCGCTGGCTGATCCGGCTCGCCGAGATCGTCGCCAGCGCGCCGTTCGGGAACGACATCGTCGCGTCCGCGCTGTCCTCGGCGTTGTTCGAGCGGGACTCCTCGTGGAAGTAGCCGAACGAGCCCTTCACCGCGTTCGGCTTCTCGCCGAGGAAGCTGATCGCCAGGTCGACGTCGTGGATCAGCAGGTCCGTCGCCACGCCGGTCTTGATCCGCGGCACGAAGGGCGAGTGGCGGATCGCGTGGATCTGGGCGATGTCGCTGACGAACTGCCGGGCGGTCATCACGGCCGGGTTGAACCGCTCAAGGAACCCGCACACAAGCGGCAAACCGCGCTTTTCGGACTCTTTCACCAGTTCTTCCGACTGGGCGTACGTCGGCGTCAGCGGCTTCTCGACCAGCAGCGGCTTGCCGAGTTCCATCACGCGCTTGGCGATGCCGTAGTGCGCTTCGGTCGCCGCCGCGATCACGACCGCGTCGATCCCGTCGAGCGAGTCGAAGTCGGGGACCCAGTTCACGCCCCACTTCTCGGCGACTGCGCGGCCGGTCTCCTCGTTCTTCTCGACCAGCGTCGTGAAGTTCGTGCGCGGTGACTGGGCGAGCACGCGGGCGTGCAGCGAGCCCATCCGGCCGGAGCCGACGAGTGCGATACGAGGCTGTGCGGTGGTCATGCGCCCAGCACCTCCCTGATCGTCTCGACGATGGTGTCCACATCGGACTCGGTCAGCTTCGGGTGCACCGGCAGGGACAGCACTTCCTGCGCGACCTTCGCCGCGACCGGCACGTCCGCGAGCGACGCGGTGATCTTCGGGTTGTCCCGGTAGCAGTCGTAGTCGAACGCGACCTTCGGGTAGTAGACGCCGTTGCCGACGCCCTTCTCCAGCAGCTTCGCGGAGAACTCGTCGCGGCTCATCGGCGCGTCCTCGGTGATCCGCACCGTGTACTGGTGCCACACGTGGGTACGTCCGGGCAGGACCGCGGGCAGTTCGAGGCCGGGCAGGCCGGCCAGGCCCTTGGACAGCGCCTCGGCGTTGCGCTGGCGCGCCTCGGTGATCTGCGGCAGCTTCTCAAGCTGGGGGATGCCGACGGCGGCGTGCAGGTCGGTGAGCCGGTAGTTGTGGCCGGCCATTTCGTACTGGTACCTGGCACGCATGCCCTGGTTGCGCAGTACGCGCAGGCGGTCGGCCAGCGCGGCGTCGTTCGTCGTGATCACGCCGCCCTCGGCGGTGGTGATGTTCTTCGTCGCGTACAGCGAGAAGCAGCCGAGGCCGTAGCTACCGGCCGGCTTGCCGTCCAGCGTCGCGCCGACGGCCTGCGCGGAGTCCTCGACAACGGCCAGGCCGTGTTGCGTGGCCAGCGGCATGAGCTTGGTCATGTCCGCCATCTGGCCGTACAGGTGCACCGGCATCAGAACCTTGGTGCGCGGGCCCACAGCCGCCGACACGGCGTCCGGGTCGATGTTGAAGTCCTCGGCCCGGATGTCGGCGAACCGGACCGACGCACCCGCCTCGAGGATCGCGTTCAGCGTCGCGACGAAGGTGAACGGTGAGGTGATCACCTCGTCACCCGGCTGCAGGTCCAGTACCTCGATGGATGCGACCAGCGCGGTCGTGCCACTGTTCACGGCGACCGCGTGCTCGACGCCCGCGACCTTGGCGAACGCGTCTTCGAAACGCTTGACCATCGGGCCTTGCGCGATGACGCCGGAGCGAAGGACTTCCAGTACGTATGGCTCGGCGTCGGCGACGTCGACCACGGTGATAGGGATCATTCTCCATCTTCCGATTGAGGCTGGTCGTCCCCGGTCTGGTGGACGTGCCTGAGGCGGACTTCGTGGGCAGGCTACCCGGACACGACCGAAGATCCGTTTGCGGGATCGAGCAGCTACGCGGTGGCGTTGCCAGACGGTCGGCCGCTCGCCTGTACCCTTGAGCCGCCTAGCCGATGCCCGACGGTCTCAAGACAACCTTTCCGGCCGTGCGAGCGTCTTTACCAAGTCCACATAGGCGCGTTCCCCAAGGCCCATCGCCGTCGACGAGCAAGGCGCCAACCGAGCACGGAGACCATATGACGAGCATCGAGGACGATGCCAAGAAGGAAGACGCGGAGGCTCCGGTAGCCCCGCCGGCCAAGTCCACAAAGCAGATCGTGATCGCGTGGGCGCGGCGTGTCCTCGTCCTCGTGGTGATCGGTTTCGCGGGCTGGCAGGTGGCCAAGAGCTGGAACGAGGTCTGGGCCACGCTCAAGACCTTGTCCTGGAGTGCCGTGCTGATCAGCGAGCTGTTCGTGCTCGCGGGCATCTTCCTCGGCGCGTACGCCTGGCAGATCATGGTCGACGACCTCGGCAAGCCGATCGGCTTCCTGCGTGGCTCGCAGTTCTACCTGGTCGGCTCGCTCGGCAAGTACGTTCCCGGCTCGGTGTGGGCGTACCTGCTGCAGATGGAGCTCGGCCGCAAGGCCGGTGTGCCGCGGGCCCGGATCTTCGTCGGCACGTTGATCTCGCTGGGTGTCTCGGTCGTCGCGATGTCGCTGCTCGGATTGCTGTCGCTGCCGAGTGTTCTGGATCATGCGCCGAATGCCGTGTGGCTGTTCGCGTTGCTGCCGCTCGGCATCATCGCTTTGCACCCGAAAGTGTTGACTTGGGGCACTTCGCTCGTGCTGAAGCTGCTGCGCAAGGCCCCGCTGGACCACGAGCTGCGCTACGGCATCGTCGGCAAGCTGCTCGGCGTTCAGGTTGCCTCTTATGTGTGTTACGGCACGCACCTGTGGGTGCTGGCCGAGTCGGCGGGTTCACCGACCTTCCGCGACTGGTTGCTGACCATCGGCGCCATCTCGGTCGGCCTGCTCGGCGGCATCTTCGTGTTCATCCTGCCGTCCGGCGCGGGTGTCCGGGACGCCATCCTGGTCGGCGTGCTCGCGAGCACCCTTCCCGCGTCCCAGGCGCTGGCGTTCGCGCTGGTCTCCCGCCTGATGTTCATCGTCGGCGAGGTGTTGTCGGCCGGCGTCGGCTGGGTGCTGCCGAAGCTCAAGCGCACACCTGCGGAGGTCCCCGCGGAGGCCTGAGCCTTCCATCCATCGCGACACTGAAAACCCGGCAGAGTTTCCTGCCGGGTTTTCTGCTGTGTCAGGACAACTTTTCCGCGACGCCACCTCGTCACCCCATCGTCCAATGTGTCTTTTTCCAGGGGGTCTGGGGTCATGGTCACGATTGCTGTCGCGGACAAGGACGTCCACGTCGGTGCTCCGCCGTCGGGCACCCCGGACAGACAGGTGCGGCGGGACCTGGGCGTCCGCGCTTTACAGACCCTGCTCAGCGCGTCACTCCTGGGTTTTCTGCTGCACTGGCGGTACGGCTACGGGGCGGGCAAGGTCGACCACTGGATCCTGTCGCCGCAGGGCATCAACTGGGCCGACCCGACGAAGTTCAGCAATGACTGGATTTTGGAAAACGCGCCGCAGCCGCATTGGTTCTTCGATGTCGTGACGTGGTTCGGCGCGACGATCGACCAGTTGGGCGCGGTGTACTTCCTTTACTGGGCAATCAGTTTGGTGGTGTTCGGCGCGGCAACCGTGCTGCTGGCGCACAAATGGGCGCCTGTGCATCCATGGGTCGCCACCGTGATGGTCACCATGCTTGGCGGGATCACGCCATGGTGGTTGCTTGGCACCGGTTCGCCGATGCTGGCGATCGCCTTGCCAGGGGTGCTGGCAGGTTTCCTGATCTACCTGGTCCTCGCGGCCCTGCTGACCGGCAACTATCGGATGGCCGGGATCGTTGCGCTGCTCACCGCGATCGTGCATGTCCAGCAAGGCGGCGTGGCCGCGGTGCTGTTGTCCGCCGTCGCGGTTGTCCATTTTGTACGGAACCGCCGAATTGACTGGTGGCTGGCCGGTTCGGCCGTGGCCTGCCTCGGGATCATGGTCGCCGCACTGAAAGCACGGCCGGTCGCCGGCAACGTGAACGACTTCGCCCAGGCATGCCAGAAACTCATTCCGTACCACTGTGAGGCCACGAGCTGGCCGTCTCTGGTGCTGTGGCAGGGAATCGCGATGGTCGGCCTCGCCCTGCTGTCCGTGTTGTACATGACACGGCAGTCATGGCCGGTGTGGGCGGCCACACTCGGGCTGTCCGCGTTCGGCCTGCTCGTCGGTGTCACGGTGGACCGTTGGGACGTACCGACGCTCGGCGTGCTGGCGCAGGGCCTGAACATCTACCGGCTGGACGTGCTGCTGATGCCGTTCGCGGTGTGGGGCGTGCTGCTGCCGATCTTCGGGCGGTTCAAGGAATGGCAGCGCTGGGCCTTGCTCGGGGTGGTGCTGTTCCTGGGTTTCCACGTGGTCGGCATGCAGTTCTACGAGTCGGCGTACCCGCTGGAGCGGCCGAACGGTGGCCCGTGGATGGCAGTCTTCGCGTTCGCGTTGACGGTCGCGTGCGCCTGGGCGAGCCGGACCAAGGCCGCGGTCCGGGTGGCGGCGACCGTGATGGCGTTGTCGATCGCGTTGTCGATCACCGACAGCCCCAGCATCACCCTCAAGGCGCTCGATGCGACCTTCATCCAGGATGACGACCTGCGCGAATGGGGCGAGGCCGTGCAGCGGGTGGTCCCACCGGGCCAGCAGCTGATCGCTCCGCCGTTGGCGATGCACATGAGGCTCGCCACTGCCCGGGGCGTGCTCGCGGACTGCAAAGGCGGCCCGTACGGCGGTCCGGCCTGGCAGGACTATCAGGACCGGATCGAAGACCTCGGCGGGTTCGGCCAGTGCCTCGATGTCCGGCCGGAGGTGTACCAGAAGTTGTCCGCCGACCGGGTGGAAATGATCGCCCGCAAGTACGGCACGCGATTCGTCGTGTTCGAGGGGGACGACAACACGGCGGTCGCGGGACTGCGGCGACTGGGCTGGCGCGAGGTGCTCGGTCCACACCGCAGCGTCAACAACCGTGTCTACCAAGCGCCTTGGTCCGCGTGAAATGTGAGCAGGTGGATCAAAGGCGTTGATCCGTTCAGCTCAGCAGAGCGTTTCAGTGAGGTTAATCATCGAAGAACTCCTTGGCCGATGGCAACTTTTCCCAACCGGCTGCGTATCTATCTATAGAGAGACTGGGGAGTTTCGGTAGGGGTTTCGCTTGACCCAAGGGACAGACAGTGGTGGATACACTCACGCCTGAAACGCGTGTACTCCCAGTACAGCCGGACGACGCCGGCAGACAGCGTCCAATGTGGCCCAAAGTGGTATTGCACATCAGTTGGGTTCTCGGTCTTGCGGCCGTAGTCGTGGCGCGAGTCGCCCGATATGGATTCACGCCTGCCGACCAGGGATTCATCCTGGCCGGCAGTTGGCGGTTGCTGCACGGTGAGATCCCGCACGCGGACATCGTGTCCGCGCGGCCGCTCGGTTCCGCGGTGCTGCACACCATTGATTTCCTGAGTCCGGCGCCGCTGTTCATCTCGTCGGTCTACATCGCGATGGTCCAGATCATCGTGTTCACGATCGCGTGCGCCGCGCTGCTGACCAGAACCTCGCCGTTGCAGTGGGGTCCGATGCGGACCTTGCTGGTCGCCGGGGCGGCGCTGATCAACCTGCACCTGTTCACGTTGATGGCCTGGCACACCATCGACGGGCTGATGCTGTCCGCGGTCGGCTGGTGGCTGATCGACGCCGGACTGCGGTCGGGTTCCGGGTGGCAACGCCGGATCGGGCTGTTCCTGTTGGGTTTCGCGGTCATGACCAAGCAGAGCTTCGCGCTTGTCGTACCGATCGGTTTGCTGCTGCTGTTCCTGCACCCGGCGGCTCGCCGGCAGCGCAAGTCCTGGCAGCAGATCGTGGCCGACGTGCTGTGCCTCGGTGGGTTCCCGATCGTCTACGTCGCGGTCGTAGCGGCCGCGGGTGGGCTCGACGACGCGCTGCGGCAGTTCACCGGCGCGAGCCCGACGTACGGTGAGTCGCTGGTCTCGTTCTGGGGGAACGATTTCCACCTGCTGCCGGAGCTGACTCAGGCCGAATGGCGCACGGCCATCCTCTGGGTCTTCGCGACCGCGACGGCCATTGCCATCCTGTGGCTGCTGCGCGAACGGATCGGGTCGGCTGGGATATGGCTGCGGATTCTGCTGGCCGGCACCGGTGCGACGCTCACCATCGTCGCGTTGGTGCAGACCGAGTTGGAATATCCGCCGTTCTGGGCGATCGAGATCTTATGGATCTTCGTAGCGGTCGTCGGCCTCGACGCGGTGGTGAACAAGCATTTCCCGTGGCGGCCGGTTCTGCTCGTGGTTCTGGCTTTTTCGGTCAGCCTCTCGTGGGGATACGACTATCCGGCGCTGCTGGCGGGCACACTCGTCTTGGCGACGCTTGAACTTCTGCTTTCCGCCGTTCCCGAGGTGAAAGTCGCACCGAGGGTGGTGACCGCGCTCCTCGGCGTTATCGGACTGGCGGCAGCGGGTTATGGGCTTGTCCAGGCGCACGACAAGGGCATCGCCGCAGATCTGCCACACGATCAGCTTGCCGTGAATCTCGGTTCGGTGGCGCCGGAAATGAACGGCATCCGCACAAGCCCGGGCGTGGCCGCTTATGTCCAGCAAATCAAAGACTGCGTGCAGCGCTATCCGGCCGAAAAGGTCGCAGTTCTTCCGGACAACGCGTTTGTCTACCCGGTGATGAAACTGCGCAACCCGTTCCCGTTGGACTGGCCGCTGCCGCTCGAACTCGTCGACGACTCGGCTCAGCGGATGCTGGCGACGGCCGATCAGCTGAACCGCGAGGGCAACTACCTGGTGCTGTTCCAGACCGTCGAGGTCGCCGACATGCGCAAGGGCAAGCCGGTGCCGGACTCGGTGGGCACCGACACACCAGTGGTCGGGAGCGCCGATTTGAGCGTCGTGCAGGTGAGGTTCAGGCTGACCGGCCAGCGGGTCGACTGTGGCGGTTTCATCGGTGTGTGGGCTCGCTAGAACCGCGTTGACCAGGCAGCTTGGTCGGAGCAGTAGCGGTCAAGGTGCCCGTGGCGCGTCCGGTACAGTGACTTCCCGGTCCCGCCTGAAGCGTGCGGGTCCACACGTTGCCTTCGCCGGCCTTCGTCACAGTACGGACGCGTTCTGCGGTTGCGCGGCGGGAACGTGCGTGACAACCACCAAACCCGGGCAGGACTGACATCCAGTGGCGAACCGAATCCATCCAACGGCGATCATCGGCGACGGCGTAGAGCTCGGCGACGACAACGTCATCGGCCCGTACACAGTCATCGTCGGCCCGGCCAGGATCGGCAACGGCAACTGGATCGGCCCGCACGTGAGCATCGGCGGCCCCGCGGAGTACCTGCGCGGCGCGCACCCGGTCGGCTGGGAGGGCGAGGTCGAAGGCCCCGGCGTGGTGATCGGCGACGGCAACAAGATCCGCGAGTTCGTCACCGTGAACCAGGGTGTGCACGAGCCGACCCGCCTCGGCGACGACTGCTACGTGATGGGCCGCGCGCACGTCGCGCACGACTGCACGATCGACGACGGTGTGATCCTCACCAGTGCGGTGCAGGTCGCGGGCCACTGCCACATCTGGGCGGGCTCCAACCTCGGCCTCGGCACCGTCGTGCACCAGCGCACCGTGATCGGCCCCGGCGCGATGGTCGGCCTCGGCTCCGCCATCCGCAAGGAGGTGGGCGCGTTCACCATCACACTGGGCAACCCGGCCCGTACCTCCGGGATCAACGTCGTGGGTCTTCAGCGCAGGGGATGTGACGAAGAGGCCATCGCGGCACTGCAAGGTTTCCTGACCGGCAAGGAGTCCGAAGTTCCCGCCGGTCTGCCGGACGAGGTGGCGGCCCTGCTCAAGGCGTGGGCCGACCGGGCACCCCAGGACTGAAGGAGAGTCATGTCACTCAACGACCGGCTGCGCACCGTCTTCATCGAGACGATGCAGCTCGACGCCGACTTCGACGTCGAGAACCTGAAGTACCGCGACATCGAGGAGTGGGACTCGGTCGGGCACATGGCGCTGGTCGCGGCGATCGAGGACGAGTTCGACGTCCAGTTCGACACCGACCAGGTGATCGACATGAGCAGCTTCAAGGTCGCCGTGGACATGCTGACCACCATGGGAGCGAAGTGACATTTTCTCCTGGAGCTTTGTCTTCTGGAACTCCGCTCGCTGAACGGGTTGCCCTGGTCACGGGTGGGACCAGGGGCATTGGCCTCGCCACCGCGAAGGCGCTCGCGCAGGCGGGTGCCACCGTGGTGATCACCGGCCGGGACGAGGCCGTCGCCAAGCAGGTCGCCGAGGAGTTCGGTGGCACCGGGCTCGGCCTTGACGTCGCCGATGCCGACGCCGTTGGTTCGTTGGTTCGTTCCGTGGCCAAGGAGCACGGCAGGCTCGACATCATGGTCGCCAACGCCGGGATCATGGAGGGCGGCCTGCTCGGCATGGTCAAGGCCGACGCCGTGGACCGCACGCTGGGCATCAACGTCGCGGGCACGCTGCACTCCGTGCAGGCCGCCGCGCGCGTGATGATGCGCAAGCGCACCGGCTCGATCATCGTGCTCGCTTCGATCGCCGGTGAACAGGGCAGTGCGGGCCAGACCGTGTACGCCGCGTCCAAGGCGGCCGTGAGCAGCATCGCCAAGTCCGCGGCCAAGGAGCTGGGCAGGCACGGGATCAGGGTGAACGCGGTCGCGCCCGGCGTGATCGAGACCCAGCTGACCGCCGATCTGAGCGAGGACGTGCTGACTGAGCGGGCCAAGCAGACCCCGCTCGGGCGGCTCGGCCAGCCCGAGGAGGTCGCCGCCGTGATCCGGTTCCTGGCCAGCGACGACGCGTCCTTCATCACCGGGCAGGTGCTCGGTGTCGACGGTGGGCTCGTGCTGTGAGCTCGCTCATCGGATCCCAGGCGCGGCTGATCGACGCGGTGGACGGGTCCGTGCTCGCGGGAGCCGACCTGTCGGCGCGCGTGGCGCAGAGTGCGGAGGAACTCTCCGCGCTGCCTGACGGCGTGTTGTTCGCCCGGATGTCGCAGAACATGCCGAGCGTGCTGCGTTACCTCGGTGCCTTCGAGTCCGGCCGGGCGATCGCGATGATCGACCCGTCGCTGGACGCGGACGTGCTGGCTGGGCTAGTTGCCCGGTTCCGCCCGGCTGCGGTGCTTGGTGCGGAGGGCAATGCGCCTGCGGGCTATCGCCTTCGCGGCATGTCCTGGGAGCGGATCTCTCCGGAAGGCGTGAAACCGCATCCGGATCTGGCGGTGCTGCTGCCGACAAGCGGCTCGACCGGCAACCCGAAGCTGGTGCGGCTGAGCCGGTCGGCGATCCTGCACAACGCCGACTCGATCGCGCAGGTGCTCGGGATCGACGCGGACGAGGTCACCGCGACCAACCTGCCGTTGCACTACAGCTACGGGCTTTCGGTGCTCAACAGCCACCTGTTGCGTGGCGCGACCGTTGTCGTGGAAGCCAACGGCGTCATGGCTCGTCCATTTTGGACGACCGTGGAGACGTACAAGGTCACGTCGCTGCCAGGTGTGCCGTACCACTACGAGATGTTGCGGCGCTTGCGGTTCGACCCGGCGAAGTACCCGAGCCTGCGTACTTTGACGCAGGCAGGCGGAAAGCTGCGCGTCGACCTGGTCACCGAGTTCAACGACAAGATGCGCGCCGTGGGCGGGCAGATGTTCGTGATGTACGGCCAGACCGAGGCCGCGCCGCGGATGTCCACAGTGCCCGCGGATCGGCTCGCTGAGAAGCTCGGTTCGGCCGGACCGGCGCTGCCCGGTGGCGAGTTCAGCATCCGTGCCGAGGACGGCAGCGAGATCACCACGCCCGGTGTGGACGGTGAGGTCGTCTACCGCGGCCCGAACGTGATGATGGGCTACGCCGAGAACGAGGCCGAGCTGGCCAACGGTGACGAGGTCGGTGGCGTGCTGGTCACCGGTGATCTCGGACACCTCGACGAGGACGGGTACCTGTACATCACCGGCCGCTTGAAGCGGATCGGCAAGGTGTTCGGGAATAGGGTCAATCTCGACGACCTTGAACAGGTCGTGAAGGGATACGGCCCGGCCGCCGCGGTACCCGCGGGCGACAAGGTGGTCGTCTGGCTGCAGGACGCCGACGCCGAGGCCTGCAAGGCCGCGGCCAAGACGCTGTCCGAGCGGCTGCACCTGCACGTGACCGGCTTCGACGTGCGGCCGGCCGACGACTTCCCCCTGCTGCCCAGCGGCAAGATCGACTACCGGTCTCTGGAGGCCCGAGTATGACGGCCCTGTTCGAGCTCACCCAGGCCCAGCGCGAAGCCACTCTGCTGCCACAGCTGACCGAACTGACCGAACACCACCGCGCCAACTGCGAGCCGTACGACCGGGTCCTCGGCGCGCTCGGGATCGAGCGCGGCAGGCACTTCGACTCGATCGCGGACCTGCCGTGGCTGCCGGTGCGGATGTTCAAGAACCACGACCTGAAGAGCGTGCCGGACTCCGAGGTCTTTAAGACGCTGACCTCGTCGGGCACGACCGGCGCCGGTGCCTCGCGGATCTACCTGGACAAGGAGGCCGCGGGCGCGCAGACCCGTCAGCTCGGCGCGACGCTGCAGACCGTGCTGGGTGGCAAGCGGTTGCCGATGCTGATGGTCGACACGGTCTCGATCATCAAGAACCGCCGGTCCTTCTCCGCTCGTGGCGCCGGGGTGCTCGGCATGGCAACGTTCGGGCGCAACCACGTGTACGCGTTGGACGAGAACGACCAGCCGGACGTCGAGGCGGTCAAGGGCTTCCTGGCCAAGCACGGCAACGAGCCGTTCCTGATCTTCGGCTTCACCTTCATGGTCTGGCTGTACCTCTACGAGGTCGCTCGTGAGCACAACCTGGACCTGTCCAACGGGATCCTGATCCACTCCGGCGGCTGGAAGAAGCTGATCGACCGGTCGGTCGACAACGCGGAGTTCCGCCGCCGGTTCGCCGAGGACACCGGCCTGACCCGGATCCACAACTACTACGGGATGATCGAGCAGATCGGCACGGTGTTCCTGGAGGGACCGTCCGGGAACTCGTTGTACTGCCCCGATTTCGCCGACATCGTGATCCGCGACCCGGAGACCTGGCAGGAGCAGCCGGTCGGCAAGCCCGGCGTGATCGAGGTGATCAGCACACTGCCCCGGTCCTACCCGGGACACGTCCTGCTGACCGAGGATCTCGGTGTGCTCAACGGGATCGACGACGGTGACTGGCCGGGCAAGCGGTTCTCGGTGCTCGGGCGGCTGCCAAGGGCCGAAGCTCGCGGATGCTCGGACACGTTCTCGGGAGGGCAGGCGGCGTGAAGTTGCGGCAGCGTTTCCCGGCGGGCGCGGACATCGCGGCCGACGCACTGCTGGCGGAGATCTCGGCCGAGCCCGAAGGCGGCCCGCTGAAGGTCGGCGACGAGCGGATCATCAGTTTCCTGACCAGCTTCGCGCGCAAACTGCTCGCACCCGCGGTGGCCCGGCGGTTCCCCGAGCTCGCCTCGCTCGGCTTCTTCCTGCGCAAGGCGGAGATCGCGAAAGCCTTGGCGCGCTTGAGCGACGGCGACGCGTCCACTTTGCGCTTCGCGCGTGGCCTCGTCTTCCACATCCCACCGGCCAATGTGGACACGATCTTCGTGTACTCGTGGGCGTTGTCGGCCTTGGCGGGCAACCGGAACGTCGTGCGCATCTCGCCGCGTTCCGCCGGTGCCGCGGAGGCCGTTGTAGACGCTCTGAACGAGGCGTTGGCCGACGCGCACCCCGCGGTGGTCCAGACGCAGCGGATGGTCACGTACGACCGGAATGACGCTGTCACAGCGACTTTCTCGGCTGCTGCCGACCTGAGGGTGATCTGGGGCGGCGACCGGTCGGTCAACGAGGTCCGCAAGCTGCCGTTGGCGCCGCACGCCCGTGACCTGACTTTCCCGGACCGGGCGTCCTTCGCGGTGATCTCAGTGGACGGTTGGCAAGCCGCTTCGGCTGAGGCGCGCAAGGAAGCGGCTGTCGGGTTCTACAACGACTCGTACTGGTTCGACCAGGCCGCGTGTTCCTCGCCCCGGGTGGTGTTCTGGGTCGGGGACGCCGAGAAGGCCGAGGCCGGTCGCGAGGAGTTCCGCCGGTTGCTCGGCGAGGTGCTGGTCGCGCGAGGCGAGGTCATCGATCCCGCGATGGCCGTGCAGAAGCGTGTGTCCACGTATGGCGCGGCTGCTGACGGTGTGGCGACCTCGATTCGCTTCGACGGCAACGTCCTTGCGACTCTTGAGCTCGCCGAGCCGACGGTGCTCGTGCGGGAATGGCTGGGTACAGGCACTTTCCCGCAGGTGACCGTGGACCGGCTGGCCGACTTGGTGCCCGCGATCGAGCGCAAGGACCAGACGCTCAGCGTGTTCGGGTTCTCCCGCGACGAGCTGATCGGCCTGGTGAACACGCTCGCTGGCCGGGGGATCGACCGTGTGGTGCCGTTTGGCTCGGCGTTGACGTTCTCGGCCATCTGGGACGGCTTCGACCTGCTGCACGAGTTCACGCGGCTGACGACGGTCAGTGTCTAGAACCAGCGCTCAAGAACCTGTGCGACGCCGTCCTCGGAGTTGGTCGCGGTGACCTCGTCGGCGACGGCGAGCAGGTCGGGATGCGCGTTGCTCATCGCGACGCCGTGGCCTGCCCATTCCAGCATCGGGATGTCGTTGGGCATGTCGCCGAACGCGACCACGTCAGCCTTGGCGACGCCGAACAGCTCGGCGGCTTTGGCCAGCCCAGTCGCCTTGGTGACGTCCTTTTTGGAGAACTCCAGCAGGCCTTGATTGGTCGAGTAGGTGATGCTCGCCGCGTCCGCTAAGACGGGAACAACCGCACGCGCCATCTCGTCGCTGGTCATCCCGCGGTGCCGGATGAGCATCTTCACCCCGGGCTGACCGACCGCCTCCGCGAGCGAGCGCTCAGCGATCTTCGTGTCGCCCCATGGGCTGGCGTACTCCGGTTCGCAGACAAAGGTTTCGTCGATTCCGTTGTACGGGAGGCGTTCCACCGCGACAACCGATCCCGGCAGCAGATCCTTGACCGTGTCCGCGATGTTCCTCAGCAGCACGGGATCGAGCGTTTCCGCTGACACCACAGTGTCTTTGCCGATGTCGTAGAGCACGGCGCCGTTCGCGCAGACCGCGTACCCGTTGAGGTCCGCCATCGCGGCGATCGGCGTGATCCAGCGTGGCGGACGGCCGCTGACGAGCAGGAAAGGAGTCCCGGTCGCGACAACCCTGCCGACGACGTCCTTGGTACGCGTGGTGATCGTTTCGGTCACATCGAGCAAGGTTCCATCGACATCTGAGGCGATCAGCAGGGGTTTCTCCACACAATCCATCCTGCCTGATGCCCCGCCGCGCACCGAGCCTTGTGATCGACGTCAACTTGAGCGTCCAAATGGCCGTAAGCTGGGCGACAGATAGTGGAAAGCGCTACGGTCGATCATCGTGCGAGTTGGTATCGAAATCCTCCCCGAGCATCGTTGGTGGGCAGCCGAGCCCAAGTGGCGTGCCGCGGAGGAATACGGCTTCGACCACGCGTGGACCTATGACCACCTGGGCTGGCGCAGCCTGGTGGACGGGCCATGGTTCGGTGCCATCCCCACACTGACCGCGGCGGCCATGGTGACCTCCAAGATCCGCCTGGGGACGTGGGTCGCCTCGCCGAACTTCCGGCACCCAGTCCCGTTCGCCCGCGAGCTCACGGCCGTCGACGACGTCTCCGACGGCCGCTTCATCCTGGGCGTCGGCGCAGGTGGCAGCGGCTACGACACGAAGGTGATGGGCTCGGACCCACCCCGCAGCCGGTCGGACCGTTTCGCCGAGTTCGTGGAACTCCTCGACCTGCTGCTCCGCCAAGACCGGACCACCTGGCGTGGCGAGTACTACGAAGCCGTCGAGGCCCGCAACGCCCCCGGATGCGTCCAGAAACCACGGTTGCCGTTCGTCGTGGCCGCCAACGGCCCGAAAGCGATGACTGTGGCCGCCCGCTACGGCACAGGCTGGGTGACGACAGGCGCCGGGCCCGTCGACGACATGGAGTCGTGGTGGGCTTCGGTGGACGAGGTGTCCAACCGTTTCGCATCGACTCTGGAAACAGTGGGCCGCAACCAGGCGACCATCGATCGTTACCTGAACCTCGACGGCGCGCCGGAGTACGTCCTCACCAGCGTCGAGCACTTCCGCGAGGTGCTCGGCCGCGCGGAGGCGCTGGGCTTCACCGACGTGACCGTGCCGTGGCCCCGTCACGACGGTATCTACGCGGGCTCGGAGCAACTCGTCGAGGACATCGCCGCGGAAGTCCTGCCAGCGTTGCGCTGACAACAAAAGAGGGCGAGCCCCCGGCCCGCCCTCCGCTTGCTGCCTGCTCAGCCGCCGATGGACCAGATGACGAGGTCCCACTCGGCATGGCCGCGGTCGTAGTAGCACGCGGCGCCGACATCGCTGCTGCGGTACTTGACGGCCTCAGCCTCGCACTGTGCCTCATTCGGGTAGCTGCCGATGTAGACCCAGTCGGCCCAGGCGGTGCCAGCACCGGCGAACATGATGCCCACGGCGGCGACAGCGGCCGCGACGCGTCCCATGTCTTCTTCATGTTGGTGATCATCTCATCGAATTACGCCGTTCGCCGGAATGACAAGAAGGCTTCACTGTGGACTAAAAGGACGAGGTCAAGCGGCCTTTCGGAGTACTGGAGGCGCGGATTGCTCCATTCGAGTGATCACGTGGAACCGCTTACCCGTCACGCACGTCTCTTGTGATGTGCCGGCGAGCACACCGGAGGGGCGGGGGCAACGCCCCCGGCGATCAGCCGAGCGACGGGTGGGGGAGCCCGCGCACCACGGCTGGCGCCGGGGGCTGACCCTGATGAACGACAGGTGACGTATCACCGAACGACACGCCTGGTGATAATGCTTGCGCAGGACTTCTTCCTCGGTTAAAGGGGCTGGTCGAACGTGGCCGCAGTCGAGTCGGTACCCTCAGCGCCCGTGAACTTCGATGGCTATGACCTGGTAATCGTCGGTGCCGGATTCTTCGGCCTCACGGTCGCGGAGCAGACCGCGACGAAGCTGAACAAGCGCGTCCTGGTGCTCGAGCGCCGGTCGCACATCGGTGGCAACGCGTACTCGGAGGCCGAGCCGGAGACCGGCATCGAGGTCCACAAGTACGGTGCGCACCTGTTCCACACTTCGAACAAGCGCGTGTGGGACTACGTGACCCAGTTCACCGAGTTCACCGACTACAAGCACCGGGTCTACACCAACCACCAGGGCCAGGTGTACCCGATGCCGATGAACCTGGCGATGATCAACCAGTTCTTCGGCCGCGCGTTCACCCCGGACGAGGCCCGCCAGCTCGTCGCCGAGCAGGCCGCCGAGGTCGACGCCAAGGACGTGCAGAACCTCGAGGAGAAGGCGATCTCGCTGATCGGCCGCAAGCTCTACGAGGCGTTCATCAAGGGCTACACCGCCAAGCAGTGGCAGACCGACCCGAAGGACCTGGACGCGGGCATCATCACGCGCCTGCCGGTCCGCTACAACTACGACAACCGGTACTTCAACGACACCTACGAGGGCCTGCCCAAGAACGGGTACACCGCGTGGCTGGAGAAGATGGCCGAGCACCCGAACATCGAGGTGCGGCTGAACGTGGACTACTTCGACGTCCGCACCCAGATCCCGGCTGGTACTCCGACCGTCTACACCGGACCGATCGACCGCTACTTCGACTACTCCGAAGGCCGGCTGGGCTGGCGCACGGTCGACCTCGAGCAGGAAGTCGTCTCGACCACCGGTGACTTCCAGGGCACCTCGGTGATGAACTACGCCGACGAGGACGTGCCGTTCACCCGGATCCTGGAGTTCCGCCACTTCCACCCGGAGCGGGACTACCCGACCGACAAGACCGTCATCGTCCGGGAGTACGCGCGCTTCGCCAAGGAAGACGACGAGCCGTACTACCCGATCAACACCCCCGAGAACCGCAGCATGCTGGAGCGCTACCGCGAGCTCATCAAGAGCGAGGCCAAGGAGCGCAACATCATCTTCGGTGGCCGTCTCGGTACCTACAAGTACCTCGACATGCACATGGCCATCGGATCCGCGCTGAGCACGTTCGACAACAAGGTCGCGCCGCACCTGACCACGGGTGCACCGCTCGACGGGTCGCTTGATGCCTGATTCGAAGGAGATCGCGGTCCTGGCTTCGGTGCAGGGCGCGATTGCGACTCCCGCGGTGCTCAAGGTCGCCCGCGGGATGTCGTTCTTCGGTGAGCACAGCCTTGGGTGGCTCGCGGTCGGGGCGGTGGGTGCCGCCGTCGACCGCGAGCGCCGTAAGGACTGGATGGTGGCCACCGGCGCTGTGTTCGCCGCTCACGCCGCGTCCGTTGTGGTCAAGCGCGTCGTCAGGCGAACGAGGCCGGATCACGAGACTGTGCAGGTGCATGTCGGTACGCCGTCGAAGCTGAGCTTCCCGTCGGCGCACGCGACCTCGACGACAGCCGCCGCCGTTGTTTATGGAGCCCTTACCGGCAGGCGGCTATCACCGATGTTGGTTCCGCCGATGCTCCTGTCGAGGATGGTGCTCGGCGTGCACTACCCCAGTGACGTGGTGGCCGGCTCCGTCCTCGGTGCCGCCATCGGCGGGATAGTGCGCCGCAAGCTGAACGGCAGGAAAGGAAGCCATGGGCAACAAAGTGGACGAAGCGACTGAAGCTGCGGCGCCCAAGGCATCGACCAGCGTGGTCGCCGGCCTGATCAGGACCGCGCGGCCACGTCAGTGGATCAAGAACATCCTGGTGCTGGCCGCGCCGTTCACCGCGTCGCGGCTCACCGACACCACGGTCCTGGCTGACGCCGGTATCGCGTTCGTCGCGTTCTGCCTCGCGGCTTCGGCCGTGTACTTCGTCAACGACACGTTGGACGTCGAGGCCGACCGCGCACACCCGACCAAGCGCAACCGGCCGATTGCGGCCGGGATCGTGCCCACGCAGCTTGCCTGGGCCATCGCGGCCGTGCTGTTCCTCGGCGCGCTCGGCATCTCGTTTGTGGCCAGCTGGCAGCTGGCCGTCGTGATCGGCGTGTACGAGCTCGTCCAGCTCGGTTACTGCTTCGGCCTGAAGCACCAGACAGTGATCGACCTGTGCATCGTGGCCTCCGGCTTCCTGATGCGCGCGATCGCCGGTGGCGCGGCCGCGGGTATCCCGCTTTCGCCGTGGTTCCTGCTGGTCACCGCGTTCGGCTCGCTGTTCATGGTGTCCGGCAAGCGCTATGCCGAGATCACCCTGTTCGAGAAGACCGGCGCGAAGATCCGGGCGTCGCTGGCCAAGTACTCGGCCAGCTACCTGCGGTTCGTCTGGGCGACTTCGGCCGCTGTGGTGATCATGACCTACGGCCTGTGGGCGTTCGAGATCCGGCAGGACCACCACAACTCGGTCTGGTCCTCGGTGTCGATGATCCCGTTCGTCATCGCCGTGCTGCGCTACGCCGTCGACGTCGACGGCGGTACGGCTGGGGCGCCGGAGGACATCGCGTTGAAGGACCGTGTCCTGCAGGTGCTCGGGGTCGCGTGGGTCGCGTCCCTCGCGTTGGCGGTCTATATCTAGGCTCCTCCGGCATGGACGATGCCCCCGGCTGGTCAGCGATCGACGCGGCGTGTGCGCGGATCTACGGCGACGAGAAGCCCCAGCACTGGGGAACGCTGCTGAAATGGTCGTTGGGCGGCGAGGACCCGCTCGACGGCGTCAGCGCGTACACGCGGACCGAGCCCGTGCCGCACTGGCATTACGTCAGCTACGGCATGTCCGAGTTGTACGACAAGGAATCCGAGGACGCGGACGCCTCCGGCTGGGGCTTCGAGTTCACGTTCCGGCTGGTTCGCCGGGCTGACCAGACCGAGGCCCCGATCTGGCCGGCGAACCTGATGCAGAACCTGGCCCGCTACGTCATCCAGACGGGCAACTGGTTCGCGCCCGGCCATCACATCGACGCGAACGGCCCGATCGCGGCGGACAGTGCGGACTCACTGATTCGTACGCTCGCGTTCATCCAGGACCCCGAGCTCGGCGAAATCGACACCCCCAACGGCGCCGTGCAGTTCCTCCAGCTCGTCGGGCTCACGCCGGACGAATACGAGGCTGCGGCCGAGTGGCACACACAAGCCCTGTTGGCGTTGTTCGAGCCCCGGATGCCGCTGTCCGTCACGGACATCGACCGGACGTCGCTGCTGACGCCTGAGCTGCTCGAGCAAGTCCGGGCAGGCGTTGAGCGGGACGGCTCGAACAGCGGCGAGCTGATGGTCGACGTGGCCGAGTGGGACCTGAGCGAGGGCGTGACGTTGCGGTTCGGCACAAAGCCCGCCGAACGCATCGGTCGCACGCTGCGCGGCAGGCTGCCCTTCGGCTACGGCCTGCTGGTCGCGTCTGCCGAGCAAGCCGTCGGTTTCCTGCCGGCGGACCAGTTCTCCGCCGAGCAGTCCCAAGACGGGATCCTGACTGTGGCCATCCCCGAGGCTGCCCTCGACGAGGTGGTCGCGGCGTTCCGCCCCGTCGCGGGGCGGACGCCGGTTGCCTCTTTGCCTGGTGTGACGATCGAGATCGTCTAGAACGGCAGCTTGCGGAAGATCGGTCGCGGCACGTGCCGCAGGATCGACATCACGCCACGCATGGCCGCGGGCGCCCATACCTGCTCGCGGCGGTTACGCACGGCACTGACGATGATGTCGGCGACCTGGTCGGCGGTCTGCGACAGCGGGGCCTCCTTCAGGCCCTCGGTCATCTTCGTGCGCACGAAGCCCGGCCGGACGACCGTCACGGTCACACCGTGCGGCTTCAGGGCGTACGTCAGGCCCGTGTAGAAGGCATCGAAGCCGGCCTTGGTCGAGCCGTACACGAAGTTCGACCGGCGAGCGCGCTCACCGGCAGCGGACGACAACGCGACGATCGAGCCATGGCCCTGCTTGCGCAGGCGCTCGGCAAGCGGCACGCCGATGGTCAACGCGGCCACGTAGTTGATCTCGGCGAGCTCGCGCGCGACGTCGACGTTCGTCCACGCCTCTTCCTGGTCACCGAGCACGCCGAACGCCACGATCGTCACGTCGATGTCGCCGTCCGCGAACGCCTTCTCGATCACCTCGACGTGTGTGTCGGGCTGCCGGGCGTCAAACGGCAGCGTGCTGACAGTCGCGCCCGCCTCGCGCAGCCGCGCGGCCGCGGCGTCGAGACGGTCGGACGGGCGGCCCGCCAACGTGACCCGCAACGACGGGCGCTGACGGGCGTATCGCTCAGCGACCGCTAGGCCGATCTCGGAGGTGCCGCCGAGCAACAACAGGGACTGTGGGCTGCCAACCGCGTCGATCACGTAAGCCTCAACCTTCTGGCCATATCGGAGACAAAGATTCCGGTCGGGTCGACATCGGCGCGCACCTTTCGCCATTCGTCGATCCGGGGGTACATCCTCTCGATCGCCTCGGGCGTCGTCCTGGACTCCTTGGCCAGGTACAGCCGCCCACCGGCGGTCAGCACGAGCTCGTCGAGCTCGGCACACAGTTCCGCGAGACCGCGCCGGACCGGCAGGTCGACTGCCAGCGTCCAGCCCGGCTCGGGGAACGACAACGGGGACCGGTTGCCTTCACCGAACCGTTTGAGAACGTTCAACAGCGAGACGTGGCCACGCTCGACCATCATCCGCACGCTGCGTTTGACCGCTTCTTCCTGGCCGAACGGGATGACGTACTGGTACTGCAGGAAGCCGCGTGGCCCGTAGGCCCTGTTCCACTCGCCGAGGATGTCCAGCGGGTGCAGGAACATCGTGATGTTCTGGATCGCGCCGTGCCTGGTCGGCGATTTGCGGTACCAGAGCTCGCAGAACGCCCGCGCGGTCAGCTTGTTCAGCAGCCCGGGCGGGAAGATGTTCGGGATGGTCAGCAGCTGAGGTGCGTCGAACTTCAACGGGCTGGCCCGCAGCTTGCGCGGCAGGTCGTCGAGCGTTGCGTGGTTCGCCCTGGTCAGGATGCCGCGGCCGAGGTGCTTGCCGGTGGCTGTGGTGTCGAACCAGGAGACCGACTCGAGGTACTTGTCGTCGTCGACCGACTGCCGGGCCATCAGCTCGTCGAGGTTGTCGATCTGCTCGGTGTCGACCTTGAAGTACGCCGTCTCGACCCGGTTGAGCTTCAACTTCGCCCGCACGACCACGCCGGTGAGGCCCATGCCGCCCGCAGTCGCCCAGAACAGGTCGTCGTCCGGTGTGAGCGTGTGGATCTGGCCGTCCGCGGTGACCAGGTCCATGGACTCGACGTGGTCGCAGAAACTGCCTTCCACGTGGTGTGCCTTGCCGTGGATGTCGGCGCCGATCGCGCCGCCCACGCTGACCTGCCGCGTTCCCGGCAGCACCGGCAGCCAGAGGCCGAACGGCAGCAGCCTGCGCATCAGCGTGTCCAGGCTCACGCCGGCGGCGGTGTCGACCGTGGCGGTCTCCACGTCGATGGAGTGGATCCGATCCAGGCCCGTCATGTCGATGACCAGGCCACCCGCGTTCTGCGCAGGGTCGCCGTACGCACGGCCGAGGCCGCGTGCGATGACGCCGCGCTCGTCGGCGGACCGCAGCGCATCGATCACTTCCTGGACGGTCCGTGGGACGACGACTCGCGCGGTACTCGGCGCTGTCCGGCCCCAGCCGGCCAGCGTTCGCAACTCGGCATCCACCCGGCTGAGCGTACCCAGCGCCGACTTTTAGACTGCTTGGGGCGCCGAGCAGTGAGGAATCATGGTGACGGCAGTGGACACTGGCTCTCCCACCGGTTCGCGAAGTGTGGGTTTGCTCACCCAGATCATCCGTTTTGTCGTGGTCGGCGTGCTGGCCGCGGCGGTGGACTACGGCAGCTACCAGGCACTGGTGGCAATGGGCGCGTGGGTGCACCTGGCCAAGGCGATAAGCTTCATCCTCGGTACCACCACCGCCTACCTGATCAACCGGCGTTGGACGTTCAACGCCACGGGCGGTACCGCGCCGGTCGCGAAGTTCATGCTGCTCTACACCACGACGTTCTTCGTGAACGTGGGTGTGAACGCGCTGATGCTGCACCTGCTCGGTGACTTCCGGTGGCACCTCACCGTGGCGTGGGTGATCGCCCAGGGCACGGCTACATTGATCAACTTCGTGATGCTGCGGACCGTGGTGTTCCGCGACTGAGAGCCGTCCTGGAGGACTGAGGCGCGATGCCCGGCAAAACCGCACCGGCCCGGACCAGCACGCCCCGCGCGCGGAGCAACGGTCGCGCCCCGGAGAAGCCCGCCCAGCTGGTCACCCAGCGCGCCCTGTTCGGCGGCCCGTCGCCGCTCGTCAGCGACGACCTCTATGCCCAGGTGACCTCCGGCACGGCCAAGCGCTCGCGTGACGGTGTGACCGTCGAGCCGTCGTCGGCCGTGTCGATGAACACGTACTTCGGCCGCTTCCCCGCGAGCTACTGGCAGCGCTGGACGGTCGTGCGCGAGGTGACCGTCGAGCTCGTCGCGTCAGGCACCGGACGCTTGACCGTGCACGCCTCGGACTACGAGGGCGTGTCCCGGACCGTCGCCTCATCGGTTGTTGCCGCTGACGGCCCAGTCACGTTGTCCGCCAAACTCGACCGGTTCATCGACGGCGGCGCGTTGTGGCTCGACATCGAAACCGGCGTCGGCGAGACGCTGACCGTGTCACAGGTCCGCTGGACCGTCGCCCCGCCGGAGACCTTGCGCCCGACGGCAGTGGTGATCTGCACGTGCAACCGTGCCGATGACTGCCTGAACACCCTCGAAGCCCTGGCCGCGGACCCCGAAGCACTTGCCGTGGTGGACACGATCTATGTGGCCGACCAAGGCACGGACACGGTGGACTCACGGCCGAAGTTCGCTGAGGTATCGAAGAAACTGGGCAAGAAGCTGGCGTACATCCAGCAGCCGAACCTCGGCGGCGCCGCAGGCTTCACCCGTGGGTTGTTCGAGGCCGCCAAGCAATCCGACCACGCGAACGTCCTGTTCATGGACGACGACGTGTTGCTGGAGCCAGACATCGCGATCCGCCTGACGGCGTTCGCCAACCGCACGGCACACCCGGTGATCGTCGGCGGCCAGATGCTGAACCTGCTGCACCCCAACAACTTGCACGTCGGTGCGGAGTACGCGGACCTGGAAGGCCTTGCCGCGGGAAGGGTTTCCGAAGGCGCGTTGTCCAATGCGGACCTGCTTGGCGTGGATGCCTCCGGCAAGCCGAACCGCCAGGAAAGGCGAGTGGAAGCGGGCTACAACGGCTGGTGGTCCTGCCTGATCCCCACGGAGATAGTCCAAGCGGTCGGCTACCCACTGCCGGTGTTCTTCCAATGGGACGACGCGGAATACGGCTACCGCGCCAAAGCCGCCGGCTTCGCCACGGTGACATTGCCGGGCGCGGCGGTATGGCACGCCGATTTCATGTGGAAAGACTGGGACGACTGGCACAGGTACTTCAACCTGCGCAACTCGATGATCACGGCAGCCCTGCACAGCCCGTTCAACACCAAGCGCGTCGCCCGAGTGATCGCCGCCCAACTGACCCGATACCTGCTGTCGATGCAGTACGGCCTAGCGGCCACGATGCTCAAAGCAGTAGAAGACTTCCTCGTCGGCCCATCGATCCTGCAGGACGGCGGCGCGGCGGTGGTAGCGGAGATCCGCGCCCTACGCGCCCAATACCCGGACACATTCCGCCACAGTCCAGCGGATGTGCCGGAACTGCAGAACGGCGAACTGCCCCTGATCCCAGCAGGCCCATCGCCCAAGAACAAGCCGGTGCGCCTGCTCCAACAAGTCGCCAACCAGTTGCTGGGCAAGCACTCACTGGACAGGGGAGCGGTCAGCCTCGAGGACGCAACCTGGTGGCACGTCTCGCGGTTCGCGAACGTAGCCGTGACGGACGCATCCCAGGAAGGCGTCCGCCTGCGCAAATACGACCGCGACCTGATGCTCAAGCTAGGCAAGCAGTCCGCAGCCGTGCTCAAGCGCTTCATAGCCGAAGGCAACGCGATCCAGCACCAGTACAAGGCAGCAATGCCAGAGCTGACCAGCCGCGAAAACTGGGCCCGCCTCTACCAACTCTGACGGCCACGGCCCATTTGACACCAACCGGCCCAGAACAGGCCCCGGCCACTCCCGGGGGCGACCCCGCTGCCAGTCTATCGGGATATGGGCAGGTCAACCGGGCTACCAGCGGGTTGTAGACAGCTGGATTTGCGAACGGTCCGTTCGCGCGAAAGGCCGCAAACGGACCGTCTCACCTACCCCCTGAAGCCGCGGCCGCCCTTGGCTGCGCTGCCGTACACCCGTGACAGCGGTGGCAGTTCGTCGAAGTGCGCGGTGGCCACGTGGCTGAAGTTGATGGCGACGCGTGAGCCGTCCTCCAACTCGGGGGTGTCCACTGCGCCGGACGTCATCAACGTCTGCAGTCGGCCGCTCATGTCTTTGGCGGCCGCCACGGACAGCGCGTACACCAGTGGCTCCCCGCCGCTCGCGAGGTGCAGCACGAGGGCGTTCTTCTTGGGCTCGCTCATGTTCCCACTCCAGCATCGGGCCGCCGGACCGGCAACGACGGTTCACTCTGAGCAGATCCGCTCTCGGCGGAATAGTTCACCGCCAGTGCGATTCCGAGCAGCACCGCGCCGATCACGCCGACGGCCCCGAGCGATTCGTTGAAGAACAGCACCGACAACACTGTTGCGGTCAACGGTTCGAGCACCGCTGACAGTGCTGCGGCCACTGCACTCGCGCCTCGCAGAGCGAGCAAATACGAGCCGTACGCCACCGCGGTGGGCACCAAGCCCAAGAACAACGCTGTCATCAAAACGTCGAACCGCAAAGGCAAAGCCATGCCCAGTGGCAACGCGACGGGCAGCAAGATCAGCCCGCCGATCAGCAGGCCCAGTGAGATCGTTGGTCCCGCCGGGAGTACGGGAACCCGGTTGATCACGGTGAATGCCGCGAATCCGGACGCCGCCACGAGACACAGCGCGATTCCGATAACGGTGTGCCAGATGTCCCGTGTGGACGGCATCCCCGCCAGCAATGCCAGTCCGGTCAACGCCAGCACGATGCACAACAGCGTTCGCGGACTGGGAAGCCGTCGGGAGCGGACGGCGCTGACCACGGCGAGGATCACCGGCGAGCTGCCGATGGTGACCAACGTGGCGAGGCTGACCGAAGTCATAGCCACGCCACCGAAGTAACTAGCTTGGAAGATCGCCAGCAGCGCGCCGACTCCCAGCAGCCTTCGTGTCACCGCTTTGGTGAACCGCAGGCGTCGGATCTGTGTGGACAGAAACACCGTTGCGATGGCTCCGCCGAGGAGCAGGCGGTACGCCGCCACCGCCAATGGGTGCAGGCCTGCCAGGTTTTGCAGCAGTGCGCCTGCCAGGCCGCCGGTTCCCCAGAGCACACCGGCAAGGATCAGAAACAGCTTGGTAGACAAGGAAAAACGCTCCAGCGCAGAAGGAACAGGTGCTGTTCGTCCGCGGGGCGATCAGGCATGGTTCACAGCGCGCGGCAGTCACATCCGCGCGTGGTGGCAGCTCAGCCCCGCCTAGGCGGCCGGCGGCGGGGTGATCGGAAACATGCGATGCACGTCAAGCACATTAATGCCGTTGTCAAGCGTCATTGGAGTGAACCTCTTATCAGGCGACACACTCTCGGTAGATCCACTACTCTCCGTAGCTGCCGATAGTCCGGGCCGGACCGTGCGGCAATGCTGCATATGGCGGAGTCGCAAGCGGCGATCGGGTGGTTTTCGTCATTTTCTGACAGACCGCTCTCGGATACTCGGGAGTAGTAAATGCGTCCAGTCGTCTAATTGGCAGTGTGAACCCTCGAACGGCGGATCGACCTGCCGGTTGGTTTCGTGCGGAAATTATTTCCTGCTTGGGCGCGAATGGCGGATTTCGATAGGGGAGGCGCTTGCCGGCATGGATCTGCGTTATGAGGCGTTCTGTTTCGCGGATCGTTACTTCTATGACGCCGATGGTTATGGAATCGAGACGCTGGAAAGCTGGGTCAGTTCGCTTTCTGGTTGTGCCACGGGCTGGCACCGGTTCGACCGCGGCGACTGGCACGTCTGTCTTCCCGAGGGTGTGGACCTGCCGATGCAGGGGTGGAAGGTGCACGTGGCCGCGACCGGCGCCGATGCCGCACGGGTGCTCGAAGTGGTGCGGCCCTACTGCGTCGCCGCCCGGCTGCCCTTCAAATTCCTGCGCTCACCCCGTATTTACGCGAATCGTAACGCGAAGTACGCCGATCGGTCGGCGAGTGGAAAATTGATCACGATTTACCCGACCGGGGACCGGCAGCTGAAACGCGTTCTTGACGACCTGAACCGCCAACTGGACGGCGTGCGTGGTCCGTATATCCCTGGCGACTTGCGCTATGCAGATGGGCCGCTTTACGTGCGGTACGGCGGATTTGTCGAACGTATGATCACCGATTCACGGGGTGCGGTGATACCGGCGCTCGAACGCCCGGACGGCGAAGTCGTTCCCGAGCCGGTTGGCCTGCCCGACTGGCTCGAAGTGCCCGATTACCTCAGCCCGCACCTCAACGCACAGCAACCAGGCGAGGCTTCGAGGTACCAGGTCGTCAAGGTCTTGCAGCAAACCAACGCGGGCGGTGTGTACCTGGCCCACCGCCGGTCCGACGGTCGTCAGGTCGTGCTCAAGGAGGCCCGGCCGCACACCGGACTGGACCCGGACGGCACCGACGCGGTCACCAGGCTCGATCGCGAAGCCCGGACGCTGATCCGGCTGTCGGGTGTGCCGGGAACGCCGGAACTGCAAGGACGGATCTCGGTGGCGGGCAACGAAGTCCTGTTGATCAGTCCGATGCCCGGGGTCCCGCTCAGCCGCTGGCTCGCCCGCAACTATCCACTGACACAACGGGATCTGACCAAAAGCGACCGCAGCCGGTACGTCGAACGCGCACTGGCACTGTTGGCCAGGGTCGAACGCATCCTGGCCGACGTGCACCGCCGCGGCCTGGTGTACGGCGACCTCAACGACCGCAACATCATCGTCGACGACGACGATTCAGTGTCCCTTGTGGACTTCGAGCTGGCGTTCCCCGCGGTGGACCGGCGCAGGCCCAGCGGCGGCACACCGGGATTCCGCGCGCCCGTGGACCGCAGCGGATACGAAGTCGACCGCTACGCCTTCGCCGTGCTGCGGCTGTGGATGTTCCTGCCGATGACGATGGTGCTCGACCTCGAACCGGACAAGCTCGCCGACTTCGTCCGCCAGGTCCGCAAACGGTTCGACCTGCCGCTGGGCTACCTCGAGGAAGTCCTCGCCGAACTGCGGCCACGCTCGGCGCGCTCGGCCCGCAGGCGGACCCCGTTGGACCAGCCGGAGATCAACTGGACGTCGGTCCGCAGGTCCATTGCGGACGGTGTGCTCGCCAGCGCGACGCCACACCGTACGGATCGCCTTTTCCCAGGCGACATCCAGCAATTCGCCACGGGCGGCACGGGCTTCGGCTATGGCGCCGCAGGAGTGCTGCACGCGTTGGACGTCAGCGGTTTCGGCCGGTTTCCCGCCCACGAGAAGTGGCTGATCGACGCGGTCCGCAGGCAACCCCCTGCCACAGCGGGATTCTGGGACGGCGCGCACGGCACGATCCACGTACTGGACAACTTCGGCTACCACGACGACGCCGACGAGCTGATCGAAAAGGTCGAGCCGCAGCTGTCGTCGATCACGTGCCACAGCCTGCGCACCGGACTGGCCGGGATCGGGCTCAACCTGCTGCATCTCGCGGCCAACAGGCAGGACGCCGGGCATCTGTGGCACGCGATCGAGATCGGCGGCCGGCTGACCCACATGCTGGAGAACGCGCCCCTGCCGACGCGTGGCCGCGCTGGGCTGATGCACGGCTGGTCCGGGCCCGCGCTGCTGTTCCTCCGGCTCTTCGAACGCACCAGGGATCGCAGCTGGCTCGACCACGCTGACCTGGCAATACGCCGCGACCTGATGGAGTGCGCGCGGACACCGGACGGCTCATTGCAAGTCCGGGATCGGCAGAACACGTTGCCGTACCTGGAAGTCGGCAGTGCGGGCATCGCGATCGCGATGGAGGAACTGCTGACCGCGTGGCCCGCGGCGCCCGTGGCGAGCGAGCTGCCGAGGCTGCGCCGGGCGCTGCTGGCCGAGTTCGTGATCCAGCCTGGCCTGATGCTCGGCCGTGCCGGTCTGATCGGCGCGCTGGCCACGGGCTTACGACGCGAACCGGACCCGCTCGCGTCACGGGCCCTGGATCAGCACCTGGAATGGCTGGCACTGCACGCCGTGCCGTACCAGGGCCATGTCGCCTTCCCCGGCACGCATCTGTTCCGGCTGTCGATGGATGTGGCCACCGGCAGCGCGGGCGTGCTGCTGGCCCTCGCATCCGCGTTGGACGGAGTGCAGCTGTTGCCTTTTCTAAGTGACAACACCGCACTCGCGGTGTTCGGGCTGGAAAGCGTCAGTAGCGGAAGAAGTGTTCGCGTTGGCCCTGGCGGACGAGCTTGAGCCACTGCACGAACGCCTTGGGGTCCTTGCGGACGGTCAGGAAGTACAGGCCGAACCGCAGGACCTCGAGCGCGCCGATCTTGCGCATTCCCGGGCGGGACAACAGGTAGCCGCGGTTGCGGTACGTGTAGTAGCGCTTGACGTCGTTGTCCGGGTCCTGTGCGTGGAACCGGCCGCCGAGCATCGGCTTGAACTCGTCCGACCCGTCCGGGTGCAGGTACGTCACCCGCAACGACGTGCCGAACGGCAGTCCCGACCGCACCAGCCTGCGGTGCACCTCGACCTCGTCACCGCGCACGAACAAGCGGTAGTCCGGCACACCGACCACGTCCAAAGTGGACGCGCGGAACAAGGCGCCGTTGAACAGCGAGGCGATCCCCGGCAGGAAGTCCGTGCCGAGCTCGGAGGTCTGGCGCTTCCACGTCAGGCCACGGCGCAACGGGAACGCCAGCGTCTCCGGGGTGTTGATGTTCGCGACCACCGGCGAGATCTCCGCGAGCCCACGTCGCTTGGCCTCACTCAGCAGGACCTCAAGCACGTTCTCGTCCGCGGGCCTGCCGTCGTCGTCGGCCAGCCACACCCACTCCGCGCCCATCGCGAGCGCGTGCAGGATGCCCAGCGCGAAACCGCCCGCGCCACCGAGGTTGCGGTGCGACGCGAGGTAGGTCGACGGCACCGCGGCCGCGTTCACGAGGTCCTCGACCGGCTGGTCCGGTCCGTTGTCCACCACGATCAAGTGGTCCGGCGGGCGGGTCTGCGCGCCCAGGATCTTCAGCGAGTCGACGAGCAGTTCACGCCGGTGCCGCGTGACGACGACAGCGACGACGGAGTCCGGTCCCAGCGCCTTGTTCATCGAGGATCGCCACCCGCGGTCACACCCAGGCGCTCGAGCATCTCCTGGCTCAGGTTCTCGTACGGATCTCGGCCCTTGTAGGCGGTCAGCACCTCACGCAGGCTGCCCTGCATCTTCATCCGGCCGCCGTCCATCCAGATCGCCGAGTCGCACAGCTCCATCAGCAGATCGTCCGAGTGCGACGCGAACACCAGCAGACCGGAGCGCTTCACCAGGTCGGTCAGCCGGTCGCGGGCCTTGTCCATGAACGCCGCGTCCACCGCGCCGATGCCCTCGTCCAGGATCAGGATCTCCGGGTCGATCGAGGTCACGATGCCCAGCGCCAGCCGCACGCGCATACCGGTCGAGTACGCCCGCAGCGGCATTTGCAGGAAGTCGCCGAGCTCGCTGAACTCCGCGATGTCGTCGATCTTCGACTCCATCTGCTTGCGGCTCATGCCCAGGAACAGCCCGCGGATCATGATGTTCTCGATCCCGGAGATCTCCGGGTCCATCCCGACACCCAGGTCGAAGACCGGGGCGATCTTGCCGACGATCTTCGATCCGCCGGTGACCGGCTCGTAGATGCCGGAGAGCAGCCGCAGCAGAGTGGACTTGCCCGCGCCGTTGTGGCCGACCAGTGCGACGCGGTCGCCGTCCTTGAGCGAGAGGTTGATGTCCTTGAGGGCCTCGATCACCGGGATCTTGCTGTCGGTGCCGATCGTGCCGCCGACCTTGCCCAACACGGCCTTCTTCAGCGAACGGGTTTTCGCGTCGAAGATCGGGAAGTCGACCGAGGCGTTCCAGACGTCGATGCTGACCATGTGCTGTCCTGCCTCACTCAGACCCAGTAGGGGACGCGCGCACGGTAGTTGCGCAGCGCCACTAGTGCCAATGCCCAGCCGATCAGGGTGATGCCGCCGACGATCACCCAGTGGTGCCAGCTCTGCGCGCTGCCGATCAGCGGGGCGCGGATGATTTCGACGTAGTGGTAGAGCGGGTTGAGCTCGAGCACCAGGGTCTTCCACAGCTCGGTGCCCGCACCGAGCCGGTCGTGCAGGATGTCGGCCGACCAGACGATCGGTGTCATGAAGAACACCAGCTGGATCAAGGCGTTGATGACCTGCGGGATGTCGCGGTAGCGGGTCGAGATGATGCCGAACAGCAGCGCCACCCAGACACCGTTCAACGCGATCAGGAAGAACGCGGGGATGGCCAGCACCACGGTCCAGTCGAGACCGGGCTGCAGGATCCCACCGGCGGTCATCTGGTAGTTCGCAGTGGTCAGCGCACCGAAGAAGATCGCGAGTACGACGAAGTAGACCAGCAGGTTGTGCGCCATCATCAGTGTCAACCGCCACACCGTGCGCAGCGCGTAGACCGTCAGCGGCGCGGGCAGGTGCTTGATCAGGCCCTCGTTGGCGATGAAGGTCTCAGTGCCTTCGGTCACGCAGCCGACGATGAAGTTCCAGACGATGAAGCCGACTGTCAGATACGGCAGGAACGTCCCGATGTTCGCCTTGAACAGCGTGGAGTAGAGGATGCCGAGACCGGCGGCGGTGACCGCCATGCTCATGGTGATCCACAGTGGTCCGATCACCGAGCGGCGATACCGCTGCTTGATGTCCTGCCAGCCGAGGTGGCCCCACAGGTCACGCTGCTTGATACCGCTCCGGATGTCCTCCCAAGCCCGGCCGAAGGTCCGGCTGGGGTTGTCGAGAGGCTTTTCTGCCGCCGTCATCGGTCGGTCGATCGTGCTCGTCGCATGCACGGTTCCCGAGAGTACCGGCGGCCATTCACCCCTTCGGTGACCGGTCGGTCACCGGGCTCACCCACACCTGTGCTGCGCATGAAAAGGCATGGTAAGTCCGCTAGGCATGCGGCAGCATGGCCGGGCATCCGTTGCGATATCCCGGGTCGTATTCGAAATGCCATGGCTCGTTCTCATAACGTCGGCACCAGCCATATGAGCCTGCGGTGCGTTCCAGCCAGCCGGCCGCCGACAACGGCTGGACATCGATCGCGGTGCCCAGTTCGTGCATCGACCGACCGGCAGGCAGGACGTGTTTACGGGCCTCCTCGACGCTGCCGTACCGCCGGACATAGTCGTCGAACTGGGCCTGTTGCTGGCGGGAGCTGCGTTTGCCGTCGTTCAGGCACAACGTGACGTTCTGGCTGCGCGCCGCGGCCTTGATCTTCTCGAACTCGGGAAGCACGTCGTCTCGCAGCCCTTTCGGCTGTTCGTCGACGTAGCGCCGGTCGGCCGGGCACGGCGGGCCGTTGTCCGGCCCGATGACGCCTCTGATGTCGAATGTGGCCTGGCCGCTGACCGTGTCGTAGCCGATCACCTTCAAGCTCCACAGCCCGAAAAGTGATCCAGAGAACACCACGACAACCCCAGCTACCAGGACGGCTCTAATCCATCCCCGCACCTAATGAAGACGCCTGGCGCCCCCACCGAGTTGCCTTCAGAGGTATTGGCCACGTGTCGTGTCGTGCGGCTGCTGCTCACCCAGACCAGGCGGCAGGGCGCCGCGGCGCATCTGCTCGAGCTGCACGCGCGCGGACATCTGCTGCGCGAACAACGCGGTCTGAATACCCGCGAAAAGACCCTCCAACCAGCCGACGAGCTGAGCCTGCGCGATCCGCAGCTCCGCGTCCGACGGGACGCTGTCGTCGGTGAACGGCAGCGTGAGGCGGTCCAGCTCGGCCCGCAGCTCAGGGGCCAGGCCCTCCTCGAGCTCCTTGATCGAGGAAGCGTGGATCTCCTTGAGCCTGGTGCGGCTGGCCTCGTCGAGAGGAGCGGCCCTGACCTCCTCAAGCAGCTGCTTGATCATGGTCCCGATCCGCATCACCTTGGCGGGCTGCTCGACCATGTCGCCGATCGTCTCGGGCTTGTCGCCCTCATCCGAGCCGTCCGGAATGCGCGCGGCGCCCAATGGGGACCCGTCCGGTCCCACCACGACCACGTGGTGTGCGTCGTCCTTGCCGTTCTGCTCTGGCTGGCTCATCTGTCCCATCCTGACCCGCTCATGGAAGCCGTCGTGTCCCCCGAAAGACCACATACCCGAGGGTAGCGGTCGCGACACTTGGACCGGTCCGTACGGTGTGGCCCATGGCGTTCGACGTCGCTCGGATCCGTGGGCTGTTCCCCGCGTTGGGTGACGGCTGGATTCATCTGGACGCATCGGCCGGTATGCAGGTGCCTGAGCAAGTCGCCATGGCAGTGGCCACGGCGATGCGTGCACCCGTGTCCGGACCTGGTGGCGCCTTCCCGGCGTCACAACGGGCCGAGGCCATCGTGGACGCCGCCCGGCGGGCGGTGGCCGACCTGGTCGGGGGTGACCCCGCTGGAGTGGTTCTTGGCCCGAACGTGCCCGTACTGCTGCAACGGCTGGCCGAGTCGATGGGCAGCGGCTGGCTGATCGGTGACGAGGTCGCGGTGTCGAGGCTGGACCACCAAGCCAACATCGCCCCATGGCTGCGCGCGGCCCAACGGCCGGGCGCGGCGATCAGATGGGGCGAGATCGACATCGAGACCTGCGAGCTGCCCGCGTGGCAGTACGAGAGCCTCATGTCCCGCCGGACGAAGGTCGTCGCGGTGACGGCGGCATCCGGTGCCGTCGGCACAAGACCCGACGTCCGCAAGATCGCCGACATCGCGCACAGCGTAGGCGCGTTGCTGGTGGTCGACGCCTCAGCGGCGGCCCCGTACATGCCTATCGACATGAAGGCCATGGGCGCGGACATCATCGCCGTGTCGGCCTCGGCGTGGGGCGGCCCGGCCGTCGGCGCGCTCGTGTTCGCCGACCCGGACCTGCTTGACCGGCTGCCAGTGAGCTCCCTCGACCCCGGCACGCGTGGCCCGGAACGGCTGGAGCTCGGGGCGCACGCGTATCCGCTGCTGGCAGGCCTGGTCGCCTCGGTGGACTACCTGGCGATGCTGGACGACACGGCGACCGGGACGCGCCGGGAGCGGCTGCAGACATCGTTGTCATCGGCGAAGTCCTACCTGGCCGGGCTGCTGGCGAAGCTGATCTCCGAGCTGCGGGCGATCCGCAACGTGATGGTGATCGGCGACGCGATGCGAAGAATCCCGGTACTCGCGTTCACAATCGGGGACATGAAAGCCTCCGACGCGATCGTCGCCCTGGCCGACCGGGGGATCTGCGCGTTCGCCGACGACGTGCCCAGCGGAGTCTTCACCGCGCTTGGCGTGAGCGAAGTGGGCGGCGCGGTCCGGGTTGGACTCGCGCACTACTCGACGTCAAGCGAGGTCGACCAGCTGGTCGACGCGGTCGCGGAGCTACGCCACTAGGTCTCCGGTGCTCCCGCTGTGGCATGGGGAGCACCGGAGAAACGAGGCAAAGGGATCACCGGCAAATCCGGTTGTCCACAACCAACCAGTACCCCTTTGACCTGCCCATATCCCCGGTAGACTGGCCAGGGGTCGTCCCCCCGGGAGTGGTGGGGGATGCCCTTTTTCTGGGGTGGGATGTCCTTTTCTGGGGTGGGCCCGGCTCGTCGTTACGGCTTGAGGATGATTTTTCCGAAGACCTCGCCGCCGCTTTCCAGCGCCGCGTGTGCCCCGGAAGCGTCCTGCATCGGCCGGACCTCGTGCACGATCGGCTTCACCTTGCCCTCGGCGATCAGCGGCCACAGACCTTCGCGGACGCCCGCGACCACCTCGCCCTTGCTCCCGCGGCCGCTCACCGGGCGGCCACGAAGGCCAAGGGAGGTAACGCTTGCCCGCTTCGGCAGCATCTTCGAGAAGTCCAGCTCGGCCTTCCGTCCACCTTGGAATCCGATCACCATCAGCCTGCCGTCGTTCGCCAGCGCGGTGAGGTTTCTGTCCAAATAGGACGCTCCCATGTTGTCGAGGATCACGTCGGCGCCGCGCTTTCCGAGCACCTCGACGAAGTCCTGGGTCTTGTAGTTGATCGTGATGTCCGCGCCGAGCGAGGCGCAGCGCTCCAGCCGCTCATCCGAGCCCGCGGTCACCGCCACCGTCGCGCCGAGGGCTTTGCCGACCTGGATGGCGTGCGTGCCGATGCCGCCCGCGCCGCCGTGGATGAGCAGGATCTCACCGGATTGCAGGCCTGCGTGCTGAACGATGTTCGACCACACCGTGCACGCGACCTCGGGCAGTGAGGCCGCGGTGACCAGGTCGACGCCGTCGGGCAGCGGGAGAACCTGTGTGGCGGGGACGGCGACGCGTTGGCCGTAACCGCCGCCTGCCAGCAACGCGCAGACTTCGTCGCCGACTTCCCAGTTCGTCACGCCTTCGCCCAGCGCGGCGATGGTGCCGGAGCACTCGAGTCCGATGATGTTCGGGGCGCCCGGCGGTGGCGGGTAGAAGCCTTGGCGTTGCAGCAGGTCCGCGCGGTTCACCGCGCTCGCCGCGATATCGATCAGCACCTCGCCCGGCCCTGCCTGGGGGTCCGGCACCTCGGTCCATTCCAGTACGTCAGGTCCACCCGGCTCGCGGGCCACGATTGCATACACATCACCACGGTAAACCTCTCGCGCCGGTGAATACGCTCGGGGCATGGATCCCTGGCCCTTGCGAAACCTCGTTATCCGGACTCCGCGCCTCGAACTGCGCCCGGACGACGACGCGGGGCTGTTCGAACTCGTCGAGGTGGCCAAGGCCGGGGTGCACGCGCCCGACAAGATGCCGTTCGGGGTGCCGTGGACAGATCGGCCGCCGATCGAATGGGTCAAGTTCTACTGGGGGCAACGGGCCGCGTTCTCGCCGGACGACTGGAGCCTCAACTTTCTGACCAGAGTGGACGGCCGGGTCGTCGGAATGCAGGGAGCGGTCGCCAAGGATTTCGCTGTCACACGTGAGATCCACACCGGTTCGTGGCTTGGCCTCGCCCATCAGGGCAAGGGGTACGGCACCGAAATGCGTGCCGCCGTGGTCATGTTCGCGTTCGACTACCTCGGCGCCGAGCGGATGACATCGGCCGCGCACAGTGACAACCGGGCTTCACACACCGTGAGCAGGAAGCTCGGTTATCGCCCCGACGGCGTGGAAAGGCAGTCGATCAAAGGAAAACTGGTCTTCAACGAGCGGCTCGCGCTCACCCCGGAGCAGTTCGTCCGTCCGGAATGGTCGATTGAGGTCGATGGTCTGGACGGCTGCCGCAGCTTGCTCGTTTCGGAGCCTTTGGGCCGCATGTAACTCTTGACCGGCGTGCAGCGCGGAGAGAGGTTGACGGCCCATCATGCAGGAACTACGACGGTGACGACTCCGACGGCGTGGGCTCCGGCCCTGGACCGACCGGATCGGGCCCGATCGAGGCAGCGCTGGCGGCGCGATTCGCGGCCGCGCCGACCGAAGGCAAGGACTTCGACGGTCGTTCGGACTACGGCGAGTTCATCGCGCAGGGCATTCCCGCTGGTGGCACGTTCACCGGCGCCGAAGTGATCAAGACTGCCGAGCAGGCCGCGAAGTGGGGCGGCCAGGCCGGGGTGGCCTTTGACAAGTGCTACCACCAAGCCTGCGACAATCTGTTCAACGTCAACCGGGCGGCGCTTGCCAAGCAGGCCGCCGCGATCTCGTACGTGATCACCGCGTACGGGATCAGCACGGAGGACGTGAACGGCGTGCCGCCGCGTTCCGAGCGGGCGCAGGCTCGCGCCGTTGCCAAGACCGTGTCGGTCTCGGCAACGCATGACCACGACGCGGTCAGCTAGTAGCCGGGACCGAAATGGGGCGCCCCCGCCGAGGCGCCCCATTTCGCTTGTCTCTGACCCCTCACGGGTTTTCAGCCCAGGTTGTTCGTGCGGAACGTGTCGCACTGGGCCGGGTTGCCGGACTGGATGCCGGTGGTGAACCACTTCTCCCGCTGCTGGGAGGTGCCGTGGGTGAACTGGCTCTCGTCGACCCGGCCGCCGCCCAGCTCACGCTGGATGAAGTCGTCGCCGATCCGGCCAGCGGCGTCGAGTGCGCGCCGGATGTCGTCCTCGGTGATGTTCCTGATCAGCGGGGGACCACCGTTGGCGCTGGGCGTGGTCGTCGCGTGGTTCGCCCAGACGCCCGCGTAGCAGTCCGCCTGCAGTTCGAGCCGCACCGCGTCGGACGTGGGCCCACGCCTCGTCCGCACCCGATCGGATGTACCGAGCAGGTTCTGCACGTGATGGCCGTATTCGTGCGCCAGGACGTAAGCCTCGACGAACGTGCCGCCCTGCGCACCGAACTGGCTCTGCAGCTGGGTGAAGAACGACAGGTCGATGTAGACCTCGGAATCGGCGGGACAGTAGAACGGGCCGACGTCAGCGGTCGCGCTGCCGCACCCTGTGGTCACACCGCCCCTGAAGAAATTGGTGGGCGCCTGCTGGTACGTCTGACCGGAGCGCGCGAACTGGTCACGCCAGTAGCCCTGGATCGAGTTGATCACCGCGACCAGCGCACAGTCATGGTTGGTGTTGGCGTCGCGCCCGGTGCGGCACTGCTCGGAGATCCGCGCGTTGTCCACGCGCTGGCCCGACGTGACGTCGCCGAGTCCGCTCGCCGAGTTGCCGTCCAGCCCGGCGACCCCGCCGAACTGGGACATGACGAAGTAGATGATCAAGCCGACAATGCTGAGCCCGCCGCCGCCCAGCAGCACACGGCCACCGACACCGCCGCCGGATGACCGCATGTCCTCGACTTGAGAGGTGTCCAAACCCGCGTCGTCGTTGAATTCCACGTCGCCTCCGTGGTGTGTGGAAGCCAACGATATAAGGCCGGGTGCGGCGTGCTCTGAAACGCCGCACCCGGATCGGATGGACTTGTCTGGCCGCAGCCGCCCTCGCCCGACTGGCGCGGAGTCCAGAGCGGGGACTCAACGCGTCGACGTGCGATGCACATACCGATCAGGCTGGACCCGCCGCTCGCAATCGCGACCGCGCCGATGCTTTCAGCTCAGCCGCGGGGATGCGGCAGGGAGCGCGCGACCATTCGCCTTAAGCGCATTGCCACGGCACCACCTGCCCTTCACGTTCGGAGTAACGTCTGGTTCGAGCATGCACCTTTGTGTCCCGCGTCACAAGGGACCTGAATTGGTGAAGTTCCGGTAACTGTCCGAACAGGACGTTTTTATCTCGATATCGAGCGAACTGGCAGAATTTTCGGCGTGGGCGACACCGTGGACAAGATCATTCAGCAGTGGCGGCATGAAAGACCGGAGCTGGACCTGGCACCGATGGCCGTGACTGCCCGTCTCACCCGCCTGGCGGCACTGCTGGAACGCGGCGTGGACGACACCCTCGCGGCCCAAGGACTGGCCAGCTGGGAGTTCGAAGTGCTGGCATCGTTGCGCCGCAACGGATCCCCCTTCGTCCTGTCGGTAGGACGCCTGCAAGCCACCATGATGATCAGCTCAGGCACGATGACCCACCGCCTCGACCGCCTGGAAAAGCGCGGCCTGGTCGCCCGCTCGAAAGACCTGAACGACCGCCGCGGCATCCAGGTCTCCCTGACCCCAGACGGCCGAACCCTGATCGACAACGTCATCGAAGCCCGCCTGGCCCGCGAACGCGACCTGCTCACCACCCTCGACAAGGACCAGCAAACCAACCTCGCGTCCCTGCTCAGAGGCCTGCTCACCGCAATGGAGCAATGAGCTGACGGGGCAGGCTGTCCGCGGACGCACGGCGGGGAGCCGGGGGTCTGGGGGCCGTGCCCCCAGAAGACACCTAACGCGACGTGGTCCGCGCTGTCCGAGACATGTCGGCGAGCGAAGCTCGCCTTCGGGGGGTTTGGGGGTCGTCCCCCCAAAATTATGGCGGGCGACCCGGTCTGCCTTTTTCCGGCAGACATGGATCGCCCGAGCCCGCGGTAGCGGTGGGATTCGAACCCACGGAGGGCGTGAACCCTCTCATGTTTTCAAGACATGTTCCTTCGGCCGCTCGGACACGCTACCGCCGATGAGCCTAGCCGATCGCCGTGTGTGGATTCAGGTCTGGTCGAGGTGGGTGAGCACGCGCTCGAACACCGTCGCCAGCACTGCGCGCTCCTCTGGGCTGATCAGGTCGATGAGGTGGTCGCGGACGCCTTCGACGTGGGTTGGGGCCGCGGTGCGCAGTTGTTCCATGCCTTTTTCGGTGATCTCGGCGAGTACGCCGCGGGCGTCGTTGGGGCAGTGGGTGCGGCGGACCAGGCCGGCGGCTTCGAGGCGGGAGATCTGGTGCGAGAGCCTGCTTTTGGACTGGGCGACCTCTTCGGCCAGCTGCGTCATCCGCATCTGGCCTGCGTCCTGCTCCGACAGTCGGACGAGGACCTCGTAGTCGGCCAGCGGCAGGTTGTGGCCGTCCTGCAACTCCGTGTTGAGGCGTTGACGCAGCCGCTCGCTGCCGATCACGTACGCGCGCCAGGAACGTAGCTCGGTGTCATCCAACCAACGGGGTTCAGCGGTCACTGTTCAAGGCTAACTGCCTGATGGCCGCCTTCGACCGCTCAGCGGGTACGCCGGGTCCGGCTCCTCGCGGAGCCGGACCATCCGACGAATTAGTTCAGGACGTCCAGGCCGGTCGTGCGCATCGCGTGTTCCGCGGTGCCCGCGGCCGGCGGGCTGGTGTTGACCGGTGACGCCTTCATCGGCACGGGCCAGGCGTACGGCATCAAGCTCGACCCGAAGGCGGCGATGTTCGGGCCGTCGGGGTTTGCCCATCCTGATTCGTACCGTGGCACCCAGAGGAGTTTGTCGTCGCAGATGTAGCAGGGCACCGCGTTGGCGTGGCCCATCACCCATAGGCGTCTGCTGGTCGAGGCACGGAAGAACGTGTCGTAGCGCGAGATCACCTCGCCGCCGATGCCCATGATCGCGAAGTTGGTGCCGAACTTCCAGCACTGGATCGGCACCTCGACGTGGTTCGGCGACTCGTTGGCGCTGAGTTCGTCCAGCATCACCTCACAGAAGCGCAGGTTCTGCGGCGCGATGTTCTGTGCGCTCTTGCGGGCTTCGTAGGTCTGGATGAGGTTCTGGCGGACTGTCGCGTTCTCGGTGTCGACGACCAGCGGCAGCGATGCGGTCTGCATCTCCCTGACGACCGTTCCGTCCACCGCCTGCAGTCCACTTTGGATCTTCGTCAGCACCGCATTGCCAACGGCGGTACCGGTTTGCACCGTCTCCGTGTTGCCGCCGCGGATCAGTGGGTCTTGGTCGCCCGCGCAGCCTAGGAAGAACATCGCGGGGCAGCCCAGTGCGTCCTCGATGACCTTCGTCGCCACGCCGGGGTAATCGCTGTCGTAGAACTCCTCGTCGCCGCGGCACACCGGGTGCGCGGAGAAGCCGTACAGCACGAACGCTTTGGTCGTGCCGCGGAACCCGGCGAGGATCGGCACCCGGCTGATCACGTCGGGGAAGCCGCTGCGGTTGTCCAACAGCCCGGAGGTGGTGCCCTCGCCGTATTTCAGGGTCACCGGCTGGGTCTGGGCGGCCAGTTCGACGATCGTGTCGTCGATCAGCTGCTTCAGCGCGCCGACCAGCCAGTCGGAGTACGCCTGGACACGGGCCAGGTTCGTCGGCGTCAGCCCGAAAATCACGTACGGGTCTGGCGATTCCGGCAAAACCGGTCCGGAATGCGTGTGGCTGGACACCATCATGAACGACTGGACGTTCGTGTGCCCTTGCGTAACGACGTGGTCACGAATTTGGTTGTGAATGACGGGCGGAATGCTGACCACGTCGAGGCGCACCATCACAAGTGGTGGTGCCGAGTCCGGCTTGATCGCGATGCAGTCGGCGTAGAGTTTCCGATTCGCGATGTAAAGCCGGCTTGCCCTCCGGTCCCAGCCGTAGCCTGCCATCCATGGATTGCCGCCGTTGTTCTTGGTCGGCGTGATGTCAGTTCGGTTGTGCGCGAACATGTAAACAGTCATTTCGACCCCCCTCAGGTCAAGACCAGGATGACGCGCGGGGCTTGCGCAAATCTTGCAGTGCTTTAGAAACATCGGCGACCAGCCGGAAATGTTTCACCGCGTCAGGGCGAAATACGCGTTGTGTTCTGTCGATTCCCCTAGGTGACCAGCCGTGACAGTAGGCTTGCCGCTGACGGCTGCCCGTTCGGGCGGAAAAGTGGACATTTCAAGGAGCGCGCGGCAGTGGACAGTCTTGACGGCCGGAAGTTCAAGGCGGTTGCCGATACGGTCGGCGGCGAGGTCGAAGCATCGACCGAGTTCACGTATCACGAGAAAGACGGCGAGATCTGGGCGGAGTACGCCGGCGGCAAGATCAGCCGTGGCTACCTGGTCGGTACGCGGACCGGCGACACCCTCGATTTTCGTTACACGCAACTGAATACAGCGGGCGAGACGAATACCGGGCACTGTGTGTCGAGGATCGAAACACTCGCCGACGGCCGGCTCCGGCTGACCGAGAAATGGGAGTGGGAGTCGCGCTCCGGCTCGGGCACGAGCGTTGTCGAAGAAGTCGGCTAGCATTGCGCCGTCCCGGCTTTGACGGCCAAGATCACTGTATGACGATACTGGGGCCCGGCGACATCGTCGGATTGGTGAACAGCACGTACGCGGCTGATCTCTTCGTCACGGTGGTGACGGAGTTCGACATCTTCACTCGGTTGGCGCAACGGGAGGCGACGACCGCCCGGCAACTCAGCGAGTCGCTCGAGATCGACGAGCGCGCCGCCGATGTCACACTGACTTACCTTGCGGCGCTGGGGCTTCTCGAACGCCTGCCGGATGGCGCCGTTCGGCCGACCGAGCCGGCGGAGCAGTACTTGAAGGCCGGTTCGAGTATCGATTTGCGGCACTACGTGCGAACGGTGAGCACCCGGCAGGGCTGCCGGCAGGCCAGCCAGGTGCTCAGGACCGGGCGGCCCGCGTCATGGGAAGGCGACGGCGGTGACTGGCTGGACCGGATGTCGGAGAACGACTTCGCCGACTCGTTCAGCGCCGCGATGAACGCCCGAGGCACCTACCTGGGCCCGGCCCTCGCCGAAGTGCTCCGCGACCTCGGACGGCCTGCGGCCCCCGAAATCCAGCCTACCGGGGACGACCGACAAGAAGCCCCGGCGGAAGATCCACACAGCCCAGTTGTCCACACCCCACCGGTTGTCCACAGCGCGCACGACACAACCCCTGTTGATCACCCCCCATCGGTAGGCTGGCAAGCGGGGAGCCCCCCGGGAGTGGTGGGGGATGTAATGGTGGGGGATGGGGGTAGTGGGGCGGTTCGGAAGATCCTTGATATCGGCGGAAGTTCGGGGATCTACGCCTGCTCGCTCGTCCAGGCCCTGCCGGGGACATCCGCGGCCGTGCTTGACCTGCCCTCGGTTGTCGACTTCACCCGCGAGTCGATCGCGGCCCGTGGCCTGGCCGACCGGGTGGACGTGATCGCGGGCGACATGTTCGGCGACCTGCCGCACGGCTTCGACCTGCACCTGTACTCGAACGTCTGGCACGATTGGGATGCCGGGAGCATCAGCAAACTCGCTGCCGCCTCGTTCGCCGCGTTGCCGCCGGGCGGTGTCCTCGTCGATCACGACATGCACCTGGACGACACCAAGTCCGGCCCGTTGCGGCAGGCTGAGTTCTCCGTCCGGATGATGCTGATGACCACGGGCAAGTGCTACTCGACGCCTGAGCTGGCCGCGATCCTCGGCCCGATCGGGTTCGAGGACATCCACCTGCGGCCGACCACCGCGGGCTACAGCGTTGTCGTTGCGAGGAAGCCGGCGTGATGAAGGTCGTCTACGCGGGACAAGAACCGCCGGACGCGTGGGACGCGTCGATTTTCCTGGCCGGCCCGACGCCACGCCGTGATGACGTGCGCAGTTGGCGGCCGGAGGCGCTCGCCGAGATCGAGCGCCAGTGGACCAAACCGGCCAGCCTGGTCGTCTTCGTCCCGGAACCGCCTGACGGCACGAGATATCCGTCGTACGACGACCAGATCGCTTGGGAGGAGCGGTGGCTGGACGCGGCGGACGGCATTCTCTTCTGGGTACCAAGGGAAATGTCCACATTGCCCGGGCTCACCACGAACATCGAGTTCGGCCGGTACGAGTCCTCTGGCCGGGTCGTGCTCGGCGCCCCTGAGAACGCGGAGCACGTGCGCTACATGCAGCACCACGCACGGCAGCGCGGCGCGCAAGTGACGTCGACGTTGCCGGAAACTGTTCGCGCCACGCTCGCTTTGCTCGGTGACGGCGCGTATCGGCGCGATGGTGAGCGGCACGTGCCTTTGCTCGCGTGGCGGATTCCGACGTTCCGCAACTGGTTGTCCACACAGCAAGCAGCGGGAAATGTTCTGATCGACGGCCGTCTGTTGTGGATTCACCGGCAGTTCCTCTGGGCCTTCCACGCGCGGATGCGTGTCGGCGCGGAAAACCGGGAGAAGCACAACGAGATCGTGCTCGGCCGGCCGGACGTTGTGTCCATTGTGGCCTATCGGCCGGGCGCGACGATCCGGCAGAATGAAGTGGTGCTGGTGCGGGAGTTCCGGTCACCGGCGTGCTCGGCCGACGGCTATGTGCACGAGCTGCCCGGTGGGGGAGTCCTGCAAGGCGAGCCGGTCACGCAGGCCGTGCATGAGCTCGCCGAGGAGACCGGATTGCGGATCGCGACCGAACGGTTGCGGCAAAGCCAAGTGCGGCAAGTAATTGCCACACTGTCCGCGCATCGCGTGCACGTTTTCTCGGTGCTGCTGACCGATGCGGAGATCGTCCAGTTGCGGGAGAACCCAGGCCCGCACGGCGTTCTGGAGGACTCCGAACGGACGTTCGTCGAAGTGCGCACCTACGGGGAAATCCTGGACAACGGACACGCCGACTGGGCAACGCTCGGTGTGCTCGCCGCCGTGTTCACCGCACCTTGACGGTGATCCACGCGTCCAGTCCAACGGTCTGACCGGCGCCTTCGACCGAAACTACCGTCCACTCCGGACGGACGACGGCCGAGCCGCCGATGTCCGACATGTACATGATGTTGGCGAATCCCAGTTTCCTGAGCTGGTTGTCCGCTACGACGGCGGTCTTTCCGGGCAGGTCACCTGGGATCGTCGACTCGGCTTCGCTGTCCTCCAAGGAGAAAGTCAGGAAAATCGCGACCACTGCGACGAGGCCAACCAGCCATGCTGCTGTCTTCGATTCCGTGGTCACACCTGCATGTACCCGATGCGGCTGGGTGCGTTACATAAGTAGCGCACCTACCGGTCTAACGCTCGCAGGCGACGCCGTCGCGGTCCCTGTCGAGTTCGTCCCGGTAGCCCGGTTCGCCACGGCGAAGTGGAGCGCGGCCAAAGAACTTCGCGGTGTCGCAATCCGGGAAGTACAGCGGCAGCTCGGGAACCGTGATGGTGATCGTCCACCTTGTCGTCCTTGACGGTTCGTGACGAGGTGACTCGTGCACCGGAGCTTGCTTCGGCGGCGGATTCGTCGCCTTCACCGGCGGCGGTGTGGCCGCGGCAGGCGTCTGGCGCACGGTCGTCGCGTCCACCGTCGGCGTCACCAGGATCGGGCTGCCGACATCAGGTTTGTAGTCGACAGTCCCGAACGGCTGCGAGACAAAGCCGCTGACGTTCGACGTGTCCTGCATCAGCACCGCGCCGACGACCGCGACTGCGGCCGTACCTGCGGCGATCCAGTGCCACGGTCTGCCACCCATAGCTTTCCTAACCGGTTCGGTTACCGGACAGATCCCCGCCGGGGGTCCCGGTGTTACAGCGAGGATCTCCCTCTGTGGAGGGATTTGCCTCGCTCCACCGGTCGATGCGCCGGGACCTGCGGCAAAGCGACCGTGAACGCTATGAACACAACCACCGGCGCCAGAACGATCATGGAGGCCATCGATGACGAGCTGGCGTACGCCCTGCGCACGCGACTCGGCCAAGTCGAGGACCGGCTGCGGGAAACGTTGCGTGATCCGGACAACCCGTTCCTCTCCCGAGCCGCCACGCACCTGATCGACGCAGGTGGCAAGCGGTTTCGGCCGATGATGGTGTTGTTGGGGGCGCAGTTCGGTGAATCACGCACGGAAAGCGTGCTGGACGCGGCGGTTGTGGCCGAACTCGTGCATGTCGCGACGCTGTACCACGACGACGTGATGGACGAGGCGCAGGTCCGGCACGGCGCCGTCACCGCGAACACCAGGTGGAACAACACGGTCGCGGTGCTGCTCGGCGACTATTTGCTGGCCAGGGCGGCGGATCTGGGTGCGAACCTCGGCGATGCCGCGTTGCGCCTGCAGGTTCGTACACTCGGCCGACTTGTTCGCGGCCAGATGGCCGAAACCGTTGGCCCGCAACCGGGTGTGGACAGGATCGGGCATTGCCTGCGGGTCATGTCGGACAAATCGGCCTCGCTGATCTCGATGTCGATCCGGCTCGGCGGCATGGTGTCCGGGGCGGACCGCGATGTGGTCAGCGCTTTGGACATGTACGGCGAAGTTCTCGGTATGGCGTTCCAGATCTCCGACGACATCCTCGACATCGAGGCGACCGAGCGGGACCTCGGCAAAGCACCAGGCACCGACCTGCGTGAGGGAATCGTGACATTGCCCGTGCTTTACGCGATCGAGCACGATCCGGACATCGCCGACCTGGTCGCCGAGCCGATCACCGACGACGCCCGCCGGGCCGAGGTGCTCGACATCCTGCGTGCCTCACCAGGACTGGAGCGGGCACGTCAAGAGGCGGACCGGCATGTCCAGCGCGCCAAGGACATGCTCCACGACCTGCCGAAAATCCCCGCGCGGGCGGCCCTTTTCGCGTTGTGCGACTTCGTCACCAGCAGAACTACTTGAGATCAAGGAAGTTGCTGTCGATGTTGATCGTCACGCCGTTGTACGACTCGTCGTGACCGCCGAGGTACTGGTGGATCCGGCCGCCCAGCCACCGGTCGGCGGGCAGGAACTTGCCTCCGTCCACATTCGCCTGTCCGTTCCACCAGGCGAACCAGACGTGGTCCGGCCGTGAGTACGCCCGATTGTCGTGGTTGCGCACCAGATCGGTGATGCCCGAACCCGCGCTGCTGTAGACGCCGGAACGGTAACCGCGTTCCCGCAGCTGATCAGTCCAGCCGCTGAGGAACGACATCACGGCCGCACTGCATGGCCCGTCGCCGATGTTGTACGCCTCCATGTCGTTGTAGATCACGGTTCCCGGGTTCATCCCCAACCGCGACGCCTGCGCGACGCCGTCGGACGCGGCCTCCCTGCCCTGCCTGCGGGCGGCGTCGGTGTTCAGGTCGATCCGGTGCCGGAACGACGTGCAAGGTGCTTGCAGGCCAACGTAAGTGGGGATCAGGTGCCACCCCTTCTTGACCTGCGTGCCCACCCAGCCAGGTGTGAGGTTCGGCTGCGCGCACGCTCGGTGGATGCCGCCGATGTACACACCGATCGCCCGGAACTGCGATCCTCCATGCCACGCGTCCATCGCGCCTTGCGAAGGGGCCGCGCACGCGTCGAACCCGAGTCCTGTGTAGACACCAGGCTGGACCGTACGGACCTTTGCGGGCTCGGCGGCCTCGTCGACGCGGGTGGCCATCGCGGCGTAGCGGTCCCCGGTCACGGTCACGCGGGTCTGGTCGCCGACCGGTTCGATCAGCACGGCGTCGGCGGTCGGCCCCATCCCGGCCCCGCACCGCTGATCAGGCCCGGGTTTGCCGAGGTACACCGCGTTGCGGTCGAACCGCACGCACTCGGTCGGGTTCTCGGCCAGATCGATCACCGGCCAGTCGGCGGGCACGTTCAGTTCGTATCCGCGGTAGCTGACCGCCCGCTCCTGTTCGGCATGAACCGGGCTGGTCAGGATGGCCGCGAGCGTGATCACGCTCGAAGCGACGATCGACGCGCGCATGCAGATCACTTCCCGATGGTCACTCTCCGTGCAGGTATGCGGACATCTTCGGTGATCTGCACGACCTCGGCCACTCGAACGTCCTAGTCACGTGTCACGATCGCCCGGATGACTCCTCTCGAGGCGACACTGATCGCACTGGCTGGCGTGTGCGCCGGAGCGATCAACACGGTCGTCGGCTCCGGCACGTTGATCACGTTCCCGGTGCTGCTCGCGCTCGGTTACCCGCCGGTGGTGGCCAACGCGTCCAACAGCATCGGCCTGGTGCCGGGCGGTGTCGCGGGCGCGATCGGCTACCGCCGTGAACTGATCGGCCAGCGCAAACGCTTGCTGCGGCTGGGAGGGGCGTCCTTGCTCGGCGGCGTCACGGGCGCCGTGCTGCTGCTTGTGTTGTCGCCGGACGTGTTCGAAGCGGTCGTGCCGGTGCTGATTGTGATCGCATTGATACTTGTCGTGGCGCAGCCGTGGTTGTCACGCAAACTCGCTTCGATGGAACGCCACGAGCACGGCGGCGCCAGCGCGATCGCGGCGGCGTACGGCACAGGCGTGTACGGCGGCTATTTCGGTGCCGCGCAAGGTGTTCTGCTCGTCGGCATGCTCGGCATCCTGATGGACGAGCGGCTGCAACGGCTCAACGCGCTCAAGAACGTGCTGACAGCTGGCGTGAACCTGGTCGCAGGCCTGGTGTTCGTGGCGATCGCGGACGTCGACTGGTGGATCGTGCTGCTGATCGCCGCCGGCTCGACAGCCGGCGGCATCCTCGGGGCCAAGATCGGCCGGAGACTGCCGCCGGCAGTGCTGCGCGGGCTCATTGTCGCAGTCGGACTGGTCGCCGTGGTACTGCTCGTTATCGACTGAACGACTTCGCCGCGGCCAGGAAGATGTCGTTCTCCTCGGGTGTGCCGATCGTCACCCGCGCGCCGTCGCCGACGAACGCACGCACCACGACCTTGTGCTCAAGACAGTGCTCGTTGAACGCGGCTGTGTGCTCACCGAGCGGTAGCCACACGAAGTTCGCCTGCGTCTCCGGCACGTCGTAGCCCGCGGCGATCAATTCGTCCCGCACCCGGACCCGCTCGCCCTTGATCTCGTGGACGCGCTCGAACAGCTCCTCTTCCGCGTCCAGCGAGGCGATCGCGGCGGCCTGAGCCAGGTGGTTGACGCTGAACGGCAGGCAGACCTTGCGCACAGCGGCGGCGATCTCCTTGGAGGCCACGCAGTACCCGACGCGCAGCCCGGCAAGACCGTACGCCTTGGAGAACGTCCGCAGCACAGCGATGTTGTCGCGCTCGCGCACGTGGTCGATGCCGTCGGGGGCGTCAGGGTCCGTGACGAACTCGAAGTAGGCCTCGTCCAGCACAATGAGCACATTGGACGGCACCGCGGCCAGGAACCGGTCCAGCTCGGCCTTACGCACGAGCGTTCCAGTTGGATTGTTCGGCGAGCACACGAACACCAGCCGTGTCTGCGGGGTGATGGCGGCGAGCATCGCGTCGAGGTCGAGCGCGTGGTCGCTGGTCAACGGCACGCGGACCTGCTTGGCGCCGACGACGTGCGTGACGATCGGGTACGCCTCGAACGAGCGCCAGCCGAACACCACCTCGTCGCGTTCGGTGCACGTCGCCTGGATCAGCTGCTGGCACAGGCTCACCGAGCCGCAGCCGATGGCGATCTGCGCCTCGGGCACGCCGAGCTTCGCGGCCAGCCGCGCGGTGAGCTCGCCCGCGCCGGTGTCCGGGTAACGGTGGACCTGCAGGGCCGCCTCCGCGATCGCCTTCGCCACACTGGGCAGTGGCCCCGCCGGGACCTCGTTGCTGGCCAGCTTGATCGCACCGGGAATCGACCGGCCGGGAACGTACGACGGCAGAGTCGCCAGGTCAGCCCTCGGCTGGACGTTACTGGGGCGGACGGTCGTCATATCAGGTTCAGCCACACGCGAACGGTAACTCTCCATGGGCGGGCGCCGCGCAACCATTTGGACTCGGATGCGGTTTTCCGGCCTCTTGCTGGACGGTCTATCGTGATTGCCTCGTCTGTTTGGTCACGTTGACTGATGTTCACCCCTACGTGATTGGGTGGAGCCATGACCGAGACACGCACGGAGGAGTTCCAGCTCAAGGACGGTCGCGCCGCGGTGCTGACCGTCGCCGAGCCGGAACAGGTCGTCCGGGGCGGCCTGGTGGTGCTGCATGAGGCCGGCGGTGTGACCGACACAGTGCGCCTGCTGGTGAGCTCACTCGCCGCGGAGGGGTGGCTTGCCGTCGCCCCGCATCTCTACCACGGCTCATTGCCGCAGGAAGAGCAGGTCAGACAGCTTTCCGGCGACTCGGTGCTGGCCAGTACCGACATCGCGTTCGCCGTGCTCGCCGAGCGCAAGATCACCGCCGACCTGATGGGTGTGGTCGGGTTCGACCTCGGTGGGACCGCGGCCATGGTCGTCGCGGCGAAGCGATCCATTGGTGCGGCCGTGAGCGTCGGCGCGAGTGGCATCATCGAGCCGATTTCCTCCGCCCTGCCGCCACTGGTCGAGATCGCCGGTGACCTGAAGTGCCCGTGGCTGGGCATCTACGGCGACCAAGACGACGTAATCCATTCCACCGAAGTGGAAAAGCTACGGGATGCGGCGGTCGGTGCGGGCGTGGCCACGAATGTCGTGCGCTATCCCGCGGCAGGGCACCGTTTCGACGCGGATCCCGCTGCTGCGACGGAAGCGTGGCACCGCACGCTCAACTGGTTCGATGCGCACCTGAGGTAGGCCTTTCGTAGGTATCGTGCCGGGCATGCCCCAGACACCAAAGCCGGTAGGTGGTTTTTCGGCGCCTGCGGCCGGACTCGCACCCGTTGCGGGCCAGGTCGAGGAAACCAAGCGGAAAGCGGAAGTCGAAGGGCTGACGCTGGATCCGGCCGCGGCGACCGCGCTGCTCAACACGATCGCCCAGCTGCGGGCGCGGGTCGACGACCTGGTCACCGAGTGCGCTGAGCTGGACCAGCCGCTGAAGTTCGGCGCGAACTTCGTCGGCAAGACCGTCGCCAACCGGTTGCAGGACACGGTTTCCGGGGGCAACGCGTCGGTCACGCCGGTGCTGAGCTCGTTCGGCAAGGTGCTGGGGGATCTGCAGTCGCTCATCCAGGTGGCGTCCGGCCGGTACATGGTGGCCGACGACGAGGCCGCCAAGAAGATGCAGACCTTCATGTCGCCCTTCGGGTTGGAGGCGCGATGACGGTCCGCGCGCCGCTTCCGTGGCCCAAGCCGGAGCCGCAGCCGACGCCCGGCGAGGACGCGCTCTACGACAACGTCGACTGGATGACCTTCACCCACGAGCAGCTCTACGAGATGGTGCACCAGGGCATCGACGTCTCGGGGGCGAACGCGGTCGCCGCGAAGTGGGCGATGCTCGGCACGGCGATGCAGGAGATCGGCGACGAGCTCGCGAAAGCGCTTGCGGCCTCGCTGGAAGCCTGGCAGGGCGCCGCAGCCGACCAGGCACGCGGCAGCTTGGCCGCGCTCTCCGCGTGGTCCACCGATGCCGGTGTCACCGCCAGGGACGTCTCGGCGCTGGTGGCTCAGGAGGCGAGCAACGCCGAGAACGCACGCCGCACCATGCCTGAGCCGGTGGCGACGTTCCGGCCCGCCATCCCGATCCCGGCCAACGCCACGTCGCCGATGAGCGCGGCCTTCGAGTCCGCCGTGGACATCGTCAAGGACCCGCACGGCCCCACCCATACGCAGCACGCCGCGCACCAAGAAGCCGCGCAGGTGATGCAGCAGTTCCAGACCGCGTCGCAAGAGGTCTACGGGACCGTTCCGCAGTTCGCGCCGCCGGACACCCGTGGCATATACCGGCTTCCTGAGTCCGTTCCGCCTGCGCCGCCGCCTCAGCCGCCGCAACCGCCTCAGCCTCAACCTGTGCCTCCGGTTGCGGTACCGCCGCCGCCAACTCGCGGTCCCGTTGTCGCCGGAGGTAGCGGTCCTGCGTCCCCGGTTGCGCCTGTGCAGCCTCCTCCGCCAGCGGCTCGTCCTCCGGCCGCGCCTGGGGGTGCCGCTGTGCCGCTGCCTGTCGAGGAGTCCCGGCCCGCTCCACGCGTGGCGCCCGCGGTGTCTTCCGGTGGTGGCGGGATGAGCATGTCGCCGATGGGCATGGCTGGTGGCGGTTCGAAGGAGGAGGACCAGGAGCGCAAGGCGCCCAAGTACCTGGAAGGCGACCCGGAGCTGTTCCGGATCGCGGACCGGCTCGCGCCACCGGTGATCGGGGAGGAAAACGGCGGTGCGTGACCCGCATTCCGGGTGGATCCAGCTGTCCGCGGCCGAGTTCGTGCTGCTCTGGACCGCCCTTGAGCTCGGCCCGATCCCGCTCGCGCTTGGCATCCCCGCGATCGGCCGGACAACCCGGACCCGCAAGGCGCTGATGGACGAGGCCTCGTTGACGCTTCAGTCCCGTGACCTGGGCACAGTCCACGCCCCTGCCCGTGACGTCGTCGGCGTACTGCGACTGCTGGCCGAGCACCAGACGCTCGTGGATCTGACCGTCGACGGCCAGGACTCCTCGTTGGCCGCGATCGGTGCGTCCAGCTCACGAGGCCGTGCCGTGGCTGCGCGGGTAGGCGACGAGGTTCGTGTCGGACTCGTGGACCGCGTCGTCATTGCGCTGTTGGACGCCGTAATCCCGCTCCAGGCCGGTCCCGGCTCGCCGACCAACATCCGTGTGGCTGACTACGAGATGGCGTGCGCTGAGGGCGCGTACGACGGGCTATCCGGCTTCATCAGAACGCTGACCGACGCGGGTATCCGGCAGACGGACGCCAGCATGGTCGCGCGGGCACTGACCACCCGGCTCGGGGGTGGCCGACTCGGCGTGAGCCATGGACGTGACCGAGCCCATATGTCCTGGGTGGACACTCCAGACGGCCGGTACGCGCTGCGTGCGGTGGCGGGGTGGGTGAGCGTCACACCTGTCGACCCGTATCGACTGGGTGCTATGGCTGACGAGATGGTGGTTTCCGCATCGGCCATGAGCTAAGAACGGGGCATGACCACTCCAGAGTTGCTGTGGCAGCCCGACCCCGCCGCCGAGACCCGGTTGGCGGAGTTCCGTGCCTGGTTGCGTGCCAACCGTGATCTCGACCTGCCCGACTACGACGCCCTGTGGCGCTGGTCGACCACGGACCTGACGGGTTTCTGGGGTGCGCTGGCCGAGTTCCTCGGAGTGATCTTCCACTCGCCGCCGACCGCGGTGCTTGGCTCGACCTCGATGCCCGGCGCGGAGTGGTTCCCGGGCGCGACGCTGAACTACGCCGAGCAGGCGCTGACCGGTCAGCCCGCGGACGACCTGGCAGTGGTTTTCCACCGCGAGGACGGGAAGTCGTCGCAGCTGACGTACGGCCAGTTGCGGGCCAAGGTCGCCGCTGTCCGCGCCTCGCTGGCGTCCCTCGGCGTCAAACGCGGGGACCGGGTGGTCGCGCTGGCACCGAACTGCCCAGAGACCCTGGTGGCGTTCCTCGCGGCGGCGAGCCTCGGCGCGATCTGGTCGTCCTGTTCGCCGGACTTCGGCCCGCGCGCCATCGCGGACAGGTTCACCCAGATCGAACCGACGGTGTTCATCGCGGTGAACGGCTATGTCTACGGTGGACGGTCCTTCGACACCCGGCCGACCGTGGACACGTTGCGCGCCGAGATCCCCAGCCTCCGCGCGACCGTGCTGATCGACTACCTCGACAACGGCGCAACCCTGCCGGACACCGTGTCCTGGAACTCGCTGCTGGACGCGTCGGGAGAGCTGGCATTCGACGCGGTGCCGTTCGACCACCCGCTGTGGGTGCTCTACTCGTCGGGCACCACAGGCCTGCCGAAGGGGATCGTGCAGGGCCACGGCGGGATCGTGGTCGAGCACCTGAAGATGCTGGCGCTGCACAGCGACCTGGGGCCAGGGGAGCGGTTCTTCTGGTTCACCACCACCGGCTGGATGATGTGGAACTTCCTGATCTCCGGCCTGATGGTCGGCTGCACAGTGGTGCTGTTCGACGGAAACCCGGGCTACCCGGACCTGACGGCGTTGTGGCGGCTCGCGGAGCAGCACAGGGTGACGTATTTCGGCACCTCGGCGCCCTTCATCCAGTCCTGCCTGAAGAAAGGCATCAAACCGGCAGCCCAATTCGACCTGACGGCCCTGCGTGCGATCGGGTCGACCGGGGCCCCGCTGGCGCCCGAAGGCTTCCGCTGGCTGGCCGACGAGGTCGGACGAGACGTCCAGATCTGCTCGGTCTCCGGGGGGACGGACCTGTGCACGGCATTCGTGGCCGCGGCGCCCGAAGTCCCAGTCTGGATGGGTGAACTGTCCTGCCGCGCACTCGGAGCAGCGGTCGCGGCCTTTGACGACGACGGCAAAGAAGTGATCGACGAAGTGGGCGAACTCGTGATCACGGAGCCGATGCCCTCGATGCCGGTGTCCTTCTGGAACGATCCCTCCGGGGAACGCCTGAAGGCGTCCTACTTCGAGCAGTACCCAGGCATCTGGCGGCACGGAGATTGGATAAGGATCACACCCCGCGGCTCAGCGGTGATCTACGGCCGAAGTGACTCGACCCTGAACCGGGGCGGAGTCCGAATGGGAACAAGCGAGTTCTACCGAGTTGTCGAAGGCTTCCCAGAGGTCGCGGACAGTCTTGTGATCGACACCACGGGAGTGGGACAGCCAGAAGGAGAACTCCTCTGCTTCCTGGTCCTGACCCCAGGCGCGTCGTTGGCCGTGGTCGAACCCCGCCTGCGAGCCGAACTGCGGACAGCGCTGTCACCCCGCCACGTGCCCAACCGGTTCATCGAGGTCGACGCGATCCCCAGGACGCTGAACGGCAAGAAATGCGAGGTCCCGGTCAAGAAAATCCTGGCAGGCGTAGCCCCCGACAAGGCCGTGAGCAGGGACGCCCTGGCCAACCCGGACGCACTGGACCCCTTCGTCACACTGGCCGCCGGCGGCGAATGAGGGGGCCGCTTTTCAGCCTTCCCAGGGCCCTGTAGTACTCTTCTCTCCGAAGCGGCCGAGGGCCCCGGGAGGCTTCGCCTAGTCTGGTCTATGGCGCCGCACTGCTAATGCGGTTGGGGATAACACCCCTCCCGGGTTCAAATCCCGGAGCCTCCGCAGGACGTTCGGCTCCGGCTGAGCGACAACTGAACAAGCACCCGTAGCTCAACGGATAGAGCATCTGACTACGGATCAGAAGGTTAGGGGTTCGAATCCCTTCGGGTGCGCCAGACAAACCGCAGGTCACCGACCTGTGGTTTGTCTATTTCAGGCCGTCCTGCAAGATCGTTTCCCTATAGCGTCCCTTGAGCAGTGCATGGTCGACTGGGTGTTAAGGGATAACGTTCTGTAGTTTTCGCTGCATGTAGGTCATGATGTCTGTCCAACTGGCACTCAGACCACTGCGTGTACCGAAAGTTGTCTGGGTTCGTGGACGTGGGACCTACGAGGGCGGTCGATCAACCTTTGTCGACGGATGGTTCACGGTGTGCGGGCGACCAGGATGGCTTTCACACCTACGCCACGCATCGCGCGGGTCTTGTGCTGGCCATTGCCAGGTTTGGCCGGGTTTCGAGGATCGAGCTGGGCGATCCGGATCGGGGCTCCCTCATTCGTGCAGACGGCGCGATCGATATCAGCAGCAGGGCGGCGGCGAGATGACTGGGTGCGTGCTGTCCTTCACGTTGACGGACTTCCTGTCGCTGACACTACGTCCATGTGTCTTGGTCGTCGCCGGTCTCCGCTTCGGGATGAGGGTCTTCCTTACTTGGACTGGGTCTGATGTCGTTCCACGAACTTGAGGACACGTTGGTCCGTGAGGCCAGTCCAGCCTTGGTACCTCAGCCCTTCCCTGGCAGCTGTTTCATCAAGCCTGACGATGGCGTCGGCCAGCAGCTGATCAGTCCCGTCGAACAGCAGATTCCGCACGTCCTGTTCTGTCACAACGGCGATAAACGCTGGCTGGCTGCGAGGCGTGTAGTAGCGCGCGAAGTTGGGGTAGTAGTTGCCGCTGTCCAGGCTTCTGCGCCCGCCGATCACTATGACGCAGCCATACACATCGAACTGGCAGAGGCTGTTCAAGATCGCATCATCATCGGCGAACTCGCCTAGGTGCAGGGCGTCGTTGCTGCGCACGATGTTATGGGCTCGGGCTAGCAGCCCGGCCTTCTCTTCGGTCTCGAAGATCCTGGCTCGTGCGGCTTCAGTGAGTGCGTGCCGAAGCCAACTGCCGTACTCGTCAAAGGCGCCAACGTTTGGTCGGCGGTCGGCCAGGAGCCGAACCGCTCCCCATCGCTCGAGCCGCACGGCCAAAGCCCCCAAGCCGTAGACTCTCGTCACGATGTCAAGCCAGAGCCACACCGACGCCGTTCCCGCGGCGTTATAGCCAGGCTTGTCGAAGCCACGCTTGTAGGTGCGGACCAAGACATCTACCACGCGTTTAAGCCAATCTTGCCGCTCGTATTGGATGGCCAGTGCCGCGATTGTCGTCAAGCGGTCCAGCAAGCGCCGGAGTTCTTCCTGGTCCCTACCCAACAGCTCAGCGGCTTCTCCGACAGCTGTGTTCAGCAGCCGGCGTAGCGGGATGTCATCCCCGCGGCGAATCAGCTCGGTGCTGACCTCGGCGAAGGCGCCGGCGTCTAGGCGCCAGGTCAGTGCCGCAGCTGGCAGCGCCTCGATGTCCTGAACCGTCTTGGCCGTGGTCATGATCGCCTGCAGTTCCGTTCGCATCTCGACGAGCCATGCTTCCTTCCGCCTGGCCACAATCTGGCTAACCAACCGTTCTCGATCCGCGTCCGTCCACCGTTCGCTGCGGGTGCCATGGCGGACGAACACGTCGCCGACGCGGAAGATAACCTCTTTGCGGCGCTTGCCGTTGGTGTCCACCTCGTACTCACCGTTGGCTTTGAAGATGCACCAGCCGACGTCACTGGGGGCGACGTAGATCAGCGCAACGATGGAGCTGTCGATGTCGTGCCGAGCGACGCGGATCTCTGGCTCAGAGAGATACTTGGCCAGCTTGGGCCGCAGGGTGGCGTCATCAAAGTGGCGAGCGAGGTCTCGACTCAGATCCGGGACTACATTGCCGTGGTCATCGGCCCCCACTACGATGTATCCGCCGTTCGGCTCACTCTGCATGGCGGCGATGTGTTTGGCAAGGTCGACGATGTCCTGGGTGTTTCCCCTACCCAAATTGAACTGCCGCTTATAGTCCAAACAGGACAGTTCGCAGCGTTCGACCAGGAGCTCCAGCAGCTTCTCTTTCGTAACTACTGGTTCGACGACGACCATGACGTGTACCTCTCTGTCAAGAGTCCGATTTTAACCTTCGTCATCGTGATTACGAATAAATTTGCCATGTGGGTAATTCTGTCGTCTGGGGCAAGCTGAGCGACTAGCGCGATATCGCGGGAGTATTCTGCCAAGGCTTTACTCGTAAGATTCATTCGCGGGCCCACTATTCCTGCGGCGAACTGGGGACTCCAGCGCGTGGAGAGCCGTTGCGCTGGATGAGCTCATCTGGCAAGCGAACCGATCCAAAGAAGGCATCTTGCTCGTGCTCAAGGGCGATGGCAACTTGCTCAAGGGCATGCTTCGTGGCCTTATGGGTCTTGGAAACGTTCTCCTTGGGCTGGGCCGCCAAGGCCATAAGTTCCAGTTCCCAGCGCTGGATGATGCCGGTCAAAGCCAGTTCCTGAGTCTTGTACAAGTGCCAATTTTCATTCCAGCCGTAGAAGCCGCGGATGCCGCCCACTACCGCGATAGCTACGCTAATGCCGGTAATCACTGTGTCTTGCCAACCACCATCGGCACTCCGTAGGGCCGTGTAGACAAATGGGAAGCTCACGCTCAGCACAATTTCCAAGATGCCGCCGATGCGAAACCACGCCATGTGCCACCAGCCGAATTTGCTGTATCGGTGCTGAGCGGTCCGCACCGCTCGATCCATCACCTCAGCGTAGGTAGGAAAAGCCTCTGTGACAGTGTCCGACCATGGCAGCCTCTTGCGCCACCGCTTTTGCTTGCGAGTAAGCGTCGACGACTTGGTTGCCTCAGCCTTCGTGGTCTTAGTGTCAATGTCGGAACCGCTCACATGTCCTCCTTGCGTCGGTTGTACCCGCTCATCGGGCCTGGGCGCCCTGCTGATGTGCCTTCGCATCGCACGCAGGAGGGAGGATGTTTCGCTTTGTGCTTCGCGTTGCCCAACTGTTAGCTCGTCAAGGCAGGTACGTTACTTCCCGCGTTCAGCAGATCGAGCATTACCACTGTCATGACCCCAGATGTTTATCGGGTCTATGCTCCAGCTACGGCGGTGGATCACTATTTGGTGGACTTGATGTTGGCGGAGATGATCCATTCGCGTCGGTGCCCTGTTCGGGTTTCCGTTCCTCCGGCGGTGGCTCGGAGTCGGCCGGCAGCGCCCGCAGCACCTTCTCGACCGTGTCCGGTGAGATGGATCCGTCCTTCTTAGTGCGAAGCAGACGAATAACGCGTATAGCGGTGAAGGCACGCACGAGCCGGTGATCCATCCTTGTGACGTGACGGATGGCGCTCGTCAAGACGAGATGCCCGGGCAGACCCGTCCCTTACTCCTGGGCTATTCGGTGTCCACCGCACGGCCGCACGGGCATAGCGTCTCTGCCGAAACACCGGTGGCTCACATCGTCCACTCTGGACAATAGTGGTATCCCCAGAGTGGTGTATGAGACGGCTCCGCGTGATTCACCCGAGCATGCGGATAGTGCACCTACAGTGAGAGCTGTGATGCTCAGCAGGACCGCGTGCCGTCCGCTCGTAGTGTCTACGTCGGACCGCTAGGTCGACTCGTTAGCGTGCAGGGAAGCAAGATCAAAGCCGCACCCACATAGAATGCTGCGAATCGGTGAGATATCATCAGAGGTGCCGAGTGGCAATTCCTTTGCGGGACAACGGGGTTAGCAAACGGTTGACATGTGTCCAGTATGGAGCGCGTCGAACCCCCAGGTCATCGGCCTGGGGGTTCGACTTTATGTAGACCGTTGCCGACTTATTTCCAGGATTCGCTGCAACGAGGCACGCCTGTGCGGTGCGGTCGGCTTCGGGTGTGATCAGTGCAGCATGACCGGCAGCGCTACGTGACCGTTGGAGATGAACGACTGGCTGGGCTCTAGCTCGTCGGGTGCTGCGGCCAGCTTGATATTCGGGAACCGGTCAAACAGGGCAGGCAACGCAATCTCGGCCTCCAACCGCGCCAACGGTGCTCCCAAGCAGTAGTGCACGCCATGGCCGAAGGCGAGGTGCGTCTTCTCCTCCCTGGTGATGTCGAACGCATCCGCTGTATCGCCGTACATCGAGCGATCTCGGCCTGCTGATGCGTACGCCGCCAAGATCGCATCGCCCTTCTTGATGGTCACGTCGTTGTCGAGCTCGATGTCCTCTATCGCGTACCGCAACGGCAGATACGCCACCGGTGCCTGCCAGCGCAGGGTTTCCTCGATCACGTCACCCCATGACCTTGTGCCCGCGCGCACCAGTTCCAGCTGGTCCGGGTGGGTCAGCAGCGCTGTGATCGCCTGGTCGAGCAGGTTCACGGTCGTCTCATGCCCTGCCGAGATCAGCAGGATCAGCGTGTCGACGAGTTCGGCTTCCGTGAGGTGCGACCCGTCCTCCTCGCGCACCGAGATCAGCCCACTGGTGAGGTCGTCACCCGGGGTCTGCTTTTTCGCCGCGACGAGCTCGTGCATGATCTGGTACATCGCCTCGACGTTCGCCATCGCGTCCTCAGGCGTTGCGGTGGTGTCGAACACACCGTCCACCACCCGGCGCAGATCTGCCCGCACCGAGTCGTGCACGCCGAACAGCTGGCAGATCACTTCGATCGGGACCGGGTACGCGTAGCCTTCCCGCAGGTCGACTGGTTGCTCGGATGAGTCCAAAGTGTCCAGCAGGCTCGCGGTGATCTGTTCGATCCACGGCCGCATCCCGGACACTCGGCGGGGGGTGAAAGCCTTGGACACCAACGAACGCAGCCGTCGATGATCTGTGCCGTACGCGGTGAACATGTTCTGCACCGAGACCCACAGGTGCAGCGGCCAGTCCTCGGCGATCTCCCCGTTGACGTACCGCGGCCAGTGCATCCGCGGGTTCTTCGACACACGCGAGTCGCTCAACAACCGCCGCAGCGTCTCCTGGCGGTTTACCGACCACGCCACCACTTCGCCAGGAAGCTCCACCAGCGTCGCCGGGCCGTGCTCGGCGAGCTTGGCTGCTTCGGCGTGGATGTCTCTGCCTGTCGGGTCGAGGACGAAGGGGCGGGAGTTGCGGTCCATGGTGTTTCTCCAGGCGTCTCGTCGGGTTGGACGGGCACATTTACCGGGGTGAAACGCACGGGGAGCGCGGTCAGCGCACGGTGGAAGGGACCTGGCCGCCAGACCAGTTCGTCCACGGCGACGGCCAGCCGCATGTCAGGCAGGCCGTCCAGGAGTTTCTCGATGGCGACCGACGCCATCAGCCGGGCTTGTTGTTGCGCCGGGCAGGAATGCGGGCCGGCGCTCCACGCCAAGTGTGCGCGGTTGCCGGAGCGCTGCTGGTTGGCCAGCACAGGATCGTTGTTCGCGCCGGCGAAACTGATCACCACGGGTTCGGCTGCGGGCAGTCGTACACCGGCGAAGTCGGTGTCCTCGACGGGATAGCTCGCCGAATAGTTGGCCATCGGCGGGTCTGTCCAGAGCACTTCGTCGAGCGCCTCCTCGACCGGCAGGCTGCCGCCGGAGAGGTCACCGGCGAACCGCTCGTCCGACAGCAGCAGGCGGATCCCGTTGGCGATCAGGTTCTGCTCCGGCTCGGTGCCCGCCCCCATCAGCAATATCAAGTGGTGCAGCACTTCCTCGTCGGACAGCTGCGCTGGGTGGGCCATCATCCACGACGGCACATCCTGTCCTGGCTGCCGCCGCTTGAGCTCGATGAGTTCAAGCATCGCCTGGGTCAGCTCGGCATTGGCTTTCTCCGGGTCGATCATGTCGAAGATGCCGCGCATGCCCGCGACCATCCGTTCACCCAGTTCCGGCGGGCAGCCGTACAGGTGGTTGAACATCATCAGCGGCACGAGCATCGCGTACTCAGCCAGCAGATTGGCCTCGCCGCGTGGGCCGAACCGGCCGATCAGCAGGTCCGCGGTGAACTCCACTTGCGCCCGCAGCGCGCTCAAGTCCACTCTGGCCAGTGAATCGGTGACCGCCGCCCGGTAGCGGGCATGCGCCGCGCCGTCGGCGAACAGGGCGTTCGGCCGGTACATCATCATCGGCAGCACCGGGCAGTCCGGCGGCATCTTCTCCTGCCATTGCACCGGATTACGCGGGAATGTGTTGGGATTGCGGAGGACCTCCAGCGCCGCGTCGTATCCCACGACCAGGTTGGCCGACACGCCCGGCGCCAGCTCAACTGGCGCGACCGGGCCGTACTGCCGCAGCGCCTGATAGGTGGCAACCGGATCGGCGGCGAATTCCGGACCGTACAAGGGCATCCGGCCGTGTTGCACCGGACATGCCTGTCCTGGCGCGGCTTTCGAAGTCACACAGTCTCCTGGGTGCGGGTGAGCAGATAGTCGACCAGGGCGATGAGCGCCTGGGTGGACGAGCCGGCGTCGCGAGCGTCGCAGAACACCAGCGGTGTCTCGTCGAGCAGATCCAGTGCGTCGCGCAGTTCCTCAGTGGGAAATGTTGGCGCGCCGTCGAATTCGTTGACAGCGACCGCGTAGGGAACGCCGAGTTCCTCCAGCAGGCCCATTACCTCGAAGGAGTTCTCCAGGCGGCGGGTGTCGGCCAGCACGAGTGCGCCGAGTGCGCCGTACGCGATGTCCTTCCAGATCTGGGTGAACCGCTGCTGACCGGGTGCGCCGAACAGGTACAACACGAGGTCGTCGCTGAGCGTCAGCCGGCCGAAGTCGAGCGCGACTGTGGTGGTGCTCTTGCCGTTGACTCCCGAAAGGTCGTCGACGGAGGCGCCCGCCTGCGTCATCGTCTCCTCGGTGCGCAGCGGGCGGATTTCCGAGAGCGTGCCGACGAACGTGGTCTTGCCGACCGCGAAGTGCCCGACGATCAGCAGTTTCACCGCCGTCCGCACCGTGTCAGGCAGATACACGCCGTCAGAGGCGAGCGCGGAGCCCATCTAGTACGTCCTTCAGCAGCTTGATGTCCGGGCGGGTGGTGTACGGAACAGCGGCGTGCGTGACGATGTGGCCGCTGTCGACGAGATCCGACAGCAGGACCTTGGTGACGCTGATCGGCAACGACAGGTGCGCCGCCACCTCGGCGACCGACAGCGCACCGCCACGGCAGAGCTCCATCAATCGGCGTTTCTCCGGCGACAGCCCAGCCACGTTCTCGCGCGTCGCCATCACGACGGTGACCACGTCGAACGTATTGCGGCTGGGGTGGGCACGGCCGCCGGTCACCACGTGCGGCCGCACCAGTGCACGTTCCCGCCGGGGGTCCGTCATACCCGGCTACCGGCGTCCTGTCGCGGCGGACTGGTCAGTTCCTTGCCGAGTCGCTGCACGAGTTCCTGCAGCCGGAAGGAAACCGCCTCCATGTCGACCCGGTCTGTCGCCGACACCGCGAGGTACGCACCCGGACCGGCGGCGACGAGGAACACGTAACCGCCGGGGAACTCGTTGACCGTCTGCTGCCATCCGTCGGGTGTCTGACCGCAGAACTCGGCGGTGTTGCGAGCCAGCGCCTGCAGCCCGGACATGGCCGCGGCGTGCCGTTCCGCGTCGTCGCGGCTGATGTCCTTGGAGTGCGCCATCAGCAGCCCGTCGGCGGACAGCAGGATCGCGTGCCGTGTCTCCGGCATCGTCATGGCGTTGTCGAGCATCCAGCCCAACTTGTTCATGTCTGGGGGTTCCCTTCAACCACGGGCGGGGAAATATCGCGGCCGGAGCGGGTGCCACGCTGCCATGCCGCGAGGCCCTTGGCGGTCCGCTCGTTGGACTGCACGGCCTTGGTGGTGGGCGCAGGCGTGCTGCGTTCCCCGGTGGCCCGTTCACGGCGTTGTCGCCGTGGCAGACCGCTCGGCGTACGGTCCGTTTCGCCCGTGTCCACTGATGGCGCCGCTTCCGGCGTGACCGCTACGTTCGGCATCTGAGGCTTGGTGACGCGGGTGAGCAACTCCGTCGGCAGGAAGACAACCGCGCGTACGCCGCCATATGGCGAGCGCGTGTCCACCGAGACACGGAAGCCATACCGCTTGGCCAGCACGCCGATGACCGCGAAGCCGATCTGCGGCGGGTCACCGAGCCGGTTGATGTCGCTGCCACCGTCACCAGTCAACAGCCGTTCCGCGCGCTGAAGTTCTTCGACGGTCATACCGACGCCGGCGTCGTCAATCATGATGACCATGCCGTTGTGCGCCTGCTGGAAGTTGACCTCGACCATCGTGTTGGGCTGTGAGTGCCGGGCGCCGTTGTCGAGCAGCTCGGCCACTGCCAGCACAACGGGTTCGACCGCACGGCTGATGACAGCGACGTCAACCTCAGCTGGGACGCTGACCCGCAGATAGTCCCGGATTCGGGAAGTGGCACCACGCACCACGTCGGTCAGCGCGGACGCCGAACGCTGCTGCCCCGGCCACGATCCACACAGCACAGCCGTCGCCTGCGCGCGCCGTCCCAGCTGGGAGTTCATGTGGTCGATGCGCATCAGGTCGGCGAGCACGTCGGGATCGTCGTGCCGCTGCTGCATCGACGAGATCGTCACCTGCTGCTCGTTGGCGAGGCTCTGCACCGTCCGCATCATCGACTTGACCGTCGCCTTGGCAGCCTGCACACCCCGCGCAGTGGCGTCCTGCACCGACTCGGTGAACAGGTCGAGCACGCGAGCGTGTGTCTCGGCCAGCTCGGCGTGCCTCGGCCCGGGTACTTCCACCGGCCGGTGGTTCACAGCCTCGGCCAACGCGGGCAGCCGGGTGGCGACCAAATGGTTTTCCTCCTCGGCTCTCATCTGCAGCCCGGCTTCCGCCGCTGCGCAGCGGGAGCGCAGTTCACGGACCACACGGTGCTGGCGGACCAGCAGCACCACGGCGACGAGCGCGGCAGCGAGCACGAACCAGAACGCCACCGCGAGTGTTTGTTGATCCATCAAATCCTCTGGTGCGGGCGAGTTGCCGGATCCCAGTGAGTCATGAGGCACTGATCTCTATCACGTGACTCGGTGCGACTCCAAGTGGCTGCAGTAGTTTCCCTCCGATGGACCAACTTTCACACAAAGCGGTACCATATGTCCACAAAGGACATTCAACGCCGTCTTCATGTGCCGCCACGGTGTCGTTGACAAGCGACTTCGCCGTTTCCTTCGCGCCGGTAGGAATTCCCTGTCACGCAACAGGAAGGCGTAGATCGCCTCCGCGGGGATGTCACCGACTAAGCGTGGGGTCTGGTCGACACGTGACCGCCTGCGCCGAGCTGGTTCATCGCGGCGGCAAGGAGCCGGTCGCTGACCTCCTGGGGCACCGCTGAGCACCGTAGCTCATCTGGGCATGGAGAGAGCCTGCGCGCGCGTGACCAAGTCCATTTGTTCCTGGGAGGTCGCGGTCAATGGCCGTCCGGCGCGGTCGAGAACTACAACGGACGGAGCGAGCACCGCTTCCAGCAAGCCGCGCAGGACAGGATGGCCGGAGGAGAAATTCATCTCGAAAATGGCCTTCACCAGTGTTTCGTACGAATCGAGGTCGATCTCGTACATATCCGAGGCGATTTCGACGAGTCCGGTGGGGAGTTTGAGCATGTCTGCGATTTCCTGCAGGAAGCGGACGTAGAGGTCGCCGATTTGCAGCGCAGGACTCCATACCGTCTCGTCGTCGACGTCGAATACGTAGCTCATTCCGCCCACTTCACTAGGATGGTTACGTCAGGGTACTTGACGCGCAGGTCGGCTATTGCCTTCTCCACCGCGGCCTTGAATGCCGGGTCGGGGTTCGGGCTGGTGAAGTCGATGCCGACGGGGGCGTTCTCGCGGCCCGCGATGTGCTGGCGGGCCGCGATGTAGGCCTCGGTCTTCTTGATGACCTGCTTGTTCACCCACTTGTCGACATCCGTGGCGTTGACCGCGGACTTCTCCTCCCACAGCACGCCGCTCTCCGGGCGGTCGATGTCCGTGATCGTCCGGGACAGGTCCGTCGGATCGTCGATCGGAACGTCGTGGTCCACGCCGTCTCTGATGTAGTACTTGCCGTCGCTGCCCAGATTCGGGCGCTTCGGGTCGTCGAACGTGACGCCCGGCGGTGGTTCGGCCGGGTCACCCGGCTGTTGTCCGCCACCTGGGCGGGACTCGCTTGTGCTGCCCGGGATTTCGGCTGGCTTACCGCGGTCGCGGGCGGTGCCGATGGCGTCTTGTGCGTTGCTGACGTTCTCGCCCGCGTTGATCGATCCGTGTTGCTGCGACGGTTTGCCGTCCCCATCACCGTTGCCGTCGGGTGGTTTGCCCGGGCCGTCCGGCGGAGTGCGCCGGTGCAGTGCGAACCACACAAGGATTACGAGAAGTCGCATCTACGCTCCGAGCAGCTTCGTGAGGTCGGTCAGACTGGTGATCAGCGCGGTGGTGTAGACCAGGATCCGGCCTGCCCACTTGACCACCGCCGCCGCGATCTGTGACGCGATCACCGGGATCGTCACCACGAAGATCGCCTCGACCGCCCAGACGATCACGCGGGCGACCAGGTCGGCGATCAGGTCACGGACCAGTTCCCGGGTCAGCTCGACCAGCCCGCCCGCGCCTTCGGTGGCCGCCGCCATCGCGGCCGACACCGCGGCAAGGCCGCCGATCGCCTCCACGTTGTTGACCATCAGGCTCTGGTAAGCCGCAGCGGCGTCACCTTTCCAGCCGGGCAGGTCGTTCTGCAGGTCCGCCTTGAGGTCGGCAGCCATGTCGTGCAGTTCGGTCGCCATGTTGTTCCAGGTTGCCGCGTGCGCCCTGACCACGTCCGGCTTGCCGGTCAGCTCGTCGAGCACTTCGCGCAGCGGCTCGAAGTACTCGATCGCCCAGCCAAGGCCGTTGGCCAGCAACGCGCTGATCGGATCCATCACGGTGGCCGTGATCTCGACTCCGGCTGCCGCACCGGCCAGCGCGTCGTCCACCCAGCCTTCGCTCTTGATCGCATCGACCAGGCCTTCGATGCTGTCCGCGAGGCCGGAGCCGGTCCACGCCTCCCTCGACGACTCGACCGGGGCGATCAGCGAATTGTCGGTCACAGCAGGCCCCCGTCGGCGACTTCCTCCATCAGGCCCGCGTTCGCCCGGTCGACGGCCTGGTACTCGTTCGCGCTGTGCCGCAAGGACTTCGCGACCAGATCCAGATTCTCCTTGACCTGGTCGAGCAGTTCGTCCTGCCTGGTGTGCCTGCCTTCGAGCACACCGGAGATCCATCCGCACAGCAGGCCGTACGCCTGGTCGTCCTGTGCGATGTGCGCACTGGCGGATTTCACGGCGTCGAACCGATCCCTGATCGCTTCGATCTTGCGCGCGTGTGCGAGGAGTTCCTCGGTGTCGACCTCGAGTCCCTGTCCCATGGTCACTTCCGCCACAAGTCGGAACGGACGTCGTAGTCCTCGTCGTCGACGGACGTGGTTGGAGCGGGCTGCTCGACCGGTGTGCTGCGCAACTGCCGCCCAACACTCTCAGCAATCGCCTGTGCCGCAGCCGATTCGGTACCCACTGTCGCTGCGATGATTTCCTGCGACCGGTCAGCCAGTTGGTTGCGGGCTTCGCTGATCGCGGCCATGACCGCCCGCGATACGGCTTCCGGGGTCGACCGCGACATCCGATCGGTCAATCGCAGATCCACCAAGGCGCCGGTGGAGTCGACCGTCACCTCGGCCAGTCCGTTGGGGTCGGTCACGCTGATCCGGACTTCACGCAGCTGGTCGCTCATTGCCTGCGTGTCGGCGGCCAGTTTGTCGATCCGCCCTTTCCACGCGGCCAAGCGCTCCCGTGCGCTGTCCGGGTCGAGGATGTTGCCGTCCATATCGCCCCGATTCACCTGGAGTGTCTGCGCCGAGGTGCGAGTGTAGGCAGGGGGACGCTTGCGTAACAGTGAAATGGATGGGATTACGCCTTGGCGTAAGCGATCTCCAGCGAGTGCTGGGTACGGGTTATCCACACTGAGTGGGCTGCCGCGGCGAGCATTGCGAGGACGCCGAGGTTTTCGCCGAGTTCCTCGGCGTGATAGGTCAGCACGTAGAGCGGTCCGCTTTCGCCTGACGCGATGAGCAAACCTTGAAGCGCCTCGCCGCCCAAAGCCGCCGCCAGCAACAACGTGCAGCCGGCGATCATGTACCAGCGGGGGCGGCCGTTCAGGTGCCGGGCGAGTAGCAGCAGGCCGATGGCGACGATGAGACCGGCTACCAGGCCGGGGAGGAGCCAGTAGAACGGGAAGCCGCCCTCATACGTCACGAGGTGGCGGCCGATACGGTCGAGGCGTTCGTGTAATTGCGTGTGGTCGTCGAGGGACAAGGCGCCGAGCATTGTCGCGCTGGCGAACCAGGCCCAGCTGCCGCGCACGCGCGCCGCGTGCCCGATGGCGCCGAGCAAGGCGTGGGACGCCGCCGCGATCACCAAAAGCCCTGTGCTCCACCAGGTTGGCAGATTCCCCTCTACGAAAACGTCGAGGTAGTCGTGGATTTCGCCACGGTTCGTCGTCAGCGGGTGGTCGATCAACGCGGGCACGGCCATGCTGGCGACGTTGATCGCCAAGGTCACGCCGAGCAGGGTCCAGCCGGTTCTTCGGAGGCCTGCGCGGCGGGGGACGAAGATCCGCTCGGTGTCTGCTTCCACCACGGCCTCCGGTAATCGGACAATTGGGACTTGGGCACGCTAGCGCAAGGTCACCCCGCCGAACGCAAGATGAAGGTTTCTTCATCGGCGGCTCATGGCCGCATCATTCCCGTCGTAGATCGTGCTGGCATGGCTGATCTCGCACTTCTGACGGGAGCGGCGGCGGGTGACATGCTCGCCACGGTGGTGGCCGGGGCCGGCGGGGAACTGCTGCACTGGTCCGCCGCGCAGGTGGATCATCAGCCGGGGAAGCGGACCACGGTCAGCTACTCGGCTACTGTCAAATGGCCTGACGGGACACGCAACGAGATATTGGGTGCCTCGTCCGGACAACTGCCCGACGGCGTTGTCCGGATCACCGACGGCACGACGGACGTTGGTGTGTGGCGGTTTCCGTTCGATCCGGACCTGCCTGGGCTGCCGCGCGCCGTTGACCCGGCGCAGGCGCGCATCCTCATCGAAGCCAGTGGCCTGGACGTCGGTGGTGACGTGTCCATTCACACGAGGGCGTACCGGCCGCGGCGGCGCGCGGTCGTCGAAGTCCGGCTTCCCAACCAGCGCAGGGTCTTCATCAAGGTGGTACGGCCGAAGCTGGCGAAAGATCTGCATGACCGGCACCGAATCGCCACGACGGCACCGGAGTCCTTGGGGTGGACGGACGACGGTCTTGTCCTGCTGGCCGGTCTGCCCGGCCGGACCTTGCGGGAAGAACTGCTGGACTACAAGGGAGTCGACCCGCGCAGCGTGACCGATGCCTTGGACGGCCTGCCGTGGGAGCTCGGGGGCAAGCGGAGACCGACATGGGGTCAGAAGGCCGCGCACTACGCCGAAGTCGTCGCCGTCACCGCGCCGCACCTGAGCAAACGTGCCTGGCTGATCGCGGCGAAGGTTCACCACGAATCACCCGAGGGCCCGGACGTCCCGGTGCACGGGGACTTCTACGAGAGTCAGCTCATCATCCACAATGGACAAGCGAGGCTGCTGGACATCGACACCGCCGGTCGTGGCGAACGACTCGACGACGCGGCATGCCTGCTGGGACACCTGTCCGTGCTGGCCCAGATCCGCGCGGACCATGCCGCGCACATCACCGACGTCCAAGATGAGCTGGCCGCACATTTCAGCGAACAGCTTGACCCGCTAGCACTCCATCGGCGGACTGCGGCCGTGGTGCTCTCGCTCGCGACGGGCCCGCATCGCGTGCAGGAGGAGAACTGGTTGCGCAACACGGAACTTCGCGTCGAGTTGGCCGAGCGCTGGCTTGGATGAGAAGTCCTTCATGGACATCCACCCGTTCCTTTCATCTCCGGCCGCCATTGTGGAAGTACAGCCAAGCAAGGAGAGGACACCATGAACAGCAAACGACCGTGGATCATCGCAGGCGTCACCACCTTCGCGCTGGCAGGCTTCGGTGCGGCAGCGGCCATCGCCGACGACGACGGCGGCAGCACTGTGCGTGATCCGCATCCCGCACCGGTTGTGCAGAAGTTCGACGCACCGCTGACGCAGAACGGGGTGTTCGACAACTCGCCTGAGACCGCTGATTCGCCGACGGCGTCGGTCGTCGACTCGGTCGACCCGGCACTCGACACGGCCGACTCGCCGGACGACAAGGTCGCCGCGCCGGTCGCGAAGGTCAACAAGGAAGCCAAGGTGACAAAGGTGACCAAGGCGGCGAAGGCGCAGGCGCCCAAGAAGAAGGCTCCCGTCGACTCGGCTGACTCGGGTGGCAGCGCCGACTGAGTCATCCACAGGGTGCGGCCTTCCTCCGGGAGAGGGGAAGGCCGTACTCGGATGAACGAGCACATGACTTCCTTGACGCTGGCCGGCTTTGGCGGCGCCCCGGCTGGTGTCGTCGCCTACCTGGCCAGCCTTGAGTCGCGCTTCGTCACCGGTTCGACGTGGGATGTCGACGGAGGCTTCGGCGCGTAGGTCAGCAGTCTGGCGGCTTGCCCTGTCCGTGCGTTGGTCTGCCACTTCAGTTGGGCGCCGTGCAGCGCCGTGACCACCGACTGGATCACCACGAGATATGTCAGCTGCCGGTACACCACTTGCTGCAACGGCAGACCCCACAGCGGGCGCAGCGATTCTCCGTCCAGGTGCAAGGCGTATCCGGCGCCCGCGGTCTGGATTGCCAGGAACAGCAACCAGATCACGATCGCGTACGGCGCGTCCGCGATGAACATGCCGTACAGCACGAACACGTCCATCGCCGGGCCGAGCAACGGCAGCAGCAGCTGGAACGCGAACAGGTAGATCAGGCCGTAGCGGCCCATCCGGCCGGATGGGCCGCTGTCCCGCCAGCTGGCGCGGTGTTTCCACATCGACTGGAACGTGCCGAATGACCATCGGTAGCGCTGCCGGTACAGCGCACCCAGCGTGGCAGGAACTTCGGTCCACGCCCGCGCATCGGGTGTGTACGTGACGCGCCAGCCCGCGCGGGTGATCGCGATTGTCAGGTCGGTGTCTTCGGCAAGGGTCTGCGAGCTGATGCCGCCGACCGCACGCAGCGCCTCGCGCCGGAAGGCCCCGATCGCGCCGGGCACGGTCGGGATGCACTGCAGTGCGTTCAGGATCTGCCGGTCCAAATTGGACCCGGCGCAGTACTCGAGGTGCTGCCAGCGGCCAAGCAGACTGCTTCGGTTGGCGACTTTCGTATTCCCGGACACCGCGCCCACAGTCGGGTCGATCATCGGCTGCACCAGATGGCCGATGGTCTCCGGCTCGAACACCGTGTCCCCGTCGACAAGAATCAGAATGTCGTGTTCCGCGTGCGCGATGCCGGTGTTCAACGCCACCGGCTTGCCCGAGTTGCGCTGCCGCACGACCCGGACGCCCGGCAGCCCCAGACCTAGCACTAGGTCGGCCGTGCCGTCGGTCGAACCGTCGTCCACCACGATCACTTCGACGTCAGCCGTGTGCGTATTTGCTAGCAATGACTGAACTGTCGCAACGATGTTCGCTGCTTCGTTGTACGCGGGCACGATCACCGACACCGGCGGCGAGTACCACGGCGGCGGATTCTGCTCCCGTTCCCGCGCGAGGCGTCGTGCCGTGTTCGCCAAGCCGAGCTGCATCAACGCGCGAAGCGCGGCCAGCAACGCGGCGATGATGATCAACGCGTTCAGCACGAACACGAGCGTGCCGCCGTAGTTCTGGGCCGCGGCCGCGAGATGCCCGGTGATCCTGCTGCCCAGACCAGCCTCTTCGTGTGGCCGCGGGACGATCAGCGCCTCGGACATGTTGGCGAACCGGTGCCCACGAGGGGACATTGTGGACAGTAAGCCGTTCACCTCGTCCACGGTCACGCTGCCGTTGTCGTACATGCCGACTACCGTGCCGCGCCGCGCGATCGCGGAGAGTGCCGAAAGATCGCCCCATGGCAGCGACAACGCGTCCGTGGTGGGTTCGACGACCAGGTAGCCGTCGCGCCGCAGCGTCCACAGCACCTCGTCGGACGTCTCCGAGAGCTGCCCGAAAAGTCGCGTGTGGACACCAGCGGCCGCGGCCAGTGCCTGCTGGGCCAGCGAGAGTTCCAGATCACGCTGCCAGCCGGGCAGCTGCGTGACATCGCCAGGTCGCAGCCCGGTGATGCCGACGTCGTGTCCTTCGTCGAGCATCCGGCGGACGAGCTCGGGGTGTTCGTTGACCCGCGTTCCCACGACCATGAACGTCGCGTGCGCGTTGTGCCTGCGCAGTGCGTCCAGGATGCGCGGTGTCCACTTCGGATTAGGTCCGTCCTGGATCACCAGCGCGATCGTGTTGTCCGCGATGTCCACGGTGCCGTCGGCTGGTTCGGTCGAAGCCGCTGGGGATGTGGTCACGTTGTACGCGTGCATCGTCAACGTTCCCAGCAGCAGGAACACCGCGATGAGCAGGGTGATCCAGTGCGCCCAGGGGATCCGGCCTACCTGAGATCGGTGACGGGCCATGGCGTTGCCGAGTCGTTGTGCACCGAGCCGAACGTGGTCGCGACGATCACGACAGCAATGACAATCATGCCGACCGCCAGCAGCCTGCTGGTCAGCCGGACGAACTTACGGCCTCTGCTGGTCGAGGCGAAGACCGGTCTGTCGGCGTCCTGCATTATTTTCTCCCCCAGATAACGATTTTCCGCGTCTCAAGAGACGAATGACCGCGATGCCGATGCCGACGCCGATGGCGGCCGCGAGCCACGGGAACCCGTGAAGGTACGGCGGCGCGAACTCGGCGACAAGCGCTTTTGTGTTGCCCCACACCGGTTGCCACTGCCACGCGATGCGGATCGTCACCACGATCAGCAAGGCGATCGGGGGCGCGGGCACGACGACCCAGAGGCCGACCGGCCGGACGAGCGTCGCTGCCACGCCCGTGCCGATGATGACCCACGTCCCGAAGACCCAGCCGGCGCTGCCGTCCGTGATCAACCCCATACCGACGAAGACAGCGAGCATGGCAATGGCAGCCACCGCTGGTATTTCCACTGGTACACGCGGATGTACCGGTGTATCCCCCACCACTGCCGTCCCAATGTCTAGATCGGACTCCACTGAGGATATAGCTCAACGACCCCGTGGCGTAACATCCGGATCATGGGGTGGCTGCGGACCTCCGCGCTCGTAGTGGTCCGGACCACTTGGATTCTGGTGTCGGTGGCGCTGATGGTGGCCGCGGGCGTGGCCTGGGCCACGTACCAGGACCTCGACGAAGGCGTCCGGCGGTCCAAGGCGATCGCGCCGGACGCCCCGCGGTCCGTCGATGCGATGAACATCCTGGTGATGGGTCTCACCACACGCCTCGACCTGAACGGCGAACCGCTGCCGGACGCCGTACTGGCCCAGTTGCAAGCCGGGGAAAGCGATCGTGGCGGGTACAACGCCAACACGCTGATGTTGTTGCACATCCCCAATGACGGTTCACAAGCCACCGCGTTGTCCGTGCCACGCGACAATTTTGTTGATTTGCAGGGCATCCCGGGTGGTCCTGTCCGAGGGAAAATCAAAGAGGCCTACGGCAGGGCGAAGATCGCCGAGGAGACGCGGCTGCGCGCCGAGGGCGTGCAGGACACGCACGAACTGGAGTTCCTCGGCCGGGAAGCGGGCCGTCGCGCGCAGGTCGAGACCGTGCGGACGTTCCTCGACGTCCCGATCGACCACATCGCCGAAGTCAGCCTGGCCGGGTTCTACTACCTGGCCGGAGCGCTCGGCGGCATCGAGGTCTGCGTGAACAACGCCACCCACGACCCGATGTCCGGCGCGAACCTGGTGGCCGGGAACCAAACCCTGAACGCTTCCCAAGCGCTTGCCTTCGTACGCCAACGGCACGGCTTGAAGAACGGCGACCTGGACCGCACCCGCCGCCAACAGGCCTTCATCGCGGCCGTGATGCACAAGGTGCGCAGCCAGGGCGCCTCGGCACTGCCCGGCCTCGTCGACGTGGCCAAGCAGAACGTGGTCGTCGACGAGGGCATCGAACTCTTCGACTTCGCGGTGCGCATGTCGAATCTGACCGGCAGCCGGATGAGGTACTTGACCCTGCCGATCGAGGACACCCAGACGGTGGACGGCGAAAGCATCAACATCGTCGATACGCAGAAAGTCCGCGCCAAAGTCGCCGAAAGCCTCACCCCGCAGCCGACGCCGAGAAGGCCGAATAAGCCGGAAACTCCGGCAGCACCAGCGGCGGCCCCGCCGGTCAATCAACCAGCCGTGCCACCACCACCACCCACGCCGATCCCATGCGTTGACTGAAACGGCAATCCCGTAGATCACGGCGACGGTGTCGACTCAGTCGTCCTTTTCCTTGTCTGATTCGCGGTCGTCACCTTTGCCTTTGTCCGAGCCTTTGCCTGGACCTTTGCGTGATTTCGTTGCGGTCGATTCGGCCGGCCGGTTGCGTTGGGTGGGGGAGACGGTGGTGTCGGTCCTGTCATCGACCGGAACGACCTGAGGCTGGGTTACGGGCGACCGGGGCGGCTCTGCGACGGGAGCGACTGCACTGGTGGACGAGGGCGGGATAGCCGCAGGAGGCGTTGTCGTTGGTTGCGCGCCGCCGCCGCTTACCAGTAGCCACGTGGCCCCAGCGAGAACGACAAGCGCGGCAGCGGCTGCGAGGGACCGCCGCTTCGTTGGCGCGGGAGCGGGAGGCGGCGGTTCCAAGAGCTGAGTGGAGGGACAACGGAGAGCCTCGGCGCACTGCCCGGCGGTCGGACGGCGACGCGCAGTCAGCGACGTCATCAGCGTCAGCAACCGACGTAAGTCCGCTGGCAGGTCTTCGGGGACGGTCGGCGACCGGTGCAACCGGGCGACCGCTGTCTCGATCTCGTTGCCCGGGTACTCCCGTTCCCCGGTAAGGCATTCCAGGAGCACCAAGCCGAGGGCGTAGATGTCGGCGCGACCGTCGACCTCTTCGCCACGGACCTGTTCGGGAGCCAGGTACGCCGCCGTTCCGACCAGCATGTCGGCCTGGGTCAGCCGACTCGCCCCGCTGAGCTGGGCCAGGCCGAAATCAGACAGGTACACCGTGCCGTCGCTGTCGATCAGAACGTTGGACGGCTTGACGTCGCGGTGGATCACGCCGTTGTCGTGCACGTATCCGAGGGCGTCGGCGAGCTGAGCGCCCAGCGCACGGACCTCGGCGACCGACAGTGGCCCTTCGTTGATCCGGGAGCTCAGCGTCTGGCCGTCGACGAGTTGCAGTACGGCGAAAGGCTGCGGCTGAGTCGTGTCGGCGTCGTAGACCGAGACCAGCCCGGGATGCGACAACGTGGCCAGCGTGCGGACCTCTTTGTCGAAACGACATCGCGCGGTGTCGTCCGCTTGCGGGCGGAACATCTTGATGGCCACCGAGCGGTGCAGGCGCGTATCCCACGCTCGGTATACGTCGGCCATCCCGCCCGTGCCGAGTAACTCGTCGATCCTGTAGCGGTCGGCCAACACAGCCACTCCTCCGCCCTGGGGAACAAGCCCATTCGGGATGCCCGGTCGGCGGCGGTCCGAAACGCACGAAGGCCGGGCTGGTGTACCAGCCCGGCCTTTCACGTGCGGGGATCAGGACTTGAAGAGGCGGTCCCAGTTCTCGCGAGTGGTCAGATCGCCCATCGCGCCACGCCATTCCTCGCGGGCCAGCGTGCCTTCCTTGGCCAGCCTGGCCAGCAGCTTCGTGCCGCGCTTGGCGAGGTCCACGACCACGTCACGGTCGAAGTTGCGCACCCGGAACGCGTCCTGCGCGGAGTCCGTGACGATCACGGACTTGAACAGCGACACGTGCCACCACTTGGCGTCACGGGCCATGATCTGCGCGGCACCGCCGTTGCGGCCGGTCAGGATGTTCAGCACACGCTTGACCATCACGGCCTTGGGCAGCGACGGGTTGCCCGGGTCGTCGATGATCGGCAGTGTCGCGGCGCCGTCGACCTCCAGGTCGGCCGGCTGCTTGCGGTGGGTGTCCGGGTACTCGTTGCGCAGCTTGCGGATCTCCGCCGCCGCGGCCACACCGCCGTCAGTCAGCACCGACGGGCCGGTGAGGAAGTCCTCAAGGGCCTTCAGCAGGGTCGCGGCCATGCCGTACTGCATCGACACGAGGTACTCGGCCATCTGCTTGGCCAGGACCTTCGCCGCGGCCTTGCCGTCGAAGCCGTCGAAGTGCAGCGCGGAGGTGATCAGCGAGTTCCGCAGGCTGAAGTACCGGGCCCAGTCGTCCCAGTCCTTCCACGCGAAGTCGGCGTGCCACACGGCCGCACCGGGCAGGGTCACGGTCGCGAAGCCGTTACGGCCCGCGCGCGTGCCGTACTCGATGTCGTCCCACTGGAAGAACAGCGGCAACGGCAGACCGCAGCGCTCGATGACCTCGGCCGGGATCAGGCAGGACCACCACGCGTTGTAGCCCGCGGTCACGCGCCGGTGCGGCAGCTTCTTGGTCAGGTCCACGTTGTGCAGCGCGCCCGCGACCGGCACACCCGGCCGCAGCAGCGCGAGGTCCGTGGTCTCCGCGCCGATGTGCAGGCGGTTCGGGTGGTACAGGTACAGCATCTGGCCGCCGACGATGACCGGGTCGGTCGCGTTGTTGGCGAACGACGCCATACGCAGGACCGTCTCCGGCTCGAGCAGCACGTCGTCGTCCATCAGCAGGACGTTGGCGTGCTTGCCGCCGACGCCGCTGATCTCGAACATGCCGCGGGTGAAGCCGCCAGCGCCGCCGAGGTTGGGCTGACGCAGGTAGCGCAGCTTGCCGTGGAACAGCTCGACGACCTTGTCGAAGCCCTCACGGCTCTGCACGGTGTCGTTGCCCTGGTCGACCACGTACACGTGCTCGAGCGCGGCCAGCAGTTCGGTGTCCTCACCGAGCGCGCGCATGGTGTTCAGGCAGTCGTCGGCACGGTTGAACGTGCAGATGACCACCGAGGTCAGCCGGTCGCGCAGCGGCTCGCCGATCACCCAGCGGACGTCCTCGATCGTCAGCTCTTCCGCCGTGGTCACGGCCTCGATCCAGATCGAGCCGCCGTCCATGAACCGGTCCAGCGTGACCTTCAGCCGGACTTCCTGCTCGGCGGGCGTGGCCACCTCGGCGGTGGACAGGATCCGCGGCTCGCCCTCGGCGTCCGACGCGTGGATCTCCAGCCTGCCGGAACCACGGACGCGGAACACCGCCTCCAGTTCGCGGATCTGCGTCCACCGCTGCAGGTAGCTGGCGGGCAGCCGGCCGAAGTACGTGTTCGTGGTCAGCCGGGCGTCCGGCTCGACGACAACGCGGTGCCGTTCCGGCCGGACGGCGCCGTACGTTCCGAGCGAGTACAGCTCGTTGGGGGCCTGCGGGCTGGGTGAGGCGAACAGGATTCGCTGAACCACGCCGCGGATGCTCGATTGGGAGCCGCCTGTTTTCTGGGGCTTGGCCACCTTCTGCTCCTGCTGGGTCGGCATGCGGTTTCCTGCTCCTCAGATTCTCTCGTCGTTTGGTCCCGCGTGCGTCAGGACCGGGGAGATGTCCGTGGTGGCATCGGCGACGCCGCCATCGGGTCCGTTCTGGTGCACCGCGTCGTTGCGGCGCCGGGTGCGGCGGACGGTCCGCCACCACCACAGTGTCTGGATCAGCACCACCAGAGTGGCACCACCCACCAGCATGACGCCAAGCCGAAGCCCCGGCGTTTCGTAGTCCAGTGCGAGCGTGTGCTCACCGGCGGGCACATCGACGGTGATCAGGCCGGCGTCGCCGTTGCGAACCTCGACCGTCTTGCCGTCGATTGTGGCGCTGTACCCGGGCCAGTCAAGGCGAGCGAATATCAGCTGACCGCCCCCGGTTGGCGCATTGAATTTGACTTGCTCGGTGGCGGGCTCCGAGGTGGACGAGGCCACGGTGACGCCACGTGAGGCCCAGGATACGCGGCCGGGGTATGGCAGGGGCGCGTCCCGCGTCCACACCGTGGCGCCGTCCTCGCGGGCCACCACCGTCCAGCCCTTCGGCGGCGGGTTGTTCACCACGTTCGGGAACAGCGCGTCCTGCAGCACCAGGGTCTCCACGCGCAACGCGTCGATCAGCGGGATGTTGGTGCCCTGGACCGGGCGGAACGCGTTGCGGTACGCGTCCGGGCACACCGAGCCCTTGTAGTCCATGCACAGTGCCTGGGTGAACTCGGTGAAGCCGATGCCGCTGTACCGGGTGATCGACTCGTGGCCGGTCAGCACGGACAAGTTGCCGAACATGACTTCGCCCTCGTCCTGCTCGCTCGTGCCCTTGACCAGGCCTTGCGCCGCGAGCTGCAGGTAGGTGCCCTTGAACTCGGCGGTACCTGCCTTGACCTGGTTGACGTCGCTCGCAGGCACGATGGGCGGGCCGACCTCGACACCCGGGTACGGGATCCGGTTGGTCTGGTAGGCGGCGACGCCGATCGTGCCGATCAGCAACGCGACACCCAGCGCCATCCAGCCGCGCTTGCGGTACGCCCACAGCGCGGCGAAGAAGAACAGCAGCACCAGCACGGTCGCGACGGCGTGCATCCGCCAGTACTCGGGCCGTACCGCGAACGACAGGTACGCGCCCACCCCGACCAGGCCGATCGTGGCGATGGTCCGGTTGCGCAAGTGGTCCTTGGCCAGGCCCTTCGACAACAGCACCGCGAACACGACGGCGATCGAGAGGTACAGGTACTCGACGAGCCGGATCGGCCAGCGGAACAGCCACAGGTTCGACGGGCCGAAGGTGAGCATCGCGTAGATCCCGCCGACCACAGCCAGGCTGACCAGCGAACGAGCCGGCTTGAGCAGCGTGCGCCAGCGCAGCCACGGCAACAGCGGGATGGCGAACCAGACGAAGTAGGTGGACGGCAGGCTCTCACGGACCTGGCCGTTCCAGTTGGTGATCGCGGGCAGGTAGCTCGGCGCGCTCGACGAGACGAGGTCACCGACGCCGGGGACCATGAACGTGTCGTTGGCGATCATGGCCAGCTCTTGCCGCGAGGTCACCGGCATCGCACCGAGCAGCGGGAAGAACACCAGCACGGCGACGGAGCCGACGCAGGCACCCATGATGGCCAGGTGCACGAAGGTACGGACGTTCTTGCGGACCAGCAGTTCGACGCCGATACCGAACATCACGATGATCAGGCCGAGCGCCGCGTACGGGTTGCCGACGGTCATCGCCATCGCGCCGATCAGGAACGGCAGCAGCGGGGTCGACGCCCCGCGCGAGAACCGCCGCGCGGCCCACCAGAACCAGGTGACCCACACGAAGGCGGCCAGGCCGGCGGGCCAGCCGGAGGCCTCGTAGTACAGCGTGAACCCGCTCAGCGGCACAGCGAACGCGAACACCGTCGACGACACACGCGCGGCGCCGTACTCGCGGGCCAGCAGGTACGTGCCCATGGACAGCAGGCACAGGTGCGCGACCATCACGAACGCCGCGGCGGCCGTCAGGCTGTTGAACTGCGCGACGACGATGTAGCAGAGGACGAAGAACGGGTTCCAGGTGGACGCCGCGGCCTCGCCGATGTAGTTGCCGCCGTACCAGCCGGCCGAGTCGATCGTCGGCCAGATCCCCTTGAGCAGCTGCTCGCCGTAGTGGTACCAGTTCGGCACGAACGACTCGGGGTTGTCGCCGACGTAGTAGAAGTACGGGTTCTGCAGGTACGGGATCAAGAAGACCACCGCACCGATCAGGCCGATCGCGATGACCCATAGCCACTCAGGGACAGACCGTCCGGTGGCTCCTTCGTCCGGTCGCACGTCGGCGGCCGTACTCCCGTTAGTCAACGGTCTGCCCTCTCGCTCTTTTTCCGCGCTCGGCTCGGTCAGCAACGATCCGTCCCCCGGCTGCGAACAGTCCGAAAGTGTAGTTAGGGGCTTGACGACCCAGTACTCGGCCCCAAAGCAGCCAACAGGCCGCGTCCTGATGTGGACGCGGCCTGCGGGCTACGGGTTTACGTCAGTGTTTGCCCGGTTTGGTCACCCTCGCGATGACCTGCTCGTTGTTCCAGGTGTAGCCCTCGTACGTGAACTGGACGCCGGTGCGTTCCACGTACTCCATCCACGCCTTGTACTCGTGGTTCTGCCAGCCGGGGAAATTGAAGAACTCGTCGAACAGGATCACGCTGCCTTCGCGCAATCGCGGTCCGACCAGGTCGAGAACGGTTTTCGCCGAGCTGTAAAGGTCGCCGTCGACGTGCAGGAAATCGACGACACCCTGGTGTTCTTCGAGGAATCCGGGCAGCGTGTCGTCGAACCAGCCGACGACGAGTTCGGCGCCCGGCACGTCCGGCAGCCCGTCGACGGTGAAGTGGCCGGCCGGGAAGCCGCTGCGCCAGTCCTCCGGCAGGCCTTCGAACGAGTCGAAGCCGTAGACACCCTGTCCTTCCCGTTCGGTGGCGATGATCTTGAGCGTGGTGCCCTGCCACACGCCGAACTCCAACGCCAACCCGCCGGTCGGCGCCATCGACAGGGCGTGCTCCAGCGTCTTGTGCGCGTGCGGGAATGCGGGCTTGGTCGGCATCTGCTCGTGCACGAACCGCGCGCTCTCCTGCGCGGCTTCGTGATCCGCGGCGAACGGGATATCGCGGCGGTGCCGGATCTCGAACTCCAGTACTCGGTCGCGTGTCCGGTCGCCCTGGTGCACGATCTCGTTGTGCAGCTGCTCGCGCAGCTCACTGACCTGCCGCTCGAGGCGTGCGATGTGCTCAGCCTGCTCACGGTGGTAGCGGCCGACAACCTGGTCGACGACGCTGATCGCCTTGTCGCGTACCGCGTGCTTGACCTTTTCCAGGTTGAACAGGTCATTGACTTTCTTAGGCACCCTGGGCTGCTCCTTTCCGGCCCCACGATGGATACGCATCGTAAGGCGTCCGGTGTGCGGAGTGAACTGCGCCTGAACCAGATTGCCGAGATGGATCATCACGTTCCGATGAACCCGCAGGTAGGAGCCATCGTTAGGCCGAATGGTGGAATATTCACCGGCATCTGGTTTGTCCACAGGGGACGTACGTCACCGTCATCCACATCGGCGAGGGCCCCGGCCTGCGGATGCGAGGGGAGTTATCCACAGACCAGGCCACTCATCCACAGAGTTGTCCACAGGTGGAAAACCCCGTTGACCGCCATGCGACGCTTCTCCTATGACGAAGCGCAATCGCATGCACAGTGGTGGTTCCCCGCCGTGAGGACTTGAAACGTCCCGGCTGAGGGAGCCGCCTGTCGCTTGCGATGGGCGGCTTTTGTTTTTCCGGGGTTTTCCCGCGTGATGTCTCAGTGGCGGCACAACCGACTGTGGCGTTCGGCGCGGGGCCCTTGTTTTCCCGCACGATGTCTCAGTGGCAGCACAACCGACTGTGGCGTCCGGCGCGGGGCCCTTGTTTTCCCGCATGGTGTCAGCGGCAGCACAACCGACTGTTAATCGGTAAGGCCAGGTTCGAATCCTGGTGCGGGAGCGGTGTTTCAGCAGCGCGCACGGTCCGGCGACCACCTGGAGCTCATAACTCCGGGAAGCCTGGTTCGACCCCAGGGTGCGCGACCAACTTCCGGCGGGTACCGCCGTACACATGCATGGCCCTGAATAAGACATGCCGTCCTTTCCCCTGCAAACGGCATATTCAGGAGGAACCCATGAAGCTCCTCGCGGCCATGCTCCTCGTGGTCGGGACAACCGTCGGAACCGTCACCCCGGCACAGGCGGTCGTGGCGCCGCCGGACATCCCGGTCGCCAATGTCCAGGCGCATTTGACTGAGCTGCAACGGATCGCGACCGCCAACGGCGGCAACCGGGCGCACGGGCGGCCCGGCTACCGCGCATCGCTGGACTACGTGAAGGCCAAACTGGACGCTGCCGGGTACCAGACCCGCATCCACCAGTTCACCGCGAGCGGCGCGACCGGATACAACCTGATCGCCGAGTGGCCACACGGTGACGCCAACAACGTGATCATGTCCGGTGGCCACCTCGACAGCGTCAGCCGTGGTCCCGGCATCAACGACAACGGTTCCGGCTCGGCCGGCCTGCTCGAGGTCGCGTTGACCGTGTCACGCCAGAACGTCCGGCCCACCAAGCGGTTGCGCTTCGGCTGGTGGGGTGCCGAAGAACTCGGCCTGATCGGTTCTACGGCCTACGTCAACAGCCTGACCACCGCCCAGCGCGGCGTGATCAAGGCCTACGTCAACTTCGACATGATCGGCTCGCCGAACCCGGCCTACTTCGTGTACTCCGCGTCCGGCCAGCCCAGTGGCTCGCAGGCGATCGAGGACCTGCTCGAACAAGGCTTCTCGGCCAAGGGCGTACCGACCGAGCTGACCAGTGTCGGCGGTCGCTCCGACCACGCCGCATTCGCCCGCGCGGGCATTCCGATCGGCGGCACGTTCAGTGGCGCCGAGGGTCGCAAGACCGCCTCGCAGGCCCAGAAGTGGGGCGGCTCGGCCAATGTCGCGTTCGACCGGTGCTACCACCAGGCCTGCGACACCACCAGCAACATCAACGCCACATCGCTTGACCGGCACAGCGACGTCATCGCACACGCGGTGTACACACTCGCCGGAGCGTAAGGGTTGGATGGCCGCGGCCACGTGTGGTGGCCGCGGCTGTCAGTCGCAGTTTCGTGCTTCCGCGGCGGTTTTGAGGTCCTTGAGCCAGCCTTCGAGTCCCATGCCGAGGAATTTGGTGGCGAGCGGGACATCGGACTCGATCTGCTTGCCGGTGTGGGTTTCCTCGGTGCGCACCAGGACGCCGTCCTTGACCTTGACGAAGTTCCAGACGTGCACGCCACGGTCGATGCGCAGCCCGTCACCGATCGCGGGCCCGGTCCAGCGAATGCACTTGCCGTGCTGGATCTGCTCGACGGTGGACGTGATGACCAGCGTGGTCGGCGGGCTGACCGGCGTCTCAGGCACCGGCGTCGTCCAACGGAACTGCGAGTTCTTCCGCAGCGGGCCGTGGTCGAGGCGCTTGGCGCTGGTGACGGGCGGCTGCCAGGTCGGCCAGCGCTCGATGTCGGTCTGCACGTTCCAGACGGTGTGCAGCGGGGCCTTGATCAGCGTCTCGGTCCGGTAGCGGATCTTGGCCGCCGGATCGACGCCTTGTCCTTGACACGTCAACGAAGTCGGCTTGGTGGCTGCCTGCGCCGGGGTGACTGCGCCGAGGAAACCGGCGGCGATCAGCGGGATGGCGAGAAGTGCTCGTGCGTTCATGACTCAAACGATGTCGCGACACAGGCTGCGACCGCGTCGGCGAAAACTACGTAGATCTGGTGGACTGGCGATGTGCTCGCAACCAGGTACTACCTCCAGCAGACCAGCCCGGACCAGCTGAAACCGGCCAAGAAGCCGGACATCGACGTCGAATTCGTACAGTCGCGCGAACCGTCACCGGAGTTCAACAGGTACCTGTACACGGCCGTCGGCAGCGACTGGTACTGGGCGTTTCGGCTGGACTGGGACTGGCAGCGATGGATGGAGTGGCTCACCGAGCCGGGCCACGAGACCTGGGTGGCGTGGGTCCGTGGCACACCGGCCGGATACGCCGAGCTCGTTCGGCGCGACAGCGAGGTGGAGATCGAGAACTTCGGGCTTGTGCCTTCCTTCATCGGCCGTGGCCTCGGGGGATACCTGCTGACGAAAGTGTTGCAGCGCGCATGGGCCATCCCGGGCACGACCAGGGTTTGGCTGCACACCAACACCTTGGACAGTGCCCAGGCCCTGCACAACTACCAGGCACGCGGCCTCGAGGTCTACAAAGTCGAGGAGCAGGTGGAGAAACCGCAGGCCGACGGACCGAAGCTGGAACCGTGGCCTGGTGCTAACCGCGCGGCGCCTCCTTCACCCGAGTCACGAGCTGCGTCGGGTTGACGAACCGCAGCGCGATGAGCAGTAGCAACACCGTGGAAAGCATGTAGACCACGGCAATCGCGTCCACGGTCTGATCGGCTCGGATGCCCGCGCCGCTCTTGGCCGCGTACAAGGCGACGACGAGCGTTTCGCTGTCGGCGCCCGCGGTCAGGAACGTCAGTTCGAACATGCCGACCGTCCGGACGAGGACCATCACCGCGCCGGCCAGGATTCCGGGCAGCAGCAACGGTCCCAGCACACTGATCATGATCCTGGCCGTGCCCGCGCCCAGCGTTCGCGCGGCGTCTTCGACGCGACGGTCGACCTGTTCGACGAACGGGGTCATGGTCAACACCACGAAAGGCAATGACGGCACCAAGTTCGCGAGCACGACGCCGGTCATGTTGCCGCCGAGGCCCCATTGGTACAGCAAGGTCGCCAACGGGATGCCGTACGTGATCGGCGGAACCAGCAACGGCAGCAACAACAGCAGGCTGACCAGCTTCTTGCCCGGGAAGTCCCGTCGCGCCAGCACGTACGCGGCCGGGACGCCCATCAGCACCGAGAACAGCACGACCAGCAGGGCGACCTCCATGGTCACCAGCAGGGTGCTGCCGAGGCCGAACTCCGTCCACGTCTGTTCCCACCAGCGGAACGTGAAGCCGTCGGGCAGCCATGTGCCGAGCCATACCGTGCCGAACGAGCTGACGAACACCGCGACGATCAACGCCAGCACGAACACCAGGAACACCGCGACCCCGAACCACGTCAGCCACGCGGTGGGGGACAGCACGAGCCGTTTCATCCTTTACCCCCGGAAGCCGGACCGCGGTACAGCAACGAGCGTGCGCCGAGAACGAGAACCACGAACACGAGCTGGGACGCAGCAAGCAGCATCGCCACCGCCGAACCCATCGACGGATCAAGCCGTTCCTGCGCTTCCTGATACGCGATCAACGCGAGCACACGCGACGAGCCTGACGGATCGCCGAGCAGAACCGCTGATGGGAACACCGAGAAGGCCATTACGAAGTTCAGGCAGAGTGTGACTGCCGCGCCAGGCAACAACAGCGGGAAGATCACGTATCGGAACCGTTGCCCCCGTGAGGCTCCGAGCGTCGCCGCGGCCGATTCCAGCGACGGGTCGATGCCGGACGCGTACGCCAGCATCAGCAGGAACGCGAACGGAAATCCGCTGACCACAAGGGAAAGGAACACACCCCACCAGTTGTTGGTCAGCCGGACCGGGTCGTCGATCAGGCCGATGCCGAGCAACGCCTTGTTCAGCCAGCCGGCCGGTCCGAGCACGTTCAGCATGCCGTCGGCCAGGAAAACCGTGCCAAGACTGACCGGCACGACCAACGCCGCGGCGAGGAGGCGGCGGCCACGGAACGCCCGCCGCATCCGCACCGCGATCGGCACCGCGGCGACGACGTTGACGAACGTCGCCGGGACCGCGATGGCCAGCGTATTGGCCAGGCTACTGAAGTAGTACGGATCAGAGAAGAAGGCTCGATAATTATCAAGCGGGTTGTTGAATCGTTGCGGTGACAGCGAAAGCTGGATGCCGAAGATGAACGGGTAGATGAACAGCGCCAGCACCACGATCACCGCGGGCGCCAGCAACAGCAGCCGCAGATCCACGCCACGCTCGGCCAGCCTGAGCCGCAAAGCCGGAGCGGCGACTTCCGCGGTCATGACGCGACCACCATGCGACATTCAGCAGCGACACCAACCTTGTCGATGGCTGCCAATCCTGCCGAGAACACAGGTCGGACAGTCGCGTCGATGGCGTTCTGCGGGATCCCGGCCCGCGTCGTCCTGGCCCTCATGACCCGAACACCAAGAGGCGGTCCGGCGCGACGCCGACTTTCACCTTGTCACCGGGAGCCAAAGCCTCCGGCGACACCGCATGCAGCGCGAGCCCTGACTCGGTCCGGACCTCCAGCAGGAACTGGCGCCCGTGGTACTCGACGACCTCGACGGTCACCTCGATGGCGTTCTGCGGCACCCCGACCCGCAGGTCCTCCGGGCGGCACATCGCGATCGACGCGCCGGTCACGGTGGAATCACTGGTCCACGTCGCGTCGGCGAACGTGAACGAGTCCGTGCCGGGGATCTGGTTGCGGAACCCCATGAAGTCGGCGACGAACGGCGTGACCGGCTTGGCGTAGAGCTCTTCCGGCGTGCCGATCTGCTGGACCTTGCCGTCCTTCATCAGCACGAGCCGGTCGGCCAACGACAGCGCCTCTTCCTGGTCGTGCGTGACGTAGATCGTGGTCAGCCCCAGTTCCTGGTGCAGCCGTTTGATCTCGGTGCGCATCTCCAGCCGCAACTTTGCGTCCAAATTGGACAGTGGCTCGTCCATCAGGATCAACGGCGGCCGCAACACGATCGCCCGCGCGATGGCGACCCGTTGCTGCTGGCCACCGGACAGCTGGCCGGGATGCGAGCGCGCGAGATGCTCCAGATGGACCAGTTGCAACGCTTCCTGGACCCGGTCACGGATCTCGGATTTGCCGACCCCGCGCATCTTCAGCCCGAACGCGACATTTCGCTCGACCGAGAGGTGCGGGAACAGCGCGTAGTTCTGGAACACCATGCCGAAGCCGCGCTTCTCCGCTGGCTGGGTGTCGACGCGCTTGCCGTCGAGGGTGATCTGTCCCGCGGTCAGCGGAAGCAGACCGGCGAGGCAGTTCAGCGCGGTCGACTTGCCGCAGCCGGACGGGCCGAGCAGGGCGATGAACTCGCCCCCGGTGATGGTGAGGCTCAGCCCGTCCAGTGCGGTCACGGATCCGAAGTCCCGGCTGACGCCCGTCAGCTCCAGCTTCGCGAGCGACGGCGACGACCGCGGCACTACTTCTTCACCTTGCTTCCGCCGATCTCCCTGTCCCACCGCTCGAACGCGGCGACCATGGCGTTGGCGTCCAGCGGTGTCTCGATGGGGTTGTCCCTGATCAGCGCCTCGTACTCGGGGCGCCCGAACTCGGTGATCGCCTTCTGCGACTCGGCTGGTGCCATCGACAGCGGCACGTCCTTGACCGCGGGGCCGGGGTAGAAGTAGCCCTGGTCGTAGGTCTGGGCTTGGGCTTCCTTGCTGAGCATGTACTTCATCAGCTCGTAGAGCACGTATCGCTTCTCGGGCGAGACGCCCTTGGGAACGACCATGTACTGCGCGTCGGCGACCCAGTGGAAGCCCTGCAGCGCGGCGGTTTTCATCTCCTTCGGGACCTGGCCGAGCGCGCGTGGGTTGATGTCCCAGCCGGTGGTCGAGACCACGATGTCGCGCGTGCCCTGGGAGAGCTCCTTCATCACCGCGGACGTGCCGGACGGGTAGTACTCGACGTATTGCCCGAGTTCGGCGAGGTACTGCCAGGTCTTCTCCCAGCCTGCCTTCGGGTCCTTCGGGTTGCTGTCACCGAGCAAGTAGGACAGTCCCATCAGGAACGTCCGGCCAGGGCCGGAGTTCGCCGGACGGGCGTACATCAGCTTGTTCGGGTTGGCCTTGGCCCAGTCGAGCAGCTCCTGCGCGGTCTTCGGCGGGTTGGGCACCTTCGCCGGGTTGTACTCGATCAGCGGGCCGGACGGGTAGTACACCACGATGATCCCGTTGCCCTCGGCCAGTTGCTGCATCCGCTTGGCCGGCTCCTGCAGCGTCGACTCGAAGTCGCCGAGCACGGGTTTGGCGTTGTCGGCGACCTTCTCCCACAGGCCCTTCGACGCGCCCGCCGCCAGCGCGTCGGTGCCGGTGAGGACGAGGTCGATCTCGACGCGCCCGGCCTTCTGCTGCGCGTCGATCTTGCCGGGCAGCTCCGGTGCCGTGGACCGGGTGAACTCCACGCTGGCGACCAGGTCCTTGCGGTCGTCACGGAACTTCTCGATGGCCTTCTGGGTGAGCTGCAGGTTGCCTGCCACATCCGCGACCGTGAGCTTGACCGGCTGGTCGGGCCGCTTGACCGGCTCGGCGGAACCGGACTGTTGTTGCTGTTGCGCGGGCTGCTTCTGCTCTGGCGCACCGCAGGACGCCGCTAACAGCGCGGCGGAGCAGCTGATGGCCAGTAACAGCTTCGTCCTCATGGCTCTCCTCACGGCGTCGCTGCCAGGGAAACATAGGATGAATACGTTTTCAGCTGTTACAGAGGCTACTGCCGCCGGACCGGCTGGTCCAGACCTCCGGACGGCGAATAATCGGTGGACCACACTCGGCGAATCGGTCATAGTTATGTCCATCAACAACGGAAGGGAGGAAGCAAGAATGAACGCGTGGCGTTACCGAGAGGACGACCGTGACATGAGCTTCCATGCAGCTCAGGCTGGCTCTCCGCGTTGAGGAAATGATTCGACGCGCGAGAGCCGCCGATCGGGAATCCGATTCGGCGGCTCTTTTCTTTAAGTCCTCGTAGCTCAGCTGGATAGAGCGCGGCGCTACGAACGCCGAGGTCCGAGGTTCGAATCCTCGCGGGGGCACCGCCTGGCACGGCGGGCGATGTGGAGCAACATGTGGGGTGCTGGTGGGGACGGGTCCGTGCGCCCGCCCCCACACAACAACCGGCTCACCCCAACCGCTTCAACGCCTTCTTCGCCTGAGCTCGGACGTTCTCGTCCGGGCTGGTCAGCGCCTGCTCCAACTGCGGCCGAGCCGGAGCGTGCCGCAACCTGCCGAGCGACTGAACGGCGTACGGAGCCACAGCCGGGTCGTCCAGCAGGCTCAGCAACACGTCAGGGCCCCGGGGATCCTTGGTCTTCGGCAGCCCTGGGTTGACGATGCCCGCGCGGGCCGCCCCGAGTGAGCGGTCCTGTGCGAGGTCGATGAGCTCGTCGGCGATCGACGCGTCGGCGAAATTGCCCAGAGCCGAGCCAATCGACGTCCGAAGCACCTCACGGCGCTGCTCCGGCTTGACCGGTGGCAGATCGCGGAACACCCGCAACAGCACCGGAACGGCTTGCTTCTTGGCGAACCGGACCGACACCGCCCGGACGATCGACTCGGCCACCGGGTAGTAGCGGACCTCAGGCAGCCACTTCAGCAGAACGGGCACCGCCGCCCGGTAGTCGACCGGACGGCGGGACACCTCATTGCCTTGTTCGTCGTACTTCACGATGGCGGGCAGGTACAGGTCCTGGACGTAGTCGAGCGGCAGCCCGAACCGCGCCAGATCGGGGACCAGCCCGTCCAGTTCGGCCATCAGGCCGGCAGCGGCCTTGGTGTACTGGGGATCCGCCGGGCGCTCGGTGCGCAGCGCCGGGTCGTTGAGGATCCGTTCGACCAGTTCACGGTCCGCCACCGGCCCGCTCCTCTCAGGGGATGATCTCTTTTATCTCCACATTGTTGTCGTTGATCCAGTCCCACAGCTTCTGGGACAGCTTGGTCCGGCCGTTGGTGCGGACGTAGATGGTGAAGCTCAGGCCCCGTGACCTCGCGATCTGCAGGTAGTCCTTGATCTGCGTGGACAGGTACAGGTAGCCGACGTTCTTGGCCTCGCCGAGATCCCACTGGTCGAGGAAGTCCGGCTTGCGGTTGCGCCCGTTGATCGGGATCAGCGGGCCGCTGTACTTGGTCCGGCCGATCGCCGCCTCGCCTGCCTGACCGATCGCGCAGGCCTTCGCACCACCGGAGTTGTGCACGAGAACCGCGACATCCCCGGCGACGACGTAAAAGGTGTGCAGACCTGCGACAGTCAGGTTGTAGACCGCGACCCGCTGGACCCACGGATGCGTCGCGGTGACGGTGACGTAGTGGCCGTCCGGGGCGAGGAGCTTGTCGCCCGGCCCGAGATCCTTGGCGTCACGCCACCTTTGCTGGCTGGCGACCCAGAAGGGGTGCTGGTCGGTCGCGTCGATCGAGCCGCCACCGGCCACGCTGATCGTGACGAGGTTCTTCTTGCCGAAGTTGGTGATCAACCGCGTCACCGCGCGTGCCCCGGTCACACTGGGTTCGGCCTGCGGGTTGGTGGCCATCACCCGGTCGCCGACCGTCACGTCCTTGATCGCCTTGCTGGTCCCGTCCGCAAGCAGTACCCGGGTGTCACCGGTGAAACTGTTGGGCGCACAGGGATTCTTGATCCGGCCGAAGATGTCCCTGATCAGGGTGCGGGTTCGTTCGACGAACGAACGCGCGGCCGCCACTCCGTCGCGGAACGCGCCGAGCCCCCGGACGATCTTGAAGATCGCGGTGCCGATCTCCGGCAGCTTCAGCGCTGCCTTGATCAGCTTGAGCGGGCCGAGCGCGTTGATCAGCGTCCAGATGCACGAGCCGATGTCGCCCTCGGTGAAGCACTTCTTCGCGTCGGTCCAGCCGATCAGGTCGAGGAACACCTGGCCACCGACCGAGATCACGAAGTCGAGCACGTCCTTGCGGGACTCGCTCTCCGAGCCGCGGTACCGGTCGACCATCTCCTGGCCGCCCTCGGCGAGCAGGATGTCGTTGTCCGACCGGAACTGGCTGTAGTCGATGTCCGGGTCGTCACCGGTGCCGGGGGTACCGACCCCGGTTTCCAGGTCCTTCTGGCGTTGGTCGTCGTCCTGTCGCTTCTGTTCTTGCTCCTGCCGTTGCTTTTCAGCGGCGATCCGGGCGGCGTCAGCTGCTGCCTTCGCGGCTTCGGCAGCGCTCTTGCCCGCGGCGATCGCGTCGGCACGAGCGCGTTCGGCTGCCGCGTATGCCTCATCGGCGGACGCGCGGGCTTTTTCGGCCGACGCCTGGGCTTGTGCCGAGGACTTCGCCGCGGCCTGCGCAGCCGCTTGCGCCGCGGCAGCTGCTTCTCGTGCGAGCTTCGCCGACTGGGCCGCCTGGTCGGCGGACTGTTGTGCCTGGTTCGCCGATTCCTTCGCATCGTCGGCGTATTGCTTGGCCAGGTCGGCACTTTCCCTGGCGGCCTGCGCCCAGAGCTCGGCTTCCTGCGCCGCGCCACGGGCGATGGCGGCCGCATGGAGTGCTTGTGCCGCACTGACCTTGGCTTCGGCGGCGGACATCGCCGCGCCCGCCAGATAGGTGTCGATGTTGGCGACGTGCGAGGCGGTGTCGGCGTCACGTTGCTTCGCCGTATGCACCTTTGTCTGCAGGAAGTCACGCAGGTATGACGCCGGGCCGGACAACGCTGCCTGCGCGACGGCCTTGACCTCCGGCCCGCCCGCGCTGAGCATCTGCGTGACGGTGACGCGGTCGTCTTCCTCCTGCGCGGCCGCGTGGCCGGTCTTCAGGAAGTCGCGCAACGCTTGCACACTGCCGTTGTTCAGCGCCGCGTTCCCGGCGGCCTTGACGCGGGGTCCTGCTCCGTTGAGCAACTGCACGACCTTGATGCGGTACTCGTCCGCCCGGATCTCGTGCTGGCCGATGTCCAGGAACTGCTTGACCTGCGCCCAGGTTCCGTTCAGCGCGGTGATCGCGGCCTGGCGCATCGCGGGCACGGTCGTGGAGTCCGCGATGTAGCTGACCGACGCGCGATCGTCAGCCTCGGTGGCGTTGTCGAGTCCGATCCGGACGAATTCCTTGACGTCGGCCTCGGTGCCCGCGAGCGCGTCCTCCGCCGCGGTCTTCAGCCAGGCGCCACCGGTGAAGACCAGGCGTGCGGAGACCTTGCGGCCGTTGGCGACCACGACTTCCGGCGGTGTCGCCGGATTACGGGCCTCCGCCAGCAGCCGGGCTGTCTCAGCCTCCAGTTTGGCCTGCTCGCCTGCTTCCCAGTCCTGCCGCTTCTTCCGCTCCTCTTCGACGACAAGCGCTTGGTCGGCGTCGGCCATGGCCTGCGCCTGCTGGGAAGCGAGTCGTTCGGTGTCAGTCTTCCGCGCGATCACAGTGATCTGGCGTGCTTTGTCCGATGCGCGGCTCGCTTCGTCGGACGCTTGCTGCGCACGCGCGGCGTGCTGTGCTGCGATGTCTGCTTGCCCAGCGGCCTCGCCTGCGTGCCTGAACGCGTAGTCCGCTTGGGTGGCAGCGTTTTCGGCGTGTATGGCTGCTTGGTTGGCAGCGTCACGGGCTTCGAACGCGGCGGCGGCGGCTTCGTTGGCGATCGCCTGGACGACGTTGGCGGCGCGAGTTGCTTCGTCCGCTGCCCGCTTGGCGTTGGCAGCGGCCCGTTCGGCTTCCTCCGCCTTGGCGCCCGCTTCCTTGGCGTATCCGCCGGCTTGTTTGGCTGCGTTCGACGCGGCGAGGGCCTCCTGCCCGGCTCGCGCCGCAGCGACCGCGGCGGCGCCCGCGGCTTGTGCTGCCTGGCCTGCCGCTTGCGCCGCCTGAGCGGCCATCTTGGCGCCCTCGGCGACTGCCCTGGCATCTTTCGCGGCCTGTTCGGCCTGGCCTGCCTTGGCTTTCTCCGCATGTGCCGCCTGCGCCGCCTTGTTGGCGCGTGACGCGGCCTCACCGGCCAACGCTGCCGCAGTCGCTGCTTGGCTTGCCGCGTTGGCAGCGATCCGGGCGGCTTCGTTGGCCACCGCGGCCGCGGACAGCGCTGTTTGCGCGGCCTGCGCCGCACGTTTCGCAGCGTCGGCGGCGCGACCGGCGGCTTCCGCGGCACGGATGGCCGAGTCCTTGGCCGCTCTGGTTTCGTCCGCGGCCTTGGCGGCCGCCTCTTTCGCCAACCGCGCCGCGTGCACCGCGCGATCCGAAGCTTCCTTGGCGGACTGGGTTTCCGCGACGGCACGTGCCGTGGCGCTCCTGGCCAGATCAGCCAGCTGGGAGACGGAGATGACCTCCTGATCCCGTGCCGCGGCTGCCTGGTAGCCGAGCCGGAGGAACTCCCGGACGTCCTCGATCGTCCCGTCGAGTGCGCGTTGTGCGGCCTTGCGGACCTCGGGCCCGCCCGCCGACAACAGTTGCACGGTGCGGATCGTGTCGTCGTCGTCCTGTGCTTTTTGTTGCTCTGACTGCAAGAAGACGAGCAAGTCGTCCGGCGTGCCGTCGAGCGCCCGCTGGGCGGCGGCTTTCACCTTGGGGCCACCCGCGGCCATGGCCTGGGTGACCTGGATCCGCAGGTCCTCCTCCCACGGCTGTTTCCAGCCTGTGTCAAGGAAAGCCCGCAGGTCGGCAGCTGTGCCGTTGAGCGCGTTCTGCGCGGCTTGCCTGACTACCCGGCCACCGGCGCTGAGCACGAGCGTTACCTGGACACGCAGGTCCCGTTCGCTCGCGAGCTGCCGACCGGTCTGCAGGAACTGCCGGACGTCGTTGTCGGAGCCCAGCAGTGCGGTCTGGGCCGATTTGACCGTGTCCGGTCCACCGGTCTTGAGCAGGTTGACCACTTGCCTGCGTTCGCTGACCGGATCGTCAGGCGCGGCGGCTGCCACCGGAACCTCGGTGACCAGCCCGGCGACCAACGCCGTCGTGATGAACGCGGACAGGGCAGCACGAATTCTCGCCATTACATACAACCCCCAGATCCCGGAACCTTCGAAAACGAAATATGTGTTCAGGGTGTGCGCTAACCGGCGTGCCATGGCGATGTCGGCACGCTCCGAGTGGTGAAGGTACACCGTTATCGGCCGCTGTGACAGGTCGAATATCGGTTTCGGTCCAGTTGGCTCAATGGGTCCGATTGCCTGAGCGCGGAAGGCGGCAAACGGCGGTACCTGCATATGATTGACCGTCGCTACGTTCAATTCGTTACGCGGCGACGCGGATGCTTAGGCCCAGGTGGCAAGGGGGTTGTCCAACTGGTGAACCGGGGGAACCGGCGAGGAGTCCAGCGCGGCTGATTCGCCTTCACCGCGCATGCCCGGCTGGGGGGTATGTGAGTTCAGTGCGTGTCTTTTCGGTGCACGTCGGTTTATGGCGTGTCGGTGATTAATGCTGCCCTTTTCAGGGTGTCGAACCATTTCATGTGCAGAATGAGGAAGGGGAGCGCATATGCGCGTCCATCGCCGACTATTGGCGACAATGGCCGTCGCGGCAGGCGTTGTCGCCGTGGCACTTGCCGCACCGGTCATGGCCGAGGCACCGGAGGAAACGCCGCCGAACACAGTCGAGGACACCTCATACCCGGGCGCCGCGCAGATCCTCGCCGAACGCGGTATCAAGGTGATCGCGGGCGACGGCAACATCGTGCTGACCGACTGCGGACCGCCTGGCTTGATCGAGGTGCGCAGCACCGAGAAGGGCCGTATCTGCTTCAAGGCACAACCCGCCTACTGGGGCGGCCGGTATCCCACAACCGCGTTCATCACCGTGGAGATCCCCAGCGTCTACACGATCAAGGGGGACGAGAAGGACGTCGAAGCCACGCTCACGGTGAACAACCAGTCCAAGGTCTACCCGATCGAGAAGAACGCGTGGACCCCGGTCGGTGAGGGCGCCGGGCCGGGCAATCCGCCGGAGACACTGCTGGAGATCAGGGCCGAAGCGCCGTGACAGGGGGACGATTCGCGATGAACAGCATCTCGCGCCGTGTTCTTAGGGCGGTTCTGGTCGGGGGCGTGACCATGGCGATGGCCGCGACAGTGGCCGCGGTACCTGCCTCGGCGATCAGCGGCGGCACTCCGGTCACCGGGTTCGACGGCCCGGCCGCGGATGTCGTGCGGATCTCCATCGAGAAGTCCGGCACCTACATGCGCAAACATCACGAGTGCACCGGGGTTGTCATCTCGAGGTACTGGATCCTGTCCTCGGCCAGCTGTTTCGCCGACGACCCGAAGCAGTGGCAGAACCTGCCCGCGGGTCCGTACAAACTCGACAGCATCGTGGACCGGGCGGGATACATGGACGCGCCGCGCCCGGGCGGGCAGGTGCAGAGCTCGTCCACGTACATCCAGGAGATCGTGCCGCGCCGGGACCGGGATCTCGTGCTCGCCAAAGCCAGTGACCCGCTCGGTTCGCGGACGAAGCTCGCGACGACACCACCGGCACTGGGACAGTCGCTCAAGATCGTCGGAACTGGCCGGACAGGCACGGAGTGGATCCCGAAGCAGGCACATGCCGCCGACGTCTCGGTCACGGCAGTCAACCCGACGTCGTTCACGGTCTCCGGTAACTCGAGCACGTGCAAGGGAGATGCGGGCGGGCCCGCCTTCCGCGACAACAACGGCACTTTGGAGCTGGTCGGCATCCACGGCCCGTCGTGGCAACGCGGTTGCCTTGGTGTCACGGACACTCGCAGCGAGTCGACCGAAGTCCGCGTTGACGACATCTACGACTGGATCCGCCAGGAAGCCCCGGATCTGGCCATCCAGTGCGACGAAGAGATCGACATCTTCACCAACCGCGGCGGCATTCTGTGGCGCGACTACGTCGAGGACTACCGGGCCGAGATCGGGTGGAGCCCGGACACCAACATCGACGCCTACGGGCCAAGCTGGCTCGGGGCCACGTATGCCGGTGGCAACGGCCTGCTCTGGGAGGTCCACAGGAAGGTCAACGCCTCGGATCCCTTTGCCAACGGTGACTTGCGGCTCTGGCGCCGAAACGGTGCGGCACTCGCGGGTGGTGAGCGGATCGGATCAGGCTGGACACCCCAGTTGCAGTCCCCGAACAGGATGACGGTGGACGCGGAAGGCCGGATCTACACGATCACCGCCGCCGGTGAGTTGCGTTCCTATGTCTGGAACGACACCACTCGTAGCTGGGTGAACCCGAGCGGGGACGTGATGGACACCGGTTGGCTGAACTACAACTCGATCACGGCCGCGGGCGACGGCGTGATCTACGCGCGCACCGCCGCAGGCGAGCTGTACCGGTTCAAGTACAACCACACCACCAAACAATGGGTCCAGCGCAACAAGTCCGCGGGCGTGGGATGGAACGTCTTCACCCAGATCTTCTCGCCTGGCGCCGACATCCTCTACGGCCTGGGCACCAAGGAGGGCTCGAACCCCGCACTGCGTTGGTACCGCTACTACCCGGAGTCAGACCGGTGGGGACCATCCGCACCCGACGGCCTCGGCTACGTCGCTGACTACGGCCCGGACTGGAACACCACGTACCGGGCGACTGCGGACCCAGGCGGCTGCCGTCTGACCCGTCCCTGAGATGGCGAAGTGGGTGAGCCGTTCCCGGCTCACCCACTTTTCGTCGTGCCTCAGCCGATGTCGCGGCGGCGCAAACCGGCGAGACCTGCGGCCATCAGCACTACTGCCACCACTGACAGCCAGATCAGCGGACCGGCGCTGATGTTGCTGAGCAGCTTGGGCACGTGGGTGAACGGCGAGACGTTCATCAGCCACTGCGGCACCTGGAGGATCGGGCCGAGTTGGCCCAGCAACCAGAAGACCGTCAGCGCCGCCCAGCTCCCGATGACGTACCGAGGCGCCAAACCGAAGAGCGCCATGGCAATTCCGGCGACGACCAGCGTCGCGGGCAGCTGGACCAGCGTTGCCTCAAGGACATTGCCGAACTGGCCGACGACGTCATCCACCGAGATGCCGTACGCCACGCCCATGGCGAGGCCTGCGGCGATGAGCATCACGGCCGCGCCAACCACCGCGAACACCAAGTGGCTCAAGGCCCACCGGACGCGGCTGACGTTCGTCGCCAGCACCGGTTCGGCCCGTACGGCGGTCTCCTCGGCGCGCAGCCGCAGGGTCGCCGCGACCGCGTAAGCCGAGGCGATCAACGCGATGATGCCCAGGATCGCCGTCATGAAGGCGTCGACCATGGCCGACTTGCCGCCCATCTGCTCGACGACCTTGGCGATTTGCGGGTTGTCCTTCACCAGGTCCGTCGCGCTGTTGACGATGCTGCCGAACATCACGCCCATGACGATGAATCCGCCCATCCAGCCGATGATCGACCCGCGGTGCAACCGCCATGCCAAGCTGAACGGGCCGCGCAGCGACGCGCTCGCCTCGGGTGGTCCGGGGCGTGGCTGGACCAGACCCGCGCCGTGATCACGCCTGCTCACGAGCGCGAACGCAAGGCCGACAAGGGCGATCGCGACGACCAGCAGCAAACCCAGGATCCACCAACGGTTGTCCGCGTACGGATGAGCCTTCTGCAGCCAGCCGATCGGGGAGAGCCAGCTGAGCCACGTGGCCGAACCCGCGTCGCCGACAAGCCGAAGCACGAACGCCACCGCGATGGCGAGTACCGCGAGCCCGGTGACTGTACGGGCATTCTCGGCGAGCTGCGCCGCGACGGCGGCGACCGCGGCGAACGTGATTCCCAGGGCGCCGAAGGTCAACCCGGCGAGGAAGGACCCGTCCGCGGGCAGGTTCTGACCCGTCAGGCCTGCCCCGATCAGCAGTGCCGCGATCAGGTTCGCGCCGGTGGCGACGATCAATGCGGCGGCCATGGGCGCGTGCCTGCCGACCACGGTCGCACCGATCAGTTCCAGCCGTCCGGCTTCCTCGTCCTGACGGGTGTGCCGGTTCACCGTCATGATGCTCATCAACGTGACCAGCAGTGCGCCGATGATCGCGAGTCGCCACATCACCACCGCGCCAACGGATGTGGCGTAGACCTCGCCGTAGATCGCGGTCATCGCGGGGTTGCTGCCGATGGTCGTCTTGACTTGCTGCCGTGACGCCTCGTCCGGGTAGAGGTCCGCGATGGAGGCGGCCGTCGTGACTGTCAGCAGGACCGTGACCAGGATCCAGATCGGCAGCCGGACCCGGTCGAGCCGCAGCGCCAGCCGGATCAGCGATCCGGTGCCTACGAGGGTCTTCATTTCAGCTCGTCCTCGTAGTGCCGCAGGAACAGCTCTTCGAGCGTCGGCGGCTGGCTGGTCAGCGACCGCACGCCGAACGTGGTCAGGTGTTTGAGCACGCCGTCGAGCTCGGCGGTGTCCACTTCGAACTTGACGTGGCTGTCACGGGCCTGCAGGTCGTGCACGCCCGGCAGCTCGGCGAGGCCGGTGGGTTCGGCCGCCAGTTCCGCCTCGATCGAGGTCCTGGTCAGGTGCCGCAACTGGGCGAGCGACCCGGTCTCGACCGTACGGCCGTTGCGGATGATGCTCACGCGGTCGCACAGTGCCTCGACTTCGGACAGGATGTGGCTGGACAGCAATACTGTCCGCTTGCCCTTCTCCTCTTCGATGCACTCGCGGAACATCGCCTCCATCAGCGGGTCGAAGCCGGATGTCGGCTCGTCAAGCAGAAGCAGTTCGACGTCCGACGACAACGCGGCGACCAAGGCGACTTTTTGCCGGTTTCCCTTGGAGTACGTGCGTCCCTTCTTGGTGGGATCGAGTTCGAAGCGCTCGAGCAGCACGGCTTTGCGCTTCACGTCCAGGCCGCCCCGCAGCCTGCCGAGCAGGTCGATGACCTCGCCGCCGGACAGGTTCGGCCAGAGAGTGACGTCGCCGGGCACGTAGGCCAGGCGGCGGTGCAGTTCGGCGGCTTGCCCCCAGGGGTCGCCGCCGAGCAGTTGGGCAGTGCCCGCGTCAGCGCGCAGCAGGCCCAGCAGAACACGGATGGTCGTCGACTTGCCTGCGCCGTTCGGGCCCAGGAAGCCGTGCACCTCCCCCTCGTGGACGGTCAGGTCAAGACCGTCGAGCGCACGCGTCCGGCCGAACGTCTTCACCAGGCCGGACACGGATATCGCTGGTGTCATGACCCAGAAGTTACACTCACTTCACAAAGTCATGAAGTTAAGAAAGCGTATAAACTTACATGCGGCAACCAACTCCCGGGAGAGGATGTCGCGGTGAGCGAGGCGCAGGAAACGCAACGCGACCCAGTCGCGATCGGACGGTTCATCGAGCGGTACGCCGCGCTGCTGGCGGACGCCGGTATGCAACGGATGGCCGCCCGGGTGTTCGTGGCGTTGCTGTGTGAGGACTCCGGCCGGATGACCGCGACCGACATGGCCGAGTCGCTGCAAGTCAGCCCGGCCGCGATCTCCGGAGCGGTGCGCTACCTCGGCCAGGTCAACATGCTCGAGCGGGAACGCGAGCCGGGCTCCCGGCGTGACTACTACGTCGTCAAGGACGACCTCTGGTACGACGTGATCACCCGCCGCGAGCAGACCATGCACCGCTGGGAGTCGACCATGCGCGAGGGCATGGAGCTGCTTGGCGAACAGACGCCTGCGGGGTTGCGGTGGAAGGAGACCTTGGAGTTCTACGCCTTCATGCACGAACGTTTACCGATGTTCATGGAGGAGTGGAAAGAGCGGCGGGCGCAGCTGCACCGCAAGTGGGGTCTGAACGACTAGTTTCTAGATCTATGACGACCCCTCCGAGCCAGGCCGACGCACTGGCGGACGAACTGATCCGGCTGGGCTTCGACCGTGAACCGATCAGCGCGTCGATCCTCGGCGTTCCCGGGTACGACGCGCTTGTCGGCGATCCGTCGGCGGCGGCGGACGAGGCGACCAAGGCGCGTGCGCTGGAACTGGCCGAGCGGGCCGACGCGGTCGACAAAGCCGGAGTGGACGCCAAGGACGCGATCACCCTGGCCGTGGTGGCGCAGCAGGGGCGGGCCATGGCCGACCGGGTCGACTCGAAGCTGGCCGAGTACACGATCACCGACATGTTCATCAGCCCGGCGGCCAGCCTGCTGACGCTGTTGCCGATGACCACGTTGCCGACCGCGCAGAAGGCGACGGACTACCTGACCAGGCTGCGGGCCCTGCCCGGGTATCTGGAGGGTTACGCGGCGAGGCACCGTGAAGGCGTTGCCGCCGGCCGTGTTCCGGTCGCGCACCTGGTCAAGGCCGCGATCACCCACCTCGACCGATACATCGGTGCGTCCGCGGACGACGACGCACTGCGCAGGCCGCGGCCGCCAGCCGAAGTGGCGGAGTCCTTTGTGGCCGAGCGCGACCGGATCATCGACGAGGTCGTCCGCCCGGCATTCGCCGAATACCGTGCCGTCCTGGCCGAGGAGATCGTCCCGCACAGCCGTCCGGCGGAGAAGCCGGGGCTGACCTGGCTGCCCGATGGGGACGAGCTCTACGCCCGGCTGTCCAGTGTGCACACTTCGACCAAGCGTTCGGCCGAGGAGCTGCACCAGACCGGACTCGACCTGATCGACTCGTTGTTCGAGGAGTTCGCCGAGGTCGGCTCCCGCGTCTTCGGGACAACGGATGTTCAGGAGATCTTCACCCGGCTGCGGGAAGACCCGGCATTGCGGTGGAGCTCGGAAGAAGAACTGCTCAGCACGGCACGGGCGTCCATCGAGCGGGCCGAAGCCGAAGCGCCGAAATGGTTCGGGCACGTGCCGTCACACAGCTGCAAGGTCGAACCCGTGCCCGCGGCGGAAGCCCCTGGCGCGCCGATGGCCTATTACTTGCCGCCGTCATTGGACGGCCAGCGCGCCGGCACTTATTTCGCCAATACATATCAGCCAGGAGAGCGGTACAAGCACATCGCCGAGGCCACGGCATTCCACGAGGCCGTGCCGGGACACCACTTCCAGCTGACCATCGCCAGCGAACTGGACGACCTGCCGTTGTTGCGCCGGTTGGCGGACGTCAACGCATATGTCGAAGGCTGGGGCCTGTACTGCGAGCGGCTGGCCGATGAAATGGGCCTGTATTCCGGGGACATCGCCCGCTTGGGCATGTTGGCGCTGGACGCGACCAGGGCCGGGCGGCTCGTCGTGGACACCGGACTGCACGCCAAGGGCTGGTCACGGCAGCGGGCCGTGGACTACATGACCGAGAACGTGCCGATGCCGCAGCTGGAAATCGGGACCGAAGTGGACCGTTATATCGCCTACCCGGGACAGGCACTGTCCTACATGGTCGGCAGGCTGGAGATTCAACGGATCAGGGCGGCGGCGGAAAAGGCGCTCGGGTCACGGTTTGACATCCGGAAGTTCCACGATCTCGTGATCGGCAGTGGGCCGCTCCCGCTCACTGTGCTTGACCAGGTCGTAACCGAATGGGCGTCGCGGTAAACGTACCCCGCATCACAGTGACTTCACAGGGTGGATAGAGTCACGCCGCTGATCGGTGGATGTACGCCAGGTAGTTGTTCGCACAACCCGTTAGAGGGATATAGGGCGAGCGTGTGTCGCGAACAGCTGCGAGAGCAACACGGGGTAGCTGGGGCACTAACCGAAAGAGGGAGCACCAAACGTGAGTCGGGTGAAGAAGCTGCGCATCGGCGCCGCGCTTGCTGGCGTGACGGTCACGGCCATGATGGCCTCGGTGACGCCCGCCTCGGCGGGGTCGGTCACCGGGAAGATCGACACGGACGCCGACACCAAGGGACCGTTGGTCGTGATGTCCGGTGAGAAGGGTGACAAGGAGGTCGTCACCAAGCTCATCGGCCTGAAGCTGGACGGTGAGAAGGGCTCCTCGGTCCAGACCTACTGCGTCGACATCGACCAGCCCATCGACGACAACGGGCCCGGGTACGTCGAGGCGGACTGGAACAAGCACCCGAAGCCGGATTCGGCCTTCCACAAGAACTCCGCGCAGATCAACTGGGTGCTGCACAACGGCTTCCCCCAGCTGTCGGCCGGTGACCTCGCCAAGAAGGTCAAGGGCGAGTTCGAGGGCGGACTGTCCGACGCCGAGGCGGTCGCGGGCACCCAGGCAGCGGTCTGGTTCTTCAGCGACAACCGCAAGCTCAAGGACGTCAAGGCGCCGACCAAGCCCGAGCACGCCAAGGCGGACAAGAAGGACGTCTTCGCCGTCTACGAGTACCTGACCAAGAACGCGGGCGACGGCATCTCCACCGAGCCGAAGCCGGTGCTCAACCTCGAGCCGAACAAGCTGACCGGCAAGCCGGACAGCCTGATCGGCCCGTTCGTGGTGACCACCTCGGCCAGCGGCGTGACCATCGCGGCCAAGCTGCCCGACGGCGTGATCTTCAGCGACAAGAACGGCAACGAGCTGCCCAAGGCCGACGTCGCCGCGAAGATCCAGCAGCTGGACAAGTACGAGTTCTACGTGAAGGTCCCGGCGTCGCTGGCCACCGGCAAGGTCGAGTTCACCGTCTCCGGTGACACCGAGTTCTCCCTCGGCCGCCTGTTCATCTCCAAGGTCGCCCAGAAGAAGTCGCAGTCGCTGATCCTGGCCAAGAGCGAGAAGGTCCGGCTGTCGGCCCAGGGCACCGCCGAGTGGGGCGCCACGACGCCGACCACGCCGAACGAGACCCCGGCGCCGCAGCCGAAGAACAACGACAACGAGCTGGCCAACACCGGTGCCTCGGTGCTGACCCCGCTGATCATCGGTGTCGTGCTCGTGGGTGGCGGTGTCGCCGCGCTGGTGTTCCAGCGCCGCCGTCGCAAGGCGTGAAAGACAGCGTGATCTGAGCAGCACTCCAGGCCCGGTGGCGAGTCCACCGGGCCTGGTTTTTGTTTAGATGGTCTTGTGGCGGGGTCGACGGCAGCGGGCAAGCAGGTCGCCGCTCCACATTGGCTTGTCCAATTGCTCCGGTCGAAGAAGCTGCCCGTGCCGTGGAAACGGATGACCCGGGCGGCGATCACGATCACCGGGCCGATCGCGATCGGGCTGGTGATCGGCCGGCTCGACATCGGCGTGATCGTCTCGATGGGCGCGCTCTGCGGGACCTTCGGCGACGCGGAAGGCCCCTACCGCTATCGCGCCCGGCGGATCGGCTGGGCCGCGATCGGCGGCGGGATCGGGTTCTTCCTCGGCAGCCTCGCCGGTGGGCACGGCTGGTGGTCCACCGCGGTCATCGTGTTGCTGGCAGGAGCGTCCGCGTTGATCAGCGCGGGCGGCAACATCGCCTCGCTGGCGGCCTTGCAGATGTTGGTCTTCGCTGCTCTGGGGGCTGGACAGCCGCGCGACACGCTCACGGCCACCTTCTGGTTCTTGGTCGGCGCGGGTCTGGTGTGGCTGCTGGCGATCGCCGCGTGGCCCTTCAAGGCGACAGCGCCGGAACGGGCCGCTGTCGCCGAAATCTACGACGAGATCGCCGTGATGCTCGCGGCTTCTGGAACGGCCGGAGCGCGAGCGGCGAGGCGTGACCTCACCACGGCCCTCAACAACGCCTACGACGCCTTGCTGACGGCCCGTTCGCACCTTTCCGGGCGGGATAGGGCGTACCGCAGGCTGATGACGCTCCTGGCGGACACGACGCCCGTGGTCGAGGCGAGCGTGGCGTTAGTCAACGTCGGGCGCCAGCCGCCCGCTGAGGTCGTCATCCACATGACCGCGATCGCCGAGGCGATCCGCCTGGATCAACCGTTGCCGCCGGTGCCCGAATTCGAAGAGGCGTCACGGGGCCTGGCCGCGTTGCGTGCCGGTCTGGAAGGGCTTTCCTCGCCGAGCGGCAAACGTGATCACCGCGATCCCGAAGACCATGTGCCGTTCACCGAACGGCTGGAGACGATCTTCACCGGCCGGGTCGCGTGGTCGCACGCGGCTCGCCTGATGCTGTGCATGGGCGTGGCGGAGTTCGTCGGCTGGGCGTTGAAACTCGAATACTCGTACTGGGTCGCGTTGACGGTCGCGATCGTCCTCAAGCCCGACTTCGGCTCGGTGTTCGGCCGCGCGGTCCTGCGCGGTGTCGGGACGTTGGCAGGTGTGCTGGTCGGCGCGGCTGTCCTGGGCATCGATCCGCGTGGCTGGGTGCTCGTCGTCCTTGTCGCGCTGATCGCCGGGGCGTTGCCGTACGGACGGGACCGCAACTACGGGATCTTCTCCGCGTTCGTCACTCCGTTGGTGATCGTCCAGCTGGATCTCGCGCACACAGGCGACTGGGGCCTGGTGCTGGCCAGGCTGACCGACACCGCACTGGGCTGCGCGATCGTGATCGTCTTCGGATACCTGTTGTGGCCAGGCAGTTTGCGGCCACGGGTCGGCACCCAGCTGCTGGGCACGCTTGAGTCGCTCGGCAAGTACATCGAGCACGGGCTGGCCGGGTCGGACAAACGGGTGAAACTGCGCAGGGAGACCTACCGGCAGCTTTCCGACCTGCGAAACGCCTTCCAGCAGGCCGTTGTGGAGCCGTCGGCCGCCGGGTTGCAGGCCGCCGCGTGGTGGCCGGTGATCGTGACCCTCGAACGGGCGACAGACGCCGTCACCGGACTGGCTGTCGGCATCCAGCGCGGCGCCGAGCCGATCGACCCCGAAGCGATCGAGGCGCTGACCGACGCGGTGGCCGAGGCGGCGACGTCGATCAGGGCGGAACGCCCGCCGGAGCGGATGCCGATGCCGGACCTCGACCGGTTGTCACGCCTGGTCACTGAACTGGTGTCGGTGCTGGCCACGCTGCGTGGACCGGACTGGTACACCCGGACGGGGGGACAGATCGTCCGACGACTGCTGCAGCCGGTGCGCCGCGAACGGTAGCCTGCGAGACGGGCCTGTTAAGGGAGATGACATGGGAATTAACTTCGACGAGCTGAAGAACAAGGCGCAGGACCTTGTCAACCAGCACGGCGACAAGATCGAAGAGGGTGTCGAGAAGGCAGGCGAGTTCGCCAAGCAGAAATTCGGGCACGAGTCCCAGGTCGACGCGGTCGTCGACAAGATCCAGGGCATGATCCCCGACAAGCCCAAGCAGGACAACGCGTGACCACGACGATCACCCGCAAACCCACCATCCTGACCTGGCAGGGTGTCGGCGCGCCCCGGCTCGAGTCGGTCCGGCTGCTCGTCGCCGACAACCGCTTAAAGGCGTCCGGTCGCATCATCGCCGCGGCCTCGGACGACGAGCCGGCATTCAGCGCCTCCCTCGAGGCGACGACGGACCAGTCCGGCGCGTTCGGCCGGTTGCTGATCCGCTCGACCACGGCCGAGGACGAGTGCCAGATCTCGGTCACCCGCACCAAGGACGGCCTCTGGCTGGTCGACCGCGGCCAAGGCAGCGAACGCGCCGCCTTCGGTGGTGCGCTGGACGTGGACGTCGCCGGTGCGGTGCTCTTCAACTCCCTGCCGATCCGCAGGCTCGGCCTGCACAAGGAATCCGGCAGGCACGAACTGCCTGTCGTGTACGTGTCCCTGCCGGACCTCGCAGTCCGCGTCTCGCAGCAGACGTACACAACGGTCTCGGTCGGCGAGGAGACCTCGGTCGTGAACTACGCCGACGAGACGTTCAGCGCGGACCTGACCGTGGACAGCAACGGCTTCGTGATCGACTACCCGGAACTGGCGCGACGGGTCTGAAGACGGGTGTAAGTGGCCGGGGCGGCGCGATTTGGTGTGGAGCACACTGCCTGGCCCTTATCGCTCGGGGCTCCATGGAGACTGTATCCATTTTGGTGCAGCCGCCCAACAGGACCAAAACCGCGGGCAGGACCTGCGGCCCTGCCCGCCGACAAGCTTATGGGCGGCGCCCCTCCACACAAAATCGCGCCGCTCTGTGGTCGGCCTTCCCATTGCTAGCGCGGGATCGACCACGTCGTGTTCGTGAAACCCGGGGCGACATTCGGATCCGCGCTGACCGCCTTGACCTCGAGGATGTGCGGCCCGGGTTCGAATGCCCCGCTGTTGAGCGCGACCCGCCACTGACCGGCGACAGCAGGCCCGTCGACCATGGTCGGAATTCCGACTATGCGCTTGTTGTCGACGAAAACCTCGATTCCGGCCAAGCCCGCCCGCGCCGAACCGCCGTCGGCGGTCACCTCGAGCACGACGCGACTGCGCGACAGGATCTCGTTGTTCTCGATCTTCTGCCCGGCGGCGTCCAGGAACTGCGTGTCGAATGACGCCAGCGTCAACACAGGCCGTGCGGCGGGTTCCGGCGGAGGTTCGGCCTGGTTGGGCGACGGCTTGCTGGCCGGATCCGGAACCAGCTCCAGCTCAGCGTGTTGCACGACAGGGGAGATCGCGGGATTCGCGCCACGAACCGTGATCCGCAACTCCCGGCGATCACCGGACAGCACGAGCGCGTCGGCAGGCAGGTCCGCGACAATCGGAAACCGGTACGACGGCGCGAAAACGTGTCCCTCGACCGCGGGCCGCGCCGGGAAGACCCGCCCAGCCACCTCGACCGTGAACGGCATCATCTGTTCCCGGATCGTTGTCCGGACAGTCATCCGCAGCTGCCCGCCCAACACGCCGTCCATCAGCTCGGTGTTCGCCGCCCTGCCGATGTTGGTCGACGTGATCCTCGGCGGGGCGACGAACGGGGGCGTGTCCGCACTGGAAAGCCCGATCGCGTCGATGCCGATGTAGGTCAAACCGTTGGGCGGTCCGGTGAAACCGAACAGCGGTGTCGCGGTGGTCCACGTGGGCACGAATGCGCTGGCGGCGACTTTCGTTCCGTCGCGCCACAATGACACGCCGTCGGTCCGCAACACGAGTTCCCAGCGCACGCTCACCCCGATCTTCGGCGGGATCGCGACCGCGTCGGCGCCGGGCAACGTGACCGAGTCTGCCGTGATCCGCACGCGCAGCGTTCCGGGTGGTGGGCTGGTGTCGATCAGGTCGGCGGGCCCGGGGACCAGGTCGAACACCAGGCTGCCGTCCTTGGCCGGGCAGTCGGTCTCGATCATCATCCGGCCGAGTTCGCCGCCGATGTCCTTGAGCTGCAATGGGGTTCGTGACCGAAGGGCCACAGATTCGTTGCCGCACGCGGCACTGATCACCAGTCGGCGACTGTCATCGCCGAGACCACGGGTCATTCGCGCGCATGCGGCGTTGTTCGCCAGTCGCCAGCGCGCCGGGTCAGGCACCACCGGGCCGTCGAAATGATCGATCAGCGGGTACCGGCTTTCGTCAGGACGGTTGGCAGACGGCCGTTTCCGCGCGGTCGACGGTTCCGACCGTTGTCCGAAGGAATCCACAGCGCGCACATCGACCTGGTACTCGACAGGGTTCTCGAGGCCGTCGAACTGCACCGCGTTGCCGGCCACCAGTTGGGTGCGCACGTCACCATCACCACGTAATTGCACTTCATAGCCGGGAGTTCGGCCCGCCCACGTCACCTGTAATCGATGCGGGCCAGGGATGACCGTCAGATTCGCGGGTCTGTCCGGCCGGGCACCAGGTTTCGGCGCCACCGCGGCGTCGTTGACGAACTCCTTGACGGTCGTCTGGATCGGCGCTGGCGGCGGTGGTTTCTGATCGCTCGGAGCGTCGACATTACGCAGCGCGACCACGGCTCCGGCGACGAGCACCAGGCCACCAGCCACGTATCCGGCCCGACGCAACACACGACGCTCCACCCAGACAAGCTAGGCGGGAATGTGCCCTGGTTCACACATTCGTTGCGTTGTCGATATCGAACCTCAGCCGGTGAGGGCGAAGTCTCCGTCGAGTCCGACTATCCGCCCACCGCGTTCGCCCAGCGCCAGCAGCGTTTCCCGGGTGTCGGGCGCGCTCAGGTCGATCCTGCTGTGCGGACGCTCGGCGGTGCGGTAGTTCTGCAGCGCCTGCCAGCCCTGATGGCCTGCTTCCACAGTCGCACCAAGGGATCCCGTTGACGCCAACGCCCCGCGCGCCGCGCCGAGCCTGCCGAGTGCGTCATCGACGGCGTCGAGCAACGGTCCCCGGTTGCCTTCACACATCGCACGGACCAGTTCCGGACGCGTCCCCGCGACGCGTGTGCCATCGGAGTAGGAGCCTGCGGCCAATGCCAGCGAAAGGCTTCCGCCGTCCGCACCAACCGCCGCGAGAACCGCAGCGAGCAGGTGGGGCAGATGCGAAATCCGCGCGACCGCGTCGTCATGTCCTGCCGCGCTCGCGGGCACGATCTGCGCGCCGCAATCCAGGACCAAACGCGCCACATCGCGCCACGCGTCAAGGTCGGTCTCATCCTCGACGGTCAACACCCACGACGCGTCCTTGAACAGCCCGGCCGATCCGGCAGCCCAGCCGGACGAGGCCGTGCCCGCCATCGGGTGCCCGCCGACATACCGAGTGCGTGGTGCGCCTTGCCTGACCGACATCTCAACCGGCCCTTTCACGCTCACCACGTCAGTCAGGACGCACTCGGGGGCGTACGCGGTGATCGCCGCCAAGGTCTGGTCCACCGCGGGCAGCGGAACCGCGATCACCACGATCGCGTCCCGTTGCGCGGCGAGCCGAAGTGCGCCATCCACTCTGGACTCGACCTGGAAGCCGTCCACTGTGGCGGCGTCGGCATCCACTGTGGACGTGGTGAAGCCCCACGCCTGCCTGCCCGATTCGCTCGCCGCACGCAGCAGCGAACCGCCGATGAGCCCAAGTCCGATCACGCACACTGGCCGCACGCCGCACATCCTGCCCTAACGGAACAAGTACAGGTTGCGGATAGTGGCCCCGCGAACACGTTCTGTCCAGTCCTTTGTCCTAACGCAATGTGTCCAGGGCAAACGCGGCATACATCGCTACGCCGTTGGCCAGTGCCGATTCGTCGAAATGCACGCGGTTCGAGTGGTTCGGGTCCGCATCGGCCGGCTCGACCCCCGGCGGGCACGCGCCGAGGAACGCGAACGCCCCCGGCACCTTCTGCAGGACGTACGAGAAGTCCTCGGCACCCATCAGCGGGGTGGGCATCGGCGCGGCGTACCGCTGACCGAGAACTGCGCCGGCCAGTTCGACCACGTGCGGTCCGATCACGTCGTCGTTGACCGTCACCGGATAGCCCTGGTGCAGGTCGACCTCGGCTGTGCAGCCGTACGACGCGGCCACGTGATGGCAGAGCTTGGGCAGCTCCTCGCGCACCTTGGCCCGGCTGGCCTCGGACAACGACCGGAATGTGCCTTCAAGCTCGGCCGTCTCCGGGATGATGTTGGACGTGGTGCCCGCGGTGAGCCGTCCGACGGTCACCACGACCGGCTCGAACACGCTGATGTGCCTGGTCACCATGGTCTGCAGGGCGCCGACGATGGCCGCCGCGGCGGGCACGGGGTCGAGGGCGTCGTGCGGGATCGCGCCGTGCCCGCCACGGCCGGTGATCCTGACGACGAAGTTGTCCGCGGCCGCCAGCATCGCGCCCGCCTTGCTGCGGATCACGCCGGAGGTGTCCGTGGCCGTGATGTGCAGGGCGAACGCCCGCTCGATCGGCCGTCCGCCCGCGTCGAGAATGCCCTCGTCGATCATGTACTTGGCGCCGTGGTAGCCCTCTTCGCCGGGCTGGAACATGAACACCACGCGGCCGGCCAAGGCCTCTTTGCGGCTGGTGAGCAGCCGGGCGGCGGACACCAGCATCGCGGTGTGCGTGTCGTGCCCACAGGCGTGCATCACGCCGTCCACCTCGGAGGCGTACGACAAACCGCTGTCCTCCTGGAGTGGAAGCGCGTCCATGTCGCCCCGCAGCAGCACGGTCGGGCCAGGTCGGGCGCCGGTGAGCACCGCGATCACCGAGCTGACCTTCTCGCCCTTCATCACCTGGATGCCCAGGCCGTCAAGGGCGTGCATCACGGACGCTTGCGTGCCGGGCAGATTCAGGCCCCGTTCCGGAAATTTGTGGATCTTCCTGCGCAACGCCACTGTGCGCGGTTGAAGCGCACGGGCCGCCTCGACCAAGCCTGCGAACCTCGGGTCGGTTGCCATCGGAGGAACTGACGGTGAATGGGTCGAGCGTGAGGCGTTCATGTCTTCGATAGTGACACCGCAGGCGCGCCGATGGGGGCTGGTTCTTCCGGGTGAACACCCGAGGGGAATACGGTGTGCACATGTCTCTCCAGGAGCCAGTCGCCGGCTTCGCGGTAGCGGTCGTCCGGGAGGACGGCAAGTGGCGGTGCGACTCCATGGGCGCTGGCGCCCTGCGTGAGCTCGATTCGGCGATCACCGAGCTGCGCAAGATCCGGTCGACCGGAGCGGTCTTCGGCATGCTGGCCGTCGACGACGAGTTCTTCCTGCTGATCAGGCCAAGCCCAGGCGGGATGTCCCTGTTGTTGTCGGACGCCGCGGCGGCGCTCGACTACGACGTCGCGGCGGACGCGCTGGACCTGCTGCGGGTCGATCCGCCGGACGAGGAGGACGACGAGCTGTGGCCGGAAGGCTCGCTGGACATCCTCGCCGACCTCGGCCTGCCCGCGCCTGAGCTGCAGGTGATCACCGGCGAGGTGGATCTCTACCCGGACCAGCAGCTCCAGATGATCGCCCAGCGGTGCGGGTTCGCCAGCGAGTTCAACGCGCTGCTCGACCGTATCCAGCAGTGACCGATGAGGAGCTGATGCGGTCGGCGTTGGCGGTGGCCGCGGATGCGGTGAACACCGGTGACGTGCCGATCGGTGCTCTTGTGCTGGATCCGTCCGGTGTGGAGCTCGCCAGGGCGTGCAACGCGCGTGAGGCCCTGGGTGACCCGACTGCGCACGCCGAGATCCTCGCCTTGCGCGCGGCAGCCCGTGAGCTGGGGGACAGCTGGCGGCTGACTGGCTGCACGCTCGTCGTCACGGTGGAACCGTGCACGATGTGCGCGGGTGCTCTCGTGCTCGCCAGGATTGACCGCGTGGTGTTCGGCGCGTGGGAGCCACGTACCGGCGCCGCGGGGTCGTTGTGGGACGTGATCAGGGACCGAAGGCTCAACCACCGGCCCGAAGTCGTGGGCGGCGTGCTCGAGGAAGAAGCGGCCGCGTTGCTGGAGGAGTTCTTCCGGTCACATCGGATGTGACCCAGATCACATCGCGGTGTGCCACTCCCTGGAACGGGAATTCCATAGCCATGAGTGGCTTCGACAAAGTGAAGGACAAGGCCGAACAGCTGATCGGCAAGGGCAAGGAAAAGCTCGGTCAGATGACCGACAACGAGGAACTGGAAGCAGCGGGCAAGCGCGACCAGCTCAAGGGCGAGGTCAAGGAAACCGGCCACGACATCAGGGACAAGGCCGCAGGCGCCGCCAAGGACGCGAAGGACTCGCTGCGCGACGATAAGTGACTCAGCGTCCACCGGCTGCCACGATGGCGGCCAACAACATTTGCGTTGGAGGACAGGCGATTGCCGAGCCACGAGCCGTCCAGTGTGGAAGATGACGCGACGCTGGTCGGCCGTGCGCTCGACGGCGATCAAACAGCCTTCGCTTGCTTGCTGGGCCGTTACTCCGACCGGATCCTCCTGATGGCCACGCGCATCCTCGGCGACCGCGCGGACGCCGAAGACGTGGCGCAGGAGGTGTCCGTGATCGCCTGGCGGCGCCTGGCTGAACTCACACAACCTGCGGCGGTGCGCACCTGGCTGTTCCGGGTGACGCACCGCCAATGCCTGCACGTATTGCGCGTACGCCGCGCCCACGACCGCATCGACGCGGTCCCCGACGTAGCGACGAACAACCCAGCCAGTGACCCACCCCGCATGGCCGAATCCGTCGCCGCCTTCCACGCCCTAAGCACAGCCCTGGCCCAACTCCCACCACCACAGCAGCGAACCTGGCTGCTCGCCGAAGTCCACGGCTTGCCCCACATGGAAATCGCCCGCCTCTCCGGCGGTACGGAGCAAGCCGCCCGCGCCCGCCTCGCCAGGGCCCGGGTGCGTCTCGCCGCTGAAATGCGGGCGTGGCGGTAAGGCCCGTCAGGCCGTCCGGTAAGCTCTTCGGCGGTAGCGTGTCCGAGCGGCCGAAGGAGCACGCCTCGAAAGCGTGTGAGGGTTCACGCCCTCCGTGGGTTCAAATCCCACCGCTACCGCTCGGTCGAGGGACCTGTGTCCGCGGAAAGCGCGGACCAGGTCCCTCGCCATAATTTTGGGGGGACGACCCCCCAAACCCCCCGAAGGCGGGCTTCGCCCGCGTGCCGCAGTCATTGGCGCGGCCCCAAACCTGAAGGTGGCGTTGGCTCGCCCGGCAGACCTGCCGGGCGTTTGTCATCTCGGGACTCAAGCAGTCAGGAGCGATGGCGCAGTCGGTCTGCGTTCGTTCGACAGCAGCGACTCGCCGAGCGGGGTCAAGGTGTGCAGGACCGCAGCCCCTCGGCGCTGGGTCTCGATCAGGCCGGCTTCGCGAAGTACAGCCGTGTGGCGACTTACAGACGCGAGTGAAGTTGCCACACGACGGGCCAACTCGGTCGTGGTCGCGCCGCCGTCGACGGCGTGCAGCACTGTGGCGCGGGTGTTGCCGAGCAGGTCTGCCAATGACTTGGTGCCTGCGATCTCCCAGTGTGAGTCGTGGTCGATCGGGTAGACGAGGGTCGGCGGGAGTTCGGGGTCCGCTAACGCCACCGGCGTACCTCTGCAGAAGAACGACGGCACCAGGCGCAGTCCGCGGCCGCCGAGGTAGAGGTCGCGCTGAACGGGATAGTCCACTTCGAGTACCGGTGCGCGCCATCGCATCGTCGGCGCGAACCCGGCGAGCAGTTGGTCGATCCCGCCGTCGAGGAGGTCACGTCCCCTGCGCTGCCTGTCGGCGTCCACTCTGGACTGGATCTGGGTGTCCAGCGGCTTGATCGCGCCTTCGTAGTACGCCCGCAGTGACTTGTCCAATGCGGTCAGAACTTCGGGTTCGCCGTCGGACATCCGGCGCACCCACGTCGGTAACTCCGAAGTGGTCGCCAGTCTCGCGATTTCCGTGCTCAGCCGGACTCTTGGTGTGCTGAGCACCGCTTCCATGCCCGCGTCAAAGCCTGCCGCGGCTTGTGCCGGCGTCATGAAGTCGGGGAAGTACGGACCACGTGGACTCAACGCGGCCAACGCAACCAGTCCCGGCCGCAGCTGGGACGAGCCGGACTGCGGCCGCATCTGTTCCACCCAAGGCCGCAGGACCAGCGCAGTGTCCTGTTCGAACAGCCGACGACGGCTGAGGACCATCTCCCAGAACGGATCCGCGGCCGCGGCCACTCTCGTCTGGATCAAGTCGGCAGTAGTGAAATGAATCCTCAGCACCTTAGACACCCCCAGTGCGAAGCCACCCCTTCCCTTCAAGACGTGCCGCCGGGCCCACAGGTTGCCACGAGACGACAGACTCGCCCCTCCCGTTCGGTCCATCGCCGAACGTGTCCGGAATGTTTCCAATGAGCCGCAAGAGTGTGGTGTGTCATGGCGGCGCGCCGCCACTGTTTTCCCGGAGTTCGGTTCGGTGACGACCTGCCCACGGTCCGTGGCAAGGACTGGTCGCACGGGCTGATCACGACAAGGTTTGGACACGATGGGGCGTCGCTGTGGGCACACCGCCCCCAGCGCGTGATGTTTTCGCCGTCTCGAGCGATGTGCGGTTGTAGGGCCGAACGGAGCAGAGGGGATGGCTGCCATGGGAAGCGACAACGAAGCCGCGGGTGCCTCGGCGGCGGTTGAGTCGATCGGTGTTCAAGCGACCACTGACGGCTCGTTCATGGAGGTCAACCTCCAAGGCCAACTGGTGCGGTGGACACGATCGGGCAACTCGTTCACGTCCCAGGTGCGCGGCTCCGGCTGGGGACAGACCCACGCGATCACCAGTCTTGACGAGAACACGTTCCTCGAGATCAAGCCGGACTACCGGCTGTCGAAGTGGACGTGGAACGGCATCACGTACATCGAGGCCGTCGTCGGGCAGGGCTGGAACAACGCGCGGCTGATCACCGGCATCACGTCGAACCGGTTCATCGAGATCAACATGCAGGCCGAGTTGGTGCTCTGGGAGTTCGGTGCGGGCAACCAGCTGACCCCGTCGGTGATCGGCTCGCAGTGGGGCGCCACCCGGTTGATCGCGGGCAAGGGAAACATCAACTTCATGGAGGTCAAGGGCGACGGCGGCCTCGCGGACTGGTACGACTTCGGCTGGGGCCAAGGCGTTCAGCAGGTCTTCCACGATGGTATGGACCTTTCCGACGTCCGGCTGATCGCGGGCATCGACCTCGACCGGTTCCTCGTCATCGACACGCCTGCCGGTGATCTGTTCGAGTACACACTCGACCCCGAGCTGGGCTACGTGAAGGTCCAGCGCGGCAATGGGTGGAACAACGCACGGCTGATTGGCTGACGTTTCCGCTGTGGCGCAACGGTGTGGTGAACGTGTGGTCCCACGCGCGAGTCTGGTGCGGTACTGCCAGAGCGAGCGAATAGAGGGGACGCAAGCAGTGCGATTCACCAAACTAGCGACCATGACGGCCGTTGTCGCCGCGATGTTCATCGGTGCGGCGGGTACGGGTTCCGCGGTTGAGGGCCAGCCGCTGGTCCCGCGGGGCGGCGTGAACATCAACGAGACCCGCGACGTCTCCGCGCAGAAGACCGACGGCGAGGTCTTCATGGAGATCAACAACCAGGGCAACCTGATGTTCTGGTCGAGATCCGGCGAGACCTTCACCGGGCAGCAACGCGGTAACGGCTGGCAGAACACCAGGTTGATCACCAGCCTGAGCCGCGACCGCTTCCTGGAGATCAACGGCGCCAACGACCTCGTGCTGTGGACGTGGACCGGCAGCCACTACACCCCCAAGGTGGTCGGCACCAACTGGGGCCCGGCGCGACTGGTCACCGGCATCCACTCGCACGCGTTCCTGGAGATCAACGACCAGGGCCAGCTGCGCAACTGGTACTTCAACGACAACTACGACATCCTCGGCTACGAGCAGATCGGGTCCGACTGGCACAAGACCCGTGCCATCGCGGGCAAGGACTTCGTCGACTTCGTCGAGATCAAGGGCGACAACTCGGTCTCCGAGTGGTTCGACTGGAACAACGCGGGGCACTCGCTGCAGGAGATCCAGTTCACTGGGGCGGACTTCAGCAACGTCCGGTTGATCATCGGCACTGACTTCTACCACTTCGTCACGGTCCGCGAGGACGGCCTGCTGGTCGAGTACACGCTCGGCAGCGACGGCTACTACTACGAAGGCCTGCGCGGCAACGGCTGGGGCAACGCGCGTCTGATCGGCTGAACAGGCGTCCACAACAGCATGATCACGGTGGGTCCGTCACAGGCGGACCCGCCGTCTTATGTGGAGCGTTCGGCCGAACGGCCGAACGGCTTCGTCCGAAGTGGCTGATCCCGAGCGGTGAAGTGATGTTTCCACTGTGGCGCAACAGTGTTGTCCGTCGTGTCGGAAACCCACGAGAATGGTGGCAGGTCGTAAAACGACCGACAAGCAAAGGGGAGACCTCAAAGTGCGACTCATGAAGGTGGCGGCGACTATCGGTGTCGCCGTGGCCATGGCCATCGGTGCCGCGGGTACTGGCTCGGCTGCGCAGAACGACTACAGCGACCAGAAGGTCAAGGTTCCCGCCAAGGACAGCGGGGTCAGCGCACAGCGGACCAATGGGCACTCCTTCTGGGAGATCAACGCTTCGGGTGAGCTGAACTACTGGTACCGCTCCGGCGAGAGCTTCGAGCGCAGCGTTCGTGGTTCGGGCTGGCACAACACCCGGCAGATCACTTCGCTGAACGCCAACGTGTTCCTCGAGATCAAGCCGGACTACCGGCTCGCGCGCTGGACCTGGACCGGCAACGGGTTCATCGAGGAGATCGTCGGTACGGGCTGGCAGCCCGCCAGGGTCATCACCGGTATCGACGACAACCGGTTCCTGGAGATCAAGCAGGACGGCACGCTGACCGAGTGGACGTTCACCTCGGGCGGGCTGTCGGCGTCCAACGTCGGTGCGGGCTGGCAGAACGCCAGGACCATCGCGGGCCTCGGTGGCCCGCAGGACCACGTGATCGACTTCATGGAGATCAAGAACTCCGGTGCGGTCTCCGAGTGGTACTCCACCGGCGGTCCGTTCGAGGAGTGGCCGTTCGGCACCGTGAACTTCTCGGATGTTCGCCTGATCGCCGGCATGGACGCGGACCACTTCGTGTTCATCCCGAACGACGGCTCGCTGTGGGAGTTCGCTCTGGTCTTCGATGAGACCGAGCAGCAGTGGTACTGGGTTGCGGCTCAGCGCGGTGCTGGCTGGGGCGGCACGCGGCTGATCGGCTGATCTGGCTTAGCGACTGAATAGGACGATGGCCTCGCTGGGAACGGCGGGGCCATTTTCTTTGGGTTTGTTTGGGAGCTTGTGGGGTGGGGCTTCGCTTTTTGGTCGCCTTCGGCCCGCTCTGTGGTTGCTTTCGGCGCTCTTGGGTCGCCGCGGCGCGCTTGTGGGTTGCTGCGGCGCGCGCTGTGGTTCTTTCGGCGCGCCCCTGTGACTGGTCGGCGCGATTTGGTGTGGAGCCTCTGCGCCGCAAAGCAGGACCAACACCGCGGGCAGGACCTGCGGCCCTGCCCGCCGACAAGCTTATTTGCGGCGCCACTCCACACAAAATCGCGCCGACTACTGCTTAGGGCGCGCCTCTTCGTGCTCCGGGCGCGCCTCCACTGTGCTTCTGGCGCGCCTCCACTTTTGGGCTGGGCGTGCCTCTGCTTTGCTTTTGGTTGCCTTCGTTTGGTTTCGGGCGCGCCTTTGCCGTTTGCTTGGGCGCGCCCTTCACCCTTGCTCTACCTTCCGGCCACGTAGATGTCGCCGTCGGCGATGGCTACGTCGCGGGCGCTCGATGCGCCGCTGGCCAGGATTCGTGCTGGGTCACGGAAGTTGCCGATCACTTCGACGCGCTGAACTGGCTTGCGGGTGGGGATCACGGTTTCCGTGCGCCAGTTCTTTCCGAAGGTCAGCAGGTATGTCTCGATGTTCGGTTGACCGTCCCTGGTCGCGTACACCCGCCAAGTGGCCAGGTTGACCCGTTCGACCTCGCGTGTCCGCAGGCCCGAGGCGACCTGCTGGGTTTCCCAGGTCCGGCCGTTCCACACGCTTGCGTGGTTCAGTTGCGTGCCCGTTGTGTTGTCGAACGTGAACCACAACAGGAACGGCCTGCCGATGTTGCCGCCGACCTGCTGGATGTAGTCCGGGGATTTCAGGGTGCCGGTTGGTCGCTCCAGTGGCGTTTCGGCGACTTTCAGGTGCGTTTCCTGGTCGGCGTCGTCGATGTCGTAGCCGAGGTCACGCCAGCTCGCCGAGTAGAAGTGCAGGTTGTACGGGTTGAACACCGCGTAGTAGATATTGCGGTGGTAGTAGTCGTGCACGTGCTGCGTGGGTCCGCCGCCTGCGAGGGTGTAGACGATGTGCACCAGACCGGTCAGTGGGTCTTGCCGCAACTGTCCGATGTAGATCTCGTTCATGTTGTCCGGTCGCGAGGTTGAGCCGATCGCGAACGGCTTTCCGGTCAATTCCACCGAGTTCTTCCACGTCAGGCCGTTGTCCTTGGACACGAGGTACTTCATCGGCCTGGTGTCGGTCGGGGTGACCTTGTCGATGTCACGCGTGGTCTCGCGGTAGAACACGAAGAGTGTTCCATCGACCGTCTTGAAGGGCATCGGGTAGCTGGCGGCCTTACCCGCAGGTGCCTCGTAGGTCGTCCAGTCGCCGTCGAGCGAATGCGGCTGCGGTGCGCGGCTGATCACCGTCGCGGTGTTGTGCATGCCGCGGACCAGCAGGATGTGCCCGTCGTTGGCCTGGATCATGGTCGGGTAGTTGTGCGGGTCGGATTGCCCTGCGGCGATGAACTTGGGCGCCGACCAGGTCTTGCTGCGGTGGTCGTACGCCTGCACGTAGGTGTCCGCCGCCTTGCCCGACCACGAGATGAACGTCTTGTTCACCTTCGCGTCGTACAGACCGCCTGCGACCGGTCTGCGGTCGGTCCGGGACGCGACCTCGGTGGCCGGCGTCATGACTGTGAACGACTGAGCCGCCTGGACGGCAGGGGCAAGTGCCACCGCCGTCGCCAGGACCGTCAGAGTCGTCAGAATGCGCTGCGTTGGGCGCATATAGATGCCTCCTGGTCAATCTACCCAGGCGGCGGGAGCGACCACATGTTTTCACATCGGCTGCCGTGAGTGAAGAGGCCGAACAGTTGCCTCCGCGTACTTCCTTCGTTCACTCGGCCGGGGGACGATGCCACGGTTGATTTCATGAGGAGGGACAGAGCGTGACCTCATCCTTACGCGGGCTCGCCGTGGCGGCGTCCGTCGGGCTTGGCATGGTGCTGGTGGTTCCGGCCGCGAGCGCCGCACCGAGCGCGGACATCCTGATCGGCGAGGTCTACGGGGGCGGCGGCAACTCCGGCGCCACGTTGACACAGGACTTCATCGAGTTGACCAACGTCGGGACGGCACCCGTCTCGGTGGCCGGGTGGAGCGTGCAGTACCTGCCTGCCGCACCGAGCTCGAGCAGCCGCTGGCAGGCGACACCCCTCACCGGATCGGTGCAGCCGGGCAAGACCTACCTGGTCAGCGAGGCGAAGGGCACAGGCGGATCCGTCGAGCTGCCTGCGTCGGATGCGGTGGGCACCATCCCGATGGCCGCGAGTGCGGGCACGGTCGCGCTGGTGAAGAGCACCGAGCTCCTGACGTGCCTGACCGCTGCGGATTGCGTCGCGGACACCCGAATTCACGACCTGATCGGTTACGGCAACGCTACGGTGCGTGAGACCGCTCCGGCGGCCGCGACCAGCAACACGACCTCGTCCGCCCGCGTCAACGCCACCGACACGGACAACAACTCGGTCGACTTCGCGTCCGGCGAGCCGAGTCCGCGCAATGCCGCGGGTGAAGGCCCTGGCGGCGGTACGCCACCGGTTTCCGCGAAGATTCACGCCATCCAGGGCATTACGCGCGTTTCGCCCTTGGCGGGCAAGAAGGTCGCGGACGTGACCGGTGTGGTCACCGCGATCCGCGCGTTCGGTCAACAGCGTGGTTTCTGGTTCCAGGACACCGCTCCGGACGCCGACGTGCGCACCAGCGAAGGTCTTTTCGTGCTGACCGGTTCGGCGACCCCGAACGTCAAGGTCGGCGACGCGGTCGTGGTGGCGGGAACCGTGAAGGAAGCGCTGCCCAACGACGACGCGAACTCGACGTTCCAGTCGCTGACCGAACTGATCGGCGCGACGTGGACCGTGTCGTCGGCGGGGAACCCCTTGCCACAAGCGGAAAGTATCGGTGCGCTGCCGGCGGGCTACGTGCCGACCGGTGGAAACATCGACTCGCTCGAGCTGAAGCCGGCCGAGTACACATTGGACTACTTCGAGTCCAGGGAAAGCATGCGGGTCGCGGTCGCTGACGTTCGCGTTGTCGGCCCGACCACGGAGTTCAACGAGTTCTACGTGACCGTGCGGCCGGACGAGAACCCGACTGCGCGCGGCGGCACCCTGTACGGCGGTTACGACCAGCCGAACCCCGGCCGGTTGAAGGTCATGTCGCTGATCCCGTTCTCGCAGCGGCCTTTCCCGCAGGTCAACGTGAACGACAAGCTCACCGGCCGGACCGAGGGCCCGTTGGACTACTCCAACTTCGGCGGGTACACGCTGCAGGCCACCACTCTCGGTGAGATCGCCAGTGGCGGACTGAAGCCGGAGAAGACCCGCAAGCAGCGCACGGGTGAGCTCGCGATCGGTACGTACAACGTCGAAAACCTCGACCCAGGCGACGAGCAGACCAAGTTCGACCGGCTGGCCGCGGGCATAGTGGAGAACCTGGCCACCCCGGACATCGTTGCGCTGGAGGAGATCCAGGACGACAACGGCGTCACGAACGACGGAACGGTGTCGGCCGATCAGACCTTGCGGAAGTTCACCGACGCGATCGTCGCCAAGGGCGGCCCGCGCTACGAATGGCGGCAGATCAACCCGGCGAACAACGCCGACGGCGGTGAACCGGGCGGGAACATCCGGGTCGCGTTCATCTTCAACCCAGCCCGTGTGTCCTTTGTGGATCGGCCGGGTGGTGACGCCGCGACGCCGGTACAGGTCGTCAAGCAGCATGGCCGGGCCGCGCTTTCGGTGTCACCGGGCCGGATCGACCCGGGCAACGCGGCGTGGGAACGGTCGCGCAAGCCGTTGGCCGGTGAGTTCGTGTTCAAGGGCCGCAAGGTGTTCGTAGTCGCGAACCACTTCAACTCCAAGGGCGGCGACCAGTCCGTGCACGGCCGGTTCCAGCCGCCGAACCGGGTGACCGAAGACCAGCGGATCAAGCAGGCGATCACGTTGCGCGCGTTCGTGGACAGCGTGCTCGCGGTGGACCGCAAGGCGAACATCGTGCTCGCCGGTGACCTGAACGACTTCCAGTTCTCGCCGGCGTTGGCCGAACTGACCAGGGGCGGCGCTGTCCGTGCCCTGATCGACACATTGCCGGTGAACGAGCGCTACACCTATGTGTTCGAAGGCAATTCGCAAGTGCTCGATCACACACTGATGAGCAGAGCTCCGCGCGGTGTGGACTATGACGTCGTTCACATCAACGCGGAATTCGCCGGTCAGGCCAGTGACCACGACCCGCAGGTGGTCCGGTTCCGGCCGAGTACCGGCGATGAGTGGCTGGATCTGCTGTTCGATCTGTTCGACCTCATCGAGCAGGCACACGCCTCCCATAGGTAGTGTCCACTTTGACACGAAGAGGAGGGCGTGGATGAGTTCGGACAATCAGGAACAGGTGGTAACCCGGCGGCCAAGCCACGCGTTGCCGGACGACGCCGAGGGGCCGCACCCCCTGGTGGACCTGTCACGTGACCCGCACCCGGGTATCGCGGATCACGCCAAACCGGACGAAGAGGACTAATTGGCGCGCCGGGGCTTGAGTCTGACGCCGACGACTCAAGCCCCGGCGCCCGATGAGTGCGAAACCACCCGCGCCCAAGTACCTGGCCGGTCAGGGCGTTCCCCCGCACCGTCGCAGACGGTCCAGCCCGAGGGCAACGAGACCGAGACGTCCGCAACATCCGTGCGCGCCCAAGCAGACTCGAATGTGACGTTCGAGGCGAACCCGTCGTCGGTGAACTCGGCGTCTCCGGCGAACTCGGCTTCGCTGAAATCCGCGTCGCCTGCGAAGACGGTCTCGCGAAACCAGGCGTCCCCCTCGAACTTGGTAGCGGCGAAGAAGGCGCCCTCGGGGAACTTCACTTCGGCGAATGACGCCCCATCGGCGAACTTGGTGCCGCTGAACGCCGGCCGGTCGGCGAACTCGGCGTAGTTGAAGGTGGCCTCATTGGCGAACTCCGCGTCGGTGATCATGGTGTTCCCGCTGAACTTGGCTCCCATGAACAAGGCGCTGCCGGCGAACTTGGTCCCCATGAACCATGCTTCCCCAGCGAATGTGGCCGCCTGGAACGAGGTGTCCGCGGTGAACTCGGTGAGGTCGAACGTGGTGAACCCGGTGAACGACGCCTCGTCGAACCAGGCTCTGCCGACTCGGCCGTCGAGGAGGGTGAAGTCGATGAGCGTCGCGCCGGACAGATCGATATCGATGGCAGGCCAGAACGTGTCCGGCTGCGCCGGGCGCAGATGTGTGGTCAGGATGCGTTGCGCGGTCAGCCGAACCTCGCGTTCCTGCTGGGCCGCGTTCGCACTGTCGCGCACCGGCGCGGACACCGTCGGCCGATGCGCGGGCAGCGGGTGACCTGGCCGAATCGGCCGCCGATACCCCAAGCGCCGCGGGCCGGCCGGGTGAATGGTCGGCGCGGTGTAGGGCATTCGCAGGTAGGCGCAGATCACGTCCACAATGGTTTGGCGCTGGGCGGGATTGCTTTGTCCTACGCGCTCAAGGGCATGCAGTGCGGCCAGCCGCACAGGCGCCTTGTCGGACCCGAGTTGGTCGACGGCCTTCAGGTAGAGCTCAGTGATCCGCCGCTCAGCAGCGTCCTGCTCGGCATGCAGCTGGACCTGCTCCTTCTGCGCGAGATCCCGCTCGGCCGTCTGCTGCCGACGCGCGGCAAGCAGCAAGGCGATGGCACCACCAGCCCCCAGCACCAACGACCCGACCGTCCGGATCGCGTCCAACCGTGCTCGGTCGGCCTCGCTACCACCACCGAAGTTGGCCAGCAGCAGCCACGCAGCCCCGGCTGCCAGCAGCACCACCAGTGCCGCACTGATGACGATCGAGCGATTGGAAAGCACCCGGCCGGATTTCTTGCTCACGGCCGGTCATCGTGCCGCACCCGGCACCACCATGAAAAACGCCGGTCACCTTGACGGCGACCGGCGATCTGTGGCGGAGGATAGGGGATTTGAACCCCTGAGGGCTATCACACCCAACACGATTTCCAATCGTGCGCACTAGGCCACTATGCGAATCCTCCGCCGGAGAGGTTACCGGATGGGGTCTGGACCAGCCAAAACGGGTGGTCGCAAGCGCCTCGACGTGCGGTGATGGGCTCGCGACCCGGGGGTACGGTTGGGACATGCGAATCGCTTTCGCCGCAGACGACGAGAACGAGACCACGAAGGCTGTCCTGGACTACTTGGCGGCCGAGCACGAGGTGGTTCGCCCGGCACAGGGTGAGTCCTGGCCACAGCTTGGCGCGGCGGTGGGCCAAGCCGTGGTCGACGGGGACGCGGATTTCGGCATCGTGATGTGCTGGACCGGTACGGGCACCGCGATCGCGGCGAACAAGGTTCCCGGTGTGCGGGCGGCGCTGGCCTGGGAGGCGTGGATCGCCGAAGGCGCTCGCAAGTGGAATGACGCGAATGTCCTTGCGATGAGCCTGAAGCGGCTCGCGCCGGACGTGGCGGTCGAGGTGACGAAGGCGTTTCTTGGCGTCAGCGAACCGGATCCGGACGAGGCCGCCAACATCGCGCAGCTCTAAACGGCGTACGGCACAGCGGTTCGAGCGTCGCGCAGAGCGGTGCCCCACCACGTCAGTTGGTCGAGCATCAGCTTGGCGTTCTCGTTGTGCGTCTCGGCGTCGACCGGTTTGCCGTCGGCGTCGAATTCCATCCAGTAGCGGTGAAAGCTGACCTGGTCTCGGACGGTCGTGGCGTGCAGTTCGGCGAAGACTGACCTGAGCTGTTCGACCGCGCGCAGGCCGCCGCCGATCGATCCGTACGACACGAAGCCGATCGGCTTCGCGCGCCACTGGCTCCAGTGCCAGTCGACGAAAGCCTTGAGGGAAGCCGGAAAGCTGTGGTTGTACTCCGGCGTGACGATCACGAAGGCGTCCGCGTCCGCGAGAACCTCAGTGGCCGCGGCCAACGCCGACGGCCGTGCCGGTTCGGCCATGGCGGGTGGTTGCGGCGGCATCACCAGAGGCAGTTCGACCTCGGCGAGGTCGATCACGGAGATCTCGAACTGACCGTGCTGCCGGGCGTAGTCCACGAACCAGTCGGTGATCAGCGGGCCGCGGCGGCCTTCCCGCACGCTGCCCACGATCACGGCGAGTTTCATCTGAGCCATGAAGGTAAAGTACAACGTGCATGGCAAATTTGTAAAACGGTCGTTGTATCCATAGGAGGTCGAGTGGTCCGGGCGGACAAGCGGGAAGCGGTCATGCAGGCGGCGATGAAGGTGTTCGGCCAGGTCGGCTACCTGCTTGCGAGCATCGACGTGATCGCGGCCGAAGCGAATGTGTCGACCAGGACCATCTACAACCACTTCGACAACAAGGAGAAGCTGTTCGCCGAGGTGCTGCTGACCAGTTCACGTCAGGTGGCCGAGGCGCACGAGGCACTCATCGACCGCAACCTCAACGACGCCACCGATCTGGAAACGGCGCTGGTGAACCTCGCGGAGGACTGGAACCGGCCGACCCCCCAACTCGCCGACCACTTCGCGCTGAGCAGCAGGATGGCCGCCGAGCGGGAGCACTTCCCCAAGGAGATCTACGAAGCCTGGCGGGAAACCGGGCCGTGGCGGGTGCAGCGCGCACTGGCGTCGAAGTTCGACGAACTACGTGACCAGGGCAAACTGGATATGCCCGACACCAGGTTCGCCGCCCATCTGCTGAGCGTGATGTTGACCGAGGGCAGGGACTACAAGCAAGTCGTGCACGCGTTCCTGTACGGCTACGTGCCTAGGCGAAGCGCCGGATGATCTTGGCCAGGACACTTGCGGCGATCAGCCAGAACAAGGCCGCGATGCCGTAGTTGACCAGCACGAACGCCTTCGGGTCGCTCGGCGTGAACAGATCACGGAACCCGAGGGCGAGCGGATCCGCCCAGGAGGCGAAGAAACTCGTGATCCCGTTGTTCGGATTGGCGTTGCCGACGGTCAGCAGGATGTGAATGACCAGGATCAACGTGCACAGCAGGCCGACCCATCGGACCACACTGGCCACGATGCCAACGACCTGCGCACGAGTGACCCCCGCGCTCTCGGACGAGCGCCCTGATTCGGCGTGCTGGGCCATGTCAGGAGTCTGGCACGGCCCAGCAGCTTTGGCTACTTCCCAGTAACAAACCGTTACCGGCCAATGATTCGCGCCAGGATCGACCCGATGACCAGCCAGAACACGCCTGCGAGGCCGTAGTTCAGTATCACGTCCAGGTTGTAGTTACCCGTCGCGAACAGGCCAGGGAAGAACAGCGCCAGCGGTTCGGCGAGCGACTGGATGAACGTGAAGAAGCCGTTCGTGGTGTTCGCATCCAGGACGATCAGCAGGATGTACACGGCTTCGATCAGTGCGAAGATCGCCGTGACCCCGAACACAACCCGAGCCGCCGTTCCCCGCCCGCTCGTGACATGCCATCTGCGAGTAGTCATATCTTGGGGTTCACCTCGGCGGGCACCCGGAAACCCCGCTGAACGGAGTAACCCGCTCCGCCCAGCATGTGGGACGCCTGGTTTACGGATCAGGGGGTCGGCTCGCTACTGTGGTGCCGTGGCTCGATCCCTCCTGCTTCGCTGCCGCGACGGGGCCTGACGAAAGACCGGCTCCCCGCCGCGGAGCTCAGCGTTGCCGCCGGTCGTCCGCTGATGAAGCTGGAGACCTCTTTCGATGACCACAAATCCCGATTCGTTCCGCTCGTCCCGGATCCGCAAGCCCGCGCGCCCGGCGCCCGCCGACCAGCCGGTATGGAACGCCCAACTCGGTTCCTCGATGCCGGTACACCGGTACCGGCCGTTCGCCGAGGTGGTCGAGGACGTGACGCTGGCCGACCGGACGTGGCCGGACAACAAGATCACCACGGCCCCGCTGTGGTGCGCGGTCGACCTGCGCGACGGCAACCAGGCGCTGATCGACCCGATGTCGCCCGCCCGCAAGCGCCGGATGTTCGAGCTGCTGGTCAAGATGGGCTACAAGGAGATCGAGGTCGGTTTCCCCGCGGCCAGCCAGACCGACTTCGACTTCGTCCGCGAGATCATCACCGAGGACGCGGTCCCCGAGGACGTACGCATCCAGGTGCTGACGCAGTGCCGTCCCGAGCTGATCGAACGCACCTTCGAGGCCCTGCAGGGCGCGAACAAGGCGATCGTGCACATCTACAACTCCACCTCGATCCTGCAGCGCCGCGTGGTCTTCCGCGAGGAGCGCGAGGGAATCAAGAAGATCGCCACGTCGGCCGCGGAAATGGTGGCCGAGCTGGCGGACAAGTACACCGACACCGACTTCCGGTTCGAGTACTCGCCCGAGTCCTACACCGGCACGGAACTGTCCTACGCCGCCGAGGTCTGCAACGCCATCACGGAGATCTGGCAGCCCACGCCGCAGCGGCCGGTGATCCTGAACCTGCCCGCGACCGTGGAAATGGCCACGCCGAACGTGTACGCCGACTCGATCGAGTGGATGCACCGCAACCTGGAACGCCGCGACTCGGTGATCCTGTCGCTGCACCCGCACAACGACCGCGGGACCGGCGTTGCCGCTGCTGAACTGGGTTATCAGGCCGGAGCGGACCGCATCGAGGGCTGCCTGTTCGGCAACGGCGAGCGCACCGGCAACGTCTGCCTGGTGACGCTGGGCATGAACATGTTCAGCCAGGGCATCGACCCGCAGATCGACTTCTCCGACATCGACGAGATCCGCCGGACGGTCGAGTACTGCAACCAGCTGCCGGTCCCCGAGCGCCACCCGTACGGCGGTGACCTGGTGTTCACCGCGTTCTCCGGCAGCCACCAGGACGCCATCAACAAGGGCTTCGACGCGCTGCGCGATGCCGCAGACAAGGCGGGCACCCCGGTCGACCAGTTCGAGTGGGAAGTCCCGTACCTGCCGATCGACCCGAAGGACGTCGGCCGCACGTACGAGGCCGTGATCAGGGTGAACTCGCAGTCCGGCAAGGGCGGCGTGGCGTACGTGATGAAGACCGAACACCAGCTGGAGCTGCCGCGCAGGCTGCAGATCGAGTTCTCCGGCGTGGTGCAGAAGATGACCGACAGCGAGGGCGGAGAGGTCAGCCCGGCCCAGATGTGGGACATGTTCTCGGCCGAGTACCTGTCGGCGACGTCCCCGCTGACGCTTCAGCGGCACCGGCTGTCCGACGACGGCCACGGCCACGACGAGATCGCCGCGGTCGTGCACGTCGAAGGCGACGAGCACGAGGTCAGGGGCAACGGCAACGGCCCGATCGCGGCCTTTGTGGACGCGCTGGCCAGCGTGGGCTTCGACGTCCGGGTTCTTGACTACACCGAGCACGCCCTCACCGCGGGTGACGACGCGCGCGCCGCTGCCTACGTGGAGTGCGCGGTCGGAGACCGTGTGTTGTGGGGTGTCGGCGTCGACTCGTCGATCGTGACGGCGTCACTGCGTGCCGTCGTATCGGCGGTCAACCGAGCAAATCGATAGAGCTCAGGGAATCGGGCTGGTCAGGCATGCTGACCATGATCCCGATCCCGATCGCGACCGCGATCAGGCCGGCGATGACACCGATGGCGGCCATCCCGCCATCGGTGGCCCGGCCCTTGCGCGCGCGAATGACTCCGATGACCCCGAAAAGCACGGCGAGTGCCCCGAAAACGGTTGCGAGCAGACCGAACAACACGGACAGCCCGAACCCGATGCCGACGATGCCCAAAGCGAGGGCAGTCGTGGCGAAACCATTGCGGAAGATCGGCGTAGCGGCCTCTGGCGGCCGGATCGCGGCGCTCATGGGCAACTCCCGTGCGGAAGGGTCCAGGTTGGACGCTTGGCCCATAAATCGATGTTATCCACGATCGTGTTACCGAGTCGCGACCATGTCAACCTATTGGCGTACAAGGGAAAACACCCTGTGTACGACCCATTGCGCAGCGTTGTGACTTGACCGATTCCGGGAAGCTACTCGTACGTGTAGTGCGAGGAATGGTCCAGCATGTCGCGTGGTGTGACATCACCCCACGGCTGCATCACCTCGTCAATGTCCACGACGTTGGCTGTCCCGGCGACCGGTATGTAGGTATTTCTGCCGTTGCGGATCTGCCAATCGGACCACAGCTTGTCGACATGGCAATGGTGTAGCCAGAACACGGGATCATTCGGCGATCCCGCCCCCGCCATCGTGCCGTTAACCCATACGTGTACCCGGTTGTGCAGGTTCGGGCCGCGGAAACCCTCAAGGCCATTGCGAAAGCTCCCGGCCGACGTGCTGTTCCACGGCGCGGTGTCGTACGTGCGGATGTCCAGCACAGTCCGGACATCCCGAGCCGTCGGCAGCGAAACGCCGCCTGAGCCAAAGCTTCGGCGCAGGAACCCGGCTGAATCGCTGCGTACGGACAGCGGCCAGCTGGATCCCGCGAACGGACCACTGGTGACCCGGCCGTTCTGTGACGGACTCCCGTTGGGGCCCATGAAGTCCGTTGCCCACAAGGATGATCCGGCACCTGCCGTGGTCCAGTCCCAGTACGGCAGGCTGACCGTCGGATCGACGGCCTGCAGCGCACGTTCGAAGTCCAACAGGAATTTCCGGTGCCACGGAAGGAAAGACGGCGACCGGTGACCGATTCTGGTGCCGTTGTCGCTGTCGCCGTTCAGCCGGTCGATGTGCTGGCGGACAAAGGTGTCGTAGACGCCGGACTGTTTGATCGCCAGCAACGCGTTGACCAGATTGGTTTTCTCGGTCGCGGTCAGGTTTTGCTGGTTCTTGCGAACGCCCATGGATGCTCCCCCCTTCTCAGTGCACGTGCGTGACCGGGCGCAGGTCGCCGAGGGTGTCGACGGCGCGCCGGGCCGCGTCGCGCAGCGACGTGAACGACTCGTAGTGGTTGATCGAGGTGCTGTACGAGCCGTCGCCGTTGCGCATCACGTGCACGACGTCGCCGTCGACAAAGATGAGTTCGCCCTTGCCGTGGATCCGGCGGCCCGCGTAGATCTCGTCGAAGTCGGTTTGCGCGGCGAGGGCGTTCCAGCCGACGACCGCCCCGCCAGCCACCGCGGCTGCCCCGGTCATCAGCAGTTTCCGTCTGCTCAACATGACATCGACGCTATCGACTGTGCCACGGGATAAGCCGCCGCCAAGTAGCGGAAAACCTTTGGTCATAGGCAAATGCGATGACCAGACGGCCAGATAGGAGGCTAGAAAGGGCTTTCTGTGCGGTTGTTCACTGTAACGTTGGTTAACCGCCGAATCAACGCCGAAGCCGGTTCGCGCCAGTACAGCACGGTCCGCCGACGCACTGGATTGCATTGCAGCGGACGAAGAACCAAGCCGTCTGGTGCGCTGCGGGTGAACAATCCGACTGCGCGCCCGGAACGCACGACAAGGCGAGCCGCGCTGGGATCGGCGACCCAGTACCGGATCCGTGGCTCGAACCCCGCTTGCTGACAGGCCAGTCGCAGACCGCTGTCGCCGAACGGAGTGTCAACCCAGTCGTTGTCGGAAAGCTCGGACAGTCCGATGTGAGGCCGGTCAGCCAACGGATGGACCCGCGAAAGCCCGATTGCATACGGCTCGTCGGCGACCACCTTCCTGTGCACGCCGTCCGGCACCGAAAACCCGGCAGGCTCAACAGAGACGCACACGTCCAACGAACCCGCACTCAGTTGCTGCAGCAGCCAGTCGGCCGAATGATCCACGCGCACTTCGACGTCCCTGGGCAGCAGCGGGATCAACGCGAGCATCGTCGGGCATGGCTGCCCCGCGATCCGCAGCCGATCCGCGCCACCTGCGACGCTGCGGGCCGACGACACCAACTGGTCCATGTCCGCCGCCAACGTCCGCGCCTTGACCAACACCCAATCACCCAACGGCGTGGTGCGTACGCCCTCGGCTGATCGGTGGAACAATTCCCCGCCGAAGTACTTCTCGATCCGCCGGACGTTGCCGCTGACGCCCGCCTGGCTCTGACCGAGCCGGATCGCCGCCCTGCCGATGCTGCCGCACTCCGCCACGGCGATGATGGTCTTCAAATGTCCCTGTCCGAGCTCCATAATGCTTCAGATCTTCTCGTGAAATGGCCTGTTTGCGACAGTATCTTTCGACCCCTCTGGCTTATGCTCTACAGGTGGGGTCAACTCAAGACCGGCCGACGCTCGAGGATGTCGCGGCATACGCGGGGGTATCCCGCTCGACCGCGTCGCGCGCGCTGAACGAGGAAATGTACGTCAGTCCGAGGGCTCGGGAGGCGGTACTCGCGGCCGCGCGAGATCTCGGATACTCCCCGAACCAGGCGGCCCGCTCATTGGTCACCAAACGGACAGGAGCGGTCGCGCTGGTCCTGTCGGAACCGGAATCGAAGGTCCTCGACGACCCGTACTTCCTGATCGTGATGCGGGCGGCATTCCGCGAACTGGCGAACCGAGGCAGCCAGATGCTGGTGATGTTCGTCGACGCCCCCGACGACATCCCCCGCACGATGAAGTTCCTCGACGGCGGCCACGTCGACGGAGCACTGGTCTTCGCCCCGCACAGCGGCGACCCGTTGCCGGTCGCGCTGAAACTACTGCGAGTCCCAGTGGTCTTCGGCGGCCGCCCAGGCCGATCGAGCTCAGACCTGTACACAGTGGACTACGACAACACCGCAGGCGCCCAGCTCGCGGTGGAGCACCTGCTGAGTGTCGGTAAGCGGAACATCGTGACCGTCTGCGGCCCGCAGGACCACCCCGCAGCGATGGACCGATTGACCGGCTGGCGAGAAACCCTTGCAGAGAAAGGGATGCCGACCAACGGCCGCGCCGAGAACGGCGACTTCACCCAAACCGGCGGCGAAGCGGCAATGGTCAAGCTGCTGGAACGCGAACCCGACCTGGACGCAGTGTTCGCCGCCAGCGACCCGATGGCAATCGGCGCGCTGCGAGCACTGAAGGCCGCGGGGCGTCGAGTCCCCGAAGACGTGGCGATCGTGGGCTTCGACGACAACCCGAAACTGGCGCCAGCCGCCGACCCACCGCTGACCTCGGTGCACCAGGAACCAGCCGAGCAGGTCAAGCAGATGGTGGACATGCTGCTGGACTTGCTTGCGGGCCAAACTCCGGAGGAACGTCGCCGGGTGCTGCCGGTGTCGCTGGCAGTCCGGGAGTCCACAAAGGGCTAGCGGGTCATCTGGTCAGCCGGGCCAAGTCCTGGAGCGCGCCCGAAGAACGAACAGCGAAGGCGCGCCAAAAGCAAAGCGGAGGCGTCCCTAGCCCAAAGGCGCACCCGAAGAACAGTGGAGGCGCGCCCCAGCCCAAGCGAAGGCGCGCCCGGAGCACGAAGAGGCGCGCCAAAAGTGGTAGTCGGCGCGATTTTGTGTGGAGTGGCGCCGCAAATAAGCTTGTCGGCGGGGCAGGGCCGCAGGTCCTGCCCGCTTTCCCTGCCTTTTGCGGCGCAGAGGCTCCACACCAAATCGCGCCGACCAGTCACAGGAGCGCGCCGAAAGCAACCACAGAGCGCGCCGTGGCGACCAAAGAGCGCGCCGCAGTAGGCACAGCGCGCCGCAGTGAGCCAAGCGCGCCGAAAACAACCCCAGCACCGCCACTAGAAGGCCCCCGTCAACGACGAGGGCCCTTGTCACTACACCACTTTGACAGTGTGGTCGGAGTCCGGTGTGTTCTCCGGGAAATGACACGCGGCCCGGCGACCCGGCGCCAGCTCACGCAACTCCGGCTCCTCCGTCTTGCAGATCTCCTGAGCCTTCCAGCACCTCGTGTGGAACCGGCAGCCGGACGGCGGGTTGATCGGCGACGGCACGTCGCCCTTCAACCGGATCCGCTCCCGTTTGGCCTTGCGCTCCGGGTCCGGCACGGGCACCGCCGACAGCAACGCCATCGTGTACGGGTGCATCGGCTTCTCGTACACGCCGGTCCGGTCGCCGAGCTCCACGATCTTGCCCAGGTACATCACCGCGACCCGGTCCGACACGTGCCGCACCACCGACAGGTCGTGCGCGATCATCACGTATGTCAGGTCCAGCTCGTTCTGCAGATCCTCCAGCAGGTTCACCACCTGCGCCTGGATCGACACGTCCAAAGCGGACACTGGCTCGTCCGCGACGATCAGCTTGGGCTTCAACGCGAGCGTGCGGGCGATCCCGATTCTTTGCCGCTGCCCGCCGGAGAACTCGTGCGGGTACCGGTTGTAGTGCTCCGGGCTCAGGCCGACCAGTTCGAGCAGTTCCTGCACGGCCTTCTTCACGCCGTTCTCGGTCTGCACCTTCTGCAGCTTGAACGGCGCGCCGACGATCGCGCCCACGGTGTGCCGCGGGTTCAGTGACGAGTACGGGTCCTGGAAGATCATCTGCACGTCGCGGCGCAGCGGGCGCATCTTCGACTGTGACATGTGGGTGATGTCCTCACCCTCGAAGACGATCTTGCCGGCGGTCGGCTCGAGCAGCCGGGTCAGCAGCCGTCCCGTTGTGGTCTTGCCACAGCCGGACTCGCCGACCAGGGAGAGCGTCTCGCCCTTCTGCACCGAGAAGTTCAGCCCGTCAACGGCCTGCACGTGCCCTTGCACCCGCTGCAGCAGGCCTTTGCGGATCGGGAAGTACTTCTGCAGTCCCGACACCGACAGCAGGGTCTCGCTGGTCTTCTCGGCGGGCGCGGTGGGAGAGGTCAGTTCGCTCATCGACTCACAACTTCGGCTTGATCTCGTCGTTCCAGATCCGCTGGCGGTCTTCGCCAGACAGATGGCACGCGATCCGGTGTCCAGGACTGATCTCGCGGAACTCCGGGCGCTCGGTCGTGCTGAGATCGCCGTTGAGCTCCCCGTAGGCGCACCTCGGGTTGAACGGGCAGCCGGTCGGGACGTTGATCAGGCTGGGCGGGGTGCCCTTGATCGGCTGCAGCCGCTCGGTGCGTTCCCGGTCAAGCCGGGGCATCGAACCGAGCAGGCCCCACGTGTACGGGTGTTGCGGCGACGAGAAGATCTCGTGCGCACTGCCGTACTCCACCGAGCGGCCCGCGTACATCACCATGATGTCGTCGGCCAGCTCGGCGACCACGCCGAGGTCGTGGGTGATGATGATGACCGCGGAGTTGAAGTCCTTCTGCAGATCCACGATCAGATCGAGGATCTGCGCCTGCACGGTCACGTCCAGCGCGGTGGTCGGCTCGTCCGCGATCAGCAGCTCCGGGTCGCACACCAGCGCCATCGCGATCATCGCGCGCTGCCGCATACCGCCGGAGAACGCGTGCGGGTAGTCGTCGACCCGCTTGTCCGGCTGCGGAATGCCCACGCGGTCGAGCATGTCGATCGCGTGCTTGCGGGCCGCCGCCTTGGACACGTTGTGGTGCACCCGGTAGGCCTCGATGATCTGGTTGCCGACCGTGTAGTACGGGTGCATCGCCGACAGCGGGTCCTGGAAGATCATCGCCATGTTCTTGCCGCGCTTGCGGCGCACGGTTTCGGGATCCGCGCTGACCAGGTCCTCGCCGTTCAGCCTGATCTCGCCGGTGATGCGAGCCGAGCCTTGCTTGTGCAGCCCCATGATCGACAGGCTGGTGACGCTCTTGCCTGAGCCGGACTCGCCGACGATGCCGAGCGTCTTTCCCCGCTCGAGGCTGAACGACAGCCCGTCGACGGACTTGACCACGCCGTCGTCGGTCGGGAAGTGCACGCGCAAGTCGCGCACCTCAAGGAAAGCCGACGGCAGGTTCAACGCGGCGTCAGCCGTGGCTTGCTCGTCACCGGTCAGCTCGGTGTCTGGGGTTCGCCCCATCAGCTAACGCCTCACAGTCGGGTCGAGGACGCCGTACAGGACGTCCACCACCAGGTTGGCCAGAACGATGAACAGCGCGGCGAACATGACCACGCCGAGCACCATGGGCAGGTCACTCTGGATCACCCCGTCGAGTGCCAGCTGACCAAGTCCCTTGAGCGAGAAGGTTTTTTCGGTGAGCACCGCACCACCCAGCAGCAGGCCGACGTCCAGACCGAACACGGTCAGGATCGGTGTCAGGCTGGCGCGCAGCGCGTGCTTGCTGATGACGGTCCGCTCACGCAACCCCTTGGCTCTTGCCGTCCGGACGAAGTCCTCGCCCAGGGTGTCGAGCATCCCGGCGCGGGTCAGCCGGGCGTAGATCGCGGAGAACAGGAACGCCAGTGTGATCCACGGCAGGATGAGCCCTTGCGCCCATAGGCCGGGATTGTCCAGGAACGGCGTGTATTTCACCGGGGGCAGCAGTCCCCATTGGTGCACAACGAACGTGAGCGACAACAGACCGGTGAAGAAGATCGGCAACGACACACCGGCCAGCGCGATCGCCATGGCCGATCGGTCGACGACGGTGCCGCGCCTGAGCGCCGACAGCACACCGACACCGACACCAGAGACCAGCCAGATGATCGCGGCACCGATGACGATGGACAGTGTCACCGGGAGTCTGCCGAGCACTTCCTCGAGCACCGGCACGTTGGTGCGGAACGAATAGCCCAGGCACGGTGCCGGGCAGTCGATCGTCCGGGTACCGCTCTGGTAGGTGTCCCCGGCGACGACAGCCTTGATGAACATCCCGTACTGCTCGGCCACCGACTTGTCGAAACCGAAACGTTCCTTGATGGCCTGCACGGTTTCCGGCGTGGGGGATTTCCCCGCGAACCGGGCGGCGAGGTCGTCCGCGGTCACCCCGGCAATGCGTGGCACCAGGAAGAAGATCGCGAAGGTGGCCGCGCTGATCACCAGCAGCAGCACGATCGCGCCCGCGAGTCGACGAACGATATAAGCGATCACAGCATGCGGCCATGGGTGGTCTGCGCGGCGTCGCGCAGACCACCCGTTGCCTTCACTCCTTCAGCTGACCGATGCGACTTATCAGGACACGCCGAGGTTGGCGTAGTCGTACATGCCGAAGCCCGCGTGGAAGTACACGTTGGTCAGGTTCGCCGGCCGGTACAGCAGGGACTTGGCGTAGACGTTCGGCAAGTACGCACCCAGCTCAAGCGCCCTGCGGTCGATCTGGTTGTAGATCTTCTCGCGCTCAGCCGCGTTGTCGATCTTGACGACGTCGTTCCACATCTTGTTGATCTGGTCGTCGTTCAGCTCAGGCGCGTTGGTGTTACCACTCGGCTGAATCGCCTTGCCGTCGGTCAGCGCCTGCAGGTAGCCGTAGCCACTCGGCCAGTCAGCGGCCCACCCGTAGGTGCCCAGGCCGACCTTCTCGTTCGCCATGAAGTTCGGCGAGCCCAGCTGGTCGGTGGTGTACGAACCCTGCGGGTAGCCCTTCAGGGTCAGCTTGATGCCGACCTTGGCCAGCGACTGCTCGACCGCCTCGGCGACGGCCTTCTCCTTCGGCCGGTCGCTGCGGAAGATCATCGTGGTGGAGAAGCCGTTCGGCTGACCGCACTTGGCCAGCGACTCCTTGGCCTTGGCCTCGTCGCCCTTGTAGCCCTGACCGATCTTGTACAGGTCGTTCGCCTGACGGCCCGGGATGATCGGCGGCTGGATCGACGTGGACATCTCGCCACCGACATCGCCACCGTAGGCACGCCACATGGCGTCGCGGTCCGCGGCGTAGATGATCGCCAGACGGCAGTCCACGTTCGGGATGACCTTGGTGTTGATCGGCACGAGCCAGTGGAACCCGGCGTACGGGTTGTCCGCGTTGGCCTTCAGCGCCGGGTCACCGAGAACCCGCTGCCGGGCAGCCTCCTGCAGACCGGTACCGGCCAGATCGACCTGGACGTCGCCGGACAGCAGCTGGTTGTCCAGCTCCTCGGCGTTGACGCCCGCGGCGACCTCGATGCGGTCGGGCAGCTGCTTGCGGTTCGGGTCGGTGGCCTGGTCCCAGTTGGGGTTGCGCACCAGCGCGCCACCCTGCTTGGGCTTGTAGTTGCCTTCCCACATGTACGGGCCGGTGGACAGCGGGTGCAGCGCGTACTGCTCACCGGTGTCCTTGGCCTGCGGGACCGGAGCGGTCTGGCCGCTGAACATGACCAGCTCGTTGAACTCGGCGAACGAGTCCTTCAGCTTGAACACGACGGTGTAGTCGTCCGGGGTCTCGACGCCCTTGAAGTTGTCGAGGTTCGTGTCCTTGTACGGACCCTCGTAGCCGTCGGCCGCGAGCAGGCTCTTGAAGTACGACGGACCGCTGCGCAGCACACCGCGGTCGAAGGTACGGGCCACGGCGTACTTGATGTCCTTGGCCTTGACCTCGGTGCCGTCCTCGTACTTGATGCCCTTCTTGAGCTTGTACGTCCAGGTCTTGCTGCTGTCGCTGGGCACACCGGGCGCCTCAGCCAGGTCGGGCACTGGCTTGGCACCGTCGGTACCGGGCTTGGACGCGTAGGTCATCAGCATCCGCGCGTACAGGCGGATGAAGTTGTTGCCGAACGCGTAGTAGGTGTTGCCCGGGTCGGTTGAGTCGAAGTCGTCGCTGCTCGCGAACTTCAGCGTGCCGCCCTTTTTGTCCGAGGCGTTGACGACGCCCTTGGAGCCGGCGTCGAATGCGACCGAGCCGCCCCCATTGGCACCGCCTCCGTTGCCTCCGCTGTCGCCACCACAGGCGCCCAGCACCAGGCTTAGGACGACTGCGCCGGACACAGCCGCTATCCGGGTATTGGTTTTCCTCATCGGTTTCCTTTCACTGTCGCCAAGGTGTGCGACGCAAGGTCATCGGGCGCGCGGGTCGAGCGCGTCGCGCAAACCGTCTCCGAACAGGTTGAAGGCCATCACCGTGAGGAAGATGGCAAGCCCGGGGATGATCACGAAGTGCGGTGCGACGCTGTACACCCTGGTGGCTTCGGTCAGCATGCCGCCCCACGACGGTGTCGGCGGGTTGATACCGACACCGAGGAACGACAGCGCCGCCTCGAACAGGATGTTGGTGGGGATCATCAACGTCGAATACACCAGGATCGGGGCTACCAGGTTCGGCAGGATCTCCTTGAACAGGATGTACGGGCTGCGAGCCCCGAGGCTGCGCGCCGCGTCGACGAACTCACGTTGGCGCAGCGACAGCGTTTGCCCACGGACGATGCGACCGATGTACGGCCAGCTGAAGAAGCCGATGATGAACACGAGCATGGCGATTCGCAGGCCGTTGCCGCTCAGGCCGAGCAGCTCGTTCGGGCTCACACCCGCGAGCGCGATCGCGAAAAGCAGAAGGGGGAAGGCCAGGAAGGCGTCCATCGTGCGGGAGATCAGCGTGTCGACCCACCCGCCGAAGTAGCCGGAGATCACGCCGAGCACCGTGCCGATGATCACCGACACCAGCGTGGCGAGGAACCCGACCAGCATGGAGATCTGTGCGCCGTAGACGATCCGGCTGAACAGGTCGCGTCCGTTGCCCGGCTCGACGCCGAGCAGGAAGTCCCAGCTGATCCCGCCGAACGAGCCGTACGGCTTGCCGAGCGTGGGATCGACCAGTTCCTGGTGGAACTCGTTGGGCGGATGGCCGAGCAGCTTCACGATGAGCGGGGCGAAGATGGCGACAAGGATGAGCAGGAGGACCACGGCACCGCCGGCCATGGCGACCTTGTCGCGCTTGAGCCGCATCCACGCGATCCGGCCGAGTGACCGGCCCTGGATCGCCTTGCGGCTGACTCCTTGCAGTACGGCTTCCGGTTGTGCCGATTTGTCAGAGTCGGTGACCTCGATCGGAGCGGTCATCGCTGTGCCAGACCCACCCGTCGCGTCGCGCGCATGAGGGCGCTGCTGTACCGGGAGGCCATGCGGCTGGGTTGCGGCGACAGCGGGTAAGCCATCACGCACTCCTTCCGAGTCGGTCCGGGATCTGTCCGTTGGTGGCGACCTTAGCCCTCTTGTTCGCCATCGATTGACCACCCTGAGGTCACGATCCGGGAACACGGGCAGGCCAACACCTTGACGCGCAGGACTGATCACGGAATGTAGCGGTCTGCGGTGCTGTTTCAGTCGACTGACACAAATAGGACAGTGACTAGCCGAGTGCCTCAGTGATCGAAGCCGGGCCGGCCAGCGGGTCGTCGGCTCCGACAACGCCGCCCGTGCCGTCCTGCTCGATCAGTTCCGGCCTGACTTCGTGTGGACGCAGCCGCCCGGACCTGATGTCCTCGGCGAAGTGGCACGCTACCCGATGGCCTGGGACGATCTCCCTCAGTGCCGGGCGCTCGGTGTCGCAGCGCTGCTCCTGGCGCCACGGGCAGCGGGTGTGGAAACGGCAACCGGCCGGCGGGCGCGCGGGCGACGGGAGGTCCCCGGCGAGCAGGATTCGTTCGCGGCTGTCCTCCACTATCGGGTCAGGCACAGGCACCGCCGAGAACAGCGCCCGGGTGTACGGGTGCAGCGGCTCGGCGTACAGCAGGTCCGATGGTGCTTCCTCGACCAGGCCACCGAGGTACATCACGCCGACGCGGTCGGAGATGTGCCGGACCACCGCGAGGTCGTGCGCGATCACCAGGTAGGTCAGTCCGAACTCTTCCTGCAGGTCCTCAAGCAGGTTGATCACCTGGGCCTGCACCGAGACGTCGAGCGCGGAGACCGGCTCGTCGGCCACGATCAGCTCGGGGTCGACGGTGAGCGCCCGGGCGATTCCGATCCGTTGCCGCTGGCCACCGGAGAACTCGTGCGGGTACCGGCGCAGTGCGTTGCTCGGCAGGCCGACCGACGAAAGCAGTGAGCGCAAACGTTTCGCGGTCGTCTCGCGGTCCTTGTCCAGCCCGTGCGCCCGCATGCCCTCGACCAAAATGGACTCCACCGACTGGCGGGGATCCAGCGACGACATCGGGTCCTGGAAGACCATCTGCATCCGGCGGCGCATCTTGCGCAGTGGCTCACCGCGCATGGCCGACAGGTCGGTCCCGTCGAAGACGACCCGGCCGGACGTCGGCGGGGTCAGCTTGAGCATGGCACGGCCGAGGGTCGACTTGCCGCAGCCGGACTCACCGACCAGGCCATAGGTTTCGCCTCGCCGGATGGCCAGATCGACTCCGTCCACCGCGTACACATAGCCGATGGTCCGGTCCAGCACGACCCCGCGCTTGATCGGGAAATGCACCTTGATGTCTTCGACCTCGACCAGTGTCTCGGTCGCCACAACCTCGGTCATACCAGGGCCTCCCCATCGCGCACCGGTTCGACCGGGTTGTGGCAACGCAGCAGTCGGTCGTCGGGCACGGCTTGGTCGGCCGCCATCTCCGGAGTCACCTCGACGCAGGTGTCCACGGCGTTGGGACAGCGGGGTGCGAACGCGCAACCCGTCGTCCACGGGATGTTGTCGGCCACCGAGCCCCTGATCGGCGACAGCCGCTCACCCCGCGGCGCGTCCAGCCGGGGGATCGAGGACAGCAGGCCGTGGGTGTACGGATGCCTTGGCACTGCGAACAGATCGTGCCGCTTGGCCCGTTCGACCACCCGGCCGCCGTAGAGCACGTTGACCTCGTCGCACAGTCCGGCGACCACACCGAGGTCGTGCGTGATCATGATCAGTGCGGTCTCGGTGTCCCGCACCAAATCCGTCAGCAGGGCAAGGATTTGCGCCTGGATGGTGACGTCGAGCGCGGTCGTCGGCTCGTCGGCGATCAGCAGCCGGGGCCGGCAGGCGAGCGCGATCGCGATCATCGCGCGCTGCCGCATGCCACCGGACAGCTGGTGCGGGTACTCGTCGAGCCGACGCTTGGGGTCGGGGATGCCGACCTTGTCCAGCAGGTCGGCAGCCTCCACTGTGGCCTGTCGGCGGGTCATGCCCCGGTGGCGCTCCAGCACCTCGGTGACCTGCAAGCCGATCGGGATGACCGGGTTCAAAGAGGACAGTGGGTCCTGGAACACCATGGCGAGGTCGCGGCCGCGCCGATCACGCATCTGCCTGTCGGACAACGACAACAGCTCGGTTCCTTCGAACCGGGCCGAACCGGAGACACGCGGGCCCCGCCTCGGCAGCAGGCCCATGATCGTCAGCGCGGTGACGGACTTGCCGCAGCCGGACTCGCCGACCAGCCCGACCGTCTGGCCGGGCTCCACCTGGAAGCTGACGCCGTCGACGGCGTACACGGGGTCTTCACCCTTGCGCCGGAACTCGACCCTGAGGTCGCGAACGTCGAGCAATGCCACCTTTACATCACCGCCGGCTCTTCGGGTCGAGAGCCTCACGCAGCGACTCGCCCACCAATGTGAAACCCAATGCGACCACGACGATGCAGCCGGCCGGCCAGAACGCCAGCTCCGGGTGGCTGTCGATGACGTTCTGCGCCTGGCCGAGCATCTGGCCCCACTCCGGGACCCGGTCGTCGGGGTTGCCGAGGCCGAGGAACGACAACCCGGCCGCCTCGATGATCGCGATCGCGAGCACGAGCGTGGCCTGGACGATCACCGGTCCGAGCGAGTTGGGCAGCATGTGCCGGAACACGATCGAGCCCTCTCGCACGCCGAGCGAGCGCGCGGCGAGCACGTGATCACTGTGCCGTTGCGCCAGCATCGAACCACGCAACAGCCTTGCGAACACGGGGATCTGCACGACGGCCACCGCGAGGATGACCGTGTACTGGTTGGGCTGGGCGAACAACGAGCCGATGGACACCGCCAGCAGCAGGCCCGGGATCGACAGCATCACGTCGACCACGCGCATGACCGTGGAGTCCACCCACCCGCTCAACGCGCCCGCGAGCGTGCCGAGCACCAAGCCGCCAGCCAGTCCGATCAGCGTGGCCAGCACACCGACCAGCAGCGTCTGCTGTGCGCCGACAAGAAGCCGGGACAGCAGGTCGCGGCCGACCTGGTCGCCGCCGAGCGGATGACCGGGCTGTGCCGGTGGGATTTCGTTGCGGGCACGGATGACCTGGTCGCCGAGCATCGGCTCACCCGGGTCGTGCGGGGCCAGGAACGGGGAAAGCAGCGCCAGGATCACGAACGCGATCACGATCGTCGCGCCGAGCAGGAACACCGGGTTGCGGCGCAACCGGCGCCAGGCCGCGGCGGCCAGGCTGACCCCGGCGTCGGACTTGGCGGCTCGCTGAGCCAGTTCGTCGATCTTGCTCGTACGAGCCGTCATCGCCCACCACCCGAGGTCCGGATCCGTGGGTCGATCACCGCGTACGACAGGTCGACCGCCAGATTGACAAGCACGAAAACCCCGGCAGCGCAAAGGATCAGCAACAACAGCACCGGGTAGTCACGGCGCTCGAAGCCGATCGCCAACGCCTGCCCGATGCCGGGGAAGGCGAACACCTTCTCGGTCAGCACGGCACCGGCAAGCAGCGCACCGGTCTGCAGGCCGATCGTGGTGACCACGGGCAACATCGCGTTGCGCAGCACGTGCCGTCGCCGGATCACCGGAGTGGTCAGGCCCTTCGACTCGGCGGTGCGCACGAAGTCCTCGTCGAGCACGTCCAGCACGGAGGCACGGGTGATCCGGAAGATCACCGAGAACGGGATGCTGGACAGCGCTACCGCGGGCAGGATCAGGTGTTTGAACGCGTCCCACGCGGCGTCGAACTCGCGCGTGATCAGCCCGTCGAGGATGAAGAACCCGGTGACCCGGGTCGCGTCGAGCCCGCCTTCCTGTCTTCCCGTGGTGGGAAACCAGCCCAGCTCGACGGCGAAGACCTGCTTGAGCACGAACGCCAGGAAGAACACCGGCACGGCGACGCCGATCAGCGAACCGACCACGCTGAGGTTGTCCAGGATCCCGCCGCGACGGCGAGCAGCCAGGAAACCCAGCGGGATCCCGACCGCGATGGCGATCACGATGGCCAGCACCGACAGCTCGAGGGTCGCCGGGAACCGTTGCAGGAAGATCTCCATGGCCGAATCGCCCGGCTGAACGCCGGTGGAAACACCGAAGTCCCCGGACGCGGCGCGCCCGAGGAACTTGAAGTACTGCACGAAGATCGGTTGATCAAGGCCCAGTTCGGCGGTCAACTGGGCGCGCAGGGCGGGGGTGGCCCGCTCGCCCAGGAGGGCCGAGACCGGCCCTCCTGGGAGCGAACGCAACCACGCGAACAGCAGCAGCGACAGTGCTACGACGACGAGCACGAGCTGCAGCAGCCGCCGGACGGTGTAACGGAGCACAGTTTTCTAAGGTCCTTCTGCGCCTCAGCCGAGGCTGACGGTGTCGAACCGCTCGTCGGTCAACGGGCTGGCGACCAGACCACTGACCTTGGCGGAGGTGACCAGCGCGGGCGGCGAGTGGGCCACCGGGATCGCGGGCAGGTACTCCGCCTTGAGCTTCTTGTTCAGCGCCTCGTACATCGACTTGCGCTTGGCGGCGTCCGGCTCGGCGTCGGCCGCCTTGATCTCCGCGGACAGCTGGGCACCCCACGTCGCCGAGCCGGTGGCGAACCGGTTGTTCGGGTCGGAGAAGAAGTTGCCGATGAAGTTGTCCGGCGTGTTGTAGTCACCGTTCCAGCCCAGCAGGAACACGTCTGCCTTGGCCTGGTCGACGTCCTCGAGGTAGCCACCGTTCCACGGCTTGCTGACCACGTTGAGCTTGATGCCGACCGCTTCGAGGTTGCCGCGGATGAAGCCGAAGATGTCACGCGGGTTGGGCATGTAGGGCCGGGTGACCTCGGTCGGCCAGTAGAACGTGACCTCGAGACCGGTCGCACCCGCCTCGGCCAGCAGCGTCTTGGCCTTCTCCGGGTTGTACTCGTACTTCTGCACGTCGCCGATCCAGCCGGACACCGTGTCCGGGTAGAAGTTCTCGGCGACCTTCGCACCCTCCGGGTACTGCTGCTTGATCAGGCCGTCGCGGTCGACGGCGTGCGCGATGGCCTGGCGCACCTTCAGGTCACGCAGCTTGGCGTTGTTCTTCTGGCCGATGCCCAGGTACATCACGTTGAAGGCCGGACGGATCAGCAGCTTGTGCCCGTCCTTCTTCAGCTGGTCCCAGTCCGCCGGGGCCGGCAGGTCGTAACCCTGCACGTCACCGGACTGCAGCGCCTGCTTGCGTGCGGTCTCGTCCGGGATCGCCCGCAGGATCAGCTTGTCGAGCAGGGCTTTGGTACCCCAGTAGTCATCGTTGCGGACCAGCTCGACAGTGCCGTTCGCCTTGTCGTATTTGGAGAACTTGAACGGGCCGGTGCCGACCGGGTGCTCCTGGCCGTACGCCGGGTACACGAAGCTTTCACCCTGCTGCACCACGTTGTCCGCGTCGTACTGCTTCATCGCGGTCGGGCTCTGCATCGCGAACGACGGCAGGCCGAGGATGTCCGGGAACTTGCTGGTGTAGCTGGTCAGCTCGACCACGGCGGTCGACGGGTCGCTGGCCGTGCACGACTTGAACAGCGACGGCTTGGCGCCGTCGGAGAACCCGCCGAAGTTGTCCTGCCAGTAACCGGTGACGGCCGGGCTCTGGCCCGCGCCCTTCTGGTTGTACCAGCGGTTGAAGTTGTAGCAGGCAGCCTCGGCGTTGAACTCCGTGCCGTCGTGGAACTTCGCGCCCTTGCGCAGGTTGAACGTCCACGTCTTGCCGTCCGGGGTGGAGGACCACCTCTCGGCGAGACCGGCTTCGGCCTCCGCGGTGCCCGGCTTGAACTCGATGAGCCCCTCGAAGATCTGCTGCGAGGTCCGGAACGTCGCACCATCCGTCGCGAAGAACGGGTCGAACAGCTTGGGTGCGCCCTCGGTCGCGAACGTCATGGTGCCGCCGACCTTCGCCGCGCCGCCGCCGCCACCTTGATCGTTCTGGCCCCGTTGCGACTCCGCGCAGGCGGACAGCACGAGAGCCGTGGAGAGGCCTAACGCCACCAGGCGGCCCGCTCGAACCCTACGGGTCTGGACCATCGCACACCTCAAAACAAAGTCGGGAAGGCAGTCTTGGGGACGGACCTTATATCGACCAAAGCGGATTACTGGTACTCCGCTTGGTCACGAATCGGCCAAACAGGGCTCGGTCAGAGACTGCCCAACGCCGCGTCGACGACGTGATCCGCGTACTGGCGCGTGCGGTCGACAGCGAACCAGCCCTGCTCGAACAACTGCCAGGCCACCAGGTGCGACCGGCAGGCCTCGCCGTCCCTCGCCACCGCCCGCTCGAGGCGTTCGGCCTGGTCAGCGTATTCACACCAGATCAGCTCGGACAGCAGCGGGCGGATCGAGGCTCTGCCCGCCGAGACGCCCTCAAGGACCAGGAACTCGGGCACATCGACTGTCCGGCAGGGGCCCGGCCGCGGGATCCCGTCGACCCACTCGACGGCGCGATAACCACCAGGTCGACCCGCCGCCAATTGGTCTAGTACGCCCTCGACCAACCGGGGCCACCAGGCCACAGGGTCGTCCCAGGTCGCGAAGTCGTCGGTGGAGACGAGGGCCGCGTTGCCCAACCCCGCGGTGAGCCGCCGGGCGAACGTGGACTTGCCCGAGCCGGATGGACCGTCGACCGCCACCAAGCGGACACCGCCGAGTCTTGGCGGCGCCGCCTCGATGGCCGTGCGGATCTCTTCGATCACACTGTGTCGATCATCCTGTGTCGATCAGACGGCGCGACGCCCGGAGAGCGCGCGGGTGAGCGTGAGCTCGTCGGCGAACTCCAGATCGCCGCCCATCGGCAGGCCGGACGCCAGCCTGGTCACGGTCAGCCCGGGGAAGTCCCGCAGCAGCCGGATCAGGTACGTGGCGGTCGCCTCGCCCTCGGTGTTCGGGTCGGTCGCCAGGATCACCTCGGTGACGTCCTGCTCGCCGATCCTGGTCAGCAGCTGCCGGATCCGCAGCTGGTCGGGGCCGATCCCGGACAACGGGTCAAGCGCGCCGCCGAGCACGTGGTAGCGGCCCTTGAACTCACGGGTCCGCTCGATCGCCAGTACGTCCTTGGGCTCCTCGACCACGCACACCTTCTGCGGGTCGCGCCGGGCGTCCCGGCAGATGCGGCAGGTCTCCTGCTCGGAGACGTTGCCGCAGATATCGCAGAACACCACGCCCTCTTTGACCTTCTGCAGCGCGTCCTGCAGCCGCGCGATGTCCGCGGCCTCGGCCGCCAGCAGGTGGAAGGCGATGCGCTGCGCGCTCTTCGGACCCACTCCCGGCAGCCGGCCGAGCTCGTCGATGAGGTCCTGGACCGGGCCTTCGTACATCAGAAACCAGGCAGTCCGAGCGCGCCGCCGAAGCCACCGGCCAGGCCGCCCATCTTCTCCTCGGCCAGCTTCTGCGCGTTGTGGTTGGCGTCCCTGATCGCGGCGACGATCAGGTCGGACAGGGTCTCGACGTCCTCGGGGTCGACCACCTTGGGGTCGATGGTCAGCGCGGTCAGCTCACCGGCGCCGGACACCGTCGCGGTCACCAGTCCGCCGCCGGCCGTGCCGGTCACCTCGACGTCCTCGAGCTCCTGCTGAGCCGACGCGAGCTTCTCCTGCATGGCCTGGGCCTGCTGCAGGATGTCCTGGATGTTGGGCATTCCTGGTCCGGGTTGCACCGCTGGCTCCTCGAGTCGCGTCAGTGTTGCTGCCATCAAGACTAGTCTCTCCTGACGTGACGCCTTCGCCTCGCCGCGCCTGTCTCGCCCTCGCTGCGGCGCTTGTCTTTCTCGCCGGATGCAGCACGAGCGAGGCGGGCTCGCCACCCTCGGTGAGGAAGGTCGAGACGGCGGTGTCCGTGCCGCCGGGATCTCCGGTGAGCGCCACCCGGGTGCCCACCTCGACCAGCAGCACTTCTGTTCCGGTGCCTCCGCCGCCGGTTGCGGGCAAAGTCGTCGTGCTGGATCCCGGGCACAACGGCGGCAACGCGTCGAACCCCGCGGAGATCAACAAGAAGGTGCCCGCGGGACGCGGCCAGACCAAGGCGTGCAACACCACCGGGACATCGACCAACGCCGGCTACGCCGAGCACCAGTTCACCTGGGACGTTTCGGTGCGTGTGCGGGAGTTGTTGGCGGCCAAGGGGATCAAGGTCGTGATGACCCGCGACAACGACACCGGAGTCGGGCCCTGTGTGGACAGACGAGCCGCGATCGGCAACCAGGCCAACGCGGACGCAGTGGTGTCCATTCACGCTGACGGCTCGAATTCCCTTGGCGCGCACGGGTTCCACATCGCGTACTCGGCGCCTCCGTTGAACGCGGCCCAAGGGGAACCGGCCAAGCGGCTCGCCACGACCTTGCGGGATGGCTTGCGCTCAGCGGGTTTCGCGACGTCGACCTACATCGGCTCGGCCGGGCTGTCCCCACGGGACGACCTCGGCGGCCTGAACCTCTCGGAACGCCCAGCAGCCCTGGTGGAATGCGGAAACATGCGTAACCCGAACGAAGCCGCGGTGTTGTCGAGCCCCTCCGGCCGCCAGCGCTACGCCGACGCCATCGCAGCCGCGATCCTCGCCTACCTCGCCTAGCCCGCGTGTCCACCGTTGCAGCACCGCGTGTCCACCACACCGGCACCATGAGTTGACCATTCCGGCACACCGAAATCGCACTCGCTGACCCGCGCCGCGATCTCATAGTGCCGGAACGCGCATTTCACCGTGTCGGAATGCGCATTTCATGGTGCTGGAAAGGTGGACACGGCTCCTAGCCGCGGGCCTAGATCTTCCTCGCTCCCAGCTCCTGGGTCAGCAGCTCGATCGCCACTTCTTCCGGGTCACGGGCTACGATCCGCTCGCCGTCGCTCGGCTTCTGGGAAGCCTCGGCGAGCATTTCCTCCTCTTCTTCCTCCTGGGTTTTCGGCGCAGGAGGCGGGAGGGGGTCGTCGGGCTCGGGCGGTTCCGGGGGTGGCGGGATGTCGTCGTGATCCGTCGCCGGGCGTGAAGCCTGACGCTGTGGCGGCTCCGGCGCGGCCGCCGGACGGCTCGGGCGCGTCGGTTGCGGTCGAGGCTGCGGTGCGGCCTGCGCGGGCGGGGCAGCGGTGCCACTGCCGTGCACGCACGTGACCCGCCAGTTTCCGCCGATCACGTTGTTCAGCGCCTTGCCGATCAGGTCGACGTTGCGCGCCTCGGCCAACCGCCGGGCCAACGGGGCCGCAGCGTGCGCGATGACGACCGTGTCGCCCTCGATGCTCTGCACGGTCGCGTTGGTGAGCATGGCTTCGGTGCTGCGGCCGCCTGGCTGTTTGCGTACCTCGGCAAGCAGTTCCGGCCAGATCCGTCGCACGGACGCGGCGTCCAACGCACCCGGTTCCGCAGGCGGCGCTGCGGGCGCTGGTGCTGGCGGTGGCGGGGGTGCTTGCGCGGCAACGGGTTCCGGCTGCCGTGGTGGCGGTGCCGGGGCAGCGGCCGCGGGCTGAGGAGCCGACGGAGGGGCTGCCTGCTGCTGAGCGATGGCGGGCACGGCGGCTGCGGCGACCGGAGCCACGGCAGCGCGCCGCTCCAGTTGCTCAAGTCGTTGCAGCACAGCGGAATCAAGCGCCGGGTCACCCTGAACCGCGGCGGGAAGGAGCATCCGCGCGGACAACAGCTCCATCACCAGACGCGGCGAAGTCGCGCCACGCATCTCGATGAGTCCAGTGTGGACGATCTCGGCGAACCTGGACAGCGTCGCCGGGCCCATCCGATCCGCTTGCGCGGACATCCGGGTCAGCTCGTCGTCGGGGACGTTCACCAAGCCACGCGCGCCGGAATCGGGTACAGCACTGAGCAGGACCAGGTCACGCAGCCGGTCAAGGAGGTCAGAAGCGAACCGCCGAGGATCGTGGCCGGCGTCGACAAGTCGCTCGATCGTGCCGTACACAGCGGCCGAGTCGCCGGTCGCGAGCCCGTCGACCATGTCGTTGATCAACGCGATGTCCGTGACACCCAGCAACGAGATCGCGCGCTCGTACGTCACGCCATCGGGTCCGGCGCCGGACAGCAGCTGGTCCATGACGGACTGGGTGTCACGCGCCGAGCCCCCACCCGCCCGAATGACCAACGGGAAGACGGAAGGCTCGACCGTGACACCTTCGGCAGCGCAGTTGCGCTCCAGGAGCTCCCGCATCACGCCCGGCGGGATCAGCCGGAACGGATAGTGGTGGGTACGGGAGCGGATGGTCGGCAGGACCTTGTCCGGCTCGGTGGTGGCGAAGATGAAGATGAGGTGCTCTGGTGGCTCCTCGACGATCTTGAGCAGGGCGTTGAAGCCCTGTGTGGTGACCATGTGCGCCTCGTCGATGATGAAGACGCGATACCGCGAGATAGCCGGTGCGAAGAACGCACGGTCGCGCAGCTCACGAGTGTCGTCGACACCACCGTGGCTGGCCGCGTCGAGCTCGACCACATCGACACTGCCCGGGCCATTGGGAGCGAGGGAGATGCACGACTCGCACTCGCCGCACGGATCGGGCGTCGGCCCCTGCGCGCAGTTGAGGGATCGAGCCATGATGCGTGCGCTGGACGTCTTCCCGCAGCCACGAGGCCCGGAGAAGAGATACGCATGGTTGACCCGACCGGCCGCGAGCGCGATGCGCAGCGGCTCGGTGACGTGCTCCTGACCGACCACCTCAGCGAAGGTCGCCGGACGGTACTTGCGGTAAAGGGCGAGCGCCACGACGACGACCCTACCCAAAGCCACCGACAATCCCGGCGCCAGTACCGACCCTGCCCTCCGACCGGCCGGACCGAGGTTCGCTACACTGTCGTTGGACCTCGTGCGGTGTCCATCTCGTGAACCTCCCCAGGGCCGGAAGGCAGCAAGGATAAGCGGGCTCTGACAGGTGCACGGGGTCCGCTTACTTTCAGCTGGGCTGGCCGCCGCTGTGGCGCGGACCGTGTCCCGGTGTTTTCTGGGGGCCGAGCCCCCAGACCCCCACGGTGCGAGCTTCTCTCGAACCAGCGCTGGGTGCTTCTTGGCGTTGACCAGCACTTGTTGCTGTCTCTGGCAATGTCATGCGCCGATCAGCGGTTGCACGATCTGTCGTCGCCCGATTACTCATGGATCATGTCGCTCGACGTAGAGCGGCACTGAGGAAAAGGAGACAGCCATGGCGGCTACCCTGCCCCGCCTGGTTCGAGCCTGCACTGTCGCGGTCGCGACGGTCGCGGCCACCTTGTCGTCCGTGTCGGTGGCATCGGCGGACGTCACCCCGATGATCGTTGGCGGCACCCGGGCCAACATCAACGACTTCAAGTACACCGTCTACCTCGCCAGTTCCTCCGGTTCGCAGTTCTGCGGAGGCACGCTGGTCAGCGCCACCAAGGTGGTCACGGCGGCGCATTGCACCGTGGGCCGCAGCCCGTCGAGCACCCGGGTGGTGTGGGGCCGTGAGGACAAGCAGAGCACCGCGGGAACGGTCGCGACCGTGACCCGGATCTGGGTGCACCCGAGCTACACCAGCGCCACGCGCGGGTTCGACGTCTCCGTGCTGACCCTGGGCACCAGTCTGCCGGGGCCGTATCTCCCGCTGGCCACGCCACAGGACACCGCCCTCTACGCAGCCGGTACCCAGACCACGATCCTCGGCTGGGGCACGACCCGATCGGGTGGTTCCGCGTCCCGTTATCTGCTCAAGGCCAACGTCCCGCTCACGAGTGACGCGACCTGCCGGACCGCCTACGGTTCCTCGTTCATCCAGTCGGCCATGGTCTGCGCTGGTTTCCCGAACGGTGGCGTGGACACCTGCCAGGGCGACTCGGGCGGTCCGCTGATCGCGGGCGGCAAGTTGATCGGTGACACGTCATGGGGCCGTGGCTGCGCGCTCGCGGGTTACCCAGGCGTGTACGGCCGCATAGCGACCTACCACGCCGCTATCACGGCTCAGCTCTGAACGGCTTTCCCCACTCGCCGGTGAAGGCGATCTCCGAGAGCGGCAACCGCTTGCGCGGGGCGAGTTCTCGCTCTCGGAGATCTTCCGGAATGCTCGACCGGTCACCGAGTTTCCCGACCGCGATCACCACGACCGGCCGTGCCTCGGGCGGCAGTTCGAACAGGATCCGCGCGCCTTCCGCGTTGAACCCGCCCATCTGGTGTGCGACAAGGCCTTCGTCCACCGCCTGCAGCACCAGGTTCTCAGTCGCCAGCCCGAGGCCGTACTCGTTCAACGGCAGCGTGCCCTTGTGGTTCACGGTCATCGCGATGCCCAGGATCAGCACCGGCGCGTTCTGCGCCCACGCCTGGTTGCGCTGGCTCAGCACCTCGAAAATCCGTGAGTAGGTCGAGTCACCGCGACGCCCGACCATGTAGCGCGCGGGCTGCGAGTTGCCGTACGAAGGCGCCCACCGCGCGGCCTCCAGCATCGCCTCAAGCTGCGCGTCGGTCACCTCGGCGGAAGCGTCGAGCCAGCGCGGGCTCCACCGGTCCCTCATCAACGGATGCATCAGATTGCCCAGCTCCACACCGTCAGCGAGTAAGCGCCGAACCAGGACGTGATCACTGCCAGTCCGGTCAGCGTGGCGACGACGGTAGCGGTCTGTCGTTTGGCGAGGCCGACCGCTATCGGGATCAGCAACACGAACGCGGGCAGCAACAGCCGCGTCTTGGACGCCATCAGCCCGTTCGACCCGATGTCCATGATCAGCACGCCGAGCCCGAAGACCATCAGCGGCCACGGCAGTTTCATCTTGAACCCGATCACGACCAGCGCGATTGCTCCGAGCAGCAGCAGGATCGTCACGCCTTCGAGCACCGACAGTTGCCGGGTCAGCGCCTCGACCGCGAACCTCCACGTGGCCACGCCGCCGTCGAACCGCGAGTCCCAGCCGCGTTCCTGCAGGTTGAAGTACCCGAACAGCTCTCCGGTCCGGTGGGCCACCCAGCCGAGGTAGCCGAACAGCCCGAGCGGCACGAGCAGCCCGCCGAGCCAGGGACGCCAGCCGTCCTGGCGTTTGATCACGGCGACCAGCGCGGCGAGACCGACCGCCAGCACCAGGGCCGCGGCCGTCGGCCGAACCAGACCAGCGCAAGCACAAGCCAGACCGGCAAGGATCCAGTTCCGTTCGAGCACTCCGACCAGCGCCCACGCGGCGAAGGCGCAGAAGAGCGCCTCGGAGTACGGCATGACCAGCACGACGCTCATCGGCGCGGCGGCGAACAGGGCGACCAGGATCAGCCCGATCCGGATGGACCCGCCTGGGATCCGTCTGCCGATCCTGGCCAGGGCGTACGCACAGAAGACCCCGGCTACGACCGTGATCGTGAAGGCCGCGACCAGCCGTGCGGTCTCGGTGCCACCGAAGGGCGCGGCCAGGTAGTTGATCAGCTTCGGGTACCCGGGGAAGAACGCCAGCGGTGTCTCGGGGCTGCGCTGGTTGTAGGCGTCGACCAGCCGGTGCGGCACGTTGTCGTAGCCGCCTGCGGCGATGCCCAGATACCAGTCCGCGTCCCACGATGTGAGCGCCTGTCCCATCGGGAAACGTGTCTGATAACTCATCCACGACAGCACGAGCAGGCCGAACTCGCGAATGCCCAGGTAGATCAGCGCGGGCGCGAGCATGTAGGCGACTCGGCGCACGGTCCAGGTTCTGAGCCGGATTTGTTCAGTTTTTTCCGCGATTGCCGCCGGCTGCCGAGTCACCTCCGTCGTGGACACGCGACAAGGCTAAAGCTTCCTGACCTGAGTGTCCGGGACCACACGATGCGGAAAACCCCCTACCAGGCGCAGGTAGGCTCATCCCGACGTGGTCTGAAGCGATTGAGGAGAGGGTTGAGCGGCGTGGCGCTCGTTGTCCAGAAATACGGCGGTTCATCCGTTGAGAACGCCGACCGGATAAAACGTGTCGCCGAGAGAATCGTGGCCACCAAGAAGGCGGGCAACGACGTCGTCGTGGCGGTCTCCGCGATGGGGGACACCACCGACGAGCTGCTCGACCTCGCCGGCCAGGTCGCCCCGGTGCCGCCGGCTCGTGAGCTGGACATGCTGCTCACGTCCGGTGAGCGGATCTCGATGTCGCTGCTGGCCATGGCGATTCACGCGCAAGGCCTGGAAGCCCGGTCGTACACCGGCTCGCAGGCAGGCGTGATCACGACAGCCGCGCACGGCAACGCCCGCATCATCGACGTGACCCCGAGCCGGATCCAGGAGGCGCTCGACGACGGCGCCATCGCGATCGTGGCCGGGTTCCAGGGCGTGAGCCAGGGCACCAACGAGATCACCACGCTCGGCCGGGGCGGTACGGACACCACGGCGGTGGCCCTCGCGGCCGCGCTCGGTGCCGACGTCTGCGAGATCTACACCGACGTGGACGGCGTGTTCACCGCCGACCCGCGGATCGTGCCCAACGCCAAGCACCTTGACCGCATCACCTACGAGGAGATGCTGGAGATGGCCGCGAGCGGGGCCAAGGTGCTGATGCTGCGCTGTGTCGAATACGCCCGCCGGTACGGGGTGCCGGTCCGGGTCCGGTCGTCGTTCAACCAAAAGCCCGGCACTGTGGTGACCGGGTCGATCGAGGAGCTCTCCGTGGAACAAGCGATGATCACGGGCGTCGCGCACGACCGTTCCGAAGCGAAGGTCACCGTCGTCGGTGTGCCGGACAAGCTCGGCGTCGCGGCCAGCATCTTCCGGGTGATCGCCGACATCGGCGTGGACATCGACATGGTGCTGCAGAACGTGTCGTCCACGCACACCGGCCGCACCGACATCACGTTCACGCTGTCCAAGGCGAACGGCCCGAACGCGGTGGCCGCGCTGGAGAAGGTACGCGCCGAGCTGGGCTTCGAGCAGGTCCTCTACGACGACCACATCGGCAAGGTCTCGCTGGTCGGCGCGGGCATGCGCTCGCACCCCGGTGTGACGGCGACGTTCTGCGAGGCGCTGGCCAGGGCGGGCGTGAACATCGAGATCATCAACACCTCGGAGATCCGGATCTCGGTGCTGATCAGGGACACCGAGCTGGACGCGGCGGTGCGCGCGATCCACGACGCGTTCGACCTCGGCGGCGACGAAGAGGCAGTGGTGTACGCGGGGAGTGGTCGCTGATGGCACCGGTACTGGCACTCGTCGGCGCAACGGGCGCCGTCGGCGGCGTGATGATCGACATCATGAACAACCGCCCCTCCTTCCCATGGGGTGAGGTCCGGCTGATCGCCTCGGCGCGCTCGGCGGGCAAGAAGATGACCGTGCGCGGCCAGGAGCTGACCGTCATCGAGATCTCACCGGAAGCCTTCGACGGCGTGGACGTCGCGATGTTCGACGTGCCGGACGAGATCTCGGCGCAGTGGGCACCGATCGCGGCCGAGCACGGCGCGATCGCGGTGGACAACTCCGGCGCCTTCCGGATGGACTCGGACGTGCCGCTGGTGGTGCCCGAGGTGAACATCGACAAGATCAACGAGCGGCCACGCGGGATCATCTCGAACCCGAACTGCACGACGCTGTCGATGATGGCCGCGGTGGGTGCGTTGCACCGGAAGTTCGAGCTGACCGAACTCGTGGTGGCGTCGTATCAGGCAGCGTCCGGAGCGGGCCAAGCAGGCATCGACCGGCTGTACGCCGAGATGGAAGCCGTGGCAGGCAAGCACGTCGGCGGTCGCGCGGGCGATGTGGCCGAGGCACTGCAGGCCGCTGGACTGTCCAGTGAGGACTCACCGTTCCCGGCACCACTGGTGCTGAACGTGGTCCCATGGGCCGGGTCGTTGAAGGAAGACGGCTGGGCCAGCGAAGAGCTGAAGGTCCGCAACGAAGCCCGCAAGATCATGGGAATCCCAGATCTGAAGGTCTCGGCGACCTGTGTGCGTGTCCCGGTCGTGACGACGCATTCCCTTGCGGTGCACGCGACCTTCGCCAACCCGGTGACGGTGGCCGAAGCACACGAGGTGTTCAAGGCGCAGCCGTCGGTCGTCCTGATCGACGACCCGACGGCGTCGAAGTTCCCGACCCCCGCGGACGTCGTGGGCGGGGACCCGACCTACGTCGGCCGGGTCCGCCAGGCCCTGGACTTCCCGAACACGCTGGACTTCTTCGTCTGCGGCGACAACCTGCGCAAGGGCGCGGCGCTGAACACGTATGAGATCGCGGAGGCCCTGGTCGTCAGCTAGGCCAGGTGGAGGCCCGGGCTCTCGTCGCGAATGAAACGAGAGTCCGGGCCTTCGCGCATACAACGGAAGTGTCTAGGTGTGATGTCCAGGGAGGTTGTCCCGGTTTGGGTGTGTGACGGCCTGTCGTGAAGACAGGGGAAGGCCTCTGGTTGTGAAGTGGAGCTGTCTAGGAACCGCTTCACATGTCCGGAGGCCTTCGTGTCCCACCCTAACGCGACGCTGACGCCGCGTACCCGGCTACGGCTGGCGCGTCTGATCGTCGAGCAGAACTGGCGGCCCGCCGAGGCGGCGAAGATGTTCATGGTCGCGCCCAGGACCGCAAGAAAATGGGCCGACCGCTATCGGCTCGAGGGCGAAGCCGGGATGGCCGACCGCAGCTCGCGGCCGCGCCACAGCCCGACTCGCACACCCGAGCCGGTGGTTCGCGCGATCGTTGGTGTGCGCTGGCGCCACCGGGTGGGCCCGGTCCAGATCGGCGGCCGGCTGGGCATCCCAGCCTCCACCGTGCATGCGGTACTGACCCGGTGCCGGATCAACCGGCTTTCCCGGATCGACAGGGTCACCGGCGAACCCTTGCGCCGCTACGAACATCCCCATCCCGGCTGCTTGATCCATGTCGACGTCACCAAGTTCGGCAACATCCCCGACGGCGGTGGCCACCGGTTCGTCGGACGTCAGCAAGGAGACCGCAACAAGCGAGCCACCGCGGGCCTGCCCAAGGGCGAGGACTACAAACCGCGGACCGGCAAAGCCTTTCTGCACACGGTCGTCGACGACCACTCCCGTGCCGCCTACGCCGAAATCCACGCCGACGAGCGAGGCGAGACCGCGACCGCCGTCCTGCGCCGCGCGGTCGCCTGGTTCGGCGAACGCGGAGTCGTCATCGAACGAGTCCTGTCCGACAACGGCGCCGCCTACCGATCCTTCGCCTGGCGCGACGCCTGCTCCGAACTAGGCATCACACCGAAACGCACACGCCCCTACCGGCCACAGACCAACGGCAAGGTCGAACGATTCCACCGCACCCTGGCCGACGGCTGGGCCTACGCCCGCTTCTACCACACCGAACACCAGCGCCGAGCAGCACTACCGGGCTGGCTCCACTTCTACAATCACCACCGAGCCCACTCAGCCATCGGAGGCAAGCCGCCCATCACCCGGCTAACCAACCTCCCTGGGCATCACATCTAGGGCAGGATACGGATCTCCACCTTCGGGTTCTGGCTGATCTGCAACAGATGCCGCAGCTGAGCGGCCATGACCGCGGGGCCACCGACAATGGTGCGGATCGCTCCCTCGGTCAGCACTGCGGAGAGCCCGCGGAAGTCGGGATCCGAGAGCCTTTTCTGCCTGCGCATCCGGAGTTCGACCACGCGATCTACATCGACTGTACGAACGGTCGCTATCGCGCTGTTGGCAACGGCAGCGGTGTAGGTCTCTATCTGCAGTAGGCCCTGGATGAACACCGTGTCGTAGGTCCGGATCCGGACGGCGTCCTCACCCAGTTCGAGCAGCATCTCGCCTATCTCCGACAGAATGTCCGAGTACTCCTGCCACCAGCCCGGCTCGTCTGCCTTCGCTCTGAGCCTTTCCAGCGCGGTGGCCTGCTCCTCCTCGACCTCCAACACTTCGCAGAACCTCGCGAGGTGCACGGGAGTGAGCCGGGACAACCCGTTCTCCGTTCTCCGCCAATGGTTGCCTGAAATTCTGTATTCAGAGTTCAGGCCTTCGTTCATCACCACGACAAGGTCTTCCTGGCGAAGGTTCGCCTGATGGCGGAACTCGCGCAGCTGCTTGCCAAGGCGCCGGGACCTGATCGTTTTGCGCAGTGCCATCACATCATTGTCAGCACTGGAAATCCCGTTACCCGATCGTGGTATTCAAGATCATCGAACGCTCCGGCACACTCGAAGTGCCTACCAGGAAAGGAGGTGTGTCGCATGGGATATACCGGTGTCGACGTTGACACGTACGCGTCGATCTCGCCCGACTGCGAGATCAAGTACACGATCGGCGTCATGGAAGTCGAGTTCATGATGGGCAAGCACTTCACGTTGCTCGCCGACGAGCAGAGTCTCCGACAGCTACTGCGCGTCGGTGCGTTGGCGCTCGAGGAACTGCAAGCCGCGCGATAGAAGATGCTTTTGGCGGGGGTTGCGGGTGGCGGTATGCGCGCTTGCGCAGCGGCGCTGCTGAGCTTGCGATCTCGGCCTTCAGACTTTGACGCTTGCGGGTTCCGCGAGAGCGGGGGCCGGTGTCCGGCGGATGAGCACGGCCGCGCATGCGGCGATGACCAGTCCGCCGGCACCGGCGCCGACGAAGCCCCAACCCGGTGATCCGCTGTGGTCGACCACAAATCCGATCACCGGGGAGCCCAGCGCGACACCACAGGTGAACGCCGAACTCTGTAGCCCCGTCGCTTCCCCGCGCACAGCAACGGGAACAAGCTGAGCGACGCGCTCTCCCGTTGATGCGATGGCAGGTGCGCACATCGCGCTGGCCGGCGCGAGTGCGAGTGCGAGAATCCACCATGTGCTGCCGTCCGCGAACAGCGCTGGCATTGTCAATGCGCCAAGCAAAGCCATCAATACGACTTGTGGCAACGACTTGCGGACGGCGCCGTGCACGAGTCCGCCCGCGATCGACGCAAGGCACAGGATCACCGTTGCCGCGCCTGCCCACTCGACTTCGCCGTGCTGCCGCAGTACGGCGATCATCGCCACTTCTGTGCCGGACAACACGAAGACTGCGCCGAACCCGACCAGCAACACTCCGATGAGCCTGCGGCTGAGCCATTCACGTCTTGGCGGACGGTCGGCGGTCGTGACTTCCTCGCTGCCGCGAAGCGGTGGGTTGAAGATGAACAACGAGACACCGGTTGCCAGGAACCCTGCCGCGAGCACGAGCAGCGCGACTGATGTGGAGACTTGGGTGGCCAGTGCCACCGCGACCACCGGGCCGATCATGAAGCACAGTTCGACCGAGATCGAGTCGAGCGAGTAGGCCGTGCGGCGATGTGCCTCCGGCACGAGCGCGGCGACCGCCTGCCTACCGATGGACATCGGCTGGATGGCGAGCAGGCCGCCGAGGAAGGCCATCGGTAGCAGCACGGGATACGGCATCAGTGGCGCGGTGGCCCAGAACGCGGTCTCGGCGATGGTCGTGATCATCAGCGCCTTGCGCAGGCCGTATCGGTCGATGAACCGGCCGTAGAGCGGTGCGCCGATCGCGATACCGATCGTCGTGGCGCCGCCGACCAGGCCCGCTGCTCCGTAACCGCGGCCGAGACCGAGGACCACGTGCAGGGTCAGCGTCATTCCGGCCGCCGCGACCGGGATTCTGGTGAGGAAGATCAAGATCAGGAGAGACCGGGCACCCGGCAGCGCGAACAGCTTTTGGTATCTCTCCACGAACAGTCAGGGGATCATCTGATTACCCCACCGAGCAACCGAGTTTTCGCCCGGTTCTTCGCAATCACACGAATGGACGAGGTCTAGACCAGGACACTCCGGGCCACTCTGTAGCCACGGGTGACCACCCTGCGGTCCCCCGAACGAGTCGCTTTATTGACTCGTTCCAGATTAAGTGGTGAGGTGGCAGTGATGGCGACACCGACAGCCCCGGATCGAGCCCAGCTGCGTGACCGGCTCAAGGCTGCCGGTCTGCGGGTGACAGCACCGAGGCTGGCGGTGCTGACCTTGCTGAACGAGCTCCCACACGCCACCGCCGACCAGGTCGCGACCGGGGTGCGGGAGCTGTTGGGTTCCGTATCCACCCAGGCGGTGTACGACGTGCTGAACGTGTTCACCAGCGCGAAGCTGGTCCGGCGGATAGAGCCGGCCGGGCATCCGGCCCGGTTCGAGACCCGCATCGGGGACAACCACCATCACCTTGTCTGCCGCCAGTGCGGCCGCACCGAGGATGTCGACTGCGCGGTCGGCCCGGCGCCATGCCTCACACCGTCGGAGTCGGCAGGCTTCGTCGTCGACGAGGCCGAGGTGGTGTTCTGGGGCATTTGTCCTGATTGTACGAACATCACTCCCTAAAGCCCTCCCACCACGAGGAAGAACGGCCCGGTGAGCCCCTCGCTCGCCGGGCCGTTCGCTGTGCGCGCCGAATATCTCGAATTCACTCACTGAGGTGAGGGTTCGCTCCGTCGTGGCTGTTCAGCGCCCGTGCGCCTGGCGTGTCCGGCGCCGGTCCGTGATCAGCTTCCTGACGCACGTCCCCACCCCGTGTCGGAACTAGTTGATCTACGCCGCCAAATCGATTACCTAGCGTAAATCGTCGATTACGACCTTGGTAAAGAACTCTGGCGAGCCTGCCCCAGGCTGGTGACTATGTTCCGGTACTAGCGGAGTCCGCTCATTGTTGGCTACGTCATCATTTGAGCGGGGGGAGGAGTCGAGAATGAGAATGGGATTCGTCAAAAAGCTCGCCGTCGTCGTAGTCGGGAGCATGATCGCGTTGGCAGGCGGAGCCTCCGCCGATGACTGGCATGGGTCCGGCTGGACCGCCACGGCAGACCCCGAGGTGGCTGCCAAGACTGTCCAACGCATGCACGACCAGCTGAAATCCGCGTATGAAGCCGGCGATGTCGCCGGTGTGAAGAGCAATGTGCGCGAGCTCGACGGCGTCCTCGACGCGCTCGTGACCAGGACCGATGAGTGGGCTACCCGCGCGGAGACCCGTGACAACTCGGTCAAGGCCAACGACCTGAACACCGAACTGGCAGGCAAGCTGGCCTCGATGCCGGACGGCACCGCGAAGGGCCTGCCCGGCCTGGACCTGCTGTCCGGCGTGACCGCGCTACTCACCTCACTGTTGTCGACGCTGCTCGACCTGGTCACCAGCCTGCTGGGTGGCCTGCCGGTGCCAGTTCCGCTGCCGCCGCTGCCAGTGCCGCCGCTGCCGGTCGCTCCCGTCACCCCTTGACCGACCCGACGTGAATGTCCGGCGCGTTTTTCGCGCCGGACATTCGGCTATTCTCCAGCCGATTCGCCGGTCAACGATTCCTTTGGGCCGATTTCCAGGCCGGTGCGCAAAACTCCGGCGGCTTCGAACATCGCTTCTCGAAAACGAGTTCCAATAGCGAGTAAATTGGCGTAACCGTGGATCAGGTCAGCCTGCCTGGACAACACGACGGGCACGCCGGCCTTCCGCAGCAGCTCGGCGTAGGCCTCGCCTTCGTCGCGCAGCGGGTCAAAGCCCGCCGTCGCGATGTACGCGGGCGGCAACCCGGACAAGTCGGGCGCCAGCGCCGGTGAGTAGCGCGGGTCCTGCTTGTCCTGCTCGACCGTGGCGTAGTGGCCCATGAACCAGTCCATGTCGTCCTTGGTCAGGAAGAAGCCCTGGGCGAACAGCTCCTTCGACCTGGTCTGCTTCGTCGCGTCCGCCGACGGGTAGAGCAACAGCTGGAACGCCGGCTTCGGGCCGCCCTCGCGCGTGGTCACCTGCGAGACGACGGTCGCGAGGTTGCCACCCGCGCTGTCGCCGCCGACTGCGATCGCCGTCGGGTCTGCGCCCAGATCCGCCGCGTTGGCGTACGCGTACTTGAATGCGGCGATTGCATCCTCGACTCCGTTGGGGAACGGATGCTCGGGCGCCAGCCGGTAGTCCACCGACAGCACCCGCACTCGTGCGTGCTTCGCCAGGAACCGGCACGTGTTGTCGTGTGTCTCGATGCTGCCGATCACGAACCCGCCGCCGTGGAAGTACACCAGCAGCGGAGAGCCCTCGGGCAGCTCATCGGGTGTGTAGAGGCGTGCGGGGATCGACCCGTTGATCGTCAGGTCCCGCGTGGCCACGGGCTGGATCGGCTCCCCGGCGGCGATCTGGGCTCCCGCGAGCAGATCGTGGCGAGCTTTCGCCGGGGTGCCGCTGGACAGCGGCGGGAGTTTGGACATCTCGCGCGCACGCAGGAACAACTGCGCGTCCAGCGCCAGTTCCTGGTTATCGAGGCGAATCGGTCGTCCAGCGATCAACCTGCGCATACGGCGCGGCAGGCCATAAAGGGCACGAAGCGCGGCGCCCTGCAGAGCGATGGTCGAGAGCGGCATCACTCGATCCTACTGTCGGTAAGTTCATTCGCGGGTCTGGAACTCAACCGGGCTTGAAGTCCTAAGCTCGATTCGTGGCCATACATGTGGTGGGAGTCGGTGGTTCCCTACGAGAGAACTCGCAGTCCGAGCGGGCCTTGCGGGTCGCGTTGGCCGGTGCGGAGGAGCTGGGCGCCAAGACCACGGTGATCACCGGTGAGGACCTGGTGCTGCCGTTCTACGACCCGGCCGTCCCGGAACGCTCCGCCGCGGCGCGCAGACTCGTCGAGTACCTCCGCGAAGCCGACGGCGTCGTGCTCGTCTCACCCGGCTACCACGGCACCATCTCGGGGTTGATCAAGAACGCACTGGACTACATCGAAGACCTGCGTGACGACTCCCGCGTGTACCTCGACGGCCGCGCGGTCGGCTGCGTCGCGACGGCGCAAGGCTGGCAGGCCGCTGTTACAACCCTCACATCGCTGCGGTCGATCGTGCATGCCCTGCGTGGCTGGCCGACACCGCTCGGCGCCGCGATCAATTCGGCCGAAGTGCGCTTCGACGGCGCGGGCGAGACTTCCAGCGAGTCCGTGGCCACCACGCTGCGCACGATCGGACGGCAAGTAGTGGAGTTCGCCCAGAGTCGCTGACGCGTAGCGTTGGCGGCGTTCACCGACTTCACATCAGAGATGAGGCAATCGCATGGTGCAGGCGCTGTACACAGCCGAGGCAACGTCCAAGGGGGACGGTCGCAACGGTGAGGTCGTCTCGTCCGACGGCGTGATCGACGAGAAGCTGGCGACGCCGAAGGAGATGGGCGGACCCGGCGGCTCGCACACCAACCCGGAGCAGCTGTTCGCGGCGGGCTACTCGGCCTGCTTCCACAGCGCGCTGCGCCTGGTCGCCCGGCAGGCCAAGATCGACGTCCCGGAGACGAATGTGACCGCGGCCGTGACGCTGAACAAGGACGACAGCGGCCGGTTTGTGCTCTCCGTCACGCTGACCGCGCACCTTCCCGGCCTTGAGCAGGGACAAGCCGACCAGCTCGTGGCACAGGCGCACCAGGTCTGCCCGTACTCCCACGCCACTCGCGGAAATATCGAAGTCACTGTTATCGCCACGGTTTGACGCCATAGGCACCGGGTAGGTCTTCTGGTGAGGAGGCGATGTGCAGTGAGCAAGTCACCGATCACCAGTCCGCTGCCGGAGGCGGACAAGAAGACCACCGGTGCCATTCTTCAAGCGACCCTCGTCGACCTGATCGACCTTTCGCTGGTCGCCAAGCAGGCGCACTGGAACGTGGTCGGCAAGAACTTCCGCAGTGCCCACTTGCAACTGGACGAACTGGTCTCGACCGCACGCACGTACGTCGACGAGGTCGCCGAGCGTGCCAACGCGATCGGCGTCTCTCCCAACGGCAAAGCCAAGACGGTCGTGGAAAGCTCCGGGATTCCCGACTACCCCGATGGCTGGCTTTCCGACGACCAGACAGTCAAGGCGATCGTCAGCACCCTGGAGGCGTTGATCAAACGCCTGCGGGCCCGGATCGACGAGACCGACAAGGCCGATCTGGTCACCCAGGACCTGTTGATCGACATCGCCAAGGACCTCGAGCAGGCCCACTGGATGTGGCAGGCCCAGTTGGCCTAGCTCAACCGGAAAAGCTGCCCCGCGTGCGTATCTGGCAGGGAGGTACGTACGTGGGGCAGCATCCTGTCTGCCGTTACTTCTTGATGCCGAGCATCCGCATGACGAAGTGCACCTCGATACCGACCTGCTTGATCATCTCCGCGACCACGAGCGAACCGTGCCCGGCGTCGTACCGGAACTCCTCGTACTTGGCGCCGCGCTCGGCGAGCCGGTCGAGGTAGTTGTCGATCTGCCGGATCGGGCAGCGCGGGTCGTTCTCGCCTGCCCAGATCAGAATCGGGGCACGCACCTGGTCGACGTACGTCATCGGTGAGCATTCCCGGTACAGGTCAGGCAGTTCCTCCGGCGAGCCGCCGAACAACGCGCGGTCGAACGCGCGCAACGGCTCCATCTCGTCCTCGTACGCCGCGAAGTAGTCGGCAACGGGCACGCCACCGACGGCCGCCGCCCACTTGTCCGGCTGGATGCCCGCGGCGAGCAGGCTCAGGTATCCACCCCAGGAAGCGCCTGCCACCACACACTTTTCCGGATCGGCGAGGCCCGTGCTGACCGCCCACTTGTGCACGGCCGCGACATCCTCGAGCTCGGTCAGGCCAGGACGGCCTTCGATCGCGTCCCGCCACGCGGAGCCGTAGCCCGTCGAGCCGCGGTAGTTCACGTGCACAACGGCGAAGCCTGCGTCGATCCACGCCGCCCGATAGGCGGAAAACCTGTCCTCGTCGGCGGAATGCGGGCCACCGTGCAGACTGAAGACCGTGGGCAACGGGCCATCCGGGGCATCAAGGGGACGCGCGATGAGCGCGTGCACCTCGCCGCCTTCGCTTGGCACAAAGGCATCCGTGAGGTTGACCGATCCCGGAGCCCTGTCGCCTGGCGGCGTCAACAGGACCCGATCGGTGCCGTCCACGTGCAACGCCCGGATCACCGACGGCTCGGCCGCGGACGACCACGAGTACTCGATCGTCCCGTCCGGCCGTACGCCCGCCGAACCGACCGTCCCAGCCGGAGTGTCCAGAAGGGACAGAGAGTCGGTCTCGATCTCGTAGCGGTGCAGTGTGTTGCGCGCCTGATGCGTGTGGACGACGAGAAGTGAGCGGCCGTCCGGGTACCACGTCGCGGTCAGCTCGCCGGGCAGGTCGAGGCTGATCTCGGTCTCGGTGTCCGCGGCGACGTCCCAGATCAGCAGCTCCTCGCGACCGTGCCGCTCGTGCAGGACGAGCAGGCGCGAGTCGCCTTCGACCGGGCTGAAGCCGATGGCGTCGAGGCCTTTGCCCTTGCCGTCCCACTTCTCGGAGACGGTCGTACCGGTCGTGGTGACCACCCGGAGAGCCGGATGCCGGTTGTCGCCGTGCTCCGAATGCGAGATGACCAGGTACTGCTCGTCGCGCGACAGCCCGGACACCCCGGCGTCGTTCTCGTTGACGTAGATGACCTGGCCAGGCTGACCGTCTTGGGAGACAACGATTGTGGTGCCGTCGTCGGTGGAGATCCCGATCGACGAGATGGACCGGCCGATCTCCACGCCTGCGGGATAACCACGGGGAACCTCGGCGATCGCGGGCTGTGGCTCCTGGTCGATCGGGCGCCCGGCGAACGGCTCGGCCACCCAGTTGCCGAACTCGTCGCCGTCGGTGTCCGCGAACCACCAGATGTGCTCGCCGTCCGGGCTGATGGTGGAGTTGTACGTGCCGTTGGGGCGGTCGGTCACCTGTCGGTGGTTGCCCGTCAGCCGGTCCCACGCGTATGTCTCCCACACCCCGCTGGCGTTGGAGGTGTACACATTGCGGTCGGGCGCGTCACGGGCCCATTCGGGAAGGCTTACTCGGGCGGCCCGAAATCTAGCCCGCCACCGCGCGTCCGCGTCCGCGTCGGTGAACAGGTGCTCGGGCTCCTCTGCTGCGGGATGCTTCGTCACAGGTCCGATCCTGCCTCATCCCACTGAAGATTTTGTTGACACGCCAAATCAATGACCGGCGGTAGTCACCCGATGCGTCCACTCGGCGGAAGCTCCTCGGCAAGGATCTGATCAACCTTGCGCGCCGCGGCCCGGAACGCCCGGACAACCCGTGCGATCACGACCATGGCGCCCGCGACGATCAGGACAATCCAAAAAGGAACAAGAAACCCAAGGAAGACAAGGAAACCGACGAATGCGGAGACGGTGGCAAGGCGAGCGGCATGCAGCCGCAAGCGGGGGTCAAGCGTGGAAAGGCTGCTCATGATGGGTCCTTCCACCCGCAGAGCGTCCCGAGTTGAACACTCAAGCTCTACTCGCACTGATCAAGCTCCCTGTTACCCACCGTGAGTTGAACCCTAAACATTCGGCCGATCGGATGGCAACCAGCCAAACCTTGGTGACTTCCAGTCGTCCGGCTGAGGACTAAAGACCCTGTCGTGGCGTCAGGCGTGAGTGGGGAACGGTCCGACAGGCCCCGCAGAGATATCTATTTGTTCGCCTCGCAACGAAATGGCCGGTTTGGATGAGGATCACGCGTCGCTTCGCTTGACAGGGGGCAAGGTCCTCATTTGGACATCGCCTGCTGATCTGCGGGTTCATCGGGTCGAAGGGCGGTGAGGCAACCCGTTGTGACTTGACGCTGCGGCCGGGGCAGTCCGATAGATTACGGGTCATGAGTGCTACGAATGCCTCCGCTAGCCGTCCGGCTGAATCGGATGATCAGGTTCTGGAGCTTCGCGAGCAGATTCGTCGAAAGAAACTCGGCCTTACGGTAATGCGAGCAATTCCTGGTGGTCTCGTCTTGCTTCTGGCTGTCTTTGTGGTCTTGGCAATTGTAACCGGTGTGCGTGGGTTCTCGTCGGGTGCGGTGCTCGTCGGGTCGATGCTGTTGATGTCAGGATTGCTCATCGGCCCGGAGTACTATACCGAGAAGGATGCGCTTCTGGCGCTGACGTCGAAGCTTCGAAGGCGGATGGCTCATCTTGCCCGGACTTCTTCACGAGAACAAGGCGTCGGGGCTCAGCGGTTCGCATATCGAGCAATGATTCCTGACCAGATAGAGGCCTACCGGCTGGGTGCGAGAAAGCTTCGTCGTACTCACAATTTTCTGCAGAGTGTTGTGATCGTGGGGTCGATCAGTGCTTCTGCGCTTGTCGCTTTTTCTGTGGAGTCTGGGTTGATGCGGGTCGCTGCGGTTGTGAACACCTTGCTCGTGGGGCTTGCTGCAACTGTGTCGACTTATTTCAAATTCAAGGAGCGCAGCCTTAATCACCAAGCTTTCGCCGACACGTTGGAAACCGAGCTTCGCGCCGCCGAACTGCGCATAGGCGACTATGTCGGTAAGTCGGACGATGCCGTACTTGAGCAACTCATCGCGCGTGTGGAATCGGCGCGGGCTGAACACAACCTTCTGGAAAGGCAGTTGGATCAAGCTTCAGAAGTAACGTTGCCAACACTCCCGGAGGGCGGCTCTGAACGCTGATGGTTGGAAAGGATGATTGACGTGCCGGCTCTCCAGCGTGGTGGAGTTCCTCGACGCGATCGGGCGGCTGACCGAGGCCTTACGCGTCGAGCACATGGCGTCCGGCTGGCGTGACTGATATGCCGACCGCTGTATGAATAGGCATCGGTGGTAGCGCCGACAGTCGGAATCCAGGCCTATTCGTCAGCGCTGTTCTAGACGGACAGCGCCGGTCAGTTCGCCTGGCTGAGGCGCGCCTTCACCGCGGCGGCGACCCGGCCGCCCTCGGCCCGACCGGCGACCTTGGCGTTGGCGGCCTTCATGACCTGCCCCATCTGCTTCTGGGTCGGCGCGCCGCCGGTCTGCTCGGCAACCTCGGCCACGGCCTGGCCGACGAGATCAGCGAGCTCGTCGTCGGACAGCTGAGCGGGCAGGTACTCGGCGATCACGTCAGCCTCCGCGCGCTCGGCGGCAGCCTGGTCGGCGCGGCCCGCGGACTCGAAGGCCTCGGCGGCTTCCTTGCGCTTCTTCGCCTCACGAGTGAGCACGCGCTGGACTTCCTCGTCGGTGAGCTCCCGTGCCTCCTTGCCCGAGACCTCCTCGGTGCTCACCGCGGCGAGCACCATGCGCAGGGTGCCCAGCCGGGCGGTGTCCTTGGCCTTCAGGGCGACGACCAGGTCCGACTTCAACTTGTCCTTGAGCTCCGCCATAACACGAACGTTACCGCCGCCTTCCAACATGGCGGCGGCTGCCACGGCGAGTGCGAGCCGCCGTACTCTCGAAGGTGTGAGTACGTGGGCCCGAATCGCTATGGCAACGACAGCAGCAGGTGCGGCGACCGTCGCGTACGCGGCAGGAATCGAACGACGACGCTGGACACTGCGCCAAGCCACCCTTCCCGTCCTCGGTGAAGGCGCAAGGCCACTGCGGATCCTGCACATCTCGGACATCCACATGCTGCCCGGGCAGCGGTCGAAGCAGCGCTGGATCGCGGCCCTCGACGCACTCGAACCAGACCTGGTCGTCAACACCGGCGACAACCTCGCGCACAAGCAGGCAGTACCCGCGGTCGTACGCGCCCTCGGCCCCCTGATGCACAGGCCAGGAATCTTCATCTTCGGCAGCAACGACTACTACGCGCCGAAACCGAAAAACCCAGTCCGCTACCTGTTGCCCAGCGCGAAGAAGAAGCGCATCCACGGCATCAAACTCCCCTGGCGCGACCTGCGCGCCGCCATGATCGAACGCGGCTGGCACGACCTGACCCACGTCCGCAAGATCGTCAGCGTCGACGGCCGCAACATCGCCGTCGCCGGCGTGGACGACCCACACCTGCGCCGCGACCGCTACCAACAAATCGCAGGCCGCCCAGACCCCACAGCAGCGCTCAGGCTGGGCATCACCCACTCACCCGAACCACGGGTCCTCGACGCCTTCGCCAACGACGGCTACGACCTGGTCCTCGCGGGCCACACCCACGGCGGCCAACTCCGCATCCCCGGCTACGGCGCACTGGTGACGAACTGTGATCTCGATCGCTCCCGCGCCCGCGGCGCCTCCCGCTGGGGCAGCCACATGTGGCTGCACGTCTCAGCCGGACTCGGCACATCCCCATACGCCCCAGTGCGATTCGCCTGCCCGCCGGAAGCCAGCCTGCTGACCCTCGTACCCAGGACGAACGGCGGAGAAGCAGCAAAACCCAATACCCGTTTCGGGGCCCGGGCAGACGTCCGCTAGAGTATCCCCTGCAAGACAAGCCGGGGTGTGGCGCAGCTTGGTAGCGCGCTTCGTTCGGGACGAAGAGGTCGTGGGTTCGAATCCCGCCACCCCGACACCGGTAAGCCCAGGTCAGGGTGGGTCTCAAGTAGATTGAGACCCACCCTGATTTGCATTTCCGGCCGCTGTTGGGAGAAATCGGGGAGACGATCTTGGATTTCAGGGCGTCTTCTGGTCCGTCAGGTCAACTCGGCCGCGATCTCAACAGTTCATCGAGCACGGCCACCGGCGACGTCGGACACATTGCCTTGCGCTGGCCGAGAGCCTCCTCCCACTCGGCCGTCAACCCGGCCATCAGCTGTTGGCGCATCTCGGGCGTGACGTGGTCATAGCGGGCCTGGACAGTGCCGTCCGAGTGCCCCAGCCGCTCATCCATCAGCGGCGGAGGCGTGCCCAATCCACGCATCCGCGTCTTGTGCGTGTGGCGCAAGCCGTGCGGCGTGAGTCCTGGCGCGATTGGCACCCAACACGCGTCCGCGCGTCCGGAAGCGTTGCGACCACGGACAGGAATGCCCGGCCATGGTTCACCCAGCAGCGGGACCGGGTGGGCCTCGTGCGGCGCCTTCTTCGGATACCACCCCGTCGCGGCTGGCTCGAACAGCCACGGGGCGAACCCGTTCCGGCGCCAATGCGCGGCGGGCTCGCTTGATACACCGCCACGGACGTACCCGAGGTCGGCGATCGCCTGCTTGATCCGTGCCTGCGTCTCCTCCGCCACCACTTCCGGATGGTTGAACAGGTTCGACACGGTCGTCGCCGAGACACCCGCTCGGCGAGCCACATCGATCAGTTTCGCCCCGGGGCGATGCGCAGCTTTGTTCGCGGCACGCAGACCTCGGAACACGTACGTTCGGCCGTGGCAGGCGCACGGTCGCGGCGTGGTTCGCGCGATATGGTCCGACACCAGCATCGCCAGGAAACTCGGCAAGTCGATCGTGCGGTAGCTGTCGTCTTTGGGTGGGCACCGATGCAGGCCGGTGCTCAGTTCGTACAACTGCCATTCCACTCGAATCGCCTTGGGCCGGGCGAACTTGGTCTCCAGTCCCACTATCTCGCCCCATCGCATGCCGGTATATCCCTTGACGGTGATGGCCACAAACTCATCGTCTCGACCGGACAGCAATGCGGCGCGTTCGGCGATGAGCAGCAGACCGAGTGGATCTGTGATGACCTTTTCCGGGCTTCGCAGACGAGATCGGCCCGCCCGCTTCCCGCGGCCTCGCCGCTTCGTGACGGGATTGGCGTCGATCAGCCCTTCGTCAAAGGCGTCCTCCAGTATCAGGTGGAGCGTGCTCCGCCATGTCTTGACGCTGGACGCTGCGTAACCCGCGTTGTTTTCCTTTTTCTCCCACGCACCGACATCGGGCCCATGGATCTCGTTGAGATCCTTCTCCTCGAACTCCGGAAGCAGGTGCTCCTCTATGTGGCGCAAGTAGTTCTGCATCGTGGACGCCGCGAGATCCTGCCGCGCGTACCAAGTCGACACGTACGTGCCGAACTTGATCCGGCTAGCCGCCGGATCGCGCCACTTGCCGTTGCGGACCTTGGCTTCCTCATCGTTGGCGGCTTGCTCGGCGTCGCGTTTGGTGCGGAACTTGATGGTCGCGCCGGTCGCATCGCTGACCGTGCCGTACTTGCCCGGCGCGATCTTGTACCGCCCGCGGTAGTAGGTTCCACGGTTTTCGGCGTACCCCACAATGACCTGCCTCGTTTGAGAAGCGCCCGCCATCAGGACGATGACGGGCGCTCGGTTGCGCTTGTTGCCTAATCACCCAGCCGCCTTACGGGCCCGACGGGGTCTGCGCGCGGTAAGCCGCACCACTTGCCCATGCGCGTCCACCGGGCGATGGGCGCGGGCCTGATCAGCTGCTGGGGCAGTCGATTCACCAGCTGGGCGGCGTTCAAACAGCGCCACCATCTCCCTGATGTGGTCTGCTGTGAACCGATAACTGCCACCAATCCAGATAAAGGGAATTCGGCGCTTCCGGGCTTGTTCTTTCACCCACCACTCCGAACAGCGGAGCATGGCTGCCACTTCGCGCGGCAGGTAATACAGCGGCTCGGCTACGGGCTGGGTACCGGCGGTGGTCACGCGGTGGTCTCCCGTTCTGACCGTTGCATCAACGCATGCGCTCCGTAACGGTGCCGTGCGGCACTTTGGGCGTCTTGGTCGCGCTGGAACGGTCGTAGTGAGGTGTCACGCCCCCCGCTGCCCCCTCCGGTTCCAGCCTGTCTGGTGTGGCTGTAACCGGAGGGGGCGGTAAGAGGGGTTTTAAACCCGGAAACCCGGCAGACGCGGGTTGACCTGGGCAAACAGGTGCCGGGTTTGAATTGATCTCCGGGTTTGCAAACCCGGAATCACCGGGTTTCCGGGTTTGAGCCGGATGCCCTGAGGAGAAACCCGGCGGTTGCGTTGCCTGGTCAGACAGTGTTTTCCGGGTTTCCGGGTTTCCGGGTTTGTTTTCGGGGGGTCAGTCCGAGCTGTGTCCTTGGACCCTGCAGATGCGGGTGTTGGCGGCCGGTCGTTCGCGGACCACGGCACCACATCGCCACGCCCCCGGCCGACTCGACCGGTCCGCCATCACCCCCGTGTACGTCACTGCGCGTAATTTTTCGACCGACGGGGTCGGAGGGGGCCGTTGGATCTCCGCGCACTCCGGGGTCCGCGGTTCGCCATGGTTCGTTCCCGGCGCGCTGTCACGTCCCCGTGTGCTCGGAGAGGACATCCGAGATGACGTCCCAGAGGTTGGAGATGACGTCCGGGACGTAGATGATGGCCAGGAGCAACGCGACCGCGAGGGCAAGCAGAAGCAGCACCCGGCCCCGCGTCCCTCTGCCGGTGTCGTTGCTGGTGCGCTTGCCGCCGCCGGGTGTCCGGAATTGCTCGTTCATCAGCTGGTCATACCCCTTTCTGTCCACTATGGATTGATTTGTTCGATGCGGATGGCGTGAGAAGGCACCGCGCGGCACCGCACGGGGTGCTCGCGACGCGAGTGCTTGTCTTGGCGATCAGTCCGCGCTTGCGCGGTGGACCCAGTAGATGCGGGCGTTCGTGGCCGGGTCGTTCGCCGACCGCAGCACCACATCGCCGCGCCACCGGTCAACCTGGCCGGTGAGGCGTCGTCCCAAGGACTTGACTGACAGCAGCTTTCCGGCCGGGGTGGTGGGAAACAGGCCATTCCATGGGTCGTCGCTGTAGGCGCTGGGTTCAGCGCTGCGGCGTACGTCGTTGGCGGCCAGGCGGGTGTCGCCGTGCAGTTGGTGCCAGCGCAGCAAAAACGCCGCCCATTCGGCGGCGTCGTCGTCCAGTTCCCGGGCGGTTTCGGCGTTGCCCAGAAACGTGGGCACGCCGTGGTGTTCCAGGAACCCGCCGACATAGCGTGCCCAGCGGGTGAACTGCCGCATCTCCGGCACGGCACTGCTGGTCGGTGCGCCGTGCGCGGTCCAGTCCAGCACCAGCGTCAGCACCGCGCGGAGCACCACCGCGCGGTTGGCCGGATCGAGGATCCAGGAATCGAGTCCCGGGATGCTGAATCCCGTGCGGGCTTCCGGCCGGGGGCAGTCCGGGTCCAGCCGGACCCAGACCGTGCGCGAGGCCATGTCCCCGCCGGTGCGCAGGTTGTTGCCGGTGGCCAGCCAGAGCCGGTCGTTGTCGTACACCGCGGCGCTGTTGGTGCCGAGTTTCCGGTCGGCCCACGTCCGTTCGGTGACCAGCCGGGCCAGGACAGCGGAGTTCACGACACTGCCTTCCTCCAAGTTGTCGAACACGACCGCACCGGCGCTGTCGGACAGCACGGTGGTGATCGACTTGCGCAGTTCGTCTTCGCTGTCAGTCCAGGTCAGCACCCGTTGCCCGACCAGCAGCCCGACACAGCTGGTGAGGATGGTCTTGCCCGATCCAGGCATGGTGGCGTCCACGATCGCGAACGGGCTCAAAGCGTGCGTGAACGGCCGGATGATCGGCGTGACCAGCAACCCGATGTAGTTCGCGCGGTCGGCCGGCGTGCGCCACGGGAAGTCAGCGAGAAACCGATCAAGCAGGAACTCGCACGCGGCGTTGACCTGGGCGGTGGTGGGCTTGTCCGGGATGGGCTCGAGGTGCATCCCATCGCCGGGTGCCAGGTAGAACCCGGTCGCCCGGTCGTAGCCGGGCGTCTGCAGCAACGTGCCGTCCGGGCGCAGCACTGGGGTGGAGATGATGCGCCGCATCGGCGGCAGCCCGGGCCAGGATTGGCGAGACAGCACCGCGGCCAGCACGTCGCGTTTGGGCGACTCCTCGCCCTTGTCACTCAACACCGTGGTGTGTTCGGCCAGCAGGCTGGCCAGCAGCGCCGGGCGCAGGACCGACACGGTGAGCGGCAGGGGCACATCCACGTCCCCGGATGTCACGTCCCCCGCGCCGGACACGGCCTCGACCACGACCGGGGCACCGTCGGTGACGTAGGTGTCCGGGATGATCCGGGCGTCCAGCGCGGTGGTCAGGGCCCGGATCGTTTCCGGGTCGGAGCCGACCCGGATCACCGGCCGGTTGTCACGTGGTGGCTGATCGGCACGGTCCACCGGATCGTCTGTGGGCACGGGATGCAGGTGCCGGTCGTCGGGCCGGTGCGCCGCTGTGGTCATGGCAACCTGCCTTTCTGTGGAGTTCACGCGTGTGCCGTGCTGCCGCCGCCAGCGAAGGCTTGGGTCGGCGGCAGCCCGGCGCGGGCTGTCATGCGGTCCGTTGGATTCGGATGACCACGGCAGTGGCGTTGTCGCGCAACGTGGGGTGCGACGGCCCCGGGCCGTCGCCGTGGTACACGTCGTATTCCGGCTTGCGTACGGCGGTAGCCACGATCGCGTCCACAAGTGCTTGGTGATGTCACGTCCCTTTGGTATGTACAGGCTTCGTGGTGCGACGCCTTCGTGCTGGACATGGCTATCCGCCGCAATGTTGGCGTTCCGGGCAACCCGCCTTTGTTTCTGTGACACAAGGAGAATCCGGCGCTGCGACTGCCGTGATCACGCATGTTGCGGGAGGCGGTGGAGAACGGTTCAGGTGAACTTCGGGTAGGTACACGGAGAGGGGGACGCGAAGAGGGCTCGTGTGCGGTTGTAGGCGTTGAGCAATGCCTGCACAGTCTGCGATGGCTCGTCAGCCTGTTCGTCTCGCAGGTAGCGGCCCAGGACAGTGATGCCCTCTGCACAGGCAGAGACGATCATCATCTCGGTAGTTTCGAATTCGGTGCGCCCGTAGCGAGTCACCAGCGCGGACATGCCGATGACAAGATAAATCAGCTCGATCTGCCTCCGTACGGTCTGAACTGTCAAGTACTCAATGGCCGCACCGAGTCGCTCGTGTGCCGCGCGGGATTCCGTCACATCATCCGAGTCGAGTGAGGGGGGAACGTAATGCCAGCGCGCGATAGTGGTCGAATGATGTTGAAGCGTGCGGAGAGCGGCGATGGCGTCGTCCGCTCGCTCACGTCCCCGCTCGATGACGCTGGTCTCTCTGTCGAAGGCGTGTTGACGCTGTTGGATCCGTCCTGAGTGTCGGCTACCAATCCAACCGCCCAGACCAGCGGTGATCAATGTCCCGATGACAGTTCCTGCCGGTGCCAGCCATTCCCATGCCATTGCTGTCTCCTCGTGGTCCGATTGTCGTCACTTCCGCGGCGCGAGTCGTCTGGCCGGTGCGCTACTGCGGTCATGGCAACCTGTCTGTCTGTGTCAGGGCGACGTGACGAATCCAGCCTGTCCGTCCAGACCGACGATGTGGACCTGGGCGTAGCCGTCGGCCAGGCCACGATGGGTCAGTGCGCGCAGTACGTCGCCGTGCTGTTGCGTGACAACGTCGGCGGGGACGTGACGCGCACGCTGGTTCTGGCGTGCCAGGCAGAGTTCCAGCGGTGTGGCCACTGCGATGAGCACGGCCGGAATCCGGTACCACGCGGCGAGACTGGCCAGCGACGTCCGCTGGTCGAGTCGCGTGTGGGTGCCATCCACGATGGTCGTTCGCCGCTGCAGGCAACGTTCCCGGATCCGGCGCAGCGCCAAGGTGACGGCCTGCTCGGTGACAGCCTGGTTGGACTCGTCACCGCTGATCTCCTTGCGGCACGCGTCATACGACACGACCACGGCGTCCGGGTGTTGCGCGGCCAGCGCCGCAGCGAGGGTGGATTTGCCCGCACCGCTCGCGCCCATCAACACGATGAGTGCGGGGTCGGGTAGCGGTAGCGCGATCACGGGGTGTCACGTCCCCTCTTTGACGGATCGACATCTGCGTCCGTCTCATGTGGACTCGCTGGTGTGTTGTCATCGTTCGTTGGTGAGCCGGTGACGCAGGCCTCGAAGGTTCTGCCCGTCTGCTCGCCTCGCGGACCACGCGGCGTGGCCGCATCAACCGGCCCGGTCGACTGGGACGACATTGCAAAAAATGAGCGATAAATTGAGAGTGCGGAAATCGCCAATTCTGGTTGCGAATCGTTCAAGTTGCGACTCGCATGTATGCAGGCACGCATAAAGGCTCGCATGTATGCAGGCATGCATAAACGCTCTCATGCATGCATGCGAGTTACACGGACAGAAGATTTAACAGTCAGAAAGATAGCGCTCTGTCAGTCTGGCTACACGGTGAGGGAAGTCGTCGTTGTGTTCGTCTGCTTCGACAACTGCGGCGGGTGGCGTGACCTATCCTGACCAGCTAGCACACATGGGCAGATCTGCGGCTGCCGCTACCTGCGATGTTCGGAAAAACGAGACATCATGGGCCGAACAATGGACACCCGCACGTCGAACAATCCGGACTGTCGGGTAGCGTTCATGCATCCCGCAGAAGGCGGGTTCCCGGCTAGTGACTCGTTCGGTCCTGCTGACTCATCAGGGACATGAAGGATCATCTAGCAGTGGAAACCATAAGGAGGAGCATGAAGATCCAGTGGCTTGGCCACGTTCTCTGGCTGTGCGCCGACCTACTGAGTGGCCGGAACAGCGAGAGCCCGGACGACCACGTCGACCAGGCTCTCGCGCGGACGTTCCGTCGTGTCGCTAACTGGCTCCTGAAGTCCAAGTAACGAGGAGGAATGCCCATTCCCGGTCTCCAGTCTCGCACGCTGGGGACCGGGACATCACTTTACTTGACCGCTCGGAAGACAAGTACCGCGGCGCCCATGGCGTACCTGTCGCGCGACCACGGTCTGCGTGAGGGTGCTGTCCATTCGCGACTGGTGGTGAGCGGGATCCGGCCCGTTCATGCCGCCACGCCTGGTGTCGTGTCGATGGGGGGCGTGACGTCGTCGCGGGTGATGGCTTCGACCACGGCTGCCCAGAGGTCGCGGGAGACCGGTGGGGTGACGGCATTGCCGCACATGCGGACCTTGACGCGTTTGGACGTTCCCAGCAGCACGAATCCGGTGGGGAAGGCCATGCCGAGTTTGATTTCCTCGACCAGCAGCATCCGGAACAGGCAGTCCTCGATCGATGGCGCGGTGCGCAGCACGGCGTCGCCCTCGACCGTGGTCTGTGTCGGCATCGGGCTGTCCACGCCACGCATCCGGCCGGTGTCGTAGGCGTAGAGCATGTTCGGATCCCAGGTCACCAGGCTCTGGTGACCAGCGGTGGTCAGGGTGCGCAGCGGTTCGCCGACCGGCGTGCACATCTGGCCGGGGTTGCCCCGGGGTGTGTTGTTGCGTATCACCATGGCCAGGGCGTGATGGTTGCCGCCCGCGGCGAAGGTGTCCAACGGATCCAGTGTCGTCTTGACCCGGTTGTTGTTGCGCAGCGGCACTACCACCACAGCGTCGCTCTCCCGGGTGGTGCGGGTGCGCATCGGCACGTCCGCGGTCTGTGCGGTGTCGTTCCAGGTGCCCCCGGCCGGGACCAGCAGTGCGGTCTCGTGCCGACCGGTCTGCGTGCGTGCCGGGGCCATGACCGGTGCGGCGTTCTTGTTCTCCCGGCCCTCCACCGGAACCAGCGCGGGCATCACCCGCAGCTCCTCCACAGTGTCACGTCCCTTGGGTGCGTGAGTGAAACGAGATAGCCACGCCTCGATCCGCGCGGTTGTCTTGGGCGACAACGCTTCCTTGCGATCCCCGATCCGCTCTCCCCGCACTGACAGGTCCAGCGCGGCCAAGGCGGGCAGTACGTACGGCGCGACCTCGGTTCCCCGGCAGGCCACCGCCGGGCAGCGGTAGACGTACTGGCGGCCGTAGGCGCCGTAGGGTTTCTTGGGGTTCTTCGGCGCGTGCAGCGCGGTCACGGTCTGATCGCACGATGGGCACCATGCCCGCGGTCGGGTCCACCGGTCGAAATCCGGTGCCCGGTACCGCTTCTGCCAGAACACCACGTACACCCGGTCCCGCAGCTGTGGCGCCGGGGCGCCCAGCTGGTGGGCGAACGCGGAGTTGAGTGTGAGCACCTTGTGCTCATATCCGGCGTTGCGCATCCGGGCGATCCACTTGCTGAAATGCCGCCATTTCAGCAGCGGCGGCGTGTTCTCGACAATCACCGCGCGGTAGCGGTGATGTTCGGCGAAGCGGGGCACGTCCTGCATCAGCGCCCGGCTGCGTTCCCGCGCCTCATCTGGCAGTGGTTCGTCTTCGGTGTCGTCGGGGGTATCGAGATCGAACAGAGTTGGGTCGGTGGGCTGGTCGGCGAAGTCCTGCCGCTCACCGCGGGCGATGGACCAGAACGTGCAGGCCGGCGAGGCCCAGAGCACGTCGGTGCGTGGGAATCGGCCGGGGTCGACCTGGGCGATGTCCTGCCTGTCATGATCGACATGCGGGAAGTTGGTCTGGTGGGTCTCGATCGCCAAGTCCCAATGGTTGGCGGCCATCACCACACGCACTCCCGGAACGGATTCAGCGCCGGACGAGCTGCCCCCGGCACCGCAGAACAAGTCCGTGACCGTGATCATGGTTGCCTCGCTTCTGTCCACAGTGACGTTGTCGTGTGACGTGGCGACTGCCGGGTGTCACGTCCCTTGAGGTATGGATGTTCTCCTGGTGTTCTGTTCTGTTCCGTCCGATGTGGTCACACACCTTGCGCGATGGATGGATGTCACGTCCCCGCGCTCCGTTGGGCTTCCTCGTCGATCGGACATAGGTCGACGGCGTTGTAAACCCAGCTGACCAGCTCGGCGCGAAGTTCGAGTAGCGGCGGAAAATCCGCCGCATAGTCCTGCAGTTCGCGTAGTTGTCGTTCGTATCGGCCGATCAACTCGCGCATGGTGAAGCCTTGGTCTCGGAGTGTCCTGCCACCGTTGGCGATATGCGTGATCTTCGGCAGGAGTTTGTCCATGGCCTTGACGTACCGTGCCTCTGGCGTGCTTCGGTTCTCATACAGGTCGATCACCGTGCTTAGCCAGGGAAGTCTGCTGAATTCGGCCCGAATGCGTTCAAGGGCGACGTGTTCCCGTTCCTGCTTGCTGGTCTGCTGTTCGGTGGTGATCCGCAACGTGGGTGTGTCCCCGGCGTAGACCTCGACCACGTCGTGTACCAACGCGAGCTGGGCGATCAGACCCAGGTCAAGGTGAGGCAGATGGCGTGCTGCGAACGAGCACGCGACGAGTCCGAGCATGACGGTGTGGTCGGTGTCGGACTCCGGTGTGACTCCGTCTTCGTGGAAGGTGATCCGGTTGACCCGTCCGAATGCGAGGGCCAGCACACCAAGTTGGACAACCGAGGTCAGGTCCCCGTTAGTGATTGGTGGATCGAGCATCCGGTCTCCCTGAAGTCATCGAGGTGTACGCGCGTGGTGGGTTGATGTCGCCGCTCAGCCACGTACTCTGAGGGGCTGGCATGTCACGTCCCCTGCTACGAAGGGGTTTCTGTCTGGTGCTGTTCTTCGGGCGTGCGGTACTCGCCGCCCCACGCCGCCCATTGCGGCGGCGGCACGTACTGCCAAATGCGCGCCACCATGTCGGTGCCCGCCTTGGTGACCTGGTGGGCGAATGCGGTGGTGGGCGCGTAACAGCGGCTGCTGCCGCACGGGTGCTCCAGCGGATACCGGCCGCGACGGCTGGCCCTGCGAGTGGCGATCCAATCGCCGTAGTAGAACCAGCGGTGATCACGCGGCCCGCCGGACAGACTGACCAAGTCGCTGTGCGGGTCGTTCCAGGCGAAGTCCATTACACCGTGGTGCCTTTCCAACGTGGGGCGGTCACGTCCCTTGGTGAGTACGGGTTTTCGCGGGTGGAATGCGGGGGCGTTGCATTCCCGCGCGCAGGCCGTTGGTGATGGTGCGGCGGATCTCGTAGTCGGTGCAGTCGCAGTCGGCGGTGAGCAGGTGCCGAGCCGCTGCGTAGAGCTCGGTGTGCGCGTCGGCATAGGACAGCCCGCCTCCCGCCACGTGCTGTCCGAGGTTTCCCGACGCGCTGTAGAGGGTCTTCTTGTGTGTCCCGCCGGCCGCGGTTGCGATCCGTTCGCATTCGCCGCGCACGGCGGCGGCTGTGTAGGCCGCCAGACGCGGCGATGTGCGCGGCGGGGGTGCTGTGGTGTGCACGACCGGTTGGGGCGTCAGCAAGGCTGTCAGCCATGCGGGAAGCGGCGCCGGGGTCAGGTCGACGGCGAGTTGGTACTCACCGTCCGGTGTGATCGATCCGGGGGCGACGATGTAGCCGCCCCACGCGCGGGTGTCGATTTTCCAGCCCAAGCCGTTGCCGTGTTCCCCTTCGGTGTTGCGCAGTTGTCGCTCGGTCGGCGCGGCGAAGTACAGGTGTGTCCCGCCACGCGGGGTCAGTCCCCAGCAGGTACGGGGAAACGGCTGACCGTGGCGGGAGCAGATGGCGGCGAAGTGGTCAAGCCCGTCCCGGATGCCCTGCTGGGCAAGGTCGTGCGGTGGTGTGTCCTGTGCGGACTTGGGGCGGTCCAGGTCGATGACGATCAGTCCGCTGGGGCCGGTGGCGATGCCGATGTTGTATGCGGCTCGGGTCCAGGCCGCGCGGATGCGGTCCGGGTCGGTGGTGGCCCGCTGCTCCCAGCCTTGGTGCCCGGTACGGCAGATCCCGGTGCGGGGGCAGGGCTTGCGCGGGGTGTCACCGTGCAGCGCGGGCGGTTTCTTGCGGCCGGGTTGGATTGGGAAGACGTGCCAGCCGCGGTCGGCGGCGGCCAGGGCGGCGTTGAGCAACTGGCGGTGGGCGGTGTCCATCACCGGTGTCCTTTCGCAGCCAGGAGGGCGTTGTCCGGTCGGTGGCGGTGACGGTGTGTGCACCGCTGGACATGGGGCGGCGGCGTAGCCGCTCCGCTGGAGAGCAGTGCGGCACGCCGCCGGATTCGGTGGGTTATCGGAGTTGATCTGTTGTCCGAGCGCCGGTGTGGCTCGTGATCAGGTTCAGAAGGGCGGTTCGCTGTTCCATTGACTGCCGGTGGCTCCGGATTGCGCGCCGGTGTTCTCGTCCGTGCGCGTGGCCTTGGTGACGGTCACAGTGGCCCAGCGCAGCGAGGCAGCGACTTCGGTGACGTCCAGTTCGAACGCGTAGCGCTTGTCACCCTGGTTGGTGGTGTAGGAGCGTTGCCGCAAGGCGCCGGTGACCATGACGCGGGCGCCCTTGCTCAGCGAGTTGACGAGGTTCTCGGCGATCTGGCGCCACACCGTGCAGCGCAGGAACGTCGCGTCCCCATCGATCCAGGTACCGGTTTTCTGGTCGTAGCGGCGGTCGTTGGCTGCGACGGTGAAGTTGGCGACCGGCATGCCGTTCGCGGTGTACCGCAGTTCGGGGTCGGCGGTAAGGGTGCCCGACATGGTGACTTCGGGAAGGCCTGACATGACAAGGAACTCCTCGGGTTGGAGTGACTGAAGGTGGGTGCCGGTGCGGCGCGGGCGCGCGTCAGGTCTCCGCGCCGCACCGGGATGTCTGCTGCGCCACCGTGGGGGCGCAGGGTTCAACTGCCGAACTCGCGATCCGGTTTGCGGGTGTGTTCCCGGGTGCAGTCCGGGCATGTCCAATGGGCCCGGTCGTGCCGGGTCCAGCCGACAGTGGCGGCGAAGCGGGCGACGTCGCCGCGGTCGCGTTCGCGGACCTCGAACGGCACATCGTCGTCGTCAGTCTGGTCAAGCAGCACCGGGTTGTTGAACCGGTTGTCGCACAGCGGTGCGGCACAGCACAGCCGCCAGGTCGGTTCGATCTGCCGGGTGACGTCCTCTACCCGGTATGCGGGGTTGGCACCGTGCTCGGTCAGCCAGGCGTCCAAGTCGTTCCAGGTGTCGAACACGTAGTCGGATTGGGTCCAGTCGTCCGTCTGCACGATCCAGCCGGGGGCGAGGTGCTGCCAGCTGTGGCGTGCCCACCAGGTCGGCCGTCCGTCCTGCCAGGACTCGTGTACACGGTTGCGGATGTCCCACACCACGTGCGTCACGTCCCCGCGTTGCTCACGCAATTGCTGCGCGGGCAACGTCCAGTCGACACCGGCGTCGGCCAACAGCACGGCGGCTTCCCGAGCGTAGGCCAGCGGGATGGAAACCAGCGCGAGGTGCAGGCCGGTGCGGGTATGGATGATCGTCCATCCACCGGTGTAGCGGCCGGTGAACACATTGATGCTCGGGACGATCACCAGTCCCGGCGCGGGAGTCGGCTCGCCGGGAAACGACAATTGTGGACGGTCACGGTAGACGGGCGTGGTCGGCACCCAGCCGCTGTCAACCGATCGGGTTGGTGTCGTGATCGTCATGGCGAGTCACGTCCCCTTGCTTGTCTGGCCACGGGTAGGACAGGAATCGCGGATCGGGTCGAACGTTCACTTCCGCGTCGACACGCCTAAGCATGACCGTGGCCTCACCCATTTCGGACACGTTGGTCACGGCGGCCAACACAGTCAGTATCTCGGGCGCTGTCCCTTCAAGACGGATCTTCACAGCTGTACTCCTGATTCCGGTTGGGGACACCAGCCACCGGTGTAGATGGCTGGTGTCACGTCCCTAAGGGCGTGAAAAGAGGCAGTTCGTCCTCACTGGACTGTGCAGTCAGCTTGCCTCTGCGCCCTGGGCATTCGCCTTGTCCCAGCAGTCCCGCACACTCGCGTTGATCGTCGCGAGGCGGGCCGGGGTGGCGCGGTGTACGACCTCGCTGCCTCGCGGTTCGCGGATCAGGCACGTGGTGGCTGTGTGGCCGTCGTGCTGTCGTTGCCGAGGGTTGTGTTGTCCGCGAGGTCGGCGTTCCACTTGTTCCAGCTCCGCAGCCCGGCGAACTTGCGGCGAGCGGCGATGGCCTGTTTGAGGACCCGCTTCTCCAGTTCTTTGTCGGTCAAGCGATCCACACGGGAGAGTCCCAACTCGCTCGCCAGGGCCAGCAACCCCTGCCGGTCCAGGTTCTGGGCGCGCAGGATCTCGGCACCCTGGTCCTCGGTCTCGGTTGTCCGCAGGCGTGCCGCGATGGGTGACAGGCCAGTATCCGGCTTTGTGGAGTCCTTCCACGGCCGTGCCGCCCGGTCGGCCTTCGCGGTGGTCACGTCCCCACTGGGAGTTGCCTTGCCCTGCTTGGACTTGCCAGACCTGTCAGGCCGTCGACCTGGTTGTCCTGCCTGTCCGGAGGGGGCGGCTGTGCGCGGTTGGCTACGTTCTCCGCCGTGGCCAGGCTCGGGTTTCGCCGTGGATTCATCGCTGTCCCACTTGCGCAGCCCAGCGAACTTGCGGCGAGCGCCGATCGCCTGCTTCAGCACCTTGTCCAGCAGTGCCTTCTGGCTCAGGCGATCCACCCGTGAGAGACCCAACTCACCGGCCACGGCGAGCAGCCCTTCCCGGTCCAGGTTCTGTGCCCGCAGCAACTCGGCACCCTCGTCCTCCGTCTCGGTTTCCCGCAGACGCGATGCGATGGCCGACGCGCCGGCATTCTGCCTCGCTGGCTCGCTCCGGTCGGGTGATGTGACAGCGGTTGCCCGATTCCTGTTGTCGGGCTTGCGCGTGGCGTCGGCCCGCCGGGCACGTTCCTGGGCGCGTCGCTGGGACTCGGCCGGATCGACCGGAGTGACGGAATATCCGTCTGGGCCGAAGGTGACGTTGCCGTGGATCACGACGTGCGATCCGACATTCCCGTGGACACTGAACTTGGAATCGGCGGATTCGCGCCCCTGGTTGGCGGTTGGGGGAACGTCCTGTCCGGTCGGTGGTGTGGTGTTCTGCTGTGCCCAGGTCCGATCTCGGATCGCTGCGTGGTCCTCCCGCACTCCCACAGTGCCATCAACGATCTTGCGCCGAATCACCATCATCGTGTCATTGCTCTGTACGGCGACGTCCAACTGTTTGGCGAGGGAAACCAGCTCAGATTTCTTGAGCCTCAGATCGGATAGGTAACGGTCCGCCTCCCCACGGTTCGTGAGAGCTGCGAGTCGAGCACGTACCCCACTGGCATCTGCGGTCACGTCCCTGGCAGAGGTTGCCCGGTTCCCATTGTCGGGCTTGCGCGTGGCGTCGGATGGCTTGCGCGGCAGGTGACCGGGTGGGGTGGTCGCCGCACGGTCAGATGGTCGCGTTCCGATCGGCTGGGCATCATCCGTTGTCGCGGTGCTGCCAGTGGCCGGGTGGTTGCCGAGTTCGCGAAGCGTCGCCGGGGTGATCGCGAACAGGTGGTTGTCTTCGCCACCGATCCGTACGGCGGCCTCGTGGTCCGCTGCTGTCAACGTTTTGCGGTTCGACTCCGGCGCGATGTGGGCCGTGCCGGTTCGGCTCAGCCCTTTGAGCGCTTGGTCGACTTCCGCCTTGGTGATGTCCGGGTTGAGGCGTGCCCGCAACTGGTCCAGCCCGACCCAGTCACGGCCAGGGCGCTCGGCAAGCAAGTCCCTGTACGCCTGGACGACCTGCCCCTGAACGTGTGCGTCACGGTTGTCGGTCGGGGTCCGGCCATCGTCAGACGGGTCGGCGCGTGTCACGTCCTTCGCGTGAGCCGCCTGGTTCCGTGTTGTGGTGGCCGATGTGTCCATCATGGAGTGTGCGTCGTGGTTCTCGGGTCCGCCCCAGATCTTGATGACGTGGTTGTCTTCGTTGCCGATGCGTACTGCGTTGGCTTGCGCGGCGGGTTGTGATCGGTGCAGGCCGGACGCCTCGGGCATAAGGGTCACGCCAGGACCGTCCATCTTGCGGAGCACGGCGTCGACCTCGTCCTTGGTGACGTCCCAGTTGAGCTCGCTGCGCAGATCGGCCAGGTCGACCAATCCCGACTGTCCCAACCCCTTCGCCTCGACGATGTTCTGATAGGCCCGCCGGATCTGGCGTTCGATATCCCGGACGCGTTCTTCTGGCTGGGTGGGGGTTCGCTCGCCCACGTAGTAGTCGTCAGCGCGGGGGTCCACCGCCGGAGATGGCGTGGATGTCACATCCCCGTGACGTTGCTGTTGGTGGTCGTCGGGGGTGGCGTGGGATTCCCCTGTGGCATCAGGGTTACTGATTGCGCACATGCGTCGCTGTTCTTCCTGACGGATTTGCGTGTAGAGATCATCACCGACGTTGGGAGTGATCAGGGCGGCGGCGAGGTCGGCGTTGCTTGACTTCGCCGGGCCTTGACGCCGGACACGTTCCAGCGCGTCCGGGTCTGGTTCTGGACGACTTCCCACGTTGATCAGGTGCCTGGGCTTGCCGCCGATCATGACCGCCGCGGCTCGATCGCGGTCGGTCAGCGCTTTCTGGTTCATTTCGGCCATCAGGGACACGTCCGGGTCGGTGATGAGTTCGTCCAGGACGCGGTCCATGGCCTCGCGGTCCACGTGCGGCAGTCGTTCGCGCAGGTCGGCCAGGCAGACCCATCCGAGGCTGCTCCAACGTCCGGGTTCCTGGGCAATGCTGCGCACGGTGTGACGAATCTGGTCGGCCACGCTCGCGCCGTCGGCAGGCGTGGTCACGTCCCCTTGCGGTGTTGCCGGGTCGTGAGAGCAGGCCTGCTTGATGGTGTCCATATGGGACCTGGCAGCGGCGAGTTTCTGTTCCGCCCCAGCGATTGCGGCCTCATCGCCGCTGGCTTGCGCGGCGGCGAGCGCGCGGTTGGCGCGGGACAGGCGTTGCCGGGCGGCCTGATTGGTTTTGGTGCGGGAGGCGCCGCCTTTGCAACGCCGCCCGCCAGCTCTGCACATGACGCAGTCACGTCCCCTCGATCACGGGCCCCATGCTGCGCAGGGCGTCGGTCAGGATGGTGGCGTGGTCGAACGCCAACCCGCGTTCGATCGCGAGCGGTACCGGGATCCATTGCGCTGCTTGGGCATCATCGCCGGGCCATGGCATGGGATCCAGCACGGCGGTGTAGGCGGTGCTGATGACGTCGCCGCGTGGGTCACGTCCCGGCGTGTCGTACCGGTCAACCAGGGTCAGGGACACCGAAGCGGTCAGGCCGGTCTCCGCACCCAGGTAGCGCTGGGCGGCGTGCTCGGGTGTCTCCCCTGGGCGGACGTGGCCGCCGGGCAGCGCCCACCAGCCCGGGAACACATCGCTGGTGGCAATGCGCTGAATGAGCAACACGCACAGCACGCGGTTGTGGTCGCGGGCGAACAGCACGATGTCGGCGGTGTGGTCGGTGCTCGTCACGGTGGTCGAAACCTCCAAACGTCTGTCACTCTGCGTGACTTTCGATGGGTGTGGTGCGGAGAGGCACGTCCCTGGGAGGGAGCGGCGCACCACCGGCGCGGGGTGTGGTTTCCGGCTGGTTCCCGGAACTGTTGAGTGGTCGCCTCCCCGCGTCCCTGCGCGTTGTTCGCACAGGCAGGGGCGGGGAGGCGGGCTCAGGGACACCAGCAGGGAGAACTCCCTGCCTCCCTGAGGGTCCGGCTACATTTCCAGCTCGTTGTCCGGGTCGTCGAACGCCGCGTCCTGGTCACGGCGCGTGACCGCGTCGTGGATCAGGTCGGCCCGGACGTGCATGACGCCGCCGGTCTTGTACGGGGCGGCCTCGTGATCGGCGAGGAAGGCGGTCAGCTTCTCGAAGGTCCAGTCGGCGTACCGGGCGCGGTCGCGTTCGGTCAGCCGCTGCAGCACTTCCTGGGTCCGCATCTTGCGCTCCTCGCCCAGCACAGCGGCAATGTCGTCCAGCGGATCGTGCGCGTCGCCCGCGGTGATGGCGGCGCGGACGGTTGTTGCGATCTGGGCCTGGTCCCGCAGCTGCATCGCCCGCTCGGTGACACGGTGCGCGTCGGCCTGAGGCACGTAGAAACACCGCAGCAGACCGGGTTTGGCCATGAAGCCCCGCGCCATGCAGGTTCCGACGTCGCCGTCGCTCTCGTCAGTCTTCGGCTCCAGCCCCACCGCGGAGATGCCCGCCTTGTAGGAGCCGGTGCCCAGGATGGCGTCGTTGCCGGTCTGGTCCCCGATCGCGAAGCAGGCCTTGTTACTGATGATGCTGACGAGCTTGCGGGGGCAAGCGTCATTGGACGGTTCGGGGGTGAGGAAAACGAAGGTGATCGCGTATTTGCGGGCGGTGCTGACCACCTTGCACGCCACCTCGATCGCGGACTTGCCGTGCTCACCCATGAACAGGTTCTGACACTCGTCGATGATCACCAGCCGGGGCCGCAACCTCGGATCACGTTCGGCCAGCTCCCGGCTGACCTTCCGGGCGTCGATCCCGGCCGTCGCGTGCTCCCGCAATGCCTCACCACGCACCGTGCACTCGTCGAACAGGTTGTCCAGCAGGCGTTTGGCGTGGTCGACGGTGCCGGGTCCGCTGCCGGTGACCAGCGACCGCAACCGCGGTTTCATCGGTTCGTAGTCGGCGTTCTCCGCCATCACGACCACGTCGATGTCGACCAGCGGATCGAGCATCGCGCCCAGCACGAGGTTGATGGCCAGGGTCGACTTGCCTGAGCCCATCACGCCGCCCATCACGTAGTTGGCCTCGAACAACCGGCCCCGGACGACATCGCCCTTGATGGTCATCCCGACCGGGACCCCGGCGAAGTAATCGCAGGTTGCCGTAGGTAGGTCGGCCAGCAGCGGCCACGGATCAACCGGCCCGGACAGGGCCCCGGACTTGGCCACCCACAGGTCCAGCACACTGGGCTGCGGCTCGGTCGGCCACACCTCGTTGGGGTAGCGGACGAGGTTGTGCGCCAGCATCGCCTTGCGCTTGACGATCTCTTCCACCGGGCAGGCCGGCGGCAACGACAGTTGCGCTCGCCAGCCCTTGCCGTCGATCACCGGCGGCATCAGGAACTGGATCCGCCAGCCCGCTTTGATCGCCTTGTTGAACCCGCTGATGTTCAGGTTCTTCAAGGCGTTGAGGATGGTGCCCTCATCGGGCAGTTCATCCATCCGGTCGGCGTCCTGCGCGGCGGCGTCGGCCGACATCCAGGTCGGTGTCCACTCGGCATGCGTGCGGCCCTTGTTCCACAAGTACACCAGCACTGCGGCGGTGAAACCGCTGATCAGAATGGTCCCGTAGGCGGTGGCGAACCACACTAGCCAGGCGATCGCGTCGATCACCGCGGTGATCGGGCCGATCACCTGGTCGATGTCCTCATGAGCGACCGCGAGGATCACCCCCAACGCCACCAGCAGTGCCGCGCCCGCCGCGACCGCCACCGCGCCCGCTTTGACCAGCGTGACCGGGGTGTCGACCCAGTCCATCGCCCGCTGGTGGCGGCGCTGTTTCTCCGCGACGTCCCGCGCTTCCCACTCGCGCAGCGCTTCCTGGTCGCCGGCCTGTTCCGCGGCGCGCATCTGCCGCTCGTAGCGGGCGGATCCGTGCGTGTCGCGCCAGTGTTTGAGCACGATCCCGGCCCCGGCGATCGGGTAGGACACGTTGCGCACCACCGCTTTGACCACCGTGACGGTCCGGCGGTGTGTCGCCGCGGCGCGCACAGCGTGCACCGCGAGCGTGACATCGCGCCGGTAGCCCTGGTATCGGGCCAAGGCCTGGGATTTCTGGCTGCGTCGCTGCTGGTACTCCTCTTCAGAGACCACTTCGGCGTCCACCACCGGCCCGGACCCAGCCGGTGGGGAAAGGTAGTGCACGTTGGCAAGCTCGCCCGACGGGTCCTCGCCGGGCGTGAGCCGGTCAGTCATGATCACGGTCCTTCCCGGACAGTTCCACGTCGTTTCCGCTGTCCCCCAACGGTTTCTGCGTCTCAGCGCGGTGGGAGCGGTGGCGGCGCGCGAGTTGAATCTCGTGACTGGCCCACCCTGCTCCCACCACACCGGCCAGCACCGCCCACCAGCCATCCACCATGACGGCCAGCGCGAGCGGCACCCCGACCCCGACCAATTCCAGCCCGTGCCAGCCCAGCCACGCCGCCACCCGCCGGGACGCGGCGGGGGACGTGACCCGACCGACCACCGCCGGGGCTGTGCTCGACCGGGGCTCGACGGCGGGATCGGGCTGGCGGTTGATGTGCCTCGCGTTGTCCGCGGTCACTGCGTCGTCACCTCCTCATGTGTTGTGCCGCAACGGTTCCTGCCGTGACCACGACCCGTCGCCGGTGGAGACGCGGGTGGTGATCAGCCGGTCGATGCCGCTCATGCCCGCTTCCAGCAACCGGGCCACCGCCAGCAGCGGCAACCTGGCTAGGTGCAGCAGCAGAAACACCAGCAACGCGACGGTGAATTTGGCCAACGCCCACGTGCCGTACTTCTCCAGCACCTCACACGCGGACATCACGCCACCTGCCGATCCGGCGTCTCTTGCGTGGTTTCGGCGACGTTCACGGAGGTGTGTGTGGCCAGTTCATCGCGCAGTTCACGAGCGAGCTTCACGCTGGTCCCGGCCGAACAGCCGGTTACTTCCTGAGCCCACTTGGCGGTGGGCATCACGCCCGGTGTGAGCGCGTTGCGAGCGGCGGCGAGGTAGTCGCCGTAGAGCACTCTGGCTTTCTTCGCCCGTGATGTGCGCCGTGCTTTCTTGGCTGGTGTCGTGCGTGTCGGCCGGTGCGGTTCACGAACCTGGTCGTCACGGTGTTCATGAACGTGGTCGGCAGCGTTGTCGTGAACCTGGCTGGCAGGGTTCACGAGCGGTCCAGTGTGGGTGGATGCGGCGTTGCCGGGGAGATCGGTGGGCAGCGCTGGGGACCTCACGGCCAGCCACGGCGACGGCTGCTGCAGGGTGGCCAGCTCGCGCATGTGCTGAACCGCTGCCAACTCCGCCAGCATCCGCTCCCGCATCGCCGGGTCGTGAGCGGCGTTCGACGCGCGCAGCGCACGCCGCAGCCGGAGGTCTCGGAACACGACCCGCGGCGCGGAAGACAGGTGCGCCACCCGACCAGCAGCACGGTGGCGGGTGCGGGCCAACGCGTCCCGCTGATCATCGGCCAGACCCAGCCGGGACAGCAGCCGCTCTCGCACCTCACGGCCGACCTTCGCCCAGGTGGTCATGCGCCCACCAGCAGCGTGCCGAATCTCGATCCCCAGCGCGAGGTGCAGCATCACCAAGCCCAGGATCGGGCCCAACGCCACCCGGGCGAGCCCCTCGATCGGGCCGGACAGATCCAGCGCCATGTACGCCGATAGCCCGCACAGCATCCAGGCCACCAGCCGCGCCGGGCCAGGTCGACCCCTCGCCGACTGGACACCCGCACGCATCGCGTAACCACACGCGATCAACGCCACCTCGACCACCGCGAACATGATCGCCCGCTCCCAGATGGCTGTGATCCCCAGCCGCTCACCAAAAAACCGCCACGACGTATCCACCGACACGGCCAGCGACATCGCCGCCACCAGGTAGAACCCGCGTGCCCCAGCGGGACCACCCTTGCGGTGCTCTCGCCCGGACTCGGTGGGCGCCCGCATCTGCTCCGCTGTGGACTGCTGTGTGGTCATGGCTGATCACCTCCTCCCTGACAGCCGCCAGGGTTCGTAGGATTCCGACGCGCGAGTTGCCGCCGGACAATCTCTGGTGTGTCCTGATAGGACACTCTGACCGTGTCGGCGGCGCTGGCCTGCTGCCGCTTGCGGTCGGTCACGTTGTCTTACGAACGATCGACACCCCGCCAGCCCAGCGAGGGCTTGCTGGAACCAGGGGGCAACCCGATCTGTGCGGCGGACGCGGGCAGCGCGGCGCCTGCCAGTGGAAGAGACCTGGCCCTTACGCGGGGCAGGCGGCCATCATCTGGCGCAGCCCGTGCAGCTCGGCGTGATCCACCGACAGGCGGTACCGGATCTTGATCAGGATGTAGGCGGTCGCGAACTCACACCACGCCGCCTGGCGCGGTGGTTTCCAGTCGCTGGCGTCCCGGTCGCCCTTGCCATGGTTGACGCGGCGGGTGGTCATGCACACCACCCCGTGCCTGCGCCGACAGGGGGTGTGGTCAGTAGCGGATGCCGTGCCGCGACAGCCACGGCACCGGGTCCACACGCGCGCTGCGATCACCACGCGGCCAGACCTCGAAATGCAGGTGCGGCCCGGTGGACTGGCCACGGGAACCGACCGTGGCGATCTGCTCCCCTGCGTCCACAGTGGAGCCCGTGCGCTGGTCGATGGTGTGCATGTGGCCGTAGACGGTGACTGTCCCGTCCGGGTGGCGGATCCGCATCCACAGGCCGAATCCGCTCGCGGGCCCGGCCTCGATCACGGTGCCGGCGGTGACCGCGCGGATCGGGGTGCCGGTCGGGGCGGCGATGTCGATGCCGTAGTGCGGCCCGCCGCGGCGGGGCCCGTAACCGGAGGTGAACCGTCCCTCAACAGGTTTGACGTAGCGGTTACCGCTCCCGGCGGGCGGGGACGTGACCGGAGGGGTGTCGGCGGTACTGGTGTGGTGATACGCCACCACCACCAGCACCACGGTGGCGCCGATCAGCACGCGGCGGCCGGATCTGCGAGCCATCAGGCATCACCGCTCGCCACACGTGCAGATCTCGTCGGTCAACTCACCATTCGGGGTGGTCCACACGGGACACGACGCGGCGTGTGGTGTGTCCAGCCCCACCACCGGCCGCGGTGTGGTGAACAGGTCATGCTCCACAGCCCGGGTCGCGGTGGTGGTCTGATCATGCAGGGGTGGGGTGTCTAGCATGGGGATCTCCTGACTGCATCAGGGATGCGGGTGGGAGACCCGGCCCGGCGGGGTCTTCTTGGCCGGAGAGCCGCCGGGCCGGGGCGACGTCACCGGCGGCGGCCGGCCTTGCGCACGCGGCCGTACTCGTCGATGTCTTCCTTCGGCTTGCCACCGGCGAGAGCCACCGCGCACACGGCCGCGAGGACGCCCATCACCACGGCGATCACGTACTCGTTCATGGTGACCGCGGTAGCGGACAGGATCACGAAAGCCAGGAACAGCACTCCCAGAACAAAACCCCTCATGACTCTTCCTCCATCATTCTCGTTGGTGTGCAATACATTTCTTCCCTCCGCGCCGGGCCGGGGCGTGGCGCGGAGACGTGTGTTGTGGTGCCGTGCCAGTCATGCGCGTGAGACGGTCATGGTGTGACACAACCGCGGTGCACGGCGTCCACGATCGTCCGCGCGGTGTTCTCGTGCTTGGCATACGCAGTCGGAAACGCGGACCGTTGGACCTGTTGGGCGGCACGGGCGACGCTCATCTGCTGCCAGCCCGCCACCGCGCGCAGACGCTCGTAGAACTTCCGGGCGCTGTAGGTCGGGGTCATCACCTGCGCCGGGGAACCCCACCCCATACTGGGACGCTGCTGAAACAGGCCCAGCGAGTCACGGTCACCGTAGTTCACGTTGCGCAGCCCAGACTCCTGCATCGCGGTCGCCACCGCGACCACCTGCCCGCGCTCGGGCACATCCATGTCCCGGCCGACCGCGACGATGGTGGCGGCGTTGCCCAGTTGATCCGCCCCGTAACCGGGCACAACCGGCGCGGCGCACTGGGCATTGCCGGTACCGGCGTCCGGGCCGACCAGATACCCGATCAGCGCGACCACGCACAGCGCTCCACCGGCCTTGGTCGCCAGCGACATCGCCCCATCACCACGGCCCGATCAGGGCCGCCACGTGCAGCACCGCCGCGGTCGCGCACATGCACGCCGCGACGATGACCAGCAGCACGACCGTCCTCATGCGCGGGGACATCACGCCGCCAGCGCCATCGGTTGCGGGCCACCGAACACAGGCGTGGGCGGCTGTGCGGTCTGCCCGGGGCAGGTGGACCGCCACGTGCCGCAATGCACCCGAGTCGTCCGGCCGTCACCGAGACGCGCCACCACGGTCAGCAATCCACAACCGCGGGGACACTTCCTGACGGCTTCAGGGTGGGGAAAGTTCATGACAATGTCCTTTCTGGACCTCACGCACCACGCGGGCAGCTGGTCATTGCCGCGGCCGACATCACCGGCCGCGCCGAGACACGCTGCGCGTGGGTAAGTAGACGGAGTGGCAGCGGCGATCAGGAATCGCGATCGCCGAGCTCCACGAGAAACAGGCCCCGTGACTACGGAACAGCGGCGGTTATGCCGCCAGCTCACCGTGCGACGGGGACGTGACACCCGGCAGCGGCGTGCACGGAGCCGACTCGGTCAACGCGGTGATCTCCGCATCGATCCGGTCACGCTCCACAGGATCGGTGGTCTCCCACCACAAATCGGTCAGCGCACGCAACCGGTACGCCGTCGCCCACGCCGCATCCGGTACGGCGCGGCGGTCGCGCTGCGGACGCACACCGCACAACGGGCACCGGCGGGCAGCGCCGCCCATGCGCTTGATCTGCCGTTCCCGCAACCGAGTGCCCTTCCAGGTGCGGGCCAGCGTCCACGTGATGCCCGCTGCCCGAACAACCTGCAGCAGCCGCGCGCCCTGCCCGGTCTGGTGCAGCGCCAGCCGGGACGTGACATCCTTCGCCCACCCGATGTAGTGGCGGGCATGCCGGTAAGGCCGGTCGAAGTGCAACAAATACACCGTGCCCACGTACCGGTCCGGCACCATCACCGGGCTAGTCGAGTCCATCCAGGACACCCGCCACAACCCGGTTGAGCATGGCGCAGATCTCCCAGACAGCGTCCTTCGCCGTCAACGTCTCCGGTGTCGCGGTGTCCCGGTACACCGGTTCGGGCAGATCTCCCAGCGTGATCGGGACACGCACCAGCACCATCGGCAACACCGTCAAGTGCTGAGGATCCTGCGGGTCAAACCAGCGGCGAGGCGACAGCGAATCCCGCTGCCAGCCCCTGGCCTTGTACCGCAACTCCCGCGGCAACGTCAGTGCCCCCTTGGCCCCGATGACCACATCCACCGCCATGTGACCAAACTCGTCCCACATGACCTCAGCCGACTGGACGCGCGGGTTCGACTTGACGTAGGGCGGGGCCATGATCGGCGAGCTCGCCACCCGCCACGCGTTGGCGGCGAACTCCAGGCGGCCGGTCGTCGGCTGCTCGTCAAAGTCGAGGAACTTTCCGCGGTGCCGTGCCAGATAGGCCCCGTAGCGCGAGACACCGTCACTGGCCTGGTCGCGGTCGTAGACATCGTCAGGCCGGAACGGCCGGTCGGTTCTCACCACCACACCACACCCCCATAGCGCTTGAGCGTCACCATGACCGCGAGCACCGCGGCGATGACGATCAGCACCCACAACCCCACCATCGCACCACGTAAACGCTTCCCCATCCTTTTACCTCCCAACGACTTCAGTGCACTTCGAAACAACTGCGGACAACGCACAATTAGCCGCACCACTCAACGGCGTCGCAGGCAGCACGTCGGCCTGTCCCTGAAACCAAAGGTGCGGCCCGGCACACGAGCGCTGTCAGATGACGCCGTGCGCGGACGAAAGAATTCGATCAACGCGTCAGACCGGACCCTGTACAGGCCACCGGGTCGTCTGCACATAGGTGAACCCGTGCTCGGTGAATGGTTTCTCGACAACCCGCTCACGTCCGCCGCCGGGCGTGGTGACCCACGTCCCCAGGTCGGCCCACTCTGCCCGGCCCAACATCACGCCGCCTCCGTCGTCACCGGAGCGTCACGGCGCTCGCCAGATCCACGCGCCTGCCCGGCGGGCGCGCCTCCGTGCTCGAGCGCGCGCTCCGCGATGCGGCGATCACGGCGGGCACGAGCCGAACCGTCCAGCAGCGCGGTGGTGGGTTCCGGGCCCGGCTCCCGCAGCTGCGCCAGTTCCGCCGACAGCCTGGGATTGCTGACCAGGTGGTGAAACTCGGGATCCAACGGCGTCAGCGCGGTGTCCTGCCCGAAGTCGACATCGGCGAGAAAGTCCGCGTTGTACTCGTCAAGCAACACATCATCGTCGGCGTACATCGGCAAGAGCTCCTTCGTCAAAGGTGAACGTCGTTGTGGCCGTTGGTCCCCCGACACCGCCACACCGCACCCCCTCGGGGGACGGTGTGGAGGATCGGCATCCAACGACATGCGGGGCCTAATCCGGGCAGTCCGGTGTCGTCGGGTCGGCCAGAAACACCGTGCTGGGCTCGGCAACGTCCAACACGCGGTCGATCAGCGGACGCCGGTCCCGCCGCTCCGGCGGAATCGGCCGAACCACCAAGCGGGTGCCAATCCGACTGACCAGCTGTTCCGCCCACGCGTCCACGGCCGCGTAGTCGCCGTCGCTGTACTCCGGGCGAGCCGGCACATCCCGCAACACGGGATGCAGCTCCAACAGCCACTCCCGGCACGCCGCGGTCACCAGCAATCCGAAGAACGGGCCCGGTACCGGACTTTGCGTTAGGAACTCCAAGATGTGCTGCTGGTGGCTGCCGTACGTGGGAAACCCGTGCGTGACACCCAAAATCGTCAACAGATCAAACTCCGCGTTCTCCGCGTCCACACGCGACTCCTTACCTGCTACTCGTTGCGGGATCGGACAAAGAGAGACCGTTGGCTCCCGAAACCTCCACACCCAGGCTCAAACTCGTCACGAACAGGCTGTGGAGGATCGGCACTCAACGGCGCCAGCACGGTCTGCGAGAAGCAATCAAGGTGTGTCGCCACGGCTACGGCCGTGCGTGTGGGGTCGCAGATCGAACCAGCGCGAAATGTGCAATGTGCGTTTTCTTGCCCGCTTGCGTTCATAATCGCCCGTTCTTCCAGGGCTACGGGCACCGAAGCTGCGGGTCACCTCGCGGCTTAGCTACAGACTCCGGCCCTAGTTTTTCGCCCAGCTAGGAGGGATTGACGTTGTCAAACAACAACTGCGACACGTCCACGGCGGACAGGCGCACGGGTTGAGACGCGTCGCGGCGGTTTCCCACCGGGACCATGCGCACACAACGAGCCAGGCAATCGACCCACGACCGCACAGGCTGAAGCCGTTGTGCGGAAGGGAAAGGCTTAATCACCTTCAGGACCAACCCGATCGACGTCAGGCGGTATCCCTCCGGTTTGGACAGACCTGACGCACACGGCAAACGCTATGTCCGCTGTACGATCTGCCCCCGTTGTCAGCCCCTATACCTAGTCGCTGAATCCAGGAACGTATGCAGTTCTCAAACAACACAGGCGCAGCCGTCATCGAAAGCCGTTAAGAGACAAGGGAATTCGAGATCCAGCGGCCTGGAAGATGCCCGGGGATATCAGGGCCGGGCACCCGGCCGGAACGCTGAAGCCCATCAAGCAGACAAGGAGTTGAACCACCTCCTCGCTTTGACCGATCTGCCCAACTCGCCACTCGCAAGGTCTGGTCTAACTAGATTGTCTAGTCAATATGAACGATACGCAGATCGTGGCACTCGTCACTGCGGGGTGTCAACCCCTTTGAGCAGATTGACTAGACAATGGGTCGCGGCCGGGAGAGACTCGTCGGCATGGCGTCAGCAAGAGCGATGTATCACCAGCTAGCGGACACATACCGGGCCAAGATCGTGACCGAGGAGCTCAAGCCAGGAGACCGTCTTCCGACCGAACAGGAGCTCGGCGAGGAGTTCAACATCACTCGGGGGACCGTGCGCGACGGACTGAAGGTGCTGGTCAACGAAGGGTTGATCGTGCCAGCTCGACCCCGGGGCTACTTCGTGCGACCACACGAGCTGTCCTACGTCCGCCCACAAGCTGAGTGGCGAAAGCAGCCTGCAAGTCCGGAGATGGACCGATGGATGGAAGACCAGACTGTCCTCGGTCGAACCCCATCGCAGCACATCAGCGTCGAAATCATCCCGCCGCCAGCCAAAGTCGCGGAGCGACTAGGACTAAACGAGGGCGACCTGGTCGTCGCTCGGCGGCGCATCCGCTACATCGATGACGAACCGTTCAACCTGAATGATTCTTTCTATTCGTACGACCTGATCAAGGGGTCAGAAATCCTCAACCCAACTGACATCCCCCGTGGCACAAATCAGGCACTGGCAGACCTCGGATACGAACAGGTGCGCGCTATCGATGAAGTCGAGGCGCGAATGCCATTGCCCGACGAAGTGAACCGTCTACAGCTTGGTCCCGGTAACCCCGTTCTCGTACATCGGGTCACAGGATTCACCATCGACGACAAGCCGGTCCGCTGTACCGTCAACGTCCTGATCGGGTCGAAGCATGTGATGCTGTTCGAGCGCTCAAAAGCCGTCGGAGGCTCAGTGTCGTGACAAAGCCTTACTACATGTCGCGCGCCAAGCCAGGCGAACTGGACGAAGTCATGGCGCTCATCAATCAGCGCATCGAGTGGCTACAGGAGCAAAACAGCGACCAATGGAATACTGGGCGCCCTTTTAGAACAAGGATGGAGAACTTTATCGACCGCGGTGAAACATGGGTACTCCGAGATGGTGAGACGCTGATAGGAACCGTCACCGTTCGAACCGAGGGCGACCCGGACTTTTGGACACCTCGCGAACTTGCAGAGAAAGCCCTATATATCGAGAAGATGGCAACAAGCATTACTCGACAAGGGGAAGGCCTTGGCGGGTTGCTGCTTTCCTGGACGCAGAATCACGCGTCAAAGATCGGCGCCAAGATTGTTCGATGGGACGTTTGGCGGACCAATAAGCGATTGCAGGACTACTACATGACCGTAGGTGCGCGACATATACGCACCGAGGACGTGACAAACCGTTGGTCCGGTGCACTTTTCGAACTTGACGCGATGAACATCCCCGAGCTGGCAAACGAGATTGTTACACAAGGCACCGGCGAGGCGATCCTGTGAGCGTAACCACCATTGACAGTAGCGAGGGCGTGCCTGCACATCTTGTCATGTGCGATTGCTCTTACCACAACCACGACCACTTGACCGACTGCCCCAATCAGGTTCGGGTGACCGGTGGAAGCCCAGAGCAAGCACGTGAATTCGCAGTGAATCAACACGGTTGGTGGCGCGGAGAATGGGACCCATGCAAGCTTTTGTGCCCGACCTGTATACCGCCCAACGCCCCACCGCCATACATCCGACCTCGCGCGACTCTGGAGTGATTGCCGCGCGCATTCGCTCGGCACGCCACTGCTCACGCAACCGTTGGGCGTCGTCGTTCACGTCTTCCATCCGCTCACTGTGCCGCGCTCAGGCACGGGGACGTGACGTCTGGCGAATTGAGTGCGACCGCAGCTCCCCCGCGCGGGTATCGCAGCTTGCGAGCCCAATCCCAACAAACCATGATCGAACGCATGTTCGACTACGAGCGGCGGGGTGTGGCCAACCACATCCACCGAGCATCGGAGCGGTTGCGCGAGCGGGCGCGCCGTGCGACCCCGGGAGTTTGGCGTGCGGTTCCGACGGATGGCGGTGGCGCCCGGATCATCGGCCGGGACGGGGAGGAAGTGGCCGTGGCCACCGGCGCATGGGCGAGCGGCACAGCGCTCTACCTGGCCACCGTCGACCCTCACACCTCCTACATCATCGCCGAACTGATGTGGCGATGCGAAGCGCCGATACGACGCGGTGAGCTGCCCAGCCCCATCGCCGCTCAACTCCGAACACTCGCGGCCGCGATCCTGGCCGAGTAGTCATCCCCGGGACGCCGCTCAGTACGCCGAGCGGCGTCCGGGGAACGATCGCGACACGGAGCCGCCGTCAGGCGCGCCTTGTCACGCAACGTGGTGGCGTACTGCTTTCCGGGCGCGATGTGCAGCTCAATGACCCCCGGCCGGACGTCGGAGGCGGATTTGCCACTGAGGTCAAGGGGCTTACAGGAACACCCGGCGCCATTCCAGCTCACCCGCACCACCGCAGCGCGGACACGTCGCGTCGACCGAGAACGCCGGACGCGCCGTGGATTCTGCGGTGTCTGGTTCGCACCGTGGACAGACATGCACGCCTATCCAGCAACTGCCGTCACCCGCAGACCGCTGATAGACGGTGATGCGGACGGTGTCGCTGTGCCCTACGGGCGGGAAGGTCGGGCTCGTTGACCGCAGCGGGGCGAGCGCAGTGGCCAGTTGGTCAATCACGCCTGCGTACGCGGTGCGGGTCGTCGGCGTCATCGTGGTGGCGGCGTAGCCGCGATCACCGATCTCCACGGCGTCCAGGCCGAGCTGCTGGGCGATGACCGCATACCGAACGGTGTGCGTCCGGCCATCCTGAGCGACGTCCTTGCCCTTGATGGTGGCGGCAGCGATGCCGTGCGCGGCGTCATGCAACAAGGCGGTGAACACCGCCTCGGCGCCATCCCGCAGATGCTCGGTGCCGATCGTGATGTCCGGCGTTCGGCCGTCGTCGGCGGCTGTGCGCCAAGTCGCCGCGCCACACGGTGCCTGCGGGCTGGTAACGCTCAGGCGCACCGCCGCGTCCGGCACGGCCGAGTGCTGGTGTTGAATCGCGCGCCACGCGGCAGCCAGAACCGCATCCACGCGTTCGTTCACGGCATCCACGCCGGAATCGTTGTCGTCAGGCATGAGCACCATTCTCACCAGCCAGTTCCGGTTCAACACGTCACGTCCCCCACAACCGCCAGCCGCCGCCTCTCTTCGCCTATCCGGTTCTGAGCGGATTCGGTGTCCGCTCAGGGGCGCTCTCACACCCCGTCAGGCAAACCGACCCCTCAGCTGTGTAAAACAGGATTAAGGGGTCGGCTTGTGCTGTCCAGCCGCGGGCAGGGATCTGAGGTATCTGTCGAGCGTGTGCCGAAATTCTAGCCGTCCAGGTCTCCTTGCTTTTCTGGCTAAGACTGATCATCCACGTGTTACGGGGAGGGATCGAAGAACCTGAACCAGCAGGTGAGGCCTCCCCTGGCCCTGTTGCGCCCTTGCGTCGGCATGTTTGCGCGGACGACGTCGGGTAGTCCTCTCCCTCTACTCGGGCAGACAGCGAGGACCAACGAGCGTAGCGCGGTTAAGCCAGTTCGTAGATCCTTCTCGCGCGAAACATTTCGTGGATGATCCAGAGAAAGGCGGCCACGAGAGCCACGAGAGCAAAGGCGGATTGGGTCGGCCCAGCAGTCAAGACCAGGTTGACAATGACGGAAGCGAGCAAAGGGAAGTGCGCCCCCACAACAGAGCAGAAAATTTATGAGACCTTGCTCTAGGCTGGCACTGAACCAACTGGCGCGCTGAAGCCAAGCATAGACAGCACGAGGAATCGCGGCAGCGGCAACTGTGAACGCAGTCAGCATGACTCCGGTGAACACTGGAATCGGTCGCTGGAGCGCTAGCAGAACACCAGTACCGCTGATGTTGCTTATCCATGCGAGTGCACCTGCTGCCACGGTCACGACGACTAGGACAGTTCCTATGATCTGAGCCGGCCGAGGCAGGAACGGGAACAGTACCGCTGGAAGTCACAGGATCACAGGTCCACGGGCCCTACCTGCGGCGGACGCGTCAGCGGAGGGGCTCATTGGATCTCCGTTCCACAAAAAGTGATCGGTCCAATACGAAAAGTACTGGCACGCTCGCGAGTGGCACGTCCGCCAACCGTGTGACACCACAAACAGGAGACGACGCTAGGTAGCCCTCCCCTACCGAGTCGGCCATCTCAGGGCGTGATCGCTGGGGATCGCCCCGTTTCCTTCCAGGCGAGCATGACGGCCGCCAGAGCGACTACGCACGTTGGCTGTCAATCATCCTGTCACTTACGTTTGCCCTGGTCAGTAGCCCTAGAGTGACAGAGTTACAGGTGTGACAGTGACAGCTCCGCCTTGATGTAACCGCACGGCCAGGCGGCCGTCCTCAGTAACGATGTACGCGCGTGTCGATATGTCCAGGCATGAGCTTCTGGCTGAACTCGCTGACTCCAACAGTAGTTGTTGCAGCCTGTGCGCTTCTGTTCGCCGTGGGGTCCTTTTGGTGGCTCAACGCGCGCCGCGGGAAGTTGCGATCGTTTGAACCATATTCGTTCGCAGCGTTTAACCAGCCCGAGTTGGTTCTCCTGCGGATTCCCTTGGTGTTGCACAACACTGGCGCCGCCCCACTAGTGGTGCAAAATCTGCGGCTCCGGATTCCGGGAGCGGGCCTAACACTCCCCCTCCCGTGGAGATCTTCACGGACCCGGGTTGACCCCCGGCAAGGGGAGGAAACTCAGTTACCAGCAGTCTTCGCTATCCCTGGCCGAACCGCCGAGGTTCGCCTTATCGAATTTGGAGCGCCTCTCCCTGGCTTCGTTCTTGCGACTCGTGAGTACCGCGCTGTGATCGATGTCAAGCTAGGCCATCGAAAACAGTGGAGCACTCTTGTTGCGTTCGCACTGCGAGCCGAAAATGTCACCGCTAAGGATAGCTATATCGCCTACAGCAACGCTCCACATGACGTGTCCAAAGAGGGGTTGGCCAACGCACAAGCCAAGTTGGAGGACGCGCTGAAAAGGCAGTCCCAGTCTCCACCGGAAACTATCCCCTAGCGAACACCAACCACACCCCCTACGACTCAGTCACTTCCTCGAAGACGCCCACACACGCCACCTACTACGCACAGTCGGACCCATCTACCAATTCCGACACGCAACCCTCCACGACCGATTCGCACGCACCGGAGAAACGGTCGACCCGGAAACGGCCGGGGACGCCTTGGGCTGCCTACACCGGCTCAGCCTGATCACCCTGGACACCACCCAACCCCAACGTGCAATCCGCGTGCACGCCGCCCTGGTCCAACGCGTCACCCGCGATGCCACCCCCACCAACCTGGCAAAGCGGTTGGCGTGGACCGCAGGCAATGCGCTAATGGAGGTCTGGCCTGAAATTGAACGCGACACCGATCTGGCCGTCGCGCTACGTGCCAACACCACGGCACTGCACGCCACCACCGACTCACATCTGTGGAACTCCGCTCCCGACCTCGGCGGCCACCCAGTGCTGTTCCATGCGGGAAGGAGCCTTGGCCATGCCGGGCAGCTTGCCCAGGCAATCGCCTACTTCGAACATCTGCACACCACCGCAGCCCGGTACCTCGGCTCTGAGCACCCCGATCTCCTCGCCACCCGCGGCAACCTCGCCTACTGGCGTAGCAAGGCGGGTGGCACCGCCAGCTCCATCAACGACGCGAGTACGGCGACCTGATCACCTTTGCACCGTGGACATCTGCCTCCGTGCAGATCGCGTCAACGTACGTCCCGAGAGCGTGGCCCGCGCTTGGCACCCCGTCTGCACTAGACCAATCCACATCTTGTTGACTGGTAAAAGTGGATTCGACCGGTAGCTTTTGCGGTAGCTGCAAGTCCGCTATGCAGTAGGTAATTGGATGTAACCAGTGAGACGGGCTGGTACGTGGGTGCAGGTCAGAGCCGTTCTAGTGAGATGTGCCGGGACGCGAGAGACGTTCCCGGTGCCGTTCGATGTGGAGAACATGCAGGCGGCGCAGCCGATTCTGGATTTCGGCAAGCTGGTGGACCTCGACGACCTTGCCGACGCCGGTCAGTGGGAAGCGTTCTTCCAGGGCTACGAACAGCAGGCGGCGCCTGTATGGCCGTGGCCGAAAACATGCTGAGTGGGGACGTGACGTCCAACTGCGGGCTCCCCCGCGCGGGTGGCGCGACTTGCGAGTGCCAAGCCCAACGATTGACGATCGAACGCATGTTCGAACACGAACGGCGTAGTGCGGCCAGGGACGTCCACGAAGCATCGGAACGGTTGCGCGAGCGGGCACGTCAAGCCACACCAGGGATTTGGCGCGCCGTTCCAGTGAACGGCGGCGGCGCTCGCGTTATCGGCCGGGATGGCGAGGAAGTAGCCGTCATTCGGCGCCGCGGCGGTCGAGTTCCATGTCGGCACCCAGGTAATGGGCGGCGGTATCGCACAACCGCTGGAATGATCAATGGCTTCAGGACCAATCCACTCTTGCCGACGCTCCGCCCAGCCCTGTAGAGGACCGCGTGCCCGACGGAGTCCCAGAGATATCCGGCGCCGACCGCGCGCCAAGCGAGTCGGTTGGCACGTAGCACCTGACTCAGGGCAGTGTCTCGCTCGATCTCGGGCTAGATTGCTGTGTGACTCGTTCTGGTCATTGACACGAGCTCGCCGGTCCTGGTCCTTCCTGTGGATAAGCCGCAGATGTAGAGTAATTACTCCGTCACGAAGGGTAGTGCAACGGGGGCAAAGTTTGAGAGGAACCAGGCCAATCAACAGAAATGCGTGATCATCTCTCTGGTCAAGCATGGACAATGAGCTTGTCAAACCTTGCGGGAAGATTTCTGTGCGGTCACCGCGTCCCCAGGGCCTGAACTTCCTGTTTCGTCCACTGATCAGGAGGCGTTTGGGAAATCATTCACTATGGCTGCTGCAATTCTCTGGGATTGCTATTTCCGCCGTTCGTTCCGTCTCCGGGAGCTGGCGGCATGCTCCGCCTCTAAAATTCTCACAAACTTCCGGGTCGCGTGAACTATTTCCACTGTTCGCCCCGTAGGGTCGATGTAATGCTCCATATCGCCAACAAGAGAAAGATATTGTCATGACAGTCCAACGAGTGCGTGCGACCGCTGTCGCGCTGGCTCTTACTGGCGCATTCATAGTCGGAGGAGTCGCTTCTCCGGTCGCGTACGCTGAGCCGAATGTTGCGATATCTACGGAGACGGCTACCCACCGAGGAACAATCACAACCGATCCAAAGTTGATGGTGTGCGGCTTCTGGGAGTCGGGCTTTTACGCCTACTACACCCACTGCGGCCCCGGGTGGGTACAGATCCGCATCGTCAATCGCCACGGTGAAACGTGGACGAGGTGTGTAAGTCCTGGCACTACGGAACTCGGGAGCAGTTGGAATATTACGAGGGCCTGGTACGAACGCGGGTGCTGAGTAAGCCGGTCAGCCGCGTCCATCGCTCTTCGTAACCGGAGAGGTGCCTGATAGGCATGGCGTCGTAAACAGACGGTGATCGGGATCCATGACGTTCGCTGCATTAACGTCCAGCCAGGATCCCGGTCTCGGCTTTCTCCAGCGTGTACGGAGGGGATTCGGCCCCAGCTCCGTCATTCTCAGCCATGGTCTTGTCAGGCGATCCAGTCGGTTCTAAGTGGCAACCTCATGGAAGCGTCGTGTACCGAGTCGACGAACTTGGGGCACAGTGGGAGTTGCGACGACGACCATCGTGGCGCTGGCGCCCCCGAGTTCGGCCGACGTGGCCATCCCGGGGCGGGCGTGGGATGGCCACGATTACGCCTCCTCCGACGGCAGGTGGGTGGAGGTCTGCGACATGGAGGATGACGCCAACCGCGTCTACGGCGAGTCCGAAACCACCACCGGCACCCACAGGGTGTTTGACGGCAACGGGCATGCGGGCGGGTGCGGGAACGCGATCTTCAACCGCGTCAGGGAGTTCCGCGTGTGCGAGGAAATAGACTTCTGGCCGGATTCGTGCTCGGGCTGGGTGGGTCCCTGATCGAATCAAGGAGCGACGTGGCCGTTCGGCCGTGGTCACAGACCACGCTGCATGCCAGTACGCCGTCGTGTAGGCGTGGTTCGACGGGGACACCCACACGGTCGTCGATTTCAATCGAAGCTATCTCCCATTCCTATGGTAGGGCGAGAGGCGGAGGTCCGCGCTCTGCTAGCGCAGTGGCGCCGTCGTCGGAGGCGCGCGCCATCACACGAAGCTGGCAAGGTTCCGCGAGCGCGCTGGGCTCATGCGGCTTTCATCCTTTCCTCCCTGTCAGCCGATCGACACAGATCGGGTGGATGTTCGCCGGAAGACCGGAAGAAAGGAAGGGAACCAATGCGACGGCTCACCCGCACTCTCCTGACTGCGGTTACGCTGCTCAGCGTCGGATCCCCAGCCTCAGCCGAGGCACCGGCCGTACTGCGGGTGACCTGCAGCACTACAAAGACCGACACGACAGTGCGATCGATCTGCACGAACCACGGGGACCAGCCGGTCGAGCTGCAACTGGTCGTGCGCTGCTCCGTTCCGCCGGATTACTTCGGCCCGTGGATTCCGGTGCCACCACAGGGCACCGCCGAGCTAGCAGGCCGCTGTGTTCACGGCAAGATTCTCACAATCTGGCTCCGCGAAAGAACCTGCGGTGATGTTCTAACCATGGACCGCCCACAGGCGAACACGCCCGTGGAACCCCCGTAGCGCGGTCCCAACTGCGCCCGGCGAAATGTCGGGCAACAGGGGACAACGTGGTGGTAGACCTGGATCTGTGCGAATTCCGCCTCCGCACAGGCTGCATCGCCAGGCCATGTGTCCACCGTGGCTTCGGCGGGTGGTCCGTGACGGAGAAGACGAAATCGGTCTTGCGGCTGGGTGATGAGGACGCCTGCAGAACCAGTACGCCGTGTCACGACTCGCCTAAACGCCTCGCGCATTGCCACACCGAGATACGCCGCGGCAGCTGGCCCGACAAGAACCTCGCCGGCGGTCGTGGCCGCCCAAGCACCCAGGTGAGCGTCCCCGTCCGCGAAGTAAAAGCCCTCGACATAGACCCGATCGCTACTGACGCGAAACCATGATCTTGCTCCGTCACCGACCAGCAGGAAGCCAGTGAACTGGCCCCTTATGTCGGTTGCTGGCGACATATAACTTGGCTTCAAGGGCTGTCAATCTTCATAGATTTGGTTATTGCAGCATTTTCGCTGCTTTCGTCTGGCACGACGAGTGGAAGTCAATGCGTACTGAGATCGCATCCGGCCTGCTCCTTGAGAGGAGAACCCCAAACATGGCCACAAAAACGTGTGTTACACGGTTGGCGATACCGTTCCTAACGGCTTGTATGCTTCTGTTGACCCCGGTCGTCGCATCAGCGGCACCTGCACCTGCACCATCGGACACTCCCACAACGCGGGCCGCGCGAGCCTCCGACCCGCTCGCTGATTTCATCTGCCTTGGGGCCGTGCGCCTAACGAGGTGCCACCCGTATGGTTATTTCACGGCACGTACTACCACCGTCCAAGTCGCCATCAACAACCACGCCAGTGGTGGGGAGTCGTGCATAGTCAGGAACACCCGGACCGGTGGATTCATCCCTCCCAGGGTATTCATCAACCCGGGCGATGGCAGCTTTAAGAACCTTGCCCGCTTGCAGGCAGGGACAGTATTCGACATCTGGTGTCAGCGTCGCAACTTCGCGGGCGACGCCGGCATCGGGGGCATAGTCAGATACTAAGAGCCTGCCTGTTCCTGAACCTGATCCCGGATTAATTGATCTTGCTCGGCGTGTCTGCGCTGCTCATGGAGGAACTCCTGGTAGTTCGGTCGGTTGCTGAAGCCACCGTCCTACCAGGAGTTCCGTTGTTATCCGCGACACCTGTTGGGGAGAAATCTGGGAGAAGAACTCCCGACAGACTTACTTGGACGCCTCTGGTAAACCAACACAGACCACCGGATCTCACCTGGCCTTTTACCTGGCGATCGAGGTCAGGGACGGTAGTAGACCTGGTTGTGGTCCAGGAAGTCGCGGGTTCGAGTCCGTCACTCGCCCGCCGGGCGCTCGGCGGGAGTCGAATGCGTCGCACGTCCCCCTGCTGTGCCGTCAGCGGTGGTCATGACCGTACAGCTGTCCAACAGGCGGGCCAACGCGCTTAGTGCCGCCATCTGTTCAAAGGCTATCTGTTCGTCCAGTTCACCAGCATCATGCGCAGCCAGATGGGCGGACGGGTTGCGGATCGCCCAGACGCATCCCAACGCCATTTGCAGAGTTCCGCGTTGCAAGCTCTGCACTGTCTGATCGGCAGGATCTCCAGGAACCCGAAGTTTCAGCTTACCAGGAACCGGGTCCCGTTCGTTCAAGCATTCCTGAAGCAGTCTGTCATCGCTTATGTCTCGTCGGCCTACCTTTGCCTGCAAATGAGCATTAATCGATGTCCATGCGGTAAGTAGTGCCTGCCGAAACTGTCCGATCTCCCACAAAGGCCGAGCCGGTTCCCACACCCAACGATGAAACTCGCTTGCTGACAAGGAAGGCGCATCAGGCGCCAGAGCCTGGGCCAGTTCGCGGCGATCGTCCAGGTAGCCCATGGCTTTCTCAAGCACAGCGCGCCACTGCCAAGGAGTGTTAGCGGCCTCCCACGACAACGAGCCATCACCCGGGTCGAGAGTTTTCAAGATAGCTACCGCAACAGGTTGGCTCCGATGGAATTCATCCCACTCCCTCTCGGTCCCACCGAAGCTCCCACGCCCGTCGTCAATCCCATCAACTGCTTTTCTCAAGCGCATCAGGCGCTCTCGGCACCAGGCAACGTCCACCTTGATGACCTTAGTCAACCAGGCGCTGAGTGAACCAGGTTGAGATGTCACGTCCCCTTGGCAGTGATACCCCGGTTCCCAATGCGTTCCCACTAAAGGCGTGAAGGGAAGAACCCAGCAGGGAAGAGGTGCTGACTGCCATGCTGTGCCGAATACGTGCTGACACGACAAGGCGGGACGCGAGCACCTGCAGCAACGCATCCTCGCCCTCATCGCCGAAGCTGAACACCGCTCTGTCCCAGCCCGTGGAGAGCAGGCGTAACAGGCGATTGGTCAACCATTGCGTGGGTAGCCGGTACTCGGGCCGATGTGCTGCCTTCCGCGGAACCGCACCGGTCAAGGCCCCTGGATTTCAACCCCGAGACCCAGGGGGCCACTCACTGCGTACGAGCCATGGTGAGCGGACGCGTCACTGCTCGCCTTGCTACCACAGACCGGTCCTGCTCCACGTAAGCGGCGAAGAGGCCCTGCGCCCTATGCTGCGGCCAAGTCACCCATGCAGGCGACGACGCCTCCCTGCACTTCTGTCAGTCTGATTGAGCATTGCTGTCCGGAACCGAAGCGGGAGCCGCAGGCGACATGACGGCACATGACGACTTCTTCCAGAAAAAGCAGGCCGCCGCCGTGCTCAAACACGGAATTCTCACTCGATACCCGCCAGTGTTCGCCACGATGACCGGGTCCACCAGCACTGGCGGCCGTGTCGTTTACCTGGACGGTTACGCCGGCCCTGGTCGCTACGAGCCAGAGCCGGGCGAAGCCATCGGCGCGCCCGGCTCTCCGTTGCTAGCCGTACAGAATGCAAGCACCGTCGCGAAGTGGTCGCGAGACCTGCATTGCATCTTCATCGAACGCGACGCCACGTATGCGAACAACCTCCGCCAAGTGTTGTCAATGGAGGCACCAGCGACACTGAAATACGAGGTAATGCAAGGTGACGTCGAACACCGCCTCGACGACGCGCTCAGCCTTACAGGCGATTCACCCCTGCTCGCCTTTTTGGATCCGTTCGGCACCGCGCTCCCGTATCAACAAATGGTCAAGCGGCTCATGAATCGCGGCGACCTCAAGACCGAGGTGCTGCTGAACTTGAACCTTGAAATGGTCTGGCGAATCGGCGGATTTCTGTCCGGTGAAGAAACCGATGACGAACGCACAACTTCCGGCCGATCAGCAACACTTGAGCGAGTTGACAACTTCCTCGGCGGCCGGTGGTGGCGCGACAGCTTTCGGCAAGCTCGGGCCTCCGGGTTTCGTGGGTCCGCAGCCGCGGCGGCGCGGAAAGTCGCATCCGAATTCTGCCAGAGAGTTGAAAAAACAACGGGGTTTCGATCCTTTGCCGTACCCATCAGTCGGCGACCCGGTCACACGCCACTATTTCTGATGATTCTGTTCTACCGCCATCCAGCTGCGCCTTACCAATTCAATGATGCAGCCTCCGGGGCGAACGGCGATTGGCGGTCACACTTCCGACAGGTCGATCTGGCGGAAGAACTTGCCAAGCAACAAACGCAGCCTGACCTGTTTGGCAGCGACTTCGTAGTCGAGGTTTCCGAGAAGGATGCAAGGACGGTCGAGCAACAGCTTGAAACGGCATGGACCGACGTAGTGACAGCCAATATTCGGCAACTAATTGCCCGGCAGCCGACAGTATCTGTCCAAAGTCAATTCGACCAAATATACGGCACGACTCTTGGGCTGGCACGTGAAAAGCACCTGCGCCGCGCCTGGGACCGGCTAGCTGACGAGAAGGTCGTTCAGCCACGTAACAAGGCGGAGAAGCTGCGCAAACTCACAATCATTCGGGCCGGACACGTCGTCATGCTGTAGCCGCTATCGGCATCTCATTCCAAATCCGGCCGTCAAGTTCACGCCCTCCCGACTTGGGCGTGCGTCCACCCCACTGCTTATGGAAGAACGGCACTCGCGCATCCTGGCATGCGTCCCGGATGTCCCGCACCCAGGCAGGATCCACAGGCCGTGCGTCTGGCCCGGACTCACCGCCCGTGATCACCCATCCAATGCCGTTCAACTCAAGGCCCGTCAGCGGGCCAAGCAGTGGTTCGCACGACAAGAAGCGCACCGCGGCCGGGACCGCACGGAGCTCATCGACGCGGCCAAGCTGGGAGGAACTTTCGACGCTGACGCCCATCCACAGGTTGGCCGGCCAGTCGAGTTGGTCAGCCAACTTCCGTAGGCGAGTGGCTCTTTTTGTGAGTACTTGATACGTGTGCTGCGGTGTGTCGGCGATCACCTCGAACACCCGCCGGACGAAGCTCACCGGAACCTTGGCATGGAAGAGATCGCTCATGGAGTTGACGAAGACGACGCGTGGATTACGCCAGCGGTACGGCTGCTTAAGCGTGGCTTCGTGCAGGGAAACGCCGAAGCCAGGACCCGAGGTCCGAGGATCACCGTCAGTCTGATACTTCTCAGCGCCCATCGCTTTAAGCCGCTTGGCCAATGCCAACGCGTAGCAGTTGTCGCAGCCAGCCGAGACGCGGTCGCAACCAGTCGTCGGATTCCACGTCGCCTCAGTCCACTCAATCGCGGATCGGTCACTCATAGTCCACCTCTCGCCACGTTACATCTTACGGGATATCCGTAATGGGTAAGCCGTACCATTGATGTGTGTCGGAAGATCGTTTGACCAGGCTCCGGGAACTCTCCCGGGCTGCGTTTGGTCAGCGCTACCGGCTCGAACTGATGCTCGCGGTCGCTGACTCAAGCGACGGGATCGTCTGCCTGACCGACCTCGCACGAGCCCTGGACGTGACGGTCAGCAACCTGCAGCAGCCGCTAATGGCCCTAGTAGCGGTCGGCCTGCTGACGCCTTTGCCGCGTAATGATTCGCGACGCCGGTTCTACCTACGTAATCCGAGCTCAGCGTGGCAGTGGGCCGCAGAGCTCTATGCTTCGTGTGAAGACTCCGCAGGCAGCGAGAGCGAACGTGACCGTGCACGTGCGTTGTCAGACCCCGCTGACTCGGACGGATGATCGTGACGTATGGGGCGGGTACCACGACCCGGCGCAACATCAGAAACGCCGCACGAGCTGCCGCACCTGGCTAGCAGCATCCGATGACCACCGAGTGCGTGTTCACGGTCCGCTTCTGTGCAAGCCGTCGGAGCTTGAATCACCGCGCTCCTTGGGACGGGCCAGCTGCCGCTCTTGTCGTTCATCTCGGAGAGGTCGCCGACCCGCACCGACTCACGAGGCCCACTCATGGGAGAAATCCGGGAGAAGACTCTCCGATCCACCTGCCCAGACACCTCCGCAAACCAACGCTGACCGACGCCTCTGACCTGGGCGTTTGCGTAAACGTCGAGGTCGACGACAACAGTGGACTTTGTTCGGGACGAAGAGGTCGTGGGTTCGAATCCCGCCACCCCGACGCAGGTTAGGGCCTGTCCACGGCAGTGTGGACAGGCCCTAATTTCGTTCTGTGTGAACTAAGTGAGTGACTAAGCCTTCGGACCGTCTCAGACGATCGCGTCCGCGTACGTCGAGGAGTACGGAGCGCCGATGTTCCGGTAGTACCTGTGCAGGTCCCTCATCGCCTTGCGCTCTTGTCGCCAGTCGCCAGCTACCGCTCGCAACTCAAGCAGGTACGGGATCGCCCCTTGCAGGGCCTCTCGCTACGAGTCATCGGCACACATGGCCGCACCATCCATTCCGGGGAAAACCCGGCCAGACAAGCCGGTCTTCATATTGTCCCTTACGCCGAATTCTTGTAATTCTCGTCGGAGTCCTGAGGACGAGCTACCGCGAAAAGGCTGTCCGCCCCATCCTCGGCCACTGGCCTGATCTGGGGACAGTAGACAGCCTCGCTTACCGATGTTCCGCAGTGCCGCACCAGGCACCAGGTCTGCTCAACCGACATGCCGTCATCCGACAGGAGCGACACGAAGCTGTGCCGCAGTTCGCGTGGCGTCCGTTCTTCAGTCCGCATTAGCGATTCTGCGGAATCTTGACGAACGTTCGCCGCAGGCTTTGCTGCTCGAAGCCCGTTCCATACATAGAGGCCCGCAGGCACATAGCCTGCGGGCTTCTTTGTTCCGTTATCCGCCGCCGGGGTCGCCGCCCCCGCCTCCGCCGCCCCCACCGGGATCGCCGCCGCCGGGATCGCCCCCGCCTCCGCCGCCTTCACCACCGCTGGGTGGTGCGCCGCCTGACGAAGGCGGCGGGTTGGTTGTGGTGTCGTGTTGCACCGGTGCGACGCCTGTGGACACGTAGATCGTGATCGTGCCGCCGGGCAGCTTGGTGCCTCGAGGCGTTTGGCCGACAACGGTTCCACGTTTCCTGCTGTCGTCCCGTTGCACCACGCTGACCTGGTAACCCGCGCCCTGCAGGATGTTCGTCGCTTCCTGCTCGGTCTTGCCGACCACGTCAGGCACCCTGATCTCCGGGCCACCGTCGACGTACCTCTGGTCGACCGGTGGCAGTGGGAGCTCAGGTTCGTTGCCGTGCAACGGTTTCATCGCCGCGAACCAGGTTTGTGCCGGCACCTTGCCGCCGTAGATGTTTCCGGTGTTCGAGAACGATGGCGGATCCGTGTCGCGGATCGGCCTCGGGCGAGGACCGTCGTTGAAGGTTTGCACTGCTCCCGCGTACTGCGGGGTCGCGCCGACGAAGCCTGCCGACTTGAATTCCTGGGTCGTGCCGGTCTTGCCCATCATCGGGCGGGTCCAGCCCGCGCGGCGTCCGGCGTTGTACGCGGTTCCGCCGGGCTCGCGGTCCTTGCTCAGGCCCGTCACCAGGGTGTTGGCCAGTGGCTCGGCCACGGCCTGCTCGCAAGGCGCCTCTTTGCCTTTCATGTCGACCGGGTTGCCGTTGCGGTCGATGATCTCGACGATCGGCGACGGCGGGCACCACACGCCGCCGCTCATCAGCGTCGCGGCCACGTTCGCCAGCTCAAGCGGGCTCAACGGGCTCGGGCCGAGCGTCAGCGCGGCGTTGCCCGGGTAGCCCGGCTTGCTCTTGAAGTGCTGCGCCTGGGTCTCCTCGCCCGGCTTGGCCGGCTTGCCGTTCATGTTCGACGCCATGGTGTCGCGCATGCCGAGGCGGGTCAGCATGTCCACGACCGGGTCGGTGCTGCCGAGCATCTCCTCCAGCTTCACGAAGCCGGTGTTCGGCGACATCGCCAGCGCCTGCTGCAGCGTCATCCGGTCGGGGTAGTGGTCGCCGGAGTTGCTCAAGCAGTACCAGGAGGTGTCCCGGCCGTCGCGCGGGTTCTCCGTGCGCGGGCAGTTCTTCGGGTTGCCGCCGATGAACAGGCGGGACGTGTAGGAGTTCGGCGTGTCGATGACGCTGTTGATGCCGAGGCCCTTTTCCAGCGCCGCGGCCGCGGTGAAGATCTTGTAGATCGAGCCGGTGCCGAACTTGTTCTCGATGCCGTACGGCTGCGGGTACGTCGTCTGGCCCTTCGCGGCGTCCGTGCCGTAGTCCCGGTTGGACACCAGCGCGAGCACCTGGTGTTTCTCCTTGCCCGGCTTGACGATGGCCATCACGTTCGCGATGCCCTCTGTCGTCTTCGGCACCTCGTCCATCGTGGCCTTCTTGGCCAGCGAGGTGGCGTTCAGGTCGAGGCTCGTCTTGATCGTGTAGCCGCCGATGGCCAGCTGGTCCTGGGTGAAGCCCAGCTTCTCCAGGTACTCCACCACGTACTGGCAGAAGAACCCCGCCTCCGGACCGGCACCGGTGCAGTTCTTCGCCGGCTTGACCGGCTCCTCGGCCACGCCGAGCGGGCTGGCCTTCGCGGCATCGCCGTCTGCCCTGGTCAGCCTGCCCGTCTCGATCATCGTGTCGATCACGACGTTGCGTCGTTCCAGCGCCTTCGGGGCGAACCGCCACGGGTTGAACAACGACGGGTTCTGGACCATCCCGGCGAGCATCGCGGCCTGCGGCACGGTCAGCTTGTCCGGCGTGGTGTTGAAGTACGTCTGCGCGGCCGCGCCGATGCCGTAGATCGAGTTGGAGAACTCGACCACGTTCAGGTAGCCGGTGATGATGGCTTCCTTCGACATCTTCTGCTCGAGCTGCAAGGCGATCCGCGCCTCGCGCAGCTTTCGCGCGATGGTGGGTTCCTGAGCCTTTTGCTGCTCGCTCTTGTTGTTCCGGTACACCACATTGATCAGATAGTTCTTCACGTATTGCTGCGTGAGTGTGGAACCACCTTGCTGGTTGCCACCGCTCGTGCTCAGAGCGGCACGCGTTGTGCCTTTCCAGTCCACGCCGTGGTGTTCGTAGAACCGCCGATCCTCGATGGAGATCAACGCTTCCTTCATGATCGGCGAGATCTGCTCGGCCGCCACCGGGATGCGGTACTGGTCGTACAGCGTGGCGATCCGCTGGCCGTTCGACGCGACCATGGAAGTGATCAAGGCAGGCGGCACTTCGACCATTTCCGCCTGTGCGCTGTCGATGGTGTCACTGGCCCTGTTCGACGCCACGCCGAGTGCCCCGACCACCGGAAACATGATTCCGGCTACCAGGACGCCCGCCAGCAGGCACAGGCTGAGCATCTTGAACACGCCGTTGGTGAAACGCACGAAGGCCAGGGTACCGAGTGACCCGTTAGAGTCGCTGGCTACGCTACGTCAATCGCATTGACATCAGAGCGCCCTGTGTGCGAAGTAGTCAACGAAGGGGTGGAACCGGGGGCGTTCGAACGTCGTCAATCTTGTCACGACAGGCAGCTGGAGCCGGGGGGCTTCGGGCAATGGACACGACGGTAGGAGCTGGGGGAGATGTATTCGCAACCCAAACCGCAGGACTGGCGCGTCAACGCGGCTTGCCGCGGTGACGATCCAGACGAGCTCTTTGTACGCGGGGCGGAACAACGCAAGGCCAAACTGGTATGCGTGGCATGCCCGGTGCGCACCGAGTGCCTCGCCGAGGCGCTCGACAACAGAATCGAGTTCGGCGTCTGGGGCGGGATGACCGAACGCGAGCGCCGTGCGCTGTTGCGCCGCAGGCCGGACGTCACATCGTGGCGCGACCTGCTGGACAACGCACGCCGCGAGCAATCGGAGGACGCTCGCGTCGGATGAAGTTCAGCCCGAGCTGAGCTGCTCACCGATCTGCCGCAGGCCCGCCAGGTCATGCACGTCCGACGGCATGGCGGGCACGCGGGTGACAGGCACACCCTGATGCGCCCGGGTGAACCGGGCGACCAGGCGTGCTTCCCGGTCCGCGACGGACACGCGGTCGGCGTGCAGCCTTAGCACCGCCGCTGCCAGCGGCGAGTCGCCACGACGCTCCAGCGCCTCGGCGGCCGCCAAGGCCTTCGGGCCGGGCAGGCCGGCCAGCACCGGATGGGTGCGGTTGACCACGAGCCCGGCCAGCGGCATCGACTCACCTGCCAGTCGTTCCACGAAGTAGCTGGCCTCACGCAACGCGTCCGGCTCGGGCGCCGCGACGACCAGGAACGCCGTCCCGCCCGACCTGAGCAGCTCGTACGTGCGGGTCGAGCGTTCCCGGAACCCGCCGAACATGCTGTCGAAGGCCTGCACGAACGCGGACGCGTCCGCCAGCAGTTGCCCGCCGACGATCGTCGACACGGCCTTCGCGAACAGCGAGAACCCGGCGCCGACGATCTTGCGCAGCCCCCAGCCACCTGCCTTCGCCGGACCTGCCAGCAGCTTGATCATCCGGCCGTCCAGCGCGGTCGACAGGCGCTGCGGCGCGTCGAGGAAGTCCAGTGCCGAACGGCTCGGCGGCGTGTCGACGATGATCAGGTCCCACTCGCCGTCCGCGGCCAGCTGCCCGAGCTTCTCCATCGCCATGTACTCCTGCGTGCCGGAGAACGAGCTGGAGATGGTCCGGTAGAACGGGTTGGCCAGCACTTCCTTGGCCTTTTCCGGCCCGGCGTGCGCGTGCACCATGTCGTCGAACGTGCGGCGCATGTCCAGCATCATCGCGGACAGTTCACCGGCGGGCTCGAACCCGTCGACCTCGACCTTGCGCGGTTGATTGCCCAGCTCAGGAAGGCCAAGCGCCTGCGCGAGCCGTCGCGCGGGGTCGATCGTCAGCACGACGGTCTTGCGGCCGCGCTCAGCGGCCCGCACCGCGAGGGCGGCGGCGGTGGTGGTCTTGCCGACGCCGCCGGAGCCGCAGCAGACGATCACCTTGGTGGACGCGTCGTCGATCAGCTCGTCGACCTTCAGTGCTGGGGTGGTGGTCACCTGACCCCCTGTTCGACCATGATCTCGGCCATTTCGTACAGCGCGGCCACGTCGACTCCGTCGGTCATCTCCGGCAGCTCCAAGGCGGGCAGGTCGCTCTCGGCGAGCTCCTCGCGCGAAGCGCTCTCGGCCTGCACGCGGATGGCGTGTTCGACCGTTTCAGCCACCAGGCCGTCCAGCACATCCGGGGCCAGGTCGATCCCGGCAGCCTCAAGGCCGGTACGGATGCGCGACCCGTCAACACGACCTCCGGCCGCGGACGTGACCGATCGGGCCGGCAGGCGCGGCGGGCGGACCCGGTTGAGGATCACCGCACCCGGCCGCAGATCGGCGCCGTCCAGCTCGCCGACGGCTTCCATCGTCTCCCGGACCGGCATCTCCTCGAGCAGCGTGACCAGGTGCACCGCGGTGTCGTCGGAGTGCAGCAACCGGACGACGCCCTCACTCTGGCCTTTGATCGGGCCGACTTTCGCCAGATCGGCCATGGCCCTTGTGACGTCGAGGAATTTCACGATACGGCCGGTCGGCGGGGCGTCGAGGACAACCGCGTCGTACACGTGCCGCCCGTTGTCGCCGGTACGCCCGACTGTCTCCTTGATCTTGCCGGTGAGCAGCACGTCACGCAGGCCAGGAGCCAGCGTGGTGGCGAAGTCGATCGCGCCCATCCGGCGCAGCGTCCGCCCGGCGATGCCCAGGTTGTAGAACATCGACAGGTAGTCCAGCAGCGCGGCCTCGGCGTCCACGTGCAGGGCACGGACCTCGCCGCCACCCGGTGCGGCCGCGATGCGCTGCTCCTCGTACGGCAGCGGCTGGGTGTCGAAGAGCTGCGCGATGCCCTGGCGGCCCTCGACTTCGGCGAGCAGAACTCGTTTCCCGCCGGTCGCCAGCGCGATCGCCAGCGCCGCGGCCACGGTGGTCTTGCCGGTCCCGCCCTTGCCGGTCACCACGTGCAGCCTTGCTCTGGCTACGTGATCGGTCCAACCAACGACAGGGGTGGTCACAAGTTCAGCGTAAATGTCGGATTAACCCTGTGCTGCCGACAAGCATCAGCTCGTGAGCAAGAGCACTGTGTTGACGACTCCGACGGCCGCGACGATCACCCACACCACCGGACCCGGCAGGACCGTCAGGGACAACACGCAGAGCAACACCACGATGGTCAACGAGATCGCACCGGCGAGCGCGACACTCGAGTTGGTCGCGCCTTTGCGGTCACGCGTCTGTGCCATGGCCAGCAGCACAAGGATCACGCCGCCGATGGCGATCAGTATGCCCGCGATGACTCGCCACGTCTCCACACGCTGACGCTACCCGGACGTCCGGGCGGTCACGTAACGGACACGGGATAGTCTCCGGCTCATGACCAAGTGGGAGTACGCGACCGTTCCGCTGCTGACGCACGCCACCAAGCAGATCCTCGACCAGTGGGGCGAGGACGGCTGGGAACTCGTCACCGTGCAGCCGGGACCGACCGGTGAGCAGCTCGTCGCCTTCCTGAAGCGGCCTAAGGCATGAGTTGGTCGGCGAAGCTCTCTGAGCTGGGCATTCAGCTGCCCACGGTCGCGGCGCCGGTCGCCGCGTACGTGCCCGCCGTGAAGTCGGGATCGCACGTGTACGTCTCCGGTCAGCTGCCCTTCATCGAGGGCGCGCTCGCCGCTACTGGCAAGGTCGGCGGCGAGATCAGCCCGGAGGAGGGCAAGGCACACGCCCGTACGTGCGCGCTGAATGCACTCGCCGCCGTGCACAGCCTCGTCGGGATCGACGCGGTGGTACGCGTGGTCAAGGTGGGCGGTTTCGTCGCCGCCGCCGAAGGGTTCACGGCGATCCCCGCCGTGATCAACGGCGCCTCGGAGCTGTTCGGCGAGGTGTTCGAGGATGCGGGCAGGCACGCCCGCGCCGCGGTCGGTGTCGCTGAGCTGCCGCTCGGTGCGCCGGTCGAGGTCGAAGTGATCTTCGAGGTGGGTTGAGCCCGCCGGTGGGAGGAGAAGCTCCAATGGACAGCTACGCCGAGTCGGACTGCCACGAGCTGCTGCTGCGGCTGGCCGGTCGACTGCCTGACCGTCAGCTCTGGCGCTTCCGTGACTGGCTCGCCGCGGGTGCGGTGACCGCACTCGCGCGCACGTTGCCGCTCACTCTGTTGCGAGAACGTGTCGGACTCACAGCCGAAGAGTCTCGCCTGCTCACGAACGCATTGCGGCCGGCTGGAGCAGATCCGGAGCGGCTGAATGCGCTTCCATGGGTAGACGAAATCGCCGAAGTCGACTACACCTTCACGTCGGAGTCGCCCGAATGGGTGAGCATGGGTGACTCCGCGGGCGTAGTCCTCGGGGCGATTGTTCGGGACCGCACCGATATCGGTGAGGTTCGCGGAACGTGGCGGCTGCCACGAACGGGTGGTGGTCAGGCCACGCGGGTCGTCTTGGTGACCGCGACCACGCAGTGCGCGAAGCTCTCAGGCGAGCTGCAGCGCGTACTGCGAGCGCTCGGTGAACACGAACCGAGCGTCGAGGTGATCCCGAGGGGCATCCTGCTTCCTCGGTATCACCAGGCGGCACTGGCTGCGTCGGTGCCGTTGGCCATGGGTGCGGCAGAAGGGGGCCATCTGGTCCCGAGCTGACGCGCCCGCTCGACCAGCTGGAATGGAGAGAAGTCGTGACCCAGGTCGCAGACCGCGTCGCACTCCCGATCCGTGTCCATGACCTTTTGCTGGGCCTCGCGGGCAGGTTGGACGACGACGCCCTGACCGATGCCCGTGAGCTGCTGGCATCGGCGGAACTGGACCGCTCGCTGGAACTGATCGCGGGCTGCCTGGTCGCCGGGCGGATCCCGTTGTCGCCGGTGGAGCGCCGGGACCTGGACGCGATGTTCGCCGAGGCGAACTGCGACACGACCCTGATCCAGCAGCTGAAGGTCGACGACGGCAGGGCCCGCCCGCCGGTGCACAAGTTCCACCCGGGACTGGTGGACTCGCAGATCGGCGGGGCTGAGGCAGGCGTCAGCGAGGCCGTGCACCGCATCCTCGAGGTGCTGCCGGACGTGCGTGCGCTGTGGTGCGTGTGGCGGACCACCCCGGCAGGAGCCGTGGCTGGGCCGGTGCCGCACCGGATCGTGCTCGTCGAGATCGGACCGCGTGGCTTCCCGCCCGCGACCGCGTACCGGATCGAGCACGCGTTGCGGCGGGCCGGTATCCGCGCGGCGGTCGAGGTGCTGCGCGACAACTCCCCGCTGACCGAGTACCACCGCCAGGGCATGCAGCAGGCGCGCCGGGTGTCGTTCGAAGGCGCGCCCGAGGAGCCTGCTTCAGAGGTGCCGCGGACGTGGGGCCAGCAGCGTGACTCGTGGAAGGAAGACGTCCCGTCGGCTCCGGTCCCGCTGCCGGTCCCGGTCCCGGTCCCGGCTCCGGTCGAGGATCAGCCCGCGACCAGCAGCTGGATCCCGGAGATGGACTCGCCGTCGACCACCCCGGCCAAGGCGCCCAAGCCTTCGCCCAAGGAGACGACGAACGTCCTCGACCCGGTGATCGACCCCGTCGTCGACGCGGCGCCGGAACCACCTGCCCGGCCCGAGCGGCCGAACTTCGACCAGCCAGCCCTGCGTCAGGCAAGCCCGGTTGTCGACGAGCCGGAGCCTGCCGGCAAGCCGAAGAAGCCGGCCCCAGCGCCGTCGCCGACCTCGCTGTCGCCGACCTCGCTGTCGTCGAAGGACACGTTCGAGGACAGCGACCTCAACGACCAGGAACGCGACCTGCTGCGTCAGCTGCAGGAAGAGCTGGCCAAGCGGGAGCAGGCCGAGGCGGCGTCCAGCAACAAGAAGCTGAGCTGGCAGACCGACAAGTCCAGCCGCCACTCGGATCCCGAGCCCAAGTGGCAGACCCCTTCGACGGTGACGCCGCGGATCATCAACGGCGTCCCGCCGACCGCGGGCGGTTCGGCCGAGCCACCTCGCTTCCCACCCGGAGCCTGAGTGTTTGGCCGGTGCCAACCGGCCAAACACCTACGACACTTTTTCGGTGATCGCTTCGATGACGCGTTGCAGGTGAAGGCCGCGCTGGGCGTCGCAGGGGTGCTCGGTTGTGCCGCTGTGCACCATGGCGACGAAGTCGTCCAGCATGACGGTGAAAGCCTGGTCTGACGGTGTTTGGCGGCCAGGCAGCAGCCGGTAGCCGCGGTCGCCGTACACGCTGAAGTCGACCACCGTCGGCTCCAGCGGCATCTGCAGCGAGATCGTGATGGTGCTTGTCGCGCCGTTCTCGTGGCCGAGCATGAAGTGCCAGAGGTCGCGCTTGCCGCGCGTGGCGCCACGGACTTCGGTCACCTTGCCAAGCGCTGCGTCCATCAAGTCGATCACGTGCGGGCCGATGTCCAGCAACGCGCCGTTCTCGTGGCGCCACGCCGAGCCCGAGTAGTCCTCGGACAGCAGCGCGCCGGACATCCACTGCGCGTTGCCGCCGACCCAACCGCCCACTGTGCGCAGGTCAGCGAGCCAATCCATAGTTTCCTGGGTGAATCGCCGGACCAGGGAGACGAGCGACGCGACACCCGCGTCGGCGATCGCACCGGCCAGGCGTTCGGCTTGGTCGACGGTGGCGGCGAGTGGTTTTTCGAGGATCACGTGCTTGCCTGCCTTGACCGCCTGCAGAGCGAGCTCACCCTGCACCTCCGGCGGGACCGCGAAGGCGACGGCGTCGACCTGGTCGATCAGTTCGGCCGGGGTATCGGCGGCCTGGGTGCAATAAGTCTTGGCTATCGCCTCGGCAGCCTCGCGGCGACGAGCCCAGACGGAGGTCAGATGCACTCCTGGATGGTTGGCCAGCCCAGGCGCGTGTGCGCGCTCCGCCCACAGCCCGGCGCCGATCAGTCCAACCCGCACTTGTTCGTCCACGGGCCCAGTATTTACTCCCCGGGTATGCCCACGGGGAATGAGGCCGGGGTCACGGCGTGCTTCTTCGATCTCGGCTTTAGGCTCGGGGAGTGCGTGAACTGCCGAAGGAGATGGTTCTGCCGGAATCGATGGTTCCGGACGAGTTCCCTGATCCGCCGGTGACGCCGAAGGACGCGGCCACAGTGGTGTTGCTGCGTGACACCTCGGCCGGGATCGAGGCTTTCCTGCTGCGCCGGGTCGTCGGCATGGCGTTCGCGGGCGGGATGAGCGTGTTCCCCGGCGGAGGCGTGGACCGGCGAGACGCCGACGCGGACATCGCGTGGGCCGGTCCGCCGGCCGAGTGGTGGGCTTCGAAGTTCGCCTGTCCGGTGCCGCTCGCCCGTTCTCTGGTGTGCGCGGCTGTGCGCGAGACATTCGAGGAATCCGGCGTCCTGCTGGCAGGCCCGTCCGCCGACAGCGTGGTATCCGACACTCAGCCCTACGCCGGTGCTCGGAAGTCCTTGGTAGAGCGCGAATTCTCGTTCGCCGAGTTCCTCGCGGACACTGGGCTCGTGCTGCGTGCGGACCTGTTGCGGCCGTGGGCGAACTGGGTCACGCCCGCCGAAGAACCGCGGCGCTACGACACGAAGTTCTTCATCGCCGCACTCCCGGAAGGCCAGCGCGCGGACGGATCGACGTCCGAGGCGGACCACGCCGAATGGCGCCGCCCGGCCGATGCGATCGGCCTGTGGAAAGCGGGCGAACGCGGCCTGCTGCCGCCGACCTGGATGACCCTGACCGAACTCGGCGAGAAGGCGACCGTCGCCGACGCGATGGCCACGGACCGGACGATCAGCAAGATCATTCCCAAGGTGATCAGGGAAGGCCGGATCCTGCGGCCGGTCCTGCCCGGCGACCCGGCCTACGACCGGGCTGTCGGTCACCTGGACGCCCGACCGGACGACACCCTCGGCTGAGGAGGACGCGTGAAGCACCCGGCGTATGGCGTGTTGCGTGAGGTCACGCCGACCGCATCGGTGATGCTCGAGAACAACCCCGGCCACATGACACTCGACGGCACGAACACCTGGCTGCTGCGCGGCCCGGACGCCGAGGACTACATCGTCGTCGACCCCGGCTACGAGGACATCCCACACCTGACCCGGGTAGCGGACACCGGCCCGATCGCGCTGATCCTGGTGACCCACCACCACGAGGACCACGTCGGTGGCGCCCCTCGGTTGGCCGAGCTCACCGGAGCTCCGATCCGCGCGTTCGACCGCAAGCTCTGCCGCGACGCCGACCCCGTGTCGCACGGCGAAGTCGTCACCGCAGCCGGCCTCGAGCTGACCGTCCTGCACACCCCAGGCCACACCGACGACTCGATCTGCTTCCAGCTCGACGACGCAGTACTGACCGGCGACACCATCCTCGGCCGCGGCACAACGGTGATCTCCTCACTCGGCCACTACCTCGACACCCTGCGCCTCCTGCGGACAATCCCCGGAGTCGCCGCATTGCCCGGCCACGGCGAGGAACTCCCAGACCTCGCCGCCGTCGCCAGCGAATACCTGGCGCATCGCGAGGAACGTCTCGACCAGGTCCGTGCCGCGTTGGAGCAGCTCGGCCCGGACGCGACAGCCCGCCAGGTCGTCGAAGTCGTCTACGCGGACGTGGACAAGTCCTTGTGGGAGCCAGCGGAGTGGTCGGTCCGCGCACAGCTGGAATACCTGCGCAGCATCCCGACACCCTGAACCCGCGTGTCCACCTTTCCGGCACCTCGTGTCCGCCTTTCCGACACCCCGTGTCGACCACTGCCGCACCATGAAATTCCCCTGCGCGCACCGGACCGGCGAACTCGCGGTGCCGGAATGCGCATCTCGTGGTGCCGGAATGTGCATCTCATGGTGTCGGTGTGGTGGACACGCCCGTCAGGTGGCTGGTGGGCGCATTGGCGCGACCATGTAGCGCAGGTCCATCACCTCCTCGGCATTGGGTGAGCTGAATACGGTTGCGCGCATGCCTGGCTGGATGGCTAGGCGGACTCGGCCGCCGGAGAACGGCTTCAGGGCGTCGATCAAGAACCGTGACTGGAATGACGGCGATGTGCGGCCGTCGGACACGTCGGCCTTGAGTGTCTCCTCGGCTTCGCCTGCTTGCTGGTCCGCGGTGCGCAGGCGGATCTCGTTGTCGCCGACCTCGATTTTGAGCACGCCTCGGCTGTCCGCGTAGAGCGCGACTCGTCGGACGGCGGCCAGCAGTGCGTCGGCGTCCAGCTCGACAGTGGTGTCCACAGCGGACAAAACCAGCTTGCTTTCGCTGAGGAACGAACCGTCCAGCAGTGCTGTGGTGACGACCGAGTTGTCCCACGCCAGGCCGACGCGGTTGTCGTCGACGTGCAGGGCGACCTGGCCCCGGGCTTGTCTGGCGACTTCGGCCAAGAGCGTTGCCGGGATCAGTGCGTCGAGGTCCGCGGCGACCGGCGTCCACGGCAGGGAAGCGACTGCCATGCGGTAGCGGTCCGTCGCGGCCAGCACCAACCGGTCACCGTCGGCGCGGACCCGTACGCCGGTGAACAACGGCAGCGCCTCATCACGGGAAGCGGTCGCGGCGACGGTCGTCAGTGCGGCGACGAACAGGTCGCCGTCGACCGACCCCGCGAGCGGAGGCGCGGTGGGCACGCCGGGGTGCAGATCCGCGTCGAGGAGCGGCAACGCGAATCGGGCATTCGGCGTCCGGACAGCCAACCGCGCACCTTCCACGGCGATACGCACCATCGGTACGTCCAAGGCGCGCAACGTTTCGGCGAACGGCTTGGCCGGTACGAGCACACGCCCCGGTGTGTGCACGGCGGCCGAGCAGGACAGCCGGATGGCACGCTCCCGGTCGCTGCCCGCGAGGACGACGCCGTCGTCCGTCGTGGTCAGCAGCAGCCCGGCGAGCACAGGGTCGAGCGTCCGGCCGGGCAGCAGGCGCACTGCCTCGGCGGCCGCGTTGGCCAGGTCTGTCGTGGTGGCGGTCAGGTCCATGCTCCGCACCGTAGCGGGCACCTGTGACAATTTCGTGTTTTCGCAGGTAGGTTCGTGAATATGACGGATGATCAGGTCTGGACGATCACCGGCGCGTTCGACCCGGGCGCACCGGACTGGCACTACCTGCCGGTCGAGATCCCCGAAGGTGTCCGGGAGATCGAGGTCGTCTACCGCTACGACAGGCCGGACGTCCCGCCAGGCGTCAAGGGCAACGCGCTGGACATCGGCGTTTTCGGGCCGCACGAACAGTTCCGCGGCTGGTCCGGTGGTGCGCGGGACCGATTCGTGGTCAACGCGACCGAAGCGACGCCCGGCTACCTGCCCGGGCCGATCGAGCCCGGGGAATGGCAGATCATCCTCGCGCCGTACACGGTTTCCCCGCAAGGCATGACGTTCGAAGTGGACGTGACTGTCCGATTTGGACTCGATGGTCCCGCGTTCCAGCCGAACCCGGCACCCGCGAGGGCGCCGCAAGCTGACCGTGGGAAGAGCTGGTACCGAGGCGACGGCCACCTGCACACGATCTACTCGGACGGTCGACGCAAACCGGAAGAACTCGTCGCCGACGCACGCGCGGCGGGCTTGGACTTCATCGTTTCCACTGAGCACAACACTCCGAGCGCCCACCTGCAGTGGGGCGACCATGCGACCGAGGACCTGTTGATCCTCAACGGAGAAGAGGTCACCACCCGCACCGGGCACTGGCCTGCGTGGAACCTGCCGGCAGGCACCTGGATCGACTGGCGCTACCGCGCGGACGACCCGCGTCAGCTGCAGAAGTTCGTCGACGAGGTGCACAAGTCCGGCGGCCTGGTCGTCGCGGCGCACCCGTTCGGCCCGTGCATCGGCTGCACTTGGGAATATGGCTACGAAAGCGCGGATCTGGTCGAGATCTGGAACGGACCGTGGACGCTGGACGACGAGGCCGCGGTCATCGCGTGGGACGGCTTGTTGCGTGCCGGACGCTGGATTCCCGCGGTCGGCAACAGCGACTCGCACACCCATGGTGACCGAGTTGGCTTGCCGCACAACGTAGTCCTGGCCGACGGGTTGACCGGCAGTCAGCTGATGGAGGGCTTTGCCAAGGGACGCAACTGGATCGCCGAGTCGTCCAGTGTCCAACTCGAATTCACCGCGACCGCGGGCGGCACGACCGTGGGCATCGGCGAGACCATGAAAACCGATCCGGGCACGCCGATCGCCATTGAGATCAAGGCAAGCGGCGCGCCCGACACGCATGTCCGGATCCTGGACCACCACGGTCCCCAGTGGGGCGGCTACGTTCCCGCTGAGGGTGCGACGATCATGTGGACGACGCAAAGCCGTTACAGCAAATGGGTTCGCGTCGAGATCCGGCGTGAGGAGCCGACACCGACCACACGGGACACCATGGTGGCGTTGACGAATCCGATCTTCTTCCGTTAGTACCGGCTGGTCAGCTCGTCACGCACGAAGGCGCGCAACTCGTCGACGTCGGCGTCCAGTGCGACGTCGACCAGGCGGTGAGCCGGCGGCTTGAGGCCGTTGCGCAGATCGGCGAAGGTCGCGCCGCTGCCCGGTCCGTCGGTGCAGTCGATCTCCAGCTCCAGCGGCGTGGTCTTGAGGATGCCCGGCCTGATCGCCTCGGCGACCGCGATGGCGTCGTGCATGATGAAGTCGTCCCTGCCGACTTCTTGCCGGTAGAACTCCCGGTAGTGCGGCGTCATCGCGGCCAGTTCACGGCCGACGGCGTTGGCCGACGAGACCGCGGACAGCCACTCGTCGCCGACCGCGCACTTCATCGTGATGTCCAGTGGGACGAGCGTGACCGGGACGTCCTCCACGACCAGCACCCGTCGCGCCGCCTCGGGGTCGACCCACACGTTGAACTCGGCGGTCGACGTGATGTTCCCGCCGGAGATGCCGCCGCCCATGATCACCAGCCGGTCGATCTTGGACTTGATCCCCGGGTGCGCGGCCAGCAGCAGCGCGATGTTGGTCAACGGCCCGATCGGGACGATCGTGACCGGTTCCGTGGCCGCGCTGAGCTGATCGACCATGAACGTCACGGCGTCGCGCGGGTCCACGCTCGCCGACGAAGTACCGATGTTGTACCCGTGCCCGCCGAGGCCGTCATTGCCGTGTGCGTCGTCGGTGCGGGGCGGCCTGCACAGGGCCTTGTCCGCACCCACTGCGACAGGAACGTCCTCACGCCCGCACAGCGACAGGATGTTCAGCGCGTTGCGTGTGGTGTGCTCGATGCCGATGTTGCCTGCCACGGTGGTGACCCCGAGCAGGTCGACGTCCGGATGGCGAGCCGCCAACGCGATGGCGAAGGCGTCGTCAACGCCAGGGTCAGTGTCGATGATCAGGCGACGCATGGTTCTCCTAGCTCTTTAGCTCGCGAGTGCGTGGTCTGCTTTCCGGCCAGGCACACCTGCCGCGATCGTGCCACGGAACACGAACACCAGGCCGGCGAAGATGACACCGGCGACCGCCGCCGCGACGAACGCGGACGACACGCTGACGTGCTCGACCAAGTAGCCGCTCACCGACTGCCCCAGCGCGAGGCCGAGCGTGACAGCGGTGATCACCCAGCCGAAGGCCTCGGTCATCGTGCTCGGCGGCGCGACCTGCTCCAGAGCGGTCGAGTGCGACGTCGACTGCGGGGTGATCATCGCGCCGGCGATCAGCAGCGTCGCCCCCAACCAGAACAACGTGGTCGGGATGGCCGAGAACGTGACGAGGATGGCGAACACACCAAGCAGGACGGGCAGCCTCAGGTGCAACGGCCGTGGCCACGGGCGCATCCCGTAGATCACGCCGAAGATCACCGAGCTGATCGACCAGACGCTGAGCATCAGGCCACCCATCGCCTGCTGACCGGCCGCTGTCGCCGCGGCAGGAACCGCGACCTCGACGAAACCGATCACTACGCCGAAGCCCATCACCGCGAGGATGACGGTCCACATACCCGGGCTGACCAGTGGGCCAAGCAGACGCGACCCACTCTGCACCGCCATCGGCCGCTGCGCGCGAACGGTCTTGGTCAGCGCGAACGCGACCGCCCCGACTGCCTGGGTTGCCGCGCTGATCAGCACGCCCGTACCGGCCCACGGCAGCGCCGCGAGCAGCCCGGCCAGACCTGGTCCGAGGATGAAGAACACCTCGATGCTGATCGCGTCGTAGTTGTACGCGGCCTGACGCGTGCGGCCCGCGGGCAACAGCCGAGACCACAAGGTCCGCGACGCGGAACCGACGGTCGGCTGTGTCTTGCCGACCAAGAAGGCGAACGCCACGAGGGCCGGAGTGCTCGCGCCTGACTCCACACTGATGACGGCGATCGTCACGAAGACGACGAAAGCGGAGGACGTGACCAGCAGCGGACGACTCGGTCCAAGGCGGTCCATGACCCGGCCCTGCAGCACCGATCCGATGGCGGCGCCAACCAGCGCGCCCGCCGACACCAGGCCCGCGGTCGCGTACGAACCTGTCGTGCGCTGCACGTAGAACAGCAGCGCGAAGCCGACCATCGCGATCGGCAGGCGGGCGAACACGGCGGCGATCATCGGGCCGCGAGCGCCAGGAGTGGTCAGGGCGGTCCGGTAGTCGGCGAACGAGACGTTGTGGGACACGCGTACCAGTATGAGGTCAACTGGTACACCCGTACCACTAAATTACGGTGGGTTTCCTCACCTTCGTCCGATCGGGGCAATCGCTGGACAAGTGGATCACGGTTCCGTAACGGAAAGTGAATTCGCTGCGAACTCGCGCAACGAATACGACTCAACCGAGTCCTGGAGGGTGAAAAGACTTGAGGAGCAGGGGTCCCTCGGGCGATGGTGGATTTCGCCGCCGGTCACCCGGGTACACAGCAGGCGGCGCAACAAGCTCCCTCCGGCGGAAGGGTCGGGGCCAAGACGCACGGAGGGCGGGGAGCGCGGACCGTCGGGGGATGGCTCGCGCGAAGAAGAAAGGCGCCTGGTGGCCACGTCGGGGGTGGCCGCCAGGCGCCTTTCTCGTACCGCGGGAGCGAAGCGACAGCGGGCAGAGAAAGGAAACCCGCGCGTGTCCACCAGCTCCGGCATGGTGTGTTGAACGCGAGCGGCGAACGGCGAAAACCAGCGGAGCTGGAAGCGAGTCGAGCAGTTTGACTCACCGTGCCGGAATGGTGGACACGCGCCGGGGGAGAGGCTAGGTGGTCCCCTCGAGCGGCAATCTCATGGTGCTGCAGCGGTGGACACGGCGTGCTTGAAAGTGCATCTCGGGGGGCTGCAACGGTGGACACGCGAGGGCCCCGGCTGGGCCGGGGCCTTTCGGGTGGTCTGGTCAGCGGGCGCGGCGGGCCAGGCGCTCGGGGTCCAGGATCAGGACGCTCTTGCCTTCCAACCGCAGCCAGCCGCGGTGTGCGAAGTCCGCGAGAGCCTTGTTGACCGTCTCCCGGGACGCACCGACGTACTGGGCGATCTCTTCCTGGGTCAGGTCGTGCGTGACCCGGAGCAGGCCAGCCTCCTGGCTGCCGAACCGCTGCGCCAGCTGGAGCAGCGCCTTCGCGACCCGGCCGGGCACGTCGGTGAAGATCAGGTCGGCGAGCATGCCGTTGGTCCGGCGCAGCCTGCGCGCCACGACCCGCAGCAGCTGCTCCGCGATCTCCGGGCGGGTGGCGATCCACTGCCGCAGTTCCGGGCGACCCATCGTCACCGCGCGGACCTCGGTCACGGTCGTCGCCGTCGAGGTGCGCGGGCCCGGGTCGAAGATCGAGAGCTCACCGAACATGTCGGACGGCCCGAAGATGCCGAGCAGGTTCTCCCGCCCGTCTGGCGATTTCCTGCCAAGCTTCACCTTGCCGGACAGGATGATGTACAGCCGGTCGCCGGGCTCACCCTCGGCGAAGATGACATGCCCACGGGGGAATTCCACGTTCTCGAGCGTCTGGCTCAGCGCCTCGGCTGCCGCGGGCTCAACCCCCTGGAAGATGCCTGCCCTGGCCAGGGTCTCGTCCACGCTCGTCCCTCCTGTCGAGACACGGCGAACTAGACGCCGTCGCCGTCTTCACTACCTGCAGTGTAGGACGTTCACCCGGATGCACTTACCGGGCACGCCGCACGCTACCGCGTGGTAGTCACATGCGCACGCGTTGCCTTGTCCGCGCGGCGCGCCCGCCGCGGCGGCGGAGCCGGAAAAGGTCCAGAGCGCGACCGATGCCGTGGCCGTAGAGCGCGCGGGCCTCGTCTGGACGCATGTCCTCGAGCAGCTGGGTGACCTCATCCTCACGCACCGCCGCGTCCCGCAGGCGGGTCTCGACGCGCTCCATGAACAGCGCGAAGAGCATGATCACGAGCGGTACCACGAACACGAACCAGACAGCCACCATCGGTTTGATCCTCGCTTAACGTGCTTGCATCGGCACATTGACTAAGACGTCTGGGGTCGGTCGACGTTGTTCGGCGGCCCGTAGGCTAGTCCCGTGCCTCCCGCCACCAAGCAGCCCCCCGGGCAGACGGTCAAGCCGGCGACGGGGTTGGTCCGCCGTGCCCGCCGGATGATCCGCGCGTTGTCGGAGGCGTTTCCGGACGCGCGTGCCGAGCTGGATTTCACCAACCCGCTTGAACTGATCGTCGCGGTCGTGCTGTCCGCGCAGACCACGGACGTCCGGGTCAACCTGACCACGCCCGCGTTGTTCGCGAAGTACAAGACCGCCGAGGACTACGCCGGCGCCGACCGCACCGAGCTGGAGGAGCTGATCCGGCCGACGGGCTTCTACCGCAACAAGGCCGCCGCTCTCATCGGTCTCGGCGCGGCGCTGGTCGAGCGCTACAACGGCGAGGTCCCCGGCACGATGGAAGAGCTCGTCACGCTGCCGGGTGTTGGCCGCAAGACCGCGAACGTCGTGCTGGGCAACGCGTTCGGCGTCCCAGGGCTGACCGTGGACACGCACTTCGGCCGGCTCGTCCGGCGTTGGGAGTGGACGGCCGAAGAGGACCCGGTCAAGGTCGAGTACGCGGTCGGCGCGCTGTTGCCGCCCAAGGACTGGACGATGGCATCGCACTGGATCATCTTCCACGGCCGCCGCGTCTGCCACGCGAAGAAGCCCGCATGCGGCGCATGTCTGCTGGCCAAGGACTGCCCGTCGTACGGCACCGGCCCGACGGAGTTCGAAGTGGCCGCCAAGCTCGTCAAGGGCGTGGAGGCCGAGCACTTGATCGCGCTCGCCGAGAAGGCCGGCAAGCCGAAGCGCAAGGCGGTCGGTTGAGCGTCAGGGTTCGCTGGGCGATTGTCGCGCTGGTCTTGGTCGTGGCCGGGGCGATCGCCTTATGGCCGCGCGATGAGGAAACACCGGCTCAGGCAGCACCGCCGCCTGAGCCGATCAAGACCAACCTGCCGACGTGCGCACGGCAGGGCGTCGCACTGGAGACCATGCAGGGTCTGAAGGCGACTTGCCTGGCCGACGGCGGTGTCGCGGACGTCGCGCAAGCGTTTGCCGGGCCGGTCCTGGTGAACGTCTGGGCCACGTGGTGCCCGCCGTGCCAGGACGAACTGCCCGTGCTCTCGGCCTACGCCGCCGAGCCGGACGCGATCCCGGTCGTGACGCTCGCGATCGAAAGCGACCAGTCCACCGCGATCGCGATGCTGACGAACCTGGGCATCAAACTGCCCGCGCTGCTCGACAAGGACGGCTCGGTGCGCAAGGCGCTGAAGGTGCCGGACGCGCTGCCCGCGTCGTACCTGATCGACGCGCAGGGAACGGTGAACTTCGTCAACGATCCGCGCGTGTTCAAGTCTGTGGCGGACGTACGCGAGGCGGTAGGCCGATGACGCACGGTCCGCTGGTGGATCCGGCCGATGTGCCGCACTGGATGAGCAAACTCGTCGAGGGCACCCGGGAGATGGACGCCGAGGTGTTCCGCAGGCTCAGCCCGCCTGATCACGTGATCGCGCGGGACGCGGCCGTGCTGATCCTGCTCGCCGAAGGCCCCAACGGGCCGGATGTGTTGTTGTTGCTGCGGTCGGACGCGTTGGGCTCGCACGCGGGCCAGGTCGCGTTCCCCGGCGGGAAAGCCGACGAGGGCGACGACTTCCCGATCGGGACCGCGCTTCGTGAGGCGGCTGAGGAAACCGGGGTGTTCCTGCCCGGTGTCCAGCCGGTCGCCGTTATGCCCGCTTTGTATGTGCCCGTTTCCAAGTTCCTTGTCACGCCTGTACTCGCGTACTGGCACACCCCCTCGCCGGTGCGGGCGGTCGATCCGGCGGAGACCGCGGCCGTCGCCCGCATCCCCATTGATCACCTGGCGAATCCGGCGAACCGCTTCATGGTCCGCCACCCGTCCGGGTTCACCGGGCCCGCGTTCTCCGCGCCGGGCATGCTGGTGTGGGGCTTCACGGCGGCGTTGCTGACGGTCGTGCTGGCGGTCGGCGGCTGGGAAGTGCCGTGGGACACGAACGATGTCCGGGAACTTGACGTAGCGTGGCGGTCTAGCCGTCCAGAGGAGTGAAGCTTGAACTGGGTCGACGTGCTGGTGCTCGCACTTGTCGTGCTTGCCGCGATTTCCGGCGCACGGCAGGGCGTTGTGATCGCGCTGCCGGCCCTGATCGGCGTGTTCGGCGGGCTGGTGCTCGGCGCGGTCATCGCGCCGCTGATCGTGGAGAACTTCACCAACTTCGCCACCCGGGCCGCCTTCTTCATCGCGATCGTGGTGTTCCTGGTCGCTCTGGGTGAGACAGCCGGGGTGTGGGTAGGCAGAACCCTGCGCCGGAAGATGAAGACGCCCAACCTCACGCCGGTCGAGAGCATCCTCGGTGCGCTCGTGCAGGGCGTCGTGGTGTTCGTGGTCGCCTGGATCATCGCTCTGCCGCTGACCACGGTCACCGGCCTGCCCGGCCTGGCGCAGGCGATTCGCGGTTCGGTCGTGCTGGGCGGCGTCGACGACATCATGCCGCCGGGTGCCGAGAAACTGCCCAACGGCGTGAAGAAGCTGCTCGACGACTCGGGTTTCCCCAGCGTGGTCGGGCCGTTCTCGCAGACACCGCTGGTCGACACCAGCCCGCCGGACCCGGCGTTGCAGTCCAGCCCGGTCGTGCAGCGGGTCCGCTCGAGCGTGCTGAAGATCCACGCGCGGGCCCAGTCGTGTTCGCGTGCGCTGGAAGGCACCGGGTTCGTGATCTCGCCGCAGCGCGTGATGACCAACGCGCACGTGGTCGCCGGAACCGACCAGGTGTCCGTGGAGACCGACGCCGGCCAGCTCGACGCTCGCGTCGTGTTGTACGACCCGTTGGTCGACGTGGCGATCCTGTCGGTGCCTGAGCTCAACGCGCGGCCGTTGCAGTTCGCCGCGAACGAAGCCAACAAGGGTGACTCCAGCATTGTGCTCGGCTACCCGTTGGACGGTCCGTACACCGCGTCAGCGGCGCGGATCCGTGAGCGGATCAACCTGCGTGGCCCGGACATCTACGACGCCAGCACGGTCACCAGAGACGTGTTCACAGTGCGCGCCAAGGTGCAGAGCGGTAACTCCGGCGGTCCGCTGGTCGACCCGAGTGGCAACGTGGTCGGCGTGGTGTTCGGTGCCGCGGTGGACGACGACGAGACGGGCTTCGTGTTGACCGCCAAGGAGGTCTCGGACGAGGTGCAGCAGGCGCCCCGGCTGACCCGCCGGGTCGACACCGGGGCCTGCGCGGCCTAGAACTGGAAAGTCCCGGAGAGCCAGGATTTCAGGGCTTTGTTGACGGTGTCTGGTGCTTCCTCGTGCGGGTAATGGCCCACGTCAGCCAGCACCTGCAGCGGTGCGTCGCGCCCGAGCCATCGGCGTGACGCTTCGGCCGTGGCAAGGAGCATGACCGGATCCTTCGCGCCATGGATCCGCAGCGAAGGCACGGGAACCGGTTTGTCCAACGCCTCGGTGAACCGGCGGCCTTCGCTGCGGATCTGTGACCGCACCGCCCACCGGTAGTACTCCATCGCGGAGAACGCGACGCCACGGATGCGGATCGCGTGCTTGTAGCGTTCGACGGCGGCGGTGAAATCACTGCTGTCGGCCCATTCGCGGCCCGCCCACTGGCGCATCAGGTGTTCCAGCGCGACGGCGTCGTCCTTGACGAGCTTGCGCTCCGGGTACATCGGTATCTGCCCGCGAAACAGCGTCCCTATTGCCCGTGCCTGGTTATGTGCCTTACGGCGCAACATCGTCCGGCGGATCTGACGGCGCAGCGCGAGCGGGTGCGGCGCGCCCAGCGCGACGACCGAGTGCACGAGCCGTGGGTGCAGCGCTGCGGCGGACCACGCCAACAGGCCACCCCAGCCGTGACCGATCACGTGCGCTTTGCGTTCCCCCAAGGCTTTGACCAACCCGCCGACGTCGCCTGCCAACGTCCAGGCGTCGTAGCCGCGTGGCGGCTTGTCTGAATCCCCATATCCCCGCAGATCAACGGCCACTGCCCGGTAACCGGCGTCGCTCAGGGCGGTGAGCTGGTGGCGCCAGCCCCACCAGAACTCACCGAACCCGTGCAGCATCAGCACGAGCGGGCCCTCACCGGTCTCGCTGACGTGCAGCCTTATCCCGTTGGCGTGCACATCGCGGTGTGCCCACGGACCGTCGATCCGGACCGTCGCCGGATCAGGGCTTCTCATCACTGTCGCGCTTGAGCGCGGCCATGGTGTCCTGTGCCGTCTTGATCGTCCGCCGTGGACCCTTGATGCCGCGCACCTTCTTGTAGCCGAGGAAGCCGAACAGGCCGACCAGCAGCAGCATCACGCCCCACGTGATCAGGAACCCGAGCCAGCGCTGCAGACCCAGCTCGGCCAGCCCTTCGGCCAGCGCGATGAAGGGGAAGTACAGGCTGAACAGCAGTACGACCAGGGCGATGATGAAGAAGACGCTGCCGCGCAGGCCGCGTTTGACGTCACGGGATATCTCGATCTTGGCAAGCTCGATCTCGGCCCGCACCAGTGTGGACAGATGTGTGGTCGCGTCCTTGACCAGCGCGCCGATCGACTGGTCGCCAGGGGGCAGACCGACACGGTCCTCGGTCAACGGAATTGACGGGACCTGTGGCAGTCCCGCGCCTGCACGGTCGTTCTGCTGCGCACTCGTCACTTGGTCATCGTGCCACGTGGGCAGTCAGGAGGCCCGGTGTGCCCGGCTGCGCCGCACCAACATCGCCGCGGCCAGCAAGGACGCGACCGCGGAAGCCAGCAGTACGGCGGCTTTCACGCGCTGCGCCGCGTCCGTGTCCAGCGAGAGGTCGGCGATCAACAGGCTCACGGTGAACCCGACGCCGCCGAGCATCGACACCGCGGCCATGTCCCGCCAGCCCAGATCGGTGGGCAGCACCGCGAGCTTGAACCGGACCGCGGCGAACGTCGCGCCGAAAATCCCGATCAGCTTGCCGACCAGCAGTCCCAGGATGACGGCGACCGCGACCCGGTCGTCCAGCATCTCGCCCAGTGCCGTCGGTGACACCGGCACACCCGCCGCGAACAGCGCGAACACCGGTACGGCGAACCCGGCGGACCACGGCTGCAGCCGGTGTTCCAGCCGGATGGCCGGCGCCTCGCGCTCGTACGGGTCTTTCTTGACCCTGGTCAGCAGGCCCAGCGCGACACCCGCGATGGTCGCGTGCACACCGGACTCGTGTACGGCGAACCACGTCCCGAGCGCGATCGGCACGTAAAGCCAGGACGATCGAATTCGTTTGTGCTGCAAATACGCGTACAACGCGATCAGGACGATCGCCGCCGCTGCCGCGATGAGATTGAATTTCGCGGTGAACAAAACCGCGATGATGATGATCGCGCCGAGGTCGTCGACCACCGCGAGGCTCAACAGGAAAATGCGCGCACTGCTCGGCAGACCGGACGCGGTGAGACTCAACACACCCAACGCGAACGCGATGTCCGTCGCCGCGGAGATCGCCCATGCCTGGTCCATTCCCGGGGCGCCCCACCCGACCGCGAGCGTGACCCCGATCGGCACGACCATGCCGCCGGCGGCCGCGACCACCGGCAGGACCGCGGCCTTGAACCGGGACAGCTCACCGACCACCAGTTCGCGCTTCAACTCCAGTCCGGCGACGAAGAAGAACACCGCGAGCAGGCCGTCCTTGGCCCAGTCGCCCACGGTCAGGTGCCAGATGTGGAAGTCCCGGACGGCCTGGTAGAGGCCTCGGGCGGGGGAGTTGGCGAGGATCACCGCGGCGGCCGTCGCCGCGAGCAGGATCATCCCGCCGACTGTCTCGGTGCGCAGGAAGCGCGCGAATTCACTGACAGGGCTGCGCCGCATGTCACTCCTGGAAACCGGTAGCACTCGGACTGTTGCCGACCAGGCTTCCCGGCGCACCAATACGTGATCTTAACTCACGCGATCGGGTCAGGCAGACGGCGAACGTGGTATTCGGTGGCGATCGTCCGTCCGGTCAGCGGATCGCCGAGTTCCACCCGCCATTCGTCGGCGAATTGGTCGACACCCTTTTTCATCGGAATCGTCCCGGAAAGCAAAACCGTGCCGGGTGCGTAGAGTTTCTGGGCGTGTAAGACGTCGATCCAGTACTCGGGCGGTAACAATTCCCCGCAGGTGCCCGACTGGATCTCGGTCCATTCGCCGTTACGCACCCACGCGGTGAGCGTCAGGTCGTCGATCCGGTCGGCGACGTCCGAGAGCCGCCACGCCTGACGGCCGAGCATGTCAGGCGCGGCCTGTTTGCTCCACGCGACGCCGTGCACCTCGAGGTCACGGTCGGTGTGGTCACAGGCGACGGTGAGCAGGACTTCGTCCCTGGTGATCACGATCGCCCACTCGGCCTCACCGGACGTGCGGCCGTGCTGCGCGTAGACCTCACCGGACTGCACGGCCAGGAACGGGGCGATCGGATAGAGACAGGGCGTCTTGGTCGGTGCCGGAATGCCCATCGCGACCAGTTCGGCGACGTGTGCGGCCACGTCGTCCTGGCTGCGGCCGGCGAACCCCGCGTTGAGCAGCTGGCGGACGTCAACCGCGACGCGTTGCCCGTCAGGGAGGCTGAAGTGCAGCACCGGCACCTCCTAACACTCTCCGTAATACTTTGCGTATACGACTTGTATACATACGATATGCGACAACTCCGAGGAGGTGCGACATGACTTCTGCGACTGTCGACAGGCGTTCGCTCTGGCGCGCGTTCACCGCGAGCCTGTCCGGCACCTCGCTCGAGTGGTACGACTTCGCGGCGTACTCGGTGGCGTCGGCGACGATCTTCGGCCCGCTGTTCTTCCCCGGCAGCGACCCTCTTGCCAGCACGATGCTCGCGTTCTCGACTTACGCGGTCGGGTACATCGCCCGGCCGCTCGGCGGATTCGTGTTCGGCCGACTCGGTGACGTGATCGGCCGCAAGCGAGTCCTGGTGATCACGCTTGTGCTGACCGGGGTGGCCACGTTCCTCATCGGACTGCTGCCAACGTACGCCACAATCGGCGGTACCGCCGCAGTTTTGTTGGTGCTGCTGCGGTTTGCCCAAGGTGTGGGCATCGGTGGCGAGTGGGGCGGTGCGGTCCTGCTGTCCAGTGAGTTCGGTGATCCGGCAAAACGGGGATTTTGGGCATCCGCCGCGCAGATCGGCCCGCCAGCGGGAAACCTGATGGCCAACGGTGTTTTGGCGCTGCTCGGCGCGGTGCTGACCGACGAGCAGTTCATCGGCTGGGGCTGGAGGCTGGCGTTCCTGCTGTCGGCCGTGTTGATCGCATTCGGACTGTGGATCCGCGTCCGCCTTGAGGAAACCCCGGTTTTCAAAGCGATCGAGGCGCACGGCGAACGGCCGAGCGCGCCGATCAGCGAGGTGTTCCGGGACGAGAAGCGGGCGTTGTTCGCGGGTGTTTTCACCCGCGTCTGCCCGGATGTCCACTATGCCCTGTTCACTGTGTTCGTCCTGACCTACGCCACCCAGAAGCTGCACATCTCGCGCGGCTGGGGGATGGCCGCGGTGCTGCTCGGCTCGGCGCTGCAGCTGGTGCTGATCCCGGCGTTCGGCGCGCTGTCCGACCGGATCAACCGGCGCAAGCTCTACCTGGTGGCCACGCTCGGTGCGGCGGTGTGGCCGTTCGTGTTCTTCCCGATGATCTCCGGCGGCTCGGTCGGCCTGCTGATCTTCGGGGTGATCGTGGCGTTGGTGCTGCACTCGGCGATGTACGGTCCGCAGGCCGCGTTCGTGACCGAGCAGTTCTCCGAACGGCTCCGCTACACCGGGAGCTCGTTGGCCTATACATTGGCCGGCGTGATCGGCGGTGCGGTCGCGCCGTTGCTGTTCACCGCTTTGCTCTCGTGGACCGGCAGCTGGCCCGCGATCGGGGCGTACATCGTGGTGACGGCGGTGATCACAGTGATCGGTCTGGCGCTGGGGAAAGACCCCGAAAAAATCACCGTCAAAGCATGAGCTGGACTCGCAACGTCTCCCGCAGGTGACCGTCGATGGCCTCCCGTGCGCGCTCGACATCCTTGTCGGCCAACGCTTCCAGGATGGCGGCGTGCTCGTTGAGCACGCTGTCCTGCCGTCCGGGCACGTTGGCCAGCGCGATCATGCCCGCGCGCATCTGCCGGTACCGCAGGCCTTCGTACGTGGCGGTCAGGATCTCGTTGCCGGTCGAGCGCACGAGCGCGGCGTGGAAGCGGGTGTCCGCCTCGATGAACTCCTTGGCCTGCGCGGTGCCTTTCAGCAGGTGCTGCGCGGCAAGCGCGTCCCGCATCGCGGCTACCGGCGCGTCCTGGATGGCGAAGGTGGCCGCGTGCCGCTCGATCACGCCACGGGCCTCGATGAGCTCGGTGAGTTCACGGCCGGACATCGGCGCGACGTACGCGCCGCGCTTGGGCACCAGCTCGACCAGCTGCTGCGCGGCGAGCATGAGCAAGGCCTCGCGGATCGGCGTGCGGGACACGCCGAGCTGGTCGGCCAGGGTCTGCTCGTTGATGAACTGGCCCTGCATGCCCGGATCGGTGAGCAACTCGTGTTTCACGAAGTCGTACGCCCGCTCCCGGCCAGAGACGCGCATGAATACTCCTTACATACACGTTGTATACAAGTAATATTAGACCGGTGCGAGGTGATGTGTGATGCGAATAGCGATAAGTCAGTTCGCAGCGGACACCAATCCGGAGCGAAATCTCGACCACATCCGGGCGGCGACCCGCCAATCGGGTGACGCTTCGATCGTGGTGTTCCCGGAAGCGACGATGGCGCGTTTCGGTATCCCGCTCGGCCCGATCGCCGAGCCGCTGGACGGCCCGTGGGCCAGTGCGGTCCGCGAGATCGCCGAGGAAGCGGGCAAGCTGATCGTCGCGGGAATGTTCACCCCGAGCCCGGACGGCCGGGTCACCAACACGTTGTTGATCACCGGCCGTGGCGTGGACACCTACTACGACAAGATCCACTTGTTCGACGCTTTCGGGTTCGCCGAATCCGAGACGGTCGCGCCTGGTGAGCGAATTGTGGTGTCCGAAGTGGATGACGTGATGGTCGGATTCGCGACCTGCTACGACATCCGCTTTCCCGGACTGTTCCAACGACTTGCCGACGAAGGTGCGGTAATCACCATCGTGCCCGCGTCATGGGGATCAGGTCCCGGAAAACGCGAACAATGGGAACTTCTCGCCCGCGCCCGCGCTTTGGACTCCACAACGTGGATAGTCGCGTGTGGACAGGCAGACCCGGAGACCGTCGGCCAGAAGCCGTCCGGCCGCGCGCCGACCGGCATCGGCTACAGCCTCGCGGTGTCGCCGCTCGGTGAGATCCGTGCCCAGCTCGGCCCGGAACCCGCGCTGCGTATTGTCGACATCGACACGAGCGAGGTCACCGAGGCCCGCAAGACCGTGCCAGTACTGGCGAACAGGAAATTCTGATGCACGACTACCGGGTGACCGTCACGTGGACCGGCAACAAGGGCACGGGAACGTCGAACTACCGTGCCTACGGCCGTGACCACACGCTTTCCGCCGACGGACGCCCGGACATCCTCGCCACGTCCGACCCCGCGTTCCGCGGCGACCCGACGCGGTGGAACCCCGAGCAGCTGCTGGTGGCTTCGCTGTCGGACTGCCACATGCTCTGGTACCTGCACCTGTGCGCGACTTCAGGTGTGGTCGTGGAGTCGTATGTCGACGAGGCGATCGGCCTGATGGAGATGGAAAAGGACGGCTCCGGGCAGTTCTCCGAGGTCCTGTTGCGCCCGCAGGTCGTGATCAGCAGCGCGGACCAGGTCGAGCAGGCCACCGAACTGCACCACCAGGCGCACAAGATGTGCTTCATCGCGCGGTCGATGAACTTCCCGGTACGCAACGAGCCCCTCGTGACAGTGCACGAGGGGCCCGCTTCGTAAGACGGACTCAGTCCTCCGAACCGCCCTTGTTCAGGCCCTGGGAGATCATGTCCATCACGGACGAGTCGGCGAGGGTGGTCACGTCACCGATTGACCGGTTCTCGGCGACGTCACGCAGCAACCGGCGCATGATCTTGCCGGAGCGGGTCTTCGGCAGCTCCGGCACGACCATGACCTGACGTGGCTTGGCGATCGGGCCGATCTCCTTGGCCACGTGGTCACGCAGTGCCTTGACCGCGTCCGCGCCGCCGTCGACCGCGTCGCCACGCAGGATCACGAAGGCGACGATGCCCTGGCCGGTGGTCGGGTCCGTCGCACCGACCACCGCGGCCTCGGCCACGGTCGGGTGCGACACCAGCGCGGACTCCACCTCGGTGGTGGAGATCCGGTGCCCGGACACGTTCATCACGTCGTCGACCCGGCCCAGCAGCCAGATGTCGCCGTCGTTGTCGTACTTCGCGCCGTCACCGGCGAAGTAGAAGCCCTGATCGGCGAAGCGCGACCAGTACGTGTCGCGGTAGCGGTCGTTGTCGCCCCAAATGCCACGCAGCATCGAGGGCCACGGCTTGTCGAGCACCAGGTACCCGCCACCGCCGTGCGGGACCTCCTTGCCTTGGTCGTCAACGACCTTCGCGGAGACGCCGGGCAGTGCCCGCTGCGCCGAACCGGGCTTGGTGGACGTGACGCCGGGCAGCGGCGAGATCATGATCGCGCCGGTCTCGGTCTGCCACCAGGTGTCCACGATCGGCGTCCGGTTGGCGCCGATGTTCTCCCGGTACCAGATCCACGCCTCGGGGTTGATCGGCTCGCCGACACTGCCGAGCACACGCAGCGACGACAGGTCGTATTTGGCCGGGATGTCCTTGCCCCACTTCATGAACGTGCGGATCAAGGTCGGCGCGGTGTAGTAGATCGAGACACCGTATTTCTGCACGATCTCCCAGTGTCGGCCTTCGTGCGGGGTGTTCGGCGTGCCTTCGTAGACCACCTGCGTCACGCGGTTCGACAGCGGCCCGTACACGATGTAGCTGTGCCCGGTGACCCAGCCGATGTCGGCTGTGCACCAATAGACGTCCGTGTCCGGCTTGAGGTCGAATACGTTGAAGTGCGTGTACGACGCCTGCGTCAGGTAACCACCGGACGTGTGCAGGATGCCCTTCGGCTTACCGGTCGTGCCGCTGGTGTACAGGATGTACAGCGGGTGCTCGGAGTCGAACGCTTCCGGCGTGTGCTGGTCGGACTGCTTGTCCACCAGGTCGCTCCACCAGATGTCGCGACCCTCGGTCCATGCGACTTCGGTGTCCGTCCGCTTGACGACGAGCACGTGCTCGATGGTCGGCGTCTGTGCGACGGCCTCGTCCACGGCCGGCTTCAGCGCGGCGGGCTTGCCACGGCGGTACTGCCCGTCGGTCGTGATGACCAACTTGGCCGAAGCGTCCTCGATCCGGGACCGAAGCGCCTCGGCGGAGAACCCACCGAAGACGACACTGTGCGTCAGGCCGAGTCGCGCGCAGGCGAGCATCGAGAAGATCGCCTCGGGGATCATCGGCATGTAGATGGCGACCCGGTCGCCTGCCTGCAGCCCGAGTTCGGTCAGCGCGTTCGCCGTCTTGCTGACCTCGGCCAGCAGGTTGGCGTACGTGATGGTCCTGGTGTCGCCGGGCTCGCCCTCCCAGTGGATGGCGATCTGTTCACCGTGACCGGACTCGACGTGCCGATCGACGCAGTTGTAGGCGACGTTCAGCTTGCCGCCGACGAACCACTTCGCGAAGGGCGCGTCGCTCCAGTCGAGGACCTGGTCCCACTTGCTGTCCCAGTGCAGTCGCTCAGCCTGCTTGGCCCAGAAGGCCTCCCGGTCGGCCTCGGCGGCCGCGTACAGGTCCGGGCCCGCGTTGGCGGCGGCGGCGAACTCGTCGGACGGCGGGAAAGTCCTGCTCTCGGTGAGCAGGTTGTCCAGTGCGGGGCCCTGGGACTGCTCGGTCATCTCGTGTGACCTCCTCGAAACGCGAGAATTCAGATATGGGGTGACCGTAGTGCGGGGCGGCGCGCATTAACAGGCCGGGAGGTAAAAAGGTCCAGACCAATTACCCCGTTCAGGTGACCGGTGACCGGCGAAGATCGAGCCGGGACTCGGTTCCCATGATCCACAGGGCCCCGATAGTGTCAGCCCGTGACCGATCCGCTGGGCCCGCTGCTTGACCTCCCCGGGATCGCCGAGGCTGTGCAGTCTGCTCGCGAGAGCGTGGACGCCGTCCACAAGCATCCGGCGAACCGTCGTGGCTGGCCGACTACCGCAGCCGAGGCGTCCGTCCGAGCCGCGCGATCGTCAGCCTACCTGGACGGTGGCAATCCGGAGATCCCCGACGATGGTGAGGTAGCCGACCCTGTTTTGGCTGGTGCACTGCGGGTGGCAGAGGCTATGGGGCCGTTGCTGCCGGTCTGGCAGCGCGCTCCGCTGCAGGCATTGGCCCGGCTGCACCTGTTGGCCGCCGCTGACCTTGTTCCCGCGTCCGAAGACGAGCGGCTCGGCCGGCCGCGGACCGCGCGTGGTGTGTCCGGGCGACTGGACTTGCTCGCGAACCTGCTCACCGGCGCGACCAACGCGCCAGGTCCTGTCCTGGCAGCGGTGGTACATGGTGAGTTGTTGACGTTGGCGCCGTTCGGCATCGCGGACGGAGTCGTCGCACGAGCCGCCGCGCGGCTGACGATGATCGGCACCGGACTCGACCCGAAGGGCCTCACCGTGCCTGAGGTCGCATACCTCCGTCGTCCCGAGCGCTACCGCGAAGCGGCCGAAGGCTTCGCCAGCGGTGAGGCCGAGGGCGTCCGCGGGTGGGTGCTGTTGTGTTGCGAGGCGATGGAGATCGGTTCCCGCGAAGCGGTGTCCATCGCGGACTCCGCCAACGCCTGACTCCGGTCCGTCACAGCGCGTGGCCAAAGCGAGACTGAAATTCGCTCGATGGTGTGACCTTGGTAACAGAGCGTAGGTCTGCGGGGAATGACCCCACAGCCGGACGGTCAGTCAGGACGAACCGGTTCCCGGAATTCGGGGTCTGCTATGAGGATCATCGGCACCATCGCGCTCTTGGTGTTCGCAAGTGCTTGTGCCACACCGACTCCCACATCGGCGCCGGTGCCGATCAGTCCGACGGCGACGAGATCGACGACGACCACCACCACAACCTCGGCAACGCCCACGGTCGAGCCGGTCACCATCCCGCTCGACCTCGCGGGCCGCACGGCGTCCAAAGTCGACAGTGAACTCCGCGCGCTCGGCTTCACCGCGATCAAATACCTCAGCCCGGACGGAAAAGAGGTCTGGGGCGATTCAACGTGGACAGTCGTGTCGGTCGTCGGCGCGGGCGGTGCGGTGCGCCCGGACTCGGTCGTCTATGTCAAGGTCGACAAACCCGCTCCGCCGCCCGCGCCGAAGACGTCCACTCCTCCGAAAGTCACGCCCCCCAAGACCCAACAGCCGCCTCCGCCTCCGAAGGCCGCGTACTACAAGAACTGTGCCGCGGCCAAAGCCGCGGGCGCCGCACCCGTCTATGCCGGTGAGCCGGGTTACGGGAGGCACCTCGACCGGGACGGCGACGGCATCGGTTGCGAGAAGTAACCATGTCACACGATGGTGTGAAAGCCGTAACGCCCGTCCGACCTGCGAAGACTCCACGGGCATGAGGCTCGTGTGCGCGATCGTCATGGTGGCCTTCATGGGTGCGTGTGCCGTACCTGATCGCACGATTGGTCCCCCGCCACAAATCCCGACGATCACGGCTCCGGTACCAGAGGTTCCGGCGGCCCCGGTGGTGGCACCGCCACTTCCGGAGCCGCCGCCCAGAACCACGCCGAAGCCAGTGGCGGTGACTTCGACGCCCACATCCGTGACTCCGTCGATGCCGGTGCCGGCCAAGTCCGCGTACAAGAACTGCTCCCAGGTCACCGCAGCGGGCAAGGGACCGATCCGGCGCGGCGAGCCAGGCTGGGCCGACTGGCTCGACCACGACGGCGACGGGGTCGCGTGCTTCCCTAGAAAGCGTTGAGCCGCAGGATCTTCAGGGCCGGTGAGGCCATGATGTCCCGCTCACAGAACCGTTCGGTGATCCATTGCTTTGCCGAGAACAGTTCGGGCTGCTGATAGGACACGACAGCACGAGCGTCCGGGCACGGTGTTCCGTTGAACGCCACGACGCGGACGTATCCGGAGCTGTTGGTGCCGCCCCGGCCTTGGCCGATCCCGTGGTACCCGTTGTCCCAGTCGCTGGCGATCACGTTGAACGTGCCTGTCTCCGGCCGGCTGCCGCCAAAGGGAATCCGTTTGCCGTCCCGTTCGACGTACTGGTGTTCACCCAGCGGCGCGTCGAAGGGGATGCCCGCGGCCTTGAGTTCGGCCACCGCGTCGGTGAAAGCCTTGACCACAGCCGGGTTGGCGGTGTTCAACGTGTGCGGGGTGCGGACCGGGTCCTTGACGTCGAACGGCACCTTCCAATCCGGCTCGCGCCCGATTCGCGTCCAGAACCGGCTGAACAGCAACGCTCCTCGACTGTCCACATTGGCGTGTCGGTCCCACTTCGCGAGGGCGTCACAAGCGTTGCCCATCTCCGGCAGCGTCCGGCACATCGCCACGGTGTCGTCGACCGTCAACTCGGCCGCGAAGACCCGGTTGGAGAACACAAGGTCCTGTGTGGACTTCAGGTCGAACTTCCCCAACCCCTCGTGCACCTCGGTGAGGGTGTCACGAGTGCGGACGTTGCGCGCGGTCTCGAAGCTGCCGACGATCCGGTTCAGCCGCTTCATCGGCGCACGAGCGTTGGTTAGCCAATAACTTTCGTTGGAGTTCGCCACGTAGTCGTTCCGCCACAGCTCGGGCAGGTTGCCCGGGCCGAAAATCCCTTGTTGGACCGCGTCTTTGTCATTGCGCCACGCGCAATCGCCGCGGGAACCGTCCAGTGTGGCGAGGCCACGTTTGAAGGTCTCGTGCCCGAGTGCGGTGCTGCAGTGCTCCACCAAGGAGTCGGGCACGTTCGGAATCACAGTCTGTCCCGAGTAGACAGTTCGGCCCTGTGCGTCGGTCGCCATCATGTTGAAGATGGGATTGCCTTGGGTCCGGTGCAATGCCGAAGTGAAGTCACGGACGTTCTGCGCCTTGGCGAACTCGGCCATGGTGTTCAGGAACCGCAGATTCCGGGTGTTCGGATCGGCGAACGCGTACGCCTTCTCCGCCGTCCACGGCAATGCCAGGCCATAGGCCTTTGTGACAACCGGGCCGTACCGCGTCGAGTATCGCGTTTTGGTGACCGGTTTGAGTGTTCCGTCCGGTTGTTTGACCTGAATGGTGACGTCCTGGCGGCGCATTCGTTCCGGTTTGCCGTCGAGAAGATAAGTCGTCGGATCGGTCAGCTTGAGCTCGAACAGCGTCGCCGGGACGACCGCGTCCGCGATCGTGCCGGACCACGCCATGTTCTGGGTCGCACCCGCGATCACGAAAGGCGTCCCTGTGAATGTCACGCCGCTGACGTTCAGCCGGCCGGGAATGGTCAGCTGGAGCATGTCCCACGCGACATCGCCGTGCCACGGCAGGTGCGGATTGACCACCGCGATACCGCGTTTCGACTTGGTGGCGTCACGCCCGAGAACAACCGCGTTGCTGCCTGGACCGGACATATCCTGCGTGGTCTTGGCCAGCTCGTCCAGCGAGCCGTTGGTGGCTGCGCCGGGAGCCGCGGCGACAATTCCGTCGGCATTACCGCCGGACGCCATCAATGTGCTCCACGCATATACCCGCCGGTAGACGTCCTGCTCGGTGATCGGCAGCGCGATCTCCGGGCAGCTGGTCGAATGCCGTTCAGCAACATACGCGCTGTAGCCGGCGGCGTATCCGCGAACCATTTGTCGAACGTCGGGTGACGGCTGATCGAGCAGTCCGTCCAGCGACACACTCTTGAAGTACAGATCGCTGGTCTCGTTGTCGGTCGCTCGCGTCAACGTTGTCGTCGCCGGGCCAGGACCGAAATACCGGGATCGCTCGCCACGTAATGTGATCACCCCGTCGGCAATGGCACAAAGATTGGCCCGAGCCGCCGCGTAGCCCTGGCCGTAGCCGAGACTTCGATAATCGTGGGCGACGATATGAGGGATATCGTATTCCGTGTAGCGAACAGTGATACCCGATGAGGTGGGAGCGACCGCTCCCGCAGCGAGTGTCAGTGCGACCGTAAGCGAAGTCAGCATGGCAACAACCCTGCCGACCAGCCATCAGACAGACATTGGTGACACCCACCGAATCCGGGGTGGGGACAGCCTCACTACCGGGCTGCGGCGCCCAGCATGTCCAAAGCGTTGCGGACGTGACCGTTGGTCTCGCTCAACGCCTTCGCGGCACGCTCGGAGTCCGCGCCGGAAAGCAAGTGCACGAGTGCGACCTTCAGATCACCGTTCGCCGCGGTCAGCGCCTCCGCGCATTCCTGGAGGCTGAAACCGGTCGCCTCCCGCAGGATCCGCAAAGTCCGGCCACGCAGTTTGGCATTCGTGGCACGCATACTCACCATCAGATTCGAGTACGTGCGTCCCAGCTTCACCATCACCGCGGTCGAGAACGCGGTCAGCACGAGTTTCTGCGACGTGCCGGCCTTCATCCGCGTGGACCCGGCGACCGCTTCCGGCCCGGTGTCCACAGTGATGACGACGTCCACATCGGCCGTTCGTGCCGAGACCGGGTTGTTGGAAACCAACCCAGTAGTCGCGCCTTTGCGCCGCGCCGCGGACAACGCGCCGAGCACGAACGGAGTCCGGCCCGATGCGGTGAGGCCGAGGACGAAATCCCCGGCCTCCGCCTCACGCGTCAGCAACGCGGCCCCTGCTGCCGCGTCGTCCTCCGCGTTCTCCACGGCCGTACGCAAAGCCTGGTTGCCGCCCGCGTGATGGGCGACGAACCAGTCGGCCGGAGCGTTGAACGTGGGAGCGAGTTCGGCGACGTCCAGGCTGGCCAGCCGCCCGGACGTGCCCGCGCCCACGTAGTGCACCCGGTGTCCTTGCCGCAACGCCTCCGCTGCGAAGTCGACGGCTTCCGCCAGCTGCGGCAACGCCTCAGCCACGGCGCCCGGCACGAGCCGGTCCTCCGCGTTGATGACGCGCAGAACCTCGAGCGTGGGCAACGTGTCCAGCTCGGTGGTTCTCGGATTTCGGCCTTCGGTCGGGGAGTCGACGTAGACCGCTTGCTGGGGAACCGTCATCGCCGTCCTGGTGCTCTCATTTTCCGGTATCGCGAGTCTTGCGACGCCCGTCCGGCCGGGTCTCCAGCCGGTGCGGACCAACCGCGTCCCGCGTGGCTTCCAGCGCGCCCATCGCCGTTGGCAGGTGCCGTTGGGCCACCCCGATGAACAGACAGTCGATCACCGTCAACTGGGCGATACGGCTGGCCATGGCGCCGGAGCGGAACGTGGTCTCCCGTGCCGCGGTGGTCAACACGAGGTCGGCCACTTCGGTGATCGGGGAGCGCGGGAAATTGGTCAACGCCACGGTTGTGGCGCCGTGCTGCCGCGCGGTGCGCAGCGCTTCAACGGTGTCGGTGGTCGCTCCGGTGTGCGAGATGCCAACCGCGACATCTCCGGAGCCGAGCACCGCCGCCGACGTGAGCATGATGTGCGTGTCGTTCCACGCGAAGCTCACCCGGCCGATGCGATGCAGCTTCTGCTGCAGGTCGAGCGCCACGAAGGCACTCGCTCCCACGCCGTAGACATCGACGCGGCCGGCGGCGGCGATCACATCGACGACTTGCTGCAACGTGGCGACATCAAGCTGGTCGGCGGTTTCCTCGACGGCACGGGCGTCAGCGAAGGTGACCTTGCTGACGACCTGCATGAGGTCGTCCTCCGGGCTGATCTCACCACCGAGGTCACGCTCGGCGCGCGCCTCCGTCCTGGCGGTGTCCGCGGCCAGCGCTATGCGCAGCTCGGGGTATCCGCCGACGCCGATCGCCTTGCAGAACCGGGTGACCGTGGTCTCGCTGGTCCCTGCCGCGTCGGCGACCTCGGTGATGCTTCGGCGTGCTACTGCCGCCGGGTTGTCCAGCACCACCTTGGCGACTCGCTGCTCTGCGCGGGCGAGGCCCGGCAGGAGCGACCTGATGCGTACGAGCGGGCTGGACTCGCTCCGTTCGTCGACCATCTCTGCGGTGCTCACGTGGGAAACTTACTAACAGTTACGGGATCCGACAAGGTCACGGCTAGACCTCCTGACGCAACGACACCCAAACGTGTCCGAAACTTGAACCTGCAACCACTGTGGGCTTGCGTGGGAAATCGCAGGTAATGGGGGTGTCGTTAACAAACTTTATCATCGGATTCGACGATCCCAAGCTTGTGAATCGAGCGCGGCTGGTTGTTTTTCACCGTCCAGAAGTGTCCGGCTACCCTCGGTGATTTTGATGTTGTCCAATAACACCCCGCGACCGGTGAGGGTTCTGTCCGTACTGAAGCGCCACCGCAAGAAGATCTTGTCGACAGTCGGCACCTCCGCGAGAACGTTCCACCAGGTCCGGTGCCCTGCGCCGGAAAGAAACGTGCGTTCGCCGCTCGGTGCGCCGCGCCCTCGCGCGATCACCGGGACGGCCTGCCACAACGCGCCGTCACTGCTCGACTCCAGAACGAGGTGGTCTGAAATTTCGGTGTCCACGAACGTGTCGAAGGTAACCCGGATGGCCGCACCGCGCGTGTTGAGCTCGCGTGTGGACAGTGTCGCGGTCGCCGAGTTGCCGATCCCCGTGTACCAAGCATCACGGCCGTGTCTCGGTCGGACAGCCAGTGCCTTGGCCAAACCGGTCGCGAGCGTCTCGCGGGCCGGGTTGATCGATCCCCAGTTGCGGGACACGTGAACCCTGTTGGACAACAGGATCGCGATGGACCGCGACTGCAGGTCGAGCACCAGAGTCGTGCCCGTGTAGCCGGTGTGGCCCGCGGTCGCCGGACCGCTGAGCCCTCCCATGTAGAACCTTCGGTCCAATTCGAAGCCCAAACCGTGGGCGTAGCCAGGAAAGTTGGCCGTGTAGTCGGTCAGCATGGCCCGCACGGTGTCCGGACGGAGTATCCGCCTGTGGGCATAAATGCCGCCATTGATGAGAGTTTGCGCCAGCACAGCCATGTCCGAGGCGGTGGAGAAGATGCCGGCGTGCCCGGCGACGCCGCCGAGTGACCACGCGTTCTCGTCGTGTACTTGCCCTCGAACGATTCCGCGCGGCGGGGCGGACTGGTACTCGGTCGCCGCGATCCGGTCCAGTTTGGACGATGGCGGGTTGTAGCCGGTGTCGGTCATCCCGAGCGGCTCGGTGATGCCTTTGCTGACAACGTTGTCCAACGTGGACCCGGTCAGCCGCTCGATGAGCACGCCGAGAGTGATCAGATTGAGATCAGAATATTCGTACGTGGAACCTGGGACGTGCTTGGGCGCGATGTCCATCACGGCCTGCAGCCGGGACGCCTTGTCCGGGTACATGCTCCACAGCGGGATGAACGCGATCAGCCCGGACGTGTGGATCAGCAGCTGCTTGACCGTGATGCCGGCCTTGCCGTTAACGCCAAACTCTGGCAAGTACCGGGAAACCGGCGCGTCGACGTCCACCTTGCCCTGTTCGACCAGCTGCATCACGGCTATGGACGTGAACAGCTTGCTGATCGACGCCATGTCGAAAATCGTGTCCTTGCGCATCGGAACACGCTGTTCGGCAGGAAGTTCGGTGCCTGCCGCGTCGGAATACCGCACTGCGTAACCAGATGCTGACCGGCTGACGATGACGCCCTCGTGCGCGAGCAAGGTGACCACGCCGGCCATCAACGGCTTGGGCACCGGCGGCTGCGTGGGATTCGTCCGTGTCCACTCGTCGATCTGCCTGAGCGCCGCGTCGATCGGCGCACGGTCCAAGTTCACCTGCTCGGGGATGCCCTCGCGCAGCTGTGTCCACGGCGCGGCGAAACCCACCTTCGGCCGGTCGAACCGGCCGGCGTCACCGCCGTGCGCCTCGGCGGACACCACACTCGCACCCGTCACACCGACCATCGTCAGCGCGAGCACCGCTCGACGAAACATGTCCTACCTCACCAATAGATCAGGTATTGCCGTCGTTGCTGGCGGAACTGTGCCAGCTCGTCGCGCCACGCGCCGGTGACTTCGGCGACGCCGGCGCCCGCGTCGATCATCGTGCGCAGCCGGGCCGAACCGGAGAGCTTGTCGATGAAGTTGTCCGGCCGCCATGCGAACAGGGCCGGGTAGAGCCGCTTCACGGTGACCAGCATGGCCACCGCCGTGGTGATCGGGTCGAACGTCTGCTCGTCGGTCAGGTGCACCTGGACGCCGCCGCAGGTCTTGCCGACGAACTTGTTGAACGTCGGGACGAAGTAGTTCTCCCGGAACCGCACACCCGGCAGGTTCAGCTCGTTCAGCTCCCGCGCCCAGTGCCAGTCGATGTCCGGCATGCCGATCATCTCGAACGGCCTGGTCGTGCCACGCCCCTCGGACAGCACAGTGCCCTCGAACAGGCAGGTGCCCGGGTAGACCAGCGCGGTCTGCGGCGTCGGCATGTTCGGGCTCGGCGGCACCCAGTCCAGCCCGGTCCGGCCGAACAAGGTGTCCCGGTGCCAGCCCCTGACCGCGATAACGTCCAATTTGGACAACCTGCGCCCGCCGGTGTCGGCCGGCAGGAACTCGGCGTCGAAGAACTTGGCCAGCTCGCCCGCGGTCATCCCGTGCTGCTGGACGATCGGCTTGCGGCCGACACCCGAGGCGAACGCCGGATCCAGCATCGGCCCGAACGCCTTGCCACCGACCGGGTTGGGCCGGTCGAGCACGACGAACGACGCACCGGTCTCCACCGCGGCCGCCATGGCCGTGTACATCGACCATATATAGGTGTAGAAGCGCGCGCCCACGTCCGCGATGTCGAACACGACCGTGTCCACGCCCGCCTTGCGGTACATCTCCGCGAGCTTGGCCGTGGTGATGCCGTACGCGTCATACACCGGAACCTTGGTTCGCGGGTCGGTATAACTACCCTCAGAACCACCGGCTTGGGCCGTGCCACGGAAGCCGTGCTCGGGACCGAACACCGCGACCGGCGCCATTCCCGCGTCAACCAGAGAATCCACGATGTGCGTACGGTCTTTCAGTACGCCCGTCGGGTTGGTCAGCACACCGACCTTACGGCCCGCGAATTCACGCCAACCCCGTTCAGCTAAGCGGTCGGCACCCGGAGTGACTCCGCCTCGCCGTTCTTCCTGTGCCACGGCTGGGCTCGCGGCGGCGACCACCGCGGCAGGGGCAGCAGCCAGCAGGCTGCGTCGGGTCACCATGTCAGGCCCGTTCCGAACGGGAACAGAATCTGTGCCGGGTCGGCGGTCGGCACGTTGACCGGCAGCTTGCCCCGCGGGGAGATCTTGCCGAGGATCACCTTGGCCAGCGATGCCATCGAGACGTCACGCCATGCGTACGTGGTGATCCACGTTGGCGCGTCGACGAAGCCAGGGTCATAGGGCACCTGCGCGGCGACTGCGATCACGGGTTTGCCGGTCTGCAGCAGCCGTGTGAGCAGGGTGCGTTGCGGCGCTGACGTCCGCAGGCCGTTGGTCAGTACGACCACGACGTCCGAACCGTTCGCCGCCGCGACTGCCTGGTCGATGAGTGCGGTCGTCGGTGAGGCGCCGGTGGACAGTGCCGTGGCACCGAGCTCTTTCGCCAGGGCCGCAACCGGTTCAGCAGGTTTGCCTGGGAAGGCAGGGTTGTTCCAGCCGGTGACGAGGACCTTACCGGGGTTGGGCATCGGCAGCAGCTTGGCGTCGTTGCGCAGCACCGTGACCGTGCGGTCACTGATCCGCTGGATCTCCGCGAGGCTCTGCTTGGTGCCCACCTCACGCGGCAACGCGCGCTCGTCGGCGAACGGCTTGAGGAAGACGCCTCGCTTCCACTTCTGCTTGAGGATCCGCAGCACACTCTGGTTGATGCGCTCCTCGCTGATCCGGCCGCTGCGCACGGCGTCAAGCACACCCTTGATCGTGGTGTCCAGGCTCGGCGGCATCAGCATCTGGTCGACGCCCGCTTCCAGCGCCAGCACCGGGATCTCGGCGTCCGGGTGCTTCTTGCGCACACCTTCCATCGCCAGCGAGTCAGTGACGATGACACCGTCGTACTTCAGTTCGTTGCGCAGGATGTCGGTCATGAACCGCTTGGACAGCGTGGCTGGTTCACCGGATGGGTCGATGTTCGGGACTGCGATGTGCGCGGTCATGATCGAGTCGATGCCCGCCGCGATCGCTGCCTTGAACGGCGGCAAGTCCGTCTTGCGCCACTGGTCCTCGGTGCGGTTGATGGTCGGCAGACCGTAGTGGCTGTCGTCGGCCGCGTCACCGTGCCCCGGGAAGTGCTTGGCAGCGGCGGAAACGGTGTCACCTGGCCAACCGGCCCGCTGGTAGCCGGCGATCTGACCGGACACCATCTGACCGGCCAGCGTCGGGTCGGAGGAGAACGACCGCGCCGCGATCACAGGGTTGATCGGGTTGGAGTTGACGTCCGCAACCGGCGCGAAGTTCTGGTTGATACCCATCGCGCGCAGCTCATGCCCGCTGATGGCGGCCAACCGCTTGGCGTCCTCCGGGTTGCGCCCGGCACCCACGGCCATTGCACTCGGGTACTCGCTCGCGGGCGCGACGACCCTGGTGACGTTGCCACCTTCCTGGTCGATCGAGATCAACAACGGGATGTGCGCGCCGGAGGTCAAAGCCGCGCGCTGCAAGCCATTGGAGAACCGGGTGAGCTGCACGGGATCGTCGATGTTGTCCGTGCCCGCGTGGTTGAAGTAGATGACGCCGCCGACCTGGTAGCGCTGCACGACCTGGGCAGGCGTGTCGACGCCATAACGCTTCTTGTTCTCCGGGTGTGCTTCGTCGGCGGACTTACCCCACACCGTCGCGACGAACAGCTGCCCGACCCGTTGTTCCAAGGTCAAGTGCCGCAAGGCGGCGTTGGCCCAGCTCGTCATCGCGTCAGCTTCGGGCGCGGCGGAAGCGGGCGTGGTAACGGTGGCCAAGGCTGTGACCGCGGCCAGCGTTGGGGGGATCCAGCGACGTGACACCTCTGCCTCCCTGGAGGCGTAAGATTCTTACCGACTCGGAGCTTCAATCGGTAAGTTACCCACGTCACTTGAGGGAAGCAAAGAGCCAAACGGCGGTGTTTGTTCACGTCACTGTTGCTTGACGCCACGCTACCCGCCTGGCCAAAGCACGGATCATCCCCTGGATGCGGCTGCATATAAGAAGTGGCGGTGTCCGTATGCCGAAGCTTACGAACACCGCCGCCAAGCGCGAACGTCTCGGGTTACCAAGCGTGCAACTCACGTCGTACTCACTGGGCCTCGGCGCCCGGCGTCCCGGTACGCAGTCCCTTGACGACAAGCCTCCCGCGGCGTGCTGCGCGTGGGTGCCCGGAGTCCGCGCACGGAGTTCCATCGGGGTGGACCAAGCTTCTCTTCGATTGGTCCCGGGCCGATCAGAAGTCCGCACTAACTTTGTACCTAGTGAGGGCGGTCACTTCAAGGGCACGGACGGGTGCACCGGTACAGAGTCGGTAAGCGGTAGATCAACACGCCTCGTGGTCGAATGGCCCATAGCTAGCGGGCATGCGGCTGTCGCCGCTACCTCCGACCGGGCTATCGGCATCCCCCACATGGATGGCTACTTACGCCTCCGCCGCCGCATGCCGTACCAGGTGGCTCCAGCGGCCGCCGCAACGCCAAGACTCGCCGCGGTGATGGCCACCGCGGTCCCGGACGGCATCTGGATCCTCGAGCGCAGCGAAACGGGCTTGGAGAACGTCAACATGGGCCAACCGCGCTCGGTCGCGAGCTTCTTCAACGCGCGGTCCGGGTTGACGGTCGCCGGATGCCCCACCACTTCGAGCATGGGCACGTCGGTGATCGAATCGCTGTAGGCGTAGCAGGCGGGCAGGTCGTAGTTGCGTTCCGCGGCCAGCTGTTTCATCGCCACGGCTTTGTTCTCGCCGTAGCAGTAGAACTCGATCTCCCCGGTGTAGCGGCCGTCCTCGGCCACCATCTGGGTGCCCACGCTGTCGGTGGCTCCGATCATGCGGGCGATCGGGCGCACGATCTCCTCACCTGAGGCGGAAACCACGACCACGTCGTGACCCTGGTTCTTGTGGTCGACGATGAGTTCGGCGGCTTCGGCGTAGATCAACGGATCCACGATGTCGTGCAGCGTCTCCTCGACGATGGACCGGACCTGCTCGATGTCCCAGCCTTCGCACAACGCGGTCAGGTGCGCCCGCATCCGGTCCACCTGGTCGGCGTCGGCGCCGGACTGCATGAAGACGAACTGGGCGTACGCGCTCTTGAGCACGGCGCGGCGGTTGATCAGGCCGCCCTGGAAGAACGGACGGCTGAAGGCCAGCGTGCTCGACTTGGCGATGACCGTCTTGTCCAGGTCGAAGAACGCGGCGACCCGCTTCGTCGCTTCGGTCATAAGCCCAGCATATGCCCCGTCTGGCCGACCCCTGCATGGTCGGTGTGCATAAGACACACCAATAAAAACCTGTATCCATGACCACGAGCGCGCGGGAAGGGGATACAGTAAGAGCGTCCGGTCTTCGACACCGGGCCGGTTCAGTCCGACCCCCCGGGACTGAACCTATTGACGACCCCCGTCCCTCCCCCCTGGCGGGGGTCGTCCCATATCCACACCCGTTGCACAGCCGGAGAATCCGGCCACCGATCCGTGCGCGGGTAAATTCTACGTCAGCGTAGAAATCTATCGCGCACCGGGACACGATGTCTCGACACCGTGTCGATTCCTGGTGCGTCCACTGTGGACCTGCGACGCCCGGGGTGGTCGCGCGGTCCCCTCAGGGTCCGAGTCGGCTGGGGCTCGGCGGCATGTGGACTCTCCCGGAACAGTTCAGCTCGTCGTGCGGTGGAATTCGGTCACGTCCTCGTCTTTTGCCACACTTCTCATCGCTTGGCAAAGCCGGCTGAGGGTCATTGCGGACACAACTCCGTGCGGCGCGCCAGCGGATCCGCCACCATCCGTTGCGCGGAATCACCCCGGTCGCGCCGAATCGCGGATCCACCACAAATCCGAGCCAGTCTCTTCGGCAATTCTGTGGCGCCCTTTTCGCTGCTCGGCAATTCCCGTCAACCTCGGCGCGTTGTTCCGTAAAACCTCACACCACCAGCGCGAACCCGGCTCAGTGTCAAGATCATCAGCCACTGGCGTGCCTGCGTATACCACACCCGATCAACAAAAAGCTCCCGCGAAGCCCCATTTCCGGCGACTTATCCACACCCGCCCCACTTGTCCACAGCCCCAACCCGCACCCATTGCGCCGAAAACCACCAAGCGGGAGCGTGGAACTCATCGCCGCACAAGCCTGTCAGCCGAATCCCGGGGGTAATCCGATGACTGAGAACCGTCCTCTAGTCCTGGTCAACAACGAGGCCGTACTCGAGGAGTTGCTGCGTCTCGCCGCCGCGGCCGGGTGCGATCTGCGGCGCGTGCCCGACGCGCTGGCGGCCAGACCACTGTGGTCAAACGCTCCACTCGTGCTCGTCGATCCCGCTGGCGCGCGCGAGATCCAAGCCGAGCGGCTGCCGAAGCGCAGCCGTGTCGTCATCGTTTCCCCTGACGCGTCGACGATCGACAGCCTGCAGGCGGCGATCGAACTCGGTGCCGAACGGGTCGTCGAGCTGCCTGCGGCAGAGCCTTGGCTGGCCGATGCGATCGCCGACGCCGCGGAAGGTCCAGGTGGACCGCCCGGCCGGGTGATGGCGGTGGTAGGTGGCCGAGGCGGTGCGGGCGCGTCCGTCTTCGCCGCGGCCGTTGCCAGAGCCGCAGCTCGGGCAGGGCATCGCGCGATGCTGGTCGACTGCGATCCGCTGGCGGGTGGACTCGATCTGGTACTCGGCGCCGAAAGTGAGAAAGGTTTGCGTTGGCCGGAGATGAACGTCAAAGGCAGAGTCGCGGCGTCGTCGTTGAGAGCCGCGCTGCCCGGCCGGGAAGGCTTGAAAGTGGTCTCTGGCGCGAGAAAGGGATTCGCACCGGAGCCGGACGCGGTCACCGCTGTCATCGAAGCGGGCAGACGCGGCGGAGACATTGTCGTCTGCGATCTGCCGCGTGAGTTGTCGGCGACGGCCGGAGCCGCACTGGATCTCGCGGATCTCACAGTAATAGTGGTGCCCGCGGAGCTTCGTGCGTGTGCGTCGGCGTCATTGGTCGCCGACCGGTTGAAAGCCCGAGGTGTGGTCGCGCAGGTGCTTGTCCGCGGCCCGGCGCCGGGCGGGTTGACGGCGGACGAAGTGGCCGAGGCCGTTGGCCTCCCGTTGATGTCGTGGATGCCGCACCAGCGTGGGCTGGCCGAGGCGTTGGAGAAAGGCGAGTTCACCGGCAGGCGCGGGCCGTTGCTCGACGCGGCCCGGCGAGCGCTGGAAACCCTTGGCGTGGAACAGAGAGTGGCATCGTGAAGGCAGACTTCGTCGAACGCGTGCGCCGCCGTGTCGTCAACGCGGGCACGGGCATCACCTTCGCCGGCGTCGCTGCGGCGATCCGAGACGAGTCCGGTGGTGTGGCAGGGGACAAGGATGTGTTGGACGCCTTGCGTCTGCTCGGCCAGGAACTCGAAGGCGCCGGGCCGCTGGATCCGTTGTTGCGAGATCCCGACACGACCGATGTTCTGGTCACCGGCCCGGGTGAGGTCTGGGTGGAAGGCAGGACCGGCCTGCGCAGGACCGACGTCAGATTCCCGGATGAGCCGTCGGTCCGGCGGCTCGCGCAACGCCTCGCAGCGGCAGCTGGGCGCAGATTGGACGACGCACAGCCGTTTGTGGATGCGTGGTTGCCGGGCGGCATTCGGATGCACGCCGTCCTGCCGCCCATCGTGCCGGCCGGGACGTGTCTGTCTTTGCGGGTTCTCCGGCCCGCAGTGCACAACGTGGACACACTCTGTCGACTTGGGACGGTCGATGGGCAAGGCGCCGAGTTGTTGAGAGCCGTTGTGTCGGCCCGGCTTGCCTTCGTCGTAGTGGGCGGCACAGGTTCAGGTAAGACAACTTTGCTTGGCGCGATGCTCGGCGCGGTCCCGCCCGGTGAACGGATCGTCTGTGTCGAAGACGCTGCCGAGCTGGCCCCGACGCACCCGCAGTTCGTCCGGCTGGTGGCGAGACCGCCCAACATCGAGGGCACGGGAGGCGTGGGCGTACGCGAGCTCGTCAGGCAGGCGTTGCGGATGCGGCCGGATCGTCTGGTCGTCGGTGAGGTTCGTGGTGCGGAAGTCGTCGAACTGCTGACGGCGTTGAACACAGGGCACGAAGGCAGCGCCGGAACGCTGCATGCCAACTCACCGGCCGAGGTACCGGCCAGATTCGAAGCACTGGCAGCGCTTGGCGGTCTGCCCCGGTCCGCTTTGCACAGCCAACTGGCCGCCGCCGTGCGGACAGTCCTGTTCATGCGCCGCGACGGCGACGCCCGGCGGCTCGCCGAAGTCGGTGTGCTGCAACGAAATGGCGACTACGTGAAAGTCAGCCCGGCGTGGCGTCCAGGCGAACGGCTACCAGCGAGGGCCGTCTTGACCGAATTGCTCACCGAAAGAGGAGTGATGCCGCCGTGGACGCCATGACCGCGTTGATCGTGGCAGCCGCGCTGCTCATCTGGCCGGCAGCCACAGCATCGAAACGACTCACCGCGCTGAAAAGCCCGCCCACGCGTGTCTTTCGTCTGCCGAGACCGAGCACGGCTCTGGTGGCAGTCGTTGGTGGACTGGCTGGTTGGGCACTGCTGGGGCCCGGCGGCGCGATCGCCTGCGCGGTCGGCGCGGCGGTCGGCTGGCGGTACTGGCAAGCCAGGCAACGGCTCCGGCAACGAGTGACTGCGGTCGAAGAACTCGTCGAAACCCTGCGGTCTCTGGTGAGCGAGCTCAAAGCGGGTGCGCATCCCGTTACCGCTGCCGAGTCAGTGGCAGCCGACGCGCCGCCAAGCGGAGCCGAGGCGATGCGGGCCATCGCGGCGGCGGCCCGAATGGGCGGCGATGTCCAGCAGGCGGTCCATGAACCGCTCTTTGCCGACGTCGCCCATGCCTGGGCGTTGGCGCAACGCCATGGCCTGCCGCTCGCCGACGTGCTGGCGGCTGTGGTGCGCGACCTCGATCAGCGGGTCCGGTTCGCCAAGCAGACACACGCGCGAATGGCAGGCCCGAGAACCAGTGCGGTCGTACTGGCGTGCTTGCCGCTGGCCGGCATCGGCTTGGGACAACTCGTTGGTGCGCAGCCTTTGCGAATGCTGTCCGGCACCATCGCCGGCCAGTTGTTGCTCGTCGCCGGTGTCGTCTTGATTTGTGCGGGCGTCCTGTGGAGCGGGCGGCTCACTCGTCAGGTGGTGCTGCCATGACGATCGACTCGTGGGCGCTTGTGGCGCTGGCGGCGGCGTTGCTCGTGGCGCCGGGTGCCGGGGTGACCAGGCTGAGGCTGGCCGCTCTGTCGAGACGTTCCAGACGGAAACTGCTCGGGAGCCACCTGATTCCCGCGACGGCCGCAGCCATATCGGTGGTGCTTGCAACCGTGTTGGGCGCTTGGATGATCGCCTTGCCTGTCGCTGTGGCCGCGTGGTTCGGCGCAAGGCGGCTGCTCAGACCGCCGCAGCCCCAGGCAGATCCGCTTCGGCTGGCGACGAGCTGGGATCTGCTGGCCGCCTGCCTGCGGGCTGGCCTGCCGGTGCCTGCCGCGGTGGGAGTGATCGCCGACCGGGTGCCCGGTGACGGCGGCAAGGCACTGCGGACAACTGCTGGGTTGCTCGCTTTGGGCGCCGACGCCACCGATGCCTGGAGACCGGCGCTCAACGTTCCCGCCACCGCGCCGTTGGCGCGGAGTGCACGTCGAACGGCCAGGTCAGGGACCGAGCTGGCGACAGTTGCCGCAGCATTGGCCACCGATGTCCGAGTTTCGGCGCACGACATCGCCGAGGCGCGTGCTCAGCGAGCCGGCGTGCTCATCGCAGGCCCGCTCGGGCTGTGTTTCTTGCCCGCCTTCGTGTGCCTTGGCATCGTGCCCGTCATCGCCGGGCTGGCCGGGCACCTGGGACTGGGCGGATGACTGGGCTGGAGAAGACCCGAATCGGCTATCCGAAAGGACCGAACGATGCCGAGCACCAACCGGTTGCACCTGTTCTCCGACGACGACGAAGGTGCGGTCACGGTCGAGTACGCGATGCTCTACCTCGTCGTCGGAGCGGCCGCCACCTTCTTGGTCATGCTCATCACCAGCGACTGGTTCCGGGCACTGATCACCGACTTGATCAAGGGGGCGATTCAGGTGCCGTGACTGTCGAGGCCGCCATCGTGCTCGGTGTGCTGATGACTGTCGTCTCCCTCATCGCGGCGGGGTTCATGGCCATGGGTGCGCATTTGAGATGTGTCGACGCGGCCAGGGAGGCGGCGCGCCTCGTCGCTCGTGGCGATGACGACAGAGCACCGGAGGCGGTGGACAAGATCGCGCCGAGCGGGGCGAACCTGCACGTGGTCACCGAAGGAGACCAGATCACCGTCGAAGTCTCGTACGCGCCCGTCGGCCTGCTGCCGGACTTGGCCATCACAGGCGCGGCGTACGCGGTGGCCGAACCGGAGGCCGCGGAGTGAGCCGATGCCATCGAACTCGGACCGACGACGGTGCGGCGACGGTCTGGGCGGCGTTCGTGGTGGCGGCGCTGGTGATGATCTTCGGGCTGATGCTCGTGATCGGCACTGCCGCCTCGGCCCGCCACCGGGCGAACAGCGCCGCTGATCTCTCCGCGCTGGCCGCCGCGGCCTACGGGCCGTGGGGCGAGCAGGTGGCCTGTGCCCAGGCGAGATGGGTGGTCGATCAGATGCAGATGCGGCTGGGCGAATGCCGGATGAACGGTTGGGTGGCACGTGTCGAGGTGATCACCACGGTGATCGGTCTTGGCGAGATCACCGCTCGTGCCACGGCCGGACCGGTGGCCGAGATGAGTCCGGGTGAAGAAAACGCGGGACCGATCGCGGGCAACGGTCGCCCAAGAGCGGTGAGCGGCATCACGGACGGGTCCGGGCGTGTCGGCGAGCGGTACCGCCGACCGGTTGACGTTCGGTTGGAACGTCAGGCCGCTTTCACTCGGCGTTCATTACCGACCAGTTGCCGACAGGCAGTTACTACAGACGGCGGTCGTGCCGTTTAGTCAGATGCAGGGCACGGACGGTGCCCGCCGGTTTAGGAGGCAAGTACCCAAGATGTTGGAGACAGACTGGTCGGATAGTTGGCGCGGGGCCTTCCGCATCGAACTTCGTGCGGAGGCGGTCGGCCTCGCGTGGCGTGGGTGGCCAGTGCTGCCCGGCACCTATCCGGCGGGCTCGCAGTGGGCGGGCCGCGAGGGCACTGAGAACGTCGGACCGGTTCCCGTGCACCGGGACTGGCAGGAGCGCATCGGCACCAAGCCGGAGCAGGTCGCCGCATGGTGGACCGGGCGCCCCTACAGCCTGCTGGTGGCAACGGGTGTGGTGCTCGACGCGATCGAGGTTGACGACTCGCTCGGCCGCAAGGCGGCCGGTGTGCTGCGCACCTACGGGATGCCGGTGCCGATCGTCGCGACCCCGACCGGCCGGTGGATGTTCCTGACCAAGACCGGGCGTTCGCTGCGCCGCGAGCTGGCCGCTGACGAGCAGGTCACCTTGCACGGCGCCGGAAGCTACGTGCCGCTGCCCCCGAGCCCCTTCGAGCACGGTGTCGTGCACTGGCGCGTCAAGCCCGAGGTGTGCGGCTGGCGGCTGCCCGAGTCGGCCGTGGTCCAGGAAGCCCTCGCGGACGCACTGGCGACCCCGAGCAGGCTGAGCTCGATGTCCGAGCTCGTCGCAGCCGACTGAGCCAGCCCGAACTGACAACTCACAAGTGCCAAGGCCAAGTACAGCCCGAGTCCCGAGCCCGACCGGCCCAGGTACAGCGACAACTCAACAGTGCCGAGGTCAGGCTCAGCCGGCCCAGGTACACACCGACAACTCAATAGCGCCATACAGGTTTGCCTCGTTCTCAGTCGATTCGCCGGTTTTCCCGCAACCGCAGCGACGATGAGGACCTGGCGGCCTGCCGAGCACCAGCACTTGGCGTGCGGCCTCCCGTTCCGCGACTGCCTCCGGTGAACGCGGCCCCACCAGCCGCGATCGGCGATCCTGCCCCCGGGATGAAATCTCCGGCGGTCGACGCCTTCGCCTCCCGGCGTCGACGCGCTGACGGCAGTCGCGTCGAACGGTCGCAGGCCCCACGCCACTGGCTCGGCGGCAAAGGCAATACGCAGAGGATGTCGTACGGAACCGGCATCCCCTGCGTATTGCCGTATCCGGACTCGTCAAGGGCTGTTCGCGGGGACCTCGTAGATGATCTCCAGCCCGTCTTCTTCGTCCCACTGGTCTCCCACCGCGACGAAGCCGTACTGGGACGCCAATTGATAGGAGGCGACGTTGTCCGGGCTGATGCTCACTCGGACAGTCCGGACCTGCGGCTCATCGGCGGCCCGACGCAACAGAGCTTCCAAAGCCGCACGGGCGTAACCCTGCCGTCGGTATGCCGGGTCGACGGCGTAACCGATCTCGACCATCCCTGACGCGTCGGGCGGCCCGTGATATCCGGCCCGCCCCACGGCCAAGTGCCGTTGTTCGTCCCAAATGACACCGGTGACCCAGTCCGCCACCGCGGGGTCTTCTTGTATCTGGGCGTGGCGCATCTGCCACACGCCTCGCCATTCAGGACCTGCGAAGTAGTCGGTCAACTCGACGGGGCTGAGCGCGTTGGCCGCTTCCAGGTCACCCCTGGCCAACGCCTCGAACGTGGCACCTGGCAGATGCACGATCCGCACCGCTTCGGCGTTCATCTAGGCCTTGTCGAGTTCGATCGTCGTGCGCCGAGCGGCCAATTGCCTCGCCTCCTCGGGAAGTGCCTCCGCGACAAGCAACCTCGGCAGAAGGTCTGGTTCACGCGTCAACGCGCGGAACGCGACGTTGACAGTGACGTCGTGGTCAGGCCAATGGACGACTTCGACCGGATCCCCTGCCTGCACGAACCCCGGGGTGATCACGCGGAGGTAGGCGCCGGGAACCGCCTTGGCGACATAGGTTTTGACCCAGCCGCGGACTTCGAGCCAGGTGGCGAAGGTCCGGCACGGCACCCGGGCCGTCGACACCTCCAGCACCAATTCCGGGCCGACCTGCCACCGCTCGCCGATCACGGCCTCGGTGATGGTGAGACCAGTGGTCGTGAGGTTCTCGCCGAACGCTCCGGACGCCAGCGGCCGTCCCAGTTCGGCCTCCCAGGCGTCAAGGTCCTCGCGCGCGTAGGCATACACCGCTTGGTCGGCGCCGCCGTGGTGGCGCAGGTCGATGATCTTGTCGCCGACGAGTCCGCTGCCACCGATGCCTGACGGGCCAGGCGCGCGTACCTCGACAGGGCCGGTGACCGGCCGCTTGTCGATGCCGGTCATGCCGACTCCCGGCAGGTGAACTGCCGCTCCCAGGTTCACGGACAACACAGACGCCACGACCCGACACTAGCCACCGGTCAAGCTCGTGCCGAACTGGTTTTCAGGTGATCGCCTTCAACACGATGTCCAGCACGGACACCGCCCCCGCTTTGTCCAACGGTTCGTTTCCGTTCCCGCACTTGGGCGATTGCACGCACGACGGACAACCGGACTGGCACTCGCAGGACATGATCGCGGTCCGGGTCGCGGTGAGCCAGTCGGCCAGTGAATGGAAGCCACGGTCGGCGAAGCCCGCCCCGCCTGGATGTCCGTCGTGTACGAAGACGGTCGCCTCGCCGGTGTCGGGGTGCATCGCGGTGGAGACACCGCCGATGTCCCATCGGTCGCAGGTTGCCAGCAGCGGGAGCAGGCCGATTGCCGCGTGCTCGGCTGCGTGCAGTGCCCCGGCGGTGCGGGCGCGTTCGATTCCGGCTTCGCGCAACAGGTCTTCGGAGATCGTGTACCAGACCGCGCGGGTCTCCAGGGTCCGTTCGGGCAGGTCCAGTGCCACCTGGTCGAGCACTTGGCCGGACGGCAGGCGCCGCAGGTAGCCGACGACCTGCGAGGTCACCGCGACGTCACCGAGGCACAGGGTCACGCCGTCGAAGTCCTGTTTGGTCAGGGTTTTCAGCACTGAGATGTCCACGACATCCCGTGGTTGGGTGGTCCACTCCGGGTCCTCGGGGTGCACGAGCGCCACACCGGACTCCAGATCGAGTTCGTCCACCACATAGGACGTGCCCTGGTGCAGGTACACCGCTCCGGGATGCACCGTCGCACAGGCCGATCCGGGGTCGACGGTGCCGAGCATCCGCCCGGTGTCGGCCTCGACCACCATCACCTGCTCGCCACCCGAGCCGCGGATGTCCACGTTCGCGTGTGGCCTGTCCCGCGACGTCCAGTACCACCCCGCCGGACGTTTGCGCAGCACTCGATCCGCGACCAGCTCCTGCAGGACCTCGCGGGCGGCGTCGCCACCGAATGCCGGGAGGTCCTTCTCGGTCACCGGCAACTCCGCCGCGGCACAAGCGAGGTGCGGCGCCAGGACGTACGGATTGAGCGGGTCGAGGACCGTTGCCTCGATCGGCCGGTGCAGCATCGCCGCCGGGTTGTGCACTAAATAGGTGTCGAGTGGGTCGTCGCGGGCCACGAACACCACCAACGACCCGTCGCCTGCTCGGCCCGCGCGCCCGGCTTGTTGCCAGAACGAGGCCAAAGTGCCTGGATATCCGGCTACCACCACCGCGTCCAAGCCGGCGATGTCCACGCCGAGCTCCAGTGCGTTGGTGCTGGCCACGCCGAGCAGTTCGCCGGAGGCCAGCGACTTCTCCAGTGCACGGCGTTCCTCCGGCAGGAACCCGGCACGGTACGCCGCCACCCGCCCGGCCAACGTACTGTCCACTTGGGACAGTGCGTGCCGGGCGGAGAGCGCGGTCAGTTCGGCTCCGCGGCGCGAGCGCACGAACGCGAGCGTGCGTGCGCCTTCCACCACCAAGTCGGTGAGGATCCGCGCAGTCTCGGCACCTGCCGAGCGGCGGACGGGCGCGCCGTTCTCGCCCGTGAGCTCATCCATCAACGGCGGTTCCCACAACGCGACGGTCCGTGCACCGCGCGGCGAGCCGTCTTCGGTGACCGCGACGCATTCGACACCGGACAGTCGAGTCGCTGAGATCGCTGGCTCGGACACCGTTGCGGATGCCGCAATGAATATTGGGTCCGAACCGTAATGCTTGGCTACTCGGCGCAACCTGCGAAGAAGCAGAGCGACGTGCGAACCGAACACACCGCGGTACGCGTGCGCCTCGTCCACAACTATGTATCGCAACCGCCGGAAGAACTGGGCCCAGCGCGCGTGCGACGGCAGGATCCCGCGATGCATCATGTCCGGGTTGGTGAACACCCAGCGTGCGTGTGCCCGCACCCAGTCCCGTTCCTGCATCGGCGTGTCACCGTCGAAACTCGCCGCGCGGATGTCCGGCAAGTCCAGCTCACGCAGTGCGCGCAACTGGTCGGCGCCAAGGGCTTTCGTCGGCGAGAGGTAGAGCGCGGTGGACTTGCGGTCGGTCGCGAACGACGACAAAACGGGAAGCTGGTATGCCAAGGACTTTCCGGACGCCGTGCCGGTCGAGAGCACCACGTGCCGGGAGTTCCAGATGTGCTCGGCGGCCTCGATCTGGTGTGCCCACGGCCTTTCCAGTCCACGCGCCCGGAACGCCTCGACCACCTCGGCAGGCGCCCAACCAGGCCATTCAGTGAACTGCGGGAGTCGTTCGGGCAGATCTTCCGCGTGGGTCAACGGGTTCTCGTCAGCCGGTACACCGGCAAGCACACGGGAAAGCAACTGCCGCCCGCGCTCCGTTCGCACGTCACCCACCCTTCCGACTTAAGCACACACGTCCGACAGTATTCGTTCGCCCTGGTCGTTCCGTAGCGCCGAAGACGGCTCCGACTTGCCGATCTACCGCCCCTACCAGTGGCCTTGATCGATAACGAGATCGATCAAACGAAGATAACGGAACGTGCACGGCCGGGGACGCCTCACAACCACGGTTTCCCTTACACATAGACTCCGCCGACGTCCCACCACTTGTGGTGGTGAGCACGTCCCGTCGGGGTAGTACAGCGGACGGGAGAAATCGGCAGATGTCACAGGAGGACATGGATGTCCGGGCAGTACCACCTTGCGGAGGCTGCGCTCTCCGGTGGTGACCGCAGCGTTGTCGCTGTAGTCGCCGTGGTCGCCCTCGCTGCTCTTGCCGTCGGTTATGTGCTGCTCAGGGAGGTGCTGGCCGCGGGCCAGGGCACCGCGAAGATGCAGGACATCGCCAAGGCGGTTCAAGAGGGCGCGGCGGCCTACCTCAAACGACAGCGCAACACCCTGACGATCTTCGGCGTCTTGGTGTTCCTGCTGCTGTTCGCTCTACCGGCGGACACCGTCAACGAACGGATCGGCCGATCGATCTTCTTCCTGGCCGGCGCGGTGTTCTCATTCGCCATCGGTTATCTCGGCATGTGGCTGTCCACGCAGGCGAACCTCCGGGTCGCCGCGGCCGCCAACGACGAGGCCGGGCGCGAGAAGGCGATGCGGATCGCGTTCCGTACCGGCGGTGTTGTCGGCATGGCCACCGTCGGCCTCGGTCTGTTCGGTGCCGCACTGGTCGTGCTCGTGTACGCCGGTGAGGCCCCGAAGGTGCTGGAGGGCTTCGGTTTCGGTGCCGCGCTGATCGCGATGTTCATGCGTGTCGGTGGCGGTATCTTCACCAAGGCCGCCGACGTCGGCGCCGACCTGGTCGGCAAGGTCGAGCAGGGCATTCCCGAGGACGACCCCCGCAACGCGGCGACCATCGCCGACAACGTGGGTGACAACGTCGGTGACTGCGCCGGTATGGCCGCGGACCTCTTCGAGTCCTACGCCGTCACCTTGGTTGCCGCACTGATCCTGGGTAGTGCCGCGTTCGGCACGCAGGGCCTGCTGTTCCCGTTGATCGTCCCGGCCATCGGTGTGATCACGGCCGTCATCGGTGTGTTCATCACCAAGGCGCGTCCCGGCGAGAACGGTCTGAGTGCGATCAACCGGTCCTTCTACATCTCCGCGTTGATCTCGCTGGTGCTGTGCACCGTCGCCGCGTTCGCGTTCCTGCCGACCTCGTTCGCGGGTCTGGAGGGCGCGAAGAACGCCGCGCTGGCCGGCAACCCGGGTCTGATCGCCGCGGTCGCCGTGATCATCGGCATCGTGCTGGCGGGCATCATCCTGTGGCTGACCGGCTACTACACCGGCACCGAGCACAAGCCGGTCAAGCACGTCGGTGAGACGTCGGAAACCGGTGCGGCGACGGTGATCCTGTCCGGTATCTCGGTCGGTTTCGAGTCCGCGGTGTACACCGCGATCGTGATCGGCGGCGCGGTCTACGGCGCCTTCCTGCTCTCCGGTGACGTCACTGTCGCGCTGTTCGCGATCGCTCTGGCCGGTTGTGGTCTGCTGACCACCGTCGGCGTCATCGTCGCGATGGACACCTTCGGCCCAGTGAGCGACAACGCGCAGGGCATCGCGGAGATGTCCGGCGACGTGCACGGCGAAGGCGCGCAGATCCTGACCGAGCTGGACGCGGTCGGCAACACCACCAAGGCGATCACCAAGGGCATCGCGATCGCGACCGCCGTGCTCGCCGCGACCGCGCTGTTCGGTTCGTACAGCGAGGCGATTCGCGACGCGGCCAACGCGTCGGTGGACTTCGCGGCGAACATCGTCAGCCCGAACACCCTTGTCGGTGTGCTGATCGGTGCCGCGGTCGTGTTCATGTTCTCCGGTCTGGCTATCAACGCCGTGTCCCGTGCGGCGGGGGCGGTTGTGTACGAGGTGCGGCGCCAGTTCCACGACAACCCCGGAATCATGGACGGCACTGTCCGTCCGGAGTACGGGCGTGTTGTGGACATCTGCACCAAGGACTCATTGCGTGAGCTGGTGACGCCGGGTCTGCTGGCCGTGTTCGCACCGATCGCTGTGGGCTTCGGTCTCGGCGTCGAATCGCTCGCCGGTTACCTCGGCGGCGCGATCGCGACTGGCACGCTGATGGCCGTGTTCCTCGCCAACTCCGGTGGTGCATGGGACAACGCCAAGAAGCTCGTCGAGGACGGCAATCACGGTGGCAAGGGCTCTCCTGCCCACGAAGCCACCGTCATCGGTGACACCGTCGGTGACCCGTTCAAGGACACCGCGGGCCCGGCAATCAACCCGTTGATCAAGGTGATGAACCTGGTGTCGGTGCTGATCGCGCCCGCCATCGTCACGTTCTACATCGACGGCGACACCGCGCTGCGGATCGTCATCGCGCTGGTCGCGGTGGCCATCATCGCCGCGGCGGTCGTGGTGTCCAAGCGTCGCGGCAGCGCGATCGCGGACAGCCCAGCCGAACAGGTCAACAACGCCTGATCAGCTGAACTCGAGTGCAGGGCCACCCCTCCTTCGGCGGGGTGGCCCTCACTTTGCCCAAACCCGGACGCGGGTACCGTCGCGCTAGCCACGTCATCGAGGCCAGGAGAGTTCATGAGTCGTCGCCTCACGATCGCTGTGTTCGCGGCCACGCTGGCCCTAGCCGGGTGCTCGAGCAACGACGGCGAGAATCCGCAGGACACCGCGGGCAAAGGCGCCGCGGCCGGGCAGCAGCCCGGGCAGCCGCCGCAGAACGGTGGCGGAGGTGGTGGCGAGCAGACACCGCCGCCCCCACCGCCGGAGCCCAGCAACGGCGACCCGGTCAAGTGGATGGACAACCTCTGCATCCCGATCAGCGATTTCACCAGGTCGCTCGGCGGGCGGATGGGTGACCTCGCCAATGCCACCGACCAGGCGCAGATGCAGGCCAAGCTCGGCCAGTTCATCGACAGCATCGCCGGTGGGCTCGGCGGCACAGTCGCCCGGCTCAACCAGTTGGAGCCCGCGCCGGTCAAGGGCGGTGACGAGGTCAAGAACAAGATCATCAGCTCGTACACCCTGTCGCAGAACGCGTTGCGGGAGGCCGCGGCGAAGATTCGCGCGGGCGACCAGGACGCGATGGGCCAGGTGATGCAGAGCCTGGGTGACGAGACCGCGAAGATGGTCGACCCGTTCAAGGACAACGACCCCGCCGAAGTGCGGGACGCGATGGCGAAGGCACCACGATGCAAGGACCTGCTGACCAGTTGACCGTGCGCCGTGCCGTCATCGCGCTGTTGCTGCTGGTCGGTGTGAGCGCGTGCCAGGTGCCCGCGAGCTCGTCGAACCGGCAGGTGCCGACGACGACACCGCCGGCCGCGCTGGCCGCGGTGGAGTGGGCCGACAGGCTCTGCGGCGTGATCCTGGACTACGACAGCGCCACCGTGAAGCTCGAAGTGGACTCGACCAGCACGGAGGCGGCGGTGACGTCGTTGAAGCGCTCCCTGGAGGCGATGACGGCCCAGGTCGACAACACTCTTACGAAGCTGAGGGAGGTCGGCCAGGCACCGGTCCCCGGCGGCGACGAGGCCACACAGAGCTTGATCACGCTCCTGGAGGGCCGCAAGGCGGTCCTGGAGAGGTCGCAGGCCGACCTCAGGCCCGACCTCGCCAGCGACCGTACGGCGGCCACTGCGGTGCTTCAGAAGATCGGCAGGGACCTGCAGAACCTCAAGCCGCCAGTGAACCCGCTCGAAGGCATGGGCTCACGGTTCCCGGAGCTGCAGGCCGCCGCCCGCAGCTCGGACAGCTGTACGGAGATCACCAGGGTGCGGGCGAGCAGGTCGGCACTGCCACCGGCACCGTCCTACCCTGACGAATTTCCGACAACTCCATCGACCCCGCCTGGGTCGGGCATTCCATCCCCGCCGTCTGTGACCACTGAGCCGACATACCCGACCTTCTGACGTCTCGCGGGGTTGGAACATATGTTCTACTCTGTGACACGTGGGGCAGATGTCGTTCTTCTCCGCCGAGGCGACGCAGCCAGGTTTGGCCGACCTGGCTGGACTTTTGTGCGCGTCCGGCCAGGTCGTGCACTTCGCCCGCCGGGCGGCGCGGCTCTCGGTGGTGGTCGACGAACTGTGGCGCCGTGACGCGTTGGCGCAGGCCTTCGCCGAGCGCGGCATCGATCCTGAGGTGGGCGTGTCCGAGGAGGAGCACCCGCTGGTCAGGACCGCTTTCCGGACTGATCTGATCGGCATGGCCGACGCGTGGACCCGTGGCGCGGTCAAGTCCGTGCCGGTCGGTCTCGCGTTGGACGGCGCGGCCCTGCGGTTATGGGCGCTCGCGGCCGGTCGTTGGGTCGACAACGGCTACATGCTCGGCCTCGACCCGAGGGCGCCGGAGACGCACGAGCCGCTGGTCCAGGCCCTGACCAGGATTGGGCTGCCCGCCGGATTGCTCGGGGTCCGCGGTGGCGGTCCCGGACTTCGGCTGACTGGTCGACGCCGGATCGGCCGCTTGGTCGAACTGGTGGGCAGGCTGCCCTCGGTCGCCGCCGAGCCGTACTGGCCGGTCTGAGATTCATCCAAATGGGTGAAATTCCCTCGCGCGCGTAAGGTCGCTATCGGTGATGCACGCGGACAGGTCGGCGTGCTAGTAGTGGATTGCCCGTAGACCGAGCCGTATCGGGTTTCACGTGCGACGAGACGCACTTGAAGTAACGAGCCGGACGCTCTCGGCGAGTTAGAGAGGGTCGTCGGCGGTAACCCAGGCGAAACGCCGTCGGCAGGTGTGCCCCGGGCCACCTCCGCTACGGCAACCGGCACCGGGCAGTGCACACTGACGGGCTGATGCTCGAAGTCGGGCATCTCGACATGGCGGGACAGAGGGCAGGAAAGCGTGGCAGCAACTCGGACGAAGAAGAGCGACAGTTCGGCCAACGGTGCCGAACCGCGCCGGCTGGTGATCGTCGAGTCGCCGGCGAAGGCGCGCAAGATCGCCTCCTACCTCGGCCGTAACTTCGTGGTCGAGTCGTCCAAGGGGCACATCCGTGACCTGCCGCGGAAGGCTGCCGAGGTACCGGCGAAGTACAAGGGCGAGTCGTGGGCCAGCCTCGGCGTGAACGTCGACAGCGGCTTCGAGCCGATCTACATCGTCACGCCGGACAAGAAGTCGACCGTCACCGAGCTCAAAGAGGCCTTGAAGGACGTCGACGAGGTCTACCTCGCGACAGACGGTGACCGCGAGGGCGAGGCCATCGCGTGGCACCTGCTGGAGACGCTCAAGCCCAAGGTGCCGGTCCGCCGGATGGTCTTCTACGAGATCACCGAGCCGGCCATCCGTGAGGCCGCCGCCAACCCGCGTGACCTCGACCAGCACCTGGTCGACGCCCAGGAGACCCGTCGCATCCTCGACCGGCTCTACGGCTACGAGGTCAGCCCGGTGCTGTGGAAGAAGGTCATGCCGAGGCTCTCGGCAGGCCGCGTGCAGTCCGTGGCGACCCGGATCGTGGTGCAGCGTGAACGCGAGCGGATGGCGTTCGTCTCCGCGTCGTACTGGGACATCGCGGCGACCATGGACGCGGGCGAGAAGGCCGACCCGCGCAACTTCGGGGCCCGGCTCATCGCCGTGGACGGCTCCCGGCTGGCCACTGGCCGTGACTTCGGCCCGGACGGCAAGCTGAAGAACGCCGGCGACGTGCGTCTGCTCGACGAGACCGAGGCGCGTCGCCTGGCCGAGGCCCTCAACGGCGCCGACATGCGTGTCGCGAGCGTCGAGGAGAAGCCGTACACCCGTAAGCCCTACGCGCCGTTCATGACTTCGACGCTGCAGCAGGAGGCCAGCCGCAAGCTGCGCTTCTCCGCCGACACGACCATGCGTGTCGCCCAGCGTCTGTACGAAAACGGCTACATCACCTATATGCGTACCGACTCCACGACGCTGTCCGAGACAGCGATCGCGGCGGCCCGTGCGCAGGCCGAGAGCCTGTACGGCAAGCAGTTCGTCCACCCGACGCCCCGCCAGTACACGCGCAAGGTGAAGAACGCGCAGGAGGCGCACGAGGCCATCCGCCCGGCCGGCGAGGTGTTCCGCACGCCCGGCCAGGTCGCCAACGAGCTGCAGTCCGACGAGTTCCGGCTCTACGAGCTGATCTGGCAGCGCACGATCGCCTCGCAGATGGCGGACGTCCGCGGCACCACGATGACCGTGCGGATCGTCGGCACGGCCGCGTCCGGCGAGGAGTGCACGTTCTCCGCGTCCGGCCGCACCATCACCTTCGCGGGCTTCCTCAAGGCGTATGTCGAGACCGTCGACTCCGAGCAGGGCGGCGAGGCCGACGACGCCGAGCGCAGGCTGCCGCAGCTGGTCAAAGACCAGCCGGTGACCGCGACCGAGCTGACCGCGGACGGGCACTCGACCAACCCGCCGCCCCGCTACACCGAGGCCAGCCTGATCAAGGCCCTGGAAGAGCTGGGCATCGGCCGCCCGTCGACGTACTCGCCGACCATCAGCACCATCCAGGCACGCGGTTACGTGTGGAAGAAGGGCGCCGCCCTGGTTCCGTCGTGGATCGCATTCGCCGTGGTCGGCCTGATGGAGCAGCACTTCGGCAGGCTCGTGGACTACGACTTCACCGCGACTCTGGAAGACGAGCTCGACGGCATCGCCGCGGGCCGCCAGGAGCGCAACGACTGGCTGTCCGGCTTCTACTTCGGCGGCGCGGTCGGCCCCGAGGGCTCGGTCGGTCGTTCAGGCGGGCTGAAGAAGCTGGTCGGTACGGGTGTCGACGAGATCGACCCTCGACTGGTCAACTCGATCCCGATGTTCGAGGACGCCGAAGGCCGCCAGGTCGTCGTGCGCGTCGGCCGGTTCGGGCCCTACCTGGAGCGCGAGGTCGACGGTGAGTCGCAGCGCGCCAACCTGCCCGAGGACCTGCCGCCGGACGAGCTCACGCTGGAGATCGCCGAGCAGCTGTTCGCGACCCCGCAGGAAGGCCGTTCGCTGGGCACCGACCCAGTGTCCGGGCACGAGATTGTCGCCAAGGACGGCCGTTTCGGGCCGTACGTGACCGAGATCCTGCCGGAGGAGAACGGCAACAAGAAGGTCAAGCCGCGGACCGGCTCGTTGTTCAAGTCCATGTCCCTGACGGACGTGACCTTGGAGGACGCGCTGAAGCTGCTGTCGCTGCCGCGTGTGGTCGGCAAGGACCCGCAGTCCGGCGAGGAGATCACCGCCCAGAACGGCCGCTACGGCCCGTACCTGAAGAAGGGCACCGACTCCCGCTCGCTGGCCACCGAGGACCAGATCTTCACAGTCACGTTGGACGAGGCGCTGAAGATCTACTCCGAGCCGAAGAAGCGTGGCCGTGCGGCCGCAGCCTCGGCGCCGCCGCTGAAGGAGCTCGGCAACGACCCGGTCTCCGGCAAGCCGATGGTCGTCAAGGACGGCCGTTTCGGCCCGTACGTGACCGACGGCGAGTTCAACGCGTCGCTGCGCAAGTCCGACAGCGTGGAGGCGTTGACCGACGAGCGTGCGGCTGAGCTGTTGGCGGAGAAGCGCGCGAAGGGCCCGGCGCCGAAGAAGGCGCCCGCTCGTCGCAAGACCACCGCGACCAAGACGACGAAGTCGGCCGCGACGAAGACCGCGGCCAAGCCGCGTGCGACTTCTTCGCGCGCCAAGTCAAAGTCCTGAGTGGACGCCCGGAGGCGGCCGAACCGCCTCCGGGCACTACCCGAGTTGTCCACAAGCACCCTGTGGATCATGAAACTCTTGTGGTCTCAGCAGCTCAAAGGCCAAAAATCCTGTGGATAACTGCCCCTCCTGGCCCCGCCTTGTCGGCCCGCGCCGATAGGCTGGCAACCGGGGGCCGAAGGCCGAACCTCGCAACCCGCCCCGCCGGCGCGCCTCCACCCCTCCCGCAAAACCCCTTACCCCCCAACGCTTTTGGACACACGTCTGCCATGCCCGAGGGGGATCCCCCTAATTTTCAATCTACCGGGGAGGGGCGACGGGGCGCGATCATTGCCCACAAGTTGTCCACAGGGCTTGGGATGAGGCGGTGGTTTTGAGTATTCGCCCAGGTCAGGCGCGGCATGTGCCTGTGGATAACCTGGTGCGATGGCTGCCGGTGCGAGCGGGTACCTGGCGAAGGACTCCGACGGCGCCAAGATCCTGCACGCTGCCCGGCGCATCGCCGGCGGCAACGGCTACGTCAGCCCGATGCCTGCACGGCCGGAACTGCTCACCGACCCGGCTCTCGCAGTTCTGGCTACGGCGCGTGGCGAGGTCCGGCTCGCGGGAGGGCCGGTCGTGGGTGCAGGCGGCTTGGAGGGGGCCGATAGCGTTACCTCCCGACTGGGGCGTGCAGGGGAGGACGGCTGTGCACGGTAGGGCGGAGCGGCGAGTGGTCGAGACTTGGTTTCGCCGCCGGGGTTTGCCGATGATGGTGCGCCGGGCGAAACGAGGCACACCGCTGGTGTCCCGGGCGACGCCCGGCCTGGTGTTCCTGATCGTTTTCCTGCCACTGGTCACCTTGACTGGCGAGGTGCTGGAAGACATCGACGTGGACGCGGTCAGCACGTCGGCCTCCCTCGGTGTCGTCGCCTTGGCCCTCGCGATGGTGGTCGTGCCCGCATTGGCCGCCTGGGGCGCTGCCTGGGGCCTGCGGCGCCGCACGGAGAAGACGCGGCTGATCATCGCGATCTCCGCGCTCGTGGTGTGGCTCGTGCTGTTCCCCGCCGTGCGCAAAGTGACCGGCCTTGGCACGAACCTCACCACCTCGATCGGCGGGGCCGTCATCGCCACGCTGTTCGTGCTGCTGTTCGTCCTCGTCGGTGCGGGGTCGATCCTTGGCTGGGCGCTGCGGGTCGCGATGCGGCATGTGGTCGGGATCGGCAGCATGGCCAGCCGGGCTTTGCCGTTGCTGCTGTTGTTCCTGTTGTTCGGGTTCTGTTCGGCCGAGACCTGGCAGATCTCCGAGAAGCTGGAAGTCAACGGCCACCGGACCAACCTGTGGCTGGTCATCGGCTTGTTCGCGCTGATGGGCTCGCTCTTCCTGATCGCGATCCTGCGTGACGAGGGCCGCGACATGATGGCCAAGCACCGCGCAGCCGGAGCGATGGACTACGAGGTCGTCCTGCGGGCCACGCCGTTGCGCGGCCTGGTGCCCGAGGTCCGCAACTTCCGGTTGACGCGGCGGGAGAAGGCGAACCTGGCCGTCGTCGTGTACCTCGCTCAGGCCTTGCAGGCCGTTGTCTTCTCGTTCGTGGTGTTCTGGTTCCTGGTGGTGTTCGGGCTGATCGCGATCGACGACAGCGTGATCGAATCGTGGCTGAGCCACCCGCCGTCCGCGGGCGGGAAGCTCTTCACAATTCTGCTACCCGGAGTGAGCGACGAACTGATTCGCGTCTCGATGTTCTTCGCCGGGTTCTCCGGTGTGTACTTCGCCGCCTCGATTGCGACAGATGCGACGTATCGCAAGTCTTTCTTTGAACCCTTCATGGCCGACGTCGCCGTGAGCCTCGCCGCAAGGGACGCTTATCTCACGTTGTGGGAGGGAGATGAGCCCACATCGGGCTACCCTGAAGGGGGGCCTTTGGCAGCGGAGGGTGACCTGGAGTGGCAGAAGACTCAGTGACCGGGGTCGACGGCACTTTCGAGCCGGCGCCGCCTCCCTTGCTGTCCGATCCGCTGTCCGGTCTGGTGACCGGCGCGAACTTGCCGACCCAACGCCGTGACGAGCATCTGCCCGTCGCCGCGCCGAAACTGCCGACCCCGGATGACCTGCGTGAGGCCGTCGACGCCGCGCTCCAGGAAGAAGAGCCCCCGCCTCCGCAAGCACCCGCACCACCACCTCCACCGGCCGCGGAGACGCCAACGGGGATCATGCGTCCGCTGCGGCAGTGGCCATCTGCCGCCGCCGTGGCCCGCACGCTGCGCGCCACCCGCGAGCGGATTCAGGCACCGCCCGCCTTGCGCAAACCGGCCGGCATGCGCAGCGGAATGACCGTGGTTATCGTGATAGTGCTGGTCACAGTCGTGATTCTGTACTTCGTGATCACCAGCCTCGCCAACACGTTCAGCCAGCTCTTCGGGTGATATCGGGCGCGGATACGCTGGTGCCGGAATGAGGTGGGTCGTATCAGCGTAGGCGGGGACCAGACTGCACGGGCCGAGGACATCCCCTCGGTCCGCTCTGACGCATCGCTGGCGCACCGGATCCGCAGCGTGCTGGCCATTCGGCCGTTTCGCAGGCTCTGGGGTGTCAGCTTCATCTGCAGCACCGGCGACTGGCTGTCGCTGCTCGCCCTGACCGGGCTGATCACCAAGCTCACCGACGACTACGCGTTCCAGAACTACGCGTTCGCGGGTGTGGTGCTGACCCAGCTGCTGCCTGGGCTGCTGTTCGCGCCCTTCGGCGGCCTGCTCGCGGACAAGTTCGACCGGCGCAAGGTCATGGTCGCCTGCGACGTGATGCGGGGCGGCCTGCTGATCTCCATCGCCGTGGTCGGCACCCCGGTGTGGCTGCTCATCGCCAACTTCCTGGTCGGCTGCTGCCAGCTGCTGTGGATCCCCTCCAAGGACGCGGCCGTGCCCAACCTGTTGCGCCGCAAGGACCAGGTGGAGACGGCCAACCAGCTCGCGCTGGTGATGACCTGGGGCATCTCGGTGATCGCCGGGGCCGGGCTCTACGCGCTGATCACCGGTATCTCCTCGCAGGTGTTCCACGTCAAGCTGGACGACACCGGCATGGGAATGGCCACGATCATCGTGGCGATCAACGGGCTCTTCTACCTGACCTCCGCGGTCATCGTCGCGACCCGGATCCCGGAACTGTCCATCCGGGTCGTCGCACCGGTGAAGAAGGACGAGGCGCCGAAGGAGAACACCAGCCTGTGGGCGATGCTGCGCGATGGGCTGCGCTTCATCCGAAGCACGCGACTCGTCCGCGGCCTGCTCATCGGCATGACCGGCGCGTTCGCCGCAGCGGGTGCGCTCGTCGGCAGTTCGAAGCCGTATTCCTCCAGCCTGCTTGGCGGTGACTCGGCGTTCGGCTGGCTGTTCGCGGCCCTGTTCATCGGCCTCGGTGGCGGCATGGCGTCGGCCACCAAGATGGCCCAGCGGATCCCGCACAACCGCTTGTTCGGCATTTCGATCGTGCTCGCCGGTCTTGGCCTGCTGCCGATCGCCGCCTCGCCGCACCTGTGGGTGTCGCTGCTCGCCGTCGCGTTCGTCGGCGCGTGTGCCGGAATCGCGTTCCTCACCGGCGTCACGATCATCGGTACGCAGGTCGAGGACGCCATCCGGGGCCGGATCAACGCGATCTACCAGTCGCTGATGAAGATCATCCTCGCGCTGTCGATGATCATGGTGCCGTTGTTCATCGGCCTGGTCCGACCGCGCAACGTGGAGATCTTCGGTGCCGCGGTGCGAGTCGACGGCACCCGGCCGGTGCTGTTCGTCGCCGGTTTGATCGCCGCGCTGGTCGGTGTGATCGCCTACCGGCAGATGGACGACCGTCGCGCCGAGACGATCCTCGCCGACCTGAAGGCCGCGATCCGGGGCAAACCACGCCGGTCGACCGGCCTGTTGATCGCGATCGAAGGCGACACCGCGCAGGACACCGCGTCCCAGTCGCGGCTGCTCACCGACTGGCTCCGCAAGTCCGGCAACCGCGAGATCCTCCTGGCGACCGATCCCACGCTCAACGACCGGCGACTTCGTGCGGTGCTCGCCGGGGCCGAACTGACCGGTGCACGGGCGCACGCGTTGGTCGCGGCGGCTGTGCGAGCGGACATCGTGGAGCGTGAGATCCGTCCGGCGTTGGACCGTGGCGCGATCGTGGTGATGGAACGGTTCGTCGACAGCCCGTTCGCGCACTTGTCGGCCGTGGCCGGGCTCGACCCAGAGGAAATGGAAGGGCTGACGGACTGGGCGACCGCGAAACTGCGGCCCGACCTGACTGTGCTGCTCGACCGCGACCCGGCGACCCTGCCGCAGACGAGGTACCAGTCCAACGACCACCACTGGCGTGTGCAGGACCTCTTGCTGGAGATGGCGTCGTCCGACCCGGACCGCTACGTCGTGGTCGATGCGGACAACGATGACGAAGCCACCTCGCAGCGGGTCATCATGGCCGTGCGTGGTGCTATCGCGGCTCGCAAGCTCGGGCTCGACGAAGCCAATGATCGGACGCCAGTGGAGGCCCAGTGACCGTCTGGTCGCAAGTTGTCGGGCAGGCCGAAGCCGTCGAAGTGCTGACCAAAGCTGCGCAGGCGGCCGCGTTGATCGTGCGTGGCGAACAAGCCGCATCAGGCGGCATGACGCACGCGTGGCTGTTCACCGGACCGCCCGGTTCGGGCCGTTCCGTTGCGGCACGGGCGTTTGCTGCGGCTTTGCAGTGCGATTCCGGCACTGGTTGTGGCGAGTGCAGTGGTTGCCGCACAACCATGGCTGGCACACACGCGGACGTGCGACTCGTCGTACCAGAGGGTCTGTCCATTTCGGTCGCTGAGATGCGTGCGCTCGTGCAGACCGCCGCACGGCGCCCAACCAATGGCCGCTGGCAAGTCGTGATCATCGAAGACGCTGACCGGTTGACCGAGGGCGCGGCCAACGCGCTGCTCAAGGCGGTCGAGGAACCGCCGGAGCGCACGGTGTTCCTGTTGTGTGCGCCGTCGGACCACCCTGACGACGTGTCGGTGACGATCCGATCCCGTTGCCGTGGCGTGTCTTTGCGCATTCCACCGGCCAAGGCGATCGCGGAAGTGTTGATAGAGCGCGATTCTGTGGATCCCGACACCGCGAAATGGGCCGCTTCGGTGTGCGGCGGCCATGTTGGGCGCGCGCGACGTCTAGCGACCGATGAAGCCGCGCGCGAGCGCCGTGCCGCGGTGTTGCGGATCCCGTTGGGTTTGCGGCGTCCTGGCGACGTGTTCACGCTCGCCGACGAGTTGGTCAAAGCGGCCGAGAACGAGGCGTCCGAGCAGAGCGGTTCCCGGGACGAGATCGAACGCGAAGCACTGAAAACCGCTTTGGGCGCAGGCGGAACAGGCAAGGGCACGGCGTCGGCGACCCGTGGCTCGGCAGGTGCTTTGAAGGAACTCGAGCGTCGGCAGAAATCCCGCGCCACGCGGACGCAGCGAGACACCCTCGACCTCGCTCTGGTTGACCTGGCTGGGTTCTACCGCGACGTCCTGGTGACAGCGAGCGGCTCAGAGGCCGCGTTGAACCACCCCGATCACGCGAACGACGCCCGTACCGCCGCTGCATCGTGGTCGCCCGAGTCGACGCTCCGGCGCCTCGAAGCGGTCCTGGCGTGCCGCGAGGCGCTGGAGCTGAACGTCAAGCCACGCATTGCCGTCGAGGCAATGGTGACCACGCTCTACTACGGCTGACTTTCGCTGCTGGGCTGAACCCGGCGGATCCGGCGCTGGGGCAGCGCTGCGACCATGATGACGCCGAGCAACAACAGCGTCGTGCCCGTCCAGAACATCGGAATGGCCTGGTAGGCACTGGTGTACGCGAGCGGCGGCTCCTTCGGCGCGGGCGCCTTGGCGGGCGGCGGCCCACCCGCGGTCCCGCACACCACGCCACCGGTCGGCGCAGCGGCCCGCGCGACCTGCTCACCCAGGGACACCTGCGCCAACGCCGACGGAAGACCCGGCAGGCCAAGCGCTTGCGTCGGCAGCACCTGCAGGTCGAGCATGCGCGCGCTGGCGGCGAGCTGGTGGCCCTTGAACGGCTGCGTCATGTCCTCGGCCTTCTGCTGCAGGCCGGCGATGGACAGCCGGAAAACACCGATGTCGAGCTTGAACTGGTTGAGCTCACCGGCCTTGGGCAGCAGCGGCGAGTCCTTCGGCAGCGCGTTGGCCAAGTCGCCGATCAGCGGCAGCTTCTTCATCGCGTCCGGCAGTTGGTTGCTCAAGCTGGGCAGCGGAATACCGATCGGGACGTCGAAAGTCGGGTGCGCGGCGTCCAGTGTGTACAGAACCTTGTCGCCCTGCTTGACCTGCAGGACCGGAGCGACGTACTTGACGGTCGAAGTCTTGGCGTCACCGGTGGACGTGACCTGCAGGGTGGGCTGGCTGACCACGTTGATGGACATCGCGAACGGCGTGCCGCCGAGAAGGTTGAGGCTGGCGACCTGAAGCGTGGACGTCGACCGCACGGCCTTGTTGGCAGAACCAGGAAGGTCGACGAGCTCGACGACAGACCGCGTGGACAACGTGTTGGGCAGGCTGATCAGCGACCCGTCACCCTTGTTGGCCGGGCCCGGCAACAACCCACCGAGCTCAGCCAACGGCCCAGGCAACGCCTTGAGCTGGTCGGTCAACGCGGTCAGCTGGTCAGGGCTGAGCTTCGACTCGGTGAGCTTCCCGGTGAGGTCATTGGTGCCGGGAAGCGTCGGAATCGCGTTCAACAGGCTCAGACTGGCAACGGACGTGCTCGCGTCCGACAACGGCGTGACACACGGGCCAAGCGTCTCGCTCCACCGCGCGTGCGCACTGCCATTCATCAACCCGACCCGAACCAACGCGTCAAGCGGCGTCTGCGGCGGGTTGAGCCCGAACGTCATCGGCTTCTCGTTGTCCGGCGGAGAAGTCTGCGCGACCGCGCCCGGCGACTGCGGACTCTTGCCCTGAACAGCGACACCGCCAGGAGAAGCCTGCGCGATGGAATGCTCGGTGGCCAGGTAAGACTCGGAGTTGACCTGAGCGCTGGACAACCCGAACCCGACCTCAAGCGCGGACTGCTTGGGCAATTTGTCGGAATAGCCGGGCAGGATCGTGTTGGTCGGAGCGGAAGCAGGCAGCAACCGGATCATCGAAAGAGCGGTCCCGGCATCCCCGATCGCGTGTCCCAACGGCTGCGGCCCATTGGGGGCGGAAGCAGGCGGCGCGTTCGGGTCCTTCGGAGCGGGAATCGGCGTGGTCGCAGGCGGCTGAGCCAGCGCGGCAGGAGCAGACACAAGCGCGAGCACAGCCACAACAGCCGGCATAGCCAGGGCGCTTCTGCGCATGAACGAACCCCTCCTCGTGCGACCGCCGTCACACATCCAACGACCGGCCAGCCGATCGGTGACTCACCCGAGCGGGTGGTCGTAAACGCCTCGACGGGGCCCGGTACACTGATCGAGGACACGCCGCCTTAGCTCAGTCGGCCAGAGCGACGCACTCGTAATGCGTAGGTCAAGGGTTCGATTCCCTTAGGCGGCTCCACCACCAGACCGCAGTTCACGTCGTGTGAGCTGCGGTTTTGTGTATCAGGAGCTGATCTGCTGGAGAGGCGCGCCGTCTGATGCGGCGACTTGTGAGCCCATGAGGTCGGGCGTGAGCCCGAGGAACCAGCCGGGCTTATCGACATCGCGGAGCAGATTTTGAGCCACCGAGACGCTGTCGACCGGTCGCGGCCAGTCCGCGCGCGCGGGACTGTCAGCCGCTGGAGGCTGGCCTGAGCAGATCGTTCAGGCGCCCGAGGGCAGCGTTCCCGGCGTCGCTGATGTCGGTGAGTCCGCCTTCGTTGGCTGCGCGGATGGTGCGTTGGATTTGGTGCGGTAGCCGGTGTGCTTCGGCGGATGCCAAAGCGGTGAGAAGAGCGTCTTCGGCGGCGTCTCGTTTGCCTGCGGCGAGGAGGACTTGCCCGGCGGTGACGCGCTCAATGATGTGCCACTGCGGCGCGGCAGGCAGAGCATCCGACTGTGCGGTCTCCATGATCCGCGCAGCGATGTTGGGGCGGCCGGTGGAGATCAGACCGCGTAGCTGTATTTCGTGGAAAGTAAAGGGGTTGAACAGCATTCCGCGGGCGGTTCCATTGTCGAGGAGATCCTGGTAGCCGCTGATGGCGTAGTCGAACAGGTCCGGGTCACCTCGTTCGCCAGCTGCTCTCGCGAGCAGCGCGTAAGCAGCGCCTTGGCCTTCGCGGTCAGTAGATACGTCGACGGCTCGGCCAAGGCGTGCGACGGCTGCCGCCAGATGGTCTGCTTTACGGAGTTCGTTGCCGTGCATTCGTAGGGCGTGGGCTAGGAACACCGGATCGTCGAGGCGTTCGGCGACCTGCAACGCTTTTCCGGTCCACCGTGCGGCGGCAGTGAGTCGTTCTTCGGGCAATACGGTGCCGAGCGAGACGCCGAGTGCAGCTCTGCCGTGGCCGAGCAGGATGAGCGTGTCTCGTTCGGCATGGCCCTCGGCGGCGCGTGCCTCAAGGCGGGCAACCAGAGGCCATAGCTCGTTTACCGCGTCCACTGCCCGACCGGACTGCCGGGCGATTTCGGCGAGTCGGATGGTGGAATCGCCGAACTGGAGCATGGCGGCGAAGTCGGCGTCGTTGGTGTCAGTCACCCCGAGTACGTGGGTTGGCAGTCCAAGAGTTCGAGCGATGTGGCGTCGGGTGCTGACGTCACTGATGATCCTTCGGCGGGTCTCGATCATCGACACGTAGGTCTTGTCGTAGCCCAGAAGCGCCGCGAGCCGTTCTTGGCTGATCCGGTTGAGCCGCCGATAGATGCGCAGAATTGTTGCCAGATCACGGCTTCTGAGTGCGATGCTTGCCTCGGGTGCGGACCACATCCACACCGCGGGAGCCAGTCGAGGGGTCGGGATCGATGGCGGTTCGTGCTTGGCGCTGGCGCGGCAGGTGGGGCAAACAGGCTCGGTGGCGAACCTGCTCAACTCCGCGCCACACGCGTCGCACCTTCCGCCTGTCATGGCACTATCCGACCAGTTCCGCGGTGTCTTCGCGCAGCCGGTCGTACCAGGTCGCGATCGAGCGTTTGTAGCCCTTGGGCATGTTCAAAGTGGGCACTTCGTGTTCGGGGAACAGGCCTATTTCCTTGTGCTCATGGGAAAGCACCGGCTCAGTGTCGCCGTTCGCATAGCAGCCATAGGTCACGATGAACACGTGCTTCTCGGCCACGTCGATGTAGTACATCCACGTGTCGAGGATCGGGCCGGTGGTCACTTTCCATTGGGTCTCTTCGGTGATCTCACGTGCGACGCACTCTTCGGGTGTCTCGTCGAGTTCGATCCGGCCCCCAGGCAGTTCCCACTCGTTCCGCTCGTTCTTGAGCAGCAGCACTTTTCCGTCGCGCACGACCACGCCCTTGATCGAAACGGGAAACGTGCGCGGAACGTAGTCGGGCTGGCTCATCGAGGCGTCCTCCGAAGTCGCTGACTAGCTGCTTACCGGCAACGTAGCACCGCGGCACTAGCTAGGTGGGCGACGGAGGGTTGACAGTCTGTCACTGGACGTGGCCGCTCACTCCGGTTGTGCTGGATGTACCGGCTCGACCAGTTTGGGGAGGTAGGAATGGTGCTCGACTCGCTTGAGCGCTATCGCGTCGAAGTTCACGGGATACCGGCCGCGCTCGCTGGGCGTGGGCTCGCATTGGTTGAGGGTCTGGCCGACTCGTCGGACCTGTTGCGGTTGGCTGAGTCAATCGGGACGGTTGTGCCGCATCGGGACAGCGGAGCCGATGGCGTCACCACGATTGCCGATCTTGGGACTGAGCGCGTTCAGAGCGGCTTCGCCGGGTTCAGTGCCTGTGCCCTCAATCCGCACACCGATCGATCGGGCGTCGACCATCCGCCTGTGCTGCTGATGACGAGCTGCGGCCTGCCAACAGCCACGGGCGGCGAATGCGTGTTGATCGACGGCCAGGCGGTCTACGACGATCTCGCCGAGTCCGAGCCGGATGCGTTGCGCGCGTTTTGCGCTCCCCGCTCCGTGTTGTTCGGCGGCGCTGCTGGTTACCTCGGTTCGATCTTCACTGATGCCGATGACGGTCGGATTGAGGTCCGCCTGCGATTGGATGACCTCGCCCAGTTCTCACCGGAGGTGTGCCGCTGGCTGCCGACCTTGCGAGCTGCAATCGACCGGCACGCGATGATGATCAAGCTGGACATGGGGCAAGGGTACGTACTGAACAACCACCGTTGGTTGCATGGCCGTCGCGCCTTCACCGGTCAGCGCGTGATCTTCCGCGTCAACGCGAACCCTTTGCCACACCTGGGGATTCCGTTCGGTTTCCGGCCGAGTCCAGTAGCAGCGTCGAGCGGGATGCGGTGACCTGCCATGTCCGCTCGGGCGAGGCCCGAAGTGTGTCGCGGATGTCCGGATCGGTCTCCTGCACCGCTGTCGTCTGGCCGCATCTGGCTACGGTCGCCGCGGTCCATCCACAGGCTGAGCCTCGTCTGGTTCCTCAGCTTGTCCTGTGTGGACAGTGTGGGTGGCGCGCCGGTCAGTTGGGAAGTCAAGCAGAGATTGACCACTTAATCCCTGCCTGAAACCGCTGTTCTGGTTGACGGAAAATCTCTAACTTTGTGTCCGGCAGCCGACAACGCCGGTTGTCCGCCCTGTTTGTTCAACGTATTTCGTTAGGGTTGATTGAAAAACATGAATTTCAAGAAGTTTGCTGTCACGGGTCTTTCCGCTGCTGCGCTGATTGTCGGTGCCGCAAGCGCCGCCACGGCTGCAGGCTCGTGGCAGGACGGCGGCTGGTGGGAGCACGGCGCCGACGCCAAGTGGGTGTGGTCGGAGTACCAGCACAACCAGAAGTGCCACAGCTCCGCGGTCGACGGCGCGAACGGAGTCAAGGGGTCCGGCAACAAGCGGCCGGGCGACTTGGCGGCGGTCCGCGACGAGGCCGCGCTGTTCGGCAACGAGGCCTTCTGGAACAGCCAGGCCCCGTGCCCGTGAGCCTGAGCCGGTAAGGGGTTCCCGCTCCAGCCGGAGCGGGAACCTTTCCCCGCAAGTGAGGAAAGTCTTTGTCCGCCAAGAGTCTGCGGTTCGTTCTGATCGCGAACTGGATTTTCGCCTGCTTTTTCTCGTTCACGTTGGTGACTCATTGGGACGAGCTTTCCCCACTTCCGGTTGAGTCGGCTGTCACGGTCACGCAATGGGACAGAAGCAAGCCGGCAAATGAGCTGCATGCCCAGATCGAACAGTTCGTGATGGACCGTGCCATTACGGCAGGGCGGGTGTCCAACAATTTCGACGGGAACGGCCGTACGCTCTATGTCGCCGGTAGCGACCCGGTAGTGCAACAGTGGCTGCACGGCGGCTATACGGATTTCACCAGGTCGGTGACCACGCATGTGCGCCCGTTCGCCGACCTGGGCGCTCAGGAGCCGATCGGCTCCTACGTGGTGTTCGGTGACTACGCCAAGGCCGTCGAGCTGGGCGCGTTCTTCTCTACGCAGGGCATGCGGGTCAACGAGCGGGCCGACCGGTGGAGCCTGGCCCTCATCGACCGGGCGGTCCAGGACCAGCAGGCCAGCGTCCTGAAGATGATGGTGCTGGTGTCGGTCGCTGTGGCCGCTGCCGGTGTGCTGTTGGGAGCGCGTGCGTACGGCGTCAAGAGGCTTCAGGGCTTTGGTTACGGCGGTCTGCTGCTGTCCGACCTGCGCCGTGCCGCCACGTATTGGTTGGCCGCCGGTGCGCTGGTCCTCACGGTCGCCGCGGGTTTTCTCGCGATCTACAACGGCCTGGCGAGCTTCGGTATCTACCTGCTGACCGCGTTGGTGATCAGCTGTGTGCTGGCCATAGTCGCCATCGGCACGCACGCCCTGGCGTTGGCACTGCTCATGCAGTTGCGCGTGCTCGCCGCCGTGAAGGGCGAACTGCCTGCCAGAACCGCCTCCGCCGCGGCTTACCTGTTGCAGGCGGTGACCGTCGTCGCCACAGTGGTCCTCGCCGAGCGAGCGATCGAGACGGGGCTGGACCTCGAACGGCGTGCCGACGTTTCCGCCGCCTACACGCAACTTGGCAGCACGTCGCGGATCGGTGTGGGCAACGTCAAGTCGGCTGTCGGCTTCACAGAGGCCAGTTCGGTCGTCGGTGCGTGGCTTCGTGCCGAGGAGCAGGCGAACCACTTAGTCCTCGCGGGACGTGAAATCGTCCAGGACGCAGGTGCGCTGCGTGGCCGAGACCTGATGTACGTCAACGAGAACTTCCTGCACGCCCAGCCGATTCGCCTGGCTGACGGGACGAGGGCCACGACGGATGGGCCGGCTCTGCTCATCCCGGCGGACCTGTGGAACCACCGCGACGAGGTGGTCCGCCTACTGCCCAGCAATCTGACCACAGTGGACTTCAAGCGGGCCGAAACAGCAGCGGGCCAAGAGGTTTTCACCTACACATCCGAGATCGACGGGCCGGTGGCGCCGAGTGAGGTCGACAAGGACCACTCCTTCGCCAAGGACCCCATCGTGGTCTTCCTTCCTTCGCGAAGCGGACTGATTACTGTGGACAACCTGGTCGCCTTCGCAACGCAGGGACGCGTACTGTTCCCGAATCCACAGACAGTCGCGGACGCGGTGGCCGCCGACCCCGAACTTCGCCGGTTCGTCGTGTCGGCGACCCCTGCGGCAGCCGAGGCCGCCGAAGAGCGAACCGACGCGCTGCGCGACTTCCGGCTGGCACTGTTCGGAGTCGGGGCGGGCATGCTGGTGCTGTTCGTCAGCGGGATCGGTGCGGTGCTGATCCATACTCGGCGCAACGCACAGCTCATCTTCGCGAGGCACGTGAGCGGCTGGCGGTTCATCACGACACACCGGATGTTCCTGGCCTTCGAGGCGGTCGTGCTCGCAGTCCTGGTCGGTTGGTTGCCGTACCAGGCTGCACGCGTCAACAGCCGCCTCGCGGAGTACACGAGCCGAGGTTCGTCCCCGCCGTTCGGCCCTGTGACGCTTGGCTTTCCGGAATGGGGCGCCATCGGCGGGCTCGCCGTACTGACCGTTGGCGGCGTGGTCGCGGCTCTGATTCGCGCGCACCGCCGGGTAGTCCGCGCTGGAGCCAGTGAAGCGTAATGGAGGCAACAATGCTGGAAACCCGCGACCTCACCATGTCCTACGGCGAGCGGACACTGTGGACTGGCCTCGACCTGACGTTGAAGCCGGGCCAGTTGACGGCACTGACCGGCCCAAGTGGATCCGGAAAGTCCACTTTGCTCAACTGCATGGGGTTGCTGGAACAGCCGACCAGCGGCGAGATCTGGTTCGACGGGCGTGAACTGACGCGGATGCGGCCCGGTGCGGTTCGCCGGTTCCGCCGTGACCACTTGGGTTACCTGTTCCAGAACTACGCGCTCGTGGAGAACGCGACCATCGCCGAGAACATCGATGTGGCGCTGAAGGTCCGCGGCCGTCGCGGCAACGCGGCGATGTCGGACGCCCTGGAGCGAGTGGGGCTGGCCGGCCGTGAAGACGACCGGGTCAGCCGGCTTTCCGGCGGTGAACAGCAACGGGTCGCGTTGGCCCGTCTCATCGTGAAGGAACCGAGCCTGGTGCTGGCCGACGAACCGACCGGCGCCCTTGATCACGGCAACACGGAGATTGTCGTTTCGTTGCTGCGCAATCTGGCGGACAGCGGTGCGTGCGTGGTCATCGCCACGCACGACGACTGGGTCCGTGACCAGTGCGACGAGACCGTCTCATTGGAAGCGCGAGGGACAGCCTCGCGCGTCGGTGTCGGCGCCGCACCGCGATAAGCAGCAAGAAGCCCGGGCCGCTGTGAGGCCCGGGCGTTCTGGTGCTTGGTTACGCGGCTAGCTTCGCGTAGACGATGACGTTGTCCTTGTAGCTGTGAGCTGCTTTGTCGAAGACTCCGCCGCAGGTGATCAGGCGTAGCTCTGACTCCTGCGTCGTGCCGTAGATGGCTTCTTCGGGCAGTTTTTCCTTCGGGACCTGCTCTGTGCGGGTCGCTACGAAACGCAGTTCTTTGCCGTCTTCGCGCTTCACGAAGATCTCGTCGCCGGTTTTCAGCTCGTGCAGCTTGTAGAAGATTCCCGGCTTCTTGTTCCCGTCGACGTGGCCAAGCAGGATCGCCGGGCCGGGGTCGCCGGGGACTTGGCTGTACTTGTACCAAGCTGCTTGCATCGGCTGCTCGACCGGTGGGACTTCGATCGATTTGTTCTTGTCCAGGCCCGCTTCGACCAGTGTCGACTCCGCGGCGATCTTGGGGATTCGCACGTTCGTCGGCTTCGCCCGTCCGTCCTCCGTTGTCGCTGCCGCGACGGCAGCGGAGGACGTGGGGGCGGGTGGCGCAGCGGGAGGCGCCGGGGATGAGCCGCATGCGGCGATGGCGAAGGTGAGGGTGGCCGCTATGAGGCCACCCATCAGCTTGCGGTGCATCAGACCGTCTGCAGTGCGGTCGCGCCGCCGCCGGTCTCGATCTTGCCCTTCGGCTTGACGACGCTCTTGCGGCGCACGTCATCGCTTGTCGGCGGCTTCGACTGGACCGGTGCGTCCGCGGTCACGGTGAACGACGTGGTCAGCTTCTGCGAGTCGCACGAGGCCGTGACGGTGTGCTTGCCGGGTGCCGCGTCCTCTTTGACGATCGCGCCGATCGCGGTGATCGGGCCGTCCTCGAAGCGTGACTCGGCAACGATGTTCAGCGCGTCGGAGGCGAAGTTGCTCACCTTGCCCTCGGGGCAGAACACGACGATCGCGACAATGCCGCCGCGGCCGGCGGACTGCGGCTCCACGGCGATGTCCGCGGCGGGCACGGGCGGCGTCGGCTGGTCGTCGTCGATCTTCTTCTGCGCCTTGGTGATCGCCGCGTCCGCGGCCTTGCTCGCCTCGTGGGCGCGGTGCATGACCTGACCGACCGCGATCCGGTCCTGGTGCTCCTTCAGGTCAGGGCTGTCCAGGAACGCCTGCAGCTCCTTGTCGAGCGCGTCCGCCGCGGCCTTGACCTTCTCGGCCGCTGCCTTCGCCTTCTGCGCCTCGGCTTTGCTGGTCGCCGCGTCGACCGCCTTCACTGCGTCCTTCAGGTCGGCTTCGATCTGCTCGACGCGCTTCTTGTACTTGGCGATCCGCTCTTTCACGTCCGACTGCGGCTGCTCGGCGCCGGTCTCCGGCGTGCCGGTGGCCGGGGTGGCCAGTGCTGCCGGGGCTGCCAGCACGGCGGCGGAAACCCCGATGAGGACAGCGCGCGACAGCAGGCCCATCGACTTCTTCAAGACTTTCTCCCCTTGTTACGCATAACAGCGAAAATCCCCCGAATGCCGCTCAGCTAACCCGAGGACGGCGTTTTCGCCAAGCCGGTTATGCGTGAACAACCTCACCGGAAGAACCTGTAACAAAAACCGGATCCCAAGGTCAGGGGCAAAATTTTACGCAACCTCGTCACGGCGCGTGCTTACTATCTTCGCCTTCCGCAGTCGTCCTCGCAATAGCCCGTTGGCGTGGCACAAGATCACAGCGGTGAAGGCGAGGCAGAGCCAGCTGAACCAGTCGCCGAAGCGGGTATAGACGGTCGCGCCGGGACCTAGTGGAACGTCTGAAATTACAGTCGTGAAGCCAGTGCTGCCCGTGGGCTCGGATGCGATCACGCGGCCATAGCCATCAGCGAGCATCAGGTTGGTTTGCCTGCCGCCCCAAGCGATGGCGACGCCGTTCTCCACGCCGCGAAGCAGGGCGGTGCGACTGTGCTGCCAGCCGTTTTCGTCTTCGTCCGAGGCGGGAATGGCTAACAGCCGAGCGCCTGCGGCGGCGTAGGTGGCGCTGGGATTGCGGTGGTTTACGTCCATACAGATTGCGATGCCCACATGCGGTTTGGCGAATGTCAGGGAATCACCTGGCGGGCTCACGGTGTCGTGGTGCTTGAGATATCGGGCCGCTCCCGGGAACGTCAACGCGTAGTTGTACTTCGCGTCTGTCCATTCCGCGTAGCCGACCACGATGGTGAAGCGCTGCGCGAGTTCTTCCATTGGCGGAATGAGGGTCGCCGGATCTGACGAGCCGAAGGCCGCTTCGGGCAAGACGACGGTTTGGACGCCGTCGGGCAGTGCCTTGAGTTCAGCGACGTAGGCGTCGAGAAGTGAACGGTCGGTGCGCAGATCGGCGGCCCAGCCTTTCTGGCCGCTGGCCACCAATGCCACTCGTTCAGTCGGACCAGACGACATTCGTATCGCACCGAAGGAAACGACGATCAACCCGACACCGCAAGCAATCAGGGCACTTCGAAGCCGCAACGTGGCGATCGCCGCTGGGATGAACAGCACCAGGAACTCGACGCCCATGGCCCCTGTCACCGACGAGACCTGCAGAAGCAAGGGGAAGTCCGCCTGGGTCGTCGCCAACGTGCCCTGGACACCCATCGGGTTGGACACCCACACCAGGTACACCACGGAAATCCAGGCCGCTGGTGCCGCGAGGGCCGCGAGCACAGGGCTGCGGTCGCGCAGCCGATGGAAAAGCCATGTGCTCAGGCCGAATGCCAGCGCTGACCCGATGCTGATGACCAGTCCCCAAGGCCAGAGCGGCATGTCGTGCGAGTCGGAGTAGAAGACCCAGCTGTTGGTGGTGCCCAGCAAGTAGGCGACGGCCCCGGCGCCGAACGCTTTCCAGCCGGATAAGCGTGGCACCAGCACCGGAATCGGCGCGAGCCAGGTCAGGAGCGGAATCGGTGTCAGCCCGGTGCCGAAGAAGAACAGTGCACCAGAGGCGAGCACGCTAACGAAGGCCATTGAGGACCCTTTCGACAGTTCGCTTGCACAGCGACCGGAACTCCTGCTCCGGCAACGTGATCCGGCCGCCGTGGTACTGCTGCAGCAGGCCCATGACCGGTGTGGTGATCGCCAGCGTGACTTCGAGAACGTCGTCCTGGCGCAGGACTCCGTCGCGCATCCCGCGCGACACGGCTTCGAACACCGGCGCGAAGGCCGGTGATCCGCCTTGCCGGAAGTCCGAAGGGAACTGGCGAGCATCTGGCCGCTCTTCGGTGACCAGGTACTTGTACAGGTTCGGTTTGCCGAGCGCGAAGTCCAGGAAGAGGTCAAGCAACTGGTCCGCGCGCGCGGCGAAGTCCAAGCCGGGGGCCCACTCGCTCCACGAGGCGGTCTCCTCGGCGACAGCGTCGTGGACTGTTTTGTGCAGCAAGGCTTCCCTGTTGGGGAAGTGCCGATAGGTCGCCATCGTGGTGACGCCCGCGTCGGCCGCCACTCGACGCATCGTCACCGCCTGTGCGCCTTCGCTCAGCAGGATCGCCAGGGCCGCGGCGGTCAGCCGGTTCGGAGTCGGAGTCACGTGTACAACGTACACGTCGATGTGTACTGCGTACACCTTCACGGTCTGTGAGACCGATGCCTACGGTCGGTGTGATCTGCCGAAGCGCTGGCCCGAGTTATCACACTTCGGAAATTTCAAGGTCACGAGGCTTGCTACTGATCGTGTTCGCCAGGGAGCATGCAGCGGGTTCACCAATGGGGGCGAACGTCGGAGGCGGCATGCGCAAGATCGAGTTCGCCGAGTTGGGTGGCGGTCCGGTAGTCGACGGCAACGGCGTGCGGATCACCGGACGCTGTTACAAGGGCCCGGTCCGGGTCGGCGACTTCTTCACCGAGGCGCGCTGCGGCGGGGGCAAGTTCGACGTCGCACTGAAGGTCAGCGCCGTTGTCTACCACGGCGAGTTCTTCAACGAGATGGTCAAGGGACAGAGCGCCGAGATCGTGCTGACCGGCAACGGCTTCGAGCGGGTCACCGCGGGCGTGCGGCTGCGCGGCCTGATGCCCTGACTTCCCTGCGAATCGACCTCACCCAGCGCTAACTGGCTATTGACGTGGCCGTAGCGCATCTGTAACGCTCGGACTCCCGACCGCAAAAAAGTGACAACCGGCCGAAATATTGAGGACAAGCGGCCGGAAGATCCAACCTTCTCGTTTACCCCTGCCCCCGGACGAGAGGTCAGTCAGGCATGACCAGATCTCGGCTATCAGCCACATTGCTCACTGCAAGCCTCGCACTGTTCGGCGTGTCCACCCCTGCCGTCGCGGCGCCGAACGCGGACATCACAAGCAGCACCAGTGTCATCCACGACGGCGATCAGAACTCGTACTGGCAGAGCGGTGGCGCACCGGCGCAGATCGATCTCGGCCAGGCCAAGAGCATCTCCGGCGTCGTGCTCAAACTGCCCGCCAAGTGGGAGGCGCGGACTCAGCACCTGTCCGTGCAGGGCAGCTACGACGGCGTCGGGTACTTCACCATCGCCGCGGCCAAGGACTACAAGTTCGAGCCACGGGAGAACAACACCGTCCAGATTCCCTTTGGGGCCACGGTGACCCGGTACGTCCGGGTGGACTTCGCCGGCACTGACGGCGCGCTGGCCGAGATCGAGACCACGCCGACGATACTGGCCGGACCGAACCTCGCGCTGGGCAAAACCATGACTGCCAGCGGATCCGTCGGCGGCTACGGCCCTGGCGCCAGCAACGACTCGAACCAGAACACCTACTGGGAAAGCGCGAACAACGCCTTCCCGCAGTGGCTCCAGGTCGACCTCGGCGCGTCGATCAGCACGACCCAGATCGTGCTGAAACTGCCTGTCGCCAACTGGGGTTCCCGTACGCAGACGCTGACCGTCCAAGGCAGCGCCAACGGCAGCACCTTCACGGACATCGTTGCCTCGGCGGGTTATCAGTTCAATCCGGCGACCAACAACACCGTCACGATCAACTACACCGCAACGACAACGCGGTACCTGCGGCTGCACGTCACCGCGAACACGGGTTGGCCCGCGGGTCAGGTGTCCGAGTTCGAGGTCTACGGCCCCGACGGCGGTGACAACGAACCGCCGACCGCGCCGGCCAACCTCCGGTTCACGCAGCCGGGCTCCGGTCAGATCAACCTGCAGTGGAACGCGGCCACGGACAACGTCGGCGTCACCGGCTACGACGTCTACGCCAACAACGTCCTGCGTACCAGCGTGACGGGCCTGTCTTTCACGGACAACCAGCCGGACAGCGCGACTGTCACGTACTTCGTGCGCGCCAAGGACGCTGCGGGCAACCAGTCCCCGAACAGCAACAGCGTTACCCGCACGGGAACCGGCAGCGGAGCCACGAACCTCGCTGTCGGCAAGCCGATCACCGCGTCCTCGACCGTGCACACCTTCATCGCCACCAACGCCAACGACAACGACGTGAACACGTACTGGGAAGGCGCGGGCGGCTCGTACCCGAACACGTTGACCGTCCAGCTCGGTTCCAATGTGGACACGAGCTCGGTGGTCGTCCGGCTCAACCCGGCCACGATCTGGGGCCCGCGGACGCAGACCATCGAGGTCCTCGGCCGTGAGCAGAGCGCATCCGGCTTGACCAGCCTGGTGCCGTCGACGACGTACAGCTTCGACCCGGCGACTGGGAACTCCGTGACCATCCCGGTGGCTGCACGGGTTGCCGACGTCCAGTTGAAGTTCACCGCGAACACTGGTGCGCCCGCAGGGCAGGCCGCGGAGTTCCAGGTCATCGGTGTCGCGGCGCCGAACCCCGACCTCACGATCTCCGCCTCGTCGTGGTCGCCGTCGTCGCCGGTGGAGACGGACTCGATCACGGCCAGCGCGACCGTACGCAACGCTGGTGCGCTCGCCTCCGGTGCCACGGATCTGAACTTCTACCTCGGCACTACAAAGGTCGGCACCGCGCAGGTCTCCTCTCTCGCGGCAGGCGCACAAGCGACGGTCTCGGCGAACATCGGCGCGCAGACGGCTGGTTCGTACCAGTTGATCGCCAAGGTCGACGAGTCGAACAAAGTCGTCGAACAGAGCGAGGCCAACAACTCATTCACCAACGCGAGCTCGCTCACGGTCAACCCGGTCTCGAGCTCCGACCTGATCGCGTCACCGGTCAGCTGGACGCCGGACAACCCCTCGGCCGGGAACACGGTGAACTTCTCGGTCGCCATCAAGAACCAAGGCACCATCGCCTCGGCGAGTGGTGCGCACAACGTCACCTTGCAGGTGGCGAACGCGGACACGGGCGCCGTTGTCGCCAACCTCAGTGGCGCCCACAATGGCGTGATCGCTGCTGGAGCTACGACGGCGCCCGTGGCCGTCGGTACGTGGACCGCAGCCAACGGCAGGTACACGATCAAGACCGTGATCGCCAATGACGGCAACGAATTGCCCGTCAAGCGTGGCAACAACACCACTACCCAGTCGCTGTTCGTCGGTCGTGGCGCCAACATGCCGTACGACCATTACGAAGCCGAGACCGGTGTGCTCGCCGGTGGCGCGGCCGTCGTCGGTCCTAACCGGACAATCGGCGACCTCGCCGGTGAGGCGTCCGGGCGGCGTGCGGTCACGTTGAACAGCACCGGTGCCTCGGTGGAGTTCACCAACCGCCAGGCGACCAACACCCTGGTCACCCGGTTCTCGATCCCGGACGCACCGGGCGGTGGCGGTATCAACTCCACTTTGGACATCTTCGTCAACGGCACGTTCCACAAGTCGATCAACCTGACCTCGCGCTACTCGTGGGTGTACGGCAACGAAGCCAGCCCGGGCAACGATCCCGGCGCGGGCGGTCCGCGTCACATCTACGACGAGGCAAGCGTTCTGCTCAACAGCACAGTGCCCGCGGGCAGCAAGATCCGGCTGCAGAAGTCCGCGTCCAACACGAGCACGTACGCGATCGACTTCGTCGACTTCGAGCAGGTGTCCGAGACCCCGAACCCGGATCCGGCCAAGTTCGCCGTGCCGTCCGGTTTCTCCCACCAGGACGTGCAGAACGCGCTCGACCGGGTGCGGATGGACACCACGGGCAACTTGGTGGGCGTGTACCTGCCGAGAGGCGACTACCAGACCAGCAGCAAGTTCCAGGTGTACGGCAAGCCGATCCAGGTTGTCGGCGCGGGCCCGTGGTTCTCGCGGTTCCTCGCGCCCAGCAACCAGGACGGCACCGACATCGGGTTCCGGATCGAGGCCGCGGCGGGTGCCTCGAAGTTCTCCGGGTTCGCCTACTTCGGCAACTACGTCAACCGGATCGACGGCCCAGGCAAGGTCTTCGACGCCAACGGCGTCACCGGCCTGACGATCGACAACGTCTGGACCGAGCACATGGTGTGCCTGTTCTGGGGCGCGAACGTGCAGAACATCTCGATCACCAACTCGCGCATCCGCAACATGTGGGCCGACGGTGTCAACATGACCAACGGCAGCAAGAACAACCGCCTCAGCAACATCGACGCCCGGTCGACCGGTGACGACAGCTTCGCGTTGTTCGCCGCGACGGATGCGGGCGGCAGCGGGCAGAGCGGCAACGTGTACGAGAACCTGTCCTCCACCACGACGTGGCGGGCCGCGGGGCTCGCGGTGTACGGCGGGCAGAACAACACCTTCCGCAACCTGTACATCGCGGACACGTTGACGTACTCCGGAGTCACGATCAGCTCGCTGGACTTCGGGTACCCGATGGAAGGGTTCGGGCCAGGGATCACGTCGTTCGAGAACATCTCGCTCATCCGGGCGGGCGGGCACTTCTGGGGCGCGCAGACCTTCGGCGCGATCTGGATGTTCTCGGCCAGCAAGGTGTACCGCGGGATCAGGGTGTCCGACGTGGACATCGTGGACCCGACGTACAGCGGGATCATGTTCCAGACCAAGTACACCGGCAGCCAGCCGGAGAACCCGATCACCGACTCGGTGCTGACCGACATCTCGATCAGCGGCGCCCGGCTGTCGGGTGACCAGTTCGAGTCCAAGTCGGGCTTCGGCTTGTGGGCCAACGAGATGCCCGAACCTGGGCAAGGTCCGGCGGTCGGTGAGGTCACCTTCAACAACCTGCGGTTCGCCAACAACCATCAGGACATCAAGAACACCACGACCACGTTCAAGATCAATATCAACTGAGGGGTGATGACTCCGGGGCCGTACCGCCAGCGCCGGTACGGCCCCGGTCGCATGCCGTAGCATTCCGTTGACTGCATGCGCAACGGCGGCAATACCGCGCTGGCCACTGGCCACCGGCAATCGGGTCGATGCGAAGCAACGTCCGATGATCCACTCCACAACGTCGGTGTGACCAGTGCTAATGGGGGCTTGACGGGAGCACGCCGGTGCGCAGACTGGGAGGGCAGGACGGGTGAGGGGGTGCGTGAGGATGCCGGTGTCCTCCGTGGTGCGCAAACGGTGCCGTGATCTGTTACCAGAGGGGGAGCAGATCCGATACATGTTTCCGGCCAGCTCGGTGGCGGCGATGGGGGAGTACCTGATCGTGGTCACCGACAACACGGTGACGGTATTGGGTTGCAGATGGTTCAGCCGCCATAGACCGGCCGGGGTGCTGGCGACATATCCGCGGCGGACCAAGCTTGGGCCGGTCGAGTTGTACGGCTCGTTGTCGCCGACGGTCACCCTTGGCCCGTTGTTGCTGGAGATCGACGAGGAGTACGTCTCCGTTGTCCGTGCGGCGGATGCGGAGATCATGACCGCGGACTTCCTGCCGCCGGATCCGTTGCCGGATCTCTAGTCCAGTATTTCCGCCAGCCGGCGCGTCACTGGCCAGGCGCCTTCGGAATCGTTGGATATCACCGTGTACGTCAGGCCGGTCGCCGGTTTGTGTGTACTGCGGAATGACACGCCCGCGTCGTAGCCCTCGAGCATCACCGTGTGCTTTCCAGGCGGCAGCCAGAAGCCCAGCCCGTATTGCAGAGCTTCGTCGTGATCACTGCGTGGACGGGTCATCCTCGCCGCCCAATCGGCCGGCACGATCGCCCCTTTGTGCAGGGCGGACCAGAAGGCCGTGATGTCCGCTGTGGTCGAGTGGATGCCGCCGTCACCGTTGCCACGAACCGGTAGGTGGAAGATGTTGGTGCGATTGCCGACGTATCCGAGCGCGGTTCGCGGTCCCGGTTCGTCGCTCCGCAGGAATTCAGTCGACGTCATCCCGGCAGGCGTACACACGCGTTCTCGGACGAGGGTGTGGAATGGCGTACCGCTGACCCGTTCGGCTATCAGGGCGAGAACCACATAACCGCCGTTGCAGTACGCGAAATCAGTGCCCGGTGCGAACCGCTGTGGATACCCGTCCAGCACGGGCAGGTATTGCTCGGTGTCGGCGAGTTTCTCCGGAGCAGCCGGAAGCAGATAGGCGGCGATGTCGTCATCGGGATCCTCCTGGTAGTAGTCACCGATACCGGATCGATGGCCCAGCAGGTGTTCAACGGTCACCGCGTCGTCGATCAGCGGCAGGTCCTCGCCCAGCACCGATCGGGCCGTGGTGGCGAGCTCCAGCACGCCGTCGACGATCAGGCTGACGACCGTGAGCGCGGTAAATCCCTTGGTGCCACTGGCGATCGCGAACCTGGTGTCCACTGTGTTCGGGATCTGGTGACCGCGATGAGCGTAGCCGTAGGCCTTGGCGAATTCGATCCGGCCGGCACGGTCGACGGACACCACGCCGGAGAATCCGGTTTCGGCGGCGAGCTTCTCGATCTCTTCGGCGAGCACCGTCGAAGCCTAACGAGGCCGCGGTCAGTGCCGGCAATCACCAACGGGCAGCTATGTGGACAGTGTGACGACCTGGTTGCGGCCGTTGGATTTCGCTGTGTAGACGGCCGAGTCCGCGGTCAGCATCAGCTGTTCGAGGGACGTACCGCTGCTCGGGTAGATCGCCACCCCGATCGACGCGCTGAGGTTGGTGATCATCGACTCGCCGTTCTCGGTCGGCGCGAGCACTTCCAGCTCGGTCACCCGCTTACGCAGCCGCTCCGCGGTCGCCACGATGTCCGTCGGTGAGGAATCCGGGATCAGCACGGCGAATTCCTCGCCGCCGAACCGGCCTGCCGAGTCGTAGTCACGCAGCTCGTCCTTGAGCATTCGGGCGATTGCTTTCAGCACTTCGTCGCCAGCCAGATGGCCGTAGGTGTCGTTGACCCGTTTGAAGTAATCGAGGTCGACCATCAGGACACCGAAACACGACTGCTGACGCTCGGCCCGGGAAAGCTCGTTCTTCGCCGCTTCGTGCCACGCGGTCGCGTTCAGCAATCCTGTCTTCTGATCGGTAATCGCCAACTCTTCCAGTTGCTTGACCAGTACCGCACGGTGCAGCACGAGTAGCGGCGGCAGGATCAGCACGATCAGGTAAGGGACATTGTCCAACGCCAATGCGGTGAGCGAACCGAGGCACAAAGTGGCGATTTCCAGCGCCAGATCCGGCCACGAGACCAGTACATGGCTCGGCCGGCCGTGCAGCGAGGCGGCGGTGGCGACCAGGATGTTGTTGATCACCAGGAACACCAGCGTCGCGACGGCGATGATCACCGGTGTGGTGGTCGACGAAACCCAGCCGTGGCTCTGCTGGAGCATCCGGCCGGCGGTGTAGATGCCCCCGGCCGCGTACGCGCACAGCATGATCATCGACGCGGAGAACACCACGCGGTGGATCGGCCGGGTGCCCATCTTGCGTTGAATGCGCAGCCACAGGTGGCCGTAGACGATGATCACCAGCACTCCGGCGAGGCTGTACGGCAGCAGCAGCACACCGGCGAACACCCAGACCGACGTCATGTTGACGTGCGGCGCGTTGGTGATCAGCCGCCTGGCCTTCTCGATCTTCCGGCTCGCCTCGGCCTGCAGCAGTGCGAACCCGCACAGCACCGCGAACTGCCACCAATGTTTGGTAGTCACTTCGTCACGGAAAGCAAAAAACACCGTCAGTGCGGCTACAGCGAGTTCAATAGTGAGGAAAAACCGGACCAAGGCGCGGGGCTGCCGCCAAAGCGTCCACCCTCGAGGATGGAGGCTTCGGCTAAAGGGCCCGGCTGACCCGCTCAAAGTTCCTCCCCGCTCAGCCACTGGAACGTGGATGTCTTCAAGCTACACTCTCAATTGCCGAATCGATGCACGTGAAAGAGGTACCGGCCATGGGCGGGATCGAATACTGAAATCCTCACACACCGGTAGCGGGCTGTGGTGCGGTGGTGGCCCGATTCCAGGCCACCGCCGCCGGAATGGCGATCACCGCTCCCAGTGCTCCGGCGATGGCGACGGTCTGTCCCACTCCCACGTAGTCCGCCAGAATCCCGGCGATCAACACGCCGACACCTTGTGCGGTAAGCACTCCTGAGTTCAACAGGCCCATCACCGAGGCGCGGCTGTCGGCGGGTGTCGACGTTCCGAACGCGGCGCCGACAAGGACCTGGTAGGCGGTGAACATCCCGCTGACGAACAGGATCCCCAGTACCGCGAACAACCCTGGCCGCAACGCGCACAGCATGAGGACGATGCCGGCGAGCGAGGCCATCGGGCCGACCAGGCGCAGCCGGGTCTCCGCGGGGACGAACTTGGTCATCAGCCACGCACCGACGACCAGACCGGCTGCGGGAGCACCCATCACCAGACCGACCGTCTTGGTCGTCTCGCCCATTTCCGCGACCCACGCGGTCGCGAGTCCTTCCGGTCCGATGTAGAGGCCCGCGAGCATGCCGAGGACGAAGAGTGCCGGCAGGCCCGGGATGCCGGCGATCACGCGGGCGCCGTGGATCGACGAGGCCCAGAAGGCGCGTCGGGCGTTCGGATGCTGCGGCGCGGGACGCCACGGCACCATAAGACGCAGCAGCAGCGCGGACGCCAGGAACGTCAACGCGTCGACCGCGAGCGCGAGGTACGGGTTGATCAGCGCGACAACCACGCCGCCCAAAGCGAATCCGAGCAACTGGGCGGTCTGGATCGTGATGCTACGGATCGCGAGCCCGGCGACGTACGCCTCGCCGCTGAGCACTTCGGGCAGCAACGCCAGCCGTGCCGACCTAAAGGGACCGCCGACGAGCGAGACCCCAGCCATCGCCACGCAGACAACCGTGAGCGGCACCCCGGGCAGCGCCATCAGGATCACGAGGCTCGCCGAGAGCAGATCGCAGACGATCATGACCTCGCGGCGGGGGAACCGGTCGGCGAGACCGGACAGCAGCGCCGAGCCCAGAAAGGACGGCGTGTAGCTCAGCGCGATGGTCAACGCGGCCAGCGCGGCCGAGTTGGTTCGCGAGTAGACGAGGACCGCGAGAGCGACTCGCGCGAGCTGGTCACCGAGCTGGGAAAGCGCTTCAGCGGCCCACAGCGCGCGGAATTCGCGTACGCCGAAGGCCGACCGGAAGCCAGAACGCTGCGCTGCTTGTGTCATGTCGATACCCAATGTAGGTGCCGACGGTCACTAAGCCAATACCGCCTGGAATCGACGGCTCACGCATCTGATGGGTGCGATCACGCACCGTTGTCGAAAGCGGTACCGGGTCGGTGTCGGCGCACCGACCCGGTACCTACCTCCCTGTGGAGTGGTTCCGCCGCTGTCGTTGACCGGAGGCAACGGAACGGATACCGAAAATATGGCTCCAGCCACTAGCTCTGGCTCATCCGAAAGGGGTATCAAGAACACTTATGGCTGAGTTGGAGCTACGCCACCTGCGAGCGGTCTGCGCCATCGCCGAAGAAGGCAGTGTGACAAAGGCCGCAGCGCGGCTCGGGCTCACCCAGCCCGCGCTCAGCGCGCAGCTGCGCTCGGTCGAGCGCTTGGTCGGCGGGCAGTTGTTCGAACGCACCCCGGCGGGCAGCGTGCCGACGGATCTCGGGCGGTACGTGATCCGCTCGGCGCACGTGGTCCTCGACGACCTGTCCCAGCTGTTGTCCTCGGCGCGTGAACGCGCCAGCGTCCCGTCCCAAGGTCCCTTTGTGGCAGCGGCGATGCCCATGCTGTGGGTCAGCCAGCTCGTCGACGAGTTGCGCGCGCGGTTCCGGTGCACCGAGGTCCGGACCGAGATCGACTGGTCGTGGCAGACGTTGCTGGACATGCTCGTGTCCAAACGCGCCAACCTGGCCGTGTTCGACTACTTCGAAGGCGTCGACCGCAGGCACCTGACCGGAATCGAAGTACGGACCTTGCTGCACGAACCTCAGTTCGTCGCGGTCTCCGCGGAGAGCCCGCTCGCCGCATACGACGTCGTGCCCCTCGCGGAGTTGGAGAAGTACGACTGGGTCGCGTTGCCCCCGGAGTACGACAGCGCCCGCATGCAGCTGCACACCGCTTGTGCCGCGCTGGGGTTCACGCCTCGGATCACGCACCACGTCATCGAGACAGGCAATGCGCGGGCGTTGGTCGCCAGCGGTGCGGTGTCGTTGGCGTCGCCCGCGTCTCGTAACTGGGACGGGATCGCCATCCGTCCGCTCGTCGGCGACCCGATCTCGATCAGGATCATGGTCGCGACCCGGACCGACGGCCTGGTCGCCGGTCGGGCTCATGAGGCTTTCGCTTGTGCGGCGCATGCGTATCGGGCCGTGGTCGACCGCAACCCGCACTTCACCAAGTGGTGGGCCGAGCATCCGGAGGCACACGTCGAGCTGGACGCCGCGCTGCGGCTGGCCCGGCCGAGTACCCCGCAATAACCCGACCGATAAAACGTGAATATGGTTCATGTGGCGGCTTACGGGAAGTCACCTCGGCCCGGTATGCACAGCGCATGCGCAGAGTTGCCGTAGTCACCCTGCTGGCGACGGTAAGCATGACCCTGGTCCCCGCCGTCGCGCAGGCCGCGTCGGCGGTGGGGCCGTGGAATCCCGTTGGCTCCGATCGGGCTCGCCCGCTCGACGAGAGCCAAGGCCTCGCCACCATTGTCCGTCCAAACGAGACGATCATCCGCTACACAGGCGTCGGCACCATCCCCGCTGGAGTGTCGAGTCGCGGCTGGAACCACGTCGGGGACCCGGGTGCGGGCCACGGCTACTACGTCGAGCCCTATCAGCGCGATGACCGCGGTGCCAAGCTGTTCCGTGTCCAGGCGCCAAACAACCAGTGGTCGGAGTACACCCACGCGCTGGAGTCATGGGAGGCCACCAACAACTCCTTCTCCGCCGTCTCGCCGGACGGCCAGTGGATGGTCGCGGGCGAGTGGGGAACGATGAGCCGCTTGCTCGTCCATCCCATGCCAGGCATCAGGTTCACGACTCCGGGCCAGAACTTGCCGTTGGCCGGTCAGATCCGGCTCGACCGGCCGGTACGGGACGTCCAGGGCTGCGACTTCACCGCGCCGACCCAGCTGCTCTGTGCGTCCGACGACCCGGATGGGACGTTGTTCGGCATCAAGAAACCCTTGCTGCAGGTCGATTTGGCGTCGCCGCTGAACGGCAGTGACGTCGCGGGCAAGGTGACCGCACTCGGTCAGCTGCCGCTGGAAAGCGGGTGCAGCGGCGACTTCGAGGTCGAAGGCATCGATTACGACGAGCGCGACGGCACGCTGCGGGTGGTCGTTCTGTCGCCCAGCATCTGCCTGCTGTTCGACAGCAAGACCTGGCGATTCCGTAAATAGTTTTGACTCTCCCGTAACGGGAGACTTTAACGTCGCTCGCCGTCTGACGGAAAGGACGGCGAGCGATGCCACCGAAGAAACAAAGCCATCAGGTGACGATGGCGCTACCTGCTGGTGAGGCGCCGGTCGCCGAGCTCGGCAAGATGCTCGGCATGACCGGGGTCAACCTGGTCGCGCTGAAAAAGGAATACGACTCGCTGACCGCGGCGCAGCGCGGCGAAATCGTGCCCGCCGTGATCACGGTCTTCGACGACCGCTCCTTCGCGCTCAAACTCAAGACGCCGCCGACCTCGTTTCTGATCAAGCAGGCGTTGAACGGCGACAAGACCTTGAGCCGCGAGCGGCTGCGGGCGATCGCGGAGCGGAAATTGCCGGATCTGAACACCACCGACATCGAGGCCGCGATGCGGACCGTCGCGGGCACCGCGAGGTCGATGGGCGTGCAGGTGAGCTGATCAGCGAGGCTGGCAGGGCGGATCCGCCTTGGCAGCCTCGCGAATGACGTCGGCGAGGCTGCGGACCTCGATGCACTTGTCGTCGTTCTCCTTGACGATCTCGCGCCAGTCACGCAGATCGACACAGCCGTTGCGGAAGATGTCCATGGTGGACCTCGATCCTGCGAGCAGATCTCCGGTTAACCCGACAATAGTCCAGTTCTGCTGCTAGCGTCCGCCACTGATGAAACGATTGGCCTCCGTTTTGACCGCGCTGGCACTGCTGGGTGCCGGTGCGTGCGCGATGCATGTCGACGGTCAGCCGGTCGGCGAGAAAGGCGTCAACAAGGTCGGCGAAGGCAAGAAACCCGACCAGTACAGCTTCCCGGAGAACAATTCGGGTTTCGCCCAAGGCGAGATCGACCAGCCCGATCCGGTGCCGGGGTTCAACTGGCGGGGCTGGGACAAGCAGCCGAGCGGCCGGTGCGCGTGGGTCCCGGCCGGTTTGTTCGACGGCATCGCGGCCACGCCACCGGGCCCGGCAGGCCACTTCTGTTCGTTCTTCCTCGACCAGGCGGCCGGTGACGCCGTCCAGATCACCTGGGGCGGATCGTTCAACCCGTTCGACTACGACCCGGTGGCCTTCATGGAACCGGCGACGATCGCGGGCCTGCAGGCCAGGGTCTACGACCTGAAACGCAACCAGGACGCATACCCCGGGTCATGCCAGGTCGAGGTGAACACCCGGTCGGTGAACAAGGTCGACCTGCTGGTCTGGAACCAGAACAAGAAGCCCATCGACCGCGCGAAGAGCTGCCAGACCGCGAAGACGATCATGGAACGGATCGTCAAGGCGATGGTCCCGCTGGCCGGCGGCAAAGTCTGGGACCGGACGCCGCAGCAACCAGTCCGCGGCTCGGTGAGCGAGGCATGCAAGCTCGTCAATGACGTCGTCACAACGTACGCGGTCATCGAGATCGGCGACCGCAAGCACGTGCAAGGCAAGAACGACATGGGCACGACCTGCCTGGCGCAGACCGACGTGCGCAAAGCGGAGACGCTACTGACCAACGGCCCTGACCAAGGACTCGCTCAGGTGCACCCGGCCAAGGGCGCACAAGTGAGCGAGCACAAGATCGGCCTACTCCCAGCGCGCCAGGAGATCGTTGGCCTCGCCTGCGCGTACGCAGTCGAAATCGTGCCGGGCAGGCTGCTGCGCATCGAGTACCGCGACCATTTCAACAAGGGGAACGGCTGCATGTACGCCCGCACCTTGGCCCAACAAGCGGTCTCCGAACTGCTCGAGGACGTCGAGTAGATCAGCGGTTGGGACGCAGTGTCCAGGTCACGGTCACCTCGGCGGTGGTCGCGTCCTCGGCGTTGCGGATGGTGACGTGTACCGGGAATTCCGGCCGCGTGCCGTTGTCCAGTTCGGCGACGATCTCCTCGGCCGGGCGGCCGAGCACGGCCTCGGCGGTCAGGTCGCCCATCGCGACCTTCTTGTAGTCGATCTCCGAGCGCTTGACCAACGGCGTTGCCCGAGCGAGCTGGTCGCTGAACGACGCCAGCACGACCGCGCCCGACGCGGTCTCGGCGAGGCCGAACGCGACTGCCGCGTGCGCGCCGCCGACGTGGTTGTGGTTCGCCGGATTGTCCGGCAGCACTGTGACGACACGGTCGCTGGCGACATCCTTGAATTCGATGCCAGCGGTCTTGACCCAGGGCACGGTGCTCTTCATCGCTTCGCCGAGCATGCTCAAGTCCATGGCGTCGATACTACTCGTCAGTAACTTAGAGGGAAGATAGGATCTGCCACCGTGCATCAGCCCGCGATTAACGACCTCGCCACCGCGGACCCCGAGATCGCGGGGCTCGTCGAGCAGGAAGCCCAGCGCCAATACGAGAAGATCCGGCTCATCGCGTCGGAGAACTACGTGTCCACCGCGGTCCTCGAAGCGACCGGCACGGTGCTGACCAACAAGTACTCCGAGGGATACGCCGGCAAGCGGTACTACGAAGGCCAGCAGCTCATCGACCCGATCGAGAGCCTGGCGATCGAGCGTGCCAAGGCGGTGTTCGGCGTCGAGCACGCCAACGTCCAGCCGTACTCCGGTTCTCCGGCCAACCTCGCCGTCTACATGGCCTTCCTGCAGCCCGGCGAGACCGTCATGGGTATGGCGTTGCCCGCAGGTGGTCACCTCACGCACGGTTGGAACGTCTCCGCGACCGGCAAGTGGTTCCGCAGCGTCGCGTACGGCGTCCGTAAGGACACCGGCACGGTTGACCTCGACGAGGTCCGCGACCTTGCTCTGGCCGAGCGGCCGAAGCTGATCTGGTGCGGCGGCACGGCGATCCCACGCACCATCGACTACCCGGGCTTCGCCGCGATCGCCCAGGAAGTCGGCGCCGTGCTGGTCGCCGACATCGCACACATCGCCGGCCTGATCGCCGGTGGCGCACACCCGTCGCCCGTCGGGCACGCGCCGGTCATCACCACCACGACGCACAAGACCCTGCGTGGCCCGCGTGGCGCCATGATCATGTCCGACGCTGAGCACGCGAAGGCCCTGGACAGGGCTGTGTTCCCGGGCCTGCAGGGCGGTCCGCACAACCACACCACCGCCGCCATCGCGGTCGCGTTGGGTGAGGCCAGCAAGCCCGAGTTCTCGACGTACGCGCACGCCATCGTCGCCAACGCCAAGGCACTGGCCGAGGCACTGATCGAGCGCGGCTTCGACCTGGTGTCGGGCGGTACGGACAACCACCTGATCCTGATCGACCTGACCAACAAGGGCATCGCGGGCAAGCCAGCCGCGAAGGCGCTGGACCGCGCGGGCATCGAGCTGAACTACAACTCGGTCCCGTTCGACCCGCGCAAGCCGTTCGACCCGTCCGGCCTGCGGCTCGGCACTCCCTCGATCACCACGCGGGGCCTGGGCACCGAGCAGATGGTCAAGGTCGCCGAGTGGATCGACCAGGTCGTGCAGGCCGAGAACGCCGGTGACGAGGCCACGATCGAGCGAATCGCGGGCGAGGTCCGTGAGCTGCTGGCCGCCTACCCGATGCCGGGCTGGCGCTGACGTACGTCGGCTGACGTAGCCGAGAGGCCGTACTAAGACGGATTGTTGTCGCGCCGGGCTAGGCCAGGCTGACAACCATGATGATTACGACAGCAGTCATGGTTGCCGCACTGGTCGCGCCCGGCGCGGCTGTCGTTGAAGCGCAAGAGGAAGTACGTGTCCACACCGGTGTCATCGACGGCGCGCAGTACCGCGTCGAGGTGCCGTCGAAGTGGAACGGCAAGGTCCTGATCTACAGCCACGGGATTTACCCGAATGGGTACATTCCCGAACAGATCGAGTTAACCAATCGGGTCGAAGCCAAGCCGGTGCTCCTTGAGCGGGGTTACGCGCTCGCGGCCTCGCTGTACTCGAAGCCGCACGGGCTGTCGGTCCGCGAGGCGGTCCACGACCAAGGCGCTTTGCTGACGTGGTTCACCAGGAATGTCGGTCAGCCGCGCCAGGTCCTGGCATGGGGAGCGTCCGGTGGCGGGTTGAACTCCGTGGTGCTGGGCGAGAAGGATCGCCGCATCGACGGCGTGCTCGCGATGTGCGGGCCGGTCGCGGGCGGGACCGCGCTGTTCAACCAGTTCCTCGACATCGGGTTCACGGTCCGCACCCTGCTCGCGCCCGAGCTGGAGATCGTCCGGATCGCCAACCCCGCAGCCAATCTGACCAAGGCGCACGAGGTCGTCAACGCGGCCTTGGCGACTGCGTCCGGGCGGGCCCGGTTGGCGCTCGCGAACTCGTTCGCCAGCGTTCCTGGCTGGTCACGGACCCATCAGCCGCGGTCGACCGACGTGGCGGAGCAGATTCGCCAGCAGACCCGGTTCGTCGCGGGCGTGTACGACGACTTGATCTGGGGTGACCTGCGGTCGGACGTGGAGATCACCGCGGGCGGCAACCCGAGCTGGAACATCGGGGTCGACTACGGGCGTGTGCTTTCCCGTGCCAGTGAACGGAATCTGGTCGAGCAGGCGTACCGCGAGGCGGGCATGAGCCTGGCCGCCGACTTGGACAAACTCGCTGCCGCACCACGAATCACCCCCGACTGGCGTGCGGTCGAAACGCTCACGCGCCTGGGGACACCGATGGGGCGTGGCAAGGCGCCGGTCGTGACGCTGCACCCGGTCGGCGACGGCGTCGCGCCGGAGCACGAGCGGACTTACGGCGCTCGCGTTGATTCGTCGCGGATCAGGCAGTTGTACGTGAACCGCGGCGGGCACTGCATGCACTCGGCCGCCGAAGAGCTCACTGCGCTGGGTGTGCTCGAGCACAAGGTCAACACCGGACGGTGGCCGGACGCGTCGCCGGAGGCGCTGAACGCGACCGCTGGCCGGTACGGACCTCAGTTCGGCGGACTGTTCGACTGGCTGCACAACGAGTTCGGTGTCGTGCAGCCCGCCTTCGTCCGGTTCCAGCCCGCGTACTTGCCGCGCTAGATCAGCCGCGCGGTCAGATCCGGCGTGGCCATGTCCGGGTCGAACGGATAGAGCGGACGGACGATCTGCTTGTGCCCCAAGCGGAGCAGGTCCTGATCGACACCGCCTGGAGTCAGTGCCAGCAACCAGCCATTGGCCAGGTTGTAGAGCTCTGGCTCCAGGTATCCGATTTTCACCACCGTCAGGTCGGCATGTGCCGGATCAAGGTCGAGGTCCGTGAAGTCCTTGACATGGTGGTACGGCTTGCGGCGCTCGGTGATGATCACGTGCAGGCCGCCGGACTTCACCACCACGATCGTGCCGCCGACCGGATCCTCGTGCACCTTCACCACCGTGCCGGACAAGGGAACCGGGCCGGCCGGGCCGGAGTCGATCTTGCCGCCGACCATCAGCTCGACCTCGCCGCCGCCCTTGGCGATCGCGACGGACTCAGGGTCCACGATTGAGGCGTAAATGATTGTGTGCGACTTATATGCCCGCAATACGCGAAGAGTCCAGGAGACATCGCCCGCTCCACCCGCGGTCGGGTTGTCACCGGAGTCGCTGATGAAGAACGGTCGCGCGTCGCTGGCCAGGCCTTCGCGGATGCAGTGATCCAGCGATCCGGTCGGCGCGACGAACGCGAACTCGCTGCGGACCCGCCAGTAGTCGTTCGCCAGCTTGGTCGCCTGCCGCTGGACGAGCTCGGCGTCGTCACCCATCACGACAACCGCCGCCTGGCAACGAGGTTCGTCCGCCCACGCGTAGCCGACCCAGATCGAAGCATCCAGGATCCCTTCCATGGCTTCGATTTCCTCGATCTGACCGTACAGGCTCTTGGCCGGTTCGATGCGTGTGCTGGTCTTCTCGCCGGGCAACAGGACCGGGACCTGTACCCAAGCCAGGTGCGGCTTCCCGCCCTCGTGCAGCCGGGCGACGAGGTTACGCGCGGCCCTTTCCTTTGTCTGCCAGGCATCTTCGTGTGGCGCCATGCGGTAGCACGTGACCAGGTCGAGGTGCTGGACGAAGTCGTACGACACGTTGCCGTGCAGGTCCATTGAAGCCGAGATCAGCACATCCGGTCCGACGGCGGCGCGGACCGCTTGTGCCAGATCGGCTTCGGCGTCGAGCATGCCGACCACACTCATGGCGCCGTGGATGTCCAGCAGCAGCCCGTCCAGCGGACCGGCTTGTCCGATCCGGTCCAGGATTTCGGCTTTGAGCTCGTCGTACACGTCCTTCAATACGGCTCCGCCGGGCAATGAGACCGCGTGCAGCAGCGGCACCCACTCGACGTCCAGCGTTGAGTCCTCGGTCCAGGTGTAGCGGGCGAGCAAGTCCGCGCCCCTGGTCACCCGGAAGTCGGCCATGCCGGTGCGATGCGGTGAGAACGTGCTGCTCTCGATGGCGATGCCAGCGATTCCGATACGCACGGGCTAGTTCCTTTCCTTGCGGTGAACCTGGTGCAGCGCAAGCATTCCGGCACCGAGCGGGCCTGCGTCCGGACCGGCCTGCGCGACCGCGACCTGGAGATTCTGAGTGGCCATCGGCAGGCAACGTTCGTACAGAGCGCCACGGACGGCTGCCACGTACGGCTCCACGGATGAAAGGAGGCCGGTCAGCAGCACTGCGTGCGGGTTGAAGAAGTTGACCACTGTGGACAGTACTTCGCCGAGATGCCCACCGGCTCGCCGTACCGCTGCTGTCGCTTGTGGCTCGGCGTCGTTCGCCAGCTCCACGAGGTGCCTGGTGTCGCGTGCGCCCACGCCTCGTGCGATCGCGGCGCCGCTGGCGATGGTTTCGAGGCAGCCGGTATTGCCGCAAGCACAGAGGTTTTCGCCTGCGGCTTGCACGCGGACGTGGCTGACGTCGCCGGAAACCCCGTTGGCGCCTCGGTGTACGACACCGGAGACGATCACGCCGCAGCCCACGCCGGTTCCGGCCTTGACCACCACCAAGTGTTCCGGGCCGCGGTTTCGGGTGTGCAGTTCGCCCAGCGCCACCACGTTCGCGTCGTTGTCCACCGCGACAGGGATGTTGAGCCGTTCGGTCAGCCAGTCCCGTACTTCGAAACCGTGCCAGCCTGGCATTCGCGCGGGCCGCTCGACTCGTCCGTCCTCGAAGTTCACCGGTCCGGGCAGGCCGACGCCGAGTCCCAGAAGCCGTTGCCCGGCAAGGATTTGCTTCAGGTCGCCGACGATCTCCAGCAGGCCGGTCAGACAGGCTTCGGGACCTTCGGTGATGTCCAGTTCGGTCTCGGTGAGGTGCAGGCGTTCGCCGGACAGGTCGTACGCGGCGAGCCGCACATGTTGGGCGCCGAGGTCCGCGCCGACCACGTAACCACCGTCGCCCGCCGGTTTGAGCACGCGGGGTTTGCGTCCGCCGCGAGATGGGCCTTCGCCGGTCTCGGTCAGCAGGCCTGCGTCGATGAGTTCCTGGACGCGCAGCGAGACGGTCGATCGGGCGAGGCCGAGGATGCGCGCGAGATCCGTGCGGGAGGAGGCCTCGCCGGAGGACACCAGCCGCAGGATCTCGGCCGTGGACGCTTGCGGCATATGCCCTCCTTTGTTCGAAATCGAATCAAGTTACGCCGGAAACGTTATATCAACCCAGATCTTACGACGATGGGTCTTGTTTTTTGTTCATCCCAGGGATTAGCGTCCGGCAAATCACCGACCGACCCCGGGGAGGCGCGATGTCCCGCCGTTTGCTGACCGCTGTGCTCGCTGCGGCACTGCTCGCGGCAGGCTGTAGCAGCTCTTCAGGCTCTGGGCAGTCCACAGCCCAGAACGGCACGGTCACCTTCGCGTTGCCGCCCAACGCGACCCCGAACTGGATCCTGCCGCTGAGCATTCCGGGGCATTTGGCAACGTACAACTCGAGCATCTACCAGCTGTTGTTCGTGCCGTTGATCACCTACAACGGCACTTCGGGCACGGTCGGCTTCGACGAGAAGGCGAGCGCGGCTCGCAAACCCGAGTACAGCGCCGACGGCAAGACCGTCACGGTGACCCTGAAGGACAACCTGACCTGGGCAGACGGCTCGAAACTGACCACAAGGGACGTCGAGTTCTGGTACAACCTGGTCAAGTACAACAAGACCGAGTGGGGTGGCTACGCCAAGGGGCGGATGCCCGACAACATGGTCGAGTTCAAGACGATCGACGAGAAGACCTTCCAGTTCGTACTGGACAAGCCGTACAACCCGGACTGGTTCACCGCGAACCAGCTGGTCAACGTCCGCCCGATGCCGCAGAAGGTGTTCGACAAGACCTCGGCCGACGGCGCGATCGGCGACCACGACCGCACCGAAGCCGGCGCCAAGCAGGTCTTCAGCTTCCTGGTGGGACAAGCGAAAGACCTGCCGACCTACCAGACCAATCCACTGTGGAAAGCCGGAAACGGCCCGTTCGCGGTGCAGGAGTTCACCACCGGCGGCCAAGTGACCCTGGTGAAGAACCCCAAGTACACCGGCGACGACGCCGCCAAGGTCGACAAGGTCGTGTTCAAGCCGTTCACCAGCGCCGACGCGGAATTCAACGTACTGCAGACCGGCGGAGTGGACTACGGCTACCTGGCGTCGGCCAACCTGAACCAGCGGTCCTCATTGGAATCGAAGGGCTACCAAGTGCAGCCGTGGAAGGGCTGGGCGATCACGTACATCCCGTACAACTTCAACAACCCGCAGGCCGGCCCGATCTTCAAGCAGCTGTATGTGCGCCAGGCGATCCAGCACGCGGTGGATCAGGACTCGATCGTCAAGAACATCTGGCGTGACATGGCGGTCGCGGGCTACGGCCCGGTCCCGCAAGACCCGTCGTCACCGTTCTTGTCGGACACCCAGAAGAACAACCCGTACCCGTTCGACATCGCCAAGGGCAAAGCTCTGCTGGAGTCGCACGGTTGGACGATCGGTGCCGACGGAGTGGCCGCGTGCACAGACCCCTCGCGGTGCGGAACTGGGATCTCGGCCGGTACGCAGCTGAAGTTCACGCTGCTGGCGGAAAGCGGCTCCAAGGAGACCGACAACATGATGGCGGAGCTGAAATCCTCGCTGTCCAAGATCGGCGTGGCGCTGGAACTCAAGCAGGCACCGCTGAACACGGTGCTGGGCAACAGCAAGGCCTGCCAGCCAACGGCGCCCGAGTGCTCGTGGCAGATGTCGTTCTTCGGCACGCAGGGCAGCTGGTACTTCAACGCGTACCCGAGCGGCGAGCGCATCTTCGGCACGGGTGCGACCTCGAATCTCGGCAGCTACAGCGACCCGAAGGCCGACGAGCTGATCGCCGCCTCGACCTCGACCGCCGACCACGACTCGATCAAGGCGTACGGCGACTACCTGACGAAGGAACTGCCAGTGATCTGGCTGCCCAACCCGGTGTACCAGATCTCCGCGGTGAAGAAGAACGTGAACATCGGCAACCAGGACCCGTTGGCAGCAATGCAACCCCAGCGCTGGACGGTTTCATGACCCCCGGTCCGGATGCCCACCCCATCGCCACCCGATCTGCCGCCGCGACCCGATCTGCCGCCGCGACCCGAACAACCACCGCCACCCGAACAACCACCGCCACCCAAACAGCCCCCACCACTCCCGGGGGGCGACCCCGACGCCATTCTATCGGGATTGGCATGGTGGAAGGGGTTTTCAAGGGGCGAACCCGTGCGAACGGACCGTTCGCACGATGTTCACACCTGTGGGTGACTTGCGCGCAGGCGAGGCAGGGGTGCCGTGGCTAGGTACCTCTTCTGGCGGGTGGTGCAGGCAGTCGTCGTGATCTTCGTGGTCACTGTCGTCGTTTTCTTCCTCCTGCACCAAATCCCCGGCGGCCCGGCGCGCGGAATCCTTGGCATCCAAGCCACCGAGGACCAGATCCAGGCCTTCGAGCACGAGCAGGGCTTCGACCAGCCGGTGCCGATCCAGTACCTGCACTACCTCGGCCGTCTGCTGCAAGGCGACCTCGGCGAGTCCTTCCAGCTCAACCAAAGTGTCGCGGACCTGATCGGTGACCGGCTGCCGAAAACCCTGGTCCTCACGATTCTGAGCACCCTCGTGGCCTTGCTGCTCGCCATCCCGCTCGGCGTGTGGCAGGCGGTGAAGCGGAACCGCCCAACCGACTATTTGCTTGGCGCACTGACCCTGCTGATCTACTCGACCCCGGTGTTCCTGGTCGGGTTCATCTTCATCATCGTGTTCGCCATCAACGCGGCCTGGTTCCCTGTCGAAGCACCACAAGCCGACACCCTCGGCGGCATCTTCGCGGACTCACAAGCGCTTGTTCTGCCGGTGCTCACCGGTGCGGGAGTCGTGCTCGCGGTGTTCAGCCGGTACCTTCGATCGTCCGTTGTGGACAATCTGGACGAGGACTACGTCCGGACCGCCCGCGCCAAGGGGGCGTCCGAAACAAGGATCCTCACCCGGCACGTGTTCAAGAACTCGCTCACGTCCCTTGTCGCGATGCTCGGGTACTACCTGCCGGTGTTGTTCAGTGGTGCGTTGGTCACCGAGAAGCTGTTCAACTACCCGGGGATGGGTCTTCTTTTCTGGAATGCCGCCCAGACGAGTGATTTCCCCATTCTCCTTGGGGTGGTGCTGGTCCTTTCCGTCGCCACCGTCACCGGCAGCCTCCTCGCGGACGTCGCGCAGGCGCTGATCGACCCGAGGACAAGGCGGGTGAAGGCATGACCGGCCCGACGACACGACGACTCAAAGTCTTCAGGCGCAACAAACTCGCGGTTGTCGGCATCACCATGCTCGGGCTGCTGATTCTTTTCTGCTTCGCCGGGCCGCTTGTCTACCACACCGAACAAGTCCTGACATCGCTGCAGAACAGCAAGCTCGAACCGGGCGTGAACGGGCATCCGCTCGGCACCGACGACCTCGGGTACGACCTGCTCGGCAGGCTCATGCTCGGCGGGCAGACCTCGTTGATCATCGGGCTGTGCGCGGGTGTGCTCGCCACGATGATCGGCACTTTGTGGGGCACGATCGCGGGTTACGCGGGCGGTTGGGTCGACGCGGTCATGATGCGCATTGTCGACGCGGGTATCGCCATCCCAGCGCTTTTCCTTCTCGTTGTCGCCGCCGCGATCGCGACGCCGAGTGTGCCGATGCTGATTCTGGTGATCGGGCTTGTGTCGTGGCTTGTACCCGCGCGGCTCATGCGGGCGGAATCCATTGCCCTGAGAAGCCGGGCTTACGTCGAGTCCATGCGCGTCATGGGTGGCGGCAGTGTCCGGGCGATCGGCAAGCACATCATCCCGAATGCGATCGGCACGGTCATCGTCAACGTGACCTTCCAAATCGCTGACGCCGTTCTCCTCGTCGCGTACGTCAGTTTCCTTGGCCTCGGTATTCCACCGCCCGCGGCGAACTGGGGCGGGATGCTCAGTGACGGCCTGACTTACGCGCACGACGGCGCCTGGTGGCTGATCCTGCCGCCCGGTCTGCTGATCGTGATGACCGTGTGCGCCTTCAACTTCATCGGTGACGGGCTGCGGGACGCGTTCGACGTGAGATTCGAGGGCCGCTGATGCTCGACTACGACCACCTCTCCATCACGTTCGGCGACGTCGAAGCCACCAAGGAAGTCAGCTTCACGGTGAACCCCGGCGAAGTCGTCGCGGTCGTCGGCGAGTCCGGCTCCGGCAAGACCGTCACCGCGATGTCAGCCATGGGCCTGTTGCCGCGCAAGGCACACGTCACCGGCAAGATCATGCTCGGCGGCCGGGACGTCCAGGGCCTGGACAGTAGGGAACTGAGGGAGCTTCGCGGCAACGAGATCGCGATGGTGTTCCAGGAGCCGATGACCGCGCTCAACCCCGTGCACACGGTCGGCTGGCAGCTCGTCGAAGCGATCGAGCTGCACCAGGACATCCCCAACGCCAGGCAGAAAGCCGCCGAGTTGCTGACCATGGTCGGGCTTGACCGTCCTGAGCAGCGTCTCAAGCAGTATCCGCACGAGCTCTCCGGCGGTATGCGGCAACGGGTGATGATCGCGATGGCCATCGCGTGCGATCCCAAGGTGATCATCGCGGACGAGCCGACCACCGCACTCGACGTCACCGTCCAGGCCGAGATCCTCGACCTGCTCAGGGAACTGCGAAACAGGCTCGGGACCGCGATCGTGCTGATCACCCACAGCATGGGCGTTGTCGCGGACCTGGCTGACCGAGTCGTGGTGATGTACCGGGGCGAAGTCGTCGAGCAGGGCGGCGTTGAGGACGTGCTGCTCCGGCCCAGTCACGACTACACCAAACGCTTGCTCAAAGCGGTGCCCAGGCTGGGCAGCGGATCACGGCGGGCCGAGGTGGTCACCGAGCCGGTGCTGAAGGTCCAGAACCTCGTGGTGTCCTTCGGCGGTCAGCGTGCGGTCGACGGAATCTCCTTTGAAATAGGCGAAGGCGAAGTGCTTGGGCTCGTCGGTGAATCCGGCTCCGGCAAGACGACCGCCGGACGTTGTGCCGTCGGCCTGCAGAAGCCGACCGAAGGCGTCGTCGAGCTGTTCGGGCAGGACATCGCCAAGCTCTCGACCCGCAAGATGCGTCCGCTCACCGCCCGGCTCGGCATGATCTTCCAGGATCCAGCGTCCTCTTTGGACTCACGGATGACCGTCGCTGAATGTGTCGCGGAACCGTTGGTCTTGCACAAAGCCAAAAACCACAAGGAAAGAGTCGCGGAACTGCTGGACGCCGTCGAACTGGGTGCCGCGACCAAGGACCGCTACCCGCACGAGCTGTCCGGCGGGCAACGGCAACGGGTCAGCATCGCCCGGGCACTCGCGCTGGACCCCGACCTGCTGATCGCGGACGAGCCGACGAGTGCCCTGGACGTGTCCGTGCAGGCCAGCATCCTTGAGCTTTTCCTTGACCTGCAACGACGACTGAAGTTCTCCTGCTTGTTCATCAGCCATGACCTCGCGGTGGTGGACATGCTGGCCAACCGGGTCGCCGTGATGCACCGCGGCAAGATCGTCGAACAAGGCAGCCGAGCCGACGTGTTCGGCAGCCCGCAGGAGGACTACACGCGGCGGTTACTGGCCGCCGCGCCCGTTCCCGACCCGGTTGAGCAGCGCGAACGACGGGTCAGCCGCGGATGACCGACATCAGCGCCGCGACCCCGTCGGCGTCGGTCTCGAAGTGGTCGAACCCTTCCGGCACGCCGACGCCCGCGAACGACACCGCATCGCCTGCAGCACCGCGCACCGGCGCGCGGACACCTGCGTGCACATCGGAAACGCCAGTCGCGGCGATGACGTCCAGGACGTTCGAGGCCCGGACGCCACCGCAGGCCATTACCTGGATGTCGTCGCCCGCCTGCGCGACCAGCGACTTGATCAGCGGTGCGCCGTCCAGCGCCGACCGCTGCTGCCCGGAGGTCAGCACCCGCTTGAAGCCCAATTCCATGGCCTGCTCCAGCACCCGCTGCGGCGAAGCGCTCACGTCGATCGCCCGGTGCAACGTGACTGGCTTGTACTCGGCGGCGTCGATCAACGCCTCACACGCCGGATCCAGCAGGCCGTCCTCACCCAAAGCGCCGACCACGACCCCGTGCGCGCCGGATTTGTCGGCGCCATGGATGTCTCGGACCATCACCGATATCTCGTCCTTCGAGTACCGGAAGTCGCCCGGCCGCGGCCGGATCAACGCGTGCACTTCGGTGTTCCCGGCACGGATCGCGGCCAGTTCCAGCAGCGCCCAGCTCGGCGTCAGGCCGCCGTCGGACAGCGAACTGCACAGTTCGACCCGGTCCGCGCCATGCCTGGACGCGATCCGGACGCCCTCGATCGACTCCACACTGATCTCCACCCGCACTGCCATGATCGCGAGTATCCAGTGAGCTGGCTCGGAGTGGACATCGGCGGCACGAAGATCCAGCTCGTGCGGTGCGACGACGACCTGCGTGTGCTGGACAGCCGACGCGTGGAGTCGCCGCCGGGCAAGATCCTCGCGACGGCCATCGGACTGGCAGCCGAACTGGCCGAAGGCGCACAGGGCATCGGGATCGGCGCGGCCGGGGTGATCGACCCGAACGGTGCGGTCGCCGCTACAACCGACGTCTTCCCTGGGTGGGAAGGCACGAACCTGACCGAGGTCGTCAGCAGGGAGCTCGGCCTGCCGCTTGTCGTGGACAACGACGCGAACGCCTTCTTGCACGGCGAGGCCACGGCCGGTGCGGCACGTGGCTACAAGCACGCGTTCGGCATCACGGTCGGCACGGGCATCGGTGGCGCGCTGATCAGCGATGGCGTACTGCTGCGTGGCACCTGCGGAGGCGCAGGGGAAATCGGCCACACACCCGGCTTCGGCAACGAGCCCTGCACGTGCGGCGCTCGCGGGCACCTCGAATCGATCGCGTCCGGGCTGTCCATCAGCCGGCGCTATGGACGGGACATCAGTGCAGGTCAGGTGGCCGAACGGGCTCGTCTCGGCGATCCGGAGGCCAAGCGGGTCTTCGACGAGGCGGGCGCCGCTCTCGGCCAGGCGATCGCGGTTGTGGCTACCGTCCTGGACAGTCAGATCGCGGTGCTTGGGGGAGGGGTGCTCGGGTCATGGGACTTGCTTGAACCAACATGCCGGGCGACTGTCCAGGCCACCGTGCTGCCGACCAACGCGGACCTGCTGATCGAACCGGCACAGCTAGGGGCGTACGCGGTCGCCATTGGCGCAGCCGCCCTTGCCGCAGGTCAAGCCTCGTAAGTGGGCAGTCCGGGCGGACCGGGCGAAACACTCACCAGGGACGTTCTGTGACTTGGGTCTCTGGTTAATCGGTTGCTGGAATACCGACACCAAGCGCATGCTTGTATCGAGCAAGTAATTGGATGATGCAAGCAAGTCAGAGGGGTCGGCATGGTCGGGACAAGCACGGAATCGACCACAACCGAGGCGCCCACTGAGGCCGAAATCGAGTTGGGATCGCGTCTCGGGAACGCGATGATGGGGCTCGGCCGGCAGTGGGCAGCGGTGTCGTCCCAGCTGAGCAAGGTCGGTATCGACAAGACGTCGATGGTGTTGCTCGGCGCGTTGAAACAGATCGGCCCGGTCAGGTCGAACGCACTCGCCGAAGCGGTGTACTCGGACCCGTCCACGATCTCGCGGCAGGTCGCCGCGCTGGTCAAGGACGGCCTGATCGAGCGCCGTGCCGATCCGGCCGACGGGCGGGCAAGCCTGCTCGCCGTCACTGACGAAGGGCGTGCCCTGCTGGACGCCCGGCACCGCCAGCGCAGCTGCTCGCTGGCCCGGATGCTCGCGCACTGGTCGCCTGACGACCGCGAGCGGTTCGTAGAACTGCTCGAACGGTTCGTGGTCGATCACGAGCGCAACATCCCGAACTTCATCGAAGAGCACGCCGCCCTGATGGCGCGCTCCAAAGGAGAAAACTGATGTCCGAACAGGCAACAGCCGCCGCTGGGGAAGCCCCCTCGCGGGCCGGCGCGCTGAGCCACCGCCAGATCCTGACGATCCTGTCCGGGCTGATGCTCGGCATGTTCCTGGCGGCACTTGACCAGACGATCATGGCCTCGGCCATGAAGACCATCGCGGACCAGCTGCACGGCCAGACCATCCAGGCGTGGGCGACCACGGCCTACCTGATCACGGCGACCATCTCGACCCCGTTGTACGGCAAGCTGTCCGACATCGTCGGCCGCAAGCCGATGTACCTGGCCGCGATCACGATCTTCCTGATCGGTTCGCTGCTGTCCGGCATCGCGACCTCGATGTACGAGCTGGCCGCGTACCGCGCGGTGCAGGGTCTTGGTGCCGGTGGCCTGATGTCGCTGGCGCTGGCGATCATCGCGGACATCACGTCACCGCTTGAGCGCAGCCGCTACACCGGCTACTTCATGGGAGTGTGGGGACTGTCCAGTGTGGGCGGTCCGTTGATCGGCGGGCTGTTCGCCGGCCTCGACTCGTTCCTCGGGATCACCGGGTGGCGCTGGGTGTTCCTGCTCAACGTGCCGATCGCGCTGATCGCGCTGGTCGTGGTGAGCCGGGTGCTGAACGTGCCGCACACCAAGGTGCCGCAGCGCATCGACTTCTGGGGCGCCGCGACGCTGACGATCGGGCTCGTGCCACTGCTGATCGTCGCCGAGCAGGGACGTGAATGGGGCTGGGACTCCGGGGCCTCGATCGCGATGTACGTGACAGGTGTCGTCGGTCTGGTGGCCTTCGTGTTCGTCGAGCGGTGGATGGGCGACGCGGCTTTGCTGCCGATGCGCCTGTTCCGTCGTCCAGTGTTCGCGCTGACCAACGTCATCAACTTCATCATGGGCATCGGGATGTTCGGCATGATGATGTCCCTGCCGCTGTACCTGCAGATCGTCAAGGGCGCGACACCGACCGAGTCCGGCCTGATGACGCTGCCGATGACGTTCGGCATCCTGGTCGCGGCCATGGGCAGCGGCCGGGTCACGTCCAAGACCGGGCGCTACCGGATCTTCCCGATCATCGGCCTCGGTGCGACCACGGTGGCGCTGTTCCTGTTCGCCCAGATCGGGACGGACACGGCGCTGTGGCAGACGATGCTGATCATGACGCTGGCCGGTGCCGGACTGGGTCTGTGCATGCAGAGCCTGCTGCTGGCGATCCAGGCGGACGCGCCCGTCAAGGACATGGGTGTGGCGACCTCGTCGGCGACGTTCTTCCGGTCCATCGGCGGCACGGTCGGTACCGCGGTGTTCCTGTCCATCCTGTTCGGGATCGTCGCGGACCGGATCACGGCGGCCCGCGCCGCGGCGAGCCTGCCTCCGATGCCTGCGGGCACCGGTGGGCTGGACCTGAACAACACGGCGTTCATCAACGCGCTGCCGCCGCAGGAAGCCAGGCCGATCCTCGACGGTTTCGCCAGCTCGCTCGACACGGTGTTCATGGTCGGCGGGATCGTGGTCCTGGTGGCGTTCGCGCTGATCTGGTTCCTCAAGGAGGTGCCGCTGTCGAACAAGTCCGGTCTGCAGCGCGCAGCGTCCGAACAGGACTCCGCGGCGCCGGTGGCCGCGGTGCACTGAGGTTTCCCACCACGAAGAAAGAGGGCCCGTTCGGTTTCGAGCGGGCCCTCCGTGTTGTTGCTCAGTGTCCTTCGGAGTCGGCGTGCAGAGCCTGGTAGCGCTCGTACGAACGCTTGATCTCCGCCTCGGCCTCGGTGCGACCGACCCAGGTCGCGCCCTCGACGCTCTTACCCGGCTCGAGGTCCTTGTAGACCTCGAAGAAGTGCTGGATCTCCAGCCGGTAGAACTCGCTCAAGTGGTGGATGTCACGCAGGTGCTCCGACCGCGGGTCGTCAGCGGGCACGCACAGGACCTTGTCGTCGCCACCCTTCTCGTCGCGCATGCGGAACATGCCGATCGCGCGGCTGCGGATCAGGCAGCCGGGGAACGTCGGTTCCTGCACGAGCACAAGAGCGTCCAACGGGTCGTCGTCCTCACCGAGGCTGTTGTCGACGAACCCGTAGTCAGCCGGGTACTGGGTGGCGGTGAACAGAGTCCGGTCCAACCGGATCCGCCCCGTCTCGTGGTCCATTTCGTACTTGTTGCGCACGCCTTTGGGGATCTCGATCGTGACGTCGAACTCCACGTCTGTTCCTCGCTCATCATCTCTTGTATTTGCTCGCCACTAGTCTGGACTACGCCTCGGGCTCGGCCGACATCACCGCAGTCGGTCAGCGGAAGTGATGGTGGACAGGGAGACACTGAGTGGCAGACCAGGACAACCCCGCTTGGCCGACCGCCGACGACGACCGTTCGTCCACAGGTTTTCCGCAGGTAGATCCCGATAAAACGAAGCCGGCGGACGAGGTTTCGCAGCCCGGTGAACCGCCGAGGGCGATGCCCATGCGGATCGAGCCGGGCAAGCCCCCGAAGCCCGCGCAGCTGAAAAGCGACCCGCCCGCGGGGGCGGCAACGTGGTTCGAATCACCCGGCGAACCACCCCGGGCACTGCCGATGCGCATCGAACCCGGCAAGCCGATAAAGACCGGGGACGAGCCGAAACCGGTCACGGCGAAAGAATCGGAAGCGACGGCTGCAGAGGGCGACGGCCCGGTGGCGCCTGGTGGAGATTCAGCGGCGGACGCCAAGGAGGAGGCCGCCGACGCCGAGAAGGCTGCGGGGGACGAGACTGCGGTGGCTGACGCCGAGAAGGCTGCCGGGCAGCAGCCTGCGGCGGCTGACGTGGAGCCGACTGCCCAGGAGCAGGGGGCGTTGGCCGGTGCTGACCGTGAAGAGGCTGAGGGCGCGGAGCAGGCCGGTGACGCTCCTGGGACTGAGGGCAGCGAGAAGGCTGTGGCAGCTGACCCGGAACCTGCCGTAGAGAAAGCAGTGTCGGAGGAGTCGGCTGAGGGTCCGGTGGTTTCTGCCACCGAGTCCGGCGATCCCGAACCTGAGGCTGACGGCGAGCCCGAGTCAGGGGCCGCTTCCGTAGAGAAAGCAGTGTCGGAGGAGTCGGCTGAGGGTCCGGCGGTTTCTGCCGCCAAGTCCGGCGATCCCGAACTTGAAGCTGAGGGCGAGCCCGAGTCGGGCGACAAGAAGCTTGCCGAAGAGACCCCGGAGCGTGAGGCCCACGCCGAGAAGGCGGCGGCCGTCGACCAGGAGAGCTCGGGCGAGTCGGGTGAGGCCGATACGGCTGCACCGGAATCAGTGGAAGCCGACCCGGCGGTGGAGGCGCCCCAGGTCGAGCCCGCCGACGAAGAGACTCCGGACGACGATGCGGAGCTGGCCGACCAGCCGGGCTCGCCGGTGGCTGATGAGGTGGAGTCTGCTGGCGAGCAAACTGTGCCGGTCCAGCAGGTCGCGAAAGACGGCGACGCCGAACCAATCAGCGAGACGGCGCCGGAGAGCCCTGCTGCCTCGGTAGAGGAAACCGCTGAAGGCCCAGACCAGCCCGTCGCAGAGGACGACGAGCCGCAGGCGGCCACGGAGCCCGTGGCCGAGAAGCCTGAGCCAAGCGAGCAGACAGCACAGGTCGAGCAGGTCGACAGGGCGAGTGACGCGGCGCCTTCGGCCGAGCGGCCGGAACCAAGTGGCGAGCAGACCGCGCAGGTTGAGCCCGTCAGCAGGGCGAGTGATGCGCCGCCTTCGGCCGAGCGGCCGGAACCGAGTGGTGAGCAGACCGCGCAAGTTGAGCAGGTTGGCGGGGCAAGCGATGCGCCGCCGGTGGTCGAGCGCGAGCCGAGCGGTGCACAAGCCGTGCCGGTTCAGCAGGCCAGCGATGCGCCGCCCGTCGGTGCCGAGCCACAGCCACCGAGGGCCGATGGGACCGAGCCGCCTGCTGCCGAGGAACCTGCCGCTGAGGAGACCGCGCAGGTCGAGCGCGTTGGTAAGGCGAGTGATGCGCCGTCGGTCGGTGCCGAGCCGGAGCCGCCGAGGGCCGATGGGACCGAGCCGCTCGCGGCGGAGGAACCTGCCGCTGAGGAGACCGCTCAGGTTCAGCAGGTAGCTGCGGCCCAGCCGGTCAAGGAGCCAGAGGCTCCGGCCGCGCCGACACGTGACGAGCCGTCGCCGGAGCCGGAGCCGGAGAAGCCGCAGGCTGTCGAAAGCCCCAAGGAATCCGGCACGAAGCCGGAACCTGTCGGCGAGAAGACCGTGCAGATGCGCCCGGTCGCCAAGTCCAGCGATACCCAAGCCCCCGATGAAAAGCCTGCCGCCACACCCGAGCAGCCAGTCACGCGTGGAAAGCCGGAAGGCTTTGGCGGGCTGCGGCGGCCTAAGGCGCCCGAGCAGCAAGCCCCTCAGCCCGTCGACGAGACGCAACCGGTCAGCCAGAAGGGACCCGACGATTCGGCTGGCCCTGGTGAGAAGGCTCGGCCTGCCGCTGCTGATGTCGGCAAGACCCTGCCTGTTCAGCGGCCGCCCAAGCCGCCCAAGCCGGCGGAGCCGCGCCCGGACACCCGGGATGAGCCTGTCGGTGAGAAGACTGTCCAGGTACGGCCAGTCCAGAAGCCCAGTGAAAAGCCACCCGCAACCGCTGACTCGTGGTTCTCGGTGCCGACGCGCAGCGAGCCCACGGCTCCGCCAACCAGGCCCGGAGAGCGCAGCGAGCCCCGTAACCGGCCGGTCGGCGACAAGACCACCCGGCTCGGTGCTCCAGACACCGCGACCCCCAAACGGCCGGACGGCCCGTTCGCGATGCCGACGCGCAGCCAGCCAATGCCACCTGCGCCGCCGCGGCCTAAGACTCCAGAGAACCTTGGCAGAGCGCCGGAGAGTCAGCGGCCGTTCGCCGCCCCTGCGCCGACGCGCACACCACCACCGCAGCGGCCGAAGAGCCCAACCGACTCACCGACACGCAGCCAAATGCCGCAGGGTTTGGCCGGGCCGCCGACACGAACCCCGCCGAAGCGGCCGGAAACCGAAGGTCCGACCCGCCATCTGCCCGTGCCTCCGCCGAGGCCGAAGAACCTCGAGACCGAACAACCCAAGCCACAAACCGAGCCCGAGCAGCCACCTCCATCCAATGAGGACACCCACCGTGCCCTCCAGCCCCTGCCAAGCAGGAAACGGCCCAAGCGCCTCCTTGTCCTCGTGGCCATCGTCGCGGTCATCGCGCTCGGCGCCGGTGTCGTCTTCCTTGTCCCTGGTGTCAAGGAAGGGCTTGGGTTTGGTGGGTCCGAGACTGAGGCTGCCGTCGCCCCACCTCCCGCACCCGTCGCATTCACGCCCCGCCTCAGGGCACCGAACGCCGCAGGCCCGCTACCGACCCCACAGGGCGTGCAAAGCACTTTGGCTGGTGCGGCGAGCAACCCCGCGTTGGGCACGCTGACTGGTTCCGTCATCGACCCCGCCACAGGGACTGTCCTGTGGGAGAAGAATCCGACGACTCCGCTCACCCCCGCGTCCACCACCAAGGTCCTCACCGCGGCCGCCGCTCTTCTCAAGATCCCGCACAGTCAGCAGTTCAGCACCAAGGTCGTCGCTGGCAAGGATCCCGGCACCGTCATCATCGTCGGCGGCGGGGACGGCACGCTCAACTCCTTGCCAGCCGGCAAGAATTCCGTCTTCCCCGGCTCCCCGCGTCTCGATGACCTTGTCGCACAGGTGAAAGCCAAGGGTCCGGTCTCCCAGGTCTTCTACGACCGCACCCGGTACGCCGACGACGGCCTCGCCCCTGGTGTCCTTCCTGGTGACGTCGCCGAGGGCTACATCTCGCCGATCAGCCCTTTGATGATGGACGGCGCGCGATCCGATCCGACCAAGGACCGCAGCCCGCGCAGCCCGAACCCGGCCAAGACTGTCGCGACCGAGTTCGCCAAGCGCCTCGGCGCCACCGTCGCCGCCCAGCCGGCGGTCACCGCTCCGGCCGACGCACAGGTTCTCGGCGAGGTGAAGTCCGCGCCGCTGACCGAGCTCGTCGACCAGTTCCTGCAGGCTTCCGACAACGTTCTCGCCGACGTCATCGCCCGTGAGGTCGCGAAGGCTGCCGGTGAGGAGGCGTCGTTCGCCGGTGTGCACAAGGCGACGTTGAAGGTGTTGTCCGAGAACGGGTTTGACGTCACGGGCGCCGAACTGTTCGACGGCAGCGGGATGTCCACGAGCAACAAGACACCCGCCCGCCTGCTCGCGCAGGTCCTCGCGGTCGCCGCCGGTGACGGCAAGGACCCGAGGACCGCGAAGCTGCGGCCGTTGCTCGGCGGGCTGCCGGTCGCGGGCGGTAGTGGCACGTTGGCCGGCCGGTTCGGCGACGGCCAGGCCGCGAGCGGTCGTGGCTGGGTACGGGCCAAGACTGGCACTCTTCCCTTGGCGGGGATCAACTCGCTGGCAGGCGTCGTCCTCGACGCCGACGGGCGGATTCTGGTGTTCGCCCTCATGACCAGCCAGAGCGACACCCTCGCCGCTCGCCCGGCACTCGACGCGGTCGCGGCCACTCTGCGATCTTGCGGCTGCAAATAATGAGCAGGCAATCACACAGAGCGCAAATGCTCAGGTAGCGTCGGTGTTGTGGAAGCGGCGACGGAGTTCAAGCGGGGTGCGTCCTCGCCGGTCGACTGGTCTTTGGCCATCTCGACTGGGCAACGCCTGGTGCGGCGTGGACCCGACGTTCCGATGGCGGAGGCGGAGGTCACCGTCCGTGAACTGCGGGACGCCACCGACGTCGCCGAAGGCCACGTCCGCGAGCTCACCGGGCTCGGCCACGGGCTCCCGCTGCCGCCCGGCGAGGTCGTCGACCGGCCTGGCTGGATCCGGGCCGCTGCAGAAGGCCTTGAGGTACTGACCGAAGGCGCTTTGCCGCGGGCGTACTCCGGCCCGGTCGGTGCCGTGATGTCCGGCAGTGCCGGGGTTCAGGCCGGCATGGTGCTCGCTTTCCTCGGCGCGCGCGTGCTCGGTCAGTACGACCCGTTCAACGACGGCCGCCTGCTGCTCGTCGCGCCCAACATCATTGGCGCGCAACGGGCTTTGGACGTCCCGGCCGGCGATTTCCGGATGTGGGTCTGTCTGCACGAGTGCACGCACCGGCTGCAGTTCACCGCCGTGCCGTGGCTCAAGGACTACTTCTCCGGCCAGGTCCGCAAGTTCCTGTCCGGAATGGACGACAGCGCCGCCAGTGCGCTCAACCGGTTCCCTGACGTGATCAAGGAGGCGCGCCGCCGGTCGCTCGACCCGGACGCGTCCTCCGGGCCGGTCACGTTGATGGAACTGCTGCAGTCCAGCGAACAACGTGAGGTGTTCGACCGGCTCATCGCACTGTCCACGTTGCTCGAAGGGCACGCGGACTTCGTGATGGACGCGGTCGGCCCGTCGGTCGTGCCGACTGTCGAGGTCATCCGCAGCCGGTTCACCGAGCGCCGCCGTGGCGGCGGTCTGCTCGACCGGGTGCTGCGCACGCTGCTCGGGGTGGACGCCAAGGTCAAGCAGTACGCCGCCGGTGCCAAGTTCACCAAGCACGTCGTGGACCAGGCCGGGATGGCCGGTTTCAACGCGGTGTGGACGTCCGCCGAGACGCTCCCGCTCCGCTCGGAGATCACGGACCCGGACGCATGGCTTCGTCGAGTGCGACCCTGACCGTCCGCAAGGCCGTCAAGGATCTGCTGAGCACAACACCGTCCGGTCCGGTCGCCGTCGCCGTCTCCGGTGGCGCCGACTCGCTCGCCCTCGCCGCGGCCACGGCGATGTTGACCGATGTCACGGCTTTGATCGTCGATCATGGCCTGCAGGACGGCTCGGCCGAGACCGCCGAGCGGGCCGCCGGTCAGCTCAAGACCAGGGACATCCAGGCCAAGATCATCAAGGTCGACGTGACCGGCCGCGGCGGCATGGAGGCTGCGGCGAGACGGGCGCGTTACCAGGCTTTGCGGGCCGCGCACGACGGCCTGATCCTGCTCGGCCACACCCTCGACGATCAGGCCGAGACCGTCCTTCTCGGACTCGGCAGGGGATCGGGCCCACGGTCGATCGCGGGCATGCGGGCGTACGACCCGCCGTGGGGACGGCCGCTGCTGAAGATCCGCCGGACGGTCACTCTGCAGGCTTGTGCGGAACTCGGGTTCGAACCGTGGTCCGATCCGCACAACAGCGACCCGGCGTTCACGCGCGTGCGTCTCAGGCATGACGTGATCCCCCTCATGGAGGAGGTTCTGCAAGGCGGGGTCGCCGGCGCGCTCGCACGGACCGCTGACCAACTCCGCGAGGACCTCGACGCGCTGGACGCACTGGCCGTGAAGATCCGCCAGGACAACGAAAACATGCTGGTAGCGGACCTGCGGCCGCATCCTCCCGCGCTGCGCCGGCGGGTCATCCGAAGCTGGCTGATCCAGGCCGGAGTGCCCGAACTCACCGACGGCCATCTGCGTTCGGTCGACGCTCTGGTGGGTGAATGGCGTGGTCAGGGTGGCGTCTGGCTGCCAGGCGGCTTTGTGGCGTGCCGCTCGCATGGCAGGCTCTGCGTGCAACCGCCCGGCCAGTAGAAGTAAACAGCTCAATTCGAGAGGGAGCAGGCGTGTACGACGGCGACATCGCCTCTGTGCTGATCACCGAGCAAGAGATCAACGAGAAGATCGCCGAACTCGCCAAGCAGATAGCCGAGGACTATCCGGCTGGCGGCGCCCGGCAGGACCTTGTTCTCGTCGGTGTGCTCAAAGGCGCAGTGATGTTCATGACGGACCTCGCGCGTGCCTTGCCCGTGCCCGTCCAACTGGAATTCATGGCCGTCAGCTCATATGGCTCGGCCACGTCCAGCTCCGGTGTCGTGCGGATCTTGAAGGACCTCGACCGCGACATCGCCGGCCGGGACGTGCTGATCGTCGAGGACATCATCGACTCCGGGCTGACGCTGTCGTGGCTGCTGAAGAACCTGGCCTCGCGCGGCCCCGCCACGCTGCGGGTCTGCACGCTGCTGCGCAAGCCGGAAGCGGTCAAGGTGGACGTCCCGGTCGAGTACATCGGCTTCGAGATCCCGAACGAGTTCGTCGTCGGATACGGCCTGGACTACGCCGAGCGCTATCGCGACCTGCCTTATATCGGCACGCTGGAACCGGCCGTCTACTCATCCTGAGGAACCCCTCAGGATGGTCGGGAACCGAACAGGGGAATTCACCCGTTATCAGTTTCAGTCCAGCGCGGAGCCGCCGTGACGAGCTACCCTCAGTCACTTGGCGCGTGAAGCGCTGGAAGTGGGCGGTACGCTGGATGGACCGGATTGCCCCGCCGGCCGGGTAGTGGGGCTCACTACCCGAAATGCAAGTCAGGGAGGGTCGAGGCCGCCCGGCGGCCGTAAGTGAATGGACCGCAAGCGACTGCTCCGTAACCCGCTGCTCTGGATCCTGGCAGTGGTCCTGCTGTACCTCGCGTTCAGCACGATCTTTGACTCCAACCGCGGGTTCGCCCAGGTGAACACGACTCAGGCGATCACCCAGATCACCACGGGCAACGTGGAGTCCGCGACGTTCGAGGACAAAGAGCAGCAGCTCAAGCTGGTCCTCAAGGACGCGGCGAAGGCGAACAACCAGAAGCAGATCATCACGTCGTTCCCGGCACAGGCCGGCGGTGACGTGTTCAACCTGCTGCGCACGAACAACGTGAACTTCGAGACGAAGGTCACACAGGAGTCGATCTTCACCCAGATCCTCCTGTTCGCGATCCCGCTGGTGCTGCTCGGCCTGCTGCTGCTCTGGATGATGAACAACGTCCAGGGCGGCGGGAACCGGGTGATGAACTTCGGCAAGTCCAAGGCCAAGCAGTTGTCCAAGGACATGCCCAAGACCACGTTCGCCGACGTGGCCGGGGCCGACGAAGCCGTCGAAGAGCTGTACGAGATCAAGGACTTCCTGCAGAACCCGGGCCGCTACCAGGCCCTCGGCGCGAAGATCCCGAAGGGCGTGCTGCTCTACGGGCCGCCGGGAACCGGTAAGACCCTGCTCGCCAGGGCCGTCGCCGGTGAGGCTGGTGTGCCGTTCTACACGATCTCCGGCTCGGACTTCGTCGAGATGTTCGTCGGTGTCGGTGCCTCGCGTGTGCGTGACCTGTTCGAGCAGGCCAAGCAGAACGCGCCGTGCATCATCTTCGTCGACGAGATCGACGCCGTCGGCCGTCAGCGAGGCGCAGGCCTCGGTGGTGGGCACGACGAGCGCGAACAGACCCTCAACCAGCTGCTCGTCGAGATGGACGGGTTCGACGCGCGCGGTGGGATCATCCTGATCGCCGCGACCAACCGGCCCGACATCCTCGACCCGGCGCTGCTGCGGCCTGGCCGCTTCGACCGGCAGATCCCGGTGTCCGCACCGGACCTGACCGGTCGCCGCAAGATCCTCGAGGTGCACGCCAAGGGCAAGCCGATGGCTCCGGACGTCGAGCTGGGCAGCCTGGCCAAGCGCACCGTCGGTATGTCCGGCGCGGATCTCGCCAACGTGCTCAACGAGGCCGCGCTGCTGACCGCGCGCCAGAACGGCTCGCTGATCGACAACGCCGCGCTGGAGGAGTCGGTCGACCGCGTGATCGGCGGTCCGGCCCGCAAGAGCCGGATCATCTCCGAGAAGGAGAAGAAGATCACGGCCTACCACGAGGGTGGGCACGCGCTGGCCGCGTGGGCGATGCCGGACCTCGAGCCGGTGTACAAGCTGACGATCCTGCCGCGTGGCCGCACCGGTGGGCACGCGCTGGTCGTCCCCGAGGACGACAAGGGCTTGATGACCCGCTCGGAGATGATCGCCCGCCTGGTGTTCGCGCTGGGTGGCCGGTCGGCCGAAGAGCTCGTCTTCCACGAGCCGACCACCGGCGCGTCCTCGGACATCGAGCAGGCCACCAAGATCGCCAAGGCGATGGTCACCGAGTACGGCATGAGCGCCCGGCTGGGTGCCGTGAAGTACGGCCAGGAGCACGGCGATCCGTTCCTCGGCCGCTCCATGGGCCACGCAGTGGACTACTCGCTCGAGGTGGCGCACGAGATCGACGAGGAAGTGCGCAAGCTCATCGAAGCTGCGCACACCGAGGCGTGGGAGGTGCTCAACACCTACCGCGACGTGCTCGACGAGCTCGTGGTCGAACTGCTCGACAAGGAGACCTTGCAGCGCAAGGACCTCGAGCGGATCTTCTCCCGGGTGGAGAAGCGGCCCCGGATCACCGCGTTCAACGACTTCGGCGAGCGCGTGCCGTCCGACAAGCCGCCGATCAAGACCCGTGGTGAGCTGGCGATGGAGCGGGGCGAGCCGTGGCCGCCGATCCAGGAAGAGCCGGAGCCGACCCCGGTCGGTGCCGTCGGCGGGGCCAAGGACCTGCCGAAGGAAGCCAACAACGGGCAGGTACCCAACGGCTTGCCGGCCAGCCCTGGCCCGTACATGCCTGCCGAGGGCAGGCCTGGTGGCCCGCCGAACTACGGCGCGCCTCCCGGCTGGCGTCCGGCGACCTCGCCGCCGCAGCCGGAGCAGGATGACCGGGACGGTAAGAACTGAGCATCGAGTCACAGAACGGAGTGGGTGCCGCCTCTTCGGACGGCGTCCGCTCCGTTCGTCCCGTTTTCGACCAGGCTCGCGCCGAAAAAGCCGTGCGTGAGCTGCTGCTGGCCTGTGGTGAGGATCCCGACCGGGACGGTCTGGCCGACACTCCGGCCCGGGTGGCCCGTGCGTACCGCGAGATGTTCGCCGGGTTGTACATGGATCCGGATGCCGTACTGGCAAAGACTTTCGACGAGTCCCACGAGGAACTCGTCCTGGTCACCGACATCCCGATGTATTCGACCTGCGAACATCATTTGGTGCCGTTCCACGGGGTCGCGCACGTCGGCTACATCCCGAACGAGGGCGGCAAGGTCACCGGACTGTCCAAATTGGCCAGACTGGTGGACGCTTACGCCAAGCGCCCGCAGGTTCAGGAAAGGCTGACCTCCCAGATAGCCGATGCGTTGATGCGCAAGCTGGAGCCGCGCGGCGTGATCGTGGTCGTCGAGGCCGAGCACCTGTGCATGTCGATGCGCGGCATTCGCAAGCCCGGTGCACGGACGACAACATCCGCTGTACGTGGGCAGTTCAAGACTTCGGCGTCGTCGCGTGCGGAGGCGTTGGACCTGATCAAGGCCCGTCGATGACGCACCGGCTGCTGCCTGATCCTGGCCGCTGCGTGGTGATGGGTGTCCTCAACGTGACCCCGGATTCCTTTTCCGACGGCGGCCGTTATTTCACTGTGGACGACGCACTGCGCCATGCCCATGAGATGTGGGATGCCGGTGCGGACCTGATCGACATCGGCGGCGAGTCGACCAGGCCCGGTGCCGAGCGGGTCGCCGCCGAGGTGGAGATCGGCCGGATCGAGCCGGTGATCAAGGAACTTTCGTCCGCCGGGATCCGGATCAGCGTGGACACCATGCGGGCGCGGGTCGCGGAGGCGGCGTTGGCCGCGGGTGCGACGGTCGTCAACGACGTGTCGGGTGGCTTGGCGGACAAGGCCATGGCGCGGGTGGTCGCCGACGCCGGAGTGCCGTGGATCCTGATGCACTGGCGTGGCCACAGCAAGGACATGAACTCGCTGGCCGATTACACCGATGTGGTCGGTGAGGTGAAGGCGGAGTTGTGCGAGCGTGTCGACGACGCGCTGAACGCAGGCGTTTCGCCGGACGCGATCGTGATCGACCCGGGCCTGGGGTTCGCCAAACACGCCCCGCATGACTGGGCGTTGTTGCGTGCCCTGGACGTCTTCATGGACCTCGGGTATCCGGTGCTGGTCGGTGCGTCGCGCAAACGTTTCATCGGCAGGCTGTTGGCCGACAAGGACGGCACGCCGCGCCCGCCGGACGGCCGTGAGGACGCGACCGCGGCGATTTCCACATTGGCCGCCGCGAAAGGCGTCTGGGGTGTCCGAGTACATGACGTGATGCGTTCGCTCGACGCGGTACGTGTGGTGGCGGAATGGGGGCGGGTGTGAGCGACCGGATCACGCTCACCGGGCTGCGGGTACGTGGCAACCACGGTGTGTTCGAGCACGAGAAGCGTGACGGCCAGGACTTCCTCGTCGACATCACGGTCTGGCTCGACCTGACCGAGGCCGCCAAGTCCGACGATCTCGCCAAGACGATGCACTACGGCGAACTGGCCGAGCGGGCGGCGGCGATCGTCGCCGGACCCGCACGAGACCTGATCGAATCGGTCGCCGGGGAGATCGCCGACGACGTACTGACCGACGAGCGGGTCACGGCGGTCGAGGTCACCGTGCACAAGCCGTCGGCGCCGATCCCGCTGACGTTCGCCGACGTGGCTGTCACCGTGCGGCGGGACCGCGGATGACCACCGCTGTGCTGTCGATCGGGTCGAACATGGGCGACCGGCTCGCTCACCTGCAGTCCGCCGTGGACGGACTGCCCGCGCTGGCTGTGTCTTCTGTGTACGAGACCGCGCCGTGGGGTGTGACCGACCAGGACGATTTCCTCAACGCGATCGTGATCGCGTCCCGTGAGGACTTCGGTGAGTGGGACTGGCTTCGACTCGCCCAGGATCTGGAGAACGCCGCCGGGCGTGTCCGAGAAGTCCGGTGGGGCCCGCGATCGCTCGATGTGGACGTGATTACCGTTACCGGCGTCACGAGCACTGATCCCAGGCTGGAACTGCCGCACCCGCGTGCCCACGAGCGGGCGTTCGTCCTGGTGCCGTGGCTGGAGTTGCAGCCGGACGCCGAGCTGCCTGGACACGGCCCGATCGCCGACCTGGTGGCGGCCCTGGGGGACGAGGGCGTGCGGCGCCGTGACGATCTCAAGCTGGAGGCAGTGTGAGGTTCACCAGGCCGCGTGACCTGGTCATCGCAGGGCTGCTCGCCGCGGTCGTGCTTTATCTGATCATGCAATCGGCGTACGGCTCGCTGCCGCCGTTGCCCACATTGGCCGGCGTCTCGCTGGTCGTCATCGCGATCGTCGACGTGGTGTTGGGTTTCTCACTGCGGTCACGGATCCGCGGGACCAAGCCGGGAAAGCCAGTCCAAGCGCTGACCGCGGCCCGTGCGGTCGCGTTGGCCAAGGCGTCGTCGGTGCTCGGCGCGATCATGCTCGGCGCCTGGATCGGTGTGCTGGTCTACGTCTTGCCCAAACGGGGGGACATAGTCGCGGCGTCGAACGACACCTCCAGTGCGGTCATCGGCGCGGTGTGTTCAGCCGCCCTGATCGCGGCAGGTCTGTGGCTGGAGCACTGTCTCAAGACTCCGGATGAACCGAAGGAGCCGGACGACCGTTGATCGATGCAAAGCGTGGATTTAACGCACGTTCGGCCACGAGCAGGTCTCGGACCGATAACTGACGGGTACGGTGTTAGGCATGTCCGGCCGTGCCGCCTCGACGCGCGACTCCAGCAGGGTGCCGAGCACGGCTCGGCTCTTGTTGGGTGGCGCGCTGGTCCTGGTACTCGGCGCGACGCTGATCCTGGTGCTGACCGACGACGCCCGGTTCCTCAAGATGGGCATCCTGGCGGCGTTGTGGGCCGCCTTGGTGGGTGCGTTCCTGGCCGCGCGGTTCCGCCGTCAGGTGGCCGACAAGACCGATGACGCGCAGAGTATGCAGGCGATCTATGAGCTCGAACTCGAGCGGGAGATCGCCGCGCGGCGCGAGTTCGAGCTGGAGCTGGAAGCGGAGGCCAAGCGCAAGGCCGAAGAACAGTCCAGGGCGGACATCGAAGCCCTGCGCAACGAACTGGGCCAGCTCAGGGAAACCCTGCAGACGCTGCTTGGCGGCGAGGTGCTGGTCGAACGGTTCGCGCTGCAGGCGCAGGCGACCCGGATGCGCTCGTTGCCCGACGAGTCGCACCAGTTGCCGCAGCAGGGCCAGATGATGAAACGCCTGAACCCGTCCGCGAAGCAGCAGCCGGTGATTATTCCCGGCGAGCCGCAGACCGAACTGATCGACCGCGTGCCCGACCGGCCGCGCGGCGGCAACGCCCGCCCACAGCCGCAGCGGCCGCAACCGCAGCGTCCGCCGCGTGAGCCTGCGGAGCGCCAGGTCCAAATCCGTCAGCCTCGCCGGGACGACCCCAGCAATCCAGGGTCGGGTTGGTGGGACCCGGTGACGCCGGTGGGCCGCGAGAACCCGTACCACCAGCCGGTGGCCGGGGACTCGGCCAACAGCCTTGGCGAGGGCATCGACCCGAACTGGACTCCGTCGTGGGAGCGCAGCAACACGCCCCCGCCGCCCCGGCAACAGGCAGGCCGTCCGCCTCGGCCGCCGAAGCGACCCGAGCCTCAGCCGAGCCAGCCGATGATGCGCCCGGTGGCCCAGGCCAGTCAGCCCATGCAGCGCCCGGAGCCGGAGTCACCGACGCAGATCCAGCCGCTGCCGGAGCCCGTGGAGCCAACCGTTCAGCGGCCGGTGGTTCGTACGCCCGAACCTCCTCCGCCACCGCCTCCGGTGCGTAAGCCCGAACCGTCCACCCGGGTTGTCCAGGTGCCGCCCAGCCCGGAGGAGACCGGCGGACGTCGGCGTGCGCCAGAAGCCCCGGCAGCCGAGGCCGCCGGTGGCGGGCGACGCCGCAAGCCCGACGACGCGCCTTCGTGGCAGGAGACGTTCCAGGCACGCCAGCAACAGCAGGCCTCCGGAAGCCACGCGAAGCCCGCAGCTCCTGCTCAGCCGTCGGGTTCGCACGCCGAGGGCAAGTCCGTGAACGAACTCCTGGCCGCATACGGCTCCTCAGGAGACACGCCTCGAAGGAGGAGGCGGCGGGAGGACTGACCGCCGTGTCCACCATTCCCGCACGGTGAGTTCGCTGGCCGGGGCCTTCGGCGAGCGTTCGGGGGCGCACGTTTGTTCTGGGCGCTAATGTTCCCCGCTGTGATGATCCAGGAGCCGGCCGTGCCCGTTCGGCCGACGCCACGGCGTAAGACCGTTTTGCTGCCCATGGTCGGGCTGATTCTGCTGAGCATGGCCGGGCTTGGCGTGTTCGCCTACCTCACCGCGAGTGTTGGCGTCGTCGCCGAACTCGTCGGGTTGGCAGTCGCGTTGTTGCCGGTCGGGCCGGTTGTCGCCGCGTTTCTCTGGATCGACAGGTGGGAGCCCGAACCTGCCCGTCTGCTGTGGTTGGCGTTCGCGTGGGGCGCCTGTGGCGCGACGTTGACCGCGCTGCTCATCAACAACACCGCCGAGGTTGTCGGTGACCTCCTGCTTGGCAAGGGCGGTGGCGACGCCGTCGCGGCGGTGGTCTCGGCGCCGCTGATCGAGGAGGCGGCGAAGGCCGCGTTCGTCCTCGGCGTTTACCTGTGGAAGCGGCAGGAGTTCAACGGTGTCGTCGACGGCATCGTCTACGCCGGGATGTGTGCGGCCGGGTTCGCGTTCACCGAGAACATCTACTACTTCGGGCGCATCTTCGGCGAGCACGGCTTCGGCACGGTCGACTCCGCCGGTGTGGTCGCCGCGTTCATCCTGCGTGGGGTGATGTCACCGTTCACGCATCCGCTGTTCACCGTGATGACGGGCATCGGGATCGGCGTGGCGGCGGGGTCCGCCAAGAACTGGGTCAAGGTCGCGGCGCCGCTGGGCGGTTATCTGGGTGCCGTCGTCCTGCATTCGTTGTGGAACTCCGCGGCGACGCTGGGCAATGCGACCACGTTCCTCAACGTGTACTTCCTGATCATGCTGCCGGTCTTCATCGGCGCGGGCGTGCTGGTGAACTGGGCACGCAAACGGGAGCAGAAGATCATCGCGGTCGCCTTGCCCCGAATGGTCGGTGACGGGCTCATCGCGCCCGGTGAGGTCGACGTGCTGGCCAACCTCAAACGTCGCAGGCAATGGCGCAAGAAGGTCGCTCGAAAAGCCGGACCGGATGCCGGACGGGCCGTCGCGGACTACCAGACAGCCGTCTCTGAACTGGCGTTTTACCGAAACAGCCATTCCGGCGGCGAGGTTGAGCAGTTGCTCATACAGGCAGTTCGCGTGAGCCGGGCCACGGCGGTCAGCGCTGCAAAGCAGCAATAGTTACGCTCTGACCTTGGCTTGACGAAAGGACAAGGGCAATGAGCCGTCCCGCGCGCCTCGGAGTGGGCGTGGTGTCCGCTGGCCGAGTCGGTGCGGTGATGGGCGCCGCACTCGCCAGGGCCGGACACGCGGTGGTCGCCGCGTCCGGGGTTTCGCGCGACTCCGTTCGGCGCGCCGAAGACCTGTTGCCTGGTGTCCCGCTGTTGCCGCCGGACGAGGTCGTCAGCAAGGCCGATCTGGTGTTGCTCGCGTTGCCGGACGACGCGCTGGAAGGCATGGTTCGTGGCCTCGCGGCCGCGGGAACGCTGCGGCCTGGGCAGATCGTGGTGCACACGTCCGGGGCGTACGGCGTCGACGTGCTGCAGCCCGCGGCGGATCATGGTGCGCTGCCTTTGGCTCTGCATCCCGTGATGACATTCACCGGACGCGCTGAGGATCTTGACCGGCTTGTCGCATGTTCGGTCGGTGTGACCGCGCAGGACGGCGACGAAGCAGCGTGGAACGTCGGCGAAGCCCTGGTTGTCGAGATGGGTTCGGACCCGATCCGGGTGCCGTCGTCGGCTCGTCCGGCGTATCACACCGCACTGGCACACGCGTCGAACCACCTGATCACCTTGGTCGCCGACGCGGCGGACCTGCTGCGGCAGTCCGGTGTCGGCAATCCGGAACGCTTGCTTGGCCCGCTTTTGTCGGCCGCGCTGGACAATTCCCTGCGGCACGGCGATCGTGCGCTGACCGGTCCAGTCGCCAGAGGCGATGCCGGTACTGTGCGCAAGCATCTGAATGTGTTGCGGGACAACGCGCCCGAGCTGCTTCCCAGTTACCGGGAAATGGCGCGGCGGACCGCGCGCCGGGCGACCGACAGCGGACTGCTGCGCGGGGATCTCGCGCCGGACGTTTTCCAGGCCATTGACGAGGAGCACGAGTGACGGCACCGAAGGCACCCGAGTTCACCCGTGGCGCGCTGCATGTGCACAGCAGCCCGAAAGAGGTCGCCAGGGTCACCCGAGCGCTGCGTGCGGTCGGCAACAAGGTCGTGCTCGTGCCGACGATGGGCGCGTTGCACGCCGGTCACCGCGAATTGTTGCGACGCGCGCGCAACATCCCGAACACCGTGGTGGTCGCGTCGATCTTCGTGAACCCCTTGCAGTTCGGGCCGAACGAGGACCTGGAGCGCTACCCCCGTCCGCTGGAGGCGGACCTGGAGGCGTGCCGCGACGAGCGCGTGGAGATCGTGTTCACGCCGGATCGCGAGGACATGTACCCGCCGGGCTCGCAAGTGACTGTCCACCCTGGACCATTGGGTGACGAGCTGGAAGGAAGCGTCCGAAAAGGACACTTCGCGGGTGTGCTCACCGTTGTGAACAAGCTGTTCAACATCGTCCGGCCGGATTACGCGCTGTTCGGCGAGAAGGACTACCAGCAGCTGATGCTGATCAAGCGGATGGTCGCCGATCTGGACATGGACACGCACGTGATCGGTGTGCCGACGGTCCGCGAACCCGACGGCCTCGCGCTGTCGTCGAGGAACGTCTACTTGAGCGCCACCGAGCGGGAGAGCGCGGTCGCGCTGTCCGCCGCGTTGGCCGCAGGCGCGTACGCGGGGCGCCAAGGGCGCGAAGAGGTGATCAAAGCTGCCCGGGAGGTCCTGGCGGCGCACCCGGAGATCGCCGTCGACTACCTCGAACTACGCGCCCCTGACCTCGGTCCCGCGCCGGAACAAGGAGAAGCCAGGTTGCTCGTGGCTGCCCGGGTCGGCACCACGAGACTCATCGACAACACCGGCCTACGGCTCGGCGAACCGCCTGAGCCCGGGCACTAAAAGGGGGTAACCGCGATGCTGCGCACCATGCTGAAGTCCAAGATCCACCGGGCCACGGTCACCCAGGCCGACCTGCACTACGTCGGCTCGGTCACGGTGGACCTCGACCTGATGGAAGCGGCCGACCTGCTCGTCGGCGAACAGGTCACCATCGTGGACGTGACCAACGGCGCACGCCTGGAGACCTACGTCATCGAAGGTGAGCGCGGCAGTGGCGTGATCGGCATCAACGGCGCGGCAGCGCATCTGGTGCACCCCGGTGACATCGTGATCATGATCGCCTACGGGCTGATGGACAACGCCGAGGCCGCGTCCTACCAGCCGCGAGTGGTGTTCGTGGACGAGCAGAACAAGATCGTCGACCTCGGCGCTGACCCCGCGCACGCGCCCGAGGGATCCGGCCTGGTCAGCGGGGCTGTCGTGGAGCAAACGGCGGAGACGGCGGATGCTGCCGCGCTGGACGCCTTGCTCCAGCCGGAGAATTCCTGACGTGCTCTTCGCGATCGACGTCGGCAACACGAATATCGTCCTCGGCCTGTACTCCGGCGAGAAACTGGTCCGCGACTGGCGAATGCGGACCGTCGCCGGGATGACCGCGGACGAGCTCGCCCTGACCATGCGCGGCCTGCTCGGTGAGCACGCCGACCGGGTCACCGCGGTTTCAGCGTTGTCGACGGTGCCCGCCGTGCTGCGGGAGCTGCGGGTCATGCTCAGCCGCTACTACGCCGACGTGCCGCAGATCATTGTGGAGCCAGGGATCCGCACCGGCGTTCCGTTGCTTGTGGACAATCCGAAGGAGGTCGGCGGCGACCGGGTGATCAACACCTTGGCCGCGCACCACCTGTACAGCACCGCCTGCGTGGTCGTCGACTTCGGCACGTCCACCAACATCGACGTGATATCGGCGAAAGGCGAGTTCCTCGGCGGGGTTTTCGCGCCGGGCATCGAAATCTCGGTGGACGCGCTGGCCGCCCGGGCGGCCGCGCTGCGCAAGGTGGAACTGGTCAGGCCCCGCTCGGTGATCGGCAAGAACACAGTGGAATGCCTGCAGTCCGGCATTCTCTACGGCTTTGCCGGACAAGTCGACGGCCTGGTGAAACGGATCATCGCGGAACTGCATTCCCAAGGGCATGACAAAGCCGGGCCGGTCAGCGTGATCGCGACCGGCGGCCTCGCGCCACTGGTGATCGCCGAGTCGGAGACGATCAAGCACCACCATCCGGATTTGACCCTGCTTGGCTTGCGGCTGGTGTTCGAACGCAACCTCAGGACGTGACTCGTTTCCCCCGGAAAACCGTGGTTTGAAAGGGAAAGTCGAACTCGCCTGCCTTGGTTTCCGGCTGCGCCAACAGGTATGCGCGCATCCGCTGGTTGACTTCCTGGCGTTCTTCGGGACTGGCGACAAGCATGTGGGAATGCGTGCCGACCATGGCCGTCAAACTTTCCACGGTATGCCGGACGGTGTGCCGGAAAACCTGTCGTTCGAACGGGCCGAACAGCGGATGATCGGAAAACGGCGCCGGCTGTGCCCGTGATCCGCGGTCCCGGCCGCGGGCCACCTTGTCGAATGTGGAAACCCACGTGACCTGTTCGTCCTCATGGTTCCACAGTGCCCCCAACATCCCGCCGGGCCGCAGCACCCTGGCAATCTCGGTAAGGGCGGGTTGCTGATCGAACCAATGGAAGGCCTGCCCGACGAGTACGGCATCGGTACTCGAATCGGGCAACGGGATCTGTTCCGCGCTGCCGACCACCGCTTTGACCGACGGAAATCGTTTTCTGAGTTCCTCCAGCATGGTTTCGTCCGGTTCGACCGCGGTCACGTTCAGTCCACGGACGGCCAAAGATTCAGTGAGTTTTCCGGTACCAGCCGCGAGATCAAGAACGTCGGCAGCGCCTTCCGGCAGCACCCAGTCGATCGCATCGGATGGATAGCCAGGCCGGTACCGCGCGTACAGCTCGGCATGTGCGCCGAAGGAGTTCGCTCGCCTGGCCCACAGTTCGGCATCGGAGAGTTCGGTCACGCCCGTCACGCTAGTGATATCCGGTTCGCTTCGCCGCCGGGCTTTTCCGTACCCTTTGCAGGCGTGAGTGACGAGCACGTTTCCCCAGCGCCCGAGCAAGACGACCTCCCCGAGCAGATGCGCATCCGCCGGGAGAAGCGCGAACGGCTGCTCGCCGCCGGTGTCGAGGCTTATCCGGTCGAACTGCCCAGGACCAGCACGCTGGCGGAGATCCGGGCGAAATACCCGGATTTGGAGCCGGGGGCGGCCACCGGCGAAGTGGTCGGAATCACCGGCCGGGTGATGTTCCTGCGCAACACCGGCAAGCTCTGCTTCGCCACGCTGCGCGAAGGCGACGGCACGGAACTGCAGGCCATGCTGAGCCTGGCCAATGTCGGCGAGGAGGCGCTGGCCGCGTGGAAGGCCGACGTCGACCTGGGTGACCACGTGTTCGTCCGCGGCGAGGTGATCACCTCCAAGCGCGGTGAGCTGTCGGTGATGGCCGAGGAATGGCGAATGGCTGCCAAGGCGTTGCGCCCGCTGCCCGTCGCGCACAAGGAGCTGTCCGAGGAGACCAGGATCCGGCAGCGCTACGTCGACCTGGTCATGCGCCCGCAGGCCCGCAACGTGGTGCAGACCAGGGCCGGGGTGATGCGCGCGTTGCGGGACAGCTTCCACCGCCGCGGGTTCACCGAGGTGGAGACGCCGATGCTGCAGACGCTGCACGGCGGTGCGGCGGCGCGCCCGTTCACGACCCACTCGAACGCCTTCGACATCGACCTCTTCCTGCGGATCGCGCCGGAGCTGTACCTGAAGAGGTGCGTGGTCGGCGGCATCGAGAAGGTGTTCGAGATCAACCGGAACTTCCGCAATGAGGGAAGCGATTCATCGCATTCGCCGGAGTTCGCGATGCTGGAGTTCTACCAGGCGTACGCGACTTACGACTCGGTCGGCGTGCTGACCCGTGAGCTGATCCAAGAGGCCGCCGAGGCGGTTTTCGGTACTCAGGTGGTCACCCTTGCCGACGGTTCCGAGTACGACCTTTCCGGGGAATGGACCTCGCTGACAATGTACGGATCGTTGTCGGGCGCCCTGGGTGAAGAGGTGACCCCGGAGACTTCTGTCGAGCAGTTGCGCAAGTTCGCCGAGCGGCACGGCCTTGAAGTGCCGCCCAAGCTGGGACACGGCAAGCTGGTCGAGGAGCTGTGGGAGCACCTGGTCGGCAACGACCTGCACGCGCCGACTTTCGTGCGGGATTTCCCGGTCGAGACTTCGCCGTTGACACGCCAGCATCGCGACACGCCGGGAGTCGCGGAAAAATGGGATCTTTACGTGCGCGGTTTCGAACTCGGTACCGGTTACTCCGAGCTTGTCGACCCGGTGGTCGAACGGCAAAGGCTGATGGATCAGGCCAGGTTGGGAGCTGCCGGCGACGATGAGGCGATGCAGTTGGACGAGGACTTTCTGCGCGCACTGGAGTACGGAATGCCACCCAGCGGTGGAGTCGGAATGGGTATCGACCGGCTGCTGATGGCACTCACCGGACTCGGGATCAGGGAGACGATCCTGTTCCCACTCGTTCGCCCGCAATGAAACATGGGTGAGTGACTATGCAAATTCGTCTGGATTTGCGCTAGCCTACGTCCACGCGAGAATCATTCCGTACCGGAATCACCCCGAGGAGGCGGCGTATGGCGCAGAAGGTCACGGTGACCCTCGTTGACGACATTGACGGTTCGGAAGCCGAAGAGACGCTCGAGTTCGGACTGGACGGCGTTTCGTACCAGATCGACCTGTCTGGCGACAATGCCGGGAAGCTCAGGGAGATCCTGAGTGACTATGTGGACCACGCCCGCCGTTCCGGTGGTCGTAAGCGAGCAGCAGGTCGGCTTGGGGTCGGTGGCCGGGTCGCGCGGACGGCCGCGGTGGACAGGGACCAGAACCAGGCAATTCGGGAGTGGGCGCGGAAGAAGGGATACAAAGTTTCCGATCGCGGCCGTATCCCGAAGGAAGTCACCGAGGCTTACCACAACAACAGGGACTGATAACCACGAAGTCCCCAAAGGCCCGCGGCAGCAGCTGCGGGCCTTTTTAGTGGCGGTGATTCCGGGGTTGGGCCAGGCCAGGAGGGTCAGTTAGCCTTACCTAACCACGGCGGGGCTATGCTCCCGGGTGGATCTTGTAGGAGGTGCTGGTGACTCAGGTTCGGTTACAGGCGAGCGACCTGGCGCTCGGCTACGGCGAGCGGCTCGTGGTCGACGGCCTCGACCTCGACGTCCCCACCGGCACAGTGACATCGGTGATCGGCCCGAACGGCTGCGGCAAGTCGACGCTACTGCGCGCACTGGGCCGCCTGTTAGCGCCCAGGGCTGGGCAAGTGCTGCTGGACGGCAAGCGCATCGACAAGCTGCCGACCAAAGAAGTGGCGCGAACGGTCGGCCTGCTCCCGCAAACCCCGGTCGCCCCCGACGGCCTGACCGTCGCGGACCTGGTGGCGCGCGGCAGGCACCCACACCAGACGTGGTACCGCCAATGGTCGGTGGAAGACGAAGCGGCAGTCACCGACGCCCTCCGGCTGACCAAGATGGACGAGCACGCGAACCGCGTGGTCGACGAACTTTCCGGCGGCCAACGCCAACGCGCGTGGATTTCAATGACCCTGGCCCAGGGAACAGAGTTGTTGTTGCTGGACGAACCGATCACTTATCTGGATTTGGCGCACCAGGTGGACGTGCTGGACCTCGTTCACGATCTGCACACGACCCGTGGCACAACGGTGGTCATGGTGTTGCACGATTTGAACTTGGCCGCGCGCTATTCGGACCGGCTCGTGGCAATGCGCGCCGGAAAGATCGTGGCGCAGGGGGACCCGAACGACGTGCTGACGGAGAACTTGCTCCGGGACGTTTTCGATCTGGACGCCAAGATCCTCACTGATCCGGTCGCGGGGACGCCGATGGTGGTCCCGATCGGCTCGCGCCACCGTGCGGCGGCGACGGCGGCGGCAGCGAGCTGAGCCGGCGGGTGCCCTGACCAAAAGCGAAGGCGCGCCCCGGCCCAAGTGGAGGCGCGCCCGACCAAAGCGCGAAGGCGCGCCCCAACCCACCAACAAGGTGCGCCCTGCACACAGTGAAGGCGCGCCCTAACCAACAGCGAAGGCGCGCCCGTGCCCAAGTGGAGGCGCGCCCCGGGCACAGAAAGGCGCGCCCTAAGCAGTGGTCGGCGCGATTTTGTGTGGAGTGGCGCCGCAAATAAGCTTGTCGGCGGGCAGGGCCGCAGGTCCTGCCCGCGGTGTTGGTCCTGCTTTGCGGCGCAGAGGCTCCACACCAAATCGCGCCGACCAGTCACAGGAGCGCGCCGAAGGTGACCACAGAGCGCGCCGAAGTAGGCACAGAGCGCGCCGCAGCAACCCACAAGCGCGCCGACACCAACCACAGCGAAGCGCCGCTCAACCCTCCTCAAAACCCCAGCAGCGACTCCGCCACAACCACCTCAACCTCCAGTGTCCGGTTTGCCCGTATGTGTCGACCGGCCGAAAGTTGGTCCAAGTTGCGCCGAATGAGTGAGAACGTGATCGCGGTCACGCTTGGACGCATGGTGTTCGCGGATAGCGGACACGTTCCATTGGGTGGAATCGATGCCGGAGAACCCACGTTGTAAGGGGTGTTCGGCGGTGACGTCAGGTGATGTTCCTGGTCCGTCACCAATCTGTGGTCGTGCGTGGCACTGAGCGCGACAGGCCGGGCGACTACAGTGGTCCTACGGTGCTGAATCCACCAACATGACGAGTGGTGAAGGGCCGCCGGCGCAGCAGTCAGGGAGTGCGAATGTTCGAGAGGTTCACCGACCGCGCGAGGCGGGTGGTTGTCCTGGCCCAGGAAGAGGCCCGGATGCTCAACCACAACTACATCGGCACCGAGCACATCCTCCTGGGCTTGATCCACGAGGGTGAAGGTGTCGCGGCGAAGGCGCTCGAGTCGCTCGGGATCGCCCTGGAAGGCGTGCGTCAGCAGGTCGAGGAGATCATCGGCCAAGGGCAGCACGCGCCTTCCGGTCACATCCCCTTCACGCCTCGGGCGAAGAAGGTGCTTGAGCTGTCACTGCGCGAGGCGCTGCAGCTCGGGCACAACTACATCGGCACGGAGCACATCCTGCTCGGGCTGATCCGTGAGGGCGAGGGCGTTGCCGCCCAGGTGCTGGTCAAGCTCGGTGCCGACCTCAACCGGGTCCGCCAGCAGGTTCTCCAGCTCCTGTCGGGTTACCAGGGCAAGCCGGAGACCGAGCCGGGCAGCCGCGGAGAGGGCACACCTTCGTCCTCCCTCGTGCTGGACCAGTTCGGCCGCAACCTCACCGCCAGTGCCCGGGAGGGCAAGCTGGACCCGGTGATCGGCCGGTCCAAGGAGATCGAGCGGGTCATGCAGGTGCTGTCCCGCCGTACCAAGAACAACCCAGTCCTGATCGGCGAGCCGGGTGTCGGCAAGACCGCGGTCGTCGAGGGTCTGGCGCAGATGGTGGTCAAGGGCGAGGTGCCCGAGACGCTGAAGGACAAGCAGCTCTACACGCTGGACCTCGGGTCGCTGGTCGCGGGTTCCCGCTACCGCGGTGACTTCGAGGAGCGCTTGAAGAAGGTGCTCAAGGAGATCCGCACTCGCGGCGACATCATCCTGTTCATCGACGAGATCCACACGCTCGTCGGTGCGGGTGCCGCCGAGGGCGCGATCGACGCGGCCTCCATCCTCAAGCCGATGCTGGCTCGTGGTGAGCTGCAGACCATCGGTGCGACCACCCTTGAGGAGTACCGCAAGTACGTGGAGAAGGACCCCGCTCTCGAGCGGCGGTTCCAGCCGATCCAGGTCGGTGAACCGAACCTGGAGCACACGATCGAGATCCTGAAGGGTCTGCGTGACCGGTACGAGGCGCACCACCGCGTCTCGATCACCGATGGCGCGTTGGTGCAGGCGGCCACTCTGGCCGACCGGTACATCAACGACCGCTTCCTGCCGGACAAGGCGATCGACCTGATCGACGAGGCCGGTGCCCGGATGCGCATCCGCCGGATGACCGCACCGCCGGACCTGCGCGAGTTCGACGAGAAGATCGCCGACGTGCGCCGGGAGAAGGAATCGGCCATAGACGCTCAGGACTTCGAGCGTGCCGCGAAGCTGCGTGACCAGGAGAAGCAACTCCTTGGTCAGAAGGCGGAGCGGGAGAAGCAGTGGAAGGACGGCGACCTCGACGTCGTCGCCGAGGTCGACGAGGAGCAGATCGCCGAGGTCCTCGCGCACTGGACGGGCATCCCGGTCTTCAAGCTGACCGAGGAGGAGACCACCCGCCTGCTGCGGATGGAGGACGAGGTCCACAAGCGGATCATCGGCCAGGAGGAAGCCGTCAAGGCCGTCTCCAAGGCGATCCGCCGGACCCGGGCCGGCCTGAAGGACCCGAAGCGCCCGAGCGGCTCGTTCATCTTCGCCGGCCCGTCCGGTGTCGGTAAGACCGAGCTGTCGAAGGCACTGGCGAACTTCCTGTTCGGCGAGGACGACGCCCTGATCCAGATCGACATGGGCGAGTTCCACGACCGCTACACCGCTTCGCGGCTGTTCGGTGCCCCTCCCGGCTACGTCGGCTACGAAGAGGGCGGCCAGCTGACCGAGAAGGTCCGCCGCAAGCCGTTCTCCGTCGTGCTGTTCGACGAGATCGAGAAGGCGCACCAGGAGGTCTACAACACCCTCCTGCAGGTTCTGGAAGACGGCCGCCTGACCGACGGTCAGGGTCGTACGGTCGACTTCAAGAACACGGTCATCATCTTCACCTCGAACCTGGGCACGCAGGACATCTCGAAGGCCGTGTCGCTCGGCTTCGCGGGTGGCCAGGAGCAGTCGAACAACTACGAGCGGATGAAGCAGAAGGTCAACGACGAGCTGAAGAAGCACTTCCGCCCGGAGTTCCTCAACCGTATCGACGACATCATCGTCTTCCACCAGCTTTCGGAGGACGAGATCATCCGGATGGTCGACTTGATGATCGGCCGGGTGGAGGTCCAGCTGCGGAACAAGGACATGGCTCTCGAGCTGACTCCGCTGGCGAAGAAGCTGCTGGCCAAGCGTGGTTTCGACCCCGTGCTCGGTGCCCGGCCGCTGCGCCGGACCATCCAGCGCGAGATCGAGGACCAGCTGAGCGAGAAGATCCTGTTCGGCGAGCTCGAGCCGGGTCAGATCGTGATCGGCGACGTCGAGGGCTGGACCGGCGAAGGTTCCGACGACAAGGCGCACTTCGTCTTCCGTGGCGAAGCCAAGCCGCGCAACGTCCCGGACTCGCCGCCGGTCGACCTGGCCGCCTCGGCCGGCACGGGTGAGCCCGAGGGTCTCGAGGACCACGGCTGATATCCGAATAGCCCGAACGGGCCCCGGTTTCCTGGTGAAGCCGGGGCCCGTTCGCGTATCTGGGATGCTGGGACAGTGCGCGTGGCTGTGCTGGGGCCGTTGAGCCTCACCGACGGCGCCGACCAGCAAATCGAGGTCGGCGGTCCACGGCTGCGCATGCTGCTGGTCCGGCTTGCCCTTGAGGCCAACCGGATCGTGCCGACCGAGGCGTTGATCGACGGCCTGTGGGGCACGCAGCCACCCGTCGACGCCACGAACGCCTTGCAGTCTCTGGTGTCCCGGCTGCGGAAAACCGGACTGGCCAAGCGGATCGAGTCCTACCCCGCCGGATACTCCTTGGCGGCAACGGAAGTCGACGCGGACACGTTCGAACGCCTTGCCGCCGAAGGAAGTCGCCTGCTCAAACAGAACGACGTCGTTCGGGCCGCCGAAGTCCTCACCCGCGCACTGGACCTGTGGCGTGGTCCGGCGCTTGTGGATGTGGCTGACGCCCCGTTCGCGGCCGCTGCCGTGGCGCGGCTGGCCGAACTTCGTCTGACCGCGCTGGAAGACCGGATCGAGGCGGACATCCGGCGTGGCCACGAGGTCGACGTCATCGCCGAACTTCACGCCCTGACCAGAGAGAACCCGCTCAGGGAACGCCTGACAGCGCTGTTGATCCGGGCCTTGCGGAAGACCGGCCGTCAGGCGGACGCCTTGGCTGCCTACGAGACCGCACGCCAGAACCTGGCCGCCGAACTCGGCGTGGACCCGAGCCCGGAACTGCAGGAAGCCCACCTCTCACTGCTGCGGTCGACACCGGCCGAAGTGCCCAACAGCGGCACCAGGTTGCCCGCGCAGTTGACCAGTTTCGTCGGCCGGGCGCACGAGCTGGGCGAGCTGGAAGGGATGCTTGACCGCGACCGGCTGATCACCCTTGTCGGCCCTGGCGGTGCCGGAAAGACAAGGCTGGCAACGGAAGCAGCCAGCCGGATAGCGGATCGGGTGTGGTTTGTGCACCTGGCCGGGCTCAGGGAAGCGGTCGACGTTCCCGTCGCGCTGGTGACCGAACTGGGCCTTGGCGACTCGACCGTCACCGACAACCCGCGACGCTGGCACCGTTCGGTCGACGTGATGACCCGGCTGCTGGACGCTCTGGAAGACCGGTCCGAGCTGATCGTGCTGGACAACTGCGAGCACGTCGTTTCCGCGGTGGCCCACTTGGCCGAGGCGCTGCTGGCCGGCTGCCCGCGGCTGCGCATCCTGACCACCAGCCGGGAACCGCTGGCGATCACGGGCGAAACCCTTTTCCCGGTGGGGCCGTTGGAACTGCCGGAGGAAGACGCGTCGGCGCACCAAGCGATCGAATCCGCCGCGGTGCGGCTTTTCCTCGACCGCGCTCGATCCGTGCGCCCTGGGTTCACAGTGGACGAATCCAACGTCGTGGACGTCGTGTCCATCTGCCGTCAACTCGACGGTCTGCCGCTCGCTCTCGAACTGGCCGCCGCACGACTGCGTTCGATGACAGTCGGGCAAGTCGCCGAACGGCTGGACGACCGGTTCCGGCTACTGGCCGGTGGCAGCCGGACGTCCTTGCCGCGGCACCAAACCCTTGGTGCGGTGGTGGAGTGGAGCTGGAGCCTGCTCACCGAAGCCGAACAGACCCTGGCGAGCAGGCTGTCGGTGTTCGCCAATCCGTCCACTTTGGAGGCCATCACGGCGGTCTGCGCCGACGAAGCGCTTCCCGCGGACGACGTGTTGTACGTGCTCGCTTCACTTGTCGAGAAATCGCTTGTGGAGGCGGGAGAAGGACCCGACGGCCCGCCGCGCTACCGGATGCTGCAGACGGTGAAAGCCTTCGCGGCGGAACGACTTGGCGACACCGAACAGGTGATGAACCGGTTCGCCAGATGGGTGATGGTGACGACCGAACACGCCGATCCGCTGCTGCGCGGCCCTGATCAGGTTCAATGGCTCAAAATGCTGGATGCTGAGCGGGAGAACGTGGTGGCCGCGGTCCGGTACGCGGTCGACCAGGGCGACGCTGAGACGTCGTTCCGGATCGTGCACAGCTGGGCGTGGTACTGGCTGGTGCGCCAAGGCATCTTCGGTGAAACGCTGACCGAGCAGATCCTGCCGATCGGCCGCATGCTGCAGCTGGAGGACCGCGCGCCTCAGCACACCGTGGTGCTGATCCGCATGCTGTCGGTGCTGGGCGGGATCGAAGAACCGCGGTGGCACGAGATCAACCGGATCGTCGAGCTTTGTCGAGCAGGGTACGAGAAGGCGTCTCCGCTGACAGTGCTGATGGAGACCACCGGGTTGGGGATGCTGGGGGACTTCGCGGGCGCTGGGGTGGCCTTCCGGCATGCGTTGCGCAACCCGGATCCGTGGGCACGAGCGTCGGTCGTGCTCGGCGGGGCGATCATGGCCGAGAACCTCGGCCAGTTCGAGCAGTCGAAGCGCTGGCACACCGCGGCGATCCGGCGGTTCCGCAAGATCGGCGACCGGTGGGGACTGTCGATGGCGCTGAACGGCTTGGCAGTCCACCGATCCACGATCGGGGACATCGCCGGGGCGATCGAACTGCACACCGAGGCGCGCGCGTTGGAGCTCGAACTGGGGCAGTTGCCGGACCCGGCGATGACCACCAGCAGGCTGGCCGAGCAGTACTACCGGCTCGGTGACTTGGACCGTGCTCGCAGTGAGTTGGAGCGCTTGGTGGCGCTCACGGCCAAGACTGGGCAACGAGCCATCACCATGGGCGTGCTGGCCCGGCTCAGCCTGGTCGCCAGGGCCAGTGGTGATCTCGTCGGCGCGCGGGCACACGTCACCGCGGCACGGCGGGAGTTGCGGAACTGGCCGGAGAACCTCAGCGACCCGTTCTGTGCTTGGGTCGGCATCGTCGAAGGTCTTCTGCTGGTGTCCGAAGGAGATCTGGCCAGGGCCAAAGTGGTGGTGGCCGAGGCGTTGGACGTGACCACGAGCGGCATCGGGTACATCACCGAAGCGCGGCAGGATCTGGAGAAGAACAGACTGATCGCGGCCGAGGCGTTGGACGCGGTCCAGCACGGAATCGGCTACATGCGCGACGCGCAGAGCATCTCCGATGTCGGCGAGTGCCTGGCGGTGGTCGTGGCCGCCGAAGGTGACTTGCGGGCCGCGGCCCGGCTGTTGGGTGCCAGTGCCGCCATCGCCGGAGCATTGGATGTCGGCTCGCCGGAAAACCTCGCACTGCTGGCGAAGTTCGGACCCGCGGAGCACGAAATCCTGGCCCAAGCCAGGAAGCTGCCGCCGGACAAGGCACTTGAGGTGCTGAGACAGGGTGTCTCTGTTCCCCCTCCAGAGACACCCTGAACCCTCAGCGCATCCGCCGCCGATACGCGACCATCGCCAACGGGTAGAACACCGCGATCAAACCGGCCATCCACGCAAGACCGCCGAGCAACGGTTCGGCGACCGGGCCGCCGTGCAGCAGGCCACGGTTGACCTCGGTCATGAAGCTCGCCGGGTTGACCTCGGTGACTGCTGCCAGCCAGCCCGGCATGGTCGAGCCGGACACGAAGATGCTGCTGCCGAAACTGAGCGGCATGATGAACAGGAACAGCAGGTTCGGCACGGTCTGCGGGCTGTTCACCAGCAGGCCGATCCACACCGAGATCCAGCACAGGCTCAGCGCGAACAGCACCATCAGCAGCAGGTCCAGCAGGACCGCGAACACGTTCGTCTGCACGTCGAAGCCGACGAGGAAGCCGAAGCCGAGCGTGAGCGCGACCGAGATGGCATAACGCGGCAGGTCGCCGAGCACGGCGCCGATCAGCGGCGCGGACCGTGCGATCGGCATGCTGCGGAACCGGTCGAACACGCCGTTGGTGACGTCCGTGCAGAGCGCGACACCGGTGCCGAGGCTGACCAGAAGGGTGGAGTACACCATCAGCCCGGGCACCAGTTGTTGGACGTACGCGTCGGTGTTGCCGCCGGAGATCGCGCCGCCGAGCACGAAAACGAACAACACCAACATGATCAGCGGCTGGATCACCAGCCCGATCACCTCGGTCGGGTTCTTGACCAGCTTGCCGAAGGCGCGACCGGCGAGCACGAACCCGTGCCGGATCGCCTGTGCCGGCGGGACCGTCGGGGAAACCGTTGTCATGCCTCGACTCCTTCCTTGCTGCCGGTGATCGCCAGGAACACCTCGTCAAGGCTCGGCAACCGCAGTCCCAGCTCGTCGACCTCCACGCCGGCCCGATCAAGCCGATCGACCACTGTGGACAGGACGCCTGAGTCGTCCACCGGGGTGTTGAGCACTCGGCTGTCGTCGTCGCGGTTGGGCTGCCGTCCGGTCAGCTCCCGCAGGATCTGCGCGACCACGTCCATGTCCTGCCACCGGCTTGGCCGTACCTGCAGGGTCTGGCCGCCGATCTTGCGTTTCAGCTCGTTCGACGTGCCGTCCGCGACCACCCGGCCGTGGTCGAAGACCGTGATCCGATCGGCCAGCTGATCGGCTTCTTCGAGGTACTGCGTGGTCAGCAACACCGTCACGCCCTCGTCGGTCAGCCTGCGCACGATGTCCCACACCTCGTTGCGGCTGTGCGGATCCAGCCCGGTCGTCGGTTCGTCCAGGTACAGCACACGCGGACGGCTCATCAGGCTGGCGGCCAGGTCAAGCCGCCGACGCATACCACCGGAATACGTCTTCACCGGCCGGTTGGCGGCGTCACTGAGCTCGAACCGGTCGAGCAACTCCTGCGCCCGAGAACGTGCATCCACTTTGGACATGTCATGCAGCCTGCCGAACAACACAAGGTTGGCCCGGCCGGTCATGTCGTCGTCCACAGAGGCGTACTGGCCGGTGAGCCCGACCAGCCTGCGGACCGCGACCGGTTCACGCAGGATGTCGAACCCACCCACCCTCGCCGTTCCCGCATCCGGGCGCTGCAACGTCGCCAGAATCCGCACCGCCGTGGTCTTGCCGGCGCCGTTGGGGCCAAGCACGCCGAGGATCGCGCCTGCCGGCACCGCGAGGTCCACCCCGTCGAGCGCGGTCGTCTCGCCGAACCGCTTCACCAAGCCTTCGGCTTCGATCGCATAGGACACCCTGTCCCCCTCTCGCTCATCGATCTCGGGGAGGACTGTCTCGGATATCGCTGTTGAGCCGCGCACAAGACGCTGTCAGAAGGTTTCGGGCAAGCTGGTGACGTGACAGCGACCCAGAAGATGGCACCGAAGGCGCCCCGGGCCTCGGCCCGGCAGCCGGTGAAGACCTGGATCGTCGTGGTGTGGGCGGTGCCGTCGGTGGTGTTCCTGGCGTTCGCAGCGCTGCGGCTGCTCGGTGTGACCGGGAACCGGTACATCATCGCGACGGTGGCGTTGACGCCGTACATCGGTGTTGTCGGGTTGGCGCTGGGGGTTGTCGGGCTGTTCATGCGCCGCTGGATTTTCGGTGGGATCGTGCTGGCGTTCGCGATGATCGCCAGTGCGGCCGTGGTGCCGCGGCTGGTGACCGACGATCAGCCCACTGTGTTCGGGCCGCAACTTACTGTGATGACCGCCAATCTGTACGTCGGCCGGGCGGATGCGGTGGCGTTGCTGGATTTGGTCAAGCAGCACAACGTGGACGTGCTCAGCCTGCAAGAACTCAGCCCGGCGATGGTGCAGGATCTCGACCGGGCGGGCATCGACCGGGTGCTGCCGTACCGGCTGTTCGAGGCCCAGCGCGGGGCTTCCGGCTCGGGGTTGGCGGCGAAGTTCCCGCTGCAGCAGACGCAGATCGCCGGCCCGGCCACGTTCGCGCAGCCAAGCGCGATCGTCGACCTGCCCGGCGTGGTCGACCCCGAGGTGATGGTCGTGCACACCGCGCCGGGCGTCGAGGCGCAGTGGACCGGGACGTGGAAGGCGGAACTGGCCGAGCTGCCGTCGGCGTCCGAGCGCAAGGACAGGCCCAGGATGCTGGTCGGCGACTTCAACGCCACGCTGGACCACCCCGACCTCAGGGACGTGGTCGACCGCGGTTACGTGGACGCGGCCGAGCGGCGCGGGGCGGGCCTGACGCCGACCTGGCCCGCGGGGATCTGGCCGCCGCCAGTGGCCATCGACCACATCCTGCTCGACGGCCGCTGCGCTGTGCTGGACTACCAGGTTTTCGACTTGCCAGGCAGCGACCACCGGGCCGCGGTCGCGTCGGTCAACCTGCCGTAAGCCGTTTGTCCAACTCGGTCAACGCGTCGAGCGCGCCGAGAGGCAGTTCGACACCGCGGCCGTGCCGGATTTCCGGTTCACGCGGGTTGATCCTGATCAGCGCGCCGGTACGAGCCGAGGCCAGTTCGGACATCCGGCGAACGGTCGGGACCGCGTTGCCCGCGCCCAGTTCGATCACTGCGAGGTTGTCCTGCCTCGCCCGCCAACGCGCCACCTCGGACAGGATGTCCTCGCTGCGTTCGCCTTCCCAGTCCCAGTCGCCGAACATGAGGATGTTCGGCCGGGCAAGGCCGCCGCAGCCCGGGCACGACGGCAGCTGGCCGACGGCACGCATGGTGTCGTCGTCGATCTCGACATCGGGACCAGCGGGCCAGATCGGCTGTCCACAGTGGCCGAAACACTGCAGGTGGTGGATCGACCCGTGCACCTCGGCGACGTGCCCTTCGGTGAATCCCGCCTTCTGGAACTGCCCGTCCACATTGGACGTGAACACGCGGACGGGCTTGCCCCACGACTGGATGATCCGGAAACCCTGGTGTGGCTTGGTCTCCCGGTACAGCCGCAGCCGGTGGCCGTAGAAACCCCACGCCAGCTCGGGATCCTCCCGGAAGTGCACCGGATCGGCGAGCTCGACGAAGCTCAGGCCAAGGCGTGCGTACGGCGGGTACGCACGCCAAAACCCTTCGTCGCCACGGAAATCCGGCAGACCGGAGTCGACGCCCATACCGGCACCCGCGCACACCAATAACGCACTTGCGCCTCGGATCAGCTCCGCGGCGCGGTCGAGCCCATTCACTCGGGCTGGATCGATTCGACGATCTCGAACTCGAGCAGGCTCGCACCCGTGGCCACCGGCTTGTCGCTGGGCGGGCCGGAGTGCGCCGCCATCGCGGGCCCCTGCCGCCAAGCCTGGAACGCCTCCTCGCTCTCCCACCGGGTGAGGACGAAGTACCTGGTGTCGCCGCTGACCGGACGCAGCAACTCGAAGCCGAGGAAACCAGGGGAGTCCTTGATGGTGCTCGACCGTGCGGCGAACCGCTTCTCCAGTTCGGCGCCCGCGCCTTCGGGCACCTCGATCGCGTTGATCTTCACGACTGCCATGAGCCCCAGCCTACTGACCCGGCATGATGCTCACCTGTGGCTCACACCGTGGCGGTTTTCTTCGACGACGAGGCCGAACGCAAGATCAGGGCGCTGTGGCGGCGGCTTGACCAGGCCGGAGTGCCGAGCCTGGCCAAGCACCCGAACGGCCGGTGGGCGCCGCGTGTGACGTTCGCCGCGGCCAAGCAGATTCCGCGAAAGACCCGTGATCTGCTCAAGGACGAGCTGCGGACGCTGGCCATCCCCAACCTGTGGCTGTCGAACCTCGGCACGTTCCCGGACACCGAGAACGTCCTGATGCTCGGCGCGGTCGTGGACAACGAACTGCTCGCCGTGCACTCGGCCATCCACGACGTGCTCGCTGGCCGCGTGCAGTCGCCGCAGGCTTATTTCATGCCGGGGTCGTGGACGCCGCACTGCACGCTCACCCAGGGCGTCGACCATCACCAGCTGGTCGAGGGGTTCGCCGCGGTGCACCCGGTCGACCGGATCGAGGCGCGCGTCGAGCACGTCGGGATCGTGGACACGCAGACCGCCGAGGTAGAGATCATCAAGTGAGCGACGACAGGAACGCTTCGACCGCGCCTCGATAGATCTCCGGTTGGTCGCGGTGCACGACGTGGCCTGCACCCTCGACCACGATGTGCGTGCCGCCGCCGGGGGAGCGGACCGGCATCTGTGCCATCTGCCCGGGCGGCATCGCGCTGTTGGCCGCTTCGATCGCCAGCATCGGGCACTGGATCTTCTCGATCAGGTCCCAGTAGTCGCGTTCGCCCCACTCGTTGGCGATCGGGTAGAGCCGTTCCAGGTCGGCGATCAGGTGGTAGCCGTCGTCGCGTTCCTCGAAGCATTCGATGAAGTGGTCGCCGTACTGGCCGAAGAACTCCTTCACGTGCGCCAGCGACTGGAACGGCGTCGGCCACGAGTCGAAGTAGGCCTTCCACTTGTCCACGGTCTTGCCGCGCTGATCGGGCGCCATGTCCTCGACCACGATGCCTTTGACCAGTTCAGGATGGGTCGCGGCAAGCGCCCACGCGTGCAGTCCGCCCATCGAATGCCCGATCACAACCGACGGCCCGAGGTCCCGGACCACCTCGGCGGCGTCGGCGACGAAGTCCTCGGTCCGGCCGGTCAGAACGGGGTTACGGCCGTGCGCGCGAGCGTCGATCCCGACGACCCGGCCGTAGCGGGTCAGCCACTGCGCCACCGGCCACCAGATGGTCGCCCGCCCCATCAGTCCGTGCAGCAGCAGGATGCCCTGGCCACGGCCCCCGAATTCGACCACTCGACGCATTCGACTTCTTCCTTACACCACGTTCGTTACGTTAGGCCGCATGGAGCACTCACCCGGCCGCCTCGCGACGACCTTGATCGCGATATCCATCATGGTCGTGGGATGCACCAGCTCACCACCTGACTCCCCGCCGTCACCCCAGCCGACTGTCAACGCCGCAGGCGCGGGCGCGGACGGCGCGGGGGATCCGTACTACCCGCAGGACGGCAACGGCGGATACGACGTCACCGACTACCACGTTTCGATCAGCTATGACCCAGCTGTCGGTGACCTCGACGGCGACACAACCGTCACCGCGAACGCCACGTCGGACCTGAGCAAGTTCAACCTCGACCTGATCGGGTTCGACATTTCGAATGTCGACGTCAACGACAAGCCCGCCCAATTCAGCCGCGAAGGCGAGCACGAACTGTCGATCACGCCGCCGGAACCGCTCGCCAAGGGCACTTCGTTCAAAGCGCGCATCCGGTACAAGGGCAAGCCCGCGTTGCGGGAAGACGGTCAGCTCGGCAAGAACGGCTGGCAGAAATCCCGGTCGGGCGGTGCTTTCGTGGCCGGGGAGCCGCATTCGGCGACGTTCTGGTTTCCCGCCAACGACCATCCGCGCGACAAGGCCACGTTCCGGCTGACCGCACGGGTTCCTGACGGGTGGTCAGTGGTTTCCAACGGCCGCGAGGAACCCAGTACTTCGGCGGACGGGTGGACCACGTTCCGCTGGGTGGAAGAGACCCGGTTGGCGACGTACCTGACCACGATCGGCATCGACAAATGGATCTACGAGCGCTCGACATTGCCTGATGGCACGCCTGTCGTCACCGCGTACGCACCCGGCGTGGAGAACAAGAAGCAGCTCGAAGCCCGGCTGCCGGAGATCCTCGAGTTCCTCGGCTCGAAATTCGGGCCGTACCCGCAGAAGGTCGCGGGCGGGATCTACCTGAACGAGGACATCGGGTTCTCGCTGGAAACCCAGGGCAGGCCGATTTACGCGCGGTGGACGAATCTGGAGACCGTGGTGCACGAGAACGCGCACCAGTGGTTCGGTGATTCGGTGTCGGTGGACTCGTGGGCCGACATCTGCCTGAACGAGTGTTTCGCGAGCTATTCCCAATGGTTGTGGACGGAAGCGAAGGAACGGCAGAACCTCGACCAGCGGTACCGGACAGCCATCGACCGGGTGAAAGGCCGCGACACGTTCTGGGGCAACAAGCTTTACGGAATGGGCAAGGGCAACGAGTTCCACGGCGTCTACGACAAGGGCGTGCTCGCGATGCACGCGCTGCGCAGGCAGATCGGCGAGGACGCGTTCAACCGCGTGCTGAAGGAATGGCCGGCCGCGCACAAGGACGCCAACGCGTCATGGAAGCAGTTCGAGGACTTCGTCCAGAACATCGCAGGTCAGGACCTGCGCGGCTTCTACGACGCGTGGTTCCACGGCGACAAGATCCCAGCCGACCAGTACCTGTACCCGGGCTCGCTGCGCGGTTAGTGCTCGCCAGGCAAGGCGAACAGGCCGCTGGAGGTCTGCTCCATCAAACCGTCCACCAGCAGGGAGTCCAGGCAACGGTCGCGCTGTGCGGAGTCCGCCCAGACCGCGTCGAGCCGGGCGCGTTCGACCGGCCCGTCGGTGTCCCGCAGGACATCCAGCAGCAGACCACGGACCTGACGGTCGGTTCCGGCGAACCGTTGAACCGGCTTCAGCGGTCCGGTGTACTCCGGCCTGCCCGCCTTCTGCCACGCGCAATCTGTCAACAGTGGACAATCGACGCAGCGTGGGTTCTTCGCGGTGCAGATCAAAGCGCCGAGTTCCATCAGCGCGATCGACATTGTCGCGGCCGATGAAACGTCTATGGGCAGCACCTTCTCGACGTCAGCCATGTCTCGGGTGTTCGACGCGGGACCCGCGTCACCGGCGCCGTGCACGGCCCGTGCGACAACCCGCCGGACATTCGTGTCCACGACCGGAGCCCGTTGCCCGTAAGCGAAAACCGCCACGGCACGCGCGGTGTACGCGCCGATGCCCGGCAGGCTGAGCAGAGTGTCCACATCGGACGGAACGATGTCGTTGTGGTCCTTGGCGATCACACCGGCGGCCTCGTGCAGCCGCAGTGCCCGGCGTGGATAGCCGAGTTTCCCCCACGCCCGCACGACTTCGCCCTGGGACACCGCGGCGAGCTTGGACGGCACCGGCCAGCGGGCCATCCACTCCAGCCAGATCGGCTCGACCCGGGCGACCGGGGTCTGCTGCAGCATGATCTCGCTGACCAGAACGCCCCACGCGGTCGTGTCCGGCTGACGCCAAGGCAGGTCGCGTCTGTTGTGTGAGTACCAGTCGATCAGCAGTGCGTCCATCGACCGGAATTCTGTCAGACGACCTCGGTCAGCTCGCCGGTGTGCACGTCGTAGACGAAGCCGCGGACCAAGTCCTTGTGCGGGAGGTAGATCGCGTGCTTGACCCGGTTCATCGACGTCCGCACGCTGTCCTTGACCTCACGGAAGGCCTCGACCGACCAGGTCGGCCGCAGTCCGCTGGCCTCTTCGAGCTCGTCCTTGAAGCCGTCCTCGGTGACCTGCTGCAGTCCGCAGTTGGTGTGCTGGACGATCATCACCTCGCGTGTGCCCAGTTTGCGCTGGCTCAGCGCGAGCGAACGCACCACGTCGTCGGTGACCACCCCGCCCGCGTTGCGCAGAACGTGCGCTTCGCCCTCCTGCAGGCCGAAGATCGCGAATACCCTGATCCGGGCGTCCATGCAGGTGAGCAGCGCGATCTGCATCGACGGTTGCGGAGTCGAGCGGTCACCCAGCGTGCGCTCAGTGAGGTTCGAATTGCGGCGCAACAGCTCGTCGATGGCACTCATGACACCGATGGAACCGTCTCGGGTGGGGGTAGCGCAATTGTCGGTAGATGGACGTCACGTAGCTGAACACAACCCGATCTAGTGAATGTAAGATCCACAACCCGCGGTAGTCGCGGAGTTACTTTTCCCACATGAATGAGCCAACGTCTATCTACTGGCGTCGGCGCATGGTCGCTATCGGCGGTGTGGTCGTCGCGCTCGTAGTGCTCGGCTGGGCCGCCGGTGGATTCTTCGGCGACGGGTCACAGGTCGAAGACACCAACGCCGGCGTGCGGGAATCGCAGCCGCCGTCCAGCCCACCGCCGCCACCTCCGCCGGGGTCAACGACGTCCTCGACTTCGTCGGCAGCGCCGACCAGCGCTGTCACCACAACCACCACAACCACCACACCGCCGCCACCTCCGCCGGACCCGAACCTGCCATGCCCCGACACGGCGATGCAGGTCACCGTGGAACTCGGCGCACCGCAGTACCGGGTGGGCCAGCGTCCGGTCCTCAGACTCGTAGTCGCCAACGCGGGCACAGTCCCGTGCACAAGAGACCTCAGCCGCTCACTCCGCGAGGTCCTCGTGACCAGTGTGGACGGTGCGAACCGGCTGTGGTCCAGCAAGGACTGCTACCAGTCCGACGAACCTGACCTGCGGATCATGCAGCCTGGTGAACGCCAGCAGTACGAAGTGAAATGGGCCGGGAGAACTTCGGCTCCCGGCTGTCCGACAAGACGCACGACCGTCCAGGCGGGCACGTATCACGTCGTCGGCAAACTGGGCGGTCTGACGAGCGGCGCCGTGCCGCTCGTCCTGACCTGACCTCCGCGCCGATCCCGGTCCCCTCCGGCGCGGGTCACCCGCTAGCCCTGCCCGCCGCAGAACACCGTCTTGAGCAGCCCGTCCAACGCCTTGCGGTACTCCGTTGCCGGGTCGATCGCGGCGTCGCCCATGGTGACCGAGGCGGTCAGCATCTTGCTGCCGTCCGGCGTGCTCATCATGAACGCCCCGTAGCCACCCGGCGGGCTGCCGTTGTGGTGGACGATGGTGCCGCAGCCCGGGCCGAGGTCCTGCACCCACAGTCCGAGGCCGAGGCTGAACTTGCCGACCGGCTTGCGCATCTCGGCCAGCAGCGGGGCCGGCAGCAGCTTGCCGCCCAGCAGTGCGGAGAAGAACGTCCGCAAGTCCTCGGTGGTCGAGATCATGTCGCCCGCGCCGGCCAGCAGGGAAAGGTTCTGATGGGTGACGTCGACGACCTTCCACTCGCCGGCGTCCTGGTAGCGGAAGTAGCCGTGCGCGTGCGGTCCGGGCAGCTGCGGCGAGGTGCCCGGCACCTTGGTGGCCCACAGCCCCAGCGGCCACAGGATCCGCCGTTTCATCTCCTCGTCGTACGAGTGGCCGGTGACCTTCTCGACCAGCAACAGGGCCAGCGTGAAGTTGGTGTTGGAGTAGTTCTGGTCCGTCCCCGGCTGGAACGTCAGCGGCTTGGCCAACGCGAGCCGCACCAACTCCACCGGCCGGTAGTAGTGGAATCGGTTGTCCACCCAGTCCTTGCCCACGGCGGCGATCCCCGGCTCGTACTTCCCGTCGTAGACGTCGCCGGTGTAGTTGAACAACCCGCTGGTGTGCTGCAGCAGCATCCGCACAGTGATCCGGCTGTCAACACCGAGCTCAGGCAGATAGCCGGCCACCGGGGCGTCCAGCCCGACCTTGCCCTCAGCCACCAGTTGCAACACGAGGGTCGCGGTGAAGGTCTTGGTGGTGCTGCCTATCCAGAACCGGCCGTTCGTCGGCGGCTTCGCGGCCGCGCCCAGCTTGCGCACCCCGGCACTGCCGACCCAGTCGCCGCGCTGATCGTGCACGCGCATCTGCATCCCGGCGAAACCGGCATCGACCCACGCCTGGACGGCCTGCTGCAGTTCGGGGCGGTCCTTCGAGACCTCAGCGGTGGCCACGCCAGGAGTGGCCGCCCCGGCCAGCAGTGTGACCGCCAGCGCTGTGACTCCCATTCGCCGGAAGACCCGTGTCATCCGGCTCGTGTTCTTGGCTGTGTGTGTCATGGCGGCAACGATCGCCAGCCGCCCTGACGCCGTGCCGTCACCGCACTGACGCCGCCCCAGACGTGACTGTCAGGGCCCGAACCAGCGTTCCTCGGTCGTCCGAGGCGGCGCGGCGGTCGTGCCCGGCAGGAACTCGGTCTCCAGCGTGATGCTGCGGGGCCGGGTCCGCTCGGAAGGGCTCAGCAACAGCCGCCCGGCGGCTTTGCCCTTCTCCAGCACCGGCTGGCGCACGGTCGTCAACCCGACCCGCTCGGCCTCGATGATCCCGTCGAACCCGGTGATCGTCAGGTCCTGAGGAACCCGCAGCCCGCGGCGCTTGGCCTCGGCCAAGGCACCGAGGGCCAGGATGTCCGAAGTGCAGATCAACGCCGTGATCTGCGAGTCTGCGTCGAGCAACTGGGCCGCGGCCGAGGCTCCCATCGCGCTGCTGTGGTCGAACCGCTCGACCACGGGCACGGAGGCCCAGTCCACGCCGACGGTCTCGAAGGCCGTCGCCAACCCGCCAAGACGGGTCCGCTGGACGTGGAAATGCGCGCTCTGTTGCCTTTCCACCGAGGCGAAGCCGTCGTTTCGGTCACGGGCGAGCCGCATGCACACCACGCCGATGCGGCGGTGTCCGAGCGTGATCAGCTTCTGGGCCAGTTCGGTGATCGCTGTGCCGTCGTCGATGCCGACGCGGTCAACGCCTTCGATGTGCGGCTGGTCGGCTATCACCGTCGGGACCGGGCGGGAGAGCACCGCCGCCAGATGCGGGTCGTCGTCCGGTACGGAATACACCACGAAACCGTCTACTCCGGCCCGGTGGACGGCCGCGACGTCTTCTCGCTCGGGGTTCACCGGCACGAGGTGCAGACCTTGGCCCGCGCCTTCGCACGCCAGCGCCAGTCCCTCGAGGAATCCCAGCGCAGCCGGGTCGCGGAACGCGTAGGACAGGTTCTCGGTCAGCAGCAGCCCGACCGCGCCCGCCTTGCGGGTCCGCAATGATCTGGCCACCGGGTCAGGGCCCGGATAGCCCAGCCGTCTCGCGGTCTCCAGCACCCTTCGGCGAAGCTCTGGAGACAGCTGGTCTGGCCTGTTGTAGGCATTGGAGACCGTTGTCCGGGAGACCCCCAGTTCGGCCGCCAGCGAGGCCAGCGTCGCCGGTCGCCGTACATGTATTGACCGCGCCATGCGGTGACGGTAACGGTTCAGAACCAATTGCAGAAGTCCGCCGAAGGGTGACTAGATCACTTCGTTGTTTGCCGAGGTCCAGGCGGCGAAATTCCATCTGTTGGTCTAGACCATTCAAATCGACCAAGAATGCTGGTAGAAACGTCGGATAGCAGTGGGTAACCGGTTACTTTGGTCTACACCACTTCGATACGCGCTGATGGCTGACGTATCACAAAAGACCAGCTACGGTGAGCGAGAACACAGCAGTAACCGAAGGGAACAACAGATGGCCGAGGTCTCGTACGTGGGCGCGTCCCGGGTGTTCGCCGGCAGCCCGCCGGTGCGCGCGGTGGACCAGCTTGACCTGGATGTCGCTGACGGCGAGTTCCTGGTTCTGGTGGGCCCGTCCGGGTCGGGTAAGTCGACGGCGCTGCGAATGCTCGCAGGTCTTGAGGACGTCGACGAGGGGACGATCCAGATCGGCAGCAAGGACGTCACCAACGTGCCCCCGAAGGGCAGGGACATCGCCATGGTGTTCCAGTCCTACGCGCTGTACCCGCACATGACGGTCGCCGAGAACATGGGCTTCGCTCTCAAACTGCGTGGCACACCCAAGACCGAAATCAAGGAGAAGGTGGCCGAGGCGGCCGCCATGCTCGACCTGAGCAAGTACCTCGACCGCAAGCCCAAGGCCCTTTCCGGTGGCCAGCGGCAGCGTGTCGCCATGGGCCGCGCCATCGTGCGCGAGCCCAGCGTCTTCCTGATGGACGAGCCGCTGTCCAACCTGGACGCCAAGCTCCGTGTGGAGACCCGCGCGAACATCGCGGCTCTCCAGCAGCGCCTCGGCACGACCACGATCTACGTCACGCACGACCAGGTCGAGGCCATGACGATGGGGCACCGCGTCGCCGTGCTGAAGGACGGGATCCTCCAGCAGTGCGACACCCCGCGTGCGCTGTACGACAAGCCCGCCAACGCGTTCGTGGCCGGTTTCATCGGCTCGCCTGCGATGAACCTCAAGACCGTGCCGCTCGCGGCTGAGGGCGCCAGGCTCGACGGCATCGTCGTGCCGCTGGAGCGCTCGGCCATGACGGCCGCCGAGAGCGCGGGCCTGACCACGGTGACCTTCGGCATCCGGCCGGAAGCACTGCGGCTGGCCAGCGTGGAGGAAGAGGGCATCGACATGACCGTCGAGCTCGTCGAGGAGCTCGGTGCCGACGCCCTCGTGCACGGCACCGTGAAGATCGGCGAAGGCTCGGAGCGGTTCGTCGTGCGTGTGGATGGCCGTACCCCGCCGCAGCTCCTCCAGAACGTCAAGATCGCGGTCCGGGACGCCAGCGAGGTGCACCTGTTCCACCCGGAGACCGGCGAGCGTCTCACCGACTGAGACACAGCAGTCCCGAAAGCGACCCCTGCCGACATTCGGTGGGGGTCGCTTTCTGTAGCGGGCGTCACTCGATCGGCGGAGGGAAAACTCAAAAGGTGTCGTAGACTTCGTAATCGACAACGGTTTCCATTTCCATGCAGGAGTACGCATGAGCCCCCGCCTTGCTTGGCCCGTCGCGGGCGTCACCGCCCTCGCGCTCACGCTGGCCGGTTGCGGCAGCAGTGCCGACAACCAGCCCGAACAGCCCCAGGCAGCGGGCGGAGCGGCGAAGATCGCGGTGGTCGCGTCCACCAACGTGTGGGGCAGCGTGGCGCAGGCCGTCGGCGGTGACCAGGTCGAGGTGAAGTCGATCCTCAACGACCCCGCCGCGGACCCGCACTCGTACCAGAGCAGCGCGACCGACGCGACGGCGCTGAAGAACGCCAAGCTGGCGATCTTCAACGGCGGCGGCTACGACGACTTCTTCAGCCAGCTGGTCACCGAGTCCGGCCAGGACGCACGCAAGATCGTCACCTTCGAGGTGTCCGGCAAGCCGGACGGCACCAACGAGCACGTCTGGTACGACCTGCCGACGGTCAAGAAGGTCGCGGACAAGATCGCCGAGGAACTTGGCGCGATCGCGCCAGACCGCAAGGACGCCTTCACCGCGAACGCCAAGGCCTTCGACGGGCAGATCGACCAGCTGATCGCCAAGGCCGAGCAGATCGGCAAGGCCAAGCCCGGTGCTCAGGTCGTGGTCACCGAGCCCGTGCCGGAGTATCTGCTGGAGACTGCGGGCGTGCGCAACGCGACGCCGGAGGAGTTCTCCAAGGCCGTCGAGGAGGAGACCGACCCGCCCGCGACCGCTATCGCGCAGACCACGGACTTGGTCAAGAACAAGCAGGTCGCCGCGCTGGTCAATAATGAGCAGACCGAGACGCCGGTGACCAACCAGCTCGACGAAGCCGCCAAGTCGGCTGGGATCCCGATCGTGCAGGTGAGCGAGACCTTGCCGGAGGGAGTCAGCGGTTACGTGGACTGGATGACGAAGCAGGTGGATGCGCTATCCAGCGCGCTGACGAAGTAACGACGACGGCGCAGGTGCCGACGCGAGTCGCCTTGCGTGGTGCGACGCTGGCCTACGGCAAGCGCACCCTGTGGTCCGGCCTGGACCTCGAGCTCAAGCAGGGCGAGTTCGTCGCGGTGCTCGGGCCCAACGGCTCGGGCAAGACGAGCTTGCTGCGGGTGCTGCTGGGCCTGCAGAAGCTGTCCGGCGGCTCGATACAGACCCCGGAGGGCACCGGGATCGGGTACATCCCGCAGCAGCGGGCGCTCGACCCGACGATCACGTTGCGTGGCCGCGACTTGGTCTCGTTGGGCTACGACGGTCACCGATGGGGAGTCGGCCTCAAAGGCATGCGGGAGCGCAAGCAGCGCGTCGACGAGGCCATCCGGGCGGTCGGCGCGGAGGCGTTCGCGAACCGGCCCGTCGGCCTGCTCAGCGGTGGCGAGCAGCAGCGGTTGCGCGTCGCGCAGGCGCTCGTCTGCGATCCGGACGTCCTGCTCTGTGACGAGCCGCTGCTGTCGTTGGACCTGGCGCACCAGCAGGCGGTCAGCCAGCTGATCGACAAGCGCCGGACCGACGCGGGGACTTCGGTGCTGTTCGTGACGCACGAGATCAACCCGATCCTGCCGCTGGTCGACCGGGTGCTCTACCTGGTCGACGGGCGGTTCCGGATCGGCACGCCGGACGAGGTGATGACCTCCGAGGTGCTCTCCGAGCTCTACCGCACTCGGATCGACGTGGTCCGGGTGCGCGGCCAGATCATCGTGGTCGGCGCGCAGGGCGCGGTCGAGTCCAACCAGCCGCATCACCTGCAGGTGGACTGATGGACAAGTTCTTCGACTTCGACAAGACCATCGAGGTCCTGCAGTACGGCTTCGTACGTGACGCCCTGATCGCCGCGGCGATCCTCGGTCTGCTCGCCGGTGTGCTCGGTCCGTTGATCGTCAGCCGCAACATGGCTTTCTCGGTGCACGGCACCAGCGAGCTCGCCGTGACCGGTGGTGCCGCGGCCTTGTTGCTCGGGTTCAGTGTCGGGTTGGGTGCCTTGGCCGGCGCGATCATTGCCGCTCTGGTGCTGGGGTTGTTGGCACGCAGGGGTTCCGAGCACGACTCGGTGATCGGTGTCGTGCTGGCGTTCGGGCTGGGCCTCGGTGTGCTGTTCCTGTGGATGTATCCGGGGCGGGCGTCGAACAAGTTCGGCTTGCTGGTCGGCCAGATCGTCAGCGTGGACTCCAGCTCGATCGTGCTGCTGGCGGTGTGCGCGGTGGTGGTGCTCGCCGTGCTGGCGTTCATATACCGGCCGCTGATGTTCGCGTCGGTCGATCCCGACGTGGCCAAGGCCCGTGGCGTGCCGACCGGTGTGCTGTCCCCGATTTTCGCCGTGCTCGTGGGCGTTGCGACGGCGCTTGGCGTGCAGACTGTTGGTGCCTTGCTGGTGCTCGCGTTGATGGTCACGCCTGCCGCGGCCGCCTGCCGGATCACCGCGAACCCTTTGCGGGCAACGATTCTTTCGGTCGTGTTCGCCGAGGTGGCCGTGCTCGGCGGGATCATCCTGTCGCTCGCTCCCGGTGTCCCGGTCAGCGCGTTCGTCACCGCGATCTCGTTCCTGATCTACATGGTCGCCCGCGCCTTCTCCCGGGTCCGTGCGACCGCTTAGAGCAGCAACACCTGCAACTCGCCGACGGCGAACCCGATGATCGCGCCCACCGCGATGAGCTTCCACTCGTCGCGGCGGAACGCCGGCCGCAGCAGGCCTTCGTACTCGACCCTGGTCAGGTCGCGCATCTTCGTCGCGATCGTGTTGCCGACGTCCAGCGTCTCGGTCAGGTAGTCCTCGGCGTGCCGGATCGTGTCGGGCAGCCGCTGGACGGCTTTCATCGCCGCGTCCCGTTTCATCTGCCGCAGGCGGTGTTCGCCGATCGCGCTGATCACCAGCGGTCTCGCCAGCTCGGCCTGTTCGTCGACCGTCTCCCAGACCACCTTCTCGACCAACGCCTTCAGCCGGTCGGCCCGAGGTCCATTGAGGACGGACTCGAGGATGTTCGGCACCGTCATGACCTCGTTGGCCACCAGCAGGCCGTACTGCTCGGCGACCTCGTCGCGGCGCTTCTGGAAAATCCCCTGGAAGCCGAGCTTGCGTTCCCTGGGGAAGAACACCAGCTTGATCGCCAGCCAGTCGGTGAACCAGCCGATGCACATCCCGAACAACGGCAGCACAAGCGGTTCCTTGGTCAGCGCCCAGACAAGTGTCTGGACCAGACCGAGCGCGAAGCCGAAGTAGATCCCCGACCGGGCGATGAACGCCATCTCCGGTGTGGAGATGTCCTTGATCAGCCGGACCATCAGCGCGGGATCACGGCGCAGCACGCCGACCGCGAGCTCCTTGATGTCCAGCACCTGGTCGATGTTGTCCTGCAACGCTTCGACGATCTTGCGGACGGCTTCCGGTGCGCCCGCTTGGACCTGCTTGACGACCACATCCTGGGCGAGCACGGGCAACGCTTCCCACAAGCCGGGATGGTGCTTGGCCATCACCTCGCGGGTGATCGCGTCCACTTCGAGCAGCAACGCCGTTTCGAGCTCGTGAGCCAACCGATCCGCATCGACCCTGGCGAACACTTCACGGGCGTCGACCAGCCGCGTGGTCAGTATCTCCGCGGCGATCCGGATCATCCGTTCGGCGTTGCGGGGGACAACTCCTTGCCAGCCAAGGAATGTACCGGGGATCCCGATGAACCGCAGCGGCCGGAACATCATCTCGATGGCGATCCGTTTGGTGACGTATCCGAGCGCGGCCGCGACGAACGGCATCGCCACGTAGACCACCCAGTCCGCCATGACGATCACGGTAGCGAGGGTTCAGGGCAGTCTGCCTGGCGGCACGCTCGGCGGGACGTACGGGAACTCTCCGGCTTGGACGGCCGGGCCGCCCAGTGGACCACCGGGCCGCTTGCGATCCATCTCCATCAGCCGGGCTTCGGCGTACTCCAGTGCCCGCTTGCGCTTGGCCGCCAGCGTGAAGCCCTCGGTGTAGTGCAGAAGGCACCGCGCGAACGGCCACAGCAGCAGCCCGCATGCCAGCAACGGGCCCAACACGAACCGATCCCCGGGCTGCTGCTCGGCTCCGATCAAGGCCAGGGCCGCGCAAACGGCCAGCCCGACGGACGCGATCGCCAAGGCCTCCGCCCCGGGGAACTTCTTCCGGGACCGGGCGATCTTCGGGTCCAAGTGCGCGGCGAGCTGGGCACGCACGAGCCAGAGGCGCCGCAATGTGTGGTCGGGTGGGACGTCACCGACTGGGACGTCCGTCTCTGGCACTCCGGTCACGTCGGGCACGTCTGGCAACGGGTCGGGGAAGTCGAACCACGCCTCGTGCGGCAGCCATTCCGGCTGCCGCGGCGGCCGGAAACGGCGGGTACCTGGCCGATCGGCGACATCGCAGTCACGTACTGACTCAGGTTCGTGCCACTTGTGGCCCAGTACGGCCAGCCATGCGGCGACCGTCCCGACAACGAGCACTGCCAGCCAGCTGTCGGAGTCCGCACGGCCGTTCTCGATGTCGTAACCCAGGCCGATCAGCGTGAATGCGCCGATCAGCCCGGCGAAAACCTTGAACAAGTACCCCGGCGTGCTCACACTCGCTTTATCGCCGCTGGTCGGCTCGCGTTGACAGGGTCGCGATCGAGTGAGACATTGAAACAAACATAGCCGCTTTGTCTCAGGGAGGTCTTGGTGCTGGTTTCGCGACTGCTCGACCTCGGCGACCTCGCGATGATGGGCAACCTCAAGCGCGGTATCGCGCTGACCTGGGCGAAAGCCTTGAACGCCGACAAGCTGCCCGGCGAGCAGTACACCGGCCCGGCAGGCGATCCCGGGTTGTTCGGCCCGAAGTCGGTGATGTGGTACGTGCACGACGACCCGTCCGGGGTGGTCGGCGGCGTGATGGGGCTGATCCTCGGCTCACTGCACGAGCCGACGATGCACGGCACGAACAAGCACTCGGTCTACAAGGACGACCCGCTCGGCAGGCTCGGCCGCACGGTCTCGTTCGTCAACACGATGTGCTGGGCCAGCACCCCGGTCGCCGAGAAAATGGTGCAGACCGTGCGGCGTATGCACAAACACGTGCACGGGACCATGCCCGACGGGCGCACGTACGACGCCTCGTCCTCCGAGGACCTGACGTGGACCGGCGTGACGCAGGCCTACGGGATCATCCAGGCACACCTGCGCTATCACCCGCGTCCGGTGTCCAAGGCGGACGTCGACCGGTACTACGCGGAGTACGCCGTGATCACCGAGATGCTCGGCGCGACCGACGTGCCCAAGACCGCGGCGGACGTCGAAGCCTACTTCGCCGAGATGCGCCCGCAGCTGACGTTCTCCGAGGAAACCGCCGATGTGGTCCGCTTCTTCACCGGACCGATCGGCAAGACCGCGACCGCTCGCGCGGGCAGCAAACTGCTCAACAAGGCCGCGTTCGACCTGCTGCCGCCGTGGGCGAAAAAGCTGTACCGCCTGCCGGACAACCCGATCGACCAGATGATCACCCGGCGTTCCTTGCGGGTGCTGCTGCAGCTGTTGCGCGACAGCGTCGGTGAATCGCCGATCAAAACGCAGGCAGTCGAACGCGCGACGGCCCGCCCGGAGGTACTGTCACAGACTGGATAGTGTCGTGACTCGGGGAGGCCATCCTGATTCCACAGTGGGTGGTCTACGTGTCGATGCCGTTCATCGCGGCGGTGATCGGCTACGTCACCAAGCGTGTCGCGATCGAGATGATGTACCGGCCGGTGGAGTTCGTCGGCGTCAAGGGCACGTTCATCGGCTGGCAGGGCGTCATCCCGCGCAACGCGCACCGGATGGCCAGCGTGGCGATGGAACTGCTGACCACCAACCTGATCCGGCCGAAGGAGATCTTCGCGCGGCTGGACCCGCAACGCGTCGCGGAGGAACTGCGCGAGCCGCTGCTGCGCGCGGTCGAGGACGTCACCCGTGAGCTGATGGCGGAGTACCAGCCGCAGCTGTGGGAAATGCTGCCGGCGCAGGCACAGCAGCGGCTGATCAAGCAGATCCAGGCGGACGCGCCGCGTGTGGTCGAGAAGCTGATGCGTGAGATCGCGGGCAACATCGAGGAAGTCCTCGACGTGCGCGATATGGCCGTGCGCAACCTGGTGCGCGACAAGGCTTTGCTCAACCGGCTGATCCGGGACGTCGCCCAGCCGGAGATGCGGTTCATCGCGCACTCGGGCATCTACTTCGGTTTCGTCATCGGCCTGGTGCAACTCGGCGCGTGGGCGCTGACGCACAGCCCGTGGATCATGCCGATCTTCGGTGGCCTGACCGGCTGGCTGACCGACTGGCTGGCGCTGAAGATGATCTTCTTCCCGCGGGAGCCGAAGAAGTTCCTGTTCTTCACGTGGCAAGGTATGTTCCAGCGCCGCCGGATGGAGGTCGCCCACGACTACGGCGACCTGATCGCCCGCGAAGTGCTGACCGTGCAGAACGTCCTCGAAGCGGTGCTGACCGGACCGAAGTCCGACCGGCTGTTCGCGTTGGTCCAGCGCGAGGTGCAATGCGCGATCGACACCCAGGTCAGCCTGGTCAAGCCGCTGGTGGTGCTGACCGTCGGTTCGCGCCGGTACCAGGAGATGAAGAAGGTGGCCGCCAAGCGCGCGATCGAGTTGTTGCCCACCACGGTGAAACACGTCGAGGACTACGCCAGCAACGCGCTCGACGTCCGCAACACGATCATCACGCAGATGCAGCAGCTCACCCCGATCCAGTACGAAGGCCTGCTGCGCCCGGCGTTCCGGCAGGACGAGTGGAAACTCATCGCGGTCGGCGCGGTGATCGGCTTCCTGGTCGGTGAACTGCAAGTGCTGCTCCTGCTGCACTGAGCGCCGTGGCGGATAGCCGCCAGAATTCCTTGCCTCAGCAAGTTTTCATGGAGACATGAACACAAAAGTCGCCCTGATCACCGGGGGCAGCAGGGGAATCGGTGCGGCAACGGCGATCCGTCTCGCCCAGGACGGCGCCGACGTCGCGTTCACCTACCACCAGAGCAAGGAACGCGCGGCGGACGTCGTCGAGCAGATCAAGACAACCGGCCGCCGCGCACTGGCGATCCAAGCCGACAGCGCATCGCCCGAAGCGGTCAAAGAAGCGGTATCCCAGACCGTCGCCGAGTTCGGACGACTGGACATCCTGGTCAACAACGCGGGCACGGCAGCGTTCGCACCGATCACCGAACTGTCCATATCGGACTTCGACCACGTGGTCAACGTCAACGTGAAGGCCGCGTTCGTCGCCGCACAAGCCGCAGCCGCCCATCTGGGCCCGGACGGCCGGATCATCACGATCGGAAGTTGCGCGGCAACCCGCGTCACCGGTCCCGCGTACTCGCTGTACTCACTCAGCAAGACGGCTTTGATCGGCCTGAACAAGGGCTTGGCCCGGGATCTGGGGCCACGGGGGATCACCGCGAACCTGATCCACCCCGGCCCGATCGACACCGAGATGAACCCAGCCGACGGCCCGATGGCCGACGAGAACCGCGGCCACGTGGCGCTGGGCAAATACGGCGAGGCATGGGACGTCGCCGCTATGGTTTCGTACCTCGCAGGTGAATCCGGCCGGTACGTCACCGGCGCGGAGATCGCCGTCGACGGCGGCTACACGACCTGACCGGGACAAAGTCCTGAGCTACTTGGGGACACGGTCACTGGCGAGCCGGGAGTCGCGGCGCTGGTTGGGTGTCTCGGTGACGCTCTTGTTTCGGGTTCTTGAAAAGAATTGCAGGGAGCCACTCAGAGGGAGGGGCTTTCACCAAGGAAAGCCATCCGAACCACCGTCCCGCTACGGCCACCGATCTTGACGAACCCCCGCCGGGGAACGGCGGGGGCATCTCCTTTGGCGAGGGGCTAGGCGCCTGCGGCTTCGCGGGCATCCTCGCGACCATCGTCCGCCTTGGTCGCCTCGTTCGCCATCTGGCTGAACGAAGCACCAAAAGCACCAAGCGGGATCTGCATGCCGCCGACGCTCACCATGTAACTCGGTTCGCGGACGTTCTTCGCGGTCTCCAACGCGTGCATGACCTCATTGCTGTGCTTGTTGCCGAACAGTTTGCGGGCGATGTCCGCGATTGCCTGCTGTGGCAAGCGGTTGAGCTCGTTGATCGGCCGCATCAGTTGTTCCTGATTGCGGTAGCCGCCCTTTGTCCACGCGGCCCAGGAACTTTCCGGGACTGCCTTGGGCGGAGGCATGTTCGGCATCGTGTCCGCCCGCTTCGGCGGTGGCGGTGGCGGGTCTTCGACCTTGGGCGTCGTGCTCGATGTCGACGTGCCTGCGGGTGCTGTGTCCTGCCGCTTGGGCGGCGGTGGCGGGGTTCCGTCGGCGGGCAGCGAGTTCGACCGGGGCGGCGGAGTTGGCGTTGGGTCTGGGGTCTTGGGTGGCGGCACGGCCAAGTCGGGCGGCGCGGTGTCCGAACGCTTGGGCGGTGGCGGTGCGGAGGAGCTGGGGGAGGTCTTGAACGGTGGCAGGTTCGCCAGGTCGTCCGACGGGTTCTTCCAGCTGCCGCCCGGCCGCCATGGGTTACGCCGTGCCGCGTCGGCGAAGCGTTCCATCCGCTTGGCGACGTCGGCCATGTACTGGGACAGGTCCGCCATCCGCTTGGACATCCGCCCGACGATGCCGGTCAGCTTCGAGATCAACTTGGCGATCTTCGCCGCTGTCGACGCGGCCAAACCGATTGCCGTGGCGATGAAACCGGCGATCGACGCACCGAAGGTGAAGAACGCCGCCGCCACCGCGGCCAGCGCTCCGGCGACCAGGCCGCCGATCAGCGTGGCGATGATGTCCCGGACCAGCGCACGAGTCGCGGCGACGGCCACGCCCATGTTCACCGTCGTGTCCGAGGCGCCGGACACGATTTCCCCGTAGGACTGCAGTTCCTCGGACAGGTCCTGCATGCTCTTGCGGAACTTGTCGGCGGCCTCGCCTTTCCAGCCCGCGACCGCGGCCAGTGCCTGGTCGTGTTCCGCCGCGTACTGCTTGAACTTCGCGGCCTCCATCTGGATCAGGGCCGCGTTGGCCTTGATCGCGTCCGGATCGCCCATCAGCAGGTCCAACGGTTCACGCAGGAAGCCGATGTGTTCGATCAGCCAGCCGACACCGGCCGCGAACACCGTTCCCAGCGGGTCGAGCACCATGCCGAGGACGTCAAGGCCGACGGTGACGCTCGCGACCGCGATCTGGGCGGCGTCGTTCTCGCCTTCCTTCTTGATCGCGCCGACCAGTTCGGAGAACGACTCGACGATGCCGCCGCCGGCGAACTTGTTCTCGTCGTCGAGCCGGAAGTTCGAGTACTCGTAGGCCTCCCTGACCTCTTCCTCGGTCTTCGCCTCAGTACTCACTGGTTGCCCCCGAAGTTGTTGTTCGCGAGGAAGGTGTCGTTGTCGGCGTACGCCTGCGCGGAGTTGTCCACGCCGGTCGCGGCGTCCCGGATGCTGTTCGCGCCCTTCTCCAGCGCGGCGCTCGCGTCACCGGTGGCCTTGCGCGCGCCGATGGAGAACAGCTGGCCGACGATGCCCCATGTGGTCACGTTGTAGCTGACGCCACGCACCACGTTGGCCGACGAGTTCACCTTGTCGGCGGTGTCCCGCAACGCCTTCGCGAAGGCACGCAGTTCGTCGTCGACGACTGCGAAGCTCTGATCAGGCACGGTGTTCTCCCAACGTCACCAAGGCTGCTCGAAGTCGTCGTCGTCCTGTGTGGATGGACGGCGGGGTGGCCGCGGTGGCGCGGCAGGCGGAGGTGGAGACGGAGGCGGTGTGGACGGCTGGGGAGGCTCGTCGATGTCGTCCACTCCGGGCAGGCCGTCGACTGGCGCGTCGGAGACGTGTTCGGGTGGTGGCGGCAGGAATTCCTGCAACATCCGCATCGCGTCCGTGCCCTCGGCAACCGGAGCGAATGCCTGGGCAACGCGGTGGGCGGCCTCCCGCTGCGCTTCCGCGGCAACACGCATGATGATCCCCGCCAGCTCGGCTGGCGGATACCGTGTGGTCGACGGCGCAAGCTGCAGGTCCTGCAGCGCACCGGTCGGGCCGACGGTCACGCGCACGCCACCGTCCGGCGACGTGGCGGTCGCGCCGGAGGCGGCGATGTTCTGCTGCAGGTCCGCCGACTTGCGTTGGAGGTCGGCGATCCGGGCCTCGAACCCGGCCATCCAGTCGTTGATCGCTTCGGTCACCAGGTCTCGCTTTCAGGCTGCGCGCAGCAGTTCGTCGATACGGTTTGCGATCCGGTCGGCACCGGCGGGCGCGATGCTGACCCACGTCCCGTCGTGCACCATCAGGTAGCGCCCGGCACCAGTGTCGAACCACGTGATCATGGTCTTGGACCGGGTTCGCCGGCTGGCACGCATGCTGGTCGCCCTGCTGGCGGTGGTGACGCCGAACTGTCCACCTCGGACACGACGGTTGGCCAGCTCGAGCAGTTCCCTCGCGTCGTGCTCGCTGACCCCGTTGCGCACCAGGATGCTGCGCTCGTCGTCATCGCCGAACGGATCGTCGTCGTCGCCGTCGATCGCCCGCTGCACGGCCTGATGCGGCACGGAAATCGCGCTGCCGGTGCCGGGCTCCCCGACAGGTAGAACGTCCACAATGGAACGAGGTAGTGACGTGTGGCGGATGGCCGTGAACGACACGATGTCGTCTTCGACCGTGGCCAGCACTCCTTGACTGCCGTCGGACGCGGCCAAACCCCGGATCGGGCCGTCGGCGAACCCGACGGTGTCCACCGACACCGTCGGTGCGGCCAGCACCCGCAGCAACTCGGGCAAGCGACCGCGCAGCAAACCTCTGTCCGCCAATGCGTCGAGAGCTTCGGTACGCATCCTGTCGCGCTCGCTCATCGTCGTGCCGTTGCTGGGTACGTCGATCGGATACGGCATGCGCCCGAGTTCGAGGTGTTCCCACAGGAAGTCGAATTCCCGCGCGGACACGCTGAAGTCCGTCACGAATCCTGCCGTTCTTCCCTGTGCTGCTTGGCTGTCTTCTCACCGATGACGAGCGGCACCATCCGGCCAGGCTCCTCGACGATCTTCTCACCGGTGGCGTACTTGGAGCGGTGCTCCTTGTCCTCCTCGCCGCGCTGCGCGCCACCCATCGGACCCATGCCCATCCCAGGTGCGCCTGCAGCGCCAGCCCGAGCCGCAGCGGCATTGTTTCCGCCGCGCATCGCCGCTTCCTCGGCAGCGTAAGCACCGATACCTGCGGCACCGCCGGGTGAACTGAAGCCGGCACCGCCACCCATGCCACGAGGCACGAACCCACCGCTGCTCGCACCGCCAGTGGGAATACCGCCGCCGGCGTAGTTCAGGCGTGGTGCGTTGGGATCCCCGGTCAGAGGGGAGAAGAAATTCGGCACCTTCGGCGGCACGTAACCAGGAGGCGTGGTTCCTGGCGTGTAGCTCGGAGGCATGGTCGGGTTCTTCGACCCGGTGAGGTTCGGGTTGTACGGCGTGTACGTCCCACCGGGCAGGTTGGGGTTGGGCGGGGTGTAGTTGACGCCGCGGTGCGTGGAGTCGTTGGGATAGCCACCGCCGGTTCCCGGAATCGTCGGCGGGGTGTAACCGGACGTGCTGGTGCCGAGGTTGGGAACGTCGGGCACCTGGATGTTCGGTGGCGTGTACGACTGTGGACTGTTGAAATTGGACGGTCCGGCCGACGCGGCCGCCGGGTTGTACCCGAAACCGCCCTGCGGAACACCGCCACCACCACCGGGAACGCCACCAGGGACACCAGTGGGGACACCACCGCCGGGGGCACCACCGCCGCTGAACCCGCTCGGAGAACTGATGGGTGTTCCGGACTGGCCCGTCGGCACGCCTCCAGCGGACATCGCCATCATCGCGCCATCGGGACCAGACGACGTCGGGGCTCCCGTCGCGGTGGCCATTGGCGAACGCATCATCAGGCCGTTCATCGCGCTGCTGTCATCGGACGTCGCGTCCGGCGGGACGACGAACCGTGGAGTCGTCTGGTCAACGGACCGAGACTCGTTCTCCATCTCGGTCATCACCCGGACAGCCTGCTCATGCGCGGCACGTGACTGCTCGCTGGCGACCTGAACGTCCTTGGCAGCGGCCATGAAACCGGCGAGGCCACCCGAGCGGAAGCCCTGCTCCAGCATCGCCCGGTAGTCGAACTCGAGTGGCTCGGGCATCGAAGCCTTCGCGCGTTCGGTGGCCAGCCCCTGGTCCGCGATCCGGGTTCCCATGTACTGCGAGGTCTGCGCCGCGTCGCCGCCCCAGGTCGCGAGCTTCAGCGTGGACTCGCGGGCCATCTGGGCGCCGACGCCGGTCCAGCCCGATTCGGTGCTGCGGATCGCCTCGTCCATGGCGCGGGAGTTCTCCGCCATCATGTTGCCGAGGTCGGTCCACTCCTTGGCCAGCGCGTACGCCTCGGCCGGGTTGTTGTTGGTGTGCACCGATTCGTACAGCTGCCGGTGCGGCACGCCCGCCCAGTTGCCGGACTCGGTGATCACACGGTCCTCGCCCAGCGAGACGTTGTCGTCCAGCTTGTTCGCCGCGTTGTCGATCCTGATCTGGTCGAACAACCGGCCGAGGTCGCCGAAGAGCCCTTCACGGCCAGGGTTGGCCTGGTCGGACACCGGTGCGTCGAAGGTGTCGTAGCGCTCGAACTCGTCCTGGTCGAACCCGCTGTGGTGCCGATCGTCCGCCATCAGGCCAACTCCCCTGACACGCCGTGGAACGCCTGCGCGGAACCGCGCTCGGTGGACTGGTAGCCGCGGATCGCGTGATCGACCGCGTCGTGCGCTTTCAGCAGCATCTGGTGGTACTGCGCCAGCACGTTCACGAACGAGACGTCTTCGCCGTCGGCACGGCGTTCGAACTTGCCGGACATGGCCTCGCCGACCCAGTTGGTGCCCAGCGGCACCGGACGCGACATGCCACGCAGCCTGGTCAGCCACTCGGCGGCGGCGTCAGCCTGGCCTCGTAACGTGGTCAATAACCGTTGGCCCGCTTCGGGTTCGAGTGTGACCTGGCCCGACTTGACCGCGGTATCCAGTGCCGCGACATCCACCATCCGCTCGCTCAAGGTCGTCGCGGCATGGCTGGCAGGGGTGTTCGGCGCGTCGGCGGGTTCGTCGACGTACATGGAAGTTCCTTCGCAGGGGAGACCCGATGAGGGTCGGAAGCGCTCTCACATAACGCGCGCAGGTTATCGACAGAGCGTCAGAAATGCCCAGCGGCACACGTGGCACAAATTCGCCACGGGCCTAGAACTTGACGTAGAGGAACGGGCTGAATGTGCCGGACGCCACCAGGATCGCGGCGTAGACCAGGCCGACGGTCATCACGCCGACGCGGACGATCGTGGCAGGCTTGCTGGTCGAGGACTCGATCAGCGGTCCGGTGACCGGGTGCGCGGGCATGAACAGGATCGCCAACGCCGCCACCATGACGACCAGACGCTGGTTGGTCAATGCGCTCTCGGCGATGTCGGTCAGGCCGTCGAAGTCCGGCAGGAACATGTGGCCGACCATGTTCATCGCGCTGGTCAGGTCATCGGCGCGGAAGTAGACCCAGCCGATCACCACCAGCAGCATCGTCAGCACGCGGCGAGCGATCTTGGCGCCTTGGCGCGACGGCGCCTCCTCAAGGTGGAAGCCGCGCTCGATGATCAGCAGCGCCCCGTGGAACATGCCCCACACCAGGAAAGTCCAGTTCGCGCCATGCCAGAAACCGGTCAGCACGAACACGATGCACAGGTTGCGGTACGTCTTCGCGGCGCCGTGCCGGTTGCCACCAAGCGGGATGTAGACGTAATCACGGAACCAGCGGGACAACGACATGTGCCAGCGCCGCCAGAACTCGGTGATCGTCACCGACGAATACGGCCGAGCGAAGTTCTCCGGCAGCCGGAAACCCAGCATCCGCCCAAGCCCGATGGCCATGTCCGAGTACCCGGAGAAGTCGAAGTACAGCTGCAGCGTGTACGCGATCGCGCCGAGCCAGGCGATCGCGAACGTCATCTGGTCGTCGGGCGTGCTGAAACACGCGTCCACGAACGGCGACAAAGAGTCAGCGATGATGACTTTCTTGCATATCCCCAGCGCGAACCGGGGGAAGCCGGCCGCGATGTCGTCGAGCCGATGACTGCGGTGCTGCGGCAGCTGATCCGCGATCTCCCGGTACCGGACGATCGGACCAGCGATGAGCTGAGGGAACATCGCGATGTACGTGACGAACGAGACCGGGTTGCGAGCCGCGTGCCGTTCACCGCGATAGATGTCGACCGCGTAGGAGATGTGGTGGAACGTGTAGAACGAGATGCCGATCGGCAGCGCCAGCTCCGCCACCGGGAAATCGCCCCCGAAGATCTGCGCCAACGCGGCGATCTGCTGAGTAGCGAACCCCGCATACTTCCAGACCGCCAGCACAGCGAGGTCGAACGCGATCACCGCGAACAAGATCGCCCTGCGCTGCTTGCGATTGCGATCCCACTGATCCGGCTCGAGGAACGGCCCAGCGAAGAAGTTGACCACCATCGTGGTCAACAGCAGCCAAGTGTCCGAACCCGCAGCGGTCGCATAGAAGAAGATGCTGGCGACCGCGATGATGCCGTTACGCCAACTACGCGGCGCGATCAGGACAGCAGCCAGCACCGTCGGCATGAAGTACCACAGGAACAGCGGGCTGGCGAACGACATCGAGTACCTCGTTGGAAGGACAGGGCCTCGAAGACCCTATCCGACCAAATGGGTGAACGTGGTCAGATCCCGCACGCCAACCCCAGACCGACAGCAAGGCACAGCCAACCCGGCGAGCCTACGGCACACCACCGACACAAATCGGCCCCTGACCTGAGCACCCCCCGATGACCCAAAGTACCGAGAGGGTCTGACAGAAAGAGGGGCAGACAAGCAGAGGCGACCGCCCAGTCCACAGCGAAGGTGCCCCAATCACAACGAAGGAGCGCTCAACCCGCAGCCAAAGGTGCCAACGCCCAAGGGGCGTCCAACCAGAGTGAAGGCGCGCCCCGGCCCACCAACGAGGCGCGCCCCAACCGAAGCGGAGGCGCGCCCTAAGCAGTAGTCGGCGCGATTTTGTGTGGAGTGGCGCCGCAAATAAGCTTGTCGGCGGGGCAGGGCCGCAGGTCCTGCCCGCTTTCCCTGTCCTTTGCGGCGCAGAGGCTCCACACCAAATCGCGCCGACCCCTCACAGCAGCGCGCCGAAAGAACCACAGCGCGCCGAAGTAGGCACAGCGCGCGCCGCAGGTGGCCCACAGCGCGCCGAAGGCGACCACAGCGCGCGCCGCGGTGAGCCATAGCGCGCCGACCCAACAACACAGCGCGCCGTGGTGACCACCGTGAAGCGCCGCAGTGAGCCGAGCGCCCCGTCTCAGCCCCTGCTAGATCCGGCCAACTATCCGGCGTCGCCGAGCGATCTCAGCCAGCACAACACTCGTAGCCACCGAAGCGTTCAGCGACTCAACACCCGCAGCCATCGGAATCGACACCGTCTTATCACACCGCTCACGAACGAGCCTGCTCAACCCGCGACCCTCAGACCCAACAACAACCACGATCGGCCCGTTCGCCAGCTCCAGCTCATCAACAGTGATCGTCCCGTCGGCGTCCAAACCGACAACCATCAACCCAGTGTCAGCCCAGTCCTTCAACGTCCGAGTGAGGTTAGTCGCAACGGCCACCGGCAGCTTGGCCGCCGTGCCCGCGCTCGTCCGCCATGCGACGGCGGTAATGCTCGCGCTACGGCGTTGCGGCACAACCACTCCGTGCGCGCCGAAAGCCGCTGCGGAACGAATCACGGCACCCAGGTTGCGGGGATCCGTCACACCATCCAGCGCCACGAGCAGCGCGTCTTCACCGGAGTTCTTGGCTGCTTCGAGCAAGTCGTCCGGGTGCGCGTACTCGTACGGCGGGATCTGCAGCGCCAGCCCCTGGTGCACGGCGTTGTGCGTGAGCTTGTCCAGCTCGGGACGCGAGACCTCGAGCACCGAGATGCCCCGGTCCGCGGCCATTCGCACCGCATCCGTGACGCGATCGTCCGCGTCCACGCCCAGTGCGACGTACAACGCCGTCGCGGGCACCTCGGCCCGCAGGCACTCGACGACCGGGTTGCGCCCGGCCACCAACTCCGAGGTCGGGCCGGCGTCCTTGCGCCGTTCCGGGCGCTTCTGCGTCGTCGATGCTGACTTGCGGTAAGCCTTGTGATTGGGGCGATCCTGCGCCTTGGGCGTCGGGCCCTTGCCTTCCAGGCCCCTGCGGCGCTGTCCGCCGGAGCCGACCACCGCGCCCTTCTTGGTGCCGGGCTTTCGCATCGCGCCCTTACGCCTTGAGTTCCCGGCCACGCTAACTGTCCTTCAATGTCCATAGTGGACCGTCGGGGGTGTCCTCGACGGTGATTCCCGCGGCGAGCAGGCGGTCCCGCACCGCGTCGGCGGCCGCGAAGTCTCGCTCCGTGCGCGCCCGCTGCCGCTCTTCCAACATCGCGTCGACCAATGTGGCCAGCGCGTTGCGGTGTGCTGCGTCCGTTGTGGACTCCTCTGACCACCTGTCCGACAACGGGTCGAGTCCGAGAACGTCCATCATCGCGCGAACCGATGCCGCTGCTTCGCGGGCCTCGGCGTCCTTGTTGGACGCCAGCGCGATGTTGCCTTCCCTGACCGTGTTGTGCACAACCGCGATAGCCGCGGGTGTACCGAGATCGTCGTTCATCGCCGCGGTGAATTCGGCAGGCACCTCGCCAAGCTCGACAGCGCCGAGCCTGCCGGTCACGTTGCGCACGAACGTCTCGATCCGCCCGTACGCCGACACGGCCTCGGCCAGTGCGGGCTCCGAGTAGTCGATCGTCGACCGGTAGTGCGGCGTGACCAGGTAGTAGCGCAGTTCCGGGGCCCGCACCTTGTCGAGCATCGCCGGGATCGAGACCACGTTGCCCAGCGACTTCGACATCTTCTCGTTCGCCATGGTCACCCAGGCGTTGTGCAGCCAGTACCGGGCGAACCCGTCACCGGCCGCGTGCGACTGCGCCTGCTCGTTCTCGTGGTGCGGGAAGATCAGGTCGATCCCGCCGCCGTGGATGTCGAACTCGCTGCCCAAGTACGTCGTCGCCATCGCCGAGCACTCCAGGTGCCAGCCGGGACGACCAGGTCCCCACGGCGTCGGCCACGACGGCTCGCCGGGCTTGGCGGCCTTCCACAACGTGAAGTCGCGGCTGTCCCGCTTGCCCTCGGCCGCGCTCTCGCCCTGCTGCACCTCTTCCAGCTTCTGGCCGGAAAGCGCGCCGTACGCAGGGAACGTGCTCACGGCGAAGTAGACGTCACCCGCGGCCGCGTACGCGTGCCCCTTGTCGATCAAGCGTTGCATCAGCTCGACCATCTGGGTCACGTGCCCGGTCGCGCGCGGCATGTACGAGGGAGGCAAGCAGCCGAGCGCGTCGTACGCGTCCTCGAACGCGCGCTCGTGTGTCTGTGCCCACTCCCACCAGGGCCTGCCCGCTTCGGCCGCCTTGTTCAGGATCTTGTCGTCGATGTCCGTGACATTGCGAACAAGAACGACGTCCAGGCCGCCATGCGCCAGCCAACGACGCAGCACGTCGTAGTTCAGCGCGCCACGGACATGGCCGATATGCGGAATTCCCTGCACAGTGGCCCCACACACGTAGATAGACGCCGTTCCGTTCCGCGCGGGATGAAACTCCCGCGTGCTCCGGGTCGCGGTGTCGTACAGGTGAAGGGTCACAAAGAGATGGTACGGGAGCCGTGAATCGGCTTTACCAACCGTTCTCGGCCAGTACGTCAAGCAGTCCGTTCGGCCGTTGACCGACGGGCAGCGGATCGACAATCGCGACCGAGCAGCCGATCTTGGCCGCGCCGCCGTCGGCCTCTTCACTGTCGCCGATCATCAGCACCTGCTCGGGCAGCAGGCCAAGGCGTTCGCAGGCGACGCTGAAGATCCGCGGATCCGGCTTGACCGCACCCTCCTGAAAGGACAGCACGAATTCGGTGACCAGATCGGCGACTCCGAGCCGTTCGAACACGGGCCGGATGTTCCACGCGATGTTGCTGACCACGCCGACCGGAATTCCGGCTGCCGCCAAGGTTTTCAAGGCGGCCGCGGTATCCGGGTACGCCTCCCAGTTCGTGGAATCCAGCATCCGGTGGTAGAGCAGTTCCGGGTTGCCGACCCCCGAACCGTGCAGAACCGCGAGGTAGAGCTCGCGGTGCAGCGGCGGGTCAAGATCACGCCGGTGCCATTGGTCGTAGAGCCGCTCGGGCAGCCCTTCCGGGCGTCCGGTCGGAGCCGTCATCCGGCGCATGATCTCGGCCTGCCGCTCGCCGTCCAGCGGGTTGCCGTCGTGGTCGACCAGCCCGGACAGATCGGGCTCGAGCCGGAACAGCGTGCCGGAGTAGTCGAACAGGACCCCTCGGAAGTTCATGCACCCATCTTAAGCGCTTCAGACGGCGTAGCCGGTGAGCTTTTCCGGAGTGAGCCGGACGATCACGCGCACGTTGTCGGTGCCCTCGTCACCGGTGTAGTCCTTGCCGGTGTACTTCAGCGACAGGTCGTTGATCAGCTTGAAGCCGTTCTCCTCGGTGAACGTCACCGTGCCGCGGGCCTCGAAGTAGCTGTACGGGTTCTCGCTGTCGAAGACCGAGATGCTCGCCCGCGGGTCGCGCCGCAGGTTGCGGTCCTTCAACCGGCCCTTCACGGTCGACACGAGCAGGTCGTCGCCATCGCGCGTGATCCACACCACGGACGTCTGCGGGCTGCCGTCGGCGTTGACGGTCGCGATCGTCGCGAAGTTCTTCCCGTCGACGATGGCACGGACTTTGTCTGGGAGAGCAACCATGCGGCCAGGTTAGTGCGGTTGTCCGCCGTCCACTGAACGTTCCACGATGAGGGCGCTCGCGATGGCGGCGATGCCCTCGCCACGACCGGTCAGGCCGAGCCCGTCGGTCGTCGTCCCGGACACCGACACGGGGCCGCCGACGGCCTCGGACAGGACTGTCTCCGCCTCGGCGCGGCGCTTGCCGATCCGCGGTGCGTTCCCGATGACCTGGACGGACGCGTTGCCGACCTGGAAACCGGCCTCGTCGAGGCGGCGGCGGACCTCTGTGAGCAACTGCACGCCGTGCGCCCCGGCCCAGCGCGGGTCGCCGGTGCCGAAAACAGCCCCGAGGTCACCGAGCCCGGCGGCCGTGAGCAGCGCGTCGCAGAGTGCGTGCGCGGCGACGTCGCCGTCAGAGTGGCCGTCGCAACCGTCGACGCCTTCCCATAGCAGTCCCGCGATCCAGCAGTCACGACCGGCGGCGATGGGATGGACGTCAGTGGCGGTTCCTACCCGTGGGATCACGGGGTCACGCTAGCGACGTCGATCTCTGTGCGGATGCGCAGCCCATGCGGATGGCCAGGGACCGTGCTGAGTGGAACACCGAGACGTCGCGGGTCTTCGGCGTTCAGCAACAGCTCGATCGGCGCACCCAGCGGGGACTGCATGACTCGCAGCTCGGAACGGTCCCTGGTGCCGAGGATCCGGCCGTCCGGATCGACTTCTTTGACCGTGTCGGTCAACGGGAGAACCGGGATGACGGCTTGCGCGCCGCGCTCGAGTTCGTCGACGACGGACTCGATCACTTCGGTCGGCGTTTCCGCGCGTTCGATGTCGTGGATCAAGCCGAACCGAATGTCCGGAAACATCTCGATCGCGGTATTCAGCGCGGTATGAAGATCACCGACGACAACTGTGCAGTCGGGCCGCGTGAATTCGAGGTTAATGGGGGTACAAATGAAAACGTGCCGTACGCACCCTGCTGTGAGCAGGGAACGCACGGCACGCTCTGTCAATGGCATGCCATGTACGGAAACCACTCCGGTCGCCGGCACGACCGCGAGCGCGACGGAACTCTGCACTCTGCTGTGTTTCACGTACTGCGGGGTGGACTAGACCGCCGCGGCTGTGGCGAGAACCTCGTCGAGGAGGACCTCGGCCTTGTCCTCGTCGGTGCCCTCCGCCAGTGCCAACTCGCTCACCAGTATCTGTCGAGCCTTGGCCAGCATCCGCTTCTCGCCAGCGGATAGGCCACGGTCCTTCTCACGCCGCCAGAGGTCTCGCACCACTTCGGCAACCTTGTTCACATCGCCAGAGGCGAGTTTCTCCAGGTTGGCCTTATACCGCCGTGACCAGTTGGTCGGCTCCTCCGTGTGAGGAGCGCGCAAAACATCGAAGACGCGGTTGAGACCCTCTTGGCCGACGACGTCCCGCACGCCTACGATCTCGGCGTTGTCTGCGGGTACGCGAACCGTGAGATCACCCTGCGCGACCTTGAGAACGAGGTACTTCTTCTCCTCGCCCTTGATCACGCGTGTCTCGATTGCTTCGATGAGAGCGGCACCGTGGTGCGGGTAGACGACGGTCTCTCCGACCTTGAAAACCATGTGTCCTCTGCCCCTTTCGCTGACTCCATTCTAACACGTCCCGCAATCCCCCTCAGCCCGGTGTGAGACGGGTAAGCGCAGGTCAGCGGCACGAGGATGGACCGCCTGGGGGTTGACAAAATACATGTGGGCATGCATCAAGATGACAATTAACGATCTTGATGGGATACTCCCGGATCCTTTGTGGACATCATCTCGGCGAGGTGCCCGCGAGGGGCACCAAGCCGCCGGATACCCTTCGGGCCGACGCGTTTTCCCCAGGAAGGACCGGCAACGTGAGTCGTGTACGCCACAGCCTGCGCTACGCCACAGCGGCGGTCGGGATCGCGCTCGCACTCGCGGGTTGCGGCGCCGGCCAGATCTCGCAGACCGCCGGCATGGAGCCGGCCGTCAACGGCGGTGAAGGAGACGTCGGCCCGATCGCCGTCCGCGACATCCAGCTCGCGTACCCACCGCAGGGCGTCTACGAGCCCGGCTCGACGGCAGTGGTGCTCGGGACGCTCGTGAACAGTGCGCTGACCGACGACGAACTGGTCTCGATCACGTCGCCGGCGGGCCAGGTGACGATCACGGGTGACAAGAGCCTCCCGGCCGGTCGGTCGCTGATCCTCGAGATGCCCGCGGGCGGGTTGCCGACATCTTCGTCGCGCCCGACGACCACGAGCAGCACGCCGACCTCTGGCACCCCGACTTCCGGAGCGCCCACTTCCGGGGCTGCGACTTCGGGCTCCGGTACTCCGGCTTCGGGTGCGACGACCACCGCCACGACGCCGCGGCCGACGACGACCACGCAGCGGCCGGTGACCATCGGCAAGGTGACCGTGCTGTTGACCGGCATCGGCGAGGAGATCCGCTCGGGCAAGACGATCGAGCTGACCTTCACCTTCCGCAGCGGCTCGGTGACCATCCCGGTCCCGATCGCCGTGCCGACCACGCCGCGCCAGCCCGCCGCAGGCGGTAGCGGTGGTGGCGGAGGCCACTGACAAAGCAAAAGGCGAAGGGCCCGGCATCACTGCGATGCCGGGCCCTTTGGCTACCCGGCGCCTGATCGCACTCCGCGTGCCAAGAGTCCCGCAGTCCGCCCAGCTCGGCTCTGACCTGCGCCAACGCCGAAACTGTCGGATCCCTGCGGTAGCGTGAAAATTAGGGGGACCCCCTCGAGAATTGCTGTTGTGGACGGGGCTGCTTTGGCGACCAAGCCCGTCCGAGCGAAGCGAGGACAATCCAACACTGTCGGACCTTGCCGATAGGTTGCCTTGCGTGGCGAAGAAGTCGGGCCCGGCCTTCCGGTGTGGCGAGTGTGGTGCTGTCGTTGCCAAGTGGTTCGGCAGGTGCCCCGAGTGCCAAGCCTGGGGGACCATCGAAGAAGTCGCGGCGGCCAGGCCGGCCCTGGCCAAGGTCGTCGCGGGCGCCCCGGCGTCCCCGGCACGGCCGATTGCCGAAGTGGACGTCGAGTCCGCCAGGGCCCAGCGCACCGGAGTCCCCGAGCTCGACCGGGTTCTGGGCGGCGGTCTGGTCCCGGGGGCCGTCGTCCTGCTGGCCGGCGAGCCCGGCGTCGGCAAGTCGACTCTGTTGCTCGAGGTCGCCTACCAATGGGTCGCGCGGGAGGATTCGCCTGGCCGCGCGCTGTACATCACCGGCGAGGAGTCCGCGGGCCAGGTCCGTCTGCGCGCCGAGCGCACGGGCAACGTGCACCAGGAGATGTTTCTGGCGTCGGAGAGCGACCTGGCCACAGTGATCGGTCACGTCGACGCCGTGAAGCCGGCCATGCTCGTGATCGACTCCGTGCAGACGATGTCCTCGCCAGCGGTCGAGAGTTCGGCGGGTGGCGTGACGCAGGTCAGAGCGGTGACCGCGGCGCTTGTCGCGTTGGCCAAGGAACGCGGCCTGCCGGTGATCCTGGTCGGCCACGTCACCAAAGAGGGATCGGTCGCCGGTCCGCGGGTCCTTGAGCATCTCGTCGACGTCGTTCTGCAGTTCGAAGGCGACAAGTATTCGTCGCTGAGGCTCGTCCGCGGTGTGAAGAACCGGTTCGGCGCGGCCGACGAGGTCGGCTGTTTCGAGATGGTCGAGGAAGGCATCGTCGGCGTGCCTGACCCGTCCGGGATCTTCATGAGCAACCGGGTCGAAGGTGTCGCGGGCACGGCCGTCACGGTCATCACCGAAGGCAAACGTGCCCTGCTGGGCGAAGTTCAGGCGCTCGTGGCGAACACCGAAGCGCCGATGCCGAGGCGCGCTGTGAACGGCCTCGAGGCGTCGAGGGTCGCGAAGGTGCTGGCAGTACTGGAAAGGCGCGCGAGCCTGCCGTTGGGCAAATCAGACGTCTTCACGGCGACCGTGGGCGGCATGCGGATCATCGAACCGGCGGGTGACCTGGCGCTCGCGATGGCGGTCGCGAGCGCCAAGCTGGACATCCCGTTGCCCAACGACATGGTGATCATCGGCGAGGTCGGTCTCGCGGGTGAGGTACGCCGGGTCGGCAGTGTCGGCAGGCGGTTGGCCGAAGCGGCGCGCCTTGGTTTCAAACGCGCGCTGATCCCGCCGGACTCCGGCCGGTTGCCCCCGGAGATCAGGGCAACCGTCGTCCCCGACTTGCGCACGCTCGTCGACACGTTGTCCAAGCGCTGATTACTTCCCGAGGCCGTCGACCACGGCCCAGTGGGTGGTGGTCTCGCTGGCCACCGTCCCGGCAGGGGAGTCCGGGTGGTCGGCCACCATCCGGATTTCCCGCGTGCCGATCAGCAAGCCGTTCGCCGGGTCGATCAGCAGCACGACCGACCGAGTGCTTTCCAGGTTGTCGACCGTCAGCGACACGGCGGCCCGGCCGTCACGGGTTCGCGCGTCTGTCGACACCCGAACCCACGGGTGATAGCTGAGCGCTTGGTAGATCGCCCTGCGTACGTCGGCGGGTACGGGCCGGTTGAGCAACGAACCCGCCAACTGCACGGCGACGCCAGGTGGGTCGGGTGTTTCCGCGGCGTCCGCGGCAAGCCGGGTGTACAGCTCGCGGGGGTCGCGGGGCAGGCCGGCGATGAACTGCTCGGTCGGATCGGTCCACGTGCCTTGCGTCGGCGGGAAGTACTCGCCCTTCGGCGCCTCGAACGTGCCCTCCTGGTAGGACAATCCGGAGACCATGGTCGGCCACTGCGGCTCGTCTTGGTCCCGGGTGTTGGCGCGCCGGGTGTCGACGTCCCTGACCAGCCGCCACACACCGGACCGGTCAGCGGGCACCCATTCCTCCCAGAAGCCCTCGCTGTCCATGTCCATCGCACCGCGGATATCCCCGCGCACCATGCCCGGCATGCCCCACTCGTACCTGCCCATGGTCAGGTATTGGCCGGGCTGTTGTGGCAGGTCGCTGGCGGTCAGTTCGCCTGCTGCGTTGTACACGACGCTGACCGGAGGCAATGGGGTGCCACGCGTGGCGCTGGGGATCCGTGCCGGGCGTTGTGGCGCCTTCGGATAGGTCTTGTTCACTTCCGGCCGACCGGCGGCTGGCTGGTGATCGTTGCTCCGCAACGCGACCGTCGTTCCTACCGCAATGAGCACTGCAGCCGCGGCAGTCAGCCAAGGGACCAACCGCCGACGCATCGACGGCCTGCGCCGACGTTGGACGTTGAGCACCTCGGTCCGCACGGTGAGTGGGGTTGGTTCGGGCAACGGCTCCGGGCATGGCTCGGTCGCCGCTTCCAGGCGCACCTTGCCGAGCAGGAACGCGTCCTCGGTCATCTCCGGTACGTCCGCACGGAATGCGGCCAGCGCCTCGTCCAGGTCAACGTCGTTCATCGCTCTGCTCCCAGGTGGTCCCGAAGTGCGGAGCGGGCGCGATGCAGCCGCGACCGGACGGTCCCACCGTCGATGTCGAGTGCCTCGGCCACTTCGCTGGGCTTGAGACCAGCCCAGGCCACGAGCAGCAGCACGTCCCGTTCCTCTTGGCGCAACTTGGCGAGCGCGGTGCCCAACTTGCGAGCCTGCACGCTGGCATCCGCACGGGAGACAGCCACGGCGTCGGTGCCTTCGCCGACATCAGCGCGGCCGATGTCACGTGCAGTCGCCCGTAACCCCCGAACTTCGCTACGGGCGTGCCGACGTAACAGGTTCGTGGCTATGCCGTAGAGCCATGCACGGACTGTTGCCCGTTCAGGCTCGTAGCGGTCGCGTTGTTCCCACGCGAGCAGGAACGTGTCGCCCACGAGATCGTCCGCAGTCGCCGGGTCGAGCCGCCGCGCCAGATATCGGTGCAGACCACGCGCGTGCTCGTCGTAGAGCCGCGCGAGCACCCTGTCCGCGTCGGAGCCCGTGAGATCCGGCCGTTCCACGCTCGCCATCGTCACAACGGGTATTGCCCGCAGCCTGCCCGATCGTTCCGAGAAAAAGGCCGGGAATCGAAACTCGACTCCCGGCCTCTGTGCTCAGTTGGTCAGACTGGCTTCTCGCCGCTCAACAGCTGCGCGCAGCGGATCAGGCCGAGGTGGCTGTACGCCTGCGGGTGGTTGCCCAGTGAGCGCTCGGCGATCGGGTCGTACTCCTCCGGAAGCAGACCGGTCGGGCCCGCGCAGTCGACCATCTGCGCGAACAGGTCCTCGGCCTCGGTCCGGCGGCCGCACATCAGGTACGCCTCGATCATCCAGGCGGCGCACAGGTGGAAGCCGCCCTCGTTGCCCGGCAGGCCGTCGTCCCGGTGGTAGCGGTACACAGTGGACCCACTGCGCAGCTCCGCCTCGATCGCGGTGACGGTCGAGGCGAACCGCTCGTCCGACGGGTCGAGCAGGCCGGACAGGCCGACGAACAACGACGCCGCGTCCAGGTCCGTGCCGTCGTAGGCCGTGGTGAACGACTTGACCTCGTCGTTCCAGCCCTTGGTCAGGATGTCCGTGGCGATCTTGTCGCGCAGCGCGTGCCATTCCGGGTTCGGCTGGCGGCCATAGGTTTCCGCCAACGTGATGGCCCGGTCGATGGTCAGCCAGCACATCACCTTGGAGTACACGTGGTGGCGCGGGCGGTGCCGCTCTTCCCAGATGCCGTGGTCCGGCTCTTCCCACCGGCGCGCGACGGCCTCGGCCATCGCGTTGGTCATCTTCCAGTCGTCGTCGGTGAGTTTCCCGCGTGCCAGGGAAAGCGCCGCGACCAGGTCGACGACCGGGCCGAACACGTCGAGCTGAACCTGCTGGTTGGCAAGGTTTCCGACGCGCACGGGCCGCGAACCCGCGTAGCCGGGCAGCGTGTCGATCACGGCCTCAGGGCCAAGACCGGTGCCGGCCAACGTGTACAGCGGGTGCAGCCGCTCCGGGCCGGGAACCGTGGCCAGAACCCCGTGCACCCAGTTGAGGAACGCCTCGGCCTCGGCGGTGGAACCCAGCGACACCAACGCTTTCGCGGTCAGTGCGCCGTCACGCAGCCAGCAGTACCGGTAGTCCCAGTTGCGGATGCCGCCGATCTCCTCGGGCAGCGAAGTGGTGGCGGCGGCCATGATCCCGCCGGTCTCGCTGTGGCACAGGCCGCGCAGCGTCAGCGCCGAGCGGATCACCAGTTCCCGCTCGACCTCCGGGAACCGCAAGGAGCCGAGCCATTCCGTCCAGTACCGGTTGGCGCGGTTCTTGCGCTCCGGCTCCGGGATCGGGTCCGGTGCCAGATCGTCTGTGCCGCAACGCAGTTCCAGCAGCACCGGCTCGCCGTTCGGGCTGACGATCGCCCGGGCGGTGTCGTGCATGCCGTCCGAGGTGATCTCCCAGTCCACGCCGGGGGAGTGCAGCGCCATCGGGTCGGACGTGCCGACCACGCGCAGGCCGTTCTCGTTGCGCACCAGCTTGACCGGCACCTGGCCGAACTCCGGGCGCGGCGCGAACTCGACGATCGCCCGGCTGCTGCCGGTGATCGTGCGGATCAGGTCCGTGCGGTGCGGCTGGGCGTAGTGCTCCAGGTAGTCCGTGACCAGCAGGCCCGACCAGCGGGTCTCCACGGTCATCGTGCCCGGCAGGTAACGCTGCCCCAGCGGAAGACCGCCGCGTTCCGGCGTGATCGACAGGTGCCCGGCGCTCGGGCCGCCGAGCAGGTCGGCGAACACCGCGGCCGAGTCGGGCTCCGGGTGGCACAACCAGGTGACGCGAGCTTCGGGTGTCAGCAACGCGACCGAACGCTCGTTCGCCAGCATGGTCAGCCGCTCGATCGGGGTGGCCTGCTCGCCGTACAGCCAGTTCCTGCGCTCCTCCAACAGGAACGCGAGCATCGCGGCCACCGCGGGGGTGTCGTCGATGCGGAACTGCGCGAGCGTCTCGCCGCCGCCGACCTTGACGCCGAGGTCCGGCCCGGACAGCCGGGCGAAGGCCTTCTCATCGGTCACGTCGTCACCGACGAAGATCGCCGCCGTCGCACCCATCTGGTGCCGCAGCACGTCCAGGGCGTGGCCCTTGTCGGTCTGCACCACGGCGAGCTCGATGACCGCTTTGCCTTCGGTCACCTGCACACCTTCCCAGGTGCACGGACCGGTGCGGACGGCCTCGGCGATCCGGTCGGCGATCGACTGCTCGGCCCGCCGGTAGTGCACCGCGATGCTGGCCGGCTTGACCTCGAGGTGGACGCCTTCGGCCCCGTCGACCAGCCGCTCGAGCTCGGCCTCGATCTTGGTGTGCAGTTCCCGCGCGGGTCCGTTGAGCGAGTGCACGAAGCCGATGTCGAACTCGGATCCGTGGCTGCCGACCAAGTGCACCTCGGCGGGCAGCCGCGACATCGTCGCGAGGTCGCGCAGCGCCCGGCCGGAGATCACCGCGGTGGTGGTCTCGTGCAGACCGGCAAGCGAACGCAGCGCGTGCACGGATTCCGGTTGGGGCCGTGCTTTCTCCGGGTCTTCGACGATCGGCGCAAGCGTCCCGTCGTAGTCGCACGCGACCAACAGTCGGGGGGTGCGTGCGAGCTGAACGATCGCCCGCCTCAGTTCGGCGGGGAGAGCCTCGGCAGTCACGCCTTCTCCTCGTGCTCCAGCGTGGCAGCCATTGCCACTATCGGGTGAAGTTACGATCTGAACTGATTCAGTTCAACCCCTGTGACCCCAGAGCCTCCAGGAACGACCGTGCCCAACGGTCGACGTCGTGGGTGAGCACCTGGCGTCGCAGAGCGCGCATCCTACGGCGGCCCTCCGCAGGGTCGATCGTAAGGGCCGCATGCAGCGCGTTCTTCACCCCATCAAGATCATGTGGGTTGACCAGGAACGCGCTGGTGAGCTCGGCGGCCGCGCCGGCGAACTCACTGAGCACAAGGGTGCCGCCCAGGTCATGCCGGCACGCCACGTACTCCTTGCACACGAGGTTCATCCCGTCGCGCACCGGTGTGACCACCATGACGTCCGCGGCGGAGAAGAACGCGACCAGCTCGCGCCGGTCCACCGACTGGTGCAGGTAGTGCACGACCGGGTGACCCACTTTGCCGAACTCGCCGTTGATCCGGCTGACCACCTGCTCGATGCCCTGGCGCATCCGCTGGTAGTGCTCGACCCGTTCGCGGCTGGGGGTGGCCAGCTGGACCATGGTCACCTCATCGGGGTCCACCCGGCCCTCGATGAGCAGCTCCTGCAACGCGTGCAGCCGCACGTCGATGCCCTTGGTGTAGTCGAGGCGATCGACCCCGAGCAAGATCTTCTTCGGGTTGCCCAGGTCGGTCCTGATCTGCTGGGCACGCTGGATGGTGTCCCGTTTGCGGGCCATCCCGTCCAGTCCGGCCGAGTCGATGGAGATCGGGAACGCGCCGACCCGGACCGGCCGGTCGCCGACGTGGATCAGGCCGGGCCTGGTCCGCACGCCGACCGCGGCACGGCTCGGCTCAAGGCCGACCAACCGCCGTGCCAGCCACAGAAAGTTCTGTGCGCCACCCGGTCGGTGGAACCCGACCAGGTCAGCGCCGAGCAGTCCGCGCACGATCTCGGTCCGCCACGGCAGCTGCATGAACAGCTCGACCGGCGGGAACGGGATGTGCAGGAAGAAACCGATCCGCAGGTCCGGCCGCTGCTCGCGGAGCAACTGCGGGACCAGTTGGAGCTGGTAGTCCTGGACCCACACGGTCGCGCCCGGCGAGGCGACGGCCGCGGTGGCCTCGGCGAACCGGTGGTTGACCTTGACGTAGCTGTCCCACCACGCCCGGTCGAACACCGGAGGTTCCACCACATCGTGGTACAGCGGCCACAGGGTGGCGTTGGAGAAGCCTTCGTAGTAGTCGCGGACGTCGGCGGCCGACAGGGTGACCGGGATCAGTCGCAGGCCGTCGTCCTCGAACTCCTCCACGTCCACGTCCGGCACACCCGGCCAGCCGACCCACGCGCCGCTCTTGGATCTCAAGAACGGCTCGAGGGCACTGACCAGTCCGCCTGGGCTGTGCTTCCAACGTTGCGTGCCGTCTTCCGCACGCTCGAGGTCAACCGGGAGCCGGTTGGCCACGACGATGAAGTCCGCACCGCTGTTCACCGGGAGAGAGCCTCCTTGTGATGACACTGACTAAAAGACAGTAGCCAGTTAGGCCGCTGAGCGCGTCCGGCAAACGGTCAGGTGGTAAGTCTCACTTAGACGCCGTTGTCTCCAGCTCCAGCCGTTGCCACGTCGGCCCGACCAGTCTGATGGCACCGAGCCGTCGCTCCAACCTACCGAGGCTCACTCGTACAGGTTGTGCCAGGTATTCGCCGAGAACCACGCCCGCGCCCAGCGCCAGGGCGATGCCGAGGGCCGTCATCAGCGTCACGACACCGGCCGAGGTGCCGTCGACCGCGAGCTCGTAGAGCGACCGATATGTCGTAAGTCCAGGAAACAGGGGTGTCATCCCGGAGACCGCGACGACAAGAGGAGTGACGCCCAGTCGTCGCGCCATCACTCCGCCGCAGAACCCGATCCCCGCCGCGGCAACCGCCGACGCCACGATCGGCCCGGCTCCACCGAGCACGAGTCCGCCGTAGCCCAACGCGCCGAGCGCACCCGCCGCGCTGGCGACCATCATCGACCGCATCGTTGCGTAGCTCGCCAGGGCGAAGCAGCCCGCCGCGGCAGCACCGGCCACTGTCTGCAACGGCAGCCGCAGCGCGGTCGGCGGCAGCGCCTCCGCCATGGGCACCCGTGGCAAGCCCAACTCCGAGGCCATGTTCAGTGCCAGCACAACCCCGCCAATGAGGCCCGCGGTCATCAACGCGACCTCCATCGCGCGCCCTGCGGCCGTCACGTTGTAGCCCGTGATGGCGTCCTGCACGGTGCCGACGACGCTAAGTCCGGACAGCAGGACCGTGATGGCAGCGGCCACGACGAGCGTTGGTGACTCACCGAGCCACCCTGTCGACACAACCGCGAGCGCCCCACCCGTGGCGAGGGCGCCGCCAAGCACCTGCTGGAAGAAGAACGGCAGATTGTGCCGGTTGAGAATCCGTCCGATGCGGTCGATGACAGCGGTGATGACGGCGGCAGCCAACGCGACAAGCGGCCCGCCACCCAGCAACACGGTGACGCTCGCGGCCATACCGGCCCATGCGGCCGTCGCTACCCATCGTGGGTAGGGGTGCCGTGCGTTGACGATCCGGTCGAGCCGACGCGCAGCCTCGGTTGCCGTCGTCCTGCGTCGCGTGATGTCCCGGACAAGCTGCTCGACGGCGGCGAGGCGCGTGTAGTCCAACCCCCTTGACCGCACGACTCGCAACGACGTCACAGGTGCGAACTCAGCGCCCCGATGGCAGCACGCGGTGATGGAGGTGAACGTCACATCCACCTGGCACTGCTCAAGGCCGCAAGCGTTTGCGACAGCAATGATCGTCGCGGTCACATCGGAGGCGCCCGCACCGGAGCTCAACTGCACTTCTCCGATCCGCAACGCCAGGTCGAGCACCTGATTGACAACCGACTCGGCCGGCACGAACTGCGCCACTACCACTCCTCCCGTGCCTCGTTTCCCGCGTGGCATCGCAGGAGGAAGAAGAGGTGTAACAGTGTCGTGCACCACAAACAGGTTTAGCGGGAAACGGCCCAACGCCCCGGGCTGGTTCAAGCGCAACGTGCCCAGCGCTGGATCGGAAGGAGCTCGCACCGTGGGGTCTGGGGGCTCGGCCCCCAGAAGACACCGCGTCTTGGGCGGCCCACGCTGGGAGCCGGCCAGCGGCTGACGCCGCCCGAGCCGGTGACGGGACTCGAACCCGTAACCTTTCGCTTACAAGGCGAGTGCTCTGCCAATTGAGCTACACCGGCGAACTGTCCGACAACATCGTAAGCAGACAGTCGAGCGGTTAAGTACACCGGCTCCCGTTTAGCGCAACCAGCTCAGCAGGGCTCCGCAGGCCATCAGGGTGGGCAGGCACCAGCGCATCGTGTTGATCTGGCGCTGTTTCGTGTCGCGGTCCAGCACGTGATCCGGGTACACCGACACCGCCCAGGCCGCCGACATCAAGAACAGGCTCCCGGTGACCGCTGGCCACACAGGGATCTCGACAAAGGTCGTCGGCCACAGGAAGTACGGCACGACCAAAGCGACGATCCCGAGCGACAGGGCACCCGCCGAGATCACCAAGTGCCGTTTCACGGCCAGGAACGCGATGAACACCACCAGGGCGGCACCGAAGGACACCACCGCACCGGTCCTGATGACCGCCGTCGGCAGCTCGTTCATCACGGCCGGAACCCCGGACGCCAGGATGACCAGACCAGCGATACCCAAAGTGCCTTGGATCGCGGCGGGCACGAACTTCACCGGCTGCAGGCCTGGCGCGAACACCCGCGCGTACGAGGCGGGATCGCCGAACGCCTGCTGTGGTGTCTTGCCGGTGTCGGCGCAGTACGCCTCGACCGAGTCGAGCAGCTGCTCGATCCGTTCGCTGGACAGATCCCTGGTGCGTAACTCCCGAAGCAGGGCTTGCTGCCACGGATCGAGCTTGCGGGTGATCATCGTTGCTCCGAGCAGGGCGGGAACTTTCCCCACAACCTAGTCAGGCAGTCAACCTCTCGATCTTGGCGGGAACGTGCTTGTGCCAAGGAGTTCCGGCGATCGGATCCCGCCAGTTCGAGTCGGTTAGTTCATTGGGCGCAGTGCCTGTCAGCTTGTTGTCGTAATTCAGGCCAAGGCCGTTGGGCAGAGAGACGTGGCCGGGCTGCATGCGGTCGTTGATTTCCACGGCTGCTTCCACCGATCCGCGTGTGGTGGTGACGATGGCGGTGCCGTCGTCTTGCAGGCCAAGGGCTTCGGCGTCCTGCGGGCTGATGCGCAGCGCGCCACGCGTGTCCCTGCGGCGCCATGCAGGGTCGCGCAAGATTGTGTTGGCGGTGAACGACCGTCGTTCACCGGCGGACAGTACGAACGGGAATTCGTCGCTCGTCCAGGCCTGCGTGGTGTCCAGCTTGCGGATTTCGTCCAACAGACTGGGGATCGCGAGGTGGATCCGGCCGTCGTCGGTGCCCACGTAGCGCCAGGCGTCGGCGTACTCGTCGAGTGTGAGCGTGATGCCGGAGCGCGAGTTGAGAATCGCCTCGAACAACGCTTCACCGTCGGCGTGCCCCGCTCGTTTGACGGCGTCGGGGTACGTCATCGCACACTTCTGCGCTGCGAGCCAGAGAACCGCGGCGTTACGAGCACCGTTGGGCAGCTTCGGACCCAGCGTTTCGTAGAGCACGAAGGGTGCGAGCGGCGCGAGTTTGCCGCTCATCGCCCGCAGCATCGCCTGGGCAAAGGCTTCGCGGGTTTCGGCTTCGTGCAGTGGCGCGAGATCCTCGGCAGTGACGAGCCCGAGCGCACGGATCAGACGGGCGTAGATCTCCGCTTCGTTGAGTGTGCCCGGCAACGGATCGAGCACCGGGGCCCGCAAGTGGAACGTGTTGCGCGGGAACTCCAGGTTGAAGAACGTGGCTTCCCACTTCTCGAACTGGCTTGCCGCGGGCAGCACGTAATGTGCGTGCCGGGCGGTTTCGGTCATGGCCACGTCGATCACGACGACAAGGTCGAGCGCGTCCAACGCTTCGCGCATCCGCGGCGAGTCGGCGAGCGAGTGGACGGGGTTGGCGGATTCCACGATCATCGCCCGGAACCGCTTGGGGTGATCGGTGAGGATCTCGTCCGGGATCACGTTGCACGGCACCAGGTTCGCGAACATCGGCGTGTTGGTGACCGGCGTACGGCGGTCGCGGCGCGGGTCGTGCTTGGCGACTGGGACCAGCCACGAGTGCGTGTTCACCGCGCCCTGCTTGGCGAAGTTGCCGGTCAGCGCCCACAGCAGCTTTTCCAGATAGGAGCTCAGCGTGCTGTGCGGTGCCTGCTGGACACCGAGATCCTCCAAAATGGACATACTGCTCGCGGTGGCGATCTGCCTGGCAGCCTTGGTGATCAGCTACTCGGAAACACCGCAGCGCTGCGCGTATTCGGCGACCTTGATGTGGGCCATGTGCTCGAGCACCTGGGCGGAGTCAGTGGTGTGCTCGGCGAGGAAAGTGTGATCGACCAAGTCCTCCTGGACGACGACCGCCACCATGGCGGCGAGACACCACGCGTCGGTGCCCGGCTTGACCTGCAAGTGGATGTCCGCGAGGTCGGCGGTTTCGGTCCGGACCGGATCGATGACGATCAACGACCGCGCTGGATCCCGTGCGATCTCCTTGAGCACGACCCGTGCGCGCGGGAAACCGTGTGACTGCCAAGGGTTCTTGCCGACGAAGACGGAGACCTCGGCGTGTTCGAAGTCGGGCGCGGTATGTCCCCTGTGGAGCTGGGCGTCCACCCAGAACTCGCCGGTTTTCTCCTGCGCCAAGGCATTCGACCGATGCCACGCGCGAAGCCCACGCATCAGCGCGGCGCTGTAGGCGCCGCCGAGGTGATTGCCTTGCCCGCCACCGCCGTAGAAGAAGATCGACTCTCCGCCGTGCGCGTCCCGGACCGCCTTGAGCCGCTCGGCGATCTCGGCGATGGCGGTGTCCCAGCTGATCTCCTCGAACTCGCCATTGTCCTTGCGGCGCAACGGGCTTGTCAGCCGATCGGACGCGTTCTGATAATGGTCGAGGCGCAGTGCCTTGTTGCAGGTGTATCCCGCCGACGCGACATGGTCCTTGTCGCCCCGGATCCGTTTGAACAGCCGGTCCTCGGTGAGCACCTCGATACCGCAGTTGCACGCGCAGAGGATGCACACCGACTTGTGCCACTGGTCCATCGCAGCGCTCCGGAAGAGTCGATTATGCCAACCGTCATACTCGACCGGTTCCGCACGGGCGTCAAGCGGAGTCGACGAGAAGATGCCCAAGCATCCGAGTCATCTCCCGCTCAACCCGGTCAAGAGCCCTGGTGTCCTGCCGAGCACGCGCGACCACCGTCGCCCCCTCGATCGACGTGATCAGCAAGGTCGCCGCGGACACCGCCCGTTCTTCGGAGACACCCCGCCTGACCAGCAAATCCGCAATGGTCCGTTCCCACTTGCCGAAGACCTCACCCGCAGCCCGATAAGCATCGACGGACTCGGCCGCGCCGAGAGCGGCAGCGACAATCGGGCAGCTGGTCTGAACGTTCTCGGAGAGCTCCGCCCGCCAGAACTCGAAGAGCGCCCGCGTCAACTCGATGGGATCGTCGAACTTGCCGATCATCCGGTTCATCACCTCGCCGGCCCATGCGGTGGCCTCGGCGGCAAGCTGGTTCTTCCCACCGGGAAAGTGGTGATAGATCGACCCTCGCGGCGCCCCACTGTGCTCGATGACGTCAGCAAGGGAAGTACCCGCGATCCCCCGCTCCCGGAAGAGCGTCACCGCACTGTGCACCATCGCCTTACGGACATCGCCTGCCACGGCGACCAGCGTACTATGACGATCAGCATAGTGAAATGCTCTGACGTTTCACTGTCATCTTTTCAAGCCAGCTGAAGCCGACCGTCAATTCAGCCAATTGCGTCACGGAGACTTGCCGCGTTGTTCTCTTGGTAGCCAAGAGATTTGTCAGTAGAATTGCCGTGAGTCAGCGTGGCCATACCGTGAGTCGGGTCGCAGTCTTGGCGCACGGTCAACCTCCCTGCTGTCTTCATCTTCGAGGTGGGGAGGTGGAGATGAACGACCGTATCCCACAGGGCCTGGTCGGTACCGGCCGAGTGCCGCTGGTCAACCTGATCATTTCATTCGACACCTACGAGTGCTTTCTCGTGCAACTCGGACCGGTTGGGCCCAGTTGCCCCCGTGTCGCGTTAGCCGCCGGGCCCGGCGGACTGGAGCAACTGGGCCCGGGCATCGAATCCGCGACCAAGTCCGCGCTCGGCTTGGTTGTGACCTATGTCGGGGTGATGTCCTTCGAAGTCACCTCAACCGCGATAGACATGTACGTCTTGGTCAGCGCCCGTGAACCGGCCACCTGGCCCATCGGTACAACGCTGATGACCCTGCCGGAGCTCGTTCGAGCAGGCGCGGACATCTCCTTGATCGGCCTCTTCCAAGCAGCCGCGAGCCGGGCCGAGGCCGAACGATTCGCTTTGAAGATCGGCGGCCCTGTGCGTCACGCCCTCGCCAGAACTGTCGAGCACCTCGAGGAGCGCTTCACAGTGGAGGACGGTCGCGCAGGTTGGTCGCAGTACCTGAGCAACGACGCCGTCGGCGTAATGTCCTCCGCGCAAGGACTGCTGGCCTTGGCGCACGCGTCTGTCGCAAGTCGTTACATCGAGCCTGTCGCCCGGTGCCTCGAGCAAGCGCAGAACCCTGATGGCGGCTGGCAAGTGAAACATTCGCTGCACGGCGAGCCCACTCAGATCTCCATCACGGAGAGCACGTGCTACTGCCTGTGGGCCTTGGTCGAGTCGGGACGTACCGAGGAATGCATCGCGGTCTCAAGCGGGGCCGCGTGGCTGATGAACACCCAACGACCGTCAGGCGGCTGGGGTGTCTCCGAACGCAGCGCCGAAGCGCAAGTGATAGCAACGGCTTTTGCGGTCAGAATGCTGGCCCGTCTCGGCAACCGGGGTGCGGTAGGTCGAGGAGTCCAATGGCTTCGTGACAACCAACGCGAGGACGGTTCCTGGCCACTGGACCGTGCGGTGGTCTCACCAACGGAGCCAGACCTCTCGCCACCGGCACCAACCGCCCATGCCGTCATCGCTTTGCTGTCAGCAGGCGTGCCCGCCAATGACAACGCCATCATCCAGGGCGTCGCGTACTTGCGTCGACGGTTCAACAGCGCTGGCGTCGAACCGTGGCGTTCGGCGCTGTCCGACACGCTTGTCGATCCTCGAACCGACTCTCGCTTGATCTTTCGGCACTACACGACGCCATGGGCGCTGGTGGCCTTGAGTCAGGCAGGCGCGAGCTTGAGCGATCCGCTCGTCCAGCGCGGCATCTTGCAACTACTCGCCCAGCAGATGCCCAGCGGTGCGTGGCGATGCAACGCCACAGTGCCCGCCTCGCCGACAATGTGGGCCGCGCATGACACGGTTTTCGCGCTGAAGACCGTGGTTTCAATAGGCGTACGAATTCTCCAATCGGCACCGGTCCTCGGGCTGACCACCGCATCACTCGAGTCAATGATGATGAGTTTTCTGTTGACCAATGGATCGCCGTGGCCGGGTGCTCAAGAAGCAATGGGAGCGTGATCGTGCGGCCAGCCCGATGATCATTTTTTCGTCCAAATCGGACGCGACGACGCCTGAAGGCCTGCTTCGAGACGGTGGTTTTATCGGATACGAGCAGTCGTTGGGCGAGGTGCCTCCACATGGGTAACTCGCAACGCCGTGGGTCGTAGCGCGTTGGTTCCGGCGGGCGCCCGCCGATGTGAGTACCCGTCGCGCTCGTGGGCTGACGGTGTGGTGGAATCGGCCTTCGCGAACGAACGTCACCTGCTGTTCAGGGGCAAGTCGCAGTTCGACATGCTCGCGGGTCTCTATGTATCAACCCTCTACTTTAGCCTTGAGCGGCTGGTGCGATAATCCCGCGCATGGTCTCGTCGAGGTTTCGACGGATGGTCTCGTCGGGACCGCCCGAGTCGCCACATGTGCCGTCGGTCAACTATCACGTGTGGCAGGCGTGCAACATGCGCTGCCGGTTCTGTTTCGCGACATTCCAAGGTGTGCGCAAGAATGTCCTGCCTGCTGGACACCTGGATCGTCCTGACGCCATGCGGATTGTGCGAGCGCTGGCCAGGGCCGGATTCACGAAAATCAATTTCGCAGGCGGCGAACCGTTCTTGTGTCCATGGCTCGTCGACCTGGTCGTCTACGCCAAGAAGCTCGGCATGGTGACCTCGGTGGTCACCAACGGCAGCTACTTCGACCGATCTGTAGCGTCTGACCTGCTGAAACATCTCGACTGGCTGGTGCTGAGCGTGGACAGCCTGCATCCGGCGACAGCCATTCGGATCGGCCGGGTCAAGGCTCACAAGCCAATTTCCAAGCGGCAGTATCTTGCCATCTGTGAGCGAGTGCACGCCGCCGGTGTCAATTTGAAGATAAATACCGTCGTCACCTCGGCGAACTACGGTGAGGACTTCAGGGACTTCATCATCAGGGCCCGGCCTCGTCGGTGGAAGATCATGCAGATGCTTCCACTTCAAGGTCCCGATTCGCGGTGTGCCGAGGATTTGATCGTGGATCGCGACGGTTTCAACCACTTTGTCGCGAAGAATCGCCGAGTGCGCAAGAACGGCATCGTCGTGGTTCCCGAGACGAGTTCGGACATGGTCGGCAGCTACGCGATGATCGACCCGGCTGGGCGCTTTTACGACAATGTCTCCGGGCAGTACAAGTACAGTCAGCCGATTCTGGACGTGGGAGTTCGCGCGGCCTTCTCCGAAGTGGACGTTTCGGCCGCCCGATTTCTCGCTCGTGACGGTTTGTACGACTTCTGGGGCGGGTGGAAGTGGCGCCGCGTCGGCAGCTGGGCGCAGCTGCGGGGCTATCTGCGCAACAGGTGGCGGCCATCCGCCGTGTCGAGCGCAACGCCGTTGACGACCGCGGCGACGGCCGAACCCGTGTGGCTCCAGGCCCGGATTTCGCGGCGGACCGATGTACTCGAGTCTGGTCAGGCTACGGCCGTAATATCCTCAACCTGAGGGCGCTGACCTGCGGGGACGTGTGGTACACCTGGGACGCTGAAGGGTGGGAGGCGTCGTGGCTGAGGAGCGGGATCCGGTCGACCGGGTGGTGGCGCAGGCGAGCAGGCTCGCGGGCTGGCTGGCCAAGACGAGCTGGCAGGCGGCTGGCCGTCTGCCAGGTGGCGAAGCCGCGCAACGGCAGTTCCGGAAAGCCGAGAAGGCCGTTCTCGACCAGGTACGCAAGCGCCTCGACGAAGAAGGAACCTTCACGGGCAAGCTGATCGAAGCCCCTCCCGCTGTGGTCGATGGGCACGTTGATCCGGTGCGGTCGGCGATGGCCGAGTTGTTGCGGCTTTCCACCGAGCTTGATCGGGAGCAGGGGCGGCACCACCTCTTCATGTCGATCGTCCGCCAGCTCGTTCCCGATGAGGCGCGGATCCTCGCTGCGTTGAGCGATGGTGAGGTGTATGCCCTTGTGCATGTGGCTGGGCGGTCGACGTTGGGTGGACCGCAGCGGATTGTGCTGCGGAACGCTTCCTCGGTTGGGCGGGCGGCCGGTGTGATGTTGCCGGATCTCGTTCCGGACTACGTCACGCGGCTGCTGAGTCTCGGCGTTGTCCAAACTGGACCTGAGGACCAGGCTCTCAGCACTCAGTACGACATCCTGCTCACCGAGGATCGGGTTCGTACCGCCGAGACCGAGGTTCGCACTGTCCACAAGCTCAGCCCGCGGTACCTGAAACGAACCGTCAAACTGTCTACTTTGGGCACGCAGTTCTGGGACGCGGCGCGGCCGGGATGATCGACGAGATCGTCGCCGATTTCCAGCGGAACTGGCATGTTTACGCTTCCATGCCGCTCATCGCCGCATTGATCGGGTACGTCACCAAGGTCGTCGCCATCCGGATGATGTTCCGGCCCATCGAGTTCCGGGGAATCCGGCCGTTCTTCGGTTGGCAAGGCATCGTTCCGCGCAAGGCCGCGCGGATGGCGGCCATCGCGTGCGACACCATGACCGATCGGCTCATCTCCGCCGGTGAGGTCGTGCGACGACTCGATCCCGAGCGGGGTTGCCAAGGAGTTGGAGCAGCCGCTGCTCGAGGCGGTTGACGAGATCACCCGCGAGATCGCCGAGGAGTACCAGCCCGCGCTTTGGGAGTCCTTGCCGCCGCAGGCGCAGGACCTCGTCGTCCGCCGGGTCCAGGCCGAGGCGCCCAAGGTCGTCAAGGGCATTCTGGCCACTATTCAGTCCGATGTGGACTCTGTGTTCGACCTCAAGGGCATGGTGGTCGAGAACCTCGTCAAGGACAAGGAACTGCTCAACCGGATCTTTCTCGAGGCGGGCAAGCGGGAGTTCCAGTTCATCGCGCGGTCCGGCATCGTGTTCGGCTTCGCCATCGGCCTCATTCAAATGCTTGCTTGGGCCACGCTGAAATCGCCGTGGGTGATGCCGATCTTCGGTGGCCTCACCGGTTGGTTCACCGACTGGCTCGCACTGAAAATGATCTTCCATCCGCGTGAGCCGAGGCGCTACTTCGGGCTGTTCACCTGGCAGGGGCTTTTTCTCAAGCGCCGCAAGGAAGTCGCGGCTGACTACGGCGCACTGATCGCCAAGGAGATCATCACACCGCACAACGTTCTGCACGCTGTCCTGCGCGGACCATTGGCCGATCGGCTGTTCGCAGTGGTGGAACGGCAGATCACCAACGCCATGGACCGGCAGACCAGGCTCGCTCGCCCGCTTGTGGCGATCACGGTCGGCAGCCGCCGATATCAACAGCTGAAGCACAGCGTCGCCGAGAAGGTCATGCGGCGGATGCCGGACACGCTCGCCTTCATCGAGGATTACGCCGAAGAGGCGATGGATATCCGCAACACGCTCGTCCAGAAGATGCAAGAGCTTTCGCCCGAGGAGTTCGAAGATCTGATCAGGCCGGCCTTCCAGCAGGATGAATGGATTTTGATCACCGTCGGCGCCGTACTCGGCTTCGCCGTCGGCGAGCTGCAGGTCCTGCTCGTCGAGAACCTGGCCAACTGACCCGTGTTATCCGTGTGCCACTATTGTTAACAGTCCGCGGAAACGCGTCGATGGTCCGGTGGTCGCATTCTCCGGCAGACTCGACAATCGGCGAGGTGGGAAAGATCATTCCAAGACGAGTGGCCGGTGGGTCGCTGGCGTACCCACAGGCCAGCCTGCTCGGGCGGCTGTCGGAACGGACCAGGGAGGATTTCCTCGCGGTCGGCGTTTCGGAAAGCAGGCCGGCAGGTATGACAATCATCAGTCAGGGGGAAACAGATTCCTCAGCACTGTTGTTGCTGCACGGATCGGTGAAAGTGCAGGCCACGGACCCGGCCGGGGAACGGACCCTGCTCGCGATCAGGGTCGGTGGTGATCTCATCGGCGAGATGGCGGCACTCGATGTCGGCCCGAGATCTGCGACAGTGATCGCGTGCACCGACATTTTCTTCAAGCGGATGACCAAGGCTGAGCTGCGGAACTTCCTGGCCCGTCACCCGGATGCGGCCATCGAGGTGGCGACGATGTTGAGCGAACGCCTTCGATGGGCCGACCGTCGAAGAATCGAACACGGTCGTCCGGCGAGCGTGCGGGTGGCAAGGGTTCTTGTCGACCTATATGAGGCGTATGGCACCCGTTCCGGTGGTCACTGGGATCTGAGTGTGCCGCTCACCAGGGAAGAACTCGCGTCGATCGCCGGTATCAAACTGTCCACCGCGGAAAAGATCATTCGGACTTTTCAACAGGAAGGCCTGGTCAGCGGCCGTTACCGGGGCATCGCGGTTCTCGATATGAGCAGGCTGAGACAGCGCGCCGAAATAGCGTGACTCTTGTACTGTTAAAAAGTTGAACCAAGCGGGCGAGCTTGTTGCGTTAAATGGACACGAACCCGTACCAGTGCCGCTTTCATACGAACGACCTACTGCATGATTACGCAGAGCACCAGCATCCCTCGGATCCGTCCACGAAGGGTCTAATTGTATGGCAGATACGGGCTTCCGGCGGTCGCTCTATGTCGGAGTTGATATTCGCGGGTACGGCGCCGCGCCGGAGCAGCGCCAGCAGAAATGGCAGGAGACCCTGCTGCGATCTCTTGATCGCGCCGCGTCGTCAATGGGATTGAACCGGACACGCTGGTCTCGTCAGCAACACGGCGACGCCGAACTGGCCGTTCTTCCCCACGACGAACCTGAGCCGCTGGTGGTCGACGGCTTCACCCGCCGTCTGGAAGCCGAACTGCGCCAGCACAACGAGGACATGCTGCCGTGGGCCCGGCTGCGGATGCGGATGGCGGTGCACCACGGCGTGGTTGTCAACGGTCCCAACGGTTATCCTTGCCGGGACGCGGTGGTGGTGAGCAGGTTGCTCGACTCCAAGCCACTGCGCGGGGTGCTCGAACAGTGGCCGGAGGCCAACCTCGCGGTGATGCTGTCCGATTTGGTCTACCGGTCGGTCGTCGAAGCGGGGCACACTTCGCTGCGTACCGACCAGTTCCGCCGGCTTGCCGTGCGGGAGAAGGAATTCAAGGGATACGGGTGGCTGTGGCTGCCCGGTTGCTCGGACACGATCGACATGTACGCACGTCCGATCGTGTCGAGGTGGGACTCCGCCGGTGTGCAAGCGCGGCCCTATGTGGTCAGTGCCGATGAGGTGTCCGATGTAGTTGTCCGAGGGCGGCACCGGACCACTGCGCAGCGCGGGTTCATCAGCGGATGAGGTCGGGGTGGCCTTGCCCCCAACGCCAGGCCACCTCGCCTTTCGCGGCCTATATTCAGCGCTGTGGTGTACCAAGCCGATGAACGGCGATACGACAAAGCGGAATTCCGGCGCAGTGGGCGCAGCGGACTCAAACTGCCGCTGATCTCGCTGGGCCTGTGGCAGAACTTCGGCGGTGCCCGGCCGTACGAGCACGGCAGGCAGATCGCCAGGCGCGCGTTCGACCTCGGTGTCACGCACTTCGACCTGGCCAACAACTACGGTCCGCCATACGGGTCCGCCGAGGAGAACTTCGGCCGGATCCTGCGCGACGACCTGCGGCCGTACCGCGACGAGCTGGTGATCTCCACCAAGGCGGGCTACGACATGTGGCCTGGCCCGTACGGCGACCACGGTTCGCGGAAGTACCTGCTGGCCTCGCTCGACCAATCGCTTGGCCGGATGGGCCTTGACTACGTCGACATCTTCTACTCGCACCGGTTCGACCCGGAAACACCGCTGGAAGAGACGATGGGTGCGCTGGTCAGCGCCGTGCAGCAGGGCAAGGCGCTGTACGCCGGCATCTCCTCGTACTCGCCCGCCAAGACCAAAGAGGCCGCTGAGCTGCTCAAACAGGCCGGTGTGCCGCTGTTGATCCACCAGCCGTCGTACTCGATGCTCAACCGCTGGATCGAGCCGGAGCTGCTGGACACCCTCGAGGACGTCGGCGCTGGCTGCATCGCGTTCTCGCCGCTGGCGCAGGGCCTGCTGACCGACAAGTACCTGACCGGCGTGCCCGAGGGGTCGCGTGCGTCGCAGCACGGCTCGTTGCAGCAAGACCACCTCTCCGAGGAGAATCTCAACCGGGTGCGTGGCCTCAACGGGATCGCGCAGCAGCGTGGTCAGAGCCTGTCGCAACTGGCGTTGACCTGGGTTTTGCGCGATCCGCGGGTCACTTCCGCGCTGATCGGCGTGAGCTCGGTCGAGCAGCTCGAGCAGAACCTGGCCGCGCTGGACGGCCCGCCGCTGACCGACGCGGAGCTGACCGAGATCGACAAGTACGCCGTGGAGTCCGGGTTGGACCTGTGGCGGCCGTCACGTGTAGCCGGCTGACGTTCTGGCAACGCGCGTGCGCGCGACGCTAAGCAAGCGCGCACGCGCCGTTCAACAGTCTGTACTGATCAACACAGGCCGTTTCGCGTTCCCCCAGGTCGGCCGTCCGGGCGAGACCCGATGGGCTGATCGGTGGAAACACCTCTGTTACGTTCCCTTGGCATGTCCGGAAAAACCTTCGGCCAGGCGGTAGTGGATGTGCCGTCCACTTCGGACGGTGCGGGAATGTGGCGGCTGGCGCGCGATTCGCGCACGCTCGACCTGAACTCTTCGTACTCCTACTTGCTGTGGTGCAGAGATTTCGCCGGTACCTCCGCGGTCGTGAAGATCGACGGTGAGGTGATCGGCTTCGTCACCGGATACCTGCGCCCGAACCAGCCCGACACGCTGGTGATCTGGCAGATCACCGTGGCGGACGAACATCGCGGCAGAGGTTTCGCGACGGCGCTGCTGGACAGCCTGGTGCGCCGCACCGGCGCCAGACATCTCGAAGCCACTGTCACTTCGGACAACGACTCGTCCATCGCGATGTTCCGCGCGCTCGCCGCCCGCTGGGGTGCGGGCCTCACCGGCAACCAGCTGTTCAGCGCCGACCAGTTCCCTGACGACCACGCGGCCGAGTTCCTGTTCCGAATCGGCCCGTTCGTGCCGGTCAACGCGCCTTCCTAGCTCATCTGAATCACACGGAGAACCGTGAACATTTTCGAGACGCTCGAATCCGAGGTACGCAGCTACTGCCGTGGCTGGCCGACCACCTTCGACAAGGCCACCGGCAGCCTGCTCTACGACGAAACCGGCAAGGAGTACCTGGACTTCTTCGCTGGAGCGGGATCGCTCAACTACGGTCACAACAATCCGCTGCTGAAGCGGGCCGTCATCGACTACATGCTCGCCGACGGGATCACGCATTCGCTTGACATGCACACCGCGGCAAAGCGCGACCTGCTTGAGTCCTTCGCGGACATCGTGCTCAAGCCGCGGAACCTCGACTACAAGGTGATGTTCCCCGGCCCGGCCGGTGCGAACGCGGTCGAAGCGGCGCTCAAGCTGGCCCGCAAGGTGACCGGCCGTGAGGCGATCATCAACTTCACCAACGCCTTCCACGGCATGACTCTCGGCGCCCTGTCCGTGACCGGGAACTCGATGAAGCGCAGCGGCGCAGGCATTCCGCTCGTGCACGCGACGCCTATGCCGTACGACAACTACTTCGACGGCCAGACTCCGGACTTCCTGTTCTTCGAACGCCTTCTTGCCGACAGCGGCAGCGGGCTGAACGAGCCTGCAGCGGTCATCGTCGAGACCGTGCAGGGTGAAGGCGGGATCAACGCCGCACGAGCCGAATGGCTACGCGGACTGGCCGATCTCTGCCAGCGCAACGGAATTCTGCTGATCGTCGACGACGTCCAGATGGGCTGTGGCCGGACCGGGCCGTTCTTCAGCTTCGAGATCGCCGGCATCCAGCCGGACATCGTGTGCCTCTCCAAATCCATTGGCGGATATGGGCTTCCGCTCGCGCTGACTCTGCTCAAGCCCGAGCTGGACGTCTGGGAACCGGGCGAGCACAACGGAACTTTCCGCGGCATCAACCCTGCCTTCGTCGCGGCAACCGAAGCGCTGAAGGTCTACTGGCAGGACGACAAGCTCGAGAAGAGCACGCTGGCCAAGGGCGAGCAGGTCGGCCGGGCGCTGACCGGGCTCGTCGAGTCCTACCCGGACGTTCAGATGCGTGCCAAAGGCCGAGGACTGGCAAGGGGTTTGCAGTTCGCGGACGCCGAACTCGCCGACCAGGTGTGCAAGAACGCCTTCGAAGCAGGCCTGCTGATGGAGACGTCCGGACCGGACGGTGAGGTCGTGAAGCTGATGCCACCGCTCACCATCAGTGATGACGAGCTGGAGGCCGGACTGTCCATTCTGGCGGCTTCGGTGAAGGGAGTCCTGGCTTGATCGTCCGTACCACGCACGAGGTCACCGACACCGAACGGGACGTGCAGACACCGAACTGGCGCAGCAAAAGGCTGGTCCTCGCCGGTGAGCAGGTCGGGTTCTCGGTGCACGAGACCACGCTGTACCCGAACACAGTCAACGACTTCTGGTACGCCAACCATGTCGAGGCCGTCTTCGTCGTCGAAGGCGAAGGTGAGTTGGAGGACAAGGAAACCGGCGTGGTCTACCAGCTCGCGCCTGGCTCGATGTACCTGCTCGACGGGCACGAACGGCACCAGCTACGGCCGAGAACGCTGATGCGCACGGTATGCGTCTTCAACCCACCCGTCACCGGCCGTGAAGTCCATGACGAGAACGGTGTCTACCCCCTGATCGCGGAAGGAGCGACATGACAGTCACCAGCACCCGAGCTGCGGACCGCTACCCGACCCGAGTGATCGGTGAGCCCGGCCTGATCGAGCGGACCGATCCGACGGTCTGGGCGAACGCGCCGGGGCCGGTCGACGCCGCGACGCTGGCTTCGCACGACGCCAAGGGGTACTCGGTCGACGAGGGCGTGCTCAGCAAGCAGGAAGTCCGGACGTACTGGCAGGAACTCGTCCGGCTGACCGGCGACACGCGGCTGCGCGCGGACGAGCGCGTGGTCATCGAGAAGGAGTCCCAGGAGATCAGGTCGATCTTCGAGGTGCACAAGATCAGCCAGCTGATCGCCGAGCTGATCCGGGATCCGCGGATCCTCGACCGGGCCCGTCAGCTGCTCGGCTCGGAGGTCTACGTGCACCAGAGCCGGGTGAACTTCATGCCCGGCTTCAAGGGCAAAGGGTTCTACTGGCACTCGGACTTCGAGACGTGGCACGCGGAGGACGGCATGCCGGCACCGCGTGCGGTGAGCATGTCGCTCGCGCTGACCGACAACTACCCGTTCAACGGCGGCCTGATGGTGATGCCCGGATCGCACCGGACATTCGTGCCCTGCATTGGCCAGACACCGGCCAACCACTACAAGGAGTCGTTGAAGGAACAGGAGATCGGCGTCCCCAGCAGGGAGAACATCACCGCGCTCGCCGCCAAGCACGGCATCGACCAGTTCACCGGCGAGGCGGGCTCGGCGCTGTGGTTCGACGCGAACATCATGCACGGCTCCGGCAACAACATCACGCCGTTCCCGCGGTCGAACATCTTCGTGGTGTTCAACAGTGTGGAGAACACTTTGCAGGAGCCGTTCGCGGCGCCCGCGCCGCGGCCGACCTTCATCGCCAGCCGCGAATTCACCCCATTGGCCCGTGGGCCCCGGGTGTGATGGATCACATGCGCTCTGTTACGGTTAGTGCGTACTGATCTCGCTCAGCCGGATGCGGTCACGAGCCAGTCGGTCTTCCACTCGGGGTGGGGTCGGCGAAACACGTGACCAGGCCGTGTGAGTGTGACCCCTTGCCAACCGGATCGGGACCGGGCGGCAAGGGGTCGACTTCTGCCTGGTGCTTTCCGCCGATTGCGCGGTAAACCTTTACTTATCCCCCCTTCTTCGACGTACCTTGGTCACCGGCAGTAAGGGACGGGGGAGGACGAAGTGCGTACGGGGGAGACTGGTGAAGACGACCATGCCGTCATCCGGTTCGGTGTGCTCGGACCGGTGCAGGCAGTGGTCAACGGGGAACCGGTGGCGCTGGGCGGGCCGGGCGTGCGCGGTCTGCTTGCCATGCTTTTGTTACGCCCCAACGAGGTTGTCCCGGTAGAGGACATCCTCGACGGGTTGTGGGGCGATGATCCGCCACTGACCGCGCGGACCATCGTGCAGAACTACGTATCGCGGTTGCGCAGACAGTTACGGCTGGTCGATCCCACTGGATCGGTCTGGATCGACACGCAGTTGCCCGGCTACCAACTGATTGTCGACGAGGACCTGATCGACGTCAGCCAGGCGACGTGGCTGCTGAACAGGGCGCGGCACGAACATCCGGTGCGGCGTGCGGAGATGCTGCGGGAAGCGCTGAGCCTGTGGCGTGGACCGGTTCTCGCCGACGTGTCGCCGCGGATCAGCGCGCCGGAGCTGGAAGATCTGCGGTTCGCCGTGCTGGAGGCGCGAATCGAAGCCGATCTCGAACTGGGCAGGCACGCCGAGCTGATCGGCGAGCTGGCCACCTTCGCCGAGGCGTATCCGTTCCGGGAGCAGATGATCGCGCACCTGATGCTGGCGCTGTACCGGACCGGCCGTCGGGCGGACGCTCTTGAGGCGTACCAACGGTTCGCGCGCCGGGCAGCCGAGGACCTCGGTATCGATCCAGGCCCGGCACTGCGGGAACTGCACGAGCGCGTGCTCAACGACGACTCGACTTTGCTGCTGCCCGCGCCCGCTCCGCTCGTGCCGCCGAAGGTCGGTGTGGTCGTGCCCGCGCAGTTGCCGCCCGCGCCAGTCGGATTCCAGGGGCGCGACGAGGAACTGGTGTGGCTCGACCAACTGCTCGCCGAGGACCACGGCGAGGCGACACCGATCGGTGTGATCTCCGGGCCCGCCGGGATTGGGAAGACCGCACTGGCGGCGTTATGGGGCCGGATGGTCGACCACGAGTTCCCCGACGGCCAGCTTTTCGCTGGGCTGCGCGGTTTTCACCCTGAGCACCCGCCGCTCGACCCTGGCGAGGTGCTCGGCCAGTTCCTGCTGACCCTTGGCGTACCGGCGAACGAGGTGCCCACGGACACCGATGACCGCGCGGCGCTTTACCGTTCGCTGCTCGCACACCGGCGCGTGCTCGTAATGCTTGATGACGCACGGGATTCCGCGCAGGTCAGGCTTCTGCTGCCGGGCGGATCGCGGGCGCTTGTGTTGATCACCAGCCGCGTTCGTCTTGAAGGGATGGTGGCCCGCAGCGGTGCCTGGCTGCTCGATCTAGGACCGCTTCCGGTGGCCGACTCGGTGCGGGTGATCGACTCGATCGTCGGTGCCGGGCGGATCGAGCAGGCCCGGCTTGACCAGCTCGTCGAGTTGTGCGGCGGCTGGCCGCAGGCGTTGCGCATCGTCGGCGCACGGCTTGCCGCGCGCCAGGAATGGATCGCCGACGAGCTGATCGCCGAACTCGGTGACGAACGCACCAGGTTGGCCGCGTTGGCCGCGGAACACTCCGATACCAGTGTGCGGGCCGGTTTCGAGCTGACGTACCGGCGGCTGGCCGAGCCGGACGCGTTCCGGTTGCTCGGCATGTTCCCCGGGCCGTCGATCGGTCCCGGCGCGATGGCCGCGCTGCAGTCGCTCGACGTCGCCGCGGCCCGGCGAAACCTGCGGGCGCTCGCCGACGCGTTCCTGGTGACCGAGACCAGTCAGGACGTGTTCGTCATGCACGACCTCATTCGCTTGCACGCCAAGGAGCTCGCTCCGGTCGGCGACGAGCGTGCGGCCGCGCTCGACCGGCTCGTGTCTTACTACCTCGGTGCCGCTGACGCCGCTCGGCGGTTCTTCGGGCCGATGGCGTATCCCGCCGGGAAAACGGACAATCACGACTTCGGCGATGTCGGCCAGGCGCTGGCGTGGTTCGAGCGGGAGTGGCCGACCCTGTTGGCCCTGTTGGACCTTGCTGCCCCTGGCGACGCATGGCGACTCGCCCGGATGGCGCACGACTTCTGGACGGCCCGGCCGACGCGGCCGTCCCTGGTCCATAAGGGACTGTCGATCGCGGTTTCCGCTGGTGATCTTGAGGGTGAGGCGTGGTTACGGCATGCCCGGTGCGCTTTGGGTTATTCGGCGGAAACAGTTTCGGACGCCATGCGGGTCATCGAGATCGCCGGTCGGCTCGGCGACTCCCGCCTTGCCGCAGTGGGACACGAAGCACTCGCAACTGTCCACAGTGGAGAAGAAGCGCTGGCGGAGTTGGCCAAGGCCCTTGAGCACTACCGGGAAGTAGGAGAACCCGAGCTTTCCGTGCCCACGCACGCTCGACTCGCCTTGCTGCACGTGGAAATGGGCGACGACGCGGCAGCGGAGCGGCACGCCCGCACCGCGGTCGAGCACTCGGACGCGGTCTTCACCGAGGCGTTCAGCCGGGAAGTGCTCGGCCGCGTGCTGTCCGCGCAAGGCGCAGTTTCCGCCGCACAGCAACAATGGCGGCGATCCTTGGAACTGTACGCGCAGGTCAACGAGCACCGGGCGGAACAAATGCGGGATTTGATCGACGGCGTTTAGCGCACAGTTAGTGATGTTGATTGCCGAGCTGGCAGGCTACCCGCGGCGCCACACCGGGGGCGGCCGGCACGCCGAGGGGGAGTGCCGGCCGGGCACCGTCAATCGTTGACGGGAATGTCGCCAAGTGGGCGCAGTTCCGGGCGCTTCGGCGTCACACCGTCCCCCATGGACTCGCCCTTGATGTGCCGTTTGACCCACGGCATCAGGTGTACCCGTGTCCAGTCCAGATCGGCCTTGCGCAGCTTGAACCATGACGTGATCCGCTCCTGCGGTGGCCACGGCTCACGCCAGTCCTCGTCGGTCGGCACACCGAGCACCTCGGCCGTGCGCAACGCGATCCGCCGATGCCCCTCGGAGGAGAAGTGCAGCCGGTCGTCGCTCCACGCCCGCGCGTCACTGAGCACGTGCATCGCCCACAGATCCACGATCCGCACACCATGCCGGTCGGCGATGGCGTGCAGGTGCTCGTTGTAGATGGCGACCTTCGCGCGAACCCGGCGCACCATCGGCATCGCCTTGGGGTCCGGACCAGCGAAGATCAGCACCTCAGTGCCGGCAGCCTGAACGTCCACAATGGCTTGCTCAAGCTGGCCCGCCAGCTCGTCCACATCGCTGCCCGGCACGATCAGGTCATTGCCGCCCGCGCAGATGGTGACGAGCTCAGGCTTGGCCGCGATGGCCAACGGCACCTGCTCGTCGATGATCTCGGTCATCATCTTGCCGCGAATGGCGAGGTTGGCGTACCGGAAGTTCGGGTCCCGCTCCGCCAACAACTCGGCAAGGCGGTCCGCCCACCCCCGAAACCCGCCAGACTCGTCGACGTCGCTCAACCCCTCAGTGAAGCTGTCCCCGATCGCGACCCAGCTACCCCAGCCCACGCCCATCCCTCCCGAAGGTCGTTGCCGCCCCCAACCAAAGGCCAGGATGCCTAATGGACGGCTACCTACGCCACCGTCGGTTGCGACTGGCAACATCGGAGTCACGGTGAGTGATTTCCCGTACATCGCGGGAGGCCGGTTTGTCCAGGTGTCGACGGCTTTGACCAGCGAAGTCCGTGGCGAACACCACTCGCTGCAGCCAGCTCGCCCACAGTGAGAGTCACTGTCCCATTACGACTGCAGGTGTATGCCGGAACCGATCACGTCGTCCCGACATCACAGTTACGATGCGGAGTTGGAGAGGAATCGCCTAACCGGGGGACACGATGCCAGACGGGACGCCTAAGCCGGATCCGAACGACCCGGCTTACCAGGACGCCTACCAGCGCGCCCTGGAAGAAGGCCGCAAGGACAACACGGGCGGCGGCTGGCTGGGTGGCCTCTTCGAGACCCTCGGGGACATGGCGTTGGCTGCCGAGGCTGGCGCGTTCGCAGTCCGTCCCGACGTAGCGCAGGAAGTAGTGAAGCAACTCACCAAGGTGCAGGACCAGGTGGCGGAACTCCAGGCAACCGGCGCCATGACTGCCATCGGCAATGGCATGCGCCTCGGTGGTGGCTACGCGACGGATATCTCGACTTTCAATCAAGGCGTCTCTCGCGAAAGCGGCCAGTTGCTGCAGAAGTTCGCGGCGGAGATCGAGGAACTGAAATCCGCGGTCACGAAGAGCATCCAGCATTACTCGAGTTCTGACAGTGCCAGCAAGGGAAACGTCGAAAAATCGGGGGGCGGACTGTGAAGCGCCTGGTTCTAGCCGCGGCGGCGTGTGCGGTCGTGGCCGGTTTGGCGGGGTGCTCGCCGAGCACGGGCGGCTCGCCACTGGCAGCGACAGGCGAAACTTCGGCCAGCCCTCGCCAGACGTCCAGCACCGTGCAGCCGCCGAAGTCAACGTCGACGCAGGCCAGTAACGATCCGTGTGCGTTGTTGTCCTCAACCGAAGTTTCGAGCTTCGGACTGACCCAGGTCGGGCCAAAGGATCTTCCTGGTGGTCTCAAGATGTGCCAATGGAAGACCTCGAAGCCAGGCGAGAGCTACTCGACCGGGTTCGGCAAGGCCCCTTTGAGCGAACTCGAGGGGCAAAGCGTCCAGCTCGACAAGCACCAGGCGAAACAGTTGCCACCGGTTCCCGTCTTCGGTACGTGCCCGATCGCCATCGGCTTGCCGGATTCGACCACCGTCATCGTGTTGGGGACGGCTGGTGACGGTAACGACAACTCGGTGTGCCCGAAGGTGCTCGAGATAGCCAAGACCATCGATCAGAAGTTGCCGTAGGGGAGGCGACATGGGTGGCGAGCGCCCAGTTCCACAGTCGAACACCTCGTACCCGGGAATCGAACACCGGGTATTGAAGGACTGGGTCGACAAGGGCGAACCCGGGGACGCGAATGGCTACAGCGAGATGTGGAAGGCCTTTGGCGCGGGACTTCAGGAGACTGGCACGGACCTGCTGGCCGCAGTCTTTGGCTCGGAGGAAGGCTGGAAGGGGCAGGCCGCCAACGCCATGCGCGAGCAGTTGCGCAAGGTGGCTGAGTGGAGCCGAAAGACCGGGGAGAGCTTCAACAAGGCCAGCACTGCGCTGGGGCAGCAGAGTGAGGCAGTCGGAACAGCCAAGCACTCGATGCCGGAGCCGGTGAGCTTCAACCCAGAGCAGATGATCAAGGATGCCGCCAAGGGCGGAATCGTCGATTTGATCCAGCTACCGGGCGCGATGTATGCGCAGCACCAGAAGCAGCAGCAAGCCCACGAGCAGGCGATCCAGGTCGTCGCGCAGCGGGACGCGCAGTTGGCCGCTGCCGCTGCCGCCATCCCGCCTTTCGAGCCACCACCTCAGGTCGGTGGAACCGGTACGAAAGAGCCGCCGCCGGACGGTCCAGGTATGCCGGGAGGCTCGGGATTCCGGCCTGGCACGGGTGGGACGGGCAGTCGTGGCCAGTTCGCTGGCGGCGGCGGTGGTGGTGCAGGCGGGGGCGGTGCGATCCCCGGCTTCAACAGCGGCAACGGGTTCGGGCCCAACGACCCGAACAACCCGAATGGCAACAACGATCAGAACACGCCGCCGAACGTGAACATCCCGGGCATGCCGATCGGCACCGGGACCTCGGGCTACAACCCTGGCACTCCGCCCTCGACCAACTTCGGTGGTAACCCCAGCCCGTTCTCCAGTGGTCCGACTGCTGCCGGTGGTGGCGGGGGATTCGGTGGTGCTTTCGGCGGTGGTTTCGGGCCTGGTGGTGCGCCTAGGCCTGGTGGTGGGTTTGGTCCCTTGGGGTCTGGGACCGCTGCCGGAGCTCAGGGGCCTGGTGCCGGCGCTCCGCCGCCTGGGGCTGGCATGGGTGGTGGCCGTGGGGCCGCTGGTGCTGGACGTGGTGGCATGGGTGCGGGCGGTATGGGTGGTGGCGCTGGACGGGGTGAAGGTGGCGAGGATGAAGAGCACCAGCGGCCGTCGTACCTCGTTGAGCCTGACCCTGATGCGACTTTCGGCACTGATCAGCTGACCGCGCCGCCGGTGATCGGCGGATGATTCGGGAGCTGTCGCTGCCCGCGCTCGACGCGTTGTGGGAGGACCTGCGGCTTGGGTCCATCCCGTTTCCGCTTGAGGTCCGCTCACACGGCGAGACCATTGAGGAACGCATGCGGATCAAGGCCGCGGTGTACTCCGACCTGGAGAACCGCGGCCTGGCTCGGCGACGGCGCGCCGAGCCGGAGCTTGAGGACGCGTTGACGCTCCTCGCGCGCCCGACGATCTGCATCGACAACGTCGCCATGCTGGACATGCGGGACCAGAAGTCCCTGAAGGCCATGGTCGTGGCCACCGGCAGGCAGGCCATGCTCGTCATGCAGCGGGACCTCAAGATCACCTTCACGCCCATACGCGAGACCGCGCTCGCCGCGTCCATTGTGGACGTTCTGCCGCATGTCAAGGCCGGCCCCGGGCAGCCGATGACGCTTCCGCTCGACGCGCTCAGCGGCGGCAGCCACCGGCGGCCCGATCCCGAGCACCGGATGAACATGCAGCGGCTACAGGCCGTGATGCAGCGGCCTGTGCTCAGAGCCGGGCAGTTCGGAATCACGGTGCGGGACCGGCAGGGGCGGGTGAATCGGCTGCCGGGCATCGGGTGGTTCGACACCGACGCCGGCCGCTACATGAACGTCATCCGTGAGGCGTGGCTCACACTCACCCCCGCCGATGGTGCACGAATCGCGCACCGACTCTCCGAAGAGCTCCTTCGGGCGCTACAAAATTAGGCATGCCTAAGGCAGGCTGGAAGGGTGACAAAGCGGGAGTCGCTCGGTGACGTGCTCGGCGGACGCCGGGGCGCGCTCGACGCGAGCATTCCGCCGTTGGCCTTCGTCATCGGGTGGCTGGCGGCGGACCAGTCGATCGGCATCGGCGCGGTCGCGGCGCTCGGCGTCAGCGTGCTCGTCGGAACGTATCGCCTGATCAAGGGCGGGAAGATCACGAATCTCGTGGTCAGCGTCGCACTCGTGGCCGCGGCCGCCCTGATCGCCTTCCACACCGGCAGAGCCCAAGACTTCTTCCTGCTCAGGCTGTTGTCCAACGGCGCGAGCGCGCTGCTCTGGGCCGCCAGCATTGTGGTCCGCTGGCCGCTGCTCGGGGTGGTCGTCGGTGTCGTGATCGGCCAGAAGACCAAGTGGCGCCAGGATCCTGACCTGCTGAAAGCGTATTCACGGGCGAGCTGGGTGTGGGTGCTGCTGCAGTACACCACCCGGGTGATCATCTGGGGTCTGCTGTGGTGGGCAGGCGAAGTCGTCGCGTTGAGCGTGGTCACGTTCGTCATGTCGTGGCCGCTGGTCGCGGCCACGGTCGCGGTGAGCGGAGTCGTGCTGTTCCGCTCACTCCCCAAGGACCACCCGGGTTTGCGTCACCCGCGAACGAGCTCGGACGGACGCGGCGCCGACGGTCCCAACACATCGACGGCGGCCAGCCAGACAGCGCCGGTCGCGCCCTCGGTCGAGAAGTAGATCGGCAGGTCGCCGAGGCGCTCTCGCAACAGCACGCCGACCGGGCTCTCCGGCCCGACCACGCTGCCGATCAACACGATCGGGCTCTGCTCACCCGGCGAGCGAGTGTCTGCGACCATCCCGGCGAGCACGTCCACAGTCCGCGTCACGATGTCGACGGCGACGGGATCGCCCGAGGCGTAAGCAGCGGACACGAGAGGTGCGAACCGGGCGAGCCGGATCGGCTGTTCGGCGTTCGCGGCGGTGATCAACCGCTGCCACAACAACTGGTGATCGTCGCCGACCGTGCCGATTGCCTCGATGAGCACGGCCTGCGCCAGCGGTCCGTCGGGTACGTGGGTTTCCAGCAGCTTCAACACGGCGCGAACTGCCTCGCGGCCCATCCAGTACGCGGAGCCCTCGTCGCCGAGCAGCCACCCGATCCCGCCGACCACCCGGGACATCCGGTGGTTCTCGATGCGTGACGCGATCGACCCGGTGCCCGCGACCAGGATGGTGCCGGACGGCTCGGAGGTCATCGACGCGAACGCCGCCTCCTGGTCGGTGATCACGCGGATCTCGCAGCCGAGCCCGAGCGCGCCCCATGTGTCATGGAACACAGCGGCGACTTGCGGGTCGGTGAGCTTGGACGACCCGGCCATGCCGACGACGCAGGCCTTGCAGTCCGCCGGGTCGAGGTCACGGATGGCCAGCGTGATCGCCTCGGCGATCCGCGCGGCGGCCACGTCATACGGATGCGAGTTGGGGTTCGCGCCACCCGAGGCGCCCCGGCCGAGTCGGAAGCCGTCCAAATCAACGGCCAGTGCCCTGCTGCCGGTGCCACCTGCGTCCACGCCGACCACGTAGCTCACTGCTGCTCCATTCGGAGTAGTATCCACTCTGCCCGCTTCGTCTTACCCCCTCGGCGAAGCGGGTTTCTCACGTTGTGACTCGGAATCTTGTCAATTGTTAACTAGACTCGATGGACTGTTCGCCGATACGCTAGCACTGGTCTGGACCAATTGGAGGGGAAGTTTGAGTACTGTCCTCGCCGCACAGAAGGCCCTGATCGGCCGCGGCTTCACTGGCCCGGTGTCCGTCCGCATCGAGGACGGCCGGATCGCCCAAGTCACCGAATCCGCGGACGGCGAGGCGGCGAACGGCCTGCTCACCCCCGGTCTGGTCGACATACAGGTGAACGGCGCGTTCGGCGCCGACTTCGCCGAGATCGACGAGGAAGGGCTGCGCCGGATCGTGCGCAACCTGCCGTCGACGGGTGTCACCAGGTTTCTGCCCACCTTGATCACCGCGGACCTGACCGCGCTGCTCGAGCAGGCGCGGGTACTGCTCAGTGCAGTGTCCACTGTGAACGGTGCCGGTGCGCAATCGCTTGGCGTACACCTGGAAGGCCCATTCCTGTCGCCCAAACGGCCGGGTGTGCACGACCCCTCCTTGATGGTCCCGCCGACCCCCGAACGGGTCGACGCGGTACTCGAACTGCGCGACGCGCTGCGCATGGTCACGCTAGCGCCCGAATTGCCCGGTGGCTTCGACGCGGTCAAAAGGCTTACCGAGGCGGGTGTTCTGGTCGCCGTCGGTCACACGGACGCGACGGGTGCGGAGACGAGCAAAGCCGCGGACCTCGGCGCGCACATGATCACGCACTTGTTCAACGCCCAGCGCGGCCTTGGCCACCGGGAGCCGGGTGTGCCGGGCGTGGCGCTGGTCGACGAGCGCTACACCCTTGGCCTGATCGCGGACCTCGCGCACGTCGGCGCGGACGCTTGTCGCCTGGTGTTCAAGGCTGCGGGTGACCGTGTCGCGCTGGTGACGGATGCCGTAGCGGCAGCGGGAATGCCGCCTGGCGTGTACCGGCTCGGCGGCGCGGACGTGCTGCTGTCGGACGATGGTGTGCCGCGTTCGGCGGAGGGAACCATTGCGGGAAGTGCGTTGACGCTGGACCGCGCGATCCGCAACATCATCTCGATCGGCGTCGATCCGGTTACGGCTTTCCGGGCTGCGACGATTGTTCCGGCGGAGACGATCGGCGAGTCGGCGCTTGGCCGGATTGAGCCGGGTGCGGTGGCGGATCTCGTTCTGTGGGATGACGAGTTGAGGCCGAGCAAGGTTTGGGTTGAGGGGAAGCTGGTTTACGACGTGGCGACGGTGGAGGCGGAGGTGCCGCTTCGTCCGCATCGGGAGGCGGCTGGTCAGCCGTTGTGAGGTTTTGAGGCCCCTGGTTTCGGGGCCTTTGCTTTGGGGCTCTTGGGTTGGTTCGGTGCGCTCTGGGGTTGCTGCGGCGCGCGGTGTGCCTACTTCGGCGCGCTCTTGGGTCACCTTCGGCGCGCGCTGTGGTTGCTTTCGGCGCGCTGCTGTGACTGGTCGGCGCGATTTGGTGTGGAGCCTCTGCGCCGCAAAGGTCAGGGAAAGCGGGCAGGACCTGCGGCCCTGCCCCGCCGACAAGCTTATTTGCGGCGCTACTCCACACAAAATCGCGCCGACTACTGCTCAGGGCGCGCCTCTTCGTGCTCCGGGCGCGCCTCCACTTGGGCCGGGGCGTGCTTCCAGTGTTGCTTGGGCGCGCCTCCATCTGGGCCGGGGCGCGCCTTCGCTTTTGGTTAGGGGTGCGCCTCCGTTGTTCTTCAGGTCCCCTCGCTTCGGCTGAGGGCGCCTCCGCCGTGCTTCTGGCGCGCCTTCGCTGGGACCGGGGCGCGCCTTCGTTTGGGTTGGGCGCGCCCCGATACTTTCGCTAGCGGGTTTTGGTGACCTTGGACAGGCCGCGTGGGCTGTCTGGGTCGCCGCCGCGTGCGAGCGACAAGCCGAGTGCGAGTCGTTGCAGTGGAAGGACTTCCAGGATTGGTGCGACTTCCTCTGCCGTCTCCGGCAGTACGATCCGTGAGCTGGCGGGGACGTCCGCCGCGGCCGAACCGACCGCGAGGACGTCGGCACCGCGTTGGCGCACGGTGTCCACGACATCACGCATTGCTTCGCCGCCCTTGCCTGTGCTGGTGACCGCGACGACGCCGGTGTCGGAGTCGATCGCGGCGACTGGACCGTGCAAGAGGTCCGCACCGCTGTATGCCCGGGCTGCGAGGTAGCTGGTTTCGGCTAGTTTCAGGGCACCTTCGGCTGCCGTTGCCGATGAGTAGCCTCGGCCGGTTGTCACCATTCGTTCCACGAAGCGGTATCGGGCGACCGCTTCTTCTACCGAAGAGTCGATCGTGGACAGCGCTTGTGCGGCGAGTTCCGGTAGTGCAGCGGCTTTCTCGCCTTGTCCACCCTGGACAGAGTCGATCAAGAGGTACAGCGCCAGCAGGGTCGCGGTGTATGTCTTCGTCGCCGCGACCGCTTTTTCTACGCCGGCGTTAACGTCCACGGACAGCTCGGCCGCGCGAGCGAGTTCGGAGTCCGGGTTGTTCGTGACGGCCACGGTGAGTGCGCCGCGGTCACGCGCGGCTGCCGTGGCTTCGATCAAGTCGGGTGAGCCGCCGCTCTGGCTCACCGATATGTACAGGACGTCGTGCAGGTCCGGCTTGGCGTTGTACAACGTCGTCGTCGATGCCGAAACCAGTCCCGCGGGCAGTTCGAGCAGGACTTCTATCAAATACTTCGCATACAACGCCGCGTGGTCGGAAGAACCACGGGCTGCGAGCAGCGCGAAGCGCGGCCTGCGTTCGGCGATCGCTCCACCGACGGAGGCGATCAACGGCCGGCTTCCGGTGACCGCTGCGAACACCTCCGGCTGCTGAGCGATCTCGGCACTCATGTGCCTGCCGGGCGTTTCGTCGGTCATCGTCCCTCCCGTAGTAGGTCTAGACCAATCGTAATGGGCGGGCAACTGTGCCCGCCACGTGAGACGATGTGATGCCAGTTTGTCACTCCAATGGGCAACTCAGTGGGGTTTGATCGCATCTGAGCCGGTGGCAGGGCATGCTGTGGGGGTACGCCTTGAGGAGGAGGCCATGCTGGAGACATCGTCCGCCGCTACGCCGGACGCCGCGGCCGCTGCGCGCCTGCAGCGCGAGCCGAAGTACTGGGGTTTGAAGCGGCATCTGCTGGATCTGTTGAGCGCGTTGCCGCCAGGCTCGCCGATCCCGACCGAGCGCTCGCTCGCAGCGGAGTTCGACGTCTCGCGCACCACTGTGCGCCAGGCGCTGGCCGAGCTGACGGTGGAAGGCAGGCTGCTGCGGGTACAGGGCAAGGGGACCTTTGCCGCTGAGCCCAAAGTGGCGCAGCGACTGCACCTTTCGTCCTATACGGAAGACATGCGGGCGCAGGGACGTGAACCATCTTCACGTTTGCTTGAAGTTTCCGAGCTCCCCGTGGAAGCGGAACTGGCCCGGCTACTGGGAATCCGTGCCGGCGCGAAAATCCTGCGACTGCACCGGCTGCGGTTCGCCGACGGCGAGCCGATGGCGCTGGAGACCACGCACTTGCCGTTGGGGCGCTTCCGCGGCCTGCGGCGTTACATCACCAGCGGCGGCTCCCTTTACCAAGTGTTGCGGGAACGCTTCGGAGTGGAGTTGGGGCACGCCGAGGAGACCATTGAAACCGGTCTCGCCGGTCCGCAGGAAGCGGAACTGCTGGGGGCGGACGTCGGTATGCCGATGTTGTTGCTGTCGCGGCACTCCTTCGGCACGGATGGCCGTCCGGTCGAGTGGGTGCGGTCGGTGTATCGCGGTGACCGGTACAAGTTCGTCGCGACTCTCAACCGTCCAAACGGGTGACTCGCTGGTTCAGGCGGTCCCGGCGTCGATGATCCACATGCGACGCCGGGCGTGGATTCGGAGCACGGAACGAACCCAGCCCGGAATAGTGCTGCGGGCGTTGCGGTTGATGATGGTGCTTGGTGCGGCCTTGACAGTTTTCCTGCGCGATTTGTGACACCCGGCGGCGGCGAGCTCACGCCACTAGGGTCAGGGCGACTCGGGGCTAGGCTCTGACGGTCGAAAGGTATAGGCATTGATCGAATCGGGCGCGCAGTGAGTATCCGCTGGGGGACGCCAGTCGCTCGTGGGGTTCTGGCCACCACGATCATGGCGTCGGGCATGGCGATGCTCGATGGGACCGTCGTCAACGTCGCGTTGCCGACGATCGGCAAGGAACTCGACGCTTCCGTCGCGGGTCTGCAGTGGATTCTCGACGGCTACCTCCTCTCTCTCGCTTCCCTGATCCTCGTCGCGGGGTCGTTCGGCGATCGCTATGGCCGTCGCAAGGTCTACGTCCTCGGCATCGTGTGGTTCGGCGTCGCCTCTCTGCTCTGCGGGATCGCGCCGAACACCGAGCTCCTTGTGGTCGCGCGGATTCTGCAGGGCATCGGTGGCGCTCTGCTCACTCCCGGCTCGCTCGCGATCCTTCAGTCCTCTTTCGACCGTGCGGACCGGGCCCGCGCGATCGGCGCTTGGTCCGGTTTGGGAGGAATCGCTGCCGCCATCGGGCCGCTTGTGGGTGGTCTGCTCGTGCAGGCGTGGTCGTGGCGGCTCGCGTTCCTGATCAACCTGCCGATCGCCGTTGTCTGCGTCTGGATGGCTCGAAAGTACGTTCCCGAATCGCGGGACGAGCAAATGCAGGGACATCCGGACATCATCAGCTCCGTACTCGGTGCTGTCGGGCTCGCCGGGCTCACGGCCGCTCTGGTCGAGGCACCGGTTCGCGGGCCCGATCCGGTTGTGCTGATCGCCGCGGTCCTTGGTGTCGCCGGGTTGACCGCGTTCGTCGTTCTCCAGCTGAAGTCGCGGGACCCGCTCGTGCCGCCGGACATGTTCCGTGACCGCACGTTCACACTCTCGAACGCGCTGACATTCGTCGTCTACACCGCGCTCGGCGGCGTGATGATGCTGCTGGTCCTGCAGCTTCAGGTGTCGCTTGGCTACTCGCCGACCGCCGCGGGCATCGCCGGGCTGCCCATCACGATCATCATGTTGCTGACGTCGTCGCTGTCCGGCCGGATCGCGCAGAAGATCGGGCCACGGTTGCAGCTCGTGGTCGGGCCGTTGGTCATCGCGGCGGGAATGCTGCTGATGATGCGGATCGAGCCGGGTGCCTCGTACCTGACCGAGGTGCTGCCGGCGGTCGTGATCTTCGGCCTTGGGTTGACGACCGTCGTCGCGCCCGTTACGGCAACCGTGCTCGCGGCCGCTGAGGATCGGCACGCAGGCGTCGCGTCAGGCGTGAACAACGCGATCGCGCGAACAGGCGGTCTGCTGGCGGTCGCCGTGCTGCCTGCGGTGGCAGGGCTGAACGGTGAGGCGTATGCCGACCCTGCGGCTCTCACGAGCGCATGGCAGACGTCTCTGATGATCTGTGCCGTGCTCGCCGCCGCGGGCGGCTTGGTGGCACTGGGCGTGCGCAACGACGTGCTCAGCGGACCGCCGGAGCCGGAGCACGAGGCCCCGGCACCGGGTGAATGCCTGCACTGTGGCGTCGAAGGCCCGCCGACGCACATCAAGCCGTCAGGATCTCCGCAAGCATCTGTGGATTGATGTTGCCGCCGGACACCACAGCCACGGTCCGGCCAGGCACTGCCGCACCCTTCAAGTAGGCAGCGACTGTCGTGGCGCCGCTGGGCTCGGCGACCAGGTGCGACTTGTGCGCGAGCACGCGGATGGCCTCGCGCATCTCGTCCTCGGTCACGGTGATCATGCCGTCGATGACCTTCTGCAGGTGCGCGAACGTCAGCTCGGACGGCTGTGAGCGCAGGCCGTCGGCGATCGTGCGGTTACGGTCCTCGACCGACCAATTCACGCGATGTCCCGCGGCCAGGCCCTCGGTCGTGTCCGCCGCCAACTCGGGCTCGACACCATAGATACGTGCGTTCGGGCACATCGCCCGGATCGCCGTACCGATGCCGGATGCCAGGCCGCCCCCGCTGATCGGGATCAACACGACCTCGACGTCCGGCAGATCGTGCGCGATCTCCAGGCCTGTCGTGCCCTGTCCGGCGATCACGTGGGGGTGGTCGAACGGCGGCACCAGCACCGCGCCGGTCTTCTCCACCAGGGCATCCGCGTATTCCTCGCGTTTGCCGATCGGGCAGAGCACCACCTCGGCGCCGTACGAGCGGGTCTTCTCGACCTTCACCGTGGGTGTGTCCTCGGGCATCACGATGTGCGCGGGAACACCGTAGGCCCTCGCGGCATACGCAACAGCTTGCGCGTGGTTGCCGCTCGAATACGCGACGACACCGCGCGCCCGCACGGGATCGTCGAGACGTGCCAACGTGTTGAAGGCACCCCGGATCTTGAACGCGCCGACCGGCTGGAGGTTCTCCGGCTTGATCCACAGTGGACGTTCCGGGTCCGCCCACGCCGCGGGCAGCAGCGGGGTCCGCACCACCCACTCCCGCACCCGGTCGGCAGCGGCTTTGACGTCGTCGATAGTCACCAGTTCCACAGGTCGAATCTTGCCTTGTCCCGGCGGGTGGCGGTAGTTGTCCAATGTGGACTCAAGGGGTGGCGGAGCTCACGTTGGGCCAACCCTTTCCGCCTGGGGTACGTCCACACAGTGATGAGTGATGAGTGAGGAGCAAGAGAAGCGGTTTCCTGCGATGAGTGAGGAGAAGAAAACCGGATTCCACCCGAGTCAGATCGCCGTCGCGGCGCTCTCGGCTGTCACGGCTGCGCTCTTGGGCTCGACACTCGGTGTCGCCGGAACGGTACTGGGTGCCGCAATTGGTGCGATCGTGACGACCGTCGCAACCGAGCTGTACGCCAGATCGATTGACCGAGTTCGTAGCCGAGTTGTTAAGTCCCCAGTCGACTCGGACGGCTCACCGGACAAGAAAACACGGCGCGTGCGCTGGCAATTACTCGCTGGTGGCACTCTCGCCGCATTCGTACTCGGCATGGTTGTGATCACCGGTATCGAATGGGTACGTGGTGAACCTCTTTCCGGTGACGCTAAGACCACGATTGGTGGCGTTCTGCAGCGGCCAGATCACGGTCAGCAAAAATCAACTTCACCACAAAAGGTACCGCCGCCACCAACGGTCACTGTTACCGAAACGCCGTCACAACCGCCGACGACGACCACGACGACGCCACCGCCCGCGTCGGGATCGAGCCCGTCGAGCTCGTCTTCAACGTCGACTACGACTACTGATCCGGTTCAGACCGATACGCCGAGTGCCCCACCGGCCACGCGCTAAAGCGCTCTGTTCAGGCATGATTACAGCGCGTACATCTTTGGTGTGATTTGGAACACAATTTCGCCCTGTTCGGGCCATTGTGTAACGCGAGCGCGATTCATACGCTCGCTTGCGGAGGGTGACCCGGAAGAGTGATGAATGAACACTCGAACAGGTGACGGGGTGAGTCGACCACCCCGTCACCTATTCCTTGAAAGCCCGTGAGCCGGCCCTGCATCCAGCTCACGGGTCCCTGCACCCAAGGAGACGACATGAACCCAAGGAAAACGGCCCGGTTAACCGGTGCCGTCCTCATTGCCGCCGCCATGGCTGTGATGCACAGTCTACCCGCGTCCGCGGCATCTTCGGGTGGCACTTCTGCAACAGATTTGTCAGTTCTTCAGATCGAGGCCGAAAATCCCGGTCTGCTCGCCGCCATGAAGCGCGATCTGGGACTGGATGCGACTGCCGCCAGTGAGCTCATGGCTACTCAGTCCGCCGCGACCGCGACGGAGAATTCGCTGCGTGCGGCGTTGGGCGAGAGCTTCGGCGGCGCCTACTTCGACGCTGCCACAAGGAAATTGGTCGTCGGTGTGACCGACGCGAGCAAACTGGCGACCGTGACGGCCACGGGCGCGACGGCCAAAATCGTTGCGCACAGTGCGGCCCAGTTGGACTCAACGGTCGCACAGTTGAACGCCCGCGAGGCCAGCGCACCGTCCACGGTGACCGGTTGGTACGCCGACACTGTGACGAACGAGATAGTCGTAACGGCCCTCCCAGGCACCGCTGAAGCCGCGAAAGCCTTCGCGGGCTACAACGTTCGGGTGAAAGAAGAAGCGGCGCCGCAAATGTTCCTCAAGGGCGGCGACGCCTACTACATCGGCGGCTCCCGGTGCTCGGTCGGTTTCACTGTGCGCGGCGGCTACGTCACGGCCGGGCACTGTGAAACGGAGACAGGCAGCGCCCAGCCCAACAACGGCACGTGGGCCGGTTCGTCCTTCCCGGGCAACGACTACGCGTGGGTGCGCACCTCTGGTGTGACGCTCGAGCCGCGGGTCGGCAACGTGACGGTCCGGGGTTCGTCCTCGGCCGCGACCGGCGCGCAGGTCTGCAAGGCAGGTTCGACCACCGGGTACACCTGCGGCACCGTCGGCGCCAAGAACCAGACCGTCCGCTACTCGCAGGGCACTGTTACCGGTCTGACCGCCACGAACGTGCGTTGCGCCGGTGGCGACTCCGGCGGCGGCTTCATCACTCCCGCAGGACAGGGCCAGGGTGTCGTGTCCGGTGGCAACACCGCGACGTGCTACTTCCAGCCGCTTGGCGAGATCCTCTCGAGGTACGGCCTGAGCCTGCTCACTGGCTGAGCTGTGACTTCAACAAGCTGGCGGCAGCGCGCGGGTCTTCCGCCTCGGTGATCGCGCGCACGACCACCGCACGGGACGCGCCTGCCGCCAGCACTTCCGGCATCCTGCCGGCGTCGATACCGCCGATGGCGAACCACGGCCTTGCCGGGTTCTCCTCGGCGGTTCGTCGTACCAGGTCCAGCCCGGGCGCGGGACGGCCCGGCTTGGTCGGGGTCGGCCAGCACGGGCCGGTGCAGAAGTAGTCGACGCCCTGCTCGATGGCGGCCGCGCGAGCCTGGTCGACGTCATGCGTCGAGCGGCCGATGATCATTTCCTCGCCGACGATCCGGCGCGCGTACTTCACCGGCAGGTCGTCCTGGCCGAGGTGCAGCACGTCGGCGCCGACCGTGGCCGCGATGTCCGCCCGGTCGTTGACCGACAGCAGCGCGCCGTGCTTGGCGCACACACCGGCGATCTGTTCGAGAGCCTTGATCTCCTGCCGTGCTTCGAGCGTTTTCGCCCGCAGCTGCACGATGTCCACGCCGCCCGCGAGCGCCGCGTCCACGAAGTCCGCCAGGTCGTGGCGCATGTCGGTGCACAGGTAGAGCCGTGCTTCAGCCAGCTTGCGCCTGAGGTCTGTCCCACTGAGTCCGGGCATACCTTGATTTCTACGCTATTCTGATGACCGGTCCGCACGGGAGCCTGGCGAAACCGGGCTGAGAGGGAACTTGAGGAGTTCCGACCGTCGAACCTGATCCGGGTCATGCCGGCGCAGGGAGCGTGTTGTGGTCAAAGGAAAGATCGTAGTCGTCGGGGCAGGCGTGATCGGCCTGTCGGTCGCGTGGCGTGCCATGAATTCCGGATGGCGGACTCTTGTGGTTGACCCGCAACCGTGTTCGGGCGCGTCCTGGGTCGCGGGCGGCATGCTCGCGCCGACAACCGAGGCGTGGCCGGGCGAAGAACCGTTGCTGGAGCTGGGTGAGGCGTCGCTACGCGCCTGGCCGGAGTTCGCGGCCGAACTCGGTGATGTCGGCCTGCGGAGGGAAGGCACGGTGGTCGCGGCCTTCGACTCCGCCGACGCCGACCAACTCGTCATTCTGGCCGAGCACCTGGCTTCCATCGGGCGCAAAGTCGATCGGCTGACCGGGCCGGAACTCCGCAGAATGGAACCGACCCTGTCCACCTCGGTCCGCAGTGGACTGTCCGTGCCCGGCGATCTGGCCGTGGACAACCGCAAGCTGCTCGAGGTGCTCAGGTCCAAGGCGGAATTCCTCCATGCGGAAGTGAAAGCCGTCCGGCGGGGAGCCGTCGAGCTCGAAGACTCCACTGTGGACTGCGACGCGGTCGTCGTCGCGGCCGGGGCGTGGAGCAGGAATCTGCACCCACGGCTGAACTCGTTGATACGGCCGGTAAAGGGCGAGATCCTGCGGCTGAAGCCGGGTCGCGGCGCGCTGCCGCTCGGCCGGACGATCCGGGCCTTGGTGGAATCGAGGCCGGTGTATCTCGTTCCCCGCGACACGGGCGAAGTCGTGCTCGGCGCGACGCAGTACGAAGCCGGGTACGACACGGAAGTGGCCGTGAAGGGTGTCCGCGACCTGTTGCTGGACGCGGAACGCGTGGTCCCCGGTATCTCCGAGTACATCCTCGTGGAAAGTGCCGCTGGCGTACGAGCGTCGAGTCTGGACAACCTGCCGGTGATCGACTGGCTGGAGCCCGGCGTGCTGGTGGCCAGCGGGCATCACCGCAATGGCCTACTGCTCGCCCCGATCACCGCGGACACGGTGGTGGCTTTGCTGAACGGTGAACCGATCCCCGAAGCGGCTCTTGCGGCCAGATTGGAGTCACGAGGATGAAGGCGCGCGTCAATGGTGTCGAACGTGAGCTGGCCGACGGCGCGACGGTCGCGGATGTCCTGCGGCTGCTGGAGATCGGAGAAAACGGCATCGCCGTCGCGGTGAACGGCGAAGTCGTGCCCCGCGCCCGCCACCGGCACACCGTGGTCGGCGAAGGCGCGGACATTGAAGTGCTGACCGCTGTGCAAGGAGGCTGACATGGACGATCCGTTTGTCCTCGCCGGCCGGGAATACTCCTCCCGGCTGATCATGGGAACCGGTGGCGTGGCCAACCTCGCCATCCTCGAACGAGCTCTCGTCGCCTCCGGCACCGAGCTGACGACAGTCGCCATGCGACGCGTCGACGCCGGCGGCGGTACGGGCGTACTGGAGACCTTGCGGCGACTGGGAATCGACCCGCTGCCGAACACCGCGGGCTGCCGGACCGCCGCGGAAGCCGTGCTGACCGCACGGCTCGCGCGGGAAGCCTTGGACACCAACTGGGTCAAGGTCGAAGTGGTAGCCGATGATCGGACGTTACTACCGGATCCCGTTGAGCTGCTTGACGCCGTGCGGCAACTCGTCGCGGATGGCTTCGTGGCGCTGGCGTACACCAACGACGATCCGGTGCTCGCGTTGCGGCTCGAGGAAGCCGGTGCGGCAGCGGTGATGCCGCTCGGCTCGCCGATCGGAACGGGACTGGGCATCAGAAATCCGCACAACATCGAACTGATCGTTGCCAGGGCGTCGGTTCCGGTCGTGCTTGACGCGGGCATCGGCACCGCGTCGGATGCCGCGCTGGCCATGGAACTGGGCTGTGACGCGGTGATGCTCGCCACCGCCGTCACCCGTGCGAGCGATCCCGAAAAAATGGCCGCGGCCATGCGCAGCGGTGTTATCGCAGGTAGATTGGCACGGTCGGCAGGGCGTATACCGCAACGATTCTGGGCACAGGCATCCAGCCCTCCTCGGTGACGAGAGGGCAAACAGTCATTATTGTCCGATGCACCTTTCACCGAGGGAGGGCACTGTGACGCCTTCGGCTGCTGAGGACGTGCCGGCTCGGCTGTATCTCGCCATCGGACGGCTGTCTCGGTCACTGCGACGCAGTGGCGCTCCAGGGCTCGGACACGGCTCCATTTCCGCGTTGTCGACATTGGTCGGCTGCGGTGAGATGCGGCTCGGCGATCTGGCGAACAAGGAAGGCGTTGCCGCGCCGACCATGTCGCGGATCGTCGCCGCGCTCGTCGAGGCCAAGTACGTCCAGCGCGAACCGGATCCGGTTGACCGGCGGGCCTGGCTGGTCAAGGCCACACCGGACGGTGAGCGGATGGTCTCCGGACTGCGCTCGACCCGCGTGCAGGAACTGCGCAGGCGGATCGAGCGCTTGCCGGAGGCCAAACAGGCCCAGCTGATCAGCGCCATCCCTGTGCTGGAAGAACTGCTCAGCGAGGAGTAGACGCTGGTGGGCAGCGCTTCGGTGCTGTCAGACAAGATCGAGTTGCAACGATTCAGTCACGTGCGGCCCGCAGCTCGGCGATCTCCGCGCGCAACGCCCTGATCTCGGTGAGCAGCAGCTCGTCCGAGGCTTTCTGTTCGGCCGCGTGCTTCTCCTCGGCCTCGACCAGTTCCTCGGTCATCCCGCGGTCCATCCCGTTGACCACCACCGCGATGAACATGTTCAGCACCGCGAAGCTGGACACGATGATGTACGTGACGAAGAAGATCCACGCCAGCGGTGCCTTCTGCATCAGTTCCCTGGCGATGTCCGGCCAGCCCTCGCCGGTCATGATCTGGAACAACGTGAACAGCGTCGTACCGAGGTCAGCGAAGTGCTGCGGCTGCAGGTGCTGGAACAGCTTCGTGGCCATCACCCCGGCGACGTAGAGCACGAGCGCCAGCAAAGCCGCGATCGACGCCATGCCCGGAACCGCGAGCAGCAGGCCGCTCACCACGCGCCGCATCGACGGCACCACCGAGATCAGTCTCAGCACTCGCAGAATCCGCAGCGCTCGCAGCACGGAGAACTCGCCGGTCGCGGGCACCACCGCGATGCCGATGATGACCAGGTCGAAGATGTTCCACGAGTCCTTGAAAAACGCCCAGCCGAACGCGTAGATCCGCAGCAGGATCTCCACGACGAAGATCGCCAGCGCGGCCCGGTCGGCGAAGTGCAGGATGCTGCCGAACTCGGCGACGATGCCGGGCGAGGTCTCGAAGCCGAGCGTGATCGCGTTGAAGACGATCACGCCGATGATGAAGCGCTGGAAGGCCTTGCGCGTCACCAGAGTGCGCACTTGTTCCCGGGAGATCACGGGGCTGAAGCGTAAAGGACACGCGTCAACGGGGCAGTCCCCGTTGCGCCAGGTGGTGGATAACTCCTTGGCGATGGGAGCGTGAACACCTGCTGAAGTGTGCCCCGGCCAGCGGTACGGCCGATCTAGATTGACCGTTCCTGTACCGGACGCGGGGGAGCCGTCGGATGGATCTGGACCTGTGGGCACTTGTCCTGTCGGTTGTCGGTATCGCGGTCCCGGGTTTCGCATTTCTGTGGGAATTCTTCTTCGTCGGCCGCAAGCGGCTCGGCTACCGCGTGCAGATGGACACCACGGCGATGGAGGAGGCCGGGTCCAAGTACGCCGGGGTACTCGCCGGGATGAAGCCGGAAAGCGGCGCCGCCGCCTTGGTGAACCCGTCGTTCGTGCTCGTGCGGATCGAGAACGCCGGTGCGACCACCATCGACGAGCACGACTACCAGGTCATCTCGGACGTCAAGGTCGGTGTCCGGATCCTGTTCCCCGGCCGGACGGTCGCCGGGATGGTCGTGACCGACCTCAACCCGCGCAGTCTGCACACCAACTTCACTGGCGAGAACAACGCGCTGGCGAGGGGCGTGATCGACGGGGCCGATGAGCCGATCGGGTACATCACCCTGCCGCGAGTGCCGCTGAACCGCCCGGACCACTACAAGGTCTTGGCTGTCCTTGAGCGTGTCAAGGGAGACAAGGACGGCCCGCCGCCCAAGCCCAGGATCGAGGCGGGGATCAAGGGCGGACGCGTCAAGATGACGGCGTCCGGTACCGGGATGTCCCGTCAGACCACGGCGTTGCTGGTCTTCATGACTGTGGTGATCCTCGGGCTTGGCCTGGTCACAGTGTTCAACGAGGACGTGCCGCTGGATTGTGCCACCGGGACGGTCAAGCTGACCGGGTCGACCGCGATCGAAGCCGTCATGCGGGAAGCCGGTGACATGTACGCGAACACGTGCTCCGGCGCGAGTTTCACCTACGACTTCCAGGGCAGTTCAGGCGGTCTCTCTGCGCTGCAGGAAGCCGGTGACCAGCTCGAGGCGTCGCCGCCGGTGCTCGCGTTCTCCGATGGTGCCAAGGCGGACCTGCAGCCGCAGCTGTTACCCAGGCCGGTCGCGTTCATGCTGTTCACCCTGGTGGTCAACAAGGACGCGGGCATCGGCGACCTGAGCATCGACCAAGTCCGGCGGTTGTACGACGGGCAGGTCCAGAACTGGCGGGAGATCGGCGGCAACGACGTGCCGGTCACGTTGATCAGCCGCAAACCCGGATCCGGTACCAGAACGACGTTCCAGCACCAGATCCTGCAGGGCAAACGGGAAGCCGCGACCAACTCCGACAACTGCCGGACCCGCGACAGCGGCGGCGATCCGGGCATCATCCGCTGCGAACGCGACCGGACCGACGATCTGCTCAACGGTGTGGCCTCGGTCCGCGGAGCGTTGGGGTACGCCGAACTCGGCGCGGCCACAAAGCGAACCGACCTGGTGGTGGTGCGCATGGACGGCCAGAAGGCAACGCTGGAGGCGGCCACGCACGGCGCGTACCCGTTCTGGGAGACCGAGTTCGCGTACACCTACCAGGAGCCCAAAGCGGACTCGCTGGCCGCGAGTTTCCTGCGCTACCTGACCAACCAGGTCGGCAAGGACATCATTCGCTCGCACGGCAACCGGCCATGCGACGAACTGCAGAACCCTGTGCTGTGCAGGCCCGGCGCCTAGACCTCCTCCTGCGACAACCGCCAGAAAGGTGACACCGGGCCGTGGCCTTGGCCGAGCGGGTACGAGTCCCGTACGGACCGGACGATGAACCGCTTGCCGAAAGCGACGGCTTCGGGCACGGATGATCCTCTGGCCAGCTGCGACGAAATGGCCGAGGCGAGCGTGTCGCCGCTGCCATGGGTGTTGCCGGTGTCGAAGCGTGGCCCGGGTAGCTCGTGGAACGTCGAACCGTCGTAGAGCAGATCGACGCAGTCGTCGACGTTCTTCATGTGGCCCGCTTTGACTACGACCCATTCCGGGCCGTAATCGAACAACGCCTTGGCGGCGTCGCGCTGGGTTGCTATGTCGGTCACGTCGATCCCTGTCAGCAGGCGGACTTCGTCAAGGTTCGGCGTGATCACGGTGGCGCGCGGGAACAACTCGGCCCGCAACGCGTCCAGCGCGTTGTCCTGCAGCAACTGGTCACCGCCCATCGACGCGGAGACCGGGTCGACCACGAACGGCGTGCTGCCGCCACGGCCGATCCCGACCCGGTCGGCGGCGCCCGCGATGGCCAGGATGATCTCGGCGTTCGCCAGCATCCCGGTCTTCGCCGCGCCGATCCCGATGTCCACGGCCACCGCCTCGATCTGGGCGGCGACCACGTCGGGCGGGATCTCCACGATTCCGGTGACACCTATGGAGTTCTGCACGGTCACCGCGGTGACCGCGGTCAATCCGTGCACGCCACAGGCGAAGAGGGTCCGCAGATCGGCTTGAATGCCCGCACCACCGCCGGAATCGCTTCCGGCGATGGTGAGGACAGTGGGTGGCGTCATGAGTCAGTCGACCACTGGGAGGTAGACCTTGTCGCCATGCTTGTGGAACTCCTCCGACATCTCGTCCATCCCCGCCTCAATGGCGTCCACTGTGGACAGGTTGTGTTCCTCGGCGTACTTGCGCACGTCCTGGGTGATCTTCATCGAGCAGAACTTCGGCCCGCACATCGAGCAGAAGTGCGCCGTCTTCGCGGGTTCCGCGGGCAGGGTCTCGTCGTGGTAGGACCGTGCCGTGTCCGGGTCGAGGGACAGGTTGAACTGGTCGTGCCAGCGGAACTCGAAGCGGGCCTTGGACAACGCGTCGTCCCACTCCTGAGCGCCCGGATGGCCCTTGGCGAGGTCCGCCGAGTGCGCCGCGATCTTGTACGTGATCACGCCGACCTTCACGTCGTCCCGGTTGGGCAGTCCGAGGTGCTCCTTCGGGGTGACGTAACAGAGCATCGCGGTCCCGGCCCAGCCGATCTGCGCCGCGCCGATGGCCGAGGTGATGTGGTCGTACGCCGGCGCGATGTCCGTCGCGAGCGGACCGAGGGTGTAGAACGGCGCCTCGCCGCACCATTCCTCTTCGAGCTTGACGTTCTCGATGATCTTGTGCATCGGGACGTGCCCTGGGCCCTCGATCATCACCTGGACGTCCTTGGCGCGCGCGATGTGCGTCAGCTCGCCGAGCGTACGCAGTTCGGCGAACTGCGCCTCGTCATTGGCATCCGCGATCGAGCCGGGTCGCAACCCGTCGCCCAGTGAGAAAGTCACGTCATAGGCACGCAGGATGTCGCACAGCTCTTCGAAGTTGGTGTACAGGAAGCTTTCCTTGTGGTGCGCCAGGCACCACGCCGCCATGATCGAGCCGCCACGCGACACGATGCCGGTGACACGTTTGGCGGTCAGCGGGACGTACCGCAGCAGCACGCCAGCGTGGACAGTCATGTAGTCCACGCCCTGCTCGCACTGTTCGATGACGGTGTCCTTGTAGACGCTCCAGTTCAGCTTCGCCGGATCGCCGTTGACCTTCTCAAGCGCTTGGTAGATGGGCACTGTGCCGATCGGCACGGGGGAGTTGCGCATGATCCACTCGCGGGTCTCGTGGATCCGCTTGCCGGTGGACAGGTCCATGATGGTGTCGGCACCCCACCGGGCGGCCCAGACCATCTTGTCCACCTCGTCCTCGATGGACGAGGACACCGCGGAGTTGCCGATGTTGGCGTTCACCTTGACGAGGAACCGTTTGCCGATGATCGCGGGCTCGGACTCGGGGTGGTTGCGGTTCACCGGGATGACCGCCCGGCCGATGGCAACCTCCGAACGGACGAATTCCGGGTCCATCTTTTCCCGTGCGGCAACGAACCGCATCTCGTTGGTGATGATCCCGGCCTTGGCGTACGCCAATTGGGTCACCGCGCCGTTGATCGGCTCGAGTGCCCAGCTCTCCCGGATCCTGGGAAGTCCACTGTGGACGTCGATGGTCGCTGAGCCGTCGGTGTACGGGCCAGAGGTGTCGTAGAGGTCGACGTGTTCGCCGTTGGTGAGTTCCACCCTGCGGAAGGGCACCTTGATACCGTCGCCGATATCGCGGTATTCCTTGTGCGAGCCGGAGATCGGCCCGGTTGTGATGGTCGGCTGGACAGTGCGGTCTTCGAGCGCCGTCATTAACGCCTTCCTTCCCTACGCCGGCATTACCCGGTCAGGTTCATGCGGTCGGCGGCGCCTGGTCCTCAATGGACACCAAGCCGCCCTCTCAGCCCGCCTAGGCGCGAGCTCCCGCGACGTTTGGTGAATCTTCTCGACGATAACCACGATGACCGCGCGTTGCCAAGACAACTGGCGTACCGTTTCGCTGTGACGTCCGCACCGGGCTTGCGTCAGCTGGCCAGACCCGACGCGGTCGAGCCATGCGCTGACTGCGGTGAATTCGCTGGCCGTAGTTACCCACAGTGTTCGGCGTGCGAGGACTTCGTGGACCGGTACTGGGCGGCTGACTGGCTCAACGCGCTGGCAGGGACGCCGTCGGACCTGATATCGGCGGTGCTGACCGATGACGGCCACACGTATCCGTGGACCTGTCTGGACTGGGCGTTGCGGCTGTCGAACTGCGCCGGCTGCGGGCGTGAGGCCACCACCGGGGAAATCGAATGCGCGTACTGCGCGATCGCCGAGGAGAAGCGCTGGCTGGCCGGCGGCGATATGACCCCGAACGAGCACTTGTTACGTCAGGCCCGGGTGGTCCTGCGGGCGCCGCACCGGCACCGGGCCTCACAGGTCGCGTACTGGCGCCTGGTGCTGCCGTTCCTGCTGACCGGCCACTGCTTCACCGCGCGGCAAGCCCAGCGGCTGCGGTCGTTCCTGATCGCCGGCCGATACGAGGAGCTGGCCGTGAGCACTTCGTATGAGGAGTTGGCCTCCCTGCCCGACCTGCCGTGGCGGCAGAATACGGTCGTTGTATGAAGATCGGATTCGGCGCCCCGGTGGCGGGTGCCTGGGCCACCCCTGACAACCTCGCCCGGTTCGCCGTGTCAGCGCAGGAGCTGGGCTATTCGTCGTTGTGGACGTTCCACCGGCTGCTCGTTCCGGCCGAACACGGACTCGACGCGGTCTACCGCAGCGTCCTCGACCCCACGGTGGCCATGGCGTTCATGGCCGCTCGCACCACGACCATCCGGCTCGGGGTCGCACTGATCAACTTCCCGTTCGTGTCGCCCGCGTACGTGGCCAAGCAGTTCTCGACGCTGGACTTGCTGTCAGGTGGGCGCGTGGACCTGGGTCTTGGCGCGGGCTGGCTGCAGGAGGAGTTCACCGCCTCCGACTCGTCGATGGAGCGGCGAGGCGCTCGGACCGTGGAGTACCTGCAGGTCCTACGCACCCTGTGGGCGGACGAGGTGAGCAGCTTCGACGGCGAGTTCTACACCGTGCCGCCGTCACGGATGGACCCCAAGCCCGTGCAGAAGCCCGGGCCACCGGTGCTCCTCGGCGGTGCCGTGCCCGCGGCCCTCCGCCGCGCCGGACGCATCGCCGACGGCTGGATGTCCCGCAGCGCCACCAATTTGGACGAGATCTCGGCGCAGATCGACATCGTCCGTGCGGCCGCCGTCGAGGCAGGCAAGGACCCGGCCGGGGTACGTGTCGTCGTTCGGGGCGTAGTGCGCCCTGGCGAGCGCGTGGGCAGGCTTTCCGGGTCGTACTCGCAGATCCGTGCCGACGCCGAGTGGCTCGGCGAGCAGGGCGTCACAGAGTTGTTCTACGACCTCAACTGGGATCCCCGGATCGGCAACCCGGACGTCTCCGCGGACAGCGCGACCGAGGGCGCACAGGAACTCCTCGAAGCCCTCAAACCTTGAGGGCTGTTTGGACTGGGTGGCGCGTTCTTCGCGCTCGGTCAGGACCTGGAAGAGGCCAAATCAAGCCGAGGAGGCTGGTTTGTCGGTGCTCGGACCTACTATGCGGACCATGACGCGGTATGTCGACGAAGACCTGCACGGTGCGGAGTTCCGCGAGTGCGATCTGACCGGGGCACGCCTGATCGGCGTGGTCATGCAGGATGCCGTGATCGACGGGCTCGTCACCAACCTCGTGGTGAACGGTGTCGAGGTCAGCGAGTACGTGGAGGCAGAGCTCGACCGGCGTCATCCGGTGCGGGTGCTGCTCCGTTCCGAGGACCCTGCCGATCTGCGCGAGGCATCGCGTCAGCTCCATGCCGGCTGGGCCGCCACGATCGAGCGAATCCGCCGTACGCCCGGCATCGAGCGCCGCAGCGTGAACGACGAGTGGTCGGCGGTGCAGACGATGCGCCACCTGGTCTTCGTCCACGACTCGTGGTTCCGCCGCTGCTGCCTGGGCTCGACGGAGCTGTTCACGCCGATGGGCATCGGGCCGACCGTCGAGCCCTACCGTGAAGCGCACGGGCTTGACCTCTCGCTCGATCCGGCCCTCGACGAGATCGTGAGCGTGCGTGACGCACAGGCCGCCGAGCTCGAGGCCTGGCTCGACGAGGTCACCGCCGTGCAGCTCGCAGCGCCAGCGCCGGTGCCCGACGACGATGTCTGGCCGCCATACGCCCGGGGCCGCTCGGTGCGGCAGTGCCTCCGCACCGTGCTCAACGAGACCTTCGAGCACCACCGCTTCTGCGTCCGCGACCTCGACCTGATCGAGGCACAGCGCTAAAGCCAGCCATCTTTGCGGCGGTTCGAGTTCAGTAACGCCTAGTCCTGGAAAGGGTCAGGCTCGGTAGCCGGGTCCCATGACAGGCCGGGCACACCCCACCCGTTGCGCTTGAGCATCTTCTTCGACTGCTTGGCATACCGGCCGACCAACCGGTCCAGGTACAGCAGGCCGTCCAAGTGGTCGGTCTCATGCTGCAGGCAACGGGCGAAGAAACCCGTGCCCTCGACCGTGAGCTCCGATCCGTCGACGTCCTGGCCGGTGACGCGGGCCCACGACGCCCGGCCGGTCGGGTACGTCTCGCCCGGCACGGACAGGCAGCCCTCGAAGTCATGGTCCGGGTCGGGCATGGTCTCCGGACGTTCGGATGTCTCCAGTACCGGGTTGATCACCAGACCGCGGTGCCGCACGCCTTCGTCGTCCGGGCAGTCGTAGACGAACAGGCGCAGCGGGATGCCGATCTGGTTGGCCGCGAGGCCCACCCCGTTCGCGGCCGCCATCGTCTCGAACATGTCTTCGACGAGCTGCTGAAGTTCGGCGTCGAATGTGGCAACTTTGTCGGTGGGGTTGTGTAGAACAGGGTCACCGACGACACGGATCGGGTGTACAGCCATGGCAGGCACTCTATCCAGCGGCGACTGCTCGATCCGGACGCGCCGGGTGACATGACCGACAGTCGAGAGCGGGGGCGTGATGTAATGACGGGGCGGAAATCACATGCGTGTGATTCTTCCCAGACGGGTACGGGAATCCTGACCGCGAACCGAGGAGCCGGATGGACGCCGCAGAGGCACTGGTCCCCGAGGGCGGGCCGCACGACGGCTTGACCGAGCGGGAACGGGTGATCCTCGCCTTCGAGCGCCAGTGGTGGAAGTACGCCGGCGCGAAGGACCAGGCGATCAGGGAGATCTTCGGGATCTCACCCACCCGTTACTACCAGTTGGTCAACGACTTGATCGAGAAGCACGAGGCCTTGATGGCCGATCCGTTGCTGGTGAAACGCCTCCGGCGGCTCCGCAGCGGTCGCGTCCGGGTCCGTGGAGCACGAAGGCTGGGTGTCGAACAGACATGACCTCACCCGAGCAGGCAGGACCCACCCGGCCGGCTCGCCTGGCCGGACTGGGCCTGCTCGCGCTCGCCCTGATCGCACTGGTGATCGGACTCATCCAACTGCTCGGGGGTGGTGATTCGGAGCAAGCGGCCCCGCCGCCTCCGTCCTCCGAATCGCAGCCACCGCCGCCTCCGCCGTCGGAGACGCCGACGAGCGCGCCGCCGGCCCCGCCGACGACGAGCGCCACGAGCACGGTGCCGCCGCCCGCGCCGCCGACCACGACCAGTTCGGTATCGCCTCCGGCACCTCCGCCACAGCCGCCGAACCGCTCGGAGCCGGTCCGGGTCTACAACAACAGCTTCATCGAGGGCTTGGCCGAGCGTGCCGCGAGTGACTTCCGCGCCAGTGGCTGGAACGTGGTCGACACGGGACCCCACCAGGGCAAGGTTCCCGTCACGACGGTCTACTACCGGCCGGGCACGGCTGAGGAGGCTCAAGCCAAGGAGCTGGCGCAGCAGTTCGGGCTGCGTGTCGAGCCCCGGTTCGACGGCATCAAGGACGCCTCGCCCGGCATCATCGTGATCGTCACGCGCGAGTACGACGAGAAGTCGAAGTAAGAATCCCCTGCTCAGCAGGTCCGTGGAACACGCACGCCCAGGTAACGTTGTTAAGGGTGCAACGGTGTAATCACGGCAATGGGCGGTGGTGGCGGTGGACGAGTACTCCAAGACGGTTAGCTCCGTTGCCAAATCGGTGACTCCGCACGTGGCAAGCGTGCGGCTGGACAACGGCAGCGGCTCGGCCGTCGTGTTCGAAAACGGCCGTCTGCTGACAAACGCACACGTCGTCGGGACCGCGAGGCGTGGTACGGCCACGTTCGCCGACGGTAGTGACGCGACTTTCGAAGTCGTCGGGGTCGACCCGCTGTCGGACCTGGCGGTGTTGAGCGCGCGGGGCGAGATTCCGCCACCGGCGACTTTGGGCAACGCCGACGAGCTTGAGGTCGGCCAGCTCGTGGTCGCGGTCGGCAACCCGCTCGGCCTCAACGGTTCGGTGACCGCGGGAGTGGTCAGCGCTCTCGGCCGGGCCCTTCCGGTTCGGCAAGGCAAGGCGGGCCGGGTGATCGAGGACGTGATCCAGACCGACGCGGCATTGAACCCTGGCAACTCGGGCGGCGCCCTCGCCGACTCCGACGGCCGGGTCGTCGGGATCAACACCGCGGTCGCCGGGTTCGGGCTCGGTCTCGCGGTGCCGGTGAACGTGACGACCATGCGGATCGTGCAAACGTTGATCTCCGACGGCCGAGTCCGCCGGGCCTACCTCGGTCTGGTCAGCATGCCCGCGCCTCTGCCTGACGACGTGGCCGCACGGACCGGGCAGAAGGCCGGCCTCCGGGTCGTCGAGGTCGTCACGGGCAGCCCCGCGCACAGGGCAGGACTGCACTCGGGCGACCTCGTGCTGACCGTGGGGCGTAAGCAAGTCAGTGACGCACAAGGAATCCAGAAGCAGCTCTTCGCCGACGCGATCGGCACGGAGCTGCCCGTGACGGTGTTGCGTGGCGGAGCCATGGTCGACGTCTTCGCGACGCCGACCGAGCTCTCCGTCCGCTAACGCGACTTCGCGTAGGCCTCCAGCGAGGCCAACTGGGCTGGGTCGAGGGAAGGCCGGACGGCCTCCCTCGCCTTGGCCAGGTGCGCCGCCGTGACCACTGTGGCCTCAAGGGATTCCCGCATCGCGGTCAACGCGGCCTCGCGGATCAAGGCCGCGCAGTCCGCTGCCGAGTAGCGATCCAACGTCTCGCCCAGTGCGTCCAGATCAACGTCGTCAGCCAGCGGCGTGTTGCGGGCCGACGAGCGCAGGATCGCCGCCCGGGCTTCGCCGTCGGGCGGCGGGACGTAGATGATCCGCTCCAATCGGCCTGGCCGCAGCAATGCTGGGTCGATCAGCTCGGGGCGGTTGGTCGCGCCGACAACGATCACGTCCCGCAACGGCTCCACACCGTCCAGTTCGGTGAGCAGCGCGGCGACTACGCGGTCGGCGACGCCTGAGTCGCTGGACTGGCCACGGCGCGGGGCCAATGCGTCGACCTCGTCGAGGAAGATCATGGCTGGCGCGGCTTCCGCGGCGCGGCGGAACAACTCCCGCACGGCTCGCTCGGACTCGCCGACCCACTTGTCCATCAGCTCGGCGCCCTTGACGGACATCACGTTCAGCCGACCCGTTCCGGCCAGCGCGCGGATCAGGAACGTCTTGCCGCAACCTGGCGGGCCGTACAGCAGGACGCCGCGCGGAGCCTGAACGCCAAGGCGGGCAAAGGAATCAGGGTACTGCAGCGGCCACAGCACAGCTTCTGTCAGCGACTGCTTGACCTCGCTCATGTCGCCTACGGCGTCGAGCGTCAACCCGCCGGTCTGCAGGTTGTCCGAAGAGGACATCGAAGTCGGCCGGACCGTCTCCAGCGCGCCGACCATGTCCTCGGCGGAGATCTTCGGCTCGGGGGCGTCTTTCTGGCGGAGCGCCGCGCGGACCGATGCCTCACGCCGCAGCGCGACCAAGTCCGCGACAACGAAGCCGGGCGTGCGATCCGCGATCACACCGAAGTCCACATCGGACTCCATGGGTGCGTCCCGCATCAGCACGCGCAGCAAGTCGGCCCGCGTTTTGCTGGTCGGCAAGGGAAGTGCGAGTTCACGGTCGAGCAGCTCGACCGTCCGCAACCGTGGATCGATGGCCTCGGGGTGCGCAGTCGTCGCGACGATCGCCAGACGCGGCGTGTTCACCGCGGCACGCAACGAGTCCAGCACGATCGTCGCGACCGGCGGGGGATTGCTGGCGGGCAGCAGAGCGTCCACATCGGTCAGCAACAGCACGGCCGGAGTGCTCTTCTTGGCCTCGGCAACCGCCGCGCGAACCTTGGCAGCCGCGGCATTCGCTTCCAGAACGGCGATCGAGGGCGCCGCGACTTCGACAATGCGAGCGTCCACCGCGTTGGCGACCGACCGGACGACGCTCGCCTTGCCGACGCCTTCCGGACCGCTGACCAAAGCGCCGAGGCGTGGTGCGGCACCGAGCTTCTTGAGCAGTTCCGGCCGCTGGAAGGCCAGCTCCAGCCATTCGGTCAGCTTACGAGCCGCATCGACGGCGCCCACCAGATCGGCGACGGGCAGCGGGGCTTCGGCGGGTGAAGTGTCGATCTCCGCTGTGTCGATTCCCTTGGCGACAATCACGGCGTCCTCGATGATCTGGCTCTGCGCGGTGCCTTGGGTGGAGCCGGAAGTGATCTCCGCGGTCCGCGCGCCGTCCCGCCAGCTGACCACTGTGGACGGCGCGACCGCGACGGCTCCAGCCGGATCCGACGCGGTGATGGTGATCAGCTCGTTGGTCCAGGTCATCCCAATGGCTTGGGAGAGCCGCTGACGTGCCGCGGTCACGTCCGCCTCGGGCGGAGGGGCGAGGTCCTGCGGCAGCAACGACACGGCGTCACCGACTGTGAACACCTTGCCCATCAGGGCCAGACGCAGGGTCTGCGGGGTGACCGCGGTCGTGGCGAGCCGCGAACCGGCCACCGTGATCGACCGCGCGGCGGCCACAGCCACGGGTGAGACCACGACCTCAGAGCCTTCGACGATGCCCAGGTTCGTCAGCGTGATGTCGTCGAGCAGGGCAACGCCGGGAAGGTTTTCGCTCGCCGCGGCCAAGGCGACGCTGGATCGCGCGCCGATCAGCTTGACCGAGTCCCACTGCCGCAGGCCAAGGGCGTCAAGGACTTCCGGGTGCAGCCGGACGACACCCCGCCGGGTGTCGATGGCCGACGGGGTCAACCTGGCGGTCAGCGTGATCTGGGGCGATGTCACGCATGCGAGCCTACGGGTTGTGGCGCCTGCTTGAGGGCAGGGTTCACGATCAGGATGTGGGCCTTGGCGTGTTGCCAGAGCTCCTGGCTGGCGCTGGCCTCGACCAACGCCGACAGCCCGCCGTGGGTCGGCACGCCGACCACGATCGCTCGGGCGCCGTGCTGGTCGGCGTACTCGGCGACGAGCCGGCCGATGTCGCCGTGACGCGAGGCGCCGTGGAGTACTTCGCCGGTCACGCCCTTGACCCGGCTGATTTGACGCTGGACCACCGCCTCGGCGGCGTGCGGGTCCTCGCTGACGGTCACGGCCTGTTCTTGGACGTGCACCACGTGGACAGTCCGGTTGTGCACCTTGGCCAGGTTGACGGCGGCGTCCACGACTGCGTCGGCCGTGGGCGAGTCGTTGATGGCGGCCACGATGACATTGCCCTGAACCGGCGCGGCCGGAGCAGCCTCCTGCACTTGCTCGGCCTGCGCGAGTTCCTTACGTGCCAACGAAAGTATCCCGATACCGAGCACCAGCACCGCCGCTCCGATGTAGAACGGCACGTGCACGTTCGTGGCCTCGACCAGCTTGCCCGCCACGAACGGGGCCAGGCCGCCGCCGATGAACCGCACGAAGCCGTACGCCGCCGACGCGATCGGTCGCTCGATCGGTGACACGCTCATCACGGCTTGCGTGGTCACGGTGTTGTTGATGCCGATGAACACACCGGCCACGATCACCAGCACGACAAGCGCGGTCGTCGAGTCGGTCCAGATCGCGATACCCAGCATCACCACCGCGAACAGGGCGAGGTTGATGCTGAGCGTGCGGGCGATGCCGAACCGCCGCTGCAACCGGGGCGCCGCGAACACCGAGAAGATCGCGACCAGCAGACCCCAGCCGAAGAACACGAACCCGAGTTGGATCGCGCCGAGTTTCATCGGGAACGGCGCGTACCCCAGCATCGTGAAGAACGTCCAGTTGTAGCAGAGCGCGGTCAACGACAGGATCAGCAAACCCCGGTGCCGCAACGCTTTCAGCGGCTCGACCAGAGATGTTCTCCGTTCCGGCTTCGGTGTGGGGTCGAGCAAGACGATCGTGGCCAGCAGCGCGATCGCCATCAACACCGCGACGCCGAAGAACGGCCCACGCCAGCTGACCTCACCGAGCAATCCGCCGACCAACGGGCCCACGGCGATGCCGAGACCGAGCGCGGTCTCGTACAGGATGATCGCGCCGACGAAGCCGCCGGTCGCCGACGCCACGATCACGGCCAGCGAAGTCGCGATGAACAGGGCGTTGCCCACGCCCCAGCCGGCGCGGAAGCCGACGATCCCACCGATGCTGTCGGACGCCCCGGCCAGCGCGCTGAACACCACGATGATCGCCAGCCCGGTGATCAGCGTCTTCTTCGCGCCGATCCGGCTGGACACCCACCCGGTGATCAGCATGGCGATCGCGGTGATCACCAGGTAGCTGGTGAACAGCAGGGTCACCTGGCTCGGCGTGGCGTTCAGGTCTTGCGAGATCGCGGGCAGGATCGGGTCGACCAACCCGATGCCCATGAACGAGACCACGCACGCGAAAGCGACAGCGAACACGGCCTTCGGTTGCCGGAAAAGGTTGGTATCACTGGTCATTTCTGCATCCCCGCGAGTTCCCTCAGTGCGTTGATCGCGGGAATCGCGGCGGTCAACGCCTCGTAGTGTGCCGGATCGAGCTCGTCGAGCAGCTCAGCCAGCCGCTCGGCCCGGATCTGCCTGCGGTACGCGACCTGGTCACGCCCGGTCTTGGTGATGTGGACCTGGACAACCCGTCGGTCGTGCTCATCGGTGACCCGTTCGACGAGCCCGCTGTCCTGCAAGCGCGAGATCAACTGGGTCATCGCGGGCTGCGACACGCCTTCCGCGGTGGCCAGCTCAGTCAGTCGACGCGGTCCCGACCGCTCGAGCGCCGCCAGGACTCCCGCGGCGGTGAACGACAGGCCAGTCGCCGGGCTGAGCGTGCGCACCAGCCGGACCACGCTCTCCATCGCCACCGCCAGTTCGGCAGCCGGGGCAGTCGTACGCAGATCCACACAGATAGTTGTATCACGCACTTATGTATTTACAACCCTGCGGGACAGTGGCCTCGACCACTGGATTTCTCAGGGTTTACGGGCGACGAACAGCGTGCGGCTGCTGTGCGCGACGAAGGGCAGCCGCTCGTGCAGTTCCCTGAGCTTGGGCATGTACTGCGCGGAGGTGAAGCCCGGTACCATCCAGATCACCTTGCGCAGGAAGTACACCACCGCGCCGATGTCGAAGAACTCCATCCGCAGCCGCTCGGTGCGCAGGTCGACGATCTCCAGCCCGGCCGCCTCAGCCTCGGCGCGCTCCCGGCCGGGCTGCCGGTCGTCCCTCGGCTGTGGCCCGAGGAAGAACTCGACCAGTTCGAACACGCTGGCTGGGCCCACGTGCTGGGCGAAGTACGTGCCACCAGGCTGGAGGACCCGCGCGATCTCGTCGAAGCGCGGCTTGACCGGGTGCCTGCTCACCACGAGATCAAAGGCGCCATCCGCAAAGGGCAACGGCTCCTCATTGGGCGAAGCGACAACAACCGTGCCCAACGGATGCAGCAACGCCGTCGCCTTGGCCACGTTCGGCGGCCACGCTTCCGTTGCGACACAAAGGGGTGGGCGTTTGGGTATTCCCGCGAGAACCTCGCCGCCACCGGTCTGAATGTCCAGCGCCGCGCTCGCCTCGGCCATGCGCCCGCCCATGGACTGCTGGTATCGCCACGAAGGCCGGGCTTCGGTCGCCCGGCCTTCGAACCACGAGAAATCCCAGCCCTCAGTCGGCTCGGCGTCCGCCTCGGCTACGAGCTCCTCAAATGACCGCATGTCTCGATGGTGCCGAATCCGCCAACTGAATTAACCGCGTTCGCGGGGTGGACGCTGCTGACGTCGCAGTCCGATCCGTCGCCAGCTCCGGCGCTTGGGCAGCGGGCCGATCACGTGCGGATGCTGCTCCGGCGGCAAGTACGACTGCCACCCGGCGTGTAACTGGTCGCCGTCGTCACTCCGACGGCCAACGATGCGCACCCGCCGCGCCATCCCGGCGACGCGGCGACGCAGCGGCGGACGCAACCCCAACCGGCGAGCCTGGCTCCTCCGGATGGCCCGGCGCTCCTGCGGCGGAACGTCCCAAGCCTCAGGGTGATTCGCCAGCCAGTGCTTCCTGTGCACCGCGTATGGGATGTGCAGCAAGTAGACGATCAGGAAAATGCCGAGCGCCGCGATCGGGAAGGTCACCACCGCGGCCGCGAGCATCGTCACGCCAACGAGAACCGGCACGACCATGCGCGGCGGAACGCGCGTCGTCTTGACCGAGAGCGTGGGAATCCGGCTGATCAGCAACGCAGCCACGGCAACGGTCCAGATCATCACGACGCCCTGGTTGGTCCACCAGCCTTCGGCGCGGTCGAACTCCAGCCACACGATCATCGGCAGCAGCGCGAGCATGCCACCCGCGGGAGCGGGCACGCCGACGAAGAACTCCTTGGCGTACGGCGGCTGGTTCGTGTCGTCCAACAGGGTGTTGAAGCGTGCCAGCCGAAGGATCATGCACACCGCGAACACCAACGCGAAGATCCACCCCACGCGGGTCGATGCCTCACCGAGTTTCCATTGGTACAACACAAGTGCGGGCGCGACGCCGAACGCTATCGCGTCCGACAACGAGTCCAGCTCCGCACCCATCTTGCTGGTCGCGTCGAGCAACCGGGCGATCCGGCCGTCCAGGCTGTCGAGGATCGCCGCGGCGAAGATCGACGCCAGCACGGCTTCGTAGTTGCCGTGCAAGGCGAACTGCACGGCCGACAGGCCCGCGCACATCGCGAGGACCGTGATGGCGTTGGGCAGTAGCCGCACTCCGGGGGCGGTCCGTGCCGCCATCTGGCTCAGCCTCCCAGTTCGGCGAGGACGGTCTCCCCACCGATCGTCCGCTGGCCAGGCTCGACCAGCACGCGGCTGCCGAGCGGCACGTAGGTGTCCACTCGGGAGCCGAACCGGATCAGGCCGTACGTGGCTCCGGCCGTGACCTTGTCGCCTTCGTCGATGTGGCAGACGATCCGCCGTGCCACGAGACCGGCGATCTGCACGACGACCAGGGTGTGGCCGTCCTCGGTGCGCAGCTGCACCGTGTTGCGCTCGTTCTCCTCGCTGGCCTTGTCCAGGTCAGCGGACAGGAACTTACCCGGGTGGTAGATCTTGCGGACCACCTCGCCTGCCGCGGGCACGCGCTGGACATGCACGTCGAACACCGAGAGGAACACGCTGACCCGCAGCATCGGGGTGTCGCCGAGGCCGAGCTCCGGCGGCGCGACGACCTCGGAGACTTGCGAGACCGTACCGTCAGCCGGGGCGACGGCGAGGCCGGACCGGGTCGGCGTGACCCGCTTGGGCTCGCGGAAGAACCAGGCCGTCCAGCCGGTCAGCAGTGCGCCGACGACCCCGAGCGGCCGCCAGACCTTGCGCAGCACGAGTGTGAGCGCGGCGGCTGCCAGCACGAATGGGCGGCCTGCCGGGTTCATGGGTGGCACGATCCCGCGCGCAAGCTCGACGAAGTGGGCGACGGGACGGTTCGGGGAAGAAGTCACTGCGGCCTTTTCTTGATCACGACGGGTGATATGTGGCCTCAAGTCTGCCCGACTTGGTTGGACCAGGTGCCGATGCATCCCCCCGACGATGCACCGGCACCGGTGGGTTCATCCACGTGGTTTACCCGATTTCCCCAGTTTAGGCCGATGTAAAGGTGGGATCAATGGCTCTATGTGTGCATCCGTCACGGAACGAGCATGACGAGTTGTACGTCGCCGCCCTCGGGCACCTCGGTGACGTCCTCCGGGATCTCGATCAGGCAGTTGGCCTGCGCGAACGCCATCAGCAGGTGCGACCCCGGCCCGCCGACCGGCACGGCCTGGACCGACCCGGCCTCGTGATAACCCCGCCTGTACTGCTTCTTTCCGGCTGGCGAGGTCATCGCCGCACTGGCCTTCGCCGTCACCCGCTTGCGGTCGACGTCCGGGCGTCCCATCGCACGCAGCAACGCGGGCCGTACGAACAGCTCGAACGACAGGGCCGCGCTCACTGGGTTGCCAGGCAATGTGACAACGGGCAAACCCATGTATGAGCCGAATCCCTGCGGACCGCCCGGCTGCACGGCGACCTTGAGGAACTCCACGCCCTCACCCGCGAGAGCGTCCTTGACCACCTCGTACGCACCCGCGCTCACGCCGCCGGTGGTGATCAGCAGGTCATGGTCGTGCAGATGCGGCTCGAGCGTCTTGTACAGCGCCTCGACGTCGTCCGGCACTGACCGCAGGACGTGCGCGACGCCGCCGATCTCCTCGACGGCCGCGGCGATGTGCACGCTGTTGGACTCGTAGATCTGCCCAGCTGCGAGCGGCCTTCCTGGCTCGACCAGCTCGGTGCCGGTGGACAGGATCAGCACGCGCGGGCGCCTACGGACAGGCAGGTCGGGCAACCCGAGCGCGGCCAGGAACCCGAGTTGGGCCGGGCGCAGCACGGTCCCTGCCGTCATGACCGTCGAGCCTTCACGGACGTCCTCGCCCGTGCGCCGTAGGTGCGTGCCGAGGGCCACGGGCGTGAAGATGCGCACCTTGTCCACGCCCGAGTCCGTCAGCTCAACCTGGACAACCGTGTCCGCGCCGGGCGGTACGGGCGCGCCTGTCATGATCCGGTGCGCCGTGCCGGGCAGCAGCGGGACCACGTCGGTCCGGCCAGCCGGGATGTCCTCGGACACCGGCAGCTCAACGGGGTTGTCCTCGCTCGCGCCAACCACGTCGACGGACCGCACGGCGTATCCGTCCATGGCGGAGTTGTCGAACGGCGGCAACGCGATGGGCGCCGTCACATCTTCGGCGAGTACCAGTCCGAGGCAGTCCGCCACCGGAAGTCGCTCGATCGGCAGGTCGGTCACCAGCGCCGCGATGGTCGCCCGGTAGGAATCGACGCTGCGAGGTCTGGTCGCTGTGTTCGGCACGAGTGCATCCTGCCTCGTTGCGCACAGCAACGGCATCGTGGCGTGAAAGACTTGTGGTGCGACGGTACGCGTGAACACGGAGGGGAACGTTGCAGGTCCGGACCCGACACACCCCTGCGTACGGCGTGGCCAGGCTGTTGCTGGCGCCCGGCGAGGCGATCCAGGCCGACTACGACGCACTGCTCTCGGCGAGCTACGGCGTGGCGATCGATGTGCGGCCGAGAGGCGGCGGACGAAGCAAGCGGGTCCAGCCGACGCTGTTCACCGCGCCGCCCGAGGGCGGCTGGGTTGACGTGGCGCCCTCACTGCCCGGCGAGGTCTACACGCTCGAGCTGGAGGGCATCACCGGCTGGTGCGTGACGCGGGGCAGCACGCTGGCCGCGTCGAGCACGATCCAGTTCGACGCCAACTGGGCGCCGTTCCGGCCGATGTTCGGCGCCGAGCAAGGCTTCCTCGACCACGTGTCCGGCCAGGGATCCGTGGTGCTCAGCTCGTGCGGCGCGCTGGACGTGGTCAATCTGGAGCCGGGCGCGGCGATCACAGTCACCCCGGCGTGTGTGGTCGCTTACACCGAAGGCACCCAGACGCGCCTGCGTGCGATCAGCCAGAGCCTGCCGCAGTCGATGCGGACCGGTGAAGGGTTGCTGCTGGACTTCGCCGGTCCGGGTCAGGTACTGACCCAGACCCGGAAACCACAGGCGATGATCGCGGCGCTGTCCTGACCGCCGGGCTGGCCAATTGGCGGATACGTCCACGTGGCGTCGTAGGCGGGCGTTAGGCTGCGCTGCGTGTCGGAGGACCTCACCGGGCGTCGCCTAGGGCATTACCGGATCGACGGTGTGCTCGGCCGTGGCGGCATGAGCGTGATGTACAAGGCCACCGACGTCCGCCTCGGCCGCAAGGTGGCCCTCAAGGTCATCGGTGAGCACCTGGGTGAGGACGCGGAGTTCCGTGAGCGCTTCGTGGACGAGGCCAGAAACACCTCCGCCATCGATCACGCGAACGTCGTGCCGCTCTACGACTTCGGTGAGGTCGACGGGCTGCTCTACATCGCCATGCGCCTGGTCGACGGCTCCGACCTGGCCAGCATCATCAAGAACGGCCCGATCTCGCCGGAGCGCACGCTCTCGTTGCTCGGCCAGGTCGCCGAGGCACTCGACACGCTGCACGACCGCGGCCTGGTACATCTCGACGTCAAACCGGCCAACGTGCTGGTGACCAGCAGGGAGACGTCGACCGAGCACGTCTATCTCGCCGACTTCGGCCTGACCAGGCGCGGCGCCACGGGTCACCGCACCCGCAGCGGCGACTTCCTCGGCTCGCCGACGTACGCCGCTCCTGAGCACCTGCGCGGTGAGCCCGTTGACGCGCGGACGGACGCGTACTCGCTGGCCTGCGTGCTGTTCGCCTGCCTGACCGGGCGGCCGCCGTTCCAGGGCAAGGTGCCCGAGGTCATCCAGGGCCACCTGAACCTCGACCCGCCTGCGGTGACCGGCCTGGTGGCGTTGCCGGGTGCGATCGACGAGGTGATCCGCCGTGGCATGGCCAAGGACCCGAAGGTCCGCTACCTCGACTGCAAGGCGCTGATCGGCGCGGCCCGCCAGGCCCTCCAGCACGCGCCTCGCCGTGAGGTCCCACGCCCGGCCACGGCGCCTCCACCCCCTCCGCAGCCGCAGCAGTACCGGCCGCCGCAGCAACAGCCCCAGCAGCCGCCGCAGCAACCGCAGCAGCAGGGACCAGGGGACTTCGTCCGGTTGCGGCCGCCGACACCGGTCGGCTCGTCAGCGTTCACGTCCGACAAGGGCAGCAAGCGATGGCTGGTTCCTGTCCTGGTCGGACTGATCGCGATCGCGGCCGTCGTGCTGGTCATCGTGTTGGTCTCAAGCAACGGCAGCAACAGCGGCCCGCAGCAGAACACGACCGTTCCGCAGATCCCGGTCGGCGAGGGCTCAGGCACGCAGACGAAGCCGCGGGCGACCACGCCGTCGACGCGCCGGACGCTGCCGTCCAACCTCACCGTCATTCCATCTGCCGGTTGACCTGCGTTTCTTGCACTCTCCCCTGTCGAGTGCTAAACACGTGTTAGCACTCGGTAGAGTTGAGTGCTAGTCGGGATGGTGAGACCGGGTCACCCTCGGTCGTCCGTCGCGGGCGCCACACCTGGCTGAGCACAGTGTTCGTCGTGGGGCACTGCCTCACGACCCCCAACGTAAGCAAGCAGGCGGAGGACACACCGCAATGGCCAAACTGATCGCGTTTGACGAGGACGCGCGCCGCGGACTCGAGCGCGGCCTGAACACCCTCGCCGACGCCGTCAAGGTGACGCTCGGCCCGAGGGGCCGTAACGTCGTGCTCGAGAAGAAGTGGGGCGCGCCGACGATCACCAACGATGGCGTCTCCATCGCCAAGGAGATCGAGCTCGAGGACCCGTGGGAGAAGATCGGGGCCGAGCTGGTCAAAGAGGTCGCCAAGAAGACGGATGACGTCGCTGGCGACGGAACCACCACCGCCACCGTGCTGGCACAGGCGCTCGTTCGCGAGGGCCTGCGCAACGTCGCGGCCGGCGCCGACCCGCTGTCGCTCAAGCGCGGCATCGAGCAGGCTGTCGAGGCCGTGACCGAGCAGCTGCACAAGGTCGCCAAGGAGATCGAGACCAAGGAGCAGATCGCTGCCACGGCCTCCATCTCCGCCGCTGACACCACGATCGGCGAGCTGATCGCCGAGGCGCTGGACAAGGTCGGCAAGGAAGGCGTCATCACCGTCGAGGAGAGCAACACCCTGGGCCTCGAGCTCGAGCTCACCGAGGGTATGCGCTTCGACAAGGGCTTCATCTCCGGTTACTTCGTGACCGACCCCGAGCGTCAGGAAGCGGTCCTTGAGGACCCGTACATCCTGCTGTTCGGCTCCAAGATCTCGTCGGTCAAGGACCTGCTCCCGCTGCTGGAGAAGGTCATGCAGGCCGGTAAGCCGCTGCTGATCATCGCCGAGGACGTCGAGGGCGAGGCCCTGGCGACCCTGGTCGTGAACAAGATCCGTGGCACCTTCAAGTCCGTCGCGGTCAAGGCTCCTGGCTTCGGTGACCGCCGCAAGGCGATGCTGCAGGACATGGCCACCCTGACCGGCGGCCAGGTCATCAGCGAGGACGTGGGCCTCAAGCTGGACAACGCCGACATCTCGCTGCTGGGCAAGGCCCGCAAGGTCGTCGTGACCAAGGACGAGACCACGATCGTCGAGGGTGCCGGTGACGCCGAGCAGATCCAGGGCCGGGTCAACCAGATCCGCGCTGAGATCGAGAAGAGCGACTCGGACTACGACCGCGAGAAGCTGCAGGAGCGCCTGGCCAAGCTGGCC